>NZ_CP170156.1:1012500-5812500 GCF_042258955.1 Bradyrhizobium sp. ma5
GGCAGCAAAGGACTGGATCTGGAAACGGTTGTCGGTGATTTCGGCGACGCGCTTGCAGAAGAATTCACAGCCGCCATAGAGCGTATCGAGCGCCTTCGGCCAGCTTGCCGCGAGCCGCCACCTGACCTCCGGCATCGATTGTGCGACCGCGGGCGCAGCCACCGCCGTCGCAGCCAGCCCGACGCCGCCTGCCCTCAAGAAATCACGACGCTTCATGCGTAGCCCTCCTGTGTGCCGATGCCTCGACAAGGGGAACGATCTTGATGCCGTCTTTCTTCGCCGATCGATCGACGTTGCTGTGGTGATGTGTCCGGTGGCCCTCGACGGGCTCTTGTGTGTGGAAATCCGAGCCTTCGGTTCCACCGGTCAGGATGATGGTTTGCCTGAGGAAATCAAGCGCCAGCCTTGGTTGCAGCTGCGAAGGGAAATCGGCGCTGCTGGTCTCATTCGATACCTGTCGACTGTGCTGCGATCTGCTACGAGGGCAGGTGAGTTGATGGGAGTTCAAGGACATGGCCAACAAGAAAGTCGTGGTCGCGGGCGCGACCGGCCTCGTGGGCAACGCCGCCTTGCGACACTTCGGCGCATCCGGCGATTGCGAGCGCGTCGCGCTGTCGCGCCGCAAGCCGCGCGATCTCTACGGTGCGCAGCATCTGCGAATCGACCTCACCAGCGCCGAGGATTGCCGCCGCGCCGCGGCGGAGCTCGCCGGTGCTACGCACCTGATCTATGCCGCACTCTATGAAGCGCCGAGCCTGGTCGATGGCTGGCGCGATGCCGGGCAGATCGCAACCAACGACCGGATGCTGCGCAACCTGATGGGCGTGCTCGAGCCCGTCGCGCCGGATCTCAGGCATGTCGCGCTGCTGCAGGGCACCAAGGCCTACGGCGTGCATGTCCGACCGCTCACGGTGCCGGCGCGCGAAGGTCGCTCGGAGATGTACGAGCAGCCGAATTTCTATTGGGCGCAGGAGAATTACCTGCGTGAGCTGCAACAGGGCAAGAGTTGGCGCTGGAGCATCCTGCGCCCGGTGCTGATCATCGGCGAAGCCATGGGCGGTGCGATGGATTTGATCCCGCCGCTCGGTGTCTATGCGGCGGTGCTGCGCGAACAAGGCAGGCCGCTCAACTATCCCGGCGGCGCGCCGCGTGTCGCGCAGGCGGTCGACGTCGATCTCCTGGCGCGCGCGATCGCCTGGTCGGGCGATGCGGAGACCGCGCGCAATGAAGCCTTCAACGTCACCAATGGCGACGTCTTCACCTGGGAAAATATCTGGCCCGCGGTATCGGATGCGCTCGAGATGGCGCCGGGCCGGCCTGTGCCGCTGTCGCTGGCGCAGGAGTATCCGAAATGGATCGCGCCGTGGGACGAGCTGCGCAGGAAGCACGATCTGATCGCACCTAGCTTGGAAAAGTTCGTCGGCCTGTCGTTTCAATATGCCGATTACAGCATGCGCTACGGGCAGACTGAATCCGGTCCGCCCTCGATCGTGTCGACGGTGAAGATCAACCAGGCCGGATTCACCGAGATGATGGATACCGAAGCGATGTTCCGGAAGTGGTTCAAGCAGGCGAAGGCGAGGCGGTTGTTGCCGTGAGCTCAGCCCGCGCTCCCTCGTCTCCCTCGCCCCGCTCTTGCGGGGAGAGGGCGGGGTGAGGGGCTTCCATCCGGTGAGCAGCCTCGTACTCGTTGAGCACTGTGCCTCGCCCCTCACCCGGATCGCATCTCGCGATGCGATCCGACCCCTCCCCGCAAAAGGGCGGGGAGAGGTGAAGGACGTCGCTACCGCGAGAACGCGGCTTCCATCGCCTTGCGCGTCTTGATGGTGTCGTTGCGCTCGTCGACTTCGACGTCGCTCCAGCGCACCACAGCGCCATGAGCGATGTCGTTCTTCAGCTTGACCCGATGCGCAAGCCCGATCGGCAGCGCACCGGCGGCGAGGCTGGCTGAGGCCGGCATCAGCTTGCCCCACACCGTGTAGCCGCCTTCGCCGTCGAGCATCTCGCCAGCGCGCAGATTGCGCTTTGCCACCGCTGCGACGTCGCCGCGGAAGCCGCGCGGCTGTCCGGTCGGCTCGTTGCGCAGCGCTGCCGACAGCACGGAAATGTTCAGCTCGAGCCCGATCAGATGATACGGCTTGTACATCGCCGCATAACGGCCGGATGAGTCGGTCTTGAGGCCGTATTGCTTGAAGCAATCGGCGGCATAATCGTTCGGCGCTTCCAGCACCACATAGACGCCCCAGCGCAGATCGCGAAACACCGGACGGCCGTCGCGCTCCAGCGACGACACCACCTCGACGATGCCGGATTTCTCCAGCACGCCGCCAGCCTCACGCGGCCGCATCACATGCGGCAGGTCGTCGACGCCGCAGGGTGGAAACAGCAAGCCCTCCGACGGGACGTCGAGCGTGCAGGCATTGGCGATCGCCGCCATCTCGATCGCGGATTTGGTGCCGTCGAGGAAGGAGTTGAACATCTGCGGGTTCATGCCGGCGGATTGCGCCTCGCCTGATGTGAGCCCGTAATGCTGCCACACGCCCTCCGGCGTCACGTCGTGATAGGCGGGCAAATATTTCGTGCCCTTGCCGGCGGCGACGACGCGAAAGCCGGTGGCGCGCGCCCAGTCGACCATCTCCGCGGTCAGCGCCGGCTGGTCGCCATAGGCGAGCGAATAGACCACGCCGGCCTTGCGCGCCTCCTCGGCGAGCAGCGGGCCCGCCAGCACATCGGCCTCGACATTGACCATCACGACATGCTTGCCGGCTGATATCGCCGCGCGGGCATGGCGGATGCCGACCGCGGGATTGCCGGTCGCTTCGACCACCACGTCGAACGCGCCGCCGGCAATCGCGCGGGCGCCGTCATCGGTGAAGGTGGTTGCATTGATCCGCGCGTCATCCCAGCCGACCGTGCGGCACGCCTCGCGCGCGCGGTCGCGGTCGAGATCGACGATCACCGGCACCTCGAGCCCCGGCGTGTGCGGCACCTGCGACAGGAACATCGAGCCGAATTTTCCGGCGCCGATCAGGACCACGCGAACCGGCTTGCCGGCGGCAGCGCGGGTTTGGAGGAGATGATGCAGGTTCATTTTGCTTTCCAAACAAAAGGGTCATTCCGGGGCGACGCGCTAGCGTCGAACCCGGAATCTCGAGGTTCCCCGATGCGCAATCGCGCATCTGTGGTTCGCGCTTCGCGCGCCCCGGAACGACATCAGGGATATTACTCCGCCGCCTGCCGCGGCGCACGCGCCAGCCGCAGCAGCGCGTCGTCGGCAACGGTCTGGATCGGTGCGAAGTCGCGGTGCGCGATGTAGTCGGGTCGCGTCGGGGTGCGGATGTAGTTGGAGACCGCGTTCAGCGTCAGATAGACGATCTTGCGCGGGTAGGGCGTGATATTGCCGCTCGATCCGTGCACCAGATTGCCGTGGAACATCAGCATGCCGCCGGGCTTTCCGGTCGGCGCGACGATGCCGCCCTGCTTCACCAGCCGGGTCACCGTCTCTTCATCCAGCGTCCACAGCGGGTAGGACGTGGTTTCGAGGTCGTGCGAGGCTTTGAGGTCGCCGGCGCTCTGGCTCTGCGGCACCAGCATCAGCGGGCCGTTAATCGGCATCACCTCGTCGAGGAAGATCGCGATGTTCATCGCGCGCGGCTCCGGCATGCCGTCGTCGCGCTTCCAGGTGCCGTAGTCCTGGTGCCACTGCCAGACGTCGCCGGTGAACGCCGCCTTCGCGTTGATCTTGAACTGATGCATGTAGACCTTCTCGCCGAACAGCTGCTCGATGGGGTCGATCATGCGCGGATGCGCGCCGAGGAGGCGGAACGCCTCGTTGTAGAGATGCGCGGCGAATGCCGTGCGCGGCGCGCCGCTCTTCTCGCGCCACACCTCGGGGCGGTTGGCGTCATAGATCGAGACCGCCTCGCGGGCGAGGAAATCGACCTCTTCCTGGCTGAACAGCTCGGGCAGGAACAGCCAGCCTTCGCGATGGAAAAATTCGATCTGCTCCGGGGTCAGTTTCATGGTGCTTTCCTCCTGTTGTTATCTTTGTCATTCCGGTGCGCGCAGCGAACCCGGAATCTCGAGGTTCCCCGATGCGCGATTGCGCATCTGCGGTTCGCTGCGCGCGCCGGAACGACGGCGTACCTACGCCGCCACGTCGATTGCCCTCAGCTTCTCTTCGGTCATCCGCCCCGCCGTCTGTGCATGCGCCAGCGCCGCAGCCTCAGCGGCTGAGGCGTTGCCGGAGAAAATATGTGCGGCGATGGTCTCGTGCTCGGTCCAGGCGCTGTCGCGGTAATCGAGCTCGGCGAGCACGGTCGCCATCGAGCGGCGCATATGCGGCCATTGCGGCGCGATCATTTCCTCGATCGCGGTATTGCCGGCCAGCCGATAGATCGCGCTGTGGAAGTCGACATCGAGTGCGATCAGGCACGCCAGCGGCGCGTCGTCGCCGATCGCACGCCCGGCTTCGAGCGCGCTCTCGAGTCGCGCGCGTGCCGCGGCATCTTCCTTTACGCGCGTCGCGGCAAGCCGCGCCGCCAGCGCATCGATGGCGCCGCGCACTTCATAGAGCTCGCGGATACGCTGCGGATCGAGCTGCGTCACCTCGAAGCCGCGCTTGCCGCTCTCGGCGACCAGGCCCTGGCGATGCAACAAATGCAGCGCGTGCGAGATCGGCTGGCGTGAGACGCCGAGCCGATCGGCAAGCTCGTTCTGGGTGATGCGCTGGCCTGGCAGCAGCGTGCGGTCGATGATCGCCTCGAGCAATCGCCCGAAGACCTGGTCGATCAGGTTCGGAAGCGGGTCCAACGGGATCATGCGATCAGTCCAAATTGGAATACGGAATTCCGTGTTCGGAAATGAAGGGTACTGCGAGTTGCGGGAGCGGTCAAGGTTTCAGTTTGCGGTGGCATTAAGTGGCTGAAAATGTGGAGATTGTCGCCGAAGTTCTGACGTGGACGATCCTGAAGGTTGCAGTGGCCAGCCAGTCCCAATCGGTGAGCGGAGCAAGCGGCACCCCCTCCCCGACCCTCCCTCACAAGGGGGGGAGGGAACGGAGAGAGCCGCGCGTGTCGCCGAAGTGGGGCTGCGGTATCCGTGAGACGGAGCGCCGGAGATCAACCGGTGAGGTGAGCACATCGGTCAGGCTCCCTCCCCCCTTGTGGGGGAGGGTTGGGGAGAGGGGTGGCCCCGGGTGCCGGCGCTAAAGATTGGCGCGGCTGTTTCAACGGATGCCGCTGCGCGCCCCAGCTACTTCGCCTTGCCCAGCTCGATCAGGATTCGCGTCATCAGATAGAGCCGCGGCACGATCGAGTTGGTGTCGATATATTCGTCGCGGGCGTGATAGCCCCAGCCGGCGAGGCCGAAACTTTCGACCACGGTGGCCTTGCCGCTGCGCGCGGCGTAGCCGGCGTCGGTCGCGCCGCCAGTCATCTCAGCGATATCCAGTGTGCGGTCGAGCTCGGCGTAGATCGCCTGTCCCTGCTTCGCGAGCGCGCGGCCGCGATCGTTTGCCACGAAGGGTGGGCGGCCTGCGGCGACCTTCACCGTCACCTCGGTGTCGGGGATCAGTCTGTTCTTCACCTTCTCGTCGAGCGCGGCCTGCAGCTTCTGCACGCCGTCCGGAATGGTGAGACGGATGTCGGCGCCGGCGCTGGCGTGATCGGGGATCTGGTTGCGCACGGTGCCGGCCTTCGCGGTGGTCCAGTTCAGTTGCGTGCCCGGGATGGATTTCGCGACGTCCTGGGTCTGCAGCAACTGATGCGCAAGCTCGAGCAGCGCGTTGCGACCGAGCTGCGGCGCGGCGCCGGCATGCGAGGCCTTGCCCTTCACATCCAGCGTGCCGGTCGCGGTGCCGCTGGCGCCGAGCAGCAGGCTTTCGTTCTTGGCCACCGGCGGCGCGACCGTCGGCTCGCAGGACAGCACCACATCGTGCTGGTCGGCGAGCTCGGAGATGATCTCGCCGGAGCCGATCGAGCCGACCTCCTCATCCGGATTGAACGACACCGTGAGCTTTGCGTAGTCACGCCAGCCGGCATCTTGCAGGATTTTCAGCGAATGCAGGATGACGGCGATGCCGCCCTTGTCGTCGGCAATGCCGGGCCCGTAAATCCTGTTGCCGTCGACCTTGTAGGGCTGGGTGTCGAGGATGCCGTGCTCATAGACCGTATCCATATGCGCGATCAGCATCAGCTTCCTGCTGCCGGTGCCCTCGAAGGTGCCGATCACCATGTCGGCGCCGGCGCCCTTCGTGGTCTTGCGCCGCTCGGTCTTGGCGCCGAGCGCCTTCAGCCGCGCTTCGGTGTAGTCGGCCATCTTCTTCAGGCCCTCGACATCGCTCGAGCCTGACTCGATCAGCACCATGTCGTGCAGGCTTTCGATCACCGCCGGCTGCGCCTGCTCGGCGGCCGCGCGCAGCTTTTCATCCGCGGCGGCAAAGGCGGGGGACGAGGCGAGGGCGAGTGAAAGCAGGCCGGCCGACGCGAGCAATTTGATGGATCGTTTCATGATTGTCCTCCCTGTATGGCGCAGGGAGGACACTAACATCGCAAACCATCTGTCTCCAGCCGCGTCAGGCCCGGTCGAGCACCTCGACATCGAAGGTCTCGATCTCGGCGGCGTCGGCGGTGGCATCGATCGCAGCGATCCTGTCGCCTGATATCGTGACCCGCAGCACGACACGCAGCGCGCCACCAAGAACGACGGCAACGCCGATTTCGCCGTCGACCAGCGCCGCTTTCGCGGCCTGCGCGCGTCCCTTGAAGCTTTCGGCCACCGCAACTGCACCGCGGATCACCGGCAGCGAGCCGAGCCGTTGCGCAGCCTGATCGGCGCGCACCACGACATCAGGCGCCAGCACGGCAAGCAGCCCTTCGAAATCGCCGTTGCGGGACGCCGCGAGAAAAGCTTCGACGATGCCGCGCTGCCGGCTGAGGTCGGCATCCGGCGCGGGCGGCGCGCCCTGCACGCGGCGTCTGGCACGGCTCGCAAGTTGCCGCGCGGCGGCCGGCGTGCGTCCGACGATCGGCGCGATCTCCTCGAACGGTACCGCGAACATGTCGTGCAGCACGAAAGCCAGCCGCTCGGCCGGCGCCAGCGTCTCCAGCACCACGAGCAGCGCCGCGCCGACCGAGTCAGCCATCTCGGTCTCGCGTTCGGACGGATTGTCCGCGATCGGCTCCGGCACATGCGGGCCGATCGGCTCCTCGCGGCGCGATTTGCGCGAGCGCAGCATGTCGAGGCAGATCCGCGCGACCACGGTGGTCAGCCAGCCCCCGAGATTGTCGACCGCGGCCGTATCGGTGCGGCCGAGCCGCAGCCAAGCCTCCTGCACGGCGTCGTCGACCTCGGCGGTCGAGCCCAGCATGCGGTAGGCCACCGCGCGCAGGCGCGGCCGGTTGGCCTCGAACTGTTCGGCCACAAACTTTTTCTCGTCCATCGGTCACATTCCCTTTGTCCGCTCCGTCATGGCCTTGACGAACGAAAGTGGGCCGATGTGACAACAGATCGGCACGGCTTCGTCAAAAGGCAAATCAGGAGAGTGACATGATGAAGGCCCGCATGAACCACCCGGTAATGGTTGTCCCCGATGCCATGAAGGCGCTGCAGGCGCTCAGCGAGAGCACCAAACCGGCGCTGCCGGAAAAGCTGCTCGAACTGGTGCATCTGCGCGCCAGCCAGATCAATGGCTGCAGCGTCTGCGTCGATATGCATCCGAAGCTCGCCCGCCGGGCCGGCGAGACCGACGAGCGGCTGTTCGCGGTCGGCGCCTGGCGCGACACGCCGTATTTCACCGAAGCCGAGCGCGCCGCGCTGGCGCTGACGGAAGCGGTGACCCGGCTCAGCGACCGCGAGGATCCGGTGACGGACGCGGTGTGGGACGAGGCGGCGAAGCATTTCAACGAGCAGCAGCTCGCGTCGCTGGTGCTCGGCATCGCTGCCATCAATGTCTGGAACCGGCTGAATGTCGCCGTGCGCCAGCCGGTCGGTGTCTGGAAGGTGTGATAGTCGAGGCGCGCTGCTCATGCCGCTTGCTCACTGCACCTCTCCCCTTGTGGGAGAGGTCGGATCGCATCGATAGATGCGATCCGGGTGAGGGGTCTGTCTCCACGGAGAGAAACCCCTCACCCGGCACGATGCCGCTGCGCGCCATCGCGCCACCCTCTCCCACAAGGGGGGAGCGTGTACCGCCTACGCCGAAAGAAACTCCAGCACGATCTCGCAATAGCGCTGCGGGGCCTGCTCGAACATTGGATGCGTGGTGCCGGGGATCATCTCGGTGCGCGCGCCGTTCACATTGGCGGCAAGCGCGTGCAGCACCTTGGGCAGAATGCCCTTGGTGTTGGCGCCGCCGATGAACAGCGTCGGCGTCCTGATCGCCTCCGCGTCGGCCTTCGAGAACGGCGGGCGCTGGTCACGGGTCTGGCCGAGCAGCGTGGTCGCGTTGTCGCGCAAGAGCTGTTTGGATGTCGCCGGAATCCGTTTCCAGGCGCCGGGGCCTTCGAGCGCGTCCATGAAGATCTGCAAGCCGCCGTCGATATCGCCCTTGGCGATCTCAGCGGCACATGCCGCGAAGCGCGCCGCCAGCGGCGAGGGGCCCGGCTTGAAATCGGGATCAAGGCTCGCGTCGAGCTCGCCGCCGGGCTCGGCCAGGATCAGTTTGCGCAGCAGGTCCGGCCGCCGCTGCGCGACACGGAAGCAGATATGGCCGCCGCGGGAATGCCCCATCAAGTCGAGCGGCTTGGTGTCGAATGCCTCGATGAAGGCGATCACATCGTCGACATGCTGCGCGATCGAATAGGTGTCGCCGACGCCGTCCCAATGCGCCGGGAAGAAATGCCGCAGGCTGACCGCGATCACGCGATGCCGCCGCGTCAGCGGGCCGAGCACCGCCGACCAGATCCGGAAATCGCACAGCGAGCCATGCACGCAGACCAGCGGCGGGCCCTCTCCGATATCGAGATAGGGCATGTCGAAACCGTTGACGTGGAGGCTGTGCATTTCGGGGCTCGCGAAAGGGCAGGAGATGTTGTTGATTTAGCCCAAGTTCCCACGGAATTCGGGTGGATAGCAACATTCTCCAAGCCTAGATTTCAGATCGACAGCAGGCTCAAACGTGTGAGCTGAAGGAATATCTGGAGCGAGCCATGACCGGCCAGCATTTTGCAATCTTCGAGACCATGATCGGCGCCTGCGGCATTGTCTGGGGCGAGCACGGCGTCACCGCCGTGCAGCTGCCGATGGGCACGGAGGAGAAGACCCGCAAGCGCATCTTCCAGCGCAATGGCGACGTCACCGAGGCCGCGCCGCCGGCCGAGGTGCAGCACGCAATCGACGGCATGATCGAGCTGCTCGCCGGCAAGCCGAACGACCTCGCCGACATCGTGCTCGATCTCGACGGCGTGCCTGAATTCAACCGCGGCGTCTACGACATCGCGCGGAAGATTCCGCCGGGCAAGACGGTCACCTATGGCGACATCGCCAAACAGCTCGGCGGCGTCGAGCTGTCACGTGACGTCGGCCAGGCATTGGGCCGCAACCCGTGCCCGATCGTGGTGCCCTGCCACCGCGTGCTGGCGGCCGGCAACAAGCCGGGCGGCTTCTCGGCCAATGGCGGCGTGGTGACCAAGCTGAAGATGCTGCAGATCGAAGGCGCGGTGGTGAACCACACGCCGAGTTTGTTTGATTGAGCGGGGCGCGCTCTTCTTATCCTCCCCTGGAGGGGGAGGGTCGACGCGAATGAAATGAGCGGCGGGGTGGGGTGACGGTCTCTCGTATCGGGTGCTGCCCGTGTTGAGAGATCACCCCACCCCGTCTCACATCTCGCTGCGCTCGTTGTGAGCCGACCCTCCCCCTCCAGGGGAGGGTGGTAGAGAGGGACTGTCGCGAATTCAGCCTACTTCACCGTCTCACATACAAATCCGTTGCCCTTCCGCCTGATCTTGCCGACTGTCGGCGAGGGGAAGTGCGCGGGGCAGCACAGCGTATCGGTATCGCAATAGCGCTCGAGGAAGCCGCGCCGTGTCCTTGCGGCCTGCGCCTGGTCGACATCGAACTTCGCCGACAGCTCCGGATAATGCGTCTGGATCGGCGAGTGCATCAGGTCGCCGGCAAACACCGCATCATCCTTGCCGCGGCCGAAGGTGAAGGCGACGTGGCCCGGGGTGTGGCCGGGCGTCGGCAGGATGCGGACGTGATCGCCGATCGCAAAATCATTGCCGACGAGTTCGGCCCGCTTGGCTTCGACCACCGGCAGCACGCTGTCGATGAAGGGCGGGACCTCTGCCTTGGCGTTGGTCTCGGTCCAGTAGTCGAACTCGCTCTTGTCGAACACGTAGCGTGCGTTCGGGAAGGTCGGCACCCAGCGGCCGTTCTCGAGCCGCGTGTTCCAGCCGACATGGTCGACATGCAGATGCGTGCACATCACATAGTCGATGTCGCCGACCGAAAAGCCCGCCGCCGCGAGGCCGCGCAGATAATTGTCGTCGGTCTTCATGTTCCAGCTCGGCCGTCCCGGCCGCGGCTTGTCGTTGCCGATGCAGCTGTCGATCAGGATGGTGTGATGCGGCGTCTTCACGATGTAGGACTGGAACGCCAGGATCAGCGTGTCGCTGTCGTCGAGTGCGCCGGCCGCTTTCATCCAGGCGCGGTTCTCCGCGAGCAGCTCCGGCGTCAATCCGGGCAGCATGTCGAGCGCGGGCAGGAACACCCCTTCGTCCTCGACAATGCGATGAATGGTGAGATCGCCGGCGGCAAATTTCAGGCTCATGGTGATTCCTTGGCGTTGGCGTTTGCGAGCGAAGTCTGGTTGGCGTGAAGAGAACGCGTAGAAAAGCTGGTGCGCGTCGCGCACGGCGGGAATGCTGATGTTGGCGAGGATATCCATCGCCGCAAGGTCTTGCTCCGGCGGGCCGTACCGGGCTGCCGTCATCATCATCACAAAGTCGAGATCGGAGACGGTCAGCGCGAGCACCAGGCTCGCGCTGAAATCGAGAGGCGGGGACGCATTCGCGTCTCCCCGCGCCTTGCTCCGCTACGCCGCTGGCGGCGCCGAAACCTTCACCGACGGCCGCTCCAGCATCTTCTGGTAGAAGGCGTCGAGCTTCGGATAGACCTTGCGCCAACCGCAATCGGCAAAGCGGAAATCGGCGTAGCCGAGCACGCAGACCAGGCCGATCTGCGCGATGTCGAACGACGCGCCGTTCAGCACGTCCGGCCGGTTCTCGAACCGCGCCATGCCCGCCCAGGCCCTGTTCCAGTGATCGTCATACCAGGCCTGCCACAGCGAACCCTGCGGCCGCACCATCTTCTCGTAGCGGCACAGCAGCATGGAATCGAGCATGCCGTTGAGCAGCGAATGATCGGTCTTCAGCTGCCAGCGCCGCGGACCGTAGCCCGGGATCAGCCGGCCGCCGCCGATCTCGTTGAGATATTCGACGATGACGTAGGAATCCAAAATGACGTCGCCATGGTCGAGGATCAGCACCGGCAATTTCTTCAGCGGCGAGATCTTGGAATATTCGTCATTGGCGGTGCCCGGCGCGACGCTGGCCGGCACGAACTCGATCCTGTCGATCAGGCCGAGTTCGATCGCAGCGATCCGCACCTTGCGGGCGAACGGGGAGGCGGGAGAGAAGGTGAGTTTCATGGGAGGCCCCTGGAAATATACGCTGGGTATCTCTCTTCCGTCATTGCGAGCGAAGCGAAGCAATCCATTGCTTCCGAACACGCGGAAAGATGGATTGCTTCGTCGCTATCGCTCCTCGCAATGACGGCGGTGACGCTGACCGAGCCTTACGCCGCGACGATTTCCTGGCGCTGCTCGCCGAGGCCTTCGATGCCGAGCGTGACGACGTCGCCGACATTGAGGAAGGTCGGCGGCTTCATACCGAGACCGACGCCGGGCGGCGTGCCCGTCGTGATGATATCGCCGGGCAGCAGCGTCATGAACTGCGAGACGTAGGAGATGCATTTCGCCATCGTGAAGATCATGGTCTTGGTCGAGCCGGTCTGGCGGCGCTGACCGTTGACATCGAGCCACATCGACAGGTTCTGCACGTCGGCGATTTCGTCCTTGGTCGCGAGCCACGGCCCGACCGGACCGAAGGTGTCGTGCGACTTGCCCTTGGTCCACTGTCCGAGGCGCTCGGTCTGGAAGTTGCGCTCGGAGACGTCGTTGCAGACGCAATAGCCGGCGACGTGGTTCAGCGCGTCGGCTTCCGAGACGTACTTGGCGCGGGTGCCGATGATCGCGGCGATCTCGACTTCCCAATCCAGCTTGGTCGAGCCGCGCGGCTTCTCGACCGCATCGTTCGGGCCGGACAGCGAGGTATTCGCCTTCATGAAGATGATCGGTTCGGTCGGGATCTGAGCGCCGGTCTCCTTGGCGTGGTCGGAGTAGTTCAAGCCGATCGCGACGAACTTGGAGATGCCGGTGACCGGGGCGCCGAAGCGCGGCTTGCCGGAGACGGCCGGGAGGGAGGCGGGATCGAGTGCGGAAAGCTTCTTCAGCGAGTCCGGCGTGTACGCTTCGCCGGTCAGGTCCTTCAGATGGGCCGAGAGATCGCGGAGCTGGCCGGATTTATCGATCAGACCGGGCTTTTCCGCACCCTTTTCGCCATAACGAACAAGCTTCATGTTGATCACTCCCTACGATGTCTTGAGGATTGTTACTGGTATACCTCGACACGCTTCATGGAACAGCGCGCGGGGAAATTCAACCGCCATGAGCGCGCTGCATTGCTGCCAAGCCTTATTTCAAGGCCATTTCGGGCCGATCACCCCAGCGCGACGAACCTGAACGCGTCGCCGTCGCGCTTGATATGGCCGGCATTGAAATGCCCACCGATCACCAGCGTCGGCGTATCGGCAAAGCGCGAGAACAATTCGCGCCGTGTCGCGGCTGATTGCTTCTGGTCGGAGTCCGCGGTCGACGACCAGTCGAGGTGATACATCTGGCAGGGATGATGGGCGACGTCGCCGGTCAGCAGTCCTTCCGCGCCGCCGGACTTGATGTGGATGCTCGTATGGCCGGGGCTGTGTCCCGGCGTTGGGATCAGCGTGATCTCCTCGGTCAAGCGATGATCGCTCGGCACCAGCTCGGCCTTGCCGGCATCCGCGATCGGCTTCACCGAGTCGGCGAACACGGCAGCATGCGCGGCATCGTCGCTGTGGTCGCGCCAGTGCTCGAATTCGGTCCTGCCGAACACGTAACGCGCATTGGCGAAGGTCGGCACCCATTTGCCGCCGACAAGTTTCGTGTTCCAGCCGACGTGATCGACATGCAGATGCGTGCACAGCACGGTGTCGATGCTGTCAGGCGCAAAGCCGGCCGCGGTCAGCTTCTCCAGGAACGGATCGTTGCGGTTGTTCCAGGTCGGCACGTTGCGGCCCTGCTTGTCGTTGCCGAGCCCGGTGTCGACGATGATGCGGTGCTCCGGCGTCTCGACCACCAGCGAATGGATCGACATTTTCAGCCGGCCATCCTCATTGGCGAAATGCGGGATCAGCCAGGGCAGGCTCTGGATCTCTTCCCGGCCGGCCAGCGGCAGGATGAAGCGTGTGCTGCCGACGGTCTCGAGCTCGACGACTTTTGTGATCTTGACCTTGCCGATCGTCCATTGCATGCGGCGTGTCCTCCTTTTTTATTGGTCTATCACCTGACAATGCGGGTTCCCGCGCGCTGGTGCAATGGATCAAGGCCGCGCTGCACTTCACCTCAGCCCGCCTGCGGGGAGAGGTGGAAGAGAGCGCGTGCCTGTCACCGCGCGCAGTCGACGATCACGGTGCCGATCTTGTCACCCTTCTCGACGGCGAGATGGGCATCGGCGGTCTCGGCCAGCGCAAATTGGCCGGCGATATTGTGCACGCGGGTGCCCGACTCCAGCCATTTGGTGATGTCGGCCTGCGCGGCCGCGAGCAGCGGCGGCGGCAGTGCGAACAGCACCAGCGAGCGCACCGTGATGCACTTCTCCATCAATTCGCGCACCGGCAGCACCGGCGTGCGGTTGCCGTTGGTGGCGTAGACCGCGATCGTCGAGTTCAGCGCCATGATCTTCAGCGTGGTCGCGAGGTTACCGCCGAAATCGACGTCGATCACGCGGTCGACGCCGCGGTTCTCGGTGAAGGCCATCACCTTGGAGACGACGTCCTCGGTGCGGTAGTTGACGACCGTGTCGGCGCCGGCAAGCCGCGCCTCGACGTCCTTGACCTCTGAGCTCACCGTCGCGATCACGCGCGCGCCGCCCCATTTGGCGAGTTGCACGGCATAGTGGCCGACGGCGCCGGCGCCGCCGGTGACCAGCACCGTTTGACCGGCGATCGGACCGTCGGCGAACAGCGCGCACCACGCCGTCATGCAGGGGATGCCGAGCGTTGCGCCGGCCGCGAACGACACGTCCGGCGGCAGCGGCGTCACCAGATAATCGGCGAGCGTGATGTACTCGGCGGCGGTGCCGAAGGCGCGGCCGTTGCGCTGGCCG
Organism: Bradyrhizobium sp. ma5; assembly: GCF_042258955.1. Taxonomy (NCBI): domain Bacteria; kingdom Pseudomonadati; phylum Pseudomonadota; class Alphaproteobacteria; order Hyphomicrobiales; family Nitrobacteraceae; genus Bradyrhizobium; species Bradyrhizobium sp. ma5. Next base: position 1,026,984 of record NZ_CP170156.1, read on the forward strand.
TTGAACAGCCAGACGCGGTCGCCGACGGCAAAGCGCGTCACGCCTTCACCGATCTGGTCGATGATCCCGGCGCCGTCGCTGTTCGGGATCACCCGCGGAAAGTCCATCGCGCGATAGTTGCCGCTGCGGCGGCCGACATCGGCTGGATTGACGCCCGACGCCTCGAGGCGAACCCGGACTTCGCCCGGGCCCGCGTCCGGCGTCGGCATCTCGCCGACGGTGAGTACCGTCGGCGCCGCGCCGGTTCGTTCGTACCAGACGGCTCTCATAACGTGCCGGGGAAGGCGCCGCCATCGAGCAGCAGGTTCTGCCCGGTGATGAAGCCGGCCTTGGCGCCGCACAGGAAGGCGCAGGCGTAGCCGAATTCGTCGGGATGGCCGAAGCGGCCGGCCGGGTTCAGCTTGGCGCGCTCGGCCAGCACCTGCTCGGCCGAGATGCCGCGCTTTTCGGCCTCGGGCTTTGCAGTGCCGCGCAGACGATCGGTCTCGAACGGGCCCGGCAGCAGACCGTTGATGGTGACGTTGTTGATCACGGTCTTGCGCGACAGGCCGGCGACGAAGCCGGTGAGGCCGGCGCGGGCGCCGTTGGACAGGCCGAGAATCTCGATCGGCGCCTTCACCGCCGCCGAGGTGATGTTGACGATACGGCCGAACTTGCGCGCCATCATGCCGTCGACGGTCGCCTTGATCAGCTCGATCGGCGTCAGCATGTTGGCGTCGATCGCCTTGATCCAGTCGTCGCGGGTCCAGTTGCGGAAATCGCCGGGCGGCGGGCCGCCGGCATTGTTGATCAGGATGTCCGGTTCGGGACAGGCCTTGAGCACGGCCTCGCGTCCGGCCGGCGTCGTGATGTCGCCGACGATCTCGGTGACGGTGATGCCGGGATGCGCCTTCCGGATATCGTCGGCGGTCTGCTTCAGCGCCTCGGCGCCGCGCGCCGTCAGCGTGACGTGCACGCCCGCATCGGCGAGCGCAATCGCGCAGGCGCGGCCCAGTCCCTTGCTCGATGCGCAGACGATGGCGCGGCGGCCTTTGATTCCAAGATCCACGAGTTCACTCCCTGTGATGTCGGATTGGTTTGTAGAGTTTCGCTGGCGCCAGTCTAGCCAAGCCCGGCGGCGCCGGTAAGGGAGGTGCAATGCATAAGTGCATGCCGGACAGGAGCAGCCCGGGTGAGCCCGTTGGTTAGATACGCTGCTCGCGCCGCAGCCGCTCGATCGCCATGGTGGCTTCGGGCGGTAGCGACCGGAAGCCGGCCTGTCCGGCGGCGGAGAACCACGGCCGCAACTGCGATCCGTTGAGGAATTGCGGCTGCTTCGCCATCGGCACCAGTTGATCGAACACCAGCACCAGCGTGGTCACGACGAGGCCAACCCTGATTGCGCCGAGCAGCGCGCCGCCGAGACGGTCGCCGATCCCGATCTCCGAGCCCATGGTGTCGTCGAGCATCGTCCGCGCCACCTTTCCGAGAATGACGCCGATCAGAAGGAAGAGACCGAACAGCAGTACGCCGTTGGGCGGAAACGGCGACGACGGCAGCGCTGCGATGTGGGGCCCGACCATCGCCAGCAGCGCGACCGCAAGCGGCATGGCAACGAGATAGGCCAGGATGGTGACCGCGCTCCGCAACAGGCCGGTCGTGAAGCCGGTGACGACCGCGAACAACAGACCGAGCGTCACGACGATGTCGAAGAGGTTCATGGATAAGGAATTCCTGCCCCAATCTCCTACGGTCCCCTGGTTGATCAAACCTGCTTACATCAGGGACAATTGTCGCTATCACTCGTCCGCTTCAATCCGGGAACCTGCCGATGTCCGACCTATTCGATGTCAGTAAAGAAATCATCCTCATCACCGGCGCCTCGCAGGGGCTCGGGCGGCAGTTCGCCCGCGTGCTCGCAGCGCATGGCGCCGCGGTGGTGCTGGCGGCACGCCAGACCGCTAAGCTGAAAAGCCTCGCGGAGGAGATCAAGGCCAAAGGTGGCCGCGCTGCCGCGGTGCAGATGGATGTTGCGGATATTTCCGGGATTGCGAAAGCGCTCGACACGGCGGAATCCGCACTCGGTCCGGTCTCGGTGCTGATCAACAATGCCGGTATCGCGATCGAGAAGCTCTCGACCGAGCAGACCGAAGCCGATTGGGACGCCGTGATCAACGCCAATCTGAAGGGGGCCTATTTCCTCGCAACCGAGCTTTCGCGGCGCATGATCCTGCGCAAGCAGCCGGGCAACATCATCAATGTCGCGTCCGTGCTCGGGCAGGGCGTGCTCAAGGCGGTCTCGCCCTATGCGATCTCCAAGGCCGGCATGATCCAGGGCACCAAGGCGATGGCGCTGGAGCTGGCCGGCAACAACATCCGCGTCAACGCGCTGGCGCCGGGTTACATCGACACCGAGATGAACCATGAATTCTGGTCGACGCCGTCAGGCGAGCGGCTGGCAAAACGGATTCCGCAGCGCCGCGTCGGTGCCGAGACCGATCTCGACGGCGCGATCATGCTGCTCGCCTCCAACGCCTCGCGCTACATGACCGGCACGGTGGTGACAGTCGATGGCGGGTTCTTGCTGAACTGACTTCGTAGCCCGGATGAAGCCGCTGTCATCGCCCGGCCTGTGCGCAATTGCGCACATGGACCGGGCGATCCAGTTGGCCGAGGCCTTTCGGCTCAAGCACGGCCGTCTCTGGAATACTGGATCACCCGCCTGCGCGGGTGATGACACTGCGCAAGCTGAGGCCGTCTGCACGATTTCTGAATAATAGAACAGTACCGCTGAGTTGCCCGACGAGTCAAGTTGCCCTGTCCGCCGGCTACTTTGCATGGGGTTGTTTTCGATATTTTGGCAGTGCGCCCTGCGACGGCAGTCTCACAGGGTGGGCAAGGGCGCTCTCGCGCCCTGCCCATTTGGTTACCGCATCTCCGCCTTGATCATGTCGGCGGCCTTCTCGCCGATCATGATGGTCGGCGCATTGGTGTTGCCGCCGATCAATGTCGGCATGATCGAGGCGTCGACCACGCGCAAGGCCTCGAGCCCGTGCACGCGCAGATTCGGATCGACCACCGCGAGTGGATCATCCGTGCCCATCCTGCAGGTACCGACCGGGTGATAGACGGTGTCGGAGCGTGCCCGGAGGATGCTGCGGATGTCGTCGTCGGTGCGGACATCCGCTGTGAACATGTCCTTCTGCTGCAGCGCGCGCAGCGCCGGCGTGTCGAGCAGTCGCTTCGTCATCTTGAAGCCCGCGACCATGGTCTCAACGTCGCTGTCCTCGCCGAAGAAATTCGGATCGATCGCGGGGGCCGCGAGCGGGTCGGCGCTGTTCAGCCACACGCTGCCACGGCTGGCCGGGCGCAGCAGGCAGACATGGCAGGAGAAGCCGGTGCCCCAGCGCGGCTTGCGGCCGTGGTCTTCCACCATCGCCATGCAGAAATGCAGCTGGATGTCGGGGACGTCGAGCTCAGGTCGCGTCTTCAGGAAGCCGCCGCATTCGGCGACGTTCGAGGTCATCGGGCCGCGCCGCTCGCGCCGGTATTGCCCGATGCCCTTGAGGATCCGCCCGATGCCGCTCCACGACAGTCCCGAGAAATAAGGTGCGTCGGAGGCGAAGCCGAACACGAAATCAGGGTGATCCTGCAGGTTCTGTCCGACACCCGGCAGATCATGCACGCCGGCGATGCCGTGCTTGCCGAGCGCTGCGGCGTCGCCGACGCCCGACAGCATCAGCAATTGCGGCGACTGGAACGCGCCGGCGGAAAGGATCACTTCGCGCCGCGCGCGCAGCACCTTCTTTTCCTTGCCCTGCATGTATTCGACGCCGACGGCACGCTTGCCCTCGAAGAGGATGCGGGTGGCTTGCGCCTGCGTCTCGATGCGCAAATTGGGCCGGCGGCCCATGTGAGGATGGATGTAGCCGCGCGCGGCGCTCCAGCGTTCTCCATTCCTCTGGGTCACCTGGTAGATGCCGAGCCCTTCTTGTTCGGCGCCGTTGAAATCGTCGCGGATCCGGAACTGCGCCTCGCGCGCGCCTTGCAGGAACGTCTCCTTGACCGGGTTGTCGGACTGCAGGCCCGTGACGTTGAGCGGGCCGCCCTTGCCGTGATATTCGCCGTCGAGCTCGGTGTTGTTCTCCGAACGCTTGAAATAGGGCAGCACGTCGGCATAGCCCCAGCCGGTATTGCCGAGCGAAGCCCAGTGATCGTAGTCGGCGCGATGGCCGCGGATATAGACCATGGCGTTGATGGCGCTGGAGCCGCCGAGCCCCTTGCCGCGCGGCTGGTAGCCGATGCGGCCGTTGAGGCCCTTTTGCGGCACCGTGTCGAACGCCCAGTTGTTGAGCTTGCTCGAGAGCATCAGAATGATGGCGCCGGGCGTGGTCACCACCCAATTGTCGTTCTTGCCGCCGGCATCGAGCATCGCCACCGAGGTCGCCGGATCCGCCGACAACCGCCCCGCCACCGCGCAGCCGCCGGAGCCTGCGCCCACCACCACGAAATCGAATGTGTCAGTCACGTATGTTTCCCCCTGTCTCTTCGTCATTCCGGGATGGTCCGAAGGACCAGACCCGGAATCTCGAGATTCTCAGGTGCGCAATTGCGCACCATAGTTCGATGCTGACGCATCGCCCCGGAATGACGTTCTAAGTTTTACGACAACAGCCGCATCAGCTTCTCCAGCCGCGCGATCTTCGCGCCATAGGGCGGATAGAGATCGGCGAGCCGGTTGAAGCGCGAGCGGTAGAACACCGGCTTCAGCTTGGTCAGCGTCTTGAATCCCCATTCGCCGTGATAGGCGCCGGTGCCGGACGCGCCGACGCCGCCCATCGGCTGGTAGGCCTGCGCGAAATGGAACAGGCAATCGTTGACGGTGACGCCGCCCGACACCGTGCGCGCCAGCACCGCATCGCGGGCGGCGTGGTCGGTGCCGAACCAGTACAACGCCAGCGGGCGGTCGCGCCGGTTGATGAAGGAGATCGCTTCCGTTGCGTCGCGGGTGCCCATCACCGGCAGCAGCGGTCCGAAGATCTCCTCCTGCATCACGGTCATCTCGGGCGTCGCATCGACGATGACGGTCGGCGGGAATTTGCGCCTCGCCTTCCACTCGGGATCGTTCGGCGCGGCCGGCTGCATGATGGTCGCGCCCTTGGCGGCGGCGTCGGCGACGAGGCTCTCGAGCCTTGCATAGTGCCGGTCCGAGACGATCGAGGTGTAGTCGGGATTTTTCGGATCGGTGCCGAACATGTGCTGCATGTGGCCCTGCAGCCGCATCGCGAACGGCTGCACAGAGGCTTGCGGCACCAGCACGTAATCGGGCGCGATGCAGGTCTGGCCGGCATTGAGCAGCTTGCCATAGGCGATGCGCTGCGCGGCCTCGTCGATGTCGGCGGAGCCGTCGACGATCGCGGGCGATTTGCCGCCGAGCTCGAGCGTCACCGGCGTCAGGTTGCGGCCGGCCGCCTCCGCGACCAGCCGGCCAACGCGGGTCGAGCCGGTAAAGATCAGATGATCGAACGGCAGCGCGGCAAAGGCCGTTGCGATGTCGTCGTCGATATCGGTGACCGCGAGCTCGGTGGTGTCGAATTTCTTCTCGATCACCTCGGCCAGCAGCTCGGCGAAGCGCGGCACCAGCTCGCTCGGCTTGATGATGGCGCGGTTGCCGGCCGCGATCGCGGCGACCGCAGGCGCCAAGGTCAGCTGCAGCGGATAATTCCAGGGCGCAATGATCCCGACCACGCCGAGCGGCTGCGGGATCAGCCGGTTCCTGGCCGGCGCGAACTGCACCGTGGTCGGGATTCTCTCGGGCGCCATCCAGCCCTTGAGGTGTTTGGCCGCATGCTTGATCTCGCCGAGCACCAGCATGGTCTCGGCGATCGCGGTCTCGACGGTGGAACGGTGGCCGAAATCGGCCGAGATCGCCGCCTCGAATCGCGCCTCGTTCTCGGTCAGCGCGGCGCGCAGGCGGCGCAGCCGGTCGAGCCGCGCCTGCAATGTCGGCGCTGGCTCGCTGCGTGACAGCTCGAACTGGCGGTGAAAGGTGTCCTCAAGCGCGTGCAGCCCCGGGCTCTTCAATGGCCGGTCCATGGCGTTTCCCCTCGAATGACGTGTCCTTGACGGATTTTGTTGGGCGCCAAGCTCCGCTTTTGCGCGCGATCTGGCAAGAGCCGGTTCCCGGCGGTAAATTTGCCAGGAAAACCGCCGATTTCGGCGTCACAAAATCCTCAAAAACCCGCATCCGGGGCTTTCCAAACCGTACTCACGTTGATACATACCCCTCGCACCCGAACGGCTTCGGCCCGGGTCGCCTTCTCAGGAAGCCCTCCGGACGGATCGATCGGCGCCATCTACGTTGGCCGACCGGCTCGGGCACTCTTTCTGCAAGGCACGCAACGGTTTAACGCGGGGTGGAGCAGCCCGGTAGCTCGTCAGGCTCATAACCTGAAGGTCATAGGTTCAAATCCTATCCCCGCAACCAAGTTCGGACTTTACCGGTCCCGATGAGAAAATGGCCCGCATCTCGCGAGCCATTTTTGTTCTGAGAAAGATTCTCGCCTCACGCCCTCGAACGCATGCCGGCGGATCGTGGCCTTCCTGCAACCCGGGCCGCTTCCTAGACGATGAAATGAAATTCCTGCCAGGCGCTCCAGATCATACCGTCGTTGGCGCGAACCCAGAGGTCGTCAGATACGGTGCCGCCATCGAAAGTCGTGCTGGCGAGTTGCGCCGCACTGACGTTGATTGCGGTGTTGACCGGCTGCGCCGTCCCGCCGATGCTCCAGTGGCCGCTGCTTGCCGACGGCGTCGAATCCCAGACTTGATATTGGGGGATGCTGTCCCCGTCGGCATCCGTGACCGAGAACAGGCTGGATGCGGCCACGCTCTGGTTGGCGGTCGCGTGGAAGTCGGATGCCGAGACGACCGGAGCATGGTCGATCGGTGCGTTGACGTGAAATTCCTTCCACGGCCCCCAGGCGAAGCCGTCGTAAGCCCTCGCCCAGAGATCGTCTGAACCGGAGCCGCTCTGAAAGCTCGTGTTCGAGAGCTGGGCAGCAGTCACATCGATTGCGACATTGGTGCCCTGAGCTACTCCGGCGACCACCCAGTGCCCGCTGCTGGGATCAGACGTTGAATCCCACAGCTGATAGTTCGTGATGGTGTCTCCATCCGCGTCGGCGGTCGAGAACAGCGCAGAGGCCACGATATCCTGGCCGTGGTTCGCTGAAAAGTCGGCGGCCGACACGATCGGAAGATTGTCGGCCGGCGCGTTGACGTGAAACTCCTTCCAGCTGCTCCACATCAAGCCATCGAAGGCGCGCACCCAGAGATCGTCGGAGCCCGAACCGCTCTGGAACGATGTGCTGGCTAATTGGGCCGCGCTCACATCGATGCTCTGGCCCGCGGGCTGTGTCACGCCGGCCACGACGAAATGCCCGCTGGCAGGATCGGCGGTCGAGTCCCAGAACTGATAGTTGGCGATCGTATCGTTGTCGGCGTCGCTGACCGTGAACAGGCTCGAGGCGGCGATGTCCTGACCGTGCGTTGCGGTCACGTCCGACGCGCTCACCACGGGCGCATGGTCGATCGGCGCGTTGACGTGGAATTCCTTCCAGGCTCCCCATGTCGTGCCGTCATTGGCTCGCACCCACAGATCATCCGAGCCGGAGCCCGACTGAAACGAGGTGCTCGTCAATTGAGCAGGCGTAACATCGATGGCGATGTTGGTGGCCTGCGCCGCTCCGCCGACAACCCAGTGACCGCTGGCTGGATCGCTCGTTGAATCCCAAACCTGGTAGGCGGTGATCGTGTCGCCATCGGCGTCGCTCACGCTGAAGAGGCTGGATGCGGCGATATCCTGGCCGTGGGTTGCCGACACGTCGGTCGCGCTGACAACCGGCGCATGATCCGGACCCGGGGTGGCCGTGAACGGCACCCATGCTCCCCACAGCGTGCCATCGTAAGCCCTGACCCAGAGCTGGTCCGGAGCCGAGCCAAATTGGTAGCTCGTGTGGGCAAGCTGCGCAGGAGTGAGGTCGATTTCCGCATTGGTGGCCTGAACGGCACCATTCACCACCCATGCGCCGTTGCCGTTGCTGTCCCAGAGTGCGTATTGGGTGATCGTATCGTTGTCGGCATCGCTGACCGTGAACAGGCTCGAAGCCGCGACCGACGTTTGCCCGTGGGCTGCCGTGAAGCTGGAAGCAGAAGCAACGGGAGCGTGATCCAGACCTGGCGTGGCCGTGAACGGGACCCATGCTCCCCAGAGATATCCATCATAGGCCCGGACCCAAAGCGTGTCCGGCGCCGCACCGAATAGATAGCTCACTTGCGGAAGGTTGGCGGCCGAGACGTCGATCTCGGCGTTGGTAGCTTGGGCGACACCGTTGATCGCCCAGTGCCCATGGCCCTCGGTGTCCCAGAAAGCATATTGGGTGATGGTGTCGCCATCCGCGTCACTCGCGGAGAACAGCGAGGATTCAGCCACCGAGAGCTGCCCACGCGAACCGGTCACGTTGGCTGCCGTGACCACGGGTGCATGATCAGCCGGCGAAATCACGAAGGATTTCCAGTCGCTCCAAAAATAGCCGTCGAAGGCTCTCACCCACAGCGTGTCCGAACCAGGTCCAGCCTGGTAACTCGCTTGGGCCAGTTGCGACGCGCTGATGTCGATCTCGGTGTTGGTGCCCTGGATTGTTCCTCCCACCGTCCAGTGACCGTTGCCGTTGGTGTCCCAGAAGGAATATTCGGTGATGGAATCGCCCGCGGCCATGTTCACCGAGAACAACGATGAGGCCGCATAGACCTGATTTCGGGCGGCGGACTGATCGCTGGCGGTAATGACCGGTGTCGTCCGGATGCTGTATCCGAGGTCCTTCAGAACTCCGATGTCGAGGTTGGAGATCGCGTACTGGTAATTGGGGTAGAAAACGATCCCGTTCATCAGGTCCAGCGTGAGCGGGTCCTTGACGGTCGACGGGGTGGCGTAGAGGTCGGATTGCTGGTTGCCGAAATGGTAATAGTTCTGGGTCGTGCTGTCTGTGGTCAGGGGCACCGGGCCGCCGTAGGCGGCCTCGGCATTGGCGCCGACAAAGTAGGCGCCGGTTGCGGTCTTTTGAATCAGGTTGTCGAACGTGGATTCGTAGGCGCCGGCCAACTGTCCGCTCTGGCTGTACCAGCCCGTCATGCCGAAGCCGTGCATGAGCTCGTGCAGAAAAACGTTGATCGGATTGATCACGTTCCCAGGCACCTGACTGGACCAGCTCAGGCCATAGTCGAGGTCGATGTACTGGAAGTAGCCGGGATCGATGTTGATGGTGATGTCGCTTGTCGTTCCGGGGACGTGCTGTCCCGTGGTCAGCTCGTACTGGCTTGACGGCTCATACACCGCGAGCCCGCCATTCGTGCCCACCAAGTAGCTGGAGGTGGGCCCGCCGTCGGCACGGCCAACGGAGGTGGGCAGGATGTTGAGTGACACCACCATGGTGCCAACGCCCAGGATATATCGCTGCCAAATGTTGAGGGCCTGCTCGAGATCGTAAACAAGAGACGTGTCGGCAGATCCGCCTACGTTCGATGAATCGTTCAATGTTACGGAATAATTCCAAGTCATCTTGGTCGAGCTTTCAATCTATGGTAGCGTAGCAATAATTGACAATATTCATGCGGACCAGTCACTGGGTAGTTAATAGACGCCAAATGGCCGGCCCCGGACAAGGCGGTGCGTGAGGCTGTTCATGTCCAGGGCCTCTGGCGCAATTGGCTTGGGGCGTCACGTTGGGGCGTCACCTTGGGGCATCACACAGAGTCCGGCCATTCTTTGCATGCGGCAAGATCGGAAGGGCATGACCCTCTTATAAGCGATAAGGCCGACGCGATCATCCCCGTGACCCCGGTGACGGCCATGCCGGGTGCCGCGATCCGTAAGACTACGGAGCCTGGTTCGGCTTTCCGAGCGGTTCCGCGATGGACTCCAGGATCGGCATGATGTTGCTCGCGAATTCGGCTTGGGCGTTGATAACGCCAATTGCATCTCGCCGAAGAGCCATAGTACTCTGCCTGTCATATTCATTTGCTGCTCTGTCGTTTCGTTACGAATAGTCAGTTTGCACTGACGGCGAGGCCGACGAGCAGGGGCGGGGCCCGCTCACGGCAATCTCGGCCCACCTTCGACTGCAGTTATTTTCAGCTACTGAGCAGATTAAGTCGCGAGATGATTGAAACGCGGAGCGGTACGACAGCAGACAGCGGGATAGTTGCGCTCGCGATGCTGCTGCGTTTTCACGGCCTCCCGGCCGATGTCGACCAGATTCGTCATCAAGTCGGCAATGGCCCGTTCGGAACGCCGGAGATGCTGCGGTACGCGCGCTCGACCGGCGTCAAGGCGCGCGAGCTGAGCACCAACTGGCTGAGGCTCGAGAAGGTCCCGCTTCCTGCCATCGCGCCGTTGCGCGACGGTGGCCATTTGATCCTCGCCAAGGTGGGCCCGGACAAGATCCTCGTTCAATCGCCTCTGGCAGAGCGCCCGGAGTTGATCACGAGGGCCGACCTGGAAGCGGTGTGGACCGGCAAGCTGATCCTGGTGAGCCGGCGGGCGGGACTGGTCAATCTTGCGCGCCGCTTTGACCTGTCGTGGTTCTTGGGGGCGATCCACAAATATCGGTATCATTTCGTCGAGGTGTTGATCGCCTCGTTCTTCTTGCAGCTGTTCGCACTGGTGTCGCCGCTGTTCTTTCAGGTGGTGATCGACAAGGTCCTGGTTAATCACACGCTCAGCACACTCGATGTGCTCGTCGTGGGGTTGATCGGCATCGCGGCTTTCGAAACGGCCCTCGCGATATTGAGGACCTACCTGTTCTCGCATGTGACCAACCGGATCGATGTCGAGCTGGGAGCCCGCTTGTTTAGGCATCTCATCGGGCTGCCCATTGCCTACTTCCAGGCGCGCCGGGTCGGCGACTCGGTTGCGCGGGTCCGCGAGTTGGAGAACATTCGCAACTTCCTGACCGGCTCCGCGCTGACGGTCGTGATAGATCTGTTCTTCACCATCGTGTTCATCGCGGTGATGTTTGTCTACTCGCCGATCCTGACCTGGATCGTGCTTGGGTCATTCCCGCTTTATGTCGGCATCTCGGCTGGCGCGACGCCGATGTTCCGGCAGCGGCTGGATACCAAATTCGAGCGCGGGGCCGAAAACCAGTCCTTTCTCGTCGAGAGCGTGACCGGGGTCGAGACGATCAAGGCCATGGCGCTCGAACCGCAGATGCAGCGCCGCTGGGAGGAGCAGCTTGCCGGATACGTTGCGGCCAGCTTCCGCGTGCTCAGCCTCGCCAATGTAGCGAGCCAATCGGTCCAGTTCGTCAGCAAGCTCGTCACCGCGGTGATCCTTTACGCCGGCGCCAAGCTGGTGATCGACGGCAGCCTCACGGTCGGCGAGCTGATCGCCTTCAACATGTTCTCGTCACGCGTAAGTGCGCCGGTTCTGCGACTGGCGCAGCTCTGGCAGGACTTTCATCAGGCCAGGCTCTCGATCGCGCGGCTCGGTGACATCCTGAATACGCCGGCCGAACAGACGTTCAGCCCCGGTCGCGCCGTGCCGCCGCCCATCAAGGGGCAGGTCACCCTTGAACACGTGGCGTTCCGCTATCGGGTCGATGGACCCGAAGTGCTGCATGACATCAACATCAGCATTCCGGCCGGCCAGGTCGTCGGCATCGTCGGCCCGTCCGGTTCGGGCAAGAGCACTTTCACGAAGCTCGTTCAGCGCCTTTACGTTCCGGAGAAGGGCAGGGTCCTTGTCGACGGGATTGACCTTGCGATGGTCGATCCGGCGTGGCTGCGTCGCCAGGTCGGCGTCGTCCTGCAGGAAAACGTGTTGTTCAATCGCAGCGTACGGGAAAACATCGCGCTCGCCGATCCTGCCGCACCGATGGAGAAAGTGGTCGCCGCGGCTCAGCTTGCGGGAGCTCACGAATTCATTCTGGAACTGCCGGAAGGCTACGACACCGTCGTCGGCGAGCGCGGCTCCAGTCTGTCGGGCGGGCAGCGGCAACGCATCGCGATCGCGCGGGCCCTTATCACCGATCCCCGCATCCTGATCTTCGACGAAGCGACCAGTTCGCTGGACTACGAAAGCGAAAGGGTCATTCAGGACAATATGAACCGGATCGTGAAGGGACGAACGGTTTTTGTCATTGCACATCGTCTATCCGCTGTCAGGCGCACCGATCGGATCATCACCATTGATCGCGGCCGGCTCGTCGAACAGGGATCCCATGAGGAGTTGTTGAGCACAGGCGGAAGATACGCGTCGCTGTACCGGATACAGGCGGGGATCCATGAAGTCGGCTCGTGAAGTGGTTGCGGTCGGGGGCAAAACCCGGGACGAGCTGGCCTTCCTGCCGGCCGCCCTCGAAATTGTCGAGACGCCGCCATCTCCCACCGCCAGGCTGACCGCCGTCCTGCTTGCTGCCCTGTTCTGCTGCGCCGTGGCGTGGGCGGCTCTCGGCAAGATCGACATCGTTGCCTCAGCACCTGGAAAGATCGTACCTGGCGACCGTGTCAAGCTGGTTCAGCCGCTGGAGATCGGAGTGGTGCGGGCCATTCACGTCCGCGACGGTCAAAGGGTCAAGGCAGGTGAGATTCTGATCGAGCTGGATCCGACCAGCAATCAGGCGGAGTTTCAGCACCTGAAGAACGATCTTCTCGCGTCACAGCTGGATATTTCACGCGCCCGTTCGGCGCTCGACGGAAACACCGACGCGCTTGACGGCGCACCGGCCGACACGCCGCCCGCGTTGATCCAGATGCATCTGGAGTACCTGCGCAGTCAGGATTCCGAGCAGCGCGCCAAATTGTCGGAACTGGATCGGCAGCGGGTGCAGAAGGTCGCGGAGACCAAAACGATCGACGCCAGCATCGCCAAGATTGAAGCTCTACTGCCGGTCCTGCAGGAGCGGGTCGGCGTTCGCAAGTACCTGGCGGATAGGGAGTACGGTTCAAAGCTGCAATACTTGCAGGAACTCCAGGAACTCGTCGGGATGCAGCAGGACGTCCTGGTGCAACGGAGCAAGCTCGAGGAGGCCAACGCGGCCGTCGCCGCGCTCGCAGAGACGCGCGCCAAGCTAGTCTCGGAATACCGGCACCGCCTGTACGATGATCTCGCCAAGGCGACGCAGAAGGCCGGCAGCCTCAAGGACGAAGTGTCCAAAGCCGAGCACCGGACCAGCCTTCAAAAACTTGCCGCCCCCATCGATGGCGTGGTGCAGCAACTGGCCGTGCACACGGTCGGCGGCGTCGCAACCGCCGCCCAGACGCTCGCGGTCGTCGTACCCAGCGACAATCTGTTTGAAATCGAAGCGATGGTTTCAAATCGCGATATCGGCTTCGTGCACCCCGGCCAGGACGCCGAAATCAAGGTCGATACCTTCAACTTCACGCGCTACGGCCTGCTGCACGGCAAGATCGTCAGCGTCTCGCCCGATTCCGTCTCCCGCGACCGGTCACGGGATTCAGCCCGCGAGCCCAATGGCGGCGCGCCGGAAGAAAGCAGTGAGCCCAAGGGGACGGGACCCGTCTATGTCGCGCATGTCTCGATCGACCGGACCAAGATGGTCGTCGATGACAAGGAGATCAATCTTTCGCCGGGAATGACCGTAACCGTCCAAATCAGGACGGGCGCCCGCAGCATCATGAGCTATTTGTTGTCGCCGATCGTGCGCTACCGGCAGGATGCTCTCCGGGAGCGGTGAAGGAATTCGGCGGTCAGGCCGTCATGACGTCGTTCGCGATTCCACGTGGCTCAGGCTCGGGTCGGATTCATGGATCGCGAGGCAGTTTTGCCCTGCGTCGTAGGTCCGGTATCCATGATCGGCAAGCGCGCGAACGAGTGCGGCCTTGTCGGTCTTGATGAATTCCGCATGAATCACAGGGTGATGCTGCCGGATCGTGGCGCTGGCCCCCTCCAGCACCTTCAGCTCCATCCCTTCGACGTCGATCTTGATCAGATCGCAACGGCTCAGATTCAGGGAGTCCAGGGTGATCATCGTCGTTTCAGTGCCGTTGGCCTGGGTATAGTCGATCTTCTGACCGATCTGCTCCGTGCCGGGGCGTTGCGTCACCTCCAGACTTCCGAAGCTGGCGGGCTCCTGATGGCTTAAGGTCGGCACCCAGGTCTTGCCGGTTTCCGACGAAATGACCGCGTGCATCGCCCGCGCGTTGAAGCAGTTGTTGATGGCGATGTTGCCGGCAAGGGCGTAGTAGACTCGTTCCTGCGCCTCGATGGCAACGACCGAGCCCCAGCCGTTCATGTGCTTGGACCATTCGATGGTGTGAACGCCGATGTTCGCCCCGCAGTCGATGGCGACCACGCCGTCCCCCCGGTAGGTTCTTCGCAGTGCAAGAAGACCCTTCGTGAGCTCGATTTCTGTGACGTCGAACGCGCCGTGCTCGAGGATCTGAATCCCGACTCCAAAGGTGTGTTCGCCGGCGGTGTGGTAGTCTAGCCGGTTGACGATCAGCGGGCCATGAGCCGACGCTGCGATCACAAACGGGACCTTGCTGGGATTGCGACTCATCGCTTGTGTTTCTTTGTTTCTGCGGCTCCGGAGCGGCCGCGAGAGAAGTGTGCGCTAAGGTTTTCGTCCGTTGACGCGATTGTCAATCTCGCCTACCGTCTGCCGGTATTTTTAGCTTTCTTTATATTTTCAGGGCAGGGGATATTCGTGAATGCGATTGCCGTCGCGCCGGCGATCGGGCTGAAGCGTCCGATTGACCAAGTGGCCGACCAACCCAAAGTCATCGTTGATCGGTCGACCAGCGCGGTACCCGCCAAGTCGGAAGCCGTTGCGCCGGATGCCGAAACGCCCAAGCGGGCCTATCCGGCAGCGGCAGAACTTCCCACTCAAGTCGGTCCGAAGGGCCTGCGCTTCGACTTCAACGACGGCGCCCGGGTCGTCTGTCCCGAAGCCGAAGGTCCTTGGCGCGTGCGTCTTTGGGACGCCGAGACCGGCAATGTTCTTTTCGAGACGCAGTTCGCGGGCGGACGCGTCAACAGCTCAAAGCGCTACTACATTCGTTTCCGTATCGAGGTCTTGCAGGGCGAGGATGTCATTTTCTCGCATGAGTACAACGCGACGGATCGTCACGTCCTGATACAGCTTCCGGTCGGCACCCTGGGCGACACGATCGGCTGGTTTCCCTATGTGGAAAAGTTCAGGCAAGCTCACAATTGCAGGCTGACCTGTGCGATGGCGGAGAAGCTGATTCCGCTGTTTCGCGATGCGTATCCGGAGATCAACTTCGTTACGCATGAGGAAATTCAAACCGACCGATACTACGCCACCTACAGCGTCGGATTGTTTTTCGACGACAAGAATTTCGTCTACCAGCCGTGTGACTTCCGCTTTGTGGGGCTGCACCGGACCGCCGGATACATCCTCGGCGTCGATCCGACCGAGGTGGCGCCGCGCATCTCGCTGGCCGATGAGCAAAGGCCCATTCCCGAGCCTTATGTTTGCATCGCGGTTCAGAGCACGACACAGTGCAAGTACTGGAATAACCCGAACGGCTGGCGCGAGCTGATCAGCTTTCTCAAGCAGGCCGGCTATCGCGTGATCTGCATCGATCAGAAGCCGACGCACGGCCACGAGCTGGTATGGAATCACATTCCGAACGGCGCGGAGGACTGGACCGGTGACCGCCCGATTCAGGAGCGAGCGAATCTGCTCGATCACGCGGACTTCTTCATCGGCCTTTCCAGCGGACTTGCCTGGCTGGCCTGGGCGGTCGGCACCCCGGTCGTGATGATCGCGGGCTTCACGCATCCGACAAATGAATTTGCTACGCCGTATCGCGTGATCAACTATCACGCCTGCAATAGCTGCTGGAACGATCCGGCGGTTCGATTCGACCACAAAGATTTTTTCTGGTGTCCCCGCCACAAGGGAACGCCGCGTCAGTTCGAGTGCACAAAGCTGATCACCGTGGACCATGTGAAGTCGGTGATCAGGACGATTCCTGGATTCAAGCTCTAGCCTATTTCAAGAACTGACCATTTTTTTTGGGGGGCGCGCTGCCATGAGCACCACTTTTGTAAGCTCAGGTGTTACCAGCTCAGGACTGACCGAAACGGGAGCCAACACGCTCGAGGTCCTCAGCGGAGGCTCGGCAACCCAGACGACGCTCAGTGGCGGCGGTCAGCTCCTGGTCGATGCCGGCGGGTACGCAGTTGGGACCACGATTTCCAGCGGCGGCAGTGCCGTCGTCGGCGCCGGCGGCGCGGGCGATCGCTTCGCCGTCTCGAGTGGCGGCACGCTCAACGTGGCGGGGACCGTCAACAGCTTCACTGCGGTGTTCACCGGGGGCGTCGAGAACATCGAGGCCGGCGGATTCATCTCCGGAGCCGTCGGCTCGGGCACCGGCATTTCCGGCGGCACCGTCAATGTTCTCGCCGGCGGCTCTGCTTCATACCTGTCGGTTTCGAGCGGCGGCGTCTTCAACGTAGCCGGCACGACGCTCAGCATGATCGGGGTCCGTAGCGGCGGTGTCGAAAACGTACTGTCGGGCGGATTCATTTCGGGGGCAACAAACTCCGGGACCGGCGTTTCCGCCGGCGGCATATTGAACCTTTCTGCCGGCGGGTCCGCCGTCCACGTTGGCGTTTCCAGCGGCGGCACGTTCAACGTTGCCGGCAGTGTGCTGAGCAACGCGGCCGTCTACGCCGGTGGCGTCGAGAATATCCTGTCGGGCGGGTCGATCTCCGGAGCGAGCGGATCCGGGACCGGCGTCTCGGGCGGCACGCTGAACCTTTCGGCCGGCGGCACGGCGGCCTATGTCGGCGTCTCGGCCGGTGGCGTCTTCAACGTCGCCGGTACGGTGCTGAGCTCTGTCAGTGTGTATAGCGGCGGCGTCGAGAACGTGCTGTCGGGCGGTGTGGTGCAGGGTGTGTCCGGAGGCTTCGGCACCGCGATCTCCGGCGGCACGGTGAACGTGCAGTCGGGCGCTACCGCGACGGCGATGTTCGTCTATGCCAGCGGTGCGCTGAACGACAGCGGTATCGTCACCAATCAATTCGTGCTCAGCGGCGGCGTTGAGACCGTTTCGTCGGGGGGCCTCGCGTCGGGCGTGCAAGTTTCGGGCGGCGGCCTGCTCGACATTCTCGCCGGCGGCTCGGCGACGAGTGTTGGCGATTCCGGGCGGGTCATCGTCGAAGCCGGCGCCACCGCCGACCACGTTACTGTTTCGAGCGGCGGCGTGCTCAGCGTCGGCGGCACCATGACCAGCAATACGGGCGTCCTGGCGGGCGGCGTCGAGACGGTGCTATCCGGTGGTCTGATCAGCGGGGCCAGCGGCTCGGGGACGGGCATTGCCGGCGGTACGGTAAACCTTCTGGCCGGGGGCTCAGCGGTTTTTGTCGGCGTGTCGAGCGGCGGCACGTTCAATGTCGCGGGCACCGTGCTCAGCAACGGCATGGTGTTTGCCGGCGGCGTCGAGAACGTGCAGTCCGGCGGTCTGATCACCGGCGCCATCAGCTCGGGGACCGGTGTTATCGGTACCCTCAACGTTCTGGCCGGTGGCTCGGCGGCCTATGTCGGTGTTTCGAGCGGCGGCACGTTCAACGTGTCGGGCACCGTGCTCAGCAATGTCGCTGTCTATGATGGCGGCGTTGAAAACGTCCTCTCGGGTGGTGTTGTCACCGGCGTTACCGGTTCCGGGACCGGCGTATCCGGCGGCACGGTCAACGTGTTTGGCGGCGGCGCGCTGGATCACCTGACGGTGTCGAGCGGAACGCTGAATGTTTCCGCCGGCGGCATGGTGCACAACATAGCGGTGTCGAGCGGCGGCACGTTCAATCTTGCCGGCACGACGACGAGCAACACGACGGTGTCGAGCGGCGGTGTCGAGAACGTGCTGTCCGGTGGACTGATCTCGGGATCCTTCTCCGCGGGGAACGGAGTTATCGGCACTTTGAATCTTCTTGCCGGTGGCTCGGCTACTTTCGTCGGTGTGTCGAGTGGCGGCACGTTCAACGTGGCTGGCACCGTACTCGGCAATGTCGGCGTCTTTGACGGCGGCGTTGAGAATGTTCTCTCGGGTGGTGTGGTCACCGGCGCCCCCGGCCTCGGGACGGGCATATCCGGCGGCACCGTCAACGTTCTTGCGGGCGGTGCGCTGGATCATCTGACAGTTTCGAGCGGTACTCTGAATGTCTCGGCCGGTGGTACGGCCCACGACCTTACGGTGTCGAGCGGCACCCTGAATGTTGCGGGTACGATCACAAGCAACACGCTGGTCTCGAGCGGCGGCGTGGAGAACGTGCTGTCCGGCGGGTTCATCTCCGGGGCATCGAGTGCGGCGACCGTCATTTTCGCCGGCGGCGTCGTGAACGTCCTGGCCGGTGGTTCGGCTGTGCACGTGGGTGTGTCGAGCGGCGGCATCTTCAATGTCGCAGGCAAGGTGCTGAGCAATACTGGTGTGTACGCCGGCGGCGTAGAGAACGTCTTGTCCGGAGGATCGATCTCCGGCGCGAGCGGATCCGGGACTGGAATTTCGGGCGGTACGTTGAACCTGTCGGCCGGCGGCACGGCGGCCTTTGTCGGCGTGTCGAGCGGCGGCATCTTCAATGTTGCCGGCACCGTGCTGAGCAATGCCAGCGTCACTAGCGGCGGTGTCGAGAACGTGCTGTCCGGTGGACTGATCACCGGAGCCGTCAGTTCAGGCACCGGAGTCAGCGCAGGCGGCGTATTGAACGTGCTGGCCGGCGGCACGGCGGCTTTCGTCGGTGTCTCCAGCGGCGGCATATTCAATGTGTCGGGCACCGTGCTCAGCCGCGTGGGCGTTTATGCCGGTGGTGTTGAGAACGTCGTCTCAGGTGGTGTTGTCAACGGCGCTGTGGGCTCCGGGACGGCCGTCTCCGGCGGCACGGTCAACGTCCTTTCGGGCGGCGCGCTGGATCACCTGACCGTTTCCAGTGGCGGCGTGTTCAACGTTGCCGCCGGAGGCACGGCGCACGACATTGCGGTGTCGAGTGGTGGCGCGTTCAATCTAGCAGGCACGACGACGAGCAACGTCTTCGTGTTCGCTGGTGGTAGTGAGATTGTATCTTCCGGCGGCTCCGCAGGGGTGGTGACGATCTCCGGCGGCGTGGTCGAATTGCAGGCGGGAAGCCTCGCGAGCGGCATCGCATTCAGCGGTTCCGGCGGGCAGCTCAAGGTCGATGGCACATCTTTGGCCGGCACCACCATCAGCGGTCTGGTGCTGGGCGACAGCATCGATTTGGCTGGCCTCAATTTCGTATCCGGCGGATCGGCGTCCTTGCTCGCGGGCAACATCCTGCATGTCACCGAGGGGGCTTCCTCCTTTGATCTGCAGCTTGATCAAACCCCTGGCGTCCGGTTCAGCGTCAGCACGGATTCCGGGACCGGCACGCTGGTCACGACGCGTGCCGATGTCGCACCGGTCACGTC
This sequence comes from Bradyrhizobium sp. ma5, assembly GCF_042258955.1. NCBI lineage: Bacteria > Pseudomonadati > Pseudomonadota > Alphaproteobacteria > Hyphomicrobiales > Nitrobacteraceae > Bradyrhizobium > Bradyrhizobium sp. ma5. The sequence continues at coordinate 1,046,435 of NZ_CP170156.1, forward strand.
AGCGCCCAATGTAACGGCAATCCTTGGCGAGAGTTCTGCGCTGGCTTCCAGCCTGTTCTCCGTCTCGGACGCAGATGGCGATGCCATCACCCAATATGCGTTCTGGGACACGCAAGGCAACGGACACTGGGCCATCAACGGCGTCGCGCAGGCCACCAACGCCGAGATCGATGTTGCGGCAGCGAACCTGTCGCAGGTGAGCTACGTATTCGGTCCGAGTGGCACGGCTGATACCCTCTTCGTAAAGGCCAATGACGGTACGGCTTGGGGCGGCTGGACTCAATTTACCGCAACCGCTTTTGTGGACACTCCACCGACCGTGCATGCCGCCAATGTCGCAGCGGTGCACGGCCAAACGTCGGTTGCCGCATCGTCAAGTCTCTTCACGGTGGCCGATCCGGATCACCAGACGATGACCCAGTACGCGTTCTGGGACACCGGCGGCAACGGCCACTGGGTGGTGAATGGTATTACCGAGCTGGCCAACACCGAGATCGATGTGTCGGCGGCCAACCTGTCGCAGGTGAGCTATGTGTTCGGGCCGACAGGATCGACGCCCGACACGCTTTACATAAGAGCGAACGACGGAATTCTGTGGGGCGCCTGGACGGCGTTCACCGCAACACCGGGGCCGGATGCGGCGCCGGTGGTGACGGCGCCCAACGTGACGGCAACCCATGGAGAGACCTCGGCGCTCGCCACGAGCCTGTTCTCGACCTCGGACGCCGACAACGACACGATGACCCAGTACGCATTCTGGGACACCGGCGGCAGCGGCCACTGGGCGATCAATGGCGTCGCCCAGTTAGCCGACACCGAGATCGATGTGTCGGCGGCCAACCTGTCGCAGGTGAGCTACGTGTTCGGACCAACAGGGTCGACGTCCGATACGCTGTACGTCAGGGCCAACGACAGCTACCTGTGGGGCGCCTGGACGGCGTTCACGGCAACGCCGGGGCCTGACCACGCTCCGGTGGTGACGGCGCCGAACGTGACCGCAACCCATGGAGAGACCTCGGCGATCGCCACAAGCCTGTTCTCGACCTCGGACGCCGACAACGACACGATGACCCAGTACGCGTTCTGGGACACCGGCGGCAACGGCCACTGGGCGATCAATGGCGTCGCCCAGTTGGCCAACACCGAGATCGACGTGTCGGCGGGGAACCTGTCGCAGGTCAGCTACGTGTTCGGGCCGACAGGGTCGACACCCGATACGCTGTACGTCAGGGCCAACGACGGCTACCTGTGGGGGACCTGGACGGCCTTCACGGCAACGCCGGGGCCTGACCACGCGCCGGTGGTGACGGCGCCGAACGTGACGGTAACCGTAGGAGAGACGTCGACACTCGCCACGACCCTGTTCTCGACCTCGGACGCCGACAACGACACGATGACCCAGTACGCGTTCTGGGACACCGGCGGCAACGGCCACTGGGTGGTGAATGGCGTCGCCCAGTTGGCCAACACCGAGATCGATGTGTCGGCGGCGAACCTCTCGCAGGTCAGCTACGTGTTCGGTTCGCCCGGCTCGATGCCCGATACGTTGTATGTCAGGGCCAACGACGGCTATTTGTGGGGCGCCTGGACGGCGTTCACGGCCCCGCCGGGAGCCGACAATCCGCCGGTCGTGATGGCGCAGAACGTCACAGCAGTCCATGGCGAGACATCGGCGCTCGCCACGAGCCTGTTCTCGGCCACGGACGCCGACAACAATACCATCACCCAGTACGCATTCTGGGACACCGGCGGCAACGGCCACTGGGCGATCAATGGCGTCGCGCAGGCAGCCAACACCGAGATCGATGTGTCGGCGGCGAACCTGTCGCAGGTGAGCTACGTGTTCGGCCCCGGTGGTTCGCCGTCGGATACGCTCTACGTGCGGGCCAATGACGGCATGTTGTGGGGCACATGGACGGCGTTCACGGCAACACCGGGGCCTGACCACGCGCCGGTGGTGACGGCGCCGACCGTGACAGTAACCCCAGGAGAGACGTCGACGCTCGCCACGAGCCTGTTCTCGGTGACGGATGCCGATGGCGACACCATCGCCCAGTACGCGTTCTGGGACACCGGCGGCAACGGCCACTGGGTGGTGAATGGTGTCGCGCAGGCGGCCAACACCGAGATCGATGTGTCGGCGGCGAACTTGTCGCAGGTGAGCTACGTGTTCGGGCCGACCGGCTCGCCGCCCGATACGCTGTACATCAGGGCCAACGATGGCTTCATGTGGGGCGGCTGGACGGGCTTCACGGCCCCGTCAGGGTCCGATCATGCGCCGGTGGTGACGGCGCCGAACGTCGCAGCAACCCATGGCGAGACGTCGGCGCTCGCCACGAGCCTGTTCTCGGCCACGGATGCCGACAGCAACACCATCACCCAGTACGCATTCTGGGACACCGGCGGCAATGGCCACTGGGCGATCAATGGCGTCGCGCAGGCAGCCAACACCGAGATCGATGTGTCGGCGGCGAACCTGTCACAGGTGAGTTACGTGTTCGGGCCGACCGGCACCACGCCCGACACATTGTACGTCAGGGCCAACGATGGCCTGTTGTGGGGAACCTGGACGGGATTCACGGCAACGCCGGGGCCCGACCACGCGCCCGTTGTGACGGCATCGAACGCGACCGGGACCCACGACCATTCGGTCGTAGCCACGAGCCTGTTCTCGGCGACGGATGCCGACAGCGACACGATCACCCAGTACGCGTTCTGGGACACCGGCGGCAACGGCCACTGGGCGATCAATGGCGTCGCCCAGCTAGCCAACACCGAGATCGACGTCTCGGCGGCGAACCTGACGCAGGTGAGCTACGTATTCGGCCCCGGTGGTTCGCCGTCGGATACGCTCTATGTGCGGGCCAATGACGGCAAGTTGTGGGGGAACTGGACGGCGTTCACGGCGACCGCAACCAACCAGGCGCCGACGGTGTCGGCCTCGAACGTGGCGACGGTCTCCGGGCAGACCTTCGCCGCATCGAGCCTGTTCAGCGCGACGGACGCAGATGGCGATACCATCACGAAATATGCGTTGTGGGATTCCAACACGAACGGGGCCTGGATCGTCAACAACGTCACGCAGAAGGCAAATACCGAGATCGACATCACGGCGGCGCAACTTTCCCAGACCACCTATCAGGCCGGCTTGGGCACAGACCAACTCTGGATCCGGGCCAATGACGGCACCGCGTGGGGGGCTTGGCAGTCTTTCAACGCGACCGGCGAGAGTTCCGCCAGTGCCACCATCGCGGCGGGCGCGACCCTGGAATTGCCGGGGGCCTCGAACGCCACCGTGACGTTCCAGGGTTCGACGGGGACGCTGAAGCTCGACAATTCCGCGAGCTTTAGCGGGACCGTCGCCGGGATGACCGGTTCGGATGCGATCGATTTCGCGAACATCAATTTCGCGAGCGTTCACACGCCGACCTTCAGCGGAACCAGTACGAACGGAACGCTCACGGTGACGGACGGCACTGTTACGGCGAGTATTGCGCTTCTCGGCAACTACATGGCCTCGACCTTCACGACCTCGAGTGATGGCCATGGCGGGACCCTCGTTGTCGATCCGCCGGCGACGCAGGTCAGCCAGCTGGCGCAGCCACAGCATGCGTGAGGCCTGAAGATGAGGGGCTGTGGGGGGCCTGTCGCGGGCCCACCGGAACCAGATCCCTCAACCAGCAGAAACAAAAAGGCCCGCCTCCCGGCGGGCCTTTTTGGTGTCTTGCGACGCTTCTGGGATTCCATGCAAGATCGAACGCTTCGTCGCCCAGCGACTGATTACGGAGTCGAGCTGTTGCAGGCTGCTTCCGCCGGCACTTCGTCGGCATTCGGGTCGGCTGCGGCCGTGGCCCAGGCGAGCTCGACGAGTGTCACGATCCGCCGGCCGGCACCGTCAAGCTGGCAGACGATCAGGCCCTGCTCCTCGATGTAGGTCAGCAAATGCCGGGCGCGGCGCAGCGAGTGCGTGCCATAGGCGCGGGCGATCGCGGCATCGCTCGGGCAGGGCCAGCCTTCCTTCGCGGCGCGGGCGATCATCATGAAGACGCCCTGCATGTCCTCGGGCAGGATCGCGGCACGCAGCGAGACATCCTGCCACGCGTCGTCCTCCGCCATCTCGGCGCCGAGCCCGGCGCGGGCGCGTGTCAGCATGCGGCGGAAATCGGTCAGCTCGGGCACGACGGCACCGAGACCCTCGATCCGGCAGCGGACCACGAACTCCTGATAGAGCACGCCGATGGCGCGGAAGCCGGCGTCGGGCTCGGCGAGGATCGCGCGCAGGATGCGATCCAGCCGCTCACGCCGCTCGGCCAGCTGCTCGGCGCTGAGCGGCGGTTCCGCGGTTTCGGGATCTTGCTCCGGTACAGTTGGCTTGGCGGCCATCAACTGGCTGACCAGGTCGGGTGACGGCGCGCGGCGCGGCGGTCTGGCTGATATTTCGGGCGGCGGGGCCGCGAGGATGATGGCGCGTGCATCCTCAAGCGCCGCTTCAGGCAGCGGCATCAGCCGCGGTGCCGCGTTGCGCGGTTGGGTGTCGGTCGGACCGATGCGCAAGCCCAGCGGACGGCGGGAGAGTGCGGGTCCGAGCGCCATGAATTGTCCGCGCTCCAGGTCGCGGAACGCTTCCGCCTGCCGCCGCTCCATGCCGAGCAGGTCGGCGGCGCGCGCCATGTCGATATCGAGGAAGGTCCGGCCCATCAGGAAGTTGGACGCCTCGGCCGCGACATTCTTGGCGAGCTTGGCGAGCCGCTGGGTCGCGATGATCCCGGCCAGCCCGCGCTTGCGGCCGCGGCACATCAGGTTGGTCATCGCGCCGAGCGAGAGCTTGCGCGCCTCGTCGGAAACTTCGCCCGCGCTCGCCGGCGCGAACAGCTGCGCCTCGTCCACCACCACCAGCATCGGATACCAGTGGTCGCGGGCAACCTCGAACATGCCGCCGAGGAAGGCCGCGGCGCGCCGCATCTGGTTCTCGGCGTCGAGCCCCTCGAGATTGAGCACGGTCGAGACGCGATGGATGCGCACGCGCTCGCCGGCGACCTGCAGGCTGCGCTCGGTATGGTCCTCGGCATCGATGACGAGGTGGCCGAATCGCTCGGCCAGGGTCACGAAGTCACCCTCGGGATCGATGATGGTCTGCTGCACCCATGGCGCGCTCTGTTCCAGCAGCCGGCGCAGCAGATGGGATTTGCCGGAACCCGAATTGCCCTGCACCAGGAGGCGCGTGGCCAATAGCTCCTCGAGGTCGATGGCCGCCGAAGGGCCGGCCGTCGTTTGTCCCATCTCGATCGCTACGGTCATGTCCCGACTCAAATTGTCCTTGCGGGACGCGGCTTAACAAGCCGATCGCTCCCCGTCGAGCGAACCGCGGCATGATCCCCAGGCGCGACCGGGACCTGGACAAGCGCGATGCTCGTCTGACGAGATGATGATTGATCGAGCCACTACAACGTGTTCTACGCCAGCCGGCGCGGCAATCGGTAAGCAAACCGGTCGAACGTAGTTATCGTTGCACGCTCTGCGCGGACGGGTGCCCCGATGTCCGGTAGGTCTCGTCACCGCCGCCGTGCTGAGCACTTCGCCGCGGCTCGGGCGGTCGCCACGTAACGCCCTGTTCGGCGAGCAGATTGTTTCCCCACTCGGCCAGCGGGGTCAGCAGCGCAACAAGATCGAATCCACGCTCCGTCAGTGCGTAGATCGATCGTTCGGATGAAATCTTGCGCTGCCGGACCGCGCCGTCGGCGATCAGGTCCCGCAGCAGGCTGGACAAGACTTGCTGGCGAACGCCCACGATCGAGTTGCGCAGTTCGCCGAAGCTGAGTTCGCCTAGCGAAAGGAGATGAAGCACCCGAACCTTCCACTTGCCCGAGACGATCTTGAGGACCGTCTCGACGGGGCAGGGATCCTGGGCGGGGCGCTTGCGATGGTAGGCCATGGTTTCCTCGGTCAGAAATTAATGTGTCTGGCTTGTCCATGATTGATGTGGGACCGTGAAACGACGCGAGCGATGTAACCAGCTCGCCGACAGGAATATCTCGCAGGGTCCTTTATGGGGTGACTCGATGAGCGGTCGAATTCTCAGTCTGCTTCTTTGGGCCGGCGTAGCCTATTTCTGCTGCATGGCGGTGGCGCACTTCTTCGGGATCAAGGTGCCGATCCTCTTTGTCTACTACGATACACCCTACTACGCCTATCAGGACAAGATCATCTCGTTCGCAGTGGTGGCCTATATCTGCCTGTTTGTCTCCGCCGCGCATTCGGGTGAGGTCGTCTTCGCCTTGGTCGCGATCTGGGTCACGGTTCTCGGTCTTTGCGCCGTCAATCTTTCCGACGCGCTGCACGTCGTTCTCGACGGCAGGTCCACACTACCTTACTGGCTGCAGACCGCCGCAATCGCGGCTTACGCTCTGTGCCTCACTATTTTCTCGCGGCAGCCGCGAGCCTTGTCGGCGCACTGAGGGCCAAGCACGATGATGCGGCCGGAATTGATCTTCCATAATGGAAACGTGTTCACGGCGGATGCCGCTGCGAGCCGCGCCGAGGCGATTGCGGTGGCCGGCGGCACCATCGTTGCCGTCGGTCACGATCTCGACATCAAAAGTCTGGCCGGTCCCGGAACCAGGATGGTGGACCTTGGCGGCAGCATGCTGTTGCCCGGTATCGTCGACGTGCACAACCACCATCTCCGTGGCGGGCAAGCCGACCTCTATGAATTGAAACTCTTGCCGACGATGTCGTTCGATGCGGTGCTTGAAGCCGTGCGCGCGCGATGCGCGACGACGAAACCGGGCGAGTGGGTCTTTGGCGGCATCTGGGGAAGTCAACTGGTCGAGGTGATCGGCCGTGCAAGTTCGCTGGCGGCACTCGATGCGGTTTCCGAGGCGCATCCGGTGATGCTGCGCGACGACAGCCAGCACAACCGGTGGGTCAATTCTCGTGCGTTGGAGCTGATCGGGATCGACGCCGGCACGCCCGATCCGCAAGACGGTCAAATCCTGCGCGATGCGGAGACCGGGGCTGCGACCGGGCTGCTGCTGGAGCGAGCCTCGGGGCTTGCCGAGCAGGCGGTCGAGCGAAGCATCCCGGATCTTGCGGAGCGCAACAAGGCTTCGTGCCGCCGCGCGGTTGAGATTCTCAATGGCTTCGGCGTCACCGCATTTCAGGATGCGACCACGACGCTCCCGTTCCTGGAAGCGTTGGCCGCGCTCGATCGTGCGAATGAGCTCAATGGCTGGTGCGTCGCCTCGCTGCCCGCGCAGCGGACGCTGTCGGGTGCCGATCTCGTCGGCGACGCGCTGATCGTGCGCCGCGAGGCCTATCGCACCCGCCACGTCCGCCCCGATTTCATCAAGCTGTTCATGGACGGAGTGCCGACGACGCGTACCGCCGCCATGCTCACGCCATACCGCGCCACGCGCTTGCAAGGCTGCTGCTTTTGCGGCGATCCCTTGATCTCGATTCCCGATCTGGTGCGGTGGATCGCAAAGGCCGAGAAACATCGGATGCGGGTCAAGGTGCATTGCACCGGCGATGCCGCGGTTCGCGATACGCTCGATGCCATCGACGCCGTGCGTAGCTTCAACGGACCCGGAAACGGCGCTGGTGCTACGCACCAGATCGCGCATGCGGGCTTCGTTGCCCCCGCCGATATCCCGCGCTTCCGCGCGCTCGATGTTGCGGCCGACCTGTCGCCGATCATCTGGTATCCCGGCCCGATCCAGGAAGCCATCCGCGCGGCGATGCCCGAGGATCGCGCCGATTGCTATTGGCCGCTTCGCGATCTCCACGCCGCCGGCGCGTTGATGGCGGCCGGATCGGACTGGCCGGTTGTGGCCAATCCGGACCCTTGGCTCGGGATCGAAGGGATGATCACGCGCCGCAATCCGCGGGGCGGATATGATGGCGCGCTTTGGCCGGAGCAGGCCCTCGATCTCGAGACGGTGCTGCGTATCTACACCGTCAACGCGGCGCAGGCGATGGGCTTGTCCGATCTCACCGGATCGATCGAAGCCGGAAAGTCGGCAGATTTCATCCTGGTCGATCGCGACCTGTTCGCGACCGCGCCGGAGCTTCTATCGCAGACCAGGGTGCTTTCGACATGGTTCGAGGGCCGTCAGGTTCACGAGGCCGGATGAAAACTCGCGCGCAGCTGGCTCGAAAGTGCCTCTTGCAAGATGACATGCCCTTCCCGACTTTCGGGATTACCGCTTGAGAAATTCCAGCCGCCGTTCGAATTTGGCGAGAAGGCACTGTCCCCGAGCGGCGCCGCCATTCTGATGCCGGATACCTCCGTCCCGTTTGGCGGAGGTGTCTCGTCGCGCAAACCTCGTCATAGTCCGCAGCACAAAAGAAACGTGCGAGGAAACATGACTGAGAGCATCGTTGATGCCGTTGCACCGTCGGTCGCGGCGACTGGCGCGGCGTCGCCGCGAAAAGTGTTTTGGGCGACCTGGTTCGGCTGGATGTTGGATGGCTTCGATTCCTCGATGTACGGCTACATCCTGGTCAGCGCGCTGAGCGAACTGTTGCCCGCCAGCGGCATCGAGCCGAGCAAGGCCAATATCGGCATCTATGGCGGCCTGCTGTTCTCGATCTTCATGCTGGGCTGGGCCTGCTCGATGGTCTGGGGCTGGGCCGCGGACCGTTACGGGCGCGTCAGGATCATGTGCTGGACGGTGCTGGTCTACTCGCTGTTCACGGCGCTATGCGGGCTTGCGACCGGTATCGTGATGTTCGCATTGTTTCGCTTCGTTGCCGGCTTCGGCATCGGCGGCGAATGGGCCGCGGGCACGCCGCTGCTGCAGGAATCCGTGCCGGAGAATACGCGGGTCCGACTCGCTGGCTGGCTGCATACGGCCACGCCGACCGGATTGTTCCTCGCCGCCGCCGTGACACTCCTGATCGGCAGCACGCTCGGCTGGCGCGGCATGTTCCTGCTCGGCATCCTGCCGGCGCTGCTGATTGCGTATCTGCGCAGCAACATTCCCGAACCCGAGGGCAGCGCGTCGCGCGAGCGGCCGTCTGTCGCGGCGTTGTTCACCGGGGATCAGGCGCGCACCACCTGGGCGGCGGCGCTGATGATGGCCTGCATCATCTTCGGCCTGTGGTCGTCGAACTTCTGGGCGCCGACCGTGATTTCGACCAAGCTGGTCGCGGCGGGGGCGACGCCGGCGCATGCGCAGGAGATGGGCGCGGTGGCTGGGCTGATCACCAATGTCGGCACGCTGATTGGTTGCTTCCTCGTGCCATCGCTCACCACCTGGCTCGGCAGCCGGCGGCGCACCGCGGTGCTGTTCTTCATCGGCGGACTGATTTCCGTTGTGGTCTGCTATGAAGTCGCGATCGAATGGCTCGACAGCCTGGTGCTGTTCATGGCTCTGCTGCCGGTGCTCGGCTTCTTCACCAATGGCGTGTTTGGCTTGTTCACGATCTGGCTGCCGGAGATGTTTCCATCCGCGCTGCGCGGCTCGGGCTCCGGCTTCGCCTTCAGCATGGGCCGCGTGCTCGGCGCTGCCGGCCCGACGCTGATCGGCGCGCTCGCCGCGCGCACCGGAAGTTTTCCGCTGGCGATTTCGATGCTGTCGCTGATCTATCTGATCGGCCTGCCGCTGATCGCCCTGGCGCCGGAGACGGCCGGCAAGCCGCTTGCGAAATAGCAAGCGCAGGCGGTTTGCGAGAGCCGGTCAGACCGCAACCTTGATCCTGCGGTTCTGGCGGCCCTTGTTGTCGATCTTGACGATCCGTGCGGGTCGCGCGCGCCCCGTCGACGCCAGATGGGTGCCGCCGCAGGCTTGCCGGTCGAGACCGAGGATCTCGACGATCCGGACAAGGCCATCCTCCCCGACCGGCGGAGCGACGGCCTTGCTGCGAAACAGGCCGGGCACGGCCTGCGCTTCGTGGTGTGGCATGAAGACGCTGCTCACCGGAAGATCCCGCCGGATGATCTCGTTCAGCGGCGCCTCGAGCGCCCGCAGCGTGTCATTGTCGGCGCCGGGCAGATCGAAGTCGACCCGGAAGGTGCCGTCGGCATTGAGTTGCGCCCCGGTCAGAAGCGCGCCGCCGAACTGGGTATAGACCAGCGCGTTGACGACGTGGGCGAGCGTGTGCAGCTCGCACATCGACGCGCGAAATGCCGGCTCGACTTCGAGCGTCACGTTGCCGGAGGGCAAAGCTTCGCCGGCAAACAGATGCCACAGGCCGCGTTCGTCGCGCTCAAGTCCGGTGATGGGCAGCACGCCGCCGGACCATCTCAGGACACCCTGGTCCGGAAGCTGCCCGCCTCCTCCGGGAAAGAATGGCGAGCGCTCGACGAGGACGGCGCCGGGCCTGGCGTCGCGCACCTCGGCTTCGAGCTGCAGGATTTCGGGATGATCGTGATAGAAGGCACGTGACATCGATGACGCGCCTATTCCGCCGGCTTCGCGGCCGCCGGCGCTTGCGCAGCCACAGGCGGCTTCGGCGCCTTGTCGACCTTCTTCGACCAGGAGCGATAATAGGCGAGCACGGTCATCAGCACGATGCCGATCGCGCTGACAACGATCTGCATCCAGAGGCTGCCGGAGACCTCGACCAGCACCACATGCGCGACCACGGCAAGGAAGACGCCCGAGCAGAACACCTCGAGCGACTGCTGGCCGCATTTGATGATCGGCTGGAATATCGGCCATTCATATCCGGCCCACTCGCGCGGCAGGAAGCGCGTGACGAAGAAGGCCAGCACCACAAAGTGCAGCACGCGATAGGGCGCGAGGTTGGTCTTGTCGTTCGGGTTGAAGGCGTCATAGAGCCAGGGCGGCATCGCCTGACCCAGTTCCGGAAAGCGGCCCGCCAGCGTCATGACCAGCGCGAACAAAAGGTAGGCGCCGCCGAGCCAGAGAAAGGCGCGCGAGCGGATGAACGTGATCGATTCGCTGGCGCCGCCGAGCGCGAACCAGCCGCCGAACACGAACAGGAACTGCCAGCAGAACGGGTTGAAATACCATGAGCCCCCCGGATAGGCCGGCAGATTCCAGTCGAAATGCCGTGCGGCGAGATAGAGCAGGAACGAGGCCAGCAGCGTCAAATTGAGCTTGCGCAGCATCGCCCACAGCACCAGCGGATAGACCAGCATCAGCGCGATGTAGAGCGGCAGCACGTCCATGTTGACCGGCTTGAACGCCAGGATCAGGCCCTGATAGAGCGTCTCAGCCGGGTTCTGCATGAAGCCTGCGACGTTGAATTCATTCTGCAGATTGGGGTCGTGATAGCGCTGGGAGAGATAGCCGATCTCGGCGATGTAGATCACGAACAGCAGGACATGCGCGACATAGATCTGCCAGGCCCGCTTGATCAGCCGGGTGGCGCCGATCACGGTGCCGCGCTCCAGCATCATCCGCGCATAGACAAAGGACGCGGTGTAGCCGGAGATGAAGACGAACAGATCGGCCGCATCGCTGAAGCCGAAATTCTTCTGCGTGATCCAGTTCACCGCGTTGTTCGGGATGTGATCGAGATAGATCGCCCAGTTGGCGAAGCCGCGCAGCAGGTCGAGGCGATAGTCGCGGCCACGCGGCGGCAGAACAGCCTTGACGTCCATCGGTTCGCTCCCATCCCCAGTGCCCGCGCGTCCATCTGCGGGTCGCCCATGGCATCATACTAGAACAGGATTTCGACGGTTGTGTATTGGCTTTCTGGGAAAGGATCGTCTCAACGGCAGGCCAAACAGCGCTGATTTTGGATCAAATCATTCGCGCCGCCGAAGCCGGGGCTGCGCACAGGCGCAGCTAACGCTGAACGAACCCGTTGTGCAGTGTGGTGAACAGCGTCTTGCCCTTCTTCACCAGATCGTATTTGCGGCCATAGAGCAGCCAGACCGCGGTCAAGTGGCACATGCCGCCCATCATCAGCGACATCGCGGTGTAAGGATCGAGATTGCGGCGATAGGTGCCGGCGCGAATCGCCTGCTTGATCAGCTGCACGTAGCGCAGCGCGTATTTGTCGACCGCCTTCTTGACCCGCGGCTCGGCGGCAAGGACGCTCGGCCATATCTCCAGGAAGAACACGCGGCCCCAGCTCGGGTTGTCCTTGATGTACTGGAAGTTGGTCAGGAAGATGATGCGAAGCTGCTCGACGGGGTCGCCGCCCTTCACCAGCAGCGGCTCGGTCTGCTGATACAGCGCCTCGAAATTGCCCTCGGGCACATCCAGCACCAGCGCGCGCTTGTCCTCGAAATAATCGTAGATGCTGGAGAGCGGTACTTTCGCCACCGCAGCGACCTCGGTGAGCGAGGTGCCGTCGATGCCCCTCTGGCCGAACAGCTTGGTCGCCGCCGAGAGGATCTGTTCGCGCCGATCGCGGCTGCGTTGTTGCTTGAGCTTGAGCGTCGTCCCCGAAGCCACTTCCTTCTCCCATCCCGCAAAAACAGTAAGACAGCGGAAGTGGATCACCAAGAACTATTGCAACATAAAGTGGAAGAGGCCGTTGTCAGATTGGCGCGTTCCGTCGTTGATGGTTGCGGAACGCGTTGCGGGCGATGATCTGCCGCATGATCTCGGATGTGCCATCCAGAATGCGGACCACCCGCGTTTCCCGCCAGATGCGTTCGATCGGCAGGTCCCTGGAATAACCGGCACCACCGAACAGCTGCATGGTCATGTCGGCCACCCGCTGCACCATGTCGGCGCCGGTATATTTGGACAGTGCCGCCGCGGCGGTGCGGGCGGCGGCGTCGCTTTGGTCGTAGCGCCAGGCCGCCTCATAGGCGACCAGGCGTGCGGCATGCAGCGCGCTCGCCATGTCGGCGATCTGCCACTCGATGCCCTGATGGTCGCGCAGCTTGCGTCCGAACGTCTCGCGCTCCGAGACATGCTCGAGCGCGTAGTCCAGCAGCTGGCTCGCTGCGCCGACGCAATAGGCGCCCCAATGCGTGCGTCCGGCATCCAGGCACCGCATCGCGATGGCAAATCCGTCGCCCTCCTGGCCGAGCAGGTTCTCGCAGGGAATGCGGCAGTCTTCGAAGATCACCTCGGCATGATCAGAGCCGCGACCGGCGGCCATCTCGACCAGGCGGCCGATGGCGAGGCCCGGCGTCTTCGCGTCCACGACAAACGCCGCGATGCCCTTCGCGCCCGCGGACGGATCGAGCGTCGCGAACACCGTGAAGACGCCGGCGACCGGCGCATTGGTGATGTAGGTCTTGCGGCCGTCGAGCACGTAATGATCGCCGTCACGCCGCGCCGTGGTCTGGATGCCGGCGGCATCCGATCCGGCGTTCGGCTCGGTCAGCGCGAACGCGCCGATCATGCGTCCGCTGGCGAGCTCGAGCAGATACCGGTCGCGAACCGAAGGCTGCGCGAAGAACTCGATCGCCTTCGATCCGATGTGAACGTTCACCCCGCTCAGATAGTAGAACGCCGTGTGCGCCTTCGCGAGTTCCTCGATCGCGAGGCAGCTGCCGAGCATCGAGAGGCCGAGACCGCCGAATTGCTTGGGCGTGTTGGTGCCGAACAATCCCATCCTGCGCAGGCCGGCCATCGCGCTCTCCGGCACCTCGCCCGTTGCCTCGATCGCGGCATCGTGGGGCTTGAGCTCGCTGCGCACGAATTCGCGGATCCGGCCTTGCAGCGTGCGGAGATCGTCGGGAAGCTCGAAGTGCATGGCGCGCCCCATATTTCGAATAATCTTCGAAAAATGTGCGACGCCATTCCTGCGGTGTCAACATTTTGCAGGCTCGCCGGCGAGCAAGGCGGTGTGAGCAGGGTACCGGGTGAGAGCGGCCGGGAAGGTCGGAATTCTGTCCCCGATGGTTTCCGCCGCAAGTTTGTCCATTTCTTGCGCGATAAAACCACGAGTTGTAAGCAGGAAATCTGTCGCTGGGGGAAGAAATGACGCTGCACTTGTTCCGATCGGCTCGTTCTGCACGCACCATCGTCGGCCTTGCCGCAGCCCTCGTCATCGGGCTTGCGTCGCCGGCCATCGCTCAGCAGTCCCCCGCCGGGACCGCGCTGGCCCGTGTGCTCGTGCTCGGCACCGGCGGCACCATCGCGGGCCAGGCCAATGCACGCGCCGGCAATGCCTATGATTCGGGCAAGGTCAGCGCAGCGAACCTGATCGCGGCCATTCCGGGGATCGACAAGCTCGCCCAGATCTCGGCCGAGCAGATCTCGTCGATCGTCTTGCAGGACATGAACGACAAGGTCTGGTTCGACCTCGTCAAGCGCATCCGTACCGCGATCGACAACAAGGAGGTCGACGGCATCGTCATCACGCACGGCACCGACACGATGGAGGAGACGGCGTTCTTCCTGCAAAGCGTGCTGGACACCGACATGCCGGTCGTGCTGGTCGGATCGATGCGGCCCTCGACCGCGATCGGCGCCGATGGCCCGGCCAATCTCTACGAGGCGATGCGGGTCGCATCGGCGCCGGAATCCCGTGGCCGCGGCGTGCTGGTGGTGCTTGACGACACCATCCATGCCGCGCGCTGGGTGCAGAAGACCAATACCACCAGCGTGGAGACGTTCCGCTCGCCCGATGCCGGTCCGGTCGGTTATGTCGACACCGGCTCGCTCCGCTACCTGCAGCCGGCCGCACCGCCCAAACGTGCCGGGCTGAAGCTGCCGGATGCGCCGCCCTTGCCGCGGGTCGACATCGTCTATTCGCACGCCAACATGGACGCCGCGGAGGTCGAGGATGCGGTCAAGCGCGGCGCCAAGGGCATCGTGCTGGCCGGCGTCGGTGACGGCAATTCATCGAAGGGCGCGATCGACGCGCTGGCGGCTGCGGCGAAGCAGGGTGTCATCGTGGTGCGTTCCACTCGGGTCGGCTCGGGCTATGTCAACCGCAACGTCGAGGTCGAGGACGATAAGCTCGGCTTTGCAGTCTCGCTCGATCTCAATCCGCAGAAGGCACGCTTGCTGCTTCAGCTCCTGATCGCCAACGGCGTCACCGAGTCCTCGGCGGTTCAACAGGCGTTCGCGCGGTAGATCGTAGGTTTTATCGTGCCGCCCGCGGGCCTCGCAGCGGCTGGTTCCTGGTGCGCTTGCGCTGCTCGCCGCGCCGCGAGCAGCAGGCCGCGGGCTTCCGCGATACGCGACATCACGGTGGCGACGGGAACGCCGGTGACCTCGGCGATCTCCTTGTAGGTGAGATCGAGATATTCGCGCAGTGCGATAACCTCGCCGAGTGGTGCGGGCAGCTCGTCGACGAGTTGCCGGATGGTCGGGGGGCCGCGCCGCTCAAGCGTCCCGCTCGCGCCGGCATCCGGGGCTGAGCCGCGGCGGGACGGCTTCTCCTGGCAGACGGTTTTGAGGATCGCGAGCAGCCACGGCCTGATCGCGGTGCCACGAAAGCCGTCGAACTGGCGCTGTGCGCGCAGATAGCAGTCCTGCACGGCCTGTTCGGCGTCCGCCTCGGTTCGCATCAGCACCTGGGCGAATGCATAGGCATCATCGAGCCATGGCAGGGCGGCGTCACGAAACTGCTGCGCCGTTTTATTCCCGGCCTTCGCACTACGCATCATAGGGTTGCATCTCGTGAATAGCTTTACCGTCAATCGGCGGAGTGGTATCAGGCTCCCCGCCGGAGTCGTGGACCGTCGCGCCAAGCGTAGGGACAGGAACGACATGCGCACGCCGGGAAGAACGCGATCGTTCGTCGCCTCGTTTCGATCGATCGCGCTTTCGGAGCACGGATCATGTCCGAGACACAGGTGCCCAACCGGTTCTCGATCTCCCATCGCGGGCTGGCGAAGGGGCCGGCCTATGAGGCGTGGCGCGAGGGCATTTGCCGCGGCTTCTGCCGGCTCGACGTCGGACCGACCGACGACGTCAGCATCGATTGCCATAACGAATTCACGCTGCTGCATACGGTCGCGATCGCGACACCCCGCGGCGGCTCGGCCCGCTTCGCCCGCACCCGCGCGCTTCTGAGCGACGGCTGCGACGATTTGGTGCTGATATCAGCGACACGCGGTACGGTGCAGGTCACACAAGGCAGCGCGGCGATCGAGCTCAAGCGCGGCCAGATGTGCCTCACCGAAATGAACGTCGTCGGCACGGCAGATCTCACCCAGTCCGGCAGCTTCACGACGACGCGGTTTCCGCGGCGCCTTTTGCTCCAGGTCGCCCCCATGGCGGAAACGCAGCTGGCGCGGGCGCTCGGCCGCGATCTGGCCTTGAGTTCGATGATCGAGCGCTATTCAACGCTCTGCACCGAGCTTGCCGGCGATCTCGATGTGCCGGGCCAGCAGGCGGCGGCGCATCATCTGGCCGATCTGGTCGGCCTCGTGCTCGGCAGCAGTGCCGAGCAGAAGGAGCTCGCCGCGCGCGATGGCGTGGCGAAGGCGCGGCTCGATCTGATGAAGGCCGATGTCCTGAAGAACCTCGACAACGGCAAGCTCACGATCGAGGCCATAGCAAGGGCGAATGCGCTGAGCACACGCCAGGCGCAACGCCTGTTCGCCTCCGAAGGGACCACGTTCTCGGAATATGTCCTTGAGCAGCGCCTGCTGCTGGCGCGCCGGCTGCTGCTGCACGCGCAGAGCGCCGGCCGCAAGGTCAGCGACATCGCCTATACGGTCGGCTTCAACGACCTGTCCTATTTTCACCGCGCGTTCCGCCGCAAGTTCGGCGCAGCTCCAGCGGAGATGCAGATGGAACTGGGGCGCCGGCATTGAACGCATTGCGCCGCTGACGTAGATCAGGGGATCAGCTTCACCCCTACACCTGTGGTCTCAATGCCTCTCTGGACCTGCGAACAATGCGGCGCGCAATTTCCTGAAACCGCCGCACCGCCGTCGTCCTGTCCGATCTGCGAGGACGAGCGGCAATATGTGAACCGGAAGGGACAGGTCTGGCTGACGCGCGAGGAACTCGCCGAGCGGCATCGGCTGGTCTGGCGCGACGATCTCGGCCTGGTTGGATTGGCGCTCGAGCCGTCCTTTGCGATCGGGCAGCGCGCGCTGCTTGTGCCGGATCGCGGCGGCTGCGTGATGTGGGACTGTGTGCCGCTGGCTACGCCCGAGGCGATCGCGCATGTCAGGTCGCTCGGCGGATTGAAGGCGATCGCGATCTCGCATCCGCATTATTATGGCGCGGTCGCCGACTGGAGCGCGGCGTTCGACGACGCGCCGGTCTATCTGCACGGCGACGACGCGCAATGGGTGACCCGGCCTTACGCGTCGATCGTGCCGTGGCAAGGCGACAGCCATCGCATCTCCGACGACATCCTCCTGGTGCGCGGCGGCGGGCATTTCGCGGGCGCCACCATGCTGCATTGGCGCAAGGGGGCCGACGGGCGCGGTGCGCTGCTGACCGGCGACATCGCGATGGTCGCGATGGACCGCCGCTCGGTCAGCTTCATGTACTCCTACCCGAACTACATCCCGCTCAATGCATCCGCGGTCCGCCGCATCGCGCGCACGGTCGCGCCGCTGGCCTATGATCGGATCTACGGCGCTTGGTGGGGCAAGAACATCGCAACCGATGCCAGGGCGGCGTTCGACCGTTCGGTCGAGCGCTATCTCGCGGCGATCTCGGACTGACGGGTTCCCCCCGCTCGTCTTGCCAGGCGGCGCGATCACGCTATATCAGGGCTTTCCCGCCCCTTACCGTTTGTCCGAGTTTCTGCATGACCACAACTGCTGCCGCCGAATCCCAGCCATTTCAGGCCGAGGTTGCCGAATTGCTGCACCTGATGGTGCATTCGGTCTATTCCGAGACCGATATCTTCCTGCGCGAGCTGATCTCGAACGCATCCGATGCCTGCGACAAGTTGCGCTATGAGGCGATCGCCAACCCCGGCCTGATCACCGAGGGCATGCCGCCGGAGATCAGGATCGTCCCGAACAAGGCGGCCAACACGCTGTCCGTGGTCGATACCGGCATCGGCATGGAGCGGGCCGAGCTGATCGACAATCTCGGCACCATCGCGCGCTCCGGCACCAAATCGTTCCTCTCGAAGCTGACCGAGGCCAAGGACGGCGCCAACCTGATCGGCCAGTTCGGTGTCGGCTTCTATGCCGCCTTCATGGTCGCCGAGAAGATCGTCGTGACCAGCCGCCGCGCCGGGTCGGACGAGGTCTGGGTGTGGTCGTCGGAAGGCGGCAGCGGCTTCGAGATCGCGCCGGCAAGCGAGGAGGCCGCAAGCCGCGTCGCGCGCGGCACCGAGATCGTGCTGCATCTGAAACCGGAGGCCGCCAAATATCTCGAGGCTTACGAGATCGAGCGCATCGTCCGCGAGTATTCCGACAACATCCAGTTTCCGATCTTGCTGGTGCCGGAGGAGGGTGAGCCGCGCCAGATCAATTCGGCGAGCGCGCTGTGGCAGCGCTCCAAATCCGAACTGACACCGGAAGACTACGCGCAGGCCTACAAGCAGATCGCGGGTGCGTTCGACGAGCCGGCGATGACGCTGCACTACCGCGCCGAGGGCCGGCAGTCCTACGCCGTGCTGCTGTTCGCGCCGTCCGAGAAGCCGTTCGACCTGTTCCAGGTCGAGCGCAAGGGCAGGGTGAAGCTCTATGTCCGCCGCGTCTTCATTGCTGACGACGCCGAGCTGCTGCCCGCGTACCTCCGCTTCATCCGCGGCGTGATCGACAGCGAGGACCTGCCGCTCAACATCTCGCGCGAGATGTTGCAGAACAATCCGCAACTCGCACAGATCCGCAAGGCGGTTACCAGCCGCGTCATCGGCGAGCTGGAAACGCTCGGCGAGAAGGAGCCGGAGACCTTCACAAAGATCTGGGACGCGTTCGGCCCGGTCATCAAGGAAGGCTTGTGGGAGGACTTCGAGCGCCGCGAGAAGCTGCTGGCGCTGGCGCGCTTCACCACGACATCGGGCGAGAAGCGCTCGCTGAAGCAAATTGTCGACGACTTCAAGCCGAACCAGACCGAGATTTATTATCTGGTCGGCGACAGCGTCGAGCGGCTGAAGTCGAACCCGAAGCTGGAATCGGCGCGCGCCCGCGGCATCGAGGTGTTGCTGCTCACCGATCCGGTCGACGCGTTCTGGACCTCGGCGCCGCTCGAGTTCGGCGGCAAGCCGCTGAAGTCGCTGAGCCAGGGCGACGTCGATTTCGGCCTGATCCCGCTCGTCGACGACAAGCAGGACAAGAAGGACGAGCCTGCTGCCGATGCCGCGACCACGATCGCCGTGATCAAGGATGCGCTCGGCGAGCGCGTCTCGGATGTCCGCGCCTCGCAGCGGCTGACCGCGAGCGCGTCGTGCCTGGTCGCCGGCGGCGACGCGCGCGACCGCGCGCTGGAGCGGCTGCTCGCTCAGCAGAACCGCGGCGAGATCACCAAGCCGATCCTCGAGATCAATTTGCGTCATCCGCTGGTCGCAGCGCTTGCGACCGACACCGCGCAGGCGAAGGATCTGTCGCTGTTGCTGTTCGAGCAGGCGCAGATCCTCGACGGCGAGATGCCCGACGATCCCGCCGCGTTTGCCAGCCGGATGAACCAGCTCGTGCTGCGCGGCCTCGCAAGATAGCCGTGATGGCCGGCGTCAGCGCCGGCCATGCCGCCTGGCTTCGAACGCTGCTCAGCCGATCGTGGCGGCGTCGGGTTTTGGATTGCCGAGCTCATCGGTCGGCACCAGCTGCTGATTGAAGGCCGCGAAATATGCGGCCCATTCCGGCTCGCCGAGATCGACCATCACGGCGCCGTCCTGCCAGATATCGTTGTGGTCGTTGGAATCGTCACCCGGGCGATGGATGAAGCCCTTGGTCGAGCCCTGGTTGAGATGGACGTCGTGCAGGCCGTTGCCCTGCTCGTAGAAGCGGCCGAAGATGTAGACATCACGACCCTGCTGATGCGCGCGCGACAACAGCCGCGCCAGTGACGCCGCCGGCTCGACATCCTCGGAGCCGTCCATCACGTCGCTGTCACGCCACTTGCCGGTGTTGGCGAGCAGATCGCTGCGCATGAAGTCCAGCGCGGGCAGCGCCTTCTGTCCGGTCAGCTCGCGCGAGCCGTTGTCGGCCGCCGCCAGAGTCTGGATCACCGGATGGCGGAAATCGAACACCAGCTTGTATTTCAGCAGGTCGTCCGCGTCGTTGGTGCCGACATTGATCGCGACGTCCCATTGGCCGCCATCGACATCGAGATTGCAGTGCAGGTGGTACTGCGTCTCGTGCCCGTGGTGGGACGCCTTCATTTTGGGTTCGGAGGTGATCTTGGTCTTCACGAATCCGTAGACGAGGGTCAAGGCGCGGTCCTTTCGGTTCGGGCGGGTGTCTCGTCCAAACTACAACCCTGGATGAGACAGGCGCGTGAAGCAGGACACAATCGCCGGCTTGTTTGGCATCACCGCCGAACGGCAGGCGCTGGTTGCGTTCGGCGCACGTGACGGCTTGACAAGCACCATGGCTCTTGATGTTATGTTATAACATTACAAAAAACCGAATGCCGCATGCCCCGCCGCCCATCCCTCAAGCAACTGTTTGATCTCGATGCAAAAACTCCCCGTCACCATCTTGTCCGGCTTCCTCGGGGCTGGAAAGACCACTTTGCTGAACCACGTCCTGAAGAACCGCCACGGCCTGAAGGTTGCGGTGATTGTGAACGACATGAGCGAGGTGAACATCGACGCCGACCTCGTCCGCGATGGCGGTGCGAACCTATCCCGGACTGACGAAAAACTGGTCGAGATGAGCAATGGCTGCATCTGCTGCACCCTGCGCGACGATCTGCTGAAAGAGGTGCGCGCGCTCGCCGAGAGTGGCCGCTTCGATTATCTGCTGATCGAATCGACCGGCATCTCCGAACCGCGGCCGGTCGCCGCGACCTTCGAGTTTCGCGACGAGGACGGCAACAGCCTCTCCGATGTTGCGCGCCTCGACACCATGGTCACGGTGGTCGACGCCGCCAATCTCCTGAAGGACTATGCCTCGACCGATTTCCTCAGCCAGCGCGGCGAGGCGCTCGACGGCGACAAGCGCACGCTGGTCGATTTGTTGGTCGAGCAGATCGAGTTCGCCGACGTCGTCGTGTTGAACAAGGTCGATGCCGCGACGCTGGCACAGTGCGAAGCTGCCCGCACCATCGTGCGTGCGCTCAATCCCGACGCTGACCTCGTCGAGGCGAACTTTGCAAATGTGCCGTTCGACCGCGTGCTCGACACCGGCCGCTTCGACCATGAACGCGCGCAGCAGCATCCGCTCTGGCACAAGGAGCTCTACGGCTTTGCCGAGCACGTGCCGGAGACCGAGGAATACGGCATCACAAGCTTCGTCTATCGCGCGCGGCGGCCGTTCGATCCGGTGCGGTTTCACGGCTTCCTGCGCGAGAGCTGGCAAGGTGTGATCCGCGCCAAGGGCCATTTCTGGATCGCGACGCGGCCGGACTGGTGCGGTGAGATGAGCCAGGCCGGCGCGATCGTGCGGACCGAAGGCCTCGGCTCGTGGTGGGCCGCGATCCCGCGCGAGCGCTGGCCGGATCATCCGGACTGGCGGCTGATGATGCAGCGAAGCTGGAACGATCTCTACGGCGATCGCCGGCAGGAGCTGGTCTTCATCGGCTCCGGCATGAACGAGGACGACATCCGCCGCCGTCTCGATGCCTGCCTCGTCGCGGGCAAGCCGGGCATGGACCCGCAGGCCTGGGCAAAACTTCGCGATCCGTTTCCGCCGTGGAGGAGAACGGACGAGGCGGCGTAATCACTGGCGGAATGTTGTAGCCCGGATGGAGCGCAGCGCAATCCGGGTCTTCTACCGCGCGCGAGGTCCCCGGATTTCGCTGCGCTCCATCCAGGATACGCTGCTCCCTCATCCTGAGGAGCGCGAAGCGCGTCTCGAAGGATGCACGGCCCGGCTGGTGGCCGTCGACCCTTCGAGACGCGCGCCAAGGCGCGCTCCTCAGGGTGACGGTGACAGAGGGCGCGGGCTCCGAGGGAAAACCCGATCCCAATCCGCTGCGTATCTGCTAGAGAGTTTCGTAACAGGCAGAAACAACACGGCGTTGCAATGGCTGGCGGCAGCGAGATCTTCTACGGCGGCATTCCGGTGTTTCGCGGCTTCGCGCGCCTGATGGATCCGGCGCTGTATGCGCCGCTGCCTGATGACTGGACGGTCGGCGTCGCCGATATCGTGGAGTCCACCAAGGCGATCGCGGCGCAGCGCTACAAGGCGGTCAACATGGCTGGCGCCGCCGTGGTCGCTTCCGTCACCAACGCGCTTGACGGCCGCGAATTCCCGTTCGTGTTCGGCGGTGACGGCGCGAGCTTCGCGGTCGCGCCCGCCGATCTCGACAGAGCGCGCGAGGCGCTGGCTGCGACCGCGCGCTGGGTGCGCGATGATCTCGATCTGGTGCTGCGGGTGGCGCTGGTGCCGATGTCCGCGATCCGCGCGGCGGGCGCCGACGTGCGCGTCGCGCGCTTCGGGCCGTCGGCCAATCTGTCCTATGCGATGTTCTCCGGTGGAGGTCTTGCATTCGCCGATGCCGCGATGAAGCGCGGCGAGTTTGCGGTCGATCCGGCGCCTGAGGGCACGCAGCCCGATCTGTCCGGCCTGTCCTGCCGTTTCGAGGTGATGCCCTCAGTGCGTGGCGTCATCCTCTCGGTCTTGGTGCTCCCGGCGAAGGACGCCGATCCCGCGTCCTTCCGCAAGGTGATCGAAGACCTCGTGGTGCGGATCGAGAAAAGCCCCGACGCCGGGAGGCCGGTGCCGCCAGGCGGGCCGCCGCTGCGCTGGCCGCCGCAGGGGATGGAATACGAGGCGCGTGCGCGGCGTGGCGGCTCGCTCGCGCTGCGCCGTGCCACGGTGCTCGCGTTCACGCTATGGGCCTATACGTTGATGCGGTTCAATATCCCGGTCGGCAAGTTCGTGCCGAAGAACTATGTGCGGCAGCTCGTGGAGAATTCCGACTTCCGCAAGTTCGATGACGGCCTGCGCATGATCCTGGATTGCACGCCGGAGCTCGCCGCCGAGCTCGATCAGCGCCTGGTCGCCGCCGCCGCACAGGGCATCGTGCGCTACGGCCTGCACGCGCAGGATGCCGCGATGATGACCTGCTTCACGCCGTCGGTGATGCGCGCCGACCACGTCCACTTCATCGACGGCGCCCGCGGCGGCTACGCCTCCGCCGCCACCGTGCTGAAGACGCGCGCGGGGTGAGTTGTTGCAATATCGGGATTCTGCTCTCTCCCCCGCAAGCGGGAGAGGTGAAGGAAAAATCCCGCCTCGCGTTTACCGCCCGACCCGCGTCCAGGTCTCGCCGCCGCATAGCGCGCCGACGCAGCCTTCGACGCGCAGCGTGCTCTCGCCGGTGACCGAGATGCTGCTGGCATAGGTGCCGCCATCATCGGCATTGTAGATCTGGCCCGACCATTTGCCCGCGGCAACCGGCTGCATGCCGGAGAACAGCGGCAGCCCGATGATCGGCCGGTTGGCCAGCGACGGATTGGGATTCTTGTTGTCGACCTGCGGCTTGCCGGTCATCGGATCGATCGGGTCGCGCAGGCTCACCACCACGCCGCAGATGCCGCCGCCGCATTTGCTGACCTTGACGCGGGCATCGCCGGCCTGGGTCTGCCAGACGCCGAAGGGCTCAGGCGCGCCCTGCGCATGCGCGGCAGGCACGGCAAGTGCCGTCGCAATGATTGCGATCACGAATCCGAATTTGCAGGCCATGACGTATTCCCCAAGAGGTCGCCTGCATAACAAGTCGAAAGATTTCTGCAATGTAATAATCGCGCGATCAGGCGGGCGCGATCCGAAAAATTTTCTAGCCTTTTTCCGAGGCCGCCATGCTGCGGCAAGGCTCGGAAGGGTGGCGCTGCCTTGTCGCGACCGAAAGCGCAACGTAGCCCCGGCCCTCCGGGTCTATCCCCAACGGGTCAGCTTGATCGACACGATGGTCGCGAGGCCGAATGCCACCATCGCACTGCCGACCAGCGCAAACAGCGTCCATGCCGGGGCGCTCGCGGCGGCGAGCCACCAGCCGCCGATGCCGACCAGCAGCAGGCGGATGGTGCCGGCCAGCACCGGCCCGCCGACCTTGGCCGCGCCTTGCGAGGAAAAATACAGGCAGACGCCGACGCCGAAGAAGCCGAAGCCCGGACCGGCCAGTGCGAAATAGGACGAGGCCGCGGCAGTCACGCCGGGATCGGTGGTGAACAGCGCAATCCACAGCGTTGGCTTCAGTGCGACCACGAATCCGACCAATCCGACGACAAGCCCGGCGACCGTGCCGGCGGTCCACGCCACCTTGCGGGCCCGCGTGACGAGGCCGGCGCCGATTGCCATGCCGACCATCGGCACCGAGGCGACGCCGACCGCGAATGCGATCGGGATCAGCAGGAATTCCAGCCGCGAGCCCATGCCGTATCCGGCCAGGGTTTCGGTGCCGAAGCCCGCCAAAATCTTGGTGAAGATCAGGATGGTCAGCACGCTCTGCAGCGGCGACAGGCAGGAGATCGCACCCACTTTCAGGATGTCGAGGAACATCGCGCGCTGAAAGCTGAAGGCGGCGAAGTCGAGCTTCAGCCGGCTGCGGCCAGAGGCGAGATACCAGGCGAGGAAGATCGCACCACACGTGAAGGCGGTGAGCTGGCCTGCGGCGACGCCGCGCATGCCGAGGCTCGGCATGCCGAACAGCCCGAGACCGAACACGCCGCCGACCGCGATCTGGATCATCGACACGGTGATCAGCGTCATCGATGGGACGCGCATGTCGCCGGTGCCGCGCACGACGGAGGCGAGCGTGTTGACCAGCCAGATCGAGATCGCGCCGGAGAACAGCACCTGTGAGTAATGCATCGACTGCTCGAGCACGCCGCCGCGTCCGCCGAGCAGCGCATAGAAGTCGCGGCCGAAGCCGAGCATCATCACGGTGAAGAACAATCCGGCACACCCACCGATGATCGCTGCATGCAACGCCAGGTCGGCAGCGCGGTCGCGGTCGCCGGCGCCGAGCGCGCGGCTGATCGCCGACGATACGCCACCGCCCATCGCGCCGGCCGACATCATCTGCGTCAGCATCGCGAACGGAAACACCAGCGCGATGCCCGCCAGCGGCTCGGTGCCGAGCCGGCCGATATAGGACGTCTCGGCGACCGCGACCAGCGTCGAACCGAACATCGCGATCGTGTTGGGGACGGCGAGCTTGAGCAGCGTCGGCAGGATCGGCGCCGTCAGCAGATGATCGACCGGTACCGCAGGCGTGGCCGCGGCGGAGTTGATGTCGTCGATCGAGGCATCGATGGTCATGCGTCGGCGGCTCACTTCGGAGGCGGGAGGGCGCACTGCAATTCGACGCCAGTGAACCAGGCTCGCAATCAATAAATGATGATCGACATGTTACGTGTTCAAGCTAATGCTCGCCACCCGCGCCCGCGCAGGGGTCACCACGGCAGGCCGCATAGGTCGATCTTGCCCTGGCGCGGCGCGCGAACGATGTCGTTGACGAACGGCGCCATCGCCTCGAAGCGAATCTGCCCGGAAGGCTGTTCACAGGTGACTTCGCCGGCGAAGGGATGCCAGCCGCGGGCCTGGTAGAATGCGAAATTGTGCGGCTCGCAGAATAAGATTGCAAACTTCACCGCGTCATTGGCACGAATGGTGTGCACGGCTGCATCCAACGCGAGCGACGCATAGCCGCGGTGCCGGCAGTCCTCGCGGGTCGCAACCCCGCCAATGCCGCCGACATGCACCTTGTGGCCATTCCAGGTGATGGTCCGGAAGTAGATACCGACGTGGCAGGCGAGCCCGCCGTCGTCAGGCGCATCGAGAAACACGCGCAAATCCGCGTGAGCCCATTTGATGTCCGCCCACTGCTTGTTCTCCATGATATCCGGGCTCCAGACCGCCCGGAGCAGTGGCTCGGCGCGCCGCCACGACGCATCTCCGTTGAGAATGTCGATTTCGATGCTCATCGTCTCAGGTCCTGGGTCTTGGTCCTC
Organism: Bradyrhizobium sp. ma5; assembly: GCF_042258955.1. Classification (NCBI taxonomy): domain Bacteria; kingdom Pseudomonadati; phylum Pseudomonadota; class Alphaproteobacteria; order Hyphomicrobiales; family Nitrobacteraceae; genus Bradyrhizobium; species Bradyrhizobium sp. ma5. The sequence continues at coordinate 1,072,310 of NZ_CP170156.1, forward strand.
GGCTGCGCCGATCTGTCATACACGATCCGAAAATGCGGTGTTTCTCCGCCGTGGAACCTTCTATAAGGGGGACCCGTTAAGTGTAGTCTCCCACCCTCTGTTGGACATTACCCCATGACCTTCACGCTACCCGATCTGCCCTACGCCCACGACGCCCTTGCGCCCTACATGTCCAAGGAAACGCTGGAGTTTCACCACGACAAGCATCACCAGGCCTACGTCACCAACGGCAACAACGCGATCAAGGGGACCGAATTCGAAGGCAAGTCCCTCGAGGAGATCGTGAAGGGCTCGTTCGGCAAGAACGCGGCCGTCTTCAACAATGCCGGTCAGCACTACAACCACATCCACTTCTGGAAGTGGATGAAGCCGAATGGCGGCGGCAGCAAGCTGCCCGGTCGGCTGGAGAAGAAGATCAACGAGGACCTCGGCGGCGCCGAGAAGTTCAAGACCGACTTCGCCGCCGCCGGCGTCGGCCAGTTCGGCTCCGGCTGGGCCTGGCTTCAGGTCAAGGGCGGCAAGCTCGAGATCGCGAAGACCCCGAACGGCGAGAACCCGCTGGTCCATGGCGCGGTGCCGATCCTCGGCGTCGACGTGTGGGAGCACTCCTACTACATCGACTACCGCAACCGCCGTCCGGACTATCTGAAGGCGTTCGTCGACAGCCTCGTCAACTGGGATTACGTCGACGAGCTGTTCGGCAAGGCCGGCTAAGCGCATATCGCAATTCGGCGTCGACCCTCTTATCCCTCCCCTGGACGGGGAGGGTCGACGCGAGTGAAATGAGCGGCGGGGTGGGGTGACGGTCTATCCACGCGCGACACTGTCCGTGTTGAGAGATCACCCCACCCCGTTTCGCATTCCGCTTCGCTTCATGCGAACCGACCCTCCCCCTCCAGGGGAGGGTGAGCTTTTGAAGGGCGCGGACTGAGCTTCTCCACACGCCAGCGGGGGCATTGGTGGGTAACGCGGCAAGCTATCTCATCGTCTTTTTCGGCGGCGGTCTCGGCGCAACGTTGCGGCACCTGATCAACGTCACCTGCGCGCGCTGCATCGGCACCGCGTTTCCATACGGCACCTTCATCATCAACATCACGGGCTCGACCGTGATGGGCCTGATCGCCGGCTATCTCGCCTTCAAGGGCGAGGCCTCGCAGCCCTGGCGGCTGTTCCTGATGACCGGCATCCTCGGCGGCTACACCACTTTCTCCGCCTTCTCGCTCGACACCGCGCTGCTCTATGAGCGCGGCGAGCTCGGCCTTGCCGCGCTGTATGTCGCGGGCTCGGTGGCGTTGTCGATCGCAGGTCTGTTCGCCGGGCTTGCGGTCGTGCGGCATCTGGCCTGAGCTTGAAGCGCGCCCTATCCCTATCGTCGTCCTGACGAAAGCCAGGACCCATTACCCCAAGTCTCAATACCCCAGGTCTCAATGTGCACGGCTGGGGCGCGATCGCGTTCATCACCGAGCGTGGTGGTTAGGGGTCCTGGCTTTCGCCAGGACGACGCAACGAGAGGGGGCACCCGCACCCCTCCATCCGGCGCAGCCAATTCATCTCCGGAACCCGCCAACCGCCTCCCGCGCCGGCATTTCCCGCCTCCAAATTTCCCTTTGGTAACCTCGCCTTAACCATGATTAGCGTTTGGTTAGGGGCGGAATGAAGCGTGAAAAGCCCTCGTTTTGACATGTTGGCAGGGGAAGCAGGGCCCGGCTTTGGACGGGCCCCCCATGCGACAGATGCAAGAGGCTTTCGCGCAGTTTCGCCGCGCCTGATGCGGCCGTGGAATCGGTGCCGATTGGCGGCCCGCCTGATTAAGGACACTTGCGTTGAGAGGATATTGCCGATGAACCCCGCCGACGTGGCTCAGTCCACGCTGCCACTGGCATCGAGCGATGTGTCGCTGATCGCGCTGTTTTGGCAGGCCCATTGGGTCGTCAAATGCGTGATGTTGGGACTTTTGTCCTGCTCGGTGTGGGTCTGGGCGATCGCGATCGACAAGATCCTGCTCTACGCCCGCACCAAGCGGGCGATGGACAAGTTCGAGCAGGCGTTCTGGTCCGGCCAGTCGATCGAGGAACTCTACCGGGCGCTTTCGGCCAAGCCGACCCAGTCGATGGCGGCCTGTTTCGTGGCGGCGATGCGGGAGTGGAAGCGCTCCTTCGAGAGCCAGTCGCGGTCCTTTGCCGGCCTGCAGGCTAGAATCGAGAAGGTCATGAACGTCTCGATCGCCCGGGAGGTGGAACGGCTGGAACGGCGGCTGCTGGTGCTGGCCACCGTCGGCTCGGCCGGCCCCTTTGTCGGCCTGTTCGGCACCGTCTGGGGCATCATGTCGAGCTTCCAGTCGATCGCGGCCTCCAAAAACACCTCCCTGGCGGTGGTGGCGCCCGGTATCGCGGAAGCGCTGTTTGCCACCGCAATCGGCCTGATTGCCGCAATTCCGGCGACTATTTTCTACAATAAGTTCACCTCGGAGGTGAACCGGCAGGCCGCGCGCCTGGAGGGGTTCGCCGACGAGTTCTCCGCCATCCTGTCGCGTCAGATCGACGAGCGGGGCTGAGACTTATGATGGTCACGATGGTCACCCTTGTGAGCGCACGATCATGGCGATGAGCATGGCAGGGTCCGGCGGTAGCGGCAGACGCCGCCGCGGGCGCAAGCCGGTCATGGCCGAGATCAACGTCACGCCGATGGTCGACGTGATGCTGGTGTTGCTGATCATCTTCATGGTCGCGGCGCCGCTGATGACGTCGAACATCGACATCGACCTGCCGGTCGCGAGTGGCGGCAAGTCGATCTCGTCGAACCAGCCGCCACTGACGCTGTCGGTCAAGCGCACCGGCGGTGGCTGCAACTCGAATGTCGAGCTCTATCTCGGCGACGCGCCGATCACGGCCGCCGATTTTCCGGCCAAGATCAAGGCGATCGGGGACGCCCGGTCGGATGCCGAAAAGGTGGTCTATCTGCGTGGCGACAAGGATGTCTGTTACACGGATATGATGAAATTGCTCGGGGAGGTCCGGGCCGCGGGATTCAAGGCGAACATCGTCATCATTCCGGAAGGTGGATAGGGCCAATGTGCGGCAAGGCACGGGGAGCCTGATTTGAAGATCAAGGTCGACAAGACTCTGGCGGCGTCGATTGTCCTGCACGTCCTCGTGATCGGGTGGGGCCTCGTGTCGTTTTCGACAAGGGCCTACGTGATGCCGGAAGAAGAGTCCGTCGCGGTTGATGTGGTCTCCGCCGATCAGCTCTCCCATGTCATGACCGGCCAGAAGGACGGCAAGAAGGAAAATCCCAAGCCGCTGGTCGACAAGGTCGCCGAAGCCAAGCCGGTCGACGACATGGTCGGCAAGGTTGAGGAAAAGAAGCCGCCGGTGGTGACCGAAACCGCGCCGGCACCGACGCCGAAGGTCGAGAAGCCGGAAGACAAGAAGCCGGATCCGCCGAAGAAGGTCGAGAACAAGCCGAAGGAAGAGCCGAAGCCGGTCGAGAAGAAGCCCGATCCGGAGAAGCCCGACCCGATCGCGGAAGCGATCAAGAAGGAAGAGAAGAAGCCGCCGCCGAAGCCGGTCCAGCAGGCCGCCAAGCCGCCGCCGGAGCAGAAGCCGAAAGAGCGCACCTTCGACCAGAGCAAGATCGCAGCGCTGCTCGACAAGCGCGATCCGACTCGTGCCTCGGCGACCGGCGATACGCTCAACGCCAATGCCTCGCTCGGCACGGCAAAGGGCAAGGCCGCCGACAACTCCGCGACCTGGGGCGCGATGTTCAAGCAGCAGGTCGAGCGCTGCTGGAAGAAGCCCTATGGCGGCATCGAGGCGCAGCAGACCGAGGCCGTTTTCGAGATCAAGCTGAACCGTGAGGGCAAGCTCGAAGCGCCGCCGGTGCCGGAAGGCACGCCGGGAACGCCCTATTTGCGCGTCTATCAGGAGAGCGCGCTGCGGGCGATTATCGAATGCCAGCCGTACAGACTGCCGGCGGCATTCTTCGAGGAATGGAAGTATTTCGCGCCGGTGTTCACAGAACGGAAGACCTGAGGACAGCCGCGTCGCCTGGCCAACGGCAAGCAAAAGTCACCGACAATGACCAACACGAATGATTTGCGGACCATGAAATTTCGCCTCGACCGTCGACAGATGATCTCCGGAATCGCCGCCCTCGGCGCCCTTGCCGGAAGCCGGAGCGCGTTCGGGCAGGCTGGCCCGAAGCGAATTCCGATTCCGGAAGGCGAGTTCGCGCCGGTGCCGATCGCGATCCCGAACTTCGCCGCCGGCACGCCCGGCGACGCCGAAGTCGGCGTCGGCGTCACGCAGGTGATCACCAACAACCTGAAGCGCAGCGGCTTGTTCGCGCCGATCGATCAGGCCGCCTATCTCGAGAAGCAGATCAACATCGACGCGGCGCCGAACTTCAACAACTGGAAGAGCATCAACGCGCAGGCGCTGGTGACCGGCCGCATGACGCGCCAGGGCAACGGCCGCGTGAAGGCGGAATTCCGGCTCTGGGACGTCAACACCGGCCAGCAGCTCGCGGGCCAGCAGTACGACACCTCGGCCGAATACTGGCGGCGGATCGCACACATCATTTCCGACCAGATCTACGAGCGCATGACCGGCGAGAAGGGTTATTTCGATACCCGCGTCGTGTTCGTCGACGAGAGCGGCGCTGCGGATCGTCGCGTCAAGCGCCTCGCGCTGATGGACCAGGACGGCGCCAATGTGCGCTATCTGACCCGCGGCTCGGATCTTGTGCTGACGCCGCGCTTCTCGCCGTCGACCCAGGAAATCACCTACATGGAGTTCGGGCAGGGCGACCCGCGCGTCTATCTGCTCAACATCGAGACCGGCCAGCGCGAGATCGTCGGCAACTTCCCGGGCATGTCGTTCTCGCCGCGCTTCTCGCCCGACGGCCAGCGCGTCATCATGAGCCTGCAGCAGGGCGGCAACTCGAACCTGTTCGTGATGGATCTGCGCTCGAAGTCGATGACGCGGCTGACCGACACGCCGGCGATCGACACCTCGCCGTCCTACGCGCCGGATGGCACGCGGCTCTGCTTCGAATCCGATCGCGGCGGCAAGCCGCAGATCTATGTGATGCCGGCAACCGGCGGCGCGGCCCAGCGCATCTCGTTCGGCGACGGCACCTACTCGACACCGGTATGGTCGCCGCGCGGCGACTACATCGCCTTCACCAAGCAGGGCGGCGGGCAGTTCGCGATCGGCATCATGAAGCCGGACGGCTCCGGCGAGCGCATTCTGACCTCGGGCTTCCACAATGAAGGCCCGACCTTTGCGCCGAACGGGCGCGTCGTGATGTTCTTCCGCGATCCCGGCGGCAACAGCGGTCCGTCGCTGTTCACCATCGACGTTTCCGGGCGCAACGAACTGCGGGTGCCGACCCCTGGTTTTGCCTCCGACCCCGCCTGGTCCCCGCTGTTGTCGTGAGGCTCGCGCAGAGCTGCTCCAGGGAACCCTGGGGCGGCCGGCACTTCTTACCTAGCGCACTGAAACTTATGCCGAATTTCGGCTATCAATGGATCGCGGCAACGACTCGCTAACGATGTTCCCTCAGAAAGACTTCACCTGAGATCAGTAAGAGTGCGAGCTGAAAAGGACGCGCGCTCTCAATGCAGTTTGCAAGTCAGACGGGAGAACCGGACCGGTCGATGTCGCCGACGATTTCGGCGGCGCTGGTCGATTCCCTGTTCATGAACCCCGCGCCCATGATCTTCGGCGCCTTCGGCCCCGCCATTGCGGGCGCCGTGATTGCGTTCGTCACTGGCAATCTGCTGTCCTGGCTGTGCGTGCCGCTGTTCATCGTGGTGGGTCTGGCGCGCGCGCTGCAGATGTACCGGTATCAGCAGCGCAGTTCCGGTCTCACCGTCGAAGAGTCCGTGACGTGGGAAAAGCGCTACCGGATCGGCAGTCTCGCCTACGGCATCGCGCTCGGCCTATGGGGCGCAGCCGTGCTGCTCACGACCAGCGATGCCGCCGCGCACATGCTTTGCGTGACCACGGTGGTCGCCTACACCTCAGCGGGGGTAGGGCGGACCTTCGGCCGGCCGCAAATCTTCCACCAGCATCTGTTGATGTCGATCGGTCCCCTGATCGCGGCGCTGATGTATGTCGGCGGTCCCTATCACATCGCCCTTGCGCTGCTCAGCCTGGTGTTCTTCAGCGCCATCCGGCACCTCACCTCCAGCCTGCAGCGCATCTACGTCAACGCCTGGATCGCCAAGGAGCGCGAGGCGGCGCTGGCAGGCCAGTTCGATACCGCTCTGAACAACATGCCGCACGGCCTGTGCATGTTCCGCGGCGACGGACGCCTTGCGGTGATGAACCACCGCTTCATCGAGATGATGGAGCTGTCCGACGATTTCGTGCAGCGCGGCGCCAGCGCGACCGACATCTGCAATGCCTGCGTGCTGTCCGGCGCGATCTCGGCCGCGGCTGCACAACAGATTCTCTACGAGATCGAAAGCTCGCAGCGCGGCGACATCGTCACCAGCGACCCCGATCCGGCCCAGAACCGTTCGCTGGACTGGACGTTCCAGCCGATGGCAGGCGGCGGCACGGTCTTGCTGGTCGAGGACATCACCGAGCGCAAGGACGCCGAGGCCAGGATCAGCCATCTCGCGCGCTACGACGAGCTGACCGCGCTGCCCAACCGCGTCAATTTCCGCGACGAGATCGGCCGGCTGCTCGCCATGCAGCACGGCGACCATCGCTCCGCGTTGCTGTTCGTCGACCTCGACCAGTTCAAGCAGGTCAACGATACGCTCGGCCATCCCTGCGGAGACCAGCTGCTTTGCGCGGTCGCCGAACGGCTGCGCGAGATGCTGCGCCCGGAGGATTTCGTGGCCCGATTCGGCGGCGACGAGTTCGTTGTGTTCCAGCAGAACATCCATTCGCATGAGGACGCCGCCGCCCTGGCGCGGCGCATCGTCGACCGCCTCAGCGAGCGCTACAAGATCGACAACCATCTGGTCGAGATCGGTGCCAGCGTCGGCATCGCGATGACCGCGCCGGGGGTCGGCGCCGACACGCTGCTGAAGAACGCCGATATGGCGCTCTACCGCGCCAAGGCCGACGGCCGCGGCACCTTCTGCTTCTTCCGCGACGAGATGGCGCAGACCGTCGAGGCCCGCCGCATTCTCGAGCTCGATCTGCGCAAGGCGCTCGCCAACGAGGAATTCGAGCTGTTCTACCAGCCGCTGATTAACCTGAAGTCCGGCAAGGTCTCGACCTGCGAGGCGCTGCTGCGCTGGAACCATCCGGCGCGCGGCACGGTCTCACCGGTCGACATCATTCCGGTCGCCGAGGACATGGGCCTGATCGTCGATCTCGGCCGCTGGATCCTGCGCAAGGCCTGCATGGAATGCATGAAGTGGCCCGAGGCGGTCAGCGTCGCGGTCAATTTCTCGCCGCAGCAGTTCCACCAGCGCGACGTCCTGAGCGAGGTCCGCTACGCGCTCGAGGTCTCCGGTCTGCCGGCGCACCGCCTCGAGATCGAGATCACCGAATCCTCGCTGCTGCACAACACCGAACTGACCCACGACGTGCTGTCGCAGCTGCGTTCGCTCGGCGTGCGGATCTCGCTGGATGATTTCGGCACCGGCTACTCGTCGCTCAGCTATCTGCACAATTTCCCGCTGCAGAAGGTCAAGATCGACCGCTCCTTCCTCGAAGGCATCGACAGCGATCGTCCGCTGACCTTGCTGCGCGGCGTGGCGCGGCTGTCCGCGGATCTCGGCATGTCGGTCGTGGTCGAGGGGATCGAGACCAACGAGCAGCTCGAACTGATCAGCGCCGACGGCGCTGTCACCGAAGCCCAGGGATACCTGTTCAGCCGGCCGGTTCCCTCCGTCCGCATCCGCCAATTGCTCAATGCCTCGCACGGCCGTCGGGCCGACGAGCAATTGCACGTGGTTCCCTCGCGCTCGATCGCTTGATCCAGCGCAATATCCTCAACCGATAGTTGTGGAACCTTTCGACTGCGCGATTCGAATTGCACGCTTGCGGTCGGAGGTTAACCGTATTGCCTCGATTGCTTTGACGAAAATTAAGAAGCTGTTAATCTTTTGGCTCGCGCGTTGAAGTTGTTGGGTTGTTGAGGGGATTACCACATGAGGTCCGCGGCCGAAGCCATCAAGCCCGCGACAGGAAGGCTTGCGGACCCTCTCGATCAAGTCGACTACCGTCTCGCTCAGACCCCCGAACAGAAAGACGAAATCTACCGGTTGCGTTACCGTGCCTATCTGCGCGAAGGCGCGATCCGGCCCTCGGCGGACGAGCGCGTCGTCGATCAGTTCGACGATGCGCCGAACGCCTGGGTGTTCGGCGTCTATCTGCAAGGCGAGCTCTGCAGCTCGATCCGCATCACCGTGGCGACACCGGAGTGGCGCTCCTCGCCGACGCTCGACGTATTCGGCGATGTGCTGCTGCCGAAACTCGATCAGGGTTTGGTCTTCATCGATTCGACACGCTTCGTTGCGGACCCCGACAAGGCGCGGAACAATCCGGAACTGCCCTATGTCACGGTGCGCCTCGGCTCGACCGCGGGCGTGCATTTCAACGCCGATTACGGCCTGGCGCCGGTCCGGCCCGAGCACATGGCGTTCTACCGGCGTGTGTTCCTGCATGAGACCTGGTCGGAGCCGCGGCTCTACCCGGGGCTAGTGAAGCCGGTCGGGTTAATGGCGTCGCATCTGCCGACCGTGCGGGAACGCGTGCTCGCCCGCTATCCGTTCCTGCGCTCGAGCGCCTTCGAACGGCGGATGCTGTTTGAGCGGGAAGGCCTGTTGCAGCCCGACGGTATCGTCCGGCCGTTCGAGCGCGCCTCGATCGTGCCGAATCCCTAAGCAACCGGCGTTCTGATCAATCCGACATCGATCGACTGTTGCGTGCGAGCCAAATTGTCCTGCAAAGGCCGCCGGTTCCCGCGAACCTTGCCTTCCCTTCACCATCGCGCCACATTTGCCACCCATTAACCATCGGGGGCGCTTTTCGCCATTGCCTGGCATTTGATCGGGTCGAGCAAGGTCTCGTCAAGGTTGACGGAACGTTCGCTTAACCATCGCCCTGTAGACCCAATGGACAGTACGAAGAGCGTGAGCGTGGAGGCTCCGGAATGAAACATCAGATGCGTATCCTCCAGGGTATGAAGCTGGCTGCGGTTCTGGCGGTGGCGTTGTCGATGGGTGCCTGCGCCAACAAGAACCCGCTGGACGCGAATGGCGCCATCGGAGGCGGCGCGACCCCGGGCAGCCAGCAGGATTTCGTGGTCAATGTCGGCGACCGCGTGTTTTTTGAGAGCGATCAAACTGATCTCAGCCCGCAGGCGACGGCGACCCTCGACAAGCAGGCGCAGTGGCTGCAGACCTACAACCGTTATTCCTTCACCATCGAAGGTCATGCCGACGAGCGCGGCACGCGCGAATACAACATCGCGCTCGGTGCTCGCCGTGCCCAGTCGGTTCGCTCCTATCTCGCTTCGCGCGGCATCGACCCGAGCCGCATGCGCACCATCTCCTACGGCAAGGAGCGCCCGGTCGCGGTCTGTAACGACATTTCGTGCTGGTCGCAGAACCGCCGCGCCGTCACCGTGCTGAACGCCAGCTCCTGACGCGATCCTGGATTCGTTTTCCAAGCCGGCGCCTTCGGGCGCCGGTTTTGTTTTGGCCGTGTGAGAGCCCGACCCCGGCTTCATCAAGATGAACGAAGCTGCGTGCAATTGGCCGCTTGCTTGTTCCACCGTCCGTACTAAACCGGTATCCGCGACGCTGTCCCGGATTTGAACTGCAAGTCACAATTCTGGCGTACTCCGTCTTTCAATGTCGCTCGCTTTTCACGTCGATCTCGTCGTCAGGGCAAAATGTCATCCAGGCTTCATTTTCTTTCCTCCGCCGCGGCGATCGCGGCGCTGTTCGCCGTTTCCGCACCAGCGTTTGCCCAATCCGACGATTCCGATGCCGAGATGCGGATCGAGCGGCTGGAGAACCAGCTGCGGCAGCTGACCGGGCAGAACGAGGAGCTGCAGTACCGCAACCGCCAGCTCGAGGAGCGCCTGCGCCAGCTCGGCGGCCAGCCGCCCGGCCCCAATGGCCAGCCGCCGGCGGCCCAGCCCGGTGTCGCGGCGATGCCGCCGGCGCAGCAACCGCAGGGCTACCCGCAGGCTCAGCCGGGCTACGCCCAGCCGCAGCAGGGATATGGCCGGCAGCCGCAGGGCGGCTATGACCAGCAGCAGATCGCCGCGCCCGCACCGATCGTGCAGGAGCCGGCGCCGGCTGCAGCTCCGGGCCGCCGCGGCCGCGGCGACGCCTTCGATCCGACCCAGAATCCGAATGCCCCCGGCGCTCCACGCGTGCTCGGTGGCGGCGGCCAGATGCCGATGCAGAGCGATGCGGCGGTCGGAGCGCCCGGCGGCCGCGGAGCGGGCGAGCCGCTCGAGCTCGGCAACACCAGCCCGCAGCGCCCGCCCGGAGCGAGCGCGGCCCTGACCACGTTGCCGCCGTCGGCGACGCCAAAGGACGAGTTCGACCTCGGCATCGGCTACATGCAGCGCAAGGACTATGCGCTCGCCGAAGAGACCATGAAGAACTTCGCCACCAAGTATCCGAGCGATCCGTTGGTGGCGGATTCGCAGTACTGGCTCGGCGAAAGCTATTTCCAGCGCCAGCAATATCGCGATGCTGCGGAAACCTTCCTCGGTGTGACCACCAAGTTCGACAAGGCCGCGAAGGCGCCCGACGCGCTGCTGCGGCTCGGCCAGTCGCTGGCGGCGCTGAAGGAAAAGGAAGCCGCCTGCGCCGCGTTCGGCGAGATTTCGCGGAAGTACCCGCGCGCGTCCGGCGGCGTCAAGGCTGCGGTTGACCGCGAGCAGAAGCGCGTGAAGTGCTAAACCAGCAAGGGGAGGCCGCTTCCGGCCTTGCCGCGACCTGCTGGTTCTATGATGCCCGACGACCAATCCGCCATCCCGGCAAGCGACGCCAAGCGCCTGTTCGCAGGCCTGGCGCGCGCGCCGGCGATCGTGCTCGCGGTGTCGGGCGGTCCCGATTCAGTCGCGCTGATGTGGCTGGTCGCGCGCTGGCGCCGCGCGCTCGCGCAGGGACCGCGGCTGGTGGCGGTCACGGTCGATCATGGCCTGCGTCCTGAAGCGGCCCGCGAGGCGCGCGACGTCAAGCGGCTGGCGCGCAGCCTCGAGCTGCCACATCACACGCTGCGCTGGAGCGGGACCAAGCCCAACGCTGGCCTGCCGGCAGCCGCGCGTACGGCGCGCTATGGCCTGCTCGCGCAAGCCGCGCGCAAGCACGGCGCGACGCATATCCTGACCGCGCACACCCGTGACGACCAGGCCGAGACGCTGTTGATGCGGATGCTGCGCGGCAGCGGCGTCGCGGGGCTCTCGGCGATGGCGCGCGAGACCGAGCGCGACGGCATCATGCTGACGCGACCGTTGCTCGATATCTCGAAGGCGCGGTTGATCGCGACGCTGAAGAAGGCGCGCATCAGCTTTGCCGACGATCCGACCAACCGCGATCCGTCCTTCACGCGGCCGCGGCTGCGCGCGCTGATGCCGCTGCTCGCCGAGGAGGGCGGCAATGCGCGGAATCTGGCACGGCTCGCCGCGCGGATCGCGCGCGCCAACGCCGCGCTCGAGGTGCTGGTCGACGGCGCCGAGCGCGATCTTGCGTTGAAAAGCGAGGATAACCTCGATGCGGGCTTCGACGCGGCGCTGTTCGCGATGATGCCGGAGGAGATCCGCCTCCGTCTGCTCAAGCGCGCCATCGACCGCACCGGACATGAGGGGCCGGCCGAACTCGGCAAGGTCGAAACCCTGCTCGCCGCGGTCGATGAGGTCGTCAATCAGCCCTTGGGAAAGCGCGAATCCAAGCTGAAACAGACGCTTGCCGGAGCGGTCATCAGCGTCGCCTCCGGCCGCATCAGGATCAGCCCGGCGCCGCCTCGCCGGGCCCGTTCCCGCTGAGCCGGGTTCGATTGTTTCAAGCGCTGCCATAATCCGCCAAGGAGGCTTAACCACCCCGGAAAAACACCGGATTCCGCGTCATTTTTTGACCGGGAATCGGGCTAGGATGCGGTAAATAGTCGTGCGTGGTTCCCTTGGCATCGACCCCAGCGGCACCTAGATTGTAGGGCATCGACGGGATGGATTCCCTGGGGATTCCCACAGAGCCTGCCCAAGGATTAGAGAGAGGCCGCGATCCGCGCGACCACGAAGGAAGACCATGAACGCCAATCTGCGGAATTTCGCCCTCTGGGTCATCATTGTCCTGCTGTTGCTGGCGTTGTTCACGCTTTTCCAGAATCCTGGCCAGCGCTCGTCGTCCTCGGACATCTCGTTCTCGCAGCTTCTCACTGAGGTCGATCAGGGCCATGTCCGCGACGTCGTGATTCAGGGGCCCGAGATTCACGGCACCTTCAACAACGGCACCAGCTTCCAGACCTACGCGCCGAGCGACCCGTCGCTCGTGAAGCGCCTCTATGACGCCAAGGTGCAGATCACCGCGAAGGCGCCCGGCGACAACGTGCCGTGGTTCGTCTCGCTGCTCGTCTCCTGGTTGCCGTTCATCGCGCTGATCGGCGTCTGGATCTTCTTGTCGCGGCAGATGCAGGGCGGCGCCGGCAAGGCGATGGGCTTTGGCAAGTCGCGCGCCAAGATGCTGACCGAGGCGCATGGTCGCGTCACCTTCGAGGACGTCGCTGGCGTCGACGAAGCCAAGCAGGATCTGCAGGAGATCGTCGAATTCCTCCGCGACCCCGGCAAGTTCCAGCGGCTTGGCGGACGCATTCCGCGCGGCGTGCTGCTGGTCGGCCCTCCCGGCACCGGCAAGACGCTGATCGCGCGCGCGGTGGCGGGCGAAGCCAACGTGCCGTTCTTCACGATCTCCGGTTCTGACTTCGTCGAAATGTTCGTCGGCGTCGGTGCGAGCCGTGTCCGCGACATGTTCGAGCAGGCCAAGAAGAACGCGCCCTGCATCATCTTCATCGACGAAATCGACGCGGTCGGTCGTCATCGCGGCGCCGGCCTCGGCGGCGGCAATGACGAGCGCGAGCAGACGCTGAACCAGTTGCTGGTCGAGATGGACGGCTTCGAGGCCAATGAAGGCGTGATCCTGATCGCGGCGACCAACCGTCCCGACGTGCTTGATCCCGCGCTGCTGCGTCCGGGCCGCTTCGACCGTCAGGTCGTGGTGCCGAATCCGGACGTCGTCGGCCGCGAGCAGATCCTCAAGGTCCACGTCCGCAAGGTGCCGTTGGCGCCGGATATCAACCTCAAGACCATCGCGCGCGGCACCCCGGGCTTCTCGGGCGCCGACCTGATGAACCTCGTCAACGAGGCCGCACTGACCGCCGCCCGCCGCAACAAGCGGATGGTGACGCAGGCCGAGTTCGAAGAGGCCAAGGACAAGGTGATGATGGGCGCCGAGCGCAAGTCGCTCGTCATGACCGAGGAAGAGAAGTTGCTGACGGCCTATCACGAAGGCGGCCACGCCATCGTCGGCCTCAACGTCGTCGCGACCGATCCGATCCACAAGGCGACCATCATTCCGCGCGGCCGTGCGCTGGGCATGGTGATGCAGCTGCCGGAGCGCGACAAGCTGTCGATGTCGCTCGAGCAGATGACTTCACGCCTCGCCATCATGATGGGTGGCCGTGTCGCGGAAGAGCTGATCTTCGGCCGCGAGAAGGTGACCTCGGGCGCCGCCTCCGACATCGAGCAGGCGACCCGCCTGGCCCGGATGATGGTGACGCGCTGGGGCCTCTCGGAAGAACTCGGCACCGTCTCTTATGGCGAGAACCAGGACGAGGTGTTCCTGGGCATGTCGGTCTCGCGCACCCAGAATGCGTCCGAGGCGACGGTCCAGAAGATCGACTCCGAGATCCGGCGTCTGGTCGAGGAAGGCTACAACGAGGCGACCAAGATCCTCACCGAGAAGCGCCAAGACCTCGAGGCGCTGGCCAAGGGCCTGCTCGAGTTCGAGACGCTGACCGGCGACGAGATCATCGACCTGCTGAAGGGCAAGAAGCCCAACCGCGAGTCGGTGCTGGAGCCGTCGACGCCGCGCGCCTCCGCCGTGCCGCCGGCCGGCAAGCCGCGCCCGCGTCCCGATCCGGACACCGGCATGGAGCCGCAACCGCAGGCGTAAGCCTCGCCCGCCATGGCCGGCATTTCCGGCAAACCGATTGTGCAAAAGCTCGGCCTCAAGCCGGGCTTTTGTATTTTTGTCGACGGGTTGTCCGTTCCCTATGCCGACATCGTCGGCGAGCTGCCTGCCGATCTGCGGATCGCGAAGACCGCGCGGGCGCCGCTCGATGCCGTGCATCTGTTCGCCGCCGAGGCCAAGGGGCTCGCCGCCAAGCTGCAGCGCTACCGGGAGGCGATCGCGCCCGACGGCATGATCTGGGTGTCGTGGCCGAAGAAGAGCTCAGGCGTCGCGACCGATCTTGACGACAGGGCGGTGCGCGAGATCGGGCTCGCGTCCGGCCTGGTCGACATCAAGGTCTGCGCCGTCGATGCGGTGTGGTCGGGGCTGAAATTCGTGATCCCGGTCAAGGAGCGCGGCAAGCGCTGAGATCGCCGCGGCGAATGGGCTTGGCCTCCGTTGGGGGGCCGTGGCATCCTTAAGGCCAAGCCGACAAACGGCACGGCCGCGCTCTCTGAGGACGCGGCAAGAAAAAGGGGAGGGGAGGCCGATGCGCAAGGCATTCGGCGCGCTCGGCGCCATTTCATTCCTGCTGCTGCCCACCGCTTCATTTGCCGCCGAGATGCGCGGCGTCACAGCAACTGAAATCAGAATCGGCCAGACCATGCCCTATAGCGGGCCGGTGTCGGCGTTCGGCGCGCTGGGCAAGGGCGAGGCGGGCTATTTCAGGATGCTGAACGCGCGCGGCGGCATCAACGGCCGCAAGATCAACTTCATCTCGCTGGACGATTCCTACGCGCCGCCGAAGACGGTGGAGCAGACGCGCCGGCTCATCGAGAGCGACGAGGTCGCGCTGATCTTCTCCTCGATCGGCACCGCGCACAACACGGCGATCGCGAAATACCTGCAGGGTAAGAACATCCCGCAGCTGTTCCTGGCCTCCGGCGCCTCGAAGTTCGGCGACATCGCGCAATTCCCGCAAGCGACGATGGGCGTGCAGGCACCATTCCGCTACGAGGCCCGGCTCTACGCGCGCTATGCACTGGCGAAGAATCCGAACGCGAGATTCGCTGTGATCTCGCAGAACGACGATTACGGCCGCGACTATCTCGCGGGCCTCAAGGACGTGCTCGGCGAGAAGTTTGATTCGCTCGTGACCGTCGCGACCTATGAGATCACGGACCCGACCATCGACTCGCAGATCGTCAAGCTGAAGGCGACCAATGCCGACGTCTTCGTGATCGCTGCGACGCCGAAATTCGCGGCGCAGTCGATCCGCAAGGCCTTCGAGATCGGTTGGCGGCCGATGACGTTCCTGTCCAACACCGCGGTGTGGATTTCGACCGTGATGCAGCCGGCCGGCGTCGAAGCCGGCACCGGCATCATCTCCACGGCCTATGTGAAGGATCCGGACGATCCGGCCTGGAAGGACGATCCCGGCATGAAGGGCTGGCGCGACTTCATGACGAGATACGTGCCTGAAGGCGATCAGCACGACACCAACTACGTCAACGCCTACAACAGCGCGATGGCGCTCGAGGCAGTGCTGAAGGCCTGCGGCGACGATCTCTCGACCGAGAACATCCTGCGGCAGGCGTTCGCGATCAAGCAGCTGGAATTGCCGATGCTACTGCCCGGCATCAAGGTCAACACGTCGCCGGCCGACCATGTGCCGGTCGACCAGATGCAGCTGATGCGCTTCAACGGCAAGACCTGGGATCGCTTCGGCGAGCTCCAGACGGGGAATTAGGTTGAGATCGAATGCACGTCTGTACTCGCGCTCCGCACTAGACCCGTCATCCTGAGGAGGCGCGCAGCGCCGTCGCGAAGGATCGACGGCCCGGCTGCGAGATCAGGGCCGTGCATCCTTCGAGGCTCGCTCCGCTCGCACCTCAGGATGACAGGATAGGCGGCGTTGCCGCTCTGGACAACGAAGCAGCGCAGCAGGCTAGTTCGAACTTGGGGCGGCCGGCACCGCGCCGGCCCTCTCGTCCGACCGCACGTGGATGACGGCGATGTCGTCCTTGTAGAGCCGCTTCCAGCCCTTGAGATGGTCCAGCGCGTTTCCGGCCGGGGAGTCCGAGCTCAGCAGCGTGGCGTCGATCCGGTATTTGTCGAGCAGGTCCAGCAGCTGGCCGACGTCGCGGGCATCGAGCGCGGCGTAATAGTCGAGCACGAATTGCTCGCCATAGAGCTCGGCGCGGCCGTCGATGAACACCTTCATGTCGCGGATGACCATGTAGCCGCCGAACGGCGCGGTGCTGAACATGCGCTGCGCCTTGTGCTGCTGAAGGACGTCGACCGCGGCAACGGGCGAGAATTCCGGCAGGAATTTGAACTCGTGCCGCGCGACGAACATCGTCGTCGTCACCCACGCTCCGATCACCATCGCGATGAGAGCCGCGATCGTGACGACGGGGATGGAGCGTCCTTGCTCGAAGCGGGCGGCGCGGACGCCTGCCATTCCCCATTGTTCGGCGATCGGCTTGGCGAGTACCAGCGGCGCGATGAACGCGAACACCTCGATGTTGCGGATATGACTCAGCGCCATCCAGATCAGCCCGAGCAGCAGCAGGATGCGCGGCACCGATAGCGTCAGCCCGCGATAGCAGATAAGGCCGATCAGGCCGAGCAGCGTGGCTTCGAAGAAGCTAGGCTTGCTGAAATCCGCGGGCAGCCATTCGCCGATCATTGACAGAAGCTTGCCGAGGCTCAGGATCTTGGTCGCGCCCAGCAGGCTATTCCAGCCATAGGGCGTCACGCAGCTCGCGGCCAGCGCAGCGACGCCGAACAATCCCCAGCGCACGATGAGCTGACGGCGGCGGCCGGGCTCCGCGCTCCACACCGCCTCCAGTCCGATCGGCCCGATCAGCGCCAGGCCGAGCACGAAGCCGCCATGCAGATTGGCCCACAGCGCCATCAGCGGCAGCAGCCACCATGATGGATAAGTGCGGCGATCCGCGGCCGCCATCAGGCCGCCGATGAACGCCAGCAACACCGGCAGCGCCAGCACATGCGGCCGCGCGAAGAAGTGGATCGTCGACAGCAGCAGCGCCAGCGCCGCGATCAGGAGTGCACGCGCCGGATCGAAATACGGGCTCAACAGATGCAGGAAGATCGCGACCGTCGCGCCGATCGCGACCGACGTCAGGATCACCGGCCCGGCCCAATCGCCGCCGTACACCAGGGCGTACGCCACCTGCGACAGCCACGAGCTCGAGATCCAGGGCTCGCCGAAACGGGTGAACGAGAACACGTCTGATGTCGGCATCGCGCCGTGTTCGAGGATCCACTGTCCGACCCTGATCTGCCACTCGGTGTCGGAATCGCGCAGCAGGATCTCACCAGCGGAGAGATAGAACAGATAGGCGCCCACGGCGGCGCACAGCGGCAGCAATCCTCGCACCGCGCTACGGCTGCTCACGCTGCTGGTGATGGAGAGTGACATGCGCTTTCTTGGTTCGGCCTGGGATATCGAGACAACGCCACGCGTGACGTCGGGCGCACTCGACCATGGCTTCCGATAAATTCGGGTAAATGCGATCGCGATGTCGCGGGTCTGCGCGAGATCGGATGTCTCGATTTCGAGCAATCATCTTAGCGCGCGATTTACCATCTCGATCATGCTCGGATCCGATCGCAAGCTGCCGCGCGCGGGCAGTGGGCCACCGAACCCTGTGGTCGGCGCTTGCCGGCACCCGTAACGCTGCCGATTCAATCAGAGGTGGCACCTGCGGCCGTCGCAAAATCCTTACAATTCCAGCTTGTCATTCAGTCTGAATAGGTGTTCACTTCTTCAGACGGTTGCGGGATCAACCGTTCAAAACATTGAAGACGCGTGTGTTCTGCCGGTGGGCGCCGGTCAGGGCATGCGGTGGGGGGCGGAACGCCATGGTCTACCGGCGAACTCATCAGGTCGTGAAGCGGCTGGCTGCCCGGCGCAGCGCCATCCTGTCGGCTGCGCGGGATGCGGCGGCGGCGGGCGGCATGGCGGCGGTCCAGATCGCACCGGTCGCGGTGCGGGCCAATGTCGCGGCAGGCACCGTCTACCGCTATTTCCCGTCGAAGGCCGAGCTGATCTCGGAATTGATCACGGAGGTCTCGCGCGACGAACTGTCCGCGATCCGGCGCGCCGCAGAGGCCGCGCCCGGACCCTCATCGGCGCTGGCCGCCGCGGTGACGACGATTGCGGTCCACGTGCTGTCGCAGCGCAAGCTGGCGTGGGGCATCCTGGCCGAGCCGGTCGATGTCGACGTCACCGCCTCGCGCCTCGCCAGCCGCCGCGATATTTCCGGCGAGCTTGCCATGCGCATCGACGCTGCCGTGCGCGCCGGACATCTGCCGGCGCAGGATACGGCGCTGGCCGCCACTGCCCTGCTCGGCGCGCTGCATGAAGCGCTGGTCGGTCCGCTGGCGCCGTCAAATCTCGACGATCCGATCAAGCTGCGCGATACGGTGCAGACCGTGACGCTGCTCGCGCTGCGCGCGGTCGGCGTGATGGACGCGCGTGCTCGTGGACTCGTCGTGCAGGCGACGACCCCGGCGAAGGCCCTGGTCGGGGCCTGAGATCGCGGCTGCGCGGCGAACACTTCCGTCGCATTGGCGTTGTAGGTTGAGGCTGGGTTCAACAACCTCACGGAGCAACGCATGACGACGACCCATGGTTCGGCCAAATGGCAGGGCGGCATCAAGGACGGCAAGGGCGCGATCTCGACCAAGAGCGGCGCGCTCTCGGATTACCCCTATGGCTTCGCCAGCCGCTTCGAGGGCAAGCCCGGCTCGAACCCCGAAGAGCTGATCGGCGCGGCGCATGCCGCCTGCTTCACGATGGCGCTGTCGTTGATCCTGGGCGAAGCCAAGCTGACGGCCGAGCACATGGAGACCAAGGCCGACGTGACGCTGGAGAAGGTCGCCGACGGCTTTGCCATCACCGCCGTGCACCTGACGCTGTCGGCGAAGATCCCCGGCGCCGATAACGCAACGTTCCAGGAATTGGCGGGCAAGGCCAAAGCCGGATGTCCGGTGTCGAAGCTGCTCAACACCAAGATCACGCTCGACGCGTCGTTGCAGGGCTGACGGTAGCCTAGCGCCGCGGGCTAGAGCGTTTTCGAGTGAAGCCTGCCCCGCACTTGATGTGGGGTGGGCAACGGCTCGCGTGAAGAAAACGCGTCAAACAAGAATCTACAGCTGCGCGTCGCCGTTCGGTCCGACCGAGGCGATGCGCAGCATGTTGGTGGTGCCGGGCGCGCGGAGCGGCACGCCGGCGACGATGATGACGCGCTGACCGGCCTTGGCAAAACCGTCCCGGAATGCAATCGAGCCGGCGCGTTCGACCATGTCGTCGAGATCGTGGGCGTCCTCGGCAACCACGCAATGCACGCCCCACACCACCGACAGCTTGCGGCCGGTCACGAGGTTCGGCGTGATCGCGACCACCGGCACCTTGGGGCGCTCGCGCGCCACCCGGATTGCGGTCGAGCCTGACGACGTCCAGCAGATGATCGCCGACAGATCGAGCGTCTCGGCGATCTGCCGCGCGGCGTCGGCAATGGCATCGCCCACCGTCGCCTCGGGATCGACGCGCTGTGCGTTGATCACGCTGCGATAGGTCGGGTCGCGCTCCACCTCCTCGCCGATCCGGTTCATGGTCGAGACCGCTTCGACCGGGAATTTGCCGGCGGCGGATTCCGCCGACAGCATGATAGCGTCGGCGCCCTCGTAGACGGCGGTGGCGACGTCGGAGACCTCGGCGCGCGTCGGTACCGGTGACTGGATCATCGATTCCAGCATCTGGGTCGCGACCACCACCGGCCGGCCGGCGCGGCGCGCCATCCGGATCATCTGCTTCTGCAGGCTAGGCACCCGCTCCAGCGGCAGCTCGACGCCGAGATCGCCGCGCGCCACCATCAGTGCGTCCGCCACCTCGATGATGTCGGCGAGGCGGTCGATCGCCTGCGGTTTCTCGATCTTGGCCATCACGGCGGCGCGGCCGCGGATCATCTTCTTGGCCTCGATCACGTCCTCGGCACGCTGCACGAAGGACAGCGCGACCCAGTCGATACCCTCCGGCAGCGCGGCTTCGAGATCGGCGCGGTCCTTTGGGGTCATCGCGGAGACCGGCAGATCGGTGTCGGGCAGGCTGACGCCCTTGCGGTCCGACATCTTGCCGCCGATCACGACGCGCGTGACCGCGCGGTCGGGCGAGGTTTCCTCGGCGATCAGCCGCACCTTGCCGTCGTCGAGCAACAGCGCGTGGCCGGGCCGGAGCGCGGCGAGGATTTCCGGATGCGGAAGCTGGACGCGGCTGTTGTCGCCCGGCGTCTTGTCGGAATCCAGAATGAAGCTCTGGCCGTTCTTGAGCTGGGTCGACCCTTCCGCGAAGGCGCCGACCCGCAGCTTCGGCCCTTGCAGGTCAACCAGGATGCCGATCGGCCGACCGTAGCCCGATTCGACATTGCGGATGGTCTTGACCAACTCCCGCATCTTGTCATGCGGGGTATGGCTCATGTTGATGCGGAATACGTCGGCACCCGCCTCGAACAGCTTGCGGATCATCGCGCTGTCTGAGGAGGCCGGGCCAAGCGTTGCGAGGATCTTGATTCGGCGCAGTCGTCTCATTGTTTGTTTCCGGGTGGTGCGGCTGGCGGCAGACCCGACGCGCCCGGAGGCGCTGCGCCCGGCGGCGGGTTGGGCAGGCCCGGCATCGCCCCGGGGCTTCCCGGGGCCACGCCGCCCGGCATTCCCGGTACTTTCTGCGGCTGTTGTTCGTTGGTTTCGGTCAGCTGGACGGTCCATGCACGCTGCTCGCCGGTGTCGACCTCGAAGAAGCCGGTGCGGTCGAAGCCCCGCGCCAGGCAATTCTCGGTGCCCTTGATGGTGAATTCCTTGTCGCGCGAGCACATGAAGGCCTGACCGGACCATTCGCCGCCGCGATCGTAGTCGAGAGCGTAGATGTAGTAGTAGCGCGCCACAAGATTGCCGCGCAGCAGGGTCTCGCAGGTCCGCGACGACACATTCCACCAGCCCTCCGTGGTCCAGCCCTCGGCATCCTTGTAGCCGAGCGCGATCCCGACCCGGCTCGAGGTGTTGTTGCAGAGCCGGAAATCGGCGGCCGCCGGGCTCGTCCACAGGCATGCCGCCACAAGCGCCAGCACCGGCAGGATGCAGGCCAGGATCAGGCGGATGGTGCGGGGAGCTGAGGCGAGAGAATCTATTGGGCTCATGCGGCGAAGCTATATCAAATCATTGTCGATTTCGCGTGCCCGGCTGGCACTGTCAACGGGCGGGCGCCCGTCCCCCACGCCGCCGGACCGTGGCCAGTGTGGCCGGCTAGGTCCGTATTGCGCGTCGATATGGCAAAATCTGTGACAATTCCCACCTGATATCAATATGGTGAGCGCATCACACCGGGATCACGATCATGAGTATTGACGACAAAACCAGAACAGAACTTGAGGCCGCGGTGTTCCGGCGCCTCGTCGATCATCTGCGCAACCGGACCGATGTGCAGAACATCGATCTGATGAACCTTGCCGGCTTCTGCCGCAATTGCCTGTCCAACTGGATGAAGGAAGAGGCCGACGCCAAGGGCCTTGCGGTGAGCAAGGACGAGAGCCGCGAGGCGGTCTACGGCATGCCCTATGAGGAGTGGAAGGCGAAGTATCAGGGCGGCGCGACGCCGGAGCAGCTCGCGGCGATGAAGAAGGCCCAAAGCGGGCACTAAAACGTCATTCCGGGGCGATGCGACAGCATCGAACCCGGAATCTCGGGATTCCCCGGTGCGCAATTGCGCACCTGAGGTTCGTCGTTCGGACGCCCCGGAATGACGTTGTTCCATCCTCGTTTGCATCTCCTGTGGGCGCGCTGTGGATGAGCGCGATGTTTCCTTGACGGGACGTGCTCCAAAATCGAGGGTCGCCCGCAGCAAGCGGTGCGCGTGGCGCGTATTCGCGCGACATTTCATTGCCATTTCAGGAGTACGCGATGGCCACCACGTCTGCCGCCGTTCAGGATGAACCCGCAACGCGATTTGCCAAGGACCAGCTCAAATCCATCATCGAGCGCATCGAGCGACTGGAAGAGGAAAAGAAGACCATCTCGGACGATATCCGCGACGTCTATGCCGAGGCCAAAGGCAACGGCTTCGACGTCAAGGCGCTGCGCACCATCGTGCGTCTGCGCAAGCAGGATGCCAACGAGCGCCAGGAGCAGGAAACCATCCTGGAGACCTATATGCAGGCGCTCGGGATGCTCTGAGGCGGCAGGCGGGCCGCTCTGGCGTCGTCAAGGGCCCGCCCGAGGTAACTCGCCCAATCCTCTCGGCGAGGCTTGGGTGATATCCCGGGATTTGCTAGACTGCCGGTGAGGTAACCGGGCAGAGCGTTCAGATGGACGTGCCAGGACCAGAGCGTCGGCTCGCTGCGGTCCTCGCCGCCGACATGGTCGGCTTTAGCCGCCTGATGGAGGCTGACGAGACGGGCACCCTTGCGCGCCTCAAGACCCATCGGATCGAACTGATCGATCCGGCCATCACCAAGAATCGCGGCCGCATCATCAAGACCACCGGCGACGGCCTGCTGGTCGAATTCCACAGCGTCGTCGATGCGGTGCTGTGCGCGGCCGAGGTGCAGCGCCGGATGGCCAAGCGCAACACCGACGTCGCGCCGGCGCGGTGGATGCAGTTTCGCATCGGCATCAATCTCGGCGATGTGATCGTCGACGGCGCCGACATCTTCGGCGACGGCGTCAATGTCGCGTCCCGGCTCGAGGTGCTGGCCGAACCCGGCGGCATCTGCATTTCCGGCGCGGTCCGCGATCAGGTCGGCGATCGCCTGGAAGATCTGAGCTTCGAGGATCTCGGCGACCAGACCGTCAAGAACATCGCGCGCCCGATCCGGGTCTTCCGCATCCATCTCGAATCGAGCGCCAGATCAGCAACCGACCATCCGAGTGCGGCGGCCGCGCCTGTCGTCGCCAAAAAGCCTTCGATCGCCGTGTTGCCGCTCGTCAATATGAGCGGCGATCCCGAGCAGGAATTCTTCGCCGACGGTCTTACCGAGGATATCATCACCGAGCTGTCGCGGTTCCACGATCTGCTCGTGATCTCACGCAACTCGACCTTCGTGTACAAGGGCAAGGCCGTGAAGGTGCAGGACGTCGCGAAGGAATTCGCGGTCGACTATGTGCTGGAAGGCAGCGTGCGCAAGGCAGGCGGCCGGATCCGCGTCACCGTGCAGCTGATCGATGCCGAGGCCGACCGGCACGTCTGGGCCGAACGCTACGACCGCGAGCTTGCCGACATCTTCGCGATCCAGGACGAGATGACGCGCGCGATCGTGTCGACCTTGCCGGGGCGCGTCGAGGCGGCCGCCCATGACCGCGTCAAGCGCAAGCCGACCGACAACATGGCGGCCTATGAGTGCGTGCTCGCCGCCAAGGTGCTGCATCATCGCTCGGCGCGCGACGACAATGCGGAAGCGCAGCGTTTGCTCGAGCGGGCCATCGTGCTCGATCCCAACTACGCTCATGCGCACGCCTGGCGGGCCTGCGTGCTGGGCCAGACCTGGGTCTACAGTTGGTGCGACGACCGCGATGCGACCTTCGCGCAGGTGGCGGCCGAGCTCGAGATCGCGCTCAAGCTCGACGACAATGACAGCGACGTACACCGGATCCTCGCGGCGCTGAACCTCAACCGCGACGACCACGACAAGGCGGCCTTCCACCAGGAGCGCGCGCTCGCGCTCAACCCCAACTACGATCTCGTCGTCGTGCAGCAGGGCGAGCTCCTGACCTGGCTCGGGCGGCCGGAGGAGGGCATCGACTGGATCAAGCGGGCGATGCGCCTCAATCCGTTCCATCCGGAGCGGTTCTGGAGTCATCTCGGCCGCGCCTGCTATTGCGCCGAGAAATACGCCGACGCCGCCGAGGCGTTCTCGCGGATCACGCGGCCCGATCATACCCATCACGCCTTCCTTGCCGCGACATTGGCGCAGATGGGCAATTCGGTGGCGGCCTCAGCCCATGCAGCCGAGGTGCTGAAGCGCGAGCCGGCCTTCTCGGTCGCCGGGCATTTGGCAACCCAGCACTACAAGCGCGAGCCCGACCGGGCGCGTTACGAGACCGGCCTGCTCAAGGCGGGGCTGCCGGCTTGAACCGCTGATGAAGTGATGTTGTCGGCAGAAGCCTAGCGCAGCGAGGCGGTGCGCAGCACGAAGGATTGGGTGGTCAGGAGGGCGGTCGCCGAGCCGGAGAAGCGATCGCAGGTCATGCCCATCATCGGATCTTCTGAGAAGGTCATGGCGACGGCGGCCTGCGGCTTCACGAAGTGCGCCCGCATCATGTTCATGTCGGTGTCGCCAAGCACCGTGGTCAGCATGCCGCTGCTCGCGCTCGGCGCCAGCATCACGACGCGCATCCAGATGTCGTTGCCCTTGGCGGCCGAGATCCGCGCCGACGTCGTGATCACGCCCTGGCTAGCGGTGCCCTTCGCAACGACGGTGTTGATTTCGGTGGCCGGCGCTGCCGTATTGCGCGCCGGGCGCACATTGCGCGGGATCGGCGCGGTCGCCGCGACGATATTGGCGCGATCGACCGGTGAGGATGCAGCCGGCGCATAAGCGAGCGCTTTGTTGAAGTTGTCCGTCGTGCTGGCGGTGGTCTGCGGATCGGAGCCGCCGACCGCCTCACGCGCCTTCAGCGCGGCGATCTGCGCCGCCGATGCCTGCTTCGGCGCCGCGGAGTCGTCACCCCAGAAACCGCGGGCATTGATGATGTCGGCGGGCGATTGCGGTGCTGTGTTCTCGGCGGTCTGCACCACCTGCACCGCCGGCTTCGCCTTCGGCATCGGGACGAACTGCGCGTCGGCGGCGGCGAGTTGGATGGCGGCGGCGAATTGCTGCGGCTTGGCGCGCGGCAGCGGAACGGGGTCGGCGGATTTGGCGGGCGCTGCGGCCGCAACCACGGTCGGGGCGGCGGGCTTGTCGTTCACGGCGGCCGCGCCTTCGTCTTCATCGTCGCCCGACTTGCCGCCACCGAACAGCTTCGCGAACAGGGTCGGCTTGCTGATAACAGCAGCATCGTCGCCATTGCCGCGGCGCTCGATGTCGGCCTTGGCGAGTTCATAGCCCTTCAGCGGCGTGCCGTCGGTCGGGACATGGACGGTGCGGCCGTCCGGGAACACCCGGACCAGCTGCTCGCGGGTCATCCGCGGCCAGTGGCGAATGCCGCCGGTGTCGAGATGGACGAAGGGCGAGCCCGAGGTCGGATAGAAGCCGACGCCGCCGCGCTGCAAGCGCAGGCCGGCGAAGCGGATCTGCTCCAGCGGCACGCCCGGAATGAAGAAGTCCATCGCATGCCCCAGCATGTGCTGGCTGTGGCGCGCAACGCCCGAGGAGCGGCGGCGGAGCATGGCGTTGGTGGCAGGGGCGCGATAGGCGGAGATGATCTGGATCGGCTGCTTGCCGCCGACGTCGCCGTACACTTCCCAGAGGATGTCGAAGAGGTGACGGTCCATCACCGTCTCATCCTGGGAGCGCCAGTCGCGCAGGAAGTGATTGAGCTGCTTCAGCGCGGCTTCATCGTAGCGGCCATCGCGCTTGAAGGTGACTGTGAGGTCTTCGCCGGAATGGGTGTGATGGAAGGAGAGGGTGCGGGTCTGGTTCAGCGCAGTCGCATCGTGCACCGAGCCGGCGCCCGCCAACAGCAATAGCGCGCTCAGGCCGACGTGGTATCCGGCCTTAGGCAGCGACAGCGGTTTGTAGCGGCGTGCGAAAGCCAGCACTATGAGCCCACCCAGTCGACGAGCGTTCGGTCGGCATCTTCGCAGACCCCCTGCGGAAGACGGTGAACGCTTTCTTAAAGCGGGAGGGTTAACCGAGGTTTACCGACCCGCCCCCAAGTTGGGCTTAACTAACTGGGGGAGTGTGGCAAAAGATAGCCCTGTTCCCCGGACCCACGGTAAATGGTTAACGTAAACGATCTCGCTTTTTGAGCGAGATCGTTGATTTTGCTTCAAAATTTATCGTAATCGGGCCAAGAGGCAGATCAGCGGGTAATCACCCGGCGCTGCTGCTGGGCCTGGCCACGGCGGACCGGCTGCGGCTCCGGCTGGCCGAATCCACCGAACAGGCGCTCGAAGAAGTTCGGTCCGGAGGAGCCAAAGCCGCTGTTGTCGCCGGCGACGTTGACGCCCGGAGGCAGGCTGCTGCTCGGCGGCCGCGCGTAGCTCGGCTGGGCGTGCGCAACCACCGTTTCGAGATCCTTGCCGCGGCTGTTCTTGAGCAGCGACAGCATGGCGGCGTCGCGGCCGTATATGTCCCTGCGGATTTGCAGCTTGCCGCCGTCGTCCACGAACGCGGTCTGGTAGGTGATGTTGACCGGGATCGGCGTCGGGAATTTCAGATCGACTTCGCTCGAGCCGTACATGCTGCGGATTCGCTCCGGCGTGTAGTGCTGGTTCGGCTCGGTGATGTTGAGCAGCACGGACGCGTACTGATCCGGATTCTGCACGCGCATGCAGCCGTGGCTGAAGGCGCGCTCATCCTTCGCGAACAGATACTTGTCCGGCGTGTCGTGCTGATAGACCAGGAACTTGTTCGGGAAATTGAAGCGGATGCGGCCGAGCGCGTTGGCTTCACCGGGCGGCTGCGAGACGTGGATCGAGCCGTCGCGGTTGCGCTCGAGCTTGAGGCCCATGCGTTGCAGCACCGTCGGATCCTGCTGCAGGGCCGGCAGATACTCGTTGTAGATGATCGACGGCGGCACGTTCCAGGTCGGGTTGACCGTGATGTATTTCATCGTCTCGGTCAGAAGCGGCGTGGCGTGCTGGCCGGGCTTGCCGGTGACGACGCGCGTGGTCCAGACCTGTGCGCCGTTCTGCATCACCTTCAGCGTATAGTCGGGGATGTTGAGGATCACATAGGCATTGCCGACATTGGCGGCGCCGAGCTGGCGGGGCAGCCAGCGCCAGCGCTCCATGTTGACGAGCACGGTGTCGATCTGGCGGTCGCGCTTCGGATTGTTCAGCGCCTTGACCGTGCGCTCGTCGAGCACGCCGGTCGCCTTGAGGTCGACGCTGCTCTGGAATTTCTCCACCGCCCGCGCCACCGTCGCGTCATACTTGGTGCTGTCGGCATCCTCGGTGATGCCGAGCTTGTTGCGCAGCTCCGGCACGCGCGGATCGTCCATCTCGACTGCGGCCTGCTTCTTGCGCGCGGGGGCGTATTTCAACGCCGGGCCGTCGGCGATCGTGATCACCGGGCCGTCGCCCTGGCCGCGCAGCTCGGCGAGTTTCTTCTTCAGCTCCTTGTAGAGCTTCTGCGGCGGGTTGTAGCCGTCGAGCGCGGCGGAGGCGTCCTTGGCTGAGGTCACATTCGTGAACACTTCGGCCGGATCGATCGGATGCTCGGGATAGAGGATATCCGCCGACACCTGCGACCAGTGCATCCGCCCGCTCTGGGCCTGGCGGGCATAGTCCAGCATGCTGGCCGCGAGCTTCAGCTCGGCGTCGGCCAGCGCATCGGGCGTCGTTGCCGCAGTGAAATCCGGCACCGGATAGTCTGATGCATCGAGGCCGTCGGCGGCCGCATCCTTCAGGCGGGCGACGACGCCCTTGCCGGCGTCGGTCAACTTGCCGGCCTTGGTGAAGACGGGCGCATATTCGCGCGTCGAGTAGAACTTCTCGGCCGCGGCGCGCTCGTTCTTGCGATCGAAGGTGCGCAGCGACTTGCTGGCGAGCTGCTCACGCAGCTTGTCGGCGACCGGCTGATCCTCGGCGGCAAGGTTGCTCGCAGCCTTCGCAGGCTCAGCAGCCGGAGCTGCGGCAGTCGCGGGAGCCGGAGTTGCGGCGGGGGCTGTGGCCGTTGCAGGGGCGGGTGTGGCCGCAGCCGGCGCGACCGCGGTATCGGTCTTCGGTGTATCGATCTTGGGCGCATCGGCGGGCTTGGTCGCCGGCGCGGTGGCGACATCGGCAGGCTTCGGCTCGACGGCCTTTGCGGTTGCGCTCGGCTCTGCCGGCTTTGCATCGACAGGCTTTGCATCGACGGGCTTAGCTTCGGTGGCCTGCACCTCGGCGGGCTTCGCGTCCGCCGGCTTGGCGGCGTCGGGCAGCGCGGCGGTGGTGTCGGCCTTGAAATCGCTTGCGGTGGGCGGCGGCACATTGGCCGGTTCGGGGCGCGGGATCGCGGCGTCGATCGCCAGTTCCGAGGCGCTGGAGCGAGGCGTGTCCTGCGCGAAGGCCGAGCTCGCGGACACCGTGAGGAAGGTCGCCGCGACGGTCATCAAGACGCGGTCAAATCCTCGACGGTTGTTCGAACAGTCACGCATTTTCGCACCCCCTGGGTGGAACTGCCCCTCAGAGTCTGGAGCAGTTCAAATCGGTATTCGGTTTCATAGCTTGCGCGGAAGCGCCGGCCTCTCAAGCGACTCGTATGCCTGCACGCAATCAACGCAGACGATACATTTGCCCCTCTTATGCAGCCAGCGCCTTGCGGGGCAACTCACGACAAACTGACCTCGAAGCAGCTGATTTCGCTCGGGCCGTGCGTTTTTGCCACGCGGCACAGCCTTTGTCTGTCACCGACGGGACACGGTTCAAAAGGTTCCCTGGTATTGTCCTGTCAGCCTCAAGTTTAGCTGGCGTCGCTTGTGCGCGTGCCGGCCGCGGCTTCGTCGAGCTTGCGGTAGAGGGTCGAGCGGCCGATCTTGAGGCGGCGCGCGACCTCCGACATCTGGCCGCGATAGTGCGAAATCGCGAACCGGATGATCTCGTTCTCGAGATCTTCTAGCGGGCGCATCTCGCCCGCGGCATTGAGCATCGAGAGGCCCCCCGCCGTGGGCAGGGCAGAGGTTGCCGGTATGTCATTACCGGAAATCATGGCAGGTGCCGTGGACGGCGACACCACCAGCGGCTCGCCCTGCAACGATTTGCCCTCCGGCACCGGCGTCGTTCCCTGCGGGAAGTCGGCGAGCCCGAGCTGGTCGCCGTCGCTCATCACCACGGCGCGATACA
This sequence comes from Bradyrhizobium sp. ma5, assembly GCF_042258955.1. Taxonomy (NCBI): domain Bacteria; kingdom Pseudomonadati; phylum Pseudomonadota; class Alphaproteobacteria; order Hyphomicrobiales; family Nitrobacteraceae; genus Bradyrhizobium; species Bradyrhizobium sp. ma5. Next base: position 1,101,475 of record NZ_CP170156.1, read on the forward strand.
CCGTATTCTCGAGCTGGCGGATGTTGCCGGGCCAATCGAGCTGCGCCAGATGCGCCATCGCATCGCCGCTGATGCCGGTGATGTTGCGGTTCTCCTCGGCGCAGAATCGCGCCAGGAAATGCCGCAGCAGATGCGGGATGTCTTCGCGCCGCTGCCGCAGCGCCGGAATGGTCAGCGGCAGCACATGCAGGCGATAGAACAGGTCCTCGCGGAACTGGCCGCCCTTCACGAGATCGAGCAGCTTGCGGTTGGTCGCCGAGATGATGCGGACATCGACCTTGACCGGCTTGCGGCCGCCGACCGCCTCGACGGTGCCTTCCTGGAGCGCGCGCAGCAGCTTCACCTGCGTGGCCAGCGGCAATTCGCCGACCTCGTCGAGGAACAGCGTGCCGCCATGGGCCTCGACAAACTTGCCCTGGTGGCGCTCGGTGGCGCCGGTGAAGGCGCCCTTCTCGTGGCCGAACAGGATCGATTCAACAAGATTGTCCGGGATCGCGCCGCAGTTCACCGCAACAAACGGCTTGGCCTTGCGCTCGCTGCTGCCGTGGATGGCGCGCGCGAACAGTTCCTTGCCGACGCCGGACTCGCCCTCGATCAGCACCGGGATGGTCGAGGATGCGGCTTTCTGCGCCGTGCGCAGCACCCCTGCCATCGCCTCGCTGCGGGTGATGATGTCGGTGAAGGTCAGCCGGCCCTCGCGGCTGTGGCGGATGCGCTGCAATTCGCCCTTCAGCGCCGACGCGTTGAGGGCATTGCGCAGGCAGACCTGCAGTCGCTCGAAGCCGACCGGCTTGACGACGAAATCCTGGGCACCGGCGCGCATCGCCGACACCACATTGTCGATGCCGCCATGCGCGGTCTGCACGATGACCGGGATGTTCAAACCAGCTTCACGAATTTTTGCGAGGACTCCGAGACCGTCGAGGCCTGGCATCACGAGGTCGAGCACGACGGCATCGATCGCCTGCGTCTCGGATGCGGTCAGGGCCGCTATCGCCGCGTCGCCACTGTCCACGACGAGGGGCTCATAGCCGCACTTCTGCACCATGTTTTCAACCAAACGACGCTGTACGGCGTCATCATCGGCGATCAAAATGGTGGCAGCCATGGTTTTCCCCGCACGCTACGTTTATCTGTCTCGAATCGGGGCAATGTCGCCGATGCCGATTAACGCACTCTTAAACCTTGCAAACCCGCCTTCATTCCGCCGCCGCCGACATCTTTCCGACTGAAGTAAGGTTACGAACAAGATGACCTCGCGCTCCAAAACTGCCTCCTCGAAGTCTGCTCCCGGCAAGTCTGCTCTCAGCAAGGCCGCTCTCCGCAAGGAAGCCGCGCTGCGCAAGACGGCCGCGCAACGCAAACCGGCCGCAGCCGGCCCGGCGGCGAAACCGGCAGCCGGCAAGACCGGCAAGCTTCCGGAATGGAATCTGGCAGATCTCTACTCCGGTATCGACGCGCCGGAAGTCGCACGCGATTTGCAGAAAATGGATGCAGATTGCGTCGCGTTTGAGACCGACTACAAGGGCAAGCTTGCCGAAAATACCGGCAAGGAGGGCGGCGGAAAGTGGCTGGCCGGGGCGATCCGCCGCTACGAGGCGATCGACGATCTGGCTGGCCGTCTCGGCTCTTATGCCGGCCTGGTCCACGCCGGCGACAGCGTCGATCCCGCGATCTCGAAATTCTACGGCGACGTCTCCGAACGGCTGACGGCCGCCTCGGTGCATCTCCTGTTCTTCGCGCTCGAGCTCAATCGGGTTGACGATGACGTGATCGAGCGCGCGATGGCCGAACCCACGCTGGGGCACTACCGGCCGTGGATCGAGGATCTGCGCAAGGACAAGCCGTACCAGCTCGAGGATCGCGTCGAGCAGCTCTTCCACGAGAAGGCGCAGAGCGGCTACGCGGCCTGGAACCGGCTGTTCGACCAGACCATCTCCGGCCTGCGCTTCAAGATCAGCGGCAAGGAGCTCGCGATCGAGCCGACGCTGAACCTGTTGCAGGACAAGGCCGGCGACAAGCGCAAGGCGGCCGCGCAGGCGCTCGCCAAAACCTTCAAGGACAATGAGCGCACCTTCGCGCTGATCACCAATACGCTGGCCAAGGACAAGGAAATCTCCGACCGCTGGCGGGGCTTCCAGGACGTCGCGGATTCCCGCCACCTCAACAACCGCGTCGAGCGCGAGGTGGTCGACGCGCTGGTCGCCTCGGTGCGCGCGGCCTATCCGAAGCTGTCGCACCGCTACTACGCGTTGAAGGCCGGCTGGTTCAAAAAGAAGAAGCTGCCGCATTGGGACCGCAACGCGCCGCTGCCGTTCGCGGCGACCGGCACCATCGCCTGGCCCGAGGCGCGCAACATGGTGCTGTCGGCCTATAACGGCTTCTCGCCGAAAATGGCCGAGATCGCGGAGCGCTTCTTCAGCGATCGCTGGATTGATGCGCCGGTGCGTCCCGGCAAGGCGCCCGGTGCGTTCTCGCATCCGACCACGCCGTCGGCGCACCCCTATGTGCTGATGAACTATCAGGGCAAGCCGCGCGATGTGATGACCCTGGCGCATGAGCTCGGCCACGGCGTCCATCAGGTGCTGGCAGCGAAGAACGGCGCGTTGATGGCGCCGACGCCGCTGACGCTGGCGGAGACCGCGAGCGTGTTCGGCGAGATGCTGACCTTCAAGCGGCTGCTGTCGCAGACCAAAAACGCCAAGCAGCGCCAGGCGCTGCTCGCGGGCAAGGTCGAGGACATGATCAACACCGTGGTGCGGCAGATCGCGTTCTATTCGTTCGAGCGCGCGGTTCATACCGAGCGCAAGAACGGCGAACTCACCGCCGAGCGGATCGGCGAGCTGTGGCTCAGCGTGCAGGGCGAGAGCCTCGGGCCCGCGATCGAGATCAAGCCGGGCTACGAGACGTTCTGGATGTACATCCCGCATTTCATCCACTCGCCGTTCTACGTCTACGCCTATGCGTTTGGCGATTGCCTGGTGAACTCGCTCTATGCGGTCTACGAGCACGCATCCGAGGGGTTTGCGGAGCGCTATCTCGACATGCTCGCGGCCGGCGGCACCAAGCATTACTCCGAGCTGCTGCGGCCGTTCGGGCTCGACGCCAAGGACCCGAAATTCTGGGACGGCGGCCTGTCCGTCATCGCCGGCATGATCGACGAGCTGGAGACGATGGGCTGACGACATCGGCCCTCCGGCTGGCCCAGCATCAGATTCGTTCGGCGTTTTTTGCGCCTCACGGCATGATTGTCCCATGACGCCCGGGTTTGGGAGATCAATCCTGCTCGAGGGGCGGCAGCAGGCCGCCGCTCGATCGGGTGAATCGGGGACGATTTGCGGTTCAAATCGCTCGATCGGGACCACGCCGTTGCCCTGCCAACCTGTTTGCGGTAATGGCTCGCAGAACGCGAATTTCTGACTGGGGACAGCGATGGCAGACCATAGCGAAGTGGCCTATACGACCGCCGACGGCAACGATTACGTGGCGCATGAGCAGACCTATGAAGGGTTTCTCATACTGGTCAAATACGGCACCATCAGCGTCGCCATCCTCCTCGCCTTGATGGCCTATTTCCTGGTCTGATCCTCTGATCGGCTAGCGGCATCGCCGTCCCGCGGCGATGCCGGAATTCCTGTCGAAACCCGGATGGAAAAACCGGGTATCCAATCTGGCGAAAATAACGCTAGTTTGATGACGCGTGCGCCGCTCGCGCCGCCGGAGGGCCCATGAAGATCGCCGTTGCCAAGGAAATCGATGCGTCCGAGCCGCGGGTTGCGGTCTCGCCCGATACCATCAAGAAGTTCAAGGCGCTGGGCGCCGAGGTCGCGGTCGAGCCGGGCGCGGGCATCAAGTCGGGGCTGCCCGATTCGGAGCTCACGGCCGCCGGCGCCACCGTCAGCGCCGATGCGCTCAGGGATGCCGACATCATCATCAAGGTGAAGCGGCCCGAGGCCTCGGAGCTTGCGAAGTACAAGCGCGGCGCGCTGGTGATCGCGATCATGGACCCCTACGGCAACGAGGCCGCGTTGAAGACGATGGCCGATGCCGGCGTGTCGGCGTTCGCGATGGAGCTGATGCCGCGCATCACCCGCGCCCAGGTGATGGACGTGTTGTCCTCGCAGGCCAATCTGGCCGGCTACCGGGCGGTGATCGAGGGCGCCGAGGCCTTCGGCCGCGCCTTTCCGATGATGATGACCGCCGCCGGCACCATTCCGGCCGCCAAGGTGTTTGTGATGGGCGTCGGCGTCGCCGGCCTGCAGGCGATCGCGACCGCGCGGCGGTTGGGCGCCGTGGTCACCGCGACCGACGTGCGGCCCGCCACCAAGGAGCAGGTGGAGAGCCTCGGCGCCAAGTTCCTCGCCGTCGAGGACGAGGAGTTCAAGAACGCGCAGACCGCCGGCGGCTACGCCAAGGAGATGTCCAAGGAGTATCAGGCCAAGCAGGCCGCGCTGACCGTCGAGCACATCAAGAAGCAGGACATCGTGATCACCACCGCGCTGATCCCGGGCCGTCCGGCGCCGAAGCTCGTCAGCGGCGAGATGGTGAAGTCGATGAAGCCCGGCTCCGTGCTGGTCGACCTTGCGGTCGAGCGCGGCGGCAATGTCGAGGGCGCGAGGCCCGGCGAGGTGGTCGAGACCGACGGCATCAAGATCGTCGGCTACACCAACGTCGCCGGCCGCGTCGCCGCCTCGGCCTCCAGCCTCTACGCGCGCAACCTGTTCTCGTTCATCGAGACGATGGTCGACAAGGCCAGCAAGGCGCTCGCGGTCAATTGGGACGACGAGCTGGTGAAGGCCACCGCGCTGACCAAAGACGGCGCCGTCATCCATCCCAACTTCCAGCCGAAGTAAGGAGAGAAGCCATGGAGCATCTCGCGCAGGCCGTCGATCCGTTCGTGTTCCGGCTGTCGATCTTCGTTCTTGCGGTGTTCGTCGGCTATTTCGTGGTGTGGTCGGTGACCCCCGCGCTGCATACCCCGCTGATGAGCGTGACCAACGCGATCTCCTCGGTGATCGTGGTCGGCGCGCTGCTCGCGGTCGGGGTCGGCATGGTGTCGAGCGGCTCGGGCTGGGCCCGCGGCTTCGGCTTCGTGGCGCTGATCTTCGCCTGCGTGAACATCTTCGGCGGCTTCCTGGTCACCCAGCGCATGCTGGCGATGTACAAGAAGAAAGCCAAGTGAGCGGCGTGCACCTCGGGGTGACGAAGACAAAGGGGGACCTGAGATGAACGCCAATCTGGCTGCTGTTCTGTACCTCGTGGCGGGGGTGCTGTTCATCCTGTCGCTGCGCGGCCTGTCGAGCCCGGCATCGTCGCGCCAGGGCAACATGTTCGGCATGATCGGCATGGCGATCGCGGTCGCCACCACGCTGGCGAGCCATCCGCCGGCCGACGGCGTGGCCTGGCTGCTGGTGATCCTCGCGGTCGCGATCGGCGGCGGCGTCGGTGCCGTGATCGCGCGTCGGGTGCCGATGACCTCGATGCCGGAGCTCGTCGCCGCGTTCCACTCGCTGGTCGGCATGGCCGCGGTGCTGGTCGCCGCCGGCGCGTTCTATGCGCCGGAAGCCTTCGACATCGGCACGCCCGGCAACATCCATCCGCAGAGCCTGGTCGAGATGTCGCTCGGCGTTGCGATCGGCGCCCTGACCTTCACCGGCTCGGTGATCGCGTTCCTGAAGCTGTCGGCGCGGATGAGCGGCGCGCCGATCATCCTGCCGTTCCGTCACGTCATCAACATCGCGCTGGCGCTGGCGTTGGTGTTCTTCATCGTCGGCCTGGTGATGTCGGGCAGCGCGCTCGACTTCTGGCTGATCGTCATCCTGGCGCTGGCGCTCGGCGTCCTGATGATCATCCCGATCGGCGGCGCCGACATGCCGGTCGTGATCTCGATGCTGAACTCGTACTCCGGCTGGGCCGCGGCCGGCATCGGCTTCACGCTCGGCAACTCGGCGCTGATCATCACCGGCGCACTGGTCGGCTCGTCGGGTGCGATCCTGTCCTACATCATGTGCCATGCGATGAACCGCTCGTTCATCTCGGTGATCCTCGGCGGCTTCGGCGGCGAGACCGCGGCGGCCGGCGGCGGCTCGGGCGAGCAGAAGCCGGCAAAACTCGGCTCGGCGGATGATGCGGCGTTCATCATGAAGAACGCCTCCAAGGTCATCATCGTGCCCGGCTACGGCATGGCGGTGGCGCAGGCCCAGCACGCGCTGCGCGAGATGGGCGACATCCTGAAGAAGGAAGGCGTCGAGGTGAAATACGCCATTCACCCAGTGGCGGGCCGCATGCCCGGCCACATGAACGTGCTGCTGGCCGAGGCCAACGTACCCTACGACGAGGTGTTCGAGCTCGAGGACATCAACTCGGAGTTTGCCCAGGCCGACATCGCGTTTGTGATCGGCGCCAACGACGTCACCAACCCGGCGGCGGAGGAGGACAAGACCTCGCCGATCTACGGCATGCCGGTGCTGCAGGTCTGGAAGGCCGGCACCGTGATGTTCATCAAGCGCTCGCTGGCCTCGGGCTATGCCGGCATCGACAACCCGCTGTTCTACCGCGACAACACCATGATGCTGCTCGGCGACGCCAAGAAGGTCACCGAGAACATCGTCAAGGCGATGTAGGGCTGGCGGCGAATGGCGCTGAACCGGGAGTGGCATCGAGACCATCGCATGCCGCCTCGGGCCGCGCGCGAGCAGCGCATCAAATGGCATGTCGCGCACGCGTCGGCGTGCGCGTGCCGGCCGGTCCCCGACAGCATCAAGGTTGAGGTCGAGAAGCAGCGGAAGCTCCGCGGCAAGACATAGCTGCGGTACCGATCATGGGGCTGGCACTCGCAATCCTGAAATGGCTCGTGATCGCCGCGGTCGTCATCTATCTCGGCGGGCTCGCGGTGCTGTACGTCAAGCAGCGCGAGTTGCTGTTTCCGATCCCGCCGGTCGGGCGGACGGCGCCCGCAGCCGCCGGCCTTCCCGACGCGGAAGAGCATGTCCTCACCACGGCCGACGGCGAGAAGGTCATCGTCTGGCATGTGCCGGCGAAGCCGGGCCGGCCGGTCGTGCTGTTCTTTCCCGGCAATGGCGATTTCCTGGCCGGCCGCGTGGCGCACTTCGAGGGCATCACGGCCGACGGTACCGGGTTGGTGGCGCTGTCCTATCGAGGCTACGCCGGCTCGAGCGGGTCTCCGAGCGAGCAGGGCCTGCTGCTGGACGCTGCGGCCGCTTACGCGTTCACCACCGCGCGCTACCGTGCCGAGCAGATCGTGGCCTGGGGATTCTCCCTCGGCACCGGCGTTGCGGTCGCGCTCGCCGCCGAACACCCCATCGGCAAGCTGATCCTGGAGGCACCCTATACCTCGACGGCCGACGTCGCCGCTGAGCACTTCTGGTTTGTGCCAGTCAGCCTGCTGATGCGGGATCAATTCCATTCGGACCAGCGAATCGCTGGCGTCACGGCGCCGCTCCTGATCGTCCAAGGCAGCGACGATCCGGCGATCCCGATCCGCTTAGGCGAGCAACTGTTCGGCCTCGCCCATGAACCCAAGCAGTTCGTGCGTCTGCCCGGCGGCGGGCACGACGATCTCGATAATTTCGGTGCGATGGATCTCGCGAGACGGTTTATCGACGCCGCGAGAGGCTGACGGCGGCGATTGTCTGTCGCATAATCGGGGCCAATGACGTGAGGGGACCCCACGATGAGCGCACACGGACCGATGCCACGATCGGCCTGGCTGTATCCCGTTCTGGCGGTGCTGTTGTTTGCCGCGGTCTCGGCCTCCGGCTACAGCTTCGCGCCATCGGCCGGGGGCTGGGTGTTCGCGGCCGTGCTGCTGGTGATTCTGTTCGGCACCGTGTTTGCGGCCGTCCACCATGCCGAGATGATTGCCGAGCGGATCGGCGAGCCGTTCGGCACGCTGCTGCTGACGCTGGCGGTGACGATCATCGAGGTGGCGCTGATCTCGACCATCATGCTGGGCGACACGCCGGCCCCGACGCTGGCGCGTGACACCGTGTTTGCGGTGGTGATGATCGTCTGCAACGGCCTGGTCGGGCTCTGCATCTTCATCGGCGGCATCCGCTACCGTGAGCAGGACTTTCAGATCACCGGCGCCAACCTTTATCTCAGCGTGCTGTTCGTGCTCGCGACCATCACGCTCGACATGCCGAATTTCACGCTCACCGCGCCGGGCCCGATCTACTCCACGGCCCAGCTCGCCGTGATCAGCGTCGTGACCCTGCTGCTCTATGCGGTGTTCCTCTACACCCAGACCATTCGCCACCGCGATTATTTCGTCAGCGGCGCCAATGAGGCGGCGGCGCATGGGGAGGTGATGTCGGACCGTGAGACGGCGATCAGCGTCGCCCTGCTGCTGGTTTCGCTGCTGGCGGTGGTGCTGCTGGCCAAGAAATTCTCGCTGGTGGTCGATGTCGTCACCGTCAAGATCGGCGCACCGCCGGCCTTTGCCGGTCTGGTGGTGGCGGCCCTGATCCTGTTGCCGGAGAGCGTTGCGGCGGTCTCGGCGGCGCGCAAGAACGACCTGCAGAAGAGCATCAACCTCGCGCTCGGCTCCTCGATAGCCACCATCGGGCTCACGGTTCCCGCCGTGGCCCTTGCCGCCCATGTGCTCGACAAGGAACTGGTGCTCGGGCTCAGCAACCAGCATATGCTGATCCTGCTGCTCACCTTCATGGTCAGCATGCTCACCTTTGGAACCGGCCGCACCAACATCCTGTTCGGGCTCGTTCACATGGTGGTGTTCGCGGTGTTCGTGTTCATGGTATTCGTGCCTTAGTTGGAGAGATGAAGTGACGATGCTCAGCGCCAAATCGGATGTGCAGGTGGATACCGCGGAGGTCCGCGTGACCGAATGGCGGCTCGCGCCGGGCAGCGCCACCGGCCACCACACCCATGAGATGGACTACGTCATCGTTCCGATCACAGCAGGCGAGATGACCATCGTGGCGCCGAACGGCGAGCGCTCGAAGGCGCAGCTCGGGGCCGGCAAGTCCTATTTCCGCAAGGCCGGGGTCCAGCACGACGTGCTTAACGAGACGGCCAGCGAGATCGTGTTCCTCGAGGTCGAACTCAAGCCCTGACGCGGGCGGTAACCCTGCGCGGGGAGAATGGCAGCTCCGAGCAGGCGCGGCTGTGGAAATTCATAACCCGTTAACGGCTGCACGATGAATTAAGAGGTGGATGCGGCCTGCGCAGGGGGCGCCTCCGCTGAAACCAAAGTGACACCAAAGGTGACGTCGGAACGGGGGTTTGCCACCGATCCGTCGCAGTTGATCCCTGAATGTGCCTCAAAGTTCCAGCATGAAATAACGGGGTGGGGAGTGGCAGGTCATGCTGAGTTACCTGAAGAAATTCGTGATGGACATCTTACCCTCGGTGGCAGCGACCATCATCGGGGCGTACATCGTCAATCACTACATCGTGGCCAAGCCGCAAGGGCCGGATGCCGCAGCCGTGACCGCCGCTGTGGATCCCAAGGCAGATCCGAAAGCCGCAGCCAAGCCCGCCGAAAAGTCCACCGTGGTCAGCAGCCTCCCGGAAGCCGGCGTGAAGGCCAAGGGCATGTCCGAGCGCACCCTGATCGAGCGATCGGCGTCGGAGAAGGCCACCGTCACCGAGAAGCCCGCTGATCCCAAATCGGCTGATCCCAAATCCGCCGACACCAAGCCTGCCGACGCAAAGGCTGATACGCCGGCCGAGACGGCCAGCATCCCCGCCGACTCGCGCCATCATCCGGCGGCGCCGAAGGCGGTCGCGAAGGCTGCGCCCGCCGCCGCGCCGGTCGAGTCCGCCGTCACGCCGGAGGAAGCCCGCGATGCCAACGATCTTGCGCGTGCCGCCATCGAGCGGCTGCGCAAGGAGCGTCCGCAGGAGGCTGCGCGGTCTCAGGACGCTGTGCGATCCCAGGACGCTCGCAGCACTGATCTCGCCCGCTTGCCTGACCAGCAGCGTCCGGCGGCAGCCCCGGCGATCCGGCCGTTGCCGCCGCCGATCATGGTGTCGAACCCGTCCACCGACAATGCCGATCAAGCCGCGCAGCCGCGTCCGCCCTATGCCGCCAATGCCCAGGATGCGAATCGGCTGACGCCGCCGGCCGACATTCCGGTCCCGGTGCTGCAGGCTCCGCTCGACCTGCGCGCCGACGCCGCCATGCCGGCGCCAAAGAACGAGCGCACGTCGGTGACCGACGACATGTTCTCCGGCATGAAGTCGATGTTTCACGCCGTCCTGCCGAAGTAACCCGAAGCTCTAGCCGCCGGTGCGCGCCAGCCCGCTGCGCGCGCTTCCGTCATTTGGCCGCAGCGCGAGCGCGCGATTGTAGGACGCCGCCGCCTTGGCCTTGTCGCCGAGCCGCTCATAGGCCTGGCCGCGGGCGCTCCACGCCGCAACATTGCTGGGATCGGCCTGCACGGCCTCGTCGAGGTCGGAGGCGGCCTGCTTGGCCTTGTCGAGGGCGAGGTAACTGGTGGCGCGGCCGATCAGCGGCTCGGCCTTCTGCGGCGACAGCCCGCTCGCCGCCGTGAAATCGTCGATCGCCTGCTGATGTTTTCCGCGGCCCTGATAGATCAGGCCGCGGCCGTACAGCGCCTGGATGTTGTAAGGGTCGGCGGTCAGCGCTTGCTCGAACTCCGCCTGCGCCTCGTCGACCTTGCCGGAATGCGCCAGCGCCTGGCCGCGTGTGGCGTGATCCTTGGCGCTGTTGATGTCCTGTGGGGTGATGATGTCGGCAGCGGGCTTGTCGGCAGCGGCAGCCTGTTTCGGCTTGTCGTCCGAGCCCCATGATCCCAAGTCGAAGGAGCAGCCCCCGAGCGGCAAGCCGAGAACCACGGCCATGATGACGAAGTGCGCAGCACGACGGCGGTGCGCGGATTCTGGGAGCGTGGAGCGGGGCGCCGGAACGGCCATCATGCAAAATGCTCTTGCCGGTCGTTTTGCATGAGTACCCCGGAACACGGCTGGCTTCAAAACGACAACGCGGGCCCGTGGCCCGCGCTGTTAGACTTCCAGATCGGCAAAATGGTTCAGCGCGGTCCGCGACCGGCACCTGCACCACCGGGACGGCCGCCGCGGTCGCCACCGGGACCAGCGCCGAACACCGGCTTCGGCTTCATCGGCAGCAGGCCTTCGCGCTGCAGCTTCTTGCGTGCCAGCTTGCGTGCGCGGCGCACGGCTTCAGCCTTTTCGCGAGCCTTCTTCTCAGAGGGCTTTTCGTAGTGACCGCGGAGCTTCATCTCGCGGAAAATGCCCTCGCGCTGCATCTTCTTCTTCAGCGCCTTCAGGGCTTGGTCGACATTGTTATCGCGGACGAGAACCTGCACGCGGCATCCTCTTTTGAATTGATCGGTTCGGAATTCTGGCAAGGTGAAGGGGCGGCAAAAGGCCTGCCTCTTAACCCTAGGCGCGCGCATGTAACAGACAAACGCGCAGATGTCCACCGGTCGAGTGACTTTCGGGCCTAGTAAAGCCACGAAATGGGGCGAAAATGCCTTTGTGCGGCCCTGATTTGGGTGGTTTGACGCCAGGATCGGGGCCGCTCCCGGAGTTTTCGATAACCCGGACATTGGAAATAGGGGAGATGCCTCATGGACATGAAGAAATACGCGGCCGAACTGATCGGTACGTTCTGGCTCACATTCGCGGGCTGCGGCAGCGCGGTGATCGCGGCCGGCTTTCCGCAGGTCGGGATCGGCCTCGTCGGGGTGTCGTTGGCGTTCGGGCTCAGTGTGGTGACCATGGCCTATGCGATCGGCCATATCTCGGGTTGCCACCTCAACCCGGCCGTGACGGTCGGGCTCGCCGCGGGCGGGCGTTTCCCCGGCGGCCAGGTGCTGCCCTACATCATCGCGCAGGTCGCCGGTGCGATCATCGCGGCCTGGCTGCTCTATGTGATCGCCAGCGGCGCGCCCGGCTTCGATGTCAGCAAGGGCTTCGCCTCCAACGGCTATGACGCGCACTCACCGGGCCACTACAGCATGGTGGTGTGCTTCATCACCGAGGTGGTGATGACCATGATGTTCCTGTTCATCATCATGGGATCGACCCACGGCAAGGCGCCCGCCGGCTTCGCACCGCTCGCCATCGGCCTCGCGCTGGTGATGATCCATCTCGTCAGCATTCCCGTCACCAACACCTCGGTGAATCCGGCGCGCAGCACCGGGCCGGCTCTGTTCGTCGGCGGCTGGGCGCTGGGGCAGCTCTGGATGTTCTGGGTCGCGCCTCTGATCGGCGGCGCGCTCGGCGGCGTGATCTATCGCTGGCTCAGCGACGAGCCGACCGGCATAGTCGCCGGCGTCAAGACTGCATGATCGGCTAGAGCGTTAATGGGATCGTGGCTGCCACGATCCCATTTCCGTCGATGACGCGAAGGCGGCCGCGGCCGCTGGTGTGGAGTTACGGCTTGCGGGCCGGCGTCACTTCGGTGACGTGCCCCATCTTGCGGCCGGGGCGCGGCGTGCCCTTGCCGTACAGATGCACGGTGGCGCCGGGAACAGTGAGCCACTGCTCGTAGCTCAGGATGTCGTCGCCGATCAGATTGGTCATGGTGACCTCGCCGTGGCGCACCGGCTTGCCCAGCGGCCAGCCGGCGATTGCACGGATGTGCTGCTCGAATTGTGAGATCGAGGCGCCGTCGAGCGTCCAGTGGCCGGAGTTATGCACGCGCGGCGCGATCTCGTTGACCAGCACGGTCGCTGCGCCGTTCCCGGGCACCACGAACAGCTCCACCGCGAGCACGCCGACATAGTCGAGCGCCGTGGCGATCTTTTCGGCGATCGCCCGCGCCTGCGCGGCAAGCTGTTCGGGAATCGCGGCGGGCGCGCGGGAAAATTTCAAAATGTGGTCGCGGTGCTCGTTCTCGGTAACGTCGAAGCACTCGACTTCGCCGGAAGCCGAGCGCGCGGCGATCACCGAGATCTCGCGCTCGAACGGCACGAAGGCCTCAAGGATGGCCGACTTGGTGCCGAGGTCCTGCCAGACCTGCTCGAGGTCGTCGCCGGCGCGGATGATCGCCTGGCCCTTGCCGTCATAGCCGAAGCGGCGGGTCTTGATCACGGCAGGCAGGCCGATCCGTTCGATCGCTGCGCGGAGTGTTGCGACCGAGGTGACGTCCGCATAATCGGCGGTGCCGATCCCGAGCTTGCTGACGAAGTCCTTCTCGATCAGCCGGTCCTGCGTGGTCTCGAGGATCTTGTACGCAGGCAGCACCGGACGGCGCGCGGCGAGCACCATCGCGGTCGCGGCCGGCACATTCTCGAATTCATAGGTGACGACGTCGACGTCGTTGGCGAACAGTTCGAGCGCCTCGACGTCGGCATATTCCGCGCAGGTCGCGTGCTGCACCACGTCGAAGGCCGGCGAGTCCGGATCCGGCGAAAAGACCTGGCAGCGCAGCCCGAGGCGCGCTGCGGACATCGCCAGCATCCGGCCCAATTGTCCGCCGCCGAGGATTCCAATGGTGTCGCCCGGCTTCAGCTTCACGAGGTTCGAAGCCGTCACGCCGCGCCCTCCGGATGGTCCTTGACCGCATCGGTCTGCTGCTGGCGCCAGGCCGCAAGACGGACCGACAGTGCGGGATCGTTGAGCGCGAGCACGCTTGCCGCGAGCAACGCGGCATTGATCGCACCGGCCTTGCCGATCGCCAGCGTCCCGACCGGGATGCCTGCCGGCATCTGCACGATCGAGTACAGCGAATCGACGCCGGACAGCGCCTTCGACTCGACGGGAACCCCGAACACCGGCAGCTCCGTCAACGCCGCCGTCATGCCCGGCAGATGCGCGGCACCGCCGGCGCCGGCAATGATCACCTTGTGCCCGGCCGCCTTGGCGCCCTTGGCAAAGGCATAGAGCCGGTCGGGGGTGCGGTGCGCCGAAACGATGCGCGTTTCGCAGGCAACGCCCAGCGCGGCCAGGGTCTCGGCGGCGTGACGCATGGTCTCCCAGTCGGACTGGCTTCCCATGATGATGGCGATCGGAGCGGTCATCTCTTCAATTCTGTGCAGGAATCCAAAAGCATAGGCCGGATTATAGGGGCGGCCCGGGCGTCATCCAAGGCGTGGCAAGGGAGTTAGAATGGACTATCCTGTCTTGGTGAATCCCGGCAAGCCTTCATAAGCAGGCCTCAACAAGGATGCGCATGAAGAAGAAGACGACGGCGGCGACCTCCGGGGCGGCAAAACGACGAAAAGGCGCGCCCGCCGCGCGCAAATCCGCACCCGGCAGGACTGGCGCAAAGGGGACTGGAACCAAAGCGGCTGGAACCAAAGCTTCCACGCGAGGCGCGGTTGCGTCCGGCGACAAATCCACGATCCGCAGGTTGCGGGCGCAGCTGGCGCGGGCCCAGGCCCGGATCGAGGAGCTGCAGGCCTCCGCCGAGACCGACTTCCTGCTCGACATCCTGAACCGCCGCGGCTTCGAGCGCGAGCTCGTCCGCTCGCTCTCCTTCATCAAGCGCTATCAGGCCTCCGGCGCGCTGATCGTGCTCGACGTCGACCGCCTCAAGCCGATCAACGATGCCTTCGGGCACGCGGCAGGTGACGAGGTGCTGAAGACGATCGTCGCCGCGATATCGGACCAGGTGCGCGCCTCCGACGTGATCGGCCGTCTCGGTGGCGACGAGTTTGCGGTGCTGCTGTGGAATCTCAGCGAGACCGATGCCTGCGCCAAGGCCGCTGCGCTGGAGGAGGCGATCGACCGCCTGACCTTCGTGTTTCGTGGCAGCCGGGTCTCCGCGGGCGCCTCCGCGGGCGTTGCGATCCTCACCGCGCACTCGGATGCCGATCGCGTTCTCGATGAGGCCGATCGTGCGATGTATGTGCGCAAGGCGCAGCGGCGCCATGAATCCAGCGGCTAGTGAGGCCTAAAGCGCGCTCAGATCCTCCGGCACATCGCCGTAGGCCCGCAGCAGCTTGGCATCGCCGAATTCGCCGATCGCGGGATCGCCGGTGCGGCTGAACGCGACGGCGCCGATGCTGCCGGGCATCCGCGACATCGTCTCCGCCCGGCGTAGCGCGATCGCCGAGCTCTGGCATTCTTCTGCACTGCCGGCGACCGGCGTGCCGTCGTCGTCCTGCATGAAGGGCAGCGCCACGTAGTAGGTTACGTCAGCCATTGCTGTGCTCCCCAGAGATCAGGCGGCATCGCTTGCCGCATGGGTTCGCGCCGGCACGCAGCCGGCCGCGATCGCGGCCTGCAGTTCCTCGAGTTCGGCTTCCAGATATTCGTTGGCCATGATCAGCGCCTTGATGGTGCTGCGCAGGTTGCCGTCGCACATCGCGATCGCCTGATCGCAGGCCTTCTCGTAGCGGCTGTTGTCGGGCAGGGAAGGCGGTGCGGACATGGCGAAACTCCCTCTGATGGCTGGCGGCTGGATCAGCATGTTCTTATTTTGTTCTTTTGGAGTCAAGCGCCGAAGAGCACGCCCGTGTCCGTTGCCGCGAACGTGAAGCCAGTGAGGCGCTGTGGATGACGGGGAAAACCGGCGCCGGATCTGAACCGGCCGACCGCCGAACCGCAGCGACAGGCGTCAGGCGATGATGTCGGGCGTGATCTGATCTTCGATGAAGGCGATGCGGTCGCGCAATTGCAGCTTCCGCTTCTTCAAGCGTTGCAGCATCAAGAGATCCGGCGCCGGCGATTGATGCAGCGCGTCGATCGCGGCATCGAGGTCGCGGTGCTCTTGCTGCAGACGCGCAAGCTCGGCGAGGAGTTCGCGCTCATCCTGATCGTTCATGGTTGTGTATTGACTGGTAAGCACGAAGAGGTTGTTGCGGCCGAAGCAGCCGCTCGCCGGAATATCCTCCCTGTGCGCGCGCCGCGCAAGCCGAACCGGTTCCATAGTCACGATTAGTTACAGATAAACCGAAATGAGTGCGTGCGGCATTTCGCGTCCCCTATCGACAGCGCGGCCCACTCGTGTAGACTTATTGGTCCGGATCGAACCTGAGGTTTAACGCACCGAGGAGTGTTCGCAATGGCAATACAGGCCCATCTCGTTGAGCTGGAGCGTAAGCACAAAATACTCGAGAACGAACTGCACGAAGCACTCGTTCACCCCTCCGTAGACGATCTCCACATTTGCGAGCTCAAGCGCCGCAAGTTGATGGTCAAGGACCAAATCGAGCGGTTGAGACTTTCCGCCGACGACACGGTCCACTAAGCCGGTTCCTCCGCAAATTTGGCAAATAGTCTGGCCTTTCACCGAGGGATGAACGCCGCGGCGCGCATCCCTCGGGAGGCCATGCTGCATTTGCTCAGAGCTTCGCCAGCTCGCCGACGTGGTCGGCGACCGCGAGCGATGACGTGAGTCCAGGCGATTCAATTCCGAACAGGTTGATCAGGCCGGCGACGCCGTGATCGGCCGGTCCCTGGATCAGGAAATCCTGGGTCGCGACCGCCGGCGGCACGATCTTGGGCCGGATTCCGGAATAGCTCGGCATCAGCGCTCCGTCCGGCAGGGTCGGCCAGTATTTGCGGATCGCCGGATAGAACCGCTCGGCCCGATCGGGGTCGACGGCGTAATCGATGTGATCGATCCATTCGACGTCGGGGCCGAACCTCGCCTGTCCGGCCATGTCGAGCGTCAGGTGCACGCCGAGCCCGCCGGGCTCCGGCACCGGATAGATCAGGTGCGAGAACGGCGCCTTGGCGCTGCAGCTGAAGTAATTGCCCTTGGCCAGATAGGCCGTTGGAATCAACGCGATCGGCATGCCCTCGACGCTGCGCGCGACCGCCGTTGCGCCGAGGCCGGCGGCATTGACCAGAAGGTCGCAGGCCAGCGTCATCGGCGCCGCGCCGCCGGCCTCGATCTCGAACCCGTTGGCGGTTGCCCTGGCGTGGAGCAGCGGCGTATGGAAGGCGAATGCCGCTCCGGCCGCCTCGGCGTCGCCGCGCAGCGCCAGCATGTAGGCATGGCTGTCGATGATCCCGGTGGAGGGCGACAGCAGCGCCGCGTCGCAGTTCAGCGCCGGTTCCAGCGCGCGTGCCGCCTCGCCGGACAGAAGCTGCATGTCGTCGACGCCGTTCGCCTCGGCATGAGCCCGGATCGACTGCAGTTTTTCGGTTTCTTTGGCGGTGGTGGCGACGATCAGCTTGCCGCAATTCTTGTGCGGGATGCCGTGCTCGGCACAGTAACGATAAAGTGCCTGCTTGCCGCTGACGCACATCCGCGCCATCAGGCTGCCGGCCCGGTAGTAGATGCCGGCGTGGATCACCTCGCTGTTTCGCGACGAGGTGACGGTGCCGATCCCCTCGGCCTCCTCGATCACAATCACTTCGCGGCCGGCCTGTGCCAGCCTCCGCGCCACGGCGAGGCCGATCACCCCCGCTCCGACGATCACGCAATCAACCCTGTCCATCTCGTCCTTCAGGTCCGAACATTTCCGCGCAGCCACGCCGTTGCCGCCAACATCGTTCAGCCGATCCGATCGTTTTCGGCAAGTGCTTATTAGGCAAGTGCTTGGGCCATCTCAAATAGTTGGGGAGCCATGCCCTGTTAGTGGAGCATTAATCATGTCAGGGCAATTGCCGTACATTAAGTGGCATTTTCCAGTTGCATCCCTACGCGTTTACCCGATCCAAACCGCCGGAGCCGGACACTCGCCCCGGAAATCCGCGGGTGATTGATGGCTGGCAGGAAGTGGCAGGCGGGCGGGAAGAATTCGATTCCGGCAAGGGCCGTCCTTTGCCTGATCGCCGCCGTCGTGCCGGTCGGTGTTGCCCGGGCCGCCTCGGAAGCCTTCGCACCGTCGACCTATCTTGGTGACCTCGATCCCGGAGTGGTCTGGGAGCTGCTGATCGGCAGCGTGGTGGTTGCCTCCTTCCTCGGTGCGGTCGGGCTGTGGATCCTTTCGGCCCTGCGCAAGGCCAAGCGCGCGCAACTGCGGCGCAACGCCTTCGTGTCGTCCGCCCTCAACCATCTGAACCAGGGTGTGGTGATGACCGATGCGCGCGAGCGCATCGTGTTCTGCAACGACCGCTATCTCGACATCTACGGCCTGTCGCGCGCCGACATTAGGCGCAACATGACCGGCACCGAGCTATTGGAGCTGCGCCGCGACCGCGGCGTGCTCGACATCAGCGCCGAGGATTTCTTCGCCAAGGCCGCAGCGCCCGAAGGGCTGGTCACCGAACTGCCCGGCGGCAGGGCGGTGCTGGTGAAATATTTTCCGCTGCCGAACGGCGGCTCGGTCGCGACCCATCTCGATTGCACCGACCAGCGCAAGCTGTCGCGCAAGCTCGCCTCGACCACGCAATTCCTCGAATCGGTGCTCGACAACGTCCCGGTCTGCGTCGCGGCCAAGAACATCGAGGACGGCCGCTACATCTTCGCCAATCGCGCGTTCGAGCGCTTCTCGCGCTTCTCGCGCGATCACATCGTGGGCAAGCGCGCCGACGAGATCTTCCGTCCCGAGACCGCCGTCAGCATCGACACTGCCGACCGCGCGGCGCTGGACGCGCCCGAAGGCTATCACCGCAGCGAATTCTTCGTCGAACGCGGCTCGGAGAAGCGCATCCTGGCATCGAACCGCGTAATCGCCCGCAACGAGGCCGGCGATCCGGAATTCCTGATCGCGCTGTTCGAGGACGTCACCGACCGCCGTTCGCTGTCGCGCGAGCTCGAGAACAACAAGAAATTCCTCGAGCTCGTGGTCGACAACATCCCGGTCTCGCTGATCGTGCAGCGCGTCAGCGACGGCCGCTATCTGCTGGCCAACCGCAGCGCCGAGACGATCCTCAACCGCCGCCGCGAAGACGCCGCCGGCCTCACCGCGTCCGACATCTTCAATGCGCGCGAAGCCAAGCTGATCGTCGCCCGCGACGAGGCTGCGATCCGGAAGCGCAGCATGATCGCCGAGGAGCACCCGATCTCGACCAAGGACGGCCTGCGGCTGTTCCTGACCCGCCGCATGACCGTGCTCGACGACCATGGCGAGCCGCAATATCTGATCAAGACCCATGAGGACGTCACCGACCGGCGCCAGACCGAGTCGCGCATGGCGCATATGGCTTATCACGACGGCCTGACCGATCTGCCGAACCGCGCCGCGTTCCTGCAGGCGCTGACCCAGATGATCGAGGCCTGCGACGGCACCGACGAGGAGTTCGCCGTGCTCTGCGTCGACCTCGACGGGCTGAAGGAGATCAACGACGTCTACGGCCATGCGATGGGCGACAAGGTGCTGATCGAAGTCGCGCAGCGCTTGCAGAACGTGGCGCGCGGCGGCGTGGTTGCGCGGCTATCCGGCGACGAATTCGGCCTCATCATCGACGGCCAGCAGCCGGCCGCCGGCATTGCGCTGGCCGAGCAGGCCGCCGAGGCGCTGGGTGAGGATTTCGCGATCGACGGCAAGTCGGTGCGCACCGGCCTCACCGCCGGGATCGCGGTGTTCCCGCACAACGGATCCGACGCGGCCTCGCTGCTGGCCAATTCCGGCGCGGCGCTGTTCCGCGCCAAAGCCAAGTCGCGCGGCACGATCTCGATCTTCGAGCCGGAGATGGATCAGCAGATCCGCGATCGCCGCGTGCTGCACCAGGAACTGTCGGTCGCGATCAAGAACGGCGAATTGTCGCTTTACTACCAGCCGCAGGCCGCCACCGGCGCGAGCGTTGCGGGCAGCCAGATCATCGGCTTCGAGGCGCTGGCGCGCTGGCACCATCCGCTGCGCGGCTTCGTGCCACCCAGTGACTTCATTCCGCTCGCGGAAGAAAGCGGCCTGATCGTCGAGATGGGCGAATGGATCTTGCGCGAAGCCTGCCGGGAGGCCGCCTCGTGGGCGATGCCGATGCAGGTCGCCGTGAACCTGTCGCCGGCGCAATTCACCCATGGCGACCTCGTCGGCCTCGTCCATTCGATCCTGCTCGAGACCGGGCTGACGCCTGACCGGCTCGAGCTCGAAATCACCGAGGGCGTGCTGATCGAGGATTTCGACCGCGGCCTGTCGCTGCTGCGTCGGCTGAAGACGCTCGGCGTGCGCATCTCGATGGATGATTTCGGCAGCGGCTATTCCTCGCTGAGCTACCTGCAGGCGTTTCCGTTCGACAAGATCAAGATCGACCGCGCCTTCGTCATCAATCTCGGCCGCAATCCGCAATCGGCCGCGATCGTACGCGCGGTCATCGATCTCGGCCACGGCCTTGAAATGTCGATCGTCGCCGAAGGCGTCGAGACCGAGGCGCAGCTCAGTTTCCTCTCCGAGGAAGGCTGCGACGCGGTGCAGGGCTATCTGATCGGCCGGCCGGCGCCGATCGGTCAATTTGCCGCGCTGGTCGGCGGCGACCGGCTGGCCGAGACCGTGCGCAGGGCCGGGTAAATCGGCCTGAACCGTCAGGTCGGGGCCGCCGGCTGCGCTTGCCATCCCTTGCACGTCCGGTTACCGTCGAATCACCACATCATTTCGGCCGAGAAAGGAGGGCTGCGTCGTGGCGAGATTCAACGATCCCCACCTCAAGCGTGGCCCCGTCAACGCCCTGCAAATGCGTTTGCAGGGCTGACCGGAAACTCGGACAAAATCTCTTCCTGGTCTGCCCTTCGTGGCCGTGCGGCGTCGAACGTTTGAGCGTTCGCGCCTGCATTTGAATCCCTCGCCGCGCACCGACGCGCACATCCGATGATGGCTGGACGCCTCTGGATGATGTCGTGATCGCCGGCAAGACCAGAGAATTGATCGTGACCCTCATCAATGTACGTAATCTCGGCGTGACGCTGAACGCGCCGCTGTTTTCCGAACTGAATGTTGTCGTCAATGCCGGCGACCGGATCGGCCTCGTTGCCGCCAACGGCCGCGGCAAATCCACGCTGCTGCGCTGCATCGCAGGCGCGATGGAGCCCAACGAAGGCGACATCACCCGCGCGCGCGGCCTGACCGTCGGCCATGTCGAGCAGGATGCACCGTCAGAACTGCTGGACACCCCGTTCCATGCCGCCGTGCTCGAGGCGTTACCCAGCGAGCAACGCGCCGGCGAGAGCTGGCGGGTCGAGGTCGCCTTGCAATCGCTCGAGGTGCCCGAGGAGCTGTGGGCGCGACCGCTGAAGCAATTGAGCGGCGGCTGGCTGCGGCTTGCGCTGCTCGCCCGCGTGCTGGTGACCGAGCCCGACGTGCTGCTGCTGGACGAGCCGACCAACCATCTCGACCTCGCCAAGATCGGCCGGCTCGAGGCCTGGCTGAATTCGCTGCCGCGCGAAATGCCGGTGGTGATCGCAAGCCACGATCGCGCCTTCCTTGACGCGACCACCAACCGGACGCTGTTCCTGCGCCCGGAACGGTCGCAGCTGTTCTCGTTGCCCTACACCGCGGCGCGCGCGGCGCTCGACGAATTCGATGCCTCGGACGAGCGGCGCTTTCAGCGCGACATGAAGGCCGTCCGCCAGCTGCGGCAGCAGGCCGCCAAGCTCAACAACCTCGGCATCAACTCCGGCAGCGACCTTCTGCTGTCGAAGACCAAGCAGTTGAAGCAGCGCGCCGAGAAGCTCGAGGAGACGGCGAAGCCGGCCCATGTGGAACGCTCGGCGGGCACGATCCGGCTCGCCAACCGCGACACCCATGCCAAGGTGCTGATCAGGCTGAACAACGCCGCGATCGCCACACCGGACGGCAGGCCGCTGTTCAGGACCGGCCAGCAGTTCATCTGCAAAGGCGACCGGATCGCGCTGCTCGGGCCGAACGGCGCGGGCAAGACCCGGTTCGTCGCGGCGCTGCGGCTGGCGATCGAGGACGCGGAGGCGGCAGCCGCCGAGATCAGGGCCACCGAGTCGCTGGTGCTTGGCTATTGCGATCAGGCGCTGGCCGATCTCGCCGACAGCGATACGCCGATGCGCATGCTGACGCGGCGCTTTGCGGTCGGCGACCAGCGAGCGCGCGGCCTGCTCGCCGGTGCCGGGCTCTCGATCGAGATGCAGGGCCGTCCGATCGGGCGGCTGTCGGGCGGGCAGAAGGCCCGTCTCGGCATGCTGGTGCTGCGGCTCACCCAGCCGAACTTCTATCTGCTCGACGAGCCGACCAACCACCTCGACATCGAGGGCCAGGAGACGCTGGAGGAGGAACTGATGGAGCAGCAGGCCAGCTGCCTGCTGGTGTCGCACGACCGCCAGTTCGTGCGGACAGTGGCCAACCGGTTCTGGGTGATCGAAGGCAAGAAGCTGATCGAGGTCGATGGCCCTGAACACTTCTTTGCCTCGGTCGGTGTGGACTAGCGGGTGATGGCGTCAGATTGGATAGCCGTCGCGAAATATCGAAAACAACCCCATGCAAAGTAGCCGGTGCGGCCGGCGTTCGAGCAGGTGACTTGACACGTCGGGCAACTCAGGGGCATTCTTCCAATATTCCGAAATCATGCAAGCGTACGCTCGCCCCCGCAGGCGGGAGAGGTGGAGTGTGCCGTGAGACCACCTCACCCAGGCATCATGTCGTCAAGCGCCGCACCTTGGCGCATTTTTCGTGCGAACACGTACTTCGTTCGCATTGAAATGCGATAGCCGTTGCCCATGGCGGATTATGATCTCGCGATCATCGGCGGTGGCCTGAACGGCACGAGCATTGCGCGCGATGCTGCCGGCCGTGGCCTGCGTGTGATCCTGCTGGAGCAGGGCGATCTCGGCTCCGGCGCGTCGGGGGCCTCGCCGCGGCTGGTCCACGGCGATCTGGCCGGGCTGGAGCGGCGCGAGTTCTTCCGCGTCCGCAGGGCGCTCAGGGAACGCGATGTGTTGCTGCGCATCGCGCCGCATCTGGTGCGGCCGGCGCGCTTTGCGATCCCGGCGCATGCCGAGGAACGGCCGCCGTGGCAATTGCGGTCGTTGCTGCTGCTCTACGAACGGTTGGCCTCGCGCAGCGGCCTGCCGCGCTCGACGACGCTGGATGTCACCCATCATCCGGTCGGCAATGCGCTGAAGCGGCCGTTCGGAACCGCGTTCGAATATTCCGACTGCGTGGTCGACGATTCCCGGCTCGTCGTGCTCAACGCCGTCGATGCCGCGACACGCGGCGCCGATATCCGCACCGGCGCGCGCGTGATCCGGGCCGAGCGCGGCGAGACCTGGCGGCTGGTCACGATCGACCGCGGCTATCGGCGGGTGATCACGGCGCAGTCGCTGGTCAATGCGACCGGCGCATGGGCCGCCTCCGTCGCCGACACCGTGTTGCGCGTGCCGGCGCCACGGCTCGCGACCGTGCAGATCAGCCAGATCGTGGTGCGCCGCCTGTTCGACTGCGACAGCGTCTATGCGTTCCAGAACTCCGACGGACAATTGATCTTCGCCAGTCCCTACGCGCGCGACTTCACCCTGATCGGCAGCGCCGGTCATGCGTTCAAGGGCGATCCGGCCATTGTCGCGATGGATGTGCGTGAGGTGGCCTATCTCTGCGACGCAGCCAATCGCTATTTTCGCGAGCAGATCACCCCGGCCGACGTGCTGCGCACGATCTCCGGCGCCAATTCCGTCATCGCGCCCGCGCGCCGGCGCAGCAGCGATGGCGCCGCATCGCTCGATTTCCGGCGCGGCAAGGCGCCGCTGCTCACCATCTTCGGCGGTGACGTCACCACCTCGCGGCGTCGTGCCGAGCGGGCGGTGTCGGAGTTCACGCGGTTCTATCCGATGACGCCGCGCTGGACCGCAACCGTGCCGCTGCCGGGCGGCGAATTCGCCTGGCAGCGCTTCGAGACCGAGGTCGACATCGCGCGCGATCGCTGGCGCTTCCTGGGAGAGGACGAGGCGCGGCGGCTGCTGGCCGCCTACGGGCTGAACGTGAAGGATATCCTGGGCGAGGCAAAGCAGAAGGCCGATCTCGGTCCGGCCTTCGGCCCGGAATTGACCGGCGCTGAGGTGCGCTACCTCATGCGCAAGGAATGGGCGCGCTTTCCCGACGATATCCTTTGGCGGCGCTCCAAGCTCGGCCTGACCATGCCGCAAGCCGATCAGGATGCGCTTGCGGCATTCATGGCGAAGCCGGATTGAGGTTCGGCTATTGCCGCGCTGCCTCCTGCGACCAGGCGAGATCACGCTTGGATGGACGGCGATGCAGCCGCTCCGAAATCAGGTTCGTCGCTTGCCGGCCTTGACCCGCGCGCAAGCATGCGACGATGAAGGTGTCCTCCCACAATTCGCGTTGCGCATGGCTGCCGCCGATCCGCACCAGCTCGGGCATCAGCGGCGCCAGGATACGCACGGCGCTGTCATGGTCGCCGGCGGCGAAGGCGGCGACGCCGCGGCCGAGCCCGATCGCGGCGGGGCCGGGCGCCAGCTTGCCGTCGACGTCGCGCGCCGCCATCTCGGTCAGCCGCGCCTCAAGCGCGTCGTTGTTCGTCGTGGCTGCGACCAGCGCGTGATGCACGTCGGCGAAATGCGCGCCGGCCTTGGGGAAGTATCCGTCGCCATAGGCGGCGACATCCCTCCAGTGTGATTCGAGGCCGGTCTTGCCGGCGACCGACAGCCGCCACAGCAGCGAGGCCGTATCGGTATAGATGTTGAGCGGCGGATAGGGCCGGTTCGCCGGCTTGATGTGCTGCTCGTAGATGCCGAGCGCGCTGTCGGCGTCGCCTTCCTCGATCGCGATCAAGGCGAGGTGCCAGGCGAGATGGCCCTGCAGGAAGCTGGTGCGATCATGCGCCGGCAGCCAGGCGGAGAGGAAGCTGCGGCCTTCCGCCGCGTCGCCCTGCTCGAACAGCGCATGCGCCACCGCGTGTGCGGCGCCGGCGTTCTCCGGCTTCAGCGCATAGCCGCGCTCGGTGACGGCGCGGCCCGAGACGAGGTCGCCGGCCTCGGTCTTCGACCAGCCGAGATAGGTGAGGAACCACCAGTCGTCGCCATAGTCGCTGGTATAACGTTCGGAGATCGCGAGCCGGGCGGCGTCATGGTCGGACCGGCCGGAGAAGGCGTAGAGGCCGAAGGCACCGAGCAACAGCGAGAGTATCTGCGCATCGCGCGGATATTCGGTCAGATGCTGTTCGGCCGCTGTCATCGCCTTCTTGCCCTGGCCCTCGATCACGGACGCGATGATCTCGATGTGCTGGCGCTCGCGTGGGGTCGCGGCCGCGGCGAGCTGCCGCGCATCGGTTGCCTTGGCGCGGGCCATGGCGCCTTCCATGTTGAGCTGGTGGACGCGGGCACGCCCGAGATGGGCCAACGCGAAATCGGGGTCCTCGGCGATCGCCGCCTCGAACGCGGCATCCGCGCCGTGCAGCGCCGCCAGCATGCGATCGACGCCGTCGACATAGTAGGCGGCGGCGCGGTCCGAATTGGTGGTCAGCGGCAGGCCGTAGCGATCGTGAATCATCGGTTGTCCTCCCGAATTTGGCTGCGAAGTCTAGGGCATGTACTCATAAAGGCAACGAGCCCCTTCGGGGCTCACGTCTGCTTAGCCCTCGACAGCACCGCAAGAGCGGACCTCGCCGGAGGTCCGAGTTGGGCCAGCAGCGGACATCGGCAATTTCAGCACGCAGGCATGTCCGATCTTGAGACTCACCGTCCTTGCTGAACTAGGCTGATGGGGCTCGCGCCAAGTGCATCGCGGCTTCAACGCCGCCATCCAGGATCTGCTGCGCCTCTCTCGCGTCGGGCACGGCCCGCGCGAACTGCAGGGTGCCGACCATGAGCCCGAAGATCGCCGTCGCACGGCGGTGGTTCGCCTTGGAATCTGCACCCGGAAGCAGCGCGGCCAAAGTCGCAACGTACCTTCGCAACGCTTTCTCGTAATCTTGCCTGGTAGACAGGGGCTGGCGGGCGATTTCCGGTAGTAAGGCCGCTGAGGGACACCCGTCTGCCCGGTCTTTGAGGTGGGCGCGGTTGAGGTATTTACGGATCGCGCCTTCAAGGTCGAGGCCCTTGAGCTGATCTTCAAGGCAATGCTGCTGGCCCCCCAGCGCGCTCGCCAGCGCCTCGCGAACAAGCTCGTCCTTGGACTCGAAGTGCGGAGAAAAGGCCCCTTTGGTCAGGCCGGCCTCGCCCATAATCCCCGCAATGCCGGCCGCAGAGATGCCGTCCCGGCGCATGCACTTCGATGCCACATCAACGATGTGCCGTCGTGTCGCCGCCTTGTGACCCTTCTCGAATCGCATCTTCGCTCCACAAACTGCCCGCAGCCTGGTCGCGTTAGATCGCAGTCGACTTGTAGCCCAGGATACCTTCGACCCTGCGGGCAAGGACCAAGAGCGTCCGGTCGCTCCCGAGCGGGGCGTCAAGCTCAAGGCCAATCGGCAGGCCAGCGCGGGACGAGCCGACAGGAAGATTGATTCCCGGCATCCCCACGCTGCTCGCAGACACGGTGTGGTTCGCCAAAGCGAGGTAGCTGATGTCCTGCCCCGCGATGTGGACGGTCGCCTGCTCTTCGATCAAAGGCGCCGTGCACGGCGTGGTCGGTTGCAGAATGGCCTGCGCCCCACGAGCGACGAACGTCGTGTCGAGGCGGCGCTGGATTTCAGGCCGGCTCACGTTGAGCGCCGACTGATAGGCCTCTACGGAGGTGGCGCCTGCGCCGCCCGGTAGCACGATGTGTCCCCACGCCTGCCGAAGTTGGGGCTTGAGCCCATCGTAAATGGCCTCGAACGTGGTAGGAATGTCGTGGCGGCGAAGGAACTCCGAAATCGCGCCCATCGTTTCATGGGCGAAGATGCCCCATGTCGCGGTTTGGACGAGGACGTTGAAATCATTGCCAAGGTCGACCTCGACGATTTCGGCGCCAGCATCCTGCAGCCGTCGAACCACTTCGAGGAAGCGGGTTTCGACTTCCGAATCCACAAGTTGCAGGAACTGCCGAGGCGCGAAGGCGAGTCGGACTCCCTTTAGATCATGGCCGTCGGAAATTTCCGCAGCCTGTTCGCCAGTCACAACGTGATCCAGCAATACGCAGTCCTCGACGCTTCGAGCGAATGCGCCCGTGGTGTCGAGCGTGTGAGAGATCGGAGCAACGCCGTTGCGCGGCCACCGTCCGGTGGTTGGCTTGAACCCCACGACGCCACAGAACGATGCGGGTACCCGGATCGAGCCAACGGTGTCACCGCCCAGGGAGGCGGGAACGAGGCCGGCGGCTACCGATGCGGCGGAGCCGCTCGAGGAGCCGCCCGACACGCGACCTCGTGCGTGCGGGTTCTTGACCTGGCCGTAACGTGCGTTGTGACCGGTCAAGCCATAGGACATCTCGACTAGGTTATTTTTGCCGAAAACGAACGCGCCTGCATCCTTGATGGCACGGACAGCGTCGGCATCCCTGTGCGGTACGAAGTGAGCGAGGCTATCGAGCCCGAGGCTCGTCGGTAGTCCTTTTGTCAAATAACTATCTTTCACCCCGAGCGGCACGCCCAGTAGCGGAACTGTCGATCCGGCCGCACGTGCTTTGTCTGCGTCTCTCGCAGCCGTCAACACGACGGCCTCATCGATTGTGATGAAGGTGTTTAGTTCGGCAAGCGTTCGGGCGCGAAGCAGAAGTGCCGAAGTGTAGGCCTCCGACGTGATCTCGCCCTTACGAATGGCGGCTGCAGCGGCTGCGAGCCCTAGCGAGGGGAGATCCATGACTTCTTGCGGCGCGCGATGGCTTAGAGTGGCGGTGGTGTCGTTCATGAAGTCCTCGCAAAGAGCTGTTTGCAGCATTCGACGCCGTCAAACATCGACTGGAGTGTAATTACGATCGTAATATCACATTACGAATGTAATTCAATAGAGGTGCAGGGCTTCTCTGGACACATGAGCGTGAGGTGTTGACGAGGCGGCGATGGGTGACCACCGCATGTCGGTTTTGGGTCAAAAGCCGCCTATGGCTGCCGAACCGGGGACTTCCGATTACCCTCGAAGAGCCGACCTTCCCGATGGTCATGTAGACTGTCAGTTTACTGCCAGAAGCGGCAGCCGCCAGGAGGCCTATTTCTTCTTCTTCCCCCCGACGAACGGCTTCTCGGCGGCCTGAGCCATCCACGAAAGCACCTGGTCTTCGTCGAGCTCGTCCATGGCGGTCAATTCGACGCCGCGGGTGGCCTTACCCATTCCGATCGGTGTCACAGGGGGTTCTGGTTGCAGTTCGTTACCTCGGATGAACATCAGCTTCAGGTGACCGACGAATGCGCCGGAAGTGAAGCACCACCCATCGGGAACGCCATAGTAAGCCATTCCCCATTTCACCGCGCGTTTGAGGTCCGGCAATATCCTGGAGGCCAAGGCATCGACATGTTTGGCGATGCTCTTCTGCGGTTCAGGAAGGCTCTCGATATAGGCAAATACTGGCTTGTCGCCGTCGGCTGCTTTCGCGGGACTCGCCTTGCCGGTCATCGCTACCAGAAGCTCGACACTTTTTACCTGCGGTGTTCCCGTATCTTTTTTCATTGCCATGGCCCCGCCGATCTAGTTCGTGATGCGGCAGCGGATATGCGGCCCACAACCGACCTCGTTTCGGCGCTAAGCCTATCCTCTTCTACCGGCGGCACAATGACAGCTCTGAGTCAAAGGCGGTACGTTTCAGGCCGAACAAGTGCCTTCCGGTTTGAACCTCAAAGCCGACGCAACGCATTTAGGAGCCCGCCCCAGCAGAGGCGCGGAAGCCGACAATATTGCGGGAGATGTTCGTGAGGCGGTTGAGCCGGTGGCGATCCGCCGCTAGTTTGCCGTCACAATCGGAGCTTAAGGGGAATCGGGGCTGGCGGACGTGACATCGGGCGAAGCGAGTGCGGAGGCGGCAAAGCCGTTGCCTGAACCGGCCGTCTCGGACATGCCGCTGCTGCGGATCGAGGGCGTCGCCAAGTCGTTCGGCAATTTCCGCGCGGTCGACCAGCTTTCGCTCGACATTCGCGCCGGCGAGTTCTTCGCGCTGCTCGGCCCGAGCGGCTGCGGCAAGACCACGCTGCTCCGCATGCTCGCCGGCTTCGAGACCCCGGACGCAGGCCGCATCCTGCTCGGCGGCAGCGACATCGCCCAGGTGCTGCCGCACGAGCGGCCCGTCAACATGATGTTCCAGAACTATGCGCTGTTCCCGCATCTGTCGGTGCGCGACAACATCGCCTTCGGCCTCAGGCGCGCCGGCATGGCGCGCCGTGACATCGCGACCCGCGTCGCGGAGATGGTGGCGCTCGTCAAGCTCGAGGGGCTCGAGAAGCGCAAGCCCGACCAGCTCTCCGGCGGACAGCGGCAGCGCGTGGCGCTGGCGCGCTCGCTGGCGCGCCGCCCGCAGGTGCTGCTGCTCGACGAGCCGCTCGCCGCGCTCGACAAGAAGCTGCGCGAGAGCACGCAAGGCGAGCTGATGGAGCTGCAGCGCCGGCTCGGCATGACCTTCATCATCGTCACCCACGATCAGGAGGAGGCGATGACGATGGCCGGCCGGATCGGGGTGATGGACGCCGGCCGTCTGGTCCAGGTCGCGACCCCGCGCAATCTTTACGAGGCGCCGGCCTCGCGCTGGATTGCCGAGTTCGTCGGCGACATCAACCTGTTCAACGGCCAGGTCGCCGCCCGCGAGAATGGACGGTTGACGGTCTCGACCGCGGAGGCAGGCAGGCTCGCGGTCAGCGAGTTGTGGCCGCCGGTGACCAAGGAGGTGGTCAGCGTCGCGATCCGCCCCGAGAAGGTGAAGTTGTCGCGCCGCGCACCGGCCTCGGACGCGGGCGGATCGCAGACGATCAACCGGCTGGAGGGCGTGGTCGCCGACGTCAATTATCTTGGCGGCGTCACGAGCTACCGGGTGAGGCTGGAATCCGGCGCGGTGGTGCGCTCGTCGATGGCCAACACTGCGCGGCTCGATGTCGACGCCTATCTCGCCGGCCAGCGCGTGGTGGCGTGGTTCACCGCCGACGACTGCCTGGTGCTCGAGCAATGAGCGCGCGCCGCATCTTCGCGCGGCCGGCGCGGCTTGCCGCGATCGCGCCCTATCTCTGGATGGTGCTGTTCTTCCTGGTGCCGTTCGGCTTCGTGCTGAAGATCAGCCTGTCGCAGACCGCGATCGCGCAGCCGCCCTATACGCCGGTGTTCGATTTCACCGAAGGCCGCGCGGCGCTGGCGGCTGCGTTTGCGCAACTGTCGTTCGACAATTTCCGCCTGCTGCTGCAGGACAATCTGTACATCCTGTCCTATCTGCGCAGCCTCGTCGTTGCGGTGACCTCGACCGTGATCCTGCTGCTGATCGGCTATCCCATCGCCTACGGCATGGCGCGGCTGCCGCAGCGCTGGCAGGGCGTGGCGATGATGCTGGTCATCGTGCCGTTCTGGACCTCGTTTCTGATCCGCATCTATGCCTGGATCAACATTTTGCAGCACGACGGCCTGCTCAACCAGATCCTGCTGGCGCTGCACATCGTGTCCGCGCCGGTGGTCTGGCTGTCGACCAACAGCGCGATGTATCTTGGCATCGTCTACTCCTATCTGCCGTTCATGATCCTGCCGCTCTATGCGACGCTCTCGAAGATGGATGCGTCGCTGCTGGAGGCCGCGGGCGATCTCGGCGCCTCGCCGCTGCAGGCGTTCTGGCTGGTGACATTCCCGCTGTCGCTGCCGGGCGTCGGCGCCGGCGCGCTGCTTTGCTTCATCCCTGTTGTCGGCGAGTTCGTGATCCCCGATCTGCTCGCGGGCTCCAATTCGCTGATGATCGGGCAGACGCTTTGGCTCGAGTTCTTCACCAACAAGGACTGGCCGGTGGCGTCAGCTGCGGCGGTCGCATTGTTGCTGCTGCTGGTGCCGCCGCTCGTGCTTTATGATCGCCTGCAGCGGCGTCAGCTCGAGAGTAATCGCTGATGGCCGGCACCGTCACCAAGCTCACACGCTTCAACATGACGTCGCTGGCGCTTGGGCTGGCATTCCTCTATCTGCCGATCGTCATCCTCGTGATCTATTCGTTCAACGCCTCGCGGCTGGTGACGGTGTGGGGCGGCTGGTCGCTGCGCTGGTACCACGAATTCTTCAACGACCGCGCCATGCTGGAGGCGGCGTGGATGAGCCTGTCGGTCGCCGCGGTGTCGGCGACGCTGGCGACATTGCTGGGCACGCTGGCGGCGGTCGGGCTGGCGCGGGGTGAGCGGTTCCGGGGACGGGCGCTGTTCTCCGGCATGCTGTATTCGCCGCTGGTGATGCCGGAGGTGATCTCCGGCCTGTCGCTGCTGCTGCTGTTCGTGGCGCTAAGTGCCGAGCGCGGCTTCTGGACGGTGACGATCGCCCACACCACGCTGACGATGTGCTTCGTCACCGTTGTGGTGCAGTCGCGTCTGGCCACGCTCGACCGCAGCCTGGAGGAGGCCGCGATGGACCTCGGCTGCGATCCGGTGCGCGCGTTCCTGCTGGTGACGCTGCCGCTGATCGTGCCGGCGATCGTCGCCGGCTGGATGCTGGCCTTCACGCTGTCACTCGACGACGTCGTGATCGCGAGCTTCACCACCGGTCCCGGCTCGGCGACGCTGCCGATCCGGATCTATTCGGAAGTGCGGCTCGGCGTGAAGCCCGAGATCAACGCGATCTGCACGCTGGTAATCGCGCTGATCGCTGTGATCATCGTGATCGCCTCGTTCGCCTCAAAACTGTCGAGCGCGCGCGGCGAAAGCGCCGCGCCGCTGTGAGGCGCGTTACGATTTGACGGCGCCCGCAGTCAGCCCGCCGACCATGTAGCGCTTGAAGGCGTAATAGACCGCGGCCGGTGGCAGCGCGTAGATGAAGCCGGTGGTCATCAACAGCTCCCACGGCGAATCGTCGGCGGCGAGGAAGTTGCCGAGCGCGACCGGCAGCGTGATGTCGGTGTCCTTCGACAGCAGCAGGAACGCGTAGAGATATTCGTTCCAGGCGAGCAGGATCGCATAGGTGCCGACCGCGACCAGCGAGGGCATCATCAGCGGCACATAGACCAGGCGGAACAGCTGCAGCGTGGTGGCGCCGTCCATCGTCGCGGCCTCGTCGAGCTCGACCGGCAGCTTGTCGGAGGCCTGCTTCAGCACCCAGATCGCGTAGGGCGCGGCGATCGTCACCATCGCCAGGATCAACGACCAGTGATTGTTGAGCAGGCCATAGGTGCCCATGGTGCGGTACATCGGCACGGCGAGGAATGCCGCCGGGATGAAGTAGGTGAACAGCGCAAGGTTCATCACAGCGCGGCCACCCGGAACGCGCAGCCGCGAGATCGAGAACGCGGCGGCGGTGGCGACGAATAGCGTCAGCGCGCCGACGGCGAGCGCGATCACAGCCGAATTCCAGAACTGGATCCAGAAGTCGCGCAGGAAGTAATGCTGCTGGTGGAACACGATCGAGAAATTATGCAGCGTCGGATGCGTCGGCCACAGCTTGCCGGTGAACGCGTCCTCCTTCGGCGAGATCGCGAACACGAACATGTGGTAGATCGGGATCATGGTCCAGATGAAGACCGGAATGCCGATCAGCAGCAGCTTGGCCTCGGTGCCGACTTCGCGGAGGGTGGGCAGCTTCATCGCGACAACCGTTTCATCATGTAATAGACCAGCGGCAGCACGAACGGCATCGCGCAGACGATCGAGGCCATCGCGAGCGACAGCTGGTCGAGCCTGAGATAGCGGATGCCAAGGGTCGACAGCACGTGGGTGAGGTCGGCAGGCCCGCCGCCGGTGAGCAGATAGACGCTGTTGAAGTCGCCCAGCGTCCAGATCATCGAGAGCAGCGTGCAGGTGATGTAAAGCGTCTGCATCGACGGCCAGGTGATGTAGCGGAATTTCTGCCACCAATTGGCGCCGTCGACGTCGGACGCCTCGTACAGATCGTGCGGGATGGCGAGCCGTCCGGTCAGCAGGATCAGCGTCCAGAACGGCAGCGACTTCCAGATGTGCACGCCGATCGCCATCGCGAGCGCGACCGCGGGATCGTTCAGCCAGTTCGGGCCGTCGTCGCCGGTGAACTTGAAGATCAGCTGGTTGACCACGCCCCATTCGGGATTGAGCATGAAGCGCACGGAGAGAATGGTCGGGATCGACGGCACCGCCCAGGGCAGGATGAAGATGACAGACAGCCATCTGATCCAGGGCCGCTGCTGGGCGAAGAAGCCGGACAGGAACAGCGCGATCAGCATCTTGATGTTGATGCCGATGACCAGGAAGATCAGCGTGTTGACGGCGGCGCGCGCGAAGATCGGGTCGTTGTACAGCGCGACATAGCTCGACGGATGGCGCGCCAGCCACAGGCCGTAGCCGACCGGATAGACCACGAAGGCGAGAAAGACGAGCAGGTAGGGCACCAGCAGCGCGATGCCCCAGACCTGCGGCGGCGTCAGCCGCGCCGACAGTGGCGGCGAGGGGGCATCGGATGCGGAGAGCGTGATCGCCATTCGGTTACTCTAGGAAGAAGATGCCGCCTACGTCGTCGTCCCGGCGAAGGCCGGGACTCATAACCACAAGTCCCGGTCGTTGCGCGAAAGTCGTCGACCAGCATACTCCAGAACTGCTGCCGCGGCGTATGGGTCCCGGCTTTCGCCGGGACGACGCGGAAGCAGTTTTGGCGCCAGCCGACATCCTTTACGTTACCCCGCGACCTGCTTGATGCGGGCGATCAGTTCGTCGACGGCCTTGTCCACCGGCACCTTCTCGCTGACGACGCGGTTCATGGCCTTGGCCCAGACGTTCTCGTTGTTCAGGATGGTGAACTTCCAGTTCTTGGTAAAGTCGAACGGCGCGGTGCCGCCGGTGAACTGATTCCAGACTGCCTTGCGATGCCGGTCGGCCTGCCAGAACGGGCTGGCCTGGCTGGCCTTGGTCACCGGGAACCAACGGCCGAGCGCACCTTCGATATAGGGCCGCACATTGTCTTCCTGCATCAGGAACGCGATGAACTGCTTGCCTTCCGCCTTGTTCTTGGCGTTGGCGAAGATCAGCCCGGTCTTGACGTCGGAGCGGTAGCGGATCGTCGAGCCATCCGGCGCCTTCGGGAAGGACGCCGTGATGATGTCCTGCTCATAGGCCTGCTTGCCGGCGGCGCGCTGCGCGTCGGTCAGCGCCGGGTTGGTGGAATCCTCGAACCACTTCGCCGCGATCGAGATCGTGAAATTGTGGGTCATCACGATCGTCTTGTTGTGGAAGGCGACGTTGTTGTCCGGGTCCTTCCAGGTCGTCGAGGAAGGCGGGGTGCAGCCCTTGATGTAGGTGTCGGTGTAATCCTTCAGCGCGTGGATCAGGCCGTCGCGCACCTTGGGATCGTCAACCAGGAGCTTGCCGTCATCGTCGACCAGCTTGACGTGGTAGGCGTCCATGAAGGTGTAGAACGACTGGAACGAGTCGGTGGATTCCACACCCATCGGCTGGCCGACGCCGTAGATGCGCTGGCCGGTCGCCTTGCGGATCCCCGGCTGCACCTTGTCGCACCAGAACGTCCAGTAATCCTCCCACTTGGTCGGGATGTCGGCGGCCTTGAAGCCGGCCTTCTCCAGCATGTCGCCCCAGATCTGGACGTGCATGCTCTGCTGCTTCAGCGGGAAGCCGTAGTAGGACTTCTTCTTGGTGACGTCATTGTAGAGCAGGGCCGCTTCCAGCGTGTTCGGCGCGAAGGCGTCCTTCATCGGCAGCATGATGTCGGAGAGGTCTTCGAGCTTGCCCTCGAAGGCCCACTTACCCTGGGCCTGCACATCGTAGGTGTCGGAATAGGCGACGTCGGGAACGGTGCCGGAATCGAGCGCGGCGACCGTCTTCGGAATCATGTCCTGGATCGCGTATTGCGACAGTTCGACCTTGATGCCGGTCTTGGCTTCGAATTTCTTGATCGTATCGAGCAGCGCGTCGTCTTCGGACTTGTAGAATCCCTTGCCCCACCAGACGGTGATCGTCTTGCCCTGGGCCAGAGCGGGTGCAGTTGCGGCGAACAGGCCGACCGCAGCGACCGCAATTGATAGCGCACCGATAACCTTGGATCTCACGTTCTTCTCCCCTCATGAGGCCGGTTTTTTTAACCGGTTAGGGAAAACACTAGCGCATGCCCGGGACCCGATAAAGATGCCGCATCGACGACTTCTGTAGGGGGCTCGCGGGAGAACGTGGATCAGTCCCGCTGCATTGATGCGGAAAGTGAATGGATCGATCAGTTCGAACCTTGGCCAGTTCGACCTTGGTCAGTTCGATTTGGCATTCTCGGCCGCCGTGGCCGGAGCGTTGCCGGGCGCGCCGGCCGCGGCATCGGGCCGTGCGGCGCCGCCGGTGAAGCGCTCGATCACTGAGCGCACCGCGTCGCGGGTCTTGCGATCCTTCACCGCGTCGAGCAGCGGGGCGGATGCCGGCGAGCGGCGGATCAAGCTTTCCGGATCGGGGAAGATCAGCGGATCGTCCCACGGGCCTTGAATCACGAAGGGCAGATCGAACGCGGTGCCGCCGGCTGCCGCCGAGGTCAGGCTGGCGACGCCCTTGAGGTCGTATTCGCGCGACGGCACCGAGGCGGTGCCGGTCAGCGCGATCTTGGCTGCGGGGCTCACGACATGGATGTCGTCGGCGGTCGCGACGCCGTCGGCGAATTTCACCGAGACGCTGAGATTGTCATAGGGCGTCGAGCCGGAGCGGAAATTGCCGCCGCCGGACAGCGGCCGCTTCTCCAGCCGCCGCAGCAATTGCTCGACATTGAAGCCTGCGATCGCGCCGTCGTGCCCGTTCAGCGTCGCGGTGCCGTCCAGCGACGACGCGAGCCCGAACGGGCTCGAGCCGGATGCCGTCAGCGAGACGTTGAGGTTGCCGCGGCCGGACAATTTCGTGATGCCGAACAATTCGCTGGCGCAGGCCTGCAGATCGACATCGGTGAACTGGAATTGCGCCCTGACGTCGGCGACCGCATCCGAGCGCGCGATCGCGAACGAGCCCTTGGCGATGCCGCCATACATCTGCGCCTCGCCGACGCTGAGCGCGAGCGCGCCGCCGCGCAGATTGGCGCCGAACGCGGTGCGGCCGAGTTTGGACGGGCCGACCGTCACCTTGGCGGCCGACAGGCGCATGTCGAGATCGGTCGACGACAGCGAGGAGAGGTCGAACAGCTGCCTGTTCCAGTCGCGCTGGCCGCTGGCCAGCAGGCGGAACGTCGAGATGTAGGGCGTGAAATCGAGATTGCCGGCGGCAAGCGTCGCCTGCAGCGTCTGCCGGCCGTTGTTGGCGTAGGTCATCACGCCCTCGGCGACGTTGCCGTCGAGTTCGACATTGACATTGGTGAGCGCAACCGAGCCGCCGACCACATTGGCGCGGGCCTTAAGCGCAAAGCGGCCGAAGCCGCCACCGCCGCCTGGCGGCGCCTGTCCCATCCAGCGCAGCGCGTTGCGCAGCGACGGTGAGTCCATGGTGGCCGTGCCTTCCATCATCAGGCTGGTGCGGTTGGCGACGGTTCCGTCGAACGCAACCTTCAGCGGCGCGCTGGCCAGCCGTGCCTTGAGGCCGGAACGGTCGCCCGACAGCAGCGCGACGAAATCGCTGGCGCTGATCGAGCCATCGACGCGTTCGCCGCGCCAGTCGAACTGGCCGGTTGCGGCAAAGGAGCGCGAGATCGAGGGCCAGGCCAGCGACAGGTCGATATCGCCGAGCTGCTCGGAGATATTGTTGGTGCCATCCTCGTAATTCAGCTCGCCGTCCTGGATCCGTATCTCGGAGAACGACACTTGATTCTCGGCGCCGGGCGTCATCGTCTTGGCGATGGTCTCGACGAACGGGGTCCAGTTGCTCTCGCCGTCGCTGTCGCGGACCACACGGATATGCGGACGGAGCATCATGACGTCGGCAATCTCGAACCGCCGTAGCAACAGCGGCAGCAGACGCAGATTGGCGGTCAGCACATCGACCTGCAGGGCAGGACCGATGGTATCGGCGCCCTTCAGCCCGACATTATGGAAGGAGACATAGCTGCCGGGAAACACCGAAACGTCGATCGGGCCGTTGACGACGAGCTCAAGCCCGGTCACGCCGCGAATCTGCGCTTCCACCGCGCTCCGCAGCGCGTCCCGGTTGAGGAACCACGACGTTCCGACCAGCCCGACCAGCGCCAGGCCGAAAAGCGCCGCGATCGGCATCCCCAGGCGCTTAATTCCTTGGGCCATCGTCAATGACATATCCGGGTCGGGTTGAGTTTTGTCGGGTCGCCGTCGAACACTGCCGGCTGCGCAATGGAAGCCGGTGCCAACCCACGCAACTTGAAGGGTTTTCTTGTCGCTTTCAAGGCCATGTTGATGTCGCAGGCCGCCGCCCGCCGCCGCACGGGGCCGTGATTGACGCATTGCGAAGATTTCGCCTAATAATCCGTTGGACAGAGCCGTTCCGCGCCCTCCATCAGGTATTCATTGCATGAACAAGGTTTATCCCGACGCCAAATCGGCACTCGATGGTCTCCTCAAGGACGGCATGATGATCATGTCGGGCGGCTTCGGCCTCTGCGGCATCGCCGAGACCCTGTCGGACGCGATTCGCGAATCCGGCGTCAAGGGACTCACCGTCGTCTCCAACAATGCCGGCGTCGACGGCATCGGCCTCAGCCGGCTCCTGGAGACGCGCCAGATCAAGAAGATGATCTCGTCCTATGTCGGCGAGAACAAGCTGTTCGCGCAGCAATATCTCGCCGGCGAGCTCGAGCTCGAGTTCAACCCGCAGGGCACGCTGGCCGAGCGCATCCGCGCCGGCGGCGCCGGCATCCCGGCCTTCTACACCAAGACCGGCGTCGGCACGCTGATCGCCGAAGGCAAGGAAGTGAAGGAATTCGACGGCGAGAAGTACATCATGGAACGCGGCCTGTTCGCCGACGTCGCCATCGTCCACGCCTGGAAGGGCGACACCGCCGGCAACCTGGTCTACCGCAAGACCGCGCGCAACTTTAACCCGATGATGGCGACCGCCGCGAAGGTCACCGTCGCCGAGGTCGAGCATCTGGTGCCGGCCGGCGAGATCGACCCGGACCACATCCACACCCCCGGCATCTTCGTCAAACGCATCATCGAGGTTGGGACCGGCAAGAAGCGGATCGAGTTCCGCAACACCCGCCCTCGTCCCGCCGCTTAACGCATGATCCGGAAAACCGGGTACCGATTTTCCGGCAAGATCATGCGCAACCAATAAGTAATTCTTCAGGAGAGCCTCATGGCCTGGACCCGTGAACAGATGGCCGCCCGCGCCGCCAAGGAATTGCGCGACGGCTATTACGTCAATCTCGGCATCGGCATCCCGACGCTGGTCTCGAACTACATCCCCGACGGCGTCGACGTGAACCTGCAGAGCGAGAACGGCATGCTCGGCATGGGCCCGTTCCCCTATGAGGACGAGGTTGACGCCGATCTCATCAACGCCGGCAAGCAGACCGTGAGCGAGCTGCCCTCGACCAGCTATTTCTCCTCGGCCGATTCCTTCGGCATGGTGCGCGGCGGCCATATCGATCTGTCGATCCTCGGCGCCATGCAGGTGGCGCAGAACGGCGATCTCGCCAACTGGATGATCCCCGGCAAGATGGTGAAGGGCATGGGCGGCGCCATGGACCTCGTCGCCGGCGTCAAGCGCGTCGTGGTCGTGATGGAGCATTCCGCCAAGGACGGCGCGAAGCTGCTCAAGCAGTGCAACCTGCCGCTGACCGGCGAGCGCGTGGTCGACATGGTCGTCACGGATCTGGCGGTGTTCACCATCGACAAGCACGGCAAGGACGGCATGGCGCTGATCGAGCTCGCCGACGGCGTCACGCTCGACGAGGTCAAGGCCAAGACCGAGGCGGAATTCCGCGTCGCGCTGAAGAACACCTGAGATGCTTGGTGCGGGACGATCCTCGATCCGTCCCGCACGATCCGACGACGCCGGCTTCATCGCCCGCATCGTGCTGGCCGCGCAGCGCGGCCCGTTGCCGCGCGGCTGGTTCGACATCGCGCTCGACCGGCCGGAGGGGGAATGCTTGGCGTTCATGACGCGGCTTGCCGTGGCGCGGGTGCGCTCATGGTACCATGTCGCCCATTTCCTGATCGCTGAGGTCGACGGTGTGCCGGCCGCCGCGCTGTGCGCCATGCCCGCATCCGGAACGGTGGTCGCCGCACGCGCGGCGATCGAAGAGGTCGCGGCCGAGACCGGCGCGGATGCCGACGGCATCATCGCGCGCGGCGGCTATGCCCGCAATTGCTCGGTTCAGGGCGGCGAGGGCGACTGGCTGATCGAGCACGTCGCAAACCTGGGATCCTATCGCGGCGGCGGTCTGGTGCAGGCCCTGATCGCCCGGGCGCTCGCCGACGGCAAGGCTGCGCGCTATTCGCGGGCATCGATCTCGTTCGTGATCGGCAACGACGCGGCCGAGCGCTGCTACACCAAGGCCGGCTTTGCCTTCGCCGAGGAGAAACGCGATGCGGCCTTCGAAGCCCTGACCGGCGCGCCGGGCTTTCGCCGATTTGCGCGCGGGATGTGAGGCGGCGGCGAGGGGTACGTACCACGCGGTCACAACCATCGCCGTCGTCCTGGCGAAAGCCAGGACCCATAACCACCGCGTTGCGTTGTTGAAGAGGGCTGCGGCCCCAGCGTCGCGCAACAATTGAGATCCGGGGTAATGGCTCCTGGCTTTCGCCAGGACGACGCTGAGGATCGATCTCGCGCGATGCGACGCACCGTCATTGCGTACTTCATCTCGGTGTCGTCGCCCGGCTTGACCGGGCGATCCAGTATTCCAGAGACGCTAGCGATTGAGCCGAGAGGCTGCGGCGTACTGGATCGCCCGGTCGAGCCGGGCGATGACAGGTGAGTGGGGACGGAGCTTCGCATTCTCGCGACATGAGTTACGCGTCGGGCAATCACATAGCGCGGTGCTAACGGTGGCCGCTGCCGGCCGCTTGCCGGGCCTCGCGCGCAATGGCAGAATTGCCCCATCTTGTGCAAGATCGGACACGGCCGTGCCACTCATCCGGATTTGGGTCTATGACGGCATCCTCGCTTCGGGCGTTGCGGGCATTGTCGACGTGTTCACGGCCGCCAATTCGGTGGCGGCGAAGCGGCCGCAGCGTCACAATGGCAAGCCGTCCCAGTTGCGCTGGCGCGTCGAGTCACTCGATGGCCGGCCGGTGCAGACCGCGTCCGGCCAAATCATCGGCGTCGATGGAGCGATCAGCGCGCGGTCTGCGGCGGATGCGGTGGTGATCCCCGGGCCGTTCGTCGGCGATATCGAGCGCTTCTTCGCCCGGCTCGAGACGGTCGAGCCGCTGCTCGTAGCGCTGCGGCGGCAACATGAGCGCGGTACCGTGCTGGCATCCTATTGCACCGGCAGCTTCATCCTCGCCGAAGCCGGCCTGCTCGACGGCCGGGTCGCGACCACCCATTGGGCGAAGGGACGGACATTTGCGATGCGCTATCCGGCGGTGGATCTGCGCGTCGCCGAGATCCTCACCGAGCAGAACCGGATCGTCTGCTCGGGCGCGGTGACCACCTCGCTCAATCTTGCGCTTCGGCTGGTCGAGAAGTTCGCCGGCGCCGATCTGGCCGCCGAGACCGGCAAGCTGATGCTGATCGACGGCAGTCGCGTCTCGCAGGCGCCCTATGCCAGCCGCACGCATGATACCGAGCATTCCGACGCGCTGGTGGCGCGGGCGCAAAGCCTGATGGAGAAGTCGCTGCAACGGGGCTTCAGCCTCGCGAGGCTAGCCCGCGACCTTTCGGTCAGCGAGCGCACGTTGAATCGCCGCTTCAAGCTGGCGGTCGGTGAGGCCCCGCTGCAATATCTGCAGGCGCTGCGCGTCGACGTGGCCAAGCGTTTGATCGAATCCAGGCGGCTGAAGCTCGACGCGGTCAGTGCGCGCGTCGGCTACAACGACCTGTCGACCTTTCGCCGCCTGTTCAAGCGCGAGACCGGGCTTTCGCCCCGCGAATACCAGCGCCGGTTTGAGCGTGTCACCGCGCGCATGGCGACTACCGGCTGACGAGGCCGTGTCCGAATTTGCCCTGAGAATGGCGATACTGCCACTGCTGCGGGAAGCACCTCGCGCATAGACCTCATGCCGGCAACAACAGGAGGTCTCTCAATGCCGATGATCGACGTCACAATTCCCGAAGGAGCTCTGAAGCCGGCGGCGGAAGCGCGGCTGATCAAGGAGCTCGGCGATATCCTGATCGGTCACGAGGGATTCGACCCAGCGAACAAGGTGGCGCAAGGCGTCACCGTCGTGTTCCTGCATCGGCCGGCCGCGGTCTACGTGGCGGGCGAGCTGTCGCCGTCGCCGCGCTATCGCATCGTCCCGACGGTGCCCGAGGGGCAGTACACCGAAGCCTCACGCGCGGCCCTGGTGAAGGACGTGACCGATGCCGTGGTGCGCGCCGCCGGCGGTTCGTACGAGGATGTGGCGCCGCAGGTCTGGGTGTTTCCGACCGAGATACCGGATGGCCAGTGGGGCAGCCGCGGCGTCATTCGTCTGCTGCCGGACATCCAGGCCTTCATCGCCGGCGAGCATGAACGCAAGGTCGGCGAAGAACGCCTTGCGCGTCGACGGCGCGTCAAGGCGCTCGAGCTGCTTGCGGGCGCGCTCGATGCTGCCCGCAAGGGCGTCGCGTGAAGCGGCACCGGCCATGACAATCGATACGCATTTCAGGCTCGCGGCGATCCAGGCCGCCGCGGTGCCGTTCGATCGCGAGGCGTCGGTGGAGAAGGCCTGTCGCCTGATCCAGGAGGCCGGAGCCATGGGCGCAACGATCGCCGCGTTCGGCGAGACCTGGCTGCCGGGCTATCCGTTCTTCTGCCATGCACCGACCGGGCCAAGCACCTTTCGCGCCATGGCGGAATATCTCGATAGCGCCGTCGAGATTCCGTCGC
Organism: Bradyrhizobium sp. ma5; assembly: GCF_042258955.1. NCBI lineage: Bacteria > Pseudomonadati > Pseudomonadota > Alphaproteobacteria > Hyphomicrobiales > Nitrobacteraceae > Bradyrhizobium > Bradyrhizobium sp. ma5. Next base: position 1,143,155 of record NZ_CP170156.1, read on the forward strand.
CCGCCACCGACCGGCTCTGCGATGCGGCAGAGGGCGCCGGGATCGATGTCGTGATCGGCGTTGCCGAGCGCGACGCGACAACGAAGGGCACGGTCTACTGCACGCTTCTGTTCATTGGCCGCGAGGGGCGGATTCTCGGCCGTCACCGCAAGCTCAAGCCGACCTTCAACGAGCGTTCGGTGTGGGCCGATGGCGACGCGGTCGGCCTGCGCGTTCATGAGCGGCCGTATGGCAGGATCAGCGGGCTCAATTGCTGGGAGCACAACACCATGTTGCCCGGCTATGCGCTGGCCGCGCAGGGAACGCAGATCCACGTCGCCGCGTGGCCGGGACGAGAGCCCGCCGTGGCGCCGCCGTCTCCCACGCCGCTGTGGCCGCGACAGCTTTTGCTGTCACGCGCGTTCGCGTCCCAAGCGGGTTGCTACGTCATCGCCGCGGGCGGCATGCGGTCGCACGAGGCGACGCCCGAACGCTATCGCGAACTGTCGACGATCGAGTACAGCGGCGACAGCGTGATCATCGATCCACGCGGCGAGGTCATCGCGGGGCCTGCGCAAGGCGAGACCATCCTGATCGCCGACGGATCGCGGGAGGTTGTTCTCGCGGCCAAGGCGCTGTGCGATATCGGCGGCCACTATTCGCGCCCGGACCTGCTCCGACTGATCGTCGACCGTGATCGGCAGGATCGGGTCATCGATTGCGGCTTCGCCGGGCGCGTCGCGCCAGACATGTGGGAGTAGTGCACGGCAGCGTGCAAAGCAGCGTCATCCGTGATGACGCTCACGCCGTCCGTCGCGATGCGCGCAACTCTGGAAGCAATTTATTCGCGATTGGCTTGTCGCGTCAGTCCAAACGCCTGTCGCAATAGTCTAAAGGTTCAAACGCAAGTGACGCCAATCAAAGACATTTTGCGTTTCGTCGCGTGCGCGTCGCAATTGTATCGTGCCGGCAATCCGGCCAACAAAAAACAAAATCGGGATCGAAGGAAGGCGCGGCTGTGGCAAGGTGCGAATGGTCTCACGATCTGCCGCGCCGTCGCAGCCGTCTTTGCCCTCCGATTGTCTCCATCATCGAGGATCGATCCGTGATTAAGGTTTTTTGCCGCTCGTTCGTTGCCGGCCTGCTGTCGCTTGGCCTGGCGTTGCTGTCACTTCATGGCGCCCAGGCGCAGGCGCAAGGGCAGGGGACCGACACCATCCTCGTGCTCGATGCATCCGGCTCGATGTGGGGCCTGGTCGACGGGCAGAGCAAGATCTCCGCTGCGCGACAGGCGGTCGATGCGATCCTGTCGAAATGGAATCCCGCCGATCGTCTCGGCGTGATGGTCTATGGCCATCGCTCGAAGGGGGACTGCAAGGACATCGAGCTGATGGTGCCGGTCAGCAAGTTCGATCCGGCCAGGATCAAGGCCGCGATCGACGGCATCAACCCGAAGGGCAAGACGCCGATCTCGGATTCGCTGCGTGCTGCCGCCGAGGCGCTGCACTCGACCGAGAACAAGGCCAACGTGATCCTGGTCTCCGACGGGATCGAGACCTGCGCGCCGGATCCGTGCGCGGCCGCGGCCGAGCTGAAGAAGGCCGGCATCGGCTTCACCGCCCATGTCATCGGCCTCGACGTCGCCGATCCCGCGGTGAAGAGCCAGCTGCAATGCATCGCGCGCACGACCGGCGGCGTCTATCTCGATGCCGGCAACGCCGCGAGCCTGACCGGGGCACTGACCAAGGCGGTGGCGGCGACGCAAGGCACCAAGGTCGCGAGCGAGGCGCCGCCGAAGCCGGCGGCCGCCGATCCCTATCTCGGCAAGAACCTCCGCGGCGTGGCGCGGCTTGCCGAAGGGCTCGATCCGATCAGCGACGAGGACGTCAACTGGGGCGTCTACAAGCGCGCCGGAGGCGAGAAGGGCGAGCACGTCAACACCTTCTACGGTGCGCCGTTCGCCGACAACATCGCGCCCGGCGACTACATCGTGGAAGTGAGCTACCGGCAGCTCAAGCGCGAGTTTCCGCTCAAGGTCGAGAACGGCAAGCCGACGACGCTCGACGTCATCCTCGATGCCGGCTACGTCACCAGCGAGGGCTCGGTTGCGGGTGGGGCCGGCAAGGTCGACGACGTGGTCTGGCAGGTTTCCGACAAGGGCGGCAGACTGGTCGCGCAGGAATACGACGCGGTGCCGCGCTTCGTGCTCGCCGCGGGCAATTATACGCTGACCCTGACCAAGGGGCAGTCGAAGACCAGCAAGCCGTTCGCGGTCGCCGCGGGTGACACCAGCAACGTCCAGCTCACCCTCGACGTCGGCAAGCTGATTGTCACCACCACCTACGCCGAGGGCGGCCCCAAGGTCGAGAAGGACCTCGTGGTTGCCGTGCACCAGCCGGCGAAGGCCGACGGTGACGAGGGCGAGAAGGTTGCGCAGGAATACGACGCCGAATCGAAGTTCGATCTGCCGGGCGGCAGCTACGAGGTGATGGTGACGGTCGGCGAGGCCAAGGGCACGGCGCGCGCGGAGGTGAAGTCCGGCGCGCCGACCCGGATTACCGTCAACCTCAACGCCGGCGTGGTCGGGATCAAGGCCGACGGCGCCCAGGAGATCGACATCTACGGCGCCGAGCGCGACATCAACGACGAGCGCAAGCGCGTCTCGGTGAGCTATGATGCGACCTATAACGTCGCGCTCAGCGCCGGCGACTACGTCGCGGTCGCCACCTATGCCGACGGCCAGAAGGCGGAGAAGCCGTTCTCGATCGCCGCCGGCAAGCGCCAGACGGTGGAGATCAAGCAGTAGGGGCGATACGACGTCGCGTCTTTCTCGCCTGTACGGTGAGCACACCTCTCAGGCTCCCTCTTCCCTTGTGGGAGAGGGTTGGGGAGAAGGGTGCCCCGGGTGCGATAAACGAGGAAAGCCTCGCTCTCGCAATCTCGATCCCGCCGTTCTGCAAATGGAGAGCGCGTGCCGTGTGGTACCCCTCTCCCTAGCCCTCCCCCACAAGGGGGGAGGGAACCCCTCCGCCGGTGCGTCCCTAACTGAAAGCGGAGGAGAGTGACGTGAGACCATCTTTGACGCTCCCAGCACGCACGCTCATCCCTCGCCGGCATGCCGACAATTTGGGCAGACCGCCCGGCTAATCCCGTTCACCTCGACCGCATCTCCGCCTAGTCTGACAGCAGACGGAGGTGAAACAGCATGCGGGCGATCCTTGATCACTGCACCGGCGGCAACAGGCGCAGCCTGCCGGCCGGCACGGATTTCATCGAGGAGGGCGGCCAGACAGGTCATCTGTTCGTGCTGCTCGAGGGCAAAGTCGAGGTCGTGAAGGGCGACAGTGTGGTCGCGGTGATCGACGAGCCCGGCGCGGTGTTCGGCGAGATGAGCGTTCTGCTCGACAGGCCGCACAGCGCGAAGGTGCGCGCGGCATCCGATTGCGTCCTCTATGAATTCGACGATGCGGCGTCGTTCCTGCGGGAGCAGCCTGCGGTGGCGCTGCTGATCGCACAGCTGCTGGCGCAACGGCTGCACGTCGCCACGACCTATCTGGCCGATCTGATGCATCAATATGCCGATCACGGCAGCCATCTGGCGATGGTCAGCGAGGTGCTGCAGAGCATGATCAACCTGCCGCCGATGCAGGTCGCGCCAGGCTCGGATCGGCAATCCGATCCAAGGATGTGAGCCAGTCCGGCGCCTCGCTGAGCGGCGTTGCCGGCCGGTGCAGGGGCGCGTTGAGATCGACGATCTGCGCGTCGCCGGCCGCGAGCCAGAAGGCTTTCTCCTGGGTGAGATCGAGCACGATGTAGACCGGCGGCCGGCCCGGCTGCAGCCCGGTATTGAACACCCAGGTGGTCCCGATCCGGTCGAACCAGGAGCCGTTCGGGATGAACGGCGATTGGTGCACATGGCCCGAGATCACCGTCGTCGGACGGTGGCGCTCGATCCAGTGCAGCAGCTCGACGTCGCCGAAGAAGCGCTTGCCGCCCCAGCTGATCGGCGAATCCGCCGGCGGGGCGTGATGCACCCAGACCCAGCGGCGGTGCGGGATGGCGGCGGCCTTGCGCAGCTGGTCGTCGATCCGGGCCTTGACCATCGGGCCGTCCCACCACGGGCACACCGTGAACAGCGTGTCGCCGATCGTCAGGTTGTCGCCGTCGCAGGCGACGCCGAATTCCCTGACGGCGGCGACCCATCGCGCAACCTTCTCGCCCTCCGCGTTGCGCTCGTCGAGGTCATGATTGCCCGAGCAGAAGATCACGCGCGTGAGGCCGGCGAGCCGCGCGAGGTATTTCGTGACGACGACGATCTGGGCGCGGAAATCCACCGCCGAGCCGAGGTTGAGCGCGTCGCCGGCGAAGATCACGAGATCGAATTGCGGCGCGGCCGCCAGCAGCCAGTCGAACTGCGGCAATGAATAATGCAAGTCGGCGACGACGAGGCAGCGCATCCGCCAGATCCAGATGCCCGGAAAGCGGGCTGGGTTCGCAAGATAATGAATTTCAAACAAGCGGAATTGCAGCAAGATTTATGCCGTGCCGCACGGGGCTAAGCGCGACAGATTCCCGCAGTGAGGTAGGTACGCTGGCCAGGCTCCCTCTCCCCTTGTGGGAGAGAGTGGGGAAAGGGGTGGCCCCGAGCGAGATGATTAAGGTGAGGCTCGCTTTCGCAATCTCGATCGTGTGGCGTTGCTGGATTGAATGGAGAGAGCGTGCCGCGTGGCACCCCTCTCCCTAACCCTCTCCCACAAGGGGAGAGGGAACCCTTCCGCTATTGCGTTCCTCACGCTACCGGCGGGAGACGATAAACATCACACGCACGCTAAAAAACACCAGCTGCACGCCGCCGCTCACGCCCTCGCCGCAGCATGCGAGAACACGATCTCGATTAGCGTGCCGGTGCGGCCGCCGGTCTTGATCTGGAATTTGGCGCGGTTGGCTTCGACCAACGCCTTGGTCAGCGACAGGCTGACGCCGCCGGAGCCGGCATGATCTGACGGGGTCGGTGCGCGGAACGGCTCCAGCGCGGCGGCGACCTCGTTGTCGTTGAGGCTCTGGCCGGTGTCGCGCACGCGCAGCATCACCTCGCCGAAATCCGACAGCGCGGTCGAGACGATCACCTGGCCGCCGGCATTGGCGAGATGGATCGAGTTGCCGATCAGGTTCAGCGTGATCTGGCGCAGTGCGCGGGCGTCGGCGATCACCGGCGGCAGCGTGTGCGCGAGCGAGGTGCGGATGATGATGCGCTCGCGGTTGGCCTGCGGCTGCATCACGGCGACGCAGCTCTCGACCATCTCGTTGAGGTTCTGGCTGGCGAAGGCGAGGTCGAGCTTGCCGGTCTCGATCCGCGACAGATCGAGCAGGTCGTTGACGATGGCGATCACCCGCTCGCCGGAGGCGCGGATGTCCTTCATATATTCGACATAGCGCTCGTTGCCGAGCGCGCCGAAGCGCTCTGATATCATCACCTCGGCAAAACCGATGATGGCATTGAGCGGCGTGCGCAGCTCGTGGCTGATCCGCGCCAGCATGTCGGATTTGCCGTTGGCGGCGCGCTCAGTGAGCCGCCGCGCCTCGCGCAGTTCGCCCTCGCTCTTCCTGGTCTGGGAGAGATCGCGGAACACGGCGAAGAAATTCGGGCCGTCGGCGCGGGTGCGGCCCATCGTCACCGACAGCGGAATGATGCCGCCCTGGCGGACGCGGCCGAGCGTCTCGCGGCCGTGGTCGAGCAGGCTGGCGACGCCGGCCGATTTCACGCTGGTGAGATAGTCGAAGATGCCGTGCTGGCTCTCCGGCGCGAACAGGTCGGCGAGATTATGCGTGATAAACTCGTCGCCGTCATAGCCGAACAGCGCTTCCGCGCTGCGGTTGCAGGAATGGATGTTGCCCTCGGCATCGAACATGATGATGCCTTCGGCCGCGGTGTCGAGGATCGCGCCGAGCTCCTCGGCGTCGGCGTGGCCGGCCTGCGGCGGTAGCGGCGCAAGCACCGGCTCCACGGCAGCAACAGGCTCCGGATCGGGCGCAGGATCGGACAGCGCGGCCGCGACCGCGGCGTCTTCGTCCAGCGTGCGCGAGAAGATCAGCGCCAGCGCGGAATCGTCGTCCCAGGTGATGGTGTGCAGCCGCGCCTCGGCGGACACTGACTGCGCGCCGTCGTCTGCGTTCTGGTTCGCGGAGATCGTCACCGGCGTGCCGGTGCCCGACGTGCTGCTCGCCTGCGAGACGCCGGGTTCGACATAGAGCGCGTCGAGCCCGCCGGCGGCTTCCAGTGCGTGCAGGCTGTCATAGCCCATGCGGGCGAGGAAGGTGTGGTTAGCATAGAGCAGGCGGTCGAGCCTGTAGATCAGGATGCCGACCGGCAGCAAATCGAGCAGTGCGCGGTCGCGCCGGGACTCTCCGCGCGGTGCAGGCTCCGTCGCGACGAGCCAACCGGCCTTTGGCGTGTCGGCTGGCGTATCGAGCTGCGCGATCGCTTCTTGCAGCGGCGACGCCTCCGCCTCCGGTTCGCTGGCGGGTGGCGCTTCGGCAACCGTCTCCGTGGCGGCGCGCTCGTTCGTCGTCGCGGTGAGGCCGGCCTCGCTTTCGAGCCGCGCAGACAATTGACGCGCGAGCTCGTTGAAGGCGTTGTTCTCGACCGGCGTCAACGACGGCGGCCGCGTATCGCCGGCAAGGCGGAACGGCAGCACATTCTGCGGCGGGTCGTGGCGCACGTCGTGCGCTCCCTCCTGCGTTCCTCCTGTCGTTTCTTGCGGCGTTTCCACGGCGTGATCCGGATCGGCTTGGTGTGAAGTCTCTGCTGCGCTCGGTTCGGTCAATTCCTCGGGTGGTGCTGCGGTCGGGTCGGGCGGCGGAGCAACATCATGCGGTGCGGCGGGCCCGGGCGGCGCGGCGGTGCGCGGCGCCGGCGCGACATCGGCCGACAGCGATCGCGGCGCGATCGCGCCGCTGAAGAACTCATAGCGGCGCAAAGCGGCGAGTCGCGCAAGCCCGTCGAGGTCGCGACACACACCAAAGCCGCGGTAGCCGGCGAAATTCCGATTGCGGTCAAACACCGGCAGGCCGGACAACTCGACCGGCAGCCGGCCACCGCCGTCGACCGGCCAGTGCAGCGTGATGCCGCTCCAGGTGTCGCGGCTGGCGAACGCCTTGAGGACGCGGCCCTCGGGATCGAGGCCAAAGCTCTCGGCGATGTCGCTCCAGAGACGCCCGAAGCCTGCCGCGGTGTGCAGCCCGATCAGGCGGGTGAATTCGTCGGAGCCGAGCGAGAAACGGGCCTCATGGTCCATCTGCCACATGAAGCGCAGCGGATGCCGCCGCATCGGCAACGGCTCGTCGAGCCAGGATGGCGGCGTCACCGGCGCCAGCATCGCGGGCTGTGGCTCGGCGGCAGGCGGCGGAGCCGGCGCATCCGCGATCGCATAAGGCGAGGGCACGGGCTCGGCGGGTGGCGCCGATGTTTCCGAAGCGGGCGCGTGTGCGGTCTCTTCGAAATCGGGAGTAGGTTCAGCTGCAGGCGCTTCGACCTGTGTCGCAGCGGACACCTCGATCAGCGCTTCCGATAGCGGCTCCTCGACCGCGGCGGTTTCGTCAGGCGTGGTGTCGAGAGGCGTGGTCTCGGCCGGTGCTTGCTCTGCAAGTGTCAGTTCTGCCGACGCGAGCAGTGGAGCAAGGTGCGCAGGCGCTTCGACCTGTGTTTCAGCGGGCACTTCGATGAGCGCTTCCGATAATGGCTCCTCGACGGCGGGGGTTTCGTCGGGCGTCGTGTCGAATGCGACAGGCGCGACGGGTGCGGTCTCGACGTGCGTCTCTTCCGACGCGGGAGATGCGGTAGCGTCCGCAGGTTCGGATTCAGTCGCGTTAGCGATCGGCTCGGCTGCGGCTTGTTCTTCCGCGGGCGGATCCAGCGCATCGAACAGCGTGAAGGTGGCCGGCGCTTCGCTGACCGGCGTAGCGGTTTCTTCATGCGCGGTTGGCAGTTCGACAGCGGCAGGCGCTAGTGGCTGCTCGACTGTCGCGGCCTGTTGCGGCGCTGCTGCCGCTGCCGGTGCTTCCGGTGCAGCCGTCTCCGGCCGAACCGGCTCAACCACGATCGGCGCTGCCGGTTTGGCGGCGAGATGCGCCGCCGGCTTGATCAGTGCGATCAGCGCGCGGTCGGCACCGTGGCCGATCCGCTGCAGCACGACGCGGCCGATCGCAACGCTCGCCGCCGCGCGGCCCTGCGCCAGCGCTTCGTCGCGCGCGGCATCGAGGCCGGCTTCAGTGAGATCGTGCAGGCCGGGCAGCGGACGCGCTGCCTCGTTGGTTGCGACCAAAAGTCCGTCGCCGTTGAAGGCGGCCGCCGGACGCGGCAAGCCCTGCACCAGCCGCAGCAAGCGCTCGTTGAGCGGCATGGTGCGGCCAGACGCATTGAGCGCGGTCATCAGGATGCCGTGGCTGGCGTCGGATAGCTCGATGCGCCTGCAGCCGCAGGTCGCGAGCATGCCGGGCGCCGCGCCGAAGCCGCGCAGCCGCTCCAGCCGCACTGCGCCGCCTGCGTCGAGGCTGGGACCGAGCCGCGCGACCTGACGGCGATGCGGATCGGCCGGGCCGAAGGCCCGCTTCGCCAGCTCGGCACCATTGGCGGCACCGAATACCTGCGCGCCGACCGGATTGGCCCACAGAATCCGCGCGCCGTCGGCCGACCACAGCCATGCCGGCAAGGCGCCCGACGCATGGTCGGCCAGCCGCACGTCGCCGAGCGCCTGGATCTGGAATTCCGCGTCACTCATCACGCAAGATTTGACCGCATGGTTTGGCTTCTTCCTTAGCTTGGCCGGAGCGCCGGCGGCCGCAGGACGACAGCCTTAACAGAAGGTTAGTATCGCAACTGGGGGGCGGCAGGTCCATGTCTGCGGCCAGGGTGTCCCGGCTTAAGCCGGGATAACGTTAACTTGGCTGAACGATCCACAGCCGTTTGGCGTTGTCAGGCAGAGAGGCGGCTGCGACAGCGTGTTGCGGAGCCAGGGCGGCGCCGCGTCACACCTGCGATTGCAGTGCCGCGATATGTTCCGCCGTCCATTCTACCTTGTATCCTAACCCGGGCCCGCAGGGCCAACCCGAGGGCCGATCACCAAGCGAGGGAGAGCGACCATGAGCGACAACGGGCGTGACCAGTTCGAGATCCCCAAATTCGAGATCCCCAAGGACATGCGGTCGATGGCGGAGGCGAGCTTCGATCAGGCGCGCAAGGCTTTCGACCAATTCGTGACCAATGCGCGGGACACCGCCGGCAAGTTCGAGGAGCGCAATGCCACGATGCGCGCCGGCGCCAAGGAGCTTTCTACCAAGGCGCTGTCCTACGCCGAGAAGAACGTGCAGTCGTCGCTGGACTACGCCCAGTCGCTGCTCAAGGCCAAGGACCTCACCGAGGTCATGCGGCTGCACAGCGAGTATGTGCAGGGCCAGATGCGCTCGCTCGCCGAGCAGGCCAGCGAAATGGGCCAGGCGGTCAGCCGTGCCGCGATGGATGCGGTCAAGCCCAAGAGTTGACGAAGAGCTGACGGAGTGTGGCAGAGCCAACCCTGGTCGGGCGCGGTAATCCCATATTCCGCCGCATAAAAAATGTGGCGTCGCACGCGATCTTACGTTGCGTTGCACAAAATTGACATGATATGGGTGTTTATTAGGCGCGCCCGACGAAGGGCACTCCCGTGAATCAAGGCAGCGTGATCCATTCAACGTTCCCGGCCCTTGTGTCTCCGGGACGTCCGCAATGGTCACATCTACTCACCCGTTGCGAAGGATTACACGTATGACCAACCCGTCCGATCCGTTCTCCGCCTCGATCATCCCGTTCGAGGTTCCCGAGCAGATGCGCGCGTTCGCCGAAAAGGGCGTGCTGCAGGCCCGCGACAGCTACGCCAAGTTCAAGGACGCTGCCGAGACCCACAATTCGACCGTCGAGGCCGTGTTTACCTCGATGAACAAGGGCGCCACCGCGTATTCGGCCAAGCTGATCGAGTTCTTCAAGGCCAACACCACCTCGTCGCTCGACTTCGCCCAGGAGCTGTTCAGCGTGAAGTCGCCGACCGAAGCGGTCGAGCTGTGGACCTCGCACACCCGCAAGCAGTTCGAGACCTACACCGCGCAGGCCAAGGAATTGGCCGAACTCGGCCAGAAGGTCGCCAGCGAGACCGCCGAGCCGATCAAGGCCAGCGCCTCGAAGTTCTACCAGCAGCCGGCCGCCTGATCGCAGCCTGCATGAGATAGCGGAAGGCCCGGGCCGATGCGGTCCGGGCCTTTTTGCTGGACGGGGGCCGTGGAGTGGCCCGAGATAAGAGCGGAAATCAGCGCGTTACGGCCTTGCCAAAGGCGGGCGTTGCACCTAGTTTCCGCCGAAATCGCCGCCCCCCTTTTTGCGGGGCCGTGCGTCAGGATGCAGTTGTAGCTCAGTTGGTTAGAGCGCCTGTCTGTGGAACAGGAGGTCGGTGGTTCGAGCCCACCCAACTGTACCAAACAAATCAAGTGTTTACAGAAGGCATCGAAGGCTGGCTGATTGTTGTAGCTACCAGGTAGCTACCACGACAGCGCTGTTGGATTGCGCGGGTTAGAGCGCGACCGAATTTCAAGTGCATCGCACGTCGTCCAGATACCGCGTAGACGGGCCTACAAGTACAAGTTGCGGTCAGATGCGAAGGGAAAGGGCTAACGCGCACCGGTGTCGTCCCGGACCTGCCGGTCAATCGAACTCAACTATTACGGTTGATGACACTGATCCCTCTCAAGGCTGAAACAGGGGTTCGATTCCCCTAGGGAGCGCCATCCGTCAAGATAAATTCAGTTGTTACATCGAGTTAGCTAGATTGACTGGCTAACCGATGTGAGGCGTTAGCCAGCGTCTGTTCAGTTTACGTGCCGATGCCTAATCGAGCTCAGAGAGCTTAGCTTCAGATAGAGCCGGAGAGGTCACAAAGATCCAAATCCTGGCTCGCACGCTGCGCGTCGATTAGGCGGAGAGAACTTGTTGGGACCGCAGCAATGACGTTTATGATATCCGAATCTCGAACCAGCGCCGGGTCTTTTTTCGATAATCCGGCCGTCAGCTGGCAAGCGCAGTCGCGCGTCTCTGATCGCCAGCATTTCACAGTTAATCGCTCAGCCCATCACCTATGGCTCTAGAAAATGGATGGCTTGGCTATCCGCTATTCCTGATGCTGTGGGTCCGGGCTACCAGTTCGTTTTCACGACAGCCCTAGGACCGGCTGTCCCAGTCAGCGGGGGAGGGGATACCGCCACGCCGCGATCGTCAACCCACGCGCGGGCAAACGGGTGGCGCCTGATATCTCGCCTCGATGACGCACGCGAACATTCTGACGACTGGACAGCACCCATCACCTGGATCTTTGTCGCTGAAATCACGACCGCCAAACGTCACGGCTCGAGTGGATCTTACTTGGTCTTGATTGTGAGGTGACCCTTGTAGCGCTGGAACTCGAACACCTTGACCGTTCCGGGAGGTTGCTGCTGATCCTTGGTGCAGTTGGCCTTGATCGTCGCCATATAGGCCGTGCCCGAAGGCGCGGTGTCTGACTTCGTCGTGATCTCGGCTGGGATGCACGTCTCGTTGTTGAAGCCATAGAAGCCCCACTTCTCGACGCTCAGGATGTCCGTGCATTTTCCGTCACCTTCGTCCCCCAGCGCCCAGCTCGGAAGAGACCACTCTGTCGAGTTGCCATCCTTACTCGGAGAGCACCACTCGCCGACGAAATCGATCGGCATCTGCTTCATTTGGGCTGCGCTGCCAAGGCCGCCGGTGATGAGGAGCGCGGCCAGGCACGGCGGCCGCAGCATAGTGAATATGGTCATCACTTCTTCTTCCCGATGTACTCTTCGCAGAAGACGGTCCGCTCGCTCGCGAATGTGACGAGCGTGGAAGTCAACTGTTTCTGCATGAGGTCAACGTAGATGTCCCAGTCCTTTCGGGACATGCCCATCGGCCGAGCAAACGTTCCATAGTTCGCATCGGAGATGTTGGCCGCGGCCTGCGTCGTCGTGATGTCCCCGCAGGCGTTGTTCACCGCGTAGAAGTAGCCCGCGATGTAGATGTCGTGGATGACCGCCTCGTGGAGGCCGAGATTTTTGAAGAACTGTTCGGCCCTGGCGCGGGATCGGTCGAGGTTCGGCGTATCGGAGGGCGGTAGGGCGAAGGCACTGGAACTGGTCAAGTGAGTCAAGGCAACAGCACAAACGAAAGTCTTCAGCCGCATATCTTCATACATTCCTTTTGGATACCCAGCCGAGTAGCTGGCCGAGCATCAGTCTTGCCATAGGCACCTCGCCTCGACGACCGGCTGAGAAGTGCTATGTCCAGGTTGCGTCGCTAGTTGAGGCCGGCGAGAACGATAGCTGTGTCGCCGCCGACTCGGGCAGATCCAGTTGTTTGGTGGCTAGGTTGGCCCATCGCCGTCGCCCAGCAAGTCCCTGTCGTTGTGGGTCTTGTCGTATGGCTCAGTGATCCGATCAATTAGACCATAGGTGGCAGAGAGGATGCACCACGAGTCAGCATTCTCCTCTGCGGATCTTGTGGCGTCGAGGACCCATGTGAGACGTAGAAAAGTGTAGGGCCAGCCGCGCGTGTCGGCCTTCAGCCCGAGGCACGAAGCGAATGCGACTGTGTTCATTACATTTCCATCCATCGCAGCTCTTCGAGCCAGACCCCAGCACGTGCGCTGCTCTCGCCTCCATTTTCAATCTCCTTCAGCTCGCGCGACGTCCGGGATATATTTGTTCGTCGAGCAGCTCCCGAGCACGTTTAACTTCTGCAGGCGGTAGTGCTTGATCGAGTTGTCGCAGGGACGGCGGACGGTAGCGGCAATCCGTTCGGGCTGTTCTTCGCCGGGTCCTCGATTTCTCCAGATACCCGTCGCCGGGCTCGGCTACAACATCCTCGAGGGGCAGAAGCAGACTTCCAACCAGAAAGCTCTGCAGGCCGACGCATCGCAGGCAACCGCGAACAGCACACAGATGGTTCAGCAAGGTGAGGCGTTGCAACAGTATTTGACCAGCGGCACGCTTCCCGACGCCTACATGAGCAGGTGGATCAGGCGATCCAGGACGCCAAGACGCGCGCGATCTCCAACGCGGCGCAGCAGGGCTTGCCGACCGATCCGACAAAGAACACGGCACTGTCCGCGACGCTGGCCGGCATCGACAACCAGCGCTCGGGCATGATCAGCCAGGTCGCCACGCAACTGTTCAGCTCGGGTTCGAGCCTCGTCAGCGCCGGCCAAAGCGCCGCCGGCCTCTCCGGTCAGCTCTATCAGGCCCTGGTCCAGAACGACACAGCGCAGGCTTCCAACATCGGCAAGGCCATCTCGAGCCTTGCCGCTTCGCTCAACGGCAAGACACAGACGTCGATCGGCGGTACGAACCCCACTCTCAGCGCGGCATGATCGCAGCCCCGATCCACGTCGGTCGTTCTTTAGTTCACGGCTGGCGACTGTATGCGGCGCATGAACGCGCTTTCTCTGGGTGTGCCGCCGCGGATCCACTGTGCGCTCGTCGTATGTCGACCGGTATTGGCCTTGACTGTCCTCCAAGGCAACAAATGCGGAGGTTCCGCGCAAGCTGTAGATTGCCGCTATTGCACGTCAAGAGGCTGTTAGACTAGTCTCTCTTGAAATTACTCTGGTGCCCGCTGCTTTGGCGCCAAAAAATTGCGATTAACGGATTCTTCGAGCTGGCTTTGAGGATTGGCCCGATATTGCGCCGATGGGCCGCACCATTGCTAAACACAAGGCAAGTCGTCACAGGCGCGATTGGACTACTTTAGGCTGCAAAGTATGTCTCGAATATTCATGAGCCATTCGAGCATAGACAATGCCAGTGCCGTCGCACTGAAGGATTGGTTGTTAGCGCACGGCTGGGATGATGTCTTCCTGGATATTGACCCAAGGAGAGGGATCGCGGCTGGAGACCGCTGGGAGCGAGCTTTGAACAAGGCCGCGTTACGTTGCGAAGCGGTACTGTTTTTGGTGTCCCGGGCATGGTTGGCTTCCGACTGGTGCTTGAAAGAATTCAGCATCGCCAGTCGACTGAATAAACGGCTCTTCGGACTCCTGATCGAAGATATCCCTGTCTCAGAACTTCCGGCCGCACTGACGGGGACGTGGCAACTCGTGCCACTTGCTGCCGGCAAAGATCGTGCGACGCTCAGATCCGTCGTTCCCGGCACGCACGACGAAGTCTCCATTGCGTTTTCACAGGAAGGCCTAATGCGCCTGCGCATCGGGCTCGAAAAGGCCGGATTGGATGCTCGCTTTTTTGCCTGGCCACCCGAGAGTGACCCGCAGCGACCACCATATCGCGGATTAAGTTCATTGGAGGCGGAGGACGCAGGCACGTTTTTTGGGCGGGACGCACCGATGGTCGCGGCGCTTGACCGAATCCGCGGGATGAGGGAGGGCGCGGCCCCTAGACTATTGGTGATCTTGGGCGCCTCGGGAGCTGGAAAGTCTTCATTTTTGCGAGCCGGTCTGTTGCCGCGACTGGCGCGCGATGATCGAGCCTACTTAGTCCTTCCTGTGATTCGGCCCGGGCGAAATGCTATCAGTGGTGAGACTGGGTTACACAGCGCCATTGATAGGGCGGTCAAGAGGCAGGGGCTCGCTACATCGCAATCGAGCGAAATAATCGATAGCGGAGTTGAGGGTCTTCGTTCAACATTTTCCTCGATGCTTGCCGAAACCCGGACTGCGTTCATTGGCGATGATGCCGCCGTCCATGATCCAACACTCGTGTTGGCGATCGACCAAGGGGAAGAGCTGTTTCTGGGCGAGGGAGCCGCTGAGGGAGCTGCGCTTCTCAAAATTGTGCAGCAGCTTCTAGCTGATGATGACCCGGCCGTACTGGTAATCATCACAATCCGTTCCGATGCGTATGAGCAGCTACAGATGGCTGATGCGTTGGGCGGGGTTACGCAGCAAACTCTAAGCCTCGTACCTATGCCACGCGGTGCGTATCAATCAGTCATCGAAGGTCCGGCGGCGAGGATGAGAGACGCTGATCGGCCTTTGCTCGTGGATCCGGCGCTAACGCAGGCGCTGCTCTCAGATATTGAAGACGGCAGTGGTCGAGACGCGCTGCCACTCTTGGCCTTCACGCTCGAGCGTCTCTATCTTGAGTTCGGCGGCAGCGGTCGGCTTATGTTCGATAACTATGTCGCGCTCGGCCGCATTAGGGGGTCGATTGAGGCTGCCGTTGAGCGCGCCTTAAGCGCAGCACAAGCCGATCCAAAAATACCAAGCAATCGTGAACTGCAGCTTGCACTCCTGCGCCGCGGATTGGTTCCGTGGCTGGCCAGTATCGATCCGGACACCGGATCCCCCAGACGTCAGAAAGCGCGAATATCGGAAATCCCCGAAGAATCGCGCGCATTGATCGATCTTTTGATTGAGCAACGATTGTTGTCAACTGATGTGGCTGGAGACACTGGTGAGCGGACGATTGAGCCGGCGCATGAGGCTCTTCTTCGTCAATGGGCGGCGCTACAGAGCTGGTTGGTGGAGGACTCCGCGGCTCTTTCGGCGTTCGAGACCGTTAAGCGAGCGTGTCGCGACTGGGTCATTAATGGAAAAAGCGAAGATTGGCTTGCTCATCGGGCACGACGGTTGGCGGACACAAAACAGTTGCTTCAACAATCCGATCTGGATTCGAAGCTGGACACTTCTGAGCGCGACTACCTTGATGCGTGCACAGATAGGGAAGCTGTTGAACGCAAAAGGACCCGTGAAGAACTCGCGCGGCGTGAGCATCTTGAAAGTTCCCTAGACGAGGCAACATCGCTTCCGCAGCTGACGTTGCTGTCCAAGTGCATATATGGCGTTGCGGCGTGCATATGCATAGCCGCGATAGTCTTGATACGGGTCGTTGATCCCTCGTTTGTTCAGGCGGCCCGACGCTACGTCTTTGATTCGTATCAGTGGCTGGACACACAGCCCGTCGAGAGCAACCTCGCACAAGTTTTGGCAGTAGATAACGCATCGCTAGCGCGGATCGGGGAATGGCCGTGGCCCCGAACGGTCTGGAGTGACGTAGTAGCCGCTCTCACAAACAGCGGTGCTCTTGCGATTGGATTCACTGTCTTATTCACAGAATCCGATCGAATGTCGCCTGAGTTGCAGTTGGGACCGCTGGCGCCGGACCGGTCCCATTCAGTAGGTACGATGAGCGACGAAACCTTTGCTCTGGCGATCAAACGCAGCCGGGTAGTACTAGCCACGATACCGATTTCTAGTGAAAGTAATAGACCACCGAAATTGTCGGGCTTGGTGTTGTTGGGCGAAGATGGTCGACGGCATCTCTATTCGTCGCCAGGATTCTTGAGGAACTTGGAAGCACTCGAAAATGCAGCCGACGGTGTTGGTCATACCGGCGTTCGCACCGATTCGGACGGGGTCGTAAGGCGTCTTCCTCTCGCTTGGAGAGACGGCCAATCGATAACAATACCTTCACTGGAACTGGAACTTCTGCGTGTCGTTAGTGCGTCTCCGGCTGCAACAATAAGCAGCGATCGTGCCGGCATTAACTGGATCGGGCTAAGGGGACTTCACATTCTCACAGACGCGAATGGAGCAGTTTACCCGCGCTTTCATGTCAGTGACCCTCAATCATTCTTGTCTGTCGAGAAGTTGCTGGCGGGGCAAATCAATACGAAAGATATTGCCGGCCGGATCATACTGATCGGAGTTACTGCGGATGGCCTTTCGCAGCGCGTAAGGACTTCTGCTGGTGACGTCCATGGCGTGGATATGTATAGGCAGGTTCTGCTAAACATTCTCACACAACGCCTGCTGTGGCGGCCGTCGTTTGCGCTACCAGCCGAAGTTCTTATTACCCTTCTGACAGCGGTAGTTCTTGCGTTTGTGCTGCTAAGCCGAGGTCTTGCCAGTTTCGTCTTGGTAGTTTTTATGGCCGAAGCGCTAATGGTATTCGCGGGCTGGTTTGCATACTCAAAATACGCCATGCTGTTTGATGTTTCCTATCCAAGCCTCGTGATTGTTTTCGCAAGCCCTATATTTGTTCTCTCTCTCTATCTCCGTATAAACTCCAGGCGTTTGAAAGGTCGCGCCAAAATCAAGGAATTGGAAAGGAGATTCTCTCTCCATCGCTCCAAACTGGAGGGAGTTGGAGACGACCGCTAGGGCACAGCTGCCAACGGTCGGTACGTATTGCAACGCATGCTTGCCCGATCATTTGTCCGCCGTTGGTGTCCCGCCCAACTGTTCTGGTGGAAAATTCGCGAGCGAGCCAGGGCCGCGTTGAACGATTGCTTCGCCGCATCGTTGCTCAGTCGCGGGACGAGGGCTACGCTCTTTTTTCCATCGGCACGACGTTTTCTCGGCTCCGCGGCACCAAGGGTATGACGGCCGCGCGGGCGGGATCTTCAAGCGCTGTCGCGATGTATTTTGCGTAGTGGCGCTCAATCATTTTGACGGAAGTGTTGTGTGCCTTGGCGACCTGCTGAATAGGCAGGCCTTTCCGAAGGCCGCGCACAATGCTGGAGTGTCGCAATGCATAAGGGATAACCTCGGGCATCTTCGCGTGGTCGCGGAGGGCCTGCCAAGGACGTGTGAGCTCAGCCCTTTTCCATGGGCCACGTCCGGCCCTTTTCCACTCAATCGTGCCCGGCTCCTGTTCATAGATCTACCGTTCGAATAAGAGGGCGTCACTCGGCCGTCCGACGATCGCGGGCAATAGCGCTTCAATCACATCGTCGCCTACTGGGACCGGAATCGAACCGCCATTTCCGCCACGTCCCTTGTAGGACCCCGGCACCATCAGGCGCTGTTGCGCGCGTTGCGCGTCACCGACGCGCATTCGCCTGACCTGCGCATATCGCGCTCCCGTGGCGGCCAGGCACACGACGAGCCTATATAGGCCGCCATCGAAATCTTGCTTTTCGTCGATTGCGCGCGCAGATCTGAGTACGATGCCGACCTTCTCATCACTGAGGATCTGGTTGTCTCGAGCGACTGACGATTCATCATCGTCGTCCAAGATTGGATAAGTGAAAGAGAAAGAAGACTTATTCATCCAACAGCACTTCAAGCATTACCAAGAATGGCCATCACCGGTTCGACAAGGCGCGAAAGCTTAGGCGCGCTTCTCCTTACCCTGTACGACGCGGACCTTCCTGACCTTCGCCTCTTTAAGGAAGCCCGCCAGAAGGCGCTCGAGAAAATCGGAGATGAAGGCATTGCGCCGATCCGGCATCCGCACCCTGACATGCTACCAGCCTTCAGCCTCTTCGGCTCAGTCCTGGAGATGGACGCTTGGTTGATCAGGCTTGGCGGCAGCTTCCAGCCAAAGTCGGATTCCGATAGTCACTCTAGCTTAGCTGAAGCAAGCGCTGCCTTCTTGATTGCTAGCGCCTTGTCATAGGTCTCTTGCCCGATAAGCTGGGCTATTTCTTTGTCCATGTGCTCATCGTGGGCGTCGTGAATAGCCTCCATTTCAATTGTCAGCGCTCTTAAATCTTCCATCATAGCGATAACGGCACTCACGAATTCCTTTATTTCGAGCAGTTGAAGAGGTTTGTACTTCAGAGATTTTGCACGAACATCGAAGGGGCTGGGAGCGATGGATGTGATCTTGAAGTATGCGGCTGGGACGTCGCCCTTAAACGCCCTGTGATGCGCGAGCCGATCACGAGTATCCTTCAATGCGCGGAGCCTGCTGGTAAGTTTGTCCCACTTGGGCTTTAGCTCACTGCATAACTCGTCGTGTGGGAACAATTCCGAGACGATGCTGAGCCACGTACCGAAGTTGATGATCGAGTACATCACCACGCCGGCCTTTTCGATAGAGCTGGACATGAGCTTCGAGGCGATGATTACGATGATTTGTTCTAAGGAAGCCCAAGCCGATAGAGCTTTACCGACCTCGGTGAAAAACGCCAGCTCGTAGTCTTCAGCGATCTTGGCGTTTATCTTAGCGTCCTCGACATCGAACTCAGCTTTCATACGGGGAGGGTCATCAGCCAACATCTTGTCACGGATGACTTTGAACGCTCGAACGTAAGCGTTGAACTTCGCCTCTTCGAGCTTAATGAGCTTGAAGCGTAGCTTGCGCTTGAGTTCTCGAATAAATGACATGTCAGGGTCTTAGGATTTCGCCGATAGCGGTTTCGATCTTGCCGATGATTGCGTCCTCAGCCACAAACATGAGGCCGCAGAATAGAAGGCAGTGTAGGCAGCCTCGGTCATATCTTGGCCGTCGTCGAACAAAGCGCGCTTGTCGTCAAAGGTATCGGCAAAATGCGAGAATACGCCCAGCGAGTTCGGGTGGCAGATTTCAGACAGATCGTCGTAAGTACGGCGGATGTTGGGATGCTCCACGGTCATCTTGTCGATCGCGGTCAAGATATTGCGAGCCTTGAATTCATCGCCGTGTTCTTGGATGTCTGAGGGCCGCCGAGTGGCGAATACCTTGGGAAACACCAAGGCATCGATACCGTCCGTGTCTCGGCGCTCCAAGAGCGGGAGGATTTCCTGGTTGAAACCCTATAGCGCGGCGGAATCTTCCAATAGGGCGCGCGAGCACAATGCTGCGACCAGAGGGCGTCCATTGTCGATTTCTCGGACGCCGCTTTCAAGGAGAGAA
Source organism: Bradyrhizobium sp. ma5 (assembly GCF_042258955.1). NCBI lineage: Bacteria > Pseudomonadati > Pseudomonadota > Alphaproteobacteria > Hyphomicrobiales > Nitrobacteraceae > Bradyrhizobium > Bradyrhizobium sp. ma5. Next base: position 1,162,784 of record NZ_CP170156.1, read on the forward strand.
AGTCCCCGTCGTATATGCGCCTGTAGGTACATGCTAACCCAACGGCAGCAGTAACGAAGATGGGTCGGCTCATCATAGGTGATGACATCGACCTTACGGACCGTGAGCTTGGCGTGCCCAGCATTTACTGCATAAGCCCATTCGGGTGGTGTGCCTTCGGGCAGGGCGTCCGCATCAAAAAGGGGGCGCATGATTCTCAATCTTTAAAAGCGGGATTATACCGCAGGTTGAGATGGTGCGAAACGGCGGAGCATCCGCGGCGAAGAGGGCGGATGGCCTTCCGGTCGCTACACCATTTCAGCCTGATCAATCTGGCTTTCTCAAAGGGCGGCCCAAGGCCTCAATAAGCCTTCATACCATGGTGCGGCGTGTCCTCGAAGGTGAGCAGGAGCTAGATCCCATGTCGGCGTCAATGGTCTCTTGCCGAAATCATTCGATCGAGCGGTGACGCAATTACATCGGCAGCGCTAACTGTGGCTCCGCATCGTCGACATGCTGCAGCGCCGATAGCGAGACGCCCAGAAGCCGGACCGGCTTGGGGACCGGCATCTCGTTCTGCAGCAAAGCGATCGATAGGCGCTCCAGGTCGGTACGGCTCGAAACCGAGACGGGCACAGATCTGCTGCGCGTGATGATCTCGAAGTCGTTGAACTTCACCTTCAGCGTTACCGTGCGACCCCGGTTGCCGGCGCCTTCGCAGTATCGCCAGACCTTGTCGATGAGTGGGGTGAGCTCGACGACCATGGCGTCGAAGTCGGTCAGGTCGGTGGAGAACGTGTTTTCGGCGCCGATGGATTTGCGGATCCGGTCGGCGCGGACCTCGCGGTTGTCGACGCCCCGCGAGATCCAGTAGTAGTAGCTTCCGGCCTTCCCGAAATTGGCCTGCATGAATTCGAGTGACTGGTTGCGCATGTCGAGGCCGGTGTTCAGGCCCAGCGCATTCATCTTGGCGCTGGTCGCTGGCCCAATGCCGTGGAATTTTCGGACCGGAAGCGCCTCGACGAACGCCGGGCCCATCTCAGGCGTGATGACGTACTGGCCGTTCGGCTTGCGGTGGTCTGAGGCCAGCTTTGCCAGAAACTTGTTGTAGGAGATGCCGGCCGAAGCGTTGAGGCCCGTTACCTCCTTGATCTTCGCACGGATCGCCAACGCAACGTCCCGGGCAAGCGGAATGCGCCGCAGATTTTCCGTGACGTCCAGATAGGCCTCGTCCAGCGACAGCGGCTCGATGATTGGGGAGTGCTCGGCAAAGATCTCGCGTATTTGCTGGGAGATTGCCCTGTACACTTCGAAACGCGGCTTCACGAAGATCAGATCGGGGCATTGTCGTTTTGCCGTGACAGACGGCATGGCCGACCTGACGCCGAACTTGCGCGCTTCGTAGCTGGCCGCCGCCACGACGCCGCGCTCCCGGAACCCGCCGACGGCGACCGGCTTGCCACGGAGATCTGGATTGTCCCGTTGCTCGACGGATGCATAGAAGGCGTCCATGTCGATGTGGATGATCTTGCGTTGGCGGTTCGGGGAAGCCGCCTGGTCATCCTCGTCCTCGATGGTCACGTCGCTAGCCCGACCGCATCTTCCTTGACGCCGCGGGCGACGATCCGAAGTGCCTCGTCCGGCAGTGGCCGCTGCAGCTTCAATGCCTCGTCCAGAGGGGCCGTCATCCAGGTCTCGACTTCGTCTGGCGTCGTCAGGATCACCGGCATCGCCTTGGGGTGGATAGCGCCGACCTCGGCGTTCGGCTCTGTCGTGAGGAACGCGTAGATGTCGTTGGTGGTCTCGCCTTCCTTGACCTTCCGGACGGACGTCCAGTTGGTCCAGATGCCGGCGAAGCAGGCGAGGGGACGGGACTCATCGAGCGCGAACCAGACATCACCGCCCTCGGCCTTGTTGAACTCGCTGAAGGAGTTGAACGGTACCAGGCAGCGGTTTTCGGGTCCCAGCCATCTCGTCCAGTGCTTGCTCTTCACGTTGCGGATGTTCGTCGTGCCGCCGTTTGGCTCCATCCGCAGCAGTTCCTTGAAATCGACGATCTTACCCTTGGCCTGCAGCTTCTCGGCTCGTTTCTTGGTGGCGTCCATCAGCGCTTTTGACGACGACGGCATTCCCCAGCGCGCCGTGGTGAGTTCGCGGCCCTCCGCCCCATTTCGCACGATCGGTGCCTTGTAATCGGGAAAAACCCCGGGCATCGGCGCTAGATTGCCGACGTATCGGTTCACGACGCGGAACAACGCGCTGATTGCGGCTTGGTTGGTCGTGATCGAGTAGAGATTGCACATCGGTCAGGCTTCGGTCCGAGGGTGGCGCGGCTGCCAAGCCAGTTGTAACAGAGTCGCGGAAGGACGCCGGCCCGCCTTGGCGCATTTGCGGCAGCGCAGCCGGCTGGCGAGATCGTGCACGAAGGTGGTCGGCGGATGCTTCATCGCCGCGAGGTCAACGTCGCTCGGCGTCTTGCAGCGCGCGCACTGGATCTCCAGCCAAGGGAAGCCGCCATTCACCGCTTGGTCGATCGTCGGGGACGGATCAATCGGTTCTCCGTCTGACCACATGCGTTCGTTCCAACTCTCGCATAGCAGCTTGTCGGCCTGCTGGACGAGCGCTTCCCCCTTCGCTCGCGTCTCCGCCGATCGGGTAGCCAGGATGTTGGCCATTGCCCGCGCCTTGCCGAGCTCTTTCGCCAGAGCCTTTCGGTCGCCGCCCGACAGAGGCGTAGGGTGATATTTCGGGGCCATCCGGACATCCAGGCGCAAAGAGATCGGACCGGCAAATCCAGAGCGGGCTACGGCGTCTCGAACGCCGGCCAGCACCCGTCTTCTTCGTGCCTCCCAGTACGCTGCTGGCAGGTGTTGTCGAGCAGCCGCTGCGCGACGTCCTTCCAGACCGCGTTGCCGCCATATAATCGGACTGCATCGGCGGTCTGGATTTCCACGGTTCGCTCGCATCGGCGGCAGGAGATGCGCAGGACGTGGCGTTGAATTTCCGAAAGACGACGCTGCCGCATTTGGGCACTTGTCGTGCCGGCGCGCGGGTCTTTGAGGACCGATTCCCAGTATTCGGCCGGGAGTGGCGCATCTGGAGCCGCGGCGGAGGGAGCCGGCCTGCGCGCGGCGTCAGCGGCCAGTTTTTCCATCTGCTTCGGGGTCGGCATGCGCCAGCTCGCGGGTCGGTCGGTCATTCCAAATTAGAACATAAAGTGAACAAAAGTCGAGTCCGCTCAAGCCCGGGTACGAGAAAAATCGTCCTGTGGAGACGAGGCCGGTGTCGGAACCAAGCCGGGCCGTTCGTCTTGAATCCGACATCAGTATTGGAGTTCCCCCGTCATGGCCCCCCGCGCTAACTGGAAAGGCTTCCTGCGTCTTTCGCTCGTCACCTGTCCGGTAGCGCTCTATCCGGCCACGTCGGATTCCGAAAAGGTCTCGTTCAATCAGCTCAACCGGAAGACCGGCCATCGCATCAAGTACGCCAAGGTCGATGCCGACACCGGCGAAGAGGTCGCCAACGAGGACATCGTCAAGGGCTACAAGGTCGACACCGACACCTTCATCGAGGTGACCAAGGAGGAGCTCGAAAACGTCGCGCTGGAATCGACGCGCACCATCGAGATCGACGAGTTCGTCGACCGCAGCGAGATCGACCCGAGGTATCTGATCCGCCCCTACTACCTGGTGCCGGACGGAAAGGTGGGTCACGACGCCTTCGCCGTCGTCCGCGAAACGATCCGTGAGATGAACAAGGTCGCCATCGGACGGGTGGTGCTGACCAACCGTGAGCACATCATCGCCCTCGAGCCCATGGACAAGGGCCTGATGGGGATGCTGCTGCGCTATCCTTACGAGGTCCGTTCTGCGGACGTATATTTCGACGATATCCAGGATGTCAAAGTGACCAAGGACATGCTCGATCTCGCCAAGCACATCGTCAACCAGAAGGCGGGCCACTTCGAGCCGGACAAGTTCGAAGACCAGTACGAAACCGCCCTGATCGACCTCATCAACAAGAAGCGCGAAGGCAAACCGATTACCGCGAAGGAGCGGCCGCGTGGCGAGAACGTCGTCGATCTGATGGACGCGCTGCGCAAGAGCGTTGGCGGCGATAAGGCGGTAAAAAACTCCAAACCGGCCAAAAAGCCGCGCAAGGCCGCAAGCGGTCAGAAAGAAATGCTGATGCCGATCGCCGGCAAGAAACCGGCCAAGGAGGCCGTGGCAAGGAAGCCGGCGGCCAAACCGCAGCGGAAGTCGGCTTAACGTATCCTTGCGGTGGGTTCACGGGAAGCTCGCTCCGACATGCCGGATGCGTCGAGATATTTCCCGGGCCGGCCGCTCTGTTCGCCCGCCTTGGACGTTCTCTGCTCCCGAGCTAGACAGCACGGCTGATCGAATGGCAGCGTAGGAGGTCGGTGCGGGAAAGCGTCTCATGGCGAGAAAACTGAAGACCTACCAGACCTCGCTCGGCTTCTTCGATCTGGCGATTGCCGCTCCCTCAATGAAAGCGGCTCTGGAAGCGTGGGGCGCAGACAGCAATCTCTTCCACCAGGGCGCGGCCAAGGAAAGCGACGATCCGGACGTTATCGGGCCGGCCATGGCAAAGCCCGGCGTCGTTCTTAGGCGCCCAGTCGGAACAGACCGACCTTTCAGCGAACATGCCGAGCTGCCCACCGATCTTGGAGGCGGCGGACCAACGAAAGCCGCCCGCAAGTCGAAAGGTCATGAGGCGAAGAAGCCTTCCTCTCGCCCCGTCGACAAGGCTGCGGAGCGAAAGGCCGCTCTCGCCTTCGAAAAGGAGCAGAAGCGGCGCCAGCTTGAACAGGCGAAGGAAGAGACTGCCAGGCAGAAGGACCGTGAACGCCGTCAGCAGGCGGTCGACAAGGCGCAGGCTGCGCTGGACAAGGCTGAGCAAGAGCACGCGAAGCGGGCCGCCACCATCCAGGCCGAGGTCGAGGCTCTCGAGAAGAGATCGCAAGCCGAACAAGCCCGCTGGGATAGGGAGAGGGAGCGATTGGAAGCTACGCTGCGGCGCGCGCGGGGTTAGTGTTCGTCATGCTCGGCGCGGATCCTCTTCATTAGGAGGGCATTCTGGGCAGGTATCACCGATCGAGTTCAGCACGTCGCGAACCTCGGCCGCCGCTGCATCAGGGGAGACGCCTGCGGGCGGGTCTACGCGGGCGATATCGAAGGCCCGCTCCCTTGCATGCGGATCGGCGCGATCCTGCATCCAACCGTGCTCCTCGCACTCGCGGATGGCGCCAGCTTCCTGGAGCACCCCAATCGCCCATCCGCGCATCGTCCGTATCGCCGGTCTTCGTTCACGTGTCATCAGCATAGGAATAGCTCCTGACAGGACGAATCGTTGCGTCCGCCATTCGTTCCCCTCCTATCACCAGGCTGGGCTTTGTCGAGAAACACTAGGGAATGGTAGCGGGTGGGCGTGTCCGATGACGCCACCCTCGGCTGTCGTTTCTGACCGATCGGATGTGCAGGCTCAGAAAGGGGGTGGCGATTTGATAGTAGCGTATTCCGCCACTGCCATGTTGACGGGCGGCGGCGCATATTTCCGGCCATGACGCAGCCATGGGAATCGGGAGAGGACTACGCGTGTCCGCACTGCGGTGCGATGTACGCGGTGACGCTCACCCAATCACTTTCAATCGACGATGACGGCAAGCCTTGCACGGAATGCGGGGACGCATTGGCATGGTGGCGCAGCACGACGGTGCCGCACTTCAAGCTAAAGGTGCGTAAGAATGGGGATCCGGCATGATCCCGAAGCGCCACCGCAACAAGCAAATTGCTGAACTGTGGTCCTCAGTTCGAGCAAAGACGCAAAGACTAGCTGGGCGCGTGCGGCCAGAGCCGCACCGGGCTCTCGTGAACCGAGCCGCGAAGCGTCTCGGCCTTGCGGCTTCGATCCCTCGCGCTAGAGCTTTGGTGCTCCTCGCCGGGGGCACTCGGGAAAGGGGCTCGCCTGCGGCGATCGCTATCACTGCCCCGTTCCCGGGTGCCGCTATTGAACCGGTCTCGTCGCTGCACTCGGACCCGCGTGTCCCTTCGGGTCGCTATGCTCACGCTCTCCGGGTGCCATTTTCCGTTGAGGCGATGCGCCCCTGGCGCACGCCTGATCGGGCCTGCGGTCCCAGGTAGATGGTGCTGAGAGCCGAGAGTAAGAGTGCGGGCTGGGTTTTCCATGACGGGTTACAAGCTGCGAGAGAGGCTCGCGGCGCCCGTCGCGGAGACCCGCGATGTCAAACCCTATTATTCGCGCGCGCGCCGGCCAGGACCGCGCGAACCTCTATAACGAAATCACCGACAAGATCATCGCCGAGCTTGAGGCCGGACGCATCCCCTGGGTTCAGCCCTGGGGTACGGCCGCGGCGAAAGCGCCGCTGGCGATGCCGAAAAATGCATCGACCAACCGGCAATACAGTGGCGTTAACATCCTCATCCTCTGGGGCGCCGTTATCGAACGCGGATTCACTGGTCAAAGTTGGCTCACCTTCCGTCAGGCGCTCTCGTTTGGCGGCCACGTTCGCAAGGGGGAGCGCGGCACCACTGTTGTCTACGCGGATCGTTTCGTCCCGAATGACGAAAAGCGACGCGCCGCTGAGACCGGCGAAGACGCGCAAGCAATTCCATTCCTCAAACGATTTACCGTTTTCAACACCGATCAGTGCGAAGATCTGCCCGACGGCATTGCCACCGCTGCGCCGCCACCGCCGGCTGGCCTCATCGAACCCACGGTCGACGCCCTGATCAAGGCCAGCGGAATTCCATTTCGGATCGGCGGGGATCGCGCATTCTATGCCACAGCCGAAGACTATGTTCAGGTCCCGCCGCCACAGGCCTATTTCGAACCCATCAATTGGCACCGCACCGCGTTGCATGAACTCGGTCATGCGACCGGGCATCCCTCGCGCCTCAATCGCGACCAGAGCGGATCCTTCGGTACGAAGAAATATGCCTTCGAAGAACTGGTCGCTGAGTTAAGTTCCGCGTTCAGCTGCGCGACGCTCGGGATCGTGCCGACCGTGCGCCATGCCGACTATATCGGCTCCTGGCTTGACGTCCTGCGCGAAGACAATCGCGCCATCGTGCGTGCCGCATCGCAGGCGAGCAAGGCCGCGGACTATTTGCTCGGCTTCGTTCCCGGGTCCATTGAGCCCGCGTCGCTGGATTCGGTTGTCGCCGATCACGAGGCGGCGTGATGCTTGGCCTCGTGGCCGCGCGAGAGTGAGAGGAGGGGAGGCTGTTCGCGACGGGTTGGAAGCCGAGAGAGAGTCTCACGGCCGCCCGTCGTGGAGAGCCAAAATGACGAAAGCAGTACAAAAGATCACGCTGTCGCCTTCCCGGGATATTCCGTTCAACAAGCTCGTGCTCAGCCAGTCGAACGTTCGCCGCGTCAAGGCCGGTGTCTCGATCGAACAGCTAGCCGAGAGCATCGCGCAGCGTACGCTTCTGCAAAGTCTAAGTGTCAGGGCCGTCGTTGATGCAGATGACAACGAGACCGGCATGTTCGAGGTGCCGGCGGGCGGCCGGCGCTATCGTGCCCTCGAGCTTCTGGTGAAACAGAAACGCATGTCAAAGACACAGGCGGTGCCGTGCGTTGTGCGTGAAGGGGGCATTGCCGCGGACGATTCGGTGGCGGAGAACGATGAGCGGGTCGGTCTGCACCCGCTCGATCAGTTTCGGGCCTTCCAGACTCTCCGCGATCTCGGCATGACCGAGGAAGACATCGCCGCCCGGCACTTCGTGAACCCTGCGATCGTGAAGCAGCGGTTGCGGCTGGCGTCGGTGTCGCCGAAGCTGCATGAGGTCTACGCCGAAGACGGCATGACGCTCGAGCAGCTCATGGCGTTCTCGGTCTCAGCCGATCACGCCCGCCAGGAGCAAGTCTGGGAGAACGTCAGCCGTTCCGGTTATGACGAGCCTTACCAGATCCGCCGGCTGCTCACTGAGAACACCGTGCGCGGGTCCGATCGCCGGGCGCAGTTTGTGGGCGTCGATAAATATCAGCACGCGGGTGGCGGCGTTCTGCGGGATTTGTTCGAGCACGACGATGGCGGCTGGCTTCAGGACGTCGTGTTGCTCGACCGCCTCGTAACCGAAAAGCTCAAAGCCGAAGCTGAGACGATTGCTGCCGAAGGCTGGAAGTGGATCTCAGTCGCCGTAGACTTCTCCTACGGTCACACTCAAGGTCTACGAGAAATCGAAGGCAGACCTGTCGATCTCTCGCCTGAGGAGCAGGCCACCATCGATGCGCTAAACGCCGAGCAGGCCAGGCTGGAAACCGACTACCAGGATGCCGACGAATTGCCCGAAGAGGTCGATCAGCGTCTCGGCGAAATCGAGTCGGCACTGGCGGCATTTGAAGACCGGCCGATGCTTTACGAACCGACCGAGATCGCCCGAGCTGGTGTCTTCATCAGCATCGATTCCGAAGGACGCCTCTCCGTGGACCGGGGTTACGTCCGGCCGGAGGACGATGTGCAGGAAACTGATCCTGATGTCGGGCAGAACGCCGACGCGTCGTCGACTGAAGGGCAGGAGCCTGGCACTTCAGTTCAGCGCACGATCATCGCAGTCGCAGGTGGCGCTCCTGACGCCGAAGAGGATGATGAAAACAGGGCCAAACCTCTGCCGGATCGGCTGATCACCGAGCTGACGGCGCATCGTACGCTGGCATTGCGGGATGCGCTGGCAGAAAATCCTGCGACCGCGTTTCAGGCGGTGTTGCATAACTTCGTGCTGACGGCCTTTTATCGGTTCGCATCGTCCGGGAGCTGTCTGGAGATCGGCCTTCGTACACCGACCTTTCCTGCCCAAGCTCCCGGGCTGAGGGAAAGCGCGTCTGCGAAGGCTGTCGAGGCGCGGCATGAGTCCTGGAAGGCACGGTTGCCGAAGAACGAAAACGATCTCTGGGATGCGCTCACGGCTCTTGATGGTGGTGCACAGGCATCATTGTTCTCCCACTGTGCATCATTTGCGGTCAACGCCGTCTACGAGCCGGCCAACCGCTACAATCAGAGCCGTGTCTCAGCTCACGGTGTCCGCACGCGTCTCGACCAGGCTGATGTGCTTGCGCGCGCGGTCGGGCTCGACATGGTGCAGGTTGGCTGGCGACCGACCGTCGACAACTATCTCGGCCGGGTCACCAAGCCGCGAATTCTGGAGGCGGTGCGGGAAGCCAAGGGCGAGTCTTCGGCACAACTGATCGACCATCTGAGGAAGGCTGAGATGGCAAAGGAGGCCGAGCGTCTACTCGATGGCTCGGGCTGGCTGCCGGAGCTGCTGCGCCTCGTCGATCCCGATGCGGCGCCAGTGGCACAGGAGGGCGAAGCGGGCTCGCTGCCCAAATTCCTCGCCGACGAGGAGGATTCGGAAAACGTCAGCGATGATGATCCGCGACAACTCGATGCGGCTGAGTGACATCATGTGGCGGGACGGCTGAGGCTGTCCTGCAGTTGCTTGGGGACCGGTGAGTAGCGCCGGTCCCCATGTTTATTGAGTGAGCGCTGAGAGGGAGAGCCGGGCCGGGAAGGGTTTGAGCCGTCGGGTCAAAGGAGAGCGCCTGATGGTTCGACCCGTTCCCGCTCTCCCGAGAAATCCTGCCATGACCGAATCTCTCGCCGGCGGCGCTGCCGCCGCGCCGCTCTCGATGCATGCCGCTGCCACTCTCACCTCTGCCGCCCTCAAGGCCGCCCGACAGATCTTGACTGATCTCGAACGCGGACGTCGCATCGATGCCGCCGTCCTGCGTGGCGCCATGGAGGCTGCATTCGCTGCCTCGGACGCAACCGGAGCCTGGAATTGGAAGACCGCCTATGACGTTTGCGAGGCGGCAACCGTTCTCTTCCTGCGCAAGTTCGGTCCGGCTATGCGCGCCAAGGCTGGCTCGACGGCTGCCATGCTGCCAATGCTCGCGAGAATCGCGAGCTGTCTGCCGACCCATACGCGGCGTTCCGAGGACAGTCAGGCGCTCCAGCAATACTCGACGCCGATCCCGCTTGGGCTGACCGCATGCGCCGCGGCCGGCATTACGCCTGCCGACCGCGTTCTGGAGCCATCCGCGGGGACCGGCTTGCTCGCCATCCTTGCCGAACTCGCCGGTGGTTCTCTGATGTTGAACGAGTTGGCCGATAGCCGAGCGGCGTTGCTAGACCATTTGTTTGCCAACATTGAGGTTACGCGGTTCGACGCTGCGCAGATCGATGATCATCTCGACACGAGGTTTGTACCGAGCATCGTTCTGATGAATCCGCCGTTCTCCGCAGTGGCGAATGTCGATCGACGAATGGCGGACGCTGCCTTCCGACACATCGCTTCGGCGCTCGCGCGTCTCTGCAACGGTGGACGCCTCGTCGCCATCGCTGGCGCGGGCCTTGCGCCGGATAACCCGGCGTGGCTAGAGGCCTTCGTTCGCCTCCAGGAGCGCGGACGGGTCGTGTTTTCTGCCGCGATCGACGGCGCCGTCTACGCCAAGCACGGCACTCAGACGGACACGAGGCTGCTCGTTATCGACAAGCTACCCGCTCCCAATCCGAAGGCTTTTCTCGACTCGCAAGGCATGGCCGGCGATGTCGCCACCTTGCTCAATTGGGTAACCCAGTATGTGCCTCCGAGGCTGCCCCTCGCCGCGCCGGTCGTTGCCGACGTCGTCAGGCGGCGTGCAATGTCTCGATCAGCGGGCGCTTCCGCATCACGTCTGTCGTCCACTTCGGAAAGTGCAGCGCCAAATGGCGTCGAACTAACGTACGAGACGGTCGAATGGTCGCCGCCGGAAGGCGCCCGGCTAACCGACGCGCTCTATGAGGAGTACGGATTGCAGTCGATCCGTATTCCCGGATCGTGCGCACATCCGACCAAGCTTGTGCAATCCGCGTTGATGGCGTCCGTTGCGCCGCCGAAGCCGTCCTACCGTCCGCACCTGCCTTCGACCCTGGTGGCAGATGGAGTTCTGTCGGACGCCCAGATCGAGAGCGTCATTTATGCCGGCGAGGCGCATTCCGAATTTCTCGCGGGCTCCTGGACGATCGACGCGACGTTTGATGTTGTAGCTGCCGCGCGCGATGACGCAGAGAATGTCGTCCGCTTTCGTCGCGGCTGGTTCTTGGGCGATGGCACTGGCGCTGGCAAGGGGCGGCAGGTCGCAGGGATCCTGCTCGACAATTGGCTCAAGGGCCGCCGCCGCGCGATCTGGGTCAGCAAATCCGACAAGCTGATCGAAGATGCCCAGCGCGACTGGTCCGCGCTCGGTATGGAGCGACTGCTCGTTACGCCTCTATCCCGGTTTCGCCAGGGCACCCCGATCCGGCTTTCGGAAGGTATCCTTTTTGCCACCTATGCCACGCTACGCACCGACGAGCGTGGCGAGAAGCTTTCGCGTGTCGGGCAGATCGTTGAATGGTTGGGCTCCGACTTCGACGGATTGGTCGTTTTCGACGAGAGCCACGCCATGCAGAATGCGGTCGGGGGCAAGGGCGAGCGTGGTGACCAGGCAGCCTCTCAGCAGGGGCGTGCTGGCTTGAGGCTCCAGCACGCGCTGCCGAATGCGCGCGTGGTTTATGTCTCGGCGACGGGCGCCACCACGGTGCACAATCTCGCTTATGCCCAACGCCTCGGCCTTTGGGGCGGCGCCGACTTCCCCTTCGCCACACGCGCCGAGTTCGTCGAAGCGATCGAGGAGGGCGGCGTCGCGGCCATGGAGGTGCTGGCGCGCGACCTCAAGGCGCTCGGTCTCTACGCTGCGCGCTCATTGTCGTACGAAGGCGTCGAGTACGACCTCGTGGAGCACCAGCTGACGCCGGAGCAGGTTCGCATCTACGATGCCTATGCCGGTGCGTTCAGCGTCATCCATAATAATCTCGATGCGGCGATGCGAGCCGCCAACATCACTGGCGAGACCGGAACGCTGAACGGGCAAGCCAAGTCTGCGGCACGCTCCGCTTTTGAAAGCGCGAAGCAGCGCTTCTTCGGCCACGTCCTGACTTCGATGAAGACCCCGTCCCTCATCCGATCGATCGAGCGCGACCTTGATGCTGGTCACGCCGCTGTTATCCAGATCGTGTCGACGGGCGAAACGCTGATGGAGCGCCGGCTCGCCGAGATCCCGACTGAAGAGTGGGGCGACCTACAGGTTGACATCACGCCGCGCGAGTATGTCCTCGATTATCTGGCCCACTCCTTTCCGGTCCAGCTCCATGAGCCCTTCACCGACTCGGAGGGCAACCTCTGCTCCCGGCCTGTCTATCGCGACGGCCAGCCGGTCGAGAGCCGGGAAGCCGTCGCACGACGCGACCGCCTCATCGAGAAGCTTGCATCACTACCGCCGGTACCTGGGGCACTGGATCAGGTCATCCAGCGCTTCGGCACCGAGCTGGTCGCCGAGGTGACGGGCCGCTCGCGCCGCATCGTTCGCAAGGGCGACCGGCTGGTGGTCGAAAATCGAGCCGGTTCAGCCAACCTCGCCGAGACCTCGGCTTTCATGGACGACGTCAAGCGCATCCTCGTGTTCTCCGACGCCGGGGGCACGGGGAGGAGCTACCACGCCGAACTGTCGGCCCGGAATCGCCGTTTGCGGGTCCACTACCTGCTCGAGCCCGGCTGGAAGGCCGATGCCGCGATCCAGGGCCTCGGCCGCACAAACCGGACCAATCAAGCGCAGCCACCCTTGTTTCGTCCGATTGCGACAGACGTTAAGGCCGAAAAGCGCTTTCTCAGCACCATTGCCCGCCGGCTCGATACGTTGGGAGCCATTACGCGCGGCCAACGTCAGACCGGAGGACAGGGTCTGTTCCGGCCTGAGGACAATCTCGAAAGCCAGTACGGACGTGACGCGTTGCGTCAGCTCTACACGGTGCTCGCGCGAGGCAAGGTCGGCGGCTGCTCGCTTGGGAGGTTCGAGGATGCGACCGGTCTGAAGCTCATGGATGCCAATGGACTCAGGGATGACCTGCCGCCGATCACGACCTTTCTGAACAGGTTATTGGCGCTCACCATCGACCTACAGAATGTGCTGTTCACCGCCTTCGAGCAGCTCTTGACCGCTCGGATCGAAGGCGCGGTTGCATCCGGCACCTACGACGTGGGGTTGGAAACCCTCCGTGCCGAGAGCTTTGTCGTCACCGACCGGCGGACGATCTATGACCATCCGGGGACCGGCGCCGAGACCCGGCTGCTCACGGTCGCCCAGCGCCAGCGCAATCATCCGGTGAGTCTGGATGACGCTCTTGCTCGTCTTTCCGATCGTCAGGCCGTCCTGCTCGTCAATGAGCGCTCGGGACGAGCCGCCGTGCAGGTCCCCGCGGCGAGCGTCATGCTCGATGACGGCGAGATCGAGCGGCGCGTCCGTCTGATCCGGCCGATGGATCAGCACACGGTCCCCTTGACCACCATGGCCGAAAGTTATTGGGACGAAGCGGATCGTGAACGCTTTTCCTCGACCTGGCTGGCGGAGCTTGCCGAGGTGCCCGAGTTGACGGAAAGCACGATCCACGTCGTGGCGGGCCTGCTGCTCCCGATCTGGAAGCGGCTGCCGAACGAATCGACCCGTGTCTATCGGCTCCAGACCGATGCAGGCGAACGTATCATCGGCCGCAGGGTCTCGGCCATCTGGGTCGCAAATATCCTTGCGGTGGACGCGCCTTCGCTGACAGCGGACGCTGCCTTTGCCGCGCTCAGGGAGGGACGGACCGTCCTCGAGCTCGCGGAGGGGCTCCAACTTCGCCGTGTCCGGGTGATGGGCGCCTACCGCATCGAATTGTCGGGATTCAACGACGCGATGCGCGATCGTCTCCGCGCCTACGGCCTCTTTGGGGAAATCATCTCCTGGAAGCTGCGCATGTTCGTACCCACGGACGCAAGCGGCGTCGAGGTCCTGTTGAGGGTGCTCGACACCTATCCGGTTACGGGCGTCAGTGAGCGGGAGGCCGTGTGATGTCCGGCGATGTCTCCGAGCTGGCACGCCGCCTCGCGCGCGAGGCCGAGGCGGTGTGCCGACACTATCTCCCCAATGGTAAGCGGGCGGGGCGGTACTGGGTGGTTGGCGACGTCCACAACACCCCGGGCCGCTCATTATTTGTGCGGCTCCAGGAATCGTCGAAGGGCCGCGCCGGCAAATGGACCGATGCCGCGACCGGGGAGTATGGCGATCTCCTCGACATCATCCGCGAAAGCCTTGCCTTGCGAGACTTCCGCGAGGTCGCCGAGGAGGCGAGGCGCTTTCTGAAGCTGCCGCATTCTGAGGAGCAATTACTCCCGAGACCCGTTCGTCCAGTCGTGCCGGCCGGATCGCAAGAAGCCGCCCGTCGACTATTTGCGATATCCGGTCCGATCAAAGGGACGTTGGTGGAAACGTATTTGCAACGTCGTGGAATAAGCCAAATCCACCATGGTGGTAGCCTGCGCTTCCACCCACGTTGCTACTACCGACCGGACGAGCATTTGCCGACTGAAACCTGGCCGGCGATGATAGGCTCTGTCACGGACCTCGAGGGACGGATTACCGGCGTGCATCGCACCTGGCTAGATCCACACGGCTTTGATCGCGTGCGGCTCGGCAAGGCACCGATCGACACGCCACGACGGGCCATGGGCGACCTGCTTGGTAACGCCGTTCGCTTCGGCGTGGTGGACCACGTGCTCGCTGCGGGCGAGGGGATCGAGACCATGCTGTCGCTGCGTTATGTACTGCCGACCCTGCCCATGACCGCTGCTCTCTCGGCCAATCACCTCTCAGCCATGCTGCTGCCGTCTGGCTTACGCCGCCCGACTGGACGAGACATGCTAAGGCAGCACCGTTCAAGCGCAACGATGCCATGCTCGAACTGCTGCCGATCGGCGTTATGCACTTCCCGGGCACGGGCATCCAGGACAACCTCGCCGACAAGGCGAAGCGGCTCGGCATCCCCGTCTGGAGGTTCGGCGGCGCGTGAGCGCCGTCTTCTCGACTCCAAGCCTTCGAGGCGGAATTGCTCACGCCGCAACTCCGCCTCCTTTCAGTCTCATATCCAGAGTTGCGCCGTGGTGGTGGTGGAAGGCGCAATTGGTACATCTATGCACATGGAGCCACCACCATGCTCGCTATTGGGCTAGTTCTCAACACACTCGGCATCGGCCTGTTCTGCTGGGCGATTTTCGCGCTGGCAGTGTATGCCCTGCCGTTTTTCGTCGCACTCACTATTGGGATGATGGCGTTACAGAGCGGTGCCGGCATCATTGGCACGCTGCTTATCGCAACGGCCGGCGGTGCGCTGACGCTCGTCCTCGGCCAAGTCGCCGTCGCTATTACTCGGTCCTTGGCCTTGCGCATCGCGATCGCGACGGCATTCGCTGTTCCCGCCGCCGTCGCCGGCTATCACGTGGTGTTCGCCCTGTCCCAAATCGGAGTGCTTTCAATGGTTTGGCGTGAGGTCTTCGCTTGCCTAGGGGTGGTTTGCATTGGCGTCACGTCATGGACGCGCCTGATGATTCTGGCGGAGACTCGTCCGATCGAGCCGGGCGGGGTGGTGGAGATTTCGTCCTAACCAGTTCTTACGGCCGCATGGCCCGAGGGATGACCGTTTCCTGTGTTCATCGTTGAACAGGTGCGCGTACATCAGCGCGATGAACGGGGATGATCGAAACCTGAGCACGAGTGAGGCAGTCCTCTTCGGAACTCCTCGATCAAGCTTGCCGGCATTCGGTCTGGCCCACGCAGCCACGGCAGAGCGATGTTACCTCGATCGGTTCTTGGGAGACGATGCCGCCCTTTGCAGGAGATTGTTTCTCTTTCCCCGCTGAATCGTTTCGACCTCTTGTTCGTCGAAACCGAGATAGCCACGCTTCTCCAGAGATTGTGGTTCAGCACGCGGACGCACGTGGCCTCGTTGATGGCTTGATCTGGCCGAAGACCGGCTTCGCCTCGATCGTCTGAGCCGCAACGCCGTTGATGCGACTTTCTTCCCCTGGGCTTCGCCCATTCCTCGCGAGACAAGAAAGTCGCCACAACGACGTCCTCCGCTGCGCTCCGGCCCGAGCGGGTGCGTCGCCGATCGTCCTCGGCCCTAGATCGCCATCGAGGCCGCGGTGGTCGCGGGCTCGAAACACAACAGGAGAAGTGACATGGCTAACATCGGTTCCTTCAAGAAGGTCGGCAACGATTTCCAGGGCGAGATCGTCACCCTGAGCCTGCAAGCCAAGGGCGTCCGCATCGTCGCCGAGACGAACCGCTCCAACGACAACGCCCCCAGCCACCGCATCTACGTGGGCCGGGCCGAGATCGGGGCCGCTTGGTCGAAGCGCTCCGAGGAGGGCCGCGACTACCTCTCGCTCAAGCTCGACGATCCCTCCTTCAACGCACCGATCTACGCGAACCTGTTCGATGATGAAGGCGGCGAAGGCTACACGCTCCTCTGGTCGCGGCCGCGCAAGAACGGCGAGTAAGACGCTCAATCAAGCCCCGTCCGAACAGATCGGACGGGGCTTAAAGCCTACCGGCAGGTAACGCCATTTCGCAGCTGCCTGGCCCATCCGCGAAACTGCGCTCTGTCTGTCGGAGGTCCGCTCATCGCGACAGAGCGGACCAGATTTTCTCAATCTGAGTTCTTCGCATTGTGACCCTGAACGGTCGTTAGGCGTGATTTGCGTGGTCACGAAGTGGAGAGCCTTGGGCTCCCAAATTCCGTCGCCGTGATCATTTCCTCAATTGAACCAATACAAATCCTAGCCACACCAAACCCCAGGTAGTGTTGATGCAATAACCGCCGGGACCCTGCCGATGGCCACGCATACGGCCGGGATCGGATCAGTATTTGATACGCGGATGTTTGAATGCAGTTTTCCTCTATGAAGTCGTCGCTCGCATCGTCTCGGTCTATCTGTGCGTCGTTTGCTACCGCACCCTGCGGGATGGCCTGGCCGAGCGAAAAATCACGTCCTTCAGTTCTGATGCCATCGACACGATCCTGGCGGCGTTTATGGACCCGTCGATTCGGGTTGCTCACAGAGACACCGCGCCGGTTCGGTACTGGATATTAATGAGCGTTCAGGTATTTGGCTAGGTCGGATGTTGCGGTGTTGCGATATTTGGGTGGTGGCATCCAACATCCAACCACCTGAATCTCTGCTGAAGCCCGGCGCGCGTAACCGGCCCAGCAGATCGACCCGGACCTTCCTCACGACGCGCGCCGACAAAGTGATCGAATAGAGTGACTTCCGGTGTTGGGGCCCATCGCGTCAGTTAGTCTGATGCAGCGGTTTGTCTGGATCTGGGGGTAAAGGCGACCTGCCCGCTGAGCGCCCGGACTTCTCAGTTTGACCCGAAGCCGACCACGAACCCTAACGGGGATCGTTGCTCCGGCCTAATTGTCTCTCGATCGCTACCTTGTCGATGATCGACCACACCGCTTTTATTCTCCGCTCGTCGAACTCATAGAAGACGTTCTCGGCGAAGGAGATCCTCCGCCCATTAACGGCAAGACCGAGGAAATTTCCGCGTGGCGTGCAGTTAAATCCGAGCCTGCTCGCGATGCGCGGTGGATCGCACACTAGGAGTTGAATATCGAAATGAAGGTCCGGAATTTCGCGAAAATCTCTCTCCAGCATTTCGCGATAACCACGTAGTCCAATCCGTTCGCCATTGTGGTGCACTTCGACATGAACGAATTGCTCCAACTCGGCCCAATCCTGCCTGTTCAGACAGTCGACGTATTCGCGATAAGCGGTGGAAAGTGTGGTGTCGACCATACTGCCTCCGGCGGTTTCATTATGCCAGTCGTCGGCGCAGAACGCTCGCCGCCGAGAATGGCTCGTTCTCTCCCGACATTCATCTTGTACATCAACCGTCCAACTTGGGGCTACTGAGGTAATCTGGACATCAAAATGAGAACGTCCGGAAATGGCCCATCAGCGAAGTGGCGACACCTTTCATTTAGATCCGCTTGGTGGAGTAGAGCGGACTGACTTTGCTCACTCTGAGTTCTTCGCATTTTGACCCGAAGCCGACGTATGGTTGGATTGGCCTTGAAGCTGTCTTCCTGAGGCAAAGCGGACGCGGCTCGAGCGCTAACCATTGCTGCGGGGATATCGCAAGGGGGCGGAGATTTGGGCAGCGAAGTTTGCGCCGCGGGTGCAGCATCAATGCAGTCACAAGTCCGATCTTAGTGCTCCTGATGGTCTAGACCAGTTTGAAGCCTGACGTGAGCGGGCGAATGGCTGATCGGACGCTATGCAATTTCGGCAGATTCCGGTCAGGTTCGAGTATCCCGCTGCAGCGTGACGGAGGGCGATTCACCAAAGGTGACGCGATAGGTCACCGCAAAGCGGCCGAGCTCCAGGAATTGATGGTCCCGGGCGATCTCCGCAACGCTCGTTGTCGAAGGGTTAGCTCGCTGTAGCGCGGCACGGGCTTTGTTCAGGCGTTGCAGCAGAACGTAGCGCGTAGGGCTCATGCCAAGAAATTCGGCGCAACACATCCGTAGAGTTCGCTCGGCCACGCCGACCTCGGCGCAAAGCCTGGACATGTTGGGCCGGCCATCAGCAAGTTTGCTCAGCGCTTCCTCGAAACGAACCATGACAGCGGCGTGATGGTTTCTGGCCTTGAGTGCCTCGCCCGGGACGCCTCCTGCGAGGCAATGAACGATCGCATGAAGCATGTCCTGTTCCAGCGCTCTCGCAACCTCTGGCAGTTCGGCTATTTTCCTTCGGGCTTCCGCGAGATGACAGGCCTGCCTGAACAGGTGCTGAAATCTGGCCTTTTCCGTTCGAGGAGGACGAACGACCTTGCTGATCCCGGGTGACACGAACGATCTTCCGAGCAGTGCTTCGCTGCAGTCAGCGAAGTGCTGTGCCGGCAGCGCGATCAGACCCCATTGGCATCCACCGTTGAACCGTTGATGCACACGCTCGCCCGGGCCGTGAAAAATGATGTCGCCGATTTGAACGGACGATCCACTGAATGTAGCGGACATCGCGTTGATGGGAAACGACAGGAAAGTCAGTTTGGGGGAAAGGGAGAGATAGCCGATGCGCGGAAGACTTTCACAACATCGATAGAGTTTCAGATGTTGCAGCTGCAGCGAGGTGATCTCAGCCCTGAAAGCTCCTGCACCCGTCATCGTCAGGTTGAGGCGGGCGTCGCCGATGGCGGCCGCGTAGCCGTCCGGATCCGTAAAGGTTTGTGTACTGCCATCTGCCATATTCCCGCCCTGTCGAGCCGGCGGACACGTCTTGCGACCTGTTTGAAGCGCTTTGGTCTCACCAAGGCTGCAGCATCAGGCAGTTGGCGATTTTCGACTATGCGGTTTCGGAACTTCGATGGTGGATGGCAGATGCAGTTGAGCTTCAAACTCCGGCAACGGCGAGGCACATCCGCCCCTTACGACCGGCCCGGCTGGGCGGGGACCCGATGGCCGGAGGCGAGCCGTCTCGTGCTGAAGCTAAGGGGGTAGTGGGGTGCTTACAAAGGCCCCGCACACACGCGAAGAGGGGCTCAGGGTCCCTCCACCCACGCCAATGCGAAGCAGGAGTCTGAGCGCGGTCAAAATTCTGCACTACGCGAATTCGGCTAGTCAGCACAGGCTTTGGGCCGATAATCCTAACCCACATGCCGACCGGCGATCTGGCGTGGCGAACTGCGACCCTAGTCCCGGCCGTCACTGTCGATGATGTCGCCGAACCTCTCCCAAGTATCGCCTTTGAATCTCATCATCTGTAGCTGGGAAATGGGAGCAAAGTCGGTCGCCGACGTATTGACCTTGATGCCCGGCAGTAGGCCATCGAGCTCGAGATCCCTGATGTTGGCCGCATGCTTCATGACATTGTCGCGCGTGAGATCGTCGCCGCAGGCCTTCAAAACGTGCACCAGGGTCTGAGCAACCGAGTAGCCGTAAACGACTCCAGGGTCCGCGCGGTTAGCATCCCGATAGTACCCATCCAAAAATTCACTCCAGGCCTTGAGGCCGGGATCATCCTTCCACTGCGGGTCAGTCGG
The DNA here is from genome assembly GCF_042258955.1 of Bradyrhizobium sp. ma5. Classification (NCBI taxonomy): domain Bacteria; kingdom Pseudomonadati; phylum Pseudomonadota; class Alphaproteobacteria; order Hyphomicrobiales; family Nitrobacteraceae; genus Bradyrhizobium; species Bradyrhizobium sp. ma5. Next base: position 1,182,746 of record NZ_CP170156.1, read on the forward strand.
ATCCTTGACGTAGGTCGAGGAGATGATCCCCTGCGACGCCTCGTTTCCCGCTGGCTTCATGACGACGCCAACCGAACTAGAGACATTGCTAAGGATATGCAGTGGCTTCCACCCGATCTCCGCGGCCTTCTTGATGGCTTGCGCCGCGAATTTTGGCGTGGTGATATCAAGGAATACATCGGCTTTCAGGGACCAGAGCCTGACGACGTGCGAGTCGATTGTTGGCTCGCTCACGTCATAGGATTCTTCAGCGACAATGAGCGTTGCAGCCTTTTCGCCCAGCCCATCCTTCAGGCCTTTGAGGTAGTCTCTGCCAAGGTCGTCATACTGGTAGAGGATTCCAATCCTGGCGTCCGGATTCTCCTTCAGAATATACTTTGCGTAGATCCGTGCTTCGTCTCGAAAATTGGGCTGCCAGCCCATGGTCCATGGGAAATTCTGCGGGTCATTCCATCTCACCGCGCCCGACGAGACAAAAAGCTGTGGTACCTTCCTGGTGTTCAGGTACTTCTGGATCGCTGCGTTAGTCAGCGTTCCCATCGACTGAAAGATCAACAGCACCTCGTCACTTTCCAACAGCTTGCGCGCCTGCTCGACTGTTTTCGGCGGGCTAAAGCTGTCGTCGTAGGAAATAAAGTTGATCTTGCGGCCGTTGATGCCGCCTTCAGTGTTGATCTTGCGAAAGTATGCGGCCTCGGTCATGCCGATGACGCCGTAGGCCGATAATGGCCCGCTGTACGGCATGATGTTGCCGATTTTGATCTCGGTATCGGATGCGCCGGTATCGTATTTTTTCTGGCCGATTGCGTTGCTTACAGTGGCGGCGAACAGAATGAGGGCGGTTGAAAACGCCGCCAATAGTCGCGCAACGAAAGACATTTCGTTACTCCGTGAATCAACGAACGCGCCCACTTTGTATTTGAGGCGCCGTGCCTCTGCACAGATAGTGAATACCTTTCGTGACCTGACGTCGATCGCGGGGCCCTCCTACGCTTCCGTGGTCAGCGATCAGTCAATGCCACTGACTTAATTGTGTGGGTCTCAACTGATGGCGACCCTTGTCACTTCGTGGAGGAAGCAGAAGTCACGCTGAATCTTCATAATTAGTGCCACATGGCAGCCTTACAGGGAGGGTTAAATCATGCCTTATCGTGGGCATACTTCTCCAAGAGCAGCCGATTATATTCATCGCGCACAGCGCTCCGTGAAATGCGACCCTTTCGATCTTTGGCAATCTTGAGAAGATCAGGATCAGTCTGAGCCCGCGTGACCTTCCCTTTGAATCTGACAAGTATGTTAGCCGGCTCGGGGCCTCTTCCAAATAGACGATCAAACCAACCCATGATGTCCTCCCTTGGCTAAGGCAGTTCAGCGCAGATTGCGTCGCCGTTGGCGTGACACGCTATGCACATTCGGCATGATTAGGTCATGGTACTCCTTTGACCGCCGCGGGTCATTCGCGTCATTTTTGGAAGAGCGCAAGCGACTTCCGGTCAACGGGCCTTGGCAAAATGCGGGAGCGAATCTGTTTGGGGCCAGAACCGGCAGTAAGCGTCGGTCGTCAAAATCATCGCCAAGCCGTTCGCCACGAATGACCGATCGTAATCCAAATTGCGTCGGCGGCGCCGCTTTCGTCCGGCACGTTCCATCCGTCGATCATCAAAGCGAACTGACCTGAGAGCGGTTCAGTGGTTAAATATTGCACAGGCAGTAGATCAAGCACTGGCACAAGAGCGATCGAAGTCGCGCCTGCGACAAATGCCCTGCGATCGATCACCATGCCGCTTCCCCTTTCAGAGTTTTCAATCGAAATCTTTGCAGTGCGGACAACGAAAATGTTGAAGCTGGCCTTATCGAGTGGCGGCCGCGGACGGAAGCTGGAGGGCAGCTGCCATATTGCGGGCAGAAGTCGCAATATTGCGGACTTGTTCAAGCGCACGCAGCGTCGGTCGATTGTCGGCATTGATCTGTGCCAACTGAAGTGCCCTGCGCCAATCGTTTCCGCTCCCCGCATAGAACTCAGCGCCATGGTCCGCGAAGGCGAGCAGATGACGTTCGAGAAGCGAGTCAAATCCGGAGCGGGCGGCATTCATGCGCGTTTCGGATTCCTCAAACTTGCGTTGAGCGGCCAAGATGTCGGCAAGACGCCAATCGACCTCCGGATCGCCAATGGTAACAATGGGTCGAAGTAGTGCTTCCGCCTCGTCCAGACTGCGGGCCGAGGCATAAATCTCGGCCAAATGCACACGGGCTTTGGTGTACATCGGCAGGACCGCGATCGCCCGCCGATAGCACTGGGTAGCCGCATAAAAATCGGGTTCCCGCGCTAGTTCGCCCCAAAGAACGCCGAGGAGAAACCAAATCCTGGCAACAGGAAAGGGCGACACGTCCTGGTAGGCCCGCAGTGCCTCTTTGTAAACCCGGTCAGCGGCGGCGAAATCGCGAAGATCGGCTAGCAGAGACCCAAGGGCGACAAGATCCTCCAGAGCGTGGTTTTCGTTTGCAACCCTGCGCCGCGCATCGAGCAAGCTGTCGAGACGCGATCCGCACGCCTGATCGATGTTCAGTCGCAGGCGATCAACGTCCGCTGTCGGCGCGCCTCCGATCTCTGCCTGGACAAGATATTCTCTGGCCTCCGAAAAGCGATGCGCCATCGATGCGGCCTGCGCCCTGATCAACATTGCTCGGGCTGAAGCCGCGTTGCATTGGACGAGCTGGGCCAGCAACAGGTCGACCCGATCAAGAGCAAAGACGTCACCGACGAGCTGCAGGGTGAGTTGCTCGTGTTCGATCACTGTCTCGGCAGCTTCATCGCGCGTCGGATTTTCGAAGAACTTGCTCCAAGATCGCCTCCGCGCGCTTTCCAGATTGATAATAGCGATTTCACCACCGGTGGTCGGCATGACGGTGCAATCGAGTCCCTCAACTGTCGTCACTTTGCGCCTCCAAATCGTTGCTTTAGGCTATCAAGCCCCGTCTTGAGCAGCGCGGAGACAATTGCCTTCACGACGATATCCGGCTGGTTATCCGGCAGAAATTGCGAACGCCATTCGACAACGCTGCCGTCGCCTTTGGGCTTGATCCCGAGCATCCCGGTGTAGTTTGAAGCCGGAATGCCGCTGAGGCTCGTATAGCGATAGAACCTAGCGGATGGATCGACCTCATCCAGGCGCTCGATGATCTGCTTGCCGTCGATCGTTTCGATCGTGCGCAACTGTCCGACTCCCGATCCCTTCATCTCCACCTTCGCGACCAGCGGATGCCAGCCGGGATCAAACCCTCCAATCAATGCCCAGACCGCGTCCGGCGGTGCTGCAAGATCGACGCTGTAAGCGACCGCCTGCAACTCGGCATTTGGTGCCGCCAGGTACGGAAAGGTATTCGTGCCCGGTTTCGTTGCCGCGGTTGCCCCACCCCGGATGAACTCGCGGTCCCTGTTGATCAACCACGTCATCAGAATGTCGATGACGTTTGCATTGACTGCGCGTCCGCCGCCGGTCTGATGAGCTCGTCCGCCAATGGCGCTCTTTTCGATTTCAAGGTGGCTGGTATCGGTGATCGGCTTGGCAATATCGAACAACAGGAAATCGTCGAGGAAGACATTCACGTTGGCGGCTAGAGCGGTGGGCGTCCAGTCCGCTACGCCGTCGCGCATGTCCCAATTCGCTAAACTCGCCTTCAGGCGCTCACGGAACACCGGCTTGAGGTCGGTAGCAATTGCAAACGGTGTCTGTTGATTCCAGAGGTCGCGCAGATCAATCGGTCCGGCCTCGCTGTTGCCGAGACGGATGTTAGTCTGCTCAGGCCTGCCAACCCAATCGATCCGCGGTGGCTTCTGCCCGATAACATCTGGTCTTAGGGGTACCGTTTCGGCGATAACGCCGAACAGTGAGCCTCTGCCTGGATCAAGCACGCGGGTGGCATCGAACTCGATGACGATGCTAAGTACGTTGTCGTGCAAGAGCAGATTGGGTCCCTTCCTTACGCCCGGAACCAGCCACGCCAGGTAAAACGGGTCTGAACGCAATCCTGCGAATACGCGAAAGACACCGTCCGGCGTTGACGTGCCTTTTTCGTCATTGACGACGATGGGAAGGGTTCGACCGTCAGGAAGAATGCACATTCCGCCTTGGACCGGGTCGGCCGCGGCAGTGCTGCGTTTGAGATTGTCGAAACGGCAGCTGAGGCGAATTTCCTCTTCTCCCGGTTCAAACTTCGCGGCGTCTCCCAGGCCGGCCACGCTCACCCGACGTATCGCGAACGCGTAGTCGACAGCGTTGGAGAACATCGCAGTTGTGCCGGCGGATGGGAAAACACATGCTGCTATCACCATGCGCGCAGGATTTTCCGAGGTGGTGAAAGCGAACAGATCCGTGAGGTCGGCAGACGGGTCGCCGATCTGTCTTGGCCCATCGATGTGGTCGGACATGGCATGATCCCTTGTCGCCGCGCTCAAGGCTTAGATCGAGGGCATTTGCCGAACCGGCCGTGCCCTCGATCATGACCTGAGATCAAGGCGTTTCCGGCGGACCGCCGAACGGCGTGACGCGACCAGGCTCCTCCGGAATAGACTTCAAATATTCGACGAGCGCCCATCGCTGCTCGTCGGTCAGTAGTGGGCCAATAACCCCGTTGCCACGCGGCCCATCCTGGAACGAGTGACCCGCATTCGAGTTGCCCAGCAGGCTCGTATCCAGGACGAATGTACCGGGCCCACAGGTTACGTCCAACCCTACCTTGATCGGGTCGAACTCGCGGCCGACGCAGAATTTCTTCGAACGTTCGCTTGCCGGAACCAGCATCTCGTACAGGTTGGGCACTCCTCCGTTGTGCAGGAATGGCGCAGTAGCCCATACGCCGTCGCGCGGCGCCGCCTTATAAACCCGATCGGGTGCGGGCGGCGGGGGAAGCTCCCGATATCCGTTCGCATCCAGGAATTCGGCCGGGGTCATTTTCAGTTTTTCGACGGCCCTCCCGATTATCGCGTGCCCTATACTTTCTTTGAACGCTGCCATGGGAACGGCGTCCTTTCCGCGCAGCTCGGGTGGCAAAATATTGTTGAGCGGACCTGTGACCGCGAATGGCCGGATCGCCAAGGCCTGCGTGGGATCGGTGCCGACATATGACTGCGGCGTGAGGCCTACGACGACGAAGCGCTTGCCGTATTTGTTTGGTTCAGTCCACCGGTAGGGCCATGCGTTGTGGCAACTTGCGCAGTGCTCGACAAACAGAGCCTTGCCGGACTTGGCTTTTTCTCGGTCAATCTTCCCGAACACGTCTTCGGGCCAGCTTGGCGGCGCAAGCCGTTCCAGCTGGTGCTCAACGCGGATAAGCTCCGGAATGTGCGCATTCGACTCGAACAGCCCATCTGCGGGAGTTTTGGCGCGCAGGTTTATGGGCATGTAGACGCCCATTGTCTCGCCCAGATTGCGAGCCAACGGATCCTGCACCACTCCCGACCACTGCGTCCACAATCCCTGTGGCGCGTTCCACAGGAAGGGAGGCTTGGCAGGCGCGACCGGCGTTGACGTGTTCTCCGGGATGCCGGGTAGGGTGGCAGTCATTCTGGTGTTGATCAGGGTGAGAGCATCAATTCGCGCCGGCCCCCAGGGCCAGGGAGATGCGGTGCTTCGTGTGGCATAATCGTACGTCAAAGCGGCCTGGCGCTCGAGCCGCTCGCGCAACGTGACTTTGGCTTCGGGGCTTGTCGCTCCAAGCCGTGTCGCGAGCCGATCGAATTTGGCTGCGTCGGTCAAAGTGGCGCGCAGCGCAGCATTGAGAGCCTGAACATAGGCTTGCAGATCCAACATATTGGCAGGCGCGCCATCGATCCTTACGTGCTTGCCTTTGTAGTTTAGTTGCGTCTCGTGACAGAACGCGCAGGTCGGGCCGGCGTAGTCGCCGACTGGCCAGTCGCCGATCGGAGTCGCGACGGTCGTCTTGCCGATGCCGATTGGCAAACCGTCGGGATTATATGGTGAACCCGGGGGCTGGCTGATCAGTCCATAGCGCTCGCTATTGGCGTCAGACCGGAATAACTCCTGGCCGCCGGCCACCTCCAGGTGCAGAAAAATGTCGTAGGAGAGAACGGCCGACCCCTGCGAGAAATGATAGTACCAATCCCGATCGTCCTGCGACCATGCCTGGTTGAGGTAGATGACAGGGTCGCTTTGTGCAAAGGCGGTCGTGGCAACTTGTACTGCCGCAGGAAGCAGCGTGAATGTTGTTGACATGAGCGCGATACGCGCCAGCGCCGCAGGTTTCATAGGCGGTCCTCCCGGATGCTCCGCCGGATATTGAGCGCGATCTGTCTTCCTACGCTATGCATCTTCGGCAGAGTTCGCTACATGGGTTCGCGTAGGGCTACTACGGCAGATTGTTCAGACGGCAGGCCGCCCCTCCCAACAGGACCTCAAAACAAGAGACAGAGTGAGCAAGATTGGCCAAATGCAGATGACGCTTGAATTTTTGTGCAGCTTCTTCAACGGACACGGAAAGAGCTCTGCATGGTCCTTCTAGAGCGTCGCTTCTTCGTCTCGGCGACACTGATGTTTCCAAGCTTGGACGAATTGATGATTTTGCACTGGATCGGCCAAGCGTGACATCCTTCACATCAAATGCTGGTGGCGCGCTCTCATTACGCGCCAGCTCTCTCCACAGATGGAAGGACGAACAAGAGCCATTTCTTCATGCGGATGGTCACCTTGGAGATGATGTGCATGGACTTGCCAACGCTTGTATAGATCGCCGCCGATCCCCCTGACCCGATCGATAGCTTCCGCGCGACCTCTTCATCGTCGAAGAGAATCTTGACAGCATAAGTTCCGGTTGATCTGGCAGCTGACGGAATATCTCCGCTGGGCGCCAATTGGCCTCCTCCCGAGGCCGAGATCACGGTGTCAACCTTCCCCGTGAACAGTCTGCCCGGATACGGGTCAAGCACCAGTTCGACGTCGTCGCCCCTGCGGACATTCGTAAGGTAATTCTGAGGAAACAGCGCCAGCACCTGGATGCTGGAAGTGTCGATGAAGGTCCCAAATGCAGCCATCGGAGCAGGCGCGACCATAGTCCCGACCTGGACCTGCCAATTCACCACATAGCCGTCCGCAGGCGCGGTTACGCTGCACTGCGTCAAATTAAATCGCGCCTCACCCAATTGCGCTTCAACGCCCGGAACGGCGCTCTCCGTGGCCGCAACGACGGAAGCAGCATGCAGAACTGCCGCCTCGGCTTGGTCGACAGCAGCGTCCGCCTCCTGACGCTGCTGCGTGGCTTGGTCCACCGCAAGCTTGCTAACCGCCGCTGGGTCGTTGCGCGCAACGTTCAGAGTCATCTGCTCCTGTGTTTTCGCGAGCTGATCAGCGGCCTTTGCCCTGGCAAGATTTGCTCGCGCGTTCATTTCGGAGGCTTTGGCCTGCTCGATGTTGGCCTGTGATACCTTGAGCTGCGCTTCCAGCTGATCGACGGCGTATTGGTATGGTGCTGGATCGATCTCGATAAGCAAATCGCCCGTCTTCATTGGCTGGTTCGCCTTGGCGTATACTTTCCTGACCTGTCCTTTCACATAGGGGACCAGCTGAACAACATATTGGCTCGTGACCATTTTCTCCGTAATCGGAGCCGATTGCATCCAAGCCACCACCACGGCGCCGATCATCATAACGCCGGTAACAATCAGACCAGCGATGAGATTTGCCCTTGGCCTCAGACGTAAAATCTTGAACAGCGCCACGACAACAGCGGTGTAGGTGATGGTCAGAATTGCAATCATGGCCGACTCTTCCCACCGGCGGAGCCGCCAGCCGTTGACGCCGCTAAGGCCATGGAGTCTGGCTCCCCGGCGTCGCGGGTTTTTTGGCGTTCGTTGATCGAAGATGAAGTTCGCGACGGAGCAGCAAATGCCCAGATCAGCGCAAGCGGCCAAAGCAAACCGCCCGTCGCGATGCCGATCCAGCCGGCTACGCTTACGGCCGCGGCATACGGGTGCTCCCATTTTCGCGCCAGCCGACCGGGCAATTGGCCAAGGCTGGCAACGATGGCTACGCCCACGAAGATGAGCACTGCAAAGACCATGAAGGTGACTGCATCCAGAACGCCAAATGTCACATCCATCGAAGACGCGTCTGCCGCCGCCGCTGTCGCAGACAGGCCAACGCTGAGCAGTCCGGCCCAACCTGTGCGCTTCAAAAGCCTATCCTCGTTATGGGCCTGCTAACCGCCAACCATCTCGCTTGGTTGGTTAGAAGCCATTCACCTTGCAAAGTCGGACGTTCAAAGGAGAGGTCCGTGGACTGCACGGGCTGTCTCTAGCCGGACATTGAGAGGGATTTATTTGACGCGCTATGCATCTTCGGCAATTCCGCTGCGCAGCCGCCGAGCCAGGTTACGGCTATTTAGGCGGCCGATCAGCTCCGACCACTGGCAAAGGAGGCCTCAGCGAGGCCGCGACCTCAGCAAAAAGCGAGAACTTCAGCGGCAGGCAGCGCCGATGGACGATTGAGGTCGATTGCGGTCGGCTCAGGACGCCTCAACGTCGCTGATGGTGTCTCCCCAAATAGGGCCCGGTAAGAGACTGAGAAACGTCCGAGCTCCCAGAAGCCGTGGTCGGTGACGACGCGCGTGACGTTCGTCTTGCTGGGGTCGGCACTGCGAAGGGCCCGATGCACCAGATGCATTCGCCGCAAGGTGAGATAGCGGATCGGCCCCATGCCCAGATGTTCCTCACACGCAGCGCGAAGCGTGCGCTCCGCAACACCGATGGCGACGCAGATTTCTGCGAGGTAAAGCGGCTGATCGGGATGTTCCGCCAGATAATCCTCGAACTTCGCAATGATCTCACCGTGACGCCGGGCGCCGCTCGTTGCCTCAACCCCAGCGCCCTCCGCGAGACATCGCACCATCAAATGAATCAATTGTTGTTCCAATGCGCGGGAGACTTCCGGCAATTCCAATACCTCCGGAGTGTCATGGGCCAGCTGCGCAACTGCCTTGTGCAGCCTCAACAGGCGCGACATCAGGGCAGGGCCGGGCCGGATGAAAGGCTTCGCGAGCCGTTGCATGAAATCGGCCCCAATGATCGTCTCGATCGCCGTGTTGACCTCATCGACCGGAAGCGACATTACTCCGGCGTGGAGACCTGTCTCTGTCTGTTGGTGCGCCTCGCTGCTCCTATTGATGATGATGTCACCAGGATGGATCTCCGCTCCGCAATAGCGAACCGAGCAATGGGGGTCGGTCAGAAAGCCAATCGCAGTGCGTTCAGGCTTGATGGAAGCGATGTTTACTTGCGGCAAGCACAGGCTGTAGCGTGACATCCAGAGGCGATCCATGCCGATTTGCATAAGCTCGAAGAGAAATTTGCCCTTTTCCTTGGGAAAGGCTTCAAAATCAGAATGTACGAATGCGTTGCGGCAAACAGCCGGATCGTCAATTTTTAGCGTCCGAATGTGAGCCATTTCTGTCTCCCCCGAGCCAGAAGCTGTACCGGAGCCACGATTGGGCTGTCCTAGCAGCGACGCAATAGAAATAACTATTGTACTAAGATGCAACTTTTGGTCAATGATCGGAGTGTGACGTCGTTGTGGCCATGCGCCGCAACATTGTGCGCTTGTTCAGCACAATGACCGTTCTGTCCTCCAGGCAGGCTCTTGTGAATCTCTTCCCAAGCACGGCGCGCAAGAGGGTAGGGCTGTCCTCCTGTCGACTCCTGCACCTCAAGGAAGGTCTGCAAACCGAGGCCGATCGCCATCGCATGCGCGGTGCAGTCTTCGCGGTCGCACGGAATCCGTACCTGCCAAACGGTAGCCCGCGATCATGAATCTGCTGCGGCACCTCTGACTTCAATTTGTGCTTGGATCGACGGGCCGCAGCATGAAAGGCGTGGCAACCAAGAATTCGCCGATTCTGCATAGCAAAGACCGGTGATCCAGCGGCAAATTTGGGTCCAGTATGGCCTCGCAAGAGTGAGCAGTTGGACCCTTTTTATGGACCTCAGGACCTTGCTACGGAGCCAGAGTCTGGAACGCTTCGAGGCTGCGTTTCGCGACAATGGGATCGACGAGTCGGTACTGCCGCATCTGACACAAGATCATCTCCGCGAACTCGGCCTTCCGCTCGGAGCGCGGATCAAGCTGCTCGCTGCCATCTCTGCGCTTCCAAAGGAGTCGGAGAGTCACACGGCCGCAGCGATGGCCGTGGACGGCTCACCCACCGACAGTGGCGAGCGACGGCAAATCACTGTGCTCTTTAGTGACTTGGTGGGCTCAACCGCACTATCGACCCGCATGGACCCGGAAGACCTGCGCAATCTGATCACGGCGTACCAGAAATGCGTGGCCGAAGCCGTCCAGCGCTTCGGCGGCTTCGTCGCAAAATATATGGGCGACGGCGTGCTGGTCTATTTTGGTTATCCCGAAGCTCACGAGGATGATGCCGAAAGGGCTGTACAGTCGGGATTGGAGCTAGTCTCGGAAGTCGCGAAATTGAAGACCGACACGCGGTTGCAGACCCGCGTAGGCATTGCCACGGGTCTGGTTGTGGTCGGTGATCTCGTGGGATCCGGGCTAGCGCAGGAACGTGGCATTGTTGGCGAGACGCCGAACCTTGCCGCTCGGCTGCAAGGTTTTGCCGAGCCGGATACGGTGGTGATTGCGGACACGACGAGACAGCTTCTCGGCAATCTCTTCGAACTGAGGGATCTTGGTCTTCAGGAATTGAGAGGCATCGGCGGCGCCGTGCAGATCTGGGCGGCAGTTCGACCAACGTCCGTGGAAGGTCGGTTCGAAGCATTTCACCGCAGCGACCTCACGTCGCTTGTCGGAAGGGACGAGGAATCGCAATTATTGCTGCGGCGCTGGTCGAGAGCAAAGGATGGAGAAGGTCAAATCGTGTTGGTCTGCGGTGAGGCCGGCATCGGCAAATCCCGCCTGACCGCAGCGTTGCTGGAAGAAGTCAGCAAGGAACCGCATGCACGGCTACGCTGCTTCTGTTCGCCGCAACGCACGAACAGCGCGCTATCACCGGTTATCGGTCACTTTGAGCGCGCGGCTGGACTGAAGCACGACGACTCCATTAGGACGAAGCTTGATAGGCTCGATAAGTTGCTTGTGCGGAGCGCGACTTCACCAATCGAATCAGCATTGTTGGCCGAGATGCTGTCGCTTTCGAATGACGGCCGTTACCCGGCGCTGACCTTTGATCCGCAGCAGCGTCGACAAAAGACCCTCGAGGCGCTTTTCAATCAAATCGAAGCGCTCTCGCGATCCACGCCGGTATTGATGATCCTCGAAGATGCTCACTGGACTGATCCGACCAGTCTCGAGCTGATTGGCCGCATCGTGGATCGAATCGAGGCGCTTCGTGTTCTGCTCGTCATTACCTTCCGGCCGGAATTCCAGCCGCCCTGGATTGGCCTTCCACACATGACGGCCGTCACCATCAATCGGCTCGGTCGGCGCGACATCGATGCCATCATTGACCGAATTGTCGGCAACAAATTTCTTTCGCCGGATGTCCGCGAAGACCTAATCGATCGCACCGATGGCATTCCATTGTTCATCGAGGAAATAACCAAGGCGATACTAGAGGCGGAGAACGAGGAAGACGCGCGACGAACAACGGCTGCGATCCCGTCACCGAAACTCGAGATTCCTGCCACGCTTCACGCCTCGTTGATGGCGCGTCTCGACCGGCTTGGACCGGCCAAGGAGCTTGCGCAAATTGGATCGGCGATCGGCCGCGAATTCTCGCATGCGCTCATCGAAGCTGTGGCCCGCAAGCCGCAGGCAGACCTTGATAATGCCCTGCATCGGCTCATCAGTGCCGGCTTGTTGTTCCGTCAGGGCGTGCCGCCCCACGCGCACTACCTCTTCAAGCACGCTTTGGTGCAGGACGCCGCTTACAGTACTCTGTTGCGCGAACACCGCCGCGCGTTGCACAAGAGGATTGTCGCGGCTCTCGAAGGCAGATTTGCCGACATCGTGGAGCGTCAGCCGGAGCTATTGGCACGCCACTGCACCGAAGCTGGGCTGATCGAGAAGGCCGCAAGTCTGTGGGGAAAGGCGGGACAGCGATCGCTGGGGCGGTCATCGCTGGTCGAAGCCGTTGAGCAGCTCACGCGTGCTCTCGGCCAGATTGCTGCTTTGCCCGCCACTCCCGCGCTGCGTCGCGAGCAGATCAAGCTCCAGGTTGCGCTCATAACCCCGCTCATCCATGTCAAGGGGTATGCCGCGCCGGAAACCAAGGCCGCTGCGAAGCAGGCACGTATGCTGATCGAACAAGCTGACGAGCCTCCTGAAGATTCGCTCCTTTTGTTCTCGGTCCTCTACGGCTTCTGGGTCGCGAACTACGTCGCGTTCGATGGCGATGTGATGCTCCGGCTTGCGGCGGAGTTCCTGTCATTCGCAGGAAGGCAAGGGGAGACCGTTCCGCTCATGATCGGGCATCGCCTTATGGGCACTTCCTTGATGTGTACGGGGAAGATTGCGGAAGGCCTGGCCCACTACGATCAAGCAATCGCGCTTTATGATCCCGCCGATCATCGTCCGCTGGCAGCGCAATTCGGTCAGGACGTCGGGGTGGCAATCTTGTCTTATCGGCCGTACGCTCTGTGGTTGCTTGGCTATCCCGAGGCAGCTCTCGCAGATACGGGCCGTGCGCTCGAGGCTGCACGCGAAATCGGCGACGCTGCTACGTTGATGTATGCGCTGACCCACGCAGGGTGGACCCATCTCTGGAGCCGGGATTCCATCTTAGCAACGACGCAGGCCGATGAACTTTTCGCTTTGGCAGACGAAAAAGGCACTTCGTTCTGGAAGGCGTGGGGAATGATGAACCGAGGAAGTTTATTAGTCTTGAGCGGCGAAGCGGTAGACGCAGTCCAAATGATCACCTCCGGAATTGCGGCATTTCGGCCGACAGGATCGACTCTGTGGATGCCGTTCTATTTATCATATTTGGCGAGGGCCCATGCCGAACTAGGCCGGTTCGACGAGGCCCGGCGACACATGGCCGAAGCTTTGGCGGCGATTGAAAAGACCGGAGAAACATGGTGCGAACCCGAGGTCCATCGCATCGCCGGGGAAATCGCGTTGCTTGCGCCGGCGCAGGATATCAGCAAAGCGGAAACGAATTTCGAGCGGGCGCTCGCAGTTGCGCGGGAACAGCAGGCGAAATCCTGGGAGCTTCGGGCAGCCATGAGCCTGGCGCGGCTTTGGCGCGATCGAGGCGATCGCGGCAAGGCCCGTGAATTGCTGGCTGGCGTCTACGAATGGTTTCGGGAGGGCTTCGAAACGCCTGATCTCCAGCAGGCGAAGACGTTGCTCGATGAGCTGGGCTGATTCTGCGTTTAGCGCAAGTACCAGGAAACAGTGGAATGAAGCAGCCCGCGAGAGGCCGGCTCCGGCGTCGGCTCATCATTTTCGGGGCCGCAGCAATCGCCTATTTGCTGCTGACCTACGTTGTGGCGCCTGTACTCTGGACGCACCATGAACACGAGCCCGGCCTTGCGAACTTGCCGATGGTGACACGCACCGCCGACGGCATTCCTGGCGATGCGCTTAACGTGGGACTGGTTGGCGACAAGCAAGACATCACGCGCACAATGCATGCGGCCGAATGGTTTCCCGCGGACCCCCGTCACGTTGCGCACGAGCACCGACATCGTTGGCAGCGTCATACTTGACCGGCCGTACCATGACGCGCCTGTCAGCCCGCTCTATTATGATGGGAAAAAGGAACAGCTTGCGTTCGAGAAGCCGGACGGCAAGAGCGCCGATCGGCGACACCACGCCCGCCTGTGGCAAGTGCTGGAAAAGGGTACAACTGGCCGTCCGGTCTGGCTGGGTTCGCTAACATTCGATCGCGGGGTCGGCTTGAGCCATGACACAGGGCAAGTCACCCATCACATCGGAGCGAACATCGATGCCGAGCGCGATCTGCTGATGCGCGACTTGCGCACAGCCTACTTGGTCGAGGCATTCTTCCAGATTTCCGGAATAGGACCGACCCTGTTCGCCCGGAATGGCGAGGGCGATCCATATTACACGGACGGCGAAATCGGTGTCGCGAATCTTGTCGTCGACGGCGTCAAGAGAATGGAGCCACCACCGACGTTACCGCCGCCGGCGCTGATTGTCCTCAAGGATCGGGTCTGGCACAGCGTCAGTTCCAGCATCGCACGATAGGACAAGCTAACTGCCACGTCGACGGGAGGCCGGCCGCTTATGGAAAATCTGACGCATTATCCTGTGGTGGTATTCGCGGTCGCCTTTGTATCGCTGTCGCTCGCTTCAGCGGCGGGCGCCTGGTTACGCAGGCGCAACGTCAGCATGACCGAGGAACACAAGGACGATCTGAGCCTCATTCTTGCGGCTTCTCTGACGTTGCTTGCCTTGATTATTGGTTTCAGCTTTTCGATGGCCACCAATCGCTACGATCAGCGCAAGAATTTCGAGGAAGCAGAAGCCAACGCGATCGGAACCGAGTACTTGCGCGCCGATCCTCTGCCATCGGCAGACGCTGCAAGCGTGCTTAAGCTTCTAAGTTACTACACCAATCAACGCGTCCTGTTTTACTCCAATACAGATGACGCGCGGCGAACGCGCATAGACGAACGGGTCGGTCAATTGGAGGCCGATCTCTGGGCTACGGTCCGTGGACCCGCTGCAGCACAGCCGACGCCTGTTGCTGTCCTGGTGCTCGCCGGTATGAACAATGTTGTCAGTTCCCAGGGCTACACCCAGGCGGCTTACTGGAATCGGATTCCAATAGCCGCCTGGTATCTCCTGGCGGCCATTGCGCTGTGCTGCAACGTGCTGTTTGGCTGCCGGATGCAAACGACTGGTAAACTTGCGCTCGTGTTGCCGCTCGTCGTCTCGATTTCCCTGCTCTTGATCGCCGATATCGATGCCCCGCGACATGGACTGATATACGTCAGTCCGCAGAACCTCGAAAGTCTGGCGAGATCACTTGGCACTAAAGTTCATTGCGTCGCCATTCGGTGCCCCAGGATGGTCTTGATTTCCATTCCGTGAGACGCTTTCAGCCTATTCGATCACGTCAGCGCCCCCCGATGTTGTAGACCAGCGAGGCGTCGACCTTTGGCTCGCAGGGATGGTTCTTGCTCTTTTACCTGGATCGAGAAGGGCAGCGGCAAAGCAATTTGCTTTGATCGGGATCAGAAAAGCCGAAATTAACGCGGGCCCGATCTCGGCTTGCCCGCGATTGGCGCAGGCGTAATCCTGACAGTTGGCTGGCAGGCGTATCTTGCAGCTTCCGCCCCACATTGCGCGCTTGTGCCGACGCGGTGATCGAGTAGTTGACTTCTGCTTCTGGCGCCCTTAGCCGAAGGCCAATCGAGCGCGTGTCATGTCGGCTGTCAGGGCAAACTGGACGCCGATCCAACTTGGCGTCCACCGATGCTTTTGATCCATGCCGGACTTGCTGGTCGTTCCTAGTCTGTGCTGTACTAGTCTTCTAATTTGTTCTGGTTGGCAAATCGGAGGCCCCTCATGAGGACCGCGTTGCTCGCCGCGACCGCGCTTGTCGCCCTCTCATCTAATGCTATCGCGCAAGATCAGATCGACGCAGCCACAGAGCCAGCTCCAAAGGCGAAGCATATCAATCCTAACTCCACGACGCCCAACGGTAGGTTGCACTATGATGTGCCTTGCCGGGTATCGTCAGTGGGTACATGCACCTCAGTGCCGCTACCCTATAGGCCAATGAAGAAGTAAGGCCGCCTCAGCGGGCAGCCTTTTTCATTCGTCCAATAACTTCTGCTTCTGGCCCAACGCTTCCGTTGAGGCGGTGTATCCAAATGGCGGTTCATAGGGAGATCGGAAGGTTGCAACTGAGCGCCAAACCGACGCTTGTGACCCAACTCGGACAATTCGGTCGTACCCTTCTTGCTCTGGCCGATGTTGCAAGCAATGATCCCAGTTAACTGGCGAACGAAAGTTGAGGCTGAAAATGGCAAGAGAACTCGCGTACAACGACGAAGCAGCCTCTGAATATGACCGCGCGTTTGCTGCACGTCTCGACACACTTTCTGCGGTTTCTCTTGAGCGCCGCAGCGGTTCGGCCCGGCATGAAGATATCTTAGACGTCGCGACAGGTACTGGACTTGCGGCGGCAGCATGCTCGCGCGCCGTCGGGCCGACAGGACAAGTCGTTGCTGCTGATCTGTCGGAAGCCATGGTCGAACAAGCAAAGCGGAATCTAAATTCCGTATCAAACGTGACCTTCGCAGTTGAAGACGGCCAAGCCCTCTCGTTTGAAGATGGAAGTTTCGATGCCCTGACTTGTAGTCTCGGACTTATGTTCTTTCCTGATCCTGCGCGGGGGTTAGCGGAGTTTTTTGCGTGTCCTTCTCCCCGGCGGACGTGCTGCGGCGTCCGTCCTCACAGTCCCCGAACGGTCCTACAATGGCCGGATCAATGCCGTCATAGCCCAACACTTGCCCGCGATCAGAGAGGCGACTGAAAGGACGTTTTCGTTGGGTGACGCAAGCCGACTGCGGCATTTGGCAGAACAGGCTGGGTTTCGAAACATCGAAATATCTAGGGGGGCGCACCAATTCACCTTGCCTTCGTTTGATGCCTACTTCGGCCCTTTCGAGCGAGGCGGCGCATCGACCGGGCAAGCCTTTCTAACGCTACCCCTGGAAGTCCGCGACAGCGTCCGCAAAAAGAGGCAGCGTAGTCTCGGAGACAAGGGAGGGCCCGTGGAAATCGAAGTAGAAATTCAGTTCGTTAGTGGGCAACGCTAACCTATCTCGGTGTTGCGGTTATCGGTCCGCAACGTCTCCTCTTGGCCTTCAGAGACCTCAGGAGACGTCCGCTTTCTAGCCGCTGTAAGGGGGTGAGCGGACATTAAACGGCCAGCCGCTTAATAAGTCACAGCGTAGCTCGTTTGTCCCACTTTCGGGCGTTATACTGCTTTTGTGCCCGTCGCGAACGCCGTAGAGGCTGTCCGGAAGCGACATAGTGTGCGGTTGCAGCTCAATCACCGCCGTTTGGCTGGTTTTGGTCGTTCGTCTCGTGCCTCATCATCTGGGAGGACTAGATCGACATGACTGACGCCTAACGTGCTGGCGAGTTCGAATAGAGTGACGACAGTTGGATTGCGACGACCACGCTCTAGGTCACTAATATACTGTTGGGTGAATCCGGACACTTCGGCGAATTTCTCCTGCGTGAAGCGCTTTTGCTTCCGCAGTTTTGCGAAGTTCCGACCGACCAACTTGCGCATGTCCATCGGCGCAAATTGCGTCTTTACATACTATGAGGTTTATCTCCTATAGTATGTATTTGGATCTGCCTGCTGGTCGGCTAGTCCGCAATAAGGCTTAAATGAGACGTGAGGACGATCTCGGCCAACCAGGGAGATTAGAATCAGTCGCTGCCTTCTGGGATGCTTATGACAAAGCCGCAACTAGATCCTGACGTCGCGGATGTCGCGCCGAGCGAGCCGGCGCTCACGGTCTATGACGAACAGCATGTCGTAACGTACATGCGCCTTCTGCAGGCCGAGGGTGACGGGGCGGACTGGCGCGAAGTGGCTCGAGTGGTCTTGCATATGGACCCCGAGCGAGAGCGGGACCGCGCGCGGAGCGCATATCAGAGTCATCTTGCGCGCGCCAAATGGGTGACTGAACAGGGCCGCCTATTGCGTGGCACCGGGTTGAAATAGAAGAATATCGCCGACTGGCGACTTGCAGGCAGAACTATTTTCTTTCGCTGGCCGGTGGTCATTCCGGTGCACCACGTGGTGCCAAACTAGGGGCTTCCTACAACCGCCTCGTTCATACCTATTGCGCCGCAATCGTTGTTAGCAGCGTGCAATGGGGCTGAAGCAATGCCTGAGTTCGACTGGCGGTCGCCGGCTTCCTACAAGAGCCTACAAGAAGCGGAAGTCACCGATATCGCCTGGGAATGTCTCCGCCGCAGCGCCGACTATCGGCGTGAGTACGAGGTGATGATTGCCAATAGTCCGAACGGCGAAGTGACTGACGAATTCAGGAGGAAATGGGGTATCTGCTTTCGCCCATGACCCGCAGAGGTCGTTCGACGAGCAGACGATCTTTTGGGCGCCCGAGGTTCTAACGGCGGTCGTTCCGGTCAAGCTCGCCTCGCCCGTTGATGGCAGTTTGCCATCTAAAGCGCTGCTCGACCTTGCAGCCGGCGAGGTTCGCCGCGCTGTCGATGGCTGGCATGCCGTGCTGCGCATCGGCGCGGTAGACCACCGTGTCTGGTCCAAGGAGCCGCCGGTGCTCGGAGCTCCATACGCAGCCGAATTGCCGTTTGATAGCGATTTCGACGCACGTGCGTATGCAGCCCGACGGCTGTGGCGCGCGATGAATGGACGCATGCCAGGTCCTGCATTTCACACATTATCCAAGCAGCGGCGAGAGCGCCTGAGCGCCGCGATCCGCGCGTTCGACGCGCATAGCGCCGGCGGCAGCTATCGCATCATCGCCGAAGCGCTATTCGGCAAGAACCGCATTCCCGATCGCGCCTGGAAGACGCACGACCTGCGCAATCGAACGATCCGCTTGGTGCAAGGTGGCCTCGCGTTGATGCGCGGTGGTTACCGCAAACTTCTGCGGCTTGAGCGCAGAGACGAGTAGCGCCGTCCGCTAGGGGTGCCGAAAATCGGCCCCCCAATATTCGGCATCCCCCTCCGACATCGCGCTTCTCCATGATGACCGCACATTCGCTGGCGCTGCCATTCGCGGTGCGGTGTCACCATGGAGTTCTCAAATGCCCGATTCAATGGCCGGTCTACCCCCGCGCTTCCTGCGTACACCGGAGGCCGCGCGTTATCTTGGCCTCTCGGGGCGCACGCTGGAGAAGCACCGCACGTACGGCACCGGGCCGACGTATCGGAAGATCGGCGGCCGTGTTGTCTACGCCGTGGACGATCTGAAAGCGTGGGCCGACCTCGGCGCCAAGACGTCGACATCCGACCCTGGGAAGGGGACCGTGCTGCCGGCCAAGAAGCACCCGGTGCTACGCCCGTATGCGGGCCAGGAACGTCGTTGATCGCCGCGCGAGAGCAGTGAACATGCGGCGCAAACACCATTCCGAGCGCGATCAGCTTGAGCTCTTTCGGGCGCTCCCGGGCGAACTTGCGCCCCGCGACGCGCAAGATCTGATGGCTTATCCGTTCTTCTCGCTCGCAAAAACAAAGCGCATCGTGCCGATCGATTTCCGTGCGGGTGCGATCACAATTCGTGTCGAAGCTGTGCCGGAACACGGCATGGCGACCATCTGGGATGCAGACGTTCTGATCTGGGCTGCGTCCCAGATCGTCGAAGCACGTGACGCGGGTTTGAAAACGTCACGCTTGATGGCTGCAACGCCGTACGAGATTTTGACGTTTGTCGGCCGCGGCACCAGCGCGCGCGACTACGACCGGCTGAAGGCGGGTCTCGACAGACTTCAGTCAACGACGGTGATGACGTCGATTCGCCAGCCGTCAGAACGGCGACGGCATCGCTTCTCCTGGATCAACGAGTGGAAGGAGACGGCCGATGCAAATGGCCGTCCATTTGGACTCGAATTGATCCTGCCGGACTGGTTCTATGCCGGCGTAATCGATGACGCACTCGTGCTCACGATCGACCGCGCCTATTTCCATCTGACGGGCGGACTTGAGCGCTGGCTTTATCGCCTTGTCCGCAAGCACGGCGGTCGGCAGGACAGTGGCTGGAGTTTTGATCTTTTGCACCTCCATGCCAAGTCCGGCATCCTCTCACCGCTCAAGCACTTCACGTACGACGTACGTCAGATGGTCCAGCGTCAGACATTGCCCGGCTATCAGCTCGTGCTCACGCGCGATCCGAACGGTACCGAGCGTCTGAACTTCGCGCCTGCGCCTGCCGATCCCTTAACGGCACGAATGCGCCGGCGCGGTCTCATTCCGAATTCGGAGGACAACCTGTGAATCAGCTCGTGCTATCGGGGACCGCAACCCTCGTGCTATCGGGGACCCAATCCTCGTGCTATCGGGGACCGAAATCGAGCTTAAAAGCTTGTTTTTCTGCGCTTTCCGGCCCCTCTAACTTTACTAACCAGAAATCCTTCGGATTTCTTCTAACGGACCAGACCGCTAGCCGCATTAGGGGCGAGTGGCAACGGCGGGCCGTCCGTCCTGCTTGCCTTCAGAAGCCGCACACGCACTTCACCGACCGCAAAGCTCACGGCTCCCGATCCCAGCTTCAGGGAGCGGCAGCATGAGCGAGCTCACCGACGTTGAAGTGTTGTGGCTCGAGAAACGGATTGAAAACCGCATTCGGTTCGGGCGCCTCGCTGAGGAGAAGAAGATCGATCGCCACCGGCGCGTCCTGTCATTCGCGCCAGGCAGCATCTTTGCCTTCGTCCGTTGGACCTCCAACGACTTTGGCACGATCATCTCGCGGATTGACATCTTGCGTGCGGTCGCACCGGGACAGCGCTGCTCGACCGTGCCGTATGTGAAGCCCGGCGGAGAGATTTTGTTGCGGCTCTCCGGTTGGCCGAAGGTCGAACGGGTGCTGCAAATGGTCGACGCCATCGAAGCGCTCGGCGTCGATCCCGCTGACGTCGCTCCTGATCATTGGCATCACATCCATAATCGTCTGTCAGTCAACGAAAACCCGCGTCCTTACACGAAAGCGCGCCACCAAGCGTGGCTTCACCGGCAGAGGGTCATGCGATGACCAGCCGGTTCAAGACGCTGACCGCGATGCTCGGCGGTGTCGCGGCTCTTGTCGCGCCAATCGTTCTGGAGATTACGCCGGCCTACATCTGGAATGCGTCCGCGAGCATACCGATCGGGCTCTACCGTGTGCAGCCGGCGGACAGACTATTCGTTACCGAACTCCTCGCCGTACAGCCACCGGAGCCGCTCGCGACCTTCCTCGACCTGAACGGCTATCTGCCGGCCGGGCTGCCGATGCTCAAACGCGTGCTGGCGCTTCCCGGGCAGACCGTCTGCAGAAGCGGACTCACAGTTTCCGTCGACGCGATCGAAATGGGCGAGGCGCGAGATCGCGATGCCTGCGGCCGACCGCTCCCGAAATGGCAGGGCTGCCGTGTCGTCGGCGAGGGCGAGCTCTTCGTCATGAACTGGCAGTCAACCAACTCGCTGGATGGCCGCTATTTCGGGTTCTTGCCGGCGTCGTCCGTCATCGGCCGTGCGCTCCCAGTGTGGACCTGGGAGGATTGACTGTGCGCGCGTTGAATATCCTATCTGTTATTCCTCTGTTGGACGTAGTGCTGCACCATTCCTCCGTCCCGACCAACGATTGCGCGGCCGTCGCGCGCAGCGGCGGTCCAGGGCGGCCGAAAGGCCGGCGCGAAGCAGCTTCACCCTGGACGGTTGCGAGCACCGCGATATCCTTGCGTGTGTTCGAGAGGAGCCTGCGCGCTGTCGTGCCGTTGTTCGTTGCGCTGGCCGTGAGTCACGCTGCTGCTGGCGCCGAGAGGCGACCCGCGGACCCTACGGCAAGGTATGCAACTAGCGATCTATTTGTGGATTTCGTCGGACAAGCCTCACGCCGCTTCGGCGTGCCGGTGCGCTGGATACGCGCAGTTATAGACGTCGAAAGCGCCGGAGACGCGCGCGCCAGGTCACCGAAAGGCGCCATGGGGCTGATGCAGATCATGCCAGAGACGTGGGCAGAGCTACGTCTGCGGTACGGCCTCGGCAACGATCCATACGATCCCCACGACAACATTCTTGCAGGCACTGCGTACCTTCGTGAGCTGCACGACCGTTACGGCTCGCCGGACTTTCTTGCGG
The DNA here is from genome assembly GCF_042258955.1 of Bradyrhizobium sp. ma5. Classification (NCBI taxonomy): domain Bacteria; kingdom Pseudomonadati; phylum Pseudomonadota; class Alphaproteobacteria; order Hyphomicrobiales; family Nitrobacteraceae; genus Bradyrhizobium; species Bradyrhizobium sp. ma5. The sequence continues at coordinate 1,204,532 of NZ_CP170156.1, forward strand.
CCTACAACGCGGGACCTGCTCGCTACGAAGAGCATCTCGCCGGCCGTCCATTGCCCGCTGAGACCCTGGCCTATTTGCAGAAGCTCGTGCCGATCATCGGCAGCGACATTGCAGCTTCAAGTGCGGTCGCGGGTCTGCGGGCATCGGCGGGAGCGCTCTTCTTTGTGCGGTCTGAAAGCTCAACGGCCGCTGCCCGGCTGCAGCCTGTGCCCCCGCTGAACCGGGTCCCGACGGTTGCGTCCGTTCACGACATCTCGGCCATTGTGCCGCAGGCAGCAGGGTTGTTCGTTGCGCGATCTGATGCGGGAGGCTCGCGATGACTGGATGCGCAAGCTCGCATGAATTGGCGTGCTGTGGAGAAGCATGGGCGAAAAGGCGAGGGCAGTGGGGAGGCACGACAGCAGGACGGCTCTTCAAATCGGGCTTCGAGATACCGGTGCACGGGGATAAGACGGTCGTGGCCGAATCCGGAGCCTGGTGCAACGACTTGGAAGGTCGTTGCAACAAGGGAGAGCTCCGATGAAATTGTACGTTGGACTGGACGTCGGCCTTGAAGAAACCAGCGTTTGCATCGTCGATAGCGAGGGTCTCACGGTTCGCGAAGTCAAGGTCAGCACGGAGCCAGAGGCGATCCGCTCCGCTGTAGAAGGCTACGCGGATCGCCTCGATAGAGTGGGGGTCGAGGCGTCATCGCTAGGCATCTGGTTGTATCGCGAATTGCAGCCGGCTGGACTTCCGATGATTGTCGTGGAAGCGCGCCACCTGCGCGTTTCTCTGTCAACGATGCGCAACAAGACCGACCGCAACGATGCGCGCGGCATCAAGCAGATGATGCGGCTGGGCTGGTACCGCGCCGTCCATGTCAAGAACATCGAGATGCAGAAGATGCGCTCGCTGCTGGCCAACAGGAAGCTCCTCAAGCGCAAGCTGATCGACCTTGAGAACCACATTCGTGGCACGTTGAGGGCGTACGGTCTGATGGTTGGAGCGGTCGGCCGCGGGGAATACGAAGCGCGGGTCCGCGAGCTCATCGAGCACAGCGATCCGGTATTTTCCATGATGATTGAGTCCATGTTGGACGTGCGGCGAGCGATCTTCGAGGGCTACGAACGATTGCATAAGGTGCTCCTGCAGGTGGTCCAGCATGATGCGATCTGTCGTCGACTAATGACCGTACCCGGCGTCGGTCCCGTTGCGGCTCTCTCGTTCAAGGTTGGTGTTGATGACCCTCTCCGTTTTGCGCGATCTCGAACGGTTGGCGCGCATTTTGGCCTGACGCCAAGACGACACCAGTCTGGAACGTCCATCGACTATGAAGGTCGAATTACCAAGCAGGGCGATGTCGCGGTTCGCGAGGCGCTCTGCGAGGCAGCCGCAAGCCTGCTGCTGCGGGTCAGGAAATGGTCCGCGTTGCGGGCCTGGGGCCTGCGGATCGCCAAACGGTCGAGCATGCTGTGCGCGATCGTCGCGGTCGCGCGCAAGCTCGCGGGCATCCTGCACAGAATGTGGGTCAATGAGACCGATTTCCATGTCGGCTTTGGTGCCAAGGTCACGCGGCGACTTCGTTTGAGACCTGCGCAGTAGTTGCAGCGGGGGTCCAAAAGATTGGTGCTGGTGTTGCAGCCAGCATGGAGAGAAGGAGTAACGACTAGAGATCCGCGCGCGCGGTGAGCGTCCCCTGGCGGGGCCGCGAAACGGGGAATGTCCGCTATTTCTTGCCTGCTTCCGTCCAACGTGATGAGAGCGCCCGACTGCTTGGACAGCCCTGTTTACGAACCTGATGAAGAGCATGCGACGGCCATAGTGCTGAACGCGGAGGAACGCATGGACCCCGCCTGGAGAATGCAAACCGCGATCGCGGCTTTGGTGAGGTGTGTGCGTTGTTGTTGCAAGGAGTGCGTGATGATTGAAGTGCAGAAAGTCGCAGAAAAGCGTAGACGTGGATTGACTTTGCACGCCCGATTAGGAAGGCGAGATAAAAGGGGCTCGCCGGTCGAACCGCAAGCCATTGGCATGGCTTGGGTTCTGGCGTGCCGGTCGGTCGTGGCGCGTGCCGCGCCATATCTTTTGATCAGAGTTATCAACGGAGTATTCGGCACTGTAGGCGCTTCCGACCGCTTGGGGGCCCGGCCATGATTGCGCGCGACAGCGATCTGCGCATTCGGCCCGGACGCATCCGCAGCACTCGCGCGCCTAAGCCGAAGAGCTTCATCAACCAGGTGCTACGTGCCGCGAAGAAAGCCGGACATACCTCGGGTCAGGCTGCGGTTGGCAAGCGTTCTGCGGCCTATGGGCGCTCGACGTTTGGTCGTGGCCGGTTGTCCTTTAGCCGCGCCCGATTGTTCAGCCCGACGCGGCGGGTCGTGGTGAAAGCACGCATTGTCCGCCACAAAGGGCGAGCTTTCCGCTCGGCACCATTGACCGCCCACCTCTCATATCTGAAGCGCGATGGGGTGACTCGAAGCGGCGAGATGGCCGAGATGTTTGATGCCGGCGGTGACCGTGCCGACGGCGCGGCCTTCACGGAGCGGTGCGAGGGCGACCGGCATCATTTCCGGTTCATCGTCTCGCCCGAGGACGCTGGCGACATGACCGATCTCAAGGCATTCACCCGCGACCTGGCCAAGCAGATCGAGACCGATCTCGGTACGCGGCTCGATTGGGTGGCCGTGGATCACTGGAACACGGACAACCCTCACGTCCATCTTCTCATTCGAGGAGTCGACGAGGACGGAGCCGATCTCGTGATCTCCCGCGACTACATCAGCCATGGCCTGCGCTCACGCGCTGAGGAACTGGTCGGCATCGAACTGGGTCCAAAGCCAGAGCATGAGATCCGCAATTCGTTGCAGCGCGAAGTCACGGCGGGGCGATGGACGCGACTCGATCAAGAGATCCGACTTGGAGCCGACGAAACCGGCTACATCGATTTACGCCCAGAAACTCCTGGCAGCTCCGACCCAGAGATCCGGCGCCTGATGATCGGCCGCCTTCAGCACCTGGAGAAAATGGGCCTTGCCGCGCCCGTTGCGCCAGGGGAGTGGATGGTTGGGCTCGAGGCCGAGCGTAATCTGCGCGACCTCGGCATGCGCGGTGACATCATCAAGACCATGCACCGCGCCTTCACCGAGCGCGGGGAATCGCGCGGTGTTGCCGACTACGTCATCGAAGGTGGGCCGCCAGCGTCCCAGATCGTCGGGCGGCTAGTCGGTCGGGGGCTGTACGACGAACTGACCGGCGAGGCTTTTGCCGTGATCGACGGAACAGACGGGCGTGCGCACCACCTCCGCTTCCGCGGGATCGAAGCCTTCGAACATGCGCCGCCGGTCGGCGGCATCGTCGAAGTAAGACGCTTTGGTCAAGCCGGTGATCCGCGTCCCAGCGTGATGCTCGCGCCCCGTTCCGATATGGATCTTGGAGAGCAGGTCACCGCGAAAGGCGCGACCTGGCTCGACCACCGCCTGGTCGAACGCGATCCGATGCCGCTCGCCATGGGAGGATTCGGCCGCGAGACTCGCGAAGCCATGGAAGCTCGCGCCGAGCGTCTGGTTGAGGAAGGACTGGCGCGGCGGCAGGGCCAGCGCATCATCCTGCAACGCGACCTTCTGAACACACTGCGTCGACGCGAACTGGACGAGGTGGGAGCAAAGGTCTCGGCCGACACCGGCCTGCCTCACGTGAAGTCAGCGTCCGGGGAGCACGTGACAGGCACGTATCGCCAGCGGTTGACACTCGCGTCGGGGCGTTTCGCGATGATCGACAATGGGCTCGGTTTCCAGCTCGTCCCGTGGTCGCGTGAGCTCGAGAAGAAGTTCGGCCAACACGTCACCGGCGTCGCGAGGGATGGCGGCGGCATCGAATGGGGCTTTGGCCGCAAGCGCGACCTGGGCCTCTAGCATCTCGCCAATTCAGTTGCGGAAGGACTTTCGGGATGTCCGGAACCAAGATCCTCTGGGGCCAGGTGATCGTTGTCGGGCTAATCGTTTTGCTTGCCATTTGGGGAGCAACCCAGTGGACCGCCTGGCGGCTCGCCTACCAGCCGGAGCTCGGGCACCCCTGGTTCGAGCTGTGGGATTGGAAGATCTACTATCCGCCGATCTTCTTCTGGTGGTGGTTCGTCTACGATGCCTATGCACCTCGGGTGTTCGTCGAGGGAGCCTTCATTGCGGCGTCGGGGACCTTCGTTTCGATCGCGGCGGCGATCGGCATGTCGGTCTGACGAGCCCGCGAGGCCAAGAATGTCGAGACCTATGGCTCGGCGCGCTGGGCCGGTCTGGAAGAGGTGAGAGCAGCCGGTCTTCTCGGTCAAGATGGCGTGGTGCTAGGCAAGCTCGAGGAGGACTACCTTCGCCATGATGGACCAGAACATGTGTTGTGTTTTGCTCCCACCCGGTCCGGCAAAGGTGTTGGTCTCGTCGTTCCCTCGCTGCTGACTTGGCCAGGCTCGGCCATCGTTCACGACATCAAGGGCGAGAACTGGCAACTGACTGCCGGTTTTCGCTCCTGTCATGGGCGCGTCCTGTTGTTTGATCCGACCAACCCAAAGTCCTCAGCGTATAATCCACTGCTCGAGGTCCGACGCGGGGAGTGGGAGGTCCGCGACGTCCAGAATGTCGCCGACGTTCTGGTCGACCCCGAGGGCTCGCTGGACAAGCGGAACCATTGGGAGAAGACCAGTCATTCGCTCCTGGTTGGTGCCATCCTCCACGTCCTCTATGCCGAGGTGAACAAGACCCTAGCCGGCGTCGCCTCTTTTCTGTCCGACCCGAGGCGGCCGATCGAGGCGACCTTGAAGGCCATGATGACCACGCCGCATCTCGGCGAGCAGGGAGCGCATCCTGTCGTCGCCTCGACCGCGCGCGAGCTGCTCAACAAATCGGACAATGAACGTTCCGGTGTCCTGTCCACGGCGATGTCGTTCCTCGGGCTCTACCGCGATCCCGTGGTAGCGAAGGTGACCCGCCGGTGTGACTGGCGGATCGCCGACTTAACTGCCGATATCCGCCCGACGACGCTGTACCTTGTGGTTCCGCCCTCCGATATCTCGCGGACAAAGCCCCTGATCCGCCTCGTGTTGAACCAGATTGGCCGGCGGCTGACCGAGGACTTGCACGCCAGCGACCGCCGACACCGAGTTCTCATGATGCTCGATGAGTTCCCGGCACTTGGGCGTCTCGATTTCTTCGAGTCTGCGCTCGCATTCATGGCGGGCTATGGGATCAAGAGTTTCCTGATCGCGCAATCGCTCAATCAGATCGAGAAGGCCTACGGGCCCAACAACGCGGTCCTCGACAATTGCCACGTCCGCGTCAGTTTCGCGACCAACGATGAGCGGACCGCCAAGCGGGTCTCAGACGCGCTGGGTACGGCGACCGAGATGCGGGCGATGAAGAACTATGCCGGTCACAGGTTGAATCCCTGGCTGGGGCACCTCATGGTCTCGCGGCAGGAAACCGCGAGGCCGCTCCTGACCCCTGGTGAGGTCATGCAACTCCCGCCGTGGGAGGAAATCGTCATGGTGGCAGGGACGCCCCCGATCCGCGCCAAGAAGGTGCGCTACTACGAGGATCGGCGGTTCTCCGAACGCGTCTTGCCGCCGCCAGATCCTGCGGCCTCCGGCCGCTCATTGCGGGCGGACGGATGGTCGACGCTTGGAATCCTCACGCCGGCAGCGCTTCCAACAAGCAGGGCGGAGCAGGCAGAGGAAGACACGGCGAACAGCGGGCTTCGTCGCGAGCCCGAGCTCCCCGATCACGTTGCGATTGTGAAGGAGACGGCCGATTCAACGCCGGCAGAGGAATTTGCCGTTGTTCTTGACGACGACGAGGATGCAGTACGCCAATCTCGACTTCTCCGTCAGCAGATGCGTGGCGTCGCCCGTCAGGTTGCCATGGACCCGAATGACGGTATGGAGCTGTGAGCCGACATGCGCGACCGGATGAATGTGTACTTTCCGCCGGAGCTTCTGAAGCAGATCACGGATATTGCCGATCGTAAGAATCTTTCCAGGTCTGCGATCGTGGAAGCGGCGGTTGCGTCCTTTCTGTCACCAGACGGGGTGGACAGGCGGGAGGCGGCGTTCACCCGTCGCCTGGACCGTCTATCGCGCCAGATGCAGAGGCTCGAGCGTGACGTCGGCCTGACGGCCGAAACCCTAGCCCTATTCATCCGCTTCTGGCTGACCATCACGCCACCGCTGCCAAACGACGCACAGGCGGCCGCGCAGCTCAAGGGCCGGGAACGCTTTGAAGGATTTATCGAGGCGCTCGGGCGCCGCTTGCAAAAGGGGCAGAGCTTTCTACGAGAGATTCCGGAAGATATCGTCCGTCAGGAACCTGGCAACGAAACCTGATTGAATGACGAGACACGCTGTTCGCGGGTCTTTCTTTTTCTACGCCAGTCCACGACCGTAGAAATTTAGCCAAGCCGACAAAAAGCTGGACACGCTATCGGCTCGAATGAGCTGAGGAGCAAAAGGGCCCAGCATGCAAACTTCAGTGGCATGGCGTCTCGTCGCGCGCGTTTTTCTTCCATTCACTGCCGCATACTATCTTTCATATCTGTTTCGAACGATCAACGCTTTGATCTCCGGCCGTCTCGTCTCGGATGCCGGGCTCGGGACTGCCGACCTCGGGTTGCTCACGTCAGTCTATTTCCTGGCGTTCGCGGCGGCTCAGATCCCTATCGGTATATTGCTGGACCGCTTTGGCCCGCGTCGCGTCCAAAGTGCGTTGCTCTTGGTCGCCGCCGCGGGTGCCGGCCTATTCGCGACGTCGACGGGATTACCGTCCCTTTTGATTTCGCGAGCAATGATCGGCCTTGGAGTTGCGGCTGCGCTGACGGCCGGGTTGAAATCCATCGTTCTCTGGTTTCCGAGGGAACGAGTGGCCTTGCTGAATGGCTACATGATCATGTTGGGGTCGCTCGGCGCGGTGACCGCGACTGCTCCCGCTGAACACCTGCTCGCCTGGATGGGCTGGCGACAGCTCTTTGAAATCCTTGCGGCCGCGACCGGCGCGACGGCGGTGCTCATCTATCTCGCTGTTCCTGAACGAGCCATCATCCCACCAACCGCATCAAACCCCGCCACCCTTAGGTCCGTTTTTGGCGACAGGCGTTTCTGGCGCGTTGCCCCGTTGTCAGCGACTTGTGTGGGATCCGCCTGGTCTCTGCAGGGATTATGGGCATCGCCGTGGCTGACGGACGTAGAGGGATTTGATCGTGCTGGCCTTGTCGGACAGCTGTTCACGATGTCGACGGCACTCTGCGGCGGTGCCTGGATATTCGGTACCACGGTTCATCATCTAAGGCGAAGAGGAGTGGGAGCCGAAACGATATTAGCGATTGTCGCAGTGCTGTTCATGGTCGCCGAGCTTGCCTTGATCCTGCGCGCGCCTTTGCCATCCCTTTTGCCGTGGTCCGTTGTAGCAATTGTCGGAACTGCGACAGTGGTCAGTTTTACGGTCATAGCGGATTACTTTCCGCCAGAGCTTGCCGGGCGTGCCAACGGTGCGTTGAACGTGCTGCACTTCGGTTGTGCATTTCTCGCCCAATATGGGACGGGCCTGGTTCTGGACCAGTGGTCCACGGTAGATGGCCATCGGGCCATCCTGGCTTATCAAGTCGCGTTCGGTCTCAACGTAGCAGCACAGATAGCGGCGTTCGTTTGGTTTGCGCTGTCATGCCTCCGCTCCTTTACCTGGAGGAAAGGTTCAATACCCTTCTTTGCGCCGGCTAACGTCTCCGACGTAGTCGAGCCGGTCACTTCGTACGAGCAAGCGGTCGTACTAGTCCCAGCGGACGGCGATGCGGAGTGGTGAGCAGCGATCCGCAACGTTCGAGCACATGTTCAATATCCGTACCTAGTCTTTCCTTTTTCTACGCTGGTCTACGATCGCTGAAAGCGATCGTTGCGTTAGCTCGGTCGGTGGCTTTCTTGATGATCCCCATCTGAGGGCGCCCTTTAGACGTCCTCATTCGGTGGGGGCGGCCGTGGTAATACTTCAATCGGAGGCGTATTCGCGCGGTGCGCGAATGCTGCGTAGCGCGCTCGGTACGGCGATTGCGGGTTACCTGGAAGACGACGCAATCATTGAGGTCATGCTCAATCCGGATGGACGTTTGTGGATTGATCGGCTGTCGAGTGGTCTCATTGATACCGGCGAAACGTTGTCCGCGGCCGACGGCGAGCGCATCATTCGTCTGGTGGCGCACCATGTAGGCGCGGAGGTGCATGCTGGCTCACCGCGCGTTTCTGCCGAACTACCTGGGACCGGCGAGCGCTTCGAAGGTTTGTTACCTCCAGTCGTTGCAGCTCCTGCCTTCGCCATCCGCAAGCCCGCGGTCGCGGTGTTCACACTCGACGACTATGTCGTCGCGGGAACCATGACATCAGATCAGGCCAGCGCCTTAAGGGCTGCGGTCGCCGATCGCAAGAACATCCTGGTCGCTGGCGGTACGTCGACGGGCAAGACCACGTTGACGAACGCGCTGCTGGCCGAGGTGGCAAAGACCTCCGATCGGGTCGTGCTGATTGAAGACACACGCGAACTCCAATGCAAGGCGCCCAATCTCGTTGCGCTACGGACCAAGGACGGCGTAGCCACGCTCTCTGACCTTGTTCGGTCCTCGCTTCGACTGCGTCCTGACCGTATCCCGATCGGTGAAGTCCGGGGCGCCGAAGCACTCGACCTGCTGAAGGCCTGGGGCACAGGTCACCCCGGCGGCATCGGCACCATCCATGCCGGCACCGCGCTCGGTGCGTTACGGCGACTCGAGCAACTCATCCAGGAAGCCGTCATAACTGTTCCGCGCGCACTGATCGCCGAGACCATCAACCTCGTCGCTCTGCTCACGGGACGCGGTGCCGATCGTCGCCTTGCCGAGCTCGCCCTCGTCACGGGGCTTGGAGCCACTGGCGATTATAGCCTTTCACCAGCAGGAGACCTATATGCGTCCGCAATTTCGCTTTCTTCGAGAAGCCGCCTCACTGGGAGCTTTTGGCACCATTCTCCTGACGGCCGCGCCGGCACGGGCGGCTGGCTCGAACATGCCGTGGGAGCAGCCACTCAATCAGATCCTGCAATCGGTTGAAGGTCCGGTCGCAAAGATCATGGCCGTCATCATTATCGTCGTGACTGGGCTCACGCTCGCGTTCGGCGATTCATCGGGTGGTTTCCGGCGGCTGATCCAGATCGTGTTCGGACTGTCGATCGCGTTCGCAGCCTCGAGCTTCTTCCTGTCGTTCTTCTCTTTCGGCGGCGGCGTGGTGATCTGATGGATGAGCCAGTCGCAGGCTTTGTTGTGCCCGTGCATCGCGCACTCACCGAGCCGATCCTGATGGCTGGCGCGCCGCGATCGGTCGCGATCATCAACGGCACGTTGGCAGCCGCTCTTGGACTTGGACTGCGGCTGTGGATCGCGGGTCTCGTTCTCTGGTTCATCGGTCACATGGCCGCCGTCTGGGCCGTCAAGCGCGATCCTGCCTTCGTCGACGTGGTGCGCCGACATTTGCGCATTCCCGGTCACCTCAACGCTTGAGCTCAGTCATGATGAACCTTGCCGAATATCGCCATTCCAATGCTCGCCTCGCCGACTTCCTGCCTTGGGCAGCGCTGGTCGATGAGGGGATCATTCTGAACAAGGATGGTTCGTTTCAGCGGACTGCGAAATTCAGGGGCCCCGACCTCGACAGCGCAGTGCCGGCTGAACTTGTCGCCGTCGCCGGCCGTCTGAACAACGCTTTGCGTCGTCTCGGATCCGGCTGGGCCGTGTTCGTTGAGGCGCAGCGTCATTTTACAGGTGTTTACCCGCCGAACACCTTTCCGGACGTCGCGTCTGCACTGGTCGACGCCGAGCGCAGAGCGCAATTCGAGGAGGCAGGCGCCCACTATGAGTCGAGCTATTTCCTGACCTTCCTCTATTTGCCGCCGGAGGAGGGGGCGGCGAAGGCAGAGCGACTGCTCTATGAGGGACGCGATCGGGCCGTGGGAGCAGACGCTCGTGAGGTACTCCGCGGATTTGTCGATCAAACAAACCGCGTGCTCCAGCTCGTCGAAGGGTTCATGCCCGAATGCGCCTGGCTCGATGATCAGGACACGCTGACCTACCTGCACTCGACGATTTCGACCAAGCGTCATCGCGTTCGAGTGCCCGAAATTCCTATGTACATCGATGCGCTGTTGGCGGACCAGCCGCTGACTGGCGGGCTTGAGCCGATGCTGGGGGCAGCCAACCTGCGAGTTCTGACGATTGTCGGCTTTCCGGGCGCGACGACCCCGGGAATTCTGGATGATCTGAATCGCCTGCCATTCTCTTATCGTTGGTCGACCCGAGCGATCATGCTCGACAAGACCGATGCCATCAAGCTGCTGACCAAGATTCGTCGGCAGTGGTTTGCCAAGCGAAAATCCATCGGCGCCATCCTCAAAGAGGTCATGACGAATGAGGCGTCGACGCTACTCGATACCGACGCACACAACAAAGCGCTTGATGCCGACGCGGCGTTGCAGGAGCTGGGTTCCGATCAGATCGGACAAGCCTTTGTCACGGCAACTATTACCGTCTGGGATCGCGATCCCAGTGCTGCCGATGAAAAGCTGAGGCTGGTCGAGAAGGTCATCCAGGGGCGAGATTTCACCTGCATGATCGAGACGGTGAACGCCGTTGAAGCCTGGCTCGGTAGCCTGCCGGGACATGTCTATGCCAACGTGCGGCAGCCGCCGGTCTCGACCCTCAACCTCGCTCATTTGATTCCGATGTCGGCCGTGTGGGCGGGCGAGGCGAGGGATCTGCACTTCAAGGGTCCGCCGCTTTTGTTCGGCAAGACCGAGGGATCAACGCCGTTCCGATTCTCACTCCACGTCGGCGACGTCGGTCATACCCTTGTGGTGGGGCCGACAGGCGCGGGCAAGTCAGTGCTGCTCGCGCTGATGGCGCTACAGTTCCAGCGTTACCCGAACTCTCAGGTCTTTGCGTTCGATTTCGGTGGTTCGATTCGCGCGGCCGCCCTCGCCATGGGCGGTGATTGGCACGATCTCGGCGGCGCATTGTCTGACGGAGGTGAACAACCCGTCGCCCTGCAGCCGCTGGCCTGGATTGATGATCCATCCGAGCGCGGATGGGCGACGGAATGGATCGGCGCGATCCTGGCACGGGAAAAGGTCGAGATCACCCCGGAGGTCAAGGATCATCTGTGGTCGGCGCTGACATCTCTCGCTTCGGCGCCGAGGGAGGAGCGCACCCTCACGGGCCTGTCAGTCCTGCTCCAATCGAACTCTCTGAAACGCGCTTTGCAACCATATTGCCTCGGCGGTCCGTCCGGGCGCTTGCTTGATGCCGAATTCGAACGTCTCGGCGAGGCGTCGGTCCAGGCGTTTGAGACCGAAGGCTTGATCGGAACGGGTGCGGCGCCGGCCGTGCTGGCGTACCTCTTCCATCGTATTGGTGATCGTCTCGATGGTCGGCCGACACTCCTGATTGTCGACGAGGGTTGGCTTGCCCTCGATGACGAGGATTTTGCGGGGCAGCTCCGGGAATGGCTGAAGACGCTTCGGAAGAAGAACGCGTCCGTCATCTTCGCCACACAGTCGCTTTCGGACATTGATGGCTCAGCGATTGCGCCGGCTATCATCGAAAGCTGCCCAACGCGCTTGTTGCTGCCGAACGAACGGGCGATCGAACCGCAGATCACTGCCATCTACCGCCGCTTCGGCCTTAATGACCGTCAAATCGAGCTTCTGAGCCGAGCAACGCCAAAGCGCGACTACTATTGCCAGTCGCGTCGGGGCAATCGGATGTTCGAACTTGGCCTTGGTGAGGTTTCGCTCGCATTTACCGCGGCCTCTTCCAAGACAGACCAGGCCGCCATCACGCAACTCATCGCCGAACATGGACCCGACGGCTTCGTGCCTGCCTGGCTCCAGCATCGTGGCGTCGCCTGGGCGACAGATCTGATCCCCAATCTCGTCAATCTGGAGAAATCGTTATGAGACCTCTTGGCCTATTGGCGACCACGGCCGCCTTCGCGCTGTTGCTTGGCGTCCCGGTGCCCGCACGGGCGCTGATCGTCTTCGATCCCAGTAATTACGTCCAGAACGTCCTGACCGCCGCGCGCGAGCTGCAGCAGATCAACAATCAGATCACCTCGTTGCAAAACGAGGCGCAGATGCTGATCAATCAGGCCAGGAATCTGGCAAACCTGCCGTACTCGTCCTTGCAGCAATTGCAAGCATCGATCCAACGGACCCAGCAATTGCTGGCCCAGGCTCAGCGGATCGCCTACGACGTCCAGCAGATCGATCGCGCGTTCTCGACCAGCTATGCGCCAGCTACGGGCAGCCAGTCGAGCCAAGTGCTGACCAGCAACGCTCAATCGCGGTGGCAAAATTCTGTCGCAGCGTTGCAAGACTCGCTCCGGGTCCAGGCCGGAGTCGTCAGCAATCTCGACACCAACCGCATCCAGACATCGGCACTTGTCACATCCAGTCAAGGTGCCAGCGGCGCGCTGCAGGCAACCCAGGCCGGCAACCAGATCCTTGCGCTTCAAGCGCAGCAACTCGCGGATCTTACCGCCGCCGTGGCGGCACAGGGCAGGGCGCAAGGCCTTGAAGCGGCACAGCGCGCTGCGGCGCAAGACCAGGGCCGAGAGCAACTCAGGCGGTTTCTGACGCCGGCACAGGGCTATCAATCCTCCAACGTGCAGATGTTTCACTGATGACCGATACAGGGCCATTCAAGGCGTTGTCACTGCTCGTATCCGCCGGGATGTTGGTCGTCGCAGCCTGTGCGATCCAGCTCCGTGGCGGAGAGGAGACATCTGCGCCGCCAAAGGCGGAGCAGACCTCGGACGTCGACAGTTCCGATCTAGCCCGCTGCCGTACCGTCACTTCGGAGGATGCGGCAGGTTATCAATATTGCCAGAAAGTTTGGGCCGAAAGCCGGCGTCGCTTCTTTGGCGGTGGCGCCGCGTCTCGGCGTCCCGATCTGGCCTCCAGTCTGACGCCCACGCCAAAGGACGAGAGCCGGATGCCGCAAGGGTATCCATCCGTGGCGCTACCTGAAGCGAGCAGGCCATGACCGGTACCGGCATTATCGATCAGTTTCTGGAGACGTTTACCCGCTACATCGATAATGGCTTTGGGCTATTAGGTGGCGATGTCGGATATCTCGCAACAACCCTGGCTGCGATCGACATTACGCTCGCCGCATTGTTCTGGAGTTGGGGAACGGACGAGGACCTCATCGCGCGCCTCGTCAAGAAGACGCTGTTCGTTGGCGTCTTTGCCTACCTCATCGGCAACTGGAACGGCCTCGCACGCATCGTCTTCGAGAGCTTTGCCGGTCTTGGGCTGAAAGCATCTGGCGCTAGCCTCTCCTCGGCAGATTTCCTGCGACCGGGAAAGATCGCGCAAGTCGGGCTCGATGCTGGTCGACCGCTGCTCGACTCGATCTCCAGCTTGATGGGCTACATCAGCTTCTTCGAGAATTTCGTCCAGATCGTCGTTCTCTTATTCGCGTGGGTTGTTGTTCTGCTCGCCTTCTTCATCTTGGCGATCCAGCTCTTCGTCACCCTGATCGAGTTCAAGCTAACGACACTCGCCGGCTTCGTGCTCATTCCCTTCGGCTTGTTTGGCAAGACCGCCTTCGCAGCCGAGCGCGTGCTGGGCAACGTCATATCGTCCGGAATCAAGGTTCTGGTCCTGGCCGTGATTGTCGGCATCGGCTCGACCCTGTTCTCGCAGTTCACCTCAGGCTTCGGCGGCGCACAGCCGACCATCGAGGACGCGATGACGTTGGTACTTGCGGCGCTCTCGTTGTTGGGCCTCGGTATCTTCGGTCCCGGAATCGCAAATGGCCTGGTGTCCGGCGGACCGCAACTCGGCGCTGGCGCTGCGATCGGAACGGGTCTTGCCGCTGGCGGCGTCGCTGCAGCGGGCGCGGGCCTTGCTGCTGGTGGTGCCGGCCTCGCCGGCGGAGCCATAGCCGGTGCTGCGCGCGGTGGGAGCTCTGTCTTAAGTGGAGCAACCGCAGCTTATCGAAGCGGTGGTCTTGCCGGCGTCGCCGAAGCCGGTAGCTCGGCCGCCATGAGTCCGCTACGTCGGGCGGTCGCCGCATTCACCAGCAACGGCCAGGGGAATGAACCGGCTGCGAGCGCTTCCGCGGACGGGCAGCCTGATTGGGCGCGGCGCATGAAACGTGCCCAGACCATCCAACATGGCGCGGCGACCGCCGGCCACGCGGTCCGCTCCGGCGATCATGGCGGCAGCGGTTCCTCCGTCGATTTGTCCGAAGGAGAGCGCTGAAACGCAGCCGAGCGTCGCCTTAGCCACCCGCCGCAGGCGGCGACGGCTCAAACCATAAAGCCGCACGACTTCACACCGATCACTCGATCCACTGGGGCAACATCGATGTTCAAACGATCTTCCGTTCATTACGGGCGCATGCCCGGGCCGATTACGCCTTATCAAAAGGCGGCACAGGTCTGGGACGAACGCATTGGATCCGCCCGCGTGCAGGCTAAAAACTGGCGCTTCATGGCGTTCGGCTGCCTCATGCTGTCGGCAGGTCTTGCAAGCGGACTTGTCTGGCAATCTGCGCAGGGGTCGATCACGCCTTGGGTGGTCGAGGTCGATCGTCTCGGCCAGGCTCAAAGGGTCGCTCCGGCCAGCGTCGACTATCAACCCACTGATGCGCAGATCGCCTATCACTTGGCGCGCTTTATCGAGGATGTCAGAGGCCTTCCCGCCGATGGCATCGTGCTGCGCCAGAATTGGCTTCGGGCCTATGACTTTGCGACCGATCGCGGCGCGGTCGCCCTCAACGACTTCGCGCGCAACAACGATCCCTTTGCCAAGCTGGGCAAAACGCAGATTTCCGTCGAGGTCTCGAGCGTCATCCGTGCCTCACCCGACAGCTTTCGGGTCGCGTGGAATCAGCGCATTTACGACAACGGCTCGTTGAGCTCGACCGAACGTTGGACCGCGATACTCACGGTCGTCATCGAGATGCCGCGCGATGCCGAACGCCTGCGCAAAAATCCTCTTGGCGTCTACGTCCGCGCCATCAACTGGTCGAAGGAGCTGGGTCAGTGACCAAGACGACGTCAAACGCTTATGCAAAGCCTTCTATTCGGCACAGCAAGCTCAACGCCGGGTTCGTAACCTCGAAGCGAGCGATCTTGTCCGCTCTGGTGTTTTCTACGTCGGCCCTCGGAGGTTGCGCGACCTATATTCCACCGGAGATCAGCTATGACGCTGAAGTGCCAGCGCTGACGGCGCCTCCAGTGCCCGTCGACGACAGATCGAAATCGCTTCACGTTCCTCCGCTTTGGAAACCAGTGCTCGGCGGCAAGTCGGGGGTGAAGGAAGAGGCCGAACCTGTAAGCCGGGTTGAAGCCGCAAACAGCGCGGCGCGCGTCGAACCGCGTAAGCGGGGATATTTCAACGCGGCTCATATCTACGCTTACAGTCCGGGAGCGCTCTACCAGGTTTACGCGGCCCCCGGTCAGATCACGGACATTGCGCTCGAGGAGGGAGAGCAACTAACAGGATCGGGGCCAATCGCGGCTGGAGACACAGTGCGCTGGGTCGTAGGCGATACCGAGAGCGGAAGTGGTGACACGCGACGCGTCCATATCCTGGTGAAGCCGACCCGCGCGTCGATCGAAACCAACCTTGTCGTCAATACAGACCAGCGCACTTATCTGATCGAGCTCCGCTCCCGCGAGCGGCCCTACATGCCATCCGTCGCCTGGTACTATCCCGAAACCGTTCGCGAACGATCGCGATCGGCCACTCTCAGACCCGTCCTTCCCGATCCAGCCCAGCGTGTCTTTCGTTATGCGATCGAAGGAGACAGCCCACCCTGGCGGCCGCTTGCCGCATATGACGACGGCCGTAAGGTCTACGTCGAATTTCCACAAGGGATTGTCCAAGGCGAGATGCCTCCGCTCTTCGTCATCGGCCCCGATGGCAAGACGCAACTGGTCAACTATCGCGCCTACGGCAATGTGTTGATTGTGGATCGACTGTTTGCTGCCGCGGAACTGCGGCTCGGGGGTGAGCACCAGCAGAAGGTCAGAGTTGTCAGGACCGACGGGAGGCCGTCGTAATGAACACGCAGAACGGAAATGACCGCGAAGAGGCGATTCCTCCGCAAACGCAGGACGATGCGTCCAGAAGTTTCCGGCTAAGAGCGGACCATCCGCGCGTGACACGGTTGTCGCGGAAGGTTCTCGCGGGAGGAAGCGCGGTTGCCTTGCTCGTCATCGGCGGAGCTATGTTGTGGTCGTTGCAGAGCAATCGTGCCCGAAATCAGGCGACCGATGAGCTTTACAGCACCGACCACCACAATGTTGCCGACGGCATAGCGACGCTGCCGAAGGACTACACTGGCATTCCACGTCAGGCGGTACCGCAGCTAGGTCCGCCGCTCCCTGGTGACCTCGGTCGACCAATCCTTGCTTCCCAAGGCCAGTCGTCGACGATCGGCGCTGACTCGGAACAGCAGCGCCGAGACCAAGAGACCGAAGCAGCCCGGATCAGCCATTTGTTCGCTGCGACCAATGGAGGAGAGGTGCGTCCGCCCGCCGCTGCGGCAGCTGTAGGCGACCGTGTCGGGTCACCGAGCGCAACGAGCACCGCCGCCGACGGATTTGTGCAGAACGGTCAGGACGGGAAGCTTGCCTTCGTGAATGCTGCTGTGGATCGTCGCACGGTGAGCCCTGACCGAATCTCCAGGCCGGCTTCACCGTATATCGTACAGGCCGGGACGGTCATTCCGGGGGCCCTGATCACCGGGATCCGATCGGACCTTCCAGGCCAAATCACAGCGCAGGTGACCGAGAATGTTTTTGACACGCCAACTGGCCGCTATCTGCTTGTGCCTCAGGGAGCGCGTCTGATCGGCATCTACGACAGCCAGGTCGCTTTTGGCCAATCCCGCGTCCTCCTTGTTTGGACGAGGCTGATCATGCCGAATGGACATTCCATCGTTCTTGAGCGGCAGTCTGGCGCTGACACCGCCGGCTATGCGGGTCTCGAAGACCAGGTCGACAATCACTGGGGTGAGTTATTCAAGGCGGCTGCGCTGTCGACGTTCTTGGCTGTCGGGACGGAACTAGGTGCAGGATCCGACACAAATAGCAACGACAGCGCCATCATTCAGGCGTTGCGGCATGGCGCCTCCGACTCATTGAACCAAACTGGACAGCAGGTGGTTCGGCGTAGCCTCAATATTCAACCTACTTTGACCATACGACCTGGTTTCCCGGTTCGCGTTCTTGTCAACCGCGACCTCATACTCGCGCCATACGGAGGGTAATGCCATGCCCAAGCTTAAAATAGGAGCGTTGCCCGACGATAAGCCGGTCAAGGTCACCACTGAGCTTTCAGCTTCAGTTCATCGAGATCTAGTCGCATATGCAGAGGTTTTGGCACGCGAAAGTGGGCAGTCCATCGATCCGGCGAGGCTGATCGCGCCTATGTTGGCGCGCTTCATGGCCACGGACCGTGGATTTGCAAAGGCGAGGCGAGCCGGTCACAGCCTGAGAGCTGTGGGAGGTGAGGGATAGCGTTCCGCCAACAGGCTGAGGAAACGCTTCAGAGCCGGATTCCCATTGTCGCCGCGCCAATGCGCGTAGAAGTCCACCTGGCTTGGCCCCGTTCCATCGTGCAATTCCCGGTACACCAGGCCAGCGAAACTTGCGCCGATATCCGATTCCATCACCAGAGTGAGCCCCATGCCCATGTTCGTCAGATTTTTGATAATGCCGCGGCTTACGTCATGGCGCTCTACCGCGGGCCGGTCGTCAGATAACACGAGCTTCGAAATCAAGAGATCCTCGAGCTCTCGTCCAGGATCAATCTTGCTTAGAAGTATCTTTTCGTTACGCAAATCGGCCCAATAAATGATCTCGCGTGCCGCCAACCAGTGATCCTGACGCAACGAGATCAAGATGCGTTCGCTCCAGAGCAGCCGTGAGTTGACATCCTTTGAAACCAGACGTCCAGGGCTAATGACGACATCGACGGTCCCGTTACGGAGCGCGGTCATCAGATGAAAGCGAGAGCGTTCCATCGTTGCCAATTCGATCTGCGGGAGCAGCTTCTTAAATTCACCTATCGTTGTTCGCAAATTTCCGGTGGACACCGACGTGTAGAAGCCAATGACAAGATGGCCAGCATCGCCGCGACCACCGGACCTCCCAGTGTCAACGAGAGTGTCGACCTGTTCCAGGATCAGCCGCGCAATTCGCAAAACCGCTTGGCCAGCGACAGTGGGCTTGATTCCCCCGCTGGAGCGCTCGAACAGCGAAGTCCCAACTAGATATTCAAGCTGACCGATGGATCGGCTCAGGGCAGTGTGCTTGATCGAAAGCACTTCAGCGGCTCGTCGAAAGCTGCCGTAGTCGCAGGCAACCACGGCGAATCGAAGCTGTTGCAGGTTAACGGCGCTCGCCGCGTTTCGTCGATTGTTCTCTGTCATGTTCATAGCCAGTAGGCAAACCGCAAGACACGGCGTCCCGCTTAAGGCGGGACGTGCATATTGCTTGTTGGCATAGATCGTTCTAGACGGCCGCGGAGATTACTGGCGTCCAAAGGACCGGTGCCGAGAGACCGCCGGCCTTACGAAGGCTGACCAGAGTATCGCGAGAGACCTGAAGGTAACCCGCCACGGCTAACGTGTTGCCAATTGTGGAAGGAATGCCAATACGTCGCAGCGGCCAGCCAGCTCGTCGGAGGATTCTCTCCATTCGGACGTCCGTGACGGTAACGATATCCGTGAGCTGCCTTGAAAGCCCGAACTCGATCATTCCCGTAAATAGCTCGTAAGCAGCGCGAGTGATACCGTGATCTCCTTTTGGCGCATCGGCAGCAACATCGATTGCAAATCTACTACTTTCCCAGACGAGAGGAGTTGATGGCGTGGGTCGGCCTTCAAGGAGCGTTGGAAAGGTGTCGCGAAGCATGGTCGGGCCAAGAGTTGGAAGCAGGCGAACGGAACCTTGCACTTGGCCGTTTTCATCTATCTGGATTAGATAGTCAGGATACAGCGCATCGAATTCGTCGATCTCCATGTCGCCGCTGATCTGGACTTCCCATGCCATGCGCAGCTTGAAGACACGATGCCTCAACCGATGCATTTCAACGAGAGTGCCGGAAAACTCCCCATACGAAGGTGGCGTGATCAGTTGAATCATAATCCCTCCAAAGGTGATCATCACTCCTTTGAAGCGAGATTGTTGATGTGAGTCATTACCTGTGGTTGTAGGGGGCGTGCGTCCTAATTCTGCTTTCTTTTGCTAGCAGCGGCTAGATGCGTCACCGCCTGCGCGATCGTGCGAACGCCCAGCTTTTCCTTCGCCTTCTCGAGGTAGTACGCAACTGTGTTGCGCGAGATACCGAGAATGCAGCCGATTTCCCAAGAGCTCTTTCCTTGAGCCGCCCACTCCAAACATTCTACTTCGCGGCGCGACAGTCGAATTCCGTCGAGACCATGTTCGTTCCCGAGCTTGCGACGAAGGTGAGCATGAAAATACATTGCCATGAGCTGAAGAACACGCGCGTACGAATCAATGCACTTCTCGAACTGTGGCCGGCGCTCGTCGGTGGCGAAAGTCAATGCAGAGATTGGGCCATGCCTATCGTGAATGGGAACCGTGAAGCCAGACCGGATTCCGAATTGCGCGGCTTCGTCGAATAGTTGTCGCTGCGCCATCGAACTGGTTTGTGATCGAAAATCGACTCCCCATCGAAAGGGCTCTGGGTTCTGAAGCGCTTCTCTAATGACGGGGTCGATGATTTGATACTTGTTGTGTAGATAATGGGCCGTCCACCGCGATGGATAAGTCGAGATGAGTTGGGGATGCTTGTTTTCTTCGCTCTTGAGAGCGAGATAAGCGAAACACGATAGGTCCAAAGCGGATGCTGTTTTCGCCAGCGCGTTGGAGAAGCCTGCGGCATCTTCGGCGCCGACTATTGCATCAATGAATTCTTGGAATACCCGATGCATATGTTCTCTCCCAGATCAGTATGCGCATTAGCCTTGTAGGCGACCCACCGCAGCGTCGTCGCGGTGCGGCGGTTGAGGGTGCCTTGCCCGTCGGGCTGACGGAAAGCCTGCTAACGTCAAGCACCACACGTCTCCGCAGCTACGCCGAAGGGAACTAATCACACCCTGGGTCGCACGGGGCTCGCCCATCACATTCGGATCTCTCATGTGCAGCAATGGCGATAGGCGGAATTTTGCGGACGCGAGGACCGTCTCATTGATAGGGTTTGCGCAGGCAGGCCAGACGTAGGTTAGAGGTCGCCGCGGCCGAGCAGCGCGTGTAGCGCAGCCTGCCGCATGATGGAGACGATTGACGCCTCGTCTAGGCCCTTCTTGAGTGTCGCCGCCGTGTTGAGCATGGAGAACACGCCCTGCGTTAGCAGTCGCGCCTCCGGTTCGGACAGGTCGGGCCGAAGCGGCATTACGACGGAAACCCACTCTTCGGCGTACAACGCCATCTCGCGCCGGATCCTTCTGTGGTCGTGTTCAGGAAGAGCGTGCTCGTTCTTTGTGAAGATGAGCGTGCTGGGTGGTCCCTTGAGAATCAACCGGATGTGCGACTCGACCATCGCCACGATGGCCGCCTTAGGTTCCGTCGTCGTTTCCGCGATCCGCTTTGCGATCCCGTGCACGATCTGCGTCGGCTCCTCCAGAACCGCGATCAGAAGTGCCTGCTTGTTCTGAAAGTGGCGATAAAGTCCGGGGCCGGTGATGCCCGCGCGTGCAGCGATCATCTCGACAGTGACCGCGTCGTAGGAGTGCTGCAGGAAGAGCTCGGCGGCGACCGCGATCAACTGTGCGCGCCGCCCGCTGCTGTATGCCCGCTTGATCGGCAATGGCTGGATGCTCATCGGGACGAACCGTACCACGCAGCGCACACGAAGCACCTTGCCATCCCTCGCGCCCGTGTCGTCTGTCCCAAGCTGAATGAACGGATCACGTAAACATCTCGTTTCACCGGAATGTAAATCATGCCTAACTTTTTTGCGACGTCGCCTGGTCTCGGGTAAGGGCCTCGGCACCTTGTTGTATGCGCTTTTCCTTGCAGAATTTCATATTTTTGCAGGAAATCTAGAAATATTCTATTCAAGGGCCCGGCTGACTGAAGGCTGTTGACAAGGCGATTCACTGAGTTCAATGTTAGTACAGATTAACATCTTGGACTCAATGGAGGCGCGACGCATGCGGTTTGTCTTCTTTAGCGAGGGGGAGACCCCACCGGGACATACCCACGCGCAGCGCTACCGCGAGCTCATTGACGAGGTTCTGCTGGCGGAAAAAGTGGGCTTCGATGCGTTCGGGTGCTCGGAACAACACGTCGCGATTGGCACGGCCTCGACCTCAGCCCCCGAAGTGATTTTTCCGTACTTGATGGCGCTGACCAGCAGGATCCAATTCATCCACCTGATCACGCCGCTGCCCAAGAAGATCAACCACGCGCTGCGCGTTGCGGAGCGGCTGGCGACCGAGGATATCCTGTCCAACGGCCGCGTCGCGCTTGGCGTCGGACGCGGCAACACCACCCTCGCACTGCGCGCCTTCGAGGTTTCCCCCGACGAGACGCGGGGCCAGCAAATCGAAGGCATCGAGGTCATTCGCCGAGCCCTCGCGAACGACGTCTTCTCCTTCGTCGGAGAGCACTACAAGATCCCGCCGCGCAGCCTGGTTCCCAAGCACCTTCAGCAGCCCTATCCGCCGATCCTGATGGCGACCGGAAGCCCGGAGTCGGTCACTGCTGCGGCCCGGATGGGCATCGGCGCCATGATGGGTGGCGGCTATAGCGGATTCGGCTCCGTGCAGAGGATGGCCGACCTCTACGACAAGGAGCTGGCGAGCGCCGAGCATGTGTACCCGGTGCAGGCGCAGAAGGTAGCGGTCGTGTCCGGCGGAATGCACTGCGCTGAGACGAGTGAGGAGGCGGAGCGGTGGGCGGCCACTCTGGCCGAGAGCGTCGCTCTGTCCATCGACGCCTACGAGCGGCTCTCGAAGCTGTCCAGCGACTATGCGAGCCTCGGAAAGATCAAGAATGTCGACTTCAGAAACCAACGCTACCTGTTCGATGAGTCGGCCAGCTTCATCGTCGGAGATCCCAAGACCTGCATCGCCCAGGTTCAGCGGTTCGTCGACATAGGCATCGACGCGATCGCGATGCGCGTCGACGGTCTCCCGCACCGGGAGTTGATGAAGTCCATCGAGCTCTTCGGCAATTACGTTATCCCTGCTTTCAAGAACCCCAGGTCGGTGGTGCGCAGGGCAGAGGAGATCCTTGCCGACATTCGAACCGCTCGCCCTGCCCACTACGCCGAGGTCGAGGCCCACCAGCGCGCCGCCGGAAAGACCGACGAGACTGGTCCCAAGAAAGCCGACAAGGCCGTCGGCGCCGCCATGGTGGGAGAGACCCGATGACTAACTTGCCCCACGACGACATCTTCGCGGAGGCCGGCAGGCCTTCCGTGAAAGCGACCCTCGCGCTTCCTTCGGCCCGCGATGAGGACCGTTCGGTCATGATCACACGCTCGAGCAACTAGAGGAGCGATGCATCAGATGACGCCTCCATCCACGCCAAACGAGAGCGAGGCGGCTACCGGGCTGCTGACGGTCGACCACGACGGTGTCGTGGTCGCAACGCTCGACAGGAGGCCGGCCAATGCGTTGAACCGTCCGCTGCTGCTCGCTATGACGGCGCTGTTCAGGGATCGTGGCGAGAGCGATCCGCCGCCGCTGGTGATCACCGGCGCCGGAAAGCGGTTCTTCTGCGTCGGCGGCGACATCAAGGAGGCGGATGGCCTCGCCGCTGACCCGATCGCGGACCGGATGCGGGCGTTCCACAACCTGCTGGTTGCGATGGAACGATACCCGGGTCCGCTGATCGCCGCCGTCAACGGCGACTGCGTCGGCGGCGGCGTGGAATATGCGCTCTTTGCAGACGCTGTGCTTGCCGTGCCTCACGCCAGGTTCGGATTTCCAGAGATCAGACATGGCCTTCTGCCTGCGGATAAAGGCATCCAGCGGCTCGTCCGACTGATCGGGATGCGGGCCGCGCGTGACCTGCTGCTGAGCGGTGAGCTCATCGGCGCTGACCAGGCGGCGCGGTTGGGTCTCGTCGACGCCATCGTCGAGCCGGACCGATTGGTGGCGGAAGCGCTCGGCCGAGCCCGCGAGGCCGGACGACGCGCGCCTGTCCTCTACGCGGCGCTCAAGCATGCCGTGAACGACTACGACGAAATTGAGAATCAACAGCGAGCCGAAATGACGCTCGCCAAGGCTGCCTCCTGGTTCAATGACCCCGTGGCCCGGAGCCTCCGTGAAGGATGGAGGCAGGGCCGTGTGTTGTCGCGACCTTCCGACGGAAGGCCGCCAGCGCTGAACACCACACCGAACGCAGGCCCGGCAGGTCTGCTTCACGAACCGGAGCGATGACAATGGTCACAAATCCCGCCCCCGCAGCCGCCGCCCGCACACAGCAGGTGCCAGTGCTGAGCGGCGTCGTCGACAGCGGCGTCGCCAACTTCGAGGCCGTCGAGCGAACCTTCGCCCAGATGGTGCAGGACCGAGCCGAGATCGAACCCGAGGAGGTCGCGTTCTGTCAATGGGACGGTACGCGCGCGATCCCGACCACGTGGGCGCAGTATGCCTCGGCCGTGCGCGAGGTGGCGCTCGGCCTGGCCGCCCTCGGCGTCACACGCGGGGACAGGGTCGCCATCATGGCGCCAGGCCGGGGCGAGTGGGTGATAACGGCGCTCGGCATCCTCTCCGTCGGGGCGATCCCGGTGGGCGTCTACCCCACGAGCGCCGCCGTGGAGGTAAGGCAGCTCGCCGGGCACAGCGAAGCTGTCGTCATGGTCGTCGGGGACGATGCCGACGTGGCAAAGGTTGCCGCGGTCGCTCCGGAGCTTCCCGCGCTGCGGGCCGTGATCAGCTTCGACGGCGCTCCGTCGGGGCTGCCCGAGACGGTCGCCAGCAAGACTTGGGCCGACCTGCGCGAGGCCGGCCAAGCCCTCGACGAAACCAACCCGGCTCTGTTCGACTTCCTCCTCGACGGTGGGGGCATCGATCAAACCGCGGCCTTGTTCTACACCTCCGGGTCCACCGGAGCCCCCAAGGGGGTCATCCATACCCACCGCACCCTGCAGTACTCGATACTCGGCTCGGTCGTTCTCAACCCCGAGCTGACCAAGAGCCGCCGAGACTCGGTCAGTTTCCTGGGCCTGTCACACGTCTCTCCGGCCTTGTCCGGCGTTTTCGCGCCGATCATGACCCGGGCGGTGGTGACCTTCTGCCGCTTGGACCAGAGCTCCGAGGCCCTCCGCGGCGTACGTCCTACCGGGATCGTTTGGCCGCCGCGGCTTCATGAGAAGCTGCTCAGCGGCGCACTCTCGGCGATCAAAGCTTCGCCGGCATCCTTCCAGAAGTCCTACGAGGACGCGATGGCGGTGGCTCGAGAGGTCGCCGCCGCGCGCCGGCGCGGCGACATCGTGCCTGCCGAACTGCAAGCACGCTACGACAAGGCCCAGGAGCAGGTGTTCCTACCCCTGCGCGCGAATTTGGGCGTGGATCGGGTCGACGTCGCTTGGACCGCGTCGGGAGCGATGACCCCCGAGGTGCATGCCTTGTGGCAAATGTGGGGCTTGGATTTGCGCGAGCTCTACGGCACCACCGAGACCTGCGGTTGGATCCTCGCGCAGTGGGACCGCGCCTTCCCACCTCCGGGATCCGTCGGCAAGGCGATGCCGGACCCGCGATTCGCGATCAAGATCAGCAGCGAGGGCGAGCTGATGGTGAAGGGGCCCCTGCTGTTCCGCGGCTACTGGAAAGACCCGGAGGCGTCCGCGGCAGTGATGGATGGGGAGTGGTACCGCACTGGCGACCTCGTCCAGGTCGACGCCTCCGGAGAGGTCAAGCTCATCGGTCGGGCCAAGGACATCATCGTCACCAGTGGCGGCAAGACCATTAGCCCGCAGCCCATTGAGGTGCGCCTCAAGGCAGGTCCCCTTGTCGAGGAGGCCGTGGTTGTCGGTGATGGCCGCAATTACCTCACCGTCCTTATTTGGCCGACCGAGAAGGGCGGCAGGCTCGACAGGGATGCGCTGCATGAGGGCCTGCGATCCTGGATCGAGCAACTCAACGCCGAACTCGCGCGTCCCCTTCAGCTCAAGGACTTCCGTATCGCGGCACGTGCGCTCTCGCCCGGCGCGGGTGAGCTCACGTCCAAGGGCACGATCCGTCGAGCTGCGGTGCTCACCTCGTTCAGCGCGCTCGTCGACGAGATGTACAGCGCCGCGGAGCGCGACGAGTTCGCTGGCCAGGCGCGGCTCCAGGGCTGAGGAGGGACATGAGATGAAGTATCCCAGGCGACCGAGGGAGCTGCGAATGGAGTATCTGACCAGCGCCGAGATCGTTGAGGCGATCGCTGGCGGCGCCCGTACGGCGATCCTTCCGCTGGGCGCGATCGAACAGCACGGACCTCATCTCCCGCTGTCAGTGGACAGCGATCACGCCGACGCCCTCGCGCTTCGCATCGCCAACAAGCTAGGCACTGCACTGGTCCTGCCCACGGTCAGGGTGGGGTACTCGCCCCACCATCTCGGCTTCGCCGGTACCCTCTCGGTGCGTCCCTCCACCTTGGAGGCGATCTGTATGGATTACTGCAGCAGCCTGGCTGCGCACGGGTTCACCCGCGTCGTCCTCTTCTCCGGTCATATCGGCAACTATCCGATCATGCGCGACTTCGAGCCGCGGCTGGCTGCGGCGCTCACGCCGACGCTTCAGGTCATCGTCTATAGAGACAGTGCCGCGATTCTGGACGCGTGGCGGAGGTCCGCGCAGTCGGTCGCTGGTCTGGGAAGCCACGTCGGTGGTCACGCAGACGTGGCGGAGACCTCGGTGATGCTCGTCCTGCACCCCGAAAGCGTTCGGGCCGACCGGGCGGCGCCGGGATACCTGGGCACGGTCGACGAGGAATTTCTGCATCGGGCGTTCGTCGACGGCATCGACGCGGTCTCGCCCAACGGTGTCCTCGGCGACCCCAAAGGGAGTTCGACGGCGATCGGCCACGCCGCATTGGACGCCGTGACCGATCTCGTCGTCGAGTACGCCACCGTGCACGGAGCGTGAGTCGCATGCCATCCATGAGCGAGCAGATGGATAGCAGGATGCTGCGCGACGCTTTCGGCGCATTCCCGACCGGTGTGGTGGCGGTGGCGGCGCAGGTCGACGGGAGGCTGATGGGTCTCGCGGCCTCTTCGTTCACCTCGGTCTCTCTCGAACCCCCACTGGTGTCATTCGCTGTCGCAAAAGGCTCGACCACGTGGCCCGAGCTGCGCCGAGCCAAGCAGCTCGGCGTCACCGTGCTCGCCGAGGACCATGGCGCATTATGCCGCCAGCTCGCTGGTCCGTCCCAGGAGCGATTCACCGGCGTTGCCTTCGAGATCACCGACAGCGGTGCGGTGATGCTCACTGAGGGGATCGCCCAGTATGACTGCACTGTCCGCGAGGAGTTGGAGGCGGGCGATCACATCATCGTGCTGCTCCAACTCCATGCCGTCGTCGTCCGTAGCCGCGGGCAGCCCCTCATCTTCCACCGCAGCGAGTTCGGAAGGCTGCGGCCGCAGAAGTAAACCGACAGGGAAGCAAAAGGAAAAGATCAATGACACAGCATGACTACAAGTATCTTATCATCGAGAAGCGCGACAGCGCCGTCGCCGTTGTGACGATGAACCGGCCGGAGATTCTGAACGCGATCAACTGGGAAATGCACGAGGAACTGGAGCAGGTCTTTGTGGATCTCGACAAGGACGAGTCCGTCCGTGCGATCGTTCTGACCGGTGCGGGCCGCGGCTTCTGCTCGGGGGGCGATCAGAAGTCGCTCGACACGGGGCTCGGCAAGGGCAAGGGTCCGTCGCCGACGAGGGGCGGACGCCACCTCATCCGCAATATGCTTGAGGTTGAGGTGCCAATTATCGGCGCCGTCAACGGCGTTGCTGTCGGTCTAGGCGCAACACTTGCATTGTTCTGCGACGTCATCTTCGCAAGTCCGACCGCGCGATTTGCCGATACCCATGTGACGGCCGGCGTGGTGGCCGGAGATGGTGGTGCCGTGATCTGGCCGCTGCTGATGGGACCGGTGCGAGCGAAACACTATCTCATGACGGGCGAGTTCATTTCCGCGGAGAAGGCGGCGTCCATGGGGATGATCAACGAAGTCATTTCTGACCGGGACGTCAAGGACGCAGCCATCGAGTATGCCGAGATGCTCGCCGGCGGCCCGCAGAAGTCAATCATCTGGACCAAATACAGCGTCAACAAGATCATCAAGCAGTATGCGCATCTGCTGCTCGATACGTCTGTCGCACTGGAGGCGCTGACTTTCACGTCGCCAGAGCGACGCGAAGCTGTGGCCGCATTTGCAGAGAAGCGGAAACGCTTCGCGGAGCGATGAATGTCGAATCCTTTGATGCACGAGAGGAGACATTGCATGAAGAATTGCATCGGAAAAGAAATGGGAATGAGGAATGAGCTTTTGCACCTGGCCATCGCAATGGTGCTAACGATTGCGCTGTCGGTCTCACCGGCGAAAGCTCAGAAAAAATACGACCCCGGCGCCAGCGATGCGGAGATCAAGGTCGGTCAGACCATGCCATTCTCGGGGCCGGCATCGGCCTATGCCTCGATCGGCAAGACAGAGGCCGCCTATTTCAAGATGATCAATGATCAGGGCGGCATCAACGGCCGCAAGATCAACCTGATTCAGTATGACGACGCCTATTCGCCGCCGAAGGCGGTGGAGCAGGTGCGCAAGCTCATTGAGAGCGACGAGGTGCTCCTGACTTTCCAGATCCTCGGCACGCCTTCGAACGCAGCCGTGCAGAAATATCTCAATTCCAGGAAGGTGCCACAGCTGTTCGCGGCCGCCAGCGCCTCGAGGTTCTCCGATCCGAAAGACTTTCCGTGGACCATGGGCTATGACCCTAACAACTTCGTCGAGGGGCGCATCTACGGCCAGTACATCCTGAAGGAGCATCCGGACGCCAGGATCGGCGTGCTTTATCAGAATGACGACTTCGGCAAGGATTATCTGAACGGCATCAAGGTGGGGCTCGGAGACAAGGCCGCCAAGATGGTGGTCGCGGAAGCTGCCTACGAGGTGACCGATCCGGCCGTCGACTCGCAAGTCCTCAGGATCAAGGATGCCGGCGCCGACCTGTTCTTCATCGCTGCCACCCCGAAGCAGACGGCGCAGGCAATCAAGAAGACCGCTGAGATCGGGTGGCATCCGGTCCAGATCGTCGACATGAAGGCTAGCTCGGTCGGCAGCGTCCTGAAACCGGCCGGGCTTGAAAACGCCAAGGGTCTCATCAGCACCAATTACGGCAAGGAGCCGCTCGATCCGCAATGGAAGGACGATCCGGGCATAAAGCGCTATCTGGCTTTCATGGAGAAGTACGATCCGGGCGGGGACAAGAGCTCGAACTTCAACACCTATGCCTACAGCGCGGCACAGCTTCTGGTCCACGTGCTGCAGCAGTGCGGCGACGACCTGACGCGCGAGAACGTCATGAAGCAGGCGGCCTCGCTCAAGAATGTCACGGGCGACCTCGCGCTGCCCGGGATCACGATCGACACCTCGTCGACCGACTACCGTCTCCACAAACGGTTGCAGATGATGCGGTTCAACGGCGAACGCTGGGAGCTGTTCGGCCCAATCCTGGAGGTCGCGGGGCCTGCGGGCTAGTTGCTGAGTTCTGCGATCCAATCGGCGGCCTATGGGCCGCCGATTTTTTTCGGAGCGGCATCGCGTGCCGGATCAGGCGCAAATCCTCGACCCCGGACGGGAACGGGCTCAGCGGCGTATGATCTTCTTGAGGATTTCGGTAAGTGTTCGAAATTCTGCCCGGGTCAAGGGAGCGAACGTCTCGCTTGAAATCTCACCGACCGTTTCGATTGCGGCGTCCGCCACCCGTCTGCCCTTGTCGGTCAAATCGACCTCCCGCCGTCGCGGATCCAAAGGATCCTCGGAACTCGTTATAAGGCCGCGTAATTTGAGACGGTTAATAACGCCGGTAATGGTAGCTGAGTCGTAGTGTATCAGGCGTCCCAAATGGTTTTGCGAACAAGGTCCGACCTGCCTCAATTTCGCCAGCGTTGAGAATTGAGGCGCCGTCAATTCTTCAATCATCTTCGCGGCAAAGATGGCTGTGTGAGTACGGAGCGCGACGCGCAGCAAGAAGCCCGGTGCGTCATCCAGCCTGTATGACTGTGCAGCTTCTTTTTTCTTTTCCACCGAGCGCCGCTTCGTTTTCGTTTGCACGACTTTCGTTCCCTTGCGGTTGCCGCATCTCGCCGAGAGAGCTTTGGCTGATCGACTCCGAAGTCCTCGGCGCCGATCATTGGTCTACATTCGTTGAACTCAGGAATCCATCTTTGTTGGCCGGAGACCGACTTTATCGTCCCACCGCCGTGTTGTGATCCGGCACGAGCTGCCCGTTTCCCGGCTCCTCGGTCGTCCGGGTGGCGGACATCTACAGCTTTAAGGACTGAAGCCGTGCGGCGCTCAACATTCGGCCGCGAGCTGTTGGACGGGCTCCCCTCATTCGCGGTGCGGTGCATCATAGATCATGTGTACAAGTGCAGCACTTGCATACAAGTGATGAATGCCGTAGTGTCCTCAGATCGCCTCAGCGGGGCACCAAGGCACCATCGGCTTCACGAATGTCGGCAACTGACCAAATGAGCTCCGTTCGACCAGACCTGATCGAGAAAGTCACCGGGCGCGCCGAATACATTGCCGACCTGATGGTCCCGGGGATGCTGCACGGATTTGTGGTTCGCTCGCCGGCCGTTCATGCCCGCATCGTTTCGATCGAAACGGGCGCCGCCCGTTTAAT
This sequence comes from Bradyrhizobium sp. ma5, assembly GCF_042258955.1. Classification (NCBI taxonomy): domain Bacteria; kingdom Pseudomonadati; phylum Pseudomonadota; class Alphaproteobacteria; order Hyphomicrobiales; family Nitrobacteraceae; genus Bradyrhizobium; species Bradyrhizobium sp. ma5. The sequence goes on from NZ_CP170156.1 coordinate 1,234,468, forward strand.
GGACGGTGTCGTGGACGTGCTGATCGGTGAGGATGTTGTCTCGTTCGGGTGCTGGGGCGTTGTGCTCAAGGACCGGCCGATCATTGCCACCGACCGCGTGCGATATATAGGCGAACCCGTCGCCGTGGTGATCGCTGAAACCATCGAGATCGCGGAAAACGCCGCAGAACTAGTTGATGTCCAATACGATGAGCTTCCGCGCGCTACGACCATCCAGGAGGCCATGGCGGAAGACGCGCCGCTGATCCACGAACACCACGAAAATCTTCAGGACTTCTATTTCAAGGGTGGAGCCAAGCCGACGCAAGGCAGCAACATCTTCCACACCTACCGCAGCAATGTCGGCGACGTCGACGCCGCCGAGGCGGCCGCTGCCTACGTTCACGAGGATCACTTCACGTTTCCGGCCATCTCTCACTTTTCGATGGAGCCGCACGCCGTCATCGCGGACTTCAAGGGCGATTCCCTCACGGTCTGGGCCGGTGCGCAGACGCCGACCGCGGTTCAAAAGGTGCTGTCGCGTCTGTTCGGTCTGCAGTTGGCTAAGGTCCGTGTGATCGTCCCTTTCGTCGGCGGCGGCTTCGGCGGCAAGGCGTCGGTGAAGATCGAGCCGCTGGTGGCGGCAGCCTCGTGGAAGGTGCAGCGCGCTGTCCGCGTGGCCCAATCCATTTCCGATTCGATGCTGACCTGCCGAAGGCTCGGGGCCGAGATCGAGATTCGCACGGCTGTGGACGCAAAGGGGCGAATACTCGCCAAGAGCGCCAAACTGCTACTCGATGGCGGCGCCTATTCCGACACCGGTGCGGCTGTCGCCACCAAATCAGCCAATCGCATCATCGGCCCCTATGCGGTGCCGAACCTGCGGCTCGAGGCCACGGCCGTCTATACCAACACCGTTCCCGGCGCTGCCTTCCGTTCCATCGGTGGACCGCAAGCTGTTTGGGCCAAAGAATCGCACATGGACAATGTGGCGGCCGCGATCGGCATGGATCCAGCGGAGTTTCGGTTGCTGAACCTGGCGCCCCGCGGTGAACGCATCCGCCCCGATTTGCGGCCGCTCGACATGGACATGAGTGAGCTGATAGGCCGCGTGACCCAGTCGTTCGCATCAGAAGTGCAGGTATCCAACCGGCGGTCTCGCGGAATGGCGGTCGCCGCGACCGATCCGGCGAACACGCCGATCGCCAACGCGATCGTCCGTCTCAAGATCGATGGATCGATCCTGGTTTCGGTCTCAAGCATCGAAGTCGGCCAGGGCGCGCATGCAACCATGGCCCGGATCGCAGCGCAGACGCTGAAGCAGCCGCTTTCCGCAGTCAGCACCTTGCGCGCAGATACGGCCGTCGCCCCATACGACTGGGGCACGGGCGCGAGCCGATCGACCGTCGTGGTCGGCCTGTCTGTCGAGAACGCGGCGCTCGATGCCGCCGATCAGATCTTCGACATGGTCGCGGATGTCTGGGAGCTGTCCAAGGAAGGCTTGTCGCTGGTCGAGGGGGGCGTCTCTACCGGGTCGGAGGTTCTGACCTTCCATCAGATTTTCCACCGCACGCTGGGCGTCGATTCCGGGGAGGTCGTCGGGCGTGGCGCGATCACACCGCGCTCGAAGAAGGGCGCGCTGGCCGAGTCACCGCTGTTCTGGGAAACGTCCGCTGGCCTCGCGGAAATCGTCGTCGATGAGGACACCGGCGAGATTCACGTGCCCCGTTACGCGAGCGCCGCCGACGTCGGGCGCGTGATCAATCGCGTCGCCGCCGAAGGGCAGGACGAGGGCGCCGCCGCCATGGGCTTCGGACACGCGCTCTATGAACAGCTGGAATTCGAGGACGGTCAGCCCGTCAACGCGACGCCGATCGACTACACGATCCCGCGCATTTCGGACGTGCCGCCGGTGTTCGACACCATCCTGGTCGAGAATGGCGACGGGCCGGGTCCGGGCGGCGCGAAAGGAATGGGCGAAGGAGCGATCCTGCCCGTCGCGCCGGCAATCGCCAATGCGCTGTTCTCGGCCTACGGCATCCGAATTACCAGTCTCCCGATGACGCCTGAAAAGGTGTGGCGCGCCTTGCAGAAGAGGAAGTGAGTTCATGGAATTCAATATGTCGATGCTGGTGCCGGCGACGCCAGAGGATCTCTGGAAGACGTTGATTGACGTGCCCAGCATCTCGTCCTGCATCCCCGGATGCGAGGACGTCGAAGAGATCGCGCGGCTGGAATCCTACAAGGCGACGGTCAAGCAGAAGATCGGGCCTTTCAAGCTCGAAGTGCCGGCCGAGATCCTTGTCGAGTCGATGACGGAGCCGTCTCACGTCCGCACTCGTGCCACGGGCCGCGACAAAATCACCGGGACCAGGCTCGCGGTCATCCTCGACGTCAGCGTGATTCCGGAAGACTCGGGATCCAAGCTGGCCGTCGACGCGAAGGTCGACATCCAGGGGCGCCTGGCGACCATGGGACTCGGGATCATCAGACGCCGCGTTGACCAGAATTTCGAGGAATTCGAGACGCGACTCAAAAACCTGCTAGGCGCGGCCTGATCATGCTGCCGACTCCTTTCGAATTTGAGAGGGCATCCACCATCGCCGACGCCATCAGGGCGGTCGGGCAGGAGGGCGACGGCATGTTTTATTCCGGCGGCACCGAATTGCTGCTGGCGATGAAGATGCGCGTCATCCATACCGAGCGGCTTATCGACATCAAGGGAATCCCCGGCCTCGATCGCATCGTCCTGAACGACGCGAACGAGCTGGAAATCGGCTCGCGCTGCACGCACGCAAAGATCGCGGGCGATCCCGTCATTCGCGAACATGTGCCGGCGCTGGCCTCGCTCTGTGCCGAAGTGGCGAACGTCCGGGTCCGCAGCGTCGGAACAATCGGCGGCAATCTGTGCTTCGGCGAGCCGCATGCGGATCCGCCAACGATGCTTGGGGCGTTGGATGCGCGGCTGGTGCTTCAAGGTCCGAGCGGCACCCGCTTGGTCCACGCCGACGATTTTATCCGGAGCGAGCTGGAAACGGTGCGGGAGCCCGACGAGTTGCTGACGCGCGTGGTGTTTCCGCGCCCCTCTGGGCCCGTGACCTATCGGCGGTTCAAGCACGGTGAGAGGCCCTCGGTGAACGTCGCCATGGCCTGGTCGCTGGACGCCAACGGAAGGAGGATCAGAAGCGCCCGCGTGCGGGTCGGAGCGCTCGGCTCGCGACCTCAGCCCTTGAAGGCAGTTGAAGAAGCCCTCCAGGGCATATCCGTCGCCGAGGTTCGCCCGGCTATCGAGGCGGTGCTCCCGACGGCACTGGATGAGCTTGAAGTCAATGAGGATAGGCATGGCGGCGCCGACTATAAGCGCCACCTTGCGGGTGTCTTGTTGCTGCGAAACGCCGAAGAGGCCATCGCGGCAGGCGGGAGCGCATGACATGATACATGTGCTGCACATTTCATTCTCGTTGAACGGCCGGGTGACCGCGATCGAGGTCCCGACCCATACGCTGTTGATCGATCTGATCCGGGATCGCCTTGGTCTGAAGGGAACCAAGCGTTCCTGCGACATGGAAGTATGTGGCGCGTGCACCGTTCTGCTCGACGGTGAACCGATCTCGAGTTGCACCACACTCGCCGTCGATGTTGATCGGCGGGAAGTCACGACCATTGAGGGCGTGACGCCGCCCGATGGCCTGTCACGGATTCAGAAGGCGTTCGTGCTTCACGGCGGCCTTCAGTGTGGCTTCTGCACGCCTGGCTTCATTATGGCGGTCACAGCGCTGCTGAAGGCGACGCCGCACCCCACCGATGAAGAAATCCGTCACTACCTGCACGGCAACCTATGCCGTTGCACGGGATACACCAAGATTTTCGAAGCCGTAAGGAGCCTTGCCGCCCGGCAAGTCTCCGAAGATGCCGCTTAACCGATCGCGAGACAGCGTACTTATCGTTGGAGATGTCATGAGTATTGAACGGGTCAGTAAATCGAGCGTCATCATTGCCGGCGCGGGCATTGGTGGCTTGGCGATGGCGCTGTCGTTGCTTCGTCGCGGCATCGATTGCGACGTGTTCGAGCAAGCGCCCGAGCTACGCGAGGTGGGAGCTGGTCTCTGGGTCTCCATGAACGGAGTGCGTGTTCTCAGGGATCTCGGCCTCACCGAGCAGGTAGAGCAGAACTGCATTGCCGCAGAGCGACGCTCGATCCGGCTCTGGAATACCGGAGACCGGTGGCCCCTCTACGATCGCAGCTCCGACGCGGCGCGCAACCAACCTTATTTGTTGCTACGCGCTCACTTGCTGAGGATCCTTGTTGACGGCGTGCGCGAGCTGAAGCCGGGCGCCATCCACTTGAACGCTCGCGTTGTCGGGTTCAGTCAGGACGACGAAAGGGTTCAGGCCAAGCTCGCCGACGGCTCCGAAGTCGAAGGTCGCGCGCTTATCGGCGCCGACGGTGCTCATTCGAAGGTCCGCCTTGGCCTCATCGGCAACATCGAGAGCCAGTACACGAAGGCTATCGCGTGGCGCGGCCTTGTGCCGGTCGGCCGCCTTGCGCCGCATCAACGCGAACCCGAGGTGGCAACATGGATTGGGCCCACCGCGCATGTCACGGCCTATCCGGTCCGCTGGCAGAACACGGTCATGATGACCTTTTCGGGCCAGGTCGACCATGACGACTGGCTGCTCGAATCCTGGTCGGAGAAGGGCTCGGCCGAGGAGTGCCTGAAGGACTTCGAGGGTTGGCATCCGGACATCATCGATCTGATCAAGAACGTGGATACGCTGAACAAGTGGGGCCTGTTCGTGCGGCCCTCGCTGGATACGTGGTCAAAGGGACGTATCACCCTGCTCGGCGACGCTTGCCATTCGATGCTCCCATACCTCGGGCAGGGTGTGAACATGGCCCTGGAGGACGCATCCGTTCTCGCGCGTTGTTTCGAGGAGCAACCCGATGACCTCCCGGTAGCATTCAAGACCTATCAGAGCCTACGGCTCGATCGTACCACGGTGGTCACGAAGTCCGCGGCCAGCATGCTGCCGATCTTCCATAGCCAAGAGCTGAGCACGCCGGAGACGGCGAGTGATTACATCAGGACTCAGTGGGCGCCGGAGGCGTCGGCTGCGCGATACGATTGGATTTACCGGTACGACGCGACCACCGTGCCGCTTCACTGACATCCCCGCGAGTATGACGGCTGGAGCACAACAGTGACTGGCAACAGGCAACCTTGGGACGCTGTGATACCCCCCGATGAGCGCGAGACCTATGCTCTCGCCGGGCTGGGTGGCGCAGCGGGATTCGGCAAACGACCGGCGTTGCTGGTCATCGACGTGCAGTATCGTTCGGTCGGCGACCGGCCGATGCCGATCCGCGAAGCGATCAAGCAATACCCCACCAGCTGCGGCGAGGCTGGTTGGCATGCCGTTGCACACATCGCCGAATTGGTGCGGCTGTTTCGCGAGAAGAGGTGGCCGGTCGTTTTCCCGCATGTCGCGCGGAAGGTGGGCCAGGACCAGGGCGCGTTCTCCGCGAAGATCCCCGGTATCATGCGGATCCCGCCCGAGGGCTATGAGTTCGTCCGTGAGGTGGCTCCGGAGCCCGGCGAGTTGCTGCTGCCGAAGACGCAGGCAAGCGCATTCTTCGGTACTCCGCTTGCGACGTATCTGATCGGGGCTGCCGTCGACTCGCTTGTGGTGGCGGGCTGCACGACCAGCGGCTGCGTGCGGGCCTCGGTCGTAGATGCGTGCGCGCTGAACTTCAAATCAATCGTGCCAAGCGATGCCGTCTATGACCGCTCGCCCACGTCGCACGCCGTCAACCTGTTCGATATCGCCAGCAAATACGCAGATGTGGTGCCGACGGAAGTCGCAATCGAGCGCCTTCGTCCGCTGTCGGACTTCCGCAAAGAGGACTGGCCGACATGAGCCGCGCCCCAGCCTCCGGACTTCTGTATGGGGCACATGTGCGTGCCAACGGCATCCGTCAGCACTATCTGCGTTTCGGCGGAACAGGACCTGCTATCGTGATTGTGCCGGGCATATCGACCACCGCGGCGCAATGGGCTTTCATCGCGGAGCGATTGTGCATCGGACACGACGTATACGTGCTCGATGTCCGCGGTCGCGGCCTGTCCGAAAGTGGCCCGCATCTCAATTACTCTCTCGACGCGTGCGCATCCGATCTCGTCTCGTTCGCTGAAGCGCTCGGACTTGGTCCGTACACACTGATGGGCCACTCAATGGGCGGCCGTATCGGAGTACGTGCTGCACGTTGGCGGTCATCATCTGTTGAACAGCTGATATTGATCGATCCACCGGTCTCTGGTCCGGGACGCCGGGCCTACCCGATTCCGATCGAACCCCTCCTCAAACTGCTTCATAGCGCAAAGCTTGGCGAGATCGACGCAGCTCTGCGCAGCCCTTCCGCTCCTCGGTGGCCTGAGCAGCACATCCGCACCAGGGCGGAGTGGATGCATACTTGCGACGAGCGCGCGCTCATCGAAGGTCACAGGGGCTTTCATCACGATGACATTCATCGCGACCTCGCCCACCTTAGCGTTCCGACCGCATTAATCGTTGCGGGGCGGGGAGGGGTCATTCGGCCCGAAGATGAAGCAGAAATTCGCAGATTGCTGCCGTCACTTGCGATCAGGACGCTGGAGAATGCGGGGCACCAAATGCAGATCGACGATACCGAAGGCTTTCTTTCGATCGTCGAAGAGCTTCTGGCGCGACCGCGCGATCGGTTCGGCGACGGCGTTTCTACGTTCGGCAAACAGGAGATCAATAAAGATGTCCCGGCAAATCGTTGATGTTGAAATGCTCGAGCTGTTCAAGGCCGAGCTGACACTCTGCAAGGTAAAGAAGGGCGAAGTCGTCGCGGTCCTGAGCGGCGGCGAGGATCAGCAGGAATACGCCCAGGCTTTCATGCTTGCTGCGCAAAGCCTGAGCGCAACGACCTTTCATCTCAACGTACCCAAGTACGGCCAGGGCAAGGTCGCGGGCTTGCAGGGCCGGCATGCGCTCGCGGGCAACCAGCCGGCGATCGATACACTCAAGCGCGTGGATATGGTGATCGATCTTCTGGGGTTGCTGTTCTCCCGTGAGCAGCTCGAAATTCAGGAGGCAGGCACGCGCATCCTGCGTGTGATGGAGCCGTTCCACATCCTCAAGAAGATGTTCCCGACCGAAGATCTGCGCCGGCGAACAGAGCTCTCGCGAACCCTGCTGCAGTCGGCCGGCAAAATGCGGATCACGTCGCCGGGCGGAACGGATGTCATCTATGGCCTGAAGCAATACCCAGTCATTTCCGAATACGGATACACGGATGAGCCCGGGCGCTGGGATCACTTCCCGTCAGGTTTTGCCTTTACTCAGGCGACCGACGGCGAGGTCAACGGCACCGTGGTGCTGATGCCCGGTGACATCCTCTGCGCGTTTAAACGTTACATCCAGTCGCCGGTCACGCTGACCATCAAGGAAGGCTACATCGTCGACCTCAAGGGCGAAGGCACCGATGCGTTGCTCATCAAGAATTATATCGACAGCTTCGGCGATACGCGCGGCTGGGCGATCTCGCATATCGGCTGGGGGGCGAACGAGCGTGCCACCTGGCACCACATCGCCGCTTCCCAGGAACTCTCGTCGGAGCACATCATGAATGCGCTCTCCTTCTACGGGAACGTCCTGTTCTCGACGGGTCCGAACACGGAGCTCGGCGGTACGAATGACACGCCGTGTCATTTGGACATTCCGCTTCGCGGCTGCAGCCTCTGGCTCGACGATATCCACATCCTCGACAAGGGCGATTTTGCTTATTCGGCGTTGAAGGCACCGGGCCGCTAGGCTCCGCATCACGCGCGCAAGTCCTGAGTCGCGAATGCGCTCCGAATGATACCGGATCGCGCTTGTGACCCCCAATAAATGCCGAAGCGCCGTTCGACCCTCAAAGAGGCAGCAAGCGTCTCGGCACGTCTATCGATCTCAATCCTCCAACAGGAACGCGTCACATGTCGGCAGCCACCTCGAGTTCGGAAGACTACACCCCGGGGCAACGGTATTCGATCATGATATCGGCGATGCTGGGCTACATACTCGACTTCTATGACGTTCTGATATTCCCGTTCCTCTTGCCTGCGATCCAGCGATCGATGTCGCTATCGCTCACCGAGGTCGGCTCGCTGCAAGCGCTTACATTGTTCGGATCGGCCATCGGTGGAGCGCTATTCGGCGTTATCGGTGATCGATTTGGCCGAAAGACCTCGCTTCAGCTCACAATCGCACTGTTTTCCGTCGCCGCGATCGTTTCGGCGTTCGCATGGAATTACTGGTCTCTTGCCGCGCTGCGCCTGATCACCGGTATCGGTCTCGGCGGCGAGTACGGCGTTGGCATGGTGCTCTTCAACGAGGCCTGGAAAAAAGGCAGCCGAGGTTTGGGGGCGGCCGCGCTCCAAGGTTGCGCCGTGATCGCGTCGTCCACGGCTTCAATCGTTGGCATCTGGCTGATTGCAACGTTCAGTGACGAGTGGAGCTGGCGCATCGGCTTGCTGAGTGGCGGCGTGCCCATTCTGCTGATCATCTTTATTCGCTTCTTCATGCCTGAATCCAAGATCTGGCTAGAGTATGAGGCGCAACGCAAGGCCAGCCGGGCCACGGCAGAAGCTCGCACACTTCCGCTCGCTGATCTCTTCCGGAACGGGCTGGCACGGCAAACCGTCATCGGCTTCGTATGGTTGATGAGCTATATGCTCTGCTACTACAGCGTCGTGTCTTTTATTCCGACGCTGCTGCTGCGTGATATGCATACGCCGGGTGATGTCGTCCGTACGACGGCCGTCCTGCTCTCCGTAGTCAGCGGCATTTGCTACCTCGCGAACGGTTTTTTCAACGACAGAGCTGGCCGCCGCTTCGGAGCTCTCGTGCCCGCGCTGTTTTGGGTCGGGTCTCTGGTTGGTATGGCCGTCTGGGGCAGTCAGCTCTACGCCGGATCGAAGGCCGAATGGCCGATGTTCTGGCTCTACATCTGTTTCGGCATTGGCAACGTGGCGCTGGGTGTGACCGGCGTCTGGATTTCCGAACTCTATCCGGTCAACCTGCGTGCGACGGCGGTGTCTACATTCTATATGGGAGGTCGAGGGCTTGGCAGCATAGCCCCCGTGATTGTACCGCTCGCGGCCGGGCATCTAGGCGGAAGCCTGCTGAACGGGATGGTCGCCGTGGCCCTTCCCGCTGCGACTATCTTCATTCTCTCCTCACTTCTGCTTCCCGAGACCCTGGGTCGTGATTTATCCGCAAGGGGTTTTAAGGTCGACACGGAGACGGAAGGCAACTTGAAGGCAGCTTCGGTCTCGGGTGTCTGACGGACGAACGAGCAGATGACGGCGGGTGCATTATGCGCATGCGGCATGAAAAGATATGCCATCGGGGACCTTACAAAAATGGACCTGGCGCGCTTGATGCGGGGCCACAGGTTGCATCGTATGCTCTGGGACGACGCAGGCGAACGCTCCTGTTGGTCACAGGGCACTTTTGGCGATTGCGAACAGGGCCAGCGAAGAGCGCAGTCACGGCCCGGCCGGGTGGGCCACCCGGGACGGTCTGTTCGGGCGGTGAGGCGTTCAGATCTGTTCCCCGAGGCAGCGCGCCGGTGTCAGCCGGCGCGCTCTTCGCTTTTGCTGGGGAACGAAAGTAGGGTTTGAGCGGTAGGCTTGTCGAGGGCGGGTAACCGGAGCGCCCAAATGAACGAGATACCCAGCCAAACTGCCGAGCCGCCGATCATCACCGTCGGCGAATTGAAGGCCGAGTTGAGCCGACTGCCGGATCACGCCGCGGTCACGTTTCGATGTCCGCTTCAGGAGCAGGAGTTTAGATTTTATCGCCTTCAAAGTCCGTCGCCGCATGTTGTTGAAATAGAGCTCAACCAGTATCCAGAAACGCCACCAGTCGTGCCAACGTGATCGGAGCCAGATATGTCCAGACTTTCTGCTCTATCCGCTAGACACAGGACCCTCCATGTCCGTTCTGCGGCCAGCTCATGGTGCTCGCGTCTGGAGAGAGGCGGGCCCAACCTTCTGACCTTCCGACGTGGTCGATGTGGCCGGTCGGAAAAGTTCATTTGTGAGGAATGAACGCAGCCGAGTCTCTCGCGATCAAGCCCAGCGACAACGACTTCATAGGCTGTCACTTACAGAACTTGCCGGCAGGCTGCGCAAGGACAGCCGTCAGATCGCCGGATAGAGCGCAGTACCTCGCTGGGTGCCGGGCTTCTGTCCCGCGTTTTGCGACTAGGACCACGGCGGCTCTTCGTTCGCCCCGGCTGTCTCGTGGTGGATCGTGACGCCTGCCGAGCGCAACCCGGTCAGCAACACAGTTCTTACAGAGGCAGGCTCGAATCCAATATCCTTCGCGTTGGGTGGATGTGCCTCGCTGTCCTTCAGTCGGAGCGCCAAGTGCAATTGCTCGCAAAGGTGCTGAACGACAAGATTGACCTGATCGTCAGTCATGAACTGCCTACCATTTTGCTACCCAGCTAAGTTAGCACACATGAAAATAGGGCGGTACGCGATTGGACCGCCCCAAGGATCAACCCCACGCGATTGCGCACGGAAGGGTTCCGCCGGGGCAGGCGGAAGCGACTACCGGGCGACTAGGACGGCGCTTGGCACAGATTTCTCCTGCCAGCGCTCAAGATTCTCCGTGGTGTGTTCAGGGAGGACGTGTCGGATATCCCGGCGACTGCATGTACCAGACGCGCGCACAGTGCCTCGCGTCAGCATCTGGAAGGAACGTGACTTGCGGCATCAATCCCCGTGCGGCGTTCGGTCAGAGGCGGCGGGGATACCGCGATCGATTGATGCTCCGGTATCCACGAGGCTCGGCACGCTGATCAACCAGGGCAATCGACAGGCAGTGAGCGAAATCGATCGAGCGGGATGCTCGATCACACTTCGCTCTACGATCTCAGGCTGACTACTTGCTGTCGGGGACCCAGGTCGTGCTTGCCTTGTCGTACTTGAATCCGGGCGCCGACTTCAAGCCGTCCTTCGTCTCATTAAGGGTGAGCCACCACTTGTTGTCCTTCTTGGTGGTCTTTACCGCGGTAAAAGGAACGATGACGTCCTTCTCGCCCGCTCCGAGAAACCCGCCGACGCCGATCACGAGGCCATTAACCTTCCCGGATTTGTCAACGAGCACATCGTCAACGTCGCCGATCTTGCTTTCCTTCGGATCGTAGACCGACTGCTTATAGTAGTTCGTCACGGTCCAGCTCTCGGCCGGCGCTGTCGACATGGTCTCGGCGGCATGCGCCGCAGTGATCACCGCCGCGGCGGCGATAGATCCGATAATTAGGGTCTTCATGGGTGTCCTCCTCTGTGTGACGCACGTGTAACCTAGCCTATCCAGAGAAGTTCCTGCATGGTCGGTTCAGAGCGCCCAGCGGTGCGGTGCTGAAGGCCGCGCTTAGGCAGCAAAATGTCTCGCCAATCTGTCTTCGAGCAAAACGAGATCGGCCTGAGCTGTTCAAAGCAGCCTGCCATATTGGCTCGACGGAGGAGCGACGGTACCGACGACAGGCCCACGACTGGGGCAAGTTGATGAACCGGCAGAGCGTTCAGCCGCTTGGCGGACCCTACCGGCGGCAACACGGGAGGAATAAACACGTGGGGAGCTGGGGCTTTTGGCGCTTGGAGGCGTAACCCGAACCTCGATAGCTTCATGTGAGCGGCACTGGTCGCGTGTTGACTGACGTTTGTCGGCTCAAGGGCCACGATGACGATGACTATCACCAAAACGCCTGTTTCAACATCCGCTCACAACATAGGTTAGTTCACCGGCGTTTTGGCGGCTTCGCTTTCTGAACAGCGCTTCGGCAGGCAGGTTAGAGCTCGGGCAGGACACCAAGCCGAGTGGGAATATGAAACGAAGACGAGTGAAACAGCTGTACCCCACGTGAGGTGCGACTGGCCGACGAAGCCAGAGAGCTGCGCGAACAGGGCGAAGCAACTTCCCCCAGGTCCCTAGAGAGAATATCTGCTCGGTAGGGCTCGTTTCGACGAAACCGCCGCTAACATGACAGAGTGGCTGACGTCGCCTGGGTTACCGTCGCCAAAGTAGGTCGGCGGCACCGCAACGGGCCCACCGCACGCGAGTTGGCAGGAGTGGCAATCGACGAGGGCACAGGACGACCCGGAATGGCAGCGCGGCGGATCAAGCAGCCCCAAGCGGAAGCTTATCAAAAGGCCTGAGGTATCCAGAAGGTGCGTCGCGACCGAAACCAGCCTTAAAGTTCGGCGCTCCTTATTCGGATAGGATCGAAAGTGAGCTCTGCGCGTTAATGGTCAAGCCCAAAACGGAGGTCAACAATGATCAGTGACCGAGAACGGCGGGCCCCCACGGCAGCGGAACGCGAAGCCCGCAAAATATTCAGGCAGGCCGAAGCGAAGGAAACTTTGAGCGATTACGCCAAAGCGCAGAAAGCGCTCCACGATAATCGAGAGCGCCTAAAGGCAGAACGGCTGGCGCGGGAGACTGAAACGGCCAACCGCACAAAAGCATGTTAAGCGTCCCTCTGGATAAGCGCAGAGGGACTTCTCGGTGGAGGGCGAAATGGCCCTGCACTTCCGCCGCGCGACAGCCGATATCGAGATCTGGAGCGCGAGCGCTCAAAGCTATTCGTTCGTGATCAGCAACGAGAGCCGCATTGGTCTTGGTCTCCATGGGCCACCCGGCGTTGTTGCCTCATGGAGTTCCCTTGATTTGCGCAGGCCCGCCATGAGGGTGGGCGGATCGCCGTTCAAGACATTCGCTGAGGCGGAGAAGGCCTACGAAGCCTTGCTGAAACGCCTAATTCAGCAAGGGTGACACTCGTCCGGTCTTTCTTCACCATAAAAACGGACTTCGACCAAGACCTGGCCTTCCTGCCCGTCTGGACTGCGTTGGGCATTTCAATGAACCGCTCAGTATGGGCAATCGCTGCCTTATCCTGCATTGCCGGCGCGCCCTCGGTCGTCATGGCAGATTTTTTCGGCAGGTGAAAGCGCAGCCGTCGGGTGGTGTGCCGGACAACCAAGAAGTCCGCCATGAACCCGCTGTCGCTATGGTGGCCAGGGGAGAGCGATAAACCGGACCGCGCTTCCTAATCAGCCGGGGAACTGCGGCTGGATCAGCGATGCGATCATCAAGGCGGCGATGAGAAGTGACGGCCCGCAGCCGACCGCAGCAGCTAACCAAATCTCCGCATCGCGAAAGTAGTCGTCCTCCATGGCAATTCTCCAATGTTCAAATTATCAACGGAAGAATTTGGCCCGCGTTCCCAACATTGGCGGGATTGATGAGTCCGCATCGGGTGCTCGATGAACTCATGAGGGGCGCGAGTTACTCGGGTTGAGTCCCTGGAGAAGAGTGAACTGGGAATGGCGTTGGCGCTCTCCTTTGCAATTCAATGAAGCAAAGCGAGGAGGCCGCTGACGCAGGACGGCGGCCTCTTGGACCCGATCTCAAATGAACGTAATAAGATCGCCGCCGCACGCCCGCTCATCAGCTCCCCCGCAAGCGCTAAACTTCCTGTGTCACGCGACGGACATATCGCAGGTGAATCCGGGCGCAGGGGCCAAGTGGTAATATTGCCACTGTTCCTGGCATCGTGGCGCAGAATTAAGGATCGCGCTTGTCTCTTATCCGGATCCGGTGTGCGATCAGGTTGACCAATCTCGACCGACGCGGGACTGGCCATGTGGCCTCAGCAATCGCCCCCAGGGCCTCCAAGGGTTGCTGGGGCCACCTCGATTTGGATTCACCAGACCGACCCTGGATTTACGTAACTGACTTCATAGTCCTGGCTGGCCCACCAGCGACGCGCCCAATAAACTCATTTCACTCCAGCTCGGTACCGGCTCTAAGCGCCCTGTCATCAGCTACGCTTGAGACGAGCAATGCGTGTGTAGTCGCCCCAAAGCTCGATAATGTCATGCGCGTTCAGATAACGTTCGGCTCGCTGCTATGCCTCCTCGTCATCGATGCAAAGAAGCTCGTAGGTCGCGCGCGCGACGCCAGCGGTATCGACGGCGAAAGCCACGTAAGATTTGAGTTCGTGCATCGTCTTGTCCCATCCCCGACGCGTGTCGTGCCCTGGATCGCTCGGGGGCTGAGCTGGGGCTAACGTGGCTTCGGAGGCTGTAGCGGCCATTCTCCTCCCATGACGTTACGCCTCTTTGCCGAGTGTCACCCATCAGGCTTCGCAGTTGCTGCGGCGCGCTACCACCTTTGCGCCAGGACTTGGCCTTCGCCCTATATCCACTGGCTAATTCGGAATGGCAATTGCCGCGCGGGCATTTGTCGATTTACGATTTGCCCAATCGTGCGGATTGGCAGACCAACCCCACATCCCGACCATGCATATCGCGCGATGAGGGATCGGCGCTCCAGCCCACGGAGCGACGGACCCGCCCAATCTCGGGGAGCGGCCGCCAGGCCATCTTTAGATGGTGTCCATCAAGCGAAAGCCGATCGAGATTCCGCCGGAAGTCGCGCGCCAGTTCACGGCCGACATGAAGGCCTATCACGCCGAGCAGGATGACATCCGACGCGACCGAATAGCGGTCGGCACCAGGCATGTATTGTTGGTGCACAGGCGGGCCGGCACCAAGCTGCGGTTGAGCGAGGTCAAAGAATTGTTCGAGGAAAACGACCCGGAAGGCGTGGCGCGTTCGCATATGAGCTCCTGGAGTGAATTGCGCGAAAACGGTAGACGCATCTGATGACCAAGGACGTTCTGCCATCATAGCAATTGCCGCAGTGGCTGATGCTCGCGGGAGCATCGGTAGTGAGCGTTGGCTGCATTGGACTTGCGGTTCGCAGGAAGAATTCGACGGAATCTGCAATCGATCCGGAGCAAAGCCCGGAGCCTCATTCGAAGATGCCTCCGCTGCCGACCCTCCTTAAATCTCGCCCGAAGACCACAGGTAAGCCGCGTGATCAATAGGGCGGTGCCTAGCACTCGAGCTGTATCTTCTGCGACTATGCCGAATGGGTCTGGTAGAAGCTACTTGAGACCAGCCCTGGAGCGGTCCGCGTGCCTGCAATGGTCGTCGGGAACTTTCGATCTGCTAAATGTATATCGTTTCGGGGAGCTCCCGTGGCAGCGTGAACCGCGATGTATAGAGAAGGCATTTTAGATCAATTGAGGGAAATCGAACGTCAGGTAGTTGAAGGAGAGCGTCAGTTGGCCGAATGCGAGGCGCATCTCGTTGAACTGAAGCGACAAAGTCAGGACACAACCGCCGCCAAAGCCCGGTTTGAGATGTTGTGCGACAACCAGCGCCAGCGTGAGCAAGAGCGGCAACATCTCCTGTTCCTTCTTCAGCCCTAATGCGGACCCGTCGATCGAGGTGATCAGGTGCTTCACAGGCCCGCAATCGAATGACGCGACTTAGGCCCACTCGAGGTAGCAGACGCGTCTGCAGTTAAGGCCGCTCTCAGGCTGTCGTGCCTTCACCACGGCTTTGTCAACGTTGTTGATCGCTGAGAGCAACCCGTTTGGTATGCAGGCAACGCCGAATCCGGAAGGAGCCCGAGCGCAGATTGGTTGCAGAAGATCGCGGATTTTTCGGCGCATGGTGAATGAAACGAACGTGGAAGGCGGGCGAACCCGGCCCCGCATCGACGTCGTTGTGATCGGGACAGGCGAAACGAACTGAGGAGAGAAATATGAAAGCAATCGAAATGACTGCGGCTGTTGTGCTGAGTGCGATGGTGACGTTTGCGGGGCCAGCGTCGGCAAGGTTGGGAATGGCGCCATCATCGCCCGCAGGACGAAGCGTAATCCAAGTCCGCGGTGGCGGCCACGGCCACGGGCACCATGGCTGGCATAGCGGACGCGGTCATCATTACGGCTGGTTCAGGGGCCGCGGCAACCCGCATCGCTATCGTTGACGGACCGTGACCGAGGCGCCGCGCCGCGTGCGCCTCGGTCACGGGCTTTTGGAAAAAAGCGAAGAAGCATGGATCAGAAGAAACCGCTTAACCAGGCACTTTCCGATATTCGAGCGACCGGCGCGCAAAATCCACCCGCAGCCACTTCGTCAGCGAACTTCGAGCATCTGAGCGACCAGAGCGTACTACGACTGTACGAAAGCATACGCCATCAGGTCGAGGCCGATAGGGCGATGGTTGGCAGGTATCGCCTGGTCGGAGAGGCGGCCAAGACGAGAGCGCAGCTGCTGCAGACGAATTACTGCAGCGTGGACTGCAATTCAAGGAAATTCAATGGTAGCACCGACCCGAGAAGTCCGCCCGCTCTTCACGATCCGTGAAGGTCGATTTCTACGGCGATCCGAACGAGATCCGAGTGATTTCTGACGCCGAGTTTGGTTTGAGCTTGGACGTCGAATTGGCCGCCGTCTTGTAGGAAATGCCAAGTTCTGATGCGACTTTCGCGATCCGGCGACCTCGCTCGAAAAGATGCAGAATCTTGAGCTCTCGGGCGCTCATCGAGGCCACCGGGACCGAAATCAGGAAAGCAACGGTCTGCTCCCAAAAGAAGAGATGAAGCGCTCTCCCGCGGCCGCATGGCATCCGCCAACAGCTGAGGGTGCTCGCTTTTGAGACACATCCTAGCATGCCCGCCTCGACGGCGCCGGCCACGAAAGGGAGGCGTAGTTCGTGCCTAGGATGACAAGCCTGGCAGCAGAATCCTTCTTGAATATCCGCTGCGCCAGTTCGAGTCCGGATCGATCGGGAAGACCAGTGTCGATCACGGTCACCTCGGGATGCTTCCTGCAAAACGCAAGATTGCCCGTGTTTGCGTCGGACGTCTCCGAGATTTGGATGGAAGCGTCCGCAGCAAACAGGGATCGGCAGCCCCATATGACCACTCGATGATCATCGACGATCAATACTCGCACGATCGTATCGTCCTACGCGGCAAGAAGGGGCTTCGGAGGGAGAACGTCGAACTCGATTGAAGTTTCCTGGCAACGGCAGCCAATCTTTGAGCGGTCCAGGACGCATTCTTCTTCGAGAGACGTCCCCTCAACTGGAGCGATCGCAGCTTCTGAGCCGCGCGTCATCCTTAAGCTTCGGCGACGAGGGCGACTGCCACCACCGAACCTGGCTTCTACGCAATCTCTTCTCGCCCACTAGTTTTTCGGGAAAAAGTGGAAACCTTGGCCGTGGCAAGCGTTGCCGTCGACCAGTTTGACGGAGCCGGAACATGGTCGACGACATCCCGCTGAGAAAAGCCGTGGATACGGTTTGGTCGCTTTATCGAGCGAGCCATCGCGACATCGATGCCGCTGATAGCCGTCGTTGTTTGTTGGAACGTCATCTGAAAGGGAGGTGGGAAGCGGGCGTGAACGAGGTCGACGAACTCACCGGGTTCGGCCTTGCGTACCTCGACCGTCTCCCAGAGAACGAATGTTGAGGCTCATGGAGACTTTCGCTAGGCGAATTGTTGAGGGCACCGCCCGACCAGAGTGGACGCTCCTGGCAATTTCCGAACTCGCATCGATTGCCATCGTGCTGCTGCTCCGATCGTTGTTTCTGTTTTAGGGGCATTCATGCGCATAGCTCAGCTGGCCCCCCTTGCCGAGAGCGTTCCTCCCAAGCTCTACGGAGGCACCGAGCGGGTCGCGGCCTGGTTGGTGGACGAACTGGTCGAGCTCGGACACGACGTTACGCTCTTTGCGAGCGGCGATTCCAGGACGAGAGGCCAGCTCCATCCGGTATGGCCGCGCGCTCTCCGCCTGGGGCGTCAGGGCGTCGATCCCAACGCGGCTTGCGCGGTGCTGCTGGAAGCCATCGCCAAGCATGCGAGAGATTTCGACGTGATCCACGCGCATATCGATTGGCTTCCGCTTCCGCTGCTTAGCCGTCTCGGTGTCCCCTTTCTGACAACGATGCATGGGCGGCTGGACCTTCCGGGCCTGGTCGACGTCGTAAAGCGGTTTCCGGAGGCCGGTTTCGTCTCGATATCGGACAATCAACGCGTGCCGCTCCCAGAAGCGAACTGGATTGCCACCATTAGGCATGGCCTACCGTCCAACCTGTTCAAGCCGTCTTTCAACCCTGGATCCTATCTCGCCTTCCTCGGCCGCCTCACCAAGGAGAAAGGCCCTGAGGATGCGATCCGGATCGCGCGGGCGGCCGGGCGCCCGCTGCGGATTGCCGCCAAGATCCCACGTGGCGAGACCGGATACTTCAAAAAGAGCCTCGAACCGCACATCGACGGCCGCGCGGTCCAACTTGTGGGAGAAGTGAACGACGCCAAAAAGCAGCCGTTCCTCGCCGACGCCGCGGCCCTCCTGTTTCCGATCGATTGGCCAGAGCCTTTCGGTCTCGTCATGATCGAGGCGATGGCCTGCGGAACTCCCGTGATCGCCTACCGATCCGGATCTGTGCCCGAAGTCGTCGAGGACGGCGTGACGGGTTTCATCGTCGAAAACGAGGACCAGGCGGTAAAGGCGGTTGGTGAGCTTGGCCGCCTGGACCGGCGCACGGTGCGCGCCCGCTTCGAAGCGCGGTTCTCGGCCGGCCGAATGGCGCGGGATTATGAACGCGCATACCGCTCTTTGATCGCCGCATCGAGCGCCAAGGAAGCCGGCTTTCGCGCAGATCCGCAGCCATCGGCGACTTGAAAGGAGACCGCCATGTGGTTCAAAAAAGCAAGGCAGGTCGTACTGTTGCTGGTGGCCCTCGCCAATCCGGCGTGGAGTGCCGAGATAGGGGCCGCCGCCATCGATGCTGCCGAACCGACGAACAAGACCTTATCGAACACAAGGCCGACGCCGGCGGGGGTCCGCCTGCAGGTGCTGCTCGACCGGGCCAAATTTTCGCCTGGCGAAATCGACGGAAGGTTCGGCGAAAACGCCAAGAAGGCGCTGAGGGCCTTCGCGGAAGCGCGCCAGCTGCCAAGCTCGAACATTCCGACTGTTGACCTCTGGAACGCACTCCGCGCCGACGATCGGCGGGTCACGGCAAATTACACCATCACGCAGCCGGATATCGCCGAGCCGTTTTTGAACAAACTCCCATCAAAGATGGAAGAAATGAAGGACCTGCCCAATCTTGGCTTCGCCAGCCCGCGAGAAGCATTGGCCGAGAAATTCCACATGAGCGAAGAACTGCTGTCGGCGCTTAATCCTGGACACCGCTTCGACCGCGTCGGAGAGACCATTGTCGTGGTAGATGTCGGCGCTGAAGGTGCCGAAACGTCCTCGAAAGCGGACAGGGTCGAAGTCGACAAAAGCCGTCAGACGGTGAAGCTATTCGACAGGTCGAATGCGCTGATCGGCTTCTATCCGGCAACGGTCGGAAGCGAAGAGAAGCCCTCGCCGACCGGGACCTTGAAGGTCACCGAGATCGATAAGAACCCGACCTACCGGTACAATCCGGACTATCATTTCAAAGGCGTCCGCTCCCGAAAACCTTTCACCATCAAGCCAGGTCCAAACAATCCGGTGGGCACAATGTGGATCAACCTTTCCGCCGAAGGATACGGGATCCACGGCACACCGACGCCGGGCAAGGTCTCGAAGGCGGAATCCCATGGATGCGTCCGCTTGACGAACTGGGATGCGGAGCGGGTCGCTGCACGCGTGGCGAAAGGTACAGTGGTCGCTTTCATAGAGAGTTCCGATCGAAAACAGAGACCTTGAGCTATGCCGGGGACATGGGAGCCTTCCTCACATTAAGAGGCAACTGCCACAATTTCCCGAATGGAACATCTCGACTTTCAGAACGTTCGCCCCGGTCGTTTTTCGACCGGACGACAGCATAAGCCCGATGGCCGCGGTGGAGAGCAACAGATTCGCGACAGAACCGATGTAACCAGCCAAAATACTCTTCCTGTGCCGCATGGATACTTTTCTGTCCCGGGATGCCCCGGAGAGCCTTCCAACCGGTCCGCTCGAAAGCGACACGCCGGTCGGGGGCGTTTTCTGCAATGTTGCCGAGCGCGTCGGATGCGAGCTCGGCCGAAAGGAACGAGCATTCCAGATCTTCTGCAATTTGCGGCTTCTTCGGTCGGCTCGCCAGAAGTCCGTTCAGATACTTAAACATTACAGTGTTCGCGACGTTCTCCACAGTTGAGGCAGTAACAACGTGCTAATACAGACCAGATCGACATGCGGGTACTGATCGTCGACGACCATCCCGTTGTCGTGATCGGCTGCCGAGCCTTGTTCAAGTCGGACCCCTCCGTTGAGATCCTGGAGGCTTCCGATGCAAAGGACGGCCATCGTACGTACTTGCAGAAGCATCCCGATGTCACCGTGGTTGACGCGAGGCTTCCAGACGTTACCGGCTTCGAGTTGGCCCGGCGAATCCGCAGGGATGATCCGGCCGCCAAAATAGTCATGCTCAGCGTGAGCGAAGATCCGGCGTTTGTGGTGCGCGCTATTGAGATGGGCATTCAAGGATATGTTTCAAAAAGTGATGATCCCCGGCTTTTGGCCAAGGCCATTCGGAAGGTTGCAGCCGGTGAGCGCTTCGTCTCACCGCGTCTGGCGGAGACGACGACCTTCGCAGGAGCGGCGGTCAAGGCCAGTCCCTTGACACAGATGAGCCCACGCGAACTCGAGATCCTGAGGCTTTTGGGTCGCGGCGACCGCATCTCAGAAGTCGCGTCCGAACTCGGCATTTCATATAAAACCGTTGCCAACACGACCTCCGTGCTGAAGTCGAAGCTCGGCGCGAAGAATCACTCCGATCTCGTCAGGATTGCAGTCGAGATCGATTTGCACCGCTGAATAGACGGGTTGGGCCCATTTTTTCGGCCATAAGCGCAATAGGCATTCTACGAAACTCGCTTCCATCCCTGATCGCAAATGTGGGCTTACAGAGATCGCCTCAAGTTGCATCTCCGCGGAGCGGTAACCTCTGACGGACGGCTAAGAGGCAATCCATCTGGAGCCGTCACTAACTGAATGACCTCATCGTCAAACCGTCCGTAAGAATCCATCACAATTAGGAACGCAATCTGTCGAGCGGACTTAATTTGCTTGTCATGCTTTGTGCGAGGCCGAGCGAAAGAAGCCCATGCGTCGCGTTCGACTTGTGATAGCAGATCGGCGTCCTATTGTTCTCCAGGGTTTTGCGTCGCTTCTGGGAGCCCAGCCCGATTTCGAAGTAGTTGCATGCTGTCTTGATGGAGCAAGTTGTCTTGCGGCCATACGCAGTGTGACCCCAGATGTGGTGTTGCTGGAGGACGGATTCACCGATGTAACCGCCTCCGACATCCTTGCCATCGCGGACGTCGAAGGTCTCTCCTCCCGACTGGTGTTTTTCACTGCTGCCGTCGCCTGCGGCGATCTTGCCAGTGCGCTTGCGACCGGTGTTTGCAGCGCGATTCCGATGAACGTCAAACCAGAGGCGCTGGTGCAGTCCCTAAGGCTAGAAAAGACGGGGTCAGACCTGGCGAGGGTTGGTAACGAAGCTAATGGAATCGAATCGTTCGGCGATAACGTTCAGGCGGTTTTGACCGTCAACGAGCGGACGATCATGGATCTCGTCGCCGAAGGTTTGTCGGACAGTGAAATTGCTCGGGTCCTGGGTGTCTCTCTAGAGATCGTCAGGATTCACATCGACCACGCGCGACAGAAGCTCGGAATTAACAACCGGACGGAGCTCGCCGCGCTGGCGCTGTCGCGCCGTTATGGCGCGATGAGTATCTTGGCAGCTGCGCTCCTGGCAGCGTTGGACGATTCGCCCGGTCATGCCGCAACCGAAAGTTTCACGGTCATGTCCGAAGACGGCCGCGCGGAGATCGTAACCTTTAAAATCGGCCGCAAGCAAGCAGTATCAGGTGGCACCCCAGCCAGAAGCGCGAGCAAGGACCGCGCCGGCGCCGCAACTGGGACCTCATCGCCGACTGGCAAGCTCGTCGACCCCGTGGCCGAGATTGCTGCGAGCGTATTTGCACAAGCAGCACTCAACGCGCCGAGGCCGAGTTCGAGCAGCTACAGCAACTTCATGGTTGCGGCTTTCGCCGCCTTGATCTACGAGCTCGATGGTGCCAACCATGCCGTGCAGGCGTTCGATTTCGGCGATGGCATCGTAAATTCATCTACCGAAAGCGTCGTCAACGGACCGGCATCCGTGCTTCCTGGCTTCGCAAATTTTGGCAGTATGGCGGTGTACGGTGAGGCGTTTGCATTCGAGTTCGCCCAAGGCGATATAACCGCCACAGACCACAGCGAGCTTTATGTCGGCAACGCCCATGTGGAAGATGGCGGCAGTGGCCGAGAAAACGCTATTCATCTAGGTTCCGGGGCTATTGATTTTATTGCGGTAGCGGCGCACGAAGCCGCGGAACGTGACGCCACGCAGACAGGCCGGGAAATCGTGTTAGATCAGGGTCGCTCGCAATCCGATTTGCGCGCTCCCGACAACAACTCGGAAGCCGCGAAGCTTGAGGCCCCGGGAGACGATTTAAATCACGGTCAATCGCAGAAAGCCCTGCATGAGGCCGACCACACCTCCGGCGCTGTCAAGGGGCACGCCAAGAACGAGGCCGCTGGAGAAAGTTTAAATCACGGTCATTCGCAGAAAGCCGTGCATGAGTCCGACCATACCTCCGGAGCCGCCAAGGGGCACGCCAAGAATGAGGCCGCTGCAGACAGTTTGAATCACGATCAATCGCAGAAAGCCGCGCATGAATCCGGCCACACATCCGCAGCCGCCAAGGGGCACGCTAAGAATGAGATCCCGGTAGATTCCAATCACGGACCGGCGCACGGCGATTTTCAGAAATTCGAAGATCGCTCCGCGGCCGGCAAGCAACACGGACAGCATCCACAGGCAGGTGATTTCAATAGTGGCAAACCGCAACACGATATGCCAATGACGCCCGAAAATTCTGCCAACGACGCACATTCGGGATTAAAGAACGAGGGCGGGCCTTCTTCCGACAAGGCAGAGCGGGCCACATCAGCGATCGCCACTAAACTTGACAATTCCTTTCATTTTAAAATTGGCGCCGATAATACCCTCGGAAATGGAAAAGCTCATGGAGATGGTCAGCATGCTATTGCGCCCGAGGGGCCGCCAGATCGGGATGCTGACGGGATCGATATTTCAAGTACGCACCATGACCACTCCTGGCACGTCGATCTTCATGCGGCTCACGATCTGATTGTGTAGCAAATACTGAACGGCCGGGCCTGGTTCATGCTTTCTACGCTGCTGATATTGCAACGTGTGAGCGATCATCTCCACGATGCGCGGCAGGCGCACGGCTATCCCTGAAAGTCAGCGTCCAAGCCGCAGCAAATGCGTGCCTTCATCGTGCCGAACGGATGCTCGACAGTCTCGCGACGAAGGCGCATGGCAAGCGCGTTCTCATCGAGCCGATGTAGGGCGCGTACTTATAAACTCGAACTCATAAACTTGTCAGGTCCGCTTATCAACAGTCTGCTCGGACCAATCAGCTCACTCCAACCAACGCCTTACAGACCTCCCGGCTGGCCTCTTGGAATAACTTGACGGCACCTCCGGCCCGCCGTCCCTTCAAGGTGATTGAGGCTATCGGGGCGGAGGTATCGCCAAGATCGACGTTCAGCGCGCGCAGCCATGCGCTACTCGATCGCATTCTGAGTATCTGCATGGGCAATAGGGTTATAAACCGGCTGCTCGCCAACAGATTCAACCGCATGTAGATTGAAATCGTGGTGACGGTCGTTGGCGGAAGCGGCAGGTTATGTCGCCGAAATAGCTCGACGCCGGTACGCCCCAAAAAGGAATCGGGCGGCGAGAGCGTCCATTGCTCTTGCATAAGGTCTGCGAGCTTCAACTTCTTCGTCGATCGCAGCAGCGGATGCCGTCGCTCCGCCATCACCGCAAGGGAGGATTTAAACAGCACCTCCGCGGACAAATCATCGGCGACCGGCAACGGCGCCCAGCGCGTTATGGCCAGATCAAGCATTCTCTGGCGCAGAGCATGCTCCAGCGCATCCCGATCACCTATCATGATATGATACCTGATACCTGGATATCGGCGGACGAGATGTCCGATGATTTCTGTAACGATGGCTGTAACCGGCTCGGTTGTACCGATCGCAACGAGCCCTTGCGCCGGATCTGACCTTTGCACAATGTCGGTAACACCTAGCTTTATTTCGTCGAAAACGACCCGCGTCCGATCGACAAGAAGGCGTCCGCACTCAGTGAGTTCAACTCCGCGCGAAGTGCGATCCAGCAGCGCAGCCCCGACGGCGTGCTCCATGTCGGTGATGGCCTTGGAGATCGCAGGCTGCGACAATCCAAGACGGTGAGACGCTTTGGCCATGCTGCCGACCTCTGCGACCGTCTGGAGCGTATGGAGATCCTTTAGCCGCAGCCGGCGGCCGATGCGATCATGCCACTCCATCTGCATCACCCCACGTTATAGCCCGATAGGACATTGCGATTTCTGGTTATAGCGATGTTGCCTCAGGATAGCGAGATGGAGGCCGGCCGGATCATTGCGTTGCTGTCCCAAGCACATGGAGAACGCCATGCAGCTCTACTCGCGTCGCGCCATGCTGGCCGGGCTTTCGGCTCTGGCTCTTCCGCTACCTGTTATTGCTGCCGACCGGCCGCTGAAGATCGTGTTTCCATTCGCGCCTGGCGGGTCGGGAGATTCGATCGCCCGGCTGTTTGCCGAGCAGCTTCATACCAGGCTCGGCAAGGTGGCGATTGTGGAGAACCTTGCTGGCGCTGGCGGGCGCATCGGCGCTCAGACGGTCAAGAATGCCGCACCGGGAGAGGAGGTAGTGCTGTTTGCTTCCGCTTCGCAATTCACACTTCAGCCGCATCTCTTCAGGAGCCTGGGATATGATGCAGAGCGCGACTTTGTGCCACTTTCGCAGGTGATGATGGTCGATCTGGCTCTGGCGGTCAGCGCGAAGCTGCCCATCCATTCAGTGCACGAACTCATCGACTGGATGAAGGCCAATCCCGAACAAGCGGTGTACGGCTCGCCGGGAGCAGGTACGGCACCTCATTTCATCTGCGGCGAGTTTGGCCGGATCACAGGCCTGAACCTACGCCACACGGCCTACAAGGGTACTCCCGCTGCCCTCCCGGATGTGCTGGCCGGCAGGGTCCCGATGTATATGGCGTTTCTTTCCGAACTCCTGGAGCAACATGGGAGCGGTGGCATACGCATCATCGCCACCGCAGCCGCTGCGCGATCTTCCTTCCTGCCCCAGACCGCGACTCTCAAGGAGAGCGGGATCGATATCGACGCGGCCGGGTGGTTCGCATTCTATGCGCCTGCCCATTCCTCGCGTCAGTTCGTTGAGCACCTGGGAAAGGAGATCATTGCAATCGGGAGCGATTCTGAAATGCGCGCAAAGATTCATGCCATGGGCTGTGAGCCGACAGGAACGACTTCGGACGAACTTAAACATATCCAGCGCGCCGACTTAGAGCGCTGGGGGCCGATCGTGAGGGCATCAGGCTTCCCGATCGAAGACTAGGGCGGCACATGACCACCAATCCCCCCGAACATTTGTTGGACCTTGTTCAATCGCACCGTGTGACGGCTGTGATCTATGTCGCTGCCAGGCTGGGCCTTGCCGAATTGCTGCGCGACGGACCGCGAACGGTCGAAGAACTCGCGGGTCGAACCCACGCGGACCGGGACGCCCTGGCCCGCTTGCTCGTCGCTCTCTCGACCATCGGCATTTGCTCTCGCGTCGGCGAAGGCCGCTACTTGCTAAACGAACTGGGGGCCGGGCTCGACGGCACTGCTGAACGATCGTTCAAGAACTGGGTCATCTTTGAAGGCTCCATGCTGGTCAGGAGGTGGGATGGTCTTCTGGATTCGATCATGTCGGGGAAGACGGCTGCCCAACTCCTGGACGTCAACGATAATTTCGACCTAATGGCGCGCACGCCAGAGCATGTGCGGATATTCAATGAAGCGATGACAGACCTGACACGGCTGGTCACGCACGATCTGCTGCAGGCCTACGACTTTGGCACGATCTCCCACTTGATGGATGTCGGAGGCGGCTCCGGGGAACTCATGGGCGCCGTGGCGAGAGAATACTCGAATATCAAAGGAACGGTTTTCGATCTGCCGAGGTGCGCCGACGCCGCCAACCAGCACTTCGGGCAACTGGGAATCTCCCACCGCGTCGACTTCGTTGCAGGCGATTTCTTTCACGCGGTGCCTGCGGCAGCCGATGCGATCATCTTGAAGAGCATTATTCACGACTGGGATGACGAGCGCAGCCGCATCATTTTGCGAAACTGCCGCAAAGCACTTCCCCAAAAAGGCAGACTGCTATTGGTCGAACGCGCGATGCCGGAATTGCCCGGTACTGATGACGCGGGCAGGTCGTGCGCGATGAGCGATTTAAACATGCTGCGCGGTCTGGGTGGACGAGAACGGACCGAAAGGGAATATCATCGGCTCCTGACCGAGAATGGCTTCCGTCCCTTCGCCATTCTCCGCGCCGGCCGCTTTAATCTGATCGAGTCGCGGCCTTGTTGAGACTGGGAGGCCGGTCGCGGCTCTGCGCCAGAGACGACCAACACGCTGCAATGAATGGTAATTTCTAAGGAACGATACCTCTGACGGCCCACGCCGTCGCGGCGAACGAACGGAAACCGTCGGCTTCCCCATCAGATAGGCTGACCGGACTACAGCTCGGAGCCGTGCTTTGGCGCCCAAGTCGAGCGTTCCCACGTATGCCGCTATCGGTCCATCGTCCCCTTCGCACGGCGCCCAAAATTCCTCGAAGCAGCTATATTCCATCCGAATGGTCAGCATGTCCTCGGTCACGTCTCGCAGACCTTGCTCGTTCCACGCGCGTACTAGCTCGCCGGGGCGGCTCATCGGCCCTCTGTAGGAGCGCGCCCTGAATTCGCGACCTTTACCGTCCAGGGGTGCCGCGGCGTCCACGATCATACGATAGGCAACGAATCCTCCCCGCGTGTCCCATGTCGCCGCGGCGACTACGCCCCCCGGACGCGTGACGCGGCGCATTTCGCGGATAGCTAACTCTGGAGTTGGAACGAACTGCAACGCCAGCATGACGGAGCGGCAACGACGAAGGATCGAAACCACGCTGTCGTCGCTCTCGTCCATCAGGACGGACTTGATGACATAAGCGTCCCCGCCCACAGGGACGCTCTCGAACACATCTCCGCCGACGATTCCGCAGCGGTCGTCAACCTTCGCAGCCGACAGACGCTCCGGCGCCTTGGCGACGACATGCGGAAGATCGAATAGGATGCCGCGAGCGGCGGGATGGTGCGAAAGAATGGCGGCGAGCAGGGCCCCCTTGTCCGCCCCCGATATCGACGATCGTCTTGTATGCCGAAAAGTCATGGGCGGACGCGATGGCCGCGCCTCCGGAGCGGGACAACTCGCTCATCGCTGCGTCAAAGATTGCGGTCTCCTCTGGCCGCTCTCCGCGCCATGCCCACAGAATCGCTTGGTGAGAGAGTTCGAACGCGCTCTTTCCCCGTCTCACGCAATCGGCGAGGCTTTCCCACGACCTCCGGACGTAAGGTCTGCCGACGTAACGTGCCCACGCCGTCCGTGATTCCGGGGAGTCCGATCGCAGACACTCTCCGATCGGCGTCAGCCGGAAGCGCTGTTCGGCCTGTTCTTCCAGCAGGCCGGCCGACGCCAGCGCATGCAGCAAGCGGTACAGAGACGGCGGGTCGCATTCGACCGCTCGGGCGATATCGTCGCTCGCCAGCACTTCATTCTTCATCACGTCGGCGATGCCTAATTCGGCCATTGCCGATATGGCTTGAGATACCTGAAAGCCGGCGATCAGCTTCATCAGTTCGACGGCGGGACTTTGTGCTGGCATGCTCGCTCCTGCGGCAAGAACGCCGAACACTAGCCAATCATGGAGCTTCTTGCCATCTACCAAGCTGCGGGAGCGTGCTCCGCGACCCGCTAGTCGCCGTGCAGCGACATGCTGATGCGCGTCACGATGCCGTCCCAGTCGCGCTCCTCGCTTGCCGGATAGTTGATGAGGATACAGTGGACCAGGCGGCCGGAGAAGTTGCAGCGATCGTACCAGACCTTGTCGCCCTTGTAGCTGGACACCGCGAAGAAGCGCGACGTCACCCGCTTGTATTGGATCCTCGCCGGAGGGCCCTTCTTCGCCAGAAAGGCGGCCGGAGAATCGTTCGCCGCGTTCGGGGCGGACTGGATCGTGATGTCCGCTCGGCCGTCGGGAGTCCTGAACCGCTGCCCGTAGCCATCCGGCTTCTCGCCTTGCTCCGTGAAGATCGATGCCGGGAAATCGACGACAGTGCCCGTCTCAGGGATGGAATACTTCGTCCAGCGCACGGCATCCGCCGACGCCCCGCAGGCGGATGCGGCCAAGACCAGCATCGCGGTCGAAATTTCTCTTTTCATGGCTTCTCCCTTTGATCGCGCATAGCTCACCGCTTTCCGGATGTCTCCCGGTAGAAGTTTGCCGATTGACGTGCCGTTCCATCCAGCAGCACGCCGGGGGCCAAGAATCCTGTCGCTGGGGAACCCGGATGGCCGTAGGCCGTTCTTCCCGGTCATTGCCGGTCGGGCGACTTTCATCGGTCGTGCATATTGCCAAGGGGTCCCTCAGTGGACGGCACTTTACCCAAGCGCGTCACGACCGTCGCGAGAGATCTCGGCGAGCTCGCGGCCCGTCGCGACTGGACGACGTCTCCCCTGGGTGTGCCGGCGACCTGGCCGACGAGCCTGAAGACCACGGTCGGCCTGATGCTGCGGGGAGCGGCCCAGATCGTGCTGTTCTGGGGGCCGGAGTTCGTAGCGCTCTACAACGACGCCTACGCACCGACGATCGGCGACAAGCACCCTCGGGCCCTGGGGCGGCCGGCCAAGGAAAACTGGTCGGAGCTCTGGGACGACCTCGAGCCCCTGCTGCGGGGCGTCCGCGAGACCGGCGAGACCTTCTCGGCCAAGGACCGGCCCTTCTACATCGAGCGCAGCGGCTACGGCGAAACCGTGTACTTCGACATCTCCTATTCAGCCGTCCCCCAGGAGGACGGTAGCGTCGGCGGGGTGCTGTGCATCGTCTCGGAGACGACCGAGCGCGTCCGCGCGCAGGCTGCCCTCAAGGAGAGCGAAGCGAACCTTCGCGAGCTCAATAGGACTCTCGAGCAGCGCATCGCCGACCGCACCCGCGAGCTCGAACAGGCGCACGCGGAGCTTCGCCAGGCGCAGAAGATGGAGGCGGTCGGGCAGCTGACGGGCGGCATCGCCCACGACTTCAACAACCTGCTGCAGGGCATCACCGGAAACCTCGATCTCATCCGCCGTAAGCCGAAGGCGGACCATGTCACGCGCTGGGCCGAAGCCGGCCTGAAGGCCGCCGAGCGCGGCGCCCGGCTCGCCGGCCAGTTGCTCGCCTTCTCACGGATCCAGAAGCTCGAGATCGCGCCGATCGACGTCACGGCGGCCGTGGCGGGCTTCGTGGAAATGCTCAAACCCAGCCTCGGGCCGAACATCCGGATCCGGACGGATCTGGAGACGGAGGGCATGTACGCCGAAGGGGATCGCGTGCAGCTCGAGATGGCCGTCCTCAACGTCGCCCTGAACGCGCGGGACGCGATGCCCGACGGCGGCGATCTGACGATCTCGACGCGCATCCGCAGCGCCCGTGGCGATGCCAATCTCGCGGCCGGCGACTACGTCGAGCTCGCCGTGACGGACACCGGTTACGGAATGCCGCCCGAGATTCTGGAGCACGCTTTCGAGCCGTTCTTCACGACCAAGGAAACCGGCAAGGGCACAGGCCTCGGCCTCAGCCAGGTCTACGGCACCTTGAAGCAGTCCGGAGGGGGCGCCGAAATCGAAAGCACGCCGGGGCGCGGGACGACGATCAGGCTGCTCCTTCGCCGGACTGATGCAGCGCCGTCTAAAGTCGAAGATGCCGCTGCTCCCGACGACCATGAGCTCGGCAAGGCAAGCGTTCTCGTCGTCGACGACGATCCGGACGTCCGCGCCTTCCTCAAGGACTCGCTGGAAAACCTGGGCTATCGGCCGATCATCTGCGAGAACGGGCCCGCGGCCATCGAGGCGGTGGAGACAGTTTCTCCGGAGGTGGCCATACTCGATTTCGCGATGCCCGGAATGAACGGCGCCGAGGTCGCCCGGCGCCTGCGGCAGCGGCTGCCGGACCTGCCGGTGATCTTCGCGAGCGGTTACTCGGAGACCGCTGCCGTGAGTTCAGCACGAGGCGAACGCTCCCGCCTGCTGCGGAAGCCATTCAAGATCGACGAACTCCAGGCGGCTGTTCGCGGGCTGCTGGAGCCGTAGGCGACGGACGTCATTTCGCCCGCGTGAACACGAGCTCCAGCGTGATGCCGGCCGGCGTGCGCGGATTCGTGAACCTCAATTCCTCAGCGGTGATCGATTGCACAATCCGTCGTTGATTTGGCGCTCCGACCAAATTCGGAAAAGAACTCGTTTCGATGTTGACGTGGATCGTCTTTGTGCTCTCGTCAACCGTGTACGTGCCGGTGTAGGCGACGGTACCCGACGCAATCGCCATCGCCTCTTCGGAGGATGGACGAGCGGAATCGCCCGACGCATATTTTGGAGCGTCGGAGCGGACGGTAATGAAATGAAAATGACCGTCGGCGGTGTAGGTGACCGCACCTTGCAGTTTGGGTCTTTCTACCGCGGTGCCATCTTCCCGGGTCGCGGTGCTGGATACGTAATTCCAGGTACCCACCAACTGGTCTCTCAGAGACGTCCCGTGCGCGAAACCACTGTGCGGCAACACTGCAGCCAAAATCAAAAACTTCGCGCAAAGACCGATTGCACTACGTCTGTTCATGGGACGTCCTTGCTTCACGCAGAATTTCAGGAAAGGTAACCCGGCGCCCGATCGCCATCAATGGGAGGCCGCAGAAGCCGTCCCGACGTAGGCCTCCTGCGGAAAGGAGAACGTGCCGCCTTCCAGCATCGCTGCTTCGGACAGATCCGTGACCTCCGATGCGACCTCGCCGATCACCGCTAGACGCTCGGAATCCGGACGATCGGCCAACAGCGCCACCATTGGCGTGGCGAGAAGCTGGAAGCGCACGTAGTCGAGTACGGATGGGAAAGCGATCCGCTGGACGACGGTGTTGACCTTCACACCTGCGAAGCCAGCGTCGCTCAGAAGTTCTTCCAACTCCCGCGGGGTGCGGAACGAGTGCTCGCCGCGCTTGATTTTTGACGCTTCGCTGCCGAGCACGCGGTCGAGCGCCTCCACGAAGGCGTGGGCACCGGGCGTTTTCTCGATCGGGCTGTAGACGCTCACGGCAACCCGCCCGCCCGGCGACAGCACCCGGCGCATCTCGCGCAGAGCCTTCCTTCGGTCGGGGAAGAACTGCAGCCCCAACTGGCAGAGCACGACCTCGAATGCCCCCGACGCGAAAGGCAGGTCCAGCGCGCTGCCCTCGATGAATTCGATTGCCCCTCTGCGCTGGAAACCTTGCGCGCGACGGCCAGCATGCCCGAGTTTAGATCAACGCCGGTGACGCCACCAGACCCGGTCCGCTGGCTGGCGAGCCGGGCCACGATCCCCGTGCCGCAAGCGACATCGAGGACCTTGTCCTCGGGACGGAGCGCGGCTCGTTCGACGAGATCGGCCGCCCACTTGGCGGTGATCGCCGGAACGAGATAGCGTTCGTAGAGCTCGGGCGCGCTGCCGTCGAGCTGCCAATGGGAAAGATCGGACATCGTCCCCTCCAGCGGTTGGACGATCGGTATAGCACGTCCGCTGCTCCCTCTAGGTTTCCGGATGACCCGTCTGACGGTGTCTGCAGCAGCGCCCCCCCGGAAATTGGACTACTTCGCCTGGTCCTCGGTCGGGCGAAATGTCTTCGCGGTCTTCCGAACAAGGCTCACGTAGTTGCGGACAACAGGAGAGGCATCCCCCCGCCGCAAGCCGATCATCAGCACGGCCTTCGGCTGAACCGCGCCTTTGAGCCTGCGGTACGCGACGCCATTCATCGTCATGTTCTGCATCGACGCCGGCACGAGCGATACACCGAGGCCCACTGCCACTAGGCTGAGTGCCGAAGTGATGCGCGGGGCTTCCTGACCAAGGCGAGGAGTGAATCCTGCCCTGATGCAGGCTGCCATGGTCGCCTCATAGAACGACGGGCCGAGTTTGCGCGCATAGAGAATGAATGGCTCGTCAGCCAGGTCCTTCAGGGAAAGCGACTGGGCGCCGCGCCCGCTTCGCGCGAGGGGATGATCGCTCGGCAATGCCGCGACCATTGGCTCGTTGAGCAGCGGATAAGCGAGGAGGCCCTCCTGTTCATCTATCGCGCTACGGAGAAAGGCGATGTCCAGCTGCTGGTTGCGCAAGCCATCGATCGCTTCCGCGCGCATACACTCGTCCAGCGTCACCGACACCTGAGGGTAGGCCGTCCGGAACGCCCGGATGACAAGCGGCACGAAGGGGTGAAAGAGCGTCGTCGGCAGCACGCCGATGCAGAGGCGCCCTTGCTCGCCACGCGCGGCGCTGCGCGTGGCTTCGAATGCGCCGTCATAGTGCGCGAGGGTCGCCCGCGCGCGATCGAGAAAGACGCGTCCTGCCTCGGTCAGCTCGACCCCGCGCGGTCTGCGGCGAAACAGCTGCACATCGAGCTCGTCCTCGATCGCCTTGATACGCTGGCTCAGCGGCGGCTGCTGCATGCCGAGCCGCTCGGCGGCGCGCGTGATGTGTCCTTCCTCTGCGACAGCTACGAAGTGACGAAGGTGGCGCAATTCCACGGCATATCTCCCATGATATGGATTATCCAGATCGCATATAATACCGCACGGTCGCGCCGGGTGGTATCTTCTAATCCTCTCGGCGGAGGTCTCACATGGAGCTTTTGCGGCGCGAATTCCTGATGCTGACGGCGGCTTCGGTTGCAGCAGCGCTGCCGTCACCCGCTTCCGCCCAGGGCTACCCGGCCCGGCCGGTGCGACTGCTGGTGCCATACGCGCCCGCTGGTCCAGCCGACATCCTCGCCCGCCTTGCCGCTCAGAAGCTTTCCGAGCAACTCGGAAGCCAGTTCTATGTCGACAATATCGGAGGCGCCGGGGGCAACATCGGAATGGGTCAGGGCGCCAGGGCCATGGCCGATGGCTACACCGTTCTCGTCGTGCCGCCGAACATCGTCATCAATCCGGCGATGTACGACAAGGTACCGTACGATCCCTACAAGGATTTCGATCCGGTGACGGTGGCGGTGAGTTCGCCGACTGTGGTGACAATCCATCCTTCGCTGGCGGCCAGAAATTTGAGCGAACTGGTCACCCTCATCAGATCGGGTGGCACGAAATACAGCTTCGCGTCGCCAGGCACCGGCACGCCGCCGCATCTCATCGGCGAATTGTTTCGATTGTCACTGGGGCTCGACCTTGTGCACGTTCCTTTCAACAGCGCGGGCCAGGCGGTCGCCTCGACGTTGGCGGGGCATACTCCGATCGCGTTCACGTCGCTACCGCCCGCGGTGCCTCAAATCCAGGAAGGAAAGCTTCGCGCGCTTGCCGTCACCAGCAAGATGCGATCGCCGGCGCTATCCGAGGTGCCGGACACCGCCGAAGCCGGGTATCCGGAGATTCAAGGCGAGGGTTGGTTTGCGTTCGTCGTTCCGGCCAGGACCCCCAAGGAGATCGTCACGCTGCTCAACCGCGAGATCAATCGCGCCATGGCTCAACCGGACATCAAGGAGAAAGTGGTGGCGCTCGGTTTCACGGTAGTCGGCACCACTCCGGAGGACTCCGCGACGCTGTTTCGCTCCGAAGGTGCCAGATGGTCCAAGGTCATCCGCGAGGCGGGCATCAAGGCAAGCTGACTCGGTCAGCGGGGATAGTCGTAATGCGTGATCATGTGTCAGTCGTCGGCATCATCGCGGCAGGTGGTGCTCCACCGGTCGCGCGGTTCAAGGAAGGCATGCGCGAGCACGGCTTGGTCGAGGGCGAAAACGTCGTATTTCATAAACGGATCGCCTTCGGGGACTCGACGAAACTCGCCGGATACGCGCAGGACATGGTGCGGCTCGGTGTCGATCTGATTGCAGCGGTCGGCGCAGTGACCGCCCGCGCAGCGAGAGCCGCAAAAACCGCGATTCCGATTGTCTATTCGGTGGTCGTACAGCCGGCCGGAGACGAACTCGCCGATCCTTCGGGCGATCCTTTGGCGAACATGACAGGCGTTACGACCTTCGACGATGGCCACGCCGCGGCCCAGATCGCGCTGCTCCGCGAGATCCGGCCCGACCTTGCGAGGATCGCGCTTTTGTCCGACGCAGCCGTCTCCGACTGCCTTCGCAACGCCAGTATGAGCGCCGCGCAGAAAGCAGGTATGCACGCAATCGACGTGCGCGTCGTTGGGCCTGAACCCGACCTTCACACGGCCTTCGCCAGAATGCGGGAAGATGGCACGCAGGCTCTCGTGGCACTGGAGAACCCGATCATCGGCGTTCATGCCGCCCAGATCGCGGAGCGTGCCTTGTCGCAGAACTTGCCGGCCTTGTTTGCGCTGGAGCAGGCCGGCACCGGCGGCCTTCTAAGCTACGGAACCTCGCTGGGGCAAGCCGCTCACCGCATGGCGAGGAAAGCCAGCCAGCTCCTCGAGGGCCGTGCCGCAGTGGAGTTACCGATCGAGACCCTGCGTTGCCCGGACCTTGTCCTGGACATGCGCGCCGCGCGTCGCCTGGGCCTAACGGTCCCGCCCGGGGTGCAGCAGCGCGCCGCCCGGATAATCCAGTAGCTCGAGGTTTCGGGGGAAGGTCGATAGCGGCGGTAGTTTTTCCAAAGCCTGCCGCCGGCCAGCCGAACGGCGAAACCATTTCTCGGGCTCGCGACACATTCTTGAAACCGAACGGGATCACGCTGTTGACATTGGACGGATGAGGATTTGGTCATGTGGACATTCATCGAAGATCTTTATCGCGATTATTGCCTGGCCCGCCTGCAAGAGATGCGGAAGCTCGAAGTGTTGCACTGAGCCTTGGGCAATATGAGGAGCTATCCGATCACGTCGACCGTGTTGTCGGCCGTCGCGATCGGCATCGCGATCTGGGCCGTCATGGGACAGCCGCCCGTGGACCATCCGAAAAAGCCCGTCTCTCGTCTTGTGCTCAATCCCTGAGACGCTTCCCTCCGAACGGGAGAAAGCAATGCAGGACCAGGCCAACCAATCTCAGGATCTCGATCGTATCCTTCACGACGCATAGCATCCGCGGACGGCCGATCCTCTCGGCTGGCTGAGGCAGTTTGTCACGGAGCGGCGGCGTGCAAGATCGGCCGGCGGATCGAGTGCTCCGGACGTCACGCCGATACGTGGATCCGCCGCCGGCCCCGTACCGGGTTGAGCGGTTGCGCTGAGGATAGACATCGATCTGCCGCTCGGAAAATGTTAGGCTTGACCGGTATCGTTACCGCGTTGGTCCTTGGTTCCTGATGTCGGTGGGAGTCGCCTTGTAGCGTCGCCGAAATGCTCGGTTGAAATACGACAGGTCGTTGAACCCGAGGTCGAATGCGATTGCGCTGATCGTGCGACGCGAATGGAGCGGGTTTCTCAGGACTCCGAGCGCGCGTTCCAGGCGTTGGCAGACGACAAATTCGGAAAATGTGATGCCCTCGTTTTGAAACAGCTTGTGCAGGTAGCGCACGGTTATGCCGTTGCGGGCCGCAACCGCCGTGGCGTTCAGTGTATTGTGCTGCAGACCGGCGACGATGTCGGCCTTGATGGCCGCCAGCCGCGAGGCGCCCGCGGTCCGACTTTCGCCAGGCGCTGCTCCCTCGCTGTTCGCCGTAAGCGCCAAAGCGATGAGATCGTATAAGTGGTTGGCGACTAGGCGCTGCGGGGCGGGCGTTTCCAGCCCTTCGTCGTCGGCCGCGACCTTTAGGTATTTTCTCAAGAGCCGCAGTCCGTCCGTGTCCCGCGGTATCCGGCGCATCACTGCGTCTCCAAGGTCGGAAACGAATGGCGCAACTGCGGACCGCGGCAACCGTATCCCGGCGATGTCGACGGATGAGGACGAGGTAATTGTCCAATCGTGCTCCTCGCTCGTCATCAAAACCGCATCGCCGTCGCTCAGAACTAGTTCTTTGTCTCGCCAGCTTGCGAGGCTCGTCCCGCTCAGAGTCATGCACAGATAAAGGAAGTCCCCGTCTTCCGGAGCTCCGTGCCGGCGGACGCCGGCAAACCTGCCCGTCAGGATGCCGAGCCCGGGCATGCTCCGATTGGCGAAGTCGACGTGTGGCGAGGCAGCGCCATTGCCCGTGAGCTTGATCTCCAGCAGACCGCGTTCGTGCAACGCCTCTATCGCCTCGGCGCGTCTTACCATCGGAAGGGCGCAGCTTGAGAAGCGAACGACGGAATAGCCTGTCACCACCAGCCATCCTCTCCTAAAGGCCGACATGCGGCCGACCAGGATGTTACCAAGCCAGGACACTTTGGTCCAACCCGTTGTTCCCTCCAGTCCAAGACGCCGATTGCAATCGAGTTAGCCTGGCCGGGGCAGCCGAAAGCGGCATCTTCCAATGCCGATATGGAGGACACCCATGAAACACCGTAGCGTCTTTGGCACGTGCTTCGCCGCTGCTGTTGGGCTATCCGTGCAAACGAACGGAGCCTGCGGTCAGCAATCATCCCTGAAGGACGAACTCGTCGGAACATGGATGGCGGTCTCTTGGGAGCAGAAGAAGAGCGACGGCACCACGTTGCAGCAGTTCGGAGCGAGCCCGGCGGGCATGGCCGTCTTCGACGCGGGCGGGCGGTACGTAATCGCGGTCATGCGGTCGGATCGCGCGAAAAATACCAGTAGTGCGCTCTGGCAGGGCACTGCCGACGAAAACACGGCCACGGCGAACGGGACCCAGACCTACTTCGGGAGATACTCGGTAAACGAGGCGGACCACAGCATCTCGATTCATGTTGCAGGTAGCGTTCCCGAATTGGAACGGCACGGACCAGAAGCGCTTTGTGGTGATCACAGGAGATCGGCTCACGCTTACCATCCGCCCCCGAGCGAGGAGGTCGTCGACGTTGTTTGGACACGCGCGAAATGACCGCGCCGACGTGTCGGCGTCCGGCATCGCCGAATTTGAGTCTGCTAAATCCGAACCTGACTCTCCAAAGAAAGGCCGTTCAGGTTCAGGTAGCCTTCTTCCAAGCGAGCCGGTTGAATGTCGTTTTGCCGCCGTCGTCGCGCGGAGGGGTCAATAGCAACAACGTGTCACCGTCGATAGAGACATCGCGCCTCAGAGCGGTAGCCGTTTCGTACGGGAGTAGAGAACAAATGATGTTGTGCGTGACGACGCGTGCGACTTCGTCCAACTCGAACTTGCCGTAGTAGGCGTAATATTCATCGAGCCAGGCGGCACGATTAGCGGTGGCGAGCTTATTGAAATCGGCGCGAGAAATCGAACCCGCCGGTGCACCTGCGATCTGTACACTCATCCGACCGTTCTCGCCGTAGATCAGGATACCGATGATAGGCAGGATGCCTGCCGAACCAGGGAACAGTCTCGCTCCCCTTCACGGTCACTGCTTCCGTAAGCGACCAAGTCCCGATCAGTCGGGAGCGCAGCGAGGACTGGTTTGCCCTCGCGGAAGAAACGGTACCCAAAATCCCCACGAAGAAGCGAGGAAGGTTCGTCGATCCATCCGAGCCTCCTTGTCCAAAAAGGTTCGCCCAAGCTATGCGAGCCCGATGCTGGGACCCATCTTAAATATCGCGAATGGTCACACGCAATCCGATTTGCAAGAACTTCACCGGGACGACTGTCGCATGTACTGGGCCAGCATCTCGCAAAAACCTACCGTGTAGCGCGGCAGCGAGCGTTGTTTCTGCCAGAAGATGGCAAGCGGTTCGCGCAGCGGCCTGCCTTGATGGGTCACGCTGGCGACGTGCAAGCCGTATCCCCGGACCCTAGTCACCGAAGGGATCACCGCGACGCCGTGTCTGTCTTCGGCCAAAGCCAGTAGCGTGTGCGGGGTCCGGCTCTCGAACTTAACGTCCAGCTTGATGCCGGCCAACTGGCAGGCCGCATCGAACGTCCTTCGGAAGACGAAATTTCCGTCGAGAAGCAGCAATGGGTGCGCGGCAAGCCGTGCGATCTCCACGCTCCTGGCTTTTCCAAGCGGATGCTTCGAGTGAAACGCCGCCAGCTGGCCTACCGTCTCGAGAGGCTGGTTTGCATATCTTTCATCGTCGGCCCTAATGGCGCTGAGCAGATTCTGGCCCAAATGGACTTCGCCGCTATCCAGCATCGGTCCCAGCTGAGCCCAGCCCAGCACTTCGGTCAGCGACAGCTGTACGTCGGGAAAGCGGCGGGAGTATTGATGCCAGAACGGCGAAATAACGCCTTCGATGAATTGGGGCGAAGCCGCGATCTTCAAGTTGCCGCTGTCTCCGCGGCGCAGTAGTAGCGCCTTTTCTCCAAGCGCATGCGCTTGATTCAGAAGGGCGCGGCAGTCGACGAGCAGCTGCTCGCCTTCGCCAGTCAGCAGAAGGCGGCCGCGCGTACGGTCGAACAGCTTCAGGCCGAACTCCTGTTCGAGGCTCGCGATCTGCCTGGACAAAGCAGGTTGGGCGATCCGGAGCCGCTTCGCTGCTTTGGAGACGGTCCCGAGGTCGGAAACGGTAACGAAGGTTCGCGCATGTCTGAGGTCCATGGCCGCAGCCTATGCCGTGGAGGCATCGAACGCTAGACCAACTATGCATTGGACACTCGAGCGCTTGATTATGATGCTCTCCGAGCTTCTTGAGGAGCCCGACCATGACACGCTACTTTCTGCTTTCGGCCGCCTTCGCGTTGAGTTGGTGCTGCGGAGCGGTCGCCGCCGAAAACTGGCCATCCAGGCCGCTACACGTGATCGTACCGTTCGGAGCCGGGACCACCACGGACATCGTCCCTCGCATCGTGTTCGAACAGGTCTCGGATCAGTTGCGACAGCCCGTGATCGTCGAGAACCGGCCGGGCGCGGGAGCCACGACCGGCAGCGCCGCCGTGGCCAAGGCGGAGGCCGACGGCTACACAGTCTTGGTGAATTCGTCGGCGCACACGATCGCCCCGTCGCTCTACCCTCGTCTCGACTACGACCCCGTTCGCGATCTGCTGGCTATCGTGCCGCTCGGGACGGTGCCGAGCGTGCTTTTGGCCTCGAAGGTCAAAGGATTAAATTCGGTGGCTGATCTCGTCCGAGCGGCCAAGGACCGACCCGGATTGCTCAACTTCGCTTCCGCCGGAACCGGCACCGCTACCCATCTCAGCGCGGTCAGATCTAACGCGAGCGCCGGCATCGAGGCGGTGCACATTCCCTTCAAGTCGGCGCCGGAGATCCTGGGCGAGATGCTCGCCGGCCGCATCGACTATTTCCTCGCGCCGATCGCGGTCGCGCTTCCTTTCGCCCAGGATGGCAAGC
This sequence comes from Bradyrhizobium sp. ma5, assembly GCF_042258955.1. Lineage (NCBI taxonomy): Bacteria > Pseudomonadati > Pseudomonadota > Alphaproteobacteria > Hyphomicrobiales > Nitrobacteraceae > Bradyrhizobium > Bradyrhizobium sp. ma5. Next base: position 1,273,821 of record NZ_CP170156.1, read on the forward strand.
TTTCCGCATTGGCCGTCAACACGCCGCAGCGCCTTGAAGCGCTTCCCAACGTGCCCACACTCGCGGAGGCCGGTTTTGCCAACGCGGAGTATTCCTTTTGGATAGGCGTTTTTCTTCCGTCGAAGACGCCGACACCCGTGGTCGAGCGGCTCGCCCAAGAAACGCGCAAAGCCCTTGCGGCGCCGAAAGTTAGAGAGAAACTGGCTGCGCTCGGCGTCGAGCCGATGGACACCTCGCCCGGTCACTTTGCCACGGTCGTTGCCAGGCAGTTTGGGACCGATGCCGAACTGGTTCGCGCGGCCGGCCTGAAGCCGCAGTAGGTTCGGAGCGCAAGTGAACGCAAAACCCAAATTTCTTGCCACCGATGGCGACGGCTACGAACTCCAGATGGGCCGATGGAGCCGACGCCTAGCTCCCTTGCTTGTGGATTTCGCCGGTATCGAGCGAGGCGATGCGATACTCGACGTGGGCTGCGGCACCGGCAGCCTTTGCGCGCATTTGGCGGGCAAGCCGAATATCGGGCAGGTCCGCGGCATCGACCTGTCGCCGGCCTACATAGCTCACGCGATCCGGACGAAGCGTGATCATCGTGTCCGCTTCGAAGTCGGGACCGCCTGCGCTCTTCCTTTCCCGGACGGGTCGTTCGCTCATTCGCTATCGCTGTTGGCGCTGCAGTTCGCGCCTGACATCGACTTGGCGGTTCGCGAAATGCGTCGCGTGACTCGGCCTGGCGGCGTTGTCGCCGCGGCCACATGGGACACCCGCGGAGGCTTCGTCGCATTCCGGATGATTCTCGACGCAGCGGCCGTAGTCGCACCGGAGGGACAGCGCGAGCGGGCCCGCGCATATACGCGACGTCTCAGCAGGCCGGGAGAGCTTGAGGAAGCTTGGACGAACGCCGGCCTGATCGACGTCGCTCAGGACATGCGGACGATACGAATGGATTTCGTATCCTTCGCGGATTTCTGGACGCCTGTCGCAGGGGCGGAGGGCCCGATTGCGGAATTCGTCCAGACCCTCGACGAAGACACACAAGCTAGGTTGCAGGAAGCCGTGCGATTGGCCTATCTGGACGGCGATCCTGACGGACCTCGTTCCTACGCCGCGACGGCCTGGGTTGTCCGCGGACGATCTCCGTGAGTACATCACACCTACGGACAGCTGCCGTTTCAGGAGATTCCTGAGTGCGGCTTTCGGTCCTTCCACGGCGGCGGCTATGGCCTCGCGAAAATCCGGGCCGTTGTCGAGCAATCAAAAGCGTCACAAGGGTACAGCGCCGCCTACGGAGCTGAAACCGATCGCTACGGCTTCGAGGATTTGCGCCTGCGTTCCTCCACCCTTGCGCCGCGCACCGATGCCTATGTCCAGGGTCTCCCGCTCGATCAGCCCGGCCTCCCGCCGGAAATTCTTTGAATCTCGGCCGCCGTCTGCCAGTCGGGGCTGACCAGATTCCCCAGTCTTCTATCGAGCGGGACGCGTGCACCCTTTTCCATAATTCTGAAGCTTTCTAGCCCTTGGTCGCCCTCCAGGTGCCGGTGCACTTGGCGGTGCCCGAATATCCGCTCCAAGTGCCCGATCCGCCAGCCTGCCAGTACCCGCGGCATGCTTGTCCCGAACCGTCACGGATGCCCGCACCGCGCCGCTTCTCGATACGCGGCCCCGAAACCTGACGAGGTTCGGATGAGAAATGTTGCCATTCGAGACGTTGACGTTGAAATCGTAGCTCGGGTCGCAGGATCCGGATCGCGTCTTGAAGATCAGGTGCTACGTACCGTCGAAGGCGCCGCTCCGATAGGAACGTGCCTCGGCGGCACCGAAATTGGCGAGAAGCAGGCAGACCGCTGTCAAGCCGGCAACCAATCGCATCTTAAAAATATGCCTAATGGGTCTCGTCAGCCCCTGTCCGGCAGAGAAGCGCCTTGCGGCTCCAGCAGCTTGAGAGCCGTTTCGATCTTGGCGAGCAGAGCCTGGATTTCGGCGCGCTCATTCGTGGCTGGATCGGCCGCGAGCCGCGCCAGCAATTGTTCTTTCTGTGCCGTCAGCCTCGCGAGAGTGGACATATCGGTTCATCCTAGATTGTCGATGAAAGGGCCGCTCGGAAAGCGGCCCTTGCCTTGCTCGCCAGTTTCAGCGCCGAAGCCAAAACCGTTGCTTGGGCTGCCGCTGCAACGGCCCTCAATCGTGGTCGCAACAACCGGGGGCCATCGGAGTCAGCGTAGCGAGATCAATCGATCTCTTCGATGATGCGGCGTTCGCGCGGCTCGACGATGTAGGTATGGCTATCGCGATTGATGTACCGATACTCGCGCAGCGTCGGGGCGTCGCGATACACTTCCTCGGGGAAGGTCTCGACTTCGACGCCCTCCGGCACGCGCTCGCCGGTCCGGATTTCGGTGCGGACGGTACTACCGGTGGTCACGTGCTTTTCGCGCTCGACCGGACGCGCCTTCGCGTGCTTCCGGATCACCTCGCGGTCGCGATCGCTGAAGGTCGTCTTGCGCTCCTCGCTGCGGGTGGGAGCGGATGCCGTCGACCTGCCGGAATACGGCAGCGTGGCGACGATCTTATAGCTGGAGGGTTCAACGATGACGATCTCGTCCTTCACGAGCACGAAATCGTAACCGCGGTACTGCGGAACGCTCTCGACCACGTCGGGCGGCAGCTGCTGCAGGCGGACGTCGCGCGGAACGACCGTGCCGACGGACACCGAGAAATTCACGCTGGTAAGCGGCCTCACGTCGAGACGCGCGATCGACTGGCTGACGCGGGTGCGCTGCTGATCGTTGATGTTGACGGACGCGTTCACGTTGGTCGAGGACCGGTCGGCATTGTTCTGCCTGTCGTCGGTCCGCTGCGCGGCGTTCGTGGAGTTCGAACCGGTCTGGTTCTGCTGCGCCTGGTTGCTGCCCGACGCCGGCGAGTTGGCCGACTGGGTCGAGTTGCCGGAAGGCTGGCTGGTCTGGGCCTGGTTCGACTGCGGAGTGGTCGTGTTGGTCTGCGCCTGGCTCGGCGAATTCGAGGATGCCGGGGCCTGCGAGGTGCTGGTGTTGTTGCCCGAGTTGGGCGCCTGGTCAGCTGCGCTCTGGCTCGTGGACGAAGGCGGCTGCGTCTGGGCCGAATTTGTCGACGAAGGATTCGAGGTCTGCGCGGAATTGCTGGGCGCGGTGCTCGACGTCGACGGGCTGGTGGTCGAAGCCGACGGCGAGCTCGTTGTCGAAGGCTGCGTGGACGTCGACGTGGAATCCTGCTGACGCTGCGCCGACGGGGCGGTGGTCGAAGTGCTCGGCGATGACTGAGCGAAAGCAGCGGTCGCGATCGCGACGAAGGCGGTGGTCGCCAACAAAAGACGTTTGTTCATCTGATCCTCCTGAAACATGGTGCCCATCAACATGCAATGCCACCTTCAGTTCCAATCGGGAATTAGTGGCAATCCCTTTCGCTCTCTTGCAATGTGGTTATCCCGAAAGCCGTTGCGATAAGGCCTCCCTGCAGCCGCATCGGAAATTGGGAAAAAGAGGAACTTCCAGCCTGTGCTCTCGTTTGCGTGATAGTTGAAACGCTACTGGAGGAGAGGACAATGAAGAAACTGATCGTGTGCGGCGCTCTTGCCGCTTTCGCCCTTGGCACCCAGGCCGCAAGCGCCGCGGAGTTCTACATCGTGCGCGACGCGACCACGAAGAAGTGCACGGTCGTCGATAACAAGCCGACCACGACCACTACCACGGTCGTCGGCGACGGCATGTACAAGACCAAGGTCGAGGCGGAATCCGCCGTGAAGACCACGAAGGTCTGCACCGAACAGTAACCGAAGGGCCGCCAGGTCCTTCCGATAGAGGAATGGAGGAGAACGTCATGCCCGTCATCTTGTTGTGGGCCGTCCCCGCAGTCATCTTCGTCGGCGGCGCCGGATACTTCCTGGTACACATGCACTGAACCTAGAGCGGCTCGTCCGGGAAAAGGCCGGCGGGCCCTTTTCTTTGGATGGACGCGTCTGTTTTTCAGCCCTCGACCACGAAGCGCAGCGCCATGACGATCGCGGCGGAGGCGAGACAGGAGATCGCGAGCAAAGTCCAGTAGGGCCTGGTGCTTCCGCGAGCCACCCGAACAAGGAACATCTTGAGCCGCGTCAGCATTCCTCTCTAGGAAGCCGGTCAAGGTACGCTATTCCGAAGCTCGCGAGTTCTTCGGTATCGCTTCGCCGCTCTTCCCATCTCCTCGGCAGATGACGCTGCAGCAGGCAACGCCGGTCATCTCGCGCGTCGATGCCGGGGTGCCGCGACCGGTACACCGTCCATGCGGTTTCCGCGGCCGTCTTCAATACGATATCGTCGAACATCTTTGCGCTCCGGCCGCTGCATTCTTTCGACGCAAACTCCACGCGCGGGCGAAAGTTTTCGGTTTTTCCCGATCGGTGCGCGGGAAGTGTTCAAGCCTTCGTCCTTGCTTTCTCACGTGCCGCCCGGCGCCGTTGCAGGCGCCTGCTTCGGGCGACCTTCATCGAGGCGAGGAGCCTTGGAGTGGCCTTCTCGGAGGCGGGGATTTCGGCGGGAGCGCCTAGCTCCGCTTGCGGCTCGACAGGCTTTGCTTCCATCAAGTCGAGAACAACGCGTCCCTTATCGGTGATCCGCCATCCGCCGTTCAAGCGCTCGACGAGTCCCTGCGAGAAAAGGTCGAGATCGGGGACGCGGGCGGCAACGCGCCGAGTCCTGTCCGCCCACTCGCGGCCGCTGGTGGCCAGGATGGCCATGTCCCGCTTTAGATCCGCCATGACGGCGAATCCGTCGGGATAGCTAACGAGGATCTTGAGCACCGTGACCTGGAAGTTCACGCCGTGTCCTGCTTTGCCGAATGCCGCCGCAGCAGCAACCATTGCTTATTTTTCCCGTTAACGGCCGGGGCACGCAATGAGAAAGGAATTCCGATGAAGAAGATTGCAATGTCGGCGCTCATGGTCGGCGCCCTGGGTCTGGCTTCGGTGGCCACGACGTCTCCCGCCGAAGCTCGCTGGCGGGGTGGTGGCTGGGGCCCGGGCATCGCCGGCGGCCTGGTCGCAGGTGCCGTGATCGGCGGGCTCGCGTCCTCCGCGTATGGCTGGGGCCCCGGCTACGGATATTACGGCGGCCCTGGCTACTACGGCGCCGGCTACTACGGCGGCCCGTACGCCTACGAGTACGGGTACAACGAACCCTATCACTGGGGCGGCGGCTACACCAGCACCTACTACAGCGCCCCTGTCTCCTACGGCTACCGCTATCGGCGCGTCGTGCGGCCCGCCTACGCCTACTATGGCGGATCCTATCCTTTGGTCCGGCATCGCTGGCATCGTCACTACTGGTGACAAAGGTCGATACAAGGCAAAGGGGGCCGCGCTTCGGAAGGCGCGGCCTTTCTACCACCATTGGACTGAGAACGGGTCGTGCCGGTCGAAGGCGAGCTGCCGCTCGGGTTTCATTTTTGACGGTTTAGCCGCGCGCTTGGAGTGCGGACGGGGCGCTGCGGAGCCGCGTGTCGGCTGATCTTTCTTGGACGCCGGAACAGGCGCTGCGGGCGCGGCCGCCATAGCTTCTCGCGCATACTGCTGCGGCCGTTCAGCCACCGGATCGGCCTGCGCGACGGCTGGAAGGTCGGACCGCGGACGCGTATCGAAGACGATCTTGTCGGGAAGTCTTCTCGTCGAGGCGATCCGGATGATGGCTCTGTCCGGGTCGGCCGCCGCGCGTTCGACGGGAGCCGGCAGGTATCGGTTGGCCGCGAAGAGCAACGCCAGCAGCAGGCGCCGACGAAAACGAAGTATCGGATGATGGGAATGGACGGTCGCTCGCAGGGAAGGATTCAACACTCGGCGGGCGCCGGATTGACGTCGGGACGGGCCGCCCGTTCGGCGACCCGCCCCGAAGGTGGCGGTCGAGATCGACCTGCACTGACGGTGCAATTGACAGCGCTCGCTTCGCAACCTTCACGCCTTGCTGCACGGCGCTCAGCGCGTTCCAGCATCGGAACATTTGCCATTTTATCCCGTTGGTCGAAACCATTACGGAATGAGGAGTTCGGATATGAAGAAGAATCTTGCAATCGGATTTCTGCTGGCCGCGACGACGGCAACCGGGGCCTTCGCTGCCACCACCGTGCTGACCGCGGCGCCGACGGAAAGCTGGACGGTGACGAACTACTACAAGCAGGCCGTGTACGATCCGAAGGAGAGCAAGATCGGCGACATCGACGACGTCCTCGTCGACAAATCGGGCGAGATCACGGGACTCGTCATCGGGGTCGGCGGGTTCCTCGGCGCGGGCGAGAAGGACGTCATCGTGCCGTTCAACGCCGTCAAGACCGCCAAGAAGAACGACAAGTGGTGGCTGACTCTCGACGAAACCAAGGACGACCTGAAGGGCGCCCCGGGCTTCAAGTACGATCGGGCCAGCACCACCTGGGTGCCGGAAAAGAAGTAACTGGACCATCGCGGAGGGCGAATGCGAGCTAAGCGCTCGCTCTCCGATCCAGGCGTGGAAATCTCGGTTTGTGCCCCGCCCGCCGCCAATCCAATCCACAAAAGGCAGCTTCAATCGATGCAATGAGGGAAGCTCGGCAGGAAAATAAAAGCAGCGCGTGAACCGATCCCTGAGCCACTCGTTTGGTGACGGAGGTTCTGCCGATGCCCCCGTCTGACCCTGCCCAAATCGCGCACGATGGACGCCAACGAAGGCTGCTGGTGGTGCTCGCGTTGGGTTTCATCGTCTTCGCGGCCGCCGCCGCCGCTCTCTACTATATCCTGCAGCCGGAGACCCTTCGGATCGCGGTCGGCCCCGCCGGCAGCGACGACCAACAGGTTGTGGAGGCGATGGCCGAGGCCTTCGGCGAGGAGAGCAGGTCGGTCAGGTTATCGCCGATCACGACCGAAGGCGCGGCCGAATCCCTTGCTTTGCTGGGCGCCGGCAAGGCCGACCTCGCGGTCGGTCGAGGCGACCTGAGCATGCCGTCGGATGCGCAGACGTTGGCCGTCCTGCGGAAGAACTACGTCGTCCTTTGGACGCACTCCGGACGACCGGGCAAGGACTCCCCGAAGAAGGCAACTGGAAAGATCTCAGAGATCGCCGATCTGGCAGGCCACAAGGTCGGCATTATCGGAAGGACTGGGGCCAATTTAGCGCTTCTGCGCACCGTTCTGATCGGCTCGGGCGTGGAGCCCGATAAGGTTGCGACGGTCCAATTCGGGACCGACCAGGTCGAAAAGCTCGCGCAGGACACCACTCTCGACGCCTATCTCACGGTCGGTCCGCTCGACAGCAGAATCACGGCCGACGCAATCGCCGCGACCTCGCGATCGCGGGGGGCCCCGAAGTTTCTTCCGGTCGATGCATCCGAGGCCATCGCCTTGAGGCACCCGCGCTACGAAGCCGAAGAAATCCCGGGCAGCGTCTTCAACGCAAATCCGGCCTGGCCGGAGGACAAGGTCGACACCATCAGCGTCAGCCACCTCATTGTCGCCAGGCGGGGGCTGTCGGAGGCCAAAGCGGCGGCCTTCTATCGCCAGCTTTTTGCGGTCCGCGACACGATCACGCGACGCGTCGCCGGCGCTGCGCACATCATCAAACCCGACACGGAGAAGGAAGCGGAGCCTTCCGTGCATCGGGGGGCCGCGGCTGTCATCAACGGGACAGAGCGGACCTTTCTGGACAAGTACAGCGACTATTTCTGGTTTGCGTTGCTTCTTCTTTCCGGGATCGGTTCGGCCGCCGCGTGGCTGCGTCGCTATCTGAACCGGGACGACCGGGACGACACCACCAGCCATCGCAACCGGATTCTCGCCGTGGTCTCGGAGCTTCGCGATGCCGGGTCCGAACAGGACCTTCTGCTATCGCAACAGGAAGTGGACGCGATCATTGGCGAAACCCTAAAGTGCTACGACGATGGAGCGATCGAAGGAGAAGACCTGGCCGCGTTCGGACTGGTCCTTGAACTGTTCGATCATGCCGTCGCGGAGCGACGAGCGGCGCTGCAGAGCGGCCCCGCCGATCAAGCAAAGACTCCGGGTCCAACCCTTGCCTCTCGTCGGTAGGTACAGGGAATGCGGTTTCCGGAACGGCCGATATGGCCATCCGTCGAACATTCGACTTGCACCGCGCGGGGAATGTGTCGAGCAGTAAGATTTCGGGCAGACTGCCGCGCTCAAAGAGACCTTTCAGCGGGAATCCGATCGAGGCGTAGTCGATGTCGACGATCAGTCAGCAGGAAAGCGCCCCCCAGCACGGTGGCCAGCGTTCCAAGTCCTGTCCCGCCGGCGATCAGGAACATGATCAGCAGTTGATACTTTACCGCATCGACAGGTTCGACCCCGGCAAGGATTTGGCCGGTCATCATTCCAGGCAAGGAGACAAGGCCGATCGCCGCCATGCTATTCATGATCGGCATGAAGCCGCTTCTCAACGCGTCCCGTATGACCGGCAGCAGGGCCTGATACCGGGTGCCGCCTGGTGCGAGACAAGCTTCTATGGCGGCCCGTTCCCGCACCAGGCTACTCGTCAGCCCGTCCAAGCCCAGGCTTATCCCGGTCATGGTGTTGCCCAGCATCATGCCGAGCAATGGAAGCGCATAGCCCGGATGATACCAAGGATCGGGATGTAGCTCCGTCAGGAGCAAGAACAATTGTGACCGTACCGGCGGCGAGCAGCGTGCATGCCGCGCCTAGGCCGTACTTCCAAACGCCCGGGAGGCGCCGCTTCTGTCGCGCAACGATCTCCCGCGATGCGAAGAGGACCATGATCAGGGCGGCCACAGCGGTCCAGAGCGGTGATACCGTGGCAAACAGGAACGTCAGCACGTATCCGACGAGGACGAGCTGGACCACCATGCGCATGGTCGCAATGGCCAGTTGCTTCTCAAACTTGAGGCGGAGAACAAGCGAGAGGACGCCGTCCATGACGACAAGAAGCGCGGGCAGGACCAGATCGCCGTACGAAAGCTGGATGTAAGTCACGGTCGGCTTTCCGCGATGTCGCCGTCGGGCCTCATCGCAAAGATCCTTGACCCGATGCGGCGGGCTTGGGCGTCGTCGTGGGTACTCCAAAGGACGCTTGTTCCATTCAAGACGCGCTCGGCAATCAGGGCTTCCACGGCCGCAGCGGACCGAGTCGAGGGCCGAGGTCGGATCGTCCAGCAGAAGCACTCTCGATTGCAGCATGAGCGCCCGCACAAGCCCCAATCGCTGTCTCTCGCCGGTCGACAGTCTTTGAATCGACCACGGTCCGCAGTCGTCCGGCAATCCCAGGCGCGTGACCAGCGGCAGAGCATCATCCCAGGCGGTGAAGTGCTCCTGCACGATGCCGGACCACCAGCCGGGCTCGGCGGCGAGGTAGGTCACTTGTCTTCGCCAGGCGGGGGCGGGCACCGCTTCCCTGAGCGTTCCGTCCAGCTTGACGGTTCCTTCATTGGGATCGAGGTCCGCGATGGAGCGGAGCAGCAAGGTTTTCCCGACTCCCGATGGCCCCTGCAGGGCAACACGCCTGGCGATCTCGACCGGCGCCTCGCCCGGATAGGGATGCACCGAGCTTACATTGATCTCACCGAGCACGTAGCTGTCGCTCCCGTCGGCCTGGACGGGGCCGAGCATGAAATCGGCGTCCCAGATCGCCGGCAGGTCGCCTCGCGCGAGATCCAGCACCGTGGTGAGTTCCGGCGTCCATTCGTCTTCCATCAACCGGCGCAATCGTTGGAAGCGGGGGTCTGCGTTGGACGTGTAGAGCCGCGGCCCGGACTCGGAACGCGCGGCCGGCGAGTCGACTAAGGCTTTGATGTGGGGCGTCGTGCTAGCGGCCAACATGGCCGGCACCCTCGCTGCCGCGGCCTTCTTTGCGCTGAAGCCGGTACTGTCGCCCGAACTGAGGTCTGGAATGATGGCCGTCGCCGGCCATATCGTGGATCAGTCTCTGTCGGAAACGGTCTTTCGAGCGATCTCAGCGGGCTTTCTGATGGCGATGATGGTCTGGCTCCTGCCGAGTGCTAAAGCTGCCCAGTTCCACGTCATCGTCCTGATAACTTCCCTGATCTCGGCAGCGCAGTTCACGCATATCGTGGCCGGAAGCGTGGAAGCCTTTCTCCCCGTCATAACCGGTCACCTAGGCCTTTGGCCGATGTTGATGGAGTTCTTCATTCCGGTTCTGATCGGCAACAAAGATGGCCGCCGAGTTGTCGATCCTTACGGCTCAGATTGCAGCGATGACCGAGATGCGTTTTCGAGGGCGGCCGATATTGCCGACCAGATCGCCTCAAAAGACTCCAGTTTAATTGGCCAGAAGATTGCGGTCGTTAATTTCGAAGGTCATCAGCTCGGAGAAATCGTGATCGAACGAAGGCGCAAATGAAGCTGCTGTTCGGCAGTTGAAGAATATGAACATCAACGAAAATCAGAGGCATTTGGGGCGTTCGAGACCGCGCGCTTTGCAAGAAACGATCGTCGACCCCGTGCGATCTACTGTTCGCCGGGCTGACTGTCTACTTGCCTAAATCGATCCGAGCTGTCGGACCGACAAGTCTCAATGTAGCGGGCGAACGGCGCCCTTGGTACGCCGTCGCCATGGCATTGCCTTGTGAACCCAACCATGCGCTGGCCTACCGCACTGTTGTGGGTATCGATCCCAAGACCGTCATAGATTCCCTTGTTTATCTGTCGGAACATTGTCCCAAGGGCGATAGTAGAGAGCGGCGCATTCGTCACGGAGAAGGCCGCCTTCGATGACAAGATCATCTCTGTAGGCCTTGGCGACAAAAGCGAGGGTATCGACGTGGCGGGCTTCAAAATACATTTGGTGCACGTCCAGTCGGCCGGCGCCGTACACTAACCTCCTCACCTTGGACCAGATGGAAGCCATTGTGCACATGCCGCAGGGTTGGAGGGTGGTGTAAAGGGTGGCGCCGCGGAGTTCGCCGTTTTCGGACGAGGCACCGGCAGCCCGTATGGCCTCGATCTCCGCGTGCGCAACGGCGTCGTGGTGTTCGGCCACCCTGTTGCGGCGAGCGCTGAGGATCTTTCCATTTCTAACGATCACGCAGCCGATCGGAGATAGGGCCGGATCGGTGCCATTTTCGATAGCGACTTTGTAGGCTTCGCGCATATATCGTTCGTCGGCTGAATACATATTCGCCTTTGTCTCGGTCCGAAGAAGCTTTCTCTGCCAGTGTGCCGTCCGGTTCCTGGTTCCGCACGCGTTCCGCGATAACATGAGCGAAGCGCAACGTTTTGAGAGCACTGTGTTGGGCCGCCTTCAGGCGCGAGCCGTGCCGACGGTATCGGCCATTTCCGCGCCTCGGGCTCCCATTGGTTTCGGGGTGCCGGTCGTCGTGTCGCGTGCCGTCTGGTGCTCCATCTCGGCGTTGAGTTCTGCTCCTAGCAGGATCACGATGGCCGAGATCCAAAGCCACGTCATGAAGCCTATCGCTGCGCCGAGTGACCCATAGGTCTGGTTGAAGGTGCCGAAGTGCGCCGCATAGAACGAGAATAGAGCCGAGGCGATGAGCCACAACAGCGTCGCAACTACGCTGCCCCATGTGAGCCAGCGCCAGCGCGGGGCCTCTCGACTGGGTCCGAAACGATAGACGCAAGCCAAGCCGAGCGCCACGCCGACGAACAGGGCGGGCCACCTTGCCCAGCGGATCACGAACTCCGTGATGTTCGAGAGCCACACGTAGTTGAGTATGACGGGCACGGCCACGACGGCGCCGAGAACAATCAGGACGAACGAAATGGTAGCAAGGGTAAACGAGAGCGATATTGCATTGAGCTTTACGAAGCCGCGCTTCTCCTGTTCGCCGTAGACGATGTTGAGGGTATCGAACAAGCACTTCATCGCGGCGTTGGCGCTCCACAGCGAAACCAGAAGCCCGATTGCGAAGGTAAATCCGAGCGTTCGGTCCCCCGTCGTCGCGACGCGCGTGAGTTGCTCGCGCGCGATCTCGATGGCACCGCCAGGCACAAAGCTGGATATGTCGTCGAGATGCTTGGCGATGCTGCCGGGATCAGAAAAGAAGCCATAGATCGCGACGAGAGCAGCAAGCGCAGGAAAAATCGCGAGAATGCTGTAATACGTCATGCCGGCGGCCAGCGACAGGATCCGATGGTTGTCGATGTTGCCGTAAACGCGAAGCAGGATGTCCTTCCAACCCTTGGCGGGAATTTCGGTGGGCGATGTCGCGTGCCTGCCGCGATCGTCGCTTTCCATGGCCAAAGCGGCTGCCGTGGCGTCCCGCCTTTCTTTGGGCAGTGTCGGCGAAGCATCGTCGCCGCCCGGGGCCGCAACATGTTCGATCAGGAAAGCGACCGCGAGCAAGCCGAGGGCGGCAGCGATATTCCAGCCGCTCATACGGAATTCTTCGCGGCGGGTGCTCTGGAAGTCGACCATTGAGTTCTCCTCATGAGCAACGACGCGTGGAGAGGAGAGGTTCCCTCGGGACGGAGGTGTGCTGCGCTCCCAGCCGAATTCTTCCGATCGAGGCGGAAATTGCCGACAGAACGGCAACAGCTGATCGGCGCCGGCAAGGTCGTCCAAGCGGTTGCCCCGATCAAAAGCATCCCGAGCGCTCGACGCGAGCCTTTGGATTAGGACTGGGCAAACGGCCGGCTATCAGGACGTTGCTGGCCGGCTCCGAAGCAACCTCGGTGGCCGTCCGACGTTATAGGAGATGTCAAGAACGTCCACCCGGCTAGCACCCTGGAAACGTCCGAATCCGCGAAAGCGGGCGGGCAGGAAGCCAATCCATCTATCGTCCGCGAAGAAATCCGCGGCGAAGGCACGCGCACGTCGGGCCGGGCGCCGATATCCGAACCTCGTGGACAATATGCGCATGGCTAGAAAAATGAAGGCGTCGGCGAAAAAGAGCAGCGGAAGCAAGAGCAAACGGTCTATTCGCAAGAAGTCCGAGCGGCCTGTCCGAAAGCGGTCCACCAAAGCAAGCGAAAAGGATCCCAAGGGCGGCCTGACTGCGGCCGGCCGCAAAGCCTTCGCGAAGAAGCAAGGATCCCATCTCAAGCCCGGCGTAACGAAGAGAGCGTCGGAAATGACGCCCCGGGAGATGCGCCGCAAGGGAAGCTGGGCCGTGAGGTTCTACGGCCGCAAGAAGCTGCCGCCGCTCGTCGACGCCCGCGGACGTCCGACACGCCATGCATTGTCGGCCCACGCCTGGGGCGAGCCTGTGCCGAAGACCGTTGCGGCCGCGCGTCGGATTGCGGCTAAGGGTGAGCGATTGCTGGAACGATACCGGCGGTCGCAAAAATAGTTACAACTTTTGCTGCCGTCCGAGTCTAAGGATGCCGTCGCCCTGCCCTCCTTACAGAAGTAAATCTGACAGCGATCAGCTGCACGTATGTCTTCACGGGGGCAGATCCGGATACACGAACATCGCTGCTCGAGTTGCGGTGCGATTGGCTCACGGCTTGCTTGACGTCGGGCAAACCGGCTGGGGGGTCCATACAACTCGGCCGCCTGAGACCTCGCGATTTCAAACATTCAAATTTTCCAGTCTTACGGGCAGTTTCCGAAGCCGTTGTCCCGTCGCGTGAAAGATTGCATTGCAGACCGCGGCGTTGGTCCCGACATTCCCAAGTTCGCCGATGCCCTTCACGCCCGCGGGGTTGATGTGATCGTCCTGTTCGGGAAGCATGATCACCTCGACGCTCGGTACATCCGCATTTACAGGCAATAAATAGTCGGCGAGATTGTCGTTGACGTAGCGGGCGTAGCGTTCGTCCATTTCGGTTGCTTCGTGAAGCGCAGACGACATGCCCCAGATCAGGCCACCCATCAACTGACTTCGCGCAGTGCGAGGGTTCATGATCCGACCGGCCGCAAAGGCGCCCAGCAGTCTTGCTACGCGTATCTCTTTCGTCCATTGATTGATGCGCACCTCGACGAACTCTGCGCCGAAAGCGTAAGCGATCTTGTCCGACATCTCCGGACCGCCGACCATCCTCATCTGGCCCTTGTTCATGGCGCGGAATGCATCCATGGGCGCGCCGTCCGGCTTCCACTCTCCGTATTCCTCGATGACGCTGACGCCAAGAGCGTCAAATGCGGGCTCGTAGTCGATAGGACGATCGCTTTTCGCAGCCTGGGTGACCGGTGTCTGTCCCACGCCGACGGTTTCCTTGGCCTTGTCGATCAGGCCCTCGTTCGGCATCGTCGCCTTGAGAAGTTTCCGCCGGATCTGATCGCAGACCATCATCACGGTCGAGCAGGTGCTGGCGGTAGAGTTCGAACCACCGGCTACCGGTGCCGGCGGCAGATCGCTGTCGCCGATGAAGACCGAGATCTTCTCGACCGGCACACCCAGCCTTTCGGAGGCGGCCTGGGCGATCACGGTGTAGGCGCCATTGCCGATCTCGTGGCCGGCGATCTGGACGCGCACCCGACCGTCGCGCTGAAGGCGGACCCGCGCCGCGGCTGGCGCCATCTGGGTCGGATAGCAACTGGTGGCGCAACCGTAGCCGACGAGCCAGTCTCCGTCGGTCATGGATTTCGGTTCGGGGTTTCGTTGCGACCATCCGAACGCCTTGGCGCCTTCGTCGAAGCAGGCCATCAGCGATCTGGACGTGTATGGGTGCCCTTTGATGGGCTCCTTCATGGTATCGTTGACCCGTCGAAGCTCGATCGGATCCATCTTGAGCTCCTGGGCAAGCTCGTCCATGGCGCTTTCCAACGCAAACATGTAGGGCACCTCGGGCGGAGCCCGCATAAACCCCGGGGTATTGCGGTCGGCCCGTACGATCGAAACGAGGCTATCGACGTTGGGGCAAGCGTACATGCGCGTGGTGGTTTTGGTGCCGCCGACGGCGTACGGGTCCTGACGGGAAGAGATTTCCCAACCCTCGTGGCGAAGCGATGTCAATTTGCCGTCACGGGTTGCGCCGAGCTTGATCTGATGGCGCGTTTCGGCGCGGAAGGTGGCGATGGTAAAGCCCTGGTCGCGGGTTGCGACCAGCTTGACCGGGCGACCGAGGCGCCGGGCGATCGATGCGATGATGGCCGTACGCGGCGTCATCGATCCCTTCGAGCCGAAGGCGCCGCCCACGTAGGAGTTGATGACGCGAACCTTGTCGGCATCGATACCGAGTTGTTCGGCGACGCCGTTCCTCAGGCCATGCACGTACTGGGTTGGTTCGTAGATGATCAGGCTGTCACCGTTCCAGGCGCAACTGGTCGCGAACAATTCCATCGGATTGTGGTGCTGGGGAGGCGTTTCGTACTCGGCGGTGATCTTGACCTCGGCGGCGTCGAACGCCTTCGCGAAATCGCCGACCTTTGGGTCCTCCTTGAATTGAGCCAACTGACCCTTCGCGGGTGCCGATGTCGTCCCGGACGATCCGAATGTCGTAGTCGGAATGGCAGCGGTATAGTTTACCTTGATCGCATAGGCGGCCTGGCGGGCAGCTTCGAAGGTCTCCGCAAGCACGACGGCGACGATCTGGCCTGCTTGCGTGATATCAGCCGAGTTCAGGGGCTGGATCGTACTTGAGGTATAGCCGCCGTTGCTGAAAAGCTTCGCTTCCTTCAGCTTTTCGGCGTTCTCGTGGGTCACGATATCGACGACGCCGCGCACCTGCTTTGCAGCCGTCAGGTCGAATCCGTCGATACGACCCTTGGCGATCGAACTGGTGACGAGATAGGCATAAACGGGATTTATTAGCGCGACGTCGGCGCCGTACTGCGCCTTGCCGGTCACCTTGGCGACGGCGTCGTAGCGCGGAATGGGCTGCCCCATGTTGGCCTTCGGCTCGGGTGCGGCAATCGACATCTCAGATCTCCATCGCGGCGGCCTGATGTAGCGCTCGTGATACGACGCGCTTACCGAGCGCAATCTTGAATTCATTGTGCTTACGACCGATTGCCCCCTCGAAGGCCGCCTCAGCAACCTCGGAGGCGACGGCGTCGTCGAGCTTCTGTCCTTTGAGCAGGGCTTCGGCCTCGCGCGCCCGCCACGGAATCGTGGCCACGCCGCCGAGCGCGACCCTGGCGTCCCGTACCGTCCCGTCCTGCAGGTCGAGCGCGATCGCGACCGACGAGAGAGCGAATTCGTAGGACTGACGGTCGCGGACCTTGAGGTAGGTCGAGCGCGGCCAACGACCTTCGATCGAGAAGGCCGAAATCAATTCGCCGGGCATCAATGCGGTTTCGATCTGCGGCGAACTGCCGGGCGCCTTATGCAGGTCGGCGAAGGAAATATTGCGTACGCCGGACTTTCCCGTGATCTCCACGGTGGCATCCAGCGCGATCAAGGCCTGGGCGAAATCGCCTGGATAGGTCGCGATGCATTGATCGCTCGCGCCGAGCACCGCATGAGCTCTGTTGAAGCCATCCATAGCGGCGCAACCGGATCCGGGGCTCCGTTTGTTGCATTGCTCGTAGCTGACATCGCGGAAGTAGGTGCAGCGGGTTCGCTGCAGAACGTTTCCCCCGAGCGACGCCATGTTCCGCAACTGCGGGCTGGCAGCAAGTTTGAGGCTATCGGCGATGACGGGGTAGTGGCGTTGGATATCCGGGTTAGCCGCGACGTCTGACATGCGCGCCAGCGACCCAAGCTTCAACTTGCGGCCGTCGAGGTTGATTGCGGACCAGGATTTCGTGAGCGGGTTTATATCGACGATGACGGCAGGCCGCATCACGTCGAGCTTCATCAGGTCGAGGAGCGTGGTACCGCCAGCGAGTGGTTGTATGGAGGCGTCCGTGAGCGGATTATTCGTCTCCGCGGCGGAGGCGAGGGCCTGCACGGCGGACTGCGCGTCGGTCGCTCTTCGATAGCTGATCGGTCGCATCCACTCAGCCTTTCTGTTCGTCGGACATCGCAGGCGCTGCCTGTCGGACCGCTGCGACGATGTTGGGGTAGGCGGCGCACCGGCAGATGTTGCCGCTCATATATTCGCGGACGTCGTCGTCGTTCGTTGCGTGCCCTTCCTTGACGCAGGCGACTGCCGAGACGATTTGACCCGGCGTGCAGTACCCGCACTGGAACGCATCCTGATCGATGAAGGCCTGCTGCATCGGCTGCAGCTTGTCACCCTGAGACAGTCCTTCGATGGTGACGATCGGCTGGTCTTGAGCGGTAAGCGCCAACATCAAACAAGAGAGCACACGCCTCCCCTCGACCAAGACGGTGCAGGCCCCACATTGGCCGTGGTCGCAACCCTTCTTGCTTCCGGTCAGACCGATGTGCTCGCGAAGAGCGTCTAGCAGTGTAGTCCGGGCATCGATGTTGAGGGATTTCGCCGTGTCGTTGACCTGCAGCGTCACGTTTACCGGTAGGGTGGGATCCTGCGCTGTCGCCGGACTCTCGCCCGTGCCTGCCGCTCTTGCCACCAGGGGCAGTGTCGCCACACCGGCAGCTCCGCCGATGAACGCACGTCTGTTGAAGCCCGATACGGATTTATCCTTCACATCGGTCATTGGCGGCCTCCGCCGTTATTTGCCGGTCGGGCACACCTGCGCCGTCCGACGAACGATAGAAAAGCCCGGTCCCTTCGGAACGAGCCGCGATAAGTTTAGCCTCTTCCTTCGTGATCCCAGTCCGCCGTGACGTCGGCACCGGTCTTGTTCAGGTGCACATGCTGATCGACATGATCGATCCAGTCCATGGGGATGAAAATGATGTTGCTCAGCGTTGGGTGAGCTTTGCTTCGTAAGCTTGATCCTGTCGGGACCGGCGAGAGGATCGACCTTTCCGACCACCTTCCGGTCGGAGGAGATGACGTCCATGTGCTCCTTGACCCGCGACGCGCTCGTCATCAGAAACTCCGAAAGTCCCGCTCAGACGCAAACGCACCGTTTATCGAAAGGTTGCTCGGCGATCTGGGCGCAGCGCCAAGCATCGGAACCGAGTCTGAACCGCCACCGTCATCCTCGGACGATCCGGACGGGTACGGACTTCGCCGCGGGCACCTTGCTCTCGACGGCGTGATGCGACAGCGGGACCAGTACGTTGCATTCCGGATAGTATGCGCCGATGCAGCCCCGAGGGACGTCGTAGGCAAATACCTTGAGCCCGAGCTTTTCGCGTCGGATCCCGTCGTCTGCTTCGGTAGAGAGACCGATGACCTCGCCGTCGACGAGACCGAACTGGGTGATGTCGGCGGGATGAATGAAAACGATGTCTCGCGTGCCGCTGACGTCTCGAAGCCGGTCTTCATAGCCATAGATCGTCGTGTTGAACTGATCGTTCGAGCGCAGCGTCATGAGGCGCAGCAAACCGGGCTCGTCGGCGAAGCCGGTCGCCGACAGATGCTTGGGCGGGACGAAGATCGCACGACCGGTTTTGGTATCCGAAAAGTCGCGTTCACGCGCCTTGTTGGCCCGATAGAAGCCGCCGGGCTTTTTGAGCTTGGCGTTGAAGTCCGAGAACCATTGCGGGTAGGTTTCGGCAATGGCGTCGCGAACCCGAGCGTAATCGGCCGTCCAGGCCGCCCAGTCGAGCTTCGGATTCGCCTTCAGCGTCGCATTGGCCATTCCGGTAACGATCGCGGCCTCGGATAGAAGGTCCTTGCTGCTCGGTTCGACGTCGCCGAGGGATGGATGGATCACGCTGGTCGAGTCCTCCATCGTGACGGTTTGCGGACCGCTGGCCTGGACATCGCGCTCGATGCGGCTCAGGCAGGGCAGGAGAAATGTGACCTCGCCGGGGATAAGGTGGCTTCTATTGAGTTTGGTCGCCACCTGAACCGAAAGGCGCAGATTCCGCCAGAGCGGGCTGTTCGAAAACGCCTGCCGACGCGGTTGGTTCTTCGGGTCGACCGGACCGGGCTCATCAGGAAGCGCGCCCACGCTGGCTCTCTTCAATTGCGAACGGAATAGGCGAAAAGCTCTGGTCATTGCGCTTTAGCCGTTTTCGAAAAGGTTCCTCGCCCGACGTTCGCTAAGACTAGGGGAACACGAAGCGAGCCTGGTCGTTTCCCCCATATCGACGGAGAAGCACATGCTCAGAAAAGCACTTGCCGAACTCGCGAAGCAGATGGCTGGCGATCGACATCGCCATCCGATCGACGCACGGAGGGCGGTAGGATCGCCAATAGGCCGATGAGCAACCACGTCACATACGATGGCACATCGTACTACTTCACTTACGAACAGGCTTGCGACGGCCGCGAAATGGCTGTGGCCCTCCACTAGGCTTTGCAGGTCTGGCATTAAACGCCGCGGTGACTGGTGGTGTTCTCATCTGGGCGGCCGACGAAAATATTTCGCGGCCTCAATCCTTGGCGACGTTGCCTAGGGGTGGCCTTAGCGTCCTACGAATTTGCCCGTCTCTTATGTAAGGTAGGGTCCAGACGTCGGGCAAGCGGAAGCAATTTTGACGCCTCAAAGCCGCCGGGTGCCAGACGCCTCAATGTCGGAAATAGATGAGATAGAGAACCGCGAAGGCTGCGACGGCGAGGCAAAGACTGACCATCAAAACATCGCGAACCGTCGGGCCGCGTTCGGCCCCACGGGCTTCTACGGCGGTCTCCACGATCTTTCCATTCTGTACTTTAGCCATTTTCCGTCTTTCGAAACGTTTTCGGATCCCAATCTTTCGAAACCCATTTGTTCCAAATGGCGATCGACTGATTGTGTCGGATCGTGCGCGTCTCCGGATGAAGCGTTGGCCCGGCGAGCGGGCTACTGCAGAGCTTTCCGGCAGCAAGACGACGATCTCAACTTTGTGCCTCGATTTCCGCCTAGCGACGTCAGCGACCCCGCGCCGATGAAGTCAAGGCCCGGAAACAAAGCGACACAAGCAACTACGCGATCCGATACTTGGTCGCGATGTTTCGCGATCTGATCGCCCCAGAAGCGTCGCTGGGCTGTGCGGAGCCGCGCCTTCTGCTGCGGACGAATTCTTAATTCTACGAGCTCGGAATTACCGATGTCTCAAAGGCGCCGGCCTGCACGCCCGGCACCAAGATATTTTCATCGTGGTCATGGGTCCGCGTAGGAACGATGTGAATGATATGTGCTTGTCCGAGCAACAGAACGGAAAGGATCCGAAATATGGACATCACGGGAAAGAACATCGCGATCTTGGCAACCAACGGCTTCGAGCAGGCGGAGCTCGAGGTGCCGCGGGACCGATTGACGGAAGCGGGCGCGACCGTCCACGTCGTGTCGATGGCCGCCGGCGAAATCAAGGGCTGGGACAAGAAGGATTGGGGCCGCACCGTCAAGGTCGACAAGACGCTCGACGAGGTCTCGGCCAGCGATTACGACGCTATCGTGCTGCCGGGCGGGCAGATCAACCCCGACCTGTTGCGCGTCGAACCCAAGGCACTCAAGTTCATCAAGGATATCTTCGACGCGAAGAAAGTCGTTGCTGCTGTCTGCCACGCTCCATGGCTTCTGATCGAAACGGGTATCGCCAAAGGCCGCAGGATGACATCGTTCAAGTCGATCAAGACCGATGTTTCGAACGCCGGCGCCAAGTGGGAGGACTCGGCAGTCGTTGTCGACCAGGGAGTGATCACATCCCGCAATCCGGGTGACCTTGAAGCCTTCAGCGACAAGATCATCGAAGAGGTCAAGGAAGGCCGTCACAGCCAGCGCAGCGCGGCGTGACCCATGAAAAGCCAGAAAATAGCAAACAACGCGGGATCGGAAAGCCGCGTCCTCATTCTCGACCCGGGCGAGGAAGCCTTCGCCGCGCTCACAAATTTCGCGAACGAAATGCGCATCACAGCAGCTTCGCTGACCGCCATCGGTGCTTTTGAGAAGGCGACCATCGGTTGGTTCGACTTCGGCAAGCAGACATACAAGAAAATCGAAGTTGGAGAGCAGTGCGAAGTCTTGAGCGCCATCGGCGATATCGCCATTGGCGACGATGGCAAGGCGAGCCTGCACGTTCACGTCGTGCTTGGCTTGTCCGATGGCACGACGCGAGGCGGGCATCTCTTGGCGGGCACGGTAAGGCCTACCCTCGAAGTGATCATGATCGATACTCCGGCGCATCTGCGCCGGAAGAAAAAGCCCGACATCGGCATCGCGCTGATCGACCTCGAATCGGCCTCAAGGCTTGCTTCCTGATGCCCCGAAAATACCACGTCTCGCGTCGTCAGATGGTCGGAGAATTTTCGCAATCATCTTTATCCGCTCCGCAACCGGTTCAAAAAATGCAAGATCCAATCAGCAAATATCCGAAGCCGCCGTTCAAGCGCCAATCTCAGCCATGGCCCGGGCTTGCCGGTAAGATGGATCCCAAGCCCGACCACGGCGAAACAAGCTATAAGGGCAGCGGGCGACTGGCAGGCCGCAAGGCCCTCATCACCGGCGGAGACAGCGGCATGGGCCGCGCGGCCGCGATCGCCTACGCGCGTGAGGGCGCCGACGTCGCCATCAACTATTATCCGGAAGAAGAGCCGGACGCGCAAGAAGTAATCAAGCTCGTGAAGGATGCCGGCCGCAACGCCGTGGCTCTACCTGGCGACCTTCGCGATGAGGCATTCTGCAACAAGCTCGTTAGTGATGCCATACAAGGGCTCGGCGGCCTTGACATCCTCGTCAGCAATGCAGGCCACCAGCAGGCTCATGACTCCATTCTCGACATCACGACCGAACAGTTCGACTGGACCATGAAGACCAATATCTATGCGCCGTTCTGGATCATCAAGGCGGCGCTTCCGCATTTGGAGCCAGGGTCCGTCATCATCGGGACAACGTCAGAACAGGCTTACGATCCCTCTCCCGATCTGTACGACTACGCACAGACGAAGGCGGCGACAATGAACTACGTCAAGTCGCTGGCAAAACAACTGGCGCCCAAGGGCATCCGCGTCTGCGGCGTGGCGCCGGGTCCGATCTGGACGCCCTTGCAGGTTTCCGGCGGCGCCAGCATGGAAAAGCTGGAGAAATTCGGCAGCATGAGCAGCATGGGGCGCCCAGGTCAGCCGGCCGAACTTGCTTCGATCTATGTGCAATTGGCGGCAAGTGACGCAAGCTTCACGACCGGAGCGGTTTACGGTGCGGCCGGCGGGACCGGGCAACCGTGATTCGGAGGCCGCCGCGCGCAGCTGCTCATAGGAGGTTTGTCGATCAAAGAACAAGAAGCCGCCCGTTGGGCAGCTTCCGATGTTACTTTCGGTTTCTGTCCATTTCCTGCGCCATCTCGAGATGATGCTGCAGCGCAGGCAGCGTTTTGCCTGCCCAATCCTTCAGTTTCGGATCGTCGCCGCCCTTGGCGTAGCGCTCGAAAAGGGATGTCGCGTCCTTGTGTGCGCTAACCTGCATCGGATCGTATTCCGATGCGAAGTCCTCGGGCTTGGAATCCTTCAGCTTGTCGAGCTTCTTCTGCGAGGAATCGTCGAGAGCGGTCGGAATGGCCGAGTTCATCTCGCCGGAAACCATGCTCTTAAGCTCCGAGCTCGTCTTGGTGTGATCGGTGATCATCTGCTCGGCGAAGGTCTTCTCGGTGGGGTTGCCCTTCTGCTGCGCGATCTTGGCGGCCTCGATTTCGAGCATGTCGCTCATCGCGGCTTCCTTGATAAAGTCCTCGGTCTTGGGCGCGATGCCGAGCATGGAGTTGACGCCGGTCTTCTCGCCGGTGGATTGGGCGAACGCGGTGGTCGACAGGAAGATGGCGCCAAGGGCAATGATGGCAAGCGAAAGTTTCATCGTCTATCCTTTCAGGCGGCTTCGGCGTTGACGGCCGTGTCGGCAAGTTTGGTCAGGGCATCGTCGGTCTTCTTCTCCTCGCCCAACGTCTGGTCGAGCAGCTTGACCGCATCCTTCATGCCCAGCTTCGATGCCCACGTCTTCAGCGTGCCGTAACGCGAGATTTCGTAGTGCTCGACGGCCTGCGCCGCGGCCAGCAGGCCGGCATCGAGCGCCGGTTCGTTCTTGTACTCGTCCATGATCTCGGTGCCCTCATCGAGGATGCCTTCGATGGCGTCGCACTTCTTGCCACGCGCGGGCTTGCCGAGCAGTTCGAATATTTGTTCCAGGCGCTCGATCTGCCCTTCGGTTTCGTCATGATGTTTTTCGAACGCCGCTCGTAGCTGGTCGGAGTTTGCAGCCTTCGCCATCTTGGGAAGCGACTTGTAGATCTGCTTCTCCGCGTAATAGATGTCCTTCAGCGTATCGAGGAATAATGCGTTCAAATCCTTGTCTGCCATCACACTCTCCACGTTCATGGTTTGGATAGCGCGACAATCGGGGCCGGTGAACATTGTTCCTCGCGCCGAGAGACGTGCGAAGGAGCAGCGACAGCTCTTGGATCGAGCCGGGCCAACAAAGTTTATTTTGACTATCTCCACCGCCAGAAGATGAGGCTCGGTCTGCCGCTAACGTCTGCTATTAGGGTCGTGCCGCCGTCACCGAAAATCGCGGATCTTGCGGCCGAGGGCGACGTTGGCGCGAGGCCAGGAACGAATCCGCGCTTTTTTCCTTTTAAACCCCGGAGACGGAATCCGGAGCGGGACAGTCGCCAGCGTGGCCATGCGGCATAATGCCCGTGTGGTCGCGCCGCTCGTTTTGAATCGGCGAGGACGCTGTGCCTAACCCTACGGAAGAATAACCCTACGGAAGATCAGATACGCACTCGAGCGCACCAACTTCGGGAGATCGTTGGAAAGCCCGAAGGACGAGACAACGAGTTTTGGCACGAAGCCGAGCGCGAACTCAAGGACGGCCCTACAAACAACCCTGTCGAGAAGTTTCACCGAGTAGTCCATGCCCGATATGCGCATTCCGGGGCAGGCGGAGCCCGAAGAAAGACCGCCGTTCGTCGCGGCGAGCGAGAAACGGGCGCTACCCAAAGCGCCGCCGCTTGCCCCGAACAAACGTGTCGGTTTTGCGGTCGTAGGTCTAGGGCGGTTGAGTCTCGAGGAGATCATTCCGGCGTTCGGAACGTGCAAGCTTGCCAAGCTCACCGCTCTGATGACGGGCGATCTTTCGAAGGGCAGACGCGTCGCAGAGCAATATGGCATTCCTTCAGAAGCGGTCTTTGCATACGACGACTGGAAGGGGCTGGCGGCACGGGACGACGTGCAGGTGGTCTACGTCGTCACGCCGAACGGCCTGCATGTCGAGCAGGTGAAACGGGCCGCGGCCGCCGGGAAGCAGGTGCTCTGCGAGAAGCTGATGGCGGCAAATTCGGCGGAAGCGCAGGAGATGATCGACGCCTGCAAGAAGGCCGGCGTGCCCCTGATGATCGCGTACCGATGCCAGTACGAGCCGCACAACGCCGAAGTGACGCGGATGGTGCGCTCGGGCGAGTTCGGCGCCCTTAAGCTCATCGAGGCGCACAACGGACAGGTGCAGGACACCGCCATGCAGTGGCGCCACAACCGGACACTGGCGGGCGGAGGTGCGCTGCCGGACATCGGCATCTACTGCCTGAGTTTCGCGCGCTTCGTGACCGGCGAAGAGCCCGAGGATATTTTTGCTTGGTCGTGGAGCACGCCGGGCGACGCGCGCTTCAAGGACGTCGAGGAAAACGTCGCCTGGCAGATGCGCTTTCCGTCCGGCGTCGTCGCGCGTATGGCTTGCTCCTATGGTGTGCACGAAGCACGCCCGGCGAGGCTTTACTTCGAGAGGGCCGTCGTGCAACTGGAGCCCGCATTCGCCTACAAGGGGCTACGTCTCAAGGTCATCCGTCGGTCTCCGGATCGCGAGGATGTCGAGCTCACCGAAGAGCGAGTTATGGGGGAGACCAACCAGTTTGCCACCGAAATCGATCACATGGCCGGGTGCTTCATCACCGGCCGCCGCCCGCGCACTCCCGGCGAGGAGGGGTTACAGGATCACAAGCTGATGGAAGCGATCTACATTTCGGCCGCCGACAATCGTCCCGTCAGACTCGAACGATTCGCCGGTCTTGACAAATTTCGCAATCCCTAGAGAGCCGGCGAATGCTCGTCGGCATAGACGCGTCAAGATCGCTTGAACGGTGCAGATGGTCCCGCGGAACAAGTCGGATATCGACAGACGACCGTCTCCTGCCAACGAGACGGCCCTTGCGGCGCCACTCAAAGGCCGGCCGCGACGCCGAAACGTCCGATGCCAGGTAGCTTGAGCGCGGGGCGCCGGATATCGAAGCCGAGGACGGCACCGAAGAGGTTAAGTTCGAAGCCTTCGATCCAGCCGATCGTTAGTCCGACGTATCCCGCGAACGTAACGAAAACACCCGTGCTCGACGGCGTGACGCCGACCCAGCGGCCGTCATATGGGAAGTCCTTGCCGATGGCGGTCGGCGGCAGGATCGCCCGAAGCTCCGGGACGGCGTCCAGCGCAGCCTGCACGAAGGTGTTCGAGTTGGGACCCGGCCAGGCGCTGTAGTCACCGTATGCCTTGAACTTGTAGTTCTCGATCACATAACGGATTTTCGGGATGAGCGGCTCGGCCGCCTCGCCGTCGACCGCTACAATCGTCTGGGGCAGGGCACCGAACCATCGTCCGTCCGGAGCGAATCCGTTCGTGCGGATCGGCTCGCCCCAGGCCGTGTAGTCGTAGCGGCTATAGGTCGTCGCGCCCTTTTCCTTCACGACGATCCAAGTATGGACCGCGAAGATGCTGCGCCATCGGGCGGTCCGCGCAGCGAAGACCCGGATCACGGCTCCCGGATGAGTTGTCGCCGACGGCAGCAGGCCGGCACTCGACCTGTCGGCCGTCTGCCAGTTGCCGCGGCCGTCGCCGACCCACAAATAGCGGGCCGCCGACGCGGCGATCGGCGCAAAAACGAGAAACAGAAAAATGACCAAGGGCTTCTTCAAGGGAGTGCTGCGGGGGATATTCAATGGAATATAGGCAGGATCGTCGCTTGCGCCATGTTTGGCCGGTCGGCCGTGGTTCCGACTAAGAACTCCCGATGCTGTACCGTAAGAAGCGGGGAAGGGGAGCCGGCTCAAGAACGGTTTCCGCGAAACAGTCCCGGTCTTCTTGCCGCAAGAGTTCTTCGTTGGACGGCTGTAAGGATTCGAGAGTCTGGTCGGCGGTCTGCACACGAGAGCCAGCATAAGGGCGACCGGCACGCTCGACAGCGAAACCGGATCAGTCTCGTTTTGTCGAAGTTTGTTGCGAGGAATCTCGCGAAGCTCCGGCAGCCGAGCGAAGCGCATGACGAGAAGGGAAGATCGCGGTGCATAGAAGAGCCGCTGCCGGCTCTGAGGGAGTTTCGGCGGTTCAAGCGCAGCGGTCAGCTTCGATCTGCAGTGGCAGGCCTGCGGAGTCGATAACCTACATCTCGATCTTTAACTGAACCATGTCGGCATATTACTTGACGTATCCTGGGAACGGGTTCGCTTTCAGCAATTTTGCCAAATGGGCGGCGTTAGCAGCTGCCATGGCAGATGCCAGAGCAACTTTTTCCGGGGGCTCCCGAAACTCGTTGTATTCTTTGCCGGTCATGGCTTCGCCGACCCAATAGGTAACCGAGGTCGGCGCCAAAGAAAAGCCGAGGTCATTCATCGCTTGATAAATTTCAGCAGCGACATGATGGGCGCCGTCTTCATTGCCAACGACCGCGACTAGTCCGACTTTCCCGAAAGTCATCATACGGTTCTTCTCGTCTAG
This sequence comes from Bradyrhizobium sp. ma5, assembly GCF_042258955.1. Lineage (NCBI taxonomy): Bacteria > Pseudomonadati > Pseudomonadota > Alphaproteobacteria > Hyphomicrobiales > Nitrobacteraceae > Bradyrhizobium > Bradyrhizobium sp. ma5. The sequence continues at coordinate 1,300,331 of NZ_CP170156.1, forward strand.
ATCTTCAATAAATGCGTCGATCCTTTCCAAAACGCGTTTCGCAACACTCGAGGGCTGACCCAGCCAAATCGGAGTTGCCATCACAACAAGATCGGATTCCATGAGCTTGGCTCGCAAAGCGGGCCACGCGTCTCCGTCGCCCATGTCATGATCTGTGCCGGGCTTTATGTCATGATCGACCGCCCGGATGATTTCGGTCTCGACGTCAAAGCGGCGTAACTCGGAGATCAGCTGAGAAAGCAGCTTTTCTGTTGACGACGTATCATCAGCGCTAGACGACTTCAGCGAACAGTTGAACGCGAGAGCTTTCAGCATCGACAATCTTTCTAGCAAACGGCTAACAACCCTTGCAGATGCTTTTGACCTTCTTGTCGACCTGCCTGTCTTGTCTGTCGGTCGCCGGATCCCCGGTCCCCGTGGCGACGCCGGCGCCGTTCGCGGATCGACCAGAAGGGGCTGCCGTGCCAGCCGAATTAGTGCCCGGCGATGCTGCGCTCGAGCCCAGGGAGCCGCCAGTCGCAGCTCCACCGCCGGATGTCGCTTGAGCCAATACGGGGCTGGAATAGGCTGATTGTACGATGATCCAGGCGATGACTAAAAATTTCACGTGCAGCCTCCTTCGGACGGTGTGCAAAGATGCTGCCACCGTTAGGCTCTTGAGAACTTGACCTTTGTCGTTACACGAAGGCCCACCCAAAATGGCTGCAATTAACGCCTCGAAAAGCCGGCTTGTTCCTATCGCTGAGCGTGGCCGACCGCCCCTTGGAACAGGTGGTGAAATCGGCGGTTCTTTCTCAAAGTTCTCAGGCCCCGAGATATGATACGCCATGTCGCAGACGGTCGGAGAGTTTGTTGTCAAGCGCCTCCATGACGGGGGTGTACGGCACATGTTCGGCTGTCCTGGCGAACGCAAAAAGGGCGTTTTCGGTGCGCTTAACCGTGGCGATGGCAAAATCGAATTTTGTCCAGACGCGGCACGAGGAAATTTGCCACGCGCCCATGATGCCGACCCCGCCCGCGCGGCTCAGATCCGACAACTGCTTCGAATTTGATAAATAAATTCGCTCAAGCAGGTCAATGGGATCAGGCAGGCGCGTTCGGCAGAAAGCATTAGCCCGCGCTCGCCGCGCTTGCTTCCACGCCAGCGTAAGCCATCGGCATCCGAATCGCGCCTTTATTTGCCGGGATTGCAATTAAGGACTGCCTTTGCCGTAAGGCTGGCAGCCGATGATAAGCGGCCAAGTAATTTCTCGCCATCTGCTCTGCTGTGAAACGGTGCTCAAACCGCTTTCGGATCGCCTGCCGTTCTAACATGCCAACTGATCTTGCGGCCGCGACGGCTTCGTCGATCGAATTGACGACAAAGCCGCTTTGGCCGTGATCGATGACTTCCGGCACGGACCCGTGCGCAAGCGCGATTACAGGCGTGCCGCAAGCCATGGCTTCGATCATGACAAGACCGAACGGTTCTGGCCAGCAAATCGGAAAGAGTAACGCGCGCGCGTTGCCGAGGAAGTCGGCTTTTTGGAACTCGTTGATCTCGCCGATGAACTCGACATTTGGATGGGCGGCAATCATCGGCGCGATGATCTGCTCCCAATAGCGTTGATCGGCGTCATCGATCTTAGCCGCTATCTTAAGCGACAGTCCGGCTTGTGCCGCAATCTCGATCGCTCTGTCAGGTCCCTTTTCTGGAGAAATGCGGCCGAGAAATGCAAGATAATCGCCTGAAGAATCCTTTCGGAATGGCAGGAGGTCGGCAGGCAATCCGTGTAGGATCGTCCCAAGCCAGTTGACTGGTGGCATAGGAGATCGTTGGGCATCTGAAATCGACACAACCGGAGGCTCAGGGAAGGCCGAGTAGAACGGCATTAGGTCGGGAAGATCGAGCCGCCCATGCAGCGTTGTCACGATCCGATCAAAATAAGGACGCATCAAGGGATAATGCAGATGGTCGATGTGAAAATGAAGAACGTCGAACTCGTCGGCCCGCCTTGCGACCTGATCCAGCATCACGACGTGATGGGGCGTCATGTCCTTAACCGAGTGATCGAGACGCAAAGCCATCTTCGAGCACGGCACCAGTTCGGCCGACGTAATTGAATCTCCGCTCGCGAACAGCGTAACTTGGTGTCCTTGGCGCACCAGTTCTTCCGTCAAGTACGAGACGATTCGCTCGGTGCCCCCGTAGAGCCGTGGGGGGCAGCTCTCCGCAAGTGGTGCGATTTGCGCGATCTTCATGGTCTTGACCCCAAATACACTTAGGTTGATGAATTGCATATTCAGCGCATGACGTAGCCGATGGTTCCAAGCTTTAGCCACCGCCGGACGGCGAAGGCCCTTCAAGACCATTTTTCATCCGAAGGTCGGGAAGGCCCGGCAGCGACGCGACCGCTCGCGTCCGCGAGGGCAGCGCGTATTCCGTGACTCGGCATCGGAGGATATTGACCGTGAAGGCGCCGCCTGCCTGCACCGGCTCGCGCCCGCGCAACGGAATTGGGATTGAAGCCCTCGACATCAGATTCCCGATCCGCTCCCGAGCTTTAAAGAGTATTTGGCGAGACTTCCGCGATGCCGCAGTGAACTTCAAACAATCCATCATTCTTCGCCAGTATCCATAACCCCAAGCGAAGAGAGGGATCGACAGCAGTTTCGTCTTGTTTAGCTGAAAAAATCTTCGACGACAGTCAGCTGGACGTTTGCAGCAATGAAGACAATTGATCCCGGGATCCTCCTGCTTGACGAAACCCGCGCTGTGCTCAGATAGAGACCGCGCAACGATGACGACGAGTGTGCTTCTTTAGGTCGTGTCCAGGAGATTAGATAAGCGACAACGGGAATGTCGATGCTGCGAACACATCGCAACATTACGACGGATTCACATAGGTTATCTGAACTAGAAAGCAGCAGCGCGGTGGGAAACGCACCTGGCCACGAACGGTTAACACGATGGGCTATCGAAGGTGGACTGCTGAAGAGACCGAACAACTGAAAGCGATGGTCGGTGCGCGAGCGAGTGCAAACCGCATCGTGGTCGCACTGAGGCGCTCGATTCACTCCGTATACGATCGGGCCCACATGGTTTACCTCTTCCGACCCGCATGGAGGAGCGCAGACGAGCGAGGAACTTGCTCAGCTCCAGCACAAGCTCGGAATGAACGCCGCGCGTGCAAACGATAGCCTAGCCGGAGACGGCTCTCGCAAAATTGATGACTTCGCCCCCGCCCAGCCGGGTATGACGCCGCAGGCGTAGCGCTCAGCGCCAGCGAGCCCGCGGAGAAGCAATGATCGTTATCGCCGTTTACACCGATCGAGAAGAAACTGGCGTGATGCCAGAGGTCTTAATCACGGTCCACAAGGCGCCCCCGCCTTATTGGGCTCAGCGGAACCTTCGGCAGTCCGGAGCATTTTCTCAGCATTGAACAACTGGAGGCTACCAGATGAAATATGCTTTGGCCGTTGCTGCCGTTGTTGCCCTCGCCACCCCCGCTTTCGCTGATGAAGTTGGTGTCCATGTTGGACCCGTTGGCGCTGGCGTGACGACGGGGGAATCCCACATCGATCGCGACCGTGACCGCACCACAGTCATCAAGGAGCGTGAGCCAGCCGATCGCACGACCGTCATCAAGAAGGAACACGACGAACCGCGCGAAAAGACGATCATCAAAGAGCGTGATTAATTTGCATGGGCCCCCGTACCAGCGGGGGCCTTTTCAATTGCATGCAGCCGTGTCGCCACATACCTGATTTGACCTATGATACCTGGTAGGAGCAGCGACCCCTACCGGCTTCTCTCCGCGCTTTTGGCGCGATTATTGGTGCGTGCCCTGGCGCGCCGAAAGCGCCCATTTCTTCCAGTATTGTACCCCGGCCCCGTCGATCGAAACACCGGCTACTAGATCGTGCTCGTCTTCTGCCTCGGATGCCAGCACTACATCGGCCTGCTGAAGCTCACGATCTTCCCGATTGGAGGATCTCGTGCCAACTAGCTTGCATTGGCGTCAGTGCCTTATCGCTTCCGCTTTCAGTTCAGCGCTACCAGGCGCCGGATCGCGTGAGCGCGGGTAAGGGTCGTATCGGTCGACGCTGCTTGGCCGTGGCGACAATTCCGACCGCCGCGGGTGGGCGCCGCCGCCAGTCGGCCCGCTGGGCGCGTCTGCCGCCAGTCCTGAGCTACGCGATGCCGCACTCCGCGAGCGGCTCGGGCACCGGCTCGCCATCGAAATGTCTGTCGTCGCTATAGTGGCCGCGTCGAAATCTTATCGTTCCTGGGACGCGACGGAGCTTGCGCTGTATCGGCTCGGGTGGTCCCGCGCGCCGCGCCGCTCAGACACCGCGGGTTCGGCACACGCATTCTGGAAAACATGAGTGGCCAGCTCAAGGGCGAGGTGGGTTTTGATTGGCGCGAGTAGCGGCTAGCCTGCGAGATCGCTTTGCCGCTTGCATTGGAAGCCAAGCGAACATGCCGGCGGAGGGGATTCGTCATGCGGCCGCTCGGCCAGAGCGTCTGGCAAAGAAAAGGCCGCCCGAAGGCGGCCGATTCTTGGTCATCCCTACCGCTCATTTCTTAACGGCGTCAGCAGCGTTCCGCGCTGCATCCTTCACGTCTCCCGCGGCATTGTGGATAGAGCCCTTGGCTTTATCGATCTTGCCTTCGGTTTCCAAGTCCTTGTCGCCAGTGAGCTTGCCGGCACCTTCCTTGATGGCGCCCTTTGCCTTGTCAGCTGCGCCCTTCACATGTTCGCGATCCATCATAGTACTCCGTTCTGTATGGGATGTGGTCCAATAAAGGAGTTGCGCAGTAGTTCCTGCGAGAACCTTTGACCGGAGCTGACCGTCCGCTCTGTTGATCGCCCGCTTGTCCAGCCACCCCGATCCAGCGACGCGTTGGCCACTTGCGGCGTGTGATCGAGGACGCCCTCGGACGGCCAGATTGGGCAACTGCTAATTGGCGCGAAGCTGGTCTGACCGAGCCGCGCTCCTCCACAAAGAACTAGCACGATGAACCTCCGCAGTGGGTTTCCGCGAGCGCTTTGCACGGGACCTCCCGCGCGGCCTTTTCGTCGCTGGCCTGGCTAACAAAGCAACGCGCAGCGCGGATGTCTCGTTTCGAATTTCAAGGCGGACATTTCGCGTGGGAATACGCGGTGACACCCGGCGCAATCATTCTGCAGTTGCTATATGAGGATGGCCGAGTGGACCGAAAGCAGTTTGTCCGAAATCAGGCAAGCGCTATCTCGCGTTCAGTGAAATCACCTTTGCGAGTTCGCTCTCCTTGTGGCGTTGAACATTCTTTAGTGATGACAGAGAATTTTGCTAATTGGGCGGGGCCAAATGCTGTGGAGATAGCGACATCAGCAGCATCACGACCTCGAGCAACGACTATACGACCGATGCGCGGATGATTGTGTCGAGCATCAAACGTGTACCAGCGGCCGCCAAGATAGGCCTCAAACCAAGCGCTGAAGTCCATAGGGGCAGGGTCTCGCGGAACGCCAATGTCCCCAAGATACCCCGTGCAATATCGCGCGGGAATGTTCATGCAGCGACAAAGTGTGATCGCCAGATGAGCGAAATCTCGACATACGCCTCGTTGTTCGTCATGGCCTTCCGCCGCTGTCCGGTCGCAACGAGCATATTGATAGCCGAACTCTAGCCGGTTATGGACATAGTCACAGATGGCTTGGACCCGTTGCCAACCGCCGGTGATGCCGCCGAACTGCGCCCAGGCGAGATCGCCCAGCTTCTCGGAATCACAGTAGCGGCTGCCAAGCAGGTGCACCAATGCGTCGTCTGGAAGTTGTTCGATCTCGAATTGCCGAGCGCCAGGCACGACTTCATCCGGTCGTCCGCTATCGGAGACGATGAAGCGGTTGCGGATCTCAATCAGTCCAGTCGGCGCGATCAAACGGGTACATATATTACCGAACACATCGTGATAGTCGCGATGCGCAACGCTGGGAGAGAAGCTGATCTCGTGTCTGGTCAACAAGTCACCGTGCCGCGACGGGTGGACGGTAAGCATGAGCATCATGGGCACGTCTTGAAGGCAGTTGAAAGCTATGTCGTAGCCGGCTTGGATTTCCATGGTCATGCCTCGTTGCATTGGTGCAGGCAATAAATCGGTCACGGGCTCCAGGTTCCTAATCTAAGTTGATGAAAATGCGGGCAAATGCTCGAAAAAAGTTAGTCGCACGTGCTTTCCGCGAACTGAACCTAAGTTAGAGTTCGGTCAGGCGGTTCTCTCAGAAATGTCGATATTCACTTTCCACCACGACGTGCAAATTCAGAATCCTGTTCGGCCGGCCGGGGGATGAAGAATAGCGACGCGAACCCGATGCGAATGGCTTAGCACGGTCTCTTGCCGGCAACTTGCCGCAGGACGCGCGAAACCCGGTGCGCATGGCCCTCGCGCTATGGCCCCTGTACTTGAAATCTCGACGCGGTTCATGGCCCGTCAAATCGGCGTTCGCCTTCACGGTGCTCGTCGCGCTAGTTTTGGTCACGCCGATCTTGCTCGCCGCCTATGCGATAGCCCAGCAGAGCGACACGCTCATGGGTTGGCTGAAAAGAGCGCGTGAGGGCGGGACAGAGGTGCCGGACTGGGTCGCGCGCCTGCCCATCGCTGCCGAAAGCATGGAGTGGTGGTGCCGCGCCGGTCTTTCCGATCCGAAGGCCGCCACGCAAGTTGAAGACGCTGAATGCCGACCACGTGTCCGACCTCCTTACGACTTTTGGCGGTCAACTGATACATCGGCTGTTCCTATTGTTCTTCTCGCTGCTGGCCTTGTATGCCTTGATGCGTAGCGGTTCTTCGGCGTTCTGGCTGGGTTCGGTCTGATCGGATTGTTCGTCGGGCCGGTTATCATGGCAGCGATTCTAACGATCTGGAGCGAATGGATATTCCGACCAGCGACACAGGTAGCAAGGGCTGCCACGAGTTTCGAGCGCTGCCGTGCAAGTCCAGTTTCGCCGTGAACGCCATCGCCGAGCGGACGCTGAATTTCTGAACTTCACAGCTCGTTGCCGCCAGCCCACCTCAGCGGAGTCCCGACAGTTAGTCTGAAGCGCAGCTCCGGCTATCCAGTGCATGGTCGTGTCAGGGCGGTGTTTAGCTGCCGGCCGGTGAATCCATTTGAGCTTAACGCTCAAGGTATCAAAAAACGGGGATACCGGGAAAACAAGGGCTGCTCCCGGGCCAAGCCAGCACTTGTCAGCGCAATCGGCCGCGAATGAGCAAAACTTCGTCCTTCGCCGATCCCTATCTGGCGAGATTATAGTCATCGTTTGCTGAACGGCCATGTTTTGACTCTCCTCAAGGACGTCCGGAAATTTGCACGTTGTGCTCGACGACAACCTGTCGTGCTCTCCCGAACGGCGGAGACACGAACCCGCAAGTTCGTCGCCATGCGGCTGTTTCGCACAGCAAAGCGCGGGAAGACGACCCTCGGAGCGCCTGAAGCCGTGGCGCGGCGGGACATGCATAAACTTAGGCGAACCACGCCGCGTAGCTATCTCCCACGTTTGTGACGTTTACGTCACCACGCATTCGACCGGTCCCCCTATACTCGACGGTCCGGGAGAGTCTGATGTTTGATGTCTATGTGAACGAAAGAAACGGTCTTTTAATCGTCGCGCGGGGCTGCGCCGTTCCCGAAAAGGAACGCGGCCCGTGGCGAAAGAAGCGCTCGGTGCGAACCGTAAGCGATCGGATCCGGGCTGACATACGCGTCGCCGGATTTCATCGCCGAAACCTGGCAACTCGCCCAAAGTCACATCGTGAAATCCTCGGCAGTCGCCCCAGTCCGCGCGCGGGTACGGCCGATAGGGCGAGATGCGCGGAGCAAGGATCTTTGATCTGTGAAGCTTGGTGACGATGTCGGCTATGGCGTCGTCCACCCATTTGTCCATCGTGCGATCCATTCGCGCAGGGCAGGCTAAAGGACCTCGCCGCGAACTTCGACAACGCCACGATCCATAATTCCCAGGCTGCGCGCGGCGCCGCGCGAAAGGTCGAGCACGCGACCCCTGATGTTTGGTCCGCGGTCGGTGATGCGGACGACAACTGATTTATCCGTCGCAAGATCAGTTACGCGAACTTTCGTGCCGAACGGAAGGCTGCGATGTGCGGCTGTTGGCAGCTCGCGGTCGAATGCAATGCCGCTCGCTGTCTTCCCCGTCCGATACGAGTAAAACGATGCCTTGCCAGAGAAGGTGCGGCTGGGGGTCTGCGTGGGGGGGCTATCTTCCGCACCGTCCCGTACCTTTTCAGCGTTTATTGGCTGTTTTTTTTGATATTCCTTCGACTGATCAGGTGCCGCGGGAGCGGGGTCCGCGTGCGCCTTCGGGATGATAGACCATCTCTCGTCGAACGTTTGCGCTGCAGCAGGATAAGCGAAGGTGGCCGCCGAGATCGATACAGCCGCTAGTGTAACAATCTTCGGAAACGCACGCATGGCACGCCACCTCACCAAAACAATAAGAACAATGCGGACGTGCTAGGCAGCGTTCCCATGTATCGAAATAGGTGCATTGCGCTGCGTACATATCCGCTCAGGAACAAGAGAGGATCTAGAGCGAAGTCACGAGATCGACCCGATCACTGACCTCTTTTTTGAGCCCGCTTCTTAGCTGCCGCGCGCATATGATCGACCAGACTAGGAGAGGGATGGCCCGCTGCTTTTGCCGATCGTTTCGCTGCCGCCGTCCTTGCAGGTGAGAGCCTTTTCGACTTCTTTCGCGGGTTAGTTTCCTTCGAGGGTGGCACCGTGCCATGCCTAGCCGGTTCGTTCGGGGCGTCCGGCAAGTCGTTGCAACCCGAGTTGAAGGGCGCCGCAGCGCTGCGGCCTAGGGGTGGAAAAAGATCGTCTCCAAATAACGACCATCGTTACCGCGGCAAGTCCGAGACCCGCAATTAGCATTGCCAGGACGCTTGGCCCTGGCCTTGCCTGCCGAAGTTTCCCGCCTCGGCGCTTGAGGCGTCTGGGCCTTTGGTGCCCTCGACGCTCTCTAGCATGCGAAAACTTACCGTTTCCCAAGGCTCCGGAAAGGGAACTACGCCCGTTGACGCGCCGTTAAGTCGCGGAGGCCGCTAATATGACAAGCCCGCATGCCGTGAAGCCTGTCACGCACTGGACGACCAGAGTCGGCCAAGCTACCGCGCACCCGGCGGCCTTCGCGGTCGTCGTGCTTTATGCGGTTGTATGGACTGTCTTTGAGCGCCGCACGTTCGACTTCAACGCTATTGCGACGTTGGCGGTCTGGATGATGACGCTTTTCATCCAGCGATCCAGCCGCCGCGATACGCTCGCCATTCACGCGAAGCTCGATGAGCTCTTACGCACCGATGAAAAGGCGCGATCCGAACTTAGTACGCTTGATGAAAAGGAGCCCGAGGCCATCGCAATCCATCGTGATGCCGAAGTGCGAGCGTCGCGCCGTGACCAATAGCTTCCTTACACATTGGAGATGAGAATTGTCTGCTGATGTACGCAAGGGTATGCCGCCCACCAGGATTGATCGCGCCAGTTTCGAACGGCGCTATCGCGCGCGGCTTTCGGATCCGGCATTTGAGCCGCTGCAGAACGAAATTGACGCGTTGGTCGGTGCTGGCTGGGATGCCTATGCGCACTCGCGCAAATCCCCGAATACGCGAAAGGCAGGTCCGGGTTATGCTGATCCCAATTACGACCTTGCGAGTGATTGGATCGATACGAAGCGTGCCCTGGAAGAGGCCCAGCGCCAACATGACGATCCAAAGCTGAAACCTCGTATCCTCCTCATCAACGGCTCGTCGCGCAACGAGCATACTTGTCCGGGGGAGGTGTCGAAGAGCTGGCGTATGGTCGAGCTTGTAGAGCCCTGCTTTCATGAAATGGGCTACGATGTTGATATCCTTGATCTCTCCCGGCTTACCGCAGAGTACGGCAGGAATATTCATCCATGCAAGTCTTGCGTCTCAACCTCTATGGCGCTGTGCCACTGGCCCTGCAGTTGCTACCCCAATTATTCGTTGGGGCAGACTGACGATTGGATGAACGAGATCTATCCGCTGTGGGTTGCCGCCCACGGCGTCATGATCATCACGCCCGTCAATTGGTACCAGACACCGACCGGCCTCAAGGCCATGATCGATCGCCTGGTTTGCGCAGACGGTGGCAATCCGGATCCAACTTCGACTCACGGCAAGACAGCGAGGGAAGCTAAAGAACTTGAGCTGCAAGGGTGGCCATATCCCAAACATTTGAAAGGGCGATATTTCGGTGTCGTCGCACATGGCGACAGTGTCGGTGCGGAGACCGTCCGACGCGTGCTAGTCGACTGGCTGACCGATTTGGAGTTAATCTCCGCGGGCGGCATAGCCGAGGCCGATGGCTATATTGGGTATATGAAGCCTTACGCGACGTCACATCGTGCGTTTGACGATGACAAGGCCTTCCAGGACAAAGTTCTGAACGTCGCGCGGGCTCTAGGCGCAGCGATTGAGTTGGCTCGCACCGGTCACCTCGACAATCCGGCAAAGGGTCTGAAGGACCCCGAGCCAAAATAGGTTATGCGAATCTGGAGTGAAGGAGTTGATGATCCATCATGTGTGCTTTTGAATACCTTCGGGTGGATGGCGCCGACCTCGGCGTTCGGCTCCGTCGTGAGGAACGCGTAGAGGTCGTTGGTCGTCTCACCTTCTGGATCTTCCGGAAAGACGTTGCCGCATGTCTCAAAGGGCCACGTTCGACTTGCCGGAAACCTACTGCTCTCTCGACTTAAATCCGGGTCAATGCTGCTTGCCACCGTGGATGACGCCGACTCGATCAGGGAGCTTGCCATGAAGAAGGGCGCGCCAACATCCCGCCGAAAAGCAACTGCAGCGATCCGATCTGCTTCGTGGCGACGCGCTACGATAAGCTGGCCGCCAACTATTTGCCTTCGTTCAGCTCGCGTCAATCAGGCTGTGGCTGCGTCTTGATGAGTCCGCGTCCCAGTCCTGCGTCTGATGAAGCTTCTTCGTCCGCGTCTCCATCTCCCATGCAACTCGACGGATCGTGAGCTGGCCTATACCAAGGGAATGCCCGCCGAGCGGACCGGCGGGCATCGTTTCACATCGTCCGATGGTGCTTGCGGTGCTTGTGGGACCGGCTTGAGGTCATCTTGCCGGATCCGCCCCGCTCTTTGGTGTCGTTCAGGGTCGCGCCCGGATTAGCGGATCCTGGGCTGCTGGTAGCGCCTTGACCGCTCTTTGCTGCGGGGGAATTGCCGCCGCCGCCTCCACCCTGCGCGGATGCAGCCGCAATCGATCCAAAGACAAAGGCGGCCGCCAAAATGACTTTCGCTGCTCTCATCAAACGTTCCTCCGAATAAGCTTCAGTAAAAAAAGCGGTCATCCCGGAGTTGTTCCTAAAGCATACCTTGGGCCTGAACGGATGGCGTTGGTCGGGAAGGTACGCAGGTTGGCACGTTGTGTGTCGGAGGGGGCCTCCTGCGTCAAGCCGATCACTCAAACCGTCATCGCTCAGAACAGGAAAGCGCGGCGGACAAGGTATCAGGACAAGAAACTACGAGAGTCTGACTATGTCAGGGAAGCAAAACGGGCCCGCGCCGCCTCTATCCCGCTAGGGCATACTGATAAATCAAGCGCGCAAAACTTCGGGACTGGGTGCGGCGCGGCGGGGAGCAAGAACGGGCGGCGGCCGACCGAAACACTTTCTAATTCTCAAAATTTGCACGTCCGATAAAATGATTCATCGAATGAGAAAGGCTTGCCCGGCCATAAGAGCTGGCCGCCCGCGAAACGCTTATGCTCCGCCCTTGCGGGCCGGTGGTCTTCTCGTCCGCCAACATCGATCCACGGGCTGTTCTGGCCGGTCATAACGTCCGAGACGCTCCTCACAGCGGTCTGTCAGTACGAGGCCCGCTCGGGCACCGTACGTTCAGGTCCCCCGCCATCCAGGGAGGCGGCGCGACCAGCCCGATCGGGACGACACGAGGGGTGTCCCTAAGGATGCCGTGTGCTTGGCATGCGGACCGTCGTGACGTTCTAACTAGCAACGGCCCGGGCGGCAGTGAATGGGAACGACTTCGTGTCGGTTCGATTGTATCAAGGGAGACGGAATCCAAAGCAGGACAGTCGCCAGCGTGGCCATCCGGTGTAACGCCCGCTTGACCACGTTTTCCATCGATGAGTAGCTTAGGAACCCCGTTTCAAGCGAACCGTTGAAGCCTCATCCCGGAGGCGCCGAATGCCAGAAGTCACAACAGCCAACACCAACACGCGCGTGGACGCGACGGCGCGCATTGCTTTGCATCCGATTCATCCGATGCTGGTGCCGTTTCCGATCGTATGCTTCATCGGCGCGCTACTCACCGACATCGCCTATTGGCGAACGACGGAGATGATGTGGGCGGATTTCTCGGCCTGGCTGTTGTTTGCAGGCCTCCTGATGGGCGGCCTCGCGGCAATCGCCGGGTTGATAGATTTCATTGGTCGCCGCCGCATCCGCCAGATCGCGGCAGCCTGGTGGCACATGATTGGGAATATCGTTGTTATGCTGCTCGCGCTCGCTAATTCGTTCGTTCACAGCCGCGATGCCTGGACCTCGGTGATACCCGAAGGGCTGGTGTTGTCGGGGCTAACCGTGCTCGTGATGCTGGTCACGGCTTGGTTGGGCGGAGAGATGGTTTACCGGCGTCGCGTAGGAGTTGTGGATTGATACGCGTGATCAGCAAGCTCGTCACGAGGCGCGAACTCCGGCTTACGATCATCCTTTCGGCATTGCTCTGCCTTGCGGGGTGCAACGAGGCCGCACCTGATCCCAAGACTCAAATTGGAGCGCACCCAGATCTACCGGGGCAGGAGCAGTATTTGATTCCGCCGATGCACATCGCGCCGGCCGCGGGCTGGCAGCAGGGGGAGAAGCCTGCGGTCACCGACGGCCTGCAGATCAACGCGCTCGCGACCGGCCTGCAGCATCCGCGGTCGCTCTATGTACTCCCGAATAATGACGTTTTGGTCGTCGAATCCAAGGCGCCGGGCACAGAGCCGATCAAGCGTCCAAAAGACTTCATCATGAAATGGGTGGAGTCCTGGGCGACGTCCGGGGGCGACACCGGGGAGAGCAACCGGATCACGCTGCTGCGTGACGCGAACGGCGACGGCAACCCCGAGGCGCAAAGTGTGTTCCTCGATCATCTCAACTCGCCGTTCGGCGTCGCCTTGGTCGGCGAGGACCTCTATGTCGCCAACACCGATGCAATCGTCCGCTACACCTACCATACCGGCGATACCAAGATCACATCACCGGGCGAAACCTTGACGCCACTGCCCGGCGGTCCGATTGATCATCACTGGACCAAAAGCATTGTTGCGAGCCCTGACGGCAAGCTGCTTTATGTCGGCGTCGGCTCCAACAGCAACATTACCGAAAACGGCATTGAGGCGGAGAAGAACCGCGCCGCAATCTGGGAGGTCGAGCGCGCCACCGGTCGGTGGCGGATCTTCGCAAGCGGATTGCGTAACCCAAACGGACTCTCCTTCGAACCGCAGAGCCGCGCGCTCTGGGCCGTCGTAAACGAGCGCGACGAGATCGGTCCTAATCTCGTCCCGGACTATCTGACTTCGGTGAAGGACGGCGCGTTCTACGGCTGGCCTTACAGCTACTATGGCCAGCATGTCGATCCGCGAGTGCAACCGCAGCGCCCCGATCTTGTGGCGAAGGCGATCGCGCCTGACTACGCCCTGAGTTCGCATGTCGCGCCGCTCGGCCTTGCTTTCTACAACGGCAATGCGCTGCCGCCGTCCTATCGTGGCGGCGCGTTCATTGGCGAGCATGGCAGCTGGAATCGGCCGCAGCTCAATGGCTACAAGGTGGTGTTCGTGCCCTTCGCCGACGGCCAACCGAATGGGCCGGCGCAGGATGTCGTCACAGGCTTCCTGAGCAAAGACGCGAAATCGCGCGGCCGCCCAGTTGGACTGGCGATTGACAAATCCGGCGCTCTGTTAATTGCTGACGATGTCGGCAACACGGTGTGGCGCGTGACGGGGGCTGGAGATCAGCAAACGCACGCGTTGATGCAGCAATGAGGTGCGTTTGTGCGTAGGGCCGGCGCTCAGCGCTATGTAGGAGAGAGCTATGGGACCGGCGCAATATCGGGTGATCCCCGTTCGTGACGAACGGGGCGTGTTGCACGACCGCAATCTTATACGGCGAACATGTCACGAAGGAGGCGGCTCGAGTCCGCAGCCGTCGCCGCGCCGCTCGCGATCGGGCAGGGTTATGAAGTTCATGTCAGCGTGCCGGCACGAACCGTAGCCGAGGCTGCCCTCAAGCATTCGCTAAATAGCGGGAACCGATCGTTTCCGACGGCGTTTAGGGGCTGGACCCGGCTCCAGGTGACTTCAGCACATCCATGAACATTCTTGATCCCCAAGGCCCGGTTGCTGCGGCGGAGCGGACGATCCTGGTGGATTCGGTCACCATCATGCTTGCGATCGTGCTGCCGACGATCGTGGCCATTCTCGGAGTTGCCTGGTGGTACCGGGGCTCAAATCCAAAAGCGCAGTATCGGCCGGACTGGGCATATTCCGGCCGGATCGAGCTGGTTGTCTGGGCCATCCCCGCGCTCACCATCATCCTACTCGGCGGCGTCGCCTGGATCGGCGCACATCAACTGGATCCAGCCCGTCCTGTGGCGGGCACCGGACAGCCGCTCAAGATCCAGGTCGTTTCGCTCGATTGGAAATGGTTGTTCATCTATCCCGATCAGCGGATCGCGAGCGTGAACACTGTAACGGTGCCGGTCGGCGCGCCGCTGCAATTCGAGCTGACGTCATCGAGTGTAATGAACGCGTTCTTCATCCCGCAGCTTGGCAGCATGATCTATACCATGAATGGCATGGTGACCCGCCTCCAGTTACGGGCGGACAACGAAGGTGTCTATCGGGGACTCTCGGCGCATTTTAGCGGCGACGGCTTTCCCGGCATGCTGTTCGACGTCAACGTGGTTTCGCAGTTGGCGTTCGCTGACTGGGCGAAGCGGGGGGCCGCAAGCAATCAACTGCTCAACATCGACAGCTACGCCAAGCTCGCACGCCAATCGGTCGGCGATGCAAGGACCACCTATCGGCTGGAAGACCCCTTACTGTTCCAGGCGGTGGCGACCCAGCATATTCCGGCCGCGCCCGGTCCATCGCTGGACCGGGAGGCTGAAGTCTCGCCACGGAGCCGTTGATGTTCGGTAAGCTGAGCTGGTCTGCGATCCCGATCGATCAGCCGATCCCCATGGCAGCCTCCGGCGTGGTGGCACTCGTCATTCTCGGCGTGTTGACCTGGGTCGTTCTCTCAGGCCGTCTGCCTTATCTCTGGCATGAATGGATCACGAGCGTCGATCACAAACGGATCGGCGTGATGTACACGCTGCTCGCCGTGGTGATGCTGTTGCGGGGCTTCGCGGACGCGTTGATGATGCGTGGTCAGCAGGCAGTTGCCCTGCAGTCGCAGGGCTATCTCCCTCCCGAGCACTACAACCAGATCTTTTCGGCACACGGCACGATCATGATCTTCTTCGTCGCGATGCCGTTCGTGATCGGGCTCATGAACCTGGTCGTACCGCTTCAGCTCGGCGTGCGCGACGTCGCGTTTCCGACGCTCAACTCGGTCGGCTTCTGGCTGACCGCAACCGGCGCGCTGCTGGTTAACATTTCGCTTGTGATCGGCGAGTTCGCTCGGACCGGATGGCTGCCCTATCCGCCGCTGTCAGAGATGACATATTCGCCGGGTGTGGGCGTCGACTATTATTTGTGGTCGCTGCAGATATCGGGCGTCGGAACGCTGGTGGCCGGAATCAACCTGGTCACGACGGTGCTCAAGTTGCGTACCAAAGGTATGACCTATCTGCGTATGCCGATGTTCTGCTGGACTGCCCTGGCATCAAATCTCTTGATCGTCGCGGCATTTCCGATCCTGACTGCGACGCTGGCGATGCTGATCCTCGACCGCTATCTCGGCTTTCACTTCTTCACCAATGAAGCCGGTGGCAATGTCATGATGTTCATGAACCTGATCTGGGCCTGGGGACATCCCGAGGTCTACATCCTCGTGCTGCCCGCATTCGGGATATTCTCCGAGGTCGTCTCGACGTTTTCCGGCAAGCCGCTATTCGGCTACCGGTCGATGGTAGTCGCGACCATGGCGATCTGCGTTATCTCGTTCATGGTATGGCTGCACCATTTCTTCACGATGGGCGCGGGTCCAAACGTCAATGCGATCTTCGGCATCGCCAGCATGATCATCGCGGTGCCGACCGGCGTGAAGATCTACAACTGGCTTTTCACAATGTATGGCGGGCGCATCAGGTTCGCGACACCGATGCTGTGGTCGATCGGCTTCATGGTGACGTTCCTGATCGGCGGCCTGACGGGCGTCTTGGTCGCAGTGCCGCCCGCCGACTTCCTGCTGCACAACAGTCTCTTCCTGGTGGCGCACTTCCACAATGTCATCATCGGCGGCGTGCTGTTTGGCGCGTTCGCCGGTTACACTTACTGGTTTCCCAAGGCGTTCGGCTTTCGGTTGCACGAAGGACTAGGCAAAGCCGCATTCTGGTTCTGGCTGATCGGATTCTATGTCGCGTTCATGCCTCTATATGTCCTCGGTCTGCTCGGCATGACGCGGCGGATGCAACATTACGACGTGCCGGAATGGCGTCCGTGGCTGCTGGTTGCTTCGGTGGGCGCGCTCATCATTTTAATGGGAATCGCGTGCCAGATCGCACAGCTCGTAGTCAGCATCCGGCACCGTGTCACCTTACGCGACCACACCGGCGATCCCTGGGATGGTAGGTCGCTCGAATGGGCAACGGCATCGCCGCCACCGGTGTTCAATTTTGCAGTCATGCCCGACGTCAGCGGGGAGGATGCTTATTGGCTGATGAAGCAGCGAGCGAAATGGCAGGACAGTGACACGATGCCCGACTACCGGGACATCGAGATGCCGAGGAATTCGCCGACCGGGTTCATCTGTGCGTTCTTCGCGACCGTGATGGGCTTCGCGTTGATCTGGCACATCTGGTGGTTGGTGGTCGTCGGCGCGATCGGCGCGTTTGCAACCTTTGTGGTGTTCGCCTGGCGCGACCACGACGAGTACGTCATTGCGGCCGCCGATGTCGCGCGGATCGACCAGGCCATTCTAGCCGAGCGGCTGGCCTCGATGAGAGGAGTGGGCTGATGGCGATAGCAGCGATTGCGCAGGAAGATCCACATCGTCTGCGGCGCCTGGATGCCTCCAGAGCCGTGCATTCCGGACCGGCATCGAAGCGGATCGTCACCGGTTACGGCTTCTGGATATTCCTGCTCAGCGACATGGTGATGTTCGCCTGCTTCTTCGCAACCTACGCGGTGCTGTCGGGACAGACTGCCGATGGCCCGAAGGGTGCCGAGCTGTTCGATTTGCGCTCGGTCGCCGCCGAGACCGGATGCTTGCTGTTATCGAGCTTTACCTGCGGATTGGCCAGCATTGCCGCCGACGAGCGCGAGCCGATTCTGTTTCAATTAGCGATGGCGCTGACCTGTGCGCTCGGCCTGGCATTCCTCTCGCTCGAGCTGCGGGAATTCATAGGACTTGTCGACCGCGGCGCTGGGCCTACCCGTAGCGCCTTCCTCACTGCATTCTTTACCCTTGTCGGGTGTCACGGCCTGCACGTCTCGGCGGGCGTGCTGTGGCTGCTGACGATGATGGCGCAGGTGATAGCTAAGGGATTCCGGGCCGACATCTTGCGCCGCGTCATGTGCTTTGCGTTGTTCTGGCACGCGCTTGACATCATTTGGGTAGCAGTCTTCTCGGTGATTTATCTGATCGGGGCCGGCAAATGAGCGATCATTCGCTTGAACCGCATGCAACCGACGTCGCGCCCGGCGATCAAGGCGAAGGCCGCGTCCGTACCCGCATCCTCGGCTATGTCGTCGGTCTCGGGCTTGCTGTCGTTCTGACCGCCACTTCGTTCTTCATTGCCGGCACCGACCTGGTCTGGCAGCCGAGCATTCCGCTTGCGATCATCGTTCTCGCGATCGCCCAGATGGGCGTGCATCTGGTATTTTTCCTGCACATCACGACCGGCCCCGACAACACCAACAATGTAATGGCGCTGGCCTTTGGCGTGTTGATCGTCGTGCTCGTGATCGGCGGCTCGCTCTGGATCATGGCAAATCTAAATGAGAATATGATGCCGATGGATCAGATCATGCAGATGCAACGATAGCTCGACTCGTGAGGAGCGGTGCGCTTGCCTTACTGCGAACTCGAGAGGGGATTATTCGGATTGCTGCCCCCACCCGAGTCGGACGGTATGCGTTCTTGTTCGGCATGTCTCGGTGGTTGCGACCGTGATCTCGGTCGGCATACTTATTGAAGCCGGCAGTGCTCATAGCCCTGTCATGTAGACCTTGATGTCGGGTTATGTCCCGAGCACATTCCCCACACCATCGCGGGCTGTGCGCACAACGGCATCAACGGTAACATCAAACTTCCTGTAGACGTCCGCAGTTTTTCCAGAGCCACCGAAGCTATGCTTGCCAACAAAACGTTCCTGGAGGTTTAGATAACGATCCTAGCTCATCTGCACGGCCGCTGGCGCGGGATTGTCTCCGAGCACGGTCCGTCGATAGGCCGCATCCCGCTGGTCAAAGATCAGCGTACCGGGCATGGAGATTACGGCGGTCGGGGTACCATCCGCTGCAAATCGACCTGGCCGCGACAGCGAGTTGCAATTCTGAACCGTGGCTATCAGGGTCACTCAACGTGTCCCCTCAGCCTCCAGCATCACGTACCCCACGGGCGGATCGATTTGCCGCATTTTCCTCCCGGCGTAGAAGCGGCACGGCTGACGAGACAGGGCTAGCAATGCTGCCCGGCGCGGAGCGTCCAGGATGATCTCCCAGCACTCGGCTGTTTCAACTGCGTAAACAGCCAGGTGCGGGATCGGCCCGCAGCGCCGGAGAAAACATCGGGATCACGTCACCCAGGACGTTACGGGACTGCGAGGTTCATCAGGAGTAAGAGCCAAGAAAGTAGCGGATCGAACCCCGGTAGCTCAGGCCGATGCCAGCACCTGCGAAAAGTGTCAGCGTGGTCTAAAGGCAATCGCTACCTTGGTTTCGCTGCGATTTCGGTTGCCGCGAACCATTTGGTCACCCCAACGCGAAAAGACAATCCCTTGGCGCCCACGACCGAGATTATGACAGAGAGATGAACCCGGCGACGATTGGCGCGTTGGTCGGTTCCATGACTCAATTTGGCCAAGCCCATGAGTAGAGTACGCCGCATCCAATCAGGCCGTGGACCCCATTTCCCGGTCACCATCCGCCCCACCAAGGTTGATGTCGTAGCGGCACGTGAAATTGCCAGGGATACGGCGCCTGCACCGGAAGAGGTCGCCCGCGCTTTGACCTGGGGCGCAGACGAGAAGATCCTCCTCGTTCTGGCAGGAGCCGGCTGGCTCGCTTCCCGCGGCCGGGAAGAGTGGCTCAGACGCGCCGGCAATCATGCTTTGCTGGTAGCGGTTGCGGCCGCACTGTTGCCGCACGGAATGAAACGCCTGTTCGACCAGACCCGGCCGGACCGCACGACTGTGCTAGGCCACATCCACGGCATCTCCTTTTCGGGAAAACGCGAGGACGCTTTTCCCTCAGGCCACGCGTTACATATGGGAGCGCTGGCCTCGGCCGCCGGCACATTGCCCGCTGGACCCCGCCGGGCAGTCCGGGCGTTGGCGATTGGGCTGTCCCTGACGCGCGTAGTGATCCTTGCGCATTGGGTGACCGACGTCGTAGCGGGATTCGCGCTCGGAGCCATGCTTGAACGACTCCTTCGACTGTGGACCGGTTATCCGCGTCCTTCTCAAGAGGACAATACTCTTGCCGACACTTGAGGATCTGAAGGAATGCACCGAACGCAGGGCCGCCTTATGGCTGCAGGGCAAGGGGAATGCCCAGGGATTCAAGGTCTGTCCTTTCGCCCTTAAAGCCATTCCAAGGGTCGGATGTTCGTGCACGGACCCGTTCCACCGGATTCACGATCCGCGATCGCAACTCTCGGAGAAGGCGGAATGACCGAATATGTCCTGCGCTTTCTGATCGGCGGCGTCGTAGTGTCGGCGTTTTCGATGCTGGGAGACATTCTGCGTCCCAAAAGTTTTGCCGGTCTTTTCGGCGCTGCACCCTCCGTAGCGCTGGCTACACTTGGTATCGCCATTTACCAACATGGAGCCGCCTATGCGGGTCAGCAAAGCTCGGCGATGACAGCCGGCGCGATCGCGCTCGCCGTCTACAGCGTCTTCGTCTGCCAACTACTCATTCGCGCGCGGCTGAGGGCCGCATCGGCGGCGGTACTGTCATTTGTCATTTGGCTGATCGTTGCGTTCAGCCTGCTGCCTCTTACCGTCGGCCAGACATGAACCCCCTCCGCCTTTCGCCATCGTCCCTGAAGGAAAGCCGTTGGTATGAATATGCGGTTCGCTTCATACTCGGGGGCGCCGCGACTATCTTTACCGGCATGATCAGCCATGCCTTTGGCCCAGCTGTCGGCGGTCTTTTCCTCGCCCTCCCGGCCATCTTCTGCGCCAGCGCAACCCTGGTCGAGAAGCACGAAATCCGCCGCAAGCGAGAAGCTGGCCTCGACGGAAGGCGACGCGGGCGGGAGGCGGCGGCGTTGGATTCGGCCGGCGCCGCGCTTGGAGCCCTCGGGATGCTATCCTTTGCGGTCGTATTCTCCCTAGTCGTCGAGCGCAGCAGCCTGGCCGCCTTTACCAGTGCTTCATTCGCCTGGCTGGTTGTCTCGGTTGGGAGCTGGTACGCGCGCCGAAAAATGCGGCCAGCGCCCTCCGCGGGCTTGCGGGCGGCCAAGTGCATGAAAGCTCGAATTGAAACCTCTGACGAAGCGGGAGGTTGAGGAGAGGGGACGGTCGATCGAGCGGAAAGAAAACCCTCGGCTGGGACCGCCGCGACTTCTTCCAAGTCGCCGCTGCGGCCGGTCTCGCCGCCGCCGCACCTCGACCTCTATCTGCCGCGCAGCTTTCGGAAACCGTATACAAGAAAGCTAGCCATGCCAGAAAATCCGGATCTACGCTTGCCAGCCCGAAGGGCGGGACGACGAGTTTCAGCAAGAAGCCGGTGTCCAACTAACGCGTACTGGTTCTCTGCAATGACTCCGCATCGAGTGGATCGTCTGGCTGTTGTAACGACTGGCCTGACGACGGATAGCGCTCAGCTTCGGCTTTCTCCGAGGGGAATGAAACAGCGGCCGCCGGGCGTCACCAACGATCTCGGCCATGTGAGAAAACTTGACCCTTGTCGCTACACGAAGGTCCCCCCAAAATGGCTGCAATCAACGCCTCGAAAAGCCCGCTTGTTCCAGTCCCTGAGCGTAGCAGAGCCGGCCCGTGGAACAGGTGGTGAAATCGGCGGTTCTTCTCAAAGCTCTCAAGCCCCGAGATACGCCATGTCGCAGACGGTCGGTGATTTCGTTGTGCAGCGCCTCCATGACTGGGGTGTACGCCACATGTTCGGCTATCCTGGCGACGGCATAAACGGCGTTTTCGGTGCGCTTAACCGATGCAACGGCAAAATTGATTTTGTCCAGGCGCGGCACGAGGAAATGGCAGCTTTCATGGCGTCGGCCTATGCCAAATTTTCCGGCCGCCTCGGCGTTTGCATCGCGACCTCTGGTCCCGGAGCGTCGCATCTTACGACAGGCCTTTACGACGCGCTGATGGATCATCAGCCGGTGCTGGCCATCGTCGGCCAGCAGGCGCGCAATGCGCTCGGCGGACAGTATCAGCAAGAACTCGACCTTGTCTCGATGTTCAAGGATGTGGCGAGCGCTTACGTCGTGCAGGCCTCAATGCCAGGGCAGGTGCGTCATTTGGTCGATCGTGCCGTCCGGATCGCTTTGTCGAGGCGGACGGTCACCGCCATTATTTTGCCTAACGATCTGCAAGATGAGGTCTTTGAAGATCCGCCACGCGCCCATGGCACGTTGCGATCAGGTATTGGATATTCCGCGCCCAAGGTCACACCGCATGATGCCGATCTCGCCCGTGCGGCTGAGATCCTGAACTCCGGCGAAAAAGTTGCGCTGCTGGTGGGCGCTGGCGCGCTCGGTGCCAGCGAGGAGATCATCGCCGTCGCCGATAGACTTTCTGCCGGGTGTGCCAAGGCGCTTCTCGGCAAGGCGGCGTTGCCGGATAATCTTCCCTGGGTGACTGGCTCGATCGGTCTACTCGGCACTGAGCCCAGCTACAAGATGATGATGGAGTGCGATACGCTTTTGATGGTCGGATCAGCCTTTCCTTATTCGGAGTTTTTGCCAAAGGAGGGAAGGGCGCGCGGCGTCCAGATCGACATCGATGCAAGCATGCTTTCCATGCGTTTCCCGATGGAAGTCGGTCTCGTCGGCGACGCCAAGGAGACGCTGCAGGCACTTCTGCCTCATCTTCAGCAGAAGCCAGCCGGAACCTGGCGACAGATAATCGAAGATAATGTTCGGGCCTGGTGGAAAACGCTCGAAGAGCGGGCGAAGCAGCCGGCCAAACCTGTCAACCCGCAGCGTGTCGCGTGGGATATGTCGCCGCTTTTGCCGGATCGTGCGATCATTACCAGCGATTCCGGATCCTGCGCAAACTGGTTTGCTCGCGACGTAAAAATCCGCGACGGCATGAAGGCCTCTCTCTCCGGCGGTCTCGCCTCAATGGGTGCCGCAGTGCCTTACGCGATTGCTGCCAAATATGCGCAGCCCGACCGTCCCGTCATCGCCCTTGTCGGAGATGGCGCGATGCAAATGAACAATATGGCCGAACTCATCACGGTTGCGAAATATTGGCGAGATTGGTCCGATCACCGATGGATCGTCTGCGTGTTCAACAATGAAGATCTAAATCAGGTGACGTGGGAACAGCGCGTCATCAATGGCGATCCCAAATTCAACGCCTCACAGCAAGTGCCCAATGTATCTTACTCCCGCTTTGCCGAGTTGATCGGACTTCGCGGTATCTACGTTGACGGCCCCGACCTCCTTGAGTCTGCTTGGCAGCAGGCGCTTGCGAGCGACGTTCCGGTCGTTCTTGAAGTCAAGACCGATCCGGAAGTTCCGCCGCTTCCGCCGCACATCACCTTGCAGCAAGCAAAGAATTTCGCAACCGCCCTCGCGAAGGGCGATCCGAACGAGACCGGCGTCATCAGGGGGGCTGCACGGCAAGTACTCGAAACCATTTTGCCAGGCCGCGGCTGAATACGGTACTTCCCGCCGGGTAGGCACAGCGCGGCGAAACGATCCTTCGGCGCTTGCCTGCCCGCTACGCGCCCCGCACGCCCCGAGTCATGACCAGCATAAGGCATCCAGTGACGCCGGACGGGCGATATTTGTCGTGAAGCGAAAGCACTGACGCCTAATCAATTTCAACAAGAGGGCGGCGATTCTCGCTTGATGCTGCGACTCGCGCTAGTGGCACATCGTCACCGGCGGTGGTGAAATCGAGGCTGCAGCGCTCGCCGCGCGTCCCATGGCTCGCCTTCTCGGCTGGCGGTAGCGGGATTCCCTGAACGGCTCTTCGGTGTGACGGGATAGCCTGAAGGGATCTCGTGTTCCTGGCTTGCCGATTGCATTACATCGCTCATTTCCGCTTTCGATCGCGCCGCACCGTCTGAAATTCCTCAGGCCCTTTAATGAGCCTGCGCTGACGACTGGCCTGATCGTCAGGGCTGGCCGCGGGGCCGGTCACCGTGTCGATACGGCCAGTTCGCGGGCGCGTTGCTTTGGGTCTTCACGGCCTTGCTGGCCTCCGTGCTCAGTCAGGGGCTTGGTCGGTATGGTCAAACCGAGTTCGACCAGCCGGCTTCGGACAGAGACGGCATGCCCGGTTGATATTCAGCCCAGTTGGCGACGGTTGCGCGCATTTCAGGCGATGCGCGAAACCCCTTTAGAGGATCCTCGCTCGTAGCGGGCCGACCCGCCTTTTAGGGTGAACCCTCATTGCCTTCTTCATGTCTTATGTTGTCCCTCAAAACGGAGTCGAGCGGGAGATGGTGATTCCCTTCTCTGCCGTCAGAATAGTCTCGTCGGCATTTGCAGGTCGAAACGTAACCGTATCAGATGCAAAGAGAACCCAGCGAGAAGGCCATGCTGGGGCCGAGTTGCGCGGAGCAAGTCCGACGAACGATCCAACGCGTGCTTACTTCTTCGTGTGCTCCTTGCGCGCCGTCCTTGGAGATGGTGCTGTTGCTCTTGCCTGCCGTGCCTTCCCTCTCTTCGGATCATTCTGCGTCGCGCCTGGATTTGCCGCGCTCGGACTGCTGGACGCGCCCTGACCCGAGGTCGCAGCCGGGGAGTCTCCGCCGCCGTCTTGTGCGGATGTCGTCGCAACTGAGCCAACTATGAATGCGGTCGCTAAGGCGATCTTTGCGATTTTCATTTGGTCGTTTACTATGCGGCTTTCCCGTGGGGGCATTCAATGTTCGACCCCGCTACCAGCGCGCTTTTGCGCGCGGTCCTGGACGAAGTTTGCGAGAGCGTTTTGGCACGCGAAACCGGAGCGCGCACGCACGTCGCTTCAAAAATCTTGGAAGCAGCGACCCGCGGCGAGGTCTCGCCCGCTGGCCTCAGCCAGGTGGGATGCGAGGCCCTCTCCGGGCTGCCGACCATGTGTCGCTGAAAGCGAGACGCGGCGGGTGAACTTCCAGATCACAGTGTTGAAGATCTTAGTGTCCTATCCGGGCGGATTCGCCGTGATGGACGACATCAAACGCGACATGGCGACACTGGCGACGAGCGGTCGGGACTGGGCCGACCGGACCAAGCGGCTGGCTGCACGAGTGCCGGACCTCGACATGTTTTCGCAAGGTCTGGTCGATCGCGAAAGCGGTGGCTGGAAAATCACTGCTCGGGGGCGGGCCGTGCTCGAGATCATGGAGGCGCGCGCCGGCATCGACCCGCCGATCGAGACCGTACCGCCCGAGACAGTCGATGCAGCCGTACCGCCGCTACCGCCGCTCGTTGAGCGCGCGAAACGAAGGCGCGAACGGCGCGAGCGTCGTCGCGAAGGTCGCGAACCAGCTCGAGCGACCGCGTCCTGAAGGCGGCGTCGTAGAGAGCGCGAAATTCAAATCGTAGGTCACGGTGTGGGGACGACTACAGAAGTGTCTTTCTCGTCACACACCCCTTGTTCGGCGGATTTCGCCTTCCATATACCATCCATACAGATGGTATATGGAAGGCTGAGTGATGCCCTCGGATGTCCAGGAACTGAGGCCGAAGCCTCCGGAAAGTGAAAAGATCACCATCAATCTCGGCTTCGTTGACCTAGGCCACATCGATCTGATGGTGAAGGACGGGTTCTATTCGAACCGCACGGATTTCATTCGGACGGCGATCCGCAATCAGCTCGAGCGTCACGCCGACGTGGTCAAACAATCTACCATCCGTAAAGGCCTGGATCTCGGCCTTCGAAATTACACGCGCGCGGACCTCGAAGCAGCGCGGCAAGCCGGCGAGATGCTGCACATCAATGTGCTCGGCCTTGCCAGCATCGCGCAGGACGTCACGGCCGATCTCGCCCGCGCCACCATCGGCTCGGTCTCGGTGCTCGGCGCCCTCCATGCCACCCCCGCGGTCAAGGCCGCTCTCGCCGACAGAACAAGGTGAACACGATGTTTAATCAAGAAACGCTGCGAGAAGCCACGCGGTTGACCCGAGCGGGGCAACTGACCGAAGCCACGGCGCTGCTCCAGCGCATGCTCCGAGGAGAGCACGCGCCCGCTGCGGCATCTCTCGTCCCGCAGATCGTCGGTCTTCCGGGCGGCGTTCCGCCCGCCATCGACCTCAACTCTAACCGCATCGGCGGGGCCGACCTCAAAGCTCCGGATACCACGGCACATCGGCACCGGCCCCTGTTCGATCAGGCCAAGGACGGCACCTGGCTCGGCCTGCGGGGTGCCAAGCACGCGCCTGCTTCGAAGGCCGACATCATGCCGGAAAGAACGAAGTTCATCGACGGCAAGTACAGCAACAACGCTGGAAGTCGATCCTACAAGCTGTTCATCCCCAGCGGCTACCAACGAGGTCAGCCCCACCCGCTGGTCGTCATGCTGCACGGCTGCACGCAGTCGCCAGACGATTTTGCGGCTGGCACCAAAATGAACTTCATCGCGGAAGAACAGAACTGCCTGGTCGTCTATCCAGCACAGCCTTGCGCCGCCAATCAGTCCAAGTGCTGGAACTGGTTTCGCGCTGCCGACCAGCGCCGCGACGAAGGCGAGCCCTCGCTGATCGCGGGTATCACTCGCCAAGTCATGCGTGACTACTCGATCGATCCAAATTGTATCTTCGTTGCCGGCCTCTCGGCCGGAGGCGCCGCCGCAGCAATCATGGGAGCCACCTATAGCGATCTATACGCGGCGGTCGGGATCCATTCCGGCCTCGCTTATGGAGCCGCTACCGATATGCCGTCGGCCTTCACCGTTATGCGGCAAGGAGGCAAGGGCGGTCGCCCTGCGTCGACCGGCCCGGTGATCCCGACCATTGTTTTTCACGGCGATCGCGACGCCACCGTGCATCCCGACAATGGCGTCCAGGTCGTCGAACAGGCTATCGGAGCGACCAAGACGCACAAGAAAGTGCATCGCGGGCAAATTCCGGGAGGTCATGGATATACGCGAACGACCTACCTCGACGGTCAGCGCGAGATCCTGGAGCACTGGAACATCCATGGCGCCAGCCACGCCTGGTCGGGAGGGAGCCCCGCCGGATCTTATACGGACGGAGAGGGGCCGGATGCCACGAAGGAAATGCTGCGTTTCTTTTTGGAGCATCCGCACGCCGGATGAATTCGGAAGCTGAGCTACTCCGACGGCATCGTGAATGTGAAGCGCGTCTCCTTCGCAAGTCCCGCGGTCCTTGTCCCGGACTACGAAGTAGCCCCGTGCTCGGTCGCGTAGGTCGGATCGGCGGGGATCTCTGCTTCGTACTGTTTAGCCTTCTCGAGTAGTGCGCCGCTGGCCAGTTTCTCCGTCTCGCGATTCATCGCCGTCGCTCCAATCGATTCCGAGTTCTTTACGCACGGAAACCGCTGAATTGCCGACCTTATCAATGGCCTTTCGAAGCTCTTCCTTGGATACGCCGAGGGCGCGCGCCCAGAGTTTGACCTCAACGGCCTGGTGCATGTCGATATGAAGGCGATCCGGTTGTTCCTTGATGGTCAGATTGCTCATGCCGGCGCCTCCTCTCGCAAGAACAGCGGCAATCTAACGAAGTTCCTATTGCCGCACGCTTTGTCTTAACACGCCGGTACAGCCCTGCTCGTTTTTACCCTTCTCCGCAGTTTGAGGGGCCGCAGCTAAGCTTCCTGATTTGCCCAACTCCATTAAGCGTTAGAACCGCATTGACCAGACCGGAGCCCGTAAAATAGGAGATTCTGATTTCGTTGCTGGAAGGCTGGAGGTCGTCCATCTCGAAAGCCGGGTCACGCCTCAGGCGATCAATCCAATAGGCGTGAAGCGCCTTCCGACCCAGACTTTCGTGCCGCCGCAATCACAGCAGATCACTGCGTCATCGGCAAACATGTCGAGGATGGTTTCAACATCGCCAGCGCGGTAGGCGTCGAGCCAATCAACCGCAGTGGCCATAGGGTCAAAGGGACATATTCTTCACGTACATGCCATTGTCATTGAGTAGCCTAACTGAGGGTGCGAAAGTCAGCTACAAAGCGGGACAATCGCGGAAAACATCGGCCGAAAATTTGGTGGTGGGCTGACAGGTCGGGAACAAGGGGCAACGCCAGTAGTCTCTATTTGCTCCTAGAAGTCACTCTTGCCCCCCACTGTTGGGAGTTTGAAATGACGGCCTCGGGGTTGCGCGCATGCTTCGCTGCAGGCGAAAATGATTTGGGGCCACGATGCTGGAAGCCGTCGTGTCGTTGATGGGGAACAGGCGTTTACGGGGGACTTACGGGAGCATGCTCGCTCCTGTCTAGCGCGATTCAAGAGAGGCATAGAGAGCGCCTTTACATCTCCACCTTGGTGCCTAGCTCCACGACCCTCGCGGGCGGAATCAGAAAGTAATCGGGGGCGCGCACTGCGTTACGCGTCATGAAAGCGTAAAGCGTCTCCTGCCAAAGGGGTACATCAGGGTGAAGAGACGGTACTGGGACTTCCCTGCCCAAGAAGAACGATGCTTGGGCCACGCTCGGTCCGAGTTCTCGAGAATGTGCGGCGAGGGCTGCAGGGACATCTGGCTTTTGGGCGAACCCAAATCTCATCTCGACTTGCTCTAGCCCAGGTGCGAGCTCGGTGGCGGAAATTCGATCTGAATCGGTTACTTTGGGAACACGCGCGGTCGTGATCTTCAAGAACATCAAATTTTGATGCACGACGCTGTTGTGTTTCAGATTCAGCGAAAGTGCGGCCGGCACGACATCCTTCCGCGTAGTGAAATAGATCGCTGTACCCGGGACCCGCACCGGCGGGTGCGGACCTGACAATTCTTCGATAAAAGCTTGGAGGGGAATCGCGTCGGCCTCGCGCCGCGCTAGGGCAACCTCGCGGCTACGCCGCCAGCTTAGCATGAGCGTCAGTGCGGCGCTTCCGACTAACAGTGGAAACCAGCCGCCCTGCGGAATTTTGTGGGCGTTCGACACCACGAACGTTGCGTCAAGCATAAAGAAAAATGCCGCGATCGGCCCGATGAGTAGCAGGGGCCACCGCCATACGACCAGGGCGGCCGTCGTAACCAAAACAGTCGTCACCAGCATATCGCCGGCGACAGCGATCCCATAAGCATTGGCAAGAGCCTCCGAGCTCCGAAATCCGAAAACGAGGCCCAGCACGGCGATAGCAAGTAGCCAATTCACCTGAGGCACATACACCTGCCCGACGGCCTCGTCAGAAGTCTGCCTGACGTCTAGCCGCGGCAGCGCTCCTAACTGGATTGCTTGTTGAACAAGCGCGAACGCGCCCGAAATAACTGCTTGGCTCGCGATCACGGTCGCACATGTCGTCAGGACGACGATCGGAACGGTCAGTGAGGTCGGAAACATCAGAAAGAATGGATTGATCGACGTGTCGGGATTGGAAAGCACGAGCGCGCCTTGCCCGAAGTAATTGAGCACCAGCGCTGGCATGACGAAAGCGAACCAATCTAGGCGGATCGACTTGCGGCCAAAGTGTCCCATATCTGCGTAGAGAGCCTCGCCGCCGGTGAGGGCGAGAAAGACAGAACCGAGCACAGTGAAGGCGATCCAGCCACCCGCGTGAACGAGAAAAGAGATGGCATAGCTCGGATTCAAGGCTGCCAGAACCTGAGGATGTTTGATCAGGTTCCATCCGCCTGCGGCGCCGAGGACAAAGAACCAAAGCGCCATGACCGGGCCGAAGAAGCGTCCGACGCTGGCGCTGCCACGGCTTTGGATTAGGAATAGCCCGACCAGGATGGTGGCCGCCAGCGGAACGACATACGGCTTGAGGAGCGGGGTAACGATTTCCACGCCCTCGACGGCGCTTAGGACTGAGATGGCCGGGGTGATCATTGCGTCACCAAAAAACAGTGATGCGCCCACGAGCCCGATAGTCAAAAGGGCCCTTCGCATATTGCGCAATTTGGGCAGCACAAGCGACAGCAGCGCCATTGTGCCCCCTTCGCCGTCGTTGTCCGCGCGCATGACGATCAAGACGTATTTAACCGCTACCACGAGGATGACCGCCCAAAACACCAGCGACAACACGCCAAAGATGACGTTCATATTCCCCGAAGTGCCGGAAGCCTTAATGGACTCGCGAAATGCGTAGATGGGGCTCGTACCGATGTCGCCAAATACGACCCCTAACGCCCCGAGCACGAGCGCGGCGCGCACGGGATCCGAAGCCTTTGCTTCAGTCGAGGCAACAGGCGCGGCGCCGTCTCCGGCAGCACCGTCGTTCATGTCGTTCCTCTTGCGGCCCCTAGAGCGTTGCGTCTAGCAGCCCGAAATCGATCGATTGCAGAGGTGCGCCTAAGAGCCGGATCGGCGCCGGCGTCTTTTCTATTGGACGGCGATGGCCCCAAAGCCGATTCCATCAAGCCGCCAACCGCGGTGGCTCTGCAGAAGGCGCCGATTGTTACGACTAGGATGATGGCCAACGCTCAATGTCCGGAAGCTTATACCTGCAGTGCCAATCGCGGATTATAGGGGTTTGTTCCAACTCGCGTCGCGAGCCGGGCTGCCTAGTGCCATGTCGGCTAAGATACCGAGCACTTGCCTTGCGGCTCCCGAGGCCGAACGCGACACCCAACTGTGACCTGAATCATCCCTCAAGCCGGCATTCTCGTGGCGAGGTGCAGCTCGCCATCTCGGCGCGCGCCAACAAACCGGTCGCGGGGCCGGGCTGGTTCGCGACGCCGTGAACGACCGCGACTTGAGAGCGGCAGGGATGATCGGGTCGGCGGGGCCGGTCCAACTGTCAAGCCTACCGCTGTCCAAAATGCAAGAACGGTTCGCAACCAGCGATATTTCATTGCCGAGGAGCGGTCGCAAGGAGGCGAGCGGTGGGCAGATAACGCTTCCTCAGATCGAGAGTTGCAGTAGACCAATTCGATGCTGGTCGGAGTGACGTTGTCGTGCAGCGCAGCATCTGCAAAACGGAGGCCCAACCGACAAGCAATGGTCGAAGTCGATCTGCAACGGAAACGCGCCCAAGGACATTATGTCTCAAGCTGAATAAGGCCGGGATCAACTAAATGCCGATCGAACCCGAACTGAAATTCCAGATCGCCGAGGCGAAAATCGGATCAGTCGCCGATATGCGCATTCGAGGGGCCCGGTCGAATATCGGTACAGTCCGCAAGCTTGTCTCCGTTTACTACGACACCCCCAAGCAGCGGTTACGCCGACGCGGCCTAACCATCCGTGTGAGAGAATCCGACGGTGAGTTTTGTCAAACCGTAAAATCTTCCGCTGTTGGCGGCTTCGCACGGGGTGAGTGGGAAGCAAATGTGACAGGGGCCTCACCGAGCCTCGGCGACTTGAAGCAGACGCCGCTGGCTGGAATGGCGAAGAAGCTGAAGCGAAAGCTCGGACCGGTCTTCCGAACTTCAGTCGACCGAACGACCCGCGTCCTGCGCATCGGAGCAAGCGAAGTCAAACTGGCCGTCGACAGCAGTACCATCGTGGCGGGCCGGCACAGGCGCCCCATCTCGGAATTCGAACTTGAATTGAAGCAGGGACGGACCTCGGATCTCATTCGCTTGGCCCGAACGTTCGAACGGAAAACGGGAGCCGAACTCGATCTGAGATCAAAGTCCGCACGCGGCTATGCGGTGATCGATAATAATGAGAGTGCCGCCGTCCGCGCCGAGGAAATCGTTCTGACAAAGAACATGACCGTGAACGAGTCGTTCGACGTTATCGCCTTTTCAGCGCTACGGCATTTTACGTCCAACGCCGGAGCGGTGCGGGAGCTCGATGCCGAAGGAATCCACCAAATGCGGGTTGGCTTGCGGCGTTTGCGGGCCGCGATCTCTCTATTCGGCGCAATCCTGCCGATTGCCGGCGTCGAACGCATTAAGGCCGAGTTGAAGTGGCTGACCGGAGAGCTCGCCGCCGCCCGCGAGATTGACGTGTTCTTGACGGAGAAAATCGAACCGTTGGAAGCCGCAGACGCGCCCAAACGGGGCGTGCGCGCGATCGAGAGACAGTTCGCTAGGCGCCGCGGCGCGGCCTTCGAACGCGCGAGGCATGCGCTTGCCACGTCTCGGTACCGTCGGCTTCCTATCGATGTCCTCGAATGGCTTGAAGCGAAAAAATCTCGATCCCAAAAGATCGCAAACGCATTAACCAAGGAATTCGCTGAAGAAATCATGCTCCGCCGCCTGAAGAAACTCCGCAACGAGGCGCGAAGCCTAGAGGAGCTAGCTCCGCCACAACGACACAAGCTTCGAATTAAAATCAAGAAGGTACGCTACGCGGTCGATTTTTTTCGTAGCCTTTATTCGGACAGCGCGCAGAGCTCGCTCGATGACCTGTCAGACAAGCTGAAGGAGGCGCAGGGCGCTCTAGGCGCCCTGAACGACTTCGTCGCGCATCGCGCCATGGCGACGCATACCGCGCTCAGAGCGCCTCGAAAGAATCGGCGCGCCCGCGCCTTTGTGTCGGGGCTGGCGGTCGGTCAAGAGCTGGAATCTGCGAAAGTGTTCCTTCAAAAGGCCGCGAAGGCGATCCGGCAGTTGAAACCCCGCAGCGTCCGGTTCTCCTAATCAGGAGGAGCAGACATCGGCGCCGGACTCGAACATTGGCTAGCACGCGGTTTGGGCACTGCACCAATTGGCACGGTTATTCGTGTTTTCCTTTCCCGGGAAAGGGCGTATTCGGAGAGCATTAAGAACGGAAAAATTGGCTTTCCAAGCTCCGGAAGCGTTTTCAGAAAGTATCGTCACGACAGCTGCTCGTGCGTGCTTCACGGCTTTGACAGCCCTCGAGACCTCGCTATAGGAACCCCTGATGATGTTGCCATTGCGGATGTAGAACACGACCTCCGGCCGCAGATCTCCGAAACCATGCGGAGGCCGTCATACTTGTGCTCGAACACCCAATCGGGCTGGTCGAACGGGTCGGTCAGAGTCGCCAGCATTGGCTGCAGGCGTTTTGGCAGTGCGGACTTGCGATTCATCTCCGCGCGGACTTGGGGGCAAGGCTTGGGGGCCGAAGGTTCGCGTTCCCATGAGGACGCCGCAATCGGCGGTCGACAATTGTGAAGACCGATCGAAGTTTTAAGAATCCGCCATGCGCGCGTTCGGACGAAGACGAACCCTTCCCAGAGCTTGGCGAACCAGGGAATCGTCAGAAGTTTCGGCTTCACGATCACGAAAAGCTGCTCGACGACCAGGAGACTGAACGCGTAGCAGGCGACAATCATCGCCGTGCCGGCGATCCAGTGGCCTTTTCCGGCTACAGCTACCGCAGCGAGCTTCAACGGCTCAACGGTGGCGGTCGGCACCGCCAGCAGGAGCAGGGATGGATAGGGCCTCAGACCTTCGATCGTTCGTTTCAATCTCAAAAGAGCCTCCACAACGGTTAACCGCGGCAATATCCTTATGTTCCGGAGAGGGAAAAATGGTCTTTCAGCTTCTCACAGACCCACAGGTGATGCAGCGGTGGTCAGAGGTCCTCGCGCGCGCCGCGAAAGAACGGGTGCCGCACTTTTCCGTCCGCGGATTTGGCGCGGTACTCGATCTCGGCCAGTACTCCGGCTCGACCCAGATCGCCTTGTGCGCGACGCGCTTCGTGTAGGGCTGTGTCTTGCGGATGAGCGGCGTCAGGCGCTTCCGGAGATCGGCCGCCGAGGCCTGGTCGACCCTGCCGGCGTAGATCAGGTCATCGCTTTGCAGCAGCCGACGTAGATGCCGTCCCATTTGTTGCCGTCGAGCGCAAAACCTGCGATCGTCAGCGTCTCGCTCTGCGCGCAGGTGTTCTTGACCCGGTCGCGGCTGCGCGCGCCAGTCGGATACACGCTGTCCCTGACCTTCGACACGACGCCTTCGAGGCTCAACTTGCAGGCGTGGGCGAACATCTCCGCGCCGTCGACTTCGAAGCTCTCGCTGAACTGGATGTTTGTGCCTGCGACAAGGTTCTTCAGGGCAGCCTTTCGTCCGAACAGCGGCGCAGGTCGCGCCCGTTGAGCAACAGAAGATCGAAGGCGACCAACACGATCTTGGTCGAACTGCCGCAAAGTTCGTTCTGCAAAACCGAGCAGTCTGTAGCGCCACTTGCTGAGGGTACCACAACTTCGCCATCGATGATCGCTGACGCTGCCGAAATGTGCCAGGCGTCGTTGGCGATTTTCTTGAAGCGCTTCGACCAGTCGTGGCCGCGGCGGGTGTAGATCTTCACCTCTTTATGGGCGAGGTGGACCTGGACGCGATAGCCATCGAATTTGATCTCGTGTACCCAGCGTTCGCCGTTGGGCACCCTGTCGATCGGCGAAGCCAATGCCGGCGCAATAAAGCCCGGAAACAGCGCCTTGATGCCGATCGCCGCCGGCTTTTTGCGCTGGAACGGCATGGTTAGACCAGACGCAGCGTCAGCTGCCGCCGATCTCCGCTGGCATGGCGATCGACGAAGGCCTGTAAGTGGGACGGAACGTCGGTCAGCTGCAGATCGCAGCGGCGTTGGATCTCCCGCGCGATGTCCTCCGAGACATCGTCTGACCAGCGCTCCGATGTGTTGAAAGCAGCCACCTGGATGGGATTTGAGTACTCGCCGGCGAGCATCTCCTGGATGACGGTCTCGAGGTCCGCAGCCTCAAGGTCCGCTTCTCGCCAGGCGCGACCGATGGGACCAAAGTCGTCGGCGACGAGGTAAACGGTCTGATCGTCGCTGGGAACGATCGACGGTGTCCAATTTGACCCACGCATGAATCAACTCCACGCAACAGAATCGGATTCAAACAAACGCCGACAAATTCGTTCCCGGTCCAGCTGGTCGTTAGGAACGCGGCAGATGCGCGGACGTTCGCCTTAGTCGTTTTCCGTACAAGTATATTGGGGGCGAGCCTGGCTCGTGGCCGCCAATAGGGGAAAGAAGAGGATATCAAATGCCGCTGTATTTCTTTCATGTCTACCATGACAGCCCCAGCCGTGACGACGTTGGGGAGGAGCTTCCGGATCGCCACGCTGCCTGGAAAGAAGCCACCGCGATCGCGGGAGAGACGCTGAAAGATCTCGACGGTACGCTGAAGCCAGGGCACGACTGGAGTCTGGAAGTCACAGACGCAAAGGCGAAAATTCTCTTCAAGCTCGTGATTTCGGCGGAGTACGCGCCGAATTGACTGCTCGCCGGCCGTCCGCGAAAATCTGGACGGGAATACGAAGTGGCGCTCAAGGCCGAGGTGAATGTCCTAGCGTCGAAGGGCTGGGCCGCGCCGGGTCCAATCTGGCAACCCGGCGAGCGCCAAGCCAAACCTCTAGCGCGCGAGTTTCGAGATACTGCCGTGCATCGGCGACCGCTTCGTCATCCGTCTCGCGTTCAACGATGACGGGCGAGGCCATTACATGACCCTCAAGGTCCAGACGATAAATGCGGTAGTGGCTCACGGCGCGTGATACCAGGCAAGGCAAGTTCTCGTACAAAATTTGGCTTGGCTGACTGCGACGAGTCAACAAAAATCGATGCGCTGGCCCATTCTCGCGACGCCCAAAAATGCCGCTGACCCTATGAGGCCGCGGCGGCCCCAGCACCCCTGGGGGCCAAGGGGGCCGGTGCTGGGGCCGGTGCCCCGGTTTCCTGCGGTTAGCGTGGGGTAGGAAAGCTCACTGCAAAAAACCAGAGCCAAGGAATCGACTATTCGCGAAGACGGCGAGAGCGATGGGTGCCAGTCCAAGCGTGACAACAGCTACCCGGTAGTAAAACTCTCCGCGCACGCCACAACTCCTAGCTGATCTTTCCGCATCATTCTAGGACTGGGTATTTCGACATTTCCAGTGCAGTTAGTGCCAGAGGTTCGGAATAATGCGGTGATTTTCTATTCCGGCTTGCTCGCGGATCGAAAGTCAGGATCGAACCGCCGTCGTTTCTTGGCCGGCGGCCGTTCGTCGGCCTTGAGGCGCTCCTTCAGAACCGTCTCAATGAAATTGGGCAGGGTCCTGTTTTCTCGTTCTGCGACTTCACGCGCACGTGCCAATAACTCAGTTTCAATGCGGATCGTAATCGCTCGTTTCATGCCGAGTTTTGCTGCGGGGTCCATCGCATCCTGTCATAAGCAAGCCACGCTGGCGATCAGCGCCAGAAACGATACCGCCGCCGCGCAAACAAAAGCGGCCTCGATTCCATCAATTGGGTGATGGTGACGACTGGTGCGCATCGGGCCACCTTCTAGATTGGAGCCCGCGGACCGGTCGACATGAGCCACTCGGTCAAATACGCAGCGGCCTCGTCGTGGCGTGCGCGACGCAACAGACTGTCCCGCTCGGGACCGGGAGCAAGGCTTCTGGCGCGCTCTCGTAGGTCTCTGGCTTCTTCGGTAAGGCGTTCTTCAAGAGGGCAGGTCTGCTTAATCCGGCGTCGTCGTCCCTTCATGGCTCTCCTCTCCGCTGACGATCCTGCCGGAGAGATCAAGCGCGACGAAGCCAAAAGTTCCTCGGATCTACTTCGGCGGTTGAAGCTCGGAGGACCGCAGCCACTCGCTCATGTGCGAGCCGGTTTCAGCTTGTCGGGCTTTCTTCAAAACAGCTTCCCGATCAGGCCCAGGCGCGAGCTCGGCAGCCTGTTGGCGGAGTCGTTCCGCCTCGTCTGCTAGACATTGTTCTAGTGAATGTGTTTGCTTGAAGTGACGACGCTGCTGCACGCCGCTGCTCCCTGTGTTTGGGCGGGAACGCAATCGGGGCGGTCTCATCACCGATGGAAGCCGCGGGCGGTGCGGTGATGAGATACTAAAACTCTATAATGCCTTTGGTTCTGTTCACTGGTGAACACAGCGGCAAAAAAAAGTTCCACCTTGGAGCATAGAAGGCTGGCAAAAACTAACGAGTGGCCCCAGCTGACGACGCGGGAGGGGTGTTATCGGCCGACCGATCCAAGTTCTCGGCCTTTTTTAGGTATTCATCGCACTTAGGCCCGGGCGGTAGACGTGCTGCTTCTTCGCGGTATTGAGCGGCGAGGTTCTTCCATTGTACGGCATCGGGCATGTAAGGCAGCATACGCCTATGCTGATGTCCGATAGGCGACATTTCCATCACATGTACCGGCAATCACCCAGGCCGTTGGCCACTCTTCAAATTAGCCACTCGAAATTTCGAGGTCTCTCGGTTGGATGAAAGGTCCGTGTCAGCTGAACGACATAGCGTCGCCAGCATGGACCGCGACTTGCTGTACTTCCGCATATCATTGGTCTGGGCGGCGCTTGTGGCAGCCGCCTTGGTTTATATCATCGTTGCCTGAAGACGCCCGCGGTCAGCTATTTTTCCGGTCGTTCGCGGTCACCAATGAAGCATGGCCTGCCCAGCCTGGGTCGGAGCCCGGGCAGTCGCCGATGCTCACAAATCCATTTTGCGAAGGCAGCCCCGGCGGTCGATTGCGCAGAAGATGTTCTGTTTCCTGGATCCAGATAGTTAGCTGTTCTTTCCACACCGACGTCTCGTCTTTTCGACCGCCGCGGATTCGGAGGCTGCGCCTATCGATCGCATCCAGCATTCCGGAAAGCTGAGCGTGCGTTTGCTTGAGATTCGTAATGTTCGCTATCCACGCATTGAGCAAGTTTGCGACAGGCGCGGATACACTTTGACCGGCTTCGCCGCGAGAATATCGCTGAGCCTGTCTTAGGCTGATCCCCAAAAGCGGCGCGGCCGCACGAACTGATAGTCTAAGTTTCCTCAGAGCGTTCTTGAATTCAGTCGGTGTCACGATAGCTCTCCGCCAGCGCGAACGATGGCAAATGCTTGATTTACAAAATGCTGAGCGATAACCGCTCAAGAAAGGTGCGCAATTGTGGGAGGCTAATCGAGGTTGAGCGTCGGTGTGAAGTGCGACAAAAGGCTCACGGCCTGCCAGCCGGAGTAATCTGGGAAAAAGCGGCAGGCATCTTCGGGAATTGGCGGTAATTTTTATGAGAAAATTTCCTGAGCACCGGGCCAGCGCCGGTGGTGTTTCCTGGCGACAGCAGGTGCCTGGTCACGTCACCTTGACCTTGCCCGATTGGATGTGAAAAACCTTATCGGCCTCTTCGCCTTGGGCGTAGATGATCCGGCCTTTACGGTACTTCAATATCGTCTTGCCGGTCCCGAGTTTGGCAAGAAAGCTTTAGGATCGAACAGTCGCTTTACGGACTTCACAAGTCCCTCCATTGGACGAGCGAAACCTAATTATTAAAAAATGTGCGTGTTGGTCAATATTGACCAGCGGACCAGTTTCCAACGGGAGAAAATCGCCCAATGGCTGGCTGGTGTCCGGCAATGTGGTGGGCGCCCGCCGATCCAGAAGGGCGCCCGCATGCTCGGTATTCGCACTTTGCCAACCGGTACGCCGCTGAGCGCCATCGAGCGCCCGCGCTGTCATCACTGCCAGACCTGCACGGTGCTGATCCTCATTGCGCCTGACCCAGGTGGTTGCCAACTCCGCACGTTCGAGTGCGCAAAGTGTGATCGTGCCCAGCAAACCTTGCGTGTCAGCGAACCCACTGAGCGGCGAAGGCCAGGGGTGGCTCAGCGGCCAGCTCAAATCCCCGAACTAGATTTTGGCAATCTCATGGGAGATCAAATTGGCCGACCAAACAGCTCCATCGCCACCCCGTTCCAGTCGAACCCACGATGCCAGCGCTGTGCGGGCGCCACCGTGGTGCGGCGCATTATGCCTTCGCGACCGGGGCAGGAGCATTGGACGCTGCGCTGCAAAAGCTGCGGCCACGTCCGTCAATGCAGATTGTATCGGGCCCGTCCCAACCCGAACCGCTCGACTGGTTTGAGGGAAATTCGGGATCATCGACATGAACCTCAAAAGCCGTAACAGGACGAAGGTTACATTTTTGACGGCCGACCATCTGGATGGGCAGGCAGATGCGCGCACCAGTGAGGCGAAGCAATTGCCTGAAGGAGAGGCGAAACAAAATGCGCTTCGCAATGCAGCACAATTGAGGGTGTATGCGTCGATGAAGCGCGCGCTCACTCCACAAACTGCGAGATCGAAATAACATCGCCGCTGGGGCCTCGAGCACAATGAGCAACGTACCTTCCGACGAGCCACGCATCTCCCAGCGCAAACCCGGGAGAGCCACCAGCAACGGGAGTGCGATAGCGAACGCTGTCGGCGTCGTTCTTGATGCGCGGGATGGGGAACAGGGTTTCCCATTGCCGGGGCGGTTGTTCGAACAGCTGCCATTTGCCGTTTATGTTTGTGACCGCGACGGTCTTGTTCTTCGTTACAACGGCCGCGCTGCCGAACTCTGGGGCCGCTCGCCTAAACTACGCGATCCCGATACGGTATTGTGGCTCGTATCGCATGTTTCGCCCCGACGGCAGTTTGCTTCCACACCATCAATGCCCGATGGCAGACGTCCTTCACACCGGCGTTTCCGTGCGCCTGTAGGAAGTGCACATCGAGCGACCTGACGGCTCGCGGGGCATCGCACTTGTTGATATCGAACCAATCAAGGATAACGGCGGCAACGTTGTCGGCGCCGTCAACTGCTTCCAGGACATAACGGAGCGCAAACTAAGCGAGGCGCAAATCGTCAATCTGGCGCGAGAGGCCGAACATCGAACAAAGAACATCTTGTCCACCGTGCTGGCGACGGTGCGCCTTTCTCAATCCGATACGTCGGAGGATTTGAAAAAATTGATTGAAGGGCGAATCGATGCCCTCGCAAAGGTCCACACGCTGTTCGTGGAATCCCGATGGGCAGGAGCCAAGCTTCACCGCCTCGCTACGCAGGAACTTCTGGCTTACAACGGGGAGAAAGATGCGCGGGTGCGAATTGAGGGCCCTGCCGTTATGCTGGAGCCAAGTACGGCCCAGACGGTTGCAATCTCCTTGCACGAACTGGCGACGAACGCGGCAAAATACGGCTCACTATCGGCGCCGAGTGGCCGGGTCGAAATCTTATGGTCTCTGGCGGCAAACGGAAGAAGGCTCAGTTTGCGCTGGAGCGAGTTTGGTGGTCCGGCCGCCACGCCCCCCAGACACCGTGGGTTCGGCACACGTATTCTGGAGAATATGATCGGTCAACTCAAAGGCGACGTACGTTTTGATTGGCGCGACCAAGGACTAGCCTGCGAAATCGCTTTGCCGCTTTCGTAGGTCTGGTGACCCGAAGGCATTGCAGCGCAGCGGCAGGGTGCTTTGGGCTCACAACGCCACAGGTCGTACTGGCGCGCGAACCGCTGCAAAGCGGGCAAGGGTTGCAATTGGCACTTTTCGGATCGGCCCGAGAGCGACATCACGACGGTCGTCTAACCGGCAGGCTGCGGAGGTTTGAGACTCGAGCGAAGGCCTCCTCCAAGAATAACGGCATATCGTCAGCGCGATCTCTACAAGTCGCGGATTTTGCAGCCCAACACGACGGCGACCGAGCCTGCCCCGATCACGTTCGCGCAGACAACGATCCCCAGTCTTGGCGCAGCAAACCGTACACAATCCCCAGCGAGAGACCGAGTGTAAGCGCTGCGAGCATGCTTAGCGAGAGATCACCCGTCGATCCGCGCGGCCAGGCTCTCTGCACCTGGGATGAACGACAGCGACGCCAGAAAGGCGGCAATTCCGCCCACGTATGATGTGAATTCACCCATCACCGTCTAAAATCGCTCTGGTCGCCGGGCGATGCGCACCCGCCGGCTGCTTTCTTCATGCCGCCGGCGTTCGGATCGGCGAGCATCATGCGGCGCGCTGGTTCACACTGTTGATGGCCATTTCGTTGAGCTTCTTGTCTGTCGCCTTCTCCTCGTCGAGGTTTTCCTGGAGGACGGAGCCGCAGTCGTCGCGTCCGAGCTTCTTCGCCCAGGCGATCAGCGAGCCATAACGCGTGATCTCGTAGTGCTCGACGGCTTGCGCTGCCGCTATGAGAGCCGCGTCGAGGACCGTCTTGTCGTCGACGTCGCCGGCTACGTCGCTCGCTTCCTCCAGGATGCCGTCGATGGCGGGGCAGTTCACGCCCTTGGCCTCGGCACCGTGCATCTTGAAGACCTTCTCCAGCCGGGTGATTTGATTCTTGGTCTCAGCGAGGTGGGTCTCGAAGCCGTTCTTCAGGGATTGGTCGCTGGCCTTGTCGATCATGTCCGGCAGGTTCTTCGCAATCTGCTGCTCGGCGTAATAGATATCCCGCAGGGTGTGCACGAAGAGGTCATTCAGTGTCTTGATGTCTTTGGTGAAAAATCCCATGGATGTCTCCTGTTATGGAATGGTCGCACGGCAAACGACGATGAATAGGAAGCGTTCCTAAGTGGCCGGCAAGGTTACGCGGGCCACGAAGAAGAGCGTTTCCGTCGGTACTGGGGCTTGTGCGTCACTCTCGTCATCGGTCGCCCTGTGCGGTTCCGCGGACGACGCGCATGACGTCGTGATGGCGGTCTACTCAAACCGGTTCGGAAGGCAGGTCGGGACGCGCTGCTGCCATAGGAACTGTCGCGCCTTCGGTCGGTTGTCGGCGGCCGCATCCCAATGGAGCCGGGATGGAGAACACCCTCAGCACCGCGCAGGCCGGCGACGAGGCGCGATCCATGCCGTAGTTGGAGTGGACAGCAATCCTGAAGACTTCTGCCGACTTCCATGGTGAGAAGCACAGGTGACGGACGTGCTCAAATCTGCCGGCGCCAACGCCGTGCGCATGAGGTGAGATGAGACCATGCCCAACTATCCCAAGCCGCCATATCCCACCCAGCGACAGTCGATGCCCGGCTCGACCGCGAAGATGGATCCGCGGCCGGACCACGGCGAGAGCAGTTACAAGGGCTCGGGACGGCTTCAAGGAAAGCGCGCCATCGTCACCGGCGGCGACAGCGGCATCGGACGCGCGGTCGCCATCGCCTTCGCTCGCGAGGGCGCGGACCTCCTCATCGCCTACCTCGACGAACACGAAGATGCCAAGGAGGTCGCGGCATTTGTCGAAGCTGAGGGGCGCAAGGTCGTTCTGGTCGACGGCGACATCCGGTCCGCGGACCACTGCAGGAGGATCGTCGACCGGGCGGTCCGCGAACTCGGCGGCGTCGATATCCTTGTCAACAATGCCGCGCATCAGGCGACCTTCAAGGATCTGAGCGGTATCAGCGACGAGGAATGGCGGCTGACGTTCGACCTGAACATCTACGCCATGTTTTTCCTCGCAAAGGCTGCCGTGCCGAACATGAAGCCGGGCAGCGCGATCATCAACACTGCTTCAGTGAACGCCGACATGCCCAATCCGACCCTACTGGCCTATGCCACGACCAAGGGTGCCATCCAGAATTTCACCGGGGGCCTTGCCCAGATGCTGGCGGAGAAGGACATCCGCGTGAACGCCGTGGCTCCGGGACCGATCTGGACGCCGCTTATTCCGTCCACCATGCCAGAGGAGGCCGTGAAGAACTTCGGCAAGCAAGTGCCAATGAAGCGCGCTGGGCAGCCAGCGGAACTGGCGACCGCCTACGTTATGCTCGCCGATCCGCTGTCGAGTTGCACCTCTGGCACGACTGTCGCAGTGACTGGAGGAAAGCCCTTCATCTGATGGCAGGCCTCAAACATCCCGTGACTCCGGACGGCCGCTACTTCGTCGTGCGCGGAAAGCTTTGGCGGATGAGTAATCCAGGGCTCACTCCCGACGAGAAATCACGGCTAGTGAAGCAACTGATGGATGGGCGCCGCGCAGTGAAGGCGGCCAAAGCATCCGAAAGCCCGGAGGCCGAGACCGTCGCGCGCCGCCAAATTGACGAAGCGAAGCGGGGTTTGGGGGAGCGGGGGCCGATCTGGTGGGATGATGGCGCGCCGGACTTTAACCGGCATGCGGTCAAGAGTAGTCCATACGCCGACTGGTACGCGCAGACTAAGCGGCAATCTTCGGGTGGCGGAGCCGCTTGCGGAGCAGCGCCCTTAAAATCTCTGGGTGCACGTTGGATTTGCAGCAGATAAGCGGCGATGCCGGGCCGCTTCGACACGTTCTCGATCGCAGCGACGACGTTGCGCCGCGCTGGCTAACTTCCTAAGGTCAAAGCGCCAAGCTCCCGCCGAGGTCCGTCGTATTTCCGCCTGCTAGCTAACCGCATCTGATACGGCCTTATACCTCTCAGAAACGCCGCCGCCGGTGACGACCCAGCAACGGAATTTCACGCATGTTTCTCAACGATTACCCGAGCTTGTGTCTCAGCCGTTCCCACGGCGCTGGATTGCTTCGTTCGTTGGTCACAGATTGTCGGGGGCCGCAAAAGTGAGGCCTTATTTTCGTATGCTCGGCCAGATGCCAGTATTCTTCGTCACGTCCTTCCGCTGTCCCGGCCTATTCCCAGAGTTGATAGGCGCGTCGGCACCGTTCATCGATCTGCTTATTTACAGGTTATCTCCGGCAAAGGATGACGCGAGAGGATCATGGACGAGTACGCCGACAGTCCGGCACTTGACCCTGGTCTCCTCGCGGCGGCGCAAACAGTGGAGCATTACGAGATTTCCCGCTACGGGACCTTGAAGACTTGGGCAGATCAGCTAGGCCACAAGGATGCGGTCAAGCTGATTGACCAGACGTTGGCTGAGGAAAAGAAGACGGACGAAACCCTCAGCAAGATCGCGGTCACGGCGGTGAATGCTCAAGCGGTCTAAGGCGCGTAGCGACAGGAAAGCCGCCCCAGTCGAGTGACGGGGCGGCTTCGGCTTTTGTAACAGCTAAGTTGCAGCCGTTAGCGCTTCGCAGGCGGTCCGCTCTTGTTGCCGGGCAAGCCTTGTACGTTCGACGAATCCTGCTGCTGTACGTGCTCGTTCTGAGGACTCGACCCTACCGTGTTTTGGCCCGGCGCAGGTCCGTTCTTGTTTCCTGGCGCGCCGGATATTCCGGTGCCGGAACTTTGCGCGCTGGGAGCGTTGCTGGCTCCGGTTGCTGCAGCCGGACGTCCTGGAGGCGTTGCAGCAGCTCCAGGATTATTCTGGTCTCCTACGTACCCCGACTCACCGGAATTACGCGTCTTCACGCCCTTGTCGGCCTCACTTTGCTGGTTCTGGGCGATAGCTCGTTCAGCCGTCATCAGATCGGCTGCCGCAATGCCCGCAATGAGCAGCGCAATGGTACACGTTCTCATGAGCTTCCTCCTAAAGGTTGCCCCATCTCCACAACTCGCGTCAGCGTGATCATTTCCAATGCCGCAGACGAACTAGTCGTAGGCGCTAGTCATTCGGAAGCCGTGCTCGTCCTCCGCTAATATCCCTGCCGCCGGACGCCGTCGTCTCCTTACTGACGCCGCATTGCAAACCTTTGCGCCCATCATCAGGCGAGCTGTCAGTCAGCTTCGTCGCAGCGCTTCTCTTCAGTGTTGGC
The DNA here is from genome assembly GCF_042258955.1 of Bradyrhizobium sp. ma5. Classification (NCBI taxonomy): domain Bacteria; kingdom Pseudomonadati; phylum Pseudomonadota; class Alphaproteobacteria; order Hyphomicrobiales; family Nitrobacteraceae; genus Bradyrhizobium; species Bradyrhizobium sp. ma5. Next base: position 1,344,303 of record NZ_CP170156.1, read on the forward strand.
CGCTTATCAGTATCGTCTCGGACGGGCGGTGCCGGCGCTATCGGCGCGTTGCGCGGATCATTTGATGTATCTGCTATTCCGCCCGGTTCGCCGACCGACCAAGGCGATGTTAGGTGCCGGCGGCAAACTGGCGCCTCCCGCAGGAACGATTCAATAAAGCGTGAGTTCGCTTTAGAACAATAACGATAAATCGGTGATAGCGATGACACAATCCGTTGAGGAATTAAAGCGCGAGTCCGAGCGGAGCCGCGCGGAGCTCGCGACGACCGTCGACCGGTTGAGAGAGCAAATCACCGACACCGCAGAAGACCTACGTCACAAGGTCTCTCCGCAAGGGATTAAGTCAGAAGTCTCTGAGTTCGTCGGCCGAAAGGCTCAAGGATGGCTCGACTCGGTGAAGCAGCAAGTCATGGAAAACCCAATGCAGGCTATCGCCGCGGGGACTGCGGTTGCGGTGCCTGTCTTGAGGCTGGCGCGGGTCTTTCCACTTCCCCTTTTGATGATCGGTGCCGGCCTTGCCTTGACGTCGAAGAGCGTTCGCAGCCGCGCCACTGAGGTGGCGGCGCCCACGATAGAGAAGGCAAAGGAAATTGGAGGTGAGGCCGCCGAACGCGCTCAATCCTTCGGAAAAGATATGGCGGACGGGATATCCGCAACCGGGCGAAAGGCCGCCGATCTGGCGAGCGAAGCCCAAGCCACGGCGACCGGGCTTGCTGGCGGCTTGAAAGACCGGGTAACCCAGACCGTCGATCGAGTGAAGGCCGGCATCGATACCGCCGCGGACGCGGCAAAAGATAGTATCGATCGAACCCGATCTACCGCGCGTGAAACGGCGACCGCCACGCCGGAAGCCGCGCGTCAGGTCTTTTACGACCACGCAGCCTTGATCGCCGGTGTGGGGGTCGCGATCGGAGCGATTATTGCGGCCTCTCTTCCCAGCACAAGGGCTGAAGCTTCTGCAATCGGCGAGGCGAGTGATGGTGTTAAACGTGCGGCGGGCAAGGCAGCTCAGTCGGGATTCGAGACGGCTAAGGACGCGGTACTGTCGGCTGCCGATGCCGCTGCCAAGAGCGTATCAGATGCGGATCTCGGCAAACACGCCAGCCGAATGTCCCGGGATTTGTCCGAAAAACTGAAGGAAGCAGCCGACGACATGGTGAATGCGGCATTCAATCCCTCTCGAACCGAAGAGAAATCGTCATGAGCGAATTTGATCGACAAGCCGCTTCTTCTCAAGCACAGAACTCGACCTCCTCGGACACTCTGAAGGACCAAATCGCCGAAGCGGGCGCTGACGTCAAACAACGCGCGGGCGATGCGCTGCGGGCATCCACCGAGGCCGCGCGCGACAAGTTCAAGGAGGCGGCTGACGCGGCACGAGACGTGGCGGAAGGGGCCGCGGATCGCTTCCAGGACAAGGCCGAGGAGCAACAGCGCTCCGGGGCAGATTTCGTAACCAGGCTAGCCGGAAACATTCGGCAAGCCGGCCATGCTTTCGAAAGCGATGCGCCGTTTGCCGCGCGCGGCATCAGTTCCGCGGCTGACTACGTCGAAGACGCTGCCGAGAAGATCCGCAATGGAACTTTTCGTGATCTCGTGGGCGGGGCATCCGACTTCGCGAAACGGCAGCCGGCTGCCTTTCTCGGATTGTCGGTGCTCGCTGGCTTCGCCGCAATGCGCTTCTTCAAGGCGTCAGGAAGCCAGACATCCTCCTCGGGCGGCGAGGATGCATCATGAATACTCAATCGGATCTTCGGGCGATTTCGACCCTCCTTGGCGAGGCGCTGTCGCAGTTCGCCAAGCTCTTCCAGAATGAGATTGATCTGGCCAAGGCCGAGGCGGGCGAGAAGGTGCAGCAGATCGGCAGTGCTGCAGGCTTTTTCGCCGCGGGCGCCCTTCTAGTCATTCCCGCGCTCGTGATGGCGCTTTTTGCGCTGTCAGCAGCCTTGATCTCGGCCGGCTGGTCGCAGCCGAGTTCATACTTTGTCTCAGCCATCGTTGCGGGAGCAGTTGCCGGAGTGTTGTTCGCCGTCGGCATGCACCGCCTAGACGCCCGCAGTTTGGCGCCCCGCGAAACGATGCGTCAGCTGGAGAAGGACAAGATCAGTGTGAAGGAAATGGTGAGATGAGCGGCTCGCAATCAGGTTTTCTGGACAATCTGAGGGACGCGGCTCGGGAAAACCCCCTTGCCGCCGCGCTGATCGGCGGAGGTGCGGTATGGCTCTTGTTGGGCAACGAGACGCTGAAGAACGTGGCAAAATCGGTCAGTAGGGCAACGCCACCGCTCGCCGATATTGGACCCAATCTGCGGCCGAGCACGCCAAAATTCACGAGCAGTCCGCCAACCGCTCCGGAAACGGAAAATGGATCGTCACAACATCTGGGCGACGCCGTACCCGATGCTAAAACCACGGCTTCGGATGCCATGTCGAGCGCCGCGGGTGCGGTCAAGCGGGGGGTGGATGAAGGCGTCAGCTATGCGCAGGAAAATCTGGGCAAGCTCGGCGATGCGCTGCCTGGAAAGGAGACGATCGCACAGGTTCAGTCGTCCTTCTCAGCGCTGCTCGACAGACAACCCCTTCTAATCGGCGCGATAGGTTTGGCGGTTGGAGCCGCGGTTGCCGGCGCGTTCATTGGGTCGGAATTCGAAAACAAATGGGCCGGAGAGCTCAGCGACAGTGTCAAAGAGGATCTGAATGCTCGGGCAGAAGCGGTAGCCAAAAGCGTGCGCGAGGCCTCCGACACGCTTCGGGCTGAAGTTGATGACATCGGTGCCGAAGCTCTTGAGCGGCTGGAAGAAACTGGCCGGACTGGGGCAAACGTGGTGCGGGAGCGTCTAAAGACACGTTAGGCCGCGGGCCTAATTCGGACACTCGCTCCGGGGCACTCACGCTCGGGAAAAAGCGGCAGTTTATTTACGTTTGATTCACATAGGTGATTTCTGGAACCACCCGCCGATACGATCCTTTCAGGACTGGGTAGGGCGTTTCATTAAGATCAGGATACAGCCCAGAGGGGCCGTCTATTTTCGAACAGCGGCGGTTCGGCGTGAGAATGGAAATAAGGAGCGGCCCCAGCTGATGCCTCGCTGGGGCCGCTCCTATTAGGAACGAGCAGGATCCGCGCAGGGTTAAACATGTGTCCGGTGCCATAGGGCATCGGCCGGTGCGGATGATGACCAACTGAAAACGGCCCCAGTTCGACCCCACGCTGGGGCTGTTTCTTTCGAGCAGGCGGATGGGGAGGGACGTCCATGCATGAAGATTGCGAAATGTTTCCCGATGCGGAACTTTGGCTGGCGGTCGCATGCGGACCAGCGATTCTGATAGCCGCCATGATGATCGCATCGCTGATTTAACGACTTCACGGGCTGACACAAAGAGGGAAAAACTGTTGGCGCCCGGCCGCCCGCGTGCCGCACCTTGGCGATTTTGTCTTGAGAATTTGTTCGGAACGGATATTGGTCCAGGTAAGAGCTGAACTAGGGGACCAAATCCTACGCGCTTGCCGCAGCGACAGTTTTGGTCGGCTGGTCTTCGATCTCTTCGAGTTTCTGCGCGATTGCGGTCATTGACCCGTAAGTTGCATTGTTCCTATAGCGGGGCCCAGTATCAAAAAAGGCATGGACCGTTTGCCGCATTGAGTTTCGGGCCCTTACGCTAACTACGGCATTACTCTTGCGGGCCCGGATGGAGCGTCCGTTTTTCGGTTTGATGCTGCTCAATCAGCCGAGCAATGCCGTCCAAGGTCTTCTGATCTGTGATCAGCATCCGGAGCGAACGGAAATGCGCAATCCGTTCGTCAATCTTAGCGCATCTCTCACACATCAAACGCGTCCGTACAGCAGGCGGGAGCGCGCAGCGTCTCTCAGTCAACGGGGCCTGATCCGCGCGCCGTTGATCTGCTACAACAAAATTGATGTCGATTTGTTTCTAATTTGGCGGTTGAAGCTCGGAGGATCTCAGCCAAGCGGTCGTGCTCACTCAGGTAGTCCCGCGAGGCGGAGGCCCTCAGTATACTTTTCGATAAATTCCGGCTTCTGGTAGGGGCCGAGATAGGACGCGAGACGCGAAAGGCGAAACTCCGGGTCCGCCGATAGCAATCGCGTCCCTGTTTTCCGAGCGAGATCCGTCATGTTTGCGAAGGCAGCGCTCGCAGCAAAAATACGTAGACTCGGATGTGCATTGGGATTTTCCCGAAGTGTTCTTTCGGCCCAAGGCATCGCCTCATCGTATTTGTCGAGGAAGAAGAGGGCATGCGCCATGGCCGACCGGATAGTGGCAAGACGGTCTCCCTGCAGCGGGTCGTGGCGCATCGCCCGAGCCAAGTGCTCCACCGCGACCGCCGGGTTGCCAGACCACAGATTGATCCAGCCGCTGTTAGCCCAGGCCTGCGCCAAGTTCGGATTTAGTGCTAGGGCCCAATCAACCAGGGACTTCGCATGAGTAAGATCGCGCAGGACGTGGGCCACAGCCCAGCCCGTGTTACTGAGAGCGGCCGCGTCGTCCTGGCCAATTCGCAAGACGATATTGACCAAGTGGGCGACTTCCGCGTTCTCCTCGTCGGGATTTAATACCAGGCCAAAGGCCTTCCGTTGGGCGTGACCTTGCAGAAGCAGGCCATAAGCGGGGGCAAGTCCCGGATCAAGCTCGATGGCGTGCCTTAGAAGCGGCATCGCTTCTTCAAGGCCCTGCTTTGATACGTGCTGCAGATAGGCGAGACTTCGAAGGTAGCAGTCGTAGGCGCCGAGATTTCCAGCAGCTTTGCGCCTGGAACGGTCGATGTCGGACTGCTCCAGACGTGGCGCAAGGGCCGCAACGACTCTCTCCGTGACCTGATCCTGCAATTCAAATACATCTTCGATGGCACCGTCGAAGCGATCCGCCCAAACGTGCGCGCCAGTCACTGCGTCGATCAGTTGACCGGTGATGCGTAGTCGGCTGCCGGCCTTACGCACACTGCCTTCGAGAACGTACCTTACACCGAGAGCTCGGCCCACTTCTCGTATATCGGGTGATTTTCGCTTGTAAGAAAAAGATGAGTTCCGCGCAATGACGAACAGCGACTTGAAGCGCGACAGCGCGGTAATGATGTCGTCGACCATGCCGTCGGCAAAATACTCCTGTTCGGATTCTCCAGAAATGTTTTGGAATGGGAGAACGGCGATGGAAGGCTTGTCGGGCAGCGCGAGGGACTGCACAGTCTCGGCCGGCGTTTTTGTTGCCGGCGAAGAGCCGTGGCCGATGCGCACGCGCCAAGCCCGCATCGGTTCGGCAATATTCTTGAGAGTTTGAGTACCCATATCCTCCAAGATGCTATCAACCTTGCCACGAACCTGCCGGTGAGCATCGTCGGAAATGCAAATTCCACCCGGCTCCGCGATCCCTTCCAGACGCACGGCAATATTGACACCATCACCAAAAATATCATCGTCTTCGATGACAATATCACCGAGGTGAATGCCGATGCGAAATTCAATCCGTTTGTCTTGCGGCACATCGGCATTTTGTTCTGCCACGCCGCGTTGGACCTCGTTGGCACAGCGCACGGCATCGACCACGCTGGCGAATTCAACGAGAGCGCCGTCCCCAGTGTTCTTGACGATTCGCCCGTGATACTGAGCGATTTTGGGATCGAAAGCGCCTGCCGGAGAGCTTTCAGTTGCGCCAGCGTACCTTCTTCGTCGATCCCCATTAAACGGCAAGAGCCCACGACATCTGCCGCCAGAATAGCCGCCAATCGCCGCTCTACGTGCTCGCTGCTCAAGTCACCCCCCCTGGCTCGGGGAAAACCGGATGTTCAATATCACAGTTATGGGCCGATGTCCGGCTATGCCCGGGTCTGGTGGGTCGAGAGCGCCGGTCATAGACCGCGCCCCCTATGTCCGGCCGACGATCTAACGATCCCATGCAGTTTGCCCAAGCCTTGCCCTGCGGACCGCCGGACGCAAGACGTCTCTAAAACGCCAACCTCCAAGCCCAATAGACTCCGATCGCCATTTGCGCGGCGAATGCAGAAAATCGAAGACTTACGGCGATCGAACTGGTCGAGACAAGATGGATAATCGATTGCGCGAGCCGTGCCGCGAGAAACCAAAGCGCCAGCGCGTCAGTGATCGTCTCTTTATCCAGCAAGATTGCAAAAGCTAATAGCCCTCCAAAAACAGGCAGCCCTTCGATGCAGTTCGCATGAGCGCGCGCAAGGCGTCGCATGAATGGCGACAAATTTGCGTTGTCGGGGGTGAAGCCATTTGCCTGAACCCTGCCGGTGACCACCAGGCAAGTCCGGATGGTCTCCATTAGCACCAACAGAAAAAGCGTCCACGAGATGAAACCGATCAATGAGAAAGCTGTGCTGGACATTCTCCCTCCTAACTTGAACGGCCGACATTGTGATTATTGCTTTTTAGAGTTCAAGCCCGATCTCAACCAGCCGGCGTGTTGCCTCTAACCGCGAGATCTCATTCGCTTCTGCCAATCTATCGATCTGAGATGTGACATCCTCAGTCGCGGCTGCGGGTGCCGGTCGGATAGACGCTGTCCCGAACCTTGGACACCGCACGCCGCTCGGTGAAGGCACAACAAGCTTGCCATCGTTGATCGCTGACGCTGCGGAAATGTGCCAGGCGTCGTTGGCGATTTTCTTGAAGCGCTTCGACCAGTCGTGGCCGCGGCGGGCGTAGATCTTCACCTCTTCATGGGCGAGGTGGATCTGGACGCGATAGCCATCGAATTGCCCAGCATTCGCCGCTGGGCACCCTGTCGATCGGCGAAGCCAACGCGGGCGCAATGAAGCCCGGAAACAGGGCCTTGATACCGATCTGCCGCCGGCTTTTTGCGCTGGAACGGCATGGTTAGACCAGGCGCAGCGTCAGCTGCCGCCGATCTCCGCTGGCATGTGAGTGCCAGCGGTCGGGCGATGTTGATGCCGGGATTGAAGAGCCGAAAACCAGCTCGATAATCGACGTCGTCGAACGCATATAGTGGCTCGATAGTTCGGACTTGGAAGAAGCGTGGCGGTCGCCGCGGGGCGAACTCGCAGTCTAATCGTTGTGGACCTGAGCCGATGTTTTTCATCTCGAAGGTGCTGTGCTAGTTGCGCTAAGCGATTCCTAGATCCCTACTCGGTCCAAGTACGGTCTCCACACTGCTCGCATTCAAACGTATGAATGACAATTCCGCTCTCAGATTCCATGATTGTTCTGACAAGAGTGAGCGTAGCTCCGCAAAAGCGGCAGTCATGATGTGATCGGTCCTGGACAGTAGCGATCTTCTCAGCTCGAAATAGATCCACGCCGGCCGCGCCATTGGTTTTGGAAGTGTCAGCTGCTCTTGAAGTCGCGATGCGTTACAATCGCCTTGCAAAATGCTCGATCAGCGTCAGCCGCCCACGCATCTGAACCGGCAAATGGGTTCAAGTGGGACAAACACGCACGAACGTTACGGCGATTCCCGCCCTCGCGGTGTGGCGCGATCCCCACTGTGGACAACAATCGCCTCGAATGCTCGAGCCCGCTCCATGAGCGAGGTTAGGGAAAGCCCCGACGTGATGACAGAAAAAGCTTTCTGGTTGAGTTAATGGCTAAAGTTGCCCAATCATAGATGTCCACTTCGGTCAAAAGCGTCGATCGCGACCGAACTTGGGACTTCCGGTTCACTCCGGAGAGCCGACGTTCTTACGTCACTGAGATCGTCAGCTAGCAACCGCGGCCGTCACCGCCTTGGTCAACGAAGGATTGGTCCAGGCGTGGAATTAAACGCCATCATGCGGCGGCATCGACGGTCGCAATGACACTGCGCATGTCGCAGGCCAGCTGGCGGTAGTGCGCCCCCAGGCGCAGGTAGAGCTCCCGCTTGCTTCCATCCGCCTGCCGGCCAGCGATCAAGTCGCACTCCGTAGCGAGATCCTCAAATCGTTCCAGCTTGGCCAGAAAAGCAATCATAGCGGTTCCCCTGAACGCTTACTAAGGGACCGACCACGCTACTATTTGGATTAGTTCTTGCTAAACATCGTTATCGGGCAGAACTATTTTTGTTGTCGCACCGATTGCATCTTCCGACCTCAATCGCCCGGCGGCTCTGCTGGCGTTCTACGCCGGCTCGCTCGCCGCTGGGAATCAAGAAGATGCGGGAGCGGTGACAATTGGCGACGCGGCTCGGGACTTCGCTCGGTGGCTGGTTGGTCTTGGATATTGGTCCGACGCTTGCGGCTGATTGCAGGGCCAATTAGGCCGATCAATACTAGCGCGACTCCTACGATGATGAGCCAGTGCGGTAATTCCAGCCATCTCATCGCGGTCTTGATCATATCGGCCTACTTCGCCGCCTTGACGCGTGTGCTTGGAAACCGAGCGATGAGCTGCGCACGAAAATTCGCGATATCTCGAAGTAGATCGTCAAAACCTTTCCCCTGCGGAAGCTTGCGAGCGGTCGCTTTAGCCTTGCCGCCATTTCTTGCAGCTCCTGCAGGTCGTTCACTCTGGGGCCTAGGGGCCGGGTGCTGAGGCCTTCACTTGAAACGCCGATTTTATCTCTTGGAGGTCGGCAGCTTCGATGCTGCGCCCTCCCAGATGCTCCCGCTATAGCCTGCGTGCAACAGTGACCCTAGTTTCCCGCTGCGAGTGGTCGAGCTGCGTTGCCGACGCGCGCCAAACTTACCTCTTTGGAGGTATTAAACTTTTGTGCGTTTTCGTGCAGACTTACGCCCATCAGGATTTTGCACATCCTTCCTGGGGCTAGAAGCTAACGCCGCTCCGCGTGTATTTTAAGCGGGCGGCGTTTGTGCGTTTGGCAGCACTGCATAAATGGCAAAGGCCCCAACGGGGGCTAGCGCGTCAGGGCCTCTGCAATCATCGATCCGGAGAGCCATATTCACCTCTCGTTCCGGACGTGATCGCTGTCCACTGTACCGAAAAGCGGGAGCGGGAAATGGACCCCTCCCGGGTTACCTCATTTGACAAGCTTCCTAATCGAATGGCGACCCCGGGCTGCCGCCCATCCAGTGCGGACGGCCTTCAATGTGCTTTTTGCCACAATTCTGGGAGCGCCCGCCGATTCAGGCCGGCGGTTTCTTGCCTGCGTGGTTGTGCGCAGCAAGTCATTGGGCAGCGCCATTTCACATCCTCTTCAACCACTGTGGATATGCTGCAGACACTTGCGGATGAATGGCGATCTCCCCGGTGCGCGATCAGACCTGACGAGGCGATTGCGAAAAAGTACGCCGCCGGGCTCAAAACACGTTGTCCCGGCGGCATAATGATTTTCCAGCGCTGGGCCCTGAATTCCCGGTGGGCTGTAGGCTTAGCAAATGCGAGGGCAATTGACCGTTGCCCGACCCACACAAGATTAAGAAAGAGGAGCCGGCAAGCTATGGGGCAGGGCGCCGGCTCCTCCCAAACGATGACCGTAAGACGTCCCCAAACCGGTCCCGTCCCGTTGGGAGCGTGCGCCGATCTGGTTGCTTATTTGCTAGCGGAGCTAAGCCGAGACTGCGCCGTGAGCGCGCTGCGTCCCACGACTGACGGCAATAACGAGATCCGGCCGACCGAGCACCTCAACGAGCCGAACTAAACATTCGCCATCGGTTTTCGGCGGGAGCAGGTGGCAATGCAGGTCAGGTCGCTATCCGCTTACAACCGCCACTGGTAGCTGATCTCACGGCACCTCGCGAAGGGCGTCGCGCCTGAAGCGAGGCGCTATTCGCAGCGCGAGTATAGCCTGATCGACGCCGCCAGCCCACACCAACCTCGGCTGCTAAGAGCTCACCGAAACGATCGGCCTCGATGCTCCTCACGTCTTTCCATTGGGTGAACGCCCGAGCCAGCTAGGCGCGCGAGCCGATCCTAGTCATCGCGCGTTTCGATACTTTCTTCGACTTTGCCCGCGCCCCGGTCAGGGTCGAAGATGCTGCAACTCGTGTGTGCCGCTTGCCGCTAAGCTTAGCGTGCTTGGATCCCGTACGGTGGGATGCGTATTCCTGACCATCGATCGGTGCGAGATGCGGTGGGTCCATGCTCAGATATGGTCGGCCCACTCCGAACTGCTTTCCGTGCTCGTCGATCCATTTCCATAGTCTCTGGCTCTCGATGACACGCTCCTCCTTGGTGCGACCATTCACGCTAATCACATCTGCTGCGAGCCCATGACTATAGCCGCCACGCGAGCTACCACCGTGATATGACTTGTCATTCTCAGCCTTCAGTCCGCTTGCAATCGATTGGCGATAGTCGTCTCGGAATCCGCTCGTGATCCCAGGCGCTAATCCGGCCTGTTCTGCTGCATTGAGAATATAGAATAGCTTGAGCTTAAACGCTCGATCCATTCCGCCGATTACGTAGTCCATCAAAGGCACGCCAGCTTTTTCTGCTGCTTTGGGATCCTTCCACCCGAAATCACTTTCAACTCGCTTTGAAATATTGCGAGTGATTGTGACCAGCTTGCCCTTCCGCTTGATCGTTACATTCTTCCTTTCGTACGCAACGATCCAGTCGATCTTGGGCGCTCGCACGTAGAGTGCTTCAAGGAAGCGATCGATGCATGCCTCTACAACAAAGCATTCATCGAGAACCAGGACAGTGTCGATGCCGCCCGGAACTGCCGTGGACGGACTGGTTACTAGAGGATTAGACGGCGCCTTGCTCGATGTGGTTGACATGGGATCGAGTGAGGCGTGGTCGCTGGTAGGGAGCACTGCGCTGCCGTCCGCCTGACCCCCCAGCTCCGATGCAATCGCTTGCTGGCTCTGACCCTCTGTAAGGGATGTTGCGTTCGCCGTCTGAATAACTGCACAGCAAGCCAGGAACATCAAAAATGCAGCACATAGCCAGCTAGCCATGTAACCGTACCGGCCTTGCCCAACGCCACTAACCAGCTTGCCAGATGACATAGGTGATCAAAATTAGCATAGGTTAAATCAAAGACCACAGCGTGCCATCCTGCTGGCGGCTTGGCAACCGGCTCACTCTGCCAAACTGTCGGGTTTGGCAAAAGCCCAGTCTTTTAAGGATGTGCGCCTCAGAATAAGGCGAGGGCAATTGCGGGGCTTTGGCCAGGCTAAATTAGCAGATTGTCCGTCATACCCGGTGGTGGTTGACCAAGGTCGGAAACTTGCCTGAGCAACTCGTTCTCAGCTTGATGCCAGAACGTGTCCGCCAGACCTTCCGGTGCGCCGGCCTCCTGCCAAAGTTGAGAGGCTCTCGTGCGAATTTCTTCTTCGGTTGGCCCCGACATCAAATGCTCCGCGATAATCTTAGATCTAAAAGCGAAGGGCCCTGCCTTACGCAGAGCCCTTTGAGGATTACCACTTCTGACGACCGTACCAGTCGTTCACTTCCTTCTGCGCTTGATCTTTCGCGTAACCGTAACGCTCCTGCAATCGACCCTCGAGTTGGTCCTGCTTGCCGGCTATGACGTCAAGATCGTCATCGGTCAGCTTGCCCCACTGCTCCTTGACCTTACCCTTCATCTGCTTCCAATTACCTTCGACCCGATTCCAATCCATCGTTGGTCTCCTTCGAAATTGGGATTGTTGGTAACTTAGCTCGGTTTCGATCGTTCCTACCGGTGCACGGGTGCGCTAAGTTACAAAGTGAACATTAGGATTGGTTCAGTCCACCGGCTACTTCGCGAGCGTTTGACGCTAAACAGATCTCTGCCCTGACGTTTGGTGTTCTAGTTTGATTTCTACCCGCTCTCGGGCCGCTGGAATCGATCGTCCATAGTTAGATTTTGCGATCGATTAGCGAGGAGAGTGACGACGCGTGGCGATGGGTGCGGTGAAGTGGTTTAATCCGATAAAGGGCTATGGCTTCATTCAGCCGGATGGCGGCGGCAAGGACGTGTTCGTCCACATTTCCGCGGTGGAGCAGGCCGGCTTCAGTAACCTCGTCGAAGGGGCGAAGGTGAGCTACGAGCAGGTCGTCAACTGAGGAAAGACTCCGGCCGAAAATTTCAGAATGATCACATCTTACTAGACGAAGTGCACTCCGTCGCCGAAGTCAATTGACGGTCTTCAGGAGCCGCAACCGCACGAAGGGCGGCGGGTTTGCTGCCTTTCGGGCTGGGGGCATCCACGACCAGGCTGTCAAATTCCATTCCGGGAGCGGTTTTGATCACCGGATCCTGAGGAACGCCGTCGGCGGGCTCGTACCATGGCGCCTTCTCGATCGCTCCGCCCTCGAGGGCGTGAGCCATCAACTGCCCGATTTCGGGGCCGGTCAAAGGGACGAGGCTACCGTTCTCATTCTTAAATAGCTGCGGACAGAAATAGAGCGCATGTATCCGCGGATCGTACCCGTCCAGAACGAGGAAGTGCTCCGGCTTACGGAAGAGCCGTCGCTTGGTAACGAGCTTCCTGTCCTGCGTTGTGAGGGCGACCCGAAGCTTGTCGCGTTCATGACCGACGATGGTGGCCGCCTCTAGCAAAACCAGCCAATCCTTGGTGTGCGCGTTGTCTTCGTGGATGGGAACCAAAGTTCCCTGCTTTCTGCTAAAAATGCCCATACGGGCAGGGTAACGATTCGGAATAAAGCGCACAACCAGTCTTAGATGGCTAGGATGTCGGTCAGACAAACGGATCACGCCACTTGCCCGGGTATCGGCCATCTGGCGATTATTCTCGGCTGCTGGATCTCGTCGTCCGTCTCGATCGATCCGGAAACGTCGATGGAGTAATAGATGCCGAGATGGCGCTTGTTATTCCGCTGTCTGGAGGGTTTCGGGAACCATCGTCCTGACCAGGCTGCGATATGAAGTTAACGCCGCAGCGCCTCGTATCTTCCTCCGCCTTGCACCATAAGCTCGGCAAACTGAAGCGAGAACGGTGCCGTTAGTGCCGGAAATAGATAAAATAAACTACCGCAAAAGCTACGACCACAAGGCAAAGGCTGACGACCAGTACGTTGCGCACCGTCGGGCCACGCTCGGCTCCACGTGCTTCCACGGCGGTCTCCACAATTCTCTCATCTTGCAGCTTGGCCATTTCTATCCTTCACCCGATGATGTCGAGCCAAGCGTTCGAAGTGGCGATTTGTTCCCGTCGATCGCGGGGGCATTGGGTCGCTCGAGCGAGCCGCGCTGCTATTGGGATCGGCAGCAAGACGACCACCCCCATTTCTGCCTCTCTTATATTTGAGGAACCGTCCCCGATCACCTCTGGCCACCTCGCATGCGTTCGACAGCCTCCTCCCGACGGAACTGGCGTCAGGTCGTAAGGTTCTATTTGAGGCGAGATCACGACGCTCGCGAAAGGAGTTTGATGGACGCACGGGCGGAGGGCTCCAGCAATGCGGAATTTGAAGTCGATAGCGGCTTCGTCCGGGTGCGGGGTGCCCGCGAGCATAATCTCAAGGACGTGTCGCTGGACATTCCCCGAAACGCGCTGGTCGTGTTTACGGGAGTCTCCGGATCCGGCAAGTCTTCGCTCGCCTTCGGAACGCTCTATGCGGAGGCTCAGCGCCGTTATCTCGAGTCCGTCTCGCCTTATGCCCGGCGGCTGTTCCACCAGATGGCTGTTCCCGAAGTGGATTCGATCGACGGGCTGCCCCCTGCGGTGGCCCTTCAGCAGCAACGAGGTTCGCCAACCACCAGATCGTCAGTCGGAAGCGTCACCACGTTATCCAATCTGTTGCGGATGCTTTATTCGCGCGCTGGTGATTACCCGAAAAATCAGCCTCTGCTTTACGCCGAATCGTTCTCTCCGAACACGCCGGAAGGCGCCTGTCCGACCTGCCATGGCATCGGACGCGTCCATTCCGTCGATGAACGTTCACTGGTGCCGGACGACACGCTAACCATCCGGGAGAGGGCGGTAGCGGCCTGGCCGAGCGCTTGGCAGGGTCAGAACCTCAGGGACATCCTGGTGACCCTCGGATACGACGTGGACAAACCTTGGCGGGAGCTTTCCAAGAGGGATAGGGACTGGATCCTGTTCACTGAACAGCAGCCGACGGTTCCGGTCTACGCGGGGTACAGTCCGGCCGAGACCAGGCGGGCGCTAAAGCGGAAAGAGGAACCCAGCTATCAGGGCACCTTCACCGGGGCGCGCAGATACGTTCTTCACACGTATGCGACCACGCAAAGTGCTATGATGAAGCGTAGGGTCGCTCAATTTCTTTCGAGCTCCGACTGTCCGGTCTGCAAGGGAAAGCGTCTCAAGCCCGAGCCGCTTTCGGTTACTTTCGCCGGAATGGACATCGCGGACATCTCGCGTTTGCCGCTGAAGCGGCTTCGATCCTTGATCGATCGTCATCTGAGCCAAAAGAAAGTATCTGCCGATCATCCCGAAAAGGCGCTCGTCGTGCAGCGCATCACCGAAGACATGTCCGCTCGCCTCGATGTGCTGCTCGACCTCGGTCTCGGTTATCTGACGCCCGATCGCAGTACGCCGACGCTGTCGCCAGGAGAGCTCCAACGGCTCCGGCTGGCGACGCAGGTGCGCTCTAGCTTGTTCGGCGTCGTCTACGTCCTTGACGAGCCTTCGGCCGGGCTCCATCCGGCGGACACGGAGGCGCTACTGCGCGCCCTGGACCGCCTGAAGTCTTCCGGCAACTCGCTGTTCGTGGTCGAGCACGAACTGGACGTGGTGCGGCACGCCGATTGGATCGTCGACGTTGGTCCCGACGCCGGCACCCGCGGAGGGCATATCATGTACAGCGGTCCGTTGGCCGGCCTCGCGGACGTGGAGGCGTCCCGAACACGACCATTCCTGTTCGATGCGAACGACCAAGCCGAAAAGAATCCTCGAACCGCTCAAGGCTGGCTCAAGCTCCGAGGCGTCACGCGCAACAATCTCCAGCGACTGGATGCCGAGATTCCGTTAGGCGTATTCACGAGCGTCACGGGGATTTCAGGCTCGGGCAAGTCGAGCCTGATCAGCCAGTTTCTCGTCGATGCCGTCGGGGACGAACTGGGGCAACGAGTTGAAAATGCGTACGATGGTGATGCGCTAGAGGCGGCGGTCAAGACCCTGGGCGGTGAAATCGTGGAAGGGCTCGACGTCATCAAGCGTTTGGTCGTCGTGGACCAGAAGCCGATCGGTCGGACGCCACGATCGAACTTGGCGACCTATACCGGCTTACTTGATCACGTCCGCAAGCTTTTCGCCGCAACCAAGCAGGCGCGCGCACGGCGGTACGATGCCGGCAGGTTTTCCTTTAATGTTGCCAAGGGACGTTGCGAAACTTGCGAGGGTGAGGGGTTTGTGTCCGTCGAGCTGCTGTTCCTTCCGAGCGTGTACGCGCCCTGTCCCACCTGTAAAGGCGCGCGCTACAACGCCAAGACGCTCGAGATCAGGATCCGGGATCGGTCCATTGCCGACGTACTTGCAATGACCGTAGACGATGCGTTCGATTTTTTTGCAGACGACCAACCGCTGCGTCGATCACTGGGTGTACTTCGGGAGGTCGGTCTCGGATACATCCGATTGGGGCAGTCGGCTACCGAACTGTCCGGAGGCGAGGCCCAGCGCGTCAAGCTCGCCACGGAGCTGCAAAGAGCTCAGCGCGGGCATGCTCTCTACGTGCTGGACGAGCCCACGACCGGTCTGCATCCATCGGATGTAGCGAAACTGATGAAGCAACTACACGGTCTCGTCGAAGCCGGGAACACGGCCGTCGTAGTCGAGCACGACATGACCGTGGCGGCTGCGAGCGATTGGATCATCGATATTGGTCCCGGCGCGGGCGATGAGGGCGGCCGCATCGTGGCTGCGGGAACGCCAGCACAGGTATCGAGCGAACCGCGAAGCCGCACGGCTCGTTATCTTGCGGCCCGTCTATCCGCGTCTGCTTGATCGTTTGGCAGCGCCTGGTCCCCGTTCTTCTGAGCGGATCTGTTCTTCCATTCCCGGCTTGCCGACCGTGATCCGTCTTTGGCCGCTTAAAATGCAAGACGGGTCGCTCCAAAGATTTAAACGATGGAAGGATCGCGTGCCTGTTCGAATCAACGGCTGTGAGCCCGAATTTTCCGGAGACGACATTCAGCGCGAGGAACTCGGGCCGCGCGGAGTGCGCGTAAGCCTGATCCTGCCAAGATGACGCAAAAAACACCTAAGAACGTGGATTCGGGCCGGTCCGCCTAAACATCGGAGTAGCGCGGGATCCATGTTGTCGTTCAGCCGGCGCGTCTCTTGCGAGTCCGTGCGGCCTTCTTCGCCGATGCCGAACGCGCCGCCGCCGGCCTGCTGGCAGCCGCTTTCGCGCCGAGGCGGCCACCCTTCCGCTCTGGAGAATGATCTTCGGCCTTGCCTCTGCCCGAGCCGCTCTTCTTGCCGCCGTGAGTCGTCTTGTTGACGGTAGCCCAGGCGCGCCTCTCCGCTTCGCTTTCCGTCAATCCGCGCTGCTCGTAGCCTTCCTCGATGTGCCGAGCCATCCTCCTTTGCTTGCCGGTGTAACTCGATTTATCGCCGCGGGGCATGGAACCCTCCTCTACGTGAAGTACGATAAATCCGAAATCCGGGGCGATGTTCCACATCGGCGCGACCGGCCTTTCTTCCGGAGGCGCCAGAGCCGTGGTGATCCAGGTAGGCGCTGCAGACTTCGGTCGGGCCGGAACGATGCAGCGGCTCTCGTTCACAGATCCTCCCGCACGCCACGAAAAAACGGATGCCGCACCTTGCCCTCGGCAGATTTCGCGCGGCGCTCGATCTCGGCCAACACCTCGGCTCGCCCCAGATCGCCTGGTGCTTGATCCGTTTGGTGTACGGCTGCGTCTTGCGGATCAGCGGGGGCAGGCCTTCCGGAGATCGGCACCCGAGGCCTTATCGAAGCCGTGGTCGACCTTGCCGGCGTAGACCAGGTCGACGCCATGAGTTCGGCCGACATAGATGCCATCCCGTTGCCGTCGATGCCGCAGCGAGGGAACTCGTGGCCCGGAACTTCGATGGTCTGCGCGAGAGCGTCGAAGTCGAGATACGCAAGCACACCTCCGGCAGCCCGCCGAACAGTCGAGGTTGAGGTAAAGATGACAGATATCAACCTTTCGATGACCGATGGCGTCGCGACCGCCCGGCCAAGTGCTCGCAACGCCATGACGCTCAGCATGTGGAAAGGCATGGCCAAGACCTTCGGGGAGCTAGGCCAAGACAAGGACGTTCGCGCGGTCATCCTGACCGGAGCAGGCGAAGACTTCAGCGTCGGCGCCGACATCGTCGAGTTCGGCGCCGTCCGGGAGGATGCGACCGCCAGCACGGCATATGAAGTGGCCGTCGACGCCTGTTCGGATGCGATTGCCGGTGTGCCGCAGCCCGTCATCGGAGTGATTGCCGGGTACTGCCTCGGAGGAGGGTGCCATCTGTCGATGGCGTGCGATTTCCGCTTCGCCAAGCCGACGGCCAAGTTGGGGATTCCGGCGGCCAATCTCTCCATCGTGTACGGCGTTCGGAGTACCCGACGGCTTCTCTCACTCGTCGGGATCACCAGTGCGAAGCGCATTCTTTTCGCGGCAGAACGGATTGATGCTCGAGCGGCGCTGCATATGGGACTTGTAGACCGGGTCTCCGACGATCCGCTCCGCGATGCATACGGTTTGGCGGCCCAGATCTCGTCAAAGGCGCCGCTATCGATTGCGGGCGCAAAATACATTCTCAACGAGGCGGTCATGGGAGGTGACGGATCGCTAGCCCAGGCGATGATCGATCACGCGTCAGATAGCGACGACTACAGGGAGGCGCGCCAAGCCTTCGCGGAGACCCGCGCGGTAGTGCGGCGGGTCTTCTCCCTGATCTTGTCCCAGCCGCCGGTGCCAATGAGCACCACTGATGAAAATCGCAGCGCGCCCGATCGCTCAACCTCGGGCCAGAAAGCCGGTTCTGACACATAGGACACCGGCAATATCGCGGGCTCTTGCCCTGACGGAACGCACAATGAAGGCGTATGCCAGAGATTCCGGCCCCGAGTGCAGATCACGATACGCGCTCGATATACCGAGGCTACTCACACCCCCGTAGCAGGGACGATCCCCGCGGGGAGGAGACTGGCCGCCTATAGCGGCGCCCGGGCAAAGCGATTGGAAGTCGTGGCTCCAGACCGTGTTCACCTCTTGCGGGAGGGGAGGGCGACGGAAGGAGAACTTTGGCCAAAGAACAAGTCATTGCTATAGCCTAGCCGTCATCGCCCAGCGCAAGCCTGCCAACTCGATTGTTAGGTCAAAGCTGGGTTTGTACTAAAACGCTGCGTTGCGGACTTGACGTCAGTGCGCGCTAAAGTCGGCTCATCCATAGGACACATTCGGATCGTCTTCGCCGCCTCCTAACGATTTTCAATTAGGTGCCTTGCAATGTGTCCGATGGATTTTCACCAAACAATGACCAGCGGTAGCCGGAAAGGGGGTACGAACATGTTCGTACCTTGAATGCTTCCCGTCATGGAGCATGCTGTTCAAGCATCGCTGAGACGAGCCGGCAAGACAGGGAGATCACATGTTAAATGCGAGGTTATTTAGCGCTTTGGGCCTATTTG
The DNA here is from genome assembly GCF_042258955.1 of Bradyrhizobium sp. ma5. Classification (NCBI taxonomy): domain Bacteria; kingdom Pseudomonadati; phylum Pseudomonadota; class Alphaproteobacteria; order Hyphomicrobiales; family Nitrobacteraceae; genus Bradyrhizobium; species Bradyrhizobium sp. ma5. Next base: position 1,362,757 of record NZ_CP170156.1, read on the forward strand.
CGGCATTGCTTTGCTGCGCATTGCCTGCCGATGCTGCGCCGAAGAAAAATGTCGACGCTATCCGTGCTGAATGTTTTAAACAGGCGAACGCAGCTGCGCAGGCACAGTCGGCCAATATGAGTAGCGGAGCGACTGCAGCTGCCAATAGCGCGGGCTATTCTACCTATCGTTCCTGCGCGCAGAAGAACGGTATCCGTCCATAGTTGTAGTCTGGGTTCCTACTCGAGAGGACCGCCTCCTGGCGGTCTTTTTCTCTGGGGTAGGGCGGCCACTGGCCCACGTTGGCGTGCATACGACACAGTAGAACGGCTGGACGCCAACAAGAGCCGCAGGCCTCCGTCGCGACAATCGTCGTTCGCGGCTGCTAAAGGCTGCAGTGCCACATACTGCGACATTTTATCCGATGCCGCCTCTGCAGCGCCACCGCCCCTGCGAATATCGCCATCGTTTTGGAAGCCGAACTGGAGATGAACATGAGCGTGACGCCATTCCTCTAGCTCTCGATATGCACGCTACAGTAGCACAGGGGCAGCACCAGCGGAAGGACGCGACGAGTGCGACTAAACAGGCAAACTCGGCTTTGCTCAGCCAGCTCCCTTTCAGCGACAACAACGATTGCAACAACGCGACCACCCACAGCCATGTCGATCACTACGGCGGCGTCCGCGGCGTCACGAGCGAGGAGGACGTCAAGGCCAGCAAGGTCAAGATCTATGCGCAGCACGGGTTTCTGGAAGCCGCGGTGGCGGAGAACGTCATGGCCGGCACCGCGATGAGCCGGCGCGGCAGCTCCTACATGCATGGCAACCTGTTGAATCCTGATTCGAAGGGGCAGGGGGGTGCGGGTCTCGGCACCACGACCTCCGCAGACACCGTGACCCTGATCGCGCCCACCAACATCATCAAGGAAACCGGCCAGCTGCGCCCCTCCTACCGAGGAGGACAGGTTTGGAATTTGCCGGCGCCCGGCACACGGCGAGGTCCTGTGCCGGTTCTTCAAGCCAATCGTCAAATAGACCCAAGGAGGAAAGCGAATGAAATCTCTCACTGGCGTTGCGCGTCGCGGCAGTCAACTTGTCGCTTTGGTTTCGATTCTTACGTTGCCGGTCACCAGCATCGCTGCGCCGATCAGTCCTGCGCCAGTCGCCACGCAAGCCGATGCACAGCACGAAGATATTGTTCATGTCCGTGCGATGGCGCGTGGAGGACGAGCCCATGTCGGCCCCAGGGGCGGCGCCGTCGTTCATCGCGGCGGCGCCGTGGTCGGGCCGCGAGGCGGGGCGTATCGCGGCCGTACCGCCGTGGTAGGCCCACGCGGGAACGTGGCCGTTGGCGGCAGGACCGTCGCGAGAGGCGGCGGCGGATGGGCCAGGCCCGGCTGGTATGGATGGCCGAGGGGCGGAGCTATTGCGGCCGGAGCAGCAATCGGCATGGTGACGGCAGCGACAGCAGCCGCCTGGGCCGGCGCCGCGCCGGCGCCCGGCATGTGCTGGTACTACACCGACCCGTCGCGAACACAGGGCTTCTGGGACTACTGCTCACGGTAATGCGCAAGGAGGTGCATCGCCATGTCCCGGGTAGAGATTGCCTCCACTGAACGAGAGTGTGACCACTGCGTCCAGACTGACGACATGGTCTGGGTTCCCGGCGGCACGTTCCGCATGGGCTCGGACCAGCATTATCCCGAGGAGGCGCCGGCGCATCGAGCGTCGGTGGATGGCTTCTGGATCGACCGCACGCCGGTGACCAACGCGCAGTTCCGCGAGTTCGTGCGGGAGACCGGGCACATCACGGTCGCCGAGCGGCCGCCCGATCCCGCGCAATATCCGGGTGCGCTACCGCATATGCTTTACGCCGGCTCGCTGGTGTTTCACCCGCCGCGCCGGGTCACCACCTTGCGCGACTGGAGCCAATGGTGGACCCTGATGAAGGGCGCGAACTGGCGCCGCCCCTACGGCCCGCGCAGCAACATCAACGTGCTCGGCGGCCATCCGGTCGTCCACGTCGCCTATGCCGATGCGCTCGCCTACGCCAAATGGGCCGGCAAGGAGCTTGCGACCGAAGCCGAGTGGGAGTTCGCGGCACGTGGCGGCCTCGACGCCGAGGAATATGCCTGGGGCAATGCGCTGACGCCCGGCGGCAAGCACATGGCCAACATCTGGCAGGGCAATTTCCCGCTGCAGAATCTCTGCGAGGACGGGTTTGACCGAACCTCGCCGGTGACCGCATTCCCGCCGAACGGTTACGGCGTCCACGACATGATCGGCAATGTCTGGGAGTGGACCGCCGACTGGTGGTCGGCCCGCCACGAGGCCGACGCGGCAAAACCCTGCTGCATCCCGCAAAACCCGCGCGGCGGCCGCGAGGACGCGAGTTACGATTCCTGCCAGCCCGCGATCAGGATTCCGCGCAAGGTCCTGAAGGGCGGCTCGCACCTCTGCGCGCCGAATTACTGCCGCCGTTATCGCCCCGCCGCGCGTCATGCCGAGCCGGTCGATACCTCGACCAGCCATGTCGGGTTCAGGTGCGTGGTGCGGCCCTGGAGGTCTCAGCCGGCGCAAGAGCCTTTCCCAGCGCAAGAGCCTTTGTAAGGAGTAGGGAGCGACGAATGAGTGACGATGAAGCCAAATTGAAGAACAGTGGGGCGGCCAAGCTCAACGATAACAGTCGCGGTTCGTTACTTCGCAGCTTGTTCGCGGCAGCGTTGGTCGCGACAAGCCTGTCGCCATTGGCCAGGTCGCCCGCGCTCGCGCAGCAGCCGAATGCGGCGAAGCCGAACATCCTGGTGATCTTCGGCGACGACATCGGCCAGTCCAACATCAGCGCCTATACGCGCGGCGTGGTGGGGTACAAGACGCCGAATATCGATCGCATCGCCAATGAAGGGATGATGTTCACGGACTACTACGCCGAGAACAGCTGCACGGCCGGCCGGTCCACCTTCATCACCGGGCAGGCTTGCCTGCGCACCGGCCTCTGCAAGGTCGGCATCCCCGGCGCGACTGTCGGCCTGCAGGATCGCGACATCACGATCGCACAGGCGCTGAAGCCGCTCGGTTACGCAACCGGTCAGTTCGGCAAGAACCATCTCGGCGACCGCGACGAATATTTGCCGACCAAGCACGGCTTCGACGAGTTCTTCGGCAATCTCTATCACCTCAATGCCGAGGAAGAGCCGGAGCGGCCGTATTATCCAAAGAACGACGCAGCGTTCACAAAAAGCAACACACCGCGCGGCGTTTTGAAAGCGTCCGCCGACGGAAAGATCGAAGATACGGGCCCGCTGAACCGGAAGCGGATGGAGACCGTCGACGATGAGACCACGGCTGCAGCCATCGATTTCATGCAACGTCAGGCGAAGGCGAACAAGCCGTTCTTCACTTGGATGAACACCACGCGCATGCATGCGTTCACACACGTCCGCGCATCCATGCAAGGGCAGAGCGGCATGCCGGGCAACGAATATGCCGACGGCATGATCGAGCACGACGGCGATGTTGGAAAGCTCCTGAAGGCACTGGACGAACTCGGGATCGCCAACAACACCATTGTCGTCTACACGACCGACAACGGTCCGAACCAGTGGTCCTGGCCGGACGCGGCCACGACGCCATTCCGCAGCGAAAAGGATACCAACTGGGAAGGCGCATTCCGGGTGCCGGCGATGGTCCGTTGGCCTGGCCACGTCAAGGCCGGCGAGGTGTCCAACGAAATGATGTCGGGCCTGGATTGGTTCCCGACGTTGCTCGCTGCGGCGGGCGAGTCCGATGTCAAGGACAAGCTACTGAAGGGCAGCGATATCGGCGGCAAGTCGTTCAAGGTGCACCTCGACGGCTATAACCAGCTGCCATATCTGACCGGCCAACAGCCGAAGTCCGCGCGTAACGACTTCTACTACTTCAACGACGACGGCCAGGTCGTCGCGTACCGCTATAACGACTGGAAGATCGTGTTCTGCGAGCAGCGTGAGCCCGGCGGATTCGTCGTCTGGGCGAATCCGTTCACCTGCCTGCGCGCACCGAAGGTGTTCAACCTGCGCATGGACCCCTTCGAACGCGCCGATGTGGTCTCCGACCAATACTACGACTGGTTGGCCAAGAACGCGTACCTCATTCAGTACGGCGTCTGGCGGGTCGCTCCGTTCCTTCAGACGTTCAAGGAGTATCCGCCGAGCCAGCGTTCGGCGAGCTTCAGCATCGACCAGATGGTCGATGCGCTGATGAAGACGCTGGACAAGCAACCGGGTGCAAAATAGCGCGAGCAACGTGCGGATCCGGCCGCCGCGCCTCGGCGGCCGGACCATTTTCAGGTTCAGGTAACATGTCGGATTCTCGATTGAGTGAGTTGAAGGCCGTGGCGGAGCAAGGCAGCCAAAAGAAATCGGCGGCCCGCGACGCCGTACTCGACCTCAAGGCGCGCATCGGAAAATCGGTGCTCGGGCAGGAACACCTGGTCGAGAGCATGCTGATCGGGCTGCTCGCCAACGGCAATCTCCTGATCGAAAGTCTGCCGGGGCTTGCCAAGACGCGCGCGGTAAAGATGCTGGCGAAGAATCTCGCCGCGGACCTGTCCCGCGTGCAGTTCACGCCGGACCTGTTGCCGTCCGACGTGACCGGTGCAGAAATCTACCTGCAGACCGAGAAGGGCGGTCAGTTCCAGTTTCAGAAGGGACCGATCTTCGCCAACCTTGTGCTGGCGGACGAGATCAACCGCGCGCCGGCCAAGGTGCAGTCGGCGCTGCTCGAAGCGATGGAGGAGCGCCAGGTCACGGTCGCGGGCAAGACCTACAAGATGCCCGATCTGTTCATGGTGCTCGCGACCGAGAACCCGATCGAGCAAGAGGGCACCTATCCGCTGCCGGAAGCGCAGCTCGACCGCTTCCTGATGCATGTCGTGATCACCTATCCCGACGAGGCGACGGAAGGCGAGATCATCAAGCTCAATCGGTCCGAAAATGCGCGCAAACCCGGAGCCGCAGCCGGCGAACCGCCGGCCGTGCCGCAGCAGGCGATCCTCGACGCGCGCGGCGAGATCGACGGCATTTTCGTCTCCGACCTCGCGCAGAAATACATCGTCGACCTGATCTACGCGACGCGGTTTCCCACCCGCTACGGCGACCCCCTGGGCAAGTGGATCCAGATCGGCGCCAGCCCGCGCGGCAGCCTTGCCATCGACCGCTGCGCCCGGGCGCGGGCGTGGCTCGACGAGCAGGACTTCGTCACACCTGACCACGTGCGTGCCGTCGTGCACGACTGCCTGCGGCATCGGCTGATCCTGAGTTATGAGGCCATATCGCAGGGCGTCAGCCCCGATCAGGTGATCGACAAGATCACCGAACTTGTCGCTGCTGCGTGAGGTCGGCGATGACCGAGACATCGACCAACATGCCAGGTGTCTATGTCAATCTCGACAGTCTGATCGCGCTCGAATACAGGGACCGCAGGGTCTCGTTCCTGCCGCGTCAGCCGGTGCACAGTCTGTTGTCGGGCCGGTTTGCCTCGCGCATGCGCGGCCGTGGGCTGAACTTCGAGGAGATCAGGGATTATCGCCCCGGCGACGACGTCCGCGGGATCGACTGGAAGGTTACCGCGCGGCTGCAGAAGCCGCACGTGCGGATCTTCAACGAGGAGCGCGACCGTCAGGCCCTGCTGGTGGTCGATCAGCGGCTGTCGATGTTCTTCGGCAGCCGGCACGCCATGAAATCGGTGACCGCGGCCGAGGCCGCCGCGATCGGCGCCTGGCGCGTGCTCGGCGTCGGCGACCGCATCGGTGCGATCGTGTTCAATGACAGCGATGTCGTCGAACTGGCGGCGCGGCGCAGTCGCGCGACGGTGTTGCAGATACTGTCCACCATCGTCACGCAGAATCAGGCGCTCGGGGTCGGCCGCGGCATCGCCACGGCGTCCCCCATGCTCAACCGGGCGCTCGAGCATGCCGTGCGGCGCACCATGCACGACGCCACGGTGATCATCATCAGCGATTTCGACGGCGCCGACACCGCGACGCGTCGCACGATCGGGGCGCTCGCGCGGCATAACAACGTGGTTGCGGTGCTGATCCACGATCCCCTGCAAAGCGACCTGCCGGCCTCGAGCCGGATGACCGTGACCGACGGTGAGCTGCAAATCCAGCTCGAGGTCGGCCGCGAGCATGTCCGTAGGAGCATCGCGCAGGCGTCGCAGGAGCGGCTGCAGGGCGTTTTCGCATGGACGCACGAGCTCGGCATCCCGGTGCTGCCGCTCAGCGCGGCCGAGGAAACGGTGCCGCAGGTCAGGCGTCTGCTCGGCGGATTACCGGCACGGCACGGGCGCGGTAGTGGTCGCGCGACGACGGAGGCCGCCCTTGGCTGAGACCCAATCCATCATCGCCGATCCCGTGGCGGGCCTGATCGATATCCCGCTGCCACAGCCCGTGAGCCTGCTTCCAGCGACGTGGGCTTCAAGGATCGCGATCCTGCTGGTTGCCGCGGGCATCGTCGTCGCGGCGTGGCGCCTGCTACATCGCTTCCGCGCCAACCGTTACCGGCGTGCAGCGCTCGCGGAGCTTGACCGGTTGCAGCAAATGCCCAGCGCTGTGCAGGACGGAATGGCGGCGAGTCTTGCGCTGCTGGTCCGGCGAACCGCGCTGGATGCCTTTCCGCGCGAAACCATCGCGCCGCTAGTGGGCGCGCCATGGCTTGCCTTCCTCGACCGCAGCTACGGCGGTCATGAATTCTCTGAAGGCGCGGGCCGGTTGCTCGCAAACGCATCCTATGGGCGGACGACGGCTGATGCCGACGAGTTGCGATCGTTGCAGGATCTCGTGCGGCGCTGGATCAGGGGGCATCATGTTTGAGCTCGCATGGCCCTGGATGCTTGTGATCCTGCCGCTGCCGATTCTGGCGTGGTGGCTGCTGCCGCCGTATCGGGCACGACAGGCCTCCGTTATGGTGCCGTTCTTTGACCGCCTCGCGGCTGCCACGGGGCAGACGCCGCAGCGCGGCGCGGTCGTGCTGCAGCGGCGGCGCATCCAGATGGTCACAGCCGCGTTGATCTGGGCGCTCGTCGTGTTGGCGCTGGCGCGTCCGCAATGGGTCGGCGACCCCGTCACCCGCGAGGTGTCCGCGCGAGATCTGATGCTTGCGATCGATATATCCGGCTCGATGGACCAGCGCGATTTCCGCGGCGCCGATGGCGCGACGCTGACACGGCTCGACGGTGTCAAGCGCGTAGTCACGGATTTCATCGCGCGCCGGCACGGTGACCGCGTTGCGCTGATGCTGTTCGGCACCAGGCCCTACCTGCAGGTCCCGTTCACGCAGGATCTGCAAACCGCGACCACGCTGCTGGCGCAGACCGAGGTCGGCATGGCCGGCCAGCAGACCGCGATCGGTGACACCATCGGGCTTGCGATCAAGACATTCGAGGCCAGCAAGGCACGGGAAAAGCTTCTGGTCCTGCTCACCGATGGCAATGATACCGCGAGCCGCGTTCCGCCGGAGCACGCTGCCGACATCGCGCGTCAGAACGATGTCGTCATCCATACGATCGGCGTCGGCGACCCCGCCGCGAGCGGCGAGAACCGCGTCGATCTCGGTGTCCTGCGGTCGGTCGCCGCGACGACGGGCGGCCACTTCTTCCGCGCCGAGGACGGTGCGCAGTTGCAGGCGATCTACGCGGACATCGACCGTCTCGCTCCGGCGAAGCTCGATTCGCTGTCATGGCGGCCAAAGCTGCCGCTGTTCCAGTGGCCGCTCGGCGCCGCCGTGATGCTGTCGCTGCTGCTGTGGCTCGGCCTGTCGCTGGAAGGCGGGTTGGGCTGGAGGCGGATGCCCGGTCATGCATGATGCCGCCGCCATCCCGTTTCACCTGCTGCGGCCGTTGTGGCTGCTCGCGCTGATTCCGGTGGCTTCCGTGTTCGCGTGGGTGCGTTGGCGGTCGAGTCCGCAAGCGCAATGGGGCGGGGTGATCGCGCCGCATCTGCTCAACCATCTCATCGTGCAGCCGGGTGCGGGACGCGGCGTCAGTCCGCTCTATCTGGTCGCTGCGGCGATGTCGCTGGGCATCATTGCGTTGTCGGGGCCGACCTGGCGGCGCGAGTTGCCCCCCTTCGTCGAAGACAAGGCGCCGCTGATGATCGCGCTGTCGCTCGATGCCTCGATGGGCGAGACCGACGTCGCGCCGACGCGGCTCGAGCGCGCCAAGCAGAAGATTCGGGATTTGCTCGCCGCACGCGCCGGCGCGCGAACTGGACTGATCGCTTATGCTGGCACGGCACATCTGGTAATGCCGCTGACCGACGATCGCGCGGTGATCGAACCCTTCCTGGCGGTACTTGCTCCGGGCCTGATGCCGTCGGCCGGCAACAACACGGCGGCGGCCGTGAGGCCTGCGGCGGAGGCGCTGGCGACCGAGGCAGTGCCCGGGACGATCCTCGTCGTGGCCGGCGACCCCGCAGAGGAGGAGGGCGCGGTCCGTCAGGCCGCCGGACGGAATAACCTGGTGAAGTTGAGCGTCGCGCCGGAGCGCGCGGGCGGAGGGCTCGCACTGCGTTCGGATGTCGTCCAGGTCAGCATCGACGACTCCGACATCGCGGCGCTCGAGCGCCGGATCGAGACGCGCTATCAGGCCGCTCAGGGCGATGCGTTCGGCACGCAATGGCGCGACGAAGGCTTTTGGCTGCTTCTGCCGATTGCGTTGCTGAGCCTGCTCTGGTTCCGGCGTGGCACGACGGTAGCTTGGGTGGTCGCGTTCGTCTGCCTGTCGCATGTAACGTCGGCGAGGGCGGAGGAGCCGCGCAGCTTTGCCGATGTCTGGCTGACACCGGACCAGCAGGGACGCATCGCCTTCGACCGCGGCGACTACGCGACCGCGGCCAAGCGCTTCTCCGACCCGATGTGGCGCGGCATCGCCGCCTATCGTGCCTTCGACTTCCTTGCCGCCGCCGAGGAATTCGCGCGCGTCGACACGCTCCCGGGGCGCTTCGCGCTGGGCAACGCCCAGGCGCAGAACCACGCTTATGAGAAGGCGATCGCCGCTTACGACGAGGTCCTGAAGGTCGCGCCCGGGGATGTCGCCGCGAAGACCAACCGCGCCATCGTGGTGGCGGCGCTGGAGGCGAAGGAAGCGAAGCGAAGGAAGCAGGAGCAGGATGACAGCGCGCCGCCGGACCTGAAGGCCGACGAGACGCGGGTCGATCCCAATCAGAAGGGCGGCAAGAAAATCCAGGTGAGCCCGCAGGATCTGACCACCGCCGGCGCGGCCGAAGCCTGGATGCGTCAGGTCCAGACCACGCCGGCCGATTTCCTCAAGTTGAAATTTGCGATCCAGGACACCACGCAGCCGGCGGGGGCGAAGCCATGAGGCATTTGCTCGCCATCGGGGCCTTGATACTCGATCTGCTCGCGCCCGTTGCGACCCTGGCGCAGCAAGCCACGACGGAGCCGATCGTGCAGGTGACGGTCGACCCGCCGCGGGTCGTGGTCGGACAGGCGACCACGTTGCGCGTCGATGTGCTGGCGCCGAACTACATGACCGCCCCCCCGGAGCTTCCCGGCTTCCAGATACGCAACGCGGTGACGCGGCAATTGCAAAGCGTCAATACCAGCGAACAGCGGAACGGCGTCTCCTATGCCGGCGTGCGCTTCGAATTCGCCGTCTACCCGCAGGAGCCAGGATCGTACGCGATCGCGGACCAGAAGGTCAGGATCAGATACGCTGCGGAGCCGCCGGCCACGCGGGAAGTGGAGGTCGCGCTGCCGCGCATGTCCTTCGAGGCTTTCATCCCGGATGTGGCGGCTGCGCTTCAGCCGTTCCTGTCGGCAACCAAGCTGACCGTCGAGCAGGCGATCAAGCGTTCATCGGATCAGCTCAAGGCGGGCGATGCCGTCACACGCACGGTGACCATCAAAGCCGAAGGCGCGCCTGCGATGCTGCTGCCTCCGCAGACGTTCGCCGCCGTCCAGGGCTTGAGACTTTATCCGGCGCAGCCGACGCTCGACGACAGGGTGGACGGGCGCTCCGACGTCATGACCTCGACCCGCGTCGATTCCGCGACATATATGCTGGAGAGTGCCGGCGACTATTCGCTGCCCGCAATCGAGTTCGGCTGGTGGAACGTCGGCAGCGGCAAGGTCGAGCGGATTCACCTCGATGCGGTCCGCTTCGAGGTCGCCGCCAATCCGGTGGCCGGGAGCAGGACACCTGCCGGCCGACCGGGGCCGCGTTGGAGCTGGGATGGCCTCGTCGACCTCGTGGTCGATCACTGGCGGCTTCTGCTGCTCGGTGCCGCCGGCGTCGCCGCTTTCGGTTGGCTTGCGCCCGGCGTCGCCCGAACCATCGCGGATTCTGTTCGCCGGCGGCGGGAAGCCTATCGTCGGTCCGAGGCCTTCTTCTTTCACAGGCTGCGCCGGGGGGCCCGCCGTCACGACGCGCGCAGCACGTATTTCGCACTGCTGGACTGGTTGCCGCATCTCGAAACGCCGGCGCCCGCGGGCAGCATTGCCGCCTTCAAGGCCATGGCACGCGATCCTGCTCTGGATCGCGAGATCGGCGCGATCGAGACCGCGCTGTTCGCAAGGCAGCACGACCCGCAGCCCTGGTCGTCCCGTCAATTCCTGCATCACGTGGCTGCGGTGCGCCGCAATCTGCGACGGCGCGGGAGGCGCGGCGAGAATGCGTATTCACCCATGAATCTGAACCCGGCCGGGGCTGCGACCGCTTCGGCCTATGCAGGAAGAAAACCTGCCAGATGAGTGAGCAAGACCGAGACTGACCAAGCAGAACGCAAGAGCCGTAGTCGTCAGAAACCAGTAGCAAGGAGTGACGAATGAGCATTGAGACGAAGAAGCTGAACAACGGCGTCGTCGATCCGACACGCAGTGAGAACTCAGACATAGGTCGTCGAGCCCTGTTGCTCGGCGCATCATCGCTCGTGGCGGCGGCGACGCTGACGTCGCAGGCGGCCGCACAGGCCCAGAAAGCCGCTCCGGCTGCAGCGCCAGCCGCGGCCCCGTCCGGTGGTCGCAAGCCGAATATCCTCGTCATCTTCGGCGATGACATCGGCATCCCGCAGATCAGCGCCTACACCATGGGCATGATGGGATATCGCACGCCCAATATTGACCGCATTGCGAGTGAGGGGGCCATCTTCACGGATGCCTACGGCCAGCAAAGCTGCACGGCCGGCCGCGCCTCCTTCATTCTCGGCGAGGAGCCGTTCCGCACCGGATTGCTCACGATCGGCATGCCGGGCGATCCCCACGGCATCCAGGACTGGATGCCGACGATTGCCGATGCGCTGAAGACGCAGGGCTATGCCACCGGTCAGTTCGGCAAGAACCATCTCGGCGATCGTGACGAGCATCTGCCGACCAAGCACGGCTTCGACGAATTCTTCGGCAACCTCTACCATCTCAACGCCGAAGAGGAGCCGGAGGGCTACTTCTATCCGAAGGATCCGAACTTCCGGAAGCAATATGGCCCGCGCGGCGTCATCAAGGCAACGGCGGACGGCAAGATCGAAGACACCGGTCCGCTGAACACCGCGCGCATGCCGACCGTTGACGAGGAGTTTCTGGGAGCCGCCAAGGACTTCATCGGCCGCCAGGCGAAGGCGGATCGGCCGTTCTTCTGCTGGTTCAACTCGACCCGCATGCACGTCTTCACCCATCTGAAGCCGGCGTCGCTCGGCAAGACCGGCAAAGGCATCCACGCCGATGGCATGGTCGAGCACGATGGCATGGTCGGCGAACTGCTCAAGCAGCTTGACGATCTCGGCATCGCCGATAATACCATCGTCGTCTACACGACGGACAACGGTGCGGAAATCGCGTTGTGGCCCGATGGTGCCATGACGCCGTTCCACGGCGAAAAGGGAACGACGTGGGAAGGCGGCATGCGCATCCCGATGATGGTGCGCTGGCCGGGCGTCGTGAAGCCGGGCACGCAATACAACGAGATCATCTCGCTGATCGACTGGTTCCCGACGCTCTGCGCCGCCGCCGGAATCCCGGACATCAAGGAGAAGATGAAGACCGGTTTCGCAGGCGCCAACGGCAAGACCTTCAAGGTTCATCTCGACGGCTACAACTTCATGCCGCTGTTCAAGGGAGAGACGACCACTCCGCCGCGCGATGCGATCTACTACTTCGACCAGGGCGGCAATCTCAATGCCATCCGGTGGAACGACTGGAAGCTGAGCTTTGCCTCATCGAAGGGAAACATCGCAACCGGCACACGTGAGGTGACGGCATGGTCCCTGATCACCAACCTGCGCATGGACCCTTACGAGCGCGGACTGGAGGAGGGCGGCGAGGCGATGAAATTCCTCGCCCAGAACATGTGGCTGATCGTGCCCGTGCAGGGAAAGGTCAAGGAATTCTTCGCCGATTTCGACCAGTTCCCCTACCAGGAAGGCAGCTCGCTCAACGCGGCCGGCATCAATTACGGCCTCCTCCGGCAACAGGCCGCCTTGAAGCGACTCAACGAGCTCGAGCGCATGAAGCCGCAGTAAAGCGCAGAGGCCGGAACGACGATGCGGCGAAGACGGCGATTGCCGATTTTGTCGCGCCCGTCACGACGCGAGGCGGGCGGCACTTCGTGCCGTCCGCGCATCTGCAAGCTAATTCAAGCCTGAGGATAAAATGATGAAGACTTAAAACGAGCGCGGCTCCGCACTCGTAGCCGGCGCTCTCATGCTGTCACCGGCGAATGCGCGGACGCCGCTATCGGCCTTACGCGGACGCCAGCCGTTTTGTCGATGTGCAGGCGCTGACCTGCGGACAGCTGGCCGGCACCTATTAGGAAGACCCCGACATGCTCGCGGCCTGGTGCAGGCGCGGTCCTCGGAGGCCTCAGAGGAATGACGGTCGGCATCGACCCGCAAGTTAGATTTCTGTTCCCGAACCTGTTCGGAGGCTACCAACGCTACTTGAACCTCAAGGGTACAATGATCTCGTGACGGAGAACCGGCCGATCGGCCGGAGCACATGGGTCTCCTCCGCGATCTCGCCAGCATTGCCTGAGAATGCGGCAACGAAGCCGTCGATCCGCAAGTAAGCCCAAGGACGACGTGGGTTGCCGAACTCACCACCTCGCCGAGGCAGCCAGTTCGAAGGTTCGCGGTGCGCCGAGGTAGACTTGGTCCGGATAACCCGGATCGGACCATGCCGCGTAGAGGGTATTGGTCACGTTGCGAACGCGGAAGCTGACGCGCGCCGCAGGGCAACAAGGTGCTGCCTTCGACGCTTTCACCACTCAACTGACCCGGTCAAAGAGCGAGAGCAGTTGCGGTGAGGGGTTGTAGCGGTCATTGGCAGCGTTGCTTTAGATCACACAGGGGTCCGGTCCGCTCCCGCTGCAGTTTTTGCCTCGACAACCTGACCGGGCTTGACCGGCGGTTAACCAATCTCACGCATACTCCACGGCCGGCTAGACTGGAGACGTGGAAGTGTCCTTCCAACTGACCGTCTTGAAAGTGCTGGCCGGCCAGTCCGCCGGGCGAGCCTCCGTTGCCGACCTGCGGCAGGCTGTTGCGATCCTGATGAATAGCGGCAAGGACTGGACCGATCGCATGAAGCGGTTGGCGGAGCATGCGCCGGACCTGAACATCTTCTTGGCCAAGTTCGTGGTGCGCGATGACGCGGGTTGGGAGATCACGGAGCAGGGGCGGCTATTCCTCGCCGCGCTCGAAACCGCCGTCGCAGTTCGAAGGTCGCCACTTCGGTCAGTGGACGATCTGCCAGCCACCGAAGCCGCCGCGCCGGAGGCGACAGATGCGCCGAAGCTGTCTGACCCTCCTCGAAACCGTCGTCAACGAACGCGGCGTCGTCGCGGCAAAGGCCGATCAAATCGCCAGACGGCGTGAAGCCGCCTCGCCAGCTTTAGCCCAGCACTACGATCGTTAGCAGAAACGCAATCCTTCTCGCGCAGCATAGGTCTAATTTGCATTAGTTATTGATGGGTTCGGAGATGATAGGTCTTCCTGACAGACGAAAGTCTGTGCGTAATCCATCGCTGGACAATGCGTTGATCAGGGTTGGTGATCTGTCACTGTCTTGTGTTGTTGGCAACATCACAGAGAACGGCGCGGCGCTGAAAGTGGATGATCCGCCGTCGCCCCTTCCTGACCAATTCACGCTTATCGTTCCGCCTAGCAAGACCTGCGCGTGCAACGTCGTTTGGCGAAAAGGCGCATGGATTGGCGTTGCATTCGTTACCGAGCCGACCATCACGACGCGGTGAATTGCGGGGAAAGCGCGACAGCAATGTAATCTACGTCACAGTCAGCCCGACAGTTTGACCGGCAGTATCCCGCGGTGATTTTGGCGGGACGCTATGGACGACGAGTTTTGCAAGGAAAGAGCGCGGACTGTTCGTGCGCTAGCTGAACAGGCCGATCCCCTCATCAAGCTGCGGCTGTTGCAGCTGGCGGCCCACTACGAACGACGCGTCGAACGAGATCGCGCTGATCTTCCGGCGGCGGGGTCGCCGATACAGCGATCGTGACTGCCTGCCAAGCGCGTTGCGGCGGGGTTTCAGAGATCGTCAACTGCAGTGGTTTTGAGAAGGCAGTTTTTCGCCGCGCTCCCACATCGCCTGCTTGCGCGCTGTTCAGCGGCGCTGGTCCCGCCACGCCTGGAAGTCAGCCTCGGTCAGGGTCGGCAGCAACAGCTGCCATCGCCTCGCGGCCCACGCCCCCAGCGATACCGACGCTCCGAAGGAGCCCAGCCGCCAGAAGATCGGCGAGATTCTCTTCGCGCTCTGGCGATCTCCTGCGGTTCCGCGAAGCTGGTCCAAAGCATCGACGAAACATAGAGAAGAAACATAGAGCGGAGTCTCATAGCGAGGATGCTCGCGGAACAGCAGGGCCGGATGTGCCGATCGGTACGGTGCCGCCGAGTGACGTTCGTCCCTCCATGCCCCCAGAGCGTCCCAGCCGCGAGGAGCGAACTGGAACAGGACAACGAGCAGGCGGTCCTTGCGACCGCCTGCGAAGATTAGCGTGCTGGCAGTTTGTCTATTGGCAGAGATGTGGGAGTCCGTCGGCCCCCTTGAAAATGGTACCAGGCCTGCAGACGATGCCATTGTGCGACGCGTAGGTGTTCCAGTCGCCGTTCCACGCATAGTAGTCGCCGTAGGCACCGGGTTGATCGTAGGAGCCATATGCGGCGTAGGAATTGCGCCAGCCGCTGAAGGGAGCGGTCGCGATCGCTGCGGCTGTTCCGACAGCAGCGCCGGCCACGCCGGCGGCGGCTCCCACTGGTCCTACGGGTTCGCGATAGGCGGTTCGCCGATGATAATAGCCCCTCGTGCTGTCGTACGGGCTGCCGGCTCCTCTATTGAGGCAGTTGGCACTGGCAAATTGAGATGCACAGGCGGCCGGGTTGGAGAAGACCGCTTGCGCCGATGCGGGGGTCGAAACTGCGGATGCCGCTATCACAGCCGCGCCAAGAACTCTTAGACTCGTCATGGCTTGCTCCCTGGATTTGGGTTGCTTGTCACGTTTGGGCGCCTTGGCCTGACTGAATGCCAGGACTGCAAGTTCCCCTTTTTTCTCGCATCTAACCAAATGCAACCTCCGGAAGTGGTTCCTGTGCATCTCGTGCGCAGTATCAAATCGACGTGACTTGCTAATCGATTGGAGTGTCGACTTCCGCAAAGGCGCGCATGCATGCGGCAAGGAGTCGCGCAGACCAAGGCTGCCGCGATCAATGTCAAACGAGGTGAAGGGAACCCCATTCGCCCCACGACCCCGAAGAGAGAAGCGAGAATGCAATTTGATGAAAGGTTGCCTCATCGCATAACGACACGACGACCCACGCCAAGATGTGTCGCACGTGCGTGCACGAGAGAACGACATTTGGCACAAACTGCATAGGTTGTGTGATGTGAAAGCATCAACTGCTGACAAACAGCAACGTGCATTCCTGATCGCCACATTCGGGTTGATCTTCGCCCTGATAGTCGGATGATAATTTGCGATCTTAAATTGTAGCCGTTCCTGCTTTTTTGCGCCGCGACCGGGCTTTCTTTTCAATTTGATGTTGTTGAAAACGACAGGCTTTGGAAGGCAGGGCAAATGAAGTGCTCAACCGGTTCGATTCTCCCTGGACCTCGCGTGCGCAATTGCAAGCAACAGGCGTCAACACGCGCCGCCTTGCAATCATTGGTCCAACTCTTCAGGGAAAAACCGAGACCTTGTGCCGCGGCCAGCCGGAACCGGTTCCGGCTGGCCGCGCTTGCGTTGATCGCATCGGGCACCATGGTCGACACGGCGATGGCTCAAACTTGCACCGTGGCAGCCGGTTCCACCGTCACGCTCACGATGGGGATTTGTACAATTGCGTCCGGTACAACGCTCACGGGGACACCCGGCGTTCACGCAAGCAATGACACCACTGAGATATTCACTAACAACGTCACCATCAATCCCAACAATGGCGGCAGCATCGGCGCGCTGGCCGATACATTAGGCTCTATCGTCTTCAACTCGGGATCCAGCATCAACGGCAACTGGAGTACGGCTGCGTCCGCGCAAGGCGGCGGCACGATTGTCTTTCAGTCGGGATCGGCAATCAACCCCGCTTTGGGAGGTGGTGGAATTGCGATGCTTGCCGATGGATCAGGTAGCCTGATCAATGCGTCGGAACTTGCGGTAAGTCTTAACGGCGCCGGAAACAATGTGGCCGCGAAGGCGTCCAATGGCGGCTTGATCGCCATGCAGAACAGCTCGATCACCTATGGCGTGGGTGGCGGCGGCAACACGGGTCTGTGGGCGACCGGTGCCGGCAGCAAGGTCAACGCGACCAATACGACCGTTTCGATGCCCGGTGGCGGTGGAAACGATGTCGGCGCGCGCGCGGACACGAGCGGGACCGTCACGCTCAACGGGGGAACCGTCTCCGTTGAGGGCAATGGCGGCGGAGAGACCGGTCTGCTGGCGCAATCTGCAGGGAGCACGATCACGGCGACCGGTGTTGCGGTCACGGTCGCCGGCGGCGGCGGAGATGTCGGCGCCAAGGCACTTGACGGTGGCGCGATCACGTTGACGGGAGGCAGTGTCGCCGCGACGGGCAGTGGTGGGGGAGAAATTGGCCTGCAGGCGAGCGGTGCCGGAAGCACGCTCACGGCGAGCGGCGTGACGGTAAGCGTTCCGAACACCAGCGGGGGCCGCGGCGTGCAGGCCGACAATTCGGGCAGCGTCACGCTCGACGGCAACACGACGGTCACCACATCCGGCGCAGGCACCCACGCGGCGGGCGTGACGAGCGGCGGTACGCTGAATATGACGGGTGGCTCACTGACTGCCCATGGAGCCGATGCCAACGCGCTCAACATGAGCGGCGGTGCTGCGACGCTGTCCGGCGTCACCATGACCAGTCCGCATGGTGCGTCGATCGCCGCGCCCGGCGGCACCAGCAGCGTAAGCCTGACCGGCGTGACTGCCGTCGTGAACAACAATCAATGGCTGAACGTCAGCGGCGGCTCCACGCTCAACCTTGTTGCGGACAGTTCGACCTTGCAGGGGATTGCGCTCACCGACTCCGGCAGCACCTCAAGCGTCGCGTTGAAAAACAATTCGCTCTGGACCATGACCGGCAACTCCAACGTCACCAATCTGGTCAACGCGTCGAGCCTGATCCAGTTCACATCGCCCGTCGGCGATCCGACGCAGTTGTTGAGTTACAAGACGTTGACGGCAGCAAACTACGTCGGCCAGGGCGGCACGGTCGGGCTCAATACGTATCTTGGCACGGACGGCTCGCCCTCCGACAAGCTCGTCATCAATGGCGGCACGGCAGCCGGTAACACGTCTCTGAAGATCGCGAACACGACCGGTGGCGGTGCCCTCACCACCGGCAACGGAATCCTGGTGGTCGATGCGATCAATGGCGCGACGACAACGTCGGGCGCCTTTACTCTGTCCGGGTCGGTGATGGCCGGCCCTTATCAATACACGCTGTTTCGTTCCAGCGTTGACGCGAGCAACCCGCAGGCCTGGTATCTGCGGTCGACCTTAGATTGCGCAGCAACTCCGAACCTGCGCATTTGCGGCGGTGGCGGTATCCTTGATTGCAGTAGACATCCTGACTTGCGCATTTGCGGCGGAGGCGGAGGCGGAGGCGGAGGCGGTGGCGGAGGCGGTGGCGGCGGGGGTGGAGGCGGCGGTGGCGGAGGAGGCGGCGGTGGTGGTGGTGGCGGCGATATCCCCGACTACCGAGAGGAGACCTCGCTCTACTCAGCTATTCCGTCGATGACGCTGTTGTACGGACGCAGCCTGCTCGACACGTTGCATGAACGCGTGGGCGAAGAGGAGGACGAACGCTTCCGCGCCAATCCCGAGAACGCCAGGGTCGGATGGGGTCGCGTGCTCGGGGTCAACGGCGTGCACCAGGGCGACAGCTTCGGCGTGTTGGGGGGCGAAGCCGGGCCGCACTTCAGCTACGATTTCCTGGCGTTGCAGGCGGGCATGGATGTCTATCGACACGACAGTCCCGACGGTTCGCGCGACCAGGCGGGGGCGTATTTCGCGATCGGCGGCGCGCGCGGGCGGGTCACCCATTTTGATGGCAGCCAGGGCGACGACACCTTCGCCGCCTATACGCTCGGTGGCTACTGGACGCATTTCGGGCCGACCGGCTGGTACATCGATTCGGTTCTGCAAGGCACGTTCTACGACATCAGGAGCAGCGCAGACCGCGGCATTCCGGCGCTGAAGACCGGTGCTCAGGGTGGTGCTGCGTCGGTGGAGGGCGGATATCCTTTCAAGTTCGCCGGCGGCTTATTCATCGAGCCGCAGGCGCAACTGGTGTATCAGAACATCCACATCAACGACGCGAGTGACATCGCGGCGCAAATCCGCTTTGCGGACGTGGATTCGCTCGCAACCCGGATAGGTGCCCGATTTGGTCGAACATGGGCGGTCGATGACAGTCCGCGCACCCTGACGGCCTGGATCCGTCCGAGCCTGTGGAACGAGTTCCTTGGCAACCCGAAAACGTTGTTCTCGTCGGACACCGGCTTCGTTCCATTCCAGGCCAGCCTGGGCGGCCTGTGGGGCGAGATCAATGCCGGCATCAGCGGACAGATCACGTCGACCACGTCGCTTTATGCCAACGCTTCCTATCAGAGCCGGTTCGACGGTGGCGGGTTCTCGTATAGCGGAAAGGCCGGACTGCGCATCAATTGGTAGAAGAGGGGCGCGAGAGCGAAATGCCGATCAAGACAGATCGGCCCTTGCATTCGCGCGGACCTCAGACGCAAGGCCGCCTACCGAGCGACGCCGCCATGGTTACCGCAAACCTATGGAACGCCGCCCTGCGGGCGGTCTATTCCACGCGCAAATGCGGCAAGTGAGAAACGTGGGGCGGCGTGGCCTCCGAGAGCTGAAATGCATGTGCCGAGCGCGTCGCGCAATTGCGCGCCAGCCGCAAAGCTCCAACGGCCAGAAGATCGGTCTCGGGCCATCGGTTGGCGCCCGTTGCCAAGTGCCAGGCTGAGCAGCCGGTCGCGGCGGGGAACGTCAGTTCGCGACGAGAGTTTGGGCCTTGTGTAAGCCTGCCATCAGAGCGTCAACAACCTGATCGGCGGCGCCGTTGCGGCGCAAGAAGCCAGCGGGATCGTCCGCCAGTGGTTTGTATTGCAACATCTTCTCCAGCGCGGCCTGCGTGGCGTCGCGATGCCCCAGTTCGCCGTTCGCCACCGCAATCAACAATTGGCTGAAGCCGGAATCGCGCAAAGCAGCCTTCTCGCCGACGCTGAGCATCTCCTCATACTCTCGCCTGAAGAGATGGTCGATCGCGATCATATGAAAGTACCAGCCTGGAGGATTGATGGTCCGCCTGATCGCGCGCTGGAGCATCGGAACTCCTTCCGCGAAATTGCCGCGGATGGCAAGCCGCCAGCCGAACTGAGCGAACACGTCAGGATCGTTCGGGTTGAGATCGATCGCTTGACGGCTGAGGCGATCACTCTCGGCGTATCGTCCTGTGAAATGATAGACCGCGGCCAGCGCCTTGACTGCAAGCGAGTTGTTCGGTTGAAGGTTCACCGCGCGGTCCGCCGCAGCGAGAGCCTTCGCGTATTCGCTTTGCTCGGTGCCGTCGCCAAAATAGCCCAGGCGGCCTGCGTCGGCATGTAACCACCCGAGCATGGCCCAGGCATCACTATACTCCGGATCGCGCCGTACGGTTTGCTCGAGGCATTGCAGAACCGGATCGAAACCCGCACGCGCGAAGGTGCGCCGGTAGCCGAACGCGCGCAGCACGCAGGCATAGCTGTCCATGTTTTGCGGCGGCGTGCTGCTGACATCGTTCTTGACCACGCCATAAGACTGGCCGACGGCGATTGCGATCTCGTTTGCGAGCTCGCGCTGGGCGTCGGCGAGAGAGCGAGGATCGAACGAACGGGCAAGCGTCCGCGCCCAGACGATCTCGCCGCTCGTTGCGTTCAGGACGGTTGTGATGACCCGTACTTCTTCAGCACTCGTTTGTACGCTTCCCTTGACGATATAAGAAAGACCAAGGCCGCGACCGAGTTGCAGAGACTCTTCGCTTGATGGCTGGCCCGATCCCGCTTGCGACATGTAGAGCCGAAAGCCCGCGAAGCGAAACAGATTTCCGATCAGCTCCTGACCGATGCCGGTGGCAAAATAGCGAGCATTCTCCCCCGAGCTCAGCGCCTCGAACGGCAAGACCAAGACCGCCGGCTCGCGCGGTGGCGTGGCAGGCGGCGGCCTTGTTCCGAGCCATATCGATGTTGCCAGGACGGTCGCCAGGATCGCAGCGATCAGCGCATTGCGGCGCAAGCGGAGCTTGCCGATCGCGGAAGTCGTCTTCGCGGCAGCCGCCGTCGGTTGACCCTGAATATCTAAGATCGTCTCGCGGGGCGCCGCGGCGGCACCTAGGGCGTGGTGCCATTCGAAATTGGGAACATACGAGCCCTTTGGAATCGAGATCCGTACCGGATCGTCCCGGCCCGCGTCCATATAGTAGCTGTCGAGATCGCGGCGCAGTCGCCGGGCTTCAAGACGGACGACGGGGTCGGCCTGCGGATCAAAAGAGCCGTCGCGACGAAACACGGCTAACGCAATTGTGTAGCCTTTCAATCTCTCGCCCCGGCCCGCAAGCGTCTCATCGACAATGAAGCGAAGAAATGCGCGACGTCGTTCACTTGCCTGGAACCGCGGGTTCGAGAGGATGCGCTCCAGCTCGGCGGACACGTCCACCGGCAACACACTGCCTTCTTCCCGACCGACTGAACCGGCAGAAGGCTTCCCCTGCGCAGACGAGAGAGACGGATTACGCATCGAGCCAACGAGCTCACAACTACGTCAAAGAGGGTAAGTGCTCCGGGCCGCGATTGCAACGCGTAAGCGAGTTCCGTTATCCGAGGGATGTGTTGCTGATGATGTGTTGCTGTTGCATCAGCGGGCGCGAGACAATGCTGCAACACCCATCCTTCTTCCAAAATTCTCTGCGCGTCGGCATTTTTGTTCAGCGTGCTGGCGTTGTTGGCACAAACTGCATATCGGATTCTCGCAGGTTTGATGCGAATTTTGCGAAGTCGAGCCATCCTGCGGCCTTTCGACACGGAGTTCGCAGGCCATCGTTTGTGACCCGCACCGGGCTTCCGCTTGAACGAGGTCCGAGCTTGAAAACGACGATCCAGTCCAGACAGATCTCGAGGTGAGATCGCAACCCAGCCAGATCATTCACATGGTTGGCCCTGGTGTGCGCGCTTGCCGGGAGTAGTCGTTACGTATTCGCGCGCGAACACGAATGGAGACCACCAGGTGTAGCGCGGCTGTGCGTCGTGCCGGCGCTTGTTCGCGGCATTCGTCGCGCACCGTGTCAGGTGCAGGTAGCGCGGAGTGCGAACATGTTCGTACCTTGACGAGGCCGCTCCTAAAACGATGCTACTCGGGCGATGAGATACGAATTCAAGCCATGGACATGCCATGGAGGTAATTCGCTCGATAGTGGCACGCTTCCCGCGGCGCGAACTGGACATTCGCCGCTGCTTCAATCGCGACGCGCAGTTTCGAGCGGTGTGTGCGGATTATGACGAGGCGATGAAAGCGCTGCGGCGCTGGCAACAGGCTGCCAGGCAGAACGATCCTGAAGCCGGCCCAAGGGCCGCCGATTATGAACGTCTGGTTGGCGAATTGGAGGAAGAGGTCTTGGCGCATTTGAACGGGCCATAGTCGGCAGGAAAACCCTGGGTCGGTAGGTCGACCGTGATCCAAGTTCCGCCGGCAGTCCACGACAACAAACTCATCCAAGCCCTGGCGCATGAGATCGCCAGAACGAGGAAGTGGAGGCAAAGTTCGTGAATATCGCGCAGAGAACGGTCGCGAACGTAGACGAAACTCTCGCCTCCGGCAGCATTTTCGTTCCCGGCGGCACGTTTCGGATGGGATCGGATCGGCATTATCCGGAGGAAGCTCCGTCGCACAGGGTGAGCGTCGACGGGTTCTGGATCGACCGCACGCCGGTGACGAACCGACAATTCAAGGCGTTCGTGCGCGCCACCGGTTACGTCACCTTCGCGGAGGTCGCTCCGGACCCGAAGGACTATCCGGATGCCCTGCCGCACATGATCTACGCGGGGTCGCTCACCTTCACGCCGCCGGACCATCCCGTCGATCTGCGCGACTACAGCCAGTGGTGGACGCTGCTCAAAGGTGCGAACTGGCGCCATCCCTATGGCCCGAAAAGCAACATCAAGTCGCTGGACGAGCACCCCGTCGTGCATGTCACCCATGCCGACGCACTCGCCTATGCGCTATGGGCCGGCAAGGATTTGCCGACGGAAGCAGAGTGGGAGTTTGCCGCGCGCGGCGGCCTCGACGGCGCTGAATATGCCTGGGGCGATGAATTCGTACCGGGCGGCGTGCATCAAGCCAATACGTGGCAAGGTCACTTTCCGTTCGAGAACCGGTGCGAGGACGGCCATGCGCGGACCTCGCCTGTCACGACCTATCCGCCGAACAGCTACGGCGTGTTCGACATGATCGGCAATGTCTGGGAGTGGACCAGCGATTGGTGGGCGCCGAAGCATTCCGCCGACGCAAAGAAGGCCTGTTGCATTCCGCAGAACCCGCGGGGTGGCGTCGAGCATGAAAGTCACGATCCGGCGCTGCCGCTCAGCCGGATCCCGCGCAAGGTGATCAAGGGAGGCTCGCATCTCTGCGCGCCAAACTATTGTCGGCGGTACCGGCCGGCTGCGCGCCATGCCGAGCCGATCGACACGTCGACCAGCCACCTCGGTTTTCGCTGCGTCACACGTCCAGGGAGAAAGTGATGACTGACAAGAAGACGACCGAAGACCTCAGCCGCCGCAAACTGCTTGCGGCTTCGAGTTCACTCGCCACCATTGCCGCCTTTGGGGCAATGGCGCCTGTCCAGACTGCTCAAGCGCAAGCGCAACTGCCCGCGCGGCCCGCCGGTGCGAGCGGAGACAAGCCGAATATCATCCTGATCCTGTCGGATGACTTTGGTTATGGTGACGCCGGTGTCTATGGTGGCGGCGAAAATCGCGGCATGCCGACGCCGAGCATCGATCGTCTCGCGTCCGAAGGCATGCAATTCATGTCCTTCTATGCGCAACCAAGCTGCACGCCGGGACGTGCCGCGGTGCAGACCGGACGAATTCCAAATCGCAGCGGCATGACGACAGTGGCGTTTCAGGGACAGGGCGGCGGTCTTCCTGCGGCCGAATGGACGCTCGGATCGGTTCTGAAGACCGGGGGCTACAAGACGTTCTTTGCCGGCAAATGGCATCTCGGTGAGGCCGACTATGCGATACCCAATGCCCAGGGCTATGACGAGATGAAGTATTGCGGACTCTATCATCTCAACGCCTACACTTACGCCGACCCGACCTGGTTTCCAGATATGGATCCCGAACTCAGGGCGATGTTCGAGAAGGTTACGAAGGGGTCGCTTTCCGGGAATGCCGGGCAGCCGGCGAAGGAAGATTTTAAGATCAACGGTCAGTACGTCAACACGCCGGACAAGGGCGTGGTCGGCATTCCCTTCTTCGACGACTATGTCGAGAAGGCTTCGCTCGAATATCTGGATCGTAACAAATCATCGGGCCCCTTCTTCATGAGTATCAATTTCATGAAGGTGCATCAGCCCA
This sequence comes from Bradyrhizobium sp. ma5, assembly GCF_042258955.1. Lineage (NCBI taxonomy): Bacteria > Pseudomonadati > Pseudomonadota > Alphaproteobacteria > Hyphomicrobiales > Nitrobacteraceae > Bradyrhizobium > Bradyrhizobium sp. ma5. The sequence goes on from NZ_CP170156.1 coordinate 1,386,882, forward strand.
ACATGCCGGCGCCCGAGTTTCAGGGAAAGTCGATGTCCAAGAGTAAGTTCGGCGACTCGGTCGTGGAGAACGACACGCGGATCGGCCGGATCATGGACAAGGTGCGGTCCCTCGGTCTCGACAAGAACACTTATGTGTTCTGGACCACCGACAATGGGGCTTGGCAGGACGTCTATCCGGATGCCGGGTACACGCCGTTCCGCGGTACCAAGGGCACCGTCCGCGAGGGCGGCAACCGCGTCCCGTCAATCGCATGGGGTCCGGGTATCAAGGCCGGCACGAGGAATTCCGACATTGTCGGCGGCCTCGACTACATGGCGACCTTCGCAAAACTCGCTGGCGTAAAGCTTCCGGAGAACGACCGCGAGGGCAAACCGATCATCTTCGACAGCTACGATATGTCTCCCGTCCTGTTCGGCACCGGTAAGTCCGATCGCAAGAGCTGGTTCTACTTTACGGAGAACGAGCTGACACCGGGCGCTGTTCGGGTCGGCAACTACAAGGCGGTGTTCAATTTGCGGGGCGACGATGGCACCAAGACCGGCGGTCTCGCTGTTGACAGCAACCTTGGCTGGAAGGGACCGGAGTCCTATGTCGCGACTGTTCCGCAGGTCTTTGATCTTTGGCAGGACCCTCAGGAACGTTATGACATATTCATGAACAACTACACGGAACATACCTGGACCTTGGTCACGATCAACGCCGCCACCAAGGAGCTAGTGCAGACTTATATGAAATATCCGCCGCGCAAGCTTCAGAGCGAGAGTTATTCAGGACCGATTACTCTGACGCAGTACCAGCGGTTCCAGTACGTGAGAGATCAACTCGCAAAGGACGGCTTCAGCATCGGCATACCGTCGGGCAACTAACCCCAATGCAAATGGAACGGCCCCGACGATCTCGGGGCCGTTTTATCTCATTGTGCAGGCAAGAAACCTATGAAGAAGACCATTGTCGATCGTCGATCAATCCTCGCGGGTTTGCTGGTTTCCGCCGCATCCATACCTCTCGCCAGTCGTTTAGCGTTGGCACAGAGCGATCCTCTTCCGTCGTGGAACGAGGGCCAGTCCAAGAAATCGATTCTGGATTTCGTTTCCGCAGTGACGCGAGAGGGAGGACCGGATTTCATTCCCGGGTCTGAGCGCATTGCTACTTTCGACAATGACGGCACGCTCTGGTGCGAACAGCCGATGTATGTGCAACTCGCGTTTGCGCTGGACCGGGTAAAAGCGCTTGCTCCCAAGCATCCGGAATGGAAGCAGAAGCAACCCTTCAAAGCCGTTCTCGACAAGGACATCGCAACGCTTGCCAAGGCCGGCGAGAAGGGCCTGGTTGAGCTCGTCATGGCGACCCACGCCGGTATGACAACATCCGAGTTCGAGCGGATCGCCAGCGACTGGATCAAGACGGCGCGTCATCCGAAGTTCAACCGGCCCTACACCGATCTCGTCTACCAGCCGATGCTGGAAGTGCTCGCATATCTCCGAGCCAGCGGATTCAAGACGTTCATCGTTTCGGGCGGCGGCATCGAGTTCATGCGGCCGTGGAGCGAACGTGTCTACGGCATTCCACCCGAGCAGGTCGTCGGATCGAGCATCAAGACGCAGTTCAAGATCGACAAGGACGGCCCGGTCCTGGTGCGCCTGCCGACGATCGATCTGGTCGATGACGGTCCCGGAAAACCCGTCGGCATCAACTCGCATATCGGCCGGCGTCCGATCGCGGCCTTTGGCAATTCCGACGGCGATTTCCAGATGCTGCAATGGACCACGGCCGCGCGCGACCGCCGCTTCGGCCTGATCGTGCATCACACGGATGCTGAGCGCGAATACGCGTACGACCGCAAGTCGCCCTTCGGCAAGCTCGACAAGGGCCTCGACGCCGCGAGCGCCAATGGCTGGACCGTTGTCAGCATGAAGGACGATTGGAAGCGGATATTTGCCTTCCAGTAAGCCGGAGACATTGGTTGTAAGAGCTACAGGGAAGCAAAAATGAAGAAACGTACATCCAAACTGCGCACGTTCAATTTTCTGAGTGCTCTGGCAGTCGGCCTTATAATCCTCGCTCGCGCGCATGCGCAGGCGCCGACGGATCAGCAGCCCGCGCCGGTTCAGGCCGCAGCGCCGGCAGCTGCCAAGCTCCCGGACGGACAGATCGAGCAACTGGTGGCACCCATAGCGCTCTATCCGGATGCGTTGCTGTCGCAGATCCTGATGGCCTCGACCTATCCGCTGGAAGTCGTTGAGGCCGCGCGCTGGTCGCAGGACAACAAGAGCCTCACCGGCAAGGCGCTCGAAGACGCCATGCAGAAGCAATCCTGGGATCCGAGCGTCAAGGCGCTGACCTCGGTGCCACAAGTGCTGCAGATGATGAACGACAAGCTCGAATGGGTGCAGCAGCTCGGCGATGCCTTCCTGGGGCAGGAGCAGGATGTGATGAGCGCGGTGCAGAAGCTGCGCCAGCGCGCCGACGCCGCCGGCAATCTCAAGTCGACGCCGCAACAGAAGGTGACCAAGAGCGCGCCGCCGGCGGGCGTTTCGGCGCCATCTGGGATGTCGCAGGCGATCTCGATCGAACCGGTCGATCCGGACACTTACTATGTGCCCGTCTACGATCCCGGTGTCGTCTACGGCGCGTGGGATTACCCCGCCTACCAGCCGTTCTACTGGTCTCCGCCCGGTTACGCCGCCGCAGGCGTGATCGGCTTTGCAACGGGCGTTGCCGTCGGGGCTGCCATCTGGGGTGGCTGCAACTGGTGGAACCGCAACGTCTACGTCAACGTCAATCGCTATAACAGCTTCAACCGCACCAACATCAGAACCAACACCTGGGCCCACAATCCCGCCCATCGCGGCGGCGTCGCCTATCGCGATAGCGGCGTGGCGCGGCGCTTCGGCAGCGGCAACACGCCGGCCGCGCGCGAAGCCCTGCGCAATCGCACCGGCGGTCCCGGCGGCGGCAAGTTTTCGAACGCCGGCGCAGGCCGGGCCAAGAGCGCAGTCTCGCAGCGCGCCGGCAATCGCGGCGCCAGCGTCTCCCGCCGCACCAGCAGTCGAAGCGTCACCCGCGCCCGCACCGGCGCCGGCAATCGCGCCGCGATCTCGCACAGAAGCGTGACGCACTCACGCGTCAGCGGTCGTGTTGGCGGTGGTGGCCGCCCGGCCGCGATGCGCGGTGGCGGCGGCATGCGAGCCGGCGGCTTTCACGGGGGCGGTCGTGGAGGCGGCGGATTCCACGGAGGTGGCCGTGGTGGCGGCGGTTTTCATGGTGGTGGTCGTCGGCGCTAGGGGCGCAGCACCGGCCGGCGAGTCCACGGTCGCCCTCGAGTTTGCCTAGGACGGTGGTGGTCTCGGCAAGGGAGGTGAGGCCGTGATCGGAATCAACGGCAAGGAGGTCGGCCGAGGCCGGATCCCCAACACGGTGGCAGGTCGCTTCGGCATCGATACGTTTGGTGTCGGCTCAGATACGGGCGCTCCGGTATCCGACGCTTACACCGCTCGCTTCCCGTTCACCGGCAAGATCAAACGCGTCGATATCGAACTCGGCCCGCAAAGTTTGAAACCGGAAGACGAAGCGAAGCTGCACGAGATGCAGACGATGTTCGTCGGTGCACAGGAGTAGACGGCTACTAGATGTCGTTCGATCGTACGTTCCAGGGGGGCCACGGCCCGCTTGGGGGTGAAGCTTCACCTAACTTGGCGAGAGGTCGATAGAATGGACTTCAAGCTTCAGGCGTTCGGGTCATTTCTGCATTGGCTGACGCTTATCGTGCTTTGCATCATGCCAGTCGTGCTGGCCTATGTGATTTACCGCCTCGGGGGGCTTCCCGGGGCGATCGCGCGCTCACGCAATCATCCGCAGGCCGAGGCCATCAACATCTGTGGCTGGATGGGCATCATCACATTGGTGTTGTGGCCGTTGGCGCTGATCTGGGCTTATCTCGCGCCGGGGAAGCCATTGACCGGCGGTGCTGCGGCGGGAGCCAATGACACGGCATTGATCGCCCAGCTTCAGGACGCTCGGCGGCGGCTCGCGGCAATCGAAGGCAGACTTCCGCAGCAGCAGCGGGCAGGGGGCTGACATGCTCTGGGCCATCGCGAGCTCGATCGTTGTGATCTACCTCTATCGTCAGCTCAACGCACCGATCACTCCTGCTGCATCCGGAGGCGCTCCGGCCGGCACGATCGAGGCTGAGATCGCCGCGTTGAATGCGCAAATTGCAGCACTCGAAACCAAAATTGCAGGCTCGGACGGCGGAGGCGTCAAGCCATGATGCCGGCCATTTTCGGAAGTTACGCGGCGCTGATCTGGCTCGTCTTCGCGAAGCTCAGGCTGATTCCGCTGACTTTACCTATCGCAATCATTCTGGCCGCGGTCGGACCGCTGTTTGCTTTCTACATCATCCTGTCGATGAACAATGATCATCCGTCCTCGACCGACGCGCGGGTGTTCCAGCGGGTGGTGCAGATCACGCCGCACATCACCGTGCCGGGTCGGGTTCAGACTGTCGTAGCGCAGGCCAACACGCCGCTGACGAAGGGCGACGTGCTGTTCACGATCGACCCAAGGCCCTTTCAGTTCGAGGTCAACCGCCTGGAGGCTGCCGTCGCGGCTGCCACGCAGTCTGTCCCGCAGTTGAAGGCGGCGCTGGACCAGGCGACGGCAGGCGTTGAACGTGCCGGGGCGCAGTTGAGTCTGGCTCAAGCCGACTTCGATCGCCAGAACGTGCTGTTCACCAAAGGCGACATCGCGCAGGCCGCGCTCGACAAATATCAGCGTAACCTCGAGTCCGCCCAAGAGGCGGTCACGGGGGCGAAAGCGGTCGAGACCAAAGCGCGGCTTGCCTACGAATCGAACATTGGAGACGAGAACACCACCGTCGCGCAGGCGCGGCAGCAGCTCGACCAGGCAAAATACAATCTGGACGAAGCAACCGTCCGCGCGCCCTGCGACGGCTATGTGACAAACCTGCAGCTTCTACCGGGCACGGTCGTCAGCGCCGCGGCATCCGTCATGCCTTTTGTCTGTAACCGCGACGGGGGCAACCGCGGCGTGGTCGTCGCGACGTTCATGCAAGGGCCCTATCTTGCTATCAAGCCGGGGGCTTACGCCGAGGTAGTGTTTCCGATGTACCCGGGGCGGGTGTTTCCCGGCAAAGTGCTGACTACGATCGATCTCGCATCCGAGGGCCAGCTCACTGCAACCGGCTTGTTCCCGGGGACCGACACTCCTCACAACGCGCGTTTCGCCGTCCGCATCAAGCTGGATGACAGCGATGATTTGAGATTGCCCGCGGGTACGCAGGGAAGCGCGGCTGTGTTCAGTGGCGACGTGCAAATCGCCGGTGTGATCAGGATGGCAGTCCTGCGCGCCAACAGTTGGCTGAACTATCTGTTCTTTACGTCATGACGGCGGGGGGAAATTAGCTAAGCGGTGCTCACGACACCGACGACCAACTTTTCCACTCTTGATGAAGCGACAATTGGGTAATGACGATGTTCGCATATTCAAACTGTTTAAAGCTTCGCAATCTGGCGGCGGGGCAGCTTCTCGTGCTCGGCGCGTTACTGCTTGCAAACTGTTCAGCCGACGCCGAACCGCAGGTTCTTGCGCTCCCCGCGCTGAAGGCCTGGCAGGGCGACTTCGATGGCATGCAGAAGCGCAAACTTGTGCGAATTCTCGTGCCGACCGACAGGACGTCGTTCTTCATCGACAAAGGTGAGCAACTCGGCTTCGAGGCCGAGCTAGGCGCCGAGTTCGAGAACTGGTTGAACAAGCGCTATGGCAAGAAAAGGCAGAGGTTCTATGTCGGCTTTGTTCCGACGCCGCGTGACAGATTGCTGAGCGACCTCGTTGCAGGAAAGGGCGATGTCGCCGCGGGCTTGCTCACGGCTACACCGGAGCGGAGCAAGCTGGTGGACTTCGCCGATCCCTGGGCCTCCGGTATTCGCGAGGTGCTCGTGACGGGCTCCGCCGCGCCGAGCGTTGGCTCGCCGAACGATCTCGGTGGAAAGACGATTCAGGTCCGGCAATCGAGCAGCTATTTCGAGCACCTGACGGCACTCAATGCGGACCGGAAGGTCAAGGGACTGGACCCCATCATCATAAAGCCGGCCGACAGGAATCTCGAGGACGAGGATTTGCTGGAGATGGTCAGCGTCGGCCTGTTGCCTTGGGCCGTCGTCGACCGTTTCAAGGCGCAGGCGTGGGCGGGCCTCTTAAAGGGGCTGACGGTGCGCGACGACATCGCCATCAACGAAGGCGGCGACATCGCCTGGGCGATCCGAAAGAACAGTCCGGGATTCAAGAAGGAGCTGGCCGAGTTCGTCCGCACACACAAGATAGGAACCGAGTTCGGCAATGATCTACGCGCTAGCTATTTTAGGACGGCAAAGCCGCTGAAGAACGCGCTTGCGCATAACGAGGCGGAGAAGTTCAGGGCGCCGCGCGCGTCGTTCGAAAAATACGGCGGACAGTATTTCATCGATCCGGTCCTGCTTGCGGCCCAGGGCTACCAGGAGTCTGAGCTCGACCAGGCCTGCCACAATGCCTCGGGCGCGACGGGCATCATGCAGATCAAGCCCAGTACTGCAAAGGAGAAGCCGATCGAGATCACCGGTATCGCAGCCAGTGCCGACACTAACATACACGTGGGCTCAAAATACCTGCGCTACCTCGCCAACACCTATGTCGATCCCGCGGTCGTCGACCCGCGTGAGCGCGTGTTGATGGCGCTGGCCGCCTACAATGCCGGCCCGGGCAATCTCAAGCGCTTCCGGGACTATGCGAGCAAGCACGGCTTCGACGCGACCATATGGTTTGGCAATGTCGAGAATGGCGCCGCGGCGATTGTCGGGCAGGAGACGGTCCAGTACGTCGGCAAGATCTACAAATATTACGTCGCCTACGAGGCGATCCGTTCGCCCGCACCGGGAAGCGCAGCGGCCGAGCCGTCGCAGAAATAATCGGGGTAACGGCTTCAACGATGAGAAAGGGAGGATGAAGAAATGACGACGAACAAAACTGGTCCCATGAAACTCAAAATGTTTGCGTGCGAGATCGGGCTCGCTGTTGTCGCACTGACCATCTCGTTCGCTCCCACTCAGGCGCAGGTCCCGCTCTCTAGCTACATGGATTCGAAAGGATTCATCGACGTTCAGGCTCTGACCTGTGCGCAGCTCGCCAACACCTATCAGGAAGACGCCGACTATCTCGCAGCATGGTACAGCGGCTGGTACAACGGCCTGGCGCAGAAGCATTTTGCCCACGTCACGCGGGCAAAATCCGGCGAGCACCAGGTGATCGTCTATTGCAAGGCGCACCCTGAGCTCAAGGTCATCCAGGCCATCGACGTGCTTTTCAAGAACGAGAAGTGATTGGTGATGCACTGATGAAGATCGGTGCAGCGAGACATCAGCGTCTCACCGCATCGTCCTCCCGAGGAAGCAAGACAAGCGGCGTGCAGTTCGAGTGCACCTGCCGTCCAAGGCGGCGTTGACGGAGCACGTGCAATAGTCTCGAGCGACAGACGGTTGGGTGGTTGATGAGTTTTCGCCTCACCCTGACGGCTTGCGTCATGTTCATGATCGGCCTTTTGGCCGCGTTGCTGATTGTCGTCCAGGTTCTGACACTCGAGCTCGTCACCGAGAATGCAGCGACATCGACCATGGACACGACGAGCCGCAGCACGGTCTCCTCGCTTCAGCTCCAGGTCGAAATGCTGTCGCGCTTGGCTCGTTCGCTGGCTTTCACCCCGGCCATCATGGATTCGTCCGACCCTGGCGACGCAAGCCCGACGGCGGCGCTCATCAGGGGAAATCTGTCGCAATGGCCTGCACTGGACAGCATCTATGTCGGCTACGACAACGGCTATTGGCTTCAGGTGCAGCGATTGGATGGGTTGAGAGGGGTCCAGCGCGAGCGCGTCGGCGGTCCGGTCGACGCGGTCTACGCCACGACAATCACGCAATGGGCTGGCGGCGAGGAGATGCCGACGACGCGCGTGTTTCTGGACAAGGACGGTAACCGCATAGAGCAGATTGAGATTTCGTCGCGAGGCTACGATGCACGCGAGCGCGACTGGTACATGAACGCCCGCAAGGCAGGCCATTTGATCACGTCTGAGCCTTATCTCTCATTCAACCTCGGCGTCCCTATGCTCACCTTCAGCGTGCCGTTTGACGGGAAGGCGCATGGTGTCGTCGGGCTGGATCTCAAGCTCGACAGCTACAGCAGATCGGCGCCAATCATGAAGTTCGGCAAGTATGGCTATCTGCTGATTTTTGACGACCAGGGCGCGTTGATTATCCACCCCAACTACGCGGCGCTGTTCGCGCGTACGTCGACGGATGCGGCAGGTCCAAGACTTCCCAGTACAAGTGATCTTCACGATACGATCGAAGGACGCGTCGTGGCCGATTGGGACAAGAGCAGCCCCTACAGGCACAAGCTATCCTGGAAGGACGGCAGGGAGTATTTCGCGCGTCTTGAAACCATTGCGCTCGGGCCGAACCTCTCGGCGAACGTGCTTCTGATTGCTCCCGAGGACGAATTCGCCTCCGGTATCCGGGAGCTCGACCGAAAAGCCAGGATAATCGCACTGCTGGCCTGCCTCCTGTTCATTCCCGCGGCCTGGATATTCGGAACGCGCATGTCGACGACGATCCGCGATATCACGGGCGAGGCTGCGCGGTTGCAAACGATGGCGCCGCCGCCCAAACAGGCGATCGGCTCGGTGATCAAGGAGCTGGATATTCTGGCGCGAACAATTCACAAATCGCAAAGGGCGATCTGGCTGTTCTCCAGGCTCGCGCCGCGCGCGATCGTGAGCGGCGTGCTCGACAATTCGATCTCGACCGAGCTCGGCGGGACGCGCCAGGAAATCACGGCGCTGTTCACCGACGTGCGGGGATTCACGACGATAGCGGAGAAAGCCGATCCCGATCGGCTGATGCAGCAGACGTCTCGTTATTTCACCGCTCTGACTGACGTCATCCTGCGTCAGGGCGGCACTGTTGACAAATTCATCGGCGATGCCGTGATGGCATTCTGGAACGCGCCGAACCCGCAAAGCGATCACTGCGAGCGCGCTTGCCGCGCCGCCTTGCAGGCAAAAGCCGCGAATGAAGCGGTCAACCTGCAATTCGAAGCGGAAGGGCTGCCATCCTTCTTCACGCGGTTCGGCATTCACGTTGGCGAAGCCGTCGTCGGAAATCTCGGCTCGTCGGAGCGCATGAACTACACCGCGCTCGGGAACGTCGTTAATCTCGCGGCCCGACTCGAAGGGCTCAACAAGCAATACGACACTCAAATTCTCGTCAGCGAGAGCGTCTACGTGCGCGTCAAGCAGAGCTTCCGCTGCCGGTTCGTCGACACGGTCGTGGCAAAGGGAATGGCGGCAGAGACAAGAGTTTACGAGCTTCTGGGAGAGACTTCGAATGGCGCGGCAGATGCTGGCGCTCCATGAGGTCGAGAGACCCCGGCGTGAGCATCAAGGAGTTTCTGCACATTCACCATTGGACGTCGGACGCTCACTCTGTCTTGAGAAACTGGCGGCGGGATGGAGCCGTCAAACACCTCTTACGACGTCAATTGTTCGAGTGAGATTCTCTACCTGTTGCGTGACGGATACAGACTTTGAGCTACGTATCTGATCTGCTTCGCATAAATCGGTTCGCGGGAGGCGAAAATGAGAGCCGGGTCATCAAATGTTTGTCGAGTCGCACTTGTCGCCGCGATCGCACTTGTATGTCGCTCCCACACGTCGCTGGCTGACGAGAGTGGTGTCTCCCTCTGGCTTCCGGGACAGTTCGGAAGTTTGGCCGCAGCGCCGGCCGTGCCTGGGTGGTCATTGGGAATGGTCGCGTACCACACCAGCGTCGATGCATCGGGCAATGTCGCAGCTGCGCGGCAGATCCAGATTGGCCAGGTACCAGCGTCAGCCAACGTCAATCTCAACGCCAATTTGAGCGCCCGCGGGGATCTACTCTTTCTTGCGCCAACCTACACTTTCGCGTCTCCGGTCCTGGGTGGACAGCTCGCGGTCGGTGTAACTGGCGTAGTGGGCCGGCTTTCCACGAGCATTGCCGGCACGCTGACAGCGCAGGTCGGTCCCGTCGTCGCCACGCGCGAAGGGGTTTTGGCTGACTCGTTCACCGGGGTAGGCGATCTCTATCCGCAGGTCACCCTGAAATGGAACCAAGGGGTCCACAACTGGATGGTCTATGGGTTCGGCGATATTCCCGTCGGGGACTATGACTCCGCGCGACTGTCGAACATCGGCATCGGGCACGGCGCCATCGATATGGGCGCCGGCTACACCTACCTCAACCCAGCGACGGGTTGGGAGTTCTCCGGAGTTGGCGGCTTTACCTTCAATTTCAAGAATACAACAACCAACTATCAAAACGGTGTCGACTTCCACTTCGACTGGGGCGCCTCGCACTTCTTGTCCAAGCAGCTATTCGTCGGTTTGGTTGGATATGCGTACCAGCAGATTACCGACGACTATGGTGCCGCGCCGTTCCTTGGCGGCTTTAGGTCACGCGTTTTCGGTGCTGGACCGCAAATCGGCTATCTGTTTCCAATCGGAGACAAACAGGGCTATCTCAATTTGAAGGGATACAAGGAGTTTGCCGCTGAGAACCGGCCGGAGGGTTGGAACGTCTGGTTAACATTCGCGATTTCAAACGCTGCGCCAACCTCGACGGTCGCACCGACAAACCACCTGATCACGAAGTAGGCGAGCCGATTAAACTGCCGGGGGTTCGAGCTTTGCCGTGTGCGCGACTTCATCAGTCAAGAGCGCAACGCGGAAGACGACCACCCCCTCAATAAGTAAATACGCGCAGCACCTTGAGGTCAATTGGAGTCCTCAGCTCATGGCGCGCCCTGACCTTTTGTTGTTATGGTCATCGTGGCGCTTGTTGGAATCTGAGCAAAGCAGACGCATGGTTGACTTCGTCAAACTATCAGTGATGCGGCGTCTAGCCTTCGCCGCGCTGTCGGTTTTCGGTTTCGCCATTTTGATCTCGGCTGCTCATGCCGACGAAAAGCCGCCGCTGGCGCCGGACACAGTCGCGCCCCTCACCACGGAGTCGCGGATTTCGGCGAGCATCGAGCTCGGTCTGCCGGCGCTCGCGTCCACGATCACGCAAGACATTCCGCGCCGGCTCGCCACGATCGACGAGAAGGTGACTTGCGTCAATCGGCGCGTGCTGTTCGCTCGCATTAGAGCGAATTGCGACATCTATGGCTTTGTCGAGCGATCGGGACCGGTCTCGCTCTATGGCCGCGGCGAACGCGTCTACGGCTCGGTACCGATCTATGGCGCGCTGGAAGGGCAGGGCGCCAATCGCTTCACCGCGCGCATCCACGGCGAGACCGAGGCCAGTGCGACGATCGAGGTCGAGGCTCGTCCGCAACTCAACAAGGACTGGTCACTTGATTTGCATTTCAGCGACGGCTTTCGATGGAACGAGCCGCCCGTGCTCCGCGTCCTTGGCCGCGATATTCCAGTGGCCAAATATGCCGAGCCGCGAATTCGCACCCAACTCGCCAAGGTGAGGTCGCGCGCGCTGGCGGCGAGCCGCCGCCTTGATCTGCAAGGCAAGGCGGCCGCGGCTTGGGGTCGCGCGTTCGAGCCTGTCCAGCTTCGCGACAATCCACCAATCTGGTTACAATTAACGCTGGAAAGCGCGGCTTTCGCTGGCGTTCGCGCCGATTCCAGGGCGCTTCGCGGAACGCTGGAGCTCGCAGGCTCGGCGCGGACGCTGGTCGCACAGCAACCGCCGGTAGTCATAGCACCGCCATTGCCGCCGCTCGGCCGCGACGTCGGCGAGCCCGGAGCGTTCGACGTCATTCTCCCGATCAATATTGGGTACGATGTCCTCAAGCGGAAGATTTCCGATGCGCTGGCCGCCGCACCTCCGCTCGCCGAAATGCTGGTTCGCGAGGTCGAGGTTTATCCGTCGTCAGGCAAGCTCGTGATCGGCCTGCGGCTCGGCAAACCGTCGGACAGCGATGCGAGCGCGGGCCAGTGGGTCTATTTGTCCGGCGGGATTGCGGTCGCAGACGATGGCCATTCGGCCGGGCTATCCGACCTCGCGGTCACGAGCAGCAACGATCAACTCAACGCGCTGATCACCCCCCTGGTGGCGCAATTGCGCGACAAGACGACCGTCGATTACGGCGTCGCTTATCAGAACCTGTTGAATGCCGCGAACGAGAAACTGACGCGCCCCCTGAAAGACGGCTTCCGGATGGAAGGACATCTGACCTCGGCGAAGCTTGAAAAGGTATATCTGCCGGCCGAAGGTATCGTGATTGCGCTGCGCGCCAGCGGCGATCTGAAAATCCTGTATGGGCTCTGAGCCATGTACCCGAGTGTTCTGAAAGTTGGAGCCCGTCAAGCCGCCGCAGGATTGTTGTTTCTACTGTCCGGTCATCTGGGCCCGGCGCCTGCGCAGACGCCGTTCTACAACGCGCAACGATCGTCGCTCGCGGGGCAGCCAGGTACGATCGTTCGACAGGAACGGATCGACGGTGCGCCGCTGGAAGCTGCCGCGTATCGGACGCTTTACCGCTCGACCGGATTGAACGGCGAGCCAATCTTTGTTTCCGGCGTCATTGTCGTGCCGCAAGGCGATTCGCCGCCTGGCGGTCGTCCGATCGTTGCCTGGGCGCACCCGACCTCCGGCGTGACGCCGCGCTGTGCGCCGTCGCTCGCGATCTTTCTGTTCCAGCAAATCCAGGGACTGCGCTCCTTCGTCGAACGCGGCTATGTCGTTGCGGCAACTGACTACCCCGGTCTCGGAACGCCCGAGACGCATCCTTATCTGGTCGGCGACAGCGAGGCGCGCGCCGTGATCGACATCGTGCGGGCGGCATCCGGCATGCCTGGTGCCGGAGGCGGCAAGCGTTTTACTGTGTGGGGTCATTCGCAAGGCGGCCAAGCCGCGCTTTTCACCGGTATGATTGTCAAGTCTTATGCGCCGGAGTTTGAGCTGTTGGGCGTCGCCGCGGCAGCGCCTGCGACCGACCTAGCCGCTCTGATGAAGGACGATATCGGGACCAGCGGCGGCAACAACATCATGGCGATGACGCTGTGGTCCTGGCATCGCGTGTTTGATGCATCCCTCGCCAAAACCGTCGATCCACGCGCGCTGCCCACGCTCGATCGGCTTGCGCGCGTCTGCATCGAGGGGCCATTCGATCTGTCCGCGCGTCAGAGAATCGGGCAGGCGCTCAACCAGCAATTCCTCAGCGTCGACCAGCCCGCAGATATCGAGCCGTGGCGATCGCTTCTGGAAAAGAACTCGGCCGGCGTCTTGCCGTCCGAAATTCCAGTGTTCCTAGCGCAGGGAACCACCGACCAGATCATCAAACCCAACGTGACGCGCGATTACATGAGCAAGCTCTGTGGCGCCGGCAGCAAGGTCAAACTGATGATCTTGCCCAATATCGGCCACGGCCGCGCCGCGCAGGCGAGCACGATGGCCGCGGTAAACTGGACCTCCGACAGGTTTGCGGGTGCCGCGGTACCCGATGATTGCGCTCGCTAGTGGCGGAAGTCGCACTCTAATGTCCGCTTCTGGCCCAAGCAGACCTGAGGCCGGCGCGGATAGACGTCAGCTTTTGACCCAAAGCGGACGTAGTCCTCCCCCATTGCTGATAATCGTATCGCCCAGTAAGCTTGCTCCATGGCAAAGCAGGGGCGTCCCATGAACAGGCGTTATGCACTCGGGCTTTCTGCGGCTGCATTAATTTCAGTTGTCGTCTTTCCGAACAAGAGCTCTTCTCAGGCAAAGTCTCTCAAGGACCAGTTGATAGGCACCTGGATTTACAAGTCCAGCAAGGCCACGCGCGAAGATGGTAGCGCTGTGGAGCGTCCGAAGCTGCAAGGGGCCGTCACCTATACTGCCGAAGGCCGCTTCCATTTTATCACGGTGCGCTCTGATGCGCCCAAATATGCGTCGGGCGATTCTGCGCGCCCCTCTCCAGAGGAGGCAATGGCTATCGCGTCAGGTGTCGTCGCTTATACCGGAACGTACACAGTCGACGAGAGTGCAAAGACAATCCACGTCAGTATCGAGACAAGTTCATTCCCCAACTTAGTTGGAGCACCAAATCAGCGGCGGATCGTGACGTCCGTCACCGACGACGAATTGAAGTTCACAAATCCGCGGACGCCGGCCGGCATCACACTGGAGTTCGTGTTAGAGCGGGCGAAATGAACTTCAGCAAGTTCGGTTTTGGCCCTTGGTCGAGCGCTCGCGGCATCCGCCGGCTCGTCGGCTTGGGACGCTTCAACCGGGACCCGTTCCATGCGTATCTTCGCTGCAATTGGACGAGCCTGCTTCCATCGCTCTTCCATTTCCACTGGTGACGGCTGTGGTGCCGAGGCGGTTGCACGGGGCTTGGTTCTGGCCCTCAACCGCCGTTGCTGCGCTGCCCGCCAACCGTCATTGGGCTGGTTGAGCATCACGGCCTATGATCGAATGAAGCGGCCACCACGGCGACGAAGAAGATTGGTGTGACGCTGCCCTAGACGTTGCTCATCAGCGCCAATGAGATGATCGAATAGGTGGCATTGCCGATAACCACGAAGACGCAGCGCGGCTAATATGGTAGGTTTTTGGTGGTGAAACTCTAATTTTTTCTTGAGACTTCATTCTGTGTAGAACGCCCAGCACGTTGGAGCCGGATATGGCCCATTTTGTTATGCCGCAAACTCAATACGCGCGCAGCGGCGACATAAGCATTGCGTACCACGTCATTGGCGACGGACCGATCGATCTTATGATCATCCCTGGCGCGATCTCGCATATTGAGCTCATCTTCGAGCTGCCGGGCGTAATCGACAACGTGCTCCGGCTAGCTCGCTTTGCTCGGATCATAACTTTCGATAAGCGTGGCGTGGGCCTGTCCGACCGAGTACTGGGGGTACCGTCTCTAGAAGAGCGCGTAGACGACATCCGTGCGGTGCTGGATGCGGTGGGGTCCCGCAAAACAGCTCTGTTGGGTTTCTCAGAGGGTAGCGCCATGAGCCTTCTGTTTTCCGCGACTTATCCAGACCGTGTTTCGCACTTGGTTCTAGCGGGCGGGTTCATTCGAGCCGGTTACTCCGTCCCTGAAGCTCAGTTTGAGGCAATTGCGGACCAGATAGTTGCCGGCTGGGGCTCGGGGCAAATGATGAAACGCGTCGTCGGGATAACGGAGGGTACAAAAGAGCAGCTCGCTGCCCTAGGGAGATTCGAGCGGATGAGTTGTAGTCCCGGTGCGTTCAAAGCAGCTATGGTGATGAATCGACGTATAGATGTCGAACCTATTTTGGAAAGTGTGCGGGTGCCAACTCTTCTGCTTCACAGCAAGATAGATGCTGTTGTTCCCGTCGCTGAGGGACGGAAGCTGGCGCGTGCGATCGTAGGAGCAAAGTACATCGAATACGACAATCTTCCGCACGGTCTTCTACTGACTCCGGGATGCGAAGAGGTGATGGACGACATCGAAGAGTTTGTCACGGGGCACCGACCTGACATTTCGGATGACGTTGACCGCGTCCTAGCAACCGTATTGTTTACCGACATAGTCAACTCCACGACACGAGCGATAGAGCTCGGGGATCGCCGTTGGCGCGCTCTTCTGGATGCTCATGATCGCTTGTCGGCTCAAGTCGTCGAGAAGCATCGAGGAAAGATGGTAAAGAACACAGGCGATGGAATTTTGGCCATGTTCGATGGCCCCGGACGCGGTGTTCGTTGTGCTTTGGCGCTCGGTGAAGCCGCACAGCAGATTGGCTTACCCTTACGTGCGGGGCTGCACACGGGTGAGGTCGAGATGCGTGGCGACGACGTAGGTGGGATCGCGGTTCACGTCGCTGCCCGGATTATGAGCCAATCAGGCGAGAACGAAGTATTTGTGTCGCGCGTCGTTACCGACTTGGTTGCTGGTGCCGGATTAAGGTTTATGGACCGGGGCTCGTTTGATCTGAAGGGACTGCCGGGGTCTTGGGATTTGTTCGCGGCCGTTCAATAGCAACTCAGACACCTCTTTTTCCGGCCTTTCCAGCCTTAGACGACGCATTCAGCCCATGACTGCTAGGACGCGGACTCACTAAGGCGCAGCCATAGCCGGATTGACGCGAGTTGAACGAAGGCAAGGTAGTTGGCGGACAGCCTGTCGTAGCGCGTCGCCACCCGGCGACATTGTTTGATCCTGTTGAAGAACCGCTCGACCCGGTTACGAGCCCGGTAGAGATAGGGACTGAAGCAGATAGGATCACTGCGATTGCTTTTCGGCGGGATGTTAGCCCACGCGCCCTTCTTCATGGCAAGCGCTCTGATCCAGTCGGCGTCATAGCCACGGTCGGCAAGCAGCATTGATCCGGACTTCAGACGAGCCAGCAGTTTTCTCGCAAGTCGAACGTCGTGGGCCTCGCCGGGACTCAACGCCAGCCGTACCGGCAGACCATTGCTATCGACCACCGCATGAATTTTGCTCGTCAAGCCGCCGCGTGACCGCCCCATCGATTGGCGCTGGTTTTGCATGATGCAGGCTCCATGCTGATGCACGCGGACAATCGAGGTGTCGATCATTTGGACAGCGGCATCATGAGCAGCGGCAAGTGCGTCTATGATACGGCTCCAGACCCCAGCCCTCCGCCAGCGAACGAAGCGGTTATAGCAAGTGGTGTACGGGCCGAACGCCTCAGGCAGATCGCGCCAGGGTGCTCCCGATCTCAAGACCCAAAAGATGCCGTTTAGGACACGGCGATCGTTCACCCGAGGAACGCCACGTGGCTTGTTGGGCAACATCGGCTTGAGGGCGGCCCATTCAAAATCGGCAAGTTCATAGCGCATGATTCGAAGCTCCAGCTTGACAGCTTGAATCACATGCATCCGACCAAACACAACGCGTCCAATTCCCTCCGTTACTGCTGCTTTTGGAGCGCAGCGGACAGGGACCATCCAACTGGATCAGTCAAAATGATCCTGAGTCCGCACCTGAAGATATGGCGCCGCCTATTTTTCGCCGATGATCATGGAGTTACCACCTGGAAGGTGCCGAACCATCGTCTTTGTGAACCCGGCCGAACGCATCCAACCGGTGCAATCCGTTGCCGTATATCCAAACCCACCCGCCGTCCAAAGGAGCATGTTGAGAGAGGAGAGCAAGCCAGTTGTGCTAGTGCGCCGGTCGTCATCGATCAGCATATCATAGACGATGACAGCCCCACCTATCCGAACCGATCGACACGCCTTCTCCAGCAACATCTTCTTGGCTTCAAGGTCCCAATTGTGGAGGACGCGACCCAAGACGATGACATCGGCCTGAGGCAACGGATCCTTGAAGAAATCGCCTCCCGCGAAACTCACCCTATCAGCGACGTTGCGTTCGACCGCGTACTCCTCGAACGCCGTGCACAGCATCGGGAGATCGAACCCGATCGCGCGGACGTGAGGATGTGCCAAAGCAACCTGGACCGGTAGGCAACCTTGAGCGGTGCCTACGTCGCAAAGTGTCTGATAATTCTCCCAGGGGAACTGGTGAGCGATACCTTGAGCGGCGAGCAAGCTGCCGGACGTCATCGCGCTAACGAAGGTCCGGAATCTCACTGCGTCATTGTACAAAGACCCGAAGTGATCCTGGCCGTGCGTTTCTGCCGCCGGGTTGCCGGTCTGCAGCGACTTCGTCAGCGATCCCCATAAAGCGTATTCGCGGCGGTTGTACTGATCGAAGCTGGCGCCGAGATAAGTCGGCTTCGCTCGGTCTAGATAGAGATCGCTCTCCTCGGTATTGCGATATCGCCCTTCGTCGTCTCGCGTCAGAAGACCAGTCGCGACGAGTACATCGAAGAAGTCGCGAGCCGCGCGGCCGTGGACCTGAATGCGGCTGGCGAGCCCGCTCGCATCGAGCGGGCCGACTGCGAGTTCCGAAAAAACTCCGAGTTCGACCGCGCTCAATAGAACTTTCGCCTGTCGATAGGCGCTGCCGATCTCCAAAAGCCGATCGGTGCGCGGATGCTCGCAGGTCATGGGGATACTTCTCCTGTCTCGGGGCCTTGCGCGTCCTTATCGCGGCGCCGCCGGGGTGTAACGGGCGAGCGCCGCGCGCTCGTTCATGACAATCTTTTGCAGTTCTGCCGGAGAGGTCACGCGTACCCGCATGCCGATTGCATTGAAGCGTCCCGCCAAGTCAGCGTCCGCGCCGATCGCTTGCAGGTCGACACCAATGCGTTCACGTAGTTCCGCCGCCATCCCGCGGGGCGCGAAAAAGCCGAGGAACGCTTCATACTCGAGCTCCGGAAAACCCGACTCGCGCGCCGTGGGAACGTCGGGCAAGAAGGGTGATCGTTGACTATTCGTGATCGCGATTATCTTGATCTTGCCGGTTTGCGCCATCGGCAACTGGGTCGCGAGGGCAGCAGCATAAAATTGGAGTAGATCCTGCGAGAGGTCCTGCATCGCCATGCTCACCTCTCGGTATGGGACACGCGGGAGATCGATGCCGGCGTTCTTCAAAAACCCCGGCACGAGATAGTCCAGACTGCCCGGAGTTCCGCTCCAATTGAACTGCCCCCGCTTGAGGCGTGCCTGAGCCACAAATTCGGACAACGAGCTTGTCGCCAGGGAAGTAGGCACCCCTATTGCTACGTAGACTTCAGCGGCAGCCGCAACCGGCAGCAGATCATCAGGATTGTACGGAAGGCTGCCCGCGTGCGCGAACAGGTTGCTCGTGAGCGGTCCCCCGTTCGTATAGAGGAGAGTATGACCATCGTTCGAGTTGAGCACCGCGGTCGCGGCGATGATGCCGTCGGCGCCTGGACGATTTTCGACGATGACGGGCTTTCCCCACCGCTCCGCGAGCTTTTCGGCGAACGGACGCGCCGTGACGTCGCCACCGCTGCCAGGCGGAAATGGCGTGATGATCTTCACGAGTTGGGTTGGCCACGACTGGGCGTTGCCCGGAAACGCGGTAAACGACAGAGCGATTGTTGTGAGCAGTCCCAAAGCCAAATGCGTGGTCCGCATGACGGAACCTCCTCGTCCCGATTGCCGGCACGGCGGTTTGTCGGGCTCAATGGACACTACGGAGCGATACCCTTAAGGTCCTTGTTTCAGGGTCTGAAGAGTTCTGAACAGGCATGGCGGTCAATCCGAAACCGGATCGAGACACTGTTCGATTTGGAAAGTTTGTGCTGGATCTTGTCGAGCGGCGGCTGACCTTTTCGGGACAGCCCGTCAAGCTCCCAAGCCGGGCGCTCGATATCCTCTGCGAATTGGCTTCGTTGCCAGGCGAGGTCGTGAGCAAGGATCGCCTGATGGAAACAATCTGGACGGGCCGCGTGGTGGAGGAGAACGTGATCCAGGTGCACGTGTCCGCCTTGCGCAAGGCACTTGAACTCGGAAGTGACGGTCAGAGCTACGTCGTTACCGTTCCGGGACGAGGCTATCGCCTCGTGGGAGTCAAGAATGGTCCAGACATGCTGGCGTATTTGGGCTCCGGAGACATCCCGGCGCGCGGGACCACGGTCGCCGTGCTGCGGTTCGCCAATCTCAGTGGGGATTCCAGCCAGGACTACTTCGCCGACGGTATCGTTGAGGACATCATCACGGGACTGTCCCGTATCACTGGTCTATCGGTGGTCGGCAGCACGTCGAGCTTGCTGTTCGAAGCCGGTTCCGGCGACCTGGCGAGTGTTGGGCGGAAGCTGGGGTGCCGCTATCTCGTGCAGGGGAGCGTGCGTAAGACCGACAATCGCATAAGGATCACGGCGAGGCTGGTCGAGTCCGACACGGGTGTCGCATTGTGGGCCGAACGGTACGATCGCCGGTTTGACGATATTTTCGAAGTTCAGGACGCCATTGCGATGAGCCTGATCGGGGCACTTGAACCGAATCTGCGCAAGGTCGAAATCAGCCGCGTCCGACGGGAGCGTCCCAACAGTCTCGATGCTTATGATCTTGTCTTGCGGGCGATCTCATCGATGCGCACGACCATGCCGACGGGCGCTGGGGAAGCTATTCCGCTTTTGCAGAAGGCATTGGAGCTGGAGCCCGATTATTCGGCTGCTCAGGCACAGCTGGCGCGATGCTTTCAGATCAGATTCAGCCGCGGTGGACTGAGCGAGGCCGATCGTGCCACCGCCGTCCGCTATGCTCGCGCTGCGACGAGAAGTGATGACGCGACCGCGCTCGGTGCTGCCGGTCTGGTGATCTGGTTCGCTGACCCTGACTTCAGTGACGCGTTCGAGGTGTTTCGCCGGGCCCTGTCGATCAGTCCTTCAAATGTCGTTGCCTTGGGGAACGGTGCATTCGCGCACGCGTTCATGGGCGACCGCCAAAGTGCGCTTGAACTGGCGCAACACGCCCTCGAAGTAAGTCCTTTCGATACACTGATTGCTCATATGGCGATCGCGGTGACTGCGCTTTATGCCAATCGGTTTGATGAAGCTCTGAAGGCAGCGGCTCGCGCAGTCGAAGCCAATCCTTCATTCAGCGTGCCGCACGTCCTTCAGACGATCGCCCTAATCCGGCTTGGTCGAATCGAAGAGGCGAAATCGGCCGCCGAACGTGTCTTGAACCTAGACCCGACGTTCACGATGCCAGTATGGTCAGTCACCGTGCGGAAAAACCCTGCCGTTTTCGATCCAATGGCACAGGCATGGAGCGAGCTCGCTACTTGCAGTTAATGTCTGCGCATGCCAAGTGCGATCCTCGAGCCCCACGATCCGAGCGTCCATCCACGATGTTCCGGCATTAAATCCGAATTTTCGTTTGAGGAAGGCGAAGCAGGGCTTCCGTGTGCCGTCGTTGTGGCCGCCGCCGACCTTCTGCAGATCGCACGTTGCGCTGTTGGCCTAAGCCGGAGGAAGTGCGGCTGTTGTGGGACACCGCAATTTGCGAGGGTTTGCCGCCTTCGCAGCGCAAGCGCGCGCGGCTGACGATTAATCAACTCATCGCTATCATCGATGGTCTGTTCGCGGGCTTCCGTGCGCTGATCGAGCGAATTGACTCAAATGGGCGACTCACTGTCTACGTCGAGGACGGAAAGCGCGTCGTCAAGGTAAGCGGTTCGACTGAGACGCAGATCGAGTTGATCGTCTAATTTGCGGTGCGGTGCGTTCGCGGCAGCTCGGCTAAAAGCGCAGAGCCTGATTCAGGTGGCTGCGCGCAGCGTGCCCCGACAATGCCCGGCCTTTCGTCGGGTTTGTCGTTGTGTGGTTGCTCCTCCCTAGCTCTCGAATAGCGTACTCGCCACCTCTCGCAGAAACCAATTTAGGAGTATGGTCACGAGGTAGAGGCCCGCTGCGACCCAGTAGACCGCCAGTTCGTGCACGTCGAAAAACAAGACTGCCCACCAAGTGGCATAAACGGCGACAAGCGACGAAAAGAAGCTATTCCAAGCTACCCTGACCGCCGAAGCCTGCGCGCTTACCCATTGTGCTGATACAACCAAGAGCACAAAGATGGCGACGAGCAGTAGTAGCAGGAGCAGCCTCACGGTCGATCTCAGGTCGCCCAACGGTAAATCTATCGCTGGAGACGAATGGATGATGAATGCAATGAGGCTTCCTTGGCAGGCGAAGTTGGCCGCCGATACAATCGTCCAAATGGCTACAGTCGCCCAGCGCCCAGGCCGATACTTACTCTCGTTGACTATGGCGAGATCAGAGGTCGGCAATGATGGAAGCCGCCGATCAGGAATTGAGTTCGGAGTAGTGGTGGCTTCGATGTAGAAGGCTGCGTCCTCGTCGCGCTGCCGGTCATCAGGTTCGGCGTGTGGAGCAACTGCGGAAGGAGGGTCCTGCTCGACGACGATTTCCGTTGGTGACGCTTCCATCTCGAAAGTCGAAGTTGCCAAAGCCCTCAATTCTCTAACGAGTCTGTTCAAATCGGGGTGGAAGGTCGAATGCCGAAGCTCCAACCCGTGCCTGAGCGATAACTCCTGAAGGTCTGCCGGTAGGGTCTCGGCTTTTGCGATTCTGGTTCCGTCGATCAAAATTGGAATAACCGGAATATCGCGCTTTAGGGCAGCACCGATCTCAATTCGCACAAAGTCATTGGGATCGTCTATTCGTCTCCGGCCCTCATCGTCTCGAAGTTCAAGCCATCTGGGACCGATTACCGCAAGCAAGACGTCACAGCTGGATACTTCGGAACTTAAAAATTTAGCGAAATTTACCCCTAAGGGAATATTGTCGACGTCGAGGCACAAGTTGTCCCGGCCGAATTCGGCTGCGAGCCGATCACCCATTCGACCAGTCTGTCCGGACGTGTCTTCGCGGCGGTAGCTGACGAATATCTTTAGCGCCACAGTCCGCCCTCCGGGTTGTAGCCGCCCAAGACTACGCACGCCAGAAATGGCTGTCCATGCTCCGTAATGGACGCTGCGATCGATCTGGCTTTTGCAGCGCTTGCTCACACTCCCTGCAAGGCCTGGTACAAGATAGCTCGCTGGCGGACGCTGTGCTTGCGCATCTTCCTTCGCGATCTCTACACCTGCCAGCGCAAGGGGTGCGGCAAGATCGAGGGTGATATGTCGGTCTTGGTGTGTGACCACATCAGGCCACATCGCGGCAACGAGACGCTGTTCTGGGACGAGAGCAACCTCCGGATGCGCTGCAAGGCCTGTCACGACAGCAACAAGCAGCGCGAGAAGCAGCAGTCATTGGCGACGTGCGGCGTCTGGCACTGACATCCGCAAGGGGTGGGGGTGGTGAAATCCTCTCGAACTCCTCGCGCCGCGGACCGGTCCTACTCTCACTCAGGGATTTTTTCCGAACCGATCGGATTTTGCGCCGCGCTCTCAACGGGACAGCAGCTGCTCCTTCGAAACCGATTGATATCTGAATCGCTTATGAAGGGTCGGGAGCCGATAGCCGGGGCGTCATTGCTGCGAAGCGGTGTTTATTTTCAGATGACGAGACGCAGCAATTTGCGGCAATTCAGTCAGGAATGCTTACGCAATAACATTGGCCGCAGTTGTCGCTATCGGAGCCTCCATTGCCTGAAATTTCCGAACCCGACCAGCCGCGTTGGCGTTCCGAAAGTTGCGAGCTGCAACAAATTACACGCCTCGTGAACTGAAAACATTTGACGCGCCGGATTTTCTCTGCGCTTACATCACCACGTTCGTCGTAGGTGAAATTGCCTGCACTCTTTAGGACCGTCATGCGCAACGCACACACGCACATTGCAGAGACTGCCGCCCGCGTCCGGCCGCTTATTCAGCGGGCCGATTGGTCGTGCGTGTCCGTGATGACACGGAGCGTGAATTTTCAGCTCGAAGCGAAGCTGATCCGCAAAGCAAGAGTGTAATCGTCGGCGCCGGGCTACTCCCTCCGCCGAAACGGCAGGAGGGCAAGATGAACGCCCGCAACGACCTCAAGAAACTATCCGATCCAAGGTTGGACGCGAGGCTTGTGTTGGCGGCGGCCCAGCTGCGATTTGCCGCGCGGGTGGATTTTCTCGTGGCTCGCTGGCTCGAGCGTTGCGCGACGAACGCCGAGGCCGCGCAACAGTTGCTCAAAACCGTTCAGAAGCCGCCTGCAAATTCGGGATGAGCCAGAGCCCCTGGCATTTCGTCTCCACGTTGGGATGGGACGCCATGATGGGTCTGCGATGTCGTAGAGGTCCGTTCGATGTTCAATTTTGCTTTCGAGAATGCGAACAGGATGCCCAAGTGGGCGGCCGATTCCTTGGGGGCTCGAGACTCAAGGTCCGGCAGTCGAACGGACCCGCGCCAAGGCCCACAATCCGATGACGACGATAGAGGTCAATCCGGGCACGGTTGTCCGGCTGCGCCCCACATGGCCACATCCTTGACGTGATCCTCAAACGTCCCCGGCGGCGTCGTACGACCCGCCCCAGGCGCCCATCCGCGCGGGATGAAGCCGTTCAGCGATGCATCGTGCCTGAGATGCTCGAGCAAACCAACGGCGTCGCGACCGCCGTTGCGCTTGGGGTCCTTTAGTTGCGCGCAAATCTCGGCGCCACTCTTGCCGAACCAGATGAATTCGACGGGTGCGAGTTGCCAGTCGATGCCGGCACGTGGCGGCGACGGTGCCGGCTCGTTAGCCTGCGTCGATGTCATGTGACAGGTCGAGCAGGCGATCTTCTCGGCGCCGATGCGACTGTCGCCCCCGTGGATGTTCATGCCATGGACGCGAGGCTTGGATTCACCTGCTGGCGTCCAGATCGGAATGGCCTTGGCATCGACGTGACAATTCGCACATCGCGGATGTGTCACAACAGCCTCAATGCGTTTCCAGGCCTCCAACCCTTCGGTGCGGCTGACGCTGCCAGGCGGCAAGACATCCTTGTTGGCTTCGTCCTTGGCCGCAACAATCCCGGTCAGGACGGCAGTTGTCGAAGCGGCAAGAGCGAGCATGATCAGAGACCTCTTCATGGCCCGCCTCACACGAAATCGATGAACTTGTTGAAGGGCATTTCGCGGATGCGCTGCCCGGTCGCTGCGAAGATCGCGTTCGCGAGCGCAGGAGCGGCCGGCGGAACCGGCGGCTCTCCGACGCCCCTCACTTTAGGATCGTTCTCAAGTCCGCGCACTTCGATTACAGGACATTGGTAAATCCGCATCGCTTCGTGGTGATTGTAATTGGTCTGCTGCACTGCGCCCTTCGCGTACGTGAGCTCGCAATTGATTGCGTGGCCGAGCCCCCAGATAACGCCGCCTTGCACCTGATTCTCGAAATTGACGGGATCGACGACCTTGCCGACATCGACGGCGACCCAGACCTTGTCGATCCTGATGCCCCTGTCCGTCTTCGTCACTTCGACTACTTCCGCAGTCGGCGTGCCGAAAGCCTCGACAAACGCGACGCCGCGGCCTCGGCCGTTCCCGAGCGGTCCCTTCCATTCCGACATCTCCGCGACCGTCTCCAGCACCTTCCGGTAGGTCGGCACATTGCACATCGCGATGCGCGCCTTCATGGGATCGAGGCCCGCGGCGTGGATCAGCTCGTCGATGAAGCTCTCGGTGAAGAAGCCCGCTGTTGAAGCACCGACCGATCGCCATGTGGTGCTCGGCGACAATCCTTGCGCCTCATAGCTCGTGCCACGGAAGTTGGGGATGTCGTAATATACGTTCCACAGACCCGCGGCCAACTGCCCGTCGGGATCCTTCGATGGGATGCCCGAGCGCTCGAGCAGTCCCTTGAGCGGAGTCGTCGAGGCCAGTTGCAGATCGACGGCAACAATCTTGCCGTTGTCAACGCTGCCCCTGTGCCTGGCGATTGCAATCTGCCGCGGAATGTCCTGGAGAAAATCCTCCTCGCGCGAGAAGACGAGTTTGATCGGCGTGCCGCGCATCTGGTTTGCGATCTCCGCTAGGACGCGAACGTTCTCATACTCGAGACGGTGCCCGAAGCTTCCGCCCGTCCATTGATTGTGGAAGGTGACCTGTTTCGGCTTCAGGCCGATCGCAGCCGCCGCGATATTCTGCACGAATTGCGGGCTCTGATGACCGACCCAGATCTCCATCCCCTTGTCGGTGACGTGTCCGATTCCGTTGAGAGGCTCAAGCGGTTGATGCGCCAGATAGGGTGCGCGATATTCGGCCTCGACGGGCGTGCCGGTCTTCAGCCCGGCCTCAATATCGCCGATCTTGCGCCACTCCTTGCCGAGGAATTCGGGCTTGAACGACGTTTCCAGCACTTTCCAATGGTCGGCCTGCTCGGAGGGGTATGCCGAGGGCGCCCATTCGCAATCGATCGCGGCGACCGCCTTCATCGCATACCAGCTGTTGGTGGCAACCACCGCAATGCCGTTCCTGATTTCGAGGATCTTCTTGACCCCCGGCATCGTGCGCGCCTTGCTTGCGTCATATGATTTCAGCGGCTGCCCCTTGTTGGGGTTCAGCTTGACGGAGGCATAAAGCATGCCGTCCATCCTCATATCGATGCCGAACTTTAGTTCGCCCATAACCTTCGAGCGAACATCGAGACGTGTCATGGGCTTGCCCAGCAACCGCCATTGTGACGGATCGCGCGGCTTTGCATCGAGCACGGGCGCTATCTTCGCGGCATCTGCCGCGAGTTCGAGATAGGCAATCTTCTTTCCGTCCGGCAGGACGACATGGCCGGATTGGGTCCGAAGGTCGGCGATGGCAACACCCGCACGCTTGGCTGCGGCGGCCTTCAGTGTCTCGCGCGCGACCGCGCCGGCGACCCGCAGCTTTTGGTAAGTGTCCGGAATCGTACTCGAGCCGCCAGTCATTTGCAGACCGGTTTTTCTGAGATACTCGAGCGTGGCAGCGCGCGCCTCTTCGGCGGCCGGGCTTTGGTCCGCGGCCACGAACGGCGCGAACTCGTCTGCAAAACCCGTGTTGAAGTAGGCGGGACTGGGGCCGGCGAACCGGATCTCGAACTGGCCGGGATCGAGGTCCATCTCTTCGGCGATCATGATCGGCTGCACTGAGCCAACGCCTTGGCCGATGTCGGCGTGTTGCGCGATAAGCGTGATTTTCTCCGGGCTAATTTCGACCCAAGGATTGAAGGTTACGGAGTTCGGCCCGAGATCGGCAGTCAATGGATTGTCGCTGGCAGTCGCGGTTTGCGCGGCTGCGGCGTAGGAGCCGAAAGCTACGCCGCCGGCTACGGCAGCCGAGCCGAAAACGAATGCGCGGCGCGAAAGATTCTGGCGGCCCATCTCACTTCTCCGCCATCTTCTTCGCGGCTGCCGCGTGGATTGCCGCCCGAATGCGCGGATAAGTTCCGCAACGGCATAGATTGCCGGACATCACCTCGTTGATATCCTCGTCAGTCGGCTCGGTGATCAGATCGAGAAGCGAGATGGCCTGCATGATCTGGCCGGTCTGACAGTAGCCGCACTGTGGAACCTGATGTTCGATCCAAGCCTGCAGAACTGGGTGTTGGTCTCGCTTTTCCAACCCTTCGAGGGTGACGACCGACTTGCCTGCAATCTCGCCAATATGCGCCTGACAGGATCGGACCGCCATTCCGTCAATCTGGACGGTGCAAGCGCCGCATTGCGCAACTCCGCAGCCGTACTTGGGGCTTGTGATCCCGAGTTCGTCGCGCAGTACCCACAGCAAAGGCATCTCGGGGACCACGTCGACTTGGTGCTTGGTCCCATTGATCGTGAGCTCGATCATGTTGTCCTCGCAAGTTGTAGCCTTGACTTACGGTCAGGCGAAAATAGGACGGTAACTGAGGCTTGCCACAGTGCCAAGCGTAGTGATTAGGCAGTCCTGCGCCATCGCGTCGCGCATCGGCAACTTGAGGCGCTGGACAAATTGTACACTCAGGGGAGACCGGTTGCGGACCGTGCAATGGGAGGCGTAACTTACCTCGCCGTTGGCTTCGGCCGTGAGGCCGCTCACCACTATGCTGAGCTTTCCCTTCGCGAGCCGGAGGCGAAGCTACTGCAAACTCTTACTCGCTCGAGTTCCCCTCGCGCGAACAATCTACCGAGGCTGTCGTTGGGTTATATCTGAACGGATCGCCGCACCATCCCTTCCCTGGCGCACCAATCGGCCTTTGGGCGCAGCCCGAGTGTCACTTACCGGATGGGAGGAGCAGCAACGTCGCAAGCCGCCATTCTTCATAACGGGGATGGTCGGTGGTGGGGGCCCATCCAGCGTCGGTGCGTCCGGAGGCGGCCGCCTGGCGGGCTTTTCATCATGGCGCCAGTCGCGCCTAGGAACTAGCGATCCCGCGCGGCGTTCTGTTAGGTTTTATGTCGCCAACCGGTTACCCTGTAAAATCATTTGACCAGAGACACATAATTGAGTGCTTTGAAACAGGACGCCGGACCAGACGCCCATCGACTGCTCCGGCAATTGCAAGCGCGCGAAGCGGAGCTGGCGCTCATCCACCGGATCGCCGGCGTCGGTGGCGTTGAGGTTGACCTCCGAGATGGCTTTCAGAATCGTAGGTCGCCCGAATATTTGAAGATCCACGGCTTGCCGCCGACGGCGACGAACGAGTCGCACCAGGATTGGGTGGCGCGAATTCATCCCGCGGATCGAACTCGCGCCGAAGGCCAATTTCTCGAAGCACTGGCTGGTCGGGCCTCGGATTACTCGGCCGAGTATCGCATCGTCCGGCCCAGCGACGGCCAGACACGCTGGGTCCGCGTCGCGGCTCAAATCGACCGTGACGCGACCGGTCGACCGCTCCGCTTGATCGGCGCGCATTTCGACGTGACTGACGCTAAATTTGCAGAACAGGCTCTGCGAGAGAGCGAGGAGCGGTTTCGAACCATAGCCAACAGCGCTCCGATTCCGATGTGGGTCACCAAACTCGATGGCGAACGCTCATTCGTCAATCAGGCGTATACGGAATTCTTTGAGTTAACCTACGAGGAGGCGTTGAGATTCGATTGGCGCTCTCGGGTGCACCCAGAAGATGCTGCGCGGATCCTGAAGGCTGAGCAGCTTAGAACACTTGTGCCGGCGAACCCTGTCTTATCTAGGAACCGGTTCGCGATCGAAATCAGAATCCTGCGAGCTGGTACGGATTGGAGATGGATCAAGGCGGTTTCTCAGCCCAGGTACGATGAACGCGGTCAGCATGTCGGCTTTATCGGCGTGGCACACGACATCACCTCAGAAAAGCAAGCCGAAATTGAGCTTCGCGCGTCCGAGGAGCGATTTCGACTTATGCTCGACAGCGCGCCGGTGATGATCTGGATGAGCGATTCCGATGGAAGGTGTGTCCATCTCAACCAGATGCTGCGAGAATTCTGGCATGTTTCCGACCAGGAAGCGCAAGGATTTGATTGGAGCAATACACTGCACCCAGAGGATCGTCCCAACGTGGTCGGCAGAGTTTCCCTTGCTCTCGAAGAACGTAGCGGGTTCGCTCTGAAGGCGCGTTACCTTGATGCGAGCGGCCACTATCGCATACTCGATACGAGCGCTCATCCACGGTTCTCGGCCTCGGGCGAATTCGTTGGGATGATTGGAGCAAACGTCGATGTTACCGAGCGCGATGAGGCGGAGAGAGCGCGCGAGCTACTGGTGGACGAGCTTAACCACCGCGTCAAGAACACGCTTGCGATTGTTCAGGCCATCGCACACCAGACATTCAGAAATAACGCTGATCCGGTCGAAGCCCGGCATGCATTCGAGGGGAGGCTGATTGCGCTTGGGCGCGCGCATGATTTGCTTACGAAAGCGAACTGGGAAAACGCTTCGTTGGCCGATCTCACGGAAGCGACACTCGATGCCAGGGGAGTAAATGCGGATCGGATATCGCTCGATGGACCAAGGGTTCTGCTGACCCCTAAACAAGCAGTTTCGATTGCGATGGCGTTGCACGAGCTACGTACAAATGCAACGAAGTACGGAGCACTCTCCAACGAGGCGGGGCTTGTCCGAGTTGAATGGAACTGGACGAGTGATGCACGGCCACAGCTTCGCATTGTTTGGCGGGAAAGCGGCGGCCCCGCCGTCTCACGGCCGACGCGCCGAGGCTTTGGATCCACCCTGCTTGAACGGACACTGGCTCATGATCTTGATGGAGAGGTGAGCGTGCAGTTTGATCCTGGGGGACTGCTCTGTCGAATTGCCGTTCCTCTCGATGGTAGTCAGGATTAAGCGTCAGATGGGTTCCCGATCAAGCTAGTGGCGTCTGATTGTGAGTTCCTTGAACCGCTCCCGCTTGCTCATCGTGGTTGCGACGTTGGTTGGTTCTGATCGGCTTGCTGCAATCTCCCCGTTGCGCGTAGCTCATTGGCCGCGTTATTCCATAGCAACGCGTACGCGAACGGTGACCGCCGGAAATCTTTCCACGCCGGCGAGAGGCTCAGTGCTCGCGCGTCCCGGGGCGAGATGCTGTCAGCTACGACGATGCCTTGTGGTGGATTCAAACGGGAGCGTTGGCCATCCGGTTTTGGCTGGTTCCGCTAGCGACATTGCCCTCGCAACCACTCCGTGGGTTAAACAAGTCGAAGACCGGTGCATCTGACACTATCCACCGGATCAGGGCAGCCGAAGCCACCGACATCGTGTTCGGCTACGCCACCGTCACTATGTGCGTTCCCATGGGTCCGGCCCTTGGTGCGCCACGCGCGGGGACAATCGTTTTCAGGCTCAACCGTTGGTCTTCGATCGAGACGCTTGGTTGGTCGTGCTGAGACGCTTGGTTAGTCGTGCTATGCTCGCAATGGATGAACCCGCAGGTTGGCTTCAACGGCCCAAAGTTTGTGTTTTCCCTGGTCTATTCCTTGCCAGCCACGATTTTGCCTCTCAGTATCCGGCAAATTGCTCAGTGTCATGCAGTGATTCGCATGGGGCATTGAGATGCACGATCTAACACTCTGGAATGGGCTAACGCGCAGGGAACAGCGTATTGTCATTAGATTGTTCGGTGGCGGATCCACACACAGCGACAGCGTGATCGAAACGATCAACCTTACGCGGCTGGGCCTCATCTCAGAGAGTGGATTGACCTCTGCCGGCCTCGAGGTGTTCAAGGCTGCGTTCAAAGCGCAACGTGAATTGCGCAAATCGGGTTGATTGCTTTTTGCGCTTGAACCGCAGGTCCCAGCTGCGGTTGAGATCGCAGTGGATGTTTCGCAGCACTAAAATCAGGGTGTCTTTCTAGCTAACGACATTAAGATTTGCCTTCGGGCATCAATCCTCTCCAGCGACATATTCCGCTGTGCAGACATAGCTCTTCGAACAAGATGCACGGTCGCTGGCGCGAAACTTGCTTCGGTTCTAGCTTTGGATTTCGAGAGAAGCATGCTTACCGAATTTGATCAGAACACTATTGCGAACATGACCGCGGCGCTTGACTTCGTTTGCAAGAAGATCCCTGCCGACAAAGATAGCGACGAGCTGAGAAAGCAAATTGCCGACGGTCTTATTCTATGTGCTCGAAACGGTAGTCGCAGCCTGGCGGATCTAAAGGCCGCGGGACTACTGGTTCTAAGTTCGTATCTTCGGTCGCGGCACCGTCACGGCAAGCTGTTAGCTAACATCGCTGGCACGTTTGAATATCTTCTACGTCGAAAGGTGAGCTAGCGAGGAGAGACACCTAACGAGAGGTGCGGTGGGCCGATGTTGTGCGCCGAGCACATCCCTTCGATGCTAGACGAGAAAGCTGCACGCCGATCCTCCCGTTTCGAGGTCGGCTTTTGAAGGCCTGAATCTCGGCAAGCGAGCGCAGCTTGTCAGCGTAGGCGGGGCGTGACGCCGGTCTGAGTGGCGGCCTGCCTGCGCGACTGGTATAACTGAAGTACGGTCCGAGAGGTCTCCGGCTTGAGCCGAGAAAACGCGATCTTGAGATCGTCCAACCTGCTTGCAGCAATCCGTCCCTCCGGAGCGCCGAGAAACAGCAATGCCATGGCGGTATCCCACGAGAAATCGAGCGCGCTTGCAAGAATGAGTACCATTTCTCCTGTTTGGTCGTGTATGGCGCGTTCGGCGACGTTTACCGGCATCGAGCACAAGAGCGACAGAGCGATTGCAGCCTCGTCGCGCTTTTGTTGCTGCGCGTAAGCGCAGATCTGTGTCTCACTTAAGTTTCCCTGGCGATGTAATGATGAGACGGCCTTCTTTGCGGCGAAATACTGCGCAGATGCAGGTCCAAATGTTGCGTGTATCGAGCCGGTGACATCGGTGACTGAGGTTTTGATTTGGTCAGCTAGCTCCGGACGTTCGCTACCAAGCTTTTGTTTGACCTCGCCTGAAGCCTTTGCAATCAACTGCTGGAAGACGTGCCGCGGAATGTCGGTTCGTTGACCAAGGGTCTCAGCTAGAATGTAATCGCCCTCAGAGCGCTTGAGTAATGCCAGAAATCCTGATTCAGAAAATAGCGCCCCGCTATTTGCAGCAACGGAATGAACAACCTCTCGATTCCCTCGTGTCACGAGAACATCGGTGACGGCTTCACAAAGCGTCGCGCGCTTGGAAATAGCCAAAAGGTGGTCCTGGCTTTGCGTGCTCGCGCTTGTCACCAGCGCACGTACGTCGAGGCGATTCGAATGACGGAGAATTTGGCCTGCTACAGCTATCGACTTGTCTGACGCCAGCTTGTTGACGACATTGACTGGAGCGCTTTCGACTCGAGCTAATCGGTCCGCGAGCTGGGCTCGTGCCTTGATTTCAATCTCGCTTGCGAGACGCTCTATGATGGCTCCGAATAGCCAAATTTGATCGTCCGAATAGCGGCCGGCGATCAACAGATCGGTTGCATGCCATAAGGCTCTTTCGCGACTGTCCGGAGTGCCCTGCGAAATCGAGTCCTCGAGCTCATGCAGCAACGCCGGGGAATCGTCCATGGAAAAATCCGAAATCAAACGGGCAATATAAGCTTCAATGCAGTACCGACCGAAGGTATGCACTTCGTTAAAGATTGAGTCTCGGGCCGATTTTGCGGTGCGATGGCCGGTTAGCCAACGTAAGTCCTGCAAACATGCGCTGGGTGAGGAGGCGGTGGGGTGAGTGGCAATCGCGTCTAACCCGGGCGCCTGGCCGCATCGGCCAAAGGCCGACTTCTTCCATAAGGATATGCGGAAGGCGCGCCGCGCGATCAACGTTCGGCGTCGAAGAGAAGCGTCAACGTGGTCGCAGGAGGAACAAAAGCTCTCGACGTAACGGTTTACTTGTCTCTCGGGTGTCGTCGCGATTGTGCTCGAGTTTTCGCGTCTTTGGTGTCGAGGAGAGAGGAAGCCAGCGCGAGCAAGGCTTCTTGAACTCTCTTTTTGGCTGACCATATCCCAATACCCCACCAGAAATCGCCGGGAAGAAAGCCCTCCGTCAGACCCAGCGCTATTCGACAGCCCATTGCCCACGCCATCGACGCGCTGCGGTCCTGAAGGATTTTCTTACGGGGAATTGAAGTGTCTCGCGCAAATTCAAAATCAACCCAGCATGGCCGGTCTTGGACCTTCGGCCGTTGCCGGCGGCTGGCTGATTTCTGCGTTCGAGACAGGCGATCGGGCCGCGATCGCGGCGCACCACGGCATGGCATAAAATCACCCGGACTTTGGCAGGATATCACCTTGTCGGATGCACTCCGGATTCCGATGCTCGGAGCCTAGGAGAGGAGACACCCCGAGCCCTGAATTTCTGCGGCGCAACGCACGCAGATGGGCACGGCGATCAGCAAATGTCTCCGAGGAGGAACCGGATGCTGCAACTGTCGCCCGACCGCACGCGAAAAATCCTCGCCGATGCCGCGTTCAGGGAACTGGTCTCGGGACGCGCGCGGTTGCGATGGGGGTTGTCGATCCTGACTCTGCTCATGTTCTTCGGTTTCATCGCGCTGATTTCCACGGCGAAAGCCGCGCTCGGCGCCAGCTTCGCCGGGAGTGCGATGCCGGTTGGCTTCGCGATCGCGCTTCTCATGGTCGCCGCAATCATCGCGTTCACGGGCTTCTATGTTCAACGGTCGAACGCGCGCTTCGACGAACTTACGCGCCTCGTCAATCAGGAGTTCGGCCGATGATCGTCAGGTCGCTGTTGATCGCGCTTTGCGTCGCGTTTCCATTCACGGCCATGGCCCAGGGGACGACGGCGACGGGGGTGCGGGGGCCCGACTGGATCGCGATCGGGATGTTCCTCATGATCGTCGCCGTCACGCTCGTCATCACCTGGCGCTCGGCCGGCAGCACAGGATCGAAAGCAGGCTTCTATACCGCCGGACACGCGATCACCCCGGTGCAGAACGGTTTGGCGACCGCCGGCGATTTCCTGTCGGCGGCGGCCTTTCTCGGCATATCCGCGCTGGTCTACGCCAACGGCTTCGACGGCTTCATCTACGCACTCGGGTTTCTCACGGGATGGCCGATCGTGCTGTTCCTGATGTCGGAGCGAATGCGCAACCTCGGTAGCTACACCTTTGCCGATGCGGCCGCGTTTCGCCTGCAGCGGACGCCGGTTCGGCTGGTCGCCGCGACCGGAAGTCTCGTCGTCGTCCTGTTCTACCTGATCGCGCAGCTGATCGGTGCGGGCAAGGTGATTCAGCTGCTGTTCGGCATGAACTACATCTTCGCCGTGCTCGGCGTCGGCGTGCTGATGATCCTCTACGTGATCGTTGGGGGCATGCAGGCCACGACATGGGTGCAGATCACCAAGGCCGTGTTGCTGCTGTGTGGCGGAACACTGCTCGCTCTGGCCGCGTTGTGGCATTTCGACTTCAGCCTCGGACGGCTGCTCGCGGCCGCAAGCCAGGTCCATCCCAAAGGCGCCGCCATTCTCGTGCCCGGCGGCCTGTTTGCCGAACCGGTGTCCGCCATCTCGCTTGGCCTCGCGCTCGTGTTCGGCACCGCCGGCCTGCCGCACATCCTGATGCGGTTCTTCACGGTGAAGGACGCCGCGGCGGCCCGCAAATCCGTATTCTATGCGACGGCCTGCGTCGCCTATTTCTGCTGGATCATTCCGGTGCTGGGCTTTGCCGCCGCTGCAATCCTGATGACCGATCCCAGCTATTTCAACGTTGCGGCGTCCGGACAGTTCAACAAGATCGCCGATCTGATCGGCGGCCCGAACATGGCGTCGATCCATCTCGCCCACGCGATGGGTGGACCGCTGCTGCTCGGATTTATCTCGGCGGTCGCATTTGCGACCATTCTCGCCGTCGTGGCCGGCCTGACGCTCGCCGGCGCCTCGGCTGTCAGTCATGACATCTACGGCCAGGTGCTAGCCGGCGGCAAGGCATCGGAAGTGCGCGAGCTGCTGGTCTCGAAGATATCGGCTGTCGCCATCGGCGTCGTTGCGGTTCTGCTGGCCTATGCTTTCGAGAACCAGAACGTGGCTTTCATGGCGGGGCTTGCATTGTCGGTGGCCGCGAGCTGCAACTTTCCAGTGCTGGCAATGGCGATGTTCTGGCGTGGCACCACCACGCGCGGCGCCGTTGCCGGCGGCCTCGCTGGCCTCGTCGCATCAGTCGTCCTCGTCGTGCTCAGCAAGACGGTCTGGGTCGCCGTCTTCGGCTTTTCAACGGCGTTGTTCCCGTACGACAATCCCGCGCTGTTTTCGATGCCTCTGGCCTTCCTATTGGTCTGGCTGTTCTCGGTGACGGACCGGAGCGAACGCGCATCGTGCGAACGCGAAGCGTTTGCTGCGCAGTTCATCCAGTCAGAGATCGGAACAGCTTTGGCCAGCGAGCGACCAGCTCTCGCCGCCGCGGCCTCGTGACATCGAGGAGCCGGGCATGACCAACGCAGTTCAACTCGATGAGACCCACGACCCGGCGCGGAAGAGTTTCGTCGAAACGGCAAACGGCATCGCGACCGATTTCCCGATCCAGAATCTACCGCTCGGTGTCTTCGGCACCGCGGCCGATCCGCAGCCGCGGATCGGTACTGCCATCGGGGATCTCGTCCTTGACCTGAAGCGGGCGCTCGGTTCGGATGAGCGTCTTACGGCGCCGATCCGCCAGGCGCTGCAGCAGGATACGCTCAATGCGTTGTTCGCGCTCGGACCCATGGCGCTACGGGAGCTGCGCCGCCTCACCGCCGATCTGCTCGGCCAGGGCAGCGCGGCCAATGACACCAGATGCCGCGCGTCCGAGCTCCTGACGCCGATCGCGGATGCAACGCCGCATCTGCCGACACGGGTATCGAACTACACGGACTTCTACGCCGGCATCTATCACGCGAGGGCGGCGGGCGCGCTCCTTACTCCGGAAAATCCGCTTCCCGCCAACTACAAATGGGTCCCCATCGCCTATCACGGCCGGGCGTCGTCGGTGCAGGTCGGGCGCGGGATCGTGCGGCGGCCGCTCGGGCAGCATCCGCCGGCGGCGATTGGCGGCGCTCCGAGCTTTGGCCCGTGCGAACGGCTGGATTTCGAGCTCGAGATGGGTCTCTACGTCGCTGCCGGCAATCGCCTCGGCAATCCGGTCCCGATCTCCGAGGCATCGCAGCAGATCGTCGGCTATTCGCTGCTGAACGACTGGTCGGCGCGCGACATCCAGCGCTGGGAAATGTTCCCGCTTGGGCCGTTCCTCAGCAAGAGCTTTGCGACCTCGGTGTCACCCTGGGTCGTCACGTCGGACGCGTTGGCGCCGTTCCGCGTCGCGGCGCTGGCGCGCCCGGATGGCGATCCGCGGCCGCTCGATTACCTGTTCGACACGGCCGATCAATCGCACGGCGGCCTGGACATTCAGCTCGAGGTCCTGCTCTCGACCGCGCAGATGCGCGCCGCGAGCCAGCCCGCTGCGGCGATTCTCACATCCAACGCCAAGCACCTGTACTGGACGCCGGCGCAGATGGTCGCGCACCACAGCATCAACGGCTGCAATCTGCAGCCGGGCGACCTGATCGGCACCGGCACCATCTCGGGACCTAGTCCGGCGCAGCTCTCGAGCATGCTCGAGTTCACCGCCGCAGGAGCACGGCCGGCCGTGCTTCTAAACGGCGAGAGCCGCGGCTTTCTCGAGGATGGCGACGAAGTCACCTTCCGCGGCCGCTGCAGCCGGGAGGGTTTTGCGAGCATCGGGTTCGGATCATGCGTCGGCAGGATCGCGCCGGCGCATGCCGCGATTGCTGGAAGCGACCATACCTGATTGGCGGGAGGCCGATATGGAGTTTCAGTCGCCGCTCATCTACGCGCATCTGCAGGGCGCGGCGGTCGACCCGGAGGACGTCCGTTTCGGACAGCTTCTGACGCTGGCAGTCGGGTTGTCGCTGCTGCAGGTCACGCGTCTGGCGATGCTGCTGGCCGCTGCACTGTAGGGTGGCGGAAATCCGACGGCGAGCGGTTGGTCCATTTCTTGAACGCCTTGCGGAAGCTCGTCGCGTCGGCAAAGCCGACACGCTCGGCGACCTGGTCGATTGCCAGATGCGTATTCTCCAGCAGCTCCGTCGCAATCGATCGCCGCATCCCGTCGACGATCGACTGGAACGATTGCCCATCCTCCGCCAGTCTGCGGTGGAAGGTTCGCAACGACAGCCCGAGCTGCGATGCGATCTCCGGCGCGCCGGCAAATCGGTTGGGACTGTTGAGGCATGCAGCTCTGATCCGCCTGACCAGTTCGGATTCGCCGGGCCGTTCGGTCATAACGACGTCGCAGAGCTGCTGGCAGATCTTCGCGGTGATCGGGTTGGCATTGGGGCAAGGCAGATCGAGTACCTTGGCGTCGAAATGCCATTCCATGCGGTCGGCACCGAAGTCGATCGGGCAGTTGAACATCCGCTCATAGTTGCGCCAGTGCACGGGGGCCGGGAACGGAAAGATCATCCGTTTGCTGGGGAAGGGTGACTCGAGGATGCGGCTGAACACCGCGGTCATCGAGCTGCGCCAGAATTCCGCGGCAAATGGCAACAGCTCGCCGAGCGGATCGAGCCCGTGGCTGCGCAGGATCGCGGTTGTTCCGTGCTCGATCCGGAAGCTGATCTGCCGCACCGCCGGTCCGGCCATCGTGATGTGATCGAGCGAGAACATCAGCGCTTCGCCGAATGTCCGGCTCGACACCAGCGCATAGCCGTAGATTCCGTAATCACTGATGCGCTGCCGAGCGCCCGCGAGCAGCCCAATGTCGGATCGCTTCGCCAGCCGCATCGCGTTGCGGTAGATCGCCAGCCGTTGCCGGTGCGAGATGCGCGCATGGGGATCCTCGAGCTGGGAAGCGTCGAGACCGGTCCGTGCAAACAACTCCCGAACCGACACGCCCTGCGCCGCAAGCTCGGCGGCCAGTGCGGCCAGGCCCAGCAGGCTCTGCGTCGGCGCATCGGGATCGCTCGAGATCGGCATCACGATCTTGATCGACTTCATGGCGGTTCCTCTACGTCCGGCTGGCACAGATTGACAAGCCAGCGAACGGCTCTTCCGGCCGATTGGCAATTTTCGACATCATAATTGGCAGAGCTTGACGTTGTCACGCTTGTTATGACGCGCAACATTCAAAACATCAGAACAGCGGGACCTGCGCCAAGGCCGCCCGCAGTGAGGAAACGTCCGCCCGTCGTGATGCCGCGTCGACCGCGGCGCGGGCCTTTTGGATCGAACGAGGGAACCCCGATGGCGACAGTAAATTACGAGATGGACGGCAAGGTCGGCGTGGTCACGCTGGCGAAGCCGCCGCACAATTTGCTCGACGACCAGCTCATCAACGATGTGGTCGGCGCTTACCACGCAGTGGTCGCGGCCGGCTGCCGTGCCATCCTGTTGCGCAGTGCGATGCGGCACTTCTGCGCCGGCGCGGAGATGGCGTCGTGGGGAACCGGCACCAAGCTGCACACTGATCAGGCCGGTC
Organism: Bradyrhizobium sp. ma5; assembly: GCF_042258955.1. NCBI lineage: Bacteria > Pseudomonadati > Pseudomonadota > Alphaproteobacteria > Hyphomicrobiales > Nitrobacteraceae > Bradyrhizobium > Bradyrhizobium sp. ma5. Next base: position 1,425,076 of record NZ_CP170156.1, read on the forward strand.
TTGAAAAAGTCTGGCGCAGTCTGGAGGACGTGCCGGTTCCGACGGTTGCAGCCGTCAACGGCGGTGTGCTGGGCGGCGGTCTCGAGCTCGCGTTGACCTGCGACATGATCATCGCGGCGAACACCGCGTTCCTCGGCCAGGTCGAGGTCGCTGTCGGATTGCTGCCGTTGCTCGGTGGCACCCAGCGCATCGCGCAACGCGCCGGCATCGCGCGCGCCAAGGAGATCGCGATGCTCGGCCGCCGTCACACGCCCGAGGCGTTCGAACGCTGGGGCATCATCAACCTCGTCGTCCCGGAAGCGGAGCTGGCGGCATCATCGATGACCATGGCCCGGCAGCTTGCCGCCGGTCCGACCAAGGTCCTCGCGGGCGTCAAGATGCAGGCCAATCTGCAGGCGCGCGGCGGCGTCGCGGCTGCGGACGCACGGCAGGTCGAGATCAACGACATGATCTGGAAGGCCAAGGATCGCCAGCGCGGCGCCGATGCCTTCTTCGCGTCGGGCCCGGCCACGGCCGTCTTCGAGGGAGACTGACAATGTCGGCTGCGCCTCTTCAAGGATTGCGGGTGGTCGACTTCACCCGAGTGCTGGCCGGTCCGCACTGCACCAAGGCGCTGCGCGACCTCGGCGCAGACGTCACGAAGATCGAGCCGCCGTCCGGCGATATCGGCCGCGCCGGATTGCCTTACGTCGGCGGCATGGGTCTCTACTTCGTGCAGCAGAACGCCGGCAAGCGGAACCTCAGTATCGACCTGAACTACGTGGAGGGACGCGAGATCGTCGCTCGTCTGTGTAAAGATGCCGACATCATTGTCGAGAATTTCCGTCCCGGTACCTTGGCGCGATTCGCCTTTAGCTATGATGACGTGCGCGCCTTCAACCCCGGCATCATCTACGTCTCGCTGAGCGGTTACGGGCAGTCGACCTCGTGGCGCAATCGTCCGGCCTTTGCGCCAACGGTGCAGGCCGAGACCGGCCTGACCTCGATCGTGCAGGATCACTTCGGCGAGGCGCTGACCGAGCCGCGCGGCGATTCCTGCAGCCACGCCGATGTCTATACCGGGCTGCAGGGCGTGATCGCCGTGCTCGCCGCGCTTCAGCATCGCAACCGCACCGGCGAGGGGCAACACATCGACGTGTCGATGGCCGCGACGATGCTGTCAGTCAACGAGCGCGCCGGCGCGATGATGTCGGGGATCGATACCGACGGCGAGCCGATAGCTCTGTCGGCGAACGAGTCGCACATCTTCGAGATGTCCGACGGCACCCGGCTGACGATCGCCGCGAGCCCGATCTATTCGCCGATGTTCACGCGCTACTGCGCCATGATGCGTCGAAGCGATCTGCTGGCGGATCCGCGTTACGCCACCGCCAGCCTGCGCCGGCAGAACCTCGCGCCGCTGCTCGCGGAAATCCGCGCCTGGATCACCACGTTCGAGAACCTCGAACAGTTGCAGGCGCAGGTCAGTGAAGCCGGGCTCGCGGTTGGGCGCGTGCGTACGGTCAACGAGTTCGTGGAGACGGAGTGGGCCAAAGAGTGGAACGCCGTGATCGAGGTCGATGACCGCGCCGGCGGGCTGGTCCGCATGCCGGGCAACCCCTGGATCTTCAGCCGCTCGGAACTGCCGTCGCCCGGTCTGCCGGCCTATCAGGGCGAGCACAATGAAGAGGTTCTTGGCCAACTCGACTTTGCGCCCGAGAGGATCAAGGATCTGCAGCAGCGGAACATCCTGCTCAGCCGGCGGTAGGTAGAGCTTGTCCGCGCATTGTAAAGAGAGCGTTTGAATTGGGTGGAGCAGGAATCCGACGGCATCAGCCGATCCGAGCCGAATTTCTTCGCATATTCCACAACGCAAATCTCGCGACGCGAACTCCCAAGCCGGTGGCAAACTGGTTCCGACCCTCTCGCCGGCCCAAGGCCACGCCTTTGAGATGGGGGATCTGCAGGTATTCGTGCGCGCATTTTGGGCGGCGAGGAATTGCGGGCGAAAGGCGGCCTTTGCCGCGCTATCAGGAGGCGATCTCGAGGGGTAGGCTGCCCGTTAGTAAGAAGAAAGGGCTTCGAGGATAGTGGGTCTTGCGATGTAGCGGACCACGACTCGAACCCCGCGGCTCCTATCCCGATTTGAACATACAACTCGATGGGATCCAGGTTTTGGCGGACGCCCGGAGAAAATATCGTACATCTTGGTGGCTCGAACCCCCGACTGCCGCAGGCCAGTTACACGAATTAGGAAAGGACTCCAACGGCCCTTTGGGAGGCACCAGGATGAGAGAAGCCGGCGCTCGCTTTCACAGCGCCAACATGTCCTGGCAAGGCCGTAACGTGTTGTGCCCAGCGTTCAAGCGCCTCGCGCAACTCGGCGGCGTACCGAGCGCGGTTATATACACCGGCAACGCCGGCCCGGTGGCCGCTGACGTGGTTTAAGATCGCCTCCACGATGTGTGGCAACACGCCAAGCCGGTCGGCCATTACCGTGGACGCCGATCTCCGGAGATCGTGAACCGTCCAATGGGGCAGGGGTTCGCCGAGGGCCTCGGCGATGCGCTCATCAAGCGCGGCCTTCGACTTTGACCAGCCGGAGAACCCACGATGCGGGTCACTGCTGCGTCGGGGCCCGTCGCCAAGAGGAAGTCTCGGCCGTTTCGGCGGGGCGGGAGGGCCAAGGCGGCGGGAACCAATGGCAGCAAGTGCTCGCGATGGTTCTTGGTTCGGGCACCTGGCAGGGTCCAGAGCCCCGAAATAGTATCGAGTTCGGCCCATTGCATACTGCCCACCTCGTCACGGCGTTGGGCTGTGAGGAGCAACAGACGCACAATGCGTCCGTAATCGTCATCGCCACTGGCCCGCCAGACGGCTGACAGCTCCGTCTCGGTGAGGACCCGTTCCCGGCTTCCCGGCTTCCCGGCTGCGCGGGTCGATTGGTGCCGAGAACCGGGTTGGCGGCAATGTCGAGCCCCTCGCGGATTGCCCAGTTGAACATTGAGGACAGCGCGGTACGGGCGCGGGCCGCTGAGACCTTTCCATGACGTGATGCGATGTCAGCGATACGAGCCGAGATGTGACGACGGGTGATCTGGAAGACCGAGACAGGATGCAAAGGTTTCCAAATGACCAACAGGTACCGCTCTATTCCCGAGTAGGTCGTGGGCCTCAGCCTTTGCTTGGCGTTCCGGAGATATTGATCCGCGATCACCCGGAGGGTGTCGGCCGCCTGCATGCGGGCCTTGGCTTTCTCGTCCGCCGGGTCTTTGCCATCGGCAACCAGACCCAAAAGCCGCTTGGCTTCCCTACGTGCGAGCTCGGGTGTCCAGGGGGCGCCATGAGGACCGATGGTGACGAAGCGCTGCCGGCCGAACACTCGGTACTTGAGGACGTAGGTCGCTTGGTCACGTTGACGCCGAACGCCAAAACCTCGCACCGCTTGGCGGTGGTCTGCGTCCCAAATAGCTTCGCCTGGCTTGAGCGCTTGGACTGCGCGAATCGTTATACTCGAGACCGCCATCCGTCGCCTCTGTAGCTACCACGTAGCTACCACCATAGCGCCAATTGGAGCGCAGATAAGGCGAGGCGCTTCGGTCTTACCTATTGATAATAATGGCATTTTCGCGCAAACGGCGGGAATATCGTAATACCGGCGGAGCTCTTTTTTTGCCTGTGGAACAGGAGGTCGGTGGTTCGAGCCCACCCAACTGTACCATCCACACCATCACCCACCGCGACTTCGCAAGCTCGAGGCCACCGCAAGATCGCTTGCCGTCTCCCTTGATCGCCGATGGCGTGTCATCTCGCCCGCTTGCACTTCCTCGTGCCATCACCCACACTCCCCGAAACGACGCCTTAACGACACCTTAGTGCCACCTTGGGGGGACGCATGGGGACCGCCGGTTCAAGGAGATTTTCGTTTGCGTTGATGCTCTCGGTTGTCTTTGGAGCTGTGCTGCTGCCGGGCCGGGGCGAGGCCTACACGCCCGACCAGCAGCAGGCCTGTACGCCGGATGCGTTCCGGCTCTGTGGTCCCGAGATTCCCGATGTCGATCGCATCACGGCCTGCATGATCAGGAACAGGGCGCAGCTGTCGCCGGCCTGCCGCGCGTTCTTCCGCGCGGGTCCCGAGCCGCGTGAGGCGAGCGAGCGTGTCGAGCGGCGGCCGGTCGCTGCGAAGCGGAAGGTCTCCAAGTCGCACAAGGCGAAGAAGTCGACCCACTGACGTCCGCCATTGATTTGATTCCCATCGCGCGCACGCGAGAGGCGCGAGCCCGGTGCTTTGTCTTGGCGCGAACTGGTGTGGCTTCGCGGTGGAATGCTCAGCGGCAATTTCAAGACCGTCATGCGCGACAGACTGACGCCTTGTGACGCTGTCACGCAGCATCATCTCTGCTGTTGGTGTTGTCTGCCAAATCCGTTTCGCGACGGAACGGATGGAGTGAGGCGCGTGAGCGAATACGACAAGCAAGAGATCGATCGGCACTTCGCCTGGTTCGAAGCCAAGCTTCCGGAAAGGCCGGCGCGCTTCGTCGCGTGGCTGCGCAAGCCGTCGTCGCGCTATGTGCGGATTCCGCTCGCGATCCTCCTGATCATCGGCGGTATCTTCAGCTTCCTGCCGATACTCGGACTCTGGATGCTGCCGCTCGGACTCCTTTTGTTCGCGCAGGATGTCCCGTTCTTGCAGAAACCGACGGCGCAATTGCTCGGCTGGATCGAGCGCAAATGGATCGCGCGGCAGCGCGCCAAAACTGCCGAAAAGCGCTAGGCCTGAGTCTTATCAAACGCTTAGCGCTTCCATTTTCGGTTGTGTCATAAGTTGAGTGTGACTCAAAAAGCAGAATGCACCGGTAATCTTGGCCGCTTTGCGGATTGCAAGAAGTTTCTTCTTTCGCGAATCAGCGTGCTGATTCATTTTCGCCTCCTGGGGTCAATCTGGAGGCCAACGTATGAACGTGATTGTTTTCGCTTCGCGTAAGGGGGGCTCGGGGAAAAGTACCCTGGCTGCTCACCTCGCCGCGCAAGTGCACAAGGCAACGAAGCCCTGTCTGCTGATCGATGCCGATCCTCAGGGCTCGCTGACGCTCTGGCATAAATTACGCGGCACCAACGAGCCGGCGATCAAGACGGCGGTGAACTCGGTCAGCGGGATCATTGCTCAAGCCAAGCGCGACGGCATCGAGTGGGTGTTCATCGACACGCCGCCGAATCTGTCGGCGGTGGTCGACGACTCCATCAAGAACGCCACGATGGTGATCATTCCGGCGCGGCCCGGCGTGTTCGACGTCAACGCGGTGCAGGAAACGATTCAGACCTGCCGCTCGATGCGCAAGCCCTACGCCGTCGTAATCAACGGCGCGCCCGCGCAGCGTGACGGCGCCGAAAGCCGCATCGTCGCGATCGCGCGTGAGGCGCTGGCGAAATTCCGCGCACCGGTGTGGAGCGGCCAGATCACCAACCGCGCCGACCTTCTGATGGCGCTCGGCCAGGGTGAAGGCGCCCGCGAATATTATGCTGAAGGCCGCGCTGCTGCCGAGATCAACCGGCTGTGGGCCGCGATCGAACGCTCGATCAAGGCGATCCGCGGCACGGCGTCGGCGTCCGGCGCGATGCACAAGCAGGCGGCGTAACAACGCCGCCTTGGTTCGAACTGGAAAGAAACGCGCGGCAGTCGCGCGTTTTTTGTGTGCTGAAGCGACGAGGCAATCGCAGATTGCCTCGCTGACTTTGGCGATGACGCGATGGATGGCGTTACGCCACCATCAGCAGATAGAATGCGATCACCGGCGCCAGGGTCAGGATCACCGACCAGATGCCGACAGCCCATAGAATATCCTCGGTCGTGAAGCCCGGCTCGGCACCCGGCCTCACGGCAAAAAAACCGTTCCTCGAATTCACGACGCCCCCGCGTTGATCTTAAGCGCAATGCGGAGACTGATACGCGAGCGGTTTTAAGATCCCGCCCGGAATTTCGCTGGCATTTTCGCAGCGGTGCTACTTCGGATTAACCACAGCCGGGGCGGCGGGCCGCATCCGGCCGGAGGCCGACGGCTTCAGTGCATGCTTCCGTCGCGATCGCGGATCGCGCCGAGATGCTCGTTGATCCGGAATACGATCAGGATGAACTCCGCGGCGATGCGCGAGAACACGATGCCGACGAAGACGCTGGCGATCGACGCGAGCAGCTGGATGAAGCCTACGAACGGGCTGATCGCCATCGCGGTGAGGCTCCACAGGATGCCGGAGATCCCGAACAGCACGATGACCGCGATCACCAGCCAGTAGAACGTCTTGATGATCGTGGGCGTGATGAAGCGGTCCCACTGAAACAGATCCTGGAAATCGAACATCATGGTTCTCCCGGCCAGCCGAAATATGATTCGCGTCGCGTGCATCCTACTGCGTCACCCCCGGCGTGATCACTTCGTCGCGGGAGCCCGCGCAGCAGGCGTCCGTCAGAACGAGGCGTCTCGCCGGGCCAATGGTTCGGGGCGGCGCCAAAGCGCCTCCGCACCCAGAGGGATCGATACCGCAGAAGCCCAATCAGTCTCGCCAAAGCCAGGCCCGGGACCGGGCGCCGGCAGTCCAGGGGCGAGCTATGCGAGTGGGCTGGTTGTGATTGCTGCAAATAACGGCCACAATCGGGCTTCCCTCCAGCATATCCTCACCCAATGACCACGCTGACCTTCGAAGACTTCAAGCCCGGCCGTTTCGGCACGTTCGGCCCGCGCCATGTTTCGCGCGAGGAGATCCTGGCCTTTGCCGCCGAATTCGACCCGCAGCCGATGCATCTCGACGAGGAGGCGGCGAAGAAATCCATGCTCCGCGGCCTGTCGGGCTCGGGCTGGCATCTCGGCTCGCTGATGATGCGGATGATGTTCGACGGCTTCATCGGCCGCACCGCCTCGCTGGGCGCGCCCGGGGTCAACGAGATGCGCTGGGTGGCGCCGCTGCGTCCGGGCGACGATTTGACGCTGGATGTCGATGTCGTCGAGGCGCGCGTCTCGAAGAGCCGCCCCGAGACCGGCATCGTCACCTTCAAGAGCACGATCCGCAACGCGCGCGGCGAGATGCTGTGCGAGATGGAGGCGCCGATCATGATCGGCCGCCGTGACACTGCGAGCGCATAGGAGAGATCATGCGCTTTTTTGAAGACATGGAAATCGGCGCCCAGCGCGCGTTCGGCTCATTCACCTTCACCGCCGAGGACATCAAGCGCTTTGCCGCGCAGTTCGATCCGCAGCGCTTCCATCTCGACGAGGAGGAGGGGCGCAAGTCGCTGTTCGGCGGGCTCGCCGCGTCGGGCTGGCACGTCGCCAGCGTCTGCATGAAGCTGCTGGTCGCCGACGGCAAACGGCTCGCCGCCGAAGCCGCCGCGCGTGGCGAGACGGTTGCGGTCTGGGGACCCTCGCCAGGCTTCCGCGAGCTGCGCTGGATCCGCCCGGTGCTGGCTGGCGACACCATCAGCTTCACCAACCAGGTCGAGACCAAGCGCACCTCCGAGAAGCGGCCGGAATGGGGCATCATTCAAGCCCGCAACACCGGCGTCAATCAGCGCAATGAGGTGGTGTTCTCGTTCCTCGCGACCGCCTTTGTGCCGCGCCGGAATCCCGGTTCCTGATGTTGCCCGCGCGCCTCTGATGTTGCACGGACGCCATGGTCGGCAGCTACTTCTGCTGCCGACGTAGTTGTGCGTTGCGCGGAACTCATTTTTTGCTAACGCATTTTGAACCTTTGTCCCTGCCTTATGGCCGGGGGCACGAGCACTTGAGCGGGCACTTGGGCCGAACAGCTGGGGACTACTATGGCAGATCGCAGCGCGCTGAAACTCGTCGGCATTATCTTTGCGACGGTGACTGTTGTCGTGATGGTGGCCACCGGAATGGTCGTGAAGGGCTTCGCCGACGGCAATTATTCCTTCGAGACCACCGCGAGCATCGACCGCTGATCGACCGTCTGTGACGTCGGCGCTCGAGGGAGCGCCAGGTAGCGCGCATCCGCGCTTTTCAATGTGACCCCTCGGCAGGCTGCGTCACACTTCTCCCGATCCCGACACTTAACGATTCCAGATCAGCACCATCACGACGGTCGCGGCTGCCAGGATGCCGATGAACCGGATCATGATCGTGCCGATGCCCTGCTGCGGCTGACGCAGCGGTATAGGATCGGCGGCGTTGTCCGGCCGGACGCTCTGCATGAATTCTCTCCAAATGGATGCCGCACCCAGGCGCGGTCCGGATGCGAATTCCGGATTGGACGCGGGCTCGGCATCCCGAGTTCAAATCGGCTTCTGCAAGAATTGACGCCGCGCAGTCTACACCGCGCTGAATAACGAATCGTTCTGCGCCCAATCGGCCCGCGCAAAACGAAGCCGCCGCCCCCGTTCGGGAGGCGGCGGCCATCAGTCTGGAAAACTGATCGGGATCAGCTGTTGCGCAGGCCGTCGGCGGCGCGCTTCCACTGCGAGACGTTGTCGGCGATCATCCGCGTCGACTTCATCGCGGCCTGGCTGAGCTGGGCATAGCCGGAGATCTCGCGCTGGACGCGCTGGCCCTCGGCATGCAGCAGATCGCGCAGGCTCTCGAGCTCGCCGATCAGCTTCTCGATCTCGGCGAGCGAGGTGCCGGCGACGCGCTGGATCAGCGAGTTGACGTTGCTGACGGTGGCATCGGTATTGGTGTCGGTCGGCGCGGTCTCCGGGCTCGCCACCGGGCGGCGCAGATAGGCGATGTCGTTGCGCACGAAGTCGCGGATACCGGCTTCGACTTCCGAGACCGCAGCAAGGTTGGAATCGACCTCGGAAGTCGTTTCGGCTTCGGCTTCCTCGGTACGGTTGGTGGCGTTCATCGGCTTTCCCCTGGTTCGCAATAGCGAAGCGCGGCTTGTCCCCCGCACGACGAATTGATGAAGTTACGGACCTATCAGTGCCGCCGAATTTGACCGCATCTGGGCCAAGTTGGGGCAATGCCTGATCATTAGCGCGACAGGGCTAACAGATCGTTCACCATGAGCGCTTGTAGCCGGCGCCGATGCTCTTGTTGATCGTGCCCTGGGCGGTCTCGCCGACCGAGCCGGAGACGGTGACGCCGTCGAACAGCTTCTGCTCGGCGCCGACCCGGCGCAGCCACCTGTCATCGGAGGTCGACAGCGTCTGGCCGGCAGTGATGCTGGTGCCGGAGTCGGTCACGGACAGGCGTGCCGACTGATCGGTATCGTAGCTGCGCGACGGATTGCCAATGATGCCGGGCACCGGAACGAAGCCTTGCTGGATCAGGTTGTAGCCGCTCTGCAGCGTCAGCGAATACTGCTCCGACAGCGGCACCGATTTGCTCAGCGAGGTGCCGATCTTGCTCTGGTCGGCGCCCGGATCGACCCGCGCCTCGACCGAGGTCTTGTCCCAGATCGAAGCCACGCCTGGTGCCGACACCGAAGCCCAGGCCGAGCCGCCGGATTGCGGCAGGCTGCCGCCATTGGCGAGCCGCTCCGACAATTGCTCCGACGTCGTCATCGTGCCCTGCTTGGCGACCGTCATGTCGGCGCCGATGCGGGTGTCGAGGAACGGCGAAACCGACTGCTTGACCGACACTGCCGACGAGCCGTTGGCGTTGTTGTTGGTCGACCAGGACGGATCGTTGCCGGCGACGCTGCTGCGTTTGGCCGCACTCTTCGGCGCCAGCGTGGGCAGGCTGGTGGAGTCGGTGTCGAGCTGGCTCCAGTCGAGCTTGCTCTGGTCGATGTCCTTCAGGATGTCGGCGTCATTGGCGTCGGCCGCCGGCGGCGCCTCATCGGCCGCAGGCTCCGCATCGTCAGTGGGGGCGTCTTTCGCTATCTCTTGGGCGGCGGGAGCGACCAGCCATGGTGAGGTCTGCGCCGTGGCCGAAAACGCTATCGCCACGCTGAAGCCGGCCGCCAGCACCGGCAGCCTTGCCCAGCCAAATCGTGATGTAGAAGTCATTCCCAGCCCGCAGATTCCAGCGCCGCAACATGCGGTTTTCTTGGTGCGAAATTGTGGCAACGCAGCGCTTCAGGCAAGTGAGAGCCGCGTGATCGCCTAAGTGATCGGCTAAGTGATCGTCATGTCCGGGACAAGCGCGCGCGTGCGCAAGGCTCCCCGCGCGGCCGGTTCGGGGCTGGTAAAACCGGCCGCGTCCCGCCCGGAGCGCCGAACACGCGAAGACGCGCTTCGCGCTCGAGCCCGGACATGACGAAGGCGTGAAATCGGGGATCCGTCAGACCGCGATGCGCGGCAGATGGATCGGGTAACCGACCGTCTGCTCGACCAGGTCGAAACTGTCGACCAGCACGCGGAAGCTCGTGAGCCTGCCGGACTTGAACTGCGCGAAATGCGCGATCCTGAGCGAGATCGGCTTGTTGGAGTCCAATGCCGTCAGCGAATAGCGCAGCATCGAGGCCGCGGAATCCGCGCCCAGCATGATGGACTCCCGATCGAAGCGGTGAACCCGCAGGTTCTCGCCGATCTGCCTGATCACCTCGAGCACGGCGGCCTTGCCGCGGCGCGAGCCGAAAAAGGAAAACAGGTCGATCGGCCCGTAGATGGCCCATTCGACCTCGTCATCGAGCAACGGCTCGATGTCTGCAAGCTGGCGTTCGTTGATCGCGCGATGCAATGCGCGCGAAAAACGCCAGAGGCTGTGCTCTGTCATTTTGGTCTCGTCCTGAAACTGGATTTTCAAAGCAAACGAATGGCAGGCGATCAGGGCCGACGCCCTGCCAGGTTGCTGCACGTCACTATTACGGCCTGAAATAGTGCGGCCCGGCCAAAACGCAAATGACTTTTTTGCAATGCACAATTGCGCTGGTCCTAACCGGAATGTGACCGCCTGCCCGCAAAACCCGGTTCCGGCTCCGATGGGATCGGAACCGGGTTTTCTTCACGCGAACCCGTGTCCACCCCGCATCAAGTGCGGGGCAAGCTTCGCTCGAAAACGCTCCGGTCACCGCAATTCAGCGGTCGCGCTGCCGCAGCGGCTGCCGTTCGATCACGATCTCGGCGTCGTGGATCGCCACCACCGCGAACAACAGCGCGCCGCCGATGCCGCCGATCGCGGCGCCGAGCGGCATGAAGGTGAAAAACACCAGCGTTCCGCTGTCGAGACCTGAGGTTTTGGCCAGTCCGATCCAGGTGAGCCCGGCTCCGATGCCGAGAGCGGCGCCGCCAAGGGCGCCCAGCGCAAGGCCAAGCACAGCGAGCAATGCGACTTTCATGGTGATTTCAGCCCCGACCGCAACAAGCCCAGTGATAGGTCAGCGCCGGGCCTGCGAGGTTCAACGTCGGCGGGGACGAATTTGCGGGGCGGGGGGCGTCGCCATGCGTTGCCCGGCTTTCCGGGAGCTATTCCGCGTTCTGCCCGGTCAGCGCCGCCGCGACGTCGCGCTCCAGCACCTGCTGGACGAGGTCGAAGGTGTCGATGATCTCGCGGATCTCGGTGATCTTGCCGTCGCGCAGCGTGTAGAACACCGCGACATCGAACTGCACCACGCGCCGGTTGTTGCGCTTGCGGAAGAACACCCGCAGCTGCGCCGCGACCTTGTCGCCTTCGGCCACCACCGTCGGCGCCTCGTAGCGCATGTCGGAATAGCGCTCGTGGATCGTGGTCCACATCTGGCGCAGCGCGGCCTTGCCGCGGTGCTGGCCCATATGCGGAAGAATGTCGATCGGGGCGTTGGCGAGAAACGCGACGTCGTCGCTGCAACGATCGAGCGCGCCCTCGATGCCGCCGGCATAATAGACGTCGAGGAAGTTCAAGACGCGCTGCCGGTTCAAATCCTCGCCCATGATCGACTCCGCCGGTTCAGTCCGACTCGCCTCTGACTGGCCCTGGCCCGCATTGTGAACCGAAGCGTTTCACTCTCAAACATATGTTTTGACGCACGAGACGCGATTAGGTTCGACAACCGGAACGTGCATTGCGGCGCAAAATGCGCACGGCGCCATCTCATTCGTTGGCGCGGCCTTTACTCCGTCGGCGCGGCCCCTATTCCGCTGGCGCAGCGTTGCCGGTCAGAAGATCGATCGTGAACCGCTTCGTCTTCTCGGAGCCCGGCGGCACGAAGGCCTCGCCGGGTGCGAGGTCGTGGTAAAGCTCTTTCGGCTTCGGAAAGCCTTCGCCGCAGGCGGTGCGGATGGTCTCGTCGTCGGCATAATCGACATCGACCGCGACAGTGTTGCGGCGCGGGCCGGCGGCGAGGTTGGAGAGGCCGAAATATTTCGGGCCCTCGTTGCACATCACGACGTTGGAGCCGTAGGCGTTGACCGCATCCTCGGCCCTGAGCAGGAAGTCGGGCGCGATCTCGATCCGCTTGCCGGATTTTTTGCTAAACTGCATCCGCGCTACCGCGCTTTCGAGAATGCCCTGGCCCATGTGGCCGACCGTGCAGATCAGCAGGTCCTGCTGCTCGTCCTTGGCCAGGACGATGCAGTCGTGGCCCTGCGCGCCGGGCAGGAAGCGGATGAAGCGATGGGCCGTGCCGTTCTGCTCGAACAGCGCCACACCGCCGAAATCGGTCGCGTGCGGCTCGCATTCGCTTTCATAGTTGACGGCGAGCAGCGCATTGCCGGCGGCGAGGAAGCGGCCGGCGTAGCGCTCCTGGGTCAGCTTGACGTCGCAGGCACGGCCGTCGGGATAGGATTTCGCCCGCGTGCAGGTCGATCCCTTGATGTTGGCGGTGGCGCAGAACGTCGCGACCAGCGCGCGGTCGTTGTCCGCTGCGCGGGCCGGGCTCGGTATGATCAGCATCGCCGCGCCGAGTGCCGGCGCGAGAAGGGCCGGGATGAAGGCCGAGAGGAGAGCAACGTGTGATGTCCGCATGATCTTCAAGACGCTGTCCGCAATGCGGCGGCATTTAGAGCATGATCGTGACAGGCGCGCAGCGAATTTCTGCGGCGAAGCGGCGGGAACCGGCGGGGCGGCTCGGTCGTTACTGCCTTGAGAATTCCATTGGAGCCGTATCATGAAATCCATTCTTCTCGCGTTTGCCATTGCCGTCAGCGCGATTGCCGCCACCTCGCCCGCCGACGCCAAGGGCTGCATCAAGGGCGCGGTCGTCGGCGGTGTCGCCGGTCATTATGCCGGCCATCACGGCATGCTCGGCGCGGCCGCCGGATGCCTCTACGGCCGCCATCACGCCAAGGAGCAGGAACGCCAGCGCCAGCAGCAGCAGGCGCAGCCCGCGCAGCAGGACAAGCTGTAAGGCGAGTTGCGAGATCTCCGGAACGCCGCCCGCACGGGCGGCGTTGTCTCCTTGCGCAACGGAGACGATGATGACGAAGCCAATGAACAAGACCATCCAGCCCGTTCCCGACGCCAACCAAAGCCACAAGGGCCCCGGCAGCGCGCCCGGCGTTCCCCTTGACACCACCAAGGGCCACCGCGACGACGAGAAGCACAACATCCGCGAGCAGGCCGCGCACGGCAACCTGATCCAGAACACCAGCAACAGGCGGTCGGGGTAGAATTCCGGATCGCGCAGCAAACTCCGCCGTCGTCCCTGCGAAAGCAGGGACCCATAACCACAGGGTTGCGTTGTTGAGGAGGCTGTGGCCCCAGCGTCGCGCAACAATTGCCATTTGTGGTTATGGGTCCCGGGTCGCGCTGCGCTTGCCCGGGACGACGTGGGTGAAGTTCCGCTGCACATGTCAAACGGACATGTAGGATGGGTAGAGCGCAGCGAAATCCATCAACTTGCAACCGCATGGCCAGATAACGGGTAGCCGCGCCGCGATCCCGCTTTCCCCGTGACCTGCATCACGCCGCAAGCGAGGGCGCGCGGCTAGCGTGGCGGCATCGGATCACCCGATTGAGAAGGGATCGCCGCCATGAACGCCATCGCTGCACCGAAATCTTCCGCGCAGAACCGGCTCGAAGGCTTTGCGCTCACCGCCATCCTCCAGGGCCTGCCGACCTTCGCCGCCGCCGTGCTGATGCTGAAAATGTTCGGCGCCCCGGAAATCGTCGGCGAACGCTATGGCGCCGCGATCTACGTCGTGATGGCGTCGCTGGTCTACGCCGCGATCACGCCGTGGCTTGCCGTGAAATTCCCGAAGCGCTTCGTGCACATCCACGCACCGATGTTCTTCGACGCGAGTCTGTCGTTCTCCGGGAAGATCGCACAATGGCGGAGCCAGCCGGGCGTCTCGCTGCAACTCATGACCACGATGATCATGATGTCGCTGCTGGCGGTCGCGGTCGTCAGCGTCGGCTAAGCTTGCGCTTCGCTGTTGATCGGCCTTATCTGCGCGCATGCAGATCAGGGACGAACGCGATGAAGATGCCGCCGCGATCAGCCGGATCACGGCGGCGGCATTCGCGACAGCGCCGCACAGCAGCGGCACCGAAGCCCGCATCGTTGCGGCGCTGCGCGAGGCCGGCGCGCTGACCATCTCGCTGCTGGCGACATCGGATGACGGGCGCATCGTCGGTCACGTCGCGTTCTCGCCGGTTCAGATCGACGGCGCGACCGGCCGCTGGTACGGCCTCGGCCCGGTCTCGGTCGCGCCCGGCCTGCAACGCCAGGGCATCGGCGGCGTGCTGATCCGCGAGGGCCTTGCCCGCCTCGCGGCACTGAATGCCGACGGCTGCGTCCTGCTCGGCGATCCCGCCTACTACAGCCGCTTCGGCTTCGTCAGCGATCCCACGCTGACCTATGGCGGCACGCCGAGCCCGTACTTTCAGCGGCTGGTGCTGAAGGGCGAGCCGCCGAAGGGGGACGTGCGATATCATCCGGCATTCGACGTCGCGTGATCTGGCGCCGTTGCGGCGGCCTCCGTTTCCATGACAACCCCTGTCGTGATAACAACCTGTATCGGCAGTAGCCTGCGGCTTCAGCGAAAGCCATCGTCCGGGGCGAGGATGTCATTCGCGGATCTACACCTTCTGAAGTTGTTCTGGGGCAAGATCTTCGCAGCGATCTTTATCGGTCTTGTCCTGTGGTTTGCGAAGAACGCAATTTTCGCGCGCGGCATCAAGTACAACTGGTTTGCCGTTGCGGCGTCGTTTCTGGCGATCGGCCTCGCGCTCTATGTGGTGTTCTTCGTCCAGCCATAGCGCTCGCCGGTCATGCGATAGGCTGATCAACCAAGCTGCATCTCCTCAACCCGCGCCGGCGCCTCGCCAAAATCGCTGAACCGTACCCAGGTCGGCCGCACGCGGACATAGCCGATGTTCGGCCATGCCTCGCGCTCCGGGCCGTCGGGCCACGCCGCGAAGTACACCTGCTTGCAGGCGGCCAACTCCGCGCCGGTCGGAAAGTCGGCGACGCCCTCGAGTTGCGCGGTTTGCTCTGCGTCCCATCCGACCACCAACGCGGCGCGGGGATCGGTGCGGAGGTTCTGGTACTTGCGCGAGGTGGTCAGCGTGTCGAAGATGATCTCGAGCCCATCGCTGACCGCGATGCCGACGACGGCGGCTTGCGGCGCGCCGTCGTGGACCGTGCTGACCACTGCAAGCCGATGCATCCGCAGGAAGGCGAGAAGCTCGGCGCGCGTCATGGTCTACCTTTTCTTCCACCGACCGCGCTTGCCCGGAGCACCACCGCTGCTCCGCGGGCTCGGCCCGAACTCCGGCCCCGACTGCCGCGAGTCGGTCGGCTGGATGATGCGGCTGGTGGTGCCGAACGGTTTGGCCGGCAGCGCGCCGTCCGGGCGGAAGGGCAGCGATTCCGGGCCGTGCATCTCGTCGAGATCTGGCTTGTGCACCCGTGAGCCGGACTTGCCGCCGCGGCTCGCCTTGAGCGAGGTCTGTGCGATCTTGTTCTTCAGCGCGGCGACCGGCAGGTTGGCGGCATCGCCGTATTTCCTGGTGCCGGCATAGGCGCCGGCCTGCTTCTGCACGTTGCGCTGCTTGGCGGTCGGATCGTCGACCACGGCCATCTCGGTGGCGCGCAGGCGCTTAACCTCGTCGCGCAGCCGCGCCGCTTCCTCGAAGTTCAGATTTGCCGCGGCTTCGCGCATCCGCGTTTCGAGGTCGCTCAAGACGGCTTCGAAATTGTGCCCGATCGAGATCACGTCGTCGGCCATGCCGCCGTCGCCGATCTCGACCAGCACGTGATCGCGCTCGTAGACCGAGTTGAGGATGTCGCCGATCGACTTCTTGACGCTCTCCGGCGTAATGCCGTGGGCCTCGTTGTACTCGACCTGCTTCTCGCGGCGGCGGTTGGTCTCGGCGATGGCGCGCTCCATCGAGCCGGTCATCTGATCGGCATAGAGGATCACCTTGCCGTCGACGTTGCGCGCGGCACGGCCGATGGTCTGGATCAGCGAGGTCTCGCTGCGCAGAAAACCTTCCTTGTCGGCATCGAGGATTGCGACCAGCGCGCATTCGGGAATGTCGAGGCCCTCGCGCAACAGGTTGATGCCAACCAGCGCGTCGAACGCGCCGAGGCGGAGATCCCTGATGATCTCGATGCGCTCGATGGTGTCGATGTCGGAGTGCATGTAGCGGACGCGGATGCCCTGCTCATGCAGGTATTCGGTGAGGTCCTCCGCCATGCGCTTGGTCAGCACCGTGATCAGCGAGCGGTAGCCGGCCTGCGCGGTGGCGCGGACCTCGCCGACGAGGTCGTCGACCTGGGTGCGGGCGGGGCGAATATTGACGGGCGGATCGATCAGGCCGGTCGGGCGGATCACCTGCTCGACGAACACGCCGCCGGACTCGTTCAGCTCCCAGCCGCTCGGCGTCGCCGACACCGCGACCGACTGCGGCCGCATCATGTCCCATTCCTCGAAGCGGAGCGGGCGGTTGTCCATGCAGGAGGGCAGGCGGAAGCCGTATTCGGCGAGCGTTGCCTTGCGGCGGAAGTCGCCGCGGAACATGCCGCCGATCTGCGGCACGGTGACGTGGCTTTCGTCGGCGAACACCAGCGCGTTGTCGGGCACGTATTCGAACAGCGTCGGCGGCGGCTCGCCGGGGCGGCGGCCGGTGAGGTAGCGCGAATAGTTCTCGATGCCGGCGCAGCTTCCGGTCGCTTCCATCATCTCGAGATCGAAGGTGGTGCGCTGCTCCAGCCGCTGCGCCTCCAAGAGGCGGCCCTGGTCGTTCAGCTGGTCGAGCCGCATCTTCAATTCTGATTTGATCGACTTGATCGCCTGCACCAAGGTCGGGCGCGGCGTCACATAGTGCGAATTGGCGTACATCTTGATGAATTCGAGCTCGTCCTGCTTGTGGCCGGTGAGCGGATCGAACTCCTCGATGGTCTCGATGGTGTCGCCGAACAGGTTCACGCGCCAGGCGCGGTCTTCATAGTGCGCCGGGAAGATGTCGATGACGTCGCCACGGACCCGGAAGGTGCCGCGGGTGAAATCGGCCTGGGTGCGCTTGTATTGCAGCGCGACCAGGTCGGCGATGAGCTGCCGCTGGTCGATGCGCTCGCCCTTCTTCAGCGCGAAGGTCATCGCGGTATAGGTCTCGACCGAGCCGATACCGTAGATGCACGACACCGAGGCGACGATGATGACGTCGTCGCGCTCGAGCAGCGCGCGCGTCGCCGAGTGGCGCATGCGGTCGATCTGCTCGTTGATCGAGGAATCCTTCTCGATATAGGTGTCGGTGCGCGGGACGTAGGCTTCCGGCTGGTAGTAGTCGTAATAGCTGACGAAATACTCGACGGCGTTGTCGGGGAAGAAGCTCTTGAACTCGCCATAGAGCTGCGCGGCCAGCGTCTTGTTCGGCGCCAGGATCAGCGCCGGGCGTTGCGTCGCCTCGATCACCTTGGCCATGGTGTAGGTCTTGCCCGAGCCGGTGACGCCGAGCAGCACCTGGGTGCGATCGTTGCGCGCGATGCCTTCGACAAGCTCGGCGATCGCGGTCGGCTGGTCGCCCCTGGGCTCGTAGGACGACTTGATCTCGAACCGCACGCCGCCTTCGGATTTCTCGGGGCGCGGTGGCCGGTGCGGGGTCCACACCCGCATCGAGCCGTCATCCCTGCGGAATTCCGGGCGGCCGTCGCGGATCAGGTTCTCCAGCGCGTCGGCGGTGGCCTTGACGCCGAGCGCCTCCATCTTGCTGCGCGGCGGACGGGCGAGCGCCTCGTCATCGTCCTCGGCGGTCGGCAGGCCGAGCTGCCGCGCCAGTTCCGGATCGAGCATCGGGATGGTGGCCGAAGTGCCGTAGTTGGCCTGCGGGGCTTCCTCGAGACCGGACGCGTCGCGCCTGGCGACGTCCTCGCTGGTCTCCCGCGTCGACGCCCGCGCGCGATGCGCGGCGGCCTCGCCGCCGGCGCGGCGGTCCCAGGAATTGTCCGGCGGCGGCTGCAAGCCGGTGCCCGAACCCATGCCGGCATCGCCGCGATTGATCGCGGGATTGAGCAGCTCGGCCAACGCCGGTCCGATCGGTTGGACTTCGGGCCGGTGTGCCTTGGATTTGGGGGATTTGCCGGGCTTTTTCGGAGTGTTCGGTGTCTTCGCCATGGCCGGAATATGGGACGAGTCCGGCGGCGAGAAAAGGGCAATCGGCGGCTGGATCGGTGCGCAGGAGATGCTGCTGACAGCAGGGTGTCAGCAGGCGGCGCTTTCGCGGATTTCAGGCCCGCGGCAGGTCGACGATGTCGAGATGGATGCCGCCGCAGCCGTCGCAGCGCGTGGTCCAGTATTCGGCGGCGCGGCCGGGAATCACGCGCAGCAGCGAGAGTTGGGCGGCACATTCCGGGCAGCTGGTCCTGACCTGCGCCGGCCAGACCGGATCCGGCTCGCATTGCGGGACGACTGCGACCACGACGTTGCCGGTCACGCCGACGGAATTGTCATGCCATACCGTTGTGGGAACCGGTCGATAGTCCGCTTCGCGTCGTCGATCGCCGCATCCGGATCGGACCACGCAAAGCCGATGTCGAGCATCGGAAACGGCATGCCATCGATGACGACCGGCCTTTGATCGACCCGTTGAATCCTGGCGTGCCATTGCCCCTTCCCCATCTCGAACGACTTGATCTCAAAACCGCTGTAAATCATCGCGACCTCGGGATGTCCCTTCTCATAGGAAGCACGGGCGCAAAGGCGCCCTATGTGAACCAGATCACAAGTCGCGCGGTTTATTTCCGTGGAGCAGAGGAGTTCCAGCTTTTTGTTTTGACACGGTTTCTTGAGGTGAACCGCACCAACCCGCTAGGCGCGGGCGGCGATGTGATCGGCGAGCACGGCCGCGTCGTCGCCGACGCCTGACAGGAACGAGGATTTCATCTTCGACAGCCATTGCAGGCCGAGAAAATACAGGCCCGGCACGTCGGAGACGCCGTGGCGGTGTCGTGGTGCTCCATTGCCGTCCAGCACCGGTATGTCGATCCAGTTCAGATCGAGGCCGTAGCCGGTGGCCCAGATCACGCTGCTGATCCGTTCGGTGCGCAGGTCGATGGTATCAAGCGGCGCAGTGAGGCGGGGCGGATCGGGCAGGCGGATCCGCGCCAAGGGATCGTCGGGCTGATCGAGGCCGCGGGCCGCGACGAAGTCGTCGACGATCCCGAGGAATGTCGCGTAGTAGGCATCGCCATTGGCAATGTTGGCGGCGAGATCGGGCGCGATCTCGAGCACGCCGTCGCGCGCTGCCGCCACGCGGCCGAGCAGCGTCACACCGTCAGCGGCGAAGCGGCGGAAATCGATGGTGTGGCCGCCATGGGCGCCCGAGATCACCGGCAGCAGGCGGGACGGGCCACGCTGCTCGACCGGCGTCTCGTCGACGCCCATCTCGGCCAGCCACCAGAACAGGTCGCGGCCGCGATAGCGGCGCGGCAGGCGGTTGTGGCGTCCGACCGAAAGGAAGACATTGCGGCCGGCGCGCACCAGCTCGTCGGTGATCTGCGCGCCCGAGGCGCCGGCGCCGATCACCAGCACCGCCCCATCAGGCAATTGCGCGGGATTTTTGTAGTCGCTGGCGTGAACCTGAAACAGGCCGGGCTGCTCGCGCAGCACGTCGGGCTGCAGCGGCCGCTGATACGGGCCGGTGGCGACGACGACGTTGCGGGCGGCGATGTTGCCGTCGGCAATCTCGGCGAGGAAGCCATCGGCGTCGCGGCGCAGCTTCGTCACCTCGACGCCGCAGCGGATCGGCGGCGCGACGAAGGCGGCGTAGGCCTCGATGAAGGCGATGATCGATGCGGTGTCCGAGAAGCCGTCGGGATCGCTGTGCGGAAACGCAAACTCCGGCAGCCGCACCGACCAGTTCGGAAACTGGAACATCAGGCCGTCCCAGCGTTCGCTGCGCCAACGCTCGGCGATCCGCCGCCGCTCCAGCACCAGATGGGCGATGCCGCACTGCTTCAGCCGGTGGCTCATGGTGAGCCCGGCCTGGCCGCCGCCGATCACCAGCGTGTCGATGGTCTCCTCACGCATTGCGCGCTCCCTTGCGGCGCGCGGCGGGTTCCGCGGCGGCACGGATGATCCAGCGCCGGAACGCGGCGAAATCGCGCTGCTCGGCGTGGAAGCCGCGATAGACCAGGTACCAGCGCATGCCCTTCGGCACGCTGAGCGCAAACGGCGCGACCAGCCGGCCGGCGGCGAGATCGTCGTCGATATAGGGCCGGATGCCCATCGCGATCCCGAGCCCATCGCTCGCTGCCTGCAGCGCCTGGCCGTAGAACTGGAACTCCGGCCCGCGCGCCGTCAGGCGCGGCACGCCCGCGGCCTTCAGCCAGGACGGCCAGTCGTCGGGCGAATGGGCGACGCGGATCAGGCTCGGTCCCTTGAGGTCGGCGGGACGCTTCAGGGCGTTGGCGAGCCGCGCGGTGCACACCGGCATCAGGTCGGCGGCGAACAGCGGCTCGGCAACGAGGCCCGGCCACTGGCCGTCGCCGAGCTGGATGCCGCAGCTCCAGTCGTCGGCGAACGGCACCGCCATGCCGCCGGTGGTGATCCGCACCTCGATGTCGGGCTCCGCTTTGCGGAACTCGGCGAGGTGCGGGATCATCCATTTCAGCGCAAACGTCGGGCCGACGCCGACGGTCAGCACGCGCGCGCTCGCGGAGGCCGTGACCTGCGCGGTGAGGCTCGCCAGCGCGTCGAAGATCGGCGTCAGCCCGCCCTGATAGGCGCGGCCTGCCTGCGTGGTGACGAGGCGGTTGGCCTTGCGCTCGAACAGTGCGACGCCGAGCCGCTCTTCCAGGAGATGCACCATCCGGCTGATCGCGGCGGCCGAGACGTTGAGCTCTTGGCCGGCGGCCGCGAAGCTGCCGGTCCGCGCCGCCGCCTCGAATGCCTTGATGCCGTTGAGAAAGAGTAGCCGCCGCATGAACCCTCAGGAAAACTGATGCAAGGGCAAGATAACTCAGTTTGCCGGCGGAGGCCAAGCGGCGCAGAAATACCGGAGACGATTTTGAATCCCTGCTGACCCCCGGCGAGGACCAAATGACTGAGACCACGGACGCCTTGGTGCTCGATCTCGTGGAATGGGTCGCGCGCGAGCCGCGGCCCTATGCCGAGGTGCTCGAGGTCTGGCGCACCTCATGTCCGCGGCTGACGATCTGGGAAGACGCGGTCGATCGCGGCTATGTCGCGCGCCGTCCCTCGGTCGAGGGCATGCGGGTGATGGTGACGGAAACCGGCGAGACCTTTTTGCGCGCGCATGGGCGGCTGCATTGAGGCCGTCTTTCTTTGCCTCGCCCGCTTGCGGGGGAGGCCGACGCGCGTAGCGCGGCGGGTGGGGGTGCTTCCACATCAAGATTCCGACTCGCGGCGACACCCCCACGCCGACCCTCCCCGCAATCGCGAGAGGGGGCGCAGTCCCGTTGCGGCACTAGCGCGCCGGCCCGGCGAGCCGTGGCCGGATGATCTCGACCATGCGGTCGGCCGAGGTGCCCGGCGGGAAGAAGCCGAGGTAATTGCCGTCGCGGTCCATCAGATAGATGTAGGCGGTGTGATCGACGGTGTAGTCGCCGGCATCCTTCAGCGGCACGCGGGCATAGTAGACCTTGTAGGCATCCGCCACCTTGCGGATCGCATCATCGCTGCCGGTCAGCCCGATCAGCCGCGGGTGAAACAGCGGCACGTACTCGGCGAGGTGGGCTGCGGTGTCGCGCTCGGGATCGACCGTGATGAAGATTGGTTGCACCTGATCGCCGTCGGGGCCGAGCTTGTCGAGCGCGAGCGCGATCGCCTGCAGATCGGTGGGGCAGACGTCGGGGCAATAGGTGAAGCCGAAATAGACCAGCATCAGCTTGCCGCGGAACTCGCTGTCGGTGCGGTCACGGCCGGCCTGATCGGTCAGCGCGAACGGCCCGCCGACCGGCTCCCGATTCCACATCAGGATGTCCATGATCTCGGTGGCCGAACGCGTCGCTTGCTGTGGTGCATCGCCGGCCAGCGCGGACGCCAGCGCCAGC
Organism: Bradyrhizobium sp. ma5; assembly: GCF_042258955.1. Taxonomy (NCBI): domain Bacteria; kingdom Pseudomonadati; phylum Pseudomonadota; class Alphaproteobacteria; order Hyphomicrobiales; family Nitrobacteraceae; genus Bradyrhizobium; species Bradyrhizobium sp. ma5. The sequence goes on from NZ_CP170156.1 coordinate 1,447,384, forward strand.
CACAAGCCGGCGCCGGCGCATGCAATAACGCGCAGGATCGGTCGGTTCATATGCCGAAGGAGAGGCGGCTGCCGGTTGTCGTGACCAGCACCTTGTCGCCCATCTGCGCGGTCGCCTCCTGCACGAAGTTGAGCCCGGAGCAATGCATCGGGATCAGCACGTCGGGGTCGAGCTTCTTGATCTCGGCGACGACCTCGGTGAGGTAGTCCTTCGGCGCCGGTCCGAGATGGAAGCCGCCGACGATCGCGTGCACCTTCTGGATGCCGGAGACTTCCTGCGCCTGCTTGACCGAATTGACGATGCCGACATGGCCACAGGACGAGATCACGACCAGGCCGAAATCCTTCAAATTGAAGCAGGTCGCGTGCTCGTGGATGTGCTCGTCGGGCACGATCTTGCCTTCCATCTCGGCCGGCAGATAGTGGCTGGCGTTGCAGCCGAGCCCGTCCTTCATGCCGAACTCGACCCAGGTCTGCGGCAGCACACGCTCGATGCTGCGGCGGGTGATCTTGCCGGTCGTGAACGCGTGGCCCGCGATCACGGTCGGGGTCTCGCACAGCACCGTGGTGACGCGCTGTGCGGCGAGCTGGCGGCGGTCGAGCGTGCCGAAATCGGCGAACTGGCCCTTGGTCGGCGTCGCGCTGACGCGGTGGCAGAAATTGTCCTCGCCGCCGGCATAGAGTTTCACGTCAGCCGGCAGTCTGTCGCGGAATTTGTCGAGGAAGCCGTTGAGGCCGCCGAAATGGTCGTAGTGCCCATGGCTCACGATCAGCGCGTCGAGCTTGGCGGGATCGACGCCGACCAGCTCCATGTTGTTGAGCAGCACCTCGGGCGTGTAGCCGTAGTCGAGCATCAGGCTGCGCCGGCTGCCGGCGGCCTCCGATTCCAGCCACAGCGACAGTCCCCATTCATTGTGCAGCGATTTGCGGAAATCGGCGCCGCGCACTGCCGGCGCGATCGAGACGCCGTTAGCCTGTTTCGGCTTGAAGAAGGCGTCGAAGCTGGAATCGACCAGCACGCGGATCGACAGCTTGTCGACGGTTGGCACCTCGATCGGCGCGGCGCTCGCGATCTCGACGCAGGAGAATGCGCCCGCGGCGGCGGCACCGGCGATCGCCGCCGAGCCTTTCAGGAAATCACGTCGTGCCAAATCCCGTGTCATTATTATCCCCCAAGTTTCGAAAATTATTCGATGCGAACGGTACGGAGCCTAGGTGCTATCGGGACGCAGCTCAATCGGGCGCTTGCGTCGTTTGCAGATCACATTCGCGCGCGGCGCAATGCGCCGCCATTGACTTGGGTGCGGTTATGCGCCCAACTCCATGCATTCGCATCTTTCTCGCCGATGCGTCAGCAATCCCTGGAAATGCAGGATCACGCCCATGATCGATCTCCACTATTGGTCCACGCCAAACGGCCACAAGATCACGATGTTCCTCGAAGAGACCGGATTGGAATACAAGGTTTTCCCGGTGAATATCGGCAAGGGCGATCAGTTCAAGCCGGATTTCCTGCAGGTCGCGCCTAACAACCGCATTCCAGCGATCGTCGATCACGCGCCGAAGGGCGGTGGCAAGCCGATCTCTCTGTTCGAATCCGGTGCGATCCTGCTCTATCTCGCCGAGAAGACCGGAAAATTCCTGCCTGCGGATCTCTACGGCCGCTATGACGCGATTCAGTGGACGTTCTGGCAGATGGGCGGGCTCGGGCCGATGGCCGGGCAGAACCATCACTTCCGCAATTACGCGGTCGAGAAGTTGCCTTACGCGATCGACCGCTATGTCAACGAGACCAACCGGCTCTACGGCGTGCTCAACAAGCGGCTCGCCGACCGCGAATTCATCGCCGGCGACTATTCGATCGCCGACATGGCGAGCTATCCCTGGGTGGTGCCCTACAAGAACCAGGGCCAGGAGATCGACGACTTCCCGCATCTGAAGCGCTGGCTGGAGACGATCGGAAAACGCCCGGCGACCGAGCGCGCCTATGCCAAGGCGAAGGAGGTCAACCCGAATTTCGGCCAGCCCGCGATCCGCACCGAGGAAGAGCGCAAGCTGCTGTTCGGACAGACCGCGGCGGTGGTGCGGTAGGGCGCAGTCTCGCCGTCATTGCGAGGAGCGAAGCGACGAAGCAATCCATCTTTCCGCGCATGCGGGTCGATGGATTGCTTCGCGGAGCCTGTCATCCGGCGGCGCTTCGCGCCGACCGGGTGGCTCGCAATGACGAATGTAGCGCTAGCGGGTTTTCACGCCCCGAGATACTTCGCCGGTCGCCGCTCCTTCCACGCCACGAGCCCCTCGGCGAGATCGTGGCTCGGCACCAGCGCGCCGAACTGCTCGCTCTCGACCAGCAGGCCCTCGGCAATCGGCATGTTGAGCCCGCGCGTCACCGCGGTGATGGTGCCGGCGACCGCATCAGGCGAATGCCTGGTGATGCGGCCGGCGAGTTCGCGCGCGGCGGTCAGCAACTGATCGTGCGGCACGAGCCGGTTGACGAGGCCGATCTCGCGCGCGTGCTCGGGCGGGAACGGATCGCCTGATAGCAGCAGCTCTAGGGCGCGCTTGCGCCCCGCCAGCCGCGGCAGCCGCTGTGTGCCGCCGAAGGTCGGGGGCATGCCGAGCTTGATCTCGGGTTTTGCAAACAGCGCACGGTCGCTGGCGATGGCGAGATGCACCGCCTCCGTGATCTCGCAGCCGCCGCCGAAGGCGAGCCCGTTGACTGCGGCAATGACCGGCTTCTTGAACGCCTCCAGCCGCGCGGTCATGGCCTGACCGCGGCGGACGAAGTCGCGCACGGCGACCGCGGCGCCCTGTTTGACGCTCTCGGAAAACTCCTTGATGTCGGCGCCCGCCGAGAACGCGCGTTCGCCGGCGCCGGTCAGGATCACGGCGCGCACGCCGGCGTCGCCCTCGATACGGTCGAGCGCCGCCATCAGCTGATCGATCAGCTGGTAATTGAGCGCGTTGAGCTGCGCGGGGCGGTTCAGGGTGACCAGGGCGATCCCGTCGTCGATCGCGAGCAGGATGGGGGCGGACATGGTGCAGTCTCCGGCATGGGTGTTTCGCGGGACCGACCCTAGAAGCTCCCGGAATTTGTGTATATTCACTGGCGAGTATACATACGACGGATGCCCAGACCCTCCGAGCCCACCCGCGAGCGCATCGTCCAGGCGGCGAATTCGCTGTTTTACAGTGAAGGCATCCGCCGCGTCAGCGTCGACGAGGTCGCCGCCAAGGCCGGCCTCACCAAGCGTACGCTGTATTATCACTTCAAGAGCAAGGACGACCTCGTCGCTGCCTATCTTGCCGAGCGGGACCAGCCCAATCTCGCGCTGTTTCGAAAATGGTTCGCGGAGGCCGAGGGCGGTGTGCCGCTGAAGGTCGAGGCGATCTTCCGGAATCTCGCACGCTCGGCGCGGCATCCGAAATGGAAAGGCTGCGGTTTCCTGCGCACCTCGGCCGAGCTTGCCAACATGCCCGGCCATCCCGCGATCCGGATCGGCGCCGCGCACAAGAAGAAGTTCGAAGACTGGCTGCGCGCGACCTTCGCGGAGCAGGGGATCGCCGATCCGCTGAAGCTGGCGCGGCAGATCCTGCTGCTGCTGGACGGCTCATTCGCCGTGGTGCTGCTGCATCGCGACGCCAGCTACATGGAAACCGCCGGTGAGGCTGCCCGCATGCTGATCGAGACGGCGATGGGGAAGTCGGGGCGTAGACGGAGTTAGGATTGGCTACCGCGCTTTTCGTCGTTTGACGTTCGGTCTCGCTGAAGTTACCGGGGAGCGAAGCGCCCAAGACGAGCCGCGCATTGATCATTCAGAACATCACCAAGCCTGCCCACATCCTTGATCCCGAAGTACACGTTGCAAAACGTCTCGGCCAAATGAAAGCAGGCAAGCTTGCGGTAGAATACCTTTACGTACCGGCGGTCACGAAAGAAGAATGGTTTGGACTCATATGTGCTTAGGTCGCCCCTGACTTCGCCTAATGAGCCGACGGTGTACCGGACGCTCACATTTCCGTAGCTCCACAAGCCGGCATAGACGCGGGTACCGTTGAGGTATCTCAAATCATATGCGGCGAAGCCATCCGCATCTACGACGCTTTTGAAGTACCTGAATAATCTGACGAGTAACCTTGTCTGGTCTACTCTGACCATCATTCGCTTTGTTGTGAGAACGTAAACAAAAGCTCCGCCCATGCGCAGCGCTATCAGTTGAGGTATGAAAGCAAAAAAGACTAATGCTTCGACAACTATCCACCGCTTCCTGACGAGCCCATCAATGGCATATTGTTCTGGCGTTAGTGAGTAAATCCCGTGGTAGGCGATAAGCGCCAAAACGAGAGCGCCCGCCGTTACAAATGAGGCTGTGCAGAAGAAGCTGCTGAGCCATCCCGGCGTGCCAACCCAGAGAACGTGCTCGCCTTCACCCAGCTTGGGTGTCACCCCAGAGGTGTCGAGCAGGTCGTTAGGCGGATCGAAGACTGACAGGCCGCGCTTGATCATCGAAAATGTCGCTCGCATACAAGGCGTAGTCGAAAGTCGAAGGTTATCCCGCTGCATCTGAACCGTAACGCAATTGAGGCCAAGATGCACACTCACGATCGCTCCGCATATGCGGGACGATGGATTGCTTCGCTTCGCTCGCAATGACGGCTAAAGCGCGCCGCGCGCCTGCAGCAGTGCCAGCACCGCGTTGAGGTCCGGCAGCACGGCTGCGCATTTCGCGCGCGTCGCGTCGGTCGGCGGCGCCATGTCGGGCACCATCAGCGTGATCGCGCCGGCGGTGTGGGCGGCCGTGACGCCGTGGTTGGAATCTTCCACCGCGATGCAGGCCGGCGGCGTCACGCCAAGCTGCGCGGCCGCCTTTAGATAGAGCTCGGGGTCCGGCTTGCCGTGGGTCACGTCGTCGAGCGTCAGCAGCGTGTCGAAGCGGTCGCGGATTCCGGCGAGCGTGAGATTGCGTTCGGCGGAGCGGCGCGACGACGAGGTGACGATCGCCATCGGACGTTCCGAGGCGGCGAGGGCATCGAGCAGCGCAAGCGTGCCTGATTTGAGCGGCAGGCCCGCGCGCATCATTTCATCGCGATGTTCGAGGAATGCTTGATTGACCTCGGCGAGCGGAAACGCCGCGCCGTAATGATCGCGCAGCATCGCCTCGCAGACCGGGCCGGGGAGGCCGACCATGGAATGGCACAGCGTGATGACGCCGTCGGTGTAGCCGCATGCGTTGAGCGCTGCGACCAGGCTGTCGAAGTAGACCTTCTCGGTGTCGAGCAGTGTGCCGTCCATGTCGAGCAGGACGGCGTCGACGGTCCAGAGTGCGTTCACGTGGCGCTCACCGCTATCTGCTGTTCCGCCAGTTTCCGCAAGCAGGCGGGGCACAGGCAGTCGCCGCCATCGGCCGGCATCGGCAGACGGAAGCTTTCGTCGGAACACCAGCACGATCCCGTGAGCGAGCAGGAAAATTCGCTGCCGCAGGCCGTGCAGGCAAGCCGGCGCGGTGAGGCTTGTTCGGAACGATCGTGTGAAGAGAGGTCCATTCTAACCGCGATTTAATGCGCGAATTAATCTCGGGTTCATCCCGGGCCGCGCTATGATGCCGGGCAACAGATATAGCCGGGATAGACGGTCAAGGGAATCGTTTAAGGGAATTCTGATGGCCCGTGATTCGCAAGCCGCGCTGATTGCCCTCAACCGGTTTGGATTCGGCGCCCGCGGCGGGGCGGCCGGCGACTTCACCAACGCGGCCTCCGATCCGCGCGGTTTCGTGCTGACGGAGCTGGCGCGTCCGAACGGCGCGCTGCTCGAAGTGCCGGGCCTGCTCTCGACCCCGGAGCTCGGCAAGCAGGTGTTCGACTATCAGTTCGAGATCCAGCAGGCGCGCAACGCCGCGAAAGTCGCGCAGCAAGGCGCGAGCGAGACGCCGGCGCAGGGATCCGACGCGAAGCAGCCGCAGCGGCGCAATCTGTCGCTGTCGACTGCCGCCAAGGAAATCGCCGGGAAGGATCCGGCGATGCAGCCGCAGCTCGCCGACAGCGCCAATGCGGCGATGCAGCCTCCGACGATGCAGACGGTGGCCGGTCCGCCCAAGCCGCCGGCGCAGCCGCTCAACATCATCCAGAAGACGTTCCGCGCCGAGGCGCTGGCGCGGCTGCAGCGCGGCGTGGTCGCCGATTGCGGTTTCGTCGAGCGGCTGGTGGTGTTCTGGTCCAATCACTTCTGCATCTCGGCCAACAAGGGCGCGCTGGCGCGGATGTGGGCCGGCTCGTTCGAGCGCGAGGCGATCCGCCCGCACGTGCTTGGTCGTTTCTCAGACATACTGAAGACCGTCGAGCAGCATCCGGCGATGCTGTTCTTCCTCGACAACCAGCAATCGCTGGGTCCGGAGTCGCGCGCTGGCATCAACCGCAACCGCGGCCTCAACGAAAACCTCGCGCGCGAGATCATGGAGCTGCATACGCTCGGCGTCGGCGGCGGCTACACCCAGGACGACGTGACGGCGCTGGCGCGCGTCATCACCGGCTGGACCTTTGCCGGCCGCAAGGGCCAGTTAGGTGCGCCCGGCAGCTTCGTGTTCAATTCCAATGCGCATCAGCCCGGGCCGCAGCAGGTGCTGGGCAAGACCTATGCGCAGGCCGGCCTCGCGCAGGGCGAGGCGGTGCTATCGGATATCGCGCGGCATCCCTCGACCGCAAAGTTCATTGCGACCAAATTCGCCCGCCATTTCGTTGCCGACGATCCGCCGCCCGCGCTGGTGGCGAAGCTGCAGGACACCTTCACCAAAACCGACGGTGATCTCAGGGCGCTGGCCACCGCGCTCGTTCAGTCGAACGAGGCGTGGCAGGCGCCGCTGACGAAGATGCGCTCACCTTATGAATTCCTGCTCGCCTCCGGCCGTCTGCTGGCGCGTAATCCCGAAGATCCCGGCCGCTATCTTAACGGTCTCAATGTGCTCGGCCAGCCGCTGTGGTCGCCGGCCGGGCCGAACGGTTTCCCGGATACCGCTGCAGCCTGGGCGGCGCCTGAGGGCATCAAGCTCAGGCTCGACATCTCGGCGCAGCTTGGCTCCCAGCTCGCCGACCGGTTCGACCCGCGCGACCTGCTCGAGTTGATCGCGGCAGATGCCGCTTCGGTCGAGACGCGGCGCACCATCGAGCGCGCGGAATCGCGGCAGCAGGCGCTGGCGCTGCTGCTGATGTCGCCGGAATTCCAGAGGAGATGATCATGGATTGCTCCGAGAGCCTGATGCTGCAGGCGACATCGCGGCGCGCGCTTCTGCTCGGTGGCGCCTCGTTTGCCGCCTGGGCCTATTTGCCGAAATTCGCGCGCGCCGCCGATGGCCGCGATCCGCGCTTCATCACCATCATCCTGCGCGGTGCCCTCGATGGCCTTGCCACCGTAGCCCCGATCGGCGACCCCGATTATGCCGGCCTGCACGGCGCGATCGCGCTGAGGGCCGATGGACCGAACGCGGCGGTGATGCTCGATCCGTTCTTCGGCCTGCATCCGGCGATGCCGGAATTCGCCCGGATGTATCGCGCCAAGCAGGCGGCGGTGGTTCATGCCGTTGCGACCTCCTATCGCGATCGCTCGCATTTCGACGGCCAGGACGTGCTGGAGAGCGGCTTCCCCGGTCCCGGCCGGGTGCAATCCGGCTGGCTCAATCGCGCACTCGAAGCATTGCCAAAGGGCGAGCGGGTGACGAGCGCGCTCGCGGTCGGTCCGACCACGCCGCTGGTGTTGCGCGGCGCAGCGCCGACCGTCGGCTGGGCGCCGACTGCGCTGCCGCAGGCCGCCGACGACACCGCGATGCGGCTGCTCGATCTCTATCAGCACCGCGATCCGACGCTGGCAAGCGCGCTGACCCAGGGCTTGCAGCTCGAGAAGCAGGCGCAGGGCAACGAGATGAAGCCGCAGCCTGGCGGTGGCGGCGTCGCGGCGATGCGGCTGGTGGCGCGCGGTGCCGCCAAGCTGATGGCGGCTGACGACGGCCCGCGGATCGGTGCGCTCGCCTTCGACGGTTGGGATACCCATGCCAATGAAGGTGGCCCGGTCGGCCGCCTCGCGCAGCTGCTCGGCGGCCTCGACAGCGCGCTGGCGGAATTTCAGAGCGGCCTCGGTGCGCGCTGGCGCGACACCGTGATCGTGGTCGCCACCGAGTTCGGCCGCACCGCGCGCATCAACGGCACCGAGGGCACCGACCACGGCACCGGCACCATCGCGTTGCTTGCCGGTGGCGCGGTGAATGGCGGCCGCATGATCACCGACTGGCCGGGCCTCAAGCCGGCCAATCTCTACCAGGCTCGCGACCTCGCCCCGACCACTGACCTGCGCGCCGTGATCAAGGGCGTGCTGCACGACCAGTTCGGCCTCGGCGAGCGCGTGCTGGCCGATGCCGTGTTCCCGGACAGCGCCCCGGTGAAGCCGATGAAGGGGCTGGTGGCTTAGCGCTCACCACAACCACGGTGTCGTCCCGGCGAAGGCCGGGACCCATTGCCACCGAACTCGATTGTCGGAACACGCTGGGGCCACAGCGCAGCGCAACCACGCTCATTTGTGGTTATGGGTCCCGGCCCCCGTGCGCAATTGCGTACTAGGCCGGGACGACGCAAGTAATTACCCCTTCGTAATTCGGTCGATCTCTGCCATCTCCTCCGCACTCAGCTTCCAGCCGATCGCCTTCACATTCTGCTCGATCTGCTCGGGACGCGTCGCGCCGGCGATGACGCTTGCGACTTGCGGGCGGGCGGCGAGCCAGGAGAAGGCGAGTTCGAGCATGGTGTGGCCACGCTCCTGCGCGAAGGCCTGCAGCTTTTCGACGATGTCCTCGTTGCGCGGCGTGACGTAACGGTCCTTCAAGGCCGGCGCCTTGGCGAAGCGGGTGTCGGCGGGCGCAGCAGTGCCGCGCTGATATTTCCCGGTCAGAAGTCCACTCGCGAGCGGGAAGAACGGCAGCAGGCCGAGATTGTATGCTTGAGCCGCCGGCAAGAGGTCCTTCTCGATGCCGCGCACCGCGAGGCTGTATTCGTCCTGGCAAGACACGAAGCGGCTCACGTTCAGCTCGCGCGCGACGTATTCCGCCTCCGCGATCCGCCATGCCGGGAAGTTCGAGTTGCCGATGTAGCGCACCTTGCCTTGGCGCACGAGATCGTCGAGCGCGCGCAGCGTCTCGTCGATCGGGGTCAGCGGATCATAATCGTGCTGCTGGTAGAGATCGATGTAGTCGGTCTTCAGGCGGGTGAGGCTCGCTTCGACCGCGGACATGATGTAGCGCCGCGAGGCGCCCTGCTTGGTGCCGTCGGTCGCCATCGGCTTGGAGAATTTGGTGGCGAGCACGATGTCCTTGCGGCGATCGCCCAGCACCGTGCCGAGCACCGTCTCCGAGCCACCCATCCCCGCATAGATGTCCGCGGTGTCGAACAGGGTGATGCCGAGATCGATCGCCTTGTGGATCACCTTGCGCGAGGTTTCCAGATCGGTGCGCTGGCCGAAATTGTTGCAGCCGATGCCGACCGCGGACACGCGCAGGCCGGAGCCGCCGAGATTACGAATTTCCATGAGACAATCCTGTGGGATAGGCGAGGGATGCGGTGCATTGTGACAAGCATGCCAAGGGGCGGCAAGGTGCGGCCCTGCCGCCGATCGCGCAAGGCACCTATCACGCATGGCAATGTCGAAAAAAAGCGGTCCCGGTCAGACGCGGCGACTGACGGGGACCGCTCGGGGCGCGAGATCTGAGACGGGGGGCCTGATCTTACGCACGCGGAAGCCTAGCCGGGCTTTGTAACGCGCCGGTGACATCTCCATGCCATCCACAGGCCGCGCAGGCGCGCTCAGATGATCTTGCGATAGATGACGAAGCCGGGCTTGTCCGCGACCTTGTCATATAGCTGCATCGCGGTGCGATTGGTCTCATGCGTCTGCCAGTAGACGCGCGGCGATCCAACGAGTTTCGCCTGTGCGTAGACGCCGTTGATCAAGGCGCGGCCGACGCCCTTGCCGCGCGCGGCCTCACTCGTGAAGAGATCCTGCAAATAGCACGTTGGCGCGATCGCCGTGGTCGAGCGGTGTAACAGATAGTGCGTCAGCCCGAGCAGCTTGCCGCCGGCGTCGGCGACCAGCGCATGCATCGGCTCGTAGGCGTCGAAGAAGCGCTGCCACGTCATCGCGGTGATCTCGGGCGCGAGCGCGGTCGGTCCTGAACGTTCATAGAAGGCGTTGTAGCCGTCCCATAGCGGAAGCCATTGGGCGTAATCGTCGCGCGTGACGAAGCGGATGGTGACGTCGTCGGACATGAGCGAACCTTGGATGATCCCGCGTTGCACGATGTCTGCGCATCGCTCGCGACGGTTCTAACGTCGCTCTCGCGTGGGATCAATTGCCGACGTGGTCGCGCCTCACTCGGCGGCGCGCAGCAGCCGCGCCAGATGGCGTTCGCGCCCGGCGCGCTGCGCGCGATATTCGTCGGCCTTCGCCGGATCGTCGGTGTGCCGCACGAGGTCGGTCACCGGGGTATAGCTCAGCATTCGGCCGCCGTCGGGCAGCGCCGTGCAACTGAAGCGTAGCACCTGGCCGTCGGCGAGATTGAGGTTGATCGGCGTGGAATCGCCCGAGCGCATCATCGCGATGCGCTCGGCGATGAACGCGCTCAGCTCGTCTTCCGGCAATTCGTAGGCGCCGGTATCGCGGCCATGATACATCAGCGCGACGAACGGCGGCTTGCTGTCGGCCTGCGCATCGGAGAGCGCGAAATATTCGCGGAAGGCGCGGTTGATGAATTCGGCGCGGGTGTCGGCGTCAAGCAGCACGATGCCGATGTCGACCTGGTCGAGCGCGGCGGCGAGCCGCGCCGAGGTGGCGTGATTCTGCTGGTCCGCGGCAAACGCGTCGATCCATTTCTGCCGCAGCATTCCGGTGATCAGGGCGGTGCCGGCCGCGGTCGCGGCCAGCATCAGCATCCGCGCGACATCGGCCGCGTCATAACCGGGCAGTGCGCGATGGTCGAGGAAGAACAGCGCCGAGGCGGCCACCGCGATCGCAGCGGAGACGAGCCCGGAGGCGATGCCGCTGATCGAGCTGGCGAGCGCCACGATGCAGACGAACAGCGGCGCCGGATTGGGGACGGGGACAAGGAGGCGATCGATCAGGAAGGCGGCGAGCGCCGTGATCGCCGTCAGGGCCGGACCTGAAATTGCACGCCAATCAAGCCGCATGCGCGTTCTCGCTATCTGTCAAACGAACGATAAAGCGGTATTTTGACGACAGCTCCGCAATGGCGCCGGAATTTCCGCCCCGACCGTTAAGTGGGCCTTGCGGAGGCCGAACCAGCTTTCGCTGCTTTCAAATCAAATGATATGCAGATCGGGATGGAACCCGGTTCCGGGCCTGCGGGTTACCGCGTGCTTTACTTGAAGAGGACATCGATGCCCGCCATTTCGCCTTCGCTGCTGCCGATCCTGATGCTGTTTGCGTCGAACGTCTTCATGACCTTCGCCTGGTACGGCCATCTCAAGTACAAGGATCATTCGCTCCCGATCGTCATCATGGTGAGCTGGGGCATCGCCTTCTTCGAATACTGGCTGGCGGTGCCGGCCAATCGCTGGGGCAGCGAGGTCTACAGCGCGGCGCAGCTCAAGACCATGCAGGAGGTGATCACGCTGGTCGTGTTCGCCGGCTTCTCGGTGTTGTATCTGAAGGAACCGCTGGGTTGGAATCACGCGCTCGGTTTTGCCTTCATCGCCGCCGGCGCGTTCTTCATCTTCCACAAATGGAGCTAGCGCGCTTGCGCTAGAATCTATTTTTGACGCGTTTTCTTCACGCGAACCGGTGTCCACTTCGCTCGAAAACGCTTTAGTGGTGCGGCGCCGGTTTGGCGGCAGGCGTCGTGACATGCGCGGGGTGCCCGCGGTCCTCGCCCTGCGTACCGGTCACGATCAGGAGTGAAGCCGCAAGCAGGATCGCCGCCGACAGCGTCACAGTCACAAGTCCCACGGGGGTCTTCATCATGTCGCGCCGCTGTCTCTCCCGCGCCTTGCCGCGGATCAGGTGCCAAAAGGAAATCGCTGGGTTACGCCGGGATCGATGTCGCCATGCCGATGTTGCTCGCCAGCACCGTCACGGCGACGACGAGGCACAGCGTCAGTGCGCCAAGCGCAAGCGACGCGGCGATCGCGTTCGTCAGGCGGGATGATGCCACTGGGGCAGGGCGGCCATGGAAGCCTGCCGTGCCGGACCACCGTTTCATGGTCGAAATCCCTCAGGCCGCGAGCGAATCACTCGCGACATCCGAGCGAATCTGCCCAGCGTCACCGGCAACATTGCGGCGGCGAGGCCCCTCGAAAACGGCGAAAATGCGGTCTCGACGAGGGTTTTGCCCGTTATTTGGGCAGTTTCCCCGCTATTCCCGGAATTCAAACGCCTGCCACAAGGCGGGCCTGGGGCTCGGCCCCGGCACCAGGCTGCCAATCCATCGAGACAAATCCGGGGGTCTGCTCGACCCGTTTCAGCCAGGCGCGGATCGACGGGAAGGTCGCCAGGTCGAAGTCGCAGCGGTCGGCGACGTGGGTGTAGCCGTAGAGGGCAATGTCGGCGACCGTGAATTGTTCGGCCGCGAAAAAGGCGTGGCCCTTGAGGTGATTTTCCATCACCTGGAGCGCCGCGTAGCCGCGCTCCATCCAGTCCTCCAGCGCGTGCGTCTGCAGGTCGCGCCCGCCCTTGACCAGCGACAGCCAGAAATAGGCGGCGCCGATATTCGGCTCCAGCGCGTGCTGCTCGAAGAACATCCATTGCAGCGCCTCGGCGCGCTCGATCCGCGACTCCGGCGCCAGCGGCGTCCCGATCGCGACATACCACAGGATCGCATTGGACTCGGCGAGATGGCGGCCGTCGGCGACCTCGAGCAACGGCACCTGGCCGCTCGGATTCTTGGCCAGGAAGTCCGGGGTGCGGCTCTCGCCGCGCAGGATGTCGATCTCGATCGCCTCGTATGGCGTGTTCAGCACCGCAAGCGCCAGCCGGACCTTGTAGCTGTTGCCGGAGCGCTGCATCGAATAGAGCTTGTACATTGCGTCGTGGTTCACTCGATCAGGAAGTCGGGCTGCAAGAGACGGTACGCTTGGAAGTTGCGCGGCCTGTCACACCGCAACGCCGCTAAACAATGATGCCGACAGGGGTGCGTCGCAAGCCCTGGAACGTGGAAAAAGTCGAAACGTCTACCGCACTGCACGCGTGCAGAACGATTCCATCAACACGGCAGAGCAACTCGGATCACGGCTGCGCGACGCTGTGCACGGTGTCGGTCGGTGCCATCGATGTCGCAGTACCGTGGCCGGCCCGCGGCAACTTACAAACGTTAACGCGCCATCCCGATCGCGCGATATGCCCACCGGTGGCTGCAACGGACCGCCAGCCGTCGGCACCATCAGGCATGGGCCGCGCGGCAATTGTACTCGGAGCAATTCGCGCTGGCGCACGCGACCGCAGGCCTCGCCGGCAAGGCTGGAGCGGCCACAGCGGCGCTTGCCGGATATGAGTCATTTGGGGCCGGAACTTGCGGAAAATTGCGCATGTTGCGAGCCATGCCGGAAAGTTTTCGTGCTTTGCCGCCAAGCTTCTTGCGATGCAGCGGCGACAGGCCTAGGGTGCCGCGATCCCATTCAAATCAAGTCGTGGCCCAACGGCTCACGACGTTTGCCAGGAGATGATAATGGCCTTCCTGTCCGCTGCGCTCGACCGTGTGAAGCCGTCCGCGACGATCGCGGTCACGGACAAAGCACGCGCGCTGAAAGCCGCGGGCCGCAACGTCATCGGCCTCGGCGCCGGCGAGCCTGACTTCGACACGCCCGCCAACATCAAGCTGGCTGCGATCCACGCGATCGAGGCCGGCAAGACCAAGTACACTGATGTCGGCGGCATTCCGGAGCTCAAGGAAGCCATCATCAACAAGTTCTCGCGCGAGAACGGCCTGAGCTACAAGCCGAACCAGATCATCGTCGGCACCGGCGGCAAGCAGGTGCTCTACAATGCGCTGATGGCGACCATCAATCCCGGCGACGAGGTAATCATCCCGGCGCCGTACTGGGTCAGCTATCCCGAGATGGTCGCGCTCGCCGGCGGCGAGTCGGTGCCGGTGGTTTGCCCGGCCTCGACCGGCTTCAAGCTGCGCCCGGAAGATCTCGAGAAGGCGATCACGCCGAAGACCAAATGGGTGATCCTGTGCTCGCCGTCGAACCCGACGGGCTCGGCCTATACCAGGAGCGAGCTCAAGGCGATCACCGACGTGCTGGTCAAGCATCCGCATGTCTGGGTGATGACCGACGACATGTACGAGCACCTCGTCTATGACGACTTCGTCTTCACCACGGCGGCGCAGGTCGAGCCGAGCCTGTACGAGCGCACGCTGACCGTGAACGGCGTGTCGAAGGCCTACTGCATGACCGGCTGGCGCATCGGCTATGCCGGCGGCCCGGCGCAGCTGATCAAGGCGATGGCGACGATCCAGTCGCAGTCGACCTCGAACCCGTCGTCGATCGCGCAGTGGGCGTCGGTCGAGGCGCTCAACGGTCCGCAGGACTTCATCGCCGCGAACAACAAGGTGTTCAAGGAACGCCGCGACCTCGTGGTGTCGATGCTCAACCAGGCGAACGGCATCGAGTGCCCGCGGCCGGAAGGCGCGTTCTACGTCTATCCGTCTTGCGCCGGCACGATCGGCAAGAAGGGGCCGTCGGGCAAGGTGATCGACAACGACGAGGCGTTCGTCACCGAGCTGCTCGAGAGCGAAGGTGTCGCGGTCGTGCAGGGGTCGGCGTTCGGTCTCGGACCGGCGTTCCGCATCTCCTACGCCACCAAGACCTCGGATCTCGAGGATGCCTGCAAGCGCATCCAGCGCTTCTGCGGTAATCTGCGGTAATTGGTTCTGAACTAAGAAACCAAGAAACGCTCCCGCACCTGGTGCGGGAGCGTTTCTGTTTGTGTGCCGAGATCGCGCGGCGGTAAAATTGGTGAGTCAAATCACATCACGCGCATCTCACGCGTGTGTGTGCGAACATCGATGCCACTCTCTGGAAGTTTTTACGGCCTCTTTGCGAACTGCCTTGTTTTGGACACGACCCTTGCATTCTGTCCGCCGCACAAATTCAGTTCAGTTCACCTTGCGGAGACAGATAATGCGACTTTCGACTCTCACCCTTGCAGCGCTTGCGTTGCTGGCGCCGTTCGCCACCGCCAACGCGGCACCCCAGCAGGTTCAGGCCGGGGTTCTGCAATGCCAGGGCGGCGAGAACGTCGGCTTCGTCGTCGGCTCTGTTGCCCGCCTTGAGTGCGTGTTCCAGAGCGGCGGCCGCCGTCCCGAGCCTTATGTTGCGACTGTGAAGCGGATCGGCGTCGACCTCGGCGTCACCGCGACGACCCAGCTCGCTTGGGCCGTCAGCGCGCCGACCACGGTAGTTCCGCGCGGTGCGCTCGCCGGCAGCTACGGCGGCGTCGGCGTCAACGCTTCGGTCGGCCTCGGTGCCGGCGGTAACTTCCTGTTCGGCGGCCCGAACAACGCCTACGCGCTGCAGCCGATTAGCGTTCAGGGCCAGACCGGCCTCAACGTTGCGGCCGGCATCGCCGGGATCGATCTCGAGCCGGTCCGCACCGCGGGTCCGCGCCGTCATCATCGTCACCACCGTCATCATCACCACCACTAAGCTGGTCGGTGTTCGATCAAAGAGGCCCGCGAAAGCGGGCCTCTTTTTTTGTCGTCTGCTGTCGGTCGCCCGACCAGGATCGGCAGGCCCGAAAGACCTAGCAACACCGCCACATCCCGTAACAATTGGTGGTCGAGCACCGCAAATTCTGGCTGTACATCCGATGTTGTGGCATAGGATGCGCAAGGCGCCGTAGACACGGCGCCGTTCTGTTCTCTGCTCGCGTCATGCCCTTCAGCCGGAGACTCTCCACCATGCGTCGCTTCACTCTCCTTGCCGGTGCCGCCATCGCCACGCTGACCGCAATCGTTGGCGCCAACGCCCAACAGCCGAGCCAGCGCGTTCAGGTCGGCGTCCTGGAATGTCGCGGTGGCGCGAGTGTCGGCTTCATCGTCGGCTCCGTGACCCATCTCGGTTGCGTGCTGCGCGCCAACGGCCTGCCTGAGGATCGCTACATCGCGACCATCCAGAAGGTCGGCATCGATCTCGGCATCACCCAGGAATCGGCGCTGGCCTGGGGCGTCTACGCACCGGTGGAGCGGCTCGGGCCGGGTGCGCTCTCCGGCAACTACGCCGGCGCGCAGGGCAGTGCGACGCTCGGCGTCGGCGTCGGCGGCAACGTGCTGGTCGGTGGCTCCGACAACACGATCGCCCTGCAGCCGCTCAGCGTGCAGGGCCAGGTCGGCGTCAACATCGCCGCCGGCCTTGAGAGCCTGGAGCTGCGTCCCGGCCGTTAAAGCGCTCGTGCACCGGTCCGCAATCCGCCGAAGAAGCCGCGGGCTTCTTCGGCAACGATCCCGGGCGCCTCGGCGTGAACATAATGCCCGGTGTCGACGAACCTGATCGAAGGTTCGCGCCAGTAATCCCCCAGCCGGTCCGACCATTCCGGCGCGATCAACGGATCACGGCGGCCCCAGAGAAAGCGCGAGGGGATTTCGATGCGCGGCTGCGTCGGCAGTCTGCCTTCCAGCCAGAGCCGGCGATTGAGCGCGGACGAGAGATACCAGTCGAAGCCGCCCTGGATGTTGCCCGGCTTCATGAAGTTGTCGACATAGGCCTCTAACAGGTCGCCGAACACGGCGGGATCGTCGCCCGACCAATGGTCGAGGAAATGGCGGAAGTAGAGCCGGCATGACTCGCGCGAGCTTCCGACCAGTTGCGCGGCCCATGGCAGCTGCTGGAAGTATTGATACCAGACCTCGATCAGGTGGCCGGGGCTCGCCGTAGCGCTGGCCGAGGCCCGGATAGGGTGTGCAAAGATAGAGCGTCCCTCGCAGCCGCCGCGGCTGACGATGCGACATCGCCTGCATGACATAGGCACCGAGATCGCCGCCGATCACGCCGAAGCTGATATGACCGAGCGCGTCCATGAGCGCGAACATATCCAGCGCATGCCGATCCGCAGTGGCGGACGGGTCAGGTCCCGGCGCCGGCTTGCCGGTGTCGCCGCAGCCGCGTAGGTCCGGCGCGATCAGTTCAAAACTGTCGCCGAGCCGCAGCATCAGCGGACGCCACACCAGCCAGAACTCCGGCCAGCCGTGAAGCAGCAGCAGCGGCGGGCCTTTGCCGAAGCGCGCGACGTTGACGGACAGGCCGCCGATCTCGATCTTCTGCTGCGTGATGCCGGCCGCGGCTGCATCCGCGAAGGCTTTTTCCAGTGCCGTCATGGCGACCTCCTGTGGTTTGCCGCAGGCTGTCCGCGTTCGCGCGTCCGGTCCAATACTCGTTCGATACGCTAGCAGAGCTATTGCGTATGGCTGCAAGCGCCGGCCGCCGTGCTATATCGCCGGCATGGAATTGCGACACCTCAGATATTTCGTGGCGCTCGGCGAGGAATTGAATTTCACCCGTGCGGCCGAGCGGCTGCACATCGCGCAGCCGCCGCTCAGCCAGCAGATCCGTCAGCTCGAGGACGAGCTCGGCATCACGCTGCTGCAGCGGAATAGCCGTCCGATCAGGCTTACCGAGGCCGGCGAGCTGTTTCTGGCGCGCGCACGCGTGCTGCTCACCAATTTCGAGAGCGCGGTTGCCGACACGCGGCGTGTCGGGCGCGGCCAGGCCGGCAGGCTCGCGATCGGATTCGTCGGCTCCGCCATGTTTGCCGGCCTGCCCGATATCATCGGCGCCTATCGCGATGCCTGTCCCGACGTCGAACTCGTGCTCGACGAGATGCTGGCGGCGGAGATTGCCGAGGCGCTGCGGCGGCGCCGGATCGACGTCGGCTTCGCACGCCCGGCGCTGTTGCCCGAAGCGGGTCTCGCGCAGCGCCTGATCCTCGATGAGCCCTATGTCGCGGCGCTGCCGCGCGCGCATCCCCTCGCGGCGCGCGGCGACATTGCGCTCGCCGAACTGTCCGACGATGCTTTCGTGCTGTATCCGGCGCAGCCGGAGCCTTCGGTCACCGGCCTGATCGTCGCGGCATGCCAGGCCGCCGGCTTCACGCCGCGGCTCGCGCAGGAAGTTTTGCATCTGCAAACCGCGATCGGCCTGGTCGCCGCCGGTGTCGGCGTGTCGCTCGTGCCTGAAGCCGCGGCGCGCGCGCAGACCGGTCGCGGCGTGGCGTACGTTTCGCTTGCCGCGCCTGTTGTGACGGCTCCGCTCACGATTGCGTGGCGCGAGGAAGATGTGTCGCCTGCCGTGCAGCGCCTACTCGACATCGCGCAACGCTGGCGCGAGATCACGCCGTTAAGGAACTGACGCATCGGACGCACGCGTCCGGCGAACCACGACGCGCAACTCCGCCAGCGCAAACTCCCGCGACGCCGCACCGCAGCGACGTTTTCCCGCTTGCCAAATGTCAAACGCAGGCAGAGCATAAACGGTCGCCGACCCAATCATGGGCCGAGCTCCAACACGAGGAGGCGGCAATGGGACAAGACGTCAGAAGTCCCCGAGGTCCACGGTGCATCGCATTGGTGGGCCCTTTCCAAAGCGGTAAAACCACACTTCTGGAAGCGATCCTGGCGCGCACTGGCGCCATCAAGACAGCCGGCAGCGTCGATGCCGGAACCTCCGTCGGCGATGCCAGCCCCGAGGCACGTCAACACAAGATGGGCGTAGGCCTGACCGCCGCGACCACCACCTTTATGGGGGACAGCTACACCTTTATCGATTGTCCCGGCTCGATCGAGTTCGCGCACGACATGCGTGCCGCGTTGCCGGCGGTCGATGCCGCGGTCGTGGTCTGCGAGGCTGACGAGAAGAAGCTGCCGCAGCTGCAGATCATCCTGCGCGAGCTCGAGGAGCTCGGGATTCCCCGTTTTCTGTTCCTGAACAAGATCGACCGCGCCAACAAGCGCGTCCGCGAGACGCTTGCGACGCTGCAGCCGGCGTCACGCGTACCGCTGGTGCTGCGCCAGATCCCGATCTGGAACGGCGATCTGATCGAAGGCTTCGTCGATCTCGCGCTGGAGCGCGCCTTCGTCTATCGCGAGCACAAGCCGTCGGAGGTGATGGCGCTCGAGGGCGGCAATCTTGATCGCGAGAAGGAAGCGCGCTTCTCGATGCTGGAGAAGCTCGCCGATCACGACGATGCGCTGATGGAGCAATTGCTGGAGGATATCCAGCCGCCGCGCGATGCCGTGTTCGACGATCTCGCGCGCGAACTGCGCGAAGGGCTGATCTGTCCGGTGCTGCTTGGTGCGGCGAGCCGCGAGAATGGTGTGCTCCGCCTGTTGAAGGCGCTGCGCCACGAGGCGCCCGGCGTCACCGAGACTGCCAAGCGGCTCGGCATCAAGGACCAGAAGGATGCGCTGGCCTATGTGTTCAAGACCGTGCATCTGCAGCACGGCGGCAAGCTGTCGCTGGCGCGCATGCTCGCAGGCCGGCTCGACGACGGCGCGACGCTGCAATCCTCAAGCGGCGAGAGCGGACGCGTCTCCGGCATCCTCGCGGTCTCGGGCACGCATGACAGCAAGCGGCCGCAGGCGGAGGCCGGCGACGCGGTCGCGCTCGGCAAGCTCGATGCGATCAAGACCGGCGATACGGTGTCGAGCGGCAAGACGGCTCCGGCCTCGCTGGTCAAGGTCGAGCCCGTCGCGGCGGTGCTGTCGATCTCGATCGCCGCGACCGACCGCAAGGACGACGTCAAGCTCGGCCAGGCGCTGCTGCGGCTGAACGAGGAGGATCCGTCGCTGACGATGATCCAGAACCCGCGCACCCACGACACCGTGCTGTGGGGGCAGGGCGAGATGCATCTGCGCGTCGCGCAGGAGCGGCTGAAGGACCGCTACGGCGTCAACGTCAAATCGCATCCGCCGGCGATCGGCTATCAGGAGACCATTCGCAAGGCGGTGACCCAGCGCGGACGGCACAAGAAGCAGTCCGGCGGCCACGGTCAGTTCGGCGACGTCGTGCTCGACATCAAGCCGAAGCCGCGCGGATCTGGCTTCGAATTCCACGAGAAGGTGGTCGGCGGCGCGGTGCCGCGCAACTATATCGGCGCGGTGGAGGAGGGCGTGGTCGATGCGCTGGTCCGCGGGCCGCTCGGCTTCCCCGTGATCGATGTCGACGTCACGCTGACCGACGGCTCCTATCACAGCGTCGACTCCTCCGACCTGGCGTTCCGTACCGCGGCGCGGGCCGGCGTCAGCGAGGCGCTGCCGCAGTGCCAGCCGGTGCTGCTGGAGCCGATCCATATGGTGGAGATCGTCTGCCCGACCGAGGCGACCGCCAAGGTCAACGCGATCCTGTCGGCGCGGCGCGGCCAGATCCTCGGCTTCGACACCCGCGAGGGCTGGAGCGGCTGGGACTGCGTCCGCGCCACGATGCCGGAATCCGAGATCGGCGACCTCATCGTCGAGCTGCGCTCCGCCACCGCCGGCGCTGGCACCTTCACCCGCCAGTTCGATCGCATGGCCGAAGTGACCGGCCGCGCCGCCGACCAGATCATCGCCGCGCATCGCGACGCGGCGTGAGACTGCTGCTGCGATCACGCCCCGCGCGGGCGTGATCGTTGGCAGGATGGCCGGAGGCCGCTAGCTTGTGTCCCTGATGGGGACGCAACGACATCATGCTTGAATCCCGCCGTAACCTGGCGCTGGCCTGCGCGCTCAGCGCGCTGGCCGGCTATGTCGACGGCATCGGCTATCTGCATCTCGGTGGGCTGTTCGTGTCTTTCATGAGCGGCAACTCGACGCGGCTCGGCGTGACCTTGGCGGAGGGGCACTGGCAGCATGCCCTGGAAGCCCTCGAGCTGATCGTGCTGTTCGTCGCCGGTGCTGCGGCCGGCAGCCTGGTCGTGCTCAGCCGCATCGCGCATCGCCAGCCGCTGATCCTGCTGGTCGAGGCACTGCTGCTGACATCGGCGGCCTTGGCCTATGGGTACGGCCTGCCGAATGCGGCGGTCGCCGCCATCGTGCTGGCGATGGGGCTCGAGAACGCCGTGTTCCAGCTCGAAGGCGGGGCCGGGCTTGGGCTGACCTATGTCACGGGCGCGCTGGTCAAGGCGGGGCAGCTGATCGCCGCCGCGCTGACCGGTGGTGCGCCCTGGGCCTGGCTGCCCAACGTATTGCTGTGGGCGGCGCTGGTTGCGGGCGCGCTCGGCGGCGCATTGGCCTACCGCTGGATCAATCTCGGTGCGATCTGGTTTGCCGCGGCCACCGCGTTCGCCCTTAGCGCGCTGGTTGCCGCAACCGCGAAGCGGGCGGATTGACAGCGCGCCTGCCTTGGCCAATGTCACAGCCATGACATCCCAAGGCGACACTCACGGTAACACCCAAGGCAGCGCTCAAGGCAAAACCCGCGCCGCGTGCCTGATCGGCTGGCCGGCGGCGCATTCCCGCTCGCCACTGATCCATCATTACTGGCTTCGCACGCTCGGCATCGAGGGCGGCTACGTGATCGAGGCGGTGCCGCCGGAGGATTTCAAGGATTTCCTGTTCCGCCTGTCGCTGCGCGGCTTCGTCGGGGCCAACGTCACCATTCCGCACAAGGAGCATGCGCTGGCGCTGTCGACGCCGGATGCGCGCGCCCGCGCCGTCGGCGCCGCCAACACGCTGTGGTTCGCCGATGGCGAGCTGCGCTCGACCAACACCGATGTCGAAGGCTTCATCAACAATCTCGACGCCTGCGCGCCTGGCTGGGACAAGA
This sequence comes from Bradyrhizobium sp. ma5, assembly GCF_042258955.1. Lineage (NCBI taxonomy): Bacteria > Pseudomonadati > Pseudomonadota > Alphaproteobacteria > Hyphomicrobiales > Nitrobacteraceae > Bradyrhizobium > Bradyrhizobium sp. ma5. The sequence continues at coordinate 1,469,166 of NZ_CP170156.1, forward strand.
CGGAGGACGTGCTGGTGCTGGGCGCCGGCGGCGCGTCGCGTGCGGTGGTGTTCGGGCTGATCGAGCGCGGGATTGCGCGCGTGCATGTGGTCAACCGCACCATCGACCGAGCCCGTGCGCTGGCCGACCAGTTCGGCGCACGCGTTCATCCCGCGACGTGGGACACGGTCGGCGAGCTGCTGCCGCGCGCAGGGCTGCTGGTGAACGCCACGTCGCTCGGCCAGCATGGCCAGCCCGCGCTCGAGGTCGATGTGCGGTTGCTGCCGCAAAATGCGGTTGTTTCCGATATTGTCTATGTGCCGCTGGTGACGCCGTTGCTCGCCGCAGCCGAGGCGCGTGGCCTGAAGACCGCGGACGGGCTCGGCATGCTGCTACACCAGGCGGTGCGCGGTTTCGAATTGTGGTTCGGGCAGCGCCCGCACGTCACGGCCGAATTGCGCGCGCTTGTCGAAGCCGATCTCACAAAGACTTGAGGCCTGGAATAGCGTCTCCGGAACGGTGTCTCGTGTTAGTCCCCCGCGTTCCCTCCCGGAGATCCCCATGCCTGCCAGCCGTTCCCATTTCATTCGTCCGTTCATTGCGCTTGCGATGGTGACGGCATCCACGCTCTACGCGCTTGCGCAGCAGCCGCCGACGCCGACGCGCGTGCGTGGAACCGTCGAGAGCGTCGATGGCGATACGCTCGCGGTGAAGTCGCGCAGCGGCGAGGACGTCAAGCTGCACATGGCGGGCAATATGGTGGTGCTCGGCCTCACCAAGATCGGCCTGGCCGACATCAAGGTCGGTTCCTTCATCGGTACGACCACGGTGCCGGGGCCCGACGGCGTGCCGAAGGCGGTCGAGGTGCATGTCTTCCCCGAAAACATGCGCGGCACCGGCGAAGGTTCTCGGCCGTATGATCTGAAGCCGAACAGCAGCATGACCAACGCCACCGTCGCGGAATCCGTCGTCGGCAATGATGGTCATACGTTGCTGGTCAAGTACAAGGACGGCGAGAAGAAGGTGCAGGTCACGCCCGAGACCCCCGTCGTGACCTATGTTCCCGGCGACAAGGCGGACCTGAAGGCCGGCGCCAAGGTCATCGCCTTCATGAAGAAGCTGCCCGACGGTTCGCTTGAGACCGACCGCGTCAGCGTCGGCCGCGACGGGCTCACACCACCGATGTGAGGCGAACGGCAGCCTCTCAACGTGTCGTCCCGGCCTAGTGCGCAATTGCGCACGGGAGCCGGGGCCCATAACCACCGTTCATATTTGTTGAGAAGAGCCGGGGCCACAGCGTGCCGAATCTCGCAGGGTCGTGGTTATGGGTCGCGCTTCGCTTGCCCGGGACGACGAAGACTATTCGGGCCACGGGCCGTGGAGCGCTCAAGCATATCACCTGTCCGTTACCGCAGTAACGGCATCCTCATCCGGCCCGTAGTTGTCGTGCGCGCCACTTTCCCGCGAAGGGGAGGTAGCCACACGGAATACCTGCAACTCCCCGGTGTTCCCTGATTCGCCAGCCAAACCCATGAGGAACACCATGCCGAAATCGACGCTGTTCGCCGCATTGCTTCTCGTTGCCTTCACTTCGGCCGCATCCGCCCAGCAGCCGCCGATGGTCCGCATCCGCGGCACCATCGAGGCAGTCGACGGCGCGATGCTGTCGATCAAGTCGCGCGACGGCGCCGACATGAAGGTGCGTACCACCGACAACGTCGCGGTGTTCGGCGTCGCCAAGACCGATCTGTCTGAGATCAAGGCCGGTTCCTATATCGGCGTCACCGCGATGCCCGAGCCGGACGGAACCCAGAAGGCGATCGCGGTTCACATCTTCCCGGAAAACCAGCGCGGCGCCGCCGAAGGCTTCCGACCCTGGGATCTGCGCGCCAACTCGACCATGACCAACGCCACCGTCGCTGAGACCGTGAAGGGCACCGACGGCCAGAATATCCTGGTGAAGTACAAGGACGGTGAGAAGAAGGTCGTGGTGCCGCCGGACACCCCGGTCGTCACCTTCGTCTCCGGCGACAAGTCGGAGCTGAAGCCGGGCGCCAAGATCATCATCTTCGGCGCGGTGAAGAAGGACGACGGCACGCTGGAAGCCAACCGCGTCAATGTCGGCCGCGACGGCATCGCGCCGCCGATGTGACGCGAAGCGTCATCCCGGGGCGATGCGAAGCATCGAACCTCAGATGCGCAATTGCGCATCGGGGGATCTCGAGATTCCGGGTCTGGTCCTTCGGACCATCCCGGAATGACGGGCTACGATAGGTCGCGCTTCGCTTGCCCGGGACGACGAGGGAGTACGTGGCTGCGCCCTAAACGGCCAGCACCTTGTCGTCGATCTCGGCGATGGTGTTGACGCCGCACAGCCCCATCGTGGTGGTGAGCTCCTTGCCCAGGATGTCGAGCGCCTTGGCGACGCCGGCCTCGCCGCCGGCGCCGAGGCCGTAGGCATAGGCGCGGCCGATCATGCAGGACTTCGCGCCGAGCGCGAGCGCGCGCATGATGTCCATGCCGGTGCGGATGCCGCCGTCGAACATGATCTCGAGCTTCGAGCCGACCTCGTCGACGATCTCCGGCAGCACCTCGATCGAGGACGGAGCGCCGTCGAGCTGGCGGCCGCCATGGTTGGACACCACGATTGCCTGCGCGCCGGTCTTGGCGGCGAGCTCGGCGTCCTCGACATCAAGAATCCCTTTAAGGATCAGCTTGCCCGGCCAGATGCTGCGGATCCAGTCGATGTCCTTCCAGTTCAGCGTGGTATCGAACTGCGAGGCGGTCCATTCCGACAGCTTGGTCAGATCCTCGGTGCCTTTGACGTGACCGACGATGTTGCCGAAGCTGCGGCGCTTGCCGCGCAACACGCCGGCGACCCATGACGGCTTGCTCGCGAAGTCGATCAGTTTCGATAGCGACCATTCCGGCGGCACGGTCATGCCGTTCTTGATGTCCTGGTGGCGCTGGCCGATCACTTGCAGGTCGACGGTCAGCACCAGCGCCGAGCATTTCGCCGCGATCGCGCGCTCTATCAGCGACTTGATGAAGCCGCGGTCCTTCATGACGTAGAGCTGGAACCAGAACGGCTTGTCGACGGCGGCCGCGATATCCTCGATCGAGCAGATCGACATCGTGCTCTGGGTGAACGGGATGCCGGCCGCCTGCGCCGCGCGGCAGGCGTGGATCTCGCCGTCACCATGCTGCATGCCAAGCAGGCCGACCGGCGCCAGGATCAGCGGCATCGCCGAGGGCTCACCCAGGATCGTGGTCGCCAGGCTGCGCTTGGACACATCGACCAGGATGCGCTGGCGGAACTTGATCTGCTGCAGGTCCTCGGAGTTGGCGCGCAGCGTATCCTCGGTGTAGGAGCCGCGGTCCGCATAATCGAAAAACGCCTTCGGCACCCTGCGCTTGTGCAGCTGGCGCAGATCTTCAATGCAGGTAATGTGCTTCATGGACGTTCCCGGCCCTTCTTCTCGGTCGCAAGTTCGATGCAGACGTCTTGCGGGTGTTCGGTCTTGCCGTCATCTAGCATGGTTGGAAGGCCCGCCAAATCTGAAGACGGACAGGAGAGCACGATGACGCAATCAGGCTCCAAGCCGAAGCCAGACGACAATGCCGAAAAGCGCCGGCTCGACGAGGCCCTGGAAGAGGGCCTGGAGGAGACGTTTCCCGGTTCCGACCCGGTCAATGTCACCCAGCCGGCCCCCAGCAAGGGCGACCAGCACGTCAAGCGAGGCGGCAAGAGGTAGGGGACAGCGCTCGTTCCCGGGGATTGCCTGAAGGGCGATAATGTTATATTTTTCAGCGCGTTAATGCTGAAAAACGCGGTTCGGCCACGGTAATGATTCATCATATTTTTTGAAGTCGTTTTAGCGCCTGGCAGTCTATAAGGCCGATGCACGCTACACTGGTAGGCGTTCAGGACTCTCTCGCCGGGTGGTTCGAGAGGTCCGTGTTGGGGGTATCATGAGCCGCAAATATTTCGGGACCGATGGAATTCGGGGCCGCGCCAATGGGCTGATCACGCCGGAGCTCGCGCTCAAGGTGGGGCAGGCCGCAGGGTTGGTGTTTCAGCGTGGCGACCATCGCCATCGCGTCGTGATCGGCAAGGACACGCGGCTGTCCGGCTACATGATCGAATACGCCATGGTCGCAGGCTTCACCTCGGTCGGCATGGACGTGCTGCTGGTCGGTCCGATGCCAACGCCGGCGATCGCGATGCTGACCAAGTCGATGCGCGCCGATCTCGGCGTCATGATCTCGGCGTCGCATAATCTCTTCGAGGACAACGGCATCAAGCTGTTCGGCCCGCAGGGCTTCAAGCTCTCCGACGATGTCGAGAAGCAGATCGAGCAGCTGCTCGACGAATCGCTTGACCGCCGCCTGGCGCAGAGTGCGAGCCTCGGCCGCGCCCGCCGCATCGACGGCGTCCATGACCGCTACATCGAATTCGCCAAGCGCACCCTGCCGCGCGACCTCTCGCTCGACGGCCTGCGCGTGGTGGTCGATTGCGCCAATGGCGCCGCCTACAAGGTGGTGCCGGAAGCGCTGTGGGAACTCGGCGCCGATGTGGTGCCGATCGGGGTCGAACCCGACGGCTTCAACATCAACAAGGAATGCGGCTCGACCTCGCCGGAGGCGCTGTCGCGGAAGGTGCGCGAGATGCGCGCCGACATCGGCATCGCGCTCGATGGCGACGCCGATCGCGTCATCCTGGTCGACGAGCGCGGTCACATCGTCGACGGCGACCAGCTGCTCGCGGTGATCGCGCAGAGCTGGAAGGAAGAGGGGCGTCTCGCCAAGCCCGGCATCGTCACGACCGTGATGTCCAATCTCGGACTGGAGCGCTTCCTGCAGGGCCTCGGGCTTTCGATGGTCCGCACCCCGGTCGGCGACCGCTATGTGCTCGAGCAGATGCTGAGCGGCGGCTACAATCTCGGCGGCGAGCCGTCCGGCCATATCATCATGTCGGACTATTCGACCACCGGCGACGGCTTCGTCGCTGCGTTGCAGGTGCTGGCCGTGGTGCAGAAGCTGCGCCGCCCGGTGTCGGAGATCTGCCGGCGTTTCGATCCTTTGCCGCAGATCCTGAAGAACGTGCGGTATCGCAGCGGCAAGCCGCTCGACGACGCCGAGGTCAAGTCCGCGATCACCGACGGCGAGAAGCGCCTCAACGGCCATGGCCGTTTGCTGATCCGCCCCTCCGGCACCGAGCCGGTGATCCGCGTGATGGGCGAGGGTGACGATCGCATCCTGGTGGAAGAGGTCGTCGACAACATCGTCAGCGCACTCGGCCACGCCGCGGCGGCGTAAGCCCTTCCGGCCGCATCAGCCAGTGACCCGTCATCCCCTCGCGCAAAGGCTTCGCCTTTGTCGCTGGAGGAGCGCGCTCTTGCGCGCGTCTCGAAGGGTGCACGGCCCGGCTGGTGGCCGATTCATCCTTCGAGACGCGGCCCAAGAGGCCGCTCCTCAGGATGACGGCGAGAGAGTTCGCGCGTCGGCCACATCACGCATCGCTGCCATCGTCCAGCGCAACTGGTCCGTTTCACCTCCGCGTCGTACGACACGGAGGTAGTTTTGCGAATCTTGCCGGGAATGCTGCATTGAACAAGCCCGTCGTAAGCGAGCAGGCACTGGGCGAACCGGTGCCGGTGCCGGAGTTGACCGTCGCGCAGGCCGCGAAAGCGGCCGCCGCTGCGGGGCCGGCCTATGTCGTGCTTGCCGGCATCAGCTTCTCGCATTTCCTCAATGACACGATGCAGTCGCTGATCGCCTCGGTCTATCCGATCCTGAAGGACAATTACGCGCTCGACTTCGCGCAGATCGGCATGATCACGCTGGCGTTCCAGTTCACCGCGTCGCTGCTGCAGCCGCTGGTCGGGCATTTCACCGACAAGAAGGCGCAGCCGTTCTCGCTTGCGACGGGCATGGGCTTCACCTTCTTCGGGCTGCTGTTGCTCAGCGTCGCGCACTCCTATGGAATGATCCTGATCGCGGCGTCGCTGGTCGGTCTTGGCTCCGCGGTGTTCCACCCGGAATCCTCGCGCATCGCGCGGCTGGCTTCGGGCGGGCGTTACGGTTTCGCGCAATCGGTGTTCCAGCTCGGCGGAAGTTTCGGCACCTCGATGGGACCGGTACTCGCCGCCTTGATCGTGGTGCCGTTCGGTCAGCCCTCGATCGCCTGGTTCTCCTCGATCGCGTTCCTTGCCATCGTGATCCTCTGGCGCATCGGCGTTTGGTACAAGCCGCAGATCGCAGGCAAGAAGGCGGTGACCATCGAGCGACATCCGGACCATCCGGATCGGCGGCGCGTGATGACCGCGCTCATCGTGCTGGTCGCGCTGCTGTTCTCCAAGCAGCTCTATGTCTCGAGCCTGTCGAGCTATTACATCTTCTATCTGATGGACCGGTTCGGCGTCTCGACGCAGGCGGCGCAGCTTTATCTGTTCATCTTCCTCGCGGCGAACGCCGCCGGCGCGTTCATCGGCGGACCGCTCGGCGACCGCTTCGGCCGCAAATACGTGATCTGGTTCTCGATCCTCGGCGCGCTGCCGTTCACGCTGGCGCTGCCCTATGCCGGCCTGTTCGCAAGCGCCGTGCTGACGGTCGTGATCGGCCTGATCATCTCGTCGGCGACGTCGGCGATCATCGTGTTCGCGCAGGAATTGATGCCGCATCGCTTCGGCATGATCTCCGGCGTGTTCTTCGGCGTCGCGTTCGGCATCGGCGGTCTCGGCGCCGCGGTGCTTGGCCAGCTTGCGGACCACACCTCGATCGCCTTTGTCTATCAGCTGTGCTCATTCCTGCCGGCGATCGGCCTGCTCGCGGTGTTCCTGCCGAAGATGCCGAAGGCCGTTCGCTGAACGTCCGCGGCGAGGGCGCCGCCCTTCATTAAGCATTCGCTAACGCTCAGCGCTTACGTGCGCTGCAAACCGCGCGCGTGCGTCAACGCTTCATTAGCAACTGTGGCGAGATCGCCATCTTTCGACGCCGCACACGCGCTCTTATGGACCCATACGCAACAGCCGCAGCAAAAGGTGAGAGAAAATCAACCTTAAAAATTAGGGTTAAGTGCCGCTTAAACATTTGCTGCCATCGTCCGCCCGTGAGTTTCAGACGTGGGGCCTTTCGTGTCGCCTCACTTGGGCCAAAAGGACGAAGCCAATGCGTAGCGTAAAGACCCTGATCGCCGCCGGAGCGGCATCCCTGTTGTCCTCGGCGGCGTTCGCTGCCGACATGCCGATCATGCCGCCGCCCCCGATGGCGTATGCTCCTCCGCCGGTCCAGGATTTCGGCGGCTGGTATCTGCGCGGCGACATCGGCATGACCAACACCCAGGCCAAGCTGCACGCCAATGCCTACGACACGCTGCCGGCCGGCACCACGTTCAACCAGTTCGGCACCGGCTTCGACAGCGGCATGCTGTTCGGCGTCGGCGTCGGCTATCAGTTCAACAGCTGGTTCCGCGCCGACATCACCGGTGAGTATCGCTCGAAGGTGAGCTTCAACGGCACCGACTTCTTCACGTTCCCCGGGCCGAGTTCGCTGGGTGACACCTACCACGGCGGCGTCCAGAGCTGGGTCGGCCTCGCGAACATCTACGCCGATCTCGGCACCTGGGGTTGCTTGACCCCGTTCATCGGTGCCGGTGTCGGTGCTGCGGTGATCAAGACCTCGGCCTTCTCCGACGTCGCGACGTTCCCGACCGGGTCCGGCGTGACCAGTTCCTTCGTCGCCGACGGCGCCACCAAGACCAACTTCGCCTGGGCGCTGCATGCCGGTGTCGCCTACAGGGTCACCAACAACTTCACGGTTGAACTGGCCTATCGCTACCTCGACATGGGCACCGCCGGCCACGGCCAGGGTCACTTTTTCGACGGCACGCCGACCGGTCCCTCGAGCTTCCAGTACCGCGACATGACTTCGCAGGATGTGAAGCTCGGCGTGCGCTTCGCCTTGCCGTGCTGCGACGTGCTGCCCCCGCCGCCGCCGCCCCCGCTGATCCGCAAGGGCTGATCTGAGGGTTAATTTCGAGCCTTCACGGTTAACGATTGAAACGGCGCGGGATCATCCCGCGCCGTTTTTCTTTGCCGTGTCATGTCGCGAGCTTCTGCAACTTGAGTGGTCGAAAGCTGCCGGCGACAACGATTGGTTAAGGTTAACAGGCGATGATCAACGCGCATTCGGTGAGTGGGATGGAGCGTTGCAATGCGTAGGTTCTTGCTGGTGGCGATGATGTTCGGGGCGGTGACCGGCGCGCAGGCGGCCGACATGCCTGATTTCCTTCGCGGCAGTCTTCCCGCTTCCAGCGCGCCGACCAGAAACTGGGACGGCTGGTATGCCGGCGGCCAGGTCAGCCAGACATGGATCAACACCGACTTCGGGGGCAGCGTTGCTTCCCTGACCAATTCCATCTTCCGCAACACCACGCTGCAGGCGCCGACGTCCCAATTCAATCTGCTGGGTCGGGTCAATGCGCAAAGCTCGGGCTTCGGCGCATTCGTCGGACGCAACTATCAGTTTGACGACGTCGTGGTCGGTGTCGAAGCAAACTATACCTATTGGTCCGGACTGACGACAACGACCTCCGGAAGTCTGGGTCCGATTCAAGTCGCTCAGCCGACCCTGGTCCTGCCAGTCGGCGCCACTGCCGCCGACGGCGTGACGTTGAATGGAAGCGCGTCGCTGAAACTCAAGGACGAGATGACATTCCGCGGCCGCGCGGGTTGGGCGACCGGTGACTTCCTGCCTTACGCCTTCGGCGGCCTCGCAGTCGGCCGAATGGATGTTTCGCGCACAGTCACCAGCTCCGTGAACCGAACGATCAACTTTGCTGACGGAAGTTCGACCACCTTTGCACTGCCGCAGTTTTCACAAACCGCGACAGATGCGAAAACGGACGCCTACGTTGCCGGCTGGACTGCTGGTCTCGGCCTGGAATACATGTTGTGGAACTGTGTCTTCGTGCGCGGCGAGTGGGAATACGTCAAGTTCGCACCGGTCAAGAACACGTCGGTCACGCAGAACAGCGTGCGCGCCGCCATCGGCTACAAGTTCTGACGCACGCCGCCTCGCTTGACACTGCAATGTGCGGCTGATCGGATGTTGCTCCGCAAGCGGAGCGACCTCAGATGAAAATCCACGGCGACGCCAATTCAGGCAATTGCCTGAAGGTGAAATGGGTGTGCGACAAGCTGGCGCTGCCGTACACATGGGTCGAGATCGACACCATGAAGGGCGGCAGCCGCACCGCGGAATTCCTCAAGCTGAACAGTTGGGGCCAGGTGCCGACGGTCGAACTGGATGACGGCCGCACGCTCGCGCAATCCAACGCCATCATCCGCTACCTCGCGCGCGGCAGCGATCTGATCCCCGGCGATCCCTATCGCGCGGCGCAGATGGACGCCTGGATGTTCTGGGAGCAGAACAGCCATGAGCCCTACGTCGCCGTCTGCCGCTTTCAGACCGTGTATCTCGGCAAGGCCGTGTCGGAGATCGATCCGAACCTCATCAAGCGCGGCCATGGGGCGCTCGATCAGCTGGAGCGGCATCTTGCCGGTACGAAATTCCTGGTCGGCGATGCGTTCTCGCTCGCCGACGTCTCGCTGCTTGCCTATACGCGCGTCGCAGAGGATGGCGGTCTCGCGCTCGCGCGTTACCCCGTGATTCGCCGCTGGATCGCCGATGCCGAGCACGTGCTCGCGCTGCCGCCGGTCCGCTGATCCCGAGTGAATGCCGCCATGCGTGAAGCTTCATCGATCGCGATCCGCCGCGCCCGCCGCGAGGATGTCGCGGCCATCGTCGGCATGCTGGCGGACGATCCGCTCGGCAGTGCGCGCGAGCGGATCGCGGATCCGCTGCCGCAAAGCTATTACGATGCCTTTGCGCGGGTCGAGCGTGATCCGAACCTGCAACTCGTCGTCGCCGTCGATGGGGAGGGCGCCGTTGTCGGATGCCTGCAGCTTGCGGTTCTGCCAGGCATCAGCTCGCAGGGCTCTTCGCGCGGCCTGCTCGAGGACGTCCGTGTCGCAACACACTGCCGCAGCCGCGGTATCGGCGAGCAGCTCGTGCAGTGGGCGGTCGCGGAGGCGCGTGCGCAAGGTTGCATGCTCGTCGAGTTGCTGACGCATCACACGCGCGTCGATGCGCAGCGCTTCTATGAGCGGCTCGGATTCGCGCGCAGCCATATGGGCATGACGCTCCGCTTTTGACGTGCACGCAAGAAGTTGTGCCGCATACAGGACAATGCCTGCGGTAGCCGCTGCTGCGCTATCCGGTTAACAGCCAATAAACTAAGCCGGTCTCCGTGAATTTACGGGGCGGAACGAGTCCGGTATGTCGGGCGTCTCCCACGGGGCGGCGGCGACTGGGGATTGGAATGTCGGATTATTCGATCGTGCGGGTCGGCAACGAGTACATCGTGCAGGCCGGCGATAAGAGCATTTTGAAAGTATCGAGCCGGCGCAGGGCAGTTAAGATCATGACTCTCGCGGCAGATTTGCTCGATCAGGAGACGATGCAGCAGGTCGAGGACGCCCCATCAATCAGCCGTGATCCCCCGATTGCCCCGGAAAAGTCCGAACTTCCTTGACGTTTTGGGGCCCTTCCACTATTTCGGACGGCGGGAAACCTCTCCCCACCGAGAGGCAGCTATCTGGAAGGGTAGATTATGACTGCAGCGAAGCCCGCTTCGCGGCCCAACGTGCCGCATTTCTCCTCCGGCCCCTGCGCCAAGCGCCCCGGCTGGAACCCCAACAATCTCAAGGACGCCGCCCTCGGCCGCTCGCATCGTGCGAAGGTCGGCAAGGCCAAGCTCAAGCTCGCGATCGAATTGACGCGCGAAGTGCTTGAGGTGCCTGCGGACTACAAGATCGGCATCGTGCCGGCGTCGGACACCGGCGCGGTCGAGATGGCGCTGTGGTCGTTGCTCGGTGCGCGGCCCGTCACCACGCTCGCCTGGGAATCCTTCGGCGAGGGCTGGGTCAGCGACATCGTCAAGGAATTGAAGCTGAAGGACGTCACCAAGCTGAATGCGGCTTACGGTGAAATTCCCGATCTCGCCAAGGTCGACCCTGCGTCCGACGTCGTCTTCACCTGGAACGGCACCACCTCCGGCGTGCGCGTGCCGAACGCCGACTGGATCAGCGCAACCCGTGAAGGCCTCACGATTTGCGACGCGACCTCGGCTGCCTTCGCGCAGCCGCTCGATTTCGCCAAGCTCGATGTCGTCACCTTCTCCTGGCAGAAGGCGCTCGGCGGCGAAGCGGCGCACGGCATGCTGATCCTCAGCCCACGCGCAGTGGAACGGCTCGAGACCTACAAGCCGGCCTGGCCGCTGCCGAAGATTTTCCGCCTCACCAAGGGCGGCAAGCTCAACCAGGGCATCTTCGAAGGCGAGACCATCAACACGCCTTCGATGCTCTGTGTCGAGGACTATCTCGACGCGCTGAACTGGGCGAAGTCGATCGGCGGCCTGAAGGCGCTGATCGGGCGCGCCGACGCCAACACCAAGGCGCTCGCTGACTGGAAGGCGCGGACGCCCTGGATCGACTTCCTGGCCAAGGATCCCGCGATCCGCTCCAACACCTCGGTGTGCCTGAAGTTCACCGATCCCGCGATCACCTCGCTTCCATCAGATGCCCAGGCCGACTTCTGCAAGAAGCTGGTCGCGCTGGTGGAGAAGGAGAACGCCGGCTTCGACTTCGCGTATTACCGCGATGCGCCGGCAGGCCTGCGGATCTGGTGCGGCGCCACCGTCGAGGCCAAGGACGTCGAGTTGCTGACGCAGTGGATCGACTGGGCCTTCGCCGAGACCAAGGCAGCGCTGCCGAAGGCGGCATAAGCTTTCGCTTGTCACTTCTCCCCGTTCGTACGGAGAGAGGTCGGATTTCTCCGGGCGATGCGCGGCATCGTTCCGTGCAGTCCGGGTGAGGGGCCTTCTCGGCTTGTTCGTTGCCCGTGGCTGCCCCTCACCCCAACCCTCTCGCCGTAAGAACGGGGAGAGGGAGAAGTGATCTGAGACTTCACCACATCGGTCCAAGAGACCCGCCCGCTGCAGGGCAGAGGAACAGTCACATGACAAAACCCAAAGTTCTGATTTCCGACGCGCTGTCTCCCGCTGCCGTGCAGATCTTCAAGGATCGCGGCGTCGAGGTCGACTTCCAGCCCAATCTCGGCAAGGACAAGGAAAAGCTCGCCGAGATCATCGGCAACTATGATGGCCTTGCGATCCGCTCGGCCACCAAGGCGACCGCCAAGATCATCGAGAAGGCGACCAAGCTCAAGGTGATCGGCCGCGCCGGCATCGGCGTCGACAATGTCGAGATTCCGGCGGCGACCGCCAAGGGCATCATCGTGATGAACACGCCGTTCGGCAATTCGATCACGACCGCCGAGCACGCCATCACCCTGATGCTGGCGCTGGCGCGCGAAATCCCGCAGGCCGACGCCTCGACCCAGGCCGGCAAGTGGGAGAAGAACCGCTTCATGGGTGTCGAGATCACCGCCAAGACACTCGGGGTGATCGGTTGCGGCAATATCGGCTCGATCGTCGCTGACCGCGCGCTCGGCCTGCGCATGAAGGTGATCGCGTTCGATCCGTTCCTGTCGCCGGAACGCGCCAAGGACATCGGCGTCGAGAAAGTCGAGCTCGACGACTTGCTCAAGCGCGCCGATTTCATCACGCTGCACACGCCGCTGACCGAGAAGACCCGCAACGTCATCGACGCGGCCGCGATCGCCAAGATGAAGAAGGGTGTGCGCATCATCAACTGCGCCCGCGGCGGCCTGGTCGACGAGCAGGCGCTGGTCGATGCGCTGAATTCCAAGCATGTCGCGGGCGCCGCCTTCGACGTGTTCGTCGAGGAGCCGGCGACCTCGAACGTGCTGTTCGGCCATCCCAATGTGATCTGCACCCCGCATCTCGGCGCCTCCACCACCGAGGCGCAGGAGAACGTCGCGCTGCAGGTCGCCGAGCAGATGTCGGACTATCTGCTGTCGGGCGCGATCTCCAACGCGGTCAACTTCCCCTCGATCACGGCGGAAGAGGCGCCGAAGCTGAAGCCGTTCATCGAGCTCGCCGAGAAGCTCGGCTCGTTCGCCGGCCAGCTCACCGAGAGCGGCATCCTCAAGACCACGATCACCTACGAGGGCCACGTCGCCGAGATGAAGATCAAGGCGATCACCTCGGCGGTGCTGTCCGGCCTGCTGCGGCCGATGCTGGGCGAGGTCAACGTGGTGTCGGCGCCTGTCGTCGCCAAGGAGCGCGGCATGGTGGTGGACGAGGTCGTTCGTGCCGCGCAGAGCGACTATGAGAGCCTGATCACCGTCACCGTCACCACCGAGCGCCAGGAGCGTTCGGTGTCCGGCACAGTCTATGCCGACGGCAAGCCGCGTCTCGTCGACATCAAGGGCATTCGCGTCGACGCCGAGTTCGGCAAGTCGATGATCTACGTGACCAACGAGGACAAGCCGGGCTTCATCGGCGCGTTCGCGAGCCTCTTGGGTGACGCGAAAATCAATATCGCGACCTTCCATCTCGGCCGCGTCAAGCAGGGCGGCGACGCCATCGCGCTGGTCGAGGTCGACGGTGCGGTGCCGGCGGATCTGCTCGCCAAGGTGCAGTCGCTGCCGCAGGTGAAGCAGGCCAAGGCGCTGACGTTTTAAACGTTGTTTGAGCGGCTCTCGTCATCGCCCGGGACGGGCCGGCATGACGCGGGAAGATACCGCTCAAGCACATCCAAATTCCGATCTGCGGAACATGACGCCGCCTCCGGTCCCGGAGGCGGCGTTTGCCGTTCCGGGGCGCCTGGTATAGCTGTTGCGCCCGATGAAAAATGTGTACGAAGGCGTCAAGACGCGCCACTATCCGGCGATCTCAGAGGGAGAAAACAATGCGTGAAGCCGTAATCGTTTCCTACGCGCGCACCGGCCTGGCGAAGTCCGGCCGTGGCGGATTCAACATCACCCCGCCGATGTCATTGGCCGGGCACGCCATCAAGCACGCGGTCGAGCGCGCCGGCGTCGACAAGGATTATGTCGAGGATTGCTATCTCGGCAATTGCGCGCATGGCGCGCCGAACATCGGTCGTCAGGCCGCGCTGCTCGCCGGCCTGCCGAAGTCGACCGCGGGCGTCTCGGTGAACCGTTTCTGTTCGTCGGGCCTGCAGACCATTGCGATGGCTGCGAACTCGATCCGTTCCGACGGCTCCGATTGCATCGTCGCCGGCGGCGTCGAGAGCATCTCGATTCCGGGCGGCGGCTCGCCGAAGGAATCGATCGATCCCGACCTGCTGAAGACCGCGCCCGCCATCTTCATGGCGATGATCGATACCGCCGACATCGTCGCCGAGCGCTACAAGCTCAGCCGCGAATACCAGGACGAGTATTCGCTGGAGTCGCAGCGCCGCATGGCAGCCGCGCAGCAGGCCAACAAGTTCAAGGACGAAATCGTCCCGATGAAGACCAAGATGAAGGTGGTCGACAAGGCGACCAAGGCCGAGTCGATCGTCGACTACGTGGTCGATCGCGACGAGTGCAATCGCCCCGAAACCACGCTGGAAGGCCTTGCCAAGCTCGAGCCGGTCAAGGGCCCGGGCAAGTTCGTCACCGCCGGCAATGCCAGCCAGCTGTCCGACGGCGCCGCTGCCGTGGTGCTGATGGAAGCCAAGGACGCCGAGAAGCGCGGCCTCAACCCGCTCGGCCGCTTCGTCGCCTGGGCCTCGGCCGGCTGCGAGCCCGACGAGATGGGCATCGGTCCGGTGTTCGCCGTGCCGAAGCTCTTGAAGCGCCACGGCCTGAAGGTCGAGGACATCGATCTCTGGGAGCTCAACGAAGCCTTCGCCAGCCAGTGCCTCTATTCGCGCGACCAACTCGGCATCGATCCCGAGAAGTATAACGTCAACGGCGGCTCGATCGCGATCGGCCATCCCTTCGGCATGACCGGTGCCCGGCTCACCGGCCACCTCCTGCAGGAAGGCCGCCGCCGCAAGGCCAAGTGGGGCGTCGTGACCATGTGCATCGGTGGTGGTCAGGGCGGCGCAGGCCTGTTCGAGATCTACAGCTAAGCGCGATCGATCCTGATCGTGTCAGAACCAGCGGCCCGGCGGTAACGCCGGGCCGCTTCCGTTTGAAGCCGGTTATGTTGCCGGCAAATCCGCCGCGTGTTCGCCGAACTCGAGCGTGGAAATCAGTTCGAGCGTCTGCCTGAGATCGGCCGCTTGTTTCGCGCCGAAGGCGGCCTCGAAGCGCTCCTGCGCCTCACGCCAGGCGGCCTGTGACTCATCAAGCTGGGCTTCGCCGCGTTTGGTCAGCCGCACCAGGCGGCTGCGCCGGTCATTCTTGTCGACGGTGATGGTCAAAAGGCCGTCGCGCTCCAGCGGCTTGAGGTTGTGGTTGAGCGCGGTGCGGTCGAGCACCAGCGCGGCGGCCAGTTCGCCCATCGTCGGCGCGCCCGAACGTCTGATGTGGACCAGAATGGCGCGTTGCGTGCCGCGCAGGCCGGATGTCGCCAGGACCTGATCGTAGAGCTGCGACACGCGCCGCGTCGCCTTGCGCAACGCCGTGAGATTGCACCGGCTGGGTTCCATCTTCGCCATCGCTGCCTCCAAACTGGGCTTGACATATACATGCATATGCACCTATCTGCAATAGATGCATATGCACGTACCTGGAGGATGTGATGTCTGAGGTCGAGGCGGAGACGATCGGGCTGGCGATCGGAACTGACGCGCGGCGACGATCCCGCGTCGCAACACCGCGCCAGGTGCTTGCGATCGTCTCGGTGGGCATCTGCCTTGCCAATCTCGACCTCTTCATCGTCAATGTCGGGCTGCCGAACATCGCGCAGGAGTTTCGCGGTGCTCCGCTCGAGGATCTGTCCTGGATCCTCAACGCCTACGCGATCGTCTATGCGGCGCTGCTGGTGTTTTTCGGTCGGCTCGCCGAACGCCACAGCCGCAATCTGAGCTTCCTGCTCGGCGTTGCGCTGTTCACGGCCGCGTCGGCGGCTTGCGCGCTTGCGCCTGACGTCGAATTGCTGGTCGCCGCCCGCATCGCGCAGGCCGCCGGTGCGGCGTTGATGACGCCGACCTCGATCGGCCTGCTGCTGGCGTCGTTTCCACCCGACCAGCGCGCCGGGGCGGTGCGGACCTGGACGGCGATCGGCGGCCTTGCGGCCGCGCTCGGGCCGCTTGCCGGCGGCGTGCTCGTCACCTTCGACTGGCGTTGGATCTTCATCGTCAATGTCCCGATCGGTGTGGTCGCGCTCATCGTCGGCTGGCTGAAACTGCCGGAAGTGCCCGGCCATGACGTGCCGCGTCCGAGTTCATGGGCGGCGCTGCTGGTCACCTGCGGTATCGGTGCGCTGACCCTTGCGATCGTGAAGGCAAATGACTGGGGCTGGAACTCGCGCGGCACCGTACTTGGCTTCGCCATCGCGGCAGTGTCGCTCGCTGCCTTTGCGTGGCACTGCCTCAACTCGAAGAACCCCTTCGTCGATCCTGCGTTGTTCAAGGTGCGCCCGTTCACCGGGGCGACGTTCGTCATGGCGCCATACTCGGCGGCCTTCGGCGCCATGCTGCTGTCGGTGGCGTTGTGGGAGCAAACCGTGTGGGGCTGGTCGGCGCTGAAGACCGGCCTTGCGATCGCGCCGGGTCCGCTGCTTGTCCCGTTCACCTCGCTGTTGTTTGCCCGACGCCTGATTGCGCGATTTGGCGCCGCGGCCGTTGTGTCCGCCGGGATCGCATCGTTTGCGGGCGGACTCACGATCTGGGCAACGCTGCTTGGGGCCGACCCCAACATGCCCGCCTTTGTGGTCGGCATGATGTTCACCGGTATCGGCGTCGGGCTGACCTTTCCGACCCTGATGGGCGTCGGCGCCGGTTCGCTGCCGCCTTCGTCGTTTGCCACCGGCTCCGGCGTCATCAACATGGTTCGGCAGGCGGCGCTGGCGATCGGTGTCGCGATCTTTGTCGCGATCCTGGCAACGCCGACCACGATGACTGAGCGGATCGCGGCGTTTCAGCACGGTTGGTGGATCATGATCGCCATCACCGTTGCCGGCTTCGTGCCGAATGTTCTGTTCATCCGGCGCCGGGCGGATCGCTGACGCCTGAAAGTCATCGCCGCGCCATCCAGCGGCCGTGCCGCTGCCATTGTCGTGCCGCAGGGAAACCTCAATCGAACCAGTCCCTTCCTCGCTGCGTCTCACCACGAGAAACGGCGCGCCTTCGAGCCCGGCGCGCCGTTCGTCTCGCGCGCCATGCGGCGTTTTTTCCGGAGGGATGTCATGCGAAGGATTGCGAATTGTCTTGTGACCACCAGCCTGGTGCTGGCGGGTGCGCTGGTTGCCGGGCCGGTGCAGGCGGCCAATCTCGATGCGGCGTCGCAGGTCGATGCCGTGACCGTCTATCCCGACGGCGCGAGCGTCACCCGCGTCATCACGCTGGATCTGCCCGCCGGCGACAACACCCTCATCGCCAAGGATTTCCCGATGGCGCTCGACACGGGCTCGCTGCGGGTGGAAGGCGAGGCTGGCGCCAAGCTCACGATCGGGGCCATCGACGCGTGGCATCCGCGCCCGGTGTCGCCGGCCAACCTGCCCGAGATCGACAAGCGGATCGAGGCGCTGCGAGACCAGCGCGAGGATCTGCAAGGCATGATCACCTCGGCCGAGGCGCGGCGCAAATTCGCCGAACATTTCGCCGAGGCCGCGCCGGTCGGGATCGGCGAGAAGGGCGAGGCGCGTCCGGTCAGCGAGTGGCGCGCCGCGTTCTCGGCGGTCGGCGACGAGGTCGCGACCGCCGACAATGCGATCCGCGACGCCGCGCGCAAGCAGCGCGACATCGATCGCGAGATCGTGCGGCTTGAAGCGGAGCGCGCCGCCAAGCCGCCGAGCAAGCTCGAGGTGCGGATCGAGCTGGCCTCCGCCGCTGCCACCCGCGCGACGCTGCGGGTGACCTATGCGGTGCGCAACGCGCGCTGGACGCCGCTCTACGACGCCCGTCTCGATACCGGGACCAAGGACCGCAAGCCGGCGATCGAGCTGGTGCGCCGCGCCGAGATCACCCAGAGCACCGGCGAGGACTGGTCGAACGTCGCGCTCGTCGTCTCCACCGTCCGCGTCGCGCGCGGCGGCAACGCGCCCGATCTCAATTCATTGCTCGTGCGATATCCGTTACCGCCGCGACCGCTGGCCGCCGGCAAAGTGCTTGACAGCGTGCAACAGCGCGCGGCTTCGGCGCCCGCACCAGCGGCCGACGCAGTCAGGGAATTCCACTTTGGTGCAGGGGCGGTCATTGCGGAACAAGAGGCCATCGCCGACGTCGGCGCCTTCCAGGCCACCTTCAAGATTCCCGGCCGCGTCAGCGTCACCGCCAATGAGGGTGCCAAGAGCCTGCGCATCTCGACGGCCATGATCACTCCCGATCTCGCCATCCGCGCCGTCCCGGTGATCGATCCGACCGCGTTCCTGGAGGCGAGCTTCGTGCAGGCCGACGACGCGCCGCTGCTGCCGGGGCTGGTCGCAATCTACCGCGACGGCATCTTTGTCGGCCGCAGCCGGATGGCCACCGCCGCCAAGGACGAGACCGTGCGGCTCGGCTTTGGCGCCGACGACAAGGTCAAGATCGAGCGCGCGGTGGTGAAGCGCAACGAAGGCTCCGCCGGCCTGATCGTGACCACGTCGAAGACCGACGAGCGCGCCTTCAAGACCACGGTGCGCAACGGCCACGACTTCCCGATCAAGGTCGCGATCCAGGATCAGCTTCCGGTCAGCGAGAACGACGATATCGTGGTCGAGATGCTGCCGTCGTCGACGCCGGCAACCACAACCAATCTGCGCGACAAGCGCGGGGTGCTGGAGTGGGCGTTCGAGGCCAAGGCCGGCGAAGTCCGTGACATCAATTTCGCATGGCGGATGCGCTGGCCGAAGGACAAGGGCATCGTGATGGTGCCGGCGGGCTGATCTGCACCGGTAGCCGATGACATCCCTCCCGATCTCGGGCAACATTTTGCCAACGGCAAAAAAGCCTGAGATCGGGAGGATCCATGAGCTACCAGCACATCATCGTCGATGATCCGCGACCGCGCGTCCGTCGCATCACACTGAATCGGCCCGAGAAGCGCAACGCGCTGAACAACCGGCTGCGCGGCGAGATCTTCGAGGTGCTGGAGCAGGCCGATCGCGATCCCGACATTTCGATCTCGATCCTGCGCGGCGCGGGTCCGTGCTTCTCGGCAGGCTATGATCTCTCCGCCGACAACCGCGTCGACCAGCCCTATCATTCGGCATCCGGCCCCGGCCAGTGGTCGCGCCATGTCGTCGAAGGCTGGTTCTCGATCTGGGATCTCGCCAAGCCCGTGATCGCGCAGGTGCACGGTTATTGCCTCGCCGGCGGCACCGAGCTCGCGACCGCCTGCGACGTGGTCTATGTCGCCGACGATGCCCAGATCGGCTATCCGCCGGTGCGGCTGATGAGCCCGCCCGATATGCAGTATCACCCCTGGCTGGTCGGCATGCGCCGCGCCATGGAATTGATGCTGACGGGCGACGCGATGTCCGGCCGCGAGGCCGCCGAGTGGGGCTATGCGACCCGCTCGTTCCCGCTCGCCGAGCTGGAGGCGAAGACGCTGGATTTCGCCGAGCGCGCGGCAAAGGTGCCGGTCGAGCTGCAGCAGCTCAACAAGCGCTCAGTGCATCGCGCGATGGAGATCATGGGCGCCCGCGCCGCGATGCGCGCCGGCACCGAGATCCAGGCGCTGGCCTTCACCACCGAGGCGAGCAAGGCCTACATGGCCGGCTTCCGCCGCGACGGCGCCAGCGTCAAAGCCCAGCTCGACCAGCGCGACACCACGTTCGGGGATTACCGGACCAGGAAGGAATGATGGCTTTTGCGAATGCGGGCTAGAAGCGCGCGTCCTCCTCCAGCCATTGCTGATTGTCCCAGCGCGCGCGGCGGCCGACGACATATTCGCGAACATCGTCCATGAAGCGCACTTTGCTGGTGAGTGCTCCGATGAAAGCGGCCAGCGCCGCGATCCAGGGCCACAGATGCATCAGCAACATGGCGGGTATTTGGTTGGCGAACCCCGCCTGCAGCGCGCCCATGACCAGGTAAGCCAGGACGCCCCACACAGCGGCCAGGATCGTCGCCACGACCTCATAGCTGTTTTGATGGAACCTCACCAAGCGTCGCATCAAGCACAGGTAGGCAAAGTAGACGATCGCGCCGAGAAGCAATGCGGCCAGTCCAGGCGGAAGGCCCCAGCTCTGGTCCCAGCTCAAATACGCAACGAAGCCCGCGGCGATCAACGCCTCGATGTAGGTCAGGCTGGATTTTTCTCGCATGATTTGCCCCAGGCGATTCACGTATCCGCCGAGGCTATCATCATTGACCGCTTCGGTAGAAGGGCAATTGCAGAACAACCTTTGGAATGGGCTGGCCTCCGCAAATTCGCTGTCATGCCCCGCCTTGAGCGGGGCATCCAGTACGCCGCGGCTTGTCCGTTGAACTCGAACGCCTCTGGAATACTGCGTCGCCCGGTCAAGCCGGGCGACGACGCTGTTGTTGACAGCAAGCGCAACCGCTCACTTCGCTTTCAGGAAGTCACCGACTTCGAGCAGCACGAACTCGTCGTCATCGGCCTTGTTCGGATCGCGGCTCGAGGAGAACGGCAGGTTGTTGTCGTTGCCGACGATGATGTGGGTCTCGTCGACCCGATCGACGTTCTCGATGGTGAAGAACGGGAAGGTGTAGACGCCGTCGTTGAGCGGCTTGCGGGCCTTCTTGTTCGGATCGCGGATCTTCATCAGGTCGATATAGGCGATTGCCGACATTGGCGTCCGACAGCTCGATCTTGTAGACGCGCTTGAACTTGGCGAGGTCAGGGAAGCAGTTCTCGCCGCGGGTGCCTTGCGGGCAGGCCTTGTCGGCGGTGCCTTCGCCATTGTCGCGCTCGATCACGAGGCCCTGGGTCGGATCGATCATGTTGAAGTCGCCGATCGCGTTGCCGTTCTGCTCGAACACATATTGCCAGTAGCGCCCGGTGAACTTCTCCGCCGCGACGTCGAATTCGAGGATGCGCGAGGCTTCCTTGCCGTCGACCTTCTCCCAGTCCTTCTTGTCGGCATCCCACAGCGGCCCTTCGAGCAGGCCGTAGAGGAACTTGTCGTCCTTGGAGGACGCAAAGCCCTCATAGCCCTTGGAGCGGCGCAGATTGACGTTGGTGTAGGTGGCGCCGGGCGCGCCAGGCGACTGCACGGCCCAGTGATCCGGCGAGCGCACCGGCTTGCCGTCGGCGACCGTCTCGAACACCGCGAGGATCTTGCCGGTCTTGTCGGCCTTGAGGATATACGGCCCGAACTCGTCGCCGATCCAGAAAATGTCGTTGATGATCTGGAAGCCTTCGGTGTCGAAGTCGGCGCCGGTGAGGTAGCGCTTGGCGGTGTCCTCATGCACGATGCGGAACGGCACCTTCTTGTCGGGGTCGTGCAGGAACACGGTCTCCTGGCGTTCGATCTTGCCGCCGGCCCAATCCATCTTGTGGCGGTTCAGGTACAGCATCGAGTCCGCCGAGTTGTAGCGGGCACCCATGCCGTTGTCGGTGATCACCCAGAACGAGCCGTCGGGCATCGCCTTGATGCCGGAATGGCCCTGCAGCGGCTGGCCCTTGAACGGCAGCGACACGCCGGTCGGCCGCTCGTAGGATTTGCCCATCACGGTGCCGATGGCGTCGACGCGCTTGCCGGTGGTGTATTTGCCCGATGTCTTCAGATCGGCCGGTGCGTCAGTGGGGGCGTCGATGAAGCTCTCCGCCGGCATCACGGCGTGCCCTGCCAGCGTCGCCGGGAATTCGCCCTCGCTCTGCGCGAACGCCGATGTGGCGAGCAGGATCGAGGCGACGGAACAGAGCAGTGACAGGCGCATGGTTGATCTCCCAAAGGACAAACGATGCGGTGTTCTCCGAGCCGCCTGTTACAGCCGGCTGACAGTTTTGTGAATCCGCGGTGTTGCGACGGGATAAGCCTTGCGGCGTTACGTCGCCTTGGCCGCCGGCCGCATCGTCTGCGGTAGCAGGAACGGCACGCCACCTCCGGTGTAGTCGATCGTGGCGTCGATCTCGAAGATCTGCCTCAGCGTGTCGACCTGCATCGCCGCGGCGCGGTCGCCGTCGACGGCAAGCCGGCCGCGATGCAGCAGCAGGATGCGGTCGGCGAACCGCATCGCGAGGTTGAGATCATGCAGGATCGCGATCACGGCGGTGCCGCGCGCGGCGCGCCGCCGGGCGGTCTCGACCAGGTCGATCTGATGCCGCAGATCGAGGCTCGAGGTCGGCTCGTCGAGCAGCAACAGCCCCGGCCCGTGCAGCGCCTCGCCGCAGGCGAGCTGTACCAGCACGCGGGCGAAATGCGCGCGTTGCTGCTCGCCGCCAGATAGTGTCGGCAATTGCCTGAAACGGAAATGCGCGAGCCCAACCTCGTCCAGCGCGGCAGTCACCAGTGCACGCGTCACCGCGCGCGGGCTTTCGCCGGCGCCCATGCTGACGATTTCCTCGACCGTGAACGGGAAGCTGACGTTGACGTGTTGCGACAGCATCGCGCGGTGCTGCGCCAGCGCGCGCGGACCGTAGGCGTTGAGATCGCGCTGGCGGAGCCGGATCGTTCCGCGCGACGGACGGAGATCGCCCGACAGCATCCGGAGCAACGTAGATTTGCCGGCGCCGTTGGGACCGACGATCGCGATTATCTCGCCGGCGCCGATCTGCAGCGAGACCGCATCGACCAGCGTGGCACAGCCGACCGTCATCGATACCGACTGCGCCTCCAGTAGCACACTCACAGTGACACCAGGGAACGCTGGCGCAGCAGCATGGCGAGGAAGAACGGCGCCCCGATCGCCGCGGTCAGGATGCCGATCGGCATCTCGGCGGGAGCCACGATGGTGCGTGCCACGGTGTCGGCGCCGACCAGCAGGATGGCGCCGAGCAATGCGGAAGCCGGCAGCAGCCGGCGATGCCCGGGTCCGATCACAAGCCGCAGCAGATGCGGCACCACGATGCCGACGAAGCCGACCACACCGCAGACCGAAACCGCGACCCCGGTCATCGCTGACACTAGGACGATCGAAATGCGCTTCAGCCGTTCGACGTCGACGCCGCTGTGGAACGCCTCGGCTTCGCCAAGCACCAGCACGTCGAGCCCGCGCGCGATCGAGAGGCAGGCGATCAGAGCCGCGGCCAGCACGGGGGCAAGCGCCGTGAGCTTGGTCCAGGTCGCGCCGCTCAGCGAACCCAGCATCCAGAAGGTGATGTCGCGCAGCTGGCGGTCGTCGGCGACGAAGACCAGGAGCCCGATGCCGGCATTGGCGATCGCGGCAATCGCAAGCCCGGCGAGCAGGAAGATCGCGATCGAGGTCCGGCCGCCACGGCTCGCAATGCCATAGAGCACGATGGTCGTGATCAGCGACCCGGCGAAGGCCGCGATGGGCAGCAGCTGATGCTGCAGGAAGCGCAGGCTCTCGCCGAGATGGCCGTCGGTGAACACGATCGCCACTGTGGCGGCAAACGCGCCGCCGGAGGAGACGCCGACCAGCGCGGGATCGGCGAGGGGGTTGCGGAACAGGCCCTGCATGATGGCACCGGAGACGGCGAGCAGAGCGCCCACCATCGCAGCCGCTGCGATCCGCGGGATCCGGATCGACCACACCACGAGCTGGTCGCGCGCGAGCAGCGGGTTGGCCGCGCCGTCGGCCCATAGCCCGAGCGCGGCGGGAAGCCGTGCCACTGGGATACCCGCGGCCCCGACCGTCAGGGCGACCAGGGCGGCCCCCGCGAGCGCCGCAAGCAGGCAGAGCAGGGTGAGTGTCGCCGCCGGCCGTAGCGACATGCCGGCGCGCCGTTGTTTCGCACGCGCGGAGCGTTCGGCCAGCACGCTCATTGTCGGCAGTTCGCGGTCAGCGCCGCCGGCTTGAAGGTTGCGGCCTCCGGCGCCAGCGCCGGATAGAGCCTGACCGAGAGGTCGCGTGCCGCGGCCGCGGTGCGGGGTCCGAAGCCGAGCAGATAAAGCCCCTCCATCGCGATGAAGGCCTTGTTGGCCGCAACCGGAGTCAGTGCGAAAGCCGGATGGGTGAACACGGCCTCCGACGTCAGCGAGTCCTTGCCGCGATCGATCGACAGCACGACATCGGGTTTGGCGGCCACGATGGCCTCGTCGTTGACCGGCTTGTAGCCGTCGTAACCGTCGATCGCGTTGACGCCGCCGGCGAGCTGGATGATCTCGTCCGCGGCGGTCTTGTGGCCCGCGGCCAACGCCCGGCCGTTCAGGAGCGACATTACGAACATCACGCGCACCGGTTTCGTCACTTTGGCGCGCAGCGTGCGCAGTTGTGCGAGATCGCTCTCCACCGCGCTGGCGAGGCAAGCGGCGCGCGGATCGGCGCCCATGGCATGGCCCACAAGTTTGATCTTCTCGACCAGCCCGGCTTCCGAGAACGCCTCGGGCACCAGCACCAGCGGCACCTTCGCCGCCTCCAGCACGTCCATGGTCTCCTTCGGCCCGGAGCCCTGCACCGCGAGCACCAGCGACGGATGCAGGCCGAGCACGCCCTCCGGCGACAGCTGGCGCATGTAGCCGACGTCGGGCTTCTCGCGCAGCGCAGACGGCGGGTAGAGACTGGTCGCATCGACGCCGGCGATGCGGTCCTCGAAGCCGAGCGCATAGAGGATCTCGGTGATCGCACCGCCGATCGAGACGATCCGCGTGGGATCGTCGATCACGACGTCGCGGTCGCGCGCGTCGTGCACGCTGATGCCCTCGGCCGAGGCTGCGCCGATCGGCAGCAGACAGGAGAGCGCGAGCAAAGCGAGCGTGCGACAAATTGTCATCGGGGCGGTCATTTGGTCAGGATCAGCTTGTTCTGCGAGGTCAGCCGCAAGCGGTAATGCTCTTCGCCATGCACGATGATGATCTCGCGCTCGGCCGAGAACAGGTCGCGGCTGTCGAGGCGATTCCCGTGCATGACGAGCGTTTTGGCCGCGTCAGGCGCTGATACGGCCTGCTTTCCCGCCGCGCCGATCTTGTCTCCGGAAGTTGCCGACATGCTCGTGGTGCTGCGCCTTCGAAATCTTCAAATGATGCTTGCTTGTATAAGCGGGCGAAGGCGCATTCCAACGGCCGCACTTTACAATCGATGTAAACAGCGCCGCCGCATTCTTGACCGTTTTGTTGCCGGCTCGTAACCAATCATCACACGATGCGAGCCTGTGGCTTGCATCGCAACGTAGCCAGCAAGCCTCTCGGTGGAGCGCACGCCAGCCAAACCAGAAAAGCGATGATCGGGCTGGGGCTAGAATGGCTGACGGGGCTAGGATTTCGCGCGCCTTGATGTTGGGTGCGTCGGTGTTTTCATTTTCGGCAGCGCTGCCGGCAAGCGGTTTGGCGCAAACCGCCGATGCGTCGGCTGCGCGTCCCGCGACCGAGCGGCCGAAGCAGGCCCAGCGCAAGCCGAAGCCTGCGGCCAACCCGCAGGCGGCGGCGTCATCTGCGATGAATGCGCGCGCGCAGATCGGCGCGGTGCCGGTGCAATCGCTCGACACCATCACGGCCGTCGCATCCAAGACCGAAGAGCGCGCGATCGACGCGCTGGCGCCGGTCAGTTCCGTCACGCTGGAGAAGATTCAGGGCCTGCAGCCGAACCGGGTGTCCGACATCTTCTATAACGTGCCCGGTGTCTCGTTTCAGGAACGTGGCGACGATCCGGCGACCGTCGTCAACATCCGCGGCCTGCAGGACTTCGGCCGCGTCGCGGTCGTGGTCGACGGCGCGCGGCAGAACTATCAGCGTACCGGCCACAACGCCAACGGCTCCTTCTTCCTCGATCCCGAATTGATCGGCGGCGTCGACGTGGTGCGCGGCCCGACCGCGAATATCTACGGCTCCGGCGCGATCGGCGGCGTGGTCTCGTTCCGCACCAAGGATATCGACGACGTGGTGCGTCCCGGCGAACGCTGGGGCGTCGACATGTCGGGGTCCTACGGCAGCAACAAGGACCGCGGCATGGGCTCTGTGTTCGGCGGCGTGCGTGCCGATCCGAACGTCGATGTGTTCGGCGGCGCGGTCTACCGCACCCAGAGCAACTACAAGGACGGCGCGGGCACCGAGATCGGCAACACCGGCAACGATATCGCGGCCGGCCTGATGAAGGTGACAATCCGCCCGGCCGAAGGCCACGAGTTCAAGATCGGCGGCGTCTTCCAGGACTACCAGTATAATATCGGTCAGCCGAACCGCGGCCCGACCACGACTGCGGCGCCGCTGGCCGCGATCGCGGGTTCCTCGGTCTATGCCTCCGATGCGAGGAACTACACGGGTACGCTGAGCTGGCGATATTCCAAGCCCGACGACAAGCTGTTCGACTGGAACATCTCGGTCTATGGCAACCGCACCGACAACGACCAGGTCAAGACCTACAACAACCGCATCACGTCAGGCGGCGGCGTCTGTACGCTCGCCAATCCCGGCAACAACATCTCCGGCTGCGTCGGCGACAAGCGCGGCTATTCGCTCGACACCGTCGGCCTCGACGTCAACAACACCTCGCGCTTCAATTTCGGCGACTGGCGCAACGCCGTGACCTACGGCTTCGACGCGTTCCGCGATGATGTCGAGACCTTCGACTCGCGCGGCAATTCCAACATCACGACACCCGGCGGCCAGCGCACGGTGTCCGGCGGCTTCGTGCAGCTGAAGCAGAACTATTCGACCTGGCTCGAGCTCGTCAGCGCCGTTCGCTACGATCACTACGAGCTCACCTCGCTCAGCACCAGGACCAGCGGCGACCGGCTCTCGCCGAAAATCACGGTCGGCGTCACGCCGGTGGCCGGCTTCACGCCCTATGTGAGCTATGCCGAAGGCTATCGCGCACCGTCGATCACCGAGACCCTGATCTCGGGCGGCCATGCCACCGGCGGCGGGCCGGCCCTGTTCAACTGCCCCGACGGCACCAGCGGCCTGTTCTGCTTTCTGCCGAATGCGGCGCTGCGGCCCGAGGTCGGTAAGAACAAGGAAGCCGGCATCAATCTGAAGTATGACGGCATCTTCACCGCGAATGATTCATTCCGCGGCAAGATCAACGTGTTCCACAACGACGTCGACGGCTATATCGACCTCGTCGCGTCGACGCCGACCACGACGCCGTTCGGACGCTTCAGCCAGTTCTACCAGTACCAGAACATAGCCCATGCCCGTATCGAGGGCTTTGAGCTCGAGACGATGTATGACGCGGGCGACTGGTTCGTCGGCGTCGCCGGCCATCTGATGCGCGGCCGGAACACCGCGACCAATGTCGGGCTCGCCACCATCACGCCGCGCAAGGTGACGACGACGGGCGGCGTCCGCCTGCTCGATCGCACGCTGATCATTGCCGCGCAATGGTCCTCGTTCGGCGCCAACAACGATTTGCCGGCGGGCTATCTGCCCTCGACCGGCTACGAGCTGGTCAACCTCTATCTGACCTGGAACGCCACCAAGGACATCACCTTCACGGCGTCGGTCGACAATCTCTTGAACCAGTACTACCGGCCCTATGCGATCCCGGGCTCCTCGAGCGACGGCACGACGCAGAACGACGTGCTGTTCTCGAGCCCCGGTCCAGGCACCGTGTACAAGGCCGGGCTGAAGATTCACCTAGGTGGAGCGTAACGCGACGAGCCGATCATTCCATCCAGGTTGCTCCGGCCGCGCTGGTGCCCCCAGCGCGGCTTTGGCGCGTTCATGATATCAACGAGATCAACCGGCAGGATCGCCCGCGGGCATCCGCCGTCAAACAGGAGAAGGCTTTCATGTTCATCGCAATGAACCGGTTTCAGGTGATCAAGGGCAAGGAACAGGCGTTCGAGACCGTCTGGAAGACCCGCGAATCCTATCTCGGCGATCTGCCGGGATTCATCGAGTTTCACCTCGTGAAGGGTCCCGAGGCCGAGGACCACACGCTCTATGCGACCCACACCGTGTGGGCCAGCAAGGCGGCGTTCGAGGACTGGACCAAGTCCGATGCGTTCCGCCGCGCCCATTCCCGCGCCGGCAACGAGACCGGCGGCAGCCTCTATCTCGGCCATCCCAGGTTCGAAGGTTTTGAGGTGCTGATCACCGAGCGCGCCAAGAGCCCGGCGTGACGGAGGCGGCCGTGCAGAACGCGGAGCTTGCCGGGTTGAAGGCCTACATGGCCGACAATCCCGGCGCTGTGATCGAGGACGTCGCGCGCGAACGCAAGATGACGCCGCGTGCGGTGCTCGAGGCGTTGCCCGACGGCATGGTGCGGATCGGGGCGGGCGAGTTCGCCGCCGCGATGCAGGACATCGCGGAATGGGGCGAGGTGACGCTGATCGTGCACACCGATGACGCGATTTTCGAGTTCACCGGCGCCATTCCGAAAGGCGAGGTGGGCCGCGGCTATTTCAACCTGATGCAGCCGAAGGGCTTGCACGGCCACCTCAGGCACGAGCGTTGTGCGGCGATCGCGTTCGTTGAGCGACCATTCATGGGCAAGGTGTCGGCCTTCATCGCCTTCATCAATCTCGACGGCGGCATCATGTTCAAGGTGTTCGTCGGCCGCGACGAGACGCGCGCGCTGCGCGGCGATCAGTTGGCGCGCTTCCACGCGCTGGCGGACCGCATCGCACCGAAAGCAGGCTGAGACCGACGAAGGACGGGAGGCGACCATGTCGCATCGCAGGCTTGGGCGACGCATCGGGATGTTGGCGGGCGCCATGTTCGGCATGCTGCCGGGCGCGGGCCTTGCGGCAGCCGACGCTGCGCTGCTGCCGCACAATCTCTCGCCCTGGGGCATGTTCGAGAGCGCCGACATCGTCGTGAAGGCGGTGATGATTGGGCTCGCCTTCGCCTCGCTCGTCACCTGGACGGTCTGGCTCGCCAAGACCGTCGAGATCCGCCGCAAGACGACGCTTGCGCGGCAGCGGATCGGGCTGCTGGAGCGCGACACGCAGCTCGCCGAGGTCGAGCAGGCCAGCCGCGACGGCAGCGATGCCGTGGCGCAGATCGTGCAGTCGGCCTCGCGCGAGGCGGCGCTTTCCGGCGGCATGTTCGACGACGGCTTCAAGGAGCGCATCGCGCTGCGGCTGGAGCGGGTGGAGGCGGCGATGTCGCGGCAGATCGCGCGCGGCACCGGCGTGCTCGCCACCATCGGCGCCACCGCGCCCTTCGTCGGCCTGTTCGGCACGGTGTGGGGTATCATGAATGCCTTCATCGGCATCTCCGAGGCCCACACCACCAATCTCGCCGTGGTCGCGCCCGGCATTGCCGAGGCGCTGCTGGCGACCGCGCTGGGCCTCGTCGCGGCGATCCCGGCGGTCGTGATCTACAATCACCTGACGCGTTCGATCGCAGCCTACCGCGCGCTGCTCGGCGACGCCTCCGTCATGGTGATGCTGGTCGTCAGCCGCGAGGGCGATCGCAGCCTGTTCCGGCTGGCGCGCGCTGCGGAGTAGGCGATGGGTGCGAAGCTCGGCTCGGGCGGTGCATTCGGCGGCCGACGTCGCGGCGACGACGACCTGGTCGAGGCGCATGAAATCAACGTCACGCCGTTCATCGACGTGATGCTGGTGCTGCTGATCATCTTCATGGTGGCGGCGCCGCTTGCGACCGTCGACCTCGGCGTCGATCTGCCGGCCTCGACCGCCGAGCCGCAGCCGCGGCCGGACAAGCCGGTATTCGTCACGGTGAAGCCCGACCTTTCGGTCGCGGTCGGCGAGGACGTGATCGCGCGCGACGCGCTGACCGCGACACTCGATGGCGCCACGCAGGGCAAGAAGGACGAGCGCATCTTCCTGCGTGCCGACAAGGCGGTCAGCTATGGCGACCTGATGGAGGTGATGAACCTGTTGCGCAACGCGGGCTATCTCAAGATCGCGCTGGTCGGCCTCGACGGGCGCAGCTGATTTCATGAATGCGTACGTGCTCCATAGTACGGGCGACGATCTCAGGCTGAGGTGGGGCCTGTCGGCGGCCGCGATCCTTGCCGCGCATGCGGCGCTGATTGCGCTCGGCATCACCTGGGTCTCGGCGCCACCGCCGGGCGTTGCCGTGCCTGCGGTGCTGGTCGACCTGACGCCGATCACGTCCTCGCCGGCGATCTCGGAGACCGAGCTGCCGCCGGGCCCGGCGATGCAGGAGGCTGACGCCTCGCCGCCGGTGCCTGCCGCCGCGCAGGCGGTGAAGGAGGAGATCGCCCCGACGCCGCTGCAGGAGAAGCCCGATGTGGCAGCGCCGCCGGAGCAGAAGCAGCAGGTTACGCCGCCGAAGCCCGAACCCACGGAGGTCGTTCCGGAGCGGAAGCCCGAACCCATCAAGCCCAAGGTGGTCCGCCGGGAGGCAAAGAAGCCGTCCGAGGCGACGCCGGCACCGCGCACCAGCGCGCCGAGCCGCGCCGAGCGTCAGGCGCCCGCGGCATCCGCGATCAGCGCCGGCGCAGCCGCGTCGGCGATCGCGGCCTACAACGCACGCGTTCGCGCGCATTTGCTGCGCTTCCACTCCTATCCGGCCGGGGGCAACGGCCAGCGCGGCGTGGTCCGCCTGGTGTTCACGCTCGGCCGCGGCGGGCAGGTGCTGTCGAGCCATCTCGGCGGCTCCTCCGGCAATCCGACCTTCGACGCGCGGGCGCTGGCGATGGTGCGCCAGGCCCAGCCGTTTCCGGCGTTTCCATCCGAGGTCACGCAGGGCTCGATGGGCTTCAGTGTGCCGGTTGCGTTCGTGCCAAGGTAGCGTCCGATACTCTTGACGGGCGATCTCGCTATCCCGTCATGCTGAGGAGCGCGCAGCGCGTCTCGAAGGATGCACGGCCCGGCTGGTGGCCGTTCATCCTTCG
This sequence comes from Bradyrhizobium sp. ma5, assembly GCF_042258955.1. Taxonomy (NCBI): domain Bacteria; kingdom Pseudomonadati; phylum Pseudomonadota; class Alphaproteobacteria; order Hyphomicrobiales; family Nitrobacteraceae; genus Bradyrhizobium; species Bradyrhizobium sp. ma5. The sequence continues at coordinate 1,500,029 of NZ_CP170156.1, forward strand.
AGGCTTGCTCCGCTCGCACCTCAGGATGACGGTGACAGACTGAGTTCGCTTCGACCGATGCCCCCGCTACTCCTTCACCGCGCCCGTCAGCGACGACACGTAGTAGTCGACGAACAGTGAGTAGAACAGCGCGACCGGTAGCGAGCCGAGCAGGGAGCCGGCCATCAGCGCGCCCCACTGGTAGACGTCGCCGGTGATGAGCTCGGTCAGGATCGCGACCGGCACGGTCTTGTTGGCGCCGCTCTGGATGAAGGCGAGCGCGTAGATGAACTCGTTCCACGACAGCGTGAAGGAGAAGATGCCGGCCGAGATCAGGCCCGGCACCGCAAGCGGCAACGTGATCCGCCACAGGATCTGCAACCGCGTCGCGCCGTCGACCAGCGCGCATTCCTCGAGCTCGTAGGGGATCGACTTGAAATAGCCGATCAGGAGCCAGGTGCAGAACGGAACCAGGAAGGTCGGATAGACCAGGATCAGCGCCAGCGGTGAATCGAACAGGCCGAACTGCACGATCACCGTGGCGAGCGGAATGAACAGGATCGACGGCGGCACCAGATAGGCGAGGTAGATGCCGAGCCCGACATAGGGGCTGCCGCGGAAGCGCAGCCGCTCGATCGCGTAGGCGGCAAGCGTCGAGGCAAACAGCGACAGGAAGGTCGAGCCGATCGCGACCAGCATGGTGGTCTTCAGCCAGCGCGGATACGAGGTGTCAAACAACAGGTGCTTGACATGCGCCAGCGTCGGCGAGGTGATCCAGAACGGATTGTGCTGCTTGTAGTTCAGGAGCTCCGCGTTCGGTTTGAACGAGGTGATCGCCATCCAGTAGAACGGGAACAGCAGGATCAGGATGAAGCAGGCGAGCGGCAGATAGATCATCACCACGCGCCGGGCGCCGGAGTCCCACGACATCGTGTCCGGTGCGGCGCGCGCGACGTTGGAGGCTGCGACGTCAGTCATTGGCTTCTCCCTGCTGCCATTTGCGCCGCGCGAGGCCGAAGTAGCTGAACAACGTCGCGAACACCAGGAACGGGATCATCGAGACCGCAATCGCAGCACCTTCGCCGAGCTCGCCGCCGGCGATGCCGCGCTGGAACGCCAGCGTCGCGAGCAGATGGGTCGAGTTGACCGGGCCGCCGCGGGTGATGGCGTAGACCAGCTGGAAATCGGTGAAGGTGAAGATGATCGAGAACGTCATCACGATAGCCAGGATCGGCATCATCATCGGGAAGGTGATGTAGCGGAAGCGCTGCCAGGAGGTGGCGCCATCGAGCATCGCCGCCTCATAGAGCGAGGGCGAGATGGTCTGCAGCCCGGCCAGTAGCGAGATCGCGACGAACGGGATGCCGCGCCAGATGTTGGCCGCGATCAGCGAGAACCGCGCCGGCCAGGGCGAGCCGAGGAAGTCGACATTGCTGTCGCGCAGGTGCAGCACGTCGACCAGCAGATAGGAGATGATCGAGAACTGCGGATCGTAGATCCACCAGAACGCCAGTGCGGAGAGCACCGTCGGCACGATCCACGGCAGCAGCACGATGGCGCGGATCAGGCTCTTGAACGGGAAATGGTTGTTGAGCAGTAGCGCCAGCCAGAAGCCGAGCGCGAACTTTCCGAAGGTTGCGACCGCGGTATAGAAGATCGAGTAGAACACCGCGTTCCACCACAAGGGATCCTTGAGCAGATACTGGAAATTCTCGAGCCCGATATAGATGCCGCGCTGGCCGATCGTGGTGTCGGTGAAGGCGAGCCAGATGCCGAGGCCGAGCGGATAGGTGAGGAACACCAGCAGCAGGCCGATCGCGGGCGCCAGGCACATCACGATCAGGAACGGCTTGTAGTCGAACAGCCGCACGAGCCGGCCCGGCTGGCGCAGCACTCGTGCCCGTGAAGGGAGTGTTGTTACAGACATTGAATGCTCGTCAGCTGCCGTCATTGCGAGGAGCGAAGCGACGAAGCAATCCGTTCCCTCGTGTTACCATGGATTGCTTCGCTTCGCTCGCAATGACGGTTGGTCCAGATCCACGGTTCAATGACCGCCGTTACCGGCCCTGCCGCCGGAAGTACCGCTTGGCGCGCTGCTCGGCTTCCGCGGCCGCGGCTTCCGGCGTTGCCGCGTCGGTCGCCACCGAGGCGCACATCTGCACCAGCACATAGTCGGCGGTGACGGCGCCGGTCGCGGTCGAGATCGGCCCCTTGTAGCCGTTGTAATAGGGGCTCTTCATCGTGTCCTTGAAGATCGCGACCTTGGGATCGCCCGACCACACCGCAGCGTCCGCGTAGGCCGCAAGCGGCTGCGACCAGTAGCCGGAGTTGGCGTTGAGCCACGGCTCGTACTGCTCCTTCTCCAGCATGAATTGCAGGAACGCCTTGGCTGCATTGGGATACGGGCTGTGCTTGAACGCCATCGCATTCAGAGTCAGGCCCGACATCGGCGAAGTCGATGCCAATCCCCTGGGCAGGAGCTGATGCTCGGTGTCGTCGGCGACCGCCTTGGTCGCGGGATCGTTCTTCAGCGAGAAGTACAGCGAGACGCCGTTGGCGGTCAGGCCGATTTCCTGCGACGAGTAGGCGCGGTTGTTGGAGACGTCGTTCCAGGACGGCGTGCCGGCGATGAAGGTCGGATAGAGCTCCTTCAAATATTTCAGCGCCGCGATGGTCTCCTTGCTGTTGACGATGATATTGCCTTCCTCATCGAGCAGCGCTGCGTTGTGCGACCACAACAGCCAGTTGGCGAAGCCGTTGCCGTCGCCGACGGCGTTGCCGAGCGCGAAGCCCGCCGGCTTGCCGGCCGCCTTCAGCTTCTTGCAGAGTTCGAGAATGCCGGCGTGGTCTTCCGGCACCTTGTCGAAGCCGGCTGCGTTGACCAGCGACTTGCGGTAGACCAGCGGGCCGCCCGAGGCGCCGAACGGCAGGCCGATCCAGCTCTTCGACTTCGAGCGCATGCCGTAGCGGCGCGCCAGCGTCAGCCATCCGCCGTAGCGTTTGTCGAGATAATCGGCGACGTCGGTCAGTTCGATCAGCTTGTCGATATAGATGTGCGGCGCGTCGCCGAAGCCGATGATGATGTCGGGGCCGGCCCCGGAGTTCGAGGTCACCGCGGTCTGCTGATTGATGTCTTCCCAGCCGACGAAGTCGACCTTGACCTCGACGCCGGTCTTGTCGGTGAACTTCTTGGCATTGGCGCGGAACACGTCTTCGTCGGCCTGCACGAAGCGCACCGGCCGCAGCATGCGCAAGGTCGCGCCCTTTTCGATCGGCAGCGACGGCGCCGCCACGTCGGCAGCCTTCACCTTCGACGCTTCCTGCGCCGAAGCGCCGGTGATTGCCAGTGCCGCCGCGGAAGCTCCCAGCGCCAGCGCGTCGCGACGCGTGACCTCGTACTTCATGTCGTTTGCACTCCCTGCCTCTATTGTTCCTTCCCGGCGTTGGCCGCCGGTGAAGGTTGTCACGACGTCCATCGTGCGAAGGGCTCGTATCGTCGGTGAAACGAACCTTCGCGCGAAGCGCGTCGCCCGCCTCAGCTGTTCGGACCGCGATCCATGCTGACGGGTTGCCAGCGGCGCAGCGCGGTGTCTTGCAGCACCGACGGGTTGACGCAGCTTACCGGCCACATGCCTTGCAGCACTAGTGACAATTCGTAGCCCACCCGACGCTTGCGCGCCTCGTCAAAACGTGCCGATGCCGAGGCGACATGAGCGGTCAAGGTAACATTGTCCATCCCGAGCATCGGATTGTTGTGGGACGGCGGCTCCTTCTCCAGCACGTCGAGCGCGGCGTGGGCGATCCAGCCCTCCTGCAATGCCTTGATCAGCGATTCCTCATCGACGGTGGCGCCGCGGCCGGTGTTGATGAAGATGGCCGACTTTTTCATCTGACGAAAATGCTTCTCGGTCAGCATGTGATGCACTTCGGGCCGCGCCGGCGCGTGCATCGAGACGAAATCCGATTGCGACAGCACCTCCGACAGCGTCGAGGGAATCACGCCGTGGTCGTACATCAGCGTTTCCTGGATGAAGGGATCGTAGGCCACCATTCTGAGGCCGAACGGAGCGGCGCGCTTGGCCACCGCGCGGGCGACGCGGCCGAACGAGATGAAGCCGAGCGTCTGGCCCATCAGCCGCGGAATCTTCAAGAGCGCCGGGCGGCCCTCGGCCCAGCGGCCTGAGCGCACCATCTTGTCCTGCTCGATCAGGCGGCGGAAGCCTGCGAGCAGCAGCATCATGGCGTGGTCGGCAACTTCCTCGATGAAGGTGTCGGGGATGTTGGTGACCGGGATGCCGCGGGCGGTCGCGGCCTTGACGTCGACCGAATCGACGCCGACGCTGCCGAGCGTGATCACCTTGCAGTTCTCGAGCGCATCGATCACCGCCTTGGTGATCGGCATGCCCTTGGCGTAGATCGCGTCCGCGGTGCGGGCGGCGGCGATGAATTCGGCCTCGTTGGCCGGTGCCTCGACGATTTCGGCGCCGATCGGATCGAGCGCCTCCCGCTCATAATCGTAGCCGCCGCCGGCGACCGTGAAGCTCGCGCCCTTCGGCGTCACCACCCTGAATTTCGACATTGTCTGCTCCCGATTGAGGTCTTCTGTTCTTGCTTCTTGCTGGTCTGCTTCTTGATGTTCTTGATTCCCGGAGCGCGGCCTGGATCACCGCTGTCCCTACTTCTACGCGAGCGGCGCCGGTCTCTCCACAATTGCCGGTTGGTCCGCGGCCCGATTCTCCGGGCTTCTACGGGGAACCTCCGTAACCATCAGGTAAAGGGTCTCACATTACGGTGAGCGGAATCAATCCGCCAATCGCGTCGCGTTGCCCGCCTCGTCTGGAGATCCCCGTGAAGCTGTCAAATCTGAAGATCACCCCCAAGCTCGGCATTCTGGTGGGGGTGACCCTCCTCGGTCTGTGCACGGCCGGCATCCTCGCCGGTCAGCTGATGCAGCGTGAGATGACAAATGCTCGCATCGACCAGGCCAAGGCCATGGTCGAGATGGCGAAGAACATGGCAGCGAGCCTGAAGAAGGAAGTCGACGCCGGAAAGATGACCAAGGAAGCGGCGCTGGCCGAGTTGGGTAAGCGCGGCAACGCGATGACCTACGATAATGGCTCGGGCTATTTGTTCGGCACGGACTACAACGGCATCACGGTGCTGGCACCCGATCCGAAGCAGGTTGGCACCAATCGGATGGACGTCGTGACCAATGGCCGCAAGCTCTCGCAGGAGCTGATGGACGGCGTGAAGGCCAAGGGCGACATTCTGCTGTTCTATGAATATGTGAAGCCGGGTCAGAAGACACCGATCCGAAAGCTTGGTTACGCGGTCGCAGTGCCCGGTTTCGACATGTATCTCGGCACCGGCGCCTATCTCGACGATATCGACGCCAAGATGCGTCCCATTGCCTGGTTGCTCGGGCTCGCGATCCTCGGCATCGGAATCATCTCGAGTTCGGTCGCCTGGCTGATCGGGCGCAGCATCTCCCGGCCGCTCAACCTGTTGGGCTCCCGCATGCGCGACATCGCCGACGGCAAGCTCGACGGCGACATCCCCGGCGTCGGCCGCGGCGACGAGGTCGGCGGCATGGCGGCGACCGTGCAGATCTTCAAGGACAATGCGATCCGTATCCGCGGCCTCGAGCAGGCCGAGGCCGAGACGCAGGCGCGCGCCACCGCCGAACGGCGCAGCGCGATGCAGGGCCTTGCCAGTGATTTCGAGCGCAGCGTGAACGGCATCGTCCGCACGGTGGCCTCCGCCGCCGCCGGCATGCAGACCACGGCGCAGTCAATGACCGCAACCGCCAGCGACGCCAGCGCGCGGGCTGCAACCGTGGGTGCTGCCTCCGATTCTGCCTCCAACAATGTCGGCACCGTCGCCGCGGCGGCCGAGGAGCTCTCGAGCTCGGTTGCGGAAATCTCGCGGCAGGTGGCGCGTTCCAGCGAGGTCGCAAGCCAGGCGGTGGCCGATGCCGAGCGCACCAATGCGACCGTGCAGGCGCTCTCCACTGGCGCCGAGAAGATCGGCGAGGTGGTCAAGCTGATCCACTCGATCGCCGCGCAAACCAATCTGCTCGCGCTCAACGCCACCATCGAGGCGGCGCGCGCCGGCGAATCCGGCCGCGGCTTCGCGGTGGTCGCCTCTGAGGTGAAGGCGCTGGCCAACCAGACCGCGAAGGCGACCGAGGAGATCTCGGCGCAGGTCGCCGCGATGCAGGCTTCGACCGGCGAAGCGGTGACCTCGATCGGCGGCATCACCGCGACCATCGCGCAGATGAGCGAGATCACGGCCTCGATCTCGACCGCGATCGACCAGCAAGGCGATGCGACACGCGAAATCGCGCGCAACATTCAGCAGGTCGCAGCCGGCTCGAGCGAGATCTCCGCCCACATCGGCGGCGTGACCACCGCGGCCGCCGCCACCGGCACCGCGGCGGGCGACGTGCTGTCGAATGCCCGCGAGCTCGACACACAATCGGGCATGCTGCGTAACGCGGTCGACGAGTTCCTGCAGAAGGTACGTGCGGCGTAACGGATCGCGTAGGGTGGGTTAGCTAGCGAAGCGCAACTCACCCTGCGCATTCCACGACTGTGACGGAATTGACAGGCTTCGCAGGGGCGCGCCGCCAAAAATATCGAAAACAACCCCATGCAAAGTAGCCGGTGACGGCCGGCGTGCGACCGGCCAACTTGACACGTCGGGCAAATCAGTGTCACATTTCTAATATTCCGAAAAGCTGGTCGTGGGGACGCTATGATCCCGCCGGGAAGACCTGCGCGACGTGAAACGCCTTGGTGGTGATGAGCCACCTGCCGTCGATCCGATGAAACACGAGATGGTCGATGAAGCCGGTTTGGCCGGCCCTGACGCGCACCTTGGCGATGACGAGATCAGACGCGGTCTGGTCGATGCTGATGATGGCCTCCTCGCGCGGCGACTTCATCGACGCCGGCGAGGGACGGCTGCGGATGAAGTCGCGGAATTCAGCGGCCGACCGCACCGTGTGCTTGCCGTCCCGGATGCCGTGCACGATGCAGGCATCGGAGAAGACGTCGCGGAACCGGCTGTCGTCGACGTCATACATCAGGTCGAAATATCCATCGATCGCGGATGCGATGGCCTGGATGTCGCTCATTGCAAATCTCCGTAGCGGCTGATGTGGGGTGGCCTCACCGGATCGAACCGGTGATCTGCGCCGACAGTGGCCGATATGGTGACGGAGTGCTACGACTGGGCGGTCATCTCTTGGATGACTGAGAGGCATCGGCATGGACGAAGTTGACGGTCGACTGGTTGGCGGCCTGGTGGTCCTCGCGGCGGTGGCGGATGCGCGCAGTTTCGGCCGGGCCGCCGAACGGCTCGGCATGACGCAATCCGGCGTCAGCAAGGCAATCGCCAAGCTCGAGGCGCGCCTCGATGCCAGGCTGGTTCACCGCACCAGCCGCGCCGTCGAGCTCACCGAGGAAGGACGTGCACTCTGCGAGCGGGTTGCCGGGCATCTGGCCGGGATCGGCGAGGCGGCGGCGGAGACAGCGAAATCGCGCGATGCGGTGCGCGGCCGGCTGCGGGTCAATGTCGATCCGCTGTTCTCCCGCATGGTGCTGTCACCGAAACTGAGCGAGTTCCTGCAACAGAATCCCGGCATGGAGCTGCGTATCGAGACCCGCGACCGGATCGCGGATCTGGTCAGCGACGGTTTTGACCTGGCGGTCCGTTTCGGCGACCCCGTGCCGTCGGCGCTGATTGCGCGCCGCGTCCTCGCGCCGCGCGTGCTCACCGTGGCCTCGCCGATCTATCTCGAACGACACGGCCGGCCGCTTGATCCGCGCGAGCTGGCGAGCCGCAACCATCAGTGCATCCAGGCAATCGACGCGGCGACCGGGCGTCCCTTCGATTGGGAGTTTTGGCGCGGCGGCGAGGTCGTGCCGGTCGCGGTCAACGGGCGGCTCACCGTGACCGATTCAGGAACCAAGCTCGGTGCCTGCCTGGCCGGCTTCGGCATTGCGCAGGTGATCGATCTCGGCCTCGACGATCACTTAAGGAGCGGCGCGCTGGTCGAGCTGTTTCCGGACTGGCCCGATGAGCGCTTTCCGCTCTACGTCTATTACGCCTCGCGTAACCACGTGCCGGCCAAGGTGAGGCGGTTTATCGAATTCATCACGGACGCGCTGGCGGCAAAGCCGCATGCGCCCCGCAAATCCGCCGGCTTGCGCAAGGTGGGCTAGCGATATCCTCAGCGTCAGCCAGGCTTCGCCGAGCCTTTGGCCGAGCCCTGCCGTGAGGCGATGATAACGCCGGCGAGCACCAGCGCGTAGCCGATCAGATGAAACGGCGCGAGCGTCTCGCCGAGCAGCAGGATCGCCATCGCCGAGCCGAACACCGGCACCAGATGGAAGAACGGCGCGGCGCGGTTCGGGCCGATCAGCGCGACACCGCGGTTGAAGAACAGATAGGCGAGCGTGGACGGGAAGATCAGCGTGTAGCCCAGCGTTGCGAAAGTCAGAACGTCGAGCTTCAGCGTCACACCGTTGGCGAATTCCCAGATAGCCACCGGCAACAGCATCAGCGCTCCGCAGCAGGTGGTGAAGGAGATCAGCGAGAGCTGATGGATTTTCGGCCGCCGCGGGATCAGCGCCGAATACAGCCCGAACGACACCAGCGAGGCGCCGAACATGATGTCACCGCGGTTGAAGCTGATGCTGGCGAGTGCCGAGAAGTCGCCGCGCAGGATGATGGTCAGCACGCCCGCCAGCGAGATCGCGATGCCGGCAAGCTGCGCCGGCGTCAGCCGCACGCCGAACAGGATCAGCGACCACAGCGCCACGAACAGCGGCCCCGCCGACTGGATCAGCAGCGCGTTCAACGCCTCGGTATATTGCATCGCCCAGTAGGAGATCGCGTTGTTGAACGCGAAACCGACCGCGGACAACAGCAGCATCAGCGGCAGCGCCCTGCGCAGCTTCGGCCAGTCCTCCTTCAAATGCGGCCAGGCGAACGGCAGCAGGATCAGGAACACGCCGAACCAGCGGATCGTGGTCAGTGTGACCGGCGGCACATGGCTGCCGACATGCCGCGCCAGCACGATATTGGCAGCCCAGAACAACGACGTCAGGCTGAGCAGCAGATAGGGCTGGTTGTTGAGCCAATGCAGCGGCTGATATCGCGGAGTTGTGGCAGGGGCGGGCAAGGCGGTCATTATCTGGCGGATGTTGTGCCCGAATCCGCCGCCGCCACAAGACGAAAGAGCGGATTGGAGCCATGCGTGGCCGAACTCGACGTCACGCACCGCGCTCCTCAGGGTGACGGGGTGATTGCCCAGCTTACTCAGTGTCATCACCCGCGCATGCGGGTGATCCAGTATCCCAGAGACCGCGGTGCTCGAGCCGAGACGTCGCGGCGTACTGGATCGCCCGGTCAAGCCGGGCGATGACAGCGGTGGACGAGGATATAGCCTCACATCCTCTCAGGGTGACGGGGATAGTTTCTTGCTTGCGGCCCTGCGCGGCCTTCAACCTATTTCTGCGGTCCCGACAGCGAGATGTCGCGCTCGGCGCGAAATACGTTGCCGTAGAGATTGGCGATCCATTGCCGTCCGCTGGAGGTGATGTTGAGGTGGCGGATCGCCTTCTGCACGTGCGGCGCGACGCTGTCCCAGTAGAAGCGCGGATAGAGGTCGACGAGATCGGCCGGCGAATCGTAACCGAGCTGGCGGTTCAGCCCGGCCTCCTCGAATTCGAGGTACAGCGCGTTGGCCTTGCGGATGTAGTGGGGATCGCCGAGTTGGCCGATCAGGTCGGCGGCCCGCAGCAGAATGGCTTCCTCGCCGAACTCCTCATTGCCGTCAGGCGCGCTCTGCGGAAAGCGGGTGCCCTCGATGGCGCGCGCGATGCGCTCCTTGTCGAGGAGCGCGACGCCCTTGAGCCGCTCCATCACGAAGATCTTCGAGCGGTCGACGTGATAGGACATCAGCGCCGCATCCGACGAGCCGCGCGGCAGGATCACCTTGCGGCCGTCGGCAGCGACCAGATAGCCGTTGTGGTCGTCGGCATCGAACAGCCCGCGCACATAGCCGATGTCATGGGTGAGGCAGGCGACGATGACATGCGCATAATCCTCGGCGCTCATGTGTGAGTGCAGCGCGCGGCCGCGCAGGATGGCGTGGCCGGCCAGGGTCACCAGCATGGTGTGCTCGACATTGTGATAGAGCGCGTCGCTGTTGCCGATGCATTCGATCGCGATCCGTGCGATCGAGGGCACCATCTCCACCAGCTGGGTCTGCGAAGAGCCGAAGCGGCGCTGCATGTATTCGCCGAGGAATTTGCCGAGCGCGTCGGCCGCAAGTTCGGGAAGGGTCATCACGGCATTGACCTCCGAGATCGGGCGGTGAGCTTACGGCCTGCCAGCATTTCAGGGTAGTCCCGCGATGTGACATAATCGTTGCGGCCGGACCGACCCGGCGCGGGACGGGAGCTGGTGGATGGGCGTCGATCTTCTGAACGTCAAAGGCTTGAGCGAGCTGGATCAAGAGGCTCCGGTCGTGATGGTCAATCTGATGCGGTTTCGCCAGCGGTCGCTCGACGGCGACGGCTCGGGCTGGGATGCCTATCTGCGCTACAGCGCGCTCACCGTCCCCATGATCAAGGCGCGCGGCGGCACGCTGCTCTGGACCGGCAGCGCCGAGACGGTCGCGCTGGGCGAGCCGGCCGGCCAGCGCTGGGATTACCTCGCGCTGGTCTATTACCCGAGCGTCGCTGATTTCCTCGACATGATGAGCTCGACCGACTACGAGACCCGCTGCGACCCGCATCGCCGCAACGGCTGCGAGGAGCACGTCATCGTCGCGACGCGCGAGGCCTACAGCAAGTTCAGGGTTGGGTGAGGGGGAGCGCGAACTTTTCCCGAGGCCTCGCCTTCAAGTCTATCACCGTCACCCTGAGGTGGCCGCTTCTTCAGCGGCCCTCGAAGGGTCGACGGCCCGACTGTGGCCGATTCATCCTTCGAGACGCCGCTTCGCGGCTCCTCAGGATGACGGGTTGATTAGCGGCGCGAGGGCTGAGCGGCAGGCCGCCTGGACCACGCGGCAGACCTCATCCCTTGATCGTCCCGCGCTCAGCGAGGCGAAGGTCGGATAGCTCGTCAGTGCGAAGATCAGGTCGACGGCATCCTTGCGGGCCTGCGGCGATGCGCCCTTGCCCGCGATGCGGTCGATCAATGCGGTGACGCCGCGGCGGCGGCGCTCGTTGCGCTCGCGCAGGGCCTCGGCGAATTCGGGATCGGTCGCCATCGCGTCGTGCAGGCGGCCGACCGCGGAATCGCGGCTCCAGAAGCCGCAGAAGATCTCGACCATGCGGTCGAGCGCGGCGCGCGGATCGGCCATCGCCATGGCGTCGGCGAGCTGATGCAGCCCGCCATGACGCGCGATCTCGTCGAACACGGCTTCCAGCAGCCCGCGCCGCGAGCCGAACTGGTTGTAGACGGTCAGCCGCGTCACGCCGGCGGCCTTCGCCACCGTATCCAGCGAGAAGCGCGCAATGCTCTCGCCTTCGCGCAGCGTGCGCGAGGCGGCCTCGATCACGCGCTCGCGGGTCTCGGCGGCGGCGGCGCTGCGCGCGGGGCTCACATAGCTGCGCGGCGGCATCGGTTGGCCTTGCTTTCGTCGGATTGACTATACATTATGTATATCTAATTCTCAATGCCCTTTGGAGCGAGATCATGCAGACCGTCCTCATCATAGCCCTGTCCCTTCACGTCCTGTCATCGGTGTTTTGGGCCGGCTCCAGCTTCACTTTGGCGCGCACCGGCGGCCTCGGAGGCGAAAAGCTGCTGGTCCCGCAAATCGGCGCGGCGACGGTTGCGATCGTCACCGGCACCACGCTGTGGCGCCTGGTCCATGAAGGTTCGTTCGCATTGTCGGAGCAGATCCTGGCGGGTGGCGCGATCGCAGCGCTGGCAGCCGTTGCCGTGCAGATCATCGTCGGCGGCGGTGCGGTCAGGCAACTGCGTAATGGCGCGACCGATACGTCAGCTGCACGCTCGCAGTTGGCGGTCGCCCAGCGCATCGCAGCCGGGCTGCTCGCGATCACCGCGCTCTGCATGGGCGCGGCGCGCTACGCCTGAGCTCAGTATTTCCGCACCAGGTCCGGGGTGATCTCTTTGATGCTGCGGATGCCGAGCAGCGCGAGGTCGCGGTCGATCTCGGCGTGCAGCAGCGAGATCGCGCGCGCTACGCCAGCTTCGCCCGCGACCACGGCGCCATAGAGGAACGGACGGCCGATCCAGACGAAATCGGCACCGAGCGCGAGCGCCTTGATCACGTCGGTGCCGCGGCGGATGCCGCCGTCCACCATCACGGTCATATCGCCCTTCTGCGCCGCGATCTCCGGCAGTGTGCGCAGCGCGGAGACGGTGTAGTCGAGCTGGCGGCCGCCATGGTTGGAAACCATCACGCCGTCGCAGCCGTGCTCGCGCGCCAGCCGCGCGTCCTCCGGCGAGATCAGACCCTTGACCACGAGCTTGCCGGGCCAGCGCTTGCGGATCAGCTCGACATGTTTCCAGGCGAGCTGATCGCGGCTGCCGATGTTGCGCATCAAGTTCTTGGACAACACCGGCGGCCCCCGCTTGGCGTCCATGTTCTCGAAATGCGGCATGCCGTGATTGAACACGGTGCGCGCCCAGGTGTTCAGCAGCCAGTCCGGATGGGTGATGGTGTCCCAGAACACCCGGGGCGTGATCTCGAGCGGCACCTGGAAGCCGTTGCGGATGTTGTTCTCGCGGTTGGGCGGCACCGGCACGTCGGCGGTAACGACGAAGGTGTCGTAGCCGGCCGCCGCGACGCGATCGACCAGCGGTTCGATGCGCTCGGGAAGCCCGGCGAGATAGGCCTGGTACCAGGCCTGCTGATTGGCGGCGCGGACGTCCTCCAGCGTAATCAGCGAGGAGGCCGAGAGGATCATCGGGACATTGGCCGCAGCCGCGGCGCGCGCCAGCACGATGTCGCCGCGATAGGCGCACAGCGCGGATGAGCCCATCGGCGGAATCCCGAACGGCGAGGCGTAGCTCTTGCCGAACAGCGTCGTGGTCTGGTCGCGGCCGGAGACGTCCTTCAGCACGCGCGGCACGAAACCGTATTCGTCGAATGCCCGGCGATTGTCTGACCGCGCCGCGTCGGTCTCGGCGCCGCCGGAGATGTAGCCGTAGAGGAATTTCGGCAACAGCCGCCGCGCTTGCGGCTCGAAATCGTCGAGCGTGAGATAGCGCCGCAAATGCCGGGGCACGGCGCTTGCCGCGCGGTTGACGGTTGCGGGAGGCGGGGAGAGCGCTGCGGTCCGGTCGTGCACGTTGGGCGTTTCCGTCGTTCTTGGTTCTTGGTTGGAGCGCGAGGCTAGCGCCTGCCGCCGCGCCCGACAATCTTCTCGTTGAACTGGTTGACGGACTGGCTGACGTCGCTGAGCGTCTTGCGGGTCTCGGCGATCATGGCGCCGGATTTCTTGTCGAAACTCTGGATCAACTCGCGCAGCGAGATCACGGTCGGCAGCAGCTCGCCGCCATATTTGTCGCTGCCGAAGCTCTTCAGGAACTTGTCGGCCGAGGTCAGCTTGGCGTCGACAGTGCTGATGCCGTCGTCGGCGGCATCGATGAAGCCCGCGATCAATTCGCCATTGCCCGACAGCGAGTTGGTGAAGTTCTCGAGCCCGAGCAGCGAGTCCTTGATGTCGGCCTGGTTCTCGGTGATGACGCGATCGACATTGCGCAGCGCGACCCGCAGCTTCTCCTGGATGCCCATGGTGCCTTCGGGGTCGGCGGTCAGCTCGGGAATGCCGTCGGCGCCGAGCGGCGGCGGCGGGGCTTCGTCGGTGCCGCCGGTGAAGGAGATCGCGGCGATCCCGGTCAGGCCCTGGAATTCGAGACCGGCCTGGGTGTCCTTCTTGATCGGGGCGTTGCCCTCGATCCGCGTCATCGCCACCACGCGGTGACGGTCGAGCCTGATCGAGACCACCTCGCCGATCCGCACGCCGGCGAAGTTGACGCTGGCGCCGCGGCGCAGGCCGGAGGCCGAGCCCTCGAACACGACGCGGAACGGCACCATCCGCTTGATGCCGGCATAGCGCTGATAGCCCAGCCAGCCGCCGAGCGAGCCGGCGATCAGGGCGAGCGTCAGGGTGCCGATCACGAGATTGCTGGCGCGCGCCATGCGTTTGGGACCTGTCCGCGAAGCAGACCTCAAGAGATAGCGGATTTGCCGCCGCTAGTCACCGCGCCTCCGGCGGGCGAGATCAGGCCGACTGCCGCCGCGACGCCGCGAACACCCCGGCCAACACCAGCGCGAAGCCGATGAAATGGAAGGCCTGCGGATGCTCGCCGATGAACACGATCGACATGATGGTCCCGAACACCGGAACCATGTGGAAGAACGGCGCGGCGCGGTTAGCGCCGATCAGCTGCACACCGCGGTTGAAGCACAGATAGGCCACCGTCGAGGGGAACACCGCGACATAGAACAGCGAGAGCAGATTGCCGGTCGTGAGCTGCATCACCGGACGCGCGCCGAGTTCCCAGATCAGGAACGGGACCAGGAACAGCGCGCCGCAGCCGAAGGTGAAGGCCGCGACTGACAGCCCGTGGATCCTGGGCCGCTTCAGGGTCAGCACCGAGTACAGCGCGAAGATCACCAGCGCGGCAATGAAGATCAGGTCGCCCTTGTTGAACTCGATCTTCGACAGCGTCGTGAGATCGCCGTGCAGCAGGATCACCAGCACGCCGGCGAGCGACAGCAAGACGCCGCAGAGCTGCGCCAGCGTGAGCCGCGCGCCGAGCAGGATCAGCGACCACAGCGCGACCATCAGCGGCACGGAGGATTGCAGCAGCAGCGTGTTGAGCGCCTGGGTGTGCTCGAGCGCCCAGTATTGCAGCGTGTTGAAGGCGCTGATGCCGGTCATCGACAGCAGCAGCATGATGCCGAGATTCTTGCGGATCGCGGGCCAGTCGCTGGCGAGGTGTTTCCAGGCAAACGGCAGGATGATCAGGAACGCCACGAACCAGCGCAGGAACGACAGCGTCACCGGCGGAATATGGCCGGCGGCGAGCCGGCCGACGATCGCATTGCCAGCCCAGCACATCGCGGTGATGCACAGCAATAGATACGGCTGGTTGGCGATCCAGGAGCCGGACGCAGGCGTTGTGGTGGAATCGGTGGCAGACATGCGGAAGGCCCGGGTTCACGACGCCGCGGCCCGCCCGCCCGTCGCCGGGCCGGTACGGATCGCCCCGGCGTCCGTCACAGACACGGATTCCGCCGTTCTATCAATGGGGATGGACGCATCGCGACCATGCGCGAAGGCCCCTTACGGAAAGCGCGGTGGCGCTTTGCCGGGTCGCTCCGCAGCGGCAGCGCACGCCGATCCGCGACAAGGCTCTAGCCGGTCTCCGGCGGCGTGGTCTGGCGCTTGACGATCTGCTCGGCGAGCTCGATCAGGATCCGCTTGGTGTCGGGGTCCTTGACGTCGCGGAACACCCGCAGCATGCGCAGCTCGAGCAGGGATTGCAGCGATTCCGACGCCTGGCCGCCGTGTGTCTGCGCCGGGGTGGCGGGCCGGCGATTGAGGATATCGGCGGCGACCCCGAGCATCTCGGCGACGGTCGCGAGGCGACCGGTATCGATCTTGACGGTGCCGTCCACGCCGTTCTTTTGCAGGGAGGCGCCCGCGCACAGGATCTCGGCGAGATCTGCCTGCGACAGGCCGATTGCGCGCCAGCGCGCCTGCACCAGTTGATCGATCTGGTCGTCCTGCGATGTGCTCATGGTGCGCCTGGGCGATCTCCAGCTACGTCCGTCGACAACATGTCCGCGACGATGATTGGTAGCAAATCGAACAGCGGTTCGTCGCGACGGGACTTCTACGGATAATCCGGATCGACAATCGGTCCCGGCGACCTGCAGGACGATCCGTGTTTTCACGATAGCCAGGCAGTCGTGCCGGGCGGGCACTGCAATACGCACCCATGGCCTGAGATCCCTGTCATCGGGCCGCAGTTAATTATGCAGCCTTAATATCAAGATCGTACGCGAATGCAATCTGAGGGCGATCGTTGAGGCAAATCCAACCCGGATGTGTGACCTCGCCACAGTTCGCGGCGTTGTCGCTCACAGGTCGATGATCCCGAGCGCGATGCTCTTCGCCACCCCGTGCGTCTTGTTGGAGGCCTCGAGCTTGCGCAGCGCATGCTTGATGAAGCCTTCGACCGTCTCCGGCGAAATGCCGAGAATTTGCGCGGTGTCGGCCACGGTCTTGCCGCGCGCCGCCCAGGCGATCACTTCCTTCTCCCGTGCCGTGAGCTTGATGGTCTCGGCGGCGTCGGCGGGCTTCAGGATGGTCGGCGCGTTGCGCTGGTCGCGGTTGACGATGTCCATCGCCCGCTGCACCCAGTAGATCATCAACAGATGCAGTTCATGGCGGTGGCAGATGAACAGCTTGTCGAAGTCGCGCGGCTGGTCTTCCCAGAAGAACACCGTCGAGCTCGAATGCACGGCGCCGAGCCGGTCGCGATAATGGAACGGCACCACGAAGCCGTCCTTGAATCCGAACTCGCGCGCGGCATCCATCGTCTTGGCCTCGGGTGCCCGCTTGTGTCCGCTTCGCTCCGGCAGCTTCAGGCTGCTCCAGCTGAACGGCGTGTTGGTGCGTCGCGACCGCGCCAGCGCCGGATCGGCATGGACGAACTCGTTCTGCACATACGCCCGCTTCCAGGCGTCGGGAAAGGTGCCGATGTGATAGGGCAGATCAAGGTCGGGCCGACCGGCATCGACAAAGGCGAAGCCCGAGAAGCCGTAGTTCTGGATGACACGGTGCAATGACGAGCTGAGCTCGTCGATGGTATCCGACGCCTCGATGGTTGCAATCGCGTCTACCAGGCCCATTGACTAAAACCCCCGGTTTCCGGGGGTACCACAGTTAACCCCTTTCGTTCCAGATGTTCCGCATTTGGAGGAAAGGATAATGCCGCATTCATTGGACGGATATCATGCCCTCATCACCCGGGAAGAGCTTGATCCGGCGCATGTCGGGGCGATGTTGCGGCTGCGCAAGCGGCTGTTCGTCGACCATTGCGGCTGGCTTCTGAACACGACCGGCGACGTCGAACGCGATCAGTTCGACTGCTGGTACACCGAGCACTGCCTGTTGTTCTCGGGTGTCGATCTGGTCGGCGGCTTCCGGGCGATCCGCACCGACTATCCGTATCTGACCAAGGCGGTGTTCCCGCAGCTTGCGGTGCGCCGCTTTCCGAGCCGCCGCGACGCCTGGGAGATCAGCCGTTTCGGCGTGCTGCCTGGTGTCGCGAGGTCGCGGACGGCACGCGTCAACTACGCGCTGATGTTCCGCTTCGCCGAGCTGCGCGGGGCGGCGGCGCTCGTGGCGCTCGCCGACCTTTCCTACGAGCGTTTCCTCACCCGCATGGAGATCCGCACCCGCCGCTACGGCCCGCCGCAGGTGATCGGCAACGATCGCATGGGCCGCCCGCTGACGGCGCTCGCCGGAGAAATCCCGCTTGGTCTCGCCGACAATCCCGGCCTGACCAAATTCCTCGACCTTGGACGGCAATTGGAGATTCACGATGCCTCACATGTTCTCGGACGTTCGAGCATTCCAGCGTGATCCGCTGCGTCTGCTGCTGACGCGCGGCAACGAGGCCGAGCGAGGCCTCGTGCCCCTGCGGCTCGGTCCTGCGCCGGTCTTTCTGGTGAACGATCCCGATCTGCTGCGCCCGATCCTCAAGGCGCCGGAGACCGACATCGGAAAGGGCAAGCTGATCAAGAAGCTGACGCCGGTGCTCGGCCGCAGCTCGCTGATGTTGAGCGGCGAGGAGCACAAGCGGCGCCGCGCGGTGCTGCAGAAGCACATGGCCAAGGGCAGCGTCGAGAAATTCCTTCCGCATATGTGCGCCGAGATCCGCGCGGTCGGCGCCAGTCTGGCGCGGCTCGGATCGTTCGATCCGCACCATGTCACCGCGATGCTGGCGTTGCGGACCATCTGCGTCGCGATCTTCGGCTCCCAGCTGATGTCGTCCGGCGACGAGGAAGCGCTGGTTCAGGCCGTCGGCGTGATCGAGGACGATCTGGCCGAGGAGATGTTCCGCGCCTTGCCATTCGGTCCGGTGGCTTGGTACCGGCGCCGGCAGAATCGGGTCTGCGCGAAGCTTGCCATGTCGACGGTGGTGCAACGCCTGCGCAGCAAGGCGGGTTCAAGCAGCGCGCTGCGGGATCTCGAGGCGCTCGGCCTCAGCGATCGCGATCTTGAGGACGAGATCCTGACACTGCTGCTGGCCGGCCATCACACCACGGGTTCGACTGCGGCGTGGATGTTCTACCAGATGGCCGCCGATCCTGCCCTGATGGACGACATTGCCGACGAGGCGGCGGAGTGCCTTGGCGACGACGGCGAACTGCGGCTTGACGCCGTGAAGCGCGCCAATCTGAGCGCGACGTTGGTCAAGGAGGTCTGCCGGCTCTATCCGAGCGCCTGGTGGTTCTCGCGCGAGGTGATGCAGCCGGTGACGATCGGCGGGCGCGAGCTCAAGGTCGGCACCTCGCTGCTGATCTGCCCCTGGCAATTGCAGCGCGATCCCAGGCAATTCCCCGATCCCGACCGCTTCCTGATGACGCGGCGCTACAACACCGACGCCTACATCCCGTTCGGCGCCGGCCCGCGCGCCTGCGCCGGGATGGGGGTTGCGATGCTCGAATTGCAATTGCTCGCGCTCGAGATCGCAGCCGCCTATCGCTTCACCGCCGTCAGCCCGAATCCGGCGCCCTGGCCGAAAGCCTCGGTGACGCTGATTCCGCCGCCGATGACGATCGGCATCGAAGTCCGCGAGCTGCCATCGCGCATCCTGCATCTCGGCGAGGAAACCGAGCGGCTGCCCTACATTTCATCCGCCAACGCTGCGTCCATCAGCTCATTACAATCGGTATCCCAATGACAACACACATCACGACGGCCGGCATCGGGCAGAGGGCCATGGATCAAGTGCAAATGCGCAGTCTGCGCGACGTCATCGCTGTCTTGATCGAGCAGCGCAGCATCGTGACGGCCTCCGGCGCGACCTTCGCCGCCCATCTGCTCGACCTCGCGATCATGCAGCTCAGGCTCAACGTCAACGATATTTCGGCGGAGGAATTGTCCGGCCTGTCCGACTACGTCGGCGCGGAGTTCAACCGGGACAAGCCCTCGCATTGATCGCGCAAACGCGTCAAAACCAGAGTCTGGAGCTTCGGTTCTGATTCTATCAGAACCGAAGCTCTAGTCCTGCGTCGCCACCAGCGCCTTCATCGTGGCGCCGGCGGCGAGCGCGGCGTCGTTCGGATCGATCTCGATCTGCAGGCCGCGCTGGCCGCCATTGACGAATACGGTGACATGGGTGAGCGCGGTCTCGTCGATCGCGGTCGGCACTTTCTTTTTCTGGCCGAACGGGCTGATGCCGCCGACGTGGTAGCCGGTCAGCCGCTCGGCATCGGTCGGGCGCATCATCTTCGCCGACTTGCCGCCGAGGGCTGCGGCAAGCTTCTTCATGCTGACCTCGCAGTCGGACGGCACCACGGCGCAGACCGGCTTGCCGTCGACCTCCGCCATCAGCGTCTTGAGCATGCGGTTCGGGTCGACGCCGAGCGCCTCCGCCGCCTGCAGCCCGATGCTCTCGGCGCTGGAATCGTACACATAGGTGTGGAGCTTGAAGGCAATGCCTAGCTTGCGCAGCGCCATCGTCGCTTGGGTCGAATTGGGCATGATCCGGGCCGGTTGATACGGCCGAATGATCGCCGCAATGGGCCCGGCGATCAATCGGCCGTAAGGACAGCCCGAGGCCAGCCCAAGCCCACCCCAACATTAAATTCCCGTCAGCCCGCCGCGGCCGGGCACGGCATGGAATTTTGGGGGATATCAAAGGGTTGTAGCTCGTCTAAAAGGCGCAAACGACCCCCTTCTTGCTTGCGCAGCCGACCCGCTTCCTTTATCCGGTAGGCGCCTTGCGTGTGCGCGGCCGGGCGCCGCGATTTGGGCTGGGCATATCATGCATGGTCGCTGTGGGCGGACGCGTTTTCGCCGCGATCATGGTCTCTGAAACACCTGAAGGGAACATCTTCGCAATGGCCAATGTTGTCGTCGTCGGCGCCCAATGGGGTGACGAAGGGAAGGGCAAGATCGTCGACTGGCTGTCGGAACAGGCCGACATCGTCGTGCGCTTCCAGGGCGGCCACAATGCCGGCCATACGCTCGTGATCAATGGCGAGACCTACAAGCTGGCGCTGCTGCCCTCCGGCGTGCTGCGCCCGAACAAGCTCGCGGTGATCGGCAACGGCGTGGTATTCGACCCGCAGGCTTTCCTCGACGAGGTCGCCAAACTGAAGGGGCAGGGCGTTGCGGTCGGACCGGACAATCTGCGGATCGCCGAGAACGTCACGCTGATCCTGCCGCTGCATCGCGAACTCGACTCGCTGCGCGAATCCTCCAACGCCGTCACCTCGATCGGCACCACCCGCCGCGGCATCGGCCCGGCCTATGAGGACAAGGTCGGCCGCCGCGCCATCCGCCTGATGGATCTCGCCGATCTCGATACCCTGCCGCACAAGATCGAACGCCTGCTGGCGCACCACAATGCGCTGCGCCGCGGCAACAATCTGGAGGAGATCGACGGCAAGCGCATCCTGACCGAGCTGACCGCGCTGGCGCCGAAGCTGCTGCCCTATGCCGAGACGGTGTGGCGGCTGCTCGACCTCAAGCGCCGCGAGGGCAAGCGCATCCTGTTCGAGGGCGCGCAGGGCGCGCTGCTCGACGTCGACCACGGCACCTATCCCTATGTGACGTCGTCCAACACGGTGGCGGCGCAGGCCGCGACCGGCACCGGCATGGGTCCGGGCGCGGTCGGCTATGTGCTGGGCATCTGCAAGGCCTACACCACCCGGGTCGGCCAGGGTCCGTTCCCGACCGAGCTGAACGACGAGATCGGCGAGGAAATCGGCCGCCGCGGCAAGGAATTCGGCGTCAACACCGGGCGCAAGCGCCGGGTCGGCTGGTTCGACGCGATGCTGGTGCGGCAGACCGTCCGGACCTGCGGAATTGCCGGGTTGGCGCTGACCAAGCTCGACATTCTCGACGGATTCGACAGCATCAAGGTCTGCATCGGCTACAAGCTCGACGGCAAGGAGATCGACCATCTGCCGGCGGGCGAGGGCGCACAGGCCCGCATCGAGCCGATCTATGAGATCATCGAGGGCTGGAAGCAGCCGACCGCCAACGCGCGGTCCTGGGCGGACTTGCCGGCCCAGGCCATCAAGTATGTCCGCCGGGTCGAGGAGCTGGTGGGGTGCCCGGTCACCCTGCTTTCCACCAGCCCGGAACGTGAAGATACTATTCTGGTACAGAATCCGTTCGAGGCTTAACGGGATATTACCTATATCCCACCAATTGTGTGGAAATGGCTGACTACTACCCGCTGATCGCCCGTGCCATCGCCGGATTGGACCCGACCGCCCCCGGCGAAGCCCGCCGTGCGCTGTATGCGCGGGCGCGGACGGCGTTGATTCAGCAACTCCGCGGCGTGCAGCCGCCGCTCTCCGAATCCGAGATCACCCGCGAGCGGCTGTCGCTCGAAGAGGCGGTGCGCAAGGTCGAGTCCGAGGCCGCGCAGCGCGCCCGCGAGGCCTCGCGCCCGGGCGGCGGGGCTGTCCGCAGCAGCGACCCGCAGCGCCGCGCCAATCCAAGGCCGCCGGAGGCAAATTCAAGGCCGCCCGAGGCCAATCCCGCCGACAATGCTGCGCGCCCGCGGTCGTCGGCCGATCCCCGACCGCCGCGCAATTTGCGTCCCGATGCGCCGCCGGCCTCGCCGCGGCCGCAGAACCCGCAGGCTGCTGCCGGCGCGGACACCCAGGCGCCGCAGGGCCGGCCGACGCCGCCGCGCCGTGGCCCCGAAGGCGCGCCGCCCCCGACGCCGCCGGCGGCCCCGGGCGTGCGCGGCTTCCGCGACATCACCGCCGACGCCGACGACCTCGGGCGGGCCGCAGCGCAAGCCAGCCGCAACGC
Source organism: Bradyrhizobium sp. ma5 (assembly GCF_042258955.1). Taxonomy (NCBI): domain Bacteria; kingdom Pseudomonadati; phylum Pseudomonadota; class Alphaproteobacteria; order Hyphomicrobiales; family Nitrobacteraceae; genus Bradyrhizobium; species Bradyrhizobium sp. ma5. The sequence continues at coordinate 1,522,081 of NZ_CP170156.1, forward strand.
GCGCAAGACCTACGCCAACGTGCCGTCGCCCTCGCCGGAATTCGACCGGCTCGAGCCGAGCCTCGAAAACCGCGGCGGCGATCCCGAGGCGCCGTATTCCTACGACGAGGCGATCGAGGAGGCGGAGCGCTACACCCCGCAGCCGCCCCAGGCGCCGCCGCCACGCGCGCGGGTCAGCAATGCCGAGCGCGAGCCGAAGCCGCCGCGTGTCGGTTCGAGGTTCCCGTTCAAGACCGTGTTCGTGATCGGCGTCCTGCTGATCCTGGCCGGCGCCGGCCTGGTCTGGGGCAAGCCGGCCCTGACCTATGTCAGCAGCCTGTTCAAAACCTCCGCCCCCGTCGAGGCGCCGAAGGATGCCGCGGCGACGCCTTCGAGCAAGAAGATCACCGACCGCGTCGGCCAGCCGTCGTCGTCGGGCGAGCCGGTCGCGCCGGTGGCGCAGCGCGTGGTGCTCTATGACGAGGACCCGTCGGATCCGAAGGGCAAGCAATATGTCGGTTCGGTGGTCTGGCGCACCGAGCAGGTCAAGGGATCGGGCAACCAGAAGCCCGACATCGCCGTGCGCGCCGACATCGACATCCCCGATCGCAAGTTCAAGATGACGATGTCGTTCCGCCGCAACACCGATTCATCGCTGCCGGCAAGCCATACCGCGGAATTGACCTTCATCCTGCCGCAGGACTTCGCCAATGGCGGCGTCGGCAACGTGCCGGGCATCCTGATGAAGTCCAACGAGCAGGCCCGCGGCACGCCGCTGGCCGGGCTCGCGGTCAAGGTCACCGACGGCTTCTTCCTGGTCGGCCTCTCCAATGTCGACGCTGACCGTTCGCGCAATCTGCAGCTCTTGAAGGAGCGCTCCTGGTTCGACGTGCCGCTGGTCTACACCAACCAGCGCCGCGCCATCATCGCGATCGAAAAGGGCGCCCCCGGCGAGCGCGCCTTCAACGACGCCTTCGCGGCGTGGGGTGAGTAAAGGCTTCAGCGCTCACCTCGGTTCGCACGATCTCATCGCCCGGCTGCGTCCGGGCGATTCCGTATCGCAGCGAAGCGAAGTCTGGCTGTTGCAGCGCATCGACGCGATGATCCCGGAACATTGCGGGGCGCTTTCGATTTTCCCTAGAACCGTCGCGTGACTGCGTTACACTCGCCCTGATGTCGGGCAGGGGCACGCCATGAAACGCTATCTGATCTTCGCAGCCATCGGGCCGTTCATCGGCGGCTTCCTGCTGCTGCTCATGACCACCTATCAGTCCGGCTACTGGACCGAGACCAATGGCGGCGAAGTGGCGAAGCTGCTCGTCGTGTTCGTGAAGTCGCTGCAATACAATTATCTGTTCGGCATCGTGCCGTCGCTGATGTTCGGCGCGATCGACGACATCCTGATGCACATGCGGCGGATCACGCCGACAGTGCGGATGCTGATCGTGGGTCTCGTGGCGTTCGTCGGCGCGGCGCTGACCTACGCCTCGCACGGCTCCGAAAGCGGCGCCGTGCAGTTCATCCTGTACGGGCTGGTCGGCTTCATCCCGGGCGTGATCACGTCCTGGCTGGCGCACAAATATGCCGAAGAGCAGCACGTGCCGGCGACGCCGGCATCCCAGCATTAGCGCGTGTGCTCATTGCTTTTTGGAAAGCAGAAGTTATCGGCTTTGACGCGATCGGCGATTTCTAACCGGTCGGCGCAATGCGCGCATCGTAGCCGGACAGGAAGTCGTGTCTAACGCACGGCGACCAGCCGCTCGCGCGATTAGAGTAATCTTGTCAATATATTAGGCGCCCGCCGCAAGTGGCGCGCAGCGTCTTTCATGGAACTGTCACACGGACGTCATGTAAGCGTAGTCCCAATGTCACATGGCCGCTTTTGTCCTCCCGCGGCCGTGAGGGCGATCATATGAGCGATGTAGCGTTACCTGGTTCGATTGAGCCCGCGCGGCGCCGCGGCCCCGATCTCGAGAAGGGTTTTCATCCTCTTACCGGCATCATCTATCTCGGCGTGATCGGCGCCGCGCTGCTGTTCGTGGCCTACAGCATCTACGCGGACGTTGGTGCGACGGGCGCGGGCAAGACCTCTTACGCGGCGTTCCTGCTGCTGTTCGTGGCGCTGCTGATCTCGCTCGGCTTCGAATTCGTCAACGGCTTTCACGACACGGCGAACGCCGTCGCGACCGTGATCTACACGCGCTCGATGCCGGCCCACATTGCCGTGGTCTGGTCGGGCCTCTTCAACCTGATCGGCGTCCTGCTCTCCAGTGGCGCCGTCGCCTTCGGCATCGTCTCGTTGTTGCCGGTCGAATTGATCCTTCAGGTCGGCAGCAGCGCCGGTTTCGCCATGGTGTTTGCGCTGCTGATCGCCGCCATCATCTGGAACGTGGGTACCTGGTATTTTGGGTTGCCCGCCTCGAGTTCGCACACCTTGATCGGATCGATCATGGGCGTGGGGATCGCGAACGCCCTGATGCACGGACGGGAGGGGACCTCCGGCGTAGATTGGTCGCAGGCCGTCAACACCGGCAAGGCGCTGCTGCTGTCACCGCTGTTCGGATTTGCGCTCGCTGCCATCCTGCTCTACGGGCTGAAAACCGCACTGCTGCGCGCAACGCCGGCGCTGTTCGGCGAGCCGAAAGGCGATCAGCCGCCGCCATGGTGGATTCGCGGCATCCTGATCCTGACCTGCACCCTGGTCAGCTTCTTTCACGGATCGAACGACGGTCAGAAAGGCATGGGCCTCATCATGCTCATCCTGATCGGCGTAGTCCCAACCGCTTACGCCCTCAACCGCGCGATGCCTGCGAGCCAGATCGCGGCATTCACCGCGAATTCGGCGGCGGCGAGCAAGGTGATCGAGAGCAGGGGCGCCGATCGCAAGGTGACGGGCAATCCGCGTCCGGCGGTGACGAACTACATCGCGCTTCGGCAACTCACCGACGATACCTATCCGTCACTCGCCGTTCTCGTCGGCGAAATCAGCGACCAGGTCGTGCAGTACGGTTCGCTGGCAAAATTCCCGGCCGAGACCGTCGGCAACACGCGTAACGACATGTATCTGGTGTCTGAGGCGTTGCGCTCGCTCATGAAGAGCAGCGACAGCGGACTGAGCGATGCCGATGTCGCGACGCTCAATCGCTACAAGGGTTCGCTGGATGCCGCGACCAAATTCATTCCGTCCTGGGTGAAGATCGCGGTGGCCATCGCGCTCGGGCTCGGCACGATGGTTGGCTGGAAGCGAATCGTCGTGACGGTGGGTGAGAAGATCGGCAAGACCCATCTGACCTATGCGCAGGGTGCCTGCGCCGAGATCACAGCAGCGGCGACCATCGCCGCGGCAGACGGATACGGCTTGCCGGTGTCGACGACGCATGTGCTGTCGTCCGGCATCGCAGGGACCATGACCGCAAACGGGTCCGGCCTGCAATGGTCGACAATCCGCAACATCGCGATGGCCTGGGTTCTGACTCTGCCGGTAGCGATGCTGATCTCTGGCATTCTCTACTTCGTTTTCGCGCATCTATTTTAGCCGGAGCAGCAAGACAACCGGATGCATGCTATCTGCATCCGGGTTCGGGGAAAGGAATTTCGAGTGGCAGATGCAAGCTTCAGCCTTCTGACAGGCAACGATATCGAAACGCGCCTGGTCCGGGCCGGCGGCATTATCTTTCGCGAGGGCGAGCAGGCCAACGAGCTGTTCGTGATCAAGAGCGGCTATGTGCGCATTCAGGTCGGCAACAAGACCATAACGGACCTGCCGGCCGACACGATCTTTGGCGAAATGGCATTGATCGACAACGAGCCGAGGAGTGCGACCGCCACGGCGCTCACCGATGTCGAGCTCGTCCCGGTCTCGGAAAAGCAGTTTCTCTTCCTCGTCAGCCAGACGCCGCATTTTGCGCTGAGGGTGATGAGGACGCTGGCCCAGCGGCTCAGAACCATGAACAAGGGCGTCTTCTAGAGCGTTGTCGAGCGAAGTGGATCGAAAGCAAAGGCGGCGGACGTTTCCGTCCGCCGCCGGCGTGATGCAAAAGCCTGGATGCTGAAATGCTCAGGTGCCGTTGGCGCGGCAGCGGCCGCCCGGGCCGAGATACCAGCCGCGCGGACAGGCATGCATCCACGGCCGCGCGTAGTTGCGGCGGCAGCCGCCATAGGGACCGCGATGCCAGCCGCCGCCACAGCCGCCAGCGACCGCGATGACATCGGAATTCGGGTTGGTCGTCACCGGCGCGAGCGGCATGGCGCCGGCGCTGCCGAGCGAGGCGAGAAGGAAGGCGGCCGCAATCAATCTGGTCATGAGTGTCGTCCTCTGCTGATGTCAAAAGTCATTCGTTGATCTCTTCAAAAATTCGCTGCGCTTCTCCAATTCGTGCGCTAGCCGCCGCCCGCAAACGCGATGCCGGCACGCACCTCGCCCATCGCCTGATCGATCAGGCCGAGCGCACGCTCACGGTGGCCGCCTTTGTTCGGCGTCGCCCTGGTGAGCTCGGCGCGCGCCGATTGCAGCATCGCAAGGCTTTCGTCCACGTGCGGCTGGGCGCCGATCGCGTAGCCGATCCCCACGCCGGTGGTGATCGCAACCCCGAGCAACACATTGCGGATCGCGGAAGTCTTCATCTCATGGTCTCCTCTGGCTGGCCCGCTTGTGTGCGGTGGCTCACTTTTGAGTGGTCTTTCCCGGCTGCGAGCCGGCGCCATCGGTAAGCCCCCGAAGGCGCGCGCGTCTTGGACTGGGAGGCGCCGGAGGATTCCGGACTTGGACTGTCCGGCGCTGTGCACAGGGCCGGTTACTTCATCTGCCGTTCATCTCGTGGTAGCCAGATTGCAGGCCTGCACCTTGGTCCCGTCCTTCCGATGTCCGTCATCAAGAAAAGGCTGTCGACCGACATGCTGCCGCCGGGTCTCGACGAGCGGCAGCGCTACATGTTCTTCGCCGAATTGTTCGAGCATTTCTCCAACACCGGCGAGCTCGACCCGTCACCGGCGGTGCCGTTTCGCGCGACGATGAACTCGATCCATATCGGCACCACTCTGCTCGGCCGTTGCAACGGCAGCTTCACCACCGTGCGGCGCGAGCGGCGCCAGGTGCTGGCGACCAATGACGACCGTTATTGCCTGGCGCGCAACACCGGCGACCGCGCCTCGACCGTCACCCATCGCGGGCGCGAATTCCAGATGCGGCCGGGCGCGATGGTGCTGCTCAAGCTCGACGAGCCGTTCTTCACCGCCGACGGCGCCCACCACAAGCGCTTCACCAACGTCCACCTGCCGATGGCGACGTTGCGATCGATGGTCGCCGGGGTCGATGACCTGGTCGGCCGCGAGCTCGCGCCGGGCGGCGCGCTGTCGCTGGCGATGGACTATAGCGACCTGCTACTGCAATCGCCCGATGCCGTCGATGAGGCCGGCTTCGCCATCGCGGCGCATCTGTTGGATCTCGCAGCCCTCGGCCTCGGCGCCCGCGGCGATCTTGCAGCCGCAGCGCAACGCCGCGGACTTCGCGCGGTCCGGCTGAAGTCGCTGCTGATGATCCTCGCCAAGCGATTCACCGAGCCGGATTTCTCCGCGCACAAGCTCGCCGCCGCGACCGGCCTGTCGGAGCGCTATGTCAACGAGCTGCTCTATGAGGCGGGCGCGAGCTTCACCATGCGGCTGACCGAATTGCGGCTGACCAAGGCTGCCGAATTGCTGGTCCATGACAGCGAGCGGCGGATCAGCGACATCGCGTTCGATTGCGGGTTCAACGATCTGTCCTACTTCAACGGTTGCTTCCGCCGCCGCTTCGGCCTGACGCCGTCGGCGGCGCGCGGCACGTGATGCGGCCTTGCGCGTGGCAGCCTTGAATGTAACGGCCTTGAATGTGACACAGTGGTAATGTGACGCAACTTGAACCACCTGCCTGCGTTACCATGTGATGGCCATGCCCGAAGACGACATTTTCTCCCCCCACGCCACGCGATCGCGGCCGCCTTTCGGCGGGGCGCAGGCGCGCGGCAAGGTCATTGATCAGGACGGGCGCGAGCTCGGCGATGGCCCGCTGCATCCGCAGTTCCAAGGTTTTCAGGGAGCCTTTCCGGAACGCTTCAGCTTCGACTTCCGCAACTCCACCGCCAACCCGTTCGGCAATCTGACGCGCGAGGAGCGGCTCGCGCGGCTGGAGATGATCGCAAAGCTGCTCGACGTCGCCTTCGTCGTGCCGGGCACCAATGTCCGCTACGGCATCGACGGGTTGATTGGCCTGATCCCGGTGATCGGCGATCTCATCACCACCGCGATCTCGCTTTGGCTGGTGCGCGAGGCCCGTCTGTTGGGCGCGCCCTGGCACATCACCGCGCGGATGCTCGCCAATGTCGCCGTCGACGGCGTGGTCGGCATGGTGCCGGTGGCGGGCGATGCCTTCGACGTTATGTTCCGCGCCAATATGCGCAATGTGCGGATGCTGCGGCGCTGGCTCGACAAGCAGCCGAGGCTTTAACGTAGCTTCCCAAAACAAAAGCCCCCGGATCGGTCCGAGGGCTTTTCGTTGTGAGACGAGCAGAATGGTTATGCGGCGTCGGCGTCGGTCTGGACCGGCTCAGCGCGCGGACGGCGCGGCAGCGGGAAGCCTTCGCTCTCATACAGCGAACGGATGCCGTTCTGGTCGAAACGGGCTTCCTCGACCTGGAGATAGGCGCCGTTCAGCGAATCCGCCGGCAGCTGCTCCATCGCGAACTGCACGGCCTCGGCAGCAGTGCCGAAACGGCGGTAGGCGAAGCCGGCGCGCTTCTTCTTGCGGATCGCGGCAGGGAACAGTTCGGCGGACGTGTTATAGTTGAACGGACGCAGGGGACGCATGGTCGACGACCTCTTGTGTTCTTGGCATAGAGCGGCGAAAGGGATTTTGGGGGACGGCGGCCTATAATCGGCGGCGCGCCGTACATGTCATTTCGATCCCTAATATAGGCCTCTTTGACAAAAATGCGACCCCAGAAGCGCCCCCGGCAGGGCACATCCTGAATCCGCGCATAGCACGCGGTCAATCAAATTAACTCCATTTTTTTCAATGGCTTATGGCCATTAAATCTTGTCGAGCCAGGCCAAGATCGCGACCACGATCAAAATCACCCCGAAAAGTCCCATTCCGGAGTGGCCGAGACCATAGCCATAGCCGCGGATACGGCCGCTATAGCCGCCCAGCAGGATAACCAGCAGGAGGATGATGAGGATCAGTCCGAGCGACATGGCGCCCTCCTCAGAAGAGGCGGCAGCCGCTCGGCGAGACGCCGACGGCCCCGCGAATTCGGAGCAAAGCACATTCCGGGGCGCGAGTCGTTAAGGCTGCCGGCCGATCACGAGGATGTTGTCGGGCGCCGGGGCGGCTATTTCTTGCTCTCGTCGATCGGGAGCACCTTCAGGGGGGTCGGATAGGCTCGACCCGCAGCGAGTCGCTGGCGATCAGGCCGATCTTGTGCAGCGGCGCCTGTTCGAGTTCGCCGGAAGCGGATTTGTGCACCGCGTATTGCCAGACGCTCATCGAGCCCTTGGCGACCAGCATCTTGGCGATGCCGCCGGCATTCTGGCCTTCGACCTGGGCGAGGTCGGCGTCCGTCAGGCCGATGACGATTTCGTCCTTGGAAGTGATGACCTTGAACAGCGAGATCTTGTCGGCGGCGAACGCCGGCAGGCTCACGGCGCTGCCGATGATGAGACTGGCAAGACCGAGACCAAACAAAAGCTTTGCTGGAATCCGTGACATCAAAATTTCCTTGTGTTTACGCGCGCGGACGGACGGCCGGGCAAAACAAAACCCCGCGCGACCGGTTCTTGGTCGCGCGGGGCGGAGAAATTGTTCGATATGAGGTCAGATATTTGCCAGACCCGCCGTCGTCATTGCCGGGCTCGACCCAGCAATCCATCACGGAGAAGCGCTCTCTCTTCCGATGGATGCGCGGGTCGAGCCCGCGCATGACGAGCGGAGTTGGCCGCCGTTACTTCTTCTCGTCCAGCTTCAGCGCTGCCGAGTTGATGCAGTAGCGCAGGCCGGTGGGGCCGGGGCCGTCGTTGAAGACATGGCCGAGATGGCCGTCGCATTTCGAGCACAGCACCTCGGTGCGGACCATGCCGTGGCTCACATCGTGCTCCTCGTCGACATGGCTCTCGGCCGCGGGCTTGGAGAAGCTCGGCCAGCCGCAGCCGGAATCGAACTTCTGGTCGGATTCGAACAGTGTCTGGCCGCAGCCGGCGCAGACATAAGTGCCCTTGCGGGGATCATGCTCATATTCGCCGGTGAACGGCCGCTCGGTCGCCTTTTCCCGCAGCACGGCGTACTGCATCGGCGTCAATTCCTTGCGCCACTCGGCCTCGCTCTTGCGGACCTTGCCGTCGATTTTGGTATCGGACATTCAACCTCCTTGGTTTGATCGTCATTGCGAGGAGCAAAGCGACGAAGCAATCCATCTTTCCGCTTGCCGCGACATGGATTGCTTCGCTTCGCTCGCAATGACGGGAAGCGTCGCCTCAGTTGGTGGCCTTGGTGCCGCTCACCAGCGTCGGCTTCTCGATGTAGTTCTCCGCGAAGATCTTCTTCAGGTTCTCGACCTTCGGGATGTCGTTATACGCAATATAGGGCTGGCTCGGGTGCAGCGTCAGATAGTCCTGGTGGTAGCCCTCCGCCGGATAGAACGCCTCCAGCGCGCCGACCTTGGTGACGATCGGCTTCTTGTAGACCTTGGCCGCGTTGAGCTGGGCGATATAGGCATCCGCCACCTTCTTCTGCTCGTCGCTGGTCGTGAAGATCGCCGAGCGATACTGCGTGCCGGAGTCGGGGCCCTGTCGGTTCAGCTGGGTCGGGTCATGCACGACCGAGAAGAAGATCTGCAGGATCTTGCCGTAGGAGATCTTCTGCGGGTCGTACTTGATTTCGACGGACTCGGCGTGGCCGGTGCTGCCGGTCGAGACCTTCTCGTAATCGGCATTGGCCTTGCTGCCGCCGGAGTAGCCGGACACCGCGCTGACGACGCCGGCGGTGTGCTGGAACACGCCCTGCACACCCCAGAAGCAGCCGCCGGCGAGCACCGCGGTCTTGACGCCGGTTTCCGGCGCGCTCGCGGCCGGCGGCGGAATGACCACGGCGTCCTCGGCGGCAAGCGAGGGCGCAACGGCAAAAGCGGCAACAGCCAGCGCGCCGATCGCGGCGGCGCAAAGCGAGAGGCGGCTGAGGGAGCTGGGCATGGGTTCCTCGTGGGATCGCAATTGGGGGCCAGTCTAGAGCGGGAGCCGGCATTGGCAATCGGGCCGGGCTGCTCCGACACTTCAAAATACGGGCGAGGGGGCGTTTTGTTACGGCGCCGGACACACGGTTTCGTGAGGGAAATGCCGGTCATTCAAGGGGGTAGGTGCCTTGCGCCCGTCATCCTGAGGAGCCGCGGAGCGGCGTCTCGAAGGATGCACGGCCCGACTGTTGGCCGTGCATCCTTCGAGGCTCGGCTCGCACCTCCAGCGACAAAGGCGAAGCCTTTGCGCGGGGATGACGGGTCTATGGAGCGCGCGGGACCTCTACACCACGATGCTGAGCCGCTTCGCGGCCCGCGTGATGCCCGTATACAGCCACCTCGCGCGCGAGTCCTGGAACGCAAAGCTCTCGTCGAACAGCACGACGTCGTCCCATTGCGAACCCTGCGACTTGTGGACGGTCAGTATGTATCCGTAGTCGAACTCGTCATAGGGCTTGCGCTGCTCCCACGGAATGCCCTCGATGCCGCCGTCGAAGCATTCGCCGCGCACCGACACCTTGGTGACCTTGTGACCGAAATCCTCGTCCGGCATCACGCGCATGGTGATGATCTTGGACTTCGACTGCGCGCGCGCCTTGACCCGCCACAGGCCGCCGTTGAACAGCGCCTTCTTGCGGTTGTTGCGCAGGCAGACCAGCTTGTCGCCGGCGACGGGGAGAGGATCTTCGATGTTCAGCCGCTGCCGCATCCGCATGTTGTAGGCGCGGCGGGTGTTGTTGCGGCCGACCAGCACCTGGTCGGCGCGCATCACGCGGTCCGGATCGAGCTCCTTGCGCGACACCACCTCGCTCTCGCCATGGCGGCCGATCTCGAGCTCGCGGCCCTCGCGGATATCCATCGACATCCGCACGATCGGATCGTCCTGCGCCTGGCGGTGCACCTCGGTCAGCATCGCGTCCGGCTCGGCGTCGGTGAAGAAGCCGCCGCCCTGGATCGGCGGCAATTGCGCGGGATCGCCGAGCACCAGCAGCGGGCAGTCGAACGACATCAGATCGCGGCCGAGCTCGGCGTCGACCATCGAACATTCGTCGATCACGATCAGCTTGGCTTTTGATGCCGGCGCGTCGTCCCACAGCTCGAAACTCGGCTGCTCGACGCCGGACTCGCGGGCGCGGTAGATCAGGGAATGGATCGTGGAGGCGCTGTCGCAGCCCTTGTTGCGCATCACCAGCGCCGCCTTGCCGGTGAAGGCCGCGAATTTCACCTCGCCGTCGACGCCTTCGGCGATGTGCTGGGCGAGCGTGGTCTTGCCGGTTCCGGCATAGCCGAACAGGCGGAACACCGGCGGCGTCCCGTTCTTGCCCGGCTTGGCTTTCAGCCAGTCGGCAACGGCTTTCAGCGCGGAGTCCTGGTGCGGCGTAAAGGTGGTCATGTTGCTTTCGGAAGAATGAGCGCGCGACCGATAGCGCCGCGACTCACACCCGCACAAGCTAAACATTCATGCGTCCCAAGCAAGCCGTCTCCCGCCGCGCGGAATTGGGGTTTCGCGCCCGAGGCTGGACTCGGTCTGCCCCGCCACTAGACTGGCCGAAAACAACAAGCGGTCGGGGATGCGACCTTGGGAGTGACGCCATGAAATTCGGCATCTTTTACGAGCTGCAACTGCCGCGCCCCTGGAACGACGGCGACGAGCTTAGGCTCTACCAGAACGCGCTGACACAATTGGAGACCGCCGACCGGCTCGCCTACGACTACGCCTGGGTCGTCGAGCATCATTTCCTCGAGGAGTATTCGCACTCGCCGGCGCCGGAATCCTTCCTTGCCGCCGCGAGCCAGCGCACCAAAAACATCCGGCTCGGCCACGGCATCTTCCAGCTCACTACCAATCATCCCGCGCGCGTCGCCGAGCGGGTCGCGGTGCTCGATCTGCTGTCCAACGGCCGCTGCGAGTTCGGGATGGGCGAGAGCGCATCGATCACCGAGCTGACGCCGTTCGGCCGCGATATGGAGACCAAGCGCGAGGTGTTCGAGGAGGCGGTGCAAGCGATCTTCCCGATGTTCACCAAGGTCGGCACCGAACATCACGGCAAGTATTTCGACATCCCGCTGCGCAATGTCGTACCGAAGCCGGTGCAGAAGCCGCATCCGCCGCTCTGGATGGCCTGCTCGCAACTGCCGACGATCGAACGCGCCGGGCAGAACGGATTTGGCGCGCTCGGCTTTCAGTTCGTCAGCGCCGAGGCGGCGCATGCCTGGGTGCACGCCTATTACAACGCGATCACCAAGCGGCTGAAGAAGCTCGCCGATTACGAGATCAATCCCAACATGGCGCTGGTCTCGTTCTTCATGTGCGCCGAGACCGATGAAGAGGCGCGCAAGCGAGCCGACGGCGCGACCTTCTTCCAGTTCGCGCTGCGCTATTACGGCCAGGCGCAGAACCGGCAGCGCCCGGCGCCCGGCACCGTCAACATGTGGGACGAGTACAACAAGTGGAAGCGCGAGAATCCGGAGGCGCAGGAGGCCGCATTGCGCGGCGGCCTGATCGGCTCGCCGGAAACCTTGCGCAAGAAGCTGCGGCGCTTCCGCGCCTCGCATATCGACCAGGTGATCCTGCTCAACCAAGCCGGCAAGAACACCCATGAGCACATCTGCGAGTCGCTGGAGCTCTTCGGGAAAGAGGTGATGCCCGAGTTCCAGCACGATCCCGAGCACGATGCCTGGAAGAAGGGCGTGCTTGACGGCTCGATCCAGCTCGAGGAGATCGACACCCAGGCGTTCTCGGACCGCTATGGTAAACTCGCGGTCAATGTCGCCCCGAAGACCGCAGCCGCAGGCTGATGAATTGATGTGCAGCGACCTCGCGATCGCGTGAAGAAAATAATTCGCTACGCGCGACCTGCGCCTTGAACGAAACGGCACGCGCGATGCCTGCACCGAAGTGCAGGCATCGCTATTTTTTTGCGGCGCTCGACAGCTTCATTCGCGCGCCCCATCATCCTGGCATCGCATGATCGCGTGTTGAGAAACGCGCTTGATCGTCAGGAGAGTTTTGGAATGAAGCGTCGTGAGTTCCTCCAGCTGTCGTTCGTCGCAGCCGCCACTGCCGCGCTGTCACGAAACGCGCAGGCCCAGACGGACGCGAAGGAAATTCGTATCGGCTACCAGAAGAACGGCGTGCTCGTTATCACGCGCCAGCGTGAGGCCTTGGAAAATCATTTCAAGCCGCAGGGCGTGAGCGTGAAATGGGTCGAGTTCTCATCGGGTCCGCCGATGATGGAGGCGATGAATGTCGGCAGCGTCGATTACGGCGCGGTCGGCGACTCGCCGCCGATCTTCGCGCAGGCCGCGGGTGCGGCCATCGTCTATGCCGCCGCGCAACCCATCATCAATGGCTCCGGCATCCTGGTGCCGCAGAATTCGGCAATCACGGCCATCGCCGACCTCAAAGGCAAGCGTGTCGGCTTCACCAAGGGATCCAGCGCGCACAACGTCGTGATCCAGACGCTGGAGAAGGCCGGGCTGACCTATGAGGACATCACGCCGGTCTATCTGACGCCGCCGGACGCAGGCCCGGCCTTTGCCAATGGCGGCATCGATGCCTGGGCGATCTGGGATCCGTATTTCGCGATCGCCGAGACCAAGCAGAACGGCCGCATTCTGGTCAAAACGCGCGACATCACCAAGACCAACTCGTTCTACATCGCCAACCGCGACTTCGCGAACAGGCACGGCGCCCTGCTGCAGCAGATCGTCGATGTCACGACATCGACCGCGGCATGGGCGCAGGCGCACCCTGACGAGGTCGCGAAATCGCTGGCCGCCGTCACCGGCGTCCCGCTCGATATCCAGACCATCGCGGCGAGGCGGGCCGGATTCTCGGTCGGCCCCGTGACCGACGACATCATTGCGACCCAGCAGGGCGTCGCCGACCGCTTCTTCAAGCTCGGCCTGATCCCGAAGCAGATCGCGATCCGCGACATCGTCTGGCGCAATACCCAGACCTGATCGGCGCGCGCTTGGTCAATTCAATGCAGAGGATATTCCCATGACGCGTTTGTTTCGACGCTGGGTTGCCCGCGCGGTGCTGTCGGTCAGCATCGTCGCGGCGACCGTCGGCGCCTCCTACGGCCAGGAGAAGGTCGTCCGCATCGGCTATCAGAAGTACGGCAAACTGGTGCTGCTGAAGAGCAAGGGCTCGCTCGAGGAGAAGCTGAAATCTGTCGGCGCCAAGGTGGTGTGGACCGAGTTTCCGTCGGGGCCGCCGCTGCTCGAAGCGCTCAATGTCGGCGCGATCGATTTCGGCAACACCGGCGAAGCGCCGCCGATCTTCGCGCAGGCCGCCGGCGCGCCGATCCAGTATGTCGCCTATGAGCCGCCGGCGCCGAAAGGCGAGGCGATCCTGGTGCCGAAGGACAGCCCGATCAAGTCGGTCGCCGATCTCAGGGGCAAGAAGGTCGCGCTGAACAAGGGCTCCAATGTCCACTATCTGCTGGTGAAGGCGCTGGAGAAAGCCGACGTCAAATATTCCGAGATCGAGCCGGTGTTCCTGGTGCCGGCCGATGCCCGCGCGGCGTTCGAGCGCGGCGCGGTCGATGCCTGGGTGATCTGGGATCCGTTCCAGGCCGCGGCGGAGGCTGCGACCGGCGCACGCACCGTCGCCGACGGCACCGGCGTCGTCGCCAACTATCAGTTCTACTTCGCCTCGAAGAAGTTCCTGCAGACCGATCCGAAGATCGTCGAGCTCGTGCTGGCGCAGCTCAGTGAAGTCGACGACTGGGCCAAGGGCGATATCCACGCCGTCGCCGAACAGCTCGCGCCGAGCATCGGCCTGTCGGTGCCGGTGGTCGAGGTCGCGCTGAAGCGGCAGGCCTACGGCATCAAGCCGGTCACCGATACCGTGATCGCGGATCAGCAACAGGTCGCCGACACGTTCTTCGCGCTCGGCCTGATCCCCAAACAAATCAAGATTTCCGACGTCGCATGGAGACCGGGCACGTGAGCACCCCAACCAACGCCAACATCCTCTGGTTCCTGCCGACCCACGGCGACAGCCGCTATCTCGGCACGGCGATCGGCGGCCGCGAGGTGAATTTCAACTATCTGCGCCAGATCGCGCAGGCCGCCGACCAGCTCGGCTATTACGGCGTGCTGCTGCCGACCGGGCGGAGCTGCGAAGACTCCTGGGTGGTGGCCTCAGCCGTCGCGCCCTGGACCGAGCGCCTGCGTTATCTGGTGGCGGTCAGGCCCGGCCTGCAATCGCCGAGCGTTGCCGCCCGCATGACCGCGACCTTGGACCGGCTGTCGAACGGTCGTCTCTTGATCAACGTCGTCACCGGCGGCGATCCGATCGAGAACAAGGGCGACGGCATCTTCCTCGACCACGACGAACGCTACGCGGTGACGCGCGAGTTCCTCAACGTCTATAGCGATCTGCTGGCTGGCAAGACGGTCAATGTCGAAGGCAAGCATATCCGGATCGAGGACGGCCGCCTGTTGTTCAATCCGGTGCAGTCGCCGCGCCCGCCGCTGTATTTCGGCGGCTCGTCGGATGCCGGCATCGACGTTGCGGTCGACACCGTCGACAAATATCTGACCTGGGGTGAGCCGCCGGCGCAGGTTGCCGAGAAGATCGCCAAGGTGAAGGCCGTTGCCGCGCAACGCGGCCGCAAGCTGTCGTTCGGTATCCGCCTGCATGTGATCGTGCGCGAGACCAACGCGGAGGCGTGGTGCGCCGCCGACGAATTGATCCAGTATGTCACCGACGACACCATCGTTGCCGCGCAGAAGATCTTCGCGCGGATGGATTCGGTCGGCCAGCAGCGCATGGCGCAGCTGCATGGCGGACGGCGCGACAAGCTCGAGATCAGCCCGAACCTCTGGGCCGGCGTCGGCCTGGTGCGCGGCGGGGCCGGCACCGCACTGGTCGGCGATCCCCAGACCGTCGCCGCGCGGATCAAGGAGTATCAGGACGTCGGCGTCGATACCTTCATCATGTCGGGCTATCCGCATCTTGAGGAAGCCTATCGGTTCGCCGAGCTGGTGTTCCCGCTGCTGTCGCTGGCGCAGCCCGGCAACGTGACGCCGATCCGCGTCAACACCGGGCCGTTCGGCGAGACCATCGGCAACGACTACCGTCCGCAGAAGCAGGCATCGCAATCATGAGTCTCATCGACAGTCTCCCGCGCCTCGGCGCGCCCAAGCTACCGAAGGTCGACGGCCTGATCCCGTGGATCGTGCCGCTTGCGATCGTGCTGGTCTGGCAGCTTGCCTGCGTCACTGGCTTCGTACCCTCGCGGGTGCTGCCGGCGCCGACAGATGTCGCGCTGGCCGGGTGGAAGCTATTGCTGTCCGGCGAACTGGTCCGCAACATCTGGGTCAGCTTCTGGCGCGCCTCGATCGGCTTTGTGATCGGTGGCGGCATCGGCTTCGCGTTCGGGCTCGCCAATGGGCTGTCGCAACTCTCGGCGAAGCTCACCGACACCACGCTGCAGATGGTGCGCAACATCCCGCATCTGGCGCTGATCCCGCTCGTCATCCTGTGGTTCGGCATCGACGAGTCGGCAAAGCTGTTCCTGGTCGCGCTCGGTGTGTTCTTCCCGATCTATCTCAACACGCTGCACGGCATCCGCACCGTCGATCCGCAGCTGATCGAGATGGGCCGCATCTACGGCATGACCGACGGCGAACTGTTCCGCCGGGTGATCTTCCCGGGCGCGCTGCCCTCGATCTTCGTCGGGCTGCGCTTTGCGCTCGGCATCATGTGGCTGACGCTGATCGTCGCCGAGACCATCGCGGCCTCGTCGGGCCTCGGCTACATGGCGATGCAAGCGCGCGAGTTCATGCTGATCGACGTCGTCGTGCTCTCGATCCTGATCTACGCCTTGCTCGGCAAGCTCGCCGACAGCGCCTCGCGGGCGCTGGAGCGGCTGACCCTGTCGTGGCACCCCGCCTTCCAGAAGAAGTGAGAATGAGAATGCAAGAAGCGCTTCGTTTCGAGCCGGTCGACGCCGAACCGGTCGACCACGCCGACATCGTCGTGAAGGCGCGGCATTTGCGGCGCGTGGCGGAAGGGGCGGCCCGCGGCCTGTCGCTGACCATCCGCGGCTTGCGCAAGGCGTTCGGCGACAATGAGGTGCTGCGCGGCATCGACCTGCACATCCCGGCCGGCCAGTTCGTCGCGATCGTCGGCCGCAGCGGCTGCGGCAAGAGCACGCTGCTGCGCCTGGTCGCCGGCCTTGATGCGCCGACGGCGGGAAGCATCGCCTTCGGTGAACAACCCCGGGCGCAGGACGTCCGCGTCATGTTCCAGGAGCCGCGCCTGCTGCCCTGGGCGCGGGTGCTGTCCAATGTCGAGGTCGGTCTGGGGCGCGAGCGCTCGTCGGCGGATGCACAGGCGCGCGCCGAGCGCGCGCTGGTCGAGGTCGGTCTCGGCGACAAGCGCGACCAATGGCCGGCGGTGCTGTCAGGCGGCCAGAAGCAGCGCGTGGCCCTGGCGC
The DNA here is from genome assembly GCF_042258955.1 of Bradyrhizobium sp. ma5. Taxonomy (NCBI): domain Bacteria; kingdom Pseudomonadati; phylum Pseudomonadota; class Alphaproteobacteria; order Hyphomicrobiales; family Nitrobacteraceae; genus Bradyrhizobium; species Bradyrhizobium sp. ma5. The sequence goes on from NZ_CP170156.1 coordinate 1,538,774, forward strand.
GGGCGCTGGTCAGCCAGCCGCGCGTGCTGGCGTTCGACGAGCCGCTCGGTGCGCTCGATGCGCTGACCCGCATTTCGATGCAGCAATTGCTGGAGCGCGTCTGGCGCGACCAGGGCTTTACCGCAATCCTGGTGACGCACGATGTTGCCGAGGCGGTCGCGCTCGCCGACCGCGTGCTGGTCATCGAGGACGGCCGGATCGCCGAGGATGTCACGATCGACCTGCCGCGGCCGCGCCGGCGCGGTTCGGCCGAACTCGCCGCGCTGGAAGGCGAGATCCTGAAGCACCTGCTCGAGGGCAGCGAAGACACGTCCGGTCTGTGAGGTCGCCATGAATTCCATCGTCCGCAATGTTTCGATCGAGCCCGCGGTGGCGGCCGATGAATTCCGTGGCGCGATGCGCCATCTCACCGGCGGCGTCAGCGTCATCACGGCCGGCCGGGGCAAGGAAATCTCGGGAATGACGGTGACCTCGGTGTCGTCGCTGTCGGTCGAGCCGCCGTCGCTGATCGTCAGCATCAACCGCGCCGCCTCGTCATGGCCGCTGATCGCGCGCCATGGCGTGTTCGGCGTCAACATCCTGACCGCGGATCAGCTCGACATCGCCGAGCGCTTTACCGGAAAGGGCGGCCTGAAGGGCGCCGACCGGTTCACGGGTGCCGAATGGACGACGCGCGCCTCGGGCGTGCCGTTGCTGGTCGGAGCGCTGGCTGCGATCGACTGTGAGGTCGAGGAGGTCATCGAGCGGCATTCGCACGCGATCGTCATCGGTCGCGTGCTCGATGTGATCGCATCGGAGCGCACCGCCGCGCTGGCGTATTGGCACGGCGAATATGTCGCGATCGACCGCGACGAAGACGCCGCCAGGCTGGCCGAGGTCAGCCTGCCGTCACGTCACGTCCATGCCCGGGGCGTGCGTTAGAGCGCTTTCGAGCGAAGTGGATACCGGTTCGCGTGAAGAAAACGCGTCAAAACAAGAATCTAGAGCTTCGGTTCTGATTCAATCAGAACCGCAGCTCTAGCTCATGATCGCGGTCAAGGTCGCGGGCGTGTCAATGATCACGTTGCTGCCGCGGACGCTGGACCAGACGGCCTGAATGGTTTGAGGGGCATTGCTGAGCGGGATGCCGGCCACCAGTGTCGTCGGGACACGGCCGCTGGCTTGCGGGACCGGCTCGTTGTAGGTGAAGCCCGCGACGACCCCGGAATCACACCGTTGACGGTGATCCCGAAGCTCCCGCCGGGCGTATCGTTGCCCGTGGCGTACGGGAACGGGACGTTCAGGATGATGATGGCGGTAACGCCGACACCCTCGGGGAGCGTTATCGCGAGGCCTTTGATCGGTGTAAAGGAAGCGGAGTTGGTGGACAGGGTGCCGCTGGTCTGCACGTAGAGGGCCATATCACTCTCCAGTTGTTGAAATGCAAAAGCACAATAGGGGATTGAATGCGGGAACTGCCCGCAAGACTCAAGGGATCAATGGCAAGGGGAACGGCAAGGGGGCTGGCGCGGCATGTTGGCCGTGGCGCTTTGGCGGCAAGCGCACTAAAAGCCGCGGATGTTTCGCAGACGTGACGGTTCGATGAAGCGCGTGGGAGCCTGGCTGTTCTATCTCGTCGGCGCAATCGCCGTCGCTTATCTCGCGCTCTATGCGTATGTGACCTTCACCGGCCGCGACATCACACCCGGCGATCCGATCCGGATCTTTCGCAAGCCCGATGCGCCCAACTATTCGTGAGGCGCGGCAGTCGCGGCGGGTTTGGTCCGCCGCTCCTCTTTCTCAGCCGGCGCTTGCCATGCGCTGATAATCGGGCGCGCCATTGCCGGCCGGGGTGATCGGAATGCCGCCGTCGGCATATTCGTTCAGCTTGTTGCGCAGCGTGCGGATCGAGATGCCGAGGATGTTGGCGGCATGGGTGCGGTTGCCGAGGCAGTGCTTCAGCGTTTCCAGGATCAAATCGCGTTCGACGTCGGCAACGGTGCGGCCGACCAGCGCGCGGGTGACCTGCTCCGCGGCCAGCGTGGCGTGCGCGACCGCGGGCGCGGTCTTGGCGAGGTCGAGGCGGTCGCCGTCGGGGGTCAGGATCGCGTCCGCACCGATCTCGTCGCCCTGCGCCATCAGGACCGAGCGATGGATGGTGTTCTCGAGCTCGCGGACGTTGCCCTGCCAGCGGTTCGCGGTCAGGACGCGGCGGGCGTCGGCAGAGATCGGACGGACCGCCACGCCGTTGGCTTCGGCATATTTCTTGGCGAAATGCTGCGCCAGCTCGAGGATGTCGGCCGGACGATCGCGCAGCGGCGGGATCTTCAGGTTGACGACGTTGAGGCGGAACAGCAGGTCCTCGCGGAAAGAGCCTTCGCGCACCGCCTCCGACAGATTGCGGTTCGAGGTCGCGATGATGCGGATGTCGACGGGGACCGGCTTGGTGCCGCCGACGCGGTCGATCACGCGCTCCTGGATCGCGCGCAGCAGCTTGGACTGCAGGCGGACATCCATCTCTGAGATTTCATCGAGCAGCAGCGTGCCGCCGGTCGCTTCCTCGAACTTGCCGATGCGGCGCGCCACTGCGCCGGTGAAGGCGCCTTTCTCATGGCCGAACAGTTCGGATTCCAGGAGGTGCTCCGGGATCGCCGCGCAGTTGATCGAGATGAACGGCCGCTTGGCGCGGGCCGAGCGGGAATGGACATAGCGCGCCAGCACTTCCTTGCCGGTGCCGGACTCGCCGGTGATCATCACGGAAGCGTCGGAGCCCGCGATCTGCTGCGCGAGCTTGATCACCCGGCCCATCGCCTCGTCGCGATAGATCAGATCGCGTGCGTCGTTGGCGACCGCGGCGAGCACCGCTGCGATCAGCTCGGGGTCGGGCGGCAGCGGGATGTATTCCTTGGCGCCGGCGTGGATCGCGGCGACCGCGGCGCGGGCATCGTTGGAGATGCCGCAGGCGACGATCGGCACGTGGATGTGTTCGGCCTCGAGCCGCATCACGAGGTCGCGGATGTCGAGGCCGACATCGACCAGCAGGAGGTCGGCGCCCTTGCCGCTGCGCAGCACGTTCATCGCCTGCTCGGCGGCCTCGGCGTGGGTCACCGAGGCGCCGTTGTCCATCGCGATCTTGGTCGCGGTCGTGAGCTGGCCCTTCAGGGTGCCAACGATGAGAAGCCGCATGATGATCTCCTGTTCGTCTGGTCGCGCAGGTTCCGCGCGCTACCGTCAAATTGTTACGAGCGTTCTGCCTTGATGATTTCGGTCATGGTCACGCCGAGCTTGTCTTCCACCAGCACCACTTCACCACGCGCCACCAGGCGATTGTTGACGTAGATGTCGATCGCCTCGCCGACGCGGCGATCGAGTTCGAGCACGGTGCCCGGTCCGAGCTTCAGCAGGTCGCCGACGTCCATCTTGGAGCGGCCGAGCACCGCCGAGACCTGCACCGGCACGTCGAACACGGCCTCGAGATCGGCGGCGATGCGCGCGGCATTTTCGTCCTCGTTGTAGCCGATGTCGTCGATCCCGGGCGCGTCGGCGGCGTTGAGATCGGGAAGCGGGACGTGGGTGTCGGTGTCGCTCATGGTTCAGCCCTCAATCCTTCAGCCGGTCTGGCCGCGGGACGCCAGATAGCGCCCGACGAGTTCGTTGATCTTGCCTTCGATCGCGGCGCGTTCCAGCACCACGCCGCCGTCGGCCCATTCGATCCGGCAGTCGCCGGTCGCAATCGTGGGCTCGGCCAGGATCACCAGCCGGCCCTGGAAGCCGGAATGTGCGGCCATCCGCTCGATATTGTCGTGCGCCGCCTCGTAGAGCGCGTCATTGATACGGACCACGAGATGCGGCGTCGCCACCAGATGCGAGAAGCAGTCGGAGACCAGCGCGGTGATCTCGCCGAGCGGCTCGCGTGCAACCAGTTCGGAGCAGAGCTTGCGGGCGACCGCGACCGCGACGTCGACGGCCTCGGTCTCCATCCGGGTCTCGATGCCGCCAAAACGGGCGGCGATGCCCTTGATCGCGGTCCCGATCTCTTCCAGCGCTTGCGCCGCGCGGCGGTCGCTCTCGACCTTGGCCTCGCGCAGCGCGGCCTCGTAGCCGGCGCGATAGGCCCGCGCCTCGGCGTCGGCGACCTTCTGCGCGACCTCGGCCGGGGTCGGGGCGCGCTCGTGCGAACGGTCCGGTGCCGAGAAGTCGGTGTCGAACAGGAATTTCGCGGGTGCGGCCATCAGTACACCAGCTCGTCGTCGGCGCGGTTCTTGGTCAGGGTGATCTCGCCGCGGGCGGCGAGGTCCTTGGCGAGATTGACCAAGAGCGCCTGGGCCTCGTCGACGTCGCGCAGGCGCACCGGGCCCATCGCGGCCATGTCGTCCATCAGCATTTTGCCGGCGCGCGAGGACATGTTGCCGAGGAAGAAGCTGCGCACCTCCTCGTTGGCGCTCTTCAGCGCGACGCCGAGCTTGTCCTTGTCGATGTTGCGCATCAGCGTCTGGGCCGAGGCGGAATCGAGCTTGATCAGGTCGTCGAAGGTAAACATCAGCGCCTTGATGCGCTCGGCGGATTCGCGGTTTTCCTCTTCCAGCGAGGTGATGAAGCGGGTCTCCGTCTGGCGGTCGAAATTGTTGAAGATCTCGGCCATCACCTCATGGGCGTCGCGGCGGCGGGTCTGCGACAGGTTCGACATGAACTCGGTGCGCAGCGTCTGCTCGACGCGCTCGATCACTTCCTTCTGCACCGCCTCCATCCGCAGCATGCGACCGACCACGTCGAGCGCGATGTCCTCGGGCAGGATCGCCAGCACGCGCGCGGCGTGCTCCGGCTTCAGTTTCGACAGCACCACGGCGATGGTCTGCGGGTATTCGTTCTTGAGGTAGTTGGCGAGCACCTCTTCCTGCACGTTGGAGAGCTTCTCCCACATGTTGCGCCCGGCGGGGCCGCGGATCTCGTCCATGATGCCGGTGACGCGCTCGGCCGGCAGATATTGCTGCAGCAGCCGTTCGGTGGCGTCGAAATTGCCCATCAGCGCGCCGGAGGCCGACATCCGCGAGACGAATTCCAGCATCAGGTCCTCGACCACGTCGGCCTCGACGGTGCCGAGCGTCGACATGTGGACCGACAGCTCGCGGACCTCCTCGTCGTCGAGCATCGACCAGATCTTGCCGCCATATTGCTCGCCGAGCGCGAGCATCAGGATCGCGGCGCGCTTCGGACCGGGCAGCGGCTTGCCCTTGGCGCGGCCGCTCTGCCGGCTCGCCAGCGTCGAGAGGACGGTGGCGATGTCGTTGGCGTTGGTGGTCTGGGGTACGGCGGCCATGTCAGTTCTCCACCGGCTCGCTCAGCCATTGACGCACGATGGAGACGGTCTCGTTCGGATTGCGTTCGGCGAGTTCGCCGACCCGGTGCACGGCCTGGGCGTGGACCTGGCCCTGGATCTGGGCGACGTCGATCAACTGCGCCGCGCCGCTGCCGCTCGGGATCAGCGCCTGGCTGGATGCACCGGCGCTCTCGGCATGGGCTTCGGCCAGCGCGGGCAGGCCCGCACCGCCGGCCAGCGCCGGGATCACGTCGGCCGCCACGATGCGCTTGACCAGCGGGCGCACCACCATGAACAGCACGACGAGGCCGAGCATCATCATGACGCCGAGCTCGATGACATACATCACGTCATCCTTGGTGAACTGCAGCATGCCGAGCAGGCCGGTCGGCTCGGCGATTGGCTGCGCGGTCGGCGGCTCGGCGAAGCGCAGGTTGACGACCTCGACCTGGTCGCCGCGCTTCTGGTCGAACCCGATCGCGGAACGGACCAGGGCGGCGATGCGGTCGAGCTGCTCCTTGGAGCGGTCCTGGTAGACCATCTCGCCTTTTTCGTTCTTGGCGTAGGCGCCGTCGACCAGCACCGCGACCGAGATGCGATTGACGCGGCCGGCCTCGGTCACCTCGGTCTTGGTGGTGCGGGAAATCTCGTAATTGTTGGTTTCCTCGCTCTTCTTGCTCTGGTCGCGGGCGCGGACCGCGTTGTCCTGGTTCTGGTTACCCGGCAGTTCGTTGTTGACGGTGACCTGGCCGGAATTGTCGGCGGTGGCGCTCGATTCCTCGCGGGTCTGGGTCGAGCGCAGCACGCGACCTTCGGGGTCGAACTTGTCCGAGGTCTGGGTGATTTTGTTGTAGTCGAAGTCGGCGGAGAGCTGGACGCGGGCGCGCCCGGCGCCGACCACCGAGGAGACGATGTCCTCGACCTGCTTGCGCATCCGCTTCTCGAAGGCGGCGCGGCGCTCGTCGCCGACCGCGGCATCGGCATCGGATTGGGCGCCGTCGGCGAGCAGCTGGCCGGCCTCGTCGACGATCGAGACCCGCTGCGGCTTCAGCCCGTTGACGGCGGAGGCGACAACATGGCGGATCGCGCGGATCTGCTGCGGCTCCAGCGCGCCGCGCACCCTGAGCACGATCGAGGCTGATGGTTCCGGCGTCTCGCGCGAGAACAGCGGCTTTTCCGGCAGCACGAGGTGGACGCGCGCGGCCTGGACGCGGTCGATGGCGCGGATGGTGCGGGCCAGCTCACCCTCCAGCGCGCGCAGATGATTGATGTTCTGGACGAAGCTCGTGGTGCCGAGCGCATCCGACTTGTCGAAGATCTCGTAGCCGACGCCGCCGCCCTTGGGCATGCCGCCCTCGGCGAGCTTCATCCGGAGCCGCGTCACCTTGTCCTTCGGCACCATGATCGCGGCGCCGTCGCTGCGCAGCTCGAACGGGATCGCCTGGCGCTCCAGCTCCTTGATAATGGCCGAGGAATCCTCGGTCGACAGGTCGGTGAACAGGGTGGTCATCTGGGGCGTGGTGACGCGCATGATGACGAAGGCGAAGAAACCGATCAGGGCCGCGGTGACCGCAACCATAGCCGCGAGGCGGGCCGCACCTAGACCTCTGAAGAAAGCAACCAGACTTTGCACCAACGGCCCCCAGGGATTCGGCCCAAGCGGGTCCGACTGGGCAAATATTGCCTAGGGTATGGTTTCCATATGGTTAACGAAGGTTAAGAACCGCGGCAAAAACGCGGACATGAAAAAAACCGGCTTCGCAAAGCGAGGCCGGTTTTCGTTAAATACCACTATTTTGGCGAAACTTACTGCCGGTACTGCTGGATACGTGTAGTCCGCAGTCCGGCCAGACCATGCTGGTCGATCGAGAACTGCCAGGAAAGGAATTCATCGACGGTCAACGTGTAGCGGCTGCAGGCCTCCTCAAGGGAGAGCAGGCCGCCGCGGACCGCAGCGACGACTTCGGCCTTGCGGCGGATGACCCACCGCTTGGTACCGGGGGCCGGCAGGTCCGCAATCGTTAACGGGCTGCCGTCAGGCCCGATGACGTATTTCACCCTCGGGCGATGGGGTTCTGTCATGGCGTACTCACAAACTCTCAACCACTGAACTCGCGATAGGTAACCTACGCCCACCGGTTTAAAATTTGCCTAAGCCCAAGGCTTCAATACGATTCTCGTTGGAACGGCCGGGAACAGGGTGGCGGATTGGGCGCTTGGGAGCGGTGTGATACCGGTCTTAACCCCTCCCATCTGGCCGCCTGGCAAGCCGCATCTGCGGCTGATCCAGCCCCGCTGGGAACAGAAGCCGACCTTCGGTCGGGCGTTTTCCCGCTGTGTCGTCGACCTCACGCGAGGTGAACATTGGTCAAGCTTCCCACCTGTTCAACTATCCTTGATCTCCCCAGCGACGTCGCGCGTAACCAATCGCCTTTGTGTGCGTAGAAGAGATTGTCCGCTCACCGCAGGTGCGCGTTTCCTCAATCACTCGATCCGAGCCTTTATCATGATGATGAACAGACGCATCTTCTCGACTGCCTTGCTTGCCGGCGCGGCAGCTTCGCTGGTGTCCTCGCGCGGCATCGCCGCAACCACGCCGCCGGTGAAGGCGCGCAACGTCGTGCTGGTGCACGGCCTGTTCGCGGACGGTTCGTGCTGGTCGGAAATCATTCCGCGCCTGCAGGCCGCAGGGCTCAATGTGACGTCCGTGCAAAATCCGCTCACCACGCTGCCGGAAGCGGTCGCCTCGGCGCAGCGGGTGCTCGATCGTCAGGATGGCCCGACCCTTCTGGTCGGCCATTCGTTCTCAGGCATGATCGTCACCGAGGCCGGCATGCATCCGAATGTTTCGGCGCTGGTCTATATCGCCGCGCGCGCACCCGATGCGGATGAGGACTACACCGCGCTGGCCAAAACCTATCCGACGCCGCCCGCGAGCGCCGGCATCGTGTTCGATGGCGATGAGGGCCGGCTGAGCGAAGCCGCGTTCCTGCGCGACTTCGCCGGTGACATCCCGGAAGCGAAAGCAAAGGTGCTCTATGCCGTGCAGCAGCCGTTCCACAAGCAACTGCTGGCCGGCAGAACCAGCCACGCGGCCTGGCGCAGCAAGCCGAGCTACTACGCCGTCTCGACCGAGGACCGCACCATCAATCCGGATCTCGAACGCTTCATGGCCAAGCGGATGGGTGCCACCACGATCGAGGTGAAGGCCAGCCATCTCGCGCTGATCTCGCAGCCCGATCCGATTGCACGGCTGATCCTCGACGCCGCGGGACGATCGGAGTGAGGGGCGGCTCCTCCCCGCATCGATAACGAAACTCCCCGGGAAGGTGGAGACGTTCCCGGGATCGCTTTGCGTGCGCTCTTGTCCGCTCGATCCGGAGCCGCCAGACGACGAGTCTCCGGGGGGCACTGCCCTGTCGAACGTGGCAAATGGCCGATATCCGGCGCGATTCAAATTTTGATCAAGGGCGATACGTCGACGGAGCAGCGACGGCTCTCAGCTGCGGATCGAGAACGGTCCTGCGTGCGCGATCCTCAACTTTGGGATTTGCAACGGCGGCGGAAATGTCCCGATCGACCGCGCGCACCGCAGGCTTGCGCTTGGTGCTGAGCGCGTTCAGGAGCGCCGCGGCGGCGATCATCATCAAGACGCCTCCGAGACTGACCGCGATCTGCATCGAAAGCCGGTTCGAAATGTCGAGCGGATCAAGCTGGCTAACGAGCGCCAGCAGAACGCCAAGACAATAGATCGGCAGCGAATTCTCGCCACAGCACCGCGCGCTGCGCAGGATCGGCGTCGATAGTCCTCGCCAACCGGCGGGAACGAGCCATGACGTCACGATCGCAAGAGCCAGGAAATGCAGTAGCCGCAATGGGCTCAGATTCGATTTGTCCAATGGAAAGAGCAGATCCGTCACGGCCTGCGGCAGCACCTTGAGGTCCTGGCCGAGCGCGAGGACGAGGCTCATCACCAGAAAGAGAGCGGAAAGGATCAGCGCAGGGCGCGACGTCATCCATTCCCGGATCGTCTTCCCCTCGACGACGTACCATGCGCCCAACACGACCAGAAACTGCCATGCCAGCGGATTGAAGAACCAGAAGCCGTCAGGCCAGGCAGGAACACGCCAGCCGAAGACATGCGCCAGCGCATAAAGCAGCAGCGAAACGCCAAGCGTCACGTTTGGTGCGCGCAGCAGCAGCCACAACAACGGTGCGAACAAGACGTGACAGATCACAAAGACCGGCAAGACATCGGTATTGACAGGGCGGAATTGCAGGATTGCGGCGTGAGCGAGCGTCGCGCCCGGGCGCTCGAACAGAACCGTTGTATTGCTCTCGTCGGCAAGATCGCCGCCTGCGACGTAGACGAGCACGGCGCAAGCAAGCACAAGCAGGAGGAACGCGACGTAGATGTTCCATCCCCGTCGCAGCGAACGGCCGATCATGCCCCTCCAGCCGTCACGTTGACGGGCTCTGCCGTAGGCCAGCGCGCAAGTCACGCCCGAGATGAACATGAAAATCTCGGCCGCATCGCAGAAGCCGTAGTTGCGCAGCGTCAGCCAGCTTCCGACGTTGTTTGGAATGTGGTCGAGAAATATCCACCATAACGCGATCCCGCGGCAGACGTCGATGCGCGGGTCGCGATCCGTCGATCTGAATTCCGGCGGAGTTTCGCCGATCAATCGCTTCGAGGTGTGGGTTCGATCATGCATTTGTCGATCTGTCTGGCGCGCGCACGGCTCTCCGTCGGGCACAGGTCCACGGGACGCTTTTGATGCTCCAGGGCATGCGCGTGCCGGATCAGCCTCCGGCCAAGCCATGGGATTGTACGCTCCAGCTACCCGAGGGTTGGCGGCGCTTTTGCCCGCCAGCCGCAGTCACGGGGCCCGGAACGATCGCCGTCTTCCGGCGGCGCCTGCAGGACTTCGCCGACGAGCGGTATCGAAAGCTGCTTTCGCATTTCGGCGAGGCGGGCACGACAGTACTCGTGATAAAGCATGTCGAATATGGTGGACATGATCGAACGCCTTCCTGATCACTGAGGTTGACTTCCCACGTGACAGATTTCGACCATTTCAACCGGCGGCCAAAAGCCAGCAGTGCCGCAGGCACTTTATGTCCGACAAATTCTGCTTAGCGATTTGGCTAAAGCAGCGAAATAAGATCGGTATCAGCAATCTTTCAAAAATGACCTGCCCGCGGCTCCGTAAACCGGATCAATTGCGAACAGGGGCATCAACTGCTCTACGCTTGCGCGTCGCCAGGGATGTCCAATGAATCCGATGGCGGCAATTACAGATAGAGCCATCGCGACCGTCTCCTCCTAAGGGAGAAATAAAGGCCGCGACTTTCGCGATCAGTATAAACGTAATATTCTGACCGGTACGTGAACCAGTTCACATCAGCATCGATCACAGGCAAATCAGACTAGCAGATCGATAGCATGGCTTCTTGGACTTGCGCGCACGGATCGAGAGAACGCCGGTGCGTGAATTGCAAAATGCAGACATGAAAATGGTGTGCCGCAGCATTTCATCCTGATGCTCTGTGAAGGCTGGAGGTCCCCATGCCTACGGACGCAGCCGATTTTGCATCGTATCGATTTTCGACGCGCGACCTTCCGGAGCGTATTCGTCTCCCTCTATGGCGCGAGCACTTTGGGCGATGCGTCGTGCACGCCGACATCGAGCCGCTGTCGAACACTCCGATCCAGGCCGATGCGTCGCTACGGACGATTCAGGGTCTGCGCATACTCGCGCTAAAGGGCACGTCGATGCGCTTTGAGCGCTCGCGAGCGAGCCTCGCCGATGGCGATGATTCCATCGGCGTCATCTTCTGCTCCCCCGGCAGAAGTCGGCTGTCGCAGCGCGGCCATGACGTCGAGCTTCGCGCGGGTGATGCGATCGCAATCCTGCATTCTGAAGCGGCCAGCGTCACCTATGTTGATGGATTGCAACTTGGTCTGGCGGTGCCGCGCGCGGAGCTTGAGCAGCGCGTATCGGGTGTCGAGAGCCTGGTCATGCAGCCGATCGGGCGCCGAAAGGAAGCATTCCGGCTATTCGCGGCCTATCTGAAGTCGGTTCTCAAGGCGAGAGCACTGACCGCCCCAAAACTTCGCCATACGATCGTGACCCACATCCACGATCTCGTCGCACTCGCGATCGACGAGTGCCCTGCCCTGGGCGAGAGCAGCGCGAGCGCCGTCATGGCTGCGCGGCACAATGCAGCCCTCGACTACATCACCCTACACTTTCAGGAGCCTGGGCTCAGCGTTCAAACGGTCGCCCGTTGTCAGGGCATCTCGCCCCGCTATCTACAGCGCCTGATGGCGTCATCGGGAGCGTCGTTCACCGAGCGCCTGAATGAATTGCGTCTCCAGCGCGCGCTCGAATTGCTAACCGGGTCTCACGGCGGCAGTCAGCGGATTTCCGATATCGCGCTGGAGGTTGGTTTCTCGGATGTTTCGCATTTCAATCGCTCGTTCCGAATTCGTTTCGGCGATTCTCCGCGCGGCGTTCGGCTTGCCCGAAAGGTGGCCAGCTGAGCCGTGCTAACGTGATCGGCACGTGTGCAATGCCCATTAAAGGGACCTCTTGAAGAGATCGTAGGGCCATCGACGGTCGGTTCTTCACCGCGGGCGCGGTGTGGGCCGCCAGGACAGGTCGTCGGACCAAAGGTAGATCGCGATCGCTGCCAGGCACAAGGCGATGCCGATCCAGAACACCGGCGAGTGATGGATGGGGCGTCGATCGCTCGGAACTCGCTTCATTCGACCAACTCATTGCGCGCGAATATTGAGGTCGGCAATATCTGGAACCGGAAGTGTCGCTCAGCCAGGACGCTCTTTGCAAGCCATCCTTTGCTGGCGCCCACGGACGCCGCTGGCGCGGTTGCGTCGGTTGCAAAGCAGAGTGAGCTAGATCACGGCGTGTGCGCGCGTCACGTATCATTGTCGGGGCGTCGCATCGGAGCGACGAATGCAAAACGAAGGACCCCGACATCATGGCCAATATCGACCATAAGCAAGGCACCTATACCATCGCCGCCAATTCGAGCCAGCCGTTCACGTTCTGGTGGGGCAAGGATTCGAAAGCGTCGAACGAGTTTTTCGACGTATCGATCGCGCCGCACTTCGAGAAGAACCAGACCTCGATGGAGCCCCTGCACGAAACCGACCGGGCCGTGTACTGGGATCACCGCGGCGGTGTCGGCGTCGTGCTCATCCTGACCTTGCAGAATCGCAACAACTTTCCGGTGACGTTCGAGGCCAATCACGTCCGGATCTATTGATGCGGCATGCGCATGGAGCGGGCCGCGCCGGTTGCGTGGCCGGCACAGGCCAGACCTGTCAGCCATGACGGACGTTCGGGGGGCGTGAGTTGGGCGAGACAGCCTCGCTTGTCACTCCTCTCGGGCCGCGTTGTTACTCGCCGGCAGTCGGCGGCAGCCGTTCCCGAAGCACTGCGATCTCGAGCATGACCGTGATGGCGATGGTCCTGAGGCGCGCATTCTCGGTCATTGTCTCGGCAAGCTTCGGGTGGGGTGTCACCGCATGCCGTGGCGTGGTCTGGGCGGGGTCTGGCGGGGTCGGGCGTGTCGGGGTCACTGGCTAACTCTTGCCGGCGGTCAAAGCGCGAAGCTTGGCAGTTGCGGAGTTTCAGGGCGGAATCGGCGTTCAAGCGCCGAACTTGAAGATAATGCCCGCTTGCTTACAGGAAGCTGACGCGCAGCGATTTATTGCTGTTTATGTCTGCTAATGTCGCTTGGTAAGCATCGGTCCCGGCACTGATTGCCCGACGGGCAAGCCCCCTCGCGAGAACGCGGCTGTATGACTGGCAGGCCGGTCTGCAAATTCGGTGTCGTCCCTGTCTAGTGCGCAATTGCGCACGGGAGCAGGGACCCGTAACCACCGAAGGTCGATGTTGCGCGTTGCTGATATGCCGAGTCCCGCCAACGACACGAGCCGCAGAGGATGGTCCCTGCTTTCGCGGGGAGGACAGGTGTAAGCGGCTGCTCGTGACGCGCAGAAGCGTCTGCGCGATTCCCGCGAAGCTGAACGCCGGATCGGCAGGATGCCGCGAAGCCCTGAGTTAGCTTGAGCTCGTCGCGCCGCGCACCACGCGCTTGATCTTGTCGGTGGTGTAGGTCTGGCCGCCGATCGAGAGCAGCGGCGGGGAGGCGGTGAGGTCGACGGAGTCGACCACGCCCTGAATCTCGGTCGAGATCGCGAGGTCCTTGCCGGTGGAATCCTTGCCGGTGGCGGTCAGCGTGTAGGTGCCGGCCGGCCATTGCGTGCCGTCCGTGCCCTTGCCATCCCAGACGAAGCTGGCGTTGCCCTGCTTCAGGTTGAAATTGCCGGAATAGGCGGTCTGGCCGGTCGAGCTCGTGATCGTGATGGTGGCGCTGGTGGCTTGCGGGGATACCAGATTCCAGGTCGCGGATTTGTTGAACTGCGTCTTGCTGCCGTCGACGGCCACCGTGTTGCCGACATAGACCAGCGCCTGGGTCGATTGGGCGCTCTTCTCGATCGCGATCAGCTGCTTGAGCTGATCGTTGGATTTCAGCTGCTGCTCGACGCCGGCGAACTGCACGAGCTGCTGGGTGAACTGGTTGGTGTCGAGCGGGTCGAGCGGGTTCTGGTTCTTCAACTGGGTCGTGAGTAGCGTCAGGAAGGTCTGGAAATTGTCTGCGATGCCCGCCGTCGTCGTCGACGCACCGCTGGTGCTGGTGCTGCTGCTTCCAGAACTCGTTCCGTTGCCGGTGCCCGGTGCTGAGACGACGGGCGTCGGCATGGTTGCATCGACTGCCATGGTGAACTCCTTACACTCTGATATCGACGCCGCCGAGGGCGCCGGTTGCGCGGCCGTAGGAGCGGCCTGCCGCTGCGGCGGGAGCGTTGTCCTCTTCGGCGACGATCAAACGCTGGGCATTCGGATTGGACTGGCCGTTGTTGTTCTGGCCCGACTGCGACTGATCGCGCAGGCTGAACTGCAATCCGCCATTGCCGGTCGACAAGCCGGCATTGTCGAGTGCGCGCTGTAGCTGGTTGGCGTCCTGGCGCAGCATCGACAGCGTTTCCGGCCGTTCGACGGTGAGATGCGAGGTCACCTGGCCGTTGCGATCGACATCGATGCGGACATCGATGCGGCCGAGCTCGGCGGGGTCGAGCCGGATCTCGAAGCGGCTCTTGCCGCTCTTGGCGGAGGCAGCGATCTGCATCGCAAGCCCGTTCAGTGGCACGGCGGCGGTCTGCGCGGCGTTGGTCACGGTCAATTGCGCGGTTGCCGACGGCGTCGTCTGGCCGGTCGGCAGTTGCGGCTGGAGTGCATTCGCCGCCTGCGCGCTGGCATCGGGCGTGGTGAGCTGGGCCTGCGCAGCCGCATGGCCGCCGGCCGTCGGCGTCGGCGCGGCGTTGCCGTCGCCGCTTGCATCGGCCTTGATGGCATCGGCTGCGCCGTCTGCGGTGGCCTTCGCCTTGCCGGATACAGCCGTCGGCTGCGTGGCTGCGGGTACGATGTTGGTCGGAGTGGCCTGTGCGGTGGCGTTGCTGCCTTGGGCCGCGCCGTCCTGGCCGGTTGGCGTCGTCGCGGTCGCATCCTTTGCGGCCACCTGCGCCTTGGCCTGCGTCGTCGTCTTCGTGGCAGGCGTTCCGGCAGCGACGAGCGTCGCATCGCCGGTCGCCGTCGCTGCGCCCGAAACCGTTGCCGCATCCGTCGTGATGGCCTGTCCCTCGGTCTTGACGCCGGCCGCCTTGGCGACCTTGTCGGCGTTCGCCGTGGTGGTCGCCGCCGTTGCGGTGTCGGCGCCGGCCGGCGCACCGGTACCGGCAGCGGCACCAGTGCCGGCGATCGCCGCGCTTGCCGCGATGGCCGCCGCTGCGATCGCCAGTGGTGCCGCCGGTTGGCCGGATGGCGCGGTCGCCGTCGCCGTCGGGTCGGTCGCCGCTGCAGCGGCGACGGGAACGGCAACCACGGCGTTGGCCGCTGCCGCATTGGCTGGATCCGGTTGCGGCACGGCTTGCGCCGTGGCCTTGTCGCCGGTGGATTGCGCATCGGTGCTCGACTTCGAGTCGTCCGATTTCGATTTCGACTTGGTCTTCGGCGGCGCGTCGCTGTCGACCTTGCTGTCATCGCGCGAGCTGCCCGAATCCCGCGACGTGCGGTCGGGGGCCGTGCTGGTGTCGCGGGAGCGTGCATCGGTCGTCGAGGTCGAATCGTCCGACCGGCGCGCAGGCGCCGGTTGGGTGTCGTACCTGGTGTCGTCGCTCGTGGACGCGGAATTGCTGTCGACCAGCGCGGCAAAGCCGTCGTTCCCCGCCTGCGAAGCGGGATCGGGCCGCGCCGACCGTGTCGTCGGGCCCTGAAAAGACCGGCTTGCCAATGCTTCCGACGTAACGCTGACCACTGCCAACCCTCGCAAATGAGACTTCCGGCCTTTTGTCAGCAAGGAGCGGGCCAACCATCGGGTGGATAAAATACTAAGCTGTTTCAGTCGGTTAGCTGCGGCTATCGCGGTCCGGGACAGGTTCCCGACAGGCCTCCTTTTTGCCCGGCGGCAAGATTTGCCGTCCGCGCACGGCAAGCCACGGATTCCGCCGGATTGCCTCGCCGGAATACGGCCTATATTAAAGGTGGCCTCCGACGCGTCCCGAACCGACCGAACCGGCCTTGGACGCGTTCTAAGGCTCTCTGGACAAAGGCTTTTTCCAATTTCGTCGCGGAGCGCATAAGCGCGCCACGACAGTGACCAATGACCGCTTAGAGATGCTCAACAGTCTGGATATTGAAGGCCGCCCTGAAGACACACGGATCGTCGTTGCCATGTCCGGCGGCGTCGATTCGTCGGTGACGGCTGCGCTGTTGAAGTCGCAGGGCTATGACGTGGTCGGGATCACGCTGCAGCTCTACGACCATGGCGCCGCGACCCATCGCAAGGGCGCCTGTTGCGCCGGCCGCGACATCCACGATGCGCGCAATGTCGCGGAGCGGATCGGTATCCCGCATTACGTGCTCGACTACGAAAGCCGCTTCAAGCAATCCGTGATCGACAATTTCGCCGACAGCTACGCGCTCGGCGAGACGCCGGTGCCGTGCATCGAGTGCAACCGCTCGGTCAAGTTCCGCGATCTGCTCTCGACCGCGCGCGAGCTCGGCGCGCAGGCGCTCGCCACCGGTCATTATGTCGCCTCGCGCCGGCTTGCCGACGGATCGCGCTCGCTCATTTGCGCGGCGGATGCCGATCGCGACCAGAGCTATTTCCTGTTCGCGACCACGCGCGAGCAACTCGACTTCCTGCGCTTCCCGCTCGGCGACATGACCAAGCCGCAGACCCGCGAGCTGGCGCGGCGCTTCGACCTCGAGGTTGCCGACAAGCAGGACAGCCAGGACATCTGCTTCGTGCCGACCGGCCGCTACACCGACATCATCGGTCGGCTGAAGCCGAATGCGATCGCGCCGGGCGACATCGTCGATCTCGCCGGCAATGTCATCGGCCAGCACCAGGGCATCGTTCATTTCACCGTCGGCCAGCGCAAGGGCCTCGGCATCGCATCAAGCCATCCGCTCTATGTGGTCAAGCTCGATGCGGCGACGCGCCGGGTCGTGGTCGGGCCTCGCGAGGCGCTGCGGGTGGATCGCATCGCGCTGCGCGACGTCAACTGGATCGGCGACGGCGCGCTGGACCGCGTGATCGGCGAGGGTATCGAGATCTATGTCCGCGTGCGTTCGACGCGCGCGCCGCAGCCGGCATGGTTGCGCGCCGTCGATGGCGGCTATGAGGTCGAGCTCGTCGCCGGCGAGGAGGGCGTATCGCCCGGCCAGGCCTGCGTGTTCTATGATGCAGCCTCCGGGCAGGCGCGTGTGCTTGGCGGCGGCTTCATCAGAAGTGCGAGCGCGAGCCGCGTCGTGCGGGCCGCGACGCAGGATGCGATGGCGCCGCTCGCGGAAGCGGTTCGCGGCTAGACAGAAGAAACATCGGGGCAGGGGAATGGCTGGGGACATCGACCGCGAGGGGGTCGAAAAGGCGTATGGCCGCTGGGCACCGATCTACGATCTGGTGTTCGGCAAGGTGTTCGATCAGGGCCGTCAGTCGACGATCGCGGAAGCCGACCGGATCGGCGGACGCGTGCTCGACGTCGGTGTCGGCACCGGATTGTCGTTGTCGGACTATGCGCGCACCACGAAACTCTGCGGCGTCGATATTTCCGAGCCGATGTTGCGGCGGGCGCTCAGGCGCGTGCATGCGCTGGGCCTCAGCAATGTCGAGACGCTGGCAGTGATGGACGCCAAGAACCTCGCATTCCCGGATTCATTTTTTGACGCGGTGGTCGCGCAATATGTCATCACCGCGGTCCCGGATCCCGAAGCCACGCTCGACGATTTCATCCGCGTGCTGAAGCCCGGCGGCGAGCTGATCCTGGTCAATCACATCGGCGCCGAGAGCGGCCCGCGCCGCGTCTTCGAGCTCGCCTTCGCGCCGCTGGCGCGGCGGCTCGGCTGGCGTCCGGAATTTCCGTGGGAGCGGCTGACCAATTGGGCCGCCAAGCATGGCGGCGTCAGTCTCGCGGAACGCCGGCCGATGCCGCCGATGGGGCATTTCTCGCTGATCCGTTTCCGCAAATCGTAGGGCTTGCTGCGATTTTGCCGGGAACATCGGCGCGTCGTCGCGGTTTTCTCGTCATGAGGATCAATCGAACGCTCGCTTTGTCCTGTGCCCTGATCATGGCGCCCGTCGTTGCCGCGGCGCAGGCGCCCCCGACATCAGCCACGCCGCCGGCACAGACCGCGCCGCCGGCGCCGTCTCGCGCCGCAGCCAATTGCGCACCGCAGCAGCCTTCGCGTCCGGGCGTCGCGGTTCCGGAAGGAACCACCACCGGGCAAGCTTTGGGCGACAAGCTCGCCAGATCCGACGGCGTGCTGTGTCCGCCGGCCGGCGTCGACCCCGAAATGCGTGCGCCGACCCCGCAAGGCGGCAACACGCCGGTGATTCCTCCGCCCGGCAGCCCCGGTGGCGACCCCTCGGTGAGGCCAAAATAGCCCCTGTGTGCAATAAGTTGCGGTCCTGTCCGGGTTTGCTTGACAGGCGAGCATGCCACTCTTTATATGCCGCGCGTTCGCACCCGCGGCTCCATGCCGCCGATCGCGAGCCTGTGGCGGGGTAGCTCAGCTGGTTAGAGCACGGGAATCATAATCCTGGGGTCGGGGGTTCGAGTCCCTCTCCCGCTACCATGTATCCCCCACTATTGTAGTGGGCCTCCGGAAAGACCCCTCCGCCGACCAGTGCGGGTAGCTTTCCCTTCACCTCGACCTCGAAGCCTTGCCAAGGGCCTTTCGGGTGAACGATGACGCTGTGCACCAGCGTCCTGAAGTCGGCGACCAACGGACCACGGTCGTCCTCCGCGCTTGCGTGGCTTGCTATTGTGTCGGCCAGCGCAATTACGGTCTCGATGTAGCGGTCCAGCGTTGCTGGATGCAGTGAGATGGGGATAGGCGCCTCCTCGAGGGCAGCCAGTTCCGCCTCGACGCGCAACCGCTCCTCTTTCAGCTCTGCGATCCGTTGCTTGGCGTCCTCCTCGGAAATCACGTACCTGATCACGAGATCAATATTACGCTGACGCTCGCCTTCGATCCGGTCACGTTTCGCCTCTAGCCGCATGCGTTCAGCGGACGCGTTCCCCGCTAGCCGCTCTCGCTCACTGTTGTAGTTGCGGACGTAAGTCTCGATTAGCCGTGGGTCCTTCAACTCCTCGACCATCCCGCCGAGCACAAGTCTTTCGATGTCGCGCAGGTAGATGATCCTGCGATTCGAGCAATTGCCACTCTCGCGCACAGCTGAGCAACGAATCCTGGTCTTTCCAGTCTTGTCGCGGTCGTGAACTGACAGGCCAGATCCACAACAACCGCACCGAAGAAGACCCGACAGGAGATGCGGCGCCCGTCGCTTCATGTGGCTGGCCAAATGCCCCTTCTCAGTCTTCAAAGCGTGCGCCTGCTCCCAAACGGATTGTTCGACGATCCGCAGTTGGGGCACATCAATGCTCTGCCACTCCTCACGAGGGTTTGGGCGAGACAATCGTTTGCCTGTATCGGGATCCTTCACCATCCGGACCTTGTTCCAAACAATACGGCCAGCATAGAGCTCATTGAAGATGAGCCCCGTCCCGCGCTTGGCGTTGCCGTTGATCGTCGACGCATTCCATCGCCGCCCCCGCGGTGGATGGATGTTTTCCCGATTGAGATCATGCGCGATCTCTCGCGGGGGCCGTCCCGCGGCATATGCCGCAAAAATCCGTCGAACGATCGCAGCTTCGTCTTGGACGATTTCGAGCTGGCCGGGTTTGCCGGGCACCGCTCGATATCCGTAAGCACGCCCTCCCGCATGTCGACCGTCGCGTATCACGCCGGCCATGCCGCGGCGGACCTTCTTCGCGCCGTCCTCGCGCTGCATCTGTCCGACGAGGCCGCGGATCCCAATCAAGATTGAGTCCGCAGTGCCATCGTGGACGGCTTGGATCTCGATCCCCTGGAAAGACAACCTTTTGTGGATGCCGGCTAGATCCTCCATGTCACGTGAAAGCCGATCCAACGCTTCGACAATGACAACGGTGAAACGTTGTTGGCGCGCAGCATCCATAAGCTGCATCAAACCATCGCGACCGAATACCGAGGCTCCAGAACGCGCTTTGTCTTCAAAGGTAGCAACGACATCGAGCTGATGACGAGCCGCATAGGCTCGGCACAGGGCATTCTGATCTTCAGTCGATTTTTCGTTTTGAAGCTCGGTCGAGAACCGAGCATAGATCGCTGCGGGTTTCATCTCGAATACCACTGCTGATGCGCTTGTCGCCGGCGGCATCGAGATAATTCTTCATCAGACGCTCGCTATCGAAAAGATGATCGCGTCTAGCGTCGGCGATTGCAAGTGCTTCAACAAACTTAATCAGAGCAGGATCGATTTGCGCTGAGGTCGCGGACTGTGGTCCACGACTGTGTACTTCTCTGGTCCTCGCGCGCTTCATCTCGGCAAGATGACGCGCACTGGTCAGAGACGGCAGGGCGCTTAAGCGCCGATCGTAGAATTGGATATGATAAGGAACAATACGGACAGACTCTCAGAAGATGATATCTGGTGCGAGAGTCCTATTCTGCCCGCGATTGCGTCACCAACATGCTGCGCCATCGGAGGCACAAGCCTGCAGCCAGACCGTTATGAGCGGCGGGATGGCGACTGGCTTCGTTGATTTTGTGGACTTTTTGTTTGAATCTGATCGCGTTCGTTGCGCTTCGGCTGGGTCGTTTCCGGTGCGAAACTGGTGCAGTAACGCGTGCTCATGCAGACGAGCCGGGTAAGGTCTCCAACGCAGGACTCTCCTCACGATGAATCATCAAGCGGATCAACTTTACCCTCTCAAGGCTGAAACAGGGGTTCGATTCCCCTAGGGAGCGCCAGCAAACTCAGGCACTTAGGTAGCCATCAGCCGCGTTCGTTGAATAATGGTTGAATAAGACACCGGTGAACAGCGGCGAACGCTTGACGAATTCACTGACGACTTTCGCAGGCTAGCCTCGGCGCGATGCCTCATTGTGGCTGGCGCTTTCGCGAAAAATTTCCTCGTCGCCTTTGGTGTCCGAAAATATTCAAACCGCCGCTGACGTGCGCTGTCGTACGCGAGCGCCCTCGGATGTTCGCATTGACGTTGCTCGTCGTGCAAACAACTCTGGTCCTGTCGAGCTGCGCATAGGTGGGCCACGTGAGATACAATCGACGAGAGAAAACTGGCGGACAACAGTCACACGTCAGTCTATCCGCTCCGAATGCCACAGAACCGAGCACGATGCCATTCGCCCAGCGGCTCACCTGCACGATTGACGATGCATGCGAAGTGACCGGCTTGGGACGCACGAAACTTTACGAGTTGATAGGAAGTGGGCGTATCGTCACGACAACGATCGGACGTCGGCGACTAGTAGTGGTGCGCTCACTTCTGGCGCTCCTTGACACCAACATGTCGAACTAATGGACGCGCGATTTAAGGGGGCAACACCACTTTGAAGGCGGATTTCCTCGGGCGCTCATTTTGATGACACGACCGTGCTCGCTTACGCGCAGTGATCGATGTCGTGTTCGGCGACGCCGTCGAGCCCGGCGTTCAGGAAATCGATCTGCCGGTGCTGTTGGATTTTCCACCCCCCAAGCTCCGCTCCTACGCCCGTGAAACCGTTGTGGCGGAGAAATTCCAGGCAATGGTCTCGCTTGGTCTCGCAAATAGTCGCCTGAAGGACTTCTACGACGTTTGGCTGTTGATCCGCTCCTACAAGTTCGAAGGCGACGCGCTAGCTCGAGCTATCAAGGCGACGTTCGAGCGCCGCAAGACCGAGATTCCAACTAAGCGTCCTGACGGCCTGACGACCGCCTTCACGGAGGATGCCGGCAAGAAGGATCAGTGGTCGGCATTCACCAAACAGGTTGCGGTCGAACCCGGATCGCTGACCGAGGTGTCGAACGCCATCCGAGGTTTTTACAGGGGGAGCCCTTATGGAAAGCCACTCGCTGGTTGGAGGAAAGGTCCAGATTTACCGACGCGACAACAGTCGCTTCTTGACCGCCTGTTGAGGAAGTTTGATGCCGCCGCCAATATGGACTGCTGGCTAGTCGACTGAACGCTCCTCGCTCCCTTTGGCCGTCCGTAGCGAGAGCGCTCGCCCAAGTCCGGTCGTTCTATATATTCGGAAGTGGCTGACGCTCAGGGAGGATGCTTTTTGGTTGATATCGATGAGTTTAGAGACTCTTAAATACGAATGTAGGGGCTCACCAAGGCCGACAAGAGCTATACATTCTATCACGATGAAACCAACAATATCCGCAAGCTGCATATCGCCGCTCAGGCCCTGAACGTCGCCGAGTTAAAGGTCTTCGTCTTGGGCGGCGTGGTGCATGAAGGTGCGCCGCGCCCGATAGACATCGGGCCGCTGCGGGCCGTCATGCGCGTTCAGAAGACGGCCAGCGAAATTAAACTTGAGCATGTCGCAAAAGGCGACTTTCTGGACCTGTTGCGATCTACCAAGCTGACCACGTTCTTGCGCTGGATCACCGAAAACGGCCTGATGATCCACTATCATGATCTCGACCCGCTCTATTGGTCGATCGTCGACATTGTTGATTCGATTTTGCTCGAAAATCCCGAGCTGTTCGGGTTCCATGCGGCGCTGAAGAGCGACCTAGCCGAGGTGCTGAGAAGTGATCTTCCGGCCACGATCGGCTTATTCCATCGCTACGGCTATCCTGGCTTGGCCCTAGAAAGCCGTAGGCCGTTCCTGAATGAACTCATTGCCTTATTGGAGCACAACAGCGCTGTGCTGCCGGATTGCAATAGGACAATGCTGAAGGGTGTGCTTCAGATGGGGCGAGGGCTCGATGGTCTCGAATTCATTGAAGGCTATCCGCCCAACATGCTGATTGACGATTTCAGCACCTTTTACATGGGCCGCATTGCCATATTCAAACATGCCACTCATATCCTGGATATGGAGCAAACCATTCAGGACCACTTTCTGAAGACACCCCTCACCAGCGGCGGCGCGCCGGTCACGCATTTTCGCTTTGCGGACTCCAAAACCGAGCCCGGCATCCAGCTCGCAGACGTCGTCGTGGGAGTGCTGGGCAAGATGCATAGCTACTTCACCGAGACACCACGGGACGAGGTGGCTGCGGACCGAGCGGACTTGAGCGGCACCAGCCTGAAGAATTCGGAGCTGCTTCGCGATCTCATTTCCACTTCGCACGATGCCAACATTGCCTTCCTGCATCATGTCTCCAGCTTGCACGATCGCGACAAGCTGGATCTATTCCTTCGCTTCCATGATGGTGCCTACTCTGACTGATGAATTCCTCGACGCCATCAGAGACGCGCGCGGCTTCGCCGGTCCCCCCATCACTAATGGTCTTCGTAACCTTCCGAATTGAGATCGAAATGATGGCTCCACAAACCGACCAAGGCACCGGCGGCCGACAATAGCCCGCCACTATCCGGCTTACGGCGGGTCAGTTTTTGATTTATCTGATTTGTATAATGCGTCGCAAAGAATTGAAGGGGATAGGCAAATCTACCGAATTCAAGATGATCGGGTACTCGATACAAGCCACCTCACGACTAGCGAGGTCGCCAAGGCGATTGCCAGAAAAATCCTACTGGACGACGACTACAAAGAGTTTCTGTTTGCAGAACGCCTCGGGGAGATTATTGACGGGGATGGGGCGCTTTGATTTCTAATCGACCTAATATCTATCTCGCTGGTCCGCTGTTTTCTCCTCAAGAGCGCCAGTGGAATGCTCTGCTGCGCGATAGCTTGATGGGGTTTGCGGACGTTTATCTGCCCCAGGAAGATGGCTCCCTACTTGTCGATCTCGTCGCGAGCGGAATGTCTGTGGAAGAGGCTAAAAGCTCGATTTTTTCTGCGGACATTCGCGCCATCGATAGATGTGATATCCTCATGATCGTCATGGACGGACGGGTGATCGATGAAGGAGCGTGCTTCGAGCTGGGTTACGCTTACAGTCGCGGTAAGATTTGCCTTGGCCTAAAAACGGACGTTCGGTCTCTGCTTCCTGTCGGCGATAACCCTATGATCGATTGCGCACTCCGTAAGATATTTAGGGATATCGATTCTGCGTGTGATTGGATTCGACGTCGACAATGGGAGCAGCATTGAGCAACTCAGCGGCACTGGTCCTTTTTTCGGGCGGCCAGGATTCCGCGACGGTTCTCGCATGGGCTCTCGAGAACTATGAGAGGGTCGAAACGATCGGCTTTGATTATGGCCAAAAGCACGCTGTAGAGATGAAGCAGCGAGCTATTTTTCGAGCTCGCTTAGCTGATGAATTCCCCGAGATAGCCACTCGGCTCGGGCCAGACCATGTGGTTGCACTTGACCTTGCCGGTCAGATCGCAGGGAATATCGCGTCGTTTGACGTTTCCCGAAGTGAGATGCTCCTTCGGAAAAAATATATTCCCGGGCGAAACCTCATAATGATGTCTTTGAGCGCAAGTGTGGCGTTTCGGAGGGGCATTGAGACGCTCGCTTGTGGCGTCAGCGAGACCGAATACTCGGGTTATCCCGATTGTCGGCGTAAGGCTATGAACGCCATAGAAGCAGCGCTGAACGAAGCGACAGGCTTTTCATGGTCAATACAATGCCCCTTGATGGAGCTAGACAAGGCCGGGGTCTGGAGGCTGTCCAGTGCCCTTGGCGGCAGCGCCTTACTAGAACTCATCAGGGAAGAGACGCATAGTTGCTACGAAGGCGTGAGAGGGAGGCGGCAACCTTGGGGATACGGATGCACAGAGTGCGACGCCTGCCGACTGCGAGAGAAGGGCTGGCGGGAATTCACTGCGGCCTCGGCGTAGCAATCTAAGCGGATTTCATCCGTAGACATCTGCTCTCGCCACTCACGCACCATTGGCGAGGCGAAAACCTCAATATATTCAGTAAGGAACGTGCTCTCGGTCACAGTTCAATCCTGTCTGGCAGCACCACCTATCCTATTGGATGCATTGATTTTATTGGAAATTCGGTCCTGAGTGGCACACAAGAGTGCCACACAGAACCATGGTTTCCTTGAACTTCTCAATGTCCACCCGCACTCGATCCAGCATTCCCCAGTTCCACGTTCGCGTCCCTGCCAAAGTCATCGCGCAGCTACGCGGCAAGCGCGTGCTGCTCAGCCTTGGCACCGAGCGGCCCTTCATCAAGGTGGTGAAGATCGGAAACGATATTTCTTTCAGCCTCGAAACGGATGATCGGCTCCTTGCGGAGGCGCGGCAGGCAAACGCATTGGATCATCTTCGGCGGCTGTTCGAACTGACAGAAGCTGAGCCCGTCTCTTTCACAAGGCGCTGGTCGCGCTATCTGGCGAGGCGTACCGGATTTACGACGAAATCCATTCCGACAGTCCCGGTGAGCCTGGACCGTGGAGCTATCACAAGGCGCTGCATCGCGCGGCACTTGAAGGCCGCATACAGTCCCCGCCGCCCGCTGTGCTCATGCCGAATGAGGCGGCGACCGCGATGGAGGTGTTTGGTGAGGGCGATCTGACCGCGGCTGTGAATGCCCTACCGCCCGGACAGTTCGATAGCCTGGAGGACCGGTTTGGGTTGATCGCCGATTGGGTACTGATCCGACAGCGCATCCATCTTGCTCAGGGTGACCGTCGCCGGTTCCTCCATCTTGTTGGCACCGCTGCGCTAGATGCTGGCTGGCAGCTCCGCCGCAATGCAGAGGGACACTACACGCCCGATATGAAGGCGCTTCGCTTTCCAGCTATCGAGAGCGTAACAAAAGCTAAACCGAAGCATACGATCAGCGGGCTGTTTGACCTCTGGTGGCAGGAAGCCAAGGCCACCGGCCGTTCACGAAAGACTCATGATACCTACCGGGGGCTGTGGATAGGCTGATCAAGCATCTTGGTCAAGTCGACGCCGGCCGCGTAACCGACCAGGACATGCTCGCGTTCAAGAATGCTCGACTCAAGGTAGTGACCGTCAAATCCTTGCGGGATGGTGATCTCCCAGGCATTCGATCAGTGTTCGGCTGGGCTGTTGACAACAAGAAGCTGGCAAGGAATCCGGCCGACGTCATCAAGATCAAGGCGGAGAAGAAAATCCGCACGCGATCAAAAGGCTTCACGGAAGACGAGGCCAAGGCGATATTTGAAGCCTGCCTCGCATACGCCCGGAAGCCGAAAGAGGACGCACGGACCGCTGCGGCCAAGAAATGGGGTCCGATCATCGCCGCCTACTCCGGTTGTAGGATTGGCGAGGCGTTGCAGCTTCGAAAGGAAGATGTTCGCAGGGAGTCTGGACGCCATATTTTCGATTTCAACCCGGCTGCGGGCAGCATCAAGTCAGGACTGTTCCGGCTGGTCCCCGTGCATCAGCACCTGATTGATATGGGGTTCTTAATGTTCGTTGAGACCTCTGGCGATGGCCCGCTGTTCGCAAAGGGCGCTTACGAACGTGTCGTGGCGTTCGTCAGAGGTGTGGTGACAGATGATCGTGTCCAGCCTAACCATGGCTGGCGGCATCGCCTCAAGACGATCGCCCGAAACCTAGGGCTCGATCACCGTGTCGTTGACGCCATCCAAGGTCACGTGCCGCGAACGGCCGGCGAAGACCATGGCGACGTGACGGTGATCGCCATGGCTCGCGTAATTGCCGCTATCCCTCGAATTGCGGCCAATATCGACGCGCGTGCTCCCCGTAACTCCGCCGGAGAAGGTTCGATCACCAAGAAATAGCCGGCATCAGCCAGACGCTTGAGTGAACTCCGCACCATGTTGCGGCTCAACCCTGTCCTTGGTCAGATTCCCGGCCAGCGGATCATGGCCGAGCGCGAGGCGAAGGGGCTGCGCCGGATCGACCTGTTTGACACGTGCTCGACTTCGCCGGCAACGAGCTGCAGGTCTCGATCCCCGAGGCGGACTGGCGCAGATGGGGATTGGAAGATCAGCGTGGAGCGCTCGCTACCCACGCCCGCCGTGGATATGATCTCGGTCTCACCGAGGACACGGCACGATGGGCGACACGACGGCGGAGATGGCACGACTGATGAAGGTTGCTGAGGCGATCGTCCACGAGATGGACCGCCAGGGCGTCGCCGACCAGATCGCAGATCTCGGCTTCGACCTGATGGCGCTGGCGCGGGCGGTGATCAGGGCAGCAGACGGCGAAGTGATCCCGTTCCGGCGGCCACCGGGTCATTAGCGCACGGAGCGCTCGGCGCGCTTGATGGTCATCCGGTTGAAGACCTTTTGCCCGTGAGAACCAGCCAGATAGCAATAGCCATGCTGGACGCCAGGCTGCCCGTCCTCATCAGGAACAGGAGGTTGTCGTCAGATGGTATTCTGTATCGCCACCCTGTGAAGGCGAGAATGGTCGTCATGATGTACAAAACGACGCCCCCCGCGAGCCCCCACTTGAGAGAATCCCTGAGCATCTCGTCCCCCCTCCGAAAGCAAATCTGGATGCCATTCCGGCGGACGGCGCGCAACTGGAGAATGGTGTTGATCCGCGCGTAGCGCCCGCCGGCCATGCCCGGTTCTGACCCGGGCGGTCCCGGTGATCTTCAGGGCGAAGCCCTCGCTACCGGCGCCAGGGCTTGTCGATCCAGGTCTCGATGGCCCACTTCAGGCAAGGGCGTCGTTCGAGCCAGCGGTTCACGTAGAGCATCTTGATGCGATCGTATGCGCACGCTTTGTCGTGGTCGATCAGCGTGCCAATCGTCGTCCTGTGTCGCTTCATGGTCCCCCCATCCCCCATAGCGGCAACCGCCGCCGTTACCTCATTTGCCCGCTGGCCAACGCCGAAATGGCATACATCGTCTTGGCGGCGAGCGGTTCGTTCACATACTTGGGATTCTGGCTGATAAACCTGGTGATCAGTGCGACGATTTCGGTGTGAGACATTTTAGACGGCCGCGATGGAGAGTCGTCCTTCGGGATGCCTCTTTCAGTGTTGTAGCTCTCGACAACTCGTCCAAATCGCTCGCAGAACTCTTCGTCTGCAGGTGTGAGGCGCAACGAGTCAGCAGCTATCCGTGTCAGCTCAAGGCACTTTTGCTGCGAGTCGTTTGCCATTTCACCGGCCTGAGCGAGATCCGGCAAAGTTGCCGCGCCAGCCAGCACAAGCGCGACGATGCAGATCTCTCGTACGGCGCCCCATCGATTTTGAACCATTGCCCCTGCTCACCAACCGGAAACTGATAAAGGAAACCGCCCCAGACGGGCGTCTGAAGCGGATGCGAATAATTGCTCCCACACTACTCGATCGCGAGGCGTTTGTCATGATCGCCGATCCGCGTGGAGCGGAAAACGGCCCGCGCCGGCCGCGGCGGTGACTAGTCTGTTATTCCAGGGCGAACCCCTCGCTACCCGTGCAGCAATTCGGGCGGCTATCCCAGAAGGGCGGTGGGCTGGCCGCATTGTCTGATCGGCCGCAATTGACTGCATCAGCGCAAGCGCCGGACCGGTCAGGGCACCGAACACACCGGTTGCAACTAGATGCCGGAGATTGTCAGCAGCGGCACGAGCGAAGGTGACGGCTCCAGCATCGTCTCCTCCCAGCTTTTCGAGCGCCGGCAGGAGCGTCCAGATTCCTCAGTGAGGTGCATTAGCAAGCACCCTGAGCATAGGCGGCATCAAGATCGACGTGGCTGGTCGGATGGATAATCCAGTCCCTCAGCCAGCGCGGCGCGGGCATGCTATCGATGGTCGATTGATCGAGGTCTCTGAGCGATCGGATATTGTTAAGCACCTTCCAGAATGCGTCCACAGCGTCCAGCACGCGGGGCAGGTAGACTGAATGGATTGCGAGGTCGTCGCCATCGGTTGACCGGGCGACATGCCGGCCATTCTCGTTCGTGATGCTGTAGCCGCGACGGGGTTGGCTCATGTAAAATCCTCCTTGCGTGTGAAGTGATCGGCAACATTGTGATGAAGCCGCGTTTGCAAGTCCATTTGCAGTTTCGCCGACCGGTTTGCATTGCAGCAAATGTGACCATCACTGCCAGGAGTACATCCGTCCCAGCAGTGATGATCTATCCGACAGCGATCAGGCGTACTCACTCGCGGTGTCGTGAGTGCGCCAGTTCATCGACTCGTCAATCCGGCGCTGCACTAGCGTTGCCAATGCTTCGGGATCGTGACTGCTGCCGTTGATGTGAATTGCCACGTTCCCCGGGACTGAGCGCACGTCCCCCGCACCTGCTCCAGGATTGACAGCCGTCGGAGAAGGAACGCTCTGGATCATCTCTGTTGGCGCCGGGACGTTTGCAATCGGCGCGGCGCTGCTGCCGCCGATGCCCTGCTCAATGAAATGGCGGTAGTCGATCGACTTGCGTCTACCGCCGGGACCAACCCAATCCGTGAACTCGTTTCCGTCCTTCGGACTGATCTTGAAACCGGGGATGCCGGTTCGGCTAGACCCGTTGGGATCGGTAGGCAAGCCCTGGTCGGTGTAGCCACCGATGACGTGGCTGCCCGCAAGAGCGCGGTTGGTGTAGGCATCGTACTTGGAGGACTCCTTCGGGTTGCTCTGCAGCCTGCGGATCGCTCCGTAGATTTCACCCCGCCGGATGGGCCCTAGAAGCTATCTGGTTTGCCCTTCAGATAACCCTTGGTGCCGAGATGTGGAACGCCGTTGGCATCCATGCCGATCATCTGGCGGAGCGTCTTGCCCTCCATGTCGGCGCGGTTCATCAGGCTCTCGATAGTACCGCCTCCGCTGGCGCCCTCGGTGGCTTGTATCGCCGCGAGATGCATCCTGAGGGTCGGATCGCTGTCTATCTCCCTCTGGAACCTCGCACGTCGAGCGGCGAGGTATCTGTTGCCGCTGAGACCCTGACCCGTGGCCGTATCGAGAGAGCCGCCGATCGACGGGACCTTATCCGCGCCCGTGAAAGCGCCAACACGTTCACGACTGGTCCGCATGATGCTGCCGCTGCGGCCGACTCCGAAGTCGGGCAGCGCCGCGCCGGGCGTGCTCTTCACCAGGTTGGGGACGCCGCCGACGTAGCTGCCCCCGCCAAGACCACCAGATGATCCGGGACCGCCGCTTGCTCCACCGATCGCTACATGCTGCAAACCTCCGGGTCCGTTGCTGATGAACGCCGCGCGCTCGATCTTGCCGGTAAACTTGTTCAAGTTGTCCGAGAGGTCGCTGCTGCGACGCATATCCGAGTCGCCCTCTCTCGGCGAGAAGCCGCCTAGACTTCTTCCTGCGGCACCAGCCCACGCAAGATGGCCAACCGACCCTGCGGCCCGACCAGATCCCGGGCGGCGGTTTCGAATTCCTGCCGGTCCATCTTGGCGAAGCCGTCCCACCACTCCGGCGCCCAGCGCTGCTCGATGATGTTGCCGAGCACGAGGATAAAGTTGGTACTCACGACGTCGTTCTCGCGGAGTCGATCGCGCAGTACAGGTACCGCGCCGGCGGCCTCGCCGACTGCGGCGGCCCTTGACGTCTCGTCGTCCAAGGCCTCCTGAATTTTCTCCTCGATGAAATCCAGAAGGTCGAGAACGAAGGCGGCGAATTCGGTTCGTCGGCGGGATGTCATCACGTGCTCTGTGGTTTCGATCCAGCCGGTGACATTCGCGGCTTGTGAGGGCCGGCTGACTGATCGATGATGATGGGGTGAAGGGGACCGGCAGCTAGTTAGGCCACCGGTCAGTCCGGGCAATCCGCCGGCCATGGGTTGAGCGTCAGATTGCGACTCTCTTCTGGGACTTGGGGCGATTGTTCTGCTGGTACCCTTCGTAGATACCTTCCATCAGGAAATTCTCCGGCGCTTTGATGTGCCGGGGGCTCGATCCCGTTTTGCTCACGCTTGTAGTTGCTAGGCTGGCTTCACCGCGATATCTGCGATGTAGAGCCGGTACAGGGTGAAGGGGCGCCCTTCATGCTCGATAACTAAAGAATCCATAAAAATAGAATGTACCGTATTGGATACGTAGACTTTCCCATCAGCCCCAGTAACCACAAACCCAGTGCTAGACTGATCGGCAACAACGCATTTTGCCGCGTATAGTATGTCCTGCACGGAATGCTTTGCCGCGAAGGTCTTGATAATGATCTTCAAAGAAAGACCAATATCCGGGAAGCTATCGCTAAGTTCGCGCAATTCCTTCTCTGCGGCTTTTTCCTTTAGGTGCCAGTTCATTTGATTTGTGGTCAGAGGAGCCACGAACGGCGCGCCAGCAGCGCGGGCTTGGGTGTAACCAAAGCCCATCCTCAGACTCGTAGGCTTATCGTTTGCCATGGTCCTCGCGCTCCCTTACATATTCCGCTCTGCTTACCGATAAGCACGGCAAATCGAAGGCAATGGAACCCCGCGCCGATGACCTTTTATGTTTTTCATGCAACGCCGATGAAACGGGCACGCGTCCACTATCACAGTTGCAAACACTGCCGGGACGGTCAGGGGCAGGAAAATCAGGACAAAAACGGCTCTGGAGCGACCGGTTGGGACGGGCCGTTCAACAGCCGGAATGAGGCGGAAGACTTCATGGCACGCCACTACCGGTTCGAAGACGTGGGCTGCTGTAAGTACTGCTTGGAGAGCTAGTGCCACGAGGACCTAAGGGCGAGAAGCGCCCCGCCGATGCCATCGGCAACGCCATCATGATCGCCAAGATCGCCACCGGCGAGATCGAGGATATCACCACGGAGGACGGCAAGAACGCCGCCGCGGTGGCGCTGGGTCGCATGGGCGGCAAGGCCAGGGCGGCGGGATTATCCGCCCGAAGACGGAAAGAAATCGCCCAAAAAGCCGCCAAGACCCGCTGGGAAAAGCCTTGATCTTAGATCAATAAGTTCTCGTAGAACGCCCGCCGACGGCGGGAGCGCCGGGGGACGAGCCGCACCGGCACTTCTACGGAGGCGCTGTCATGTTGGCCTAAGCCATGCATCTGCTACGGACGGAGCCGGTCCGGGAGGTCCGAATCCATCTGGACGGCCAACACGCGACCCAGTTCGACTTTCCCGGGTGGCTCGGCAAGCGAGGTTTTCGACGCATCGAGCATAAAACCGGCCTCGGCCCTTCAGGCTCGAGGGCAGTGAGTGACCAGAGGGGCTGGCTCAGAGAACTTGCCGGACGATCAGCGTGTGGAGGCTTTCATTCTCCTTCGGAGGGTTGGTTGCCTCCTTCTGGAATGCCTTCAGCAGCTCCTCCATCCTCGCCTCTTCGTTCTCAAGATCCGGATAGCGCAGCTGCATGAGCAAACGAGCAAGCTGCAATTTGAACAGGAGCGCCTTAATCGATCGGGGGCTGGGACGCCGCCTTGCGGTTCGGAAATAATGCGGCATGAAGACACGAAGCTTTTCGATTTCGTCGTCCGAGAATCTCACGTCGCCAGTCTCGAAGGGAGTTTCCGTGGGTTTAGGAAAAAGCTGGGTTGGAATCGGCGGGAGGGCTTCGAGGGCTTGTCGGCGCGCCGCTTCGTTAGACCGGGCGCCATCGAGAGCTTCGACGACATCTTTCCGACCTGCAAGTCGTTCCTCCCTGGTCATGGAGGCGGTTGCGCGATTTGCTGCATCGATGCGTTCGTTTTGAACATTCGCCTGCCGCTTCTCTTCGATTCCCTTGGGCGTATGGTCGCCCATCCGCATTCTATCCGCTGCCGGCCACTGGTGGCGGGAAGGACCTTCTTCATCTACGCGGCGAAGCGGTTTTCCGGCGGCGACCTCCTCGTACTGCTCCTGCAGGGACGCCACTAATTCCGCTGCTTTGTGCAGATCGCCCTCCGCGTCCCTTCGCTGCCTTTCCAATGCCACCGCCTCTTCCTTCTTGAGCTTCTCGTTCTCGTGCCCGGCTAGTTTCGTGACGAGCTCCACCACGTCATCGTCGGAAAGACGCGACATTCGAAGATGGCATGCGAACAACTTCTCGATCTGCTCCTGAACGATGCCGTTCATCGCCTCACTTTTCGCGGCGTCATTCAATCTCTTAGCACGATCTTCGATCATCGTCTCGTAGCGAAGTGCAATAGCGTGGTTGAGAACATGTTCGTCTACCAGCATAAGCACCTGCAATCTTCTGTTGATTTCATCGTCATCCAAAAGGAGACGAACATTCTCGATGACACTCAGCATTTCGGTCGGTGAACATCGGTCCAAATCATCTACAACGAGGAGTACTTTGTCCGGCCTGCGTTCTCGAGCGAATTTCGGCAAGATCACCAGAAGCAGCGCGAGGCCCGTCCAAATTACCAGGATCAGCCAGTGCGTCGCATCGACGACCGATGGACCCGAAGCAGCCTCTTTCCAGGACACGCCGATCCAACGCGCGAATGTTGCAAGGTCGAACGAGGACCGTTGCAAGAGAACTATCGCCCAAATGATTGAGATGGCCGCGATGCACGCGACGGGTATGATCGGATCGCGCCAAGACCACGACGGACCTCGGTCCTTCGTCCAACCCTTCATGAGAAAACGAACGTCGTCACCGATCAGGGCAAGCATTCCAAGATTTTCGTCGCGCCCGACAAGGTTGAGATTGCGATGGAATAGTTGCCTGACTTTGTTGCTTGCCCCCATCCAGATTGAAGCTGCATAGATGAGGGTGGAAAGCCCGACGGCAGAAGCCAAAAGCGAGAGCAATTGCAGCTTTGCCTGGATCGGAATAAGAGAAAGCGCGAGCAGGACCAGCGAAGCCAGGACCGCGATGGACCCATTCCGATCGGTAGCAACTCGCAGAGCCAGCGCCCAGCGCTCCAGAGGACCGGCGGAAGTCGTGACGGCGGTCGCTAGGCTCTTGTACAGGTAGACCCAAGATTCGGGCGGAGCTCGATATTTCCAGGCGTTGTGAACGACGACCCTGTACCGAAGATCCGGGTAGGTTTCCGCCTTGGGTACTTTCACGTTGTTCCGGTACTCCGCCGGGCTCTCCAATAGCGGCTTCAGCAATCTCAGCAGTGTGGTCTTGCCGCTTCCCCAAGCGCCGAAAAGCGCAAAACTGAATTCGCCTTCCGAAACGCGAAGGATAGTCGCAAGCGCCTTCGCGTAGTCGATTGCATTGAGGCCTAGTTCGTCGAGCGTTGCCTCGCGGACGATTCTAACGTGCCGACGCTGCGAGGTCGGATCCGCATTCGACCTGGACGTGATGGTGGGCCGTGCGCCCAGCACGACAGGCGCTGCCGCCTCCTCGGATGCGATCGAGGCACGCCGCATATCAAGAATTTTCTTGACCCTCTCCGAAATCCCGCTGCCTTGGTCCTCAAGGAGCGATTGCACCAGCGCTGGCACAGATAACGGCTCTTCGACCTTCCAAGTTCGCAACGCTTGCCTCAACCCGGGCCCCAACGTTGCTCCGATCGCGGCCTTGAGATTGTACTCCTCAATGTTAACTGCAGGCACTGCCGGTGGTTCGGAAAAGAAGTCGTCAGACATTTGCTCCAAGTCCGACTTTTCAAGTCCGGCTGATTCTAGGACGTATCTGAGGTCCTCCAGCTCCTCGGACCTCTCCTGGGTGTTTTGGTCGTAAATGAAAGCCGTTAGTACGTACGATGTGGAAGATAGTTCGTCGGCATGGGAATTTTTGTACTTGAGGCATCGGGCCGTCTCCGAGAGTAAACGCGCGGCGAGATCGGTCAGGCGCACGCCCGAAATTCGCGCCTCGCGCAAGATGGCTCGCGATGTGCTGTCGAAATTGGGACCGCCCAGATCGACCATGGATATCTCCAGCTTTCGAACGAAAGCCTATCTGAAGGCGATACCGGATGCCAATGCACTTCGGGGCGCAATAGGTAGAGATCGGTGGCTACGCAGTCTCATGCTCGACAAGCAGGTGTTTTCGTTCTAAGGTTCAATTTTAAGTTACGCGCCTTTCGTCAAAATCATTGGGGGAATCCCATGCCAGAAGTTCGCCCGGCAGGTCCCTATCCGCTCGACGGCATCGACCTTGAAACCTGGCTGGTGCGCTTCGACAAGAACGGCGTATGCACTTCGCCTGGCACCCGAGCAGCGTTGCTCGCGGCACTGGCTGCGACGCCGACTTCTCCGGTTCTGTTCTTCTCCCACGGCTGGAACAACGATTTCGCTGACGCCGTCGACCTGTACCGAACTTTTTTGAGCCGCTTGCAGGAAGTGCTGCAGACCAATCCCCTTCCGCCGGGGCCGGCGCCAATTTTCGTCGGCGTCACCTGGCCGAGCATATGGCTGCCGTCCGACAGCGGGCCGCAGATGGCTGCGGCCGGACCGCGCGGACAGGATCCGGAGACGGAACGCGTCGCTGAGGAGCTACTCGACATCCTACCGTCATCAACCGACTGGAACCGCTTCTATCAGCTCATCGATGCGGCCCGGTTGACGCAAGCAGAGGCCAAGGAGTTGGCCAGCATGTTAGTGCCGGCGGTCAAGGCGGACAGCGTCGGCCCCGACGAGGCAACAGCGTCCGAGGACAAAATTGTCGCGG
The DNA here is from genome assembly GCF_042258955.1 of Bradyrhizobium sp. ma5. Classification (NCBI taxonomy): domain Bacteria; kingdom Pseudomonadati; phylum Pseudomonadota; class Alphaproteobacteria; order Hyphomicrobiales; family Nitrobacteraceae; genus Bradyrhizobium; species Bradyrhizobium sp. ma5. The sequence continues at coordinate 1,574,033 of NZ_CP170156.1, forward strand.
CAATGAACGCGATGCAGGCCGCGCGCGGCGGGGCACCGAACAGAGACAATCTCGACGATTTCGGTACGGCGGACGGGGCGGCCAGACCCGGCCTCGGAGCTGCCGGCATCCTCAGCTATCTGGACCCGCGCTGGGCCGTCCGTCTGGCATCGCTCTACATCATGAAGGACCGCGCCGGCACGGTCGGATCCAACGGCGTGGCGGCGCTGCTGCAAGACATCAAGCAGTCGACGCATGGCCCTCTCCACATGGTCGGTCATTCCTTCGGAGCTAAGGTAATGTTGTCGGCGCTCGCTGCGCAGCCGGCGAACGGCAGCCCGGCACGCTCACTGCTGCTACTGCAGCCGGCGGTGTCGTATTTGAGCTTCGCGGCCACCGTGCCGGGCCGGGAAGGGCCAGGCGGCTATCGCAGCGTGCTGGATCGAGTCGTCAACCCGATCGTCACCACCTACAGCAACCACGACATCCCGCTGCACGAAATCTATCATCTGGCGCTCTTGCGCCGCGAGGACCTCGGCGAGCTGCAGATCGCGGCCGGAGAGACCGCGGCCGGCAATCCGCCGAACGCCTATGCGGCTTTGGGTGGTTACGGGCCTCGCGGCGCGGACCAGCGTCTTGTCAATACGATTCCCGGCCCCGGCGAGGCGCTTGATCTGGCGGGCGCGCGCCTCATTGGGCTCGACGGCTCCGTCCCTAATAGGATCGGCTCACATGGTGGCGTCGCCACCGAGTTCACCGCCTGGACGCTCCGTGCCTTGATGGCCTTGCCGTGAGACATGACGATGCCTTTGCAGACCACCCTATCGGATTTCCTGAGAGCGATTCCCAATCCGTTCGCGAAGAGCAATCCCGACCTGATCGTCCTGCGTACGATGCTGACGTTCGGGGAGGACAAGGCGAACGTCATGTTCGACCTCGCCGGCTACGGTAAAATCAGTGAGCAGGGCAGGCGAACCTGGCGGCTCGCACTCAACGAAATCGGGGTTTCCGAGCACCTAAGTCCAGATCAGGCGCACGATATGAGCGTGCTGAGCCTACCACTTCAGCTTCAGGAAGGACTGAAAGCAGGTGTCTCGCTAATGGACCCGGCCGTGCAGCTGCCGCTCTGGCTCGATCTAGTGCGCCCCTATGGCTTCCTGGGAATCTTGCCTTGGGAGCGGGTGCTGAGCGAGCTGCTTGTTCGTCCTGTGTTCAGGCTTCCTGATTTCCTGGCGCGCCCGCGCGAGAACACAGACGTTCTGGAAGCAGCGATCCTGTTCGACCCGCCGCCGTCGATCGCGCCGGACAGCGCTGTAGACCAGCTCAAACTCATTGTCTCCGAGCTGCTCGCCGGCTCGCCGCGGGTCCAGACCCGGATCCACGTCTTTGCCAGCGCCCCCTGTGCCAAGGTGCTGGCAAATCCGAGCGTCAAGCTCGACAAGCGCGTCAATGTCCACACTGCAAACGAGAGCACCCGAGCCGCAGCCGAACGGTCCAACTTTGTCTCGCCCTGGTTCGACTGGATCTGCGCGGCGCTCGAAGGACGAAGTCTCGACGCGGTACACTTCGTGTGCAGGACGAGAGCGACGGAGAGTTCAGCGGTGCTACTGCTCAGCCGCTCGCCGCACGATACCGAGGCGCAGACGCTGGCGGCCATCGAAATCGCCGACGTCGGGGCGGCCCTAGCGAGGGTGGGCGCCTGGACCGCGATGTTTTCACCGCCGGCGGGCGACATCGATGACGGGGCTATGGCTTTCGTCGCCGACACTCTGGCGCAGAGCAGGCCCGGCTCGGTATTGTTCCATCTCGCGAGGCCGGACTGCGCGCACGACCTGCGCGAAACCTTTCGCTTTCTGTTTTCGCCGGAGCCGGCGCATCCGCCAAAGCTCGCTAATGGCTTTTTGTACTGTCAGCCGGAGAGCGTCGCCGCTCATGCCGGTTTCCATCCCGCAATCGCCTCGAGCGTGCTGCCCGCGGAATCTCCAGAGCTCGCGAGGCAGGCGTCTTGGGTGGACCGGGCGCGGGCGAAGGCAGGCGTCTACATTCCAGCTATCGGGCTCGATCTCAAACAGGCGCCAGATTGGGCTTCCGCAGCGCAGCGCTATGTCGAAAGCGCTTCGCTCGATCAGCTTCGACGCGTATCGACCGACGTCCTGTTCAGCAAGCCTACCGCCGCGCTCGACCAGGTCGAGGCGGCCGCGCAGAGTCAGACTGTGCAGAAAACGCTTTCCGATATCCAGAACATCGTCGGAGACTATCTGAAGCGGTCGCAATGACGGTCGCAGGCCGGAGATATTGATGCGCGACGCGCTTGTCGAAATCACTGAATGGACAGGTGGCGGCCTCGCCGCGCGCCTGTTCCGCTGCCGGGTAGACAACCAGGATTTCGAATATCCAGATGCGCTGACGTGGCAGCCGCTCACGCTCGATCCGCTGCCACCGCTGGACACCGTCGCGAATGTTGAGGCCTATGGAACGAAGATCCACTCCGAGCTTGCCAATCATCCCGCGATCAACGCCGAGCTGACCCAGATATTCGGCGCGCCGGCGAATGCGCTGCTGAAGTTCTTCATCAGCATACCGGGCGAGCGATATCGCTGGGAAACCCTATGCGCCTTGGCGCCTCGCCAGTTTCTCGCGCATCAATGCGCGGTCAGCCGGCTTGCCTCGATGAATGACAATGCTTCGGACGCACGGACATTTGCGGGCCTGATTCGCATGGCCGCGTTCCTGTCGCCGGCCGGCATCTCCGCCGCGAACGAGTACGCCAGCATCTCTGCCCAGGTTGCGGCGGCCCGCGCGGCGGGCCTCGAAGTCGAGTGCACAATCTATCTGGGCGACCAGGAACTGCTAGAGCCGCCCGCCGCCGGATGGCCCGCCGGGATCAAGGTGGCGCCGATCCCGGGCGATGTCCAAGCGATGGACCGGCTCTTAGTGGAGAAGCCGGTCGAGATCCTGCATTTCTTTTGCCACGGCTTCGTGACCGTGGGAGTCCAGAACCTAGAGTTCGCGAACATCAACGACACCGACATCGCCGCGAAGTCGGGATCGGTCGTAGTGTCGCTGGAGCGCCTCAACCAGATCCTGATGCTGACGAAGACAACCTGGCTGACCGTCCTGAACTGCTGTTCGGGCGGCAAGGTGGTGGAGCGGCTGCATTCGATGGCCCGCATCCTCACCAAGCGTGGCTCCCCGGTCACCATCGGCATGGCCGAGCCCATTTCCGACACAGACGCCTCGACCTTTTCCGCGGCCTTCTATGAGAAACTGTTTGCAGTAATGTGGGCCGCACTCGGACGCGCCACTCCGAATTCACTCGTTTTGCTCGACTGCGCCTCGGCGGTCATCGAGGCGCGGCGTCGCGTGCACAACAAGTACATGGTCGCGCCGCCCGACGCGTTTGGTCGCTGGACGCTACCGTTGCTCTACGAGCGCGGCGCGCCGCTGGTGGTCAAGCTGGTGCAGCCGATCGATCCCTTAATGAAACAGCGCGTTGACACTGTCGCCGAGGCATTGCGCACGCTGCCGCCGACGACGCCGGCCGAGATCCGCCAAAATATCCTGATGTTGCTCGATGCCGCCCCCGCGGTCCCCTTGGAATTCCGGCCCAACGCTTTTGGGGTGATAGACGCAGCATGACCGATCGAATCGAACGACAGGAGGCCTTGCAGATCAACGCCTGGGACGGGTCGAAGGCGCTGCAGGATGCGTTACCCACACGCACGCGATGGGCGCAGATAGAAACGACCGCCGAGCAACTGCAATGGCTCGCGCCTTCCGCGCCGGCCGACCAGCGCGACTGGAGTCACCCGGACGTCGGCTGGGGTGTCGTTCTTTCCGACAATGATCAGATCAGCGCCGCCGAGAACGCGAGGGGCGACGATGCACCCGCGCCGATCCGCGACCTGCTCAAGGCGCGCAAAAATGCGCCTGTCCTGCGCTATCGCGCCGAGCTGCAGCAGGGATATTTGCGGCGCTACTATCCGGACATGCCGCCGCAGGACCTTTCGGTGCAGGCGCCCAATCCCGGAATCGGCAGGGGCAGGATACCGCAATATCTGCTGATCGTCGGATCCCCGCAGCAGATTCCCTGGGCGGTTCAATACGCGCTCAACATGTCGACTTTCGTCGGCCGCCTCGACCTTCCTGACGAAGGTCTGCGCCGGTACGTTGATGCGCTCATCAGCGATTGGGCTGGAGAGACCTCCGACCCGCGAGCGCCAGTGGTGTGGAGCGTCGATTATGGCCTTTCGGACATCACTTGGCTGATGGCCGAAGCGATCGCCGGCAAGCTCTGGCAGGAATTCCTGGCCGATGAGGACCTGAAGCGGCGAGTTCGCTTCAACGGACGCGAGGCCACTGGGGCCGCGCTCAGCACCGCGCTGCAGGAAAGAACACCCTCCCTCGTGGTAACGACCAGCCATGGAATGACTGCTCCCCTTGACAACAAGGCCGTATTGCGGTCGCAGCTCGGCTTCCTCGTCGATGTCGAGCAAACACCGCTCGGGCCGGCGAGATTCGCCGACTGGCAGCCGTCGGGCGCAATTTGGTATGCGCACGCCTGCTGTTCCGCCGGAACGGATAGCGAGTCCCGCTACAAGGACCTGCTGCCTGCGGGAGGGGAGATCGAGCAAATGCTCAACGGCGTCGCACGTGCCGCCGGGGCGACGGTGGCGCCGCTGCCCAAGGCGTTGCTCGGCGCGACAAGCCCGCTGCGCGCCTTCGTTGGTCATGTCGAGCCGACCTTCGACTGGACGCTGCGGGACCCCAAAAACAAGCAGGTCGTCACACACGCGCTCAAGGCCGCGCTGTACAAAAATCTCTATCAGCAAGACATGCGCACGCCCATCGGCTACGCGCTGAAGGACGTCTTCAAGGAAGCCGGCGCGTTCTACGGCGGATGGCAGGCCGCCGTGAAACAGATCAACGACAATGTTGCCGGAATGCGTGACTGGGCTCTTTATCGCAAGCTTGCGGCGATGGATCGCCAGACCACTGTGATCCTCGGTGACCCCACCGTGGCAATGCCGCTGCTGCGCTGAGCGGCGCCGCGCGAGAGATCGCCAATCCGGACTCACCCGAAGGATCCGCCGACTGACGTCTCCACGAACGCGTCCCCGGTCCGTATGATTTCCTTGAGGAAGCAAACAATCCATGGCGCTGCACGCCGCCGCGTTCGCGCTACTGCGAAACGGCGCGAGTAAGCGCGCCCTGCCGAACCGGCGCATGAGGAAACAAATTACAACTGTTGCGAGAATACTACAGACTTTCGCTTTGTAAGCTGCCCAAAATCTCTGATTGCAAACTGGACGTGCCATTAATCATAGAATGCGTTATCCGGCAGGGGGCCGCCATGAGCCTGATCCGTCGTATACTGACTGCCACCGTTGTTTCCGCCGGTCTCGGCGGCTGCGCTATCCACCCGCTGCCGGAACAGGTCGCCGGCGTCGACACTCCGCATATCGTGCGACAGATCCGGTGCGAGACGCGCGAGGCGGTCAAATCGACATTGATGGATTTCCTGGCCTTCATTGGGAGCGGCTTGTTCGCCAGACTCCCTGAAGGGGTTCGCGACCCCGTCGCCGACCGTCTGGTAGCGCTCTACGAGCAACAGCCGGAATTGTTGGATGGGTTTAACTCCAGCCTGTTCCCAGGGCCCAAATATGTGCATGAGCGTGAGGCCATCGACCTGCTTCTGAAAGCGGGGGCCGCCTACACGTTCGACTTCAACATTTACGAGGACAACAACATCGGCGCTTCCGTGAACCTGCTCCGTGACATAAACCCGAACTTCACGGCCGGCATCAACGGCAGCGCCAACCGCAGGCGGTCGAACGAGCGCACATTCACGGTGACCGACACCTTCGGCTATCTTCTCGCCAATCTGGACGCGGCGGCGCCGCGCGGCATCCGCTATTGCGACGGGCAGATCGTCGGACCGAACTACGTCTATCCTATCACAGGCCGTGTCGGCGTGGACCGCACCGTCAAGGATTTCAGCAGGCTGCTGCTGTTCGGAAACCTGGCCGGCAAGGACGGCAAAGCCGGCGCTGCGCCGACCATGACCGATGACCTGATCTTCACGACGACGGTCACCCTGGAGGGCACCCCGAAGGTGGTCTTCGCGCCGGTCGGCACGCTCTTGCGCGTCGCCGACGCGTCGCTCGATCTCAGCGTGGGGCGCAGCGACAAGCATCAGGTCACGATCGGCCTTGCCGTGGACGTGGCCGGCGTTGACTCGCTGCGCGGCTTCCTGTTCTCGGCAGGCCGTGGCAGTGGCGCCGTGATCGCAGGGCGGCGTGCCACAGGACGACAACCGGTCGGCATGCTGTACGCCGGGCAACGCGTGACGGGTGGCGGCACCCCGTCCGAGGTTCTCGCTGTCATCGCGATCGATCAACAGAAGAGCAAGGAATTTAGGCTGCAGGTCCAGCCTTGAAAAAGGAGAATCTCATGGCCCGAAAAACATCGCGACACGTCGCCGCTTCCAAACCCAAGAAATCGCCGGCTCGCAAAGGCAGAAAATCGCCGGCGACCAAGCGGGCGAACAGCGCGAAGGCTCGGTCCGCATCCGCCAGCCTGCGCAAAGCGGTATCGGCGGAGAACTTCGTACGAAGTATCAGAACCCTGCACAATCTGGGTCTGATAGACGCATTCATGCAATCCGCAGAAACAGAAAAGTTGACCTTGACGATGGACAGCGCCGCTTTCGAACGGGTAAAAAAATCCGTGAACAAGCTGCGCCGGCCCGCACCCGTCTTGGCCGAACTCCCCTCACCGGCCTCGGCCGGGCTGGCGAAAAGGGAAGTCAAGCCGCCCCCAGACTTCGGGAGCAACGCCGCACCCGGCGGGTGGGGAGGCGTCAAGCCGCTCCCAGGTGATGACCCGTGGGACTTCTAGCGTTCAGGCGCCAGGCGCGCGATGTGCCGGTTGAGGTGCCCCCATCACGCCGGACCATGCTCGCTGAGCACCCGCTTGACGCCTCCGCTGCTACGCAAACTCCGCAGATGCGTTCCCGGCGCCGGCGATATTCGACTCGAATCCGTCGCCCAATTCACTTGCACCTCTATTTCGATTCCCGCGATGGAGAGCGCTCCAGCCCCCGTTTCCTCCGACGATCGATGCCGTCGTTCGGGCGTGCGCCTGGAATAGGACCTGGGAGGAAGCCGTTCGAAGCTGCTGAATGATACTCGTCCGAGGCGCCGTTCTTTCCCCGGGGCGACCTATTGAGCTTGGCCCAAGCGCAGCAACCGTGCCAATCGCGGACTGCATGGTCGGAAGCTCCGGTTTCGACCGCTGCGCTGCGCCGGCCTCGGCAAGAAGCCTGCGCAGATCTTCGACCTTTTTCCGCAAGTGAATCGGCCTGCTCTTTCATTTTGTAGTCCAGAGGGCTCGCCGGCGCGTCGCCGCGAGGCTTCGATGGCCGCTTCTGGCACGCCGGTTTCGACGATCTGCAGATCGTGGCCCTCGGCAAGGGTGCGCTCCGCTTCGCCGCGGGTTCGAACGCCGCTGCGACGTGCGCTGGATCGATTTGCTGGAAGGGTATGCTCGACGTGGTCGGCACGCCACAGCCGTTTGTTGTCACATACTTGTTACACGACGCCGCGGAGTGGACGTGAAGCGGCCGCACGTCATGATTCGGAATTAAAGTGGCGGCCGACGCCGCGCGGCGTCTTGATCGCACCTTACGACCTCCTGCCGCAGTCCGGCCCGATGACAGGACTGTTGTCGTGGGAACACCTCGGCGACCCGTGGAAGCGGCTACCGTTCGGATGACGCCGCTACTCAAGCGGCGGACCGGCGCTCCGGACCGTCGCGAAGCGGCGGCAATAAACGGATGCAATTTCGGTCCTTATGCGATACGTTTTAGCGAGGATAGCGCCACCCAAGAGTGCCACACAAAACAAGATCGCTGGACCGAAAAACGAAATAGAGTCAATAGTCTACGGGATTGCCGCATTAGTTCAATCCTGTCTGGCAGTTGCTACTCCTTGACGATGCCTTCTCCCCTTAGCGAGCCTTTCAGCACAAATTTATGAGCGTGGGCGGCCGGCGCAAGCTTGTGATTGCAGCAGTCCGCTACGGCATCCAATTTGGTTGCGAGGATTTGTTGACACCCTGTCAGTATGCGATTGGGGCTATCGCCCTCACGCGTCAGTTTAGCCGACGTATTCCCAAACTTTCCTATTCGAGGCGGGAGAACCGCTTAGGAAGAAGATCGTGGTGTAGCTGCCGGCGGGTCACCGCGCCCGGCGTGAGCCGGGCTGGTCAGCTGGCAATAGCCTGAAGGCTGACGGTCGGATGATCGCTCAATGGAGCGACGGTTTCCAATGGCATGTAGCGGGCACGCCGGACGGCCTATTCGGCGTCTGCTCGAGTTCGGCAAACCAACCTCCAGAGACCAATTGCGCGGAACGCGGCCCATTTCTTCGGCCGCACACCGAAAAGAACGCCCATCAGCATCAAGAATTTCTCGGGCAGATTGGGGAGGGGTCTGCTGCTCATCAGCAGGCACTCGCCTGGTTCAAGAGTTTGCCGGTCTGGTTGGATCTTCCTGGATTGCGCGTGATTCATGCGTGCTGGAACAGTGCCGCGCAAGAGACACTTGCCGGCTGCCTCGATCCTGGCCGTCGGTTCCACGTTAGGATCCGACACACTGTTCGGTATGTTTGCCGAAACTATCTGGCAAAGTACTGCGACGCCTTTACGGAAGTCTGAGGGACTCGAATTTTGGGAAGACAGACCTAGTTCCTGCAGGTTACTGAGGAGCCCGAAACGCTTCTTGAGAGCGGATTTACGGTTGGCAGCGGCGCCGAGTGGATGGTCTCGCAAAACCGGTGCTGCGACCCATACGTCAATCTACCCGGCTCCTCTGTCCTTACCACCAGCCACTCTGACGTTGTGCCACTGCAACGAAATCGACGGGATCACTAACTAGACATAGGCAACAGTCGTACGCACTCTTCGATGACGTACTCAGGAATGCTCTCGAACTTATGCGGATTGAGCTGCATCACATACTCATTCTCGATGTGATAAGACTCGTTGATAAATTTCCGGATCACGTCGTCGTCGTGATCAATGTTGAAAACCCGGAATAGTTGGATTTTCTCATAACCGACGTCTGTGGCCAAAAATTTCGCACGGATGCAGTTTACATCGTTCACCTCCGCGACAAGTGCGTCGTAGGAAAACCCGGGAAGGTGCTCTTCTCGGATGCTGGCTTCTGCTGCCCCCTTTTCCTCGGGCGTCATATCCCGGTTCTCGGTTTTTGATTGCAGCGTCGGCACGGCTCGCCCCTTGAACAGGCTAGCTAGAAGATTGTATTCCAGCCCGACATCATCCCGCAGCTCGTAATCTCGCCGCAAATAAATGGCTGCGAGAATTGGGTCCTGCAGGGCGGCGATAGCACCCATCGCGGCGAAGTATTCCAGGGTCTTTATGAAGATGTCGAAGCTATTTTTGAGCACTTCGTCTTTTTGGAATACGAACTGCTGAACGTAGTCGTCATCAAAGACCAAGGCCGACGCCAAGTCGTCGATGCCTTCAACTTCTGGAGGTGCCGCCTCCGCATTGCCACGGTGTTTGAATGGTACGAGGTCTTGAAGGCCACCATCCCCTCTGATCTTGCTGACGATTGCCTTAGCCAATGTGCTTTTGCCCAAGCCATTCGGGCCATATTTAATATTGAGCGTGCCCTTCGTGAGAACTACTTCGGCACGGTCCACGCTGTTGCAGTTGGTGATGGCAATATTGAATTGAGTCATATGGTCCCCCGGCACTTAGAATGCGTATTTTCGTTCAATGCTGTAAACGTTCTTGCGACTTAAGGGTGTAGAACATCAATCTGGTATGTCCAAGGGAAACCCGCCGTTCCTGATTTGCAAAACCCTGTTTCAGGTCGAAGCCTCAAACGACTTTCCTTGATGAAGCAAGCCACGGTCATCTTGAAGCCCCGCAGGGGCGCCCGACGTGATCGATGTGCTAGGTCGAGGGAGGGTCCCCGACGATGTCGGCCCAGGTCATTCGATGAACAGACATCAAGGGCAGTCGGCGCGTCATTATCGAGCTGTCCGAAGAAGAAGCGCTCTATCTCGACATTGGGAACACCGCCCCAAAGCGTCGTATACAGATCGTCCTGAGAGAAAATCCTGTCAGGACTCCACTAATGGGTGTCGTTGCGCGTGTATTTTACCTTCCCGTTGGTCACGACCTCCGGGCTCAGATCGAGACGAAAATATCGATGCTGGCCCGGAAGCATGAAACGCTCCTGATACCAGATCGGGACGTAGTGATTGTGCCGATACTCTGACATGCGCGCTCACAACGCGATCCCGCGCTCGCTCAGCGCATTCCCGCCGTGTTGTTGTGCCGTCCAAGGTCGATGCCTCGTGACTCGGCCCGAAGCCTCACGTAACCGCGCATGATGTTCTCACGGAACGCAAACCACCCGGAGCCAAAGCCGGCAATGATCCGCGCGTGAGAATCCTTTCGCATAGCCAAATAGCGCTGATTCAACTGCTCTCGGGTCAGCATGTTGCGGCCGGTCCGCTTCAGCATGATCCACTTGGAAGAGGAGTCATAAATCTCCGCGATCTGCCGCTTGTCCGACGTGCTATCGGCGAGTGCCCACAGGGCCTCCTCGTAATCCGCCGTGTTGCGGATCTTATGGGTGGCCTTCTCATATGCTGCTCGCAGCGCTGCTTCTGTCCGTTGTAGTGCTCCCGTGATCGCCGTCTTGAAATGCTCCGGCCCCGACTTGGTCACCTCCGCTACGTCGTCGAACATCGCCCAAAACAGGCATTCGCCGATGAGGTGAACGTAGTGGGGGAACCCATCGCTAACTTGCCCAATACGGATCAGCGCTTCTTCCTGAATCTCGATATTCAACTTCTTCGCAACCACGGTCAAGATTTTCCAAAGATCGGTGTAGTTAAGCCGCGTCAGCTCGATCGTTTCGAGTATGCGCCCAGCCGGCGCGTGCGACTGCAACAGCTCCGTCACGTCATGCATGATGCCGCAGAAAATGAATCGAACGTCAGCGTTCAGCTCGGGGATATTCCGCATGAACTCCGCGAACTTCTCGCGCTCCGCGGTGCTATCGATGCGCTCCAATTCATCGACAATGATGATGGTCGTGCTCTTCCGCTTGGATGCCACGTATCGGACGATGTCGAGCGCTTCCGTTAGCGACTGCGGCGCGGGAATATTGGTGCTCCCTTTTGTGCCCCCGGATAGTCCAACTCCGCCCAGCCCTCCGGGCAAGCTGAAATTAAAGCTGCCTCCCGAAGCTGCTTTCTCCATCCGCTCTTCCACCGGCACCAGCGCGTTGCCAATTGCCTGGATAGTCTGAGCGAAGTTATTGGTCTTCCCACACATCGCATAGATTGGTAGATTTTCGACGCCTGTGTGCAGGTAGGCCGTTGTCAACGCCAGCGAGGTTTTTCCTACGCCGCGATCTCCGTAGATGAAGATCTGGCGCCCGGGAGAGCTGAAAGCACGGTCGATCGTTGTGAGGGTTTTTTCCCGACCGAACAGACGCTCCGGCGTCTTGATCGAATCCGATGGCGTCAGGTTCTCAGAGAGAACCCGCTTCAAATCTTCATCGGTTACGCCTCGAATTGCCATGGGTGCCTCGATTCGGGTCTGATTGTACCGAGATACGGTGCAACCTGATAGCAAGTGTTCCTCAAAGTTCTATTTCTTCCAGCGTTTCCCGCGCGTTCTCCGACCTTTCCTCGTTACATTTCCCCAGCCAGACGGTGCGACCGGGGGCTAGCGGTGGTGACAATCCTTCCGTTCATCCCGACGACACGCGGCGGCAAGTGAGACGGCGGGTGATACTTCGGGGCCATCCGGACATCCAGGCGCAAAGAGATCGGATCGGCGATCTGGAGCGGGCTACGGCGTCTCGAACACTGGCCAGCACCCGTCTTCTTAATGCCTGCCGGTGCGCTGCTGGCAGGTGTTGTCGAGCAGCCGCTGCGCGACGTCCTTCCAGACCGCGTTGCCGCCATACAATCGGACTGCATCGGCGGTCTGGATTTCCACGGTCCGCTCGCAGCGGCGGCAGGAAACGCGCAGTACGTGGCGCTGCATTTCCGAAAGACGTCGCTGCCGCATCTCGGCCCCGGTCGCCTCGGCGCGCGGGTCTTTGAGTACCGCTTCCCAGTATTCGGCCGGGAGCGGCGCATCCGGAGCCGCAGCGGAGGGACCCGGCCGCTTTGGGGTCGGCATGCGCCAGCTCGCGGGTCGATCGGTCATTCCGAATTAGAACATAAAGAGAACAAAAGTCCAGTCCGCTTGGGCGGGCATCCGAGAAAAATCGCCCTGTTGGGAAGGCCGCGATGTCGGAACCAAGCCCGCCCCGATCGTCTTGAATCCGGCAACAGTGGTGGTGTTACGCCGACGCCCTGGACGCCACACCGCTGCCAACCGTCGAAGCCCCTCCATACGACGAGGCAAAGTTCGCCGTCTGGGCCAAACAATACGCATGCGATCGGCATTAAGGCATATCAGTGGCTACCCCAGGAACGCCGGTGCAAAATGACAAAGACCACCCCGTGACCATCAATAACGATTATCCCATCTCGGCCAAAGGCGGATTTGGACAGCTAGTTGCTCAAAGGAGCGGCGCGGCTGAGGGCGATCCTGGAACATGCGTTGAGTCAATGAGCCGGCGGCGCGTACGAAGTTCGCCAGGATAAATTTCCGATGCCTATGGGCATGGAAGCGTATCTTTAGATCGCTGGTGTCGGTCTGACCGTTGCTGGTCCCTTTTCTTTACCGGTTACCAAATTCGGGAGGCGAACCGCACGCTAGTCTTCACGACCGAGCAGGGTGTTTACAAGGAATCTCGCGATATTCTGAAGTTTCTTGCCGACAACGCTAGCGCCCTTGTTTCGGCGCAGGCGGATGACATTTCCAATCTAGACGCTAAGGATCGTTCGAAGTTGTCTTCGTAGATCGGGGTTCTTCTCAATTTCTACAACTCCATGCTTGCCGATAGAAATGCGGAGTATGTCTCTGCGGAATTCCGCAAGAGCTTAGTCGCTGATTTTTGCAACTGCACTTACGCGCAATCGCGTATAAATCCGCCATATACGCGATCGCGGATACGGCGGCCTCCAGCTGAACGGGGTGAACTGCTCCCAAAGCCGCCGACGTGAAAGTTGGCCAGGGCGTCCTCAATCAACGCGCACAGGAGCCTCGATAGCGCTGTCGCCGCTCCCCATGATCGGTCGCCCGACATTTTCAAATGAAGAAGCTTTACCGAATTTGCTGGCTCTAAATCTCTCGAAACTCGAAACGAGCCGGCCTCCAAGAAAAAGTCAGCCGATCGTTTGGGACGAATGTCGACGAGCGTCGCAGTTCAAGCGGCCTATCCCGGGCAAAGAGGTCAAGGAGAATTCCTCGAGCGATAAGATATCCAAGAAGGACCATTCGGGTTGACGCAAATCCACGATCGGGGCGTCGTCGGAAGTCTGGCAGGCGGTGTTTCTCAAGCTTATCGGAGAAAATCACGATCGTTGAAAGGGCAGCTTGTCTTGGCGCCTTTTTTCGCCCTCCGCTTCAAAAGCGCTTACTTTGATAGACACGCTTGCGATCTCTTGGTCATCAGGTCACGTCGAGCGACGCCAGGGCTCAAGCTTGGCAGGCCATCTCCACGTCATTGAACGCGAGTCCGGTCCGGTTGGTTTCCGCAATGTTCCTGGCTAAGCGCAGTCGAGCCGTCACAAGAGATAAATCTCTATGATGACACGCGTTGCCGTGTGATTTTACATCTACGCGGTCCAGCGTGCAGGACAGAATCGCTTCGAACATCAGAATTATCCTCTCCTTCATCTCAGGCGAGCCGGCATGTTACTGCAAGCCGCATGATCTCGCCGCATCGGCGCGCCGGACGGATAGAAATTCGGCCGCTCAGCATCAAACGATGCGTTTTGCGTCAACAAAAGAATACCGCTTTCCCGGAACCGCCGAAAAAGAGTTTGCCTTGGACTCGCTCGTCTCTGCTTTCTCTGAAAATATTGATTGCTCGCCGGATGGTGCTTGCGAGGGGAATGCGGATGACTTGCACTGACCTGTTTGACCGATCTCGAACCCGCGTCGCGCCGCCGACGTCGTGCCACACGGCGTATTGTTGACGCTCCGAGCGCGTGCCGGCGCGGATCAGGGACGCTGATCGCGCCAACCTTGCTGTAATTCAAAATCCGCCGGCGGCCCGCATGAGCCGCGTCGTAACCCGCTGGCCCGGCGCCGCGCGAACGCTTCGTGCTGCCTGCGTCACGTGCTCCACGTCCAACATTTGAGGTAAATCCAATGACCGCCAGCCATGATCAGATCAAGTTCGCCTACTGGGTGCCCAACGTCTCCGGCGGATTGGTCATCAGCAAGATCGAGCAGCGAACCGGATGGGACATCGACTACAACCGCCGCCTGGCGCAGATCGCGGAAGAGAGCGGCTTCGACTATGCACTGAGCCAGATCCGCTTCACCGCCGGCTACGGCGCCGAATTCCAGCATGAGCCGGTCGCCTTCAGCCACGCGTTGCTCGCAGCGACCACGAAATTGAAGGTGATCGCGGCGCTGTTGCCCGGGCCCTGGAATCCGGCGGTGGCCGCCAAGCAGATCGCAACCATTAGCCAGCTCACCGAGGGCCGCGTCGCCGTCAACATCGTCAGCGGCTGGTTCCGCGGCGAGTTCACCGCGATCGGAGAGCCATGGCTTGATCACGACGAGCGCTACCGCCGCTCCGAAGAATTCATCCGTGCGCTGCGCGGGATCTGGACGCAGGACAATTTCAGCTTCCGCGGCGATTTCTACCGCTTCTCGGACTACACGCTGAAGCCGAAGCCGGCCCATCCCTTGCCCGAGATTTTTCAGGGCGGCAGCTCGCGCGCGGCGCGCGACATGGCCGCGCGGGTGTCGGACTGGTATTTCACCAACGGCAATTCGGTCGCGGAGATCAAGAAGCAGGTCGACGATATCAGGGCCAAGGCGCGCGCCAACAATCATTCGGTCAAGATCGGCGTCAACGCCTTTGCGATCGCGCGCGAGAGCGAGGCCGAGGCGCGCGCGGTGCTGGACGAGATCATCGTCAAGGCCGATCCGGAGGCGGTCAACGCCTTCGGTCATGAAGTGAAGAATGCCGGCAAGGCCTCGCCGGAAGGCCAGGGCAACTGGGCGAAATCGAGCTTCGAGGACCTCGTCCAGTACAATGACGGCTTCAAGACCAATCTGATCGGCACGCCGGAGCAGATCGCCGAGCGCATCGTCGCGCTGAAGGAGGTCGGCGTCGACCTCGTGCTGCTCGGCTTCCTGCATTTCCAGGAAGAGGTCGAGTATTTCGGCCGCCGCGTCATTCCGCTGGTTCGTGCGCTGGAGGCAAAGACCGCCGTGCACGCCCAGGCTGCCGAGTGACGGGGAGCCTGGCGGCGTGACCGCGATAGCGACGAATGCCGGTGTCCTTGCGCTGGAAGCTGCTCCAGCGGACGGGAAGGCGCGTGCGACGGCGATTGCCGATGCCCCCACACGGGTGCTCGCGCAGGCCGGCGATCGCGCGGCACGGCCGGTGCTGGCGCTGAGCGAAATCTCGCTCACATTCGGCGGCGTCGCGGCGATGCGCGACGTCGATCTGGAGGTTGCACCGGGCGAAATCCGCGCCGTTATCGGCCCCAATGGCGCCGGCAAGAGCTCGCTGCTCAACGTCATCAGCGGGCTCTACCGACCCGATCGCGGCCGGGTTTGGCTCGGCGAGCGCGCGTTTGTCCAGGTGCCGACGGCGGATCTCGCCGCGCATGGTGTCGCGCGCACGTTCCAGAATCTTGCGATCTTCAACGGGCTGTCGGTGTTCGACAATGTCCTGATGGGCCTCGCGCACCGCGTCCGCGCCGGCTTCCTGCGCCAGATCATCGGCTCGCCGCTGGCGCGCCGGATCGAGGCGGAGAATCGCGCCGCCGCCGAGGATGTCATTGGCTTCCTGCACCTTGGCGATGTCCGTGAGCGCGCCGCCGGAAGCTTGCCCTATGGCTTGCAGAAGCGAGTCGAGCTGGCGCGGGCGCTGGTCGCGCGGCCGACCTTGTTGCTGCTGGACGAGCCGTTCGCGGGCGTCACCTTGAGCGAGAAGCGCGAACTGTCCGGGCACGTGCGCAATGCGCGCGACAGCTATGGCGCCACCATCGTACTGATCGAGCACGACATCGGAGTGGTGATGGGATTGTCGGACCGCATCGCGGTGCTCGACAACGGCCGCAAGATCGCCGACGGCACGCCCGACGAGGTGAGGTCCGACCAGGCGGTGATCGACGCCTATCTCGGCGTCGCGCATCAGGACGTCACGGAGCTCGCGGTCTGATGTTTGATTATCAGTTTCTGATCGAGGTGCTGGTCGGCGGCCTGCTGTCGGGGGTGATGTACTCGCTGGTCGCGATCGGCTTCGTGCTGATCTACAAGACCTCGGGCGTGCTCAACTTCGCGCAGGGCGCCATGTTGTTGTTCGCCGCGCTGACCTTCGTCAGCCTGGTCGAGCGTGGTCTCTCGTTTCCCCTCGCGTTCCTGATCACCCTGGCGATCATGGTGGCGCTCGGCGTGACCGTGGAGCGCACGGTGCTGCGGCCGCTGGTCAACCAGCCGCCGATCACTCTGTTCATGGCAACCCTCGGGCTGTCCTACGTGATCGAGGGCGCCGCGCAGCTTCTGTGGGGCACCCAGGTTCACGGCCTCGACATCGGGATCAGCGACGTGCCGCTGGATATTGCCGGTGTCTTCATCAGCCGGTTCGACCTGTTTGCCGCGGCCGTCGCGGGAAGCCTGGTGGCGCTGTTCGCGCTGTTCTTCCGCTACACGCGAACCGGGCTCTCGTTCCGCGCCGTCGCCGACGATCCGTTCGCTGCGCTCGCCGTCGGCCTGCG
This sequence comes from Bradyrhizobium sp. ma5, assembly GCF_042258955.1. Lineage (NCBI taxonomy): Bacteria > Pseudomonadati > Pseudomonadota > Alphaproteobacteria > Hyphomicrobiales > Nitrobacteraceae > Bradyrhizobium > Bradyrhizobium sp. ma5. The sequence continues at coordinate 1,590,925 of NZ_CP170156.1, forward strand.
GCTGCCGCGGGTCTGGGCCAGTGTGTGGACGGCCTCCGGCATCGTCGCGCTGGTCGCCGGGCTGTTGTGGGGCGCCCGTCTCGGCGTGCAGTTCTCGCTGTCGCTCGTGGTGTTGAAGGCGCTGCCGGTGCTGGTGCTGGGCGGCTTCGATTCGATTGCCGGCGCGATCATCGGCGGCCTTCTGATCGGCGCCGTCGAGAAGCTCGCCGAAGTCTATGTCGGGCCGCTGTTCGGCGGCGGCATCGAGGCCTGGGCCGCCTACGTCGTGGCGCTGGTGCTGCTGCTGGTGCGGCCGTCAGGGCTGTTCGGGCAGAAGCTGGTCGAGAGGGTCTAGGCGATGAGTGCAGCGACCTCGACAGCACAGCACGCCGGCGTAGAGACCATCGCAATTGCCGTCGCAGCCGTGATCGCCTTTGGCGTGATCCCGTTCTTGGGCTCCGACTACCTGCTGGATGCGGTGTTGACGCCGTTTCTCGCGCTGGCGCTCGCCGCGGTCGGGCTCAACGTTCTGACCGGCTATGCCGGCCAGGTGTCGCTGGGCTCGGCGGCGTTCCTCGCGGTCGGCGCCTATGCCACCTACAATCTTCACCTCCGGCTGCCGGAGCTGCCGCTGCTCGTCGATCTGGTGCTCGCCGGCCTGATCGCGGCCGCGATCGGCATCGTGTTCGGGTTGCCGAGCTTGCGCTTGCGCGGGTTCTATCTCGCCGTCTCGACCCTGGCTGCGCAATTCTTCGTGCAATGGGCGCTGACCAAGTTCGGCTGGTTCTCCAACGACAATCCGTCCGGCGTGATCGATGCACCGGTCCTGAGCGTGGCTGGTCTGTCGTTCACCAGCCCGGCCGGACGCTATGTGTTCTCGCTGAGTGTCGTGACAGCAGCGACCTTCCTGACCTGGCGGTTGCTGCGCTCACAGAGCGGCCGCAACTTCGTCGCGGTGCGCGATCATGAGCTCGCCGCCAGGGTGATCGGGGTGCCGCTGTTGCGCACCAAGCTGCTGGCGTTCGGCGTCTCCTCGTTCCTGATCGGCATTGCCGGGGTGTTGTGGGCCTTCGCCTATCTGCGCACGGTCGAGCCGGCCGGCTTCAATCTAGATCGCTCGTTCCAGATCCTGTTCATCATCATCATCGGCGGCCTGGCTTCGCTGCGCGGCGCGTTTCTCGGCGCCGCTTTCATTGTGGTGTTTCCGCTGATCCTGTCACGCGCCGGTGCGGCCCTGCTCGGCGGCGTGTTCGACTCGGGCGTGCTGGAGATGAGCCAGCGCATCGTCGTCGGCGCGCTGATCATCGCATTCCTGATTGCCGAACCGCGCGGCCTGATCGCGCTGTGGGACCGGCTCTGGGCGTTTCTCACGCGGCAAGTCGCTGCTCGCACCACATGACAATTCACCACTGGAGAAGTTGACGATGATTAAATCGAGAGTTCTGAAATTTGCTTTCGCCGCGGCGGTTGCCTCGGTGCTGGCCGGGCTACCTGCGGCCCGTGCCGACGAACAGTTCTTTCCCCTGCAAAGCTACCGGGTCGGCCCCTATGCGGCCGGCGGCACCGGCTTCTTCGGCGGGTTCATCGACTATCTCAATTTGATCAACATCCGCGATGGCGGCGTCAACGGCGTCAAGCTGACCTGGGACGAGGGCGAGACCCAGTACGAGGTCGAGCGCGGCGTCGAGGTCTATGAACGGCTGAAGGGACGGGCCGGCGTTGCCGCCTGGAATCCGCTATCGGTCGGCATCGCCTACGCCATGATCGATCGCATCACCAAGGACAAGGTGCCGCTGATCACCATCAACCACGGCCGAACTGACTCGACCGACGGCCGCGTGTTTCCCTACGTCTTCCCGCTGCTGCTCAATCCCTACAGCGAGACCTCGGGAATCGTGAACTACATTGCGAGCCGCGAGGGCGGCATCGACAAGCTGAAGGGCAAGAAGCTCGTCGTGCTCTATCACGGCTCGCCCTACGGCAAGGAGACGATCCCGATCTACAAGCTGCTCGCCGACAAGTATCAGTTCAGCCTGGAGCAGATCGAGGTGCCGCATCCCGGCAACGAGCAGCAGTCGCAATGGCTGTCGATCCGGCGCGCGAAGCCCGACTACGTGGTGTTGCGCGGCTGGGGCGTAATGAACCCGGTGGCGCTGAAGACCGCGCAGAAGGTCGGATTTCCTGCCGACCATATCATCGGCAACGTCTGGTCCAATTCCGAGGAAGACGTGATCCCGGCCGGCGACGCTGCCAAGGGCTATATCGCGATCACCACGCAGGCCTCCGGCGAGCAATATCCGGTGCTGCAGGAGGTGATCAAGACGGTCTACGGCGCCGGCAAGGGCAATCTCGACGACAAGAAGCGGATCGGCAGCGTCTACCACAATCTGGGAATTGTGAACGGCATCCTCAATGTCGAGGCGATCAGGATCGCGCAGGCAAAGTTCGGCAAGCGCACATTGACCGGTGACGAGGTGCGCTGGGGCTTCGAGCATTTGCAGCTCGATCCGGCGCGCGTCGAAGCGCTCGGCGCAAAGGATCTGTTCCATTCGATCAACGTCAGCTGGGACAATCACGAAGGCGACGGCCGCGTCACGTTCCAGCAGTGGGACGGCGGCAAATGGAAGGTGGTCTCGGGCTGGATCGCGCCGGACTGGGCTTTCCTGCGCCCGATCATCGAGAAGTCGGCGGCCGCCTATGCCAAGGAGCATGGCATCAAGGTGCGGACCTCCAGCGACGATCCGGTCAGCAACTGATGCCGCGACAGGCGCGGGAGCTCTGCGGCTCCCGCGTCCTGCAACGTCAGGGATCAACAGATGAGTGAAACTTTGCTCGCGGTCGAGGGATTGGCTGCCACCTATAACCACGCGATCGCGGCGGTCAGCGATGTCTCACTCGCCGTGCGGCGCGGCGAGATCGTGGCCGTGCTCGGCGCCAACGGTGCCGGCAAATCGACCACGCTGCAGGCGGTCTCGGCGCTGCTCGCCGCCCGGCGCGGCCAGATCACCGCGGGTCGCATTGTCTTCGACGGCCGCGACGCTGCGGGCACATCGGCGGCGACGCTGGTGCGCGCCGGCCTCGTGCCGGCGCTCGAGGGGCGGCATTGCTTCGCCTCGCTGACGGTGGAAGAAAATCTCATCACCGGCGCGATGGGTCGCGATGCGCGGCGGGTGGAGATATCAGCAGACCTTGACCGCGTCTATGCGCTGTTTCCGCGCCTGAAGCTGCATCGCCGCTCGCTCGCCGGTCTGACCTCGGGCGGCGAACAGCAGATGACGGCGATCGGCCGGGCCTTGATGTCGCGTCCGCGGCTTCTGGTGCTGGATGAACCGTCGATGGGGCTTGCGCCGCTGGTCGTCGAGGGAATTTTTCGCGCGCTCAAGCAGCTCAACAGCGAGCAGGGGCTGTCGATCCTGGTCGCCGAGCAGAACTCGACGGTGGCGCTGCGCTTTTCCGATTACGCGGTGGTGCTCGAGAACGGCCGCAGCGTGCTGGCCGGCGCGGCAGCCGAGCTGCGCCAGCGCGCCGACATCAAGACGCACTATCTCGGCGGATCGTCGCAGGGCGATCAGAGCCGGACGCAGCCGACAGAGGCTGTCGCATGACTGCAACCCGGAGAAAATGACCATGGCCAAAGACAATCCCGCACACAAGATCGACGACGTATATGCCAGGCTCGATGCCGCCATCGACGCGACGGTGAAAGTGAATGCCGACCGCAACGACCGCGAGAGCCGCTTTCCGCGCGAGAATCTGCGTGCGCTTGCCGAAGCCGGCTGGACAGGTGTGCTGAACGAGAGCCAGTTCGGCGGGCTCGGTCTCGGCCATTCGGATTTCGCCGAGGCCGCCTACCGGATCGGGCAGGCCGATGCATCCACCGGCCTCGTCTATGTCATGCATGTCGGCGCGGCGCAGACCATCAACCTGTTTGGCAACACCGATCAGAAGGAGCGCTGGCTGAAGGCCGGTAACGGCAGCCTGCTCGGCACCTACTCGACCAGCGAGCGTGCCACCGGCGGTCACTGGTGGTACAATCTGTCGGAAGCGTCGCGCGACGGCGACGACTATCGCGTCAATGCGGAGAAATCGTTCACGACGAGCTCGGGCCAGGCGGATTATTATGTGGTGCAGACCCGCACGCCTGATGCCAAGGACCAGGCCGACATCATCTTCTTCATCGTCGACGGCAAGGCCGAGGGCATCGAGTCCCGTCCTTGGGATGCGCTCGGCGTGCGCGCCAACCATTCCGGACCGATCCGCTACAGCAATGTGCTTGTGCCGCAACGCGACCGGCTTGGCGCCGAAGGGCAGGGCAAGGAAATCATCTATGACGGCGTTTCGCCGGTCTATCTGATCGGGCTCGGCGCGGTCTGGGAAGGCGTCGCGCGCGGCGCGCTGAACGCTGCGGTCGCGCACACCACGAGCTTCGTTCACAAGGACAGGAACAAGAGCCTTTCCGACTATCAGGCGATCCGCCAGGAACTCGGGGCGGCCAAGGTGCTGGTCGAGACGCTGCGGCCGTGGCGCAACGAGCTCGCAGGCAAGCTCGACGCGCTCTGGCGCGCCGGCAAGCCGCAGAGCGAGATCCTGATCCCGCTGACCGAGTTCAAGGTGCACGCCGCGGAGGTCGCCAACAAGGTCGCAGCCACGGCGCTGACGGTGACCGGCGGCTATGGCTACCATCGCGGCCCGATCGAGCGCGGCTACCGCGACGCGCGCGCCGCAATCGCAATGGGGCCTTCGAATATCATTGCTCGTGACTGGATTGGCAAGTCGCTGGTCGGCCTGCCGCTGGAACTGTTCTACGAGGGCGGAGAGTAAGTCGAAATTGCGGACCATTGCCGGCATCGGCCGCACTCAAGATTGTGGCGATGCCTTGTGGTACTCAAAAAGGCAGATATCACGAAGCTCAGCGCGAAGCTGAGCGGGCCGGCCAGGGACCCTGGGAGGGTAGCTACGTCGAGCCCTGGCGCTATCGTGCATGCATCCGGGCAAGCGGAAACCCGTCCGCCTGTTTGGACCTGCAAATGCCGATCCTTGACGGAGTCGACTGTCGGGTCTCAATCCACAAACGTCCGATGGCCGATCACCACAGTTTCGCCGGCGGCTCTGGCGTGGGTTGGGCGACTCACGCTACCCATCATTTCCAGCCGCCTCACTTAACAATGGGAATGACATGGTTGCAGCTACCAGTAAACTGCCGACCTTTGGTTACGCGCTTGAAGTTGACGGCCGACTCAAAGCCGAATTTGCGACCAGAGACGGCGCCAGGGCAGGTGGAGAAGAACTCAAGAGACGTTTTCCCAGGCTTCAGATCAGGATCTATGACGCGCAGACGAACGTGCGCGAGGAAGTTTAGGTTCTTTGACGGGAGGATTCTTCGGCTTGTGCGCGTGCGGCTGCCGCCGCATCGGGCTCTCGTCAACCCAGCCGCTTCGCGTCTGGGCCGTCCGGCTTCGATCCCTCGCGCAAGGCTGCGGAGCTCCTCGCCGGGGGCAATCGTGAAAGGGTCCCGCCGTCATGAAGTATGACGGCGTCGCTATCACTGCCCCGTTCCCGGGTACCCTTTTAACCGGTCTCGTCGCTGCACTCGCTCCCGCGTGCCGCCTTCGGCGTCGCTATGCTCACGCTCCTGCGGGTGCCATATCCTTGAGGCGATGCGCCGTTGGCGCACGCCCGGTCCGGGCCTGCGGCCCTCGGCATCTATCAAGGCCAAATCCATGAACAATCGGACGGTGGGCGGGCTGCGGCGCGGATTTCGCATTCTCTCCCTTGGAGGCTGAGAGTAAGAGTGCCGCGCGGGTTTTGACGTGACGGGTTATGGACTGCGAGAGAGGCTTGCGGCGCCCGTCGCGGAGACCCGCGATGTCGAGACGCTATCTTCAGCGGCGCACCGGTGAAGACCGGACGAGCCTTTATGATGAGATCACCAGCAAGATCATCCGCGAACTTGAGGCCGGCCGAGTGCCGTGGGTTCAGCCTTGGGGTACCCCGGCGGCGAACGCGGCGCTGGCTATGCCGAAGAGCGCCGCAACTCGCCGCCAATATAGCGGCATCAACGTACTAATTCTTTGGTCCGCGACCACCGAACGCGGATTTACAGGCCAGAGCTGGCTTACCTTCCGCCAGGCGCTGTCGCTCGGTGGTCACGTCCGCAAGGGCGAGCGCGGGACCACCGTCGTCTATGCCGACCGCTTTGTGCCGGTCGAGGAAAAGCGGCGCGCGAGCGAAACAGGCGACGAAGCGCAGGCCATTCCATTCCTCAAGCGCTTCACGGTCTTTAATACCGATCAGTGCGACAATCTGCCTTCGGAGGTCGCGACGACGGCGCCGCCCCCGCCGCCAGGCTTGATCGAGCCGCGGGTCGATAAGCTCATCAAGGCAACCGGTATCAACTTCCGGATCGGCGGCAACCGCGCTTTCTATGTACCGGCAGAAGACTATGTGCAGGTGCCGCCGCCGCAAGCCTATTACGAGCCGATCAACTGGCATCGGACGGCCTTGCACGAGTTGGCGCATGCCAGCGGCCACCCGTCACGTCTCAACCGTGACTTGTCGGGCAGCTACGGCACCAGGAAGTACGCCTTCGAGGAGCTCGTCGCAGAGATATCGTCGGCGTTCAGTTGCGCTTCGCTTGGTATTGCGCCGACGGTGCGGCACGCGGACTATATCGGCTGCTGGCTTGACGTGCTGCGAGAGGACAATCGGGCGATTGTGCGTGCTGCTTCACAGGCCAGCAAGGCTGCGGATTACCTTCTTGGATTCCTGCCGGAAGGCGTTGTCGACACGACGACGGAGGCGGCGGAGCAGGAGGCGGCGTGAAGTTCTCGCCGGTCGTCTCGAAAAAGAGAGTGAGAGGGGAGCCGCGGTTTTTCGCGACGGGTTGGAGGCCGAGAGAGGCTCCCGGCCGCCCGTCGTGGAGAATCGACATGACGAAGTCTGTCCAGAAGATCACCCTGTCGCCCTCCCGCGACATTCCGTTCAACAAGCTGGTGCTCAGCCAGTCGAACGTTCGGAGCGTCAAGGCAGGGGTTTCGATCGAGCAACTCGCCGAAAGTATCGCGCAGCGTACGCTCCTGCAAAGTCTCAGCGTGCGAGCGGTTGTGGACACGGAAGGCAATGAAACCGGCATGTTCGAGGTGCCGGCCGGCGGCCGGCGCTATCGCGCGCTGGAACTTCTTGTGAAGCAGAAGCGCATGGCAAAGACGCAGACTGTTCCTTGTGTCGTGCGTGAGGGGGGCATCGCTGAAGACGACTCGCTTGCAGAGAACGACCAGCGGATAGGGCTTCATCCGCTCGATCAGTTCCGAGCCTTCCAGACCTTGAGCGGCGCCGGCTTGTCCGAGGAGGATATCGCTGCTCGGCACTTCGTGACGCCGGCCGTCGTGAAGCAACGCCTCCGGCTGGCGTCCGTGTCGCCGAAGCTGCACGACGTCTATGCCGACGACGGCATGACCCTGGAGCAGCTCATGGCCTTCTCTGTTACAGCCGACCACGCCAGACAGGAGCAGGTCTGGGAGAATGTCAGCCGATCTGGCTATGACGAGCCCTATCAGATCCGGCGAATGCTGACCGAAAATACCGTGCGCGCGTCCGATCGCCGCGCGCAGTTCATCGGGCTGGATGCTTATGAGCAGGCTGGCGGCGGCGTTTTGCGGGACCTGTTCGAGCACGATGATGGCGGCTGGCTCCAGGACGTCGCCTTGCTCGACCGCCTCGTGACAGAAAAACTCAAGGCCGAAGCCGAGACGGTTGCCGCGGAAGGCTGGAAGTGGATCTCAGTGGCGCTCGATTTCCCCTACGGTCACACTGATGGTCTGCGAGAAATCGAGGGCAAGCCTGTCGATCTCTCACCTGAGGAACATGCCACCATCGACGCCCTCAACGCCGAGCAGGCCAAGCTTGAATCCGATTACCAGCATGCCGATGAGTTGCCCGACGAGGTCGATCGGCGTCTCGGCGAAATCGAGGCGGCACTGATGGCGTTCGAAGATAGGTCGGTGCTCTACGATCCGGCGGAGATTGTCCGCGCTGGCGTCTTCGTCAGTATCGATTCCGAAGGACGCCTCTCAGTAGACCGCGGTTACGTCCGGACAGAGGACGACCTTCCGGCAACCGATCCTGACGTCGGCCGGAGCGCCGATACAACCGAGGCACGCGAGGTCGGTGCTTCCGGTCCGCGCACCGTGGTCTCGGTTGCAGGTGCGCCGGTCGAATCCGATGGGGACGATGAGGATGCGACAAGGCCATTGCCCGATCGATTGATCACCGAGCTGACGGCGCATCGTACACTGGCGTTGCGGGATGCTCTGGCAGAAAATCCAGCGATCGCGTTCCAGGCGGTATTGCACAACTTCGTGCTGACGGCCTTTTACCGGTTCGCGTCATCCGGAAGCTGCCTCGAGATCGGACTTCGTACGCCGACCTTCCCCGCTCAAGCCCCGGGCCTGAGGGAAAGCGCGTCTGCGAAGGCCGTCGAGGCACGGCACGAGTCCTGGAAGGCACGATTGCCACAGGGCGAGAACGATCTCTGGGATGCGCTCACAGCCCTCGACGGTGATGCACAAGCGTCGCTGTTCGCTCATTGTGCGTCATTTGCGGTCAATGCCGTCCATGAACCGGCCAACCGCACCAATCAGGGCCGCATCTCCGCCCATGGCGTTCGGACCCGTCTCGATCAGGCCGATGTGCTGGCGCGCGCCGTCGACTTCGACATGGTCCGAGCTGGCTGGAGACCGACCGTCGACAACTATCTCGGTCGGGTCACCAAGCCTCGCATTCTGGAGGCGGTGCGGGAAGCAAGGGACGAATCTTCTGCGCAGTTGATCGAGCACCTGAAGAAGGCCGACATGGCCAAGGAGGCCGAGCGTCTTCTCGATGGTTCGGGCTGGTTGCCGGAGCCGCTGCGTCTCACCGACGCTACCGCATCGCTAGCGGAAGAGGAGGGTGAAACGGACCCGCTGCCCGAATTCCTTGGCGACGCCGAAAATCGGGAGGATGCCGGCGACGACGAGCCGGAACAGCTCGACGCGGCCGAGTGACATAAGAGAGCGGGATGGCTCCGGCCTGCTCGCAGTTGCTTGGGGACCGGTGTGCAGCCCGGTCCCCATTCTTATGGGCGAGGGCCGAGAGGCAGAGTCGGGCCGGGAAGGGTTTGAGCCGTCGGGGTCCAAGGAGAGCGCCTGATGGTTCGACCCATTCCTGCTCTCCGAAAGAAATCCTGCCATGACCGAATCTCTCGCCGGCGGCGCCTTCGCCGCACCGCTCTCGATGCGTGCCGCTGCAAGCATCACCTCCGCGGCCATCAGGACCGCCCGACAGCTCCTGACTGACCTGGAACGCGGCCGGCGCATCGATGCCGGCGTCCTGCGCCGCGCAATGGAGGCTGCCTTCGGCGCCTCAGACGCGGCCGGCGCCTGGAATTGGAAGACCGCCTATGACGTCTGCGAGGCGGCAACCGTTCTATTCCTTCGCAAGTTTGGCCCGGCCATGCGCGCCAAGGCTGGCTCGACGGCCGCGATGCTGCCAATGCTCACAAAAATCGTGAGCTGCCTGCCGACACATACCCGCCGTTCCGAAGATAGTCAGGCGTTTCAGCAATTCTCAACGCCGATCCCGCTCGGGCTGGCCGCATGCACCGCAGCCGGCATTACGTCCGGCGACCGCGTTCTGGAGCCCTCTGCGGGGACGGGCTTGCTCGCCATCTTTGCCGAACTCGCGGGCGGCGCTCTGACGTTGAACGAGTTGGCCGAATCCCGTGCGGGGCTGCTCGATCATCTCTTCGCCAACGGTAAAGTCACCCGGTTCGACGCGGCCCAGATCGATGATCATCTCGATGCGAGTGTCGTACCGAGCGTCGTCCTGATGAATCCGCCGTTCTCGGCGATGCCAAATGTCGACCAACGGATGGCGGACGCGGCTCTCCGGCACATCGGGTCAGCCTTGGCTCGCCTTTGCGACGGCGGACGTCTCGTCGCCATCACCGGCGCAACCTTCGCGCCGGACAATCCGGCATGGCGAGACGCCTTTGTTCGGATTCAGGAACGTGGGCGGGTGGTGTTTTCTGCCGCGATCGACGGCGCCGTCTACGCCAGGCACGGAACTCAGACGGACACAAGGCTGCTGGTGATCGACAAGCTGCCTGCCGCAGATCCGAAGGTCTTTCCCGCCTCGAAAGTCAAGGCAGGCGATGTCGCCACCTTGCTTGATTGGGTGACCCAGCATGTGCCTCCACGGGAGCCTGTCTCCACGCCGGTTCTGGTTGACGTCATTAAGCGCCCTGCGATGTCGCGATCGATTGGTGCCGTTGCATCACGCTCATCGTCCATCTCCGGAGGCAGAGCGCCAGAACGCGTAGAACTTGCGTACGAAACGATCGAATGGTCGCCGCCGGAAGGCGCCCGCCTGACCGATGCGCTTTACGAGGAATATGCGTTGCAGTCGATTCGTATTCCCGGATCGTGCATCCATCCGACCAAGCTCGTGCAGTCCGCGGCGATGGCCTCCGTTGCGCCGCCGAAACCGTCCTATCGTCCGCACCTGTCTCCGGGGCTGCTGGCAGATGGAGTTCTGTCGGACGCCCAGCTCGAGAGCATCATCTATGCTGGCGAAGCGCATTCCGAGTTTCTCACGGGCTCCTGGACAGTCGACCCGACGTTTGACGTTGTAGCGGCCGCGCGCGACGACGCCGAGAATGCCGTCCGCTTTCGCCGCGGCTGGTTTCTCGGCGATGGCACCGGCGCGGGCAAGGGGCGGCAGGTCGCCGGTATCCTGCTCGACAATTGGCTCAAGGGCCGCCGCCGCGCGGTCTGGATCAGCAAATCCGACAAGCTGATCGAAGATGCGCAGCGCGACTGGTCGGCACTCGGCATGGAACGCCTGCTTGTTACGAACTTGTCGCGGTTTCGCCAGGGCACCCCGATTCGGCTTTCGGAAGGTATCCTTTTTGCCACCTACGCTACGCTGCGAACCGACGAGCGTGGCGACAGGCTTTCGCGTGTCAGGCAGATCGCTGAATGGTTGGGCTCCGACTTCGACGGAGTGGTCGTCTTCGACGAGAGCCATGCCATGCAGAATGCGGTCGGCGGCAAGGGCGAACGCGGTGACCAGGCGGCCTCTCAGCAGGGGCGCGCAGGCCTGAGGCTCCAGCACGCTTTGCCGAACGCGCGCGTTGTTTATGTATCGGCCACGGGCGCCACCTCGGTCCACAACCTCGCTTATGCTCAACGCTTCGGCCTCTGGGGCGGCACCGATTTTCCGTTCGCCACGCGGGCCGAGTTCGTCGAGGCGATCGAGGAAGGTGGTGTCGCGGCCATGGAGGTGCTGGCGCGCGATCTCAAGGCGCTTGGGCTCTACGCGGCCCGCTCGCTCTCTTACGAGGGCGTCGTGTACGATCTCGTCGAGCACCAGCTGACGCCGGAGCAGGTTCGCATCTACGACGCCTATGCCGATGCGTTCAGCATCATCCACAACAACCTCGACGCGGCGATGCGGGCCGCCAACATCACCGGCGAAACCGGAACGCTCAACGGGCAGGCGAAATCGGCGGCGCGATCCGCTTTCGAAAGCGCCAAGCAGCGCTTCTTCGGTCATCTCCTGACTTCGATGAAGACGCCCTCGCTGATCCGCTCGATCGAGCGCGATCTCGCAGCTGGCCATGCCGCCGTCATCCAGATCGTCTCAACGGGCGAGGCGCTGATGGAGCGCCGGCTCGCCGAGATCCCGACCGAAGACTGGGGCGACGTCCAGGTCGACATTACCCCTCGCGAGTATGTACTCGACTATCTCGCCCATTCCTTCCCGGTTCAGCTCTACGAGCCTTTCACCGACTCGGAGGGCAACCTCAGTTCCCGGCCTGTCTACCGTGACGGCCAGCCGGTCGAGAGCCGAGAAGCTGTCGCCCGCCGTGACCGTCTAATCGAGAAGCTCGCCTCGCTGCCGCCGGTACCCGGCGCGCTCGACCAGGTTGTGCAGCGGTTCGGCGCCGACATGGTCGCCGAAGTGACCGGCCGCTCGCGACGCGTCGTTCGCAAGGGCGACCGGCTCGTGGTCGAAAACCGCGCCGGTTCGGCCAACCTCGCCGAGACCTCCGCCTTCATGGATGATGTGAAGCGCATTCTCGTGTTCTCCGACGCCGGCGGCACGGGAAGGAGCTATCACGCCGAACTGTCGGCCCGAAACCGTCGCCTGCGCGTCCATTATCTGCTCGAGCCCGGCTGGAAGGCCGACGCCGCGATCCAGGGGCTTGGCCGGACCAACCGGACCAACCAGGCGCAGCCGCCGCTGTTTCGTCCCATCGCAACCGACGTGAAGGCCGAAAAGCGCTTTCTCAGCACCATTGCCCGCCGGCTCGATACGCTAGGTGCCATCACCCGCGGTCAGCGCCAGACCGGGGGGCAGGGCCTGTTCCGGCCGGAGGACAATCTCGAAAGCCAGTACGGGCGCGATGCGTTGCGCCAACTCTACACCCTGCTGGTGCGGGGCAAGGTCCAGGGATGTTCGCTCGAAAGGTTTGAGGATGCCACCGGCCTGAAGCTGACCGATGCCAATGGGCTCAGGGATGATCTGCCGCCGATCACGACCTTCCTGAACAGATTGCTCGCGCTTACCATTGAGCTTCAGAATATCCTGTTCACCGTTTTCGAGCAGCTCCTGACCGCTCGGATCGAGGGTGCGGTTGCGTCCGGCGCCTATGATGTCGGGCTGGAAACGCTCCGCGCCGAGAGCTTTGTCGTTACCGACCGGCGGACGATCTATATCCATCCGGCTACCTGCGCCGAGGCCCGGCTGCTCACGATCATCCAGCGTCAGCGGAACCATCCTATCGGGCTGGATGACGCTCTCGATCGTCTCTCCGATCGCCGTGCAGTCCTGCTGGTCAATGAGCGGTCGGGGCGTGCCGCCGTGCAGGTCCCGGCGGCCAGCGTGATGCTCGACGACGGTGACATCGAACAGCGCGTTCGCCTGATCCGGCCGATGGAGCAGCACACGGTCCCCCTGGGCATGATGGCGGAAAGCCACTGGGCCCCGGCGGACCATCAATGCTTTGCCGCGGCCTGGCGAGCAGAGCTTGCCGAGATTCCCGAGTTCACGGAAAGCACGGTCCATGTCGTGGCGGGCCTGCTGTTACCGATCTGGAAGCGGCTGCCGAACGGATCGACCCGCGTCTATCGGCTTCAGACTGATGCCGGCGAACGCATCATCGGTCGCAAGGTTTCGGCTAGCTGGGTCGCAAATGTCCTTGCTGCGGAGGCGCCCGCGCTGACGCCGAATGCTGCCTTTGCCGCGCTGATGGAGGGACGGACCGTCATTGATCTCGCGGAGGGACTTAAGCTTCGCCGCGTCCGGGTCATGGGCGCGTACCGCATCGAGCTGTCGGGATTCAACGACACGATGCGCGATCGCCTCCGGGCTTACGGCCTCTTTGGGGAGATCATTTCCTGGAAGCTGCGGATGTTCGTGCCCGCGGACGGGAAGGGCGTCGAGATCCTTTCGAACGTGCTCGGCACCTATCCTGTTGCGCGCATCAGTGATCGGGAGGCCGCGTGATGTCTCGCGATGCTTCCGAACTGGCACGCCGGCTTGCGCGCGACGCCGAGGCGGTGTGTCGACACTATCTCTCCAACGGCAAGCGGTCGGGGCGGTACTGGGTGGTCGGCGACGTCCACAACACCCCGGGCCGCTCACTGTATGTGCGGCTCCTGCAATCGCCAAAGGGCGCCGCCGGCAAGTGGACCGATGCCGCAACCGGGGAGCATGGCGATCTCCTCGACATCATCCGCGAATGCCGGGGTTTCCGCGATTTCCGCGAGGTCGCCGAGGAAGCGCGGCGGTTTCTGAGACTGCCTCGTTGCGAGCGGAAATCGGCCCCGAAAGCCATGCGTTCGCGTGCGTCGGCTGGATCGCAGCAAGCCGCCCGTCGGCTCTTTGCGATGTCGCGCCCGATCGAGGGGACGGTGGTGGAAACGTATTTGCAGCGTCGCGGAATAGCCCGCATCCGCCATGGCGGAAGTCTGCGCTTCCACCCTCGTTGCTACTATCGGCCGGACGAGCATCTGCCGGCCGAAACCTGGCCGGCGATGATCGCCTGCGTCACAGACCTCGATGGACGGATCACCGGCGTGCACCGTACCTGGCTTGACCCGGGCGGGTTTGATCGCGTGCGGCTCGGCAAGGCTCCGATCGACACGCCACGACGCGCCATGGGCGACCTGCTTGGCAACGCCGTTCGCTTCGGCGCGGCGGACGACGTGCTCGCGGCCGGCGAGGGTATCGAAACGATGCTATCGCTGCGTTACGCACTGCCGGCCTTGCCCGTGGCTGCAGCGCTGTCGGCCAATCACCTTTCAGCCATGTTGCTGCCGTCGGGCCTTCGTCGGCTCTACATCGCCCGCGATGCCGACGCCGCCGGAGACACCGTGCAGGCAACCCTCACCCGGCGTGCGGAAGACGCCGGCATCGAAGCGGTCGTACTGTCGCCCCGGCTGGGGGACTTCAACGAAGATCTGCACATCTGCGGTCTTGAGGGCCTCCGAGCGGCGTTGTGGCTTCAACTCGTACCAGAGGACGTCGTCCGCTTCCTGCATTCGTCGATAGTGGTCGCGGAATAGCTGCGGCATTTCGACGTCGTCGGTCGCGGAGGACCAATGCCGGAAGAGGACACGACCTCGGCCTTCTAGAGGGCGATCGGACGGCAGGCGGGTGCGGGCCGGCAATGGCTGCGCCCGGCTATTTTCCGCCGCGCGCCGGCGATGAGAAGACACATCATTCTATCTGGCCCGCGCGCTTTGCATCGCGAAGCAAAATAGCCGGGCTGCGCCATCCTCCGCTGCCGCTTCGGCCCTTTCGGGTTCTGGCCCGTTCCGCCCGCCGTCTGAGTGATCGCCACGAAGGCCGCGATGGGCGCGGCCGCTTCCGGCAAAGGACTCCCCACCATGACCGACCGTGACGACATCGAACCGCCGCATGCCGCATCTCCAACCGATCACGTTCTCGCCGAGCTACAACTCTACGGCTATCGCCCCTTCGACGACCAACCAGATCCACGGCCCCTTCCCGAGGGCCGGATCATCGCCGTCGCCGTCGCGGACATCTTCGATGCCCTGGTTGCCACGTTGAGCGATACTCGGCTTGAGCCGGACCTTGACGATCTGCTCTGGTCGACGGTCAACCTGTTCCATCGCGCTGTCGACCGCATCGGTCGCCAGCTCGACGACAACGAACAGGCGCAGCGGAAGAGCCAGCTTGAGCAAAACGGCTCCGAGGTGCAATCGGTCGGACTCGAGCGACTGACGGCCGAAGGTCTCACGCTCATCGAGCGTCGCAACTGCCTGGAACTGTTCCGCGACCAGGCCTTGGAACGCTTTGAAACTCACACGGGCTCGTCCTGGCGTCCCCGATCGGGATCGCTGGTGAACCACCGCACGATGACCGCAGCGATGATCGATTCCCGTGACTTCATCGCCGCCAGGCGTCGCGCCGAGACCGAGGTCATGTTACCTCCAGGACCGAAGATTGCACTCACCGGGGGGCTCGATTTCACCGATCACAACCTGATCTGGGATCGCCTCGACAAGGTCCACGCCAAACACCCCGACATGGTTCTGCTTCATGGCGGCTCCCCGAAAGGCGCCGAACTGATCGCCTCCAAATGGGCGAACAATCGCAAAGTGCCTCAAATCGCCTTCAAGCCCGACTGGACGAAACATGCCAAGGCCGCACCCTTCAAGCGCAACGACGCGATGCTCGAACTCCTGCCGATTGGCGTCATGCATTTTCCGGGCACGGGAATCCAGGACAACCTCGCCGACAAGGCCAAGCGGCTCGGCATCCCTGTCTGGAGGTTCGGCGGCGCGTGAGCGCCGCCTGCTCGCCCTTGGCATCAAAGCGGAGTTGCAGGCGCCGCAACTCGGCCTCGTTTCGGCTCTAAGCGCGGATTTGCGCCATGGTGGTGGTGGAAGGCGCGACGGGTAAATCCATGCACATGGAGCCACCACCATGCTCGCCTTTGGGCTTGTTCTCAACACACTCGGAATCGGTTTGTTCTGCTGGGCGATCTTCGCGCTGGCGGTGCATGCCCTGCCGTTCTTTGTTGCGCTGAGTATCGGGACGACGGCATTACAAGGCGGCGCCGGCGTGGCCGGCGCATTGCTTATCGGTACGGCCGGCGGCGCGATGGCGCTTGTCTTCGGTCAGGCCGCCGCCGCCAGCACTCGATCCTTGACCTTGCGTTTCGCTATCGCGAGCGCATTCGCAGTTCCGGCCGCTGTTGCCGGCTACCATGTTGTGTCGGCCCTGTCCCAGATCGGGGTGCCTTCGCCGGCCTGGCGGGAGGTGTTTGCTTGCCTGGGGGCGCTTTACATCGGCGGCGCGTCGTGGGTGCGCTTGACCGCATTTACGGAGTCCGGCGTGTTCGAGCAGGCCGGGCTGGTGGGCGGGCCCTCACAACCAATTCTTACGGGCGCTAGGTGCGGGCACGATCGCTCGCCGCCTTCATCGTCGAACAGGTTGGCATAAATCGGCGCATTGAGACGAGGGACGATCGGGACCTGAGCGGGGTGGGGCAGTCTTCTTCGAAGCGCTTCCACCAACCCCAAAGCATTTCGGCTAGCTAGCCCACTCAGCCGCGGCGGAGCGGCGTGTCTTGATGATTCCTCGGAGACAATACCGCCCTTTGCTGCAGATTGTTTCTTTTTCTGCCGGATTTCGTTCGGGCCTCTTGCTCAGCACAACCGAGCTACGCCACGTTCTCCCGAGATTGCGGTTGAGCACGCGGACGCACGTGGCCTCGTTGATGGCTGGATCTGGCCAAAGACCGGCTTCGCCTCGATCGTCTGAGCCGCAACGCCGTTGATGCGACTTTCTTCCCCTGGGCTGCGCCCATTCCTCGCGAGACAAGAAAGTCGCCACAACGGTGTCCTCCGCTGCGCTCCGGCCCGCAAACAGCGGGTGCGTCGCCGATCGTCCTTGGCCTCTAGATCGCCATCGAGGCCGCGGTGGTCGCGGGCTCGAAACACAACAGGAGAAGTGACATGGCTAACATCGGTTCTTTCAAGAAGGTCGGCAACGATTTCCAGGGCGAGATCATCACCCTGAGCCTGCAGGCCAAGGGCGTCCGCATCGTCGCCGAGACCAACCGCTCCAACGACAACGCTCCCAGTCACCGCATCTATGTGGGCCGCGCGGAAATCGGGGCCGCCTGGGCGAAGCGCTCCGAAGAGGGACGCGACTACCTCTCGCTCAAGCTCGACGATCCCTCGTTCAACGCACCGATCTACGCCAACCTGTTCGATGATGAAGGTGGCGAGGGCTACAACCTGCTCTGGTCGCGGCCGCGCAAGAGCGGCGAGTGACACACCATCAAAGCCCCGCCCGAGCAACTCGGGCGGGGCTCCTTCTTCAGCCGACAGCAAGGCGGCGCGCCGGAAGATCAATCTGAAGCCCACGACGGCTATGGTTTTCACTTTAGGCTTTGGGCCGGCTGCAAAATTTACACCAGGCGAGATAAGGTCGACATGGCTAGCGTCTAACGCGCTGGCGAGTTCGGACAAGGTCACCACTGCCGGATTGCGTCGTCACGCTCCAAACCGCCGATATACTGCTGAGTAAAGCCGGAGGCCTCTAATTGTCCTGCGTGACGCGCTTCTGCTTCCGTAGCCAGGTGAAATTCTCGGCCTACCAACTTGCGCATGCGACTCCAGTGAGCGCCAGTCGAACTCTGATGTGCATGATCTCGGGCAAACTGCGGCGCAATGTCGGTGACGCTTTCGATTCTGAGATCGACAATAGCTCGTAGGGGCTCGCCGGTGTCGTAAGCGACAGGACTTGCCGCTGGTAGATCAAAGCTGTGAAGGAACGTTCTGGTCATAGCGCCAGCGCTCGCCGTAGATCGTCGTGCTCAAACGCGCTTGCCATGCGGTTGATCTCGGCCGACCGGGCGCCGACTGCCTTGGCGGTGTTGCGCCATGTGGCGGTGATCGTTGCGACCTCCCTTATGATCGTGCGGGCCTGCGCCAGTGTCAGCCCGAAGTACGTTGACGCGACCTCAAGCAGGTCGAGCGAGCAGGTGCCTTCGTCCAGATCGATGTTTGTGGTCAGCACGCGCGCCTTCACATCGGTTGGCACGGGATTGAGATCATAAGCCGGAGACAGTGACCACCCGGCCTTTCCCAGCCAGAGGAAGCCGTGGTTGCGAAGGTGGTCGTCGACATTGGAGATCAGCACGTTGAAGACGACGCGCCGATAGAGGGCATGGGCGTCGGTCTTTCCCTGCGCGCCATGCTGTGCGAGAGCGTCGACAATCTCCGGATAGCTGCCACGCTCGCCGTCCTTGGCGCCCATCATTGCCATCGCTGACAGGAAGGGGATGCGGGTCGTACCGTCGCGATCGAAGCGTCGCGATAGCATGACCGCCTTGCCGGCCACTTCGATGAGTTCGTGTTGCGGGGTGGCGATGCCGGCCTTGCCGGCCAATCGCAGCGCGATCTCCTCCCAGGTCTCCATGCTGTAGTCGTCGGTCTCCTTTGGAAACTTGGCGATGGAGAGGTTGCCGTGCTGGTCGATGACCGATGCCTTCGGCCGCGCGCCGCCAAGGGAGGAGCCGGGCGCGAAGATGACCTGAAGGTCTTCGTCCGTTTCCTCGTCCCGGAGAATGCGCTCGGTGATCTGGAGAAGCCGGGCGAGTTCGATTAGGGCTGGTACGCTACCGTGGATCGGCGCCTGAAAGGCGTCTTCGCCGACCCAGCGGAATCGGAGTGCGCCGAGCCGCGTCTCGTCGGCGACGCCGAGCAGGTAATCGCTTTCAGCAAGCGTGCGGACGGCACGACCTTCGCGGTCGGCGAGGCGGCGTTCGGCTCGCTGCATGAGACGGCGTCCCCAGGTATCTGGCGCGGAGTCGCCGATGGAGCCGAAAGTCGCGAGGCCGGCAGCGGGAGCGAAGGTGCCGCGCGTCAGGGCGAGGGCTGGCTCCAGCGAGAACCGGTCAGCGTCCTCGAGCCATGAGCCGTCATACTCGAAAAGAATGGTCTCCGCGCCGCGAACGCGATTGCTCCTCGCCAGTCCGATAGGACGCGTGTGGCCGCCAAGATCGATATGCACCTCGAAGTCAGCCATCTCATGAGGCTCCGGTCCTGCGTTTGAGATGGACACGCTTGGGCAGTTCGGCGGTGGCCAGCGCCTGTCCGATGCTGTCGTTGCTGATGTCGGCGATCTTCTTCAGACCATCGAGCAGACCAAGCGCCTGAAGGACGCCCGCATAGATGCCAATGCTCACGTTGGTGTCCCCAGCCTCGACTCTTTGCAGGGTCGAGCGGGACGTGAAGGCGCGCTCGGCCACCACTGCCATCGGAAGCCGCCGACGTCGACGAGCATCGTGGATGTCCGCGCCGAGCTTGCGCATGGCTCGCCGAACGGCGGCAGGGGGATTGTGTGGGGTTGGCATTGTAACCTTCGCGCTACGGATTTGACGATTATGTAGCACGAAGACTACAAATTTCCTAGGGTCTAAGGTTAACAGAATCGTAATTCTAGCCCATCTGACCCTCTGTCCTTGATCGGTGGCGGGAAACCGGGAAAAAATCGACGGCTCTTGGACGCGGGCGGACGCCTCAATGCACCTTTGGCGCCGAGGCGGCCGTCGATCTCGTGTCCAAGGCTCTGCATCGGCGCTGGCGGCAGGTGCACACCGCTGACAAAGACACAAAGCCGGTGTTCCGGCCTGTTGACCTCCGTTTCCAAGGAGGTCATCCGCAAGGTTGAGGTCGTGTTTCATCCCGACGAGGAAGGGCGCGACCGCGGGCTGGAGGATCTGAGCGACGGCCAACGTTCGTTGTTCCATCTCGCGATGACCCCGTGACCCTCGACATCGATGGCCGGATCGCCGACGGCTCCGCCAGCGCTGCATTCCAGGCCGGTATCATCCCGTTGCCGGCCCCGACCCTCATCGCGGTCGAAGAGCCCGAGAACAGTCTCGCACTCTTCTATCTGTCGCGCATCGTGTGCCAAATCGAGCAGCTGACCGTTGCCAAGCGGGAGCAGGCTTTCATCTCGAGCCGCTCGGCGAGCATCCTCGCCCGCGTTGATCCGGCCCGGGCCGGTACTTTCGGCCGGAGCCCGCCGACCGAACCGTGCGCGTAATAGGGCATTCGGCTACCCGAGAATGACGAAGACGCCGCCAAGTTCGTGCGGGAAGCCGTTCGCACGTAGTCCGAACTTTCTTTCGCGCGGTTCGTCATTCTCGGTGAGGCGCGTCAGAAGAGGTGGTGTTGCCGCGCCTTCGCGTGGCGTTTGACAGCTGGGGCAGGCTGGCCGTGCGCCGGTGCCCGGCGGCTATCGCGCATTGTTTCGGCCAATATCTCGCAAGGGATAGGGCAGGGGTACCGAAAAGCGTCCCCGCATGTTCGGCATCCCCCCAAGGGCTTCTGCTCCGCCATCGTGACCGCCGCTGCGCAAGTCCATTCGCTTGCGCTCCAGACGATCACTGAGGCTCGAAAATGCCCGATCCGAACGCCGGCTTGCCGCCACGATACCTACGCACTCCCGAAGCTGCGCGCTTTCTCGGTCTGTCCGGCCGGACGCTTGAAAAACACCGCACCTACGGCACGGGCCCGACCTACCGCAAGCTCGGCGGCCGCGTTGTCTATGCGTTTGAGGATCTCAAAGCGTGGGTTGACCGCGGAGCCAGGACGTCGACGAGCGATCCAGGCGCAGGATCGGTGTTGCCGGCCAAACGCCACACACCCATTCCGTATGCAGGCAAGGAGCGACGTTGACCATGTCGGACGGCAACTTGTCTCCTCACAGAAAGCGCTACTCGGAGCGCGACCAACTCGATCTGTTCCGTACCATTCCCGGCGACCTGGCGCCCCGCGATGCGCAAGATTTGATGGCTTACCCGTTCTTCTCGTTGGCAAAGTCAAAACGCGTTGTGCCGATCGCCTTCCACGCAGGAACCATCGCGATCCGCGTCGAGGCAGTGCCTGAACATGGCATGGCGACCATCTGGGACGCGGACGTTCTGATCTGGGCTGCGTCACAGGTGGTCGAAGCCCGCGACGCCGGTCTGAAGACATCGCGGCTGATGGCCGCTACGCCATATGAGATCCTGACATTCGTCGGTCGCGGCACCAGCGGGCGCGACTACGACCGCCTCAAAGCTGCACTCGATCGGCTACAATCGACCACCGTATTGACCTCAATCCGTCAGCCAACGGAACGACGAGCGCATCGTTTTTCGTGGATCAATGAATGGAAAGAGACAGCCGATGTGCACGGCCAGCCCCGCGGACTGGAGCTGATACTGCCGGACTGGTTCTATACCGGCGTTCTTAATGACGCGCTCGTCCTGACCATCGACCGCGCATATTTCGATTTGACTGGGGGATTGGAACGATGGCTCTACCGTCTCGTGCGCAAGCACGGCGGCCGTCAAAGTGGCGGCTGGAGCTTTGATCTCGCGCACCTGCACGCCAAGTCGGGTACTCTTTCGCCGCTCAAGCACTTCGCTTACGATCTGCGTCAGATCGTTCGTCGCCAAACCTTGCCGGGGTATCAGCTTCTCATCACCAACGACCCGAATGGCGGAGAGCGACTGAACTTCGCTCTAGCTTCCGGGGAGCCGCTCACCCGACGATTGCACAAGCGCCGCGCCCTCTCCAGAGCGGTGCATAGGCTGTGAATCTCCTCGTGCTATCAGGGACCAGAACCCTCGTGCCATCGGGGACCGGACCCTCGTGCTATTGGGGACTAAAAGCGCGGCTAAACCATTGCCACGCGGATACTTCGCGCCGCCGTAACTTTGCTAACGTACTGACACTAACTTCTTGTTGTGAATCAGTGCGTTGTGAACAAGTCGGCCGTGCGTGCAACGAGGATGCCTCATGCATCTACTCTCTCACGCGCAGATCCTTCCTGCAATGCGATTGTTGTCGCCAATGCACGCGCGCGGACGCGATCGCGCGCAAATCTGCGCGATCACCGGCATCGCCATCACCGCATCACACTCGTTGCTTTCCCTTGCGGCAGCTCGCTCGTCGAGGAGAACTCGCTAACGTCCGTGGTTGGCACGACGGCCACCACATGCCGGAATCTGGAGAATGGGCGGTCAGGCTAACCAGCGCCGTGCTTGATGGCTTCAAAGATGTGCATGAAGCCGCCGGCAAGAAAAGTTGCGATCTCACCCAAATCCCGGTCTCCCCGGGAGACGCCGCTCCGCCGTGGCGGAAGGAAAAGGCGCGCGTGGAAGCGGCCGGGTCGCGGAGGCCCTTAAACCGCCGCAGCGACCCGGCCGCGCTTGCCGCCGGCGCCAAACCGGAACGTCGTGCCATCGATCCAGATCTTGTGCAGCAGCACGGCGAGCGCGCGCGCCACCGCCGTCGCCGCGCGCTTCAGACCCTTCTTCCTGGCCAGCCGCAGGCCCCACAGCCGCAGCTTAAAGTTTTTCGGGATCCGCGTCAGAATCGCGATCGCTGCCTCGTACAGCATCGCCCGCGTCAGCTCGTCGCCGCATTTGGAGATGCTGCCGATCCGGTCGGTTTGCCCGGATTGGTAGCGCCGCGGCGTCAGGCCGAAATGCGCGCCGACATTGGTCGACTTCCTGAATCGCGCCGGATCGTCGACGGTGGCGCGGAATGTCAGCGCCACCAGCGCGCCGACACCGGGCACGGTCATCATCCGCCGCACCGCATTGTCGCTGCGCGCCGCCGCCAGCGCCAGGCGCTGCAGTTTTGCCAGCTGCAGCCGCATCGCATTGCGGGCGTCCAGCAACGGCGTGACGATGGGCTCCAGATCCTTCTTCCCGGCCATGATCTCGCGCACCCGCGCGTCAAAACGGCCGACCGAGATCTCGCCGACCTTGAGGCCGAACGGCCGCAACAGGCCGCGGATCATGTTCTCCATGTCCAGCACCTTGCCAAGCTGCGCCTTGCGCCCGACCAGCAGCGCGCGCAGCGTTTGCGCGGCTTCCGACTTGACATGGACGGCGCGGAACCAGCTGGTCCGCATCATCTGCGCGATGCCCTTGGCGTCGTTGCGGTCGGTCTTGTTCAGCATGGCGTTCAGCGCCGCCTTGGCATGCCGGGTCTCGATGCAGATCACCGGGAGGCCCTTTTCGGCGAGCGCCGTGAACAACCAGGCGCTGTAGGAGAACGCCTCCAGGCCAACGCGCTTGAGGTGGATTCCCCATTCCGCCAAAAGCAGCTCGATCGCGTCGGGATCGGTCTCGAGTTTCGCCTCCCGGACGACCTGGCCGTCGCCATCCACCACGCAAATGTTCGTCGTCTCCAGCGACACGTCGAGCCCTGCAAAGAAGTCCATCATGTGCCTCCGCTGCCGATCGCCGGGACGCACCGCGCGTCCCGTTCGCGAATCGTTGTGAGGCATTTTCGCAGCGGCACGGCCGGCAAGGGGGCACCGGTCAGTACCCCGGCTAACCAGGAATCCTTCGGATTCCTTCTAACGGATCCGTGCCCATCGGCTCTAACCGTGAGACCTGATCCGGGCGTTCCACAGCGCCGATGCCCGCATTCTTCACCACGATCGCTCTGCCGTTCGCATAACGGCACCTGCGATGCGCCGGCGGCTGAGCATCGACTTCTTTCTTTCATACCTCTCTCGACCAAGCGGAGGCCGCCAAGTGAGCAACCACACCACTGTTGAGCTGTTGTGGCTCGAGAAGCGCATTGAGAACCGGGTCCGGTTTGGCCGTGCCGCTTCGGAGAAGATCATTGACGGTCATCGGCGCGTCCTTTCGTTTGCGCCCGGCAGCATCTTCGCATTCGTGCGTTGGACGTCGAATGACTTTGGGGCGGTGCTGTCTCGGATCGACATTTTGCGCGCGGTCGCACCGGGACAGCGATACTCGACAGTTCCTTGCATCAACCCCGGCGGCGACAGCCTTCTAAGGCTATCTGGCTGGCCCAAGGTCGAGCACGTGCTGCACTTGATCGAGGCCGTGGAAGCGCTCGGCATTAATCCAGCCGACGCGGCTCCCGAATATTGGCATCACGTGCACAACCGCCTGTCTGTCAACGAAAACCCGCGGACATACACCCGCTCGCGGCACCAAGCTTGGCTTAATCGGCGCAGGATAGCACTCTGATGCGGCGGCCCGCTACAATTTTGGCAGCGATCGGGGCTGTGGCTCTCGTCATGTCGGCGGGTCAACAGACCACGCCAGTCTACATCTGGAACGTGTCCGAAAGCGTTCCGATCGGGCTCTATCGTTTGCAAGAACTCCGCTCGCTGCGGATCACCGAGCTTGTGGCTGCTCGTCCGCCGGAGCCTTTGGCCAGCTTTCTTGATTTCAACGGCTATTTGCCGAGCGGGGTTCCGATGCTGAAGCGCGTGTTGGCGCTGCCGGGGCAAACAGTCTGCAGAACTGGGCTCACCATTGCCGTCGACAATATCGAGGTGGGTCGCGCACGCGAGCGTGATGGCCGCGGACGACCACTGCCGGCCTGGCAGGGCTGCCGCGTCATCGCCCAAGACGAAGTGTTTCTCATGAACTGGCAGTCCACAGCCTCGCTCGATGGCCGCTACTTCGGGCCAATCGCGCGATCCGCAGTGATTGGGCAGGCGCTTCCGGTGTGGACCGGTGAGGAGTGATCATGTCCAACTTCCGCGATTGGTCTGTCATCAAGCCGTTTTGCTCGTGCCAATACTCATCCTTCGTTCCGGCCATATCGACAACGATCGACAGGCCCGACCGGTACTCTCGCATGCCGCAGGATCGAGCCAAAGTCGCTTTCAGCCCGAAAACAAAGCGTCGGTTGCCGTCTTTAATTATTGTTTGCTGTCTCGGCGCCCTTCTGAGGGGCGGACTGCCCTCGGCCGGCGGCGCGGAGCCCGCTTCGCGTCCACAAGCGAGGCGCCTGTCGAATCCGGCTTCCATCACACCCTACACATCCTCGATAGTCGAAGCCTCGCATCGATGTGGAATCCCGCAGCATTGGATCGAGGAAGTTATCGAGATCGAGAGCGGCGGCAAACCGAATGCCGTATCGGCGCGCGGAGCCCTCGGATTGATGCAGATCATGCCGCAGACTTGGGTCGAGCTGAGCGTTCGATATGGTCTCGGCCTGGATCCGTTTGATCCGCACGACAACATTCTTGCCGGTACGGCATACCTTCGCGAGATGCTCAATCGATTCGGATCAGCAGGTTTTCTTGCGGCCTACAACGCAGGACCGAAGCGGTATGAAGAGCACCTGGCATGGGGGCGACCGCTTCCGGATGAAACACAAGCCTACGTCCAGCGTCTTGCACCGTTGCTTGGCATAGATCAACTGGAGCGTGGCAGCGCGGTTATCACACGAATAGTCGACTGGCGACAGGCGACCGTGTTTGTTCGTCGATCCGACAGTTCGTTCGCGAACGGCTCATCCACATCGGTTGAGCAATCACTGAGCTTGCCCAAAGATACGGCTCGCGCACACGCAACCGCATTTCTACTTCGCGCAGCGGATCTGTTTGTGCGTCGTTCAGGCGAGCGACAGTCGCGATGACGGTAATCGCATGTCCTCGCATGCTGTCGAAAGTACTCGCAGCTTTGAGCGCGGTGGCCACAAGGGAAGGACCAGGCGACCGGGAGGGCAGGATAAAAGCCGCAAGGTGCGGCCGGTCGGTCGGGGCGTGGAACACCAGCAAATTCCAGTGCTGCTGCGAACATTGCGAATATCGCGCGCAGTTTTCCTGTTTGAATAACGCGCTGGTCTCGCTCAGCTTTCGACACCCTGAGGAGCACTACATGACTGGTAACGACGATTTCCGCATCCGTCCGGGCCGCATCCGCTCCACGCGTGCGCCGCGGACAAGACCGTTTCTGGCGCAGGCGCTCAAGGCTGCTCAGAAGGCCGGCGGTATTTCGCGAGGTGCCAGCAGCCGTGGCGGCAAGTTTGGGCGCGGCCGTGCAGCGAGCCTTGCCGCCAACCGTCTGCTCAACAGCAGGGCCCGCGGGGTTATGGTAAAGGCGCGTGTGGTCCGCCGGATGCGCTCACCGGGCGCGCTGCGAGCTCATATTGGCTATCTTCAGCGCGACGGGGTTACCCGGGACGGGGCACGCGGCAAACTTTTTGACGCGGCGGGAGATGATGCTGACGGTCGTACTTTCGCCGACCGATGTGAAGGTGATCGGCATCATTTCCGGTTCATCGTCTCGCCCGACGATGCCGGTAAACTCGCCAATCTGCGCGACTTTACCCGCGAGCTCATGGACCAGGCCTCGCAGGACCTTGGCACTCGGCTGGACTGGGTTGCGATCGATCACTGGAACACCGAGCACCCGCATATCCACATTCTGGTGCGGGGGCGGGCGGATGACGGAAGGGACCTCGTCATTAGCCGTGAGTATGTCTCAACGGGATTACGGGCGCGCGCTGGCGAGCTCGTTACCCGCGAGCTTGGTCTGCGCTCGGAGCTCGAGATCCGCCGCCAGCTCGAAGCGGATTTGACCGCCGAACGTCTCACCAGGCTCGATCGCGGACTCGCCCGGGAAGCGGGGGCTGCCGACGGGGTCATCGATTTGAGGCCGAACCGGGATGCCGGCCGCGACCCACTGCAGGAGTTTCGGATCGGCCGGATGCGGACGCTGGAACGGCTGGGCCTGGCCGAGCCTGCCGGGCCCGGTCGCTGGGTGCTCGCTCCCGACGCCGAGCCTCGATTGCGCGCGCTCGGCGAGCGCGGCGACATCATCAAGCGGCTACACAAGAGCCTCGCGAAGGATGGCGCGGCACGCCCACCATCATCCTGGGCGCTCGAAGGCGAGCGCCACGGCGAGACCGTCATCGGTCGTCTCATCGCTCGGGGACACGACGACGAGCTTAGGGGCTCAGCGTTTGCCGTCGTCGACGGTATTGACGGACGCGTGCATCACCTGAAACTTTCGAGCATCGAAGCGACCGGCGATGGGCCGATCGGCGGCATTGTGGAACTCCGGCGCTTCGAAGACGGGCATGGCCGAGCACGGATTGCGCTTGCGCTGCGCTGCGAGCTCACTGTTGACCAGCAGGTCGCGGCGGAAGGCTCGACCTGGCTCGACCGGCAGCTCGTGGCGCGCGACTCTGCCCGGCTTTCGCGCGCCGGCTTTGGTGCCGAGGTGCGACAGGCGCTTGATCGGCGCATCGACATACTAGCAGGGCAGGGGCTCGCACGCCGGTCGGGAGACAAGGTGACGCTCGGCCGCAACTTGATCGAGACGCTTCGCGACCGCGAACTCGAAGCGGTAGGTCGGCGCTTAGCCTCCGAAACCGGACTGGCGCATTTGCCTGCCGATGCAGGCGAATCCGTTTCGGGGATCTATCGTCGCAGGCTGTCGCTTGCCTCAGGCCGATTTGCCATGATCGACAACGGCCTCGGCTTTCAGCTCGTGCCCTGGATACCGACGCTAGAGCGCGAACTGGGGCGCCAGGTGAACGGCATCGCCGGTCCTGCCGGCGTAGATTGGAGCTTCGGTCGGAAACGCGGGCTCTCGCTTTGATCCATCGATCTCCCTCAGACTGCGATCTCGGATGTGCGTCCGGTTGTGCCCGCATCCGAAGATACTCTATGCACAAGCGAATTATGCAATGAGGAGCCGCGAGTGCTCCGTTGCGCAAGTTGGGCCGGCGTTCGAGCTGCCAGGGCAACGACCAAAGGCAGACCATGGCGGCCTCTCCTTGAGCCACTACAGCCGACACAGCTTTTGAGAGAGAAGACGTGCATCGATGACGGGGCGGCCCGCACAACAAGCCGGGCCTGCTCACTCCGCCGGTTTTATTGTTCCGATCTTCGGCTCGACGTCCACGCGTTCAATCTGCGGACGATGAAGCATATGCCACAAGCCAAGCTGTACTGGCACGATCGCTGGTGCAATCGGACAGCGCCAGTCGGTGCTCAGTATGTTGCCGCCCAAAAGCGCCTAACAGCGTCAAAGCGACCACCAAGCTCGCGCAAGCGCGCTGTTCCGGCGTCACGAGGAAGACCTCTGCCTGCCCGCCGCATGCCGACACTGCGTTTAAGCAAGACCGAGCCTTTTCTGACGGCGCGCTCCTTGGCAGTAAGGCGGTTTGGATGGAGCGTGCAGGGTCGCGACCAGTTGCCCCAAGTCTGGGATGCCACTGGCATCGGGGTGAGGATCGCCCTTTAGCGACGTTGACCGGCCATGTGGGTCTCGTTGTCGTATCCGACCGCTCACGTCAGGGTCGACGGACATCTCGGCACGAAGGAAGCTCTCGCAGCGTCGGGGCCAGGTTGAAGACGCGACCGGCCGAGACCTAGGGCAATTGCTGCCACACGCCGGGTCTTAACCCGGCCCGCCAGGATCGCGCGAAAGTGGCAGCTGAACGCAGGATTTAAGCATCAACGTGCCGTCAAATCATCAATCCGGAGGAAATATTCGTTAGGAGATACAGATCTTGAGGCACTGCTTGAGACGCAATCGGATTGAAGCGTAGGCGACGTCATAGTGAATACAAAAAAGGCGGAGGTTCAAGAGGCCAATAGAAACCGCTGGCAGCTCATCGACCGGGTCGTTGCTTGGATACGCCGCTCAACTGTGAGCCGGGCTCGAGCAATAGAGAGAGCTCCTGCGTCCTATCGGATACGAAAGGACATCGGGTTGGCCCGAGATAACCCGAAACCAATATCCGACCGAATGGACGAGATGAGAAGAAGGCATGGCGGCTGGTTTTAGCCGCCCCAACTGGATTTGCAATCTATCAGTTCTGCCTTCCAGCGATCAATGCCGGCCACGCACAGATCTGCAAAATGACCTAGCGCTTTAGCTTCGGCGTGATGGGTGCTTGCGCCATTTAGAGCTGCCGTGCGCGCTTGAGTATCGTGCCGGCGCAACACGACGCGAGATCATCGAGGCTTGGGATCAATTCGATCGCGCTCTACAACGCATCATCGTCCCACCGCATGGCGAGCCTCGGGAACCGCAGGCGATACGTGCGCGGACCCGCCGATTCACGCGCCAGGACGCGCGCGAGTGCGATGCGCGGGCGGGCTTAGTTGTGCGCAGGCCAAGGATGCTATCCACATCTCCGCTCCATGTCCGCAACCAAGATCATTTGGCATCAAGTCATCCTGGTCTGTCTCGTCGTGCTCGCGTTCCTCTGGGCGGCAACCGAATGGACAGCGTGGCGACTTGCCTTTCAGCCACAGCTTGGACCTGCCTGGTTCAACCTTGGGCATTGGCCGATCTACCAGCCGACCGCCTTCTTCCCTTGGTGGTTCAAATTCGATGCTTACGCGCCAATAATATTCCTTGAGGGCGGCGCCATCGCCGCCAGTGGTGGCCTTGCGGCAATCGCACTCGCGATGATGCTCTCCGTTCTGCGCGCGCACGAGGCGAGAAACGTCACCACGTACGGCTCGGCATGCTGGGCGGATGCACGCGAGGTGAGGCGGGCCGGACTTTTGGGCCCTGATGGCGTGGTACTCGGCCGCTTCGAGGACAATTATCTGCGGCATGACGGGCCCGAGCACGTGCTCTGCTTTGCCCCCACACGCTCCGGCAAGGGCGTTGGCCTTGTCATACCGACACTTTTAACATGGCCCGCCTCCACAATTGTCCACGACATCAAGGGTGAAAACTACCAGTTGACCTCTGGCTGGCGCTCGCGCATCGGGCCGGTGCTGTTATTCGATCCGACCGATCCAGCCAGTGCCGCATACAACCCCCTTCTCGAAATTCGCCGTGGCGACTGCGAAGTGCGAGACGCTCAGAATATCGCGGATATTCTTGTCGATCCGGAAGGGGCACTCGAACGCCGGAATCATTGGGAAAAGACCAGCCACTCTCTCCTTGTCGGTGCGATCCTGCATGTCCTCTACGCGGAGGCCGACAAGACCCTCGCCGGTGTCGCCAATTTCCTTTCGGATCCATCCCGTTCGATCGACGTCACTCTCAACGCAATGCTGGCGACACCGCATCTTAAAACCAGCGTTCATCCCGTCGTTGCCTCAGCCGCGCGCGAGCTTCTCAATAAGAGCGAGAACGAGCGCTCGGGCGTACTCTCAACCGCCATGAGTTTCCTCGGCCTCTACCGAGATCCCGTGGTCGCGAAAATCACCGCGCGTAGTGACTGGCGAATCCGCGATCTGGTGGACGGTGTGCAGCCCATCTCACTCTACCTCGTCGTGCCCCCCTCCGACATTGTTCGGACCAAACCGTTGATGCGGCTCATCCTCAATCAAATCGGCCGAAGATTGACCGAGAGCCTGGATGGCGAGCGACGCGGACAAAAGCTTCTGCTGATGTTGGATGAGTTCGCCGCGCTCGGCCGGCTCGACTTCTTTGAGAGCCAGCTGGCCTTCATGGCCGGGTATGGCATCCGTGGCTTCCTCATCACCCAGAGCCTCAATCAGCTGGAACGCGCCTATGGTCAAAATCACGCGATCCTCGACAATTGCCACGTTAGGATCGCCTTCTCGACCAATGATGAGCGCACCGCCAAACGCGTGTCGGATGCGCTCGGGACGGCGACCGAGCTCAGGGCGATGAAAAACTATGCGGGGCACAGATTGAGTCCGTGGCTTGGACATCTGATGGTGAGCCGTCAGGAGACCTCTCGCCAGTTGCTGACGCCGGGCGAGGTCATGCAGCTGTCACCTAAAGAAGCGATTGTGATGGTCTCCGGCTTGCATCCTGTACGCGCCACCAAGGTCCGTTACTATGAGGATCCGCAGTTTCAGCGGCGCCTGTTGCAGCCGCCGCGAGCTCAACTGAGTAGCATTCCTGCACGGGCGGATGATTGGTCAGCCCGCAGCCCAATTGCGCCTTCAACCCATCTCCTGTCGAGGCGCAAGCACGGGGGCGACGACCCGAATGGAGGTCTTCGCCGCGAACCGGAACCGCCTCAGCATGAGGAGATCGAGGTCAAGGCACCTGTCGCCGACCACGAGTTCGATGCCGACCTCGACGAGGCCGTTGCTGATGACGTCCATGCCCGCGCCATGACCGAGCCGATGCAGCGCGTGGCAAGGACCGCCAGTCTCGACCCGGATGATGGGATTGACCTCTGAGCGCACCAAATGAAAAAGATCCAGCTCAGCATCTACCTCGACCCAGAGACGTTCAAAACTCTCGATGCGTTCGCAAAGCATCGTGGGCAGCCCAAGTCGCTGGTTGCGGAAGCCGCCATCGCTTCGTTCCTTGGTCCTGATGATTCTGACCGGCGAGAGGCGGTGATCGCAAAACGCCTGGACCGGGTCACGCGGGTCCTTGAGCGACTGGAACGCAATGATGGCATCACGCTTGAGACGGTTGCGCTCTTCATCCGATTCTGGCTGACCTCGACGCCGGCGCTTCCAGAGCATTCGGGCCCGGCCGCACGCGCCAAAGGGGCCGAGCGCTATGATCGTTTCGTTGAGGCCCTGGGAAGGCGTCTTTCAAGCGGCTCGACCCTCCTGAAAGAGGTGAGCGTCGATTTGCACGCCTCTGAGAAAGCCGAGTAGAGCGTGTCCCGACGGACGGGCGATGTTGCGGCGCCGCTCATTGAAATGACTGACCTGCAATCGCGCAAGGGAACGACGGGCTGTGCAAACTCGGCAGCTCGCCCAAGCGTCATGATCTCGGCCGACTAATAGACCGCTCTCGCACCCCCCTTCAATCAGGGCGCCATTTCTTTCCTTCGCTACGCCAGGCCACGAAAGGCGGTTCAGTCCCGTTGAAGTGACGTCCGACCTGCTTCTTCTTCCTCCAGCCGTCGCTGGGAGCGATTCAGCGGCTTCGATCGGATCTACGTCGCGGCCGAAGCGCCGTGGCGTGGCCTGGTACGGCTGCAATGCAAGAAAGCGGAATATGCAAGGCAATGGAGACCTCGAAACGCAGACCAGCTCGGGCCTGAACGGTGATGGGTCAGATGCTCTGCCGAATCTGAGCGAAGCGCCGCGGACTAGAAAGATAACCGTTCAGCTCTCAGAGAGCATGTTCGAGCGACTGGACGCTGCGACCAACCGCCCGGGGCTCGGTAAAAGCATGGTCGTCGAGACAGCGCTGGAGCGCTTCGTTAATCCTGCGCCACCCGCCGAAAGGCTGGTCGAGGAGGCGCTGGACCGGATGATTGGTCAGATGACCAGGCTTGAACACGCGATCGCAATCATTGCCGAAACTGTCGCCCTGCACGCGCGCTATCAGCTCACCGTGACGCCGCCCATGCTGCAATCCCATCAGGGCGAGGCTTGCCTGCTTGGCGAGCGGCGCTTCAAGATTCTGGTCGAGCAGGTCGAGCGGCGGGTACGGCTCCGACAACCATTGATACAGGAGACGATCGATCGGCTCGGCAGGGCCGGTCGAGCTGCCCATGAGGCTCCCAGCGGCACGTCAAAGATTGGGGCGCAAGAACAACCGGATTCGAAAGGTCTGTCCACGACCGCCGCTGGGGAGATATCCGAGCCAAATGCTGCCGCCGGGGAGGGCGGCAGCACGGCGAGCTTTCGGAACCTGCCCAACTCGTTTTGCTGAGCCAGCTGGGCCGGCTGTCACCCGCGCGCTGGGGCACAGTCCGACGCCGGTATTGCCCGAAAACATATTTGGGCCGCTTCCAATGTGGAGGCTCATAGCGTGTGCTTTTCTTCCTTTTGCGGCCGGATACTACCTTGCGTACCTGTTCCGAACGATCAACACGCTGATTGCTGGCCGCCTCGCTTTCGATCTTGGGCTTGGCGCTGCCGAGATGGGCTTGCTCACGTCAGTCTATTTCCTGGTGGTTATGGCAGCGCAGATTCCGATCGGTATGTGTCTCGACCGCTTCGGACCGCGACGGGTGCAGGGCGCGCTCTTGGCCGTCGCCGCAGCGGGGGCCGCGCTCTTTGCACTATCGACGGGATTCTTATCGCTTCTCATCGCTCGCGCGATGATCGGACTTGGGAGCGCCGCGTCCCTGATGTCTGGCCTCAAAATCATCGTCCTCTGGTTTCCAAAAGAACGGATGGCCGTGATCAATGGCTTTATGATCATGCTGGGATCGTTCGGGGCGGTCACAGCGACAGCTCCTGCCGAGGTGGTTCTGGACCGGGTCGGCTGGAGGGGGCTGTTCGGAGCGCTCGCAGCCGTGACTGCGCTTGCCGCAGTTTTAATTCATGTCGTGGTTCCTGAACGACCCACAAGGCCACAGCCCAGCAGCAAGCCCGTCAGCCTGAGAACCGTCTATTCGGATGCCCGGTTCTGGCGAATTGCGCCGTTATCGGCGACTTGCATCGGATCGGCCTGGGCACTGCAGTCCTTGTGGGCGGCACCCTGGCTTTGCGATGTGGAACGGCTGAATCGAGTGAGTCTCGTTAATAAATTGTTCCTGATGGCGGTCGCTCTGAGCTTCAGTGCATTAGGCCTGGGCGTGCTTGCAAACTGGGTGCGCCATCGCGGTAAGAAGACGGAAGCCGTCCTTGCTGCCGTGGCAGTGATGTTGATTGGAGCCGAGCTTGTGCTGATCCTGCATCCACCCTGGCCGTCGCTGCTGCCATGGTTCGTGGTGTCGGTCGCTGGATCGGCTACGGCTCTGACCTACGCCATCATAGGAGATTATTTCCCGACCCGCCTCGTTGCACGCGCGAATGGCGCCCTGAACGTTCTGCAATTTGGCTGGGCATTCGTTGTGCAGTACGGGACGGGACTGATTCTGGAGCATTGGCCTCTTGAGGCTGGGCATTATCCCTTGATTGCCTACCAGGTCGCGTTCGGAGTGAACATGTTGCTGCAGCTTGCAGCGCTCGTCTGGTTTTCCGTCCCGCCGCTTGGTGGCCGGAAACGGAAGGCCGAGGCTCCTGCCATAAGCCTGGCAGCGGGCGGCCGGAGCTCGGTTGAGGTCGTTGTTCCAGCGGCCGATCTCGTCCTGCTGGAGGGTGATGAACATGCTGAGTGGTGAGGCCTGCCTGTTGACGGGCTGATCTCCTGGACCTTCACTCTGTGGCGCGTCGGAAGCATTCTTTCCGGATCTTTCTTCTTCTACGCCAGGCTGCGATCCGCATTCTCCCATTGTTGCGATGCCGCTGGTTCTGCCTTTTCTAGTTGTCCCCATGAGAGGCCGCTGATCCTTGGCTGCCTCGATGAGCCTTGGGGGCAGTTGTGGCAATCCATTCGTTCCATTCGGAAGCCGAATTGCGTGGCGCACGCATGCTCCGCACCGCGCTTGGACCTGCGATCGCGGGCTTTTTGGAAGATCCGTCCGTGGTCGAGGTGATGCTTAACCCCGATGGACGACTGTGGATCGACCGGCTATCGAGCGGGCTTGCCGATACGGGCGAGAGCCTGTCCGCAGCAGACGGCGAACGAATTGTCCGGCTGGTGGCACATTATGTGGGTGCCGAGGTTCACCCCGGCTCGCCCCGCATTTCGGCTGAGCTGCCGGAAACCGGCGAACGTTTCGAAGGCCTGTTGCCGCCGGTCGTCGCCGCACCGGCGTTCGCGATCCGTAAACCCGCGATCGCCGTGTTCGGCCTGGACGACTATATCGCTGCCGGCATCATGAACGCGGAGCAGGCGAACGTGCTTCGTCATGCCGTTGCTGCGCGCAAGAACATCCTGGTCGCGGGCGGCACGTCGACCGGCAAAACGACGCTGACGAATGCGCTTCTCGCCGAGGTCGCCAAGGGATCGGATCGCGTTGTCCTCATCGAAGATACGCGCGAGCTTCAGTGCAGGGCGCCCAACCTGGTAGCGTTGCGGACCAAGGACGGCGTGATCTCCCTCTCTGACCTGGTTCGCTCTTCGCTTCGCTTGCGCCCCGATCGTATTCCGATCGGGGAGGTCCGCGGAGCCGAGGCGCTCGATCTGCTCAAAGCCTGGGGAACGGGCCATCCCGGCGGCATCGGCACGATCCACGCCGGCACGGCGTTGGGGGCGCTGCGGCGGCTTGAGCAGCTCATCCAGGAGGCCGTGGTCACTGTTCCGCGTGCGCTGATAGCGGAGACCATCAACGTTATCGCCGTGCTTTCCGGCCGTGGTGCCCAACGGCGACTCAGCGAGCTCGCTTCTGTCACCGACCTTGGACCATCGGGCGACTACAGCCTTTCGAAAATTGGAGAACAGTCATGATGACGCGATCACATCTCGGGCGGGCCTTCCTTTCGGCTACAGCGTTCGCTTGCCTGTACCTGGCGAGCGCGCCGGCCTTTGCTGCCGGCTCGAACATGCCCTGGGAGCAACCGCTCAACCAGATCCTGCAATCGGTCGAAGGTCCGGTCGCCAAGATCATCGCAGTCATCATCATCATCGTGACAGGGCTTTCGCTTGCCTTCGGCGACACCTCAGGCGGTTTCCGGCGGCTGATCCAAATCGTGTTCGGTCTGTCGATCGCATTTGCCGCTTCCAGCTTCTTCCTGTCGTTCTTTTCCTTCGGCGGCGGGGTGGTGATCTGATGGATGAGCCAGTCGCAGGCTTTGTCGCCCCCGTCCATCGCGCGCTCACCGAACCGATCCTGATGGGTGGTGCGCCGCGTGCAGTCGCGATCCTCAACGGAACATTGGCTGCCGCACTCGGCCTTGGCCTGCGCTTGTGGCTGGCCGGCCTTCTTCTGGCGTTCATCGGCCACATGGCTTCGGTCTGGGCTGCCAAGCGCGATCCAGAGTTCGTGGAGGTTGTGCGCCGCCACGTTCGCGTCCCCGGTCATCTCAGCGCATGAAGTTGTCCCATGATGAATCTTGCCGAATATCGCCGTTCGAATACGCGCCTTGCCGACTTCCTGCCCTGGGCCGCCCTAGTCGATGAGGGAATTGTCTTGAACAAGGATGGCTCGTTTCAGCGGTCGGCACGGTTCAGAGGGCCTGACCTCGACAGTGCCGTGCCGGCCGAGCTCGTTGCGGTGGCCGGCCGACTGAACAACGCGCTCCGTCGTCTCGGCTCCGGGTGGGCTGTCTTTGTTGAAGCGCAGCGGCATTCGGCGGGACGCTACCCGCCGGACATGTTCCCGGATGTCGCATCGGCCCTCGTGGATGCGGAGCGGAAAGCACAATTCGAGGAAGCCGGCAGACACTATGAATCGAGCTACTATCTCACATTGCTCTATCTGCCCCCGGCAGAGAGTGCAGCGGCTGCGGAGCGTCTCCTCTATGAGGGCAGCCATCGCAGCGCAGGAGCGGACGCGCGCGAGCTGCTCAGGGGCTTCGTCGATCGGACCAACCGCGTGCTGCAGCTCGTTGAGGGCTTCATGCCGGATTGCGGCTGGCTCGATGACGAGCAAACGCTGACCTACCTTCACTCGACAGTATCGACCAAGCGGCACCGGGTGCGCGTGCCGGAAGTCCCGATGTATCTCGACGCGCTGCTCGCCGACCAGCCGTTGACCAGCGGGCTGGAACCGATGCTGGGCGACGCACATCTGCGCATCCTTACGGTCGTGGGATTTCCGAGCGCGACCACACCCGGAATTCTCGATGATCTCAACCGCCTGGCGTTCCCGTATCGCTGGTCGACCCGTGCCATCATGCTCGACAAAACAGATGCCACAAAGCTCCTGACCAAGATCCGGAGGCAGTGGTTTGCCAAGCGGAAGTCGATCGCCGCGATCCTCAAAGAGGTGATGACGAACGAGGCCTCCACGCTTCTTGATACCGATGCCCACAACAAGGCGATGGATGCCGACAGCGCGCTCCAGGAGCTGGGTTCCGATCGGATCGGAGAGGCCTTTGTGACTGCAACCGTCACGGTCTGGGACAGGGATCCCCGCGCGGCCGACGAAAAGCTCCGCCTCGTCGAAAAGGTGATCCAGGGCCGCGACTTCACCTGCATGACCGAGACGGTGAACGCGATCGAAGCCTGGCTCGGCAGCCTGCCGGGCCAAACTTACGCCAACGTCCGCCAGCCGCCGGTCTCGACCTTGAATCTGGCCCACATGATTCCGCTGTCTGCCATCTGGGCGGGAGAGGCGAGGGACCATCATTTCAAGGCCCCTCCACTGTTCTTCGGCAAGACCGAAGGATCGACGCCATTCCGGTTTTCTCTTCATGTCGGCGATGTCGGACATACCCTGGTGATCGGACCGACCGGCGCTGGCAAGTCGGTGCTGCTCGCGCTGATGGCTCTGCAGTTCCGGCGATATCCGTTGGGCCAGATCTTTGCCTTCGACTTCGGCGGTTCGATCCGCGCAGCTGCGATCGCCATGGGGGGCGACTGGCACGATCTTGGCGGTGCGGTCAGTGGAGGATCCTCCGAGTTTGTGGCGCTCCAGCCGCTTGCGCGAATCGAGGACGTTGGGGAACGCGGCTGGGCGGCCGATTGGATAACATCCATCTTGAGCCGCGAGCGCATCGAGGTCACCCCCGAGACGAAGGAACATATCTGGTCGGCTTTGACCTCGCTCGCCTCGGCGCCAGTTGGGGAGCGCACGTTGACCGGGCTCTCCGTCCTTCTCCAATCCAATGCCTTGAAGCGAGCGCTGCAGCCCTACTGCCTCGGTGGTCCCTTTGAGCGGCTCTTGGATGCGGAAGGTGAGCGGCTGGGAGAGGCCTCCGTTCAGGTGTTCGAGACCGACGGATTGATCGGCACCGGTATCGCCCCGGCGGTTCTGTCCTATCTGTTTCACCGGATCGAAGACCGGTTTGATGGCCGTCCCACGCTGCTCATCATCGACGAGGGGTGGCTTGCACTGGACGATGCCGATTTCGCCGGCAAGCTCCGCGAATGGCTAAAGACGCTGCGCAAGAAGAACGCTTCCGTCGTGTTTGCCACCCAATCTCTTGCCGATATTGACGGATCCGCAATTGCGCCCGCAATCATCGAGAGTTGCCCGACCCGGATCCTGCTGCCGAATGACCGCGCCATCGAGCCGCAAATCATGGCGACCTACCGCCGCTTTGGGTTGAACGATCGGCAAATCGAGATCTTGGCGCGAGCGACGCCGAAGCGGGACTACTACTGCCAGTCGCGCCGGGGCAACCGACTGTTCGAGCTCGGCCTCGGCGAAATCGCGCTTGCCTTCGCGGCCGCGTCTTCCAAGGCCGACCAGGCTCTCATCGAGCAGGTCCTTAAGGAGCACAGCCAGGACGATTTTGTCGAGGCCTGGCTGAAGACACGTGATCTCGGTTGGGCCTGCAATCTCATTCCGCAGCTTGCGAAGGAAGGAAATTTGCCATGAATCGTCTCCGTCGGCTGTCGGCAGCGAGCTTGATCGCTATCGCCCTCGTTCATGTCCCCCGGGACGGCGAGGCGTTGATCGTGTTCGATCCGAACAATTACGTGCAGAACGTGCTCACGGCTGCGCGCGAGCTGCAGCAGATCAACAACCAGATCACATCGTTGCAGAACCAAGCACAGATGCTGATCAACCAGGCGAGGAACCTGGCGAGCCTGCCATATTCGTCGTTGCAGCAGCTCGAGCAATCGATCCAGCGTACCCAGCAACTGCTTGGCCAAGCTCAACGCATCGCCTACGACGTGCAGCAGATCGATCGCGCCTTCTCCACGACCTACGCGCCGGCATCATCGAGCATGTCTGATGGGGGCATGGTCGCCAACGCGCAAGCACGTTGGCAGAACTCGGTCGCCAGCCTGCAGGACGCGATGCGGGTGCAAGCAACCGTCGTCGGGAATCTCGATACCAACCGGACCCAAATGTCGGGTCTGGTTACAGCGAGCCAGGGCGCGTCGGGCGCCCTTCAGGCAAGCCAGGCAGGCAATCAGCTGCTTGCGCTCCAAGCGCAGCAGCTATCGGATCTTACGGCAAGCGTGGTCGCGCAAGGCAGGGCGCAAACGCTTGACGCTGCGCAGCGCGCAGCAGCTCAGGATCAGGGCAGAGAGCAGCTGCGGCGCTTCCTCGCCCAAGGCCAGGGCTATCAACCAGCAACCGTGCAGATGTTCCACTGATGATGAAGATCACATTTGAACGGTTGCCCATGGCGATGGCAGCGGCGCTTATGGTTCTCGCCATCGCGGCTTGCGCCATTCGCCTGCGGAGCGACGAGAGTCCACCCGAATCTTCCACGCTCGCTCCCAAGGGTGATGCGGCCGCCGCAAAGCTCAACCAATGCCGCACCGTTACCTACGAGCAGAAGGACGCTCTCCTCGAATGCCAGAACATTTGGGCCGACCAGCGCAGCCGGTTTTTGGGGGGAAGGCGATCTTCGAACGGTTCGGATAGCCGGGCGGGCGTCGGACCTTCGCCATCTCCTGTGCCGCGTAAGGACGAAAGCCGTCTCTCGCCCGGTTATCCCCCCGTTCCAAGCCAAAGCGAGTGAGCCATGGGCGGCACAGGCGTCATCGACCAATTCCTGGAAACCTTCACTCGCTACATCGATTCCGGATTTGGCCTCGTCGGGGGCGAAGTCGGTTATCTCGCGACCACATTGGCTGCGATCGACCTCACGCTCGGCGGCCTGTTCTGGTCCTTTGGGAGCGACGAGGAGATCATTGCCCGGCTCATCAAGAAGACTCTGTTTGTCGGCGTGTTTGCCTACCTGATCGGCAATTGGAATAGCCTTGCCCGGATTGTCTTCGAGAGCTTTGCCGGTCTTGGACTGAAAGCCTCAGGGACCGGCCTCTCATCGGCAGATTTCCTGCGGCCGGGCCGAATTGCGCAAGTCGGGCTCGATGCTGGCCGTCCGATCCTTGACTCTGTTTCCGGGCTGATGGGCTATGTCAGCTTCTTCGAGAATTTCGTCCAGATCGCTGTCCTCCTGTTCGCCTGGATGACGGTGCTGCTGGCCTTCTTCATTCTCGCGATCCAGCTCTTCGTCACGCTAATCGAGTTCAAACTGACGACGCTAGCCGGCTTCGTCCTGATCCCCTTCGGCCTCTTTGGGAAGACCGCTTTTGCGGCCGAACGGGTCCTCGGCAATGTGATCTCGTCAGGTGTGAAGGTTTTGGTTCTCGCCGTCATTGTCGGTATTGGATCGACTTTGTTCTCGCAATTCACGTCAGGCTTCGGTGGCAACCAGCCCACGATCGAGAACGCCATGGCGCTGGTGCTCGGTGCTCTCTCTTTGCTCGGCCTTGGCATTTTCGGACCCGGCATCGCCAATGGCATCGTTTCTGGCGGCCCGCAGCTTGGCGCGGGTAGTGCCGTGGGCACAGGCCTCGCCGCCGGCGGAGTGGTTGTGGCCGGCGCTGGCCTTGCAGCCGGCGCCGCCGGTCTTGCCAGCGGCGCCATCGCGGGCGCGGCGCGGGGAGGAACCGTCATTGCGAGTGGCACGGCGAGCGTGTTTCGGTCGGCGAGCCAGGCCGGCTCCGAGCCGAGCGGTTCGGCTACTGCAAGCCCCTTGCGCTCGATCGCAGCTGGTCTCGGTGCAAGAGCGAGCGATGTCGGTGAGCGGGAAGGGAGTTCTACGATTGCTTCCGGCAGCGCGCCCGCATGGGTTCATCGGATGAAGCGGGCGCAGACCATCCAGCATGGGGCATCAGCTGCAACGCACGCGATCCGATCGGGAGATCACGGCGGCGCCGGCGGGTCAGTCGACCTCTCGGAAGACGATCGCTGACGTTTCTCTCCCTTAATCCTGTTCTCAGTCATACCTCGGGGGCAAACGATGTTCAAACGATCAGCCGTTCACTATGGCCGCACACCGGAAGCAGTCACTCCTTATCAACGCGCAGCCCAGGTCTGGGATGACCGCATCGGCGCGGCACGCGTCCAGGCCAAGAACTGGCGCCTGATGGCTTTTGGTTGCCTGTTTCTCTCCGCAGGATTTGCCGGCGCCCTGGTCTGGCAGTCAGCGCACGGCACGATCACGCCCTGGGTGGTCGAGGTCGATCAATTGGGCGAATCAAAGGCCCTCGCGCCTGCGAATGCCGGCTATCAGCCGACCGACCCTCAGATCGCGTTTCACCTGGCGCGCTTCATCGAGCACGTGCGGGGCCTGCCGATGGACGCCATCGTGCTGCGTGAAAACTGGCTGCGCGCCTACGACTTCACGACGGACCGGGGCGCGGCCACACTCAATGACTACGCCCGCAACAACGACCCCTTCGCCAAACTTGGCAAGACGCAAATTGCAATCGAGGTCTCGAGCGTCATTCGGGCGTCGCCAGAGAGCTTTCGTCTGGCCTGGATCGAGCGCCGTTACGACAACGGCCAGCTTGCCGCGACCGAGCGATGGAGCGCGATCATCACCGTCATCGTGGAGATGCCACGTGATCTGGATCGGCTGCGGAAGAATCCACTGGGCATCTATGTCAACGCAATCAACTGGTCGAAGGAGCTGGGCTAACCATGCCGTTACATCTTGTTCATGCGTCGCGTAAAGTGCGGCCGCGATTGCCTTTGGCTCTTCTGGTTTGTGTTTCCACCCTTGGCGGCTGCACCACGTTCAAGCCGCCGCAAATCAGCTATGACAACGACATTCCACCTACACCGGATTTGTCAGCGCTTTCCGACGATCGCCCGAAGCCGCTGCATGTGCCGCCGGCCTGGAAGGCGGCCCGCGGCGGCAAGAGCGCGGAAGCCAAGGAACCGGCGGAGCGCATTGAGACCGCAAATGACGCCGCACGCGTCGAGCCGCGCAAAGCCGGCTACTACAATGCCGTGCAGGTGTTTTCCTACAGTCCAGGCGCCCTCTATCAGATTTACGCCGCACCAGGGCAGATTACCGACATTGCACTCGAGCCTGGTGAGCAGCTGATCGGATCGGGACCCGTTGCCGCCGGCGATACCGTGCGCTGGGTGGTCGGCGACACCGAAAGCGGTAGCGGCGACACGCGCCGTGTCCACATCATGGTTAAGCCGACGCGGCCCTCGATCGAGACCAATCTTATCGTCAACACCGACCGGCGCACCTACCTGGTCGAACTGCGCTCCCGCGACAAGCCCTACATGCCTTCGGTTGCCTGGTTCTATCCGGAAGATAAGGGCGCACGTTATCGGGCGCTGCCGCCGACACCCTTCCTTCCGGATATTCCCGCGCGCCGCTACCGTTACGCTATCGAGGGCGACAGCCCGCCTTGGCGTCCGGTCAATGCCTATGACGACGGTCGCAAGGTCTATATCGAGTTCTCGCCCGGCATTGGCCAGGGTGAGATGCCACCATTGTTCGTGATCGGGCCTGACGGGAACACCGAGCTTGTCAACTACCGCGCCTACGGCAACGTCCTGATCGTGGACCGCTTGTTTGCGGCCGCGGAACTCCGGTTAGGGGAGGAGCACCAGCAGAAGGTCAGGATCGTACGAACTGACGGGAGGTCGCTGTGACCGATACAGGCCAGTCAAACGATACGCCCAACGATGCGCGCCGGATTAAGCCACCGGAAGAGATTGCCGAAACATTGCGGCTCAGGCCAGGGCGGCCGCAAGTGGTACGCCTGTCTCGCAAAGTCCTTGCCGGCGGCAGCGCCCTTGTGCTCGTGCTCATCTCTGGTGCGGTGTTCTGGGCTCTGCAGGAGAAGCGCTCAGGCACGCCGGCCGTGGAGGAGCTTTACGCGACCGACCATCACAATGTTGCCGATCAGCTTACAACCCTGCCGAAAGATTACACCGAGGTTCCGAAAGGTGTGCCTCGTCTCGGGCCGCCCTTGCCAGGCGATCTCGGCCGGCCGATCGTCGCCGCCCAAGGCTCGACGACCTCAAGTCCGCTCGGGGTGGATGCCGAACAGCAGCGCGTCACCCAGGAGAGCGAGGCGGCGCGCACCAGCAAGGTGTTTGCCAGCACGAATATCCGTCCCTCGGCCGCCGTGACGTCGGCCAGCGAAGCACCATCGAATGCCACGACATCATCTGATGAAGCGTTCGCCCAGAATGGCCAGGACCGGAAGCTTAGCTTCGTTGGCGCATCCGTCGATCGCCGGACGACCAGTCCTGATCGCCTCGTGAGGCCAGCGTCGCCGTTTGTGGTGCAGGCCGGCACAGTCATTCCGGCTGCTCTCATCACGGGCATTCGGTCCGATCTGCCGGGACAAATCACCGCGCAAGTGACGGAAGCTGTCTATGACAGTCCAACCGGGCGAGCCCGCCTTATTCCGCAGGGGGCAAGGCTGATCGGCACGTACGACAGCCAGGTCGCTTTTGGCCAGTCGCGCGTGCTGCTGGTCTGGACTCGGTTGATAATGCCGAACGGGCGTTCGATCGTCCTGGAACGGCAACCTGGCGCAGATGCGGCTGGATACTCCGGCCTCGAGGACCAGGTCGACAATCACTGGAAGGAGCTCTTGGGCGCAGCTGCGCTTTCGACGCTGCTTGCCGTCGGCACGGAGGTCAATTCGGGCGCGGACACAGGCAGCACCAACAGCGACCTCGTTGCGGCGCTCCGGCGCGGGGCGGGGGATTCCGCAAATCAGACAGGCCAGCAGCTGGTTCGCCGCAATCTCAACATCCAGCCAACGTTGACGATCCGCCAGGGCTTCCCGGTGAGAGTGATCGTCAACCGCGACCTCGTGCTCGAACCCTACAGGGGATAAGACGATGGCAAAGCTCAAGCTTGGAGCGATCGAAGATGACAAGCCGATCAAAGTGACGCACGAACTGCCGGCAAACGTTCACCGGGACCTCGCTGCCTACGCCGAAATCCTGGCCCAGGAAACGGGACAACCCGTACAGGATCCAGCCAAGCTGATCGCACCCATGCTTGCGCGGTTCATGGCGGCGGATAGGAGCTTTCGGAAGGCCCGACGGGCGCGTCAACGTCCGAGCGGAGCCAAGGAGTAGCGCTCAGAGAGCAAGTTCAGAACGCGGCCAGCGTGGGGTTTTCGTTGTCCGCTCGCCACTATTGCCGAAAGGTCGAACCGGCTGGCGTCGATGCCAATCGCGCAGTTCGCGACGGTAAACGAGGCTTGCAAACGATTCCAGCGTTCACGCTTATCAGGCTCTCCGCGGCTGACGCCGTGATGCTCGATTGTTTTTCGATTCTCAGGCGAAATTAGCTTGGAAAATAGAAGATCTCCGACCTCTTTTCCGGCATTAGTGGTTCAATAGCACTGTCTCACCCGGCAGGTCAGTCCGGAGAAGAAAGTCACGCGCAGTGAGGGCATGATCACGCGGCAAGGCGACCAGAACGCGCTCGGCTTACCAGCGCAGAGCTTACGTTGACGTTGGCGCGGTTAGGGGATTGAACGGCTGGCTTCGTCGATATGATTGAGTGGCGTCGACCGGTCACAGCAAGGACGTCAGGATTGAATCCAGAGTAAATTCCATCCACCTCGCCTTACGAAAGATGCTTTTGCATCGTCGTCACCTGTAGCTGGACGTCATGGAGGAGCTTCGAATAACGTACTCTGCTAGGTCTCCTCGACGTACCTGCAGGAGCTGCACGGTCGGCTTTGTCCGGTTTGCGACAAAGCTGTCTTGATCGGATGTGCCTCCGGTCTCTATGCGCCAATTTCCAAGGTAACGGCCGCCGTAGGGCTAGCTCATCCGAAAGAAGCAGCCGGAACACGTAAGGGAAAGGCGTTCGCCGCTCGCTCCTATCGTGACGTGCGCCCGTAGGATTGCGCGACCTTTGGCAATGGCATCGCACTTGCAACGAACGAATATCAGCTCGAGAACCTTATCGGGGAGCTGCGCACCGGGTGTAGGCGAGCGCACCCAGATGACGGGTGCCCCACTCACGAGCTCGTTCTCTCAGGAGTACCCTGTGATACCATCTTCTGACGGGTCAGCTAGCTTGCTCGCGACTCGGATCGCATTTTTTGTCGCCGGATTCGGCCTCGCGGCCTGGGCGC
The DNA here is from genome assembly GCF_042258955.1 of Bradyrhizobium sp. ma5. Classification (NCBI taxonomy): domain Bacteria; kingdom Pseudomonadati; phylum Pseudomonadota; class Alphaproteobacteria; order Hyphomicrobiales; family Nitrobacteraceae; genus Bradyrhizobium; species Bradyrhizobium sp. ma5. The sequence continues at coordinate 1,635,455 of NZ_CP170156.1, forward strand.
CGCTGGTGCCGCTCGCCAAGGAGCGGCTCGCGGCAGATGACCGCATGCTTGGTCTACTGCTTCTCTGTCTCGGCGCTGGATCAGTCGTCGCGATGCTTTTGACCAGCGTTTCGAATGCGAGGTATGGCAGCAAGCCCATGATACTAGCGGGCGGACTTGGCCTGGCACTTATCCTGCCATTGCTCACTGTAGCCAACACATTTATCGGCCTAGGCACCGTGCTGTTTGCGTTCGGCGCTTCAGTTGGCTCGATCGATGTAGCTATGAACATTCACGCAATCGAAGTGGAGCGCGCCACGGGCCGTCCGTTGATGTCCGGATTCCACGCCCGGTACAGCATTGGCGAATTCGCTGGCTCTGCCGCCATGACTGCGTTCCTTTCGCTGCGGCTTGACCCATTTGCTTCGACGCTGGTTTGCTCTGCGCTAATGATGCTTGCAATTGTGTCGGCCTGGCCGCGGTTACTCGCAACAGGTCGGACGCAACGGGGACCATGGTTTTTCTCGCTCCATCGCAGCGTGTTGTTAGTTGCTGCACTCGCGGCTATCACCTTTCTTGTGGAAGGAGCAATGCTCGACTGGAGCGCCTTGCTTCTCATTGGTCGTGGTCTCCTCGCGGAGGCGCACGGGGGTCTCGGTTTTATACTCTTCTCCATCGCCATGACCGTGGGCCGTCTCGGCGGAGATGCCGCTGTGGCACGATTCGGTGACCGTGCCCTAATAATGTTCGGAACTCTGCCGATTGTGACGGGTTTCGTGGCTGTAGTGGCCGCGCCGGTTGCGGTAATTGCGATGATGGGCTTCCCGCTTATCGGATTGGGCATTTCGAATATTGTACCGGTCCTATGCCGCAGCGCTGGCAAACAGAAAATGATGCCAGTGGGCCTTGCGATCGCGGTCATCACGACGGCCGGCTACGCGGGTATACTCGTGGGTCCCGCCAGCGTCGGGGTTATCGCTCATATGGTTGGTCTGCCTTTGGCGTTCGGAATGTTAGGTGCGCTCATGTGCCTCGTCACGCTGTCGGCGCGGAAGGTGATGGCGGACTATCGCTAGGTGTGGCCGAAGAGGAACATTGGCGCGTTCCGATTACATGGTCGGCTGCGGATCGGCATCGACTTCAGGTCGTGCTTATCGAGACGCTCGACTTCATCGGAAGTAGAACAACACATCCGCGATCATGATCATTCGACGTCTTCATGCATGTCGGTTGGTCGGGCCGGTGGCCAGGATGTACCCGGCCACTCAGATGTTGGCATCCAACCGGTCGCGGTGTTGACGAAGAAGGCCGGTAACGGCCCCAAAAATCACATAAAATCACATGGCGAAGTAGATTTATTACCGAGTGGCTCCGGCCGCCAGATGGCTAGCAGATTCACCGCTGACCGGTCGTGGAGGATTGTCCTCCCTCAAGCCTGCTTGCCGGGGATGAGCAAGATCGCTCTGGCGGCTTTTATTGCTGCGGGCGAGATACGCCCGGTACGCCAACTCAATGCCCTCCTCCAGTGAGGTCCGGGCGCGCCAGCCGAGCTTAATTAGGCGGCTGACGTCGAGCAGCTTGCGCGGCGTGCCGTCCGGGCGCGAGGTGTCGAAGCTGATCTCACCGCGATAGCCGACGGCCGCGGCGACCAGGAGTGCGAATTCGGCAATGGTGATGTCCTCACCGGTGCCGATATTGACCAGGTCCGGCGAGGAATAGGTCTTCATCAGATGGATGCAGGCGTCGGCCAGATCGTCGACATAAAGGAATTCGCGGCGCGGCGTGCCGGTACCCCACACCACGACTTTGGTTGCGCCCGAGACCTTGGCCTCGTGGAAGCGGCGGATCAGTGCGGCGACGACGTGGCTGTATTCCGGATGATAATTGTCACCGGGACCGTAGAGGTTGGTCGGCATCACGCTGATGAAATCTGAGCCATACTGGCTGCGATAGGCCGCGGCCATCTTGATGCCGGCGATCTTGGCGATGGCATAGGGCTCGTTGGTCGACTCCAGCGGGCCGGTCAGGATCGAATCCTCGCGCAGCGGCTGCGGCGCCAGGCGCGGATAGATGCAGGACGAGCCGAAGAACATCAGCTTCTCGCATCCGTTGGCATGGGCGGCCTGGAGCACATTGGTCGAGATCGCGAGATTGTCGTAGAGGAATTCGGCCCGCAGCGTGTTGTTGGCAACGATGCCGCCGACCATGGCGGCGGCGAGGAACACGGCCTGCGGCCGCTTCGCGGCAAACCAGGCGTTCACCGCGGCCTGGTCGCGCAAATCGACCTCGCTGCGCGACACCGTCAGCAGATCGGCCCCTTCGCGCGCCAGCCGACGCATCAGCGCCGAGCCGACCATGCCGCGATGGCCGGCGACGAAGACCGTCTTGCCCTTCAGTTCAAACGCCGTGCTTGCCATTGGCCGCATCCTGCCTGGCCTCGACGAGATCGCTGGCGACCATTTCCTTCACCAGCTGCGCGAACGGCGTCTTCGGTGCCCAGCCGAGCTTGGCGCGCGCCTTGCTGGCGTCGCCGATCAGAAGATCGACCTCGGTCGGACGGAAATAGACCGGGTCGATCTGCACCAGGGTGTTGCCGGTCGCCTTGTCGACGCCGATCTCCTCGACGCCCTTGCCGCGCCATTCGACGCTGCGGCCGACTTCCGCAAATGCCAGCTCGACGAATTCGCGAACCGAGCGCGTCTCGCCGGTGGCGAGCACGAAGTCGCCGGGCTCGTCCACCTGCAGGATCTTGTGCATACCCTCGACATAGTCGCGGGCGTGGCCCCAGTCGCGCTTGGCATCGAGATTGCCGAGAAAGAGCTTGTTCTCCAGGCCGACCTCGATGCGGGCGACGGCGCGGGTGATCTTGCGCGTCACGAAGGTCTCGCCGCGGATCGGGCTCTCATGGTTGAACAGGATGCCGTTGCTGGCGAACATGCCGTAGGCCTCACGGTAGTTCACCGTGATCCAGTAGCCGTAGAGCTTGGCGACGCCGTAGGGCGAGCGCGGATAGAACGGCGTGGTCTCCTTCTGCGGCACCTCCTGCACGAGGCCGTAGAGCTCTGAGGTCGAGGCCTGGTAGAACCGGGTCTCCTTTTCCATGCCGAGGATGCGGATCGCCTCCAGCAGGCGCAGCACGCCGATGGCGTCGGCGTTGGCGGTGTATTCCGGGCTCTCGAAGCTGACCTGGACGTGGCTCTGGGCGGCGAGGTTGTAGATCTCGGTCGGCCGGATCTGCTGCATCAGCCGGATCAGATTGGTCGAATCCGTCATGTCGCCATAGTGCATCAGGAACGGCACGTTGCCGGCATGCGGGTCCTGGTAGAGATGGTCGACGCGCGCGGTGTTGAACGAGGACGACCGGCGCTTGATCCCGTGCACGGTGTAGCCGAGGCCAAGCAGATATTCGGCGAGATACGCGCCGTCCTGCCCGGTCACGCCGGTGATCAGGGCCACGCGCCGCTTTGCGTCCTGTACCGCCATCGTCTCTCTTAGTTGCGCTGGAAAGAAAGCCCCATTAGGAGCGCTATTTGCGAAACGGTTTATCGTGAGATCTAGATGCGCTAGCGCGCTCCACCCGCAAATAGAGGAAAGCGATCGTTAGCTCTAATCATACACATCATATAGGCGTGCACACTATATACATTGATTTGTACTGGCCTGGAGAATTGCCGTTGTAGTTGAGATTCAAAAAAGGAAGTCAACTCATCCTCGCAACCTTCCTGATACCCGCGATCACCCTGCGCTGGCGAAATGGATGACAAACGCCGTCACGCGCAGCCGGGCGCGCGCTCTGGCGATGTTTCCAGTGAGATAGAAGCCGACGGTCTGTGTGGCTTACTATCCTCAACGCATGTTGTATGCATTCGGACGTGGTCTGGTCATGGCCGGAGAGAGGCGTGTTGAGGTCCCAAGTTGCCAGTCAGGAGATGTCAGTGCACGGCCGGAATGACGGCGTGCAGGCCAGCACTCAGCGACAGTGAAGCCTGCGCATCGATCCCGTAGCCCGCAAAGCGTGTGGCCCGTGCCCTTCAGTTTCCAACAGAACACGCAGTCTGGGAAGCGATAAGATCATGGACCATATTGATGATAAACGCTTCCGCCAACAGCTATTCGCGTAGACAGCGGACGGTCGACGCAGCCACGAAATGGGTAGACTCGCAAACGCTGGTATAGTTCTTCAAACGTTTCGATATCGAAAGCTTACGTTTGTACAATGGAGCTATCGATGCCGATCGTTAGTCTCATCCCGACGAGCATAGCTTGCATCCGTTCGAGTATGATCAGCCTCTTAAACCAGCGCGACAAGCGCCGCCGATGCGGGATGTGGGCCTCTCGAAGAAGTCTTTCAACGAGACGCGAGGAATTGGTTGCCGCTGCACCAGCCGCCATCCGATTCGGCGGCGCCGCCGCACAGTTTCTGGGCAGTTTGAACTGAAGAGTGTGAATGGCTTACGGTGATGATGAGCCAAACCACGACCCACGCCATTCGCGGCCACATTCGCGGCTTGTACTTGGCGGCTGTTACCCAAAAGCGGAATGTAGCTGGACGAAACGATGATGGTTGAAAGAGACCTAGCTCACGCTTGTGAATGCGGCGGCAATGGCCGCAGCAAATCCCGACATTGATCGCTGGTTATGATCGGGCAAGCGGTTTTCATGAAGAGCTTCCTGTAGGAGGATCGTCAACCTCCTTGAACTTCGGTTGCATTGGTCGGTATGTGTGGAATTGTCGGCATCTTGGGGCGTGGTCCGGTCGTTGGGCAGTTGGTCGCTTCGCTCAAGCGATTGGAGTATCGTGGCTACGACTCCGCAGGAGTTGCTACGCTCGAAGGTCTCCGTATCGAGCGGCGGCGCGCTGAAGGTAAATTGAGAAACCTTGATGAGCGGCTGCACCGGCATCCGCTGTCGGGTCATATCGGTATTGGTCATACCCGGTGGGCGACTCATGGAAGGCCGACCGAGAGCAATGCCCATCCGCACGCGACGGAAAATGTCGCGGTCGTTCATAATGGGATCATCGAGAACTTCCGCGAGCTGAGAGCCGAATCGGAGCGGAATGGAGCCCATTTCAGCTCTGAGACGGACACCGAGGTGGTGGCGCATCTCGTTGAATCTTATCTCTTGAATGGCTACTCGCCACAGCAGACGGTACAGGCATCGCTGCCGCGGCTGCACGGAGCCTTCGCGCTGGTATTCCTGTTCAAAGGCCACGACGATCTTCTGATCGGTGCGCGCAAGGGATCGCCGCTTGCGATTGGGCATGGTAATGGCGAAATGTATCTAGGATCGGACGCGCTTGCGCTCGCGCCCTTGACCGATTCCATTACCTATCTTGAAGACGGCGACTGGGCCGTGCTTACCCGCACGATTTGCGTGATCTACGGCGCGGACGGCACTATCGTTCACCGGGAAACATCAAAATCCGGCGCGTCGTCGCTCCTGGTAGACAAGGCGAATTATCGCCACTTCATGGCCAAGGAAATCCACGAGCAGCCGATAGTGGCCGGGCAGACATTGGCTCATTATGTCGATATTAGCGCCGAGCGCGTAGCCCTGCCGCTCAAACTGCCGTTCAACTTCAATTCCATTCAGCGCATCTCGATTACGGCCTGCGGCACGGCAAGCTACGCCGGTCACATCGCCAAATACTGGTTCGAGCGACTAGCACGCCTGCCGGTCGAGATCGATGTGGCATCTGAGTTTCGCTACCGGGAGGCTCCTTTGCGCAAGGGCGATCTCGCGATCGTCATTTCGCAGTCGGGGGAGACCGCTGACACTCTGGCTGCGCTGCGTTACGCCAAGAGCCAGGGTCTGCACACGATATCTGTGGTCAACGTCCCGACCTCGACGATTGCGCGTGAGAGCGAATCCGTGTTGCCGACGCTAGCGGGACCCGAAATCGGCGTCGCCTCCACCAAGGCATTCATCTGCCAGCTAGTGGTAATGGCGGCGCTTGCTCTGGCAGCAGGCAAAGAGCGGGGTAAGTTGCACGAGATCGATGAATCGAAGCTTGTCCGCGAGCTTATCGAAGTGCCGCGGCTGATTGCTGCGGCGCTGTTGATCGAGCCGCAGATCGAGAAACTCGCACGTCATGTCGCTAAGTCGAACGATGTGCTCTATCTCGGTCGAGGCACATCGGCTCCCCTAGCACTGGAGGGGGCGCTCAAGCTGAAGGAAATCTCGTATATCCATTCAGAAGGCTACGCCGCTGGCGAGCTCAAGCACGGACCGATTGCGTTGATCGATGAGACCGTGCCCGTGGTGGTGATCGCACCTTACGACGCGGTTTTTGGAAAAACGGTCTCGAACATGCAAGAAGTCGCGGCTCGCGGTGGCAACATTATCTTGATCACTGATGCGAAGGGCGCTTCGGAAGCGACGTTGGACACGCTCATGACCATTGTGTTGCCGGACATGGGTGGAAGCTTTACGCCGATGGTTTATGCCATCCCGGTGCAGCTTTTAGCCTATCATACTGCCGTCGTTATGGGGACGGATGTGGATCAGCCGCGCAATCTCGCAAAATCGGTCACCGTCGAATAGGTAGTCGCGGCAATGTCGAGGTGCTTTTCCGTTGTCTGGCCATTAGGCTGTGGTGGCTGCGCCAGCTCCGCGGATTCAAAATCCTGAAAGGTTGTAGTCTCGCGCTAGTCCATAGTTGGTCATAGTTGGCGGAGATTTGGTTGTCGCGACTTCTGATAATCGTCAGAAGGGCAGCGCGCTCCCCCGAACTTGTCGAGACCGCGATCGGGACATGTGTCTAGCGTGACGCGCGGCATCGGAAGGAGAGCGTCCGACGGCGCCGTTCAATAGGTGAATTAGCGATTGATCCTACTCCGTCGGCCGTTAAGAAGCCGGATTGAGCTGAGCTGGAGAGTTGAGTGTCTGCCGGAGAGGGACCAGGAACAGGCACAAAAGTTCTTTGAGCCAGGCCAGGACACGGCGGAGGTTGTGGCCGACGGCTGAGAGGAGAACGTTGGCGGCGTCTCCGGCGCGGCCTTTGAGATAGCAGCGGCCGAGGTGGCCTTCGGTCTTCAGGTGTCCGATGATGGGCTCGATGGCGGAGCGGCGGCGCAGCTCGCGCTTGATGACACCAAAGACGCCGCGCTTCTGGCCAGAGATGAAGACGCGACGGGGATTTTGCGCGTCGTGACCGCGGTATCCCTTGTCAACATAGACCCCCTCGATCGCACAGCCGGTGAGTGTCTCGGTGCGGTCAAGGACGTCCCGCAAGGTGTGACCGTCGTACGGGTTGTCGGGCAGCAACCTGGCGTGCAGCACGCACAGGCCACCGGGGGCCCGGCGAATGTTGGTGACGATGGAGGCCTTCACGCCGAACTCGTAAGGTGCGCTGGCCTTGCCCTTGCCGATGCACTCCACCTCCGGGGCGTGGAAGGAATAAAGCTTGAAGCCGCGCTGGCGCTGCTGCTGCGAGCGAATCTGCCTGGCCCGGCCAAGCGGGAGGGCGAATGCCTCCTCCAGTGCGGGCTGGCCCTCTGTCTTGCGGCGGATGTCGCGGATGATCCGGCCCAGCCGGCTGCGCAGGATGCGCAGCTGCCGCTGATGCCGGTTGAACTGTTTGGCATGCGCGTAACGGCCCGCCATCATCGCTGCGCTTTTGGCCACGCGAGCATAGGATTGCCGCAGTCTGACCCCGTGCTTCCTCGCCAGGCGGTTCAACCCGCGGATCGCCGCATGCAGCAGTTTGGCGTCGGTCGGGAAGCTGATCGCCTTCGGCTGCACGGTCGTGTCGACCGTGACCCGCTTGAGGTCCTGGCTGCGTAACGCACCGGCCGCGTGCGCCACCCGAAGGCTCTCGGCCAACAACCGCTCCAGCTTGTCGCCGAGCCGTTTGCGCCAATGGCTCAGGTCTGAGCGCTCGTGCGGGAAAACGTGCTGGAAAAACTTACTCCAGATAGGCTGACATTGCGAGCCATGCTCGTAGCCTCGCCGCAATTCCGACAACGCCGCCGCGACGTGCATTACGTTCGTGCCGCTCTAGGAAAGCTTGCCGAAAGGTTTGGAGGGCATTCACGGTCTCGCGTCAGGTTTTGGTAAGGCTGCCAGCCCATCAGCTCCGAAGGGCCTAACCAGCCTGAACCAAATGCGGCAGCAAATGCCCGCTGGGAGCATAAATCGGCATGTATAATCAGATAAATGGCTCGTCCTGGTTCCAATCCTCGCGCGTTGCCGAAGCTGACGAGCAAACGGATGCAGATAGGTTCGCGGATGCGTTCGTCAATACGAATATAGCTGCACCGGGCTCCAGTGGCAGCTCGCCTTCGGTAACACCATATTCGTTAGTTCCAAGGCCTCCTGTGATAGAGATCAATAGGTCGTCATTCATCGACGTAGCGCGAGCCTATTACGGCACGGAAATCAAGCACATCGCCGACAACCCGCAGGAGTACTCGGAGTTCGTGTCCGCAAGAGCACGGCGAACTGCAAAAGTTGCCGAGCGTTATGGAGCAACTCGAGATTCCGGCAATGCGCGATACTTCAGCTATCAATTAGGAGAAAGAAGTGTCGGGCTTCTAAGAATGGAGGGCGGCGACAGCATGACGGAGTTTGACGTCAAAAAATGGCAGGAGCTGTTTCCTTTGCGAACTGGGACTACCTCGACTGTAGATCTTCAGGTCGTTCATCCGCTCGTCGAGAACGCTGGTGATATTTTGCTCGAGCATCAACTTCGAGTGGACGGCGAAAGGCCGTTGCTCAATTTGCGTCCGGCTAATCCGGAAGCAAGAGCCCGTGCGGTACAGATGGGGTTTGTCGAGGTTGATGCCGACAATATGGTTCTCGACCCAGAGAAGTCAGACAATTGGATAAGGAACAGTGATGGGGAGTGGCAGCGAAAAGGTACTGCTGCGCGCTATCTTTCCAAAGTAGACGACAACGAAAGAAGGGATACTAAAATGGAAGAAAGGTCCTCATCATGCGAATACGAGGATAATTTCATGTGATCATAGGCTGCCGGGAACATAGTCGCGTAGAACATGTCTCGTACTGCACTCCGCTACGTTAGGCGGCCTTCGGCGGCTTGCAATCAGAAGAGCTCCTGCGTTTTGAGGGAAAACGGTATGCAGAGAGCCGGTTTGGTGGTTGCCGAACTGCTAGCGATTACTGGGCATGAGAGCGGTAAGCGTAACGCGATAGATTGCGTCGGATATAAGCTGCGCGATGCGCGGCCAAAAGTTCGCCCGCGGTCGAAAGGAGACCGGGCGTTCTGCGCGTTGGGTATATGGGGTAGCTTCGAGGTGGAGGTCTTCCAGGCGATCTAATGAGGCGCAAGAGTTCGTGAGGAGCAAAGAGGCCGCCTGAGATAGGGCTGAAAAAAGGCGCGGAGCGATACCACGCCCCGTAGACAAGAGAAAACATCTGTGACGGGCAGTGGCACTGCGGTGAGCAGGAGTTCGTCCCGCAGAGCTCTTCGCCTGCCAACCAACGTCGATCATAAACAAGACGCAAGCAAATGGTTCGACAATTCAGTCCAGAGAACTGCTGGGCTGAGAGGAGCTCTTTCGGCGTCGTAAGCAGTACGCTAAGCAAGCGCTCAAGCCGGTCGAAACCGTTCCGGGGGAAGATCACCCCGAGCGCCAGCCTACATAGATTAATGGAACTCAGAATGCCAAGTACCTGAGCCTCGCGGCGGGAGCGCTGTTCTGGATCGACGTAAGCAAAGTAGGAAGTCGACCGCTGGCAATGCCAGCTGATTCGGGAAGTTGATTCCAGAAGATCCTCAGGAGTTCTTACTGCAGGTGCCGCGCGCTTGACGCCGAGAAGCTGATCGAGAGCGTCTCGCGTGAGCCGTGGTTTTACTTCAATGCAGCATCGAGGCACTCGATCAGCGTGTGTCCGGCAAAGGGCTTGGCCAGAAAGCCAATCGCTCCCGAGCTCAGGACCGAGGCGCGCACGCGGTCGTCCGGGAAGGCAGTAATGAAAATGAACGGCACACTGAGACCTTTGGTCCGCATTTCGGCCAACAGGTCCAAGCCGCTCGTGACCGGCATCTGCACATCCGCAATTACGCAGGAGGTTTCGTTCAACTGCGGTGACCTCAAAAAGTCGTCGGCCGACGCAAATGTTTGGACGATGTAGCCACGCGATTTCAAAAGGTTCTCTGTCGCCGCGCGGACCGACGCGTCGTCGTCAACGACAGATATTAAATGCGTGGACAAGACGTACCCTCCGGACGCAGGCAGGAATGGCGGCCACCACAGCATTAGCCACCTTGGACGAAAAGTGGGGTTGAGTGGTGAAATTGTAAAATCATACTTAGGTTTGTTCGGATCGGCTTGTGCGGATGCTCAGCGTCTCCGTCATTCTGATCAAATCTGCAAGCGACCGGGCGCGCATCTTTTTCATTAGGTGTCCCCGGTATATCTTGACCGTAATCTCGGCGAGCCCCAGCTCGGCGGCTATCTGCTTGTTCATCAGGCCGGTAGCGACCAGCTTCATCACTGCCTGCTCGCGTGGGCTTAAGGTCTCAAATAGAGCCTGCAGCTCCGCGATGGTCTGCTGAGTCTTCCGTCTCTTGCGGTCACGTTCGGTCGCGGCGACCACGGCGTCAAGCAGCTCCTGATCGCGAAACGGTTTGGTGAGAAAATCGACCGCTCCGCCTTTCATGGCCCTGACGCTCATGGGAATGTCGCCATGGCCGGTGATGAAAATGATCGGAACATGAATGTTCAACCGCGCCAGCTCAGCCTGGAACTCAAGTCCACTCTGACCTGGCAGCCGGATATCAAGGACCAGGCAGCTAACAACATCGGGAAGCCTGCTCTGGAGCATTTCGCGGGCCGACCCGAATGCCACGACGTCCAGGCCGACCGATTGAAAAAGGTTCGTTAGCGACCGACGCATCGAGACGTCGTCCTCGACAACGAAGACTATCGCATTTGTCGAAGCTTCAGCGTTGCCGCCTTCGCGCGGGGGGGCAGAGCGTTCGCTCACGGCACGAGCTCCTTATGCAACGGCAGGTCAAACCGAAAGCTTGCCCCCGGCCCCTGCTTGCGAACGACTGAAAGGCGCCCCCCATGAGCTTCCACAATCGAGCGACAGATCGAAAGACCCATGCCAAGGCCACTCGATTTTGTCGTGAAGAAGGGGTCTAACACTCGGTCGGTATCATCTTTAGCGATCCCGACGCCGCAATCCGTCACGGTAAGCTGCACATGTGCCGTATCGTCCTTAGATGACTCAATGACCAGTTCGCGCGCTCGGTCCGTAACTGCGTCCATGGCTTCGATCCCATTCATTACCAGATTGATGATCACCTGTTGCAGCTGAATCCGATCACCGAGGATCGCGGGCAGGGCTGCCGTCAACTTAGTCTTTAGCGTCACTCGGTGGCTAACCAGCTCACGTGCAACCAAAGGAATGACATCCTTAACAACATCGTTGATATCGAGCGGTACCATCTCGATCTCGCCTTTCTTCGCAAGTACGCGAATGCGACGGATCACTTCGCTGGCCCGGATTGCGTCTTCGATTATCCACTCAACCGAAGAGCGCGCGGCGGAAAGATCTGGTGTCTGGCGGCCCATCCAGCCGAGGCACGCGTCGGCGTTGCTGATGATCGCGGCGAGTGGCTGGTTGATTTCGTGGGCGATGGAGGTTGTCAGCTCTCCTAACGTCGTCACACGCGTCACATGCGCAAGCTCCGCCTGTGCCTTTCGGAGCTCTTGTTCGGCTTGATCTGCGCGAATCATGGCGGTGATGTCGGTGCTGACGCCGCGGTAGCCGAGGAAATTGCCGTCTACATCAAAAAAAGGCTTGCCGCTCGTCCGGACGTAGATCGGAGATCCCATACGGTTGACAGTGCGATAGACGAGATCCCGAAACGGAAGATGCGCCTCGAGCGTCGCCCGATGTTGCCGCCACTTCTCAGGGTTTTCCTCGACGTCGCACGCGATGTCCCAGCGAGGCAGTCCCATCAATCCCGTCGCCAATATTCCCGCAGAGCTGGTGTGCTCGGACAGGTGGGTGACCTGATGATATGGTCCTGTCTCCCAGAGCCAGTCGGAAGCTGTTTCGGCGTAGTCGCGAAAGCGTTGCTCGCTTTCGCTCAGCGCAGAAAGTGTGTTTTCCAGGCGTTCCCTAGCGGCGTATTGCTCGGTAATATCCATATGTGTTCCGATGAGTTCGCTCGTGTTGCCATCGCTGCCGACCACCACATGAGCAACGGAGTGTATGCGCCTTATTCCGCCATCTGCCAGAAGGATTCGAAAATCATATTCAAAGCGCTCTTGCTGGCCTTCGATAGCCTGGCGCTGCACTTCCTGAAGCCGCGGCAGGTCATCTGGATGGATGCGCGACCGAATGGTCTCGATCGATGCAGTCTCTTGCGGTTCAAAGCCAAATAGACGGTCGACCTCAGCGGAGCGATACACATAGTCGAGATTGTAGACGTCCCAGGACCAGCTGCCCGTGTGACTAAGATGCTGGGCTTCGGCCAGATAGGCCTCGCTGCGGCGCAGCTGCCGTTCTGTTTGCCTTGCCGCCGTTATATCCGTCGCTGCCCCGACAAACTCGATGTCACCAGTGGCGGTTGTCGTGGCTCGCGCCCGAGCATGGATGTGCTTCACCGAGCCGTCCGGCAGCAGGAGCCGGTATTCATGCTCGAAATCCTTTGGGTCTCGCATCACTCGATCGATAGTCTCTTGGACCGAAGCTCTATCGTCTGGATGAGTGCGTTCGACGACCAGTTGTGGCCCTGGAACCGTCGGCGGGTCGACCTGGAAAATTCGAAAAGTCTCCTTTGACCAAAATGCCTCGCCGGTGGTAGCGTTCCAGCCGAAGCTGCCTGTATGGCTCAGCTCCTGCGCCTGATTCAAATGGGCTTCGCTCCGCTGCAGAGCAAGTTCGGTTTGCTTTCGTTCCGTGACATCTTCGCAGGCTATGAGGACAATGAACTGGTCATCGGCCCAGAGCATGGCTTTGGCGTTTTCACGTGCCCACAATACCGAGCCGTCTTTTCTGACTTTCTGGACGTCCCAAGTGCGCGATTGGCCGATTTCTTCAAAGCACTTTCGAACGCATTTGCGAACGTACGCGCGATCCTCCTCAAGAAAGACTCTCAGGATGGATTGACCGATCAGTTCGGCAGGCGCATAGCCGAGTTGTGTCGCGCCGTACGTATTGACGTTGAGGACAGTACCGGCTTCGTCGAGCATGAAGTACATGGCTGGGTTGTGTTCAAAGATTGCGCGCCACCGCTTTTCGCGGTCCTTCAAATCGGCCGCGCTGCGCCGGAGCTTGGCCGCAGCCTCACGTGCAGCCTCTCTTTCCTGGCGGACTTTTCCGATCAGGTGCGTTCCGACAATCGAGACAGTAAAGAATGCGACGACTACCGGAAGAGCTTGAGGGTCATCGATCCGCAGACTGAACGCCGGGGGCACAAAGTAGTATGCCAAAGCAGCGATGGCTACGACCGAAAGCGCGGATGATGCGATAAAGCTGCCGATCAACGAAAACAGTAATATCACTAGCAAATAGGCGAACGCCGTCGCAGCGAAATGCGTGTGAAGGTACAAGGAAGCTTGCGTCACAACCGCCAGCGTTATGCCACCGAAAGCAAGCTGGGTGGCTGAACGTTTGAAATTGCTGATCTGGTTAAGCATTCTTAGACCGTCCGGCCTTTCCGCGGCGGGAGAGCTATAACATTTTAGGCAAAAATTGGGCAAACCTTTCTGTCCCGAGAGACGCTCGCGCACAGTTCCAAGATCGATTGATTGCAGCTGAACTCAACACGCGCCGAGGAAAGGCGCATCACAAACGTAAGTATAATTGTCCTAAACCTTTCAATATCGCGCGCTGACATGGGTACAATCGAGCCTGAGATATCTGGTTTGCTTCGCTGCCGATAATCCTCGCAGGCGCTCGAGGCCGCGGGAGCCCCCGCAGAGCTCAGCCGCGTGGCGCGAGGGCACGTCCAACGTGGACAGAGGGCAACATCGGTTCAGCAAAGACGCTGACGCTGAACAATGAGGCACGCCTCGCCTAATCTGGAAAGAGCAGCAGCAAACGTGGAGCGGGTGACGGTACATCTGTGCGATCCATCTGCGCCTGATGAAGGTCCTAGCCTAGCCAGCTAGGATATAGCCCTTCTCCTTCTGGCTCCGCCCCGAACGGTTCGCTTCCGCACTGTCCGGCCTGCAGGAGGCCTCCGTGATCTCCGCCCGGCGCTGGACCGGGGCCATCCCGGTTTCATCGGCGCGAGCCTTCTCGGCTAGGACCTGCTCCTTCTTGCGCGCGCGGTCAGTGCCCTAATCCTGCGCAAGGCCCCGGTAAGGGCTGACCGAACTCAGGCCTATCGATCGGCTCGCAAATCTGCGGACGATGACGTCATTGCGATCAGCGCCGCGGGGCAGAAGCTCTCGCTATCGTCGAGCTCCAGCAATTGATTAATTTGGAGCAGCTATCATGAAGGAATACGTGGGGCTGGACATCTCGCAAACGGAAACCGCGGTGTGCGTGATCGGCGAGATCGGGCAGAAGTCCTGGTCCGGTCCGCTGGCCAGGCGATGTCCGCCGGGACAGTGGTCGTTGCCGAATGGCTTTAAAGGAAGAGAGAAATTGACATCAAGCCGCAATTAAGGGGCGTCTTGACAAGACGGCATCCGCCATCTCTCCGGCGGCGTCCCGCGGACTGCGTATTTCGCAAAAACGGGACAGCGGTTTCGCTAACTGACGGACAGCAGTTTCGCTAAATCGCGGACAGCGTGGCGGCGCTGGCTTTTGGTTGCCTGGTTGTTGAAGTCAGTTGGTATTCGTTTCGCTGTTTTCGACGTCGGTCAAGGGGCGCGCAGCTTTTTTCCTTCGCATGCTGTCGCCTTCGAGGGCGATACGGTGGGAGTTGTGGATGATCCGGTCGAGGATAGCATCTGCGATGGTTGGCTCGCCGATCATGTCGTGCCATTGGGCAACGGGCAGCTGAGCGGTAATCAAGGTCGATTTGCGCCTGTAGCGCTCTTCGAAGATTTCGAGGAGATCAAGGCGCTGCTGGTCATTGAGGGTGTGGGTGCCCCAATCGTCGAGGATGAGCAACTGGACACGTGCGAGCTTATCGATGAGGCGCGGGAAGCGACCATCGAGACGGGCCATGGCGAGGTCTTCGAACAGGCGCGGCATACGCAAATAGAGGACGGAATGATCGAGCCTGGCCGCCTGGCGTCCGAAGGCGCACGCCAGCCAAGTTTTGCCAGTCCCGGTCAGGCCGGTGATGATGAAGTTCTCATGGGCTTTCAGCCAGGCGCCTTGCGCCAGCTGCAGGGTGTTGCGCCGGTCAAGACCGCGGCGGGACGCGAAGTCGACGTCTTCGATACAGGCGTCGATGAAGCGCAGCTTGGCTGCGGCCAGCCGATTGGTCAGGCGCCGGTCGGCGCGCATGGCGGCTTCGCGATCGAGCATCAGGCCGAGCCACTCGTCGCGGCTGAGATCGGCGGCATTGTCCTGTTCGGCCAATTGCCGGTAGGCGGCCGCCATTCCGGCAAGGCCGAGCGCCTGCATCTGGTCGAGGGTCGGGTGGGTCAGCATCGCGATGGTCCTTTCCTTCATTGATAATAGCCCCCACCACGGATGTTGGCGTGCGAGGGGGTGGCTTTGACGGGGGCGGCAGCAGGGCTCGCGCGGTCGAGCCCGGATTTGAGGATCGCGCTCACCGAGGAGTAGCTGATCGCGTTGATGACGAGTGCCCGCTCGCAAGCTGCTTCGAGCCGATCGCGCTCGTAGCGCCGCGCCAGGGCGATGATCCCCATGGCGGAGCGATAACCCTGCTCGGGATGCGGGCGCTCACGCATCATCCGCTCGACCAGCGTGGCGGCGTTGACGCCGATCCGCGCTGCCATCTTGATCAAGCTCGCCGGCGTCATATTGGCGTAACGCTGATGGGCCTTGGGCATGTGCTCGTTCACGGTGACATGGCCGCTGCGCTGAGAGCGGCGCACATGGCTGGCAACACGCGTGTGATCCTGGAAGATCTCGACGGCTCGATAGGTGAGCCGGACGTCCACCCGACGGCCGATCAGCCGGTGCGGCACCGAGTAAAAGGTCTTGTCGACTTCGACGTGATAATCGGGGTGGACCTTCGCCGTTTTCCATTCGGCGTATTCGAACGGCTCGCCCGGCAACGGCGTCAACGCAGCGCGCTCGATCTCCTCGAACAGCTGCCGGCGGGATTTGCCGATATGGCGCATCGGCCGATGGTTCAGCTCCTCCAGCAAACCGGCGATCGCAGTATTGAGATCGGTCAGGTTGAAGAACCGCCGATGGCGCAGCCGTGCCAGAATCCAGCGCTCAACAATCAGCACCGCGCCTTCAACCTTGCCCTTGTCGCGCGGCTTGCGGCTGCGGGTCGGCAAAATCGTCGTGTCGTAGTGCTCGGCCATGGCGGCAAAGGTTTGGTTGAGCGTCGGCTCGAACCACAACGCCTTGACGACCCCGGCCTTCAGATTGTCGCAGACGATCGCCCTGGGAACTCCGCCGAAGTACGACAAGGCCCGGGTCTGGCCTTCGATCCAATCTGGTAGTCGCTGACCGAAGCTCCCCATAGCGAAGGTCAGCGACGAGGCCCCGAGCACCGCGACAAATATCTGCGCCTGACGGATCTCGCCGGTTTGCGGATCGATCACCTCCACCGTCGGACCCGCATAGTCGGTCTGCATCACTGCACCCGCCGCGTGGCGATGACGGAAGGTCGGGTTCGCCCGGCGCCGATAGGCGTCAAACTTCTCGCAGAACCACGTGTAACCATAGCCGTCGGGATGCGCCGTCCGGTATTCCTGCCACAGCAGCGTCAGCGTCACGCCCTTGCGCTTGAGCTCCTGCGCCACCCGTGGCCACTCAGGCTCGCTCAAGTCCTGCGGGGGCCGCCCGACCCGCCGGAACAAGGCTCGCTGCAAGGCCGCCTCGCTCTCGTAAATCGGCGGCAGCGGCCAGCTCAAACCCGCTTCACGCGCTCGCAGCAGGTAGGTGGCAACCGAACTCTTGCTGATCTGCAGCCGTTCCGAGATCTCCCGAACCGACAGGTCCTGCTCGTACGTCAGCCTCAGGATCGATCGTAGGTCCTTCACAGTGGTTCGTTTCGCTTGCTTCCGTCTCGGCATTGCCCCTCTCAAACTCACAGCTTGAGAGAGAACATTGCCTGAACGGCGCTCCCGAAAACCAACCTCCCGCAACTGTCCGCGATTTAGCGGAATCCCTGTCCCGGAATTACTGAAATCGCTGTCCGCGAATTACCGAAATTGCTGTCCGGAAATTGCCGAAACACGCAGCGGACCCGACAGTTGCTTGTGGCGGCTTCTATGCTGCCTTCGAGGCACGGGCGAAGTCCTCCAGGTTTGGAATGCACCGTCCACGGACACACGCACCAAGCAGCGGTTGGTGCACATCGTTGTCCGAGAGATTGTTTGCGATCTCGATGACAATACCAATGAGACGGATCTGCTCATCCACGGACCGGCGGCCGGCACACGGAGGTTCGTGTTGCTCTCGTTAAGACGGGCCGATATACGGGGGATATGGCCCCCACGGCCGTTGACGCGCTTCGCAAACTCGCTGGTCATTGGCCTGATCGAGAGCTCGCCGTGTCGCTCAATCGGATGGCTCACGCAAACTCTCGAACGGATCGCGCGGCGTTGGCCGATCTCTCAAGATCGATGCTCTTATGCCCTGGAATTTCCAAGCCTGAACGGCCAAAGCTTGGCGCCTACGCCGCGCCAAACACGTCTTCGGTAATCATGGGCGGCGGCGCCTCGCGCATTAAGGTTCTTGAAGCGGCGGTAGATCACCAAGCTGCGAGGATTTGCCGCATCCTGAAACGGGTATGAAAGCCAACCAGGCTCGACGCGACAGCGATGGGGGCTTGAAGCCCACGTAGCTTCAGGTTGTTTCGACGCGTCCTGAAATCACGGCCAAAAATGCGGGGGCCTACCTCCTTGTGTTTCTGATGTCGATACCGGTGGAATCGGTGGGCTGCTTGAGCCGGGCGTGTAGCGTCGCATGCTCGAGCTCGCCTTCCCACCAGGACACGAACACAGCGGCAATGCCATTGCCGGTGATGTTGGTAAGAGCTCGCACTTCGCTCATGAACTTGTCGATCGAGAACACGATTGCCATGCCCGGCACCAGCGCCGGGTTGACCACCGACAATGTCGCTGCGAGCGTGATAAAGCCCGCGCCAGTGACGCCGCTTGCCCCTTTCGAGGTCAGCATTGCCACGAGCAAGATCGTGAGCTGCTGGCCAAAGGTGAGATCGACCCCGAGTGCCTGGGCAATGAACAATGTCGCAAGCGTCATATAGATGTTGGTACCGTCGAGGTTGAAGGAGTAGCCGGTTGGCACCACGAGGCCGACCACGGGCTTGGAGCAGCCCAGTCGTTCGAGCTTTTCCATCAATTGCGGCAGCGCGCTTTCCGAGGATGAGGTGCCGAGCACGATCAAAAGCTCGTCCTTGATATAGACAATGAACTTGAAGATCGAAAAGCCGACGATGCGCGCTATCAGACCGAGCACGACCACCACAAAGACCGCGGCCGTGGCATAGAATAGCGCGATCAGACCGATCAGATTACCCAGCGCCGCCGGCCCGAACTTGCCGATCGTGAAGGCCATCGCGCCGAATGCACCGATCGGGGCCACTTTCATGATGATGGCGATCACGCCGAACACCGCGTGCGCGACGTCGTCAATCATGCCGAGCAGCCTATTTCCACGCTCTCCCAGCGCCATCAGCGAAAAGCCAAACAGGATCGCGAACAGGAGCACCTGCAGGACATCGCCGCGAGCGAGGGCGCCGACCACAGTTTCGGGAATGATATTGAGAAAGAAATCCACCGTCTTGGAGGCTTCCGCCTGCTTGACGTAATTGGCGGCCGCCGCAGCATCGGCTTTGACCGCAAGGCCATGGCCGATTTGGACCAGATTGCCCATGACAAGACCCAACACCAAGGCAAAACTGGAGACGATCTCGAAATAGACCAACGCCTTGACGCCGACGCGCCCGACTTTCCTTGCATCTTGAATATGCGCGATGCCGGATGCGACGGTGCAGAAGATGATCGGCGCGATCACCATTTTGATCAGCTTGATGAAGCCGTCACCGAGCGCCTTGACCCAGTCGTTGGTCGCAACTGATGGCCATAGCCAGCCGACGATGACGCCAATCACGATCGCGATCAACACCTGGACGTAGAGAATTTTATACCAAGTTTGCGACGCACGCGCGGGTGCCGCAGTTGCCATGGTGGTCATGACGCTTCCTTCCCGAATACACTCGAATGCGGGCCGCCGCATCGTTGAGAGGCGCCGGCCTCATGCGAGGCTGTCATTTTAGCCGTGTCCGATTGAAGACAGTTCCGAGAGCCGGCGCGTCATTCCAAAGGCAGGCGTTCAATTACGTTATCGTTTTCGTCAAGCAAGATTTGCACCAGACGCCTAACCTGCGGCCTATAAAACGGCCATCGGAAACATCTGCCTTTTGGCGAGGTTCATTTGAATACTCGGACGGCGTTGGCATGTCCGAATGCGAAGGCGTTGCTCAGAGCGACACATATCTTGCACTGGCAGGGTAAGTTAGCGGAGGCGTGTCTCGGCGTGGAAGCTCAGTGTGATCGGTATGCGTCGCGTGCTGAGTTTACGCAACAATGCGCTGCATTGGTAAAATTGATTGTTTGGATCGCAGGTATCCACGCGATGGAAGCGTGGCGCGATCAAGGCTAGATTTGGCTTCGTTAGGAAACCTTTGATTTGGCGCGCGGGGCACTGCGTGTTTGCTCGCGGTAGAGCTCGTTCGTGCACGGGGGCGTCTCCAGACCCGTGCTAACGGTGCGGGTAGGAAGGTTTGGTCGATGTAGGGCGTATCTGCCTTCGGCCCTGGGTGAGCCTTTGGCCGTCTCGCAAAAGCAGTGCTGCGATGGTTTCTCAACTCGATCATTCCGCCTTGGCAGCTTTGACCGTTCGTTTTCGACCTTCTTGTCAGGCCGGACGAGACCAGCGTGACTGGCGCCGGCTGTACTGGCGAGTTCGAACAGAGTGGCGGCAATTGGATGACGGCGAGCGTGCTCCGGTCCAGCAGTACATGGCCCGGTGAAGCCGGACGGTTGGGCGAATTTCTCCCGCGCATGAGGTCGACCACCGCGACGTCTTCTTCAGCGAGCAGCAAAAGCACGCGAACGAAAAGATCTGCGCGCCAGCGGCACCATCACCGTCGATATGCTGCATCGCCCGGACGCGCTGTAGGTTCGCTGCAACGCGTTGATTTCGGCGGCATGTCCTGGCCGAACTCTCGGCACGACTAACGCATGTCCCAAGTTTGTGCCCCGCTATCATAAGACAGCGCACGCAGGGGTGCCGGATAAAGACGGTCGGCGACGCCCAATTGTCTTTCTTCAAGGCAGACAAAAGTTCAGCGCATTACTTTCAGTCGCGTTATTCTCGCAATGGAACTGTGGCGGGTTGCTTGCGCTGATCGCGCTCGCGCTTGAGGGACCCAAAACAAACCAGCCGATTCGTCGAAGCAGATCGACATAAAGATTTGCGTCGAGTTGACACGGAGCGTTGTAAAACTCCAACAGCATCTCTCGGGCGGCAAACTCTACCGTTTCATTGTGCCGTCGCTGTCTGCTTGAGAACAGAGATGCCGGAAACCTGACAGCGCGTTAGGTCCACTCCACAGCGACGTTGGTATCTATGCGCGTTTTTTCCACGCACGCCACACTTCGCAAGCGGCACAGAGATTGCTGGATAGCGAGCGAGGAGCTGCGCCGTCAGACCGGTCGAAGCGGCCCTGTCACAGGAGTTTCCGATGAGGCTTGCGATGCCGCTCTTGCTCGCAGAAACGACGCGCCTCAATGTGGCAACCGTCACCAAATGCTGCATGCCGCACGATGAGCCTGTCGCGTTGTCGAAACGGGCGAAGCGGCCCGAGACCGTGTTGAACATTACCGCGAGCACCGAACTCCATAGCCAAGCCCCGCAAGCCGCGAAATTTCAGGCGTCTCGCCGGGGCGACAGCGTTCGCCCGAGGCGGCTGCTTGAGAACGGCCCTGCGGCTCCGGAAAATCACTTCACCTCTGAGGCGAATTTGACTTCGAACGTCCTGAATGGCGCGGATACGCGCAAGCCGCTGTCGTTCACGATGCTGTCGAGTTGCCGTCGAGTCGTCGCCTCGGAAGGGACGGCTGGGGCGAACACGACGAATGTGTTCGCCAAGTCGGAAGCCTCGCAGCAGAACTTAATACAGCGTGCGCCCATCCCGCAGGCTAATCGATTGATAGATACCGGACAGTCTGACCTCTGCTCCACTGCACTGTCGCCGCTAACAGGCAGCGAAGCGGGTATGCGCCGGCTGTTAGCGAGCGGTTTTGCGAGTCAATCTGGAAAGACGCCCAGTTCTTGGAGGTTGGACCGGACCAATAGGCGATGCACGCCGAATTCTTCAGCGATCCGGACGTGCAGGCGATCGCTGAGCCGGTATGACGACGTACTCTCACCGGGGGGCTGACGCACATGGATGCTTTTTCGGCGGAGATCTGGCAGTCCGTTGCGCTCACGATCGAGCTTGCCAGCGTGACGACGATGATCCTCCTGGTTGTTGGCGCGCCGCTCGCGTGGTGGCTAGCACGCTCAAAGACGGTCTTGAGCGACGCGGTAGCGACAATCATCGCGCTGCCACTTGTGCTGCCGCCGACTGCGCTCGGTTTCTGCGTACTCGTCCTGCTCGGCCCGAACGGTCCAGGGGGCCTTCTCGCCTCTTTCTGGGGCGAGCACACGCTCGCCTTTACTTTTGTAGGAATCGTGGTCGGATCGGTCCTCTCGGCGCTCCCTTTGGTGGTGCAACCGATCCGTAATGCCTTTGTTGCGATAGGCGACGGTCCGCTGGAAGTTGTCGGCAGTCAGCGTGTTTCTCCGTTGTATGCTTTTATTACCATCGGCCTGCCGCTAGCGCGACTGGAGTTTCTCAAGGCTGCCGTGGTTGGCTTTGCTCATACGATCGGCACATTCGGCGTCGTGATGATGATCGGCGGCAACATTCCTGGGCGCACCAAGGTGTTGTCAGCCTACGTCATAGACTATGTCCAGGCATCGCGCTGGCGCGAGGCAAGTTGGGTTGCCGGCGGTATGGTGATGTTCGCCTTTGTCGTCATTTTCACTTTAACCCTCATCGACAAATGCTGTGCCAGGAGAGGCACATGAGGGCAGGCACACCTCGCCGGTTCGAATCGCCCGCGACGTGACGGCCGGCCAGACATGTCCGATCATGAGCGAGCAGCAGTATTGCAAGCCAGATCCGTCCGTCCTTGGCGAGGACACAGTGAACGCGGCCTGTTATGGCCGCGGCGGCTGCCGGAATCAGCTACAATTCGGCATACTCCGCGCCTCTGCTCGAGGTGATGGCAATGACGACGGAGTTTCTAAGCAGCGGCTTGCCAGACTAGACGAGTTCTTCGATCGCGATATCGCAGGCAAGCGGGTACCGGGCGCGGTTGTTGCAATCGCCAGAGACAGCAATGGTTCGCTACAAGGCGTACGGACCTCGATCCACAAAGAGGAACGTCGATGCGATATTCGCATCCGCGTCTATGACCAAACCGATGCTGGCGGTAGTTGGGTTTATGCTGATGGAAAAGGGTCGCCCGCATCTGCGGGTCAAGCTTCGCGATTCCGGAATTCGAAAAACATGAAGGTGGGATGCGGCAGCCTGACGTTCGATAAAATTCGAAGCGCAGAGTTCTCCGATCTACGGTCACGATCTTCATCGCAACACATCAGGCCTCAGCTGTGGCGGGCCCTCGCATAGCTCTGATCAAGTCGCGCGTCTCTGTCGGGTTTCGCAGCTCAGCCGGTCAAGGCGACAAGCATGTTTTCAACGAAGGCATTACCAAGCTGCCGCTGACGCATCAACCAGGAACCAAATCGGTGGCCGATGTGGTGCCCGGCACCGGCACCAACTCTGTCAAGCAATCGTCATGCCGCGCGCCGTGCTTAAAGCGAGTATGACGCAGTCGTCGCGCTGCAGCAAACCGTTGTGTTGCTTTGTTGGAGTTCTTACGTCGACGTTCAAAACCGGACCATTAACGCGATGGGCGATCAGACGCGAGCTTGTACCTCGCCAGCTGGGCTCGCCAATCCGCATTGCAGACTGCCAAGCGGCGGCTTGGCATCTGCCAAGTGCTTCTTGTGCCGTGGCCTGTTTCTTGCTGCTGGACGTCAGTAATTCGTTACGTCCGACGAGACACTTGGAAGGGTTCATGGGCGGGGCAACGGAAACTTTCTACAGCGTGATCAGACGTCAGGGAATCACGCGTCGCAGTTTCAACAGATTCTGCAGTTTTACGGCTGCGAGCTTCGGACTCGGTCCGCTCGCCGCAAGTGGTATTGCCACCGCTCTGGAGACCAAACCGCGCGTGCCCGTCATCTGGCTGCACGGGCTCGAGTGTACCTGCTGCTCGGAAAGTTTTATCCGCTCGGCCCATCCTTTGATCAAAGATGCGCTGTTGTCGATGATTTCGCTCGACTATGACGATACGATCATGGCGGCGGCAGGACATCAGGCCGAATCCATCCTGGAGGAAACCCGTGCCAGGTACAAACGCAAGTATGTGCTTGCCGTCGAAGGCAATCCGCCGCTGAACGAGGGGGGCATGTTCTGCATTGACGGCGGCAAGCCGTTCATTGAAAAGCTCAGGTCGATGGCGGAAGAGTCCATGGCGATCGTCGCTTGGGGCACATGTGCGTCCTGGGGCTGCGTACAGGCGGCCAAGCCAAATCCGACTGGCGCGGCGCCGATCGATAAGGTGATCACCAACAAGCCGATTATCAAGGTGCCCGGGTGCCCGCCCATCGCAGAGGTCATGACCGGCCTGGTGACCTTCATGACCACGTTCGGAAAGCTTCCGGAGCTCGATCGCCAAGGACGTCCAAGGATGTTTTATTCCGAGCGCATCCACGACAAGTGCTATCGGCGTGCCCATTTCGACGCTGGCCAATTTGTCGAGGAGTGGGATGATGAGGGCGCACGCAAGGGCTACTGCCTGTACAAGATGGGTTGCAAGGGGCCGACCACCTACAATGCCTGCTCGGCCGTTCGGTGGAACGGCGGCGTTTCATTCCCAGTTCAATCCGGCCACGGCTGCTTCGGCTGCTCCGAAGACGGCTTTTGGGACAAAGGTTCATTTTACGACCGGCTCACGACCATCAAGCAGTTCGGCATCGAGAAGAACGCCGATCAGATTGGCAAGGCCGCTGCCGGCGCAGTGGGACTGACCGTCGCCGCGCACGCGGCGGTCACGGCCGTGAAGCGGTTGACCCAGAAGCCGGATCGCGCAGCTCACAGAAGTAAACCGAGTTGAGGGGAGGGCGAAGGTGGGTGTCCGGACACCGAATGGGTTCAATCTCGATTCTTCCGGTAAGCGAATTGTCATCGATCCGCTGACCCGGATCGAAGGCCACCTGCGCGTCGAGGCCAATCTCGATTCCGACAACGTGATCCGCAATGCAGTCTCGAGCGGGACGATGTGGCGTGGCATCGAAGTCATCCTGCGCGGGCGCGATCCGCGCGACGCATGGGCGTTCACCGAGCGGATTTGCGGTGTCTGCACCGGCACCCATGCGCTCACCTCTGTGCGCGCGGTTGAGAATGCGCTAGGGATCTCCATTCCGGAGAATGCCAACTCGATCCGCAACATCATGCAGCTGTGCCTGCTTGTGCATGATCACCTCGTGCATTTCTATCATCTGCACGCGCTGGATTGGGTCGATGTGGTTTCCGCGCTCAAGGCCGATCCCAAATCGACCTCCGCGCTGGCGCAGTCCATCTCGCCCTGGCCGCTGTCGTCTCCTGGCTATTTTAAGGATTTGCAGATCAGGCTCACCAGATTCTTTGGATCAGGGCAACTTGGTCCGTTCAAGAATGGCTATTGGGGTCATCCGGCCTACAAGCTACCACCGGAAGCGAACCTGATGGCCATGGCGCATTATCTGGAAGCGCTCGACTTCCAGAAAGAGATCGTCAAGATCCAAGCCATTTATGGGGGCAAGAACCCGCATCCGAACTGGCTGGTCGGGGGCGTGCCCTGCGCGATCAATATCGATGGAACAGGCGCGGTGGGCGCGATCCATATGGAGCGGCTTAACCTCGTGTCCTCGATCATCGACCGTTCGATCGAGTTTGTCGAGCAGGTCTATCTGCCCGACATTGCAGCGATCGGCTCGTTCTACAAGGACTGGCTCTATGGCGGCGGGCTTTCGGGCAAAAGTGTGATGTCCTATGGCGACATCCCCGAAAGCGGCAACGACTGTTCCGAGAAAAGCCTCAAGCTGCCGCGCGGCGTCATTCTTGATGGCAATCTCAAGGAGATCTTGCCGATTGACCTTGGCGATCCCGAGCAGATCCAGGAGTTCGTCGCCCATTCATGGTATAAGTACCCGAGCGAGTTCTGCGGTCTGCATCCCTGGGATGGCGTCACCGAGCCGAGCTTTCAGCTTGGCGAAAAGGTCAAAGGCAGCAGGACAGATACCAAGGAACTCGACGAAGGCGGCAAGTATTCCTGGATCAAAGCGCCGCGCTGGCGCGGCCACGCCGTCGAGGTCGGGCCGTTGGCACGATACATCATCGGTTGTGCGCAAGGCAAAGCCGAGTTCAAGGAGCCGGCCGAGAGACTGCTCAAGGGGCTCGATCTTCCCCTGACTGCGCTGTTTTCGACGCTTGGCCGTACTGCGGCCCGAGCGCTCGAATGTCAGTGGGCGGCGCGTCAGATGCGTTATTTCCAGGACAAGCTGGTGCTCCACATCAAGGCCGGCAATACCGCAACTGCCAATGTCAGCAAGTGGAAGCCGGAAAGCTGGCCTAAGGAGGCCAAGGGCTACGGTTTCACTGAGGCGCCGCGCGGTGCGCTCGGGCATTGGATCAAGATCAAGGACACCAAGATCGGCAATTACCAATGTGTCGTGCCGACGACGTGGAACGGGTCGCCTCGCGATTCCAAGGGCAATATTGGCGCTTTTGAGGCCTCCCTGATCGGTACTCCGATGGCGGATCCGCATCGGCCGGTCGAGATCTTGCGAACGATCCATTCCTTCGATCCGTGCTTGGCGTGTTCGACCCACGTGATCAGTCCTGCCGGCCAAGAAATGGCTTCAGTCAATGTTCGTTAGGCACATGCTGGACAAGGCTCCGCACCCCCTTACGGCCGTCGATGCGGCACCGAACGCTCGCAGTGTCGGCCATGGCGTCGCCTACGTTTATGAGGCGCCGGTGCGACTGTGCCATTGGGTCAATGCGGCGGCCATTCTGGTGCTGGGTATATCCGGTTATCTCATTGGAACTGGGACACCGGCGATGCCGGGAGAGGCAAGCGGCAATTTCCTGTTTGGCTATATCCGCGTTGCGCATTTCTCTGCGGGATATGTGCTCGGCGTCGGCTTTCTGCTGCGCATCTACTGGGCCCTGATGGGAAACCCGTATGCCATGCAGATCTTCTGCGTGCCGCTCTGGCGCAGGAGCTTTTGGCGCGAGGTGTGCCACGAGATTCGTTGGTATGCTTTCCTTGCAGCTGAGCCCGAGAGGCGTGTCGGGCACAATCGCCTAGCTCAACTCGCAATGTTCTTCATGTTTACGCAGACGATCACGTTCATGGTTGTCACAGGCTTCGCACTTTATGGACAGGGCGCCGGTAGTGACAGCTGGCAGTACGAGCTATTCGGCTGGGTGTTTGCAATCTGGCCGAACAGTCAGGACGTCCATACCTGGCATCATCTCGGCCTGTGGGTAATCGTGAGCTTTGCCCTCGTCCATATCTACGCGGTGATCCGGGAGGACGTCATGTCGCGCCAAAGCATCTCCTCCATGATTTCGGGTGAACGCGAGCTTCGCGATTGACTGGGAAGCGGATGCTAAGTCCGGAGAACAAGAAGCGGATCCTGGTGCTCGGCATTGGCAATATCCTGTGGGCCGATGAGGGATTCGGCGTGCGAGCGATCGAGGAGTTTCACCGCCGCTACGTCACCCATGACAACGTCACCATCCTCGATGGTGGCACTCAGGGGCTCTACCTCGTCAGTTTTCTCGAGTGGGCGGACTGCCTGATTGTGTTCGATGCCATCGACTATGGACTGCCGCCCGGGCAGTTGAAGCTCGTGCGAGATGACGAAGTGCCAAAATTTACCGCTGCCAAGAAGGTGAGCCTGCATCAGACCGGCTTTCAGGAGGTCTTGAGTGCGGCCGACCTGCTTGGCCGCTGCCCGCGAGAACTCGCTCTCATCGGCTGTCAGCCGTTGGACCTGGAGCATTGGGGCGGTCCGCTGACTGCTCCGGTGCGTTCTCAGATCGCGCCTGCGATTGAACTGGCTTGCAAACTGTTAGTGCAGTGGGGCTCACCGGCAAAGCTGCGGACCGCGCCGCTGCCTGCAGCAGAACAGCTGTTGGCGAACAATATCGACCGTGCAAACTATGAAACAAGAGCGCAGCCGATCTAGCGGCCCGGGCTGACCATGTGCCTTGGCTTGCCAATGACGATTGTTGAGACAGACGGCATCACGGCGCTGTGCGAGCATGGCAATGAACAGCGGCGTGTCTCGGTCATGCTGCTCTCCGACGCGTCGCTCGGCGCCAAGGTGCTCGTCCATATCGATACCGCGGTGCGGCTGTTGGACGAGGATGAAGCAAGGCTGATCTCGCAAGCACTCGACGGGCTTGAGGCCGGCCTCAACGGCCAGGACTGCGATCGCTTCTTTGCGGACTTGATCGGTCATGAGCCGCAATTGCCCGAGCACCTACGCTAGTGGTGCCGCTTGCGGACGTTGCGCCGCCTACGCTTGCTCGCATATCGAATCTGCAATCGCGGGCACCCTCTACACGAAACATACCAAGCGCTTTGAGCCGCTGATCCGAGCGGGAGAACGCGATCGCGGCGAGACGATGATTGGCATGTGCCTTGCTAATACCCCGCCTAAGAGAACCTAAGATTATCAGAAAGGCGTCTGATGAAATTCCAGCTGGCGCAACACGATCTGGCACGGCCCGGTCTGTCCGAGGTGGGGAGCGCCAGCGCCGATGGGCGCCTGGCCACGCACGATCCCATGAGGGCAGTCGTGGTGCTGCTGTCGGCGGCCGATCCCCTCTATTCGCTCTGGGCCATCCACGTCGCAATCTCTCTTTCTGAACTGATCAAGGCGCTGCGGCCGAGCATGCGAGGCACAGTGACCGCGCGCGGCGCTAGTGGCGAACCGGACGGACGGCTCGGGCTGCGTGGCCCGCGGACGCCGGTCCTGTGCCATCAGCACGATACACTCCGCCTGACCGGCAAGGACCGGGTCCGTTGGTCAAGATCGACCGCATCTCGGCATCGATCGTTCGGCCACACGCCCTTAGCGCTTGTATCGCCAAGAGCATTGCCTCCTGACAAACCCAAAGGAACGTCGCATCATGAAAACAGCGGCCAGCGTCGTATCGGAAGGGGCCGAGCAGGCGGCAAGCGACTTCCCACTCGACACGGAAAGTCTCGGCGCAATCCATAGCGGACCGACGGCTGTGGGGGCGCTCACCAAGCGCGCTTGGCGCGATGGCGACGAGCTTGCGAGAATCTGTCCGAATGCCACCGCGCTGTTATCGAACGCCGCTGCTGCCGTTGGCCGCCAGAAAAGTGGCGTACGGACGCAACTGTACAGACTGGCGAATCTCAGCGATCTCGAGCGCAGGCTGATTTCCGAAGTGCTTGGCGAGGGCGAGGTTGCCGGCGTCGTTGCGCTGCCAGATGGCTCTCTGGCGCAAATCCGGGAGGCCGTGCTGGCGGGAATCTGGCGCGTACGTACTGGGTCCGAGCCAGCACACGAATATGTTGAGATCGGGGCGATCCCGCAGATCGTGCGCCGCGCCGCAACCGACCTGACGTCCACCGATCTTGTGATAGGCTCGGCGCCGGACGGCGCGATGAACGTGCTCCCGGTGCTCGCCGAAATACGCGAGCGGGCCCGCGCCTGGCGGTCTGGCATGCGCGCGCATGTCATCAATCTCACGCTGCTGCCGATGAGCGCTATCGACCTGGCGTTTCTGCAACAAAGCGTAGGCAATGGTCCGGTCCAGCTCATCTTCCGCGGCTACGGCTCTTGCCGAGTGCAGGCGACCGGAATCCGGAACGTCTGGTCGGTGCAGTTCTTCAATTCTATGGACAACATCATCCAGGATACGCTGGAGGTCGGCGGCGTGCCGCTTGTAGCGTTGGCGGCCGACGAGGATTTCGAGGATTCCGCCGAACGCTTGCACGAAATCATCAAGGCTTACTTCCCATGAAGAGCTTAGAGAACATTTGGCATCCGGCGAGCTTTCGCGGACGACGCGCATGCACGGTGGCGCGATATCCCAATAGGTTGCCGCAAACATCTCCCCCGACGCTCGAACGAACCGCTCGGGGTCGAAGTGATCAGATTTCGCACGCGCGGGGCGCTGGCATGATGGGTGCGCCTTCGGTCATGAAGGTGGTTGTCATCCAGCGTAACGGCACTCGGCAACCGCGTGTTGAGCGGAAATCGAGAGTTCGATCCGGGGAAATTGAACTTATTGTCAGCGAGATCGCGCTATTGGGCTTGATTGCCTGTTGCTCGCTGTTATCGGCGTCCTTCGCTCGCGAAGACATGCGGTCCGTCCGTGCCGAAGCGACGGTCCCTGCCATGATGGGGCGGAACGACCGGCCAGCGTCACATCGGATCCATGCGCCAGATCTCAGTTTGAGCGACCGCTGGCATTTCTTCCGCGAGATGATGGTGGAACGGTGCGCATGAGCTTCACCGCCCGCAACGAGATCGAAGTCACCGTATCGCTTTCTGCCGACGTAATCGCTGCAGTCGAGATCCTGCCACGAGTCCGGCCGCCGCTGGCGCGGCTGTTCGCCGGCAAGCAGGCCTTGTCATTGCTCAAGGCTCTGCCGCGGCTCTTCGCGTTGTGTGCCGCTGCGCAACAAACTGCATTACTGTCCGCGATCGAGGCCGCGCGCGACCAAGAGATCATGTGCTCGACAAAGCAGCGTCGTATTGCCCTCGTCGTTGCCGAGCGCATCGCAGAATTGCTGCGTAGTCTCTTTGTCGGACAGCTCACGCCGAACATCGCCAATGCGGCTGCGATCCGCTCCCTGATGCGGGGAATGTCAGTGCTTGTCGGCAGCGCGCAGCCTGCCTACGGCTCTGCGCGACGCGAAGCGATAGCGCAGATTGTGACTGCGCTGGCCGCGCTCGGCATAACGAATGAAGATGGCGCGCTGAGGCCAGGTAGCCCATTCGCGCTGCGCATTGCGGCGCTTGATGAGGTCGACTTGAAGTCATTCCCGATCGAGCACTCGTTCCTGTCCGTTGCCGACGACCGCAACATCGTTGAACGGCTGCTCGTGGATGACGCGACTTTTTGCCACTGTCCCGATCTTGCGGAACATGCGCCCGAGACGGGTCCATGGGCGCGCCAAATGACGCGTGATCGGCTCCCGCTGGGCCGGTCGGGTGCGGTCGAGCGGCTGAAGGCCAGAATTGCGGAAATCGTTCGGCTATGCGCTTGGCTCAAGGCCGGTGCTCATACCGATTCGGCGGAGCATGGGATCATCGAAAGCTACAGACTAGGTCCTGGCCGTGCAGCGGCCGCGGTCGAATGCGCCAGGGGGCGCCTCTATCACGCGGTTGAGCTTGATCCTCAGGGCCAGATATCCCGCTTCGAGTTTCTTGCGCCCACGGAATGGAATTTCCATCGGCGCGGACCGCTTGTCCGGAGCCTGCAGGGTGCGGTGCTGACGGCGCGACGACATCAGGATGCGGTTCGTGCGGTGATTGCATCGCTCGATCCCTGCGTCGGCTTCACACTCAATTTTCGCGAAATTGGCGATGCATGAAATGGCGCTTTGTCTGGGCATCATCGAAATCGTCGAGCAGGAGTTGCGTCGCCGATCGTTTTCGCAGGTACGGAGCGTCTGCCTGGAAATCGGGGCGCTCAGCCATGTCTCGCCCGAAGCGATCATGTTTTGCTTTCGGGCCGCTGCAACGCGGACCGTTGCCGACGGCGCGGTTCTTAAAATCGTCGAACTCCCCGGCGTGGCCTGGTGCATGACCTGTTCGAAGAGCGTCGAAATTGTACGGCGAGGTGAGTGCTGTCCTTGCTGCGGCAGCTATCAGTTGCTGGTAACCGCGGGCGAACAGATGCGAGTGAAAGAGCTGGAGATCGATTGATGTGTACCGTATGCGGCTGCAGCGAACAGGCGTCTTTAGCCGGACACGCCGAAGCGGATGATGCGCAAGGCCAGGGGCGTTACTATGCTCATGTGCAGGACGATTGCGACCGCCATCATGTCCATCCGCATGGTGACCAAAGCCCGCAGCATTCATATCAGGCTCGCCACGGTCATCATCACCACGATCGTCCCGGCCATCAGCAGGCTCATGGTGGGCAGGCGTTTCTGAGCTGCGGCGCCGGCCCGGCTGCCTTGAAGGCCGCGGGCATGAGCAGCGAGCGGGTCATTCAGATCGGGCGCGACATCCTTGGCAAGAATAATGGGATCGCGGCGGCCAACCGCGCGCGCTTCGTGGCCGATGATCTGCTCGTGTTTAATCTTGTGTCCAGTCCCGGTGCAGGCAAAACGTCGCTGCTTGTCCGTGCCGCGTCCGAGCTCAGGCGCAGCCGCCCGATCGGGGTCATCGAAGGCGACCAGCAGACCTCGAACGATGCCGAACGCATTCGGGCGGTCGGCGTGCCAGCTATTCAAATCAATACCGGCAAGGGTTGCCATCTCGATGCTGCAATGATTGGCGAGGCTTATCGTCGCTTGCCGCTGCTCGCACGAGGTATTCTCTTCATCGAGAACGTCGGTAATCTTGTCTGTCCCGCGGCCTTCGATCTTGGAGAGGCCTGCAAGATCGTGATGTTATCGACTACCGAAGGTGAAGACAAGCCGCTCAAATATCCGGATATGTTTGCCGCTTCTTCGCTCATGCTGATCAACAAGATTGATCTGGCGTCAGTGCTTGAGTTCGAGTTGGGCAGGACCATCGAATATGCAAGACGCGTCAATCCAACGGTCGAAGTGCTTGCGGTTTCGGCGCGTACCGGCGAGGGTTTTGGCGCACTCTACGCTTGGATCGATAAACAGGCGGCGCATCAAAGGCGCGCCGCGGAGGACACAAAGCGATGAGCGCCACCGCCGCTTGCGGCGACCGAAAACGGCTGCGCGTGCGCGTGAGCGGGGCTGTGCAAGGGGTCGGCTTTCGTCCCTACGTCTATGGCCTTGCCACGCGGTACGGATTGGCGGGATTTGTCATCAATGGGCCCGATGGCGTCACGATCGAGGTTGAGGGTGATCGTGCATCGGCGTTTGTCGCCGCTTTGCCGCTTGAGGCACCTCCACTGGCGCGCATCGACCACATCTGCGTTCAAGAGACCGCAGCGCTCGTGGTGAAAGATTTTTTGATCGGCACGAGCGAAGGTGGCAAGTTGTCAACCCGGATCGTCGCCGATGCCGCGACTTGCCAGCAATGCCTCAGTGAGTTATTCGATCCAGAAAGTCGCCATTACCTTTATCCCTTCATCAGTTGCTCGCATTGCGGCCCGCGCTATACCATCGCCGAACAGCTTCCGTACGATCGCCGCAACACGGTCATGAAGGCTTTTAGGCTTTGTGCCGCCTGCGTGGCTGAGTATGTCGATCCGGCCAGCCGCAGGTTCCATGCGGAGGCGATCGCGTGTCCGACATGCGGCCCTCGGCTCAGCCATGGGATCAACGCCATTGTCGCGGCGATCGCCGGCGGTCAAATCGTGGCGATAAAGGGGCTGGGCGGGTACCAGCTACTGTGCGACGCGCGCAACCAAGGCGCCGTGCAGCGCTTGCGCAGCAGAAAGCAGCGCCTTGAGAAGCCGTTCGCGGTCATGGTTGGTTCCATAGAGCGGGTCAATGAGATCGCGGACGCGAATGCGCCCGAGCTTGCGCTCCTCGAATCCGTAGCTCGCCCCGTCGTCCTTCTAGCTACGCGCAATCGTCTAGCGCCCGGCATAGCTCCTGGCTTATCGCGTGTGGGTGTCATGCTGCCTGTAACCCCGCTGCATCACCTCATCCTTCATGTGCTTCGCTCGACAGGAGCATGGCTTGAGGGGGCCGGCCCCGTCATCGTCGCGACCAGTGCCAATCCTTGCGGCGAGCCGCTACTGATCGACAACGCGCAGGCGCTGCGGCGGCTCGAGGGGATCGCCGACCTTGTCGTGACCCATGATCGCGAGATCCTAACGCGTGCCGATGACTCCGTGGTGTCGGTGGTGGCGGGCCGGACCCAATTCATTCGTCGCGCCCGTGGCTATGTTCCCGAACCGGTCCGGCTTGCGAAGTCTGTGCCGCCCGTGCTCGCCGTCGGCGGCGCGTTGAAATCGACCGTCACCATCACGCGGGACAATGAAGCGTTCGTGTCCCAGCATATTGGCGATCTCGATACCGCCGAAGGCATCTGTGTGTTCGAGGAGACGATCCGGCACCTCACATCGACCCTTGGCGTGGAGCCTGTCGTCATCGCCCATGATCTGCATCCCAATATGGCGTCTACCAGGTTTGCGGAAGCGAGCGGCCGCGCGCGGGTCGCAGTCCAGCATCACCACGCACATGCTGCCGCCGTCATCGCTGAGCGTGGCCATACGGGACCTGCGCTTGCGCTGGTGCTCGACGGCCATGGCTTTGGCTCCGACGGGGGCAACTGGGGTGGTGAGCTATTGTTGTGCGAAGGGACGAGGTCTCGACGCATCGGGCATTTCGCGCCCCTGCAAATGCCTGGCGGAGATCGTGCAGCCCGCGAGCCGTGGCGGATGGCGAGCGCAGTATTGCAGTTGCTCGGCCGGGGAAACGAAATCGGGCCCCGCTTTGCAGCGCAACGGCAGGCTGAGCGCGTGCAGGCATTGCTTGATCAGCCGGGCGGGGCCACCACGACCAGCGCGGGCAGGTTGTTCGATGCAGCGGCGGCGCTGCTGGGGATTGCGAGTGTGCAGAGCTATGAGGGCGAAGCCGCGATGAAGCTCGAGGCGCTGGTGCGACGGACTGCGATTTTCGATGCCGGCTGGACGATCGATGGCGGCGTGCTGTCGCTTCGTCCGCTGTTTGCACGCTTGATTGCAGACAAGATTGACGCCGCCGACGGAGCCGGGCTGTTTCATGGCACCTTCGCCGCCGCCTGCATTGACTGGGTCACGCGCTCTGCGCGAACGACCGGGGTCAATACCGTCGTTCTAAGCGGCGGCTGCTTCCTGAACGTGGTGCTGGCGGATGAAATCCAGCGCGGTTGCAGCAGCGTCGGTCTCATCCCGCTGATGCCACGGCAGCTGCCACCCAATGACGGTGGCTTGAGCCTTGGCCAAGCCTGGATTGCCGCTCTGCAGATTGCTGAACAGTCGTCAGCCCTGGAAGGAACAGCCTGATATGTGTCTTTCGGTCCCGGCAGAGATCGCGAAAGTTCTTCCCCACGACATGGCGATCGTGTCCATCGACGGCGTCAGCCTGGAAGTATCGATCGCTCTCATCGACGAACTCGACGTCGGCGACTACGTCCTTGTCCATGTCGGCCATGCGCTGGCCAAGATCGACCCGATAGAAGCCAAGCGCACGATGGAGCTCCTGCAAGAGCTAGGCAGCGCAGGGCTGGAGCTCCGATCATGAAATATGCCGACGAATTTCGCGACAAGACCATTGCGCTGGGCCTGGCGCATGCGATTGGCGCCGAGGCCGGTCCACAAAGGACCTATAGGTTCATGGAATTCTGCGGCGGACACACGCATGCGATCTCCCGCTACGGACTGGAGGATTTGCTGCCCGCGAACGTCCGCATGATCCACGGGCCGGGTTGTCCCGTCTGCGTTCTGCCCGCCAGCCGGATCGACATGGCGATCCGGCTCGTCGAGCGGCCGGAGGTCACACTGTGCGTCTACGGCGACCTGATGCGCGCGCCCGGGTCGCAAGGACAGTCCCTGTTGCGAGCCAAAGCGCTCGGCGCTGACATTCGGATGGTCTATTCGACGCTCGACGCTATCCGGCTCGCCGAACAGGTGCCGAGCCGGGAGGTAGTCTTCTTTGCCATCGGATTTGAGACCACGACGCCCCCGACAGCGGTGATGATCCGGATTGCCGAGAAGAAGAGGCTGAAGGGCCTCAGCGTGTTCTGCAACCACGTGCTTACGCCGTCTGCGATGCACAGCATTCTCGAGAACCCAAAGATCCGCAATATCGGCGGGGTCGCAATTGACGGCTTCGTCGGGCCTGCACATGTCAGCACCATCATCGGTACGCGGCCCTACGAGCCTCTGGCGGAACAATTCGGTAAGCCGATCGTGATCGCGGGATTTGAACCGCTCGACATCATGCAGGCGATCCTGATGCTGGTGCGCCAGGTGAACGAAGGCCGTTATGAGGTGGAGAACCAATACAGCCGCGCGGTGACGCGCGACGGTAATCGGCGTGCCAAGGACGAGGTCTTGCAGGTATTCGAACTGCGGGAGCAGTTCGAATGGCGTGGGCTTGGGCTTGTACCCAACAGCGGACTCAAGCTGAAGCGGGCTTACGCGCGATTTGACGCCGAGGCGCGCTTTGCTATGCACGAGCTGCGTGTCGCCGACAATCCGGCGTGCGAGTGCTGCGCGATCCTGCGCGGCGCCAAGCGGCCAGTTGACTGCAAGCTGTTTGGAACCGTCTGCACGCCGGAAACTCCCATAGGGTCCTGCATGGTCTCGTCGGAAGGTGCTTGTGCCGCGTATTGGACATATGGCCGAGTTCGCGATGATGGGGTGAGGCGGATGTCATGAGCGCAAAGGCCTATCAACACAAGCTCGACCTCGAGAACGGACGCGTTGATCTTTCCCACGGATCCGGGGGCCGTGCCATGGCACAGCTGATCTCGGGCGTTTTTCACGAGGCCTTCGGCAATGAATGGCTCGCCCGCTGCAATGATCAGTCGGCGTTTGACGTTACGACAGGCAGGATGGTGATGACGACCGATAGCTATGTGGTTTCGCCGCTGTTCTTTCCCGGCGGCAATATCGGGTCACTCGCCGTGCACGGCACGATCAATGATGTCGTCATGGCCGGCGCGCGTCCACTCTATCTATCGGCCAGCTTCATCATCGAGGAGGGTTTCCAGTTTTCGGATCTGAAGACGATTGCGGATTCGATGGGCGCGGCGGCGCGCGGCGCCGGCGTTTACATCATCACTGGGGACACCAAGGTCGTCGAGCGCGGCAAGGCGGATGGTCTGTTCATCTCCACGACCGGGATCGGGGTTCTGGCCGATGGGCTCGATCTCTCCGCCGACAGAGCAAGGGTCGGGGACCGTGTCCTGGTGTCTGGTAGCCTCGGCGATCATGGGGTGGCGATCATGTCAAGGCGCCACAACGTCGCCTTTCAAATCGAGATCGTCTCGGATTCCGCAGCGCTGCATAACCTCGTAGCCGTCATGGTCGCGGCCGGTGGCCGTGGCATCCGGGTGATGCGTGACCCCACGCGCGGCGGTCTTGCCGCCTCCCTAAACGAGATTGCGCATCAATCTGCGCTCGGGTTCCGTCTGCAGGAAGCGGCCATTCCGGTGAAGCCCGCGGTTGCGGCCACTTGCGAACTTCTTGGGCTTGATCCGATCCATGTCGCCAATGAGGGCAAGCTCGTTGCGATCGTCGCGCCCGATTTGGCCGATGCCGTGCTCGCAGCCATGAAGGCGCATCCGCTCGGATGTGATGCAGCTGATATTGGCGAGGCGGTAGCTGACGATCACAAATTTGTGCAGATGGCGACCAGTTTCGGCGGTGGACGAATTGTCGATTGGTTGTCGGGCGAACAATTGCCCCGGATCTGTTGAGCACGTCACGCTCATTTGCGGCGGGCATGAAGGCGTCATGCATGCGCATCTTCCGAGTTTTGGGAAACCAAATTCGAGATCAATGGTGATTAGCCATCAGCAAAGAAAACGAGCCTAAAAATTTGCGGCCAGTCCTGCTCAACTGGCTGGCTGCGATGTTCGCTCGTCAAGAAATTCGGCAACTCCCACTTGCCACTCCAGGGCTGAGGGGAGGCGTGGACCGCTCCTATGAGACTCTTTACAAGGCTTCGACTTGCATCGCGCCGCTTGATTTTGGGCTACTGTTGCACAAGAGCTGCTTTGAGATCAGAGATTCGCGATCTCCCCTCTTGGATCAAGGTGGCTCAGGAGAACGGACTGACCACCAAGGTTCCATGCAGTCATTGACCTCGCGTACAGCCAACGCGTGATTCGCAGGCAATGAGATGAGGATACGTTCGCCCAGAGCGGAAGGCCCCTTTGTCATCGCCGCGGAAGGTAATTCTGTAGGCGTTATCAAGACGTCCACTGTTCCATTATATCCCTTTCTTTTTCAGCAGCGGGCTGCCATTTGCGGTCGAGAGTCTGTTCGCTTCGGCCGCGGGGAACGATGGTTAAGCTCAGAGTGGTCATTCAAACCGTCCAGTATCTGTTTGTTTGAAATCCTGCGCCGCTGGTCAAAGATCGCTGAATTCCTGCGCCTTTTGCGCACCTGCGTCGAAATATCGCTGCGCTTTTCCGATTAGAAAGGCTCTCCGGGCAGGGAGTTTTCAAATGAAGGTCGGAGTTCCCAAGGAAATCAAGGTCGACGAATACCGCGTGGGCCTTACCCCTGGAGCTGTTCGCGAATATGTGGCCGCGGGCCACCGCGTGATGATCGAGGCCAATGCCGGCGCGGGCATTGGTGCCGCCGACGACGATTACCGCAACGCCGGCGCAACGATTCTAGCGTCCGCAGTTGAGGTATTCGCATCGAGCGAGATGATCGTAAAGGTCAAGGAGCCTCAGCCGTCCGAATGGAGCCAGCTGCGGGAGAGCCAGATCCTCTTCACTTATCTGCACCTGGCCCCGGATCCGGAGCAGGCCAAGGGGCTCCTAGAATCCGGGTGCACCGCGATCGCCTATGAGACCGTAACTGATGCGCATGGTGGTCTTCCACTGTTGGCACCGATGAGCGAGGTCGCGGGTAGACTTGCGATCGAAGCGGCGGGTAGCGCCCTGAAGCGGAGTGCAGGCGGACGTGGGCTGTTGATCGGTGGGGTGCCTGGTGTTCAGCCGGCTCGGATCGTGGTGATTGGAGGTGGCGTCGTTGGTACGCACGCGGCGCGCATGGCGATCGGTTTGGGCGCAGAGGTGACCATCGTCGACCGCTCGATACCGCGGCTCCGCGAGCTGGATGAGCTATTTGAAGGGCGCGTTCGGACCAGGTTCTCGACCATCGACTCGGTGGAGGAGGAGGTATTTGCGGCCGATGTGGTGATTGGTGCGGTGCTCGTTCCAGGTGCGAGCGCGCCGAAGCTAGTCCGGCGGGGCATGCTGAGTTCGATGCGTAAGAGGGCCGTGATCGTGGACGTCGCTATCGATCAGGGCGGCTGCTTTGAGACATCGCACCCAACGACTCACGCTCGTCCAACTTACGAAGTGGATGGCGTCATTCATTATTGCGTGGCCAATATGCCCGGCGCCGTGCCGCTGACCTCGAGCGAGGCACTGAACAATGCCACGCTGCCGTTTGGCCTGGCTCTGGCCAACAAGGGTTTTTCCGCCGTGCTCGAAAATCCGCACCTGCGCGCGGGCCTCAATGTCCATCGGGGCCGGCTAACCTACAAGGCCGTGGCCGAGAGCCTCGGGCTCCCGTTCTCACCGATCGAACAGGCTGCGGCATGATCCCAGCCCTCACGCGGCGTTTTCTCCCTGACTTGGGCCACCCCTCGGGGCGGTTTTGTTTGGGGCTCTATCAATCCGCTCAGCGTCGCTGGCATTTGTTTGGAACGTGGAGCGAAGCCGGGATCACCAGACGATCGCGTTTGGATTTCAGTCGTCCTCGTGATGCGAAACAATGTACTTTCGCCCCATACACGGCACCTGAATGCAGGTTTTCCGGCGGGGATTGAACATTGTGTGCAGCGGCTCACCTAGATTGTCCATGATGACGATGTCGCCGTGCCGCAGGGTCGGGACCAGAACCTTCTCGATATAGACAAGGAAGGCTTCGCCGTTGATCGGTCCCTCGAGGAACGACGGAGCGGTAATGCGATCGCGGCGCAAGGCGGCCATGAAGGTCATGGTCTGCCAGCGGCCGTGCGGTACCTTGGCTTTGATACGTTAACCGCGCGGCGCCCAGCCCCGCAGCGGCGCCATACTGGTCTTGGTCCAGGTCTCATCGATGAACACCAGCCGAGTGGGATCGATCCGATCCCGATACTTGGTCCACTGCGCCCGCCGACGGGTGACATCGGGACGATCCTGCTCGGCGGCAATCAGCGTCTTTTTTTAACTGAGCTTCTCGGCGTGGACGAACTCCCACATCGTGCGGTAATCGACCTTCAGGCCACGCTCAGCGAGTTCGGCCACCAGCCCGCGCACGGTAAAATCGTTTCGGCACCGTTGCATCAGACATTCGCGGTGCGGCCCCGCAATCTTCTTTGGCCGATACCCCCCGATCTGGTCTGGCTTGACGCTACCGGTTTCGTGGAAGCGCTGTACCCAGTTGGGCAGCGGCTCAATTTGGGGTCGGCATCAGCACGGCTTCCGGTTTGGGAATCCCAAATCGATTCAAGCTAGGCCCATCCCGCTCTAGGTGTTAGTCCCGGGCTTTGATGGTGCATTCTTGTCGCACGATTCGAAGGATGCGCTATGGGACAGGTTTTACACGGCTGCGCCACCACGACGGAGGCAATCCGTCGAGCAATACAAAATAGTCAAGAGAGCCTGAGAGCACTCGCCAGGCGCTACGGGATCAACCAAAAGACCGTCGCGAAGTGGAAGGCGCGCGACCGTCGCCGATCTCTCGACAGGCCCGAAGGAAGCCAAATCGACCGTGGTTTCAATCGAGAAGGAGGCGATCATCGTCGCTTTCCGGCGGCATACGCTATTGCCGCTCGACGATTGCCTCTATGCGCTGCAGCCGACCATCCCACATCTGACGCGGTCATCCCTGCATCGCTGCCTTCAGCGCCACAGCATCAGCCGATTGCCGGAGGTTGAAGGCGGTAAGCCTTCGAAGAAAAAGTTCAAGGCTTATCCGATCGGCTATTTCCACATCGACATCGCTGAGCTCCAGACTGCCGAAGGCAAGCTCTACCTCTATGTCGCAATCGATCGCACCAGCAAGTTCGCCTTCGTGCAACAGGTCAGGAAGACGGGAAGGACCTCCGCCTCGGCCTTCCTCGAAGCTCTGATCGCGGCTGTCCCCTACAAGATCCACACGGTGCTCACCGACAATGGGATCCAGTTCACCTTCCCACGGCGCTACGCGGACGGCCCGACGGCAGGATGCGTGACACATATGTTCGATATGCGCTGCCAAGAGAATGGCATCGAACATCGGCTGACCAAGATCAAGCATCCCTGGACCAATGGCCAGGTCGAGCGCATGAACCGCACGATCAAGGAAGCGACCGTCCAACACTACCATTACGATCGACACGATCAGCTCGGAGCAGACCTGGCCGACTTCATCACCGCCTACAACTACGCTTGGCGGTTGAAGACCCTGAAGGGCCTCACACCCTACGAATACATCTGCAAATGCTGGACTTCCCAGCCAGAACGATTCAAACTCAATCCGCTCCAGAAAATGCCGGGACTAAACACCTAGAGAGCCCGCGATCATCGGAGTGTGACTTTATCTGGCGCAATCGCCGCGACCGTTTCTGGCCGTGCTGTGGAGACGCGCCGAATCCGCCGT
The DNA here is from genome assembly GCF_042258955.1 of Bradyrhizobium sp. ma5. Lineage (NCBI taxonomy): Bacteria > Pseudomonadati > Pseudomonadota > Alphaproteobacteria > Hyphomicrobiales > Nitrobacteraceae > Bradyrhizobium > Bradyrhizobium sp. ma5. Next base: position 1,676,163 of record NZ_CP170156.1, read on the forward strand.
CGTTCCGGTGAACAGAGCCAATATGATGGGCCACGCGACCTGACGCAGCAGCGGAGCACTCGGGGAAGAAGCGGGGCGCCCTGATTGTAGCCGCGTCACCGCAGCCATCGGAAGGATGGCGCCCTGGGGCTGCGAACGCGGTTCTCCTGGTCGGCTGAACGCCGTCAGATCGACGAAGCGTTCAAACCACGGCATCGAGATCAAGCTGCCGTGACGCCGATTGTAGGATTTGCGACACGCCGTCAAGGTGGCGCCATGCGCTATGGAAAATAGCCGAGACAAATCAGGCCTAGGCTCTTTGGCACAAGACTTGAACGCAAGAAACCGTCCCGCACCTTTTGCTTATGGAATCGCAGTGATGGCCTACAAGATAATCGCGTCCCAGTGCACCGTCTGCGGTGCGTGTGAGTTTGAATGCCCCAACGCCGCGATCAGTTTGAAGAACGACATCTATGTGATCAATCCGACCAAGTGCACCCAATGTGAGGGGCATTTTGACGCGCCGCAATGCGCCGTCGTTTGCCCCGTGCCCGAGACCTGCGTGCCGGCATAAGGAGTAGCTGATGAGTGGGGCTCCGGCGCGAAACATGATGACGACACTACCGACGGCGTCCGTCTTTTGGATTCGACGCCTGGTTCTCGCGCTCGCTGGCCCCGAGTTGGCCGTGACTTGCGCGATCAGCTCGGAAAGGGCGGGCCGGAACTGGTTGGAGTCGTCCTTGCGCGAGCGGAGGCGGCAATGGTAGCTGTACAAGAGACGGTCGAGCGCGTCCGGCGCATCGACGTCGACCAGTATCGATATGGGTTTGAGACGCAGATCGAGTCCGACAAGGCCCCGAAGGGGCTGTCGGAAGACACCGTCCGCTTCATCTCCGCAAAGAAGAATGAGCCGGCCTGGATGCTGGAATGGCGCCTGGAGGCGTATCGCCGCTGGCTGACCATGACCGAGCCGACCTGGGCGCGCGTCAACTATCCGAAGATCGACTATCAGGACATCTACTACTACGCGGCGCCGAAGCCGAAGAAGACGCTGTCCTCGATCGACGAGATCGATCCGGAAATCCTCAAGACCTACGAGAAGCTCGGCATTCCCTTGCGCGAGGTTGCGATCCTCGAAGGCGTCGAGCCGCCGCCTGGTGGCGCGCCGTCGCCCAGCCGCAAGATCGCGGTCGACGCCGTGTTCGATTCGGTGTCGGTGGCGACCACCTTCCAGAAGGAGCTGAAGGCGGCCGGCGTGATCTTCATGCCGATCTCGGAGGCGATCCGCGAGCATCCCGAGCTGGTGCAGAAATATCTCGGCACCGTGGTGCCGACCACCGACAATTACTTCGCGACGCTGAACTCGGCGGTGTTCTCCGACGGCTCGTTCGTCTACGTGCCGCCGGGCGTGCGCTGTCCGATGGAGCTGTCGACCTATTTCCGCATCAACGAGCGCAACACCGGCCAGTTCGAGCGCACGCTGATCATCGCCGACAAGGGCTCCTACGTTTCCTATCTCGAAGGCTGCACGGCGCCGCAGCGCGACGAGAACCAGCTGCACGCCGCCGTGGTCGAGCTCGTCACGCTCGATGACGCCGAGATCAAGTATTCGACGGTGCAGAACTGGTACCCCGGCAATTCGGAAGGCAAGGGCGGCATCTACAATTTCGTCACCAAGCGTGGCGACTGCCGCGGCAGGAACTCCAAGATCTCCTGGACCCAGGTCGAAACGGGATCTGCGATCACCTGGAAGTATCCGAGCTGCATCCTGCGCGGCGACAATTCGAGCGGCGAGTTCTACTCGATCGCGATCTCGAACGGCTACCAGCAGGTCGACTCTGGCACCAAGATGATCCACCTCGGCAAGAACACGTCGAGCCGGATCATCTCCAAGGGCATCGCCGCCGGCAAATCGCAGAACACCTATCGCGGCCTGGTCAGCGCGCACCGCAAAGCCACCGGCGCGCGCAACTACACCGCCTGCGATTCGCTGCTGATCGGCGACAAATGCGGCGCGCACACCGTGCCCTATATCGAGGCCAAGAACGCCTCGGCGATACTCGAGCACGAGGCGACGACGTCGAAGATTTCAGAGGATGTGCTGTTCTACTGCGTGCACAGAGGCTTAAGCGAGCAGCAGGCCATCGACCTCGTCGTCAACGGCTTCGCGAAGGACGTTCTGCAAAAGCTGCCGATGGAATTCGCGGTAGAAGCACAGAAGTTGATCTCCATCTCGCTCGAGGGATCTGTCGGATAACTAAAAGTCCCGCGAGCCTCGCCGAATACGGCTCGCGTTCCGAATGACGCATTTCAGGGATCAGGTCAGAATGGCGCTACTCGAAGTCCGAGATTTGCATGTTGGTGTCGAGGACCACGAAATTCTTCGCGGCCTGGATCTTGCGATCGATGCGGGTGAGGTGCACGCGATCATGGGGCCGAACGGCTCCGGCAAATCGACGCTCTCTCAAGTCATCGCCGGCAAGCCGGGCTATGAGGTCACCGGCGGACAAATCCTGTTCAGGGGCGAGAACCTGCTGGAGATGGAGGCCAATGAGCGCGCCGCCAAGGGCGTGTTCCTGGCGTTCCAGTATCCGGTTGAGATCCCCGGCGTGACCACCATGAACTTCCTGCGCACGGCCCTGAACACCCAGCGCAAGGCGCGCGCCCAACAGGAATTTTCCACCCCCAAATTTCTGAAGAAAGTCCGCGAGGTCGTCAAGTCGCTCAACATCCCGCAGGACATGCTGAAGCGCGGCGTCAATGTCGGCTTCTCCGGCGGTGAGAAGAAGCGCAACGAGATTTTGCAGATGGCTCTGTTCGAGCCGAGTCTGTGCATCCTGGACGAGATAGATTCCGGCCTCGACATCGACGCGTTGCGGATTGCCGCCGATGGCGTCAACGCGCTGCGCTCGCCGGAGCGCGCGATGGTCGTGATCACCCACTATCAGCGGCTGCTCAACTACATCGTTCCCGATGTCGTCCACGTGATGTCGAAGGGCCGGGTGGTGAAGAGCGGCGGCAAGGAACTGGCGCTGGAGCTCGAGGCTTGTGGCTACGCCCAAGCCGAGGACGCGGCCTGACCCGCTTAAGGAATTTCCTGATGAAGCAGGTTTTAGCCAAAGCCGGCGCCGGACGTCCAATGGGCAATGTCTTCGCCGCGGCGCATGGACGGCTGCCCGGCACAGGCCCTGTCGCCCATATCCGTGCAAGGGCATTCGAGGCCTATCAGCGTGCCGGCCTCCCGCATCGGCGTACGGAGGCTTGGAAATACACCGATCTGCGCGCCCTGATCGACGAGGTACTGCCACTCGCTCCGCGACCCGACGCAGCTGCGCTGCTGCGCGCACAGGCGTCGGCTAAACAAGCGGCTGCCGATCAGGCGGTCAAACTCGTTTTGGTGGACGGCATATTCGCGCCTGAGCTATCCGACGTCGGCAGGCTGGAGAATGGGGTCGATGTGCTGTCGTTGCGAGAGGTTCTGGAGAACCCGGCCAATAGCGCGATAGCCGGTCTGGTGCTGTCGACGACGACTGATGCGGTGATCTCGCTCAATGCCGCAATGGCGACCGATGGCCTGGTGATAACGATCGCTGAGGGCCATGCGGTGAAGCGTCCGATTCAGATCGTTCACGTTGCAACCGGATTGTCGGTGTCCAATTTTACGCGGTCCCATCTGCAGCTCGATCAAGGGGCGCATGCGGCTGTGGTGGAAACGTTCGTTTCGGCCGAAGGCGCTAGCGGCTATCAAACCAACGATGCGACAATCGTCCTGGTTGGTGACGGGGCGAGCCTTTCGCATATCCGGGTGGCCGCCGATGCCGCTGACGCCGTGAACATCTCGTCGGGGATCATCGCAGTCGGCGCCAGGGCGAAGCTCAATCTCTTCAACATGACCTGCAGCGGTTCCATCAGTCGCTATCAGGGATTCGTCACGCTGGCCGGCGAGGGATCCAAGCTTTCGGCGAACGGGGTCAATCTTCTCAGGAAAAAGCAGCACGCCGATACAACAATCGTGGTCGACCACGCCGCACCACATTGCACCAGTCGGGAGACGTTCCGCGCGGTCGTCGATGATTGCGGCCGCTCGGTGTTCCAGGGCCGAATCGTCGTTCGTTCCGCCGCGCAGAAGACGCACGCCACGCTGACGACGCGCGCGCTGCTTCTGTCTGACCAGGCCGAGGCGGACAATAAGCCAGAACTTGAAATCTTGGCTGACGACGTGACCTGCGGCCACGGATCGACATCAGGTGCGCTGGATGGCGCTCTCGTATTCTATCTGCGCGCTCGGGGTCTGTCCGAGAAGGATGCGCAGGCGGTGCTGATAAAGGCGTTCCTTGGCGAGTCGATTGAGGAGATCGCCGCCGAGAATCTGCGCGATTTTGTGACCATTCAAGCTGAACACTGGCTGCGGGCGCGGCGATGAGCGTGCATCCCGCGATTAGCAATGGCAGTTATGAGGTCAACCGTCTGCGTACGGACTTTCCTGCACTGGCCATGACGGTGTACGGCAAGCCGCTCGTTTACCTCGATAATGCTGCTTCCGCGCAAAAGCCGAAGGCGGTGCTTGACCGAATGATGCAGGTGTATTCCAGTGAGTATGCCAACGTACATCGGGGCTTGCACTACCTCGCTAACGCGGCGACCGAGGCGTATGAAGGTGCCCGTACCAAGGTGGCGCGATTTGTGAACGCACATCTAAACGAGGAGATCGTCTTCACCCGCAGCGCCACGGAGGCCATCAATCTGGTCGCCCAGACCTTTGGCCGTGAACGCATCACCCCGGGTGATGAGATCGTTCTGTCTATTATGGAGCACCACTCCAATATCGTGCCGTGGCATTTTCTAAGGGAACGACTCGGCGCAGTCATCAAGTGGGCGCCAGTGGATGATGATGGCAACTTTCTGCTCGATGCATTTGAGGGGCTCCTGACCCCGCGCACCAAGATGGTTGCGATCACCCAGATGTCGAACGTGCTAGGTACCGTCCTGCCGGTGAAAGACGTCGTGAGGATCGCACATGCTCGTGGTATCCCGGTGCTGGTCGACGGCTCGCAAGGATGTGTCCATCTGACCGTCGACGTCTGCGACATCAATTGCGATTTCTATGTGATGACAGGCCACAAACTCTATGGTCCGACCGGGATCGGCGTGCTTTACGGCAAGTCTGAGCATCTGGCATCGATGCCGCCCTTCAACGGTGGCGGCGAGATGATTCGCCAGGTCTCGCTTGCCGGCGTCATCTATGGTGGTCCGCCGCACCGGTTCGAGGCGGGTACGCCGCCGATCGTCGAGGCGATCGGTTTGGGTGCGGCTGTGGATTACATCAATTCAATAGGCAAGGAGCGGATTCGCAAGCACGAGAACGAGCTGCTCGCTTACGCGCAGGAGAAGCTGGGGGACATCAACTCCGTGCGCATGATCGGGACGACGGCCGAGAAGGGGCCGGTCATCTCCTTCGATATGAAAGGCGCGCATGCGCATGATATTGCCACCGTCATCGACCGTGCCGGAGTGGCGGTTCGGGCGGGGAGCCATTGTGCGATGCCGCTGCTCGAGCGCTTCGGCGTGCTGGCGACGTGCCGCGCATCTTTCGGACTTTACAACACATGTGAAGAGATTGATACGCTCGTGCGGGCGCTTATCAAGACACGGCAGCTGTTCTCGTGAGCCGACGAGCTTGCCACGTCTAAGTGGCTAGGCCAGGTTGTATTGACCTCAGGATGATGATGAGGTCATGCCCATGGGGCATCATCGTCATCGCAGAGGTAAGTCTCTGTAAGTCTCGGAGCATAGACGGCATTGGCAAGCCCGCAGTCGGCCAACCGGCCTTGCAGGTGGTTTTCCTCGTCACGGGCTGCGCTCCCGCCAGCGTGATCGCGGAGTACAGCGATCGGCAGCCGCACGCCATAAATCGTGCGGTGCAATTTCCCATATAGCCAGCCCTTGTCCCATTTCGAACAGGACCAAGCGAAGGGTTCTCCGGGCAAAGCGCGATGTCGCGTTAGCAACAATATCCAGTTCCGGACCACGAAACGCGCTAATCGATTTCAATCATTCGGCTTTTTGTGCTCACGCCGCACTGGCATGCTCGTTGCAAAGTCTTGGTCAAGAAGTCGCTCTCCCAACAGCTAACCCTTGAAGGACATCAGCATGAGTCTCGCCACGACCCAGAGCATCGCAGATATCAGGGCTCGCAACAAAGAGCTGATTGAGGAGGTGCTGAAGGTCTATCCGGAAAAGACCGCGAAACGGCGCGCCAAGCACCTCAACGTTCACCAAGCCGGCAAGTCCGACTGCGGGGTCAAGTCCAACATCAAATCCATACCCGGGGTGATGACCATCAGAGGCTGCGCCTATGCAGGGTCCAAGGGGGTGGTCTGGGGACCGATCAAGGACATGGTCCATATCAGCCATGGCCCGGTTGGCTGCGGTCAATATTCGTGGGGCTCGCGGCGCAATTACTACGTCGGCACGACGGGCATCGATAGTTTCGTGACGCTGCAATTCACCTCCGACTTTCAGGAAAAGGATATCGTATTTGGTGGCGACAAGAAGCTGGTCAAAGTCATTGACGAAATCCAGGAGCTTTTCCCTCTCAACAACGGCATCACTATCCAGTCGGAATGTCCGATCGGACTGATCGGGGACGACATCGAGGCCGTGTCAAGAGCGAAGTCCAAGGAATATGACGGCAAGACCATCGTGCCGGTTCGCTGTGAGGGCTTTCGCGGCGTGTCGCAGTCGCTCGGCCACCACATTGCCAATGATGCGGTGCGCGACTGGATTTTCGACAAGCTCGAGCCCGAGGGCAAATCAAAGTTCGAGCCGACGCCGTACGATGTTGCGATCATCGGGGACTACAATATCGGCGGGGACGCCTGGTCATCGCGAATTCTGCTGGAGGAAATGGGACTGCGGGTGATTGCGCAGTGGTCCGGTGACGGTTCACTCGCCGAGCTCGAGGCAACGCCGAAGGCAAAGCTCAACATTCTGCATTGCTATCGTTCGATGAATTACATCTCCCGCCACATGGAAGAGAAGTTCGGTATCCCCTGGTGCGAGTATAACTTCTTCGGACCTTCAAAGATCGCAGACTCGCTGCGCAAGATTGCGGGCTATTTCGACGATAAGATCAAGGAAGGCGCCGAACGGGTGATTGAAAAGTACCAGCCGCTGGTGAACGCCGTGATCGCAAAATATCGTCCTCGCCTGGAGGGCAAGACGGTGATGCTGTACGTCGGCGGACTTCGTCCACGTCACGTGATTGGCGCATACGAGGACCTCGGGATGGAAGTCGTAGGCACCGGATACGAGTTCGGCCACAACGATGACTATCAGCGCACCGCCCAGCACTACGTAAAGGACAGCACGCTCATCTACGACGACGTCAATGGCTATGAGTTCGAGCGTTTCGTCGAAAAGCTCCAGCCCGACCTGGTCGGCTCGGGCATCAAGGAAAAATACGTCTTCCAAAAGATGGGTGTGCCATTCCGGCAAATGCATTCCTGGGACTATTCGGGCCCATATCACGGCTATGACGGCTTTGCGATCTTCGCGCGCGATATGGACATGGCTGTCAACTCGCCGGTCTGGAAGAAGACGAAGGCGCCCTGGAAAGAAGCGCCGAAAGCCCGGCTCTTGGCTGCGGAATAAAGCAACTAATCTCGCTCTCTGCGGAGAGCCGGGGCGATACCAAATTCGATAGTGAAGGATCTTAACAATGGCGCAGAGTGCAGAACACGTGCTCGATCATCTCGAACTGTTCCGCGGTCCAGAATACCAGCAGATGCTGGCCACCAAGAAAAAATTCGAGAATCCCCGCGATCCCGCTGAGGTCGAACGTATCAAGGAATGGACGAAAACAGCGGAATACCGCGAGAAGAATTTTGCGCGGGAGGCACTGGCGGTAAATCCGGCCAAGGCCTGCCAGCCGCTTGGCGCCGTATTCGCCTCGGTTGGCTTTGAGGGCACGCTGCCATTCGTCCACGGCTCGCAAGGCTGCGTGGCCTATTACCGCAGCCATCTGTCGCGGCATTTCAAGGAGCCGAGCTCCTGCGTTTCTTCGTCGATGACGGAAGACGCTGCTGTATTTGGCGGCCTCAACAACATGATCGACGGGCTCGCCAACAGCTACAACATGTACAAACCCAAGATGATCGCGGTCTCCACGACCTGCATGGCTGAGGTGATCGGCGATGACCTCAACGCCTTCATCAAGACGTCGAAGGAGAAAGGCTCCGTTCCGGCGGAGTTCGATGTGCCGTTCGCGCACACACCAGCGTTCGTTGGCAGCCACGTCACCGGCTATGACAACGCGCTCAAGGGCATCCTGGAGCATTTTTGGGACGGCAAGGCCGGAACAGCGCCAAAGCTAGAGCGCAAGCCAAACGAGGCAATCAACATCATTGGCGGGTTCGATGGCTACACCGTCGGCAACCTTCGCGAGATCAAGCGCATCCTGGCATTGATGGGCATCCAACACACCATACTGGCCGATAATTCTGAAGTCTTCGATACCCCGACAGATGGCGAGTTCCGCATGTATGACGGCGGTACCACGCTGGAAGACGCGGCCAACGCGATTCACGCCAAGGCGACAATCTCCATGCAGCAGTGGTGCACGGAAAAAACGCTGCCGTTTGTATCTGGGCATGGCCATGACGTCGTATCTTTAAATTACCCGGTGGGCGTATCTGCAACGGATGACTTTCTCGTAGCGTTATCACGCATCAGCGGCAAGGAGATCCCGGAGCAACTCGCGCGAGAGCGTGGCCGCTTGGTCGATGCCATCGCCGACTCCAGCGCGCATATTCATGGCAAGAGGTTCGCGATCTATGGCGATCCAGATCTCTGCTATGGGTTAGCTGCCTTTCTGCTCGAACTTGGCGCCGAGCCGACACATGTGCTGTCGACCAACGGCAATAAGGCGTGGCAGGAAAAAATGCAGGCGCTGTTTGCAAGCTCACCGTTCGGGCAGGCCTGCCAGTCCTATCCGGGCCGGGACCTCTGGCACATGCGCTCGCTCTTGTTCACCGAACCGGTCGATCTTCTGATTGGCAACACCTATGGCAAGTATCTCGAGCGTGACACTGGAACGCCACTGATCCGCATCGGCTTTCCGGTTTTTGATCGGCATCACCATCACCGCTCCCCAGTATGGGGCTATCAGGGCGGCCTGAATGTGCTGGTGAAGATCCTCGACAAGATCTTCGACGAAATTGACAAGAAGACCAACGTTCTTGGCAAAACTGACTACAGTTTCGACATCATTCGTTGATGACGAACAGTGCGCGTGCCATCGTCGAAAAAACTCGACGATGGCACAGGCGCACGATGGGTGACCTTGCAATTGGCTTCGGCTGAGAGGAAAACGGATGAATTCGCTAGCGGCCACCGTCCAGAATATTTTCGACGAGCCGGGCTGCGCCAAGAATGGCAGTAAGTCGGATGCTGAGCGCAAGAAGGGCTGCACTAAGCAGCTGCAGCCGGGCAGTGCTGCGGGCGGCTGTGCCTTCGACGGCGCCAAGATTGCGCTGCAGCCTTTTACCGACGTCGCTCACCTGGTGCATGGTCCGATCGCGTGTGAAGGCAACTCCTGGGACAATCGCGGCGCGGCGTCTTCCGGCTCGAATCTGTGGCGCACCGCATTCACAACCGACATGAACGAAACCGATATCGTGTTTGGAGGCGAGAAGCGACTTTGTAAAGCGATCAAGGAAATCGTGGACAAGTGCGACCCGCCCGCCATTTTCGTCTATCAGACCTGCATCCCGGCGATGATCGGCGACGACATCGACGCCGTCTGTAAGGCGGCATCCAAAAGGTTCGGCAAGCCGGTGATCCCGATCAACTCCCCGGGGTTCGTTGGTTCCAAGAACCTCGGTAACAAGCTCGCCGGCGAGGCCTTGCTCGACCATGTGATCGGAACGCGGGAGCCGGACTGCACCACGCCGTACGATATCAACTTGATCGGAGAGTACAATCTTTCGGGAGAACTCTGGCAAGTGAAGCCATTGCTAGATGACCTCGGAATCCGGATTCTCTCCTGCATCTCGGGCGATGGCAAATATGACGAAGTCGCGTCATCCCATCGCGCGCGGGCGGCGATGTTGGTGTGCTCAAAGGCCATGATCAACGTCGCACGCAAGATGGAGGAACGCTACGGGATCCCGTTCTTCGAAGGGGCGTTCTACGGCATCCAGGATTCAAGCGATTCGCTGCGTCAGATTGCCCGCTTGTTGGTTGAACGCGGCGCGCCGAAAGAGCTGCTCGGGCGCACCGAAGCGGTGGTCGCGCGCGAGGAAGCGCGGGCCTGGGCCGCGATCGAGCCGTACCAGCCACGCTTCAAAGGCAAGAAGGCTTTGCTGATTACGGGCGGCGTCAAGTCGTGGTCGGTCGTTGCTGCACTGCAGGAAGCCGGGCTCGAATTGGTCGGAACCAGCGTGAAGAAGTCAACGAGGGAAGACAAGCAACGCATCACGGAGCTTATGGGGCAAGATGCCCACATGATCGAGGATATGACGCCGCGGGAAATGTACAAGATGTTGAAGGACGCAAAAGCGGACATCATGCTATCGGGCGGCAAATCGCAGTTCGTCGCGCTGAAAGCCGCGGTGCCCTGGCTCGATATCAACCAGGAGCGTTGCCACGCCTACATGGGCTATGTGGGCATGGTCAAACTAGTGGAGGAGATCGATAAGTCGCTTTCCAATCCGATGTGGGAACAGCTACGTCGACCAGCGCCGTGGGAGGCCTTGGCCAGGGCGAAGGTGCAGATGCAATCGCCGGTGGCCGGGATCGCCCGCGATCCGGCGCTCGCCGAAACGGCGCGGCGCGCGAGGAAGATCTGCTTCTGTAACACGGTCGATCTCGGCACGATCGAGGATGCGATCTACGGGCATGGTCTGAGGAGCGTCGAGGCAGTCAGAGAGTACACTGATGCGGTCGGTGGCTGCTGCAGGAGACGTATCGAGGAGATCTTGGTGTCCTCGCCATCTGCCGCGCCACAGGCCGCAGAATAGGGAGGTGTCATGGCCATCGTCACGGCGCCGATAAAAGCCTGCGCGGTTAACCCGCTGAAGATGAGCCAGCCGATCGGCGGCGCATTCGCCTTCATGGGGCTGCGTGAGGCGATGCCGCTTCTGCACGGCTCGCAAGGGTGCACTTCCTTTGGGCTCACGCTCTTTGTGCGCCATTTCAGGGAGGCCGTACCGCTGCAGACCACGGCGATGAGCGAGGTCTCGACCGTGCTCGGCGGCTATGAGAATCTCGAGCAGGCGATACTGAATATCCACAACCGTGCCAAGCCAAAGATCATCGGAATCTGCACGACCGGCGTCACCGAGACCAATGGTGACGATGTGGATGCCTACCTCAAGCTCATCCGCCACAAGCATCCGCAACTCAGGAAATTGGCGCTGGTCAATGTCTCGACGCCCGATTTCAAGGGTGCGTTCCAGGACGGCTGGGAGAAGGCTGTGGCGCGCATTGTGGAGTTGCTGGTGGAACGGCCCAACGTCAATGGCCTTCGCGATCCCTCGCGAGTGAATGTTCTTCCAGGATGTCACCTCACGCCAGGTGATCTTGACGAACTCCGTGCCATTCTAGAGGATTTTGGGTTGCGGCCGTCCTTCCTGCCTGATCTGGCGGGATCGCTCGATGGGCATATCCCCGATGAGTTTACGCCAACGACCATCGGCGGCATCGGCGTCGACGAAATTGCGAGCATGGGCCGCGCCGGGTGGACGATAGCAATCGGCGCGCAGATGCGATGCGCGGCAGAGGTCATGCTGGCCAAGAGCGGCGTGCCATTTCGCCTCTTCGATCGGCTGTGCGGCCTCGGTCCGAACGACGAATTCATGACGTTTCTAAGCGAGATCAGTGGTCGGCCCGTACCATTGAAATATCGGCGCCAGCGCGGTCAGCTCACCGATGCGATGCTGGACGCGCACTTCCATATCGGGGGTCGCAGACTCGCGATCGCCGCTGAGCCAGATCTCTTATTTGACCTCTCCAGTATGCTGCACGACATGGGTGCGCAGGTGTGCGCGGCCGTAACGACCACGCAGTCGGAGGTGATCGAGCGGATCAAAACCAAGCAGGTGCTAATTGGCGATCTTGAGGATCTGGAAGAGCTTGCCAAAACCAAGCATTGCGACTTGCTGATCACGCATTCGCACGGCAGGCAAGCGGCGGCTCGGCTGAAAATTGCGTTCCATCGTGCGGGTTTTCCGATGTTCGATCGACTTGGCGCAGGGCACCAATTATCCATCGGTTATCGGGGTACGCGCGATCTGATCTTCGACATCGCCAATCTCGTGATCGCGGACCGCGAGGAGAACCATCAGCCTACGCCCGACAGATGGCGGGCTGCGGCCGCACTGCCACTGAGATCCGGGCACCGCAGCGTCGGTGCAGCCGAGAGGTCAATTGCATGAAGGTTGCATTCGCCACTCAAGACCTAAGACGCGTCGATGCCCATTTTGGTTGGGCAAAGAATATCGCTATCTACGATGTCGCGCCAAGCGGGCACGTGTTTCTCAAAGCGGTTGAGTTTGAGGGCGATCTCAAGCAGGACGGCAACGACGACAAGTTGGCACCGAAGATCGAGGCGATTAAGGATTGCGCAATCCTTTACGTCGCTGCTATCGGCGGTGCCGGTGCTGCGCGGGTGGTCGCCAACAAGGTCCACCCTATCAAGGTGAACAAGCCAGAAGACATCCTTGGGCTGCTCGAAGAGCTCGAGCGTGTCCTGAAGGGAACGCCACCTCCCTGGCTACGCAAGGTCATGGCGAGGGACCAACGGCGCACTTTCGAGTTCGACGACTGAGATGATATGACCGCAGAAGTAGAGCAGGCTAGCGCCGTCAATTTGCCGTTCCTCAGGGAGCTGGTCCAGATTTGTCGCGCCGAGGATACCAACGGCGCCTGGGAGGCCAAGAGCGATCTCCACCTGCTCGAACCCTATATCTTGGACAAGGAGAAGCGCCGCGCATTGCCGATTGTGGGCGATCCTGATCCCGATACGCTGTGGCGGCTGGAGCTGTTCTTCAATGCGGTCGCGCTCTCGATCGAACGCGTCACCGGCGTGATGATCCAGCCGATCCTGAAGATGCATCATGAAGGCTTTGGCCGCATGGTGCTGATCGGAGGCCGGTTGATCGCCGTAAACAAGCAACTGCGCGATGTGCATCGCTTCGGCTTCGATAACCTCGCAAAGCTCGCGCAGGAGGGTGACAAATATGTCAGGGACGGAGTCGACCTGATCCGAAAATTTCCAGACGTGGCGAATTACTGAGGGCACTCATGAGCGATCGTGAAACACTGAAGGCAGAATTGAAGAAGCTGTCGGCCAAAGTGCTACAAGCCAAAATGGATCTGCACGATCTTTCGGAAGAATTGCCCATCAACTGGACCTCGATCATGGCTGTGGCGCAGAAGGCGCACGATGCCTTTGCCGAGCTCGAGCGCAAGAGCCATGATTTGAAGTCGCTGGAAAATACCTAGAAAGGCCCTGCTCATGTCATTTGCAACGCGCGATGGCCGCGACTGGACGCCAGACTATCTGATCTCAATCGATGCCAAGAAGTGCATCGGCTGTGGGCGCTGTTTCAAGGTGTGCGGCCGAGATGTCATGACGTTGAAAGGAATCAACGAGGGAGGCGAACTTGTCGACCTCGACGATGACGAGGACGATGAGATCGAAAAGAAGATCATGGTTCTGAATGATCAGGGCGCCTGCATCGGCTGCGGCGCGTGCGCCAGGGTTTGCCCGGCCAACTGCCAGACGCACGTTTCAGCCACAGCTAAAGCTGCCTGACCGACCAGCCGGGTCCCTCTCGCGGCAGACGCGAAATATGGGAGAGGATAGACCCATTGTTGATCACGTGAACCCGCAATGGAGATTCGGCCCGCGCGCCCTGACGGTCTCGATTTCAAGACGGAGCGAGCGGAGACATTGCGGCTAAGCCTGCTTAATCGGCAAGGCAAGCACATAGCACGGCACTGTTTAACGAATTAGAGCGGCCGCGGGGGTGGACGACGGGCATGCCGACCACTCGGGACCCTCTTTATCGCCGCCATCGCTTACCACCGGAAGTGATCAGCTATGCCGTTTGGTTGTATTTCCGGTTTCCCTCAAGCTTGCGCATGGTCGAGGAAATGCTGGCGGCGCGTGGCATTGGCGTGACCTATGAAACCGTGCGCCAGTGGGGACAAAAAGTTGGCAAGGCGTTCTCCGGTCGGATACGTCAGCGCGCTCCCGCTCGCGGTGACAAATGGCATCTGGACGAAGTCGTTATCTCGATCGTGGGCGAACAACATTGGCTCTGGCGTGCTGTCGACCAGAATGGCTTCGTTCTCGACGTCTTGATCCAGCGCCGAAGAGCGAGCGGATCATGAAGCGTTTCAAATCGTCCCATCAGGCTCAACGGTTTCTATCAGTTCACGATCAGATCGCGAACTTTTTCCACATCCCCTATCCCGGAGCCGTTACTGCCGACTTCCGTCGTGCTTCGCGCGAGCGAGCCTTTGCGACTTGGCGCGAGATCTCCACGACAAGCGCTATCGTCGAATCTCGAACCTTTGAGAAGCGCCTCCTTCAGTTCGGCGGTCGCGAAGCCAGAGTCCTGGCCTATAGGCACCCCGTTCCTAGTAATGCTGCGCGCCCCGCTTCGCGGCGAAGCGCTCAAGCCTGCCGGATGAGGGACTCCCTAGCTCTGCACTTGACGTAACCCTTCGGTCCACTTGACTTGCCCCCGCAAGTGACCAGGTTCGCGCTCGTCGTGCTACGGACCAAGCGGATCCGGATTCAGCTTCAGGAATCTATCGTCTACCTTGACGCCGAAGCCGTCGGGCGTCTTGCCGTCGGGAAAGTTCTCGGCCGCATGCGCCATCCAACACAGCGAGATGTCGGAGAGGCGGGTTTCGTTTTCCGGATAGCTGAGTGGTTTCCGGCGAACCACGCCTGCTGCAGCCAATCCGGATGCTTGAAATATCGCGCAAAGGGCTGCCCCGCACATTTAGCGCGAGAGCAGGCCTTTGTCGGGCACTTGCTGCGCCGGTTGTCGGCATTGAGACTCAATGCCAGAAACCTGACACTACGCGCCGCTACAAAGTGCCTGCTGAGCCTGCGAATTCACTTCGGCACGCGATTTGCTCTGTTCACAGCATCCACCAATCGCAGTGCGATGGTCTTCGGGACGGACACGGCGCGCGTCGCTGTTCGCGTCTGGTCCGTTCCTGCGGTTTGCTCTGGCAATGACTTGGCGCTCGGTTGTGGACCGAGGAAATGCAGGGAGGCGTTGGATGAGATCTAGAAGTTCTTGTTTGGGCGCCACAACAATTGCGCTCGTCGCGAGCGGTGCAACCGAAGCGGCAGACCTTGGGCCAGGAGTGAAACTGCCACCGGCGGTGTGGGACTGGTCCGGAGGCTACATTGGCCGACACGTCGGTGGCGGCTACGGTCGAACCTTCTTCACCAATCCTACGATCGGTCGATCTATGGCGAGGCCGACAGGTTCGATGTCACCCGGTGGCACAGCCCGCACCTGTCGTTCGGCTAGGGGGCGCATTTCTGCCTGGGCGCTGCGCTGGCGCCCCCGCGCTGTTCGTGCGGCTGGAGGATCTGGCGCTGACCATCGCCGCGGAGGACGTCGTCTACACGTCGTCTTTCGTCATTCGCTGCCCGTAGCGCCTGCCGGTCACCTTCCGCCCTTCCATCGCTTTAGAGAGTGAAGTGCCACCATGTCCGTCCAACCCTTGCCGACGCTGCCGATGTGGCGCGTCGATCACATCGAGCCCTCGCCCGAGATGTTGGCGCTACGCGCCAACGGCCCGATCCACCGCGTGCGCTTCCCGTCCGGGCACGAAGGCTGGTGGGTGACAGGCTACGACGAGGCCAAGGCGGTGCTGTCCGACGCGGCGTTCCGGCCCGCGGGAATGCCGCCGGCGGCATTCACCCCGGATTCGGTGATTCTCGGTTCGCCGGGGTGGCTGGTCTCGCACGAGGGGAGCGAGCATGCCCGGTTACGCACGATCGTGGCGCCGGCCTTCAGCGACCACAGGGTGAAGCTGCTCGCGTCGCAGGTCGAGGCGATCGCCGCGCAGTTGTTCGAGACGCTGGCGGCCCAGCCCCAGCCCGCCGACCTGCGGCGCCACCTCTCCTTTCCGCTTCCGGCCATGGTCATCAGCGCGCTGATGGGCGTGCCCTACGAGGACCACGCTTTTTTCGCCGGGCTGTCCGACGAGGTGATGACGCACCAGCATGAAAGCGGCCCGCGCAGCGCGTCGCGCCTGGCTTGGGAAGAACTGCTCACCTACATTCGCGGCAAGATGCGGGACAAGCGCCAGAATCCGGGCGACAACCTGCTGACGGATCTGCTCGCGGCGGTCGACCAGGGCAAGGCGACCGAGGAAGAGGCGATCGGCCTGGCGGCGGGCATGCTGGTGGCGGGGCACGAGAGCACCGTCGCGCAGATCGAATTCGGCCTGCTGGCCATGCTCCGCCATCCGCAACAGCGCGAACGCCTGGTCGCCGATCCATCCCTGGTGGACAGGGCGGTGGAGGAAATTCTGCGCATGTACCCGCCGGGCGCGGGCTGGGACGGCATCATGCGCTATCCAAGGACCGACGTGACCATCGCGGGCGTGCATATTCCCGCGGAGAGCAAGGTGCTGGTCGGCCTGCCGGCGACCTCGTTCGATCCGCGCCATTTCGACGACCCGGAAATCTTCGACATAGGACGCGATGGAAAGCCGCACCTGGCGTTCTCCTACGGGCCGCACCATTGCACCGGCGTGGCGCTGGCCAGGCTCGAACTCAAGGTGGTGTTCGGTTTGATCTTCCAGCGCTTTCCCGCGCTGCGCCTGGCCGTGGCGCCCGAAGAACTGAAGTTGCGCAAGGAGATCATCACTGGCGGGTTCGAGGAGTTCCCGGTGCACTGGTGATGCGCGGACGTCGCCGGGATCGCGATCTTCTCCGCAATTTGCAATTTGCCGATGCGCCTGGCGCGCGCCGGTCAGATCAGCCCGCCAACAGGTAACCAAGATGGACATGCAGGAAACCACGGCAGCATGCCGGGACGCCTTCGCCGAACTGGCGTCGCCAGCGTGCATCCACGACCCGTATCCGTTCATGCGGTGGTTGCGCGAGCACGATCCGGTGCATCGCGCGGCATCGGGCCTCTTTCTGTTGAGCCGCCACGCCGACATCAACTGGGCGCTCAAGGCCACGGGCGATGCGCTTCGGGGACCGGCGCCGGGCGAACTGGCGCGCTATTTCCCGCGTGCGGCGACCAGCCTGTCGCTCAATCTGCTGGCATCCACGCTAGCGATGAAGGATCCACCGACGCATACGCGTCTGCGCCGGCTGATCTCGCGCGATTTCACCATGCACCGGATCGACTACCTGCGGCCGAGCATCGCGCGCATCGTCGCAGCGCGCCTGGACGGCATGGCGCCCGCGCTGGAGCACGGGGAGGCGGTGGACCTGCATCGGGAATTCGCGCTGGCCTTGCCCGTGTTGGTCTTCGCCGAACTGTTCGGCATGCCCCCGGACGACATGTTCGGGCTCGCCGCCGGCATCGGCGCCATTCTGGAAGGCCTGCGCCCGCACGCCAGCGATCCTCAGCTCGCCGCGGCGGATGCGGCCAGCGCCAGGGTGCTGGCCTACTTCGGCGACCTCATACCGCGCAAGCGCACCGATCCCCGCCACGACATCGTGTCGATGCTGGTCGGCGCACACGACGATGATGCCGACACGCTGTCGGATGCGGAGTTGATCGGCATGATGTGGGGCATGCTGCTGGGCGGCTTCGCCACCACTGCTGCGGCCATCGACCATGCGGTCCTGGCGATGCTGGCGTATCCCGAACAGCGGCACTGGCTGCAGAGAGATGCCGTGGGGGTGAAGGCATTCGTCGAAGAAGTCCTGCGCTGCGACGCGCCCGTTATGTTCAGCTCCATTCCGCGTATCGCCCAGCGCGACATCGAACTGGGCGGCGCAGTGATCCCGAAGAACGCGGACGTGCGCGTGCTGGTCGCGGCCGGCAATCGCGACCCGGACGCCTTCGCCGATCCCGACCGCTTCGATCCCGCGCGGTTCTACGGCACCAGTCCTGGCATGTCGACCGACGGGAAGATCATGCTGAGCTTCGGCCACGGCATCCACTTCTGCCTCGGCGCGCAACTGGCCCGGGTGCAGTTGGCCGAGAGCCTGCCGCGGGTCCAGGCGCGCTTCCCCACGCTGGCATTGGCCGAGCAGCCGACCCGGGAGCCTTCCGCGTTCCTTAGGACGTTCCGCGCGCTGCCGGTGCGGCTGCATGCGCAGGGGGGCTGAGATGCGCGTCGTGGTCGACCAGGATCTGTGCGGAACCACCGGGCAGTGCGTGCTGACGCTGCCGGGCACCTTTCGCCAGCGCGAACCGGACGGCGTGGCCGAAGTGTGCGTGGCGACGGTGCCGCAGGCGCTGCACGCCGCCGTGCGGCTCGCGGCCAGCCAGTGCCCGGTCGCCGCCATTCGGGTCATCGAAAGCGACGCTGGCGATGACGAGCGCGCCAGCGCCGACCCTGCGCCCTCTCCGGCGGAGGCCGAGCGGCATGCCGCGAAAGACCAACGCAATCCAGGAGGACACGATGGGACGGTTTGAAGGCAAGGTGGCCGTGGTGACCGGCGCCGGCGCCGGCATCGGCAAGGCATGCGCCCTCGCCATCGCGCGCGAGGGCGGCAGAGTGGTGGTGGTCGACATTGATGGCTCGGCGGCCATCGCCTGCACCGCGCAGATCGCGGCCGAAGCGGGCCACGCCCTGGCCCTGGCCACGGACATCGCCGATGCGCAGGCGGTGGCAGCGCTGTTCGAGACGGCGGAGCGGCACTTCGGTGGGGTCGACCTGCTGGTGAACAACGCGAGCGCCATGCATCTGACCCCGCTCGACCGCGCGATCCTCGACCTGGACCTGGCGGTCTGGGATCAGACCATGGCGACCAATCTGCGCGGCACGCTGCTCTGCTGCCGGCAGGCCATCCCACGGATGATCGCCCGCGGCGGTGGCGCGATCGTCAACATGTCCTCGTGCCAAGGGCTTAGCGCTGACACCGCGCACACGTCCTACGCCGCGTCGAAGGCGGCGATGAACATGCTGTCGGCCTCGCTCGCCACCCAGTACGGTCATGCGCAGATCCGCTGCAACGCGGTTGCGCCGGGTCTCATCATGACCGAGCGTCTCCTCGCCAAGCTGGACGAGGGCATGCAACGGCATCTGCGCCGGCACCAGCTCCTGCCGCGCGTCGGCCGCCCCGAGGACGTGGCCGCGCTGGTGGCGTTCCTGCTCTCCGACGATGCTGCGTTCATCACCGGCCAGGTCCTGTGCATCGACGGCGGCATGCTGGCGCATGTGCCGACATACGCCGACGGTGGCAACAGCCGCGCCGCGCGGCCTGCCGGCGACACCGCCGAAGCGGCCGCGGCGCCGCGCGGCTGATGGATATGCTGCTCAACCCGCTGGACCGTCGGCACCGGCTGCGGAACGACATCCCGGTCGTGCCCGGCGCTTTCCCCCTGATCGGGCATCTTCCCGCCATCGTCTGCGACCTGCCGCGCCTGCTGCAGCGCGCGGAACGGACGCTGGGCAGCTACTTCTGGCTGAATTTCGGCCCTGCCGGACACCAGATGACCTGGATGGATCCGGATGCGTTCGCATTGCTCCGGCACAAGGACGTGTCCTCGGCGCTGATCGAAGAGATGGCGCCCGAATTGCTTGGCGGAACGTTGGTCGCCCAGGACGGCGGCGCGCACCGGCAGGCGCGCGATGCGATCAAGGCGGCGTTCCTGCCCAAGGGGCTGACCGAGGCCGGCATCGGCGATCAGTTCGCGCCCGTCATCTGGGCGCGGGTGCAGGCGTGGCGCGACCGCGGCGACGTAACCATCCTGCGCGAAACCGGCGACCTGACGCTCAAGCTCATCTTCAGCCTCATGGGAATCCCCGCGCAGGACCTGCCGGGATGGCATCGCAGGTACCGGCAACTGCTGCAGTTGATCGTCGCGCCCCGGGTCGACCTGCCCGGACTGCCGTTGCGGCGCGGCCGCGCCGCCCGCAACTGGATCGACGCGCAGTTGCGCCAGTTCGTCCACGACGCGCGCGCGCATGCCGCGCGCACCGGGTTGATCAACGACATGGTGAGCGCCTTCGATCGCAGCGACGATGCGCTCTCCGATGACGTCCTGGTCGCCAATATCCGCTTGCTGCTGCTTGGTGGTCACGACACCACCGCCTCGACGATGGCCTGGATGGTGATCGAGCTGGCGCGGCAGCCTGTGCTGTGGGACGCCCTGGTCGAGGAGGCGCAACGCGTGGGCGCGGTGCCGACCCGGCACGCGGACCTGGCGCAGTGTCCGGTCGCCGAGGCGCTGTTCCGCGAGACGCTGCGCGTGCATCCGGCGACCACGCTCCTGCCGCGTCGCGCGCTGCAGGAATTGCAACTCGGCCAACGGCGCATTCCCGCGGGCACCCATCTGTGCATCCCGCTGGTGCATTTCTCGACCTCGGCGCTGCTGCACGAGGCGCCTGATCAGTTCCGCCTGGCGCGGTGGCTGCAACGCACGGAGCCGATCCGTCCGGTGGACATGCTGCAGTTCGGTACCGGCCCACACGTCTGCATCGGCTACCACTTGGTATGGCTGGAACTGGTGCAGTTCTGCATCGCCTTGGCGCTGACCATGCACAAGGCCGGGGTGCGGCCGCGGTTGCTGAGCGGCGTCGAAAAAGGCCGGCGCTATTACCCGACCGCACATCCGTCCATGACAATCCGCATCGGATTCTCATGAGCTGGCATCGCATGCCCCGTGTGGCGAGGCAGCGGCGCCGGCGACTCGCGGCATTGCTGCACTCGGCGCGCGCGCTCGGTGCGACGCCGGCAACACCGTGGCGGCTCGCCGCTCGCCGTGGCCGTCTCCTGTCAGGTACAAGGACATGAACAACATGCAGACCGGTTCCACGCTACACGACGACCGAACTGGCGTTTCCGCGCTCGGCGGATTGGGCGCGCAGGCGCGCGGCGCAGCCGGCAGGCTGCTGCCGGAGATCTGGATGCAGGACGGCGCAAAGCGGGTCGAACAGGCGCTGGCGCGTCTTCTCTGCGCCGAAGACGACGGTGAGACCGAGCTGATGGCGGCGATGCGCTACGCCACCTTGCATGGCGGGAAGCGCACCCGCGCCTTGCTCTGTCTGGCTGCCGGCGCACTGGCTGACACGCCGGCGCACATGCTCGACGACGTCGGCGCCGCCATCGAGATGATGCACGCCTGTACCCTAGTCCACGACGACCTGCCCGCGATGGACAACGACGTGCTTCGTCGCGGTCTTCCGACCGTGCACGTCAAGTTCGGCGAAGCCACTGCGATCCTGGTCGGCGATGCGCTGCAGGCGCACGCCTTCCTGACCCTGGCGAGCCTGGATGCGCCGGGCGACAACCGTATCGCGCTCGTCCGCGAACTGGCGCAGGCGGTGTCAGCCGAGGGGGCCGCAGGCGGGCAGGCCATGGATCTGTCGCTGGTTGGAAAGCACGTCGAGCTGGACAGGATCGTGGCAATGCACCGGATGAAGAGCGGAGCGCTAGTGCGCGCATCCGTTCGCATGGGCGCGCTATGCGCGATCGCGGAGGATGCCACGCACGCTGGGCTGTACTGTGCGCTCGATCGCTACAGCGCCTGTTTCGGCCTGGCGTTACAGGTGGTCGACGACATTCTCGACGCGACAGCGGATACCGCGACGCTGGGCAAGACCCCCGGCAAAGATGCGGCGGCGCAAAAGCCGACCTGCGCGTCGATCATGGGGCTGCAGGCAGCGCGCCAGTTCGTGCCCGATCTGTTGCGCGACGCCGGGGAGGCCATCGCCCCACTGGGGCCGCGTGCGGAACGGTTGGCGCAGATCCTGCAGCGGGCCAACGCGTATCTGTTCAAGCACGCGCCATGCGCATGAGCGCGCCCGTCCGCGTGGAGTCGCCCCTGTGCCGCTGCGATCGGCCGGCGGCAGCGGTGCATGCTGCACTGTGTCCGAGTCCGCGGCGCCGATCGCAGTGGATGCCCAGCACGGCCGCGGCGCACGCGGCGCGCTGCGCGCAAGCCTCTGCGGCGGACCGGCGCCAGCATCGGGGCGTGTCGCCGCGCCGGAGCAGGGCGGCCGTCCGGCGCTGCCCATGCGTCGGGCCGCGACGGGCCTGCGACGTCTGCCAGATCCTAGTTCTCCTCAACCGTCTGCAGAAAGAACATCCCGCGTGAACGCGCTGTCCGAACAGATCCTTTCCGAATTGCGCCACCTGCTGAGCGAGATGAGCGATGGCGGCAGCGTCGGTCCGTCCGTCTACGACACGGCGCGAACTCTGCAATTCCATGGCAACGTCACCGGTCGGCAGGACGCATACGCGTGGCTCATCGCGCAGCAACAGGCCGATGGCGGATGGGGAAGCGCGGACTTCCCGTTGTTCCGCCATGCGCCCACGTGGGCGGCGTTGCTGGCATTGCAGCGTGCCGATCCTCTTCCCGGCGCCGCCGACGCAGTCCAGGCCGCAACCCGGTTCCTCGAGCACCAGCCCGATCCGTACGTGCATGCGGTGCCGGAAGACGCGCCGATCGGCGCGGAGCTGATCCTGCCGCAGTTTTGCGGCGAGGCCGCATCCTTGCTGGGCGGCGTGGCGTTTCCGCGCCACCCGGCGCTGTTGCCGTTGCGGCAAGCGTGCCTGGTCAAGCTGGGGGCGGTGGCGACGTTGCCGTGCGGCCATCCGTTGCTGCACTCCTGGGAAGCCTGGGGGACGTCGCCGACCACCGCATGCCAGGATGACAACGGCAGCATCGGCATCAGTCCGGCGGCCACCGCCGCGTGGCGTGCGCACGCCGTGACACAGGGGAGCACGCCGCAGGTCCGGCGGGCCGACGCGTATCTGCAGGCGGCATCGCTGGCGACGCACAGCGGCATCGAAGGTGTCGTTCCCAACGTTTGGCCGATCAATGTGTTCGAGCCATGCTGGTCGCTATACACCCTGCATCTGGCCGGGCTGTTCGCGCATCCCGCGCTCGCCGAGGCGGTACGCGCGATCGTCGCGCAGCTCGACGCCCGCCTGGGCGTGCGCGGTCTGGGCCCGGCCTTGCTCTTCGCGGCCGATGCGGACGACACCGCCGTTGCGTTGTGCGTCCTGCGCCTTGCAGGCCGCGACCCGGCGGTCGATGCGTTGCGCCATTTCGAAATCGGCGAGCTGTTCGTCACCTTCCCCGGCGAACGCAATACCTCGGTGTCGACAAACATCCATGCCCTGCATGCGTTGCGACTGTTGGGAAAGCCCGCTGCCGGCACTAGCGCCTACGTCGAGGCAAATCGCAACCCGCACGGTCTATGGGACAACGAAAAATGGCACGTTTCGTGGCTGTATCCCACCGCGCATGCGGTCGCTGCGCTGGCGCAAGGCAAGCCCCAGTGGCGCGACGAGCGCGCGCTGGCGGCGCTGCTGCAGGCGCAGCGTGACGACGGCGGCTGGGGCGCCGGTCGCGCGTCCACATTCGAGGAAACCGCCTATGCGCTGTTCGCGTTGCACGTGATGGACGGGAGCGAAGAGCCGACAGGGCGCCGGCGCATCGCGCAGGCGGTGGCGCGTGCGCTGGAGTGGATGCTCGCCCGCCATGCGGCGCATGCATTGCCGCAGACGCCGCTGTGGATCGGCAAGGAACTGTATTGCCCCACCCGGGTCGTGCGCGTGGCCGAACTCGCCGGGTTGTGGCTGGCACTTCGTTGGGGGCGGCCCGTCCTAGCCAAGGGAGCAGGCGCGGCGCCATGATCCAGACCGAACGCGCGCTGCAGCAGGTGCTGGAGTGGGGGCGTTCCCTGACCGGGTTCGCCGACGAGCATGCCGTGGAAGCGGTCAGGGGCGGCCAGTACATCCTGCAGCGCATCCACCCGAGCCTGCGCGACACCAGCGCCCGCACCGGCCGCAATCCGCAGGACGAAACGCTGATCGTGGCGTTCTATCGCGAACTGGCGCTGCTGTTCTGGCTCGACGATTGCAACGACCTTGGCCTGATCGCGCCGGAGCAGCTCGCGGCGGTGGAGCAGGCGCTGGGGCGGGGCGTGCCGTGCGCGCTCCCCGGATTCGAGGGCTGCGCTGTGCTGCGCGCTTCGCTGGCCGCGCTCGCCTACGATCGTCGCGACTATGCTCAGCTTCTCGACGATACCCGGTTCTACTGCGCGGCGCTGCGCGCCGGACACGCGCAGGCGACAGGGGCGGAACGCTGGTCCTATGCCGAGTACCTGCACAACGGCATCGATTCGATCGCCTACGCGAACGTGTTCTGTTGCCTGTCGTTGCTGTGGGGGCTGGACATGGCGACCTTGCGCGCGCGTCCGGCGTTTCGCCAGGTCCTGCGGCTCATCTCTACGATAGGGCGCCTGCAGAACGATCTGCATGGACACGACACGGACAGGTCGGCCGGCGAGGCCGACAACGCGGCGATCCTGCTGCTGCGGCGCTATCCGGCTATGCCTGTGGTGGAGTTCCTCAACGACGAGCTGGCAGGCCATACGCGTATGCTGCACCGGGTGATGGCGGAAGAACGCTTTCCCTCACCGTGGGGACCGTTGATCGAGGCCATGGCGGCCATCCGCGCGCAGTACTATCAGACCTCGACCTGCCGCTACCGCAGCGACGCTGCGGGGGGAGGCTAGCGCGCGCCGGCCTGAACGCGCGGGAGGCGGCGGCGTGCGCGCGCTGCCGCCGGTCCGATCCGACGCAACGCCGTCGCCCGATGCGACCGATGGAGCGAGCATGAGCGACACCGCCCTGAGCCGGCGCAAGGGACGACCATCTGGACCTCGTGCTGGATCGGCGAACGGCGCAGGTACGGTCGCCGCCGGCTGGGAGTACATCCGGTTCGATCACTGCGCATTGCCCGAGTTGGACCTGACGCAGATCGACCTGCGCGCCTCGCTGCTGGGCAAGACCATGCGCGCGCCGCTGCCGATCAGCTCCATGACCGGCGGCATGCCACGCGCCGAGGCCATCAACCGGCATCTGAGCGGGGCAGCGCAAGCCTTGGGGGTCGCCATTTGCGTCGGTTCGCAGCGCGTGAGTCTGCAATCCCGCAATTCCCAGGGGCTGACGCGCGCGCTGCGCCGCCTGGCTCCAGACATTCCCTTGCTGGCCGATTTCGGCGCCGCACAACTTCGCGAGGCCGACGGCCTGGACCTGGCGCGCCGGGCGGTGGATGCGCTGGAGTCCGATGGACTCATCGTCCATCCGTCCATCTCAATCCGCTGCAGGAACTGCCGCACCAGCGGGTTCAGCCCGAAATAGCTCACCAGCTTCTGCGGGCTGTTGAATCGGCTGATGTCGCCGATCGCCGCCACGATCCCGGCGGCGACCGCCAGATTGACGCCGGTGATTGTCATCAATCTATTGACCGCGGGATCGTCCATTGCGTCCTGCGCGATCTCGCGGTCGAGCAGGGCCAGGTCTTCCGCCAACCGGTCAAGCTCACGGACGTGCCGATCGATCGCTGCGCGTTCATCGTCGGGCAACTGTTGAGCGGCCAACCACGCCCGGCCGCGGCGTTGAAAAGATCGGCATGCGGGCACTTCGGGATCAGGTGCGCGTGCAGGATCGAATGCACCTCGTTCTTGAGCCGCGTGCGATGCCGCACGACCTGGTAGCGCCGCGCCACCAGCCTGCGCTGCCGTTCGGTCTCCGCGTCCGGCGTCCAGATCTGCGGCAGATACCCGGCCGCCTGCAGACTGGCGAGCGTGCCGGCATCGATCTTGTCGGTCTTGACGTGAGCCTGGGCGATCGCCTTCACCTGCAGCGGATTGGCGATAATCACCCGCGCCACGAACGGCGCCAGAACCCGCGACACCGCCATGCTGTTGGCGGTCGCTTCGACCACCACCTCATCACTGGCCAGCAGGCTCTTGCCAAATCCCTCCAGCGCAGTCCGTGTCATATCAATGCGGCCCGCATGTCGAAGCCTGCCGTCTTCCCAAAACACCACCTCCCCGAAGGTTCGCTGGACGTCGATGCCAATCACACGTCGCATTCGCACGTCCTATGACACATGACGGGAGCCGCGGGCGACACGACAACTGCGGAGTCGCGCTCTCGGCGCGACCGGGCGAGTCGCAGAGGCGGCCAGCTACTAACTCGAACTCTCGGCTCATCGTGTGCATCGGCCTGCCCGCACTTCGTGCTCCCGGTGCCTCTGTCCCGAGGGTCGCACCGTACCCACGAGGTAGAACACCGCTGCGGAACGTTGGCGCCGAGACATCTCATACCGGTTACCAATCCGATCGAGCGCCTCTACGGCGAGATCAAGGGGAGGAGCGAGGTCGTCGTGCACGCGCCGCCGGTGCTCGATATACGGGTGCGTAGAGTAATGTGTCTGTTCGGACCTGCGGCGTGTCTCAATAGCGGGAGCGGTCTGATGAGAGGCCGTGGTACGGAGCCTGAGCCGTTCAGCGGCCGGTTCCTTGATGGATCGACCGTCGGCAATATCACGCACTATCGGCCTACAGATTGCAGCTCAATGAACAGCGCATGGATGTGAGGTGCGGGGATAGCCTGGTTATCACGTGGGAGTGCGGATAGATGCTTTGCGTCTGTGCGTCAGGTTATGGTCAGCTAGGCTGCATATCCTCGGTGGCAGAGCTTGCGCGGCACGAGCTCGACAGCGTGCAATTCTGCCGTTAGGAGAGCGATCTGATGTATGGCAGAATCGTTGGCTCATCCAGCCAGTCGACAAGTGCCGGCCAAGCCGATGAATCGGGAGAGGCCGGAGATAGTCCCCGCTTTTCAGAAACAGTTGCGGGCATCGCGTCAAGTGGGGCGTCGCCGGCGCCATATTCTCTCGCATCCGATCCGCCCATTATAGAGATCGATCGATCTTCCTTCATGGAAGGAGTGCGGAGATTTTTGCGCAGTGACATCAGGCACATCGCCAGTCACCCAGAGGAGTACTCGGATTTCGTGTCCGGGAAAGCTGAGCGCGCAGCATTGGTCGCTGGAGGTTACGCCAACACCTACGATGATCCAAATAAGCCGGCCCGATTTTTCAGCTATCAGTTGGGTGACGAAACTGTCGGGCTTCTAAGAGCAGGAGGTCCGGCTCGGATTAAAGGAGAGCATTTTCGGCAACAGTTTGGGCGCAACGATATCACGTCGGTGGTAGACCTCCGGGTTACTCATCCGCTGGTCGAGAACGCGGGCGATATTCTGCTGGAACATCAACTTCGAATGGACGGCGATCATCCGTTGGTCTTGTCACGTCCTGCCTTACCCGGCGTGGAACCCCGTCTGGCGGAAATGGGTTTTGTTCACGTTGGTCGTGATCACTGGGTGCTTGATCCCAACCGGAATCCCGAAGTGTGGACGAAGAACGAGAACAACGAGTGGCAACGAGCAGACAAGCCTACAAAGTACCTTTCCAAAGTCGAGGATGGTGATACCGATACTGATACCGCTACTGAAGCAAGTCTCGGATCGGATTCTTCTGACGATGATCCGTCGTTCCACTTGGAGCGCGCCCTTAGAGGACTGCATATGGAGTAAAGCAACCGCAATTGCGACAGCGGGCAGGAAACGACTGGCGTTTCGCGGTTGCAAGCGCCGGCGCGAAGGTCCTAGCCTTAAGGGGGCGCGCGCTCGCAGCGTGCGCCCCCTTCCGCCTGCCTATCGTTGATCTCGAGAATGGTGACGTTCTCACGCTTGCGGGGCCGTGCAGCTCGAATTCCTCCAGCGAAGGTTGAGTTCGAAATCCAGCCGCAACCGTCCAATCGCAACGGTGCGTCATGACATGAACATGGCACAGAGAGGCGATGTACGCTCGCGTCAATCATGTGCCAAAGTGACGATCACGACAATCCGCGGCGCGAGCTGGCCTATTCGGCGCATGCGGAAAGGGCCTTGTTGTTCTGTAAGCAACCACTGCGCTTAGTTGTCCAGCAGGTGGTCTGAAAAGTTGGTGCGCGAGGGCTGCAGCTGCGCAGGCGGCAGGCGAAGGGCGGCAAGGCTCAATGCTCGTGCGGATTGGTCCCAATCATGCACCTGCGCCAATGATTTGCGCTGCACTGCGAAGCTTGCGCGTTGGATTGCTAGAAAAGCCGAGCCGGTCTTGCGCTCCCACGGTCTTGCATGGTTGATCCCACAGCGACAATGAAGAACGTCTTGCAATGAACGAGCAATGAATGCTGCCAGATGTAATCTATGCGATTTGTGGCTTTAACGACATTCCAAGCCGCCGGGCCACGGGATTCCATCTTGTGGTCGTCGATGACGAAGGCAACCACCGGCCGTGGTCCATCGTTGTACTGCGATGGGGTAAGAAGGTGCTTGGCTATGTCAATAAATGCCCGCACAACAGCGTCAATCTGGACTGGGAACGGAACGAATTCCTGGATCCATACGGTGTCCGGCTGATGTGCGGCAAGCACGGATCGACCTTCGAACTCGGAACGGGGCGGTGCGTCGAAGGTCCATGTAAGGGTCGAGCGCTCACGCCGATCACGTTGACAGTTCAGGATGGAGATATCTGTGTTGTCGGCGTGCGTCTTGTCGAAGACGATGCGTCTCCAAACGAATGAAGCCTGCGCTCAGACCGGCCGGTTTTCGTTGCGATTTTTCACGGGTTCCATCCTCTTCAGCCCGTCTTCGTACGAGATCTCGTCATAGGACAGATTGAGATCCTTTGCCGCATCGAGCAGGTAATCGAGCTTCCCGCCCGCATCGAGCTTTTTGATATCGTCCTTGCTGACCCCGACAAGGTCCATCATCTCCTTCCAAACGGTGGATTCATCGCACGGTAAGATGCGGAAAGTCACATCACCGAGCTTGGTTCGGTATTTCGCCAGCAGATCTATGTTGTTGCAGAACATGAAGTAGCTGCCATTCGGGCTCAAGATACCGTCAAGGACAGCCGCGACGTCAGCCAGATAGGCGAAGGAATGCAGATAGCCGGCCAGCACCGGAATAGTGGGTTCTCCGTCCTGCGCGATCGTCAAAACCTGCTCGATCGAATAGTCCGGCGGTCGTTTCTCGTCCGCGACCTGGGTCTGGAATTTCAGTGCGACATCGCCGCGAAAGCCGAACCGGCCCGGCTTGGTGGTCCCGCCTTTGATTACGGCATTGAGCAGGCGGCCCTCCTTCTCAAGTCTGCCGAGTGCGGTGTTCTCGATTGCAGTCATCAAATTCGTCATCGATCTAAGCTCCTCACCGACGCCATGGCCGGTGCGGGATGCAATGCAAATTGCTTGCCGTCGCATGCGCAGCGGCTTTGGGCGTAGCTCAGAAAGAACAGGCGAAAGTGGGCTGCGATCGCCTCAAGCGGCCTTGTCAGAAGCCCGACACGAGTTCCAAAGTCAACAGGCGCGAATCGAAAAGGTAAGCATCATCAAGCGCCTGCTCGCTGGCACATGACTTGCCCATTGGCAGACAGACCTAGAGCGGATGAGGGATAAGCCATGATTGACCTGACGGATAGCGCAGTGAATGCGATCAAGAGCGCAATATCATCGTCGACGCAGCCGGCAAGCGGCTTGCGCATTATGGTCGAGGCAGGCGGCTGCAACGGGTTCAAATACAGTCTGGGTCTGGCCGAGGAAGCGAAGCCTTACGACACAGTGATCGAGTGCGGCGGTGTGAAGGTGTTTGTCGATGACAAGAGCCGTGAGCATCTGGTCGGCACAACCATCGATTTCGTGATGGCGCTGGAAAGCCCAGGTTTCACCTTTCACAATCCAAACGCCACCTCGAGCTGCTTCTGCGGCAAATCATTCAGCTGATAAAGAGGAGAAATCAAAGCATGCTGGCCAAACCAGAACAACTGAGGCAATTGCCGGCCACCGCGCCCGGCCGAGAGCTACGCATTCGCGCCGTGATCGAGGGGGTGCGCCCCAATCGGCAACGCGACGGTGGCGACTGTCAGCTGATCGGGGTCGATGGCTGCATCGTCAGCCTGATCGGTGCCTGCGCGTTCTGTCAGCGTTTGCGGGAGACGCTGCAAGGCATTCAAGCGCGGCCGGTCAACAGGTTCGGCGAATTCGTCCGCCTGATCCCGGTTGCTGCGGCAGGCAAGGCGCGGGATTGAGCGGGGTTCGAGTGCCGATTTACCTCGACAACAATGCGACAACGCGGACCGATCCATCCGTCGTGCAAGCCATGTTGCCGTTCTTCACCGAGCAATTTGGCAACGCCTCCTCCGCCCATGCCTTTGGCGGCGAGGCCGCAGCCGCGCTGAAGCAGGCGCGGCGTAGCTTGCAGGGTCTGCTGGGGATTGCCTACGATCATGAAGTCGTTTTCACCTCCGGTGGGACCGAGGCTATTAATGCCGCCATCCTCTCTGCGTTTGCGACCCAGGATGGTCGCGACGAGATCGTTACCACTTCGGTTGAGCATTCGGCTGTCCTTGCGCTGGTCGAGCAACTGGCGACGAGAGGCGTCAAGACGCATATCGTACCGGTAGATTCCCGCGGCCGGCTTGACATCGAGGCGTTTCGCTGTGCGCTCGGGCCGCGCACGGCGATTGCCTCCATTATGTGGGCCAACAACGAGACCGGCACTATTTTTCCTGTGGAGTTTCTGGCCGGCTTGACCCGTGAGGCGGGTGCGCTGTTTCACACGGATGCGGTCCAGGCCATGGGCAAGGTGCGCGTCGACCTAAAGGACAGTGCGATCGATATGCTGTCGCTGTCCGCGCACAAACTGCATGGACCCAAGGGGATCGGCGCGCTCTATGTGCGCAAAGGGACAAAGTTCCGGCCGCTGATCTGGGGCGGAGCGCAGGAACGACGGCGCCGCGGCGGAACTGAGAATATTCCCGGCATCGTCGGTCTTGGAAAGGCTGCGGAGCTTGCGGTGGAGCGGCTCGAGCCGGAGCGCGTTCGCATTGGTGCGTTGCGCGACCGCCTGGAGCAGGGGATCTTGCACAATAGCGAGTGTGTTGTGCTTGGCGATGTCAGCAACCGGCTGGCGAACACGGCCAATATTGCCTTCGACCATCTCGATGGCGAAGCAATCGTCCATCATCTTGATCGCGCGGGCATTGCCGTGTCGCTCGGATCAGCCTGCAGCTCCGGCTCAATGGAGCCATCGCATGTTCTGCGCGCCATGCAGGTGCCGCCGTGGAGCTTGCGCGGCGCCGTGCGCTTTTCTCTGTCGCGTGAAACCTCCGTCGCGGAGGTCGATGAGGTCGTGTACGCACTGTCCGACATCGTGGCCCGCCTGCGCGCCACCCCGCGGCAGTCTGCCGGTCTGCCCGGCTATGCGTCATAGTCGAGGGAGTTGAGCTTGTGAAAATCATGATCCGCCGCTCTCCGGATGCAGGCCTGTCGATCTACGTGCCGAAGAAGGATCTCGAAGAGCCGATCGTGGAATCCGAGTACGAGACGCTCTGGGGCGGCTGGATCAAGATAGCTAATGGTTGGGTGCTCGATTTGCCCGAGATGGCGAGCGACACACCATTGCCGATCACAATCAACGCCAAAAAACGGGGCGAGAACGGGGACGACCCGTGAAGGCGCTCCCGCAGATCGATTTTGTCAATGCGACCGATGCAGAGGCCATTCTCGCCGACGTCGCTGCCGGGCTGAGGGCCACCAGCGTTGTTCCCTATCTCGGGCCTGGCCTCGCCGAACTCTCCAGACCCGACGTGCCGACGACACCCGAGGCGTTAGCCGACTTCTTCGCCAGCAGGATTGCGCTGCCGCGGCGGGCCAAGGGCAATGCGTGGGCGTCGGCGCAGCATATCGAGATCAGCAAACATCGTTCCACCGTGACGGCATTGATGGCGCATGCCTTCGCTCCGACGGTCGAGCCGACGCGGTTGCACCATCATCTTGCGTCTCTGTCGCTGCCCGTCATAGTCGACGCATGGTACGATGGCGCGATGCGCGCGGCGCTGGCCAGGCACGATGGATGGGGCGAAGTGCAGGGCATCATCCGCGCCGGCATTGGCGAAAACCGTTGGTATCGCTTTTATGACCCGGTTGGCCAAGAGGTCGACAGTGTCGTGGCCGGCAGCTGGACGACGGTGCTGTATAAGCCACATGGCGGCGTGCAGCCGGCCAAGAACTTCCTGATCTCTGACTCGGACTATGTCGAGGTGCTGACCGAAATCGATATCCAGACACCGATACCTGACATCATCAAGGAAAGGCGGACCGGACAGAGCTTTCTGTTTATCGGTTGTCGTTTCAACGATCAATTGTTGCGTAGCTATGCGCGTCAGATCATCAAACGTTCGGCCGACACGCACTATGCGATCGTTGATCCGGACGCGCTCTCACGCAACGAGCTGTGTTTTCTGCTCGAGCAAGGCCTGACGCCGCTTGCGATTGGGCTCCCTCGCGCGGTGGAGATACTGCTCACCAATTAACGGCGTTGTGAAGCCGGATCGCCCAGCTCATATCGGCCTATTGTGAGAGGCCGCAACCCGCAAAAGGCCATGCAGATGGAGCTGGGTTCCCGCGAGCTTAGCGCGAGAATGAATGCGCCGGACATGGCGCCCGGTGTCAGAAACGCGACGTGCCTGTCGCATTACCGAGATGCGCATCAGTGCTGTTCTTCCATGCGTCAGCGTCGTCTATTTGCGCTAACTCTTTGACGGATGGCTGCAACGCCATCGTCTCCGCCATGGCATGTGAATTGCTACACCTCATCTTGAGGCTCGCTTAGGGGGCCTTGGAGAGGCGATGCTGCCTGCAGGGAGAAATGAAAATGAATGCGGTCGTCGGGCGCAGAGCATATGCCAACGGTGCGGTAGCTCGGGGCGAGATGATGCAGCCTGCCGCCGAGCATAAGGGCTGCCGCACGTCGGCCAACGCCGGCCAGGCGAGCTGCGGCTCACGGGTAGGCCAAGGCGATCTGCCGACCGGGATCTGGGAAAAGGTGAAGAACCATCCCTGCTACAGCGAAGACGCGCATCATCATTACGCCCGCATGCATGTTGCGGTAGCGCCAGCCTGCAACATCCAGTGCAATTACTGCAACCGCAAATACGACTGTGCCAATGAATCACGTCCGGGCGTGGTGAGCGAGAAGCTCACCCCTGAGCAGGCGGTGAGAAAAGTGCTCGCGGTCGCGACCACCATTCCGCAGATGACGGTGCTTGGCATCGCCGGTCCGGGCGATCCCTTGGCCAATCCAGAAAAGACGTTCAGGACGTTCGACCTGGTCGCCAAGGCGGCTCCCGACATCAAGCTATGTCTGTCGACCAACGGACTGGTGCTGCCGGACCATATTGACACCATCGTAAAGTCTAAAATCGAGCACGTCACCATCACCATCAACATGATCGATCCCGAAATCGGCGCAAAGATCTATCCGTGGATCTTCTTCAACCACAAGCGCTACGTCGGCATCGACGCGGCGAGGATACTCGCCGATCGTCAGCTGCAAGGTCTCGAGATGCTTAGCGAGCGGGGTATCCTGTGCAAGGTCAACTCGGTGATGATCCCACAGATCAACGACCATCACCTGGTCGAGGTCAACAAGGCGGTGAAGTCGCGCGGCGCCTTCCTTCACAATATCATGCCGCTAATCTCTGCGCCCGAGTATGGCACAGTATTCGGCCTCAACGGTCAGTGGGGCCCGACGGCTCAGCAATTGAAGGTGCTGCAAGATGCTTGTGAAGGGGAGATAGCGATGATGCGGCATTGCCGTCAGTGCCGCGCCGATGCTGTTGGTCTGCTCGGAGAGGATCGTAGCGCAGAGTTCACCACCGGCCAGGTCATGAAAATGGACGTCAAATATGACCTCGAGATGCGCAAAGCTTATCAAGACAGGGTGGAGGATGAGCGTGCCGCCAAAGTCACGGCCAACCAAGACGGGCTTGCGAAATTCGCCGGCGAGATGAGCGAGGTCACGCTTCTGGTCGCAGTCGCAACCAAAGGCTCCGGGCTGATCAACGAGCACTTTGGGCATGCAAAGGAATTTCAGGTCTACGAGCTTTCCACATCCGGCGCCAAATTCGTCGGCCACCGTCGCGTGGATGTCTATTGCCAAGGCGGTCGGGGCGAGGAGGATAGGCTTTCGACCATCATCCGTGGTATCTATGATTGCCATGCGGTGTTCGTAGCCAAGATCGGCGGCTGCCCGAAAAGCAATCTGATCAAGGCTGGAATCGAGCCGGTCGACCAATATGCGCATGAGTACATCGAGAAATCGGCGATCGCTTGGTTCAGGTCTTATCTTGACAGGGTGAAAAGCGGCGAGATCCAGCACGCCAAGCGCGGCGACGCCGCGATACGCCAGGGGGCACTGATCTCGGCGGCGTAAGGGGGTTATGTGCCATTCAAGATCATTGCCTCGCAATGTACGAGCTGCTCAGCCTGCGAACCCTTATGCCCGAATGTTGCAATCTCGGAGAAGGCGGGGAGCTTCGTTATTGAACCGGCGAAATGCAACGAATGCACCGGCTATTTCGAGGAGCCGCAATGTCTCGCAGCCTGTCCGGTCGACGGTACCTGCGTCATTGACACGTCCTGGCCTTGTTACCAGGCGCAAGCCTAAAGAATGAGACCCATGATCGGCATGCCAAGAGCTGTTGCTGAAAACGTCGCAAGCTTCGTGATGCGCGTTGGCGGTGCCGCAAGCGCCGTCGTTCGGCACGACTCCGCCTGCGCTGGTCCGAGCGGCGTCCCTGTATGTCCACGAGGGAGCGGAGCGTGAGCAGCATTGTTCGCGACAGCGACGTCGTCGAGCTCGGCGGGCCGCCTGTTTTCAACTTTGGCGAAAAAGTGCGAGCCAACCGCACCATCCGCAATGATGGCACCTATCGTGGCAAGGAGATTGGCGACATTTTGGTCAAGAAGGGAGAGGTAGGTTACGTCATCTCGATCGGTACGTTCCTGCAGCAATTCTACATCTACGGGGTTGAGTTTTTGGAAAGCGGCTACCGCGTTGGCATGAAGCGCAAGGAACTCGCGCCGGTGGATGCGAGCGAGGAGACTGATGATCTGCCATTGCCGGAGGGGGCCGTGTCATGACTGAGCCCGGCTTTCCGAAATATCGGCGGGGCCAGCGCGTCAAAACCGCAGTCGACATTACCAACGACGGCTCTTTTCCCAATACGGAGCCGGAGGGGGTCTTGCTCGGCGCCGGAGCGACCGGCGAGATCATCAGGGTCGCTATTCATACCGAAGCGAACGTGCCGATCTATACCGTCGATTTTGGTGAGCGGCTGCTCATCGGCTGTCTTGAAGAAGAAATCACAGTGGCTTGAAGGGGGCTTTCGCGATGAATGCCGCGCTGATGAGGAAGGCAAAGACCGGCTTGGTGTCTCACCCAAACGAGCTCGATCGCAAGCGGATCGAGCGCGGCTTGAGCTTGCGCAAGCGCTATCTCTATGTCTCGCCGAACGTGACGCCGGTGAGAGGTGGCTATCTCGTCGAGAGTCCCTGTTGCTCGCGCAATATCGACAAGGATGGCGGTCTAGTCGATGTCGCGTTGATTCTTTATGATGCCGTGAGCGGAATCTGGAAGTTGTTTTGCAAGAACCACGCGCAAGGAATCTGGGAATTTTACAGCCTCTACCACCGCCTGACTTCAGCAATCGACGAATTGAACGCGGATCCGGAGCGTCGGTTCTGGCGATGACGAACCGCCATCGACGAGCCATAAAGGAGCCAGGATGGCGCTCACTGCCGAGGAATTGATCGAAATCGAACGGCTGCTTGCGGACGCTGACGCTGAGACGAGCTGCTTTGTCGAGCTGTCGCGCCACTTCCCGCAGCTTGCCTGGGCGCGCTGTGATGCGTCGGATGTCGCGGATCAGCCGTTCCGGCGGTTTCCTCGTTTCGACCTGCATCTGCTCGATGGGTCAGATCATTGCGTGCAGATTACAGCCGATCCGACTCGGGCGACCGGCATCGTATTGGCGAAAAGGAATGTTACGCGGTGAGCGGCATTGAACTCGCCGCGCGTCCGCTTGATGGCGCGGACAGTGGGGAGGCAAATACATCCTTCATTCCACTGTCCGACCCCGATATCACCTTCGCCGAGCTCTCTGCCGTGGAAACGCTGCTGTGTTCGCCGCAAATCTCCAATGGGCGTATCACTGAAGCGTTCGAGCACGCTTTCGCGGCCTACCTTGGCCGCAAATATGCAGTTGCGGTCTCGAGCGGCACCATCGGGCTCCTGCTTGCGCTGAAGACGCTCGGCATCGGGTCGGGGCAGGAGGTCATTGCCTCGCCCTATTCCTTTCGCGAGACAGTCCATGCCATCGGTCTCGCGGGCGCACGGGCGGTATTTGCCGACATCGACTATTGGTCGGGAACATTGATCCCAGCGAAGGTCGAAGAGCGCATCACGGTCAACACGCGGGCGATTGTCGTCGGCAATGCCAACGGTCATCCTGCGCCATGGTCGGAGCTGCGCGCGATCGCGCAGCGCCATCAGTTGCCGCTTTTGGAGGACTCCACCGAGGCGATCGGATCGAGCTACAAGGGCGAGCTGGTCGGCCGGTTTGGCGACCTGGCGGTGTTCGACTTTGCCCAGCCCCTGGCCCTAAGCTGTGGCGAAGGCGCAATGGTCGTGACCGACGATATCGACATCGCGGTTGGTTTGCGTCGTAATTGCGCCCACCGCCTAGACGAGCGCGCCTCGGTTGTCGTCGGCGCCACAGCACCTTACCAGTGCGGCATGAGCGATCTCACGGCTGCCTTGGGACTGGCCCAGCTCAAGCGCCTCGATGAAATCCTGGAGCGTCGTCGATTGGTCGAGCAGCTATACAACGCGCATATGCAATCATTTGAGGGCATCAAGCCGCCTTACGTTGGCCCCGATGTGACCGAGGTGAACTGGTTGCTCTATCTCGTCCATCTGGGAACACGCTTCACGCGATCCGGCCGCGATGCCATTATCGATGATCTGCGCGCCGCCCAGGTCGAAGCCGCCGCCTATAGCCATCCGCTGCACTTGCAACGCCAATATTTTGAACTCGGCTATCGACGCGGCGATTTCCTGGTTGCGGAAAAAATCGCCGATCGCGCTCTCGCGCTACCGTTTCACACCCATCTCACGAACAATAAGATCGAGTTTGTCGTCGAGACCATGAAAGATGCATCGATCAACGTTGGCGCGGGTGCAGCGATCTACTGAGATGCCGTCGTCCACTGCCTGAACGAACGATGATTGAATAGCGATGATCGCGGTGTTGTCATTGCGCAAATTCAGCAAGGCGACCATAGGCAGGCCGCTTGTGGCCGTTGCTTCGCGCGCAGATCGCCGTCTCACACAATGCGGAGGCAGGCCGGATGCTGCTGGAGTCATTTCGTCTAGGAAGGCTGCGGGAGAAATGCTCCAGATGGGAGCGCGAAGAAAGTCTGCTCGAAGTAGCGAAGGTGCCGTCTCCAACCCGTCGCTCGAGGGCCCACGCGCCAGGTGCTCGAAACCGAGGACGTCACAATCGAGATCCTCGGTTTTGGCTTGGGTCCTTAAGGTTGACCAAATAAGGGATTGCTATGAACTCGCCACAAGTCATCATTCACGTCCGCTTCGCTCCGAACGGGAGGGTGGTCCAAATCAGCGAGCGCCCGGCGAAGCTCACGCCGGACCAATGGTTTGACGTTCTCAACGCCCGTGCCAGCTCGACCTATCGGCTACTCGCTCGTGGCCGTGGCGTTTTTCGGCTGACCCGCACCGCGATCGATGCCTTCAAGCAGGAAACTGCGAAGCCGGGATGAGCTAAGGGTGATCGGCAACCTGATTAGCGGTCAGATCGAGGTGTTCGCCGTCTGTCCGGCCGACGCCATCGAGCGGAGTGGCGCGAGGGGCTTTAGCCTGTCGCGGATCGATGATAGCGGCGGGAGCCGGCCGTTTCCGATCATTGTGGTGCGCACTTTCGGCAACGAGTATTTGGGGTATGTCAATCGCTGTCCGCATGACAGCGCCTGGCTCAACATCGGCTCCGGTGAATTCTTCTCCCCAGACCGCTCCTTTCTCAGATGCGGGCGGCACGGTGCGAGATTCGAGATCGACACGGGGGTGTGCATCGATGGGCCCTGCAATGGACAAGCGCTTGAACCGGTCGCACTCGCCGTGATCGAAGGTGACGTCTGCCTGTGCGGCGTCAAGCTGCTGGAGGACGATCGGTTTTCCAACCCGTTTGAGGACAGTGACGAAACCATGGAAATTGCGATCCATCCCGATTAATAGGCGTATCGCTTGGCTGTTGCTCAAGGTGCTTACGCGCTTTGTTGCCGGATAAAGCCGCCATACTCGTGAGCCTTGACGCAGGCGGTGTTGCCGGTTCTGAACGTGTGAGAGCAAACGCGCAGCCAGCCAGAGTCGCTCATGCACCCGACGATCTCCGCGGCACCAAGGAAGTGCTCTGGCGCTGGCGCCGTTTCCGTTCCGATGGAACCGGAACGAGACTCGCGATTCCTGTTTTGACGCGTTTTCTTTACGCGAACCGGCATCACTTCGCTCGACAATGTTCTAGGTGTTTAATCCCGGGCTTTGACGGTGCATTCTTGTCGCACGATTCGAAGGATGCGCTATGGGACAAGTTTTACACGGCTGCGCCACCACGACGGAGGCAATCCGTCGAGCAATACAAAATAGTCAAGAGAGCCTGAGAGCACTCGCCAGGCGCTACGGGATCAACCAAAAGACCGTCGCGAAGTGGAAGGCGCGCGACCGTCGCCGATCTCTCGACAGGCCCGAAGGAAGCCAAATCGACCGTAGTTTCAATCGAGAAGGAGGCGATCATCGTCGCTTTCCGGCGGCATACGCTATTGCCGCTCGACGATCGCCTCTATGCGCTGCAGCCGACCATCCCACATCTGACGCGGTCATCCCTGCATCGCTGTCTCCTGCGCCACGGCATCAGCCGATTGCCGGAGGTCGAAGGCAGCAAGCCTCCGAAGAAAAAGTTCAATACGATCGACACGATCAGCTCGAAGCACACCTGGCCGACTTCATCACCGCCTACAACTACGCTCGGCGGTTGAAGACCCTGAAGGGCCTCACACCCTACGAATACATCTGCAAATGCTGGACTTCCCAGCCAGAACGATTCAAACTCAATCCGCTCCAGAAAATGCCGGGACTAAACACCCTAGCCCACCAAATGGACCCGACAGGCCAAGACGCGCGTCTTGCTGCCGGCGGATGCAATATGCTCGAAGGAAATGCCGTCGGCGGCTACAAGTCCGCCGAAGGCACCGTCTGGGCTGGTAGAATGGAGGACCCAGACTGACAGGACCGTTTGGGCAGAGGAATGACGATCCTGTGTCAGAAGTTCTTGGGCGTCCGCCGAAGCTGGCGTTAGTGCCTGCGCAGCAATTGCAATGCCAAACCTCCGTTCATGCGACGTCCTTAGTGATTTCCGCGACCATGGTCAGCCGACGGCGCCGGTTAAGGTCGAATGCATTGACGAGCTCGTGCGCGTGGTCGAGCTCATTGTTCCGCAAGATGCGGCAAGCGCATCTCGATGTATCGCGCGCGAAGCGGAGGGCGCAATCTGGCCTTGTTGTGTTGCAGGTTTGCCATTGCTGCCAAGCGAGAGTTTGAGAGTTTGTGGGCGGGCCTGCCCTGTAGCCTCAAACGTAGCTCAGTGATCACTTGCGCCTCGTCGGAGCGCTCGCGATTGGGCGTTATCTTTGACGCAAACGATAGATGGGCAGCGACACGATCGCAGGATTTAGCCGTTCGGCGAGGAAGATACGGTGCGTGCGCGATCGGACGATGCGGCTAGCCCATCACGTCTTGGGCGAGCAGAGTGCACGAGTTGCCGGGACGATCGCCGAGCGTGAAAGCTCCGCGAGACGGGACGAGGGTCATGAAGATCGTTGCCTATTCCGCGAAATGATCGTGCAAGAGCCGGATAAATCAACCAAGAATCTCTGCCTGTTCTGCGTGCGAACTGCGGAAGCCTGAAGCGGGCAGCTCCAACGCGATACAACGTTTGTCGCGTCCGAAACAGAAAGGAGCGACTTTGTCGCAACCTCGGCAAGAATTGCCAGTCGCGCCGGGGCAGAGCGAGGGATCGGTGCAGAAACGAGCGTTGCGCATCTGGTGCGGAACTTGCTTGAAGAAGTTGGATGATTGACTAAGCGATGCGGGAGCAAAAAGATTGCGATGACGGGAGAAGACGTTGAATCCGATCAAGGAGGCTGTCCCAGACGTGAAAATATCTATCGCTGATCTTCCGATGGCATTCACTATGGCGCCCGCTCGTCTCCCCTGCCTTCGCGAGCACGAGTGGCACTCCGTAGCACTAATTGGTCGATGCGGGGTTTAACTGAAGAATGGATTGTGGGGCGATGCCCTCGGATCTTGTCTCTTTTCAGATGAAACCCGTCGATAACAGGATAGGCGCATGAACGCAGAAACCGAATTCGAGCTTCCTCAACTGTATAGACATCATGTCTTTGCCTGCAACACACAGCGTCCGCCGACTCATCCGCACGGCAGCTGCGGCGCCTCTGGCGCGCAACCCCTGTGGGATCGGATGGGTAAGGCGATCGAATCGCAAGGCCTCAACGATGTCGGTTTCACGGTGGCGGGCTGCCTCGGCTTTTGTAATTCCGGCCCCCTCATGGTCATCTATCCCGACGGAGTCTGGTATCGCGCGACCACGCCTGAGGACGTTGACGAAATCGTAAACTCTCATCTCAAGCAAGGCAAACGTGTCGACCGCCTCGTGATGGTGCTAAAGCGCAGCTAGCGGCATCGCTTAGCGCCGCTTGGCTCGGGCTATCAAGTGTGTACGGCTTATCAGCCCCAACGGTTGGCATCTTAGCATCTCAGTGCGGCTCGATCATTTGAATATGAACGGGTGCCCTTCGCCGCCGGGACGCCCTCAACAGCAGGCATTGACCTATCGTGATGGCCTTGGATTTCATCGGGATGTTCGGCGAGAAGCGGGGCTCGATTAGAGTGCTACGCTTGATAGAGGTCGACGAGGCTTGAGCGTCAAGTCCTTTGTGACGCGGTCTGCCCCGTAGAACGGCGCGCCGGCTTGAATTCCGGCCTTTGATAAGCAAGTGGGGCCCCGCAACGGGCAACGAATCAAGAGCGCGATCTCATCGATCACTATTTGCTCGATTGGCTGACGTTCCGTCACTTCATGCCACCAATCCGTAGCTCACAACGCGAGCAATGCTGCGGGTGGCTTCCAGAGTCCGGCGAGATGACGCATCTTTGACGCGCCATCTCGCTTGCTTTTGACCAAACGGATCCCTTCCCTGGCTCCCGTTCTGGCGGCAGAAATTGTTCCAGCGTCAGAATTTGTAAGTGATGCCGCCGCTGACAAGCCATGGGTCGATATTGGCACGCCCGGTGACGGCAATCGCATTGTTTACGGTCGCCGAATAATCCGGACGCAGCCACAACTTCTTCACGTCGAAGTTGAGGCCCCAGTGACGGTCAAGCATGTAATCGAAGCCGAATTGGACCGCGGCGCCAAACTGGTTTCTGATGTGCAAATCTGTCACCGCGAGGCCTACGAGTGGCGTATTGGCTGCGGATTGGTTGAAAAACACGGTGTAGTTGATGCCCGCGCCGATATAGGGTTTGAGCCGGCCGAAATCCGTGAAGTGATACTGCAGAGTCAACGTTGGCGGCAACAACCAAGCTTTGCCGATATCTAGCTCATTGAGCGTGCCGTTGCCGGTGATGTGATGACTGGCCACGCCGAGAATGAGTTCTGCAGCAATATTTTTTGTGAAGAAATAGGTGATGTCGAGCTCCGGTATCGCTTGATCGCTGATCGACAGCCCAGAACTTGGCGAGGACAGCGGCAGCGCGCCGGCGACGTTGACCGAGCTGCCTGCGGTATCCGGCAAAACGCCAAGCACGCGCAGGCGGATCATCCACGGATTGAAGGGTTCGATCGGAGGTGATTTGTAATAGACAGGCACCTTGGCCAGATCCGCGGCCTGTACCGAGCTGCTAGCGGCACCGAACGAAGTCGCGAGCGCGAGCAAGGATGCCGTCGTCAGAATTGTTCTTGGTCTCATCGAGTTCTCCATTCCCAAGCTTGCGCGAACAGTCGCGCGAGACCTCTGTCACACATGGGGAATGGCGAAGGATTTGATGCCGGTCAAAATGGAGCCGCCGTAGCGCAATTATGCAGCAAAGTTGCAAATGGATCACGACAACGAAAAGATCGATCTGTTCGGGTCGCTATTCAATTCAATCGTCGGTCTGAGCTGTTCAAGAAACTGTTTTCGGCTTTGTGTTTGGATGCCCAGGCCGGCAGGGGGCATGGGGGATCAGGGCGGTCGAACCGCAGCGGCGTCTCACACACCGCAAGCGCGGGAGAGGCTGTATTCACTCCGAGTGCAGTGTGAGAGCACTTTGTTACGGGAAGCCACTCACGCCGGTTTTCTCAGCGAAAAACCTGTCGGCTGCCCCTGAGGGAGCTGGAAGCGAAAACGTCGTTGTTCGCATCATCGGCTGCCATGGTCGTACGATCGATCGTTTCCTCACGTCTGTGGACAGCGCGTGCTCGTTCCCTCGTACGAGCATCGCTCGAGATCATCTTGCGTCTTCCGGCCAAGCAGCGACAGCACGGGCTCATGATCGAATCCAGCGCACCTTGCACCGCCGACGCTGATCAGCGGTCGTCGGATCAGGAGCGGATCGCGCAGCATCAACGCGAGTGCACACGGCGCTTCGATTGCGTCGGGATTGACTTCGCCCGACTTGATACGGGGCGCGGCTCGGTTGAACCAGGATGCGATCGGCATATTGCCGAAGAAGCGTCGCAATTCCTCGGCGCCCCATCGTTCCTTCAAGATATCTTTTGCTATCACGTCGTGGCCAGCGACCTTCAGCGCCTGCAATTGACGCGCATTGGTAACGCAGCCGGGCTTTTGATAAAAGATGATTGTCGCCATAATCTGCCTCATGCGGGTACGCTGAACTGAGCGATCGCCGCGTTGCCGCAGCGTCCGGGAGTGTATTCCACTTGCTTGCGAGCCATCTGCGAAGTCAGCGGCTTAACCAGCGCACCGCGTGCGCCGGCCTCATGCGTTCGATGGGCATGGCCTCCTTTGTTGTTCGCAAACGATCAAGATCCGAGCATCTTGAAACTGAGCCGCTAACCCATCAGTGAGCGTCGACCCCTTATGTCTCACAAAGGGAGCGCTGAGCAGGACTACATCTGGCTTCAACTCATAGACGCCCTCGCAAAAGCGTCCTGCTGCATTTTCAACTCATGCGTCCCGATCTGATCATGCTGCATCAATTGCCGGGTCGCGCGGCAGATCTCGTCATCGTCGACCAAGCATCCGTCGACGGTCCACTACCGTCGAGGTTTCGAGTCCGACCTGCATCTTCACTCTCCTCAAATCGCCCACAGCTGGCTTCGCAAGAAAAGTAGCAAGTTCCGTTCCACAGATGAGGGTAGGCACCGGACCAGACCATGCCAAACTGGCGTATTCCGGTTGATGGTTCTCGCCCTTGTTCGCTTTCTGACACGGCGCAGATGCTGTCAGCTCCAATACAGCTGGGATGACGCACCGGCGCGTTGGTTTTCAAAACGTAATCAGAACCTTAATCGGCGCGCGCAAGCGTTGGCATGGCGGTTGCTAGTAGGCGGCAGCAACACTGAGTGAGGGCTGAGTGCACGCCGACGCGTACGACGAGCGATGCGCTCCTTCCCTTGAACCCGTGTGCCCCGTTTCTGAGAGAGAAACGAGCTCGCGCATGAGAAGTGCGCAACTTTTGGCAAATCGGT
This sequence comes from Bradyrhizobium sp. ma5, assembly GCF_042258955.1. NCBI lineage: Bacteria > Pseudomonadati > Pseudomonadota > Alphaproteobacteria > Hyphomicrobiales > Nitrobacteraceae > Bradyrhizobium > Bradyrhizobium sp. ma5. The sequence goes on from NZ_CP170156.1 coordinate 1,719,851, forward strand.
TGATGGAGAGCAACATGTCTTCACTGAGACAAATCGCGTTCTACGGAAAGGGCGGCATCGGCAAGTCCACGACTTCGCAGAACACGCTAGCGGCGCTGGCCGAATTGGGTCAGAAAATCCTGATTGTGGGGTGCGATCCTAAGGCGGACTCGACCCGCCTGATCCTGCACGCCAAGGCGCAGGACACGATTTTGAGCCTCGCAGCCAGTGCCGGCAGCGTCGAGGACCTCGAACTCGAGGACGTGATGAAGGTCGGCTTCAAGGACATCCGCTGCGTTGAGTCCGGTGGTCCTGAGCCGGGTGTGGGCTGCGCCGGCCGCGGCGTCATCACCTCGATCAATTTCCTGGAGGAGAACGGCGCCTATGAGAACATCGACTATGTCTCCTACGACGTGCTCGGCGACGTCGTTTGCGGTGGCTTTGCGATGCCAATCCGCGAGAACAAGGCGCAGGAGATCTATATCGTGATGTCCGGTGAAATGATGGCGATGTATGCCGCAAACAACATCTCCAAGGGCATCCTAAAATACGCCAACTCTGGCGGTGTGCGACTGGGCGGCCTAATCTGTAACGAGCGGCAGACCGATAAGGAGCTGGAACTGGCGGAGGCGCTGGCCAAGAAACTGGGCACTCAGCTGATCTACTTCGTGCCGCGCGACAACGTGGTGCAGCATGCCGAGTTGCGCCGCATGACGGTGTTGGAGTATGCGCCCGACTCGCAGCAGGCCGAGCACTATCGCAATCTCGCGACCAAGGTTCACAACAATGGCGGCAAAGGGATCATTCCGACCCCGATCTCCATGGACGAGCTCGAGGACATGCTGATGGAGCATGGCATTATGAAGCCCGTCGACGAAGCCATCGTCGGCAAGACCGCTGCCGAACTCGCGGCCGAGTAAAGGTCGCGAGTCGTGTCCCTGTGAAGGCGCGCGACGGATGCCGGTCTCCCCCACGCCCCATCCGGGGGGGCCGGATTCTGACGATCGACCCGTGGCCAGGACCAGGATGGTGCGGGGTAAACCTAACCGCCGTGGAAGCCACAAAATCATGCCCGAAGCGCACTTCCTTTCGTTGATGGCCGCCTGTGTCGTCGATGCGAACAGCCAGATGCATAGGGGAATTGCAACCTACCGCCTGCTCACCGGTGTGCCTCCTGCAGATGCTGACATTGCCACTGACAGCAATTTCGATTGCCATGTCCTGGCGTCTATTCTGGCGGCTGCCACGCTGGACGGTGGTCCGCTTCCCGAGAAGGCCGGCCTGTCCGGCCACGAACTGGCGGCCTTGCTGGAGCAGTACTTTCCGTCGGTTGAGATCAATCTCCCGGAGCAGCTCCTGGCCTTCAAGTGCGATGAGAACGAAGAGATCGCAATGGTACGCGATCTCTTGCTCAAGCAACGCTCGACGAAAGGCGATATCGGCCGCTGGCTGGCAGCGATGATCGCGCGCCGCGCCATTGAGCCAGACCACCTGTGGGAAGGTCTCGGATTGCGCAATCGTGCCGAACTGTCTCGGCTGCTAAGCCGCCATTTCGCGCCGTTCGCCGTGCGCAATATCAACAATATGCGCTGGAAGCGCTTTTTCTACCGCATGCTGTGCGAGGATGAAGGCCTCGTGATGTGCACAACGCCGGTGTGCACGCAATGTAACGACTTCAACCTCTGCTTTGGCGAAGAAAGCGGCGAGAGCCGGATGGCCGAGCGCAGGCGTGACTTTCTGTTGCAGGCAGCTCGTCCGCCGGTCGACGGCGACTGGCTGATCTGAGCCGTCACAAGGATTCTCGATCACGGCGCCGTCTGAGAACGCTTGGCCGGGGTTGGCGTGCGTCGGAGGAGGTCGAGGCGCCGCCGACATCGTCTCGATGCGAGCGAGCGACAATGTGACGTGGCGGTACCGGGCCAAAATGCTCCGCGACAATTCGTTCATCCTGCGCGCTGTAATCCGAGCTAGCTCCCAGTTCAGCGTGGCTAGCGTCATGGTGAGGCGTCCGCTTAATGCGCCTGTCGCGTTTGCGACGATCCGGTGGAGGAGGAAAGCGGAGATACAACAATCGGTTGTCAGGGATGACGGGCTGGCATGCGAGTTGCTGAAACGTATGCTGGTCAAAAGACAATGAGGAGCCCTTTCGTGATGGCCGCCACCACCGCCGCCAAACCCTCTTGGTCCGAGCAGGCGCGCACCGAGCCGACCGTGCTCAACGACACGACGCCGCACGACGGCGAGCAGGCTCGTTGCGTTCACCACAGAAGAGAAGCTCGCGATCGCGCAGGCGCTGGCGCGAGCCGGGGTCACGGAGATCGCGGCGGGAACGCCCACGAAGGGCAACGAGGAGATCGCCGCCATCCGCGCCATTGTCGAAGCGGATCTTCCGCTGACCACCATCGGCTGGTGCCGGATACGGGAGGCGAACATCGACGCAGAGATCGAGGCGAAGATGTCCATGATCAATATGTCGATCTCCGCGTCCGATGTACAGATCGCGGCCAAGCTTGGCGGTCATCGCGACCAGCCGCTGGAGCAGCTGAAGCGGGCGGTAGGTTACGCCCGTGATCGAGGCTGCGACAGGATCGTCAGGCGGCAGCCGCATTTCGTCGAATGTCGACGCGCTAACCAAAGGGAGATTTTACGATGAGCAACTCATGCCCGCCGACCGGTATCCTGGATCGGCTCAGCAAGGCCTCGTCAGCGGAAGAGTTTTTCTCGCTGCTAGGCGTCGATTACGACCCCAAGATCATCAATGTCGCGCGCCTTCATATCCTAAAGCGCACGGGGCAATATTTCGCAAAGGAGCGGTTCGCTGGCGCCGCCGAGCCGGAAGTTAGAGCTCGGTGCAAGGCGATGTTGGAGCAGGCCTATGCGGATTTCGCGGCATCGTCACCGATTGATCAGCGAGTGTTCAAGGTTTTGAAGGATGCCGTCGCAGACCCCAAGAAGCCGGCGGCCTTTGTCCCATTGAGTGCGCTGAAGTGATTTCGTGCTCCACTGCAGCGCGATTTGTCCCAAGTAGCGTGGTGACGGTCCCTTGTGCAGCCTTTGTCTTCATCCAGATCAACTCTCTGCAGCGATGACTCGAGCGGCGCTGTCGTATTCCCGACCCATGTCTGGGCTGGTCGTGTCCGCGGTGTCAGCGGTCATCTTAAGCGTCTCACAAATCATTGCTTTCGCCCGATTTTCCTTGATTCTTGCAACTGGTACGACACTTGCTGTTGTCGTGCCAATCCCGTCATCGATGCCGACAGATGGTAGCCGTCCGAGATGAGACTTGAAGGAAGACCTATGGCGTTGCTCCTGCTGGCTGTCGAGCGCTGCGGCATCATCTCGTGGCTCACGCTGGCGCCAGTGCCGTTCGAAATGGCCTTTGACGCGATTGAAGCCAGCATCGACCGTGAGATGGTGGTCAATGGGTAAGTCGCTCGTCCACGATACACTTGGAGCGGCTATGCAGATAGTCGTCCGCTTCCAGCAGGTCCCCGAATCCGCGGAGGCCCGCATCCATCCCATGGTCGACATGCGTCAGGACGAGGGACGAACGTCGGCTCATGCGAGTTGTCGGCGCTGGTGGCTGGGCACGGATTGCGTGGCAGGTGCAGTGGCAAGATCACTCCGGTCGCCACAGTCAATGAGGAGCGCTGGGCCGAAAGCGAGGTGCAGCTATTGCGCAGTAAGCGGACTTGCCGACCCAAGGATCGAAGCGGCCGGTCAGATTTGCCGCAGCGGCCCGGCCGCCGCGGTGGCGCTCGCAGAATCGAGCGCGCAAGAGACCGGTGTCGAGAACCTCTCAAGATCTGGCCCGTCCGGTACGTCTAGCGCGGCGAGGCGGCTCGTTGCGCGGTCGGGCCGCACCGAGCAGACGGGGGCGGGCAAGCAGCCGGCCACCCGTTGATCAAAAGTGATCTTCAGTTGACCGAAGTAGAAAGCAATCCTGTGGCGCAGGCGCGCGAAATTTTTGAGGGGAATTTAAAGCATGAGCAATGTCACCAAAACCGCCGTGCCGGCGGCGGCCGGCCGCGCAGCAGCCAAAAAGGAGCTGTCGGAGCACTTTAAGGCCTACAAGCATGTCTGGGTCTTCGTCGAGCAGGAGCGCGGCCAGGTGCATCCGGTGTCCTGGGAGCTCATGGGTGCGGGGCGCAGGCTCGCCGACAGGCTAAAGGTGAATCTCGCCGCGGTCGTTATCGGTCCGGAGGGGCAGTCCACCCGCAACGCCGCGCTTGAATCCTTTTGCTATGGCGCCGACCTGGCCTATCTCGTGAGTGATAATGTTTTGTCTGATTATCGCAACGAATCCTATACCAAAGCGCTCACCGAACTCGTCAACACCTACAAGCCGGAAATCCTGCTGTTGGGTGCGACGACACTCGGTCGAGATCTCGCAGGTTCCGTGGCGACGACCTTGTTGACGGGGCTCACTGCCGACTGCACCGCGCTTGACGTCGACGCCGATGGTTCGCTTGCGGCGACGCGTCCGACCTTTGGCGGCTCGCTGCTCTGCACGATCTATACCTTGAATTATCGTCCGCAGATGGCGACCGTCCGCCCGCGCGTCATGCCCATGCCAGAGCGCGTCACACGCGATGCCGCTCGTATCATCATTCATCCGCTTGGCCTTGTTGAAGACGATATTGTCACGAAAGTGCTGTCGTTCATCCCCGATCGCGATTCAGAAACGTCCAATCTGGCCTATGCCGATGTCGTGGTTGCCGGCGGCTTGGGACTGGGATCGCCTGAGAATTTTCGGTTGGTGCGCGAGCTCGCAACTCTGCTTGGCGCGGAGTACGGTTGCTCGCGTCCACTGGTGCAAAAAGGGTGGGTTACGTCTGACCGGCAGATTGGCCAGACCGGAAAGACCATCCGGCCAAAGCTCTATATTGCTGCCGGCATTTCCGGCGCGATCCAGCACCGGGTTGGCGTGGAGGGCGCGGATCTGATCGTCGCCATCAACACTGACAAGAACGCGCCGATCCTCGACTTTGCCCATGTCGCGATCGTCAGTGACGCCATGCAATTGCTGCCGGCACTGACGGCCGCATTTCGCGCCAGGCTTTTGCCGAATTCGCGCGCCCGAATCGCGGTCTAGAGGAGATGATGATGATTGAAGAGAGGTTCGATGCGATCGTGGTGGGAGCCGGCATGGCCGGAAACGCAGCGGCGTTGACCATGGCCAAGCGCGGCATGAAGGTGCTGCAGCTCGAGCGGGGCGAATATCCCGGATCGAAGAATGTGCAGGGCGCTATTCTCTATGCCGACATGATGGAAAAGCTGATCCCCGAGTTTCGCGAGGAGGCACCGCTCGAACGGCATCTGGTCGAACAGCGGTTCTGGATAATGGATGATCGATCCCATGTCGGGATGCACTACCGCTCGGATGACTTCAACGAGGAACGGCCGAACCGCTACACGATCATACGCGCGCAGTTTGATAAATGGTTCTCGTCGAAGGTGAGGGAGGCCGGCGCGACCGTGCTGTGCGAGACGACAGTCACCGAGCTCGCACGGGACGACCGTGAGAGGGTCGTCGGAGTCCGTACAGATCGCCGCGACGGCGAAATACATGCCGACGTCGTCGTGCTGGCGGAGGGTGTCAATGGTCTGCTCGGGACCCGCGCGGGCCTGCGCGCGCGGCCGACACCCGATAACGTTGCGCTCGCGGTGAAGGAAATGCACTTTTTGCCGCGCGAGACTATCGAGGCGCGTTTCAATCTTAAGGGCGATGAAGGCGTCGTGATCGAGGCGGCCGGTACCATTTCCCGCGGCATGACCGGCATGGGTTTCATCTATGCCAACAAGGAGTGCATTTCGCTCGGTATCGGCTGTCTCGTCGCCGACTTCCAGCGCACCGGCCAGACGCCCTACGGCATGCTCGATCATTTCAAGCGGCATCCGTCCGTGGCGCCGCTGATCGCAGGTTCCGAAGTCAAGGAGTATTCGGCGCATCTCATTCCTGAAGGCGGTTACAAGGCAATCCCGAAGCTCCACGGTGAGGGCTGGGTGGTGGTGGGGGACGCGGCGCAGCTCAACAACGCCATCCATCGTGAGGGCTCCAATCTTGCGATGACCTCAGGCCGCATCGCGGCCGAAGCGATCGTCCAGGTGAAATCACGCCGCGAGCCGATGACCGCGACAAATCTGTCGCTCTACAAGAAGATGCTTGACGATTCCTTCGTCATCAAGGATCTCAAAAAATACAAGGATTTGCCGACGCTGATGCACACGCATTCGCAAAACTTCTTTCTTACCTATCCGCAGCTCATCTCCAAGGCGATGCAGAACTTTGTTCGCGTCGATGGTACGCCGAAGGCTGAGAAGGAGAAGGCGACCCTGAAATCCTTTGTCAAGGCGCGGTCATGGACAGGTCTGTTCGGCGATGCGTGTCGGTTTGGCCGGGCCTGGCGCTGACCGGCAACAGTGTGAAATCCAGCAATGGAAGGTCAAAAGCATGAATGTCGAACCCTCAGTGCGCGTCGAAGACAAGCTGTACTACAACCGCTATCTTGTCGATGTCGGTCATCCGCACGTCAAGGTGCGCGCACACACGACGCCGTCGTCGCAGCTACTTGCGCTTTTGAAAGTCTGCCCCGCGCGATGCTACGAACTCAACGACAATGGCCAGGTTGAGATAACGGTCGACGGCTGCATCGAGTGCGGCACCTGCCGCGTGATCGCTGAGCCCACCGGCGACATCCAATGGAGCCATCCGCGCGGCGGGTATGGGGTGCTGTTCAAGTTCGGGTGAGAGTGGGCCGAAGAACTGTGGGTGTGATCGCCGTAACGGGCGGGAGGATCTCCCCGCCTTTGGGGCGCATTCCACCCTGCACAGAGGGTGAAACTCGAGCGAGGCTGGCACCTTGAGGGTACGCCCCGCAAGACATAGCCTGGGGAAATTACGCTCACTCGGGATACGCGAGGGACCGGTTGTGGCGCCATTGAGTGGCGCCAGGTGTCGATCCGGTGGCCAGGGGAATCAGCCCGTCGTCTGGGACGGGGTGGGCCCAGCGGCCTCGATCGCAACCGCCACCGACTGGACGATCGCAGCAAAGCGCACCGCGGTCTGGATCGCCTCGGAACTGACGCGCGCGGCCCGCAGCGTCTTCTCGTGGGCGTCGATACAGGCGCCGCAACCGTTTATGGCCGAGACCGCCAGCGACCACAGCTCGAAATCGGACTTGTCCACGCCGGGATTGCCGATCACGTTCATGCGCAGCCGTGGCGGCATCGTCTTGTATTCCGGGTTGGAGACGAGGTGAACGAAGCGATAGTAGACGTTGTTCATCGCCATCACAGAGGCTGCGGATTTCGCTGCGGAAATTGCCACGGGTGTCAGCACAGCGGCTGCAGCCGATTCCATCGCGGCAATCAGGGCTGCATTGCGGGTGGCAATCGCGCTCGCCAGAAGCAGTCCGTATTGTCGTTGCGGCGAGAGCGTCTCATCGGCCAGCAAGGAGGTCAGGTTGAGCCTGACGTCCTTGGCGAAATCGGGAATCTTTTCATTCAATTGCTCGATCGACGACATGCTGCCTCAAGCAACCTTCAGGGTTTCGCCGCCGACTTCGCGGTTGCAGGGACAGAGTTCGTCGGTTTGCAGCGCGTCCAGAACGCGGAGCGTGTCCTTGGGGCTGCGCCCAACATTGAGATTGGTGGCATAGACGTGTTGGATTGTGTTGTCGGGGTCAACGATGAAGGTGTAGCGATAGGCGACGCCCTCGGGTGAACGCACACCAAGGCCATCGACAAGCGTACCCTTTGTGTCGGCAAACTGCCAGATCGGTAGATTGTGCAGGTCGACATGCGAGCGCCGCCAGGCGAGCTTGCAGAACTCGTTGTCAGTCGAACCACCCAGCACGACCGCATCGCGATCGGCGAATTCCTTGGACAGCCGAGCAAATTCTGCGATCTCGGTCGGGCAGACGAAGGTAAAATCCTTGGGATAGAAGAAGATGATCTTCCATCTTTCTGGAAAGCTCGTTTCGGTCAGCGTCTCGAAGGCGCTCTGCCCATCTTCTTCCTGCGCCTGAAAGCCAGGCTTCACGCCCGTGACCTCGAACGGTGGCAACTGACTTCCAATTCCAAGCATGCTGTCCTCACAGTCCGTTTTGCCTAGATCGTGCTGTCGCCTGTGAAGCAAGCTATATGCCACGCGTTCTTAAATCCGATTGTCGCGACTACGCCAACCGGGGGCTCTGCTATAGCGTCTAGCTTTGCTCGATTGGATCTCAGATCCATATCCAATCGTGCCGCGTGCATGCGCGATGCTCGCGCGCTCGAAGCGATTAGATCAAGTGCGCTGTTCAGCTGGGTTGCGATGTTGAAGCCATTCGGGAACCTAATGGGATGAAGCGTCCGACGCGCGCTGTACTGCGCCTAAATTCTGGCCCTAAGGCGTGCACTACGACTCCGCCGAGAATGATCGGCGTGCAGCACGGCTAGGTGCCAACCTGCAAGCCGCCAGCATGCGCCGGCAGAAGAACGATTATAATTGGGCGTCTTCGTAGTGGATGGCACCCGGCGGCGGTTAGGTGATTGGCGGGGAGGATGGCAGGCAGAGCTCAACAGTTCGTCGTCGATCGGCCGGGCTGCAAAACGGACTAAGGGCCTGATGCGGGCCTCGACTGACAATGCGCGCAGAGCTTGTGGGAACGGCTTCTCGCCGACTGGAAGGCGTCATCAGGGCCCTCGCAGAGCATCTGCTGGCTCAGAATGTGGAGTGGATGCCGGAGTTAAGGCGTTTTTCGTAGGCGGCCAGGAAGCCCGGCGGGCGCTTTCGGAGCCTGCGTGCCCGGTAGTCTCACCGCCGTCATCAAACTGTCCGGTATCATGGTCGCCAGATAGCCGCACCTGGGACTGAACACTCGGCTGCGCGCCAAGCGCGTGGAGCTGTCGTGCCACCACTCCTCCACGACTTGACGATCGCAAACGAGCAGCCTGCCAACATCCCCCGTGAAAGCTCGCCAGTCGACAAGACATTTTCTTGGAACAGCCGTCAGGAGTGGCACGCCGCAGATGATCGCGTCGATGAATTCGGCGCGCAGGCCGCGACCAAGCGCTTCCTGTTTGGCGAATTTGCTGATCACGAGGAGATCGACCTTGTCGCGAAGCGCCCGGGAAACGACAGCTGCGGCCTCGGCAAGTCCATTCGTATCGAGCGTACAGGACATAGCTCCGCCGTCGAGTGGCTTGGAAATCGAGATCTCTTGTCCCGTTGCAATGTCGACTGCAACCATCGCGTGCGTTCCGTTTGCGCCCTTGAAGTGTCGCTGGACGATGCCGCCGACGCGTACGCCCTGCCGAGCGAGATCCTGGGCAAAATCAGCAAGCAGCCTATCGACGTGGTCGCTTGCCTGGTAGAAAATTGCCGCCACATCATTCGGATCGATTTCTTCAAGATTGCCGATCATGGCCGTGGTCCTATTGCTGCGCCTTTCTCGTGTCGGCGCTCACCGTCGAACATCTCTAGCTGGTGTGGAAGGGGTTACGAGCAACCGCTCGGGGGCCGCGACCGGCAACGCGCGCGCGACCTCGGCGAATACGTCCGTTCCATTGCTGAGCTTTAGCGCATCAAAGGAGCGGCGCGGGATGCGGGCCAAAAGCGGCACGCCCGATCGGCCTGTTTCGAGAGCCAGAACCAATGTCACCTCAGCTTCGTCGAACGGCAGAGAAGCTTTGATGCGTGCCGGAAAGATATTGAGGACGGAGCTTGCGCGCGGTGCCTCGCACGTTATGCTGACATCGCCGGCTGCAATGCGCAGCCGTAGCTGCGTGCCGGGTCTGAGCGGCGGTCCCGGTATCAACAGACGCGCACCTTTGAGGCGGAGGATGATTAGTCCGTAGCGCCCGTCATAGCCGCCGACGATGGTGTCAACGCAAACCGCCGCTTCGCCGCGCGCGGCAAGCGCTGGATCGCTTTGAAGGGCATGCAGCGGCCCAGCCGCAGTCACAATGCCATCTCTCATCATGACGAGATGATCGGCAAAGCGCTCGATGTCAGTCATGTCATGGCTGATATAGATCATAGGCAACGTGAGCTCTTCACGCATGCGCTCGAGAAATGGCAGAATCGCGCGCTTGGCGGGGCTGTCGAGCAAAATGAGCGGGTCGTCCAGCAAAAGTAGCCGAGGTTGGGACAACAGCGCACTGCCCAGGGCAAGTCGCTGTCGCTCGGCTCCAGAAAGAAATGAGGGCTGACGGTCAAGCAATGGCGCCAGGCCGAGCAATTCGACCACACCATCAAAGTCGATCAGTGTCGGTGTTGATTTGGGCGCGTTGTACAGGAGGGTACGCTTGACCGACAAATGAGAAAACAGAATCGGTCGTTGGAATACATATGCGACAGGACGCTGATGAGGCGGCCAAAACGTCGTCTCATCCTGCCAAATCTCGCCATCGATTGCGCAAAACCCGCTCGGTAGACGCTGAATGCCGGCGATGCAGCGCGCGAGTGTGGTCTTGCCGCACCCAGGCGGACCGAAAATGGCCGTGACACCTTTGGCCGGGACGCTGAACTGCGCATCCAGCGGGACGCTGGCCAGAGAGCCGTTGAAGGCGACCTCGATGTGGCCGGGTTTCGCGTCTCTCACGTGGCCGTTCCTGTGCTGCATCTTTCCATCAAGGTCACGAGCGGAATGGCCGCAAAGGCGAAGATCACCACGCCGCCGACAATCCGGTCTGTCTCGCTCCAGCGCGGCCTCTCCCTCCCGCGGAGGCCATAAGGTGCGGCCGTAGGATTGCGGATTGATGGTGTTACGGCAGCCGGCATCTTGAGCGCCGGCAATCGAACGCTGCCGTGTGCGCTTGTCGATGACATCGACAAAGCGGGTTCCAGTGTCGCGGGCAGGGCTTGCATCGTTTGGCTGGAGAGGTGTGGCTTCGTGCCAGAGATAGATACCGCCTCGGCGCCGGCAGTCCGCTTGAAGGGGGCCACAGCCTTCGTGGCCAATGTGACGATTGCGCCAACGCCCATATTCATGGCTTCTGCAATTTTAGGCGCAAGCAGCATCAAAACCAGATCGACTAGGATCAATCGGATAAGTTTCATTGGAACTCCGGCGGTGGTCTGCCGCGCCCGCTTTCGTCGCAGCAGTTCCTTGCTCCTCACCCAGCAATCTGCGTGCCGTTCAAAAATATGCTGCACAGCCCGCTTGGCTCATGGCGAAACGCGCATAGGTCCCAACCCAGCATGTGGAATGGCCCCATCGTGTCGTTGGGTTTCAGACGCTCGCGTCGCCAACCGGCCACGCAGGATGGACGAGAAGCTTGCGTGGTTGCGCCGTATTCCTCAGCATTCGACGAACGCCTAGTTCTGGTGCGGTAAGGGCTCTATTTGTCCACAGAGGGCCTTGGCGTCTTTTCGGTACGCGCGGGCAGTATCGGATAATCGATCTTAGGCAGCTGCCCGGTGAGTGAGTTCAGAAACGCGACGATGTCGTCTTTTTCCGTATCGTTAAGCTTCACGCCGAGTTGAATCTCACTCATCACGCCAACCGCCTGTTTGAGGCTCCAAACCTGGCCCGAATGGAAGTAAGGGGGACGCAATGCGACGTTGCGCAACGGGGCGGAGCGAAAAACATATTCGTCGCTGGGCACCCTGGTGACGGCAAAACGGCCCTTGTCGCCTCGAGGAAGCAGGCTTGCGGCTGGCTTTTCCATCACACCGAACGGGAAGTAATCCTGTCCACCGACGTTGATTCCATTGTGGCAGGAGGAGCATCCCTTTTCGATGAACAGCTTTAATCCAGCTTTCTGTTGATCACCAAGCGCATACGCATCGCCCTCGAGGTATTGGTCGAAGGCGGCGGCAGGTGTGATCAATGTCGTCTCGAAAGCCTCGATCGCCTTGGCAAAATTTTCAAAGGTAACCGGCGCCGCATCGTTGGGGAACGCCTTACTGAACATAACGATATAATCGTTCATAGAACTCAACGTGTCGAGCACGTGAGCCGGAGTCGCATTCATTTCGATACTGGACTGGACAGGGCCTGCGGCCTGGGCCTTGAGGTCTGCCGCGCGACCATCCCAGAACTGCGCGACATTGAAGACTGCGTTATAGACCGTTGGCGCGCGCCGCGAACCCAGCTGCCAGCGATGACCAACCGACATCGGACCGGCATCTACTCCGCCGGTCCCAAGATTGTGACATGTATTGCAGCTAATGACCTCGCTTACCGATAGCCTCGGATCGAAGAACAGGGATTTGCCAAGTGTGACTTTTTCGTGGGTGATAGGGTTATCCTTCATCGCAGGAACGACTGAGGGGATCGGCCTGAAAATCCGCCTCGCGGCGCTCATCAAATCATCATTAGCGCCCGCTGCTGACGAAGCCAGAATCCCGGCGGCCACAACATATAACTTGCCTGCTATGTAAAGCTCTCGTGCCGCTGATTTCCTCATACTGAGCCCTAGTGTTGTCGTAGATCCTGAGAATCGCGAACATCGCGCGGCCTGCGGTCTGCAGAATGGTGGGTAGCAGTCAAAGACAAACGGCATCTTCCGTGTTGCGGCTAGGCTGCACCCAGGTCTCACGCTTGCCGCTGTTAGTAGCAACCGCCGTGCCAGTCGGGCTCGAAGGTTTAAGCGCTGATTGGGTCTCCGGAAACTGCAGAATAGAAATAGCCGCAGGCGGCTTGAACAATGCGAAATCAACTTGCGTCACAGACACGACAATTACCGGCCCAGACCAAGGTATCCTGGGCCCATCGCTTCATACCTTGTATTCAAGCCGTAAGGCGGTCGGTCCCGCCCATCGTTGGGCGTGCATGCGCTAAGACGTTGGTCGGCGTGGCACAGAGCGAGCAGCGACGACGCCACTTGTCGGGTGATCGGCTCGACGGAATCGCTATGCCGGTCTGCGGTGTCTTCAACAATGCGCTGCGTCCCGACGGTGGGCGGAGCGATATCGGTCGATATCGGATGACGTCTGGCACGCGGTGCAGCCGGAGATGCGTGGAATTGTCGAGGAGTTCGTTCTTCTTGCTCATGACAAGATGCAGATATGCCCATCTCGGCGCGTATTGACGCTTGCTCGACGCTCAAAGTGCTTGAATCGACCGTAGCGTCAGGTTGTAGATCTTCCGAGGCAAGATCGGACGCCTTTGCGGACGAGTCATATTGGGAATAACTAACATTGCGGATGTCTCAAGCTATAAGGCGGGCTGCGTGAGCCGCGCGCGCAGTCGATCGTCGTTGTGGGTTGGTCTTGGCGACAGGCCTGTGCCTGGCCTGCTTCCCGGCAAGCAGGACGATAATCGCGGGGCAAAGAACAATCATGATGGATATGCAGCGCAAGAGAGGTTTGGCAAACCAAAAGGAACGGACGGGTTGGACCTCTCGTGCGTATCCCCATCTGCTACCCTTGCCGTGATTGCGATCGCGGCCATGTTGTGCACTGGATACGCTCACGCGCGAGATCGGAGGTCGGATGAGGTCTTGACGTCTTGCAGACCAGATGTGATGCGCTTCTGCAATCGCTTTACAGGACGTGGGGATGTGGACGCGACCATGTTTTGTCTTCGGGACAATTTCAAAAGCTTGCTTGTCGAATGTCGGCGGGTGATGCCAACCGCGGCGGAAAGAAAGGGACGGTCGAAACGAGGCATCGACAAGCTTCCGATCGTCCTGCATCGAGAGTGAGCCGCCCGAGCGTCAATCTCAGAATGTATCCGGCAGTTAGCAGCCCAACGGACGGGTGATGGACCTTTCGTCAGGCTGGTTGTATCGAAGCGGATTAATCGGGCTGAAAGCGTCCCTCCAACCCGAGTGCCGTTGATCCACCGGCGGGCACGCATGCGCCAGCAATCGATAGCCTCGTCCGACGATCGAGGGCGCGCGCACACCTGGTGTGAGGTCGTGATGCGTCCGGAAGCTCGCACTTTCGGTACCGCAGTAGCGCTCGTTTTCAGCGGTGCAGCCAATTTCGCGGACCTTGAGGCAGCAGTGAAGTTGCCACCGGTTCGCTGAAACTGACCCGGGGATATGCGGTATGCACGTCGGGGCTGGTTACGGCCAGGCATCGTCCAGGAATTCCTACGGTCACTCAATCTATGGCGACGTTGGCCTAATGTTCCTGGCAGACAGTCAAATCGGCTACAACCGGCAACGAAATCGCTCGAATGCTGGCGTTGCGAGTTCATTCCATGGCGGTCTTACCAATTCAGAGCCGCTCGTCGTGCGATCGGCTTGGCGTTGATTCTCGCCCTCGAGGGAGTAAATCGAGCACGGGAAGTCACTCACGTTGGCCGCCAATCGACCTTCCGAATGAACCGGTGGACGCGATTGCGGCGTTCTCGATCGGCGCCAGAGTGGAGTCGCTTGGCCCAACTAAACTACGGTGCTTTTCGTCGAATTTGCTCCAGTGCTCAGGACCATGGGAAATGCGGTCGCCAAGAGCCGTTCGAAGGCAGAAAGCTGCTCAAGCAAACGCTTCTCCACGACCTCGCGCTCCGCGCCAGGCAGCCCCGCTCGAAGCAACCGACGACAACGCCAAATCTCGTTTCGCACCCATCTGATCTCACTCAATCTATCATCGATCGACGTCATCACAGATTGCAGATTTAGGTTTACCCGGTGATTTCAAAACATCGAGCATGCGGATATCCGGGAGCAACCGCTCCACGGCGCCGCATACATGCCGAACAGTTGCGTCGAGGAACTTGCGATTTGCCCGTGTCCTCGGGGAATATGGAGAGCGGTTTGAGGTGTGCAAGGCTCTCATCAACCGATACCAGCTCACGCTGCGCGTGTGAAAGAGAATTTGCTGCAGATCATTGCGTTTCCCGGCGTTGTGACGGTGCACATCGCATGTTTCCTGCACGCTGCACGGTTGACGTACATCAGAGAGGTTTAGGCGCGGAGATCATCAGGCAGCTGCAACTCACGTAAACTGAAGCCGCGCAGTCTCGTGTTGGAGAGAAGGGGGCCCGGCAGACGAGATAATCGACCAAAGAAATCTCGCGGCAGCTGTCTTCAATGCGCATGATGCGGCGACGTCTCGAACACGACAATCCCGCGCAGCGAACGCCGCCTGGTGATGCGGTTGGAAGCGTTCACATTTCATGGAATTGAGCAAACAATCAGAAGGACGTAGCTCTTGATCGAGGTTGAGAAGGATGTCGTCGACCACATGCTCCGATCATTGACGACCAGCGTGAGGCAGAATCGCATCGCGCCATCCGACGAACAGGTGATGCATCATTTCGGGCTAGCCTGTGAAAGAGCGGGGCTGATTGCGACGGAAGCGGCGGCAATCCGGATCCTGAAGCGCGTCTCACGCGAGATCACCCACGCGAAGTCGATGCTCGAGTTCATCGGTCGTGGCACGGAGCGGTTGCAGTGAGCTGGGCGTAGAGAATATCCGCCGTATCACTGCAGATGCAGCCGTTTGTTGAACTGACAATGGGAGCGAACCAAGAGCCGGGTCATCGTCGCTTGTCCGTCGAAATCTGCGACAGCATGAGCCGATGTTGGAGGAGCGCTCCTCGCGGCCGATGTCAAAGGGAGCTTGTCATCCAGGATGGCATAATCCAGCCTTTGTTGACTGCGGCGAGAGCGCGCGCCTGCTTGAAAAGGTGCTCTCGACTGCTCGTTTCGGGTGAAGGATCCTTTATCGCAATTGCACAAGTTCACCTCCTATTGCGAAATGGATGGCGAGCCGGAACTTCAGTGTGCCCTTGTGCCCCGTAGGCTTTCGATATTCGTCGCTCGAGATCGATAGGGTCTCCGCAGCATCACAATCGATTCCAGGTCGCGAAACATGGTGTAATTTCGTCGGATCCACTGATGCAGCTCGGTGGACCAGTCCTTCTCGTTGCGCAGATATCCGGTGAAGGAAAAGCGAATTCGATCGATATATCTCTTGAGAAACAGCGGCAGCGCGGGAATCCGAAGTACCCGCTCGCCATCCATCGCATCGGTTAATCCGCTGCGCAGCGCGAACTCATTGTGGACAGTGACCAGCGCCGCCGGCGGAATCTGCCGCCGTAGCATTTCATAGCTACGAAAGGAGAGGCGGTCAGCACCCGCGACGAAGAAGATAATAGGCGCGACATAGCAGCGCATCGTCTCCTTCATGAAGCCGATCTCCCCGCACATCTTGAAGAATTCATCAAAGGCATGGAAGCCGAGATCGATCACCTTGGCGACCCCGTCGTGGATGATCAGCGGGTCCATCAGCTGCATCTTCCCGTAAGTATCGATCACATCTGCGGTCTCCGTGATGTTGGGGAGGTAATCGTGCAATGACGGCTCCTTCAGGCTGACATCGAAGGAGAGCGCCTTGCCATTTTTTAGCAGCAAGAACTCGCTCAGCAGGCGAGCGATGAGAGTTTTGCCGACCTGCGGGCTAGGAGAGCAGATGATGTAGATGGGGGTTGCTAACACAGCTAACAGATCAATCTCGTTTCGTATTGGGCTCAACCCGTCGCTCGCCGATAATGCGACTACTTCTCGTCGCCCCGGCTGGCTGACTTAGCTCCGGTCAATTCCGTCAAGCTGATGCGATCAAATTCGCTCCAGACATTTGCCCGCCAATGCCGGACATAGCCGCGCAGCACGAAGGAGTTATTCGCCGGCTCATCGTTCCGCCCCTTGTTTGCGACGAAGTCGACGAATGGGACGGAAGCGACTTCGACCTGCTCATAGGCCATCTCGTTAAGTTTCGGTATGGTCAACTCGGTCGCATGCTTGATGCGGTGAAAATGGGAATTATAGGTCAGCTGGTCCCGCTGGAAGAATTGAGTATCGTTGATGAAGTTTTGACCAGATAGTATTTTGCGCCGCTCATGTAGGTCGCGATCTCGGCGATCTCATCCAGCGAAGCGATAGATGATCCCAAGATATGGAATACGGCAAAGGTGATCCGTCCAGACCGCGCCGAATCCAAAAAGCCGATGTCGCGCAAGGCGGCCAGTGCAGAGGACAGTAAGCCGGCGCGAGCATCGATGACGGTGACGGATAGCCCTGAGTTCAGGATATCGAAGATCTTCATCTGGTCCGCGGTCATTGTCATATCGACGATCTCGGTGATCTCCGAATAGAAGCGCTTCAGCGTCCCCCGACGGCGACTCCGTGTCGAATGCGGGTGTTTGCGCGTTATGATAAGGTCGTCTTGCCGACACCTCCTTTGTCCGCATCCTCCGGCGATATCTGCGTTGGCTGCGAACATGGCAGAAAGAAGGGACACTCGAATCTTTGACACGAGAGGCGCGCGACTGGTCGACATTTTCCAACATCAAGCCAGTGAGGTCGCTTGATTGCAACGACGATGCAGGTCGAGAACAGCAACTAATCACTCGTACTCGTACTCCACGAAAGGTTGGGAGCAGCTTGAAGATCAGTTCGTCCAAGAATCAACTGTGCGCCGGTGACGATCATCACGACTACTATCAGCTATTTATTGCCGGCGATCATCGAGCAGCATGAAATGACTTGAATCTCACATAGCGTCAGATTGTCCGGCTTTGCCGGAGCATGATCGAAGCGGTGCTACGCAGATGTCCAAGCGGTTTTCGCTAGTCAAGATCGTGCGACCATGACTTGGTCGATCATCAGGTATTACGTTCGACAATCATGGTGGCCGTGTTCTGCCAGGAGGTGAAGTGGCAGGTCAGTTCAGAGATGACATTGAAAGCATCGAACTCTCGATCCGGTCAAAGCTCTCCGTAGGTACGAACTGGAATGCCCAGCCGAGACCTCGGCCAAAGTCGCAAACCTATTGGACGAGTTGACGTCGGGAGGCGAAGTACGATGGGCATTCTTGGTGTGCTTGATACGACGGGCGGGATGGTCATCGTTATCGGCGATCCTCGCTTTTCGCCGGGCTTAGGCTGTGTGTCGCCGCCGCGAAGAATCGGGGATGGTCGCTCGGAGAATGGTTCTTTCACCCGGCGGCACGTCGCGGGTAGCGAGCCCCCCGTGCGCAGGGCAATCGGGATGGGGCCGCCGCGATGCGGCCAATCGAGACGCGTTGCCGGAAGCGCCGACGACGGCAGCGATCTCCGCTCTCACCGGTGGAAATTGGATCGCGGCCGCCCGCGGAGGCGTTCGAAACTGGCGGTCCGTTCGAGAAAGTGTACGCCACGGCCGTCGAACGTCTGATCAAAAGCTTGCCCCCGGGGGAATGACCTGACCTATCTGGTGGCACAGGCTTCGATATCCGAAAGCGCGGCGGGTAGGGACGGTCAGCGTCGGGTCAACCAGGCAGAAGTTCGCGGCGTTGAGGCCTGGGTGGGCGCCTATGGGCGAAGAGGTGCTGATCCGGCGGGCGCACGTTACGACTTGGGACCTGCCAGCGAGAGTTCCCTTTATCCTCGAGCAGCCGTTCTGCCGTCGCGGGCGGGCGACGACGAAGGCGCGATCCCCCGTTGTCGCGCGCGCAAAGGCTACGGAACATGACTGAGCGCTGCTCAGCAAACTTTGGAAGGAGGTCGTCCTTTGCCTGCAGCGCGGCAAATAGGCCAGTTGTTCCAAGGTTTGTCGCTTGCCATAGTGCGTTCTGTAGCAAGCCCGCTCCTCGAGCGGGCCTGATGGTTTCCTCATTCACCAAGATTGACGAGAGCACGTCGCGATCCGGAATTGAGCTCGACTAGATGTGTCCCCGGGGCCGGAACGCGCGCCGCCGCCTGCCGCAGTTTCAGGGACGATACGGCTATTTGCTTCGGCGGCCGGTATCCGGTCGGCGCCATCACTTACTAGTGGACCTGGTCAAAATGGGGAGCGTCGGTCAAGGCCTGGATCAGCTGGCTGGTCCGTCAGCCTCTGCTTGAGGCGCTCGGCCTCTTCCCGTGTCAACTTCTCGGCCCAGTTGCCGTTCTTTAACAGAGCCGGCCCTTTGCGTTCTCGATCATAAACCATCCAGCCTGCTTCCTCTGCGGACGAGGAACCTAGCCTGTGCTGTATAAATCAATGCGACCTCAATCTGCTGAATGCAATTCGCCGATTTGCTCTAGGATGCCCGTGCACGTTATCGAACTATGTGAATCCGGACGCTCCCCATCAAAGCTGGCCGTCTAATCGGCAGATCAGAGCACGCGGACAAATAGCATTCCTTGTAACTCGGAGGGTGAAAGGCGACATGGTATTCATGCGCGACTCACAATTGTGATTTTCGGAACAGATGTTCCTCACGATCATCCAAGCATTGGCAGGGTACTCGTTCACCACCAAATTGCCTAGACCCCGTCGGCCACTGGGGGTGTCAAGCTGAAGGACCGCAGTCTACGGGGATGAGAGATGGTCTTAGCCTGCTATCGCAGGAATTGCTTTCCCTTGGGCGCGGGTAGGTGACGGATAGCACCGTTTTCTGAGCGTTCGCCCTGACCGATCGGCCACGGCCCTTTCGACTTGGTCGGCATGCCGCCTGAAATGGACGGCGAGGGTGCTCGCACAGTCCGCACTTCTTCTGGTCGGTCGCGCATTTTGCTATTTGATTTAATCCGCATATTCGGCTTTTGGCATAAAGCTTCGCTCGCCTCCATATCTTTCATGGGACCGCCACCGAAGCCTTATCCAGGAACTCTCCTAGAGCTTGCGCTCTAGGGAGGCATTGATCCGCTGGCGCCACGGTACATAACGCCAGTTCTCAACGGTAGCGCCGTCCGGGCACGACTGTAAGGCGACTAAAGGCGGATACCTACTGCGTAAATCGAGCAGGGAACGACCCAGGAGGCGTCGACTTCATAGCTCCTGGTTCTCTGCCCCGAAGTCCGCCGAAAGTAGCGACCGCTAGCGCTGTGAAAACCTCCCGGTCCCGGGATCGTTGGTTAGGCAGAAGCGAAAGATTAGGAACAAGCCAATAGGCGGGCGGTTACGTCCGCGTATCCGACAAAGCGGGGAACCGTACATCGTCGGCAGGCCGCGGAGCAAAAGCTGGGCCAAATCGCTCGACGGCTCGCGCCGGGCGCGCTGCGTGTCCAACTTGACTCAAAGCAAAACGCGGCGAGTACATTCTGGCCAATGCCCAACCGCCGGCACGTCGCGAACACGACATTTGGATGCGGAATCGCCCGAGAATTCAGCGCTGACTTGGCAGGATGGCAACTTGCGGCGAACGAAAGATCGTCTGGCAACTATACGATGCCGGCTCGACTTTCGTCAGGCTTGCTGTGAGACGCATTAGAACGCGCATCCATCGAAAGATTATGGGCAACGCACCGTCCAGTTCGGGCCGGAGTGAACGATTGCGCAAATCACCGCGCGGGTGCCACGACTCAGCTTGGCTGACGGCTCCATCTATCTCGCTCTACGCCGCGATCGGCTAGGCAACATTTCTCATGACAGCGAGACGCGAGCTAGCGAACATTTCCTTTGTGTAAACTCCGCCGAAGTAATCCAGGACGAATGTACCAGAATAACTCAGATCGTCGGTAACGCGCCTGATTAGGTTATCGAGAATTGCGTCGACTTCACCAACGCGGTCGCTATAGCGCGCGCGGATTACGTTAACGGCGTTCATTGAGTGAACCGCCTCGTCGGCAATCACCTCGCTCAGCCAATGATGGAACGTGTCGTTCCCAAGGCCATCATAAAACGGCTTTTCCGCAGCATAGGCGCGGCAAGTGCATATCTCATCGAATGCGATCATAACCATCAGGGAGAATTCGTCCTTCAGGTGTTCGCCGATCGGACCAAAATCATGCGAACGAGCGTCTAATTTCTCCCGAATGGTTTTTTCGGATCCATTAGCGACAAGTTCAATGATGCGGATGAAGCCATCGGTGTGACGCTCTTCGTCGGCCTCGCAGGCATTGAAAAACGCCCCAGCTTCGTCGGTCGCGATCAGCTTTCGGGCCGACAATTCTCGTCTCAAATGCCTGGCGTCATACTCGGTGTACAGATCAGGCCACAATTTGTCCCAACGTGCGCGTATAACCGATGGTTCGGCGGTGAACATCGCTGGCGTAAGAGCGTGAAATAGTTCTCTTGGACTCCAGTTCCGCCGAACCGGCGTGATCATCCGAGTGCTCCTATCGCGAGCGGCGCGAGCGCTCCATTTGCTATGAACACGCCATCACCTCCTTGCTTTGGTGGGATGCAATTGCGGGCTCTGCGGACCGTAGCACTTGAGCAGTTTGGAAACGCCTTGAGTGCGTCGTTAGACAGTGGAAATGGTCATGCCCGTTCTTGGTGGCTTGAAAGACGAGCTGCCGCTGCTTTCGGCCGAGATCAGCCCCTTTTTCATTGCGGCGATCCCGGTCCGCCGGATGCTATGTGGTCAGCGCAATAGCAGGCGTGCGAGCTCGATGAGCCATGGCGAGTAAACTTGCAGAGCCGCCGAGGGCACTGATCGTGTTCGACAAACGCGCGATGAACATCGATGGCGCGCGCTAGACTAGCCGGCGAGTCCGACGCGGCCCGCGCAGGGAAGGCGGACAAGCTGGCTTGCGTAAAGCGCAATCCCTCCGGTCCGCCCCGGTGCAGGAAGTTTGATGTCGGTACATGCCGAAGACATCCGATGCGAGTCCGACCCGTGCCAAAGCCGATCTGGCTAATCACGTGAGCTGTCTCAGCGTGAGCCTGTGCGATCTACATAAAGTCGTATTCATCGTCGTACGGATCTTGCGCGTGATTTGTAGCGCTCCCGCTACGCTTGGCATCGTCACCGCCATTGCCTTCAGCTGCGGCAAGATATAAAGGAGGTTTGCCTTCCCGCTGCCATTTGCCCTCGCTGTTCTTCTTCCACTTGTCCGCGCGCTTGGTGGGGTCAAGCACCATCATCGAATCGCCTACCTCAACAAAGCCCAATGCTCCTGCGCGAGCTTTCGCTTCGGGGTTGAAAGAGTGAGACAGGACGAGCGGTTCGTTGCCATCGAGCCGGAGCTGATGTTCCAGCAAAATATCGCCCGCGTTATCGACAAGTGGATGAGTAACGCGGAAATCTATCGTTGACGTGATTTCATCTCGCCCAGGGAATGTCTCCCGCCAAGCATTGTTGCCTTTGAACAGCTCGCTCATGGGCCCGCCGAGTTCCGTTCTCAGAAGTCCAACGCTTTTGTTACCGAGCTGATAGCTGAAATATCGTGCCGCCTCCGAACCGGCTTTCGTGCCGAAGCGAAACGCGATGTCCGCCGTGCGCTGGGCCTTCTGGGAAACGGGACGGGAATACCGCTGCGGATGCGCAGCGATATACTCTATGTCGTCACCATAAAACTCCGCTAGCTTGTCCTCGAAGGTAGACCTTGAGATCTCAACCACCGGCGGCTCGGAAACCAGAGAGTAAGTCCGGGTTGCTGTCGAAGATGAACCAGCCTGCGAACCCGCGGATGCTAAATTCAGCGCGGAAACCATATCCGAGAACCTTTGGCTATCCTCATCAGCGTGCGGGTCATTGGTGGCGCGCTGACGCGTTTCATCGGCCTCGGAAACACTTGCGGCGTGAATGATGGATGAGTCACTGATGCGGTTATACATGGCGAGTAGCATTCCTATCGACGACGTTGCTTCGCGGCAACTGGCCCTTGAGCCTCGGTCCGACTCATACTCAGCAAATTCGACAAGCTCACAGCTAGGCATCGAGCATCGGCGGGTCGTGCCGCTTGGCCACGCTACCTCGATCGGTCCAACGCGTGCCGGCCGTCCGTTTGCGGTTGTTGTAGACTGGCGTTCCCGATCGCCGGCTTCCGATCAAGTGCGAGCGACAATTTGAGATTGTTGCGCAACATCAGATTTGCGGGGTCTGTTTGGAGAGCTTGGCGGTAGAGAGCTTGCGCCTCGTGATGGCGGCCCTCGTGATCGAGCACAACACCCTTGGCATTCAGCGCGCGCAGGTGGCCGGGGACTGTCAACAACACGGTATCAATCACCTCAAGCGCTTCATCCGGGGATTCGCGCGCCAAGAGAGCCCGCGCAAGAGCAATCGCCGCATCGACGTTGTCCGGTTGTTGCTTCAACGTATCGCGCAGAGTCTGCTCATCAGCATCCCGACCGAGAGCGTGCGAGATGCGCTCGCGCATAGCAGGATTGATCTCCTTGGCGTCTGCTAGGTCAGATCTGTCCATTTGCTGGACTGGGAGACCCGACCGCTCCGAGGTAGCACAACCTGCTAGCATTGCAATGGCGAGGAACGCTGAGCATGAGTTCAGACGAAAGGAGCACAAGTGCCGGCCGATGCTTGTCTCATATGAATTCATAGGCTGTCTCACGGCGACATGCCGTGCTCTGTTAGCTGGCAGCGGTAAGGAGCCCAGCACGCTCCTTAGAAGGAGCCTGGTCCTTGGCAGCCGGAAGCTTGACCGATCCAATCGGCTGGACCGTGAAATCCGAGGCGAGATCCTGATAGGACAGAACGGGCAGATCGATCCCGTTGCGGGTGAGAAAGCCGCGTACGAAACGCCGGATATCCATCGAACCGAGAATGACGGGCTGGCTCTGACTTTGTGCGATGGTGGACTGGATCTGACGGAATTGTGCAAGCAGCCTCTCGCTCTGCCAATCGTCCAAAACCAGGTACGGGCCGACAGCGGTTTCGCGCACCGCGCCGCGCACAATCTCCTCGGTCTCACGCTCGATGATAAAGGCGGCCACAACACGGTGGGCATTGGCATAGCGAAAACAGATCTGCCGCTTCAGAGTGGCACGAACATATTCAGTGAGCAGGACGGCGTTTTGCTCGCGTTCACTCCATTCTGCCAATGCCTCCAGGAGCAGGCGGGTGTTGCGAATTGGAATGCCCTCATCAAGTAGGCGGCGCAGGACCTCGGCGATTCGCGGGATTGTCGTCGTGCGCAGCACCTCCTTCACCAGATCAGCGTATTCCTGCTCCATCCGGCCGAGCAATTGGCGGGTCTCTTGAATGCCTACCAGGCGCTGTGCATAGCGTGTCAATGTGGAATGGAGACGTAAGCCAAGAATTTCGCTCGGACGGTGATACCCGATTCCGGCAGCCTTGAGAGCGGCTGCGTGGCCTTCTTCGATGCAGATCCGATTCGTCTCCGGGTCTTGCCAAAAGGGGATGCCGCTCAATTCAATGTTCGCCACATCGTCGTTGAGCGCGAGTTGCGTCGGATCGATGACGTCCCGTTCAACTGGCACGCTGTCGACATCCACCCTGAATTGCGACCTGGACAAGTGCTGATCAATCTGGGCCGGGATACGCGGAACTGTGATGCCAAGATCCGCCGATACCAGCGTTGAAACGCGCTCGATGCACTGTTCCAGCTCGTTCTTGTCGATCGAATGCGTCAGGTTCGGCGCAAGGAATAGCGCGATCGGAAGGGCTTCCGCATGAACGGCTTGCTTCTGAGGCTGTGCCGGGGCCGAGACGGTGACATTTGCGCCCGTCGTAGCGGCCGCCTTGTCGCCTTTCGCGCCAACCTTGACATAGCTCGCTGTAGCGAAGAGCACAGCCAGGATAACGAACGGAGGCAGAGGGAAGCCTGGAATAAGTCCCATCAATAACAAGACGCAGGCGGCTAACCGAAGTGCTTGTGTGCTCGCCGTAAGTTGGTTGACGATATCGGCGCCAAGCTTGAGCTTGGAAGGCCCGTTGACGCGCGTGACGATGGTCGCGGCCGTAATCGACAGCAGCAGAGCCGGAATCTGAGAGATGAGCGCATCACCAATCGTCAGCAGCGTATATTGATGCAGCGCCTCATCGAGCGACATGCCCTTGGAGAGGAGGCCGATGCTGATCCCGCCCAGCATATTGATGCAGATGACGATCAGCCCGGCGATCGCGTCGCCCTTCACAAACTTCATGGCCCCATCCATGGCGCCATGAAGTTGGCTTTCTTGCTCCAGTGTGGCGCGCCGGCGACGTGCTTCGTGTTGATCGATATGGCTATTGCGCAGCTCCGCATCGATCGCCATCTGCTTGCCCGGCAGCGCGTCGAGCGTGAAGCGCGCCGAAACCTCTGCGACGCGTTCGGCGCCTTTGGCAAGAACCATGAACTGCACCATGGTCACGATTAGGAATATGACGATTCCGACAGCGATATTTCCCGAAATGACGAAGTCGCCAAACGTGTGGATGATGCTGCCCGCGTCGCCCTCAGCTAGAATAAGCCGCGTTGTTGCGATGGTCAGCGCGAGACGGAATACCGTTGAAATCAGGATGACGCCCGGCAAGGACGAGAAATCAAGCGGCGTGCTGAGATAGAGGGCGACCATCAGCAGCAATATGGCAAAGCCAAGGTTGAAGCCGATCAACATGTCAATCACGATGATCGGGATCGGGATAATCATCATGCCGATCGCCAAAAGCAGCAGCAATGCGACCATAAAATCCGGGCGGGCCGGCGCGCGCACGATGAAGTTACGCAAGACGTTAGCCATGTTGATCCCTACTGCTTTTTGATGATCGCTGTGCTGCAGCGCAATGACACATAGCGTTGGAAGACGTCGCGGGCCTCGGTCATGCGGCCTGCTTGTCGCAGCGCATGACTGCGCAAGAGCGTCAAAGGCACGCGTGAAGACGGTTGAGCATCAAGTGCGTCCAGCCGATCCAGGACAGCAAGTGCTTCATCACCAAGGCTCTCCGAGATGAGAGTGTAGGCTAGAATGCGGAGTAGATCGACATCTTGGGAATGTTCGCGAGCTGCGATTCGCAGCAGAACTAGACTCTGTGCGCTCTGTCCGCACGCGAGGTGGACATAGGAGAGGGCGCAGAGCAGATCACGCTCAGGCCCGGAGATCAGCAAGATATCGCCGGACTTAGAAACGTCTGGGGCCGACCTAGGGGCGAGTTGCTGCACTCGATCCGAGTCAATCATGGCTTAGCCCTTTATCAAGCTGTTCTGATTCTGCCGAAGCAGAAGAAGCCGCTGCAGCTCCTGCTGCAGGATTGCCAAACATTCACAAGCCGTCTTGTCGTTTGGCGTCGCCTCCAATGTTTGAGTTAGGCGTTCCAGAAGAGCGCCATGCTTGTCCGCGCGCAGCACGTCCGGATGACGTAGGCGTGGAATGACGAAGGAGAGTAGTCCATGTGAGAGATTGTGGCCATAAAGTGAGGCCAATAGCGCGTGTGGGTCGATCTCATTGGCCCCCGCACCCCTCTCGAAAAGAGTGACGCGGGAGAGGGCATCGATAGAGTTGACCTCGAGCGTGGCTTCTGTCGCAGCATCAATTGGCAGATCCTGCGCGGGCGTGTCCCGCCACGACGCCCGTTTCGTGGCGCCATCTGCCTGCGTGCCACCGACTTCGATCTTATTGGTTTGCAGGTTGGTCGGGCGGACGACTGGCGCATGCTCGCCGACGTTGAACCCCTGCGATGAGGTGCCGGGCCCTACAGGGTGCTGGGGCAGCCTAGCCATCGACTTCTCCTTCTTTTCCTGCAGGATAGAAACTTTAATAGGTGAGAGCAGCAGACCGGCCGTTCCGACTGAGTAACACTCGCCCATCCTCAATTCGATCGACCGTCCATCCATTGCTCAACTGCGCGCCGATGAAATACTTCTGGCCGCCGATGAGCAGATAAGGTTCGCTTCCGCGCCAAACTGCTTGGACAGCAATCGAGGACGGCGTCTTCTCCTCTTTGACGATGACCGCATTCACCAGGGCAAGAGTGCCCTTGGTTTGATGGTCGAACCATTGCTGGATTTCTTGCCATTTTGCGACCATCGCAGGCGTAACAGTGCCTTCCGCGGTCACAACACCCGTTCCGGAGCCGACCTTGATATTAAGAAGGCCGCCTCGTTCAACCTCCTGCCGCAGCAGTTCGGCGCTCGCATCAGCGGCCCGCTCATCAACATGGTTGATGGTCGGTTTGGGGGCGACGTCGACAGCAGGCGATGCATCGGTGCTCAGTGCCACCGCGCTATCGGTTGGGGCGAAGATGGTTGAGACGGTACCGATCACAACTGAGCTGAGCAAGACCAGGCTAAGTGCCACGATCGAGCTAAGTGAGCGGTTGCTCGAACCAGCCTGCGGCAAATCCTGCGTCGACCAGCGAATGGACATGGCGCCGATATGAACGACGGCAGGAAGAGAAACACTCACGCCCTCGCCTCGGACGATATTTCCGTGGCCGTCTACGCTGATATCGCCAGCAAGGGCTTCAATCTCGATCGAATTGCCATGTGGGGTGATGCGAAGGTGACGCGGTTCGAGCCCTTGTTCAACGAAGATCAGATCGGCATCGAGCCCGCTGCCGATGAGGCTGGCCCCAATGGCGGGTTTGCCCCTAAGCCCAGTATAGAGCCCTGACAGCACCTCAAACTCGAGAGAAATCGATTCGCTCACGGATCATCTCCTGAATAACGAGATAAGCCGTACGGCAGTTGCCGTACGGCTCTTGCAGAGTTCGTCATTCACTGCGCCGACACGGTAGCGACTCCGTGAGCCGAACCGTCTTGCAGATTTACTGAACGCGCTCGTCGGCGACCTTCTTCTCGGACGAGAGCTCGGTCGTAATTCTGCGCATTGTTATGGATTGCGTTTGGACTTTTTGGCTAACGCGCTCGAACTCAGCCAGATTGTCTTGGAACCCGCCATCATCGGTCTGCTGGGTGTCGCCAGTAGGGCCAGGAGCATTAATCGCCATGTCTATTCACCTTTCTTTGTCGTATATCGTGTCTTTGTCGTATATCGTAAGTTGCCGCCTACTATATCACGCGGGCCGGCGATACGAAGGCAGGAATAGATAGAAAGAGCTGCCCGCCTCCGAGGGTGCTAAGGCTGAAATCTGCGTTCTTGCCGAGACCGTCGGTCTTGGGCTGTACGTTGTACGTTTCAGCGTTCTTGTTGTAGGCAGTTTTGTCGGAGTCACTAGCATTGGACCGCTCTTTGTGGAGTACGTTTTCAAAGGTATGGTCGACAGCCCCGCCCAATGCGGCACCAATCGCAGCTCCGGCAGGTCCGCCGAGCCATCCGCCGGCAGCGCTTCCGATCATTTCTCCGATCATCGGTTTCTCCTATGCTCATCTTGTTACGCTCAATAGGCGACTGCTCGCCTAGAGTTCAGCGGCCTCATGCTAGGGGCGCTACCTTTCGAGAAGCTGACGAGTCTCACGTTCGAGGTAATTTGGGGCGATCGTTCGCTGCAGCCGTCACCTGCCGGTAGCTGCGAGCTCACCGAGCCTCACTGGCCGCCCTATGGTTGGCGTGGCGGCGAAGCGACAAGGGAGCCACGAACGTGCCTGTGCGTTCAGACGCAATTGCTGGATCCGGTGAAGCTTTCTGGAAAGTCTGACCTGCGTGCGAGGTCCGGTCTCGCTGCAAAAAAACCCGAGACTCTAACCGCCGCCGGATGAAAGTTCGGTGGCAGATCAGGTGGGGTGTGGCATTTGTCGATGAGCGCTGAGTCATCTAATCCGCAGCTGTGGTGACTCGTGGAATGGGGCGGGAACCTGGTTAGGGCAGCACGCTGATGCTGCGGAGATTGACGGTGTGATCGCCGCTACTACCCAGATCGCGTCCGGCATCTATCGGATTGCCGCCGGGGCAATAGCGCAGCGCGTGACCGGGAGCGGCGGGAACGCTGCTTCCCTGATCGGATGGAGTGACTGGCGGTTTCGCGGCGATCGCGTCACCGATCGTGAGGACCGGGTGGGCGTGCCCAGTCGGTCCCGAAGATTATTGCTTCAAGAGCAAGGCGGCGTGAGATTTTGCAAGAAACAGGACCTAGTCGCCCGTGAACAAGTCTCTAAGCGATTGAGCGGGATTCTGTTTTTGGGGTTTGGGAGCGTTTGAGATTTGCAGGGATTTGAAGCTTGAGCGCCGCAAACCTTGCAAATTCGTTTTGTGGATTCCCCTTCGCTGTGAACCGTGCTTGTGTGGCGCATCGAGGAGACGATGCGGCCGAAGAAGCACAAGACGACGGGATCGAACGATCTATTCCGGGCACGGCTGGACCAGATCATCAACATGAAGCACGAGCTGGTTTTGCTCGCCGGCAAGATCGATTGGGACTGGATCGACGGGGAGATAGCCCCGCTCTACAGCGAGAACGGCAGGCCGGGGATCGAGACCCGCTTCATGATCGGGCTGTTGTTGCTCAAGCACATTTACGGGCTGTCCGATGAGGGCGTGTGCGAGCGCTGGGTCCACGACCCGTACTTCCAGTTCTTCACTGGCGAAGAGTTTTTCCAGCACGTTTTCCCGCACGAGCGCTCAGACCTGAGCCACTGGCGCAAACCGCTCGGCGACAAGCTGGAGCGGTTGTTGGCCGAGAGCCTTCGGGTGGCGCACGCGGCCGGTGCGTTACGCAGCCAGGACCTCAAGCGGGTCACGGTCGACACGACCGTGCAGCCGAAGGCGATCAGCTTCCCGACCGACGCCAAACTGCTGCATGCGGCGATCCGCGGGTTGAATCGCCTGGCGGGGAAGCACGGGGTCAGACTGCGGCAATCCTATGCTCGCGTGGCCAAAAACGCAGCGATGATGGCGGGCCGTTACGCGCATGCCAAACAGTTCAACCGGCATCAGCGGCAGCTGCGCATCCTGCGCAGCCGGCTGGGCCGGATCATCCGCGACATCCGCCGCAAGACAGAGGGCCAGCCCGCACTGGAGGAGGCATTCGCCCTCCCGCTTGGCCGGGCCAGGCAGATTCGCTCGCAGCAGCAGCGCCAGCGCGGCTTCAAGCTTTATTCCTTCCACGCCCCGGAGGTGGAGTGCATCGGCAAGGGCAAGGCCAGCGCACCTTACGAGTTCGGCGTGAAGGCCTCCATCGTCACCAACAATCGCCGGGCCCCCGGTGGCCTGTGCGTGCTGCACGCCAGGTTGCTGCCCGACAACCCGTACGACGGTCACACCTTGCGGGACGTCCTTGACCGCACCGAGACACTCACCGGCTGTGCGATCGAGTGGGTCTATGTTGACAAGGGATACCGCGGTCACGACGCGCAAAATCCCCGTCGCGTCTTCACCTCTGGCCAGAAGCGCGGCGTCTTTGGTGTCATCAAGCGCGAGCTGCGCCGCCGCTCCGCCATCGAGCCCATCATCGGACACCTGAAGACCGAAGGCCACCTCGGCCGCTGCTATCTCAAAGGCCGCGCCGGAGACGCCGCCAACGTTCTCCTCTCAGCCGTCGGCCACAACCTCCGCCGTGTCCTGGTCTGGCTCAGAGAACTTTTGTGCCTGTTCCTGGTCCCACTCCGGCGGACACTCAACTCTCCAGCTCAGCTCAATCCGGCTTCTTAACGGCCGACGACCTATCGGCGCAGCCGACATCGGACATTCAATCGATGTTCATGACGCGACGTGTCACCTGTGATCGGCGGGTGCCGATAGTTGCCAAGCCCGTCTTATTCGTCAGAGAGCGCCCGAGAGGCTGGCGAGCATGCTGTAAATCGCTGATGCGACGTAGGATTCGGTTGTGAAGCCAACCCCATCACCTTCAACCGCGAACGCCACGCCCGCCATGACCGACGATACGATTCCGCCCTTCTCGTTTCCAGCCATTCACGCCAAGAAAGTCACAGCTGCCTTCGATGGTGGGAAGGAAATTCCTCTATCCGCCGCTGAGCTGGCCCCCGACGCGTTCGACCGAACGCAAGCGCCGGCTGACGCATCCGCGCCTTTACAGAACGCGTCAATCACCACCGGCCTGCAGGCCCAACTCACTGCATCCTTTGCGTCGTGATTGTCGACAAATGTTGCCCGTTGGGATTCCTGTAACGATCGGCGAGGCTTTGTAACAATGAAGCCATCTGCCTCGGATCTGATCGAACAGTAAACTCTCCGTAGTTAGGGTCGAAAAGCATGGTCGTTCCATTGGAGGCCGACGTCGCCACTGTGTGTGCGCCGCCTTCGGCGAAATACAAGCTGAGCAAATGGTTCGATCCGTTTTTGTTGATTTCGTTCACCATGCGCTCGACGTTCGAAGACTTGCCGAATGCGAATCTCTTCTCTTCTCCAGCCGGTTCCAAGCCAGCTTGCTCCAAAATGGCATTTTGTGCCTGAAGGTCGGCGTGAGAAGAGTCTGCTCCCCTGCTTCGCAACTGATCCTTGAGGTTTTGATATTGCTGCTGCCGTTCAGCCGCTGAGGTGTGCGTTTGTGATCCAGGTGTGAGCGCTCGCATTCGGGTTGGTGGGCTGTTGTTGAGATTGCGGAACCACTCCGCAGTCAGCCCAACGCAGATGCCGTCCACATTAGCATCACGCAGATCGGCCGTTCTGTAATCAAACAAGGAGGTGGCCGGACTCTCTGGAGCGGATGTACTGGGGTCGGAGGCGCTGGAAGTTCGAACGTCGTTTTCATCCGAGGTATGGGGCTTGCTGCAGCAGGCCCCCATCTTGTCAGGCAACTCCCCAGATTGTGAGCTCCACTGAGCCGCGAGATCGGCAAGTGTTTCTGTAAAGCTTCCACTATCCACCGACTGACTCAGTTCGTCAGCCTGGCTAGTGCGTGTCGATGAACCACTGATTCGATCGTACATGACGATTCACCTTTCTGTGCTGCGCTAGTCCCTACGTATCGATTCGGGCTGCTTAAGCCCTGCTGCGAGGGTACCCAGCCAAGCTGATGGCGAACTGACGGGCAGCTGTTGTCCAGCTTAGCCCGTCCTATTCGTCAGAGGGCGCCCGAGAGGCTGGCGAGCGTGGTGTAAAGCGCTGATGCGGCGTAGGATTCGGTTGTGAAGCCAACCCGAACGCCACGCCCGCCATGACCGACGATATGATTCCGTCATTCTCGTTTCCAGCCGTTCACGCCAAGAAAGTCACAGCTGCCTTCGACGGCGGTCGGCTGACCTCGAACGGGGGCGTGATGCTTCTGGCGATGGCCGAGCGGCGTCTCGGCTTGGCCGACAATCTGGCCCGGGTGTTCCCGGATCGGCGCGATCCGACGCGGGTCGTGCACAGCCTGGTCGATATGTTCCGCGCTCGCATGTTCGCGATCTGCTGCGGCTACGAGGACGCCGACGACCTCGATCATCTGAGGTCCGATCCGGCATTCAAACTGGCCTGCGGTCGGCTACCGGACACGGGCCGGGATTTGTGTTCCCAACCGACCTTGTCGCGGCTGGAGAATGCTCCGCGCCTGCGCGACGTGATCCGGCTGACCTACATTTTGGTCGACGCATCGATGGATAGCTACCCCCACGAGCCGGCATCCGCCACGCTCGACATCGATGATACCTGCGATGTCGTCCACGGCCATCAGCAGCTCTCGCTGTTCAACGCTCATTATGACGAACGCTGCTTCCTGCCGATCCACTACGACACGGAGACGAGCCGGCCCGTGGCGGTCGTCCTGCGGCCCGGCAGGACGCCGGGCGGCGTCGAGGTGCGTGCCCATCTTCGACGCCTGGTACGGCACATCCGCACGCGATGGCACAAGACGTGAATTACGTTCCGTGGCGACGGGCACTATGCCCGGCCGGAGGCAATGGCGTGGTGCGAGACCAACGGCATCGACTACATCTTCGGTCTGTCCGGCACCAAGCCTCTCGCCAGAAAAGTCGACGAGGTCGCCGACGACATCCGCACGCGACGCGCCATCGAGAACCTGCCGGTTCTGCGCGGCTATACCGAGACGCGCCACAAGGCAAAGTCCCGGGATCGCGAACGGCGCACCGTCGCCCGTATTGAGGCGACCATGCTCGGCCTCGACATCCGTTTCGTCGTCACCAGCCTCGATGTCGGCTCGGCCGAGTGGATGAAGGTGAACTGGATCCCATTGTCGGTGAGCACCGTGTGGATCTTGTAGGGGATAGCCGCGATCAGAGCTTCGAGGAAGGCCGAGGCTGAGGTCCTTCCCGTCTTCCTGACCAGTTGCACGAAGGCGAACTTGCTGGTGCGATCGATTGCGACATAGAGGTAGAGCTTGCCTTCGGCAGTCTGGAGTTCAGCGATGTCGATGTGGAAATAGCCGATCGGATAAGCCTTGAACTTTTTCTTCGAAGGCTTACCGCCTTCAACCTCCGGCAATCGGCTGATGCCGTGGCGCTGGAACAGCGATGCAGGGATGACCGCGTCAGATGTGGGATGGTCGGCTGCAGCCGCATAGAGGCAATCGTCGAGCGGCAATAGCGTATGCCGCCGGAAAGCGACGATGATCGCCTCCTTCTCGATTGAAACCACGGTCGATTTGGCTTCCTTCGGGCCTGTCGAGAGATCGGCGACGGTCGCGCGCCTTCCACTTCGCGACGGTCTTTTGGTTGATCCCGTAGCGCCTGGCGAGTGCTCTCAGGCTCTCTTGACTATTTTGTATTGCTCGACGGATTGCCTCCGTCGTGGTGGCGCAGCCGTGTAAAACTTGTCCCATAGCGCATCGTTCGAATCGTGCGACAAGAATGCACCATCAAAGCTCGGGACTAAACACCCAGAGGTGGTCTGTCGCGACGGCCAGCCGCCGCGAGAAGTCGTGCGATCCACGTCCCCCTCGGATGATGGCGACGGCTGAGATGCTCGGTCGGCGGTTTGTTGTTGTCAGCTTTTCGACAGGTACTGCGGGTAGAGTTCCCGCGAGTTGGATGCGCGCGATATGCTCGTGCCGAGCCGCTGCGAGGTTGAACTGGGAGACGGAGGAGCCTCATCAAGGCTGCCAGCGCTGGCAGCGAGAGGGATCCATTCGCTCGCCATCGGGCTAATGGTGCGTTCTGAAATAGTTCCTGGTTGATTGTGCGCGTACGCTCGCAATTTTACCGCTTTCTTCGATGCAACAGGAGTGAACTAAATGCCGTATCTTCCCATGGCCGGTCTCCCCGTAGTCGGCGCGCTCGATGCGACGATGAACGGAGTGGGGCCGGAAGGAGCGATTGCCAGTCCCGCGTTTAATACACTGTTGGGGCCGCTTGGTGCCTACCATTACCGGCCGGTAAGTACCGCTGCCGGTGTCGTTTCTGGGGGCGTCGTCCCTGTCGTCGTCACGCCCGCTGTGGTGACTTCCGCGTACATGATGGCGCCGCCTCCTCCTGACATGCTGTGGCGCCGGCTGAACCAAGGCTCGGAGCCTTCGGTCGATCCGGTGTGGACGCATGAGGTCAAGGATGGCAAGGCCACGATCAACCTAGGCGACAAGTATACGATTACAGCCGACGAGAAGGGTGGCACCTGGACCGTTCGTAACAACCAGACCGGCCATGTCACGAAGATCCATGATGATCCTCACGTCGATGCAGACGGAGACGGCAAGGATGACTTCGATTTCAAGAAAGATATGACCTTCCAGCTCGACGATGGGACAAAGATTACCGTCAATAATGTCGACTTCGGTAATGGCCAGACCATCTCCTCAAAACTTACCATTACGAATGGTCACAACGCGATCGTTGTCGAGGGGCTCGGCGACGACAAAGATGGCAAAAACAATCTGAGGGTAACCCAATCAAACGCTGGCATGACTCTTGACGCGCTTACAGACGATGGTGCCCAGACGATCCATGAGAGCGGCCAAGGCTGGGTCGATGGCTCCGGACGCGAGGTGGATCAGGCGAGTATCGATGACGGTGAACAGGGACGCGCGCCGGGTAATTACCAGTCTGCAAGCCCCTTCTTCTTCGTGCCTCCTCCGCCGCCGTCTCTTGCGATGGTGCCGGTTGTCGTCGCTCAGAGGCCAGCGCCGTCATATGAACCGGCGCCAGTTTGGTCGCATGAGGTCAAGGACGGCAAGGCGACGATCAACCTTGGTGACAAATACACGATCACAGCCGATGAGAAGGACGGTACCTGGACCGTTCGCAACAACCAGACTGGCCATGTCACGAAGGTCCATGGCGATCCTCACGTCGATGCGGATGGCGACGGCAAGGACGATTTCGACTTCAAGAAAGGTATGACTTTCCAGCTCGACGATGGCACGAAGATTACCGTGGACACGGTCGATTATGGTAAGGGCAAAACCATCTCCTCGAAGCTTACCATCACCAACGGCGACAATGCCATTGTCGTCGAGGGGCTCGGCGACGACAAGGATGGAAAGAACAATCTGACGGTGACGCAGTCCAATGCTGGGCGGACCATTGATCAGCTGACGTCGGATGGAGCTCAGACAATCCATGAGCAAAATCAGGGCTGGGTTGACAACTCCGGACGCAGGGTGACGCAGTCGGTCATCGACCACAATGAGAACCCGGACGCGCCGCCGGATTTTAAGACGGTGATGCGCGAGAGGATGTTCCGGCGCATTTTCGGTCGCGATGCAGGGCCGGCGTGAGGCGTGTCGGCAAGTCGTGAAAGCGGGCGCAAGCGCCCGCTTTCATTTCGGCCAAGAGAAGGACGGGCGCGGCAGCTTATCGATCCAGCATCACCGCTGTCATCTAGATGATCTCGGCAACCACAGCCTTGGCGCTAACCTCACCAACAAACGGGGCTGTAGCCTCATGGCTTCGGTACCCGACCAGAATTGCTGCGGCGTGTATCTTCGATGCTACCCGGCCAGTTGCCGGCGAAGCACTGCATCGGAACGACGCCTCAGGGTTCTCTGCACGTCAACGCCCCTGCCGATGCGGGTGTTCGGGGAAAAATCCCTATAAGATCGCTGTACTGGGCAGGTTCGCAGGCTTGGCGCGATCAGATTGAGGACGGCCTGAGCAGTGCGATCTATCATCAACTCAAAAAGGGGAAGCTATCGCCCGGTTTCGTGTTGAGCCCGCTTGTTATGGCGTGCGGAGAGGGGTGTGCGTCAATCTTTGCGTCGTGGGAGGTCCAGCAGGTTTTCAGGAAGCCGGCGGCGGTGCGCCATGGCTTTGTGCATCAGCATCGCTGTCCACGTCTGCTGCTGCGGAAGGTCAAAGGAAAGTCGCAGCAGCGCGCCGCCGAAAAGATCTGGGTGCATTCGGATTCGCTCGCGTCACCGATCTGAAAGGGGGTGAACCCCCTCCGAACTGATGGACACCTGTAGGAGGCTCGAAGAGCCAGGAGGTGTCGGATGGAAGGACGTCAACGTCGGTCGTTTACGGACGACTACAAGCGGCAAGCGGTTGATCTGGTCACATCGAGTGGCCGCTCGATCGGATCGGTGGCCAAGGAACTTGGCCTGCGCGATTCCATGTTGCGGGGGTGGGTGAGCAACGTGGGGCCAGGCTGGGGCCGACGGCAGCGGCGCGGCGCCCCACAACGCGGCGACGCTGCCGTCGGCGGACCGCGCGGCGGAGATCGCCCGTTTGCAGCGAGAGAAGGAGCGGCTGCGCATGGAGCGCGACATTCTAAAAAAGTCCATTGCGATCTTCGCTGGAGTTCAGAGAATAGATTCTGGCGGGCAATCGCCAGCGGGCTGAGCAGCGAAGAGGCTGCGCTCGAAGCAGGAGTGTCGCAACCTGTCGGTACCAGATGGTTCCGAAAGGGTGGCGGCATGCCACCAGCGATGTTCAGATCTTCGGCCGCTCTCTGGGCGGTACCTCCCATT
The DNA here is from genome assembly GCF_042258955.1 of Bradyrhizobium sp. ma5. Classification (NCBI taxonomy): domain Bacteria; kingdom Pseudomonadati; phylum Pseudomonadota; class Alphaproteobacteria; order Hyphomicrobiales; family Nitrobacteraceae; genus Bradyrhizobium; species Bradyrhizobium sp. ma5. The sequence goes on from NZ_CP170156.1 coordinate 1,756,053, forward strand.
GGTAAAGCGCGAGGAGATCGCACTCCTCAAGGTGCAGGGCCATTCCATACAGGAGATTGGGCGCCGCCTCGCGCGGGCTGCCTCGACAATCTCCCGTGAACTGCGGCGCAATGCGGCCACCCGCAGCGGCGGGTTGGAGTACCGGGCGACGACTGCCCGGTGGCATGCAGATCGATCGGCCTGTCGTCCGAAGCTGACCAAGCTTGCGCTCCACTTATGTGGAAGAGCGACTTGTCGGTGTCGTCGTGGCTCCGAGCGGCACTCTCGTTCTTGGTCCCGCCGTTCCGTGGAAGGGCCGCCGGCATGGGCCGCGTAAGGATCGGCGATGGGCCAAAGCCTGGAGCCCTGAGCAGATTGCCCGACGCTTGCCGATCGACTTCCCGGACGACAAGACGATGCGCATCAGCCACGAAGCTATCTATCAAGCCCTCTTTGTTCAGGGCCGTGGGGCGCTACGCCTGCCGTGCCAAGTCTCACCTGGTGCGTCCAGTCGGCTTCGATTTGATCACCACGCCGGACATATCCTATGTGGCGCCGAGCATCCGGGCTCATCCATCGTCTAGCTCGCTCATGGCCTCATCCGTATCCGACTGGGAATCGCTTAGGACTTGCGTGGCGACGGAAATGAGAGCCTTTTCGAAAGCTCGGCGCAGTTGCGCTGCGGGCGCACCATCACCGTCATTCTCGGCGGTGTCGCCAGCCTGTGGTCCTGTTGCTCCGATATCGGGTGCGCCAGCGTTCATGTCATAACACTCAGATAGCGGCGTCGCCGCAAGATGACCTGCTCTCTTTGCTAGCAGGGTCAGCTTGCGAAAAGCTGACGAAGATTGAGTCTCCCTCGACTTCGCCTATGACCACGTAAGTGAGGTCTGCCGCTGCCCCGGCGGCAAGGTCCTTACCCACGACCGGAACGCTGGTGAACGACAGTGCCAAAATACTGGGCCATTCCAGCCAGCGCGATTGCGATTGTTGCGCATTGAAGTCTCAGTGTTACACCAAGCATTTACGGAGATACCGCGCTCGATCTGCGCGGGCGCGCGCGGCATGGCCCGCCAGATTGCACGATCATGGGAGGGGCGCACCTCGTCCCAGCTCCTGCACGCAGAGCGAGATCTTGTTCGCGAACCTCAAGCGCACTCTCAACCGCTTATGTTTATGAGGTGTCGCGCGGCGATCAGGATGGAAGAGCGCGTCAATCAAGGTGAGAGAGTTTCGCCGGGCTCATGACGTAGCGAGGGCGTAGCCCGACCGGAGTTACGAGCCCGGCGTCGTCGCGATCCGCGAGGGACCGCGCCGACTGGTGATCGTGGCCGGCAGGTTATGCAAGTGGTCCTTCCGCCGAGAGGGATCACTCGCTTGCCCGGCCGACACATCACAGATCACCAAATGAGGCTCTACATGAAGTACCATCAGACCGATAGCCCGCCAGTGGCGGCGGCCAAGGCATCATTCAGTGCGTCGACCGCTTATCGGATCGAGAGAGATCCCCGACTTCCATCGCAAAAGAAGGCTCCCCGCGGCCGGCGGCGACCGGACCCGTTGAGCGAGGTGTTCGAAGACCGAGATCGTCCCGATCCTGAAGTCGGCCCCTGGCTTACGCCCGGTGGCGGCCTTCGAGGAGATGCTCCGACGTCACCCGGATCTCGGCACCGGTATCCGTCGTACCCTGGAACGTCGTATCCGTGCCTGGCGGGCAATCCACGGCGAGGAGCAGGGGTAATCTTCCGCCAGATCCATGAGCCTGGCCAGCTCGGCCTCTCCGACCTCGCAGACATGGGCGAGTTGGGTACAGGCGCGCATCGAGCCTTATCGATGCGCGCCTATGGCCGGGGGGCCGCGCGACGCAGGACATGCGCCTCGTGGTCAGGATTGGTACATCACCGCCGGATAAGCTCTTCGGACTCGCATCCCTTCCCGAAGAGCAGGACGCGCGGCAGCCGAAGGTCCACCAATCGATATTCGCCGGGTATTTTTGCCTCACCACAATCCACCAGAACTGCAACCCACGGTGATCTGGGTTTTCCTGTGAATCCCGGAAAACCGCCCTTCGTCAGCTACTCGTCAGCCAGCCAGTCTATCCAGACAGGCTACGCACTCTCGACTTGATTGGAGCTGGAAGATGACGGGCATCGGCCGACCTGGCAAATCGCACGTTGGGCCCGCAGGAGCCGACAGCACATGGGGATCGAGCAGTTCGAGCCCGGAGCCCGGTTTCGCCCCCGGGGAAGGCAGGCAATCTTTCGACTCCGTCGTTGAGCGGATGCGTTCCGGACCTCAAGATGGAACCGCGCTCATGGGTGAGCAACCCGCGTACGGTTCGGCAGTCTGGATGCCCCCGAGTGGCGATGGAATCAAAGCCGCGAAGCAAAAAATGGGCAGCCTGCTTGAGGACCTTGGTAGTTCTCGAAATGCAGCCACGCAAGCCCGGAGCCCGTCGGAGGCGCAAGAGCTGATCGATCAAGTCGTCAAGGCAGGCTCGGAAGTTCTGGACTATTACGCGAGCCTCCCCCCGGACATGGCGCGCGTGCTTCTTTCCGACGGTCGGGCTCGCCGACTCCGCGAGGAAACTATCGCTGCGGGAAACGAATGCAATGCCGTGGCCACTTGGATTGTCCACGACCTGGAGGCGAGCAGGAAGAAAGCAGCAGCCTTGCTCGAGAAGATGCGAGTTGCCAACGCTCAGCCTGACCAGCTGAGCCGAGCGGTATCCAGCGTGGCGAAGCGCTACGAGGCCTGCATGGAGTGGTGGGGAAAGAAGGCATTGCGCTCGGAACGGATGCAGTCAGTCTACGCGGCCACCGCCAACTTGCCGAGCACCACGCCTGAGATGCAGAAGGCCGACGAGGCCGCACTACGCCTGCAGACCGGCTGGGCACTTTATACGAAGTGCATGTATCTGCAATCGCGGATTGCTTTTGCGCAACTTATGATTGAGTCGCGGGCGAGCACGTTCGAACCCGCTGTAAGCGACGCCCTCATGGGTGAGAACGGGCGGGTGCGTCTGCTCGGGACCTTTATCGAGGATGTTTTTCCGGCATTCCTCTCGACGGCCGAAGCCGTTCTGTCCAACAACGGAGCGGCACTCGACGCAGAGCACCGCACCGTTCTGGAAGGAGTCATGGAACGGCTTTCGGAATTTGCCTCAGGGGTGCACGGCATCGTTGCCAGGCTAAGGGATGCCAGAACGGATGCCGACCTTCCATTGGAACTGTTGGACCAGATCGTGGAAGGTGCATGGGTCACCGCGCACGAAGTCACGCGACTTTTGGCAGTGCAGCCAAAGAGGCCAGTCCTGATTGAACCGCCTGCGCAGGCTGCGATACCGGAAAATACCGTGTTAGTGGCTGAGGGCCATGCGGCGCGCAGGAAGGGGAAAGGAAAGCGCGCACCGGCCGCAGGCGAGGGGAGTTCAACGGCCGGGCTGCGTGAGCCGCAGCTCGCCGGGCCCGACGCCGGCACGGACTCGACAGCCAAGGTTATCGTACTCTCGGATCTGGGTACGAAGAAACTCGCGAGTGCAGAGGAGGCGCGCGCGAGGGCGTCATCATCGACGGCCGGGCACCTGGAGATGTGGCAGGCTCCGCCCTCCAGGAAGGCACTGAACGGATTACTCGAGCGATTGGACGAACTTTTGCAGTTCGACCTGCCGGCTCAGCAAAGCGTCGTCTCGCAAGCGCGCCAGATGAAGCCCGAGGACGCCGATCACGTCGTGGATCTCGTCGTTAAGCGCCTGCAGACGCAGGCCGCCGAGATTGAGGCCTGTTTAGCCGCGCTGCAGGAGCCTCGCCGACGTGGCCTACTCACGCCTGCGCAAGTGCCCGAAGTGCACGACAAAATAGTCCGGCTTAAGGCGATGTTGTCCGAGGTTCAGGGACAGGCAAACTCATTGAACGCGCGAAAAGCGGCGATCACGATCGATTGCATGAAGACCTACGCGTTTCCGTCGCAGAAGTACCTTGAACGGTTGCGGGCGGCCGGGGAGTTGGCGCCTCCAGATCCACCGCGCGCGTTGAAGGATGATCCGGGCACGCTGTTCGAGATCAAGCTACAGCCCAAGGCGCTGCGCAATGGTGCGATGCCGAGTCCGATGTGGGTACACATCCATACGAGGCGGCCGGTACATGCGTGGCAGTTGGCGTCGCTGGCTGCCGCCGACTTCGCCGCTTGCCACGTGAAGTCCAATGAACAGCGTGGCTACAATCAGCAGTGGCAGAGCGCTCGAGCTGCCACGGGGCACGAGAACGTTGTGATTCACCGTGGCAAGCTCACGCCTGCGTTCTGTAAGTCGTTGTTGAGCATCGCTCCGTGGCACCCCCTGCCCGAGGCGGAGCACGCGTCGATGCAGTTCGCGCGCCTCGGGATGTAGTTACCTGATTGTCTCGCGGCTGCACGGCGGCGATCAGGGTGAGACTCCGCATTGCCTCGCCCTAATTGTTACCGGATGCTGAGCCGTTGCCTCACGTAAATTGCTCTCTTGGATCGGGGAAGAGCGGGGGCGAAGATGGGGTGGCTAAGCATGGCAACGCGGAAGGAACTGACGGCAGCAGCAGGCGCAAGCTATCGGCGTTCGGATCGCGCGAAGAAGGCGCGGATATTGGACGAGTTCGTCGACATCACCGGATACCATCGCAAGCATGCGATGCGACTACTTCGAGGTCAGGAAGACGCACGCCCAGGCCGACGGGCGCGACGTCGAGTCTATAATGAGGCAGAACACAACGCGCTCGTGCTCCTTTGGGAGGCGTCAGACCGGATCCGCGGGAAGCAGCTGAAGGCGTTAATGCCTGCGCTGATTGAGGCGATGGAACGGCACGGCCACCTCGACCTTGCCCCCGAGATCCGCGCAAACTTTTGGCGACGATCGACCGCGCATTGGTGCGGGGGCGAGAAGAATTAGGTCGCAAGCGCCGGCGGCACGCGACGCATTCGTTGCGTCGCAGTGTTCCAATACGGACGTCGGCAGATTGGAATGATCCGGCGCCGGGATTCGTCGAGGCCGACCTTGTAGCGCATAGCGGTCCATCTGCGCGCGGCAGCTTCATCCAGACCCTCGTGCTCACCGACATTGCTACCGGCTGACGGAGTGCGCGCCTCTGATCGTGCGCGAACAGGCGCTGTTGCGCACCGTGCTGACGGAGTTGCGCAAACAATTGCCTTTTGCGCTGCTCGGCCTCGATACTGACAATGATACCGTATTCATGAACGAGACGCTGAAAGCCTACTGCGAGGCGGCCAACATCGTCTTCACGCGTTGCCGGCCCTACCAAACGAATGACCAGGCGTTCGTCGAGCAGAAGAACGGCGCCGTCGTGCGCAGGATGGTCGGGTATCGTCGGTTCGAGGGCCTGGAAGCGGCCAAGCTGCTGGCTGGACTCTATCGATCGGCGCGGCTGTTTGTGAACTTCTTCCAACCCTCGTTCAAATTGATAGCCAAGCAGCGCGATGGGGCGCGTGTGCGCAAGGCATACAGCGCGCCGGCAACACCACACCAGCGCTTAGCCGCCGACGCCCGAACGCCCGACGCGGTTCGCGCCCATCTCCAAGAAATCTATGCCGCTCTCGACCCGGTCGCGCTGTTGCGCGATATCCGCGGCGCGCAGGAACGCCTTGCGGCGCTTGCGGATACCCAGCCAATCGTCAATCCTGCTGCGGCATCGCAATCGATTGATCTCTTTCTGGCAAGTCTACGAACTCGCCTGGAAGGACGGAGCTATGCGACCAACGGATCGGCCAATCGTGAAAGCGAAGAGAGGCCGGCGCCGTCCCGACCCGCTCATCAGGGCAACGCCAGATTTGCAAAAATGGTTTGAAGTCGAACCCTGGCGGACTGGCAGCGAACTGCTCTCCCGGTTGCAGGTGGAATATCCTGGAGCCTATCCGAACAAGCTTCTTCGAACGCTTCAACGTAGACTCAAATCCTGGCGCAGCGAGCAAGCGAACGCGCTACTGTTCGTTCCTACGGAAGAAACGCTTCCGGGGTATGAGGTCACAACACCCCAATGATGTGCGGAGGAGGCCGGGCGCTCCGAAACCCCGGCCATCTTCGCACCCGGCCTCCTCCTCAACCCAAGCCGGGAGCAAAATAAATGAGGCGACCGATCGCACTCGGGAGCATCGATACGTGAGGCAATACGCGATCTCATCCTGATTGGGTTCTTCCGCATATTTGGTGCAGCTTGAGCAGCTGGGGCGGATAGGTTGAGCGATCGTTCTCAGGCAGCCAGAAGGACGCGTCGACGCAATAGCGGGTAGCTTGCCCGACCATACATTTGTCGTTTGATGGCTTTGATTCTGCTGATCTGGCCTTCGACCGGACTGGTCGTCCAGGAGGTAGTTATTGCCGCTCGGACCGCATCGATGTCGCGCGCGATGCCGTTGGCGAAGCTCTTGAGCTCGCTGTTGCGTGTTTCTGTGATCCATTCATCGAGCTCCGCGATGTCGCTACCACTGAGAAGGGACACAAACCGCTTCGCCAGCTCGGCCGCCGTGGCGAGTTCCGGAGCTTTCGCAAACAGGTGACCGAGGAACAGCCTGGCTTCGGCATCGATCTGATCCAAATCCTGGCTCAAATACCAAGCGCAGCGACGACGCGGGGAGCTTTCCAGGTCGGGGGCGGTTGTGCTGCTCCTCCCGCGTCTGCCTGTGCACGCCTGTCAGCGGCCCATCGCGCGACGGTCACCCGACTTCCAATATAACCCTGTTGCTGAAGCTCTCGCCAAAGCTGCTGGCCCACCTGGCAACCGGAGGTCCACCGCGCTTCGAGCCATGCCTCGAAGGGCGAGAGAAGATGCGAAGGTAGGTGAGGACGCGAATGCTCCGGTTCGCCGCCAGCGGCCAGCCAGCGCTGAACAGTGCGCCTGTCGACGCCGAGCAGTTGGGCGATCCTGGATGTCGGGTAACCTTGCTGGCGTAGGCGGCGGATTTCATCCCAGCGTTCGCGTCGTGCAGCCTTTCGATCCGTCCGCAACTGTGCAAGGCCGGGCGGCGGCGCGGAACTGCCGGTCTTCGCTCGTTGCGCGGACATCATGATTTGCACGGCGGCGGCTACATTGTGACGATGGCGGCCGACCGCGTGGCGTAGGGCCTCACCCAAACTGTTGAGCAGGTGCCAGCGGTCCGCCACCTGCACCGCGTCGGGCGCGCCGCAGCGTGCGCCATCAGCATAAAGTCCCGCACGGTCGCGGGCTACGACCTTGATGCCCGGCCAGCGCTTCAGCCAGCGCGCAACACTGTGGGCATTACGATCGGGAAGCAGGTCCAGCACGCAATTGCGCTCCAGATCGCAGATGATCGTTCCATGTCACTGGCCACGACGCCAAGCCCAATCGTCGATACCGACGACGGTCGGGGCAACGAAATCCGGCAAGGGAGCCGAGTGAATCATTCGGAGCAAGGTGTCACTGCTGATCGGCATAGCCAGTTTGCGCGACAGGCGCGAGCCAGGCTCACCGCCGACCGCAAAGCCACCAGTTGGCTCTCGCCGGGGCGGGTTGTGCGTCTTGCTTTCGGCCGCACGGTTGCCGGTAGCCGCTCAGTGAATATCCGACGCGGGCATTGCGGATTCGCGCATCGAAACCGTCGCGCGTGAAGCCGAATTTCGACCACCTGACCTTGCCACGGCAGATCGGTTAAGCGTCGCACGTAATGGCTGTGGACGCGACCCGTCTGGCAGCCGCAACAGGGACAAAGCGAGACCGCTGACTTCGGCCGAGCCACGAGCACCACCCTGTCCGTCTGGGGAAGGATCTGGACAATCGAAAGCTCGGGAGAAATCAGCGAGCGGAAGACATGAAGCAAGGTTAATCACGAGCGTCGACTGCGATTCCAACCTTATGCCCTTATTCGCACCGTCCGTGAATCCTGCACCTTGCACCAAATATGCGGAAGCCCCCCCGATTGTCGCGCCATACGCGCCAGAGCGTTGCTGTGGTGACACCATCAAGCAGACGGTTATCACCGAGCGGAAATCCTCGATGAGCTCGAAGCCGGCGCGGGCTCCTCGAACAGATCGACAGCGGGGTCCGATTGAAATTCGATCGAGAGCATCGTGACCCCGACTTCTTTTCGCTTGGCAGTTGAACCGTCAAATGCCGACGATATGTCGGCTCAAGTCCAGGCGCATACGATCAGCGCTCCTGGCCCTTCATCTTCGAAAGTGAGTACAGATGAACCTCGTCTCAATGAATCGGGTGCGTCAACAAACGGATAGCGTGGACGCGCAAGATGCCTCGTCGGCAGAGGCGGCGGCCTTTCAGCGGCAGCTGAGCGAGGTCGCTGTACCGCCGAAGCTGTTAGCGGCGAGCGAGACCTGCTCGAAGGGCTCCGGCAAAATCCAATCCACCCGGCGAATGTCTTCGGCCAAGCCGGCCGCCAGTTCGGTCGCGCCGGATGGCAGGTCAACGATCGCCAGTTCCCGAAGGCGCCGAATGTAATCGGCGAGAGGGCGGTTCTTCGCTCATCGCAGAGGCAAGCTCCGATGCCGTCGTGTGCGCACGAATACGCCCCAGCGGCACATCCAGTAGCGAGGCATGACCGGCTTACCCGCAAGGTGGACCTGCTTCGGTCGCTGATGGCAACAGTCGAGCTAACTGGGTGTTCTGCAGCGACACTCGTCAGCCGATCGACAGGTAGGCCGGCTAAGCGCAGAACGCTTCCGTATTGACGGTCGTCCGGATTTATCTGGTCAACGAATTGGCAGGAAGCCTCGCAGCAGTATCGATCCATTTGCGGCGGTGCGATTCGTGTGGACCTGTATCAAGTCGGGGTTGGGAGCCGCAGCGAACGTGTACTGGCTCTCGAATGATCATTGCGCTGCGCGACACCTGCTTCGCTGCCTTGAGAAGCGGCGGGCGTATTCTTTGGTTCTGAGGTCGGAGAAAGGTACTATGAGCACAGGACAGGCGCAGCAGAGTGTAGGCTGTTCCCCGAACGCTTCTGAAGAGGAGGAGCAGGAAAGCTACCTCCGCGGCTTCACCAGAGCCGTGGCGGATTGGGTCGAAGTTTTGACATGGTATCGGACCCCGACTCCTCGCGCGAGCAAATCCTGGAAAACTGGGTTGCCGAAGAGGGGCAGGGCGAAGCCGAGAATCGGGCAACAGGGGGTTTCACGAATTAGGGTTTCAGACAACATGGGCTCGCATTCGGTAGATTTGTCGTCCCTCTTCCTCACCCCTTTGCCCGCCGCCCTGCCGTCGAGCTGCTGGAACTCCGCGCCATGCGGAACGAGCTAAGCAGCCTGCCTGCCAGGCTCCCACCGGTCTCCAGCATCTTCTCGTTAGCCATAACCGGTTGACCCGTTTGCCGGACACTCTTCCGGCAAGCCTCTTTCGGCTGGAGGTGGACGGTAACGGGTTGACGAGTCTGCCGGCCAACCTCCCCGGCGCGGCTCCAGATCCTGAACGCAAACAACAACCGACTAAGTAGCCTGCCCGACACTCTCCCGAGCAGGCTCACCTCGCTCGCGATTAGCGGCAATCAGCTGACCGACCTCCCCGGGGTTCTGCCTACGACTCTCACGTTGAAACGCATTTGATGCCAATTTCTCGTCAGCTTCTCGAAAGCCAAGCATCTTACCAAGAACGTGTTTATCCGTGTCCGGCGTTAGCTGCTCAGACCTGTCGAAGGAGAATGGGGTGGATCCGTTCAACAATCTCAACCAACTCGAGGACCCAGATGACGAGTGGACGTATTACGACGGGCTAGAACAGCCGCAGGCGGACCAAGTGGGGTTTCAGCAGCACCTGAATGTGAATCCTTTGAGAGTGCCGGACGAGGATCATGTCGGGCAAGGCACCTCACGGTTGCTCTCGGATCCGCCCGCCTGGTCTGAACAAGGGGTCAATCAGCATATGCTTTTTGCGGCGGCGGATCGCGCTGGCCAGTTGCCGGCCGGCAGTTTCGGTCTAACGGATTGTTGGCACGGCATGGATGCAGCTGCCGATTGGCCGACGCATAGTGTCGATCAGGAGGAGCGATCGTGGGCGCAGGTCGTTGACGTGGTGCCGGAGTGGCCAACGACTTCCGAAATTCCGTGGGAGCAAAATCTCGGGGCATCGATCCTCGGCCGAGAGCCATGGCCGGGCGATGGCAATACTTCAAGAGGAGGCCGCCGGCTCAGCCCGACCGCGGCGCAGTGGACCGAAGCCTTGTACGGCACGCGGGCCTCAGGCCCTGCAGGCGGTTCGACGGACCTTGAAGACCCCGTCCTCGGGCAATCGCGGCTTGACCAGATTTTGGACACCTGGGCCGGCGCGGAGGGGCAGACGGAAGACGAGGACCGGCAAGAGGCGGTAAGACGAATGCGTGCCTGGGGAGAGGCCGGCGACGTCTATGTAGGGCTGGAGCTGTTAAACCTAGGCCTGACGACATTGCCCGCCGCCCTTCCGCCGGGGCTCCAGTCGCTCAACGTGAGCGACAACGAGCTGGTGCACTTGCCTGACACCCTCCCGTCCCGACTCCGGACGCTCAACGCCAGCGGCAACCGGTTGACCAGCCTGCCCGACACCTTGCCGACGGGCCTCCAGTCACTTACCATCGGCAGAAACCGGCTGACCAGCTTGCCCGAAACCCTTCCGGCGGGCCTTTTGACACTCGCCGTCGGCAACAGCCGGCTGACCAGCCTGCCAGACATTCTGCCAGCCGGGCTCCAGGACCTCGATGTCCGCGGCAACCTGCTGACCAACCTGCCCAACGCCCTCCCGACCGGACTTCAGTTGCTCGCTGTCGGCGGCAACAGGCTGACCAGCCTACCCGACACTCTCCCGCCCGAACTCCAAGAGCTCGAAGCCGATGGCAACCGGCTGACCAGCCTGCCCGATACTCTCCCCGCCGAGCTCCAGTTGCTCTTCGCGCGCGAGAACCACCTGAACAGCCTGCCCGAGACCCTCCCACCTGAACTCCAGAGACTCCACGTCAGCAGCAACAGGCTGACCAGCTTGCCCGACACCCTCCCGCCCGAGCTCCAGGTGCTCGAGGCACGCGACAATCGGCTGACCAGCCTGCCGGAGACCCTGCTAACCCGGCTAGGTTCTGAGTGCATGGTTTACGTGGAGGATAATCCGCTGGCCGAGCAGGTGCGGACGAATTTGGCGGGAGCCCTGAATACCCTGAGCTATGCCGGCCCGCAGGTCTTCTTCTCGATGGGCGGCGGGACGGCGGTGGGTCAGGAACGGCCGCTGGCCGAGGTGGTAGCGGACTGGATGAAGGCCGAACCGGAGGCGATCGCCGCCTGGCAGAACTTCGCCGACGAGACGGGTGCCTCGGAATACGCGCTGTTCCTCGACAGGCTGCGGGAGACCGTGAATTATGACAATCCCCATTTCCAGCAGGTCGTGGCCGAGGATCTGCGGCAGGCAGCGATCAGGCCGCAATTGCGCCAGCAGTATTTTCAGCTGGCCTTCGGGGCGAGCGAGAACTGCCAGGATCGCATCACCCTGACCTGGAACGGCATGCAGACCGCACGCCTGAACGCTGATGTCGAGGACGGGGCCTATGACGACCGACTCGGCGAACTCATCCAGCAGGCCCGGGTCCTGTTTCGCCTGGACGCGCTCGAGCCGATTGCCCGTCAGAAGGTCGGCTCGCTCCCGTTCGTCGACGAGATCGAAGTCTATCTCGCCTATCAGGTCAAGCTACGTGAGCGGCTTGAGCTGCAGCTCGTCGCTCCGGACATGCGGTTCTTTGATGTCGCCTACGTTACTGAGCACGATCTCACCGCAGCCGAGACGCAGGTGCGGAATGAGGAGGCGGCGGGGTTCGCCGACTATCTGGCAACTCGCTGGCAACCCTGGGAGACGGTGGTGAGCCGGATCGCCCCCGAAGCCTATGCAGAGATGCAGGACCGGCTCGCCGAGGCGATGGACGGGGAGTTCCAGAGCCGCCTCGACCAACGGCTTGCCGATCAAGACCTGACCGGCAACAGCGATGCGGAGTTGCAGTTCGGAGCCCAGATTCGCGAGGAGATCGCCCGCGAGATCAAGGGCGCTCTAACGCGCCAGGTGCTCGGGGACCACGCGGTTGAGCTGTGAAGCGGCCATCCAATTGCGAGGAGCGTCAATCCTGTTTCCACTCGCCGTTGCTGCGTGACGGTGGTTTTCGGACGCCGGCGTGCCGCGCCGGCCGCCCCCATATCGCGATGCCATGATCCAGGATCTGGGTTCTAATCCATATGGACGGGTCACCCGGCATATCGTAAGCGCTTAGCCGGAACCCTTGCTTCGGGATCTGGATAGCTGTGCGAAGAATCCTCCGGCTTGGACGGAGGTTTGGGATGGGATTGGACAGCAAAAGGACGTCCATTTAGACGGCTCATCGGCGGGGTCGGTGAGTCGGCTGGAAGTTCTTGAAGGACCGTCGGGGCGCCGCGTGTGTTCGAAAGCTGAGAGAGCTCGGATCGTCGCCGAGAGTCTGTTACCCGGTGCTCAGGTGTCCGAGGTGGCGCGCAAGCACGGAGCGACACGCTGGCAGATCTACGATTGGCGACGGCGGTTTCGACAGCGAGGCATGTTGCCGCCGTGCGAGGCGTCCCCGCCGACATTCGCGCCGCTGGTCGCGGAAGGTGCGTTGGAGGAGCATCAGGCTCCGGCGATCAAGCTTGAGATCGCGATCGGTGATGTCGTGCTGCGGACGGATACGGCCATTGATGCCGAACAGCTATCCCGGGTGATCCGTGCGGTGCGAGCGTCAGGATGATCGCGGCCGGAGCTGATCTGAAGATTTACGTTGCCACGCGGCCGATCGACTTCCGCTGTGGCCACGATGGGCTTGCGACGAAGGTGCAGGAGATGCTTCATCTCGACCCGCTCAGCGGAGCAACCTTCGTGTTCCGCTCGAAATGAGCTCAACACGCGACATTCTGCATACAGTCTTCGAAGCGCGACAATTGCATATCCTTGGCATCCCCTTTTTGGACGAACGCTTCAAGTCGCACCGTTCCGACGCGGCAAGGATTTGAAGTGCCTTTACACGGAGGAGCGGCGTGGGTTTAGTCGTGAGGTGCCCAATTGGATGTTCGACGACAGTTGCTGTGCCGGCATGGCGCTTGGACCGCCGCAGGTCAGTATCGAGGGGCTCAACGAACTTGCCGTTGTTCTGAAGCTTCTCGGCACGAATCAGGCGTCGGGCGCACGATCCCGTTCTTCGACGAAGAGGGAGAAAGGACGTTCGGAGAAAAAGCCAATATCGCGAGCCGATGCAACTCGGCCTGGATCTGGGTCGTCAGACTCCCCAGACCCGCTGGGCACCAATCCCAAAGATCTGATCCAGGCGCTCGCCGACCTGTTGCTGGAAGCGGCAGGCGTCGAGACCGTTCAGATGTCGGGAGGTGACCATGAGCGTCAAGATCACGCGTGATTATAGCGCGACGATCAGGATGAGAGCGCGTATTGCCTCATGGAGGAATGTTCCCGAAGGCGCGATTGTTGCCTCATTTATTTTGCTCCCCAGAGGACGGACGGTCGGTACGGGGGAGGCCGGTCGTGGAGCTGGTCGGGGTTGCGCAACGACCGGCCTCCCCCGTACCGGAGGGCGGGCGCGGTCACCGTACGACCTGTGTCGCGTCGATCTGCGCCGCATGATCCGCCGATCCAAACAGCAGCGCGCTTGCCTGCTCGCTGCGCCAGGATTTGAGGCGGCGCTGAAGCGTTCGCAGCAGCTTGTCCGGGTACGCGCCCGGATATTTCGCCTGTAACCTCGTCAGGAGCTCGGCGCCGGTTCGCCACGGCTCGGCCTTGAACCACTCCTGCAGCTGTGGGGTCGCCTGAACGAGCGGATCAGGGCGACGGCGACCTCGCTTCACTTTGAGGATCGGCCGGTCCGTCGGTCGAGAGCGGCCCTCTTTCCACGCCGTTCGCAAGCTGGCGAGGAACAGGTCGATCGGCGGTGCCGCAGCAGCAATCGAACCACCCGCCGGCTTCACATCGGCGAGGTCGGCCAGACGTTGCTGCGCGGCCCGGATGTCGCGCAGCAACGCGACCGGGTCCAAGTTGGCGCAGATTTCCTGCAGTCGGTCCCGAACCGCATCGGGGGTGCGTCGGTCGGTTGCCAGCCTTTGATGCGGTGTCGCTGGTGCGCTGTAAGATTTACGCACGCGTGCGCCATCGCGCTGTTTTCCGATCAGCTTGAACGACGGCTGGAAGAAGTTCACGAACAGGCGCACTGAGCGATAGAGTTCTGCGAGCAACGCAGCCGCCTCGAGCCCCTCAAACCGCCGATAACCGACCATCCGTCGGACCACGGCTCCGTTCTTCTGTTCGACAAACGCCTGGTCGTTCTTGCGGTAAGGCCGGCAACGGGTGAAGACAATGTTCGCCTGCTCGCAATACGCTTTCAGCGTCTCGTTTATGAACACGGAATCATTATCGGTATCGATGCCCTGGAGCAAAAACGGCAGCTGTCGCCGAAGTTCTGTCAACACGGTGCTCAGGAGCGTTTGCTCGCGCACCAGCAGCGGCGCACACTCCGTCCAACCGGTGGCAATATCCGTAAGCACCAGCGTCTGGATAAAACTGCCGCGCGCCGAGGGTCCGCTGTGGGCAACCAAATCGGCTTCGACAAAGCCCGGCGCCGGATCATCCCAGTCGGCCGACGTCCGTACCGGGATGCTCCGTCGCAACGTGCTTGCCACCGGCCGACAGCGCTGGCGCCCGTCCTCCTGTCGGATCTTGCCCAGCGCCCGGTCGATCGTGGACGCGCTCATCGTCAACAGTTTCGCGCGGATTTCAGGCGCCAGGCCCATGTGGCCGTTCCGTTCCATCGACTCGATCAGGAGCGGCAGCAGCGCTTTCAGTCTCTTGCCGCAAATCCGGTCCGAGGCCTCCCAAAGAACTACCAGCGCATTTCGTTCAGCTTCCTCGTAAATCCGGCGACGGGTGCGCCGAACCGAGGATTGCCCGATATCGCCTCGGAGCAGGCGCATCGCATGCTTTCGATGGAAGCCCGTCACAACCACAAACTCGTCGAGAATTCGCACCTTCTCCGCGCGGCTCGCCTCCCTGTAGCGCTGCCCCACAGCGGCCGTCAGTTCTCTTCGAGTCGCCATGCTCAGTTGCCTCATTATCGCCCCCGCAGTCCCATTCCACTGGGGAGCAAATTACGTGAGGCAACGGCCCAGCATTCAGGAACATTTCAGGCGGCGCAATGCGGAGTCTCACCCTGATCGCCGCCGCGCACGTGATCACCTCAGCCGCGCCGCCGTCGTCTAAGTTCGCCAATCGACGATGTCCCAAGTCATGGGAAATCTCGAAGGCCAGCGGCGGCAATATGAGCTGGCGCAGGGCACGGAAACCGCCGGATTTAAGTTGGTGACGGTCATTGACGACGATCTTGGCCGCTCAGGTTCCGGCAGCACTCAGCGGCCTGGATTTGAGCGGCTTGTGGCGATGGTGTGTTCGGGCGACGTCGGTGCGGTCCTTTCAATTACCCATAATTTTAGCTCCGTGGCGGCTCCCAGTTCGAGGTCGGTGAGTCGCGATAGTCCGCGCCAGATCACGATATTTCCTGGAGGTGGATCGTTGGCCCGTGCCAGGTATCCTCCGAGCCGCGCGATCTTGACGACGTAGTGGGAGATCGTGGTTCGTTGAGCGCGGTTGGCGTCCCGATCCTTCACCAAATGATCGAGAAGCTTTATTTCGGGGTCCGTCAGCGCCGTTTGCGGCGGCGCATTCGGCGTGGAGCGATTGAGCATCGTCATCCAGAAGGCGCGCCAGCTCACAATAGAAGACCGCGATCAGATTGACCAAGCGCTCAGCGGTTCGCAATTTCGACTCCTCCGCCTTGCAGCCCGATTTGAGGATCTTATGGAAGACCTCGATCTTCCACCGCAGCGCGTACCACTCGAGCTTCTCGATCGCGTCCTTGCGCGATTGGACCGGGAGATCGGTGAGAAGCTTCCACTCGATTTTCTTTCGCCGCTTCGGCGTTCCCCGCTCTTGAGCATGGATCACGGTCAGAGTGAGTGCAGGATATTTCTTCTGCTTGCCGATCGGCGGCAGAATTCGAAGCTTACGGAAGCAAATTTCAAGAAGCGCTTCATCCGGATCACCTTTGTCATCCTTGACAGCCACCCGGTGCAGACCTTTGACCGCGACCTTGTCCATTTCGTCGGTAACTGTTGATTGCCGTCCCCGGCGAGTCGATCAACGCAGGTTCGCACCAGGAAATGCGTTCCAATCTCCTCGGCCAGACAGAACAGCTCATAAATGTCGCTCTCGCGATCGCCGATATGAACGCATCGTCCAGGTGCAGCGAGAAGGTCGGTCGCTTGCCGCAGATTTTCCAGCCAACGGACGCTCTCCTTCTGGTCGATCGGAACCCATGTCGGATTGATCTTACGCTTCAGCGCCGTCGTCCCCTTGAACTTCTTGCGTGTCCAGAACTTGATTGCCGCCAGGCCGAGCGGAAGTCCATCGGTCGTCACGGCCAAGCTCGAATGCATCAGGATGCCGCACTGCGTGCGCCCTGCCGTCTTGCCCGTAAAGCCAATCAGATCCGGTTTCTCGCGCTTGAAGCTGAATTCCGTCGTGTCATGGAGGACAAGGATCCGTTCCTCCGTTGTACTCGCGCGCCCCTGCGTCGCCTCAAAGTGGCCGTCAAGAATATCCGCCTCGTTGACCCGTTCGTTGGAGAAGAAGCGATACGCGGCCTTCGTGTTCGCCCAGTCCTGACAAACTAGCGGGATGCTCTGACCCATGTCGCTCCCGATCTGCCCGAGCAATTTGCAAAATCGGCGGCCGAGCCGCTCGTCTTTAAATGCACACCCCGCAACTTCCCGATCAACCCACGTCTCGACGCCGGTCGTCAATCGCTGAGCACGCGCTTTCGCAGGATCCTTTAATACCAAACGCACCGAGCACCATCAAATTGCGAATCAGGTGCTCGACAATGAATCATAACAGATTCTGCCGATTCAAGATTTCGCCTCGGACGCGTCGTCTAAATCGACCACCAATTGTGGGTAGTTGGAAGCAAAGAGACCCCGTCTGGCGCAGGGCTATCGCATATGGCTGAGGGCTGCCATGAGGAAGGCATTGTCCCAGCCGGCGCGCTTAATTTTGCGCCGCAGGGAGGCTGGATCCGGGTGAGTTCGCAGGATGTTGAGGGCGAGCCTGCGCAGAATGGCAAGGTTCTCGGGCGCATGGTCGCAGCGTGAGCGGTTGCTATCCTCGGCAAAATGGACGTCGAGCACCCAATGGAGTTGGTTCTCGATGCCCCAATGGCTGCGAGTGACGTGGAGCAGCCGCTTGGGAGCGATGTATTTGGACAGGAGATAGTGACGCACGACAGGCGCATCGGCGCGCTGCTTCCGCAGGCGTCTGCGCGAGGTGATGCGTCCTATCGCGGCGGCCCCTGGGAAGCCATAGAGGTCCGCCAAACTGGTATTGCGCATGACTGTGGCACGTCGCACTTCGCGTCGATCGTGGGTGGAAGGGTCGATCTGCTCGGCTGTGCTGCGCTTGCCCGATCGCGCAAATTGTTGGGTCACCGCGGTGAACAAGCGCCCGCGGTTGGCCTTGATCGCCAGAACATAGTCGCCGCCGCGCTCGCGCACCGTAGCCGCAAACGCGCGGGTACAATGCAGCGCATCGGCGGTAACGATGCAGCCTTCCAGCGACAGAAGGTCCAGTACCTCCAGAGCGCCCGCCGTCTCGTTGCGACCAGATGCCTTTTGCTGAGCCAAGGCCATGCGGGCATCCACCGCAAAGACGTTGACCATGTGCAGCGGGGTGGCCTTGCCGCCGCGTTCGTAGGCCCCGCGCAGGGCCTTGCCGTCAACCGCCACGACCCCAGTCAGCTTGATGCGGTTGGCCTTGGCAAAGGCCGCCATGAAGCGACGAAATGCGCACTCAAAGGCCTGCGGTTTGAGCAGGCGGAACACCCGACTGAATGTATCGTGGCTTGGGATGCCATGCTCCAGGTGAAGAAAGAGCCGCAACAGCTCCTCCTTCGACTGCCCGAAGTCCGCCATGTCCGAGCACGACTCCGCCCCGCACAGCATCGACGCCAGTGCGATGAACAGCACTTCCAACAGATCGTGCCTGGCATTGTCCGCGCGCGGGTCCGGCAACCGCCGAAAGGCCTTCTTGAACTTCTTCATCCGACCCCCTCCTTAATCCGGGAGTCGTCTTCAGAATCGGTGTTGCCTTACAATGCAATAGCCAGCGAAACCCCATATGCGATTCCCCTGCCGTCTGGCGGGGGGGAGCGATCGGCTATGCTGAGTTTGTGAGCCGATGTGAGCTTCTATGTCTGCGCCTAGTTCTGGAACTAGAACCTTCCATATGATCTGACCTGCCACCGAACTTTTATCCGGCGGCGGTTAGAGTCTCGGGGCCTTCTCGCATCTTTGAGTCACTTCTGGCCTGCACCAGGTTCGCGCACGATGCCGTCCTGATGCGGCACTTCGGAAGAGTAATGGCTTTCCGGTCGTCCGTCGCGAACGACCATGCTCGAGGAGCCGCGAAACAACATCAAAACCGAATCTCGCGGCGGTTTTTCGCCTGCGGCGGGATTCCGCCGCGCCTGCGCCTCCGCCACAAGGCCCGTGAGCGTTTGGTCCACCAGCGCGATGAAGCGCGGTGGGCCCGAAATCAGGACGAGGCCATCTCCCGGGGCCGGTTTCACGATATAGCGCTCATCGGAGATGTTGAACGCATCGAGCGCGGTCTTGAACGCATTGAAGCTGATCGGGGTCAACACAATGAGCCGGCTTTGCGCCTCATGGGCCGCGGATATGTAAAGCACGAGCCCGTCATAATACCATTGAAGATTGTACAGGTTGGTCAAACGCTCGAGGAACTCCCGTGGTGGCAGGTCGGGCATTCGCCCGCTAATCCGGCCCCTTACCTCAGTGCTGACATTGACCTTGATATTGAGATTGTTGCCGAACTCCTGCAGCGCGGCAGAAAGGTCCTGATCCAGAACCGTATAGCTATAAGGGGTCGACGGCAGGGATAGGGATGCGCCAAGCGCCCTCACTATTCCAAGACAAATGAAAACCCCGACACAGAGAACTCTCTTCAAGATGTGCACCATCGTGGATCGGACGAGTATTCCCGCAGGTCTTCCGCCTGAGAAGAAAACCTGGATCGTCATTCCAACTTGGAAGCCAAACGTGATCTTTAGATGGCGCAATCAGCGGAATTTTCGTCAGGTTTTCGTCAGCTCGCCAGTATACAGATCTTGATCTGTTCATCGGTCAACAACGCTTGGCCTGATTACACGAGCACAATGAACCCTTCTATGATGGTAGGCGCAACGCCGATCTCTCCCAATTCAGTCGACTGTCTTTCCAGTGCCTGTTCGCCGGCTGCTCCTGTCGAGCAGGCTCATTTTGAGCAGTCCCTAGCTCAAGCGGCTTCCAATCAGGCCGTGGCCTCCCCAGGCGCAGGTGGAGCGGCGGTCGTTTCTCCGTTATCGGAGATTCAGCGCGCGAACGCGCTGGCGAGCCCGCTGGGCGATCGCGTCCTTCAAGTCCTTTCCACTATGTGCCGGCACCACTCCGTTTCTCCGGCTGCCGGTAGCGCGCCGCCTGCTCCGAATGGCGCGCAATTTGGACCGGCTGCGCAGCCGGTCTTGCAGGTGGGCAACGTCGGCGCGCATGCGGCGGCCAAATCGGTCGGGGTGGAGTTCGATTCGATGATGGGGAACTTGCGGGATGTCTACAGCGACGTCATTCAGGTTTCCCTCGTCTCCAAGAGCGCCGGCGCTGCCAGCTCGTCGTTGAACAAACTGCTATCGGCGGGCTGAGTGAGGCTGATGATTGATGTGATGCCGAGAAGTAACAGTGGCGGCCGTCAATCGTGGCGACGGCTTCGCATTTGTCTCGCCCTACCACTTCTTCTTCCGTTGATTGGCTGCAAGGCTGATCTCTACACCAAGATTCAGGAGCGTGAGGCTAATGAGATGCTCGCGCTTCTGCTCGGCAAGGGTGTGGATGCCGTCCGTGTTGTTGCCAAGGACGGAACCAGCACAATCCAGGTTGAGGAAAAGCAGCTCGCGTATTCCATTGACCTGCTGAATGTCGAGGGGCTGCCACGTCAGACTTTCAAGAATCTTGGCGAGGTGTTCAAGGGGTCGGGCCTGGTAGCCTCACCGATCGAGGAGCGCGCCCGTTACGTTTATGCGCTAAGCGAAGAATTGTCGCGCACGATTAGTGATATCGATGGCGTCCTTTCGGCGCGTGTACACGTTGTTCTGCCGAAGAATGATCTGTTGCGGCAAGATGCGACCCCGTCCTCGGCATCGATCTTCATTCGACACAGCGCCAACGCGAAGCTCGCGGCGCTGTTACCGCAGATCAAGATGCTCGTCGCCAACAGCATCGAAGGACTGTCCTACGACAAGGTGGCGGTCGTCTTTGTGCCGGTTGAGCGTGCTCCGCTTGAGCAGGCGCGGGCAGCGAGTTCAGCTCAACCAGCCAAGTCAGCTTCAACGCCGTTGTTTGCGCTCGAGGTGGGGGGCGCTGGCGTCGCATTCGGCATCGTATCTTACGTCTTGGTGGGTGCACGTATTCGTCAGTTCGGGCAATCATTGCGCAAACTGGCCATGTTTGGCGGACGTTCGAGCGCGCCGGCTGTCCATGCTGCCGGCAAAAAGACGATTTCCGATGCGACATAGCCAGGACACGCATGTCGACGTGTCATCCACCGAGCCCAGCCGTTCGTTCACGCTGCCTTCCGATCGGCTGCGCGAGCTTGCTGCCTCGATCCATCCGAGTCGCTTCGCTGCGCGCCTCGATCCCCTGCTGTCGCCTCCGACAAGGCTACGGCTGCAGCAGAGCTCCAGACTGCAGCCAAGGCTGGCCGAGCTGCTGCTTGGCAACGACGTGGATGTGAGCGGAGCTGGCTGGAATGATGACCTTCTGCTCGGGCATGATCCGAGCCGGATGGCCCTGCTCGCGGGCAGTATCTGGCATGCACGTTCGGTCCTGAAGCTGGTTTCAAGGCGCGATTTATCGATCTTGGTCGAAATGATCGGTGCTGAAGCGCATGCTTTCGGGATCCGACATCTATCCGATGCGGTCGCAACGACGCCGATTGCCGATCCGGAGGAACTGTCGCGACAGATTGAACACGATGGACTTGGGTGTCTCGGCGCTTGGCTCGATAGGGTTCCAGCGCTTGAGCGTACCCGCGTGCTTCTACGCTTGCCCGTTGGGACCGCCGCAGACGATCCGGCGGCCGAATACCGTAGTGCCGCAGGCCCACTGCTTTCCTTAGTCATCGCCCATTTGGGGACGGAGGTTGCCAGGGGATGACCGCCGATGTCTCAGCATTGCCTGTGGCCCCGCAGATTCGCCCGCTCGGGCCCCTGATTCCGGCAGCAGAGCTCAAGATCTGGCATGATGCCGTATGCGCGCGGGCCGCTGCCGAGCGCCATCTGCAACGCGTTCGTAGCTGGGGGCGCAAAGCTTACGAGCGAGAACGGACGCGTGGCCATGCCGAGGGCGTAAAGACGGGCGCGGAGGAAATGGCGCAGCTGATTGCGCAGGCTGCTGGTGAACTAGCACAGCGAAAGGCGGTTCTGGAGCAGGAATTGCCGCAACTGATTATTGAGATCGTGAGCGATTTACTGGGCGCCTTTGATCCCGGCGAGATGCTCGTACGGGGTGTTCGTCATGCCATCGAGAAAAAGTATAGCAACACGGAGGTTTGCCTTCACGTATCCCCCCTGAAAGCCGATCTGCTGGCCAGTCAGTTCGCGGCCTACGACGGACGGGACGGTCGGCCCAAGGTCAGGATTGAGCCGGATCCTGCGCTGACGGTGGACCAGTGCGTTTTGTGGAGCGAGTTTGGCAATGTCGACCTTGGACTTGCCGCGCAGCTTCGCGCGCTTCGTCTCGGCCTTGGTTTGTCTTCGCAGGAAGGTGAGCCGTGACCACGCAACGACCAATCCATGATGCTGCGGCAGGGGAAGGAGCTGTCCACGCTGCACTCTCATCCTTAAGATCTTCCGCAAAGCAAATTGACACGCGCGCCGTCCGCGGTCGGATCACGCGGGCGATCGGCACGCTGCTGCATGCCGTCTTGCCGGAGGCCCGTGTCGGGGAACTGTGCCTCTTGCAAGATCCCCGCAGCGGATGGTCGCTCGAGGCCGAAGTGATCGGTCTATTGCCGGACGGGGTGTTGCTCACGCCGATCGGTGACATGGTCGGCTTGTCCAACCGTGCGGAAGTGGTCACGACCGGGCGAATGCAGGAAGTGCCAGTCGGCCCCGATTTGCTCGGCCGCGTGATCGACAGTTTCGGCCGTCCACTCGATGGTAGGGGCCCAATAAAAGCTGGTGAAGCTCGGCCGCTGCGCGGCAAGGCTCCCAACCCCATGAAACGACGCGGCATCGAACTGCCTTTTCCGCTCGGCGTTCGTGTCCTGGATGGGCTTCTAACATGTGGGGAAGGCCAGCGAATCGGAATCTATGGTGACGCTGGTTGTGGCAAGTCGACGCTGATGGCGCAGATCGTCAAAGGTGCGGCCGCCGATGTCACTATCGTCGCGCTGATCGGCGAACGAGGCCGAGAGGTGCGTGAATTCATCGAACGTCATCTTGGCGAGGCGCTGCGCCGTTCGGTTGTCGTCGTTGAAACCTCTGACCGTTCGGCGATGGAGCGAGCGCAATGCGCCCATATGGCGACGGCGCTCGCCGAATATTTTCGTGATCAAGGACTGCGCGTCGTTCTGATGATGGATTCATTGACGCGCTTTAGCCGCGCCATGCGTGAGATCGGCCTCGCCGCAGGAGAACCTCCGACCCGGCGCGGCTTTCCGCCTTCCGTCTTTGCGCTGTTGCCGGGCCTGTTGGAGCGTGCTGGCATGGGCGAGCATGGCTCAATCACGGCATTCTATACCGTGCTTGTCGAAGGCGACGGCACGGGCGATCCAATCGCAGAAGAATCACGCGGCATTCTTGACGGCCATATCATTCTCTCTCGCGCGCTCGCCTCGCGAGAGCATTTTCCGGCTATCGATGTGCTGTCGAGCCGAAGCCGCGTCATGGATGCAATCGTGTCTGTGCCGCATCGCAAGGCGGCATCCTTCTTCCGTGATCTGCTCTCGCGCTACGCTGAGGCCGAGTTTTTGATCAAGGTCGGCGAATATAAGCAAGGCTCTGATCTGTTGACGGACCGGGCAATCGACTCGATCGAGGAGTTGCGGGCATTTTTGCGCCAGGGGCAGGACGAGGCATGCAGTTTTGAGGAGACGGTCGCATGGATGTCGCGTCTGATCGCCTGAATCCCGTTCATGCGTCGAAATTGCGGCTTGTCAAGGACATGAGGGAGCGGAGCGCCCTTCGTGAGCTGTCCAACATGGAAACCAAGCGCCGCATCGCGGTTCAAGCCGTCGAACAAGCTTCCGAGCATTGTGCAAATGCCGAACGATGCCGCGCAAGCGTCGAAGCCGAGCTTTATCGGGAAATGTTATCTGCCGATGCGATATCGGTCACCGAACTCGAGCGCCGGTACCATCTCATCATGGGGCGACTCACAGAGGCGATCGCAGCGGCGCAGCGAACGCTCGATGAGGCACGTTCCGCTCAAGACCATGCCGAGGCTGCGGTTCTTGAGGCGCGGACCCTCTGGGCCAAACGTTCGGCGGCGAGCCACAAATGGCAAGAGATTGAGCGCGACGTTCAGCGCATCACCAACGCTCATTGTGAAATCGCCGCCGAAATCGAAGCCGATGATGAGGTCTTGCTTCGGTACCGGAGAGGCTTGGCCGTGCAAGTGGGAGGCCAGTCGACCTGATGGCCTTTTCTCCTACGCCAGCGCGAGGGTGCGGTGATGTAAAAGCGACGCCTGCGACACGATTGCCGGCTGAATCCGTGCCATTCAGGCCGGCGCTGACCCTCTCTCATGCTGTGGTCTCATGGCTCAATCAGATCGCGGCTTTCCGCGTCCCTCTCAACAGCCGTCTCGGCGATAGAGCGCTATCGCTGCGTATGAACCGGCTGGTCTGGCAGGAGGAGCCGGTTGCGACATCGATGCTCGACTGTGTCTTTGACGCCGGCGGCGAAACGGTCGTCTTGTCCTTGCCCGGTCCGCTGGCAGAAGCACTGATTGCGACCGTGCAGAACGGTTTGACCTTACCTTCCGAGCCAAGTCGTTCGCTGATCCTCGAACTTGCGCTTGAACCGTTGCTCGCTCCACTGGAGAGGTTGACGCAACGGCATTTGCGGCTTGTCCGCACCGACGAAGCGGCGAGGTCAGGTCCATATCTTGAATTCGACGTCGCCTATGGTCCGCTCACCTGCAAGGCTCGCCTGCTTCTATTCTCGTCTTTTGACGGTCCGGTTCCGCCGGCGTTCAGCGCCCTCGGCGAGCAGCTTGGCCGATTGCCGCGACAGGCGCCCAAGCTTCGTCCTGAACTCCCTGTCATCATTGCAGGCCAGATTGGATCGCTGCGCATCGCAATAGGTCTTGTTCGTCGAGCCCAGCAAGGTGACGCGCTGCTGCCGGATGCAATTCCCTTTGCTCGCGGCCAGGTAATCCTGACCGCGGACCGATTGTGGGCCCCCGCAGAGATTGCCAGCGACAGGCTGATCCTGCGCGGGCCATTCCGTTTGCAATCCCACCCTCTGAAAAGTGGACATATGGCGACACAATCCGAAGCGCAGCAGCTCCCCTCTGAGGCCGACATCGACAGTCTCGAGATCACGCTTGTATTCGAATGCGGCCGCTGGCCGATGCCGCTGGGAATCTTGCGAAGCATCAACGAAGGCCATGTGTTCGAACTTGGCAGGCCGCTCGACGGTCCGGTGGATATCCTTGCCAACGGCAAACGTATCGGCTGCGGCGACATCGTGCGGATTGGCGAGGAACTGGCCGTCAGGTTACGCGGCAGGTTGGCGGTCAATGACTGAGATTCAACCCAGCATCCTCGCGCTCCTGGCGGTGACGATCGGCCTCGGCCTACTGGCATTCGCCGTCGTCACGACCACCGCCTTCATAAAGGTCTCCGTTGTTCTGTTCCTGGTGCGCAACGCACTCGGCACCCAATCGATACCGCCGAACATCGTCCTGTATGGCGCGGCACTAATCCTGACCGTCTTCATCAGCGCTCCGGTCTTTGAGCAGACCTACAACCGCCTGACCGATCCTCAACTTCGCTACCAAACCTTCGATGACTGGCTGAGCGCCGCCAAGGAGGGGCAGGAGCCGCTGCGCGCCCATCTGAAGAAGTTCACCAATGAAGAGCAGCGCCGGTTTTTCCTGTCCTCGACAGAACACATCTGGTCGGAGGAGATGCGCGGCAGCGCTACGGCTGATGATTTCGTGATTCTTGTGCCGTCTTTCCTGATCTCTGAACTCAAGCGTGGCTTCGAAATCGGCTTTCTTCTCTATCTTCCCTTTATCACCATCGACCTGATCGTAACGACGATTTTGATGGCCATGGGCATGTCGATGGTGTCCCCAACGGTAATATCCGTCCCTTTCAAGCTCTTTCTGTTCGTCACCATCGACGGCTGGTCACGTCTCATGCACGGGCTAGTATTGAGCTACACGACACCGGGAGGTTGACGATGAACGAAGCCAGCATCCTCACGCACCTGAGCCAATCGCTCGTCCTTTTCATGATCTGGGTTCTGCCACCGCTCGTCGCAGCTCTGGTCTCCGGATTGATCATCGGCCTCATCCAGGCGGCAACCCAGCTGCAGGATCAAACCTTGCCCCTGACGGTGAAGCTGCTGGTCGTCGTCGCCGTGCTCGCTGTGTTTTCTCCGGTGCTTAGTGCCCCGCTCATCGAACAGGCCGAGCGCATCTTCAGCGAGTTTCCCGCACTCACGGCGAGATACTAGCAGAGCTTAGATGGCCGGCCTGTCCCCCGCAGATGCGCAAGCTCTCGTCAAGAGCGCGATCGAACTCGTCGCCGCAACCGGTCTGAGTGCGGCCCGCGCCTTAGGCATCATGCTGGTGCTTCCCGTCTTTACCCGGCCGCGTATCAGCGGCCTGATCCGGGGCAGCCTGACGATTGTGATCGGCCTGCCGTGTCTGGCGCAGATCAAGCTCGGCCTCCAGGCGCTGGATCCGAACACGCGTCTGGTTAGCGTCACCATGCTCGGTCTAAAGGAGGTGTTCGTCGGTCTTCTGCTCGGCATCCTGCTCAGTATCCCCCTATGGAGTGTCCAGGCGGTCGGCGACATTATCGACACCCAGCGAGGAATTTCGAGCCAGGTCGCGGCGGAGGATCCAGCAACGCACAGCCAAGCGTCCGGAACCGGACTTTTTCTTGGCATTACTGCTGTCACGATCTTCGTTCTGGCCGGCGGCCTCCAGACCACGCTGAGAAGCCTTTATGGCAGCTACCTGATCTGGCCCGTGTATCAGTTCCTGCCTGCGGTGACGGCGCAAGGCGCAATGGAATGTCTGACCCTTCTCGATCATATCATGGAGACGACCCTGCTGGTCGCCGGGCCCGTGCTGGCCCTGCTGCTGCTGGTCGACGTATCGATCATGATGCTCGGCCGCTTTGCATCGCAGCTCAAGCTGAACGATCTCTCCCCGACGATCAAGAATGTCGCCTTCGGGCTCATCATGGTCAGCTACACCGTCTATCTCCTTGAATACGCGGGAACCGAAATCCTCACGTCGAACAATGTGCTCGAGTATCTGAAGAAGCTCTTGAAATGAGCGGCACGAGCGAGGAGAAAAAGCTTCCTCCGACTCCCAAGAAGTTGCGCGATGCACGCAAGAAGGGACAGAGTGCGCGCAGCTCCGATTTGGTGAGCGGGGTCAGTGCATGCGCCGGTTTCGGCTGTCTGTGGTGGAGAGCGGGGGCGATCGAAGACAAATGGCAGGAAACGATCCGACTGATCGACAAACTGCAGGAGCAATCCTTCAAGAGCGCCGTTTCGCAAGCGCTCAACGGCTTGCTGGAACTTTCGATTGCATCGGTCGGGCCATTGCTTGCCTGTGCCGTGGCAGCCGCCCTTCTGGCCAACGTTCTGGCCAATGGCGGCTTCATGTTTGCTCTGGAGCCGCTCAAACCGAAGCTTGAGAAACTGGATCCCATCAAAGGCTTGAAGCGGATCGCATCGAAACGTTCGTTTATCGAGCTTGGCAAGACGCTGGTCAAGGTGGTGCTCCTCGGGGCGTGTTTTTACCTCACCGTTACCGCGAGCTGGAAAGCGCTGGTGTACCTGCCGGTCTGCGGCATGGGCTGTCTCGGAGTGGTCTTCACCGAGGTCAAACTGCTGACCGGGATTGCCGCTGGGGCATTTCTGGTCGGCGGATTGGCTGACCTTCTGATCCAGCGCTGGCTGTTTATGCAGGACATGCGCATGACGGAAACCGAGGCCAAGCGTGAGAACAAGGAACAGCAAGGCAGCCCGCAGGTGAAGCGCGAACACCGTCGTCTGCGGCAGGAGTCCGCGAACGAGGCTCCGCTGGGCGTTGATCGCGCCACATTGATACTGAGGGGACCGGCAACTTTGATTGGGTTGCGATATGTTCGCGGCGAAACCGGCGTGCCGGTCTTGGTCTGCCGTGGCGAAGGCGACGCTGCTTCACGGCTCCTGCATGAGGCGCGCGCGCTCCACATCAGTATTGTGGATGACGAGGTTCTGGCGCGCCAGCTCCTGGGCAAAGCAAGGCTCGGCAATCCGGTTCCTTCGCAGTACTTCGAGTCGGTTGCGAAAGCGCTCCATGCCGCCGGGCTGGTCTAGATCATGTTGGCCCGTGGCGCCGCGATTGCGAACGCCCATTATCGAGGCGGCTGTACGTCCCTCGTTGCCCCCGCTGGGGCTTCCGGCGCTGCCCTGTTGCTCGCTCCATCGTCTCCGTTGCTCTTGTTGCGAGGGGCAAAGGTTCCGTAGCTGGCAATCGGAATGGCGGCACGATCGCCGTTACTTGTCATGACAGATCGATTGTCCAGCAAGTCGAGCGGATCGTTGACCATGACTGCCAGATTGCTTCTGGTCGAGCAGCCAAGCGTCGTTTCGAACGAATTCTCGTTTACTGCGGGCCCGACGATGGAAAGCGACGGACAGACAGGAGGATGGGCTTCATAGGTGATCGCCTCGATCCTCACCCCGAAACGAAGGGGCGGATCGAGGGGGGAGGCGGACAGGCGGATGTTGTAGGGGGCAACGCCCATGGCGCGGGCCTCGTGGGCCACCTGTGCAATGAGCCGGGGTGAGCCGGTGACATCCACATGAAGCGCATCCCGTCGGCCGCCACTCGCACTCGCAATGAAGCTCCGCAGCCGAGGCCTTTCGGAGCCACGAAGGCTGTGTAGGAACAAGACACTGTTCTTCCGGTCCACCTGGATCTGTTGTTCAGGCGGCCCGGAATGGATCGAGGCACTATTTGCGCATCCCCCTAATGCTGCCGCAATAACGATCAAGTGGCATAAATGTCGCAAGGTCATTTGACGATCCTCATTCGATGATAAAGCCGGCACTGCCCGTCAATCCTGGTACGCTCGTACGGGGCGCATCGCGGTCTCGGGGCGGCCGTGCCAGCGTGTTCGTCAAAATGCGCCCCGCGTCTGAGGGCGGAGCGATGCGGTCGCTCGGCACACTCATTCGGGTCGGGTTCGATCCCGGCCGTACGATGTAAGGCGTGACAATAATGACCAGCTCGGTTTCGCGCTTTTGAAACGATGAGGAGCGAAACAGCGTACCGAGGATCGGCACGTCGCCGAGCCAAGGAAACTCGCTGATGTCAGTGTTGAAGTTGCGCCTGATGAGCCCGCCGATTGCAAAGCTCTGACCACTGGCGAGCTCGACAACGGTGCTGGCCCGCCGCGTCGAAAGGGCAGGGACCGCCATGCCGTTGATCTTGACTTCGCCTTCTGTCGACAGTTCGCTGACTTCGGGCTTCACGCGGACGTTGATCTGATTGTTGTTGAGAACCGTCGGGACGAACTCGAGGCTCACTCCGAACTGCCGGAATTGCACCGAAACCTGCCGATTGTCCTGCATAACAGGAATGGGAAATTCGCCGCCGGCCAGGAAGCTCGCGGACTCGCCGGACATCGCCGTCAAATTCGGCTCAGCCAGGATCGAGGCGAGGTGTTCGCTGGCGAGAGCGTCGAGAACAGCGCTCAGGTTGATATTCCCGGCGCTAAACCCGATACCGATCGTGCCACCGCCGCCTGCCGCGCCGGAACCAGCACCTTTGCCGGTGACAATGGAGGCGCCGTTTGGGCCCGAGGCGGAGAAGTTGATATTGAGCTCCTTGGCGGCGCTGCGCGAGACTTCTGCCACCCGCACGCTGAGATTCACCTGCAATGAGCCGGCAACCTGGATCTTGTTGACGACCAGCGCACCCGCGCCGAGAAACTGCTCCGTGACTTTCTTGGCGGTCTCGACGACATCGGCATTGGGCGCCGTCCCGCTAAGGATCGCCCCGCGCGGAGTGTAGCTGACCTGGATCGGATAGTCGCCGACCTCGGCTTTCAGCGTGGCACGCAGATCCTCTATCGGCTGCGTGACGACAACACGCAGCTCGGCGAGAGCCTCTCCGTTCTCGTTCAGGGCGAACAGGCTGGTCCGTCCGGATTTTTTGCCAAACACGAAGATCGTCGTGTTCGACGGTGCCTGGTAATCCGCGATCGTCGGATCCGCAACAAAGATGCTTGCCGCTGGCGCGGTCAGATGAACTGTCTTGCCCTGCGAGGAAGTAAGGTTCAGCGCGGCGGTGGTGCTGCCAGGCGCCGCGCGCGGCGACTCTCCTTTGCCATCCCGCTTGGTCTGGGCCGCGGCAGCAAGTGGAAATAGCAGAGCGAGCGCGCAGAGGGTGTGGCAGAGACGAGGCAGAGCTGCAGAGCGTGGCGCCCTGGCGATCATCGACGGCTCATCAGCGCTGGCAGAATTGTTTACGACCTTCAAGGGATTGTTGCTTTCAAGTTTGATCGGCTAGGCAGCCGATGCTGCGCCAATGAGTTCAAGGGTGTAACCGACACCGCGCGCGGTCTTGATCCTTAGCGTCGCACCCGCCTGGTTCAAATGCGTGCGCAAACGATAGATCCCCACTTCCAGCGCATTGGTCGAGACTTCGTCGTCGAACGCATACAGGCTATCCTCCAGTGACGCGCGCGGAACCGTGCGGCCAGCGCGGCTGAGTAAATGTTCAAGGATGCACACTTCCCGGCGCGCAATTCTCAGTATTCGACCGCCGACCGAGACTTGCCTCCCGATCGGGTCGAAATGCAGATTGCCGAACGTCACGACCGGCGCCGTCATTTGCGTTGACCGTCGCAAAATGGCTCGCATGCGAGCAATGAGTTCGTCGATAGAGACGGGCTTGGCCAGGAAATCATCCGCGCCCGCATTAAAAATCGCAATCCGCCGACTGAGATCGTTGAAACTGCTCATCATCATGGCAGGCATTGAACGCCCCTCGCGCCGCATTTGCTTCAGCCAATCCAAGCCGTCTCCATCCGGCAAAACCGAGTCGAGCAAGAGAATGTGGTAGCTGGCGCAATCCAGCGCGGCCGCCGCCTCATCCAGGGTGCGTGTCACGTCAACGGCGAAACCGCAATTTAGGAGCGCTTCCTTCACCGCGCGGGCAAAGCCCGCATGATGATCAATCAGGAGAATTCGCAATTCATCGCCTCCCATCCATCCGCGCCAAGACCTGCGCGCGTCACGGTTGACCAGAAGGTTCGACGAAACTCAGAGACGCCCGCTCTGACGTGAACATCAAAGCCCGAGAGCGACGAAGCAGAGCATGGTCGCGCGTGATCACTCCCGATGATTCCCTTGTCACCGGATGGAAAGATGCTACGGCCTGCCGGGGACTGCATATTGTTGTCGGCGATGCTCAACACACCCTCTGTGCCAGGAAGAACCTCGAGATCATTGACGAGGCCGAAAGCAGTAGCAGCAGGCTGACGCATCTGGGCGCCGATCGCAGCCATGTCCTCACGCACTGAGCCGCCGCGTTCGGTATCAATAGCGCAAGGCCGCGCAATCGAAGCCCAAGCGCAGGGGAGAGCGGCTGGATTTGTGGCTGAATAGTCTAGCGAAATCGACATTTGGGACCCCTCCACCTTACTTCAGTCCTGCGGTCAGCATTGCCATGCTATGGAGCCTGTGGCGTCGCCAGGTCATGACAAAGCAAGTGTTTCCGCGTGAAGACAGTTCACGCCCGCATCTGGCCGATGCCTCCAGAGGCCGCGACGCTGCGACGAAATGATCGATGCGCCTCGCGGCTAGGGAGAAAACCTTTCGCCAGCCGGTGATGGACATGCAGGACGCCAACGATGCCGGCGTTCGTCCGCGTCCGACGACCCGGACGCTGCACCCCATCGAAAGCAGCGAACGAAGGCCAGATAGGACCGCACGCCGCGGCCATGACGCCGCTGGTTGAGGTCGTTGCGCCAGTTGCACCTTATCACTTGAGATGAACGACGGCCGAATGATCGAAGCTCGAACTTTGAGTTGAGCTGCGCACGGACAGGGCGAGGTAAACAGAGCCCGCTTTCAACTCGACGGCTACATCCTGCTCCGGTTTCGACAGGGGCGGCGATGGTTCCTCCGTCCTGAACATAGGCAGTGTTGAGAACACGCCTTCGAGAGGAGTGATCGACCCACGTGACGGGACGAGGCGGGGCGGTGTTAAGATTTAGAGACGTTCGCAATTCTCGTTACCTGTCAGGAAGTGTTCGCGCGAGCGGGGATCTATGTCGCGATGTTGTCGGAAATCCTACAATCTGACGTTAGGTGGGATTCAAGTGCCTTTAACGCTTGGTCACAGGAGTGCCCTCAAACGTGCGGGCAATCTTGAAGGGACGACGACACAGACTGGACACGGCCATCGACCTGCCGATCGCGTTCGGTCTCGCTTTCAACTCGTCAGCATTTCGTCTGTCCAAATCCTGGGAGGTGCAGCTTGAGCCGCAGCCGATGGTGTGAAGAGTCAGTCGTTCTTGCTACGCTCTAAGGGCAAGCCTGGACGTCGGGAGTGCGATTGCCGATCGCCTCTCACGTGACAATCAACAAGCGTGGACGCTGCCCCCAAGCTCGGCCCCGACTATGGAGCCTTCAGGCAAGATCGACAAAATCGATTGTTTTGGTGGAGCGCATTCAGGCCACGGATAGACCGTAGCGCGGTGTACCGCTTGCAATGACGGATGCGGCTTTTACTGCCGCTTGGCGGTGCGATCGGGTCTGACGGGCTTTTCTCGTCGAACGCGCGTCCAGTACAATGCCGAGACAGCCATGAGCAGAAGCTAGGCTTTCAACGCATCACGTCACCGAGCCGGGTTTCGAATGTGGCCGCGGCGATCGGGTCTATGCCGGGATGCCCGATGCGCCCGAACGAGCAACGCCAAAGAAGGACTTGGAGGAGCGGTTCGTGCGGGCCCCAGACGTCGGACCCGCTCTTAGGATGCGGCATCGCTTCAGCCGTTTGCTGGTAGCTTGATGCGCAGGCTGCTCGAGCTTGGTTCGTGTGGCCTGCGCTCGTGCGGGTGGTTCGTGCACATTCTTGCAGGTACAGCTTTCGAGGGGTTGACGGACCAGGAAAGAAGCCCGTACCCGCTTCAGGGGTGACGGATGGATTCGGTTCAGTGCGGTAGATGGTCAGCCGGACGAATGCCGCGCAAAGCGGTAGTTCAAAAGTCGGTGACGCTGCTTTGCGCCATCTGGCCTTCTTGCCAGGCCGAGATCAGGTGCTTTGACTGAGCAAGACTTGTTTACGCCGCCGCATCAGGTTCGGCGCCAACCCCATTCCGGACCTATTGTTTCGGTGGCAGAGGGGCGATCCCAGATATCAACGTGAACAAGCTCGCAAGATGCAGGCTGGTCGAAGTGTTCTCCGGAAATCCCGCGCTTACGCATATGTGAGAGCCGCATAATATCGGGCTCCGTTGGATTGGCTCGACCGTTGCGGTCCGTGGTTTCCAGGTGGCCACCTCCCGATCAAATCGTTCAGCGTCTTCCCACGAGGGGAGGCTATTTTAGCAAACCTGACCTACGAGGTTGTGACGTTGGAATAGACGTCACGACCACTTGCGCCTGGTCGCGACAGGCTGTCTTTGTCGCAAGCGCGACCGCGCTTGATGTCTGGAATCCGCCAAACAAAGCGAGCACGACGGTTTGCAAGGTTGCGCTTGTGCGATCTGTGGTTCTTATTCGAGGGAGATCAACATATGAAGTTTACTGGCAAAGGCCTGTCGATCCTATTGTCCTTGCTTTCGGCGCCAAGCATGAGCCCGATGGCCAAGGCCGATGAGCCCTCGCCGAAATACGCCGAAGTGCTCAATGCCCTGCAGACCGGCAAGAATGTGAAGCTTATACTGGACATGAATCACTGCACCACCGCCGACGGTGGCAAGCCCGGGCCGGCGACGCAGGCCGGTCTGGTCATCAATGCCTTCAGGGTGACCGCCCAGAACGGTATCAGCTTTGCTAATGCGCACCAAACGGTGGACAGCTCCGGTCACGCCGTGACCGAATACATTCGCCATAGCCTCAGCCGCGAAGGCAAGCTCACGGTGCGGGCGTCCAAGCTTGTCGTCGGGACGACCGAACTCGTGAACCAGGGCGAATTCATTTGCGAACTGCCTGATGGCGCGAAGTTCATCTGGTAAAGGCGCAAGTTGTGAGAGGCGATCGAGCGTGGAGCGAGGGGCGCCTGCCGGATCGCATTTCCCCATCACAGCTCTTCCGGGCGCGGGTCCACCGTTTTCCTCGAGTTCGTCAGCTCCTCGAAAGGCAACCTTCCTAGCATTCGGACCTGATCTCTAGATGCCGATGCCATCTAACTCACGAACCTCGGGCGCTCGCTCGGCGAATCTGCAAGAGACGTTGTTCTCATAACCAGAAAGAGAGCTTTATGGAGTCCAGTCGGATAAACGGTGCCGGCTCGCATGGGGCGTCCCCAACGGGATACGTCCGGACACAGGAGGATCATGATCTGTTCAGGCAGGCCTTGAATGGAGCCGGGTCACCATCATCTGGCGCCCTGTATCGGCAAGGGCACCGATTTGGAGTTCGAGCGCTCCATACGGGACTTTTTCACGCGATGGCTACTCTTGGAACAACGTCGTATGGGGCCGGGTGCTGGACCTCAGACGATTTCGGTGAGGGCAGTCAACCAGTGGGGCGTGTGGTCGAACCAGCCTAATACTGCTGGCATCAAGAGCTATCCGCACGAGGCTTTCAATATCGGAAAACGGCTCAGTTCAATCAACACTCAGACCTCGAGCTTCAATCAGGACGTTCCTCCCAGCGGCGGCGCCTGGGACGTCGCCTACGATATCTCGGACAGTTCAAACCAGCATGAGATAATGCTCTGGACAAACTACACCGGAAACCCGGACGGAAGCGGCAACGTTAAGCCCATTTCTTATCATTATGCCCCCTCTGGTGCGGCGATCCCGGTCTACAGCAACGTCAATCTAGGCGGGGCGACTTGGAACGTGTTTGAAGGCTTCAATGGTCACAACGTCATCTCATTGCTGCGCACTTCGAAAACCAACAGCGGAACAGTGGACATCAAGAGCATCCTGGAGTGGATCAAGTCGAAGGGGTACTTTGGCGACATAAACGTCGGTGCAGTCCAATACGGTGTCGAGATTACCTCTTCCCCGGGGGGATGAACTTCAATTTCAACAACTGGTAGGTGACCTCGAAGTGACGATCACGCGGGCAGTGAGGTGATTTGCACTTATGCCGTTGAGCCACTCCGACCGACGATCTCACGACCAGGTTTGGGAGCATGTCGATCGCCACAGGCGAGCCTCCTTGGGGGGCGCGCCTCCAGTCGGCGCCAACCAACTCTCCGGGTTCAGGTGCCAGTGGGAGTTGCTGATGACCCGATGCCCGCACGATCGACGGCGAGCCAATAACGTTAGCCCTCCAAAGCCCGACGTGGCCTAGTGAGAGGTAGAATGAACGATGGCCAGTGCGTAACCCTTCTCGAAAGACGCTGCACCATCGGCCTGTCCACCAAGGAAAACGTCAGATGACAAAAGAAGCTATCAGTTGAGGAAGTGAGCTCCATTTTGCGCATGCCGCTGCACTGATGATCGTGATCGTCTTGACCTCCCGATCTCGATGGCGGTGAGTATGGAGCTATGATCGCATGACCTGTATGCTGTTGGGCGAGTTTTCGATCGGTCGCAGTGCAAACCCGGCGCAGGGCGACGTCTCGCTCCTTGATCAGCCAGATAGCCATTTGGGCGGCATCAAAACCGTGAATTGGGCGAAGTGTTGTCCGTTCCTGACGAGCTTTCGCTGAAACGTGAGTTTTCAATGTAGGCCGCAACTTCTGCTTTCTGGTCAACTGCCGTGCGAATGGCCGCGACACGAAGCCATTCGTACACCAACTCGGGTATACGTGTTCGGTTTCCGACACTGGTGCCGACACGCTGGGCGGCAGAACACCCCAGGCCCGCCGGCGGCCGTTCTTCAAGGAAAATCAGAAGCCGAGCGCGTTTTGAGTGCCGATGGCACGGCCGTTGCTATTGGGAGGAAACGATGGTCAGCGAAGAGCGCATTCAGACACACAGGACGAACCATGTTCGCAACTCCTTTAAACCGCCGTGCCCTGTACAGAGCACGGAGCCTGCGACAGCTGTCGTACTCGCCCAATCGGGCATTCCATCGATCGGACGGGACGACGATGACGCAAAACGGGTGCCGAACGCGCTACCGAACTGGAGAGTTGAAATGATTGCCTCCTCAGGCATATCGGCGCGGCGCCAAACGACCGACGTAGACGCAATGATCGCTGATCTCCGGTCGTGCGAACACCCGCACGATGTGGAAGTGTGCGGTATGCTTTTGCACGTTCTCCCTGGCGTTCTGTCGCCACGTCTAAGTCATGCTCCCGATGCCTTGATATCGAAGTGGCACATCCAATCTGGAGCAACAGTGTTAGATCTGGGATACGGATCAGGTGTGCTGGGGCTGGCGGCACTCCGCGCTGGGGCAGAACGCCTGGTGGCTCTCGATATTAATCCGCAGCCGTTCTCACCACAAAGTTAAACAACGAGCGGTTAGGTTATTCCGAGCACGCAGAAGCGCGCCTCAGTGACATTTATTCTGCGCTGCAGCCTAATGAAAAAGTTGAGCTTATTCTCTTTGCCGCCCCGTATTGGAACGAAAAGACAAAGGACGACCTGGAGCGTTCTTGCTTTGACGAAGATCACAGGGCCATGGCCTCAGCTCTTCCTGAACTTGATCGATGACAGTAAGCTGCGCGGTAAAAGCATGCATAGTTTCCGACCATCGATTGAAGGGGGGCACATCCGCATCTGGGAGCTCACGGTTCGGTGAAGCCTCTTCCGCTGCTACTGCCGGTCAACTGTTTGAAGTGCCAATTCAGTACTGGTCCTGTTCGGATCGGCGTTTTGACACCGAAGGCGACCCTCACGAGGTCAATGCGGTAATGCAGACCCTTTAAATTTGAGGGAAATCACAGGATCTTCGATTTTGGAGAACACGACCTCACCAGAACCGGGCAGTTGTCCAATACTCTTGCGTCACAGGTACGCCTTTGAGAGAAAAATCGGCTCCACAATTACTGGAGTTGATTTCTGTGGCGGCTGTCACGATGTGTAGGTCAATGTCGTTCATGATCAGCGGCCCGAACGAGTTCGTCGGATGCACGGCAACCCCAAATCGCACGGCTTGTGGGAGCTGACGGCGCCAGTTCCGCCGTATACGGGTCCTCTTGTGGGCGACGCGCAAGCGGATGTCGTTGTGATCGGCGGTGGATATACCGGACTCTCTGCGACTATTCACCTCGCGAAGGCAGGCGCGCGCGCAATCCTGTTGGAGGCATCCGAAATTGGATTCGGTGGTTCCGGGCGCAACGTTGGGCTCGTCAACGCGGGCATGTGGGTCATGCCCGACACGCTCTCAGCTACTCTCGGGCCTCCGTTTGGAGAGCGGCTCATCGAATTACTGGGTAGGGGACCGCAAGAGGTTTTTGAACTGATCGAGAGACATGGGATCGACTGCGAAGTTGAGCGCGCGGGGACCCTGCATTGCGCGGTCGGCCGCAGGGGCTTCCAGCAAATCCAGATACGTGCCGAACAGTGGCAGAAGCGTGGCGCTCCGGTCGTGGTGCTTGATCCGGAGGAAACGCGCAGAAAGATTGGCGGTGGCAACTATACCGGCGCCCTCCTGGACAAGCGCGCCGGTACAATACAGCCACTGGCTTATGCGCGCGGCCTGGCACGCGTTGCCCTTGCAGCGGGCGCGAGGATATTCACGCAGACTGAGGTCCCCACAGTCCGCGATATGGGTTTGCGCTGGAGGGTTGGCACGGGAACGGGATCCGTATGTGCTGAGTGGGTGATCGTCGCCACCAACGCCTACGGCAAAACCACTTGGCCGCAGGTTCAGCGGGAGCAGATCCGCTTGCCTTACTTCAATTTGGCCACGCGGCCCCTATCAGACCGTCCAAGGACGTCAATCTTGCCCGAACGGCAAGGAGCATGGGACACCAGCGAGGTCCTTTCCTCGTTTCGCTTCGATCGGTCGGGCCGTCTGGTGTTCGGCAGCGTGGGCGCTCTGGAGGGTATCGGCGCCCTGGTTCACCGAGCCTGGGCGGTGAGGTCGCTACGCAGGCTGTTTCCGCAGTTCGGTGAACTCGAGTTCGAAACCGGCTGGTTCGGGATGATCGGGATGACTTCCGACCACCTGCCGCGCTTTCACAAGCTCGACCGCAACGTGGTCACCTTCGGTGGTTACAACGGGCGCGGTATTGCAACCGGGACCGTCTTCGGCCGTGTGCTGGCGTCCTATGTCCTCGGGCACCTTGCGGAAATAGATCTACCGCTTCCTGCCGCGCCGGTTGAACACCGGCGGTTTCGTGCCGCCCGTGAGGCCCTCTACAGAGCAGGATCTCAGCTGGTTCACCTCACTGAAGCGCGGCTCTGATCCGCCTGCTGTCAGGGTATATCCGGTCCGGCGAGTTTCCTGTCGGTTTGGCCATTCCTGGCAAGCAGCGAGCGAATAGGCTTTGGTCGCTTATCGTTCTTCAGAAAAGTCTCAGCATCTGCACTCGCGCGGTCCTGTCGTCACGATAGTTGGTCGGCATCCGTGCAGCATCCCGACGTCTGCGGACTGGCAAACTCACACGTCCTGCAAAGCAGAAAGCCATCGATTCCGTTCATGCGATTGACAATTTCGCTAAACATTCGGCCTTCGAACAGATCTTCGTATTGGTCGCGCAGAAGATTGCCCAGGACATGACGCCGCTCAAAATCCATGCAGCACAGGGTAACGTCGCCGTTCGGGAGAAGGACATTCCGATATTGCCGTTTGCTGATGCATGTCAAACTTCCGGTAACCGGCTGTCGTGGTTTAATGATATTCGGATCAATTCGTCCTCGCCTGCTACTCAAGGGCCGCAAGCGCTCCAGTGCTTTGGCGGGAACGATGTCGGCGAGATCGGGATGGATTTTGCCAAAGACGACGAATCGAATTGAAGGAATGTTCGCGTCGACCAGTCGGCGCATGACGTTGAGATGCGTCTTCCCGACAAGACGGCTATTCATGTAAGTTCCGTCATCCAGGACGTGTACGACAAAAGCCTGGAACCGCAGCATTTGCAATCGCCGAACGTCACTCCCATTCATTCCGACAACGGTCGTGAAAATTCGAATGCCATGGCCGCGCGCGTAAGCATACTCAACCATCGTCGTGCACTCCGGATGGAGCCAAGGCTCCGAGTAACCCGCAAAGCCGATATCGATACCGGCTGGTACGCGTGCCAGACATCGCTTGAAATCCTGAAGACCAAGGTGCTTCGCTTGGGACACGGGTCGTTGGCGTTCAGCGAACTTATCCTGGGGACAATAGGAACATCGGACGATGCACCCTGTCGTCGTCGTAATCTCCAGTTCCCGGCCGCTGGGATTTAGGTCCTTTAACGCCATGAGGTGTGCTGTCATTCGTCTGATCCTTTCAGGTCCCGGCGCAAGGAATTGCAAGCAGCGCGGCGTTCTGCAGCGGGGGCGACGCCACCAAACCGCAGCGGATGCGAAATGCTTCGCAAAGGGGCGATGCGGAACCTGCATTCGACCCGCCCCAGCAGGACATCCTATTTTCTGCGATCAGGTCGGGTGCCGGATCCTCTTTTCTCGTTCGCGCAGGCGGCAACCGACGCGGCCGATCTGGGGGGATGTATGCGGTGCGGCAAGCGATCGCGCCTCGCGAACTCGATGCCGATCGTTCGCGAAGACGTCCTGCCTGTCTCAATGGCAAATTGCTCCTCAGGATGATGGATGCTCGCAGGCTAGTCGCTGTGTTGAAGAACAAATTGGCTTCTCTCGGCGGAACGGTAGATGATTTTGTCGATGACGATCGCTTTTGCAGTTCTCGTCCACCATCCTGCGGCCAACGAAGTAATAAGTTGAGGGGCTGTCCCGAGCAGCCGAAGATGGCGGGGTTAGCCATGTTCAAAGAATGATCACATTTCGTCCTGTTCGATAGCCCGAGCAGTAATGCAGCTGCCATGACGCGACGCCTGTCTACCGGTGGTAGTTTCCCATCGATCCACTGGAACAGATCGATTTAGAGAGTCAACGCGACCCTGACTGCCGGAAATGGTAGGGGGGGCGTAAACTTTGCGATACTGTGTCGAACGACGACTCCCAACAAGACGCCACGACAGCTCGAAACCTTAAATCGCTACTATGGATCCGTAAGCTCTCGGGCGAGCAAGATCTGCGGAGACGATCATGGAAACTCGATTGGCAGATGTTGGAGCCGACGATGCTTGCATCCCGCTGAGCGATCTGAACGTAAACCACAAACGCATGAGAAGCCGTGCGAGCTGCTGCTTGAACAGCAGGAGGGCATGAACTTGGTCAAGGTTGCGCTTCGCTGGCATCGCTTGTCTGCCAATGAGTGCCGGATTGCGTGATCACGAGTTCGCCGCTTGGCGTGATGCGACCGTTGCTCCTCGTACAATGGCTTGGATCGGCCCGACGACTTCACCCGTGTCGACTTTGTCCATTCGGCGGAGCCGCCGGCTTGTGAAACGATTTGCACAACGGTCTGCAATTGGATAACCCATCGCACCGTTTTGGTTGGGTGTGCAAGTCAGGTTTTCGTCAGATCCGGTGTGTATGTTCCTCAGCCAGAGCACCACACTTCCGTGACCGCTCGTCTGGCAGACAAAACACAGGAGAAGAAATGGCTGTAATGCGCGGCACGAACTTCAACGATCACGTGGTTGGGACACCCGATAGGACTTCATCCAGGGGCGGGGCGGGAACGACTTGATTGTCGGAGGTACGGGCGACGATGAACTGGAAGGCAATCAGGGAGCCGACACGATTTACGGTGGTGCCGGCGACGATTTTTTGTACGGCAATCAGGGCAACGATACTCTGGTCGGCGGTTACGGCGGCGACAACTTCATGTTCACGAGCGGGAACGTCGACGATTTGGTGATGGACTTCACGGTGGGGGATAAACTGCACATCGAGGACGGGATTAATCACACTGGTATTCATACGCTTGCCGATCTTACCAGTCACATCGTGGCGGCTGGCCCCATTAGCACGGTCGTCCACCTCGGAGAGGGCAATTCAATTACGCTCTCAAATGTGAATGCTGGCGACGTTCTGCACCACCCGGACAACTATTTCTCAATCATGCACATCACCGATCAGCCCACCTGATCCTCTCGGTTGTACTTGTCGGCCGAGCATGGCGCACGGGCACGGCGATCGCTATGGCACACCCATTCTGCCCGTAGCGAACCGCCGTTGCCCTCGACCAGACGATTAAACATTTGCAAATGAGCGGAGACATGGTGATCCGAGCTCATCGCCATGTAGCGCAGAGTAGCATGCAGCTCGGTAGACTATACACACCCGGCCCCGGTTGCATTCCGGCACCGGATGAATGCAGTGGCGCTGGAACCAACCGATATCGTGTCCGTGCGAATGGTTTGACAGACGGTGGCACACGCCGGGGCCGGCAGCTTCGCCCGGCAAAACCGCTCGCAGCACGTCAGGAGTAGTGCTCCAACCTGAACCTCTCGATCATATCGAGCACTTGCGTACAAGGCCCGACACGCTGTCGGAATGACGCCGCTGCCGCCGCCAAGGCAGCCCGCTGCCGAAACTGGACGCGGCGCCATCGCGGGTTTGCGGAGACGCCGAGCCGTCGCGCAACTTGCTTTCCAGCGAAATAGACATCTGCTGACAGTTCGTAGTCAGCGGCAAACCGCAGTTCCCGAAGCGGCCGGACGCACCGGATCGCGCTTCTTGATACAAATCGTGCGTTTTGTACGCAGCGAGATCCATCTCGCTGTCGAACTCACCGTACACCACGACGTCGACCTCATTGCCGAACTGATCGCTCTTGCGGTTGCGCGCAATCTCGAGCCGGCGTGCATACGGGATTGCGGTGAGAACTGACAGACCTTCGACGATCTGGGCGATACTGGCCTGTTCCTTGGCTGTGAAAGACGATGTGACGGATCATGGTTGGCCGCAATCGTGACGCTGCAACGTGGCGTTCTTATATCGGGATCGAGCTCAACACAATGCTGTACGGAAGCTGGCAGCACTCGGCGCGAATTTCTGGAAACCGATCG
The DNA here is from genome assembly GCF_042258955.1 of Bradyrhizobium sp. ma5. Lineage (NCBI taxonomy): Bacteria > Pseudomonadati > Pseudomonadota > Alphaproteobacteria > Hyphomicrobiales > Nitrobacteraceae > Bradyrhizobium > Bradyrhizobium sp. ma5. Next base: position 1,797,562 of record NZ_CP170156.1, read on the forward strand.
AGGTTGGCCTCGAAGCAGGACCGACGCCGAGCGCGTCGCTCGGCTCGGCCGTCTTCCATCCGGTCGCATCGTGCCCGAGCGGTATCGCCTGCAAGCGGCGGTTTCCCCATATTCGCCGGAGATTGACGAGGTTCGCATCACCCCGGAGCCGCTCGACGTCACGGGACTCTGGAATGCATTTGTGCGCCGGTCCATCTTGGCGCCGGGGTAACGTCGCAAGTCTCGCGCGGCTCATGCCGGCTTAAGGCGTCGACAAACCTTGGTGTAGGTTTGGCAACCCATTCTATATCGCGCGCTTGCCTTTGTAGAGTTGAGTCACTCGTCGAGTTGTTTGTACTTTCGACGTCGCCGCTGGATCGTTCGACCGGTGTGGCGCGGGAAACCGTTAGTGTCGACTGATCCGCTTGCTGGAAGGCGTTGCGTACCATTGAGGCGTGAGGATGAAGCGGGATGGAAATGCGCGAGCCCCGCTTCCGTATTTTGAGTCGGACCTCGGGCCGATTGCGCACAAAATGACATGGGTCTTTATCCTGAAGAGGTGTGTCCATACTAGAGATCGCGATCAGCGATCAAACCGCAGGCCAAGATTTATCCAAGGAATGGCGATGGAGAAGTGGAGCACCGGACCCTTGCCTAGGAACTAGACGTTAGAGCAGCCAATTCCGCTTTCCTCTCGCTATCGGCCCGAGCCACTGTCAGCCGCGCTGATGACCGCAACTGGAGCGCGACTTGCCAGTGCCAGCGAATTTGCGTCACCCTCCCGAATGCGAGAGCCTCGATGGCATTGGCCGAGCTTTTCATCAAACGTCCGGTGTTATCCGTCGTCATCAGTCTGCTGATCCTGCTGATCGGTCTTCGCGCGGCCGCCGTTTTGCCGATCCGGCAGTATCCGAAGCTGTCAAACACGGTCGTCAATATCACGACCTCCTACCCTGGTGCCTCCGCCGACATGATCCAGGGGTTCATCACGGCCCCCCTGGAGCAGGCAGTGGCATCCGCCGAGGGCGTCGACTACGTCACGTCCTCATCGGTGCTCGGTAGCTCGACGATCCAAGTCTACATCAAGCTCAATTTTGATCCCAACGAGGCGCTTACCGAAGTGCTCTCCAAGGTCAACTCGGTCAAATATCTAATTCCGAAGGAATCAAACGATCCGGTCGTCACCAAGTCAGCCGGTCAGACCACGGCTGTCATGTATATCGCTTTCTCCAGCGAGGAACTGACGGCCAGCGCGATCTCCGACTATCTTTCACGCGTGGTGCAGCCGGTTATGTCGACTGTAGAGGGGGTCGCAGCGGCGGACATCCTGGGCGGCCAGAGTTTTGCGATGCGGCTATGGCTCGATCCTGCGAAAATGACGGGGCATGGCGTGTCGCCGGCGGACGTTTCGGCTGCAATTGCCGCCAACAACTTCCAGGCCGCGGCCGGTCAGGTCAAGGGCTATCTCACTATCTCCGACATCACGGCCAACACTGATCTGCGGGGTGTCGATGACTTCAAGCGCATGATCGTCAAGGCCAATGACGGCGGCTTTGTACGCATGGAGGACATTGCGACGGTCGAGCTTGCCGCGCAGACCGCAGACGCCAGCGTCTCCATGAACGGCGAGCACGCGGTCTTCATCGGCGTGCAGGCGAGCCCTCAAGGCAATCCACTGAACATAGTGCGAGGGGTTCGGGCGCTATTTCCAGACATGAAGCGCAACTTGCCGCCATCGCTGAAGATGAAAGTGACCTACGATTCCACGAAGTTCATTCAATCATCGATAGATGAGGTGGAAAAAACACTGGTCGAGGCCGTCTTGATCGTGGTGGTCGTGATCTTCCTGTTCCTGGCCTCGTTTCGGTCGGTCATCATTCCCGTCGTCACCATTCCGCTGTCGCTCATTGGCGTCTGCAGCATGATGCTGGCGCTGGGGTTTTCATTCAATCTTCTGACCCTCCTCGCGATGGTGCTTGCGATTGGCCTCGTGGTCGACGATGCAATCGTCGTGGTGGAGAATATTCTTCGCCATCTGGAACAAGGCGCGCCACCCGCGCTGGCCGCGACCCAGGGGGCGCGCGAGATCGTTGGTCCCGTCGTCTCCATGACGATCACGCTGGCCGCCGTGTACGCGCCAATCGGCTTTCTCGGCGGCCTCACTGGCGCGCTGTTCCGCGAATTTGCGTTTACGCTGGCGGGCTCCGTCATCGTATCGGGCGTGATTGCGTTGACGCTGTCTCCGATGATGTGTTCGGTCTTTCTGAAGAGCTCTGAAGAGGGGCGATTTGCAAGAGTTGTGAACCGCGCGTTCGGCGCCACGACCCGCTGGTACGGTCGCAACCTCGACCGCTCACTCGACTATGGTCCGATTACCGGGCTGTTTGCGCTGACCATGCTGGGCCTTGTCGGCTTTCTCTATATGCATACGTCCAAGGAACTCGCACCCGAGGAGGATCAGGGCATCATATTCGCGCTGACCAAAGCGCCGAAATACGCCAATATCGATTACCTCGATTACTACGGCGCCAAGCTCGACAAAGCGTTCCAGAAGTTTCCCGAGACCGATTTGCGCTTCGTGCTCAACGGCAGCAGCGATCCGCAGGGCGGCATGGCCGGCATGTTGCTCAAACCTTGGGACGAGCGCAAGAAATCATCGATCGCGCTGAAATGGTCCGTTCAGGCCGAGCTGTCCAAAATCGAAGGCATCAACGCGTTTGCCTTTGGCTTGCCGCCTCTTCCGGGCGGTTCGGGCGGCCTACCGGTGCAAATGGTGATCAGTTCGACGCTAGGTTTCCAGTCCGTCTATGAGCAGATGTCGAAGCTGAAGCATACCGCTCGTAAGAGCGGTCTGTTCGCGGTCAGCGACTCTGACCTTGAGTTCAATCAGCCGGTGGTGCAAATCAAGGTTGATCGATCCAAGGCAAGCGATCTTGGCATCACCATGGACAACGTCGGTGGCGCGCTTGTGACCCTGCTCGGCGGCAACTACGTGAACCGCTTCAACCTGCAGGGGCGCTCCTACCAGGTGATCCCGCAGGTGGCGCGCGAAAAACGCCTGACGCCGGATTCACTCGGAAGCTATTATGTGAAGACTGCGAGAGGCTCGATGCTGCCGCTGTCGACCGTGGTCTCCATCGAGACTGCGACCGATCCGAATACGCTCACCCACTACAACCAGCTCAACTCCGCGACCTTCCAGGCCGTACCGATGCCTGGCGTCACGATCGGTCAAGCTGTGGAGTACTTGGACCGGGAGGCAAAGAAGCTGCCCGCAGGCTTTAGCCACGACTTCCTTGCCGACGCTCGCCAATATGTGCGCGAGGGTAATCAACTCGCCATCACCTTTGCGTTTGCAATTATCATCATTTTTCTGGTGCTTGCGGCGCAGTTCGAAAGCCTGCGCGATCCCCTCATCGTCATGATCGGCGTTCCGATGGCGATCGTCGGGGCCTTGATCCCGCTATTCTTTGGCCTGTCGACGATGAACATCTACACTCAGGTCGGGCTGTTGACACTGGTGGGGCTGATTTCCAAGCACGGTATCTTATTGCTTGAGTTCGCCAATGAGCTGCAGCTCAAGGAGAGGCTCGACCGCCGCTCGGCTATCGAGATGGCGGCGCGCGTTCGACTTCGTCCGATCTTGATGACCACGGCGGCGATGGTCACCGGTCTCTTGCCCTTGTTGACCGCAAGGGGGGCTGGCGCCGCGAGCCGCTTCTCGATTGGGCTCGTGCTCGTCGCGGGCATGTCCATCGGCACGCTGTTCACGCTCTTCGTGCTGCCCGCGCTCTATGTCGCGATTGCGTCCGATCACCGCGCCGGTGCGAATGCTGTCCACGTCAAGAACACCGCCGAGTTGGAGCACGCCGGGGCGGTTGATGCCCACTTGGTCAAGTGATGACGCGCGCAATCAATTGAGCTTCGCTGAATTGATGTCAAAATTGGGGGCGCTGATCGCCGACCGCCGTGACTTGATCGCGCTGGTTGGCAAAAATTGGTGACCCGGACCGGGTCCATTTTCTGCTCTCAGAAAGCGGTAGTGGCTATTGGCCTCTTACAGGGTGAATTGCCGGACATCCAGCGCAACTCGTCGCCAAATTGAGTTCCTCTAACCTGACTGCGATCATAGAGAGAGCGTTCAAAATATACAACCGGTAATTGAAGGTGCATGACGGTAAGAGTGAGGAGGTGGCGCTGCCTCGCGATCCTCGCACTCAGGGGAGGGATCTGACCCGCCCCGCTGGACATCGTATTTTTTCGATGAGAGCTCGGGCGCCGGACCCCTCTTCAGTTTGTCGTACAGGCGATAGGGGAGCCGTAGACGTGGCGGCGGCCAGTTTAAAGAATGCTTACTTGCGCCCTCTTTGATAGTTCAAGCGGCGACGCAGCTGCCACTGGGGGACGCCTGTGTATCGGTGATAATTCTCATCGATTCACTGGCGCAGATCGATTTAGAAAGTCAACGCGATCCTTACTGCCAGACATGGTAGGGGAGGCTGCCTGCACTTTGGGATACTCTGTTCGAGCGACGACCGCTCACAACCAAAACGTCAGGGCAAGCGCGAAACCATGGATCGCGTTCTGAGGATTCGTAACCTCTCGAGAGAGAAAAATCTGCGGAAGCGATCATGAATATTCGATTGGCAAACTATGGAACCGATGATGCGTGCGGTATCCCGCTGAGCAATCTGGATGTAAGCGAAGCCAAGCGCTTTCAAAATGATAGCATCTGGGGCTGCTTCGAGCGGCTGCGAAGGGAAGATCCCGTTCACTACTGCCAAGATAGCCCTTATGGTCCATATTGGTCCGTAACCAAATACCGAGATATCGTAGCGGTGGATACAAATCATAGGGTATTTTCGTCTGAGCGCGGTGTCACTATTGTCGACGTGCCTGATAAGCACTGGACTCAGAGTTTCATCAAGATGGGTCCTCCTAAACATGCCCAGCAGCGCGATACTGTGAGTCCGATAGTCGCACCGGAAAACCTGACGAAGCTCGAAGGCTTAATCCGCAGTCGGGTCAGGACGATTCTGGACGGCTTGCCGCGCAACGATGCCTTCAATTGGGTGGACATGGTCTCCATTGAGTTGACGACGCAGATGCTCGCCACGCTATTCGACTTTCCATTTGAGGATCGGCGGCTCTTGACTTATTGGTCGGACGTAGCCGTTGCAATTCCGAAAATGGACCATGCGATCGACAGCTGGGAAAAGCGAAGCGCAATCTTGTCCGAGTGCTTGGACTATTTCACTCGACTCTGGAACGAGCGCATTAATGCCGAGCCGCGCGTCGACCTGATTTCCATGATGGCGCACTCGCCCGCGACACGCCATATGGAGCCGAGTGAATTTCTCGGAAATCTGGTTCTGCTCATCGTGGGAGGGAATGACACCACACGCAATTCGATTACCGGGGGCCTCCTGTTCATGAATCAAAACCCCTCCGAGCAGCGAAAACTGCGCGATAATCCGAAGCTGGTGTCGAGCGCCGTGTCCGAGATTATTCGATATCAGACGCCCATCGCACATATGCGCCGCAACGCCGCCGCCGATATCATCTTAGGTGGGAAACAAATCAAGCAAGGCGACAAGGTCGTCATGTGGTACATCTCTGGTAACCGGGACGATGAGGTCATCGAGAACGCCAACAGCTTCGTGATTGACCGCAAGAACGTGCGGCAACATCTCTCGTTCGGATTTGGCATCCATCGCTGCGTTGGTCGACATCTTGCGGAACTGCAGTTGAAAATCCTCTGGGAAGAAATGTTGAATGCGCGGCTAGAGGTCGAGGTTGTCGGCGAACCCGACCGAATTGAATCTAACTTTGTGCACGGCTATTCCGCACTCCCTGTGCAGATTGCAGCTTAGGCTGTGATGCTCTAGCACGGGAACCGACAGCCGCAGCGCGGTTCCGTCCCGTTTTGACCAGGCTCGCCGCTGCACCGTACCCGAAGGCGCTTTCGATCTGTGCGAAGGCGTTACTGCATCTTGAGAGCCAGGGAGCCAATCGGACAGGCGTTGAAGCGCCTGCGAGGAGTGCCGTGAGCGGTGGTGCCTGGCCAGCCTTTGCGAATCCGGCACCTTTAGTCTTGCGTTTTCGATACGTCAGGCGATGAGCTCAATATTGAAGATTGTAGCGGTGGCAGCGATTTTCTTTGGAGAAGCGCTTTCAATAATCGCGGAGTTGATTGCTTCGAAGCGGTTTGGAAGGGCCGGCGGGCATCTGACAGCGCTGGTGCCGATGTTCCTGCTGATATCCTTCGGCGGTATCCTGCTCGTCTGCGGATACGCACTGGGCTACATGCATCTCAAGAATATCTGGATAATTATCGCAATTGGAGGTCGAGGCGCGGATCACCCGAAGGACCGTCGAGATTTTCCTGCGCGGCAAGCGCGTCGCGTCGCATCTGCGCAGCACTCTGCCGCATCGACCAACGACGATCGCCGAGCATATGCCAAGCTCGCATCGCCGCTACCGCGACTGGACTCCTGAGCGGATTCGTTGTGAAGCCACCAAAGTGGGCCCCGACACCGAGACGCTGATCGACGTCATCCTGCGGGCGCGGCCGCATCCGGAACAGGGCTTCCGCTCGGCCATTGGCATCCTCGGGCTGGTCAAGCGCTATGGTCAGGAACGCGTCGACGCCGCCTGCGCCCGTGCGCTGCTGCTCAATGCCCGTTCCTACAAGTCGGTCGCCGCCATCCTCAAGAACGCCACCGATAAAACCGCTCCTCCCGCCCAGGAGGCGCCCATCCTGTTCCACGCCAACATCCGCGGCCGCAGCTACTACAACTAATCAGGAGATCATTGTGCTCATTCATCCGACCGTCGACCGCCTACGCGCGCTCGGCCTCACCGCCATGGCCGATACCCTCATCGAACTGCAGAACAATCCCGAGGCCGCCGAGATGCCGCACCCCGATTGGCTCGGTCTCCTCGTCGATCGCGAGGTCACCGCCCGCGACAACCGCCGCCTCGTACGGCGCTTGAGCAGTGCCAGGCTCCGCCAGGCCGCCACCATCGAGAATGTCGACTATCGCACCGCTCGTGGTCTCGACCGTTCGCTCTTGCAGAGCCTCGCCAGCTGCCAATGGATCCGCGAGCACAACCATCTCGTCATCGTCGGTCCGACCGGCACCGGCAAGTCCTGGCTGGCTTGCGCGCTCGGCAACAGAGCCTGCCGCGATGGCTTCTCCGTCCTCTACAAGCGCGTGCCCCGCTTGTTCGCCGATCTCGCCCAAGCGCGTGGCGAAGGTCGTCTCGCCCGCCTGATCGCGGCGCTGGAGCGCGTCAACCTGCTTATCCTTGACGACTGGGGACCCGAAGCGCTCACTGCCGACCAGCGCCGTGATCTACTCGAGATCGTCGATGATCGCTACGACAAGGGATCATTGTTGATCACGAGTCAGGTCCCCGTGTCGCAATGGCATGACGTTATTGCTGATCCCACACTCGGCGACGCCATATTGGACCGCATCATTCACAACGCCCACCGTATCGAGCTCAAAGGCGACAGCCTGCGTCGACGGGCCGACGATAGGACAACAGCGTGACCACCGCGCGCCCGATCGCCCCACCGGCCCACAGGTCCCTCCCGCGCGCGCCGCTGCGTCGCTCGTGGGGGCCACTCCGCGCCGCGCGCGGGGCCCTCCCATGGACCGCTGGACCGATCTCCAAGCCCTCCCGCCCGTCTTGACCAGGAAGACCATTTCCAGCACAGATAAACACGTCAGTCGTGTTCGCCTCCGCAAGTGATCACCATCGTCTGGAAACCGTGATCACGATCGCCTGCAATCGCTGATCGCCATCCCTGGAATGCGCAAGCGCCGTGTTCGGCAGGCGATACGAGCGGCCGTCGCCTCCCGTTTTCCAAACACTCCAACGCGTGCCATCGCCTACTCGAAAAAGGTTTCATGCTGATCTGGGCGTGTTTCGACCAAGTCGTACGTGGCTATGAAGTTTGACACTGCGCTGGGCTTCTAACGGTTCAATCACACGTATGTTCGAGCTGGACCTCTTTCGGTCTTGTTTTTGATGGTATGAGCGAGCGCCATTTCAGCAATCGTATCGGGATGCTAAGTCGTTTCACCGTTCGATGGATTTAGAACGATGACCATGCCGCCTGACCTAGCCGTTATTCCCGGTAAATTAACGGCCGCAAAGGACGAACGGGGCCGCTTCGTGTCCGGTCCGGCTAATACTGTTAGGCCAGTCGGCGCTCGCAACAAGCTGTCATCCGAGATGCTCGCAAGCATCAAGGAAATGAGGAAGGACGCTATCGAACGACTTCGCGAAGCGCTCAACGACAAAGAAAGTTCATCGCACTGGAAAGCGTTGGAGTTAGTCTTGCGTTATTGCCTGCCACCGGCCCGCACCGTTGAATTGGACGATGCCGAACCCGAAACGATCATGCAAGCTTTCATCAACGGCACGTTGAGCGCTGATGAGATAAGGGCAATCGCAACAGCACTTTGACCCGTAGCGGACACAGAGCCAAGGCCGACGCCACGTCCCCCAGCTCAGTGGCCTGACCCTGGCTCTGGTGTCGCATCATCAATGCGCCTGCAAAGGAGCGACGCTAGGCACAGATACTCAAATGCCTTTTGCTGTTCCTCCTGCTTGCCGTGCGTGTGAGCAAGGGGATTTCTGACACCCTTCGCGTAAGCCGATAGCATTTCCATGAATCCGAGTTGCTCATTCCTCTTTGTTTCGTCAGCTAGGTCGCTGAACGCAAGAATAGGTTTCTTCAAGCTGAACGCCTGCTGAGCGAGCGCAGACCCGTCAAGCGTCAGGCTGGTTACCTCTCGAAGATACTGAAATACCGCCTTTGCTGACTCTTCGATGGCTTGTGCGTAGTGTTCGTCGACAAAGAGCTTGAAGCATCCTTTTGCGATGTACGGATGTAAATGGGCTGTGTATGCGAACATCAGGCGATCCGGCCCCAAGCCCGACCGCATCGGCACGTTGCGATCCGACGGCACCGCGTCACTCTGATCGAGCCCTTCAATCCTACCGGCAATGGTGTTTAGTTTTTCGATTGTGCTCCGTAGGGATGGCCCCTTGATCTGCGAGACGGAGCTGAGACCCGAAGCGGCGTCGAGTCCATCCCACAGCGAGCCAGTAGCGGGATGCTGCATGATCCAATTGGAATCGAACCTCTCGATATAAGGGCGGAGTGCACCAAGACGGCGCGTCAGCCAATGGCTTTGCTCTTCAAGCTCCTTCTGATTTCTGATCGGGAAGTCGGGGACGATGTTGTTTAACGATTTGCTCCATAACTCCCTGTGCTCCGTCAGCTTGCTCCTGAATTCATCCAGGGCGGCAAGAAGCTCTGACACTTTCATTGACTGCATCGAGGTCTTCTATCGTCTCGGGGGAGCGGGGCGCGGCCCACTGAAATCGGTTTTACTTTCCTCGACGTTACGGACGGGCAAAATCTCTCCGGAGGACCCGCCTTCAGGAGTTTTTTCGCTGCCCGTTTCAGTCGCCAGAATATCCGTGGCTTCATCTTGCTTTGGTAAAGCATCAACGATAGTTGGCTCGGCTGTCTGAATCGATCCCGCTTTTTCTTGATCGGCGCGCCATTGTTCCAAGCGCTTCATCCCGAAAGTGAAGACGTAGCCAAACGTCCGTTGCCACCAGTCCAGTGGGATGAGCAGACCTTCGGCCTTGCCTAACGCCCTGCATTCTTCGTTGTGCGCCTGTAGGTCAATCAGCCGTCGTACTGGAGGTTCGTCGCGCTCAATGCGAAGCCTCTCGGCTCTTGCTTTCCTCAAAGCGGCGGGCTTTGGTTCCCAAACAGCTATTTTTGCGCTGAGATCGGTGAATCGTCGACATAAAAGGTCGTGTACTCGCGCTTTGCGGTTGAACCGAAAAACGGAATCAAGAGCGGCAGAGACCGCGACAACTCCCGTCAGATATTTCGCAATTCCTAGATCCTTTGCGAGAACAACGAAAAAGCTTGCCGTTCCTGTCAGCGCGGTCGCGGCTCGAGTAAGATAGTAGCACCACTCGTAGAATGCCCGCATCTTCGAATGATATCGTCGGGATTTCTCGACTGCGAAGGCAACGTAGTAATAGCCGCCGCCTGCGTCAGGCCAGTCGCTCACTTCTTTTTCTCAGGCGGAGGCTTGATCCAGTCCGTGGTTTTCTCAACCTTGCGATTTCCTTGGGAATCGTCGCGACGAATCCATTCTTCCTGGGCCGGACGAGGTCTTTCCTGAGGGCGTTCATGTGGTCTGTGACTGTCGGGCCCCCCGGAACCCGGCTTCTGGTCTCTGCTCATCGCTTTTTCTTAGCCTTGCTGCGGGGAGGACGCATCCAGTCCGTCGAGCGTGCCGGAACGTGACGCCCGATCGCCTTTTTGACCATTTTGGCTTTTTTGGCCTTTTTGGCTTTTTTGGCCATCGCCCCATCCTTTGTGAGTTCTGATACATGCTGGCGGACCGGGTTCCTTCTCGCAAGCACCAGTTATGGTTGTCCCACAAGAAAATGAACCAGTTTGCGCGAGGGACGTGGCACTCACCGGGCAAGCAGGTTTGGCGACGTGAGAAGCCCACTCCAATATCAACTCTCACTTTCCGCGCTACGATTCAGCTCACGATTAATGCGATCCTTGACCCTACGGACCGCAAGAAGCTGCAACCTTGTTTGAGTCTTGCCACTGATCGTCTTGCCATCGATCTCAAAACTGTAGCGCCATTCGCCTGGCAACGCTTCTCGAATGCTGAATTGTACGCCTCTGTGCTGCATAAATTCTTGTCAATCCCGATCGCGCACGTTGTCTCCGTTCGGCGCTGTCCTCGGTTCAGCGCTGATTGATCCATGCCAATCATGAGAGCCTTAACGTAACAAGAGGCCGCCGATCCAATGGGACCGGCGGCCAAGTCAAGGGAGGAAACGCCCGCTAGGGCAGCGGTAGCAAGGCAACCGCAAGGCACCGCCAATCGCTTGGCGGATCTCGAATAAGAATCTTGCGACTTGGCCAAAGGATGAGCCGCCAATTTGTCAAATGGAGGCCAGTCGATGAGCAACGCATTGATAGCTCAAATAATTCAATTGAGCCCGCACGAAAAGAAAAAGTTGCGTACGCAGCGTACCAATTGAGCTCTTTCGCGCTTTCGTTACATCTTCAACAGGCCACAGCTGTTTCGTACGCCGTTATGCCGAGCTAGATTCATCGGGTGGCGGCTTGCGATACGCTCGTAGGCTGCCACGCGCGCAACGAAGTCTCGATCCTCACGCAGGGAAACTCTCTGCAAGTTGCAAGAAATTCAGAAGCAACACGTGACCTTGCTGAGTAAGTACTGACTCCGGGTGGAATTGTACGCCATAGGTTGGGTGATACCGATGTGCCAAAGCCATGATCTCACCTTCATCCGAACGGGCTGTCACCACGAGATGCGACGCGTCTGACTGATCGAGTTCGACCGCGAGAGAATGGTAGCGTCCGACAGAAAGTGGAGACGGGAGTTCCTTGAACAACCCTCGGCCATCATGCGTTATGTACGAGGATCGGCCGTGCATGGGACGGCCTGCACGCGCCACGCGTCCGCCGAAAACGCTGCCAATACACTGGTGTCCGAGACAGATGCCAAGAATTGGGACACGACCCGAAAGTTCGCGGACGACCGCAGTGGATATGCCGGCCTCCATTGGCGTGAAGGGACCGGGAGAAATGACGATCGCAAGCGGCTTGAAAGCAACGAGATCGGTGAGACTGATCGCGTCATTCCGGACTACTGTCGTCGCAGCGCCAAGCTTGCGGAAATAACGCGCAATATTGAACACGAAGGAGTCGTAGTTGTCGATGATGAGAATCAAAATGCACCAGATACCTCGGAACCAAAAGCGTCAAAGAGTCGCCGTGCTTTGGCAAGCGTTTCCTCATATTCGGCTTCGGGATTTGACATCGCCGTTATTCCTCCGCCTGCATGAAAAATAGCCAAGCCGTCGTCGATCGTCACCGTGCGGATCGCAATGTTGGTGTCCATGTGGCCATTGAATCCGATGAAGCCGATCGCCCCGCAATAGACCTCTCGGGCCACTTTCTCGATGTCCGCAATGATTTCCATTGCTCGCACCTTTGGAACGCCGGTCACGGAACCGCCCGGAAAGCAGGCGCGAAGCAGACTAACCGCGTCTTGGTCCGCGGCAAGTGCGCCCCTGACGATCGAGACGAGGTGGTGCACTGAGGCATAGGATTCGAGGTTGCATAGTGCTGTAACCTCGACCGAATTGTCTGTGCACACGCGTGACAGGTCGTTGCGCAGCAGGTCGACGATCATGATGTTCTCGGCGCGATCCTTTTCGGACGCGAGAAGGTCTCCGGCGCGGCGCCGATCTTCCTTGGAATCAGCGGAACGCGCGATTGTGCCCTTGATGGGGCGCGTTTCGACCTGTCGTCCGTCCAGTTTCAGAAATCGCTCCGGAGAGCTCGATGCGATCGTCAGCTTGCCGTAGCGCAAGAGGGCTGCAAAGGGCGCCGGGTTCAATGACCGGAGCTGGCAATAGAAGGTCAACGGATCGAACAGCGGCGACACCCTGGCGCTGAAGCATTGCGCGATGTTCGCCTGGAATATCTCCCCAGCCAGAATCAACTCAATGACGCGCTGAACCGCCGCCATGAAGCCTTCACGGCTAAAGTTCGAATGCCATGCGCCAGCTGTGCTCGGGATTATAATCCTCGGCAACTTTGGCCTGGCAAGCAATGCTGCAAACTCGTCGGCGCGGCGACGCGCCCGCTCGGTTCGTCGAGCGGCCTCCTGCTCCGGCCATCCGGTCGAGACGATCCAGCACCTGTGGTCCCGGTGATCGAAGCTGACCACCACGTCATAGAAATGTAGAATCGCTTGAGGTAATCGGAGACCGGGGATTGACGGGGCAGGCAGCCGCTCCAGTGTGCGGTTCAGATCGTAGGCAAGGAAGCCGGCAGCTCCGCCCTGGAACGGCGGGAGATCGGGGCGATGCGCTTCTGGGTATCTGGAGAGAAGGTTGCGGAGGGCATCCCATGGATCGCCACGAACGGCCTCCGCATTCCAGCTTGCCTGTCCATCGGCGACCACATAGGTGCCAAACGGTTCGCAGGCCAGATATGAGTACCGCCCGAGCAGCTCATGCCCTCCCGCACTATCGAGAAAGGTAAGCTGCGGACGCTGCGCAAGGCACCGAAGCGCCACGACAGGCTCGATCCATTGCAACTCTCGGACGTGCATGGGGCTATCGGTTACCGACAACGGGTAGACTGTGAAGCAGGCTCTGATCGTTGTCCTGCCGCGAACAAGCGTAACTTCCGTCCGGCACGTACAAAGCCTCGAGGCTGATCATCATCAAGCTTGGCTGCGGCCAGCTCGTGGGGGGCGTCGAGCAACTTGGCTCACCCTGACGTTCCAGCGAAATAGACGTCTGCTGACAGTTCGTAGTCAGCGGCAAACCGCAGTTCCCGAAGTGGCCGGACGCGCCGGATCGCTTCTTGATAAATATCGTGCGTTTTGTACGCAGCGAGATCCGTCTCGCTCTCGAACTCTCCGTACACCACGACGTCGATCTCGTTGCCGAGCTGATCGCTCTTGCGGTTGCGCGCAATCTCAAGCCGGCGTGCATACGGGACCGAGGTGAGAACTGACAGACCTTCGACGATCTGGTCGATACTGGCCTGATCCTTGGCTGTGAAGAAGACGATGTGACGGATCATGATGGCTGCAAACGTGACGCTACAACTGCCGTTCTTATATCGGCATCAAGCCCGGCGCAATGCTGTCGGGAAGTTGGCAGCAGGAGGGGTGTTCGACGCTGCGCGAGGTCCGGCCTTGCAACAAAAGCGTCCGAAACTGGCGTACGCCGTTATCCGGCATCTATTTTTCAAGACGAGGAGGATTTGCGAAGGAAACGGAAAGGCGCCAAACAGGGATGCTGATCGCCAAACCAAAGGTCGAGGCGACCGCAGTGTACGACGCCGACAACCAGAAGACTGGCTCGGTCGAGCGTGTGATGGTCGACAAGGCCGGCAGTCAGCTGTCGTACGCGGTTCTCGGCTTCGGTGGCTTCTGGGGGATCGGCTACGATCACTCCCAGCTACGCTGCGATCCTTGAATGACGATACGGGTCTCGGCGGCTGCCGGCCCAACCTCGCTGTGGAAAGGCTGCAGGGAGCGCCGGAATATGGCAATGACAACGACTGGAACTGGGAGGATCCGCAACGGGCGAGAGCGGTGAACGACTACCATTCCTGCTTCTAACCCATGCCGGTGGCTGTGGCCGCCGTCGAATGCGAGCTCGCTTCGCGCCGCATGCAAAATCGGGATGGGCGAAGGCGAACCGGCCAGGCGAGAGGAATATGCCAGTTATCCCGAGCGGCACGGAGCGCGCTGATGCGTCGTGGTTGCGGTGTCCTGGGCTCCCAGCGCTCAGGGGCGCTGCTGCAGGCCTGGACGCCTCAGCGAGCCCTCTGTCCTTCTGCGCACCGCAGGACCTTGAAGCGGAACGATCCGTCGCAATATGCGCAGACGATAGCGCCCCGGCCGGTGTCCGCCTTCCTGACCTCGATTGGCCGTACGCGACACTCATCGTTCGCGACAAAGGCCGCCGGCAGACCCGGCTTCCGCTCCCTCAACGTGCCGGTGATGATGCGGTGCTCGAATCCACAGAGCTGGCGGGAGATCATATCTCACACGTCGTCGCTTAAGAGCACCACTTTTCCTTCCATAGCATGAATTCGATCCTGCCGGGGACATCAAGATACTCAGGAAAATCGGGAAAAGAAATCTGATCACCGTCTCGCACGAAGATGGCGACATCAGTGTCGCCATTCGTTGCGCTATAATGCTCTCGCCTCACCTTTCCGCGATGGGAGTCGAACACGAAGCGTGTGGAATTGATCCATGATGGTGAAATGAAGTTAAGATGATCGGAAATGCGCCAGATGCGGCTCAAACGCACACGGAATGCCGCGGAGAAGTGAATAGGGTCCGGAATGAAGATTGAAAGATTGCGTACGCCGATCTCGTCGAGCTTTTCCAGGAGCCGATAAAGGACCACATGGTGGTCATTTGTGTTACGCAACAGTGGAAATTGGTTGTAGAGCCTAAGCTTGTGCTGTCGAAGCTCTGCAATCTTCTCCGACACTTCTTCACAGATTTCATATGGGTGCACGATGTGGAAGGTAAGGCGGAGGTTATGGTCCGCAAGCAGATCAATCTTCTCCGCAGTGAAAGCTCTCGGCTCATAGACGATCGCCCTTGTATGAATTCGGATTGACTTCACGGATGAAACCGATCGAACTCCTTCGATAATGGCCGACAGCTGTGGCGCGGGCAGGATTAGCGGATCTCCGCCTGACAGGATCACTTCAGTGACGTCCGGCTGGCTATGGAGGTATTCGATCAGTTGCTGTAAATCGGCATCTTGTTCAGTTCGCGCGTCCATGCCGACGCTCTCGTTGAGTGCGTCCGCGCGGAAGCAATATTGGCAGTTCCCAAAGCACTTCGAGGTGGTTAGGAACAGTACGCGGTCGGCATACTTTCTGACCGCCGACGTCCTATTAGTGCGGCCACAGGCATTTGACCGGTCATCGACGAAGTCCTTTACCTCGTTGGGCGCCCTTAATGAGATTCTGTCCTGCGTCGGAAACGACACTCGGTGAAGCGGCCCCAGATGATTGCCGAGCGCCTCAACTTCTTCCTTGATCTTACTTTCATAGAATGGCGTGACCTTCACGGGTAGCAGCCCCTCCTTGATCGAGATGGTACTGAACACCTCATCGATGTAGAGCTGATTCATGTCGAACTCGTTCGATTGTTGCGCTTCAGCAAGTAGGCAATAAGGGCGGTCAATGCGATATAGGAAGGAGAAGATGCGGCGCTGAGTATGATCAGCACAGATGGACCCACAACCACGGCAGCGAGCAGCCACGAAACCAGGGATTGCCGGAGTCTGACGAGTGCAATGGCCGAAATCATGTAAATGGCCAGAAAGTTCATTGCGGCCAAGCGGAACATCATTTCAATATCGACCAGTCCAATCCGGTCGCAGGCCACGACCACGATCAGCAATGCAGCCACGAAATAGACACTGTTGCGAGGCGCTCCATTGCGCAAGTAGCTGAGACTGGCAGGAAGGATGCGCCGGCAGGAGAGATAGAGAATAATTCGCGAGACGGCCACAACTGACCCGAATAGATTGGCGGCGATCAGCGATACGCCAAGCAGAGCAACCAGCCAGCCTGGCGCGGATGGCGCAACCTGCGCCGCGGCCTGAAATATTGGCGTGTTGAAGTTCGACTTGATATCAGCAACATGCACCAGCGCCGCGCTGCCGATGTATACGCTACAGACAAGAAGGAACGAGCAGAACATGGCTCGGCCAAAAGTCTTGCTCGGATTTTGAAAGTCTGCAGCCAGATGCGAGGCGATTTCCCAACCTGTAAAGGAGAAGAAGATCAACGGAATCTGACCCGCGATCGATGAAAAATTTTCAGGTCGACTGAACCCAACGCCATTGGCCCGTACTGCTAGCACGAGCAAGACAATGAGGACGGCTACCAAAAGAGATAACGACGAACCGCCCACCAGCCTTATACTCCTCGAGAGGGTCTCACCACCGGGCAGGGCAAGGAAGCTGGCAAGCAGGATCAACAGTGTGGCAAGCAGATGAATGCCGACACCGGGGCCAATCAGCTTCTGCAGGTAGGCCGCCCCCACAATCGCGATCGATGGTAAGCCTAGCGTTGCGGCTCCAAGAAAGAGCAATGCCACGAGCAACTCGGAGTACGGACCAAAAGCAAGCTTCGCATAGTATGCAACCCCGCCTGCGCTCGGATAGGCACTCCCTAACATCACCATCGTGGCGAGGATCGGCACTGTGAGCAGCGAGCATGCGAGCCAGGCGTAGATGCCATCCCCGCCGATTCGCTCGAACACGAGTCCAGGAAGTACGAGAATGCCGGATCCAAGAATGACTGTAACCACAAGCAAAATCCCGGAGGCAAGCTCCAGGTGCCCGTTGAATTCGCTCTGGCTTTCGTCGTTCATGCTGGCCTCTGAATGACGTTTCGCTGTGGTGGCCAGATCGACTCATCGACGGTCTGCTGGTAGAGGGCGCCGTCGCCGGGGCTCTGATTTACAAGCCGTTGATCCGGCTCATGTCGTCGTCCGGATAGGAGAGCCAAGCACCACTCGCCAGATTGCCTGACGCCCAAATGGACCCTGCGATCCGGGGCGAACGAAGCCGTTGACGCGCTGCCGGTCACTTGAAGTGCAGAGGGCACTCGAGCGGGGCATCCTCATTGTTGTCGGGGATCATGTACTGAGGCCACTGCGCTTCGCCTAGAAGGTATGACCCCAGAAGCGGGCTGTGGGCGACGCCATCGTAGACGTCGATGTTGTGTCTGATCTTTGCCGTAATAGCTCTGCCTCGCCGATCGGCGGGAGCAGCGATGTCAAAGATCTTGCGCGGATTGACAACGAAGGCCAACCCGGCTCCCATGTTTCGGCTTCTGCGAAGAACGTGTGATGGATGACTTACGTTTACGAAGAGTTCACAGCCGTGAAAGCACATCGTCCACCTGTGATGCACAGGATCCTTGGGCACGTGCGCGGGCCAGGGTCGCCGATCTTCTTCGATTAGAAGCTGCATCGCTTCTACGAAGACCTGCTTGAATTGACTCGTGGTCGTGAGGGTGGCGATCGGCTCAAAAAGCGCGAGTAACGGACGGTGGCGCTTGATGTCGAGGGCGTCGATATCAACATCGTCAATGTAAGCGCGTAAGCCGCAAACCAAAAGATCAAGCTCGTACCGTAATCGTTCGAAATCGTATGGAATGAGGAGAAAGCGTAAATTGCCGTGCTTGACAGCGTGCTGCCCGAAGAAGCAGGGAAATCGCGGTCCGGTTTCTGCCGCATTGTCGACCTTGGACAGAACATGCGAGATCGCCGCGTGCCCCCACTGGAACTTTGCAGGGAGATTGTCTCCTTGATTGATGAGCATGTATTTTCTCCGATTTAGGTGGCCAAGCATTATTGGCGATCCCTGACGGACTGGTGCGATGCGGTGTGCATTTGCGATTGCCCGTCTCCTGTGCGATCGCCGTCCAAGCACGTTCCCGCGCGAAGAGCTTCGCTTCAAACAGCGCGGCTGCATCTGCGCAGCTCAGTCTCTTGCGGCCAGGCTCCTCCGTCGGCTCAAGAGCGGAGTTCTTGGCTGTAGCAACCGCTATGTTCGTCACGCCCGACCAAGGGATGAGTTCGTCTTAGTCCATGACGCAGCGCGTTTGCCGATGGCCCTGCAGGTACCGTGCCAAATGCGAAACTCATTTCGAAGCAACACGATCGCTCTCTCATGACACGATGTCTGATGTCCAACACCAGACCTTCCTGCAAGAATCGAACGCTTCATCGAGACAATTGTCGCCCATCTCGCATGCCGATCTACCTTCTTCCCGGAAGACTTGACGCGGCGCGTGACATGAGCCGGATTCGCGATGCCATTAATCAGCAGCGAGCTGGTTGCGAACAGCCGCTACTTCGGTGGTCGGCATGCTCATCGCGTTAGCTGTTGCCATTGCGGCCGTTCGTTACGTGGAGAGGGCTGATTTTCCCTGGAGCCCGTAGTAGCACCCTTGTCCCCCAACTCTCTTGCGCGACCACGTGGGCTACAATGCGCAACATACGGCGCACGGCACGCAAAAAGGGCATTTCGCCGCAGCAGGCTCACGACAATTGGCTCCGGCGCAAGCAACGATCCCCTGGGACGTGAATCAGCCCGATGGCGAGGCGAAAACGTACCGCTGGTGCGGTCGAAACG
Source organism: Bradyrhizobium sp. ma5 (assembly GCF_042258955.1). Classification (NCBI taxonomy): domain Bacteria; kingdom Pseudomonadati; phylum Pseudomonadota; class Alphaproteobacteria; order Hyphomicrobiales; family Nitrobacteraceae; genus Bradyrhizobium; species Bradyrhizobium sp. ma5. The sequence goes on from NZ_CP170156.1 coordinate 1,816,345, forward strand.
GAGGTCCTGCTAAACTCGCGTCGTCGATGCTGCATTTGCTTCGGATTGAAGCGCGACGATGGTCTGAAACGAGGGCAAATCGCTCATCTGGATCGCGACCCTGGCAACGACGATCCGGGCAATTTGGCGTTCATGTGCATGGATCACCACGCTGAGTACGACGGGAAATTTTCTCAGATCAAGAACCTCACGATTGCGGAGGCTAAAGCCTTTAGAGAAGAGCTGCACCCGCAATTCGCAACGTGGTCGTACGCCCGCGGTGTTCCACAGGCTTGCTTCAGTTCCTTGCCGCGACCACAGGAACTGATGAGATTGCCGCAGGTGTCCTGAAAATTGGCCTTGCGGCGACTGCGTTTCCGGATTGGCAAACTAAGTTGGCCATTGACTGAGCGCCACATCGACCTGGAAGACGGCGTCTTTACGCTCCACTCGAATACATTCTCTCCCACCTGCAATCGTGGGGGCACGGTGGGTCGGTCTACATCCAAGGTGACGCCAGCGAAAAGACCGTGGCGCTGGTCAATCAGGCTCCGGCCCGCCAGAACGCTGAATTGCCAACGCGCGTTGTCGCTGCGGTGAAAGATGCGAAGGCGAGGCGGGTGTTGGCGTAAGCGACGGGAGGCGCACGATTCTTGGGTCCGGTTCCGTCAGGAACCGAGGAGTTTATCAACGGTTTACCATGTAAGTTTATGATCTACATGCGTTTATCGATATATTCTTGATTTGTTCTCTATTGGCAGCTACTACTGGCGGCGGTTCAAGGTCCTGAATCGTCGTCCCGCAAACTAGTGGACTTCGGCGCAGCAGGATTCGACGCCGCCGCAACGGCTAGCTAGGGTTGAACGATGAATCTTCTCGCACGAATGAATGACGGCCCAGCCATACGGTCGATCTCGCCGCGCAGGGAGCTGGGAGCGTACGAGGCTCTCTGGCTCGAAAAGGGTGCGACCTTCAAGACGATCGCGGAGAAGTTTGCCTCAGATCCGACTGCTGTCCCTTCCGACTTCGTACCCGGGGCCATAGCGGACGCTCGCGCGGCTGAGGTTCTGACGGCGCTCAAGAAAGCTGGAGTTTCCAGGTTTGGCACTCGTTTGAACTTCACGGGCAACTATCCAGGTAAGCTTCGCGACGCGAGGCATCCGGTCGAGTTGTTGTACTTCCAGGGCGCTTGGGAGCTAGTCGAGACTCGGTGTGTCGCCGTCGTGGGCAGTCGAAATCCGAGCGAAGACGGGAAATTGCGTGCGGGCAAGCTCTCACGTGCATTGGTCGAGCGCGGCTTCACTGTCGTGTCAGGACTGGCAACGGGCGTCGATACTGCAGCTCATACTGCTGCGATTGAGGCGAAGGGGCACACCATCGCAGTGATCGGAACGCCGATCGGGACCTACTATCCAAGGGAAAATCAAACTCTCCAGCGCGGGATCGCGGAGGAGCATCTGCTCATTTCTCAGGTGCCAGTGCTCCGGTACGCCAGCCAGCACGTGCCGCAAAATAAGCTGTTCTTCCCGGAGCGGAACGTCACGATGAGTGCCCTAACTGAGGGGACAATCATCGTCGAGGCCAGCGACACGAGTGGAACGCTCACGCAGGCGAGGGCCGCCCTTCAGCAGGGTCGCAAGCTCTTCATCCTTGATTCTTGTTTCAAGCGGGATGACATCACGTGGCCGGCAAACTTTGAGAAGCGAGGCGCGATCCGTGTTCGCGATCTCGACGATATCTGGGGCGCATTAGGTGATGGCACGCCTGCTCCAGCAAATTGACGAGACGAACCGGCGTGATCATTCGTACCTCGATGAGGGTGACGACTGTCATTTTCTCTATGAGTACACGGCTGGTCAGGGATGGCGTGGGGGCGAGACCAACCAGTTGATCCACAATCTTCAGAAGAAGCGAAGCGACTGTGGGTACCACTACAAGGCTCCGGCGATTGCTCGATGCGCACACGACCTATCATCGGTCCTGAACGCGGATTGGCTGGCGCAAGCTACTCTGGTGCCGGTTCCACCGTCGAAAATTAAAGCTGATCCGGCCTACGATGATCGGATGGTTCAGGTTTGCAGGGCAATCCGCGCGGCGTCTCCGCCAGACGTCCGTGAACTGGTCGAACAGATCGCCTCCACCGACACGTTCAAGGGCGGCAACAGGAAGTCGCCGGCTGAACTCAAGCAAAATTACCGGATCGCGGAGAGCCAACTACCAAACCTGCGAGGTATCGTAGGTATTTTCGACGACGTCCTCACGACGGGCTCTCATTTCAAGGCCGTCAAAGAGATGATTTTGGAGCGCGCCCCGCAAGTCCGCGTGATTGGTCTATTCGTTGCGAGACGGGCTATTCCAAACCCCTTCAGCGATCTCTCGCAGGACGATCTGCTTAAGCTGTGAAGCTAGTTTCGGTGAATAATAGCGACACCGTTGGCCGTCGCTGTCGTCCAGCAATTGGCGATGACTGACGCGTATCCAGTGCTGGCGGAAACGTTCGCTACAGCATTCGCGCCTCTCGCAGCGGCCTGTGGCTTAAGCAGAAACCGCGTGCTCTTCAGTCGGTATGTCGGTATTGGGTCTGACGCCAATTTCTGACAGCCAGAAGCGTTGACTGGACCAATAGCCTTGTCGGTCGGCGATGGGTTTGCAAAGGTTTGTATGCCGGCAACCGAAGCGGCCATTTCGGGAGTAACGACAGCGTATTTCTATCCGTGAAGTTGCCTGTAGCTGCGCTGCAAGAACAGAGCGCAACTGCAAGCGCAGGCGCCGAAAAAGTATCTTCATGAAATCCCCCACTTGGTTGAGCCAGGATGAAGCGCATGTGCCAACGAGGCTGATCGCGAGCCGCGCCCTGGTCTGCGTGTGGTTCTCGATTTCATCGGCCAAGGTAATCGATTATGTCGCGGCCGTGCACGTTTTGAAAAAGAGCATCGTCTGTGCAGCCTCAGGCCGCGTACAGGGGTTGAATTTGCTTCGGACGACGACCTTGCGCTGGCGAGCGCGACGCATATGAAAAGGTCATTTTGGCCCCGCTCGAGGCCGACGGGCGCGGCTTTCGCGCGGCGATTGCGGGGAGCACGAAAGTCGCGAAGCAGAAGCTGCCACTTCTTGGCAGAGGGACCGTACTGCTCTTTGGCGGGATCATCGCGATCGCTTGTGCGAGAACCGACCCAACCGCCCGACGCATCCATGGATACGCGCGCGCACAAGTCGGGAACGCGCAGATCACTGCGGTGCGACTATATATGCGTCGTTGAATGTTTTCCCCGCAAGACGATTGAGTACTATTTCAACGACGCCAACCAAGTGAACTCAGTCACCAATGTACAGTTTCGTTCGTATCGTACCGTTCTGCATCTATTCGGACACATTCTGTCGGACGTAAATGCCTTCGTCCGATCCGGACGGTATTTGTGCGCCGATAACAATCTTAACCTGTCACAACCCACGAAACGCAACTCAGAGAAGGCGCGATGGCGTGCGCAGCAACTTCTATGACTCAACCTCTCAGTAGGCATACGGGGACAGGCCCGTTTTTGACTGGGGTGATGCGGCGCCGAACGAGACAGTTGCTCGATTCGCTGGGAGGTCGGATTACCGTGCGCCGATCGTATGCCGCTGGATCCGGCCGTTCCGCCGAGCAATCTGCGCACGCTGCAACTGCCGATCTTCCCAAGTGTAAGGCGGTCCTCTCGACTGGCATACCGTTTGTGGACCGACGCTGAATTGCGTGGAGGATGAGGTGCGTACAATGCTGGCTACTCTGGTCGATGAGACAGGAGGTCAAGCTCGATGAGCCAGCAGCGGATTGTGGTGGCCGGTACAGGGACCGGCGTCGGAAAGACGGTTTTCTGCGCGGGACTCGTCAATCTCCTCGGCGCGAATTTTTGGAAACCGATCCAGGTTGGCCTCGAAGGAGAGACCGACACCGAGCGCGTCGCTCGGCTTGGCAGTCTTTCGTCCGATCGCATCGTGCCCGAGCATTACCGCCTGCAAACGGCCGTTTCGCCCAACTGTTCCGCGGAGATCGACGACGTTCGCATCAACACGGATTCGCTCGACGTGCCGGACACCGGAGGACAGCCGCTCGTGATCGAGGGGGCCGGCGGACTGATGGAGCCGCTGAATTGTGGCACGCTTTACATTGACGTCTTCGAGAGATGGCGACTTCCCGTCGTGCTCTGCGCGAGCTCTGCTCTGGGGACAGTCAATTATTCACTGCTTTCCATAGACGCGCTTCGAAGACGTCAGATCGACATTCTCGGAATAGCCTTCGTTGGCGAAAGGAATTCGGATGCTGTGAGGGCAATTTGCGAGATCGGCCGGGTGCGGTGGTTGGGGCGATTGCCCTGGATTGCTCCTTTGTCCGCAGACACGCTGCAGGCCGCTTTCATGGCCTCCTTCCGCCGCGATGATTTCAAGCCATGACGCTAAAGAAGAAATCGTCGATCTGGCATCATCCGTTCACGCAACACGCGCTTTAAGGACGAGATGACAAGGGTCTTTGCGCGGCGATGGGGCTTATCTTTAACCGGCGCCATGGCCGCATTCGATCTGAAGACAAGCGATGGCGGTTGTCGTGATGCCGCCATATTGCATCACAGAGGTAAATCTCGATGAAACCGACGCATTTCATCCTCGCCGACATCGCTGCAGGCGTTTTTTCGAGGAGTGAAAACCTGCTGTTGCGGCTGCTCGTCAATCAGGGGTGCTGCTGATGCGCTGGCTCAAGGCTGTGCCTTCCGTGCGTAGCAGCCGGGACCTCAACTCCAGATTCCACGGCGTCCAGTCAGCCAAGTTCAATTATTCGATAGCGGCTTACAGATGTCGCTGCCGACGGTCGCTCTCAAATGATCGACCATCGCAGCCTTCGAAAGTTCGAAATGAGCATGGTCGGTCCGGCCCTGCGTCCGCCCTTCCGGCGCGCTTTCGGAGCGCCCACCCTCTGTGGATGAGATACTGAAACGACAACCTTCGTGATGGGAGCGGCAATGCGCTTTATTCATTCAGCCGACTGGCAAATCGGTAAGGTCTTTAAGCAGTTTGGTGTCAAGGAGGAGGCTTTGCGGCAGGCACGTCTTGGTGCGGTTGAGCGGCTCGGCCAGCTCGCACGCACCCATGGCGTGGCCCACGTGCTCGTCGCAGGGGACGTCTACGACAGTGAGGCACCAAATCCGATCACGCTGCGGGAACCGATCGAGCGGATCAAGTTGTTCCCGGACATTCAATGGCACCTGCTGCCGGGCAATCACGATCCGCACCGGCCAGAAGGCATTTGGGATCGCCTCGCAAAGCTGGGATTGCCTGGTCACGTCCATCTCCATCTCTCGCCCGTTGTGGTGCCTCTTGGTGACGGAGCGTTCCTCATGCCTGCCCCTCTTTGCCGTAAGACTGAATATGACGATGTTACGATGTGGATGGATTCCGCGCCGACGCCGGCCGGTGCGGTGCGAATCGGACTTGCGCACGGGTCGATCGTCAATTTTGGGCAGGAAGGCGAAGCCTCTAATCCGATCGATCCAGCCCGCCCGAGCCGTGCGGGCCTCGACTATCTCGCGCTCGGCGATTGGCACCGCACCATGCAGGTCGGCCCCTGCGTTTGGTACTCCGGGACACCAGAGCCTGACCGCGCCGGGCGACAGGAGGCCGGTACGGCGCTGCTGGTCGATATTGCTGGCGCCGGCGCCCCTCCCGCGGTGACGCCGCTTGCGACCGGCACCTACCGCTGGATCACCCGCAGCGAGCGGGTTGCCGATGTTGAGGCGGGCGCCGATCTCGACCAGCGCCTGCGCGCCGAACCCGATCTTGCGCACACAATCGTCCGCCTCAAGCTCGAAGGGGCGTTGTCCATTGCTGCAGCCGCGGATCTGCAGCGCCGTCTTGTTGATCTCGAGGCGGCCGCCTTCCACCTTGAGGTCGACCAAACCGAACTCGTCGTGCGCCCGACTGAGGCAGACCTTGAAATGATCGACTTCGACGGCGTTCTTGCACGAGCCGCTGATCGCCTGAAGGGTACGTGCGATGATCCCGCGCAATCGCCGGACCGGCGGCGCCACGCCAAGGAAGCTCTCGTCGACCTCTTTGTTCGCGTCGCAAGCAAGAACGGCAAGGAAGCTGCGTAATGCTTATCAAGGCGCTTTCCGTCGAGGGATTCGGACGGTTCTCGAGCCCGGTGCAGGTCGAAGGCTTTGGCGACGGTGTCAACGTTCTCGCCGCCGGCAATGAGGTGGGCAAGTCGACATTGTTCAAAGCGATCCGAACCGGTCTGTTTTGCCGCCATGATAGCCGGGCGCAGGAGATTCGCGATATTGGTTCGGACGGCAGCCAATTGCCCGCCACCGTGCAGATCGCTTTTGAGCAGAACGGACGCGCGTATGTGATCCGCAAGGCTTTCCTGCGGTCGCCCAGCGCGAGCCTCACCGAAGACGGCCGCGAAATTGCCAGGTCCAAACAGGCTGACGAGGCGGTGTGGGATATTCTGGGCGTGAGCCCCGGCAGCGGTCGAGCGCTTGATGATGGTGCTTTCGGCTTGTTATGGGTTGGGCAGGGGGCTTCCTTTACGACGCCGGTTCTCGGCACCGGCGCCTCCTCTATGATGAATGCGGCCATTGAATCCGAAGTCGGGGCGCTGATCGGCGGTGAGCGGGCGAGGCTTGCGCTCGACGATATCAACGTAGAGCTGCAGCGCTACCTCACCGATTCTGAACAACGGCCACGCGCCGATGGCCCGTTACACCGAGCCCTCGCGGAGGTCGAGCGCTGGCAAGCCGCTGAAGCCGAGAACCGCGGCAAGCTTGCCGCGCTCGACAGCCAATTCCAGGAGTTGGTGCAATATCGGCGCCGCCACCGCGACCTGACTGATCCGGCGGCGACGAAACAAGCCACCGCTGATCTTCTCGCGGCGAAGGAAACGCTTGCGGAAGCGCAGTCTGCAGCGCAGGAGCTTCGACGCTTAGAGGCTGAGGAGATCGCAGCCAGGCGTGGGCTTGAGGTCGCGGCACAGCGGTTCAAGCAATTTCGCGACCTCACCGCGCGCATCGACGTCAACCGTGTTGCCGAAGCCGCGCTGGCGCGAGAGGTGCTGGAACAAGGAGCGAGGGAGCAGGAGGCGCGTGTCGCGCTTGCGGGCACCCAGCTCGACATTGTCAGCGTCGAAAAGACCCTGCACGCGCTTTCGGCGCGCGAGCGGCAACTTGAACGTCTTGCCGGGGCCGTGCTTCGTGACCAACGCAAGGAGGAGCTGGAGCGCCAATTGAAGGCTCTTGAGACGGCGGTCGGGGAGTTGCGCGAAACGAATGCGCAGTCTGCCCAAATCAAGGTCAATCCGAAGACCGTGGAAAGCCTCGATGAGCTTGAGCGGGAGATCGCGTCGCTGGACGCGCAGTTGTCGGCTGCCGCCGCCCAGCTTGCAGTCGAAGTCAAGCCCGAGGGGGCCGGACAGGTTCGCATCGGGTCCGTTTGCGCCGAGGGGCCGTACAGCACCGCGATCATGACGCCCACCACGATCACCGTCGCTGATCTGGCCATCATCAAGATCACGCCGGCTGTCCAGCCAAGGCAGGAACTGCGCGCCGAACTGGAGGAGCGCCGTCTTGCGCTACTCGGAGCCACTGGGGTCGGCACAGTTACCGAGGCGCATGCGCTTCTCGCCAAGCGCCGAGACCTTGAAGCAAGCCGCAAAGGCACCCTCGCGCAACTAAACACTCTCGGCGCGACCGATGATCCTGAGGCTAGCATCGTCAAACTCAAGAATGCGCTTTACGATTCGGAAGCTGCGATTGCCGCAGTGATCGCGGAGGCAGAAGACGGACGCCTGCCGACGGACGCTGAGATAGAAAAGCAACGAGTGTCTCTGGCGCAGGACCGCACGATCGCCGAGGCTCGTCGCGAAAGTCTGGGTGAAACGCAACGCCAGCAGCGGGATGCGCTGGAATCCGCTCTCGCTGCCCGGAGCGGTGCGGAATCGAAGCTGGAAAGCTTGCGAAACCGCATCGCCGAGGATGCCGCGCTTTGTCCGGACGATGAGCGCGCGGCACGCGACACGGCGCTTGTGATCCAGGTGGCGGATGCCGAGGCCGCGCACCAGACTGCGGCAGCGACGCTCACGGGCCGGCGCCAAACAGCGCCCGGCGCCGACGAGATCGAGCGCCGGCAAGCGCGTTTCGACCGGCTTGAACAGGCCGCCACCAACCGTAACGACGAGCTGCGGCAGCTCGAACGCGACGTTGGGCGGCTCACAGGGCAAATCCAAGCAGCCGGCGGTGACGGGGTTGGCGAAGCGTCGGCTGCGGCGACGGAGCAGCGCGCGATCGCGGAGCGGCACTGCGCGCAACTGGAGGAGCGTGTTGCGGTTCTAAAGCTCTTGCGCGATACGATCTCGGCCTGCTTGACGGAAGGCCGCGATCGCTATCACGAGCCGGTGCGGCGCAATCTGCGGCCGTTCCTCAATGACCTGTTTCCGGGCGCGGAGCTTGAGCTTGGGGATGATTTCGCTGTCACGGGCATCCGGCGCGAACGTGCCGAGGCTTTCGACCGCCTGTCCGACGGCACGCAGGAGCAGATCGCCGTTCTGGTTCGGCTGGCGATGGGAGCGATGCTCGCGGAAAAGGGCTCCGCGGTCCCGATCATTCTCGATGACGCGCTCGTCTACTGCGACGATGATCGGATTCAGCGCATGTTCGACGCCCTTAGCCGCGCCGGGAAGAAGCAGCAGATCATCGTGTTGACGTGCCGGCTGCGAAGCTTTGGTCCGCTGGGGGGCCGTACGTTGCGTCTCCTGGAGCGAGCGGTTGCCTAGTTTGCAAGCGGGAAGATGACAAATTTCTGGAGGCGAGATGAGGGGGATCCGGCAACAACGTCTCGGATGTGAAGGCTCAAATCGCTTGTTCCAGAACATATGGGAAACAAAGGCGCTCGCTTCGGAGCTCAACCCGAATAGGGAACTCTAATTTGGCATCCCGAGATCGCATCTAGTTATGGTTTTATATAGAAACCCTAAATATAATTGCGGAATCTCATCTCTAAATTCGGTTTTTATGAAGCGCAGCGATCTCAGCCCCACCGTCCGGGAGACGCTCAAGCGATTGCCGCCTCCGTACGATTCCCACTACGGGATCGTGCCGCCGGCACCTCCGGAAAACGGGATTTCGGTCGCCGGGGCGACGAAAGCCCTCGACGCCGCTCAAGCCGCGTTTGGGCGGGTCGATGCCATCGCCGCAGAGATGAAGGACCCCTACATCGTCAGCCGCGTCCTGACCAGACGCGAAGCCGTCAGTTCGTCGTCCATCGAAGGGACCCAGAGCACTCTTGATGAACTGCTGTCCATCGAGGAAACGGGGGACGACGACGCCCGGGACGAGGCGCGCCAGGTGCGCAACTACGCTGTCGCGCTCGACGGATTCATTCCGCTTGCGGCCAAAGACGGCTACGGCGTCTTCACGATGGACCTGATCAAGAATCTCCATCGGGCGGTGATGAAGGACGATCCTGACTACCAGGACATTCCCGGCGAAATCCGAACCCGCGTGGTGTGGATCGGCGGACAAGGCAACATCGCGTACTCCAGTCTGAATCCTCCACCTCCCGCCGTCGTCCCAGACTGTCTCGCCCAGACTGTCGATTATCTCCGGAATGAGGGGATGCAGCAGATGACGCAAGGCCTCATCACACGCATGGCGATTGCGCACACTCACTTCGAGGCGGTCCATCCCTTCCGCGATGGCAACGGCCGTGTCGGCCGTCTTCTTCTCCCTCTGATGATGGCGGCCGAAAAGCATATTCCCCTATATCTCTCGCCTTACATCGAGAGCAAAAAGGGCACGTACTACGCTTCCCTCAAGGATGCTCAGCAGCGGCTCGACTGGCAGCCGATCATCACTTTCATGGCTGACGCCGTCGCCGGCACCGTCGAGGAACTCATTCGAACCCGCGACGCATTGTCAAAGTTATCCGAACTCTGGCAGGAGCGTCGGAAATTCCGCAAGGGATCCGCTGCCCTGCGTGCTCTCGACGAACTTCATAATTATCCGGTTCTGACCGCTAAGCGGCTCGGCGAGATTCTCGAGATCAGTCCTCCGCAAGTCCATCAGGCCATTGCCCAATTGGAAGAGGCCGACATTTTGGAAGAGCGGACCGGCTACGCACGTAACCGCGTGTATGCTGCTCCCGAGGCGCTCAGCATTATCAACCGTCCGTTCGGTGAGGAGCCCCTCCTTCCCGACCAAGCTGATCCAGACTAGGGAACCGCCGCCTCCCAAGGCGTGATCGCTCCGCATCGTACGTTGAACCGGACCCGAGCATGCAGTAGTTCGTTTTGGATGCTCCGACGATCAGTGCTTCGAAAGGTGAGGGTGAGATGAGCGCGTCCAGCTGTTTCGATTTTCCATCGGGCAATCGTTGAGACGCCGATACACATTCCAGCCTCTCCCGAGTGAATTGTCTGGCCATCCTCGATCCGTCTCGAGCGCGATCATGGCGGGCAAAGTTCGACCAGCCGGGTCGCACTTGCGCTGCACTTGCCGCACGCGGCCTCCATCTGGATGCGGCCGGCCCGCGCGCCGGTCTTCCACGAGTGGCGTGAAGCACGCCACGACGAAGCTCACGACAACGCGTGCAATAAAAATGCCTGCTCTTGCTATCCCACTGGAATAGAACTGATCGCAGCAATCGCCGGCAAAGGATGAATATAGGAGCCCGATGCAGTTGTCGGGGCGCGCGGCCGTCGGGCTTTCGTGTGTAAGGTCGAGTTCGCGACATCATTGTCAGGCGCCGAACAGGTGGCGCCTGCTTTCAGACAGAAGTGCCGCCGCGCCTAGCCTGGTGCAAAGAAACCGAAGCCCGTGGGATGGGAAATCTGGCGAGTTCGCGGGCTGGTCCGACCACCTAGCTACTGCCAGGGCAATCTGCTGGGTTCCGGCCTTAATATTCGCGGTGGCAGTTTCCGCCGTGCCGGCGCCAATGGCGGATGGCCGGTTGACGCAAGTGTTCCCGGCGCCGAGGTCGGAAACCTGTTTTGCACGACTGGAGTTCCTGCGATCTCTCGGTACATCACCCGCGCTTCTCGTACCGTTGGTAGAGGGGTGCCGGCTTCAAGCGTTACGACTCCTCTGGCGAGATCGTTGTAACGAGCGATGCTAAACTGAGCCGGCGAGGTCTAACGACGGCTGGCTCAGCCCTCCCATTCTAGATCCACGACATCCATCCAAGGCGCCAAAATGTCCTTCGAGCTCGACGACCGCTCGCCGCTCCCACTCCTCAGCCTGCGTGAGCAACGAGGTTCGTTGAACCGGACGGAATGTCGCGGCCTGACGGCACAGCGAAGCTATTGCGCGGTAGCGACGCACGTTTTCCATAACAGCGAGCCCGGTCACGTTCGAATCTCCCCTTTCCATCCTGCTTGCAAGTTGTGCCAGAAGGATTGTCGATTGGTTAGCGAGCAGAGCGGCAATCCTGCATGGTTGGCAAATCCTTACGACACGGCGTGTCGAACACCAGCCAGCGCCGTGTCGATGGCAAAAGTCAGAGCAACGACAAGGAGCCACGATGAGATGATTCTTGATTCTCTGCTCAAGATTGCAAGACGACGAAGCGGTGTTCAGTCGACGAGCAACGTGGCCGCGATTGGCCTTCATGATGTCCGCTGGGAAGCTGCATGTCTTGCGCTGCCGTCTCAGGGATCAAGTGCTTGTCCGACACGGAAGGTGAGACGATGGCTCGGGCCGCGCGCGACTATGTTGAGGACAATCCGCATGCCTCATGCTTCGTCGAAGTACAGCGCGATGACGAAGCGTAGTGAGTTTCGGGGATTCCGTAGAAATAGACGCCGCCCGGGCGTCTGGCGAATGCCATATCCGTCGCGATTGGATCGGATCAGCCTGTCGCACGATGGATCAGCGTCAAACCCGCCAGTCACTCGGGGTTTCTGTCATTTCACGCGCTTGGCGGCCTTTCGGTGCCTCTCGGCACGCTGGGTCATCTGATCAGCCGGAGCGACCGGCTGTGTCCGGCCCTTGTCGCTTGGGATCTCCGGCAGCATTTCGGCGGTCGCGTGGTCCGGCGTGTCGTCCTTCCAGCGTACTGAGCCGAATGGCCTCTCCAGCATGCGGCGGACGCGGACCGGCGCGGGACCGATGTGGAAGTGAATTGCTCGCTGCTCCAGTGCACGCTCGGACCGGGTCGGACGGTTGCGCAAGCGCAGGTAGTCGAACCAGGTCGGGCAGTGGTAGCGCTCGGTCCACAATTCCGGATCGGCAATGTCGCGCGCGACCGAGCAGCCATAGGCACCGTTGCGCTGGCGCGACAATTGCACCTCCTGCATGACATTATGAAATGCCCGCGCATTTTCCTGTGCAACCCTATATTCGATCTCGACCACGAGAGGCCCGCTGCGTCCGGTCAAGGCGAGCCGTACCTCGGGATCGGCGAGCAGCTCGGCCTCCTCACCCCGCGCACCGACGCGGGGCATGGGCAGCCAACGGCCGATGAGTGGTGAGGCGACCATCAGGGCGGCCGAAAGCAGCAGCGCAGTTTCAACCCCGGCCGCGTCGGTCAGATGGCCCCAACCCCAGCTGCCGACGGCAATTCCGCCTGAGCTCGCCGCCTGATAGGCCGCAAGCGAGCGTCCGGCCACCCATCGGGGCGCCGACAACTGCACGCCAATGCTGAACACCGTCCACGCCATCGTCCACACGGCGCCGGCCAGGACCAGCGCCATCGCCGTCAACACCGGTTGGCGGCTGAGCGCGACCGCGGCGATCGCCCCGCCCATTGACAGCGCGCAGGCGCGGATCGCGGCCTCGCCGCTCATCCGCTTGCGCAGTTCGGCGATATTCAACGCGCCGACCACCGCACCCAGGCCAAAGGCGCCGAGCATAATACCGTAGGTCTGGGCGTCGCCATGCAAAAGATCGCGCGCCACCAGCGGCATCAGTGCAATGACCGGGCCGCCGATGAGGCCGGTCACCAGGGTCCGAATGAGCACAATTTTGATCGATGGCGAATTGGTGATGTAACGTACGCCTAACACCATGGCGCGGCTCAGTCTCTCAGGCGGCAGGCGCGAGGGTGCGCTGATGCGCTTCCAAAGGAATAACGCGACCATCAGCGGCAGATAGAGCAAGGTGTTGAGCGCGAATGCGGCGACTGCGCCCGCGGTCGCCACCACGACTCCGCCGATCGCCGGACCCACGCTGCGCGCGATATTGTAGCTGATGCCGTTCAGCGCGACGGCTGCAGGCAGCAGAGCATCTGAGGGCACCTGTTCGCCGACCGACGATTGCCAGGCCGGTCCCATCAGCGCCATGCCGCTGCCGACCACGAAGCAGAGCGCAAGTAAGAGGTTCGGTGTGACCAGGCCAAGCCAGGCGACCACCGTCAGTCCGGTTGCGCCGGCGAACGCAATACCAAGCGAGATCAGCGCCACGATGCGACGGTCAAACATATCAGCGATCGCGCCGGCTGGCATCGAGATCAGCATCACCGGCAGCAACAGCGCCGTCTGCACCAGCGCGACCTTGTCAGCCGAGGACGTCATCTGCGTCATCGCCCAGGCCGCGCCAACACCTTGAATCAAGATACCGAGGTTGGAGACGAGGCTCGCAAGCCAGATGCGTCGGAAGGTCGCGTGCCGCAGCGGAGCCGCGATGCCGTCGGCGCCCCCTGTCTGGACTTTAGCTGGATCGGTCATGTCGGAGCGGTATGATCTACCATGATTCGATTCCGGGACGGATCACAAGGATGTTCCCGGCGCGATACAGCGTCCAAGCGCGGTAGCCAAACGCGATGCGTTGATCGCTGTTGATGCAGGCGATGATCATGCTGCTTCGACCCGATACAGCTCATAGCAGCGTCGCGAAGTGACCAGCGACGTGATAGCTGCGCTTCTTCTACGGAATAGGATGCTCGAATATGCCAGCCAATTTTGCAAGACTGGCCGGCTGGACGAGGCTCCAGCGGTTGATCGTTGCGATTTCGACTATCCTGCCAGCGCAGGGGCGCTCCAAAGCCTGGCGAATTGACCCTCGCGGGAAACGGCGGCAGTTGCCGCAAATCTGAAAGCATCTGCAGGTGCAAGCTACTATTCGAACTGAACTGCCGTAATGGCACGTTCACCACCGGCAGGACGCGGTTCCGACACGGCAAAAAGTCAGATTGGTGCTGGCCGCGTTCTGCTAACACAATAACAGCGGCCACAAAGAGTACAGGAGTCCACGCGTTTCGACTACTCCAAAAACCACTCTCATTGTGAAGCGGCTCGCTTCCCGGTGCGTTTCCTCTCAGGAAGGCGAAGGCTCCTCGGTGAGAATTCTCATACCATAGGTAGCATACCGCTTAATCATGCGAAAAAAGTGCAATCTTCCCAGAGAGCGAGCAGGAATGGTGCGCTGAAGCAGCGCATAGTTGATTTTGCGGTCGAGTACGCTTGTAGATGGCGTGGATTTGTCAGCAAGTCTGTGCATCGATCAACGTGACTTGCAAGTCGCAGGCGGATTGGCCAGCACCGGACATTCGATGGTACGCTCTCTCGCCGATGAACGAGCTGCGGAAGGTCGTTGCAAACATCAACGCCGAGCCAGTGATGCCCTCAAGACGTGGACACCTGAAGCCGATCAAAGGGGATGTACCGAAGCAGAAAACATGGAGAGGTGCGTCGAGGTCGAAGTCAAACGAAAGTAGCTACCGGTTGAAGTTCGCTCAGGGTCGAACTCGGCCCTTCTTGAAACTCCCGGCATGTCTGCTTTCTGAGCCGCTACCGGGGCACAAGCGGACACCAAGCGCCGACCGATTTATGATGGGGTGGACGCCCCGCCCGACGGCATCGATGTGCCAAAGTGGAGGTGTTGAGCACCACTTAAGGGAGGCGTCCGTGTCAGAGGTTATCATAATCGGTCTGGATATCGCCAAGCATGTTTTCCACGCTCATGGAGCAGACGGGAAAGGGCGAGCTATATTCAGCAAACGGATCAGCCGAGGAAAGCTGCTGGATTTCTTCGCAGCCCAGCCGAGTTGCACGGTAGCTCTGGAGGCATGTGGCGGAGCCCATCACTGGGCCCGTCAACTCGCCCAGCTTGGCCATGAAGTTCGGCTGATCCCTCCCGCCTACGTAAAGCCGTTTGTGAAGCGGCAAAAGAATGACGCGATCGATGCCGAGGCGATCTGCGAAGCAGCGCAGCGGCCGAGCATGCGGTTCGTGGCCGTGAAGAGCGAACAGCAACAGGCGGCGGGTCTGGTGTTTCGGACCCGTGACCTGTTAGTGCGGCAGCGAACGCAGCTCGTCAACGCGATCCGGGGACACCTCACTGAATATGGTTGGGTCGCACCTAAGGGGCCGTCGCACGTGGCGATGCTTACCGACCTGATCGAGGAAGAAGAGATGGCCAGCTCGCTTCCCAAAGCGGCCCACGCCATGTTCCGATTGATGTTGGACCTGCTGACCGACCTCAATGGCAAGGTCGCGGACCTCGACCAGGAAATCGCGCGACGTGCTCGCGAGGACGAAGTATCGCGCCGGCTAATGACCGTTCCCGGCATTGGCCCAATCTCCGCCACCGCGATCGCCGCTCTAGCACCGCCGGCCGAGACCTTTGCCAAAGGCCGTGACTTCGCCGCTTGGTTGGGTCTCACGCCTCTTCAAAGATCGACAGGCGGCAAGCAGAAGCTCGGTGCGATGTCCAAAATGGGCGAGCGCACGCTCAGACGGCTCCTGATCATCGGCAGCAGCGCCGTCGTGCAACAGGCGAACAAACGCGGCGCGCCAAAGGGGTCTTGGCTCGAACAGATGCTGGCTCGCAAACCGCGCATGCTGGTAACCGTCGCGCTCGCGAACAAGATGGCGCGGATCGTCTGGGCGCTGCTTATAAAGCAGGAGAACTACAGGGCTCCGGTGGCAGCCAAGGCGTGAGCCTGGCGGGCCTGAGGTCGTCGCAGGTGTAGTCGGTCGAAGGAGGGTATGGCGCAACAGTCGGTGAGACGGGGCCGGAAGAACCAGATGTACCCATCGTGCCCAGAGCACGCATTTATGATTTGGTTCCGGTCCGCGAACTCCCATACGGGCCCGCAGCTTCATCGCTGCATCAGAGGCCGGACAGATGGCAGCATCCGACCACGTGCCAATCTTCTTCAAAAACCGCTTGCATCTGGCGGGGCGTCCACAGATGAGTACGCGCCCTAGCTAGTCATCTGGAACGGAAGTTCGTCACATTAGTTGATAGCTCGAATCTTTGTCGAGGAGAGCGCTTGTGGGGAATGCCGGGTGAGAGGCCGGCCGATCGGCCGTTAGTGCTCAATCCGCAGGAGCGCACGTACCCAGAGAGGCAAGTTCGTCGTCATCGTGTTGCGCGGTCGCTATCTGAGCGATGCCGCGCGATCCTGCGATGTGCGGATGGCTTGCCAAGCAAGTCTGTGGCTGCCGAACTCGGCATCCATGAACACGCCGTTGGCAAGTGGTGCCGTCGATTTTTGAAGGATCGCTGTGATGGCCTGCTTGACGAAGCCCGCCCTGGCCGCCCTCGCACCATCGACGACGATCGGGTTGCCGCCGTGATCGAGCGAACCTTGCGTACGACGCCGGCCGACGCGACACACTGGTCGATCCGCTCGATGGCTGCGGAAACTGGCTTTTCCCACACCACGATCCGCCGAATGTGGTCGGCGTTCGGCTTGCAGCCGCACCGTAGTCAGACATTCAAGTTGTCGAGCGATCCGCTGTTCGTCGACAAGGTACGCGATATCGTCGGCCTTTATCTCTGCCCACCGAACCGAGCCCTTGTCCTCAGCATCGATGAGAAAAGCCAGATTCAGGCCCTCGATCGCGAGCAGCCGGTTTTGCCGATGATGCCCGGCGTGCCGGAACGTCGTACGCACAGCTACGTGCGGCATGGCACGGCCATGCTTTTTGCAGCGCTCGATGCCGCCTCGGGGTTCGTCATCGGCAAATGCTACAAGCGCCATCGGGCAGTCGAGTTTCTGAAGTTCCTCAAAGAGATCGACGCTCAAATCCCTGAGGGGCTCGCTATCCATATCGTCATGGACAACTACGCCACCCACAAGACGCCCAAGATCAAAGCGTGGCTCGCTCGGCGGCCGCACTGTCATGTTCACTTCACGCCGACTTCTGCGTCCTGGATCAATCAGGTCGAGCGATGGTTCGCTGAACTCACCAGAAAGCAAATCCAGCGAGGTGTTCACCCCTCCGTCAAGCAGCTCGAGGTCGACATCCGCACCTTCATCGACCTGCACAACAAAAACCCGAAGCCGTTCAAATGGACTAAGTCTGCTGACCAGATTTTGGCTTCCGTCAAACGCTTCTGCCACAAAGCCCACCAGACTTTATGTGGTGAACTTTAGATTCACGTGACTAGTTCTATCTAAACTCGAATGGCAAGCGAGGTTCGGTGCTAACGTCCGCGCCTCATCCTCGAGCAATCTAGCCCGTTGCCATACTCGGTGACCTGTGACCCCACGGCCTGGCTTTCCGAACTCCGCGTACACGAACCGTTCATACGCGAGAGTATTCATAAATCTTGAAAGTTTTCTTGGTGCCCAAGTTGGCGATGAAATGAAAGATGATCGGGAGGCTGCCTAAGTACAGCCATTGTCCTGAGTCACAAGTTCGCAATCATAGATTCGCGGTAGCTTCGCGTTGCTGTGCCAAGGGTGGAGGCAAAGGCGACGGAGTCTGCGATGGTGGTCCAGCGACTTGCTCCCCTGATATTGAGCGATGATGAGCGTGCCGAACTGACGTCGCTGACGTCGCTGACGATGCGGCGAAGACGGCGCAGGCGCTGGCGCAGGCGCTGGCTCTGAGAGCCGGGATCGTGCTGACTTGTGCGGAAGGTGGTCAGAACACGGAAGTGGCGGCCAAGCTGGGGCTGGGCCGGCAGACCGTAGGCAAGTGGCGGCGGCGTTTCATGGAGCAGCGCGTGGCTGGGCTGCACGACGAGCCGCGCTCTGGCGCGCCGCGCACGATTGAGGATGCCCGTATCGAGGCCGTGATCGTGAGGACGTTGGAGAGTTGCCCTGAGAACGCCACTCATTGGAGCTCCTGCGACATGGCGAAGACCAGCGGCCTATCGGTATCGACGGTACAACGCATCTGGCGGCCCTTCGGGCTCCAGCCGCACGGGATGGAGATGTTCAAGCTCTCGACCGATCCGAACTTCGTGGCCAAGGTGCGCGATGTCGTGGGCCTCTACGTCTCACCACCGGAGCACGCAATCGTTCTGTGTGTGGATGAGAAGTCCCAAATCCATGCGCTGGACCGCAGCCAGCCGATGCTGCCGATGCGTCCCGGGCAGGCGGCCCGAAGGAGCCATGACTACAAAAGGCATGGCACCACATCGCTGTTCGCCGCCCTCGATATTGCGACCGGACAGGTCATTGGCAAGTGCTACGGGCGCCACCGCACCGCCGAGTTCCGCAAGTTCCTTGACGAGATCGAGGCTGCCGTGCCGCGCCAACTCGACGTCCATCTTGTCATGGACAATTACGCCACGCACAAGACCCCAATGATCCAGAGATGGCTGGCCAAAAGGCCGCGTTGGCACGTGTATCTGACCCCGACCAGTTCGTCATGGCTCAACCAAGTCGAACGCTTCTTCGCGCTCCTCACCGATAAGAAGATCAGGCGAGGCGTCTATCGCAGCGTCGCCGCCCTCAGGGCGGACGTTGCCTCGTTCATCGAACGACACAACGCCAATCCAAACCGTTCCGACGGACCAAATCTGCCGATGATATCCTTGCTTCCATCGAGCGCTTCAGCCGTTACAATCTCCGGGCAAAACACGACCGGATGTTGCGAACTTCTGGTTCAGACACTAGCTGCGACTGTACGTACCGCGAGCTTTCCGTATTACGTCTGACATGTGGAGCTCGTCACCCAAACCGGCGTCGAGCATCGCGGATGCCAACTACGATGTCAGCTCTAAGAAGAGCGATGGTCTCCACGCTCTCAAGTAATTCGCGGCCGATCTTCTCCTGAGCCGCTTCAGGAAGGGCCGATGCTTTGCTCATTGGCTCCACGTTGATTAAGCCACTAGCGGCAGCGTCGAGTGTATGAATGAAAAATCGCGACTGGCAGTAGCGGCCATGGTCGGGTTTGCAAGGTGCTCGGACTGGTCTTCCTCGACGAAGATGTGGTGGACGGCTCCCAGATGCGCGCAGTGCCGCCTGCCGCCCCGCCCGGTGGCCAGCAGGTCGAGATCGGGATCACGCGACACGCAAAATGGTCAGGCGGCGAGCCGACCTTGTTGCGATGCTGTTGCGGAGACCCGGCGTCGCTGCGACCGGGTGGCTGAGTGTTTATCGCTATTCATAAGGTTTGAGAACTTCAGAGCCACGTGATGCCATGTTATGGCAAGTGGACCCGAAACGGCATGGACGACTGTCTGTCTGCATGATGCGAGCCGCCGAGGGCATGAATGTGTCCACTAGCAAACTGTTGGGACGGTGTGCCGGCGGTCGGTTTCCGCAGCTCGATAGATGAGCCCGGATTGCGCGATCTTCTGTCCAAAAGTAAACGCGGCTCCACGATTGCAACCCGACAACCTGTCGTGATTACGACGTGTGGCTCGGAAAAGGTAAGGCAATAGCCAGCATCTGAGTGGCCCAACTCCTGCAATACTCTCTGTGGCAGCACGGCTCGACCGAGGCTGCTGAGTGCGGCGAACGGGTCCGAAGGTGTGAGTGATGCGGATTATCGTCATTGGGTTTGAACGCTTGCGTATGCGTTTCTAGCTCCGCTTCGTCGCTCGATCATTCCAATCGCAATTAGTGAGAGGTGCAATCATGTCATCCCAGTCGGGACAGCGCGAGTCGATCAAGGTCGTCGCCCCAGAGGACCGCCCTAGGGTCATTGCCGTTCTGACAATAGCTTTTGCGATGTGCCCGTTACTGAGGTGGTTGTACCCAGAGCCAGATCGCTTTCTACGTCACTTCGCTGGCTTTCTCGACTTTTATGCCGGCGATCCGTACGCAGATCAAAGCGGAGCGTATTTTGATGGCGGCGATAAAGGGGCGCTTCTGTGGTTGACCGACAAGGCGCCTCGCGATGATGCAGCAATGATGAAGTTCCTGCTTGGCAGTGTGCCGGATTACAGACGAACGGAAACGGAAAAGATATTCGAGGAGTTCGGCAAGTATCATCCGAAGGAGCCGCACTGGTACTTCACTATGCTGGGCATCGATCCGATACACCAGCGATCGGGCTTAGGAGGCCTTCTCTTTGGGCACGGTCTCGCCATCCTGGACGAGGCGAAAGGACTGGCATTTTTAGAAGCCACCAGCCTTAGCGCGGCGCGTCTGTATGAGCGCCTGGGATGGCAGATCGTGGGTGAAGTCCAGATCGGCAGTTCGCCGCCGTTTTTCCCAATGCTCCGCCCTTCCTCTTAAGCGAGGCGCCAGCGAGCGGGTCCAGACAGCATGGTCTGCCCGCTCGTGAATCAGAATCTGAAGCCAAGTCTATCGACGTTGACCGCGGCGAGGCACTCGTGACGCTAGGATCCTAGAATCTCACACGACTTGATCAACTGTTTTACTCCATGCAGGATGCGAATGCATGCTTTCTGGGCTACCCGTTTGCTAAGGACTTCAACTATGAGCCGTTGTGGCGCTTCCTAAAGTTCACTGGAAACAACCTCGGAGATCCGTTCGAACCAGGGACTTATCGTGTCAACTCGCATGCCTTCGAGTGCGAAGTGGTTGAGTTTTTCGCTCAGCTATTCCGGGCGCCTGATGACGGCTTCTGGGGCTACATCACAAACGGCGGAACCGAGGGAAATATTTATGGGCTGTATCTCGGTCGCGAACTTTATCCAGATGGCGTCGCGTACTTCTCGCGGGACTCGCACTATAGTGTGAGTAAAGCGGCTCGTCTGCTCCGGCTGGAGCACGCCGTTGTGGAGTCGCAATCACACGGAGAAATTAACTATGACGATCTGGCGCGAAAGGCGAGCAATGAACGAAATCGGCCGGCTCTGATAGTCGCAAACATCGGCACCACAATGAAGGAAGGTAGGGACGACACGTCAAAAATTCGTGCGGTCCTGCGGGAGGTCGGAGTTCGTGAGAGCTATGTCCATGCCGACGCGGCATTGTGCGGGCCATACGCTCCATTTCTAAACCCGAAGCCGTCCTTCGATTTCGAGGATGGGGCGGACTCGGTCACGATCAGTGGGCACAAATTTCTTGGGGCGCCGATGCCGTGCGGTGTTGTTCTCGCGCGTAAGTCAAACGTACGGCGGGTCATGCGCGCGATCGACTATATCGGCAGTTCGGATACGACGCTGAGCGGATCTCGAAATGCGTATAGCCCGATTGTCCTCTGGTACGCGATCCGCTGTCTGGGAATCGCGGGGATCAAGCGCATGTTCGATCAATGCGAGCAACTGGCTGCCTATACCGCCGATGAGCTTAACGAGCGCGGTGTCGGCGCGTGGCGTAATCCCCATGCGCTAACTGTTGTCTTGCCGCCTGTCGAAGAGGGTGTCAAAGCGAAGTGGCAGATAGCCACTCAAGACGTTAGTCATGTAGTGGTGACGCCGGGGACGACCAAGCACCAACTCGATGCGCTGATCGAGGCGATCGCGGACAGTGCGGGTCCGCGTCATCGTGAAAGGGGTTCCAGCGGCCATGACACGGCTTCCGCTGGCGGGGACAGATTGGATACCAGCGCGCGGTGGTCGGCACCCTGATCGTAGTCTTTTTTGATAAAGTCCTGATCACGCAGGGGCCGATGCGCCTGATTATCATCGGGCTGATCATGCTGTTTGTTGTGCTCTATCTTCGCAACGGCCTGTTCGGCATCAAGCAGCAGTTCCGCAGCTGGAGAAACAAGAAGAAGAGCGAACGCCGCTCTACCCGCGCCGAAAAGGGCGGGGAAATGCTGCCCGAGGAAGCGACTGAAGCCAGCAGCGTGGATGACGTCTACGGTCGCCGCTATGACAAGAAGCAACGAGAAGTTCTCAAGAGGCTCCTGACGCCTGAAGTGATTGATGAGCATCGACGCGCGCCGCAGGGGCAGCATAGCGAGGCATTGGAGCGGCTACTGATCTACTTCAGGAATCAGCCGCAGCCGGACAAATACGCGATCACCGCGCTTCAATCGATCGAGGGCTGCCGCATAGCCGCGCTTTCAGGCCATCGGGGTGTCGCGCCCCGCGTGGCCGAGGACAAGATCTACAGGTCACCCTCTGAAGCCTATCACGGTGTGGTTCTACGCCGGGTCCAAGATCTTCTCGAATCCTAGGCCGCGAGTTGAGACGCGGAGCATAGATGTGAGTGGGGAGTCACTAGATGGCGCAAGTTAAGCTCTTTGGCTATTCGGACAAGATTTCGGTCAAGCCGGGAGATGTCATCCAATTTCATGTCAATGCCGACGGGACAAATGTCGCGGAGGCGCAGCTGGTGCGCCTGATCCACGGTGACCAGCATCCGGCAGGTCCAGGATTCGTGGAAGAGGAGATCGACTGTTCCGTCAACGGAGATTGGCGCGTCGAGAAGCAATACACGCAAGTGGGTTCGTTTCTCGAGGTCGCGGACCCAGAGCGGCGGTTGGCTCTCGAGGGCAGCCTCACGGTATTTGCGTTCATCCATCCGCTATGGCCCCAAGTTGGCATGCGGCAGTGCTTGATCGGACGTTGGGACAACGACAAAAACCGTGGCTTTGGCCTCGGCATCAAGCAGAACGGGCTCTTGGAGTTCTGGGTAGGTGAGGGTGACGAAGTCGATTACCTGGAGGCCGAGGTGCCGCTCCAGGCTAACATGTGGTACTTCGTGGCGGCGAGCTTGGACGCGAAAACCGGTCGCGCCACGCTTTATCAAGAGGGCGTGGTCAATCGCTATAACAGCGTTCTCGGCAAGGTCGCCCCTCTTGATCTCAGATCGCATGTCTCTGAACTCTTCCGCTTCCGTCCCAAGCATTTGGCGGACACGCCGTTCTTGATGGCGGGGTCGCGGGACTGGCACGAGAAGCGGGGGCATTTCGTCTCTCAACTTTACTGCGGAAAAATCGACCGACCCGGATTGTTTGATCGTGTGCTGGGCCGCGATGAGCTCGATCTCATCCGAAGCGGGTACGTTCCGCCATCCAAAGGCATGGTGGCTTATTGGGACACGACCCATGGGTACACCGATCAAGGAATCGGCGATGTCGTGACCGACGTCGGTCCGTTCAAGTTGCACGCCAAGGGTTACAATCGGCCAGTTCGTGGGCAGACCGGGTGGAACTGGAGCGGACGCAACGACTGCTTCCGGCTGGCACCGAATGAATACGGCGGGGTCGAATTCCACTCCGATGCCCTCATCGATTGCAATTGGAAGGTTACCAAGGCACTGAAGCTGCCCGATGAGCTGCGCAGCGGCGCTTACGCCATGCGTTTGCGCGCAGGCCCGGGCACCGGCTTGGGGGAGGAATATATCCCCTTCTTTGTTCGCCCGAAAGTGCCGACCGGCCGCATTGCCTTCCTCGTGCCTACGGCAAGTTATTTAGCCTACGCCAACGAGCATCTGAGCTTCGATGCGCCCATTGTTCAGGGCATGACGGGGATGACCCCGATCCTGACCGACATCGATGTCGAGATGTACAAGAACCCTGAGTTTGGGCACGGTTGCTACGATTCATGGGCCGACGGCCAAGGGGTTGCTACAGCTCCTATCGTCGTCCAGTGGTCAACATGCGGCCGAAGTACCGCATTTCGAGCATGGACATCACCTGGCAGTATCCTGCCGACCTGTCAGTGATCGCCTGGCTTGAACACCATAAATACGACTACGACGTCTTGACCGATGAAGATCTCGATCTCGAGGGCGTTGCAGCGCTCAAGCCATACCGTTGCGTGATCAGCGGGACGCACCCGCAATGTTATTCCGAGCGGATGATGGATGCGACCGAGGATTACATCGAGGACGGCGGCCGTTACATCTACCTCGGAGCCAACGGATACTACTGCAACGTGGCCATTCGTGAGGATGAGCCTTGGGTGCTCGAGTGCCGCAAGTTCGGAGACACCTGGAAGGCCTGGGAGGCACGTCCGGGCGAACACTACATGGCGACCACGGGGCAAAAAGGCGGTCCTTGGAAATGCCTGGGCAGGCCGCCTCAGAAGATCATAGGGGTTGGCTTTGTGTCGGAGGGATTTGGCAGGAGTGAGCCGTTTTTCCGCATGCCGGACAGTTATGATCCGACACTGTCCTGGATCACCGAGGGTATCGAGGGCGAGATCATTGGCGATTTCGGCCTTGCTTAT
The DNA here is from genome assembly GCF_042258955.1 of Bradyrhizobium sp. ma5. Lineage (NCBI taxonomy): Bacteria > Pseudomonadati > Pseudomonadota > Alphaproteobacteria > Hyphomicrobiales > Nitrobacteraceae > Bradyrhizobium > Bradyrhizobium sp. ma5. Next base: position 1,840,566 of record NZ_CP170156.1, read on the forward strand.
AATGGAGCCGCCGGCGTCGCGCTTGACCGCTACGATCTGACGCTCGGCACGCCACCGAACGCCAAGGTAATTGCTTCGTCTGGCCGCCATACCGACAACTACATTACGCATGTGCAGGTTCAATTGCATCAGCATCCGGGGATCACCGGCAGCTACGATTATCGCGTGCGTGGGGACATCACCTACTTCGCCACTCCCAATGACGGCGCGGTCTTGTCCTGCAGTTCGATCGCTTTTGGCCAGGCGCTGCCAGTAAATGGCTTCGAGAACAATGTTTCTCGGCTTCTGGCCAATGTCGTCAACGCGTTCGTCAAACCTGGACCGCTGCCGGACACAGCACCCGTGGAAGCCGTGCCAAAGCCCGAGTCTGTTGCTTCGTAAGTTGCGGGGTACTGACAAGGAGACAGATGATGCAGGACGCGGCGCAAGTTGAGGACAGGGACGAAGTCTTCAGGCGTATATTCGAGACAAGGCAGCGAGAGTTCCTGCGAACGCTCGTCACGCCAGAAGTGATCGAAGAGCATCGTCTCTCCCCTCTGGGACAGCACACCGAGCCGTTGGATCGATTGCTCATCTATTTCAACCGTCGACCATTGGCTGAGAGGTACGCGATCGTGACTGTCCGACCATTCGAGGCCTATCGGGTCGTGATCCTTTCAGGACAGCGAGGCGTGCCGCCGAAGGAGGTGGACGAGAAGATCTACACGTCTCACACGGAAGCGCAGCACGCAGTCTTCATGCGCAACGTGCAGGACTTGCTGGAGTCCTGACGCATGAGTTTCGCGTTCAGTCGATCCTGTTCCGCCGAACTGAAGCCGGAAAATTTTGGAGTTCGTAAATGACCAAGCCTAAGCTCTTCGGCTATTCGGACAAGCTGTCGGTAAAGCCGGGTGACCTTCTCCAATTCTACGTCAATGGCGAAGGCACAGACCGCGCCGAAGCAAAGTTGGTGCGGCTGATCCATGGCGATCAACATCCGTCCGGGCCAGGATTCATGGAGGAAGAGATCGATTGTCACGCCAACGGGACGTGGCAGGTCGAAAGGCAGTACACACAGCTCGGCTCATTCCTGCAAGTGGCGGATAGCTCGAGCCGTTTGGCTCTGGAGGGTAGCCTGACGGTTTTTGCCTTCATCTGCCCGACGCGACCACAACTTGAATGCCGTCAAACCCTGATTGGCCGATGGGACAACAGGGAGGGCTGCGGGTTCTACCTCGGCATCTCCCAGAATGGCCGGCTTGAGTTCACGGTAGGACAGGGTGCCGAGGTTGATCGCCTCGAGGCTGACGTCCCTATGCAGGCCAACACCTGGTACTTCGTCGCGGCGGCTTTCGAAGCCAAGACAGGTCGGGCGAGCTTGTTCCAGGAAGGCGTACTCAATCGCTACAATAGCCTTTGAGCAGGGTGGCGCTGGTCCAGCACAGCGCTCATGTCTCTGCAACCTTTCGATCACGACAGAAGAATCTCCCAGCCACTCCGTTTTTGATCGGAGGCGCGCGCGATTGGCAGGACGGCCGGGGGCAGCTCGTCTCGCAACTCTATTGTGGTAAAATCGATCGGCCTGGCCTTTTCGACCGCGCGCTGTCCCGCGAGGAATCGGAGCAGATCGGATTTGGCCAAAAGCCATCCCCGCAGGGGTTGGTGGCCTATTGGGATACAGCCGCAGGTTACACCGACGCGGGGATCGGGGATGTCGTCACCGACATAGGGCCGTTTAGGCTGCATGCCGAGGGACACAATCGACCGGTCCGCGGTCAAACGGGCTGGAATTGGAGTGGCCGCAATGACTCCTTTCGCCTGGCGCCACAGGAATATGGCGGCATCGAATTCCATGCCGATGCGCTGACGGACTGCGACTGGAAAGTGACGAAGGCGGTCAAGCTGCCTCAGACTTTGCGAAGCGGAGCCTACGCCATCCGCTTGCGGGCAGGTGAGGGGACTGGCCTCGGTGAAGAATATATCCCGTTCTTCGTGCGTCCTACCAAGCCGACCAGCCGGATAGCGTTTTTGTTTCCGACTGCAAGCTATATCGCTTACGCCAATGAACGGCAGAGCTTCGAAGCGCCGATCACCCAGCCGGTCACAGGCATGCCGGCCATCTTGTCTGATATCGATATTGAGCTTGGTAAGCGCGACGAGTTGGGTCTTTCGGCCTGCGATCACTGGGCCGACGGTCAGGGCGTCTGCTACAGCTCCTACCATCGTCCGATCGTCAATATGCGGCCGAAATACCGTTCCTCCAGCGCGAATGTTGCTTGGCAATTTCCGGCTGATCTGTCGGTCATCGCCTGGCTCGAACACCGGGGCTACGACTACGACGTGCTGACCGACGAGGATCTGGAACGCGAAGGTATCGAGGCGCTCGAGCCGTATACCTGCATCATCAGTGGCACGCATCCGGAGTATTATTCCGAACGGATGCTCGATGCGACGGAAGACTATATCGCTGGCGGTGGGCGCTACATATATCTCGGCGGCAACGGTTTCCATTGGAGTGTAGCGTTCCGCCCAGACGAGCCATGGGTTGTTGAGTGCCGCAAATTCGGGCCAGCATGGAAGACTTGGGATGCGCGTCCCGGCGAATATTACATGGCCAGCAATGGCCAAAAAGGTGGTGCATGGCGTGCACAGGGACGGCCGGCACAAAAGGTCGTGGGTGTTGGCTTCATCTCAGAAGGTTACGGAAAAAGTCAATTCTACCGGCGGATGCCTGACAGCTATCACCGTACAGTGTCCTGGCTGACCAAGGGTATTGAGGGAGAGATCATCGGAGACTTCGGTCTGGCCTATGGTGGCGCTGCCGGTGTCGCTCTTGATCGCTGCGATCCCAGCCTTGGCACGCCACCCCATGTAAAACTTATCGCCTCCTCTGGCGGTCACACGGACAGCTATCTCGTATACCCGGAGGTCATCCACTATGCCTTCGAAGGCCTGTCGGGATCTTACGATTACCGAGTCCGCGCCGATATGGCTTTCTTCACGGCTCCCAATCATGGTGCAGTCTTCTCAGCAGGCTCTGTTGCGTTTGGGCAGGCTCTGCCGGTCAAGAGCTTCGACAACAACGTATCCCGGCTTCTGGCGAACGTCGTTGAAGCGTTCGTAAAGCCCGGCGCGCTGCCAGGATCATGGTGGATTAGCGAGGAGAAGCAGTGGCGATAAAGGGCCGTCGCTAAGCACAAAAACGCTTTGGACGTCGTATCCTGCAAAGATTGCGGGAGACGTTGAGTTGAGCAAAGTCAAACAAGCGAATCAGAAGCGCCGGAGTAAGTCCAGGAGATCTCACGCTCCGGAGCAGATTGCTCCTCCCCTTGATACGGCCGTCGCAAAGCCGCCTATCGATGAGAGAATGGGCGCCGCTATGCGGCGCGCCGGGCCGGAGCGCGGGCTTACGCTCAGCGATGTTGGTTCGGCGGCTGGCATTTCGGTCCCGATGATCAGTCGTGTTGAGAATGGTCAGTCGACCGCCAGCCTCGCGCTGCTTGAGCGGATCTGCGCTGCGTTGGGAACGGACCTGTCGACCTTGTTTAGGGAGGTGGAGCAACCAACGGGCGAGGCTCAACTTATCAAAGCCGATGACCAGATGGTGGTTGTCCGCTCAGGTACCAAGCACGGGCACACCTATCGGCTATTATCGTATCACAAAGGCCCGCGGAAAGCCTTTGAACCGTTCCTTATCAACATGGACAAGGAAAGCGAGAGCTATCCTCGATTCCAACATCCTGGAACGGAATTCATTTACATGCTGAGCGGCCGTATGCAGTACCGATTTGGCGACAGAACCTTTCTCGTTGAACCCGGTGACGCATTCACCTTTTCGGGCAGCGTTCTTCATGGTCCCGAAAAGCTTTTGGATGATCAGATCCAGTTCATCACGATCATCATATACGCGGAATAGCCGGTGGCTCGCAACATCAGCTCGGCTGAACGATCAGTTCACGGGCGACATGGCCTACCAGCTGAGCCGGGTCTGTGCCATTGCTTGATGTGCTTTCCGGCCGGGCAGTTGTCGTGGCCGTGATAGACGTTGCGGCGAGATGGTGGCCCATATCGACACGTGGTCGACACCGTCGTTCAGATCAATAAGCTCAATCCAGAACTTGTGCGCGGGCAATAGACAGCCTCATCATAAGGGACGGCTATAGAGCTGTCGCCGCAAAAGCTCTCGATTGCGCAATTCTTGGGCTGGAGGCTGGGGTTTTGACGAATCCCTAATTGTGGCGGTTGAGTGGTAGTTCTCGCTCTTTCGGCAATCTCCGCTTGGTGGCTACACCCGGATCTGAGACGATCTTCAGAGGGAATTGACCGACCGGCCTTGCGAATTCCATCACAACATTTCCGCCTGCTTTAGCTACCAACGCCTTCAATCGATCGAACTCGCCGCACCAGATCGTCTCCATGTCGCGGTCACGATTCTGATCGCGAATTTCGGCCGAGCTGCCGATACCCACGGCCCGCACCTGCAGGAGATCCGATCTCGACCCGCCCAAGAGTTCTACGCCGTAGTCAGGATTGGCTGCCTTGCGCAGCACGATCTGGCCGTTATCGACCCAGGCGGTCGCCATTCCTTCGGACACCTCGTAGCCCAGGCTGGCAAGACCCTCCAGCACGCGCCTGCGCTCCTCGGCGGCCATCGCCTTGAATTCCTCCTCGATGAGACAATCTGCGCGCTTGACGAGTTCTTGGCCGTTGCTGGCCGACGGTGAAGAAAGGGTCTCCTCAATTTCGCTGCGCAGCGAGGCCGCTTCCGTTGACTTCATCACAGACAGTTCGGCGCGTCGTTGCCGAAGCTCGTTGGCTAGTCGCACCCGGGCGCGGCCATCCTTCACGGCCACTGCCAAGTCCAACAGAAGGCTATCCGCGACAAGCGATCTTCGAGCCGGGGATTCTGCCTCCAGGAGTGCGACACGGTCCGAGAACGGGGACGAATCGATGCCAAGCCCGCGTAGCTCGCCAAGGACAGCATCGACGCGCGCCAGGGCCGGATCCTCCATCTCCCGATGTTGTCGCGAAAGCCATTCTTGCAGCGTCTCACGGCGTTCGCCGGCGCCAAGCCGGTCGGCAAGCGCGCGTTGGCGATCCGGCGAGGTATCCAGCGCCTGAGAAGGAACTAGCAGGAACGCCCTTGCCATAGTGGCTTCCAAGCGCTCGGAAGATCTGGCCGAGCCACTGAGCTCGCTTCGAATGTCGGCGGGAATCTCGACTTTCAGCGCTTGCAGTCTCTGCACCAGCGCCTCGGCTGCCGCTTTCGAGCGCCTCAAATCGTGCTTCGAGCGTGCCGCTATTTCGGCAGCCCTTTCGACGTGGCGCTCGGAGTCCACTTGAAGGAAGCCGATCTCGGCTGCAACCTGCTTTTGTAGTTCGACGAAACGATCGGCGTTGAGCTGGCGTCGAAGCTCGTATCGCCGGGCTATGACCTTTTCGATGTCCTTCTGCTCAATCGTCCCGTTGCGTCTGCCGGCTGTGGTCCAGCTTTCGATCGTGGCGTCGAGCCGCGCCAGGTTGCGATGACAGATGGCGATGACCTCGGCTCGGGTAACGATCCTGAATGCTTTGGGCCCGCTTATTGCGATCCTCCCCCGCGGAGCGCGTGTTCTACAGCGTTCTTGAGCCGCAGGCGTTCGGCGTCTCCGGCTTGCGCCCAAGCATACGACGATACTCTATGGACGTAGGGGACGGCTCTTTCCAACACCTTCGGACGCCAGATCTCGCGAGCGCGCGCTCTTTCCAGCAATCGATGTAGTGGCGCGTCGCATTCCACGCCGATAGCGTAGAGGCCGGTCCGGGGATCGGTCACGTGCCGGGAAGTGCCCTACAACGGATCAACCCGCTACTTTGGCTCCGAACGCGTCGTGTACGCGAGCTCCTTGCGTCGTTGCAGCTCCCACAAGATTCCAGCGCCATCAGCGCGTTCCTTGGAGATCGGAAAGCCGGTTCTGCTTCGCTAGAGCACGGGAGGACAATATGACGCGGTTGGGAATTCTTTTGCTCGTTGCTGTCGGTCTTTTGTTGGTCGGTGCGTCGTCCAGTCAGGCGAGTTGCTGTTCATACGGGTGCTGCGACTGTGGTTGCGTCGGCGGCAGCCAAGGCGACGAAAATGTCGCGTGCCTTGGGAGCGCGCGGCCGGCTTGAGAGCTTCACGGTCGATGCCGTCGGACCAGAAGGCAGCGCCGGGGCCCTTCAAGTGCATGGGACTGTTCGAAGCCGCCGTCTGCACGCGGCAATGAAGGCCGAGACCAATCGAACGGGGGGGGCGCCACGGAGGTGCAGTTGGCGCCGGGTGGCGCAGCATGTAAGGCGACGACTTGATGGCCGCGACGATCCGACCTCCTGCGAAGCCGGGCTTAAACCCTGGTAGCTCAAAACGTGACCTTTAGCTTCACGTACGGATACGCTGCAAAGCCGTTCCATTCCAGAGCCTTCACAGTGGAAAACTGTTGTGTGACCTGCAGGACGCCGCTGAGTTGGACGTAGCTGTTCGGCGTCCAGTCTGCTCAAGCTGATGCCTGTAATATGAGATCGTCACGACCGCCGGGAAAATCTGTGAAATGGCGCCCTTGAACGTAGCCGCCAGCTGATGTGGTCAGGCCGGTTACTGGCGTTTGCCAGGTCACGCCACCAGACAGCCTGGAGGAGAAATTTTGTTGGCTGGCGATATCCTACGTGAACTCGCCCTCTGCGACGAAAGTGCCCGCGACGCAAAAAGCTTCCTGGCCTTTCGGACCGCAGATTGTCCCAGCCAGATCCTGATTGTTGCGAGCCCAGGCGACTGAAGGCGTGAAAAGCTCCACCTGGTAGGGACTAAATCCGGATCCGTAGACGGTGCTGGAGGCAACCGAATAGCTCATTACGTCGGACGTCGTCGTGCCGCTTGTCCTGCCCGGGCCGGCGAGATTGAGAACCTGGTTGTAAGTGGCGTTGTTCACCAGGATGTCGATGTTCTTTGCGAACAGGCGCGCATAACGCTGGTCGCTCACGCCGCTCTGCAGGATGAAGCTATCGGCAAGACCGACAGGAATATTGACGGTAAGCAGGCCCGTGGTCCCAAAAACTGTGTCGCCCACGTGGATGGGAGTCTTGCTCGCGTTGTTGTCGAACACTGACTGGGTCGAAACAGATGCCGTGACGGTGGTTTCTCGCGGCTTGGTCGTTACGACGTGCTCGGTGATCACCTTCTTCTTCCGAACTTTGCGGGTTTCGTGGTCCTTGATACCGTACGTTTCGTGCGCCCTTTGAATCGCCTCGGCGTCCGCAGGCAGCATCAACTGCTTCTCGGCAAGGACCTTTTGAAGGCGACGGCGTCGCTCCGCAGGAGGCACGGCAACAGTCTCGGTCGTCGTGTAGGTCTGAACCCTTGTTTTTGTCACGACTTCGGTCTTCGGAAGGTCTGGTTTCCGATCCTTGGGAGGCGTCAAATTCTCGATGCGAACCTGTAGATTTGGGTCGACCTGAGCAACCGCGGCGGTAGAGTAAACGGCTAGTGCGGCAACTGAGCCCAGTAATATAAACGTGCAGCGCATGATCGACTCCTGCAAAAATTTGAAACAACATTCGCGAAACCATCAAGCGCGCGTACGAACCGTACTTGCGCTTGTGGCCTGGATCTGGGCAACAGACGGGAGCCGGGCCGATCCCCTTGTCGGCGGAGCCGATCCCAACATTCAAAACCGGATTGAGCAAACGGTGCCAAGTGCGACGGACCGTCTGCTCAACAATTTGCGCGAAAGACCCCCGACATACTCTGGTCCCGCAAAAAGCCTGCGTACCCAGCCCTCTCGTCGCCGAAACAACAACACGAACCCCCGGACGCGCTAGACTGATGCGACAGCTTCGCTGACATCAAGATTGTGCTATGCCCCGCCGCAAGCTATAAAATCGTGGTACAAGTTCAAGTAGAGTTATTGTCCGATACGTACTTTTCCTCACCGTCCGCTTCCTTGCTCAAATTTTGAGTGTTCATCATGCTCACCTGTCTCCCAACCACTAGCAGGTACCTTGGCTTGCTTGGCCTCCTTTGGACTGTGTTGCACCCGATTTCCTCGTTTGTCTGGGGATACAAGGGTCATCGCGTGGTCGGATCGATCGCTGATCAGCTGTTGACTGACAATGCAAAGCAGCATGTCGCGCAGATCTTGGGGGTCGACCTGAAATCTGCTGGCCCCTGGCTTGATTGCGTAAAGAGCGTCATGCGCAAAGCCGATGGTACGTTTTCCTACACCACCGATCCCAATCATCCGGAATACGAAGTGCCGTGCGCGTCATTCAGGACGCCAGATGAGCAGCAGCGGATGGAGGACTACGTCGCGCGCAACTGGACACAGTGCAGCTATATGACGTCTGGCGTGGAGCGCGGATGTCACAATACCTATCATTTTGATGATGTCGCCGTGCTGCGGGATCGCTTCGATCGCAACTATCAGGGTACAAACGACCACGACCTGGTTGCAGCCACGAATGCTGCGATTGCCGTCCTGCTCGGGAGACCGTCGCCGCCGCCATTTGCGATCAAAGACAAGAAAGAGGCATTGTTTGTGTTGTCGCATCTGATCGGTGACCTGCATCAGCCACTGCATGTTGGAGCCGTTTATCTGGACAGTGCCGGTCACGTTGTTGACCCGGACGTGACGCACGCTGTGGATCCGGCAACGGAAACGGCGGGTGGTAACTCAATCACCGATGATCACAAGAACTTCCACGCAGAGTGGGACGGCATCCCCGGAGATCTCGGTGAGGCAGCGACCCCCGAGCTTCTTGCCACCGCGAAGGTGCTGCCGGCAGATCATGGCCGACCTGAAAACTGGTCGGCGAACTGGGCAACGGACACAATTCTCATTGCGCAGGAAGTGTTTTCTAGCGCGAGCGACGCGCCTGGCGGCAGCAAATGGAGCATTACCTTCCCGGATCGAGACGCGTATTTGCGCCTGGCTGACGGCGTGAAGCGACGGCAACTGGCCAAGGCAGGGGCCAGGCTCGCTGAGGTGCTGAACGCAATCTGGCCGTAGATCGGGGATTTCCGGTCGTCGTCGAAATGATCGGGAGAATCATTGGCCTCGTTAAAGAGGCGCTTGGGACTTCGCGCCTTCTCTCCTGGTCGTGCACCCTGAAGGTAGATAGTTTATGGCGTGGCGCGAAAGCCTAAGTCGCCGGAGGGGCTCCGGCAGAAGTCGCCGCGTTGAAGGGATGCGCGAGTCTGTCATGCGACCGAGCTGCCGCCCCAGAAGGCGATGGCAGCACCTCATGGACCTTGGACGCCAGGTGGTGCCATCGAGAGGCCCGAAGGTTGGCTGAAACACTTGCGGAGGCTCTTCGATCGATGATCGCGATCAGGCTTTCGGATCGGGGACATACGGCCGGCGGCCAGGTCACCGGCACGCCTGAAGCGGCCGACGCGATCTCCGAAACGAGATCGATGAAGCCGATCTCAGGCATAGTTGATCCGTTGGCGGCAAGCGCTGGGTTTTGGATTGCTGCGCAGCGCAGCGAATTGATCGGAGTGCCGTCTTCAGACCTTGGAAGCATAGGTGTTTGCATGCTGCACATCGAGAGCTCGAAACTTCTCCATGCCGATCTCCGGCAGCATCATTGTCGCGCCCGGACGCGTCCCCCTTGCCGCATTCGAGGACCTGGAAGCAATGCCGTCGAGGATGCGCTGACCGTGATTTCTGGACTGCCGCTGGCCGATACAGCTCTCGCGCATGCCTCGCAGCGCCCCGGATGGCCGACCGGCGCCGGCTGCTGGCTGATGCCGGCATCTCTGAAGATCGAATTGCGGCTTGGCTGTCCGCTCACGCAGTCGAGTTCGAGGCTCGCCTCGAGCACATCAAGGCTCGCGCAAGCTTCGCGGCGCAAGATGCATGACACGACTAAGTGCCGGAATCGCCGTGCAGCATTCTGGTTGACAAATCTCTCGGTTTACTCAACCTAAGGTCTAATGGGGGCATTGATGATCACGGCAGTAACGTCATCAACTGACGGCGCAACATTGGACCGTCTGGTTAATTTTGAAGTTGAGAACCTGTTTGGCGAGTTCAGCTATCGGATCCCGGTAAAGACTGACAGGCGGGTAACCGCAATCATTGCGCCAAACGGCAGCGGAAAAACTATCTGCCTCCGAATGGTTGCAGCATTGTTTGCGAGGCAGTGGTCATTCTTCACTGATCTCGAGTTTGGAACAGCGAAGTATGCTTTCGAATCTGGACGCCAAATTGTCATTCGCAGAGATCGTTTGGTGGACGACACCGATCGATCTGGCAGGCTCGGGGTTTCCATTGTAATTCAGGTCCCTGATCACAAGCCGATCCAGTGGAAGCCAGGTAATCCTGATCTAAAGGGCCGTGCTCTCTCCCCAGAACGGTACCTTCCGTTTATTACGCGCAGATCGCCAAATCTGTTTGTGCACGACCAAACGGGCGAAAGTTACACGCTCTTCGAAGCAATTGAGACGTTCGCGGAATACCTCCCGCCATCGTATCGGACCGTTGTGTACGGTGAGGAGCCCGCGGCGCTCAAAAGCCTTATTTCCAACATTGATTGCCACTTAATCGAAACGCAACGCTTGCTTATTCTTCGAGAAGAAAACGGAGACCCTTATCGACAGCGGCCGCAGCGATCGAGTTTGACGATCTCGAAGAAAGCGCAAACGCTCAAAACGATAGTCGCGCGCGAGCTCACAGCGTATGCGGCGCTATCGCAATCCCTGGATCGCACCTTCCCGAGGAGGGTGATCGAACTCGGTCAACGAGCGGTCCTGGCACCAGAGGACTTGAAGTCCAAGCTGGCAGACCTCGAGAGCAAGCGTGCGAGCCTGATGGAAGCTGGAATCCTGGATTCCGAAGCAGATACGCCCGTTACGTTACCGGAAGGTCCGCTGGAGGATGCGATCGCAAGGGTTCTAAGTGTCTACGCCAAAGACACCGTTCAAAAGCTGGATTCGTTGTCTAAGCTGCAGGCTCGAATTGAACTATTCATTGAGCTGATCAGCCAGCGCTTTTCCACGAAGTCGGTTTTAGTGTCGAAAGATACCGGCTTTAGCATATCGGGGCGCGGGGGCAGGGTGCCGCTAGAGAAGCTATCTTCAGGCGAACAGCACCAACTTGTGCTCTTCTTCGAACTGCTGTTCGAGCTGCGAGAGAACGCACTAATATTGATTGACGAACCGGAACTCTCGCTGCATGTGGCATGGCAAAAAAAATTCATTGCAGACCTGAACCGAATAATTGCGCTAAATCAGTTTGATGTAATTCTAGCTACGCATTCGCCGCCACTGGTCAGTCGCTGGACAGATTTGGTTGTGGAGCTTGGGAAGGTGGACGACGAATGATTTCGATTGCACGAGAGTTGGACTCTTACGACATCGCGCAAGAGATCAGGCAGGAGAGGCAAATTCATAAGGGGGCGTTTCTGCTCCTTGAGGGCGACAGGGACATAAAACGCTTCAGCAAGTTCGTAGATGAGAACGCTTGCTCCATCCAAAACTGCTTCGGCAGAGAGAACCTCTTGGGCGCGATTGAATTACTAATCGACGAAGGCTTTCCGGGCGTTCTCGGTTTGGCCGATGCCGACTTCGATAGGCTGAATGGTTGTTTGGCTCGCAATGAGGCCGTCATCTATTCGGAGACCCACGATTTCGATCTCGACATCTCTAGATCAGACGTGTTGCGTCGGTATCTCGACGAGGTTGCAAATCAAGAGAAGTGCGCTGTTGTCGGCGGTCATGAGGCTGTGCGCACTTGGGTCTACGACGCCTGTAGGCCACTTTCAGTCCTTCGCCATATAAGCCACACGCAGAAAATGGGGTACCGTCTGGACCGCATCAATCACGGCGACATTTGTGTTGATTGGGTCATCGATGTCAGACTTCTGGTCGAGCACGTCTCTACGGGACGCTACGCTGTTGAGCAGCGGAAACAGGAGATGAGCAGGCGGATCAACAATCACCTCGCCGGTCGCATTGACGACGAGCAATTGACAAACGGGCACGATTTCTTCGCAATGTTAGGGTTGGCACTGCAAGATAAATTCGGGAATCGACGCCCTGCCCAAGCCTGGGCTTCGGAGGTCGAGATGCATTTCCGTTTGGCATTTTCAGAAGATGATTTTGTGGGAACAAACCTGTTCCTTGCAATCCTGATTTGGCAGGACGAAAATAAGCCGTATTTGATTCTGAAGGCGTCCTTGATCGCGCGAGATCCAAGAAATTTCTCGTCTTAGGGATCGACTGGCGGACGCCTCTCAACCACGACAGTTCAAGGTCGCCGATTGGCTGGGGTACCGCCACCGGCGGTCGAAACCTCGCCGTCCGATCGAGCAGGTCACCACGGCCAGCTAAGAGCCCGCAACGTCGCCCTCGCCACGCGCGGTCAATCTTTTCAGGTGCGCAACGGCAATGAACTACTGCATGCTGGATGTGTGCAAAACACATCAAGTTAGATATTAGGCATTACTTCAGGGCACGCGGAGCAACAGGCGCAGTCCCGCTAGGACGCGTACTCATAAATTTCGACAGCGTCCGCTTCGCCCCCGATAGTGACCACCATTGCGCTGGCGCAGCAAAAGACGCGAAGAGCCAGGTTGGGACATCCGGCACTCGTCAGGTCTTTGTAGTCGTCCTACTCGCCGCCGAAGAGGCCGGCATGACTTTGACGCCGTACTGGCGCCGGCGCCGCCGATTCCAAAAGAATTTCGGAAGGAAGAACAGCAGCAGTGCGACCCGACCGGCACAACGATGACCACCGCGAGAACAAATGGTACCACCGTATCTGTTAGCCCCGTATAGAGAAACATTACGACCCGGTTGTTCCGGAGGAAGCTAATTATCTCGTCCGAAAGACCTTCACGCGGCGGATCTGGGAATACCGGCCGCGGGCGCTCTAGCATGGTTGCGCGGGCGAGCGGAATTCCCGCATCCGGTTGCCTACGGGAAGCCTTCGCTTCGTCCTCTTCTTCCTCTTCTCTCCCGGGCTCTTCTTGCTCGCCATTTTCCATGTCAATACCTCACGCGTGCCGCCAAGCATACTGAGCAAGGTGAAAGATTCTTGTCTGAAGCAACTGCGACTTTCTCAGAAACAGCCAGAGCAATAAGGTCGCAGACAGCAAGAACAACGTCGGATGGTTGGCAAAAGACGTCAGCCACGGTGCTGCCCAACCGGGGCCGAATCTCTCTTTGACCGCCAAGTTCAGGACGGGTGCTAACCAATGATCCGGCGAAAGCATCGAGAGCAGCCAAGACGTCCACGTGCCAATGATGCTTTGCCAGAAGGAGAGGTCTCTGATTCCGTCGATTACCGGTGAGAGCAGCCAAGACGTCCGAGCGCCAATGATGCTTTGCCAGAAGGAAAGGCCTCTGATCCCGTCGAATACCGGCAACAGTGCTAGAATTGCCGAAGAGGACACCGTCGCAAAGTAAGCAAATCTCCGCCGCCATATCGCATTCCTGACAGTCTTCATCTCCTTTTTTCGGCCCTCAATCTCTTGGTGTGTCTCCTCAGGCCTGCTCAACGGCCCTCCTGATAGAGTACCGAGGGCATCTAGGTAGATTTGGACGAGCGGGAGCCCAAGCCGCTCGGCGATGGCAAACAGCTCCATCATGCTGAGATGTTCGACAGAAATTTCTCCCCGACCCCCACAAGGTTTTCCGATAGGTACAATAAGATTGTGCGTTGAGCCTGGATATCCGCTTGCGGTGGCGTGTCACTTGTTGGGGACTTTGCGAGCAAATACCTGGTTGGAAACGAGGTTGGCGCGTAGGCAACTCGGCGACCGCTGATGCGGGCCCAAGCAGCAGCATGAACGACTGGAATAGCTACTTGTACGCCGTGCTCCGGATCGTTGCACAGATCGTCAACATTTCGTGGACCATAAGGATAATAGCCGGCAAGACTTGCGCGCGAACTATATTGACGGCCATGGGCGTCACAGCGAGCATCTACCTGCGCCATATGGTCCGGCAGGAACCTCGCTCCGACAAGGACAGCCTCCCGCATGATCCACTGCAGCGTGACATAGGCAAGCCCGTCGTCCGGGTAGCCGCCGCCCACATTGGCGTGCACACCGGCGAACCAGACCTGCATCAGCCGTTCGGGCTCCACGCTGGGATCTGTCCATAGCACAGGGCGGAATGTGGGCCTTTCATCATCAAGCGATAGCGCATGACAAGCACGCCGCACATCATCGGGAAATTTGCGGTCGGCGAGCGTCATCGGACACAGCCACTTGTCGATCGCCACCTTGAGTTCGTCGATCGGCATGCCGTACGCATCGACTGTGTCCCACAACTCCGATGAAATCAATCTCGGGATATATCTGAGTCCGGATGCGTGGAGCCCCAGGCGACGATCAGAGCGACCGGTTTGCCACGAATCTGGAAGCAGGCAACCGGTCTGCCACCTCTTCCACCAGAAAACGCGTGGCAGCAAACGCGCTTTCTTCCACTTTCGCCGGTTCGACTCAAACAAGCGCAGCCATAATCCATAAATATTCCAACGCGTCGCGGGTGTAGCGGTGGCGCGCTTTGCTGCGTCGCGCTTGTATTCCGTATAGGCGTGCTCGACGTAATCGGTGAGCAGGTGTTCGTTCGGCGCCTTCACGATGATTCCACAGCGCAAAATGAGGTCCGCCAAAATCCGAACTGTGAATGCGCCGCGGCTGAAACCGAAAAGAAAGATGCGGTCGCCATCATCATAGTTGCGACAAAGGAACTGATAAGCGTGCTTAACGTTGCGCGCGAGACCGATACCGAAGGCGCCACCCAACGCGCGTAGCGGCTTGAAGGTCTCCGTCCCCACGCCGTCAGTATAGAATGCGATCTGATCGAACCCGGTCTGGTCGATCGCTTGATAAAGTCGCCAAACGTTGGTCTTGAACGGACTGGCCGCGGCGTTGCCCGTGCCGTCGGCTAGCAGAAAAATGCTCTTGGCCATGACCTCGCCTCCCAGCCGAGGCAGTCTGCTCAACAATACCTCTGATTGCCGTGCGAGAACAAGCCAATCGCTTTGGCATTTCTTCCAGTCTGGAGCCGACGGGAAACTGAGCTTGGCCGGTCGAAGGGCGACTTTCATTGATATCAGGTACGGGTCATTCTCGACGGTTTCGGCAGGGGTTGTCGGTTGGTTGATGTCCGCTTCTGCCCCCGAAGCGCCATGAGGACCGGGATAGGTTGCTTTCGGCCAGACCGCCGTGATTCAAACTCCCGAACTGGGAGCTCGATCATGCGCTATGAACTCGCGGATTATGAATGGGCTGCCATCAAGCCCATGCTGCCGAACAAGCCGCGTGGCGTTCCACGGGTTAACGACCGCCGCGTCCTCAATGGCATCTTCTGCGTCTTGCGCTCCGGAGCACCTTGGCGTGATCTGCCCGAGGCGTTTGGTCCGTACACCACCTGCTACAAGGCTATTATTTTGATCGTTTGAAGAGTGTTGCCATACCCAACATGCAGCGCTTGCAGGCTGCGTTCGGTGTTGCAGGCATGGAAGTACTTTACACGACGATCGAAAATCTCACAAAGGATGGTCGTGATAGTGGTCTGAACTACAAGATCGTGGGCTTCAACGTCCCGAGAGGCTCATGGGATGGCAAGGTCATTGACAGCTTGCGCCCGGCGATGACGAAATCGTGCTGCCGAAATCATCTTCGAGCGTCTTTGTATCCAGAAATATCGATTACCTGCTGCGCTATCTTGGCGTCAGGCAGCTGGTATTGGCCGGGGTGGTTACCGACGAGTGCGTGGAATCTGCCGTACGGGACGCGTGTGACCTTGGCTATTTCGTGACGCTTGTGCCAGATGCCTGCGCCACCTACAGCCAGGAGCGCCACGACAACAGTTTGCGGGTAACTGAGGGGTATTGCCGGTGTACACAAACCCATTGTTTCAGGAGATCGGTGCTGCTTGCTTATCTGCGGCGCCCGGCAACGGGCGCTCAAGTGACAGCATCGCTCATTTCCTCTCGGTGCACCTCAAGCAAAGCGCGGCATTGGCTGGACGAAACCCGACGCAAAATAGGGAATATTCGGGGGCGGGTCGAGCCGGGGCAGCAGCGGGGGCACGCCCGGTTTAGCGTCGGAGCGTGAGCCGCGACGACGCCCGGAAGGAAAGGCATCGCCGCGGCCCGCCCTCGACGAGGACGCTTGGGCGCGGGCCGCGCCGAAGGAGCCTGGTCGCCCGCTGTGGGTGTTGTTTCGATTGTCGCGGACACTCGCTCACTTGTCCGCGCCCGGACTTGCCGGGTGACGGAACCACTCGCCGCGAGGCGACCGGCCCGAACTCATGCGCTGAGCAGCCACTTCTCATCCTCTCCGTCGATGAGCAGCTGCATCAGCTCGTCGTTGTCCAGCTCCTCGTCAGTCAGACCGAAGGACACGTAAACGCACTCGCTTCCGTCGGCCTCCCTGACCACGATCACGTGGCCGATCTCCTACTGACCGGGCGCGCGGACGGCGGTGTGCACGCGCGTCAGAGCGACGAAAGTCTCCTGCGCGGCCTCAACGCGACGGGAGGAACTTTTTCCCGTGAAACAGGTTTATGCCAGCATATTCCAGCATGGCGTCAGCTGAAGGAATGTAACCGATCGAAACCCCTAGTCGGCAATCGTCCCATGCCGATGAAGATTGTTATGCTAGTCATCGAAGGTTGATGACTTTTGGCGTGCCGCTAGCGCAAATTGCATGCTGCAAATCAAGCAATCGCCGGCTGATTTCTGCGCGCCAACCCCGATAAAGGCCCACTTCGGATCCGTTCCCAGATCTGCCATCTCGCTGTCTGCCAACCGCACCACAGCGCGCCAAGCACTGTCCGATGATCGGTCTATCAACGCCTCGAGAAACTTGGCGGGCGAGCCCATGTACCTGAGATTGCGGTCCGGGTAGCGCTTGTTATAGCTGTCCCCCAAACAATGAATATTGTCGACATCGAGGGACAACAAGTCCTCAGCGGTCTGGGTGTTGGCGGACAGATAGCGAGCCACTTGCTGACCGTACTCCATTAGCCCGGACGAAATTCCCGCTTGGCTGGCACGCTCAACCCGAGCAACTGAAGCTTTTCGTCAATGCGGGCTGGACGAATAGGTTGAGACGTGATTCCGCGGTCGGCCTCGCGAGATGGTCCGGCCGAGTGCTCCCATTCATCAATGAATCTAGGCGGATTCGATCGCATGGAATCCAGGTGAGCAGCAAACTCGGCCACCTGCGCGTGTCCATCGTCCCGAGAGGTCTCGTGCCGTGCGCTCAGTCGTGAAATGCAGCCACCCATTTCTGCCTCTCGGTAAAGGCAACCCGACCGGGCTCGCCACGAGCTCACCCGCAAGGGCCGATTTGGAGTCGTGATCGCGCATTGAGCGCAGTCTTAGCGATCTGCGCAAGCAATCCCGGGGGAGGCAAGCAATAGGCCGCACCACTAGAAAGTAATACAAAACCGAAGTCAGCGCTAAATGTCTAGTCCCGGCATTTGCTGGAACGGATTGAGGATGAATCGTTCGGGCTCTCTTGTCCAGGCTTTGCAGATGTATTCGTAGGGCGTGAGGCCCTTCAGGGTCTTCAGCCGCCGAGCCTAGTTGTAGGCGTTTACGAAGTCGGCAAGGTGTGCTTCGAGCTGAGCGTGTCGATCGTAATGGTAGCGCTGGACCGTCGCTTCCTTGATCGTGCGGTTCATGCGCTCGACCTGCCCATTGGTCCAGGGATGCTTGATCTTGGTCAGCCGATGTTCGATGCCATTCTCTTGGCAGCGCATATCGAACATGTGTGTCACGTATCTTGCCGTCGGGCCGTCGGCGTAGCGCGGTGCGAAAGTGAACTGGATCCCATTGTCGGTGAGAACCGTATGGATCTTATAGGGGACAGCCGCAATCAGAGCTTCGAGGAAGGCCGAGGCGGAGGTCCTTCCCGTCTTCCTAGCCAGTTGCACGAAGGCGAACTTGCTGGTGCGATCGATGGCGACGTAGAGGTAGAGCTTGCCTTCGGCGGTCTGGAGCTCAGCAATGTCGATGTGAAAATAATCGATCGGATATTTGCTTAAAGCCTTACGACTCCTCTGGCGAGATTGTTGTAAGGAGCGATGCTAAATTGAGCCAGGTAAACAGTTAGGCTCGGGGCCACTCCATACCGGCGCGAACCCCACAAACAGTCTCACCAGCTTGCAAGGTCTCTTCGACCAGACGAACCTTCTCGTCGTACTCCATCGGCGCCGACGCTCGGCGCCCAGTACCTTCACCTGCATTCGCTGCGTGACCTTAAAGCTAGACTTAAGGTCACATCCTCAGAAAGACGGACAAACTACACAAGGCGGCCGCCACCGGAGGGAGACTACCAGCGCGGCGTCTTGCAGGACTTCTCACGGCCCGGCAAGACAGCCGACAATGCCTTCATCGAGGCCTTCAACGGTCGCTTCCCCGCCGAATGCCTTAACGCCCATTGGTTCACGTCCGTTGCGGACGCCCATCCAAAGTGAGGATTGGCTCAGATACTACAACAAAGAGCAGCCCCATGGGGCGATCGACAATCGACCGCTGATTTCGCTGCAAAACCACGTCGGCGCAACCAGCCCGCCAACGTGATTAGAGGCGCAAGACTCTCGTTCTCGGTGGTCAAAGAAAACGCAAAGCGGATGCCACGATCCGTAGGAAGCCGCGACGCATGCATACACCTGTCGCGAATATAGCGAAGCCAGGACCCGTGGCATGCTACTGCCTCCGCGCTCGTACCACGGCCCACGCCCAGAACTACCGTCCCGTTAATTGGTTACCTCACGAAGATGGGCGCGCGTCTGGATTCAATTGTCTAAAGCGGCTCACCGTCACTACCACACCTGTACGTATTCTAACCCTGTCTATTTTAGTAGCTGCACAAGCGACGTAGCGAGTGGTTTAACTCGCTTTAACGGCGCCCGCTTTAGCCGGCAAAGATTACGTTGAGGTGACCATGTCGCTCGTTGCTCATGAACTGTCACGGCCGCTATCCGGTCGGAAGGAGCTATATGAGGTTGGGGAAATTCCGCCGCTCGGACATGTTCCCGAACGCATGTACGCGTGGGCCATACGCCGAGAGCGCCACGGGCCACCGGAGACCTCGATGCTGGTCGAAGTGGTATCAACCTGGCCGATCGCGGAAGACGAGGTACTGGTGTTCGTGATGGCGGGTGGCGTCAACTACAACGGAGTCTGGGCCGCGCTGGGTAAGCCGATCTCACCATTCGACGAGCACAATGTCTCTTACCATATTGCTGGCTCAGACGCGTCCGGAGTGGTGTGGGCGGTAGGCACCAAGGTGCGGCGTTGGAAGGTCGGAGACGAGGTTATTGTCCACTGCAACCAGGACGACGGCGACGACGAGGAGTGCAATGGCGGCGAGCCGCTGTTGTCGTCCTCCCAACGAATCTGGGGACACGAGACTCCCGACGGCTCGTTCGCCCAGTTCTGCCGTGTGCAGTCGCGACAGCTGATGCCAAAACCGGGGCATTTGACCTGGGAGGAGTCGGCTTGCTACACGCTAACACTCGCCACAGCCTACCGTATGCTTTTCGGACACGCGCCGCACACTATCAAGCCGGGCGATAACGTGTTGGTATGGGGAAGCGCGGGCGGGCTCGGGGTATTCGCGGTCCAGCTTGCCGCCGTTTCTGGCGCCAACGCGATTGGCATCGTCTCGGAAGCGAGTAAAACCGAGTACGTGATCGCGCTCGGCGCCAAAGGTGTCATTAACCGCAACGACTTCAACTGCTGGGGCGCCATGCCGATGGTAAACTCACCCCAGTATAACACCTGGATCAAAGAGGCTCGGCGGTTCGGCGGGGCAATCAGGGATGTCACCGGAAGGCGTGACGTCGACATCGTATTCGAGCATCCAGGTGAGCAGACATTCCCTGTCTCGACCCTGGTCGTTAAGCGCGGCGGCATGGTGGTGTTCTGCGGCGGCACCACAGGGTTCAACCTCACGTTTGACGCGCGCTACGTCTGGATGCGCCAGAAACGAATCCAGGGTTCGCATTTTGCGAATCTCAAGCAAGCCAGCGCAGCGAATCGGTTCGTGCTCGATCGTCGCGTCGCGCCCTGCATGAGCGAGGTATTCTCGTGGGATGATATCGCTCGAGCCCACACCAAGATGTGGAAGAACCTGCAAAAGCCGGGGAACATAGCCGTCCTAGTCAATGCCCCACGTGTCGGCCTGCGCAATTTCGAGGATACCATCAGGGCGGTCGGGACCTGACCGGCAGCCACCGTTGCGCTTGCCCGAGTTGCCACGTACGAAGTGACGTAAAGCTCATCCGCCTTTGCTGGAGTAGTTGTTTCCATCGTTAGTCTGAATGGTGATGTGACGTTGCTGTCCTGCCGACGAATAGTCTGGCGGACCTCGAGGATGGGATAGTTGAGCAGTTGCCGATAGTCGATGGCCCACCTGCTCTACTGCTCGGGAGCAGCACAGAGAAATAAAGAGCGCAGCGCTGCTGGCTACCACGGAAACTACTACCTTTCTGCGCGGCGGCGGTGCCTCCTCGCGTCCGATCCAACGAGCCATCCGTTACTCAACGGCCCGCCAGATTTCCCGCTGGACTTGGTAACTCGAACCAAGCAGGAGCCGCTCTATCGCCTGAATGGCGATCTGGACCCTCTTCATTCCGCTCCAATCC
This sequence comes from Bradyrhizobium sp. ma5, assembly GCF_042258955.1. NCBI lineage: Bacteria > Pseudomonadati > Pseudomonadota > Alphaproteobacteria > Hyphomicrobiales > Nitrobacteraceae > Bradyrhizobium > Bradyrhizobium sp. ma5. The sequence continues at coordinate 1,861,177 of NZ_CP170156.1, forward strand.
GCGAAAAGGGTTTCACCGCGGAATAAGCAGCCATCGTTCTCAGGGCGACGCTAAAAAAGCCGTCAGATACGATCAGTTTGGAGATGGCGGCCGCGCGGCGTTGGATTCCTTGGATCTGTGCTTATACCGGTGCCCGGGTCAACGAGATCACTCCGCTGACGGGGCATGACTTCTTCATGCGAGATGGCATCCCGATGATCCGGATCCGAGCCGGAAACAGCAAGACACGAAAATTTCGCGAGGTCCCGATCCACAGCGATCTGCTCGGGCAGGGCCTGTTCAGGTTCGCAAAGGCGAGGGGAGTCCGACCGCTCTTCTACGACCCCAAGCGCAGCCGCGGCGGAAAGGACTCCAATCCCCACTACAAGAAGGTGGGCGAGAGGCTTGCGGAGTGGGTCTGCTCTCTAGGTGTCAACGATCCTCGCGTTCAGCCAAATCACGGCTGGCGCCATCGCTTCAGCTCTGTGGCGCGGTTAAGTTTGTTGAGTTCGCCGAGGGCGATCGTCACACCGAATGATGCTAGGAAGCTCATCGTTCGGAATAAAGAGTGGCAGCAAGCCAACGTTTTGATCGTCATGTCGGTACCATTCGTACCGATATGACGCGGTTGGATCACATAGTTCTAAAGGCTTCCGAAAATCGTCCGTTTCGTACAAACTTCGCGGGCCAATTATGAAAGTTATCTGTCAACCTCGGGCTTGCGAGTGGCGGATATGCCGCCTCGCACTGTTCCGCTCGCGGAAAGCTATTGGGGGACGAAGATGGCTCGTCGAAGTTTAGCGGCTTGCCTGCCTTCGAAGAGTTGGAGGACTTTTTCATGAAACTGGCAAAGAGCCTTTTGCTTGGTTCTACGGCGGGGTTGTTCGCGCTCGGCGGCGCTGTCCAGGCAGCTGATCTGCCCGTTAAGGCGAAAGCCATTGAATACATTAAGATATGCTCACTGTACGGTCCTGGATTTTACTACATACCGGGCACGGACACCTGCCTCAAGCTCGGTGGCTACACGCGCGGCTGGTATACATTCAATAACAACGGTATGGGAATTAATCCTGATTACGGCGCGGGCGGTGCTGGCAATCGATTTGCTAACAGCTACACATGGAGAGCGCGAGAGCTCATAGACATTGATACGCGCACCGCGACGGAATACGGAACGGTCCGCACTTTCGCCGAGCTTGTCTTTAACTGGACGAGCGGGACCTATAATGGGCTCGGCAATGGTTCGACTGTCTACCAGTCTATCGGTGGCGTTTCAGCGCCAAACAACGCGAATCCCGGCGCCGTAGCTGGTGGTACAGTGGGTGTCTGGTTCGCCTTCATCCAATTCGCTGGCTTCACGATGGGAGAGGCCATCTCCCAGTTTTCTACGCCTTGGGGTGAATATCCTGGCAACTACACTGAGCTGCCGGGCAGCAGCTCTTGGCAACCTGTCAATCAGTTCTCCTACACCGCTGACTTTGGTCAGGGCGTCACGCTCTCGGTGTCTGCCCAAGATCAGGTCGCAAGTACCCAGGGCGGCCTATGGAATGTGAGTGTCGCCTCGGCAGGAGGTATCGCCGCCGGCGTCTACGGAGGAAACAATTACGCTGGTACGGCCGCTCCAGATTTCATTGCGTCGCTGCGCGTGGACCAGGCCTGGGGTCTGTTCCAAGCGTCCGTTGCCGCGCACGACAACCATGCCGCCTACTACGGCGGGACAGAGTTGACCGGCCATCCAGATGATAAGTGGGGCTGGGCTGGTCAGTTGGCCTTGTCGATCAAGAACATACCGACTGGCCCCGGCGACTCCGTCAACATTACGGGCGTATATGCAAACGGTGCAGGTCGATATGTCTTTAACCAGGACATGGTGAGCAATTTCGCACGCTACGGTAAGGCAACCTTAGCTGGCGCTTACCAAAGCGTCGGAATTGCCGGGCTCTCCGATTCCGTATTCGTTGCGGGCTCCGAACAAGAACTGACAACCGCTTACGGCTTCAACGGAGCGTTTAATCACAATTGGGATCCGCATTGGACCACCAGTATTTTCGGTGGCGTTGGCGTCGTGCGCTATAACAACACAGCCAAGGGCTACATCTGTGGCGCATTCGTTGCCAATCTAGCTCTCTCGAGCGGATTGGGGGGCTGCAATCCTAACTTTGACTATGCGATCGTCGGTACAAAGACTGCATGGACTCCGGTAAAGGGGCTGACCTTCGGAGTGGAGCTCGACTACAGCAGGATCCACCAAAACTTCGCGGACGGAAGCACGGTAATGCTGCCAGTTCAAGCGGGGATTGGAAAGCCGGCTGCAGTGTATCAGCTGAGGAACCAAGACAGCTTCGAACTTCAGATCATTGCCCAACGCAACTTCTAAGTCGCAACAAGAGAGAAGTGTCTCTTTAGTTCGGCCTTCAAGAAGGCCTCCGGCATGCCCGCCGGAGGTCTCATTCTGTTTTAGACCTAGTACGCTTGTCCCTGAAGCTAGCGTCGCGCCACTGTTAATGCTATTTGTTAGGGACCAGTTGTGTATGCGATATCGAATATCCCGCGCGCGGCAGGTTTGCCAACGAAGTTAGAGGCATTCAAATTGAGCGAGCAATCGTGGTTACATCAATCAGACGCAGCCAGGCAATCTCGCCGCCTGTCGTCCGAGGGGAAATACCCAGCAATTCAATCGATTTTGGCGCCGCCGCAAAAGTCTCCCTCCGGTGGCGGCCGCCTTGTGTAGTTTGTCCGTCTTTCTGAGGATGTGACCTTAAGTCTAGCTTTAAGGTCACGCAGCGAATGCAGGTGGCCGAGCGTCGGCGCCGATGGAGTTACGACGAGAAGGTTCGTCTGGTCGAAGAGACCTCGCAAGCTGGTGAGACTGTTTGTGGGGTTCGCGCCGGTATGGAGTGGCTCCGAGCCTAACTGTTTACTTGGCGTCGGCAGGCGCCCAGGACTGCTTATGTGGCGGGACGTGCCGGCTCTTGTTCCTGTCGAGATCGCTTCAGCGCCAGCTCCGACATTGATGGAGGTGCCGCAATCGTCGTCTTCGCCTCCTGCGCAGCGCGCAAGGGCCGGAATCATCGAGATCGAGCTAGGCGGCTGTCGCGTGCGCGTTGACCGTGACGTGGACACTCAGGCACTGCAACGGGTTCTTGAGCTTCTGAGACGGCGATGATCCCGATCCCGAGCGGCGTCAGGGTCTGGATCGCCACTGGCCACACGGACATGCGCCGCGGCATGCGAAGCCTGACGCTTACGGTCCAGGAAAGCCTGAAGCGCGATCCGCATGCGGGCGATCTCTACATCTTCCGGGGGCGCAGGGGCGATCTGGTCAAGATCCTGTGGCACGATGGCATCGGACTGTCGCTCTACGCCAAGGCCTTGGCCGCGGGAAGTTCATATGGCCTTCGGCGGCGGCCGGCGCGATATCGATCTCAGCGGCACAGATGCCTATATGCTGGAAGGAATCGACTGGCGGAATCCGCAACTGACCTGGCGGCCGCGGAGTGCGGGCTGAGGGAAGAAACTGCGGTTGTGCGGGAATTTTGGGGAGTCCCATCGCGCCCGATCGGTGATTCACTGCCTCGCATGAATGCTGATCGCGACGCTGCTACCGATGACGTTGCCGCCCTGAAACAAGCTCTGGCGGTCGAACGTGCGAAGGGTTCGGCGATCGCTGCTGAGCTCGCGGTCGCCCGCGCAAAAGTATCGCAAGACGAGGCGCTGATCGTCCAGCAGAAGCTAAGGTGATCGAGACGGTCCGGGAAAATCTCCTGCCGCGACTGCGAGAAGATCGTAAGCGGCAAAGAGACCCCGTCTGGCGGAGTGGGTGAGCGATCGGCTATCGGCGCTGAGTTTGTGAGCCGATGTGAGCTTCTATGTCTGCGCCTAGTTCTGGAACTAGAACCTTCCATATGATCGAAGCGGTCGCCGACCGTCTTGAGGGAGCGCCGCGTCAGCTTCGCCGACGCTGGTCGGACGAGTTCAAGGCGCGGCGATCGCCCGCCGGATCGGCATTCACCCGTCGCAGCTGTCCGCCTGGCGCCGTGATGCTCGGGCCGAGCGGCATTATCGCTCGCGGCCCTCGAGTTGCGAGGGTGTGGTGGCTTCTGTGGCAGGCGCGGTGATCGAAATTGCGATTGGCGAGGTGGTCGTGCGCGCCGGCGTGGATGTTGACGAGGCGCACTTGCAGCGGGTGATCCGGGCGGTCCGTTCGGCATGATCCCCTCTGGTGTGAAGGTGTTCCTCGTCAGCCATCCAGTCGACTTCCGCAAGGGTATCGATGGCCTTGTTGCGCTTGTGCGCGATGCCGGTTCAGATCCGTTCGACGGTGCGCTTTATGTCTTCCGGGCCAAAAGAGCCGACAGAATAAAGATCGTATGGTGGGATGGCTCCGGGTGTGCCTCTATTTAAAACGTCTTGAAAAGGCGAAGTTCTGCTGGCCGCGAATCGGGCATCATCGGGTGCAGATGAATCCTGCGCAGTTGATGGCACTGGTGGATGGAATGGACTGGAAGCGGGTCCGGACCGTGGCGGTCAAGCCGCCGGAGATTGTTGGGTAAAAGCGCTGCGGCGAAGTGAATCAGTGAGCTGAAAAGGCAAGAGAACCGGGGCAAAATGTGCTCTGGTCGGGCCAATGACGCCGCCCGATCTCAACCTCCCGAATGACGTCGAGACGCTGAGAGCCATGGTGCATGCCATGGCCGAGAAAGCGGCCCGCGCCGATGCTCTGGAGAGCGAAGTCGCCGATCTCAGGGCGCGCAACGCCGATGACGATGCGCGCATCGAGCGGCTGACGCAGATCCTGAAGGCCTTCGACCGCGTCCGGTTCGGCCGACGATCGGAAAAGCTCGGCTCTGCGAACGGTAACGATGAACAGCAGACCTTTGTCTTCGAGGAAATCGAGACCGGCATCGCTGCGATCAAGGCCCAGGTCAGCAAGGCCGTGAGCAGGCGGACGGCAAGCGTGCACTGCGTCGGCGCAAGGGCTTTGCGCCCCATCTGGAACGGATCGAAACGGTCATTGAGCCGGAAGAGCTGGCTGAGCATGCCGGCAAGCAGAAGGTGCTGATCGGCGAGGACGTGTCGGACCGTCTGGATGTGGTGCCGGTGAAGTTCCGTGTGATCGTTACGCGCCGTCCCAAGTACGCGTTCAAGAACGAGGACGGCGTGATCCAGGCGCCGGCCCCGGCCCATATCATTGAAGGAGGCATTCCGACGGAAGCGCTTCTGGCCCAGATCGCCGTCGCCAAATATGCCGATGCGCTCTACCGGCAGGAGGCCACCTACGCCCGCGACAAGGTCGAACTCGACCGCCAGCTGATGGCGCAATGGATGGGCAAGCTCGGCTTCGAGCTGGAGATCGTGGCCGACTACGTCTTCAGCGAGGTCAAGAAGGCCGAACGGGTCTTTGCCGACGAAACCACCTTGCCTACGCTCGCTCCCGGCTCCGGATCGACGAAAACGGCCTACTTATGGGCCTATGCCAGAGATGACCGAACCTTTGGCCGCAGCGGTCCCCCGATGGTGGCCTATCGCTTCGAAGACAGCCGCTCCGGCGAATGCGCGGTCCGCCATCTCAATGGTTATCGGGGCATCCTGCAAGCGGATGTGTGTGGACGCCCCAGTAAATGCAAGCAAAATTTAACTTCGGAACAGGCATGTGGTCGGGTGCTGACGTGTGTCCGGCCTCGTGATGCGACCTCGACACGTCGCGGGCCCTTATGGAATGCGTGGATTGGATCCAATTCGGCTATGCGTGCTCGTGGCACTCATCCACTTATTGATTCTTCCAATCCCAGTCCCTGACCGATTGCCCATAACCCTCCGTTAGACCTTACCACATCCCGACGTCTCCCGGCGTCTGGCCTTGCGTTACGCAGCGCCAGACGCTGGAGCTTGATAAGCACCACCGCGGACCATCAAGGCCCAGGCGATACGCGCCATTTTGTTCGCTAGAGCGACCGCGATAAGCTTTGGTGGCTTCTTCGAGAGCATTCTCGCGAGCCAGGATCCTGCTGGCGATCCATATCGTCTTGCCCATCGCACGACGGCGGTCGCACCAAGCACAAGGAGGCGCCGGAGATCTCGCCGGCCCATCCTGGAGATTTTGCCCAGCCGATCCTTGCCTCCGGAAGAATTCTGTTTGGGCGTGAGACCAATCCAGGCCGCAAAATCGCGCCCCTTGGAAAAGGTCTCCGCCGACGGCGACAAGGCCTCTATCGCTGTGACGCAGATTGCACCGATCCCCGGAATGGTCATTAAGCGAGAGGCCACCTCGTCCTGTCTCGCGCGCACTCGCAGTCCCTTCTCCAGCTCTGCAATCTACTCCGACAGGGATTCCACGTGCTTCAAGAGATTGGCAAAGGCCACGAGCGAGGTCGGGTAGGTCCGGATATGTTGCCAGGAACTCATGCAATGGGCGGATATGTCTGACGCCCTGAGCCACGATCAAACCGTATTCCGCAAGATGTCCGCGCAAAGCATTGATCGTCTGTGTTCGCTGTCGAACTAAGAGATCACGAACCTTGAATGCCATGGAGGAGGCTTGCTTCTCGGCGCTCTTAACGCCGACAAAGCGCATCGTTGGTCGAAACGCGGCTTCGGCGATCGCTTCCGCATCGGCGGCATCGTTCTTCTGACGCTTAACGAGGGGTTTCACGTAAGAGGGATGGATCAGCCGGACCTCGTGACCGAATTTACCGATCTCCCGTCCCCAATAATGGGCGCTGGCGCAGGCCTCCATTGCGACCACACATCTTGGCAACTTGGCGAAAAACTCGAGCAACCTGCTGCGGTTGAGCTTTTTACGCAGGACCATCCTTCTATCCTGCCCCGCGCCGTGGACCTGAAACACGTTCTTGGCCAGATCCAAACCAACGATGCTAACCTCTTCCACGGACGTCCTCCTTACCGGGTTTCAACACCCGCACCTTGGCACAATCAATGCCGTCGGGGGGCGTCCACTCCATCGGCTATGCCGCCTATAACGAGTTGGCGCGCCCCGATCGCGGCAATGATGGCATCACATTGGCTGGCTGCTGGTCACACAGCAGACGCAAGTTCTACGAGCTGCATGTTGCAGGTTCGAAAGTGGCAACGACGACTGTCGAGCGGATGGCAAGGCTCTGGCAGATCGAGAAGACCTTGCCGGGCAAAGCCCCGACGGTCGCGTTGCCCCGCTCAGCGAGCCTCCGCGGCGGTCGTCGCAGATCTCTTCGACCTCTGGCAGCAGACTTTGCGGCGGATCTCCGGCAAATCAAAACTGGCTGAGGTGATCCGCTATGCCGTCTCGCGCCGTGCCGTCTTCGAATGCTTCCTCACCGACGGCCGCATCGAGCTCGACTCCAACATCGTCGAACGCGCCATCAGGCCACCAACAATTACGAGAAAAGAATAGCCTCTTCGCGGGCAGCGACGGCGGCGGACGAACCTGGGCAACCATCGCAACGCTGCTGCAGACAGCGAAAATGAACAACGTCGATCCATTCGCCTGGCTCAGCCTAACACTTCAGGGTATCGCCAACGGCTGGCCGAGCAGCCAGATCGACGCGCTTATGCCATGAAACCACGTCGCCTGACGGCCTCAGCTTGCCGCTTACAGAAGATCAGCCAGACCCCGGCGCCATTCCCTGCCGTCGCGCGGCGATGGGAACGGCCCGAGCCCGTTGGCCATGATCATGTTCGAGACGGTCAACGTCAGCCCTTAAACCGCCAGGCTGAGCCTATGCCCTGGAAGGCGCGTCGATCCGCGCTGTCGGCCATGGCGCACGCCGTGGGATCGGCCTGTGCGTCGCGGATCCCCTGCTGCGCCGGCTCTCACCGACCGAACCGGTGAATCTGACCATAGCGGCTTTCCCGATGCTGCCGCCGGCCCCAACACGACGAAGGCTTCAGCAATCACATGATTTCGAGGCTGCCGCAGGGCTTAGGTACCCGCTGTCTACGCTTCACGAGCGACATTACCGTCCCACATGCAAGATTCGCTTCCGGCCAGCGGGCACCGCCTTTGCCGGGACCGTGTCGAGCCCTCTGGGTCACGTTGGAAGGTTTCAGATCACATTCTTCCTCCTTTCCAGGACTTGTCCCGACGCAAGTTGGGTCCATGCTCGGCGCCCGTTCTTCGCCATGGCTGATATCGAAGAGAATGCGCGTCGCAAGGCCGCCGCCACGAAGGAGATCCCGCTCTCGCCCATCGCGGTTGAGGTCGTACAGCGGATCGATGCGCGTTCGAGATCGAGCGCTCTATCAATGGCAGGAGCCCCGAAGGGGCGCCTGGAGGTGCGAGGACGGCTTGATCTGAGTCTATGGCGTCGGCGAAGACGTGTCGGCGTTCACTGACTTTGGCATCGAAAACCTGATCGAGCTCGTCGGGTTCTACAAGGAAAACCCCAAGCTGCTCACGCGCTGGCAACGGGAACTGATCCAACCAGCCTGCTGGCCTACACTGGATGTGTACGCCGCAACTAGTGGGCTTCGCGGATCTACCAAGCGAGGGCGCTTTCCACGCGCTTGATCCAGAGTGATCCCGTAAAGAACTGCCTAATCATTGAAATCGTAGCCGCGATGATGAAGCCCCGCGCTAGCGCCACTTTCACATAAAGTGTAAGCGGCCAGGCCGCGCTTCGAGCATGTAGGCGAAATCATCGGCCGCCATCCCGGGCAGATTCTCGAGTACATTGTCCTCGCCCATGACGGCCGCCGCCACTCGTTTCGCAAAATCGATTTGCGCACTATGATTGAAAGTGACGGGATCGCCGTCCACGAAGTAAGGTCTATCTTTGCCGAGTCCGGTCACGAGTTAGTCGCAGCCAAAGTCGCGTAAGCGCGGCGCAACAAAATGAGATGTGCGATGGACGTCGTTGTCAAGCTCAGGATGCGCCTAGAAGTCTCGGCGCCAAGCTTGGTTGTCCGAATGGACGTCAGCCACGCGCTTGATAATTGGCTTGAGGGCCAACCCTTATATTGCGTGCAGCGGCCTATACATTCGCTGCAGGATTTTGGCGCGCTATGAGGCTATTTTGGCAAGCGCCAGCGCTGTGTGTAGCAGCACATTTGCACCAGCGGTGCAGTCAGCTTGGCTTGCGTCTTCCAATTCATTATGGCTGACGCCGTCCCTGCAGGGAACAAACACCATAGCAGTAGGAATCTTAGTGTTGAGATTGCATGAGTCGTGGCCAGCACCGGAGGTGATTCGGCGCCAGGAATAACCAAGCGTGTTTGCTGCGTTCTCGAGCGCTTTGACGATTGTTGGGTCGAAATGAGTGGGTGGCATACGCCAGACTAACTCCAGCGAGGTCTCAACATTACGCCTAGTCGCGATCTCGGTGAGCGCGTTGCGAAGATCGCCGTCTAATGCTTGCATGATGGCATCATCCGAACTACGCAAATCAACAGTAAAAGCGATCTCGCCCGGAATAACGTTACGAGACGGCGTTGCAATCATGGCCTCACCGACAGTGCCGACCGCATTGGGGGCATGCCTCTTCGCAATCTCTTCTACAGCCAGTACAATTTCGGACAGCGCCACCAAGGCATCCCGTCGTAGTGGCATCGGTGTCGACCCTGCATGACTCTCGAACCCAATAATACGGCCATCATACCACAACTCGCCTTGACCCGAATCGACGACGCCTATTGTCTTGCCCTCTGCCTCCAAGATGGGCCCTTGCTCGATATGTAATTCCACAAAAGCGCTGAGTTTCTGTCTGCCGACCGGTACTTCGCCGCGATAACCGATCGCATCGAGCGCGGCGCCGACCGAGACGCCTTCGGCATCTTTGTGCGATAATATGTCCTCGATCGTGAAGTTGCCGACGTAAGCAGCGGAGCCCATCATGGCAGGCACAAAGCGCGAGCCCTCTTCATTGGTCCAGTTTACAACGCAGAGCGGGGCCTCGGTCTCGATTCCCGCGTCGTTAAGCGTGCGTACTACCTCCAGAGCGGCGAGTGTGCCGAGCACGCCGTCGAACTTGCCGCCCGTTGGCTGAGTATCGAGATGCGAGCCTATCCCGACCGGAGGCTTGCTCGTATCCCGTCCCTTGCGAAGGGCGAACATCGAGCCCAGCGCATCCACCTGCACGATGAGTCCGGCCGCCTCGCTCGCCTCGCGAAACCAGTCGCGGACTTGTCTATCTTCCTGTGTGAGGGTTAGTCGACGCACTCCGCCTTTCGCGGTGCCACCGAATTTTGCAGTGTCGTGAATTGAATCCCACAGTCTGGCAGAATTGATCTGCAAGTTCGAGGCGGACCGACCCATGCTACTGAAGCTCCGTGCTTAATTGCCGCATCGTGATGACCTCGGCAGCCGTGGGGCACGCCCATCCACCGGCGTTTGGCAGCGAGTATGACGCCGTCTTAGGAATACCAATCCAGAAAAACTGATATAAGGCGCTTATTGCCGCAATCCGGATGATTTCCTGCAACTTGGTGCGCTTTATCGGTGAATTGCGCGAGAACTGACGGAGTATGGGAGTCGAAGTAGGCGATCGCTCGAACTTCTATTAGCTTGTGTTGTTGGAGGCTATGAGGCGGGCGTTCGCGTTCATGACGCCACCCTTGCAAAGCGTGAAGTATATAAGCGTTTCGCCGTTTATCATGCTTGCACAGGATCGCCGCCGGAGCCGCGGCTATTGTCACGTTGGTAGGATCTGACGAGAAGGTGAGATCTACACTTGGACACAAATACATCGATTCCGCCTTGGTATGTTCATTATGGTCGGCCCCCGCACATGACTTGAAGGCGAACGTTGGCTAAAATGGCTCTCGGCGGAATTGATGCTGTCCTTTGCGCACGAGAGGGCATTCTTGGGCCATTTGCTATGTTGAGTAATGCGGAGAGAGGATTTGCGTACATCATTGGATCGGAACGGTTCGATGCTACGAGCGGAGCGCTGAATTGGGGCAGATTTGGAGAATACGAGAATCTTCCAAAAGGCGTATCCTGCCTGTGGCTTTGTTCGCACCTCCATTGAGGCAGTTTGCAAGATCGCAGCAGCTGTAACAATTCGTACCGTTTCCCGAACATCCGAATGGTTTCAGACGCCGCTCCGACGTCCGATGTCGATGCGCAATTCTCAGTTCAATATGCGTGCGCTATGGCTTTGATTGGCTTGTCACCAGGACGCGAATGGTACGATCCCCAAGTGATCGCGGATCCACGCGTTGCAGGACTCTCAAGCAAAAGTTCGGTTGAGATCGATCCAGTTGCCGAGAAGGAGTTCTGGGAGAGGCGGCACTTCTATACGTCCACAGCAACGATCTCGTTGACCACTGGCGATGTATACACTTCAACAGCCGACTTCGCGCCGGGGCATTGGCAGAGGCCAATGCAAGAGGGTGACGTGATCAAGAAGTTTCTGGCGAACCTTGGTGGTACGTCTTTGCAACGATGCAGTCAGGAGTTTCTTGACGTGATCATGCGGGTTGATGAGGCTCCTTCATTGAACCGGCTGTGCCATCTGCTATTTCTATAGACGCCGCGATCTGCCTCGATCAAGAGTGCGCGTCGCGGCCATTGACTCAAATGAGCTCTAGCTAAGCGTGAGAATAGCCGCATTGGCCTGCTCAAACGGGTATACAGGGCGTCCGTCAGCATCAAGCGTTCGTTGCGCGAGCAGGATGCGCATAGCTAATGAATCCGACGAAACGCTTGCGCGCGACTGGAGAAGAACAGTTATGGTGTGCTCGAGATCTACGCCCCGACGCGCGATCAAAGTGACGCTTTGAGAAGTCTGTCTTGCTAGCTCGATTCCATAGGTCATGTCTGAACTCAAAAGATGCGCAAACGAGAAAAACTCGCCAACGTTCTGCGTCTCTTGGCCAACTAAGTGCGAGGTTTGCGTGATCACTCGGCTACAATGGCTGATCTGAGTAAGGAGATTGCGATGAACGTCGGCGTCCCGAGGGGAATTAAGACGCATGAATACCGCGTAGGTCTGACGCCTGGAGCTGTACGAGAGTACGTCACCGCAGGCCACAAAGTAATGGTCGAAACCGACGCCGGCGCAGGGATCGGCTCAGTCGATGATGATTACCGCAATGCTGGCGCGACGATCGTGGAACCGTCTCAGGACGTATTTGCTTCGAGCGAGATGATCGTGAAAGTCAAAGAACTGCAGTGTTCGAAATGGGGGCTACTGCGAGAAGGTCAGAGTTCTTTTCACCTATCTACATCTCGGTCCGGAGTCGGAGCAGGTTGAAGGCTTGTTGAAATCCGGCTGCACCGCCATCGCTTATGAAACTGTGACCGGTGTGCGTGGCGGCCTTCCACTGCTCGCACCCATGGGTGAAGTTGCGGGCTGACTTGCAGTCGTGGCAGCAGGAGCAGCCCTGAAGCGATATGCAGGCGCGCGAGGACTTTTGATCGGCGGCGTTCCAGGTGTTCAGCCCGCCCGAATCGTAGTGATCGGAGGCGGTGTTGTCGGAACGCACGCTGCGCGTGTGGCCGTCGGTCTAGGCGCCGAAGTTACGATAGTTGACCGCTCGCTACATCGTCTTCGCGAGCTGGATGAATCGTTTGAAGGGCGAGTTCGTACCAAGCTTGCGACGATAAGCGGCGTAGAGGAAGAAGTATTTGCCGCAGACGTCGTAATCGGAGCGGTTCTTGTCCCCGGAGCGAGCGCCCCCAAGCTCGTTGACAGAAAAATGCTGGGCTCGATGCGCACAGGCTCGGTGATCGTGGAAGTTGCCATCGATCAGAGCGGTTGTTTCGAGACCTCGCGTCCAACGACGCACGCTGATCCTGCTTTCGAAGTGGATGGCTTCATTCATGACTACGTTGCGAACATGCCTGGAGCTGTTCCGCTGACTTCGAGTCAGGCATTGAATAATGCCAAGTTGCCGTTCGGCCTAGCTCTGGCGAACAGGGAGCTTTTCGGCTGCTATTGAGAATCCACATCGGCGGGCTGGCCTCAATAACCGTAAGGGACGACGGCTCACTTATAAGGCGGTGGCCGAGAGCCTTGGCCTCCCATTTTCACCGTTTGATCAAGCAGCGGCTTGATCCCAGATGTCCTCATAAAGACGTGTTCTCTGACCTGGGCCACTCTTCGGAGTGGCCCTTTTTTCTAGTGCACGAAGCTTAGTCTGGAGCAAATTAGATGATCCGGAAGATGGCGGCTCTCACCTCGCGGGGGTTGAGGTGATGTTTGCCGTCGACGCCTTCATTGTTTGAAGACAGCTGTCGATCCGCCGCATCCCATGATCACCGCAATCCTGCGGGTGATCTGGGTCTAAGGCCCGTGTCAATCAACGGCTTTGAGCGTTAGCTGAGGCGGAATGCCGCTAATGTTTCCAGTTGGTTGGAAGAGCCTCGATTGCGGCTCGATCCAAGGCGCTTTCGCTCGATCGTTGCAGCATACATCGGACTCGAACCGATTCCGGACCAATATGGAATGCCTTAGCTTGTCCATCTAAATCGCGTTCTGGCTGTGTGGATCGATTGCGGTGCCGCAAGTAATCAAGCCAAGTTGGGCAGTGATAACACTCGGTCCAGAGCTCGGGACAGCAATGTCGCGAGCAATCGACCAGCCATATTCGCCATTGCGTTGTCGAAGGAGCTATATCTCGGGCATTAGGCTGTGGAAGGTGCGCGCATTTTCCGTTGCGACCCAATACTCGATCTCAACCACGAGCGGTCGGCTGCGCCCGGTCAAGGGCTGCTGGACTTTGGGATCTTCAAATGCCTCAAGCGCCTCGACCCGCGGCATAGGCAACGAAAGCCCGAGCAGCGGAGAGGCGAACATCAAAGCGGCCGAGACCAGGAGTGTTGTTTGACGCCGGCGGCGTCGGTCCAATGACCCGATCCCCAGTTGCCGATTGCAATCCCACCGGAACTCACCGCCTGATACGCCGCAAGCGATCGTCCCGCGACCCGCGGTGCAGGCAGCTGCACGCCAACGCTAAATACCACCCACGTCATCATCCATGTCGCGCCGGCCAAGACCAGCGCCGCGACCGACAAAATTGGTTGGCGCCTCAGTGCTACTGCGCCGATTGCCCGCCCATAGACAACGTGCAGGCGCGGACTGTTGCTTCCCCGCTCATCCGCTTGCGCATCTTTGTAATGTTAAGCGCCGATCGCGGCGCCCGCGCCAAAGGCGCTGAGCATTATACCAATTATACCATAAGTCTCAACGCCGCCATGCAAGCGATCTCGGACTACCAGCGGCATAAGGGCAATAATCGCGCCGCCGATCACGTCCGTGACCATGGAGCGTAGTAGCACGACTTTGATCGATGGCGAATTTAGAATATAGCGCACGCGGTGACACCGGCGCGGCTAAGCGTTTCGGGCGGCAAACGCGACGCTTGGCGATGCGCTTCCAAACCGAGTGCGCCACAATGAGCGGCAGATAGAGAGCCGCATTGAGGGCGAAAGCGGCTTCTGCGCCTGCCACAGCGACCACAATGCCTACGAGAGCCGGGCCCACGCTGCGCGCGACATTGTAGCTGATACCGTTTAGCGCGACGGCTGCGGGCAGCGCTTCGGCGGGCACTTGCTCGCTCACGGACGATTGCAAAGCTGGACCCATCAGCGCCATTCCGCTGCCGACTGTAAAGCAGAGTGCCAGCAGGACGTTCGGCGTCGTAAGACCGAGCCAGTCGAGCACTGTTAGGAGGGGTGCGCCGCAGCTCGATCGAGAGAGCAACTAGCCCCTCGATGCGGCGATCGTACATGTCGGCGATGGCTCCAGCCGGCAGCGCGATCAGCATTACAGGCAGCATTAAGGCTGCACCAATGCAATCTGGCCGGCGGATGACGTCATCTGCGTCATCGCCCAGACGGCGCCGATGCCTTGGATCAAGATACCGAGATTGGTGGGAAGGCTCGCAAGCCAAACGCGGCAGAAAGTTACATAGCGTAACGGTACGATGACGCCATCGGATCCGGTAAGCATCAGATTGAACTGATGCGTCGTTTTGGCCTCTGGCCCGACTGCCATGGTTTCGTTCCGAAGATCAGTTGAGCGCTTGGGAGCTCAGGCTCGCCAATCTCGCGAGGTATTCTCGTTGGGTACGATCTCCAGCAACAAAGCGCCAAGAAGCCGAGCCTCAGTTCACGTCGCGTTGTTCGAGTCTCGACGCTACAGCATCGCCAACATTTGGCGCGCACGCAATTGTACTCCATCAGCACTGCTCGCGTAGCACTGAGCATAAGCCTCTCGTCTCGAACGCTTCAAAGGCAGGAACTGCCCTTGCCGGTCAACTAGCTCCCGCAACCGATTGGCGTTTACTCTTGCTGCATTCTGCTCGATCCGCGACCGGAAAACATGCAATTTCGTCGAATCAAAATCTAGTTCGCCGGCAAGTAACGTATTTGAATGAACACACAATAGTTGCGCCGCCGAGCTGGTTTTCTGCGTTCTGTGCGATTAAACGATTAGTATGGGCGAAAGAGTTTAGCTTGAGCAAGTGACTCGGCACCGCTCAGACATCATCAGATGGAGGTTCGATTGGAATCGCAAATCCGGATTTAACGCGATCCATGATGACCATCGTTTTGAAGCCCTTTATGTCGGAGTTCTCGTAGAAGAACCGTCGCGTGAATTGCTCGTAATGCTCCATCGTTCGGGCGGTGAGGTACAAAACAAAGTCGGCGTCGCCTGTCACATAAAAGCCATTGACGACTTCGGCCGACGCTTTGATCGCCTTTTTGAATTTATCGATTATGTCTGAGCGCTCCCGTTCCAGGCTCACCAGCACAAGCATTTGAATCGGTCTTCCCACCGCCTTCGCTGAAACGACGGAAACATCTGCCTCGATGATCCCCTCGGATCGGAGCCTTTTCAAACGCCGTTGGCACGCGGTAGCCGAGAGGCCGGCCATTTCGCCGATCACGTCGGAGGTGAGGCGATTGTTCTTTTGTACTATTTCGAGAATCCGGGCGTCTATCCGGTCATATCGCATAATCCGCTCCGGGGGCTTTCGTCGCAAAAAGCCTGTGCAGTGCAGAACTTCATCCAAATCACAGGGAAATGCGACGCAAATCTCTTCGCGGCCTCCAGTATCCTGATTGCTGAGACAATTTCAATAGACGATCAGACAGGCTTCCAAATGACGACCCAACCTGTTCGGCAACAATCATGCGCGGGCGGTCGTGCGGGTAAGTATCTGCAGACTCTCCACCGTCGCGATTTTCTCGCTGGAGCCGCATTTATCAACGGCCAGTGGGTTTCTGGCGACAAGGGAGACGTTGTTGTCGATCCTGCGACCCAGGAAGAGATCGCGAAGGTTACTAGATGCACCGCCGCAGACGCTAACCTGGCAATTGAGGCGGCTGAGCAGTCGTTCTCAGAATGGCGAGATTTGTTGCCGGAGGAGCGTGGTGCAATTCTTCGCTCATGGGCCTCGCTGCTACTCGAACACTTGGAAGAGCTTGCGATTCTGGTGACTAGTGAGCAAGGGAAGCCGCTCGCCGAAGCCCGCTATGAGATTACGTACGCCGCCGGCTTTCTGGAGTGGTTTGCAGCCGAAGGACAGCGCGCGTACGGCGAGACGATCCCCAGCCACAAGGCGGGAAGTCTCGTTCAGGTCCGGATGCAGCCGATTGGAGTGGTAGCAGTAATCACCCCGTGGAACTTTCCTGTTGCCATGATCGCGCGAAAGGCGGGTGCTGCCCTTGCCGCCGGCTGTCCGGTCATTGTTAAGCCTGCTCCCGAGACGCCGCTCTCAGCTCTTGCATTGGCGAGATTGGCTGAGGAAGCGGGGGTTCTGCCGGGTGTGATCCAGGTACTTACTGGTAATCCAGTTGAACTTTCAACCCCTCTACTGCGCGACACAAGAATACGCGCTCTATCGTTTACCGGGTCGACAGCGGTGGGGCGCCTACTCCTGGAGGGCGCGGCCGACACGGTCAAGAAGGTGTCGCTCGAGCTCGGTGGGCATGCGCCTTTTGTGATTTTTGATGACGTGGATTTGGCGAAAGCGGTCAAGGGTGCGATGGCCGCAAAGTTTGCTACTTCGGGGCAGGACTGTCTGGCCGCAAACCGGATCTATGTACAAAGGGGCATCTACGATCCATTCGTTGATGCCTTTGCGAAAGCGATTGCCCAGTTGAAGGTCGGCCACGGCTTGGAGCCTGCAACGGATATCGGGCCAATGACCAAGTTGTCCGTCGCTAACAAGTGCAGAGAGCATGTCGAAGATGCGTTAAAAAAAGGCGCGCGTGCATCCTCCGCCAATCAGGGGGCGGGCCTGGGTCCTAACTTCGTTTCTCCAACGCTTCTTAGTGACGTCACCGAAGAAATGTTGATCGCGCGCGAGGAGACATTTGGGCCTGTCGCAGCTGTGCTTCCGTTCGATACCGAAGAGGAAGTGGTCGCTCGAGCCAATGCCAACGAGATGGGTCTCGCCGGCTATGTCTACACGGATAGTCTGCGTCGGGCGCTCCGTCTTTCTGAACAAATCGAATGCGGTATGCTCGGCATCAACACGGCATCATTCACAGGCCCGCCCATTCCATTTGGAGGCTGGAAGCAATCTGGACTCGGTCGAGAAGGATCGCGGCACGGCTTAGCGGAATACATGGAGCTAAAATACGTTTGTTTCGGTGACTTAGCGGGGTAGGAGACTGTAGATGACCGACATCAGAATGATCGCTGAACAGGATCGCGCGACAGTTCTGCATCCCTTCACACAGCTGAAGGATTTTGCGAGCGGTAAACTGGGTGACCCGACGATCGTCACCGGCGGGAAGGGCGTGCGCATCCAGGAGGCGGATGGGCGCAGCTACATCGATGCCTTTGCGGGACTCTACTGCGTAAACATCGGCTATGGTCGCAGAGAGGTAGCTGAGGCGATCGCTCGGCAGGCGTACAACTTGGCATACTACCACACCTACGCTGCTCACACGACCGAGGAGCTGGCCAGGCTGGCGGATCGACTAGTGCGGATAGCACCGGGTAAGCCTAGCAAGGTATTCTTCGGGATGTCTGGTTCTGATGCCAATGAGACCCAAGCAAAACTTGTTTGGTATTATAACAATCTGCGTGGCCAGCCGAAGAAGAAAAAGATCATCTCCCGCGAGCGAGGCTATCATGGCTGCTCGGTAATCTCTGGCTCGATGACTGGGATGTCATTCTACCACGATCACATGGATCTACCTTATCCAGGTATTCTGCATACAGGCGCGCCGCACCATTACTGGGGCGCCGAACCAGGTGAAACCGAGGAAGCGTTCTCTCGTCGGCGTGCGGCCGAGCTCGAAGAGCTGATTGTACGCGAGGGACCGGAAACGATCGGTGCGTTCATTGCCGAGCCGGTTCTGGGCACTGGCGGGATAACGCCACCGCCCGCGAGCTACTGGGATGAAGTACAGAAAATCCTCAGGCGCTACGACGTTCTTTTGATCGCGGACGAAGTTATTTGCGGGTTCGGTCGAACCGGCGCGGACTTCGGCAGCACCTTGTACGGGATCGAGCCGGACCTTGTGACGGTAGCAAAAGGTCTGACCTCCGGCTATATGCCGCTCTCGGGCGCTATCGTCGGCGAGAAAGTATACGGCGTGATGGAACAGGCTGCCGATCGGGTCGGAGCATTTTCGCATGGATATACCTATTCGGGTCATCCAATTGCGGCTGCGGCTGCCAACGCGGTTCTCGATATTTTTGAGCGGGAGCAACTGAGCGACCGCGCCCGGATCGCTGGCTTGCATTTCCAGAAGCGACTTGAGGCACGCTTCGCACAGTTGGAGATCGTCGGGGAAGTGCGAGGAGTCGGATTGCTTGCTGCCCTCGAATTCGTTGCGGACAGGCAAACGAAGCGTAGGTTTGATCCGCAGCTCAAGGTGGGTGCTCGCATTTCCAAGGCTGCTCGTGATCGCGGGCTCATCGCTCGAGCAATGCCCCATGGAGACATCCTTGGCTTTGCCCCGCCGCTCGTCGTTTCCGACGCTGAGATAGACGAAATCGTTGACCTTGCCTACGCGGCGACTAGGCAGGTAATGGATGAACTCGCGAAGGTAACGTCAACCAGTTAAAGGCCAAAGGCCGGTTGTCGTTTGGACTTTCCCCCAAAGGGGAGACCTATCGCAAATGCAATAGCTCGGCGTGACGAGCATGCGACCTATGCCATCGGGCAGGTAGATCGTCGCCATCTTCCCCTGGATATCGATCGGGTTCCTCTAAGCACCTTGCGGATGGGATAGAGCCATGAGTGCAGCTCAAAACCAGTACACGATCGGGTTGGACAAGACGCCTGCCAACTACGTGCCGCTGACGCCGCTGAGCTTCCTGGCGCGCTCGGCCGCGGTCTATCCCGACCATGTCAGCGCGGTCTATGAGGGTCGCAGCTTCACCTGGAAAGAGACCTACGAGCGCTGCAAGCGCTTTGCATCCTATCTCGCGGGCCACGGCATCGGCCATGGCGACACGGTCGCCGCGATGCTGCCGAACATCCCGGCGATGAACGAACTGCATTTCGCGGTGCCGATGTCCGGCGCGGTGCTGAACGCGCTCAACATCCGCCTCGACGCGGCGTCGATTGCATTCCAGCTGGACCATGGCGGCGCGAAGATCATCCTGGTCGATCCCGAATTCTCCGGCGTGATCGCGGAAGCCTTGACCCTGATGAAGGGCCCGAAGCCGTTCGTGATCGACGTTGATGACGCCGCGTTCCCCGGCGGCAAGCGGATCGGCGAGATCGAGTATGAGGCGGCGGTCGCCTCAGGCGATCCGGCGTTCGTGGAGCGGCCGCCGGCCGATGAATGGGACGCGATCGCGCTGAGCTACACGTCGGGCACGACGGGCAATCCGAAGGGCGTGGTGACCCATCACCGCGGCGCCTATCTCAACGCCGTCAGCAATATCCTCGCCGGCAATCTCGGCCAGCATCCGGTCTATCTCTGGACGCTGCCGATGTTCCACTGCAACGGCTGGTGCTTCCCGTGGACGATCGCGGCGACCGCCGGCGTCAATGTCTGCCTGCGCAAGGTCGATCCTGCAAGAATCTTCGAATTGATCCCGGAGCACGGCGTCACCCACATGTGCGGTGCGCCGATCGTCTACAACACCCTGATCAACGCCCCCAATGCGCCCACGGGCGGCAAGGCCAGGCCCGTGGGCGGCCTGATTGCGGGCGCGGCGCCGCCGGTTGCAGTGCTCGAGGGCGCCGAGCGCATCGGCATCAAGCTCACTCATGTTTACGGTCTGACCGAAGTCTATGGCCCCGCCTCCGTCTGCGCCGAGCAGCCGGGCTGGGACGAATTGTCGGCTGATGCGCGCGCGCAGCTGAAGCGGCGCCAGGGCGTGTCCTATCCGCTGCAGGAAGGCGTCACGGTGCTCGATCCCGAGACCATGCGCGAGGTGCCGCGCGACGGCGAGACCATCGGCGAAGTCATGTTCCGCGGCAACATCGTGATGAAAGGCTACCTGAAGAACGAGAAGGCGACGCAGGAAGCCTTCGCCGGCGGCTGGTTTCACACCGGCGATCTCGGCGTGCTCGACGAGCACGGCTACGTCATCATCAAGGACCGCTCCAAGGACATCATCATCTCCGGCGGCGAGAACGTCTCCTCCGTCGAGGTTGATGACGTCCTCTACAAGCACCCGGCCGTGCTGTTCGCGGCTGTTGTCGCCAAGCCGGACCCGAAATGGGGCGAAGTGCCCTGCGCCTTCATTGAGCTGAAGGACGGCGCCAAGGCGACCGAGGCCGAGATCATTGCCTATTGCCGCGAGCACATGTCGGGCTTCAAGACGCCGAAGTCAGTGGTGTTCGGCGTGATCCCGAAGACCTCGACCGGCAAGATCCAGAAATTCCTGCTGCGCAACGCGGTCGACTCGGCAGAAGCGATATCCAAGTAGCTCGTATCGTTGCAAGTAAACCGAATCCCACTCTGATCACACACGCGACTCGCGCTATCTATGAAAGATAGCGCGCCATCGGCGCTGAATTGGTTGGGAGGCGGCGGTTCGCGCCTCAACTAAGCAACCTGATAGTGGGAAGCGCCTCAGGTGCCGGTATCGTCAGCATTTCCATACCTGAGTCGCGGAGCACACCAACTTCCTCAACTTGGAATAGACCGAGCTCAGTCTCATACTTGGGCTCAATATGAATGATCATTCCAGACCTGAGCGTCTCCTCAGACGAAGCCATGATCGAAGGAGGTTCGGTTAGATCAATGCCCGAGCCGTGCCCGATACGCGATGCTCCCCCGTAAGGAGCACCAAGAGGGGTTGCGGAAGCGAGTTCCTCACATTTTCTGAACGCATCGCCACCGGTCATGCCGACCCGGATAGAATGCAGCATATCGAGCGTTAACGTCCGAACGGTGTTATACGACTTCTGCTCTTCATCCGTCACTGGACCGGCCTTGGCGATTCGATTGACATCTGACGCGTAGCCCTCGCAGAGGCATCCCATATCTGCCCAAATGTAATCATTCTCAGCTAACGTTCTTTGCGTCGGCCGCAGGCTGTACGCTAGGTTTTTGTGTCCAAATCGAAGAGAAAGCCAAGGTATGCTCTCTGCGCCTTGCGCAATCATCTCGCGCTTCAACGAGATGGCGAACTGCTCTTCCGTATGCCCGATGCGGAGCGATTCAATGCAGGTGAAAAAGGCGTCAGTAGCGACCTTCATAGCCCTCCGCTTTGCATTAATTTCATGTTCGCTTTTGATCATGCGAACAGCCCAGATATCGGCCGATCCATCAATGACTTGACTGTTCGGAAAGTTTGATCGCCACATTGTGGGGAGCGCCAGCGACCCGCGCCCAAAGTGGTCATTCCCGTAGTCGACCGCGATGACAGGCGAGGCGGGTAATTTGGGTGTGGCAACTTCCATCAATTTCGCCAGGCTTGCCTCGAGAAAACCACTGTAGAACTCGAAGCGGAGGTTTGCCGGCATGCCAATTGACTGGTTCACGGTCCTCGACTCAGCCATGCTCGCTATAACGAGCTGTGTGCTGTCGTCGGCGAAGATGATTGAGAAGAACGGGCGCGTCTTGGAGGCCCAGAACATAGACCTGTACCCAGTGAAGTATTCGAAGTTCGCTTGATCAGTCAGGATGAAGGCGTCAATCGAGCGACGAGCCATCTCACAACGGAGCCTGTCGATTCTCCGCGCCACTTCCTCGCCGTGTGAACCCGTCGCCATTACTAGTCTCCTGTTGATGTGCGTGCCTTTTTGATGTGCGTGCCTTTGCATCATACATAGTATACTTGGTATAATGTTAGTGTCAATGAACAGCGCTCGAAATGCTGCTGCTAATGCTGCTGCTATCCGAGGCTGCCGTTTTGGCTATTGCATCCGCTCCACGAGTTCGCTCAGCGGATTTGTTGACATGCTCGGTATACATGGTCTAATAGCTGTGGATGCCCGCTGAGCACATGCGCAGCTGAGAGATATCGAACTGCGGCTGAAGCTCCTTGGCACTGTAGAGTTGCTTCGGCCTGTCCCGAGGTGACGACACGCCAAGCCCATTTTGCTGCGATTCGCGCAGGTTTCGTCTTGGAGTTCTCAACTCGTGCTTCTCGATCTTGGGACGAGTTTGCTCCCATCGTTGCGGGCAAACCGCGATTAGGCTCGGCAGCTCCACGGTATTGGCGACTGTTGGTCGGCCGCTCCTCATAATATCAAGAGAAGACTGTAGCCGCTTTGTATTTGCTTGGACCTTGCTGAACTCGAGGGGTGTCTGTGATTGATCTTGAAGCCATACAGGATGCGCGACGTCGCATCGCCGATCACATCATCTCGATGCCAATCGTACACTCGGCCTCGCTCTCACATAGGTGCGGCATTCCCGTAGGCCTCAAGCTTGAAAATCGTCAAACTACGGGCAGCTTCAAATTGCGCGGTGCGACCAACGCGATTCTACGGCTTGCGCCGGCCGATCGGGCAAGGGGGGTCGTCGCAGTCTCGACCGGCAACCATGGTCGAGCACTCTCTTATGCGGCCCGTGCCCAAAATTCGCGCGCTACAATCTGCATGTCGCGGCTGGTGCCGCAAAACAAGGTCGCGGAGATCCGGCATCTCGGCGCGGATGTCCGGATCGTCGGCTGCTCACAAGACGAGGCTCAGCAAGAGGCTGATTACCTGGTCTCCCAAGGCCTCGTCATGCTACCGCCGTTCGACCATCCGGATATCATCGCCGGACAGGGAACGATCGGGCTCGAAATCCTTGATGAGGTGCCGGATGTCGGCACAGTAATCGTGGGGCTTTCCGGCGGCGGGTTGGCGGCCGGAATAGCGGTCGCGGTGAAGACTAGGAGGCCGGGTGCTAGAATTATAGGAGTCACTATGGAACGGGGCGCTGCCATGAAGGCAAGTTTGGATGCCGGGAAGCCTGTCCAGGTGGAAGAGTTTTCCAGTCTTGCTGACTCTCTTGGCGGTGGAATCGGTCTGGAGAACAAGCTGACGTTCCCTATGTGCCGAGTTCTGCTCGATGATCTGGTCTTGTTGAGCGAAAGCGAGATAGCGGCGGGCATTCGTCATGCCTATCGGCAAGAGCGTGAGGTCGTCGAGGGAGCGGGCGCTGTCGGCATTGCGGCGCTGCTTGCTAACAAAATTGATGCGCTCCGCGGACCCGTCGTTATCGTGCTGTCGGGCGGCAATGTCGAACTGCAATTGCATCGACAAGTCATAAACGGGATGAACAATCCTCCTGGGCAGGAGGTCTGAGTGGCAAAAGTAAGAATACTAACAGAGCGCGATCTCAGAAGAATTGTTCCCCTCGACCCTATCGCAGTGCAATGCGTGGAGAGTGCGTTTCATTCGCTTGCTACCAAGGCCGTCATGATGCCCCCTATCATGCGACTTGAGATTCCCGAATATCGCGGTGAGGTGGATGTCAAAGCGGCTTACGTGCCGGGTATCGAGGGATTTGCCGTCAAGGTTAGCCCTGGCTTTTTTGACAATCCCAAGATTGGGCTGCCTAGCGTCAACGGTTTGATGGTGCTGCTTTCGAGCGTAACCGGTCTGATGCAAGGGCTATTGCTCGACAACGGATACTTGACGAATGTGCGCACGGCCGCCGCAGGTGCAGTTGCGGCAAAGCATCTAGCGCGCAAAGACGCTTCTGTGGCTGCTATCGTGGGGACGGGAGTTCAGGCGAGGCTGCAGCTGGAGGCACTCGCCATGGTTCGCCCGATTCGCGAGGCACGGATCTGGGGGCGAACCCCTTCCAAGGCTCAAACTGTTGCGCGGGAGCTCTCGGCGAAGTTCGGCTTTCCGATAATGGCGCATGCTGACCTTAGGACGGCCGTGGCCGGTTCGCACATCATCGTTACCACGACGCCGTCCGCAATGCCGATTCTTAAGGCGGCATGGATGGAGCCGGGCCAGCATATAACCGCAATGGGGGCAGACGCCGAACATAAGAATGAGATCGACCCTATGGCAATCGCCCGCGCGGACCTGTACGTCGCCGACAGTCTCAAGCAAACGCGGCGCCTTGGCGAACTGCACCATGCTATTGCCGCAGGCCTTGTTACAGACAAAGCGATCTTTCCGGAGCTTGGCGAACTGATTGCCGTGTCAAAGCCTGGCCGCACAAGCGAGATGCAAATCACGATGGCGGACCTCACCGGCACCGGCATTCAAGACACCAGCATTGCCTCGCTCGCCTTTTCTCGGGCTGAGGCTACAGGGGTCGGCATCGTCGTCGAGAGCTGACAAACCTCTGCACGCGGCCGGCGAGCAATTTGCCGGGGTCAGCGCGATAATCATGTCTAAGAGACTTACCGCAGGTAAGGAATCCACCTTCATCGAGTCACGGTTGCACATGCAATGAGCATCTGCGATGGAGTTGTTTCCCAGATTTGAGACGAGCTCCGAAGCGCGCGCACCACATAGCGGAAACAGAAGCTGTTGGTTAAGAATCTGCAT
This sequence comes from Bradyrhizobium sp. ma5, assembly GCF_042258955.1. NCBI lineage: Bacteria > Pseudomonadati > Pseudomonadota > Alphaproteobacteria > Hyphomicrobiales > Nitrobacteraceae > Bradyrhizobium > Bradyrhizobium sp. ma5. Next base: position 1,885,969 of record NZ_CP170156.1, read on the forward strand.
TGATCATTTCTTCGGATCTGCGTCTTTTCCAGCGCGTGACAGGGTTGCCGTAGGGATTGCACTTCTGCCGAACAAGATTGGAGCTCGAGATCATACTTTGTACGATCGTCCGTTCTATCGCATCGCTCCGGCCGCTGCGAAGGCTTTCAATGCAAAATGCCTTCGCGGTGCAGGAATTCCTCGTTGACACCAGGAAAGCGCCGCAAATCTCTGGGCAGCGTCGGTATTCTACTGCCGCCATGTTCCCAATTGATTATCATTCGCGAATGGCGTTTCAACTTCCCAAGACCTAGCAAGGACAATCGCCGCATATGCTCAGTTTCATAGAAAAAAAATTGGCCACCATGCCGTTGTCCAGAGTTCTAATCTGGGCTGCGATGTCAGTCGGCCTGTCGGTCGCTATTTCCCAAGGCGCGCATGCTGAACCGATCAAGGACCGTGTCTTGCGCGAAGGGCGGATCACAATCGGGATCCTCAACCAGGCACCCTGGGCCTACACGACAACCAAAGGTGACTTGGCCGGAGCCGGCCCTGACATGATTAGAGCCGTGCTTGAGCCCGCCGGGGTCAAGAAGGTCGATTTCGTCATTATGGAGTTTGGAGCGCTGATTCCGAGCTTGTTAAGCGGGCGCATTGACGTCATCGGTGTCGATTTGTCGATAACTCCAACTCGTTGCGAACAAGTAGTGTTCAGTGAACCTACTATTGCAATTAAGGATGCGCTTCTTGTAAAGGCGGGTAATCCGGACAACATTCACAGTTTCGCGGATATTGCTGCCAATCCGAAAATTCGGCTGGTGGTTGGACGAGGCAGTACGAGCGGTGACAATGCCGTGAAGGCCGGAGTGCCGAAGTCGCAACTGCTGTTGCTTCCAGGAGAACAAGAGTCCCAGCTCGCCGCGGTCTACGGCGGCCGAGCAGATGCCATTTCTGCATCCAAGACGACCTTAAGCGCGTGGCTTGAAGACCCAAAGGTGAAGGGCGTAGAGCTCGCAACACCTTTTACCGGGTACGTAGAAAAGGGGCGAGAGTCAGCGCTCTACACCGCGATCGCATTCAGGCCGGAAGACACGGCGCTGCGCGACGTCTACGATGAGAGCCTTAAGAAGCTCAAGGCCGATGGCACCGCCGACAAGATCCTTGCGAAGTACAACTTCACTGAGCTAGCTCCGAAAGACGTGACCACACGCGAGCTCTGTGGTGACAAGTATCGCTAAACAGATCATTAACTTTTCTACCCATCTTTCCGTAGCTGTCGAGAGCTTCTGTCCTGCGCTGGTTGCCGCAGGACGATGATTGGAAGATTGAGACGGCGCGCAGCCGGTCGTATCCGTAAGCCGGAACTTCTGGACCAATAAGCTTCAGTTTATCATCCGATGTAGTCGACAATTTCGGCGTAGGCAGTCGGCTGGAAAGCCCGCCAACTACTTCTAAAAGCTCGATGTCTTGAGCCTGATCGCAATTGCTTGGACGAGTTCAAGGCGCAAGTTGTGGCAGAGGCGCTGGAGCCTGGCGCGAGCGTACCGGCATTCACCCGTCGCGGCTGTTTGCCTGGCGCCGTGATGCCCGGGCCGAGTTGCATTGTCCCTCGCGGTTTTCAAGTCGCGAGGGTGAAGGTGTTCCTCGCCAGCCATCGAGTCGACTTCTCCAAGGTTATCGATGGCCTTGTTGCGCTTGTGCGCGATGCGGGCTCAGATCCGTTCGACGGTGCGCTTTATGTGTTCCGGGCCAAGAGAGCCGACAGAATAAAGATCGTATGGTGGGATGGGTCCGGCGTGTGCCTCTATTTAAAACGTCTTGAAAAGGCGGAGTTCTGCTGGCCTCGGATCGGGCATCATCGGGTGCAGCTCAATCCGGCGCAGTTGATGGCACTGGTCGACGGGATGGACTGGAAGCGGGTCCGGGCCATGGCGGTCAAGCCGCCGGAGATTGTGAATCAGCGGGCTGAAAGGGCAAGAGAACCGGGGCAAAATGTGCTCTGGTCGGCCCAATGACCCGCCCGATCTCAACCTCCCGAATGACGCGGAGACGCTGCAAGCCATGGTGCTTGCCATGGCTGAGAAGGCGGCTCGTGCCGATGCTCTGGAGAGCGAAGTCGCCGATCTCAAGGCGCGCAACGCACCGATGGTCACACAGCCGGCGCAAGTTCTACGAGCTGCATGTTGCAGGAAGCTCGAAAGTGGCAACGACAAAGCCCCGACGCTCGCGTTGCCGCGCGCCAGCAAGCCTCCGCGGCGATCGTCGCGGACCTCTTCGATCTCTGGCAGCAGACCCTGCGGCGGATCTCCGGCAAATCAAAACTGGCTGAGGCGATCCGCTATGCCATCTCGCGCCGTGCCATCTTCGAACGCTTCCTGACCGATGTTCGCATCGAACCCGACTCCAACATCATCGAACGCGCTATCAGGCCACAAACAATTACGAGAAAAAATCCCCTCTTCGCCGGCAGCGGACGAACCTGGGCGACCATCGCGACACTGCTGCAGACAGCGAAGATGAACAATGTCAATCCGTTCGCCTGGTTTACCGTAACGCTTCAGCGCATTGCCAACGGCTGGCCGAACAGCGAGATCGAGGCGCTTATGCCATGGAACCACGCCGCCTGAACTCAGCTTGCCGCTTACGCTTCAACTATCGCCTCAGCGAATAGGCGCCGCACGCGGAGCGGCGGCCTCACTCCTTGCGCTCGACCGCCCGCATGAGTTCGAACAAGCAATCGCCTCGCGAGGTGAGCGATGGGAATCTCCGGCACAATACACGTCCGGCTCTCGGGAAACGAAGTTGCAAAGGGGGCTGGTTAGGGTTGTCAAGGGAATGTAGCGAACCAGCGATTTGCTCTTCATGAACATCGTCCCCGATGTTAGCGGCAGGCTGAAACAGTCCCTCACAATCTGCGTAGATGGCGTAATCTCGCCCAGGAATCTCCATCAGCTCGCTACCCCCGCTGGGAGGGACTACGATTGCAGGCGTAATACCCATATGCTTGAGGAGGCGCCGCACACCTTCTTCGGCCACCCGCAGGCCGAGCGGCGACAAGGTTGCGCCGCCGCCCAGTTCCGTGGTGATGGTAGGCACACCAAGTTCTCGGCTTACGGCGTTGAGCGTTGTGGCTCCCCCTCCCCCGTCACCATTGCTGATGAAGCTGGCTGGTGCTCCGAATACCTGAACCAGCTCGAGAAGTTGTTTTGTTTCTTCACTGTTCCGACCAGGCCGAATGAGGGCGCATACCATATGATCGAATGAGAAGCCTCCTGAATGCAAATCCACGGCAAGATCTGCCATGGGCAAAAGCACGTCACTCACGTAGTGAGCTATCATTTCTGTCGGACTTCCCAGAGCCTTACCAGGGAACATGCGGTTGAGATTTCCCTCATCCAGCGGCGATACACGTCGGCCAGCTTTGACGGCGGGATAGTTCAGGGACGGAATGATGATGACCCGACCGGCAACGTCATCTTGCTTGAGCTCGCGAGCTAGATTCATCAGCGCAATCTGCCCTTCGTACTCGTCGCCGTGGTTTCCGGCGATCAGCACAGCCGTTGGCCCGTCGCCATTGCGAATGGACACGATCGGGATTGGAATCCACCCATACGCCGATCTGTCGCTCGAATAGGGCACTCGCAAACAGTCGACGAATTTTCCATCGCGATTGAAGTCAATCGGCGTCCAAATTCTCGTCTGTACTTTCATGAATCGTGCCCAACCGACGGATTTGATTACTGGAATGCGCTCATGGGATAGTTCGCTGAGAAACTCGGGACCATTCTCGCGAACGAATAGGACTTCCTCGAACTGAACACGGCACCGTTTTTGCTCAAGTTTAGGCTCGATATGGAATATTATGCCGGCCTCAATTTCCGTTTCAGCTTGGCCGCAAGCGATGGCGGCTCAGTTAAGTCCGGTCCACCCCCGTGACCAATTCGTGAAACTTGGTTGTAAACCCGGACCAAGGTCGGCTTCCGCCCAGCGACGCTTGAACTCAATGAAAATTTCGCAGCAGCGCAATCTAGGCTAAATGGCCTTGGCAAGATCGATAGTTAGCGAACGCACCGCCGTATATGTCTTCTTCTCCCACTGAGACGGCTCCCCACGCCTCGCGATCCGATTCCGATCTGCTGGATATCCGCCGTAAGTTGCTCGGAAGTCGGTCCCAAATGCAGTGACCTGCTCGGAGCTTTCGGCCGGAAGGGGGGCGACCGTAATAGAAGTCACCATCGCTAAACAGCATCGCAATGGGAGGTGCAGTTTCGGCTCCATATTGTTGTACGTCATCGTCCCCATCCTTCACGGAGCCATGCCATCCCAAGCATTCCTTGAAGGGACGAACTGCTCGGGCCACTCAATTAGCTTGCAGCAACCACGTATACCTAGTATTGATAGCGGACTGCAGTCAAGACATATTCTCCAGTATGTCGGGACCACGCGCCGCGACGACGGTAATCGGCGCATCATCGAATTCTAGCGTTCGCGCAAATGCCTGTAGTCAGTGCCCATCTGAGAATCGCTTGGGTCTAGGCAGCTCGCGCAATTTCCATGAGCTGGGAGACATCAATGTCAGCTGCTTCATACGGTACGAACAAAGCTGCCGAGCCTATCGCCGGCGAGTTTGAGCATATTTTGTTTCCCCGCGCGCCCATCCATCAGGACGCATCGCTACTGGCAAAATTTCTCTCGACCTTGGCGTATGAGGAAATTCCATCTGATGCAGTGTACAGAGCCAAGGTTATCGCTCTGGATACAATCGGATGCATCGCAGCAGGAAGCGACACTCCACTCGGGCGATCCATACTCGCAACCTATGCTACCCAGCAATCATCCGCTGGATGTTCCGTACCCGGCACTTCCGCACGCCTGCCGCCGTCGATGGCAGCCAAGGTCAACGCGTGGTTATCCGATGTGCTCGACTTTGAAGATACATGCCTCGGCCATCCGTCTGCAACTGTTATACCCGCAGCGCTGGCAACAGCGGAATACCTTGGCGCTTCACCGAGGCAGTTTCTGGCCGGCATTGTCGCAGGCTACGAGGCAGGCACCCGCTTTCACGATGCCACGCAGGCGACACCGGAAGTCTATAAGCGCTTCGCGGTTTATCACGCATGGCACGGGATTGCTGCTGGGGCGGCTGCGATCGTCACGGCGGGAGGAACTGAGGACCAAGTGCGATCTGCTCTGGGCCATGCGGCCGCCAACACTTCTCTTCCTCTTTGGTACGTGCAGTACGGGCGACCTGCGCATGCATTGAAAGCAAATTTTGGCCAAATGGCGCTCGGTGGAGTCGACGCAGCATTGTGCGCACGAGAGGGAATCGTTGGACCGTTCGCGATGTTGAGCGATGCTGAGAGAGGCTTCGCATACATCATTGGATCGGATCGTTTCGACCCCCAGCAGCTAAGCGCGGGACTAAGGAAAATCTGGAGAATACGGGAATCTTGCCTGAAAGCGTTTCCTGCGTGCGGCTTCCTTCACACGTCAGTTGACGCTGCGAGTAAGATCGTCAGCGAAATTAAGATCGACCCACGAAGCATTGCACATCTTACTATTCGGACATTTGGCCGAATCGCGGACTGGTTTTCGGACAACGCTCCTGCCTCCGATATCGACGCGCAACTCTCGGTTCAATACGTATGCGCGATGGCACTCCTCGGTCTAAGGCCTGGCCGCGAATGGTATACCCCCGCACTTTTGGCAGATCCCCGTGTCGGCGAGCTTATGAGCAAGATTTCAGTTGAGATCGATCCGGTTGCTGAAAGGGGGTTTTGGGATAATAAGTTTTCTTCTACGGTAAACGTCTCCTTGATTAATGGAGAAATGCATACAGCAACTGTTGACTTGGCACCGGGGCACTGGCTTAGACCTATGAGCGAATCGGACGTTGCGAACAAGTTTCTGGCCAACGTGAAGGGAACGTCTCTAGAGTATCGCGGTGAAGAGCTAATTAGAGCGATTATGAAGCTTGATGAGGCGCCCTCGCTGAAAGAACTTCAGACGTTGTTGGCGGGATAGCCTTTATCAGCTTAGAGCATGCAGGAGCAGCGAAATCGAATATTCAGCGCTGTGCGCGACAAATTGTCGGTCGCTTGGAGTGCCGGCAATTCGTCCTTTGGGAGTAGTTTGTCCCGTGTAGCAGCTAGTCACGCCAAGCTTGAAGAAACTCGTCGACCAGGGTCGATCACCCTCTTCATCTCATTGCAAGGCTCTGCGATGATTCATGCAGGTCATCAATTCTGTCCGCAGTGTATGGCATCCAAGCCGGTTGTCGCAAACGCCGTGGTCCCGGCTTGACCCAACATCGAGGAGAGATTGTTCCACGATCCGAACAGCATTCCTTTTCGAGGCACTTTTCAAAGTGGAAGCCGTCAACCGACACGCCCACGAAGCCATCCAGCGAGACAAGAGCTGTTAATTTGTGCACCCAACAGCCGCACTAGGCATGTCCGAGCGAGGCGGTGACAACGACAGCGAATGTCGGTGGATGCGCCGCAGCCTGGAGATCGGCCGGTCACTAAGCCTCGTGTGATAATTGTACCCACTGCTAGCGGCGTGGTTCCATGGCATAAGCGCCTCGATCTCGCTGTTCGGCCAGCCGTTGGCAATGCGCTGAAGCGTTACGGTAAACCAGGCGAACGGATCGACGTTGTTCATCTTCGCTGTCTGCAGCAGTGTGGCGATGGTCGCCCAGGCTCGTCCGCTGCCGGCGAAGAGGGGGATTTTTTCTCGTAATTGTTTGTAGCCTGATAGCGCGTTCGACGATGTTGGAGTCGAGCTCGATGCGACCATCGGTCAGGAAGCGTTCGAAGATGGCACGGCCCGAGATGGCATAGCGGATCGCCTCAGCCAGTTTTGATTTGCCGGAGATCCGCTGCCTGGCAACGCGATTTGCATCGACCATTTCTTGTAGCGCGATCTGATGTGCGGGGTGATCGAACTGCTGCTCCTGGAGCCAACGCAAATAGCGCATCGTCCAGCCCTTTTTGCGGGGATAGGCGCGGCCATGCTTGAGCATGAAGGCGCTCACCTGCTGTCGGTGGATCCGCAGCGTCTCAACCGCTGCCGATGGGGCGCGAACGAGGTCGCGCATCGCTTCGTGACCTTCATCGGAAACCCACACAGCCGTCAGCTCGCCGGCGCGGAGCAGCCGCGCGAGAAAAACGGCGTCCCCGCGCTTCGTCTTCACACGATCGCCCGGCTTCCTTGGGACCAGCGATGGCGCCACCACCGTGCATTGGTGGCCGAGCGACCTTATCATGCGAAGACCGATCGCCGGTCGGGCCGACTTCGTAGCAGAAATGCACGCGGTCCAAACCGGTTAGCGATCCGCCCTAAGACGCGGCGCAGGTTGCTGGCCGAAGCATCGACCTCACCGAAGAGCCGAACCTCCCCCTCCCGGCCTGCGTCAGCAATCGCGACGGCATTTCTCCGCTTGGCCACATCGATTCCGACGAATGCTTCCCTATAATCTGCCACGGCTCGTCCTTCTGTGATGAGGATCGGCTCGGTGCGCCCGAGCAACCCTCGGACGCGCAGTGTAGGGCGAGCCACCTCATCGGCAGAGGCGGACATACGGTCTTAAGATACGCTGCCATGGCTTTCGATTCTGATGCAGACGCTGTCATATGGCTCATATGCCACCATCATCGGACTTCGCCGGATACCAGAGGTGCTGATGGGGATGCCAGCCGATTGTGTATGCGACAGACCTCCTGGAGGCCGAAGCGTTCCATCAGGCGGACCTTGATCATCACGGCCGCACTTGCTTCCCACCTCTTCAGCGAGCTAGAAAATTCCGTCCTTTTGCGGAAAAATGTAGGGTTTCGGTAGCACGCCGCGAGCGATCACCTCACTCGCGTTGAGCATGCCATGCAACAGAGCGAAATCGGAGGGTGGCTGGCTGCCACTTTCGGAACGTCTCGGCTATCATTTGTAATACGGAATTCCAAACCTCGGGGGAGACTTGACTCGGGATATCATGTCTCCCCGCCCAATAATTAACATACCGCTCCTCGCTCATGGGAACCGATTCGGTGGCCGCGATAGAGATGCAGTTCCTCAGTCCGGGATATTGGTTGAGGAGCGCCTCATAGGTTGTCATCTGACCAACGAGTGGAGTAAACGCCCGTCGTAGGGCTGGCGCTATATCGCGGATCCGGTTTTCAACTTCCAGTTGAAACGGATCAGTCTCAAGATCCGAAAAGTAAGTCGCAATTGTAAAGAAACCGCGGGGTCGTAAGATTCGCATGCTTTCGCGAAGCGCTTCGCTTGCACTCATCAAATGGAACGACATGCAGTAACAAACCCAATCCAGCGACGCCTCGACCAAGCCGGTGCATTCTCCCGGTGCATTGATCCAAGAGACCGCTGGACAATTTGTGCCAGACCTCCGCCCCACCGCAACCATCTGACTCTCCGGTTCGACTGCGTAGCCTGTAAGCCCCATATCGGCTAAGGCATAGGCAATGAGGCCCGTACCTGCGCCGATGTCCCCGAAGATTGGACTCTCGGTTACGTGTTTTACTTGATCAAGAAGCGTCTGAAGTACTCGCCGTGAGTAAGGTGGAAACGACGGATAGAACTCTGCTATTTCGGAAAAGTCTCCAAACGAGCGCTTCTTAGCAACTTGCATCTTCGTCTCCGTTACCTTGATGATTTCTTTAGAACTGTGGCCGCGCCAAACTGCGGTTGGCAGCAATCCCACCGTCTCGTAAGAGAACAAGTCAAGACTCGTGCCAACCTGCCTGGCCAAGGTCGAAAGAGAAGTGTTTGATTGCCTTCAGCGGGTTAGTCTGCGGGGCAAAGTGAACGACTGGCAAACAAGCTTATGTTGCGGCCCCGACAAACCCAACAGATGGTGTCGGCATTCGAGCAATGGGGTTCATTCCCCACGACCCGCTCTTAAGATACACGACCGAGGCGCTGGAGTTCATTCCGCGTCAGTCGAAATTGGAACGCCGCTCTCCGCCCGCGGCTTTGGGGTCCTGATACAACAAGGTCAAGGAAAACAGTTGATCGATGGTGTGTTTGGACAACATCGCACAGCCCCTTAAGTTTCGCGGATCACTCCGCTGGTGCCCAAGCCAAGGCGTCGTGACTGACCGCGCGAGGTTGATTTCCGGAGGTGATCAGCGTCCTGCGTTACCTGGTCCGCTCCGGTTGTGGTTGACGGATGCCGCCGAGCCATTTCGGGCCTTGGCAGACGGTTTACGGCTGGTTCTGTGAGTTGACACGGCGCTTTCTGTTCAATCCACGACGTGGCGCTAATGCTGGATCGCGAGCGTGCCGAGCACGAGGCCAGTCCCATTGGCCGAGGTAATCGACAGCCGATCGGTCAAGGCTTCGCAGGCTGAAACAATAAGCTACACGCCCCGAGAAGACTGTTGGCCGCAAGTGATACATTGCCGTCGATACGGATGGGCGGCTCTTGATGGTCAATCTCACCATCGCCGACAGGTCCAACCCCGCCGCTGGGTCGTCGATCATACCTTCGGATGGATGATGCGCTCGCCCAGGCCGGTGCGCGACGACGAGAAGAGCCCGAAGCTCTTAACAGCTGCCGCATGAAAACTCAGTGGCACGTCAAAAGCGCATCGACGTCTCTGTGGTGACGCAGGCGCAGGTTAAGTGGCGAAACTGTTCAACCTAAGAGGCTGTTTTTAAAAGCGGGTATGGGCATTTCGTCGGATGAGGTTTCCACCTCAAACACGGCGAAGAAGAGTCTCGTCGGAAGGGTAACCCGAAATCCCTGCACAGCTCTACTGACGTCGCGCAAAAGACCGACGGAATGCTCGGCATAGGCAGAGGGACAGCAAAGTTGCCTATAGCCCTCAATGCTGGAGTGCCAAACAGCAGGATTCTGCAATTCTCGGATGTCCCCTCGGAAATGTTGGCGTTACTCGCCGGACGCGTCGATGCAGTGGCATTAGCGGTTGCCAGCGTCAACGCCATGGCTGCCACCAATGACCACGTCGAGCGTGCGAACCCACGTACCCAACCAGTAGGCGCCGACGGCAAACATATTTTGGGCTACTCTTCTTTAGCATTTCGCCAAGCGGACGCGGATCTTAGGGATGCGTATAACCTTGAACTTGAGAAGTTGAGAGACAGCGGCAAGCTGCTCGATATCCTGAAGGCCTATGGCTATACTGAGAACGAGCTTCCGGCTGTCAGGGTTACTGCAGCGAGTCTGTGTAGGTAGCAGATTGCGAAACCAACCTGTGAACGTGGAGGTGGAGCTATGCCGCCGACGACAGGCCCTGGGGCGGTCTCGATCCGCCCGGAATAGCCTACGTCTACGCACCCGACCGCAAAGCCGTGCGGCTGTTCAGCCATTTTGCCGGCTTCAAGGGCGTCCTGCAGGTCGATGGTTACAACGCCTATCCAAAGCTTGCCGATCGCGGCGAGGTCGAGCTCGCCTTCTGCTGGGTGCACATGCAGCGCAATTTCTACGAACTCGCGGTCGCCGGCCCCGCGCCGATCGGCAGCGAGGCGCTGACGCACATCGCCGCGTTCTACGCGATCGAGAAGGAGATCCGCGGCCGCAGCGCCGAGGAGCGCCGCCTCGTGCGACAACAGAAGAGCCGGCCGCTGGCTGATGCCTTCGAGGCCTGGCTGCGCGCGAAGCAGTCGCTCATCAGCCAAAAGATCAAACTCGCCGCCGCCATCCGCTACGCCCTCTCGCGCTGGCAAGGGCTGACGCGCTTCACCGATGATGGCCACATCGAGCTCGACAACAATACCGTCGAACGATCAATCCGTGGCATCAAAACTCAGTCGCAAGAACGCGCTGTTTGCCGGATCCGACGGAGGTGCCGAGCATTGGGCCGTCATCGCGTCCCTGGTTGAGACCTGCAAGCTCAACGACGTCGACCCACTTGCCTATCTCACCGACGTCCTGACGCGGATCGTCAACGATCATCCCAACCGCGACATCGACCAGCTACTGCCCTGGGCCTACCGCGCCCAAGCAGCCCTCAAAGCCGTGGCTTGAAAACGACGCTTACGATGAACTCGAGGAGAGGCCAAATAACTTAGTCGCAACGCGCATTACGGCGCCGCCGCAGATCCAAGCGCGCGCACATCGAGGTGACACACCGCCTCACCAGCGCTCAAGTCGACGCCGTCGTGGGCGCCCCTGATCTGACGACGTCCTGCGGCCGGCGCGACCGGGCCCTTCTATCGTTCTTGCCGAGAGCTGGCATCCGCCTCTCCCACGACTCCGGTTGGAGCTAAGGCGCCCGCAGGTGCTGCTTCACGGCAAGGGGCGTCGCACCCGCGTCGTTCCCCTTCCTCAACTGCAGTGCTTTCGTGGCCAAGCGATCGGATCAGATGGCGCAGGCCATGGACCGTCGGACAGGCCTCGTAACATCAGTGGTGCAGATGCAGCAGTCCGGCTCCAATAAGGGGCTTTGCGCCGATATTCCGCGATGATTTGCAGGAAATTGGTGAAGTGCTGCGTGATGTTGGGTCTAAGCTATAACTGTTGTCGGCCGTGATCGTTAGCAATATGGAACGCTCAAGCCGGCGCTAAGCGCAGAGCCAAGCCAAAATGACCGCTTATTACGAGGTTCGGGGGTCGTTTTTCGCTTGATCGACTTGAGGAATCGCAGTCAAAGTATGGCTGGTATATCAGGTTCTTGCTGTAGCACGAAAGGGTAAAATGAACACTTCTTCGCTTCAGCCGTCTTCGCCGCAATGGTCCATGACGTCGCTCGCGAACAATGATCCGTTTCCGAGCTATGACGAACTGAGAAAAAGGGGGCCGGTGGTTTGGGATCCTGGTATGCAATGCTGGCTTATATTGAGCTATGACCTTTGCAGCATGATCGAATCCGACGAGGCTGCCTATCGGATCGTCCCCGCCGACCTTCCTGATTGGATGATCGACATCAGAGGCGGTAAGAGCGGCCTTTCGACGCTGGTGGGAGAGAAGCACGCGCGTATGCGTCGTATTTATATGACGCTCTTCAGTCCTAAACAGATAGCTACGTACCGCGACAGGTATGTTATTCCAATACTAAACTACAACATCGAGCAATTCGCCCATGCGGGGCGAGCTGAGCTGTTTAGCCAGCTCTGCGAGGTGACGCCGATTCGAGTGATCATGGCCCTCTGCGGACTTCCCTGGAAGGACGATGATTTTGTGTCCCGGCTGCTGACCGCAAGTGGGGATGTCGTGGCCTGGACCGGTATGGGGCATCCGAACAACAATGAACTGATTCAAAAAGCAAGGGCGGCTGCCGACGAAGCAAGTCGCATGATCCTCCCCTATGTGCTGGAGCGTCAGGATGGGCACGGCGATGACTTCGTAAGCCAAATGTGGGTTCGGGCCGCCAAAGACTACGGAGACGTTGGACCGGATGATATGTTGGCAGTCGCGAAGGAGTTCATTGCTGCAGGGGCGCATACGACTGTGCACGCTCTCGCCAATGCAATCTATCTGTTTTTGTCCGACCCAGCGCTGCGTGAAGCGGTGACGAAGGATCAGAATATGAAGCTAAATTCTCTGATCGAGGAGGCCTTGAGAACCCTCGGGTCTCCGCAATGGCGCTTCAGAAAGGCAAACCGCGAGGTGTCTCACGGCGGAGCAACGATAAAGAAGGACGATTTGATCTGCCTCTTGCATGCGGCTGCAAATCGGGATCCCGAACACTACGCATGTCCGCACATGATCGACTTGGAGCGGAAGCGGCCCAATGATCACTTGGCGTTCAATGTTGGTCCGCGGACTTGCGTCGGTATGCCTCTAGCAAGGTTGGAGCTCCGAGAGTGTCTCAAAACACTAGTCCATCGCTTTCCAAACCTCCGTCTTGATCCATCGATGGAGCCTCCGCACTTCAGGGGATTTACGCATCGCTCATTTGCTCCACTACACGTGCTCTTCTAAGAGCAGCCTATCATGAAGGTCTTGGTATATGACGAGACGGGACGGGCGGTCCAGCTCGATGAGCCTGCCTCAAAAACGCTTATGCAGGCAATCCGTGATGCGGGATTGCATATAGTCGCTCAATGTGGCGGTTCAGCATCATGCGGAACCTGTCACGTGTATGTCGAAGATGCTTGGTGCGTCAAACTCGAGCCACCCAGCGAGATCGAGGCCGCGATGTTGGATTTCGTCGAGGCCCGTAGTGAGAATTCGCGGCTGTCCTGTCAGATTGAGCTCTCCGAGGATATCGATGGTCTCACGGTGACACTCGCGCCTGGTTCCTCTTTGAGGAATTCTGCGGAAAGCTGATCGTTGTGGGAAACAAGCCGAACAACCCGGGTCCTCCACTTGGGATGCTGAAACCGTGTGGCAGAACAGAGATCGGAAACGGATAGGCGGAAGGACATTGTCATCACTGGGGCCGGACAGGCCGATTTCCAAGTTGCGCACTCGCTTCGCGATGTTGGTTATGATGCACTGTCGTTCGTGCCGTTGGTGTCGGAATCTTCGCTATCCGCGGCTGCGGGGCCTTCCGGATCGCCCGACGTAGCTGCTGTTACGGTTGAGTTCCTGGGTGCACGGGTGGAGGTACGCGGAACGCCTGGCCTTGCCCTGCCGAGTGATGTGTTTTTGGCGCTCCGACGGACCTGTTCATGCTGACGCCACTGCGGGCCTCATGATTTACGTTGCGACCCAGCCTGTGAACTTCAGAAAGGGCGCGGATGGCTTGACGCTCTTGGCGAGAGAGACGCTAGTGCTTGGTGTTTTGATTTCAGAACACGACGACCGAACGGATCGACTTGCCCTCGTGCATGAGGTCGAAGCCCTTGTTGATCTCCTCGAGCTTCAGCACGTGGGTGATCATCGGATCGATCTGGATCTTTCCGTTCATGTACCAGTCGACGATCTTCGGCACGTCGGTGCGACCGCGCGCGCCGCCGAAGGCGGTGCCCTTCCAGACCCGTCCGGTGACGAGCTGGAACGGCCGGGTCGCGATCTCCTTGCCGGATTCCGCAACGCCGATCACCACCGAGACGCCCCAGCCTCGGTGGCAGGCTTCCAGCGCCTGACGCATCACGTTGGTGTTGCCGGTGCAGTCGAAGGTGTAGTCGGCGCCGCCGTCGGTCAGCCCAACCAGGTGCTGGACGATGTCGCCGCTTACCTTGGTCGGGTTGACGAAATGCGTCATGCCGAACTGGCGGCCCCAATTGTCCTTGGAGTCGTTGATGTCCACGCCGATGATCTTGTCGGCGCCGACCATCTTGGCGCCCTGGATCACGTTGAGGCCGATGCCGCCGAGGCCGAACACGACGACGTTCGAGCCTGGCGTCACCTTGGCGGTGTTGACCACCGCACCGACGCCGGTGGTGACGCCGCAGCCGATGTAGCAGCTCTTGTCGAACGGCGCGTCCTCGCGAATCTTGGCCACCGCGATCTCGGGCAGCACGGTGAAGTTCGAGAAGGTCGAGCAGCCCATGTAGTGGAAAACCGGCTTGCCCTTGTAGCTGAAGCGCGAGGTGCCGTCGGGCATCACGCCCTTGCCCTGGGTGGCGCGGATCGCGGTGCAGAGATTGGTCTTCTGGCTGAGACAGCTTTTGCACTGCCGGCATTCGGGCGTGTAGAGCGGGATCACGTGATCGCCCGGCTTCACCGACGTCACGCCGGCGCCGACCTCGCGAACGATGCCGGCGCCTTCGTGCCCGAGGACCGACGGAAAGATGCCTTCGCTGTCGAAGCCGTCGAGCGTGTAGGCATCGGTGTGACAGATGCCCGTCGCCTTGATCTCGACAAGGACCTCGCCGGCCTTGGGGCCTTCCAGGTCGAGCTCGACGATCTCAAGCGGCTTCTTTGCTTCGAATGCGACTGCGGCGCGGGTCTTCATCGTAGCCCCCATTTGCGTTGTAGCTCTAACAAGCGGCCCGCTCGTCGCCTCGTTCGCGGTAACTAGACCAACGATCACCTCAAGAAAATGCCAGCCGCATCGTCTGAAGGGCATTGGAAGCCGAGTGTGCTGGCAAGGCGACACCTTAGTACGATGCGCGCAAAGGAAACCGCTCCCACCAACACCGACTTACACGCGACCTCGGCGATCTTGACATTCCTGTTATACCTGCTATATGATCATTCTAGCATTGCGATACACTCGGGGGAGACCTCAGAGAGACGAAGGATGTTCGCAAAAGCCTCTATAGTGACGGTCAGTGGAAGGGGTGAATGTCTTTGGGTGCTCGGCCGAGCGTCAGGTACTAACGACGAAATGTCTAGGTCGGCGACATTTTGGACCAGCTCGCGCGATCCGTTTGCTGCGCATTTCCGATCACCTCTTCTATCGTCCACCCGACTTGATCGTTGCGCCCCAGCTGAATCGAGTTGGACGCTATGATGCAAGATCTGGGCAAGCGCTCTGCACATTCTTGGGCAACGTCGGCTTGTCAAAATGAGCAGCCGCACGTTAAGAATGAGATTCTAGCTCGGCTTCCGCGGGAAGATCTTGCAGCATTGAGAAGGTATCTTGAGCCGATCGTCCTAAAAGGACGCATGGTGCTTCAGGAGCCCCGCAAGCAGCTTGATCACATCCATTTCGTAGAGAGTGGCCTCATTTCGCTTAGAATTGTTGCACCCGGGAGCATCCTCGAAACAGCGGTAATCGGACATCGCGGGGCAGTTGGCGCTCCCCTCTTAGCAATTGGCAACCTGTCAGCACATCAGTCGGTTGTACTTGTTCCCGGGAGCGCCCACAGGATACCCGTCGACGATTTGCGCATCGTCATGAAGACGCATCCGAAAATCCGTGAAACCCTCTTCCATTATATTCAAGCTCTTACGATGCACTGCGCTCAAACAGCGCTGTGTGGCGTTCGCCACGATCGAGAAAAGCGGCTGGCGACGTGGCTTTGCTTAGCAAGCGACGCCCTTGATGCCAACGTACTCCCTGTCACTCACGACTACCTTTCTTGCGTTTTGGGGCTGCGTCGCGCCGGCGTAACCGAAGCCCTAAACCGGTTTGAAGAGCAGGGCATGATCCGCAAAATGCGCGGCGTATTGCAAATTGATGGGCGCAAAAGCTTAGAGCAAATGGTGTGCTGTTGTTATAAGTTAATCTCAAGCGGGTACGCTCACACTGCATCGCAGCCTGATTTCATCGACTACTGAGACTTGGGCTGCCATGCGGGAAGTAATTTGCCAACAAGGCAGCCCAGCCCAAGTAACGAGTTCTATGGCGTTCACCATTGTGCGCAATTACTCACATGGTAGTCTGCGCTCGGCTTTGGCATTGCGCAATTTCCGAGGTAGTGGACGCGAAGTATCGGAATGCCGCGAGGCCATGGAAATTCACTCTCCATGATAGGCGTTCTTGTACGAGGCATCGTCACCATATTGGAGGGCTTGCATCGCCGGTTAGACCTACCTGGGCAAGTCGGAAACCGGCAGCCGATCGACGTAGCGAACGTACTCTTTGTAGCCATGGGACGTGGCAACCAGGACAATCCTAGCGCCCGACAGGATCGTCATGTTTCCTATCAGCGTGCGCAGGCCTGTGAGCGCGGCGACGCTTGAATGCTCTAGGTAGAGCCCCTCTCTTGCAATAATTCGTTGATCGGCCGCAACGTCATGATCGCTGACGTCGACCGATGAGCCCCCTACCATTTCAAGTGCGTGCAGCGACTGGTGCGTGACGCTGTCACCACCGATTGAAACCATTTCTGTATTGCCGGAAAAGTCCCTGACCATACCGTGGCCGGAGAGGGCGCCTCGAATACGAGGGTAGGGCTCAACTGCGTGGACTTTGGGAATCGCCCACACGAGGCCGGCGTCCTTCAGATCTTGATAACCTTGGCAGATCCCCCAGAGCAGATCTCCGCGGGCTGTTGGCACTACGATGTCTGTTGGTGGGTTCTTTCCGAGTTGCAAATGAAGCTCAAGTGCTATCGCACGATAGGCATCGACACCAAACGGATTACTCCCAACAGGAGGGATCTTGTAGTTTGTCACTGGATACCAGTCGCCTCTTCTGGCGTGATGTGCGATAAGCGCCCAGCGATCATCCGAATGTTCTGTCGCCATAAGGATCCCACCGTGCATCTCGATAGCTCGACGCCAGTTCGGGCTTATATCGGGAGTAGTAACAACCACGGATTTGAGGCCGGCCCGCGCGGCGTAGGCGGCCACCGAGACTCCCGCATTTCCGCTGGAGGCCACGGCGACCGTCTTGGCTCCGACATCGATAGCCCGCTGCACAACCATGCTTCCCATTCTGTCCTTATGAGAGCCTGTGGGATTGGCGAACTCATTTTTTGTATACAGCGCGTTCAGGCCTAGAGACTCTGCGAGTCGGGGTAGACTTGAGAGCGGTGTATTGCCTTCGCCTAAACTGGCTACCTGCGGGTATGAAAGCCAATCGCCAATCGTGTGAAATCCAAGAGGGGGGCGCTCGGCGTAGCGCAGCGCAACACTTGAAGGTGTACCGGCACGCAGGCAGGCGGGGCATCCCTCAAAATAGTCCATTACTGGGAGGGCGGCCTTACACGTAATGCACTGCATCCCAGTGATTCTGACGTTCATTTTGTTCGGCAAGAGCCCATCCTCTGGGTGGATAGCGAAACATTTCACTCTACCGGAAACTGGTGGAGCGCTTGGTAGAGCTTGTTGAGGGATCAAAGTCGTAGTTGGGTTCGGCAGGCCGTCTGGTGCAAAATTCCGAGGAGCGCCTACGCAAGCGCGCGCGATCCTATGCCTGGTGCAATCAGTCAAGCTAATTGACAGGTCGGTATACCTAGCATAGATTACTCACTTCGTCAACTAAAGTTGAGCAAAGATGGTTGTTTCAGAAGCCTGCCGCCGAGGCGCTCTAATCGCGCTGGTGCTTTCGAATGGGCACGCGAGTAGAGAGCTGCCCCGCGCATCGCTTCTCAAAGATCGTTTGCGCGATCTCGCCAAGGTCCTAAAAAGCGGAAGTGTCCGAAGGAGCCTTAAGATAGGCACTAGCCAAGTTACGGCTTTAGGGAAAATGCCACGATGAGGCCCTCCCCCTGAGGAGCGTCTACCAAACGCTTATCTGTAAGAAGACCTGCCGTAACTAGCTGGGAGAGGAGCAGGACTCATGAGCTTTCTGGACATCATGTCCGGCATTTTTGAAGGATTTGGCGTTACTGCCAAAGTGACGCTACTTGGGTTGCTTTACGCGATACCGTTCGCCTTGGTAGCTGGCGTGTTTCAGCACTTTGCTAAGGGCATTTACCGGTTGATTGTTACAGCGGTTATCGAGTTCTGGCGCAGTTCACCGGTCATCGTGCTCCTGTACGCTTTCTACTATTCGCTACCTGCATTCGGCATCTTCCTTTCGGCTGTCACCGTTGGTGCAATGGTGCTGGGTCTAAATGCAGGCGGATATGCGAGCCAATCTGTGCGCGCCGCACTGCAGGCCCTTGACCGAGGACAAGGTGAAGCAGGTTTAGCCCTGGGACTAAGTCGCTTCGACGTCCTTCGACTAATAGAGTTGCCTCAAGCAATCAGGACTATGATCCCAACGTTTATAAATGAGGCCATCCAATTGATCAAAGGAACGGCACTGGTTTCGCTCATCACTCTCACAGATATGACTTTTCGCGCCAAGCAGATCGCGCAGTTGGATTACAATCCTGTCGGGATCTACTCAGGTCTTCTGCTGTCTTACCTGATCATTTGCTATCCCGTGACCATTCTCGGGCGTTATGTATCACACGGAACGGCAGGAAGGCAGATCGATGGGCTTTGATTTCGGCTTTGCCATCAAGATCGTTCCTCACGTGTTGGAGGGGATTGGGAACACGATAGCGGTCGCGATTCTCAGCTTCATCGGTGCTACTGCGCTTGGCTTTGTTTGGGAGATACTTCGGCGCTCACATCCAGTTGTCCGTCCGGTCGTGCAATTGATAGTCGATGCGATCCGATCAACGCCTGCGCTGGTTCAGATCTACTTCCTTTTCTTCGTACTGCCTTACTATGGGGTTGTCTTGCCTGCGCTATTCGTCGGGGTTTTCGGCATCAGCTTTTATTACTCGGGTTACTTATCTGAGGTCTTCAAAGCTGGCATTGACGCGATTCCTCAGGGACAGCGAGAAGCTGCGCAAACTCTGGGGCTTAGCTGGCCTGACACGGTACGCTTTGTAATCGTACCACAGATGCTCCGCAACGTCGCCGCGCCGCTAGGATCGTACTCTGTCGCGATCCTCAAAACTACACCGCTGCTCGCCGTGATCGCAGTTCCGGAGATGTTGGGCAGCGCGTTTGATGTGGCCTCTGACACCTACAGGTATGCCGAGCCAATGCTTGTGGCCGGCGTTCTGTTCCTCATCTTGGCTTTAATCGCAGTCGCCTTTGTAACACTTGTCGAGAGACGTCTGGGGCTCATCGGCTCGTCTCGCTAGACTCGCTTGGGGAAAACAAAATGGGAGGAGCAATGGCATCAAAGATCACGAACCTGAAGACAAACGCGATCCAACTGCACGCAACAGAGGCGCCGATCGCAGTGCAGATCGACGATGTTTCGAAATGGTATGGGTCATTTCAAGTACTTCGAGACGTTAATCTCGAGGTCGCCGTCGGCG
This sequence comes from Bradyrhizobium sp. ma5, assembly GCF_042258955.1. Classification (NCBI taxonomy): domain Bacteria; kingdom Pseudomonadati; phylum Pseudomonadota; class Alphaproteobacteria; order Hyphomicrobiales; family Nitrobacteraceae; genus Bradyrhizobium; species Bradyrhizobium sp. ma5. The sequence continues at coordinate 1,905,472 of NZ_CP170156.1, forward strand.
AACGGATCGTGGTGTGTGGTCCTTCGGGTTCCGGTAAATCGACCTTAATCCGGTGCGTCAATCAGCTGGAAACACATGAGAAGGGCAAAATCCTTGTAAACGGCACTGAAGTACGCGCCGGGATGCGAGGGTTAGCGGAGGTACGTCGTGACGTTGGGATGGTTTTCCAGCAGTTCAACCTTTTCCCGCATTTGACGGTGATCGAGAACTGCACATTAGCTTTGGTCCACGCACGGAAGACGCCCCGCAGGGCAGCTGAAGAAGTCGCTATGAAGAACCTAGAACGCGTCCGCATCCCCGAGCAGGCAAGGAAATACCCCCGTCAATTGTCAGGAGGCCAGCAGCAGCGAGTGGCGATTGCAAGGGCGCTCTGTATGAAGCCGAAGATCATGCTGTTCGATGAACCTACTTCGGCCCTCGATCCCGAGATGATCAAGGAGGTCCTCGATGTGATGACCAGCCTTGCCAGGGACGGCATGACCATGATCTGCGTCACGCACGAAATGGGGTTCGCGCGCGAGATCGCGGATAGAGTTGTCTTCATGGATCGGGGAGAGATCGTAGAGTGCGCGGCCCCCGCGCACTTCTTCAGCCATCCGGAACATGAGCGAACCAAGAAGTTCCTTGGCCAATTGTTGCGTTAGGGTTCGCTCTTGTAAAGTTCCTGCTGTGGTCCAGAGCTCCGAGGAATGCGCGAGGCCGGGATTACAGAGCGCGCATCCGCGCGTAAGACGTCAGTGTGAGTGGGCGATTGACGTCGTTGGCGTCGCGTCGAAGCACTGCTCAGGCGTTGGTACTGCGGGCTCGGATCGTCCTGGCCTGCGCTGAGGGCAAGCAGAGCAAAGTCGTGGCGGCCCGTCTGGCTGTCGATCCCGACTCGGTCGGCAAGTGGCGGCTGCGCTTCGTCGAGCATCGGCTTGAAGGTCTTTGGGACGAGTCGCGATCGGGACGCCGCGCACTATTGAGGATGCCCGGATCGAAGCGGTGATCATCCGCCCCCTTGAGACCCAGCCTCCCGACGCCACCCACTGGAGTTCGCCAGCATGGCGCGGGCCAGCGGGCTGTCATTCGCAACAGCACAGCGGATATGGCGCGTCTTCGGCCTGCAGCCGCATCGGTTGGAGACCTTCAAGCTCTCAACCGATCCCGACTTCGTCGCCAAGGTTCGCGACATCGTCGGCCCTTACGTAATTCCGCCCGAGCCCGCCATCGTACTGTGTGTCTATGAGAAGTCGCAAATTCAGGCGCTGGACCGCAGCCAGCCCATGCGACCTGGCCAACCGGCGCGCCGTTTCACGACTACAACGCCATGGCGTCACATCGCTGTTTGCCGTCCTCGACATCGCAACGGGCCGGGTCATTGGCAAATGCTATGGACGCCATCGTGCCAAGAGTTCCGCAAGTCTCTTGATGCGATCGAAGCCGCTGTTCCAGACGATCTGGACGTCCGACTCGTCATGGACAATTACGCAACCCACAAGACACCGTTGATCCGCAACTGGCTGGCCAAGAGGCCGCGCTGGCACGTCCACCTAACGCCAACCAGTTCATCCTGGCTCAATCAGGTCGAACGCTTCTGCTCTTACAACTCGCCTGCGAAGGTTCAATTGCCGTGAACTTTTGGTTTGGGACTAGCGCCCAATCGAATTCTGGCGATCGCTGCAGCTTAAAACAACATATGCTTGGTATACCCAAGATCAAGACGCTACCGCGGCAAACGAATGACGGTGGTCTGCACCGCTATCGCCCGTGAACTGGTCGGTTCATGTGGGCGGTTGCCTGGCAAGTGCAGACAGCCTGACGGGGCGCCCTTCTTATCATCGTGCATGGGGGAGGGGGGACCACGGCAGAGGGAATGCCTGTCAGACGCTTTGTGGCCGGCAAGAACGGCGACGCCCACAGTAAGATAGGAGAAGACCTCGGACGCACAATCGGGAATGCGGTAGCCAATCCGCGCATCAGAGCTTGATCACCGACGTGCTTCGGCTCCGCCTCCACCTATGTGCGTGTTTCGGCAATTTCCGGACAGCAATTTCGGTAATTCGCGGACAGCGATTTCAGTAATTCCGGGACAGGGATTCCGCTAAATCGCGGACAGTTGCGGGAGGTTGGTTTTCGGGAGCGCCGTTCAGGCAATGTTCTCTCTCAAGCTGTGAGTTTGAGAGGGGCAATGCCGAGACGGAAGCAAGCGAAACGAACCACTGTGAAGGACCTACGATCGATCCTGAGGCTGACGTACGAGCAGGACCTGTCGGTTCGGGAGATCTCGGAACGGCTGCAGATCAGCAAGAGTTCGGTTGCCACCTACCTGCTGCGAGCGCGTGAAGCGGGTTTGAGCTGGCCGCTGCCGCCGATTTACGAGAGCGAGGCGGCCTTGCAGCGAGCCTTGTTCCGGCGGGTCGGGCGGCCCCCGCAGGACTTGAGCGAGCCTGAGTGGCCACGGGTGGCGCAGGAGCTCAAGCGCAAGGGCGTGACGCTGACGCTGCTGTGGCAGGAATACCGGACGGCGCATCCCGACGGCTATGGTTACACGTGGTTCTGCGAGAAGTTTGACGCCTATCGGCGCCGGGCGAACCCGACCTTCCGTCATCGCCACGCGGCGGGTGCAGTGATGCAGACCGACTATGCGGGTCCGACGGTGGAGGTGATCGATCCGCAAACCGGCGAGATCCGTCAGGCGCAGATATTTGTCGCGGTGCTCGGGGCCTCGTCGCTGACCTTCGCTATGGGGAGCTTCGGTCAGCGACTACCAGATTGGATCGAAGGCCAGACCCGGGCCTTGTCGTACTTCGGCGGAGTTCCCAGGGCGATCGTCTGCGACAATCTGAAGGCCGGGGTCGTCAAGGCGTTGTGGTTCGAGCCGACGCTCAACCAAACCTTTGCCGCCATGGCCGAGCACTACGACACGACGATTTTGCCGACCCGCAGCCGCAAGCCGCGCGACAAGGGCAAGGTTGAAGGCGCGGTGCTGATTGTTGAGCGCTGGATTCTGGCACGGCTGCGCCATCGGCGGTTCTTCAACCTGACCGATCTCAATACTGCGATCGCCGGTTTGCTGGAGGAGCTGAACCATCGGCCGATGCGCCATATCGGCAAATCCCGCCGGCAGCTGTTCGAGGAGATCGAGCGCGCTGCGTTGACGCCGTTGCCGGGCGAGCCGTTCGAATACGCCGAATGGAAAACGGCGAAGGTCCACCCCGATTATCACGTCGAAGTCGACAAGACCTTTTACTCGGTGCCGCACCGGCTGATCGGCCGTCGGGTGGACGTCCGGCTCACCTATCGAGCCGTCGAGATCTTCCAGGATCACACGCGTGTTGCCAGCCATGTGCGCCGCTCTCAGCGCAGCGGCCATGTCACCGTGAACGAGCACATGCCCAAGGCCCATCAGCGTTACGCCAATATGACGCCGGCGAGCTTGATCAAGATGGCAGCGCGGATCGGCGTCAACGCCGCCACGCTGGTCGAGCGGATGATGCGTGAGCGCCCGCATCCCGAGCAGGGTTATCGCTCCGCCATGGGGATCATCGCCCTGGCGCGGCGCTACGAGCGCGATCGGCTCGAAGCAGCTTGCGAGCGGGCACTCGTCATCAACGCGATCAGCTACTCCTCGGTGAGCGCGATCCTCAAATCCGGGCTCGACCGCGCGAGCCCTGCTGCCGCCCCCGTCAAAGCCACCCCCTCGCACGCCAACATCCGTGGTGGGGGCTATTATCAATGAAGGAAAGGACCATCGCGATGCTGACCCACCCGACCCTCGACCAGATGCAGGCGCTCGGCCTTGCCGGAATGGCGGCCGCCTACCGGCAATTGGCCGAACAGGACAATGCCGCCGATCTCAGCCGCGACGAGTGGCTCGGCCTGATGCTCGATCGCGAAGCCGCCATGCGCGCCGACCGGCGCCTGACCAATCGGCTGGCCGCAGCCAAGCTGCGCTTCATCGACGCCTGTATCGAAGACGTCGACTTCGCGTCCCGCCGCGGTCTTGACCGGCGCAACACCCTGCAGCTGGCGCAAGGCGCCTGGCTGAAAGCCCATGAGAACTTCATCATCACCGGCCTGACCGGGACTGGCAAAACTTGGCTGGCGTGCGCCTTCGGACGCCAGGCGGCCAGGCTCGATCATTCCGTCCTCTATTTGCGTATGCCGCGCCTGTTCGAAGACCTCGCCATGGCCCGTCTCGATGGTCGCTTCCCGCGCCTCATCGATAAGCTCGCACGTGTCCAGTTGCTCATCCTCGACGATTGGGGCACCCACACCCTCAATGACCAGCAGCGCCTTGATCTCCTCGAAATCTTCGAAGAGCGCTACAGGCGCAAATCGACCTTGATTACCGCTCAGCTGCCCGTTGCCCAATGGCACGACATGATCGGCGAGCCAACCATCGCAGATGCTATCCTCGACCGGATCATCCACAACTCCCACCGTATCGCCCTCGAAGGCGACAGCATGCGAAGGAAAAAAGCTGCGCGCCCCTTGACCGACGTCGAAAACAGCGAAACGAATACCAACTGACTTCAACAACCAGGCAACCAAAAGCCAGCGCCGCCACGCTGTCCGCGATTTAGCGAAACTGCTGTCCGTCAGTTAGCGAAACCGCTGTCCCGTTTTTGCGAAATACGCAACCTATGCACGACAATCTCTATGAACAGCCCGATCGACGATCGGACAATGCTCTGCGTTCTAATTCTTGACCGCGGACATCAGAGCGTCGTTCTCAGGCCACGGCTTTCAGGGCTGGAGTGCGGTAGGCCCAGGGCAGTAGCTGGTCGATGTCGCGGTTTGGATGCCCGTTGACGATCCTGGTCAGGACGTCGGTGAGATAAGCGAGCGGATCTACGTCGTTGAGCTTGCAAGTCTCGACCAGGGACGCGACGACAGCCCAGTGTTCGGCACCACCGTCGGATACGGCAAACAGCGCGTTCTTGCGACTGAGCTTGATACCAGGGATTGATCGTTCGACGGTACGCATACGACGAAGCACGACGAAGGCCGCCAGATTGGCACATGCGCGTGAGAGCGGCGAGTTCTATGATGGCTGGGCGTTGCGTGAGGGTCAGGCGGCCTGCTGATCTGTGGGTTTGTCGGCTTTGCGCAGGAGCTTCCATTCCCAGGGCAGCAGTTCGTGCAGACGCGATGCGGGAAGATCGGCGATACGGGCGAGGACGTCGGCGAGCCAGGCCTTGGGATCGACGTCGTTGAGGCGACAGGTCGTGATCATCGTCAGCATGATGGCGGCACGGTCGGCGCCACGCTGGCTGCCGGCGAAGGTCCAGTTGCGCCTTCCCAATGCGATGCCTCTCAATGCGCGCTCAGCACAATTGTTGGTCAAGCAGATCCTGCCATCGTCGAGGAAGCGGGCGAAGTCGTCCCAGCGCCTGAGCATGTAATTCATAGGCTTCAGGACCTCGGAGGAGCGCGAGAGGGTTTCGCGCTCATGCAGCAACCAGGCGTGCATGTCCTCGAGAAGCGGCTTGCTCTTTTCCTGGCGCACGGCGCGCCGCTCGTCGGCGCCGCGGCCGTTAATGGCGCGCTCGATCTCGAACAACGCATCGAGGCGTCTGACCGCCTCCAGCGCGATCGGAGAGACCGGTTTGCCCTTGTGGCCTTCCCGGGCGCTCTTCTCGATGTCGGCCAGCTCGAAGAAGCCCCGCCGCGCATGGGCGAAGCAGAACGCCGGCGTAATCGGCAGCACCTTCTTCTGCGGGTCGAACAGCGGCTCGAAGCCGTTGTAGCAGTCGGCTTGCAGGATACCGGCGAAGGCGGCCAGATGCTTCTGGGGATGCTCGCCTCGTCGATCGCTCGAGGCGTAATAGACCGCCGCCGGCGGCGCAGGCCCGGCAAAGGGCCGGTCATCCCGCACATAAGTCCAGATCCGCCCGGTCGTGCACTTGCCCTTCGCCAGGATACGGATGGTGGTGTCATCGCCATGAAGGCGCTCAGCAGCGAGCATATGGCGTTCGATCAAGTGGAAGAGCGGCATGACGGCGAAGGTCCCGTGGCCGACCTGGTCGGCCAGCGTCGACAGCGGCAAATCGATCCTCTCGGCCTTAAAGCGCGCACTCTGGCGGTTGAGCGGGATATGCATGCCGAACTTGTCGAACAGGATCGTCGCCAGCAATTGTGGGCCGATGAAGCCGCGCGGCGTGGCATGGAACGGCGCAGGCGGCTGGCTGATCTTCTCGCAATCGCGGCAGGTGAACTTCTCGCGCACTGTCTCGATGACCTTGAAGCGACGCGGGATCTCCTCCAGCGTCTTGGTCACATCCTCGCCGACCTTCGCCAGCCGCGATCCGCCGCAACAGGCGCAGCTCGTCGGAGCGTCAATGACGACGCGCTCGTGTTCGATGTCGTCCGGCCAGGGCTTGCGCACCGGCCGCTTGCGCGTGAAGGGGCGGACGTTCTGCGTCTTCGCCGCTGCGGCCTGCGCGGCAAGCTCATCCTCGCTCGCCGTGGCGACGAGGTCTTCGAGCTCCAGTTCCAACTGCTCGAGCAGCCGCGCCGTGCGCTCGGAGCGCTGCCCGTACAGTTCGCGTTTGAGCTTCTTGATCCGCAGCTCTAGATGCGCGACCAGCGCCTCGTTGTCCGACAGCTCCGCCCGCGCACTGGCAGCCACCGCCTCAGCTCGCAGCCGCGCCTCACGCTCGGCCTGCAGCGCCGCCAGGGCACTGACAAGGTCCGATGGAAGATCGTCCGGCTTTGATATCATGAAGCCATTGAATCAGATCAAGCAGCAGATTCAAACCTGTAAAACGACTAACCGACCCGCGTCGGACGCCGGGTTTCTTGAGGGTTGCGCCAATCGATCCCGGACAACAGATAGCTCAATTGCGCCGCAGAGATCGTTACCGATTCACCGGCAACCGATGGCCAGATGAACCTTCCTCTCTCGAGTCTTTTGGTAAACAGGCATGCTCCCTGGCCATCGTGCCAGATCATCTTCACAAGATCGCTGCGGCGACCGCGGAAGACGAACAGATGACCGCCCAGCGGGTCTTTGCGCAACACCTCCTGCACTTGGAGTGCCAACGACGGAAAGCCTCTGCGCATATCCGTGTAGCCTGTCGCGAGCCACACTCGCGTATAGCGCGACGATCAGGATGAGAGCGGCGTATTGCCTCATGGAGGAATGTTCCCGAAGGCGCGATTGTTGCCTCATTTATTTTGCTCCCCAGAGGACGGACGGTCGGTACGGGGGAGGCCGGTCGTGGAGCTGGTCGGGGTTGCGCAACGACCGGCCTCCCCCGTACCGGAGGGCGGGCGCGGTCACCGTACGACCTGTGTCGCGTCGATCTGCGCCGCATGATCCGCCGATCCAAACAGCAGCGCGCTTGCCTGCTCGCTGCGCCAGGATTTGAGGCGGCGCTGAAGCGTTCGCAGCAGCTTGTCCGGGTACGCGCCCGGATATTTCGCCTGTAACCTCGTCAGGAGCTCGGCGCCGGTTCGCCACGGCTCGGCCTTGAACCACTCCTGCAGCTGTGGGGTCGCCTGAACGAGCGGATCAGGGCGACGGCGACCTCGCTTCACTTTGAGGATCGGCCGGTCCGTCGGTCGAGAGCGGCCCTCTTTCCACGCCGTTCGCAAGCTGGCGAGGAACAGGTCGATCGGCGGTGCCGCAGCAGCAATCGAACCACCCGCCGGCTTCACATCGGCGAGGTCGGCCAGACGTTGCTGCGCGGCCCGGATGTCGCGCAGCAACGCGACCGGGTCCAAGTTGGCGCAGATTTCCTGCAGTCGGTCCCGAACCGCATCGGGGGTGCGTCGGTCGGTTGCCAGCCTTTGATGCGGTGTCGCTGGTGCGCTGTAAGATTTACGCACGCGTGCGCCATCGCGCTGTTTTCCGATCAGCTTGAACGACGGCTGGAAGAAGTTCACGAACAGGCGCACTGAGCGATAGAGTTCTGCGAGCAACGCAGCCGCCTCGAGCCCCTCAAACCGCCGATAACCGACCATCCGTCGGACCACGGCTCCGTTCTTCTGTTCGACAAACGCCTGGTCGTTCTTGCGGTAAGGCCGGCAACGGGTGAAGACAATGTTCGCCTGCTCGCAATACGCTTTCAGCGTCTCGTTTATGAACACGGAATCATTATCGGTATCGATGCCCTGGAGCAAAAACGGCAGCTGTCGCCGAAGTTCTGTCAACACGGTGCTCAGGAGCGTTTGCTCGCGCACCAGCAGCGGCGCACACTCCGTCCAACCGGTGGCAATATCCGTAAGCACCAGCGTCTGGATAAAACTGCCGCGCGCCGAGGGTCCGCTGTGGGCAACCAAATCGGCTTCGACAAAGCCCGGCGCCGGATCATCCCAGTCGGCCGACGTCCGTACCGGGATGCTCCGTCGCAACGTGCTTGCCACCGGCCGACAGCGCTGGCGCCCGTCCTCCTGTCGGATCTTGCCCAGCGCCCGGTCGATCGTGGACGCGCTCATCGTCAACAGTTTCGCGCGGATTTCAGGCGCCAGGCCCATGTGGCCGTTCCGTTCCATCGACTCGATCAGGAGCGGCAGCAGCGCTTTCAGTCTCTTGCCGCAAATCCGGTCCGAGGCCTCCCAAAGAACTACCAGCGCATTTCGTTCAGCTTCCTCGTAAATCCGGCGACGGGTGCGCCGAACCGAGGATTGCCCGATATCGCCTCGGAGCAGGCGCATCGCATGCTTTCGATGGAAGCCCGTCACAACCACAAACTCGTCGAGAATTCGCACCTTCTCCGCGCGGCTCGCCTCCCTGTAGCGCTGCCCCACAGCGGCCGTCAGTTCTCTTCGAGTCGCCATGCTCAGTTGCCTCATTATCGCCCCCGCAGTCCCATTCCACTGGGGAGCAAATTACGTGAGGCAACGGCCCAGCATTCAGGAACATTTCAGGCGGCGCAATGCGGCGTCTCACCCTGATCGCCGCCGCGCACTCGCGCGCCTGTCGGAACCGGGATCATCGGCGCACCAGGGCATCGAGAACTCGCCGCAGCGCGTCTCCATCAACGTCACCGTCGACCCGGATGCGGTGTCCGCTACCGAGATCAATCTCGATGATGCCCTGGCTCCTCCGTCGACGCGCCGTCGCCGTCGTCAATGGCGCTTCGGCCACATCCCGCGGCGGCACAGACGGCCCAATCTCGACCGGCACCAACGGCGCTACACTCGTTTCACTGTGCTTGCAAAGCTCTTTGCGCCACCTGAACAGCTGGCTCACATGAAGGCCGGCCATGCGAGCCACCTCGGAAACAGTGGCTCCGGGCTCGAGCGATGCTGCAACTAGCCGTTCCTTCTCATCCTGTGACCACCGACGCCGCCGCTCGACCGTTGTGATCACCTCTGCCCGCGAAATCGTCATAGCGCTTCTCCTAGGATTACCCCTAGGACCTGCAGCGCTCGCGTCCGTCAAACAAGGCGGCCCTCAATGGAGGGATACGTTCGACGGTATTGTTGTCGAGTTCGATGCGGCCGTCATCGATGAAGCGCGTTAACGCGCACGCGACAGCCGCCTAGCTCGATCTCGATGATTCCGGCCCTTGCGCGCTGCCCAGGAGGCGAAGACGACGATTGCGGCACCTCCATCAATGTCGGAGCTGGCGCTGAAGCGATCTCGACAGGAACAAGAGCCGGCACGTCCCGCCACATAAGCAGTCCTGGGCGCCTGCCGACGCCAAGTAAACAGTTAGGCTCGGAGCCACTCCATACCGGCGCGAACCCCACAAACAGTCTCACCAGCTTGCAAGGTCTCTTCGACCAGACGAACCTTCTCGTGTAACTCCATCGGCGCCGACGCTCGGCGCCCAGTACCTTCACCTGCATTCGCTGCGTGACCTTAAAGCTAGACTTAAGGTTCACATCCTCAGAAAGACGGACAAACTACACAAGGCGGCCGCCGCCGGAGGACCGCTGGAGGGGAGACCCCTACCAGGGCGCTAACGCCGACGATCCGGCTGGCTCATTCGGCTCCCCCGAAGGCACTTGGAGCACTTTTCGCTATACCGAAACGGGGAGCCGGCTTTGCTCCTAGCGAAAGCGGTTTGGGCGCATTTTTGTAGCTGAAATTCAAGTATGGATCTACCGGGTGTCGACAGGACCGGACCGACGGCGCCTGCCGCGCGAAATCCTAAGTGTATGACGAGGGTCACCCCGGCAGGTCGCCGCATGGACGCAAGATCGCCCCTCACATAGGGCCCAGGTAAGCGCTCTCCATTTTCACAAAGAACCTCCAAACTGCTCTCCACATTGAGCGCGCAACCGTTACGGAAGAATGAGCACCCCGCGCCGAAATCATTGAGGCAGAGCACCTTGACGAATCTGCTAGCTCACCGGTTCCGGTGTTGAGAATGCGGACTGAGACGAAGCTCAAGGCACTCCCCTATTGCGGCGAGGTCTTGCAGAGAAATTCTCGCCAGAATCGCATTTTTGACAATGGACTGCTTCTTAGAACGCACCGTAAGAGGCGGATGAAGCATCGGCTGTGTGGCTGACACCCGCATGGGAGCTGCGTCTCCAGAGCAGTCTAGCGCCTCGAGGACGGCCGGCTGGTGATCGGTCATCGTACCTCTCCTAGCATGCGACTTTTGGATCCCCGCTCACTGACTGTAACGAAACTTGCTTGCTACTTTAACACCGTCTTCATGTTGATTGATGCAACGAGCGCCGTATCAACGCTCAAATCCCGCGCTAAGAGGCTCTCCTTCGATGAATTTCAACCAATCCGCGATGCGGGTCCCAAGCATCGCTTAGAATGTCAGCACCGCATTCATGCCTTATGCTCGCCTCCTGCGAGCGCGTTGAAAACATCGGCAGCCAGCACAGTCCGGATCGCCATAGCCGCAGTCGGTCACCGGCGTGAACACGCCGCTGCCCATCCTGAAGCTCATGGACGACGCCGGCTCGGACGTCTGCTTGTGCGCCCACCAATACTCGCCGATCGACCACGCCAGCGCGGTCAACGAGCTTTTCCCAGCGGTCTGGAAGAGGAGCATCTTGCTCGTCATCGGCTCTTCGCTTAGTGCGGGTCGCCTGGCTGATCTTGACAATGCGGCAGATTTCCGCAACCGCAACGCATCGTTGCCCTACTCCAGGATGAACGCCTTCTGGGCGTCCCAAAACTTCGAGCGTCTTCATTGTCCGTCGCCCCTCCCAACCGAGGGGGATTCGGCAGCGAAAACTCTAGTCAAAAATGGTCAGTTGCCGGCCTCAGACCGGACATCGCAGGCGAGGAGGAAGCCGGACTGGACATTTCAACCTCGATTAAGATATACTTGGTATACGTGCATGACTCGACCTGCCGTTGCGCCGGTAGTGCCCTCGGCGAAATCGTTAGCGTGAGCTCACCTTTCCAAGAACGAATCGAACATGATGTCCCTGCGGAAGCTCCTTGTCTCAGCCGCCATCTGCTTCGCGTCCACAGCTACCAGTCCGCAGAGAGCTTATTCCGAAACGCTCACGGATCGCATCATGCAGGAGGGACGCACCACGATTGGGATTTTCAATCAACCACCGTGGGGATTCAAGACCGACACAGGTGAGGTCGCTGGAGTTCACCCTGACATGCTCAGGACTGTGCTCGGCCCCGCCGGCGTCAAGAAGGTCGATTTTGTCGTTGTGGAATGGGGGGCGCTGATCCCCGGACTTATGAGCCATCGCTTCGATGTGATCGCTACCGGATTAGGGATAACTCCAACTCGTTGTGAACAAGTTACGTTTAGCGAGCCCGACCTCGCCATTAGGGATGCACTCATCGTGAAGAAGGGTAATCCGCTTAACATTCACAGCTTTGCGGATATCGCGGCGAACCCCAAGATTCAGCTGGCGACCGGGCGGGGCAGTACGAGCAACGACAATGCCCTCAAGGCTGGCGTATTGAAATCGCAAATTCAGCAGTTCCCTGGCGATGCGCCAACTCTTCTCTCTGCGATCTACAGTGGTCGAGTTGATGCTATAGCTGCATCATCCGGCACTCTCATTGCGTACCTTAGCGATCCGAACGTAAAGGGCTTGGAGAGGGCGATGCCGTTCACTGGTTATGTCGAACACGGTCATGAAGCTACCGTCTATATCGCTATGGCATTCAGGCTCGAAGACGTAGCCCTGCGCGACCTCTATAACGAGAATTTCACCAAGCGAATAGCAGACGGTACCGTCGATAAAGTCCTGACAAAATACGGATTTACTGCCGCGGACGTTGCGCCACATGGCATTACGACACGCGACCTCTGCGGACAAAAATACCGCTAAAAAGATCCTTGCCGAATGTTCCACGCTTCCTCGGCGATCGCGTTTATGCGAAAGATAAGACGCAGAGGAATGTAAGAGGGCATGGTGCTCTCCATAGGCTCTGGAGCTGTATCGATCGCTAGCTTCTTGTGTGTCAATTGATCGATGCTTCGCCGACCGCGGCACCAACGATGGAATGATCGTCGAATTGCTCGATGCCCGAGTCTGCAATCAGACAAGAGCGTCAACGGTAACCGGCATGAGGCCTCCACCTCGTCATCGCGCGGTTCGCTTGGGATACAGCCTAGCATGAGCCGATGGCGGAGGTGAAGCAATGGCAACTGCCATGCTAGATGCCAGGCAGGAAGTTGACTCTTATCGTCGCGTCGAGATGATCACCGGGGAGCGCCGGCGGCGACGGTGGACGAGCGAGGAGAAGGCCCGGATCGGGGCGGAGAGCTTTGAGGAGGGGGCGAACATCTCCGAGGTGGCGCGGCGCAATGGCGATTCCCGCGGACTGCTCACAGTGTGGCGACGCCAAGTAGCGGCGGCGGTGGCCGGCAAAGCCCAGAACTTCGTGCCGATCCAAATTGGTGCCGAGGGCGATGGCGGGAGAGCTGACGAGTGTATTTCGCCGCTACGGATGAAGCCCTTGCAGATTGCCGCGCCGCCGACCAAGGTCTGTGGAGTGGTCGAGATCGAGATGAAGGGGTCGCGCATCCGGGTCGAGCCGGGCGTGGACCTGGCGACGGTGCTGGCGGCGCTTCGAGGGATCCGGTGATTGCGCTACGGTCTGACCTCAAGGTGGTAACGGCAGCCCCGCCGGTCGACTTTCGCAAGTCAGTGCACACGCCGTCGGTGCTGGTGAGTGAAGCACTGCGTGCGAACCCATATTGCGGCGACGTCTTCGTGTTCCGCAGCAAGCGCTGACGGAGTGAACCTTCTGGCGTGGGACGGCAGCGGCATGGTGCTGGGAACGAAGTGGTTGCACCAAGGATGTTTCACTTGGCCGCCGATCCGCGACGGTGTTGTGCATCTCAGTGCGACGCAGCTGCAGGCTGCCCGACGGGCTGGAGTGGACGCGTGTCGCCCAAGCCTGTGAAGCAGCCGACCATTGTCGGCTGAGGGGTGAGGATTTCGCTGGAGCGGGTCGCGCGGATGTACCGTCTGATCATGGCGATTCGTCCCGACGTTCTCCCGACCGATCATGGCGGCTCCGGGCGAGATGGTGCTCGCGCTTGACTAAGAACGAGAAGCTGCGCGTAGCAATGCAGACGCTCAAGGAGTTGATCTTCGGAAGCGCTCGGAGCGCTTGCGGTGCTCGTGGACGAGCAGCTTGCGCTCGAGCTGGGCGGTCTTGAGGCCGACGCTACGCTGCCTGCGCCCGCCAACGATGTGGCTGTGGCGAAGCCATCCGGTAACCGCGCAAAAAGGCGCGCCGCAACATCGGGGCGCTTCCAAAGCACCTACCGCGCTGTGCAGGTGTTGGAGCCGGATGCAACCGCCTGCCCGTGCTGCCGAGGTCAGCTCCACAAGTTCGGCGAGGACGTCAGCAGGTGCTGCCGCGCCTCATCGAGAGCGGCATGGCCTTCGACCGCACTCGTGAGCCACGTGGTGCTCTGGAAGTTCGCCTGGTATCTGCCGCTGTGCCGACAGGTGCAGATTCTGGCCGGCTAGGGCGTCCATCTCGACCGGTCGACGCTTGCCGGCTGGGTGAAGCGCGGCTTGGTGGCTCAGGAGCCTCTATGACCTCCAGCTGCGCACGATCCAGCCGCGTCGCGCGTGTTCTGCGACGAGACGTCAATGCCGATGCTCGATCCCGGACGACCATCGTCGATGGCTGCCGCCGCGACGCTGCTCGCGGACCTCGAGCGATGACTCTAGGATCGCGTCGATCAGCATCCCGCCGTCACCAATCTCCCCATGCTCGACGGTTACGTCGCCGCGATCGTGGTCGGACCAGTGTCGATCAGCCCGCTCGACTGGATCTGCCCGCTGCTCTCCATCGATGCCGATGCTTTCAACCTCGGAGTTCGCCGCGATCTCCGCCGTCGCGCGCTGCGCCATAATGAGATCAGCCAGATCCTTTCGACCATGCCTAGCCAGTTCGCCCCGATGCACCGCCGCAAAATCAATGGCGATGTCGATCCGCCTCGCCGGTGCCAAGTTTTTTATGGCGCAATGCGGCTTAGGCTGTCGCCGTGGGCGCGGTTGCTGGACACCAGCAATGTCAATCACGGCCTGCTTCTGCCTATCCTGCTGCACTCTCGCGACGATCAGGGGCAGCCGCTGCTCGGACCACCGCAAAGCGGCCGCGAGACCCGACGCGCCTTTGCCGATATTCCACCGGCCGTCGAGGCTATCCGCCAGTACTGGTTGCCGATCCGATACGCGCGCGCCCGCTGATCACCGCAAACGTGGCAGCTCATACCGGTTACCGTCAACAATGTCCCGTCGCCTGAGCGCCACCGCAAAGGAACTGCAATCATGATGGAGGCGTATCTCCTATCCTTGGCCACCAGGGGCCTGATCTAGGCTTGCTCTCGCGGAGCACATATGCGGCCCCCGAGATTGGTTAGCTTTCATGTGCTCGCACACGCGAGCCGCAGGCTCGCCCTTGGCTAAGAATGATGCATTTTGGTCGACATGATCTGTTCGCGAGGGCACGCGTGGGCGCTTGGTGTGTTCCAACTTGAGGAAGCGACGAAGGACCGCGGCTTCCGACACGATTTGGCTTCTTGAGGATGCTAAGCTGAGACAAACCGCATACCCCAGCGGATCGACAACTGTGCAAGATGGAGAGTTTCAACTGGAATTTTCAGTTCCTGCGACCTTTCGGGTCGGGCGTGTGCAGCTTCGGAAGTTCGGCTTCGGTGCAGCGAGAGGAAACATCATAGAACACGTGCTTGGGATAGGACTTTGAAGTAGTCACTTCTTGCTTTTCAAATAGCTTCCGCTCATTTGATTTGCTGGAAGATTTAGTGAGCATGCAAGTCGATCGAATGGAGATTCGACAATGCCGAAAATAGTAATGCGTGATTTGGTTGTTGTAACTTTGTAGAGTCGGCGCAGCATCGGATAACCGTTCGGAATTGCGAATATTTCCTCTACTTTTCCGGCAGCGGGCGCAGCGTCGATGATTAGACGGGTGTTCACAATACGAATTGCATGTTGCTCCAGCGCGTCAATTACAGAGCATTCACTGAATTTCTCGACAATATCTTCGTCAATGTCCGATGAAAGGTAAGTGGCGTCGTACATGATGGGCAGATCGTCCGCAAGGACCGTCTTCCGGACGCAGAGCATAGCATCTTGGGGTGGATTGAGGACACTCATTGTTGCATCCGATATTTTTTCCCTCGTGATTGACAACAATTGCAATCTCGGCCTGAAGCCCAACTTGCGCGCGTTGTCGATTGAGGACAGCCAGACATCGACTTCGCGCAAGAATCGCCTTCGTTCCTTAACAAACGTGCCTTTGCCAGCGACTGCGATTAGCATTCCAGCCGTCTGCAAATCGCGTATTGACCGCTTGATAGTGATCGGACTGACGCCGAATTCCTCACTGAGCATGGCCGTGGATGGGATCGGAGATCCCGGCAGATAGATACCGCTCTTGATGCGTTTGAGCAGCTCCTCACGGACCGACTCATGGAGAGATGATGCCCCCCGCAGTTGTAAGTTATTCACTAGAGTTCTCCATTCAGTTGCGCTCCCAGACATGGTCGCGAGCAATACCCGACGCTTTTCGCACGGGGTTGTCCCCCGGCTCCCCAAGATATACCATGTATAAAAAATACCAACTGCCAACTTAGAGTTACATCTCGAAACGCGAGGGATGGAGGAAGCGCAATCGAACCGTGAAGACCCGGAATCAGGCGCGCAGCGGAGCAGCCTGACGACGTGACAATCGTACCGCTCGGCTGCGGGACCAGTCGCCGTCGCGGCGCTCACCCTCCAGATGTTTGTGTGGAACGGCAATATCTGCCGCTGAAGCGTACGGCGACGCTCTGAGCGAAGCCGACTGTGTACGTGAGCTGCTTCAGCGCCGCCGCAGCCTGACGGGTCGGAATCGTTGGTCGGATAATAGGCCTCGGATGGAGAGCTGCGGGTAGAAGTACACTGCCGTCATTTGTTTAGATTACTACGGTCGCCGACCGCCAAGCTATCGCTCAGCCGAACCACAGGGCGCTCTCTGCTAGACCGGTTCAACCAATGGCACCGCGGAGTCAGAGGTCCAGACCAAACAGACCTCGACTTTCAACGAGCTGCCTCTTTCGCGAACTCGTTCACTTGTCCTGTCGACGAGTAGGCTATTTCGACAATCTTGTCTATTTCAGTTTCGGACACAATGAGAGGTGGGGCAAAGCCAAGAATGTCTCCATGGAGCTTTGCACGAGCGATAAGTCCAGGATCACGAACGGACCTGGAGATACGAGCCCCCACCTTAAGCTGCACATCAAATCGGCGTTTCGTCTGCCGATCGCCAACGAACTCGAGGCGCCGAGCAAGCTCACTCCGTCACTTCTCCGGTGATCTCCAGCTGCGCAAAGCATTCCTTAGGCCGCTTTTGAAAATGCGAGCCAACGATCCTGGCGCGCTCACTTAGTCGCTCCTGCTCGAAGATGTCGAGAAACCGCTTTGGCAGCAGCGGCCGCAATTGAATGGCTGAATAGGTTCAGCGCCCCAATAATGGTGCGGTGTGCCAGTGCGCAAAATGCCTGGATTAGGGAGATCCATGTGATCGTGGTAGAATCATATCCCTGTCATCGAACACGTCGACCTCGCGCCTCAGGACCGCACATCAACTATCGCTTGGACCTGGCCCTCTCCCAGTTTGCGAAGTGCCGCAACCGCCGCTGTGACGCAGAAGCCCTCTAAAATTCCTGCAAGGACCGGCGGGAAAACTCACGATACCTTCAGCGGTACTTGTCAACCCAGAGCTCGCGTGTGGTCACATCTTTTGGTGCTAGATCAGTGAAATCGTACTTCGCCAAAGTCTTGTCAACAGTGCCGTCGGCCCTGAGTTTCTTCAGATTTTCGTTATAGAGGTCGCGCAGCACCGCGTCTTCCGGCCTGATCGCGATCGCGATCGCGGTGTAGATTGTAGTTTCACGCCCCTTCTCGACGTACCCGGTAAAAGGCTTTGCGAGCTCCAGGCCCTTCACATTCGGATCTTTAAGCCACGCGCTGAGGGTCGTCTTTGACGCGGAAATGGCATCTGCGCCACCGCTGTAAATTGCAGAGAGTTGGGAATCTTGTTCTCCCGGGAGCAGCAGGATTTGCGACTTCGCCGCGCCGGTCTTCAAGGCATTGTCGCCGCTCGTGCTGCCGCATCCGACTACTAGCCGGATCTTCGGATTGGCAGCGATATCCGTGAAGCTATGGATGGCGAAAGAATTGCCCGCCTTCACAAGAAGTGCACCCTTGTCAGCAATGGTGGGTTCGCTGAACATAACTAGTTCGCAACGAGTTGGAGTGATCACCGATGACGTCGATGCGCCCGCTCAGAAGGCTGGGCATCAGCGCTCCAAACTCCATAATGACGAAGTCGACCTCTTGACTCCAGCGGGCTCAAGCGCAGCCTTGATCATGTCAGGACCGGCACCGGCCAAGTCACCACTCTCGGTCTTGTAGCTCAGGGCGCCTGGTTGAGGATCCCGATCGTGATCCGGCCTTCGCGCAAAACACGAACCTTGATCGATTCGGAATTTACGCTCTGGGGAATAGCGATCGACAGGGCGATTGATATTGCGGTCGAGATCAGAACGCTTGACAAGGACAACGTAGTCGATCCTCTTTTTGGAAAATTGAGCTTACGCGAGTGGTTCACTGCGGTCTCTTCGCACTTTTCCGAGGGGACATTACTGATGCTACATATGTTAAAACGCCATTTGGGAGCCTGCCTGATCATCTATTGAAATTTTCTCGACAATCGGGATACTGAGGGTGCAAGGAGATTTCGTCGCATTTTCCTGTGCTTCGGAGGAATTCCTGCATTGCAGAGGCATTTTGCGGTGAAAGCCTCCCGGAGCGGATTATGCGATATACCGAATAGACGTCCGTTCTCGAGATCGTGCAAAAGAGCAGTCGCCTAACCTGATGTGATCGGCGAACGGTGGGCTTTCGGCTACCGCCTGTCAACGACGCCTAAAAGGGCTCCGATCCGAAAGGATCATCGAGGCGGATGTCTCCATCGCTTCAGCGAAGGCGGTGGGTGGCGTCTCTTTGTATGACCTCCCCCCTTTAAGAAGCGCCCAGAAAGAGAAAATCAGCGGTTGAAGAGGTTCTTTAGCTTCAGCTGCACGAGCTCGCATCTCGTCTCAAGGAAGCGAGATGCTAATGCCATTTCCACACACTGGGCGAGCGGCATTAATTTCTAAGCAAGGTGTGGACCTTATGCATCGGGCAAATGCCGCGTAACGCTGTCTTTACTCCCAACGATGGGCCGCCAGCGGCCGCCTTGGCTTGTGGCGGATTCATGCGAACTCTAGGGATCAACACGTCCACCGCCACTGTGGCACCCGGGGCGGCCTGGATCTTCTTCACCGTGCCGTCGCGCTCGGCGCGTGGCGCGTTCTGCATCCTCACGGCTTCCAGCACCGCCAGCGTCTCGCCGGCCTTGATCTCCTACCCCTTGGTGATGCAATCGACACCACGAGAACGCGGCACCGGGCACAGCAGCATCGGCCGCCGAGACCACCGGCATCAGCCGTGCGGACGTCACCTCGGTCTTGGTGAAGACCGGCACCTCACAGCCTTGATGGGCCAGACGGAAGCCGTTGCTGGTCACACGCGCCTGCACGGCGACGAAGTTGCTGTCGATCGTGCCCTGCCAGACCGGCTCGCTCGGCACCCACCTCGACACCAGGTTGTGCGGATTGCCCCGGCAGCCCGTCGATGCTGATGAAGCGCACCGCAATGGCATCGTCTTCAGGCGCAACGTCGAGTGCGTTTTTCGGCGCGATCGAGCCAGACTGCGACGGCGCAGCCAGCCACCGCGCGATCTCACTTCGCAGGGGACGCGCCGAAACCGCTTCGAGAATTCCTCCGCGATGAAGCCGGTCGACAGCCGGCCCTCGCGCCAACGCGGGTGGTTCATCAGGGCTGACAGGAAGGGAATACTGTGCCTGATGCCGTCGACATAGAACGTATCGAGCGCAGTCGCCTGCGCCTCGATAGTCGCGGCGCGCGACGACGCGTGGGTGACGAGCTTGGCGACATCGGATCGTAGTGGATCGAAATCTCGCCGCCCTCCTGCACGCCGGTGTCGTTGCGGATCGTGATGCCGTCATGACTTTGGCCGGCTGGCGATACTTCACCAGGCGGCCGATCGACGGCAAGAAGTTGCGGAACGCATCCTCGGCACAGACGCGCGATTCCACCGCCCAACGTCCTTCTGCGCAATCGCGAGCTTCTCACCCGCCGCGGAGCGGATCATTTGCTCGACGAGGTCGATGCCGGTGATCAATTCGGTCACGGGATGCTCGACCTGCAGGCGAAGCGCTTCACGACCGGCGTAACTTCCTTGAGATTACGTTGACAAGAACTTCGGCCTCGCCCCATCGCGGCGCCTGACCCTGGCAGTATCAGTCATTTCCTTCTGATAACGAGAACGGCTCGAGGCGAGGCTCTCTTGACTGGCACGGCTCTTGCTGAGGATCACCCGGTAACGAGCCCTACTCATGAAAGCCAGCAATCTCACCCACCTTCCACCCGCACCCGAGCGAGATGCACATACACTTGGAGCGAAACGAGACCGCATCCGCGATCACGAACGACTCATCGAGGTGGCAAATGATACTAATGAACGGCGGGTGCGTGGTCGATCTCGCCTGGCATCGCACGAACGGGCCGATACCGCAGGTCTTGGATGCTTTTCCAACACAGCGTTCCCGTTCGGTTCTGCGGCCGAAAGGTTCGTATGGAAAGAAACAGCAACGTAGGAGAATATACAATGATTGAAGCGGCTTTGATCGAGGATGTTATTCCGCGTACGCACGTCGTCAAACGCGCGGCGCACATTGGCGCTGAAATCAGAAATATCAAATTGTCGGGCGATTTGCCGGAGCAGACCATCGCTGCGATGAACGGCCTGCTCCTTGAGCACAAGGTCATCTTCTTCCGCGACCAAGGTCATCTCGACGACGTCGAGCAAGAGCGCTTTGCTCTTCGTTTCGGGAGGCTCGTACCGCCGCCGTTAGGTGCTGTCGAGGGAACAGTGTCGATCCTCGAGATTGACACCCCACGCGGAGGTGTCAGGGCCGACAATTGGCATATTGATTGGTCCTGCTGCGATGCCTATCCTAAGATTTCGGTGCTGCGAGGCGTTGTGATTCCATCACTCGGCGGCGATACGGTGTGGTCAAACACCGCAGCCGCATATCTCGATATGCCAGCGCCGCTGCAACGACTTGCGGATCAGCTCTGGGCTCTTCACAGCAGCGCGTACGACTTCGCCGTAACCGTCCGCCCCAGCGAAGTCGATAAGAAGAAGTATGAGGAGTTCAACAGAAACAGGTTCGAGACCGAGCATCCCGTAGTGCGGGTCCACCCCGAGACCGGCGAGCGCACGCTGGTGCTCGGCTCTTATGTGACACGTTTTGTCGATATCCCAAAATATGACGGCCAGAAATTGTTCGATGTATTCGAGTCTCATGTTATTGCGCCGGAAAACACCGTGCGCTGGAACTGGAAGCAGGGCGACGTCGCTATCTGGGACAACCGCGCCACGATGCATCGTGGGGTAAATGACTACGGCGACCAGGCTCGCATCGTTCGTCGCGCGGCCATCCATGGTGAGCTGCCCGTCAGTGTCGATGGCCGGCGCAGTATAGCGCGGGTGAAGGTCATCAAGCAGCCACCCGTGAATGTCGTCTAAACGCGTTCACAAATTTCGCGGAGGTCTAGCCTGCGTAGACTCAACTCTTAACACGCCTTTGCTGGTCGTTTGTGAATAATCTCCTAATCATTGAGAGGAGGTCGATTTTTGGATGCGGCGTTTGCAGCTTTGGGCGAACGTCGTTGGATTCCAGAGACGACAAGGCCAAGATTGTCGAGTAGACGCTGGTTCCGAGCACGGTAGTTCTGAGATTGCCCGAGGGCATGGGCTGACGCCGCAGCATGTGTTTACATGGCGCCGGCCAGACACGGCAGTTGCCTACAACAAAGGCTGAAGATCCGCCGTTTGTACCGGCGGTAGTAGACGCCACGGCGCCCGCCCTGGCTGTGGCCATGAACGCAAGACAGCGCGATGCAAGGCCAAGCCAGACGTCCAGCTCCGCGAGATCGAAACTGAGGACGTCACCATCCGGGCAGGCTGCGGCGATGATTTCGGCCATCGTCGACGCACAGAAGGCGAGCCGCTGATCGGCCCGTCCGGAATGGTCCTAGTCATGTTGGTACGCGAGCACATGAGGGCCGATCCAGTCTCAGGTGCTGTTTATGTGTTCCGCGCCAAGCGGGCGGACCGGATCAGGCTGATCTTTTGGGATGGTACGGGTTTGTGCCTGTTCGCAACTACATGCATTCATACTACACCTCCTTCAGCTTCAGTTGAGGGTTTTGGAACGATTAGCGTCTTGAGGGCGGCGGCTCGTCGGCAAGACGATTCCATCGGTTGCATTGATTGCGTGGCGGGTTCGAGGTGAGGACGTTTAGATGCAATGGTGCGCATTGTAGGCGTGCCTCGTGACGAGTCCATGTTTAGCCCACCTAGCGAGGGTCGTCTCGTGAATGTAGAGGCGCGCGGCGACCTCCCATTTTGTCAGCATTCCACGATCTCGCAGTCGGTCACAGCGCGAGCGCTGGCCGTAGCGTTGGACGAGATACGCGACCTTCAAGGCCGTGAGCGGGCATCGTTGCGCCACCGCGCTAATCCCCCGGCCTATATCCTTGCAGGTCGAGGAGTTCGGTAATCTCAGAATAGATGTGCTTGTCGAGGAGCTTGTCGATCAATTCGACGATACTGGGCTACGACTTGACCTGCTGCGCGGATGATTTTGGGATCGTGGTGATAAAAATGAACAGGCCGGCGACAAGCTAGGCTATCTTGGACCGGGTTGGCATACCGAACCAAAGCGGTCATCGAGAAACTTCCGGTCAATCGGAGCCGCCACCCGCACCAGCGGGTGGCCCATTTCGCGCAGGAAGCAGCAGCTCCTTCTGACGATCATCCCGCGGTTTGCCATCGCCCTCATGTCGGCGACACGCCGTCAGGGAATCACAGATCGTTCCAGATCAAAACCAAAGAACGCAAGAACCCAGGTATCCCTCCCTTGAGGGCCGCCTCGTTTGACGGACGCGAGCGCTGCAGGTCCTGTAAGCGGCAAAGAGACCCCGTCTGGCGGAGTGGGTGAGCGATCGGCTATCGGCTGCTGAGTTTGTGAGCCGATGTGAGCTTCTATGTCTGCGCCTAGTTCTGGAACTAGAACCTTCCATATGATCGAAGCGGTCGCCGACCGTCTAACGCCATGTACTCGCTGCCGCTCGCCTTCATGGCGACGATAGTGTGCTGCAGAAGCACACAGAAAGGATGATCGTGATGATCTGATAATCTGTGAGCACAAGCTGTGACAGCGATGAGGGAAGGCCCCTCGGGATCGGCTTTCAGGAGCAGGTCCCAAATCACTTCAAGCGGCTTCGCTTAAGAGGCGCGGTCGTGAGCGTTGAAGCTAACGATCGGGAAATACCCGAGCGGATGAGCATCCGAGAGACGAATGAAAATGAACCCGCAGATGAAGCGTCGTAACATGGAAATCGTCGTCAAAACCAGAGGTGTGTCGTCCCTCTGGGAACAGTCCGCTGGAAGCCTGATGACTGGGCGGGCGGCGACCGGCGTTGAGGGGGTGTGAACCGGATGCAGGCGTTGTCACGGAACTGCAGGAACCAGTCGTTCCGATGCAAAGGGAGAAGCACAAGCGGAGAAAACCGCGAGGCAAGAGTACCAATGCGGAGCACTGGGGCGGACCGATCCATACAAGCGACGAAGGCTCGTAATGGGGCTGGAGCGAAGGGATCGGATCAGGTGGGCTGGCCATCGTTGCAACTGGCAACAGGAGGACGGCGGTGAATCAGCCAAGCAAGCCGTTCAACAACATCGACAAAAGAAAGGTGTACGAAGCGTATCTGCAGGTGCGATCCAATGGTGGCGCAGCCGGTGTCGACGGAGTGAGATTGAGGAATTTGAATCCGACTTGAAGAGTAACCTCTACAAGATTTGGAATCGAATGAGCTCAGCCGCCTACTTCCCGCCACCTGTTCGCGCCGTCTCCATTCCGAAGAAGAGCGGAGGCCAAAGGATCCTCGGGGTGCCCACTGTAACGGATCGCGTGGCACAAACAGTTGCCAAACAGCTCATTGAACCGACTCTGGACGCAATCTTTCTGGCGGATTCCTATGGTTATAGGCGGGGTAAATCGGCTCTTGATGCCGTAGGCATCACGCGCAAGCGTTGCTGGAAGTACGACTGGGTTCTAGAGTTCGATATCAAGGGAGACAACATTGACCACGAGCTTCTGCTGCGGGCTGTCCGGAAGCATGTAAAGTGCGAATGGGCGTTGCTCTACATCGAACGATGGCTGACAGCGCCGATTGTGCAAGAGGATGGTGCTGTCGTCGAGCGAAGCTGCGGCACCCCGCAAGGGGGAGTAGTGAGCCCGATTCTCGCCAATCTCTTCATGCACTATACATTTTGATCTCTCGATGGCACGAACGTTCCCTGAACTCAGGTGGTGCCGGTATGCTGACGACGGGTTGATACACTGCCAGAGTGAGGTGGAGGCGCAGAGCGTTTGCGAAGCACTGAAAATTCGACTGGCCGAGTGTCGCATGGAATTGCATCCGACGAAGACGAGGATTGTCTACTGCAAGGACGACCGACGCCGAGGCAAGAGCGAGACGGTTATGTTCGACTTTCTCGGATATTGCTTCCGGCCGAGGTCAGTCCGGGGGCCGTACTCGCAGAAAACTTTCTGCGGGTTCACTCCGGCGGTCAGCAAGTCAGTGCTGAACGCGATGCGGGCAACGATCCGAGACTTGAACTTTCGTAGGCGGCCAAATCTGACGCTGGACGACATTGCCCGCGAACTAAACCCGATAGTTCGGGGGTGGATCGCGTACTACGGGCAATACATGCGCTCGGAGCTATATCCGATGGCCCGCTACATCAACCAAACAATAGCTATCTGGTTGAAACGAAGTACAAGCGCTTCCGCCATCGGTTGGGGCGCGCTCGCATCTTCCTGGAGAAGATCGCTCGCGAGAACCGCAGACTCTTTGCTCACTGGCAACTCGGTATTGGCGACAAGCTTGCCTGACGGGAGCCGGGTGAGGTGAGAGCCTCACGCCCTGGTTCTGCGAGAGGCCGGAGGTGAAATCCCTCCGGCCTACTCACCCAACCATCCGTGTTGCGTATTTCGCAAAAACGGGACAGCGGTTTCGCTAACTGACGGACAGCAGTTTCGCTAAATCGCGGACAGCGTGGCGGCGCTGGCTTTTGGTTGCCTGGTTGTTGAAGTCAGTTGGTATTCGTTTCGCTGTTTTCGACGTCGGTCAAGGGGCGCGCAGCTTTTTTCCTTCGCATGCTGTCGCCTTCGAGGGCGATACGGTGGGAGTTGTGGATGATCCGGTCGAGGATAGCATCTGCGATGGTTGGCTCGCCGATCATGTCGTGCCATTGGGCAACGGGCAGCTGAGCGGTAATCAAGGTCGATTTGCGCCTGTAGCGCTCTTCGAAGATTTCGAGGAGATCAAGGCGCTGCTGGTCATTGAGGGTGTGGGTGCCCCAATCGTCGAGGATGAGCAACTGGACACGTGCGAGCTTATCGATGAGGCGCGGGAAGCGACCATCGAGACGGGCCATGGCGAGGTCTTCGAACAGGCGCGGCATACGCAAATAGAGGACGGAATGATCGAGCCTGGCCGCCTGGCGTCCGAAGGCGCACGCCAGCCAAGTTTTGCCAGTCCCGGTCAGGCCGGTGATGATGAAGTTCTCATGGGCTTTCAGCCAGGCGCCTTGCGCCAGCTGCAGGGTGTTGCGCCGGTCAAGACCGCGGCGGGACGCGAAGTCGACGTCTTCGATACAGGCGTCGATGAAGCGCAGCTTGGCTGCGGCCAGCCGATTGGTCAGGCGCCGGTCGGCGCGCATGGCGGCTTCGCGATCGAGCATCAGGCCGAGCCACTCGTCGCGGCTGAGATCGGCGGCATTGTCCTGTTCGGCCAATTGCCGGTAGGCGGCCGCCATTCCGGCAAGGCCGAGCGCCTGCATCTGGTCGAGGGTCGGGTGGGTCAGCATCGCGATGGTCCTTTCCTTCATTGATAATAGCCCCCACCACGGATGTTGGCGTGCGAGGGGGTGGCTTTGACGGGGGCGGCAGCAGGGCTCGCGCGGTCGAGCCCGGATTTGAGGATCGCGCTCACCGAGGAGTAGCTGATCGCGTTGATGACGAGTGCCCGCTCGCAAGCTGCTTCGAGCCGATCGCGCTCGTAGCGCCGCGCCAGGGCGATGATCCCCATGGCGGAGCGATAACCCTGCTCGGGATGCGGGCGCTCACGCATCATCCGCTCGACCAGCGTGGCGGCGTTGACGCCGATCCGCGCTGCCATCTTGATCAAGCTCGCCGGCGTCATATTGGCGTAACGCTGATGGGCCTTGGGCATGTGCTCGTTCACGGTGACATGGCCGCTGCGCTGAGAGCGGCGCACATGGCTGGCAACACGCGTGTGATCCTGGAAGATCTCGACGGCTCGATAGGTGAGCCGGACGTCCACCCGACGGCCGATCAGCCGGTGCGGCACCGAGTAAAAGGTCTTGTCGACTTCGACGTGATAATCGGGGTGGACCTTCGCCGTTTTCCATTCGGCGTATTCGAACGGCTCGCCCGGCAACGGCGTCAACGCAGCGCGCTCGATCTCCTCGAACAGCTGCCGGCGGGATTTGCCGATATGGCGCATCGGCCGATGGTTCAGCTCCTCCAGCAAACCGGCGATCGCAGTATTGAGATCGGTCAGGTTGAAGAACCGCCGATGGCGCAGCCGTGCCAGAATCCAGCGCTCAACAATCAGCACCGCGCCTTCAACCTTGCCCTTGTCGCGCGGCTTGCGGCTGCGGGTCGGCAAAATCGTCGTGTCGTAGTGCTCGGCCATGGCGGCAAAGGTTTGGTTGAGCGTCGGCTCGAACCACAACGCCTTGACGACCCCGGCCTTCAGATTGTCGCAGACGATCGCCCTGGGAACTCCGCCGAAGTACGACAAGGCCCGGGTCTGGCCTTCGATCCAATCTGGTAGTCGCTGACCGAAGCTCCCCATAGCGAAGGTCAGCGACGAGGCCCCGAGCACCGCGACAAATATCTGCGCCTGACGGATCTCGCCGGTTTGCGGATCGATCACCTCCACCGTCGGACCCGCATAGTCGGTCTGCATCACTGCACCCGCCGCGTGGCGATGACGGAAGGTCGGGTTCGCCCGGCGCCGATAGGCGTCAAACTTCTCGCAGAACCACGTGTAACCATAGCCGTCGGGATGCGCCGTCCGGTATTCCTGCCACAGCAGCGTCAGCGTCACGCCCTTGCGCTTGAGCTCCTGCGCCACCCGTGGCCACTCAGGCTCGCTCAAGTCCTGCGGGGGCCGCCCGACCCGCCGGAACAAGGCTCGCTGCAAGGCCGCCTCGCTCTCGTAAATCGGCGGCAGCGGCCAGCTCAAACCCGCTTCACGCGCTCGCAGCAGGTAGGTGGCAACCGAACTCTTGCTGATCTGCAGCCGTTCCGAGATCTCCCGAACCGACAGGTCCTGCTCGTACGTCAGCCTCAGGATCGATCGTAGGTCCTTCACAGTGGTTCGTTTCGCTTGCTTCCGTCTCGGCATTGCCCCTCTCAAACTCACAGCTTGAGAGAGAACATTGCCTGAACGGCGCTCCCGAAAACCAACCTCCCGCAACTGTCCGCGATTTAGCGGAATCCCTGTCCCGGAATTACTGAAATCGCTGTCCGCGAATTACCGAAATTGCTGTCCGGAAATTGCCGAAACACGCACCGTGTCCTGGCGAAGGGCAAGTGCACGACCGGCCGGATCTGGACTTATGTACGGGATGACCGGCCCTTCGCCGGGCCTGCGCCGCCGGCGGCGGTCTATTATGCCTCATGCGACCGACTAGGCGAGCGTCCCCAGCTGCATCTGGCTGCCTTCGCTGGTATCCTGCAAGCCGATTGGTACAACGGCTTCGAGCCGCTGTTCGAACCCGCAGAAGAAGGCGCGGCCGATTTTGCCTTGCTCATGCGTGGCGGGGCTTTTTCGAGCTGGCTGACATCGAGAAAACAGCGATTACTGTTCCTTAGCGGTTTCGCTGAGACACATCTAACTCTATGGTCCATGCCAGCCGATCAAATGGAGATTCGGTGATTCCAAAGATCGAGAATGACGGATCCCCGGTTGTCAGCTGATAAAGTCGTCTCACTGTTGGATATCCGTTAGGAAGCCCAAATGCCTGCTGTACCTCCTCTGAGGCTGGAGCGGCCTCGATGAGAAGTCTTCCCTTGAGAAAACGAGTTCCTTGATCGCGCAGGGCCTCGGTTACGGACTTATCTCCAAGCTCAGCAACGACCTTATCGTTCAAAGTAAGCGGTAGGTACGAAGTATCAAACATTATCGGTGTTCCGTCGACCGATAGCATCTTTCTAATGCAAACCATCGCGCTCGTTGGCGCGTCAAAATCACTGAGGACGGGGTTTCGAATCTTCTCTCTTGTCACGGACGTTGATTGAATGGGACGGTTGCGCCCAAGTCGTTGAGCGACTCCGATAGACGAGAATGTGAAGTCTAGGTTACGAATGAATCTGCGCCTCTCTCGCACGAAGGTCCCAACTCCAGGGACAGATCGAAGCATGCCAGTGGGTTGAAGGTCCCGAAGCGCACGCGTGACAGTTATTGCGCTGACACCAAACTCCTCTGCCAATGCAGCAGCGGACGGCAGAAGATCCCCCACCTTATATTCATTTCTGACCATTCGCCGCATGATTTCTTGTCGAATCTTCTCGTGCAGCGCGCCGGCAACAGTTTTAGGCATTCTGCAAACTTTCAAAACCGATGCTAATCACAATCTTGCCAGACGATTTGCAAAAACTGGCAAGGAGCACGCGGCGCCGATGCGAAAGGGACGTTCACCTCGAATGGCGCGGGCAGTCAGAATGAATACTATTGAGATGTCATGGGCCATTTGTTGTGCGGAATTGATTGGCTTGGATCGGAGCGGAAAGTGACTCGGAATGGGCGGCATCGGAGAATATCGAGTGCACTTGCGGTTGACAAACTGGAGGCGACCACGGGATAAGCGTTGGTATCCGAACTAAGCAAGAAAGACGCCAGTCGCCGAAAGAAGGCCTCGCGATCAAGATGAGGCTAATGTTCCCAGTGAGTGAGTCCCGATTGGCGGATATCGTGCGCGCATTGTCGTCCAGCAGTCGATGACCTTCTCACCTCGCACGCAAGCTGGCTTTTTAAGATGCGAGTAAAATGCGCAATTCTCTGCGTGCCGCGCGGTTGAGATAGCGCAGCAGCGATGCTCGGTACGATTGTTTCTGCCGCAGGGTGATTGATGACGCGATGAAACACAGGTTGAATTCTCGGCCGACGATAGGCCGTGCCGGTTCTCCATCGTCAGATTGCCCCATGTGGTGGAACGTAAACTCTTTGCCAGTGGCCGCGACGAACGAGCGGGGGTCGGTCGTCGAGGAACGCATTTTGCTTGTTCGCTTCTCGTCAGGGAAGTGGCACTCAGGCTTGCGCGCCGGACGTCTGTTCTCATCGCTTGCTGGATGGTGGACTATTGCCAATCGATGAACGTGGCTGCGATGCTGCCGTCGAGCAACTGACCCCGGTTTCTTGCAGGATGCGGTCGCATGCCTGACCGGTCCGTTCATCGCTGGGCCAATGAACCCGCAGATTGTAGTCGGTCTGCTCAATCATCTTCCGTTCCGAACGCACCCTGTAGATTGCCAGCAGTGGCCCGGCGCATTGCACTCCCTATATCGCGATCGACTCGCAAAAACATCAGTCGGCAAGTCATCGTCTTTCGCGCGCAACGTTCTCGTGCAGAGAGCTATGCCAACAGGGCACGAAAGCAATTGTTCCTCTCAGGAGTGATGTGCGAACCGACGCGCTACCCCCGATGGAAGCCAAAGAGAAGCACGGCACGCTCATAATCGGGGACCAATCTTATATTCAAGAATATTCTGAGGGCCGATTGGGCCGCAGTAAGTAGCGCCGGTGTCTCGACAGCCAACCTTCAGAAAGGCACTCCTAGCTCCAAGATTGCGTGCGTTGACGGCAAACATGACCCGGCTGATATGTGGTCGGTTTGCGCAAATCCATCGAGCTACAAGGTCAAACGCCTTCTTGCCATATCCATTGCCCTGGTACAGGTCGCCGATTCGAAGGCTGTGCCAAGTGATTACGTCTGGTGGTGCCCATTCCGGCAAGGCCGCCTTTTCGCGAAGAACAAAAAATCCAACAATCTCTCCTCGGACCACAATCGAGAACGGATGCTCCAGATCGGAATGTGAGCTCTTCCGAAGCTCAGAAAACACGAAATCCAAGGAGCCCGCAAACTGTTCTTGTTCGGGATCAAGTGTCAGATGGGCGACTGCGGCGCAATCAAGGTAAGATAGAGTTTTCAGCGTCGCGCACATACTGGATCCTCGCATAGGCAAAGGGTTCAATCTCTGCTCAAGAGTGAATTAATGGCTCACTCATGACATGATGTCGGTGCTGAGCGGCTCTCTAAGGCGGAGTTTCAAAAGTCGTGCCAACTGTGCAGAATAGTCTCGAAGTACGTGTTTCTACATGTTCGATGGCTTCCATGAGCGTACAGCAGGAAGCGATGCAGGATGCCAATCTGTCGGGGACTCGACAAGCATGACGGGAAGTGTGTGTGGTCAGCTATAACACCACTGGTCAGCCCGTCATGCCAAACTCGTGCTCGCCACATGGTGCAAGTGCCCCTGCATCCTATCCCAACCGGCACTTTACGCCATAACTTGAGGTAGGAACCGTATGCAGTAGTTCTGCAGGTACGGAACCGTTCGAGGGGCGGAATACCTATGGGCCTACCGCGACCGGTCAGATCAATCGAGGACAGCACGATGGCTATCGGGAATTTGCCACAGCCCACGGCAGTCTGCCACCAATCGACATTGGCAAGAACGTCTTCCATGTCGTTGGCAAAGGCTGCGACGGCAACCCCTGTTCAGAGAGTTCGCTCTCGACGTGTGCACTCTTCTTCAGTTCTTTGCGTGCGCAATGCCAATCGTGGTCGGTATGAACGCTTGCGCTGGTTCAGCTCGGCCAGAAGATACAGGCGCGTAGCTACAAAGTGCAATTGATCCCATCGCAATTTGCGAAACCATACGTGAGGCCAAACAAGATCGATACCGCCGGCGCCGAAGCCGAAGCAGTGTCCCGACACGGCCGGCAATGCGCTTCGTCGAGGTGAAAGGAGTTCAACCAGGTCGATCGTCAAGCTCTGCACCGAATTTGTGACAGACCTTGAGGCCGGCTAATGCTAATCCCCGGTATCGGCACATTGGGTGCGACCGCTGTGCTTGCCCCGATCGGCAATGGACTGCAGTCTCGCAAGATCCGTGGTGCCTGGCTTGGATTGGTGCCCAGACAGCACTCGACTGGCGGGAAAGCAGACACTGCTTGGCGTCAACAATGCGGCAACCGCTATCCGATAAAGCTCCTTGCAATAGCAGTCCAATCGCGAGAGCCGGACACATTTAGCCGGGTTCTCGTCCTCACAGTTTCTTCAGGCGCTTGGCCTCCAAGATTAGGCCGTGCTCGCGGCACAGATTAGCGACCTACAGGCCGGCCTCATGGTCCTTCAAAATTCCGACGATCCGCCTCTCAGCTCTGGTCATTCTCGAGGGCCAGGACGAACTTCAAACTGGATTAAGCCTAAGGGTCAGCTTCACGCTTACAGTATCGTAGCGCAACTCGCCCGTAGTTCGCCATAGTCGTCAATGCTGTCACTTCGACAGACTGAATCTTTGATGACCGCCGTATTTTCGATACCGAAATGCGGCTAAAACTTATTTAGGCTGTGGCTGCATCGAACAAGCGTCAGGGGGACGTTGCGTGTCCAGCTCGCTCCGCCACATACACACACGATCATAGTGCGTGCCCCACGAGAGCAACCTACGGATCGTACCCAGCCGGACGGGGAGCCGGATCGCTTCCGGTCACATCTCGGTATCTCCGCCTACCCCATGCGAACCGGCACCAATCCTGCGACACCTCTTCCAATGAAGCGATATCCCTTGGCCGGCTCCAACTCCGAATGAGATCCTGATTGTAATTATGTAGCCATGCGGGATTAAAAAGCGTATCTGTATAGCGGACGCCGCCGTCCGGTAGAATGGTCAGAACGTTCTGCGAGGGGGCCCGAGCTGCACGCCACTCCGCAACAGCTAGAGCTGCACCGCTCGATGGCCCGACAAGCATTCCGGTACGTCGGTGAAGGTCGTGCACCTTTTGCACCATCTTTGGAACCGGAACCCAGTGAACTTCATCGCACAGTTCAAAATTTACATTGCCCATAGGAATCCCGGA
This sequence comes from Bradyrhizobium sp. ma5, assembly GCF_042258955.1. Taxonomy (NCBI): domain Bacteria; kingdom Pseudomonadati; phylum Pseudomonadota; class Alphaproteobacteria; order Hyphomicrobiales; family Nitrobacteraceae; genus Bradyrhizobium; species Bradyrhizobium sp. ma5. Next base: position 1,937,263 of record NZ_CP170156.1, read on the forward strand.
GCCCACGCCAAGCATCGTCCAGGCTTCCCTGCACATCTTGGTGATCCGCTTGGGTTGGGCACCAAAAATCACGCTTTTGTTATGATCAACGGCGATTACTTCCAACTTCGGGTTCTCTCGCTGCAAAACCAAAGCCATTCCAAAGAGCGACCCCCCGCTGCCGACTGTGCCAACGATCACGTCGATCTTCTGCTGTCTAGAAAGGGCCCGCTCGGCGATTGGTCCATAAGACAACGAATTCAAAGGATTTGTGTACTGTTGCGGCCAGAAGCTGTCGGGAATTGACGAGCGTAGCTCACCCAGCGCTTGAAGCCGCGCCTGCTGTAGTCCTCCTTTGCAGCCCTTACTGTCGCAAATCGCATGCAAGACTGCACCCAAATTCTCCAATCGCCAACGCACGACGTCAGGGAGTGGCCCAGTAACCAGCGTGAGGCCCAGGTCATATAGAGAACAAAGGATAGAGAGAGCTAGAGCGAACGTGCCAGAACTAGACTCGATCACATGCCCCCCCGGCCGCAACTGGCCATTTGCCAATGCGATATCAAGAATATACTTCGCCGGAGCAAACTTCATAAGCTCAAACTTTGCGGCAACGAGATTGTGGGCAACCTGCACGAACGTCGGAAACGCGAGTGTTTCGATGACATTTCCGCTAAATGATTTCGTGGATGTAGTCATACTTCCGTTTGCTCCTAAATGTTCGAGCCTAACATCATACGACGATTTCATAACGTGGGATCTGTTCTCTTCGTTCCCCTAGAACGAGGCGCTTCTCGGCTCGGAATAGAGTTAGACCCATTGGCTCTGCTAAGTGCGCGACTAGCTGGCGACATGCTATTTCCACTCTTCGCTGTAATCGCCGCGGTCGGGGTAAACATCGACATTCGGTTCTGATTACCATCAAGAGTCGTGCCACTGCCAAGCGTGTGTTGGAGCAACAACTCGATACCGAGTCCTGCTGAACTCTGCGCTTGCTGCGCGGAGCTCCCCGATGTAGGGCGCTCGGCTCGATAAAGTTGATAGGAGCTTGCCCCAGAGCCTTTGTTTCCCACAACGAACTGCTATGCAGTTCGGTGGACGCCGTGCAAACACAATGACGTAATGCAGCTCTGCTCTGACTCAGGGGACGAGACAGAGCAAGTGTTCCCGATCAGGCTATATCAGGATATTCGGCCGCGGCCGAGCGTGAGACGGTTTAGAGTCATCGCGGGATGCATTCACTTCGAAGTTGTTCAGCAATCGACAATTGCTGTCGTGCTTGCGACGAGCCCTCCGGGTAACTGCGATTGAACTGCCTTGCTGCGGGCCATCGAATTTGGCCATTGAAAATTTGGCCATGGAAAGAGGCTTAGAATCATTCTTTGAGGGCTTTCCTGGGCGGCTGGCACGACTTTTGAAGCCTCTTTTCGCAAGTGGCAAACGAGCACTCACAACTCGCACTGCAAAGAAACGCTGGCCCGCTCACGTATCCAAGCGCCGGATTTGCGGAATTCGCTGCAACCGAAGTCTGGCCGCATCTATAGAGATTTGCTATGCGCGCAATAGAAGGATACGGTGAAGCCATTGGTCATCATGGCGAGCTTATTCAGGGGATTTTCGAGGACGAAAATGGCCATTTGCGTCGTGGGCTAACGTCGTTGCCTTGCCGACAGCTTAGGTCAAAAGCAATGTTCAAGGCGCACGGCCAAGATATCTTATCGGTCAGTCCACGGCGTTGTGAAAAGTCGAGACGCGCCGCGGAACTCGTACTCAAGACGTTCGGCCGGCTCAGGGGGGGTGGTCATCTAACCGTACAAAGTAACATCCCTGTTGGGCGCGGCATGGGCTCATCTACCGCCGACGTGCTGGCCAGTATCTTGGCGGTTCTCGATTATCTGGCTATTCAGCTATCGCCTGATCGCGTAATGAAAATTGCGGTGAGAGCTGAGACGGCATGCGATTCTACGCTGTTCTCGCAGCAGGCCGTACTGTTCGCGCATCGCGAGGGGGACGTAATAGAATCCTTCATTAACTCGCTCCCGCCGATCGATTTCATCAGTATTGACACAGCTCCGGGCCACACGGTCGATACGGTCGCACTCCAGCCGGCAGATTACAATCGGACAGAGATCGAGAGCTTTCGTCCGCTCCGGCGCCTATTGGGCAAAGCGATAAAAGAGTCAGATCTCGGCTTACTTGGCCGAGTCGCTACCGCGAGTGCGCTGATTAACGAAAGATTCCTTCCAAAGCCGCGCCTGCACGAAATCGAGGCAATTGGTACCCGATATGGCGCTATCGGTGTTCAGGTCGCTCATAGTGGAACGGTGGTTGGCTTGATGTTCGATCCAGCCAACGAAAACACGACCGAAAACATAGATCGGGCAATGCTTAACCTGCGAGAGTCGGGTTTTAACTCCGCGACATTTAGATCAACTTTCGGAGCAACAAGTGGTCAGTGCGATGACGGCGATGGACGAGTGCCATGATTTCACCCTCCTCGGAACAGCGGCGTTATGGATCCGGCGTGCCTGGACTCGTCGACGTTAACCATGTGAGATTGGTGGCGGCCAACGCGCGGCGGTGACGGGAGCTTTTGGAGCGGATGTCGGGCTTCAATTTACGAGGGCCGACCGTGCATGGGACGACGTTCACGTACCATTTGTCGGCTGCCAACGCTCCCATACGCTGATGCTCTGAAGGGCTTCGGACGACAGCCCTAGACCCTATATTCGCCCTCTGAGGTGACGGGCGGCCCGCCCCGCGTCAAGCTCCTATCGGGGTTGCGCCAGATGGTCCGGCGCCGAGCCTCAAGCATGGGGAGCGGGCCGGATGAACGATAGCATTTTCATGGGGCTGGATGTGCACAAGGCGACGATTTCGCTTGCGGTGGCCGAAGGGATGCGCGGCGGGGAAGTTCGTAAATTGGGGATCATCCCCAATCGCGCCGATCAGATCGACAAGCTGGCGAAGAAGCTTGCCAAGGGTAACCGGCAGGCAAGTTTTCGCTACGAAGCCGGTCCCTGCGGATGTCCATGCCCCTCGATCAGAGCGCGCCTGGCCAGGGAGTCCAGCGTCCGGGCGCTCAACCGGAAAGCGGCTCCGCTTGATCAAGGCCCTTGACGGCAAACATGAGAGCGGGCTGTCGAAAAAGGTACTCGCCACCAACCTGCGAGCGTGATTTTGGCTCCGACGAGATTCGGAGATGGTGCGTGCGCGGCGGCGACAATCGAACGGGGGAGTTGTTTTCAGCTACGTCGACCTGGAGGCGCGGGTGCGGCGCGATCATCCGCTGCGAGCGATCCGGAGGATTGTGAACGAGGCGCTGTCGGAGCTGGAGCGCGGTTTGCCGCGCTCTATTCGCCGATTGGGAGGCCGTCGATCCCGCCGGCGAATCTGCTGCGGTCGATGCTGTTGCAGGCGTTTTATTCGATCCGCTCGGAGCGGCTTTTAATGGAGCGGCTGGAATACGACCTGCTGTTCCGTTGGTTTGTCGGAATCGGCGTCGACGACGCAGCCTGGGACCATTCGGTGTTGTCGAAGAACCGCGACCGGCTGCTGGAAGGCGACATCGCGGTGCAGTTGCTTGCCGCGGTGCTGGCGCAGCGCAGGGTGAAGAGGCTTCTATCGAGCGATCACTTCTCGGTCGATGGCACGCTGATCGAGGCCTGAGCCTCGATGAAGAGTGTCAACCGAAGGATGGCTCTGGCGAGCCGCTGCGCCTTTGCTAGAGCGTGATGAGTTTAGTTTTGGTCATATCCGGCGTTTGCGAAGTAGTCGGCGCATTCGGCCGGTGAGACAGTGCCGAGGATCGGAGCGATAGCATCGTAGACGGCCTCGGTGGTTCGCTGTGCGGCTTTGCGCAGCCAGTGTTTGAACTTGGCGAAGAACTGCTCGATCGGATTGAGATCAGGCGAGTATTTCGGCAGGTAGAAGAGCGGGGCGCCGGCGGCACGGATGGCGCGACGCACGGCGTGGGCCTTGTGCGAGCCGAGATTGTCCATGATGACGATGTCGCCGTGCCGCAGGGTCGGGACCAGAACCTTCTCGATATAGGCAAGGAAGGCTTAATCGGGACGATCCTGCTCGGCGGCAATCAGCGTCTTTTTTTGTAACTGAGCTTCTCGGCGTGGACGAACTCCCACATCGTGCGGTAATCGACCTTCAGGCCACGCTCAGCGAGTTCGGCCACCAGCCCGCGCACGGTAAAATCGTTTCGGCACCGTTGCATCAGCCATTCGCGGTGCGGCCCCGCAATCTTCTTTGGCCGATAGCCCCGATCTGGTCTGGCTTGACGCTGCCGGTCTCGTGGAAGCGCTGTACCCAGTTGATCGCCGTGCTGATGCCCACCCCAAATTGAGCCGCTGCCTGATGCCGCGACAGGCCGCCTTTGATGACAGCTCTCACCACCCGCTCACGAAGGTCATCCGAATAGGCTCGTCCCATCCATGCTGGCCTCCTTCCCAGCCAGCATGTTGAATCAGAAGCCTTCCGATTTGGGAATCCCAAGTCGAAGCTAGACCCATCCCGCTCTAGACCTGCGTTCTCCTCGTGTTCGCTTGCTGGACCGACATGAACGTTATTGCTACCGGCATGAGAGCGGCCCGGACATTTCAATTGTTGTCGTATAATACTGATCTTCAAATCGATCGACCGATGTAAGGCCCAATCGCGGAGCGGGATTGACATGATCTTCCACAGCTTATCGATGAGAGTGTTCTAGGCGTAACAGCAGTGATTGACGATATCGCCATAGGATTTGAAGACGTGGTTTGACGGCCAATTTTGACGCACTAAATGCCAGACCTTGCTTTCTATTTCGTTGGGATGAAGCTGCATGGCCTCGCTGTTACGGAAGTGCAGGACCAGTGCCGCGCCGGTTGCGAGCTCCGCGCGCACGGTACCGAACAGGTGGGCCGATTGCGTGCGTTGGTCGTGAGCGGCCAGCGGCCGCGATCCCTTTCTGGCCCAGCCATACGTGAGCTTGTTCTTCTGCCACACCCGCATCCTTTTTCATCCGGCAGCCGTTAGAAGTCTCTGGTGTTTGCAGCGAGACCCGAAGTTTGGACCACTACTAGAGTTTTGCGCGAACTGTACTACCACCGGCACTACGCATCACAATGATAAGTCCGAGTGTTGTCGCGCATGGTGTGATCTTTGAATTTCGAGGGTGGGTTAGTCGACGTTGAGATCGTCTACTGGGACGGTACTCCACGCGCCTGCGCAGGGCTTTCCAAGTACGAAATCGAGGGCGGGCGCCGCTGATTGCGCAAGCATGCCTAGGTTTGAACGAACACTACCAGCCTAGATAGGCGGGTTTTCCCGACTCTTCAGGTAAATGGAGCGGGACGCTTTTCGTAACAAGCGCCCGCATAACCGCCTCACGGTCAAATGGGGCGTCGTTTCGAGGTGTATGTCTAAAGACTCTTCTTATCTCGATAAGCCGGTTGTTGCATGAGTACTTGCAGAGGGAGCGCGATGGGTGAAATCATTGGCGAGCAACGTGGCATCAAGGCGATCGAATCCTTAGAATCAAATGTCAGATCGTACTCACGCTCGTTTCCAGCAATTTTTAGTCGTGCGCGTGGTTCCATCTTGTTAACAGATGCTGGCCGGAAGTGTATTGATTTCCTCGCAGGTGCGGGGGCGCTGAATTACGGCCACAACAATCACAGGATCAAAGCTGCTATTGTTGAGTATCTAGCTTCGGACGCCGTGGTTCACGGGCTTGACATGGGCACTCCCGCAAGATTGGAATTTATGAAGACTTTCAATTCAGTCATACTGCGGCAACGAGGTCTGCAATACAGAATCCAATTCACGGGGCCGACGGGCGCAAATGCTATTGAGGCAGCTCTAAAGCTTTCCCGAAAAGTAACGGGACGCCAAAATATAATTTCGTTCACACGCGGATATCATGGCATGAGTTTAGGAGCGATGGCTGCGAGCGGTAATCGCTTTTATCGTGCAGCCTCGGGTAGTTCTTTGCCGGGCGTAACTTTCATGCCGTATGATGGCTATCTCGGGTCCACTGTTGATACTGCCGACTACTTGCGAAAGGCGTTGATGGACGAAAGCAGCGGCGTCGATTCGCCGGCTGCCATTCTCGTCGAAACTGTGCAGGGGGAAGGTGGCATAAACGTTGCTAGCAAGGAATGGCTGCGATCAATTCAGGCCATAGCGAAAGATGTTGGCGCGCTGTTGATTGTCGACGATATTCAGATGGGTTGTGGTCGCACAGGCGCTTTCTTTAGCTTCGAATTTGCGGAGCTGTCGCCAGACATTGTTGTTCTCTCGAAGTCTCTAAGCGGGTACGGTTTGCCATTATCAGTGCTACTAATCAAAGATGCGCTCGACGTATGGCGGCCCGGAGAACACACGGGCACTTTTCGAGGCAATAACCTTGCGCTTGTGTCTGCAACTGCAGCCGTAGACATTTATTGGCGCAACCAGAGCTTCTCAGAGGAAATTCAGCGCACGGGGAAGCTTATGCGGCGCCGACTTGAGATCATCTCCGCGAATTGTGGATGCAGTTTTGCAGTTCGGGGGAGAGGCATGGCGTTGGGATTTGATTGTCAGAGAGCTGAACTCGCAGAAGCTACCGCACGGAAGGCATTCGAAAAGGGCTTGATTATCGAACGATGCGGACCTGTTGATCAGGTCCTAAAAATCCTGCCTGCACTCACTATTGACCTTCAGACACTCAATGACGGTCTTGACATATTCGAGGAAGCGCTGACAGTAACACTTAAGCAAAGTGCTTCGCTGCAGTGAACCTGCCGTTCATTCAGACAACAAGCAAACACGAGACCACGCAACTATTCGTTATCTGCTGGACCACCGAAGAAGGAGAACCATCTGATCTATCCCAGCCGGGAACTGGCGTTGTCCAGTACGGCGTCTTGCCGGTTGCGGTGCGTCGTCGGAAGCTGGGAGTCGGCACGTGGGACCGGCGACAGTGCTAGCAACGCCATCCTGACTAGGGCCGACCAGCGTGTGTCGCGTGGTATTATATCCCGCTGTTCACGTCGCTGGCCTCGATCCGCGTCACGCTGGGATGCTGGCAGACCAACTACAATGTGACGCGACCACACTCGCACCTCAGATGGAAGGCCACGCCCGAGTGTTGCCTCCTTGTTCAGCGATCTGCCTGGCGAGCATCTGAGCTGCTTCAAAATTGATTTCATCGCTTGTGCAGTTTGAAATCGTCGCAGTTTCACATTGCTTGACTGCTTGACCCTTATGTGGTCCGTCTTGGTGTACGCCCGTTTCCGGAGGGGCCCGTCGCTACCGCCACCCAATCGGGGCAGATCGGACGGCCAGTGCGAACTTAGCATTGGATGAGACTTACGGAGCAATGTCGCCATCGTGCTCATTCACGTCGCATCTGCAAGTACAGAAAATTGAGTGAGCGTGCGGCAAAAAAGTGCTGGTGAACGCAGCGTTCGAATTCGTTAGGCTGGATGGTCGACATAGCATCTCACATCAGCTCAGAGTAGGATTAGGTCTGCTTGTCTGGCCGATGAGCAGTAGGGATGTCCAAACCGGGAATGTTGAGCTCAGCTTCGCAGGAGACTTCTATGATGGTTTCTGGGTGAGGGCCATTCTTGAACTGCGCGTATTTAAGCGCTTGAGCTCGACTTACGAAAAGGCCGCCAAACATGCCGCTTCGCTCGCGAGCGATCCAGTTTCCATAACGATCCTTGCCAACGAACACGGTTCGCGGTTTGAGGTTGCACGAGGGAGGTTTGGTAGTGGTCACGCACATGGTCCTTCTTACAAACGGTGTTTTCCTAAATCGCGCGCAAATCGCCCGCTGCTCGGGCTGGCTTAGAAGGCCGGAATGCTCATTTGAAAGCAATGCGAACGCGGGACCGTCCCAACTTCATCAGCAATTGCACGAGGCAAACGCGCGAGCGTACCATCGCGTACTTGGAGCTGGCTTTCAGAGCCGTGCTGACATACCTCAATCAGGTCATTGGAGAGAGGGCGTCGGCGAAGAATGGTCGAGAGTGGTGACCGGATCTGAGGTTCTCTGCGTTTGCGCTTGTGATGCAGGAACGCCCGGGAGGCCGGCTTTCGTATTTCATTGCCAGGATGAACTGGATGGGTGCCTACCACGAATCTCACGCGAAGCGATGTTGATTCTAGGGCTGCGAACAGTAGGTGCGTTGGCGCATTTGTTGGGATTGATCGGCCGATCCTCATCGGTAACTCCCTTCATAATCCTCTCGTCCAAGCAAGCGGCGTGCCACTTCCGGGGATAGTATGCGCGGCTTGAGTGAGGCAGTAGAAATGTTCGTGCCCGCCGACGTGGAACGGATTGCTTGGTTATCGGTATTCTCCGACATCAACAATCATCAGACGTAAACGACGCAATGAGGAGCAGAGGATGGCGGTTCCTCGTCACAAGATCTGGACAGTTGACGACGATAAAAAGCCTTGGAGACTTCGTTACGAAGAGTCTTAGACGGTTATCGGGCACGCGGTCTGTCCAACGATCGCATCTGCCGCGTCACAAAGTTGACACCGGGGCGAAGTGGAAGTTGCTCAACGGCGCGATTGAGGTGGGTATCGCAGTCTTTACACCATCGTACTCTCTCGCTGGCGGCCAGTGCGCTCACTTGCGCATTGGAAACTCCCTCGAGTGGAACGAGTCGAAGGACTTTCGGGGCGGGCGTTCGACGCGGTGCCGGTTGTGCTCGGCGATCCGGGCTTAGCAATGGTGGCTAGGAAGAGGCAGGGCCGCCCTCCAACCTCCTTCTCGAACTACTCGGCAAATTGCAGCCACGGCAATTTGATTGCCGGCGGCCGCAGTTCGTTCAGCAATAGCTTGAGATGACCAGCGTCGCCGGGGGGCGCCAAGCTTATGATTAACCTGCGACATCGACGACACCGATGAGGCATTCGTAGGAGGTGAGCGGGCCAGATGCTTTTGAGAGACTTCACACTTGATTGATGACCCGCCCTCGACGGAAAAATGACCGTGACACAGCAAAATCCCGGGTACGAGGATCATGCCATGTGCATGATCGACGCTTCGGTGTTCCGGGGCCGCAGAGTTTGAGGGGCGGCGAAATGGATTGCCGACGGTAGTTCTTCGGGAAAATTGCTTGAGGGCAAATCCGCCTGCACGCGTCGCTGATAGCTGCGACCTTGATTTGGATCACAGCGACTTGGCGAAGCCGGCCGTCGAGCAGGCCAATTGACGACGACGTGGGGCAAGCCGAGTGTGCACAAGGCAGCGGTTGCCGAAGATCGTCTGCAGCCGCGGTCTGGGTTATCCGCTCCCTCGTCGCCGTTACGCGCAGACAAGTCTCTCCTTGTCACCGTTGCGGCCATCTGTGCCGCTTGGGGGGCCTCTTCGAAGCGATGGCAAGAACGATAGGCTTGTCGGCCAGGCATTAAGGCTAAGTCCGAGAGCTTGGCGAAGATAGCACAGACGGACCCTCGTCCGGCCCGGCCGAGGCAATTGCCTTTGACGTTCGACCTAGCAAGCCGGTGAGGGTGGCTTCCCCAGACCCGAAGCATCATGGCGTGTGCTTCTCCTCCAGAACCGGCAACGCAGCACTGCTTCGGTTCGCAACTAGCAAATTCATACGCCGGCGAGCGCGCGGTTTACGATATTCTTCAGAAGGGCTACTTGCGATGGGCAATGGGTGCAGCCACTGTTCGCCCCGTAGTCGGTTAGCGCCGGCGAATTCCGCCAAGCAGTTTCCAAATCAAATTTCGGCGCTCGGATGTTGCCGATGAGGAACTTGTGGCTGTCGGGATCACCAATTACGTACGGGCATGGATACAAGTCGCCATTTGCCGAGAGGTACACCGAGGTGATTCCGCAGCTGCACTCGTTGAATTTAACGTTTGGCCTGAGTTCCTTGGTGTCGACGAAAATCGGCGGCGAGAGTTCAAGGCGGGCTGAACTCTTTGCAGCCATAGCGATCAGAGCTTCCTGCAAATCTCTAATCTCCGCAGCCGTGCCTAAAAACGCATCCTCGTTGTCGAGGGCGGCACCTGAGGCCAGTATCGGCTTGATCCTGAAGCAGTCAACGCCAATCGAGGACAGTAGCCGATATACGTCCTGCGCCTCCCCGATGTTGTGCCGATTGGCGGTCATCCTGGCATGTACAGAGGCTCCGCAATTGACCGCTTCAGCAATTTGCCGAAGCGCAGACTCATAAACACCCGCTTTGCCGCGGAGGCGATCCACCGTGTCCGGCTTTGCGCCGTCGAAGCTGAATTGAAAACTCAGCTTCCCTGGATCTTCGAAGATCGAAACCACCTCATGAATGGGAACTTGGCCGAGGCCGCCAGTGTACAGTTGGACGTGGAGCCCTCGCTTGTTCGCATGGGCCATCACGGCTGCGGTGCGTGGAAAGACGATTTCGAGAAGTGGCTCACCACCCGTGACCGAGACCATCCTCAAGCAATATTCGTCGACGAGAAGATCGATGAAGTTCGTCATCTCGTCGATGGACAATTGAAACGGCTCAAAGAATCTCCTGTATTGAGTTCGACGTTCTTTAGGAACGTAACAGTGCTTGCAATAAAGATTGCAGTAAAAAGATACGCAAATTCGTAAGTGTTCGAAGAAAATGGGAGGCGGGCCGTCGAGTGGCATAGCTTTGTCCTCGGTTTGTCGCCCCATACTGAGGGCAAGGTTCAGGCCAGTCCGATGCAGTGGAACTGCTGACGATTTCTTAAGGGCGCTGTTGGCAGCGCTCTGCCGTGTGTCATATGGGCGCAATAAAAATGCGGAATCTAAGCGTGAGATCTCTTTAACTCCCTCACATATGTTTGAAGTAACTACAGCTACAGCTACGTCGTTACCGATGAGCCGATGGCAGAAAGAAAGCCTAAGGGAATTCAACCGTCGTAGTGCCGATGTGATCTCGAACGGCTGAGCGATTCAATTGTCGCCGTTATTCCCTCAGTGTGCGAGGGTCCAGTTCGCCGAGAGCCTGTCTGACAACGAGGCCGAGTTCGCCGCCCGTACCACCCCTGAAGAGCATCCCTTCGAGGCCGTGCTGATCGCGCTTGGCATCAAGCATGCTATACCAAGCCCTATGGCCACAAACTAACGGCAGGGTCGAACGCTTCTCGCGAAACCCAGACGACGACCTCATCGAGGGGGTAACCTTCGTCAACACTCGCAGCCTTGGCCAACCTTGTCCCAGCCAGGATTCACGTGTGCTTGTATTATCTGTCGGCACATCTGCTGGTCCTTGGGTTGTGGATGAGAGACTTACGCAAGCTTGGGAACTTTCGCGCATCCACGGCGGGCAAAGCTGCTATCGCCGGCTTCAAATTCTGGATCGTTGCGTGGAAGCCCGCGATGTGGATCTCCAATCGGAGGAATCGTTGCCTGTGGTCAGCCCAGAGCTCCTTTGTCGTTCATCGGACCGTGCGCAGCCTGAGGCTGCGCCTGAGCCGTAGCCATTTCGCCGACCGGCCGGCGGAGCCGAGCGCGTCCGCGACATCCTGTTGTGACACTATCAAAGGGCCATTGAACAAGGGGAGCTATCTTAGGCTCTGCTAGCCACTCTTAAGACTGGTAGTGGTGGATTGAGAGTTACGCGCATATGTTTGGGCGTGGATGGTCTTCAGAGAACTGAGGTATCCTTCCGTCCTGCAGGCTCAACTGTAGGCCGCAGGGAGTCGCCATTCGGGCGGCTTCGCATCATGTTGTCGGTGGGTCTCCGCTGACTGGCGGGGGGCTAGGAGGCAGTGTCTTTCCGCGCTCGACGTCGCCGGCGAAATGATGGGCGAGCACCCAACGGAGCTTGTTCTCGATGCGCAACGAGAGCTGCTTGGTAGTTTGTCTTTCGACAGGAGGTCGTAGCGTGCGATCGGCGCATTGGATCGCTAGCTCCACGAGTGAGCCTGTCCGCCGCAGCAATGAATTGCAACGCCTTTATATGCGCTATTCCAAAGGATTAGCGACGATTTCGACACTACAAGAAGGGTTACCGCCGGATCTGCAAGAGATCACGCCGATGACCGCCGTCGGGCTGAATGAAATGAGGGTTTGTACGAACCTGACGCGATCCGTTGGTCAACTACACCGCAAGTCGTTCGAAAAATGTTCGGCGACGCTGCCAAAGCCTGCCCAACGTAATGTGTTCGATTGCTTGCTTGGTGCCTCCGGTCGCATGTCGCTAGCAGCCGTACTACTCGGTACCAATGGCTCTGGTGATGCGTAGATCAAGCCATTTCCCTTTCCGACCTTACGTTCCCGAACATCAACTGGAGAAGGCGATGCGGCATTTCATTAGCCTAAGTGACGTTACCCCATCTGAATTTGGAGACATCGTGGCGCTGGGACTCGAACTATCAAGATGCGGGAATGTGGAGCGACGTAGCCTTGATCGGCATTTGATCGGAATTCAGTTCTCTGTTCCTTCTACCCGCACCAGAACAGCGTTCACGACGGCGTCAGTGAAACTCGGTGCTGTCCCTCTCCCTTACGGACCGAACGACCTTCAGATATCAACCGGCGAGACGATCTCGGATACCGGGCGAATACTGGCCGGAATGCTTGATGCCCTCGTCGTCCGGACGAATGGTCCGCAGTCGGAAATGCGAGCCTTGGCACAGCAATCAAAGATGGCAGTGATTAACGCGATGAGCGACTTGGAACACCCGACTCAGGCGGTCAGCGATTTCGTTACCTTGCGCCAACGCTTCAAATCACTGAACGGAATACATCTCTTATACGTTGGGGAGGGGAATAACACCGCGGCTTCGTTGGCAATGGCAACCGCCTTGACGCCTGGCATGAAGAGCACGTTTCTAACGCCACCTGGTTATGGGTTGCAAGCGGATATTCTTCAACAATGTGCCAGAACGAGCGCCAGCACGGACGCGGTGATCCGTGAGTACCACAGCGTTGAATGCATGCCAAATGACGCGGACGCCGTGTACACAACCCGCTGGCAGACAATGGGGGTACCGCGCAAAAAGCCGAATTGGCGGGATGACTTTGAGCCGTTCCGCGTGGACGCCACATTAATGAGGAACGCTAGCAGAAGTGGTGCCACTTTCATGCATGACCTGCCTGCAGTCAGAGGTGAGGAAGTCACCGCTGCGGTTTTGGACGGCTCTGACAGCATTGCATTCAAACAGGCGCATAATAAGGTTTTCGGCGCGATGGCTGTGCTTCTGTCCTGCCTCCAGTAAGTGGAGCGCACCGACTCGTTCGCTATTGAGTTGGATTGTTGGCGACCGAAGTTGCGATGGGCGCATTGTGGAGCGATCAGAATGAAGCGCAAAGACACTCCGGAAGGTGAATAGTGGCTCCAGCGCCGGCAAGGACCGGGAGAGATATAAACAATGGGAAGCACGCCAGGCTCATGTCCTGTCGCCAACTGGCTATCGACGAAGTGCATCACCCAGGTCTTATTTGAGCGCATCGCGCGGCTATCGCGCAGTGCGGCCTTGACGCGACGCTTGGGCGTTTTGCTACGCCTGGTTCGCGTTAGATGCGCCGGGTCTTGTTCCGGCCTTGGCGCGATCTTCGCGATGACGCAGGGCGTGAGCGAGGTCTACGAGCGTGAAAGGAGGATAATGGAGCAACGGTCAACCGGTGTTTTCCGAGAACCGGATGGAAGGTGACCTTGCCCCATGATTATCCAATCCTCAGTTCGCCCTGGCAGTTGGATTTGCCCGGTTGGGCGGTGGTAGCGTCGGGAGCTGGCGCGGAGCTTTCGGCATAGCGTAGCGCCAGATCCGGCGCGGGCGATAGGAAAGGGCGAACTCGGATGGCGTCTTCCATCCGAGCTGCGAGTGTGGTCGTCGTGCGTCGTCGTAATCGGCCCGGCAGCATCCGAGTGCGACGCGAGCCTGGGCCAGTGACGTGAACAGCGTCACGTTCAGCAATTCATCCCGCAGCCGGCCGTTGAAGCTCTCGACGAAGGCATTCTGCATGGGTTTGCCAGGCGCAATGTAGTGCCATGCGACGCGGCTCTGATCGTCCCATGTCAGGATGGCGCTGCTGGTCAGCTCACTGCCGTTGTCGCTGATCACCATTTTCGGCTTGCCGCGCTCGATCAGCGGGTCCAGTTTCCGCGCCTGCGGATGCCGGAGAGCGAGGTATCGGCGACCAGCGCTAGGCACCCGCGGGTGCAGTCATCGACCACGGTGAGGACGCGGAAGCGGCGGCCCAGGTTAGCTGATCCGACACGAAGTCGAGCGACCAGCGGTCGTTTGGCGCCATCGGGACCCGGTGTGCTTGCGGCCGCCACGGCGGCGCACTGCAAGCTTCTCGTCTCGGTAAAGCCGGAATAGCTTTTTGTGGTTGACCCTATAGTGCTCCCGCTCGAGCAGAACATGCACGCGCCGATAGCCGAAGCGGCGACGCTCATGAGCGACCGCCTTCATACGCTGGTGAAGGTCGTTATCCTCCGTCCGGATCGTCTTGTATCTCATAGTCATACGACAGCTGCCCATGGTTTTACACGCCCGCCGTTCGCTCATCCCGTGAGCATCCATGTGATGGGCGACAGCTTTTGCTCAGCCGCGGGCGTAACCATTTTCTTTTTCAGCAAGTCCTTCAGCGCGACATTGTCGAGCATGGCGCCAGCAACCGCTTCAGCCGCGTGTTCTCATCCTCCAGCGCCTTCAGCCGGCCGGCCTCCGACACCTCCATACCGCCGAACTTCGCCTTCCGTTTGCAGATGCTGGCGTCGCTGACGCCGTGCTTGCGGCACGGCGACCGAAACGCCAGCTTCGTGCTCATTCAAAATCCCGATGATCTGCTCTTCCGAAAAGAGGCTACGCTTCATGCTCTGGTCCTTGTGGTGGGCCAGAACGAACTTCAGCCCGTGGGGCAAGGTCGACAGAGCTGTCAATTCGTAGGCCGGGTTATTTAGCTGGGAACGGACGCGCGGATTCTATCATGGCAAAGACCGCTCCATAAACAGGCCGAATAGATTGATGCAGACCACGCGGTTCGACACCTCAAATGCACTTGCAGATCGGGCCGGACCATAGGTCATCTCCCAGCTGAAACGGTTTCGATGAACGTACGGATGGCGCGCGAAGCTCTGCCAGCCATCGCAGGAGCAGGTCGAAGTTGTAGCCGGCAGCGGCGACGACGGCGTTGATGCGGCCGCCGAAGCGTCCCTTGAGATAGCTGCGGTCCATGCGGTGTTCGGCCTTGACGTGGCCGATGACGGGGGAGATCCCCTGGAAAGCCTATGCGAGACCGACGGAAATCACCAGACCAGCTTTCAAGGGCTACGGAAGAGTTCAGAAAAATGGATTGGGAGTAAGACGCGAGTTGGGCTGTGCGGGTCTCTCTTTGCAGGCCGTTTCAAGAACTCGGCAGCGTCAACGTCGAGCTTGTCGGCAAGGCGACCTATGATTTTGATGCTGACGTAGTACGCGCCGATTTCAAGCTTACTCAAATAGCCCCGGCTGATCTCGGCCTCGAAGGCTAGTTCGTCTTGGGACCATCTCCTCGCATTGCGCAGACGGCGCAAATTAGTGGCGAATGTCTCCCGCACGTCCATGCGGGAAAGGAAGCCGTTTGGTCAGTATATTGCACCTCGATATACTTTACAAAGCGTCGTCTCATGCACCTTATGAACCGAAACGTCAATCTGCTGCGCATGCGTAGGATCATCCCGCGGAAATCACCTAGATGAAGCCTTCAATGGCTTCCGAAGAGATCAGAAGAAATGAATTGAGAGTAAGACGTGTATTGAGCTGTCCTACCTAGCGACTTCTCTTTGCAGGCCGTTTCAGGAACCCAGCAGGCTCAACGTCGAGCTTGTCGGCAAGGCGACCTATAACTTTAATGCTGACGTAGTACTCGCCCTTTTCAAGCTGACTCAAATAGCCCCGGCTTATCTTTGCCTCGAAGGCAAGCTCGTCTTGCGACCATCCCCTCGCATTGCGCAAACGGCGCAAATTGGTGGCGAATGTCTCCCGCAAGTCCATGCGGGAAAGGATGCCGCTTGCTCGATATACTGCACCTCGATATACTTGACAAAATGGCCTCTCGTGTCCGTTATGAACGGAGACTGCGTCAATCTGCTGCGCATGCTTAAGATCAACCGGATCCCGTCACTCAATCCTCACCGATCTTGCTCCGGATAGTTCAGTGCTCACTGCCCGTGACGAGCAGACCTTGTCATCTGCTAGCAACTTCTTGATGCCGAAACCGCTGACGCCGACTGGAAAGAAGTTGGTCGGATCGTACAGCATGCCAACCCAGATCGCTGGCAGAACGTGCTCGCGAGGCGTTCGTTAGCCAATGCGGGCGCAAAACGGACAGGCAACTACGATTACCGTGTTTCTTGGCTGCGCGGCCAAATAGCAAACTTGAGGATACGTGGGGTTCGAAATTGAGAACGCAGTGCTTATCAGCCAGCCGGACCGAGCGACAAAGCCATCCGGTAGCGTGCACGCAACGTGTCGCACAAATCGCACAGCTCGCATCTGTCTCTCAGGCAAGAAGCGAGCACACATGCGCTGGATGGCAAATCTGCTGATCGTGCTGCGAGCGACATGAACTGCAATCAAATCCAATTGACCAAAATCGGGGCGAGCGGAATGGAAAACGATCGACAGAACCAAGGATGCCAAAGGTTCCGGTGGTGGGCTCCAATCGATTTCAGCGGGATTCCTGCGGACCGCGACAATTGGACGGTACCAAGGTGCCATGAATACGGTTACCTTCGCTTCGATTTGGATAGAGGTTTTTCAGTTTGCTAGGAGTTCCAGGCAGTGTCGGCCGATCCGAAGATCGCAGATGTGGTGCCCAGCGCGCCTGAGCTTACGCCATACGCTGAACAGCACGTCGTTACTTACATACGTCTTCTCGATGTACAGGCGGACAATGCAGATTGGCGCAAGGTGCTCCTGGAGCTAGCTGCGCGCGAAAGACTGACTTGGAGACAGCTGATCTGGATAATATCGGATTCGCGCGTACATCTAATGGTGGTCGGGACGCCAGATGACATAGCCGAAGCCATGATCAGTGCCTTCGATCAATATGCGGCCGATGGATTTAACGTAATTCCGGCGATTGTTCCGAGCGGGCTCAAGGAGTTTGTGGAGCTCGTCGTTTCCGAATTGCGCCGACGCGGCAAATTCAGACCCGCAAGCTCCGGACAAACTCTAAGGGAGAACCTCGGTCTCAAACGGCCACTCAATGGGTTCACGCAAGCAGCGTAAGCGCTCCTTCCAAAGATACTCGAGCTTTAACTTGGCTTTAAGATGCCGCAGCTTTCTGCTTCTTGGAGCGGAAGCCTGCGGGCGCCGTCGCGAAGTTCTGCTGGCGCGGCATCGTTTTGAGCAGAGGTCGTAAGGGCCGTTTGGCATTCAAACGCGGGAAACTGTTATAAGCAAACAAGGCCAGACCAGAGCGTTCAGGGGGCCGCGGTCATGCGGTCAAGCCCCCTCAGCACGTAGATTGTCCTTGGTCACGGCTATGTAGTTTTTGCGTGCACCCTATCAGGTCTCTGCCAACATTTTGGCGAGGGCGAGGACGGGAAGTGCTCGATCTGGGCACTTTCGAGAAGTCGACAGTTCCCGAGATTGAAAAACTTCCGCTTCATCGGTGCCTGCCCACGCCGCTGTGGTGCCGCGCCGTTTGCGGTCGTTGTGAGCACCGGCTCGCTCGCGATCGCGGACGCCTCGATCAGGCCGGCGGCAGCGAGTGTCTGTCCCATAATGTCCAGCGTGGCGGCGACCGGCCGCGCTATCCTGTGAGGGTCCTGGAACGCGATTCGGTGGCCCCTCGAGATCGGCCGGACGTCACGCAACGAGCTCCGCGCGCACCTCAGGCTCGATGACCTTCATCCGTGCCTCGGCGCATGTGTTGATCAGACGCTTTGCGGCATCCACCGGTTTCCCAGCGCCTCCGCGACAGAATACGTGATACGCTTGCGATTTGCATCGGCATTCACCGGATCAGGCTCGGTTAACAGAACGGTTCGCACGACCACGGAGTAAGGCATATCGATGCAAAGCGATCCACTACGAGAAGCCTAGGGCGCGACTTCCTAGCTTAAGTTGAGGAGGGGCGCCGGGCGCGGTTATGGGTCGCAGCAATGGGTACTTGCCGCTTACCGAGTGCTAGCGCTTACTTCTCGGATCACTTTAAGCCCAACGCTCTTGGCGCCTAGCAAGCCGTTACGTATCCGCGCGCCTTAAAGTGCCTCTGACGTGAGGAGCGCTATTTCTTTATACGACGTGCCGGCTTTCGACCTTTAGGCAAGGTCTTGGGAGGCTTCGCTCCTTTGGGCGGCTGAACAAACAATTCAGACACATGAACGCCTAGCCGTTCGGCGATACGATCGAGCAGATCAATCGTCGGGTTCTCCTTCTTCAGCTCAATATTGCCCATATGGGAGCGGTCGATCCCGGTATCGTAAGCCAATTGCTCTAGCGGAATGCCGCGATCTACGCGGATCCGGCGCACATTCCAGGCCACAAGCGCACGAGCTTTCATGCGCCAAAGCAGCCATTCGGGAAGCCGTCAAACCACTGGCTATAACCGGCCTATTACGGTAGATTCGTCCAGAATGCAGATGAGCAAGCCCGCGGATTAGCTTCAATGAGACAGCCGGATGGATCCAGCCGTTGTCGATGTCGCGCCAGATAAGCCGGTGCTGACGATCGATCACGAGCAGCATCTGATCACGGCCCATGCTTGATGCCGAGGACATTTACCGAAGAGAAGTTGATCGGATTGTGCTGCACATCGATCCAGATCGCTGGGCTAGGCGCGCTGGCGAAGCCTTGGATAGCCAATTGGCGCGTGCACATGAATGGCCGACCGTTACCGCGGCTTGTTTGCTTTGCGGCGCTTCCAAATAGCAAAATCCGTCGGTTGGAGTTGGCAATTGAGAACAGAACTCTCCCATTTGAGGACAGTGCAGTCAAAACATTGACTAGCGAGCAGGCGCGTACCCGAACCGCATGCGCCTATCCCCTGGCAACCAAAACGCGCGACGCTTGCTGGACGGCAAGTCTGTGGAAACGCTCCCGGGTCATCGAAACCGTGATCAAATCGACCTTGCCAAAAATCGGAATGACCGAACGACAGCTGTCTTGCCGCCGGGATTTTCGATACACGCCCTCAATTAAGGTTCCGCAAAAAAATATCTCGCGGATCGCGACAAAATGGGCGGTACCAAGGTGCCATGAATACGGCTACTGTCGCTTTGATTTGGAAAGAGATTTTTCAGTTGGTAGGAGTTCCAGCTAGTGCCGACTGATCCGAAAATCGCAGATGTAGCACCCAGTGCGCCCGAGGTTACGCCTTACGATGAGCAGCACGCGGTTACCTACATGCGCCTTCTCGATGCAGAGGCCGATAACGCAGATTGGCGTGAGGTCGCACGCATTGTGCTTTGTATTGATCCTGCCCTTGAGCCGGATCGCGCGCGCCGTGCTTTCGACAGTCATCTGGTTCGCGCCAAATGGATGGCGCGTCATGGTTATCGCCATCTGCTGCGGCGCGGTTGGCCGAAGGGTGAATAGTCATGCGATCGAGTCGTGACTACGTCTCGAACTGTAATCGCAAAAGTAGATTGTTCCATCGAGTGGGTGCAATCAACGTTCGATAATGCGTTTGTGCAACCAGAAATCGTCACAATCGTCGGGCTGCAATTTCCCTTTGGTGAACGTGCGGGGAAGAAGCACAATGGTAGCTGCTGACTGGAGATCGAAGGAAGCATATCCGGATGCCCGCGCGGCAGAAACGGAGGACATAGCTTGGGAATGTCTACGTCGCGACCTTGAATACCAACGAGACTATGAGGTTCTGGTCAACAACGAACGATCCAACGTGAGGGCGGATGACTTCCGACGGAAGTGGGGGCTTTCGTTTTGCTGCGGATCCGCAAACGGCTTTCGACAAGCAAGCCATTTTCTGGGCGCCCGAGGCGCTGTCGACGGTGCTGCTCGTCCGTCCCGCTATCGGTTTTACGGCGTCCAAACGGTACGATCTGGATCTCGCCAAACTGGCGGGCAGCGAGCTTCGCCGGGCGCAAGATGGATGGCACGCTATCGTGGAGCTCGGAGGAGCGAAGCATCGGCTCTGGCTGAGAGAATTGCCATCGAGCGGCTCAGCAATTGCCGTCGATCTGCCGCTCGACCGCGATTTCGACATTCGTTTGCAGGCCGCACAGCGGTTTTGGCGAGCGCTCGAACAGCGCGCTCTCGGGCCGCCCCCACGCGCTCTGCCGATCCAGACCCGGCAGAGGCTCATTCGTGCTCTGCGTGCTGTAGATGGATGGCTGGAAGGGAATGACTATCGCAAAATCGCGCAAGGCCTGTTTGGCGCACACCGTATTCCCTATCGAGGCTGGAAAACAAGCGATCTGCGCAGCCTGACCATTCGCCTGGTCAAGACGGGGCTGCGTCTTATACGGGGCGGTTATCGCGCGTTGCTCCGTCACAGGCGCAAAGACAAGTCCGACGGATCCTAGGCTCTTGGCTGACTGGGTAGCTGCAAGTGTTGTCTTGGAAAATGATGCCTCGCAGGTACGCGAGTGATGTCATCATGGCGCGCGGTATCATCGCGGCATTATTTCGGTTCGGTTATCGCGGCCGCGGAAGGGCAGTCGTCGAATGTAACGGGAGAGGCTGGTTTTGACCATTCCTCTCGTCGCTTGAACGGTCCGCTTCGGCCACGTGTAGCTTGGCGGCTAGAACGACGTCTATTCATCTATTGTGATGGCGCTGATGCGATGTCAGGCGGCTTCCGGAATTGCGGCCTTTTTGCAAAGCCGAGCAACCCATCGGCAGAAGGCCCGAGCGATCTCGGGATTGTCGCTGCGGTCGACCGCGTAAGCTCGATACTGCATGCCGCTTGGAGCACGCGATCCTGGTATCGCATGCAGCACCCCGCCGCGCACGAGATCGCTGACAATGATTTCAGGCGCTACCAGTAGGCAGTTTCCGGTGATCGCGGCCGGAAGAGCAAGGTAGTTGTGATCGTATCGCGCTCCCGACTTGATGTCGGTTGTGGCGAGATTCATCGCCCTCAGCCATGTGGGCAGTATATCGGGCCGCGATGTGATGTTCAGAATTGGCATTGAACGAGCAATTGAGAGCGTTTTTCCCGCGACATGATTTGGCGAGCCAACGCATACCAGCGTCTCATTGTAGATTTCCCAATCGTCGGCGGGTTCAATGACGGAAAGGTCGCGAGTGATCAAAATGTCGTAATGGTCGGAGGATGTCGGCGGCGACAATGAACTGATCACGTCCACGATGACGCCATCCATCTCAGCCGAGAACGCCTGGAGGTTCGGAATCAGAAATGAGTAAGCGAAGGTCGAAAGTGACGTGCGAACCACAATCCGGTTGGTGTCCGATCGGTTCCGGCGCCGCATTCTCTTGGCCGTGAAGCACACGGTGTCAAGCGGCTCAGTGACCGTGTTCGCGAAGAGCCTTCCGAATTCCGTCAATTGGCTCCGCCGACCTCGCCGTTCCACGAGGTCTGTTCCGAGATAGTCCTGTAATACCGCCAGATAGCGGCTAACTGAACTCTGTGTCGTTCCCAATGCGCTAGCGGCACGCGTTACGCTTCCTTCTCGCACAATTGTCACGAACACCCGGATTGCATTGAGGGGCACTTCATCGTGTTCGGCAGCCATCTTCCGCTCCGGTAGCTTCCGCAATGTCCACAGATTGCCAATACTGGCTCTCGCCGGGAATGAACGGCCCATCACGTTATTCGATGTGTATAGCCGGATTGCAGCTTATCAACGTTATCTTGCGCGTAAAATCAGCATAATCTGTACGATTCGGACGCTTTGGCTCGCTCGCTTCGATTGCTGTCGACGTGTTTGGAGGTGCAGGTGTGAGCGCACCCGCGTAACGTGGTCGTGCCATCATCGCTCTTGCCGTCGACGACACGCGACTTTCTTAAGGCAACGGCCGCTCAAATTGTCCGAACAGCGCCATGGGCGCCTGACCGAGCTGCGCCGAGATTGCTTCAAGGTCTCACTAGTTAGTTTCGATAGGGGACCAAAGGCAGCGTTCAGCGCAGGAGCCAAGTTGAGAGCCTTCCCCTGCATATTTTGGGCATGAGGATCTCCTCCAATGGCAGAAAGTCCTTCTGGATGTCCTGGACCATGATTCGGTCGAAGGTCGTAAGGCAGTTGCAGCAGCACGGTTACCGCGGCTACCCTGGATCACCATGCGATATGACGCCGCGTCATGTTCCGCCTGGCGTCAATATCCGGACAGGCGTTGGGTGCGATCGCCAGGGGCGCCGACCAGTGCATGCCCCTGATGACCTCTCGATCAATCTCGGAAAGGCTTTTCTCTTTGTTGGATCACGACCAATTCGGCGCCAGCCTCTCACGAAACACGACATCGGCTGAACGAACGGTTTTGAATACGTCCGAGGGTCCGCAGAGACCTTTCGTGCGACCTCTTCGGCCTATGTATCCTGGCAGGCTTATGAGTCCTGTTGCTTGCGCACAATCAAGCCGAGCTGGAACCGTTGGCGATGCCGCTGCAACTCTGCCGGCCATCAAGTGCGTCTGACGTGAGGAATACTATTGTTTCTTACGATCAGGACGCGTTGGCTTGCGACCTTTGGGCAACGTCTCGAGGGGCGTCGCACCTTTGAGTGGCCGGATAAACAACTCCGACAAATGAACACCTAGCGTTTCGGCAACACGGTCGAGAAGATCAATTGTCGGGTTTGCCTCTTGCCGCTCAAGTCCGCTCATATAGGAGCGGTCAATGCCGGCATCGTAGGCCAATTGTTCTTGCGGAATACCGCGATCGACGCGGATCCGGCGCACATTGTACGCCACAAGCGCACGAGCTTTCATGCGCGAAAGCAGCCATTCGGATGCTCATCAAACCACTGGATATATCCCTCCTATAAACCATCATCGAACCAGAGCCGTCCGATCGAAATATTCGATGTCTGTCACCGAATGCTTGTTCCCCGACGTTGCTCGGTCGGCCCGACAAGTTCTGGCGAGGAGAAGGAAATGACATTCTTAAATACGAGCTTTGACTAGCACGGCACAATCAAGCGGATCGCTCTGAGGTCTGCGCCAGGCTTAATTGCGTGACGCCGGGGGCACAGGCAGCTGACCTTCCTGTCAAGCCCAACGCTGTCGCGTACGTCAAAGTGTGCTCGCTGTATGGTGCTGGATTCCATTACGTCCCAGGCGCGGATACTTGCGTCAAACTGCGTGGTTATCTGCGTGCTGACTTGGTCGTGAACCGCAAGAGCGATTTTGACCGAGCCCACCCAACCGGACCGGGAGACACGATCAATATGTCGAGCGTGTACACCAAGGCGGCGAGCCGCTACGACTTCAACGACGATATGGCGACCACCGATGCAATGGACGGCGGTAAGGGTCTGGTGGATGCTTGCCAAAGCCGCGGTCGTGCCGCTCCGTCTGATTCCTTGTTTGTGACTGGCGGTGGACAGGAATCGACCATGGCCTACGGCCTCCGTGCCGATTACGCCATGACTGGAATGCGCGCACGATACTGCGGCACGGCCAAAGCTATATCTGTGGTGCCTTCGCGGGCCTCGCGCTAACGGTCTTGCTGGCTGTAAGACTCGACTATAGGGCTGTCGGCCTTATCGGACGTTGGACTTCCGTACAGAACCTGACCTTCTCGTCTGATATTGCCTACACGATGCTCGATCAGAAGTATGCGGGTGGAAATGCGGTGATACTGCCGTTGCGGGCGAGCATTGCCAGGCCGATTGCTGTTTGTGAGCTGAAGGATCAGGTCACGGTGGGCCCTGCTGCTGCGGGATCAGCGCAACCGGTTTGTTGCTTCAACACGGGGATGGAAGTAGGGCTTGAGAAGCTCGTCAAGCGCCGGTGCGCCTCCCTTGTCGGGGGAGCCATGGACTAAATCTCCAAGGAGGAACTCCGATACGCCCGTCGGCGTCCTTTTGGGCGTCAGAATGCTGGTTCCCTGGGTGACCAGTCAAGACCGCGTAGATCTTTCACCATCGAGACCGCAGGCGCGTAAAGCGCCCTTGCTTGGCTTCTTCCCTAAACTGGCTCAGCTGTAAATTCATGGCCGTTTCTGGGAGATTAATGGATCAACAAGACGCCAAAAGCAGAGGAGCTACAGTGCCGAGGAGATCGTGCGTCTGGCATTATCTGTCTGTTCGTCCATTTGCTCGAGCCGCTTCGAGCCAAGAGAGATTTTCGATGAGACCGAGCCGATGGCACCCCGTTCAACGAAATGGGTTTCAGCTTCGATCGATGTGTCGGCTCCAGCCATCGGGATTGCAGCTGAGACCGCTCAAGCGAGATGAGAGATCGCTTTCAGTCCTGCTTCAGCGCAGGAAGCGCAATTCTGCTGCCTTAACCTCGTCCATTCCCTGAAGTCTGAAAATTTCCTCTACCGGTAGAATATCCTTGTGGACGTTCTGGACGCCGCCATCGGCGATGATCCGGCGGAAGGTTTCCTTCAAGGCCGTGCTTGCGGCCCGGATGCCGTAATTGCCATAGATCATCATCTGGATGTTGCCCAAATCCTTGACCCGATTGGCATCCAGATCCGGATAGGCGTTTGGCACAATGGCCAGCGGCACCGAACTGGTCCAGGCGCGAGAAAAGCTTTCGATCTCGCCAGGGTCTTTCTTCTTTGAATGGATCAGGATCATGTCGGCACCAGCCTTCACATAGGCTCGCGCGCGGTCCAGAGCTTCAGCTTCGCCCAGGCCTGCGATGAGTGCTTCGGTCCTTGCGATCACAAGAAAGTTTGGATCCCGTCTTGTGGCGATAGCAGCCTCGATCTTGCCCTGGAACTCCTCAACGCGCAGCAGTTCCTGGCGACCGTCAGCAGCAAGGCTCGTAACCTTGGGAAATGTCTTGTCCTCGATGACGATGGCGCTGGCGCCGGCCCGCTCATATTCGCCAATCGCGTAAATGACATTGATCGCGTTGCCGTAGCCGGTGTCGATGTCGGCGACGATCGGCAATGCAGTGCATCCTGCGATTGCTCGCAGCATATCCAGATGCTGTGTCATCGAGATCAGGCTCATGTCCGCCAGGCCATAAAGAGCGGAAAGTTCGAAGCCGGAGGCCCACAGTCCATCGAAGCCGGCTTCCTCCGCGAGGATCGCCGAAAGCGGGCTGTGAGCTGCCATGATCTGAACAAGGCCGGTCTCGGCCATCCGGGCGCGGAGGTGTTTGGCACGGGCCATCTGAGATCTTTCAAGACAGGGTAGCGCAAGCGGCGAGGATCCGGTCGCAGGCGCGGGTGAGATCCTCGAGCGAGGACGCATAGGAAATACGGATGTAGGGCGAGGCCATGAAGCCGCTGCCGGGCACCACAGCGACCGCAAATGCGTCGAGAAGATACATCGCGAAATCGGTGTCGGTCTCGATCACCTTGCCGTCCGGCGTGCGCTTGCCGATCAAGCCGGCGCAGGAGGGAAACGCGTAGAATGCGCCGTCGGGGAGGCGGCACGAAAGTCCCTCCGCCTGGTTCAGCTTAGCGACCACAAGGTCGCGGCGTTGCAGAAAGGCGCGCGCGAATTCCCTCACATGGTCCCGCCCACCGGACAGCGCCTCGACAGCTGCATATTGCGCGATCGAACTCGTGTGGGATGATGTCTGGCTCTGGACGAGATTGATGGCCTTGATCAGAGCCAAAGGTCCTGCGCCATACCCAACGCGCCAACCGGTCATTGCGTCGGCTTTCGAAACGCCATTGATCGTCAGTGTGCGCCCGTACAGGTCCGGCGCGACCGCCGCCATGGTCGCGAACTCGCAGCCATATGTGAGCTTTTCGTAGATGTCGTCGGAGAGAACGTGGACGTGGGGATGCCGGCGCAGCACGGCCGCAAGTGCGAGGAGTTCGTTTCGGCTGTAGACCGCGCCCGTCGGATTGGACGGCGAATTCAGCATCAGCCACTTGGTCCGTGAGGTAATCGCGGCCTCCAAGGCTGCGAGGCGGAGCTTGAAGCCATGGGCCTCATCGCAGGAAACGAGAACCGGCTTCCCGCCGGCCAGCAGCACCATGTCAGGATAGGAAACCCAACAAGGGGCGGGGATCACGACCTCGTCGCCGGTATCGAGACTTGCAAAAAGCGCGTTGAATACGACCTGCTTTGCGCCGCAACCAACCGTGATCTGATCAATGCTGTAGTCGAGCCCGTGATCGCGACTGAAAGTTTTGCGGATTGCCTCGCGCAGCGGCTTGATCCCGGCGACCGCCGTGTATTTCGTGCGCCCGTCGCGAATTGCCTGGATGCCGGCCTCGCAAACAGGAAGTGGCGTTTCGAAATCAGGTTCGCCCTGACTGAGCGTGATCACATCCGCGCCCTGTTCGCGCAGCTCGGCGGCTCGGGCGGTCATGGCCTTGGTTTCGGAGGGACGGACGGTTTTCAGACGTTCTGCAATAAGGGACAAGGTTGACGACCCGCGAAGCTCAGAAGCACTTTTAAAGGCTTCTACTCGCTATCAAGCAACCCAACCAATCGTTTCATCTGGTTTTTCAATGAAGAGATCGAAAACTGAGGATATCGTCTCGCGCGACATGTTTGCCGCGCCCTGGCGAGTGACAAGTAGGAATAAGCGATACGAAGCTGCAGCTCCAAAGATCGGGTGACGGTTGTTCCTGCATCGCGCAAGGCTAGCTCCTCAACGACCAGGCGTCTCGCTACATCGTGCAGAGCGCGCAACCTGCGGTGAGATATTGGCGAGCGACAAAGTTGCTGTCATCAGCATCGGAACTGCAGGGGAAGCGGGTATCGGCCGTTGTGCAACGCCAGTTCTTTCCTTCCGTCTCAATCAGGTCCCCCCGAACCGTGCCATCGCATTATCGTAAGTATGCATCGAATTAGTAGATGAGCGTCATCCGACCGTAGCAATTCGGGCCCTTTAAGGCCCTCTCGTCCGCAATCTTTGCTGAGGGACGACTGTTGTGGTCTTCGGACAGTTCATGGCCACGTGAAGGATCGGCAATGGCATCCGTATCGATCCGTGGCATCCGAACGAGCTTTCGCCCGGCATCGGTCCTGCGCGGTGTTTCGCTGTCGATAGCGGATGGTGAATTTCTGACGCTGTTGGGGTGCCTTCCGGCTGCGGAAAATCGACGCTACCGCGTATTCTGGCCGGCCTCGAGATACAAGACACCGGTTCCATCTCGGTTGGCGGGCGGGTGGTGGACGGATTACGCCCGAAGCGGCGAGACATCGCCATGGTGTTCCAGTCCTACGCGCTCTATCCGCATATGACGGTCGCAGCGAATATGACGCTGCCGCTTCCGCGGCCGATCTCGGAGTTCCAAAGACGCTATCCGCATCGCCGGCCCGCAGGCGGGGCTTTGCAGAAGCGTTCGCAGCCTGGTGTCTGGCGTGCCCGGCGGTCGTCTTGCTGCTCGGCCTGTTTTTCCTGCCCGTGGTCGGCGTCTTCGTCATCGCATTCACGGACTGGCACCTTGGAGCGCGTTCGTTTTCTTTCGTGGCTTGGCAAATTTCCGCGAGGTCTTTGCGGATGAGGGTTTCAAAACATCGCTCCTCAACACAGTCATCTACGTTCTGATCGTCGTGCCGGGTACCGTGGTCCTGGGGCTGCTCGTCGCGCTTCTGATCGAAAGCGGGAAATCCTGCCGGGCGTTCTACCGCGCCATTCACTTCCTGCCGTTCATGGCGACACTTACGGCGATGGCAATTGCTTGGGAGGCGCTCCTGCATCCCACGATCAGTCTGGTCAATCAGACGCTCGCCGCACTTGGTCTTCCGACCGCCAATTGGCTGCGCGACGAGAGCACGGCGCTGCCTGTCCTGGCTGTGATCGGCATCTGGCAGAATCTCGGTTATGCCATGGTCCTGTTTCTGGCCGGGCTCAAGAGCATCCCGCAGGATCTCTACGATGCTGCCGACGCCGACGGAGCCGACCTTTGGCTCGATCGGCCGCGTACCGTCAGGCTGCCCATGATCGGACCGGTCTCAATGTTCGTTGGCATCGTCGTGGCGCTCAGGGCATTCGAAGCATTCGACACCGTGAAAGTGCTGAGGCGGGGCGGTCCCGGCCATGCCTCCGAGGTGCTGCCCTACACTCTTTATCGCGAGAGCCTTGAATACCTTCGCTCCGGATTTGGTGCCGCCGTTGCCGTCATATTCCTCGCCATCGTCGTGACACTTACGCTGCTCCAGACCCGGATTCTGGACAGGAAGGTGCGCTACCAATGAGCACCGTCCGCAATCGCCTATCGTTTCCCGCCGGCTTTTTCCGACATGCCGTGCTGCTCACCACCGGAGCGCTCGCCCTCGTCCCCTTCGTGTGGATGGCGTCGACATCCATATCACACCGCCAGGCGAAATCTTCCGCGCATCTTTCTCGTTCTGGCCCACCCAATTCTACGGCTTCGAAAACTATGCCAAGGCGCTGACCGTGCGCCATTGCCGTGTTACATGGGCAATGGTCTGTTCGTTTGCGCCGCGATCCTGGGGCTGCAGATTCTCTTCTGCGCACCCTGCGCCTATGCCCTCGCCAAGCTGCGGTTTCCCGGTCGTGACCTGCTTTTCGGAATGGTGCTGATCGGCCTGCTGTTGCCGCACCAGGTCTTGTCGCTGCCGCTTTCCACTGCGTCGTGCCCGGCGGCGTGCTGTCGCCTGGTGTTGCTGCCCGCGCGCAGCGTCCCTCTTGTCAAGGAGTTCGCTACGACCTCGTTTCGGTTGCAACGTCTCGGCGGCCGCATTGCGATGGTCATCAAACCACTGGATATAACCATCCTATTAACATCTCCAAGCCAGGGGCTTTCGATCGAATTACTCGATGTGTGTCACCGAATGGTTGTCCCCCGACGCTACTTGGGCGGGCCGCATAAGTGCTGGCAAGGAGAGGGGCAATGACATTCGGGTTTAAGAGCTTTGATTTTAAGCGTAGGATTCGGTGCGGCGTTCTAGGCTTTGCGGCAGGCTTAATGGCGTGCAGCGGCACACAAGCGGCGGACCTGCCGCTGAAGGCCAAAGCGGTCGAGTACATAAGGGTCTGTTCGCAATATGGCGCCGGCTTCTATTACATCCCGGGCACGGACACCTGCGTCAAACTGGGCGGTTACCTGCGCACCGACTTGGTCGTGAACAGCAACAGTGATTTCGACCCGGCCTACAATGGAGTGGCGGGCGCCCGGACCCGGCTGGGCAATGCATATACGTCGCGCTCCCGCGGAGATCTGAACATTGATACGCGAACCGCGACCGAATATGGAACGGTTCGCACCTTCTTCGAGACAGGATTAACCTGGACGGATGCGACCTACAGCGGCGCCGGGACAGGTGCGACCGTTTACTCATCGATCGGCGGCGTTCAGGCGCCGAACAACGCCAACTCAGGTGGCGTCGCAGCCGGTACCCTCGGCGTCTACTCCGCGTTCATTCAGTTCGCCGGGTTCACCATGGGGAAGGCGATCTCGCAGTTCTCGGTGCCTTGGACGAATTATCCCGCCAACAATTATGATGACCTGCCAGGCGGCACCGGCTGGGTCACTGGCGTAAACCAGTTCACTTATACGGCAAACCTCGGCCAGGGCGTTACCGCATCCTTCTCGGCTCAGGATCAAGTCGCCCATGCCACAACCAACGTCTGGAACGTCAGTGCTGCGACCGCCGCAGGTCTTGCGGCGGGTGCGTACGGGGGCAGCGACATCGGCGGCACGGCAGCTCCCGACTTTATTGCGATGCTGCGCGTCGATCAGGCGTGGGGACTGTTCCAGGCGTCCGTTGCGGCGCATGACAACCATGCTGCTTATTATGGCGCTGACGAAACGACCGGCCATCCCGGCGACAAATGGGGCTGGGCCGCTCAGCTGGCCCTCTCCATCAAGAACGTCCCGACCGGACCGGGTGACACCATCAGCATGTCGGGCGTGTATACCAAGGGGGCGAGCCGCTACGACTTCAACGAGAACATGTCGACCACCTATGCAATGTACGGCGGTACGGCAATTGGCGGCGCTTATCAGAGCCTGGGTCTTGCGGGTCTGTCCGACTCTGTGTTTGTGGCCAACAGCGAACAGGAGTTGACCACGACCTACGGCTTCCGAGCTGGGTACACCCATAATTGGGATCCATATTGGAATACCGGGGTCTATGGCGGGTGGGCGGCCGTTCGGTACAACAGCACGGCTAAAGCCTATATCTGTGGAGCCTTCGTCACAGGCCTGTCGCTATCGAGCGGTCTTACTGGCTGTAATCCGGACTTCAATTACGGAGCCGTCGGCCTCATCACACGTTGGACGCCGGTCAAGAACCTGACATTCTCGGCCGACATAGCCTACACCATGCTCGATCAGAAGTATGCGAACGGTAGTGTCGTGACACTGCCGCTGCAATCGAGCATCGCCAAGCCGAACGCTCTATACGAACTGAAGGATCAGAGCACCGTGACCATGCTGCTCCGGGCCCAGCGCAACTGGTGATGTTCTGCGACAGGGGCACGAGGGGCAAGGCTCGAGAAACTCGGCAAACTCAGTACGACTGCCTTATGAGGCGGCTGCTGAGGTGCAGAATCGACTTCGCGTCCGGCGGAGTCTTTTCGGATATTGAGCATATGCCCGCTGACAGCCAACACGACCTAACGGCCCTTCGCGGGCCCTTAGGCCCGAAGGAAGGATAGGGCTTGGTTCTCGGTCCTGATACAAGCCTGCGGCGGTTTGTTGACCTCAAGGCGTAGGCTAGCCGGTTCAGAAGACGCTGAAGCAAGATGTGCGACAGCGTCGTCGAGGTCGAGCACAGCGGCGATCCGTCCGCTCGTCAATTTGCTCGCACTGCTCGAGCAAGATCGTCGAGACCAAGCCGATTGCAGTCCACTTCGATGAGCGCGCACGACTTACACGCGCAGTACAAAGGGATTCACCAAGCGGCTCACCGTAAGGTGCAACGACTTACCCAAACCGATGCTAATGGACGGGCAGACCGCCGCTCAGCGCAGCGACGAAGTACCGGTGCAGGTCGAAATCATGACCTTGTCGCCAGAGGCAAAACGAGCGGGTACGCCGTATGCTGGTTTCTTCGAGCTCGCAGCTCGCTGGTGCGTCGGTTTGCCTACGTCCTTGATAGGTCCATGCGTGCGCTGACGTTGACCGGGATCCCTTCGCAGGCCTTGGCGAGCGGCGCGGCGCGCAATGGTGGAGTCGTCGTTCGCCGCTTGTCTTCGCGATCTCATCTGCCGGCTACAAGGTCCGCCGCTGGTTGCGTCAGCTGTCGCATAGGAGCCCCAGGCGCTGCTTCGCCCTGAGCGACATCCTGCCTTTTTGGACTGGCTTTTCTGCAAGGCACCGTTTCGCTATCGCATCTTTCGATGTTTGCATCTCATTAGACGATGAGTGTCATCCGGCTGTAGCAGGGACGGTCTTGGAGTTCTGTTACTTCAATCCGGTGCTGCGTAGCTGCTTTTCTCGGTGACAGCCGGTGTGGCAGCGCGGTCTTACTGACGTGAAAGGAAGTAGCAAATGGCATCTGCCTTGGCCGACAGCCTCAAGAAAAAGAGCGGCGCGACAGCTGTGCTTTTTGCTGTTTCCTGCTCGCTTGCGCATGTAATGGGCGGCAAGCGGTCGGTCGAAAGGCAATTAGGCCGCCCTGGCATTTCCGTGATGCTCGCGTGCTTGCGCCTCAAAACCAGGGGCACGGTGTGCGCGAACTCCTGAGCATCGAGCAGCTGTCGGTCAGCTTCGGGCCAATCAAGGCTGTGCGAGCGATCGATCTTCAGATCCGCAGGGGCGAGGCCATCGGCATCATCGGAGAGAGTGGATCGGGAAAGTCAGTGACCTGGCTCGGGGCTCTCGCCCTGCTGCCGCCAAGCACAACCATCTCCGGCGGCGTCCTCCTGAACGGCGAGCAGCTCCTCGGCGCATCGACCGAAAGCCTGTCAAGGATCCGCGGCAAGCGGATCGCGATGATCGTCCAGGATGCCCAAAGCGCACTCAATCCAGTTCTGACCGTTGGTCGCCAGGTGATCGAGGTCTTGCGGCTGCATCGCGGATTGGACCGTGCGGCCGCGCGGGCGGAAGCAAAGCGCCTGTTCGACCTCGTCCGGATTCCCTCAGCCGAGCGACGGCTCGAATCCTATCCCCACGAACTATCGGGCGGGCAGAACCAGCGCGTCATGATCGCGATGGCATTGGCCGGCCGGCCTGACCTGTTGATCGCTGATGAGCCGACCACCGCGCTCGACGTGACCGTCCAGGCCCAGATTCTCGATCTCTTGCGAGATGTCCAGCGCGAGACCGAAATGGCCCTGGTTCTGATTTCACATGATCTTGGCGTGATCGCCGAGGTCTGTAGCCGCGCCTATGTAATGTATGCCGGCCGGATCGTTGAGAGCGGACCCGTCGATCAATTGTTTGCTGCGCCACGTCACCCCTATACGCGCAGCCTGCTCCAGGCGCTTCCGAGCCTCGATGGTCCTTTGCGGCGATTAAACGGCATTTCGGACGGCGCGGCCGGCGGAGGCTTGCCGCCGCAAGGCTGTGCCTTCGCTCCGCGATGCCCCGATCGCGCCGGCGTCTGCGGCCACCTGGAGCCCGAACTTAGCGCTGACCGCCACGGCTGGCGAGTCGCCTGCCTGCGGTCAGACGACGTCAGGCCGTTGGAGGTCGTGGCGTGAGCGACGCACTTTTGATGGCCGAGGATCTTGCCAAGACCTATCCCTCACCGGGCGGCCTGTTCGAATCGCGGCGGCGGGTGCTGGCCGTCGATGGGGTTTCGATTTCGCTTGGCAAGGGCGAGACGCTCGGTCTCGTCGGCGAGTCCGGTTGCGGGAAGTCGACGCTCGGACGCCTGCTGCTCGGTCTCGAAAAGCCTGATGCGGGCCTGGTGACGTTCGACAAGGACGTCATGCCGCCCAGCAAAACCGCGGCCTGGCGGCGGCTGCGCGCAAGGATGCAGCTCGTCTATCAGGATCCTTTGGGAGCGCTGGACCGGCGGCTCAGCGTTGCCGAACAAGTCGCCGAGCCGCTCGGCATTCATCGTATTGACGATCCCGCCAAGCGGATGGCGAGGGCGGCAACACTTTTAGCGCGCGTCGGGCTCTCCGAAGAACATGGAGCCCGCTTGCCGCATGAACTGTCCGGCGGGCAAAGACAACGCGTGGTCCTGGCGCGTGCCCTGGCAACATCGCCGGATCTTCTCGTGTGCGATGAGCCGATTTCGGCGCTCGATGTTTCGATCCAGGCCCACGTGATCAACCTGTTTGCCGACATTCAGCAACAATTCGGGCTCGCGATGGTGTTCATCAGCCACGACCTTCGGGCGGTGCGGCAGATCAGCAAGCGCGTCGCGGTCATGTATCTCGGTCGTATCGTCGAGGAGGGAACAACCGACGATATCCTGCACGCTCCGCTTCACCCCTATACGCGCGCATTGGTGTCGGCCGTGCCGGACGTGCGCAAGCCAAGAACACGGCGGATCAGCGTGGCCGGCGACCCGCCGAGCCCCGCCGAGCGCCCCGGTGGATGCGATTTCCATCCGCGTTGTCCCCTCGCTCAGCCAGCCTGCCGAAATCTGCAACCCTTGCTTCTCAACAGCGGGGCTGGCGCCCGCAAGGTCGCCTGCCACCTGGTTGCGGAAAAAGAAGCGCCCCAGCTGGCGAGGGCGCATTGATGGCGTGGTTCGTCCTGACGCGGCTCGCGCGCGCCATGATCACGATCCTTGTTGTGGTCGGCTTTGCATTCATTGTGCTGCGCCTGTCAGGTGATCCAGCGCTGGAAATCCTCTCCAATGATGCCTCGCCGCAAGCCCGTGAAGCGTTCCGCAAGGCGTGGGGACTTGATCAGCCAATCTGGGTCCAATTCCTGGACTATGTGACACATGTCGCGACCGGCAATCTCGGCAATTCGATGCGCGAAGGTCGTGACGCGCTCGCCGTCGTGGCCGGGCGTATCCCCGTCACACTTGTGCTCACGGTGCCTGCGCTCCTCATCAATCTGCTGGTCGGCATTCCGGCCGGCATCTTTGCTGCGCTCCACCGCAATAGTCTTCTTGACCGCGGCGTCATGCTTGTGGCGGTGGCGGGCTTCACCATACCCTCCTTCGTTCTCGGTCTGCTGCTTGTGCTGGTCTTCTCCGTCTGGCTCGCCTGGCTGCCGTCGGGCGGTGCGCGCAGCTGGCACCACGCCATTCTCCCGGTTCTCACGCTGGGGGCCGGCGGCGCAGCTGTTCTGGCGCGCTACACCCGTAGCGCCATGCTGGAAGTGCTGGGCCAGCCCTATATCCGTACCGCACGGGCCAAGGGCGTGCCGGGACACATGATCGTCTACCGGCACGCGTTGCCTAATGCCGCAATCCCGACGGTCACGATCGTCGGCCTCATGGTGGGACAGCTGATCGCCGGCGCGGTGTTGGTCGAGAGCGTCTTCTCATGGCCAGGCGTCGGCCGGCTGCTGGTGTCCTCGGTCGCCAGTCGTGATCTGCCGGTCGTCCAATGCGTGCTCTTTCTGATCGCCATAACCATGGTCACCTCCAACCTTGCCGTTGACTTCCTTTATGGCCTGCTCGACCCGCGGACCCGGCGGGGAGGGCGCGCGTGATGCTGCAACGGACCACGCCCGAACGGCTATCCTTGAGGCGGAGCTCCGCGCGACCCGACACGCCCCTGGCTGTCTACATCGCGCTCGCATATCTTCTGCTTCTGGGAGTGACAGTCGCGCTGGCGCAATTCATCATCCCCTATGACGCGGCAGCGATCGATCTGAAAGCCCGCTTGTCGCCACCGATCGGATGGGGCGGCTCGCGCGTTCATCCGCTCGGCACCGACGAGCTCGGACGGGACATGTTGTCCCGCTTGGTCCTGTCGATCCAGATGAGCGTTTTTATCGGGCTTGGTGCGACGGGTCTTGGCGCGGTGCTGGGGACCGCGCTCGGGTTTGTTGCCTCCCATTTCCGTGGCTGGGTCGAGCAGGCCATCCTGGCCCTGGTTGATTTCCAGGCCACGATGCCATTTCTGATCCTGGCGCTCGCAGTGCTTGCCTTCATCGGTAACTCGCTTGCGGTCTTCGTCTGCCTGCTCGCGCTGCATGGTTGGGAACGTTATGCGCGGATCGCCAGGGGCCTTGCGATCAGCGCCAATGCCCAAGGTTATGCCGGCGCTGTCCGCCAGCTCGGGGCCCATCCGCTTCACGTCTATTGGCGCCATATCCTTCCCAACGTGGCCGCGACACTGATCGTGTCAATGACCATCTCGTTTCCAGAAATCATTCTGGTCGAAAGCGGCTTGAGCTTCCTTGGCCTCGGCGTGCAGCCGCCATCGACATCGCTCGGTGCGATGGTGGGCTATGGTCGCGACTATCTCGCCCGCGCGCCTTGGATCCTGATGATGCCATCCCTCGTCATTTCGCTGACGGCGCTGTCGGTCTCGCTCGTCGGCGACTGGCTGCGCGATCGCCTCGACGGGACGCTCCGGTAATGCTCGCATTCCTCCCCTCACAAAAAAAGGACCGTCCCATGCCCGGCCTGAGTAGACGATCTTTGCTGAAAGCTGTTGCGGTTGGTGCGGCGATGCCACCGCGGGCTTTCGGCCAATCAGGCCGGCCCAGGATTGTCGTGGCCGTGCCGACGCAACCGGACTACGCGGACCCGGTGATGCTCAATAACACGCCGGCCTTGCGCATGCTCTCTAATGCGTTCGATGGCCTGCTGCGCATCGACTTTAGCGTCAACATGGCGGTCAAACCGGCGATCGCCGAAACGTGGCGGCGGATCGACAGCACCAGCGTCGAATTCACGCTCCGCCCCGGCGTCAAGTTTCACGATGGCTCGACAGTTACTGCCAGCGATGTCGTTTTTTCGCTTGGCAAGAAGCGCAGGCTCGGACCCACCGGGAGCGGCAATACGGTCGCCTCGCAATACCAGCAGACCATCGCCTCGGTGCAGGCGACGGGTCCCAGCACCGTCCTGGTCACGACAAAGAGCCCAGATCCGGCGATCGACAAGAAGCTCGCGGCATGGAGTGCGCAAATCGTCAGCGAAACCGCCTTTCGCAAAGCCGGCGGTTGGGAAAATTGGTTCAAGGCGCCGGTTGGGGCCGGCGCATATCGTGTGATCTCCAACGAGAAGGATGTCAGTCTCGTCCTCAAGTCGCACGATGAGTATTGGGGCGGCCTGCCGCCATTTGCGAGCATCGAGTTCCGGATCGTCCCGGAGGTCGCTTCGCGAGTTAATGGGCTTCTGGCCGGCGATTATGATCTGATATCGGACCTGCTCCCGGACCAGTTCGAGTCAATTGACGCCTCCCGGTTCGATATTGCGGGCGGCGCCATCGCCAATCTGCGCGTGCTGGCGATCGATACGACCGCTCCCTTTCTATCGGACCGGCGCATTCGTCAGGCGCTGAGCCTTGCGATCGACCGCGATCTCATCATCGCACAGCTCTGGCGGGGACGCATCGATGTCCCCAATGGGGCGCAGTATCCGATGTTTGGGGACGTCTACGACCCCTCATTTCCAGCGCCTGCCTATGATCCCGAAAAGGCGCGCACATTGGTGCGGCAAGCCGCCTACAATGGCGATCCGATCGTCTATCGTCTGCTCAACAACTGGTATCCAAACCAGGTGCTGACGGCCCAGATCCTGGTGCAGATGTGGAAGGCTGTCGGCCTCAACGTCGTGCTCCATCCGATGGAGAATTTCAGCCAGGTCTATGCGAAGCCCGCGCATGCGATCTGGGATGAATCCTTTCTGCCATCCTGGCCCGATCCGACGTCCATGGTTTGGCGTCAGCACGCCCCGGGCGGCAGCCAACACGCCCTCAAGATATGGGATTCGCCGCAATACCAGTCGGTCGGTGCGGCCTTCGCGCAGTCAAGCGATGGCGAACAACGCAAGCAGCTCGCTCGACGTGCCCTGGAGATCTTCGCAGAGGAAGTCCCGTTCATCATCCTGCATAACAATGGCGCTTTCTACGCCAAGCGCCGGAAGCTTGCGTGGGCGCCTTATTCGGCCCTCGTGATGGATTTCGGGCCGTTCAATCCAGCTAACAAGGCGACCCAATGAAAATCATCCAGCTGACCGATCCTCATCTGGTACCGAAGGGAACCTTACTGAGGGGGATTGATCCGGAGGCGCGTCTGCGGGCTTGTCTTGCCGAGATCGAAGTCCACCATTTTGATGCGGCCGCGCTGGTCATCAGCGGCGATGTCACCGATCTGGCGGATCGAGCGTCATACGAGCTGTTCCGCGATGTCGTGGCCGAGTTCGCCTTGCCGCCGCTGCATATCACTGTCGGCAACCATGATCGTCGCAGCGTGTTCGCTGCGGTCTTTCCCGAGCATTTGGCTTCTGACGGCTACGCACATAGAAGATTCGATCTGGGCGATCATGTCGGCCTGCTGCTTGATACCTTGACATCGGGAACGCATAGCGGTGCATTTGATCGTCTGCGCCTCGAATGGCTCAGGGCGCAGCTTGCCGATGGCCATCATCCTGTTTTGATCTTCATGCATCACGCACCGGTCAGGGTGGGGCTGAAGCGGCTCGATCATATCGCGCTGCAGGGCGAGGATGAATTCTGGCATGTCATCGCCCCGTTCAAATCGCGCATCCGTCACATGTTCTTCGGCCATATGCACCGAAACGTCGCCGGCTCCTGGCGAGGCATTCCCTTTACGGTCGCGGCAGGTCTCACGCATCAAGTCATGCTGGATTTTCAGACCGACATCGTCCGGCATATCGAGGTCGAGCCATATTTCAGCGTCATCCTGGTCAACGGTCGCGACGTCGTGGTGCATCCCCACGCGATCCGCGACGCCAGAATCATCGACATCATTCCGGACACCACGCGTCCGGCGAGCGCGCCGTGACAATTCATCCGCGGAAGCGGAGCCTGAAGTGAGCTCGTGACCCTTGTTCTCGCCAACCGACACGAATGATGCAGCCCGCGTCCCGTCAGGTGCGTTATGGAAATGGCCTGGGCCCGTTATTTGCCTCAATAGTCACAGGCAGCGTTGATGTGACTGGCGCTGAAGACCTTCCAGCTATGGGGAGATCGGCGATCAGCTCGGAGAATCCGTCATGCAATCCTGCGACAGAGATGGCGGATCTCGGATCGTCCTGCGGACGATGGAACAAGGCAGGGACCAGAACCGATGACGATAACCAAGCCTGTCGATGACGCATGTCGAACTCCATTCGGCGCTGACGATCGAATCCTCATCGTCCGATCTGTGCATCGTCTGCTATCAGGATCAATCACCAGCATTGGTAGTTGGCTTGCCGCAGCGAACCTTCTCTGATGCGTTCGCGTTTGGACAGACGAGCGAAGCACCGGCCCCGAATCTCGCTGAGTGAGCCTACTAGCCGGTATCTTGCAGTCTCGCTGCTTCTCGCACGCGCCAGATATCCAAGACGAGGAGCTCGGCACGCTGTGACCTATGGGCTGGGTTCTTTGATCAGCATCGAGGCGCCGCCGGTTTACGTCTGCGCGGGTGCCAGGAACGTAACAAGGCTCGAGACAATGCAGTTGCCTTACGACCTCACAAGATGTCGCCAGCCCGCCCTGAATCCCCAGCCCGTCCTGCGACCAGAGCCTTCGCTCTCTGCGCGCTGTCGCTTACCGAAGCGCTCCGCAGGCCTACTTCAGGTCGCCTGTCAGACGGTCTGCGGCTCGCCGCGGTCGGCCTGCCGGTCGGCTCAAGCCTCGAGACGTCGATCAAAGGTCCTTTTTTGCGACCGTGATCTTGAGCCGAGCAGCGCGGATCATCGTGGCGAGGTGAGTTGCCGTGAGCGGAGTCAGCCGTAATATGCAGCGCCTCTTGCCGCCCTCCTAACATCCCTGTCGATCCCGACAATATTGGCTCGCCTTGCAGGCGGCAATGCCTCTCAACATTGACTGAGCGAGATCGTCGATGAGCAGCATGTGCGGATTTGTTGGGCGCATTGACGGACCGCTGATGAACCGAATGGGACGGCTGCTCCCGCAAGGCGGACCGGAAGTTCGCATCTTGGAATATGGTTTGGCGCATTTCGCTATGCGCGCGAGCTCCCATGGTGGCGTGGAACGTTCGGGCAATACACTCATCGCCTGTACAGGCCATCTGCTCAGTGTGGAAGGGCTGCCCCTGTCCGTGCATGACGTCGCGGAGGGCTATCGAAGAAAGGGCATCCGGTGTTTCGACGACTTGGACGGTCATTATTCGATCGCTGTTTGGGACGCCTCGCTTCACTGTCTGGTGCTCGCCCGCGACCCGTTCGGGGTGATGCCGCTGGTTTTTGCACAGGGCGAGGGGTGGACGGCCTTTGCAACGCACTATAAGGCGCTTCTTGCATTATCGCAGATCAGTTCCGAACCAGACCTGCCGGCGATCAACACGTTCTTCTACAACGGTTGGGCGCCGCCGGGTCGGACCTTCTTCAAGGACATTCGGCCGGTCCTGCCCGGCAGCGCCGTGGTGGTCGGCGCAAAGGAGCCGAAGATTGTCCGCACCAAGCCCCGACCTTGCGATTATGAGGTGCCGAGCGAGCCTGTCACGCCCAAGGATGTCCTCGAAGCCGTCGAAAGATCTGTTAGTTCGTATGCCCAGGACGCAACTGCCAGAGTTGGCATGTCGCTGAGTGGCGGCGTCGATTCGGCCTTGATCGCGGCTCTGCTGCGCAAGTGCTTTCCTCGAACGCGATTGTGCACCTTTACGGTCGGACATGGCGAATCCGATCCGGATATTGTTGGTGCGCGACAGACAGCGTCCATTCTCGGAACCTCTCACCACGAGTTCATCGTCAGACCGAAGGATCTGATCGAGCTCCTTCCAACAACCGTCTGGTGTCTGGAAGATCCCGGTGGCTATGACGAGTTCCCGCAGCTCTATGCGTTGGCGCGTGGGGCGGCCGGGAAGGTCGACACGCTGTTTTCTGGCAATATGTGCGACACGCTGTTCGCAGGCATGCCGGCGCATCGCCGCCTATGGCTTGGACGTTATGTGCCCGGCGCCGGGAGGATTTTGCGCGAACTGCGCTCTGCGGAGCTCTCGGGCACGCTTCCCTCCTCTTGGATCGCACGTGCGGTCTTTTACGCGACCAACGGCAGGCACCCGTTGCCGGCGCCGTGCTCAGCCGGTTCAGACCAAAGTCGTCTGGCGGTGGAGGAAATGGCGTTCGCTGATGAGGACGCGCCGCTTTTTAGGATGTTGTGCTCGGCATTGACGTCATGGGACAACAGGATGGCTGGGCAGGAGGTGCTCGCGGCGGAGTTTGGCTTGAAGTCTTGCATGCCATACGCCAGCAAACACCTCATCGATCTCGCGCTCAGGATCCCGGATGACCAGAAGGTTGGCCCACGTCAAGTGAAGGCGATCCTACGCAAGGCGGCGGAATTGGTTCTTCCCCGTGTCGTCACTCACAGGAAGAAATATATTCAACAGTTTCCGTATGACGCGGAAATGGCGGATGTGATCGACCATCTGTATTCGAGGCTATTTGCTCCGAGCAAGCAGGGCAGGGTTAGCGTCGTCGACCTTGCAGACGTGCAGCGCTTGTTGAGACGGGGAAAGCGGTCCTACAAACCTGTCGAGGTCCGTTGGCTATGGAATGCGATAACCGCGGAGGTCTGGGTCCGGCAATTTATCGACCGCCGTGAAGCCTTTCTGGGTGAGGAGAGCGCAGATATCGAGCCAATCTCACTATAGCGACGGTGGAAAAGCGATCCGGGCGCGATGGGAGGCGAGATTCAAGTGACGACGTTCGCGACCCCGCGCGCCGTCCAATTGGATTGCCCTTGTGGCCAGCAGTCTAGTTCCACGCAGCGCGACAGGCTGATTTTTGCGCCGTTTCACCCCGCCAAATGGAGCAGTTTCCGGCTGGTCATTTTACCCGCAATATCGACGTCCTCTCGTTGCAGGGCTTGAGAGCTGGAGTGTGTCGCGATGCACCGGGGTGACCGACAGGTATGCGCCACCCCGTTCGTGACCGGCGGAAGCCAGCAGCGCACGTTGGACATTGCAAGCGCCTTGATAGAACGAGAGGACTGAAGCGGTGGACGATGCGTGTCCCATAGTAGCCCGAGTGCCGGATTTGGGGACAGACAACTGCCGATGCCGTGCGGCGGATCTGTCAGAGCATGGGTGACGGAACTGCATGAGCGATGGCCGAGCGTGATCCAGTCTTTCCGGTTGAGCACGATGCTGTTCGCGCCGAACCAGAAGGGGGCCAGCGATTCTGGCTTTTGGTCTGCGGTGCGCGAGCTCTATGACGTCGACCGCTCCATTGCCAAATCTCGAGAACGGCTACTGGGGCATCATGGCCCTGCCCGTGCTGGAGACCTATCTGCGGAACATTCAGCACGTGAACCGGCAGAACACGATATATGTGCGCAGCTCGTTCGATGCCGATATCGCAGCGATTCGTGACCGTCTCGCTGTCGCCCTTGGGGTTGCGGCCGAGGAAATCGCCCTCACGCGTGGTGCCACGGAGGCCCTGCAGACCTTGATAGCAGGGTATAACAGGCTCAAACGCGGCGATGTCGTGCTTTATGCCGATCTGGATTACGACTCCATGCAGTATGCGATGGCAATGCTCGAAACGCGCCGCGGCGTCACGGTCAAAAGCTTCGCCATCCCTGAGCCCGCTACTCGCGCCTCGGTGCTGGACGCCTACCGCAAGGTACTGGACGAGACGGCCGCGGCGAGGCTTCTGCTGCTTACCCATCTGTCGCACCGGACCGGATTGGTTCTGCCGGTGCGTGAAATCGCAGCCTATGGCCCGCAGCCGGGGCGTCGACGTCATTCTCGACGCAGCGCATAGCTGGGGTCAGCTCCCGCTGGACATGGCCGGTCTTGACGTCGATTTCGCTGGCTTCAACCTGCACAAATGGATCGGCGCACCGCCTGGTCTCGGCTTCATCTACATCCGCAGGGCTCGTCTTGCCGACATCGACGTCCATATGGGTGATAAAGATTGGCCCTTGGACGATATCCGTTCGCGCATTCACACCGGTACGCTCAACTTCGCCGCCGCGCTCACCGTCCCCGAGGCGCTCGAGCTGCATGAGGCAATTGGAGTGACGGCCAAGCATGCCAGGTTGAGCTATCTGCGCAACTACTGGGTCGAGCGCATCGCCGACATCCGAGCCATCCAGATTCTGACACCAAATGATCCGCTGATGCACGCCGGCATCACCTCGTTCCGGATCAGGGGGAAGATTAGTCAGACGGACACTTCTGCCATAGTGGCGCGGCTCAGGGACGAATTCAAAGTACTCACGGTGCGTCGGAGCGGCGTCGCCGCCGGCGAATGTATCCGCGTTTGTCCGGCTATCTACACAACCGAGGCGGAACTTGATCGCCTTGTCGCTGCTCTGTCGGCCGTGGCGGCATCATAGGCGGCACGCCTGGGAGTTGCCTCCAGCAGTCGGGATTTGGTGATCCTTGCTCCGACCGGGGTATGGCTGCGCTTCTTCCCGGCGCGTGCGGCCGCCAAGCGTCGGTGCCGGGATTCTATTTTTTCCATAGCTGGCTTCCGGCTACATCAGGCTGATCGCCACCAACGCCAGCGAGAGCGCAATCGCTGCAATCGTTGCAATTGGAATCGCTCGGCCCCGGATCGCCGGAACCTGCACAAAATCGGAGACGTGGAGAAGGGCAAGCGCTGTGAAAGCAAGCGACAATACTGTCCGGAAGGTTTCCTCTGCCATGAGCGGTCGAACCAGCAACATCAGGGCTACCAATGGCGTATCATATGAAACCGGAATCCCGATGAATTTCGCCTCAGTCGTCAACCCGACGTTCTCGAAATAGCTCAACCTGATCGCCCCCGACATGACCAGCGCCAGGCTTGCAACAAACGAGAGCGCCGAACCGTTGCCAACAAGCAGGATGATAATGGCGGGAAACCAGACGCCATGGATAAAATCGGCAAGGCCATCGAAGCTCTTTCCGAACGCCGCCATTCCTGGGCGACGAACATGGTGGGTTTTTCGAGCCACATGCCCGTCCCAATGATCTAAAAACCAGGTCCAGAGCATCGCCGCGGTGCCGAGCTCCAGTCTTCCGTTGAGGGCCAGGCAGACGCCAATGACAGCAAACAGATGGGCGCAAGCCGTGATGGCATTTGCATAATCGCCCAAATATCCGATCATCTCCTTGCTCCTGTCATGGAACTACACTCAGCCCCCGCAGATGGCCACTCGCGGCTTGTCTCGGATCTATGGTGCGAGATCTTTGCTTTCCGGATGGCAGCTGGTGTTCATTGTCGCAAACCGTGCTTTGGAACTGTTTCTGATGAGACTTTAGCCTTGCCCAACATCGTTTCCTTTCGTCGCGCATTCAGTTCAGACCGCGTCTGCCTTGGTTGGGTCGAAGAATAGAGGGCGTTGAGCTGGAAATCGGTGCCTCCCATTTGGGGGGGCGGAAGAGGCGTCGCTAGCAGTGAACCCTTG
This sequence comes from Bradyrhizobium sp. ma5, assembly GCF_042258955.1. Taxonomy (NCBI): domain Bacteria; kingdom Pseudomonadati; phylum Pseudomonadota; class Alphaproteobacteria; order Hyphomicrobiales; family Nitrobacteraceae; genus Bradyrhizobium; species Bradyrhizobium sp. ma5. Next base: position 1,980,573 of record NZ_CP170156.1, read on the forward strand.
CAGCGTTGTTGCTCGATCGAAATCGGCATTGCGGCGCGGACTGGCGATCCCTTTGCTCCAGCCGAGAAACATCGCAACGAGGAATCCTCTGAGCTGTTTTGTTACGTCGATCTTGGCGGCAGTGCTGGTCGATCCGCAAAGATGCTCTCGGCGATCCGCCAATCGGCGGGAGTGTCGATCTCATACCACCTCAGGCCGTCGCACCGCGCTGCCGCAAGCTGCAGTCCGCGTCGTTCAATCAAATAACCGAGGAGTTCTTCGGTATAGGCCCGCGTGGCGCCGGAGCCGATGATCTCGTCGAGCGCGGGAACGATCGTGCTTGTGAGAGTCGACGCCGCAAACCGCAGCAAATTCATCGTCTTGTAGAGAGGGGGACCGTCGGCGGCGAGGTTTCCGGCAGTCTGTTTCATCCGGAATTCGGAAATCAATCCACTTTCCGACAGCACAACGGCCGATCCCTCCATCATTTCATCGAAGGGAGCTACGGCGGCTGCATCAGGAGCGTCGCCCCTCATCAAATAGCGCAAAACATCCTGCTCGAAAAAGACGTCTCCCTCGAGAACATAGCAGTCGCCAGATAGCAGTATGTCGCGCGCAAGCCACAGCGAATAGGCACTTCCGGTACTGCCAAAAGAAGGCGAGTAGAGATACTTGATCTCCAATCCGCCGAAGCGGTGACCACACGCGTATTCAATAGCGTCCTTGCGGTAGCCGACGACGACCGTCACCTCCTCCACACCGACCGCGTCTAGGTTTCGCAAAGCATTATGGAGGATAGCCGTACCGTTGACTTCGACCAAAGGTTTCGGTCGCAGATCCGTTAGCGGTCGCAGGCGAGAGCCGAGGCCGGCAGCGAGAATGACTGCTTTCCTGGGACCGTTGATAGCCATTTGATCGCACCTGCCGTCGAGGATCTGTCGTTCGTTCCAAAGCGCAGCAATTCGACACACATCTCGAGACGGTTAGAGCGGAAAACGCAGCCGTTATTTATTGCCGCAGCTTGTCAGGATGAACGTAGCGCGTTTCCGCCTCGGCGAGCTCATCGTAGTCGAACATCTCAAAAAGCTCGTCGAGGGCTGTGACATCCGGCTCGATAATCGCAACGTTCTCTTCGGCGAAGATACGGCCGCAGACGTGGCGCATTGCGGCTGCCGCAGCTCGCATGGAATGGTTGGCCCAAATGACCGTCGAGATGCGGGCATGGCGATACTCGCACGTCGGTGTCCGATAATACTTCGTCGGCACGATCACGACCGGCAGCCTGTTCTGCCAGGCGCGCGTGAACGAAAGGACTTCGTCCGCGGAGCTGCTTCGTGAGTGAATAAGGATCGCATCGGCCCCGGCCTCCCGGTATGCGTGAGCACGTGCGATTGCCTCGTGCATTCCGTGGCCGGCGATTAATGCTTCGATCCGGGCCACGAGGACGAGATCCCCAGCGACCGTGTCCTGGACGGCGCGCAGTCGGCCGCAGAACTCATCGACGTCGGCGAGCGGATGACGGTTGCCAATGAACGAATTTATCCTCGGATAACAGCTGTCTTCCAATGCAACCCCGGCAGCGCCGCGGTCACGGAGTTTGCGAGCCAGGAGGCGAGCATTGTTGAAATTGCCGAAGCCGCCGTCTCCGTCGACCAGGACAGGAAGCTGGCTTGAATCCACGATCCGCTCAACGGCGTCGACAAGCTGGCTCCATGATGCTTCATTCGCATCGCGGTAGCCCAAAGAACAGGCAATGGATAGACCCGATGCCCACAGACCCTTGAAACCGGCACGCTCGGCGATCGCGGCGGACAGGCCGTCATGCGCCTCCATGAGGAAGGAGAGTTCGCTGCTGGAGCAGACCTCAGCACGCAAAGCATCAGCTCGAGAGAAATCAACGGGTTGATCAATGCCATTGGCGAGGAGAGGTTGTGAATGATCCTGCATGCCAATTCCCTGTGCCTCGACCGGCCGGCGTTCATCGCTCGACGTGACACGTTTCGGTCATCTCGATCAATGGCTAGAACTGGTAGGTGGCGCGGGTAGAACGGGATCATCTCGCTGTGAATGCGGGATGGCATTTTAAAGCCACGGACGAATTCCACCTCGATGGTCTGATGCAGATCAAGAACGGCTGGCTACGCCGACTAGCGCTTTGAGGCTCAACACCGGGCTTGGGTGCGAAATGAAGGTATTCCAGATCGAGGCTTCAAGGTGCCGTCTTTAAAGACCTCATCTAATCGTTGCTTTATTCGCAGTTTAACCAATGCGTATGGCGCGGGATGTGTGCCTGGCCTTCTCTGGGGCCAATGTCTGGCTGGTCCTTTCAGCGGTCAATTTTTACGACATTCTGTCGGGGCTGTGACACTCAATTGAGAGCATCCCCGTTTTCAAGGCCGCAGGTTGCATTTGCCTGAATGCTTGAAGGAACAGTTCTGGCAAAACGGATGGTCGTCGACGCAGACCCCGGCGGGATCTCTGCTGCTTGGCTGGAGCTCCACTTCCGGTAACGTCTATGGCGAGCCGATGGCCCAGCAAAGGATATTCGAAAGTGTTAACCGTTGCTGGCGAGGGGCGGGGCATAATCGCAAAACGATTCAAGTAACGGCATTCAGCTGCAGTATCAGTAGTTGAAGTGGCGAACCGATCTTCCGAAGATGCTGTGGCTTCGAACAACCACCAGCTGCTTGCGACTGCGAGATGGATACAGCGGCGACTCAAGAATGCACAGCTGCCCCGTATCCAGGCGCCCGGTACGGGCTCCGGTCGGGCCAGCGGCGCTGCAGCAGCGGATCAAATTCTGGAGCCAGCAGGTCGGCCTCGGCACTTAACCTAGGGCGCGCACATTTCAAATCCGAACGGCAATGCAGCGGCATCGTTTCCTAATCAATACGGAGAGCTAATGAGCTTTTTCGAAGCCGCGCAGTCTTCGGCCCCAAGATACTCAAGCACGTCTCCGCGCGGGGCAATTCTCCGCATGGCGAGCATCGCAAAGGTCAGTAATGCTCCCCAAGATTAGCAGGGTGTTTGCACGCCCGAAACAGGTGTAATCGTGATATCGATGTTATGAATTGCTTCCTTTGCGACAGGGACCACGCCGTTCTGAAACCGAACTTCTGGTCCGCCATATATACATCGGTGACGGTCGAGCGGAAATTTATCGATTGCAACTATCGCGTCATTTTCTCCTTTGAATGTCAATGTAACGGTCTGGTCGCCTCGCTGAGTTCCTGAACCATTATAGAAGCTGTATTTCAACGAATAGAAACTGCTTTGAGCCGAATCCGACTTCGCGCTTTGGCCCGTTAAGGACAATACAATGTTACTCAATCGTCCCACGGTATTGCCTTGACCGTCGCGCGCACTAACATCGGAGGCACTAACAATTTCGCTCGCGGTATCAAGATTATTCGCTGTGGTGTCGTCATGTGCGAAGATCAAGCGACTGCCGAGCCAGACCTCAAACGAACCTTGGCTCGTCTTCGGCTTATAGCTAGGCAGGTACACGAGATGAGCCGGGAGCTTTGCATTAGCCGCAACTACGCCCAGGATCTTTTCAGCCGCAGGTTTGTCGTCTTCAAAGAAATAACGGATTTCCGTGTCTGGGTGAGATGCAACAGGCTGTACCTCTATGCTTTCCGCAACGACAAAATCGCCGGTTGATGCGAGGCCAGCATTGATGGTCTGCGCAAGCTTCACCTGCGAGCCGTCCGCCACCTGCATGAAAACTCTGTTGGTGGACTTCTCCTGAACAAGGTTCTGACAGATATAGACCGATAGATAATTAGGATATTTTGGGTTCAGTGCATCAGCATCTTGAATACGAATAGGCACGATCGAACTGGACTGAAGCACTTCCGCCCACTTTTTGTTACTCGGCAACGAGGACGAATATTCCAGGACAATCGAGTCCGTATCAAACGATCGTTTGCTGTTCGAGCCCAAAGGGATCGGCTTTACGGCAACCCTGCTCACCATTGCATTTTCGATCAGCGGATTGCTTTTGGCGGCGGTTGCGATTGAAGACGCTACCTCGGTTGCCCTCACCCAGCGCGCCTGGGCCAAAGAATCACCACTGCACCAGAAAACGTCTACGGCGAGCTGCGTCACGGTTGCCGGATCCTTTATAATCTTGCCTAAACTCAAAGGCGATTGGTCCAGCAAAACTTGAGACTTCCGCATGTCAGGCAATTCAATAGAAGGGTTTGACTGAGCAAACCGAAGCTGTACGACCGAGCTCGGTGCGGCTGGTTGATCAGGAGCGATGTCGCCGGTCCGCAAAGTCACCCTGGTCGGAGCGGCAGCCCCCTTTAAATTTAACAAACCATCTTTATTGGCTGGGCTAGGACTGGGATCAGGTTGCGACGCCTGGTCGATGCATCCTGCAAAACACCGCGGTGGCGGACGAAAGAATCCTCGACGATCAGGACGCTGCTCGCGCGCAGTATATCGAGTTCGATCATGGACTTGCGCCATTGTCTCATTAAGAATTTGGTCGATGGTAATGCTCGGACGAATTTTATGGGTCAGCGCGTCCGCGTAGGGACTGACCGAGCCAAATCCATCAGCGGCCAAATCACCATTGGATGTTGAGAAGGCGGTCACAATTCCATCTGGAGGATTATCAGGCGGTCTGAGCGCAGTAACAAGCCAATCTGGACGTGCCTGCACGTTCACTGATCGGGTTCGTTGCACAAGTCTTCGATTGAGCTCATCTAGTAGCGGATTTTCTCGACACGCATCGAGAACAATCAGGACGGCGTTGTTATAGGTTTCTCCGATTCTTCCTAGCAGATACCAGTTCACATCGATTGCATCATTTCCAAAAAGCGTGGCGTTGGCAAATCGAAGATACGTATCCACCGCGTGACCAACGTCCGGACGGGCGTCAGTTCCAAATATGTAGCTCTTCTTAGCGACCTCGATGCCATGCCCCGAGAAGTAGAATATCGCCGTTGCCTCATCCGATTGCTGAAGCCTATCGAGGAACGACTCGATTTCCGTGGCCAACTGCGGCTTCGTAAGATTGCACTTGACCGTTATATCCTCATCCTTCCAGCCAACACGCTCAAGCTGCGCGCCGACCGCCATTACGTCGCTACACGCGTTATGCAGATCTGGCAGGGATGGATCGGCATTGGCCGGTAAGCTGGACGCTGGTTGAGACGGACTGTAAGTATCGTTTCCAATCAGCAACGCAAAGCGAGGACGCGCTGGCGTTGCGGCGCTCGCAACGCAACAAGCAAGCAAAGTAAGCACGGCAGCCGTCGCAAGCGCCCTAAGAGAAAACGGCTCACGCGCACAAACCATGCTAATCACCCCTAATCTGTTGTCTCACCGTTGAACTGCTCGAGGTTCGGCGTCAGCTCCTTTTCGAGCTCCACATTTAGTTTGGTATCGATAAAGCCTCTGGGTTGCCCGGCAAACCGCGATTCCAAAACGCCCCGAACACGAGTCGTGATTCGAGATATCGCCTGCGTTGTGGTCCAGGCAGTTGGTGACCACAACTCTCCACCATCCAGCAGGGCCCTGTTGCTACTACGGATTACGCCGCAGTCGCGAGGCCGTCCCGCAACGGGTTGGTCTGGACATTTTCCATCGAAATAGGCGAACCGATCGGCGAACCCTGCATCAGGCTTGCCCTTACCTTGCGCCGAAAAGTAGTGAAAGCCAATCACGTTGGCCGAGTAGTTCGAGGTTTCGTTCGAGTTCGCATCGAGGAAGCTTATAAATACCACGGCGTGCCCGCTGCCCGACGTTCTGTTTAAGTTGACAAAGTCGTATGGCTTCAATTCCGAAAAGCTCTTCTCCTTCCCGAGGCCAAGCTTTTCGAACGCATGTCCCGTCCCTCTCGAACCAGTGCCATCGTACATAAAAATGTTCGCCCGTATTGAAGTCAGATTGCCTCTTGTCCAGCTGGTTAGGGGCAGCTTTTGAAACGGGCTTTGATCGTTTGCACTCGCCGCGTAGCGGTTTAGCGTTTCGACAACGATTTCCGCGACGCCCGCGACACACATCGTCGCAGGCGGATCCGTAGCCTTGATGCAGCAATCATTTCCGTACTTTAAATCACGCGTGAATGCCTTGTGCAGATCGTACCCACCATGCGATCGATGCTGCCGAAAATCGTCGACAACTTCTTTCACGATCGAGTTCAGTGTAGGCGTTTGCGCTGAAGCAACACCCGGAATTGCATTCAGGATCAAGAGAATGATTAGCAATCTCATTGGTCAAGTCACTTTGTTTGAATAGTGCCGTAGGAAATCAGAAAATACAATTGCGCGAAATTGTTGCCAGATCAACCCTAAAGTAGTGAGCGAAACGTTGCCCCAGGACCGCAAAGAGGCGCGCTGCGCGGATACGCCTAGAGCCCCCGGCGTCGTCAGTGCCAGGTAAGTGAGGACCGTACATCGAATAACTGAGTATTCGCCTTTACCTGAAACAGATGTCTCTCGAAAATCCCGGACGATGTGCTGGGGTCGTGAGGAGATTAGTAATTCACTCCTATTCACCCCGAGAAAGAGTCACGCGGGAACGTACGTATCGTACCAAGTTTTTCATTTGTCGCATGTAGCTCGTTGGTGATGCGCCGCACTTCAATTTACTCTCAGTGTTCGACACTGTTGAGCCGCAACAAGAGCACCTCATGAGGATACTCAAATTGCTGTCCGCTCCGGTACGGGGAGCATAGTTGGGTCTCCCCTTCTTCAGCTTCCAATGGTGATCGCCGTCATCTTGTGGCCGCAAGCTGCCGATGACGCTTCATGGCTCGGCATAGCGCGATCCGCTGGCGCGGCCGCCTCAAGGAAGTTGGCGACATCGTTCCTAGACGCCAGGGCGGTAACCGCAAATCGCAGCGCATCGAAGCACATTCGCAATTGATTCTGGAGGCGGTGACTGCGAAGCCGGTTATTACGCTCGCCGAGTTGCGCGAACTGTTGAAACCTCGTGGAATATCGGGCTGGCATCGCGTCGCTCCGGCGTTCTTTCCAGCGCAGAAAGATCACAGATAAAGAAAGACAGCGCACGCCACCGAGCAACGGCGCGGCGATATAAATGCCGCGCGTGAGGAGTGGCTCGAAGGGCAAATCGATCTTGACCCTGAGCGTCTCGTCTTCATCGACGAAACCAGCGCCAACACGAAAATGGCGCGGCTTTACGGGGCGCTCGCCATGCGGCGTGCGATGTCGTGCAGCTGTCCCACACGGACATTGGAAGACGACGACATTCACCCGGTCCAATGGATGGCGACGCTTTCCTCGCCTCCGTCGAACAATTGCTCGCCCCATCGCTGCGGCCGGGTGATACCGTTATCATGGGCAACTTGCCCGCTCACAAGGTCCATGGCGTTCGAGAGGCCATCCAGGGGGGCGGAGCAAGCCTGCTCTATTCCCCGCCCTACAGTCCAGACTTCAACCCGATCGAAATGGCCTTCTCTAAATTGAAGCCGCTGTTGCGGGCCGCGGCAGCGCGTACCATGCCCGATCTCTGGCAAGCAATTGCCGACGCTCTCAAACGCTTCTCACCCAAGGAATATCAAAATTATCTCGTCGCGGCTGGTTACGACACAACGTGATCGGAAAATGCGCTAGAATCGGATGCCCAGTGAGTTCAATATCTGCGACGCTGGCAGAGACTTGAATTTGAGGTCGGTTCCCTTGAGCGCATCAGCAACGCTCTTGGCCGAATCGATATTGATCTGCTTTGCGGACGCCTGAGCCTTGGCCGAATCTTGTACGCCCGGCCGTTTGAGCGCGTCGACCCAGGCAGCGCCGAAACCAATGTAATTGCTGCGGTAGCGGATCCACATATAGCCATTCTCGCCCCAGGTCTTGTCGCCCCAGCTGTTCTTGATGCGCCAAGCATTCTTCTGGTCATCCCAGCCAACGATCAGGACGTCGTGATTGACGGAACTGGTCCCGTCACCCTCGGCAAACTCGTTGAAGACGCCGCTCACATAGCGCTGAAACGAGCGGGTGGCGTAAACGGCTGATACGACAGGGCCGTGCGCGCACAGGGCCTGCTTGACGTTCTTTAGACTTGCAGTTGCTCCGCTCTGATCGACATAGCTCCAGTTTACGGCGGTATAAGGATGATCGTTGACCTTGCAACCGCCGCTGGATGCTCCCGTATACGGCACCTTGGTGTCGTCGGTTACACCCTTGGATTTGAGAAAATTGAAGACGTCGCCATGCCAGCCGCCACTGCAATTGCCTGCTCCCGCACAGTCGAGCAACTGCTGTTCGGACACGGAAATCCGCTCATGGTTCTGCAGATACCAGCTCGCCTCGAAGGCCGCGGTCGCGGCGAAAACAAAGCAGTCGCCGCAGTTCTTCTGATCCTTTACGGGAGACACGGCGCCTTTGTCGAACCAGTTGAAGGCGGCCGCCTGCGGATCGCAGCCCTCGAGCAAAGTCGCCGCCGGCTTGGCGCCGAGCGTTTGAGCTGCCGGATTGTTGGCTACCGACACAGAGAGCTTAAATTGAGCCTGCGCCTGCAAGGCAAGCGTCGGCGGCACGGCGGTCGCGGCAATCTTCTGGAGGTCGCGATCGGAAACGCCGGTGTCCCCCGTCGTGTAGGTCGGCGCCTGCTCGGTAAACGGCGGCGCAGGCTGGGCGCTCTGCGCGAGGACAGCTACGTTTGCGAACAGTAAGATTGCCACGGCGGCCGCGCCTTGCCTCGTCATCGGATGTTTCCTTCCTAGTTGCCTAGAACATGAACGGGTACGTCAATCCTGTTGATCGGTTCGCCATTTGCGCGCTTGAGCGCAAACAGGATGGAGGTCTCGCCGGGGGCGTGAGCTTGCATCTCGAAGATGTCCCGCTCGGGTGCACCGACAGTGCGAGGGGCGGGAGCCGACCGCTTTGACGTGACATAGGCGACGGTTGCAATGTCAGGTCTCTTGGTTGTGGCGTCCCAGAAGAATCCGGTACCGCCAGAGCGGGCGAGCGACACAAAGAGGCTTCGGCCAGAGCGCAGCTCAAGCGGCTTTGATGGTGCCTCGTCGAGCGCTAGCGCCGCGCTGGCGCTGGAGCCCGTTTCCTGCGCTCCAAGAGCGCCTGCGAAGCAGGCCAGAACCGCGAAAACGAATAGGCCGTGATGATGGGTGTGGGCGCGGGCCATACGAAATTCCCTGATTGGTTGGCTGGGCTCGCGACTATGGCAATTTCCTTGGCGGTTGGCCTTACTCTTCTATGGCGTTGCGCTTGGCGGGAAGATCGGGACAGGCGCCAGCAAATAGCGCTGTTCGCGTCGCCGCGGGGGACGGACGACCGTCTGGGGACCCTCTTCCTGGGCGCCCCCGACGACCGGCTTGCCGCCTTGGGTGACGACATGCATCGGGTTCTCGGCGCTACCCAGTTCCGGGCCCTTCGGCAGGAAGCCGGCAGATCCGGACTTCGCGCCATTGACGTACGCAGCCCCGGGACCATTGATGTAGAGCGATACATAGCTGTTTTGCTGCAGAGACGCCGAAGCGTTGCCCGCAAGCGCATTCCAATGCACCGATGTCAGTGAATATTTGGCGTCGAGGCCCGCAACAACCTGCACTGCAAATTGGTAATACATCTGCGCTGCCTCGGCGTTTTCGAAATCTGCCGCAGGCAGGAGCTGGCCGGCGCTGATAATGGTGGCCTTGTCTCTCAACCACGCAGCCAGTGGCTTGCCGAAATCGACCTTTATTCGGGTAAAGAGGGCTCTTTGGGGAGCGGCGTCTTCGGCGAGCGCCTCAAGGGCCGCGAGATCGCCGAGACCCGGTCCGTTGAAGCAGATCTGCTCCTTGACCATGGGATCCGCCTCTGCTGGCAGGCTCGCGCTGGTGGTCAGTTTAGCGTTCTGCTTGAGCAGGAAGCTCCAGATGAGGTCATAGACGCCCTGGGCGCTTGCCGTTGGACCGAGATGGGCGATGGTGTTCTTGGAGAAGTCCGGCGGGAGTCGATAATCGAAAACCGTGCCCGATCCGATCGACGCGCCGTCTGTAATCTTGAGTTCGAGGGTAATGGCGCCGAACAGGGACGGAGATACGTCGAAGTACGCGTAGTTTGCATACGCCTCGAGTAGTCCTGCCTTGCGCGCCTTGAGGAAGGCGGCCTTTCTGCTGCGCTCCAGTTCATAGAACGTGATCAGTTCGCAGCGAAGCGATTTCAGGAAGCCCTGCACCTGTCCGGTCGTCAGGACACCGGTGGAAGGATCGTGGACCGCATAAAGGCTTGCACAGCCGGCCAAGAGAGTAGAAAGACAAACGCTCACAACGCGGCGAAATGTGCCCCACATAATGCGTCCCCACGCATAAACAGTCGACTGAAAAACCCCACGGTCGCATCAACGAGCTCCCCTGCTTCGTTTGACACCCGTTGAGGTCGAAAGACCTTGCAATATCTAGGTCGCACAACCTCAGCAAGAACTCTAACGAGATGGTCGAAATGCGCAAGCCACGATTATCGCCCGTTCCGTACAATTCGGCCTCGCCCGGCAGGATCCATCTTCATCTGCCGTGGGAAAATGCTGGGCTGGCTGCGGGCCCAGCTTGCGGAACATGAGAGCGATTGATTTTCGAACTTGGCGGCGCGCCGAAATTTCGGTGATCCGTCCTGGTTCGTGAGGCGATCCTCGCCGACGCGCCGATGTCAATTCATGGGGTGGTGCGAATATCGAGTTCGATTTCACGCGTCACCTCGATGATGCTCTCCGCATGGCGGCCGTTCTCGAAGAGAGCGTATTTCAAAGCTTGGGCGCGGTTGATAAAGAGGCCGCCAAAGCTCCCCCTTTGTTCGCGGACAACCCAATTGCCGCGCCGATTCCTGCCAACAAAAACGATCCGCGGAGCGGAGCCACGCGAAGGATGCTCGAAGAGCTGAATCATCAGGTCTCCTCCGTGATCCGGCAGCTCAGACCCACCAGTTGAGGTGCGGAAAATCCATAGCGGACCACCGTCCAATTCGCGACTGCGAACAGATTGTCGAATTTGACGGCTCTCGCGGGCTACCCATGTCATGGCGTCGATGACCGATCCCCACGGCAGGCCACCCATAGTTTTTGGCTCATGCCGCGAGCCGAGCATCGACTTTGGCTTGAAGAATACGTCAAGCGCGAACGGAGTTCTCCTACCAGTTCTGGGACGACATAAGGATTCCGCGAGGATGCTCGGCCCGAGCGCGCTGGACGATACTTGAGAATGCCGTGAGGACTTCGGCGTTGCCGTTGCTTCTGTCCCGACGATGCGGTCGATGCTTCAGGGACTCGGTACCTTCACCCAGGACTTTTCTCAGGTCCTCGTCAATAATCTGAAGAAAAGCCCCCCCTTCAGCGCCTTGAATGTCGACCATCGATCAGTCAGGCTGATCTTCTCGTCCGCAGCTCGAGATCGAGGAATAAACGAGCCATAGCTCGTGCATGGCTTTCGATTACCTTACTGCGGAGGTCACTCCGCCAGCTTCTGCCATGGGTCCGGTTGCCTGAGAGACCGATGAGTCCTGCCGTCGTTGTGCAGGTAAGCAAGTCAGATAGGCGCGCGTGGAGGGCAGGTCCCTGAGAGCATTGGCTTGATAATTGGTTTTTGCAAATCAGTCGGTTGCTCGTGCTATTTGATCAGCGTCTGGCGGCGCCAGCTCTCGACCGCTTTGTCGAGTGCGGCCGCAGTACCCGGATCCGCCCAACGGTCCCAGAATTCGATCGTGCCGCTGAGCGGCTCGTTGATCGGCTTGGCGATCCGGATGCGTGTGGGCAACAAAATCGCATCGCCCACCACCAGGGCTTCGCCGGTGTCGAGAACCGGCAGCAGATCGCCGAATCCCCCCAGGCTGTCGGGCAGCAGGCGGCGGACCACCGTTTGATCGTCGCCATTGGTTAGTCGCATGGCAATCAAATTGTTGCACTGACTGACGACCGTACGGTTCACCTCTGCCGGCCGCTGGCTGATCACAACCAGGCCGACGCCGTACTTTCGACCCTCTTTGGCGATGCGCTCAAATATCGCGATCGCATTCTCAGCAGCACCGGAGCTGGCATCCTGGGGAATGTAGAGATGAGCCTCGTCGCAGAATAGCGCCACGGGATGGCGGGCACCTTGTACGCTCCACTGCTGCACATGAAAGGCCATGCGCGCGACCATTCCGACAATGAGCGGCAGAATGTCCGAGGGCACTTCCGAAAAGTCGACCACCTTTACGCCGCCATGTCCGCCTTTGGCTGCGCGGCTGCCCAGCAGCAGTGTCACCATCTGCTCGAGCCACGCATAGCTATCCGCGACACCTGTGGCCGGGAAAAGAAACCCTAGCCGACGGTCGGTGCGCTTGCTTTCGAGGCGTTGGATCAGACGGCTGCGCTTGCCGTGAAAGTCGCCTTGCTTCTCGGACCTTGCGCCTGGGACCATCTCTGTGTTGAGGCGGTTGAGCTCTGCAAGTACATTTGCCAGCGTGAAAGGGACCGGGCTGTCGATCGTGAAGTTGGCGAGCACGTCCTTATGGCCTTCGGCGGTCAAAAAGCTGGTCTTCGCATCGACGATGGCGCGGGACATGAGCATGGCTTGATTGGGTGCGATCTCTTCGGCTCGGTCGACGAACATCGAGACAAGTGCTTCGTAGCTCATGAGCCAGTACGGAAGATGAAGCACGCCCTCAGATAAGCCTTTGCCCGCGTCGACATCGCCAGGGCCCGCCACGCGAAGATGGACAAAACCGTCGCCTTCCATGGACGCATATTCGCCGTGCATGTCGAATACGATCGCATTGGCGCTCTTCAGCTCGGCCACTTGCTCAAGGAGGCGGGCGGTCGTGCAGGATTTGCCAGAGCCGGTGCTGCCGACGACCAGAGCGTGGCGCTGAAACAGCTTGTTGCCGTTGACATAGGCCTCGGCGTTGAGATCAAGAGTGTAGGAACCAAGCGACAGACGCTGGGCTCCGGTGGCCACTTCAGAGATCACGCCCATGAAGCGGGTCAGCCGTTCGCCCTCAAGTGCAAAGCAGCATGCGTCGATTTCCGGAACGGTTTCGAGCGTGCGCCGGAATACGTTGGCGCGGAGCCCATTCCGGTCGAGCAGCGTACCAATCAAGGCGATGCGGACCAGGTTCACCTCGGGGAGAGCCTCCTCGGCTCGTTCCAAGTCGGCCACCTTCGCTTCCTCGAGCGCAGTGCGCGTGATCTTGTGGATGACACCGATCAGCTTGTGGCCAGCCAAACTGCTCTGCAGGGCCACCAGCCGATTGACTTGGAGTGCCCGCAACGCCTCGATGTCATCGACACGAACAATCACGGTAGCGGTGTCAACCGATTGAACGCGACCGAGCGCCTCTTGATCGGTAAAGTCCAGGATGCTCATGTGCGTGTTCCTATGATGTGATCGAGAAAATGGTCGAGACGCCAAAGCGGCTTGTCGAGATCGAACCCGGTCGGCGCGTGGTGCACATACGCGCGTGCGCCAGCGGGGCCATCTTCTATGGCGAGATAGCGCCGGCATCGGCCGCCGGTCAGAAAGATCTTTGCACTCGCCGTCAACTCCTTTGTGATGACGACCAACGGGACGGAATCTCGGTCGCAGCGCTCGATCAGCTTGGTTTGAACATGCTCGTCATTGAAGCCGTAGCCGACGCAAAAATAGGAGCGGGCACTATCTAACGCCTTGTCGCTGCAGCTCAGGATCGTACGGAATGGCTCGCCATGTGTGAGACGATATTTGTCGATGCCGGGCGTGATCATGAGAGGCCCGTGGTTGGCTGGGATCGTCACAGCACTTCTCACGCCGACGATCTGGTTGGCGGCGTCTTGGAACCAGTCGAGCGAGCCATGGACCTTCCAGACGGCCACGGTGCGCGATTGTCGCCCGTTTACCGTAACGCGGGTGTTTGCGTCTCGTGCCCGCGTCTGCAGGTAGCCATGGTTGAAACCGGTGAACGTGCTGACGTCAGCCGCGTCGGCTGCATATTCCGCCAACCGGTCATAGTTGGGCGTCACGACGTGAATGGTGATATGCGTGCTGTCGAACAGATGCCGATAGAGCCGGGTGAGCGGCAAGGCGTTGCGATCGGCCAACACCGATGCGAGGGCGGCCAGATCGTGGGGCAGCAGAAAGTCCCGCGTCAGGCCCGCAATGAACATGGTCTGACGTTCGGTCGGGCGGACCGCCTGCAGCGCATTTTCAAGATCCGCGCCAACTTTAATGTGACCGAGGAACGAGGCCCATTCGGAATTCTCTTCAGCTGTCCATTTGCCAGGAAGCGGAGCCGCGGACAAATGCGCTGCTAAAACACCCATACCCGGCACACCGTGTGCTGCCGAGGCGCCGCTCCCAAGTATGATCACAGGGGTTACGCTCAGCACGTTCTGCGCAAATTCCTGCGCGATGTCCGCGTCGCTCTTCGCCGCCATCAACACTCCGCAGTCAGATCGATGAGGCTAAGTTCGGCCGCCGGGGTTGCGATGATCGCTGGTGCGGCAGGTCACGATGACGGATGCTTTCGTTCCGGAGCGTCCGCCAGTGTTCCAAGGACAACCTCGAATTGATCATCATTCGCAAGCGCAATCGCGTCATCGAGCACCAGCCGAGGCGAGTATCAGCTTCTCGATGAAGTAGGTTGGCCGTGTGCGTGAGAACAGCGACTGGCTCGCGAGTCCCATCGTTCGGATTGTCCGTTGCTTCCTCGCGGGCGCGCAACGACATCGGATGTCCTCCGGCAGATGCCCCCCCGCGTTGAGCAAGAATATCCCAGCGCGCGGCGACGGAGCCAGGAACCATCGTGCCGAATCTCGCCCGGCTTCGCTGATGGTTGCGACGGAATGAATGACATTCCTTATTCCTTGGGTTGGCCGTCAGGACCGTCCTAACCACTACGTAGGAGCTGGTAGGTACGCACCTGGAGAGCCACAAAAAGGAGCCGATAATTCAAAGCAACTACTGCAACAGCCATCTATCACGTCACGCCTCCTGAACTTGTCGAAAATGGCCCGCTAGGCGCGGGATTTAATCGCCGATGTGCAGTTCTTGGCGTCAATACCGCGCGTTTTGGCTGTAAGCGCATGGCTACGGACGACTAGGCATTCTTCTTTGCCGAAATGCTCTGGAGAGACGATCAGGATTCCTGACAGACGTTCGTTGGAGCGTCAGGTCTTTTGCATCGCTCCGTGCCGCGCATGCAGGTGCGCCGCGGCAATATTCCTATCGGCTTGTCGATTGCAAGCGAACGGTGCAGCAGTGCCGGCGCTGAGCATGAGGCGGCCGAGGTCCCGCGTATGGAGAACAGGCAGGGCCTTGATCCGCTGACCCGGCCCCGCGCTTCCGCGGGTGTCTAGTCAGAAGACAGTCCAACCCTCTTGCCGATGTGCTCGCGCCAAAGTCCCAATCTCTTGATGCGGTAGTCGACGAGTTCGCTAGAGGTGCCAAACGTCAGCCCGATGTCTGCCGAAGTCATCCGACGGGACACTGCGTCAAGGATGGCCGCCCGCGGAAGCAACGTGGCAGAAGCAAGGTAGAAAGCATCGTGCTCCTCGGCCTGGTCGTAGGTGCGGCCGTAACCGTCGGCCACCCGCGCGATCTTGGTCAATTTGTGCCCGAGCAGAATGTGCCAATATTCCTCCATCACCGTTACCCGCTGTCGCTCAACGGTGTGGCAATCGTTAAGGAGCACAGCCCATAGGTCATCGGTATAGTTGAGCGGAACGCTCATCGCGGACCATTCGTCGCAAGTGACAAGCGATAGGCGGTCAACGAGTGCTCGACCGAAAAACTCCGTCTCCGTCAACTTAAAGAGCCGCGTTCCCTCGACTTCGACGCGTAAAGAATCGAGCGGTTCGTCCGCCGACAATCCCAGTTCCTCTCGGAATCGCTCTGCGGTCTTTTCCAGCTCTTCTTTGGACGCAGCTATCGCCTCGCCAGCTTGGGCTGGAGCCGAAGCCGCCTCTCCCGATACGCCAGTGTGCTTCCGAATGAGTTCGGCTGCCCGGAGAAGCGCATGCACTGTTGGCGAGCGAACGTTCTTAGCCGCGCGGAAATGGACGAACGCCACGTTGTCGAAGCTGAGACCAGTCTCCTCGGCTTCAGGTCCGAGCCACTCGAGCAGCCTGATCTTGGAGTTGTTGTCGGGAAGTCCTTCGCCGCGCTCGATTCGCGCCAGCGTGGAGAAGCTGACGCCTACTAGGGCCGAAAGAGCGCGGATGCTAAGCCCTTCAGCCTCTCTCTTGCGCCTAACGGCGTCGATCAAACGCTTTTCGAAGGAATTCATCGCCTTTGTGCGAATAACACGGGTTGACACACGGGCTGGGAACCAGCATCGTGTGATTTGCACAGGTTCGCACATGTTCGGCCGAGAGGAAAGACCTCCGCGGCTCGGGCCGTGGTGGCGTCAACAGGGTCGAACAGATGAGTGACAAGCAGAACGGACACCAAGAGACCTACTTCTTTTTCGTCGGCAGCAAGAAGTACGAGACCGACCGGGCGGCTTTGACCGGGCTCCAAATCAAGGCGCGGGTGGCCGACTGGGATCCCACGCACGATCTGGTTCTTGAAGGGCACGGAAACGACCCCGATCGGATCATCGGAGACGATGAGCTGGTCTCGTTGGAGAAGGACAAGGGGCCGCTGCGCTTCTCGTCAGCCCCGAAGGCGAACTTCGGTTGATGGGCGCTGCCGCGGACGTCCAGATCGAGGATCTGCGCCGGCGCTGGCCGGATGTGCGTACGCAAGGGCTGCCGAGCGGCGCAATCCTGGTGACGATCGGTTTGGTATCTCTGCCGGCTGGCTGGAGCAAGGCAGCGACCTCGATCCGGTTTCTGGTTCCGGCCGGCTACCCCTTTGCCGCACCCGACTGCTTCTGGGCAGATAACGATCTGCTTCTCGAGGGTGGACGCGTGCCGTGCAACGCCGGCAACAACAACGTGATCCCGGAGACCGCGGACCCCGGGCTCTGGTTCTCCTGGCATGTCCAAGCATGGAATCCCAATCGCGACACGCTCTCAAGCTGGATGAACACCATCGCCGATCGCCTGAGGCGATTGAAATGACCGGACTGCGTTTCTCCTCGCCGGCGTATCGCAGGGCATCGACCGACCTGCTGGCCTCAGCGCCCCTCGAGAGCTGCGGGGTGGCCTATTCGGTGCACGATCCGCAGACCGGTACGTGGTTGGTGGACGAGGTAGAGGCGGTGGCTGCCTCGGCCTACGAGCATCGCGACGAGGTGTCAGCCACGCTCCGACCCGCATTCATCGTCGAGGTCGCCAACCGCGCGCGCGCCCAGGGACGAAGCGTCGTGCTGGTGCATACGCATCCGTTCGAACAGGGGCATCCGCGATTTTCCGCAGTCGATGATGGGGGGGAGGTCGCGTTGGCCGACTACCTGCGTCGCCGCTCTCCTGCAGGCGAACACTTGGCGCTCGTGTTGGGGCAGGCCGGCTGCCGGGCGCGGCGGATCGGCACCAGCCAAGAGGTGCCAGTCTGGGAGGTCGGCGAGCGACTGGTCCTGCTGTCGTCCAACGGATCCACCGAGGGCAGCGAGGTCCGGTACGATCGACAGGTGCGCGCCTTCGGTGCCGATGGTCAGCGTGCAATCTCGTCGCTGAAGGTGGGTGTGGTCGGGTTGGGTGGCACAGGGTCGGTGCTGGTCCAACAGCTTGCCCGGCTGGGCGTTCGCGATTTCGTGCTGATCGATCCGGACGTGGTCGAAACCACCAACCTCAATCGCTTGGCCGGAGCCGGCCCGGCAGACGTGGGCATGACCAAGATCGCCGTCGCGGAAAGGGAGATACTCCTGTGCTCGCCGACCACGCGAGTGCGGGGACTGAGAGCCGACGTGGTCGATGCGAACGTCGCGGCGGAGCTTGTCGGCCTCAACTTCGTCTTCCTCTGCACGGACTCCCATGCGAGCAGGGCAGTGGTCTGCCACATCGCCTACCAATACCTGGTGCCCACAATCGACATGGGGACCAGCATTACCGTCCGGGACGGCGCGGTCACCCACATCACCGGGCGCGTGCAAATGCTGGCTCCCGAGTTGCCGTGTCTGACGTGCACGGCCGCGCTCGACGGAAATCAGATTCGACGCGAGATGATGAGTCCGGAACACCGCGCGTCGGATCCCTACCTGGTCGGGGCGCACGAGCCGCAACCGGCCGTGATGTCGATTAATGCGACGGCGGCGTCACTGGCGGCCACCATGTTCATGGCCGCCGTGACCTCGATGCCGGGCCAGGCGCGCTTCCAGCTTTACGACGGAGTCAGAGGCACGGTACGGCCGACGCAAGCGAGAAGAGTCGAGGATTGCATCGTTTGTTCGCGACGAGGCGCGCTCGCGAAGGGCCTCTCATGGGTGCTACCGGTCCGGACGAGGACGAAGAATGACTGATGCGCGACCCGAAGTATTGTGGTTCGGGCCGCCGCCCTCGGCAGAGACCGAGCGCGAATTCCTGCAGCGGGACCTCCTCCTGCGATATTGCGCCTCCGGGACGACCGTCGATGCAGCGAACGCCAGTGCCGCCGTGTTTCAGTTCGGGTCTGATCCACCAGAGGATGTGCTGCGCGCTGCCAATGCTCACGCGAGAACGCTGATCGACAGCGGGCTGAGGATAGATATCGTCGCGGCTGATGACGAAACGATGGGGCGTGTGCAGGCCCTCTTGAAATCCGTTCTTAACATGTCTGGAGTGGCGGCTCGCACTGACCTGCCGGCGCATTCCCTGGCCGAGAAGATCGCACGACACGACGCCGGAAAAAGACCTCGGGCGGACCTCCAGATCGAGGTCGCCGGCGAGCGCGAGCCAGTGCGCGAGGTCGACAAGATACTCTTCAAACGCGCATTCGCGCACTGCAGCCGCATCGTGCTGGAGGAACTTACGGGCGGGCTGTCGGAGGCTCGGGTGTTCGCCGTTCACATGACCGTCCATACGTCCAATGCCGGAGCATGGCCACAGCCTGATTTCGCGAAACTTGATCGACGTGATAAGATCGAGAAGGAGTACCGGAACTACCGCGAATACGCGGATCGATATATTCCTTTTGGCCTGAGACCGAACATTCACGACCCGGTATTCGGCGCGGAGCGTGGTCTTTTGGTCGGAAACTTCGTTGACCGATCTGAATCCTTGTGGAATTTGGCGCGCCACAATCTTGCGGCGCGGGCTGTGACGTCGCTGATCGAGGAAACACTCGGAGGCTGGCGAGATCAGGCGTACGGAAAAGACTCGGTCGAAGGCTCGGTAGCCCAAGCGATGATTGACGCCGGGCTTCTGCGTCCTGGTGAGCTGAAGTCGCGCCACACCGAAGATGCTTCCCGCTTTGGGATCACTGCAGAGCCGGAGATCATCCTCGGTCAGTTGCGCAAACTGAGCCAGCGCTATCGTGCCGCGCCGGCGCATGGCGATCTGCATGGTGAAAACGTGCGCGTGCGCAACGACCATGCGATCGTGATAGATCTTGCGACCGTCGTCCGCTCTGCTCCTCTGACGGCGGATCTAGCCGCTCTCGAGACATGGCTTGCCTTTCATTTGCCACCCGAGTGCGACGCTCAGAAATACGAAGATGCCATTTGGGCGGCGGAGATCGATCGCCTATACGCCCCGACATCCTTCCTGCATCCGCCCGGGCCTTGCGATCCGACCAGCAAGTTCTGCTGGATGTCCACCGTGGTCCGGCAGCTGAGGCGCATGGGAATCGCGATACAGTCCTGTTCCACCGAATACCAGGCCGCCGTCGCCGTTCAACTCCTCAGGCGCTGTCAATGGGATGATGGTCCTGCGGCGGACCGCTTCAGACGCGCGAAAGGATACGCCATTGCGGCCGGCCTGGCGCGCGCACTGACGGACGGGGATGCATGAGCATGGTTGCGAGAAAAGTGAACCTGCTCGGCGCGGCGGAATACCGCGAGGATGGACAGAAGATGCTCGCGGCTCCAGGGGATGCGGTGGTGATCCAACGAGGCGCGTTGCGGTCGCTCCTCATCCGCTGCCCGGATGGATGTGGTGAAACGCTCGCCGTCAATCTCGATCCGCGCGCGGGAAAGGCCTGGAGTCTTGACATGAGGACCGGCAAGCCGACCCTTTATCCTTCGGTCTGGCGAGACGGAGGATGCGGCAGCCATTTCATCGTCTGGCGCGGTCACCTCCTCTGGTGCGACCGTTTCGAAGAAGGAAACGTCGAACCGACGTTCGATCTCGTCACGCTCGAACGGCGCGTGCTCGCGTCGCTTCGAAGGCGCGAACTGCGTAGCGCCGAGGAGATCGCCGCTGACCTCGACGAGATCCCATGGGAAGTCTCAAGGGCCGGACAGATGCTCGTGCGTCGAAAACTGGCCGTCTGCGGGTCGGGTAGACAAAGGGACTGGTTCGCCTTGGCGTAAGCTACATAAGCGCCGCCATGATCAGAGCTCGCGTCCCGCAGCTGGGCTGAAGCTCAAAACCTCGACTCGCGCCTTTTGAGTGGTGTGGTCCGACATTCGAATCTGTGCGCTCTCGATGAAGCCGGGTGAGCTTTACAGGATCGACAGAGTCCGTCTTCTGCGACAAGGCCCGACACTGTGACGGATCGGTGAGCGCAATCGCTCGCATATTCAATGCTCAACCAGAACTCCGAGCCGGAGAGTACTCGCCAGGCGTTGCCCCGTCGTGGCCAGCCTTCGAAATGGACGACTTCCCGCGCTCATTGATGGCCGCATGAACTTTCATCGATTAGCCGACTGCAGCTGGCGCGCTGCTCGCACGATCGAGACCACGCTCGCTCAGTTTCCCGCTCGGTAAAATATACGGTCAGATCGATACTTTCCTGGTAAAGTTTCCCGATCGGTAAATCCGAGGCGACCTGGTTTTGGTTAACCATTTTCCCGATCGGGAAAGTTTTGTTTGACGTTGGCTGAATTCAGTTCTAAATTCCCGATCGGGAAAATCATCGTGACCGATATTCCAGACACGACCACTCTTGGAACCTTGGTTCGCCAACGGCGGAACTCATTGGGGTTGCGTCAGCAGGACCTTGCATTGGCCGCCAATGTCGGCGTGCGTTTCATAGTCGATATCGAGAGCGGAAAGGAAACCAGCCAAATCGGACTGGTACTCAGGCTGCTCAAGGCGCTCGGCATATCGCTCCAAGCCAACATGGCGCCAGCGCCCGCGCTGCCTTCCCGAACGGAGAACGACGACAGCGGTATTTTCGATCCCGATAACCCGACACCATCCCAATGAGAATGCAGGAAAACGCTCCGGCAGTGGCCGGCGATAGTCTCGAGGTCCGGTACGAGGACAAGCTGGTGGGTCGAATCCGTCGGCGAACTGAGGCCGTCCAGGATATCGAATTCGTCTACGACGAAGCGTGGATGTCGGACCCCGCTGGCTTTCCGGTTTCAACACGCATGCCGCTGGCTCGTCACATGCACGACCCGGACGTTGTCTATACTTGGTTCCTCAATTTGCTTCCGGAGGGCCGCACGCTCCAGACGATCGGTGCGATCCTTCGGATCGCAGAAACCGATGTTTTCGCTCTTCTGGAAGAGATGGGCCAAGACCTTCCGGGGGCGCTCGAGATATCCCGTTCCGCACACGAAAGGCCGCAGCGCAATCCGAGATACCGGAAGCTGACCGAAGCCGAGCTGGCGGAGACTCTTCGAAGGCTTCCGGAAAGGCCGTTTCTCGTCGGAGACGAGGGGATCCACATGTCCTTGGCGGGCGCTCAGGACAAGTTGCCTGTGGTCCAATATCCGGATGGCGCAATAGGGCTAGCGCTGGACGGTATGCCGACGACCCACATCCTCAAACCGGCAAACAAGAGATTCCACTCCGCCGTCGAGAATGAGGCCTTCTGCCTTCGCCTGGCCGCCGCGGTGAAGCTGCCCGTCGCGGACTATTCGATAGGAAAGGCGGAGGATGTCGAATACCTGTTGGTGAAACGCTACGACCGACAGGTCCGAAGCGGAAGGGTTCGCCGGATCCATCAGGAGGACTTCTGCCAAGCGACCGGATACATCCCGCATCTGAAATACGAATGGAATCCGCAAACCAAGCAGCCCGGTCCGGGATTGAAAGCTTGCCTGGACGTGTTGACCCCGACCGGCAACGCGGCTGCAAACAAAGTTCGTTTCGTGGACTACATGGTGTTCAACGTCCTTGCAGGAAACGTCGACGCGCACGCAAAGAACTACTCCTTACTGCTCGAGCAAGGCGGTGCCGTGACGATGGCTCCGCTTTACGATGTGATGAACGGGGAGACCTACGAGGGCGTGACGAGGAACCTCGCAATGAAGATCGCCGGGAAGAATCGCGGTCGCTACATCGGCGCAAGACACTGGGATCGCTTCGCCGAGGAAAATGCCCTTTCAGCCACCCAGGTGAAGCGCAGAGTCGCGGCGCTGTCTCAAGCAGTTCTAGAAGCGTTGCCCGGCGTGGTCGTCGAAATGAACGCGGCCAAGAAGTCCCCGGCGTACCAGCAGATCGAAGGATACATCGCCAGCACCTGCCATAGCATGCTGTCGAATCTCAAGAATGATCCCAAAGACGAACCGGAGAACGACGAGAAGGGGGCTCAAGCTCCCGGATTCTCGTGATTATCTTTCTGGTGCACTGGAGCGAATCCGAAGAAAGGCGCAAAGAGCGCATCCGGCGCCGAGCGTTAGCTGAGGCGTTCGCGGTGTGTGACTAACACATCTCGACCCATCGCAGGCCTGCAAACAATGACGAACCTGCTTAGCCTGCGCCTGCGATAATTCGACGGGCCAGATCGTCAGCCACAAGATTGGCTGCTCGCCCAGACGTCTTTGCTTCCCGGAGGACAGAGACCAATCGAGAAGGAATAGCGCGCACGCGACCTTCAACATCGACCGAATTCTCCCCGAGGTATTCGGCACAGACATTGATGATCCCGCCGGCGTTCACGATGTAGTCGGGCGCGCATACGATGCCGCGTTGCCTGAGCAACTCACCATGATCTTCGTTCGCGAGCTGGTTGTTGGCTCCCCCACAAATGAGCTTGAATTTGAGATTTGGGAGCGACTCATCGTTGATGACCGCCCCCAGCGCACGTGGTGCGAAAATATCAGCTTCGACGCTCGCGATCTCTCGCGAATCGAGCTGTTTCGCCCCAGTTGCTCGGCGAGCGCCCGAGCGCGAACGTTGTCAACGTCTGCTACAATCAGTTTCGCTCCCTCGTTTTCCAGCAGATGACATAACCTGCTGCCGACATTCCCCGCACCTTGGACCGCGAAGGTCGTGCCGCGCAGTGACAGTCCCAACATTTCCAGGGACGCAGCCTTCAGACACTCGAACACGCCCAATGCGGTCCACGGTGAAGGATCGCCCCCCGGCCGCCTCGCCTTCGCTATGCAATCCAGCAACGAATCTCGTACGGCTTCTGACTGCCTGTATATCAGCGACAGTCGTGCCGACATCTTCTGCGGTAATATACTGGCCGCGCAGGTTAGCAACCGCGTCGCCAAATGCGCGAAACAGCGCTTCACGGTCAAAGTTGACAGGCGGCCGTTGGATCACAGCTTTACCTCCTCCAAAAGGAAGCCCTGCAATCGCATTCTTGTAGCTCATGCCCCGAGAAAGCCGCATGGCATCTACGACCAATTCTTCGTGTCTCGTGTAGCTCCAGCATCGTGTTCCGCCAGCGGCAGGTCCACGAGCGGTTGAATGCACCGCAATAAGTCCGGTCAGTCCAGTTGCTGGATCCTTCAGGACATGAAGCCCCTCGTGAAAGTCAGAATTGAGCGAACCAACCATCTCTATCTCCCTCTGGCGGCAGACTAGTGCGGAAGCCGTCAAAAGTTTTTGCGAACTTTGCGTGAGTTCGCGCATTCTCGGCATACCCTATGGGCCGACAGGCGACGTACTGCGACCTCGTATGCCAGCGCAGATCAGGATCCGGTGGATAATCGACGGTGCGCCGGTCGAATAGTTGACGGCCCATTCTGAGGTCCACGTCGCCGGAGCGCGGAACGCGCGCGCGGCTTGATGGCGACATGTTGTTTCGGAGAGACGCGAGAAGCAGACGATCTGGTTGCGAGAACGTTGGGTGCAACTGCGGGCCATTTGAGGATATCGCGGTAGAGGGCAATTCAGGCGGATTTCGCGGAAATCGACGAGTGCCTCACATCGACTACGTTTCCACAGGCCGACAAACCCCGCCGCGGGAACAGTCTTATATCTCGCCTAAACGTGTCAGCTCGGCTTCGAAGGATCGAGCGACTCTCGTGTTGTTGACATCATGACCGGACCGCTAACGCACTCCGTTTGACGGCCCCATGCGCAGTCGGATTGTGATAGCTTGTACTCCAGCCATCCAAAGATGCTCTCATCCGACGATATGAAATTGTCGATTTCTTCGGATGCTACCCGGATTATCGACGGTACGGCCAAATCGATGTCGACGTGCTCCGCCGAGCACTCAGCTTGAAGCTTGACCGCCTCCGACGTGCTGACAAGGCTGCGGCCGCCAGCTACCACGAGTACTGGACATTTCAACCGTCGTACCATGCGTGAGCGAAGCCTCGAGGCTCCGTCCTCATCGTTTTCATTGGCGAGCTTTGTCATCCAGCCGACAGATGCCAGCATTCGCGCCCAATTCCAAAGACCACCGTCGCAAACGGCCGCGGCTATGCGGTTATCGGAGACTGTAAAATCAGTCGCTAGAGCAGCCGACACGCCGTCTCCGTAGGTGCCAATCCGGGCGGCATCAACGTCGGGCCGAGTTACGAGATAATCCAAACAGCAGGACAGCAACGAACCCGGTTGGACATCCGGCCGGCCCGCAACGTCATCGTGGGAGACAACCAGCACAGACATGCCTCGGCCAGCCACCGCGGGCAACAGCCTGCCGAGCAGCGTTGCTCCGCTTTCTTGTTCGTCGCCGATGCAAATGACTGCCGGTGCCCGTGAATCGTGACTGCCGGCAGGCAAATAATAGGCTTGAAAGCCCGCTTCGTCGCAGCATGTGATTTCTACCCGCTCGATGTTTTGCCGCAAAGGCGGTCCGAACCTCTCTATGTTGGCCTCGGCTTTCGCGGAGATATCGTCTCGTTTCGGGTCGCCGTCATCAGCGAGACGCCTGGCAACTTCAAAGGCAGTTAAACCACAAAGCCAGGCTTCGGTCGCCTCATCGAAGGCCATCTGCTTGATCTTCAGGTCAGCACGGAGGCACTGAGCATCTCCAATCTCTGTCCATCTTGTAGCCCAGCTCTGGCGACGGGCCGAGCCAAAGGAGGAGATCGTTCCGGCTAGATCGTCAAAGAACATCGCGGCCTCGCGCCGCATGGACGCGAGACTACCGCTCGCATGAAGCCAAGGAGCGCTCTCCATCTTCACAAAAAAAAATCCCTCCAACCGCTTTTAGCTCACACTGAGCTCGTAACCGTCACGGAAGAGACCGATCAACCTTGTACTTGAATCGCTTCGGACCATGTCGGCCTTTGCTCGGGCGGTTGGAGTGCCCCAGCAATTCGTGTCACAAAAAAAAGAGTTGGAGCGCCTTGCGCAAGTTGTTAGCTCGCCTGTTCCTCGCTCAGGGTGCGGGCCGACGAGCAGGCATAGGCACCTGAGACGAGCTTGTAGCAACAGCATGCCTTTTCTTCGAGCAATTTTGGTTCATCGATCTGCAAGACGCCGCGCATCTTGCGAATCAGCCCTTGCTCTTCGAATCGGAGCAACGTCTCCGTGACCCCGGCGCGGCGCAGTCCAAGCACTGAGGACAGGTAATCATGGGTAACTGGCAGTACGCGGGTGTCAACAGCTTCACTTGCAAGACACAGCCAGCTCGCAAGCCGTTGCTCACGATGGTGCCGAACCCCGCACAGTCCTGTCTGGACGCACTGAAATGTCACCGCTTGAACGTACTCAAACAGACCTTCTCGGACCTCAGGATGCACCTTCATCACGCGACGCAAATCCTCAACCCGGATTCTGTGCGCGCTTCCAGGGAAGACGACAACAGATTGATGCGTCGAAAGATGACCTCCCCACAAAAACGAAGCGCCAACCACGCCCCGATATCCTATGACCGCCATTTCAAGCATGCTTCCGGCGGCAACAACTCTCAGCGAGACGAGGCCGGTTTCTATGAAGTAGACGTACTCGACCTGCCTTTTCGGCTCTTGAAGAACCATGCGCTCTTTCAAGATGATCGGCTCAAGGCACTCCCCTATCGCCGCAAGGTGTTGCACGGAAAGACGCGCCAGGATCACGTTCTTCGCAAAGGGCCGCTTCGCAGGACGCACCGTAAAAGACCGGTGAAGCGCCGGCCGTGTGCCGGGCAGCTGCTTGAGAGCTGCATCTGCGGTGCAGTCAAGCGCTTCGAGGACAGTGGGCACGCGATCGGTCATGGTCCCTCCCCTGGCAGGCGGCCTTTGCCGGCCTGTGCGCTGACCGTAACGAGAACTTGATCAACGAATGTAGCAACATCTTCATCCTGATTGATGCAATGAGGACCGCATCGACGCTCAAATCCGGCGTTGCGGGGCCTGTCTTCGACGAACTTCAGCCAAGCCGAGCGGAGGCGCGTGCACCGACTCGGACTATCCGCGCAAATTCTTCGCTTCTCTGCCTTGTTGCTACCGCGGCGATGACTGCATTGTCGGTCTGATCGGGGGGCCCGTCTGTAACGAACGACGATAACCAGGGCCATTCGGCCATCCACAGTTCTGAGGATTCAGAAGCCGCACAGATCGATGGTCTGCCGTCTTTAATGCGGTAGCAATACCAAGGAGCGAGATTCGGCGATGTTCAGTACAGACAGTTCGTTTCGGCTGAACTCCGGAACCGAAGCAAACAAAAATGAACTACCAGTACCGCGGGCCATCACTGCGATCGCCTGTGGACCAGTTGCTGCCGCTACGGTGCGGCCCACACCGCCGAGCGCCTCTCGTGCGCGGCTCCTCCCCCCCCTGCGCGACGCAACCGCGAGCGGCGGAGGCTGGAGCCCGCTCGTAGCCTATTTTGCTGGAGTCGCGAAGGGATGCTCCCAACAGGACGACTTCTGAGCGATGATGTTGCTATCGACGCACAAATCTGTACATAACGGACTGCCGACGTGCTTCAGGCTCAATCGCGAGCGTACGCTTCGTACCAACCGCAGCCCATGCCGAATCGGCCAAGGACGGCGAGCCGCAATTTCGTTCGTTTGGCGCGCGGTCGGGACTGCCGGCCTTGTTTGTGCCTCTCGCCAGTGCGCGTTAAGGCGGCGACCTATTGGTGTCCCGTTCCTTGCAGCAAGCGCCAGGCTCAGTCTCAGCGCCGCTGTCCCAGCAATCAGGTGAAGGTACGTATAGCCATGCGATAGGCCTGACGTCTGCATCGTCAAGTTTATCTCTCGGGAGCGTGAGGGGCCGGTCGGACTGATGTCCCCGGCGCGCCCATGTTGCGCGTGGCCTTCGACCAGCGCTTGCAAGGCGTGTCATTTGAGGAACAGCTTTGGACATTGATTTGACGCGGTATCATGATAGTGCAATCGCCTGAAAAGGCTTCACGTTTATTCATCGTACGGTGGTCAAAGCTGCTGACAGCGATTTAACGACCAGCAGGGAAATCCGAAGAGTAGCTCAACGTGCATCCCACAAGCGAGCTGCCGTAGGGTGATGTGCAAGACACGTTTCGAGACCTTGCGATCAAGATGGGCTCTCGTGCTGAATGAGCATTTCGGGAGCCAGCGCAAGCCGAAAGCCCGTACGGACGGCCAATCGCGCGGGCGCAGGCTCAATCAGCTTCAGGCCGATACACAGCAGGCTTAGTGGCCCAATCAACGCTGGAGCGAACGGCCGGAATGGACCTTTGAGCCGTCGCCTGTGTGACAACTAATTGATCTTTTGATGTCGATAGGTTCTAGGTAGTGAGACGGTGTCATGTCATGGAGGTGATCGCGTTATCGGTTGGTGCAGGGCGCAATCTGGCAGAGAGCTAAGGTCGTGAGCCGTGGCAGTTGATCGCCGAAGCTTCGCTGCAGCCGGGTTTTCGACGCTCGTATTCGGATGCGCGCTGATGCGCCAGGGGTGGACCACGTCGGCCAGGAGCCCTGTGGTCGCCGGCTACGTCGCTCCGTGGAAGGCTCGGGCGGGCGGTCCAAGCATCAAGACGATCCCGGCGCGCGAGTTAACCCACTTGATGTACGCGTTCGGCACCGTTTCGGCGCAGGGACTGGCCGGACCTGCCGATCGCTGTCCGGACGCGGGAGCCTGCGACGACGCCTCGCCGTCGAGTCCGATCGGCGGCAATTTCCTCCAACTCGCCGAATTGAAGCGGAACAATCCGGAGCTTCGGATCCTGATTTCGTTGGGCGGCTGGAGCGGATCGAAATACTTCTCGGTAGCCGCTGCCACGCCGATCTCGCGCGCGCGGTTCGCCCAATCCGTCATCGAGGCATTCTTTCGGCCGTATCCGGGTCTGTTCGATGGTGTGGATGTCGATTGGGAGTTTCCCGTCTCGGGAGGGCGTGAAGGTAATCTCGCGCGCCCTGAGGACCGGCACAATTTCACGCTCCTGATCGCGGAACTTCGCCGAAAGCTCGACAGGTTTTCCGCATCGGAGCGCAGGGAGCTGGAGCTCACCATTGCCGTGTCGGCCGCCCCCGACAAAATCGTCAATCTACAGGCATCCGCTCTGGCCCGGCTGGTCGACCGGATCAATCTGATGGCCTACGACTATCACGCCGGCTCGGCCTTTGCCGGCTTCAATGCCCCGCTGTTTGCCTGCGCCGACGATCCAAATCCCGATCTCAATGTCGATGCGAGCGTGAAGGCCTTGATCCGGGCCGGCGTGCCGCCGACCAAGGTGACGCTCGGGGTCGCCTTCTACGGCCGAGCCGTTGCGGACGTTCCGCCCGAGAACGGCGGGCTCTTCCAAAAGGGGACGACAGCAAGCTCGGAGTGGGGAGGGAGTGACGGCATCGATTATCGGGATCTCGTGGCCCGGCGACCAGAAGAGTAGGGCTTTCGCCGGTATTGGAGCGAGGCGGCCCAGGTGCCGTGGCTCTATGATGCCGAACGGCGCATATGGATCAGCTACGACGATCCGTTCTCTCTCGCACGCAAGGCAATGTACGCGCGCGCCCATGAACTTGCCGGGATCATGATTTGGGACCTGTTTGCTGACGACGGTTCACTGCTCGCAGCACTCCACACCGGCACCCTTCCTTCGCAAAAGTCCGAATAGGTGTGTGGTTAGCGCGCCGCGTTAAAGCACGTCATCGGCGCGCCTCGAGCCAGCCGCGAGCTGGTCCGTGCTATGGAATCAGAGCCACGTCCGATTGAAAACGGCACTGTCGAAAAACCGGCGACCGGCAGCATCGTTCCCTCTTCCCTGACGCGCACCTAATTTGAGGGACTGGCACGCCAATTTGAGGGACTTAAGGTTAGACCACATTGCCAAAGCCGCTTCTGTATTGTGGCTTCTCTAGCGGGGAAGGTGGTCTCGGCTACCGAGCACGCCAACCCCCGGCGGTGAAGCCGGACAGGCTGACGTGTTTGGTGCTCGTCTCCCTCAAAACGAAGGCGGTTGACGAACCTAAGTGCCAGGACGCCGAATCTTGGGGCTTGAACGGTCTAAACGAGCTGGCCACAGCATGTGGTGTGATGGGGATAAAGACCGAATCGCAGGTTGATGCTCATGAGTACATGCATGAGCCCGGAGCCTCTTGATCGGACATCTCGAGGCATGTTTCATGTCACCTGCCGGTAGGCGCGGCCTCACGTTCGATGAAGCGGGCTTGATATTGATAGTTTCCGCACGCGCCAATCTTCTGCGTCGTACTTTTCCACCGGCAACTGCAATCTTTTGGCCCGTTCGTCGCGGTCTTTCTTTCGAAACTCCCGCTCGTGGCGCTCGAACTTGGCAAGTTCGTCATTCGCGGCTCGCATAAACTCAGCGTGCGAGGCGCCGGCGCTTTGAATACGGTCGGACACATTCATCTCCTGACAGTTTGGTCAGAAACGTAAACCGAAATGCCGGCGAATGGCCCCAAGCTTACATCATCTTGAGAACGCCGCGAAACAGCAACGAATTGGGTGAAATCACCGCGAACAACGCGAGCGCCACGGCTTATGAGCACGCCAAATCAACAGCTTAGCGGCTCTTGCCGTGGAACGTAGGTGGCGTGATGCTTGAAGGCGACGTGCCGAACGGAATGAACACCGCGGCTCTTTCCCATCTTCGCAGCGTCAGGGCACGATTGCTACCGTTGCGGCGCCACGGCTGCGAACGAACTGGATATCGCGGGCCGCTTACCGCCTCTTCTCGAGCCAGCGGCAATTTGGACACCAGGCGAACCAGCGTGGCTTACCAGGGACTGCTGCGAGGGAGCCCATCCGCAACGTGCCTATACGCGGCCGTGCTCGGTTTGTTGAGGTAATGGCTATGGCGGAGCGGAGATTCCGAGCTTCTGGAGTTTTTTCTTAGCTCTATTCCAGCGGGCGGTTTAAACTTGACGCCTCGTCACCTGCAGGCGATTTCCAGGTCATCCATATCGCGCGGCTCTTCTCTAATGCCTTCCCTTGAGTTTACGAACTTCATGCTCACGCGTGGCGGAACTGCGAAGTCAACATCAAGAAATGCCGTGCCCAATTTCATGTTGCTCTGAATCCGCTTGGCGGTCGCCGCACTGGAGATAAGGGCGGACACCAATACGCTGTTGCTCGGAGTCTTTGCTGCGATAGCGGTTACCTTCTGGGGGTCGCTATTGCTGTTGGACCTTAGCCGCAACCGCGCCTTAGGCGGAAGGCCCCAAGTGACTTTGAACGTGGTTACCTCGTAACCCATCTGTTCGAGTAGGGGCAAAGCGTCGCCGACCTGTTGCGTGAACGAGTTAAACTCGGCCATCAATCTACCGGCTGGATCGGATAGATCGGAAAGCGATAGGTCCGGCATTGACGGTAACGGGACGGACGGCATCGAGGGCATCATCTCGCGGGCAGACTTGGTGATCCTGTCTAGCCTGCCAGGGGGGCTGTCGCCGGCCTGAACTGGTATGACAACGAACGTCAAATTGGCCGCGAGCAAAGCAAAGATTGTGAAAACTATTCGCATTGAAAGCGCCCCCGGACCCTTTGGGTCGGATAAAATATCAACCAGCAGATGCGCGCAATAGCTGGTGCGTCCAAAGCATAGATTGTCGACGCGCTAAAAGATGTTGAATGCGGGGGAAGGGGACAAGTGCATCACTTTAGGACTGATGGCACCGGTCCGCGTTATGAAAGCAGCTATGTTTGATGCCATCACAGAAGGAATAAGAAAGTGGCTGGTCGCCCGGTTTGCGTCAGCCATAAGGCATACGACGCGGTCGGAGGATCGGGCAGCCGCCGTACGATGGCTTAGCGAATCTCGCGCTGTCATCGGGAGTGATTTGAGCCCGACAGCAAAATTCAAGGAATTGGATTCACTCGTTAATTCGCGAGCGACAATCGTTGCGATTGCAAAGAACGTTTCGGAGGCAGTGTCAAACTACTGGAACTCTGATCTGCCGTTGTCGATGAAGATCGCTCTTCCCGCAACGTTGGCCGCCATCCCGTTGGTCGGAGGACACGCCGCCGGAGTAGCGGCGTTTGGCGGCGCTGTCGGTGTACCGGTGCTGTTGCTGATTGTTCTCGGTACAGCAGGCATTACGTCCATCATCGAAGCCGCCGTTACAAACCCGGAAGCGCGGCCCCACATTGCCGAAATCATTGACGCCATAGTCCAAGACGAGCGCTTGCGTCGAGCTAGCGCTCAAATGAAGGCTGCGATGAAAGAGCAGCCCATGGACCCCACCCGGTTCGCAGTTCCTCCCGAAGAGTTGGCTCTTCGTGCTTATCTGCTCAGCATGGACCCTTTTCACTTCGAGCGTCACACGATGAGCTTTTTCGACGCGGCGGGCTTCAAGGCCTGGGCGACGCGGACTCAAATGACTTCGGCGTCGATGGCTTCGCCGTTCATCCTGATGGTTTGATTATCGTTCAATGCAAGCGAAACTCCTCCGCAAACAGGGTGGGGCGACCGACTATCCAACAGTTCAAGGGCGTGATTGAAGAGCAGGGCGCACTTCGGGGCTACGTTGTCTCCACGTCCACGTTCACCGAGGAGGCGAAAGAATCTGCTGTGCTGTCGGAAAAAATCGTTTTGGTAGATATCGACGGTCTCGCGCGATGGCACGCCGAAGCGCCGACGTTTTTGTAAGCAAGAATCTGACGGACCCAGCTTGGCTGCTCAATAAGTCGTTGAGAACAATCTTCTTCCTGGGATGCGGCGTATGATTTGCGCCCCGCTACAAAACGGTCCCCCACCCAGGGAACGTATGTCGCTCACCGATTGAAAGATCGCGCCTTGCACTAAAAGTGATCGAACGCGGACTTGGTCGTCGATTCCACGCCACCCCTACCAAAAGGCAGAGGTTCAGCCTCAAGCGGCTTCTCGATAAGCTGCGCAGGCGCATCGAGAGCGCGCTTGACCGACCGAAGGAGTTAGCGGATCGCCGCATATGGCGTGCGACGCGATCTCGGCGCTTCTTCTCGTTTGCTCTCGTCCTGGAATTGAGAGTTTTGGTCTGTTGCCAAACTGCCCCTTGCTCCCATCGACCGCCAAGATTGATACACACTGCCGCGACTGACGAGCGACATCGATGGTGAAGCAGATACCCGCGTTGACCGGCATCCGGTTTATCGCAGCAGCGGCGGTGGCAGTGTCTCACGGCGGTAGCTTGTTCTTGGAGGGCACCAGCCTGACACTCGATATCAGTATCGGGACACTGGGCCTGTTCGGGATGTCCGTCTTCTTCACGCTGAGTGGTTTTGTTATTCAATACAACTATGGCACCTCGATTGCCGACAGCCCGCGGAAGGCGATCCCGCAATTCCTCGTGGCGCGCATAGCGCGAATCTATCCGCTCTTTGTTGTTCTCTTCCTTGTTGAACTGCTGACCGGACCGATGGTTTGGCCGTGGCTTCTGGGAACGCCGAGGGCGACAGAGGGATTTTCCTGGCACATTGTCCCCTTTCAGCTTGGAATGATTCAGACTTGGTTCTTCGCGAACGTGGCTGGTGTCGCGCCCGTCTGGCAGTACGAGCCGATCGGCATCGTCAGTTGGTCAGTGAGTACCGAATGGTTCTTCTATCTCGTTTTTCCGATCGTTTGCCCGTTATTTGCGCGGATCCGAACTGTGCCCGCCGCGATCCTGTGCGCGATTGGAGCAGTCACAATCGAGTTGGGTCTCGACGTTGCGGTGTTGATGCATCAGAACCGGATCAATCTGTTTGCGCTTCATGCCTATGGGACGGAGGCGGCGTTGCCGAACTGGAAAAACAGTCTCATCCTCTGGATCGTGTACTTCGCGCCGTTTTGCAGGGTATGGGAATTTGTCCTCGGCTGTTGTTTGGCGAAACTTCATGAACTGTGGCTGGCTCAGGATTTTAGACCACCTCGAGCTCTGCTTGATACCGCCGCAGTGATCGGTGTCGTCGCGATGGCCTGGGTTTTCTGGTTTACCGCCCATAAACCGCCGTTTGGGGCTTCAATGAGCTTGTTCGATATTGCACGCAACAATATCGCTCTGGCGGCGCCGGTCGCGCTAATTCTTATCGCGGCGGCTCAGCCCGTCAGCAGCGCAGGACGGTTGTTGTCGGCAAGGTGGCTTGTCTTCCTGGGAGAAGCCAGCTTTGCTCTTTATCTTGTGCACCTCATCATTTTTCAGCGCTTTCCGGTGGTCAGCTGGGAAACCGGAAGTGAACTGCTCGGCCACCTCGCTGCGCTCGCACTGGCTTTCACTTTAGCGACTTGCGTCGCAATCCTGCTGCATTTCGGTTTCGAGGTGCCCGCACGAAGGCTCATTCGTGGATGCTTTCAAGCGGCCTCGCCAGAACTGCGCGGGCAGCTCGTTCGATTGGGTGGTGTGGGTTTTGTTACCCTGATCATCGCGGCCGCCACGTATGCGCTGCGAGCTGCAACCCGTGATGACGTCACGCAGCCAGGTATTTCAGTGGTTGCTGGCACGTATGGCGGCAACTGCCGTTGGGTCTCGGCCCGCGGCAACGCCACGGGTGCGCTCGCCGCAGCCTGTGGTGGTCAAGATGAATGTACCTTCAAAGTAAGCATGGAGCAGCTTGGTGATCCTGCTCCGGGCTGCACGAAGGAGTTCTTGGCCGCGTGGGTCTGCCAGGGTGATCGGGCGATCCGCTCTGGCTCGGTTCTCGATCAGCGCGGCATTGTCTCTTCACTGCAACTTTCCTGCAATCGCTAAGCTCGCCGAATGACACTCAGGTCAAAACACCGTCCAAATCCGAACCTCAAAGCGAGGTGTCCTCGTGGTTAAGGCCTCGCTTGCGGCCCGCATCCAGCGGCGCTCGCGTAAGCCTCGCGGCAAGAAAGTCGAGGACGTGAGATGTCCGCAGCCAGGCCGTGCGTCTCTTGCCGCCGACCTTGATGGCTGCGAGACTTTTCGTTAGATCACAATCGTTCGATTATGGAGACGGTGCCGTGGCAACGGGTATTGTGAAGTGGTTCAATGCAACAAAAGGGTATGGCTTCATCAGGCCGGAGGATGGAGGTCCCGACGTCTTCGTGCACATCAGCGCCGTCGAAAAGGCCGGCTACACCGGTCTCGAAGAGGGGGCGCGGGTAAGCTACGAGCTGAAGGCTGGTCGTACCGGCAAGATGTCAGCCGAAGATCTTCGGGTTGGCTAATCCGATCTGGCTGTCGCGGGCGCGCGGCGATTTCGCGTACCGCTCTCTCCGTTCGAGCGTTACGATGTGTAACAGGCTACACTAACAGCTTCGTACAGTCTCGTAAAACCGCGCTCGACCAGCGCCCGCAGGAAACTGACGCTTTTCAGGCGAGGTGTGTTTCGGGCATGGCGAGATACTCCTTGTCAGGCGGTGAAGAACGGTCCGAATCGGACGCTCGTCGTCCCCCGTAGGCCGAGGTGCATGCCGCGCACAGACCGGCGCAGGCAACGATGTCGTCGGCAGGTCAAATTGATGCCGTAGCTGAAGCTTGCGTCCGCCAGGCAGGGACCATACAGGCCCGGCGGCGCTGCGGCTGGAGGGCAATGTCCGCTACGCTGATGCCGGACGCCTTTCGCGACTCGAGGCAAGCGAGCTCGCGCGTTGACCTTGATGCCGCGCGGTGAGGTAAATCTGGAACGTCAGCGCTCGCGGTTAGCCAATATAGTTGAGGTTAACCGCGCCATGTCGTTGACTTTGCGCCTCTATACTTGATCCATTGCACCGAAACTGCACACCCGGCCCACCGGAGAGGTGGAAGTGTCCTTCCAGCTGACCGTCCTGAAAGTGCTGGCCGGCCAACCTGCCGGGCGGGCTTCCGTTGCCGAAATACGGTACGCCGTTGAACTCCTGATGAACAGCGGCCATGACTGGACCGATCGCATGAAGCGGCTGGCCGAGCACGCGCCTGACCTGAATATCTTCTCGGCCAGGTTCGTGTTTCGGGATGCTCTTGGCTGGGAAATCACGGAAGAGGGGCGGCAATTCCTCTCTGCGCTCGAAAAGGCCGCGGCCGTTCGAAGAGAGCCGCCTCGATCAACCATCGATCCGCCATCCAGCGAACCCACGGCGCAACCGGTAACGGATGCGACAAAATCACTTGATCCTCCCCGAAGTCGCCGTCAGAGGTCGCGGCGTCGCCGCGGGAAAGGCCGATCCAATCAGCGCACAGCATAAAGCAGCGTCGCCCACGGTCCCTCAGCAGGTGCGCGGCACGCCAATTGCGCGTTGAAATTCAATTGTTCTCGCGCCGCATCGATCAAATTTGCACGAATTATTGGTGGGCTCGGACATGATTGTCCTTTCTGACAGGCGAAGGCCTGCGCGCAATCCATCGCTGGACAATGCCGTGATCAGGTCTGGTCGTCCGTTACTGTGCTGTGTCGTGCGAGACATCACAGAGGATGGCGCAGCTTTGAAGGCAGACCCGCCATCATCCCTTCCGGACCCGTTCACCCTCATCGTTCGGCCGAAAAAGACGTACTTGTGCAATGTCGTCTGGCGAAAAGGCGCATGGGCGGGGGCCGCGTTTGTCACTGAGTGAGGCGGGCGCTTGCTTCCAAAGCGCCGCGGAATTGCCGGGAAAATCCTACGCAATGTAACCTGCATCACACGCAGCCCAACCGCTTAGCTGGCACTATCCCGCTGAGATTTCAGCGGGATGCCATGGACGACGAGTTTTGTAGAGAGAGGGCGCGGACGGTGCGGGCACTTGCAGAGCAAGCTGACCCGTTCATCAAGAAGCGCCTGTTACAGCTGGCCGCTCACTACGAGCGACGCGTCGGAGCGCAGAAAAAGGCCGATCAAGAGCACGCTGATCTGCCCGCACGGGGATCGCCGACCCGGCCGTCGTGATTTCAGAGATGGCGCCTATCCGCTATGATCACCGGACCGCGATCCCGATTTCCGTAAGACGGCTTGCGCTTCATGCCCTGATCTTCATCCGGGCGACAGCCAAGTTCAGAGTATCGCCAGCGAGGCAAGTCTGATGGTTCGCTGCGAGCGCAAATCGGAGTTGAAAATTTGGCGTCCCGGCAATTTGCCCACCGCCGCTTTCGTCTGAACGCTTAGGCCTCACGAAAAATCGGTGCCAGCCCCAGTCTCGTCGTCCTTGGGGCCAGAGCGAAGCTTAACCGACGATCTAAGTCCGTCGGCATGGCCCGGCAGCGCCCCGCCTCCCGCTCGTTGTCAGGTTGCTAACAACGGCTAAAGGGACCCGTGTGAGAGTCATGCCACCGCACGCTTTCTTGCGCCGCCAACTGCCCAAACGCGCAAGCGCTTAGTGCGAGATCGGAGCGCTGGCACGTCCCTTGCTGTCGTTCACCCTTGAAAGCAGAGCACCGTCATGGCGAATGAATCTAGCGAATGCTGAAGTAAGTCAGCAGGAATTGGGACGAGGAGGTGTGCACCCGGGCTGAAGAGGTGTTGCAAGTCGGAGAGGGAATGACACAGCGCCCGCCGTCACTAGGCGTCTTCACGAGCTCGCGAAAGCTGCCGCCAGGGCGGAGCGCTTTGCGTGCATCCGTCTTACCAGTGGCGCGGCGGGTGATCTTGTTAGGAACATATGACGGGTCCGGCTGGCATCAGCAACGAATGGTGCAAGCGATCGGGCGGCGTCGATTGCCCAACCCCATGGGTGAGGTGAAGGTGGCCACAAAAAAAGGAAAGGCGGTCGTTAGAGGTGCGATCGTTCTCTCAATATCTGCGTTTTTGCTGATAGCCATATCTTCTAAGCCATGCGCTTCAGGCACGACCGGTGCGGTGACGATAGACCGGTTGAAGACCAACGAGGATGGCGGCCAATGGGTGACCGGTGGGCACGATTGGCGCCAGAGCTATGACTCTCCGCTCAAACAGATCAACAAGCACAATGCGGGGAAGCTCGGATATGCCTGGTCGCGCGACATCGAAGGTTCCACGACGCTGGAGGGGACGCCGATCGTTGTGGACAATGTCATGTATGCCAGCAGCATCGCGGGCATGGTTTATGCTCTCAACGCGGAGACTGGTCAGCAACTTTGGCGATTTGATCCAGGCGTGGCAAGTTTTGCAACTTTATACGCGAAATCCTGCTGCGGACCCGCCAATCGCGGCGTCGCCTTTTGGAAAGATCGAGTTTATGTGGCGGCATTTGACGGAACGCTGTATGCCCTCAACGCGAAGACCGGGGACGTCGACTGGAAGGTTGATACAATCATTGACAAGTCCCGCGCCTACACGAGCACGGGCGCGCCCTATATTGCCGGTGATATCGTAGTCATTGGAAATGGCGGCGCAGAATTTGACGCGCGGGGCTATATAAGCGCTTACGATGTTCAAACTGGGAATTTGGCGTGGCGGTTCTTCACCGTTCCAGCGAACCCGCGCGATGGCTTCGAGCATCCGGAGCTCAAGAAGGCCGCCAAGACTTGGGACAAAGATAGTCGCTGGGACGCCGGGCTTGGCGGTACAGCTTGGGATGGCATGGCTTACGATCCAGAGCTGGATCTCCTCTATGTCGGCACCGGGAATGGTGGACCTTGGCCTCAGATCATCCGCAGTCCACGTGGCGGCGACAACCTGTTTCTCTCCTCAATTTTGGCCATCAATCCGAAAACCGGTCGCCTGAAATGGTACTACCAGACCACACCTGGCGACAGTTGGGACTACACCGCTACCCAAAAAATGATCCTTGCTGATCTCCGCATCCGTGGGAAGCTTCGCAAGGTCATTATGCAGGCTCCAAAAAATGGATTCTTCTACGTTCTGGACCGAGTGACCGGCGAACTTCTCTCCGCACGGCCATATTTGAAAAAGCTTACATGGGCCGCCAGAGTGGATATGACGACGGGTCGCCCTATCGTGAGTGAGCAAGCCCGATATTGGAAGTCGCCGCGCCTCATATTCCCGAATGTTGGTGGCGGACACAATTGGCAGCCAATGGCGTTCAATCGTGAGACCGGGTTGGTATACATCCCAGTATTGGAGATGGGGCAGGTATTCGCGCTATCTGCCGAAGCGTTTTCCTACAAGAAATCCCATGTCAATTTTCACGTCGATTTAGGTTGGCCGGATGCAAGGGGGCATTTTGATCTTTTCTGCGAGGTCAGCGTCTGCCCCGATCTGGAGGACGTTATCAAGCGACAACCCAAGACTCCGCCTCGATCGTTTTTGCGTGCAATGGATCCTGTAAGCGGGAAGATCAAATGGGAAGCGGATACCACGCCAAACACCCAGGACAAGAACCGCGTTAGCCGTCCGGGCGGAGTAATGTCCACCGCGGCCGATCTGGTCTTCGAAGGCTATCTGGACGGAACGTTCGACGTGCGAAACGCCCGCGACGGGACCAGGCTAAAAAGCATATTCATCGGCAATCCGATCGTGGCAGCACCAATGACTTACATGGTCCGCGGGGTTCAATATGTGGCGTTCCTCGCAGGCGACCGCAGCGACGGCGCGAAGTCACGAATTGTCGCGCTCCGGCTCGGCGGAAATGTCGTTCCTCCGCCCACCCAATCCCAGAGCGCCGCTGTCGCGGAATCCGGCGCATCGGCGCGAGTGGGGCAAGTCACGGACCCGACGCTGGTGAACGCCGGGCGGCAACTTTTCGAACAAAATTGCGCACTGTGTCATGTCGGCGGTAACGCTCCGATCCTGATTCCAATGCAAGCAGCGGCGCAGCGACAATTCTTCGATATCGTTCTCGGTGGAATTCGCGCCAACAAGGGAATGGGCGATTTCAGCGCTATTTTGTCGAGGGACGACGCCTTGGCCATACGGACCTATTTGATTAAAGCCGGCCGGGAAAAGGATCATTAGGTTGCAAAATTCAGGACCAGTTTGCGAGCAGCGAGATCACGGAATATTTCCTGCCACAGCTCGATGCAGTGCGATCCTCAAACTCGCCAACGCCAAAGTCCTTCAACGTTTTACGAGGAGTTCTGCGACGATTCAGGAATGCCGACCGGCTCGATAGCGCGTCCTGAAAGGCGCGGGGACGGCCCGGGTGAAGTCGGAGAAGGAAGCGCCGGAAGCCGTAGCCGGTCGCAAGGGAGCGTCCCTTTGCGAAGCTTGGCGGCCCAGCGACCCAGTTGCGGTCGCTTCAGCAGACCGAAATGAACAAGCTGATGGTCTGGTCGGCTGTTCATTCGCTTTCGCACTCAGCTTGCGGACGCGGCCTTGGGAGTTGCTCACTTCAAAGCAGCGGGCGTTGAGAACTCACCACGAGCTGGTCACGTGCTCGAATTCGAGATGAGCAATGGCCGCCCCTATCAAGTGCAGCGAGGTCACTGCAGATATCGGTCGATAGCCAAGGCCTCGCAAACCCCAGGGTTGGCCCAACACTTGCTATCCTCACCTCAAACACCGTTCAAAGCTCTCGCGCGGTCGCATGCACAATGTCATCTCTGTGAGACTCCACTTGCAGGGCACAGATATTCGCGGCGGCTGTACATCTCTACGTCCAAACGCTCGAGACTAAGGGGGTAGATCGAGAGTGCAGAAGGGTAGGGCCGAGAGAGCCGAGCGCACAGCATGCCCGATGCCCGTTGAATGGGTCTGGGGAGCAGGGGAATAAGTAAACTAAATGCGCAAGTTGCCGATTCTAAAAAGCCTTCACCTGTTCGAGGCGGTGAGCGAGTTTCCAAGCTTCTCAAAGGCCGCTGATGGTCTAAACATGACCACAGGTGCGGTAAGCTACCAGATGCGCACTCTCGAGGATTGGTTCGGGAAGAGATTGTTCGTCCGTCACAGCACGGGAGTGCGGCTTACGTCCGATGGCGAACAGCTGAAGCGCAGGTGTGAGAGCGCATTCACGACGCTTGAGAAAGGATGTTACGAACTGCGGAGGTGTGATGCAGGAAGATCTGTTGTGGTGGGGAGCTCAGCTATATTCTTGTCGCACAGTCTCTTGCCGCGGATTGGTGCGTTCCGGCAGGCGCATTCCGATATCGAGTTTGTTTTCAAAACAGATGCGGATCTAAATTCGGTGGCTGTCGGTGCCCTGGACGTAATGTTTGTTTGCGGTGTATTGAAGCAGCCGCTGCCCGTCGATGAGGTACACATCTCGAACGAGATGATTGGGCCCGTATGCGCGCCAACTGCACTCGATGCGATGAAAGGCCCAGCAGACATTTTGTCAATTCCTCTACTGCATGAATCGCTCAAGTTGGACGCCTGGAACGAATGGGCAAAGGCCACTGCGATATGCTTGCGTGGATCGCGTGATATTGTTTTTGATTCGTTTTCGCTAGCTATCGAGGCGGCGAAAGGCGGACTTGGAGCGGCAATATCGCCGGAGGTGCTGGTCAGAAGCAACCTTGAGAAGGGAGAACTTGTGGCTCCGTTCGGCTTCACGCCCGTCGATCGCTCAATCTATATGTTGGTCAGCGAGCATGCACAAACTATCGTCGCAGTTAAGGAGTTCCGGCGCTGGGCTATGGCAGAGATACTCAGCCGAGCATAGCCGGGATTGCTTCTGACGAGGTGCGACTCGAGAGGGTCAAAAAGCGGATTCTATTGGTAGCGTGGCTGCTGCTGCATTCGGTGCGATGCCGTCCGCGGATGCTCCCGCATGACGGTGTGCAACTCGCCTACCAATGCCGACCGGCGGGTCACGCTTTTTGGCGCGCAAAGGAGCAATGCGACGTTGCTTGTGAATGTGATGCAAATGTCAGGAGATATCGAGCTTGAGTCATGGCGCGGGCACAATCGATTTCCTTGAGCGACCGAGCTGACGCTTCGGGGCATAGCCGTTTTGTCGTAATCAGCTCTGCGGTAGCTGGTTAGGGTATGTTGCCTCCACATGTTGACTCCGAGCAGCCTTCACCGATTAGATCCTTACGGATGGGGGGCCGGAAATCCGTGAAGCGAAACCAGGAGCTGAAGGATCGTCAACGCATCGTCGACATAGGCGAGCCCCTTCAGGAACCGTGCGGCCTGCGGCGCAGAGCTTGCCTTTCCGAGAATGAGAACGGGCAGCGACTGATGATCGACGTCGAGCCTCTCGATAAGCTCGGCTCTCGGCCGCGCCCAAGCCAGCCGGCGCACGTCAAGGTTGGCCCCCCAGCTTGGAAACGAAGATAGCACCCCCTCGATCAGGGCACAGTGCCAGCAATAGAACTCTTGACCGGGGAATGCCGGATCTTCGAAGGGCTGTTGTAGCAGAAATAGCTGATCCCGCGGCATGGATTGCTTTTGCGATTTATCAGTCGATCGTAGGTGACGCTTTGACATGTGTGGATCGCGCTATGGCGAAGATCGCGACACCGGAGGCGAGAAATGCGCTACCCGCACACATCCGCACGATCAGTCCGAAAGAGAGCTCATCACCCAGCATCGAGAAAAGCAGACCGTTGCCTCCGACGCCGCTGTAAGTGCAGCATTGAAACAGGCCCGAAAGGCGCCCGGCCCGATCCGGCGCAACTGACGAAACCATGTGCGTGTGAGCGGCAGCCGCAAATATCTGACCCAACCCCAGCATTGCACTGCTGGAAGCGACCACCAGAGGCAGGCTGGCATCGAGTGACATGGCTACCAGGCATGCCGCAAGCAGCGCTGCCGCGCCGGCTATTGTTGGCAAGGCGCCCAGCCGATCGAAGATTGGCTTAACCGACAGCGCTCCCAGGAGAGCGAAAGCGCCGTTGCTCAGGACGATGATCAAAAGAACGTTTCTATCAAGCTCCCCACCTGCCGTGGCACGGATTGCAGGATAGACGTTGATGATGCCCGCACCCAGATTAAGAAGAAAGACCGCGAGGAAGGCGGGATAGAGCGGCGTCAAATCGAAGATCGTTCCGGAGGAGGGCGTTTCGGTTGTAGATCGGAGCTTCATTGAATATTGCTTGATGGCAAAGAGCACCATCAGTGAAAGCAATACCGCCGATATATTGAGAGCCAGAACTCCGGGCAGGCGCAATTGACTGACGAGCATGGCACCTGCGAACACGCCCAGGAGATATGTGAGCCAGTCGATATTGGCAATGTTGCGTAAGGCCGCGATCATACTGTCTTCTGACAAAATACGGCGGAAGAAGGAGACTTCGGCCGACAAGTAGACAGGCTGAACCAAGCTCAACACGGCGATGGAGGCGTATGACGAAACGGAGTCAATCTGCGTAGTCGAAGACATGGCAAGGAGCGCGCAAATTCGAACACCATTGACGATCATCATGGCGTTCAGCGGGTCGCTTCTGTCGACCAGGGGGGACAGCAAGAGACTGCCGAGCATGATCGGGACAAAAATAACCGCAACGCCAACGCCGGCAGCGCTCATACTGGATTGAAGCAGGCCAATGAGGATGCCAATTCTGAACGCCCAACTACCGATCTGGACGATGAGATGCGACAGATACACGAGCCGCCGTATGGTCGGGATGCTCATTGTTAGCCGATCCCCACGGAAGCGCCATTGAGCTGAGAGAGCTTGATTGCGGTTGGGGGCGCCGGCGAGACAATGCAGTCGTGCCATGTCCTGCGATATCGGTCCGATGAGGCCCGGGGCGTCGCGGCTCCTCCAGGTCGCTGACGAGATCGAGATGCTTCGGCTGGCCGGGGTTCGGAAAGAGGGGGATCAGGGCGGAAGTAGCTCGCCTGTTCGGTCGGGGGAGCCGTTGCGTTGCTACCGGGTAGAACAGCACCAGCTCCAGCCGAGCTGCCGACCGATGCGCCGCTTACGACGGTTGGCCCACTCAGCTGGCGCCAGATTGTGCCACCGATGACGTTATCGTAACGACGATCATTCGGGATACGCCCATCGATCGGCAGTGGGGGAATTGCGGCGCTGTTCCGGGCGCGATCGACGTCCTCGCTCGCTAACGGCTGCTCGAGACACCCGATATTTGCGTCTGCCTCGTGGGGGGCCGTTCGGAAGAAACCGCAGCATAGGCGGGCACGAACCCCAATGTCGTCAATCTGATCGCAAACGGAATTGCAGGACTTCAGCGCCGCAGACGGAGTCTGCCAGATATCTTCAATGAAATTCGACGCTGCGGGGCTCATTCGCTGGCATACCGTATTGCAATATCGCTGACCGGGAGTAGCGAGGCACCATCGTTCGGCCCGCAACTTGCCTCATGGGCGCGGGGAAGACGTAGGCGTTCTCCCTCTCCGAGAATCAAGATCAGCTTGCATCCTCGTCTGGATATGTTCGTGGGTAGAGACGTAGTCCGGGTCCCCGCCGATCTCGGCGGCAACTGTGGCGTGGTTAAGCGACAGATCTAGCCAACCCTCATTGAAATACTCAATTGCCAGATTGTTGTGCGTGAGCGCGTGCCGGGGATTGATTTCAAGGGCACGAAGATAGTGCGTAATGCTCTCGCTACCCTTGCCAAGTTCGGAATAGGCGAGGGCGAGATTGCTTTGCAAATCGGCGT
Source organism: Bradyrhizobium sp. ma5 (assembly GCF_042258955.1). Classification (NCBI taxonomy): domain Bacteria; kingdom Pseudomonadati; phylum Pseudomonadota; class Alphaproteobacteria; order Hyphomicrobiales; family Nitrobacteraceae; genus Bradyrhizobium; species Bradyrhizobium sp. ma5. Next base: position 2,024,315 of record NZ_CP170156.1, read on the forward strand.
TCTTGAAATTGATCTCGGAGGCCGAGAGATAGGACTGTAGAGCGGCGTGCGCCTTGTTTTGCCTCATCAGGATGTTGCCCCGCTCGAAGTAAGCTCGCCATTCGTTCGGCTTGATTGTAAGGGCCCTGTCGAGATCACTCAGAGCACCAGCCGCGTCCCCCATTCTGGCGCGCAGCGCTGCCCTGTTGAGATGGGCTTCGTAATAGGGCGGGCATAGCTCAATTGCGCGACCATATGCCCCTAGAGCGTCAGATTCACGGCCGGGCACTTTTGAAAGCAAATTCCCCAGGTCGTTTTGATATTCGCCATAATAGGGATCGTAAGCGATGGCCTCACGCAATTGCTTTTCGGCGCGATCCAGATCATGGACGAGTTCATAGACTTGGCTCGTATTGTAGATGAGGATCGATTGGTGAAGTTTGAAACGCTGGTCGCCATAGACCTCCAGCATCTTCCCATGCCCTTCTGCGCAAAGGGTGAGGGCTTCATCATACTTCTCCTGCTTGGCCTTGATGTAAGCATAAGCGTTCTCTGCGAAGACCTTGATATAATGATACTTCTCGTGATCTTTGAAATCGCGCTCAATGGTCTGGAGGTTGCGCACGGCATACTCTTCGGCCACGGTCAAGTTGACCGGCTGTTGATAGCGTCCGTAAGTCATCGATTGGGCATAGAGAACGGTCGGTGTGTATTGGCTCTTGGGGAATGTTTTGTAGAATTCTTCGAGATAAGGAACCGACACCCGGCCACATCCGAGGGAATACAGTACAAATGCCGCGCTGATGAAGGCCGCGTTCACCGGAGCATCTCCCGTTCCATAACCGCGGAGCGCCGGATCAGCAAAAATCTCGCCGAAATAGCTAAACCATAGATCATACAGGCCGATGCTCTGCAGGATCTCACTCGGCTCCGCCAGCAATTCCAGACGCTTGCATTTGTCCCGGACAGAGAGCGCATGAAGCATGACGAGCGGTGCCTCGCCGGCGAGATAGCGATCCATGCAGCTGCGATGTAACTGCTCGTGCAGATGATCTGCAGTCGCGTGCTCGAAAATCGCGTAGTTGCGCTGCGCGATCAGATCAGGGATTGTGCAATTGGACTCGATATACGATTCAAGGAGGCCGCGCCGTTCACCGCCCTTGAGGCTCGCCAAATAGAGGTCCACAATCGCTATTGGGTCGAGATAACCAATGACTGGCAATCCCGCCGCCTCACATTTATTCAAGGCCTCCGCGATCAGCGGATTGCCGCCACTCGCCTCATAGATCTGTCGCTGCTTCTCCGGAGCGAGATCCTGACTGAGGATCGACGCTATCTCCTCCTGACTATATCTGCCGAAATGCAGTTCGCTCGCATCAGGAAAGTAAAGGCGCTGTTCATAATCGATGAGGACAAATCGAAACAGGCTCGTGCCGTCTTGCAGCCTGACGAGAAGCTTGATCAGATGCTTGGTCGAATTGGAGAGGGCGGAAGCCCGATCGATGACGATGACCCGACTTGCGTTGCGTTCGTTGCGTTCTCGGGCACATTCGATCAGAAATTCCGCTAATCCGACCAGCAGCTTGTTTTGATATTCGTGATGATAGAACCGCGTGCGCTCCTCTTTGCTCGAGGTGTTGGTGAGATCCTTCGGGACGGAAAAGGCGTCGCTGACCAAGAGAGGGAACAACCGCTTCAAGGATTGCTGTGCCGCTTCGACCAATTGTGGCCTATGGTCAGTAGCCCATCTCAATTCGGCATCGATGACATCTTGTAGACCCGCGAGATAGCCGCCGGTCCGCCAATCACCATCCGAAATTGATACGAGTGAAGCGGACCTCTCGAGTGCCGATTTGATCGTCGGCGTCGGCGCCATACCGGGTTCCGTCTTCAAGATCGTGATTGGGCTGACATCGACAGATGTTGAGATGGTCGGCGCAATGCTCAGCTGGAACAGATCAACCATTGTACCCTCCTGGAGCCATCACAAAGGAGGGTGGTCGAAGGACCACCCTCCGATGCTCATCGTTGTGCCTGTCTCAAAGCAGGTTTATTCAAAGCGTGCCGCCGACGAGCTTAGACCGTACCTTTGTACGGAGTGGTCGTGCGGATGGTTGTCCTGATCTCAGCAAGTTTCTTTTTCATCGCGGTCTCCTTCCTTCAGGCACGAGTAACCGGCGAATGCGCGGTCAGTCATGCGGGGCTGAGGATAGAGAATTGCCGCCATGATCCGGAGCGAAAAATATTCACAGTAGCGGCTAAAAAAACTCGCTGCGCCCGTGGAGATACGCCATTCTCACCGAGGTCGCGCTGCATACCATCTACAATGCGGCGATCTCGCAATGCCGTTAGGTGCAGGCGATTGAATGCTTCCCTCGCTGGGTTGATGGCCGTAAGCCAAGTTCAGGGGCCACCGCAAGCGGATTGTCAACTGGCCCTGCGGCTTGTCGCGCCCGTGCTTGTCGTCGTGCTCGGACTTCCCAATCGTCGTCGGCTCGTTCTGGTTAGAGCTTGCACCGGCCGCGCCATGTTGCCATGTCGCGGACGACCTCGAGTGCCGGATTGAGCGCCGGCTCCAACCGCTGGCTCCGACCCTCGCCGATTCCGCGCAGGTCGCGCTGCAGCATGGACGGGTCTTGTCATCGATGTCGACCACAACTTCGGTCCCCGGCAGACGTGCGGCAATGCTCCACGGTTGGCGATGCTTGGGTGCGCGCGCCACCTGGCCTTCCGGAGCTGTCTCATCCTGGCCGGGTTCCATACAGGCTGCGACCTGTCGGACGTCCTTGAGGCCCAGCAGCATCCGCTTCCTGGGAAGCCTCTCGGCCCGCCGGCCCAAGCGATGCCGCCGCAGCTCCTTTACGATCTGATGCCGCCGTCAACACACGACGAGGTTCGCCACATGCAGCGGAGTTCTCGTTCTTGATCGCTGAGCGGATATCTCTGCGGGGCACGGATGCCGTTCCGGCGTTCTCGCGGACAGCTTCGGTACAAACCAATGATGTTCGCGCGCTCAATGAGAAGGTTGATGGCTAGCTCCACCAGCAGCTCACGGCCCAGAAAGTCTTTGCGGCGGCGGCTGATCTCCATAACAGCGCTCATTCGGTCATGGCGCAAGATGCGCGCAGATTTCAAGACAGGTGATCCGCTGATTGCGCTCATGACAAATGTGTCCAACCAGCGACAATTGCGCAACCGCAACGGGTCAATATTTGCTGATGTGGGTTTCGTCCTGGGTCAACAGATCGACCAGCATTCTGTGCCGTCGAGATGAGTTTTGGTCCGAGCATTGGAGTTGCGCTCGCCTTGTCCATGCCGTTGATCTAGATCCGGGCTTCACTCACGCGGGCCGAGCCGCGCCATGACAACGGTGTCGGCGCCACTGTTGGCGCCGACGTTGATTGTCACCAGCCGGCTTCAGGATGCCGTCGAAGAGGCTGGAGCTTGGCTGTGGCGAGCCTTTTCAATTGAACTTGTAGGAGGCCTGCAAGAATGTTCCCCAGCGCTCCATGCTGTATTTCGCAAATTGGGGCGGCTGACCGACGCAGCCGCTGCCGCTGCACAGAGAGTCACCCCGCCTTTTGGTCCACATGGCCCAATAGCGGCCACCGACGCCGACGCTGATGTTCTTGGTGATGAAGTACGACAACACGCCTTCAATTTGGACCCCGCCGCCACCATCGCCGCGTTGTTCAACAAAGGTGCTCATGTCGCGCAAGAGATGATAATCACGGCCCTTGAAATCGGTCCAAGGCAGGTAAGCGACGTCAGTGCTCAAACGCCAAGGCTCGGTCAGCATGGTTTCTGTACTTAGGCCGATCCGAAGCGCATTCCATTGAGTATCCTCGCTCCCGACGACCCTGGTGTTACCCGGCGCCAGACATGAATAGAGGGGGTTAGCGATCTGCACGCATCCGATCGAGTCCGAGCTCTGGCCGTAATAAGTCCAGCCTAGAAATCCGCCGATCTTGTAGTCGGTACCGTGCAAGAAATCGTAACCGACGTCGGCCGTGTAATACGTGAACCTTCCGTTTGCTTGGCCTGATATGGTGTTGACGTACGGGGCGCCCCAATCTTCATCGTTCATGTTTCCTTTGTCGAAGTGGCCGATGCCAATATTGCTCTTCAGGAACAATCCCCAAGGGCTATCAAGACGGCCGAATAACTCCCCGGAAAGTCCGTCCAGTCCGTGATAGGTGAGCCTCGATGCGAGGATGCTGGGGTCTTGAGGCCAGCCATAGTCCACCGCGCTGTGGTCCCATTGGAACCGTCCCCGGCTGAGCCATAGCCGCGAGCCGCCTTCGAATGACCAACCCGCCGCGTGGGGAATGGGCGGCACGCCGGCGGGTGCCTTCGCGTACAGCGGCGTATCGGACCATTGCGCGGCCTGCGCCTCGGCACCAAAATGGTAGTTCAGACCGAGCTTTGCGATATGATAGTTGCTGGACAGGCTGGTCGTGTTCGGCGGCAGAATTGCGAGCGGTGGAAACTGCACTGTCGAAGTGGTCGCGACACTCGGTCCGCCAAAATGCAGATAGTCATACTCGACTTGGACCGACCAGGCAGGCGTCAGGGCTTGCTCGACGCCCAGCCCGATGATGCCACCGACCCGACCATAGTCGAAATGGGTTTTCTCCTGTGGCCAGCCGCCTTCAAAGTTGCTGATGACGTCGCCCCGGTTGTTTTGCCAGGCCACACCTGCCTTGAGATAGGCCAGCGTGCGGCCGAGCGCGCCAAACGCATAACCAACGCGACCGGTCCCGGTGGCAAAGACCTTGGGACCAGCGTTGCAGTTTGCGCTCACAATAAAGCCGGAGGCGGCGAGGCAGGTATTTGTGCCGTCGGAGGCAACACGGCTGGCATCCAGTTCGACGCCAAACACCCAGCTGTTGTTCTGCCAATTGTAGCCGATCTGGCCACCTGCAAGGGCTACGGGAGTATCGACGCCGCCGCCATAAATTGATGGACCGTAGGGATTGCTGAAGGAGGTTCGGCCGTACCCGCCGCCGACGTGCCCGCCAATATAGCCTCCGGACCAGTTCCACACTGCCGGCGGTAGTCTTACTTCTGACTCAAGGTCCGCTGCCTTGGCTGCACCGCTTGCGACGATCGCAACTGTTGTGGCGCCCCAAAAAAGAACTCTAGATCGCATCAAAGATTCGCCTTGTACTTTTCCGGTCTACTAACCGGCTCCTCGCGTCATCGCCGCACAGCAAACCGTTGGGGCAAACCAGACGCTAACGGAAACGAGCGTTGAGTCCGCCGCGAAGATCACCGCACAACGATTGGTGATGAGGCTTGAGCGAAGCAAGCCGCGTGCCGACTGAGTTCGCATCTTCCGCAGGCATTTCGTAAGAGTGTGTAGCGTCAACTTGCTGACAGTGGTCTCAAGTCTGACAATCGAATCGTCCGGCAGTTTCCCGTCGTACGACCGGTAGTGAACTTCAGTTCCTCCATGCACATGAAGGAGCCAACGTCAGAGAAGTCGGGCCGCGCGTAATCAACGTCTTATAAGCGGCGTCATAGACTTCCCACGCTAGGCAGTACGAGGCGAAGACGACAGTCGGTTTCGCCCTGCTAGGCGATAGGCTTCGACGATTTCCGGGATGTCTGCGATAGCGCGCGGCGGAAATCTTCCAGCCACGCCATCGAAGGGCCCAGAGCAGGATGCAATCCACTCCTATCCTCGCACAGAGTCGCTTGGATCGGTGCGTTTCACGAAGCATCGTCGAGCTCGAGCGAGAGACCGTCACGGCCGCAGTCTCCGAGTTGTTGATGCGTGTGAATCCCCTAGGTCGTCGCCCGTAAACAAGTCTCTAAGCGATTGAGCGGGATTCTGTTTTTGGGGTTTGGGAGCGTTTGAGATTTGCAGGGATTTGAAGCTTGAGCGCCGCAAACCTTGCAAATTCGTTTTGTGGATTCCCCTTCGCTGTGAACCGTGCTTGTGTGGCGCATCGAGGGGACGATGCGGCCGAAGAGCACAAGACGACGGGATCGAACGATCTATTCCGGGCACGGCTGGACCAGATCATCAACATGAAGCACGAGCTGGTTTTGCTCGCCGGCAAGATCGATTGGGACTGGATCGACGGGGAGATAGCCCCGCTCTACAGCGAGAACGGCAGGCCGGGGATCGAGACCCGCTTCATGATCGGGCTGTTGTTGCTCAAGCACATTTACGGGCTGTCCGATGAGGGCGTGTGCGAGCGCTGGGTCCACGACCCGTACTTCCAGTTCTTCACTGGCGAAGAGTTTTTCCAGCACGTTTTCCCGCACGAGCGCTCAGACCTGAGCCATTGGCGCAAACGGCTCGGCGACAAGCTGGAGCGGTTGTTGGCCGAGAGCCTTCGGGTGGCGCACGCGGCCGGTGCGTTACGCAGCCAGGACCTCAAGCGGGTCACGGTCGACACGACCGTGCAGCCGAAGGCGATCAGCTTCCCGACCGACCCCAAACTGCTGCATGCGGCGATCCGCGGGTTGAACCGCCTGGCGAGGAAGCACGGGGTCAGACTGCGGCAATCCTATGCTCGCGTGGCCAAAAGCGCAGCGATGATGGCGGGCCGTTACGCGCATGCCAAACAGTTCAACCGGCATCAGCGGCAGCTGCGCATCCTGCGCAGCCGGCTGGGCCGGATCATCCGCGACATCCGCCGCAAGACAGAGGGCCAGCCCGCACTGGAGGAGGCATTCGCCCTCCCGCTTGGCCGGGCCAGGCAGATTCGCTCGCAGCAGCAGCGCCAGCGCGGCTTCAAGCTTTATTCCTTCCACGCCCCGGAGGTGGAGTGCATCGGCAAGGGCAAGGCCAGCGCACCTTACGAGTTCGGCGTGAAGGCCTCCATCGTCACCAACAATCGCCGGGCCCCCCGTGGCCTGTTCGTGCTGCACGCCAGGTCGCTGCCCGACAACCCGTACGACGGTCACACCTTGCGGGACGTCCTTGACCGCACCGAGACACTCACCGGCTGTGCGATCGAGCGGGTCTATGTTGACAAGGGATACCGCGGTCACGACGCGCAAAATCCCCGTCGCGTCTTCACCTCTGGCCAGAAGCGCGGCGTCTTTGGTGTCATCAAGCGCGAGCTGCGCCGCCGCTCCGCCATCGAGCCCATCATCGGACACCTGAAGACCGAAGGCCACCTCGGCCGCTGCTATCTCAAAGGCCGCGCCGGAGACGCCGCCAACGTTCTCCTCTCAGCCGTCGGCCACAACCTCCGCCGTGTCCTGGTCTGGCTCAGAGAACTTTTGTGCCTGTTCCTGGTCCCACTCCGGCGGACACTCAACTCTCCAGCTCAGCTCAATCCGGCTTCTTAACGGCCGACTAGGTCGCGGGCGCGCACCGAACGTTAAGCGCAGAAGACGCGAGCCAGATCGTTGCGATCGCCGCCGCCACGCTTGAGACTGCCGAGGAGGCGCCGGTGAGGGCACGTTCGTGGATCACGCGGTAGTCATCTCAGTTCGGGCGCCGACCAAAGGTGAGGTAATCCGCCGTGGCCACGTCGGCGGGGTTGATTAGTCGGCGCGCGTCGAACACCGTCTTGCCGCTGACTCGCAAGGAGGCAAGTTCGCTGTATTCCTGTGTCCGAGTCGCAATGATGACGATCTCGGCCCAATCGACCTCTCGCCGCCAGTCAGATGAGAACTGGATACGGTTCGCCGCGTCTCCGATGGCGAGCTTGAAGTTCTCCGTCGCGAGTGGATCGTAGCACCTGACGTCCGCTTGGACCCGCAGAAGATCGCCAACGATCTTGATCGAGGCGGCTTCGCGGACGTCGTCGGTATTCGGTTTGAAGGAGAGGCCGAGAACGAGGGTTCGCCGGCCGGACAACGCTCCGAGCTTCTGCTCGAGGGTAGCGACGATCTGGCCCGGCTGCGCGGTGTTCACGTCGAGAACTGCATTCAACATGTTCATCGGGAGGCCAAGGTTCTCGCCCTGGCTGCGCAGCGCCTGTATGTCCTTTGGAAAGCACGACCCGCCGAACCCGCAGCCCGGAACGAGATAAGTCAGGATCTGTGGAGCGAGGCGTCCAAAGGGCGTGATCGGCGACCAGCGTTTGTCCAGATAGACGCCGCGCATGACGTCGAGGGCGTCGACGCTTCCGATCGCAGTGCAAAGATTTGCCACCTCGTTCACGATGGATATCTGGGTAGCCAGAATTGCGTTGTTGGCGTACTTGATCATTTCGGCCGTGCGGGTGTTCACCCGCACTTTGTCGCAATTCCATGGAGCGTAGAGTTCCTCGAGCCGCTCCAGCGTCGTTTGGTCCTCCTGACCGATCACGATGCGATCGGGCTCCATGAAATCCTCGATCGCCTCTCCTTCGCGAAGAAACTCCGGATTCATACCCAAGCCGAATGCCCCAAGCTCCTTTCCGGACGAGTGCTCGAGCTCTCCCCGCACGATCGTGTCCGTTGTCCCCGGGATGACGGTGCTCTTCACGACAACCGACAGGTGATGAAGGCTGGTCGCTAGATACGCGCCAATCTGGCGAGCGCACTGTCGGACGGCGCTAAGGTCGATCGCGCCGTTCTTGGACGGCGTGCCGACTGCGATCAAGGCGATTTCCGCTGTCTCGATCGAAGCGTGAAGGTCGGTGGTCGCCCGAAAACGGGCCGATGCAAGTACTGACTTGAGCAGTTCAGTCAGGCCGCGTTCATGGATATGCGGCACGCCGGCATTGAGCTGACCGACGACATCCTTCCGCAGATCGACGCACGTCACGTCGTGTCCCTTCGCCGCCAGGCACACTCCGGAGACGAGGCCCACATAACCTGAGCCAACAACTGTGACGCGCATCACGCCCTCAAATCGTCGCGTAGAAAGGACAGGTAGTGGCGCACGCCATCATTTACGGGGACTTTGGGAGCGTACCCGAGAATGTTCCGCGCCTTCTTGATCACGGGGCAGCGCCGGCTTGGATTATCGACAAGATACTCTGAGTCGGAGCTAATCTCGAAGACGACCGCGCCGCGGCGTCCGAAAAGCTCCAGCGAGGCCTGCTGATAGATCTCGGCAAGGTTGTGGACGGAGATCTCGGGCCCATCGATGCCGATGTTGAAGTAATCGTACCTCCCATGTAGAAGGCAGAGGAGATAACCTGTGATCGCGTCCGAGACGTAGCAAAAAGTGCGGGTCGGGCTGCCGTCGGAAAAAATAACGATGTCGCGTCGATTGATCACACATCGCGCGAAGTCGGCTGGAAGCCGACGGTCGTCGATGCGCATGCCGGGTCCATAATTATTGAAGGGGCGAGCGACGGTGATGGGCATGCCATACGTATTGGAGAAGACGTAGCACAGCGTCTCGCCGAAACGCTTCGATTCGTCGTAGCAGGCTCGCGGGCCCAGGCACGCTACATTACCGCGGTATTCCTCGTCGGTCGGGATCGCCGTCTCCGCCGGATCGCCATAGATTTCGCTGCTTGAAAAGAACAATAGTCCCTTGAGGCGATCCGAATCCCGATAGCTTTCGAGTAGCCGCCGCAGTCCCCAGATGTTTGCGTCGATGGTCTCGACCGGATACTGCCGGTAGAAGGTCGGCGAAGCGATCGAGGCCATATGGATGACGTAGTCCGCCGCGCCAGCGCCGTCGACCGTTCGAAGGTCGTCCCTGGCGATGTTGAACGTGTGCGTCCTGAGCACCGCCGGAAACTCCTCACTCAGATCGGTCAGCCATCGCGGCCGATGCAGCAGGAATGTGTCGACTGCGATAATCTGCTTTAGGCCGAGTTCGGCCGCCTTTCGTGTGAAGTACTGGAGGAAGTAATATCCAAGAAAGCCCGCGCAGCCCGTGAGCAGGACCGTTGCTCCCGCGAAGCGTCCTTGCGGCACGGCCGCATGGATATGCTCGATATCTTCTTTGACGATGAGGCTGATTGTCACGCAGCGCTCCGAACGAAAGGCTGGGCGTTGTTGGTGTGAACCCGCAGGGCTCGATGGGATACCCATAGCTTCTTCGAGTTGATCCTTGTCATACTGCGTATCCATGTAAGTCCAGAAGCCGGCGTGACGACGTCGCGCCAACCAGTGGCTCGGTGCGGTCGGTGGAGGGCGCATTCTCCAGCACGTGAACGGCGCGATTCAAGGTAATCCAAGAGGGACCGACGGAAGGTGAAAGTAGCCGCCATTGAACCGGCTGGAGCCATGCTTGGGCTTTCCGGAGTGCGCTCTCCGTTGGTCAAAAAACGTCCCTTGTGGTTACCGCTGCGATGTGAGGTTTGCGGGTTTCTTTGAAACGGACCGTGCATTTGACCGGCCGCATTATCGGACCGGCCGACGTTGATCATCGACAGGAAACAAGCTTCCGTCATCTAGATCAAATACTGGCTCTGGTAGTTGACCGGGGCACAGCATTTTGCATGCCCACCACAGAAGACAGGCGCCGATTTGCTGCAAAACCACGTCTGCGCAATCGGCCTGACAACGTGATGAGAGGCGCAAAACTCTAGTTCTGAGCGGTCCACACCTCGGTCTCGGTGCAGGCCGATGACAGGCTCTACCAATTTTGGGAGGAGATTGTGGAGTTCAGGCCCGTTAGAAGGACCTAGAGGCTTTATTAAGATGAGTCTTGTCGACCAAGCTGGCAAGAAGGGACCAATGGCAGGAAACGACCACTTTGCAAGCGGGACGTCAGTCTTCCTGGATCGGACCTTGCTGGGCCTGTCCGCCGTAACCACAGCAATCTCGCTGGGCTGCCAGACTGCAGCAGTTTCAGTCTCAATCCTATTGCACGTCGCGGCATCACAGTGCTTCGCATGACAAACGTCACGCCCACCATAGCGCTGAGCTGGACTTGCAGCGTCCTCCTGGCCCCGGGGCTTTGGCCAGCGGGCAGGCCGCTAGCCGCGGCGCTATCGGCAGGAATTGGCAGCCTCGGAGAGTCAACTCTCATCCCCTGGTTGCGTGGAGGGTGCTGCTTCACGGCCAGGCCGAGCACCGCGGCGCCATGGCCCGCGTCGTTATCCTCTATGTGGTTCTAATTCGTCGCCGGACGAGGAGCCGCTATTTGATGATCTGAAGGCGGACTGTTCATGATGCGGACCTCAAGAGACTAGACTTATGAAGTGCCGGAATTGCAAGACGCAGTTACAACACGTGGTCCTTGACCTAGGACACGCGCCGCCGGCGAACGCCTATCTTTCAAAGTCGCAGCTCCACGCCCCCGAGACGACCTTTCCGCTCAAGATCCTTGTCTGTCACGCGTGCTGGCTCGTACAGACCGAAGATCACACGGCTGCGGACGAATTGTTCTCCAGCGACTACGCATACTTTTCCTCGACGTCGCAGGGCTGGCTGGAACATGCCAGAACCTATTGTGAAAAGATCGCCGAGATGCTGCATCTGACCCGAGACAGCTTTGTCGTCGAGGTCGCCTCCAATGACGGATATCTTCTCAAAAATTTTGTAGCGATGGGCGTGCCATGTCTGGGCATCGAGCCGACTGCCAGCACCGCCAGTGCTGCCGAACAGATTGGCGTGCCGGTGCTTCGTGAGTTCTTTAGCGCAGCCACCGCGACCAGGCTGGCGGCAGGCGGGCAGCAAGCGGATCTGATCTGCGGCAACAACGTCTACGCCCATGTGCCTGATATCAATGACTTCACGTTGGGCCTGCGTATTCTACTCAAGCGGCAAGGTACGGTGAGCCTGGAGTTCCCGCATCTCAAGAACATGATTGCGCACAACCAGTTCGACACGGCTTATCATGAGCACTTCTCGTATCTGTCGCTGACAGCGGTTGTCCAACTATTCGAAAAGGCCAGTCTTCGGGTCTTCGACCTTGAGGAACTCCCAACGCATGGCGGCTCCTTGCGCATCTACGGCTGCAACAGCGATGATGCGCGCAAAACCACGCCTGCGGTCACGGCCACGTTGGCGGAGGAGAAAAGGCTGGGGTTGCAAGACCTCGGTCTGTACCGGGCATTCCAGCGAAAGGCGGACAAGGTAAAGAACGACTTCTTGGCTTTCCTGATCGAGCAGAAGCGCGCTGGCAGGTCGGTCGCGGCCTATGGCGCGGCCGCCAAAGGCAATACATTGATGAACTATGCCGGCCTGAAACACGACCTGATTAATTTCGTCTGCGACGCGGCAGCCTCGAAACAGCACAAGTTCATGCCCGGCAGCCACATTCCGATCCTTCACCCAGCAGAGCTCGTGAAGCGACAGCCAGATTGGGTGGTGATCCTGCCCTGGAACATCGCTGCCGAGGTGATGCAGCAACATGAGCAGATCAAAAGGTGGGGCGGCAACTTTGTCATTGCGATTCCCGAACTGACGGTCCTGACATGAAAATCTTGCTAACCGGCGCGATCGGATTCATCGAGCGGGAGACGAACATGATGTCATGTAACCCTCTTCCGTATTGGCACGGTTATCGTATTTCTGATGGGAATAGTCGAAGGCCTGTCCGGTGGGTTCGCTTCGACGGGTGCCATTGTTTTTGGCCAACGATAACGCCCGATCGATCACGGACCGCGCAGTCGTGACCCCGGCGGAAACGAGATGCCGATGAAGTTTGACGCAAGGGAAATTGAGAGGAAGCCTGCGATTGACCTGTATCAACTGGTCTGCGAGCTGTTTCCGATCAACCGTAGTCAAACAGGATCAGGAGTTCGCAAGACACTGAGCATCATCGCCCGCCACATTGATCTCCAGATCAATGAAGTCCAAACGGGAACTTCTGTTTTCGACTGGCACGTTCCGATGGAATGGAGCATTCGCCGCGGGTCGATCTCCACGGTGGGCGGGAAATGCTTGGTCGACTTCGCCGACAACAATCTTCACGTTCTAGGATATAGTAGGCCGGTGCAGGGCGTGTTTACGCATGCCGAACTGGAACGGCACATCCACACGCTGCCCGATCAGCCAGATCTTATTCCATACAGGACTGGCTATTACGCCGACGATTGGGGCTTCTGCCTGCCTCATAATCTCTGGCAGACCATGAATGATGACGTCTATCATGTCGAGATTGACAGCGATATCTCGCCTGGTTCACTGACATTTGGTGAATGTTTCCTCCCCGGCGAGACGCCGAACGAAGTATTGCTCAGCACTCATGTCTGTCATCCCAGCCTCGCAAATGACAATCTTTCGGGAATCGCGGTCATGACCGCTCTGGCCATGCGGCAGGCGCGCCAAAGACGACGACAGCTAGGGTATCGCTTTCTTTTCGTTCCAGCGACGATCGGGGCCATCACCTGGCTTGCCCGCAACGAGCCGGGCTTGGCTAACATCAAGCATGGCCTCGTGCTGTCGTGTTTGGGTGATAGCGGGCAATTTCACTATAAGCAGAGCCGCAAGGGGGCTACAATCGACCGGGCCGTGGCACATGTCCTGAGACATTCCGGCGTCGGCCATGAAATACTGCGCTTCGCCCCCTACGGATATGATGAGCGGCAGTTTTGTTCGCCTGCTCTCAATCTGCCGGTAGGATGCCTTATGCGCGGTGTACATGGTGCTTTCGCCGAATACCATACGTCGGCAGACAATCTGGATTTCGTGAAGCCGGAGGCCCTCGATCAATCTTATTCGATGGTAGAGACGGTCTTGGATCTACTTGATGTAGACTGCACGTACGAGCGCGTCGACGGACGATGCGAGCCACAGCTCGGAAGACGCGGTCTCTACAGAACGATCGCTGGGCAACGTGAGGCGGGCGGCGCCACACAGATGGACCTATTGTGGTTGCTCAACCTCGCGGATGGCGGCCATAGCCTATTGGACATGGCGATGCGGGCCGACGTGCCCTTTGCTCGGCTTGAGTCCGCCGCACGGATCGCACTCGACGCAGGACTTATCCGCGCATGTCCCGAATGATCGGGGCGGGTCAAAGGATGCACCATCGCCGCGAGTTCAGCTTGCAAGTGATCGGCTCGATGGCGTTGAGGACGTGTTAGGCGCCGAAGTCGATGACGTGGTGCCGTCTCGTCGTTGCCGCTTGGATAGCGTCGAAGATATTGTTGTCGAGTGGGCCGGTAGCCCATGTTTTGCCTGTGCAAATTCTCCGCAGCACTTTCTTGAGCAATGCTCAAAGCCGTTATCGAAGCTATCTGGGCTCGGCGAAACCCCATTCAAGTCCTGTTCGAGCTGTCGCAATTGCGAAATCTGAACCCGGCATGTCGCGAAGTCTCCTCCTCTGATGATGCATTTTGGAAACGCGCGCCGCGGGGCGACACGCAAGCCGCACCACGCGATCATGTCAGGACGAGCCCCCATCAGCCACGCTTAACCGAGCAACGGATGACGCTTCGTCCCTGCGGTCCGGTCAACCCGGGGGGCGGGATCGATACCAATCCACTGTACGGCGCAGGCCCGCCTGTAGCGTTGTCGACGGGTTCCAGCCGATCAATTTAGAGGAAGGAGCAAGATCGGCTCTCAGTGCTCGCTCGAGCGGTCGGTCGGGAACTGTTCCAAAAAGCGGTTCGGGCGCACCGGGAATCAATTCTGTTAACTGCTGTACAATCTCCCGGACCGTGCACACCTCTCCCCATCCGAGACCTATCGCGCGCCCCTCGGTGCCAGATGCGTGGGCGCATAGCACAAGGCCATCGACTACGTCATCGACGTAGATCCAATCAATTGCCCGGACGCCGCTGCTCAGCTCGGCACGCTCGCCGCGCAAAAGGGTGGTGATAACGTAGGGTATCAGCTTCGTGAGGTCTGCCTGCGCCGGGCCATAAACCATGGAGATCTTCGCGATGACGACCTCGGTCTGGTAAAGTGCCTCGAACATCCGAGCATATCCCGACGTCGCCCCTTTTGCGGCGGCATAGGGCGAGCTGGGTAAGGGATTGGGGCTATCCGGCTCTTCAACGGAGCCCGCGAGCACGATGCGGCCCACGCCGCTTTCAGCGGTGACCAGGAACAGGTTAAATGCGGCGAGGAAGTTGTTTTGCAGGATCGGCAGCACCATTTCAAAGCTGCGCGAACCTGTCACCAGACCAGCGAGGTGATAGGTCGTGTCAGGCCGGACGGTCTGGATCAGCTCTCGCGTTGCCTGCAGGTCGATCAGATTGACGTTCCACCAACGGATAGCGGCAGCGTGTCGGGCGTCGCTAACGTCTCCACCGATCGATTGCCACCAGGCCGGTACGTCGG
Source organism: Bradyrhizobium sp. ma5 (assembly GCF_042258955.1). Classification (NCBI taxonomy): domain Bacteria; kingdom Pseudomonadati; phylum Pseudomonadota; class Alphaproteobacteria; order Hyphomicrobiales; family Nitrobacteraceae; genus Bradyrhizobium; species Bradyrhizobium sp. ma5. The sequence goes on from NZ_CP170156.1 coordinate 2,039,387, forward strand.
TTGGTGGCTGGCGCGAGACTGCGTGTAATTCGACACCCGAGCCCGCGAGCCTCTTGCAAAGCTGCGATCCAATAAAACCTCGTGCGCCGGTCACCAATACCGTTTCCATTGCCGCATCCTAACGACAGAAATTGCTGTGCCCATCAGCTCGAACCCTGAACATGGCGAATTGCCGTAGACGACGAGGTGGCATGAGGGTCAATCGCGGTTGGTCACGTCGAGAAGAATCGACCCCATGCCGCCGACCCGCTGGGACGTTGCAGCCAAAACGTGAGCCACGAGCCCTTCAAACCCGTGTTCCCCGGGCGAAAGACGCGTTTGTCCGCGCAGAAACTGCTCATTTTTCCCAGACCTTCCACGGAGCCTTGCCCTCAACCCAGAGCGCTTCGAGGAACGTCTTGTCACGCAGTGTATCCATGGGCTGCCAGAAGCCGCGGTGTTCGTAAGCCGAAAGCTGTTGCTGATCGGCCAAGGTCATCAGCGGCTCGTGCTCCCAAACAGTGGAGTCATCCGCCAGCAGGTCAATGACTTTAGGTGAGAGCACGAAGAAGCCGCCATTGATCATTTCCCCATCCCCCCGAGGTTTCTCCTTGAAGGCGGCGACACGGTGAACACCACAAATTTTGAGGGCACCGAAACGGCTAGGCGGATAGGTCGCGGTTAGAGTGGCGAGCGTACCCTGGCGACGGTGGAAGGCGATCAATGCGGTTATGTCGATGTCTCCCACGCCATCGCCATAGGTTAAACAGAAGGCATCGTCATCGGTCAAGTAGTTAGCAACTCGCTTGAGCCGACCACCGGTCATGGTCTTCTCGCCAGTATCGACGAGCGTCACCTTCCAAGGTTCGGCATAGTGCTGATGGACTTCCATCCGGTTACTTGTCATGTCGAAGGTGACATCCGATACATGTAGAAAATAGTTGGCGATGTATTCCTTGATCAAATAGCCCCTATAGCCGCAGCAGATGACAAAGTCGTTGACGCCATGGTGCGAGTAGATTTTGAGGATATGCCACAGCATCGGCTTTCCGCCGATCTCGATCATGGGCTTGGGCCGAAGGTGGGTTTCTTCGGAGATTCGGGTTCCAAGTCCACCCGCGAGAATCACAGCTTTCACCGCTGGCTCCATTTCCGGCCGTCCGACCATTGTCGCCTGGGTTCGCTGGATTGCTCGCACCGGCGCGAGGGGGCGCACGGACTTGAACCGAAACTGCCGAGCATATGGAGACCTCCTGTCAAGGACGGGGAATCGAGCGTAACGGAAAGGCCGTCGTCCGGCTGCCGAGCTCCAAAGGAGAACAGCAGACCGGCCTCCCGCGTCTTGGGCACATACATCAGGCTCAGCGCGAGGCCAGCAAGATCGACTCCTCGAGTGCCGATTGTACGAGCCTGAGCTCCAGCCGTGACCAGAGATTGCGAGAGAACAAATTTTCTACCACCCCGCAGGAGCACGACAGCGGGATGGGCGCGCAAATCCTCTGCCAGACGAAACGGCTTGAAGAGGCGACCATTGGCGACTGATGCAGTGAGCAGCTGTGCCAACACCGTCAGGGGCGGTTGGCTGGCGATACAGCGTCCCTGTTGCACAAAGGGGCGAAAAGGATTGCTCTGGTTACGTTGGACAGAGCCGCAAAGTCCGATCAAGCAAGACTGAGAATGTCCTCCCGTTGGCAAATTGGTTATCTCCTGGCATTGTCTCTTCCGGCCGGCCTCGTAGACTTGGCCCAGTTCCGATGGAGGTCAGACGTGAGGATTTCTAATCGACTAGGGCCCGGCAATCTCCTCCTAGAATTGGTAGAGTCCATCAGCTTGTTGCAGCGTTAGTGGCGCACCACGTTCCTGCCGCGGGCGGTTCCGCATGATCGATCTGGCAAACGTCACGCTGGGGCCCAAGCGCAGCGATCTGACGCCGGGAGGATGCTGAGCGATGTTCTTGAGGCTGGCAGCCAGCCACCGGCCCGAGCTCGCTCATAGAAGGCGAACGAGCTGATGCGGGACGGTTGGGAGCTCGAGGAAGGATTGAGGCGACGAGACGAGCTCAAGGTCAAGCTCCTTGCTGCTCGATCGGATGTGGGCCACGTTTAAAGCAGAGCTGGCGGAGCGCGAGCCGCGGCCGCAGCCTCAAGTTTGGCTCAGCGGTCTTTTGTGACACACGCCAGCGCACGTCCGTAGCGAGCGCCGCGGGACGCGAATGCTCCGGTTCGCCGCCTGCAGCCGGCCAGCGCTGAACGATGCGCCTGTCGACGCCGAGCAATTGGGCGATCCCGGATGTCGGGCAACCTTGCTGGCGTAGGCGACAAATTTCATCTCAGCGCTCGCGTCCGCGGCCGTTCGATCCGCGCGCAACTGTGCAAGGCCAGGCGACGACGTGGAACCGCTGGTCTTCGCTCGTCGTGCGGACGCCATGATTTGCGCGACGACGGCCTCGTTGTGACGATGGCGGCCGGCCGCGTGGCGCCGGGCCTCACCTAGACTGTTGAGCAAGTGTCAGCGATCCGCCACCCGCACCGTATCGGGGGCTTTAGCCGCGCGCAGGTACGCTGCTGCTGCGAGCTCACAAGGCCACGCCCGTATGTCTTATAAATGTCATCTTACGCGGGCCAGTGAGGCGAGCGGCGGCCGATCCAGCCAGCGCTCAGTTCCAGACAAAGCACGCGGCAAAGGATGCGGGCGGCAAAGCACGAGGACGTCGATGATAAAGCGTTTGCGCGAAGGGGTTTTGTTGTCCATCGTTGCCTCCATGGCTGTTTGCCCCGCCGCCAAAGGACAAGACCGCCGCATTGTCACCGAACCTCTTGCGCCCCATACGGTCTGCGACCGTCCGGCGCCGTCAGGCAAGAACGACACGGGCAGACTGCAAGACGCCATCGACCATTGCCCCGCCGGTGCTGCGGTCTATCTAGGGCGTGGCGAGTTCCGGTCGGGTCCGCTGGAGATGAAGTCAGGCGTGACGTTATGGATTGGACGGGGCGCCACGCTTTTTGCCATCCCCGAACCAACTGCTTACGACAAGGGCCGGGCCCAGTGTGGTCGCATCGCTGGCAAAGGCGACGGTTGCCGGCCGTTCATCAGCTTTTCCACAACGCACGGAGGCGGCATCTATGGCGACGGCATCATCGACGGCCGGGGTGGCGCACCCATCGCAGGCAGCACCGAGACTTGGTGGCAGCTGGCCCGCCGCGCGCAAGGTGAGGGCGGCAACCAGAACGCCCCGCGTCTGATCCAGATCGACCATGCGCAGGACATCACGTTCCATGGGGTCACGTTGCGCAATGCGCCCAATTTCCACGTGGCGATGAACCGGGTCGAAGGCGCCACGTTCTGGGGCCTCACGATCGATGCACCGGCCGATGCCCGCAACACCGACGGTATCGACCCTGGCGCCAGCCAGGATGTGACCATCACCCACAGCTTTATCCGCACCGGAGACGACAACGTGGCCATCAAAGCCGGCGACAATGGCCCAACCCGGCATATCTCCATTATCGATAATTATTTCGGCTGGGGACACGGCATGTCGATCGGCAGCGAAGTGAACTCCGGTGCCAGCGACATACTGGTTCGCGACCTGACCCTGGACGGCACGACGTCTGGCCTGCGCATCAAGAGCGATGTCAGGCGAGGCGGCCTTGTGGAGCGAGTGACGTATGAGAACGTGTGTCTGCGGGGCAACCGATGGCCGATCGCCTTCGATACAAAGTACGATCCACACGCACAAGGCACAAGAATTCCAGTGTATCGCCAAATCGCTCTGCGCCATGTGCGTGGCGACGACGGCGCGCTGCTGATGCGCGGTGTAGACGAGAGGCATGCCCTTGACGTGACGCTGGAGGATGTTCGATTTGCCGATACCGCGACTTGGCAGCTGGAAAATGCAAATGTGACCGCGAATCATTCTGGCGTGTCGCCGCCGCTGCCCGGGCAGGCCAGAGAACAGGTGTCGGACGGATGGGAAGGATGTGCAAAGGCCTTCCGCAATTGGTGATGAGTAACCACAACAACTTCGCGCAAGCGTCAGGCGGGTTAGCTCCGCCTTGATGCGGTTTGATCACTGACGTTGCGCCGACGTGGTTTCATGGCGCTCTGACTTCCTTGCTAAGCCTTCCGACAGCCTCATCACACTCGGCCGCTCTGGAATTCGTGCGCCAGTTCCCGGTGGGCATGGTCACTGCGTTGACGAGTTTCGGTGCTGTTTTGGTGCGGCCGATCGCATCGAGCGTGCAGCGAGACGGATGAAGAGTGAGATCAAATGCGAATTATCGCGCTTTGCGCTGCGGCTCTGGCCGGATGTTGCTGCATCTCGGCAGCTGATGCTCAGCTGCTTTTTGTCTCGCACGCTGATGGGACGGCCTATCACTCCGTGCAGGCAGCCATCGACGCATTGCCGGCGCAAGGCGGGGATATCGAGATTGCCCCTGGCATCTATCGCGAGAAGGTTAAAGTCGTCAAATCCGGTGTTCATCTCAAAGCTACCGGGAAGAAGCCGGATGATACGGTCATTGTATACGGCGACGGCGCGATCAATGTCGGAGGGACTGCTCATTCTGCGACGCTGGACGCTTCGGGTGATGACTTCCGGCTCGACAATCTGACGATCCAAAACGACTACGCGCGGAACCCTGCCAATCCATCCTCGCAGGCCGTGGCGCTGTCCGTTACCGGAGACAGGGACGTTATCATCCGTGTCCGCCTGCTCGGCGCCCAGGACACGCTGTTCGCCGGTAAGGGGCCAAACGGCCGCATGGCGCGACAGTACTTCTCGGATTGCTACATCGAAGGACATGTCGATTTCATATTTGGCAATGCCAAGGCCTATTTCCGGCGCTGTGAGTTGCACGGCATCGCGAACCAGGCGGTTGTGTATACCGCCCAAAGCAAAGGCACGCCGGACGAGGACAGCGCCTATGTTTTCGATCATTGCAGGCTGACTGCCGACTCTTCCGCGCGCTATCTTGCGCTTGGCCGGGCCTGGCGCCCCTATGCCACAGTGATCTTCCTGTCGACAAAGATCGATGCACCGGTCATACCGGAAGGGTGGCGCGAATGGAATCCGGAGACCAATACACTGAGGACGGCCTACTATGCCGAATACAGATCCTCCGGCATCGGCGCCAATCCCGCAGGGCGCGAGCCTTACTCTCACCAGCTGACGGATAGCGAGGTCGCCAAATGGTTCCTGGAAGCATTCTTCGGAGGTGACACAGATTGGCAGTCGAAGCAACCATCAAGATAGGACGTAGAGAAACGTGCACGAAGACACCATTCCGCACTGTGAAAACTAGGCGAGGTTGTGCGTCGGATCCAGGCGAAACCCTTCTTTCTCGGGCTTTTCTGAATCGGTGTGGCGATAGACATGTCATATCAGACCAATCTGTCCGCGCAGAACGCCCAATGTGGCAAGCCAGAGTTGGGGCGCAAAAAATGCTCCCGCTGACGGGAGCATTTTTACGACGACGCATTGAGCCGAACGGCTATGAACGCAGATCGCTTCGCCTGAAGAAGGTTGCGCCCACACCTTCGAGTTCGGGAGCTGGTTTCACTCCGACTGCCCGAAGTCGGCGGAGCAAGCCGGACATATTCAGTCGCTGCTCGCGTGCGAGCGTGAAGAGGGACACATAGGTCTCACTGACCCGGGCGAGTTCGTCGTGCGGGATGATGGTTAGCATGTTCCGCACGACAGCATGACACTGCTTGATGGTTCGAATGGCGCCAACCCTGATTAATTGGCCCCGGCCTTCGACCCTCTCGATCTCGGCGCGTTGGGTATCAAGCTGCCGACGCAGATTATCGTTGGCTTCCTTCAGTTCCTGAGCAGCCTTCACAAGCTTCCACGGGTTGGGTACGTCCACACCGTAGAGACCCTCGGGGCTCAGATGCACCATGGAGGAGTGGGGCCTGCATCGTTTCTTGCGCAATGACACCGTTGGCAGGTTCGCCTGTCGATTTGGCCTTGTCGCGGATGCCGATTCGAGGCCCGCTATGGGGTTACTAGGCGACATCCCTGCGGTCGCGCCACGTGTCCGCTTACCTCTCGAGAGCGGCCATCCCCGATCCCGGACTTATGAGCTCGCGCCCCAATTGCGATGACGGCCAGAGCGCGAAACGTCGTCGGTTAATTTGGAGTGATCTGCTCGATAGCTTTGCGCACCGCGTCCACGTCTTCCTTCAATGCGGTGGCCGGGCCGGGCGCAAGCCCGAGGCCAACGAAGCTACCTGCATCGGGAACCTCAGCGGCCGGGAATTGGTGAGAGACGCAACCGATCGCGAAGGCGCGCATCCACACCTTCGAGCCGTCCATAAGGGTGAACTCGGCGAACTGGTCGCGGCCGGCCAGCTTCAGAACGTCGTCTATGGACTCCTTCACCGCCATCAGGTTCGCGAAGACGCCCAGCACCTGCGTGACTGGTGCCCTCGGGGCGGTCGATTCGATTTGGGCGGACGTCGGGAAGAAAATCTGCGGCGAAAGGGAGAACGTCTGGGCGTTCACACTGAATTCGTTGACCGGCGGCAGCGAAGTGACCGCGGTGATCCGCTTGGCGTCGAAAAAACGGGAGTGCCGGAGGTCGGCGTCAGCTGCGCCAAAGGTGATTCCGCGAAGGCGGGCGCGGAAAGACGCGAAGCAAGGAACAAGGTGACGGCTACGAAAAGTCTCAACATGGTCTGGTCCCTCCAAATCATCGTTTGCCGGGATCCGGCGAAAATCTACCTAAGCGCATGCTCGATCAGATTTGCCAATCGGGCGATGGCAAGCGCCGCCCTGGCGCGCGCTACGTTCTTGACGCTCGTTTCGTAGTCGCGCGTCAGAAGCACAGGATTCTTTCCCGTGCTTATCGGCGGAGCGCAGGCGTACTGCTTGGCGAGCTCGGCGCTTTCCTGAGCCCAGATGGCGGGACGGGATCGGCGATCAGTGCCTCGGCCTGACTGACACCGACGCTCGACAGCCCGTCCTTATCGTCGGCGTCGAAGATGGCGCCGTAGGGCGACGAATAACCGCCGAATACAGCGTGCCGGTAGGCGTGCAGAGCCAATGCTCGATCCGCTCGCCGACATCACGGATTCCGCATTGCCGCCGGCGTCTCCGTGAGGGATCTGCAGCGTGTAGCGGGCGGCGGCGTGCAGAGGCTTATGGGCGTCGCCGACGAGATGAAGAATCCAGACGAGGTCGTACGAGCGTACGTCGTCGGATGCGCTCGAGGATGCCGGCAGCGCAGCAATCATCAGCTTGAGCTGCGTGACGAAGTCGACCGGGTCCGCGGCGGCAGGGGCGTGCCGTCGGGAGTGAAGTCGATGTCCTTGAAATGTCGGTAGGCATGTTGGTTGTGGTCCGAGTAGCCGATGTTCTGGCTGGCCGTCGGGCTAGTGACGGCGTCACGCGTGTAGCCATACTCCTTGATCTTGATGTCGTCCGCCCAAGTCGCGGCATAAACGAAAGCGTACAATCGTCGCGGTCTTGTCGTCTGCGGCACCGGCGGTCCACTTCGCGTAGTCCTTGTTGAATTTCAACAGCGAGTCGGCCTTGTCGCGGACGGGATCCGAGAGGCGCTTGTACGCCAAATATGCGATCTGCATGTGCCCTTCGTCCCACCATGCGTGGGCCGGAGATGCCGCGATGCCGAGAGCCATGGCCAGAAGGCTGATAGAAGCCATGCGACGCATATGTAGGTCTCCGCCTGTTATTACCTGAGGTTGCACCGATTCAGTTCACTTTACCAGTGCTCTACGACGCACCGATGGATCAGGGACGGATGTCGGCCCGGGATGCACCCTGGTCAGTGCCTACCGGCGACATTGCGTCCAAGTCAGTCGTCGAAGTGCAAGCCTATGCAATCGGACCTGACCACGCCCTGGCGCTCCTGCGAGCCGAGCTCTCAAAACCGGAAACGGATCTCGGTCCTCCGAGAGAGCCTCTTGGTCGGTCGGCCCCTCTAACCCGCGTCCGACGTGGCGCAGCCACGCGGCGCCGCCTTTCGGTGAACGTGGGCCGGTTCGCCGCCGAAACATTCCGCCGACCGTCAGGCCGCCCGGTTTGCGCCGGCGGCCTCGAAAGCATCCCTGCTCTTGGATGGAGCTCGACCGAGAAGGGCTTGGCGGCACAGGATCGAGCGTGGCAGTCGCTAGGTGGGTTTGTTCCGGCTCCTAGCATTGCTTTGCGAGGCCGCACTTGACGAATAGGAACAATGTGCCACCATAGGTTGTCAAAGATGCGCCGGAGGTAACCATGGCGCGCAAACCGGCCAAAAAGCCGAAGTGAGTCTGATCGTCTCCGACGACAAGGACGTCAAGTTAAAGGTCCGCCCTGGTAAACTGCATGTCGTGCAGGTCGAAACCATCACTCCGGATCTCAAGAAGGCCGACCGTGTCGGAACGCGACTTTGCGGGTATGGCACTGCGCAGCAGGCCTCCGGACGTGCCCGGGCCGGGATGGCCGCCGTCGGCGCTAGGGTCGTCCAGAAGCGCCTCGTTCGGAGCCAATCCGCGCACGGGAGAAGCCTTTCTGCCGACGGCAGCTGCGGCCATTTTTTACATCTGCTTGGGTGTCGGCATTCCCCAGCTCGCTGGGCGCTCGGTCACACCGTGTTAGAATATATCAACATTCGAGCCGAGCCCTCGCTAGAAAATGTATCCGGCGGAAGCATAGCGGTGTCGGAACCGTGGCCGGCCGCTCGTCTTGAGTCCCACCACTTACGTTTTCGAAGTACCGCGTTCATGGCTCTGGGCAGGACTCGCCACGATAACCGGCCGATCGTGCATCAGGACTCGTCCGACCAGGGTTTCGTCAGGATCCGCATTGACCCTCATCACCAAGTCATATCCTTCCTCGATCATGTCGACGGAGCGATCCTCGATCGTGATCTCCAGCTCACCGCTTTCGACGGATGGACAACCGCAGCTTGTCCCATTAACATGAACGGAAAGGGAACAATCGGGGCGTCCTGCCCGCTTGGACTAGGGCGGCTTCCGGCAGGGGGATTTTTTGCTGTTCCGATACCTCAATGACGATGCATTTCTGGCATTTTCGCGAGAGCACAAGCATCTGTACTCCCTGATTTTGCTGGACTTGTACGATCGCTTCTTCACCGGAGCTCCGGCTTTCCCGACACCGCAAGAGGTCACGCACGCAATCTACGACGTAATGCGGGCCAATCCGTCGCTTTGGAATGAGAGCGACGACTTCGGCGAGCCTCTGCCCGACGTTGTGTCCGCAGGACGCAGGCGGATCAAGCGCGCTGCGGCGACCAAGACCGACACGGCAGACCGGGCGCTTCTCGTCGCGCGCCAGCTGTACCACCGTCTGATAGCGTGGGGCTGGCTCGAGGAGGAGGAATACGGCTTGCGCGTAACCGTCGATATGTCGATGGGACCACTCCTGGTGATCCAACGCTTGGCCAGCTTGAACAAGGATGTCTCTCAGAGATTCGGCGGTCTTATCGTTACTGTCCGCGTGAACCTCGAGGCTGTGGAGAAACTCAATCCAACAGTCGTGGACAGGAAGCAACGGGAAGTAGCGTTGGCGCTGCGGGAGGCGCGTAACCAGGTAGATCAGTTCACGAAGAGCCTGCGGGCCATCCTGTCGGACCTGAAACGGATCCGTCGCGCTGTCATGGAATCCAAGACGGTCGGCGATCGGCTCGAGGCGTTCTTCGAGGAGTTCGTGGAGCAGCTGCTGCTGCGGGATTTCGAGTCGATCCTGACGTTCAATCATCCGTACCGCTTCAGGGATACCATCGTCGATCTCGCGAGGCGGATTGCCCATACGCCCGCGACCATGCAGGTGCTTTCGGAGGAGTACGTAACCGCGGGCGTTTCGCCATCGATGTCGGAGGCGATCCTCGACGTCGAAGGTGATCTACTCGCGATCGAAAGCACGTTCGGTCATATTGGCGAAATGTTTGAACGGATCGAGACCTTCCGCCGCCAACTGGAAGCACGCGTCCGCAACACCATCAAATACGCGGAGCGTGGAACCCACGGCCTAGTAGGGCGGGCAGGGGATCTGGTGCGCCGCCTCGACGGGCTCATCGCGCGAGGGCGCCATGCGAACGCCACGGTCGAATGGAGTCTCGAGCCACTTCGGTCGCCGTGGTCGGAATTCCATCACGCACCGAGCCGCGAGCCGCGCAAACCCATCGAACTGAAGCCCTTGGGCGATTGGCCCGACGATCCTCTCTACGAACTCCGAAAGAAATTGCGCACGCGATATATCGAGAGAATTGCGCCCGGTCCTGAGGAGGTCCAACGCTTCCTCGAAGCCCAGGTGCCGGTCGCGGGGACGAGAGAAGCACGATTTATGGCGCTCGAGACGGTTGACGATTTCCTGGCATTTGATGCTGCACGCAGATTTGCTTTGACGAAGGAAATCCCGCCGGAGGTTGGCCTTCACTTCGAACTTGAGTTTGCTCCGGATTCGCCGCCTCATGATAGCGAGTGGTTGCGGTGTTCAAATTTCATAGTCAGGCGTCATGCCGCTGCGAGGCGCCGCCATGCTCGGTGAGTTCGAAGCGATCGAGCGCAGTCTAGGCACTGAAAAGGCAGCCGACCTCAGGAAGGCGGTGCACTTCCTCTTGAGGCGACAGTTCCTCTTCGCCGGCGATCCGCGAACCGGTACGATCTACAATGTGATCATGGACAGCCGCTTCCGGTCGGTGATCGATGAGTTCTTCGATAGTTGTGGGTACCGCGTGCATCGGGACACCGAGGCTCAATGGGCCGGCATTACCGCTATTGGCGAAGACGTGCCGTTGCCACGCATGAAACTCGACGAGACCATCGTTGTGTTGGTGTTGGCAGCGCACTGGCAGGACGAGGTCAACGTCGGCGCGGTCGAAGACCGCGCCATAGTCGTCACGACGGTAAACAATCTGTTCGACCGCTACAAGGACATGGTTCAACCGAACGGTTCGAGCGCGATCTCTTTGGGCCGCTTCAGGGAGATCCTGAAGGAGGCGTCTCAAAGGAGCCTTGTCGATGTCGGCGACTTCGACAGCGAGGCGCAAGACTTCGAGGTAGCGATCCGTCCGATGATAAAACTGATCAGCGGTTCGGACGCCCTGCAACGGATCGAACGTTACGTCCGATCTCAGGAGGTGAGTGCCCCACAGGCGATCGATGGAGACGAACCGTGATGGAGTTGCGTCATGTGTCCATGGTCAACTGGCACCTTTTTGACGTCGAGGATTTCGAATTAACGGGGCATGCCGGCGTGTTCGGTGAGAACAGGTCAGGAAAGTCGACCATTCTCGACATGGCTCAAGTGGTGCTGACGGGTGGGAACAAGAACGTTCAGCGGCTTAACGCGGTCGCCGGCGACAAGGGGAAAAGCCGTAGCGCCTCCAAGCGAACCATCGTGGACTACTGCCTCGGCGCTTTGGGAGAGGACGTGCGCAAGAGAGAGCAGGCGCGCACCTACATCTGTCTTGGGTTTGTAGATTCTGAAAGCAAGCGGCCTCCGGTTTCGATCGGAATGGCGATCGAAGCCAGACGGTCTGAAACCAACGAAACGGTGCTGGGCCGCTTCGTCGTTACCGGCAAGATATTGAAGGCGGCGGACTTTGTCGAAGTGCGGGAAGGCAAGCGATTTGCGGCGGAATGGGACGATGTTCGCAATCGGATCGTCTCGGCTGTTGGGCAAGAGAACTTCGTGAATCACCGGGACAAGGCGATTGACTACGTCCGAGAGTACATGCGCAAGCTGGTCCCGCATGCGTCCATCGTGGGGGAGCAGAACGCAAACTCGCTTCAAAAGGCCGTCGTGAATGCGATGACGCTGGATCACGATCAGACCGCCACCGAGTTTGTGCGAAACTACATTCTCGAAAAGAACAATATGAAGGTGGGAGAGCTTCGGGAGTCGATACGCACCTATCGCAACATCAACGATACGATCCGCACGATGCGCGAAAAGCTTGAGACACTTGTCGCGTTGAAAGCCATTCTTGTCGAACTTGTCGACTCCCATGAGCGGAAGGCCCTGGAACGATGGATGTCAAAGCGTGCCAACTGGTTCGTGGCACGTACGGCCTATCTCGCGGAAGCTGCTAAATACAAGGAAGAGACGGAGAAGCGCGACGCCGCCAAAGCCGAGATGGACTTCATCGATGGTGACTTGAGGGCAATCGAGACCGAAGTCAGAAGGTTGGACATCGCAATCTCAGAGCATGACGCAAAAAGTGGACGGAGTACGCTTGCTCAATCGTTGACCGCAGCCCTACAGGCTAGTCAGCGTGCAATCATCGAGTTCGAGCGAAGGTTGGATTCTGTCCGTTCTCTGCAGGCGCTGATTGCCATGAGGGATTTCGGCTTCGACGAGCTAATCCCGTTGATTTCCGGGCTGACGAAGGTTGCTGCCGACGCGTCCGTAGAGGGACCAACCGGCAGCTTGCTGGATGCGGAAGCGCGGCTGCTGACGTCCGATCGGACGCTGCTACCGAGAGTGGATCAAGCGCGCCGCGATCTGATCCGGAAGGCTGAGGAGGAAAGGAGCCGAGCACGGTTGCTTGAAGAGCGGCTTCGTAACCACGCGAGCGGTGGAAGCTCGATCTATCTACACGAAGACACGGAGCGCTTGTGCCTAAGGTTGCGGCAGGCGGGGATGTCTCCCCGAGTGCTGTGCAACCTCGTTGAAGTATCGGATGCCTCCTGGACGGCAGCAGCTGAGGGGCTCCTGGGCCGAGACCGTGAGGCGGTCTTTGTCGATCGGCCCGATATCGCGCGCGCCACGGCTCTCTTCAAAGATGGGCGTCGCGATTTCCGGCGTGCTTCGTTGGTGAGCCTGAACAAGCTCGATCCGAACGGTCCCGGGCTGCGCGCCGGAACCTTTCCTGCCCTTTTCAAGTCCGACGACCGGGATGCCATCGCATTCATAATCCGAAGGCATGGGGCGGTGCGTCTGGCGGATACGATGGCCCAGTTCAACGAGCCGGGGCGGGCGATCATGAAGGACGGTCTCTATGACGATGGCTTGGTGCGGACGCATCGCGCCGCCGAACCATCGGACTTCAAGATCGGAAAGGCGGCGCAGACGCAGGCGCTTCACGACCTGAAGGATCAGGCAGAGCAGCTGTCCGATGCCTACACAAGGTCCAACGGCGCGGCCAAGCTCGCTGATGCGGCGTACGTACAGCTCGGAAGGATCCTTGATGACAAGTTGCCGTCCTTCAAGATTATCGTCGAAGACTACGAAAAGTCGACTTTGGAGAGGAAAGAATTCGAGCAACGTATCGCAGCGCTGGACGGTGCCGGTGACGGAGGCCTGAAGCAAAAACGACAAGCCCAGTTGGAACTGAAGCGCCATCGCGTGGGACAGAGGACCCCGCAAGAAGAGGCTCATCGCAAGCATACAAGGGCCGCCGACATCGCGATGCACACGATCGAGTCCGGGGAGAGTACTTCGGGCTCGAGGCTTGGCGTGAAGGTCGCCTGGGCGTCGTATGGGCAGTACCGGAAGCTCTATGATCGGATTTCCGGGCGAGCGACCTACCGGGCTCGTTTCGGAGTTCTTTCGACGCGAGCGGTCCTCGATCGGCACAGGACGATCGCCTCCGAGGCATCGAAAGCAGCGGCCGGCGCGGATGATGACCGGATCAAGATCGAGCGTCGCGTTCGGCAAGCGCTCGGAGATTATTTCGATCAATTTGGTGTCGTTTCGCAGGTGGGCACCGAGAGCGAGCCTCTGCAGGAAGTAAGGCCCTGGATGGAGACGCTGATCCAGGAAATGGAGGAGAACGAGCTACGGCGGTACGAGCGACAGGCAGCGGAAGCGGCCGATAAGGCCAAGACCCTCCTGCGAGGCGAATTCATTAATGCCTTGACGTCTCGGATCAACAAAATGGAGCGCGAGCTCTCTGCAATGAATCTCGGCTTGGCCGATCACCCGTTCCACAATGAACGGTATTCATTCCACCACGCACGCCTAGTCGAATTCCAACCAATTCTGAAGGTCGTCGAGATAAGCAAGACTTCACCTGAGGCGCTCGACATGTTGTTCAAAGGGGACGAGGTACCGGAGGACTTTCCTCATCGAGACACCTTGCGGGAGATCGAGGCGCTGCTCGAGGATCCCGACAAGGATTTCAGTCTCTTCGAGGACTACCGCAACTTCTTCACGTTCGAAATCCATATGACAGACATCGTGACTGGTCGCCCGACGCGATGGGAGACGCGCCGGGGGACGGGATCCGGCGCAGAGCAACAGGTCCCGATCTATGTAGCTATCGGAGCGTCGCTCGCGTCGGTCTACGGCAGCGGTAAGTCCGGAGCGCGGCGTCCGTCGGGCATGTCGGTAGCGATCTTCGACGAAGCGTTCTCCAAGATGGATGGGAAAAATCAACGGCAGATGATGAGCTTTTACAAGAAGCTCGGACTCCAGATCATCATTGCAGCGCCGAATGAGAAGAGGGTCGCAGTCCTTGAGCATATCGATACGGTAGTCGAGGTAGATCGAATTGGCGAAAGCGCTCGGGTCGCGGTGGCCGAACTTAAGGAGCGTGCTCGCAAAGAACTCCAAGCGATGGATCCTGATCGCATGTCGGATGATGAACTCAAGAAGATGGCCGCGGAATAGATGCCAAGGCAGTTCACCGACGCACGCTTGCTGATGTCGGATCTTCTGGACCGTTACGAAGGCGGGACCGACAGCCCGATCGCCTATCCGGACTACGACGGATTCGCCGATGTTGCCCAGATGGACAAATTCATAAGGGACCTTCGCGACGCGGAGGGACGGGGTGCTATCCGCATAGCCAGGGGGCGGGGGCTCAAAAGCGACCAAATCAAACACGTCAGGATTGATAATGTCCCGCTGACTTACGAAGTGCTCGGACGGAAGCCGATCGGAGAGTTGGTGGAGGCGGCGACCGGCCGACTGCTGGAGGGACTGGAACTGCCGGTCCAGTTCGACGGCTCATTGGAGGCGCTTCGGTCTGCTTGGTCCCGCGGCCGGGAGTGGCAAGGCTTCTCGCTCGGGGACGCGGATCGTCTCAAGCCGGCCTTCGTCATGGCGAGGGCAATCGTCGAGTACCGGCACGTTGGTCTGGACTACCGGACCTTTTCGCGACGCTTTGCCGGCGACAGCAAAGCTCTTGAGCGGCTCGAAGGACCGGTTGTTAGACTTTTGAGCGGGCTTGTCGAGCTCCCTCCCGCTGCCCGTCCGCGAGATGCGCTGCGGACGCTGGGGCTCGAGAAGTTCGCGCCCCCGATGCTGCTGTCGGGGCGGCTCGATTTCGACGTAGCCGAGTTGTCGGCCGCCGCGCCGACGTATTTCGGCATACCGCCCGGCGAGGCTAAGCGTCTGAAGTTTCGAGAGCGACCGCAATACGTGCTCACGATCGAGAATTTCGCGAGCTTTAATCGCCATATCGTGGAAGCGGACCCGCAGCGAACCGGCGTGTCCATCTATGTAGGCGGATACCCCTCACTTGCGACCCAGGATGCTTTGAAGGCGATTGCCACAGCACTGCCTACTGACGTTCCGTTCTTTCACTGGTCAGACATCGATCCGGACGGGACGTGGATCTTCCGCACCATAGAGACCTCGATAACGCGGGATTTGAAGCCTCACCTTATGTCGGCAGATTTAGCCGACAGTTTGGGTAAGCTGCCGGCTGACCATACAAGGCTGCCGACCGGCGTCATGCCGTCGGCCATCTCCGACCTCGTCACCTACCTTAAACGTGATGATGCCAAGTGGCTGGAGCAGGAGGAGCTTGATCCGAGGCTCCCGCCTGCGAATGCGGCGCGATGTCCGGCCAATAGCGAATAAAGAGGACTGATGCGGCGGAACTTGGTCGGACCGTTTTTAGCCAAGATTCGCCTGTCCCTTGTGAAGCACACTGAGAGGTCTCCATCTTGGACCGCTACGACGCCAAACTTGTCACGAGCTAATGAACGCTTACAGCAACAACGGCGCGCATCAACGAGACGATCGATGGCTCGGTCTTCGATCGCTGGCGGGCCGACGCGTCCTACCGTCCTGAAAATCTCTTGGCTTGGGCACAGGCGAAGCAGGTCGATCTCGCCACACTTGTGGGCGCCGTTATGGCTGCGGCCCCCAAGGTTGGCGTGCCGTGACGCTTAGGTCCGGCGTCACGATGCAACGGCTTCGCCGCAATGAGGAGAAGCGCTTGTGGATGATATGAAAATCGCAGCTTACATTCGATCTTTGTGGGACAACATCTGGCACAGAGACAGCGGCAGTCGGCGGGAAGGCCTGTTTGCGTCCGACTTGCCGATCCAACGTTCGTCCGAAGATCTCCTCAATAGAGGTGCGTTCGCTCGTGGTCTCGCCACTGTAATTTCTCATCATCGAGGGATCGATAGTCTGGTAATTGTATTGCGCGGTGACTGGGGTTCCGGAAAGACGTCGATTAAGAACCTGGTGATTGAAGCACCGACGCCGGAGGATGCGCCCAAAATGAAGGTAGTAACCTTCAATCCGTGGCAATGGGGAACCGACGAGGCGATCAACCGCGCGTTCTTCCGCGAGATCGCCGCCGCTCTCGGAGACAGCGAGCAGTCGCTACCTGCGCGACTGCGGGCACATGAATTCGGACGCTACGCGAAGATGCTCGAGCAGTTTTCCGGTGGCGCCAAGCAAGCTGGAAATCGACTTTCCGGGCTTGCCGCCTGGCTCGGTGGTTTCGGACTGATCTTGGCCGGCGGCGTAATCACCCTCGATCTGCCGGCGAAATGGCTGGCCTTCTCGCTGACCGTTCTGGCAGGTCTTACTCTTGTTTTGAGCAAGCTCTTGGCGTTCTTCTGGCGGGATCGAGAGGACTCTCACCCGTTAGATGTCGCGCGGGCCGCGCTGGAAGATCGACTGAGTAAGTCTGTCGCGAAACATCCTCGTCGTCATCGATGACCTCGATCGCCTCGAGCTCGATCAGATACGTACGGCTACTCGAGACCAATCTGATCGACACAGTGGCCTTGGAAGCGCTGCGGCTATTCGAACTGGATGTGTACGAGGCAATCGGGCGAAACAAGACGCTTATCACTGGCACCCGGGATCGTCGCGATACTGACAAGGAGAAGATCAAGGCGGTGCTCGCTTGCGCGACGCAAGAAAACACGCGTGCCATCCAACAAACTGCGTCGCAACTATTTCCGGTGATCGCATGGGCCTATGGCGCGGCCTGGCATGGATACGATTGGGAAGAGGGCTGGTCGTCCGAACGGCGGATATGCAGCGCGCGCAATTTCGATCGGTACTTCGCGCTTCGCTTGCCGGACGGGAGAATATCGGACTCGGAATTCTTGGGCTTTATCGAGGTTTGCGCTGACCGGGCAGATGTCGACGCAGCTTTAGCCGACATCCGTGAGCGCGGGCTCCTACCAGAAATGCTGGACCGGCTCGATCGGGCCGCAATGGCAGGAAAGCTACCAATTGAACATATCGATGCGCTGCTCCCCGCCTTATTCGATATCGCCGAGCCGCTACCGAGCCAATCCCCACCCGATTCTTTCCGGTCGGAAAATGCTCTAGTTACCCGACATGATATCGCGGCCACTTGCTCGGGGCGCCTGGCTGCCCGGAGATGTTCTCATCCCCAGACCAAAGCGTATCTGCACGCCCTTCAACCTTAAGATTACCTACCAGATCGAGCAGTCGTCTATTCAAGCCGAAATGGCTACCCATCAGAGCTGGACGGCCGGCGAACTCGCAGCATGGCCGTGCTAACGGATTCCGTCGGAGTACGCGCAAGCCGGAGGTCACAGATGTGAGGTATAGGATAGCTTTTCGCCGTCGCTACCGATAGCGCGGGTCGTGATCGACCAAAATGTGCTGCGCTTCCCTTGATCCTGTCCTGTAAGAGAACAACTCGCTGTGTGATTGCATTGCGTCAGAGCTCTCGATGACATGTGTCCTAAGCCGGCATCCTGTCTACTCGCAATTGAGCTGCATCTCACCATTTGGACGCCACTCTTGATGACCGACAACACGACCGATGTGATCGCCGCCACCACGGACGGTGCATCGCCTCCGATGAACCTCACGGGGGGCAGATGACAGCGGCGCAGTTAGCCGCGCACTTCAGGAAGTCGCCAGCGACAATCGTCCGTTGGGCACAAGAGCCCGATTTTCCGCGTGCGACGGCCCTGAACGGCGATGCGCATTGGCTGATAAGCGAGGTGCAAGATTGGCGTCGCCAGCGCCAAAGGGCATACCGGGCTGCGCTATGTGCCAAAGAGGCAGCTATAGAGGCAGCCGTCGAGAAGGCCCGCCTCCGCCAGAACCTAATCGCCGCGTTTGCGCGCCCCTATATGTCGCAAAATCGGCGATCGACGGTTCCGCCGCGTGACGCGCCTCTCTCTCGGCCCATGATCGTCCAGGCGGATGGCTCACTTGCGCCCGCGCCGATCGGTGACAGCCGGATTGTTCTCGCGGATGACTAATGTCCAATGAACTCCTCGTCGTTTTGGCGTGCGGCAATGAAGTGGGGGGCGAACTTGGTCGCTCAGCAAGAACATTTCGACGGTGTCCGCAGCGAGCCCTTGTTCGAGCTGCTGTCGGATCGTCGCGATCGAATATGGGAATATGACGTCGGGTCCCCATCCGCGAAATCTTTAATCTGCGGGAATGTGAGCGAGCGGGATCGGCGAGGCGCGCCGAGCGCCTACGGAGAAAATCGCCTCCCGCTCGGAGATCAGGATCAGCCGTGGCTGCTATTGAGGAGGCAATGCCTTCGTGCCAGCAGGAGCTGCTCAGTAATATTCTTCTCAAAATGTCCTATACCATCCTTCTGCTGGCGCTTTTGCCCGGTCCGAATTTCTGATTCATCTTCGCTCCTACCGGCTGCGATGAATCAAATCCGGCCTTCCGCAAAACCCTTCAATTTGTCCCACAAGCCGTGACGGCGAGCAATGTATACTCCGCGGAGACAGTCGTCGGCTGAAGGAGCCTGTTGCAGCGTGCTGGCTCAGGAGCCCGCCGCGCCAGATGCCAAATCGGAGAGGAACTCGTGACGTAAGCCGCCCACTACAGCGTTATAAGGGGCGCGCATTTCAACCGGCTTGCTTCAGCTCCACCAAAAAAACAAGAGAGCACTTCCTCATGTCGCCGCAGCGGTTAAATCCCTCGACACGGCGGTCAAATCTATACCGGCTCAGCTGCGTACGGCCGGAGACATCTTTATGTCCGAAAGGGAACACCGATACGCAAGAACTCACCGCTTCGCGGTCCGGAGCACATGTTCGCTTTTGCTTTGTGCCTCTTTCAGAGCAAGCTTTGCCAATCTTTGGTGGCACGTTGCTTGCTGGCACCCAGTAATCGATCCGCGCGACCATGGCGGTGTCGCAGTCGCGGGACCAGGGATTGAGTCTAGATCAGACTTGCTCAACTAATCAAAGCAAGTGCCATTGCTGGCGGAGAAAGGAGCGAAGAGACGCT
Source organism: Bradyrhizobium sp. ma5 (assembly GCF_042258955.1). Classification (NCBI taxonomy): domain Bacteria; kingdom Pseudomonadati; phylum Pseudomonadota; class Alphaproteobacteria; order Hyphomicrobiales; family Nitrobacteraceae; genus Bradyrhizobium; species Bradyrhizobium sp. ma5. Next base: position 2,058,771 of record NZ_CP170156.1, read on the forward strand.
GTACGAGAGCTGCTTGCATCAAAGTGAACTCACAGAGCCAAGTCCGCTTCATCATATCTGCGGACCAATCCATGAGTTTCTTGAGGAATGCTCGTGAACGCCCGCCTCGCCCCATAACTCACGAGCATGTTCGCATCGGCGCGACATCCGCGCGTCGTCGCCGAACGAAGAGAGCTTCAGTCCTACCTAGCCGTAACGCAGAATCTTAAGGAGCCCGAAAAATGCGTGCGCCGACCTATTCCGAGGCCCTGGAACTCGCGATCGACCGCTCATACGATGTTAACATTGACATGTTGAGGTCGCGAAATTTGCACCTTGACACGTTTAACGATTATCTCGTGGGCACATATCCGCCTCTCAAGGCGATGGGCGAGATCAACCCAGAAACGTTGCTGAATCGGATTGCACCATCAATTGATCTCTATTTCCACATCCCCTTCTGTCATCAGTATTGCACCTTTTGCCACTTCGGCAAGGAGATCAATCCGCCGGCCGGACGCGTCGAACGTTACCTGGCGGCTCTAGATAAAGAGATGAGCTGGTCGGACGCGGCGCTAGCCGGCAGAGCTATTGAGACGGCTTTTGTTGGAGGTGGCACCCCGTCATTTTTGACGAACGATCAACTCAAAACATTCTTTGGTATGATCGGAAAGCGCTTTGACTTGTCTAACTCGGAGGTAAGCTTCGAGTTACATCCGTCTCTTGCCAAGCAGGCAGACGCTACTGATCGCATATCTACTCTCCTTAAAGGTGGCGTAACTCGCTTCGTGCTGGGCGTTCAAACTCTAGATCAAGGTATTTTGCAAATACTCAACCGGGGGCACCGTGTGGATGAGGTGATGCAAACCGTAAAGTTGCTGAAAGAGATGGGTGTCGAGAACCTGTCGCTCGACCTGATGTATGGACTGCCGGAGCAAACGCTCCGCAGCTGGTACGACTCTCTCATCGGCCTCCTCGATATGGGAGTCGAAAAGTTCAACGTATTCCCCTTGATGTTCAAATCGACAGATCCCGTAGCTCGGCACTTGGCAAGCGGACGATATCAATTCGCCGGGGCGAAGGAGCGCGTCATAATGCATTTCATGGCGGATCACATCCTCACGAGCCTCGGCTACCGCCATGGGCCGATTTTCTATTGGACTAGGATGTCGCAGCCACACTGCGTTCAACAAGCCCGGAAATACGATTCCTGGAACGACAATAATCTAATCCCTTTTGGGATGGGCGGATTTGGCTTCATGAGCGAGTGTCAGTTCTACAACGAAGCGGATCTGGATCGCTACTTGTCGAGGGTCGAAGGGGGCGAAAAACCGGTGTGGAAAGGGGTCGTCCTCTCGCAGGATGATCTCATGCGCAGGACGCTAATGTTTGCCTTGCGAAGCAGCGGCGTGTTGCTCTCCCGCTTCGAACGGGAATTCGGCGTATCCCTTGAAAAATACTTTACCCGCGAGATTAAGACCTTGAAGGAGGCGGGACTTATCAGCATTTCAACGGATGGCGTGCTTTCGTTAACGGATGCCGGGATCATCAATTCTGGGGCAGTGTCTCTGCTGTTCTTCTCGAATGATGTGCTTGAGCAGGTCGCTTACAATGACAGTCGGATAGCCGACAAGCGAACTGACCTTATCGAAAAACATGATTACTCACCGGCGGCGAGATACGGCTCAAGCATCCAGATGAAAGCTGTCTTTCAATGACATCGTTGGTGAGCCAAGCATGGACAATAGTGTTGCGTTAGCCGTCACGGAACAGTCGCCCAAATGTCCGAGGGACATTTTTGCTCATCTAACCGATAGCATCAATCGGAGTGAACGAAAGCGTCCGCTTGGAGAGCTGAGCAACTTTACCGTTGAAAAAATGCCGCTGTGTATTGCGGAGGTCAAATGCAGTGAACGACCAAACGAAGCGATAAAGGCGTTCGGGCGTGGTGTCAACGCAATGCTTGGGGAGGCGGACTACAACGCGCTGCTGGTGAGTCTGCCGCAATGCGATTTCGAAGTCGCCAAAACGGACATCCAGTATCTGGTCAATTGCACTTATCAGATGTCGGCCTTTGCCGGCCTCGATCCTTCTAGCGCCGAATTGACCGTGGGAACGGAATTGAACCGCTTGGCGAGCCTGACGTGCCAGCGCCAGCCAAGCATTGGTGTCCTCTCCTATGAAGACATGATCCTTACGAATCCGATACAGACCGACCCCCGCCTGTATTGCCTTGGCGTGGCTGGTGTCGAGGAACGCGATTTTTGCATTGGCCATCAACTGATCGAGAGCGAATTGCAATCAGCGATGGGTGCGCTACTTGAGTTGCGCGACGTAGGCGGCGCGGATGCTCCTCAATGTCTCGCGCGATGCCTGGCGCGGCTTCGGTCAGCACATGATGTTTTGACGCGCTTTGATGAGCATATGTCGCCGGACCTGTTCAGCCAGTTTCGCGTATTCTATGGAAAAAATCCTTACAAAAATACGCTTGGTCCCAGCGGCCGTTTCTCAGCTCGCGTAGTAGCCGTCTCGGTTCTGCTGGTCGGTGAAGATCTGTTCCGCCAAAAACCTCAATTCTATAGGGATCTATATCGGCTGTCCGAATACTATCCGCAAGCGAGCATAGGCGAGGTGTTCCGCTGGCTTTCGCCAGACAACAACTGCGCATTGCTCAAGCCTGCATGGCTTCAAGGGAAGGCAAGCTTTCCCAGGTCTGCGACCATTTCGCCCCTGATCGAGCACCGCGGCCGCGAAATCAAAGAACTACACGCGGCTTGTGTTTGTGCGCTGGATCGATTTACCCGGATGCACCGTAGCACGGCTCTAAAGCATACCGTCGGGCCGGGTCGACCACTTGTCGGAATTGAGTCGTCGGAGAGTATTGAGGATGTCCTTTGTCAGCGGCTGTTGACACCGCCTTCATAGGTGAAAGGAGGTATCCGCCCCGGAAACCGACGGCGGCATGAGAGGTGCGGGCGTCCGATGCCAATGTATAAGGTGTCATAGATGTTGCAGGGCGAAGTGATTTTTCGTCGATTTTCGTCAGCCGATACTGATGATGTCTGGACTCTACACAGAATCGCGTCGGAGCATGTTGGTGTTTGTAGTCCGGATGGGACGTGGGGGGATGATTTACGGAGTATCGGGGAAGTATACATCAGGTCAGGCGGCGACTTCATGGTTGCGCATGTCGGTTCCTGTCTCGCTGCCATGGGTGGTCTGAAACCGCTTGATCATGACGTCGTAGAATTGAAGCGAATGCGGGTCCATCCCTCCTTTCAACGACGGGGGCTTGGGACAAGGATTCTTCGTGAGCTGGAAGCGCGAGCCGTTGCGCTGGAATTCAAGTGGATCGTGCTCGATACGACAATGATCCAGGTAGGGGCTCAAAGACTTTATGAGAGCGCTGGCTATGTTCGCCGCCGGGAAGGGGTGCTAGACGGATATGCAGTCATTTTTTACGAGAAGCGGCTCATCGGCCAGATGAGGCCAACATAGGCGGGCGCGGCACGCGATCCGGCGTCGCTGTGTTTCGGCATGGAATAAGGGCTCTTCTCTATTCGGCCGGATTTAGTCAAGGGCTTGATTGAATGCCTCCTTGGGTTCGGTACCGCTCGCGGGGCCGTGCTTCTCTTCGGGATCAGCCGCTGGCTCTCCCAGCATGGGATCAGTAGAACGAGACGGAACAATCTGACTCGCGTGCTGATCGCAAGGACGCGACCGTACAAGAACCCAAAGCGAGTTCATCTCGTCCATCGTCCCGCGAGGGACCTCCTCCCGCTAAACAACGGGTGTGTGGACCGCGCGTCGCACTATTGTGCCGCGGGCGTGGCCTCCCGTGTCCAGCGGAATTCCGTTCCGTCGCTCCACATGCGGTGCATAATGACGGCGAGCCGCCGCGCCAAAGCGACGATCGCCTTCTGCTGCCCGCGTCGTTTGGCGATCTGCAGGGCCCACGCCTTGAGCCAGGACCATTTCTGAACCCGCGTCAGCATGACCTGTGCGGTCTCATAGAGTTGTCGAAATAAGTTTTTCCCGCACGTTTTCCCGCACGAGCGCTCAGACCTGAGCCATTGGCGCAAACGGCTCGGCGACAAGCTGGAGCGGTTGTTGGCCGAGAGCCTTCGGGTGGCGCACGCGGCCGGTGCGTTACGCAGCCAGGACCTCAAGCGGGTCACGGTCGACACGACCGTGCAGCCGAAGGCGATCAGCTTCCCGACCGACGCCAAACTGCTGCATGCGGCGATCCGCGGGTTGAACCGCCTGGCGAGGAAGCACGGGGTCAGACTGCGGCAATCCTATGCTCGCGTGGCCAAAAACGCAGCGATGATGGCGGGCCGTTACGCGCATGCCAAACAGTTCAACCGGCATCAGCGGCAGCTGCGCATCCTGCGCAGCCGGCTGGGCCGGATCATCCGCGACATCCGCCGCAAGACAGAGGGCCAGCCCGCACTGGAGGAGGCATTCGCCCTCCCGCTTGGCCGGGCCAGGCAGATTCGCTCGCAGCAGCAGCGCCAGCGCTGCTTCAAGCTTTATTCCTTCCACGCCCCGGAGGTGGAGTGCATCGGCAAGGGCAAGGCCAGCGCACCTTACGAGTTCGGCGTGAAGGCCTCCATCGTCACCAACAATCGCCGGGCCCCCGGTGGCCTGTTCGTGCTGCACGCCAGGTCGCTGCCCGACAACCCGTACGACGGTCACACCTTGCGGGACGTCCTTGACCGCACCGAGACACTCACCGGCTGTGCGATCGAGGGGGTCTATGTTGACAAGGGATACCGCGGTCACGACGCGCAAAATCCCCGTCGCGTCTTCATCTCTGGCCAGAAGCGCGGCGTCTTTGGTGTCATCAAGCGCGAGCTGCGCCGCCGCTCCGCCATCGAGCCCATCATCGGACACCTGAAGACCGAAGGCCACCTCGGCCGCTGCTATCTCAAAGGCCGCGCCGGAGACGCCGCCAACGTTCTCCTCTCAGCCGTCGGCCACAACCTCCGCCGTGTCCTGGCCTGGCTCAGAGAACTTTTGTGCCTGTTCCTGGTCCCACTCCGGCGGACACTCAACTCTCCAGCTCAGCTCAATCCGGCTTCTTAACGGCCGACTACGAAAGCGCGTCATCGAGTTCGCGAAGGGCGAGCATGACCTTGCCCCCAAGTTTTATCCAGTTCTAAGTTCCCGCCAACATCCAAGTGTGACGCGGGCTTGTGCCAGTGACGTGAACAACGTCTCGTTCAACAGCTCGTCCCGCAGCCTTTCCGCTTCCCTGCGGGCGTCACCACTTCTTTCCCACGAGGTCCTTCAGCGCCGCATTGTCCAGCATGGCCTCGGCCAGGAGCCGCTTCAGCTCGTTCTCAGCCGCTTGGCCCCCGGAGACGTCCATCCCGCCGAACCTGGCCTTCCATTTGTAGATGCTGGCGTCGCTGACGCCATGCTTGCGGCACCGATCGGCCACCGAAACCCCGGCCTCGTGCTCCTTCAAGATCCCGATGATCTGCTTCTGTATTCGGTCTGCTTCTGTCAATCCCTTAAGAGCGCGTGCCGCGGGTACCTTGCTTCTGTTCGTGGTCGGCAAAGCCGCCCACACGATGGGATTCGGTTGAATGGTCGGTTCAAGCTCTTCGGCGTAATCACCCGACCTGGAGGGCGGATGCCACGACAGATCATACGAACTCGACCATCCCCACGCCCCGCGACGGGCGTCTCTTGGGATGGCGATGGCGTTCTTACGCCACCGCCGTCCATCGGAATTCGGTTCCATCAACCCACATTCGGTGAAGGATGACAGCCATCTTTCTGGCCAGCGCGACCTTCGCACGTTTGCTTCCTTGCCGGTGGGCAACACGCACCGCCCAGGCCTTCATCGGAGACCATCGGGTTGATGGCCTGAGAACGACGTTGGCAGCTTCGAACAGGGCTGTGCGCGTCTCTCCATCTCCGACTTTTGTGATTCGTCCCACCCGATCAACCTCGCCAGATTGGTATCGTCGGGGCGTTAACCCGAGATAGGCGCCGACGGATTGGGAATGCAGGAATCGCCTGGGATCGTCCACAGTGGAGCGGAAGGTCAACGCAGAGACTGAGCCGATCCCCGGCATCGTCATCAAGAGCCGACAAGCTGGGTCACTGCGCACGGTCTTCAGAACCAGGCGATGTAGTCGGGCGTACTCCCGCATCAGCGCTTCGCGTCCGGCAAGCAGCGGATTCATGATCGCCTCGAGCAAGGCGTCATCGCCGACCAACTCACGAACTCTCGTCGCGAACAGAGTCCGCGAGACGATTCCGACTTTGAGACCGAGCGGACGCAGAAGTCCACGGATGACTTGCTCTGCGGCAGCGATGGAGCGAACGATATGCTTGCGAGCGGCGGCCAGCGTCCGCGCCCTTTGGCTGCCGATGCTCTTGACGTGAACAGGCTTGAACCATCCCGTTCTCACCACCTGCGCGATCCCACGGGCGTCATTCCGATCGGTCTTCACCGGCATGGCCGAAAGCGCCGCCTTAACTTGGCGGGCTTCCAAACTGATGGCCGGCAGGCCCAGTTCGATTAGATTTGCGGTCAGCCATTCTGACGTCGGTCCTGCCTCAAGGCCCACCCGTTCAACTTGATCAGCCCATGGTTCGAGATATTGCACAATCGATGGCGCATCCGCCAACGTCGTTCCCTCCCGGATAAGCTTTCCGGTCTCGTCCACCGCACATACCGCAACGGAATTCAGCGAAACGTCGAGGCCGACGTAAATCATGGCTTTCCCTCCTTGAATGGAATTGGTCCATGATCGTCAGTCAAAACGTGCTGCGCGGCAAATAGGCCGCCAGGCGATCGGGACCGAATACCCCATCTCTCTTCTGTAAAACGATTGCGCTTCATGCTCTGGTCCTCGTCTTGGGCCACAGCGAACTTCAAACTGGATTATGCCAAGGGGGCAAGGTCACGCGGGATATGCTGCAACCTGTCCGCGATTGCTCTTGCGTTAAGGCGCCTCCGTCACATCATCTCGTCCGACACATAAGAACGGATCAGATCGCCAAGAGCCGCTCCAGCCAGCTCTACCAACCAACCGAAGTCCGCATGGGACGCGCCAGAGTCGTCGGACGCGTCCCACAGCCGTACCGCGGTCAGCCCCTGAGACGGTTTTGCAGTGCCTGCCGATCGACGACGAGGTTGCCAAGGTTCAGGTCTGGCTGACGTCTTGCCGCCAATCGACTAACTAGCGCCCGGGTGCTGTCCACGACAAAGACGCCGCAATCATTACCGTTTCTTTGCTGGCTTATGGGAGCGTCTTGCAGGTTGGCCCCCACCCGCCTTGCGAGCATTGCTGCGGGTCTGTCATTGTATCCCCGAGCGGAGTCGTAGTGATAGGCAACTGGCCTGTCGCGATCGCGGCGGTCCACCAGCAGCAACGACCAATGGCTGCCGCGGAGATGAGGATCCGCGCCGGCATCGTTCACTGGCATGAACAGGAAGTCGGCTGTATCGTTACCATTCCGATCATCGACAATGCGATGGAATGCGCCAAGCGCGTCGACGTTGGTACCCTGGCCCACCTGAAAGGCGATGAGAGGATCCACTAACCGAGTCCGGGCGGCAAGATTTGGATTGCTTTGCTGCAACTCCTGCGCAAGGAGCTCGTAATCCCTCGCGATATGTTCGTCACCCAGCCATTCCGTGGTTCCGAGCACCCGTCCGCTGCGGTCGCCGGCAGAGGCACTCGCAGTCGAAGCGCCGATCCGGGCATCAGGAACCGAGGACGGGCCAGGGTGATGGATCAGCTGCGCGTCGCGGCTTCCTCGCGGCCCCAATGCGATGGAGTAGGTCTCGCCGTTGATAGAGACCGGCTGGGGAGCCATTCGCGAACTCGGCAACAGCATTTTATTGTCCAATACATCGAGCAGCAAGTCCGGCACCGGCTGCGAGCCATGCTGCCAATCCTCGCCGACGAGATATCCGATATCCTCGAGCTCCTGCGGCATGCCTGATGGACTGATGAAGAACGGCGGTCTGCCGGCAGGGCTGAGCACCGGCCTTGACTGGGCATCGTCACGCATTTCCAGCGGTGTGGACGGCAGATCAGCGATAGATCCAAGACCGCGGTAAATTTCTGACGACCGAGCTGGTTCGCTCCGGGCCGGCGGCGCATAATGAGCATCATCAAGCACATCCTGCGGTGTGAACGGCAAATCAGCGATAGATCCAAGACCGCGGTAGATCTCTGACGACCGAGCCCGGCCAGACGACGACAGGCCGGCCTCCTCGGAGCCGCCTGCATCGTAGCCCGGGACTGCCGGATACGACCCCCGCGGCGTCATCGGATTCCCGGACGACGATGGTCCTTCCGTAGACCACGGGCGCCCTTGCGGCGTCATCGGAAGCTGGTCCCAACGGCTGCCCAGCAAGCCCGATGGCGACTCGGGAACGGGAGTCCATCCGCGCTCTTGCGGCCTCATCGCATCCAGATGAAGCAGGGGAGCGAGACCGTGATAGATGTCCGACGACTGAGCCCTGGCAGACGTTGCAGGCGCGGCGCCGTTCAGGTCCTGCAGATCGAAATTGGACGGCAACGAGCGCGTGAAGGTCGAATCAGCCGGCCTCTGCAATGAGCCGGGCTCCCGAGTTCCCTCCGCGGAGGGCGAACCCGGCTGCTCACGGCCTTGCAGCCTCAGCGCCCGGTTCGCCTCGACGACTTGTAAGTAGTTTCGAACGAACGTCAAATCCGTAAAGTGTAGCGCACCTCGCCCATCTCGAAACGCCCTGAAATCCTCAGCATCTTGCTGCAACGTTTGCCATTGCTGCTCAGTGCCGTTGAGCCGGTCAACTATGCTCCCCCTGCCCTCCCTTTCAAGCCACTCACTGAACCCTCGAAGACGGCTACACCGCTCATTGATAGGTTTCCGCATTTGCGCAGTCGAGTCTCCAAGGTCGTGCAAGGCTTGGCCGCGCGCACCATCGATGAGGCGGTCGTCTTCGGGATAAGGAGCCCGGGTACGTCCCATGAATCGGGATCCGGGTCCGATTGTTTCGATTTCTTCATTCCCAGGCCCGAGCCCCCGGAGATGAGTCAGCGCCGACTTGAGGAGGTCATGAGGGTCCCCACCCTGGCTCCTGTACTCCAGGAGGTCATCGGCTAGTACATCGTCTCGAAACCGAGAAGCCAAGGACGGCTTGTTGTTTGCTTGGAGCCACCCAGCAAACCCACAAAGAGTGTATGCATTTCCTTCGATGATTCGTTTGAGACTCCCGCGCCGCCCGGCTGCTGCCGCGAACTGCTCCACGAGGACCGCGTCTTCGGGATAAAGAGGTGAACGTACGTGCGGTCTGATGACGTTTCCGGCGCAAAATTCCTGGAGCGCTCTCAACGCCCTAAGGACACGCTTGTTGCCACCCTCGTTCACAAACTCCGCCGCACGGGCATTCAATTGATCAGGGTCCTCAAGCAGGCTGGCCAGCGTCAAGTCCCTGGGCTGAAGCCAGGCGCTGAATTGGCCTAGAAGGGTTACCCACTCCCCAGCGGTGCTAGGGGCAACGGTGCTGAGGGCACTGTCCCTTAACTCGGAAATGAGCCATTTGTCCTCCTGAGACGGGTGGGATGGGCGGGACGGCAGGACGTTCCTAGCGCGGACCCGGAGCGTTCTCAGTGCCCCATGCACACGGTTGTTGCCGCCCTCATTCACAAACTCCGCCGCGCGGGCATTCAATTGATCAGGGTCCTCAAGTAGGCTGGCCAGCGTCAAATTCCTGGGCTGAAGCCAGATGGTGAACTGGCGTAGAGTGGATGCGCTATTGGTAACCGTGTTGGTGGCATAGCCGTTGTCGCGGGCCCTGTTCCTGAACTCGGAAATGAGCCGCTCGTCCTCCTGGGAGGGGCCCCGCTGGACGTTCCCGGCCCGGACATCCTGGAGCGCTGTCAACGCCCTGTTGACACGGTTGTTGCCACCCTCGTTCACAAACTCTGCCGCACGGGCATTCAATTGATCAGGGTCCTCAAGCAGGCCGGCCAGCGTCAAGTCCCTAGGCTGAAGCCAGGCACTGAAGTGGCCTAGAGAGGATACCCAATTGTTAACGGTCCTGGGGACAGCATAGTTGTTGTCGCGGGCCCTGTTCCTGAACTCGGAAATGAGCCGCTCGTCCTCCTGGGACGGTCGGTGCCGCAGGACGTTCCCGGCACGGACATCCTGGAGCGCTGTCAACGCCCTGTTGACACGGTTGTTGCCACCCTTGTTCACAAACTCTGCCGCACGGGCATTCAATTGATCAGGGTCCTCAAGCAGGCTGGTTAGTGTCAAGTTCCTGGGCTGAAGCCAGGTGCTGAACTGGCCTAGAAGGGATACCCAATTGTCAACGGTCCTGGGGGCAGCATAGACGTTGTCGGCCCTGTTTCTGAACTCGGAAATGAGCTGCTCGTCGGGGGCGCGGCTGCGCTTGGCGAAATCCATTCGAAGCTCTGAATGGACTACGATCGACGTCCAGCCGCCGGACGAGTTTTCGCTGCGACTTCCCCCAAACGCTTTCCCAACCCCTGACTTAATGCGCGACCACAGGCCACGGTTTTTGCCATCCTTCGTCTGCATCGTGGGCCACGCCTCGGGCGGCGAGATCGAGATGTAGTCCGCACTGCTGTCATGCAAGTCTGACTGCGACGCCCCCCCGGTCGAGCCCCCAAGGGGAGCGTGAGGGAGGTCTGCACTGTAGCGCGCGCTGCTGAACCGGTTATCCCGCAGGCCGGACTGCGGCGGCATCTGCATCGAACCGCCGATCTCAGTGCGCCGGATCGTTCCATGCGCCGCTACGGGGCGAGTATCGGGCGAGCTAGCCTCTGCGGAGCTCTCATCGGAGGAATTGAGTTGCAACTCGCTCAGTTGCTGTTCAAAGCCTGCTTGACCCGCAGGCATGCTGTCCGACTGTTGCCTCGCCCGCTGCTGTTCTAGCAAAGCGGGGTACTCCTGCATCCAAGCCGCCGTGTTGAATGGGTCGATTGAATTGTCGGGTTTCATAGCGCTTTCCCTGGAAGAGACAGACAGACTCTTCGCAATCTCCGGAGCTAAGCCCGGATCTGGTGGACGGTCCGCAGAGGTTTCAGCTTGAGACTGTGATCGTCGAGATCGAAAACCGGAAAAGAAAAACAAGCCATCATACGGCAGTTGCCGTACGGCCCATTCCGACTTCGCGCATGACTCACACCGGCGAGGACAGGCAAGGCGGGACGATGAAGTCGCCCCGCCCTCAGCATTACTGAACGCGCTCGTTGGTTGCGTTCCTGTAAACCCGCGAGCCGGGTCGAAACCACGCGCGTCAGGTCAGACACCCCCGTCTGTCTCTTCTACGCGCCGTCGAAATCAGTCATCTACCCCTTGCAATTTGCATTGCGACCGAGCCGAGAGCGCTTCGAAGGCCTTGCGCTAGTCAACCGTCCGGATATCTGCGTCTCATGCTAGGAGCGTTAGCTTTCGAGAAGCTGACGATCCTCAGAAGGATCCACAACGAGCCAACGGTGACCGCATTGACTTCTGCCGATGGATGGACGAGATCGCACGGCAGATCAATCCTCTCCGCGGGAGTGGATCGAATACTACGGACGATAGGCGCCCTCGGCTCTGTACCCACTGCTCAGATACGTCAATCAGATGCTTCTGGCTTGGGCGATGCGGAAGTTCAGGCGCTTTAAAGTACACAAGAGCTGTCCGATTGGGTTGCGCTGAACGAGGTCGTCAACAGCGGTGACGTCGACGCCAATTTGTTCCCGCACGGCAGCTATCTCGCGATCCAGAACGAGCAGCGCGGCTTCAATCTGGTTCAGGTCGACAAAAAGGTCGGCGTGATCGCGCCCGTCGGGCTGTTCTCCAGGAAGATCAAGTCGCTCGACGAGATCAAGCCAGGCGACAGCGTCGCAATTCCGAGCGAGCCGCTCAATGGCGCGCGCGTGCTGATCCTGCTCGAGCGCGCCGGGCTGATCAAGCTGGCGCGGGGGGAAGGGATTTTCGGTCAGCCGGTTCGATATCATCGAGAACCCGAAGAACCTGAAGCTCGTCGAGCTTGATCCCGCGCAGACCTGTCACTGGCTCGATGATGTCACGCTGGCGTTGGTCAACATCACCTACCTGATCCCGGCCGGCGGTGACCCGAAATCGCCACTGCTCATTGATCGTACCGTTGATACGACGGTCTGGTGCTGCGCTTCACGGCGCGGCCGAACGAGAGGACGATCCGCGGTTGAAGGCCTTCATCCACGTCTGCAATTCACTCAAGCTCAAGCAGTTCATCGAGCAGAAGCTGCCGGCCTTCGTTCCGGCCGGCTTCAGCAACTGAGCGGAGCAGTACGGTTGCGAGCCCGGTGCATTGGTTGCGGATGTCGGGGATTGCGATGATCTCCCAGAACGCCGCACGCGTCAGCGGACCTACGGCAAACAGGCGCCGCGACGGAGTGCCGTCGCGGTTGATGATCGCGCAACTGCCATCGGTGTCGATACCGATCGAGAGGGGATCGACGCGCGCCAGGCCCTGGTCAAACAGGCTGCGCACGGCCAGGTTGGCCGTGGCGCGTGGATCCTTGACGATGCCGGTGCAATCGACGACCGCGCCCACCTGCATGCTATGGACCTTGGTGTCGCCGCGTCGGCGGTAGGTGATCTCGGCACCCGCATCGTTCGGCTCAATGCTTGTCGCCTTTGCCGCCATCAGTGTAAGCTTTCCGGCATGGAGAACCTCGGTGACGCGCGCCTCGACTTCCGGCGCCATTCGATGCCGATGCACATCCCACCAGGCACGCGCATGTTCGAGGAAACGGCGTTTTGATCGGGGTGGTAGCTCGCGCCACAGCCGCTGTGTATAGGGACGAAGGCCGTCGATGACGCTGCGCCAGTCGCCGCCCCGGGCGACATGCGTATCAATGCGACCGCGAAGCCAGCGCAGCAGTCTGCCGATGCTGACGCCGAAGGGAACATCGGCCTCATCGATCTTCAGCGCATCGACCCGACGATGCGGTTTTGCGAGGAGACCGCGACGCGACATGGCGACGATCGGCCCCCGATGTCCGTCACGCAGTAGCGACAGGACGCAGTCAACCATGGTGAGCCCGGTGCCGAGGATCAGCACGGTCGCATCCGCATCAATGGGGGCGGACGATGGCGGCGCCCAGGGATCGGCGTGGCCGCGGAGGGGCGCTCTTGTGTCGTGTCCGGTTGCGAGAACCACGAAGTCACCGTTAAGGCGGCGACCGTCGCTCAGCATGACCGCGACCTCAGCCTGTCCCTCGCTGATTTCGATGCACGTGCCGTGCACGATCGACAGATCCTGCGAGTCGGTTGTCCGATGTTCAAGCAGGCTCGCGATATAATCGCCGTAAACGCGCCGGGGTACGAAACAATAGGGGTCTGGACACAGCGGCACATCCACTTCACGCGAGATCAGCCAGCGCCAAAAGTGATCCGGCTGGTCCGGAAGCGCGCTCATGTTCGCAACGCGTACGTTGAGCAGATGGTCGGGATTACCCGTGTGATAGGCGATGCCGCGGCCGATATCGGCGCGCTGCTCGACCAGCGTAACACGAAGCCGACAGGTCGGCTGATGCAGCAATTGGTAGGCCAGCAGGACGCCACTGGCGCCACCGCCGACGATGATCACGTGCCGCTCACCGTAGCCCGTCATGCTACCGCCCTGTCGATCAGCCCGCCGCACGGAATGTGTGGCGCGAGAGACTTGTTACTGCAGAAAGCGAAGCCATAGATCGCATCGGCCAAGGTCATGAGCCGCCGATATTTCGACGCGATCAAAGCGTCGGCTTGGACCACCGAGAAGGACGCGAAGTCAACCAGCCATGCGGTCCAAACAGGAAGATCTCGTGGAAGTTGTCGTTTCCGTCCGGGTTCGCAGAACGCGCAAGCCGTCGACGCCACCGTTTCAGCCGTCGGGCTGTGCGACCGAGAACGCAAAGACAAGAGGATTCCTGCAAGATAGAGCCTCCTTGGCAACCCAAGTTGCTCGGAGGATACCACGCGTTTGTTCTGGCCGCTCATGGAAGTCGCGCGCGTGACTCATTATGAAATCAAACGCATGTGTCGAGGTGCTTTGCGGAAGCACCATTCCCTCTTCAGGAGCGAAGGGAAAAAATCGTTCCTGCGATATCTCACTGAAGGCTTGTTGAGACCCACCTTGCTCCGGTTCCCGACTGCAGACGTGGTTGTTTGCGCCGGGTGGAGTCGGTGTTAACCGCGAGATAATTGTTCTGACGGATGGAATCGACAAGCGGTATCACCATAACTGTGCTTATTTTTTCGTCTGCGGCGAATGAGGTATCGCGCCGGTCGCTCAACTTTGGATACCCATTTCATTGACCATTGTGCTGTTCCGCCGGATATTCGCCGGCAGCAGATTGTGCCGCTTAGGGTCACCGTAATGAGAACGAAGGACGGAAGGTTGATTTGCGACATGCGGAGCCGCATACCCCATCGCTGCGTCTCGGTGGCGACCGGCGTCCGTTGTTGATCGTTTCGAAAAAATCCAAAGCCACCAACAAATCAGACAGGAGCGCCGAAGATCGGCGATCGAGCACATATGTCACAAGCCTATATCATCGAAGTATCCGACCGCACTGCGGGAATCGTTGTGAGCGATAACAGCGGCTTCTGCTTCTTCTCCTCCGAACGTGCCTTTGACCGCCTCGACGGCGGTTATTTTGGCTCCGCTCGTGCCGCGGAACGTGCGGCGAGGGCGCTGGTCGATCGGCGGCGGCAAGTCAGGAATCAGCCCGCGCCCACGCCGAGCATCTGATCGGCATCTGAAAGGACAGACATGAACACGAGACGTAACATTCTTGCAGCCGCCCTGGTGCTGTCCGCATTCGCAATCGCGCCGGCACGGGCAGAGGACAAGCCAGCCGAGATCCGCATCGGGACGCAAGGGCGGCCTGTTTCCTGCCGTCGGCCAGCGCCACGCCGTCGAGGACACATTCAAGCCGCTGGGCATCGAGGTCAGGTAAATCGACTTCCGGTTCGGGCCGCCGCTGCTCGAAGCAATCAATGTCGGCAGCGTTGATTTCGGGTTCGTCGGCGATGCGCTGACCGATCTTCGCACAAGCCGGCGCCGCCAAGATTCGTTATGTCGCCGCGGTGACGTCTGACGGCAACAATTAGGCGATCATTGTGCCGGGGGACTCTCCGATGAAGACGCTGGCCGATCTGAAAGACAAGCGAATTGCATTCGGTCGAGGATCCAGCGCGCACAATCTGCTGGTCGCAGGGCTCGAAAAAGCAGGCCGTTCCTGGAACGACATTACGCCGGCGTCGGCCGACGCAACCGTCGCTTTCGCCAAGGGCGCCGTTGACGGATGGTCGATCTGAAATCCTTACCTTGCGCTCGCGGAGCTCAAGGCACGCGTCGTCGTCTTCGACAAGGACGTGCATAAGCCGAACGCGTTCTACATCGCGGGCTCCGATTTCGTCGATAAGTATCCGTCGGTCATTACAAAGCTCAACACCATCTTCGCGGCTGAAGGGATGTGGGCCAGCGACCACCGCGAGGAGGTTACCCGCGCCCAGGCCGATGCCACCGGCCTAGGCATTGAGGCCATCAGTCGTTTCGGCGGCCGTCGCCGACCAATGAGAACGGCAAGCTCGTGCTCTCTTACGGATACCGCAACGTCTCCCATCCTCCCAGGCGACATACAGTTGGCCTCTCCGCAGCCGACCGGGAAGATGCCGACGGACTGGCCTCGCATCCAGTTAACATCAAAGCTCAGGGCAGTGTCGACGGCGGTTCGTCGCTCGGCTCCGGTCCCCTGGGTCAAAAGCAGGTTTCGCGAGTTGTTAGCGCGGACGCTACCGGCGCGGGTTGCAAAGCTGTCCATCAGCTTGAGGATGGTTTGTGCTCCAACATATTGCAGCGTGCCACCGAGACCCGTAGCCGGCTTCGGGGCGACCAGCCTGGGCGTCGACATTACGGGTTCCAGCGGCATCACCGAGTGGCGTCAACTTGTATCCGCCCGCGTCGCGCACCAGTACGACGCCGGAAAGTCGCAGCGCGCTCAGCGGCAACGGGCGTGTTCTCGAAGTTCAGGTCGTAGCCGGGCCGTTCGAGGTCGGCTGTGGCCGGATCTCCGCGACCCCGGAGATCACCGAGCCCTGAAAAATGCGGCTCGTCGCGCGGTCGGCGTTCGGCCGTCCCTGGGCCACCACGACCGGCTGTTCGCCGCGCGGCAGGTCGAGCGATCGGACCTTGTCGAGCACGTCGACATCAGCCGGGGCCGTGGTCGGTCCGCCGATTGTCGCCATGTTACACGGAGCGAACAGGAGAATTGTCGCGACAAGAAACAGATTGCGGGCAACCGGACCGGACTGGCTTCGATTGCAAACACACTTAGAGAGCATATTCCGATCACGTTGCGTCGTAACCGGCCGCGACGAGATAATTTTGACATTCCTGGGGTGAGAAGCGTTTGAGAGCATTGGCGATTGCCTGCCAGAGATCGGGCATGGTACGCGCTGCCGCGGCCCGCAACATCGCCTTCAATTTACAGAAGGCCATTTCGATCCGGTTGAAGTCTGGACTGTAGGGCGGGAGATAAGAGCAGACTTGCTCCGCCGGCCTGGATGGCTTCTCGAACGCCATGGACCTTGTGAGCGGGCAAGTTATCCATGATAACGGTATCGCCCGGCCGCAGCGATGGGGCGAGCAATTGTTCGACGTGGGCCAGGAAAGCGTCGCCATCCATTGGACCGTCCAGAACAAGCGGCGCGATCAGACCATCGAAGCGCAATCCAGCGGTGAATGTCGTCGTCTTCCAATGCCCGTGTGGGACAGCTGCACGACATCGCTCGCCGCGTGGCGAGCGCCCGTAGAGCCGTGCCATCTTGGTGTTGGCGCTGGTTTCGCCGACGAAGACGAGACGCTCAGGATCAAGATCGATTTACCCTTCGAACCACTCCTCACGCGCGGCGTTTATATCGTGGCGCCGTTGCTCGGCGGCGTGCGCTGTCTTTTTTAAGTGTGATCTTTCTGCGCTGGAAGAAACGCCAGAGCGACGCGATGCCGGCCGATATTCCACGACGCTTCAACAGTTCCTGCAACTCGGCTTGCGTGATATCCGGCTTCGCTGTCACCGCGTCCAAAATCAACTGCGAATGGGCTTCGATGCGCTGCGATTTGCGGTCACCGCCCTGGCGTTTAGGAACGATGTCGCCAACTTCCTTGAGGCGACCGCGCCAGCGGATCGCGCTGGCCGCGCTGACACCAAAGCGGTCAGCAGCCTATCGGCAGGACATGCCACCGTCTACCGCGGCTACCACCCTTTGGCGAAGATCAACCGAAAGCGCCCTGGCCTACATGCTGGCCTCCCTCGCCAGCATGTAGCTTGAATCTGACTCGCGCCGTTTTGGGAATACCCACCCGATTCTTTCCGGTCGGAAAATGCTCTAGACGACCCCGATGCAATAGGCGTCTCAAGATTAATACTGAATTGTGAGGCACCAAAAGTTGGTTGCGTTTCGATTTTGACTCGCGCGTTTAGCGCATCCTGTCAAGATGTTGGCTGGAGATAGTCCTCGCCGCGAAAGCTGGCCGAACGCCTCACCGATGAGAAGCAGTATTTTGTCTCTGAATGTTCGGTCTATCGGCTGTTGACGGCGAAGCGCGCAGGCACATGCATCATGCTGTCTTGGCGCGGCACGTCGTCATCAGGTTCTCGACAGCTTTCCCATTTAGCAAAACATACAGGGCTGGTCGCCTTGGAAGAACCTGCCGATGCTCACGGTGCGTGCCGGTCGAGGGCTGTAAAAGGTGGTTTGTTGCTGATTGCCAGCATGTCAGAGCGAAGCCCTGGTTCATATTTTGGAAGGAGAACGGATGGATTTCCCCTCGACCAAGTGGGTGCGTGAACAATCGGACAGCACGGGCCCGCAAGAGAGCTCACCCGCGGCTCCGTCTGCAGCCGCGGCGACCTTTGAGCGGCAATTGAGCGAGATCGGCAGTTCAGGTGAAGGTGGTGCAGCAATGCCGGCCGCCGCGGCGCCGCAGCCGGCTCAGTCAACTGGAATTTTGAGAGGGAGGAGGCGGCCTCTTTATTCCGAGGATGCTGCCCTTATTTGGGGGCTTGAGAAGGCCCTCATCAAGGGCGGGGCCACCGAATACACCGCCGAGGCCTATGTACGTACTCTTCGCAGCTTTGGCCGCTGGCTCTTCGCAACTAACAAAGATCCCATTGCTGCTCGGCTCGACGACGAGTCGCTGACCGATGATGCACGCGAGTTCGGAAAGGAGCGTCCGGGGAGGATCCTTGCGGTATTGTACCATCTCAGGACCTTTCAGTCGACGGACGGAATCGTGCGGGTCGGAGGCCGCACTGAGCTAAATCCTCACCCTCAGGACGCGGATCTCATCAACGAGTACCAAAACGAAGTAGCGACAGATACCGACACGAGGTATGCAACTGCTCTTCGCAGTTTCAGCGACTACCTGCGTGACAACAACAGGCCGGGCATTGCTGGTCGGCTTGGCGGCACGTTGTTGGATGAAGATGTCGAGAGCTATAAGAAGGACGTCGGTGGTCACCTCAGCATCGGTGCCGCACTGGCTCGTCTCCGAAAATCGCTGGCCGGCGCTGAGGCGATGGAGCTCGAGCGCCATATTGATCCCGAAGACGCGGCACTGAGGGAGTCGAGGCGGGTCGGCGATGCCGCTGCGCGGCGGAGCTTGCAGGAAGTTGGCAGTTGGCCAGAGGAATTGCTTCCTGCGGAAGGCCATGAGCAGGATTTGCTTTTGGGGCTGATGGACGAACCCGGCGCGTCGTCCTCGGCGTTGCAGTCTGGGGTTTTGATGGGGCGGAGCAAGCAGCCTCTTTATTCCGAGGATGCTGTCCTTATTTCGGGGCTTGAGAAGGCCCTCATCGAGGGCGGGGCCACCAAAGACACCGCCAAGGCCTACGAAGGTTCTCTTCGCAGCTTTAGCCGCTGGCTCTTCGCAAATAACAAAGGTCCCATTGTTGCTCGGCTCAACGACGAGTCGTTGACCGATGATGCGCGCGAGTTGTTCGAAAAGGGTAATCCCGCGGCACTCCTTAAGGCAATAGACCATCTCAGGACCTTTCAGTCGACAGGCGGAATCGTGCCGATCGCAGGCCACCCTGAGCTAAATCCTCACCCTCAGGACACGGATCTCATCAACGAGTACCAAAACGAAGTAGCGACAGATACCGACAAGAGGTATGCAACTGCTCTTCGCAGTTTCAGCGACTACCTGCGTGAAAACAACAGGCCGGGCATCGCTGGTCGGCTTGGCGGCACGTTGTTGGATGGAGATGTCGAGAGCTATAAGAAGGACGTCGGTGGTGCCCGCAACATCCGTGCCGCACTGGCTCGTCTCCGAAAATCGCAGGCCGGCGCTGAGGCGATGGAGCTCGAGCGCCATATTGATCCCGAAGACGCGGCCTTGAGGGAGTCGGTGCAGGCCGACGACGCCGCTGCGCAGCACAGTGCGTCGCAGAAGGCTGGTCGTTGGCCAGACGAATTGCTTCCTGCGGAAGGCCATGATCAGGATTTGCTTTCGGGGCTGATGGACGAACCCGGCGCGTCGTCCTCGGCGTTGCAGTCGGCTCCTGGGATTTTGAGAGGGAGGAGGAGGCGGCCTCTTTATTCCGAGGATGCTGCCCTTATTTCGGGGCTTGAGAAGGCCCTCATCAAGGGCGGGGCCGCGGAAGACACCGCCAAGGGCAATGGACGTACTCTTCTCAGCTTTGGCCAGTGGCTCCTCGCAAATAACAAAGATCCCATTGTTGCTCGGCTCAACGACAAGTCGCTGACCGATGATGCACGCGAGTTCGGAAAGGGTAATCCCGCGGCACTCCTTAAGGCAATAGACCATCTCAGGATCTCGCGGTCGACGGGCGGAATCGTGCCGATCGCAGGCCGCATTGAGGTGCGTCCTTATCCCCAGGACGCGGCACTCATCAAAGAGTACCAAAACGAAGTAGCGGCAGATACCGGCAAGAGGGATGCAACTGCTCTTCGCAGTTTCAGCGACTACCTGCGTGACAACAACAGGCCGGGCATTGCTGGTCGGCTTGGCGGCACGTTGTTGGATGAAGATGTCGAGAGCTATAGGAAGATCACCGGTACTGGTTCGAGGATCGGTCCCGCACTGGCTCGTCTCCGAAAATCGCAGGCCGGCGCTGAGGCGATGGAGCGCGCGCGCTATATTTCCCCCGGTCCTGATCCCGAAGACGCGGCACTGAGGGAGTCGATGCAGGTCGGCGACGCCGCTGCGCAGCACAGTGCGTCGCAGAAGGCTGGCAGTTGGCCAGAGGAATTGCTTCCTGCGGAAGGCCAAGAGCAGGATTTGCTTTTGGGGCTGATGGACGAACCCGGCGCGTCGTCCTCGGCGTTGCCGTCTGGGGTTTTGATGGGGCGGAGCAAGCAGCCTCTTTATTCCGAGGATGCTCGCGTTATTTCGGCTGGGGTTAAGGAGGCGCTCATTGATCGCAATGTCACCGAACGCGTCGCTGCGGCCTATGAAGGTTCCCTTCTTAGCTTTGGCCGCTGGCTCTTCGCAAATAACAAAGATCCCATTGCTGCTCGGCTCAATGACAAGTCGCTGACCGATGATGCACGCGAGTTCGGAAAGGGGCATCCCGCGAGGCTCCTTGCGGCATTGTACCATCTCCGGACCTTTCAGTTGACGGACGGAGTGACGGCCGCACGCCGCGCTGAACTGAATCCTTACCCCCAGGACGTGGCCCTCATCAATGAGTACAAAAACGAAGCAGCGACAGGGTCCGGCAAGAGGCATGCAACTGCTCTTCGCAGTTTCAGTGACTACCTGCGTGAAAACAACAGGCCGGGCATTGCTGCTCGGCTTTCCGACAACACGTTGGATAAAGATGTTGAGCGCTATAGGAAGGTCGCCGGCGGGGATGTGACTATCGGTACCGCACTGGCTCATCTCCGAAAATCACAGGCGGGCGCTAAAGCGATGGAGCGCGCGCGCTATATTTCCCCCGGTCCTGATCCCGAAGACGCGGCACTGAGGGAGTCGGGGCGGGTCGGCGAAGCCGCTGCGCAGCACAGCTCGCAGGAAGTTGGCAGTTGGCCAGAGGAGCTGCTTCCTGCGGAAGGCCACGAGCGGGATTTGCTTTTGGGGCTGATCGACGACCCCGGCCTGTCGTCATCTCTCGAGCCGGTCGCGCGCCACGACCAGGCATCGGATCCCGGAGAGTCCATTCGTCCCCTGAACTGGCGCCATGACCGCCAGCAGTTCCCGGACGAGTCGATGGCCGCACTTGCCAGGAGCAACCTCCCGCCAAGCGAGGAGGTCCTCATCAACGATGAGCAGGACACAGCTGAGTTGAGGCCAGCGAAGAGGCTGAGGACCCTAGACAATCCGCAAGGCCTTGCTGAGCGGCAGCTGAGCGAGATCGCCGCGACGCCGGCCCCCACCCATCAACAGGGGGCATCGCCATGGCAGGCGCAGCCGATGATGCAGGCGAGCGGGCACGAAGATGCCACGGCGCCGCATGCGGCCGCGACGTACGTCGGGGGCGCCGCTGCGCAGCACAGCGCGCCGCAGGGAGCTGTCAGTCGGCCATTTGTCCTCCCGGAAGGTTACGATCAGGATCTGCGTTTGATGGTGGAAGAGGCCCCACCGTGGTCCGGGGGTCCCCCTGAGCAGGCGCATGACATCGTCCAAGCTGGACAGCAGGAACCTGCCCGGTTCGCCTCAACCTGGTTGCCGCAGATGCCGCTCAACTTTGATTGGAGTATGTGGCCGACCCTGGAAGCAGCGCCGGCGCTGGCTGCCAGGGCTCGCTCAGACACCTACGGCGGTCTTGAGGCAGCGGTTAATCCGAATTCGCCCGCATCATTTGAGTTGCGGGACAATGCTTGGAGCCCGGCGCCTGACTTTCCGCCGCTGTTTGCCGGGCCGGTACCGGGTCATCACCAGGGCGCTCGACAGTTCAGCTCGCCGCAGGGGCTTTCTCCGGTGCCAGCCTCCTCGGACGATGATGCTTTGGCCTGGTTGAGCGAGGAGCTTGCGCGGCAGATGCAAGAACCGGCAGCATCGTCAACTGCCCGGGCTCAGGATCTCTATCGTGGGTTTGAGGCACTGCTTGATCCGGATCCGGCCGAGTTGGATGACAATGCTCACTTTGAGCCAGCGCCCTCTGCCAGGGCTCCGTCAGACATCTACGGCGGTCTTGCGTCATTCGTTGATCTGGATCCGCCCACACCGTCCGAATTGCGCGACGATGCTCACTTTGCGCCAGCGCCCTCTGCCAGGATTCGCTCAGACATCTACCGTGGTTTTCCCGTGGTTGATCTGACCGCGCCCGCACCGTCCCCATTGCGCGACGATGTGCGGCCGTTTCCGAGCACCTCCGCTGATGCTCAGATCGGGGCTTTAGATCCGACAGCCTCGTCCCACAACCGCGGGCTGGTGCTCGAGGACACGGAATGGCTGGGCGACGAGCATATCGACAGGGATTACCGGCTCCAGGAGCAGGATTTGCAGAGGTACCATCCAAATCTCGCCGCCCGGACGCGGTTCGTGAATCCCCTCATCGTGCTAAATTATCTGCGCTCTAACCACGATGGCGTCGTGCTAACCGAATTCCAGCGCATCGTCTATGATGGTAATGGTAATGATACAGCCGACTTCCTGTTCCTGCCCGTGATTAATGCCGATCCTGAAGATCCTAATAGACTCGGCAACCATTGGTCGCTGCTGTTCGTTGATCGCAGAGACCGGGGGCGGCCGGTTGCCTATCACTACGATTCCTTCGGCGGACTCAACAACAGGGATGCGGAACATCTCGCAGGCAGGCTGGACCTCCGCCTGGAGCCAGCTGTCATGGCCCGGCAGCGGAACAGTTATGATTGCGGTGTCTTTGTCGTGGACGGGACGCGGGCGCTGGTTAGGCAATTGGAGCAAGGACGGGAGCCAGACCTGCTGAACCTCAGCAACCTCGTCGCCAATCGGCAGGCACTGCAGAACCGACTCAGGGGCTGATGTCGCCATGGGTGGATAGCTCAGGCTGGAGCGGCCCTCGCCGACACCAGGCTGACTGTGTGCTGGTGACCGCGCTGGCGTGGATGTCGATGCGGCACACCTGCAGCGAGTGATCCGGTTCGGCATGAACCCCTCCGGGGTGAGGTGTTCCTCGCCAGCCATCCAGTCGACGTAGGAACCACGTGCGGCAACGCCGTCCGCGTGGATCCGTACGGGGTGCGCCTTGCAAGCGCGTTGAAAACTGCCGTCTGAGATGACGGCCGCGGCAAAGCCTAGCGAGCAGCCGCGAATCGCGTCTTGCCTGGCGTCCGGTAACGGCCGTTGCGAAGCGTAGACAGGGAGGTTGTAGGCCGGAATGAAGTTAACGGGAAAATAGCCCCGAAATCGAACGTGATCGGAGTAGCCGACCCTGTCCCTCAAAGGGGAAGGAGGAACCGCAGGCCGCGATAACGCGAGCGGCCTGAGATGCTCCCGGGGTTCGTACGGTCAGCATGCAACCAAAGGAAGGAACGTGAACAAGGGAGATCCATCCGGTCCAAGCACAAGCTTGTAAGGCTGGCCGAGCCGATGAGGTGAGAAGGGTTTGATGACCGGGTTGAAGGCATACTGACTAATAGTGTGCGCTGGGCAGCGCATGAATCATGGGAGTTGAAGTCCCTTCGGCGCTCAAGGCCGAGCATGGCCGCCTCAATATGGGCGACGGTGGGCCGTTGGCGATCCCAGGACTTTGCCTTGTGGCGCGTCTCGGTATAGCCGCGCAGAACAGCCAGGTTCTCGATGGCGCGTCAGGGTGCGGATGTCGTCAGCGACCTCGTCGACTTTTCTGGCGAGAGGCTTGGTACCGGACAGACCGAAGATGTCGTCGATGCCGTTGTTCTTGCACCACGTCATGGCCTCCGGCCGACCATAGTGCCCGTCGCCACGGAACGTAATTTGCGTTTTGTGCCATCGCGTGCGGATATGCCGTACCAGCGGCGCAGATGGTCACGCACCTCGACGCCACCCGGCGTCTTGCCGGGGGTCGCAGCACGACCGCCACGGGCCTTCTCCGTGTCGTAGACGTGGATTGGCACGAAGCCGCGTTCGTCATAATGAGCGTTGAACAGCGAGATCTGCTGATGGCCCTGGACAACATCGCAGGTGTCGTCGATGTCCAGGGTGACGGATGCGGGCTCGCACGGATAACTATCCATCCATGCATCGACCAAAGTGTAGGTCAGTCGGATCAGTCGCGCAGGCGCGGAGCATTCTCCAGGCGCGACAGCGTCGGTTGGGAACACAGATATAGCGCGACAATCAGGGGCTCTTCCGCACATTTGGTGCAGGGTGCAGGATTCACGAACAGTGCAAATAAGGGATAAGGTCGGAATCGCATTCGACGCCGGTGATACGCCTTGCTCCATGCCTTCCGTTCACTGGTTTCCCCCGAGCTTTCGATTGTCCAGATCCTTCCCCAGACCGACAGGGTGGTGCTCGTGGCTCGGCCGAAGTCAGCGGTCTCGCTCTGCCCCTGTTGCGGCGGCCAGACGGGTCGCGTCCACAGCCATTACGGGCGACGCTTAGCCGATCTGCCATGGCAGGGTCGGGTTGTCGAAATCCGGCTTCAGGCGCGACGCTTTCGATGCGCGAATCCGCAATGCGCGCGTCGGATATTCACTGAGCGGCTACCGGCAACGGTGCGGCCGAAAGCAAGACGCACAACCCGCCTCGGCGAGAGCCAGCTGGCGATCGACTTGGCGGCCGGCGTGAGCCCGGCTCTCGCCTGTCGCGCAAACTGGCCATGCCAGTCAGCGGCGACACCTTGCCCCGAATGATTCACTCGGCTCCCTTGCCGGATTTCGTTGCCCCGACCGTCGTCGGCATCGACGATTGGGCTTGGCGTCGTGGCCAGCGATATGGAACGATCATCTGCGATCTGGAGCGCAATTGCGTGCTGGACCTGCTTCCCGATCGTAATGCCCACAGTGTTGCGCGCTGGCTGAAGCGCTGGCCGGGCATCAAGGTCGTAGCCCGCGACCGTGCGGGACTTTATGCTGATGGCGCACGCTGCCGCGCGCCCGACGCGGTGCAGGTGGCGGACCGCTGGCACCTGCTCAACAGTTTGGGTGAGACCCTGCGCCACGCGGTCGGTCGCCATCGTCACAACGTGGCCGCCGCCGTTCTGTCGCCTACGCGCCCGGATATTCCGCCTGTAATCTCGTCAGGAGCTCGGCGCCGGTTCGCCACGGCTCGGCCTTGAACCACTCCTGCAGCTGTGGGGTCGCCTGAACGAGCGGATCAGGGCGACGGCGACCTTGCTTCACTTTGAGGATCGGCCGGTCCGTCGGTCGAGAGCCGCTCTCTTTCCACGCCGTTCGCAAGCTGGCGAGGAACAGGTCGATCGGCGGTGCTGCAGCAGCAATCGAACCACCCGCCGGCTTCGTCGAGGAGGAGCGTTCCGTGTCGTTACGTCCGCATTGCTTTGTGATGTGGCGCGCGACGAACGCCACTCAGTCTTCATTCCGTGCGTTTTCGCGACGGGCGCTCCATCTGCGTCCTCGATAGAGGCTGGTCTGACCGAAGGCCGATCCTGGAGGCGGCAGAGCCGCAACTGTTCCTCGATCGAGGCGTCTCGCTGATTGTCCGATGAGTAGCGGGCGTAGAGCGCGACCTTCACGAGGTGACCTTCTTACTCCGGGAGGCGATCTCGCTTCCGGCTATCTGTCTCGGCTTGAACAAAGTCCCGCGCAGCCTGTCGCGCCAGCAGCCGGACCAAATTGACGAGGCGCGGATCGGGCTTCGACGACGCCGACACAGCCGGTTC
The DNA here is from genome assembly GCF_042258955.1 of Bradyrhizobium sp. ma5. Lineage (NCBI taxonomy): Bacteria > Pseudomonadati > Pseudomonadota > Alphaproteobacteria > Hyphomicrobiales > Nitrobacteraceae > Bradyrhizobium > Bradyrhizobium sp. ma5. Next base: position 2,084,531 of record NZ_CP170156.1, read on the forward strand.
GCGGGCCGCGTCGGCGACCACACGAAGCTTTTCGGCTGTTGTACGTCTCGGTCGCGCCACGATCGCGTCCTTGTCCTCGCGCGGAATACCCCGTTTCGCGACAATGATGACTCTAGTAACGGCGCAGCGCAAGATAGGACTGATTGTATCAAAGGCTTATGGTGAATCTGAGCGGATGCTGGGCAGGACTATCGCATATGAGTAAAGAGTTCGAAGAAGAAGTCTTTGCTCCACATGGCGCGGCGCATTTTGCCGCTGATGGATGTTTTGGAGGGATGCATTCGCAAGATGTTTTGAGCAAGGCGACTGATTACAGCGAAGTTTTCCGGTCCATAATCCTTGCGGGTACGTGCGGCATCCTCGTCGAATACGACGTCGAGAATCCATTGCAACTGGTTCTCGACGCTCCAATGCGCACGTACGACTTGGGCCATTGTTTCCGGCGAGAGCTTGCGCGAGAGCGCAATATAGCGCGTGGCGATTTCGCGCTTGCCGCTGGCCATGGTGCGTTCCGCTTCGATGCGACCAAGCGCCTTGAGGCCAGGCAGCAAGACGCGCGCCGCGGCCGGAGCCGGCACCACGCTGGCGCGACGTCACTCGATCCGGCCGTGGGCCTTCTCCTCCGTGGCCAGCGAAGGAACGGCGTCGCCGGCCTTTGCGAAGGCGCGTTCGGCCTCCGCGTAAAGCGGACCGTTGTTGGCCTTGAGACCGAGAGCATAATCGTAACCGGAATGAGCTCCCACGTTTGCGGGTGATCAGCGGGCGTAGCGGATCGGCATCCAGTATTGGCGCAAGGTCTCGACAGCCGCTGGAATATCGGCGTAGGCGCGCCGGGTCTCGCGGCCGTTTCGAGGCTGTCCGAGCAGCGGACGACCCTGATCGTCGCGACAGTGCAGCAGGATCGGCAGAAGCAGGCCGTGATTGACGTTGCTGGCGTCCAGCATTGGCGCCCACGCCAACAGCCTGAGCCGCATCGCGGCGTAGAATCCCTGACACCAGGGTCGCGGATCGACGCCACCATTGGCTTTGCGCCGGTGCATCGGCTCGAACTGACGAGGCGTAGTCGAAAGGATCTGGCTGATCTCGTTATAGCGCAGCGCGACGCGGAGATCGCGGCGAACTCCGGGGGCCGCCGTGGTTGAAAGTATCGGCATCGATGGCGAGCAGCGGGCAGATCCAGTCGAGTGGGTTTATCGACACCGGTCCGGTCACGATCGCGGCAACGTAGCCGTCGAGCATGGGGAGAACTGGTGGCGGCAGGATTCTGATCGACGCGAGCCTGGAGCCATTGCTCGAGCTCCGCAAGCGGCATCGCGGCGGCAGCCATCGACGATGAAGCTTTAGGGCGACGTGGGCTCATGCTGCAGCCTGTGCGATGTGCTGGCGCGCCGCCTTCCAGTTCCAGGCCAGCAGCTCGTGGAGCTGATGGCTCTTGGTTCGCCCGGACACGATGCGTTCCAACACGTCAGCCAGATAGGCCTGCGGATCGAGCTCATGGAGTTTTGCGGTGTTCACGATCGACGCCAGGATCGCCCAGCTCTCGGCACCGCCTTCGCTGCCGCTGAACAATGAGTTGCGCCTTCCCATGGCAATCGGGCGCATGGAGCGCTCGACCGTATTGCTGTCGACCTCGACGCGGCCGTCACGAAGAAACAGCGTCAACCCATCCCAGTGATTGAGTGCATAGTTGATCGCCTCCGCCAACTTCGACTGCGAGAAGAGCTGGTCGACCATCTCGGTCAGTCGCGCCTTGAGCGCCGCCATCAGCGGTGCTCTCCGCCTCGATAGCATAGACCGCCTGCAGGCGTTCGATCACCTCACGCGCGAATGGCGACTGGGTCGTCTTGTAGACCTCGACGAATTTGCGGCGGGCATGGGCGAGACAAAAAGCAAGCTGGATCGCGCCGCCATGACCGCGGGCAAGCGCCTTGTAGGCAGCATAACCATGTACCTGCAGAATGCCGGAAAAGCCCTTCAGTTGTCCGGCGATCTCCTCCGTGCCGCGGCCGTCAGCGAACACGTAGGCAACCGCCGGCGCCGCGGGGCCGCCCCATGGCCGATCATCCATGGCATGTGCCCAGAACTGGCAGATGCGGGTGCGATGTCGTCCGGGATCGAGCACCGGCATTGGCGTCTCATCGCAGAATACGCGCGGCGAGGTCTGGATCGTGCGCAGCTGGAGCTCATAGAGGCTCTTGAGCCACCAGGCTGCACGCTTCACCCAGCCGGCCAGCGTCGCCCGGTCGAGATGGATGCCCTGACCAGCCAGGATTTGCACCTGTCGGTACAGCGGCAGATACCAGGCGAACTTCGAGACCACCACGTGGCTCACGAGTGCGGTCGAGGCCATGCCGCTCTCGATCAGGCGCGGCAACGCCTTCTCCTGGACCACACCATCGGTGCAGCTGAGGCAGCCATATTTGGGACGGATCGTGCGTAGCACCCGCGGGATCGCCGGGATGATGTCCAGCACCTCGCTGACGTCCTCGCCGATCTTGTGGAGCTGACCCTGGCAGTACGGGCAGGCCGTCGCCTCCGGCTCCAGCACCTGCTCGCAGCGCGGCAGGTGTTTTGGGAGTGCGCCGATGTTGCGGCGCGCCTTCTTGCGCAGCTTGCCGGGCGGCTTCGCCGCAGGCGCATCGTCGTTGGCCTGCACAGGCAACGTGGCGTCGGTCTCGAGATCGCCCAGCTTAAGAGCGAGTTGCTCGTCCACGAGCACCGCAAGTCGCTCCGAGCGCTTCCCAAAGATCATCTCCTTGAGCGTCCGCATCGCCACACGCAGCTTCTCGTTCTCGGCGTCAAGCGCCAGCACCATCTCGGTCAGAGCTGACGGATCGGTCGGGAGAGCCTCGGGGCGAATCGCCATGAGCAGACGATACATCCGCGCGCCACAGGCTCCAGCGAAGTCTCCACCTCTCAGCCGACAACGGCCGGCTGCTTCACAGGCTTGGGTGAGACACGCGTCCACTCAAGCCCGTCGAGCGAGGGCACATCGAAATATCCCCTCTGGGGAGTCTGACGAATCACCTGCCATCGAAGTTACAGTGTGCGAACCGACGCATCCGCTGTTCGGCCGCACGTTCCGCGTCATTCGGCGCTCGGTTCATCGTGGCGGGGGCTTCCCGCTTTCGTACGAGGTCGAATATCGAGACGGTGCCAGCCTTTTGATTCCGCTCGCGGCGACCGAGCCACGGATGTCGATGGAGAATCGAACGAAGCTGAGCGTCGAGGCACTACACGATCTGACCTCTCTGGTTGAGCAGCTCGAACACGATGCCGATCGATCCAAAAGACCTTTGGGCCACGCTGTCAACGACACTGCAGCGCCAAATCGTCAGCGAGGTCGCCGCGGTGCTGGCGGAGGCAAGTCATGAAATCCGAGCTGATCAAACCGATACACCTGGCGCGACGGGCGGTCGTGTACATCCGGCAATCGACGACCCATCAGGTGGTGACCAACCAAGAGAGTCTGCGATTGCAATACGCGCTTCGCCAACGCGCCATCGAGCTCGGCTGGCCCGAAGCTGGCATCGACGTCATCGACGCTGATCTCGGCATCAGTGGAGCGTCGGCGGCTCAGCGCAGCGGCTTCAAGGAGTTGGTCGGACGTGTTGGGCTCAAAGAGGTTGGTCTGATCCTGTCGATCGACGTGACGCGCCTCGCCCGCAACTGCTCGGATTGGTATCCGCTGCTCGATATCTGCGGGCTGCACGGCTGCCTCATTGCCGACCGTGACGGCGTCTATGACCCTGGCAGCGCGAATGGTCGACTGCTGCTTGGCCTAAAGGGGACGATATCGGAGCTCGAGCTCCATACGATACGTAGTCGATTGACGGCTGGTCTTCTTGCCAAGGCGGAGCGCGGTGAGCTTGCGCTCACCTTACCGATCGGCCTTGTCCGCGATCCGTCTGGCGTCGTGGTCAAGGACCCGAATCTGGAGGTGCAAGAACGGCTCGAGCTGTTGTTCGAGACCTTCCTGAAAGTGCGCACCATTGCCAAGGTCATGCGTGAGTTCAACGACCGTGGTCTGGAGCTGCCGCGCCGCGATCGTCACGGCGATCTGCATTGGGCGCGGGCGACGACATCCGCGGTCGCAGCGATTCTGAAGAATCCTGCCTATGCGGGCGCCTTCGTCTACGGACGGACACGACTGCGCAAACCGTCGGACGGAAGATTGCCGACGAAGGTGCCAAAGCCGATCGAGCAATGGCGGATCATCGTCAAGGACCGCTATCCTCCCTATATCGCCTGGCAAAGCTACGAGAAGATCAGGGGCATCGTCAGCGACAACCGAGCAGAATACATGCGCAACAAGACCAGGGGTGCTCCACGTGAGGGCGAACTACTGCTGCAAGGCATCGCATGGTGCGGAAGATGCGGTCACAAGATGTACGCTCGCTACAAGGGGGGAGCCGAGTACGTCTGCAATCACTTGCGTTCGCATCAAGGGCTGCCGGCATGTCAATACATCCGTGCTCGCCGCGTCGACGCCGCCGTGGCGCAAGCGTTCCTCACAGCGCTGGCGCCGGCCGAGATCGACGCATTGTCGTGCGCTCGTCGCGCTCAGCAACAGGCGTACAAAGCAATGCAGAGTGGTGCCGAGCAGCAGCTCGAACGCCGGCGCTATGAAGCAGCGCTCGCCGAACGTCAGTTCAACCGCGTCGATCCTGACAACCGGCTTCTCGCCGCCGAACTCGAGTGCCGTTGGGAGGTGGCTCTGAAGGAGGTCCGAGTGGCAGAGGAGGCCCTGGCCCGTTTGAAGTCTCCCCAGGCTATCGCTCAGATCACCGTCGGCAACAAGGTGCTGAACGACAAAGTCGTCCGCCTCTCCGCCCGTCTGCCTGAGATCTGGACGGACCCGAGCACGACCGACGCGAAACGCAAGGCGCTGCTGCGCTGTCTTATTGACAAGGTGATCCTCGACCGCGGCGAGCACGACGTCGTCAGAATGAGGATCGTCTGGCGCGGCGGAGCCGTCACCGACATCGAGGTAAAGATGCGTGTCAACTCAGTAGCCGATCTTACCCAAGGCGCGGAGATGCGAGAACGCGTGCTTGAGCTCGCCCGCGCCAAGATGCACGACGACGAGATCGCTGCCAAGTTGACGAGCGAAGGACACCGGTCACCAAATTGCCCCGACAAGGTGCTGCCGATCACCGTTCAGCGCATTCGCTTGCACGCCGGCCTCAAGGGGCTTACCGAGCAACGTACACGATTGCGGCATTCAACCGACTTGCTCAGCGCACAGCAACTTGCAGGCGTATTGAACATTCCCGTGAACTGGCTCTACGTCCAGATCAGGCAAGGGCGCCTTTTGATCGATCGTCATCCTTCCGGCGCACATCTGTTCTCCAACACGTCGCGCGTGATTGAGGCTGTTCGAAAACTACGCAATCATGAACTCGATCAGCTCGATCTCAGAATCACTGAGCCTCACGAGGAGGGGCATCAACATGCGTAATCGAGCAGCATCGCGAGCTAGCGTCGCACTGAGATGCAGAACGCCGTCGCGGATCGGCGGCCAGGTGAAGCGTCCTTCGTGCAACCACTTCGTCACCAGCACCATACCGCTGCCGTCCCACGCCAGAAGCTTCACTCTGTCCATGCGCTTGCTGCGGAACACGAAGACGTCGCCGCAATACGGGTTTGCCCGCAGTGCTTCGCTCACCAGCGCCGACAGCGTGTGCACCGACTTGCGGAAATCGACCGGCTGGGCCGCCAGCACCACCTTGAGGTCGGACCGTAACGCGATCACCGTATGCCCCGAAGCGCCGCCAGCGCCGTCGCAAGCGTCGCCAGCTCCACGCCTGGCTCGACGCGGATGCGCGCCCCATTCAACTCGATCTCGACCGCCCCGCAGGGCTTGGCCGGCGGCGCGACGATCTCCAAAGACGCCATCAGTGCCGGCGAAATACGCTCAGACTCGCCAGCTGTCCCGCCACTGCTCTCGGCATCAATTTGGATCGGCACGAAGTTCGGCGCCTTGCCGGCAACCGCCGCCGTAACCTGGCGTCGCCACACCGTGAGCAGCCCGCGGGAAACGCCATTGTGCCGCGCCACCTCGGAGATGTTTGCCTCCGCCTCAAAGCTGTCCGCCACGATCCGGGCCTTCTCCTCGCCCGTCCATCGTCGCCGCCGGCGCTCCCCGGTGATCACCTCGACGCGACGAAAAGCGTCACCTTCCTGCCTGGCATCAAGCATGGCATTTACCATCGCGCCACCTCTACCGATCAGCTCATGCCAGCCTGTATCGCAGGCGAGCCGAAGGATGGCGAGGTGGGTGCCTCATGCCGGTTACGCATAATCAGCCTTGGTGTCCAATACCGCCTGGGCCATCGCCGGATGGCAATGCAGTGCATCTGCCGTCACGGTGCAGCCCTTGAGCACAAGGCTGCCCAGCAATTCCAGGGTTGCGGCCACCTCGTTTCCGCCGGGCGCGCGCTTGGGCCAAGGCCACTCGTGTCTGGGTGTCCCAGATGCTCACCATCAGTGGCGGCAGGTAAGCCCGTCCCTTCTCGTAGCCGCGCCGCAGGCTTTTGCCGTCGATCGCCACAACCCCCGGCGCCGGCCTCAACCCCAGCTCCGCCCGCAGCGCGGTCATAAAGGCCGTAAACGCCTTCGCCAGTTCGTCCGGATCGAGCAGGCGGAACAGGCGACTGAGGGTATCATGGCTCGGTGCCCCATGTGGCAGATCGACGATCGCGGAAAGCTCTTCCACGCGAGCTTCAACGCTCCGCACAGCGTCGCCGCCAGAGTCAAAAACAGTATAGTTCCAATAGGGTGACGAGCATTGATGTCGTGTGGGTCGCGCACTTCTCGCAATGTCGAGATGTAAGACACTGCATCGGGCCTTCTCCGCAAAGAGAAAGCCACGACAGAATCTCTCAAACAGCGATCCGCAAGTCGCGTTTTACTCATATGCGATTCCCCTGGGATGCTGGGGGACAGCGCAGCGGCGGGGCACGGGTTGATCGTCGTCGTAGCTTAATATTTGGGTGATCGGCCGCCCTTGGAAGAGGGGCGTCTTGTCATGGTGGCAACCCCGGGGGCACCCATGCCTTGGAGAGGCCATCTTCATTTGGCGAGACCGATAACAATTCCGCCAGCCTTGCGATCCAAAGATAATGTCGTTATATATCTGGATATAGAACGCAGGCACGCGATGAGCAACAGTGCGCAGAAGAGAGCCCTCGAGAATTATCGGTCCCGCCTGACTGAGCGAGGCATCGCGCGGTTCGAGATCCAGGCGCTCGACGTCGACCGCGATCTGCTTCGATCCCTTGCCCGGAAATTAACGGAGGACGGTCCGGAAGCCGTCCAGCTTCGCCGGACCATACGGCGGGCAGTGGCGGGTGAGCCTCCAAAAGCGGGTGGTATTCTCGCTGCGCTGCGTCGCTCACCTATGGTCGGCGCGGATCTCAGCCTCAGCCGTCCGCGAGAAGAGGGACGTAAGGTCGATCTGTGACGCGCTACCTCCTTGATACCAATATCATCAGCAACATCATAAAGCCGGAGCCATCGGACTCGCTGCTGGCTTGGATGGGTGCTCAGAAGGACGACGACCTCTTCATTGCTTCGCGTACCGTCGCCGAGATCCGCCGAGGCATTCTCGAAAAGCCAAAAGGTCGAAAGCGTGAGGCGCTTGACGCTTGGTTCGCTGGACCTGAGGGGCCTCAGGCCCTGTTTGGAGGCCGGATTCTCTCGTTCGACGAGAAAGTTGGCCTGATATGGGCGCGGCTCATGGCCGATGCCAGGACCAAGGGGCGACCTAGAAGCGCGTTAGACACCATCATCGCTGCGATTGCTGAGGCAACCACTGCGTCGTCGTGACAGACAATGAAAAGGACGGTGTTCAGATCATCAACCCGCTTCGCAGCTCTGGGAGTTAGTTGGGACGTAAGACAGGTGGCGATAGCTCGAACGGTCCGGCCGATTCACTTCGAGGATTTCAGCGGCCCCGAGTTTGGACGACTGGTGTTCGCCTATCACCTCTGTGATGGCTGGACCGATCTCGCTTGGTGGCCAAACGGGCCGCGACCGAGGGCGCGACATCATCGGCACGCCCGTTCGACGACCAGCCGGAAGAACGCACCGTCATTCAATGCGCAATCGCGGCAGCCTGACTCAGGCGAAGGCCGAGAAGGATATGGCAGCTGCGGTCAAAGCTACGACGGGCAAACCTGGCGCTTTCAAGTTCGTGTGCCGCGGCAGCGTCTCGGCCCAGCGTCGCGACGAGATCCGCTCAGCAGCCGCGAAACTCGGTGTCCCTAAAGTGGCAATCTGGTCTGGCCCAGAGTTTGAGGGGCATCTCCGGCATCGAGCCCAATTCCTCCTGCGGCGCCTGGTCGAGGGCGTTCCGGTTCCTGACACAGAAACGGAATTGCGTAAATTTGTTGCCCAATCCCGGATATCGACGACGAGTAGGCTTTGACCATGCTCGCTTGTGCATTTGGCCGCCCGGCTTTGCGAACACCGTTTCATCAGGAGGGCAATCTTCCCGCTTTCCAGCAGGCAATCGAAGACACAATTCGCGTTCTCAGCAGGGGCATCTGGCAAACACGCGAAGGCGTCGAAATCCATCGACTTCCGTCGCTTCATCACATTAGCGACGGCGGCATCCGCCGCGCTCTGGAGCTCACGGTCCATGAACTGGATTAGTTTCGCCATTACTTCAAAACGCTGCTGTCCTCCTCGTAGCCGAAGCAGATCGCGAACGCGCGCGCGGAACATATCCACAAGGCTGTGTACGACCCGCGTCGGATCGCGCCGCGCCGATCCGGGAACACCCGGGCCAAATTGTCAGCCAAACCAATACGCCGCTCGGCCATCGCCAGAAGCATCACGCCCCCATTCGAGGTCAGGCGCCCACCATCGAAGGTAGCTGTGACTTTCTTGGCGTGAATGGCTGGAAACGAGAGGAGCAGAATCGTATCGTCGGTCATGGTGGGCGTGGTGTTCGCGGTTGAAGGTGATGGGATTGGCTTCGCAGCCGAATCCTACGCCGCATCAGCGCTTTACGCCACGCTCGCTCGGCTGGAAGCTTGGCCATTGCCGACTTCAGATATCCATACGGCCCAAGTTTTACTTCAGTTGATGTATAACCACTTTATCTCGTCGAGCCAGTTCGTAGTGCGCGCGAAGCGTTCGCGATAGGCATCGTTGACGGAGAGGTCCCATGCGAGCATCCGCGATTCGATCAGCTCGGCCTCAAACGAGCACGCGGTGAAACTCCCCCTGCTGAAGACCTCTCAAATCCCCTGTCCGGCACAACGGTCGTGCATTCGTCCACCGTCCAACAAAAGCGCAAAGGCCGCACCCTTTTCATTCCCTAGAATCGCATAATAATGAAGCTTATCTCCCTCCCTGTATCCACGGCGTGGAAGCTATCCATCAGAAAAATCGATTTTATCAATCGTATCGAGTGCTGCTAGTCAAGGCGTCGGTTGAGATAGAATTGTGGAGCATAGCAGGTAATGAAATTGATTGCCGAGGGCCGTCGGTCAGGCGTGCGCGCTCTGCTGGCAGCTCGGCCTTGCCGGACGCGTTCGTTCAACGTCACCGCAGCAAGAATGTCAGCATTCCAATTCCAAGTACACAATCTCGATGGGCTCGTTGCCAAGAGGATTCAGCACAACGGGCGCGCCTAAGTTGCGAAGGAACTCACGCGCGGACCCGATGGGTTCCGACGTGTTGTGGCAATCGAGAACGCGGGTCATTTTCACCGCCGGATTATCGTCGGCGAGAAGTTGCGGAAAAGGCGAGTATCTCGACGGGAACGGCGCGGCCGAATTTATGCTCGACCTCGTCAGCGCGCTGGAGAAGACAGCTGCGTTTCACGCCTAGAGAGGAGTAAAGATGGACATTGGCGGTGGAGCAGGCGAGCTCAATGTCGGTATCGTGCGTGCGCTTGGTGCCGACACGCCGCATTTTCGCGGATATCGTCCCGACATCGACGGATTGCGCGCGGTCGCAGTCATGGCGGTGATCGCCTATCACGCATTCCCGCGACTGATTCCGGGCGGTTTCGCCGGCGTGGATATCTTCTTCGTCATTTCTGGCTATTTGATCACCGGGATTATTCACCGCGAAATGCTGGAGAAGCGCTTCAGGTTTGCCAATTTCTACGCCCGTCGCGTCCTGAGAATATTTCCGGCGCTGATTGTCGTCGTTGTCGCGCCCTTCATGGTCGGCTGGTTTGTCTTGCCGGTGGGCGAGATGGAAGCGTTGGGAGCCAACATCAAGGGTGCGGCGGCGTTCATAGAAAATTTCGTCCTTCACGAGCAGATCGTCGGATATTTCGATCCTGCCGCGGAGCGCCTGCCACTGCTGCATCTGTGGTCGCTCGGAATCGAGGAGCAATACTATATCGTGTGGCCGGCGGCGCTTTGGCTCATCTCGCTTTGGCCCGCGCGGCGCGTGCTCATTGTCTTGGCCCTTGCGCTCTGCTCCTTCGTGGCCTGCGTTTTGACGCCTCCGGTCGATTCGGCTTGGGCATTTTATTCGCCGACGACCAGGGGGTGGGAGCTTCTTGCCGGAGCTCTACTCGCGTTGTGGTTACCGGAGGACCCTGGTGTCGTCCGTCGTCAGTTTGACACCGCGCTCGCCTTTGCTGGACTGGGCGGCGTCGCGTTCGCGTTCTGGGGGCTCAGTGGCAGCAGGCCTTGGCCAGGCTTCCTGACATTGGTTCCCGTGCTGGCAGCGATGACCTTGATCGCGACTGCGGGCACGCTCGTTCATCGTCGTCTATTGTCAGCGCGGCCGATGGTTCTCGTCGGCCTCATCAGCTATCCGCTTTATTTATGGCACTTCCCGCTCATCGCCTTCGCCAAGCTGAACGCCGGTGGAGTAACGGTGCCCACGCTGTCCATGTGCGGGCTTCTCGTCCTCAGCTTCCTCCTTGCGTGGTTGACCTATCGCTTCGTCGAACGACCCATCAGATTTGGCAAATCAACGATCGAGTTGAGGGTCGCACCTCTTATTGTCGCGATGGTGGGTATCTGGTTGATCGGGTTTGGCGCCGTCAATACACGCGGCCTGCCGGTGCGCTTCCCGGAATCAATTCGTGGCTTTATGCTGTCGGGCAGCGAAACCTCGATCTACTGGCGACCGGGCAGGTGCCTGTTGCTGCAGAAACCTGCGTCGGAGTTCGCTCCCGAATGCGCCGGTAACGGCGGTCATCCGCTGCTATTAATCTGGGGAGATTCGTATGGCGGGGCTCTCTATCCCGGATTGCTGCACTTTGCCCGTGAGCGAGGGTATGACGTTGCCCAGTACACCGCTTCGGCCTGCCCGCCATTGATCGGATACGCGCTCGCGGAGCGGCCGTTGTGCAAAAGCATCAATGACGATGTCGTCGCGCGAATTGGCAAACTGCATCCCGATGTTGTGATTCTCGATGCGACTTGGGGACAGGCCGAGCCGACGCTAAGCGCGGATTTGCCGCGTACGGTCTCACAGCTCAAGGCTGCGAATATCGCACGTATCGTTCTCATGGGGCCGCCGCCAAGCTGGCAGGGTGGGGGGTTGTCGGCCAATGTGCTGGATTACTACAGACAAACAGGGACGGTCCTGCCGGCGCGGACCTTCTATCGCTCGAACGACGAGTGGACGCGAGGCAGGGATGTCATGCTGAGCGCGTTGTCGCGCAAGCTTGGCATCCACTACATCTCGGTGCGCAATATCTTCTGCAATGACGATGGCTGCCTATCGCGGATCGGGCCGAACGAGTCGGAATTGACCGCATTCGACCCCGGTCATCTCACGGTGCCAGGCTCAATGTTCCTGGTTGGCCAGACATTGGACGAAATGCTCGACCCGGCTGTGCCGCTGTCCCATCAATCATCGTCCGCGGGGATGCTGCGGTAGGAGTGGATGCTGAACCTCGTCCCGCCGATCGAGTAGTCCTCACCGCTGCTGGCCTCGATGTCAAATGTCTTGACCAGCTCCTTCCAAGCGTGCCTTTCGCACCCACGGTCGGGAGCGCCTGATTGTAACCGGTATGAGCTCCACCGTCCGGGGTGATCAGCGGGCGCGCGGGTAGCGGATCGGCATCCAGCACTGGCGGAGCGTCTCCACAGCCGCTGGAATATCGGCGTTGGTGTCAGGGCTGTTTCGTGGCGGCCCGAGCAACGGACGGCCTTGATCGTCGCGACAGTGCCGCAGGATGGTTAGCGTGTAGGTCACCCCACATAGCGGGTGGCGTTTGATTGTCAGAGAATCTCCTGGTGATTTGTTCCCAGGAGATCATGTGAGCGAACATAGGTCTGACGCTAAGAAACTTCGAAGTTATCATGGCGACACCTGAGCGGCTTTCGGTTAGTCCGGGGCGGAGCTACCGTACATGGTCGCGGGAAGAGAAGGAGCGGATCGTCGGTGAAACGTTCGCGCCGGGGGCGAGCGTGTCGGCAATTGCGCGCGCTCACGGGCTTGATTCATCGCAGGTGTTTGCGTGGCGACGCAAGGCGCTGGCCTCGGGAATGGTCGCGCCGCTTTCCGAGCGAGCCCGACCGGTCAAGTTCGCGCGTTTTGAAGCCGTGGCGGGCGAGACGATGGAAATCGTGGTCGGCGATGTCGCGGTGCGCATCGGTAGCGACGTGGAGCCTGAGCGCCTTGCCGCGGTCATCCGGGCGGTTCGGCAGGCATTCAAGTTTACGTGGCCAGCACGCCGGTCGACTTCCGGAAGGGAGCGACCGGCTTGATGGCGCTGGTGCGAGATGGCGGAGCCGACCCATTCTTATGTGTCGGACGAGATTATGTGGCAGAGGCGCCCTAACGCCAGCCAGGGCCGGCCACGGCTGGATTCCTCCGCCACATAATATTTCGTGCCCCTCGTGTGGACGCGGGATCCCCCTGCGCCGTAACGCCGGAGGGGCACAATGCTCGAGTTCTATTTTTCGTACCGCGGGGTGCTTAAACGCCTTCGTGACGGGGCGCTCGGCGCCGAGATGGATCGCATCGCGGGGCACTTTTTCTCGCTCGGTTACAAGCAAGCATCCGCTAAACTTTATCTGAGCCGGATCGCGCGGTTCGGCCGTTTTGCTGCAGCACATTGCGGTTCACGGCCGATCGGCGAAGCTATCGTCGATAGCTATCTATGCACATTCACCACGGACTCACCGCGGATTGCGGCAGTGTCTGCGCTCCAATACGCGCGACGGGTGGCGCCCGAACGATTCATTGCTTCGACGCCCATTGTAGTCGATGATCCGGACGCTCCGCTTTTGCGCTCCTTTTCTGACTATCTGAGCAGGGTACGAGGCCTTGAGCCAAGGTCCCGCGATGGCGTTCTCTTGGGCGCACGGCGCTTTCTGGATTGGCTCCGCCATCGCCATCCTGGCCAAGACCTCGAGGCGTTGACGGCAGAGCATGTCCTTGCCGCTGTCGAGTATCGGCTGTCGCTCTCGGCGACCTCCGGCACTCGCACGACGGCGATCTCTCACATCCGAACGTTTCTCCGCTTTCTGCATTGGGGTGGCCACCACGAGCAGGATCTGGCTCCCGTCGTTCCAAGAACGCCATATTGGCGACTGGCCCATTTACCGCCCCGGCTTTCGTGGGATGATGTTCGCCGCGTCATCGATGCGGTCGGCAAGGCGACGCCGATCGACCTTCGCGATCGAGCTGTCCTGGTGTTGCTCGCCACCACAGGCATTCGCAACGGCGAGCTACGCGCTCTTCAGCTCCGGGATATCGACTGGCGCTGGCGAGGTTTTTGTCCGGCGCACCAAGGGCAAGCGTGACCGAGTGGCCCCGCTCATCGAGGAGACCGGCGCCGCGCTAGCCGACTACATCCTGCGGGCTCGACCGAAGGTCGATAGTCAGCATCTGTTCCTGTCCGTCACGCCGCCCGTGGGACCATTCAAGTACGCGTCGTCTGTTTCGAGGATCGTGCGGAAGCGATTGCAGCATGGTGGGATCGAGCTCGGTCGCGTCGGAGGCGCACATCTCCTGCGCCACAGTCTAGCCACCCAGCTCGTGGGGCGACGAAGGCCGATCAACGAGGTCGCCGATCTTCTAGGGCACCGAAGCATCAACACAACGGCGCTGTACGTGAAGGTCGCGGCTTCGCAGCTCGCTGAGGTCGCGCTCCCCGTTCCGGGAGGCGCCGCATGACCGCCTTCGCCGCATTCCTCGGCGACAAGGTCGAGCGCTACATCGATCTGCGCCGCTCCCTCGGCTACGCCTTCAGAATGATCTTGCCGATCCGTTCCCGCAGTTCAGGCGCCAAATTGGCAACGTGATCGGGCGCACTCCCGAATTCCTGATTCAGAAGGCTTTTATCCACGTGGCGCTGGACCGCGCTTCGGCGCCGACCGAACGTACCGCGTTGCCTTGGAGGATCGCCACATCCGCGAGCATTCGGACAAAATCTACGCGCCATGCCGGTTGAACAACCTGCCGTTCAATGCGACCGGCTTGCTCTGGGACGCTTCGAGGGACGCTGGCTGCGTGGCAGGAAGTTCATTACCCCGAGCGCGCCGGCCGAGAAATATGGAAGGGCAGCTATCTCAAGCCATGATTTTATCACGCTTGCATGCATGCGAGCGGAAATACTCGGTGACAGGTCAGCACCAGTCCAAATGCAAGCGTTCCCATACGAAGCTTATCTGTCGATCAGCTGACGAGCCGCGTTGAAGAACACCTCGCTCCTTAAGCTTGCATAGACCGCGAATGATTGAGCCCGGGACAATCCGCGAAGGAGCATCGTACCGAAGATCCAGCCTTGTCGGAGCAGCATCGTCAAAGTCGCTCAATGCGATCCATAAAGGTGTGCTGAACCGCCGCGGCGGCGGCCCACAGTGCGCATGTAGGCCAGCTGCGCGACGATCTGCGCGTCACAGGCGCTGAGCGCGGCGCTATCGTCTACATTTCCGCAGCGCAAGTGTCCTAGGTTGAACCTCCGTAGCGCGACTTCCCAGGGCGAATCGAGAATTGGCGAGGGCGAGCAAACCAAGACCCGGCGCGAACCGGGGGGTAGATCGAATAGGGGTTCCGAGCATGCACTCTTCTGTGCGTCAGCTTGTTGTCAGCTCGCTCGCTTACCGTTGAACGAAGTAGCGACGAAAACGAAAGACATGTCGAGACAGATTCGTCCGCGATTATTTTGCTTGGTTCATGGATTGGGCGCTCTTTTCCGCGGAGGACCGGCCGACTGAGAGTCTCGATAAGAACGGAACGTGCATGAAGGCTATCATATTCATGTCCTGCGTGCCGGACGCGAAGGGGATAGGGAAATGGGAGTGCGCTCCCGTTTCGCCTAGAACGTGCGGGAAGCATGGGTCGATCGTTCGAGACCGCAGTGCCGGGGCTGAGAGCCGGCACACCAAGATACCCCTACTGATGGAGCTCAGGCGGCGCCGTCAAGCTAACGAATTAGAGCGGCCGGGGGTAGACGAGCGGAAAGCCGACGGCGCGGGACTCTCTGTTACCGCCGGCTGTCGCTTGCACTTTCCACACAGAGGGCACGTGATGCGCCATCCAAGCAGCTAGCTTCGCGGGATAACCGAAGCGATTCGTACCGAATGCGAGGGGCGTCAAATTGAAGAGCTGGACCAGGACGTGCAGTTCGTGCAGTTCAAGACCAATCCGGGCATCATCCTGGCACCGATGCGGCGGGGCAGGTTCAATCCGATGTCCCGCATGCTGTTGCGTTCGGATGCCGCAAGCATTCTCTTGCGCTGTTCTTTCGAGATTGTTGTGAGTGCGGGCCCGCAAGTGTCCCAGCCTCTCCGATCAGCGGGATCGTCCCACGGCCGCGCTTTGGCGTCCGGGCCTGACCTGCTGGGTAGGGCGAACGAATTGTTCTGCGGCAGGTACCAGCTGGGCTGGTGTGAGGAATGCGCGAACTGGGAGGTGCGTGAGACGGCTGTCCTCCTTTTCTGGTTGCCGAGCCTAGCATCGGCTTTCTGAGGCTCGTGTCACTGTCGAGAGTGCGCCCGAGGAATCATCTGATCAGGGAGAGTACTGTGGAAATGAACCATAGCGATCCGAACTATTGGAACAATTGGTACGCTGAGCAGCAAGAGCTGCTGCGTGTGAGGCAGGAATCGCACGACGTGCCGGCGGACCAAGCCGGCTTTGAGCAGCAGCTGAGCCACCTGCAGCTCAGCTCATCGGAGGAGGGGTCCGCCGAGCTGAGCTCGCCCGACAATCAACGGGCCATGGAAGTATCCATGCTCACTGGCCTCGGCGGCTCGATGCGGATGCCGCCGCAATCCAACCCGCAGGATAATCGGTTCAGCAGTATCCGGCACAGTGTCGACATTCCTCGCGCTCACTTTGACGCGGCCATGCAAGGTTCTCCAGCTGACTTACGCAACAGGGCACTGGGTAGCATGCGCGACACAGCGTCATCGGAACCGAAGCCTGCGGCGCGCACGAAGGATAGAAAGGGCGGTGGACTGCTTTCTCAGGTTAAGTCGGGGCTTGGCAAAGTGTTTGGAGGAAGTCGCGGTGAAAGGCCGTTGGGCGGCTCAGCGTCGGATGCAGTCGATTCAGAGCTTCGTATCTTCGCCTATAAGCGCACCCGTGCGTCCGAAGAGGACACAGCCCTCATTTCTGAGTTCGTGCGCGCGGCCGCAGGAAGTTATGCTTCCAGCACCCTTCAGAAGATGGTGGAGCAACTGAACCGATTCAGCGAGTTCCTCAACTCTAAAAACTTGACACTGGCCGGTCTGGTTGAAAGCCCTGTTCAGTTGAACGCCCATGCGGATGAGTTTGTGAACGCGGGGGGCGTCAAGCGAGTGCGTGCGGCATTGGAAGCGGTTCGGAAGTTCCGTGCCGGCGAGTTGTTGCCTCGGCCTCCCGCGCCAGCTCCTCGTTCTCAGCCGCCTGCTCCTACCGGAGACGCGCTACTCATTCACCAGTTCGCGGCAGCAGCCAGGGCACATGAGGTGCCCGACAAAACTATCAGGTCTCATACGAGGATTCTCAATAGCTTTTCTAAGTGGCTCACGGCCAACCAGAGGCCATCCCTGACGGCTCAGTTTCGAACCGAAGAAATAGCCGAAGACATCATGGCATTCTGCGACGAGAATGATCCCGAGGGCCGCCTCTTTACGGCCCTCGATTATCTCCGAAGGCTTCAGCCTGACGGGGCAGGGTTCGAAGCGCTCGGACCCGGGCCCCGCATGATGGGGCGCCGTACTTTGGGCGCTTATGAGAGCGACGCCAACATGATTGACGACGCGACCAACGAAGCCTTGCGTAAGCTTGGACCGGCCGCGACTGCCAAAGAGAGGGCGCCTTTCCTCAAGATCGCTAGCAATCAGCGCAAGCTTAGTGAGTGGCTGCAAAGAGAGGGCAAGGAAAGCATAGCGAGTCGACTCAACGGCAATGAGCAGCAGAAAAAACAACTGCAGAAAGATATTTCGGAGTTCAAGCGAGCCATTGGCCAACCGTACATTGGGTTGGGTATCAACAAGCTTCGGCATCCCCAGGGCGATGAACTCCAGCATGGGCTGCATCCTTATGACGACGACGCCAACATCATCGATGGCTTGGTCGAGGAAGAGTTGAGCAAGCTCGGATCCGGCCGGACTTCCAAGACCGTCCGCAATACTGCTTCGGGGCAACGAAAGTTCAGTGATTGGCTCCGAACAATGGGCAGGGAGAGCATCGCGAGCCGGATCAACGGCGATTGGCATCAGCGCGATTCATTGGACAGAGATTACCGGGAGTTCACGCAAGCCGAAGGCAACGTTGGCATTGGCTTCAAGAGGCTTGCGCAGTATGTGCAAATCGTCGAGGCAAACAGGGCGCTGGGTGTGACCTTCCCTCAGCAGAGGGCTGACGCGAACTCAACCTCAACCTGGGTGCGAGATTTGCCGACTCCGCCGTCCGAAAGTGGGTGGCCGCCAGTGCTAGGCCCGGTTGGGCAGGCCGGCTTGCAGGAACCGGCTGGGGCGAGCTCGACCTGGTCCCCGCGCGTGCCGTCCGACTTTGATCCAAGGGAGTGGCCAGGTCCGGAAGGCGCGCCTGCTCGGTCGTCAGAGATCTACCGCGGTCTTGGATCTATCGCTGATTTGCCGTTCACACCGCAGGATGTGCGTGATGATGCTCATTATGCGCCGCCGGCCCGGAGCGAACCAGCTCGATCGTCAGAAATCTACCGCGGTCTTGGATCTATCGCTGATTTGCCGTTCACACCGCAGGATATGCGCGATGATGCTCATTATGCGCCGCCGGCCCGGAGCGAACCAGCTCGGTCGTCAGAAATCTACCGCGGTCTTGGATCTATCGCTGATTTGCCGTTCACACCGCAGGATGTGCTTGATGATGCTCATTATGCGCCGCCGGCCCGGAGCGAACCAGCTCGGTCGTCAGAAATTTACCGCGGTCTTGGATCTATCGCTGATCTGCCGTCCACACCGCTGGAAATGCGTGACGATGCCCAGTCAAGGCCGGTGCTCAGCCCTGCCGGCAGACCGCCGTTCTTCATCAGTCCATCAGGCATGCCGCAGGAGCTCGAGGATATCGGATATCTCGTCGGCGAGGATTGGCAGCATGGCTCGCAGCCGGTGCCGGACTTGCTGCTCGATGTATTGGACAATAAAATGCTGTTGCCGAGTTCGCGAATGGCTCCCCAGCCGGTCTCTATCAACGGCGAGACCTACTCCATCGCATTGGGGCCGCGAGGAAGCCGCGACGCGCAGCTGATCCATCACCCTGGCCCGTCCTCGGTTCCTGATGCCCGGATCGGCGCTTCGACTGCGAGTGCCTCTGCCGGCGACCGCAGCGGACGGGTGCTCGGAACCACGGAATGGCTGGGTGACGAACATATCGCGAGGGATTACGAGCTCCTTGCGCAGGAGTTGCAGCAAAGCAATCCAAATCTTGCCGCCCGGACTCGGTTAGTGGATCCTCTCATCGCCTTTCAGGTGGGCCAGGGTACCAACGTCGACGCGCTTGGCGCATTCCATCGCATTGTCGATGATCGGAATGGTAACGATACAGCCGACTTCCTGTTCATGCCAGTGAACGATGCCGGCGCGGATCCTCATCTCCGCGGCAGCCATTGGTCGTTGCTGCTGGTGGACCGCCGCGATCGCGACAGGCCAGTTGCCTATCACTACGACTCCGCTCGGGGATACAATGACAGACCCGCAGCAATGCTCGCAAGGCGGGTGGGGGCCAACCTGCAAGACGCTCCCATAAGCCAGCAAAGAAACGGTAATGATTGCGGCGTCTTTGTCGTGGACAGCACCCGGGCGCTAGTTAGTCGATTGGCGGCAAGACGTCAGCCAGACCTGAACCTTGGCAACCTCGTCGTCGATCGGCAGGCACTGCAAAACCGTCTCAGGGGCTGACCGCGGTACGGCTGTGGGACGCGTCCGACGACTCTGGCGCGTCCCATGCGGACTTCGGTTGGTTGGTAGAGCTGGCTGGAGCGGCTCTTGGCGATCTGATCCGTTCTTATGTGTCGGACGAGATGATGTGACGGAGGCGCCTTAACGCAAGAGCAATCGCGGATCAGGTTGCAGCATATCCCGCGGCATCGAAGTAGTTTTTGCATTCGGTTTGGATGAAGCAGTCGATGAGGCAAGCCATACGCCGCAGCTGACATCAAGTTGCTGAAGCAGCATTCGAAGGTAAGAACGCCGGTCGGAAGAATCGCAAAGCTGATGAAGCGGTCGGAAGGATCTCCCAGGCAGAAAGCCTTGAAGCTTGGAATTGGTCTTGGCCACCAGCGCTCGATGCTGGGATCCAGCCGTCAGCTACTCGGCGTCAGCGCGAGTAAGTGAAGCGCGCCGCATGCCGCGAAAGCTTTTTCGTCGTCCGTGAAGAATGCAGACCGGCTTGAGAGATAGGGTAAGACCGTCGTCTAATAGCGGCATTTGCAAGCGTTTTTTTGCACGGGACGTTGTTTGCCGGGAGCATGGTCGTCTACGCGGTCGGCATGAGCCGCCGCATCATGGCGCTTCGCGGGATAGTTCTTCCAATGTATGTCACGCACTCCGAGCAACCTCGTCGTGCAACGGTCTTAACGGAATGGACCAGCCTACGTCCCGGCAGGGACGCCTCGTCACGCCATGGGCGCTTTCGAGTTCGTTTTCAGGCGGTAGCTGCCGCACTTTTGAATAGTTCGCCGGAGCGTAGCATCGCATGCATGATGACGGCGAGCTTGCGGGCCACGGCAACAGCGGCGCGTTTGAAGCCGATCTTCTCGCGTAATTTCATGCCCCAGCTGCGCACATCGCCGTCTGTGTGGCTGCGGGTCAGGATTACCACCACGGCTTCATAGAGGAGCGAGCGGACATGGATATCTTCGCGTCGGGAGATATGGCCGTCATAGTCGACCTCGCCCGACTGATAGCGTCGCGTGGTCAGCCCCAGCCAGGCGCCGACCGAGCGCGAATGTTTGAAGTTCGCTGGATACTCGACGGCGGTCAGGTAGGCGGTGGCGGTAATCGCACCGACGCCGGGGATCGACATCAACAGCTGGCATTGCTGGCTCCGGCGTGCCTCCGCGAGGAGCCGCCGGGCCAGTTCGGCCGCCTGGCTGCGTAGGTTTCGCCATGCCTCGAGCAAGGGCAGGATGATTCGGGCGAGAGCGGCATTGTCGGCGAGCAGGGAGCGAACATGCTGCGTATTTCGCAAAAACGGGACAGCGGTTTCGCTAACTGACGGACAGCAGTTTCGCTAAATCGCGGACAGCGTGGCGGCGCTGGCTTTTGGTTGCCTGGTTGTTGAAGTCAGTTGGTATTCGTTTCGCTGTTTTCGACGTCGGTCAAGGGGCGCGCAGCTTTTTTCCTTCGCATGCTGTCGCCTTCGAGGGCGATACGGTGGGAGTTGTGGATGATCCGGTCGAGGATAGCATCTGCGATGGTTGGCTCGCCGATCATGTCGTGCCATTGGGCAACGGGCAGCTGAGCGGTAATCAAGGTCGATTTGCGCCTGTAGCGCTCTTCGAAGATTTCGAGGAGATCAAGGCGCTGCTGGTCATTGAGGGTGTGGGTGCCCCAATCGTCGAGGATGAGCAACTGGACACGTGCGAGCTTATCGATGAGGCGCGGGAAGCGACCATCGAGACGGGCCATGGCGAGGTCTTCGAACAGGCGCGGCATACGCAAATAGAGGACGGAATGATCGAGCCTGGCCGCCTGGCGTCCGAAGGCGCACGCCAGCCAAGTTTTGCCAGTCCCGGTCAGGCCGGTGATGATGAAGTTCTCATGGGCTTTCAGCCAGGCGCCTTGCGCCAGCTGCAGGGTGTTGCGCCGGTCAAGACCGCGGCGGGACGCGAAGTCGACGTCTTCGATACAGGCGTCGATGAAGCGCAGCTTGGCTGCGGCCAGCCGATTGGTCAGGCGCCGGTCGGCGCGCATGGCGGCTTCGCGATCGAGCATCAGGCCGAGCCACTCGTCGCGGCTGAGATCGGCGGCATTGTCCTGTTCGGCCAATTGCCGGTAGGCGGCCGCCATTCCGGCAAGGCCGAGCGCCTGCATCTGGTCGAGGGTCGGGTGGGTCAGCATCGCGATGGTCCTTTCCTTCATTGATAATAGCCCCCACCACGGATGTTGGCGTGCGAGGGGGTGGCTTTGACGGGGGCGGCAGCAGGGCTCGCGCGGTCGAGCCCGGATTTGAGGATCGCGCTCACCGAGGAGTAGCTGATCGCGTTGATGACGAGTGCCCGCTCGCAAGCTGCTTCGAGCCGATCGCGCTCGTAGCGCCGCGCCAGGGCGATGATCCCCATGGCGGAGCGATAACCCTGCTCGGGATGCGGGCGCTCACGCATCATCCGCTCGACCAGCGTGGCGGCGTTGACGCCGATCCGCGCTGCCATCTTGATCAAGCTCGCCGGCGTCATATTGGCGTAACGCTGATGGGCCTTGGGCATGTGCTCGTTCACGGTGACATGGCCGCTGCGCTGAGAGCGGCGCACATGGCTGGCAACACGCGTGTGATCCTGGAAGATCTCGACGGCTCGATAGGTGAGCCGGACGTCCACCCGACGGCCGATCAGCCGGTGCGGCACCGAGTAAAAGGTCTTGTCGACTTCGACGTGATAATCGGGGTGGACCTTCGCCGTTTTCCATTCGGCGTATTCGAACGGCTCGCCCGGCAACGGCGTCAACGCAGCGCGCTCGATCTCCTCGAACAGCTGCCGGCGGGATTTGCCGATATGGCGCATCGGCCGATGGTTCAGCTCCTCCAGCAAACCGGCGATCGCAGTATTGAGATCGGTCAGGTTGAAGAACCGCCGATGGCGCAGCCGTGCCAGAATCCAGCGCTCAACAATCAGCACCGCGCCTTCAACCTTGCCCTTGTCGCGCGGCTTGCGGCTGCGGGTCGGCAAAATCGTCGTGTCGTAGTGCTCGGCCATGGCGGCAAAGGTTTGGTTGAGCGTCGGCTCGAACCACAACGCCTTGACGACCCCGGCCTTCAGATTGTCGCAGACGATCGCCCTGGGAACTCCGCCGAAGTACGACAAGGCCCGGGTCTGGCCTTCGATCCAATCTGGTAGTCGCTGACCGAAGCTCCCCATAGCGAAGGTCAGCGACGAGGCCCCGAGCACCGCGACAAATATCTGCGCCTGACGGATCTCGCCGGTTTGCGGATCGATCACCTCCACCGTCGGACCCGCATAGTCGGTCTGCATCACTGCACCCGCCGCGTGGCGATGACGGAAGGTCGGGTTCGCCCGGCGCCGATAGGCGTCAAACTTCTCGCAGAACCACGTGTAACCATAGCCGTCGGGATGCGCCGTCCGGTATTCCTGCCACAGCAGCGTCAGCGTCACGCCCTTGCGCTTGAGCTCCTGCGCCACCCGTGGCCACTCAGGCTCGCTCAAGTCCTGCGGGGGCCGCCCGACCCGCCGGAACAAGGCTCGCTGCAAGGCCGCCTCGCTCTCGTAAATCGGCGGCAGCGGCCAGCTCAAACCCGCTTCACGCGCTCGCAGCAGGTAGGTGGCAACCGAACTCTTGCTGATCTGCAGCCGTTCCGAGATCTCCCGAACCGACAGGTCCTGCTCGTACGTCAGCCTCAGGATCGATCGTAGGTCCTTCACAGTGGTTCGTTTCGCTTGCTTCCGTCTCGGCATTGCCCCTCTCAAACTCACAGCTTGAGAGAGAACATTGCCTGAACGGCGCTCCCGAAAACCAACCTCCCGCAACTGTCCGCGATTTAGCGGAATCCCTGTCCCGGAATTACTGAAATCGCTGTCCGCGAATTACCGAAATTGCTGTCCGGAAATTGCCGAAACACGCAAACATGCGCCTCGAATTGACCGCCCATGCCACGTGGCACGATGAGCCCGAACGTCTTCATGAGCCCGCGGACTTGGTTCGCGACGTCGAGCGTCGCTCGCACGAGCTTCGTTCGAGCCGCGACCAAAGTCCGCGAGAGCATGCTGTCGAAACCCTTCACCCGCACTTCGCGAAGAAGCCAACCTCCGCCAAATGCGCGAGCCCACCGGCATCGTTGGCGTCGGTCTTGTTGGCTGCCATGTCGAGCGCGGCTTTCGCGTGGCGGGCGTCAATGCAGATCGCCGGCAGCCCTTCCGCAGTGAGGGCAGGAAAGAACCAGACGGACAGCGGTCCGTTCTCGAACACCACTCGCTTGGCCGACGGAGCGTGTTTGCGGATCAGCCCTGCAACAACTTGTGGATCCGAGACGCACTTGCCACGCCAGACACGCTCGCCGCCGCGCCGAATAGATACCGCCGTCTCTTTCAGAGAGACGTCAAGGCCGATATACTCTTCCATGGCTGTTCTCCATCAGATGCTTGGCCCGGCTTCCGGTCGTGAGCCCGTACTTCCATCTTATCGGGGAACGGCCACCAGCATCCATCGTCGCCTCTGCCGATGAGGTGGCTCGCCCTACACTGCGCGTCCGAGGGTTGCTCGGGCGAACCGAGCCGATCCTCATCACAGGAGTATAGCGCGACAATCGGGGGGGCTTCCGCATATTTGGTGCAAGGTGCAGGATTCACGGACGGTGCGAATAAGGGCATAAGGTCGGAATCGCATTCGACGCCGGTGATACGCCTTGCTCCATGCCTTCCGTTCACTGGTTTCCCCCGAGCTTTCGATTGTCCAGATCCTTCCCCAGACCGACAGGGTGGTGCTCGTGGCTCGGCCGAAGTCAGCGGTCTCGCTCTGCCCCTGTTGCGGCGGCCAGACGGGTCGCGTCCACAGCCATTACGTGCGACGCTTAACCGATCTGCCGTGGCAAGGTCAGGTGGTCGAAATTCGGCTTCACGCGCGACGGTTTCGATGCGCGAATCCGCAATGCCCGCGTCGGATATTCACTGAGCGGCTACCGGCAACCGTGCGGCCGAAAGCAAGACGCACAACCCGCCCCGGCGAGAGCCAACTGGTGGCTTTGCGGTCGGCGGTGAGCCTGGCTCGCGCCTGTCGCGCAAACTGGCTATGCCGATCAGCAGTGACACCTTGCTCCGAATGATTCACTCGGCTCCCTTGCCGGATTTCGTTGCCCCGACCGTCGTCGGTATCGACGATTGGGCTTGGCGTCGTGGCCAGTGACATGGAACGATCATCTGCGATCTGGAGCGCAATTGCGTGATCGCGGAGCTCGATGAATGGATCACAGAAACACGCAACAGCGAGCTCAAGAGCTTCGCCAACGACATCGCGCGCGACATCGATGCGGTCCGAGCGGCAATAACTACCTCCTGGACGACCAGTCCGGTCGAAGGCCAGATCAGCAGAATCAAAGCCATCAAACGACAAATGTATGGTCGGGCAAGCTACCCGCTATTACGTCGACGCGTCCTTCTGGCTGCCTGAGAACGATCGCTCAACCTATCCGCCCCCAGCTGCTCAAACTGCACCAAATATGCGGAAGAACCCAATCAGGATGAGATGGCCAAACAGAACGATGGCGCACCGGGAATAGACGGGGTCACCTTCGAGGCCATCGAGGCGCAAGGCGTAAAGGCTCTGCTCGAGCAGTTACGGGACGAACTGATCGGGTGCACCTACCAGCCACTCCCAGCGCGGAGACAGGAGATACCGAAGGACGAGGGCAAAGTCCGTGTCCTGTCGATTCCGGCGATCCGCGACAGAGTGGTTCAGGGCGCGCTCAAGCTCATACTCGAGCCTGTCTTCGAGGCGGACTTCCAACCGGGATCGTTTGGATATCGCCCCAAGCGGACAGCTCATGATGCGATCAAGCGAGTTGCCGAGACGATAGTCCAGCGGAAGACGCGGGTCCTCGAGTTTGATCTGCGCGCCTATTTTGACAATGTTCGGCACGACCGCTTGTTGGCGAAAGTGGCGCGACGGATCGATGACGCGGACGTCATGCACCTCCTGAAGGTTATGTTGAAGGCTTCTGGCAAGAAGGGCGTTCCACAAGGCGGAGTCATCTCGCCCTTGCTCAGCAACCTGTACCTCAATGAGGTGGGCAAGATGCTGGAGCGGGCGCGGGAGGTCACGCGAAATGGCAAGTACGCCTACATCGAATATGCGAGGGTCGCTGACGATTTGGTGATCTTGATCGACGCCTACAAACGTCATGACTGGCTGATCAGGGCTGTGGACAAGCGGCTTCGGGAGGAGTTCGGCAAGCTGCAGGTTGAAATCAATGATGAAAAGAGCCGCACAGTGGACCTTGAGCGCGGTGAGTGCTTCGGGTTCCCAGGTTTTGAGTTCCGCTACCTCCGCGGTCTGAGCGGAGCGATGCGGCCGCGTTACACGCCCAAGCTCAAGAAGCGAACGGCGCTGGTGCGGGCGCTCAAAGAGGTGTTCCGCCGACACCGGTCGCAACCGATTGAACAGGCAATAAACTTGATCAATCCGATGCTCCGGGGGTGGGTGAATTACTTCGCGGTGGGGCATTCCAGCGAGTGCTTCAGCTTCATCAAAGACTGGGCAGAGAAGAAGGTCAGGCGCCATCTGGCGCATGCTCAGAAATGATAGGGCTTTGGCTGGGAACGATGGAATAGGCGGTGGCTGTACGACACTCTAGGGTTGTTCAACGCCTACAGAGTGCGACGCGACGGGCCGAAAGTTTCCCCAGTAGGATAGGTCCCATAAGCGTTGGCGTGAAGCAAATGGGGGCGCGCAGTGCGGGAAATCCACACGCTGCGTGCGACGTGGAGGGGACGGGAAACGTGGCGCGGTCAAAAGGCTTGCCGGCGCGCCAGTCCTCCATCCTACCGAACAAAACCTCGAACGGACGGTTGCCTGCAAGGAAAGCTGCCAACGAGATAACGAGCACCTGATCTGCGGCATAGGTCTGCCCTGCCCCAGAGACCAGGATTTGCGCGGCCTGATCGCAAGCCAGTAGCGATGGGCTCGCAGGCGGATGTACTTGGAAGATCGAGCTTTGTCGTGGCGCCCTTTTCATCGCCAACCCACTACAAGGAGTTGAAGGTGTCCGGCTGATCGACGAACCACATCCGTGCTAGCACGACGGTATGGTCGTCACCGCACTTGGCTATGACATGATTGGCTGGAAGCTCAAAGATCACCGGAGCTTGATCGGTCCGCGTGCCGCGCCACCACAGCCGTACCGTGCGCGCATAGCCGCAAGTGGTCGCCATGCCCGACCCATAAGAGCTCGTCAGCACCAGCGTATCCGGATCGAGCCATTCAACGTCGCTCTTCGCTTCCGGCAGGCCGAAGCCATCGCGGACAAGGTCTTCACGCCCGTATCTAACTCGCGCAGGGTGACGGCGTCGCTGCCGCCGCGCGACAACGCTAAAATCGCCTGTCCAATTCCGTGGCAGGAAGGCTGCTCTCGTCAGAAGCCAGTCTCCGCCTTCGCTGGCGGCGACTTGATCGATGTCGAGCAGAACGTCCCATGACGGGTTCGGCGTGCGGGTTCGTCGCCAGAGGCCGCGTGGATTGTCGGCGTCCTTCCACAGATTGTAGAGATAACCGCCGCACGGGCTGACAGAGGGGATCTTGTCCGCTCTATCGTAAATCGACGCCAGCGCGTCCCGATCCCACTCGAATGCTGCTCCGCCAAGCACCTGAAGCGTCTTGCCATTCTGTTGCTCGACAAATTTCAGCGCCCGCGCGCCTTCGACCTGTTCCAACCACAGATAGGGGATCATCATCTGGAGCGAGGATGGTCGGCTTTCCAGCCGGTGATCTTGTCGTCGCGCTTGCTTTGACCACACTTGACTCCACTTCTGGCCTTGATGCGCAGTCCCATCGCCGCATCAAGACCTCGCATGTCTTCAATTGTGATGAATGACCATGCGAGTCTGCATCCTGACGCTCGTTGAAATTCAAGGTGATTCCTGCGAGCTGAATGTCGCATGCACATTGCAGTGAATAGGCGTTCGGGCTGCTACGCCGCCGCGCAGCCGTGGTCGTCCAAACGACTGAAGCTCGAATAAAGAACCAGTCTGTTGTGACTGCTAGCATTGTGACGTCCGTCGCGGTGGTTCCAGCTTGCGCCGCGGACATCGCTGCGCGACCGGTCGCGCCAATCGTCGCCGCGATCGGCAGGCAATTCACAGAAGCGGGAGTTCCGGGCCGAATTGGTGAACATTCTCGATGAGTCAGAAGAATATCAACGTGGACACCAGCAGATTGAGCGCATGTTCCGTTTGGGGCGTGCGCGTGACGCTCGTCGGGTTATGAATGTATGACAAACCGATGCTTGCATATATCCCAGGCGCGAGATGCGCAGTATATGTTCCCGTGATTGCTGTGGTATCGCGATGCGCAAGCTGCCCTTTGGCCAAGGCAGCATCCACTGCAAACTTGCTCCAGGCCGTGTTGGTGGCAACGAGAGCGATCAGATCACTGGGCCGACTATCAAAAGGTCCCTTCGCATAAAGACGAAACTCGTAATACCGGCTGATCCTGTTCAGGTCCGGCGGAGCTCCCATGATAGAGAATCCGCCATAGATGCCGCGAGATGGCGCCCCCTCAACGTCACTCTGGCAGAGCTGCCTGTCAGCTGCGATGTAATGAAAATTATTCCCGCTCTCCCTTTGCTGATCTGGATCCGCCAAATTCTTGTAGTGACTGCTGTTGAAGCCGACGCCCGCCCGCAGCCACGTGTCGGGTACGCCGGCAGCAGCCTTGCTCTTGTAGCCGAGTTCATCAACGAAAAGAATGCCCGCGTTGGCCGTGCTCCAGTTCAAGCCGGATGGATTCTCGGTTATCTGCGCATAGGGACCATCTGGACTGATCGAGCGCTGCACAGAGACTTTGTTGTACAAACGATCATCAAGATTGTACTTCAGGTTAACCGCGGGCGTGGGCGTGGGATTGGTGCTCATGCCCGCTTGGAACAAGGCAAACATGTTTGATCCTGAGATCCCTCCGAACAATGTGCCGGTGAACTCGTTTTGATTTCTGAGATAACCTAGTTTGAGTTCGAGTTTCCTGTCGAAGAAAGTTTGGTAGTAGGCGAGCATATTCAGTCCCACTCGATCTGGCCCCGGGCGCTTCCATGTCCAGTATTGCTGCTCGGCTCCCACGACAATCTGGCCATCGGGGATGCCAAACCGGCTGAGATCGTAGGTGACGATCATGAAGTTCGCCGTAGCAAACGTCGGATTCTGGCCCATATAGAGCTGGTTGGCGATACTGCTTCTGGCTGCATTCGGCAGCTGGTTGTTTGCAAGGGTGTTATGTGTCCAGCCGATATAGCCGATGCCGACGTCTGCCAGCGCGGATCTGATGCCGTGCTTGTCCTGATCAATCGTGTCGGCAGGGCCGGGTATGTTGAGCCACAACCCTTTTTCACGCAGATTTTCGTACCTCGCGAAGGGCTCGATCGTCTTTTGCGTTCTCGCCTCAGCAGCCCTATCCGCACTGTCGCGCTTCTCGAGGGACATGCCGGGACTTACTGCTGGCGCCCAAGGACGAGAGCGGATTGCCTGACTGATCATGCCGATCCGGACCTTTGTGGCCGGATCGGAAGCCCTTTGAATTCTTCGCTTGTTGGCCCGATCCGCAGTGCCGCTCTTGGGATCAAGTTCGTTAGCGGCTTGTGCCAGCACGGAATTGCCGGCCAGACAAGCGGCTAGCGAAAGTGCGATGGCAAGCCCAGATCGCTTCCCGGTTGGTCGAAAGTTGAAAGAAAGGGCCGGTGCAGCCGAGTCTATCCGAGGCGATGTCGTCGCGAGAATGTAGTCATGCATAGTGTACTTCGGTCCGTGTCTGCTGGCCATGAATGGACTGCACTTCGCTCTGATTGGCCCAGAGCGGGCTCCCAATTGTTTGCGTCAGAGGGCGAAGGGGACGCCCTACAGCAGGAGATCCCTCGATCCAGCGAGATCCACTTAGCCTTGCCAAACCTCGTCACTGGCAGACGCGAGCATGATCTCGTTGTATCTTGCTTTGTGCATCATGCGAGCGGCGCGCGCTGGCTCGGCGAGATGTTGGCGACGACTGAGCGGAGCCTCGGCTTTCCTCGCCACCATGACATTGCGAACGACGACCTTGCTTCACTTGGGTCGGAGGAGTCTCGCGGTGCCGCGTACCTTGATCGAAGGCGTCGTTCTCAGCGAAATGGCAGCTACCAGAAAGCAAGCTTCGCCGGCCACGTGCCGTGCCTCATGAGGCCTCCTTGGTGTCGTTGTCGCGGAAAAAGCGAGACAATCGATAGGCTCGAAGGCCAGAGAGCCTTGGAGCCTGTGCGCCCGGCGATCGCACCACAACCTCCATCATGGTGCCCCGCGAGAACAGAGAAATTTGCCTTCCAGCAGCTTTGGTGGGGGTGGACAAGCAGTTGGTAATCCATCGGCTCGGTTGGTCCGGCCAAATCTGTCCTGCATTCGGTCTCCCTCGACGTGCACGGCTTTCGTTAGTCGCTTGCCATGTACCCGTTATCTCGATCAATCTGCCGGAATTGGTAGTTGACCATGCGCAACGGTTCGATCAAGTCGCCGGTCTCGGCAAAGCCGCAAGGCGGGCTCCATCGCGAAGACACTCCGGGAAGTGACCTGCGACTGCGTATTTCCTCCGGATGGAGTTAGAGTCCGGCCTGACGAAGGACGGACAGATGAAGCGAGCAAGGTTCACGGAAGAGCAGATTATCGCGGTGCTGAAGGAGCATGAGGCTGGGGCCAAGCGGCCGATCTGGCTCGGAAGCATGGAATCTCCGAGGCGACGATCTACAATTGGAAGGCCAAGTTCGGCGGCATGGAGGTCTCTGAGGCCAAGCGGTTAAAGGGCCTGGAAGAGGAGAACACGAAGCTGAAGAAGCTCCTTGCCGAGCAGATGCTCGATGCGGCCGCCCTTCGCGAGCTTCTTTCAAAAAAATGGTAGGGCCCACCGCCAAGCGCGCTGCCGTCGCGCATCTGCAGGCCGTCATGAGCCTGTCGGAACGGCGGCCTGTTCGATCGTCGGCGCGGATCGGAAGATGATCCGCTACGGCACCAGCCGCCCTCCAGACACGGCTTTGCGCGGCCGGTTGCGCGATCTCGCCAACGAGCGGCGGCGTTTCGGCTACCGCCGGCTGTTCGTCTTGCTGCGGCGGGAGGGCGAGCCGTCGGGGATCAACCGGATCTACCGGCTTTATCGGGAGGAAGGGCTCACCGTCCGCAAGCGACATGCCCGCCGCAAGGCCGTGGGGACACGGGCCCCGATCCTGGTGGAAGCGAGGCCCAATGTCCGCTGGTCGCTGGACTTCGTCCACGACCAGTTCGCCAGCGGCCAACGCTTCCGCATTCTCAACATCGTCGATGACGTGACCAAGGAGTGTCTGGGGGCCATTCCGGATACGTCGATCTCAGGACGGCGCGTCGTCCGCGAACTGACGGCGATCATCGCACGACGCGGCAGGCCAGGAATGATCGTGTCCGACCATGGCACCGAGTTCACCTGCGACACCATGCTGGCCTGGAGCAAGGATACGCTCATCGACTGGCACTTCATTGCGCCGGGAAAGCCGATGCAGAATGGCTTCATTGAGAGTTTCAATGGCCGGATGCGGGAAGAACTGCTCAACGAAACCCTGTTCTTCGATCTCGACGACGCCCGCGCCAAAATCGCCACCTTGGTCGCCGACTACAATCTCCAGCGGCCTCACTCGTCGCTGAAATACCTTACCCCTGCGGCCTATGCCGCCCAGCTCACCGCAACGGACGACCGGCTACGCAACCCCGACCAGCTCCGCCGATCGTCCGTTGCTCCACCCCGCGCCACTTGGCGTACAAAACCCCGAGACTCTAACCGCCGCCGGATGAAAGTTCGGTGGCAAGTCAGAAGCAGTAGCCAGTTCGCATTCGAGCGCCGGCAAGGCAAGATTCTGCAAGGGTCTGATGATAGAAAAATGTCGCGCCATCGCTGACGAAGACGAGAACTATTGCTCGCTGGTGTCGCTATGGTGCTGGAGCCCGCGCAAAGTGTCTCTTTGTGTTGGGCGCCTCATAGGTGCCCTTTCATCAAGGCGATGGGTCACGCGATCGGGATGAGGCTGCGAAGAATGATATTGTCGGCGGTCAATGCCTCAGGAATGCGTGAGCGTCATAAGCTCTCGCGTCAACGAAACAAGCCGATCGGAACAGGGATGTTGGGTGAGGGACGATGGAGATGATTGATCAAGCGGCTGCTTCGGACTTGCGGCCGCTCTTGCACAGGCCGCCAAGACGCATTCTCTGGGGTTTGGTGCTCCCATTCGTCCTCCTCGGCTCGTGTGCCGCTAGTGCCTATTTTTGGGCCCACCTCGGAGAGTTTGTCGAGACGCCGGTAGCCCGGGAGGTCCCTTCAACGATGGGCCTGTCACCGGAGGACAGGGCATCCCTCTCCGAAATAAGGTGGGCGCAGCAGAAGGCTGCCGATGAGATCTCAGAACTCAACCGCCGGTTCGATGCCCAGAGGCAGGACCTCAAAGCGAACTTGGATCAGATCACCGTGCTGAGTTCGCGGATCGAGTCCCTCCAGAAATTAATACCCGCCCCCGCTGCTCCTTCCGTCCCTCCCTCGTCGCCAGCCCAAGCTGTTTCGAGCCCAGCCAAGAAACGCGTTGGGCGGTCGAAAGCACAGGGACCTGTTTCCGTCGGAGGCGCGCCAGTGATCGCAAACCCGAAGACAGGCGAGCCCTGACGTCTCGGACGGCTACAGACGTGGCCGGATCCTCAGTCGGGCTCGAGAAGGTGGGCCGTCGTTTCGCAAAGCGCTTTGTGGCGGCAAAACACCCGCAGCTTTGGAGTGACCTTGCCCCCTTGGCATAATCCAGTTTGAAGTTCGCTCTGGCCCAAGACGAGGACCAGAGCATGAAGCGCAATCGTTTTACGGAAGAGCAGATCATCGGGATCTTGAAGGAGCACGAGGCCGGGGTTTCGGTGGCCGAT
Organism: Bradyrhizobium sp. ma5; assembly: GCF_042258955.1. NCBI lineage: Bacteria > Pseudomonadati > Pseudomonadota > Alphaproteobacteria > Hyphomicrobiales > Nitrobacteraceae > Bradyrhizobium > Bradyrhizobium sp. ma5. The sequence continues at coordinate 2,116,758 of NZ_CP170156.1, forward strand.
CTGTGCCGCAAGCACGGCGTCAGCGACGCCAGCAGCTACAAATGGAAGGCCAGGTTCGGCGGGATGGACGTCTCCGAGGCCAAGCGGCTGAGAACGCTAGAGGACGAGAACACGAAGCTGAAGCGGCTCCTGGCCGAGGCGATGCTGGACAATGCGGCGCTGAAGGACCTCGTGGGAAAGAAGTGGTGACGCCCGCAGGGAAGCGGAAAGCTGTCGTCCATCTGCGCGAGGCATTCGGGATGAGCGAACGGCGGGCGTGTAAAGCCATCGGCTGCTGCCGCATGACCATGAGATACCGGACGACCCAGGCTGCCGACGCCAGCCTTCGCCAGAGCATGAGGGCGATCGCCCAGGAGCGCCGCCGTTTCGGCTATCGGCGGCTGCATGTTCTGCTCAGGCGGGAGGGGTATCGGATCAACCACAAAGAGCTCTTCCGGCTCTATCGGGAAGAGAAGCTGACGGTGCGCCGCCGTGGTGGCCGCAAGCGGGCGATCGGGACCGGGGCGCCGATGCTGGTTCCGATGACGCCGAACGACCAGTGGTCGCTCGACTTTGTGTCGAATCAGCTGGCCGACGGCCGCCGCTTCCGCATCCTGACCGTCGTGGATGATTGGATCCGTGAGTGCCTGGCGCTGGTGGCCGATACCTCGCTCTCCGGCGTCCGTGTGGCGCGGGAATTGGACCGGCTGATGATCGAGCGCGGCAAGCCCAGGATGGTGGTGAGCGACAACGGCAGCGAACCGACCAGCAACGCCATCCTGGTATGGGCCGACCAGTGCCGTGTCGAATGGCACTACATCGCGCCGGGCAAACCCATGCAGAACGCCTTCATCGAGAGCTTCATGTATAGACGGCCCCGCGGATGCAAGGGATTTCTGCAGCACTTTGGATACCGGTCGGGTGCGTCCATGTATACGGCCTGTTCGTGCGACCGATGCCATGGCCGCTGGCCCTGATGGAGATCGCGGATCGAGGCCTCATCAACGGGTCGCGCTTGTTGCGCTTAAAACTCTTCGGGCTTGCTCGATCCCCAGCTCCGCCGGTGTCCATCATGCTGTCATTTGCCCTCACACCATAAGGTGGCCCAGGATACGCGGGCAGCTCAGGCCGCGAGCTTTGGCCGATAGAATTCTCCGGTCGTCATCATCGCCCAGATATCCGGGCCAACTTGTTGGCAACGGCGATGGCGACGACCATGGGCCGACGCCGTTCAAGCAGGGCTTCGATCCAGCCGCCTCCCACCCGGGAGCGTGCCTTTGGGTCCCGAACGACGTTACGTGCTCCGATGACAAGCAGGTGCCTGAGATAGGAATCGCCCTGTTTCGTAATCCGACCGAGCCGATCCTTCTCACCGGTAGAATTCTGCTTAGGCGTCAGGCCCAGCCAGGCCGCGAACTCCCGCCCGGAGCGGAACATGGTCGGGTCCGGCACGGTTGCGGCAAGAGCCGTGGCCGTTATGGGACCAACGCCGGGAATTGAGGACAGCAACTTCGCCATCGGATTTACTCTCTGGATCTGGGCCAGCTCACGCTCGATAGCGTCGACCTGCCGGGCCAATTCCTTCAGTTGGTTCACAAGAACGGCCAGCGCAATGCGGGCATGGGCGGCAACGTCAACCCCTCGTCATTCAACAAGTCCACCAGACCATCCACCCGTTGCCGGCCCTGTCCGACAATGATACCGAACTCAGCAAAGTGAGCCCGAATGGCGCAGGCTGTCATGGTTCGCTGGCGGACCAGCAGGCCTCTTGCGCGATGAAGCATCAAGAATCCTTGGTTCTCGACGCTCTTGATTGGAACGAAGCGCATATTTGGACGGGTGACCGCTTCGCAGATCGCGGCCGCGTCAGCGGCGTCATTCTTGGCTCCTCTTCGTACGTAGGGTTTGACATAGGCCGGCGGAATCAATCTTACATCGTGTCCAAACCGCCGAATCTCCCGCGCCCAGTGATGAGCGGTCGCGCAAGCCTCGATGCCGACCAAGCACGGTGCGAGCGAGGAGAAGAACGACATGATCTCGCCTCGCCGGAGGCGCTGGCGACTGGTCACTTGGCCTTGGCTGTCGACTGCATGGACGTGAAACACGTGCTTCGAAATGTCCAACCCAATTGTTGCGGCTTCCATTGGTGAATTGCTCCTGTTAGCGGGTTCATCCATCGCCAGTATATCGTCGGCGCCAAGGGAGCGGGGCCGTCTTCCCCACCAACGGCCGGCTGCGGGACGAGCTGTTGAACGAGACGTTGTTCACGTCACTGGCACAAGTTGGCGGGCCGATTACAACGACACACGACCACACTCGCAGCTCGGATGGAGAACCCCGTCCGAGTTCGCGATGACATGCCACCCGCGCCGGGATTTGGCGCTGCGCTATGCCGAAGGCTCCGCGCCAGCCCCCCGTCGCTTCCACCGCCCAACCGGGCAAATCCAACGGCAGGGGCGAACTCAGAACTGGATAAAACTTGAGGGCAAGGTCATTGCAACGGGTCAAAAACCGGAGACGAGGGAATCTTATGTTGTTCGACTGCTGGAGCACATCGCGCGATATAGAGAATACTTCGGTGATCGAGAGATTGTAAGTGTCTATTTCGGCGGCCGCACGCCAACCTTGCTGACTTAGCATCAATTCGGCAAGGTTTTCGCCGCCCGCGATGCCGCATTTCCAAAACGAAGCCGGAAATCTGAGATTACTGTCGAGTGCGCACCGGACACTTTCGACAACAACCTTCTAGCCCGTCTTATTCACGATGTGCCCGCGTGAAGAAAGCCACATTTGCGTTCCCGGGGTGGGGTCGCGAGTGAGGGTTGCGGAGTTTTCCGCGGTTTGCGTCGAATGTGGGGAACGCGTTTGAGGAGCGATGGGGATGAACGGGGCATCAGCCGCCCCGTTGGTCACGGCGGTTGAGGGAAGAATGCGTTGACAAGGCCGCGGAACAGGTCGGCCTCGGGACAGGCTGCGGCGAAGGCGATGCGGATCCGGCTTGTGGTCTCGACGATGCGAGCGGCGATCTTGAGAAGCCTGAGCCTGATCGTTGCGAACTCGGCGGTGGCGGGGTCGCGCAGTTTCGGGATCCTGTCGCGCATGACGAGCACGAGCCAATAAGCGGCGGTGTGGAGCACGAGGCGGACCTGATTGGCGAGCGCCGAGCGGCAGCTGGTCCGATCGGAAGCGAGCTGGCTCTTGTACAGCTTGATCAGGTTCTCGGCCTGTCCACGTTGGCAATAGAGGCTGTGGTAAATCCATTGAGCCGAGCCGATGCCCAGGCTGGTGACGACATAACGGATATCGAGCCCGTGCTCGCTCGCCTCGATGCGGGCGACGATGCGGCGCTCGTGGTGCCAGGAGCCGGCGGCGTGGCGGACCTCGGTGTAGTCCCGCACCACCGCCTTGCCTTCGATCGCCCGTTCGACGCGGACCGCGTCTGCGATCTGCTCGACCTTCACGGCGAGCGGCTTGGTCCCGGCCACGGCGAAGACGTAATCGATGCCGTTTTGCTCGCAGAACTCCATGGCCTCGGGGCGGGCGTAATGACTGTCGCCGCGGAAGGTGATGCGCGTCGTGGGCCAGCGCTTTCGAATGTGACGGACGAGGCGGCGCAGATGGGCACGAAGATCGAGGCCGCCCGGCACCTTGCCCGGGCGCAGAACGACCGCAACCGGCCGGCTGCGCTCGGTATCGTAGACATGGATCGGCAGAAAGCAGTGCTCGTCGTAATGGGCGTTGAACAATGATAGCTGCTGACGCCCATGCACCACGTCGACGGTGTCGTCGATATCGAGCGTCACAGCGCCCGGCGCGCGTGAGTAGCTGTCCATCCACAGGTCGACAAGTGCATAGCTCAGTCGGATCGTCTCGCGCAGGTCAGGGGCATTCTCCAGCCGCGACAGGGTCGGCTGCGAGCAGAGGTTCAAACCGCTGTCCGGTGGACGGCCGCAGGCCAGCCTGAAGGCCGGATCGCTGCGCAGCTGGTCGAGATCATTGCCGTCCTCGTAGCCGCACGCGATGGCGAAGATCCGGGCGCGGATCAGATCGACAAGGCGATGTGCGATGCGGGCCGGATCGCGCCGCTCGCGAAAAACGCGCGCCAGTTTCTCCGAAACCAGCAGCATGACGCCTGCATCCGACATCAGTCGCCCGCCATCGAAAGCGGCTGTGATCTTCTTGCGTCCGACGCTGGAAATATGAAGGGCAGAATCGTATCGTCGACCATGGCGGGTGTGGCGGCCTCAATGTCAGCGCAGAATTGGTGTCAGCAACCGAATCCTACGCCCCATCAGCGGCTTACGCCACACCCGCCAGCCACTTCAAAGCTCATCGTGAATAAGACGGGCTAGATCAGGGCACGCATTTGAGGGCTGCGGGAAGAAGAACAAGCCGCCCTGTCTGGGCATCCACGTACAGCTCCGAAAGTATCGCGGCGGTTCAGGCTTGCGAAACACGAAGCTACAGCGCCGCGGTTGAGCCGCGCTATTCTTAGGGAGGCGCGGGCTTGGGTGCGCTCACATGCGTGGCTATTCCTAATAAGGGGGGCGGTCGAAATGAGCGTCGAACGCGGCAGCAACAGCGCGAATGAAAAAACGGCGCTCCTGCTTGACACGGATGAAACCCTCATCGATGTCCACTATCCCGTCTTCCGCGAGCATTCGCAGGCGGTCAGCTGAATCGAGCAAAGCAATCGGATCAAATCCGTGGGAGGCACAGATTGCCGGTACGTCGGCCTGCAAATCGCACATCAGACGTTCGATGATTGCGGCCCGGAGGCGATCTTTGGCGGCGAGACAGTAACCTTTTGAGGTTGCCAGACGGCCGGCTCTGATATGCTGGATATAGGAAGCAGTTGCGATCTCGTTCTGGACGTAACCCTCACGGAGACGGCCGATGGCTGACGGACCGAAGCCGATCACGGTTTTACAGGTATTGGCCGAATAACCCAAGGAGTTGCGGCGCAGCTGACCGGCTTTCTGCGCCAGCGCGAGCTCGTCGTCCGGCAAGGCGAAATGGTCGAGCCCGATTTGGCGGTAGCCGGCGGAGACCAGCGTATCGGCCACGGCCGCGGCTTGCTCGGCGCGGGCAACATTGTCCGGCAGCGCCGCCTCGTCGATCCGGCGTTGACGTTTCATATAGGAGGGAACGTGGGCGTAGCCGAAAACCGCAAGCCGGTCGGGCCGCATGGCCAGGGCCGTCCTCGCGGAGTGCACGCAGGACTGCACTGTCTGATGTGGCAGCCCGAAGAGGAGGTCGAAGTTGATGCGGCTTACTCCATGCTGGCGAAGACTTTCGACGGCAGAAGCCGTCTGCGCCTCGCTCTGGAGGCGGTTGACCGCCCTTTGAACCAGGGGGTCAAAGCTTTGCACGCCGATGCTCGCGCGGCTGGCGCCGGCTGCGCCTAAGGTTTCGGCCATCTCCGCCGTGAACGCGCGCGGGTCGATCTCGATGGCGACGGTAGCCGCTTCGCTGAACGCGAAGCAGCGGCGTAGGAGTTCCATCAGGGCCAGGAAATCGACCGGCGCAATGGTGGTCGGCGTTCCGCCGCCAAAATGCACGTCGCTTACGGGCAGAGTGCGCGGCACTTGCTCTGCGACCAATCGAATCTCGTCCCGCAGCACCGCCAGAAAATCACGAATCGGCCGCTCGCTGCGAGTGAGACTCGTGGGGAATCCGCAATACCAGCAGATCGACCGGCAGAACGGAACGTGGAGATAGAGAGATACGGGGTCGTCGGGCGGCAGCCGCCTCAACCATGTCTCACAAGCTTCGGCGCCGACGGTCGCAGTGAAATCAGGTACGGTTGGGTAGATGGTGTACCAAGGCAGGCGAGCATCGCAATACTTGTTCAGGAGTGATGTCTGCAAGGCTTAACATTCCCATGCTCATACAGCATGAAGCTGACCTATGTTCACCCCTCTGTCTTTGCGTTATGTCAACGCGACCGCTTTGAAATCTGCTCCCGTTCGATGGTCGTACGCTCTCGTTGCTGCATTCTCTACGTCTGTCTGCCGCTACGGATCAAAAGCGCAAGCAGGCCGAACAAATAGCCTCTGTGTACACTGAAAGCTTCAACAAGCAGTGATAGCTCGGGGGTCGCTGCGCCGTTCGCGATTTGGAGACGTTTTCGATAGTGCCGCAGGTTTGCATTCGGATGTTGTGGAGTTATTCAAGGCAACTCGATCATCGGGAAACAACCCACGGATTAGACCTGGCCCCTTCGGGCGGAATGGCACTTGGTCTCGGTGGGTCTCGCCTCACCAGCAAAAATCCCGGCAGAGCGTCCATCGAAATCCCGATCCAAAGCCTAGTGATCTCACGGACAAGCAGTTGCTTGTTAGATGAAAACGTCGAGTACGAGATTGTACAACTTGACGCTACGTGCGATTCAAGTCCCTGGGAGCCCGCATGAAAACATTTTGGACCCCAAATTGGAAAAATGGTTGAGCCTCAATTCCGCCACGCTACTTGTCTCATTGCCGCAAGCATCATCACGGATGTACTGATGATGTTGGGGCGGCCCCGGCGCACTTCCAACCCCGGCAAAGTGCGTCGGGGCGCCTTGGCGGCATCCCGTCCCGTCAGCTCACCACGCGAGGGCTGGCAGCCATGCGCGCGTGCTGGAAGGTCGTCGCGGCGAAGAGACGGAAACGGATTGACCATCCAGCCGGCTCCCAGCAGCTGGCGCAAACGGCGCTGTTGCGTTTCCTCCCGGTGTCACGATTGCTTCAATGCGCTTAGTACGCGGGAACCGATCGCTATCCTCTAAAGCGCTTGTGTGGACAGTTGATTCTGACGAATCCGACAATTGGTACGACACTTGCTGATCCGATCCACAGGTCCTCTCCCCTCTGGAGTTGCGCATGCTAAGTGTCCTCTGCATCAAGCAGGTCTCGCGACTCCGCGTATCTCCCGTTGCGCCTCTGACGCGACCATTATTTGCCCCGTCGATTCATTCGCGTCGGACCTGCCAGACGGAGCGCCTCAGAGGCCGGGCACTGATGCTGGGCGGCTACCTTTCGCGTCGACTGTTGCGTGTTGCTCATCAATCGCGCCCTCGACGCCGTCGAACGGCGGAGGACCGGCCGAGGGCTAGCGATAGCAATCCGCAAGATTGGGAAGAAAAGTGACGCCCCTGTCATCTTCGCCCGCAAGTAGAGCATCGATGCCGATACCGAGCAGGCGGAGCCTGGCACCTCCAAGCGAGCCGGCGTGCTCTCACTCGCCGAGATCGCGAAGTGCAGCGTCTAGAGCCCCCTTGTGCTCGCCCTTGAGACCGAACGAAGTTTCCGTCAGGCCCGACTCCGGTCTCGCACAACCTCATCTGACCTGTGCTGACGTCGTAGCCGCTGGTGCTGTTTGGTTCGCATCGCCAGTGAAGTCTTTACGACCGTCGGATCGCCTCCGATCGATCGCTCGTGCATGTCGGCCAGACCAGCGATCAAGCCTTCTGTCGCTGCCTGCATTACCAGGGCAATTGGTCGCCGGAACGGCATCGAAGGCGCAGACCATCAACACAGACAACATTGCGGCGATCATCGATTCCGCCAGTGCGTCATCCGCGAGCCGGACAGATCAAATTGAACGGGCATCGGCGCTGTGGTCGCGGCGCGTCGTTCGGCCTGGGTCGAAGGATGGCGGTGGCTCCTCGGCCGTTTTACGGCGACGATCACGCCGCCGCGGCTGGCGGCAGGGCTACGAATTCGGGCCTGACGCAGCAACGAGCGCTCCAGACTTCACGAGGAACAAACCCAAGAGTTCAGGTCATGGAATGGAACTTGGCTCCGCCTGAAACAGGCGCAATCGAACGCCGTGACACCGACCTTGATCGGCGTCCTGAGGCGCCCATCATGGATCTTTTCAGCTTTACTGAATGCGCAAACCAGACGCATTCGCTCAGAGCGCTGTTCGAGCTTCTTGTGAGCTGTGCCACCGAGGAGGGGTTCAGTGAAGTTGCTTACGGCGCCCTCAACTTCGTCGAGCCGCTTCGGCTGGCGGACTATCCACCCCCGACTGTGGCTGTGAAGTGGCCGCCAGACTGGTGCGACCGATACTTCAAACGCAAGTACCATACCATCGATCCGGTGGTCCGGCGGACGCCCATGCTGTCGCGGCCGTTTTTGTGGGATCAACTCGCCGACCACTATCAACTTCAACCCGACGAGAGACGCGTACTCGATGAGGCCAGAGAGGCAGGCCTGAAGCATGGCATGAGCGTGCCGTTGTTTGGACCGTTGGGCCGCGTATCTGTGGTGTCGTTTGCATCTCCGTCCGACGATGCTGATCCTCAGGACCGCATCGGTCATCTCAACGCACTGGCGTGGCACTTTCACACCGCCTATGGCGAGATCGCACGCCCCTGCAATAACGGCTGTGAAAGGAAAGTGGCGCTATCGCAGCGGGAGATCAGTTGCATGCGCTGGGTGGCAGAGGGAAAATCCTCATGGGAAATCGGGAAGATCCTGCAAATCAGCGAGAATACAGTCAATTTTCATATCAAGAATGCGATGCGAAAGCTGGGGGCGAGCAGCCGAATCCAGGCGATCGTTATGGCGATTCGGCTTAATGTTCTTTGAGTTCCTCACTCGAATGGAGCAAGCGCCAATTGATTAGAACTGTTGCTCCCAGCTTCTGGCAAGTATCAGCATGGCGCTATTTGCCGAAACCGCTGACACACTCGCTCCGTCGAGACGAGCGATTTGAAACCTCACGCCGCGTCAGGTCGTGGAGTTCCGTAGCCTTCAGATGACATGTCGGACCAACTGACATGGACTGCCAATGTTGGGCCCGGCGACGTCGTGCCATCCAGCCAGGGATATCGCTGACGAGTTCGAGCCTGGTGCTTCGGAAAGTGCTGCACGGATGCCGTTGGAGAGAGGAGCGCTTGAAGAAAGAACCCCGGCCGATGGTCGGGGCTCTCGAGTCACCGTCGCAAGCGCGGGGTGATCATTATTTGGCAAACACCGGGCTGAACTTGTAATTGAGCCTTGCCGTGATCAGATCGACGTCCTGGTGGACGCGGTCGGCGCCAACGGCTGTTGGGAAGGTTACGTTGCTGCCCTGCATGAGCAAGTGGTCATACTCGACGCCAGCTGACCAGCTCGGCGTGAGGCTGACTTCGATGCCGGCGCCGAGCGCGCCGCCCCAACGCACATCGTTGTTTCTGGCAACCTCGGCCCCAGTCGCCACTGAGTTGATGTGATAGATGTTGCTGGTCACCGCAGCACCGCCCTTCGCGTAAAGCAGCACGGCATCCAAGGCGTAGCCGATGTGGCCGGTCAGCAAGCCGAACGCATCTGTCCTGGTGCTAACCGTGGTTCCTGGGAAGGCGGTGCTGACATTGGAGCCGCTGAAGTCGGCCCAGTTGCCCTGACCTTCGATGCCGTAGACCGTCTTGAAGATCTGCCAACGATAGCCAATCTGGCCGCCGACGGTGCCGCCAGTTGAATTATGGCAGCCCTCGGGAGTGACGCCATTGAAGTCCCAGCAATTGTGGCTTGATCCCCAGCCGCCGTTGATACCGATATAGTAGCCGGTCCAGTCGTTGATTGGGGCTGCGACCAGCAGCGGAGGCGCCTTGATGGTGATGGGCTGCGCGGCGAAGTCCGCACCAAATGCGGGCGCGGCCGCACTGAGTGCGCCGATGCTTGCAGTCAGAATCAGCAAATTCTTCATTCGAGTGTCGTTCCTTTCGATGCCCCCGGCGCCGTGCGTCTTAGCAACATCATCGCGAATTGCTGTAACTGCAGCACAACATTGTTCCGGAAGAAATGGGCCGAAACGCACGCTGCGTCAGCTTGTGAAGCGCGCAACCTTCATCATGCACAGCCTCGACCGAGATGACCGAGAGCTGACAGAGCACGCTTCCAGGGGCGATCAAGCTCATCCGTTCAGCAAGACGACGATGCCACCGTTTGCGATCGTCACTGGTGCGGTGATCATCAATCAAATCCGCTAAGGCCTCCAGATCGTCTAGTGCGTAAAGAATAGCGCGCCCGTCTCGCTCGTAATCGCATCGCTCTCGCTTGTAGCTGACTGGTCGCGCAGCGCCACGAGGGTTGCGCAGGCTACGGTAGTCGAGGACGTGGTTCGCCGTTTGCGGGCAGAATATCAGCAGAGGAAGACCAGCTCAACCACGATCCATGCGGGTCGGCTCCCTGCTGCGTAAGATCACGAAAAGCCGTAATGGACCGAACTGCTCCTGCCAGTGGAGGTGCGAGCGACCTACTGTTTGGTCGATGGCGCCAGTTCGGCGCGTAAATTGCGTATCGCCTCGTTTGCCAGATGCAAAGTATTCCGTTCGCCGTCCCTTATCGAGCACTCCAGGAAAGCGCGCAATCGGCTATGAAGGACTGTCTTGAGATTGTGCGCCAGGATCGGGTCCTTCTCGACAAAGCGCCACGCTTTGTCAAATGCGACGCTCACGAGAGCCTCTGGCGCTTGTACTTGTTCGGACAAAACCTGATCCATCTCAAAACTCCACTCGACGTCCTGATAAGGAAGTAACCTGTCCAAGGTGAAACCGAGAGCATATGACCGGTCCCAGCAAGCAAGAGATCGGGTCCGCGGCCGGCTCGCGTATCGAGATGCTCTCGGCGCTACAATGATGTTTATATAGATGCTTGTTGAAGTTCGGATGACCGAATGTCGTAGTGCCAAGCGCGGTTCGAATAATTCTCAATCGCTTGAATTCGAACATGCGTTGTCGGGTGCGTCTCTGCTCCATTTCTCGTGTTGCCTGGTGTGGGCCAACACTGGTCGCTCTTGTTCCAGGCAACCGGAAGATCGGCCCCCTAGCAATCGTTGCTACAGCCGTGCATGACGAAGTGGCTATTCGCGACGTTTTCGTAGCGTCAAGCCAAGGAGCATTCTAACCGCAGTACCGTCCGTCTTTATGATGTCGTCCTCCAATCGTGTGGCGCAATCCGGACATTGCTCGTTTGCTTTGTAACATGTGCATGCGCATGCCCATGCCCCTCGGTCTGTTGTTCGACCCGTGGGTATGGGGCCCCGTGCCCTTAGTGCGGCGTTTGCCTCGAGTAAAGCGCACTAAAGGAGAGGATGACGAGATGCGGGCAATCGCGACGATCTGTGGGTTCGTTGTCGTCCTGCCAAGAAGTGTGGCGTGTAGTCGTTGTGGGCGTGTGAGAGGCAATACGGCCGCAACAAGGGGGGCAACCATCCGTGAAAAGCCAAACATTCGGCCGGCGATCAGCCCCTGCCAGTGTCTCGCGCCCATGCGTTGCTTCGCACGTGCCCGCTATCGGCGGCGAGGTTGGCTGTGGGCATGTAGCACTATAGCTATGAAGTACTCGAGTAACAGAAAGTGCGCAGCTGAGATCGAAAGGTAACTGTATCATCTCCGGCGCAAGATCGTTTAATACGGCGCCGCACTGCCGAATCCGGCGGCGATTGGGGGGGGCGACTGCGAAATGGATAAGCCAGTGGAAGCGGCACGCTTGCACGATGGTAAGCCCAGCCTTGCTGCGGTACTCGGTAAGATCGCAACAAGGCCGTCGGCCCGGCAATGAACGTTCTGTAAGCGCGCCTTCACCGCAGAAACGCACCAGGTGGCATCTCACTCCGTTGCACGTGACAGAATCAGCGCCGCGATCTTCATCTGGTTGGTAGGAGTTCGCAGAGCTTCCGGTAAGGCCGCCATCGCTTGATCGAAAACGCGTCCCAAGACCTGAAGGTCTTCTGGATAGTAAACGCCGCGGTCGCGGAACATTCGCGTCGTTCGCCCATTGCCGGTACATCCTCCGGTTCTCGTATTGCCGAGCTGGTTGAGCTCCAGTTCTGCCGTTATCATTTCGTTTGTGAGTACACTAAGTAGTCGGATCGTGTCGAGCTGGTTGCCTTGTTCGCCGGCGAGGGCAGCAACGATGTCCAGTTGCAGGTCGATGCGATCCTCGAGGTCCTGTTTGCGTGAATTGGAGGGGTCAAGGTCCACGGTGTTGCTCCAGAGTAATTAAAAAGCAGGTAGGTCGAGTAAGAATGTGTGTCTCGTTTTTCCGATTCGCGAGGTGGCGGACGCGAGGCCGGAACGAATTCCTGCCGCACAAAAAAGCTGTGCGCGTGCGGTCAGTCGAGAGCAGCGCACAGGACGAGATGGCGACGGTGCCGTATAGGAAGCAGGTGTTGGCGACCGCCGCCGAGCAAGACTGGGCACGCGAGCGTAATGAGAATATCCGATCACACGACGTAGGGCCGGGCAGTGAGGCCGCGAAGCTGGTCTGGTCACACAGATCGACATCAGCGCCTCGTCCTGACCGGAGGACATGTGTCTCGCAATTGGGATAGCCGGTTAGCAGCCAGCACAGCGTCGTCGGCAGGCCGCCACAGCGGCAGCTTGACGGCGCTGCCCAGCTGTTCAAGGCGACAAGTCCAGGCCGCGCTTGCTGAGAGCGCAGTTCGTCGGTCCGAATTCTAGGCAGCGGCGCCACGCATCGCCCCCGGCCAATGAGAGTGTGTGAGAGCCAATCTTCTTGGGCACCTCTGGGGCGATGGCAATTGGGTCGGCGGCAACGCGATAGATTGCGCGCCAGACGTTGCGATGGGCCATCTGACTGCAACGGGGCGGCACGTGCGTCGATCTGAAAGATTGGGCAGGCCCGTTGGCGATGCAGGCACGAGGGGTCTGAGTTGGCCTGCGACTATGCTGAAAGCAAAAAGGGTCCATTGTCACACGACGTTCGTGAAAGGTGCTTTCCGGAAACCGGCGGTTAACTATGGGGTATTTGGCTAAAACCCGTAAAATCGAAAGTTTTGATGGGACGCATCCAGCTCCCGGATAGCGCGCGGGGCAGGATCAACCTGCTTTGAATGACGCACTCAGCCAAGCCCATATGAATAGATTCGACTTGTCATGCCAGCGCTCCCGAAGCCAATCACGTCATCACCGATGACATCGGTCAAGTGGCTGACTGATGGTGCTCGAGGCGCGCTCCGGTGTCCTTGTTGTCGGTGGACCTCCTGCAGTGCAGGCGGGAGGTCGAGATTAGCAGCCAATATGCCCTTTGCGGTCGGCAAGACGCTCGATCATAGACGGAGGTAGCGATGCGGTGGCCTGCTGAGGTGCAAAGCTCCGATAGATATTGTCACCCAGACCGAGGGATGAGTTCGGATTGAATTGTGGTTGCGGTGTATAGGGAAATCTCCAACGGCAGGTTTCCGAATGCAAGCTGGCAAAGTAGGTAGTTGGCACCTGCCTGCTCCATCTGATTAAGGAGGAGCTGTCGGACCGAAGCTCTCGTTCCGACGACGCACAACTCGCTCTCAAGCGCTGCATCGAAAGTCAGCGGCAGGTTAGGTGGTGTCGGAATGGCATTCCGCTCGTAAAGGAATTTGAAGCTCTCCAACCATCGTCGATAAGCGGTTTCGGCGGCGGCATGGGCGTCTTGGTCAGACTGCGCGATCACGACCATGCGGAGCAACCCAAGAAATGGCTCTCGACCGTCCGCTCTTCTATTTTTCGCGCGATGGGAGCGGAACGCATCCGTAATGTTTCGGACAGTAGAGGAAGGGCCTGCGCACGCCAGGTTAGCACCATTTGCAGCGGCCCACTCTGCCGACTCGGCCCGATTGCTCGCGATCCAGATCGGCGGATGTGGGCGCTGATGAGGCCTCAAAGTTAGAGGTATCTCGCTCAGCTCAAAATGGTGCCCCAGATAGGATAGCGTATGCTCCTTCAGCGCAATATCTAAGATTTCGCTGGCTTCCTCATAACGGCCTGGCGCCGCGTCCGCACTGATGCCGTAATAGCCCCATTCGATCGGCTGCGAGCCCCGTCCGATACCGAGCTCAAGCCGGCCGGCGCTCAACTGGTCGAGCATGCAGATCTCTTCGAATGCGCGCAATGGATGATAGAGGTTGAGCAACAATACCAGCGGACCAACGCGCAGTCTGTGGGTGCGCTGTGCGACGCTTGATAGAAACAGATTCGGCGACGGCCCTCTGCCATGTGGTGAGCAGTGGTGCTCGGCCAGGTGATAAGCGTAAAAGCCCAGAGAGTCGCACGCTTCCGCTAACTTGAGGCGATCTTCGTATTGTCGTGCGACATCGCGACCGTTGTCGTCCAAGTGGTCGAAAATGCCGCAGGTTAGTCTGGAAGGAAGGTCGCTCTTCACTCGATCATCTCCGATTGTGGAACAGGGTCCTGGTTGCTTCAGTCCGTCGCGCCCAAATTCGTCTCGTTCGTCATTGGCCGCTTGGCGTCGTCTCTTTGGGATGCGTGGCTCTAAGCGTGCGCGATGCGAGCGGCCCATCACGACCTGCAGTCGGTGGTCCCGACCACTACTTTGATAGGAGCTCGCGAAGCGCCGCCACACCGAGCATGTGCTCGACTACAAGCATTTTTAGCTTCGCATTCTCCTCTTCAAGGGCTTTTAACCGCGTGGCCGCAGCAACGTCCATGCCGCCAAACCTGTCCTTCCAATTGTAAATCGCCGCTTCAGACGTCCTGTGCCTGCGCGCCAAATCAGCCGCTTTCGCCCCAGCCTCGTGCTCCTTCAGTATCGCGATAATCTGCTGTTCCGTGAATCTTGGTCGCTTCATCTGTCCGCCCTTCTTGGGGCCGGACCTGCACTCCAGCGGGAGGAAATATGCGATGAGGAATCATCTGCCACATGCGTTGGCCCGAAGCTTAGGTCCGAAGGCGATACAGAAAGTCCGAGTTCAGTAAATTGGGCTGCCACGACTTGCCGCTTTTGCCGGATAAGCCGACGGTTGTCCTCGAAAGCAGAACGATGAAGGATGCGGCCGCCGATGGCATACCTGATCACAATCATGTTGAAAACGTTTTGGATCTTGCGAAGTGACCCGATTGGCGTCTCGGCATGCTCGGCTTGGCGGCTGCGTGCCCCAGGATAAGACGGTCCTCTCGATATCTGCACTGCCGTTCGAGGGCGGCGGCAAGTGACCATTGCATGAGGCGTGTGGGCACCGGAAATCGGTTTTCATTGATGTCGAGGTCGACGCAAGTCGCGTGGGAAGCAATCCGGCCGGATAGCAGAACGACCGACTGACGCACCACCGCACGGGGAGCAGGGCATACAGTTCGCCCTGTGCCACACGACTTGGTGATCCCTGGAAGTTGCGGGGTGCCGGTGCAGTTGCCAGCATGCGAGCTCGATAGGACAGAATTGTGCGGCAAATTGAGTTTCATGGCTACTGTGCGAGAAAGCTAGCGGCCATCACTTCGTGACACCGCCAAACAAAGCGCGTACCATCCGGTATGGCGGGCTCATTTGAAGAAGAAAGCCGACGACCCAACGCGGCCAACCGTCGAGCTGATCAAAGCAGGCTTGGCAAGCAAGAGTTGCAACGCTGAGAGGTGGTGCAAGTGCTATTTGTCTATCATCTGACGTAATTCATCCTCCAGCAGATCGACATCGGGAAGCTCCGCGAGCGCTGCAGCGAGCGCTACAAATGCTCCGAAAGCCGCGAGTACAAGGGAGCACGCGAGTATCGCTGCACCAAGGTCGTGAGAGCGTCGTCTTATCATCTGTGTCACTGGTTGAATTTGGTGAGGCTTTGTGTTCGTGCCGATCAGTGTTGCTCGACAGCTGCAACAACACCCTGTTGGTCGTCGTGGCCGCAGATCCGAAAGACGGTCTTAAAGCAACGTTCTGGCAGCTGAGGATTTGTCGAGCCTGGTGATCCGTGAATCATGTCCGCTTCGTCGTAGACGTCGGAGCCGCGGATCGAAGAAGCGGAACAAGAATGACCAGCGACTCCGCCGGACCTGGTCTGTTGTGAGCTTATTGGGAACTGCCGCGGCTTGCTTCGGGTCGCAGGCGTCGTCGGCTGTGCTCGATGTCACCTCGGTATCGGAAAGTAAGCCTGAACCGTTCAACGTCTCGACCGCCGCAGCCGCACCACTGCGCATCAGCGCGCCGGACGCATCGCTGCTTCCGCTGATCGGGCTAACCCCGGCAAAATGGATGTCGGACGCGCGCGCAGTCGAGGTGAGTGCGCAGAAGACGAGCACTGTACTTGCGGCTGAAGCGTAACGCCCATTTAACATTGTAGAGCTCCCAATTCTCACCTGAAGTGAACTGCTAGCCTCTGCGGTCAGACGCGCCTGCAGAGATCGACGCGGTTGCTTCTGCCAAGCCAAGTCATGCGCGTCGGCTTGGCCACACCGCGACCATGGTAGAGCCTACAATTTGACGTTACGTGCGATTCAAGCCCCCTTGAAGGGCGCATTCGATGAATGTGTCAGCGAGGGCGGATCGACGAGGCCAGGGCGGGAAGAGCTGTCCGGTTGAGTCCATAAAGCTGCCGGCGCGCATCAGAGCGGCCAGATCAACCGACACTTCATCGCACTCCCAGCTTGAGAAAAGCCGACCGACAATCTGTGCGCATCCGCCGTGAGGGCGTCAGTACGGCTGATCCTCCAACCCGGCAAGGGCGAGATCGAGATATTGCATGAGGCAGGGATCCCAACCAGCCAGGCTGCGGGGGGCGCTTAACCGTGCAAGTACCTTCAAGATCGTCGAAACGCGTGAATCGGCTCCGGCTACCTCGCCGATCAGCAAGCGCGCCGCAATCGCGACAGCCGTTGCCCGCTCGCCACAAGGATGCTCACCCCCATCCATACAATCACGCAGCTCATCACGGATCCGCCGCCACCGCTCCTCGCGCTCTGCAGCCAACTTGCATGTGCATCGGGACGTCGGACTGCGCGTCTCGACCCGCGCCATGGCATCCAAAGTGGCAGGCAGCTCATCTACACTTACCTGGACTTCACCGTCTGTCGTCATGTTGCGCAGACGATCTCGCAACAGGGTCGCACGAGCAACTTGAAGTTCAATCCGCTCCAAATGTTTGCGCAGCAGGTCTGTGAGTGAAGTCGTGCGCTCCATAGCTTTGCGAATCTCGTGAAGAGAGAAGCCAAGCTCACGTAGCGCCCGAATCTGATGAACCCGCTGAGCGCTTTCGCGGTCGTACATCCGGTGGCCGCCGTCCGTACGATCTGAGGCGGCTAACAGGCCCGTGTGTTCGTAGTGATGCAGCGTGCGTACCGTTACTCCGGTCGCCTCCGCCAGTTCGCCAATGCGCCATCGACGCCTTCGTGGTGTAGCTTTGCTCATGTTGTTCAATTTCAAAGCCTACAACCTGACGTCACGTATGATTCAAGCTATTTCAAAGCTCTAGCTGGATCGTCTCTGATTCCAGCGTAAGAGAGGTCACTATCCTCAGAATGGCGGGCGATCAACCCTGACGCGAAATGGTGTCCAGCAAGTTCATTAAGCGCGCCAATTGAGCCTCGCTAACCGCTGTACGCTCCAAAATGAGCCTCGCGATCGCCGTTCGATTTTCCAGAGTTCGCATCGATGGCGGTAACGCCGTGACTGTGCCATCGAAAAGGCTTCCCAAGACGGATAGTTCTTCCGGATCAAATACACCGCTGTGTTGCGCCAACGTTCAGCTCCTTCTTTGTCATTGCGCCGGGGTAGCGCACGTCGTCAAGACGTGTGGCCGCGATAGGGCCAGAAGAAGTCAGACCGACGGCGCAGAGCGATGAAGGTCCGATGCGCTTGAAGGTGATGCGATACGGCAACACAGGTGCGCGACACTCAGCTTCGAAAGCGCACGGGCGATTCTTGTCATCTGCAAAATCGATCGGCGCCGCGCTGGCTGTCCGTCATGGTGCGGCTGCGGCGAAGCCGTATCCGGCTCCGCTCGCTGGGAGCCTGCTCATTCTGAGAGTTGACGGCGAGCAGTCGCCATGACAGCCCGTCCATGCAGCCAAAACTGCGGGACGTTTGATCTAGCAGCAATAAGTTAGAGCAGGGCAAGCTCAAATTGCGTGCATCGAGCATCCGTCCGGATGCAAGGCTCGCGCACCTTGCAAGCTCCTTGCGACAACGGCTAGACAGATCTAGCAAGGTCTCCGTCAGTATCCGCTTGTTCCGAAGCGCAGCTGATCGAGCGCTCTTCGCGCGCGGACACCATACGTGCTGCCTCCTGTAACACTATCTCTCGCATCCAGGTGCTTTCCGGGTCGCTGTTGTGAAGGACAGGCCATTGGACCGCTTCGGTAAAGGTGGGGAAAGGCTGCGGAAGGTCGGCGATGCGAAGCGGCGTCGCTCTTTGGAAGTGCTTAACGAGCCTCAATGGCATAGTCCCTATGCGGCTTGTGCCTGCCAGCAAGGGCGGGATCATGCTGAAGCTCTGCACTAGAATGTCGATGCGCCGATTGAGGCCGAAATCTAATAGAAAGGTTTCCTCGAAGGCGGTGTTGCGCGTGCCTGCAAGCTTAACCGCAACGTGGCCCATCGACATATATCGATCAAATGTAAGCGGCCGTAGTAGCTGGCCGTTCGTGCAGCAGCCAACGCAGACGAGCCTCTCCTCGAACAGGGCCACCCGCGGGTGCGCGCTGGACATGAATAGTTCCGGCAGGATGACAAAATCGACTTCGCCGCGCCGGAGAAGCTCGTCGTGCTCATCGGCGAGTGCCACCAGTTCGAAGCTGACGGCGGGCGCTTCTCGCGCGACACGCTCCACGACATCTCGGAAGAACACGACTGTCATAGAATCAGAAAGGCCGATCCTGAATCGCCGGTTCGATTGAGCCGGGTCGAACGTCTCCCGCGCGATAATGGAGAGCTGGATCTGCATTAGGGCCTCGCGAACTGGAGCCGCCAATCCCTCGGCGCGTGAGGTCGGGACAAGTTCCCGGCCTCTCATCGCAAACAGCTCATCACGGAAATAGGACCGCAGTCGGCTAACGGCTGCGCTCATGGCCGGCTGACTAAGGTTAATCTTGCGCGCTGCTGCGGTGAGATTGCGCTCAGTCATGAGAGCATCAAGCGCGACGAGGAGATTTAGATCCAAGCCTTTGAAACGCATATCTTCTTATCCGGCGCAAGACGTTTTGCGGTGCATACAATGAGCGACAACGGCTGCGCTTGAAGCAGTCCCATTGGCTCGCCCGAATCGACTCCGTTCCTACCGCGCGATCGTGAAAAGAACCTCGCGGAATCATCGTTAGATTGGCGAGCAAGGCGATCGGCGGACCACCAGCGGCCGGAAGCCGTCGGCAGCCGCGATGATCGATCTCGTCGCTCCGGCGACATTCGCAGCGCGAACTGGACAATAACATTGTTGGCAGGCGGCCCCGGAGCCTATCCGGCCAGAGCCGTGGAGTTCGCCAATTTGCCCCGTCGACGTCCGCGTAGCGCAGCGTTAGTCACGGCGGCCAATCTACAACCTGACGCAGTGTGGGATTCAAGCAGTTTAATTCGGCAAGCCAGACATTATTGCAGCCGAACACGTCACCGCGATCGTGCCGGACGCCGCTGCTTGCAGTGCAGGCGCGCCAAACCACAACTTGTGAGATCACGACGCTCGCCAACAGCGAATCGTCACGACCCATCGCCGGGTTCGCACGGCCCTGTTACAGCATCGCCGTCTGAGACGTTGAAATACCAAAGCGCCCGAGCACGTTGAAGGGGTTGCTAGTATATTTGCAACCTGCCGAGCGCGGCTTGTGGCGAATTTAGCAGCGCCTGCGAGTTGGGGCCTTCTGATGCGCTGATGCCATGCTGGATGCTTCCTCCAACAATATCCGACGCATCCAGATGCTCGCCGGATCGGTATTGTGGAGTGCAGGCCACTGCACAGCCTCGGTGAAGGTGGGCAGGGGAAGCGGGGGCTCGACAATCCGCAGATGCATCTGCTTTTCGTAGTGTCTGGCGAGACGTAACGGCATTGTCCCTATACGGCACGTGTCTAACAATATAGGCGGAATCAGGCTAAAGCCCTGCACAACGACTTCGATGCGTCTCTTGAGGCCGTGCTCAAGCAAAAACCATTCTTCGAGGTTCGGTCTCAGCGCCCGTCCAAACTTGGCCGTCACGTGCCCCATCGAACTGTATTCCTCGAATGTAAGCTGTCGTGATAGCTGCTTGTTTGTGCGGCATCCCACGCATACGAGGCTCTCATCGAACAGCGTCGCCTTCGGATGCGCGCTCGACATGAACAGTTCCGGCAGAATGAGAAAATCGACTTCGCCGCGGCCGAGCAGTTCATCGGGCTCATCGGAAAATGGCAGCAATTCGAAGCGCACTGCGGGAGCTTCCTGTGCGATACGATCGACAATTCTCCGGAAAAACACGATTGTCATGAAATCGGAGAGAATGACCCTGAAGCGCCGGCTCGACTGAGTCGGGTCGAACCCGTCCGTTGAAATGATCGAGAGTTGGATGTGCAGCAGGGCCTCGCGAACCGGACCCGCGAGCGACTCCGCGCAAGGTGTCGGGACGAGCTCGCGACCTCTCATCGTAAACAGTTCATCGCGGAAATAGGTGCGCAACCGCGCGATCGCAGCGCTCATAGCAGGCTGGCTCAGGTTAATTTTGCGCGCCGCCGCTGTGAGGTTGCGTTCCGTCATCAGAGCGTCGAGCGCAACGAGAAGGTTTAGATCAAGTCCCTTGAACCGCATGTTGTGAGTGTATCCATGGTGTGGATGTATTCTATCGAAACAATCGATTTTACCAAATTGTGGAATGTCGGATAGCAAACATCAGTTTGGAATAATTTATCAGGCATATCGCGATGGCTGCTGGTGGTAACGCGGGCCCCGAGAAGAACTCCTGGACGTGCGGGCACCTGCCGAATCCGCTGAGTGGGGGTGGCTATCCGCGCGCCCTGCGACCTGCATCGCTGCTTCTCGATGCGGCGAGGGCTCGATACGACACCAGGCGGGCGCCGACAAACTTTCGTATGTGTATTCCATCCCTTTTCATATCGGCGGTTTACCCATGGACACTAGAGGGTGCGCTCGGCCTCGCCCTAGTATCGCGATCGAGCGGTAGGCGCAGATTGCGAATGCCAAATATCTCGGGCGAATGGCCAAACGGCTCGCCTGTCCATCGCATTCAGGACGCGTTGAAAATGCATAAGACCCAAGTTGATCTGGTGCCAATCGGACGCGCCTTCGATGAGGTCTCACGCTTCGATGGCCAGCCCTCAGACTGCACAGCGCAGATAACGATCCTGGACGAGGTGGAACCGCTCCGTGGTGCCGTTAGCTCGTGGGCAATCCAGTCGCCCCGTCGGCATGTCCTGCCATATCTCCGTGGCCTCGGTCGGAGCGAGGAGCGCAACCTGTCCGTTGATCTCGCCGCTATTGAAGGCGTCTTTCCGATCGATCTGCTCAGGCGCGGTGCTGGTGAGGTGACCGAGCTCCGATGCCGCATGTCAGCGCATATCAGTATTGTTGAGCGGTTCGGCGAATAGCGAGTTGCTCACGTGGCCATCTCCGCTCCTAACTCCACTGCTGCAGGGAAGCGCGCCATGAACATTCCAGGATCTCGGTCTGCGGAAGGTCCTTCAGCGCGCTCTCAAGTCCGGTGGAGCCTTCGCTGGGAAAACGAACTGCGGCTCGCTGACCATGCCGAGCTCGCCGACTTCTTCCGCAACAGCTACGGGCCGACCGGGTCGTCCAATGCGCGGCCATTCGAAGGCAATCGAAG
Source organism: Bradyrhizobium sp. ma5 (assembly GCF_042258955.1). Lineage (NCBI taxonomy): Bacteria > Pseudomonadati > Pseudomonadota > Alphaproteobacteria > Hyphomicrobiales > Nitrobacteraceae > Bradyrhizobium > Bradyrhizobium sp. ma5. The sequence goes on from NZ_CP170156.1 coordinate 2,138,228, forward strand.
TTGGGCCGGTGCAAGGCCAGAGGTCCGCGCAATTGGTTACGACGCGCGCGGCGTCGCTGCTCATGTCGGCCTGCTACGCCGATTTATCAAGATTGGCGGGGTCGATCTACTCGTGGCCGAACTGGGACTATATGCGGTGCGTCCGGATCTTGAGGGGCTTGGAATCAGCCACTCAATGCGCGTGATGTATCCTGCACTGCAGGAGTTCGGGGTTCCGTTCGCCTTTGGTACGGTTCGGCCTACGCTTGAGAAACATCTTACCAGACTAGTCGGAAGGCAGGGACTGGCAACCCTCATGTCCGGCATTCGCGTCCGGTCTACGCATCGCGATGTTTATTCCAATCTGTCGCCGATCCGGATCGAGGACGTTCTCGTGGTGGTCTTCCCCCTTGGACGCCCGATAAGCGAGTGGCCGGCCGGGACGATTATCGATCGCAACGGGCCTGAGCTGTGAAAGAACTCGCCCCCCTATCTGCGGTGCGTCGCGATTACGCTGACGTCAGTGGAAGTCGCAGCGTCTATTTGACCTTCGATGACGGGCCAAATCCATTTTGTACGCCAGGCGTCCTTGATGTGCTGACGCAACATCGAGTGCCGGCGACCTTCTTCGTGATCGGCACGTACGTGGCCGATCAGCCTGAACTCATTCGACGAATGATCGCGGAGGGGCACGAAGTCGCAAACCACACGATGACGCATCCGGATCTGTCCAGATGCGAACCAGCAGTGGTCCGCGATGAAGTGCTAACGGCGAGCAAGGCGATTCGTTTGGCATGCCCGCAGGCCTCGCCCAGGCACATGCGAGCACCCTACGGTATATGGACCCAGGAGGTGCTTGCTACGTCAGCGAGGGCCGGTCTCGCAGCTGTGCACTGGTCGGTCGATCCGAGAGATTGGTCGCGCCCTGGGGTTGATAGGATTGTGAAATCGGTGCTGGCGGCCGTTCGCCCGGGTGCAATTGTGCTGCTGCACGACGGATATCCTCCGGGTGAGGAGAGGCTGGGCACTGATGTCACTCTGCGTGATCAGACGGTGATGGCGCTGTCATATCTGATTCCGACGTTACAACAGCGCGGGTTTGCAGTCCGTCCGCTTCCTCAACTTCACTGAATGAAACTGGCACCCTATGGACCTGCTCGCTACAACCAGCGCTGTCGCTGTTACGTCTTATGCGCTGCTCTCGGCTGTCTACAAGAGCGCGCAAGCGCTTTATGCCCAGCCGGCGAATGCTTCATCGCTGGACGACGATCTAGCACAATCCGAGATAGCTCTACCGAGCGTAGACGTCATCGTGCCTTGCTTCAACGAGAACCCAAACACGCTCTCCAAATGTCTCGAGTCGATTGCAAGTCAAGACTACGCAGGAAAACTGCGGGTCTATGTGGTCGACGACGGATCAGCGAATCGCGACGTTTTGAGGTCTGTACACAACATCTATGCGAACGATCCGAGGTTTAGCATCACCTTGCTACCCAAGAATGTTGGAAAGCGCAAGGCGCAGATCGCGGCAATACGCAGCTCCGCTGGAGACCTGGTGCTCAACGTCGACTCGGATACGATCCTTGCCACCGACGTGGTCACGAAGCTTGCGTTGAAGATGCGAGAGCCAGAGATCGGTGCGGCCATGGGACAGTTGATAGCGAGCAATCGCGGCGAAACCTGGCTGACCAAGCTGATCGACATGGAATACTGGCTGGCGTGCAACGAAGAGCGCGCGGCACAGGCTCGGTTCGGGGCAGTCATGTGCTGCTGCGGCCCATGCGCGATGTATCGTCGCTCTGCTCTCGCATTGCTGCTTGATCAATACGAAGCGCAATTCTTTCGTGGAAAGCCGAGCGATTTCGGCGAGGACCGTCATCTAACGATCCTCATGCTCAAGGCGGGGTTTCGAACCGAGTATGTCCCGGATGCAATCGCGGCAACAGTCGTCCCGGACGGCCTCGGACCATATCTGCGTCAGCAACTCCGCTGGGCACGCAGTACCTTTCGGGACACATTTCTTGCGCTAAGCTTGCTGCCAGAGCTCGATGGCTATCTCACGCTGGACGTTATCGGGCAAAATCTCGGCCCGCTGCTTCTCGCCGTTTCATCGCTGGCTGCGCTCACACAGCTCGTAATCGGCGGGTCGGTACCCTGGTGGACGGGGCTGACGATTGCAGCAATGACGATGGTCCGGTGCAGTGTGGCAGCCTTTCGTGCTCGCGAGGTGCGGTTTCTCGGCTTCTCGCTCCACACACCGATCAACATTTTTCTCTTACTTCCTTTGAAAGCCTATGCGCTTTGTACGTTGAGCAATAGCGACTGGCTGTCGCGCAAGGTCGCCAACGTGGCCGAAGGGGAAAGCCAGGCCGTCACTCCGCACCCGAACGCTGGATTAAGCCCTTCAAGTACGGCGAGAATCTCTCGCACAATTCGTCAGCCGGGGGTTTCGCGCCGCCCATCGAGCTTGGCGGTGACGGAGCGTGTTTGCGCTAGCGATCGTTCGACTGCCTACAAATAGGTTGATTGGCTCATGACCCTGGACACAAATCATCAGCTATTAGAGCGCGAATTGGCTGTCGACGATCCATGGCGCCTCGACAGTAGTTCGTTCGAGCAGGAGCGGTACGCGCAAATGCTCCGGATGTCGCGTTGCAACGGGGATTATGCGCATGCCCTCGAAGTCGGGTGTGCAGCCGGTGCATTCACGGAAATGCTGGCGCCGCATTGCCAACGAGTCACGGTGGTCGATGTGATGCCGCAGGCGATTGAGCGAGCGCGACGACGGACCAGGAAGTGGTCACATATCACATGGGTGGTCTGCGACATCCAACAGTTCTCGACCGCCGAGCAGTTTGATCTGATCGTCGTTGCCGAGATTCTCTACTATCTCAAGGATATTGCCGACATGCACGCGGCTATCCGCAACCTGGTGAGTATGCTTGCGCCGAATGGAATTCTGGTGTTCGGGTCCGCGCGTGATGCCACGTGTCAACGTTGGGGTCATGCTGCTGGTGCCGAGACGGCGATTGCTCTCTTCAACGAGAGTCTATCGGAGGTCGAGCGTCTGCACTGCCGCACCGAATCGGTCAACGAAGACTGCTTGCTCGTCCGATTCCGGAAGCTGGGTCGCTCGTCAGAACAATCATATGTCGGTCATTAGGCCAGGGGGTCGTATGCGTATCTGCGGCATCAAGTTAACACATGACGGCGCAATTGCTGTCGTCGAGGACGGGCGGCTTGTCTTTTGCACCGAGCAAGAGAAACGCGGCAGCAATCCACGCTATCAATCCATCGACAATCTCGAAGCAGTCGTGCTCGCCTTGGCGGAACATGGCCTGGAACCGCACGAAATTGATCAGTTCGTCATCGACGGCTGGGATGGCGAGATTGAATCGCAGTTTCAGGTCCTCAGCGGAGCGGTGCCGATTGCGTTGAAAGGGGCGCCATATGTCGAGCGCCATGCTGAGGGTCTTCTTGATTCCGTCGATGGCTTTGGCCTGATCCTCGGCGGCAAGGTGTTCCCCTACAAGAGTTACCCGCACGTCACGGGCCACGTCGCGTCAGCATATAGCACCAGCCCCTTTGCCATGGCCGGGAAACCCGCGTTTTGTCTGGTATGGGACGGCTGCATCTTTCCACGTCTTTACTATGTCGAACCTCGGGGAGCGCGGCTCATTGGATCTTTGTTTCCGATGATTGGTCACGCCTATGCTGCCGCCGGCCTTCACTTCGGACCTTACAGGCAGCCGAACCGCTCCAGTTGGGATTTGGGCATCGCCGGCAAGCTGATGGCTTACGTCGCGCTTGGCTCTGTCGACGAAAGCATCATGGCAGTGTTTCTGCAGCTCTACGAAAAGCGCTTCGCGGCCGACACCGAGCAGGCTCGTCGCTACCGCGCGGACATCAACAACGCGGAATTATCTCTTGCAGCCATTCACGACTTCTTCGAGGCAAGCGCACTGCGCCTCAAGACCAAGCGAGCGGAGGACGTCCTAGCGTCCTTCCATGTGTTTCTAGAACGTCTTCTTGTCAAGGAAATCGCGATGGTTCTGCTGCGGTACTCGTCGCTCCCGGGAGCGCGAAATCTATGCGTAGCCGGTGGTTGCGGTCTCAACATCAAGTGGAATACCGCACTTCGCGCGACGGGACTGTTCGATGATGTCTGGGTGCCGCCATTTCCGAATGACAGCGGTTCGGCAATCGGTGCTGCCTGCAGTGCGATGGCAGCGAAAAATGGGTTCGGGCCGCTGGAATGGTCGGTCTATAGTGGTCCGGCCCTGCAGGCCAGCCAGATTCCGTCAGAATGGGAGGCCGCGCCGTGTAGTCTGCGTGAGCTGGCGGCCATTCTCGCCGGCAACAAGCCGGTAATCTTTCTTTCCGGGCGCGCCGAGCTTGGGCCGCGGGCGTTGGGCGGCAGAAGCATTCTTGCCGCCGCGACCTCGCCAGCGATGAAGGATCATCTCAACGACATTAAGCATCGCGAGCACTTCCGGCCTGTCGCGCCGATCTGCCTGGAGGACCGGGCGCCAGAAATCTTCAGCCCAGGTACGCCAGATCCTTACATGCTGTTCGATCACCAGACCCGCGCGGAATGGCGCGACAAGGTCCCCGCTGTCGTCCATCTGGACGGTTCTGCGCGATTGCAGACAATCTCTCGCAACTCTCCGCACAAGATCGCCGAGCTCCTCGTCGAATTTGAGCAACTCACGGGCATTCCGCTGCTCTGTAATACGAGTGCCAACCTCCACGGACGTGGGTTCTTCCCGGATGCAGCCGCAGCCTGCCAATGGGGACGCGTCGAACATGTCTGGTGCGACGGCTTGCTCTGGACCAAAACGGTCGTACGCAGGCCAACGTCGGCTGAGCGACTTCTGCCTGCCTAGGATGAGCATGTCCACCGCAGCAATCGACCTTGCCGGCGTAAGAAAGGCCTTTGGCGACAAGATCATCGTCAATGAGCTGTCGTTCTCGGTTGCGCGCGGAGAATGCTTCGGCCTGCTCGGGCCCAATGGAGCTGGCAAGAGCACGATTGCGCGTATGCTCCTTGGCTTGATCTCGCCGGACGCAGGCAAGATTACAGTCCTTGATGAACCTGTGCCTGCACGCGCTCGTGTAGCACGTGTGCGCATCGGCGTGGTGCCGCAGTTCGATAACCTTGAGCTCGAGTTCACGGTACGAGAGAACCTGCTGGTGTTCGGCCGCTACTTCGGCATGAGCGCTCACAAGATCGGGGCAGTCGTGCCGTCGTTGCTTGAGTTCGCGCGCCTCGAAGGCAAGGCGGACATGCGCGTCGCCGAGCTGTCCGGTGGCATGAAACGGCGGTTGACGCTGGCGCGTGCGTTGATCAATGACCCGCATCTGCTAGTGATGGACGAGCCCACGACCGGTTTGGATCCACACGCACGCCATCTGATCTGGGAACGCCTGCGAGTGCTGCTTTCCCGTGGCAAGACGATCCTCTTGGCCACACACTTCATGGAAGAGGCAGAACGCCTATGCGATCGGCTGTGTGTTCTCGAGAATGGACGCAAGATCGCTGAAGGCAAACCCGACGCCTTGATCGACGAGCATATCGGCTGCAACGTGATCGAGATCTATGGCGGTGATCCTCAGGTGCTCCGTGAGCTGATCAGGCCTCATGCGCGGCACATCGAAACGAGTGGAGAGACACTCTTCTGTTACGCGCCATATCCGGAGCAGATACGCGTGCAACTGCGCGGGCGAGCGGGCCTTCGTATTCTGCAGCGTCCGGCAAATCTCGAAGACGTGTTTTTGCGGCTGATCGGGGCGCGAGACGGAGAAGTGAGCGATGGGTGAAGGTTACGCGGCGGTGATGCCCGCTAACGCGTACAACTGGATCGCGGTGTGGCGTCGAAACTTCCTAGCATGGAGGAAAGTCGCACTTGCATCGGTTCTCGGCAACCTCGCGGATCCCATGACCAATCTATTTGGCCTTGGCTTTGGCCTCGGGCTGATCGTGGGGCGCGTCGAGGGAACTTCTTACATCGCGTTTCTGGCGGCGGGCATGGTCGCGACCAGCGCCATGACTGCTGCGACCTTTGAAACCTTGTATGCAGCCTTTGCGCGCATGGATTCCACGCGCACCTGGGAAGCTATTCTGTCCACACAGCTCACGCTTGGCGATATCGTTCTAGGTGAATTGGTGTGGGCGGCCAGTAAGTCCGTTCTAGCTGGAACTGCGATTGGGATTGTTGCTGCCACGCTGGGTTATGCATCCTGGCCGTCCATTGTCTATGCGGTGCCGACAGTCGCCCTTACCGGCCTTGTCTTCGCCAGCCTGGCGATGGTCGTCATATCTCTTGCGCCAAGTTACGATTACTTCGTGTTTTACCAGACGCTTGTCATGACCCCTATGGTGTTTCTGTGTGGTGCGGTGTTTCCGATGAGCCAACTGCCCGGCTCATTTCAGCACTTCGCCGGTTGGCTGCCGCTCGCACATTCGGTCGACCTTATTCGCCCGGTGATGCTTGAGCGCACAGCCGGCGGCGCTGCCCTGCATGTCGGTGCGCTTTGCATGTACGCGATATTGCCCTTCTTCGTATCGACGGCACTGTTTCGGCGCCGCTTGCTGCGTTGACATGAAATCTTTTGAAAACGGAGAAACTTCAATCGATGCGGTCGCACGACGCTTTCACGGAGCGGTGGCGCGAGACGATCCGACCCACCACAGCAGTAGCTGCATGGGTTCAAAAGGTCGCGATCAAGCTGGTTAGCCGGCTGATCGGTTGATCGGTGCGAGCACTAGCCTCTCGATTGCTGCTCGCCGATCGCTACGCGTCGGGACGGATTCGGCGAGAGTCCTGGTTGTGCTGTCCGGTCCCGCGCAGCCGGCGTAGTGCAACAGTCCAGACTACGTAGGTGGAACGGCAGTTGACATTCCTGTCATGATTTAGATGGAGAAGGTGATGTTGTGCCTAGGAGTGAGTGGCGGTCTAGACAGAGTCTATGAGAGCTCGCCAGAGTTACCGAGTACATTTCTGCACGACGGCGCTGCAGTTCTTGTGCGGGATGGCCGCGTTATCGCTGCCGTCGAAGAGGAACGCCTCAATCGGGTCAAGCACTCCAATAAGTTCCCCAATAACGCGATCCGATACTGCCTTTCTGCTGCAGGAGTCGAGCTTGGCGAGATCGACCGTATCGCGTTCTACGCGACTGAAGCTTACTGCAATACTATGCTCGAGCGCCTGTGTGTTTCCCAGCCCATTCCGTTGGACGCCAAACTGGTGCTGCGGGAGCTGCTGGCACGGGAGTTCGGTGCCGAGGTCGACGCGTCGCGGGTTTCCTTCGTAAATCACCACGAAGCCCATGCAGTGAGCGCGTTTGCCATGTCTGGATTCGAGCAAAGTCTCGTTTTTGCGGTCGACGGAGGTGGCGACTTTCTCTCAGGCCTCTTGGCTGTGGGGTCTGGCACCGACATTAGGCACCTCGCCAGCTTCCCAGAACATAACTCTCTGGGGCTGTTCTATCTCGAGACGATTCGATATCTCGGCTACGGGCTGTTCGATGAGTACAAAGTCATGGGACTTGCCCCCTACGGTGACCCTGCTCGTTATCGCGAGCTCTTCGCGCAGTTCTACGAGTTGTTGGACAATGGTGGCTATCGCGTCCACCTGGATCGAATCGGTCCGGCCCTGCTCCACAGCATCGAGATCCGGCGAAAGGGAATGCCATTCACGCAGCAGCATCAGGATGTCAGCGCTTCGCTCCAGGAGGCGTTGGAGCGGATCGTGTTTCACGTCCTGCGGCACCATCGCGAAGCGACCGGCATGACGCGTTTGTGCCTGGCTGGAGGGGTAGCGCACAACTGCACCGTGAACGGTAAACTGCTCTATTCCGGACTTTTCGACGACATCTTCGTCCAACCCGCGGCGCACGACGCTGGTTGCGCACTGGGCGCCGCACTAATGATGTCTAACGAGTTGGGCAAGCCGGTGCCGCGCGAGCGACTGCGGGACGTCTATTGGGGGCCCGGTCTCGGGAACGAGCGAGCCATAGAACAGGAGCTCAATGCATGGTCCGGCCATCTCGATATTCAACGAAGTGATGACATAGCAGGCGGTGCGGCCGACTGGATGGCAAATGGCGCTGTGATCGGCTGGGTTCAGGGCCGCTCTGAGTTCGGGCCGCGTGCGCTTGGCAACCGCAGCATTCTTGCGGACCCTCGGCCGGCCGAAAACAAGGGCCGGATCAACGCGATGGTCAAAAAGCGCGAGGGCTATCGTCCGTTTGCACCATCGGTGCTGGAGGAGGACGCGAGCGAGTTCTTTGAGCTCCCGGACGGCAAGCGGGAGTTTCCCTTCATGAACTTCGTGGTTCGTGTGCGTGAAGCACAGCGTAGCGTGCTCGGTGCGATCACGCACATTGATGGTACCGCCCGGCTGCAAACAGTATCGCGCGAGACAAACCCCGCCTATTGGGATGTGATTAATGCGTTCAAGAAGCGAACCGGCATCCCGGTTCTTCTAAATACGTCCTTTAACAACAATGCCGAGCCGATCGTGGATTCCGTTTCAGACGCGATCGCCACGTTCTTGACGACTGACCTGGACGGACTTGTTGTTGGGCCCTTCCTCGTCAAGAAGCGGGCACCAACACGGCGGGATTGGACCGCACTGAGCGTTTCATTGCCGCCCTACGCATCGCTTCATCGCGTTCGCTCCCACACGGCGGGAAATCGTCAGGAAACGGTCTGCGAAATCCGCACGGGACGTTCGGACCACGACAGCATGCGTGTCTCACATGAGCTTTTCGAGCTACTGATGCGGATCGAAGGTGAGGCGTCGCTCGGCTGGCTTCTCGACACAACCGAATCGGACGAGGCCAAGCGTGAAGACCTCGTGAAGGAACTGCGACTCGTGTGGGAGCAACGCCGCGTCCGGCTGCATCCGCCACGCGCTGTTTGCGACTGCAATGAAACGCAAGGCGAAGCCCAACCGGAACTCATGAGCATGGCTATGTCTACGCGTTCATCTGGAGAAGAGGCAGGCCAGCGGGTTCGGTTGCAATCGGCATCCGGCTGAAATCGGTTATGTCGAGGCGACACCGTTGAATAGAAGAGGTCGAAAGCGTTGAGCGAACCCGCCACAACAGGGATATCGCTGCTATGAAGTTCTATCGACGCAGCTTGCCGGCACCGCGAAGGCCGACCATGACGTCGGACGAAATCATACGTGGGGCGTCTCCAATGACGTCTCATGTCCAACAAGGAGCCCGGAACGAGGCAATGCAGATACTTAGCAGTTCGAGGAATGATCGGTTCGTTGTTTCCCGGCGACGTACGGGGTTCGGCGACTGCCTATGGTCGCTCGCTGCAGCCTGGCGTTTTGCACAGCGGACCGGACGGACGCTTGCCATCGATTGGCGGGGGTCCTGTTATCTCGATCAGCCATTCACCAATGCCTTTCCGGTCTTCTTCGAACCAATTCAAGACATTGCTGGCGTGCGGGTGATCTGCGACGACCAGATCAACCAGCGCTCATTTCCGGGACCATACTTCCCGGCATGGTGGAACAAGCCGTCCATAGACTGCGTCTATCGGTCGGACGAGCAGATTTTCCGGGAGCGCGACGAACTCGACCAACTGTTTGAAAGCCAGCAAGACAGTGACGCTAGCACCGTTGTGTGCGACGCGTGCTTGATGTGGCGCTGCGATCAGGATGCTGAACGAGAGATCTTTCGGAGCATTAAGCTGCGATCTGAAATTCAGGCTCGGATTGATGCCATCTACCGCGAGCGCTTTGAGCCGTACAGCATGATCGGCATTCATGTTCGGCACGGCAACGGCGAGGATATTATGGGGCATGCTCCTTACTGGGCCGATCCGGAGCGCGCCTTGCGACAGGTCTATAGTGCCATCGATAAGGCCAGGGCGTTGCTGCACGCAAAACCTGTGAGGCCCTTCCTGTGCACGGACAGCGCGCTCGTCCTTGAGAAGGTTTCGACGATGTTTCCCGAGGTTTTCACGATTCCAAAACGTTTCCAGGCGCCTGAGGCCGGGCCGTTGCACGGTGCCGCGCTCGGAGCCGATGGGGGCTTTTCCGCCCTCATTGAGATGTATCTCCTTGCGCGGTGCAACACAGTGATCCGTTTCCCGCCGACGAGCGCCTTCACGCGTTATGCGCGCCTCTTTGCGCCACGCGTTATCGAATTCGATTTGAACGATCCGAGCCGATTGATCCTGATCGAGGAGACCTCGCAAGAGCTCTTGGCTTTATGAAGTCGTAACCCGTTTCATCGGTCTGATGGCCGCTCTTTGCATCCAGCAGTACTGTCACTATGTTTCCGCGCGGCAAGTTGTTGCCCGAACTGACGCTCCGACGCCTCCTTTCACTGGAGAAGGGAAAGATGCTGCGGCCGGAACGCCTTCTGCTGAGGCTCGACCTCGACAAGAGGGGGCCTAACGCGCTGCCGCGTGCTGAGCGGTGGAACATATCTTCGTCTTCGCCTCGTGCGGACCCGCAAGCGGGACCTTCTCGGTGGGCGATCGCGGATGAAGTCATCGAAAGGGTCTCCGTTGAGCCGGCGAGTTCCGTCGCCCCCCCTGGGACACTCGCTCACGCGGACTGGCGCATTCGGGATCGACTACGTGGGGCTAGACATTCAGTGTTTGCCAGCTCGTGGGTCGCGAAATCAATCCGCGCGGCGATGTGCCAGAGCCAGACACAACAGCACAGGGCGCCATGAAGTCGGCGCCAGTTGTGGGTAAACCTAACGTGGAAACGTATAACGTCAAGTTTCGATCACAAGTTGGCGCGGCTGCTGGGCGCTGTCCTGCCCTATCGGTGCTCCGATGAGAGGCGCCGTCCATCCGCTCTCTCCTTATGGTTGCGCGATCACGAGGAGAGTGCATGTAGTGTGGTCTTAGCAGTGGGGCGAGCTTGCTCTGGGGATTTTGTAGGTGCTGCACCGTCGCTGTCGCAAAGCAAACACGCGGTGTCTCGAACCCGCCAAGCGTTCCGCGTGCGCGACATTAGGACGCGAAACCAGCGCCCGTTTGCGTGCATCGCAATGGCCCAAATCCTGCTACGGCTTCGCCAGCGGCGCTAGAGAAGAGGAGGCGGGCGTGGGTCTCGATCGGCCAAATGACAATCTGGATGGAGGTCCGCTGTCGGCGACACACTTGGGTTGTCCCTCGCACGACGATAAAGTCCGCGTCCATCGGGGAGAACAAAAGGCGATGTTGCTGACCGGGGCATCGCGCGGAATTGGTCGCGCCACTGCCAAACTGTTTTCGGAGGCAGGCTGGCGCATCATTTCTTGCGCGCGCCAACCGTTCGAGGGCGAGCGATGCCCGTGGGAGTTCGTGACCGAGGATCATGTCCAGGTTGACCTCAGCAATCATCGAATGCTGCCGCGCGTGATCACCGAGGTCAGGAGACGCTTGGCAGGCGCACCTTTGCACGCGCTAGTGAACAATGCCGGCATCTCACCGAAGACGCCCGATGGTGACCGGCTGACGTCGCTGACAACGTCGACCGAAACCTGGATGAGGGTGTTCCATCTGAATCTGGTGGCCCCGATCCTGCTGGCGCAGGGTCTATTTGACGAGCTAAGGGCCGCGTCAGGATCGATTGTCAACGTGACTTCGATTGCGGGGTCGCGGGTGCACCCGTTTGCCGGCAGCGCCTATGCGACGTCGAAAGCTGCGCTTGCAAGTCTCACACGGGAAATGGCCCACGACTATGCGCCGCATGGCATTCGCGTGAATGCGATCGCGCCCGGTGAAATCAAAACGGACATGTTGTCGCCCGAGACAGAAGCGCGGCTCGTGCCAAACATCCCGCTGCGCAGAGTGGGAACGCCCGATGAGGTGGCTAAGGTCATCTTTTTCTTATGCTCGGATGCCGCAAGCTACGTCACGGGGGCCGAGGTGCCGATCAATGGTGGGCAGCATCTGTGAAACGAGGCGGCCTAGCAATGCAGCTAGCTCACTTGAGCTACGGCGATGGACTTTGCGTTCTACGCTAACGTCGCGCATTCATTGCGAAAAGAAAAAATCAAGTGCACTGTAAGTTTATCGTCGTGCCATGAAAAGGTGTTACCCCTCCATGTCATCTCGTCAATACGTGGCGCTAGATCGAGAATGACATGCAAAACGAAGCTCGAAAATCCGAACAAGGTGCCAGGGAGGATGATCAAAACAACGGAGACCGCCCCATGCTGCATATCGCTTCCGCACGCGAAAGACCGACCTTACTTCCGGAGACGGAGCGCGAGCTCTTGGTCGAGCCGTTGCGCGAGAGCGCTCTGACCGGTATCTTCGAAATATCGAAGATACTTACAACTCCTTGCCGGCTCGAAGTCACGTTGGCCAACGTCGTCGATCTTCTGCAGTCGTTTGTGCAGATGCGACACGGCATCGTCTCACTGCTCGACGATGACGGGATGCCGGACATTACCGTGGGCGCCGGTTGGAGCGAAGGCAGCGACGAGCGCTACCGGATGAACCTGCCGCGGAAGGCCATCGACCAGATTGTCGCGACGGAGAGGCCTCTTGTCGCCGAGAACGTGGCAGCCGAGCCGACATTCGGCGCGGCGGACCTGGAAGTGCTCGGCGCCTCCGATAGTGTGCCGGTGTCGTTCATCGGGGTTCCGATTCGCATTGATCCGAAAGTCGTGGGTACGCTGACGGTCGACCGCATCCGTGACGACAGGTCGAGTCTCCGGCTCGATTATGACGCGCGGCTGCTTGCCATGGTTGCCAACCTGGTGGGACAGACAGTGAGGCTGCATCGGTTGTTCGCCTGCGACCGCGAGCGACTGATGGGGGAGAAGAACCGGCTACAAAAGCAATTGTTTGAGCTTAAGCGGCCTGCACGGGAGCGTAAGAAGGCCCACGCCCATGGGATCATTGGCGACAGCCCGGCGGTGCGCGGGCTGCTCGAGAAGATCGCGATCGTAGCCAAATCGAACAGCACGGTTCTGTTGCGCGGCGAATCGGGTACCGGAAAGGAACTCGTAGCCAAGGCCATTCACGAATCATCGTCCCGCGCCAAGCGGCCTTTCATTAAGCTGAATTGCGCGGCGCTCCCTGAGACAGTCCTGGAGTCCGAATTATTTGGTCACGAGAAGGGAGCCTTTACCGGCGCGTTTAGCTCGCGCAAAGGACGCTTCGAGCTTGCTGACAAAGGGACGCTATTTCTTGACGAGATCGGCGAGATTTCGGCCCCGTTCCAAGCGAAGTTGCTGCGAGTCCTGCAAGAGCAGGAGTTCGAGCGCGTCGGCAGCAACCAGACCATTAAAGTCGATGTTCGTGTCATAGCTGCGACCAACAGGAACCTTGAAGAGGCTGTGGCAAGGAATGAGTTTCGCGCAGACCTGTACTATCGCATCAGCGTCGTTCCCTTGCTGCTGCCACCGTTGCGGGAACGGCGCAGTGATATTCCGCTGCTGGCCGGCGAGTTCCTCAGGAATTTCAACAGCGAGAACGGCCGTACGCTGACCTTAGAGGCGAGCGCGATCGATGTGCTGATGAACTGCGGCTTTCCAGGCAATGTCCGCGAACTCGAAAACTGCATCGAGCGCACAGCGACCATGTGCGCCGGACCGTCGATCGTGAGAAATGACTTTGCATGCTGCCACGGCCAGTGCCTTTCCGCGATGCTGTGGAAAAGTACCTCGGACGAGATGACAGTCCGACCGGCAGCGCCTGTGCCGGTGCCTGCGAAATCCATTATCCCACTATCTGGAGCGGCCGCGCCGGTCTCGCCCGTCGTCGGCGACGTGGCCTCGCTGGCGCCTCCCGGCACAGTCCTCGTAAGTGGCGCGAAGGTGGCCGATCGCGAGCGGGTCATTGCGGCCATGGAAAAATCTGGTTGGGTGCAGGCAAAGGCAGCGCGCGTGCTCGGACTAACGCCGCGCCAGATTGGCTACGCGCTGAGGAAATACGGAATCGAGATCAAGCGGTTCTGAACGCAAGGACCACAGCGGCTGGAGCTGCGACCATCACAGTTGACGAAAATGGCTAGCAGGACAATCTTCGTCGTTCGGGGCGTCCAATCCCGTCCAAATCTGAAGGGGATGGTTCGCCTCGGCGACAGCTTGGCCATGAGCGAAAGGACCCTGTCCGCTTGCGAGCGCCGCTGTCGCAACGCGAGTTCGCGTGGTTCGTCGAGAGATGGAGTTGCTCGTCGCGAAATGCAGAGCATCACCCAGGCGCCTATTCGTTCAAGAGCCCTGGGGAATGGTCAGTTGGCCGAAGTCAAGCGAGGTGTCAAGCGCATCCGCCGATCAAGTTCGAAGTGGCCCGCGGCAATTCTCGAAGCGCACCAAGCGCTGGCAGCGTCGAAACGAGACTGCGCCACCGTTGAACAGCCGAGCGTTAACGTCGCCTTTGGCGTTTTTACGGAATCCTTGAACACGTTTGCTAAGGGAGTTCGAGCGCGAGCGCGTTAACGCAGCCTCGATCCTGTCTCAATTGTGTCCGCCTGGCCCGCTTCAACGTGCCGCCAAACACGGCGGCTATTTCGCTTACGAGGCCAGACGATTCCGTGGTGATTCCGACTGCGCTTTGTTCACCATCAACCGGTACGTTGCCCGCTTGTGATTAACGACGGTCATTTGTCGCCAGCTATCTTGGCATCACTCAGTGCGCGTGGCTGTCGTAGCTCCTACGCGTGTCGGTATTCGTTCGTCAGGAATACCAAGCCAGAGGGGCGCATCAGTCTCGTCTAAGTCTCTGTTGTGGCTAGGCGATTTCGAATCGGGTGCGATGGTACAACACTTGCTGTCCTCTTTGCGGCCATCGCAACTTTTGGAGCAACTCCGTGCACAATGTCGTCTGCATCAAACAGGTTCCCGACTCTACGCAGATCCGCGTGCACCCCGTGACCAATACGATCATGCGTCAGGGCGTGCCGACCATCATCAACCCATATGACCTCTTCGCGCTTGAGGCCGCGCTCGGGCTGCGGGATCGGTTCGGCGGCGAAATAACCGCGCTTACGATGGGGCCGCCATCGGCGGAAGACTCATTGCGAAAAGCGCTGACCTTCGGCGCTGATCGCGCCGTACTGCTCACCGATCGCTGCTTTGCGGGCTCCGATACCCTGGCCACAACCTATGCACTGGCAACAGCGATCGGAAAAATTGGTAAGGAGTATGGCCCGCCAAACCTCATCTTTACCGGCAAGCAGACCATCGACGGCGATACCGCGCAGGTTGGACCCGGCATCGCAAAACGGCTCGGCGTGCTGCAGCTTACCTACGTCGCCAAGGTCAGATCCCTGGATCTCACCGCCCGGACAATCGAAGCGGAGCGACGCTCCGAAGGTGGCGTCCAGGTGCTGCACACGAGGCTGCCCTGTCTCATCACCATGCTGGAGGCAACAAACCAGATTCGGCGCGGCGCGATGGCGGATGCCTTGCGTGCCGCGCGCGCGCCAATCGTGAAATGGAACGCGCACGATGCCGGTGTCGAGGACGTCTCAAAATGCGGTCTTAGGGGCTCGCCGACGGTCGTCAAGCGCGTGTTCGCTCCGTCTGCGCGGGCCGAGAAAGCAGCGCTGGTTGAGGCCACCGAGCAACCAGCGCAGGCGTTGATTGACGCCATCTTCAAGCATCAACCAAAGCTCGAAACCGATCTTGCAGCACTGGCCCGTGATACGTGATCTGAAGAGCCGTGGCGACGATAAAATGGTGAACGCGACCATAGACCGGGTCGACCCAGCGAACCATCGATCTCGCTACTGCCAATAGTGGGCCCGGGCACGAAGTGGCCCCGTCAAGGATCGTTCTCTCCTCATAGTCAGGAATCAAATGAGGTCTTCTCAAGCGTCTCAATTTACACTGGATCAGCCTTCGCAGATGTTCTGCGAGTATTTGACCGAGCAGGCGCGAGCTCTGTTCGGCCCGCATCCGCTCGCTGCGGAGTTGACTGAAGACCAACTTGCCAACCTGCTGCCTGAATACTTGGCAATGTCACAAGCGTTCCCGTACCTGCAGGCGGGGTCGCAAAAGGACCTCATATTCGATGCAATGCATCACAATCGCGACCTTCCGAGAGATATTGAACTGACCAGCGTGGTCGGAAATTTCATCTGTTGGGATGAGACGGGTGGTTATGGCCGAGTTCTCCAAGGCGGCAAGGCGGCGCTGCCCGATATTCTGGCCACTGAAAACTTCCACTCAAATCTGCTTAGACAGGATGTATCGCGACTGCTCGGCAGAGCAATACAGCCTAACTACAGCGCCACAACGAAACGGTACCTGCATTCTCTCTTTGCCGGATTGTCATCGAAAGACCCCGTAGTGCGTTGCGCCTACATGGTCGCTTTCGAGCTGCATGCTGCGGAAATGATTCGGTCGCTGTGGACTACTCTGGTCAAGGCCTTTGATGTGCGTTTGGACGATCTTGTGTACTTCCGCAGTCATGTCGGCGGAGAAGATCCCGCGGAGAAATATCACGGAGAAATGACAACCCGTCTCATTCGCGAACTTGTACCGGCTAGCAGCAATGGTCGCTTTTTCGATGAATTCGATCGAGCCTATCGGCTAAGCTTGCAGTGGTGCCGCGATCTGCTCCGAATTGTCCCACTTGAGGGAGATGGTCGAGCGGAGATCGAACACCAGGGCCGTTGTCATTGCGGTGCTGTCAAGTTCAGCGTCCGAGCGCCGCGACAGCTGTCAGCAGTTCGATGCAATTGCTCGATATGCCGAATGTCGGGGTTTCTGCACTTGCTCGTGCCAGTTGACAAGCTCAGCATTGAGTCCGGCGAACAATGCATTACCTCATACCAGTTCAACAAGAACATCGCTCGACACACGTTTTGCCGGAATTGCGGCGTAAAGCCATTCTATAGGCCGCGATCGAACCCCTCCGGTTTCAGCGTGAATGTTGGATGCTTGGATAGAAGAACTATCGACAGCATAAGAATAGATGATTTCGATGGCGAGCATTGGGAGCAAGCGTTCCGCTCGATGCACGAGGATATGAAGGCGTCCCTTGAAGATCAAACCTTGGAGTGAAACCCGAATGGCGCGCGCGGTAAATGATAGATCCGGTCTGCTTTCAGAAGAGGCTCTCACGAAGTACCGCATAGAGTTGTTGGTGAAGGGTACGGTCGTGATCGGCCCGCAGACGTTGTTCACCCAGGATGACCTGGCGAGGATCGACCAGCTGCAGACTGAGATTCCCGAGGAACAGGTACGGGTGGGAGATGCCGGCGACTCGCACAATGTCTTCGTGAAACGCGTAAGGGTGGATCCGCCCGGCCGCCCTCCTGGCAATGCGAATGGTACAGCTCCAAGGCAAATCATCGAACTGCTGGAAAAGAAGGACCGCAGCTTCGCGCTGAGAAAGATCTTGGGAGCATCGTCAGATTACGTGATTCGCCGGTGCCAAATGCATCGTATGCCTCCTGGCTCCTTTGTTGGCATCCATTTGGATGCTGAGAGCGACCCTGATTTCGAGTACTCCGTGATTGTGCAGCTTGCGAGAGAGTTCGAGGGAGGTGAGTTTGTGGTATATCCCAGCGCTTACGAACAGCAGGTATTCCGACCGCCATTTGGGGCCGTGCTTGTCACCACATGTAAGGTCCGGCATGAGGTGAAGCCTGTACGCGCTGGAGAGCGACGATCGCTGGTGTACTTCTGTTCAAGACGCAGCGGTGCGAACCGCCGGATCATCGAAGGCTCTACCGGTAGCCCATGAGGTGAGTTAGCTGAAATGGCTTCCGAATGAGTTGAGGAACGGATGAACTCTCGGGAGGTGATCGGTGGCGCGGTCCTTGCAGCGGTCCTGGCAGAAGATATCCTGTGGTGATTTC
The DNA here is from genome assembly GCF_042258955.1 of Bradyrhizobium sp. ma5. Classification (NCBI taxonomy): domain Bacteria; kingdom Pseudomonadati; phylum Pseudomonadota; class Alphaproteobacteria; order Hyphomicrobiales; family Nitrobacteraceae; genus Bradyrhizobium; species Bradyrhizobium sp. ma5. The sequence goes on from NZ_CP170156.1 coordinate 2,155,996, forward strand.
GTGGCTGTGCGATATGGGCTGCTCGGTCAGGCTCGGTGACACGTCGTCAGCGAAAGCTGCTCGGAAGAGAGGAGGTCGGCACCTTTCACGATGAATGCCTATAGTCCGCGCACTGAGCCACTGCCATCGGGCTCTCCTTTTGCACCGAATCGGAATGGCGCTGCGATATTGGTCGAGCGGGAACCTGCCCACTCCGCCTTGAGGATCTGCCGATCCCCCGATTTAGCTTTGGAGAGTAAGCTGCCGACAGACGCCGCTCACCTCGGACAGAGGCCTTTGTATCTCCTCGTAGCGCATACTCGTTCACGGTGGGTATCGGCCTCGAGTGAGACGAAGCACACCTTCACGTCACGTCCCAAGTACCGGTTTCAACCACACGTTCAAAAGCAGGGGGAATTCGAATGAATGGAGGGAGTTAAGATATGGTCGCTGCGATCTCAATCAAACCATTGTCAATAGGCGGTGCTGCAGATTGCGGGCTGCGGACCTATCGCGCGCAATCACGAGGCACTCCACCGTGCCAGCCTCTTGATCAGCGGCAAGCGGGATCACGCCTTCCTTGCGTGTGCCGTCGAACAGAAATCCGTCCTCGACGAAACGATCATGCGCGGCTTGGAGAGAACTTGATCGGACGTTTCTCACGGATAAGATAACGTAGCAACTGGAATAGTCGTAGCCCAGCAAGCGGACAGCGATGCTGTGCAACACCGAGCTTCCGCCCCATCGGCCGTTCGCTTCATTAAACAGCAGCCGCCCGTCGCTCGCGAAAATAGCGTCAATGTTAATCATTCCACGATACCCAAGGGTTCGCGCAAGCTGCACAAATTGGTAGGCGTGCGCCTGGGCGGTCAACCATTGCTCATTCCTCAGGTCGCTTGGAAGCTCAAGTCCTGTCCAGATGAGAGCCCGTTCAAATCGATCGTTGCTTCGACGCAGACGTATGTTTCCACTGTTGATGAAAACGATTGAACCATCCTGCCCGATCTCATACTCGAGATAGAACAAAGATCGAGCCACGTGGTACGATTCCACGACCAACGTCTCGCACGATGCTGTTGTCATCTCAGACCAAAGTGCTTCAGGATCAAACGACGGCCAAGGAATCTGCCTGGTATCTCTTGCCCCAGGCAGTGGACCGCTCTCGTTGCTGGTCAGGACGACATTCCCGACCCCGCCCGCTCCATTGTCCAACTTGACAATCACGCTGCCGGTCTCAGACCTTAGCGAGGTGACTGCCCTGAATAGTTCGTTTGGGTCCGTGGTTACGCATCCATTGGGCAAAGGAAGTCCGACACTTGTCGCCAATTGACGGAAGTGGCTCTTGCGGTTCAATAGATCAGGCCCTCGCTGCAGGGCGAAGTCGTCCCCGCTTTGCGGGATGCCCAGCAGAGCCGCCAGGCGCGCGACTCCTTCACTAGAGTAGCAGGGATGTATTCTCCAGGATGATTTCAGGTGAATATGGCTGTTGATTCGTTCAACAACAGTATTGGACAGCAGCGTGCAATCATTAAGGACCCGCGCCTCGCGGGTACCTTCAGGCACAAGCAGCAAGAGGCTCGAGGCATCAAAATCAAGCGTGGTGCCAATGAAAGATAGCAGATCTGTCGGGATGGCCACCGGAGAGACTATGAGGTCACCCTCCTGCGCAAACCAAGCTGAGCGGCAAGCCGAGTTGGCGGCAAGGGAAAGTTGAGCGGCTGTTAGATCGCCGCCCGACATTTGAGGCGTGCCGGAATTCATGATTAGGATCCGAGGCAATAACGACCTCCCGGGCACTTGGCGCGATCAGACAGAGACCGCCATGCCAGCAATGATGACCTCGCTGCGGCGCAGCGTGTACAGTCCCCGACCGGAAGCTGATTGTGCGCCGTCTCGATAACACCCGCGGTGTAGCGGGAAAGTACGGCCAGCCAATCGGCCATCCTCAATTGCTGTCTCCTTTTGGGTCTGATCGCGTGCCGGCTTCCTTCAGCACAAAATGCTGGACCTTGCCCAACGCCGTTTTCGGTAGTTCTTGCGTGAAAATGATTTCGCGCGGCACCTTAAAACGGGTGAGCTGTGATTGCACATGCGCCATCAACGCTTCCGCTTCGATCTGGGCCCCCGGTCGCCTGATCACATAAGCGATCGGTACTTCCTCCCAGCGCGGATCGGGGCGACCGACGACGGCGCATTCCGCGACATCCGGATGGCCCATAAGCACACGCTCCACTTCGGCCGGATAGATGTTCTCTCCGCCGGAAATGATCAGGTTCTTCTTGCGGTCGTGGACCCAAAAATATCCATCGGCGTCGCGGCGGCCGATATCACCGGTGCGATACCAGCCATTACTCAAAGCCTCTCGCGTAGCCCGTTGATTTCCCCAATATTCGTAGAAGACGTTGGGCCCACGTATTGCGATCTCGCCTGGTGTACCGGGCGGCAACTTGCTGCCGGAACCATCGATGATCGCCGCTTCGCAACAAAGACCGGGCAGGCCGCTTGACCCCTCAGGAACGAGATCTCCGCCGAGCTTCGTATAGACAGCGATGGGGCAGGTCTCCGTCGAACCGTAAACCTGCAAGACTGGCACTCCGCGCATGACAAAGCGCTCGACAAGGCGCTGCGGCACCATCGTCGATCCGGTACAGATTGCTTTGAGCGCGGATAGGTCCGTGCTTTCCCATCGCGGATGGTTGGTCATGGCTTGCATCATGGCAGGGACCAAGGCTGCCAGCGTGGGCCGATCACGCTCAAACGAATCAAACGTTGCCTCCGGCGTAAAGCGGCTTTGGATAGTTACCGTGGCGCCGTGGTGCAAACTCGGAGTCGTCTGGATGTTCAGACCGCCGACGTGGAAGAGCGGCAGAACAGTCAGAGCATGATCGGCCGAGGTGAGGTCATGCATGTGTTGACTCATGACGCCGTTCCACAGCAACGCTTCCTGACGCAACACCGCGCCTTTCGGTCGCCCTGTGGTACCCGACGTATAGACGATCAGAAGCGGGCAGGTCAGGTCCGCACGTGGATTGCGCTCGTCACCACCGTCTTCGTCTAACAGATCGTCCAACTTGCTTCCGCCCAGAGGCGCAAAGTCCAACCCCACGAGGGAGGCATCGGGCAGGTGCCCCGCCAGAAGGGGCAAGACTGCGTCGAAGGGCTGCTCAAGCACGAGCACCTTTGCCCCAGAGTCGGACAAGATAAAAAGCTGCTCGGCGGCTGCAAGGCGCCAATTCAATGGTACGAGGATTGCGCCGAGCCGCGCGCAGGCATAGAGCAGCGCCAGATAATCAGGCCGGTTGAGGCTGAGGATCGCGATCCGGTCTCCTCTCTCGACGCCAAGCTGGTTCTTGAGTGCGCGTGAAACCCGCTCGATCCGTTGATTGAAGTCGGCGTAGCTTAGAGTCAGTCCCTCGAAATGGATCGCGGCTTTGTCGGGAGCATACGCCGCGTTGCGCTCAATCAGTGTGCAGAGATCCAATGTATTCTCCGTGTGGCACGGCTCGGCACAACAGGTTTGTACTGATGCAGTTAAGCCTAAGCGCGCAATTGCTTCGGGACGCCTCGATCACATGCTTCGGTCGTCCTTCGCACAGGCTTTGTTCACACGGCCTAAGCAGAACAACGCGGTCCTTGATGGTTGTCATGGGTAACGAACAATGGATATTGCTGGAGGACGTTCAGGCACTTGAGTACTTACTCTGTTCTGCTCGGTCGCGTGCATCTGCGCGTGGTGATAGGCGCACCACGACGACTGTCTCTTGCCTGGTTTTTGATATACAGGCTCGCCGCACATATACGCCGCTCTGGCATCTCCATCTTTGAAGCCGACAATGGCCCGGCATTGGCCTTCAATGTGGTCGATTAACAGGACCTTCTGGACACCATCGGGCTCTTTCAACTTGCTGCTCCGCAGTGCCAAGCCATCTCTTCCGATGTCGCGGGGGTCACGCCGGGCGACACTTGCAGCTCAAGCCTTTTGAAAACCCCCGCGGTCGCACGGTTTGTCGCACACTTGCGCGATGAGAAGGCCCCTGCCAGCACCTGGAAAGCGGTGTGAACAGAGCGAAATGCTGCTTCGCCGGCCTGATTCCGGTAGGGGATCCCAGCAGACGAAGGGTTCGGTTTCAAATTCGCGAAGCGGCGGCGCCCTGCAAAGGCTTGGGATCGGAATCGACGTCGATCTTTTCTGACATCATTGGCTCTCTGGTGACCCGGCTTAGGACCACCGCGTAGCATCGGTCCTGGAATGCCGGGCCATTCACAACTACCTGCGCGCCGTAGCGCCACGATCATGACGCGCTGCATAGCCATTTCGACCGACCCGCCGCCGGGGATGAGGATCGCGACCAACCATTGCGGCTCGGTTCCGATCAGGTGAGACATTCGTAATCCTTCACAATCCCGACGGCACACGAAGATTCGCGCCAATCTCAGGATCGTACAACTTAACGTTACGTCCGATTCAAGCCCTCTTGGCACCCGGTATGAACATGGCAACAGCTCGCAGGTTCGCCGGAAAAGCGCCGCCGAGCGACGTGGGGTTGACAGCATTCTGCGCTTCGTGCGTCAGAAAGGTCGTCACCCCATTGAGATTAGATTCACAGCAGCTGAGCCCGTTGTCGGAAACGCCTGTGCTTCGCCGCCATCGGAGTCGATTTTGTGCCTGACGTCCGCAGCGTCGTCATTGAATGGTTCAGTCGTACCTGTCCGCCGCTGACTCGGCAGTGCCAAGTGTGGGATCCGACGATAATTGTCGATCAGGTCGGCCTGATGGGGAAGGCAGTTTATGGCTCTTTGCGCCGTTCGAGCAACGAGCGGTGCGAATGTGCGAGCGGCCGCCATCGCACGCACGTCGCGGTCGCGGCTTCCCTGGTGCTGAGATCATCGCAGCGTCTGATAGAGGCGGTAGAGCAGCCGCGCGCGAGGCTCAATCGATGAGACGTAGAGTTGCTCATAATACGTATGCGCGCCCTTGCCGTCGACGCCGAGGCCGTCAAGCGTCGCGGTATGCGGCGCGGTGAAATTGCCGTCCGAGCCGCCGCCGCTGAAGACGTCAAGCAGCTTGAAGCCGAGCTCGGCGGCAATCTCCTTAGCGTGTTCGTAAAGCGCGGCGCCGGCGTTGCTCTTCTCATACGGCGGACGCTTCAATTCACCGCGGACCTTCACTCTGACGCCCTTGGTGCGTGATATGATGCCGAGGACCTTTGGCACCAGCTCGTCGGCGTCAGCCATGGTCGGCACCCGCATGTCGACTTCCGCATATGCCTCTTCGGCGATCACGTTCGGCCTGGTGCCGCCGCGGACCACGCCGACATTGACGGTGACGCCGCGCTTGAGATCGTTCATCGCCTCCAGCGTCTGGATCACATTTCCGAGTTCGCGGATCGCGCTGCAGCCGTCCTCGGGGCGCGTCCCGGCATGCGCCGGCGAGCCGCTGACGAAGACGTCGAAACGCGCCACGCCCTTGCGCCCGGTGACGATCCTGCCGCCGTTGCGCGCGGGCTCGGTCACCAGCACATATTTGGCCTTGCGGCCCTCGGCCTCGATCAACGCCCGCGAGGTCGGACTACCAATCTCCTCATCCGATACGTAGATATGGGTGATGCCGAGCGGCGGGCGGACATCGTCGGCGCAAATCTGCCGGAACGCGTGATAGGCGAGGTAGGCGCCGCCCTTCATATCGTAAATACCAGGGCCGAATGCCCTGCCGCCCTCGACCTTGAACGGCAGACGCTCGATGAATCCCATCGGGTGAACTGTATCGAGATGGCTCAGCACCAGAATGCCCGGTATGCCCTGCCCCCAGGACGAGCGCGCGACCAGATGATCGCCGCAGCCATCACGGCCCGCAACGCGCTCGATGGTGACCGACAGGTCACGATAGCCCGCCGCGACGAGATCAGCCAGTTTGTTGACCTGATCCGGCCGATCCGTCGGAGACTCGATCTCGACCCAGCGGCGGATGCCGTCGAGGATCGTAGCTGTTCCAAACGGATTGCTGGACATGGGTGTCTCTGTGACTTTGAGGGCATGCTCGCACAAGTTCATGATAAGATTCACAAAATCGCATCTTGATCGAGCGCGAAGGCCTTCAGAGTTGCCAACTGTTGTGGGACAGGTTTGCCTCAGAAGCTCGGCCTTGCCGCGGCAAGGAAGCTACGCGCCTGCCGATAGTAAAGGAGCTACCAAGGCTGGTAGGTATCGACGCACTTGCACAAGCTCAAGGGTCTGTCCTGCTTGGGCCGTTCTGGTGAGTTGTAGCCATTCCGATCAGGGCTCCTTTCGATATCTTCTTTCGATATCTTCGCAAATTGCATTCCCATGGCATCAATCCAGCGGCCTTGCGGGCGCTTGCTGCGACCTTCTCGCAGGCTGCTGCTCGGGCCTCGGTCCTTCGGGCGACCAAGCAGAGGAGGGGCCACTCAGCAGAGATCAGCGGATTGTCCTGTTCTTCTCTCCTAACGGCATTCTCGTAAATCGCAGTCAATCAAGCAGCAAGGTTCGAAGCGCGCCCCTGAAGTTGATCAATGGATTGCCCTGGCCCGCCCGGGTCGCGACAATTCGTCCGACAAAGATGGTATGTGTGCCAACCACCATATTGTCGTACAAAACGCATTCGAGCGAACAAAACGCGTTCGGCAATAGCGGTACATCGAGGACGCCTCGAATCCAGGGCGCGGTATCGAAGCGGTGAACGCCTTTCGCACCGTCTTGGCCGCCAAAACGCAGCGCAAGATCTTCCTGGTCGCTGCGGAGAAGGCTGATTCCAAAACTGCGGCTGGCCAGTATCCCATCATTGGTCTCGGAGCCGGCATTGATGCCAACGAGCAGGCACGGCGGCTCCATGGAGATCGACGTCACGGAACTAACCGTCAGTCCACGTCGTTCGTCGGCGGCTCCGGTCGCCACAATGGCGACGCCGCTCGCCAGATGTCGCATCGCCTGACGGAACTCCGCCGATTGGATAGACGGAACATCTCGAATTGTAGGAGGGAGCTGCTGGTGACTCATGAGCCGTCTCTGGAGTTGCACTCCATTTCTAGTGTCTCCTGCACGCAGTGATGACCTCGATCCTCGACTGGCGAGCACAGATTGGTACTGGGGACCGCATCGATCTCCTCCAGATCAGCTACAATGATGACCCTGACGGACGTGCAATATCTCGCCGCGTCGCGCCGGATCTGGGGTAGCCAGCAGGAGTGCGAGTTGCCGCCCACCCTTTTTCAAACGGGCGCTCCTCAAGAAACCTCCTGGCGCCGAATTGCCACGGCGAAGAGGCGGCCGGTGCTCATGGATTCATGGCGCGATCGGAGCAGCTGGGCAGGAGCATTCCCATGTTCCCGTGCGTACAAGATGATGCCGATTCCGCTACCGGCGGGCGCCTGCCAGATGTTATCCGCATATAACAGCATCGGCACCCTCATCTACTCTCACGAGAAGACGCTTTTTCGCATCGAGAAGATGCTCATCGAGCGTCGCGTGCAGCGCACCCCGCAGCTCCGGCGGGATCGAGCTATCTCGATCGATCAATTCCCGAAACTTTCGAATGATATGTTCTATCATGTTAATAGATCCGAGTGTTTCCGTAGTCTGCGAGGACATCATCGATTATCTCCTTTGGAGCGCAGCGCGCACTTCGTCTCGAGCCCTGACCTCAACGGCGTGCCGCAACAGGCTCTCGCCGACGAAGAGCGTTGGCCCTCGCGCCGCGTGCTCAGCGCGAATTGCTTTGATTCGCGCGCGAGCAGGCGCCGCAGCGTCCCCGAAATCTCGCAGAAGCAATGCGCATTCGCGCAAGCAATCTGGCCGCGGTTGTGAGTGTTGGTCTTGGTCGAAATCTTGAGACATCGGTCAACTCGGCTGTCATGCGTTGGAAACCGCGATCAGGCGCTTCAGGCGAGCGGCAGCGGCGCCGCGATCAAGCGATTCTTGCCCAAGTGCGACACCTTCCTGCAGCGTCGAGGCCCGGCCGGCCACGATCAATGCCGCCGCCGCGTTCAAAAGCGCAGCGTCACGATGTCGACTTGGTGCCCCGTCGAGCACGTTTTGCAGCGCGACGGCATTGATATCGGCATCGCCGCTCTCCAGCACGTCGTTGCGGCAGCGCGGGAGCCCGGCCTCTTCCGGCGTCACTTCGAAGGTGCGGACGGTGCCCGCCTCAAGCGCGGCAACAAAGGTTGGGCCGGTGAGGGTTATCTCTTCGAGCCCGTCCGAGCCATGAACCACCCATACCGACTCGGCACCAAGGTTCCTTACTACCTGCGCCAGAGGCTGAACCCATTCGCGCGAGAATACCCCAACGATCTGCCGCTTGACCCCAGCCGGATTGGACAGAGGTCCGATTAGATCGAAGATCGTGTGGGTCCCAAGTGCGGTCCGGATCTGACCAATGCGCTGCATCGCCGGATAATGGGCCGACCCAAACATGAAGCCGATGCCGGCTTCGTGCACACAACGAGCAACGGCGTCAGGCTTGAGATCGATCTTCACGCCGAGGTGTGCCAACACGTCTGCGGCGCCGGAAGCTGACGATGCAGCGCGGTTGGCATGCTTGGCGACAGGAACGCCGACCCCGGCGACGATAAAGGAGGCGCACGTCGACATGCTGATCGAACACAATGGGGCGTCGTCGGTGCTAGCGATATCGATGGGGTCACATGCCGCCTCGACCCGCGGCATTTTATTCCGCATCGCGGAGGCTGCGCCGGTGACTTCTTCGACCGTTTCGCCGCGGACCCGCATTCCCATCAACAAGCCACCGATCTGCGAGGGGGTCGCGTGGCCCGACATCATGCTGTCGAAAGCTAACGCAGTTTCCTCGCGCGTAAGAGTGGCACCCGTGGCAACTTTTCCAATGATCGATTTAAGCGCTTCCATCGAACTTACACGGTCCCTGTCCAAACCTGAGGCTCTTCCGTCCAACGGGGGCTTTCGTTGAAGAGACGTGCCATCGGCTGCATTGATGCAGTGCCCACCCCGTCTGCGCGCGGCAGATGCCTCATTGACGCTTGGGTATCGGTCGGTTTGAGCGTGGGCCCCGTGGTGAGGCTACAACCTGACGCTACGTGAGGGTCAAGCTCTCCATTTCGTGGAGCGGTCAAGAGGAGATCGTCGACCGACGAGAACGGTGTAGGCGCCTGGACGCCGACGGGGCTATCTCACGCGGCCACTTGCCGCGTCCGCCTCGATCGCGGCGTTCCTGCCGATTCACCGTATCCTTCGAAGCGTTTCGGCTTGCGGGCGCCGCCGTAGTGGAGCTTTGAAGCAGGCCTCCTCTACCTGCTTCTGGAGTATCGATGCCGGTTAGATCGAAGCGTCACCTCATGCCCTGCCAGATCGCGAGTGAAGATGTGCAGGCATCCACAAACAACGGGCTGCCTGTTCTCTCATGATACCACCGAGAACTCCTTATCGTTGCAGCGGTAGGCGAGCGCTCGCTTAAACGACTGGGGGGAGCCACGGCCCAATTTGGAGCCTTGACAGATGCGGAAGACGATTGCGGCATCGCCATCGATACTGTGGGGCGACCACCTTCGCGGCTGGCGGGATCCGTTATCATCATAATTCTACCTCTCGGTTAGCGGAACGAGGTATGTCTCGAGCCATGCATCGTGTTCTGCCCCGCTTCACAGCCGGAACACGCCGTACTGTGGTGCGTCGATCGGCGCATTGAGCGAAGCGCTCAATGTGATTGCGAGGGCGGTTCTGGTGTCGACGGGATCAAGAATGCCGTCGTCCCAGATTTCGGAGGTCGCATAATAGGCGCTCGACCGCTCGCGATACTCTTCAAGGATGGGCTCTCGAATGGCTGCCAATTCCTGCTCCGAGAGGCGTCCCCCTGCGCGGGCCAATTGTCTCGCCTTGACGTGGGTGAGGACACCGGCAGCCTGCTCGGCACCCATCGCAGACATCTGAGAATTCGGCCAGCTGAACACAAACCGGGGATCAAACGCGCGTCCCGACATAGCGTAAGTGCCTGCGCCGTGCGAGCTGTTACAAACGATCGTAAACTTCGGCACGGACGCTCCGGACACGGCCATGATTAGCTTGGCGCCGTCCTTGGTGATCCCACGCCGCTCATATTCGCGGCCAACCATGAAGCCCGTGATGTTCTGCAGAAAGAGCAGGGGCGTTCGGTTCTTGTCGCACAATTGGATGAAATGAGTACCCTTTTGCGCACTGTCACCGAACAGCACGCCATCATTGGCAAGGATCCCGATTTGATATCCATGAAGCCGCGCAAAGCCGCACACGAGTGATGTCCCATAGCGCGGCTGGTATTCATGAAATCGGCTGCCATCGACCAGACGAGCGATGACCTCTCGCATGTCGAACTGCGCTCGCGTGTCCATTGGAATGATACCGTAGAGTTCCGTCGCACCATAGGCGGGCGGCTCAGGGGCGACTCGATCGATCCAGGTCTTCGCCGGCTGGCGGAAGCGAGCGACGACGTCGCGGGCAATCGCAATTGCATGAATCTCGGAGCTTGCGAAGTAATCACTGCTGCCCGACACGCTGGTATGCATGTGGGCGCCCCCAAGCTCTTCGGCGGATACTTGTTCTCCGGTGGCAGCCTTCACGACCGGGGGGCCACCGAGGAAAATCGCTCCTGCACCTTCGACCATAATGTTGTATTCACTAAGCGCTGGGACGTAGGCCCCTGCCGCGGCGCATTGGCCCATCACGATGGCGACCTGCGGCACTCCCATCTTCGAGAGAATGGATTGATTGCGGAGAATTCGACCGGCATGGTAACGATCAGCAAAGAACTCCGCCTGCAAAGGCAGGAACCCGCCGGCGCAGTCGCACAGATGAACCACCGGCAGACGGTTTTCGATAGCGATATCCAAGGCCCGCACGATCTTCTTGACCGAGAGCGGATACCATGCGCCGCTCTTCACGCTGGCATCGTCGGCGTGAACAATCACCTCCCGACCCGCCACAATACCGATGCCGACGACCTGCGCAGCGCCTGGCACCTCGCCGTCGTATGCCTTGTTGGCGGCCAGCGTGGAAAGCTCCAGGAATGGGGTTTCCGGATCGAGCAAGGCCGCGAGGCGCTCGCGAACAAACAGTTTATTTTGCCGACGCAGCCGCTCAAGGTCCCGCTCGGGCCGGTCGAAGCGGGCAACGCGCTGGCGTTCCCTCAAGTCGGCCGCAAGTTGTCTGTTGTGGAGGTCATTGCGACGAAACTCCCGTGAGTTCACGTCCACCACGGAACCGATCCGTTGCATTTCAGCGCCCTTCCTTGGAGAGCGTGACCAGCACAGCGTCGCGCTCGAAGCTCTCGCCTTCGTTGACGTGAATTCGATCGACGATGCCATCCTGTGGTGAGCGAATGATCGTTTCCAGCTTCATGCTTTCAATCATCATCAGCGCCATTCCCGCCGAGACTGCCTGGCCAGGCGAAACGATGGTCGCAACAACCACGCCAGGCATCGGCGCCCGCGCAACCCGCGGACGTGCCTCGTCATTTCCGCAAACGAGCGTTCGCAACGGGTCATTGTAGCGCAATACGCGCGTTCTGCCGCGTATGTGCAGGTGGATGAGATCGCCCTCGATGGCGAACCGAACCGGTTCGCTCTCGCCCGCGATGGTCAGGATGCCGCTACTGTCGCTGTGACGGGTGAACGCGACGGGGGCGATCACTTGATCACACAGATGGAGCCGATAGCCCTGCTGGCTGGCTGAAAGCCACAATCTGTAATCTACGCCGTCGACTTCGAATGAGTGATACACGTCAATTCCTCCAACTGCCGAGTGCCGCGTGAAGCGCGGGCACGGCATCGGCCGACTCGCGGACCGGCCTCGTCAGCAGAGCAGCGGATGCCAGGAACGCAGACATTCCGGCAGCAAAGTTGCCCGCTGCGAGATGCGGATTCTCTTCGAGGTATCCCGTATGGAACTGACCGTCGAGAAATGCCTCGTCGGAAAGGACCCGGGCGAGTAAGCTTGCGTTCGTTTCGCACCCAAGGAGAACCAGCTCCCGAACCGCGCGGTAGGCTTTCAGAGCAGCCTCTATGCGGCTTGGAGAATGCACGATGATCTTGGCGAGCATGGGATCGAACGCCGGCGTGATGTTCTGGCCTTGCGTGATGCCGCTGTCGATCCGTACGTTATCCGGATACTCGAGAAGAAGTACTTTCCCAATGGTCGGGACATAGCCGCGCTCCGGAGCTTCCGCGTACAATCTGAGCTCGATTGCATGCCCATTTGAAGCAATATCGGACTGCGAAAGCGCAAGTTCGCGACCCGCTGCCGCATAGACCTGTTCGGCGATCAGATCGACGCCGGTGATCATCTCAGTCACTGGATGCTCGACCTGAAGGCGTGTATTCATTTCGAGAAAGTAGAACTCTCTCCCGCTGAAGATGAACTCGACCGTTCCTGCATTTTGATAGTTCGCTGCACGAGCGATGCCGACTGCGGTCTCGCAAATTTGTGTCCGCAATTCTGGTGATAGCGCCGGCGAGGGCGATTCCTCGATGATTTTCTGGAAGCGACGCTGGACCGAACACTCGCGCTCGAAGAGATGGACCAAGTTACCGAAGGAGTCACCGAGTACCTGTACTTCGATGTGTCGAGGGCTTTCGATGTATCGTTCGACGTAGAGTCGGCTGTCCCCAAAGTAGCGGTGCGCTTCACCGCGCGCCTGCTCAATGGCGACCTCCAATGCATCAAGATCGTGTACAATCCGCATGCCCTTGCCGCCACCGCCCCCTGATGGCTTCACGAGCAAAGGAGCTCCAATAGCCCATGCCCTCGCAACGAATGTCGCCGGGTCATCTTCTTCGATGGCGCAGGGCGCGACTGGAAAGCCATTGCTCTGAACGAAATTGCGGGCGCGGATCTTGTCGCCCATGAGTTCGATAGTTTCTGGAGCGGGTCCGATGAATGCAATACCGGCCCTTGTCACTGTCCTGGCGAATTCCGCATTCTCAGCAAGCAATCCATAACCCGGATGCAGCGCGCCGGCGTTCGCTCTGTGGGCGGCCGCGATGATCTGCGCGATGTCCAGATAGCTCGCGATCGGCGTGCGGCCAGTGATCGGAATCGCTAAGTCGGCCATGGAGACGGCGGGGGTCTGCGCGTCGACCTCGTGGTAGGCAATTGCGGAACGAAGTCCAAGCGTGCGCAACGTTTTGATGATTCGTGTGGCTATCTCGCCCCTATTGGCGATCAGAACTGTATCGAATGGTAATTTGTGCATTTGCCTATCCGGACAAGCGCGCTGGAACCAGAGCGTCCGTCAGTTGTGAGCGACTTTGCTCGTTCATCTGTCCTCGCGTGACCGTCCTGCAGGTCAGGCTGGGGCGACTTCTGAGCGTGATCGACGCGAACAGGCCGCCTGATCCGCGATCCTTCACTTCGCGTCGTTGTTTCTCTTTCCTGTATCTCGAACGGAGAATACGTGGCGACATTGCTGACTGAGGTTCGCTTGCTTGGATCCGAGACAAGCCGTGATAGCGGCGCGATCTGGTATGTGGCTGCTACACAGGCGGAACACGTCCTCCATGCACGCTTCTTTCTCCTCTGCGGTCGGCTCTTGATCGCGCGCGTGAACCCGCTCGGGGATTACAGCAGTCACTACGACAGCAAGAGCGATGGCGCAGTGGTAGGCTTTGAGGGGCGTAGCCAATTGGAATCGTTGGTTTTCAAGCATGATTATTCCTTCAAGTCGGCGGGTCTGCCGTATTGTTCTTCCTGCGCGACGCGCAACATGACCTGTCAAACGAGAAACGGGCCGGAACTGGTTAAGTGCCGGTGCCTGTGATCCCGCTCTTTCGCTCTGCGGACCTAGCCACGCACGGTGCTCGTCCTCTGTCGGCATGACGCAATCAGCATTGGTCGTAGTCGGGGCCGAGCCCCAGGCGGACGGGAGGTATTCGCAGCTGAGCTGGCCGAGCAAGTAATCATTTTTAGGCTTCCGGTGATCGTGTGGTCGGGTCTGCCATGCCTCGATGTCGCGAGGCATTGCGTGGGCGTGGCATGCTTTAGGGTGCCGGGCTCGGCCGACTAACCTGCCAGCCCCCTGATGACGCCATAGCCGGCGCGACGTAGGATCGAACAAGACTTGCGGCCCGGGCCAAGGTGTCGCGTGGCAGAGCGATGAGGTAGAAGCAAGGTGCGCTTAAGCCATTGCGAATGATGCACTCGATGGTGGGGAGCGAACCATGGTCGCGCGCGCCTACGTCATGTGTGTTGTAGCCTTGCAACCTGTATTCCACTTGATGTGAAGACGACGGGCGGGATTTCTGAGATCGAGCCTTTGCCGAGCGCCCGTTTCCACGCGGCTAGTACGACGGGAGAGCGTCCCCGTGCAGATCCCGAAACGCGTGATTTCGTTCAGCCGCGGCTGAACCGGCCTCCAATGAAATGCAGACAGCCGTGCAATCGGAGGATCCTGGAATCGTGATTGAGTCTCGCCGAACGAATCTGGATGAGTGAGACATTCGCAATTCTCAGTACCTGTCGGGAAGCGTCTAGATTGTCGGAGGTGGTCCCCACTTAGGATCCTACAATCTAACGCTACGTGCGATTCAAGCCTTTTCGTGCGTCCAGTTGCCTGAAGACATGAAGATGCCTGAGGTGTGCGCTATCTCGTATGAGTTTCGGCTGCAAGGTCGCACATCGTGTTTTCTGAACGGCGGCGGCTGTGCATGGGTGCGGGGCAGCGCAAGCAACACTCAGCGCCGACTTTTGGTGTGACGATCGCATTGGGCAACGGAGACCTCCAGCGTGCTGTTACGTAATTGTACGTAGCGCCGGTGTCGCATTTCTTTGATCTGCGAATTGCATGCTCTGGGCATGAAACCGAAAAGTAAACTCTGCGAGCCCGACCACTGGCGAGGCCGTGCGGAAGCAACGCGAAAGAAAGCGGAAGCGCTCGCTTACGGCAAACCCAGAGATCGGCTTCTTAAGACTGCCATGGAATACGACAAGCTGGCGCGGCGTGCCCAAGAGTGGCAGACGCCCAGAAATTCGGACGATGCATGGCCCGATCAGGATCTGTAGGCCGTCGCCGCGCCTCGATCAAACGCCCGCATAGACCGCTACGCAGCGTTATCGGTGAAGAACAAAACGTCACGCGTCGCTCGGTGCGGGCAAGTCAGTGGCGCTTGCATGCGACGTTGAGGTGACGCCGTATGGCGAGCCGCACGGGCGGCTCTTGGGTCGCGTTAGATGGCTCCCAATAATCGTGAATGCCCGGCAACGCCCTGGCGTACAGCACGAACTAGCCGCCGGGGGCAGGCCGATTAACGGAGACGATGGAGGCTTGACGCCGAATTCGTAGGGCGCGGCGGCGTTGTCCTTGCCGATGCATTCGACCTCGAAGGCGCGGAAGAAGTAAAGCTTCCAGCCGCGCTTGCGCTGCTGTTGCGAACGGATCTCGGCGGCCCACCCCAGCTGCAGCGCGAACGCCTCGAGGACTGGCCGACCTTGCGGCGGATGTCGCGGATGATCCGGCCGAGTCGGCTCCGCAGGATGCGTCGAAAAGGCCTTGTATACCCGCCCACCATTTTGTCGTGAGCTTCGCGAGTTCGTCGAGGTTATTGCACTCATAAGAACGCTGCGATGATCAGCAAACACCGGCCCAGAGCAGCGCATTTAGGAGAAGCGCGGCCAGCGGCCACAGGTTCCACCTCCTTTGCGCCTGCCAAGATCGGCAATCAGCGCCGTAATGCCTGATCCTGGGGTGCTTTGGAGTGCGACAGTGCGTCATTCATCACACGCCACGCCGGTCCACAGAAAAAGGCTGGCGTCTGGATGCCTCGTATCGGTCATAAGTTCGCAGTCGGCTTTCAAAGGATCAGGTGTCATCATCTTGTTTGTTGCGCGGGGAGCACCCAGCGGATGATTTTGTCGCGCGGCTTTCACTGTATCGATCAGGACCAAACAATAGTCCATTGTGAATTGTTGCTTGGATATATTACGTTCTGTTGGTTCGCGTTTCTTTAACCACAGCAATCAGCATGCCACCGGCGGAGAAGTCCCGGCACCGCTTTGGCACAGAAAATACGTGTCTGTCGTGTTCCACGTAACTGCCCGTAGTCGGATTCGCGACATTGATGTCTGAAAGACAGCACCGGAAGTAGCAGGTAAAAGGTGAGTGGTCTGCTAGCGCCATACCGGCAACAATGCGTTAGGAGTTGCATCGTAATGACGCTGCGCAAGACCCGCCGATGGTCGCAGTTGCAGTCAATACAGCGGACTAATCACGTTCTCGGATCGTCACCTTGTAAGGAGGCACTGAGATGGCAGGCGATCCGCTAGATGTTGTCTCAGCGTTCAATCAAGGAGGTAGTATGCCGAGCGTCTGCGGCTCTGATGCGAGCCCAGTCGATTTAGTCCTTATACAACTCAACGGTGGTCACATAGATGACGCATTGGCAATGTTTCAGACTCGGCAACCAGAAGGCCGCGAATGATCAAATACCGCATCACGAAGCAGCATCGCCGCCGACGCGATATCGCCTTTGACCCGGTGCGGGTGCCACGCGGCTTGCGAGCCATAATGGGAGTGTAGATGTCGGAGGCCATTATATGGAGCACGCCGGGATGACGATAGATTTATTGGCGGTGAACTGACGGGCCGCGATCGGCCAATTTCATATGCTCAAGCACATCTCCGGGGGGAATGGGCAGGGGCAGGGAGAGCTTGTTTTGCAAGTCCGAAAGCTCAAGAGCAGAATTCTGTTGCCGAAGCGCGCGCTGCTCGCCGATGTGCGGCTAGCGCTTGCTGGCGTCGATGAGCAAGATGCCTGCGTGAGGTTCGCTTGGTGACGGGGTTATCTGGCGGGCCCACTCGCCGGGCCCATCATCAGCGTGAAAGTCCAGTTTGCGCGCTGATTCGGATCGAGTAGATCGTGCAGGGTCCGCATTCAGGCAATCAGGAGCTCGTGAGAGCGTTCGTCGGGTCCCTGAAACGCGAAGTGAACTTCCGAAAACTGATGGTAGGAGAACAAGTGATGATGGACATCTGCGGTTTTCTCAGCAGATGGTTCGCTAAACAGTGGTATGGAAACGCTGCGCTGACGACCGAACTGGCCCCGGCTAACCAGCTGCGAGACAACGTCATCTACGTCGATTTCAAAGCGATCCGTGAGGCAAAGGAGGGAGCGTGCGAGCGCAGATCATAGAGAAACTGGAGGCCGGCCGCGTACAATACGGCCAGTTCGCCAGCGTTCCGGGATCAGGCCCTTGCGGCCTGTTCTTTGTGCAGGGGCCTTGCGGGTGTGAATTGAAGATCAGTGGATTGCTCCGTCCTGGCTGGGAGCATGTCGCTGTCTCGACGCCGCGGCGTTGTCCGAACTGGGAAGAGATGTGCTTTGTCAAAAACCTGTTCTGGGATGAGGAGGAGTGCGTAATGCAACTGCATCCGCCACATTCGCAATATGTGAATAACAGCCGGTATTGCCTGCATCTGTGGAGACCCACTCATCAGGACATTCCAATGCCCCCGCCGAGTTTTGTAGGCATCGTTGGGCTGGGACCATCCGAAGCGGCAATGTTGTCGGCACGGATGCGCGCGACCGCATGATGGGTTGGGTCAACGATATCCGCGCCGAAGTTGAGGCCGAGCGCGTGCAGAAACATCGGTTCGGCGCCACTGGAAGGTCGCGCCACCGGCGGACATGTCGGGTTCTTCCGCCTGTCGACAACGTACAGGGGTTCTGAAGCGTGAAATCGCTGCTGCCGAGCAGGAGGGCTGACAGCGTACTGAACCGGTTCAAGAGATGTCTCTGATGTCTCTTATGCCAGGTGCGGCCAATTCCATTGTGGACGGAAAGATAGATTGGAGTTGGTTCTTGCCGGTATTGACGCCAGTTTTCGCGAAATCGCGCTGAACTTTGGTCCGCAAGCAACAGCAGCATCTCACCAAGGCCGATGGCCGGCCACCTTCCAAGAGCCACAAGCACGTCGTCCACCGCCCTCGCGTCTGGAGCGGGGCTGGGTGAGTAAAGACGGTCGGCTCGCCAGATCGCCTGCATGGGTGCGGCGTCATGTCCGAGCTTGTTTGCTCGTCAGCTCGTCGTCAGCTAGCCGCAATATCATTCGCGAGCAGGGCGCAAGCAGTCCGCACCCGCTCTGAGGAAACGTACGCTCATGAGGCAGCCGCCATGGATAATCGAGTTGGTAGCCAATCGAAACGTATCGATCATGCTGACGAACAGGGGCAGTCGCCAGACAATAGCAACTTTTCGCAAGCGCTTATGGATCTCCTGCAACGCGAAAGCCTGGCACCTGAGGAACTGTACGACAAAATGGGGCTCTGCTGCAGCAAGCCACATACCTCAGATGCAAACGTTTACAGTCCAGGCTCCTCAAACCCCAGCACATCCTCTCTGTCCTCCGACTCAAATCCCTCCTCTCCGGCCAGTCCAATCCGTCCCCTGTTCCAATACAGGACTGCTGAATTGCCCGGGGCCAATGTCAATGGTATCTGCGTTGGTTTGACAGCGGAGTGGCTCCTCAATCTCAATCGCAGTCCGTCCTCCCGAATGAATGCGCTGCGCCCGGGTGCTCAAAGCCACGCCTCAGCGGCAACGCGGCAGCAGCGGTATGAAGATCTCGATACGCTGCTGCGAAGCGATAGGGCGGGAGGTTCTCACAACCTTCAGGCAAAAATTACAATGTTGCGCGAAGCGGGCCTGGATCCATCCGCCGACCAGACGCGGTATAGGTTTGGTACATCTTCGCGCGTTGCCCAGATAGTGAACGAAGTCACCGACGACCCATCGATCTATTTGCTCGGCTTGCGGTTCGCCGCAGGTGGCGCACACACATTGGCAACGTCGACGTCGAATGGAATGACGACCCTCTTTGATCCCAACTATGGAGAATTCACTGTTCGGTCAGATCAGTTGGGTGAGCTGTTAAAAAGTCTCGCCGACCGCTACAGTAACCTGAACGGACATGATATATCGACGGTCGTCACACAAAAAATAGTCTGAGTTTTTTAGCGCTTCTGGCGTACCTTGCCGATGTCCACGCGTGGATCCTCTGGCGGAACGGCGGCGATCGAGACTGAGAACGTTCGCATCGGCTCTGGGGTGCAATACCGTCGGCCGCGAAGGCCGATTGTGCCGCCGCCAAAGTGCGCTAGATATGCCGATACTGGAGCTCACCGCAGCCCTGAAGATGTTAGAGCGTGGGCTTGACGAAGGGCCCTCGGAAAGCTATGTGGCGAGCCGCCGAGAGTTCAACGAGATCGCTTGCTCTTGCGGGCGCTCTTCATACACGGTGCTCAAGCCGCCAGACGTCGGCTACGTCATCCTGCGTGGCTCACGCTCGTCGCGACGCGTGCGATCGACGACGCCGGTCCGTGGCTTTCAACTGTGATATCATGACAGAACAACTTGCCGGACCGGTAACTTTTGGTGGGAGACGGTCCCGGCTAGGTCCGCCTCGCTCCTCAGACGGCGCCGCGCTCGTCTGACTTGGCCACGCAGACGTTGCTCACGCCGCACGTCATCGAAGGATTATGTCCTTGGCTGATGTTCGTCGGCAGCTATGCCAATGGGAACTCGCCGAAAGCTAGACATTCGATGGTCACAAGAAGTGGTTCTTCGAGACTGGGCGGTACTCGGAAGACTTCGGTTTCACGGTGCACGATGAGGCCGGTTGGTCCAGCATACTGAACCGTCAGTTTTCGGCATCGCTGCCGATCGGCCGTTCTGGGAGCAACGAGCTCTCATCCGCCTTTACCGAGCCACTTGTTAGGTTCGCGACCAACGTCGGAAAGCCGACGATACGCAGGTCCAGACAAAGCGCAGAATCAGGAATTTCATCTTGGGGCGCTGCTTGCTTTGTTCGCGGCGTCATCGTCGATGGCTTTCAAGGGAGGCGGATAATTGTCCTCATTGAGCAGAGGCGGGGAGATTGGCCATGTCGCGAGCTGCGGTAGAGCTATTCGTCAAGAATTACGCGGAAGAGGGTAAGCGGCAAGCTGCGGCCGTCAGGCGGCGTGGTTCCATGGCATAAGCGCGTCGATTTCGCCGCTCGGCCAGCCGTTGGCGATACGCTGAAGCGTTAGGCTGAGCCAGGCGAACGGATCGACGTTATTCATCTTTGCTGTCTGCAGCAGTGTTGCGATGGTCGCCCAGGTTCGTCCGCCGCCGTCGCTACCGGCAAAGAGGCTATTCTTTCTCGTAATTGTTTGTGGTCTGATGGCGCGTTCGACGATGTTGGAGTCGAGCTCGATGCGACCATCAGCCAGGAAGCGTTCGAAGATGGCACGGCGCGAGACTGCATAGCGGATTGCCTCGGCCAGTTTTGATTTGCCGGAGATCCGTCGCAAAGTCTGCTGCCAGAGATCGAAGAGATCTGCGACGACCGCCGAGGAGGCTTGCTGGCGCGCGGCAACGCGTGCGTCGGGGCTTTGACCGCGCACGGTCTTCTCGACCTGCCAGAGCGTCGCCATCCGCTCGACCGTCGCCGTTGCCACTTTCGAACTTCCTGCAACATGCAGCTCATAGAACTTGCGCCGGCTGTGTGACCAGCAGCCAGCCAAGGTGACGCTGTCATTGGCGCGATCCGGGCGCACCAGCTTGTTATACGCGGCATAGCCGTCCACCTGCAGGATGCCGCGATAACCGTTGAGATGCCGGACCGCGCATTCGCCGGAGCGGCTGTCTTCGAAGCGATACGCCACCATCGGCGGACCGCTGCGGCCAAAAGTTCGGTCATCTCGGGCATAGGCCCATAAGTAGGCCGTCTTCGTGGATCCGGAGCCGGGAGCCAGGGTCGGCAAGGTCGTTTCGTCGGCAAAGATCCGATCCGCCTTCTTGACCTCGCTGAAGATGTAGTTGGCCACGATCTCCAGCTCGAAGCCGAGCTTGCCCATCCATTGCGCCATCAGCTGGCGGTCAAGTTCGACCTGGTCGCGGGCGTAGATGGCTTCCTGCCGGTAGAGCGGCTGGCCATCGGCGTACTTGGAGACGGCGATCTGGGCCAGAAGGGCTTCGGTCGGAATGCCACCCTCGATGATGTGGGCTGGGGCCGGCGCCTGGATCACGCCGTCCTCGTTCTTGAAGGCATACTTGGGCCGGCGCGTGACGATGACGCGGAACTTCGCCGGCTCCACATCCAGACGCTCCGACACGTCTTCGCCGATCAGCACCTTCTGCTTACCGGCATGCTCAGCCAATGCTTCCGGCTCAATGACAACCTCGATCCGTTCCAGATGGGAGGCGAAGCCTTTGCGCCGACGAGGTGCGCGTTTGCCATCCGCACGCTCGCGGCCCTTGTTGACCTGTGCCTTGATCGCAGCGATGCCGGTCTCGATCTCCTCGAAGGCAAAGACCTGCTGTTCATCATCGATGCTCGCAGGGCCGAGCTTCTCCGATCGTCGGCCGAACCGGGCGCGGTCAAAGGCCTTCAGGATCTGCGTCAGCCGCGCGATGCGCGCGTCGGCATCGGCGTTGCGGGCCTTGAGATCGTCGACCTCGCTCTCCAGAGCATCGACACGGGCCGCCTTCTCGGCCATGGCAAGCACCATGGTCTTCAGCGTCTCTACGTCATTCGGGAGGTCGAGATCGGGCGGCGTCATTGACCCGACCAGAGCACATTTTGCTCCGGTTCTCTCGCCCTTTCAGGCAGTTGATTCACTTCGTCGCAGCGTTTTTACCCAACAATCTCCGGCGGCCTGACCGGCACAGTCCGGACCCGCTTCCAGTCCATCCCATCCACCAGCGCCATCAACTGCGCGGGGGTAAGCTGCACCCGATGATGCCCGATCCGCGGCCAGCAGAACGTCGCCTTTTCGAGACGTTTCAAATAGAGGCACACGCCAGAGCCATCCCACCATACGATCTTGATTCTGTCGGCTCTTTTGGCCCGGAACACATCAAGTGGGCCTCGTCGACATCGACGCCGGCGCGCACGACGACCTCGCCAATGGCAATCTCGATCACGGCGTCCGCCATGCCCGCCACCGCGGCTTCGCGACTCGAAGGCCGCGACAGGTAAGTTCGTTCGGCCCGAGCATCGCGACGCCAGGCGAAGAGCTGCGACGGGTGAATGCCGATCCGATGGGCGATCCCCGATACACTCGCGCCGGGCTCCAGCGCCTCTGCCACAACTTGTGCCTTGAACTCATCCGACCAGCGTCGGCGAAGCTGTCGCGGCGCCCCCTCAAAACGCTCGGCGACCGCTTCGATCATATGGAAGGTTCTAGTTTCAGAACTAGGCGCAGACATAGAAGCTCACATCGGCTCACAAACTCAGCAGCCGATAGCCGATCGCTCACCCACTCGGCCAGATGGGATCTCTTTGCCGCTTACGGAAGAGGGGCGTCTGCTCGAAAACCTCAAACAGAGCGCTAAAGGCTTTCGACGGACTGTGGAGCCCGGTTTGGAATACGCAACCCGATTGCGTCCACAACTCCGTCAAGCCGCCTGCGCCTTGGTGGTTTCCGGGGCATCTGTTTGGCTATCTCTGTGCTCAAGAACGTTTTTTTGCAGATATGAGAAGAAGCCCAACCATCTCGCGGATAGACGTAGCGAACACGCATCCTATCGATGTGTACATCTCGCCCGTCAACTTGACCGCCAATGGCAGAGCACATCTCGGGCACGCTGCCGGGCCATTCCTCAGAATGGATGTCGTACAGAAGCACCTGAAGAGGGCGGGGCATCATGTCCGCTCTGGGCTGACGACGGACGGCTTCGAGAACCATGTCCTGGTCCGAGCGGCTCTTGAAAAAGTTGACCCATCGGACCTGGCACATGGCTTCCATATCAAAATTGTGGAAGATCTTGCCTCACTAGGTCTCGTTTTCGATCATTTCGATGATCCGGCGTATGGCGGGAATCTGCGACGATTTTCGAATGTCAGCAACGCGCTCATGGACGCCTTGCTAGCAGCCGGCGCGCTACATTTCCGTGCAGCACGCTTACCAGTGGACGATGCGGTTTCGACGGCTGTGCCACGAGAAGAGCGCTTCTGCATTGGAGGCTGGTTTGGTGCAACCTGTCCGATTTGTGAAGCATCTGCAGGTAGCTTCTTCTGCGAACACTGTGGCCATCATTTCGAGCCCGAGGAAGCGTTGAGCCCAGTGTCGCGGCGAGGGCGGATCGTGGAATGGACCGACAACATTTCCGCCTTTCTTTCAATTTCGGGAAACGACCGACTCCGACGGGCGTGGGAGGACACGGCCATCGAAGCTAGCTTCCTGGACATAGGGAAGCGGTATGTCGCACGCAAAGGACAGCAAATGCGGGTGACCGTACCGGGACTGCACGGAATGGCTTGGAATTCGCCGCATTGCAATACACAGCAGATACTATTTAGCTATTCCTCCTTACTCTACGCTCATTCTCTCTATTGCGGGCATAAAGACACAGAGGGCTCCGGTAAGCCCAGTCCTTTTTCCCGCGATTCCGATGCGTTCCTCATTAGCGCTACAGGCATCGATAACACAATTCCGATGCTTGTCGGAGTTACAGGATGTGCATTGGGGCAGAACTCGTTTCGGCCGTTTGATCGAATTTTCTTTAACCACTTCCTTCGGCTGAACGGATCGAAGTTCTCCACCAGCCGAGGTCACGTGATCTGGGCAGGTGAAATCGCTCGAATTCCAAACATATCTGTCGATGTTCTTCGGGTGTACCTGTCGGAAATCTGCCCGGAAGAGACCGAGACCGATTTGGTGTCAGAGCAGTTGGCCGATCGCTGCAACGCAGTTTTCGATAAGATATCTGCAGCCATCGACCGTTGCACGGAGTCCATAAGCGGGGTGCCGGCTCTCACCGGGTGCTACGTAGAGTCTGCGATGATGGTCACGCTGGATCGGCTCTATGAGAAGCAATGTGCCGCCCTTTCGCTAGACCATCTGCGAGTATCCCGAGCGTCGAGGTCGGTTGTCGAATGGGTCGATTGTGTCGGTTCCGCGCCGGACCCTCAGACAGCTTACACATGGTTGATGGGGTTTAGCATACTGGCCTGGCCACTGATGCCAAAGATAACGCAAGCCGTATGGCATTGGCTCGGTCATGGCGGGCATCCCCTTGCCGCATGCGCTTCGAGGCCTTCAACCCAGCGAAGCGGAACTGTGCCGAAACTCAACGGAAGCAGGTTAGCGGCCGCAGATATTGATCGATGCCTTCCCGGGAAGATCGCGGCATGACCCCGGTCACGAACATCGTTCCGGTCGAAGAATTGCCCGATGCTGTCTCGTTGGAAATCTCAATCCCCTTCATGCTTGGTAGCATCAGCTTAGCGGCATCCTATGGCTCAAGTTTCTTTCTCGTGGACGCTCTGCGGTCCAATGGACAAAGTGCCACGACCGCCGGCGCCATCATTTCGACCGGTACCATCGCGACAATACTCTGTTCGCTCGTAGCTGGCCGCATTGCCGATGTACTGGGCATGATGCGAACGATCACCCTTGCCGCGGCGATGATGGCGATAGCGATGATTTGTTTCGCATCAGCATCAATTCTGACGCTCTTCGCTTACATCGGCGGGCTTTTTCTCGGGGGGGATGGTCAGTGTTCTACATACTGGCGCCTCTTCAAGTCTTGTGTCACGTGCGAGCTGACGCCCGTCTCAAGTATGTTACCTTGCTTTCCGGATCTCAAATGATGGGCATCGGGCTTGCTGCCCCCCTTGCACGCGCCATGGCGAAAGTGGCGGGATCCTACATTGCAGTTTACGTTTCATTTGCGGCCGCATGTCTCGTTGGTACGACGCTTTTGGCGTTCGCCGGTGGGGCACTGGCGCAAGCTCCTCGGATCAGAATGTCGACCGTGCGACTTACCTTCGAGGGCGTGCTGGGAACCCTTAGATCGAACACGCGCTATCCGATAATCATGATCGGTGTCGGGGCCTGCGTTTTCGCAGGCCTTTCAACCTTTCAAGCGCTTTACGCTGCGTCGCGAGCGCAATCTCCCGATACATTCTTTCTGGTCTTCACGCTGACGGCCGTCTTCTTGCGGTTTGCGGTGGCGCCGGTAATCGGAAAGTGTCGTCTTGAGCGCGTGGCCGCGTTTCTCATCGTGTGCACAATCGCGGGACTGGTCATCCTTTTCGTGAATGCAGGTAGTATGACAACCTATATCCTCGGCACAACGATGTTCGCGCTGGGATATGGTCTCAGCTATTCGACATTGAACAGCATGGTTGTCCACATTGCAGGTATCGATGGGACATCGTTGGCTATTGCTTCTCAGGTCTTCACGCTCTCCTACTTCATCGGCCTATTCGGATTTCCATATATCGCCGCGCAGATCGTGAAAGCCGGCAACTTCGATCATCTGCTGATGAGCACGATCATGCTTATCGTCGCTAATGACGTACTTCTTACAATTCAAGTGTTCTCAACCGGCGGGAAGCATTGAGCGGCTCCGTTTAGGGATGATGGGATGCTGAAGGAAAGCGATGGCTGTGACGTAATCGCGATCGGTGCCGGGCCGGCGAATCTAAGCTTGGCAGCGCTTGCGGCACCGATCCCGGAAATGTCTCTGCACATCCTGGAAAGGTCAGAGACGCTTCAGTGGCATCCGGGCATGCTCATAGGAGGCGCCGTTATGCAGACCAGCCCATTAAAGGACCTGGTCACACCGGCGGATCCGACGAGCGCATACAGCTTCCTTGCCTATTTGCATGATCAAAGACGACTTTATCAAGCCATTGTCCGTGGACTTGACCGCGTTAGCCGGAGTGAATTTGAAGATTATTTGCGATGGGCGGCGAAAAAGCTGACGAACATTCGATTTGGCGAACATGTTACTGCTCTCGAACTCCGCGGCAACTCCTTTGAGGTCATAACCAGTCGCCGCAGATATCAAACATCCACGGCTGTACTTGGCGTGGGAAGAGTGCCGTCTATCCCTGATTGGGGCCGCAATGCACCACCAAACGAGGTGTTTCACGCGAGTACTCTTCTGCTCCAGCGCCGCGAATTGTCGCGCAAGCGCGCTGTGGTCGTCGGCGGCGGGCAAAGCGGGGCAGAAATATTTCTTCATTTACTGAGTGGCGCATGCGGAGCGCTGGGGGCTCTGACATGGGTGACGCGTCGCGCAAACATATTCGCGCTCGAGGACAGCCCTTTCGTCAATGAATGGTTCTTTCCGCAATATGGTGGTTGGTTCTTTGAGCAAAGTGACTCAACTCGAACTCAAATTCTGGAGCGGCAGTCATTGGCCAGCGATGGCGTCAACAGTTCAACGCTACGCGCTATCTACAACGCGCTGTACGATCGCGTCGCTCATAAGCGGGCTTACCCGAATCACGTAGAAATACGCGTCGACACCAGCGCTGAAGACTTGCGCGGCCTATCTCCTTTTCGCTTTGGCTTACGACAGCGGACGACAGGCGATTGTTCAGAACATGTCGCTGATATTGTCGTCTTAGCCACCGGCTACCGCACCGAAATCCCTTCGTTTCTGGAGCCGATCGCAAGCCGGCTCACGGTCGTGAGTGCCCCCGGTGGCTCTCAAGAGATCGTGGTCGAGCCGGACTTTTCGGCTCGTTTTGATGGCCCCGACGAATGTCGCTTGTACGACAGAATGGCGCGCGCTTTCAACATGGCATCGCTGATACAAATCTGAGCTTGGTTGCTTGGCGCGCTTCAACAGTCCTCAATTCTATCATCGGCCGCGTCGTTTACGATTGTCGACCTGCAACGGGCGTCGTCAAGTGGAGTGGCGTTGGCTTTGAGGGCTCTTGTTGAAAAACTCGGCAGCATGCCACCACCACCCTATGTTCATTCGGAGTATACTATGAAGAATCCACGGTTGATGACCCTGGGCGACATGGGGGTCTATAGCCCCGGTGTATTGGTGCAGCACGTCGAGGAAATAGCTGATCCCGAGACCACTTGTCCGGTGGACCTCATCGAATTCCGGCTGGCTCCGTTTGCGGCGTCGACGCCTCATTCCCATCCGTCCCAGCGAGATCTGGCGCATCACGAGCGGCCACGGCCGGGTGATAACTGACGATGGTGAGTTGGTCGTCACGGCAGGAGACCTGGTGTTTCTGCACCCAGATCAAACCCATCATTTGGAAAATCGTGGCAGTGACGTTTTGAGCGCCTTGTCCATCTCCTGGAAAGAAGCCCGATGACCGACGGGGTTTGTGATCTTGCCGTCATTGGCGCCGGCGTCATGGGCCTGAGTGCTGCCTTCATGGCAGCGCGCAATAGTCCGCGCGAAAGAATCGTCATCTTCGAACGAGATACCGTTGGGGCAGGTGCCAGTGGGTTTGCTCCCGGAATCCAAGTCAACATCTGTTGTAATGAAAAGGAAAGAAGCCTCGTCAATCCTGGTTCAAGGTTCTGGCGAGGTATCTATCCCCATGGGCTTTGGCGCAACGGCCGAGACTGTGACGTGTATTGGTTGACACGCGCTCCCAACGAACTCGCCCGACTGAGTAGCGTGGGCGGTGCTACCCCATCAACTTCTTTTGCGCTGACCGAGAGGCTTTCCTCGCTGCCCCGTTTTGTGATCCCCGGAGGTATGGCTGTGGCACTGGATCGGGGGTCTTACAGTCCGGTGAATTCCATTGTTCAGGATCTGGCCCAAAGGCTCAAAGCTGTCGGTATTTCGATATGCGAAAAGACATCTATTGAAAGGATACGGCAGGGACGAAGCAATCTTCTTCTCCGAACCTCTGATGGCGGCGAAATCACGGCGAGGCGGGCCATCCTGGCGATTGGGCCGTGGCTACCCGATTCGCCCCTGCGTGGGCTTCTCGCAGAGGAGCCGCGTTTGCGAGTTAAAAAGGTGGTCGCGCTTCACTTGGCGGCACGCCCCGCCCCGACGTGTCCAATGATCGGCTTGCTCGATGACTACGCTTTCCTCGTTCCCATGATCGAGGAGGGATATTGGTTGTTCAGCTTTACCTCGCAGGAATGGGATGTGAAGCCCGACACCGATGGGCTGCATGTCAGTCCGGATGATCTCGCGCGCGCCACCGCAATCCTGGCAAAATGGTTCTCCTCGGACGTGCCCGCGGTGGCCTCTGCGCGTGTGTTCTGCGATTGCTATTCTGACTATGGTGTCCCGTTCTCCCAGCCAGCTAGCAATGTCGCCGGTCTGTACGTCATTGGTGGTGGAGCGGGTAACGGGTTTCGCTTTGGGCCGGCCTGCGCGGAAGAGGCAATACGTGCCCTGTATGCGCCCTAGTCGCCATGTCATCACCGTGACATGAGGGGGCCATGCCAGATACGATGGATTTCGAACTCAACCTCTCTCGCAAATTCGCAGATGCCGGTTGTCGCGATCGCTCGAGATCGACCATGATAGTTGATCTCAGCGCCATTCAATCCAATTATCGGAAGTGTCAGGCGCTTGCGCCAAACAGCGCCTGCGGCGCAGTTGTCAAGGCCGACGCCTACGGCCTTGGCGCGGCGCGCTTAGCGCCGTTCCTTGCTCACCTTGGCTGTACGCATTTTTTTGTAGCTGATGTGGAGGAAGGCATTGCCGTGCGCGATGTGCTGCCGTCCTCTGCAAAGATCTACATGCTCCACGGCGTTATGCCAGGTATGGAGCTGTTGGCCGAGCAGCATGAGTTGTTGCCGATCCTCAACAGCAGGGAGCAACTGGAGGCCTGGCTTCGGCATTGCCGACTTCGCAATCGCGCGTTGCCAGCGGGTATCCATGTCGACACCGGCCTGTCTCGACTGGGTTTTCTCATTGATGAGTTGCAGACAATCGCCGAGAATGAAAACGGGCTGTCGGAATTGCCCGTAGCGCTGTTCATGAGCCAGCTCGCCTGCGCCGAGTGGCGAAACGAGATCAGTCTTCAACAGTTGAAGCGGTTCCGCAAACTCACCTATTTGTTCCCGAAGGCTATTCTTTCGCTGTCGAACTCGGCCGGACTATTCGCGGGATGTGAATTTCATTTTGACCTCACAAGGTGCGGTGGGGGGATTTTCGGCCTTTCGACGTCCGATGATCCCTGCTTCAAGCCGTCGCAAGTCGTTGGTCTGCGAACGCAAATCATTCAATGCCGTAAGGTAAAGCGTGGCGAAGCGATCGGATACCACGGATCCTACCGCGCGGAGAGGCGGATGCGGGTCGCTACGGCCTCCATCGGCTACGGCGATGGGTTCCCGCGCATTCTAGGCAATCGAGGGTATGCCTTTATATGTGGGACGCGCGTGCCAATCGTCGGCTTCGTTTCGATGGATCTTATGACTGTTGACGTAACAGATCTGCCCGAGAGCTGGACGGCGCCGGGCACTTTGGTCGACCTGATCTGCACCGAGCAAACCGTGGCAGATATGGCGTCAGCCGCGAAAATGCTGAGCGATGAATTGACCACAGCAATTGGGCGGCGATGCTGCAGAATTTATGTTTAAGCGAAATGATGTGAGGCAACGGTGAACTCCTCCGCCCACCAATCGGTGCAAGTCAATCGAACGATCTATCTCTGCGACGCAGGCATGCGTCTCATGTGTCCGAACCACTTCACCGTCAAGGTGCGTCGGTTCCATGATTATGAGAGACGCTTCTATCGCGATCTCCTGCGCGCGAGCCGATACGATTTGATCATTGAGGTAGGTTGTAGCGCCTATCGCCTGATCGGCGTCAAAGGCGATTACAATGATTACCTTGGCATCGATATAAACCCACCTCGTACACGGCGGTTAAAAAATGGGCGCGGAGCGGTTATCCGATGTGATGCTAACAAATTCTTCAAGAGAACCCGGCTGATCAATGAGATAATGATCCGATATGACGGACGTGTGCTTTGCATATTGCCATTTAATTTTCTCGGTACGATGGATGCGCCAATGGAATTTCTCGCACTGGTCTGCCGAGCGCCCTTTGATCTCGCTTTGTCGCTCTTTTCAACGAGCGAGACGGCAACGGTTGCGCGCCTCGAATACTATGATCTTTGTGGCATCGCCGTTCAGAGTGTAGTGCGTACCGATGACTACGTCCGCTTAGACTGCTCCACGGGTTCCAGGCGTTCGCTTTCGATCCGTTCTTCCTGGAGAGGCGCATATCGGCCTGTGGCTTCCGCATAAGCAATGCTGAGTGCTATGATGTCTGTCACTTCCTCCATTTCAAAAGGAGTGATCCTGTATACAGTACTCAGGATAGTGGCAACCGGGCCCAAGGAAGCTAGATCTTAGATCATTTGAGAAGGCGGGAACGTGACGTTGCGTTGTCAACACCGCATGCTAAGCGGTGATGAAGAAGCGTATTGTCTCAAGAGACGGATGCGAGCATTAACTTTCGCGCTGGGCACGGGAACACCTGGTCCGTAGTGGCCCCCACCTATCGGCTTTAGCCCGTGGTAGAAGGGTGTTCCAGCTATCCACCCAGCCAGCCCTTTGCTTTTCGTTCTCTCTCGATGGAGATCCCCAAGCTCCGTTTTATGGTTTGTGATCTATGGTCTCTCAGGCGAGCGGCGCTCATTGCCGAATTATCCCGAATGCGACAGCATGGCACCTTTGTCCCGACGTCGCCTTGTCAAGGGGTAAGCGGGTGCGTCGCAGTTGGCATCCACATCACGGAGAATCTCGGGAGGCTCTCCGTACCTGTCCTCTTGAGGAAAGGGCTCGTGTGTCTTGCGGCTTGGGAACGTGTCAGCGCGTCTGCTCCAGGGTCGATGGACGCGCTGATCAGGCACGGCCGTGCTCCCTATTATGCGGCCGCAAGCGCCCTCGGTCTCTCGGCCACCAACACCCTTCCTGTAGCACGACGCGAAGGCTTGCCCGAGGGCCACCTCACGAACGGCACGCTGACTGCAGCCTGCATTGGCGTTAGAGTTCTCGCGCGACCTGCCGATCCGCCTCCAAGCTTGCAAGGGCTGCCAATCGTTGCAAGCCCGCCCGAAGTTGGAAAACCCTGGCATTGCTGCCAGGGTCCTGCTTGTCATCGATGGATTCAGAGGCTGGACTTAGAAGTCCATGCCGCCCATGCCGCCGCCGGGAGGCATCGCGGGGCCGCCGGCGTTCTTCTTCGGCAGCTCGGCAACCATCGCTTCCGTGGTGATCAGCAGTGCCGCCACCGAGGAGGCGTTCTGGACCGCGATGCGCACGACCTTGGTCGGATCGATGATACCCTTGGAGACAAGGTTGCTGTACTCGCCAGTCTGCGCATCGAAGCCGTAAGAGTACTGATCCTGCTCGAGGACTTTGCCAACCACGACCGAGCCGTCTTCACCGGCATTGATCGCGATCTGGCGGGCCGGCCAGGACAGCGCCTTGCGCACGATCTCGACGCCGGTCTTCTGGTCGTCGTTCTTGGTGCGCAGGCCCTTGAGCTGCTCGGAAGCACGCAGCAGGGCGACGCCGCCGCCCGGCAGGATGCCTTCCTCGACAGCCGCGCGGGTCGCGTGCATCGCGTCATCAACGCGATCCTTGCGCTCCTTCACCTCGACTTCGGTCGCGCCGCCGACGCGGATCACCGCGACGCCGCCCGCGAGCTTGGCGAGACGCTCCTGCAGCTTCTCACGGTCGTAGTCCGAGGTGGTCTCCTCGATCTGCGCCTTGATCTGGGCAACGCGGGCGTCGATGTCGGCCTTCTTGCCGGCGCCGTTGACGATCGTGGTGTTCTCCTTGTCGATCATCACCTTCTTGGCGCGACCGAGCATGGCGAGCGTGACGTTCTCGAGCTTGATGCCGAGGTCTTCCGAGATGGCCTGGCCGCCGGTCAGGATCGCGATGTCCTGCAGCATGGCCTTGCGGCGATCACCGAAGCCCGGAGCCTTGACGGCCGCGACCTTCAGGCCGCCGCGCAGGCGGTTGACGACGAGCGTGGCGAGCGCTTCGCCTTCGACGTCTTCAGCGACGATGATCAGCGGTTTGCCGGTCTGCACCACGGCCTCGAGCAGCGGCAGCAGCTCGTTCAGCGAGGAGAGCTTCTTCTCGTTGATCAGGATGTAGGCGTCGTCCATCTCAACGCGCATCTTGTCGGTGTTGGTGACGAAGTAGGGCGAGATGTAGCCGCGATCGAACTGCATGCCTTCGACGACGTCGAGCTCGGTCTCGAGCGACTTGGCTTCCTCGACCGTGATCACGCCCTCGTTGCCGACCTTCTTCATGGCGTCGGAGAGGAACTTGCCGATCTCGGCATCGCCGTTGGCCGAGATGGTGCCGACCTGAGCGATCTCCTCGTTGGAGGTGACCTTCTTGGAGTTCTTGACGAGGTCGGCGACAACGGCTTCCACAGCCAGGTCGATGCCGCGCTTCAGGTCCATCGGGTTCATGCCGGCGGCAACCGACTTGGCGCCTTCACGAACGATGGCAGCCGCGAGCACGGTTGCGGTGGTGGTGCCGTCGCCCGCGGCGTCCGCCGCCTTGGCGGCGACCTCGCGCACCATCTGGGCGCCCATGTTCTCGAACTTCTCCTCCAGCTCGACCTCCTTGGCGACGGCGACGCCGTCCTTGGTGATGCGGGGAGCGCCGAACGACTTCTCGAGCACGACATTGCGGCCCTTCGGACCCAGCGTGACCTGCACGGCGTTAGCGAGGATGTCGACACCGCGCAGCATGCGGTCGCGCGCGTCTACGCCGAACTTGACTTCTTTGGCTGACATAATGAATTCCCTCAGTCCTTCTATTTTCTCATCCTTCGGCGTGCCCGGCGGGCGCTCGTCAGGGTGAGCGGTGCGAGCGCTAGATTAGGCGGCTTTCTTCTTGGAAAACACGTCGGTGAGAACGCCCATGATATCGCTCTCCTTCATGATCAACAGCTCCTGGCCGTCGATCTTGACCTCGGTACCCGACCACTTGCCGAACAGCACGCGATCGTCGACCTGGACGTCGATCGGAATCAGTTTGCCGGTCTCGTCACGGCCGCCCGGGCCAACTGCGATGACTTCGCCCTGTGAGGGCTTTTCCTTGGCGGTATCGGGAATGATGATGCCGCCAGCGCTCTTCTCCTCAGCGTCGATGCGCTTGACCACGACGCGGTCGTGAAGCGGACGGAAATTCATGTAGGCCTCCTGGGCATTTGAACGAGTTGACGATGGGCAGATTGTGAACAGCCCCAGTATAGCAAGAGACAGGCCAGCAATGAGCGGGGCGAGCCGTACCTGCAATTCTGCTGAATCGCACGCTTGGCCTTCGCGTGTGTTCGTCCGGAAGCAAACGACCTCATGTACACAGCCCGCCAAGCTGTCGCGAAACTGACATCGCTCTCGTCAACTACCGCCACGCGCTGGGCCAAAATCGTGCATGCTCGGTCACAGTAAGGTCAGGCCGGTCACGGGAGGCCAGGAAGCCGTAACGGCGGGCCAATGAATGGCCAGGCTATCGAGCGAGCGCCGAGAGTCTCCTGGTCCGTAGCTTCTTACGGCTGTCCATTGTCGGCGTTGTCATCGAAGCCGCTCGTACGAATTTGGCTGGAGGAAGTACTCATGCAACCGGCGTCAAAAGAGAACGGGTCTATCAAGGTCGTCGGCCCTGAGGACTGTTTGCAGGTCACAGCCACTCTGACGCCAGCCTTTCCAACTTGCGACTAGCGAGATGTCATATCTCGAGCCGGAGCGATACTTACGCCATTTCGCCCGCTTTCCAAATATGGGATTCGCCTCGATCCAGGAATGTTAAACCCTGGCGAGCCTCGCAATAGATGATTCGAAGAAGATAGCGGTCGATCTGGTCGCAGTGCGCACCCTCGACCGCCTATCGGCACGAGAAGAGTTTTGGTATTCGGAGCTGCGGTCTGAGAGTATTGGCTAGCCTTGCGTAGGAGAGATCACGCTGCTCGAGCCGCTCTAGCGCGAGCAACTGACGGGCTAGCGTTCGGGCGAAGCCGCCATTCAATTGCCCGAACAATGCACCCGAAGGGACGATCTGGCATCACCATCCGCTCCTCCTGCACATTGTCCGATTTGGTAAAAGCACCAGCCTTTCGACCGCCTCGACTGCAGCAGAATTGACGTTGCGGGGCAATCGCTGCAACTCCCGGCGCGAGAGGCTTCCTTTGGTGTTCGGCGGCATCCCAATTGCCCCGATCGATCAACGGGATTGGGCCGGCACATGGATTATATACGTTGATATACGTTGTGCCCGAACGTCTGGCGTGTGATTGCGGGTTCGAGAAAGAAATTCAACAGATCTTCGCGCCAATGGAAGAAGAACCTGTGTCAGCTGTAGAAGTACATCAGCACATCGTCTCGCTTCTTCAGAAGCCGAATCCGGTCATCTTGGATATCGGCTGCAATGACGGAGCCGATACGCAAGAGTTTCTCGCCTTGTGCCCACAAGCTCAGCTCTACTGCTTTGTAGTCGGACCCGCGAGCAATCGCCCGCTTCAAGGTGAGGCTGGACCTGTCCCTCGATAGGGTGAACAATGCGGATGGAGACGCAAAGGAATGGGATTTCTCCGGCTCGATACGCCGCACCATCTTACTGAGTATGATTGGGTTCGGTTCGATCGCCCGTTCTCGGTTGAAACCCGACAGCTGGACGATTGGTGCAGCGAAGCCAAGCTGGACGCCGTCGATTTCATCTGGATGGATGTCCAAGGAGCCGAGGCCGATATCATCGCCGGCGGCATGCAGACCGTGAGCAACACGCGCTTCTTAGCTCTTCCCTTGCAAGAGGCGATTGACCTCATCTCCGCCACTGCATCCTTCGATGTCTCGGCTGCCTCTACCCTCGTTATCCATAACTTGCTGGCCTTGCCCTGCATCGAAGCGGCACCGCACATCCCTGAACAAAGGCATGTGATGTGGGGTGCAACACGCGGCGACCTTTGCGCTTTAGGTTATGAGAACAACTAAGAGGAGACGTGATTGAAACAGGGGTCCATGAAAACAATTCTCGCGGCGGGGATGTATCGTTCCGGCAGCACTTGGCAATTTAACGTTGCGCGTCTAATCCTAGAGGACTCCGGCGCCGACTACTGGGCCGGCTGGATTGGAGATCTGGATCCGGCGGAGACCGGGCGGATCCGCCTGATCAAGGTCCACAGCCCACAACAGGCGCCACAGACCGCCGATCTGGTCCTAACGACTTGGCGCCCATTAGCAGATTGCTTACGTTCACGCGTGCGCATGGAATGGCTAGCCTCTACGCGGGAAGCTGTACGCGAGGCGTTCCGAGACCAACAGGCGATTTATAATACTTGGCATTCCCGGTCTGATCTCGAAACCGATTATTATGACATTATCCACAACCCGCTAACGGAGATCAGTCGGATCGACGCTTGTTTGACCGCGGTTCTGACCCTGCCAAACGATGCAAGTCGGGCTCACCGCATCTACGCGCGCCTTAACGCACTTGAGGACCCGGTTCGAGCGCAGAGCAACGCAGATGTGACCTACGATCGCACGACCCTGCTGCATCCTGGGCATCGCAGCCCAACCGCCGCATATGCGTTAAATCTCGTGGAATGGCTGGAAGGCCTGGAACAAGAGAGGCTTCCGCCGCGCCAGCCTAGGACAGATCGACATTCATTGCATCCAGATCATTGCTTCGAGATGGATGAAGCCGGTAATGTTGTCGGTTCGCCTGTCATAACGGGTCGCCAAGCGTCGGAAGTGTTTGAGGTGGCAGAAGCAGCGCTCGATGCGGTTGCGCCGTTTGTAGGCGTCGGCGTCGTGCGGAATTGATGATCCTGCGGGTGTGGTTTGATGGGATCACCGCCGCTGCGCCGATTTTCGCGATGATCGCACGCAGGGCGTTGCTGTCATAGGCTTTGTCGGCGATCAAGGCATCGCCGCTCTGGCCGCCGAGCAGCGCCGGTCCCTGGGTGATGTCATTAGCCTGCCCAGCCGTGACGATGATGCGAAGTGGCCGGCCGAGCGCATCGGCCAGCAGGTGGATCTTAATGGTCAGTCCGCCTCGGGAACGCCCCAGCGCCTGATCTTTGGCCCTTATGGATGGCCCGCCCCTCCCGCCGACATCGGTGTAGGATGTCGGTGTTCAGAAATGGAAGGAACGGACCATGAGCATAGTGATCCTTGGCATCGACCTGGGCAGGAACAGCTGCAGTGTCGTCGGGGTGGACGAGCGCGGGACGGTCGTTGTGCGACGGCAGATGCGTCGCGACGCGTGATTGCGTTTGCCAGCAAAGCTGGCGCCCTGCACGATGGTGATGGAAGCATGCTGCGGCGCCCATAATATGGGCCGGTCGCTGGTGGTGCAGGGGCACAGGTCCGGTTGATGTCGCCGGAGTACATGCGCCCTTACGTCAAGGCCCAGAAGAACGACTGCCGCGACGCCGAGGCTATAGCCGAAGCGGCGACCCGGCCCACCATGCGCTTCGTTGAACTCAAGAGCGAGGAGCAGCTTGACGTTCAGACGGTGCACCGAGTGCGCGACCGCCTAGTCGGCGAACGCACATCATCGACGAACCAGATCAGGAGCCTTCTACTGGAGCGTGGGCCACATCGTGGTGCAGGGCCACGCTCGACTACGTCTCCTGCTCCGCGAACTCCTGGATTGCGGCTCGGGCACATTGAGCCCGCGCATGACGTTCCTGCTTGGGGATATGCGCACACGCTGAGAGGAATTAGACCGCCGCATCGCCGCCTTTGAAATTGAGTTCTCAGCCATGGCCCGGGCCGACAACCGGGCTCGTCGGCTGACTGGCATTCCTGACATCGGCGCGCTGAACGCCACCGCGCCGGTGGCCGCCGTTGGCAGTGCGGCGACCTTCGACAAAGGACGCGACCTCGCCGCGTGGTTGGGTCTCGTGCCGCACCAGGCTACAACCTGAGGAAGCCGGCAGCTTGCGCGGTTCTCGCGCATAGGGAATGCGCTCCGGGATGAGCGCCTCGCCGAGCGTGACGCCGTAGAAAAACCGTACCGCACAGACGATCTGGTTCAGCGTCGGCCATGAGATGCCGGTCGCGACCAGATGCACCTGGAAGGCGCGGACGTCTTCCAGCTCTAACCGGTCTGGCGATCGGCCAAAAATAGCGGCTGAACATCGAAACCACGCTGATGTCGGATCGTTGCGTCGCCGGCGACAGATTGCGGATGGTTGCGTATTTCGCAAAAACCGGACAGTGGTTTCGCTAACTAAGGGACAGCAGTTTCGCTAAATCACGGACAGTACTGCTGCGGCGGGCTTTCGGTTGCCTGATTGAAGCTACTTAAGATTGGTTTCGCTGTTTTCGGCGCTGGTCAAGGGGGACGCGGCCTTTTTTTCCGCATGCTATCGCCTTCGAGGGCGATGCGGTGCGCATTGTGGATAATCCGGTCGAGGATGGCGTCGGCGATGGTGGGATCGCCGAACACGGCAGAGTACCCCTATTTTGGAACGGGTCGTATCTCACATCACGATCACCGACCCGCATCATTTTTTGTTCGGGCACCGGCTTGAGGTGCTGAAGGAGCGGTCGGGGCGCGGTCCCGCCTACGTCGTTGTCGCGCTGCCGGACGGACGGCGGCGGGGGGGTCGGATCGCGTCAACGGACCTTGCCGAGACGTCGATCGCTTCCCGCCCGAACGCGGCCGATCTGCCGCGCATCAGTGTACGTACGCTGATCCCATTGATGCAACATTTGAGGGCGAGTCTGAGCCTTCTCGACGAGAAGGTGATTCGCGATGACCCACCGACCACTCCCAGGTCGCGTTGCGTATCGACCCCTGCCAACGTTGGCAAATCCACCCGGCCGTCCGACGGCCGACATTCCGCGCCTGTGGCCGAATCTGTCGACCGCGACGCAAACCCAGATTGCTCAAACGATCGCCGCGCTGATGCGGCACGCCCGGAAGGGGACTGGGTCGTGCTGATCAGTTCGACCGTCGCTGACGAGCGGCTCACGACCGCACACCGGGCCAAGTTGGCCTAGTCTACGTGCGGGCAGTCATCCGTGAACCTGGTGCGCCAGCATCAGGAGAGCACGGAGCTGCAGTACCGCCTCGTCGATCGCGCCATCGGTCTGGGCTGGCCGCCTGAGCGCGTCCAGGTGATTGACGAGGATCTGGGCAAATCCGGTGCTGGCGGCGTGGATCGTCATGGTTTCCAGAAGCTCATTGCCGAGATCGGCCTTGGCAACGCCGGTCGGGTGGTGAGCCTCGACGCTTCTCGCCTGGCCCGCAATAACCGGGACTGGCATCAGCTTCTCGAACTGTGCTCGGTGTTCGGCGTGGTCATTGCGGATGGCGAACGGCTTTACGATCCACGCGCCTATCACGACCGCCTGCTGTTGGGCTTGTCTGCCATCATGAGTGAGGCGGAGTTGCATCAGCTTCGGATGCGCCTGCACCAAGGCGAACGCCAAAAGGCGGCGCGGGGCGAACTGCGGCTGCCGCTGCCAGGCGGGCTCGCCTATGATCGAGCGGGCACAATTGTTCTCAATCCCGATGAGGAGGTGCAGGCCCGTCTTCATCTCGTGTTTGCCAAATTCCGGGAACTGCAAAGCGCTCGCCGTGTGATGCGGTACCTGGACCGGAACGGATTGTCCTTGCCGGTTCGACCGCTGCTTGACCATCTCCACACGAGATCGTCTGGCGTGCGCCAGATAGTGCACGCGTTCTTAATATCCTCCAGAATCCGGCCTATGCTGGGGCGTATGTTTATGGCCGCCGGCAAAAGGATCCGAGCCGATGCCGGCCGGGATCGCTGACGGGAACGGTCAAGGTAGCGATCGGCGATTGGGCGGTTTGCCTCCACGCCGCTCACCCAGGCTATATCAGCTGGGAGGAGTTCATGGCCAACCAGGGGCGACTGGCAGATAACGTCTGCCGCTATGAGGCAGGACATTCTGGCGTACCGCGCAAGGGGGCAGCCCTGTTACAGGGAATTGCGGTCTGCGGTCGTTGTGGACGGCGCATGAGCATGCGCTACACGGGCCCGAATGCCGACTATCCGGTCTATTGCTGCCGCTCGGATCGGGACCAGCAAGGCAGTGCAATGTGCCAGGAAGTCCGAGCCTTGGCGGTTGACACGCTGGTTGAGCGGATAGTCCTCGATGCCCTGGTGCCGGATCAGATTGAGATCGCACTCGCAGCCGCGGGCCAACTGGAGCAGGAGAGCCGCCAGCTCGAGCGCCAGTGGGCGCTTCGGGTGGAGCGCGCCTGCTACGAGGCCGAGCGCGCTCGGCGCCAGTATGACGCCGTAGAGCCCGAGAACCGTCTTGTGGCGCGCTCACTTGAGCGGGCTTGGGAAGAGAGGCTGCGTGCCGTCGAGGCGGTCGAGCAGGAGCATGCGCGTTGGCGCGTGCAAGAGCCGCTTCTGATTGGTCCGACGGAATGCGCAGGGTTACAAGCGCTCGGCGAGAATCTGCCGCGGATTGGAACGCGGCCACCACGTCGGCAGCCGATCGCAAGCGCATTCTGCGATTTGTGATCCGCGAAGTCGTTCTTGATCAGAAGCGGACCCGAGGTCAGGTATGATTCAGATCGTGTGGCGGACCGGTGCAACCAGCGAGCATCACGTGCAACGGCGTGTTCACACCTAGCGCGACTACATCGACGTTGATCGATTGCGGAAACGGATCGTCGAGTTGAACGCTGAACACAAAATGGACGGCGAGATCGCGGCAATACTCAATCAAGAAGGCTTCGTCGCGGCGAGAGGCTGCGCCTTCAAAGGCGAGAATGTCTGGCTGTTGCGGACTCGCTGGGGCATTCCTACCGTCAAAATCAACGGCGTGGACAAGAATCCGATACGCTGGCCCGATGGGAGCTTCTCAATTCAGGGCCCAGCGGCTCAGCTCGGCGTTACCCCGCAAACGGTGTTCGACTATCTTGCGCGGGGATTGTTGGTAGGTCGTCAGTTAGCCAAAGGCCAGCCATGGCAGATCGAGCTCTCAGATGACCAAATCCGTCAGCTTCGTAATCGAGTACGACGCACCAAGCGTTCGAGGAAGGAGGCATCATGAAGTCATCGGCTCTCCGATCATATCATGCCCTTGCGCAACGGGCAGCTGGGCCGTGATCAGGGGGGATTTGCGCTTGTAGCGCTCTTCGAAGATTTCGGGGAGATCGAGGCGCTGCTGGTCATTGAGGGGGTGAGTGCCCCAATCATCCACGATGAGCAACTGGACGCGCGCGAGCTTGTCGATCAGACGTAGGAAGCGACCGTCGAGGCGGGCCATGGCAAGGTCTTGATCGCCTACTCCCCTATATGTGGGACACCCGGCGGGGCGCTTGTCCATGGAGGGCGGCGCACTGGTGTTCAGTGCGCTGAACGTCGCGGTCATGCTCATGCGACGAATTCACGCGCCGCTCATGCTTGAGGGCAGCTGTCCGTGCAGGCCATTCGCGACCTATTGCCGTCATTCGAAGTGGCAGCCATTATCCCCGCGCCGTGGAAGGTGATGTGCTGCTCAAAAATACGCGCTTCTAACGGCTGCTTATGTCGGGCGTCTCGTTGATTGCCGTAAGAGTCGCCCACGGGGTCGATTATTTTGTGAGCCGACAGGCCCGGCGACTTCGCGGTCAGCAGCCCGAGCTCTTTCTGATGCTTGGATCAACACGACCAGTCGGCGCTCGAAACGCTTAATGTTCCGAACGGCTGCTGAATGCTCTGGCCCTCTGGGAAGCTGGTGCACTGCTTCGAACAAATGCCAAAGCAACTGCATCAGTTCTCGTAATTCCTTCAGATGCGCCAGTTTCGTCACGCGCTTAACCCTGCTATTGTTGTCTCAGTTAAAGCGAACTGACGCATTAGCGTTCGGCTAGATAAAGATCGCCCGTGAGACCGGGTGCATGGAGAGCGTTGGATGAGCTTGTCGCATGGTCCTCTCGTTCGGGGGCTCATTTAGCGCGACAACATAGACGCCTTGCTGCTGTAGTTGATGCGCAGCCCGCGCCTTGGCTTCCTTCTTCGGCTTCTTCAAACCCGGATAAATCGGTTTGTATCTCTTCGTTACGTCGTTGGTGGCAAGCCTCATTCGAACCATCTGCGTCATCGCATGCGAATATGATTCCAACAGCTCGTGATCCCGCAGAACCATTCGGTCCGCCCGGCAGGGACGAATCCACCTATTGAACGAAGACTTTGCAACGGCTGTGCCACAGCTAGCTCAATGCAAAAAATATGCATGTGAGAATGCTAGCTCGCGATATTTGAGTTGTTGTAGATCCGACATGGCAGTCGGCACTGTGCCTGTCACTGTCTGGAACAACACTCATTTGGCTTAGCCGTACGATTATCGCCCTCATCTCTTACATCGCCTTTGAAAATGGCACCTGAGCTGTCTTCTTGGCGCGTTTGAGTTCGAGCCGGGCGGCGTGCATGATTTCCGGCAACGTATCGGGCAGCCGGAAGCTCACCGGACTCATCCCGACATACCATCCAACCGAACGCATCGATCGTCGATCGCACCAGTAAGTTCGCCTTCGGGCAACTGGTCAAGAAGACGGGAAGACCTCAGCCACGGCCTTCCTCGAAGCTCTGATCGCGGCTGTCCCCTACAAGATCCACACGGTGCTCACCGACAATGGGATCCAGTTCACCTTCCTGCCCCGCTATGCGGACGGCCCGACGGCAAGATACGTGACGCATATGTTCGATATGCGATGCCAAGAAAACGGGATTGAACATCGGCTGACCAAGATCAAGCATCCTTGGACTGATGGCCAGGTCGAGCGCATGAACCGCACGATCAAGGAAGCGACCGTCCAACGCTACCACTATGATCGACACGATCAGCTCGAAGCTTACCTTGCTGACTTCATCACCGCCTACAACTACGCTCGGCGCTTGAAGACCCTGAACAGCCTCACGCCTTACGAACACATCTGCAAATGCTGGACTTCCCAGCCAGAACGATTCAGACTCAACCCGCTCCAGCAAATGCCGGGACTAAACACCCTAGCGCTGCCGCGCCTGGATCAATCGTGGCGCGATGAAGGACTGATCCATTCTTCGCCAAGCGTCTGCGCAGTGCCTCGTGCCGGTTGACCCAGCCAAGGATCGCGTTCGTCAGCGCAGCTACGTTGAACTCGCCTGGCAACTCGAACGCGGCGCCGAGCCAGCCTGGCCGGCCATTGTCCGACAGAGCGAAGATGTTCCTCCTGAACATGGGACGCACGGCGCGGATCGGGCCGCCAGCTGACAGGGTCGGGAACTGTGACTCGCCACACCACCAGCCGAACCGGCTGCCGATCAATATCGCCAAATTCCTTGATGTCCATGCGCAGGTCCGTCGCGATGGTCACGGCAGGCTGCGCGTGTGGCGCAACGGCGACAGCCAAATCCAAACGATCGAGGCGGTACCAAGCACGCTGCTCGCGAGCAACGTGGCGCGCAGGCCTGTTGCACCAGCGGCCGCGCCGCCGGCCAGCGCACCCAATGAACCCAGTCCCCACACTACGCCGCGGATGCTCGCATTGACCCGGCCCTGCAAGCGCTGCGGGACCAACGCATATCGAATGGGAACCTGCTGCACGTTGTAGATCCCTTGGCCGATCCACAGAATGAATTGGGAGAGCGCCACGCATGCCACCGCGGCCCAGAAGGGTTGGATGAGCAGGGCCGCCAAGCTCATGCCTGCGGCGCTCACCGCCAAACCGATCATCAAGACCGGGCCAAGTCCGATTGCCCGGCCCGCCCACGGTGAGCTGGCGGCGCCGACCACACCGCCAAGTGCGCCGATGCCAAGCACCATGCCGATGATCCGGCCGTCGAACCCTAGGTCTTTGGTCAGATGCAGCAGAAAAGCCGCAGAATACGCGTTGTGCCAAAAGATGAATGTGCCGCTGGCCAACGTGACGGCCCTCAATACCGGATTGCCAAACACGCCCGCCAGCCCCTCGGCCACTTGGCCGAGCACCGCGCTGGACTCGGCTGCCGAGCAGCCGGCGGCACGCATCGGCACCAGCGAAAGTAACGCGGCGGCAACCAGGAACGAGACCGAGTCCGCCAGGATCGCGGTCGGGGCGGAGAGTGCGTTGACGAGCCAACCGGCGAGGAACGGACCCACAGCCATCGCGCTCGCCTGGCTAAGCTCCAGTGAACTCTGCGCCCGAACCAGCTGAGAGCGGTCTACGACCGTGGGTATGCACGCCAGATAAGCCACGTCCGCGATCACCGCGGCAACCCCAACCAGTATGCTTGTCGTATAAAGCTGAACCATTCCAAGATGTCCAAGGCTGGCGAACAACGGAATCGTGGCCAGCATTGCCGCCATCACCACGTTGGCGGTCAAAAGGATGCGCCGGTGCGGGAGGCGGTCCACGATGACTCCGGCGAACAGGCTCACAACCAGGCACGGCGCTCGACCGCAGGCCAGCAGCAGCCCCGTCTGCGCCGGTCCCGCGTCCAGCAAGGTAATTGCGGTCAGCGGCAGCGCCAGCATGGTCACGTTGGAGCCCAGCAGCGAAATGGTCTGGCCGACGAGCAGTGCAAGGTAGCTGCGTGGCAGTCCGCGAGGCGCGGCGGAACGGGGCCGGTGCCTCACGCGTCGCCAGACAGGCTTGGGACTGAAAGATACTCTAGTCGGGCCAGCTCGCTTTCGGCGATCTGCTCGAACTCGGCAATCTGGGTTCGCGTCAGATCTTGGACGTGACGACCGATCCGACCTTGGTGCAGCGGCTTTCCTGCAGCCTCCGCCGCCGGATGACCGTGCGGTTGTTCGAACAATGCGTGATCGTATTCGGCGTGACGCAGCACAGCCTCGTCCCAGGGCAAGCCGAGGTGGGCGAGGATTCGAGTCAGAGTGGGGCGGGGACTGGTTATAAGATCCTCGTAACGCACCTCGAGATAACGCCCGGGTGGCGCGATCCGATGCGGCTGGGACACCACGTCAAGCCAGCCGTGCGCGGCGTCAGCAACAGTTCGGTACCCCCAATCGGGAACGGTTTTCAGATGCGAGGCGGCAACGTCGCGACCGTCCCGCACGATATGCACGAAATGTGCACGCGGCCACAGCCGGACGAAGTCGTCGATCTTGGTGATCTTACGCTGCAGTTTCAATCCCCAGCGCCGGGCTCCGCTGCGCGCTCTGCGCAACTCACCGATCTCGTTGATAAGCCGGCATCGGTCGGCGAACGAAACAATGTCATTGCCCGCCTCGACCACGACCTTGCTGACCAGCTCGCTCATGTCATCGAAGTCAAGACCGAACCGGCGGCACTGCACCACAAAATGCACCCCGTCATACCAGAACGGATCAATCGCGTTTTTGGTCGTGCCCGTGACTCGGGAATCGCCGGCCGCCAGCAGGTCAATCGCGCGCAGTATGTGTGGTCCTAGATTGGGCGGTTCGAGGAAGTCGATCTCCGGCCCGACTACCAGATCCAGATGCGAGTCCAGTACGATGCTCAGCAAGGTAGTGCCCGAGCGGTTCTCACCACCGAGCAGCACTGGCGATGTGGAAAATGGATCGGGCTGCGGCATGACCACGTTCCTTCGAGATGCGGCTCATCAGTGGACGGGTGCGGTGAACCAGCGCCGAACCGCCCCTGGGCTCGCCACAAAACGATCTCTGGCGAACCGTACGGCGGCCGCCACTGGATCCGGGTCGCCACCGGTGCTCTCCATGCGGGACAGCGCCGCCGGCAGGGCTTCTCCAGCAGCTTCGACGGCCTCCTGGACGTCGGCGTCGGACACCGCCGCCGATGGCATGAAGCGCCCTCCGTACTGCATGAGGAAGCCCCGCGCCCACATCTCCTGGAAGAAGTCGTGACCAAGTTCGGCGTCCGCAAACACGACGTCGAACATGGTGGGCCAGGCGAACGCCCATGCCGCGACCTGCTGTCTGGCGAATACCTCGTTGAGCCCCTTGATCAGTTGCTCGCCAACCTCGCGCATCCGGGCCAGCATGGTCCCGTCGCGCAGCGCGTGCAGGGTGCTCAGTGCGGCCGCGAACGGGGTGACCTCGCGCTGGTAGGTGTTGCCCATGTATGTCCTCTCGCCGGCGGCGAGTACGTCTGCCCGCCCTGCCACCGCGGATAGCGCAAATCCGTTCGCCAGTCCTTTGCTCAGTGTGATCAGATCGGGCGTGAGGCCGACCGCCATGTGGTAGCCGCCAAAGGCGTAGCGGAATC
The DNA here is from genome assembly GCF_042258955.1 of Bradyrhizobium sp. ma5. Lineage (NCBI taxonomy): Bacteria > Pseudomonadati > Pseudomonadota > Alphaproteobacteria > Hyphomicrobiales > Nitrobacteraceae > Bradyrhizobium > Bradyrhizobium sp. ma5. The sequence continues at coordinate 2,200,838 of NZ_CP170156.1, forward strand.
CGGTCATCACCTCGTCAAGAATGAGCAGGGCGCCATGCCGATGCACCAACCTCTGCAGTTCCTGATGGTACTCGGGCGGGAAGAAGTTGACCTCGGGGGTGACGATTACCGCGGCGACGCGCTGGACACTTGCCAGGTCGTCGAGCAAGTCCAGGTTGTAGCGGAAATCCACGCTGTCCCAGTCGCGGTTGGGCAGCCCCATCTCCGGGCGGTCCTGCAACTGCCAGTCGTGCCAGCCATGATATCCGCTTGTAAGCACATGGTTCAGACCCGTGAACGCGCGGGCGAGGCGGACGGCGGCGGTGGTCGCGCACGATCCGGTGCGGAAGAACATTGAGCGTTCCGCGACGGGGAAGATCTCCGCCAGCCGTTCGGCCAGTTCGACCCGGTGCACCGACAGCGGCCCGGGCAAGATGCCGCCGGTACGGCGCATCTCGGCGGCTGCATGCGCCATGACCGGCTCATATCCGGCTCCGAGCGGCGCGGCCCCGCTACACGAAGTGAAATCGACGTATTGCTTTCCGTTGATGTCCCATGCATGCGCGCCTGAAGCGCGCGTCATCACGACCGGAAAACGCCTGTTGATATCCCATTTCTCCGAGGCGGTGACACGCAGGGCGCGGCGTAGTGCGGATCTGTGCCCGTCGGTGGCGCCGGCGGTGACAGTCGGCTTGGCGATGGACATGAGCCGTCTCCGTTTGATGATCATGCCCTTAGGTCAGCTGCGTGACTATTCTTCGAGCGATCCGCAGCGCGTTCGCCTGGATGGTGAAGGTCGGGTTGACGCCTCCGGAATAGGGGAAGAAGCCGCCGTCCGCGACATAGAGATTGTCAACGTCATGCACCCGGCCCCAGCGGTCGACCACGGATTGTGTCGGATCGATCCCGGCCCGACAGCCACCATGCAGATGCCCACTGCCAAACTGATAATTGGAATCCTCATAATCGACTTGTTCCACACCAGCCTCGGCCAGCAGGTTCGACGCGCATCGGGACAAATAGCCCAACCGGCGTTTGTCCAGCGGGTGGGTCCCGTAGTCGAGAATGATCTTCGGCAAACCCAGCCCGTCCCGACTGTTGGCCAGTCGGACCGCATTGCTGCGCATGGGCTGGTCGGCCGCCAGGAAATGCATCCGTAGCGTTATCTTTCCGTCGTGGTCCGTGCGCTCAACCCGACTTGCTTCGTAGATCATTCCGCCGAGCCCGGAAGGAGCCTCGTCGTCCAGGTAATGATCGGAGATCGCGACGGTGGAAAATGGGCCGCCGGCCGGGTGCGCGGCCAGCGGATCGATCGCGGTGCGACCGGACACGTAGCCGCTGATTTTAAACGAGATGCCACTGCCGACCATGCCGGAGGCGTTGCCGATGCCGTTGGGCGCTGCCCGCTGCGCCGACCGTAGCAATAGGGCGGCGGATTGCACAGCGTTGCCGGCGAGTACCACGCAGCGGGCGCGGACCCGAGCACGTTGTTGGCTGAGAGTGTCCAGCCATTCCACCGAGTCCGCGCGGCTGACGTTGCCCAGATCGATGCGCACGGCCTTGCTGCCAAGCGCAACCGTGAGCGCGCCAGGCGGCAGGGAGATATCCGTAAACGGCGAGCGTGCGTCGGCCCTGGCGCCAGTCGGACACAGATGTTCGTTGCACGGTCCGTCGCAGTGACAGGCTGGCCGGCCGCGATATGGCACCGAGTTGATTGCCAACGGGGTGGGGAACGGTAGCTGGCCCAGGCGTCCGCCCGCATCGGCAATCAACCGGCCCCGCGCGCTGTACTGATGCGGGGGCAGAACCGGCGGATCGCTCGGCGGCTCGAGAGGGTCCGCCCCGGCTAGACGGGCCACTCCCATGCGCCGTTCCAGTTCCTCATAGAACGGACGTAGTTCGGCGTAGCTGATCGGCCAGGTCGGATCGAGCGCGTCCCCGGCCACATGTGCTTGCGCGTCAAAATCAATAGTGCGATACCGGAAGGCTATTCCGGCATACAAAGTCATCCCGCCGCCGAGCGCGCAGACCGTCCACGGACGTCCGAATGGCGTCATCGTACCCGCCGCAGACCGGGCCAGGGCGGTATCCATGCCATTTTGGACGCTCGCCAGCGAGGCATCGGGAGGAAGCGCTCGACCTTGCTCGAGAAGGAGCACTCGCAATCCGTGTTGGGCGATCTCGTAGGCCACTGTCGAGCCGCCGGCACCACTCCCGATCACGCATACATCAACGATATCGGCCGTCATATCCCACCCTTTGGCAACGAACATCGATGGTGCGCAATCGCGTCCTATTCATTAATGACCAGCCGCCGTGAGACAATTGCCATATTCAGCGCTGAACGTGCGGCAGGTCTATGCGAGAGCCCCAGATTTCCCGGTATGGTCTCGCTGTTTGCCAAGCATCATCGCGAGCTACCGTGAGATCGTACAATGTGACGTAACGTGCGATTCAAGCCCTTCGAGGCGGCAATCGCATGAATATGACCGAGCGGCTTTTCCGGAAGCAGTAGGACTGTCGAAGAGATCCATGAGATTCAAGTTGGTTGTCCAATCCACCCGCCTGTGTTTTTGAACGATCGAACGGGCGCTCGCCGATACTTCTCGAATCCGGATGCGTCGACGGGCCATGCGGGGCAGCGTTTTTGAGGCCCCCGATCTCGCTGGCAACGGGTTGGTCGATGCAAACAACACTCATGCCCGTACAATCGTTGGTCGCGACAAGAAGGCGATCCCGTGATGATGAGCCTCCAGGACACGGTTGGTCTTGCTAACCCTTCGCATCAGACGCGGGTTAGAACACCAAGCCGCCTTTCATAGTCGATAAAAAAACGCCCGGCCTCATTTCGAGGGCCGAGCGGAATTCAGTCTGGGGGAGCGAGGCGGTTAAGCATCCCGCCAACTGCCGTCGACAGAGGGAGGGCTGCCGACGGTTATTTGCGGCGAAACATTCACCGCAAATTCCAATTACGAAACGATCGATCTCGGACAAATCTGGCGTCGCCTCTTTTGTTACCAAGACGATTTTTCACGGAATGCGGCTCAACACCGGCGTCAACGTGTCGACTGCAGAGCGCAGCAAGGCGGCATCCCCTGTGGACATCCGCCAGTAAGAGGCCGCGAAGAGCCACCTGGTTCGGAGGCGAGCGCTCGGAGTCCGTTCGCGCGATCTCATAGCCGATGATCGGGCACCGGCTTCGCCCTCTGCTGTACACACACAGCCCGCATTGGCATCATCGTCTCACCGCTGGCAGCAAGCCGTGGTCCCCCATCGACCTGCCGGGGATCCTCGTGACCTACGATGAGATCGTACAACGTGATGTCACGTACGATTCAAGGCCTTTGAGCTGCCCCCGCATAAATTCCAGATCCCGCCCCCGACATGCAGCTAAATCATCGGCGGAGGTGGCGGCGCATGTCGCGTTCCGTTCATGGATGGGCTCGCAGCGCGCGAGTGCTTGCTGAACATTGCACGTCATATTTTTTGTGTGATGTCATATGTGTTTGTCTTTTCGAGGAGCTCGCGTGTTTTCAAAATGGCGACCATAAACCTTCAGGTCAGAGGCTGATGCCGCGGAAGCATTTGCGGCGAACGGGACGCGGGCCCGCCGCATCATTTGAAGGGCGCGAAAACCTCTTGGTGGTGCACACCTGCGGGAAGGCGCGGGGCGCTGCCGGCGCGCTCTCACGACCACGCGCTGCACGATTTCTTGGTCAATTGGTGACGTCCATTCGTCTTCGCCGCAGCGCCCGCACCGTTGATGGCGATCGCCGCGCGGGAGCGGGACAGGTGTTTGTTCTTGAGGCGAAGTTGGCATGGCACGTGCCGATCAGGAGGGCCATTAAGGAGATTTCGTGTGAACTATCCCCCGTCTGCAATGCGTGGGGAAGGCTTTGTCATGGTCTCAATCTCGACCGCGCGCGGACTGCGCTAGCCGAAGTTTCGCGGCTGTTCGACGTTTGATGATGCGTTTCGCCCGCGAGCGCGAGGAGAAGCGGTATCGTCATTGGGCTGCAGCAGGAGTTAGGGAGAAACCAAAACAGGGCACTGAACCGAATGGGCTGGTATGAGCTGTCAAATCCACAATCATTTCGATTTGGATATGCCGGTAGGGCCTCTTACTTTGGTGTCGCGGTGCGGAAAGTCGGAACGTTGGCGTTGAACGTCGAGAGCTCCCGCCTTGGCCGCGCTCCCCCTCGTCGGCTCTCTTACGCTCTTTTTTGCCGAATGCAGGGAAGACAGGGCGCGTCAATGCTGGAGTATGTCGGGCGCGCTGAAACGAAACCAGGTTCCGCCGGCAAACGCCCTGGCTTTTGATCGTGCAAGGCCGTTATAGATCCGTGCTGCCATAAACCTGCCATGCTTGACAATTGTCGATGCTTTCGAGGATATGGCCTCTTGCAAGAAATATGGTGGACATCGCCGTCGATGATCAGGTCCGAGCTCGTTCAGCGCATCACCGACCGCAACGCGCATCTCTATCCGCGCGACGTCGAAAAAATCGTAGGCGCAATCCTAGACGAAATCGCCGACGCACTCGCTCGCGGCGACCGGGTTGAGTTGCGTGGCTTCGGAGTATTTTCGGTCAAGCTTCGGCGGGCCCGCATGGGCCGCAATCCGCGAACCGGAAAAAATATGCAGATGGACCAAAAGCGTCTTCCGTTCTTCAAGGCCGGCAAGGAAATACGCGAGCGCCTGAAGCGCGATGCGACAAAGAAGACAATATCCTCACCGAGGTTAGCTGACGAGGGTTTGCCGCAGCCAGCTTCGACTGAAGAATGCTCAGAGGCTTACCTCGATGCAAGAGGTGCTGCTCGACATCTGGACGAAGACGACCGTGTTCGTCACTCATGACACTGAGGAAGCCTGCTGCTGGCCGATCGGATCATCGTCATGAGCGTGAGGCTCGGCAGGTGTTGTCAACGACATTCCCTTGCCATTTGAGCGACCGCGGCACACCGAGCTTGTCACCGAGCGCGCGTTTTTGCGTCGCAAACGCCACGAACTGCAATCGTTCTGCAGGTGGTAGCTTCGGTAGTCACGCACCCGATCGGCGCTCGCGTCCTCGGTTTGTTAGCGGAGGGGCCGCGGCGTCCTTGGCCCTGCTGCGAGCGGCGCAGGCAACGGCATCCTGACGATCGCACGGCGGCATGGCCGCTCGCGATCTTCGGCCCAGAGAACGACGCGTAACCGGGTCGGGCTCGTCGGGGCCCGTCTAGGATAGCCGAGGCGTTGACGCCGGTTGCCTTCGGGCAACTGATCGAGCCTCCAGGGCGCGGTGTCGTCCTCGTCCGGCGGGTTTGAGCCTTTCGGCTTGATCGCGCTGATGCTGCTCCAAGCACGCCACGACTGTTGAAGTCGAGACCTGCCGTATGGCCAGCATCCGTGTTCTTTACGCTGCGATCACCCAATCTTCCTTCTCAGCGGTCGCCACGATCTTCCGTGACCCGTCGGGAAGCGGGCGCTGCAATGCGCCATGGTCTCGCCAAGAGCTCGCATGCTCGGTCGTGGTCGGCATCGGCACGGGCGAACGAATTACCGTGATGCCGGAAGAGGCGGGCACAGCACCGGCGCCAGCGGTCCCAACGCAACCGGAAGCCAGGGGATGGAAAGCCATTTTGATGTCTATGTATCTGATTTTTATATAACGTTTTATGTAAGAGATATGTAGCATTGTTCTTACAGGCTTAACTGTAAGATTTATGATGCATATTTCTTACAGCGGAGGCTTCTATGGCCAGCACTGCGACTCGCATCTACGATCTGATAACGAAGGACACTTCGTCCACCAAAGTATGGACTGTGCGATTTCGCGGACATCGGGACGCGGTCGGCCATCGACGTTGCCCTCCACAGACTGCAGGGCGATCAGAAGATACGTCGTATCGATCACGGGCTCTACGACGTTCCGCACACGAACCGCCTTACCAAAAAGATCTCACCTCCCGACTACAAGTCGGTGATCCAGGCGGTCGCGCGGCGCGACCGCGCCAGGTTTCTCGTCGACGGGATAACGGCCGCGAACAATCTCGGTCTCACAAATGCCGTGCCGGCCAAGGTGGTGGTGTGGACGGATGCGCGAGTGAAGTAGATCAAGCTCGATCGGATGGTCATCGACTTCAAGAAGGTCGCCCCGAGCCGGCTCGCATGGGCGGACAGACCAGCCGCCCAAGTCGTTCAAGCTCTCATCTGGCTCAGAGACGTCCTTCCGTCGGACAAGGACAACGTCATGAAGCGCCTGAAATCCATCCTGCAGAAGGATGGAGGCCTCATCCGTCATGATCTGCAGGACCTTCTCGGAGATTTGCCGGATTGGCTGGTCCCCATCGTGAAGGACCTGCTCGCGTGCGCCGGACCGTCGCCCGAGGACGATCTCACTTTCAAGTCGTCTCCTAGCCCGTAGGAAGTCGCCCATGAACGATCTGTCGGAAGTCATCCGCGCCAGTATCCAAGACCGCCGGGGCCTATTTCAGCAGGCCGGCCAACGCCTCGCTTGCGCTCCCGAGAACGTGGAAAGGGATTTCTGGGTCGCGTGGACGCTCGACGCGCTCTACAACAGAGCCGGCATCAAACCGCGCCTGCTCTTCAAAGGAGGCGCGTCGCTGTCCAAAGCGTTCGATCTGATCCAACGGTTTTCGGAAGACATTGACATCACCGTGTTCAGAACCGACCTTCTCGGCGACGAATTCCCGTCCGACGACGAACTCCGTTCGATGGGGTCGAACGCGCGGGGCCGACGGCTTGACGAGATCAAGGAGCACTGCAGCGGCTTCATCAAGGGGGATTTTCGGAAGGCCCTCGCGAAGGTGGCAGCCGAGGAGCTCGAAGGCCTTCAACATAAGATCGAGCCGGATGCGGAAGATCCCGACGGCCAATCGTTACTTTTCAACTATCCGAGCGCGTTTGTCGAGGACGGCGATGACTACGTCCGTCGCGTGGTGAAGATCGAGTCCGGAGCGAAGTCGGCGCTCGACCCGCACGACGTTAAGACCATCGTGCCGTACTGCGCCACGGATACCGTTGGATTGAACCTGGCCGTGCCGAACGTCCTCACCATCAGACCGGAGCGGACGTTCTGGGACAAGATCATCATTCTTCACGGGCTGCGCCATTGGTTTCAGAACAAGGGCAGCCTCTACAAGGATGGCCAACGGCTTTCGCGCCACCACTACGACATCTACCGGCTCGTCAACTCTTACGGCGTCGTGGCCTTGGCAGATCGTCAGCTGGCCGAAAGCTGCGTCCAACACGTATTTCAACCGGAGGCCTCTCGATCTCGATCAAGCCACCCCTGGATCCTACGGCATCGTGCCAGTCGACGGTATGCTCGCGGCCCTAAAGGCGGAATACGACAAGATGGCGGGGATGATCTTCGGAGACGTCCCGTCCTTCGACGACATCATCGCTCACGTAGCCCAGGCCGAAGCGACAGTGAACGCCTAGACCCGCCTTCGTCGACGGGAAGCCCGCCGCAGCGCGACCATTCCAAATCCGAGCATACGAGAGGTCAGCTCGCCGCGATTTCGCAGCGCGTCATCGGCTGGCTCGTTCATCATTGATGTCCACCTGCAGCTTGGCGAACTCTTCCTGGCGTCGTTTGGTTACGAACTCAAGCTCTGCAGCGCGACGATGCATAAGTCGACCTTATGAGGCGCTTGGCATAAGATATGCCTGGCGTCGGAATGTAACTGGACAATTGGAATGCGCTAGGAAGATGCTCATGAGCTTCGCACGTAAAGTCGTCTGCTCCGCTCTCCTGACGGCGGGCCTGCACGTGACTGGCGACGAGCACTTCGCCGGAGCATCAGCAGATACTGTCGTCAGCAGCCCACTTCGCGCGCCGATCGAAGGGCGGGCGCCCGCTCAGCATCATAGTATCTGAGCTCGCGTCAGTCCCTAGATCCTCGTAGCTGAAGTCACAGACGAGTGGTTCGTAGCGCGATCGCGCGACAACAGGTGGATAGGGCTCAAGCGTATTGCTGGCAGCAAAATGCGCTATTCACCGTCAACCGCGTCGTTGCGATCATCACTCATCTGCGACGGGACTCTCTATCCCCGTCGACTATACAAGGAGGTTCCATTGCGGAATATAAGAACGACCGTGCGGTCACTGATCACAGCAGTTGCGTTGATCGGTCTCGCGACAGTCAGCCCCGCGCACGCGGCATCCGTTGCGCCGGTCGCCGCCGAGAACGGCATGGTGGTATCCGCGCAGCATCTCGCGACGCAGGTCGGCATCGAGGTGTTGAAGCGGGGCGGCAACGCGGTCGACGCTGCGGTTGCGGTCGGTTACGCGTTGGCGGTCGCCTATCCTGCCGCCGGCAATCTCGGTGGCGGCGGCTTCATGACCATCCAGCTCGCCGACGGCCGCAAGACCTTCCTGGACTTCCGCGAGACGGCGCCGAAGGGCGCCACCGCCAATATGTATCTCGACAAGGATGGCAACGTCATTCCCGGCCTGTCGACCAAGGGGCATCTCGCGGTCGGCGTGCCGGGCTCGGTGGCCGGCATGGAATATGCGCGCGAGAAATACGGCACGATGAAGCGTGCGGATGTGATCGCGCCGGCGCTGCAACTCGCCGAGGACGGCTTCGTGCTGGACCAGGGCGACGTCAGCATGCTGGAAACCTCGACCAAGGATTTTCAGGACGATCCGGCCTCGGGCGCGATCTTCCTCAACAACGGCAAGCCGTTCCAGGTCGGCGAGCGGCTGACGCAGCACGAGCTCGCCGAGACGCTCCGCGAGATCAGCAAGCGCGGCACCGACGGCTTCTACAAGGGCTGGGTGGGCGCAGCGATCGTCGCCTCGAGCCAGGCCGGCAAGGGCCTGCTCACGCAGGAGGACCTCGACAACTACAAGGTTCGCGAGCTCGCGCCGGTCGAATGCGACTATCGTGGCTACCACGTGGTCTCGGCGCCGCCGCCGAGCTCGGGTGGCGTCGTGATCTGCGAGATCCTGAACATCCTAGAGGGCTACCCGCTGAAGGAACTTGGCTACCATTCCGCGCAGGCGGTGCACTACCAGATCGAGGCGATGCGCCACGCTTATGTCGATCGCAACAGCTATCTCGGCGATCCCGACTTCGTGAAGAATCCGCTCGAGCGTCTGCTCGACAAGAATTATGCCGCGAAGATCCGCGCCGTGATCGACCCGGCCAAGGCCGGCGTGTCGAAGGACATCAAGCCCGGCGTTTCGCCGCACGAGGGCAGCAACACCACGCATTATTCGATCGCCGACAAGGACGGCAACGCGGTGTCGGTGACCTACACGCTCAACGACTGGTTCGGCGCCAAGGTGACCGCGGCCAAAACCGGCGTGCTGCTGAACGACGAGATGGACGACTTCACCGCCAAGGTCGGCGTGCCGAACCTCTACGGCCTGGTGCAGGGGGAGGCCAATTCCATCGTCCCCGGCAAACGTCCGCTGTCCTCGATGAGCCCGACCATCGTCACCAGGGACGGCAAGCCGGTCATGGTGGTGGGGACGCCGGGCGGCAGCCGCATCATCACCGCCGTGCTGCTGACGATGATCAACGCCATCGACTATGGCATGAACGCGCAGGAAGCCGTGGACATGCCGCGCTTCCACCAGCAGTGGCTTCCCGAAGCCACCAATGTCGAGGATTTTGCGCTGTCGCCGGACACGCGGAAAATTCTGGAAGGCTTCGGCCACAAATTCGGCCCGCCGCAGCCGGCCAACCATCTCGCGGTCATCATCGTCGGCGCGCCGTCGCTGGGCGGCAAGCCGGTCGGCAACAACCGCTTCTATGGCGCGAACGATCCGCGCCGCAATTCGGGGCTCGCCGCCGGGCACTGACGGTCCAGAAGCCCTTCAGCTTTCCTTCGATATCCGCGGGCAAGTTGTGAGAGAACCAAGCATCCCCCGGCAGAGCCGGGGACTCCGTGATTCGGTCCATCAAAGCGGCCGAGCGAACGCCGGCGCGTCCCCGATTTATTGCCCGCCTGAAGAGGTGGCTTTAGCGTCAGGTATACTCAGTTGGCCGAGCCGGGCAGTCGCTTAGTGGCCCCTTCTTCACAAGTCTCAAGCAGCTTCAGGAACACATCGATGACGACGTCAACGCCGTACAACGACAAAGCCGAGCCCTTCGTCCGGACCAGGAAAAAGGTCCGTCAACACAGTTTCCAAGTCCGCCGCCGAATCGCGCGCACCTTCGTCCGAAACGTACGAAGGTTTGATTCGCTTCATTCGGCACCATTGTCCCTGTTTCTCGTACGCGCTAAGGGAGACGAGCGAAGGCTTGAAATCCTGAGCCAATAACCAAATGAACACCTACAGCGAGCCACTACTACAACGGTGCGCGAGTAATTTACCTCGAGCGCGGCTCTATCGGCGTATTCGTGGAGAGTGAGCGCTTCGAGCTAGACGCGCAGCGGGACGTCGTCCGCCGCGTGCCAAGCAGAAGCTCGCGTGTGTCCGCGTCCGCTGGACAGCCGTCAGAGTTGTGATTTCGAATGCACTACGGCCCAGCCGGCGCTCTGCCGGCTGCGCTCCGGGAGAGTGAGGCATGAGGATCGACTGCGAGGTTCACGCCTTCCGCCAAGAGGTCCGGCGGGAGACGCCCCTCATCGACGGCACCTTGGAACAGCTGGAAAGCGCGGCGCGCGGCTGCGCGATCACCGGGCTGGTGCTGGTCCAACCCACTTTCCTGCACGGCGACCCGATAGAGCTCTTTACCCAGGCGAGCCGGGCCCAAATTCCGGTGCGACTGGTTCCACCCCTCGTGCAATCGTTGGCGCCTGCGGTCTTGGAGGAGTGGGCCCGATCGGGCGCCGTGGGTTTGGCGGTAACCCTTGATGATCGTGATCCGCTGGCTGAGTCCTTCGAGGCTGCTCTTCAATCGGGTCTCCACCTGGAGGTGTCCGGCGGGCTCGAAGGACGAGAGGGCCTCGCAGAGATGCTGCTGGCCGATGGCCATCGCCTGGTGTTCCGAGACTTCGGACTCGCGGACGGCACTCGCGATCCGACCTGGGACCCTCGATTGGAGCGGCTTCTGGCCCTCGCTGAAGGCGCCGAGGTGTGGGTGAAGCTGTCGGGCATCGGACGTGTCGCGGATGGTTGGGCCAAGGCAGCGGCGGGTCGGCTGCTGGAGAGGCTCGGGCCGGAACAGCTGCTCTGGGGGTCGCAGTGGCCGCACGTGACGGCCGCGCACGCCTATGCGCCAACCTATGCACAGACGTTGGACTGGCTTGAAGAACTGGTCCCAGACGATGATGCGAGAGGACGGATCCTGAGCGCGACCCCTGCTGCCCTCTACGGTTTCCGCAACTAGGACCTGTATACGGCAATATTCCGCGCGCCGTGATCCGCTATTCCCGACTGACGCGTGATGTCCTCGGCGACGGCTTCGATCGTGCCGCCGGCTTTGAAGGTAACCGACAGCTTTCCAAGTCTACGTTCGATGCGCGGAAGCTCATCCTTTATCGACGCCAAGCTACCATCTCTTGGATGGTCAGAGATGCGGCTCGAGGCCAGAAAAGCGAGGTTGAGGGAGAAGCTCGCGAACGCGGAAGAGCCGCCGCCGCTCCTGCATCCGAATATGACGGAGATCTCCGTCACTGCGTAGACGCGGCTACGCGGCAGGCCACGGCATGCGAGCTGGCACAGCTGTTTTCCTGAAACTCGTCAGCTTCTGGACAGTCAGCCTTACTAGCATGAAATCTGGTCTCTCGGTCACGGACCTGGGCTACCGCATCGGGCGAATCTCCAAGCGACCATGTTCCCAAGGCAAGAAAAGAGAGCTGCATGGATTTCAACCGAACCGACGGTGCCGGGTCGTCAAGGTCCCCGGGGGAGTACGCCTGGAATCAAGCGGATGACGATTTCCTTCGTCAGGTCATGGATGAAGCAAGGGTAAACGAAGCGGGGCCATCATCGGGCACCGGAGGAAACATATGATGTCTCATGGGCGGTTCCCCAGAGATTTTTCTCACGGCTCTCAACCCGCCCCGCAACAAATGATCGAGAGACTGTCCCACCACGGTCTCCTGCTTGACGCGGACCAGCTGGCGATGACCTACCAGACCGGGGTCACCGCTACACGGCCGCGCAGGACCCGACCAGCGGCACTCGTCTCATCTACAACCCTTCGGGGGACCGGAGGATCGGCGACGGGCCGCAAGGGGTGCCAGATTTCGGAGCATTTTTCCGGGAGACCCGCCGCCGCGGTGTCCCGCTGCCGGAGCAGTGGGCGCTGCTGGCCTTGGTCGAGAAGCTGCGCGAGACGGGGACATGCCTGTCCCTGACCACCCAACAACCATCCCGCTCGACGGCAAGCTGTACAAAGCCGAACTAGCCGAAGGAGGGTTCGTCAGGCTTACGCGGCAAGGGTGAGACTCTGGGCGATGGCTGAACCGGCGCAACCGGGCTAGGTATCTGGTTGCGCATGTTCGAAAGGGTTCACGCACGATCCGGACTTTGACTACCCGATCGTCGATTCCACCCTCGTCCGCGCCGGCACGCCAGCGGCGCAAGAGGGGGGCTCAAAAAGGCCGTCGGGCATTCGCGCGGTGGCCAGACGACCAAACACCTAGAGCAGAACTGCCCTCCGATGCCGACGCGAGTAACAGTTTTCCTCACGGCAGCCGGCTGGACAGCTGTTGTGGTCGCAATCCTGCTCTATCTGATCTTCAGCCCTGGCTGAGCCGGGTGATCCTAACGGGACGATCTATATCGATGCTATAACGGACGAGCCGGCGAAAACTGCTGGAATTTCTCGCGGATCCTGGAGAGCGAGCGCGGACCCCGACATGCCTCGCAGCGCGCGGGGGGCTCAAGAAGCCCTGGTGGGCCTGCAAGCGGCTGAGCGCCCGGGCGAAGGTGCCAGCGTCAGCTCAGCAGATCGACCCTGCCGGTGTCGAGCCGATACAGACCCCCGATTACCTTCAGTCTGTTCTGTCCAACTGCCGCGTTCAGAATCGGCCCCGCCGATTTGAGCTTATTGACGTTATCGACGACGTTTTGCCGGGTCGCATTGGCGAACGTGTCACCGGCTTGCTGGCGAGATTCCATTACCGCAGGCGCAAGCGCCGCGACGAGGGATGGAATACGCCCTGGCGGCGGCTTGTCGTCGTTGAGCGAGTTGATCGTGGCGTCTATCGCGCCGCAATGATCGTGACCGAGCACCATGATCAACGGCGTGTTCAGAACGGTGACCGCATATTCCATATTGGCGACGGTGTCATCATTGGCAACATTGCCGGCGAGGCGGCAGACAAACAGATCACCAAGTCCGCTATCGAAGGTAAATTCGGGCGCTACGCCGTGATGCGCCCTGGACATAGCGGTCATTACCTTCCAAGAGCCGCTTTAGCGCAGCATCAGGCGAGAGCAGGTTGTCCGGCTTGGGCGGCCCTTTTGCTTCCTTCGCGTCAACAATGTTGCCAAGCCGCATGCCAACCGCCGAAACAGCGAACAGCAACAGCGAGCGGCGCGAGGGCACGATCGTGAACGGACAAGACATATTCGGGGCACGGTCTGCATGCATGTGGGTCACTCAGCGCGCGGATTTACGCCATCCCGTGGCTTCGGCCTCTGCTTCGCTGCAGAGCCAGCGTTCACCCAGCTTCTTCGTCATATCGATTTGTCCGTAACCGAGTTGCCCGGGGAGGTGATAAATGCGCTCGCCGTCGCGGCCCACTGTGCCCTTTATCAGACACTCGGGTGAGGGCGGGTCCGATAGCAACGCGGATCCAAGCAGGAGTTCCTGAGCGTCGGTCGGTACCGAGCTCGCGCCAACAATGATCGTCCCCTTGTTGCGGTGAGGCCAGTCCCAAGGCGTGATGAACGCCCCCGACCATAGGCCCGCAAGGGCATTGCTCGCCGCAACCTCATAGATAACGTAGGTACGGGTGCCTCGAACCGATGATAGTGCCCAGCCCGAGCTTACCAGCCACGCGTTCACGTCCTCGCCTGCGATGAAGCAGCTCCCGAGTGACCTGCCGTACTCGTCTACCCCTGTGGTATGACAATCCCACGTTCGTCCGTTCGAATGCTTGATAAGCTCATCGCGAGCAGCTACGCCGCAAGCCCATTTCTGGCCATGGGCGTCGAGGCAAATCTGATCAGTCTCTGGTGCGTCGATGCCCGAGAGCCGAATTTTGGTTTGTTCGATCTCGATCGTATTGCCGTCGACGATGCGCGGAGGACCGCTGAGTTTCGCGGCGCAAACCGGAGATGCGACGATAGCGAGCAACGCGGCCATCATCACGCGGCGTTTCATCTCGACAACCTTTCGCCCTTGGTCCATCCGCTCAGACACACGTATTGTCCGGCACCGCCGCCACATCCGACTGCTTGATCATACCATGTCTGTTATTTGGCCTGTGTTGCATCGTCCGGCATTGCTTAGCGAAAGCTTGCTCGTGATTTACATCCTACGGCCTGACGCAAGGTGAGGTTCAAGCGATTTCTTCCGGTGTGCGTGTTGCTGCATGCTTTCAGCCTCGACGGTCTCTCTCGGTGGGCGCGCACCGCGCTCGACCCGCGAGTTCGGCGAAGCTGAGCATGGGAGATTTTCTTCCTCGCGCCATGCAGGAGGAAGCCAAACCTCGGGACGCCGATACTTCGTCGATCTTCCGCTGACCGTTGTCCGTCGCTATCATTTGTCGGCAAACTTCCGACGCCTGGCGCCCCCATCAACTGTCCCGCTCAACCGCCACCGGTGTGGCGGGCGCGGTCGCGACTTGTGTTGTCGCGGACTAGGTCTGCGAAATGGCTTGTACGCAACGGTCTTGGATTAGATAGCTAGCGGTTTGGGCTCACGCTGCCCATCGTTCCCAGCCACCTCACTGGATGATGGCAATGAAATGCTTGCAGCCCCCTGAATTGCCGGTCTCTTGTTACGCGCCGACTTAAAGCCGAATTTGCGACCAGAGACGGCACCAGAGCAGGTGGAGAAGAACCAAAGAGGCGCTTTCTCATGCTTCAGACCAGGAGTTCTGACGCACAGACGAATGCACGTGCGGAAATCCAGATCCTCCGCTTCAATTCCGCCTTCGATCCTTCGCGCAAGGCTGCGGAGATCCTCATCCGGGGCGCCCGGGAAAGGGCCCACCGTCATGGAGTATGCCGGCGTCGTTATCATTCCCCGTTCCCGGGTACCCTCTTAAGCGGTCTCGTCGCTGCACTTCGGCTCCGCGTGCCGCCTTCGATGTCCCTAATGCTCACGCTCCTGCGGGGGCCAATAGTCGCGCGATGCGCTGCGCGGACTCCGGATCGGGGCTTGGGTCCCAAGCATCTCTAGGCCAAGTTCGTGGATGATGGCATGGAGAGCAGGCCGCGTCGTAGATTATTGGCGCCCTCTCACTGCGTGCGTGCGGCGAGCGGCAAACCGGCTCTCGCAGGCTGGCACGCGGCCGCTTGGTCACGGGGTCGATCCCCTCGTGGAACGGACCGAGCGCAACAGTGTTGCCTGGCTTTCCATGTCGGGCCGAAGGTGGGCTCGCGGTTTATTGCGGAGACTTAACAGGACACGTCAACTTTCAGAGCGCATGTGCTTTGCCGTTGCTCCGACGCGCTCAGCGTGAAGGAACTGCAGTGCGATCTTGCTCTGTGCGACCATTTGCCGAGGCCTTTTGCGCTCTCTCCAATGTTTCCCGTTCAATTGGCTCTATGCGATCGAACCAAGAGCCAGGTGGAAAGGCCGCGATGCGCTTGGCAAAGAAGGATTGCGGCGCCCAATCTTGTCCCTCGCTCTTCTCGAAGGTGATGACCCCGTTACGTGTAAAATAATGGGGCCCTGGGATATTACAGTTCACCAAAAGCAAAACGCGCCACAGATCACCTTTCTCGGCCGGCTTGTCATTCGGCTTTGGCACGTAATCCACTTCAACAGGTTCAATGATAGTGCAGCGCCCGTGCTGGAGAAGATTGCTGAGCTTGCCTTGCGCGGTCGTCACGAAGTTGAAGTTAACCGGATCATGCAAAAAGTGAAGATTTGCGTCCTTTTCGCCATCTGTGACTTCACTGGCGATCAACGAGAGCGCCAAAGCCCGCCAGCCCAATTCAATCGGCTTCGCATAGGTTGACGCAACTTCGATCGTCCCATCTGCCGCGATCTTCCAAGTAATAACGTACTGTTCGTCTGATTTATGGTTCTGGTGCCTGGTCCATGAAAGATAAACATATTCAGTTCTGTCAATTCCTTCAGCGACTCCCCACGTTCGAGGGACGAACTGTGCCACCGTCGAGACCTTGGAGATAATGTGCTCTATAGTCTCACCGTCCTGTGCACGCCACGTTGACTTGACTTGTTCGACCAGGTCGCTGTCGTTGGCGCGAACATTGTTGCTCGTCGCAGCCAGCCCGACCAGGCAGATCAATGATCGAGTGAGACAGAACCACAGCACGCGTCTTCCTGACATTTTATTCATAACCGCCGGCCCATCTGTTTTTCGTCCACACGTCAATTCTAAAGCGGAGCACCTTTAACGTGCTATGCGCGATCGCGAGAAGTTAGCGACGACGTGACGCGGGCGCCCGCCGGTGTCCCGTGTGAGCAGGCGCTGTCCCCTCCATGCCACCCGCCGCTAACTTCAATGGCCAGCCAGAGCCTCAATTTGCGATGCTGGACCTGCCCAGGAGGAGAAGCCTGGGCAGGCCGGGGGTCTGCATTCTTCGTGCCAGGTAATAGGTGGCAGTTCGTACACATGTTTGTGTCGTCTTTGTTGGCTTTCCGACCTGCGCACGTATTGATGTTTCCATTCAGTCTATCCATCGCGACTTCCACGATTTATCCCTGTCACGCACTGGATCTTCGGCAGCGCTGGCGAATGCCTTCCCGCCAGGTTCCTGGCGACAGTTGCAAGAAGGTTTGCGGCCATTGAACCGCTTGGGTCGATGTCGTTGCCGCAACGTCGGCGTTCGATCCCCGCCACGTCTTTGGGCACTTGCAGCCAAGGCGTCCACTGCGGCGGCTTGGCACTCCTTCGCGGCCATGCGACGCTGCTGGAATTTCGAGGAATGAGGTCAGTTGTGCTTGGCACTCTACTGCCCACAACGACGCGAAGTCGCTTTTCATCGACGAGCATTTGGAATAGACGCCAAGGAAGTGCACCCTTCGAGCAGGCGGATGAGACGGTGGTGTTCGCGCTGCGCACGCGCGATGGCACGTTATCGGCCCGTCGTTCATCGACGGGTCGTCGCTATTCACAATTGGAGGAGTGCGCTTCCACGCCGTCGGGTCGATATTCATAAAGCGGGTGGGGGCGTCGAGCCGTGCTAGCTTCGCCTTGAGTTGCTCAATAGTTTCGAGAATATCTGTCTAACGGGTTGACTCATAAACGGCCTTACCATCCATCCGAACAGGCCAACCGCAAAGACGCCAACAGAAAAGACGCCGAGGGCACTCCAAACAGCCATTTTCATTGCGGGCCTCTCTGCTCTCGTTGAGGAGGTTCGATATGCTTGCTAAGGCAGTATCGCCAAAAAAGACCTGCGTGACACCCACCAGAACTGGCTGGCTTCATAAGATAATATGCTCGCTGAGTGTGCTGTTGGAGTTCCGCATATGTCTTGCACTTGCCAACACCGATCCTTGATTGTTGGTGGAGAAGGCGGACGTAGGTAGCGTTCTTGATGAACCGTAGCTGACTCACATGAAGACCGTCTGCTCGACGCAATGGCCCTGATCGCGCAGGCCGCACATTTATCTTTTGCACAGATCTGACGCGCGGCCCCACGGCGACGCACCATCCGACATGGTCATCGTGATATCCATGATTGCAGAGCGACTTTTACATCAAGATCAATGGTGGAGGTGGACCATCATTCGCATGAGCGAGGCCACAGCATTAATTTGAGAGGTTGACGGAAGAGTTCTCTTGCCGATAATCCAAGTCGTCGAGGTTCTCCGGGTCCCACTTGATCCGGAGCTAAGAGGGAAGCCGGTGCCAATGCCGGCGCTGCCCCCGCAACTGTGAGCGGAGAGCCGCTGTCCAACAGAGTCACTGAAGCCTGCGCGGCTTCGGGAAGGCCGGACAGCGGCGATGACCCGCGAGCCAGGAGACCTGCCCCGGCAATATATTCGTCCACGGGCGGGGTGCCCCGGTGGTGCGCCAAGCAGCCGTCGCTCGCGCGACTTCCCTGCCCGCGTCCGCCATGGCCTTTGCCCCCAATATGGGGTTAACGCTATGTCTCTTCTCTCGCTTCCGGTTGCCACGCTCGGAACACCGCGCATCGGTCCAAGGCGCGAGCTCAAACTCGCGCTCGAGAGCTATTGGGCCGGAAGAATCAGCGAACAGCAGTTGCTCGAGGACGCAGCCGGCCTGCGTGCTGCGAACTGGGCGCGCCAGACATCCCTCGGTGTCACTGTCATTCCGTCGAACGATTTCTCGCTGTACGATCAGGTGCTCGACACCAGTGTCATGGTTGGAGCCATCCCGGATATCTACGCGTCGAAAGCCGGATCCGTTTCGCTCAAGACGTACTTCGCCATGGCACGCGGTTCACAATGCGACGGGCAGGATGCGAGTTGCGGTCACGGACCGCGTGCCTATGGCGCACCCGCGCAGGAGATGACCAAGTGGTTCGACACCAACTACCACTACATGGTCCCGGAGGTTAACCGTGGACA
Organism: Bradyrhizobium sp. ma5; assembly: GCF_042258955.1. NCBI lineage: Bacteria > Pseudomonadati > Pseudomonadota > Alphaproteobacteria > Hyphomicrobiales > Nitrobacteraceae > Bradyrhizobium > Bradyrhizobium sp. ma5. The sequence continues at coordinate 2,219,413 of NZ_CP170156.1, forward strand.
GACTTTCAGGCTGTCCTGTCGCAAGCCTATCGAGGAGTATGAGGAAGCCAAGGCACTTGGCTTTCAGACTCGCCCTGTCCTGATCGGGCCGGTGACATTCTTAAAGCTCGGCAAGAGCGCGGATCCTGCCTTCCAGCCACTGTCACTGCTGGATGACCTGATACCGGTCTATATCGAGGTTTTGCAGGAATTGGCTAAATGCGGGGCAAACTGGGTTCAGTTCGACGAGCCCTGCCTCGTCCTCGATCTGGATGAGAGCTCGCGAAAATCCCTGCTCCATGCCTATGACCGGCTCGCAAAGGAGGGGCCGGCCATCAAAATCATGGTAGCCAGCTATTTCGGCGACCTCTGCGACAATCTGGACACCGCCTTGCGCCTGCCTGTTGCCGGGCTGCACGTCGATCTGGTTCGCGCGCCACAGTTATTGGACGAGATCATTGCTGGCAGCCGGAATGATCTCGTCATGTCGCTCGGCGTCATAGACGGCCGCAATGTGTGGCGGTCGAACTTGTCGACACTCCGCCAGCGGCTGGATCCCGCAATTGCGAAGCTCGGCAAGGACCGCGTCCAGATCGCCCCGTCCTGCTCGCTGCTTCATGTGCCGGTCGATGTCGAACTCGAGACGGAGCTCGCTTCCGACGTCAAGAGCTGGCTTGCTTTCTCGGTTCAGAAGATGCGCGAGCTTGCGACCTTGGCGCGGGCACTCGCAGGTGACCAGAATGTTGCGAAAGCTCTTGCACAATCCGAGCGTGCCGCGTCCATCCGTCGCACTTCGCCGAAGATCAGCGATGCCAATGTCGCTGTCCGGCTCGGAGCGATCAACCAGACCATGCGCGGGCGCGCCAGCCCTTTTGCCAGTCGTGCCGAGATCCAACGCAAGCGCTTCGGACTACCGGCGTTTCCTACCACGACGATCGGATCGTTTCCGCAGACCACTTCCGTCCGTAATGCCCGTGCGGCGCATGCACGAGGCTTGATGAGCGACGAGCAATACGACAAGTTTCTCAAGGAGGAGACGGCGCGCGCCGTACGTTGGCAGGAGGACATCGGTCTGGACGTGCTCGTGCATGGCGAGTTCGAGCGCAATGACATGGTGCAGTACTTCGGCGAGCAACTCGCCGGCTTCGCTTTTACCAAGAATGGTTGGGTGCAATCCTATGGATCGCGCTGTGTCCGGCCGCCGATCCTGTTTGGCGATGTCTCACGGCCGCGGCCGATTACCGTAGACTGGTGGCGCTACGCGCAATCACTAACCAAGAAACCGATGAAGGCGATGTTGACCGGGCCGGTAACGATCTTGAACTGGTCGTTTGTTCGCGATGATATTCCCCGAAGCGAGGTCTGCCGTCAAATTGCGCTCGCGATGCGAGACGAAGTCGGCGATCTCGAGAATGCTGGTGCGACCATGATCCAGATCGACGAAGCTGCCCTGCGCGAAGGATTGCCATCGCGTCGATCGGAATGGCCGGCTTATCTCGAGTGGGCCGGCGATTGCTTCCGCATCTGCTCATCGGGCGTCGCCGATCAAACCCAGATCCATACCCATATGTGCTACTCGGAGTTCAACGACATCATCGATGCGATTGCTGCAATGGATGCGGATGTCATCTCGATCGAGACCTCGCGCTCGAAAATGGAACTGCTTGACGCGTTCAGGAGCTACAAATATCCAAATCAAATCGGGCCAGGCGTGTACGACATCCATTCTCCGCGCGTTCCCGAGACGGGTGAGATGAAGGAGCTCATGGCGTTGGCTCGGAAGCGGCTGCAGGATTCGCAACTCTGGATCAATCCTGACTGTGGCCTGAAGACGCGCAAATGGGAGGAGGTTCGCCCGGCGCTGGTCAATATGGTCGCTGCCGCCCGCGAGTTGCGCGCTGCGTCCGATCCAGTAGGCCGCTGATCCAGCCTGGTCTATCGTCGAGAAAGTTGATCCGCTTGTGGACCATTTGAGCTCTCGATAATCTCGAGGGAGGCTTTATGAGCACAAAAAGCCCGGCCGCCATTAACGGCCGGGCGGAAGTCTAGTCTGGGAGGAGCGACGCTGCTACGCATCGCGCCGAACTTGCACCGGCGGAGGGAGGACAGCCGACGGCTCGATCACGGCGAGGACATTCGCCGAAAATCTGAAGCCAGTTAAAGCACAAACTCAACGCAGCTCAATTATGCCGTGGTATGCGGCCGATATCGCCTCGGATTAGAAATCTACACCAAGGTTTGTCGCTGATAGGCATTTTCGCAACGCTTTGCCGGTTCGAGTAAAGTCGGGGCGGCAATGCCGGGCGTCGCGGGCATGGCGGGCGCTAAGCGCACGTCGGTGCGCGTTCCTGCCCGCAAACGATATGCTCGATCAGCGAGACTATACGAAAAATGCCGACTGCATGGATCTTATAGTCGTGACCAATGCAATGAGCCCCTTGCCATTGATTGAGGCCCTGCTTCAGGCAGTCATTGGTTCACCGGCTCCATCCGATTGTCAAGTCTCGGTTCCAACCTCTGTTTGAGACCCTTGTGCGGCCAGATGGAAAAGGTGTGACGACGACGGCTGAAGGTAAACTCGCAGCGGGATGCCGATCAACATGCTCTTCAGTCGTGCGTTTGGTGCCAACCCGAAGCATAAGCCGGTTCGGTGATGTCGATTCCGGATTCCGGAACCGCTCGGTTCGGCTTGGTCGGTTTAGACCGCCCAACTGTGTGTGGCCCAGGACCGAGGAAGGTGAGCGTCGAACGCCGATGCGACGCTCCGGACCAGGAACTCTGCGCCAGAGGCTACGGAAAGCCGGCCATCGTCAATGACCACGACGCCATCTGCGATAAGGCTGTCGAGCCGAGAATGATCGACGACGGCCAACCTCGGATCCCTGCCGTGACGACGGGAGGTCTCGGAGAGATCGACTGCCATGTCGCACATGATTCGCTCGATGATCTCGGCGCGGAAGCGATCGTCATCCGTCAGTAAATAGCCCTTCGCGGTGGCGAGCCGATCCCCGGTGATGCGTGCGAGGTAGTCCTTTGTCGAGACGGCGTTCGCGACAAAACCCTGTTCCATGCGGCCGATGGCGCTGGCGCCCAGACCAATGAGAGCTTCCGCGCAATCGTCAGTATAGCCCTGGAAATTGCGCCTCAACCTGCCTTCCCGCCTAGCCTGGGCGAGATTGTCGTCGGGCAGGGCGAAGTGATCGATGCCGACGCGTACGTATCCAGCATCAACCAAAGCTTCCGCGATCGTTTCGGATTGGAGGTGCCGCTCGACACTGTCGGGCAGAGTGGATTCATCGATCTTGCGTTGATGCTTCTTGAAGTAAGGAATGTGCGCGTAGCCATAGGCCGAAAACCGGTCCGGATGCAGCTCGAGGCATTTGGCGACGGTGTTCAGGCACGAAGAGACCGTCTGCTGGGGCAGGCCATAGAGCAAGTCGAAACTGATCCGGCCGACGCCGGCGCGGCGCAACCGATCGACCGAAGTCGCTGTCTCTGCGAAGCTCTGCACACGATTGATGGCCCGCTGTACAACTGGATCGAAGCTCTGGACACCAAGGCTCGCCCGATTAACCCCGCAATAACCTAGCGCCTCGGCCATCGGCTCGCTCAACATGCGTGGATCGATCTCCACGGCGATCTCGGCATCAGGCAGGACAGCGAACCAATAGCGCAACGAACCGATCAGATCAGCAAACGTTTCAGGTGTCATGATCGTCGGGGTGCCGCCCCCGAAGTGAATGTGAGAGATCGGCTGTCGTTGACCGACGGTTTCTGCAACAAGGTAGGCTTCAGTACGCAGTCCCGCTACATAGATCGCGATCGGCTCGTGGCGTTTCGTGATAGATGTGTGGCAGCCACAACACCAGCACATGTTTCGACAAAATGGCACGTGCACGTAGATTGAGGCGGATTGCCGGGCGCCCAACGACCTGAGCCACGTTTGGTAGTCGGATTCGCAAACCGACGCTGAGAAATGCGGGGCCGTCGGATAGCTGGTGTAGCGCGGTAGCCGGTGCCGCCCGTAGGATTGTGCCAAGTCCGGTCGCATTCAGATGCCTTTCTTCCTCGCTAGGCTACCGAACACGGGGCACATAAGCTTTGCGCTGGCTCAAATATCCGGGGTAGCTGATGGCCATGGTGACTATGAAACCGAAACTGGTAGAGCATGCCTGCGGCGTATACATCGCACTTTGGATCGCGATAAAGCGGTCACGCGCCGGGCTCCGCGCGGCCGCAATCGTCCGTCCGTATCGGTCGGCGGACGTGCGAAGCGCCGGTTTCGCGCGATATCAATCCGGCGTAGGCCGAGCGATACTGCCAACTGCCGTGCGGATGGTCACGATATGGAACCTGCCGGCCCGCCGGGCTGCGGAGAGGTTCGGCCATGCCGTGTGCGACCAGTGGCTGAAGGAGGCGATCATCGAGCGCAGAAGCCGTCCTGGCCGTGCAGGCAGCGTGCGCCGGCGAGCATCGCCACCTTCATTTCAACAAGATGAGCATAAGCGGTTTCTTCTCATGAAACGCCAGCGATCAATACGGGCCAACGATCTCGGCGCCATTTAGCGGGTTGCCGGCCATTGCGGACAAAAATGCGACCGAGCTCCATTCGGCTTCAGCTTCTTGCTCCAATTCCAGAATGTGCGCTCTTAGCGCATCGGAGGTCGCTTCCGCGGTCTCGCTGAATAGCGGATCCCCATCATCGGTGACGGCGGAAGCGATTTCGGTCCAATCCTGAGCCGATAGAGCCTTAAGGGCGGCGGAGAAGACATCTCGTTCTTCCCACATCATGTGGTGCCGCTCGCGTACTATAAAGTCGCGTACGATGTTGCCGACGTCTTGCCGAAGGATTTCACGATCCGCGAGGACGCCATCAATAGCGTGAGCGAAGCGGTGCAAACGGTCAACGACTTCCTGGTGTTCATGCGCGAGATCGCCGACGATCGCAGCTGCATCCGGGTCGCGAGTCTTGAGCTTGGAAAAAATCAAGTTCTTGGGGATGATGGTACACCTCCGGGTAAACCTCGAAGTAGCTGATGATTGTGCGAATGACCTCGTAGTCAGGACGGATCCCATGCTCAAAAATCTCCAACTCACGTTGGAGGGCGACCAGAAGCAGGTCAATGTTGCGATGCTCTCGAAGCAAAGAATCGATGACCATTGCCGTGCTCCATGGAGGAACAATCGAATTTTAGATGCGATTCTTCCATTAGTGCTGGATCGCCGAGTTTCGGTGTCGTTCACTCGCAGCAACAGCAATCTGTCCGCGCTGTTCGGTGCACAGAAGTAGCGTATTTCGCCGCGGTGCTTGCACTGACGCAAACCAACTTAGCCCAGGTTCTGCAAAAAACGGCTAGGCAATCTGTCGAGACGCAACTCGACCTGGCGTGAGGTCGGCAGGGTGATCACGCCATTCTGCTCAAGCTGTTTAAAGGTGCGCGACACCGTTTCGATCGTCAAACCAAGGTAATCGGCAATATCCCGCCGTGACATCGGGAGTTCAATGGCAGCGTTGTTGGTAGCGCGACGAGACATATCGAGCAGGAAAGTCACGACCCGCTCTTCAGCGCTGCTGATTAAGAGCATCAGATGCTCCTGAAAGCGGTGCAGCTCGAGCGCCATCGCTTCCCACAGCTGTCGTGTGAGTTCCCTCTCGTGACTGGCGCGAACAATGAGGGCGGTGCACTTCACCACTATCAGGTGCGTCTCAGAGATTGCCTCGGCCGAAGAGATATGGCCTTCTCCGGCCTCGAAGCCGAAGATGTCACCGGGCAGATAGAACGCACAGATCTGCCGACGTCCATCGTGTAGAATCTTGTAGGTCCGCACCGCACCCGACACCACTTGATATAGGTATTCCGCTGCCTCGTTCTCGCCGTAGATCTCGCTATTGCGAGTGAAGCGCATCGGTGTGGCAACCATACCAAACGGTCCATGGTTACAAGCTTTCCCACGCATCACGTTAGTCGGATGACGGCTGATCTCGTGAAAACCGGCGGTCTGAGCGCACATGGCGGACTCAATCTTGCGAACCTCGATGGTACGCAGATTGGCCGCTCGTAACGAATCGGGAAACTTGGATGTTTCCCCTAAGTGAAAACCCCTAAGTGTTTACACGTAAGTCCTGTGAGGAGGGCGTCTTGAATGAATGCGGCACGGCCCCTTGGTTGCTCAAACACGCTTAAAACCAGCTAGGCTGCTTCGGATCGGAGGCTGCATGCTGGTGGCAGCAGACATTGGCAGCATCCCAGATCGATTTGCGCGGGGCGATTCGGAGGACGTGCTTGCTCATGATCTGATCCGCGGTTGTGGGGTCCTGAGTGGGAGAGTGGATCATAGAACTTGGCTTGCGTGACATGTTGACCTGGCTCAATAGCCGGCGTTGCTCTCCAGGATTTCAGAAACCGGTGGAGATCGCGACCTGGCCTGGCCGGAAGCTGAACACGGGCACCGACGGATGGCCGGTAAAGAGACTGTCCGCGAGGCGGCGGTCCTGTTGCTGATCGGGGCGGATGGCGTCGCCCTTGCGCCGATCGCGGCAGCGTTAGACCGCGTCCAGGAAGATCCGGCGGCATGTCGTTCGTAGAATTCCTGCTCTCAATGCGACATCAGGACCGGGATGGTGATTGCACGAAGCATGTCCCCCGAGGTGGGGCCGAGCAACCTTTCCTGCAGCCGACAGTGGCCGTATCCGCCCATCACGAGCAGGTCGAGGCTTTCCTCCGCCGCAAGCGAAAGGAGGGCGCGCTGCGCGGACCAGGATGCTGGGAGCGACACGACCTTTGCAGGAAGCCCTGACCTTGCAAGGTACTGTCCCAAATGGTCGGTGGAACTTTTCGCCCGCCCCCTGTCCGGAGCGGTGATCGCGATGATGGTGAGCGCGTCGGCTTCGCGCAACAGCGGCAAAGCGTCGTGCAACGCGCGGGCAGCACGGCGGCTGCCGTCCCAACAAATCCCGATTCGTCTGGTCGAAAAAGCCCCGTGGAAGGTGTGCGGCAGATACAGGACGGGCCCGCCGGCCTGGATAAGGATCTTCCTGGGAATAAGGTTATCGTAGCTGTCATAGCCGCTCTGAGGCTGTGTGACGATGGTCATGTCGTGGACCCGCGCGCTCGCGCAGATGATTCGGCGCGCCTCGGCTGGAACCGCACTCAGCGGACGGCTCGTGTAGGAAATGCCTGCGTTCCTTGCTTGACGATCAAAGACATGAAGTGCCGCTTCGGCTCGCTCGAACGCACGCGCCTGCTCGACTTCGAAGACCGAGGTGACTGCCGCCCCGCCGAGCCCAACGAGCGGAAGAATGGTCCTCTCGTAGCCGATCGCCACCACGTCAAGATGCGCGCCCGTGCTCAGTGCGAAGGAAATCGCACCGTTCACCGTAGCCCGAACCGGAAGCTCAGTGGGAAGATGGACCAATATGGTCCCGAACACTGCCGTTCTCCGGGCATCGAAGGCCTGCTGCCCACCGGAGCACAAATCTGGGCTGGGCAATTGATCTCCTTCAAATGCCGTCGTTGATTTTGTTTGAGTGCGATCAAGCCGCCCCCGGAGGAGTTTGCGTGACGGTGCGATGCCAAGTCAAGCGGCTAGGAACCAGCATGACATGTGTTGCATCGGTAATGCCGGCCGCAGTACCGCAGGATTAGGCATCGCAGATACCAGTGCGGCGATCGGGGCCGCAAAGCAACCCTGGATGCCGTCCATTCCTCGCCATCGCCGGTCGACATTCATCTTGTGGCAAACAGGTGTTTGCTGAACGCGAGGAACGACAAGCCGGCAGCCAAGGTGATGAGCGGCTCGTTCGCCGCGGTCAAGCGGGATGCGCCAGTGCTCGATCTTTTCGAACTGGCGCTGGAAATTCAACCAGCGCGGCTCGCCGGCGATAGATGACAAAAGCAGTCGCGTCGGCATCGTTTCGGATCATGATGTGCTCAACCATCAGGTATATCAGTCCTGCTGTCCGATATCGGCGCTTCCCGGAAATGATGAGAACAATCCGGCGCTCGAACCCACCCATCGCTTCGAGTAGGTGCTCTTGAGGGCCTCTCTTGCTGCCATCGGGACGCGCTCGACGACGTCATCGCGCAGATCGGGGCAAATGGATGTCAGCGCGACAGCCGTGCGCGGATCTGCCGCTCCCGGCGGGGCCGTCTGAACTTGATCAATGCCGGTTTGTTGGTCCCGGCTTCGTGCTGAAGGCTCCGCCGCGATATGTCCATAACGTCTCACGTCCCCGCGATTGAGGATGATTCATCGACGAATTCGTCTAAGCGACCGCCACCAACAATATCACCAGCCCGGTGCGGAGCGTTGCTCCTGGAACCACCGTTCATCGCCTCATCCACGCACCTTGAATAAGCCATGTCGTGCCGTTTGCGATGCTGCTAGAGCCCCGCGGTGATGGCGATCCGCATCAACTCGGACATGCTGCGGACATTGGTCTTGGCCATGAGGTTCGCGCGGTAAACATCGACCGTCCGGGGGCTGATGCCAAGATCATGTGCGATCACCTTGTTGATCTTGCCGGCTAATAGTCCCTGCAGAACGTCACGCTCGCGCGATGAGAGGTTCGCGAGGCGGGCTTCCGCCTGCTGTTTCACTGCGTCATCGGCTGCCTTCGCTGGCTGCGCTTCCAAGGCACTATTGATGGCACGCAATAGACCCTCGTCCTGGAACGGCTTCTCGATGAAATCGACCGCACCGGCTTTCATCGCTTCAACTGCGAGCGATACGTCGCCATGGCCAGTTATCAGGATGACGGGACAGCCGACGTGGTCGGCCTTCAGCTTGCGGAGCAGTTCGAGGCCGCTCATGCCCGGCATGCGGATGTCTGATACAATGCAGTCGGCCGGACCGCTCGCGACCTCATCGAGGAACTCAATCGCCGTCTCATACGTCTCTACGCAGAAACCGTTGACATCAAGCAAAAACGCGAGCGAGTCTCGCATCGCGGCGTCATCGTCGATCACAAGAATGCGCCGCCCAGTCATGCCTCTTCACCAATCTCCGCAAATGGCAGGGTGAACTGAAAAATCGTGCCGCCGCCCGGCTTCGCTTCCGCGACGATGTGGCCGCCATGGGATTCGATGATTGTCCGGCAGATTGACAGTCCCACACCCATGCCATGCTCTTTCGTCGTGACAAAGGGCTGGAACAGGCGGTCGGCGATATCAGGGCTGATGCCGGGGCCCGTATCGGCAACGGTAAACCTGGCGAGGCCATCGACCTTGGTAACTCCGACGGTCAATTCGCGGCGCGGGCAGGACGCCATCGCCTCGATTGCGTTGCGTATCAGGTTCAGCGCGACTTGCTGGATCTGGATCTTGTCGACGATCATTGACGGCAGATCGGGGTCGCTGCGGATCGCCACGCGCACGCCTTGTTCCTTGGCGCCGAGAAGTGCCAGCGCAACAGCCTCTTCAAGAAGCGTGATCGGATTCTCCACAGAATGCTGCGTCTCGCCTTTGGCAACGAATTCCCGCAGGCGTTTGACGATATCGCCCGCGCGCAGAGCCTGTTGGGCGGCGTGTTCCAGTGCATCACCAATGCGATTGACGTCCGGCTTGTCTGACGCCAACACAACCTTTGCGCCCCGCATGTAGTTTGTAATGGCGGAGAGCGGCTGGTTGATTTCATGGGCGATAGACGATGCCATCTCACCCATGGCGGTCAGCCGCGACACGTGCACGAGTTCAGATTGCAGCTCTTGCAGCCGCCGTTCCTGCGCCCGCCGCTCGGTGAGGTCTCGGATGAAGCCAGTGAAGAAGCGTTCGTCGCGCACTTTGGCCTCACCTACGGCAAGCTCCATCGGAAAGGTCGAGCCGTCGCTCCGCTCGCCGACCACGATGCGGCCGATGCCGATGATGCTCCGCTCGTCAGTGGTCAGATAACGATCCATGTAGCGGTCGTGCTCGGTGCGATAGAGCTGCGGCATCAACTTGGATACATTCTTTCCGACCACTTCGTCCGGCGACCAGCCGAACAAACGCACTGCCGCGGTGCTGAACGAGCGAACGATGCCCTTCTCGTCAATCACGATCATCGCTTCCGGAACGGTGTCCAGGATCGACTGCAGATGGGCTTGCCGATACCGCGCCTGCTCCGATTCCCACCGCAGCCGATCGCCCATGAAGCCGAGTATGGGACCAAGGACCGCGAATCCGGCGATATCGATCATGTTTGCGGAATCGGTGATGAGGCCTTTCCCAAAAAAGGCCGCGCTGATGACCAGGCAGAGCAGGGTAGTGAAACTCGCCGGTCCGCGGCCGCCGGCGAAAGCGGCAAAAACGACGGCTGGAAGGTAGATGATCGTGAACGCGCGGCCCTCAAGATACGGATCTAGCGCTGCGCGCAGCACGAGGGCCAGCGCGGCGGCTGCCGCGGCAGTGCCATAGCGGTACCAGTTGCGATCGGACATATTTCCGGGCAGGCCCTCTCATTCGATCGACTTTACATCGTTGGCCGCGGGAGGCTACGGGAGGCAGACGCGTATCAATTTACGTCGATGTATGGCCGCCGCTATTTGGGCCAGATGCGCCAGTGCGTGGGCTGCACGGCAACGTGTTCTCCGGTCTTGGTCTTGACCCAGCCGCCGAAGATTCGGCGGCAAGGGAAGACGAGCCGGTGAATGGCATTACCTTCGATTACGGCAATCTCCAGGTCCCAATCAAAGGGTGCCGTTTCGACCCGTTCCCAGGTCACGTTGCCAATAGATCCCGGACGGAGTTCATCGCCGCGGACTGACATATTCAAGCATCCTTCCGAACAATACGGACCACATCACTTGTCCGTCGCGCGAGCAGGGGCAGCGCAATATCGCCCAAGGGGCGCGTGGTCTCGATCGCGTCAGTCGCCGCCGCGGTCCCCTCAGCTGTGGCGCCGTCGCAGCCATCGTGCTGCGAGATGATCCGATCGCCAACCGAAATATGAGGACTGACACTGCAAAGCAACTCCCGGGCTTCGGTCGGGTCGATCGGGACCTGCTCAAGCCAGGGCCGGTTAATCTTGATCGGCTTCCTAAAGCATTTGGACTGCACTGCGGTTCCCGCAACGGTGCCCGCGGCGGGGTAAGTTTCGCCGTGGCCTGTCATCTCGAACATCCTTCGTCGTTGGGAAAGTATCCTTCTCCTACGGCGTCATCGTGAGGCGTTGAGTGTTGATGGGGGCGACCACGTCCTTGCGAGTCCAGAAGCGTCTTCAAGCGAGAACGGGACGATCCCGCATTCGCTTGATGTCATTCGGGTCGACCTAACCACGCTCGGTCCCGAGCATCGCGCCGGTCCGCAGGTCGATGAATTGGACGCCATCGCAAGCGGCGCAGGTTATCGGGTGCAGGTCGTTGGCGCGCAGCTCGGGTGCGTCATCCGGCAGCAGTCCTTGAACCCGGTCGCCGGTACTTGGACACGAAAAGATGATCGGGCGCCAAGTCTTCTGTCTGCCATGTGTCTGACCTTGACTGGAAGGCCGTTTCTATCGATAGCCCGCCGCTGACGTATTGATGCAGGTCAAGAAGCAGATGCGTGTCTTGAGCTTCGGATAGCCAGCGGCCGCTGCGAGCGGGACAGGGGACTTACAGGCAACATGTTCGAACTCGGGTGATTCGCCAGCGCGCGCCTTGGTCCGCGACAAGCCTGCGAGCAGTCGGGTTGATGGAAATCAAAATGCCGGACGCGCGATTGTGTCAATGTTGAAGGCGCTGCACGCGCGTCGGGCCATGAGAACATGTGTCAATATGCTGCGAGAGCCACGAAGGAGATGATAAATTGATTGCTCGCCTCGCATTGTCGGTGGCCCTGTCGGCGCTGATCGCGGCCATAGGCCTCGGCGCTGAGGTCCTGAACCTTGGGATTATCGAAACTTTGGCTGCGACCAGCCTGATCATCGGCTTTGCGGTCGCGGCGGCAGGGTGGACTGTCAGAAGTGGGATGGGGGCGGCTCGCCTCATTTGCCTACGATCGCGGGCGCGCAGGTCTCGCCGTCGATAGTGCCCAGCCGTCCGGCGCTCGCCAGAAGAGGCTCTGCCCGGTGATTGGCCATTTGGTCGGAGTTTGCGGAAATGCCTCCTGAGAACGCTAAGCATCGCCTGCAAGATTCGCGACGCCTTGAGGCGCGCCATATTGCCGGCGATTGAATATGGGGTCGATGGAGGGCAACAATCGGTATCTCGGACGTGACGGTTCACGCCGCTCTCGACCCTATCGACGAGAAATTCCCGGATCAGCGTCTCAACTTAATCGCTCGAACGCATGAACAGACCAGAAGTCGCTGTCGCGGAGCCACGTCAAGCTAGCGATTGCGGATTCTGTAGAAGAATAAGAACGTTTTCGTCGCGCTGCCCAAGCCTCGACGTGATGTCGACGAACCGCAACAGACAATCTCTTTGCGATGCGGCTTGAGGCAAATCAAATACGTTTCTGGCGCAAATGGCAGAATAGGCATGGCTAAGCCAACCCACAGGAAGGAGGGTGTCATGCCTTCATTTAACGTTCGCTTCATTAAGACCGTTTGCGACGATGCCGGCCACGAGCATCGTGCCTGCCAGGCAGCGTTCAAGGTTGATGCCGCCTCGCTGAGTGCTGCTGCACAGCAGGCGGAGACCGACTTCTGCAAGCAAAGGGGTGTCCGCGATTGGACCATCTTCGCCGATGCGATGGAGCTTCGAACCCCGCCTGCACTGCCGCCGGCATGGGGTGGCTAGCCTGAGTTCGGCTAGCCAGAGGTCCGCGAATTTCATGACGCAGTACAATCTGCGAGTTCAAATGCGATCGCAAAAACATTATTGCGAGCGCTGATTCGAGAGAGGAGCCTTGCGATGCCGTCACCAATTCAGCAGGCGCCCTGATGTCCGCGGCACCAAGCAGACCTTGCCGGACTTTTGCCGGTCGATCGATCATTCAGCTGGCTCGCTGCGGCGCTCCGCCGAGCGTCGGTCCGGCAGACGGATCCGGATCAAAACGATTTGATCTCACAAACTGGTCTTGTTTGATGCATGTCAAAAACAAATCTGCCTCCGGCAGCTAAGGCTGCCTCGAGGAAGCAGTTAAGGCTGCCTCGAGGAATATGACACATGGTTAGCCAATCTGCACATATCGGGGGTCCTTGGTGGTTTCCTTGCCGGTTTAGAAATCTGCTTGGCCGGGTGCGAGCGAGCCTGTCTCTGACATCCGAACTGGCTTACTTGAGCCCGCAAGACGTCGATGCGATCGCGCGTGAGCTTAATCTGTCCACGTCCGCTTTTCGAACGATGGTGCAAAGTCCAGGCTCTCCTGAACTCTTGAGCAAGCGCCTCGCACTTGCGGAGTTTTCCGAGAATGCGCTTGCCGCCCGCCATGGTGACGTATTGCGCGATCTGCAGCGGGTGTGCGGCCTGTGTCAGGCCAAGGCCCGCTGCGCCGCCGCCGTCGAAAGAGAGAAGTTTGTAAGTCCCCTGAAAGACTGCCCCAACGAGCAAACCTTGCTCGCGCTCGGTCGCGAGATCGGCGGGCTCCCGCAGCGCTTTCGCGACTGATCGCGCTCAACCGTTCCCTCACCGGAAATGTGAGTCCCGAGCCATCCCGCTTTCAAAGAAGGCCAAGACATGACAAGCCCATCCACTGCCTCGAAATCCACGACGATGGGTGAAGCAGGCCTGATGTCGGTATTCGCTGTTTCTGCCTACGTTTGCTTTTTCGCCGGGGCGATGGGGCACGATTCCGCGTTTACCTTCCACGCATTGCTGGCTTCCGCTGCCAGTCTAGCCGCCGCAGCCGTCATCCTCAATCGCTACTATGAACGGCCGGCGCTATTACCGCCGGCCGAGATAAATGGCCGGCCGAACTACAATCTTGGTCCGATCAAATTCGCATCGGTGTTGGCGATGTTCTGGGGCATCGCGGGTTTTTCCATTGGCCTTCTCATCGCGTCACAGCTCGCTTGGCCTGCACTGAATTTTGATCTGCCCTGGACGAGCTTCGGTCGGCTCCGCCCGCTGCACACCTCGGCTGTGATCTTTGCGTTCGGCGGAAACGTGCTTATCGCGACCTCGTTCTACGTGGTGCAGAAGACCTGCCGGACCCGACTCGCTGGCGATCTTGCGCCGTGGTTTGTGGTGGTCGGCTACAACTTTTTCATTCTGATCGCAGGCACCGGTTATCTTTTCGGCGCCACCCAGTCCAAGGAATACGCCGAGCCGGAGTGGTATGCCGATTTCTGGCTCACGATCGTCTGGATCACGTATCTCATTGTGTTTCTGATGACGCTGATGAAAAGGAAGGAGCCGCATATCTTCGTCGCCAACTGGTTCTATCTGGCCTTTATCGTCACCATTGCGGTGCTCCACGTTGGCAACAATCCCGCATTGCCGGTCTCGGTATTCGGCTCGAAATCCTACATCGCCTGGGGTGGCGTGCAGGATGCCATGTTTCAGTGGTGGTACGGCCACAATGCGGTCGGCTTCTTCCTGACCGCCGGCTTCCTGGCGATCATGTACTACTTCATTCCGAAGAGAGCCGAACGCCCCGTCTATTCCTACCGCCTCTCGATTATCCACTTCTGGGCGCTGATCTTCCTCTACATCTGGGCTGGACCGCACCATTTACACTACACGGCGCTGCCGGACTGGACCCAGACGCTGGGCATGACGTTCTCGATCATGCTGTGGATGCCCTCATGGGGCGGCATGATCAACGGCCTGATGACGCTCTCGGGTGCGTGGGACAAGCTGCGCACAGACCCGGTGCTCCGTATGCTGGTGGTCTCGGTTGCCTTTTACGGCATGGCGACATTTGAGGGCCCCACGATGGCAATCAAGGTCGTCAATTCGCTCAGTCATTACACCGATTGGACGGTCGGCCACGTGCATTCTGGCGCGTTGGGCTGGGTCGGCTTCGTATCATTCGGCGCGCTCTATTGTCTGATTCCCTGGCTTTGGAATCGCCAGCTGTACAGCCTCAAGCTCGTCAACTGGCACTTCTGGATCGCCACGATCGGGATCGTGCTCTACATCTCCGCGATGTGGGTGTCTGGCATCCTGCAGGGGCTGATGTGGCGCGCCTACACTTCCCTTGGTTTTCTCGAGTATTCGTTCATCGAGTCGGTCGAGGCCATGCATCCCTTCTACATCATCCGTGCCGCGGGGGGCGCAATGTTCCTGATCGGCGCGCTAATCATGGCCGCCAATCTCTGGATGACGGTGAATGCAAAGCAGGCCGATCAAATCCAGGACGCTGGAATGCTCCAAGTCGCGGAATAGGTTATCGCATGTCTCTCTGGAACCGACACAAGATCTTTGAGAAGAACTCGATCATCTTGATCGCTGGGATCCTTGTCGTGATAGCGGTCGGTGGCCTGGTCGAGATCACGCCGTTGTTCTACCTCAAGAGCACGATCGAGGCGGTGGACGGCGTGCGGCCGTATACGCCGCTCGAGCTTGTTGGCCGCAACATCTACGTACGCGAGGGATGCTATCTCTGTCACTCGCAGATGATCCGGCCGTTGCGCGATGAGGTTGAGCGCTACGGACATTACTCGCTGGTCGCTGAAAGCATGTATGATCACCCGTTTCAATGGGGGTCGAAGCGTACCGGCCCGGACCTTGCTCGTGTTGGCGCGAAATATTCCGATGAATGGCACGTCACGCATCTGATCAATCCGCGCGCCATCGTGCCGCAATCGGTGATGCCGGGCTATCCGTCGCTGGCGCACACGGAGGTTGACCTGACTGACATGGTCGCTCATCTGCGCACCAACCGGGCGGTCGGCGTCCCCTATACCGAGGACCAGATCAAGAACGCCGTCGCCGACTTGAAGGCGCAGATCGATCCTGACAACGCGAACGTCGCGTCGTTCCAGAAGCGCTATCCGAAGGCGGCTGTCCGCAATTTCGACGGTAGCGCTGGCAATCCGACCGAACTCGATGCGCTCATCGCCTATCTGCAGATGCTTGGCACGCTGATCGATTTCAAGCTCTACGACGAAAAAGCCAATCTGCGCTGAAGGAGTTCTGGGATGAAAGCCGTCATTTCGATCGAGAACCTGGCGTCAAGCTTCGTCGTGACCCTCTGGACGCCGTTGTTCGTCGGCATCTTCTTAGCCATCGTCGTTTATGCGCTGTGGCCCCGCAACAAGAGGCGCTTTGACTCTGCGGCGCGCTTGCCGTTGCGCCGGGATTGACAGATCATGACTGAGCACAACGACTTCGATCGCATCTCCGGCCGTTCCACGACGGGGCACGAATGGGATGGTATAAGGGAGCTCAACACGCCGCTGCCGCGCTGGTGGATTCTGACCTTCTACGCCACGATCCTTTGGGCGATAGGCTACTGGGTCGTTTATCCGGCCTGGCCGCTCCTCTCAAACTACACCACCGGCGCGTTGCATTATTCGACCCGCGCCAGCGTCGTCAGCGACCTTGCCGGTCTCGAAAAGCTGCGCGGCGAGAAGATGGCTGTGCTTGGCAAGGCGTCTCTGACCGAGATCGAGAACGATCCGACCCTGCTGGCACTGGCCCGCGCTCGTGGCAAGACGGTGTTCGCGGACAATTGCGCGCCTTGCCATGGGAGCGGTGCCGCGGGTGCCAAGGGCTATCCGAATCTCAACGACGATGACTGGTTGTGGGGCGGATCGCTTGACCAGATCCTGCAGACCATCCAGTTCGGCGCACGTTCCGGGCATGCCGAGGCGCATGAAGGACAAATGCTGGCCTTCGGCCGCGACGGCATCCTCAAGATCGGTGAGGTCGTCACGCTAGCGAATTATGTGCGGTCGCTGTCAGGCTTGGCAACGGCCGCCAATTTCGATGCTGCGGCCGGCACAAGGATCTTTGCCGAGAATTGTGCGGTCTGCCATGGCGAGAATGCCAAAGGCAATCAGGCACTCGGCGCGCCGAACCTGACTGACGGAATTTGGCTGTACGGCTCGGACGAGACGACGCTGATCGAGACCATCAGCTATGGCCGCGCCGGCGTCATGCCGGCTTGGAGCGGGCGCCTCGATCCCATCACAGTCAAAGCACTCGCGGTCTACGTGCACTCGCTCGGCGGCGGACAATAGGCGATAAGTGTCGGGAAGCCCGCGGCGCCGCTGAAGTGGGTCAACGTCTGCGCCAAATGCGAGGTCGGCCATGAAGTCCGCCATGAACAAGACCGTTTCGCAGGATGACCTGCTGATCGAGGGGGACAGACCCCTCTATGTAGCGCATAAGAGGGTCTATCCGCAGAGTGTCCGCGGCACTTTCCGGACGATCAAATGGCGGCTGATGGTGGTGTGTCTGGGCATCTACTATCTGCTGCCATTCGTGCGTTGGCATCGTGGCCTGGGCGCGCCGGACCAGGCCGTGTTGCTCGATCTGCCGAACCGGCGGTTCTACTTCTTCTTCATCGAGCTGTGGCCGCAAGAGCTTTATTATTTCACCGGGTTGCTCGTGCTTGCTGCCATGGCACTGTTCCTGATGAACGCGCTGGGCGGGCGAATTTGGTGCGGATATCTGTGTCCGCAGACGGCCTGGACCGACCTGTTCTATGCGGTAGAGCGTTGGGTCGAGGGCGACCGTCGCGAGCGGCTGAGGGCCGCTGCACGCCCAACGACAATGGGACGCGCGGCAAAGCGCGTGCTGAAGCACGCGATCTGGTTGATGATCGCTTGGTGGACCGGTGGCGCCTGGGTGCTCTACTTCGCCGACGCGCAGACATTGGTGCGCGATCTGGCGACCTTCCAGGCGCCCGCAATCGGCTATATCTGGATTGGGATCCTGACGGCTTCGACCTATCTGCTGGCTGGCTACATGCGCGAGCAGGTTTGCGTTTATATGTGCCCGTGGCCGCGCATCCAGGCCGCGCTCACCGACGAGTGGGCGCTCAATGTCACCTATAAATACGATCGCGGCGAGCAGCGCTGCTCATTGAAGAAATCATTCGATCTACGCGCGCGCGGCGAAAGGGTCGGGGACTGCATCGATTGCAATCAATGCGCGGCTGTCTGCCCGACCGGGATCGATATCCGCAATGGCGCCCAGCTCGGTTGCATCCAGTGCGGGCTGTGCATCGACGCCTGCGATGCCGTCATGAAGAAGGTAGAGCGCAAAACTCGCCTGATCGGTTATGACAACGACATCAATATCCGACGCCGGATGGACGGCAAGTCGGAGCTCTTCAAGCCGGTACGCCCGCGCACGATCGTCTATGCTTCCTTGATCGCGGTCGTTTGCGCGGTGATGCTTCATGCGCTGTTGTCGAGAACGCTGCTCGATCTCAGCGTCCTGCACGATCGCAATCCCGTGGCGGTCAAGCTCAGCGATGGTTCGATTCGCAACGGTTACACCGTGCGCTTGCTCAACAAGCGCGGCTTCGATCGCGTGGTCGCGATCGACATCGATGGGCCGCCTGAGGCGTCCGTCCACGTCGTCGGCGTCGATTCGGTGACTGTGGATCGACCGATGATCGTCTTGGCTCGCGATACCACGACAGAACTGCGTGTGCTGGTGACAGCGCCGGTCGACGACAAGTCAGAACGGTCGGTGCCGGTGAGGTTTCGGGTCACCGACATTGGCCTCGGCGAGGTCGCTTCCGCAACAGATCATTTCGTTCTCCCCTAACGACCATACACGGGATCTCATCATGACCGCATCAGTGCCAGTCGCGCGGCCCATCACCGGACGCTACGTCCTGATCGTCATTCTCGTCTTCTTTTCGGTCGTGATTGGCGCCAATCTGGCAATGATGCGCCTTGCCATCATGACCCTGCCGGGGACAGAGGTCGACAGCGCCTATAGCGCGAGCCTCGCCTATCAGCGTGAGATCATCGCGGCACGGCAGCAGAACGAGCGAAACTGGCAGGTGCAGGCACATATCCACCGGCAGTCCGATGGCCTTGCTGTGCTTGCGATCGAGGCGCACGACCGCGCAGGCGCGCCTCTCGCCGGAATGGGTTTCGTGGCCCAGCTCGAGCGACCGGTAGACCGTCGAGCCGATCGGACGATTGATATCTCGGAGGCTCATGCTGGAACCTACCGCGGCAGCGCCGAGGGCGTCGCTGTCGGGCAGTGGGATCTCGTGATCAAGGGCGACGCCGATGGCCGCCGCATGTTTCTGACGAAGAACCGCATCGTCCTGAACTGAGAGTACATGCAGATGCAGGCGGACATCGATTTTTCTCACTATCTGAAGAGGACAGGCGCGGGCCTCCTCCAACTCGATCTCGCAGTGGAGGGCATCAATTGTGCGAGCTGCATGAGCAAGATCGAGCGCAATCTGTCGAGCATTCCGGACGTGACCGCGGCACGCGTGAACCTCACCGATCACCGGCTGACGCTCGAATGGAAGGCAGGAGCGCTCGATCCGGCCCTATTTGTCAAGCGGCTCGCCGAATTAGGCTATAGGGCATATCCCTTCCAGCGGAACGATGCGGAGACGCTGGAGGCGGAGCGGGCGCGCAGCTTGCTGCGGCGGCTGGGCGTCGCCGCGTTTGCCGCGATGAATGTGATGATGCTGTCGATCCCGGTATGGTCCGGCAATGTCTCGGACATGCTGCCGGAGCAGCGCGACTTCTTTCACTGGCTCTCCGCGCTGATCGTACTGCCGGCCGCGGCTTACTCCGCGCAACCGTTCTTCTCTTCCGCTTTTGCCGCGCTGCGGGCGCGCAGAGCCAATATGGACGTGCCGATCAGTATCGGCATCTTGCTGGCGTTGGCGACTTCGCTGATCGAGACTATCGGTCATGCCGAGCACACCTATTTCGATGCGGCGATCATGTTGATCGCCTTCCTGCTCGCAGGCCGCTATCTCGACCAGAACATGAGGCGGCGCACCCGCGCCTTCGCCAACAACCTTGCCGCACTCAAGGCGGAGACGGCCGCGAAGTTCATAAGCCCGACCGAGATCAGAACCGTTCCGGCGGCAGCGATCAAACCGGGGGATATCGTGCTGCTGCGGCCCGGCGAATGCTGCACCGTCGACGGCAACGTGATCGAGGGACGTTCCGAGGTCGATCAAAGCCTCATTACCGGAGAGACCTTGCCGGCGACCGCGACGCCTGGCAGCGCGGTGTTCGCCGGCACATTGGTACGATCCGGCACCCTGCGCGTCCGCGCGGCGGCGGCTTCGGGCGACACACTGCTTGCCGAGATTTCCAGGCTGCTTGATCATGCCCTGCAAGCGCGCTCGCGCTATCTGCGCCTCGCCGAGCGCGCGTCGCGGCTCTATGCACCGATGGTTCACGCAACTGCCTTCCTGACGATGCTGGGCTGGCTTGCCTCTGGCGCCACGTTCCACGATTCGGTCGTCACGGCGATCGCGGTCCTGATCATCACCTGCCCTTGCGCGCTGGGTCTGGCTATACCGGCGGTGCAGACCGTGGCCTCCGGCGCACTGTTTCGTTCCGGCGTGCTGCTCAATGCCGGGGATGCGATCGAGCGTATTGCCGAGGTGGACCGGGTGATCTTCGACAAAACCGGTACGCTGACGCTGCCTGAGCTCGATGTCGCCAATCTCGCCAGCATTCCCGACGATGTCGTCAAATTGGCGGGCAGGCTGGCGCTGTCGAGCCGCCATCCGGTCGCCGCCGCCGTAGCGCGAGCTGCCGGCGCAAGTGAGCCGCTGGCTGACATTGAAGAGGAGCCGGGGCGAGGCATCCAAGGTTACTATGAGGGGGCGCCGATCCGGCTTGGCCGCCCCTCGTTCTGCGGTGCTGACATCCTCGCCGACGAGATCCTGTGCCGCGATCCTGAGGCCTCCGTCGTCGCGTTCAGCCATGGTGATGCCAAGCATGTCTTTGCTGTCCGGCAACGGATGCGGCCAGACGCAGCCGAGGTCGTCGCAGGCCTCGCACGCCTTGGCATCATGGTGGAGATCGTTTCCGGGGATCGCGAGCCAGCAGTTCGGCGGGCGGCAGAGACACTCGGCATTCATAAGTGGCGCGCTAACGTCTCGCCGGTGGACAAGGTCACCCGGGTCGAAAGTCTGACGAGCCGGAGCTACAAGGTGTTGATGGTCGGCGACGGCTTGAACGACGCGCCCGCGCTCGCTGCGGCCCATGCCTCGATGTCGCCTGTCACTGCAACCCATATGAGCCAAGCGGTCGCTGATGCGGTCTTCCTCGGTGAGCGTCTCGGGCCGGTGATGACGGCCGTCAGGGGCTCGCGCAGGGCGCTGCTTCTGATGCAGCAGAATCTCTGGCTCGCAGTCGTCTACAACGTCCTGGCCGTGCCCGTCGCGATCGCCGGCCTGGTGACGCCGCTGATTGCCGCCGCGGCGATGTCAGCTTCGTCGGTGCTGGTCATGCTCAATTCGCTGCGGGCGCGAAGGAGGGAGGCAGTCTGATGGAAGTCCTAGTCTATCTGGTTCCGCTCGCCCTTGCGCTCG
Organism: Bradyrhizobium sp. ma5; assembly: GCF_042258955.1. Lineage (NCBI taxonomy): Bacteria > Pseudomonadati > Pseudomonadota > Alphaproteobacteria > Hyphomicrobiales > Nitrobacteraceae > Bradyrhizobium > Bradyrhizobium sp. ma5. The sequence goes on from NZ_CP170156.1 coordinate 2,240,724, forward strand.
GCTTCGTCGGCCTGCTCGGCTTTCTGTGGTCGCTCAAGAGTGGCCAGTATGACGATCTCGATGGCGCGGCCTGGCGCGCCATCGCCGATGACGAGTCCGACGGGCCGTCGGCGCCGGTCCAAATAGTGCAAATGGACCGGAAGCGGTGGTCAACGCTGTGCAGGCGAGTGCCAAGCTTTGGCGTCCAGTCGGTCCACCGCCGCAACTGCGGGACACGCGAACCGCAAAGTCGAGGTTGAGCCGGCCGATCGGTGAGGGGGGCTCGATGCATACCGCAGGTCGCTTCGGATCGGTACGGCTAAGAATCCTATGATGGGACTGATATGGCTCAGTGAGAAATCCATCGCGGCGCGACAGCTCCGATCGAGGACTATCAAGCTTCAGCGCCTGCCGTCTGGGCGAACATGCATGAATCACATAGGAGGCGATTTGGACCAAGAGCGCGCCATCAAGTCTGATTGCGTTGACGTCGGCCGAAGCCTCTCTATCCATCTATCTCTACGATCAACCGAAGCTTGAAAACCACACCGCTCCGATACATTGAGACCGGGCGACGGGCACAAAGACGAGATCCGATCTGGTTTTCTCGCCCAGCCCAAAAGAGGCTCCAGCAGTTTAGACGACGCGGAGCGCCAAGCGTGGTCAGAGCGACCATAGTGAGAGTGCCACGACGTCTCACAGAGATTCGATGGCTGATCCCTCCAAGCTTAACCTAACCCGAATCTCGAGCGTGCCCGATTTGGAGTTTGTTCCGGCTAATCGCAATTCGCTTGCTCATCTCTTTCACAGATATATTATAACCTAATGATTAGCATCGAATAAGCAGGTCTCGATTAGGGGCTCCGTTCGCCTATTCATGGCGGAGCCTCTCGACACGGCGCCCGCACGACATTAGCGATCCCGCAGCCGCCATTAGTACCCAAGCTCTTGTCTTCCAAACACATGGCTGAGCTGGCAGGTTGCGCGAGCTCCTATGATTGCCTGTTTTTTGCGGTCGTCGCTCCGAAAAAACTATGTTACAAGCCGCTCCTCTCAAAAGGAGCATCATTGTGAAAAAAGTAACCAAGAAACGCGTTAAGCGGCGCGAGTGGACCAAGGCAGATATCAAAGATCTCAAGGTCCATTCGAAGGCTCGGACCCCGGTCATAAAAATCGCAAAAATGACCAAGCGTACTGTCGGTGCGCTACGCCAGAAGGCCTTGCATCTCGGAATCGGACTCGGACATCAGCGGTAGCTTACTAAGCAGTACTGGTAACTGGTCCAGTAGGGCGGCTCGCGGGCCGCCCTTTATGCCCTTTGATATTGTATCGTAAATTCGTCTTGGGAATTGCGGTAAATGTTCTGCGGATCCGAATCCTGCCTGGCCCTGCGTGCGTAGGCTGCCGTTGGAGCGCAGTGATTTTCCGATCCCGATAACTCGGTCCACTGTGAGGCAATCAACTACGAGCGCCCGAGCTGATTTCCGATCGATTTCATCGCCACCATTCTCCTCATGCAAATACCGAGAACTTAGCATAGTCGGCGCGATATAATGTGGGGCGCCGAATCTCGTGAACTCAGTGAGGCGCACCTCCAAAGATCATGGTAGGCTAAAGTTTAGGTGCGTATTTCGCAAAAACGGGACAGCGGTTTCGCTAACTGACGGACAGCAGTTTCGCTAAATCGCGGACAGCGTGGCGGCGCTGGCTTTTGGTTGCCTGGTTGTTGAAGTCAGTTGGTATTCGTTTCGCTGTTTTCGACGTCGGTCAAGGGGCGCGCAGCTTTTTTCCTTCGCATGCTGTCGCCTTCGAGGGCGATACGGTGGGAGTTGTGGATGATCCGGTCGAGGATAGCATCTGCGATGGTTGGCTCGCCGATCATGTCGTGCCATTGGGCAACGGGCAGCTGAGCGGTAATCAAGGTCGATTTGCGCCTGTAGCGCTCTTCGAAGATTTCGAGGAGATCAAGGCGCTGCTGGTCATTGAGGGTGTGGGTGCCCCAATCGTCGAGGATGAGCAACTGGACACGTGCGAGCTTATCGATGAGGCGCGGGAAGCGACCATCGAGACGGGCCATGGCGAGGTCTTCGAACAGGCGCGGCATACGCAAATAGAGGACGGAATGATCGAGCCTGGCCGCCTGGCGTCCGAAGGCGCACGCCAGCCAAGTTTTGCCAGTCCCGGTCAGGCCGGTGATGATGAAGTTCTCATGGGCTTTCAGCCAGGCGCCTTGCGCCAGCTGCAGGGTGTTGCGCCGGTCAAGACCGCGGCGGGACGCGAAGTCGACGTCTTCGATACAGGCGTCGATGAAGCGCAGCTTGGCTGCGGCCAGCCGATTGGTCAGGCGCCGGTCGGCGCGCATGGCGGCTTCGCGATCGAGCATCAGGCCGAGCCACTCGTCGCGGCTGAGATCGGCGGCATTGTCCTGTTCGGCCAATTGCCGGTAGGCGGCCGCCATTCCGGCAAGGCCGAGCGCCTGCATCTGGTCGAGGGTCGGGTGGGTCAGCATCGCGATGGTCCTTTCCTTCATTGATAATAGCCCCCACCACGGATGTTGGCGTGCGAGGGGGTGGCTTTGACGGGGGCGGCAGCAGGGCTCGCGCGGTCGAGCCCGGATTTGAGGATCGCGCTCACCGAGGAGTAGCTGATCGCGTTGATGACGAGTGCCCGCTCGCAAGCTGCTTCGAGCCGATCGCGCTCGTAGCGCCGCGCCAGGGCGATGATCCCCATGGCGGAGCGATAACCCTGCTCGGGATGCGGGCGCTCACGCATCATCCGCTCGACCAGCGTGGCGGCGTTGACGCCGATCCGCGCTGCCATCTTGATCAAGCTCGCCGGCGTCATATTGGCGTAACGCTGATGGGCCTTGGGCATGTGCTCGTTCACGGTGACATGGCCGCTGCGCTGAGAGCGGCGCACATGGCTGGCAACACGCGTGTGATCCTGGAAGATCTCGACGGCTCGATAGGTGAGCCGGACGTCCACCCGACGGCCGATCAGCCGGTGCGGCACCGAGTAAAAGGTCTTGTCGACTTCGACGTGATAATCGGGGTGGACCTTCGCCGTTTTCCATTCGGCGTATTCGAACGGCTCGCCCGGCAACGGCGTCAACGCAGCGCGCTCGATCTCCTCGAACAGCTGCCGGCGGGATTTGCCGATATGGCGCATCGGCCGATGGTTCAGCTCCTCCAGCAAACCGGCGATCGCAGTATTGAGATCGGTCAGGTTGAAGAACCGCCGATGGCGCAGCCGTGCCAGAATCCAGCGCTCAACAATCAGCACCGCGCCTTCAACCTTGCCCTTGTCGCGCGGCTTGCGGCTGCGGGTCGGCAAAATCGTCGTGTCGTAGTGCTCGGCCATGGCGGCAAAGGTTTGGTTGAGCGTCGGCTCGAACCACAACGCCTTGACGACCCCGGCCTTCAGATTGTCGCAGACGATCGCCCTGGGAACTCCGCCGAAGTACGACAAGGCCCGGGTCTGGCCTTCGATCCAATCTGGTAGTCGCTGACCGAAGCTCCCCATAGCGAAGGTCAGCGACGAGGCCCCGAGCACCGCGACAAATATCTGCGCCTGACGGATCTCGCCGGTTTGCGGATCGATCACCTCCACCGTCGGACCCGCATAGTCGGTCTGCATCACTGCACCCGCCGCGTGGCGATGACGGAAGGTCGGGTTCGCCCGGCGCCGATAGGCGTCAAACTTCTCGCAGAACCACGTGTAACCATAGCCGTCGGGATGCGCCGTCCGGTATTCCTGCCACAGCAGCGTCAGCGTCACGCCCTTGCGCTTGAGCTCCTGCGCCACCCGTGGCCACTCAGGCTCGCTCAAGTCCTGCGGGGGCCGCCCGACCCGCCGGAACAAGGCTCGCTGCAAGGCCGCCTCGCTCTCGTAAATCGGCGGCAGCGGCCAGCTCAAACCCGCTTCACGCGCTCGCAGCAGGTAGGTGGCAACCGAACTCTTGCTGATCTGCAGCCGTTCCGAGATCTCCCGAACCGACAGGTCCTGCTCGTACGTCAGCCTCAGGATCGATCGTAGGTCCTTCACAGTGGTTCGTTTCGCTTGCTTCCGTCTCGGCATTGCCCCTCTCAAACTCACAGCTTGAGAGAGAACATTGCCTGAACGGCGCTCCCGAAAACCAACCTCCCGCAACTGTCCGCGATTTAGCGGAATCCCTGTCCCGGAATTACTGAAATCGCTGTCCGCGAATTACCGAAATTGCTGTCCGGAAATTGCCGAAACACGCAGTTTAGGGGTTAAGCGGGCGCCGCCGGGCCTGTTGATTAGCTTGAGCTCCGCAATGATACGGCGCGCTCAGCAGCAACAGAAAAAGCGCTCTGCTAGCTTGATACCTGGCGGCGGAGCGGCTACGCCCTGAACCCGTCATCAGCTGCGTGCCTTCGGCGGTGTGAACCGACCACAACCACCTTCGCCCGCGCTGCTTCAAGAAAAAGTCGAAGGCTGGAAGTCTCGACATGGCTAGCCAGCGTCATTTCTGACGGTCGTGCGTTTGGTCCTTAGAACGCCAGAACGGCTCTCATGGCGGGCCTTCTCCAGACGATGCCTCATTGCTGCCAGCTTGGTAATGAACTCGCTTGACCCGTTAACCCCGAATTCATCAAAAGCGAGCTCATCGAGCGCTTCCTGTCGTGGCGCCAAAGTTGAGAGATGTTTGCGGGTTTTTGCCGTCAGCGACATCTGCACGACCCGCGTATCGCTTGCGGAAGACTTGCGGCGTAGAAACCCATTTTTTCTCTAGCAGCTTTGACTGGGTCGTGTGACGAAGGAAGCATCGACGTGCATCAACTTTGACACCTCGTTGACAGCGACACCGTTTTTCCTGTCCAAATAGGCCACTGCCATCAGGATCATCCACTGTGGCCCAGTGATGCCAAGCACATCGGCTCGGAATTTGGCAAGTTCTTCGAGACAGGCGCTGATCGACCTGATCTCCCACATGAACGGCCGGACCATCTCCTGTCCGTCAGAAGAGATACTGCCAAGCGCAGTTGCTGCAGCAGGTAAATCCGGCGGCATCGGAGGTCGGGTTCCATCCTTATACCGGCTTCCCTTAGCGCGAATTGGAAGCAGGAACAACGCCGCAAGAGTAGGCAAATCAAATGCTTGGTACGGTCCGGACGGAAGTGGAGCTTGCGAATAACACTGGCGCCGGAGCTGCTCTGGGCGTACGGCGCTCATTGTCTTGACGGACCAGCGGCGGCACTCGCAGGCAGCAGCTCTCGTCGGGATCGAACCCGCGCGCAGGTCAGATCGATGCGCCATGACCAAGGTGGGATGTCCGCGACTTTGGCCTGCTTCCTTGGTTCGCTCGTCGACCGGTCCGCTCTTTGCCGAATTTCTCTCGTGTATGCCGAGCGTCAGGCAGGTGCATGTCGCATTTGTCGTTTTCAGTGCCGCAGCAAACGACATCGTGCCGGCATGACATAACAACGTCCCATGCGTCGTGCGCGATTAGCGGACGGGAGGTAACCGAGCTCTATCGGCGGATATTCCGAAAGATGGGGGGATTTGCGCAGTAGCAAGGCAGGAGCATCGTCCGGCCCATCTCATGCCGGTGAGCCAGTCCACACTGACCGGCAGGTTTCAGAGAACTTCTGCTCCGCGTCTGACATCTCCATGGTGCTGCGGCAGGCGCAAAATCTATTGGGATCAACCTTGAGGAGAATTTGCGGCCGGCGAATTCAATGGCAGCTCCGTTGCAACAAGCGCCGTTGGCGTCAGAAGCTGATCGAGCTGCGGGCCTGATGCCATTCGGAATTGCGACGCGGTGGTCGCGATGTTGTGAGGCGAGGTCTGGCGGCTTGAGCAGATCCTCAATTTGTGCTAGGTGATCTGGATGCTTGCGGTCAAAACACGCTGGCTGATTTAGCCAACATCCTTCAGAGCGCTGCGCACCGATAACGTGGCGCAGGCTGCGGCCGTACAGCCGTAGAATCCAATCGGCTGTCCGGTGTGCATGTCTGCTGCCCAACGGGCACTGGACCTGATGGACGAGCCATGCGCTCTGGCGAACGCGTTTCCGCCGTGGGAGTTTCTCATCTGGGCCGGAGTCGTAGAGCGGCGAAGAACAGAGATACTGCATCGAAAAGAACATATGCTGCCAAAACATCTGCGCCGTCTCGAAGCTGAATCGATTGAAATCATGCGTGACGTGGTCGCCGAGTTCAAAAGGCCGGTCATGCTTTACTCGATCGGAAAGGACTCGAGCGTGATGCTGCACATCGCGATCAAGGCCTTCTATCCCGCAAGGTTGCCTTTCCCCCTGCTTCACGTCGACACGACCTGGAAGTTCCGCGAGATGATCAGCTTCCGGGATGCGACGGCCAAGCGGCTCGGCCTCGACCTGATCGTCCATGTAAACAAGGAGGGCATCGAGCGCGGGATCAATCCGATCGACTCAGGCTCCGCTCTTCATACCCAGGTGATGAAGACCGACGCCCTGAAGCAGGCGCTCGACCTCTACGAATTTGATGCCGCCTTTGGCGGAGCCCGACGTGATGAGGAAAAGAGCCGCGCAAAAGAACGGATACTCTCCTTCCGTTCGGCCGGGCACACATGGGACCCCCGTAACCAGCGGCCGGAGCTCTGGAACCTGTTCAACACACGGATCCGCCACGGAGAAACCATGCGCGTGTTTGCAATGTCGAACTGGACTGAGCTCGACGTGTGGGAATATATCATGCTCGAGAAGATCCCGGTCGTCCCGCTCTACTTCGCACAGCAAAGACCGATAGTGCGTCGAAATGGCGCGACGATCATGATCGACGACAACCGATTGCCGCTTAACTCCGGCGAGACGCCGGACATGCGGATGATCCGTTTCCGCACGTTGGGATGTTATCCTTTGAGCGGGGCTATTGAGTCCGGTGCGACGACGATCGAAGGCATCGTCGCAGAAATGCAGACCGCGACGGTATCTGAGCGCCAGGGTCGTTTGATTGATAGCGATGAATCCGCTTCCATGGAGAAGAAGAAGCGGGAAGGCTACTTTTGATGCTTTCCAAGCCGACAACGGAACCTGTCCAGGCCAAGCCAAAAGATCAACTGCGATTCATCACATGCGGCTCGGTGGACGACGGGAAATCGACGCTGACCGGCCGGCTGCTGCACGACAGCAAGATGATCTACAAGGATCAGCTTACGGCGCTTGAACGCGACAGTGCCAAGCACGGCACCACCGGCCGTGAGATCGATTTCGCGCTGCTCGTTGACGGGCTTGAAGCCGAACAGGAGCAAGGCATCACGATCGATGTGGCCTACCGTTTCTTTGCCACGGAACGACGCTCGTTCATGGTGGCCGATACGCCCGGCCACGAGCAGTACACCCGCAACATGGCAACCGGCGCTTCGAGCGCCCAGCTGGCCATCATTTTGATCGACGCCCGCAAGGGCGTGCTGGTCCAAACCAAGCGCCACTCGTTCATCTGTTCGCTACTTGGTATTCGCCACCTCGTCCTGGCAGTAAACAAGATCGACCTCGTCGAGTATAATAAAGAAATCTTTGACCGGATCTTCGCTGACTATGTGGCCTTTGCTGCCGGTCTTGGCTTCGCCTCGATCGTTCCAATCCCGATCTCTGCCCGGTATGGCGACAATGTCGTCAATTGTTCCGGCAACACTCAGTGGTATGATGGTCCCTGCCTGCTCGGCCACCTGGAGAGCATTGATATCCGGTCCGACAGCGCGACCCAGGCTTTCCGCTTTCCGGTCCAGTGGGTGAACCGGCCGAACCTGGATTTCCGCGGTTATGCCGGGTCCGTGGCTTCGGGGAGTATCTCGGTGGGAGACGACATCGTTGTCGCGGCTTCTGGACGGACCGCGCGCATCAGGCAGATCGTGACTCAGGCCGGCGATCTACCCCGCGCTGAGGCCGGTGATGCCATCACGATTACTCTTGAAGATGAGATCGATATAGGCCGTGGCGATCTCCTGGCACGTCCGACCGAGCGGCCGGAGCTCGCCGACCAGTTCGCCGCTCATCTGATCTGGATGGACGAGGATCCGCTCGTTGTCGGACGCGGTTACATCCTGCGCATTGGGTCGCAGACCACAGCCGGCAGCATTACTGCAATCAAACATCGGATCGACGTCAACACACGTAAGCATCTGACAGCCAGGACGCTTAGCCTCAACGAGATCGGCTTCTGCGATGTCTCAACGGCGCTGCCCGCGGCGTTCGATCCTTACGAGGTCAATCGCAAGACCGGATCATTTATCGTCATCGACCGTCATACCAATCGTACGGTTGCGGCCGGCATGATCGCATGTCCACTGCGGCGGGCCGCCAGCATCGCTTGGCAACCCGTTGCGGTGGGAAGGAAGGAGCGGGCCGCCCTCAAGAACCAGAAGCCTTGCATTATCTGGTTCACCGGCCTGTCCGGCGCGGGAAAGTCGACGATTGCCAGCATCGTCGATCAAAAGCTGTTTGCAATGTCGCGGCATGCCATACTGCTGGATGGAGATGACCTCCGGCACGGGTTAAACGCGGACCTTGGCTTCTCCGAGGCCGATCGCGTGGAAAACATTCGGCGCGTCGGGGAAGTTGCCAAGTTGATAGCGGACGGCGGCTTGATCGTGATCTGCTCATTTATCTCGCCCTACAGGACCGAACGAGACATGGTGCGCAGCCTCGTTAGTGAGGAGGAGTTCATTGAAGTCTTTGTCGACACGCCGATCGAAGAATGCGCGCGGCGCGATCCCAAAGGTCTCTATTCAAAGGTGAAGTCCGGTCAGATCAAGAACTTCACCGGCATCGATGCGTCCTACGAAGCCCCGATAAGACCCGAAATTCATCTCAGGACCATGGAGCAGACGCCTGAGAAATTGGCGGAAGACGTGGTCGGTGTCTTGATGGCGCGCGCAATCCTTGGCGGTTAGTAGTATCGAACCTGTCACCTCGCGTCGCGCCATCGATTTGCAGGAGACCCTCACCAGCCTGCTGGCCCGGCCAAGGCGACTCGGGTTAAGCAGGGGCATCGATCGGAATCATAGCTCTAAGGGAACAAGATGATCGCACCCACTCGTCGATTGCCCGCCGCTGGTTATGTGCTCGAAGTCGACGGTCAATTCAAAACCGAATTCACGACCAGAGATGGAGCTTGGGCAGGAGCCGAGGAGCTCAAAAAGCGGCGTCCCATGCTCCAGGTCAGAGTCTACGACGCTATGACAAAGGCCAGAGAGGAAGTCCGACTTCCAGTAGTTTGAGTTTTCGCTAGCGCGTTCCCTGCGCGTGCGACTAGCGCCACTCCGAGCTTTCGCGAAACCGAGCCACTCGGCGTCTCGGCCATCCGGCTTCGATCTCTCGCGCACAATGAGGGTGTCCCTCGTTCCTCTGTGCCTGGTCGCATCCTGGTAGAGGTGCACGCTGCCGACCAGCGACAGATAGGACCGAGCTCATCGAAGCCGGCTCAGCGGCGCTTTGAGATGTCGCGGCAGATCTTGTGGGACACTCGCCGCGTATTATTTGCGCAATCGCGACATTGCTGTCTTGCGAAAAGGCACTCCGCGTCCATCCCGCTGTTACGACTGCCCAAACGATAACACGCCCAGCCAGATCCGGCCGGTATTGATTGCCCGTGTAGCGGATATAGAGGGACGCATCACTGGCGCGTATGATTCCGGCGGCTTCGAGCCCGCTAGTGCCGCAGGCGAGGGTATCGAGACCGCGCTCCTCCGATCGCAGGATGCCAATCGCTGCGGCGCATTGCCCAAACCATCTTGCTGCGCTGCAGCCATGCTGGCGGTCTGCCGATCGGGAGCATGCACGTCCGGGGTTCCGGCATCCAGGAGAATTGCGCCGACGAGGCGAAGAAACTCGGTATCCCGGTCTGGAGGTTTGGCAAGGATCGCGCGTGAAGCGAAAGGGGCAGGCCAACCTCACGTGCCTGCGTGCGGCTCGCAGGATGAATGTCCAAGATCCTACCGTTGAGCTACGAAAATTCTCAGCCGGCTTGCTGCCGATCACTACGCTCAGCGCCGGATTTTGGCCTATCGCTCCGGGTGGAAGTGCGCGTCAGGAAAAACTTACGCGAGAAAATCGCGGAGAGGGTTGAAACGCCCCTAACGTCAAGTTGTACGATTTCGAAATAGGCGGCGTCAAAATCTCCAACGAGTGACAGTGTCCGAATGTCTCAAGTCTCAAGCTCACGCAGGATGAGTCCTGTTACCAAGGACGCTCAGAAAGTGCGCCATGCGCGCAGCTGTATCCGCACGCGATGGCGCGCAGCTTTGTCTGAACATCAACATTCGCCTGAATGGCACAACTCGCACGTAAGCCGATCGGCTGACCTGCCCGTTCGGCGACGCAAGACGGCGACTGCCGCTCAAATCTGCGCATGCATGACGGCTGGGTGAGAGTGGCGCGTCGCACCAAATGCGTACAAGGACGCGGTCGCAACGCGAATTCCCAGGAGAGACAATGATATCGGTGAGCAGTGTTGCGAACATCACTCTGTATCTGTCGCTAGATACGGATGTTGGCGTCAGCCGGATTTTTCAGTGCGCCGACACGCGAACGCGCCAGGGACTGTGGCGTTTCTTCCAAAGCCGTTGAACCGAGGACGTCGGCGCTCGCCATAGGGTCTCCTCGGCCGCGCCATCATGCTCCAGATCGGTTGAGGAGAACAACTTAAGGGGGATTGTGTGACAAAACAGCGCTCTCTGCTGACGCCTGGTCCACTGTCGCTGTCGGCAGCGGTCAAGAGCCAAATGCAGCTTGACCTTGCATCGCGCGATAGCGAGTTCAGGGAGGTGACCGCCCACATGAGGCGGCTGGTGCTCAATCTGCTGGGAAATGCTGAGGCCTACTCGGTGGTCCCTATTCAGGGAGGCGGCTCCTTTGCAATGGAAGCCGCTCTCTCTTCATTTGTGTCCCAGGCCGACAAGCCGCTCGTTTGCATCAACGGCATCTATGGCGAGCGCATTCTTGCAATTCTGCGGCTGTGGGGCGTCGAGGCACTAAAGCTTGTCAAGCGAGCCACCGAGCCCTTGGACCCTCAGGAAGTCGCCGAGCATCTGAGCCGAAATCCCGACGTTACGCATCTATGCCTTGTGCATTGCGAGACTACAACCGGAATCGTCAATCCGCTGGACCCGATCGTAGAGGAGGCGAGGCGACGTGGAGTCAAGACTATCGTCGACGGGATGAGCTCTTTTGGCGCCATTGATATTGACTTGAGCCGGGGTGGAGCGGACGTCCTGGTCACGTCGAGCAACAAGTGCGTGGAAGGGCCGCCAGGCGTCGCTTTTGTCATCGCGTCTCGCGAGCTGCTCGAGAATGCGGTTCAAGAACCAAGGTCATTTGTGCTCGACGTGAGAGATCAATGGCTCTCGCTCGAGCGTACAGGCGAGTGGCGGTCGACCCCGCCCACACACATCGTCCAGGCTGCTACAAAGGCGTTGGAGATTTTGAACGGCGAAGGCATTCATGCCAGGCGCCGCAGATATGAGAAAGTCAGGGGCGATCTCATCAAAGAGCTCGAAGGAGTGGTGTCTCCTCTGCTGCCCGCGGACTTGCACTCGCCAGTCTGTGTCGCGTTCAGTGCGCCATCCAGAATCGCAGATCAGGCAGGGTTCGATGGGCTATATCGTCACTTGGCGGCCCACAACCTTTACGTCTACTCGAAGCTGCACCTTGCGACACGGAGTTTTCGGGTCGGATGCATTGGAGAAATCCAATCCAGTTGGATCGAGCAGTTGGGGTGCGCTTTTCGTTCATATTTCCGGTCCAGTCAGGCTTCGTCAGCGGGGCCGATGTCAACCCAGAAGACTTGCGCGCCTCGCGTAGAGATGTCACCTCCAGTCGCAAGAAGCTCGCAGCTCCCATTCTCCGCCGAAACGGCTGTTCTGCACGCGGGCTATCGACGCGACCCGGTGACGAAAGCCGTTGGAGTGCCGATTTACCAGAGTACGGCTTATGAACTCGATGGCGATCTAAACCACATTGCTGACGTCTACAACGTAAAGGCTGATGGGTTCACCTATACGAGAATCATCAATCCGACGACCCGCGCGCTGGAAAGGAGGTACGCGGCCGTCGATAGGGGGAGTGACTCGCTCGCCGTGGCATCAGGTCAAGCGGCGACGTTCCTTGCCATTGTCAACTTATCAAGCGGCGAAGTGGGGGACAATGTTGTCGCCTCTCCGTATCTATATGGCAATACCTGGAACCTGCTTCACAACACATTAAAGCGTCTTGGGATCAGCGTTAGGACGGCAGATCCTCGAAGGCCAGAGACGTTCGAGCGTGCCATCGATGATCGCACGGTATGCCTGTTCGGAGAGGTGATTTCAAATCCTTGTCTGATTCCCCTTCCGGTCAAACAGCTGGCGGAGATCGGCCGTAAGTACGGCGTTCCCTTGGTCGTGGACAATACGACGACGCCACTGTTGTGCCGGCCGTCAGATCTCGGCGCTGCGATTACGACGTATTCCGCAACGAAATATATATGCGGCCATGGCACGACGCTCGGCGGGCTGATCGTTGACAACGGTGAATTTAGCTACCGGGGAACCTCTCGCTTTCCCTTGTTCAACAGTCCTGACGATGCGCATGGGGGGATTATCTGGCGCAACGCACTGCGCGACGTCGACGATCTTGGAAAAAGTGAGTTTCTCCTAAAGGCTCGCATGACCTGGTTGCGCGATACCGGCGCGGCCATCGCTCCTTTTGCAAGCTTTCAACTGATCCAAGGACTTGAAACGCTGCCTCTGCGCATGAAGCAGCACTGCGCAAACGCCAGGATCGTGGCCGACGTTCTTAATGAGCATCCAAAAGTGCGCCGTGTCTTCTACCCCGGCCTCTTCGAAGGAGCCGATCGGGAAACCGTCGATCAGACACTCAACGCCGCATACGGACACGGGGCGATGGTCATGTTCGAGGTGGAGGACGAACAAGCCGGGCGGAAGTTCATCCAGAGCGTCGACTTGATGTATCACGTTTCGAATGTAGGGGATGCCCGCACACTCGTGACGCATCCTGTTTCTACGACCCACACCACCGTGCCACGGGAAAAGCGCGAAGCCGCCGGCATATTTGGCGGCTCGATCCGACTTTGTGTCGGCATCGAAGATGTCGACGACATCGTCCGCGATCTGGATAAGGCGCTTTCCGCAATCTGACAACTTGCAAGGCTATCAGGAGGAGGTTCTCATGAATCAGGCAGAAGCTTGGAAACTAAGGTCGTCACGTTACGAGGCCGTTCAATTCAGCCGCGAGATCAATAAGCAACTCTCCGAGCTGCGGCCCGACAATATCACGGGAGCTGCCTATATTGCCAAAGATTACGCCGTGATTGCAGCTTGTACGCTCGCGACGGTCTACGTCTCATGCTGGCTCTACCCGATCGCCGTTCTTCTGATCGGGGCCTATCAGCGTGGATTGACCACAATCGCTCATGATGCGGCTCACCGCACGCTCGCGAAGAACGCGACCTGGAACTACATCCTCGGCATTCTGTTCGCTGCCTATCCCCTGTTCCAGCGTCACTGGGCCTACCGGATCTCACACGTCTATTTGCATCATCCGTATCTCGGCGACCCGGACAAGGATCCGGACCTGAAGTTCTTCCTGGCCAACGGCGTTTACGACGTCCAGCCTCCTGAGCGGTACGCCTTCAACATTATCTGGAAGCCGATATTTGGCGGCGCGACGATGGCGTACCTGAAGTATCTCTGGACCAATCGGTTTTCGATAGCGGATGCCGAGGGCCAGAGCCGGTCAAGCATACTTGTCGACAAGTATGGCTTCTATCTTTTCTGGTTCGGCATACTGGCGGGATCATATGCCCTGGGGCTGCTCCACATCGTCATCTTGTTTTGGATCGTGCCCTATCTCACAACGTTTCAGGTTCTTGGTTGGTTTGTCGAGCTCGCCGAGCACTCACCTCTGTGCGAGACCGAGACCAAGAACGTCTATCTAACCAGGAATCGGAAAGGGAATTTGCTCGAGCGGGCCATCCTTGGGCAAAATCTGGATGAGTACCACCTTGAGCATCACCTGTCGCCAGGTATCCCATTCTGGCTGCTGTGCAAAGCTCAGAGAATCCGGATGCAGGATCCGAATTACGCAAAAGTTGCCGCAAGCTGGGGAGGGCTCTTCGTCAAGGGACCCCAAGGTCAACCAAGCGTTATCGCTCAGTTGAAGGAGCGAAATCGACGCCTGTATGAGCAGTCTTTGGCCGACGCCTACACGAGAGGGCAAGTGGCGTGACATTGCAACGGCCAGACAAGGTGCGAGCCGTGGTCGGCGTCACGTCGAACCGTCTTTTGGTCGACGGTGTGCATCGCGACGGGTTGCGGCGCAAGTACGTAGAGGCCCTCCTTCATCACGCGGGGGTTGCGTGCGTCATATTGCCGACGATCGACGCTGACGATGCGAGGGTTGAGGCCGGCCTGGCGATCATGCGCGGGCTGGACGGCCTGGTGTTGACAGGAGACGAATCGAATATCGATCCTGCTGCCTTGAGAGCGCCTGCGTCCTGTACGGGGGCAGACCAGCAAGACGTTGTGGGTGGGATCCGTGACCGCCCACGGGACAGACTCTCTGCGGTGGTCATTGGTGGGGCCATCGCGCTCGGAATGCCGATCTTGGGCATCTGCCGTGGGCTTCAGGAGCTCAACGTCTTTTTCGGCGGCACACTTCGCCGATCGCTCACGGAGTGGAGCCTGAGAAGTGGCCGGATGCATGCCGAGAAACCAGATCGTCCAAGAGATCGCCAGTACGATGCCGCGCACAGCGTGAGCATATGTCCCGATGGAGCGCTCTTTCCGATCGCACGCACGATCGAAGCGCAAGTGAACTCCCTGCACAATCAAGGCATAGACGCGCTTGCCACCGCGCTGAGGCGGGAGGCATGGTCGCCTGACGGTCTGGTCGAAGCAGTTTCGGTCATTGGCGCGCCGACGCTGCAAATCGGTGTGCAATGGCACCCCGAATGGCACGTCTCAACCGATCTTGTCAGCAGGAAACTGTTCACGGCATTCGGAGAGGCGTGTGTTGAATACTGCCAATCAAAGACAAACTAGAGGCGAATTGTGACATTTCAATCCAAGCGCGGCCCACCCACGTCGAAAGCGGAGTTTCTCGGAACTGATGGACGAGCACGGTTTTGGGAGCGCCCGGTACCGCGCCAAAGGCCCAGCAAGAGCGGGCGATTGACAAATCGCTTCGCTCTAGGAGTTCTCTTTGTGGCGCTTTATGTCGTAGTGAGTGCTGCAGGTGAGGTCTATGCGGCAGCATATTTTCAGCAAGCAGATGTATTCGTCGCTCTCCTGCTGTCGTTTGCTGCGGTGTGTCTGACATTCAATCTCCTGGCTGGTTATGAGGGATATAGTGCAGGAGTAACGAAGTCATCGTTCCTGATTTTTGTGTCGCTCAATCTCGTGACCGCGATAAGCTGGATGGGGTTGTTTATCGGACTGAAATACGCCGAACCTGCGATCGTCGTCGCGTTCATGCTGGCGTTAGGACCCGCCGCGACAGTGTGGTTGAACGCGCTGATCAGAAGGCAAGGCGTCCCTCCAGGACCAGATGTTGTCGTGAGCGTTCTGATCGCAGCGACGGGCAGTTACATGGTTTGGATCTCGGCAAGCGGCAACGCGGGCGTGGAGTGGGGGGCTCGATCGTCCTTTGGTCTTTTCTTGGCAATCGTGGCCGGCTTATCGCTGGCCTTAACGAATATACTCATCAAATTGCTGTTCGATCGTGGATTTTCCGGCCGACAGGTGCTTGCGCATCGCTTTTACGGAACGATCCTTTTGTTGCTCGGGCTGGTCGACCATTTCTCTATCGTGCCTGAGATCTCTCAGCATTGGTTTGCGATCGCAGCGGTCGGGCTATCGACGATCATCATCCCTCTGCTCCTGATACAGGAGGGCGTTCGCCGCATAGAGCCCGTCACGGTCAATATGGTCCTGTCCATAGCTCCGATCATCACGTTCCTGTTCCAGTTCTTCGACTCTCGCATCGTGCCGTCGTCACATACGTTCGTTGGAAATGTTCTCATTACGGCACTCGCCGTGGGCAATATCTACCTGCAGTATCGG
The DNA here is from genome assembly GCF_042258955.1 of Bradyrhizobium sp. ma5. Classification (NCBI taxonomy): domain Bacteria; kingdom Pseudomonadati; phylum Pseudomonadota; class Alphaproteobacteria; order Hyphomicrobiales; family Nitrobacteraceae; genus Bradyrhizobium; species Bradyrhizobium sp. ma5. The sequence goes on from NZ_CP170156.1 coordinate 2,256,765, forward strand.
AGATCCGCATGAACGGACGGAATTGTGTAATCGTGGATGCATACTCCACCGGCCGATACTTGCCGGACGAGTTTAAGCGTTATGGAATTGGAACGGTGCACGTGATGTCTGCCGCGCAGATTCCACCCATCTTTCAATCGCATTTCAATGCAGATCTGTATGACGAAATCATTCGCCCGCGCGAGCGCATGACTGATGAAGAGGTCGCTGAATTTCATCTTCAGGCTCTCCGTGGCAGGAAGCTGGAGTTCGTTATAGCAGGGTGCGAGACCGGCGTTGAGCTCGCCGACTCCTTGTCGGAGCGGCTGGGGTTAGCTTCAAATGGGACCGCTCTGTCAGCCGCTCGGCGTGACAAGGCACGTTTGTCCGACGCGCTGGCCTATGCAGGCGTGCGATCAATTAGCCAAGTCGTGTCCGATAATGCGGCAGAGGTCGCAAACTGGAAGCATCAAGCGGGCTTCGACGAAATCGTGATCAAACCTCTGAACAGTACAGGCACCGAGGACGTATTCTTTTGCTCGACCGACGCCGACATTCAAAGAGCTGTAGGCATCATTGTCGGGAAGACGAATCGTGTTGGAGCGTTGAACCGTTTTGCGCTTGGACAGGAAAAAATAAGCGGCCAGCAATACACTGTAAATGCCATCTCGATCGACGGGGAAGCCTTTGTTACGGAGGTCTGGACCTATGACACCGTTCCTATTGAGGGTGCGTCATCGGTCTGTTCGCTTGAGCGCTTGTTGGGGGGCAGGGAGCCAATTGTTCACGAGTTATCCGACTACTTGGTGCGTGCATTGCAGGCGCTTCAGATCGTCGACGGACCGGGGCATGCCGAGATCATCGTCGACCATCGGGGGCCGGTTCTGGTGGACTTCGGAGCGAGGCTTCAAGGTACCATGTCGGCAAAAGCACGAACAATGGCGTTGGGTCACAACCATATGACGCTGACGGCGTGGCGCTACGCAGATCCCAAAGGCTTTGCTGAATATATGAGGAGACGCGGAGCTTACAAGCGGCAGGCTCATGCACTATGCGTCTCGCTGATTTCCGACACAGGTGGTGTTGTTGCCGGATATCCGGGACTCGAGGCAATCCGTAAGCTCCCGAGCTTTGCGGATGCCATTGCACTTGTTCCGATAGGTCAAAAGCTGATTCCGACAATCGACTTGGCGTCGACACCGGGGATCGTCTATCTCGTGCATGACGACTTGACCCAGCTTGAGGACGACTATCGCAAGTTGCGAGCGATGCGGATGGACCAAGTGTTCGATTTGGTGACGCAGGATCGCAACTAATGACAACTGAGTCCCGGCCGACCGGCGTAAATCCAGCCCGCGCGGCGATGATCGGCGTGAGCGACTTTGATGGCGTCCTGCGAGGCAAACACGTTTTAAGTGAAGATGCCTCGAATGGAGATAGAGTTGTCAAGTTCTCTGAAGCGGTGCTCGCCTGGGATTGTTCGGACCGCGTGCTGCCAACCAGCTTCACGCAAAAGCCTCTGTCGGCGTTCGGAGATGCCGATCTGCGCATTCTGTCAGGCACCGGGCGTGCTGTGTCTTATGTCGGGGATCTGCGGCTCTACCTCGCCGAGTTCACGGGAGCGCACGAAAGCCTTTGCCCGCGTGGTGTTCTGCGTAAAGTCCTTCAAAGGGCCGCTGAACATGGCTTAAGCTGCACGGCTGGGTTCGAGTTTGAATTCATGCTGTTCAAGGAGAACGCCGACACAATAGAAGAGAAGCCCTTTGCGACATGGGTTCCCTTAACCCGCGGTCCATTCGGTTACTCGATTGCGCGCTCGGTCGCACACCAGGAGCTGTTTGGTGAGATCTTGGTACTTTGTGAGAAGGCCAGAATACCTCTTAGCGGCCTGCACTTTGAAACGGGACCTGGTGTCATCGAAGCGTCACTTCTTCATTGTGATGCGCTGGAGGCAGCAGATCGCGCAATCATATTCAAGTCGATGATAAAGGCGTGGGCGCAGACGCGAGGCATGATGGCCACATTCATGGCCAAGGTTTCTGAGAAATGGCCCGGCCAGTCTGGACATATTCACATTTCGATGTCCTCAGACGGTCACAATGCGTTTTACGACCGCGACAGGTTCCGCGGTATCTCAAAACGGATGAGTCAGTTCATTGGCGGGCAGCTGAAATACATGAATGATTTCTGTGTGCTCGCCGCGCCGAACTTCAATAGCTACAAGAGGTTGGTACCCGGCTGCTGGGCTCCAACCTGTCCAAGCTGGGGGGTCGACAATCGCTCCTGCGCGGTACGGGTCATTCCGGCAGACCCGTCTGCACATCGCCTCGAGTACAGGCTGGCTGGCGCAGACATAAACCCATATCTTGCGCTCTCGTGCGCAATCGGTTCAGGCATTCTGGGCATCGAAGAAAATGCGGCGTTGCCGGCTTCGATCGTCGGTGATGCGAGCGAGAAGACTTGCCATCCCTCCGGGGGACTTCCGCAAAGCTTATCAGAGGCGACACACCGGTTTGCACAGTCTCTAGCCGCCATCGACGTCTTTGGAGACAGATTTGTTGAAGCCTTTTCTTGCTCGCGCCGTTGGGAATGGGAGGCCGTTCAACATCGTGTCACCGACTTTGAACGTCAGCGGTACTTCGAGATCACGTAGCGTAAGCTCCATGCTCCAACGGTTCGGATGCCGGGTTGGACATCAGATCCTTGGTCAGCATGCGCGCCGCCTTGCAAGCCCTAGGTCGGTCCCGAGCGTATCGACGATCGACATCTACCGATTACGGCCTTTTCGGTCGTTGGATCGACCCTTCTCCTTGAGTTCGTCAGCTCCTCGAAAGCCAACCTCCTTACCATTGGAACCTCGGCTCGAGAGGCGGATGCCACCTACAACCGAACCGTCGAGCACGTGTCCGCTCGGCGGTGGCGGCAACCTTAAGCCCATTTCATTCACTATGCCCCTTCCGGGGCCGCGATCCCGGTCTACAGCAATGTCAACGCAGGCGGAGCGACTTGAAAGATGTTGAAGGCTTCAATGGTCACAAGGTCATCGAATCGCTACGCACTTCCGAGACCGACCGCGGGACGATAGACATCAAGAGTGTCCTGGAGCGGATCAAGACGATGGGTTACCTTGGCGACATAAACGTTGGTAGCGTTCAATACGGCGTCGAGATTACCTCGTCCTTGGAAGGAATGGACTTCAACTTCAACAACTGGTTCGGACACTCGAACTGAAGATACGAGAGGGCGTGAGGCAATCCGCCAGAACAGCGGGAACAGCTCCGCTCACTCAGCTCTCTCGACTGTTCAGCTTGGAGAGCGCTGGGCGACATCAATGGGTGGCTGTTCGCTGATCTTGAGCCGCGTTATGCTGCGCCGGCCGTCGACGCTTACGGGCACGTCGCCGTCGATTGTCGCCCGGCGCACGACGCGGTGCTGGTCGCCATAATCGTTGATCGCGTAATGCAGCGTCGCGCGGTTGTCCCATATCGCGATATCGTCCTTCATCCGGTTCCAGCGCACCGTGTTCTCGGCCGCAGTGGTGTGAGATTGGAATAGATTGAACAATTTCTGGCCGTCATACTTGGGGACGTCGACAAACCGCTGTACCAGCGCGCCGAGCAATAACGTGCGCTCACCGAGTCTCGGGGTGGATGCGCACCGCGGGATGCTCGGTCTGCGTTGCGATCACCCGTTTGGTGAGGTCCTGAAATGCGCCGACTGCGATGGCCCATGCCATCGGTGATACTGGCTTCGTTTGTCATCACGATCTCCTTGCCATTATTTCATGTTCTCGAAGAGATATACGCCAGCGGGCGCGGTCGTTGGGAAAGGCAGGAAAACCGCGGCTGGCGATTCTAATAGCCTGATCTTTGTCGCGTAAGTGCCCCGTAGGGCACTCGTGGCCGAGTATCCCTCTCTAGGCGGCAGGCGATGACACGGGCTGGCCCTAGGGAGCGAACGTTGCGGAAGTTCCCTGTTTTTCGATGCAGGTCGTCCCGACCTTAGCGCCACCGATAGGCCCGACTTGATAGTCGCCAAGCACGTTGATCGCAGCAGGATTGCTCAGATTTTGTACCAGGATGGGCGGATTAAAATTGCCGTCCGCAACATAGCCGGTGGAGATCGTAGCTGTCCCGGCTTCGTTTAGCACCTCGGCATTTGTCGCGGTCGTACCTTCGACAAGTCTACCGCGGCCATCAGCCGCGCGAACGAGCGCAAACGGCTTGATCGTCCACGTACCGTTAGCATTGTACACCACGCTGAAGCTAGAATATCCCGGCGTCGCATCGCAAACGGCAGCAGTGGCCGAGGATGCAGTGAAGTTCATCACTGTGCCAGCTGTGTAATTGCCGGTCTGGACATAGAAAATGCGAATGGGCTGACAGTCCAGATTGGTGTTCGGCTGGGCGGTCACGAAGTTGGATAGTGTGACGCCACCGGTCAGAGTCTGTAGGGCGGATCCTGCGTTGTAGTTCTCTAAGGTCGGGTTGTAGACCGGCGTGATAATGCGGAAAGAACCGGCTTGCGGCCCGGACGTGGAAATCGGCTGGGAGAGCCCGAGCGATGGAGTCACAGTCATGGTCGTCGTATTTTTGGTAGGCGTTCCGCCGGCCGCCGGGGTCACGTTGATCGCTCGCGTGGCCGCCAGTTGACCGGACGGTTGGCCGATCGCTGGCGGAGTCACCTGCTGTTGGACGCCGGCGTAGTCTTGCAGCACCAGTGAAAATGTCAGGATCGCTCCGGACGTTGCATAGGGTAACAGAGCCTGAGAGTACAGGCTGTTAGTATATACGTCGGGCCCACCGGTGTAGATCGCCGGCTGCTGAAAGAAGAAAAAGTTTTGAAGCGTGGGGCTGTCGTTTTGCACATTGATTGTGATTGTCGTAGCCATGACGTTCCTCTCAATTCTGATGCGTTAAGTTTCTGTGACCAGGTGTCGAGCATGTGAGCAGGGATCGTCCTCACATCCTGGTTCTTAGTTGGCTCATCTGAGCTTCACCCCGAAATTGCGAGACCCCGATGACCGCACGAATCGGATCCCTCGCTCAATCAGCAAGCGGCGTGCCATCAGCAGATGCTGAGATGCCGTATTCGAAGAGATGGGGAAAAATATGTGGTTAGCACTACGCTCCTGAAGCTCGAGCTCCGCAGCGTCGGACCCGAGACATTAAAGTATCAAGCCGGACACGTCAGATTGCGACAGGAGTGAAGGGCGAATGGCAGCGACCTCGCTGAATGGCTATGCGTGGTCGATCGGGAACGATGGCCGAGAAGGTGGTTGGCCGGTCAACACGACCCACCCGAGATCGTGCGCCTATTCCAGAACGAGCGAGACCGCCTGACCTGCCTTCGGAGCGGCGGTAAGCTTCCTATAATCCAATCCTCGACCGCAACGGTAAGCCGTTCAAGGTCGTGAAGCATGCCAACGGTACGACCCGGCAAATACTGGTCAGTATGGACAATGAGCGTGTCCGCGCCCAGGATGGAGTCGGTGGCGGCCGCGGGGCAATCGATGAGCGGCATCGTCAAAACGATCTTCTGGCGCTTAACGCCGCCGTCCGTTGATGTCGGTTTGGTTCATCAACTTCATGTCGTTGAACAAGGGCGAGGTCTGTTTGCCGTTTGCCCACCGGATGACAGCTCCAAATCGGCCGACACTCCGAACGACGCCAAGGTCCGCCTCAGGAGTACCCGGCCAGCAAACATAGTCGCCGCGCTTTAATCGCCTCGCCTGGTCCCCCGTCATGCACCATCTCCCGCAGGGCCATCTCTACTCAACGCGACATGGCGGAATGCGTCGACCAGGGGACTCTATAATTTGCTCTTCATGCCAAACGAAAATCTCATAAACGACATCGCGGGACATGGTTGGCTTGTACGGTCGCCGCTCGAGCAGCGCCGGGATTGACCGCTCCTACTTGGCCAGTCCTGAGCGGCAATCAAAACCCGACAATTGATGTTCTCGACCGCGTCGCTGAAGCGCTGGGCGTTCATTTGTCCGAATTATTTGTTAGGCTGGTCAAAAGGCCGCGTTGGCACGTGCATCGGACCCCGACCAGTTCGTCGTGGCTCACCCAGGTCGAGCGCTTCTTCGCGCTCCTCACCGATAAGAAGATCAGGCGCGGCGTCTATCGCAGCGTCGCCGCCCTCCGGGCGGACATCGCCTCGTTCATCGAACGACACAACGCCAATCCAAAACCGTTCCGATGGACCAAATCTGCCGATGATATCCTTGCTTCCATCGAGCGCTTCCGCCGTTACAATCTCCCCGCAAAGCACGACCAGATGTTGCGAACTTCTGGTTCAGGAGGACACTAGACTATAGTCTAATGTTGTCGCCGCTCTCGGCCCAGAGCGAGGCCAAGGAATTCGTTTGTCCTGGCGAACTCAATATCTCGCAGCCCCCGCGCCGCCCCAGCGGTAGTTCACACGGACCAAACCGATATCGACGTCCTGAGCAATACGCGCGGTCCCTGCAAAAGCGCCCGCCGGAGCGCCCACGAGCCCGGTTGAAAAGAAGAAGTCCACATCCCGATGGCCCATGAACAAGTGATCGTACTCAAAGCCAATTGACCAGTTCGGAGCCAAATCAAATTCAAGGCCCGTGCCTACGGCGCCGCCCCACCGTGTCTCGCTGCCATTATCGACGTTCAGTCCCGTTGAGAAATCGAAGACCCGGTATTTGTCGCGGACGACCGCAGCGCCACCTTTCACATAGAGCAGCACGTTATTCCAAGCGTAGCCAACCTGGCCCGTGAACAGGCCGAAGGCGTCGATCTTGGTTTCATCCTGGACACCGACGAAAGCGAGATTGGAGTTGGAGCCTCTGAAATCGGCCCAGTTGCCCTGCGCTTCCAGGCCGAATACCGAGTTGGCTATTTGCCAGCGGTAGCCGATCTGGCCGCCGAACGTGCCTCCGGTCGCATCGTGGCACCCCACGCCACGGGGCGGAGCGAAGACCAAACCGGCGGCGCTGACCACGTCCCAGCACTGATGCGCGGAGCCGCCCCCGCCATTGATGCCGATGTAGACGCCGGTCCAATCGAAGATCGGAATGACCATCGGAGGTGCTTAACGTAAGGCCTTGCAGGCAAATCTGCGGAAGAGGCAGGAGCGGTCAGCGCGATCAGGGCTACTGTGCCCAGCAGGATGTTCTTCATGCGAATCGACTCCTTGATGGTTCATCGAACAGGGATTGCCATCTGTTCGTCCTCTCGATCAATAACCAAGCTCACTAGTTGACGAAGGCGCAAGACAGTTGTGGGTCCAGCAGGACAGTTGGGCGAACACGTTGATTTGGAAGGCCGACCAATTCTGGTAGGAGCCTCGCGGTTCCTTTTTGCCGATACGGAACTAACGTGGACATATTGAACGAGCCCAACGCAATCGGAGAGGGCCCTCGCAAGCGGAGAGGGCCTCGATGAAAATGGCCGTTTGGAGTGCGCTCGGCGTCTTTGCGGTTGGCGTTTTTTCGGCAAATGTCTTTGGGTGGCTGGTCAGGCCGTTTAGGAGTCAGCGCATCGGGCATATGCTCACGAAGAACTTGTTTAGCAGCTCGGCTCGGAGCTAAAACGACTCGGGACCACCTCCGCTCGAGAACCGATGCGATGGCGTGGGGCCTCCAATCATGAATAGCGAAGACGGGCGGATGGACGGCAGGCTAATACGTGCCATTGCGCGTGCAGAGGTCAGAACGCGCAACCGTATATTCGCTTGCTCGAAGCTGAGGACCTCGTCGATCCCGTCGTCGAAGCGCACTTCGCCCTGAAAGAACGGCGTTGCATCGTCGCGGCCGTGTAGAGTGCCAAACACAACTGGTCGACGTCACCCTTAAGCTCCAGGAGCGCAGCGTGGTTGCGTCAGAGCGCCAAGCCGCCGCCTTGGAAGCCTTGGTCGCATGCACACAAAAGCGCGGCCTGGGTTGGGCGTCAACCTTCCTGCAACGGCGCCGGCTCAAACAGCGCCGATGACCCTTTCATCCGTGTCGGAACTAGCGGCAAAACGTTCGCTCGCGTTGTCGATGATTGCGGGGACGACAGCGGTCGACATGAGGTCGCTATGGATAGGCCAGGGTGCAAACATCACGACGTGCGCAGGTTGGAAAGCAGACAAAGCCAACACAAATGCGGGGCGAAACTTCCGACTATTGCCTGGCACGAAGAATGCAGACTCCCTTGACATGCCCAGGGCGCCCTCCCTTGGGCATGGCTACCATCGCAAGTTGAAGCCGTGGCTGGCTACTGAGGTTAGCGGCGCGTGACATAGACGGGGGACGGCGCCTGCTCGTGCGGGACACCGGCGGGCACCTGCGTCACGTCGCCGCTAACTTTTATCTCTCGCGAATAGCACATTCGACGGTTGGTCCACTCTAGAAGTGACGTGTCGAAAAAGAACAGATGGGCCCGGACTTATGAAAGAAATGGCTGGACGACGAATGCTTTGGTTCTGCCTTGGCCTGTTGCTGATCGGCCTGGCTGAGGCCGTCACGAGCGACAGTGTTCGTGCCGACGACAGTCCACTTGTCGACAAGGTCAGGTCGACGTGGCGAGCGCAAGACGGCGAGACAGTAGAACAAATTATTTCCAAGGTCGCGAAGGTGGCGCACTTCGTCCCTCGAACGTGGGGCGTTGCCGGAGCAATTGATCAATCTGAATATGTCTTCCTTTCGTGGACCAGACACCAAGACAAGAGATCACTCGAAGAATACGTCATCGTTTGGAAGGTCGTTCCCGACGGGACGATCAGGATTGTCTCGGCGTACGCAAAGCCAATGGAATTGGGTTGGCGGGCCTTCGCGCTCTCATTGATTGCCGGTGAAGTCGCCGACGGCGAAAATGACGTCAATCGTCGCGTTCTGCATGATCAAGCCAATTTCAACTTCGTAACGACTGCACAAGGCACGCTGGGCAATCTCCTCGGGCACGGCCGTTGCACGATCGTTGAACCTGTTAGCGTGGATTACTTGCCGAAGGTGGACGAGAATCAGACCACGAAAGGTGATCTGTGGCGTGTGCGGCTGTTGGTGAACTGCCATATTCCAAGTCCCCGTTATCTTACCCGCAAGGGGGTCATCAGCTTCGAGAAACGCGAGGGACAAGAGTGGGAGCCGCAATCCTTCCTTGCCAAGCGTATCGCGACATTTCCCCCGGGCTCTTGGTTTGATCATATTGAGCCGGATGAACGGGACGCGTTGGAAAGGGCGCGAAAGGCCTCGGCAAATGAACGCGGAGAACAATTTCGCGGCGCGGCTCATTGACGCCGGGCGCCTCGCGGCAATAGCACGTACACGCGGTCTGAAAGCTGACGTCTCATATTACGTCAATGAGGCGCTCAAGGAGCTTTGGCGAACCAGGTCGCCCGAAGAGGCAAAGAAGATTGCCGAGCGCTGGGTCCTGTGGGACGCGGAGGGAAGGCCGTGGCCGCGCATGCCACCGCTGGAAAACGTGGTTCCGTTCCATCGCGCCGACACGGCGCAGGTATCGGTTGTGAATCGGCCGGTGACGCCATTGCATGCAATCCGGGACTGGCTCGAAAAGCTGGACGACGAGGTGCAATGCGAGATCGCTGGCATGGCGGCGCTTTTGGTCTTCGAAGGTGCGGACCTTCTCGACCTCAGCAGCCGAGAGTGGTGTGACTGTCTTCGGAGGTGGCTGAGTGAGGCGGGATTGCCCGCGCATACGATCATCGGTCGTGCTTTGACGTTCCGGACCTGTTTTGAGTATTTCGCGGAGAGCAGGTTCACCGAGTCGGGGTGGAGGCGGTCCGAAACGACTGCTCTTGAAGTTCTCGAAGATGCCAAGCGTGACCCGAACTCGGAAGCCGCGCGCTTTGCACCAATTGCCGAGAAAATGCTCGATACCTTGCCCGCTCGAAAAATCTGTTGGATGGAAGTACGGAAGTCCTGGAGAGAATTGGCGAACGCCAGCCTCACAGCCCGGGCTCTCAGGGTTTGGAGCACCTCACAGATGAGATAGGAGGCAGCCCGGACCTCGTTGAGCAGTGCGTCGCATCCCGAAAGACTTTAGCTAGGCGCCAACGACCGGTACGTGCTTGCGCTCGAACTCGACCCGGCCGGTGACCAAGCACCCTGTAAGGTCGCCTTGGGCAACTTCGTGCTGCCGTATGGTCGAGTTCGGCAAAAGCGACGACCGGCAGCATCTCAAGTTGCGTGTTGTCCAGTCGTTTTCTGTCTCGTCTGGTTGAAGACGGTGATGGTTGGAAACCCGACACGAGGACGCTCGCATTCCGTCGTCAGGCAAAGCCCGCAATCAGTGTTTTGCGCGCCGCGCAGCCGTTGCTGGTATGACTTGATCCATTCCGATCAACGCGGCGCCGTTGCTGCTTATGGTCAGGCGTCGGACGGCGACTGCATGTGGCTGTGTACTCCGAATGGCTTCTGGCGCTTGCTGATTATGCAGTCCCGTCAGCTGTGCTTCGCGATCATATTGATTTGCACGCGCCGCCATCGGCGCGCCGATTGCATAGACATTCCAACTGCCACATGCCGGAGAACTTTATGTGCTCTGCTTCTCTCGTTTCCCGCCTTGATCCACCGAAGGAGGCGGCTCCTCGCAACGCCTATCTGGTCGGAACAGGCATCGCCGCCCTGGCCGCAGCGGCCTACCTCGTCAAGGAGGGCGAGCTATCGGGCCCGAATATCGTCCTGTTTGAGCAGATGGAGCAATTCGGCGGAAGCCTCGACGCGCATGGCAGTCCGAAGGATGGATACGTCATGCGTGGCGGCCGCATGTTCGAGGAAAAGTTCAACTGCACCTACGACTTGTTGTCCTTCATTCCCTCGTTTGTCGACCCGGCCAAGTCGGCGAAGGACGAACTGATGAAGTTCCATCAGGAGTTCTTCTGGAACGACAAGGCGCGCTTGGTTTCGGGCGGTCAGATCGTCGACGTCTCCGATCTCGGTTTCAGAGAGAGAGCTCGGCTCGACCTGATCGCGCTTTGCGCGGCTCCAGAATCGGTGCTTGACGTCAGGACGATCCAGGACTGGTTCGAACCCCACTTTTTCCGCAGCAATTTCTGGTTCATCTGGTCCACGACCTTTGCTTTTGCGCCTTGGCACAGTGTGGTCGAGTTCAAGCGCTACTGTCTACGCTTCCTGCATCTGTTCTCGACGATCGATACCATGGCGGGGATCTACCGCACGCAATTCAATCAGTTCGACGCCATGGTCCGCCCGATCGTTGCATGGTTGAAGGCCCGGGGCGTGCGGCTCGAGACGGGGGCGGAAGTGACCGATATTGATGTTGTGATCGAAGGCGGGCAGAAGACTGCGACACGGTTGCGGTATCGGCAGGGCGACGAGGACCGCGCCATCGATTTGGCTGAACGTGATCTTGTGTTCGTGACCAACGGGTCAATGACATCCGATACCAGCTACGGTTCGATGGACACGGTTCCGGTGCTGAATACGGAGCGAAACGGAGGTTCGTGGAAACTTTGGGAGCGTCTGGCTGCCAAGAGTCCAGACTTCGGGTGCCCCGCCGTCTTCGTTTCCAGGATCGACCAGTCCAAATGGGAATCGTTCACAGTCACGGCGGACGACTCGCGCTTCTTCGACCGGCTTGAAGCCTTCTCCGGCAGTAGGGCCGGCAAGGGCGGACTTGTAACGATCAAAGACTCCAGTTGGCTCCTGACCGTCGTCCTTAACCGTCAACCGCACTTTTACGAACAGCCGGAGAATGTCTGGGTGTGGTGGGGCTATGGGCTCTTCCCGGACAAGCGGGGCAACTTCGTGCATAAGCCCATGTCGGAGTGCACGGGGCGTGAAATTCTGATCGAATTGCTTTCGCACCTGCGATTCACAGAGAGTATTCGGCACATTCTCGAGACTTCGCGCGTCATAACGGCGATGATGCCTTACATTACCGCCCAGTTCATGCCGCGCATGAGGACCGACCGACCGAAGGTCATCCCGAAGGGGGCGCGCAACCTCGCCTTCATCGGCCAGTTCTGCGAGATTCCCGACGACGTTGTCTTTACCGTCGAATATTCCGTGCGCGCGGCGCAGACCGCCGTTTTCGGCTTGCTCGATGTCCAGCGTCCGGTCTCGCCCTTTTACAAGGGCCAGCACGATCCCCGTGTCCTCTTCGACGCCTGGAAGACGCTGCACCGCCATTGATCAACGGAACGAGCCAACGACTATGGGACGTGTGAACGACAAGGTCATTCTGGTGACCGGCGGGGCTCGCGGGATGGGTGCGGCTCATGCGCGCCTGCTGGTGGCTGAGGGGGCCAGCGTCGTCATCACGGATATTCTTCATACAGAAGGAGAGGCTCTCGCGGCTCAACTTGGCGGATCCGCCGTCTATGTCCGTCAGGACGTTACCCAGCCGGAAGAGTGGGCCCAGGCGATCGCAGGCGCCGAGCGTCGCTTCGGCGCGCTGCACGGGCTGGTCAACAACGCCGGGATCGCCAACATAGCCCCTATCGAGCAGTTCCCGCTCGATCAGTGGAACAAGACCCTTGCCGTCAATCTAACCGGCGTATTCCTCGGAATGCAGGCAGCCCTGCCGGCCATCCGGCGCGCGGGCGGAGGTTCGATCGTCAACGTCTCGTCGGTCGAGGGGCTGCGGGGGAGTGCCGGACTCCACGCCTATGTCGCTTCCAAGTTCGGCGTGCGGGGCATAACCAAGTCCGCTGCGCTGGAAGCTGCGGCCTCGGGAGTCCGCGTCAACTCGATCCATCCCGGCTTCACTGCCACCCCGATGACCGAGGGCTTCGAGTCCTCCCTTTTCCCCGTTCCACTGGGGCGCGCAGCCGAGCCGCAGGAAGTGTCGCAGGTCGTCTTGTTCCTACTCAGCGACGAGTCCAGTTACCTTACCGGTTCCGAGATCGTCATCGATGGCGGTCTGACGGTCGGCGTCCCGCGCAAATGCCTGGCGCCCGAGAACATCTTTTGATGAGCCCAACTGATCGTCCAATCCAATCGGATAGAAAGTCGCGATGTATTATGGTAGCGGAAATTACGAAGCTTTTGCCCGCCCTCGCAAACCCGAAGGTGTGGACAGCAAGACTGCATGGTTCGTCGGTGCGGGACTGGCGGCGCTTTCCGGTGCGGCCTTCCTGATCCGCGATGGCCATATGCGTGGCGACCGGATCACCATCCTCGAACGGCTGAAGATACCCGGTGGGGCTCTCGACGGTAACCAAGACCTGGAAAGGGGCTTCGTGGTCCGGGGGGGCCGCGAGATGGAGGATCATTTCGAGTGCCTATGGGATTTGTTCCGATCAATCCCCTCGCTGGAAATAGAAGGTGCCAGTGTGCTCGACGAGTTCTACTGGTTGAACAAGGATGATCCGAACTACTCGCTACAGCGGGCGACGGTGAACCAGGGACAGGACGCGCGCACCGACGGCCTCTTTACTCTGAACGAAAAGGCGCAGAAGGAAATGATTGCCGTCTTTCTTGCCTCCCGTGAGGAGATGGAGAACAAGCGCATCGACGAAGTGTTCGGGAAGGATTTTTTTTACAGCAATTTTTGGCTCTACTGGCGGACGATGTTCGCCTTTGAGGAATGGCATTCCGCCCTGGAGATGAAGCTCTATCTGCATCGGTTCATCCACCATATTGGGGGCCTGCCGGATTTCAGCGCGCTGAAGTTCACCAGGTACAATCAGTATGATTCGCTGGTTCTACCGTTGTGCAAATGGCTGTTGGAACAGGGCGTCAACTTCCGCTACGACGTCGAAGTCATTGATGTCGATTTCGACATAAAGACTGGATGCAAGCAGGCCACGGCCATCCACTGGCTGGAGGATGGCGTCGCCGGCAGTATCGGCCTTGGGGCTGACGATCTTGTATTCATCACGATCGGGTCGCTCACCGAAAACTCGGACAAGGGCGACCATCACACGCCCTCCAAGCTCGACGAAGGCCCGGCGCCTGCTTGGGATCTGTGGCGGCGTATTGCGGCCAAGGACGCGGCTTTCGGCCGCCCGGACGTCTTCGGCGGCAATATCCCTGCAACCAAATGGGAATCGGCGACGATCACGACGCTAGACGCGCGCATTCCGGCATATATCCGCAAGATCGCCAAACGCGATCCGTTCAGCGGCAGGGTCGTCACGGGAGGGATCGTCACGGCGAAGGATTCGAACTGGCTGCTCAGTTGGACCGTAAACCGCCAGCCGCATTTCAAGCACCAGCCCAGTAATCAGATCGTCGTCTGGGTCTATTCACTGTTCGTCGACAAGCCTGGCGATTACGTGAACAGACCGATGCAAGATTGCACGGGCGAGGAAATCACGCAGGAATGGCTGTATCACCTCGGCGTGCCGGTCGAAGACATACCGGGACTCGCGGCGACGGCAGCAAAGACAGTGCCGGTGATGATGCCCTACGTCACCTCTTTCTTCATGCCGCGGCAGGCGGGTGATCGACCAGATGTTGTGCCCAAAGGCGCCGTCAATTTTGCCTTCATCGGCCAGTTTGCTGAGTCGGCGGAGCGCGATTGCATCTTCACGACCGAATACTCAGTTCGCACGGCGATGGAGGCCGTCTACACGCTCCTCAACGTCGAACGCGCTGTGCCGGAGGTGTTCAACTCGACCTATGATATCCGCAAGCTGCTTGCGGCAATCGGCAGACTGCGCGACGGCAAGGAAGTCAAAATCCCCGGAGCGGCGTTCTTGCGCGAGCTAATGCTGAAGAATATCGACGCCACAGAGCCCGGCAAAACTGCTCAATGAATATCATCGATCTCCGAGTGAGCGGGGCTTTGTGCGGTTCGCCTGTCTTGTGCAACTGGAGGGCTCTGTTCTCTACTGCTCGCACGGGCGTGAATTGTAAGGGGTAAGTCCTTCGTCGAGGGTCAAAGGTATTACAACCGCAACATTGGCGCACACGAAGCTGCCAACCTGTCAAATCAGACATGAGAACCGGGTCTAGAGGTTAGGTAGTCCAAATTGAGCACCCTGGTGCGATCGCAGATCGGACGTATGGGCCTCGATTTGGATTGCGCAGCACGGACATCTACTAGCTAGGACGTTGATTCATAACCATTGATCCAGAATTCAGACGAGACAGCTTGCCTGTTAATCGGGTTGAAGAACCGCTCGACTTGGTTGCGAGCGGTAGAGACAAGGCTGAAGCAGATCGGACTGTTGCGATCACGTTTTTGGCGGGATGTTGGCGCTATGCGTGAAGGCCGGCCGAAATCACTTGCCCAATGGGTGACGATGGCAGTTATTTCTGGATTAGGCCGAGTAAGCGTTACCACGACGCTCCCTACGACGGGGCAAGCACAATGAGACGAGACAATATTTCTGGCAACAGGCTGTGGACTTGGCAGAAGATTGTACTTTGGCTTTCCATCGCCGCCATTCTTGCAGCCGCAATCGGCTTTTCCTGGAATCCAACCCCGCTCGCGCAAGCGCTCGCGGCGATTTTCATTGCCTGCGCGCTGATCCACGCCGCTCTTGCGTATGGTACGCGGCGAGCGTCAATCCTGTTCGCTATGTGCAGCGCAATTGCCTTTACGACGGAAAACCTCGGCACCGCTACGGGCTTTCCATTCGGCAGCTATCATTTCGAGGTCGGCGCAGATCTACCTCATATCGGCCTTGTCCCGCTGATAATCGGACCGTCGTGGTTCGGGGCTGGCTATTTTTCGTGGACAGTGGCGTCTATCCTACTTGACGGCGCCGATCGGCAGCTCGATCGGCCTTTCAACTTGATCGCTCTGCCAGTCGTCGCTGCGTTCGTAATGACCCAATGGGATCTAGTGGTGGATGCCCCGAATGCGACTATCGCCAAGGTTTGGATATGGCACGACGGCGGTGGAGTGTTTGGTGTTCGTCTCTCCAACTATCTCGGCTGGCTTCTCAATTCATGGTTGATTTTTGAGTCCTTCGCGCTCTACCTGCGCCGAAGTGAGCTCCCGATGCCTGCAAGGATGAGCTTCGAGCTATCGGTAACCGGCATCCTTTTCTATATAGGTGCCGGTCTTACACAGATCGTGCCCTGGATAATGGGACAAGCAGGAGAGGCCGTTGATGCCAGGGGATATGGCTGGCAGGTCCACGACATCGGGGAAGCGACTGTCGCGATCCTGTTGTTCACGATGGTCTTTACGGCGTTGTTGGCAGCGCTACGCCTCCAGCGCCTAGCGAGTTCGAATAGCTCGCCAACTGCGTTTGGGGCAGAGCGGACGTCACCACCGCGTCATGAGTACACGCCCTAGCTAGGGCACAACCAATACGCTCCTGAGGCGCCGCTGTATCGCAGCGACCGAATTCGGCATGACGCTCGGTTCTGAGCGGGCCAGCAGCGGGGCCTTTGAATTCTGAGAAGCCCCAGTTTTTTGACGGACGCGGGCCGACGAGGTCGGGAGGGCGGAATCGTTCCCCTTGATGCATAACATGGCTGGTGATGGTAGCCGCATCAATCGCGCCCTTACGTGATGCCGCGGTCGACCATCTGCTTCACCTTCCTGTAGTCGCGTTCGATGTGCCATCTGAGTTCTATATCGACCAGGTGGCGGAAGGAGTTGTTCTCAGGTAGCGCCGAAGTTCGGTATCCATAACGTCGCCGGTCGCCGCCGTACGGCTGGCTGCGGTCGGAGGGAGTAGAGCGCGGTCGGCCCTTGCTTCACGCTTGGCGGATTGCTTATCTCACCGCAGAGGCGGCTGTGTTTTGAGACGATCCAACATCTTCGATCCCTCGCTGAACGACTTCGACCAGCATTTCTCGGCGAAGTCCAAGTGGCACTTCAATAGCTCAGAGAGATTCTTGGAGTCGGCAAGAGTTTTCAGAAAGGTGGCCTGATCGTGCAGAGAGGAAGCAGTCAAGCTTAATCCGTCCTTTAGTGCCGTAGCGAACAGGTTCCTTGCCGCTTCGATCGATTTTTGCCATTCCGGAAACGTAAATGGAATGCGCGATGCCGCCGGTTCTTCAACGCCATCGGCGACGCCGCCCGCTACCCGGGCCAGTTCGGGCTCTGGACGTGCCCGCCGTTCGCGTTTTTCGTCTTCGATTGTATTCGCGGGCATTCGACATCTCCTGGCCTGAAAGTGGATTGTAACGTGCTGAGTTGTTCGCTGCTCAGTTCCGATCATCAACCTTCAGAATGTACCACAATCTCCAACGTGCCATACCTACCTCATTTGGTACGGCGTGATCGCACTGCATATTGCGCGTTCTGCGTGCCATTTGCCCGGATGCTCACCCGTCCCCGGCTGAGAGGCTGAGAATCGCGGCAACCTCGTTGAGGATAGAGTCGGCTGCGCATAGATCGCCGGTGCCGCCAAAGGCGGTACCGACACCTGTTGCGGGACGGCTGGCCGAAAGTGAACTGGTGCTCTATCGGCCTCATCAGAACGGCTTTTGCACGCGCGCCGCGGAGCCTACGGCTCCGAAATTGCAGGCGAGCCGACATCACATGGCGAGGACTCCTCCCGAGGCGCAGCAGATGGGTGGTTGGATAGTGACGGTCGCCATCTTCAAGGAAGACAGCGACGACGAAGAATTCAGGCACGTAACTTACGCGGTTGCGGTCGCCAACCCGAAGGAAGCCGTGAAGCTCACTCTGAAAGACTCCGGTGCCAAGGCCGCAATGCTAAACGGCCCGATCGAAGAGCAGCAATTGCAAAGGCTCGGTGTGGAACCTGGTGAGCTGATCGTTGTTCACGATGACGAGATCGATCCGATCATCTCACGCCCTCGACCTCACTAAGCGCTGAACATCCAGCTGTGTCCGGTTGATGGCATGCATGTCCGGAAGCCGCCGCCGTAGTGCGAGTAGTCAGCCACACGAGGTGTGAAAGTGCACCGTTTTGCCCTCTTGCACCGTGACCGTCTGGCACGCGGGTTGCTGAGAGACGTCTGGCTTGGCTGCTCATATCTTCACGCAACCCCCCTGAGACAGCAAAGCCTCTATTGTCGGCGCAACTCGCGCGGGTGGTCCTCCAGCCGCCCGCGCGTTTTTCGAAGCCGGCCGGTGGAGATCATGCCATGACGCGCGCAAAGGCTTCGGAGAATGCCATAGCTGCACTCAGTCGATGGTCCCAGGGAAAGATCGCAACCAGCATCGTACTTGCCGCGATTGCGAAGCTAGAGTCCCACTCTTCCGGAATAGTGGGTCTCGCGATGTAGCGGACGAATCCTCATCGCGCTCTAGAAGCTTGATCCGGAAAGCTAACTCACCGCTTTCGCGGATCAATCCTAAAAATTGAGCAGTTGCAGCCATGAGCGAGAAAGCGGATATTCTGGTGATCGGCCTCGGTGCCATGGGCAGCGCGGTGCTCTATCAGATGGCCAAGCGCAGGGTGAAGGTGGTCGGCCTCGACCGATTTGCCCCTCCCCACATCATGGGGGCCAGTCATGGCGAAACCCGCATCACACGGCAGGCCGTCGGTGAAGGCCGCGACTACGTGCCCCTGGTTCTGGATACGCATCGGATCTGGCATGAGCTCGAAGCCGAGACGGATGGCCAGCTCCTGAACGCTTGTGGTGTCCTCGTCATGGCACCCGGCGTCGGTGAGGCGTCGCACCACGGCAAGTCGAATTTCGTCGCGCGCTCGATTGAGACAGCCCATGATTTCGGCATCACGCACGAAGTGCTCAACGGGAAGAGGTTGCCTATCGCTTCCCGCAGTTCTTGAATCTTCGGGGCGACGAGAAAGCGTATTACGAGCCCGGTGGCGGATACGTTCTTCCGGAGCGTTGCATCAAAGCGCAGCTGACACGCGCGGAGCAGCTGGGGGCGGTGATCCGCACGGGTGTTGAGGTTCTCTCGATCGCGCAGGTTGGTTCGGTTGTTCGGGTCGAGACCTCTTCCGGAACATTCGAAGCGAGCCAAGTGGTCGTGTCGGCGGGGGCCTGGAATGCTCACCTGCTGGGGGCGCCGTTCGTCCGTGTACTGACAGCAAACCGCCAGGTGCTCCATTGGTACGAGCTCAAGGACACGAGCGCCTACCGCGCAAACGCGCCGGTGTTCATCTGGATGCACGGCGCGACTGACGTCGATTATCTCTACGGTTTCCCGCCGCCGCCGGGTGATCATCGCCTCAAGGTGGCGACCGAGCAATACGGGACCAGCACGACGGCCGACGCCGTCGATCGCACCGTCGATCCGGCTGAGTCGGCCAGGATGTATCGCGAGCACGTCGAGAGCCGGCTTGCGGGCGCCACGCCCCGCGTCGCACAGGCGGCCGCCTGTCTCTACACAGTGACGCCCGATCGGGATTTCATCATCGACCGGCATCCCGACCAGGACAGGGTTTTTGTGGTCTCAGCATGCTCCGGTCACGGCTTCAAGCACTCGGCCGGCATTGGGAACGTCGTGGCTGAAATGATCACCAACGGCCGAAGTGCGATCGACCTTACGCCTTTCTCCGCGTCCCGATTTCTGTGACGTTCGGCGCGACCATCGCGTGGCGCGCCTGCGGCGTGATTGCAGTCCTGAAGGTGTCACCCAAAGAGATATCTCGCCGGTCTCGATTTGTTCGATTTCGAGAGCGTTAGCTAGCCAGCGTTGATCAGCGGCTGTTTGGCGACCTTGAGGCGCGTTACACTGCGGCGGCCGTCGACGCTGACGGGCACATCACCATCGATAGTGGCACGACGCACGACGCGATGCTCGTCGCCGTAGTCGTTGACCGCATAATGCTGCGTCGTACGGTTGTCCCATATCGCTATATCGCCCTCCATCCAGTTCCACCGCACGGTGTTTTCGGGCGCGGTGATGTGAGACTGGAACAGGTCGAACAGCTTGTGGCCGTCGTACTTGGGGACGCCAACAAAGCGCTGCACCAAGGCACCGAGCACGAGCGTCCGCTCGTCTGTCTCGGGGTGGATGCGCACAACGGGATGCTCAGTTTCAAAAATTGTTCTCGTGAAAACCGCGTCATAGTGTTTCTTATCCACCTCACGGACGCGGGCCATTCCGGCGTAGTCGAAAACGTTGCTGTGCACGGCCCAAAGCTCGTCGGCAAGCCGTTGTAGGGGGGGCGGCAGATCCAGATAGGCGGCCGCTGTATTCGACCACAGCGTATCGCCACCGAACGGTGGGATTACGACTGCTCGCAGAACCAAGATCTTCGGATAGGCATCGGCGAAGGTCCCATCCGCATGCCATATGTCGGCGCGACCGCCACCGCGACTGGAGTCAAGCTCGAGGAGCGACGCCGTTCCTTTGCTGGCACCGAGCATCGGATGGGGGACCAGCTTTCCGAAACGAGCTGCAAAGCGCTCGTGCTCGGCGTCATCAAGATGGCCCTGGTTCCGGAAGAAGATCACCTTGTGCTCGAGTAACAAGCTAGTGATCGCAGCGATGGTCTGCGTCGGCAAATCGCCCGTGAGCCTGAGATCTCTGATTTCCGCACCGATGCGCGCTGCGCGTTTCACAACGTTGCTGCGCGGAATAGCATGATCGATCAAAGCCGTTGCACTCATCGTGGCTTATTTTCCAAGTCTCGTGGTTGCTTGCTCGTCCCAGCCGGTGAATAGTCCTCAGCAAGCATCGTGCCAGGCGAAGGGGTCACGCCCTGCAACGGCCATCTACGACATGAGCAGTCAAGGATCGGGAAGTGCGGCGCGAGCCGGTCAAGGGACTGAGCTCAGGATTCCATCGGGTGCTCAAAGCAGTCGGCGCCGACGTCTTCCTTCAACATCATCGAGGTCGACAGCAATGACGGGCGAGCGAAAGATCTTCAGTGCAGCTCTTCGCGATCAGCTATTTCCTTCAAAAGAAGGTCGTGGTTCTGCAAAATTGGCACCAGCTCATGGTGGTCATGAACGATGTAATCCGGCTGCGCTGCCCGCAAGCGCGCTTCGGAAACAAATCCGCCCGTCATCGACACGCTGAGAAGTCCGAGATTGCGCGCAATCTCCGTCTCGACTTCCATGTCGCCGACGATGACGGTTCTTCCGGGGGGTAGATCATTGACCTGCATATATTGGCGCAACCTGTCCTCCTTGCTCATGCTTCTAAACTGACTTGTGCGGCTCTCAAATGCCAAAATTGTAGGGACGTAAGTCTCGATACCGAGTCTTCGTACTTGTACGCGAATTGGTTCGACAATGTGATTGCTAAGAATGACGGTTGGAATGGATTGTCGACGTGCGGCAAGCAAGAGATGTTTTGCGCCCTTGCGCAAAACAGTCCTACTCGCCAGCGGTTCGTATGTGTCGTGAAAGATGGCGTTGTCATTGCCAAGCACCGCGTCGACTTCGTCTTCTGACACGTCCAGCTTGCGGAAAATTGCGGAGAGCGGAAGCTCGAACTCTTCGCGAAACCTATGCATATCGATAGCGGCGCGACTGAAGCGGCTCAGAACTGCATTGATCGCTTCCAACACCGCGCTAGCGTCATCGAGCAGCGTACCATTCCAGTCGAAGACAATCGCGGATTTCATCGGTGAACCTTAAGTAAGTGATGGCGCGACAAAATGAGTCCGAAACCGGGCGATTTCAGATCTGCTTGCCGGGGGCGGTCATGCTGGGTATGTCCCCTATCGTAGGTGCAGCGCGCCTCAGTGAGCCGAACGGGCGGACCGTTCTTCGCCCGGACGGAAGGGTCAGAGAGGGGAGTATTGCTGCTTTCGTGCCTCTATTCTTCGATTGATTTTATCTAAGCAATGAGCATGCCAGCCGCCGCTTGCATACAATAAGGCCGGCCAAACGTTGGGAAGCATCTCGGTGTG
Organism: Bradyrhizobium sp. ma5; assembly: GCF_042258955.1. Lineage (NCBI taxonomy): Bacteria > Pseudomonadati > Pseudomonadota > Alphaproteobacteria > Hyphomicrobiales > Nitrobacteraceae > Bradyrhizobium > Bradyrhizobium sp. ma5. Next base: position 2,278,404 of record NZ_CP170156.1, read on the forward strand.
CCTATAAGCGATGTGCTGGACCTGACACGACATGGTGCCGCTGTCAGAATGTGGACAGGAGTCGATGCAGCCGTGGAGGTTGACCGGATTGGGGCGCCAATGAATTGCGCGAATTTATCGATGATGAGCATCGCTCGCATCCAGTCGGCACCTGCGGAATGGGTACCGGTCGGCTGGCCCTCGTCGTCCCGAACTGCGGGTTCACGGCATCGACGGTCTGCGGGTCGTTGACGCTTCGGTCATGCCGGAATTGCCGGGCGGCAACGCCAAAGTGCCGACCGATCATGATCGGCGAAAAAGCTTCGGACATGATCCGGGGCCGCAAACTCGCGCCGGCAACGGACGTGTGAGTCGATTGTGGTGAAGCGCGTCTCAGCATGCGGACGAAGAGAAGACACGGAAATGTGCAAGATCGTGCGTTATGGCCAGCCGAATGATCCGGATCACCTCCGGACTTATTGCGAACAGAAGCATCTTCCATTGGCGGCCCAACTGCTCGGACTGGCCGAGCGTGGCCGGCGAATCGCCGATCGGTGCATTTGTAGAGGTCGCCAACGTTGCGGACGCCGGTCAGATAGATTCTGAGCGTGGCGATGTCAGCCAGCCCCGCATTTCGAATCGCGAGCATGCGGCCAATCTTGGCGAGAGCATAATCGCACTGCTTGTCGAATTCGCCCCGAAAGCGGACTTGAGGTGCATACTGTGTGGTGCTGTCCTCGTCTTCAGCGCCATACCCCACACAAAAATCGTCCCGACTCCGCCCCGGGACCGTGACAATGTCGCTGAAGTGTCCCTGATGAGAGGCGATTACGTTGGACCCACGCTTTGAGAATTGCACGACGCGTAAGGGCGGAGATAACAAGAGCAAAGAGCCAAGTGTCGCGGGACTGCAAGGAATTGAGTGCCAGGCTTTACTGCCGCTTCCGTAGATTGATGCGCTGGCGACCACCCCGCCGCGTTGGGGTCTGGATCAGGGAAACGTAGGGCCGTCAGTAGAACAAGCCTAACCTCAAGATACGGTCTATCTGATATTTGGATGCCGTTAGTCCGCTGTGGCCGAACCTGATCCGAGTGCCACAATTGGGGGGCGGAAATATCGGGGACGGTCGCAGGAATCCGAGATCGAGCCGACGGTCGGTCAGCATCTCGGCCTATTGGCTGGTGGAGGCGTGAAGCAGCTCGAGACGTATCTCCGGATAGGCTTGCGAAAAGCGGCGCAGGATCTTGGAGAACGACGCATGGATCGGGGTTGACCCCGTGTAGCCGATGCGCAGCAGGCCCGCTTCTCCGCGCGCAGCCCGCTGCGCCGTTCCCATCGCTTGATCGAGCTGCGCAATCGCCTTGCGCACCTGTTCAAGCAGGATCTGTCCGGCCTGGGTCAGCTCGACGCCGCGGCGTTGACGCAGAAACAGCGGCGCCCCCACCTCATGCTCGAGGGCCTTGATCTGCAGGCTGAGCGGAGGCTGACTGAGGTTGAGACGGCGTGCAGCCTTGCTGAAATTCAGCTCCTCGGCGACTGCGATGAAATAGCGAAGCTGTCGGATGTCCATCCTGCTATTTAGAAATCATATGGCAGGTGCCGTCAAATCGGTATTGGACGAAATGACAGCGCTGCCGCCATCCTAAGCCTGGCACAGAAATTGACAGGCAGTCGCGGCCGCGGCTTCACCGGGGGAGGATGGATGGCAGACCTGCCAAACGAAGTGGAGATCCAGGAGGAGGGGCCACGCGAAGGCTTCCAGATCGAACCGGGACCGATCGCCTCCGCGGACAAGATCCGCCTCATCGAGGCTTTGGCGCAAACCGGGCTGCGCCACATCCAGGTTTGTTCCTTCGTCAATCCTCGCCTCGTGCCCGGATGGGCAGATGCCGATGACGTTGTCGCGGGCTTTCGGCCGGCGCCCGGCGTTCACTATGTCGGACTCTGGTTCAACGACAAGGGGCTCGATCGGGCCCTCGAGCATTCGGACAAGCTGACGCTTTCCGGCTCGATCGCGCTGTCGGCGTCCGATGCGTTCACCCGCAAGAACCTGCATCGCAGCCACACGGAAAACTTAGGAGCGATGCGCAAGCAGACGCGCCTCCATCTGTCGAAAGACGTTTTGGTTCGGCGGATCGGGGTCATGGCGGCGTTCGGCTGCAATTTCCAGGGCGATATCACGCCGGTGCAGGTCATCTCCACCCTTCGCGACGGCTTCGACATTGCGGACGAATGCGGTGTGGCAATCGACAACATTTCCCTGTCGGACACGATGGGCTGGGCGACGCCGCTGCGCGTCGAAAGGCTGCTCGGGGAGGTGCGAAGCAAGTGGCCGCATCAGCGGATCACGTTGCATCTGCACGACACCCGGGGCCTCGCGATCGCCAACGCGATGGCGGGCCTGCGCATGGGAGTGACGAAATTCGACTCGACTGTCGGCGGACTGGGCGGTTGTCCATTCGCCGCACACAAGGGCGCTGCCGGCAACATCTGCACGGAAGAGCTTGTGCTGCTGTGCGAGGAGATGGGGATCAGTACGGGCGTCGACCTCGATGCGCTGATCGAAGTCGGGCGGATGGCGGAAGAGGTCGTCGGCCACCAGCTGCCGAGCGAGCTTCTCCACGCCGGAAGCCTCAATTCATTTCGGAGGAAGGCGGCGGGTGTCCACTAAACCATTGACGGGACTGAAGGTCCTCGAGTTCAGCCACACGATCATGGGGCCCTGTGCCGGCTTGATACTGGCCGATCTCGGGGCCGACGTGATCAAGGTCGAGCCCGCGCCCGACGGCGACCACACGCGCCACTTGCCTGGCTTCGGCGCAGGTTTCTTCGCCGGCTTCAATCGCAACAAGCGCAGCATCGCGATTAACCTGAAGCATGCCGAGGGACGCGCGACTGTCCATCGGCTGGTGAAGGACGTCGATATCGTTCTTGAGAACTACGCGCCCGGCACGATGGAGCGGCTGGGGTGCGGCTATGCTGATCTGGAAGCGATTAATCCACGTCTGATCTATCTGGCGCTCAAAGGCTTCCTCGCAGGTCCCTACGAACACAGGACAGCGCTCGATGAAGTCGTGCAGTTTCAGGCGGGGCTTGCCTATATGACAGGCCCCGCGGGGCGGCCATTGCGCGCGGGCGCTTCTGTCAACGATATCACAGGCGCAATCTTCGGCGTCACGGCCGCACTCGCAGCGCTCCGCGAGCGCGACGCTACCGGGCGAGGCCAGCGGATCAGCAGCGCATTGTTCGAGAGCGCGGCGTTCTTCATGGTCACACACATGGCGGGCGCGGTCGCGAGTGGACACCCGCCAAGGCCCATGCCGGAGCGCCGGCATGCCTGGGCGATCTACGACGTCTTCAACACGAGCGACGATCAGGTATTCATTGGCGTCACCAGCGACAAGCAATGGATCCGGTTCACCGAGGAATTTGGGCTCGCCGCCCTCGGCGGCAATCCGGATCTCGCCACCAATGTCATGCGGGCGAGCCATCGAAGCTGGCTCATCCCCGCCGTGCAGGAAGCGCTTGCCCCGTTTTCGAAGGCGGTGATTGCCGAACGTTGCGAACGCGCGGCCGTCTCATGGGCGGCGGTTGGCAAGCCGACGGACCTGTTCGACGATCCGCATCTCGCCAGTCATGGTGGCTTGATTGACGTTGCGATCCGCACCGCCGAAGGCGCAATCGAGATGGCGCGGCTTCCCGCCATGCCCGTCGAATTCGGCGCGGACCGCGAACGGCCAAGGCTGACGCGCCAACCGCCGCGTCTGGGCGAGCACACAGACGAGATTTTGGTCGGCGCCGGCTTCGACCGGCGCGAGGTCGAGCGGCTGGCACGCGAACGGGTCATCGCCGCCACGCCGTAGGTCGAGCGTGCCGAACATAGAAAAGCAAATTGAAGCAGAGGGGAAATCAAGCCATGCATCGGCCGGCGACACGAACGACCGTCGCACTCGCGGAATGCAGCGGAGCGGGAGCGGTGGACACCGATAACGCATCGGCTGCGGCCGTGATCAATGCGCGCCTTGACCGCCTTCCGATGAGCTGGCCGATCTGGAAGCTCGTCTTGATGGTCGCCCTTGGCGCCTGGTTCGAGATCTACGACGTCTTCTTCACCGCCTACATCGGACCGGGGCTCGTCAGAAGCGGAACTTTCACGACCTCGACCGTGAATTTCTTCGGCTTTGCCGGACTGGGGGCTTTCGTGGCTGCCATGTTTGCCGGCCTGTTCGTCGGAACGCTCGTGTTCGGCCAATTGGCCGATCGCTTCGGGCGGCGGGTCGTCTTCACTGGCGCGCTGCTCTGGTATACGGCCGCAGCCGCCTTGTTGGCCTGTCAACACAGCGCGGAGTGGATCATCTTCTTTCGGTTTCTAACCGGCATTGGTGCAGGCGCGGAGATCGTGACGATCGACTCCTATACCACCGAGCTCGTGCCGGCGAATTCGCGCGGAAAGTCGTTTGCATTCCTCCAGGCGATACAGTTCTCCGCGGTCCCGACCGTCGCGCTCGTTGCTTGGTATTTCGTGCCGACGGCTCCCCTTGGCCTTGACGGATGGCGCTGGGTGATCTGGATCGGGTGCCTGGGCGCGACGGCCGTCTGGTTCATCCGGCTCGGCTTGCCGGAAAGTCCGCGATGGCTGGCGCAGAGGGGCTGCCTTGCCGAGGCGGATGCGATCGTTCCCGCCTTGAGTACGAGATCGTGGCGCGGACCGGCGCGCCTTTACCCGAGCCGCAGCCTCACCCTCCCGTGGCCCAAGAGCAGAACGCGAGTTTTGCCGAGCTGTGGCAATCCCGATATCGGGGGCGAACCATCATGATGCTAGTGTTCAACTTCTTTCAGTCGATCGGTTACTACGGGTTTGCAAGCTGGGTTCCGACGCTCCTCATTGCCAAGGGCATTAACGTTACGCACAGTCTGCTCTATTCCTTCGTCATCGCGATTGCCAACCCCATCGGTCCGTTGCTGTCGATGTCCTTCGCCGAGCGAATCGAACGCAAGTGGATCGTAGTGGGATCTGCCTCAGCGATCGCGGTCATTGGAATCATCTTCTCTAGGCAAGAGGAAGCCGCTCTCATCGTGGCCCTGGGCGTTGCCCTGGCCTTGGCCAGCAACTGTCTCACATTTTCCTATCGCGCCTATCTGCGAAGATGACGAATGCACCGAACAGGCTGCGGATGCTTGCTTGTCGCAAACTTGTCAGAGAGACGAGCTCACGACGAACATCGATCGGCGATCGTGACAGCGGTGATCGCTCACCATCCCCCGCGTAGCTCATGGCTCATCAAGGCGTCGACGGGAGCCTCATAGGTCTGGTAAGTCAACTTTGGCTTGAAGCTGACGTAAGGTCATATTGTAGCGTCGCCCGCGAAACATGACCAAAAGCGAGCTCGATCCGATAATGCAATTTAGATCTACAGACTTCGATGACGTGCGCACCGCCAACAGAGCATATAGCAAGGCCTCGGGAGTAAGTTGTCATCACGGTAGACTGCGTAGGATGCCGAATCTCGAGCAGCAGGCAGCTGCAGCTCTTGACATATGGACCTGGTCTCTCTCGCCTCAAGAAAGGATCAACTACATCCGCAAACATCGTTCCCAATTCCGGTTTGACAGCTACGGCCAGATGATCGGTGTCGTCCGCGGTCGTTGCTTCAGTGGTTGCGCATCCGAGCTCATCAAATGGCGAAATCGATTCAGGGCCAACACGTGGCGTGCTGTCGTGTTGTTTTGCGCTGGGACTTGGGCAATCCTCATTTATGCAGCCCTCCGAGTGCTAGAATTTGTTCGCGATTGACTGGAGTTCCCATAGTAAGGCCGTTCCACCGCCGCGTGAATCGAACGTCTGCACAGTCTCCGTGAAGAATCAGATCGGCCTGAGAGATAGGCAGAAGTTGTCTCGATAAAGTATTCGATTTTGCAGGGCCAGGGACCTTCGCAAACACACGCAAACCTTTGTCGAGCGGTGCGTCGGGGAAGGGTACGTCGAACACAACGTGCTCGCCGGTTATCGCGCGCCAAAGGAAACTCGTGCGCAGCGGGTCGGGCGCCGGACAAAGGGGCGGGCGCTCACCGATGAGGAGACCATCAAGGTCTGGCATGCAGCTGGCAAGCTCGGAGCTTTCGGGCTTTTGACTCGAATGTGCCTGCTTGGTGGTCCGCGCCGCAGCGAACCACCATGATCAAGTGGCAAAAGGACGTTATGGACGACCGCATCACTTTTGATGCGGCTTGGACAAAGATGGGTCTGCATCATGACGTGCCGCGCACGCGCCTCGTTGATGCCGTGCTCGCTGCCGCAAAACATTTCCAACGTGCGACGTCCGGCTTTGTCTTCCCGTAACCGAAGACCGGTGGCCAGATGTCCGGCTTCACCAAGATGGTCAACCGCTTGGTCAACGAGGCGGGTGTCGCAAAATTTACCATGCATGACCTGAGGCGCAGTCTGCGCACCATCATGTCGCGCTGCGGCTACGACAATGAAATCCAGCGGCTGTGTGTCGGGCAAAAGCCACGCGGAATCGATCAGGTCGACAATCACGACGAGCAGTGGATCATCCGCAAGATGGCGTTCGAAGCAGCTGATGATTACATTGCGGAGTTGGTCGGCGCAGAACGAGTTGGCAAGGTCGTGCGTCTGCAGCGGACCAATCCGCTCGATCCCATCAAGGCCGAGCTGCTCGGCCGTCTCCGCGAACATTATGCGGCTGAGGGCGCCTAGTGGTCTTATCGCACCCGGCCAGATAGTCACGCACGGCATCGACACGATAGAGTGGGCGGCCGCCGACGTAACGCCATTTCAGCGGGTGATTCTAACTGCCCCCGTCTCAGATGCAGGCGTTTCCGCGAAAAAGCTCACCTCAAAGATAGAGCAGCATCACGGCCGCCGTCAGACCCGAATTCTCGAAATAGCCGCCGTCAACAAAATCCGGAACTCCAACTCCATCCGGTACTTGCGCGGTCGACGAGATGAACGGAATCCTTGAGTTTGGCGAACAGGTTTTCGATCTTGTGACGGGAGCGGTAGACGCCTTTGTCGTAGGCGAGCGGCTGCTTGCGGGTTCTGGTCGGTGGAATGCAGACTTCCGCGCCTTTGGCTTTCAGCGCGGTGGGGAAGCAGTTGGAGTCGTAGCCGCGGTCTGCGATCAGCGCCGAGCCGGGCGGCAGGGCGTCGAGCATCAGGCCGGCGCCCTTATGGTCGCTCATCTGGCCTTCCGGGAGCAGCATGACGAGCGGTTTGCCAATGTCGTCGCAGACGACGAGGAGCTTGGAGTTCAACCCGCCTTTCGTGCGGCCGATAGTAAGCGCTTAGCCGCACTTTGAATTACCCACATCTGCCGCCTCAAGGCCGCCACCGCTTTTGTTATCGAGGTTGTCAGCTTCTTGTAAGCTAAGCCCTGCAATCTACCGTAGTCAGAAGGCTGGCTGTGGCGGTTCTCAACGGGTGACGAAGCGTGGATTCTATCGAGCGAGCTTTGGCTGCCCGCACTTTGTTTACAGGCATCGAAGAGGAAGAAAACCGGAGTTCGAGTACGGAAGCTTTCCCACCAGCCGGTCCAACGGACTCTCGCCAGCAGCTAGGCGCGCTGAGGATGGTCGAATCATCCAACGGGGGAGACAATTCGCTGGGCAGTATGTCCCGCGAGTTCCGCGCAGTGCTGGCCGGGGTGCAGGAAGGTCTCCCGTATTCTCGCGTGAATCGCCCCTATCGTGAGTCCGCGTTGCGTGACGGTCCTCGCTTTGTGCGCAACCCGTCGCCGGGCCGCGCTAGCGACAGCTCTGAGGGTATTCTCGACCGCGGCGCCATTTTAGACCCCTCGGGTGGTTTTGCCTCCGAGGCTGATATTAACGATTATCGACAGTGGTGTTTTGAGCGGTTGGCCAGCAGTAGGCCGGGAGCCAATCCTCTGGCCTTGTCCGTTGCTTCGGCGGAGCGGTTGCCGCTTGCGTTGCCTAACGATGCTCGCCTTGTGCCGCATGATGGGGCCCGTGAACCGACCACCCCGGGTGAGCAAACCGTTTCATCGCCTTCCATCGGGCCTGTTCATCACCAAGCCCAGGCCTTGGGGCGTCGAAGCGACACCGTCGACTCTTTCAACAACTACATCGAGAGCCAAGACGACACTAGCGATAGCTTGAGTTTCACTGCTTCAGAGGAGAACCTGCATCGCCAGCGCACCCTCCTCGAGTTGGCTCGACTGGAGCCCCGCCGTGAAAGAGTACGCAGCGACGACCGAGCGCTGCGCGAATTGGCCCATGCATTCGCGCTTCAGCGCGGCCAGAGAGCTGGGCCGTCTCTCGTGGGTCCGGCCCGCGAGCCCGGCTTTCGGAATCAGGAAGCCGCCGGGCCCTCGTCTTCCGCCGAGCCTTTACGCCATCGCCAGCGACTGGATCGCGCAGCAACAGGAGCAATGAATAACTCCGGGCAACGGGATTTCGGGCCTGTTGTCGGCCCGAACTGGGTCCATCGTGATCAACCCGCCCCCGCTCCCCTGATTCTTCAGTTAGATCGGCACGGCTTACTACCGAGTCCGAGCGAGCGACACAGGAGCATCGACATCTATGGCGTGCCCTATACAGTTGTGCGGGGTCCGGGAGGACCACGGGACATTCGCCTCTTCCGTAACCGGTATGTTCCGCCGCCGCAATCTCGTATCGCCACGCCGTGAGCAGCCCACGCGGGCAACGCCTTGCACGCTGTGAGATACCGTGATCTGGTGGGGACTATCGTTACCGATCGACATGTGCCGCGATCGAGCCAATTATGTTAACTGAAAGCCAGACCGGATGCTTACGCTGGTTGAGGCCCATGACGTTTCCCTCCAATGAGGGCCGCCGTGTCGGCTGGGGATGTCCCGATCGCTGTTGAACTAGGTCGGGCCAACGTTGCCGGAATGAATGTTACGCGGCCCTCGAGACGTGGGCAACGGGGTTGATCGTCATGCGATTGTGGCGAGCTTGAAGGGCCGCACGCAGAACCGACAATTTGCTTATGCGCCTTCAATCGTCGGAAGGCCTTGTTGGCCTCGATCATGCCGGCCTCGACCCATCGCAAGGCCATAACGGGATCCCGCCAGCGCTTGATGTTGCGCATGACGCGGCGAATGGTGCCCATCATGTTCTCGGCGATGTTGGTACAGGCGAGCGATCGACGAAGCTCCTTCGGCAACTTCAACCGGATGACAGTCAGGATGCCGTCGAGGCCTTCGAGGATGCTGCCCGCTACACCGGGCCATTGCTGGTAGAGTCGACGCGCGAGATTGCGGATCAATTTTTCAGCCTTGTCGGAGCGTCATCGAGCTCCCAGGCCTGGCGCGGCGCCCGACGGGTGGCCGCATGATGCTCTTTCGGCAGGCGTTCCGTGATGTTGCGCGCCTTGCGGATCTGGCAGCGCTGGATCGCAGCGGCCGAATCGAAGCTGCGGCGGATCGCCTTCGACAACGCCTTCGCGCCGTCGGCGATACAGTCTTGGCACCGTCGGGTCGAGCGCGCGCGAGACCAGGTTGTCCAGCAGGGACTGAACCGTGGAGGTATTCTCGGTCGCCCCTTCCACCAGCGCCAGCGGATGCTCGTTGCCTTAGCCGTCAACCCCGATCGCGGCGACCAGCACGAGATCGTCGCCGAGATGCAGCCCGTCGATTTGGACCACCAGAAGGTTGAGCGCGGACAGATCGGCAGCCATGAAGTCGGCCAAACAATACTTTCAAGGAAAGATCACAAAGCGCGCCGTACTTGCGGCGATTGAGAAGCTTCAGGCGGCTTGGCCGCCTCCAAAACCGAAAGGCCAATTTCGCCGATCTGCACTTCGATAACGCTTATCGCTCGATCAGTCCTCGCAGGATGGCTTCCGCACGCATAGAGACGGCCGTGTAGTGCTGTGCGGCCTTGATGGACCTATACTGCCCCGGATCGTTTTCCGCGATGTTGGGATCAGCTAAAAGCCGCTGGAGCCGTTTCCGGCGCCATGCCTGCACCCGGCGGAGCCGCGCCAGCACAGACGGCCGCTCTTCGATGCTGATCCGCTTCTCCCTCGTCACTCCGGTCGCTCCTCTTGAGGTTGCGAGCCTAGACCAACTTGCGGCGCGGAGGGAAGAGGTTCCCGGAATGCTACGGGATCGAGCGCGAACAATGGTTTCTAAAAGAAGTGTGGTTAACGGCCGCCCGTCGCCGTCACGCGGGCCTTCTGTTCTCTTGCGGCTGTCACCGGCTCGGACTACGTCGCTGGACGAGAGGAGATACATGCGATGAAAACGCGGACACGGTCAAACGGGGCTGAGAGAAGGCGCTAGCAGGACCGCAGGCAGTCGAAGCGCGTCCGCCGGCTCGTCGGCATCACCGAGCGGCTGATGGCGGAGTGCGGCGCTACCGAACTCGCGAACGCAAGGTGCACCGTCAAGCGCAGTATCGCGGCGTCACGTCTGATCTCGTCAGTCGCGTGCGGTTCATGACGTTGTGGTCCGGAAGCCGCCGCTCGCGCGAGTATTCAGTCTGCACGAGGTATGAAAGCGCGCCGATTGCCTGTCTGCGCAATATGACCGTCTGGCACGCTGATTGCTGAGCCAGGTATGGCTTGGTCGCTTATCGATTGACCATCGTGAGGGCCAAGTCCTCGCATCGCAACTCGTGCGGGCGGTGGTAAGCGGCTGCCCGCACGCTTTTTTCGTCGTGTCGGCCTCTACCCTTGCGTAGTGACCGTCTGGCACACGAGTTGCTCAGATGCTTATCGGCTTGGCTGCCTATCTTCACGCACCCCCAGACAGCCAAGCTTGGCGTACCAAACTTCGCGCGGGTGGTTCCTCCAGCCGCCCGCGCGCCTTTTTCGTAGCATCGGAAACAGCAACACGTCGTGGAGATCATGGCATGCCCCGTGAAACTGAGATGGCAGCAGGGTGGATGGTTACGGTCGGCGTCGTCAAAAACGACAAGCTCCGATATGTGACTTATGCTGTCGCACTGGCTGATCAGGCTGAAGCCGTAAAAGCTTCGTTGGCAGCCAGCGCCGGTGAAGCAACGATCGACAAATCCGAACTTCGCGAAACCGATTTGAAGGGCCTCGGCCTAAAGGCCGGCGAGCTCGTGGCCATATACGATGATCGCAGTGATCCGCTGATGTCACGCACGTGGCGCCCTATCCAACCGCGGGGCAGAAGCTAGAGCGCTGCGACCCTCTCCGGCATACGGAGAACGGCATTCCCGACTCAGTGCGAAGAGCTTCCATCAGTCGCTCAGCCTTGACGAGCCGGCGCGTTGGCTTGTCAGATTTCTCCAAACCCAACCGATAAAAACGGTCAGCGCGGCGGTGGTCGTTGAACTTTGCGGATTCCGATGATCTCGCCTGGGTGTACCGATTTGATCTCGCGCAGTATTGAACGAACCCGCTACGCGGGAGTGGGGGCAAGCCTGCTGAACTGAGGTGTCCTGTCTGAGTGGATGTTGGTCTTCGCGCCGCCGCTCTCAAGACAGGAGACCCAGATGGCTACGATGAGCCCTCTTCGGCAGCGCATGATCCAGGACATGACGGTCCGCAATCTGTCGCCGTCGACTCAACAATTCTATATCTATGCGATCGCAAAGTTTAGCCGCCATTTCGGCTACGCTCCGGACCGGTTGAGTTTCGAGCAGGTCCGCGCCTACCAACTGCATCTCATCGGCCAAAGGCGTTCGTGGTCCCACATCAACCATGTGGCCTGCGCGCTGCGGTTCTTCTACGGCGTCACACTCGGGCAGACGGAGGCATTCGAGCGGATCATCGGTGGCCAGAAGCCCGACAAGCTCCCGCTCGTGCTTAGTGCCGAAGAGATCGAGCGCTTCCTGGACGCGGTTACAGGGTTGCGCAACCGCGTCGTGCTGGCGACGGCTTATGCGGCTGGTTTACGGGTTAGTGAAGTCGTAAGCCTGAAGGTGAGCTCGATCGACAGCAAACGAATGTTGATCCACATCGAGAATGGAAAGGGCGACAGAGATCGTTACGCGATGCTTTCTCCTCGACTGCTGGATATTCTTCGTAGGTAGAGGATGCGAGCCCGACCGGGGGCTGTGGCTATTTCCAGGCCAAGACCCAAGTGAACATGTCGGCGTCCGCTGCGTCCAGGCGGCCTGCCGCGCCGCCCGCCGCCGCGCTCGGATTGCCAAGCCGATTACTGTCCACACTCTCCGGCACTCGTTTGCGACCCATCTCCTGGAAAGCGGGATTGACATCCGCATCATTCAGGTCTTGCTCGGACATGCCGGCCTCGGATCGACCGCGCGCGACGCACAGGTTGCGACCAATCTGCTCGCCCGCACGACCAGCCCATTCGATGGGCTCTCCATAGGGTGATCCCACCCGACTGAGCCGCGCATATGCGCCGTGCTTGAGATGGCGGACATGTTCTGCCGCCACGGCGGCGCGTTCCGTCGTCCGACCAGCGCCGTGTCATGGCGGCCATCGAGGCGTGCCGCACAGCGACGCTCGGTGGCCACGTCGAGCGCTGCGACGACTGCGGCCTGGTTCGCGTCGCCTACAACAGCTGTCGCGATCGGCACTGTCCGAAGTGCCAAGCGCTCGCGCGCGCCCAATGGCTCGCCGATCGCCAGGCCGACCTACTGCCGGTTCCCTATTTCCATGTCGTCTTCACCGTGCCGGCGCCTGTGGCCGCGGTCGCGCTGCAGAACAAGGCCGTGGTCTACGACATTCTGCTCAAGACGGCAGCCGAGACGATCCGTCTCATCAGCGCCAACCCGACGCATCTCGGTGCCACGACCGGGATGATTGCCATTCTCCATACCTGATGTGGTGGAACGGCCCGCTCCAACAGCATCAAAGTGCTAGAACGTGGTCGTTGTTCGAACGCCACAAAGGAGGGACCGTTCCGTGAAACAGGTTATCTCCATCGGGTTGGATTTGGCCAAGCACGTTTTCCAGGTTCACGGGGCGGATGCGGAGGACGAGCCCGTGTTCAACCAAAAGTTGCGGCGCAGCGAAGTTCTGCGTTTCTTCGAGAAGCTGTCACCCTGCCTGGTGGGGATGGAAGCCTGCGGTAGCGCCCATTATTGGGCGCGCGAGATCGCGGCTCTCGGTCATGAGGTGCGGCTCATTCCGCCGGCTTATGTCAAGCCGTTCGTCAAGCGAGGTAGAACGGACGCGGAGGCCATCAGCGAAGCGGTGACCCGAAAGACCATGCGCTTCGTCCCGATCAAGACGGCCGAGCAGCAGGATGCCGCGATGGTGCTGAAGAGCCGCGCTCTTCTGGTGCGGCAGCGAACGCAGGCGGTCAATGCCCTGCGCGCGCATCTGGCCGAATTAGCCATCATCGCCAGCGCCGGCCTGGCAAAGGTTGAGGCGCGGTCGCGATCGTACGGGACGAAACCGATGCTCGCCTGCCCGCAGCAGCACGCTTCGCCCTGATGGCTATTGCCGATGGGATCGAAGCTTCAGCCGACCAAATCGATAGGCTCGAGCGCGCAATCGTCGTGGAGGCCAAGCGCGACGAGGACATGCGTCGGTTGACCACCATCCCTGGGGTCGGCGCCATTACGGCGGCGACCATCAAGGCGCTGGTGCCGGATCCTGGCGGGTTCAAGTCGGCTCGCCACTTTGCCGCCTGGCTGGGATTGACGCCGCGGCCTCATTCAAGCGGAGGCAAGGAGCGGCTCGGACGAATATCGAAGATGGGAAATCGGGTTGCCCGAAACGACGCTCAGACGCGGCCGTGGCGGAAGGCGCTTCTCGCCGGACGGCCTTTCAAGGTTGCAGCGGTCGCGCAGGCCAACAAAACGGCGCGGATCATCTGGGCGCTTCTGAACAAGGGCGGGATTTATCGACGTCCCGACCTATCGGTGATGACTACCACCATCGCCGTCTGATCGACGCAATGACCGACAAAACAATCTGACCGGCAGGGCCGGCAGAGGGCAAGGTGCAACAACAGACGATGAACCCATGGGACGAAATCCCGAGACGAATGAAGCTGCTGGCCCCAATGCACTCAAGCGCGCATAGCTGATTTAGCTCCTCGTTCCGCGGATCTGATCGAGGCCAGCGGCCATGTGCCGCGCGTAAAGGCCGGACATATGACTGCACCGTTCCAATGTGTGAAATCGACTGAAAAAGCTCTTGCCACGCGGACCGTTCCACATATGGGGTCAGACCCTGACGCATCATCCGCATGCCCATTGCTTCGTGCCGGGCGGCGGGATCGCCCCTGATGGAAGCTGGGTTCATTGTCGCCCAGGCTTCTTCCTTCCCGTTCGCGTCCTGTCACGGCTGTATCGTCGGCTATTCCTGGAGCGCCTGCAGGCGGCGTTCGATAGCGCCAAGCTCCGGTTCTTCGGTCACCTCGCGCACCTCGTCGAACCGGCAGCATTCGGCCGCCATCTGAACGCCCTCCGCAAGATCGAGTGGGTCGTCTACGCCAAGCGTCCCTTCGGCGGACCAGAACAGGTTCTGGCTTATCTCGGGCGCTACATCCATCGCGTTGCGATCGCCAACGGCCGCCTTCTTACCTGTGAGCACGGCCACGTCCGCTTCCGGTGGAAGGAGATTATCGCGCCGGCAACAAATCCAAAGTGATGACGAGACCGAGGAGTTCATTCGTCGCTTTCTGCTCCACATATTGCCGAAGGGGTTCCGCCGCATCCGTCATTTCGGCTTCCTGGCGAACGCCTGCCGCGCCGCTAAACTCACGCGCATCCGAGCGGCGCTTGAGGCGCCGCAGCCACCTCCGCCTGCCGAAGCTGTCGACTATCGTGAGCTCTGCGCCATCCTCTTTGGTCACCGCCTCGACTTGTGCCCCATCTGCGGAGGCCGCATGGTCGAGATTCGGCCTGTGCCGCATGCGCCAACGCAGCGACGCGCAGCACCTCACTGCGATACATCATGACCGACGACCTCGACTCGTTCGCTCCCATTGCACGCATCGCCATACCGACGTTCTCCATCGGAACGATCAAGCACGCTCACAACGCCCGGCGAACGGGCGATAGTCAGCCGCCCGGGCTTGACGCCCCGTTCAACGCTATCGACGGCGGCATCCTGTGCTGCCAACACCAGCGACAATCTGTGGCCACACTGGCTCGCGGGCCCGATATCGGGTCAATTGCACCTACTGGCGCCTAGATCGAACCCCCATAGGTCCGCGCTCACAAGACGCGGCTTCGTTCAATCCGGCTTCAAATAGGTCCCGCGCTGGACTTGCGGCGAGATCTGTGACGCGGGACCTATTTGAACCCTCCAGTATTCCGAGACGATCTCGCCCACCGTTCCGATTTGATGTCGCCCGGGGCGGGAGGCGTTCTGGCTCTTTGGTTTCGGGCATCGGCGAAGCCGCGAGGTCAAACTTGTATCGCGGCTCGAAGGACTGTTTTTTGCTGCTCCTACTGTGGGCATGTGGGCAACGCTGTTGCGTTGTCCAAGCGCAGCCGCATGTCCACAGGGCCACCTGGCTCAGGCCTTTCGGCTGGATTTGCGGCTTCGCCGCATGCTCTCCCCTGAGGGATCGATCCGGTGGGCGTTATGGACCAAGCGGTCGAGGACAGCGTCGGCGCAGGGGGCGGCCTCGCCGCCGGCTTCGATGTCGGCGAAAGCCTTGTCCATGCCATGAAGGCCAAGCGCGTGGAGGTGGGCACGCAGAGCTTTGACCACCTGGGTGCGCTGTCGCATCTGGAGGTCGCGCGCCCGAAACACCACCGCGGCGGCCTGCTGCTCCTTACTCTTGACGGCAACAAACCGCATCGTCGGTCGTTGAGCGGCCTCACAGATCGCCTCGGCATCAGCGGCGTCGTTCTTCCCCCGTTTCACGAAAGGCTTCACATAAGCGGGCGGGATGAGGCGAACTGTGTGGCCGAGCTCGCCGATCTCGCGCGACCAATGATGCACGCTGGCACGGCTTCCATGGCGACCAGGCACCCTGGCTGCTTGGCGAAGAACTCCAACTACCTTGTGACGACGCAGGCGTTCGCGCAAGACAGTGGCACCTGCAGCGTCCGCCCCATGCACCTGAAATACATTCTTCGCCAAATCCAGCCCGATCGTGCTAACTTCCATGGCGGCCGCTCCTTCTCTGCGGTGGCTGTTCAACGCCCACCGCCGCCGCGCAATCTCGCGGCTTGGGAATCTCGACGTCATGCCCAACCGCCGTGTGAGGAGTTCCCTTGAAGTATCCGGGAATCTCCAGGAGGGCGACCGCCGGCTCAGCCCCTACACGCTCGTGAGATTGCTTGACGTGCTTCAGGAAGGTCAGGCCATCCCGGATCACGGACGGATCCGTTGCGCTGAGCCATCTGGCATCGGCTAGCGGCGCGGCGACATCGTCGGCACGCAACGCGAGCCCGTCATGTGCATTGTCCAGGAACGCATCGCGCAGCGCGATCGCTGCCGGCATGCTGCCCGGGAAAACTGCTGCCGCGTAACGCTGGGCCGCCTCGCGGGTCGCCCCTTTTCGCCAGGCGAGGCAGGACTTCCGCTGAGGCGAGGTCGATGACCGCCTTCTTGCTGACGTCAACCGCGGCAAGGCGAGCGAGCGACCGGACGGAGTTTCAACCGCGACACGCCCGACCTTCATCCGAACCTGCCCTTAGTTAGGATACAATACGTTTCGTAATATCGCATCTCCGCTTTGTCAAGTGCGCTCTATTTGATGTAATCGCACCGACGGCGCGCCTGTCGGAACAGGTTACGCTGTGCTACTCAGAAACGATCCGTCCCATATGGTATCGGGCCCACCCATGAGTGCATCGAGGACAATGGCATCAACCTCTCAAGCGCGCCGATCGCTCAAGCCGGCGTCCCGACGGTTGCAGAGGGGACCTCTCGAGGATGAGGTTTCCGATTCTCGCCGAACAGGTCGGCCTCGAGACCAAGCTTCGAGGCGCGCGATCCTTTCGGCGACGATGAGCCTGCTGCAAACGGTCTCGGTTGCCGATCTCGCAATCGAAACGGTCGCTCGCGAAGCGAGGGTATCCAAAGCAACGATCTATCGCTGGTGGACGAGCAAAGGCGCACTCGTGATCGAGGCGTTCCTGGATTCCCACTTCAGCAACACGCCGATGCCGACGGCGATGGATCCCCCTTCGGCCATCAAACGGCATCTGACGTCGCTAGCGAAATACTTCAACGGGCGTGCCGGCACCTTGGTCGTCCAGATCCTATGTGAAGGACGTGATGACCATGAGTTGTTCGCAGAGTTCAATAGGCTCTTCACCGAGAACCGTCGGCGTCTCGTCCAAGAGACGATCGAGCGCGGTCAAAAGGAAGGACAATTCCGAACGGACCTCGAGGCAAGTTGGGTCGTCGAACTTCTCTATGCCCCGATCTACCGGCGCCTCATGTTCGCGAGCCCGCTTGACGCTGAGTTCATCGGTCGGTTGTGCGAGACGGTAGATCTATTGATAACCAAAACCCCAAAGTCGAGGATGGCGAACGCCACGGCCAAGGAGTAGGCGGCGGCAACGAGGCTGGAGGGTCGTTCTCTCAAGGCTTGTCTAACCTGACTTGATGGTGGGCGTTCGCTCTATTCGGCTCGTTCCGTCACGATGAACGCCCTCTCCCTGAAGGATCTCGCCGACAAGACGCGCCGCGGGCTGCGCGGCCGCGTCGCGGATGGCAAGTCCGGTGGTGGGCTCTGCTTTGGGTATGACGTGGTGAAGCAGTTCGCGGCGAATGGCGAGCCGACCCCGGGAGATCTGTTCCGTGTCGCTTCGGCGACTGAGAATGCTGCAAGGCACTCTGACTGTTCTCTCAACATAGTTCAACGCTCGTCAGCTTGTCGAAAGCTAAATGTCTTAGCTGCTGCAACCGTTCGATTGGGCTGAGAGGTCGCCTTGATTTGCTCAGTCCGACAAGGAGTAGGAAATGGATCCCTTCGACGCAGGGCAGGTTCAGCGCGGTGATGGCAGCACTACCGAATCTTCCGCACGCGAGGACCGGGACGGTGAGGAGGCGCAGTGGGTTGGAGTCTTGACCCACGCGGTGCTCGCCGCTGACGATCCGGCAAACCTCGAGGATTCTGCTCCTGCGGAGGGGGCCCACGATCAGATGCTGGAGGAATGGGCTGTCGAAGAGGGGCAGAACCCGCTCGAGGATCGGCAAGAGGCTGTAAGGCGAGTGAATGCTTGGAATCAGGGCGAGCGGGATCTTGGAATGCTACGCCTCCTGGATCTTGGAATGCTGCGCCTCACCAGCCTGCCTCCACTTCCGGCCGGGCTCCACTTGCTCGACGCGTCCTTCAATCGGCTGACCAGTCTGCCCGAGACTCTCCCTGCCGCGCTCTTTTCGCTCAATGTTAGGGGGAATCAGCTGGCCAGCCTGCCCGCGCTTCCGGCCGAGCTCGCCTTGCTGGACGTGCACCACAATCGGCTCACCAGCCTGCCTGACGCCCTCCCGGCCGCGCTCGAGGGTCTCGACGTTGGCCACAACCAATTGACGAGCCTGCCCGAGACCCTCCCGGCTAGGCTCGAAATACTTGACGTTAGTGAAAACCAGTTGACGCGTCTGCCCGAGACTCTCCCGGTCAGGCTCGAAAGACTTGACCTTAGCGAAAACCAGCTAACCAGCCTACCCACGGGCTTGCTGACGCAATTGGGTGCTGATGCCGAGATGGTTTTGTCTGGCAATCCGTTGCCCGAGCAGGTGCTAACGAACCTGGACACAATCCAAAGTACCGATGGGTATGCCGGCCCGAGGGTCTTCTTTCTGGCCGACGAAGGAAGTGAATTGTCCGAGACGGACGAAGGTCCGTCGGAGGAGGACGCTGCTGCGCAGTCTCTTCCCGAGACAGTAGCGGACTGGCTCAACCGGGATCCGAAGGAGGGCGATCCGGAGGTGCTGGCCAAGTGGCAGAGCTTTGCAGAAGAGCCCGGCGCCCAGGAATACGCAGACTTCCTCAACGGGCTGCGGGGTACCGTGAACTCTGGGAACGAAGGATTCCAGCAGGGGGTGGCCAATGATCTGCGGCAGGCGGCGGCCAACCCGCAATTGCGCGCGCAGTACTTCCAGCTTGCTCTTGACGCCAACGAGAGCTGCGAGGATCGCAGAACTTTGACCTGGAACGGCATGCAAACCGCACGCCTGATCGCCAATGTCGAGAGCGGGCTCTATGACAATAACGAGGGGGTCGCGGCCCTCGTTGATCTAGGCCGTGTCATGTTCCGCTTGGACGCACTGGGGGCGATCGCGCGCGAGAAGGTCCAATCGCTCGTCACGGACGACACAATCAACGATGTCGACGAAATCGAGGTCTACCTTGCCTATCAGGCCAAGCTGCGCGAGCGGTTGGGGCTGCAGCACATCGCCCCGGACATGAACTACTTCAACGTCTCTTACGTCACGGAGGAAGACATTGACAGGGCTGAGACGTCTGTGCGGAGCAAGGAGGCGACGGGGTTCGCCGACTATTTGGCGACGGACTGGAAACCTTGGGACGATGTGGTGCTCCGCATTGAACCCGAACACCATGCCACGATGGAGAAACAGCTCGCCGATGCATTGGAGGAGGAGTTCGCGGGCCGACTGAAGCAAAAGCTCGTTGAAGCGGGACTGATCGGCGCTGAAGCCGATGTCGTTGCGGATGCCGAGCGGGAGTTCGGACCCCAGGTCAGCAAGGACATCGCTCGCGAGATCAAGGGGGCTCTGAGGGACGCGGTGCTTAACAGACGTGGCCTAGGTCTGTGAAGCGGTGTCTGCTGCTTCACAACGCGGTCCTTCATCCAGATCGACGGATCTCCTGATCGCAGCCAGTGCGGTCTCCGCGTCGGCGAAATTTTGCGCGGCTGCGGGGATGGCGTAGAGCAGCTATCCGTTCGAGGCCGGTAGCGTTGCATGCGGCTACTTTGTAAGATGGGTGATGAAGCCAACCGCCCGCTGCTGCAATTCGGGCTCTAGACTGGTTGCCTTGATTCTCTTGTCAATCGGCTTGCAAATTTGACCCCTCATCGGCGTCCAATTTTGACCCCTTTGCGCGGCGGGGTTTGCTGGTAGCGCTCGTCTCGTCGGAGCTGGCCGGGATAGCGGAGGCGAGACGAGCGCGGGTGGCGTGATCGTCGTCTCGGCTTTTGAACCGCCAGCTATCGTTGCCGGTCTCGACGATGTCGCAGTGATGGGTCAACCGGTCGAGCAGCGCGGTGGTCATCTTGGCGTCGCCGAACACGGTCGGCCATTCGCCGAATGCGAGATTGGTGGTCACGATGACGGAGGCGCGCTCATAGAGCCGGCTGACGAGGTGGAAGAGAAGCTGGCCACCGGACTGGGCGAAGGGCAAATAGCCGAGTTCATCCAGCACGATGAAGTCCATCCGGGTCAGATGCTCGGCGAGCCGACCTTGCCGTCCATTGCGGGTCTCGGTCTCGAGGCGATTGACGAGATCGACTACGTTGAAGAAGCGGCCGCGGGCACCGGATCGGATGCAGCTTCTGGCGATGGCAATGGCCAGGTGGGTTTTGCCTGTGCCGGTGCCGCCAACCAGCACGACGTTGCGTTGTTGGGCGATGAAGCCGCCGCCAGCGAGATCATTGACGAGAGTCTGATTGATCGGCGTGCCGTCGAACTGGAAGTCGGCGATGTCCTTGGCAAGCGGCAGCTTGGCAATGGTGAGCTGGTATTTGATCGACCTGGCTTGCTTCTCGTTGATCTCGGCGTTGAGCAGGTCGCCGACAATGCGCTGAGGTTCGTGCTGGCGCTTGACGGCAGTTGCCATGATCTCGTCGAAGGCAGCCTTCATGCCGTAGAGCTTGAGTTCGCCCATGAGGTCGAAGATTTGGGTTCGTTCCATCAGATGGTCCTCCGGAGGTTGTCGTAGCGGGCACAATCGGCGATCGGTGCATGACGGAGCGTCAGTGCGGCCGGCGTCATGATGTTGGCCGGAGGGGCGGGTTCACGTTGACGGGCCAGGATATTGAGAACGACATCGGCGGAATGGACGCTGTGACTGAGCGCTTCGGCACAGGCCGCTTCCACCGCGGACAGACCGTCAGTCAGCACCGCGTTGAGGATGTCGACCATCTGCCGATTGCCATCGTCGGTGCTGGCAAGCTTGCGCCGGATCCGCTCGATCGCGGCCGGCAGCACCCAGTCTTTGAAGGGAGCACCGTTGCGCAAGGCGCCGGGTTTGCGGGCGAGCACCGGCACATAATGCCAGGGGTCGTAGACGGTATCGCCGCGGCCAAAGGATCGCGGGTGCTCGGCAACGATGCGTCCATCCTGACGGATCACGATGCGATCGGCATAGGCTTGAACCTCGACCGGTCGTCCTACCGCGCTGGCTGCGACCGAGTACTTGTTGTTGTCGAAGCGCACCAGGCAGGTCTTCGAGACCGATGCCGTCACCGCATGGAAGCCGTCGAAGCGGCCGGCATAGGGAACGAGTTTGGGGCGTTCGGCTTCGAACACTTCCCAGATCGTCTGATCGGCCAGCTCCGGATGGCGATGAGCCTTGGCGTAGGCGATGCATTTGTCGAGCAGCCAGGCGTTTAACTCGTCGAGGTTTTTGAACCGCAGCCGCGGCGTGAAGAAGCGTTCCCGGACCAGCCCGACCTGGTTCTCGACCTGCCCCTTCTCCCAGCCCGACGCTGGCGTACAGGCGACCGGATCGACCAGATAGTGGCTGCACATCTGCAGGAAGCGGCGATTGTAGAGACGGCCTTTACCGACGAAGATCGTCTCTACGGCGGTCTTCATGTTGTCGTAGATGCCGCGGGTGCAGGTGCCTTTGAACAGGGCGAACGCCCGGTCGTGGGCGTCGAACACCATCTCCTGCGTCTCCCGCGGATAGGCCCGCACGAACAGCATGCGGCTGTGACAGAGCAGGACATGGGCAGCCTTCACCATCACCGTGGTGCCGCTCAGCAGGACGACCTCGTGGCTCCAGTCGAACTGATAGGCTTCGCCTGGGGCAAAACTCAGCGGGACATAAGCGGCTGCGGTCGATTGTCCGCGTTCCTTGCTCCAGCGCCTGGCGTAACGCCGCACCGCATCGTAACCGCCGTCGTACCCGCGGCCGCGCAGCTCCTCGAAGATCCGGATCAACGTCAGCTGTTCACGAGCCGATTTAGCCGCGTTCGCCGCCAGCAACCCGTCAAGCTCTACTGCCCATCGTCCCAGCTTTGGCCGCGGCTGCACCTGCCGCTCGTACTCGAAGGAGGTCTCTCCCGACCTCAGCACCTTCCGAACCGTGTTCCGCGACACCTTCAGGTCACGGGCGATCTCCTTGATCGTCTTGCCTTTGATGAAGTGCTCGCGCCGGATCCGGGCGATCGTCTCCACGATCAGCATCTCCCACCACCTGCTTCGTTCCAAAGCAGGCAGCGCAACAGATCAATCTGTAGGGGGTCAATTTTGGACGCCGATCCCCCGGCTTAGGGGGTCAATATTGCAGGCCGAATGACACGGGGAGAAGCTGATTCAATCAAGCGCGGCCAAATTGCGGAGCGTCTCAAGCAGGCACGTAAGCTCGCGGGCCTATCACAAGGCCACGTTGCCAAAATTCTGGGCCTGCACCCTCCCGCGGCCTGTGTCGGCGATGGGTGCTCGTTCATGTCGATTTTTCGATGAGCCGCATCGACGAGGAAGAAGCCGCGCAAATCCTGAAGATTCTCACCGAACTGGGCGAAGCCCAGGCCGAAATCGAAACCATGAAGCGTTCGGCAATCCAACCGGGAGGGTAGTGCCATGTCAGGCAATAGTGATCTCAAGGCACTCTATCCGTTCTTGGATGGCGAGCAGCAGGATTCGGCCCGGCTGGATGCCGTCCTGATGCTCTCGGTCGAGGAGAAGGCGCGCGATTCGCGCGAGACCAATGCGCGTTTCTTTGCAGAAAACGGAGAAGTGCTGGTTGCGGCGGCGAAGGCCCGATGTCTACCGCAATGGAGGGCGGCTGTTCCTCGATGGGAAACGGGGGCTTGAGCTGCGACGCGTCGCATGTGGCCGTCGAGTTCGTCCATCCAATCACGGCGGGCAGGCCGGCACTGGCCGCAACCAATCTTGTCGCCGACCTCGCCATGATTTCCGACGTCGGCAATGACCTCGGTTTCGAGCATGTCTTCGTCCGCCAGATCATCGCTCAGGGTGCCAAACAGGTTCAATGGCAAGCCCAGTGGCACCCGTACCGATCGCTGTGCCGAGCTGATTAAAAAAAGGAAAGTCGAACGGCGAACCCCATGCGCTGTGCTTCGGGAGCGATTGCCTGCAAAATGCCGCTGAGTAATCCCGACAGGAGTACGAAGCCGAGGACTCCCAATACTCCGGAGGTGATGCGAAGAACTGGCGATAGAGATTCTGCGACAAATCCGATGGGAGCAAGAAGGGCCAGACCCAAGGCTCGGATCGTGTGCCCCAGCACGATGACCTGCGCCCGATCATGACGATCGGCCTGGTGGCCAGCCATCGGCGCGAGCGGCAAGCCGGCAGCGCTCGATGAGAGCAGCACCAGTCCGACCAGTCCAGAACCACCAATGTGGAAAACGACCCAGACAGGCAGAACAATACCGACACCACGATGAAGAAAGAGGTCGACGAAAACGCGATAAACAGCGGTCCTTCCAAATCTTCACGCTGAAGGCAGGGCGAGCAAGAGTTGATAGTAGGCAATACCCATCGGCTTGCTGTTGCAGGCACGCGCGCACATCGCGCGACCGTCAATCTCGAAGCGTCCATTCACGGTTGGATGTTTCCAAGGATCTTCGTCTGTGCGATCGCACGTTCACCCGAAAGATCAATCGAGGTGCCTCCAAGAAAATGAAGAATGCTGAGACCTCGATTCCAGCCTTCGATGGACGCCTCAATGAACTCGGTAGCCGGCCCCTGTTGAATTCATCTGCCCGTCATCGTGCCACACGGTTCGAAAACGCTCCCAGTCCCCCGCGTCGCGCCATATCGCCCAGTTCTCGATCAACTCGCGAATTGCACGTCGATCACTCTCGTCATGCAGGTTCGAGGTGTCCTTGCGTGTCGTTGTCATATCCTTCTTCCGTACTATAGCCGTGCGCTCCTCAGGCGAGCTTGGCCATCTCCACGCGCCGGTTGTCCTTCTTGTAGGGAGCCGGAGCGACGGTGGCACGAATTTCCTTCTGGGGTTCGCCTGGGTTGCCCCATACCAGCACGACCTCGTTGCCTACGTTGCTGTCAGCGACGTCGATGACGCATAGCGAGAGCATCTGGCGGAAATAGTAGCTATATCCGCGAGAGGTTGAAATGCCGATTTCGCGGCCGCCGCGCAAAACCTTGTCCGCGTAGACGAAGCCGCGCTGGTCGCGGGGCATGTCCATGAAGTGGAAGGGTTGTTCCTTGCGGAACAGCGAGGCGTAGACCTCGATCACATCGTCTGCGTTCCAGACCAGCGTTCGGATCACGCGGCGCGGGTTAGCTACTTCCTTTTCAAGCGCTTCCCGACCGATGAATTCATGATCGAACTTGATGTTCTTGCCCCAACCCAGTTCGACAGGACTGCGGTAGTAGGAGCGAATATCGTCCGACTGGAAGCTGCCTGCGATGTTAAATGTGACTGCGAAGGACGGCATGGCGGCCTTGAACTCGGCGAGATATTCTTCGGTGTCGTCGCCGAACATGGCCGGCAGATAATCGACCAGGATGGTCGGAAAACAGGCCTCGAGGTGGTTGATGAACACGGCGCGGCCTCCAAGCTGCCGGATACCGAAGTCGCGCCCAGCCTCGAGGATCGCGTCGTAGATTTCCTTCGAGTGAGCGGTCGGACCTTGCAGCTCAAAGCCGGGTTCGCCGGCCATTCCTTGCCGGAGCGCGAGGACCTTGTGTCCCCTGATGGTAATTTCACCGTTGCGCATGAAACCGATATCGCGAACGTTCTGGCCAGATACCTTCTCGACGACAGCAGCCGCATTCGGTCCCGAAACCTGGAAGTTGAACCAGTCGTCGGGTTGCGAGACGGCGTTGTAATTGCCGTGCCGGAGCTTGTAGTCGACCCAGAAAGTGCCGCGTCCGAACAACATGAACTCATCTTCGCCCAGCCGGGTCAGGATGCCTTCATGGATGACCTTGCCATCGTCGTTGCAGTGAATGACGTGCTTGGACTGACGCAGGTCGAATTTCGCGAAGCTGTTCACGGACGTGTCGGACAGCAGCTTGAGTGCGTCCGGCCCCTTGAAGCGGCGTTCCCAAAGAAAGGACCAGTCGCCGATGTAGCAGGTCTCTTTCCAGGACATGCTTTCGTCGATCCAATCGGAATATTCGGGGAGGCCCCAGCGGCTCGTGAAGTATCCAGCCGGGGTCGTGCGCATGTCATTCGGTTTCATGATTACCTCCCTTGCAAGGCCAACTGCGTGACGTCTTGTAAAAAAATTGATGGCCCGCGGGTCCGCTCGACGTACCGGCGAGCAGCCGACACGGTGTTGGCCAGCAGCATGGTGACCGTCATCGGCCCGACGCCGCCGGGGACCGGAGTGATGTAGGAGGCCTTCTGACTAATGCCTTCGAAGTTGACATCGCCGACCAGGCGCCCATCCGGCGACCGGTTGATTCCGACGTCGATGACGACCGCACCGGTCCGCACCATCTGCGGCAGGATCAAATTGAGGACACCCGCCGCGACGACGAGGACGTCGGCAAGGATGGTGTATTCTGCGAGATCTCTGGTCTTCGCATGGCAAACCGCCACGGTGGCGTCGCGCTGCATCATCATCAGCGCCATCGGCTTGCCGACGATGGCGCTCGCACCGACCATTGTGACGTTCCTGCCCTCGATGGGGAGGCCGGCATGGTCGAGAATCCTCATCACGCCAAAGGGCGTGCAAGGTGAAAAGATCGTGTCGCCGACGACCAGCCCCCCAACGTTGTAGAGGTGGAAACCGTCGACGTCCCTCTCGACGGAAATTGCGTGCAACACGGCCCTGACGTCGTGGTGTGGCGGCAGCGGAAGCTGAACGAGGATGCCATGCGTCGCCGGGTCGTCGTTCAGTCGTCTTATGTTCTCGACCAGGAACTCGGCAGGCACGTCTTTCGCGTGCTCGATGAGAGTGGAACGGATACCGACGTCGGGGCAGGCCTTCATCTTGTTGGTAACGTTGACGCGGGAGGCGGGGTCTTCCCCGATCAGGATGACCGCAAGTCCCGGAATGACGCCAGCAACCCGGAAAAGCTCGTCGACATGTACTTTAATGCGATTCCGAATTGCTCGTCCGATCATCCGACCGTCGAGGATACGCGCACTCATGGTGACCCTATCTAAAGCGTGAGGCCTTGATCAGCGTGAGAGCGGGAATGCGGCGCGATGGTTGGTCCGAAGCCAGGACCAATCGCAGATAGCGAGTGGCTGCGAACGAATGTTCGATGGTGAGCGCCTGCGCTCTCGCGCCCTGTCGATTTCGGATCGCCTCGACGATGGTGCGATGTTGGTCCTGGGCAGTGACGAGGATCTGCACGACGCCCTGCACATCGGCGCGCTGCGACTCTATGAATGCGTTCGGTGCCGCGAAGGGCAAGGACATGACCCTTTGAAGCGAATGAGCAATCATTTCGCTGCCGGATGCTTCGACCAGCAACGCGTGAAATTCATCGTTAAGTCGGACGAAATCGCCCAGGTCGAAGTGCGTCGACAAGGCAGCTACCGCCTGGTCCAGCTCCAAGACGCAGCGGTCCATCCGCGTCAAAAGCTCGGAAGGCGCTCCTCTTTCCGCCGCGAAGCGAGCCGCCATTCCTTCAAGCGTTCCCCTGATTTCGATGGCGTCGGCCAGGTCCTGTTCGGTGAATCCCTTCACTGCAAATCCGCCGCTTGGAAGTTGCTCCAGCAATCCTTCCTCGTTCATGCGAACAAGGGCTGTGCGCGCGGGGGTCCGTGAGACCCCAAAACGCTCGACCAGAAGGGGTTCAGAGACGCGAGTGCCCGGCCTTAACTCGCCTTCCAAGATGAGCCCGCGAAGTCCGAGCACGGCCTTCAGCGTTTGGGAATTTGCATCATCTGCCATCGCGACCTAAAAAGAATACTATACGTATACGCTTGTCCGATATATGGTCCAAAACTTGACCATCAGGGGTGATATGCCAGTATATCGTATACGATTAACATACGGCCCGCGCAAGAGGTCGTGTTCCGGGAGGGGTCTATGAGAAATTCGATCAGGAATAGGGCGCCTTAGGAGCTTGGATCGCCGCTGCCGCGCTCTTGTGGGCAACGCCCAGCTTCCGGCCGAGGTCGCCAAGGTCGGTGTCATTGCGCCATTCTCTGGCAATTTCTCCGGCTCCTTCGGCCTGCCGTTTCGGCAAGGGATCGAGGCCTATTTGGCGCAGCACGGGCAGCCGACATCCGAGGTGAGCATCGAGTGGATCTATCGCGACAACGCACAGGTCGACCCACAACGCGCCAAGGCGTTGGCGCAGGAGCTCGTCGTCAAGGATAGGTGCAATATCTCACCGGCATCATGACGACACCCGAGGCGCTCGCCATCGCCCCATTGGCTCAATCGGCCAAAATCCCGACCGTCCTGTTCAACTCTTCAACGTCCATTGTCGTGAGCAAGTCGGACTACTTCGTCCGTACATCGAACACCTTGCCGCAGGTGACGGTACCGATTGCGCGCAATGCGCTGAAGCGGGGAATACGAAACGTCACCACCGCGGTTGCCGATTACAGCCCGGGTATCGATGCCGAGACCGCATTCAAGAAGGCCTTCGAGGCGGGCGGAGGCGCAATCATGGAATCGATCCGGATGCCGCTGAGCACCACGGATTTTGGTCCGTACATGCAACGGATCAAGATCGCCAAGCCCGACGCCCTCTTCGTTTTCCTACCCTACGATCCGCCGACCTACAGCTTCGTGAGGTCTTATGCCGATAGGGCGGTGCGCGCGGGCGCGTCCGGTTCCTCGGAACATCAGAAACCCAGGAAAGCGACCTCCAGGAGCAGGGTGACGCCTCGCTCGGGCTCGAGACGACCTATTTCTACTCGGCGGCTGTTCGCGGTCGCGATCCTGCTCGTCGTCTTTTTCCTGTTGAAGCGCCTGGTTCTCTCCTTTCGGGCTGCTTTGCCGGGCTATCGAGAGCGATGCTGTCCTTCCCGAAGCAATGGGAGCGAGGGTTCGGCCCACCCTGATTGCGATGTAAGCTATCTCCGGAGCGGTTGCGGGACTGGCCGGCGCCCTGGCCGCGATCACGGCGGGCGTCGTGGCGCTCGACAGCGTCAGTTTCGAGAGGTCGGCGGAGGGGCTTGTAATGCTGATCCTGGGCGGGACCGGCACGCCGATCGGCGGTGTGCTGGGCGTCGCATTGTTCCAGATCGCAGAGCACGTGTTGTCAGCTTTGAACCCGTTTCACTGGTTGACGTCGATGGGCGTTTTGCTGGCGGTGGTCATCCTGACACTGCCGAGCGGCATCCAGAGCATTGGGGCGCAGATCGCCCAAAGGATCAAGCCGATGCGCGGGGAAGCTCGTCGCGATGTCTGAGCGGCTTCGAATTAACGGTCTACGCAAGGGTTTGGCCGCCTAGCCGTGACGAGCGACGTCTCATTCGGCCTCCAGTCAGGCGAGCGGGTCGCTTTGATCGGACCGAACGGCGCGGGGAAATCCACTCTTATCAACCTCGTGACTGGCATGCTGGCCACTGACGGCGGTGAAATTCGGCTCGACGGGCGGGATGTTACGCGCACGTCAGCGACCGCGCGCGTACGAGCGGGATTGGTCCGGTCATTCCAGATCAGCCGTTTGTTTCAGAAAATGACCGTTCGCCAGAACCGCGACTGGCTGTTCTTCAACTGCAGAGGCTGACCGTGCGCTGCTGGCGCGCGGCCGATCAGTATCAGGCCGTTGAGCACGAGGCTGCTTCAATCCTTGACCAACTCGGCCTGTCAACCGTCGCCGACGATGTGGTCCACCATAGCGCCTATGGGCAGCAACGGTTGACCGCGCTTGCGCTGGCTCTCGCGCTCAACCCCGGCGTTCTGCTGTTGGACGAACCTGCGGCCGGAGTTCCTCAGTCGGAGACTGGGCTTATTTTGAACGCGCTGGAGCGCTTGCCGGCCGGGATTGCCATCCTGATGGTCGAACATGACATGGACCTGGTGTTTCGTTTCGCGTCGCGGGCCCTGGTGCTCGCCGCAGGGGAATTGATCTTTGAGGGCGCGCCTGACGAACTTGCGAAAGACCCCCAGGTCCGGTCGGCCTATCTCGGCAGCTACAGGACAGGCGAGGACAGTCATGGACGCACGCCATGACCAGGCAGAACGTCGGTCTCACGATTTCGAACCTCACTGCTGGTTACGGGGAGACGCGGATCATTGAAGACATCAATCTGGATTTTTCCTCTGGGCAGAAAGTCGGGGTACTCGGCCGCAACGGTGTCGGGACGACGACGCTTCTCGCGACTCTGATGGGTTTGACGCGGCGACATGCCGGGACCATCGCCCTTGGTGATCTTCAGTTGATGGATCTCGACCCGGCCGATCGGGCCTGGGCCGGCATGGGGTATGTCCCGCAGACACGCGACGTGTTTCCGTCCTTATCGGTGGAAGAGAATTTGAGAACAGGGTTGAAGCAGCGTTCGCGCTCTGCCATTGACGAAGCATATGCGATGTTTGCTCGTCTGAAGGAGCGGCGCCACAATCCGGCCGGGCGATTGTCGGGCGGGGAGCAGCAAATGCTGTCGACCGCAAGAACTTTGCTCGGACGGCCGAACGTGCTCTTGCTGGACGAGCCGCTCGAAGGCTTGGCCCCCGTCATTTGCGACGAATTGATGGAGGCATTCAACGGTCTTGCGGCGGACGCCGTCTCCGATCATTATCATCGTCGAGCAGCAGATCGAGCGGGTGTTCGACTTCGTGGACACCGTGGTGCTGCTCGAGCGTGGAACGATTGCCTGGGCGGGTTCAGCTAGCGAACTAAGAACTAAAGACGGGCTGATAGAGCGCTACGTCGGAGTGGGGCTTCGCTCGTAATCGCATCGGCTGAACATCGACCAGGCCTGGCGCATGCACAGTCTGATACAGCTACGCGAGGGGAGGGGTGCTGACACCCACCAGGAATATTTCGGTATATTCATCAATCAATGTGTCGATATCGGCAGAGCGTGGCCACACATGCGCGCTAATCACCGAATTGCAAAGGCCGAGCAGGGCGAACGCAGAGTATTCGGCGTTGAGTGTGGAACGAAACTCGCCACTCGCCACGCCTGCGGCAAAGATGTCCTGGACTAGCTTCTGATACTGACGCGAAAGCGCGACAATCCGCCGACGTTCGTTGTCCGGAAGCTCGTGACGATGCCTCAAGAAGACCCGGATATAATCCGCGTACGGCCGCTCCCTGAGAGGGGATAGTTGAACGTGGATCGCTGCTCGCACTTTATCCGCAGCACTGGCGCTCTCTTCGACAGCCTTGCTTAGGGTTGCGATGAAGTTCGTCACTCCGGCTTCGCACACGGCGGCCAGAGCCGCCTCCTTGGACGGCAAATAATAATAGAGGCTTGCGCTTCTCACCTGGAGAAGGTCGGCGACATCGCGGATGCTCGAGCCCTCATAGCCCTTCTCGGCGAATGCGGTCGCGGCGGCGTCGAGCGCCTTCTGATACATGTGGGTCCATCGCGGGGTGGTCTTTGGATTTGGAGGAAGAGGTTTGACAGGCATAGGGGTCCTGTGATTTTCTAACGATCATTCGATAGAGCGATAAAAGATTAGCAAGTTCAATACCAATACCTTTCGACTAGCTCGTGAGCCATGGCGCTCGGTCCGATCGCGGAACAGATAGCAGGTCAATGGTGCCGCGGCCATGGATGCAATCGGTGCAAGTCGACGCGAACAGGGAGGCACTGGAAATGGAGAAGTTTCCAGGTGCTTGCCTTCTCGCGGCGTGCCCTCAGCGCAAACTTCGCGCGTGCAGACGTCAGGGACGGGATTGTGATCCCGAGATGTGCTTGCCCGCATCAAGAGAGTTGTGCCGAATACGTTGAAGACGGCGAAGCCGGATAACCCTGAATTCCGCTCCACCCTACGAGATGACCTGGAGTGCGGTCGGACCGTGTACCTCAACAACTGGCTATCGAACATGAGCAAGGTCGACCACAACGATACGACGAACGTTCCGCGTCCCTGGTCAAGGTCGAAGGCGGGAAGCTCCGCCTGATCCAGTGACGTTGAGGGTATAATCGGGAGAGAGATGGGATGAGCGTGACGATTGAGCAGCTTCGGAGCGGTATTCCGTCGGTCGCCGGATGGGGCAAGCTCGAATATACGGATTGGATCGATGAGAGCGAGTCATGGAAAAAGGGGTGCTATCTCGGCGAGTGGTCCTTTCTGGACGAGCTTCATGTCTCGGGTCCCGACGCCTTGAAATTATTCTCTGACTTCGCCGTGAACAGCTTTGCAAAGTTTCATATCGGGCAGGCCAAGCACATCATTTGCTGCAACCGAGATGGCAAGATCATCGGTGAGGGCATCCTGATGCGCTTTGGCATCGATGAGTTCGAATTTCAGGCGCTCGGACCGGTTACCGCTTGGCTCGACTACCAACTTCGAGCTGGCGGTTACGACGTGCAATCAGAGTACCGCGTCAGCAAGTTCAAATTCCAGGTCCAGGGACCTTCTTCGGTCGAAGTGCTGGAGCAACTTGTCGGGCCTCGTCTGCGCGACGTCCGCTTCATGCACCAGCACTCGTTCTCGGTTGCAGGGCATGCCACGCTCTTTCTGCGGCAAGGGATGGCTGGCGAGATCGGGTTTGAGCTGCAGGGTCCCCTTGTCCACGCGGACGACGTGCGAAAAGCGATCCTCTCGGCCGGGAAAGCCTCAGGCATCCGTCGGTTGGGTTCCCGCACGGCGATGATCAACCATCTTGAAGCGTGTTTTCCGACCGTTACGCACGATTACCTTCCTGCGGTGTGCGAGCCAAGCGAACGAGAGTTCCTTGAGGACCTGTCGAAACGCGAGAGGCTCGGGATCATGAAATTCAGAAGGTGGACGCTCGATGGTTGCCTGAAAGCGAAGGGAAGTTTCCAGGCACAAGACGTGTCTGCCTGGTACCGAAGCCCGGTCGAACTCGGATGGGCAAGAAACGTGAAGTTCGATCACGATTTCTATGGTCGAGAGGCTCTGGAACGAGAGGTCGCCAATCCTCGCCGTAAGATCATGACCTTGATTTGGAGCGCCGAGGACTGCCAGGACGTTCAGAACTCGCTCTTCGCAGGCGATGCCGAGCCTTACGATTTCATGGACATGCCGCGTCAACAGCGATTCTGCATGGACGCACATTCGGTGCTTGCGGATGGCAAGGAAGTGGGCGTCGCGACGTCGCGCAGCTTCAGTTTTACGTTCCGGCAGATGATGTCCCATTGCGTGATCGACCTCGACAAGAGCGAGGTTGGTACGAAGGTCGAGGTGATCTGGGGCAATCCCGACAAGCGCCAGAAACGTATTCGCGCGACGGTGGCGCCGTCTCCATACAAGAAAGACCTTCGACGCACAGAACTCAAGACAGCGAGAGCCCAGGCTCAGGCTCAGGCTCTATGAACTCCGCTCCGCGCTCATGTGAGCTCCTAACGTCCAGCCCTTCCGTGTCGATCGGCGGCCTTCCCTGAGAACTAGTCATGTATCTCACGCAGCTGCTCCGAAGAGCGCACCAAATTCGTCCGAGCGATCCATCTACGATCGATGGCGGTCGGCGGCGAACTTGGTGCGAAACGATCGACAGGATCTCGCGGCTGGCGGTTTCCTGCGAGCCAGAGGATTGGAGGCGGCGAACGTGTCGCATTCCTGTCGCTCAACAACGATCGATACTTCGAGGCGCTGTTCGCGGTCCCGTGGGCCGGCGGGGTGGTGGTACCGATCAACACGAGGCTGACCGCGCCGGAAATCGACTTCCTTCTCAAGCACTCGGGCGCGCGCATGCTGATCGTCGACGGCACCTTCCGGGAAATGGTCGCTAATCTGTCGGCTGCAAAAAGTGTTCGGACAATTCTCGATTTCGACGGCGCCCGTACGTGCCCGACGCCGGCTACGCGCTCAAGCATCCCGATCAGCACGTGCGAGAAGGACGGGCGGCCGATCGCGAGCACCGCGGGGGTGATATCACCGTCGCCAGCGCTCTTCGGAGCCTGGGAAGCTTCCATGGTTTCCTCCATTGATCTGACTTTTCTCGCAAGCTTACCAGCGGCTTGCGGTATCAGTATCGATTGCCGGGCGGTCTCTCGTTGGGCGTCAGGCGAAGCGCCAGGCACCCTACCGTCGACGACAGGTGGGGAGGCGCAAAGGCGTCGCTTGACCGTCCAATTCGAGACGATACGGTTAGTAAATAAAATACAAGAACGGAAAACGGGATGGATAACCGAGGAGGGAGGGATGGCTGCGACCTGTCCGCGCTCGACCTTTTGGTTGTCCAGATCGATGGACTGCACCCCAGCGACGATCTCGTGCCTGGTCGCCGCGATCGGGGTTGACGGCGAAGGCAACCAGCATCCGTTGGCGCTGGTGGAAGGGGCGACCGAGAACGCCGCAACGGTTCAGGCCCTGCTGGACAACACCTGGTCTCGCGCGGGCACGAGCCGACGGTGCCAAGACTGGTCATCGTCGACGGCGGGAAAGTGTTGTCCAAAGCGATCCACCGCACCTTCGGTTCGGCCGCTGCGATCCAGCGCTGCCAGATCCACAAGGTACGCAACGTCATGGAACGCCTGCCGAAAGAGCATCATGCGGCCATCCGTCGGGTGCTACGCTAGGCTTGGGAGCTCGATGACGCCGACAAGGCCGATTGATCCGCAATCTCGCGCGTCGACTCGTCCAGTAATGGCCCGGCGTAGCGGCCAGCATCCTCGAAGGCCTCGACGAAATCCTGACTGTCGTCCGGTTGAAGTTGCCGAAGGAGCTTCGTCGATCGTCCTCTGCCAGCATTTCTTCGGCGGCCACCGACGTCGCAGCTTTCGGCAGAAGTCAATGCGGTCACCGTTGGCTCGTTGTGTATCCTTCTGAGGCTCGTCAGCTTCTCGAAAGCTAACGCTCCTAGCATGAGACGCAGATATCCGGACGGTTGACCAGCGCAAGGCCTTCGAAGCGCTCTCGGCTCGGTCGCAATGCAAATTGCAAGGGGTAGATGACTGATTTCGACGGCGCGTGGAAGAGACAGACAGGGGTGTCTGACCTGACGCGCGTGGTTTCGACCCGGCTCGCGGGTCCACAAGAACGCAACCAACGAGCGCGTTCAGTAATGCTGAGGGCGGGGCGACTTTATCGTCCCGCCTTGCCTGTCCTCGCCGGTGTGAGTCATGCGCGAAGTCGGAATGGGCCGTACGGCAACTGCCGTATGATGGCTTGTTTTTCTTTTCCGGTTTTCGATCTCGACGATCTCAGTCTCAAGCTGAAACCTCTGCGGACCGTCCTCCAGATCCGGGCTTAGCTCCGGAGATTGCGAAGAGTCTGTCTGTCTCTTCAAGGGAAAGCGCTATGAAACCCGACAATTCAATCGACCCATTCAACACGGCGGCTTGGATGCAGGAGTACCCCGCTTTGCTAGAACAGCAGCGGGCGAGGCAACAGTCGGACAGCATGCCTGCGGGGCAAGCGGGCTTTGAACAGCAACTGAGCGAGTTGCAACTCAATTCCTCCGATGAGAGCTCCGCAGAGGCTAGCCCGCCCGATACTCGCCCCGTAGCGGCGCATGGAACGATCCGGCGCACTGAGATCGGCGGTTCGATGCAGATGCCGCCGCAGTCCAGCCTGCGGGATAACCGGTTCAGCAGCGCGTGCTACAGTGCAGACCTCCCTCACGCTCCCCTCGGGGGCTCGACCGGGGGGGCGTCGCAGTCAGACTTGCATGACAGCAGTGCGGACTACATCTCGATCTCGCCGCCCGAGGCGTGGCCCACAATGCAGACGAAGGAT
Organism: Bradyrhizobium sp. ma5; assembly: GCF_042258955.1. Lineage (NCBI taxonomy): Bacteria > Pseudomonadati > Pseudomonadota > Alphaproteobacteria > Hyphomicrobiales > Nitrobacteraceae > Bradyrhizobium > Bradyrhizobium sp. ma5. The sequence continues at coordinate 2,313,169 of NZ_CP170156.1, forward strand.
GGCAAAAACCGTGGCCTGTGGTCGCGCATTAAGTCAGGGGTTGGGAAAGCGTTTGGGGGAAGTCGCAGCGAAAACTCGTCCGGCGGCTGGACGTCGATCGTGGTCCATTCAGAGCTTCGAATGGATTTCGCCAAGCGCAGCCGCGCCTCCGACGAGGACGAGCAGCTCATTTCCGGATTCAGGAACACGGCCCTCCAGGTCCGTTACAACAATTATGCCAACACCACCGTTAATGATTTGGTATCCGTTCTGCGCCGGTTCAGCGCCTGGCTTCAGCATCCGGACAAGAACCTGACCTTGGCCAGCCTACTTCACGCCCCTGATCAATTGAATGCCCTTGCGAACGAGTTTGCGGAGGCTCGTGGCAACAACCGTGTCCATAGCGCATTGACAGCGCTCCAAGATGTCCGCGCCGGGAACATGCTGCGGCAACCGTCCCAGGAGGACGAGCGCCTTATTTCCGAGTTCATTGGCAGAGCCTCCGGCAAATATGCCGCCCCCACCGTTAAAGATTTGGCGGGCATTCTGCGCTCGTTCAGCCGCTGGCTCCAGCTTCAACCCAGGAACTTGACATTGGCCAGCCTGCTTGAGGATCCAGATCAACTGAATGCCCGTGCGGACGAGTTTGTGGAGGGTGGTGGCAACAAACGTGTCCATAGGACATTGACGGCGCTCGATGTCTGCACCGGGAAGGTCATCGGACGTCGTCCTTATCCCGAGGACGAAAATCTCTTCAAGCAGTTCGCCGAGGCCGGGCGGCGCCACGTTCTCCCAGCGACCATCGATCGAAATCTAGCCTTTCTTAGCGAGCTTGCTCGGTGGCTTCGAGGAAACAATAGGTCGTCCCTGGTTTCTCGGTATCAAGACCCTTCACAAGCCGACTCACTAGCCAAGGACATTCTGGAGTACAGGAGCGAGGGTGGGGACCCTCATGACCGCCTCCAGTCGGCGCTGTTCAATCTCCGCAGGCTCGGGCCTGAGGGTAAAGAATTCGCCACAATCGGACCCGGGCCTGACGTCATGGGGCGCCGTCTCCTAGATCCCCATTCCGTCGACGCCCGTCTCATCGACGGTTTATTCAACCAATCCTTACGCAATCTTGGACCCGGGGCAACCAGGGAACAGAAAGGACCTCTGCATCGCCTGGCTAGCCGCCAACGCAGGTTTAGCGAGTGGCTCCAAAGAGAGGGCAAGGGGAGTTTAGCGAGCCGACTGAACAGCAATCAAAAAAAGTTGACGAACGATTTGCAGGAGTTCAGGAAAGCCATTGGACAAGAGAAGTTCAGCGTGAGTTTCGACAGGCTTCGGAAATACCTACAAGTCGTCGAGGCGAACGCGGCGCTCGGGTTGTCCCCTGAGCGGGCAAGTGGGCGGGAGCCTGCCGGGTCGCAAACTGACAGTTACGATCAGCAACAGCTTTGGCGCGATGCGGCTCAAGCCGGAGGGCAGGGACCTGTCGGGTGGACCGGCCCTTGGTTGGGGCCGTCGTCGGAGTCGGATCAACCTGCCGGGTCTGGATCAACCTGGTCGCCGCAGATACCGTCCGACTTTGATCCGAGTATGTGGCCAGGTCCGGAAGGCGCGCCTGCTCGGTCGTCAGAAATCTACCGCGGTCTTGGATCTATCGCTGATTTGCCGTTCACACCGCAGGATGTGCGTGATGATGCTCATTATGCGCCGCCGGCCCGGAGCGAACCAGCTCGGTCGTCAGAAATTTACCGCGGTCTTGGATCTATCGCTGATCTGCCGTCCACACCGCTGGAAATGCGTGACGATGCCCAGTCAAGGCCGGTGCTCAGCCCTGCCGGCAGACCGCCGTTCTTCATCGCTCCATCAGGCATGCCGCAGGAGCTCGAGGATATCGGATATCTCGTCGGCGAGGATTGGCAGCATGGCTCGCAGCCGGTGCCGGACTTGCTGCTCGATGTATTGGACAATAAAATGCTGTTGCCGAGTTCGCGAATGGCTCCCCAGCCGGTCTCTATCAACGGCGAGACCTACTCCATCGCATTGGGGCCGCGAGGAAGCCGCGACGCGCAGCTGATCCATCACCCTGGCCCGTCCTCGGTTCCTGATGCCCGGATCGGTGCTTCGACTGCGAGTGCCTCTGCCGGCGACCGCAGCGGACGGGTGCTCGGAACCACGGAATGGCTGGGTGACGAACATATCGCGAGGGATTACGAACTCCTGGCGCAGGAGTTGCACGGGAACAATCCGCATCTCGCCGCCCGGGCGCGGTTGGTGGATCCCCTCGTAGCCACGCAGCTGCGCTTGGGCGACGCGAGCGACGCGCTAAGGGCCTTCCAGCACATCGTCTATAATCAGAATGGTAATGATACAGCCGACTTCCTGTTCATGCCAGTGAATGATGCCGGTACGGATCCTCATCTCCGCGGCAGCCATTGGTCGCTGCTGTTCGTTGATCGCCGCAACCGAGAAAGTCCGGTTGCCTATCACTACGACTCCGCCTCGGGATACAACGACGAGCCTGCAGCACTGCTCGCAGCAAGGCTGGGCGTCCCCCTGGAGCGAGCCGGCATGGCCCGGCAGCGGAACGGTTATGATTGCGGCGTCTACGTGGTGGACGGCACGCGGGAGCTGGTTAACCAATTGGTGCAAGGACAGCAGCCAGACCTGCTGAACCTCGACGAGCTCGTCGTCGATCGGCAGGCACTGCAAAACCGACTCGGGGGCTGATGTCGGTTCTGCTGTTAGAGCTGGCTGGAGCGGCTCTCGCCGACACCATCAGACTCTGCGCGGTGACCTGAACGAGGGGATCAGGGCGATGATGACCTCCCACCGACTTTCAGGCCGGCTAGAAGTTGCTGGGTAGACCGATGTCACGCAGCAATGCGCCAAGTCCAAGCTGATGCAGATTCTTGCAGCCTGCCCTCAACCCATCGACGTGCTCGGGTGGGCCGCCACCGCCTCTCCGTCCGGCGAACGCAGCGCCGGTGCATTGATCGCAAGGCGCCGATGATGACCGAAAGCTGCGGCGGTGGCTGAAGAAAGACGAAAGCGGCCGCTGGCTTTGACATGGGACGGCGACGGCCCGTGCGGCGGTTGCTCGGATCGAGAGCCGCCGGGCGTTGGCTGGTACTTTTTGAAAGAACGCGATGAACCTCGATCAACAGCTTTTTCGTCAATATCAATCCGGCGCCAGGCTCCCGGCTGCAATCAAGTCGACCTCTCTTGCTGAGTCCCTGGAGACCAAGCTCGAGAAGATCGATCTCGCTGGGCCGCGTATCGAATTGTCCTTCGTTGTCGGCCGGCAATTCTTGCAAGCCGAGGATGTGGTTCACGGGGGCGCCGTCTCCACGATGCTGGATTTTGGTATGGTCTATGCGGCATTATTGGCAATTCCCGACGGTCTCTCCGTCGCGACAATAAACATGAACGTTACTTTATTCGGTCGGCAAGGCCGGGCCAGTACCGAGCAGTTGCTGAAATCGAGCGCTGCGGAAAAAGCATCGTATTCGCGTGTGCGAGGCTTCTGGATCGCGAGAACGGGGCGGTGGCCACGGGGGCTTCCTCTCTTGCTATCGTAACACCTCGCCTCGGCGCGGCCGAACCCGTGACCGCGCGACAAATGCTGCAAGCGAGTGATGTTGGCTTTACTTACTTTTCCGGATCGATCGCGAGATATTTGATTTTGCGGGGGCCGAAAACAGGTCGACACCCGCGCCAAGCAACTGGATGAATTCCTCATCCAATGGTTGGCCAAATATCAGACGACGATAGATCGGCGAATACAGCATCTCGACGGTCCATGCGGCGTCTATGTCGGACCTGAATAGCCCCTCCACTTGTCCTCGCTGGAAGGTCTCCTGAACCAGACGCCGCCGGTTCTTGGCAAATCGTTCGTTGAACTCGGCCAACAGTGGGTTGTTGTCGCGCCCTTCGCAGAAGATTTGTATGACGAGTTTTCCTGCCCGACCGCTGAAATACTGCACGAGTGACGTAAGATGGCGCTTAGGCGCCGTCCGCGGATCAACTGCAGTTGGCATCGGAGTGTTGCCGAAGTGAGATTCCATGAACGCATCGATAACCAATGCGCTTATCCGGTTGTGGAAGAACGCCTGGTCTTACTGCCACAAGTGGCCGCTCCGCTCGGTAGCTTACTGTCCCACCAGCGATAGATCGTCGCCTTTGAAACCTTGGCCTCGCGGGCGACTGCTTCAATCACCAGGCCGGAGACCGACGTGGACTGCAACAGACTCATCGTCGCCGACAAGATCGACCGCTTAGATGCGAGGTCGCGGGGGCGTCCGATTGGGTCGTGAATCCGATGCATCTTCAGGATTCATGTGTCCGCCGGCGACGGCATGCGGATTCCGAGATCATGGTGCGCACCGTACCGATTTGATGGCGCGCAGGGTTCCGAAATGATCGCGCGCAGCATTCCGAGCATTGTCCGCGCGGCATTCCGATTTGATCGCGCGCAGTTTCGGATGGTGTGAAGCCTGATCGTTGGCCATTTCTTCGGCTGGAACAGCTTGGAGAATTGGATGCCGACGAGGAGGGGTATCATGCGCCAGGTGCGCGAGATTGTGAGGTTGAGCCTTGAGGCTGGGCTCTCGACGCGCGTATCGCGCCCCCCGTGGGCTCGACCGCCGCTTGTTCGACATGCTGCTCAAGGGAGACTGGATCAAAAACCATGAGAATTGCGCCATTGTCGGGCCGACCGGCGTCGGGAAAAGCTGGCTTGGCTGTGCGCTTGGTCACAAAGCCTGCCGGGACAACCACGCTGTACTTTACACCCGGCTGCCGCGGTTGTTCGAAGAACTGGACCTTGCGCGCATCGACGAGCTCACGGATGAGCCGATACGGCGCGGAATACCAGTGTCCGTCGATCTCGATATGATAGTCAGGGCCGACCCGGCATCGCTTCCAGCGCGCGAAAGCGTAAGCCTGGTCCGGCAGCTTTGTGAGCTTGGGCTTGTCGAGCTCCGCAAACAGTTCGGCGCGGCTGGCGCCAAAGTCGCGAATCTGCCCGGCATTGAGTTCGACGACGAGTATTTTTAGGCTGCGTTCAGCTCCGCCAACGAAAAGAAGCGCTCGTTGCGCAGCCGCGCCAGAATCCATCTCTGGGCGACTTGCACCGCAACTTCGACCTTTGCCTTATCCTTTGGGCGCCGTGGCCGGGCTGCGAGAATGGCCGTGCCGTAGTGGCTCGCCATCTCGGCATAGGTTCGATTAAGGCCAGGATCGTGGCGGTCGGCATTGGTGACGGCGGCCTTGAGATTGTCGCAAACCACGAATGTCGGCGCGCCACCGAGGAAGGCGAAAAGGGTTGATGTGGACCCGGATCCAGTCGGCGAGCCCCTCGCTTGGGCAGGCCTCGGCGTAGGTATAGTTGGAGGCGCCCATTGCCGCGACGAACAGCTTCATCGACTGCACTTCCCCGCTTGTCCCCACTTGAGGGATCGATGACGTCGATGGTGTCCCCGGCGAAATCCACGAAAACCTTCTCGCCACCCAGATGGGTCTGCCGCATCGAAGGCCGGGCTCGCCCCTTCCAGGCCTCGTAGGTCGTGCAGAACCAAGTGTAGCCGAATCCATCAGGATGGGTGCCGCGATAGCGATACTCCTCCCATAGTAGCCGGCGGGTCACGTTGCGGCGGCGCAGCTCCTTGTCGACATAGCCCCAGTCGGGAACGGGCCGCTGCGCGCTCTGCGACGCAGGCCTCGGCGCAGGGAAAAGCAGCTCCAGGTCCTCGTCGCTCATTCCGGCCGGCAATGGCCAGTTCAGCCCGGCAGCCCCGGCTCGGCGCAGATAGCCTTGCGCGGCACCGTTGCTGATGCCCAGGGTGCGCGCGATGGCTCGCTCCGGCAAGCCTTGAACATGTTTTAAGCGGAGAACCTCTTTGATCCGGCGCATCGACAATCTCTGGGTGGGCATCGGCCTTCCTCGTTCACTGACGAGGCAGTTCCTAAGCCGGTTGAGTTGTCGACCGAAGCGGGCTGAGCCGTTGAAAAGTTGCTCACGATCCCGCGAAATCCGTGCTCACGATCGTCTGAAATCTCTGCTCACGATCCCCTGAAATCCGTGCTCACTATCCCGCGAAACATGCAGCAATTCCCTGTAACAGGGCTGCCCCCTTGCGCGGTACGCCAGAATGTCCTGCCTCATAGCGGCAGACGTTATCTGCCAGTCGCCCCTGGTTGGCCATGAACTCCTCCCAGCTGATATAGCCTGGGTGAGCGGCGTGGAGGCAAACCGCCCAATCGCCGATCGCTACCTTGACCGTTCCCGTCAGCGATCCCGGCCGGCATCGGCTCGGATCCTTTTGCCGGCGGCCATAAACATACGCCCCAGCATAGGCCGGATTCTGGAGGATATTAAGAACGCGTGCACTATCTGGCGCACGCCAGACGATCTCGTGTGGAGATGGTCAAGCAGCGGTCGAACCGGCAAGGACAATCCGTTCCGGTCCAGGTACCGCATCACACGGCGAGCGCTTTGCAGTTCCCGGAATTTGGCAAACACGAGATGAAGACGGGCCTGCACCTCCTCATCGGGATTGAGAACAATTGTGCCCGCTCGATCATAGGCGAGCCCGCCTGGCAGCGGCAGCCGCAGTTCGCCCCGCGCCGCCTTTTGGCGTTCGCCTTGGTGCAGGCGCATCCGAAGCTGATGCAACTCCGCGCCTCACTCATGATGTCAGACAAGCCCAACAGCAGGCGGTCGTGATAGGCGCGTGGATCGTAAAGCCGTTCGCCATCCGCAATGACCACGCCGAACACCGAGCACAGTTCGAGAAGCTGATGCCAGTCCCGGTTATTGCGGGCCAGGCGAGAAGCGTCGAGGCTCACCACCCGACCGGCGTTGCCAAGGCCGATCTCGGCAATGAGCTTCTGGAAACCATGACGATCCACGCCGCCAGCATCGGATTTGCCCAGATCCTCGTCAATCACCTGGACGCGCTCAGGCGGCCAGCCCAGACCGATGGCGCGATCGACGAGGCGGTACTGCAGCTCCGTGCTCTCCTGATGCTGGCGCACCAGGTTCACGGATGACTGCCCGCACGTAGACTAGGCCAACTTGGCCCGGTGTGCGGTCGTGAGCCGCTCGTCAGCGACGGTCGAACTGATCAGCACGACCCAGTCCCCTTCCGGGCGTGCCGCATCAGCGCGGCGATCGTTTGAGCAATCTGGGTTTGCGTCGCGGTCGACAGATTCGGCCACAGGCGCGGAATGTCGGCCGTCGGACGGCCGGGTGGATTTGCCAACGTTGGCAGGGGTCGATACGCAACGCGACCTGGGAGTGGTCGGTGGGTCATCGCGAATCACCTTCTCGTCGAGAAGGCTCAGACTCGCCCTCAAATGTTGCATCAATGGGATCAGCGTACGTACACTGATGCGCGGCAGATCGGCCGCGTTCGGGCGGGAAGCGATCGACGTCTCGGCAAGGTCCGTTGACGCGATCCGCCCCCCCCCGCCGCCGTCCGTCCGGCAGCGCGACAACGACGTAGGCGGGACCGCGCCCCGACCGCTCCTTCAGCACCTCAAGCCGGTGCCCGAACAAAAAATGATGCGGGTCGGTGATCGTGATGTGAGATACGACCCGTTCCAAAATAGGGGTACTCTGCCGTGTTCGGCGATCCCACCATCGCCGACGCCATCCTGGATCGCCTGCTTCACAACGCTCACAGGCTCGAACTGAACGGTGACTCCATGCGTCGCCCGCCGGCCCCTCGGCCTTGATTACGTGATCGGCCGATGAAGACCGAGACGGCTGCCCGCGAAGCTGACCGGCCACTACGGCACTGTTGCGGGTGCGCGCCCGGTCAGCTTCGCTCCGTAAAAGCGATCTCTTCGACAGCCGCTTGACCACGGGCTAACGATAGTGCCAATTGCCTTAACGATCGGGGCCCTCACATGCGCGCGATCAGATTGGAACGCTGCGCGGCATCAGATTGGAATAACTGCGCGCGATCATTGGAATCCACACGACGGCGGCCTTGGACGTGCGTCTTGCTTGAACGGTTGATGCCATGGCCAGTGCTGAGCATTTCAAACGAGAATCGAACCTGTCCGTTTCCGTAGCATAGCATCACGTCTTTCGACAAACCGGCTCGCGTCCCCATTCCAGAGCATCCGAGCGATGATGCTTCTTGACAAACGTGCCAATAAACGATACGAAACGTATCGTATAAAAAATCAGAGAGGATACACATGAAGCTCGGACGTATCTCGGTCGATACTCCCTTCGGTGCGGTAAATCGGCTCGTGGCCGTGGAGACGGCAAAGAACAGGGTTGTCGATCTCGCGACTGCGGAACTCCTGCGGCGCCAAGCCAAAGGTGCCACCCGAGAAGCTGCGCAGCGGTTTTCGTCAGCGATCTTTCCTGCAAGCATGTCCGCTGGCATTGCTCTCGGCGAGATCTTCCTGGAAACGGCGCATGAGGCGGTTGCGTCGCGCGGCGACGATGCTGCGACACCCATATCCAGCGTGAACTGGCTGAGTGCGGTTGATCCGCCTCTCATCAGAGACGGCCTCACTTTCGTGAAGCATATCAAGCAATTCCACGAGCGTGTCGGAGCGGAGCCGACCGAGGCGTTGCTGGAAATTCCTGGCTACTTCAAGGGCACGCCGTTCACCGCCGTCGGCCACGAGGCCGAAGTACCGAAGCCGTTCTATACTGATTACTTCGATTACGAGTTGGAGCTCGGCTATATCGTTGGGCGCGTCTGCCACAATGTGACGCCCGACGAGGCGCAGCAGGCGCTTTTTGGCGTGACAATCTTCAATGATTGGAGCGCCCGCGACGTTCAGAAACTCGAGATCAAGATCGGAATGGGGCCGGGAAAGGGCAAGGACTTCGCCTTCGGCATCGGTCCGTGGATCGTGACAATGGACGAGATCGGTCGCCTTGATGACCTCGATATGACAGTCCGCATCAACGGCAAGGAATGCTCGAGGGGGAACAGCGCCGAGACGGTTTGGAGTCCGGCTGAGTTGCTGGCCTACATGTCGATCTCGGAATACGTGCAGCCTGGTGATCTGATTGCTTCCGGTACCGTCGGCAACGGATCCGGCCTCGAGATCGACCGAAAACTCGAGGTCGGTGACGTCCTCGAACTGGAAGTCTCGCGGATCGGCACGCTCCGGAACAGGATAGGTCCGCCGGAGGAAAAACGCTGGTGGCCCGAGAAACGCAAAAAGTTCTGGTGAGCAAATTCGGCTGGTTTCACACGACAATCCACTTTACCCGCCATTTCGGATACAGGTGAGAATCGATCATGGCAACACCAGTTCGCCGCATTGTGACCGGGCACCGGGCTGACGGCCGTTCGCTCATTGTCTCGGATGATGCGGCACCCAATGTCCATGTGGTGCCGGGCACCCCCGGATTGGCGGGAACCGTTGTTTGGGTGGCAGACCGAACCCCGGCTGATATCGTGCAGCAGGAGGAGACGGCTCCTGCGGATCGAAAGCTGGCGATAGAGCCACCCTCAGGCGGCAATGTGCTGCGCATTGCTGAATTCCCGCCGGATCACCTCTATTCCCGTGAGGAGCTTGAAAAGTTCAGGCATGGGATCGGCAGCCCCGAAGCATTCGACACGAAGGCGCGGCACTTCTTCTTCCACAAAACGCACACGCTGGATTACGCGATTGTGCTGGAAGGTGAGATCTGGGCCCTGCTGGACGAAGGCGAGACGCTGATGCGGCCGGGCGATATCTTAATTCAGCGTGGCACCAACCACGCTTGGTCGAATCGGTCCGAGAAAATCTGCAGGGTTGCGTTCGTGCTGATCGATGCGGAGCACGAATAGGGGGCGATAAAAGCGATGTCCAACCCCACCATCATCACCTGCGCGCTAACGGGTGCGGGAGATACCGTCGGCAAGAGTCCTGCTGTCCCCGTAACGCCAAAGCAAATTGCGGATCAGGGGATTGAGGCCGCAAAGGCGGGCGCCGCGGTGGTGCACATTCATGTCCGCGATCCAGCGACGGGAGCGCCGTCGGTAGAATTGGCACTCTATGCAGAGGTCGTGGAGCGTCTCAGGGCATCGTCGACCGACGTGGTCATCAACCTGACCAGTGGGCCGGGTTCTCTGTACGCTGCCGATGGCTTGCTGCTTCAGCCGGCCCCCGGGGTGAATCCCCCCATGACGCCGCAGCAGCGACTCGACCACATCCTCAAGCTCAAACCGGAGATCTGCAGCTTGGATGCCGCCACGCTTAATTTCGGTCGAATTGCAATGGTCAACCTCGTGGGCGATCTCGAGTTCATGGGGCGAACGATATCGGACGCCGGGATCAAGCCGGAGATCGAAGTATTCGATCTCGGGCACATCCGGCTGGCCAAACATCTGATAGAAGCGGGCGTGCTGAGGGCGCCCGCCTTCTTCCAGTTCTGTCTTGGGGTCTCCTGGGGCGCTCCCGCTCAAAGGGATGTGCTGCAGCTGATGCGCGACATGCTTCCGCCTGGCTCGCTCTGGAGCGCCTTTGGCATTGCGTACGACCAATTCAAGATCGCAGCCGCCGCGTGCGAACTCGGCGGCCACGTGCGGGTCGGCCTCGAAGACAATCTCTATATCGCCAAGGGGAAGCTTGCCTCGAGCAACGCCGAACTGGTCGAGGAGGCGGCCCGGGTCGTAACAAGACAAGGATCAAGGCCGGCTTCCCCGAAGGAAGCCAGAAAGCTGCTGCTCGGCAGGTAGGCGTCTTGCACCAGCGAAGGCGCGAGGTTGTGACGGGTGATGTTGGGAAGGCGATCTCACCGGCATGATCATGGTTGTCACATGCGGGAGCAGCCGCATCGGCACCCCCCTTTGATCAGGGTCTTGAGCGTCTCGCCCGGAGCAGTGGCCACTCAATTCCTATCCGGTCGGGATCATGCTGTAGTCGGCCGTTAAGAAGCCGGATTGAGCTGAGCTGGAGAGTTGAGTGTCCGCCGGAGTGGGACCAGGAACAGGCACAAAAGTTCTCTGAGCCAGGCCAGGACACGGCGGAGGTTGTGGCCGACGGCTGAGAGGAGAACGTTGGCGGCGTCTCCGGCGCGGCCTTTGAGATAGCAGCGGCCGAGGTGGCCTTCGGTCTTCAGGTGTCCGATGATGGGCTCGATGGCGGAGCGGCGGCGCAGCTCGCGCTTGATGACACCAAAGACGCCGCGCTTCTGGCCAGAGATGAAGACGCGACGGGGATTTTGCGCGTCGTGACCGCGGTATCCCTTGTCAACATAGACCCGCTCGATCGCACAGCCGGTGAGTGTCTCGGTGCGGTCAAGGACGTCCCGCAAGGTGTGACCGTCGTACGGGTTGTCGGGCAGCGACCTGGCGTGCAGCACGAACAGGCCACCGGGGGCCCGGCGATTGTTGGTGACGATGGAGGCCTTCACGCCGAACTCGTAAGGTGCGCTGGCCTTGCCCTTGCCGATGCACTCCACCTCCGGGGTGTGGAAGGAATAAAGCTTGAAGCCGCGCTGGCGCTGCTGCTGCGAGCGAATCTGCCTGGCCCGGCCAAGCGGGAGGGCGAATGCCTCCTCCAGTGCGGGCTGGCCCTCGGTCTTGCGGCGGATGTCGCGGATGATCCGGCCCAGCCGGCTGCGCAGGATGCGCAGCTGCCGCTGATGCCGGTTGAACTGTTTGGCATGCGCGTAACGGCCCGCCATTATCGCTGCGCTTTTGGCCACGCGAGCATAGGATTGCCGCAGTCTGACCCCGTGCTTCCTCGCCAGGCGGTTCAACCCGCGGATCGCCGCATGCAGCAGTTTGGCGTCGGTCGGGAAGCTGATCGCCTTCGGCTGCACGGTCGTGTCGACCGTGACCCGCTTGAGGTCCTGGCTGCGTAACGCACCGGCCGCGTGCGCCACCCGAAGGCTCTCGGCCAACAACCGCTCCAGCTTGTCGCCGAGCGGTTTGCGCCAATGGCTCAGGTCTGAGCGCTCGTGCGGGAAAACGTGCTGGAAAAACTCTTCGCCAGCGAAGAACTGGAAGTACGGGTCGTGGACCCAGCGCTCGCACACGCCCTCATCGGACAGCCCGTAAATGTGCTTGAGCAACAACAGCCCGATCATGAAGCGGGTCTCGATCCCCGGCCTGCCGTTCTCGCTGTAGAGCGGGGCTATCTCCCCGTCGATCCAGTCCCAATCGATCTTGCCGGCGAGCAAAACCAGCTCGCGCTTCATGTTGATGATCTGGTCCAGCCGTGCCCGGAATAGATCGTTCGATCCCGTCGTCTTGTGCTTCTTCGGCCGCATCGTCCCCTCGATGCGCCACACAAGCACGGTTCACAGCGAAGGGGAATCCACAAAACGAATTTGCAAGGTTTGCGGCGCTCAAGCTTCAAATCCCTGCAAATCTCAAACGCTCCCAAACCCTAAAAACAGAATCCCGCTCAATCGCTTAGAGACTTGTTCACGGGCGACGCTGTAGTCGAAGCGGCAACAAGATCGACGCCGTTGCGCCGGGTCATCGGGCCGGAGACATCTCTACCGCAATCTTGGCCTGCGTTGGGCATTTTGCGGGCGAGCACGCGTCTTCGTATCGTCGTTGACGGCGCTCGCCATTCGTAGCGGCGCAGGCAAAATACCATGACGGTAGTGCAAACCTCCATCGGGGCGGCCGGCCAGAAGACCCTTGAACAGTTCCGTAACACGATGAAGCCGGTTCGCGGGCCGCAGGGGCGTAGCTGGGTCGAGGCCGACGTCGTAATCGTCGGAGCCGGGCCTATCGGGCTGACGGCAGCCAACATGCTGGGCTTTTTGGGTGTCAAGACTATAGCGCGACGATCAGGATGAGAGCGCGCATTGCGCCGCCTGAAATGTTCCTGAATGCTGGGCCGTTGCCTCACGTAATTTGCTCCCCAGTGGAATGGGACTGCGGGGGCGATAATGAGGCAACTGAGCATGGCGACTCGAAGAGAACTGACGGCCGCTGTGGGGCAGCGCTACAGGGAGGCGAGCCGCGCGGAGAAGGTGCGAATTCTCGACGAGTTTGTGGTTGTGACGGGCTTCCATCGAAAGCATGCGATGCGCCTGCTCCGAGGCGATATCGGGCAATCCTCGGTTCGGCGCACCCGTCGCCGGATTTACGAGGAAGCTGAACGAAATGCGCTGGTAGTTCTTTGGGAGGCCTCGGACCGGATTTGCGGCAAGAGACTGAAAGCGCTGCTGCCGCTCCTGATCGAGTCGATGGAACGGAACGGCCACATGGGCCTGGCGCCTGAAATCCGCGCGAAACTGTTGACGATGAGCGCGTCCACGATCGACCGGGCGCTGGGCAAGATCCGACAGGAGGACGGGCGCCAGCGCTGTCGGCCGGTGGCAAGCACGTTGCGACGGAGCATCCCGGTACGGACGTCGGCCGACTGGGATGATCCGGCGCCGGGCTTTGTCGAAGCCGATTTGGTTGCCCACAGCGGACCCTCGGCGCGCGGCAGTTTTATCCAGACGCTGGTGCTTACGGATATTGCCACCGGTTGGACGGAGTGTGCGCCGCTGCTGGTGCGCGAGCAAACGCTCCTGAGCACCGTGTTGACAGAACTTCGGCGACAGCTGCCGTTTTTGCTCCAGGGCATCGATACCGATAATGATTCCGTGTTCATAAACGAGACGCTGAAAGCGTATTGCGAGCAGGCGAACATTGTCTTCACCCGTTGCCGGCCTTACCGCAAGAACGACCAGGCGTTTGTCGAACAGAAGAACGGAGCCGTGGTCCGACGGATGGTCGGTTATCGGCGGTTTGAGGGGCTCGAGGCGGCTGCGTTGCTCGCAGAACTCTATCGCTCAGTGCGCCTGTTCGTGAACTTCTTCCAGCCGTCGTTCAAGCTGATCGGAAAACAGCGCGATGGCGCACGCGTGCGTAAATCTTACAGCGCACCAGCGACACCGCATCAAAGGCTGGCAACCGACCGACGCACCCCCGATGCGGTTCGGGACCGACTGCAGGAAATCTGCGCCAACTTGGACCCGGTCGCGTTGCTGCGCGACATCCGGGCCGCGCAGCAACGTCTGGCCGACCTCGCCGATGTGAAGCCGGCGGGTGGTTCGATTGCTGCTGCGGCACCGCCGATCGACCTGTTCCTCGCCAGCTTGCGAACGGCGTGGAAAGAGGGCCGCTCTCGACCGACGGACCGGCCGATCCTCAAAGTGAAGCGAGGTCGCCGTCGCCCTGATCCGCTCGTTCAGGCGACCCCACAGCTGCAGGAGTGGTTCAAGGCCGAGCCGTGGCGAACCGGCGCCGAGCTCCTGACGAGGTTACAGGCGAAATATCCGGGCGCGTACCCGGACAAGCTGCTGCGAACGCTTCAGCGCCGCCTCAAATCCTGGCGCAGCGAGCAGGCAAGCGCGCTGCTGTTTGGATCGGCGGATCATGCGGCGCAGATCGACGCGACACAGGTCGTACGGTGACCGCGCCCGCCCTCCGGTACGGGGGAGGCCGGTCGTTGCGCAACCCCGACCAGCTCCACGACCGGCCTCCCCCGTACCGACCGTCCGTCCTCTGGGGAGCAAAATAAATGAGGCAACAATCGCGCCTTCGGGAACATTCCTCCATGAGGCAATACGGAGTCTCACCCTGATCGCCGCCGCGCAGTCAAGACGATTCTCGTCGAGCGCAATGACGTCACCTCGGATTTGCCGCGTGCATTGGTGGTGGACGATGAATACATGCGCCTGCTGGATAATTTGGGCATCCTTTTCGAGATGCGCGACGATCTAGCCGCGCCGTTCGGTATCTATTTCTACTCAAGGCGGGGCCGACCCATCGTCAAGGTCCATCCCTTCTTGACGGCAAACGGCTTCGGCACACGCACCGGCGTTGTGCAACCCGTTTTCGAGAAGTTCCTGCTTTCGCACGTCCAGCGGTTTGCCTGCGTTGACGTTCAGTACCGCACGACGGTTTCCGGCCTGTCGATGGGACAGGACGGAGTAGGGCTGAATGTGCGAACGGCGGACGGGACAGCGCGAACTATCACAGGCCGATATGTTCTGGCATGCGATGGAGCAAAAAGCTTCATCCGTTCACAACTTGGCATCCCGTTTGAGGGAACGCGCATCGATCAGCCGCACCTGGTCATCGATCTCGCTGAATTTCCAGATCAATCACCCTATTCGCGCTTCTTCTGCAATCCAGTCCGCCCGCTGAACAGCATACCGTCGCCCTACGGTGGTCGTCGCCTCGAGTTCATGCTTGCCCCGGACGACGATCCGGAGGCCATCGTGACTCCCGAGTGTATCCGCCATTTGCTGGATCATCACTCGCCATACAAGGGGGTCGAGGCGAAGATCATCCGGTCGGTTGTCTACGGATTTTCAGAGCGGGTTGCACGACCTCTGCAACACGGGCGGATATTTCTCCTGGGAGATGCTGCCGATGTGATGCCGCCCTTTGGGGCCCAGGCGATGAACACGGGGGCGCGGGATGCCAACAACATTTGTTGGAAGATCGCAGCCGTGCTGTCAGGGAGAGCGGGTGAACGCCTCCTTGAAACATATGAATCGGAGCGCCGCCCCCAAGTCGAAGCGATCATTCGCTATTCAGTCACGATCGGCAGGCTCGCGAACATTCGCAGCAGACCGCTGGCTCTCCTCCGAGACATCGTCTTTTCGGCGCTGAACTGGATCCCGACGGTCAGGCGGTTCTTTTCGAGCATGCGATACATGCCGAAACCGTGGTTGGAGGCGGGTTTCCTGGTTCGGCACGGCAAGAGCAAGACCGGGCTCGTGGGTCGAATCCTTCCTCGCCTCAACTTGACGGCAAGTGACGGCGGGACGCGTTCGATCGATGATATTGCGGGAAGTGAATTCGTGCTTTTGGGCTTTGACGTCGACGTTGAATGGCTGCGGAAGCTATTGATCCATCCAATGGCGCAACAGCGTTGGCGCGCGATCGCGGTCAGATTTGACAGCGAGGCGCGCGCGAAAGCGGGCATTGAGGTCGCACAGATCGCTGATGAGGAGACGCGACAGATCTTCACAGCCTATCGTGGGCAGCTCATGCTGGTACGTCCCGACAGGTATGTCGCATCAGTCGGGGATCCGAGATCGATCGCGATCGACATGAATGCCCTTTGGCGTTCGTTCGGCAACATCGCAGCCGAACCGAAAGCAACTGCCTCGACTGACGCCGCGTTGCGCTAAGGCGCGACGAGGTCCGCGTGCTTGTCTCAAAGGTCCTTATTGCCGGGGCGCAATCGGAGCGTATTTGCTACGCTCCCGCAAAATGAACACCGACAGGGCAAGAAGGACGATGTTGAGTGGCACAGCCGCGGCTTCGCCGCGGGAGAAATGGAAGATAATTGCCACGATTTGCAGCAACGTACATCCAAGCGCGGCATATACCGTGAGGCGAGGCTGGATCCGCATCGTCGCCGGCAGCAGCACTCCGATGCCGCCGGCTACATCCAGGATGCCAGTCAGATGCAGGAACCAGATCGGAACTTGACCCGGCCAGACCCACATCGCCGCCAGCTTGTCGACAGGCATGAACAGCTTCATGCTTCCGAACAAGATGAAGAGCACAAAAACGATGATTTGCGCGGCCCAAAGCCCGATCTTGAGCAGTGCGCCGGGCACCGGGCCGGATGCGGCAGCCGTGGTCGTCATTAATGTCCCCTGGGATTGTTGTGGTTTACGCCGATTGTGTTGTCGCAAGCGCCGGCTGGCCGAAGCGAAAGCTCGAAAGAGCCCAGCTGCCCAGAAAATCCGGCTGGTGATAGATGAGGGTTGCAGGCTCCTCTTCGGCCGCACCGAGCGCAACCATCAGCGGGATCAGATGATCCTCGCGCGGGTGTGCGAGGCGCGCGTTCGGTGCAAGCGTCCACATGGCGACTCGCTGATGCCGTTCGGTCGCCGATGTCCGAAGCAAGCTCTCTTGCAGCCAATCGTCGAAAACACGAGATGGCTCGATCGCAGCGGGCCCTCTCAGTCCGAGATTGTGAAAGCTGGAGCCGCTGCCGATGATGACGACGCCTTCGTCACGCAGTGGTGCCAGCAGCCGTCCGACCGAAAGGTGCGCATGTGGATCGAAGTCTTGCTTGACCGAGAGCTGTACGATCGGCATTTCGCCGTTCGGGTAGACCGGCTTCATCAGGCTGAACGTGCCATGGTCGTAGCCGCGCTCCGCATCGCTTTCGCACGCGAAACCTCCGGCGTGCAGCATGGCGTGCACCCGCATGGCAAGCTCGGGTGAACCGGGCGCGTCATACTTGATGTGATAGAGGTGTTCGGGGAAGCCGTAATAATCGAACACCATTCCGGGAGAGGCTCCGGATGAGACGACGAAATCCGCCGTCTCCCAGTGTCCCGAGATCACCAGGACGGCCCGCACGGCGTCGCTCCATTCGCGCCGAATGGACTGAAGTGACGCCTCGAGCTTGTCGAAGCGGCGGCGCATGCCGTCTTCCATGTATGGCCAGGGACCACCGCCGTGCGAGAGGTAGTAGGTGGGAAGTCGAATGGTCACGTCAGGCCCTCGCAAGGTTGCTCCGGGACGTCGATCGGAGGTCGTCGATGCTCCAAGCACCGGCACCTGCGAATGCGAGATAGAGGAAGACAAGGCAGAATAGGATCGCCGGTTCACCCTGGTTGACTGCGGGCCAGAAACCCTGAGGCGCGTGGAACATGAAGTAGGCGACCGCCATCTCGCCGGAGCAGATGAATGCCGCGGCACGAGTGAACAGTCCGAGAACGATGAGCGCGCCGCCCAGGAGCTCAATGACCGCCGCGACGAGCAGGATGCTCGGCAGCGGCGTCGGTACGCCCGGAATTGCGGCCGGAAAGGCAAGAAGCTTCATCAACCCATGCTCGATGAACAATAAAGCCGTGATGATCCTCACCGCGGCAAGCACGCGCGGGGACCAGGTTTCGAAGTCAATCATCGGCTTTCGCTCCAGCTGGTTGAAAGCTGATGTTCTGAGCTTTTCTCGTCTATTGATCATCTGCGATTTTATTGAAACATCTTTTCCTGCTAGTTGATGATCGTTGGACCCCCGCCGAGCGGGATTTGTGAGGAATCCGATGGATACGCTGATGACCGTCCGGGTGTTCTGCGCTGTCGCGGAGCTCAAGAGCTTCACAGCGGCGGCCGAGCGTCTCGGCGTGTCACCTGCTATGGCAAGCAAGCATGTCATGCAGCTAGAGGAGCGCCTCTCGGTGCGGCTGCTCAACCGTACAAGCCGGCATGTCAGCTTGACCGAGAACGGCGCACTCTACTTCGAGCAGGCTCGGCGGATGCTGGAGGGCCTGGACGAACTGGAGGCAGGTATCAGTCAGACGGCGGTCGCTCCGAAGGGACAGTTACGTCTGACGGCGCCGGTGTGGATGGCAGGCCCGCTGTTTGCCAGCCTGCTGGCCGACTATCGCGCGCGTTATCCAGACGTGACGCTGGAGGTCGATCTGAGCGGCCGGCTGGTCAATCTCGTCGAGGATGGCTTTGATCTCGCGCTTCGCGTGACAGCCTCTCCCGATCCTGGTCTCATCGCCCGGACGATCGCCGAAGCGCCGTTTTATCTGGTTGCCTCGCGCAAGTTTCTCGACAACCGCGGACTTCCCACCTCCCTTGACGAACTGCAGGGCGCCCCGCTGGTTGCCTACAGCCTTGTGCATGGCGACGGGGTGGTGGCGCACGAGACCGAGAAGGGACGTCGAACGATCAAATTCACGCCCGTCCTGCTGAGCAGCAACGAAACGCTCATGTACCATGCCTGCCTCGAAGGCATGGGCTTCGCCTTTCTGCCGACCTGGATGATTTCCGACGATCTCGCCGCGGGGCGGCTGGAATGTGTGTTCCCCGACAGGCTTTTTTTTGCGGGACGGCTGCTCGCGGTCTATCCGACGCGCAAATACCTCACAGCCAAGGTGCGCAGCTTCCTTGACTTCGTCGTGCGCGATCCGCGGTTGAAGCAGTCGCTCCACGCGTGAGTGCTTCTTGATCTGGCCAGTGTCGCTGCGGACCAGTCCTGGCGACGCTCCCTGCGCTTCGGCGTTGTCCCTCTAGATAGGGACAGACCCCTATCGGGATTTCGAGTATTCACCGACGTAAATAACGGTGCTCAATAGCGCCGCCATCGAACTCAGTGCCACAAGCGGAAGAGATTGGCGGCCAGTCTGGCCGGATGCGACCGAACATTTCGACGCGGGGGAACGAGAATGCAGCACGGATGTCCGCATATCGGCAGTGAGGTTGCAAACAGCAAGACCGATCTCAGAGCCGCACAATGAAGAATGCCAGCTCGACGTCCGCAGTCTACCCCAACGCGGCCTATGCTTGGTATGTCGTTCTCGTGCTACTGCTGGCCGGCATAACCTCCTATCTCGATCGCTACCTGCTCGCCCTGCTGATTGGACCTGTCCGGACGTACCTGAAGATCAGCGATACGCAGGTCAGCCTCCTTCAGGGTCTCGCGTTTGCACTTTTCTATGTTGCGGCGGGGCTTCCGTTCGGCCGTTTGATCGATCGAACCAATCGACGCAATGTCATTATCGTCGGTGTTCTCGTGTGGAGCGCATTCACCGCCGGGTGTGGATTGGCGGAAACCTTCTGGCAGATGTTCGTGGCTCGGCTGGGTGTCGGCATTGGTGAGGCGTGCCTTGGTCCGGCAGCTTTTTCCTTGATTGCCGATTATTTCCGCCGGGAACAACGCGGCCGGGCGATGAGCGTGTACAACCTTTCCAACTATCTTGGCGGTGGCGCGTCTCTGCTCATTGGAGGCCTCATCCTCAAGGGGCTGACGGCCACCGCGACGATGGCTCTGCCGATGCTGGGTGTGGTTCCGACCTGGAAAGTCGCCTTCTTTGTTGCGGCTGCACCGGGTCTTGCTGTCGCCCTTCTGTTGCTGACCGTTAGAGAGACGTCCCGCAAGGAAGTCGCGCACCCGGCCTCGAGCGATGGGATCATGCGCCTTGGCGACTACCTTCGTCGGCATGCCGCGGTCTATTCTGCGCTCTACCTCGTCTTCACCTTGAACGCCTTTGTCGGCTTAACGTTTGCCTCCTGGGGGCCGACATTCTTCGCGCGGCAATTTAGCCTTGGTCCGGCGGAAGTCGGTTTGCTCCTCGGTCCCATCGGGATCTTTTGCGGTACCGCAGGTTCACTCTTGAGCGGAGCGCTTGGAGATTGGCTGGTTGCGAATGGAGGTACGCGCTTTCGCATACCGCTGATCTCCTGGCCAATCATGCTGGCGGGAGTTATCTGCCTGTGCCTGGCTCCAAAGCTTCCGCTCGCTCTCGCCGGCGAGGGGATCGTGCTCTTTGGCAGCGGATTGGGCCTGGTTGCGGGGCCGCCGACCTTTCAAGACGTAACTCCGAACCAGCTCAGGGGGCAGGTTCAGGCAGTCTACTTCATGCTTTCAGGTCTATTGGGGCTGGGCGTCGCGCCGACCGCTATCGCCCTTGTGACCGATTTCGTCTTCGGCAGTGACGACGCGATCCGATACTCGCTGTTGCTGGTGCTCACGCCTGTGGCATTGATCGCATTTGCAGGTTGCGTCTTCTCGCAGTCTCGTTACGCCCGTCTACGGAACGAAATCTGGCCGGTGCGCTAAAGGCGTCCGCGTGGCCGGCAATGTATCGCGATCAGAAAAATGCCGTGCTCTCGACCGAGAGCACGGCTAAGTCTTGGGAGAGACCCAAGCGCTGCGGCCTTGTGTCGGGCCGCTCCGCAAGCACTCAATGTTTCAGCACGACCTTGCCCTGAATTCCGGCAGCGACCGCATTCTGGGCCGCACCGATCTCACTTAGTGAGAAGATCTTGGCGATCGGGATGGTCAACACACCGCGCGATGCCACATCCGCCACCGCCGCGAGCGTGCCCGGGTCAGTGCGGTGATAGAGTTGGTGGATGGTCACGCGATTGGCGACATTCGTGCCATCGGGTACGGGAACGATACTGGCAACGTAGCCGCCGTCCCGCACGTGCCGGATGAGGTTATTCGCAACTGGCGTTGCGGCACTGATGGCGTAGTCGAACGTGGCGTTGCCCGGCGGCTGGGTGATGTCGAGAGCCTCGCCCGCTAGTCGGCGTGCCTCCTCGAGCCGCTCCGGTCGCACGCCCGCCACGGGCTTTGCCCAAATCTCCTGGAGATATTGAATTGCCGCGCGACCGACTGCGCCGAGGCCGCCGGAGATCAGGACGCGATTTCCGGCCTTGACGTTGAGAGCATCGACCGACTGCCGTCCGGTGAGACCGGCCTTCGGCAGAGCGGCGCCTTGCTCGAACGAGAGATTTGCCGGAAGTCTGGCAACGGCCGTGGCCGGAACCACTCCAAATTCGGCATGGGAGCCTCGCCCGTTCGGAGCGAAGTCGGCGAGCACGCGATCACCGATTGCGATTCCGGTTACGTCCTGGCCGACCTCAACGACCGTACCGGCAGCGTCACCGCCCAACACAGCGGGAAGCTCCAAAGGGATGAATTTGGCCACATAGCCTTGACGGATCAGGATGTCGAAGTGGTTGACCGCGGACGCTTCGATCTTGATTAAGACTTCGCCGGGTTGTGGCTCGGGTGTAGGCACATCGTCGATCGAGAATTGACTGGCGTCGCCATAGGATTTGAGCCGGGCAGCCTTCATATGTGAACTCCTTCGCGTCTTACGCACGGCGTTTCGGGCGCAGAACCGTGTTACCCGTTTGCTGGACGTGCCGATCCTGTCGCCACACATCGGATCGCCTGACGGCCCAAGCCGGTGATTTCGCCAACCATCAGATCGCCCGGCTTCAAGAAGCGATTGTAATGGGTGCCGTTTCCTGCGGGTGATCCCGTGCAAATGAGATCGCCCGGCATAAGACGCGCATACCGTGAGATGTATTCGATCTGCCGGCGGATATCGAAGATCATGTCCGCCGCATCTTCATCCTGCATGACGTCGCCGTTGAGGCTCAGTTTCAGATGCAGATCGTACGGATTGGAAACGAATTGTGCTGGCACGAGCACCGGACCGAAGGGAAGGAAACCGGGTTGCCCTTTCGCGCGCAACCAGTCTGTTCCTAACTGCCTGTAATCGGTGCGGCCTATCAGGCTTCGCGACGTTACGTCGTTGACGATGGCATAGCCCGCAACGTGCGACATCGCATCGGCACGCGAAATGTTCCGGCCGCCTTGGCCGATGATCACGCCGAGTTCAAGCTCCCAATCGGGTTTTTCGTCTAACGGCGGCAGGATCAGCGCGTCATAGGCTCCGGCAATGGTGGAGACCGGCTTGGTGAATGCATAGGGCTCACCCGTCGCAGCCCTCTCGTCCATCATGTTCTCGGCCCAGCGTCTGAGACCCGCCGCGTCGAGCCCTTCGGGGCCAACGCCCATATCGAGCGTCAGGTCGACGACATGCTTGCGGTAGTTGGCGCCCGTGCAGAAGACCTGGCGGGGGAGATCAACCGGAGGACAAATCGCAATGTCCGAGAATGCCCGGAAGTGGTCTTGAACAACCGTTTCGGTAAGTGCCGCGCGCAGGTTGTCGGCGGCCTCGAGAGCGCTGTTCCAGTCTTGAAGGAGATCGAGGACGCTCTTGCCAGCGAGCCGTTCGTGGCTGGAGGAGGGACAAGTACGGACCAGATCGTCCAGCGCCGCAATGCGCTCGCCAATCGCAAGGCCTGCCCGCGGAGGTTCGGCGCCGCTGCGGAACGTTGCGAGGCCGTATTCTTGGGGCGTCATTGGGTGGGCTCCCGGGAAGAGGCGAGAAGATCGGAATCGACGATGTCCGAGTAGGCGACGTTGCCCCCGCGCAGACCCGCAAGTTGGCGTTGGACAATGAGGAGCGCAATTCCCTTCCGGTCGGCCACGAGCGTGCCCGGGACTAGGTCGACCATGGTTTCCGCAACGGGATGGGAAATGCCGGCTCCGGCGAGATGCGAAACGGCGACGCTATTATTGGCTTGCGCCTGCGCGCGCGCATATTCCATCGCGGTCAGCCACGCTACCATACGCGCGCGAACGCGGTCGTATGAGCTCCGGCGCACAACAAGTCCCTGGCCGGGAAATGCAGGATAACGGTCGTTGACGCGAGCCAATACCCGCGCGCCCTGTGCAACGGCCATGCCGTCGAATGGCGGGCCGAGCAGGGTGGCGTCACCGCCTCCTGCCAGCAACGTCTCGTAGCGTTCGCGCACGCCTCCGGCAGGTTTGAGCGCGTACGATCCGCTGTTTAGTCCAAATTCATCCAGCAAGGCCCTGGCGGCCACAACGAACCCGTTGGCGGGCGCATCGACAAGAAGCGTCTTGCCGTTCAAGCCATGGATGTCGGTTGTAGCAGCGGTGGCGATGAGAGAAAGGTGAGTTGTCCGCTCCACCTGCGCAACGATGCGCAAGTCCCCGGCGTCAAGCCGCAGGTTCCAGTCCATGACGTTATCCATGGCTGTGACGGCTGCATCTGCCGTGCCGCTCATGAGTGCCTCGAACTGCTCGTCGGAGGATCTTGTCGCAATGCCATCGACCGAAAGGCGCACTGGGGCCGTTGCCGCACCG
Source organism: Bradyrhizobium sp. ma5 (assembly GCF_042258955.1). NCBI lineage: Bacteria > Pseudomonadati > Pseudomonadota > Alphaproteobacteria > Hyphomicrobiales > Nitrobacteraceae > Bradyrhizobium > Bradyrhizobium sp. ma5. The sequence continues at coordinate 2,336,578 of NZ_CP170156.1, forward strand.
ATGCGCGCCAGCATCGAGATCGCGGGCTCGACAAACCAATGGACGGTCAAGTGCATTCCTACCTCCCTCGAGTATTAAATAACGATACGTATCGTTTTGTAAAGAGCGAGGCGAAGCTGGTTGCTCCTTCCGGTTAGTTCCCTTGCATTTTGGCGGCGGCTTTTTGGAAGACCTCCCGCACCCAAATGATGCCTGGGTCACGGCTGCGATAGTGATGCCATTGCATCTGCTGTTCAAAGCGCTCCATTCGAAATGGAAGTTCCAGTATGGCGATAGGGAGGTGGCCGGCCGCAAGTTGCGCGGTACGGCGGTGAACGATCGCGATCCGATCGGTTCCGACCACAAGCTGCGGTACTGAGGAGAAGGCGAACGTCGAAACTTCTGTGCGTCGTGTGATCCCCAGTTGCTCCAGAAGAACGGAATCGAGAGCGCCCGCAGTTGTCGAAGAAAGATATCGCACGTGGCCCGCCGCGGCGAAGGCCTTCCGTGTGAGCGGTCCTTTGCCATATTTCCCCCGGCGCCATGCCACGCAGCAGTAATCGTCTTCAAACAATTTGATCGAGGGGTGATCAGGTGAGCAGACGACACGCGGTGCGATCAAGAGATCGGCCTCGCCACGCTCGAGCGTGACATTGGGCTTTTCGGTCTGCCGCAAGAAATGGAAGCCGATGTGGTCGCAAAAGGGGGCAGTGAGCTCAAGCACCGGTGGAATGATGGTGTGAAGCGAATAGTCTGACACAAGCAGCCGGAATTCACGAATCGCGACTTTGGGGTCGAAGGCCGGCTTGGTAGCCAGGGCAACTTCAATTCGCGTGAGAACGTCGATGATTTCCGGCCGCAGCGTTTCCGCGCGAACCGTCAACTCCATTTTTTGGCCAACCCGCACGAGCAGCGGATCGTCGAAATATTCCCGCAACCGACCGAGCGCATTGCTCATGGCGGATTGACTCAGATTCATGCGCTCTGCCGCTTCGCTGATGGATCTGGTCGCAACCAAGTGGTCGAGCGCCACGAGCAAGTTGAGATCGAGATTGTTGAAGCGCAACTGGACCTCCTGAATTTATGGATTTTATCAATAGAGTTGATTGAAACTATCCATTTTTATGATGGATTGCCAGATCGTATGCTTGTTGCACATCTCGCTCGAAAGAATCTGCGGGTTCGGTGAAGCGCCCGAAAAAGCAATGGAGGAGGATAACCGTGAAAATTATTGGCCCCGATGAACTCGTGTTCGGAGTCGATAGCGTGGACGCGTGCGCTACGTTCATCGCCGATTATGGATTGAAACACCTGGGTGAGAAGGACGGCTCCGGCTTTTATGAGGCCTTGGATGGAACGGGCTTGTCGATCTATCGCAAGGATGAACCTAGCTTGCCACCGCCGCTGCCTACCAACAACATGCTCAGAAAAACGATCTACGGCGTAGAGGATCAGGGAACGCTGGATCAGATCAAGGAAGAATTGAGCAAGGACCGGCAAGTCCAGGTCCAGACAGATGGCACCGTCGAAGCGGTGGACGACCTGGGTTTTGCGCTCGGTTTCCGTATCACGCGGCGGCGCGAGCTGAACCTGCCTCCGGAGCGCATCAATTCTCCTGGCGCAGCTCCTCAGCGAGGCTTCAATGAAATTGGTGCCAACGAGGACGCAGCAGCATTGCCGCGAACCCTGTCGCATGTGGTCTACTTCGTGCCCGATGCGGCGAAGATGGAGGCATTCTACATCAAGCGTCTGGGCTTTACCTTGATGGATCGGTTCACCGGGGGCGGCCCATTTCTCCGCCCGGCATCCAATACGGATCATCACACACTCTTCCTGATCCAAACTCCAGAATACATGAAGGGGCTCGAGCATTTTGCATTCCACATGCAGGGGCCGACCGAATTGATGCTTGCCGGATCGCGCATGGTGAAGAAGGGATATCAATCGTTCTGGGGGCCGGGCCGTCACAAATTCGGTTCCAACTGGTTTTGGTACTTCAACAGCCCCATGGGAACGCACGCCGAATTCGACGCGGACATGGATGTCTTCGACGAGAAGTGGGAAGCGCGCGAACTGCCGATGAAGACCGAGCATTCGCAGATATTCCTGCTGGAGCATCGCGAGAAGTGGGCGCCCGGCGGCTAGGCCCCGGTCGTCCTGATGTGGCGCCGGATTGGATTTCCGGTCCCGCGCTCGTGTTCTTCTGTCCTGACTGCAACCCGCGGCGCGCATTTTCAGGACCTTGCTCCAGGTTTTTGAGGCCAGCGATTTGAGCGTGGACAAAACAAAGGCGCTGACTGACGTGGTGTGCCGCCTGTCGGATTTGAACGATGGACGGGGTTACGGCTTTGATCCCTTCAAGAAGGGGCGCGACACCGTTTTCGTTGTGCGCCGGGGCAATGAGATCCATGCCTATCTGGACATATGCCCCCATTACGGTCGTACGCCGCTGCCTTGGAAGAAGGATGCTTACCTGACCGGCGATGCCCAGCACATCTTCTGCAGCGCGCACGGCGCGATATTCGATATCGAAACCGGCGCCTGCATCTTGGGGCCATGTCTCGGCCAATCGCTGACCTCGGTGCAGGTCGCGATTTCGGACGAGGGAGAGATACGGCTCGTCCTGAGGCCGGACGACAATCTGATCAGCAAGCCTGTTGTGGCCAACTGACGTTCGTCGGCTTGCGGCGACCTACCCACAGACATCGTCCATAGGATTCTTGTCATTCGCGCCAAATTGGTTGATATTGGGCGAATGAGCGAAGCATCTGAGACCCGGCAAACCCCCATCCAAATCCTTCGGAACTACCTGAGGGAACGCGGCTTCGGCCCCAACGCGCAGCTGCCGCCGGAACGTCAGCTGGCCGGAGATCTCAACCTCAGCCGCAGCCGCCTTCGGACCTCCTTGGCCAAGCTCGAGCGCGAGGGGGTGATCTGGAGGCACGTGGGTCAGGGCACGTTCATGAGCGCGCTGCCGGAATTGCAGCGGACGTCCCCGTTCGAAGAGCCGGGCGCTGTCCTGGAAACCAATCCATCCGAGATTCTGGAGGCCAGGCTCGCGCTTGAGCCCCAGATCGCATTCCTGGCGGCACAGCGCGCGACGGGAAGTGATGTCGAACGGATTGGAGAAATACTGGCAAAATCGACGGAAAAGGAGCCCTGGGAGGAGTGGAGGGCGCTCGACAAGGCGTTTCATCTCGCCATTGGAGAGGCCTCCCGGAATCAACTGCTGCTGAAGCTATTGATCACGATCCAGGACAGCCAGACCCAGAGGAATTGGGGCCGGCTATCCGATCTGCCCTCCGCCATGGCGCGCCGCGCTCATATCACGGACGAGCACGACGCGATCTTTCGCGCCATCCAGTCACGCGAGGCGCAGGAAGCTGCCGTTCTCATGCGCCGACATCTCGAGGAAGTACGAAAGGCCCTGCTGGGTCCTTTCGCGCCCATCTAACCCCGAACCTCAGCTCTGACAGTCTTTAGGCCCGCGGCAAACGCTGCGGGTCAATTGCCTGCCATGCGCGGGTCGTCGTCGGTGCGAATTGGGTTATTGACATTTAGTTATTGGTTGAATATTGATTGGATATTGGTTGATATTGGGTGATAAAGGGCGCGCCTGTGACAGCTTCGAATGCGGCGGTGAGCTTCGTCTCGGCTTCAGCGGTTTCGGAAATCCTGGATTGGAAGCAGGTCATCGAAAGCCTGTCCCGGGCCTATTCGGTTCCGCACGGGCCGATGGTCAGTCCGCTTCGGACGGTGGCGCGAAACGGTCGGACCTGGTTGAGAAGCTTGACGGCGATTCCGCCGGGCGCCCGGTTCATGGGAGGCAAGCTGTTCGGCATGGGGCCAAAACCGGCGATCAATTATCTGATCCCTCTGTTCGAGCAGGACACCGGCGAGCTCCGTGCACTCGTTGATGGAGCCTTCATAACCAGTTTCCGGACCGCATCGACTTCGGCGGCGGCGCTTGAGGTGCTTGCGCCTGAGGAGGAGTTGGTTGTCGGCGTCATTGGCAGCGGCCAGGAAGCCGCGGCTCATGCTCGCGCGATCCATGCCATCCGCAAAATCCGTGAACTACGTATCTTCAGCCCCACGCCGGCAAGCAGGGCGCGTTTTGCAAAGACATTCGAGGCGGCTACCGGAGTCAAATGTGTGGCGACGGAAACGGCTGCGGGTGCGGTGAGGCCTGCGACCGTGGTCGTGGCGGCAGCGAGGTCGCGCGATGAGTCGCCAATTCTCTACGGCGACTGGTTGGAGAACTGCCGCGCCGTAGTCTCGGTGGGATCAACCGTTCCCGAACAGCGCGAGATCGATGTTAGCGTGGTCGAGCGTTGCGACCTGATCGTATGCGACGTGCTCGACGAGGTCATGCATGAAACCGGTGACATGCTCGCAGCGAAAGAAGCTGGTATCGGCTTCGTACACAAATGCGTATCGCTCAACGATCTGCTGTGCGGAAAGATCGAGGACAAGGTTGGGAGTGCGCGCCTGCCGATGTTCAAGAGTGTCGGCGCCGGCATTCAGGACATCGTGTGCGCGGAACTTGCTTATGAGCTTGCGAGCAAGGCCCACCGGCTCGTGCCGTTGCCCATCGAATTCTACAGAAAGACGATCTAGCGCGTCGCCGTCAGAACGCGACGCTCCGGGCGCGCAACGCAAAGGGAGGAAGCAAATGGGAATCTATACGAAGAGCGAAACGCGCGCCTGGACGCGGAAGAAGATGGTCGGCGCAGTGAACTGCACCATCCCTTCCTTCACCAAGGATCTGGAAGGCATCAACGAAAAGGCGATCCGTCACGATGTCGCACTCGCCAAGAAGCACGGCTTCGTCGGTTCGCTTGCCATTGGCGAAGTGAATATCACCCTGCCCGAATACATCGAGTTCGTCCGCATCATGAAGGAGGAGGCCGGCAGGGACTTCTACGTCATGCATCATGCGAGCTGGAACACGCTGGAGCAGAACATCGAGGCAGCCCAACTCGCTGAACGGGCGGGGGCAGATTATGTGCTCCTCACCTATCCGGCGAACTTCTACCCGCAATCGGAAGACGAAGTTTACCGCTACACGAAAGCGTTTTGCGATTCGACGAACCTCGGCGTTCTCTTGTTTCCAATGGCGATCTGGGGATTTTCCCGGCTGCATCCGGCGGACATCTCGTCAAGTCTCATTCGCCGCATGTTGGATAGTTGCCCGAATATCGGTGCGATCAAGGCAGAGGGCGGGCATCCCTCGATCATGAGCATCATCGAATGCCACCGGCTCTTCAGCGAAGAGGTCGTGATCTCGATGCCGCTGGAGTGGGACCTGATTCCCCTGTCCCAACTCTTCCCGATCCAGCTCTCGGCGACCTCGGACCATGAATTCTGGGGCCCGCTGATTCCGCAGGTGATGAAGCTGTTGCGCGAAGGCAAGTTCGACGAAGCCACCGAAATCTACTGGCGGATGCATCCGGCGCGCAAGGTCAAGAATCAGATGACTCAAGCTATGACTGGCGCGTTCATGTTGAACCGCATGCAGTGGAAATTCCAGGGCTGGCTCCAAGGCTACAATGGCGGCCCTTTGCGCGCGCCGACGCCGCGGCTGCATGAGAACCACATGATGGCGCTTCGCAACGCGCAAAAAGCCTCGGGCCTCAATCCGAGCGAGGATCCGTTCCACGAATTCTTCATCGGCCGCAACATTGCTTGACCGAGCAAGCAAGATGACGACGATTGCCAGGAAGTATCAATCCGGACGCCACAAGATCCTGATCGGGGATTGGCGCGACGGTGAAACCGGAACCACGATCGAGGTCCGAAACCCCTCGAACGAGGCAGTGATCGCGGAAGTGGCAAACGCCAGTGTGGCCGATGCGCTGGCCGCCGTGGATGCTGCAGCGGCCGCTGCAGCGGCGTGGGCGGGCACGTCGCCTCGTCAAAGAGCCGAAATCCTGCGCAAATGCTTCGAACTGATGGTCCAAGATGAGCGGGAGCTGGCCCGTCTGATCTCTCTAGAGAACGGCAAAGCCTATCCCGACGCTCTGAGCGAGGTGCGTTACGCTGCGGAGTTCTTCCGCTGGTATGGCGAGGAAACACCGCGGGTCATCGGTGAGATGGGCCTCGCGCCTTCCGGGCAGAACCACATTCTTGTGTCCTACGAACCTGTTGGCATCGCGGTGCTGGTGACGCCGTGGAATTTCCCGGCAGCCATGGCGACGCGCAAGATGGCACCGGCACTCGCCGCCGGCTGCACTTGCGTCCTCAAGCCGGCAACGGAAACTCCGCTGACGGCGCTGGCAATCGCCGAGATCATGCGCAAGGCGGGCGTTCCGAAAGGCGCGATCAATGTGATCGTGACCTCGCAATCGGGCAAGTCGGTCGGTGCCATGTTGCACGACCCGCGCGTGCGCACGCTGTCGTTCACCGGTTCGACCGAAGTCGGCCGCGTTCTGTTGAAGGAGGCAGCCGATCAGGTGCTCACCACATCGATGGAGCTCGGTGGCAATGCTCCGTTTCTCGTGTGCCATGACGCCAACCTCAACGCAGCGCTCGATGGCGCCATGGTGGCGAAGATGCGCAACGGGGGAGAAGCCTGCACCGCCGCGAACAGGTTCTACGTGGCGCGCAATCTCTATTCGGATTTCACGGAGGGGTTGGCCAAACGAATGGCCGCGCTCAAGATCGGCGATGGGGTCGACGAGGACACTCAGCTCGGCCCCATGGTGAACGCTGGAGCCGTGGTCAAGATCGATGAGCTTGTGCGGGATGCGGTCGCGCGCGGCGCGCGCGTAATTACCGGTGGATACCGGCTCAATCGGCCGGGTCACTTCTATGCACCCACGGTACTTGCCGACGTGCCGGAAGATGCCGACATCCTGAAAATCGAAATCTTCGGCCCCGTCGCACCTATCGTTCCCTTCGTCGATGAGGCGCGCGCCGTGAAGCTCGCCAACGATACCGAGTTCGGTCTGATTTCCTACGTCTACACCGAGGATCTGAAGCGGGGGTTGCGCCTGTCGGGACAAATGCAGAGCGGCATGGTCGCGCTCAACAGGGGGCTGGCGTCCGATCCTGCGGCGCCCTTCGGTGGCAGCAAGGCAAGCGGTCTGGGTCGCGAAGGCTCGACCGAAGGCATCAAGGAATATCTTGAAACCAAGTACGTCGCGGTCTCGCTGTAACGAGCGATGAGGAGGTGATGACTGTTCAGCGGGCGAGTCGGGTCGAGCTCGGCGACGCCGTTGAAATGGACGTAAGTGGATCGGTGTCCCGCTGAATCGTGCGGGCCAAGAGCAGGATCAACTGCCCGCCGAACACCAGCCCTTCCGTGGAATCGCGTCGGCGGTCCGCGAAGGCGCGGGCCGCCACTTGAAGATGAAAGTAAAAAAAGGAGGAAGAAACATGGCCGCGGTGAAGAAGGTTATCGTCGTGGGTGGCGGAATTGGCGGCTTGACGGTCGCCCATGCGCTTCAGCGGATAGGCGTGTCCGCCAGAGTCATCGAGATGGGGGACAAGCGCGACCGGATTGGCACCGGCATCACGCTGCTTGGCAATGCCTTACGGGCACTCGCCGAATTGGGATTGGTGGAAGCCTGTCTTGAGGGCGGCCACGGCTGGGACGTCGTGTCCGTGCGCGACGCCGCGGGAGCGACCGTGAGCGAGCAATCCTCACCGAGGATCTGGGATCCCGATCGTCCGGCCGCAATGGGGATCATGCGGCCGCGCCTCGGGCAGGTGCTGGAAGATTTTGCGACGAAGAGCGGCGCGAGGATCGACTTCAATACGACGATCATCCGGATTGATCAGGACAACGAGGGGGTGACAGTTCAACTGTCGAACGGCGAGACGGATCGGGCCGACCTCCTGATCGCTGCAGATGGCGTCTATTCCAAAACCCGCCAGAAGATCTTCGGCGAAGAGTTCAAGACGCATTATGCTGGGCAAGGGGTGTGGCGTTACACGGTCCCTCGGACCGAAGCGATCAATGGCTTCGTCATATATCGCGCGCCGACGGGCAGAATGGTGGGCGCGCTGCCGCTATCGAAAGAATTGTGCTATCTCTTCTCCTTGGAAAGCACAGACGAAAAGCTTCGCATCCGGCAAAATCAGGTGTGCGACTATCTCCGTAACCTGCTCGCCCCGTTTACGGCGCCCGAACTGGTCGAGGCTGCCAAGATGATCGGCGAGGACAAGCACATCAGCTACCGCCCGTTTGATGTCTTGATGATGCCTGCGCCCTGGCACCGCGGCCGCGTCGTGCTGCTCGGCGATGCGGCTCATTCGCTGACGCCGCAGATGACATCCGGCGGCGGCATGGCGATTGAGGACGCGCTGGTTCTCTCCCAGGAACTGGATCGGAATGACGATTTGGAGACGGCGCTCGCGGACTATAGCCACCGGCGCGAGCAAAGGGTCAAGCGCGTCTACGATACCGGTTACGCCATTTGCCAAGAAGAGCGCAAACCGGTGCATGGCCGGGAATACGCGATGGGACTTCTTCGCGAAGGCTACGCGTTTCTGGCTTCGCCTGTTTGAGGCCAAGACGGGCGACGCGGGAAAGCAATCGACAGAAGCTGCGGAAAAGAACTCACTTTGATTGGTCGCGGAGTCCCCGTGGAACTCGCATCAGCGCACGAAGTGCGTCTTGGAGGCGATACTGAAATTTGACCGGACGACGGGATGCATCTGCCAGTCGCCCAAGGCAAAAGCTGATCGCCCCAGCCTGCTCAAGCAACAAATGATTAGAGGAGGAATGCATGATGAGACGAGCGGGGTCGTTGCAGGGGTGGATTTTGACCTCTGCTCCCTGGATGACCGTATTTGGAGTGGTTCTACTGTCACCAGTTCTGCCGTTCATGATGAAGGATTTCGCGCATCACCCGAATGCGCAAGTGTTGGTTACGACCGTGCTTGCCGGGCCTGCGGTGATAATCGCGCTCCTTTCCCCCTTCGTTGGAGTTCTGGTGAGGCGATGCGGGCGCAAGAACTCCCTGGTGGCAGCTATCATCGTCTACGCGATCGCCGGGTCTGCCCCTGTATGGCTTGACGACATCTATCAGATCATCGCAAGCCGTATGATCGTCGGTGCCTCAGAGGCAATATTGACCGCGGTCGCAACTGTCTTGACGGTGGACTACTTCTCCGGCCGGGCGCGTGAGCGGTGGCTGGCGCTCCAGTTTGGCTCCGCATCGGTGATCGCGGTGGTCGCGTTCGGCTTGGGGGGCGCCTTGGGCGGGTTGGCATGGGGCTGGCATACGCCGTTTCTTGTCTATGGCTTCATGATTGTGCTGCTGCCGCTTTTCATTTTTTTCCTCTGGGAGCCGGCTAACCCGATCGATCAGTTCACCGAAGCGGCCCAGGGCTCGAAGTCATTTCCTTGGAGGCAGATCGCGCCACTTTGGTTTATGACCATGGTCGCGTCCATCGCCTTCTATGTAGTGCCGGTCCAGCTCAGCTTCATGCTCAATTCTCGTGGACTTACGACTCCCGAAAGTATCGGTCTCGCGAGCGCAATCGCCAACCTCGGCGTTCCGCTCGGGTCCTTCCTTTTCCAGGCTTTAGCGCGCCAACCCGTGATGCGTATGCTGACCTGTGGCTGGGTGTTGCTCGCAGGCGGATTTGGGATCGTTTCGGCGGCTGCGACTCCGCAAGTCACAGTTGTTGGCGCGTTCATCGCGTGCGTCGGCGGAGGCCTCATTATCCCGCTCCATCTGACCTGGATCATGTCCAGGCTTCCTTTCGAACAGCGCGGGTTGGGTTCCGGCGGGTTCGCAGGCGCGTTCTATATCGGGCAGTTCTTCAGCCCGATCATGGCTGGCATCCTTGCAACGGGAGCAGGTGGGCTCGACGCTGCCGTCGGCATACTGGGATGGGTCGCCGGCGCGGCCGCGCTCATCGTTCTTGTCTGCAGCCTGACACCGTTCGGTGGGGACATCAGGCTAGAACTGGCAGAAGCAAAGTAGGGCGTTGGTGAATGAACTCGCGGGCATTGATCGATCACTCCCATTCGCGATCGGTGGAAGCCGATCATGCCCGCTGCTGTCCGCGTATTTCGTGCGCCTCGTCACCGTGGAGCAGGACGTCTGCGAAGCATAGCATGGCATGAGCGTCACTAAGCGCTCGTTTTCGAGGGTGACGTAGCCGATGTTGATGATCGCGCGTCAAATCAGAATTGGGAGCAGCATGATCTCGCGGCGCGATCAGGAGTGGCCATTTCGACAATACGCCGGCTCGAAGGCTTCAAGGATGCGCCGTTGGGCGCACATGTCGAGACTCTCACGAAGATACGTCGAGCATTCGAAGCGGGCGGAATCGAGTTTCTAGACAGCCCAGGTCCGGGGGTGAGACTTCTGCCGGACCATCAATGAAGAAGCCGTCAGATTGACGCGGCCGCAGAGCCCAACCGCGCGATTTAACGCGTGGGGCCTAGCTGCCGTAGCAATTGTCTGTATTGGGGCGCCAGCACTCACCTCTGTCGTCGCTTACTGTGGACAGTCACATGATCATGTGATCGATACCCGAGCCCGATACGGTCTAGTGTCGATCGAGTGGATGCCCCCATTCTTTGCTAGAACCTCCCGGGCCCTCTCTTGAGAGCTGGACCTACTCGGAGGGCTTCTTTGGAAGCCCTCCGTTTTTCGTCGTGGCGTTCTCGTTCGCAGAGATGATATCACTTCAACAATCTCAGTCGGTACTGGACGGAGGCGCAGACGACGCTACGCGCAACAAGGCCCAGCCTTCGCAGGCGATGCAGCCTATTTGAAGAATGCTGGCCGCCGGTCTGTAGCCGGAGGATCCGGTGCCCACAGCCGGAAACTGAGATTGCAGAATACTTTCCATCCTTGAGTGAAGGTCGCTGAGTCGCGTCCTCCCCGCGGGGTACCGCCTGACGCATCAACGTTGAACTCCTGGAAGGCCCACACCTTCAGGACGGCCCCGCCGAAGTCGTAGCCCACGAGCCCGCCTGCGGCCCAAGCGTTATATCGGTTGGTGTTGATGGTTCCGCCGTAGAAGGCGCTCGACTTGTCAGCGGTAATCTGACCGACATAGTATCCAACCGGGCCGACCGTCCACTTTTCGAGCTGCTTGGTGGCGGCAAATTCGGCGTGCAGGATTTGTCCTGTCTGATATTGCGTAATTTCATTCTTCGTATTTATTTCGTCCGAGAAGGCGGCGGTGATGTTCCAGCCATCTTTCAAATACGAAACAAGCAGTTCGGGTTGGTATATCCACCAGGGATTGCCCACGCTGCTCAAACCGGCGGGGCCGGGGGTGTCACCGGTCGGCACATGCATGCCGAGACCCGTCTTAACGAAGAATCCGCTGTCGCCCAGCTTCCAGCTAAGCTCCCCCGGCACGATGTACGTATTCTTGAGGCCCGCCTTCGAAACGTTTATCGGCGCACCGAAATCTGACTCGACTACCGGCTGAACGATCACCGCGTCGTACTTCGCACCGAGAAATTCCCAGCCAGGAACCCACAACATGCCGAGAGCGGTCGACGTTATGCGGGCGGTCGTTTGGTTTCCGTTGATAACCGGAGCTCCTGGACCGACAACATTCGCCTGATAGGTAAAGGTTTGACTGAAACCGTACAGACCCGGACCCGGTATTCCGGCCGACGCGTTGCCGATAGTGATTCCAGGCATAGTCGCTGCACCGGCGTATCCTGCTTCGTAAGCTTGACCAGGCAAACAAGAGGCTAGGAGTGATCCGGCAGCAAACAGCGCCCCGGCGGCATTCCAACCAAGTTGTTGACGAAATCTCCTCTCACGCAGAGCGACTGTGATCTGCGATGACGTCGCAAAGCCATAGCGCTTCAATGCAAAAGTAGGACGTAGCGCCTTCGGTCGCGTCATGTTTCCCCCTTATTCAATCGTTTGATCGGTCGGCAATAGAGAACTGTATCAGGAGGCGGCCGACGCTTCTGTCCCATGTCGATGTGACGAGAAGAGTGTCTTCGTTCGACGCAGCTGCAGTCCAGTAAGCAGGCCAGATCGCGCACGCGTGGATAGCGGCCGCTCTCCTCGCGTCGCTGCCGGAATTGCCGACCGGTCACACAGCTCTTCGCTGCCCTTGTCGTGGGCGGCGGACCGTACAGCAAACCGGGGAGCCATCGTTGAAAGTCGACGGTTCATGGCGCGATAGGCAGGAGCGGAACGTACCTTCGCAATTCGCTTGCCCGCAGTATTCTCGAGCCGGTTCTATTCTGGCTCGACAAGCCCGAAGGTGGCGCGGCGATCTCGAATTGCAGGCCTATTCTTTACTCGCTTCAGATCTCGACGTGCTCAATAGATGCGACTCTGCGGTAGGAGTTTGTGGCGACCGTTCCTCCTTCCAACGATGGACGACCGGCAAGTGTACGTCGAATAGGTCGAGCGCGCGTCCCACTGTTTGGTTAATGACGTCGTCCAGAGTCTTGGGGCGATGATAGAATGCGGGAACGGGAGGCATAACGATGGCTCCGTTTCGGTTGGCCTGTTCGATGAGCGAGACGTGGCCGGCGTGGAGGGGAGTCTCGCGAAACAGTAGTACGACCCGGCGACGCTCCTTCAGGCACACGTCCGCCGCCCGCACGATGAGGCCGTCATCGTATGAATGTGCGATCCCGCTCAGGGTCTTGACGGAGCAAGGAGCGATGAGCATGCCAAGCGTGCGAAATGATCCAGACGAAATGGAAGCTCCGATGTCCTTGTAATTGTGGCAGACGTCAGCGAGAGTCTTGATCTGCTCAACCGAGAAATCGGTCTCGTCAGAGATGGTGCGAGCGGCAGAAGGGCTCATGATAAGATGAGTTTCGAAGTCCGGCAGGTCCCGGAGGAACTCCAATGCCCTGATTCCGAATATGGATCCGGATGCTCCCGTGATCGCGACTATGAGTCGATTTTTCATAACGGATTGTTTCCGACACGCAAGGCGGTGCGAGCGATGAGTTCGACGTCTCCGGCGGACTGCGGAGCGTCGTCGCTGAAGTGCGCGAAGACGGCGGATACGTTTTCAGGAACTGCGGTTTCGGGGGCAATCTCGGTACTCTCCGCGGTGCCAAAATCTCCCAAGATACGGAGCGCGATAAATTCGCTATCGAGTTCCGCGGCGCTCACTTTTTCACGCAATTGCGTCCGTTCCTCCGGCTTCACTTGCCCGAATGGCTCCTTCAGGCGTCTGCGGACCGCACGCAATGGCGCGATGATCTCCGATCGCCAGCGCGCCACCGCATCCGACGAAGCAGCTATGTCTGCCGGGGACAATCGATAACCGCGAGTTCCGGCCCATGCAGCCATGAGAAGCACCGTGACATCGATGCTGTGTTGATCTTGCCAAGCGAGGCATAGCGGCGCGATACCTTCCTGGCTGTACAGGTCTAACGCAAACTGCTGAAGTGACTTTTCTTCCATCCGAACCTTGCTTGGCAGAGGAGCCACATCGGCGGCCGGAGGAGCCGGCCAGTTAGGAGACGACGGGGCGCGAAGGGCCAAGGCGGCTTCGTTGGCCTCAGATTTTGTTGGATCTTCCCTCCCAGAAGGTTTCCCGCAGTCGTCGTTTGGCGATCTTACCAGGACCGGTCCTCGGAAGCGGCTCCGGGGTGAACGATATCGACTTCGGAATCTTGTACCCCGCGAGCTTGCCTCGACACCATTCCACTATCTGCCGGGCGTCCAATTCTGTACCTCTGCGAGCGTGGATGATGGCGTGAACCTGCTCGCCCCACTTTTCGCTTGGTATGCCGATAACGGCGACTTCGGCCACTTGTGGGTGGGACGAAAGTAGACTTTCGACTTCGGCCGAGTACACGTTTTCTCCGCCCGAAATGATCATATCCTTTTTCCTGTCGACAATGGTCAGATTGTCATCGGAATCGAGGTATCCGAGGTCTCCCGTGTAGTAGGTGCCATCCACTAACACTCTCTGAGTCTCTGCTTCGTTCGACCAGTAGCCCTTCATCACGCGCGGGCCCCTCACGACGATCTCTCCAACATCGCCGACGCCGAGCGCGCGCCCGTTGTCGTCGCGAATCTCCAGCCTGATGCTCGGGACTCGCTGCCCGGCCGAACGCGCGCGCAGCAGAGCTTCCGCTCTCGAGCTCGGACGAAGGACCGTAGTGATGCCGGACGTTTCGGTGATGCCGTAGCCATGCACGAGGTCGAACGGCAGTTTATCCAGCGCCTGTCTCAACACGGCTTCGGGCATCGGCGAGCCTCCGTAGATCGCGAGGCGCATGCTTGAAATATCGAAATCCGCGAGCCGACCATGATTGGCAATCATCCCGATCAAGGTGGGGGGTAGACCCGAGGCTGTCGCTTTGGTCTGCTCAATGAAGCGGAGCACCGTGTCGGGATCGAAATGGACCACCGACTGGCGAGCCCCCATCAGAGGAACAGCCCAGACAGACCAGGCATCGACCAGGTGAAATAATGGTGCAGTATGCAGCCAATTGTCTCGATGCGTGAGGCCGAGCCCGACTATTGCATCCACCATACTGTAGGCCATGTTGTCATAGGTCAGGCAGACGCCTTTAGGATGTCCCGTAGTGCCGCTCGTATAGTAGATTTGAGCAAGGTCCGATGGATCGATCGGCGGGTAGGGGTTGAGTTGAGGGGCGGCGGCAAGGATTGTTTCGTAATCGAGAACGCGTGACGGTAGAGAGCGGGCTCCGTAGCAGAACAAGAGTTCGAGCGTCGGCAGGCGGTCGCGGATTGACGTCGCGAGATCGACGAAGGGGTGGGAGACGACCAGGGCCCTAGCTTCGCAGTCGCGCAGAATGAATTCGATTTCTGGCGGCGATAGACGGGAATTCAGCGGAACCAGAGTGATACCGCTCTGGGCCGTGGCATAATAGACCTCAAGATACTGCCGGGAATTGACGTCGAGGATTGCGACCCGATCGCCGCGTCCGAGGCCCGATTGCGCGAACGCGGATGAGAGTGCATCTACGCGAGAGCCAAGTCGCTCGTATGTGATCCACCCGTCCTCATCAGCAACTGCTTCCTGGCCTCCGTACAGGCGGCGCGCCCTCGATAAAACCGCTCCGATCGGCAACATCGAAATTCCTCCTGTAATTTCTATGCCTTCAGGCGGGCTTCCGCTGTCTGAATGGCATTACGTCCCTGGGGCAGCTCGGGCGAGCCGAGGCTAACAATTCGCCCTGGGTTGGAGAGCTCCTCAGGCCCCCTCTCTCAGTTGGTAGAGTCCTTCGGGAGTTCGCGAGAGTCGACCGGAGCTACGGATCTCATCGAGCTCGACGGCAGTGTCTCTACCGTCGCGGCTTCCAGTGGCTTCCATCAGTTCTCGGAAATGTTTCGGGCCGGATTGAAGCGCCGCGACGACACTGGTCTTCGATACGTTGGCCAGAGTGGGCGCTTCTGGCACCGAGAATGCGGGGTTCTTCTGCCATCCCATCGGGAATGTAAGATCGAAACCGGCCTTCGCACCCATGTTCGATCCCAGCAGGGATGGGTCGAGGGGAATGGTCCGAAAGCCAGATGCGATGACAAGGTCGCGATCGGCTTGAAAACGGGTCGCGAGCGCCCAGTCCATCTGCTCATCCGAGAAGATGTTCACGTCCTCATCGACGATGAAAACGTGCTTAACGTCAGCCTTTGATGCGAAGATCGAGGCAATAGCGTTCCTCACTTCTCCGGGATAGCGCTGTCTCATCGAAACGCGAACATTGTGCATGCCGCCGGTTGACCCCGGGCAATATACGGCCAAAGGCTCGCGGATCGCGCCTTGAAGGGCTCCCCACATCGTCAGCTCTGTACGCAGAGAAACGAGCTGAGCCGTATCGGTCTGCCCGAGCGCACGTCCGCTTATCGTGGCGGTCTGGAAGAGGGCATCGCGACGCATCGTGATGGCGGTCAGGTGGAAAACCGGATTCATCTTCACGTGCCCGTAGTAGCCGAGATACTCTCCGTATGGCCCTTCGGCCTCGCGCCAGCCATGCTCGTCGAGAAAGCCTTCCAGGACGATCTCCGCGTCCGCCGGGACCATCAGGTCGTTCGTGCGGCATTTCACCAACGGCACGGGAGCGCTTCGCAGCGCTCCCATGAGTGCGATCTCATCCTGTGCGGGCGTCATGGCGACGGACGCGATTCCGTCGGCCGGATGTGAGCCAATAACGAACGCCACCGGCATGGGTTGTTTCTTCTCTACAAAGCTGGCGTATCCGACCCGCATGTCGCTCGGTGCGATCAGGTCGATGCCCGCCTCCTTGCGGCCGCGCATCATCAAGCGGCGATAGCCGATGTTCCGTCGGCTGCCGGTGACGTCCAGCGATATGTCGATGCCCGCCGAAATGTAAGGACCACCATCGAGTGCATGTTGGAGATGTATCGGAAGACGCGTCAAATCAGCGTCGTCGCCGGTCAGCACCAAATCCTGCACCGGCGCGTCCGTCTGAGGAACTTCAATAGGGGCGATCGGCGTCTCAAGTCTCTTCATCACCGTGGCGAGCAACTCCTGCTCGCCGACGCCGAACGCCGCAGCCAAGCGTCGACGACTGCCCATGACGTTGCCAACCAATTCGGCGCCTTCCGGGCCCACGGACCTGAAGAGAACCGCCTTCGGGTTTCCGTCGAGACGGGGAGCGATATCGATCAGCTCCACATTCTTCTCGATGATCTCCACTTCGCCGATTTCGGACAGCTGTTCAATAAAGCTGCGCAAGCGGAAGCGGTCGCTTGGCCGAGTTGTTTTTACGCCGTCCGAGTTTGTCTGTCCCGCCATGGCTCCCTCCTGCTTTTCTGTTCGCAGCTCCACGACCCACGTATTCGTGCCGCGGCACTTTTTAGTCCGAGCGAGTTCTTCGACCCCCGCGCAGGCAATCTAGGCTCATATGCATTGAATTTGCAAGAACATCATTACATATGAAATTAGTTTTTGCCATGGAATTGCGGGGTGGGGCATGGACGGGCCCTGGTGTTGGCGAAGGGCTGCCGGCTCCAGGAGAAGCAAAAAATGGATGATTTGTGACGAGCAAGCGGGCGAGAAAGTTTGCATTTGGAAGAAGTCGGGCAGAAGGAAGACGATGAAGCCTTGCAACATGATAGTTTCATATGTAAGGATATTCGTGGAAGGGAGAGAAGCTGAACGGCTGCGCAAGGGGTTAAGTGGCGATGCCCCTTTCTTGGTTGCCGGCCTGTTCCTTGGTGCGCGCAACCCAGCGGCCAGGAGCGGGCTCGGCGGCGCGACTGATCTTTTGGGCGCCTTTCAGGCGGCGTGCCCTTACCGTGAGACCAACATCCGAGGACAAGCAGATGACCAAAATGACGAGCGAAGGCCTTCCCGCAGGCTTTCTGGAGCAATTGCCGAATTTCAAGCGCATCAGTTTCGCCGCGGATTCCGATGGGGTCGGCCTCTTGACCCTGCGGAGGTCCGACAAACTCAATGCGTTCGACGAGTTGATGCTGCGCGAGATCCGACAGGTTGTTTGGCAGGCTAACTTCAATGATAAGATCAAGGTGCTGATGATCGTTGGCGACGGCCGGGCGTTTTGCGCCGGTCGCGACATCATGGGGCTTGACTACGAGAACAATCTGTCCACCGCCGGGTACAGGGCTTACGTCCGGGCAAACCACGAGGCCTTTGATGATATCGAGGCGCTTGAGAAGCCCGTGATCGCCGTGATCAACGGTATTTGCGCCGGCGGCGGAGTCGAACTCGCGATCGCCTGCGATTTCCGGATAGCGTCCGAAAAGGCCGAATTTCTTCTGCCTGAAAACCAGTTGGGAGTCATCCCCGCATCCGGCGCGTGTTCGCGTATGATCCAAATGATCGGCATCGGTCGATTGAAGGAGATGATCATGGCCGTGCAGCCGGTCGACGGCGTCAAGGCCGAGCGGATAGGGCTTGTCAACCAGGTCGTGCCGGCAGGTCAGTTGTTGGACGCGGCCTACGCATTTGCTCGGAGTTTGGTCTCCTTGGCACCTCAGGCGGTTGGGATGGCAAAGCACATCATAAACACGTGCCAGAACGTCGACACGGAGACGGGGCGACTACTGGAGCGACTCGGACAATCGGTCCTCATCCGAACGCAAGACAACAAGGAAGGAATGAGCGCGTTCAAGGAGAAGCGCCGTCCGAAGTTCAACGGAAACTAGCGTTTGGCGCCCGAAGATGGCCAAGAAGAAAAAGTCCGACGAAAGCCGCAGCCAGCCCACCTCACGTTCGGGCCATTCCGTGTCGCCGCGCGCGAGAGCAGAGGTCGCGACGTTGGATCTCTCGACCTATCTGCCTTTTCGGCTGGGTATCCTCTCGCAGAGACTTCTGCGGGAGGCTTCGCTGATCTACAAGAGGGCAAGCACGCCGCTGACAACGCCGCAGTGGATGGTCGTGTGCATCGTCGCCAACCATCAACCCTTGCTTGCCAGCGAGATCAGCCGCGTGAGTCTCATCGACGAAGTCGGCGTCAGCCGTGCTGTGGCCAGCCTCGAGCGGCTCGATTTGGTGAGTCGCCAGAAATCCAGACAAGATCAGCGCGTCCTGGAGATCTCGCTCACCGCGAGCGGCCACGCGCTGTACCGGGAGCTCGCTGCCAAGATGCAAGAACAGGCGCTCCTCATTCAGGCGGCAATCACTCGCGAAGAGCTTCAAATGTTCTTGGGCCTCCTGGGTCGGTTGGATGCGGTTACGACTTCAATGGAGGAGTTAAGGCGCCTTTACGGCGAAGCCGCAGACGTCAGCGAGCTTTTCGCGGAGCTTCCAGCGGCAGCAAGGCCGCGTCCCGAGATTCCCCATGAGATGTCGGGTCTGAGCACGCTTTTTCCTCTGAACCTTCAACTAAAACGCCGATAGCCGATCGCCAGAACCGACAGCCGCCGACGCCAAGAATCGTTGCGCGGAGCAACTGAAACTCACTGGAACATCGAGGCAGACACACGAAAATGAATGAAACTCTTCGTGACGAATACCTTCGCGCCCAAAATCATCGCGGTCTTGCATTCATCGATCGACCCTACATCGGGTCTCCAGGCGGGGCAGCGCAGGCGGAAACCAACGCGAGCCGGATATGGGGACATATGCTTGGCGGCTTTCTTTTCGGCTACGAGTATACGCGATGGTGGAAGGAATCGCATGCGCTACGCGGCGCCGCCATTCTCGGCGATTGGAGCTGGCTCAACAAAGTGCGCGTTACGGGACCGGACGCTTCCAGGTTTATGGCGTTCGCAGCGGTCAAAGATTTGTCCAAGCAGCGCATCGGACAAGTCATCTTCGCTCCGATGGTGAACGACGAGGGCAAAGTGGTGGTCGAAGGACTGTCGCTCCGTTTGGCCGAGGACGAGTATATCTACACGGCCGGTGGTGCCGAGACGTATCTCGCCAATTTGGCCAACGAAACGACGTTCGACATCGACGTCATTGACGTCACCCCGGACTTCACCTGCTACGCTTTGCAAGGGCCGAAATCTCCGGACATCATACGCGAGCTGACGGGCACCGATTTCTCCCATCTTCGCTTCTCTCGATGGGAGAAATGTAAGATCCTCGATACGGACGTCATTGTAGCTCGTCAGGGAGTTACCGGCGAAGTGGGCTACGAGTTTTACATGCCAACGAGCACGAACCGTGGACATGATCTCTGGAGAACCATCAGAGAGATAGGTACTCCGCATGGACTGCGCGAACTCGGCCTCAAGGCGCAGTTGATCGGCCACACCGAAACGGGAATTGCGACCTCTATGCGCGACTATCTTCCGGCGCGGGGCTCGCCTTCGCTGGTTGGTGACAAGCTGGTACGGCGCTGGTCTAGCAGCGAGGAGTACAACTTGATGGAAGGTATGATCGGCGAACACTTTTGTAGTCCCGCCGAACTGGGATGGGGATACACCGTCGAACTCGATCGCGTTCCCTTCAAGGGACAGAAAGCGTTGGCCGAAGAGGCCGAACGCGGGGGCCCGGTACGAAAATTCGTCGGACTGACGTGGGATAGCGACGACATGGCAGAACTGTTCGCGGGTCTTTTCCGGGATGGTCCGTCGCCTCCACCTCCCGATTTGCCCTACGGTCAGATGCGCGTCACCTTCATCCCGGTCATGCAAAACGAACGTCAGGTCGGGTGGGCGTCGGGATACACCTACAGCCCGACGCTGCGCCGAATGATATCGTTGGCGCGCATCGACCGCGCTCTGTCCGAGCCGGGCACCGAATTGACGGTCAGATGGGGCAGCACGTTCGCCAACGAGACCACGGCGAATATCCGTGCGACGGTTCAATCCACGCCCTTCATTAAAAGGCAGCGCGAAAATAATCTTTCTCCATAGGGCGAACTAAAAGAAATGATGGACCTGCGGGCAGGTGCCTGCACGTCAGTTGGACGCTGTCGAATCTCCCGCGTCCGAAAGCAATGCTCTTGGAGTGCTTCGATCTGAGCGAATTCATGAGATTGATCTATAGGGTGTATGACGCCAAGCCGGGAGGCTTCATTCCTGGCGGGATGAGCCTTCATAACGCTCTGATCGTGCATGGCCCCGATGCTGAGGCCTTCGAAATGGCGACGAACAAAAAACTCGAGCCGGAACGACTGTCGGGTACGATGGCGTTCATGTTCGAAACGCGATATTCACTCAGCGGGGCGGCCTACGCTTCCCAACTTGAACTACTCGATGGGACTTATCCGGATTACTCGAACGAGTTGGACCCTAAGTCTCTTCGCGGCATTTAGCAACGAGCAGAGCCTCATGACGATGAACCGAGACCAACAATTCCTGCGCGGTCACCAGTTGGGAGACCGATTGCCCGTCGCGATCGAAACGAGTGCGTTGGCCTTATCCCTGCAGGCCAAGGTGGAAAAGATCGATGCCGACGGGCCCCGCATCGAGTTGTCCTTCAAGGTTGGTGAGCAATTCGTGCAGGCCGAAGACGTGGTACATGGCGGGGCGGTGACCACGATGTTGGATTTCGCCATGGCTTATGTGGCATTGTTGGCAGTTCCAGACGGTCTCTCGGTCGCGACGATAAACATGAATGTTTCCTGCCTAAGGTCTGCGAAGCCTGGTCACTACAAGGCGTTCGGCGAAATAGAGCGTTGCGGAAAGACCGTGGTGTTCGCACGTGCGCGCTTGATGGATTGTGAAGACAACGCCGTGGCCTCGGCCGTGTCCTCCCTTGCGATTGTCTCGCCCCGCCGCAAGCCGGACGGCGCAGCGAGCCGGCCCTAAGCGGAAGATTGACGAAACGTAGATGATGATCGCCGGACGCGCGAAGATGGGGTAGTAATCTTCGTATCGGGAATAGGGGCTGCGGACGTTCGCGATAGAAGTTGCTCGAGCAATTGATCAAGTGAGAGCGGCGAGATCGTGATGCGGGATAGCGCGTGTGAACCCGGCCGAGTTTACCAGGATGTCTAGCTTCGCCTCGCGCAGGTCGGTCTGAGAGGCAAGCACCTCGAAGCAGTCCGGGTTTTCGAGTTCCAACCGCGGGACAGCGTGCCCACCTGCCGGTAGGCTGGTCATCAATTCTCGCGCCCGTTCTTCGTTGTGGTGATAGCCGATAATCACATCAGCCGGCGCGTTCAATTCACCTCAGTAGCGCATGTTGTCCGGGATCGGTCCCGCCCGCACATTCGCCAGATGAACATCGCGCCGATCGTCGACCTGCCGGTCGGCTCGAACCTTCAAGACGGTCTCACATCGCCGTTTCAATTTGCCCGCAAAAGCCCAGGGCCGTTCCACGAGCTAATGCGGTTTAATCGGATCGTCACGCCGTGCTACAAACCTGCTCGCTCGGCACAGGGCGTCGACAATTCCAGCTTTATCAAGACGGCGCACGGCGTTGACGGTTCCGGACATGGAATTCATATTCGGTGCATTATGCTCATCCTTGGCTTTCCGGATTAAGAACGGCATATAAGGACGCATTCGGCCTTCGAGTGGCAATCATGCATCCCAAGAGTGGCGGAGAAGTGCGGCTGCGTTCCGTCGGTCCGCAGCATTCGCCTCGTATCCCCTTCAACTGCTACACCGATCCGCGTCATCTCTTGACGATGCGCGAAGGATTTCGACGTCCTGGCGACCTGGCAGCTCAAAATCCGATGGATCCGTTCCGCGGTAACGAATTGGCGCCGGGATCGCACGTCAACGCTGACGCGGATCTGGATGGGTACATTCGGCGAACGACCATGACGGCCCATCATCCGTGCGGTACGTGTGCAATGAGGAGCGGCTCAAATGCCGTGGCCGGTCCGGAGTTGCGGGTGAAGGGTACCGAAGGACCACGTGCGGTCGATGCGTCGGCCATGCCCCGGCTCGTGACAGCCCACATAAAGGCATGTGTCGTGATGATGGCCGAGAAGGCCGCGGATATCATTCGAAGTGGGTCTTCCCTCAGCCCGATGGGCCAAGGTTGCAACCCAGTGACCGCGAATCGTCCCCTGACCATGTGACAGACAGCTATAGGAGGTCACGCTAGTTTGACACAAACAAGCGGAGCCGCGTGTGCCTGATAGTCTTCCTGTCTCCAAGCTGGATGGGGCGATTTGACTTCTTGTCGGTTTGAGACCCGCCGCTGTAATCCGATGCGTGCGCATCGGCTCTCGGATTCGTTGATAGTTCCGTACAGTGGCGCCGAAGATCGGCCGAATTAAGCTCCGTTGTTGTTCTTCACCGCAAGGACGAGCTCAACCGGACACGACACTTCCCGGAAGGACAAGTGCGGCGATGGAAGGGTATGGTCGATCCGACAACTGCTTTGGAACGAGCATATCGATGCTGCCGGCGGCGTTTACCCGGTTGAGACGCTGACGCCCGAGCCGCCGGACTATGCCAAAGACAACGTTCAATCAAAGAATATTCGGAGGAAATCTATGGTCGATGGCGCTCACCCGATCAACGATCGCGGAATCATCTTTGATGATGAGCGGGCTGGATTTACGTTTGAGCAGATCAAGGTTCTCGCATTATGCGGGGTAGGGGGAGCGATCGAGCTATACGAGTTCATCATCTTCGTGATGCTCACGCCATATCTCAGCCAGGCCTTCTTCCCGGCGAGTACGCCAGAATGGCTGAGAACGATCCAAACTCTGGCGATCTTTGCGATTGGCTATTTCGTTCGACCCATCGGCGGCATCGTCATTGCCATGCTCGGCGACACGCTGGGGCGCAAGCGAATGTTCTCCTTGACGATCGTCTTGATGGCAATACCAACATTGCTAATCGGGATCCTCCCCACTTATCAGCAGGTCGGCCTTGTTGCGCCGGTGCTGCTGCTCGTTTGCCGCATGGCGCAGGGCCTTTCCCTGGGCGGCGAGATACCCGGCGCCGTGGTGTTCGTTGCCGAGCACGTTCCTTTTAAGCGAATGGGCTTTGCATGTAGCCTCGTCGGAGCAGGTGCGGCGTTAGGCTTATTTCTCGGCGCTTTCACGATCGGTATCCTCACCTCGTTAAGCGATCCGCAGACGATGGCGTCATGGTTATGGCGTGTGGCCTTCGTGATCGGAGGAGCGATAGGACTGATTGCCGGCTACGTTCGTCACTACGTTGAAGAGACGCCGGTCTTTCAAGCTATGCGGCAGCAGGGAAGGCTCGCCTCGCGCGTGTCATTCACGAAGTTGTTCGTGGAATCGAGGGGGCAACTGCTGGGTGGCTTGGCCATTTCTTTCATGACGGCGGCAGTGCCGCCGGTCCTTCTGCTTTATCCTCCGATCTATATGAGGAGCGTTTTGCATTTTGACGCCTCGGTCGTCCAGAATGCCCAAACGATAGGCACTATAGCGCTGGCGGTCGGAAGCATCGTCGGAGGCTACCTGACTGACGGGTTCGGGGCAGTGAGAACCTATGTGCTCTATGCCGTCGGTCTGGTCATCGCGGCATATCTTTTGGTAACTGGTATTCAATCAGGGCCGCAATATCTGGGCGTATGGTACGCTCTGGTGGGCTTTTTCGGCGGTATCAGTGCGCTAGGCTACTACTTCATCATTCAGGCCTTCTCTCCTCAGGTCCGTATCACCGGGCTTTCCGTTCCCTACAATGTCGCGAGCGCTGTCGGGGGCGCGCTGCCAATAGCGGTGGCTACCCTGATCCAAGCATATCCACTAGCTCCCGCCCACATCATCACAGGGTTTACGATCTTCGCGGTCCAAGCCGTTCCGCTGCTCTGGCGCCTGAGGTTGCCTATCTCCTTGTCTTGAGTGGCTCCAAAGCAATTCCAAGGAGCGGCGACGATTGCTGAGACCAAATATACGACAACGTGATTGTGGGAGCCGGCTCGGCTGGATGCGTGATCGCGAACAGGTTGAGTGAGCAGACCGGAGTGATGGTTTGTTTGCTTGAGGCGGGACCTCCGGACCGCAATCCGCTCATTCACATTCCGCTCGGGATAATGCGCGTGGTAACGCATCCGCGATTGGATTGGGGTTATCGGACCGTGCCACAGCAGAATGCCGAAGGGCGATCAATCTATCTACCACGTGGACGCGTGCTCGGAGGATCGAGTTCGATAAACGGTATGGTCTATGTGAGAGGTCATCCTCTGGATCATGACGATTGGGCCAAAGGAGGCAATGTCGGCTGGTCTTATCGAGAGGTCCTTCCGTCTTTCAAAAGATCGGAAAACAACGAGCGCTTCGGCGAGCCATACCACGGAAGGGGCGGGCCGATGAACGTTCGGAATCTCGACAGCTATAATCCCTTGACCGATATCCTCATCCAGGCCGCACGCTCGCTGCAGCTTCCAGAGAACGATGATTTCAATGGGTATTCGCAGGACGGCTTCCGACGACGGCAGGTGACCCAACGCTGTGGGAGACGGGAGTCCGCCGCAACGGCCTTTCTAAGACCAGCGAGGGGCCGCCACAATCTAGCGGTCTTCAGTGACATCATCGTTCACGCCATAACCTTAGATGGCTGGCGGGCGAGGGGTGTGACGGCGGCCCGGAGCGGACGAAGTTGTACATATTCGGCAAGGCGAGAAGTAATTGCCTGTGTCGGCGCTTTCGGCTCGCCGGCGCTCCTCCTTCGCTCTGGCGTAGGAGATGGACGCGCTCTCCAAGAACTGGATATCCCGGTAGTTCACCACGCCCCCGAAGTCGGAGAGAATCTTCAGGATCACATCTCTGCCTCGATCATAACGTCGAGTCCCACGACCATACCGTACGGACTCTCATGGCAATCTGCGCCTTGGATTGCTGGTAGCGTTCCGCAATATGCTCTCTTCAAACGTGGGGAGCCTCCAGTTCACATTGTTCATTGCGCTGATGACGCTAACGGCGATCATCAGCGAGTTCCTAATCGCGTTTGCGTCATCGCGTGGAGGCGTGCAGGCCGCTTTAGCTCTCGTGGCAACCTGTATGGCAGTGGTCGCTGTTTCAATCGGCGTCCTGGGACCGCAAGTGCGAGGGCGGTCGCTTGAAGTTCTTGCCGAAGCAAATGAGGATGAATCGGAAGCGAGAGAAAGCTCCTTGGTGATCGAGGCTTCAATGGAAAATATCGCTACTCCGGCGCTTCTTCCGCGATTGCCCGTTAAAGACAGGCCGGGCGGGCGCTGCTCCGGCAATTTGACCGGGGTGGCACTGCGCTCTACGACACGTCGTCAATATCTAGGCGACAGTCCCGAAGAGATTTCAGCTGCAGCCTGTTGCAAGACTTTTAGCTCCCGCGTCATCGATTTGGAAAATTCTTCAGAAACGGCCGTGACCGCTATCGTGCCTACGAGTTGACCGGTCCGGTCAAGGATGGGAACCGCTATTGCATTCACACCCATCATGGTTTCGCTTGGAGCTGTGGCCCAGCCCCGAATGCGTGTGGTCTTGATTTCCCCTCTAAGGCGTTCAGGGTCCGTGATGGTCGCCTTTGTCACGGGCTTCAAGCCCTTTGCGATCGTACTTTCAAGTAGGCGTGTGGGCCCAAACGCCAGCACAACTTTGCCTTGAGCGCTCGAATGCAGGCCCAAGACGTTGCCGATGGGAATGCTGACTTTCAGCATTGAGTTTCCCTCAAGCTGGTCGACAGAGTACAGCGACACGCCGTCGAACTTGGATAGCACGATCGTGTGTCCGAAGGCTTCCTGAACCTTTCTCATCGGCGCGCGGCTAAGTGATACCAGATTGAATTCGTTGGCGACGGCTCCGCCGATTTGGGAAACGCGCGCTCCAACACGGTAGCGCTCGGTCTCTGGATCCTGCACCGCATATCCGTGCTCGACCAAAGTCCGCAAATAGTTAAAAATGCGGGTTTTGGTCGTGCCAAGCGACTTGGCAAGTTCTGTTACGCTCTGTGGACCCTTGTTGAAGGCAAGCGTCTCGATGATCTGGAGGGCAAGAGCAACGGCTTGGACCCCGTTTTCTGATTTCGTCTTCTGCTTTAGAGCAGGCATTCACTTCTCCGTGGCCGGCGTCAGACGATTTTCGAGATCAAACCAGCCATCAGATCACCGTAACAGTGTTCCAGTTTTGATACCGCAATAAAATTTCGATTTAAAGGGGGCTTATTCCCTCATCCCGCATAACCGGTGCAAAGCAGACTGCGCAACCTAGCATGGCACGCTTGTCACCTTGAGGGGAGACCCCAGGCGCCTTTTCGCCACCGGCGAGCGCGATTCATTGCTCACGGCTTTAGGGCCGCGAACGTCAGGGACAATCACGTAAAAGGCATTTGGCCGCGACACCGACCGAAATCATTGGACTTGGCTCTCTCTTTCCCGAGAGCGGTTCCCGACCAGACTGAATCGTTTGGGATTCCCAAATCAGGCCGTTCTGATTCAAACTGCCTGCTGGTGAAGGGGCCGGCGCGCATGGGAACATCTCTTTCGGTCGATCTTCGTAGGCGCGTGGTCGCCGCCGTTGAAGGCGGCATGTCACGTCGAGAGGCTGCAGCGCACTTTCAAGTGGGCCCGTCGAGCGCGATCCGCTGGGTAACACAAGCCCGCGAAACGGGCGGGGGAAGCCAAAGCGGCAGGGCGGCGGTCGACGCTCGCAAGCGATCGAAGCACAGGCGGAACCCATCCTCGGCCTGATTGTGGCTAGGCCCGACAGCACATTGGAGGAGTTGAAGGTATCGCTCGCGGCTGATGGGCAGATTCATCGCGATCGCCTCGGCGAGTTCTGCTTCGCAGGCCCGCTCGTGAGCCAGCGCCAGAAGCTCGACCATCACCTTGCAGGCGCGCCGGTCATCACCATGCTCCCGCAAGGTCTCGAACAGACGTTTGTAAGCTGCACGCGGGAAGAGTTGGTCGCGATAGACGAGATTGAGGAGCGCCATCGGCTTGCGCCGCAGGGCATGGATGATGTGCCGGTAATCCACGACATGGCCGCCCTGGCTCTCGGACACGGGCCGACCGCGCCGCAGCGTCACGACCGGCGTGACGCCAAGGAAGCATTCGAGCCGGTCGTCGAAGATGCGCACACGCAGGCGATGGCCGATCAATCTTGAAGGCACGGTGTAGAACACGCGCCGCAGGATGAAGCCGCCTGACGACGTCACCGGGATCACCTTCTCCTCGAAGTCGGTCGTGCGGCCTTTTGGCAGCGGCGCCAATGCCTCCTTCTCGAGCGCGATCGGCTTGGCGAGGTTGGCGTTGCGCCGGCCGACAATCTCGTCGACAAAAGCCCGGTACGCATCGAGACTGGCGAAGTCGCGCGTACCCCGCAGCAACAGCGCATCCTCCAGGGCTCGTTTGAGATGGCCGTGCGCACTCTCGATCGAGCCGTTCTCATGCGCGATGCCCGCATTGTTGCGAGTTGGCGCCATGCCATAGTGGCCCATCAGCGCGGCGTAGCGCTGTGTCAGATCCTCCCGCGCGTCGGTCGCCAGATTACGGAACGCCGCCGACAGGCTGTCGCTGCGATGCTCTCGCGGCACGCCGCCAAGCGTCCACAGGGCGTTCTGCAAGCCCTCGGCCAGGGCGACGAAGCTTTCACCGCCGAGCACGACGTGGGCATGCTCGAAGCCGGAGAAGGCCAACCGGAAGTGATAGAGCCGGTGATCGAGCGGCTCACCCGCGATGGTAATGCCGAGCGCGCTCACGTCGGTGAAGTCGGACAGACCCAGGCGGCCGGGCTCGTGCTGCTGGCGAAAGATCACGTCCTGTTCGGGGCCGTTGAGCGCCCGCCAGGCATTGATGCGCCGCTCCAGCGTACGCCGGATGTTGGGGTTGAAGCCGGGATGCCGTCGGCGCAGTTCGTCCAGCACGCCGATCACGCGGATGCCGGGCGCAGCCTTCAGGATCGGAACGATCTCGGCGTCCCAATAGGGCGCGAGCGGATCGGATCGCCGCCGGCCCCTCGGCGCCTTCTTCTGCGATGGCGGACGCGTACGCATTGCGCCGCCTGAAATGTTCCTGAATGCTGGGCCGTTGCCTCACGTAATTTGCTCCCCAGTGGAATGGGACTGCGGGGGCGATAATGAGGCAACTGAGCATGGCGACTCGAAGAGAACTGACGGCCGCTGTGGGGCAGCGCTACAGGGAGGCGAGCCGCGCGGAGAAGGTGCGAATTCTCGACGAGTTTGTGGTTGTGACGGGCTTCCATCGAAAGCATGCGATGCGCCTGCTCCGAGGCGATATCGGGCAATCCTCGGTTCGGCGCACCCGTCGCCGGATTTACGAGGAAGCTGAACGAAATGCGCTGGTAGTTCTTTGGGAGGCCTCGGACCGGATTTGCGGCAAGAGACTGAAAGCGCTGCTGCCGCTCCTGATCGAGTCGATGGAACGGAACGGCCACATGGGCCTGGCGCCTGAAATCCGCGCGAAACTGTTGACGATGAGCGCGTCCACGATCGACCGGGCGCTGGGCAAGATCCGACAGGAGGACGGGCGCCAGCGCTGTCGGCCGGTGGCAAGCACGTTGCGACGGAGCATCCCGGTACGGACGTCGGCCGACTGGGATGATCCGGCGCCGGGCTTTGTCGAAGCCGATTTGGTTGCCCACAGCGGACCCTCGGCGCGCGGCAGTTTTATCCAGACGCTGGTGCTTACGGATATTGCCACCGGTTGGACGGAGTGTGCGCCGCTGCTGGTGCGCGAGCAAACGCTCCTGAGCACCGTGTTGACAGAACTTCGGCGACAGCTGCCGTTTTTGCTCCAGGGCATCGATACCGATAATGATTCCGTGTTCATAAACGAGACGCTGAAAGCGTATTGCGAGCAGGCGAACATTGTCTTCACCCGTTGCCGGCCTTACCGCAAGAACGACCAGGCGTTTGTCGAACAGAAGAACGGAGCCGTGGTCCGACGGATGGTCGGTTATCGGCGGTTTGAGGGGCTCGAGGCGGCTGCGTTGCTCGCAGAACTCTATCGCTCAGTGCGCCTGTTCGTGAACTTCTTCCAGCCGTCGTTCAAGCTGATCGGAAAACAGCGCGATGGCGCACGCGTGCGTAAATCTTACAGCGCACCAGCGACACCGCATCAAAGGCTGGCAACCGACCGACGCACCCCCGATGCGGTTCGGGACCGACTGCAGGAAATCTGCGCCAACTTGGACCCGGTCGCGTTGCTGCGCGACATCCGGGCCGCGCAGCAACGTCTGGCCGACCTCGCCGATGTGAAGCCGGCGGGTGGTTCGATTGCTGCTGCGGCACCGCCGATCGACCTGTTCCTCGCCAGCTTGCGAACGGCGTGGAAAGAGGGCCGCTCTCGACCGACGGACCGGCCGATCCTCAAAGTGAAGCGAGGTCGCCGTCGCCCTGATCCGCTCGTTCAGGCGACCCCACAGCTGCAGGAGTGGTTCAAGGCCGAGCCGTGGCGAACCGGCGCCGAGCTCCTGACGAGGTTACAGGCGAAATATCCGGGCGCGTACCCGGACAAGCTGCTGCGAACGCTTCAGCGCCGCCTCAAATCCTGGCGCAGCGAGCAGGCAAGCGCGCTGCTGTTTGGATCGGCGGATCATGCGGCGCAGATCGACGCGACACAGGTCGTACGGTGACCGCGCCCGCCCTCCGGTACGGGGGAGGCCGGTCGTTGCGCAACCCCGACCAGCTCCACGACCGGCCTCCCCCGTACCGACCGTCCGTCCTCTGGGGAGCAAAATAAATGAGGCAACAATCGCGCCTTCGGGAACATTCCTCCATGAGGCAATACGGAGTCTCACCCTGATCGCCGCCGCGCAGTACTCTCTGGTCGACTATGTCAATCAGAAGCTGAAAGCGTGGATCATGCGAAAGTACAAGCGCTTCCGGCTCCGCAAAACCGGTGCCTCGCTCTTCTTGCGAAAGCTGGCTCGGGATAATGCGGAGCTGTTCGTACACTGGCGATTCTTCGGAACGACTACGTTCACCTGACGGGAGCGGTGTGAATCGAGAGGTTCACGCACCGTTCTGCGAGAGGCCGGGGGTGGAAATCCTCCGGCCGACTCACCCATGGGCATCGACCAATATGGCGCGTGCTCGCGGCGCGCGCCCCGTGGCGAGCGACTGCGTGCCTTCATCCCTCATGGCCACTGGAAAACAACGACCTTCGTCGCAGGCCTGCGCCCGTCAGGCATGGTCGCACCAATGGCTCTCGATGGGCCGATAAAACGGTCGAGCGTTCCAGGCTTAGGTCGATCAGGTCCCCGTCCCAGAGTTGCGAGAAGGCGACATCGTTGTCATGGCACTGCTGCTCAGCGCACCGTCCAAGGCTTGTGGAGCGCAATTAGCACGCTGTCTCGACCGCTTCACGCCGCGCGAATGTGCCAACTAATTCGATGCCGCTGGGTACGAGTCAACCTGATCGCGAACCGCTCTAAGGGGCATCAGGAATCCGGCGGACGAAGCCCAAACGTCGAGAAAAGTCGGCTGTAGCGGCCTTTAGGTCCTCAGCCAGTGCATGTGCGCGTTTGTCATCCACCAGTGCAGTTTGGAAGACCAAGGTGACAGCGCAGCTAACTGTCGCGCTATGGTCGAATACCGGCGCCGCCAGGCCGCTCATCCCTGTCATGACCGAATCCTTGATCCGGCTAACGCCGGAAGCTCTAATTTCTGCCAGCTGCGCACCATGAGCTTCGATCCAATTCGAAGACACGTCTCCTTCGGCCAGAAGTTGGTTCCGCGTATGGCTCGGTGGAAGATGGGCCAGAAATAATCGGCCTGTAGCCGATCTCAGCAGCGGAAGGTGCGAGCCGACTCGTATTCCGGTGAAGATTGTGCCCGGGCCAGGTTCAACGGCAATCACCATTGGGCCCGTGTCGGCCCAGACGACCAAGCATGCGGTGACCTGTGTAGCGGCCGACAAATCCGCGATCGCTGTTCGGCCAAGAGCTTCGCGATCGAGCATACCAAGTGCGGCGAAGCCCAGTCTGTATGCCAGCGGACCGAGACGATAGCGAGCCGAATTCGGCTCACGTTCCAATAGGCCGACATTCGACAAACTGGCGAGATATCGGTGAGCCTTCGGTGGGGCTAACCCGCTCGCTTCAGCGATGGCCTTCAAGGGGAGGGACGTCCCGGCCTCAAGCAGCGGTTCCAATAATGAAAGTCCGATCTCGACCGAGTTGACGCCGGAACCTCTGTCTTCGGTCTGCCTTGTCGGTTTCATAATACCTCTCTTGACGGGTTAAATTGCTTATTGCGTAATTGATTGCTTATAACGTAATATGGCCATCAGTCATTTTCTTTAGGGAAGAGAAAACATGTCCGAGGCAGCCCCCCAATCTTTGGATGCCGACGTCATTGTCGTCGGCGGTGGTCCGGTCGGTACCTGCCTTGCTGGTGACCTGGCTGCACGAGGAATTCGTACCATCCTGCTTGAGCAGACGGACGGCGTCTTCCCCGATCCGCGCATGCATGCGGTCAACATCCGCACCATGGAGCTGATGCGTCGTTGGGGACTCGAAGAGCGACTGCGAAATTGTGGTTGGCCCAAGGATCACAGCCAGGACGTGCTGTTCGTGACCAATCTCGATGGTTACGAACTCGGTCGCATTCCATGGCCTGCGATCGCTGATTCCAATCCTCCGCCTCAAAGTCCCACCTTCGCGCAACGGTGTCCTCAAAGTTGGTTCAATCCGATCACGCTCGATTTCGCACGGGCGCAGAAAGCCGATATCCGCTTCCAGTGGAAGTGTACAGGCTTCGCGCAATCGGACGCGCAAGTCGAGGTTTACGCTACAGATTTGCACGACGGAACTAAGCGCACCCTGCGCGCGAAATACCTCGTTGGCTGCGATGGCGGCCAAAGCATGGTTCGTGAAGCGCTCGGAGTCGATCGCGAAAACACTGCGCGCTACGGCTATGCGGCCGAGGCGATCTTCCGCAGCTCCGAACTGGCGAAGCTTCACGACAAGGGCAAGGCCGGCCGGTATACGATGGTTCGCCCCGGCGGCATGTCGCTCTCCTTGTTGCCGTATGACGGAAACGACCTGTACCGCCTGACGCTCATGGTCGAGCCCGCAAAGGTCACGGAAGCCGACATGCACCGCGCGATCCGAAGTTTGGTCGGGCGGGAATTCTCCTATGAGCTAACCACGCCGGTGCTAGGCTGGGTGAATCGCGAAAGTAATGCCGAGAAATATCGTGTTGGACGTGTGCTTCTGGCGGGGGATGCGGCCCATGGAATGCCCCCGACGGGCGGCTTCGGCATGAACACCGGGCTGGTCGACGCCGGAGACCTCGGTTGGAAGCTTGCGGCGGTTCTGCAAGGGTGGGGCGGAGATCTGCTTCTCGATGCTTACGACCAAGAACGTCGCGGCGCGGTTGCTCGTACCGCTCGCATCGCGGGATCGATTTATCAGGACTGGATCTCGATCGCACCCACTCTAAAGGAGGTCGGCACAACACTAGGCGCGGCGACGACCGAAGGCGTGCGGCTGCGCTCGACGATCGGCGAGCGCCTCGTAAAGACCTTTAGGCGCGAATTCAATCCGATCGGCGGTGCCTTGGGCTATTGGTACGAAAATTCGCCGTGCTGCGTGCCGGATGGCACCGACTCGCCGGTAGACACGGTGGTCGAATTCGCGCAGACGGCACGTCCGGGACACAGGGCGCCTCACGTCTGGCTCCGCGATGGCCGTTCGACCCTCGACCTTTTCGGCAAGGGTTTCGTGCTGCTCGACATGTCCAATTCGGAGAGCGAGGTGGCGGCTTCATTTGTTGCGGCTGCATCCCAACGAGCAGTCCCTCTCGAGGCAATTCGACTCGACGAGCCCGAGGTGGCTTCCGCATACGCCGCACGCTTCGCGCTTGTGAGACCAGACGGCCACGTGGCGTGGCGCGGGGACGGGAGTTCGACCGACGCTGGCAACATCCTGGATGTCGCACGTGGCAAAAGCGCCTCCGCAAACCACAAAGAAAATCCGTCAATCGGCATCTATGAGAAGGAAGCATCGTGAATGAAAGATCAAACGACAATGCCGCCCATCAACGGCCTTCACCACTTCGCTTGGCGCTGCCGGGACGCGGAAGAAACGCGCCACTTCTACGAGGACCTACTCGCGCTTCCTCTCGTACACGTCATCAGGGCGGATAACGTTCCCAGCACGGGCGAGTATTGCCCGTACGTTCACATCTTCTTTCAGATGAGGGACGGATCATATATCGCTTTCTTCGATTTGGGCGACAATGTGAAGGCAGAACCGTCGGCTAACACGCCGGCCTGGGTGAATCATATCGCGCTTGAGGTCGCGAGCGAAAGCGAATTGAAAGCCGCCAAAACCCGGTTGGAGCAGGCGGGGGTCGAGGTGCTCGGTGTAACCGACCATCACATCATCAAGTCGATCTATTTTTTCGATCCAAATGGCATTCGGCTGGAGCTGACGACCAAGGTCGCCTCAGAGGAGGAGATGAGCGCTGCCGAAAAGAATGCGCACTGCGCGCTTGCTACGTGGACGAGGGAAAAGGCTGAACGCACCCATGTCTGAACGAAAGCTCGCCATCATTGACGTCAAGGCGGGCTCGATGCTGGAAAGCCAATCCGGACTCCAGATGCAGCGCCCGCGCATCTACGGAGCCTATGAAGAACCCAGTTCGGATCGCAAGCTCGCTTGCATAGTCATGCACCCGACCAGCAACTTCATGGGGCATTATCTGATCTCGCCGCTTGCAGAGCGCGGGATCTGCTGTATGGGGCTTAACAGCCGCTATGTCGGCAATGACACGGTGCTGCTGATGGAGCGCGTCATTCAGGACCTCGGTGCCGGCATCAAGTTTCTGCAACAGCTAGGTTACGAACGGGTCTTCTTGATCGGGAATTCGGGCGGCGCGGCACTATCAGCATTTTATCAGGCACAAGCCGAAGGGCTGACGATTACTCAGGCGCCGGACGGAACGAAGCTCGGGCTCGAACCGTCCGATCTTCCTCCGACAGCGGGAATTGTGCTCACCGCGGCGCACCTAGGACGGTCGCGGTTGTTTGAAGAATGGCTGGACCCGGCCATCGCGAATGAGGCCTACCCGCTCACAACAAATCGCTGTCTTGACGTGTATGACGAGGCGAATGGTCCGCCGTTCGCGCCGGAGTGGCTCGACCGCTTCCGCGCAGCGCAACGCGTCCGGCGTGATCGGATTGAGGCATGGGTATGGGAGAAGTTACGAGAGCTTCGTAGTACAGAGGGAGCGCCTCGCGACATGGCTTTCGTCGTCCATCGCACCCACGCTGATCCACGTCTGGTCGATTTGTCGCTCGATCCCAACGACCGTCCGATCGGCAGCATCTGGGGACCAGCCCGCGAAGTCAATTTTGCAGCTAACGCAATGGGACGGTTCACCACGTTGTCGGCCTTCTTAAGCCAATGGGCTTCATGCAGCCAGGCTGATGGCCCAACCAACCTCGCACGAACGAGGGTTCCGGTCATTCTCTTCGAACACACCGCCGACGGGTCCACGTTTCCATCCACTCGAGACGCCTGGCTTAACGCTGCCGGTGCCCGTGGCGTGTTGCACGCGTTGAAAATGGGCAACCACTATCTGTCTGGACAGCCGCATCTGGTCGCAGAAATGGCGGATAGGATTCTCGCCTGGGCGGAAGTCCTTTAGCCGCTGATCGGGTAACTAGAAGGACGCGAAGGAAGCCGAATGTGGTGCGTGCGGAACGGAAGCAGCCGATTTGGAGCTGGTCTGGACGCCGGCGCGCGCTCTTTGGCCTTGAAGCGCTGACCCGTTGTCGCGGGCAAGTCAATTGAGGCAAACCGAAAATGGATGCTGGCTTCCCATTCGCAGGCTCAGCTCGAGTCCGGTCTTGAACGCGATTCTTGATCCGCGATCAGAGCGATATTGAGGGGCAAAGTTTTTGGTCCGCAGATCGAAGCCAGCCTGCGTGGCAACAGAACCGGAGCGCCGGCCGCAGGAACACTATTGACTCAGTTCTGCAAGCAAAATGGAGGATGCAATGGGTGGTTACGTGACTTTCGGAAACGGTCCAAAGAAGGTGATAGCTTTACACGGCTGGTTTGGAGATCACACGACCTTCGATGCGATGCGAAATGCCCTCACTCCGGGAGCCTTTACTTACGCGCTTCCGGCCTACCGCGGCTACGGATTATCGAAGGCTATTACTGGGGAATATTCGATCCGTGAAATTTCTGCGGACGTAATCGAGATAGCGGACAAGCTTGGCTGGCCGCATTTCGACTTGATTGGCCACTCCATGGGAGGCATGGCAGTTCAACGCGTGCTTGCTGATGCGCCAGAGAGAGTCCGTAAGATCGTCGCGATCACTCCCGTCCCGGCTTCTGGTGTGCCGTTGCCTCCTGATCAGGAGCTGTTGTTTGCCGGAGCCGCAAACAGTCCTGAGGCGCGCCATGCCATTATCGACTTTTCCACGAGCAATCGTCAGTCTCGATCGTGGATTGACCACATGG
The DNA here is from genome assembly GCF_042258955.1 of Bradyrhizobium sp. ma5. Classification (NCBI taxonomy): domain Bacteria; kingdom Pseudomonadati; phylum Pseudomonadota; class Alphaproteobacteria; order Hyphomicrobiales; family Nitrobacteraceae; genus Bradyrhizobium; species Bradyrhizobium sp. ma5. Next base: position 2,372,225 of record NZ_CP170156.1, read on the forward strand.
TCAGCCATTCCTTCGAATGTTCGACGACCGAAGCGTTTGCCGCCTATTTCCAAGCTTGGTCGAAAACGAATTTTGTTGACGCCATCATTGGAAACAAGGTGCCGATGCTTGTTATTGTTGGCGCTAACGATCCTTCTCTCAACGCCGACATGATGAAAGCGACTTATCTGAACTGGTATCCAAATGCGATCCTCGAGGTGATCGAGAATGCCGGCCACTATCCCATGGACGAGACGCCGGTTGCGTTGGCCACAAGGATTGAGAAGTTTCTAAGCTAAATGGCGGTGCGGCCCCGTCGACGTTGGGAGGGTCCACGCTGTAGGCGGCCATTCAGGTATGCGCCCATCATCGGGATGCTAGCATCGCCGCGTCCGCTTGGCAGAGCAACGGCGGAGGCCGTCGAAGCGCCTGACAGCAACACCGGTCACACTCGATCGGGGCGCTTCTCCTCGCTGCGATGGCGTTCGGCACGGCAAACTCGGCGATTTCAATGCGGTTCGGTGTCGTCGACAGGCTGCCGCAATACGATCCACTTCCGGTGCTCATCTGATTGAGGACCTCGGGGCAACCCTTGCAGTTCGGTAGGTATCGGCGATTGGTTGATGCTCGAACTGAGGGCCAACCGCTCGGCGTGGTCGATCCGGCTCCGTTGCTCGGTGCGGCCTTAATGCAGTCACTCGCCGGCGCGACGGCGACACTCGCGGGCCTGCCGGCGGTGCTTCATCTCGTGGCGGCCTCGCTTCTGATCGGGGTGTTGGTCTTCCAGGTTTATCTGTTGCCAAGGCTGGCGATGAGTAGGCCTGCGCGCGCTTCATCACGACTTCGCGCATGCAAGCCAATTTGACAATGCCAGGAAGTGACAAGCTGCGCAGTTCGTCCGTTGCCGCACCCAATTTCCGGCCTGTTCTCCCAAATTTTCTGAAGGGACTATTTGCAAGGCCTCGCGAAGCTTGCACCGCAAAGGGCAATGTTTGTCGTTCATCACAGCCCGTCAGAGCTTCGAATCTGTCCGTAGGCCGTTCATCGACGATGAGAGCGCAATTGGTGGCTGGCAGCGACGCCGGAGCGCGGCCTTCGGATTCGCGGGACTAGCCGGCGGCCTCGTCCTTTCCGCCATGACATCCCAGCCCGTCCTGCAAACTTGACACTTGCCTCCGGTGGAAATAAATGTAACACGGTTTCGGTGATTAAAACAAATGGGGAGGTTCATGCAGCACATCATCCCAGTCGATCTCGATCGCTTTCCGGAGGGCTTCCACAGCGAGGTTCTCACGCTGAAGACAGGGATCAGCGACTCAATGGTCCTCTTTTCAAGGGTCCCCCCAGGCCATCACGGGCCGAAGCTTCACACGCACGCTGTCGATCAGGTGTACTATACGGTTAGTGGCTCGATGAAGGTGCAGCTGGGAACCGACGTCTACACGGTGACACCGGGCACGACGGTGCTGATCCCTGCGGGGACGCCGCATTGTAATTGGAATGATGGAGATGAGGACGAGCTGCATCTTGAACTCTTCTCGCCGTTTCCGGGAACCGATCCGGCGGTGATTGTCAGGCCGGCGGAGCCCCGTCACGTGCCCGGGGCAGAAAAGCTCGTGCGCAAGATCAGTGACGAAGGCTTTCTCGATATTTCACCGGGCTTTAAGCTTCACCCTCTGGTTCAGCGGGACACCGGTTCAAAAGAGGCGCGGCTCTATTATGCGGAGCTGGCACCTGCGTCGGGAGGGCCTGAGCTGCACTTTCACGATTTCGATCAGTTCTATTTCGTGTTGAACGGATCGCTGGAAGTCCAAATCGGAAACAAGAAGATGACGGCGGGTCCGAAGAGTCTGGTCGTGCTTCCTGCCGGGACTGTCCATGCGAACTTCAATCCGGGCCCCGGAAACGAACAGCACATCGCCATCATCACCCCTGAGCCGGCGCGCGGCGAACGATTCGACTACGGGGTGGAGATCGTCGCCGATCCTCATCGAAATGGCTGAAGCCAGATCGAGCGAGCTTCTTGGAGTGCAGCGTAAGGTGCCAGCACCAAGAGATCGTCAATCAGTTTAATCTTGCCGGCCAGCTTAGATCAACCTCGTCCCAGGTCGGCGGGCCAAAATCCATACAAGCTCGTAAAGGAGAGCAAGACGTCGTGAGAAAAGCCGCTTCCATCGCCATCGACATAGGCGGAACTTTCACCGATGTCGTGCTAACCGTCGATGACAAGGTCTTTGTTGAGAAGACGCCGACTACGCCTGTCGAATTGCTGAACGGCTTTTTCAATGGGGTCACTGGTGTTCTGAACAAGGCGGGTCTTGCGCCCAGCGATATTTCTGGCTCTGTCGTGCATGCGACGACGGTGGTGACTAACGCCTTGATTGAGCGCTGCGGCGAAAAGATCGCCATGGTCTTCACCGAGGGGTTCTCCGACATCCTTGAGATGCGCGATTGCCGTCGCTACGATATGTACGACCTCCAGCTTGAGTTTCCGAAGCCGCTGGTCGAGAGTGACCACGTTGTTGCGGTAAAGGAGAGGATGCGTTCGGACGGCATCGTCCATCAGCCTCTCGATGAAGACGAGATCGCTCGGGTGTGTGCTCGGATCGCGGCACTCGGCGTACGGTCAGTCGGTATTTGCCTGCTGCACGCGTACAAGAACGACGCGCACGAAAGGCAGTTGGCTGACTCTATTCGACGACGCTTGCCCGGTGTCCACGTCTCACTTTCCTCGGAAGTCGCTCCGCAGATTCGTGAATACTGGCGGGCGTCAACCACCTCGGTCAACGCCTATGCCGTTCCGATCACGGAGCCGTATCTGGGCCAGATTGAAGCGCGCCTGCGCCGCGAAGGATTTTCTGTGCAGCCACTCATCATGCTGAGTTCGGGCGGCGTGGTCGGCGCCAAGACCGCTGCGCGCATGCCGGTGAGGATGATCGAGAGCGGACCTGCGGCGGGCGCGCTCGGCGCTGCCTTTGCAGCACGAGCTTTGGACACGAAGAATCTGCTCGCTTTTGACATGGGGGGGACCACGGCCAAGGTATGCATGATACAGGACTTTCGCCCCCTTGTGACGGGGTGGTTTGAAATCGATCGTATGTATCGCTTCAAGGAAGGCAGCGGACTTCCGGTAACGGTCCCGACAGCCGATCTCATCGAGATCGGCGCGGGGGGCGGCAGCATCGCCAGAGTCGACGACTTCGGACTGCTTAAGGTTGGACCGCGTAGCGCGGGTGCCGCACCTGGACCCGCTTGCTATGGCAAGGGCGGTGCCGAAGCCACCGTAACTGATGCTGATCTCGTTCTCGGGCTGCTAGATCCCGACAAGTTCCTGGGCGGTGCCATGCGCCTGGACGTTGCTGCAGCGAAGCGAGTGGTCGGTGAGCTTGCATCGCGGCTGGAGCTCGATGCCATCGCCACGGCCCGTGGGATCTATCAGATGGTCTGTGAAGCTATGGCCGGGGCGGTGCGCGCACATGCGGCGGATCGCGGCGTCGACTATCGCGGCATTCCGATGCTGGCTTTTGGTGGCGCGGGGCCCGTCCACGCTTGCACCGTCGCGGCAATCCTCAATAGCTCGGCCGTGGTTTTCCCGCCCCTTGCGAGCGTCTACTCGGCATTCGGCTCTCTCGTTACGCCTATTAGGCTTGACCTCGTGCGAAGCGCGCTATCGCGACTTTCTGATCTGGACTGGGATCATGTCGAGGGAATCTTCGAGGATTTGGAGACGGAAGGGCGCAAGGCCCTGATCGAGGCCGGCTGTAGCGATGCAGACGTAACGTTCATCTATGCGGCAGATATGCGCTATCTCGGCCAGCAGTTTGAAGTTGCTGTGGAACTGCCTGCTCGCCCAGCTCGCGACGGCGGCAGCAAAGCGCTACGCGAGTGCTTCGAGAGCGAATATCTCAAGCGATACAAACTCATTCAGAGCAAGTTGGAGGTCGAGCTCGTTACCTGGCGCGTGACCGCGACTGTGCCGGGCCGCGCAGCGCCCGCGTTAGGCCTGCCCCTGGGCGCGGGCAAAAATGCGAAGCGAGAGTTTCGTCGCGTCGATTTGTGGCAGACCGATCAGCAGGTGCATGTCGTCGCTCGCGAATCGTTACGTCCAGGAGATCAGCTCGATGGTCCTTTAATTATCGAGGAGGCGGAGACCACCATCGTCATTCCGCCCGGCTGGACTGCCAGCCTTGGCGCAATCGGCGCCATTACTGCAACGAACAACCAGAGCAATGGAATGCGTCGATGAAGACGGCGTAGCTGAAGCTGAACCTATTCGGCGGCGTCATTATCATGAGAGCGATAGCGATCGTTCTCACCAACTGACTGGCATTGCAGAGCCTTAGGGATCAGACGGCGAAAAGTTCATCAACGATCTATTCGACTACAGTGGGCTCAAAAGCCCTCCAAAAAGATAGAGGCGGGGAAACGAAATGAGCAGTGACATGGCCTTCGGTGCGGAAACCGGCGGACGACCCGCGTACTCGCGCAGAGGATTGGCTGTTGCGGCAGGAGCGGCCGGAAACGTTCTGGAATGGTATGATTTTTCCGTCTACGCATTCTTGATACCGGTGTTGTCACGAGCCTTCTTCCCAACCAGCGAGCCGATGACGGGTACGCTCGTGTCCCTTGCCGTGTTGGGCTCCGGGTTCGTGATGCGGCCGCTTGGTGCGGTCGTGTTCTCGATCTACGGCGATCGTGCCGGTCGGCGGGCAGCGTTGACCTGGATCATGAGCTTGATGGGTTTGACGACGTTCGCTATCGGATTGCTCCCGACTTATCACGATATCGGGTTGGGGGCGCCATTGGCCTTGGTCGTCCTGCGGCTAATCCAAGGCCTCTCGTCGGGAGGAGAGTGGGGCGGCGCGGCGACTTTCGTGGTCGAACATGCTCAACAGCGTCGGGGCCTTTACGGTGCCCTGCACGTTGCGGGCATCAGTGTCGGATTCATCCTGGGCTCGGGCACTGTGACGGCTCTGACCGGGGCGATCGGTCAGGATGCAATGGCTGCCTGGGGATGGAGGATTCCGTTCCTGCTCGGCATCAGCGTCATGCTTGTTGGTCTCTATTTGCGCAGAGCGGTTCCCGAAACGCCGAGCTTTGAAGCGCTAAAGGCGAAACAAGCCGTCTCGGAGCGCCCTCTGACCGAAGCTCTGACACAGTACAAGTCGGTCATTCTGACGATATTTCTTGTCTCGATCAACTTCGCGACGACGACGTGGCTGACGACCATCTATATCCCGACATACCTGATCACCATTGTTCACCTTCCACCGGCATCTGCGCTCCAGATTTCAACGATTGGCCTCCTTGTTAGCACTCCATTCCTGGTCTTGTGCGGATGGCTCTCCGACAAGTTCGGGCGCAAGCCATTCTTGATCGCGGGCTCCACAACCTTGATTGTGGCGGCCTTGCCGATGTTCCACCTGATGCAACAAGGCTCGTATGTTCACGGGCTCATCGCTCAGATCGTGCTGCTGCTGTGCACAGGGCTTGTGACCGGGTCGTACACAGCGTTGGTCATGGAGCTGCTTCCCACGCGAGTCCGGTTTACCGGATTTTCGACGGCGTACAATCTGGCGCAAGCGATCTTCGGCGGGTTTGCGCCCTTTGCCGCGCAGTATCTGATCGCCGCCACCGGTAGCAGCGTTGCTCCTGCCTACCTCCTGATGGCCGGTCCGATCATCAGCCTCGGCGCCATTTTGATGGTCAAAGAAACGGCCTTTGAGGCGCTCGAATGACCCGGCGCAAACTCCCGATCAGCATTGTGTCAGCAACGAGCCGTGCTGATGGCGTCATTGCTGGAACGAGAAACGAACACGAAGGAGTGCGTTGATGAACGCCATAGAACTCGAGCTGATGTGGTCTAACCTAAGAAGCGTTGTGACGGAGCAGGCGCGGGCTATGCAGCGGACAGCCTTCAGCCCTGTGGTTAGGGAAGCTGGAGATCTGGCTTACGGTCTGTTCGATGCACGAGCGCGTATGCTTGTTCAGGCAGATACCGGAACTCCCGGCCACATCAATTGCCTGGCATCCTGCGGGACCTATCTCGCCAAGTATGCGGAAGGCAATCTCATGCCCGGCGACGTTCTGATCACGAACGATCCCTGGATCGGCGCCGGCCACACCTTTGACATTACGGTGTTTGCGCCCGTGTTCCGCAACGGACGACTTCTTGGCTTCGTCGGATCTACCAATCACCATACCGACATCGGCGGAACTGGGCCGAACGCCAGCGCGCACGACGTCCACGAGGAGGGCCTGTGGATCCCTCCTGCAAAGCTCTACGAGCGGGGAAAACCAAACGCTGTCCTGTTCGACATCATCCGGGCCAATGTGCGGACGCCGAACTTGATCTCGGGGGATCTCGCTGCGCAAGTCGCCGCATGCGAAAGTGGTGGTGCAGCCCTCAACGAGCTTTGCGATCGTTACGGCCTGTCGGACATTGAAGCGCTCAGCGATGCGATCCTGGACCATTCCGAACGCGCGATGCGTGAAGCCGTCCGCCGCTGCCCTGCAGGATCATGGACTGGCGAGTCGACTTTTGACATCCCCGGAGGCGATGTCGTCAAGCTCCGCGCCAAGGTAACGATTGACCACGATGCGGGCGACCTTCTCATCGACTTCGATGGCAGTTCGCCGCAGAGCAGTCGCGGTGTGAATGTCGTGCTGAACTATACGCGAGCTTATGCGACCTTCGCGATCAGGAGCATCTTGAATCCCGACCTGCCAAACAATCTTGGCAGCATCACGCCAATCAAGGTGACAGCCCCTGAAGGCAGCATCGTCAATTGCCGATATCCCGCGCCGGTTGCCGCACGGCATATCGTGGGAATGTTTGTGCCGATGCCGATAATGAATGCACTTCACCACGTTCTGCCTGACCGAGTCGTCGCCTCCAGCCCGGGGTCGCCATTTTCGATGCAGGTTTTTGGCCAGCTCAAGACCGGCGAAAACTTCGTCACCGCGTGCGGCCTTACTGGCGGGATGGGAGCGCGTGCTGACAAACCAGGCCTCGCCGCGACGTTCTACCCGGCGGGACTGGGGTCAATTCCAATCGAAATTATCGAGACCGAATGCCCAGTTCTTTTTGACCGTGCGGAAATCCGTCGCGGGTCCGGCGGAGATGGGCGCATGAGGGGCGGCGACGGACAAATCGTGCAATTCCGCGTCACGACCGACAAGCCGTGGCTCCTGAGCGCGGCTGCAAGCTCCCTTCGCTATCCACCGGACGGCGTCGGCGGCGGAGCGGCGGGACAGCCCGGCGTATTTCGGATCAATGGAGGCGACGTGAAAACGCAGGGCAAGATCCGGATGGACCCGCAAGATGTGATCTACGTCGAGACGCCCGGCGGTGGCGGCTTCGGAGTCTTTCATCCGGTTTGAAAATCCAACGAATGTGCAGGCGCACCGCTGGGAAGCGGTGCGCCTGGTGGGTACGACAGCTTGAGATCGGGAGGACGCGATGCGTTTTTGTATGATGGAGTCGAAGGGCAAGCGGGGCGTTGCGGCCAGCCGTGATGGTGGACCGTGGCATGTCCTTTTCGAAAGTGAGCCGGGATTTCCGGGGACGGTGGATGAAATTGTTCGTTCGGGCGAGGGTGCTTTCGAAGAGGCGATGAGCGCCATCGAGGCGGGGACTGCGATCAATCCTGACGATTTGAAGTTCCTTCCGCCGCTAACGGAAGCCGGAAAAATCCTATGCGTCGGTCTGAACTATAAAGCGCATGTTCAGGAAGGTGGCATGCCCATGCCAACGTATCCGACCGTATTCGCGCGTTTCAACACCGGCCTTATCGGCCATAACCAGCCCTTGGTTCGACCGACATCGTCAGAGCAGTTGGATTACGAGTCCGAGCTGGCCGTAATCATTGGCAAAAAAGCCCGTCACGTGAGCCCTGAACGCGCCCTGGAATGCGTCGTAGGATATTCGATCTTTAATGACGGCTCGATCCGCGACGTTCAGATGCGGACGCCGCAATGGACAATTGGCAAAAATTTCGATGGCACCGGGGGCTTTGGTCCATACTTGGTGACAGCCGATGAACTCCCGCCAGGCTGCAAGGGCTTGCGGATGGTCGGCCGGCTCAACGGAGAGGTGGTCCAGGAGACAAATCTTTCGGACATGATTTTCGATGTGGCTACTCTGATCTCGCTTCTCTCGGAAGCGATGACGTTGGAGCCAGGGGACGTAATCGTCACCGGTACGCCCTCGGGGGTCGGAATTTCGTTCAAGCCGCCGAAGCTCCTTAAGCCGGGCGATATGTTCGAAATCGAAATCGAGCGGATTGGTACGCTGTGCAATCTTGTCGTGGACGAGAAGTGACCTCATTTCGGAGCGCCGGGAAGGTCCGAAGTGCGAACGAGCGCGCCTGTCGGGTGAACAGACACGCTTAGCGGAAACCAAATTAGCTCAGCCAGTGAACTCGAGGGCGTCACTATGCCTCTTCTACATGAAAAACGCGGACAAATCTCAATCCTGACCTTCAGCAATCCCGAGCGGCGCAACGCGTGGCACGAGGACTACTGGTCCGCCTTGTTGGAGATCATGCCGAAATTGGAGCGCGATGCCGACACGCGTTGTGTTGTGATCACGGGCGACGAAAAGGGAAGGGCCTTTTGTGCGGGGGCCGACCTAAAGGACGAGCGAGCCCACTCGTTGAGCTCTTTGGGAGAATTCGTGGAAAGCCTTGCCGAAAGCCGCCGCCTGTCGCCGTTCGAGCTGATCGGTGATTTCGCCAAGCCGACTATTGCAGCCGTGAACGGGTACGCCATCGGGATTGGCGCCATTCTCACGTTCTGCTGCGATTTGGTCGTTGCTTCAGAGCAGGCGGAATGGCGGCTCCCGCAGGCAAGTCTCGGAATCTTGCCGGCGGCCGGCGCGAGCGCGCGGCTGTCGCGATGGATAGGCAAGGGAAACGCAATGCGGATGGCGTTGGGTTTTCCCTTCACGGCCCAGGACGCGCAACGTGCCGGACTTGCGCAGTGGCTGGTCCCGCCGGAAGAGCTGATGACACATGCGGGCGAGCTAGCAGCGCAAATTGCCGCGCTTCCGCCGCTCTCTGCAAGGCTCACGAAGGAGTCGTTGAATTATGGCGTGAACCTGCCGTTGCCCTACGCCGCACTCGGCGACATGTACCGCTTTGCGCTGCTCGAAATGACCGAGGACAAATCGGAAGCGCACGAAGCATGGCGGGAGCGGCGTAAGCCCCTTTTCAGGGGACGCTAGGCGTCGCTGGACGGAGGAGCATCGCATGAACCAAATTTCACAAGCTAAAGCATTGACCGGCATCCGCGTGGTTGATCTTAGCCGGGTATTGGCTGGCCCTTACTGTGCCCAGCTTTTGGCGGACATGGGAGCGGATGTGATAAAAGTTGAAGGCCCCGGCGGAGATGAAAACCGCAAGTGGCCTCCACTTCTGTCCGACAGCAGCACCAATTTTTCGAGCGTCAATCGCGGCAAGCGCAGTATCGCACTCGATCTGAAGTCGAAGGCGGCCCAGAAAGTGATGTTCCGCTTGGTCAAGTGGGCCGATGTTCTCGTCCATAATTTCCTGCCCGCGACCGCCACGAAGCTCAACATCTCGTACGAGCGGATGCGCGAGATCAATCCTCGGCTGATTTTCTGCTCGATCTCCGGTTATGGCGAAAAAGGTCCGCTGCGCGAGAAGCCCGGCTACGACTCCACGCTTCAGGCTTTCAGCGGAATTATGGCGACCACCGGCGAGCCCGACGGTGGACCGGTCCGGGTCGGTGTTTCTTTCATCGATATCGCGACTGGAATAAGCGCGTACGCCGGCATCGCCTCGGCGCTCCTCGTGCGTCACAAGACCGGCGCCGGCACGCATGTGCACGCTTCGCTGCTCGAAACTGCCGTTTCCTGCCTCGGCTTCCATGCGGTGGGGTGGCTGCAGGCAAAGCAACTTCCGGTTCGCGCGGGCTCCGGGACGAGCAACATAGTCCCGTACCAGGCTTTTCAGTGCAAGGATGGACTGCTCGTGCTCGGCGCGCCCAATGAGGGGGCATGGCTGAGGCTATGCAAGGCGTTCAACGATCCCGAATTGGCCAAGGATGAACGCTTCAAGGATAATCCAAGTCGCGTGAAGCACCGTGACATTCTGATCCCCATACTGGAGCAGAAATTTCTCGCGAACACGCGAGAGCACTGGTCGGTTGCCATGGAGGAGGCCGGCTTGGCGGTTGCGCCGATCAATCGGGTCGACGAGGTGCTGAACCATCCTCAAGTGCTGGCGAATGACATGATCGTGTTCGCCGAGGACGAAAGCGGCAACAAGCAGCCATTGATCGGCACGCCGTTCAAGCTGGCGGATGGCGGGGGCACCGCGACGTCCGCACCGCCCGGACAGAACGCCCATCGCGACACGATCCTCTCGCATGACCTCGGGTTCTCGGACGCGGAGCTCGCAGCGCTCAAGAATGAAGGGCTCGGCTGATAATCGTTTCATCCCGTCGCGGGCCGACGAGCGGGTAAAGTCGATTAGCCGGCCGGTCGCGATTTAAGCATGTTTTGAATGGGGGCATTGAGTGATCGAGCACCGTCATTCGTCGCTGAGACGACGAAACATCTATGTCACCGGGGCAGCTGCGCCATGAGTATCCGTCGCAAGGCTTATATCGTCGGAGCGTTCGAGCATCCTCTGCGCAAAGCGGAGACGCAATCGCTTGCCCTGCTCCACGCTGAGGTGGCAAGAGGGGCGGTCGCCGACGCAGGTCTCTCGTTGGCCGATGTGGACGGCTACTTCTGCGCCGGCGATGCGCCCGGTCTCGGGCCGCTTTCAATGGTCGAGTATCTGGGCCTAAAGCTGCGTCATTTCGATTCCACCGATGTCGGCGGTTCTTCGTACGTCGTCGCCGTCGCGCATGCCGCCGAGGCGATAGCCGCCGGCAAGTGCTCCGTGGCGCTCATTACGCTGGCAGGACGCCCTCGATCCCACAAAATCCCGCCGCACGTTGAAGCGCAGGTCTTTGCGGGTCCGACCGTACCCGAGGTTCCGTACGAACTGCCCTTCTCGCCGACGTTCATCAACACTTACGCGATGGCTGCCAGGCGGCATATGCACGAATTCGGAACCACGTCTGAGCAGCTTGCCTGGATCAAGGTAGCCGCGTCCCATCATGCTCAGCACAATCCGAATGCCTTCCTGAAGCAGGTCGTCACGGTCGAGGATGTTCTATCCTCACCGATGATCGCGGATCCTCTGCACCGCCTGGACTGTTGCGTCATCACTGACGGAGGCGGGGCGCTCGTCGTTGTTAGTCCGGAGGTCGCGAAAAGCCTCAGTCGGGCATCGGTCAGCTTGTTGGGCACCGGCGAGGGAATTAAGCACCTCGACGGGGGACGCGTCGACCTGACCTACTCCGCCGCTCGCTGGTCAGGCGCCGCGGCGTTCGCTGAGGCCGGCGTGAAGCCGTCGGATATCAAGTACGCGTCCATCTACGACAGCTTCACGATCACGGTGCTCGTCCAGCTCGAGGATCTCGGCTTTTGCGAGAAAGGCAAGGGCGGGCGGTTTGTTTCTGACGGCAACCTCATCTCCGGCGTCGGGAGAATGCCCGTCAACACGGACGGCGGCGGCCTCTGCAACAATCACCCGAACAACCGCGGTGGCATGACGAAAGTCATCGAAGCGGTTCGTCAACTCAGAGGCGAGGCCCATCCGGCCGTTCAGGTGCCGAACTGCGACTTGGCGCTTGTGCACGGAACGGGAGGATCGCTTGGCACGCGCCACGCGGGGGCGACCCTCATTCTGGAAAGGGCACTCTGATGACTGACATATTCTCCATCACGCCCGAGTCGCGTGCTGCCGGAGAAGCTGCCGCCAGCGGGCGACTTCTTCTGCGCTCGTGCCGCAGTTGCGGTCAGGTCCATTACTATCCGCGGCCGATCTGTCCGTTCTGCTTCGGAGCCGACACGGAGTGGGTCGAGGCGAAGGGAACTGGGCGCATCTACTCCTTCAGCGTGAATAGGCAGGGAAACAATCCATACATCATCGCTTACGTTGCGCTCGAAGAGGGGCCGATCATGATGACTAACATCGTCGACACGCCACCTGACAGCGTCGCGATCGATCAACGGGTGGAGTTGGTATTCGAAAAGGACGCTTCGGGCGCTCCGGTATCGATGTTCCGCGCTTCCGATCGCCACTCGTGACGTACAGCCTCGCGCAGGATTGTCCGTCCGCAGGTCAACCGAGCACCGCGATGAGCAAGGACGCGTATATGGCCCACGGTTTTGCCGCTTCAGCCGCGCATGTCAGCGTCTCCGACGCTCATCGTTTTGGTCCTTCCCTCAATGGCCAATAGACCTTTATGGAATTGCTTCCCATGAACATCGCCGCACAAGCTCCACATCCGTTCCTGGATGGAAAGCCAAAGAAGCTCTTGATCGATGGCAAATGGTCAGACGCGATCACGGGCACGACGTTTCCCAGCATTTCACCCGTGGACGGCTCTACTCTGGCCGACATAGCCCAGGGCGGCGTCAGAGATATCAATCTTGCCGTCTCTGCCGCTCGCAAAGCCTTCGAAGGGCCGTGGAGCAAGACGAAGCCGTTCGAGCGGCAGGCCATGCTGCTCCGGTTGGCCGAGCTCGTGGAGCGGGATTTTCACGATCTCGCGACACTCGACACGCTCGATATGGGAGCGCCGATCTCGTTCACGAGCGGCCGCAAGACGCGGGCCGTCGGTCTGCTTCGCTACTTCGCCAGCGCGGTCATGATGATCAACGGCGACACGACGGGTAACTCGCTCCCCGGCGATTTCTTTACTTATACGCTGAAGGAGCCGGTGGGCGTAGTCGGCGCGATCATTCCCTGGAATACTCCCGTTACAGCCGCGATCTGGAAGTTAGGTCCGGTGATCGCCACCGGCTGCACAATCGTTCTGAAACCAGCTGAGGAGGCCTCGCTCTCCTCGCTGAGGCTCGCTGAACTCGCCATGGAGGCGGGTATCCCCCCCGGTGTGGTCAATGTCGTTACCGGGCCTGGCGATACAGCAGGTGCCGCGTTGGCAGCCCACACGGACGTCGACAAGATCGCGTTCACCGGGTCCCATTTCACAGGTCAGAAGATCGTCCAAGCGTCGGCGCGCAACTTGAAGCGGCTAACGCTGGAGCTCGGCGGAAAATCTCCGCACATCGTCTTCGCGGACGCAAACCTCGACGAGGCCGCGCAGGGCGCAGCGATGGGTGTGTTTGTCAATTCAGGTCAGGTCTGCGCTGCCGGCACGCGTCTCTTCGTCGAGCGCAAGATCTACGCCGAGTTCATCGAGAGGGTGGCAGACTTGGGCAGAAAGCTGCCCGTCGGTCACCCGCTCGACCCGAGCACGCAAATCGGGCCACTCGCTTCTTCCGCGCAGCTGGAACGTGTAACCAGCTATCTCGATCTTGGAGCGTCCGAGGGCGCCAGGCCGATCATGGGAGGCGCGCGTCTGACGGAGGGCGACTTCGCCAAGGGATATTTCGTCCCGCCGACCCTGTTCGCCGACGTGAAAGACAACATGCGCATCGCGCAGGAAGAGATCTTTGGCCCGGTGCTGTCGGCGATGCCGTTCGAAGGCATGGAAGAGCTGGTTGAGCGAGCCAATTCGAGCATCTTCGGGCTCGGCTGCGGCGTGTGGACCCGCGACGTGACCAAGGCGCACACGGTAGCTCGCGCGGTTCGTGCCGGAAACGTTTGGGTCAACAACTACGGCGCGATGGACGTTCAGATGCCGTTTGGCGGGTACAAGATGAGTGGCTATGGCCGCGAGTCCGGTCGCGAATCGCTCGAAGCGTACCTGCAGACGAAAGCCGTCTACTTGAGATTTTAGCAATGTCTAACAAGAAAGACGAAGGAGTTCTCATGGTGACGGGCGAGGCCTCATCGCTGATCTTGCATGAGCGGGACGGCGGCATTGTCACGCTGACGCTCAACGAGCCCAAGACCCGGAATGCTCTCTCCAGTTCCATGATCGACGCGATCATACAGCACTGTGAGCGCATCAATGCCGATATGGGTGTCAGGTGCGTGTTGCTCGCTGCGACGGGATCGAGCTTTTCCTCTGGCGGCAATATCAAGGATATGCATGCCCAAACGGGGGCATTTAGCGGACAATCGCCCGCCGAATTCAGACAACAGGTCCGGGGTACGATCCAGCGCCTTCAGACGGCGATCTACGCGTTGGAGGTCCCCGTCATAGCAGCCGTCAACGGCCACGCGATCGGCGCCGGCTGCGATCTCAGTCTCATGTGCGATATCCGCATCGCAGCCGACGACGCGATGTTCGCCGAGAGCTTTCTACGCTTGGGGCTCGTTCCGGCCGACGGCGGAGCCTGGTTTTTGCCTCGGATCGTCGGTCTCTCGCGCGCGTATGAGATGATGTTCACGGGTGAGATGATCCGCGCCTCAGAGGCGGCGGCGATGGGATTGGTATCGAAGGTCGTGCCGCGCCAGACGCTGTTGGCCGAAGCTCGTGCGCTTGCGGGGCGCATCGCCGACAAACCGCCTCAAGCGTTGCGGCTCACCAAGCGGTTGATACGCGATTCCATGCGCCTGACGTTGTCCGAGAGCGCCGAGTTGGCTGCCACGATGCAGGCGATCGCTCAGAGCACTGCAGATCACAAGGAGGCGCTCAGCGCGTTCCTGGACAAGCGCGGGCCCGCGTTCCAAGGGCGTTGATCAGCGGAAAAGGGGAAATAGAATGTCAATTCGTTTGGATGGCCGGGTCGCAGCGATAACCGGTGCCGGGGCTGGATTGGGGCGATCACATGCGCTGCTCTTCGCCAGTCTTGGAGCCAAAGTCGTCGTGAATGACCTCGGCGCGACACTCGATGGCCGCGGCGAGGCACAATCCGCGGCGGACGCCGTTGTTGAGGAGATCAAAAGCCAAGGCGGAACCGCCGTGGCGAACCATGACAGCGTCGCCGACGAAACCGGCGCTCGACGCATCGTTCAATCCGCCATCACGCAATTCGGTCGTATCGACATCCTGGTAAACAACGCCGGTATCCTTCGCGACAAAAGCTTCGCAAAAATGGAGACCCAGGACTTCCTGGCCGTGCTCGCGGTGCATCTGCATGGCGGCTTTCATTGCTGCAAGGCAGCCTGGCCCCACATGCTTGAGCAGAAGTACGGGCGGATCATCTTGACAACGTCCCCGTCGACCAACGGCAATTTCGGTCAGAGTGGTTACGCGGCAGCAAAGTTGGGGCTGATTGGCATGATGAACTGCTTGGCCCTTGAGGGCAGCAAGCACGACGTGCTCGTCAACGCGATATCTCCAGGCGCGGTGACGCGCATGACAGAGCGCGTTACTCCGCCTCATCTGTTGAGATACTTGCGCCCCGAACTCGTCTCGCCGGCGGTCGCCTGGCTCGCTAGCGAAGCCTGCCGTATATCCGGCCAAACCATCGCCGCGTCCGCAGGCGGGTTTTCTCGCGTACACGCGTTCGAAACGCGCTCCGTGCAGTTTGATCCGGAGCTCGAAATCACCGTGGACATGATCGATGAAGCCTTTCCCCGCATCTCCGATCTGAGTGCGGCCGTTGCCGTGCAGCCCGGTCCGCTGGGTGACGTCGAAGAGCGGTTGCGCTCGATCGGAAGGCTCGGTGTGGTGGGGGAAGGATCCTCTCATGGCTAGAACCTTGCGCTTGCAGGATTTCTCGGAGTTCGTCGACAAGTCCCTGGGTCCGAGCGACTGGATCACGATCTCTCAAGACATGATCGATCGGTTTGCATCCGTGACAGGCGATCGACAATGGATCCATACCGATGTCGCCCGTGCCGCGAAGGAAGCCCCCGGCGGGAAGACCATCGCGCACGGCTATCTGACCATGTCGCTCTTGATGCAGCTTCAGGACAGTATCTATCAGGTCGAGGGGGCGCGCCAGGCAATCAACTATGGAGCCAACCGGGTGCGTTTCCTCTCGCCGGTGCCGGTCGATTCTCGCGTCCGCTTGCTGCAGGTGATCAAGAGCGTTGAACGGATCGAGAAAAACGGGGTCCGGATCATGATCGAGAACACGTTCGAACTCGAGAACGCTCCTCGGCCAGCTCTCATCATGGAGAGCATAGGATTGTTCTTCTTCTGAGTTTCGTGCCGCAGAGCCGGCGAGAGCGCTGCGCGTCCAGGTCCGAGCGCTCCGGGCCGGCCCGCAGCTTCAATGGAGCGGGCAGGTAAGCACGCGCGGAGACCCTAACATGTCAGCCTACATCATTTTTATCCGCAACAAGACGCACGATCCGGCCGGAATGGCACCTTATGCCGAGCTGGTAAAATCGTCGCCCGCGGCGCGGCACGGTCTGGAGATGATCGTGTCAAGGAACAGCCGATTCCAGGTGCTAGAGGGCGATCCAGAGGCCGAGTTCGCCGTGATGCTGCGCTTTCCCACGATGGCAGACGCTCTCGGATGGTACAACAGCGAAGAATATCGGAAAGCCAGAGAGTTTCGCCAGGCTGCCGCGGATTCTCGCGTGATCATAGTCGAAGGCGACAGCTAAAGGATTCACGCCGGCGTACCGCTTGAGACCGACGTGTTGGTGCCGGTCGACTTTGATTTGGATAGCCTGGCGGGGCAGGGAGCGAGCTCGGCCAGTCTCGACCGGCCTCAAGTGATCGTTGTCGACCGGCCATCCACCGCGAGTTACGTGTGTGGAACGGCTTGCGCTCCTCCGGCCCCTCAGCCGCCGGCGACGAAATTGTCCGACATCGGCGCATACACCCAGATTGCTCTGCGATCGACATCGCTCGAGTCGGTCTTTGTTCCGGATTGCACGGTCTTGCCCAGCTGAACCAGGGTTGCTCCCAGGTCGGGGGTTTCGACCTCGTAAACGGTCAGATACTTGTAGGGTACGGGAGTCGGCCCGATCTGATTGTCCGCCACCTCGAAGCGTCGGGCACTCAGGAAGCCGGGCACCGAGAGGATCTCCGGGATATGGGCGCGCTCAAACCAGCGGTTGTAGTCCGCTTCGCGTCCCCGAATCGGGTTTGTCAGGGCAACTACGACATGCTTGGACAACGTGAATTTCCTTGTTTGGCATCGGATGCGCGTGCTGGTTCCAGAACCGGCCCTAGCGTCCGACGAACGGTTCCGGCTTGCGCTTCTGTGCGAAGGCAAGCGCGCTCTGCTTGAAATCTTCGGTCAGATGAAGGTTGAGAGGCGCTGTCTCGAACGCCATCTCCCGTTCGAGCAGATCAAGTCTCCGACGCCGCGATCGAACGATCGCCCGGACGGCAAGGGGCGGATTGGCGGCCATCGCCTGGCTTAGTTCCAGAGCAACGGCGAGACCCTCACCTGCTGGAGCAAGCCGGTCGACCACGCCAGCACCAAAGGCTTCCTCGGCCGAGAAATAGCGACCTGTAAGCGCCGCATCGAGAGCGAAGCCGCCGGTACCACGAGCGGCCAGCATGGCCCATATTCGCGAGGATGCGAGTCCTCGCGCCGTTTCGGTGACCTGCATTCTGCAACCTTCTTCCGCGACGACGAGATCTGCGCTGAGCGCGAGCGCGAGGCCGACTCCGAGCGCGTAGCCATGCACGAGGGCGACCACCGGCTTCCAGTGAACCGAGCGGGTGAAGATGTCCAACGTTCGTACGCCGCGGCCTTCGGCTCCGCCCAGTTCCTCAAACTCTTCCCGGCTCCGCAGCTGGCGTTGTTGAACATCGGCCCCGCTGCAGAACGCTCGTCCTTCACCATGCAGGATTGCGGCGAGCGCATCTTGGTCGCCGTCGAAACGCTCCATCGCGGCGAGCAATTGAATCGACATATCGTCGGTGAACGCGTTCAACTTGCGTGGCCGGTTCAGCTTCAGGTAAGCAATTCCGTCTCTGCGTTCGTAGTCGACGACTTGGATTGACTGTTCGGACATCTGAGTTCTCGCTTCATATGGGCGACGGGGGCGATACGGGATCTAATCCGTCCTGGCGACCCCGCAGGACACGATCGGACAGGGGCGTCGTTCCGTCATGCGTTGCCGCGAACGACCAATCCGCCGTCGACGACGATCGTTTGACCCGTGACGTAGGCGCTCGCATCAGAAGCGAGGAATACGGCCGTCCCGGCCACATCGATCGCTTCGCCGATACGTCCCAACGGAGTCGTGCGATTGAATGCAGCTTCGGCTTCGGGGTTTTCCCAAAGAGCGCGAGCAAAATCGGTCCTTATGAGGCCGGGCGCGATCGCATTGACGCGGATTCCGTGCTTTCCGAGTTCAACGGCGAGATTGCGGACGAGCTGAAAATCGGCGGCTTTCGAGATGTTTTACGATCCGATAAGGTCGGAGCCGAGAAACCCGCCAATCGAGGACGTGATGATGATCGAGCCGGAGTGGCGCTCTTTCATCTCCGGCGCCACCATGCAAACGAGCCAATGGTTAGCAAGAACATTGTTCTCGAATATCTTGCGAAACTGCTCGTCGCTGATCCCCGACATCGGACCGTAGTAAGGGTTGGTGGCCGCGTTGCAGACGAGCAGATCGATGCGGCCGAATCCCGCGCGTGCGCGAGAGACCAGCTGCTCGAGCGAATGCTTGTCGGATATGCTGGCCGCGACGGCGATCGCGCGATCGGAGCCATGCTCCGCATTGATCGACGCGGCGACGTTCTCGCACGCGTCGAGCCTGCGGCTCGAAATCACCACGTTGGCGCCATGCGCCGCATACGCTTCCGCGATCGCGCGACCGATCCCACGCGACGATCCAGTGATGATCGCGACTTTCCCGGATAGATCGAACAGCGAATGCGACTTCATGCCGGCGCCCCCGCTTTTCGTGCTTCTTGCCATCCCGCGCGTGCGAACGGCTCGACCTTGGCGGCAATTTCCGCGGCGTCTTCGCTCGATGCATTGCCATCAAGCAGTCGCTTGCGGATGCCCTGCAGAATGCCTGCGCCTCGGAACAGATTATAGGCGAACAGCCAATGTAAACTGGCAATGCCGTCGCGCTTCGTCGCCAAACAATAGCGCGCTATCGTCTCGTCAAGCGTGGGCAGGCCCTCGGATGCCAGATCAAGGCCATCCAAGGCGGACCGGCCATCACTGGGCAATATCCAGTTCATCGCGAGATTGCCGAAGTCGGCGAGTGGATCGCCAAGTGTCGACAGCTCCCAGTCGAGGACTGCGGCGACCGCAGGTGAACTCTCGTGATAGATCAAATTGTCGATGCGATAGTCGCCGTGAATAATTGATACCCTGTCGGGCGCCGGCAAGTTCGTCGGAAGCCACGCGATCAGACGCTCCATTTCGGGAATCACGGTCGTTTGCGCGGCGCGATACTGCTTCGTCCATCGTTCCACCTGACGGCCAAAATAGTTGCCAGGACGGCCGTAGTCCGCAAGCCCGACCTTGGCGGGCTCGATATTGTGCAGCCGAGCGAGCGTGTCGACCATCGAAGCATACATTCCACGCCGCTCGGCCTTAGGGACGTCCGGAAGCGTCGCATTGAAATAGTTTCTCCCGGTTACCATCTCCATCAAGTAGAATGGCACCCCGATCACGGCGGGATCTTCGCAGAGCGCAATCGGGTGGGGTACGCGAAGATCGGTCGTCTCCAGCGCCGTCAACAACCGGAACTCTCGCTCGATCGCGTGCGCCGATGGAAGGAGCGCTCCGAACGGCTTGCGCCTGAGGACGAGATCGCGACTGGCGCCGACGAGCCGGTAGGTGGGATTGGATTGGCCCCCGGAAAATTTCTGCACCGAAAATGCTCCGGCGTCGGGCACCGCCGACGCGAGCCACGCCGAAAGCCGTGATTCATCGAGATCGCTCACTTCCGCGGCTCACGATACCGGTTCAATTCGGCTCGGGCGATGCCGCGCATGTGGACTTCGTCCGGACCGTCCGCCACACGCAACGCTCTGGTATTGGCCCACGAGGCGGCTAGGTCAAAATCATCGCAGACGCCTCCGCCCCCATGCGCCTGAATCGCATCGTCGATGATCTTGATCGCCATGCGCGGCGCCTGAACCTTGATCATGGCGATTTCGTTGCGAGCCGCCTTGTTTCCGATCCGGTCCATTTCATCCGCGGCTTTGAGACACAGCAGCCGAGTCATCTCGATATCGATGCGCGCCTGCGCCAGCCGCTCCTCCCACAATGAATGTTCGGAGAGGCGTTTGCCGAAAGCAACGCGGGACAAAAGACGCTTGGCCATTGCTTCCAGCGCTTCCTCAGCCGCGCCAATTGTTCTCATGCAGTGATGAACCCTGCCAGGCCCCAATCTTCCCTGCGCGATTTCGAAACCGCGACCTTCGCCCAGCAATACGTTCGTGACCGGGACTCTAACGTTCGTCAGGCTGATCTCGGCATGGCCATGTGGTGCATGGTCGTAGCCGTACACGTTGAGCATGCGCTCGACCTTCACGCCCGGGGTGTCCAGATCGAGCAGGATCATCGATTGTTGAAGGTGGACCGCAGCATCGAAGTCGGTCTTGCCCATCAGGATCGCCAGCTTGCAGTGCGGATTTCCGACGCCGGACGACCACCATTTGCGGCCGTTAATGACGTAGTTGTCGCCGTCGCGTTCGATGGCAGTCCGTATGTTGCTCGCATCGGAGGACGCGACATCGGGTTCGGTCATGAGAAAAGCGGAGCGGATCTCGCCGTTCATCAGCGGCGTCAACCAGCGAGCCTTCTGCTCGGCGCTGCCATAGCGATTGAGAATCTCCATGTTCCCGGTGTCTGGAGGCGAGCAATTGAATACCTCGGAAGCCCACTCGATACGTCCCATCTCCTCGGCACAGTGGGCATATTCGACATTGCTCAGCCGCTCGCCCGTGAAGACGAATTGGCTATCTTCTTGCAGGCCCGCTGGCACGGGCGGCATGAAGAGATTCCAGAGCCCTTCGGCCTTTGCCTCGGTCTTCAACCGCTCGACCGCGTCCAGTGGACGCCAGCGGGTGGCCGACGCCGTCTGCTTGAGCACCTCCGCGTGACGCGGCCTGATCTTCTCGTTCATGAAGCGTCTGATGCGCTCGCGAAAGGCCAACTCGCGATCAGAATAAGCGAAATTCATCCTCACCTCTTTTTCGATCGAGAGGATCGAGTGGTCGCTGCGTCGATGTGAGGCGATGGTCCTCCGGGCACGGCGCCCCATCAACACCCCGTTCTCATGCCCTCACAAGAACACGCGCTCCATCTCTCTTCCGGCGTCTTTTCGGTTATAATGCTAATGATAGTATTAATAGGCGTCAACGGGTTGAGTGACGCGCCGTAACGAAATAGATTGGCTCGCGCACAGCGTTGACGGTGCGAATGCAGGAAAGGGGCCGAATACGCCTGAATATAAGCCAAAAGGAGCGTAACAAAAGAGCGAGCAGTCTGTGTTTGTTTGCTGTCAGCTCAGGTGCCGACCGGGTCGGGAAGGGAGCCGTAATTCAACTGAAATTTGATAGGATTGCTGATCGCTCCCATTGCCCGGGCACTTCGGAGCCGCAACGCCAGATTGCCTAGTGAACGGATTGCAATTGATCGAACTCTCTGAATCTCTGCCCAAATGGCTTCAGGTCGCCAGTGTGCTCGAAGCTGAGATCGAGCGTCGGGTTGACGAGGGGGCGTTGCGCCTTCCGACCGAGGCTGAACTCAGCCAGATGCTCGGTGTTTCGATTGTCACCGTGCGACAGGCGCTCTCCAGTCTGGAGGCACGCAATCTAGTCGTCCGCAAGCGCAAGTTGGGGACCTTTATCAGGGCCGAGGGAGTTCGCAGGCGAATTCGATACAACCTCGGGCTCATCGGCGACGTCATTCAGGAGCAAAAGTCGGAAAAGGCGGAGTTGCTGGGGAGCGAGATCGTGGCCGTCCCGGTCAAGCTGAAAGGCGCTTTTCGTGGTGATCGCAACGTGATGAAGTTTGTGAGGCGCCGCTATGCGCACGGTGCTATCGCGAGCTTGGCGACCAATTACACCCGGCTGGACGTTGCATCACAGATCGACTTGGACCTTCTGAATAAGCTGCCAATGACGCAGATTATTCGCGACCACACCAGGTTCAAGATCGGGCATGTCGAACAAGAGTTGCTCGCCGAATCGGCCGATCCTGCCATGGCAGCGAGCCTTGGTATCGAGCCTCTTGGCCCCATCATCAGGATAATTGGACGAACTTTCGACAAAAACGAGCAACTGCTTGACTTTGGCGATCTCGTATATCGTGGGGATACGTATTCATTTGTGCAGCGGCTGAACGTGACTTGAGGCCCGTATCTCCAACGCGACCCGTTTTGGCCGAAGCAGGGGCGGCGCGGCAAAGGGGAGTATGCCAAATCGAATGCCGATTGCTTCGCAAGCACCTCGACCGGTCGAGTTGCCAAGTGATCTCGCATCCCCGTAGGCCCGGGCAGTCGCGCCTGGCTTGATCGATCCCGGGCGATTTGCATCCCTTGCATTGCGCTTCCATGCATCGCAATGAATGGGACGAGACGGGCCGATGCCTTGACCGCTGACCAATAGGAAAAACGGCGATCGTATGTTGATACTGGTTCAAATCGACCTGAGCGGCGCGGATATAGCTTTGTTCGAAAGCTACGAGGCGCGCGCTCTGGCTTTGCTGAGCAAATATGGCGGCCGATTGGAAGAACGTGTGCGGGCGGTTTCTTCGACGGCAGAAATGCAACTGCTGTATTTCCCCGATGAGCGCGCACTCAGCGCGTTTCGATTGGACCCATCGCGGGCCGCGTTGCGCGAAGACTGGGTAAGGTGCGGCGCTTCATCCCAGCTGTCCGAAGTCGTCAGGATCGGTTGACCCCTTGAGCAGGGCGCCGGCCGCCTCGCCGAGCGCGTCTTTTGTCTCAGGCGGCCTGCTTCAGTCTCTCGGAAGCGAGAATTGCAGCCGCGGCTTTCTCGCCAACGAGCAGGGATGTTGCGTAAGTGTTCGCTGAAACCATCGTCGGAAAGATAGACGCGTCGGCGACCCTCAGAGCCTGCAAACCGTGAACCTTCAGATCTGCATCCACTACAGTGTTAGGGTCGGTCGCTGGCCCCATCCGGCAGCTCCCGGCCATGTGATACGAGGTCGATCCATAGGCGCGCGCGAATGCTAGAAGCTCGTCATCCGACACCGCATCCGCTCCCGGCAGCATCTCCGAATCGAAATAATGCGCCATCGGCGCGCTGTGCAAGATCGAACGCGCAACCCTGATAGCCGCCAGAAGGGCCTGCTTGTCTTTGTGATGCTGCAGATAATTGGGCTGTATGACAGGATCGGCATTGACGTTCGCACTCCGAATATGGACATGGCCGGTGCTCTGCGGCCGCATCTGCCAAGGACCAATAGTCATGCCCGGATGATCGTCCATAACGCCCAAACGCCCGGCCGTGGAACTTCCCGGCGTGAAGATGATGGTGAAGTCGGGTGTATCGAGAGCCGGGTCTGAGCGGCCAAACGCATGGCAAACAACCGCGCTCAAACCAAGAATGCTTGGTTTGCCGATCAGCCAGTTGACGGCCTGCTTGGCGAGGCGCGGCCCACGAACGAGCTCGTTGATCGTCTCGATATTTTTGGCCTTGGCGATCATGCGCGGACTGTAGTGGTCCGCCAGGTTTTCGCCGACGCCGGGCAAATCATGGGTAACGGATACGCCAGCGGCCGACAAAACCTGTGGGTTGCCCACGCCCGAAAGCTCCAACAGACGCGGCGAGTTGATAGCGCCTGCAGAAACGATCACTTCTCGGTTGGCTTTCGCCTCTCCAATCGTTTCGCCTATCCGATAGGCTACGCCGGTGGCGCGCTTACCTTCGAAGGATATCGACGTCGCGCGGCAGTTCGTCAGAACTTTGAGGCGCGAGTTCTTCATCACCGGGTAGAGGTAGGCGCGCGCGGCACTAACGCGGCGCGCACGGCGAATGGTTCGTTGATAATAGCCGGCGCCTTCTTGAACTGCGCCGTTATAGTCAGGATTGCGAGGAATTCCGACGCTTGCCGCGCCTTCGATGAACGCTTCGCACAACGGATGCCGCCAGTCTGGATCGCTCACCGGGAGAAGTCCCTTGGCTCCCCGGAAATTGACGTCGTGCGGTGCGAGTCTGTTCTCGATGTTGCGAAAATGCGGAAGGACATCATCGTAGGACCAGCCGAGATTCCCGCGCTGTGCCCAGTTATCGTAGTCGTTCGGCTGACCCCGCACGAATACCATGCCATTCACCGAACTCGATCCACCGAGGGTTTTGCCCTGCGGGAGGTTGATCGAGCGTCCGCCCGAACCGGCAGAAGGCTCCGTCTTAAACTGCCAGGTCAAAGTTGGGTTCAGTAGCGTTTTCACGAAGCCAACTGGCAAGTGAATGAAGAAGTTGCTGTCGACCGGCCCCGCTTCAAGTACGCAGACAGTGTAGCCTGCCCTCACAAGGCGATTGGCTATCACGCATCCCGCTGATCCCGCGCCGACGATGACGTAATCGAACCAGTCCATACAATTTCTCCCAACTTATCGACGGATAAACATCGGTGATCGCCGTCTACAACTAGCGGGGAATTCGGGCCTGAGAAGCCTCGTCTGAGTTGCCAACTCTCGGGCAAACAGGAGGGGCAGCCCCCGCCTCATGTTGACATCGTCGAACGACCGCATTAAATGTAACACGATTTTGATCATTAAAACAAACAAAAAGACTCGGCTCTAGCCAGCGGATCGTGGGGAGACGTCATGCATCAGCTCGTTGATGTGAAAGCTTAAGGGGGGCGACATGAAACTTGGACATCAGTTGTTCAGCTCGGTGGTAGGGCTGACTTGCATGACTTGTGCAGCGCAGGCCGCAGATAATGCAGATAATACGGTGGAGTTGGCTCGGAAGGCGCCTGTCCTAAAGGCTGCTCCCGTACCTGAGAAGCCGTTCTTCTTCGTCAACGACAATCGGGTCACCTTGTCGCTATTTCCCACGGTGGCCGTGCCCAGCTGGACGTCCAAATCGTCGCAATGGACGGCCGCTTTCACCCATTTCGACGCCTGGGCATACGGCACCAACACTTTCGTCTTGCTGAGACAGCAGAATGACCGCGGCGTTCCGATGACGCCTTGCCTCGGGCCGGCATTTGCTGCGCTGGGCCAATGCCCCGGCAGCGTCAACAACGTGGTGTCCATGCGCAGCACTTTGGGTTGGAATGAACTGTTCGACACCAAGGCCTTTTCGGTTGGCCCCCTGACGAATATTTCGTTTGTCGGCGGTTTTGATCTCGTCGCAGGCAATATGGGATCGGCGAACAACCAGGAGGCGGTCAGCGCCGGTCTGCAGTTTGGTTTCGCTTTGCCGTATAAGGGGTACTTCAATGTCAGCCCGCTCTACTACCAGCGGCGCGTCTACAACGTCACCTATGATGACTTCAGCATCGTCGGTCCCGTATTCGGGGCGAGGCCTCCCTATTCTGGCTGGCCGGACGGTGTGGCTCACTTTTCCCCGACCTGGGGTCTCGACGTAAACTACTATATGGATCTGGATTTCTTGCCGGAGTCCCTGCGGTACTTCTCGATCAGCGGTCGTGCCTCAATCCGCGGGCCCGATGGAACGGGTGGTTATGGCCCGTATGTCCGAAATCCAGCCAGTGCCAGGATCGTCGGTTATGCAGCCGAGCCCGTGCGATTGACATTGGATGCCGGCAAGCTGTTTTGGGGCAAGCAATGGTCGCACTACATCGACCTATGGACGGCGTGGCGATGGGATCAGAACAACAGCGGTTTCAATCCGTCTGCTGACCCGTTCTGCCTCACAAACGGCGTCTACAATGGCAGCTGCAACGACAGCGGGATCTACTACGGCATCACCATGAAGCTCGGCGTAGATGCGCCTGGTACGCCGTCGCTCTCGCCATTTGGCGTGCCGTTCATCAAGAGCGTCGACAATTCGCTGACGGTCGGGATCTTGCCCAACGCCACCTCGCCGGGCGAGACGGCAAGTACTCAAAAGGCCGTCTATTCGTTCACGCACAACGATACCTGGGCTTACGGAACGAATCTCCTCAATGTGGATGTCACGAAGTCCGACCATCACGATCCATCAGGTCCGTGCTCGACGGTCTACGGTAAGCCCGTATTTGGTGAGAACGGGCCTTGTTCAGGCAACCTCGAGGTCGAGTCAAAACTGCGAAGCACGTTCGGCTTCAATGAGATCTTCAACACGACGGCCTTCCGATACGGCCCGTTGAAGAATATCTCCTTGGAAGTCGGGGGCGAGTCTCGGGTTACGGAGCTCTATTCGTCGCCGAACAAAAAAGCGATCGTTGCTGGTCTGCAGTTTGCGTTCGATCTGCCATACAAGGGATATCTGAACATTGCTCCGCTATACTATCAGGAATGGAATCATTCGACTTTCGCTTACCCCAACAATGTGAACCCGCCCTTGGGCTTTGTCTTTGGTCTGCCGCGCTACACGGGAATCCTTCCGGCGGGCGTGACCGGGACAATCAATGGTGACTTGCATTATCGGCCGACATGGGCCTTGGAGCTGAACTATGGCGGGGAGCTCGGCTTCCTCCCGGAAAACCTCCGGTATTTCTCCTGGAGTGGCAACGCCGGTTTCTATGGCGCCAAAGGCAACGGTGCCTATGGCGGATACACTCTTCCGTCGTCTTGGAACACCAAGACTGAAATCAAGGCTGAGCCAGTTCGGCTGACCTTCGATGTCAGCAAGGCCGTATGGGGGTCGAAGTACTCGCACTATCTCGAGACGTTCGTCGCTTACCGCTACTGGCATAACAAGTACGGCTTCGATGCCGGCAATCCCGCCAACTTCGTTTGCTCATTTGCCAACGGAACCAGCAATAACAGCTGTAACGAGCAGACGGTTTATGCGGGCATAACTTCGAAGTTCTAGGGAACCTGTCGCGAGGTTGCTTTGTCCGAGTGCGTGCTCGGCGAAGTCAGGATCCTCCGCTGACTCGCCCGGTGTGGGTGCCCCCACATCGGGATCTTTATTCTGATCGGGCCGGAAACGCCAAGTCGTCCCGCTACGCTCGAGCATCACGGATCGATGGATCCTGCGTCGGTTCGAGGATTACCAGGAGCCGTGGGCTTGAGAAAACTGGATGCCAGCATCGTCGGTCGTTCTTGTCCGGTAACCAGGATCCGAGTAGAGGCGGCACAATTGATGATGTTCTTGAATTCTGTCGGCGCCGATGAGTCGATCTTTCACGATCTGAACTTGGTCGAATCGGCCGGATTTAGGCGAGCTCCTATACCCGCGGAATATCTATTTGTTCTCCATCGACTAAGCGCGAAGGAGCCCGACGAGTGTTGGCTACAGTTGGGAATTGAGGATGACCGAGTGGAGCCACGCGCGCAGACATGCACCTATTTCGCTCAGATTTCTGTCGGCGACGTGCTCACGTTCACAACGAGAATCGTCAGCGTCATGGACAGCGAGAGCGGCGACACGACGTCGGTCACCCAACTGGTCGAGGTCGAAAATCAAGGCAATGTGCACGTCGCCGATATGCTACTGGACTTTGCTGTCCGAAACCCGCCACCAGAAGTGCTGATCAACTAACTTGTGTCCGCGCTGGGACCAAGCTCGGTGCATCTTATGGATCGGTCGGCTCCTGGATGATATTCACTCTCGGGGAATGTGGCGTAGGATGAGCGCGGGTTTTGGACGGCTCAAGAAGAGGTCATGAGACGGTGATGCTCGCAGCTTCCGTGCAGCAAGCGTCGAACCCGCCTCCAGAATAGCGATCCACAGGCCATTGACACATCCAGGTCAATCGCCACAACTCGATGGCGCAGCATCGGTAGAGCAGGGACGTGTATGTACGACGTCTATCTGAACGAGCGGAACGATTTACTCGTCCTTCCGCGCGGCGAGTCGATTCCATCGACTATGAACGGAAACTGGCGAAAAAGGCGAGGTAGCGTGCGCTCGGTGAGCGAAACGATCCGGGAGGCAGTCCGGACATACGGCTATCATCGTAGAAGCTTGGTTGCCCGTCCGTGCCCCTCAGGATCCGCCGATCGATTGGATCGCTAGCATTAAGAATTGGTCGCGCGCGCCCGACCGGTTCGCTTCGGCGCCAACCATCGGAGCGAACTCGGTGGGGTTCGCACGCATGCTGTGAGTTACGTTAGCGGCGCGGCGCCCTCTAAGCGCTTCGGCTCGAGGATCGGCCCGCGGGTCCGATCGACGAAGCGGCGAGCGGCCGAGACGGTGTTGGCCAACAGCATCGTAACGGTCATGGGCCCGACGCCGCCAGGTACTGGCGTGATGCAAGAGGCCCTCCGGCAAACACCATCGAAATCGACGTCCCCCACCAGTCGGCCATCAGGCAATCTATTGATCCCGACATCAATGACGACGGCGCCGGTCCGTACCATCTGGGGCAGGATTAGATTCGGAACTCCGGCGGCGACGATAAGAATGTCGGCCAGAATTGTATACTGTGCAAGATCGCGGGTCTTCTCGTGGCAAACAGCGACCGTAGCGTCCCGTTGCATCATCATGAGCGCCATCGGCTTGCCGACGATGTTGCTCGCGCCAACGATCGTGACATTCTTGCCTTCGACTGGAATGCCCGCATGATCGAGGATCTTCATCACGCCAAACGGCGTGCAAGGAGAGAAGATCATGTCGCCGACGACCAGCCCGCCAACATTGTAGAGATGGAATCCGTCGACGTCCTTCTCGATCGAAATGGCGTGTAGAACGGCCCGAACATCATGATGCGGCGGCAGCGGGAGCTGGACGAGGATACCGTGCATCGCGGGATCTTGATTCAGGTGTTTGATCGCGTCGATCAGGGCTTCCGCCGGCACATCATTGGGGTACTCGATCAAAGTCGAACGTATGCCGACATCGGCGCACGCCTTAATCTTGTTGGTTACGTAGACGCGAGAGGCAGCATCCTCTCCGATGAGAATCACGGCAAGGCCCGGTACGACAGCGGCATTTCGGGTTAACTCTTCGACGTCGGCTCTAATCTGCGTCCGAATAGTGCGTCCGAGCGACCGACCGTCTAGAATACGCGCGTTCATGATGCGCGCTGTGCCTGAAGCGCGCCGCGGTGCCTGTTGTGCAGGGTGGGATGCCGCGGGAGCGTTGAGGTGAAGGAAGCGTGCAGGGTACATGTCGGCAGGCTGCGGCCGAATCCCAACGATGAGAGCTTGAGTGTGCCCATGATCGGTGTTCGACGCCAAGACTCGCGCAGTCTGTCCTCAGTCGGGATGCTGTCCATCATCTAGTCCGTGAAAATAACGGTTTTGCGGCCATTCTGAATGACCCTATTTTCGATGACATAGCGAACCGCGCGAGCCAGCACTCGGCGCTCGATATCGCGTCCCTTGCGGATCAGGTCGTCCGGCGTGTCCCGATGCGAAATGCGCTCGACGTCTTGCTCGATAATCGGGCCTTCGTCGAGATCGGAGGTGACGAAGTGCGAGGTCGCACCGATCAGCTTGACTCCCCGCTCGTGCGCCTGATGGTAGGGCTTTGCTCCCTTGAAGCCGGGCAGAAACGAGTGGTGGATGTTGATGCAACGGCCGGCGAGCTTTGCTGCCAACCCGTCGGAGAGAACTTGCATGTATCTCGCCAGAACCACAAGTTCCGCGCCCGAGTTCTGGATCACCCGCCAAACCTCCGCCTCCTGCTCGAGCTTGGTCTCTTTGGTCACAGGCAGATAGTGAAACGGCAGGCCTTCGAGATCATGATGCGCGTAGGTCTCTTTCATGTGATTTGAGAGGATGCCGACGATGTCGATCGCCAGTTCTCCGATTCGCCAGCGATAGAGGAGGTCGGCCAGGCAATGATCGGAGCGTGACACCATGATCAGAACCTTGCGACGCTGCGCCCGATCATGAAGTTCCCAGGACATCCCGAACTGTTGTGCCGTCTCGGCGAATTGCTCCCGCAACGCGGCCACGTCGGGTGACGCTCCGGGGTCGGCCGGATTAAATACGATGCGCATAAAGAAGCGGGCGGTCTCAACATCGTCGAACTGATTGGCCTCGAGGATGTTGTAGCCGGCGTGAAAGAGGAATGCGGACACGCCGGCAACGATGCCGGGCCTGTTCTGGCAGGATAACGTCAGGATATAGCAAGGCGAAGACGTCATGGAGTTTCAGATCTCTTTGCTGGTGCCTAGACGTGCAGGTGAGCTTCCCGATCGCGAATGCCGATCTGTTGCTCGACTAGCCGAACCTTGATCGGAGCCCGGTCGAAGGGTCTGACTTCGCACCGCGACACGCGATTTGATGTCGAACCATTTGCAGCCAAATCAAATCGGCGCTGTCACAAGACCATGTGACACGCGAATGATGTCGCGGCGCTTAGACTGGACCAAGTCAAAAAAGAGCGCATCAGATGTATCTGAACTGTCTTCGGCCCTGGTCAGTCCCTTCTGGAGCCGCCCCGGTTGGGAGGTATTCCTTTACATGTTTCGGGACGGCTGGCCCGCTGGCGTCCCATCACAACGCGCGTTTCAACCACAGAGGTGGAACAAGCTCATCGGCGGCGCGGACGGCGCAACTGACAGGAACTGCCAGATGAGTAGGCTCTGCATTCGGTGCCTGCTGGAGATCCTTTGCGTTGCACTCTTCGCCGCACGCGCCTCCGCGCAGATCTCCGACGGCGTCGTCAAGATCGGGATCCTAAACGATATGTCCGGCCCGTATGCCGACGCCGCCGGCAAGGGGTCTGTTGTTGCAGCACAAATGGCCGTTAGCGATTTCGGGAATACGGTGAGAGGCGCGCCAATCGAATTGGTCTCGGCTGATCACCAGAACAAGCCTGACATCGCGACGGCGATCGCGCGGCGGTGGTTCGATCGAGAGAAAGTCGATGCGATCGTCGATCTGCCCGTGACCTCGATTGCGCTCGCGGTGCAGCAGATCGGCCTGGAAAAGAAGCGGACGATCATGATCACGTCCGGAGCGACGTCGGATATTACGTCAAAGTTCTGCAATCCAACGAGTTCGCATTGGATCGACGATACACAAACTCTCACCGCAGGGACGTCCCGTGCGGTTCTCGAGCAGGGCGGGAAGACGTGGTATTTCTTGACCGTTGACCATGCGTTCGGAAACGCACTGCAGCGCCAAGTCACCGATGCCTTGTCAAAGCGCGGCGGCAAGGTGGTTGGAGCCTCCCGCTTTCCGATCGGAACCTCCGATTTTGCTTCCTATCTCGTTCAAGCGCAGTCCTCGAATGCAGACGTGATTGCGCTGGCGGCCGTAGGCGATGAATTCTCGACGGCCGTGAAGCAGGCCAATGAATTCGGCTTGATGGATGGCAAGCGGATCATTGCGGGCTTTCTCGTGTTCATCACCGATGTTCACGCGCTCGGCTTGAGCGTCGCGCAGCATTTGACATTCTCAAGCGCGTTCTATTGGGACCAGAGCGCCGGTACGCGCGAGTTCAGCCTCCGCTTCTTCGCTATTACCGGGAAGATGCCAACCAAGATCCAGGCTCTCACGTACACGGCCGTCAAGCACTATCTCCGGGCGATTGATGCGACCGATTCCGACGAATCATTGGTGGCTAACAGAGCGATGCGCGCGATGCCAGTTGAGTTCTTCGGTAAGTCGGTAACGCTGAGGGCTGATGGCCGTCTGATATATGACCCGGTGCTTTATCGGGTCAAGACGCCGGCCGAATCAAAGCGTCCTTGGGACTACTTCGAGCCAATACGTGAGATACCTGCATCGGAGGCTTTTCTTCCGATGAACGAAGCTTGCGCGACGCCCTAGTCGGATTCCGATCTTTGGGCCGGTCGCACCGGCAGCGAGTCGCGCGCGCGTCGTTGCTGATGGCTGCCATCGAAACCATCAATGCCTAGAACTGAGGTACCAACCGTGTCTGTCGCATCTCCTTTCGCATTGCCAACCGCCGTCCCGTTCTATCCTGAGTATCCCCTGTTCAACCTTGGCGGCGGTGCTCCGCGCCAATGGGAATTCAACGGTTGGAAGCAGGAGAGCATGTCGTGGAAGACGAGCAGCTATATTCACGGTGGGCTCTCGGGTCCTGCGCAGTTTCTTTACGAGGGACCGGATGCAGAAAAATTTCTATCGCAGATATGCGTCAACAGCTTCGCCAACTTTGCGGTAGGGACGGCCAAACACGCGATCATGTGCACCGACAGCGGACACATCGCCGGACACGGTGTGCTGCAACGACCCGCACAAGACCAGTTTCGACTGTTTGTGGCCGGACCTTGGTCACGCTATCAATACAGTAAAACCAACTTGGATGTTAAAGAGACCGTCGAGGACAATTTTCTGTTTCAGGTGGCTGGTCCAAATAGCTTGCGGATTCTCGAGAAAGTCACAAAGGAGGACCTCCGCGATATCAAGTATCTGCGTTACCGCCAGACCAAGATCGCCGGCCGCTCGGTGCAGATCATGCGGATGGGAATGGCCGGAACGATCGCCTACGAGCTCCATGGACCGGTGGAAGACGGAGCTACAATCTATGAAGAAGTCTACCAAGCCGGCCTCGAATTCGGAATCGAGCGTCTCGGATGGCTAACGTACACGGTCAATCACATCGAAGCTGGATTTCCTCAACAGTCCTGGACATTCATCGTCGCAGCTTTCGCCGATCCGGGATTCAACGAGTATGTGAAGAAGACGAAGCCTCTGCGGTTCATGCCGCCGGCCTTTTCCGGCAGCATCGATCCAAACGATATTAAATCGCGGTTCCGCAATCCGTTCGAACTCGGGTGGGATCGATCCGTCCGCTTTGATCACGATTTCATTGGCCGCGCAGCACTTGAAAGAGAACATGCGGATCCGAAAAGGACTATCGTGACGTTGGTGTGGAATACGGATGATGTCGTGGACATTTATTCATCCTTGTTCCGTCCCGGACAGGAATACAAGTACCTCGAACTTCCTGCGATGCCGAACTACCGCTACGTTCTTGCGCACGCGGATCACGTTTCCAAGAACGGACATATGATTGGCGTGTCGTCGGGAATTGCCTATAGCTATTACTATCGCCAGGTAATCTCTCATTGCGTGATCGACCGAGCCGAAGCTCAAATCGGCAACGAGGTCGAACTGCATTGGGGAGACTTTGGAGGTCGAATAAGGCAGGTGCGGGCGGTCGTGGCTCGCTACCCTTATCTAAACGAGGCAGACAACAAGCAGTTGGACCCGTCCGCGTTCGCTTAAACGAACCGGCCTTTACGTCCCGAGCGCCGGCTGGCTTGGAAGCCTCAATCGTCGTCGCCGGTGTCAATCGGAAGGGGCTGGCTTGCTGCCGGCGCCCTCCAAGCGTCAGGACATGACCGTCGCAGCAACGTGCGGTACGCGGACGTACATGGTCCGCTTATCGCTTTTTACGATCGGAGGAGCGATGACGTATTCTAAAGATGGCGTCCCCCATCGACCACGATCGTCGTTCCGGTGCTGGCCTTAAGATGCGTGACGCAAACAAGGATGGCTGCCGCGACGTCGTCCGGTTCTATCACGCGCTTCAACGGCGTCGATTTAGCGCCCGCTTCAAGCACCGCTCGGTCACGTCCCGGCACGAAATCAGTGGCGACTGCGCCGGGCGACACGCTGAGGACGCGGATATGTGGGCCAAGAGCACGACCGAGAGACATGCTGATACTGTCCAGCGCTGCCTTCGATGCGCAATAGGCGACGTTGCTGCCTGAGGCCGTGAAGCCGGAGATCGAGGATACGTTGATGATCACAGCCTCGCCCGAGGCGCGAAGTTGGCGGCTTAATGCGCGAATTGCGGAGTAGGGGCCGCGGACATTGGCAATCAAGATCCGTTCGAACAATTCGTCGGTAAGGGTGTCCAGATCATGATGCGGGATCGCGCACGTGAAACCGGCCGAGTTAACGAGGATATCCACTTTGCCACCGCGCGCGTCGATGCGCTCTGCGAGTGCCTTGAAGCTTGAGGCATCTTCAAGCGCAAGTTTCGCGACCTCGTGCCGACCGGCCGGCAGGCAGTGCAGCAATTTCTGTGCGCCCTCCTCGTTGTTGTGGTAGCCGATGATCACATCTGCTCCTGCTGCAGCAAACTGCCTGACGGCGGCGGCGCCAATACCGCTGCTTCCGCCAGTCACGACCGCCAGGCGACCGGTCAGCATATCGTTATCGTTCATTGAAGTTTCCTTTCCGGACGCGATCTTGAGATGATCGGACAGGAAAGTCTGTCACCAGATATGGGGACAACCGCCATGCCTTCGGATGGTCTTCGGACACCCGATCAATTCAGGACGAGGTGCATCAACTCGTTCTGCGAAGAAATACCCAAACGGGTATAGGCTCGCTTCTTGTAGGTGAGTACCGTATTGACACCTACGCCCAGTTCGAGGGCAATCCCCTCAGAGGTGAGGCCAAGAATGATTGCTGCGCAGACCTCTTTCTCGCGCTGCGTCAGCAGGGGGGCTTTGTCGGTAAGACGGTCACGGTAGTAAGCGAGAGAATTCTGCCGACTGGCCGCGCCGTAGTCGGCGTGACGGCGCGCCAGCGCCAGTATCAAAAGGGCCCGGTCGGCTATCCGATCCACGTCTTCGTCCGTGAAAATGTCGCCCCTGGTTCGGTAGAGGTTGATACGCAGAGTACGGTTGCCTTTGGTTTCGATCAGGCTGACGCGGTGGTCAAGACATACGGCGGTGTAGCAACAGCGCCGATAGTTGGAATGTGCGATCTCCGACGCTTGCGTGTGAAGGATCCAACTCTCGTGAGGCTCCGCTGTTGCCGCGGAGTTTGCCGCTATGGAATTCGCGAGATCGTGCCGCCAGTAATCGCGGCAGTACAGATCGGCGACTTCGCGGGCTACCGGCGCCGTCCCGGTATTCTCCGCGAAAATCACCTGTGGTCTTTGACCGGGCTCGAACGCGAATGCGGTGAGGTGGCTGGCCTTTGCCCAATCAAAAGTCGAGCGGAACAACGTAGCGGAAAAAGCCGACGTGCCGAGATGCTCGATCAGGTCCGTAAGCCTCGGCATCTCAGGCGACGTCGACCGCGGTCTAATGAGCCGATGGGTCCGCATGCATATTCCTCGTGATTTCCCCTCTGCGTACGCACTTTCTTATAGACGAAACCGAGTTTGTATGCAAATTTGCGTGCAAAAAATTGGTCCCTTTTATGTTCAGTAAGGCGCTACCGCCCTCCCGATTGTCGGACGACGTATATGATGTGTTGCGACGTCAGATCGTCACTGGCGAGCTGCGACCCAACCAGCCTCTGATCGAGCTCGACTTGGCGGAAAGGCTGCAGGTCAGCCGAACGCCGGTGCGAGAAAGCTTGCAGCGGCTGGCCAATGCCGGCTTGGTGGTGCCGCGCAAGCGCGGCTGGGCTGTGCGCGAATTCACGCCTGACGAGATTCGTCAAAATGCCGAATTGCGCATGGCTCTCGAGGGCTATGCTGCGAACCTGGCAGCAACGCGCGGCTCACCTGCAGATATCGCTACGATTGCCGGCATCCACGAACTGCGTCTGACGCTGCGCAGCACGGATGAGAACATGAGGGTGAGTAGCAACCGCAACTTTCATGATGCCATCATGCGCGCGGCTGGCAACGGCAGACTTACCGATGCAATCTACCACTCTGGGCAATTTTACTTCAATGCACCGATCGCGCGCGCCACGACCGGTGATGAACTCGCTCTTGGCAACGCCGATCATGCTTTGATTGTCGCGGCCATACTGAAGCGCGACGGAGCTGCCGCGGAGCAGGCAATGCGCGTTCATATTCAGCGGACCTTCTCCCTGTTTTGGCGGGTCACCGGCCGGTCGGAGCCGGTTCACCTCCACCAGGTGTAACTGCGGACGCTACGGTCCCCCAACCATGTGACAGAGGGAGACCGCGGCACGTGTTATGTCCGGCGAGCGGAGACATTAGACGTGCCTAACCCTGACCTCGATGCGAGCCATGACGTTTCACGCCGCAGTTGGGTGACAGGCGCCAACCACGTTGGGACTGACTTTCCAATCCAGAATTTGCCGTTCGGTATCTTTCGCGCACCCGCCCATGCCGGCGCGCCGCGCGGCGGTGTGGCGATCGGTGACTGCATTCTCGACGTGTCGGCCGTCGCATCGCTGCTCGGCGAGGCTCAATCCATCGCTCACCTGCTAGCAGCACCCACGCTGCAGCCGCTGATGTCGCAATCACCAAGTGCATGGACCGCGTTGCGACTGAGCCTTTCCAATGTGCTGGCAGCGGGCCGCGGTGAGCAGGGGCAGGTTGAACGCCATCTTCACCCAATCGCCACGGCCGAGATGTTTCTTCCGGCCAGGCCGGGCGGTTTTGTCGATTTCTTCGCGTCGATCCAACACGCGACCAATGCCGGCCGAATCTTCCGGCCGGATGCACCCCTTCTGCCGAATTACAAATATGTCCCGATCGGCTACAACGGTCGGGTTTCTACGATAAGTGTCAGCCGGGGTGTGCGCAGGCCGTGCGGACAAACACGTGCGGCTGGCCAGGATACGCCGTTATTCGGTCCGAGTCGGCGCCTCGACTTCGAAACAGAACTCGGCGTATTCCTCGGCGGTCACTCCGTTCAGGGCACACCCGTATCGCTGGCGCAGGCCTGGGATCATGTATTCGGCTTCTGCCTGCTCAACGATTGGTCTGCCCGCGATATCCAGGCCTGGGAATACCAACCGCTCGGTCCGTTCCTCGGCAAGAGTTTTTCAACTACCGTCTCGCCTTGGGTGGTGACCGCTGATGCGTTGCGGCCCTTTCGAACTTCGGTTCGGCTACGCCCGGCAGGCGATCCGATGCCTCTTGCCTATCTTGCCGACAAGGAAGACCAAGCCAATGGTGCCGTCGACATCATGCTTGAGACGAAATTGGCGACCGCGCGGATGCGGCGGGAGGAAAATAGGCCCATCCTGCTCGGCCGGGCCTCGACGCGTGAACTATACTGGTCGGTCGGCCAGTTGGTGGCGCATCACACCAGCAATGGCTGCAGCATAGAAGCTGGCGATCTCTACGGCAGCGGCACCGTTTCCGGGGACGACAAGAATTCGCTCGGGAGCCTGCTCGAGATAACACGGGCGGGGGAGGCCGCATTAGAATTGCCAGGCGGCGAGTGGCGGACGTTCCTCGAAGATGGCGACGAGGTGACGATTACCGGCCGATGTGTTCGTGATGGCTTCGTACCGATTGGATTCGGCTGTTGCGCCGGGCGAATTCTTCCGGCGCTTGCCGGCTGACTCTATCGCTGTATGCGCTCCAATCCTCCTTCTTGTCACCCACTCATGTGACAGACTGGTCGGCCCCAAATGACAGAATCAGGCAGCCTCAACTCCACTCGCTCAGAGCCTATTTGCGCATGACATTCCAGACCAACGCCTTCGGCGAAGCGGTACTCTCGCCTCAAGATGGCTCACCGGCGTACATGACCGGGTTCGAAAACTCCTTCGCAACTGAAGCCGTGGCAGGCGCTCTGCCGGTGATGCGAAATTCGCCGCAAAAGGCGCCGCTCGGCCTTTACGCCGAGCAGCTGTCGGGTACGGCATTCACTGCACCTCGCCACAGCAACAAGCGCACCTGGTTTTATCGCGTACGTCCATCCGTTCAGCACGGGCGCGGCTTCCGCGCGGTGGACACCGGCTTGATCCGAACGGCTCCGTGCCGTGACGAATCCCGCTTGCCGATCGCGCAGTTGCGCTGGTCGCCGATTGCCATTCCCGCTGAGCCCTGCGACTTCCTTTCGGGACTTAGGACCATCGCGACCGGCGGCGACGTTCACCTTCAGCTCGGTATGGCGAGCCACGTTTATGTCGCTAACCGGTCGATGGAAGACCGGTACTTCTACAACGTCGATGGCGAACTTCTCTTGGTACCGCAAGAAAACGCAATTCGCGTTTTTACCGAGTGCGGGATGATCGATGCCGGACCGGGCGAGATCGTGATCGTCCCAAAAGGAATGAAGTTCAAGGTCGATTTGCCGAATGGACCGGCCCGCGGCTATGTCTGTGAAAACTACGGCAACTATCTCTCGTTACCCGAACGGGGACCGATCGGTGCCAACTGTCTCGCCAATCCGCGCGATTTTTTCGCGCCGGTCGCGGCTTACGAGGACAAGCAGAAGCCGTGTCAGCTTTACGTCAAATCGCTCGGTCGCCTCTATGTTACGGACGTGACGCAATCTCCGCTCGACGTAGTCGCTTGGCACGGCAATTTCGCGCCGGTGAAGTACGATTTGCGCCGGTTCTCGCCGGTCGGCTCGGTGCTATTCGACCATCCAGATCCCTCGATCTATACCGTGCTGACATCAGCCTCCGAGACAGCTGGAACGGCGAATGTGGACTTCGTGATCTTCCCGGAGCGCTGGATCGTGATGGAGGGGTCCTTTCGACCGCCGTGGTACCATATGAACGTGATGAGCGAGTTCATGGGACTGATCTACGGCGTTTACGACGCTAAGCCTGGCGGTTTCGTACCTGGTGGCATGAGTCTTCATAACGCGTTAGTCCCGCATGGGCCGGATGCTGAGGCTTTCGAAAAGGCAACGCATAAGGATCTAGTTCCCGAGCGGTTGACGGGCACGATGGCGTTCATGTTCGAGACACGTTACCCGTTGAGCGCAACTGCATATGCTTCACAACTCGAATTGCTTGATGGCGCCTATCCCGGCTGTTGGGATGGGCTCGAGCGGAAGTTTAGACAGGTCTGAACGACCTCCGCGCCAATGAATCTTGTAACCGCCCGGAGGATAACGCGTCCTTCAGGTTACCGGTCAGCAATTCGTCGATCATTTTGGCGAACGCGCGGTGTCAAAGGACCTGTCAGGAACTTGCGCATGTGGGGGCGCGCGCAGTGCCAATTGGCGCTATATCGTTTTGATTAAAGATCAATGGGCCTCGGACGATTGCGGAACCGGGAGCAATTGGTCTCCACGTAACCAACGCTGGCCAAGTCCGAAAGCGCTTCGACTTCCGAACCTTTCAAGCCCGGCATGTCCTTCTTGACGGGACAACCAATTTGAGACTGCAAATAGGCTGGTTAGCGGTAGCCCACCGGAAACTGCGCAAGCAGATCGCCGTCTAGATTCAATGAAGCGCTGAATCCAAATCGGTCCTTCTCATAGTCAGCCACCGTGGCACGGATTTCCTTCTGGCGTTCGCCGGGATTACCCACACCAGCACAACCCGTGTGCCGATCTCGCTGTTGTCGACGTCGATGACGAATGATGAGAGCACAGGAAGTATTGGCTATAACCGCGGGATGTCGAAATGCCGACGTCGCGGTCGCCATGCAACACCTTATCCGCATATACGAAGCTTCATTGGTCGCGGGGCATGTCCATGAAGTGAAAGGGTTGTTGTCGGGCCAGGAAAGCGCAGACTTCGATCACGTCCTCCTCGTGCCAGACGGGCGGCCGCATCACGCGGCGAGGGTGGGCGACTTCCAATTTGTGTGCGCTCTTCCAATGAACTCATGGTTGAACTTGATGTTCTTGCTCCACCCTAGTTCGGCGGGGCTGCGGTAGTATGAGCGTATGTCATCGGGCTCGAAACTGCCGGCTATA
Source organism: Bradyrhizobium sp. ma5 (assembly GCF_042258955.1). Classification (NCBI taxonomy): domain Bacteria; kingdom Pseudomonadati; phylum Pseudomonadota; class Alphaproteobacteria; order Hyphomicrobiales; family Nitrobacteraceae; genus Bradyrhizobium; species Bradyrhizobium sp. ma5. The sequence continues at coordinate 2,411,601 of NZ_CP170156.1, forward strand.
TTGATATTGCGGCTAGGACGGCATGGCCGCCTTGAATTCCGTGAGATATTCCTTGGTGTCGTCGCCAAATATTGCCGGCAGATAATCTTCAAGGATCGTCAGAAAGCAGGCCTCGCAATGGTTGGTGAATACCGCGCGACCTCCGAGCTGGCGGATGCCGGACTCACGTCCGGCGTCGAGGATCGCGTCATTGATCCCTTTGGCGTGGACGCTGGGCTTCGAAGCCGGGCTCTCCCGCCATTCCCTGCCTCGACGCGAGGACCTTGTGCCCGTTGATGGCGATCTCCCCATTACGCGTGAGGCCGATGTTTCGAACGTTGTCTCCAGTTGCTTTTTCGACGACGGCGGCAACATCGGAGCTCAATGTGAAGTCGAATAATTATATTAGTGCAATATAGGGTGTAGTCGCCCTTTCGAAGCTTGGTGTCAAAATACTCCCTCTCGTTCGGCCCTTCGCTTGCGGGACGGCTTTGCAGCCTTCCCATCGACTGCTACGACCTCTGCTGACTTCTCGCTCCAGCTCGACACCGTCGCCCTTTCAGACGCAAGGCGAGATGTCCCCAGGTAAGAACGCATTCCTTCACTGCACGACCGCCGGATCTGCGCCGCTTTCCCTTGAATCACGAGAGCAGCTTTGCGGGTTCCAGCCCGCTCGCCCGGGTCGGCAGCGCTTCCTATCCGGTTCTTCCTCTCATCAGACCGCAGCTTCGCTCCACGCTTCCTTCCCACACTCGGTCGCCCTCGTGCAGTTGCGCTTCACTTCGCTCATTGTGATCAACTCACGATGGCACTTTCCGCACAAGAGCGCACCCATGCTGGCGCACAAAAAAGAGGGCTTCCAAGAAGCCCTCTTAGTAGGTCCAGTCTCGAGAGCGGACCCGGGAGGTCGGTGAAATCTGTCAACGCTGAGGGCGAAATGCGAGCGACGCTTTCAATCGACGCCCGCAACGAAGTACAGCGCCCGATCCGCTCGAAGGACACTTAATGCACTTCGGCCGAAATTATCGGTCACATGGTCATGTGACAGAGGTTCGTCTGTTGAACCCCACTTGATTAATCTCACCTTAGCACGTCTGAATTAGGTCCGTTTAGAGACAGAACTTCAGTGGAAACAGATCATGCGAATCGGCCAACTCTTTGCCGCGTCTATGCTATCGGTTGGCGTGCTGGCGCTCGCCCTTGGTGCCGAAGTCCTCGTCCCGCAAGCGCAGACATTCCTGGGCAAGACGGACGCGATCAAGGCTGTTAAGGGTTTCGGAGCGGTTTTGACAATTGGTCAGCAGGTGACCGCTCTACGCGTGCCGTACATGAGCGTCCTCATCCAAGATCGCGCCGCGACGCCGACCCAGCTCGAGTCGATAGCGCAATCCGTACGATCAACCGAATCATCGATCGCCGACGCGCGCTCAGCGGTAGGTGGTCTCAACGACGGTGCCGGCATCTTGGAAGAGCTTAGGCGCGCCGCCGCGAAGCTTGCCGATGTTCGCGCCACGACCGATCACGCTTTGAATCAGCCGATGTCCGAGCGCAGCTCGAACGTCGTCAAAGCTTTTCTTTCTGGCACTTCCGATATCAACGCGATCTTGGAGCCGATCCTGAATCGCCTGGAAAATCGAGCGGCGACGGCCGACGGATCGCTCACGGCCCTCTTGGCTATCGCTCGGACAGCTCAGGACCTTCGTGTGTCGGCCGGCAGTCGCGTTGGCACATTGACGCCTGCGCTCGGCGCACGCCGTCCGTTGTCGGCAGCAGACCTCACTGCGATGGACCGTGCCCTGGGGAGGGTCGATGTGGATCAGGAGAGGATCACCGCCGCTATCCACCAACTTGGTTGGCCTGCTCGTTTGAACAGCGCATTGAAGGATGCCACCGAAGCCTACTTTGAGCGTGCCGCGCGTACGATCGCGAAAGAGTTGCCGGCTGGACGCACTGACGGCAACTATAGCATCGGCGTCGATCAACTGGCTGCTGAGATCGTTCCAGCGCTTCAGACCTTTCTCGCTCTGCGCGACGCTGCTCTGACGGAGGCGACCGAACGAGCCGGCACAGCACGGGATCAGGCCTTGGTGATGCTTCTCTTGGCGAGCGCAGCTATATTGGTGCTGCTTGGCGTACTCGCTGGCGTCGCCGTGATGCTACGTCGTCGCGTAATCGTGCCGCTGGCGGCTCTAACCGAAACAGTGGTGCAGCTTGCTGCCGGCCGCCACGATGTTGCGATCGCGCCGGGCGGGCGGTCCGACGAAATCGGCGCAATGGCAAGCTCGTTACTGGTGTTCAAAGACGCACTGATCGCCCAGAGGGCTTCGAACGAGGCGGCAGCGTCGGAGGCTGAGGCAAAGATCCGGCGCGGGCAACGCGTCGACAGTATCACTCGCGAGTTCGAGGCGGTGGTCAGTCAGGTCGTAAGTGTGGTGTCATCGGCCTCGACGGAACTGGAGGCCTCGGCAGGCAGTCTCTTTGCGACCGCTGAGCGCACGGAGGAACTGACCGCGACTGTCGCGGCAGCCTCAAAAGAAGCCTCAGCCAACGTTCAATCGGTGGCGGCCGCAACGGAAGAGATGACCTCGTCCGTCGACGAAATCAGCCGACAGGTTCATGACTCCGCCCGGATTGCGTTGGCCGCCGTGGAGCAAGCCCAGAAGACCAACGATCGCGTCGGCGAGCTGGCAACAGCGGCAGCGCGCATTGGTGACATTGTCGAATTGATCAATTCCATTGCGGCGCAGACGAACCTGCTGGCACTGAACGCCACCATCGAGGCTGCCCGGGCAGGTGATGCCGGGCGCGGGTTCGCGGTGGTAGCAGCTGAGGTGAAGGCACTGGCCGATCAGACATCCAAGGCAACGGACGAAATCAGCCAGCAAATCGGCGGCATCCAGTCTGCCACACATGAGTCCGTCGGTGCTATTAAAGAGATCGGAGGGACCATTACGGCAATGTCCGAGATCGCGTCAGCCATCGCGTCCGCCGTTGAAGAACAAGGCGCCGCAACGCGCGAAATCTCGCGAAACGTGCAGCAAGCCGCGCACGGTACTCAACGAGTTTCGGCCAACATTCTCGACGTGCAGCGTGGTGCGTGCGAGACGGAAGCGTCCTCCACTCAAGTGCTGACCGCGGCGCAATCTCTTTCGATGGAAAGCAGCCGGCTGAAGCTTGAGGTCGAACGATTTCTCGGTGCGGTACGAGCGGCCTAAGCATCCGACCGACTGAACATTCGAAGTCGCGCACCGCGGCCAATGTCACCGAGACCCGGCCACCCGCGCGGGCAGGCAAACCGTACCTTGACCGCATCGTGATCCGCGCCCGATGCGATCTAGTGGAACCTGGCTCGCTTCGGCTGGCGATCAGATGCACGGTCTCCGGGGGCGCCGGCAGCGCGATCACAAGATGATCAGGGTGGAAATTTCCTCGCGGACCGCCGTCAGTGAACCGCTGATCACGTGCATCGAGCTCGGTCATGTCTACGATTCCGGCCGCGGCCGTACCACCGCGCTGGGCAGCATCTCGCTCACCATCGACCGTGCTGAATTCGTTTGCGTTCTCGGGCCGAGCGGATGCGGCAAGACCACGCTCCTCAACATCCTGGCCGGCGTTGTCGCGGCGGCCGACGGCGACGTTCGCGTGAGCGGCTACGCGATCGACGGGCCGAGTTCCGAACGTGGCGTGGTGTTTCAGGACTACTCCTTGTTTCCATGGCTGACGGCGCAGGGCAATGTCCAGTTCGGGCTCCGAATGGCGGGACGCGCCGCGCGCGAGCGAGCGAAGATCGCGCATGATCTGCTCGGGCTCGTCGGATTGCCCGATGTCGGTGAGAAATACCCTTTCGAATTGTCGGGCGGAATGAAGCAGCGCGTTGCCATCGCACGCGCGCTTGCGCTGCGTCCATCGCTGCTCCTGATGGACGCGCCGTTCGCGGCGCTTGATGCGATGACGCGTAGTTCCCTCCAAGCCAAGCTGATCGAGATTCATCAGCAGGAGCGACGAACCTTCCTGTTTGTGACTCACAACGTTGCCGAAGCGCCGGTGCTCGCGAGCCGGCTGATCGTCATGTCGGCGAACCCGGGGCGGATCGTGGAGGACATCAACGTCGATCTGCCGCGTCCTCGCCGTCGCACGTCGCCGCGCTTCAACGAACTTTACGAGCACGTCGCACGGGCGATCGGCCTGGAAACGGCGAACATGACCTTCGGCGTCAGCCGCCATACCGTCGCCGGACTATCGGCACGCTCGCCTTCTTTGACGCATGGGAGGCGCTCAGCCGGAGCGGCCTCGTCAATAACGTGATGCTGCCCGCGCCGAGGACGATCGTACAGTCCGGATGGGCGCTGATCGTGGCGGGTGAACTGCGGCGACATCTCGGCGCCTGCCTGCTGCGGGCGGCGATCGGCTTTCTGAGCGGATCGGTGCTCGGTGTGGCGCTTGGCGTCGCGATGACGCGATCGCCGCTGTTGCACGGGACGATCAATCCTCTTGTGCAGATGTTTCGCGCCGTTCCGTCGCTCGCTTTCGTTCCGCTGGCGATCTTCTGGTTCGGCATTGGTGAAACCTCCAAGATTGTCCTGATCGCCTGGGGCGTCTTCTTCTCGGTCTGGGTCAGTACCTATGTCGGCGTGCGCGACGTGAGCCCGCTGCTCGGACGGCCGGCGGCCAGTCTCGGCGCACGCGGCTGGCGCAACTTCGCTTATGTCGTCATCCCGGCGCGCTGCCGTTCATCATCGCCGGGCCGCGCGTCAGCCTGTCCGTTGCGCTGGTCGTGCTGTGGCGGCGGAATTGGCCGGAGCGGCGTTCGGGGTCGGCTATCTGACCCAGATGTCGCAACAGGTATTTCGGGTCGATCAGATGTTCGTCGGGCTGTTTGTGCTCGGCCCGATGGGCTTTGCGGCTGATCTCCTGTTCGAACGCGCGGTCCGAAGATTGTTGCCATGGTACGGCGCCGAGCAGGCCGGACGGAAGGGCACCCAAATCGAGCGAGCCTCTGGTCGCGTAGCCGCGAAGGAGCGAAAGCAATTTATTGCGGGTGCTAGGTGCCGGGATCGGCTTACAAGGCGTGACGTTAATGATGCGAGGTGAAGGTGCAACCAATCCAGGTGGAGCTACGCGAAAATTCCACGACGCTGGCATTGACCTGGCCGGATTGCGGAACCCGTTTGGTCGCGGCGGAAACGTTACGTCGGGCCAGCCGCGCGGCCAGCGAAATCCGGCGGCTGGTTGATGGCATCGAACTCCCGATTGTGCCGGGGCTTCACGTCGTTGCCATCGAGCCCGTCGGGAATTACGCCCTGCGGCTCTCGTTCTCTGACGGTCATGACCGCGGCATCTATCCGTGGCCCTACCTGCGCGAACTTGCCGGGCAGCAGTCAGCGTGAGGTCGGCACATGGATGAGATCAAAAGTGGCCTGACGGAGATCGTCTGCGACGTGCTGGTGATCGGCGGCGGCACGGCCGGTCCGATGGCGGCCTACAAGGCCAAGCGCCACAGTCCCGCCGCGCGCGTCGTGCTGCTGGAGAAGGCGAACGTCAAGCGGTCAGGCGCGATCGCAATGGGCATGGACGGGTTGAACAACGCCGTCGTTCCCGGCTACGAAACGCCGGAGCAATACACCAAGGAGATCACGATCGCCAACGACGGCATCTGCGATCAGGCGCCAGTGTACAAATATGCCTCGCGCTGCTTCGACGTCATTCAGGAGCTCGACCGCTTCGGCATCAAGTTCCAGAAGAATGAAAACGGCGACTTCGACGTCAAGAAGGTGCATCACCTCGGCTCCTACGTGCTGCCGATGCCGAACGGCGATACCGTCAAGAAGGCGCTTTATCGCCAGCTTCGCCGCGAGAAGGTGTTGATCTCCAACCGCTACATGGCGACGCGCCTGTTGACCGGACGTGATGGGCAGATCGCCGGCGCGATCGCGGTCAATACGCGTAGCGCCGAGTTCCTGGTGTTGCGCGCGAAGACCGTCATCCTCTGCGCCGGCGCGGCGGGCCGGCTTGGCCTGCCGCAGTCGGGCTATCTCTGGGGGACCTACGAGAATGCCACCAATTCCGGCGACGGCTATGCGATGGCCTATCACGCCGGTGCCGCGCTCGCGAATCTCGAATGCTACCAGATCAATCCGTTGATCAAGGACTACAACGGTCCTGCGTGCGCCTATGTGGCCGGTCCGTTCGGGGCCTACACCACCAACAGCGAGGGTGACCGTTTCATCGAATGCGACTATTGGTCCGGGCAGATGATGCAGGAGTTCTACAACGAGCTGCAATCGGGCAACGGGCCGGTATTCCTGAAGCTCAATCATCTGCATAGCGACACGATCGGGAAGATCGAGGCCATCCTGCATCAGGTCGAGCGGCCGTCGCGGGGCAGGTTCCACGACAATCGTGGCACCAATTACCGCGAGCGCATGATCGAGATGCATATTTCCGAGATCGGATTCTGCTCGGGCCACAGCGCTTCCGGTGTCTACGTCGATGAATTTGCGCGCACCACCGTGCCAGGGCTCTATGCTGCGGGCGACATGGCAAGCGTGCCGCACAATTACATGCTCGGCGCCTTCACCAACGGTGCAGTGGCGGGCGAGCACGCGGCGGAACTGGCCGGCAATATCGATCTGGCAGACTACGACGCAGCCGACGTCGTGCGCGAGCAGCAGCGCGTGCTGGCGCCGACCAGGCGCGATGACGGCATCCCGCCGAACCAGCTCGAATACAAGACAAGGCGCTTCGTGAATGACTATCTTCAGCCACCCAAGGTGACGGCGAAGATGAAGCTTGGTCAGGCGCGCTTCGCGGAGATCCGCGACGATATCGCAAGCGCAATGGTGGTGCGCGACGCGCACGAGTTGATGCGTTCGCTGGAAGTCTCCTCGATCGTCGACTGCGCCGAGATGGCGGCGTTCGCCTCGCTGTATCGTACCGAAAGCCGCTGGGGCCTCTATCATCATCGGGTGGACTACCCGGAGAAGAACGACGATGACTGGTTCTGTCACAGTATCCTGCGCAAGCGGGACGGGCGAATGACGGCGGAGAAGCGCCCGGTCGCGCCCTACATCGTTCCGATCGACGAATCCGAGCGCTCGGCCTATGACCGCCAGCGCATCCGACAGCATGCCTGAACAGGTGAATGCCTCATGCCGATTGCCCATACGCCGACCACTGTTCCAGTCATCGTGGATGACGCCAAATGCATTGCCGACAAGGGATGCACGGTCTGCGTCGACGTCTGCCCACTCGACGTGCTGCGGATCAGCGATCTCACCGGCAAGGCCTATATGAAGTACGACGAGTGCTGGTATTGCATGCCTTGCGAGACCGATTGCCCGACCGGCGCGGTCACCGTCAACATCCCCTATTTGCTGCGTTGACATGACCGTGTTCGAGCCGTTCGAAGCGTTCGGAGACCTCGGCGAGATCGCCGAGCGGATGGCGAGTGAGGACCCGTCGGTGCGCCGGCTCGCGGTGCTTGACCTCGTGGAGACGTCAAGCGAGGAGGCGGTTCCGTTGTTGGCACAGGCGGCCCGCGACGTTGCGCCGTCGGTCAGGCAGCAGGCCGTCCAGGCGCTGGGTGAGTTCGACGGTGTCGATGTGGCGAGGGCGCTGACGGGTGCCGTCCTCGATCCCGAGGCAGACGTCGCCCGGGCGGCCGCCGACAGTCTTGCCGAACTCCGTGATCCGGCGGCCAGTGATGTCTTGCAGCCGCTGGCAACACATTCCTCGGCGTTTGTGCGCGCCGCGATCTTTCGTGCGCTCAAGGCGCTCCAGGTCGATGCATCGCTCGGTCCTGCGATTGTGGCGCTCGGTGACGGTGAGCCCGCCGTGCGCGTGCAGGCGGTCGGCGTGATCGGCCATCTCAAGAAGACTGAGACCCTGCCGTCGCTGATCCGTGCGACCCGGGATGAGTCCGGCGACGTAAGGCTTGCCGCCGTCAATGCGTTGTCGTTTGCGCGAAACGACATCGCGGCCCAGGCCGCGGCCGCTGCGCTATCGGATCGGGAATGGCAGGTCAGGGCCGCTGCGGCGGACGCGATCGGGCGGATCGGCCAGGTGTCGGCGGCAACGGCGCTGGTTGCCTCGCTCACCGACAGCTATTGGCAGGTGCGCCAGAAGGCGATTCAGAACCTGGGCAGGCTTCGTATCCGGGACGCCGTCGGCGCCATCGTCACCTTCCTCGACGATGAGTTGCCATCCTTGCGCAAGGATGCCGCTGCGGCGCTCGGCGATATCGCCGATCCGCGCGCCCGCGACGCGCTCGCCGCGCATGCCGGCGATGAGGACCCCGATGTCCGAAAGACCGTGGCCTGGGCGTTGGGCCAGATCGGGGAGAGCTGACTATTCCCGGAACAGGATTTTCTCGAGCAGATCGACCCGCTTGATCCGGATGACCCCGTCCTCGATCGCGATGATGTGCTTGGTCTGGAAGCGCTTCAGCATCATCGTGACCCACTGCCGGGTGGAACCCACCATGGCGGCAATCTGGTCGTGCGTCACCTTCCGATTGACGATCACGATGTCGCCGTCAGCAACTCCGTAGAGCTCGGCAAGGTTCAAGAGATACTGCGCAAGCCGCTCGATCACCGAACGCGTGCCGAGCATCTGCGCCATCGACGAATAGCACTTGCCCTTGGCGATCAGCCCGTCGATCAGCGCCAGCGCAAAGGCCGGCATTTGCACCAGAAGCCTTTGCACGACCGCGCTCGGCAATGAGGTGATCTCGCAATTCTCCATCGCAACGCCGGACCACATGTGCGGCCCGCCACCGGAAATTTCGGGTCCACCGATGAAATGGCCGGGCGTCCAGTAGGCGAGGGTGATCTCCCGCCCCGACGGCGCGGTGTAGTAGACCCGGACCTGTCCCCGCCTGATGATGAAGATGCCGCTGTGGTGCTCGCCCTGGCTGAACACCATGTCGCCTTGCGGAACCAGGATGGTGCGCCCGGCTGCCTGGACTTCTGCCTTCTGTTCGGCCGACAGACGATCGAGAAAGTGCGCGCCGACGTCGAGCCCGTCGATGCTCTCGCTCATGAACAATGCGGAATCGCCGCCAGGCGCCGACGCGGCGGTGACGACCGCGAATGCCTGCCGTGTCCGATAAGTCCTGTCGGCGGCAGCACCCGTCCGCGCCAACAGACTGCGTGAATCGGGTTCGGATGCTTCCTTCAGTATCGTCATTGCCGCCGGATTGCCTTGAGCTGCCAGGCCGACAGCTAAGGGTGACACGAGGGCAAAGTCCACTTCTTTGATCAACCTTCAATGCACTTAGCAAAGCCGGTGCGTGAACGGCATCCCGTCGAAATGATTCGTCTGTCGATTGGGTCGCCGCGAGAAAATCATTCAACGCAGCCGACGCTCATCATGACGGGATCGCGAGGCAAGCGATCGGGCAGCGCAATGCAAGTAATTGCTTCAGCCTGCGCGGCATCGGCCCGATAGTCCCGCAGTATTTGTGGGCGGCGGCGCGCCGTCGATCGATGCCAAGGACAGGGCTGATGATCTCGTTCCGTTTCCTGAAGACGACTGCCATTGCTGCGATGGCTGCGCTTGGACTGACCAGCGGCTCACATGCCGAAACGATCCGCGTCGCGGTTGGAACGCAGGACACCACCATCAATTGCGCGACGGGCGGCCTTCTGATCCGTGAACTGAAGCTGCTGGAAAAATTCCTGCCGCATGATGGCAAGTACAAAGATGTCACCTACGACATCCAGTGGAAGAATTTCACCAGCGGCGCGCCACTGACCAACGAGATGGTCGCGGGCAAGCTCGATTTCGGTGCGATGGCGGATTTCCCCGGCTCGCTCAACGGTGTGGCGTTCCAGAAGGCCGGCCGTCGTAGCCTCTTCATCAGCGTTCTGTCGGGCAGCACCAAGGGCAGCGGCAACGGCATTGTCGTGCCTTCGAATTCGCCGGTGCAGTCGATCGACGACCTGAAGGGCAAAACGATCTCGGTCCCCTTTGCGTCGACGTCGCATGGCATGCTGCTGCGCGCGATCGAGGGCAAGGGCTGGAACGCGGAAACCGACGTCAATATCATTACACAGGCGCCCGAAGTTGCCGGGCCTGCGCTGCAGGCGAACAAGATCGAGGCCCATGCGGATTTCGTTCCGTTTGCCGAGCTGTTCCCCTGGCGCGGCTTTGCGCGCAAGATCTTTGATGGCTCGCAAGCGAATGCGCCGACCTTCCACGGTGCGCTCGTGGATGCCGACTACGCCGAGAAATATCCGGAGATCGTCAATGCCTATCTGCGTGCCGCACTCGAGGCCGATCGCCTGATCGCGAACGAACCCGAGAAGTACAGCGAACTGATCGCCAAGGTGACTGGCATCGAGGCGGAGGTGGTCTATCTGTTCCACGGCCCGCTCGGCCTGCAGACGCGCGACGTGACGTGGAAACCGGAATATCGTCAAGCGGTGGCCACTTCGATCAAGACGCTGAAGTTCCTGAAGCGCACCGACAGTGACCTCGATATCAATCAGTTCGTGACCGACAAATACATCCGCGCCGCATCCGCGGAAAACGGCCGCGACTATGATGCGCAGTTGAAGAATTACGATCAGCTCGCCCTGAAGGCAAAAGACGCGACGACCGGAGCCGAGATCACGGACTTCAGTCGGACCGCGCAGATTTGGGTCAAGGATGAGCCGTTCGTTCGTCACTACAGCTCGCCTGAGAATGCGTTGAAGGCGCTCGCGGCACTGGAGAAGGAAGGCAAGGCGATTCGCGTCGTCTATGCGCAGGATCGTGAAACCCGCATCAAGCTGTTTGCGAACCAGGCGTGGTTCGTGCGTTCGGCAAAGGGTGAGCTCAGTACTTTCCTGCTCATGGATGGAGCGGAAAAATGGGCGAAGGAACACGGCGGCACCGTGGTCGATTATACCGGTGCCCGCGAGTCCCTCCTGGCGAGCCGATGAGCAATGGCAATCGGGCGCACCGTCGACGGGGTGCCGGGAGCGCGCTGGCTCGTCCGCGCCCTGTCGATCGTCGGCTGCATCGCATTGTGGCAACTTGCCTCGTCGCTGCATCTGAACCTGGGTGTCGTCACTTTCCGTAACGTACCGCCGCCGACCGAGGTGCTGCAGTCCGCCATCGTTCTGTTCAAGTCGCCGAAGCTGTTGGCGCATGTCGGCAGCAGCCTGTGGCGGGTGTTTGCGGGATATGGTGCCGCAGTCGTGTTCGGGATCGCCTTCGGCTTCGCGATCGGCCGCTCGCGTGCCGCCAGCGACCTCTTGCTGCCGCCGCTCGAGCTGCTGCGGCCGATCCCGGCGGTGGCGTGGATACCGCTGTCGATCCTGATCTTCCCGTCGTCGGAGATGTCGATGATCTTCATCACGTTCATCGGCGCGTTGTTCCCGATCATTCTCAATACCGTGCACGGTGTTGCGAACATCGACCGGCGGCTGATCGCATCTGCGCGCAGTCTGGGCGGCACGCCGGCCGCCATCCTCCGCGAGATCGTCCTGCCGGGGGCGGCGCCCAGCATTGTCACCGGCCTTGCCATCGGCATGGGGACATCGTGGTTCTGCCTGGTCACGGCCGAAATGATCTCCGGTCAGTTCGGCATCGGCTACTATACGTGGGAAGCCTACACCTTGCAGAACTATGCGGACATCATTGTCGGCATGCTGGTCATCGGCCTGCTCGGAATGGGCAGCAGCTGGCTGTTGATGACGCTGGGCCACTATCTGATGCCATGGCAGCGCTCAACGGTGACGCGATGAACATCCGGGTGTCAGATGCGTCGGCCAGGGCGGTCGGCCGGATCGAGATCGATCGAATCTCGATCTCGCTCGGAGAGGGGGTGGACGCGTTCGAGGCCGTCCGCGATCTCGATTTTTCGATCTCGCCCGGCGAGCTCGTCTGTGTGCTTGGGCCATCCGGATGCGGGAAGTCGACCTTGCTGGGCGCCCTGGCGGGACATCTGCCGGTGACGCAGGGACGGCTGACGGTCGACGAGCAACCGGTCGTGGGGCCAAGCCCGGATCGGGGCATCGTGTTCCAGCAGCATACCTTGTTCCCATGGAAGCGGGTCCGGGACAATGTCGCGTTCGGCCCGAAAATGCGCGGCGTCGTCAGGGGCGAGCGGCATCGTGCCGCGGATGAAATTCTGCGGCTCGTCGGCCTCGCCGGTTTCGAGCGATTTTATCCGTCGCAGCTTTCGGGTGGCATGCAGCAGCGCGTGGAGATCGCGCGTGTCCTCATCAACCGACCGCGCATCCTGCTCATGGACGAACCGTTCGGCGCTCTCGATGCACAGACGCGCAGCATGATGCAGGAGGTTCTGCTCGACATCTGGACCAGGATTCCGACCACCACAGTGTTCGTGACGCACGATATCGAGGAGGCGCTGTTCCTGGCCGATCGTGCCATCGTCATGAGCGCCCGCCCGGGGCGTGTCATCGACGATATCGACCTTCCGTTCAGCCGGCCCCGTCAGGCCGAGCTTGTGACTGAACCCGGGTTTGTGCAACTGAAGCGCCACATCATCGGCCTTCTCAAGCAACGCGAAGGCTCGTCGCCGCTGCCGCGGCTGAGCCCCCTCGGATAACAATGAGCAGCCGGCGGCCGACCGATGCGGCCGCTGCATTGTTCCGCTGCCTATCCGGAAGTCGTGGCCTTCGAGACTACACTGGTGCGAGTGCCGGGACAGGCAGGGCGGTCACCGACTTGATCTTCTCCATTGCGAAGCGTGAGGTCACATTCTTCAGCGCAATCGCGCCGATGAGCTTCTTGTAGAACAGATCATAGCTCTGCATATCAGCGACGACCACACGCAGGACATAGTCGATGTCGCCGGCCATGCGGTAGAACTCGATCACTCGGGCATCGCGCTGACGACCGACGCAAATCTCCTCAGCCACTTGTCGGAGTGGTCGTCGCTCTCGACGGACACGAAGACCGACAGACCCAGACCGATCTTGTTCTGGTCGACGAGGGCGACCTTGCCGGTGATGACCCCCTCGTTCTCCAGACGCTGCACGCGCTTCCAGCAAGGGGTCGAGGAAAGTCCAACGCGCTCGCCGATCTCGGCGACCGATAGCGATGCGTCTTCCTGGAGAACCCGCAGGATCTTGCGATCAATCGCATCGAGGCGGCGCGGTGTAACGGCCGGCAGCGTCTGGATCTCGCTCATGTGCAGAGAAATTCAAATGAATGGCTGTGGTGGATGCTAGATGTAAGAATATTCTACGCAAGTCGCCAGCGTTTTGAATAAAGCGTCAGTCGGAGAAATCCCTTCTGCCGGCGCAGCTCCTCGCAGTTCATCCATCCGGTTGTCGCAGACAGGAAGCCGTCGTCACGCTGTACTCTCGAGATGCTGTGCCGCTAGCAAGTGACGGGGTTGAAGCAGGCTTGCGGGTCGTGACGCCCAAACCGCCCGGCTCTCGTTCGAGGTAACCGTTCTCGGCCTCCGAGATGATGCCGCCGAGAAATGCGGGGGCCGGCTATGCGTCCAATTGCCTCGCACGCGGTCTCGTAACTATCAGATTGAACGCAGATGCGGAACAAGCGGGCCGGCGCCGGAAACAGATTCTGCAAATGGCATGGCAAGTAGAACAGCTTCAATGCAAAGCGCTGAAAAATGAATTTCATTGCCGTCGAATTCGGCGTCGGACTTTGCCTAGGTGTCTCGGGGGCAGGTGAGGCGGGATAAGTTCGATTTCATGACGGATGCGTCACTGCTTTCTGCTCCTGCCGATGCGGCGGCGACGCGAACACCTGCTCGCAAGGAGCCCGCGCTCCTTGGGAGCGAACCGGTCGTGTCGATCGTGGCGGACGTCAGGCCCAACGCCGACATATCGGCGTCGTCGGCGTCGCGAGGCGTGACATGCCGCTCGTTGTTGCTGCCATGGCTGCCGCCGCTTGCGGTGCTCGCCATCTGGCAAGTCCTGTCGGTTAGCGGCGCCGTATCGACCGCGGTCGTGCCGGCTCCTGCGGACATTTGGAACGCCGCCCGTCAGCTCGCCGAGCGCGGCGAATTGCAGCATGACATCCTGGTGAGCCTTCGTCGCGTCGCAATCGGCTTCGCGATTGGCGCCACCACCGGCCTTCTCTTCGGCTTGCTCGTCGGGTTGTTCGAGGCGGTACGCGATCTGTTCGACCGCTCGCTGCAGATGATCCGAACCATTCCGCATCTGGCGCTGGTGCCGCTCATGATCCTGTGGTTCGGGATCGGTGAAGAGCCGCGGTCGATCCTGGTCGCGATGGAATCACTGTTCCCGGTCTATATCAATACCGTCGGCGGCATTCGCAATGTCGATCCAAAGTTGGTCGAGCTCGGCAGGTCCTATGGTCTCGGACCTGTGGAGCTCGTGTGGTCCATCATCCTGCCGGCGGCGCTGCAGCCGATCCTGGTCGGCATCCGCTATGCGCTTGGCGTCGCCTGGCTGACCCTGGTCGTCGGCGAGACGATCGCATCCCGGGACGGCATCGGGTACCTCGTGCAAAATGCCCGCGAGCTGCTGCGCATCGACATCATCATGTTGGCGATCATTCTCTATGCGATCGCAAGCTGGCTGTCGGATTTAGTCACGCGCCTGGTCGAGCGGCGCCTGCTGCGCTGGCATCCGAACTATGCCGAGCGGGGGAAGGCATGAGGGGCGCGGCGGTCAGTCTGCAGGGCGTCAGCAAGTCATTTGCCGGCCGCTCGGTCCTGCAAAGGGTCGACCTCGACATCGCAGCCGGCCAGTTCGTCTCGATCATCGGGCCGAATGGCGCCGGCAAGTCAACGGTGCTGCGCCTCATAGCGGGCCTCGAGACACCCTCCGGCGGCCGTATCGAGCTGCGTGCGACCGGCCACACGGCGGATGTACGCCTGATGTTCCAGGAGGATCGTCTGCTGCCGTGGCGGACTGTGCGCGGCAATGTCCAACTTGGCCTCAAGGGCCGTGACCGCGAGGCGTTTGACATCCTCCGCGCCGTGGGTTTGCAGGGACGCGAGAGCGAGTTTCCGATCGGGCTGTCCGGCGGGCAGCGGCAGCGGGTGGCGCTGGCGCGGGCGCTCATCCATGAACCGGACCTCTTGCTGCTAGACGAGCCCTTCGGCGCGCTCGACGCCATCACCCGCGCGGCAATGCAATTGCTGCTGGAGCAACTGCTCGCCGCGCGTCCCCGCACCGTCGTTCTGGTCACGCACGATGTCGAGGAGGCGCTTCTGCTTTCCGATCGCGTGCTGCTGGTCAAGGACGGCGGCATCGCGCAGGATCTCGTGTTCGATCGGCCGCGCTCGCGGCATCGTGGCGATCCGGCCCTGGCTGCCCTCAAGGAAGAACTGCTCGACGGTCTGTTGACGGCGGAAGGCAATCTGCCGGCGGTCGCGTGACAGATCAAGAAGGATAATTGAATGATCTCGAACGGCTCAATTGGCATGCGCCGTCGCAGCGTTTCGCGGCGAATATTCCTGGCGTCGGCTGGCGTGACGGTTGCAGCCGCGACGGCCGGCGTACGTGGTGTGACGTTTGCGGATGCGGCCGGCGCAGTTCCAACACAACTGACCGTGGCTGTCATCGGTGACGGCCGTACCGGTGTTTGGGCCTCGCTGCGCACCGGCGCCGGCGGCCGAAACCTGGAGCAGGAACTCGGCACCAGGATCGTCTGGCAGCCGGGGTTCACGGCTTCGCTTCCCGTGATGGAAGCGCTGAAAGCAGGTTCGGTCGACTTGACATTCGCAACCGCGACCGCTGTTGTGAACGCCGTGCCCGCGCGCGTGCCGATCGTACCGCTTGCCGCTTATCCGCTGCCCGTCGACGAGGTCGATTTTCTGGTGCAGGCCAGTTCGCCGATCAAGACCGCGGCCGATCTGAAGGACAAGAAGATCGCCCATCAGAACGGCACGACCGGCACCTATAGCTTGATCAAATATCTGGAGACGGCCGGGCTCAGATTGTCCGACGTGCAGGCCGTGAGCCTGAGTGGGGCAGACGCGTTCACCGCGTTTGCGCAAGGCAGCATCGATGGTTGGATTCACTGGCAGCCTGCGACGGCTCTCGCGCTGACGAAGCTCGGTGACAAGGCGCGCCTGCTGCCGGACGTCAAGACCTACGACTATGCCTTCTACGTGGCGCGTAGCGAGGCCGCGGTGAAGTATCCGCAATTCCTTGCGAAGTTCGTGAAGATCATTCGCGAGACGCAGGCCCATATTTTCGCGCACACGGCGGAATCCGTTTCACTGTGGGCGTCCCAGGGTGGCTTTCCGCCGAATGGTGCCGAGCAGGCCGTGTACGAGAAGCTGGTCCGCGAGGCCAGGCTGTCCGAGTCGACGGCCGTCGCATTGAAGCCGATCGATGAAGCCGCTGCCGCAACCACGCAGGATCTCGCAGATAGTTTCCATGCCTTGGGTGTCCTCCTGAACAAGGTCGACGTGCGATCGTTCCTGCTTGGTGCGCAATTCGACGCGGTAAAGAAGGCCGTCGTCGTGGAGCTCGGCGCATAGACCGTGGTCGAGACAACCCGCAACACAGAGAAAGCATCATGAGTGCCCAAATCGGTGACACGGTCTCCATCACGTCGGCGACCATCGGCCTTTTCGGCCGCTATCTGCTCAGCGCAGGCAGCAACCATTTCGTCTCGGACCAGCGCGCCGCTGCAGGTGGGCCGGCTGAGGCGATCACCGCCGGCGAGCTGCTTCTGTCGTCGCTGGGCAGTTGCGCGCTCGACCTGATCCGGAAGATTGCGAAGGAGCAGGACATCGCCCTGCGCGAAGCCGGGACCAAAGTCTCGTTCCAGCGTCATGCCAGCGATCCGACACGGTATGAATCGATCCGCATCGCAGTGCGGCTCACCGGCGTGACCGCGAGCGAGGCCGAAACGCTGGTCGGCGGCTTCACGTCCAACTGTCCGATCTACAACACGCTCAAGCGCGGCGGCCCCTTCGAAATTTCCTGGACCGTGAGCTGATCAATGACTGCCAAGAAACTGCATCTCGCCGCCTTCGTTTCCGCCGGCCCGGTCTCGGGCAATCACGGCGGATGGCGGCACCCGAAGGCGGGCGGCGACCTGCTGTCGGCTGGTTACTACCAGAACATTGGGCGGCTCCTGGAGGAGGGGCGCTTCGACCTGCTCTTCATTGCCGACATTGTTGCGATTCCAGATACGCTCGGCGGCAGCCTGGCCAGCCAGCTTCGCTATGGCGCCTTGGGAGCCTTGCGGCTCGATCCGCTGGTGGTGCTATCGGTGATCGCGGGCGCGACGAAGCACCTCGGGCTCGGCGCGACGATTTCCACGACCTACACGCAGCCGTACAGTCTGGCACGCGCGCTGGCGACGCTCGACCATATCAGCGGCGGGCGTGCGGCATGGAACATCGTCACGTCATTCCAGGAAGCGGAGGCGCGTAACTTCGGGCTGACCGAGCAGCTCTCGCGTGACGAACGTTACGACCGTGCCGACGAGTTCCTCGATGTCACGACCAGGCTGTGGAATTCCTGGCAGGATGGCGCTCTGGTGCGCGATCGCGATGCGCCGCTGTTTGCCGATCCCGCCCGGGTCCGGGCGATCAACCATGCCGGCAAATGGTTCAATGTCCGCGGCCCCCTCAATGTCAGCCGGCCACCGCAGGGCCGTCCGGTCTTCATCCAGGCTGGTGCCTCGGCACGCGGCCGCGACTTCGCGGCGCGTTGGGCCGAGATCATCTTCGTGACCCCCGGGCTGATCGATGTCGCCGTCGAATTCCGCAACGACCTGCGCGCACCAGCGGTACGCTTCGGGCGCGATCCGGATACGCTTAAGGTGTTGCCCGGCATCGTGCCGGTGATCGCAGACACCGAGAGCCGCGCCAAGGCATTGCACGACGAGCTCTATGGTCTCTCCCATCCGGAGGCCGGACTCTCGACCCTGTCCTATCACCTCGGTGTCGATCTCTCGCTGTTCCCGCAGGATCAGGTGTTGCCGGAAAATCTCAATGTCCCCGGCGTCGAGGGGCACTATCGCGAGGTCTCCGAGCTGACCCGTCGCTCCGGTCTCAGCCTGGCCGAACTGGGCCAACGGTACGGCGCGGGGCGGACCACCAGCGGCTTCACCGGTACTCCTGGCGCGGTCGCCGACCGTATGCAGGAATGGTTCGAAGCCCGTGCCTGCGACGGCTTCATGTTGCAGATCGCCTATCTCCCAGGCGGGGTGGAGGACGTGGTGCATCAACTGGTGCCGGAACTGCAGCGCCGCGGTCTCTTCCGAACAGAGTATGACGGCTCGACCCTGCGTGACTCGCTTGGATTGGTCCGGCCGCGGAATTGATTCAACTGCACGGATTTGGCGGCCAGTTGTCGTCATTTCTTCTGTACCAGAAAAGGAATTGGCCTGGACAGTCAATCCGCTGCAACGGTGGGATGTCGTTCAGATGGCTGCAATCAACGAATGTCGGTATCGGTGGTTGCGCCCCGGGATTTGAACCTGTGTCGCCAGCTGGCCCGCGGAGCTTTCGTCGGTCAAGAATCACCTATTGGACCAACGGGGCTTTTGCGTTCTTCCTGAGAAACGTCGCAACGAAATCGCAACGAATTGGGTGAAACGAACGTGAACAAAACGGGGCGGAAACGTTCATCATCTCGATAAAAATCAATAACTTAGAAGATGCTCACTGCGTTCGGGACGCAGGGGTCGCAGGTTCGAATCCTGCCACTCCGACCATTCTTCCAAGCACTTATAGTTTCTGTGTTTTTTGTGCGCAACGAAATGCGCATCGATTTGCGGCGCGGCAGCCATGTCCGTCGATTCGATTCGACGCCGGTCGGAACCTGACACGCGACGCTTGTTGGGCGCGAGGGTAAAGGCGCCTGACGTGATGTTGCGTAGCACGTCACCAAGCACCAGAAGGCCTCCCGCCGGATCTCTCAGCCGATCCTGGCCGACATCAAAGCACGAATAGCCTGCGGCGAGTAGTGCTCAACGTGCCGTCGCAAATGCTGACATTGCGCTTCTCAGGGGTTGCCGACCTCGAAGGCCAGCAGAACGTTGCCGGGCAGGCCGCCCCATTGCGCGTAGCCGGAATTGACATACAGCATGCCGTCGACGACGACCGCGCCGGGGCCGTCCATGGCGCCGCCGCGGGCCGGAACGCCATTCACCGTGGTGTAGTCGCGCGCGGTGTCGATCTCCCAAAGCAGGCGTGCATCATCGGTGGCGTAGGCGCGCAGGAAGCCGCTCACGCCGCCCGAGAACACGACGCCCGGAATGAGGGTGACCGCGGCGGATAGCGCAGGACTGCACTGGGGACGATCGCCACAGGCAACCGGCGCCACCTGCATCGCGATTTTCCCGGTCGCAAGATCGAGGCCGAACAGGCCGCCGCCTTCGCTTGAATTGAGACGCCTCGAACCGTCCCTCAGGAACCGCACGTCGGAATTGGCGACATAGATTCGGTCCTGGTCCGCGGCGGAGCCCCACTCGGTCCCGCCCAATGGGCCGCCTTGGCCGATCCGCGTTTGCCACAGGATCTTGCCCTCATGGTCGGGATCGAGTGCGTGCACCACGCCGGATTTCTGGCCGATGACCAGCTCGCGTTGTCCGTCATGCAAGGTCACGAGGATCGGCGATTGTCCGAAGTCGTGGTCGGGACCGCGGTCCTGCGGACAGTTGCTCTGGTCGGTGCCGAAGCACGCCACGACGAAGCTGTCCTTCGGCGTGGCCTGCTGATGCCACAGCATTTTGCCGGTCGCGAGATCGAACGCGAGGATGGCATCGCTGGTGTCGGTTGCCGGGTCGGCATAGCTGTTCGACGTCGCGACATAGAGCGCCTGGCGCTGAGCATCGATCGTCGGCGCGGACCAGACCGACGCGCCGGCCGGACCGAACAGTTGAGTCCCGATCGCGTTGGTCCGCGTGGGATGCGGCGCGTCAGCGATGGTGTAGGTCTTCCAGATCTGCGCACCGGTTTCGGCCTTCAGCGCCACGACGCTGCCGCGAAACGTGCAGCATTGGTAGGTCGGCCGTGACCCCGTCGCCTCCTCGATCGATGACACCCCGACATAGACAACGCCGGCATAGAAGGTTGGCGCACCGGTAATCCGCGCGGCCGGATGATCTTCGACCTTGCTTTTCCAGATCAACGCGCCGGTCGTCGCATTCACCGCGTAGACGTTGGCGAGCACATCGCCGAAGACGATGGCGGATTGGCCATTTTCCATCGGGACAAGACTGATGGCCGCCCTGACCGGCGCCTCGGTCGGATACACCCAGCGGGTGCATCCGGATCTGGCGTCGAGGGCATGGACCTTGCGGTCGCCGCCGCCGACGAACAGCACGCCGCCGATGACCGTCGGCTGAGCGTAGGCAGCGGAGGTGCCAGGAAACCCGAACGCCCACTTCAGATGTAGCCGCGGGACCTGGTCTGGCGTGAGGCCGGCCATGGCCGCCGGCTGAAACCGGCTGTTGTTGAGATCCGCGCCCCAGCCGTTCCACCGTGGTCCATCGATCGGCTGCGGGAAACCGGCCTCGCTCTGCGCGCATTGGCCTGCACTGTCGGTCGACGCATGCGAGGCAGCCTTGCCGCTTACGAGCGAGGCGATGGCCGCCCGCTCGTCATTGGTCAGTCCCTGCGCGAAGGACGACATCGCGCCGGTGGTGATCGCACCCAGAACTTCATCGAACGACTTCGATTGCAGTGCGGTGCGGCTCGGCGCGCGAATATCGGTGTTGGTGCTGTCGTGGCACTGCGCACAGCGCTGCGCGTAGAGGGCGGCACCGCCTTGCTGCGCAGTCGCAGGAAGGCACGTCCAGATCAGGACGACGGCAATCGCAGCACTCAGTTTCATCGCGGTTCACCGGCGTTGGCTTTGATGAGATGAGCGACTGAAGCCTAGCACAACCTGCCGGCTTCCATCGCGCGTGGGAGGCCGGCGGCGTGTGCCGGGCAGGGCCGAACCTGATCGCGGCCGGCCGTCCCCAATTGGAGCGCCTGACGGCGTGATCTCCCATTGACAGGCCGCCTGATGTGATAGAATTATAACATAATAAGTTGCAAAAATAACAAGATGTCATCATCGCATCAGTGCTGCGCGCGGCGATGGGAGGAAAAGGGAATTGTCCGGTTCGATCGCGGCAGTGCCTCAGCCGTCGGCGTCGCTTTTGATGGTCGATGGCATCAGCAAGCGCTTTGGCGGCGTGCGCGCGCTGCGCGACGTCAACCTCGCGGTCGTGTCCGGCGAGGTGCACGCGCTGCTGGGCGAGAACGGTGCCGGAAAATCCACGCTGATCAAGATTCTCAGCGGCGTTCATGCCGCTGACAGCGGCACCATCGAGATCGCCGGCAAATCAGCGACGTTCGACAGCCCGGCAAGATCGCGCGAGGCCGGGATCGCCGTCGTCTATCAGGACCTCAGTCTCGTCGAATCCCTGAGCGTCGCCGACAATCTGTTGCTCGGCCGCGAGCCGCGCGCAAGATTCGGCTTCGTCCGGAAGCGCGAACTGATGGCCAGGGCCGAAGCGTTCCTGGGTGAGCTCGGCATTCCCCTCGATACCAAAGCGACGGTCGGCTCGCTGCCGTTCGCCTACCGCCAGATGACGGAGATCGCCAAGGCGTTGATGGGCGAGGTGCGGCTCCTGATCCTCGATGAGCCGACATCCTCGCTGACGTCGGACGAGGTTCGCATCTTGTTCGATGCGATCGGAAAGGCAACGCGCCGCGGTGTCGGCGTGATCTATGTGACCCATCGGCTCAACGAGGTGTTCGAGATCTCGCAGCGTGTTACGGTGCTGCGCGATGGCGCCAATGCCGGCACGTTCGTCACCGCCGATACCGACATGAAGCGGCTGGTGAACGCCATCATCGGAACCGATCGATTGGCGCCGGCAGCGTCGCGTGCCGCGCCCGCGGCGGCGCGTTCGCTCGATTCATCGCCGGTTCTGTCGCTGTCGGGTGTGTCGAATGACCGGCTGTCGGCCGTCGACTTGTCGGTAATGAAGGGGGAGATCCACGGCCTTGCCGGATTGATCGGCAGCGGGCGTACCGAGATTCTGGAGACCATCTTCGGACTTCGGCCGGCGGAAAGCGGCACGCTCGAGATCGAGGGCCGGCCATGGCTGCCGAAGAGCGCGGCGGATGCAATCGATCAGGGCGTCGCACTGGTGCCGGAGGATCGGCACGTGCAAGGCCTGGTCCTCGACCATTCGATCGAACGCAACATCACCTTGCCGCGGATTCCGCATTTCTCGCGCTGGGGCTTCATGCAGCAACGCGCCGCCGCCCGGCGTGCGGACGCAGCGGTCGCGCGGCTTTCCGTGAAGGCGCAAGGCGCTTCCAGCCTGGTCAGGACACTGTCCGGCGGCAACCAGCAGAAGGTCGTGTTCGGAAAATGGAATGATCCGCGACCGCGCGTGCTGCTGCTGGACGAGCCGACGGTCGGCGTCGACGTCGGCGCACGCGAAGAAATCTACGGCGTGATCCGCGATGCCGCCCGCGACGGCAGCGGCGTCCTGATCGTCTCCTCGGATCTCGTCGAATTGATCGAGCTGTGCGACCGCATCTCCGTGATCGTCGACGGACGCGTGGCGCGAACGCTTGCGCGCGGCGACATCGTTGACGCCGAAGAGCTCCATCATCTGCTGCAGATGTACCAGGCCTCTGGACAAGGCGTATTGCAAGAGCTGCCCGCATGACTGAACTCACCGCGCCCAATGTCGTCGCCTCGTCGACCCGATCCGATCGCCGCCGCAAGCTCTTGCAGAACCTGCTGCGCGGCGAGCGGCCCTACATGCTGTACATCGCCTTCGTGGTGTTGCTGGTCGTGTTCAGCCTGTCCTCGCCCTGGTTCCTGTCGGTCGACAATTTCCTGAATATCGGACGCCAGACGACGCTGGTGTCGATCATCGCGGTCGGCATGACCTTCGTGATTATCGCGCGTCAGATCGATCTGTCGGTCGCATCGACATTGGCGCTGTCGGGCATGGCGGCTGCGCTCGCCATGAGCCAGATCAACAACAGCTGGATCGTCGGCGCGATTGCCGGGCTCGGCACCGGCGCATTGGTCGGACTGCTCAACGGCATCCTGACCACGCAGCTTTCGATCCCGTCGTTCCTGGTGACGCTGGGCTCGCTGAGCATGGCGCGGGGGCTGGCGATGATGGTGACCAACACCAAGCCGGTCATCATCACCAACGAGACATACTTTGCGATCTTCGGCGAAGGCACGTTCCTCGGCATTCCAGTTCCTATTGCCTGGACGCTGGTGGCGATGATCGTCGGCATCCTGTTGCTGCACTACAACGTGTTCGGCCGCCGCATCTATGCGGTCGGCGGCAATCCGACCGCGGCGCTCTATTCCGGCATCAACACCAAATGGGTGACGACGGCGGCCTTTGTGCTGACCGGCGCGCTGGCCGGGCTTGCGGCGCTGGTGCTGTCCGCGCGCTCGCATGCCGCGCGGCCCGACGTCGTGCAGGGGATGGAGCTCGACGTCATCGCCGCCGTGATCCTCGGTGGCTGCAGCCTGTTCGGCGGCCGCGGCTACATCCTGGGGACGCTGTTCGGCAGCCTTATCATCGGCACACTCAACAACGGCCTCGTGCTGCTCGGCGTCAGCTCGCCGATGCAGCTCGTCATCAAGGGAGCGATCATCGTCGCCGCGGTCGCCTTCACGAAACGCTAGAGCACGATCCTCGAAAATGTAGGGGCAAGGTCGCCGGCCTCCGGTCAATCGGCGACCAAAAAAGGGAGGAAACAATGAAGTCAATCTTGCGACAAACTCTGCCGCTGACCGCGCTGATCGCGGCGACGGCCATTTCGATTGCCCCCTCGGCGCGCGCCGAAGTGCCAGCGAGCTGCGTCAAGGGCGTCGACCTCGCGACGCTTGGACCGAAATCCATCGTCGGCCAGGGACCGCACGGCGAGAAGGCCGCCTCGCCCGAGGTGCTCGCGCTGTCGGACGCCGACGCCGCCAAGGTCAAGGAGAAGCATTTCAAGGTCGGCATCTCTATGCAGACCGTCAACCTCGATTGGGCGCAGCTGCAGATCCAGGGCATCACCGACACGCTGAAGAAGTATGGCGTGACGGTGACCGGCGTCGCATCCGCCGAATATCAGGTCGACAAGCAGATCGCCGACATCGAGAACACCATCCAGCAGCATCCGGACGGCATCATCTCGATCCCGGTCGATTTCACAGCGACCGCGCCGACCTACAAGAAGGTTGCCAAGGCCGGCATCAAGCTGGTGCTGATGGACAGCATCCCGACCGGCCTCAAGCATCCGGAGGAATATGCCTCGATGATCTCCGCGGACAGCCAGGGCAACGGCCAGATCGCGGCCCAGATCCTGGCCTCCTGTATGCCGCAGGGCGGCACCATCGGCCTCGTCAATTTCGGCGTCGACTATTTCAGCACCAACGAGCGCACCAAGGGTGTCCGCGAGTGGATGCAGAAGAACCGTCCCGACCTCAAGATGAAGCAGGTCGACTTCACCGATCCGCCGAAGGTGTCGCAGATCGCGGGTGACTTCCTCACCGGCAATCCGGACATCAAGGGCCTGTTCGCAGTCTGGGATCAGCCGGCGCTCGACACGCTGAGCTCGATGCGCGCGCAGGGCATCGACATTCCGGTCACGACCGTCGACCTCGGCCTGCAATCTGCGATCGAGATCGCCAAGGGCGGTCCGTTGAAGGCGACCGGCTCGCAGCGCCCCTATGATCAGGGCGTCGCGGAAGCGATGGCGATGATGAACGCGCTGCTCGGCAAGGAAACGCCCGGCTGGATCGGCGTGCAGTCGCTGCCGGTGACGCAGTCGAACGTGCTTGAATCCTACAAGACGGTGTTCAAGAAGGAGCCGCCGCAGGAACTGACCGACGCGTGCAACAAGGCGAAGCCTGCCTGCAACTGAACTTTGGCCTGCGATGCGCGGTTCGCGAGCCCGCGCATCGTGGACGAAGCTGACCCGGGCGTGCCAGCCCCCGCCCGGGTCAGGTTGCGCTGGTGACGTACTCGACGGGAAGGCTGCGGAAGTGCTTGCGCATGTCCGATGACGCCGCGCCGCCGACGATGATCCGCGAGAACGCGCCGATATCGGAGAAGAATGCCGACTTGAGACTGCCGAGCTTGCTCGCGTCGATCACCAGGATGCTCTCCATCGCGGTTTCGATGACGGCCTGCTTGACGGCGACCTCGTGAAAATTCGAGCAGCTCGCGCCGCGGGTCCAGTGCACGCCGCCGGCTGAGATGAAGGCCTTGTTGATCCCGAGCCGGCGCAGATAGGACAGGCCGTCGTCGGACGCAAAGGACTGCGACGAGGGATGATAGAGCCCGCCCATCACCATCACCTGCGTGTTGGGCCGGTGCGTCACGATCGACGCCACGTTCATCGAATAGCAGATCACCGAGAGCGGCAGAT
The DNA here is from genome assembly GCF_042258955.1 of Bradyrhizobium sp. ma5. NCBI lineage: Bacteria > Pseudomonadati > Pseudomonadota > Alphaproteobacteria > Hyphomicrobiales > Nitrobacteraceae > Bradyrhizobium > Bradyrhizobium sp. ma5. Next base: position 2,436,901 of record NZ_CP170156.1, read on the forward strand.
CCTCGGGCAGGCAATCCGCCAGCGACTGCATCGTGGTGCCGCAGTCGATGAAGATCGTGTCGCCTTCCTTGATGGACGCGGCGGCAGCCCGACAGGCGAGACGCTTGTCCTGGGTGTGCTGGTCGATCTCCTGCTCGAACGTGTACTTGATGCCGGTCGGAGACGCCGCATTGACGACGTAGCCGCCGAGCAGCGCGAGGGCGGCTTCCGGCCCGGCAAGGTCGCGCCGCACCGTCATTTCGGAAACCTTGAGGAGCTCGGCGGCGTCCTTCAGATGCAGCGCGCCACTCGATTCGACGGCGCGGCGCAGCCTCTGCAGGCGCTGGACGCGTGTCTCGCTTGGTCGTGCGTTGGAAGTTTCAGCCATTTTGATCGCCGAGCTTGCTTATCCGATTGACAATGATCTTACAATGTTGTGAGTTTACCAACGTCGTTTTGTTACAATAATAACATCCAGTCCGGCGGGCTGATCGAGCGTTGGGGACGGCGTCGTTCCTCGGGCGGTCGGCGGACCCAGCGGCAAGGTCAGGGGAGGGTCACATGTTGCGATCGACACATCCAATCTATCTGGCCACCTCGTCGATTCGCTAGGACCGCACGGCGCCGCCATGACGCAAAGCGTCTTCATACAGAATCCGTCCCCGTTGGCCGTGCAATCGCCTTCTCCGGGCGGCGAGCATGTGCATCCGCTGCCGCGCAACAGCGGCCGTGCGCTCGAGATGGATTGGGTCGACGACATCAGGATCAATCTGTCGGCCGCCGAACGGCGTGTTGCGAGCCTGCCGGGTCGGCGCACCGTGAAGAAGGACGCGCAGGCGGCGTGGCTGCTCAAGGCAGTCACCTGCATCGACCTGACGACGCTCAACGGCGACGATACGACCGAACGAGTGAAGCGTCTCTGCGCCAAGGCCAAGGCGCCCGTGCGCGGCGATGTCATGGAGAAGCTCGGCTTTGCCGGGCGCGCCCTGCATACCGGTGCTGTCTGTGTCTACCATCGGTTCGTCGGTGCGGCTGTCGAAGCGCTCGACGGATCCGGCATCCCGGTCGCCGCGGTCTCGACCGGGTTTCCCGCTGGCCTCGTGCCGCATGAGCTGAAGCTGAAGGAGATCGAGGCGTCGGTCCGCGACGGCGCGCAGGAGATCGACATCGTCATCACGCGCGAGCATGTGCTGACCGGCGACTGGCGGGCGCTTTACGCCGAGGTCCAGGATTTCCGCGCGGTCTGCGACAACGCGCATCTGAAGACGATCCTGGCCACGGGTGATCTCAAGACACTGCGCAATGTCGCCAAGGCATCGATGGTCTGCATGATGGCCGGCGCCGACTTCATCAAGACCTCAACCGGCAAGGAGGGCGTGAACGCGACGCTGCCGGTGACGCTGGCGATGCTGCGGATGATCCGCCTCTATCAGGAGCGCACCGGCTACAAGATCGGCTTCAAGCCGGCCGGTGGAATTTCGACGGCAAAGGACGTGCTCACCTATCAGTTCCTGATGAAGGAGGAGCTCGGCCGCGACTGGCTCGAGCCGGATCTGTTCCGCATCGGCGCCTCCAGCCTGCTCGCCGACATCGAGCGGCAGCTCGAGCATCACGTGACTGGCCACTACTCGGCTTTCAACCGCCACCCCGTGGGATGAGACTCCAGCGATGAGCGTCGCAAGCTATTTCGAGACGATGGAGTATGGCCCCGCGCCCGAGGCGGACGGCGAGGCACGCGCCTGGCTGGCGCGGCATGGCGCCACGTTCGGGCATTTCATCGCCGGCAAATTCACAGCGCCGCACGCGGGCAAGCACCTCACGACGTCCGAGCCCGCCACCGGTAAAACGCTGGCGCGCATCGCGCAGGGCGACGCTACCGATGTCGAGGCGGCGGTCGGCGCCGCGCGCATCGCGCAGGCAGCCTGGGCAAAGCTCGGCGGTCACGGCCGCGCGCGTCATCTCTACGCGTTGGCGCGCATGCTGCAGCGTCACGCCCGGCTGTTCGCCGTGCTGGAGGCGATCGACAACGGCAAGCCGATCCGGGAAACCCGCGATCTCGACGTGCCGCTCGCCGCGCGCCATTTCCTCTATCACGCGGGCTGGGCGCAGTTGCGGGACCGCGAATTCGCCGATCAGGTGCCGATCGGCGTGATCGGCCAGATCATTCCGTGGAATTTCCCGCTGCTGATGCTGGCCTGGAAAATCGCGCCGGCGCTCGCCGCGGGCAATACGGTGGTGCTGAAGCCGGCCGAGTTCACCTCGCTCACCGCGCTGCTGTTCGCCGAACTGTCGGCTGAGGCCGGCCTGCCGCCGGGCGTGCTGAACGTCGTCACCGGCGATGGCGCAACCGGTGCACTGCTGGTCGAAAGTCCCGGCGTCGACAAGATCGCCTTCACTGGGTCGACCGAGGTCGGACGGTTGATCCGCCAGACGACTGCAGGCACCGGCAAGTCGCTGACGCTGGAGCTCGGCGGCAAGTCGCCGTTCATCGTGTTCGACGATGCCGACATCGATGGCGCGGTGGAAGGCGTGGTCGATGCGATCTGGTTCAATCAGGGCCAGGTCTGCTGCGCCGGCTCGCGGCTGCTGCTGCAGGAGGGCGTTGCGGAGACCTTCCGCAGGCGGTTGATCCGCCGCATGGAGACGCTGCGCGTCGGCATGCCGCTCGACAAAGCGATCGACATGGGCGCGGTGGTCGCGCCGGTGCAGCTCGAGCGGATCAAGGCGCTGGTCGAGACCGGGGTGAAGGAGGGCGCCGAGAAATATCAGGCGTCCGGTGCGCTGCCGTCGGAAGGATGCTTCTATCCGCCGACCCTGCTCTGGAACGTGCATCCGTCCTCGACGGTTGCGACCGAAGAGATATTCGGCCCGGTCCTGGTGGCGACGACATTCCGCACGCCGGACGAGGCCGTGATGCTCGCCAACAACACGCGCTACGGCCTTGCCGCCAGCGTGTGGAGTGAGACGATCGGATTGGCGCTCGACATCGCGCCGAAACTCCTGGCCGGCGTGGTCTGGGTCAATGCGACCAATCTGTTCGACGCCAGTGTCGGCTTCGGCGGCTATCGCGAGTCCGGCTTCGGCCGCGAGGGCGGCCGCGAAGGCATGTATGAGTATCTCAAGCCGAAGGCCTGGAGCGGGCGCAAGGCCAGGGCCAAGGCAGCGCCGCTGCCGACGGCGTCCGGCGCCAGCGCCGGTTTCGACGTGCCGCCGATCGATCGAACGGCAAAACTGTTCGTCGGCGGCAAGCAGGTGCGCCCGGACGGCAACTATTCACGCGCAGTGCTCTCGCCGAAGGGCCGCCGTCTCGGCGAGGCCGGCGAGGGCAATCGCAAGGATATCCGCAATGCGGTGGCGGCGGCGCGCTCCGCCGAGGGCTGGGCGCGGGCGACGGCGCATAATCGCGCCCAGATCCTCTACTACCTTGCCGAAAACCTTTCCGCGCGCGGCGACGAGTTCGCCCGGCGGATCGCCGACATGACCGGCGTCTCGGCAGCAAAGGCGCGCAACGAGGTCGATGCCAGCGTCGAGCGACTGTTCAGCTATGGCGCTTGGGCGGACAAATTCGAGGGATCCATCCATGCGCCGCCGCTGCGTGGCGTGGCGCTGGCGATGCACGAGCCGATCGGCGTGGTCGGTGTCGCCTGTCCCGACGAGGCGCCGCTGCTCGGCTTCATCAGTCTGGTCGCGCCGCTGGTTGCGATGGGCAACCGGGTCGTCGCGGTGCCGAGCGAGCGGCATCCGCTCGCCGCGACCGACTTCTACCAAGTGCTCGAGACCTCGGACGTGCCGGGCGGCGTGGTCAACATCGTCACCGGCGATCGCGACGAACTGGTCAAGGTGCTTGCCGAGCATGACGATGTCGATGCGCTTTGGGCGTTCGGGTCGCAGGACGCCTCGACGGCGGCCGAACGGTACTCGATCGGCAATCTCAAGCGGACGCTGGTCGATCATGGCCTGGCGCTCGACTGGTACGACAAGGCCGCGAGCGAGGGCCCGATCCTGCTCCGCCATGCCGTGCAGGTGAAGAACATCTGGATTCCTTATGGCGACTAGGGATGTCACCTTGCGGTGATATCGATCGGGGTCCGGACCGTCAGAGTTCGGCTAGTTTGACGACAAGGGAGGGACGCAACATGCTCAAGGGCATCAATCCACTGCTCAATGCCGACGTGCTCTACGCCCTGCGGGCGATGGGGCACGGCGATCGCCTGGTGGTGTGCGACACCAATTTTCCGGCCGACTCGATCGCACGCCAGAGCGTGCTTGGCGAGTTGCTGCGCATCGACAATGTGAGTGCTGCCAAGGCGGTCGAGGCCGTTCTCTCGGTGATGCCGCTCGATACGTTTGTCGACGATGCCGCGATCCGCATGGAGATCGTCGGCCAGGCTCAGGAAGTGCCGCCGGTGCAGCGCGAGGTGCAGGCCGCGATCGACCGCGCCGAGGGAAGATCCTGGCCGCTGGTCGGCGTCGAGCGCCATGCCTTCTACGAGAAGGCCAAGGCGGCCTATTGCGTGATCGCGACCGGCGAGCGGCGCTTCTACGGCTGCTTCCTGTTCAGCAAGGGCGTCATCGCGCCGGACGGGGAGTGACGACATGAGCAAGAATGGCGTCGCCGTCCTCGGCGTCTTCGTCGTCGACCTGGCGTTCCGCGCCGGCAACATGCCGGCGATCGGCGAAACCATCGCCGGCTCGGGATTCGCCATGGGGCCCGGCGGCAAGGGATCCAACCAGGCCGTCGCCGCCGCACGGGCCGGCGCCAGCGTGAGTTTCATCTCGCGGATTGGCAACGACGCCTTCGGCGAGCTTGCAATCAAGACCTGGGAGGCCGAAGGAATCCGGCCGCGCGTCGCCAGGACGGCGGACGCGCCGACCGGAGCAGCGTTCATCTACGTCCACGAGACGCGCGGCGATAACGCGATCATCGTGGTGCCGGGCGCAGCGGGCGGGATCGGCCCGGCCGATGTCGATGCGGTGGCGGACGCGATTCGCGACTCCAGCGTGTTCGTGACGCAGCTCGAGCAGCCCGTCGATGCGGCGCGGCGCGGGCTCGAGATCGCGCGCGCCGCCGGCAGCATCACGGTGTTCAATCCGGCGCCGGCGATCAAGTTCGACTCTGGCCTGTTTGCGTTCTGCGATTATGTCGTCCCCAACGAGACCGAGGCCGAAGCGCTGACCGGGATCGCGGTGAGCGATCTCGCCGGCGCCCGCCGCGCCGGCGATGCCTTGCTGGCGAAAGGCGCAGGCACGGCGCTGATCACGCTCGGCGAGCGCGGCGCTTTATTTCATGCGCGCGATCGCTCGCTGCACGTGCCGCCCTTCGCCGCCGGCAAGGTGGTCGAGACCACCGGCGCGGGCGACGCCTTCGTCGGCGGTTTCGCGGCGGCGCTCGCAGATGGCGCCGACCCGCTCGAGGCTGCGCGGTTCGGTTCGGCCACCGCGGGAATCTCGGTGACGCGACCGGGCACCGCGCCTGCGATGCCGCGGCGCGCGGAGATCGACGCGCTGCTGAAGGGATGATCGCGCGATGATGCGGAACGATCCGATCAAGCATGTCTTCATCTGGCCGGCGGTGCTCGTCGTGCTGGCGATCTCGATCTTTCCGCTGATCTATTCGCTCACCACGAGCTTCCTGAGCTATCGCCTGATCCCGCCGATCCCGCCGCGGGTGGTCTGGCTTGGCAACTATGCGACGCTGTTGCAGGAGCCGCGGTTCTGGAACGCGATCTACACCACGACGCTGATTGCCTTCATCGCCGTCGGGCTGCAATACGCGATTGGTTTCGGTGTCGCGCTGGCACTGAACGCGCGCGTGCCGGGCGAGCGGCTGTTTCGTGTCGCCTTGCTGCTGCCGATGCTGCTCGCGCCCGTCGCAGTCGCGCTGGTCGCGCGCATGATGTTCAACCCGACGATGGGGCCCCTCAACCAGTTCCTGTCGAAGTTCGGCCTGGTCAACCTGCCGTTCCTCACCAACGAACATTGGGCGCTCGCCTGCATCATCGCGGTCGAGGTCTGGCAGTGGACCCCGTTCGTGATCCTGATGATGCTGGCCGGCCTGCAAACGCTGCCCGAAGACGTCTACGAGGCTGCCGAGCTCGAGAATGCGAGCGCTTGGCAGCAGTTCTGGGGCATCACCTTTCCGATGCTGCTGCCGATCTCGGCCGCGATCGTCTTCATCCGCCTGATCGAGAGCTACAAGATCATGGATACGGTGTTCGTGATGACGGGCGGCGGGCCGGGCGTGGACACCGAGACGCTGACGCTATTCGCCTATCAGGAAGGCTTCAAGAAGTTCAATCTTGGCTACACATCGGCGCTCAGCTTCCTGTTCCTGATCGCGATCACGATCATCGGCGTCACCTATCTGGCACTGCTGCGGCCTCATCTGGAGAAGCGCCGATGAGCGGGCAGGGCTTGACCGGACTGTCGCCATGGAGCCGCCGCCTGGTTACGGTCGGCGTGCTCGTCTGGTGTCTGATCACGGTGTTTCCGCTCTATTGGGTGGTCGTGACGGCGTTCAAGACGCCGCCGGGCGTGGTCGGCGGGCCGACCTATCTGCCGTTCATCGACTTCGCGCCGACCTTGCAGCCCTTCATCGATCTCTATCAGGGAATCCGCGGCGAGTTCTTCCACACCTTCCTGAATTCGACCATCGTCGGCCTGTCGGCGGCAGCCATCGCCACCGCGATCGGCGCAATGGCGGCCTACGCCTTGGTGCGGTTCGAGTTCAAAGTCCGCCTTGGTGCGGGGCTCGTGTTCTTCCTGCTCGCGCTCGGCGGCTATCTGTTCTTCAACGCGACGTTCGGATTGACCCGCCCGCAGGCGCTGTTGCTCGCGTTTCCGATCGCGCTGATCGCTGCTGTCGCCGCCAATCGCCTGCCGTTGCCCGGGCCGGTCCTCGGCAATGAGGACATCCTGTTCTGGTTCGTCAGCCAGCGCATGTTCCCGCCGATCGTGACGGCCTTTGCGCTGTATCTGCTCTACAGCGAGATCGGCCGGCTGGGTTTCCAGCTGATCGACAGCTTCGTCGGCCTGACGCTGTGCTACGTCGCCTTCTCGCTGCCGATAGTGGTCTGGCTGATGCGCGACTTCTTCGAGGCGGTGCCGATCGAGGTCGAGGAGGCCGCGATGGTCGACAACGTGCCGAGCTGGCGCATCTTCTTCGGCATCGTGGTGCCGATGTCGATGAACGGGCTGCTGGCGACGTTCATGATCACGCTGGCCTTCGTCTGGAATGAGTTTCTGTTCGCGCTGTTCCTGACTAATTCCAGATGGCAGACGCTGCCTATCCTGGTGGCGGGACAGAACAGCCAGCGCGGCGACGAATGGTGGGCGATCTCGGCTGCGGCGCTCGTCGCAATCGTTCCCATGATGATCATGGCAGGCCTGCTCAGCCGGATGATGCGGTCGGGCCTGCTGCTCGGGGCCATCAAATAGCAAAAAATCTTGTAGGGAGGACTAGACGATGTTGCGACGGACGTTCCTGATGCTGACCACCTCGCTCGCGATGGCCTGCGCCGCGAGTCAGGCGAATGCTGCCTGTAGCCCGGATTACACCGGCGTCACCCTGACGGTGGCGTCGCAGACCGGACCGTATATCGCGTCCGCGCTCAAGCTCGGCGCCGACGAATGGGCCAAGAAGACCTGCGGCAAGGTCAATGTCGTCGAGTTTCCATGGTCCGAGCTCTATCCGAAGATCGCGACATCGCTCACGGCGTCGGACGCGACGTTCGATCTCGTCAGCTTTGCGCCGGCCTGGCTGCCGGATTTCGTCCCCTATCTCAGCGAGATGCCGAAGGAGATGCAGTCCGGCAAGGATTGGGACGATATCGAGCCGGCCTATCGCGAACGCCTGATGGTGTGGGAAGGCAAGATCTACTCGCAATCGATGGACGGCGACGTCCACACCTATACCTACCGCACCGACCTGTTCAGCGATCCCAAGGAGAAGGACGCGTTCAAGGCCAAATACGGCTACGATCTCGCGCCGCCGAAGACCTGGAAGCAGTATCTCGACATCGCGGAGTTCTTCCAGCGGCCCGACAAGGGCCTGTGGGGAACGGCGGAAGCGTTTCGTCGCGGCGGTCAGCAATTCTGGTTCTTCTTCAGCCATGCGGCGGCCTACGCGAACAGTCCGAACTATCCGGGTGCGATGTTCTTCGACCCCGAGACGATGGACGCGCAGATCAACAACCCGGGCTGGGTGAAGGGGCTCGAGGAATACATCCGCGCATCGAAGCTCGGGCCGCCCAACGCGCTGAACTTCTCGTTCGGCGAGGTGAACGCAGCCGTGGCCGGTGGGCAGGTGGCGGAATCGATCGGCTGGGGCGACACCGGTGTGATCGCCGCCGATCCGAAGCAGTCCAAGATTTCGGGCAAGGTCGGCTCGGCGATGCTGCCCGGTTCGGATGAGATCTGGAACGCCAAGACCAAGAAATGGGACAAGTTCCCGAGCGTCATTCCGGGCCCGTTCATGGCCTTCGGCGGCTGGCAGATCGCGGTGCCGAAGGCCGGCAAGAACCAGCAGGCGGCGTGGGACTTCGTCAAGACGCTGACGAGCCCCGAAGTGTCGGGCCAGGCGGCGATCACCGGCGGCAGCGGCGTCAATCCCTATCGCAAATCGCACACCGCCAATCTGCAACTGTGGAGCAAGATCTTCTCGCCGGAAGAGGCCAAGGAATATCTCGGCGCGCAATCGGACTCCATCAACGCCAAGAACGTCGCGCTCGACATGCGTCTGCCCGGCTATTTCTCCTACACCGAGGTGGTGGAGATAGAGCTCGGCAAGGCGCTCGCCGGCCAGACCACGCCGCAAGCGGCGCTCGACGCGATGGCGAAGGAATGGAATCGCCTGACCGACGAGTTCGGCCGGGCCAAGCAGCTCGCCGCCTATCGCGCGGCGATGGGCCTCCCGCCCAAGAACTAGCTTTCCAGTGAGGCGTCCCGGATGATGCGCGAGCGTTATCCGGGGCTTTACCTGCCGTCGAGGGGACGGAAAAGGATTCCATGGCGCACGTCGAGATCGAGAACGTCAGCAAGGCATACGGGCCCTACAAGATCATCGAAGGGCTCGACCTCAACGTGGCCGACGAGGAGTTTGTCGTGCTGGTCGGACCGTCCGGCTGCGGCAAGACCACGACATTGCGCATGATCGCGGGACTGGAGGCCGTCACCGGCGGAACCATCCGCATCGGCAATCGCGACGTCACGCAGTTGCGCCCCGGCTTGCGCAATTGCGCGATGGTGTTTCAGAACTACGCGCTCTATCCGCACATGACGGTCGGCGAAAACATCGGTTACGGCATGAAGGTGCGCGGTGAATCGCGCGCCAGCATCGAGAAGGCCGTCAATGACGTGGCGCGCGTCCTTGACCTCGAGCAATACCTGCAACGCCGGCCCAAGCAGCTTTCCGGTGGGCAGCGCCAGCGCGTGGCGATCGGCCGCGCCATCGTGCGCAGCCCGGATGTGTTTCTGTTCGACGAGCCGTTGTCCAATCTCGACGCCAAGCTCCGCATCGAGATGCGGACCGAGATCAAGGCGCTGCATCGCCGTCTCGCCAAGACGATCGTCTATGTCACGCACGACCAGGTCGAAGCCATGACGATGGCCGATCGCGTCGTGGTGATGAACAAAGGCCGGATCGAGCAGGCGGCCGATCCGATCACGATCTACGAGAAGCCCTCTAATCTCTTCGTCGCGGGTTTCATGGGCGCGCCCAGCATGAACTTCATCGATGGTGAGATCATTGCCAGCGACGGCGCGCTCACCTTCACCGCCCCATCCGGCACGGCTTTGCGCATACCGAAGTCCCGCGAGGCGGCCTACGCAGCAAGCGTCGGCAAGCCCGTGGTGCTCGGCGTGCGGCCCGATCATGTGTTGCGGCAAGGCGCGCCGGCGGGTTCTTCCGTCCGGTTGCTCGTGAAAGACGTGGAGCCGCTGGGGCCGCACACGCTGGTGATCGGGACGGTCGCGGGCTTTGCGTTCACCGCGCAAATGCCGGTTGGCGTCGCCGCGGAGCCGGATCACGTCATCGACGTCGCGCTCGATCTTGAGCGAACGCATTTGTTCGACAAGACGTCAGGGATGGCGATTTCCTGATCTGCTCCGGCGACGGTGGCAGGCTTGCGGGCGCCGGAACCGGGGAAGTGAGGCCAGCGCTCCGGATATGACCCTCGGCGCCGAGTTTGACTGACCTCCAACGAGTGAGCCGGAGCGGGCGTTTGAACGCCTTGGGAGCCGCTGCAGGGGCTTTGCCGGCGAATTGGCAGGACATTTGGCTGAATCGGTTCCTGCTCCTGCATCTGGGCGCGCCGATCGAGCGGGCTTCATCGGAAATCGCAGGACGTGCCACCGATGGCGGCTTCTGATGCGATTGTTTTCCATGTTATCACCTGATCCGTCGAAACTGCGTTCGTGCATGACTTGCCCGAACCCACGAGCCCGGATCCTGATGATGCTGTCGCTGCCCAAGACCAAAATACGCGTGCTGCTGCTGGAGGGCGTGAATGATTCCGCAGTCCGGATGTTCGAGGCGAACGGCTATACCGAGTTGCAACGTCTGCCCAAGGCGCTGGGGCCCAAAGAGCTCAAGCAAGCGCTGTCGGGTATCCATATGCTGGGAATTCGGTCGCGGACCCAGCTGACTGCGGAAATCCTCGAGGTCGCCGACCGATTGCTCGTTGTCGGCTGCTTTTCGGTCGGCACCAATCAGGTGGATCTCGACGCCGCGCGAAAGCTCGGAATCCCCGTGTTCAACGCGCCATACTCCAACACCCGTAGCGTGGCGGAGCTGACCATCGCCGAGATCGTCATGCTGTTCCGGCGGATCTTTCCGCGTTCGGTCTCCGCACATGCCGGCGGCTGGGACAAGTCCGCCGAAGGCAGCCGCGAAGTGCGCGGCAAGACGCTCGGCATCGTCGGCTACGGCAACATCGGCTCGCAGCTGTCGAACCTCGCGGAAGCCATGGGTATGCGCGTGATCTATTTCGATCAGACCGACAAGCTCCGCCACGGCAATACCGAGCCCGCCGAATCGCTTGACGCGTTGCTCGTAGCGAGCGACGTCGTCTCGCTGCATGTGCCGGAGACGCCGACCACCGCCAACATGATCGGCGCAGCCCAGCTCCAGCTGATGAAGCCCGAGGCCTATCTGATCAACAATTCGCGCGGCACCGTGGTCGATCTCGACGCGCTGGCGGGCGCGCTGCGTGAGGAGCGGCTGGCGGGTGCCGCAGTCGACGTGTTCCCGGTCGAACCGGTGTCGAACGAGGCGCGCTTTGTCTCGCCGCTGCAGGGCCTCCCCAACGTCATCCTCACGCCGCATGTCGGCGGTTCGACGGAAGAGGCGCAGGATCGCATCGGCGGCGAAGTTGCGCGCAAGCTGATCGATTATTCCGATGTCGGGTCGACCTTCGGCGCGGTGAATTTTCCGCAGGTGCAATTGCCGGCGCGACCGACCGGCACCCGTTTCATCCATGTTCACCGCAATGTTCCGGGCGTCATGCGTCAGGTCAACGACGCGGTTTCCCGGCACGGGATCAACATCCTGGCGCAATATCTGCAGACCGATCCGGAAGTCGGCTATGTCGTGCTCGAGACCGACGTTGTCGGCGGCGAGGGCGAGGGACTGCTGGCCGATTTGAAAGACATTGACGGCACGATCCGCGTGCGGGTGCTGTATGACGCGAACCGGCCGCAGGGTTGATCGGCCGCGTCAATCGGCCGAGAAGCCGAACGGGACGCTCGAGGTTCTGAAATCGTCGGGAAGAATCTCGCGTCCGATCGGCGGTGCCGACCGGGCCGCGCATCTCGGGCGATGGCAGACCCGGCAGGCGACGCCGATCGGGGTCGGCTCATCCGCGTTCGGTCCCTGTCCGTCACGGGTGTAGATCAGCTGGCCCGCATGCTCGGCGGCACAGCCGATCGCAATCGCCCGCTCGACGCGGATGGCGCCGAACGCGCCGCCGCCGGCGGTCACGGTGCGGGCGATCGAGAAGAACCGCTGGCCGTCGGGCAATTCCAGCCATTGCGTGACGATCTGGCGCGGCGTCTTGAAGATATCGTGCACCGACCATAGCGGACACGCGCCGCCGTGCTTTGCAAACGGGAAGCCGGCGCCATCGAGCAGCTTGGAAATGTTACCGGCCGGATCGACGCGGATCAGGAAGAATGGCACCTTCTCGAGGCCTGGCCGCTGCAACGTCGTCACGCGGTGCGCGATCTGCTCGAAGCTGGTGCCGAATTGGCGCGCCAGCGCCTCCAGATCGTAACGCCGCGTCTCGACCGCCTTCGCAAACACGGAGTAAGGCATGATGAGCGCGGCCGCGGCATAGGCTGCGAGCGCGCGGCGGGCCAGCAACTCGGCGCTCTTGCTGGTGAACTTGCCGTCTTCCACCGCCGCGCTGATCTCGCCTTCCAGCTCCAGATAGGCGAGTTGCTTGGCCAGCTGGAAATTGAGACCTGCGGTATCGAGCGAATCCTCGAGCAGCAATTGCCTGCGATGCAGATCCAGTCGCCGGACCGAACCGAGCATGACGGTCGGCGGCAGATAGCGGACCTGGAGCTTGTGACGCTCGCGAAGCCGCTCGATAAATCCGGCTGGGCCCGCAGGTTCATGGACGAGACGCTCGGCGGCATCGTCGAGGTTGGCGAAATTGTTGCGGCGCGCGGCGAGAAATCGCCTGACTTCCGCGACGGGATCGTTGGCGTCAAAATTCTCCTGCCCCGAGTGCGACCCGCCACCCACCAGGTCCGGCGCCCGCCGCTCCGCGAGTGCCAGCTGTTCCTCGCGATAGGCGGTGTAAAGGCGCAGGAACGCTTCGGTCATTCCGGGATAGCTGACCGCGAGATCGCTGACCTCGAGCGCGGGGATGTCGATGTCGGCGAACATCGGTTCCTTCAAGACCGACTGCATGCGCGCGGTGTGATCGGCGCCGCCGTCGCCGGCGAGATCGGCCAGATTGATCTTGTAGGTGCGGGCCAGGCGAAGCAGCATGTCCGCCGTCACCGGCCGCTGATTGCGTTCCAGCAGCGCGACATAGGGGGCGGAGATTTCGAGATCGGCCGCCATGTCGGCCTGGGTCAGCCCGAGATCGCGCCGCAGCCGCCGCAGCCGCGGACCCATGAAAACGGAACGGGCGCTTGAGGTTACCATCGCCTCATCCAAGGTTTGTAAGATTCTTACAATAATACATCGGTTTCTTGTAAGTTATGACAAGTTTTCCGCGCTAGGTCTAGCTCCCGGTGAGGCTGGGCTTACAAAGAGACCAGTTATTTCGTCACCGAAGGGATCACGGACATGAACTTCCAACCGCGCGGGATCAGCATCCAGGGGCCGGCTTCGTATCAGAGCGAGCTTGAGGCGGCCGAAGCGCTGCTCAAGACCAAGGACACCTGGAACGGCGTCACCGCCGAGGCCGTGGCGCGTATGCGCCTGCAGAACCGCTTCAAGACCGGTCTGGATGTCGCCCGCTACACGGCTGCGCTGATGCGCGCCGACATGGCCGCCTATGACGCCGACAGCACCAAGTACACCCAGTCGCTCGGTTGCTGGCACGGCTTCATCGCGCAGCAGAAGCTGATCTCGGTCAAGAAGCACTTCGGCAATACCGATCGCCGCTACCTCTATCTGTCCGGCTGGATGATTGCGGCGCTGCGTTCAGAGTTCGGTCCGCTGCCCGACCAGTCGATGCACGAGAAGACCTCGGTGCCGGCGCTGATCGAAGAGCTCTACACCTTCCTGCGCCAGGCGGATTCCCGCGAGCTCAATGATACCTTCCGCGCACTCGATGCGGCGCGCAAGGAAGGCGACAAGGCCAAGGAGAAGGCGCTGATCGAGAAGATCGACAACTTCCAGACCCACGTCGTGCCTGTTATCGCCGACATCGACGCCGGCTTCGGCAACGCCGAGGCGACCTACCTGCTCGCCAAGAAGATGATCGAGGCGGGCGCCTGCGCCCTGCAGATCGAGAACCAGGTCTCCGACGAGAAGCAGTGCGGCCACCAGGACGGCAAGGTCACCGTGCCGCACGAGGTGTTCATCGCGAAGATCCGCGCCTGCCGCCATGCGTTCCTCGAGCTCGGCGTCGAAGACGGCATCATCGTGACCCGTACCGACTCGCTCGGCGCCGGCCTGACGCAGCAGATCGCCGTGAGCCACAAGCCCGGCGACCTCGGCGATCAGTACAACAGCTTCCTCGACTGCGAGGAAGTGACGGCTGCCAATGCGCGCAACGGCGACGTCATCATCAACCAGAACGGCAAGATGATGCGTCCGAAGCGGCTGCCCAGCAACCTCTACCAGTTCCGTTCCGGCACCGGTGCGGATCGCTGCGTGCTCGACTGCATCACCTCGCTGCAGAACGGCGCTGACCTGCTGTGGATCGAGACCGAGAAGCCGCATATCGAGCAGATCGCCTCGATGGTCGATCGTATCCGCAAGGTCATTCCGAACGCGAAGCTGGCCTACAACAACTCGCCGTCGTTCAACTGGACGCTCAACTTCCGTTGGCAGGTCTACGACGCGATGAAGGAAGCCGGCAAGGATGTCAGCAAGTACAACCGCGCCGAACTCATGAAGGTGGAATACGACGGCACGCCGCTGGCGATCGAAGCCGACGAGCGTATCCGCACCTTCCAGGCGGATTCGGCCAAGCGCGCCGGCATCTTCCACCATCTGATCACGCTGCCGACCTATCACACGGCTGCGCTGTCGACCGACAATCTCGCGAAGGAGTATTTCGGCGAGCAAGGCATGCTTGGCTACGTCAAGAACGTGCAGCGCGCGGAGATCCGTCAGGGTATCGCCTGTGCGAAGCATCAGAACATGGCGGGCTCCGACATCGGCGACGATCACAAGGAGTACTTCGCCGGTGAAGCTGCCCTCAAGGCGGGCGGCGCCCACAACACGATGAACCAGTTCGGCTAGTCGATCGAACGATCAAAGCGACTATCGGCTGGACAGGCGGGATTGCGAGGCAGTCCCGCCTGTCTGCTTGTTTAGCGGGGCGATTTCGACCGCGGTGACGCGGTCGAAATCGCCCCGCAGCGTTTACAAGACCGCTCCCGTCAGGCTTCGCCCGGCTTGTCGAGGTTCCCTCATTCCGCGCGAGCGTGGTATTGCTTCGCCGCGATCTCGAGGGCACGCCACGCGATGACTATCGGGCACTATGCATCCGCCGTCACCAGCTCCGCCGTGATGGAGCTGCTCAGGCCGTTCGATCCCCATATCGTCGGAACGCTGCCGCTAGGCCTTGCCGTGTCGGGCAGCGACGTCGATATCGTCTGTCATGCGCTGGATCCGAACGCGTTCGCGGACATCGTTTGGTCCCACTATCAATCGGCCGATGATTTCGTGCTCTACCGATGGACCTCGGGGACGCGGCCGGCGATTGCCCGCTTTGTGTGGGATGGCTGGCCGTTCGAACTGTTCGGCGATCAGCTTCCCGTGCGCCAGCAGCGGGGCTGGATCCATTTCGAGGTGGAGCGGCGGCTGCTCGCGCTTGATGACGGACGGCTGCGGCGAGCCGTCAGCGAATTGCGGGCAGATGGTCTCAAGACCGAGCCGGCGTTCGCCGCCGCGCTCGGGATACCGGGCGATCCCTATCTCGGGCTGCTCGAGCTCGCGGCTGAAACGGACGCCGAGTTGCGCGCCCGGCTCGCGGCGTGCGGCCTCGGCTGATCGCGAGGTTCATTCGCCCGGAACGAGGTGACCCATCGGTGGGCGCGCAAGGCGCCGGTGCCTGCGGCGGGACAGATAGAGCAGCAGTCCGGTCACAGCGAACAGCGGCATCAGGGCGGCGGCCAGCATGAAGGCAAGCTTGCCGGGCCACCCCAGGATGGCGCCGCGATGGATGTCGAGCACGCCGGCAAGGACGCGCTCGCCGAACGTCTTGTCCGCGTAGCGATCCGACGAGATGACGCGTCCAGTGACGGCGTCGATACGGAATTCGTCGCGCACGCTCTCGAGCGAGGAATCCCGCGACCATGACCGCACGCGCACCACCGTGCCCGCGCCGGCGGGTAGGGTCAGCAGGACCCGTCCGTAATCGTTATTCTCTTGCTGCAGGAACGTGGTCCAGACCCGATCGAAGGCGAGCGGCTTTATCTCGCCGCTCTTCGCTTCGATCCCGGCTTCGCCCTTGTCCGCTGCGGCAGCCGCGCCGCGCGGCGGCTTGGGCTGCATCGCGGTCGCCGTGGCTTGCGGCCGCGCCAGCAGCCAGTTGGCGCCGGCCTTGTACCACTCGAACGAGTACCACAGGCCGGTCAGCGTCATCACCAGATAGACCGGCAGCACCCAGGTGCCGATCACGGCGTGCAGCGAGCGGTGCAGGCCGCGCCCGCGCAGGCCGAGATTTGGCTTCAGCCACATCTTCACGCTGCGCGCGCGATGCGGCCAGCGCAGCACGAGGCCTGATATCAGCATCACGATCAGGCAGATCGCGGCTGACCCGGTGATCTTGCGGCCCATGCCGTTGCCGTCGCCGGGCAACAGCAGCCAGCGATGCAGCTTGCGAACAGTGGCGAAGAAGTCCTCGCCGCGCGGCGAGCCGAGCACATGTCCGTTATAGGGATCGACATAGACCGAGGACGGCCGCGTGCCGACTTCACTGCGGGCGAAGCGGATCCGAGCGGCCGCTGACGGGTCGCTTGCCATCGTCACGGCGGAGGCTCTGCCGAAGTCACCGGCCGACTGCAGCCGTGTGACCAATTCATCCGGTGTCAGCCGCCGCGTCGCACTGGCGTCGACGCGCATGATGCGGCTGTTCAGGGTCGCCTCTATCTCGTCCTCGAACGCCATCGTCGCGCCGGTGATGCCGACCACGGCCCACAGCAGCGCCAGCGCCAGGCCGGCGAGGGAATGGACCTGCAGCAGCGCGGCTTTGATCGGGCGGCGGATATCATTCATCGAATCCGGCCTTTCGGATCAGTGCGATTGCGGCCGCTTGATGTGCGGCGATCTCGTCGATCGGGAGGGCATCGGCGGCGAACGATCCGATTTCTTCCACGATCGGCGCCCGCTTTGCGGTCGCCAGCACGGGGTGTTCCAGCTCGGCGGTGGAGAAGATCGTCTGGGCCTCGGGTGTGACGAGGAATTCGAGGAACGCGCGTGCCGCGGCCGGGTGCGGTGCGTGCCGGGCGATCGCCGCGCCCGTCAGATTGACGTGACTGCCGCCGTCCGCGAACGCAGTCGGCACCGCCTTCACGGCGTCTGCCCATATGCGAAAGTCATTGCCCTCGCGGCCGTCACGGAGTTGCGCGAGCGCGACCGTGTTGCCGATCCCGATGCCGCAGCGCCCCTCCGCGATCTCGCGGACCACGTCATTGTCCTTGCCGGCCGGCTTGCGGGCGAGGTTGGCCTTCAGCCCGACGAGCCAGGACTGCGTCACATCTGTTCCGTGATGCGCAAGATAGGCAGCGATCAGCGCGACATTGTTCTGGTGCGCGGCTGGTCGCATGCACAATTTGCCGCGCCATCTGGGATCGGCGAGCTCTTCATAGGTGATCGCGGCGAGAGGATCGTCCTTGCGTGCGAACACCACACGCGGACGGATGGCGAGCGCGATCCACTGGCCGTCACCGCCGCGCAGGTTCGCCGGAACCGCCTGGTCAAGCGCAGGAGATGCAATCGCCTGCGTCAGCCCGCGCGCGGCAAGCTGGGTCGTCTTGTCGAGGCCGATGGTGAGCAGGACATCCGCGGGCGAATTGTCGCCCTCGGATGTCAGGCGCTTGACCAGGCTGTCCTCGACGAAGACGGTGTTGACCTTGGTGCCGGTCGCCGCCGCGAAGGCCGCGACGACAGGTTCGACCAGATTGGCTTCACGGGTCGAGTAGAGCGTGAGCTCGTCGGCGCGGACCGGCGTGCAGGCGCACGCGGCCAGGACGGCCAGCAGTCCGATCGCTGTCCGTGCCGTAGCCATGCTAGAAGTTCACCGTCGCCGAGAGCGAGAAGCGCCGCGCGTCGCCCATCGCCACGGCCAGATTGCTGACGGCCGAGGGATAATAAACGGTGTCGAACAGGTTCTTGACGTTGAACTGGTAGATCACCGGGAACGTGTGGACCTTGGTCTCGTAGGTCGCAAAGACATCAGCGACGGTGTAGGCCGGGAGCACGAAGCTGTTCGCGGCGTCGCCGGGCCGGTCGCCGACATAGCGCGCGCCGCCGCCGAGACGGAGCCGGCCGGGCAGGGTGGTCCCGAAATCATAGACCAAATAGAGCGAGGCGGTGTTGAGCGCGACGTTCTGCAGCGCCTTGCCGGCGAGCGTCGGATCTTCGGTGACGCGCGCATCGGTATAGCCATAGCTGCCGATCATGCTCCAATTGTCGGTCAGCCGGCCGGTGACGTCGAGTTCGACGCCGCGCGAGCGCACCTTGCCGGCGGTGCGATACTCGACGATGCTTGTCGCAGGGTTGAGCTGCGAGACCAGCACGTTCTTCTTGTCGATGTCGTAAAGCGCAAGCGTGCCGGAGATCCGCTTGTTGAAGTCGAACTTGACGCCGGTCTCCCACTGGGTGCCCTCTTCCGGGGCGATGTTGGAGCCGATCACGACGCCGCCGGTGAGCGGTGCAATGGTCGAGGTCGGCTTCAGCGACTGGGTGTAGCTCGCATAGAGCGAGACCTCGTCGGTGAGCTTGAGGATGGCGCCGCCCAGCGGCAGTGCCTTGTCGCCCGAGACGTTGGTGTTGGTGATGAAGGGCCGTCCCTTGCCCGCGATCTGGTCGTATTCCATGTAGCGCACGCCGCCGACCAGCGCGAAGCGCTCGGTCAGGTGCAGCGTGTCCTGGAAGAACAGCGACCACTGGCCGAGCTTGTCGGTCTGGGCGCTG
This sequence comes from Bradyrhizobium sp. ma5, assembly GCF_042258955.1. Lineage (NCBI taxonomy): Bacteria > Pseudomonadati > Pseudomonadota > Alphaproteobacteria > Hyphomicrobiales > Nitrobacteraceae > Bradyrhizobium > Bradyrhizobium sp. ma5. Next base: position 2,455,706 of record NZ_CP170156.1, read on the forward strand.
TCGGCGGCGGACACCGTGGTGCCCGGCGTGATCAACCCGTAGACTGGATTGTAGAAGTTGAAGGTCGGGGTCGCCTGCCGGATCAGATTGTCGCGGTAGATTGTGCGGTACTGGCCGTCACCGCCGAACAGCACCTCGTTGCGGAAACCGCCGAGCCAGACGTTGCCCTGCAGATAGGAGGTGCCGTAGCTCGAATTGCTGAGTGAACCCTGCGTGCCGTCATTGCTACGGGTCTCTGCGCCGGTCTTGGTGTTGATGCCGGTGATGCGGAGCTGGTTGGCGCTGAATGTCTCGGTGTTGTAGCTGTAGGCCGCGAACAGCTTCCAGTCCTGGTTCAGCCGATGCTCGACCGAGGCCTGCATCAGGTCCGAATTGCCCCACATGTTGTTGAAGGGCTCGTCGAGCCTGCGCGTCGCGGGGATCGCCAGAGGTGCCTTGGTCACGGAATCGAACGCGGTGCCGCGGTCGAACGGCGTGATGAACTCGCGGTGCTCGTAATTGAGCTGGACGGTGGTGTTGTCGCCGTACCAGGCCAGCGACGGCGCGACCAGCATTTCGCGATGACGCCCGAAATTGCGCCAATAGTCCTCGCTCACGCCGTAACCGATGAAGCGATAGGCGAGGCCGCCATTGCCGATCGGGCCGGTGATGTCGATGGTGCCGTCGGCGCCGCTCTTGTTGTTGGCGTAGGTCGAGCCGAGCAGGGTCACCGAGCCATGTTGATAAAGCTCGGGGCGCTTGCTGATCGTGTTGACGATGCCACCGGGATCCATGATGCCGTAGAGCAGCGACGCCGGGCCTTTCAGCACTTCGACGCTCTCGACCGCAGCGTTGAGGCTACGGCCCTGCACCAGCGGCATGCCGTTGCGCATGATCGAGCCGTCGCGGTTGTCGCCGAAGCCGCGGCGCATCACCGCATCCTGGGTGCCGGCCAGCGTGTTGGCCTGGGTGACGCCGCTGACGTTGGCGAGCGCGTCGTCGAGATTGCGCGGCAACTGGTCCTTCAGCACCTGCTCCGGCACGACGTTGACCGTTTGCGCGGTGTCGAGCGGCGAGGCGCCGCTGCGCAGGGTGGTCGAGCTCGGCATCGCGCGATAGTGCAGCTTGGCCTCGTTCAACACGGCGGCGGCAGCGGCCGCGCGCTCCGATGGTGTCGGTTGCTCCGGTTGCGCATTCCGGCTGCGCAGCCGTGCCGCGGCGGCCGATTGCGTTCGCTGCGCCGGCTTCGCCGCAGCGGCGGGCTTGCGCTTCTGCGTCGGTCGCTCGACCGTGACCGGCGGCAAGGGGACGCTCGATTGGGCGCTTGCCGGCTTCACCGCGGAGGAGACGTCGGCGAAGAGGAATGCTGCGCCGATCAGCAGATGGGTGCGGCCCTTGTCGGCAGCATTTCGACGGTCGCCGACAATCCGGCCATCAGCATTCACAGGCACTCTTGCATTTCCGATTCACGCGAACTCATTCACGCCGCGCCTCTAGCAGTCGGCGCGCGCGAAAAGAACCGGAGCAGACTTGAATCCCTCTAACCGGGTTGGATTTGAATCGTTCTAAGACGCAACGAGGCTCGCGTGTGTGCGCGAGCCCCTCATCTCATGACTTGATGTGCCGTTAGCGCGTCAAATGGTCGCGCGATCCTGGTCTGAAGTGAGCGGTCGTTATCCTGTCACGCCTCAAGCGTAGGATCGCTCGTGTAGGGCGCGATGCGCCTCACGACATCGCCAGGCTGACGGGCGCCGTGCCGACCATCCCCGTGCTCACGCCGTCGCGTGCCATCGTTTCGATCGCGTTCCAGTTCTCGCGGAAGATTCGGGCCGCCTCGTTGGCGCTTTCCGCCTGGATCGTCAGACTGCACGCGCGTCTCGCGCCATTGCTGGCAAGCTGGAAGTAGAGAACATATCCGGACGGTTCCGCGCTCCGTGCGCCCGACGGTGCCTGCTGCATGGTGGTTTTCCCCAATCGTGTTTTTGTTGCGCCATCCGCAGGCAGGATTGGACCGAGATGCGGCACAGTCGTGGTTCAAAATGCGCAATCTGCACGATTGCGCATTTTGTCTGGCGGTGTTGCCGGGATTCAACAGGTCATGGAACCGGTGATCAACAGCGGCTGCAACTCAGCCGCGATCACGGCGCCGTCTCAACTGTTGCAGCGTGACCTACGCATCGCCATCCGGATGTACCATCAGGGTTTCCTGGATCGAGGTCGCAAGCATCGACCCATCGCGGTCATGGACGCGGGCGATCGACAGCCCGCGGCCGCCATCGGCGCAGGGGCTCTCGGTTTCGACATGCATCCAGGCGTCGGGCGAAAATGCACGATGAAACCAGATGCAATGGTTGAGGCTCGACAGATAGAGCGGCGTGCGCGCCTGCAAGTCGCGGAGATGGCCGCCGACGCTGGAGAAGTTGAGCCACCAATCCGAGAGATAGGCGAACACCGCGGCTTGGGCGCGGGAACCGGCGGCGAGTGGCCGCCGGCATCTGATCCAGAAGCGCAGGCGCGGCCCCGCCGTCGCGGCCGAGAGCTGACGTTCGATCTCGGGGATGCGGAAATCCATGCTGGGCTTGATGTGCGGCGAATAGGGACCAAGCGGCCGCAACTGCGCCATCAGCCCGTCGGCGATCATGGTCAGATCGGGCAGGCTTTCGGGATCCTCCGATCGCGCGAACGGCGCTGCGTGTCGCGGGCCCGGCTGGGCTGCGCAGAACGTGGCCTGCGCACTCAGCACTGTGCGTCCGTCGCCCTGGCTGCCGACGATATGGCGGGAGGAGAACCGCTTGCCGTCCTGCAGAAGCTCCGCATCAAAGGTGATGCGTCGGCTGGGATCGGCGCCGCGCAGGAACAACAGCTGCAGCATCGCCGCCGGGCGATCTTCCGGCGCGCTGAGTGTTGCGGCCATCATGGCCTGGCCGAGGATCTGGCCGCCGTAAGAGCGTCCGTTGAGATTGCCGTCACCGAAGCGGCTGCGATAGCGCAGCGGTGCGATGGTCTCGAGCGAGACCAGCGCCTCGGCCGCCTTGTCGTCCCACGGATCGCACGCGGCGTCGTACCCTTCCGCGACGCGCTTGCCTTGCCCGTCCATCACATCGCCGGGAATTTCTGCGGTCCCGGATAGAGCGGATAGCCGGCGGCGACGCCGTATTCGCTGATGCCGAATCCGGTCTCGTTGCCGCTTTCGAGTCGGACGACATGGTCCGACAGCGTGCGCGCGACGGCGCGCGTCGCCGCGTCGTCGAGGTTCCAGATGTCGTGCGCGGCGTGGTTCTCGCCGCGGTCGTCGCCATGGGTCCAGCCTTGCAGGCCGCCATACATGCCGGCCTTCAGATAAAACCGGATCGGCAACCCACGCATTCTGACATGGCGCGGTTCGCCGCGCTCGAAGCTGAAGGTGAAGTCGGCCACCGCGATGGTCTGGCCGAGCGGATCGTCGGCCCATTCGATATTGTGTTCGACCGAGGTCACCTCGCGATGCGAAACCGATCCGTCGGCTTCGCGGCGGAACTCGGTGCCCGAGAGGTAATGCGGCTTGCCGGGCGTGCGCTCCTTGATGAAGACCGACAGCGCCGACGTCTCGAACTGGAACATCGACCAGGTCCAGAAGAAATTGCGATGGGTTGCAACCGGCGGTCTGGTCTCGTCGGTACGCATCTCCGATCGCAGGCCCCAGGAGCGGTCGCGCTGTCCCCACCATAGTTCGGGCGCGATGTCGTAGCGCTTGCCGTCGGCGACGATCCAGCCGCGCCAACGGCCGAATTGCGAGACGCGCGCGAGGTCCTCCTCGACGACGCCGTTGCGCTCGCGAAAATTCTGCTTCTCCTGCGCCGCCGGAAAGCTTGCCTTGAATTCAAGTTGAAAGCTGATGCCGGACGGATTGTCGGCGAGCGAGACCCTGTGCAGGCTGTTGCCCTCGACGATCTCGATCCTGAGTCCGCCGACCTCCGTCTCGAGCGGACGAGTCCCGAGCCGGCGCGAGGCACGGAAATTGTGCTGGCGGCGGCCGATCGTGATGCCGGCGAATCCGTCCATCACTTTGCGGTTCGGGTAATAGCCGAGCCCGATGTCGATCAGCAGTTCGCTGCCATCGATCGGATGCGCGGTGTACCAGTAGCGCTCGGTGAACCTTGCATCGCCGCCGGCGGCATTGGCGAACGGCTGCGGCGTCTGGTGGCCGATGAGATCGTCCTGGGCTGTCAGCATTGTTCTTGTCCTTATGTTTGAGCCGGTTCGGTCGGTCGGATGGGTGGTGCGGGATCAGTCCTTGGCCGGGCCCGCGCCCACGATGTCGCCGAACAGCACCCACGTCTTGCCGTCGAAGCGGGCGAAGCGGCGTTCGGTGATGGCCGCGTAGTCCTGCGGCGTGGTCTGGATGGTGATGCCCGGGAGCAGCATCGGCAGCTCGATGCCGCTGAGGTTGGTGGCCTGCTTGAGCACGTTCTCCCGCGTGAGGTTGTCGCCGCAACGCTGCAAGATGATCGCGCCGAGCTGGGCCGTGGTGTAGCCGGTCACCGCGATCACGTCGTTCGGGTCCATCCCCGGCATGTATTTCGCGGCGAAGGCGAGATAGTCGGTCATGCCCTTGTCATTGGCCCAGGCTGGATCGTTCGGCGTCTTGTAGGAGGTCGTGGTCAGGATGCCGGTCGAAGCCTCGATCCCCGCCGGCACCAGCACGCCGGCGATCGAATTCGCGGTCGAGCCGAGGAAGATCAGCGGCTTCCAGCCGAGCTCATGAATCTTGCGGATCGCCATCGAGGCGAATTTGTTCTGCGCGGCGATCAGGATGGTGTCGGCGCCGGACGCCTTCAAATTCACGATCTGCGAGTCGATCGTGGGCTCGGTCGATTGATACATCGCCTCCTTGACGATCATTGTGTCGGCCTTGGCGCCGAGCCCTTCCTTCAGGCCAAGGACAAAATCCTTACCGATGTCGTCGGCCTGCAAGAGCACGCCGATTTTGGCATCCGGCTTCTCGCGCAGCACGTAGCGGGCGATGATCCGGGACTCGTTGACGTAGGTTGGCGAGTAGGGCGTCGTCCAGGGAAACTGCTTGGGATCGTTCCAGCGGGTGCCGCCGCTCTGCACGAGAAGTTGCGGGACGGCATTGCTGTTGAGGTATTTCTGGATCGCGGCGTTGGTCGGCGTGCCGAACGGCGCCATGATCGCGAGCACCTTGTCGTTCTCGACCAGCGCGCGCGTCACCTCGACGGTCTTTGGCGGGCTATAGGCATCATCGCGGGTTACGAAATTGATGTGGCGGCCGTTGATGCCGCCTTTTTCGTTCAGCATTGTGAAGTAGGCGAGCATGGTCTTCGGGAAGCTCGCATAGATCGACGCCGGTCCGCTGTAGGGCGCATTGGCGCCGAGCAGGATCTCGGTGTCGCTGACCCCGGGACCATAGGCCTTCTGCGCGTTCGCTGTTCCGAGCGCGCCGGTGAGCGCGAGCGCCCACGCGGCAAGCGTTGTGATTGGCTTCCGCATCTTCCCCTCCCATGACGTCCTCTTTTGCGAGGCTCGTTGATCCCTGCGGCGGTGCCTTCAAGGGCTTTACCCGTCGCGTTGGCTGTGCAATAATAGACCGTCTGTCCGGATTATCAACTAAAATATCCGGGCGGCGTATCGGCTTCACGCATGACGGAAACATCCGCAGGCGCGCGCGGCCGCATGGCGGCGAGGAGGAAACATGAAGCTGACGCAGGCACTCATCTCGGCGGTGCAGTTGCGCAAGGATGCGCCCGGCACCATCCATGCGGGACGGTCGCGAAGCTGGAAGGAGATCGGCCATCGCGTCGCCTGTGCCGCGGGCGGGCTGCGGCGGCTCGGCATCGAGGCCGGCGATCGCGTTGCGATTCTTGCGCACAACAGCGACCTTTACATTGAAGCGCTCTATGCCATCGCCTGGGCCGGTGCGGTCGCGGTGCCGCTCAACACCCGCTGGGCGGTCGCCGAGAACGCCTATGCGATCGACGATTCCACGCCAAAACTGCTGCTGGTCGACGAGGCCTTTGCCGAGATCGCGTCAGGCCTGCGCGGCGCGAAATCACTGACCGCGATGGTCTACCTGGACGAGGGACAGGTTCCCGACGGCATGCAGGGCTATGACGCGCTCATCGCGCATGCGCCGATCGAGGATGCATCCGGCGCCTACAACGATCTCGCAGGCATCTTCTACACCGGCGGCACCACCGGCTTCCCCAAGGGCGTGATGCTGTCGCATGCCAACATCATCTATGAATCGCTGGTCTGGATCTATGCGCTCCGGTTCCGCGAAGACACGAGGTATCTGCACTCGGCCGGCATGTTCCATCTCGCCGGCACCTCACCGATGATCGCGCTGACGCTGGTGGGCGGCACTCACGTCACCATCCCGAAATTCGAGCCCGAGCTCGCGATGCGGACCATCGCCGAGCACAAGGTCGATTACTGCCTGTTCGTGCCGACCATGCTCAACATGATGCTCAATCATCCGTCCTTCGGGACGTATGATCTGAGCAGCGTCAGGGATTGCGAGTATGGCGCCTCTCCGATGCCGGATGCGCTGCTGGTCAAGCTGATGCGGGTGCTGCCGAGCTGGCGCTTCCACCAGGGCTACGGCATGACCGAGAGCGCGGCGCTGGCGACGATCTTGCCGTGGGAGTACCACGCGCTGGAAGGACCGCTGGCGGGCAAGCGCAAATCGGCAGGGCGGGCGGCGCCGGGCGTCGAAATCCGCATCATCGATGCCGCGGGCAACGAAGTGCCGCGCGGCACAGTCGGTGAGATTGCGATCCGTGGCGCCGGCGTCATGCTCGGCTATTGGCGCAAGCCGGAGGAGAGTGCGCGCGTGCTGCGCAACGGCTGGCTGCACACCGGCGACGGCGCTTGGATGGACGAGGACGGCTTCGTCTATATCGTCGACCGACTCAAGGACATGATCGTCTCCGGCGGCGAGAACGTCTATTCCGGCGAGGTGGAGAACGCCATCTTCCAGCACGAGCAAGTCAGGGAATGCGCCGTCATTGCGGTGCCCGATCCACAATGGGGCGAGGCGGTGCATGCGATCGTCGTGCCGAAGGACGGTGCGCGGCTCGATTCCGACATGGTGATCGCGCATTGCCGCACCCTGATCGCCGGCTACAAATGCCCGCGCTCGGTCGACATCCGCCTCGAGCCGCTGCCGCTGACCGGCTCCGGCAAGATCATGAAGTCGGCGCTACGCGAGGAGAAATGGCAGGGCTATACGAGGTCGGTCAATTGATGCAGGACGTTGCCAAACGACCCGATGATGTGCCGGCCGCGCCGGAGCCTGTTCGTCCAGTCGCGGTCAATGACGACGCGGTGCGGACGGCGCTCGCGCAGCATTTGTCGCGAATATCCGGGGACCGGACGGAGATCGAGAGCTTCGGCCGCAAATCGTCGGGTTTCTCCTGGATCACCTATGCTTTCGTGGCGCGCTCTGCGGCCGAAGGGGATCGCAGGCTGATCCTGCGCGTCGGTCCGCCGAACGGGCTGTTTGCGCCTTACTCGGTGCTGCCGCAGGTCTATGCGTTGCAGTCGCTGGCCGGTAGCGGTGTGCCGGTTCCGGCGCTGGTGTCATCAGAACAGCATGGTGCCGAGATCGGCTTTCCTTTCTTCATCTGCGAGCACGTCGAGGGCGATGTTCCCGCACCCTGGGCGGCGAGCGAGATCGATCCGGACCACAAGCGTGCGATCGCCCGGCAGTTCGTCGAGATCCTGGCGTCGCTGCATCGGACCGATCCAGGCGCAACTGCATTCGCATCGCTGCAGCAGGGGGGAGAACGCGCCGAAGTCTGCGCGATCGCCGGCTGGCGCGCGTCGCTGGCGCGTCCGACCGCGCGTTATTATCCGCTGCTCGATTGGGGCGGACGCTGGCTTGAGGACAACTGCCCGCAACCGCCGTGCCGCACCATCGTGCATGGCGACTACCGGATCGGGAACTTCATCGAGCACAACGGGCGGATCACCGCCATCCTCGATTGGGAGCTCACTCATTTGGGCGATCCCCATGAGGATCTGGCCTGGGCGATGATGCCGACCTTCAATGCGAGGAGCCGGAAGCTCTATGGCGTGCTCGAACGCGCCGAGGTGATCGATCTCTATCAGCGTGCCTCCGGCATTGCGGTCTCGGACAAGAGCCTCGCCTTCTACGAGGCCTATGCGCTGTATCAGGCGGCGGCGATCCAGATGTGCGCGGTGCGCGCCTTCGAGGTCGATCGCTTCAGCGACATGCGGCTTGCGGTGATGGCAAGCCAGATGCCCTCGATCGTGCGGGCCTTCGATCGCGCATTGGAGGCCGCGGCATGAGTGCATCCTTCGAGCGGCTGGTCGACGGCATCATCGATGCCCTGCAAAGCCATGTCGTGCCCAAGAGCAACGACGATTTCGTTCGCGGGCAGGTGTTCTCCGCGATCTACGCACTGAACGGGCTGAAGCTCGCGGCCGACTGGAAGGTCGGGCCGCTGCTCGAGCAGGTGCGCCTGCAGGACGATACTTTTGCGGCGGTCAAACGGTTGGCCGATGGAATAACGCATCCGGAGATTCCAGCGATGCCGCGCCTCCCGAGCGACTTGTCCGACGCTGCCGCGATCGAGGCGTTGCGCGACGATGGCGACCGGCGGCTGGGGCAGCTTCTGCTCTGGGCGAGCGGTGCGGACGCGCGCGCAGCCAATCGCGATCTCGCGATCGGGATCGAGCAGCTGCTGCGACGGGCGATCTGCGACCAGCTCAAGATCGAGCTCGCGACGACGCCGAAGTCGATGCTGCAGCAGATCGCAGGCGGCGATGGCGGCGCGGCGCAGGGCTGATGTGGTTGCGTCGCCAACCACCGGGGATTGCATCATTGCGCGCTGTTCCGCCGATCGGCGCTAAGGTTCGTAAAGAAGCTTGCTCGCCCGCGGCGCACGTGCTATTCATTGACCGAACGGTCGTTCGGATTATTATTGGCCACCGGTGAAAGCATCCGCGGCAAGCGGCCGGCGAGGGAGACGGAGCGATGAACATGATGACCGGCGTCTCGCCATGGGAGCGGCTGATTCGGCCCGACCGGGTGCACGGATCGCTCTATACCGATCCTGAGATCTTCGAGGCCGAGCTCAAGAACATCTGGTACCGGACCTGGATCTATGTCGGGCACGAGAGCGAGGTTCCGAACGCCAACGACTACGTCGTCAAGTCGATCGGCCCGCAATCCGTGATCATGACGCGCGACGAGCAGGGCAAGGTCAATCTGCTGCTCAACCGCTGCTCGCATCGAGGCAACCAGGTCTGCTCCTTTGAGCGCGGCAATGCGCGCTCGTTCACCTGTCCGTTCCACTCCTGGACCTTCGCCAATGACGGCCGGCTGGTCGGCTACGCCTTCCCCGACGGTTACGAGGGGCAGGACAAGGCGCAGCTCGCGCTCGGGCGGGTGACGCGCGTCGAGTCCTACCGCGGCTTCGTGTTCGGCTCGTTCGCGGCCGACGGCCCGACCTTGAAGGAACATCTCGGCGGTGCCGCGGAGACCATCGATCGGCTGGTGCGCGCTTCGCCCGAGGGCGAGGTCGAGATCACGGCGGGCTTCCTCAAGCACCGCGTCAAGGCGAACTGGAAGTTCATCCTGGAGAACGAGTGCGATGGCTATCACCCGGCTTTCGTGCACACCTCGATCTTCGGCGTCGCCGACAGCATGATCGGCAAGCTCTATGGCGGCGCCTCGACCGCGCTGACGCGCGACTATGGCAACGGCCACACCGAGATCGATTTGCGGCCCGAGTTCCGCGAGCGCGATGCGCCGATGAGCTGGTTCGGCACCAGCGAGGAACGGTTGCCCGACTACACCGCGCGCATGAAGGCCGCCTATGGCGACACCGCGGCGCGCGAGATCATGATCGACGGAACGCCGCATGTGATGATCTTTCCGAACCTGTTCATTGCCGAGATCCAGATGTTCGTGATCCAGCCGCTCGGCGTCGACGACAGCGTGCAGCACGTCACCGCGCTGCAGTTCAAGGGCGCGCCCGATCTGAACCGAAGGCTGCGCCAGCAGACCATGGGTTCGGTCGGCCCGGCCGGCTTCCTGCTCGCGGATGATTCCGAGATGTATGAGCGCTGCCACCGCGGCGTGCTGGCGCGCAATCCGGAATGGATCTTCCTCGGCCGCGGCGAGAAGCGCCAGCGGCAGGATGAGCTCGGCTTTACGGTCGGCCACGTCACCGACGAGGTGCCGTCGCGCGGCATCTGGACCCATTATCGCAAGCTGATGGAGCCGGCCTGATGCTGTCGCGCGAGAGCAGCGCCACGTTGATGAGCGCCATCACCGCCTTCCTCTATCGCGAGGCGCGGCTTCAGGACGAGCATCAATACGAGGCCTGGGAAAAGCTGTGGACCGATGACGGCGTCTATTGGGTGCCGGCCAACGGCGCCGACATCGATCCGGAGCGGCAGATGTCGATCATCTACGACAACCGCTCGCGCATCGCGCTGCGGGTCCGGCAGCTGATGACCGGCAAGCACTTTACCCAGACGCCGCAGTCGAACCTGCGCCGGCTGATCTCCAACATCGAGTTGATGGACGAGCAGCCAGACGACGGCGACATCGCGGTCGCCAGCAACAGCCTGATTTTCGAGTCGAGCCTGCGCGACGACACGCTGTGGGCGGCGCGCAATGAATACCGGCTGCGCCATGCCGATGGCGAATTGCGGATGGCCAGCAAGAAGGTCATCCTCGTCAACAACGACAAGGCGATCTACACGCTGTCATTCCTGGTTTAGGGAAGGTTTCGCCATGATCGACAAGGGCCCCGTTCTGCTCGACATCACCGACGGCATCGCGCGGCTGCGGCTCAACCGCCCCGATGCTGCTAACGGCATGAGCGCCGAGCTCCTGAGCGCGCTATGCGACGCCATCATGGTCTGCCACGGCCATCCGGATCTGCGCGTCGTGCTGCTGAGCGGCGAGGGCACGAACTTTTGCGCCGGCGGCGATGTCCGCGCCTTTGCCTCCAAGGGCGAGAAGCTGCCCGACTATATCCGCCAGGCCACCGCGTATCTGCAGAATGCGGTGACCGGATTGCTGCGGCTGGAGGCGCCGGTCATCGCCTCGGTGCAGGGCTTCGCGGCGGGTGGCGGCGGTTTTGGCCTGGTCTGCGCCTCCGATATCGTGATCGCGGCGGAATCGGCCAAATTCCTCGCCGGTGCGACGCGGGTGGCGATGGCGCCGGATGCCGGCGTCTCGGTCACGCTGTCGCGGCTCGTCGGTCTGCGGCGGGCGATGTCGATCCTGCTGACCAACCCGGTGATCCCGGCAACCGAAGCCTTGCAGATGGGCATCGTCACCAAGGTCGTGCCCGATGCCGAGCTCGTCGATGCATCGCTCGCGCTGGCGCGGGAGCTCGCGGCTGGTGCGCCGAAGGCGCTGGCGGCGACCAAGCGGCTGGTCTGGGCCGGCACCGGCACCAGCATCGAGCAGTGCCTGTCGGAGGAGGCGCGCACCGTTGCCGAACTTTCCGGCATGGCCGACGCGCGCGAAGGGCTCGCCGCCGTGATCGAGCGGCGCAAGCCTGTCTTCACGGGGCGCTGACGTGGCGACCTTGCCATTCGGACGTCTCGATGGCCGACGTGCCTTCGTTTCCGGCGGCGCGCGCGGCATCGGGGCTGCGATCGTGCGCGGCTTCGCTGGGGCGGGCGCAAGGGTCGTGATCGCCGATCTCGACGTGGCGGCAGCTTCCGAACTTGCGCGGGAGACCGGTGCCGGCGTCGCCGGGCTCGATGTCTGCGATGCAACCGCCGTACAGGCGGTGATCGCGCAGGACGGCCCGTTCGACGTCGTCGTCAACAATGCCGGCGTCGATCAGCACGCCTTCTTCACCGACACCAATGCGGAGGATTGGGCCCGGCTGATCGCGGTCAATCTCATCTCGGTGCTCGCCTGTACGCACGCCGCGTTGCCGGCGATGCAGGCGGCGCGGTTCGGCCGCATCATCAATGTCACGTCGGAGGCCGCACGGCTTGGCTCCAAGGGAGGCGCGGTCTATTCCGCGGCCAAGGGCGGCGTGATCTCCTTCACCAGGAGCATCGCGCGCGAAAATGCACGCTTTCGCATCACTGCGAATGCGATCGCGCCGGGACCGATCCGCACGCCGATGCTGGAGCAGGCGGTGGCAAAGGGCGGCGACAAGATCCTGCAGGCGATGACCGGCGCGACGCTGCTCGGCCGGCTCGGCGAGCCGGAGGAGGTTGCGGCCGCCGCGCTGTTCCTGGCCTCCGACCAGGCCGCCTACATCACCGGCGAGACGCTCGGCGTGTCCGGCGGCATGGGCATCGGCGGCTGAGATGGCCAGCACAGGCGACGATATCGCTATCACGCCGGTCGATCGCGCCATCGAGCGCCTGCGTGCGATCTATCGCGGCTGGAGCCGCGACACATCGGTGGCGCAGATGCGCAGCGATTGGGATGCAGCCTTTGCCGGCTGCTCGGTGCCAGTAATGATTGAGCCGGTCTCAGCCGGTGGTGTCGACGGCGAATGGCTCGTGCCATCCGGCTCATCGCGCGACAAAGCGGTGCTCTATTTTCACGGCGGCGGCTTTCGCATCGGCTCGGTCGTCTCGCATCGCGACCTTGCCGCGCGGATCGCAGATGCATCCGGCTGTCGCGTGCTTTCGATCAATTACCGGCTCGCGCCGGAGCACCGGTTTCCCGCGGCGCTCGATGATGCGTTGACGGCCTATCAGCATCTGCGCGATCTGGGACTGCGTCCGGCCGATATTGCCTTCGCCGGGGACTCGGCCGGCGGCAATCTCGTGCTCGCTGCGATGCTCGCAGCGAGGGAACGCGGCTTGCCTCTTCCGGCGGCCGGCGCGCTGATGTCGCCCTGGACCGATCTCACTGCGAGCGGCGCAAGCTATGAGAGCCGGGCCGAGGCGGACCCGATCCACCAGCGCGCGATGATCCTGGCGCTCGCCAAGAACTATCTCGGCAAGGACGGTGATTCCCGTGATCCGCTGGCCTCGCCGCTTTATGCCGATCTCACCGGCCTGCCGCCGCTTCTGGTTCAGGTTGGCGACCGCGAAACCGTGCGCGATGACTCGACGGAGCTGGTCGCAAGGGCGAAAGTGGCCGGCGCCGAAGTCGAGCTCCAGGTCTGGGACGGCATGATCCACGTCTTCCAGATGTTCCCCGAGATTCCGCAGGCGCGAGAGGCGATCGCATCGCTCGCAGTTTTTCTGCGCAACCATCTTCACATCGGCCATGAGAGGGCGCCACAATGAATGTCATGACCTCGGATCCGCGCCAGCTCTCTGAGACCGCATTCCATTTTCCGGAGCCGCCCAATCTGCCTGAGGAACTGCGCATGCTGCGCGAGCAGGTGCGTCGCTTCGTCGAGAAGGAAGTAGTGCCACATGCCGAGGCGTGGGAGCGCGACGGCAAGATCCCGCGCGAGATCTATCGCCGCATGGGTGCGCTCGGCTTCCTCGGCATGCGCCACGCCGCCGAATATGGCGGCACCGACATGGGGCCACTGGCCTCGATGGTGTTTGCCGAGGAGCTCGGCCGCTCGAGCTTCGGCGGCTTCACCTCGTCGATCCTGGTTCATACCGACATGTCGGCGGTGCACATCAGCCTGCGCGGTACGCCGGAGCAGAAGCAGAAATATCTGCCTGCGATCATCCGCGGCGAGACGGTCTGTTCGATCGCGGTGACCGAGCCCGATGCCGGATCCGATGTCGCAGGCCTCAAGACGCGCGCGCGGCGCGACGGCGATCATTGGGTGATCAACGGGGCAAAGATGTTCATCACCAATGCAGTCTACGGCGATCTCCTGATCGTCGCCGCGCGCACCGACCCGCACGCCAAGGGCAGCCGCGGCATCTCGCTGTTCATCGTCGAGCGCAACACGCCGGGCATCACGGCAACCAAGCTCGACAAGCACGGCTGGCTCTGCTCGGACACCGCCGAGATTTCGTTCCAGGACGTGCGCGTGCCGGCGGAAAATCTGCTCGGCGAGGAGAACAAGGGTTTCTATGGCATCATGGAGACCTTCCAGAACGAGCGCATCTGCATCGGCGGCATCTGCGCCGGCGAGTCCGCCAAGGCGATCGAGCTGACGACGAACAATGTGAAGACGCGGCAGGCATTCGGCGGGCCGCTGTGGAACCAGCAGGGCGTACGGTTGAAGCTCGCCCAGCTCGCCGCGAAGGCGGCAGCGGCGCGCGCGCTGGCCTATCAGGCCGCTGAGCTCGCCGCGGCCGGGCAGGAGTGCTTGCGCGAAGTGTCGATGGTGAAGGCGCTGTCGCCGGAGGTGCTGCACGAGGTCGTGCATGGCTGCCTGCAATTGCACGGCGGCTCAGGCTTCATGCGCGGCACCCCGATCGAACGTATGGTGCGCGACGCCCGCGTGCTGACGATCGGCGGCGGTGCCACCGAGGTGATGCTGGAAGAGGTGGCGAAGCGGATGTGATTCTTTCTTGCCTCGCTCCGCTCGCGGGGAGAGGTCGGATCGCATCGCTGATGCGATCCGGGTGAGGGGGAGTCTCCGCGAGTGCTTCTATCACCATATGTGCGGGAGCAGCCCCTCACCCCAATCCTCTCCCCGTAAGAACGGGGCGAGGGAGCAGACCTACGTCCGGGTCATGTCATTTGTGGGCACGCGCGCCCTGCCCAACCGTCTGCGCCGTGATCCCCGGCTTCAGCCGCCAGTCCTCGCCGAAATCCGCGAGCGGATGGAAGAACAACGGCTCGGCGGTTTCGAGCTGCCGCAGCCGTTCGGCGTAGTCGTCGAGATAGCGATGCCGCGTCGCCTCGTCGACGAAATTCACCGAATACGACACGAAGGGCGGCAGCACCTTGCAGCCGGCATAGGCCAGCATGCCGTTCTGGATCGGCCACAGCACCACGTCGAGCGCGCCGACCAGCCCGTCGGGCGCGCACATTCCGGGATAGGCTGCGGTCGAGGTCACGACCATGGCGCGGCGGCCGGCGAGGCCGCCGGTGTCGTAGCGGCGGCCGCTGCCATAGACCGCGCCGTTGACGAACACCCGGTCGATCCAGCCCTTCATGATGGCGGGAACGGAAAACCACCACAGCGGAAACTGCAGGATCAGGAGGTCGCACCACAGCAGCTTCTCGATCTCGGCGGCGATGTCGCCGCTGAGCGACTGCTGTTGCAGATTGAATTTCTGCTCGCGATCATATTGCAGCCGGTCGGGGAACCGCCGCTCGCCAAAGTCTTCGGCGGTCGCCACCGGGTTGAAGCTCATGGCGTAAAGATCGGAGATCCTGACCGTATGCCCGAGCGCGGTCAGCTCCGCCACCGACCGCGCCAGCAGCGCAGCGTTGAACGACTGCGTCTCCTGATGGGCAAAGACGATCAGGACTTTCATCGTTCTAGTTCACCGGTTTGAAGCTGAGCGTCGCCGTATCAGCCTGCATGATCTGCAGCTTCTGGTTGGAGAAGCGGACGCCGGGGCCGAAGCTGATCGGCGCCATCACGCCGGTCTCGACATTCCTGGTCTTCTCCAGTTCCGAGATGGTGCAGGCCCAGGTCGGTTGCTTGCCGCAGCGCTCGATCGCCGCGATCAGGACTTTCGCGGCGGCATAGCCGGTCATGGTGTAGCGGTTGATGCCCTTGAACTCGGCTTCCGACACCAGCGGCTTGGCCTTCTCGAGGAACGCCTTGCCGGCCGGCCCCGCGAACGGTTCGACATAGTCGACCGCATAGATGCCGTCACCGGCCGGGCCCATCAGCTTCAGCACCGGTTCGATGCGACCGGGCCAGAAGATGCCGGTCACCGGCTTGATGCCGAGCTTCTCCAGCTCCTTCATCATCGCGATGTTCTCACCGATGATGCCGCCGGCCAGGAACACCTCGGCGCCGGAGTCCTTCAGCTGCAGCATGTCGGACGAGAAGTCCTGCTGACCTTTCTTGTAGTTGCCGCTGTAGACCACGTTCAGCTTCTTGGCCTTGACGACGGTATCGAAGCCGTCGCGCACCGTGATGCCGTAATCGTCGTCCTGGGTGATCAGTCCCCATTTCTTGCCGGGATTCTTGTCGGCCAGGAAGTTGACGAGGTGGATGATGCCTTCCTCGTAGGACTGGCCGACCACGAACACGTTCTTGCGCGGCGGCTCCCACAGGAATTTCACCGGCGCGACGTCGATCACGGTCGGGATGCCGGATTTCTCCAGCACCGGCATGACAGCGATCGACTGGCCCGAGCCGGAGATGCCGATCATTGCGAATACCTTGTCGACGTCGATCACCTTCTTGACGCCCTGGATGGTGCGCGCGGTGACGTAGCCGTCGTCCTCCAGCACGTATTTGATCTTGCGGCCGTTGATGCCGCCGGCGGCGTTGGCCTCCGCGATCGCGATCTTGTGGCCGATCGAGGCCGCGACGCCGAGGAGTGCCGGCGGGCCGGTCAGGGGCTCGACGTCGCCGATCAGGATCTCGGTGTCGGTGATACCAGGGTCGGCGGCGGTAGCGGGACCGATGGCAAGGCAGGCCGTGGTGAGCAGCAGCGAGGCTGCCGCCAAATGTCTGATCAATGTTTCCTCCTCATGGTGTCGTGTCTTTTCTTGTTAGTACCGCAGCGGCCAGTGCACCCAGGTCCGCTTGATGTCGTGCCAGGCGCCGACCAGCCCCCTCGGCTGGAAGCGCAGGAACAGGATGATGACGAGGCCGTAGAGCATGCTCTTCAGCTCCTGCGCGCCGGTCGTGAAGGTCGCGTCCATCTGAGCGCTGAACAGGCTGAAGACGAGCCTGGTCACTTCCGGCAGCAGCACGATCAGGACGGTGCCGAGCACCGCGCCGAGCGCCGAGCCGAGGCCACCGACGATCAGGATCGCCAGCGCCTCGATCGAGAGCAGGAACGGAAAGCCTTCGACGCTGACAAAGGAGAGATAGATGCCGTAAAGCGCGCCGGCGATTCCGGTGATGAAGGCCGAGGTGACGAAGGCGAACAGCTTGTAGGCGTGCAGGTTGATCCCCATCACGCGTGCCGCGGTGTCGTTGTCGCGGATCGCGACGAAGGCGCGTCCGACCCGGCTGCGGCGGATGTTGAGGGTGGCGAACAGCGTCAGGGCTGCGAAAGCGAGGCAGAGATAGGTGAAGGCGGCATCGCTGTCGAAGCTGATGCCGAGGATCTCCGGCCGTTGCACCTGGATGCCGCGGGCGCCGTTGGTCAGCCAGCGCATCTCCAGGATCACCGTGTTGATGATGAAGGAGAAGGCGAGCGTGGTGATGGCGAGATAGAGCCCCTTGAGCCGCAGCGATGGTGCGCCGACGATCAGGCTGGCAAGCGCCGGCACCACGCCGGCGCCGAGGAAGCCGACCAGCGGCGGCATGTGGTACTTCGAGACCAGCACCGCATAGGCATAGGCGCCGGTGACGAGGAAGCCGACATGGCCGAGCGAAATGAGACCGGTGTAGCCGGTCAGGATGTTGAGCCCGAGCGCGCCGGTCGCCGTGATCAGGATGATCATCAGGAACGACAACGCGTAGGAGTTCAGCAGATGAGGCGCCGCGATCAGTGCCAGCAGCAGCACGGCCGACCATAGCCACACCGGCGGGGAATCGACCAGCGCGACCAGTTCGCCGTAGCTCTGCTTGTAGTCGCCGGTGCGCATCAGACCCTCTCGATATCGCGTTCGCCGAAGATGCCGAACGGGCGGACCATCAGCACCACGATGATCATGGCAAAGCCCGCGACTTCCTTCATGCCGGAGCCGAGATAGCCGCCGGCGAGGTTTTCGGTGATGCCGATCAGGAGGCCGCCGAGCCCGGAGCCCAGCACCGCATCGAGACCGCCCAGGATCGTGGCCGGAAACGCCTTCAGCCCGAGCTGGAACATCGCCGGCGACAAGTCGTAGGACAGTGCAAAGAACACGCCGCCGATGCCGGCGATCACCGAGGATGCGGCCCAGGCCAGCGCGTGGACCCTGGTGGCGCTGATGCCCATCAACAGCGCGGTGCGGTCGTCGGCTGCGACCGCGCGCATCGCGACGCCGACCTTGCTGTAGCGGAAGAACGCCCAGATCGCGGCAAGCAACGCCAGCAGCGTGACGATCACGGCGATTTGCCCGGTGCGCACGCCGATGCCGCCGAGATGCACGATACCGCGCCCCATGCCGATATCGAGCCCGTGCGGATAGGCGTCCCAGATGAAGTTGATCGCCGAGCGCAGGATCACGGCAAGCCCGATCGTGACCATCACGGTCGCGAACACCGGCTCGCCCAGCATCGGCCGCATCACCAGGCGCTCGATGACGAGGCCGAGCAGGACCGCGGCGAGGATCGCGCCCAGCGCTACGACGAACACATTGCCGCTGACCGTGGTCGAGATGGTCCAGGCGATGTAGGCCGTGATCATGGTCATCTCGCCCTGCGCGAAATTGACCAGGCCGGTGGACTTGTAGATCACCGCAAAGCCCATCGCGATCAGGCCGTAGATCGCACCGATCGCAAGCCCGGAGATCAAAAGCTGAATGAGATACTGCATTCAGCCCTCCGCCTGGTAGATGATGGCGAGCTCGCGCGCGAACTTCTTCTCGATCATGGCGCGGCGCACCTTCTGCGTGGCGGTGAGCTCGCCATCGTCATGGTCGAGCTCCTTCTCGAGGATGGCGAAGCGGCGGATATTCTCGACCCGGGCGAAGCGCTTGTTGGTGTCGCTCACGATCCGCTCGACCAGCTCGTGCACTTCAGGCAGCTGCGACAACGACTTGTAATTGGTATAGGCCAGCGCCCGGTCGCGCGCCCAGCGGCCGACATTGTCGTAGTCGACCTGGAGGATGGCGCCGAGGTACTTTTTGGCCTCGCCGACCACGATCGCTTCCTTGATGAATTCGGAATCCTTCAGCGCGTTCTCGATTTCCGACGGGGCGATGTTCTTGCCGCCGGCGGTAATGATGATCGCCTTCTTGCGGTCGACCACGGCGATCTCGCCGTTGTCGAGGATGTCGATGATGTCGCCGGTGCGCAGCCAGCCGCCTTGCTCCAGCGAAGCGGTGGAGGCCTTCTCGTCGAGGAAGTAGCCTTTGAAGACGCCGGGGTTACGCAGCAGGATCTCGCCATCGCCGTCGCACTTCCATTCGGTCTGCGGCAGCGGTACGCCGCAGCCGCCGATCCGGTGGTGGCTTTCCGTCTGGATGAAGGCGACGCCGCCGCTTTCGGTGAGGCCATAGCCCTGCGACACCGGCCGGCCGATGATGTCGAAGAAGCGCAGCGTCTCCGGCGAGATCGAGGCGCCGGCGCAGAGCCTGTGCCGGCTATAGGCGAAGCCGAGGTGGCGCTGCAGATTGCGGAACATCAGGAGATAGAGCAGCCCGTAGGTGGCACGATCGAGCCAGCCCTCCTTGCCGGCCTGCCGGCGATCCGACAGCGTGCGGCCCCAGGCGAGGCAGGCATTGGTGAAGCCCTGCCGCAGACGGCCGCTCTCGCCGAGCCTGAACAGAAAGCCCTGTTGCAGTTTTTCGTAGATGCGGGGCACGCCGACAAAGAACGTCGGCGCGATCTCGCGGATGTTGATCGCGACGGTGTCGATCGATTCGGCAAAGGAGACCGTGCCGCCGAGCACGAGATGCGTTACCGTGCCGTAGCAGCGCTCGGCGACGTGGCACAGCGGCAGATAGCTCACCGCTTCGAACGGCTTGTCAGCGATGCCGACGGTTTTGGCGTAAGCATAGGCGGCGTAGACGAGATTGCGATGGGTCAGCATCGCGCCTTTGGGCGGGCCCGTCGTGCCCGAGGTGTAGACGAGGATGCAGACATCGTCGGGCGCGCCCTGGCCGATCAGGCGATCGAGGGTAGCATCAGCCTCCGGGTTCGCCTCGGCGTAGCCCTTGCCGCGTTCGCACAAGGCGGCGAACGACGTCAGCTCCGGCTGCCGATAATGCCGCAGGCCCTTCATGTCGATGCAGACGATGGCTTCCAGATCCGGCAGGCCGCCATTGTTGGCCATCGCGTCGAGCACCTTGTCGGTCTGCTCCTGATCGCCGGTGACGACGATTCGGGCTCCGGAATGCTTGACGATATATTGCAGCTCGACCCAGGGATTGGTCGGATAGATGCCGACCGCGACCGCGCCGATCATCTGGGCACCGAGATCTGCGTAAAACCATTCCGGCGTATTCTCGCCGGCGATAGCGACCCGGTCGCCGGGCTTGATGCCGAGCGACAGCAGGCCGAGCGCGACCGCGCGCGCGGTCCCGTAGTAATGCTGCCACGAATAGGGATTCCAGATGCCGTAATCCTTCTCCCGCAGCGCCAATGCATCGCCATGTATGGCGGCGCGTTGCCGCAGCAATTGCGGGATGGTGATGGCGGCATCCGCAAGCGCCGCCTGCAGCGCGTCGGCGCCTGCCGCGGGTGCGCTGCGCGCGGCGTTGGCCCGCAGCGGCGGATGAGCGTTGCGCAGGCTGTCCATCGTCGACATCACGCGCCCGCCTTCATCGCTTCGGCGCGCTGGCCACCGAGATAGGCCTCCGCGACGGCAGGATCTCGCCTGATCTCGTCGGGCGCGCCTTCTGCGATCTTGCGCCCGAAATTCAGCACATGGATGCGGTCGGAAATGTCCATCACGATGCGCATCTCGTGCTCGATCATCACGACGGTGATGCCGAGCTCGTCGCGGATGTCGAGCACGAAGCGCGCGATATCCTCGGTCTCCTCCTGGTTCATACCGGAGACCATCTCGTCGAGCAGCAGCAATTTCGGCTCGCAGGCGAGCGCGCGGGCGAGCTCGACGCGCTTCTGCTGGCCGTAAGACAGCGTGCCGACCACGGCGTCCCTGATATGCTCGATCTCGAGGAACTCGATGATGTGCTCGACGCGCTGCCGGGCCGCGATCTCCTCCTTGCGGGTGCGGCCGAAGAACACCACGGCGTCCAGCACGGTCGAGCGCAGATGGGTGTGGCGGCCGGTCAGGATGTTCTCGACCACGGTGCCGTGCTTGAACAGCGCGAGGTTCTGAAAGGTGCGGCCGATGCCGACGGCGGCGAATTTCCATGGCGAAATGGTCGCAAGGTCGATGCCGTCGAAGACGATCCGGCCGCCGCTCGGCCGCAGCACGCCCGAGATCATGTTGAACAGCGTGGTCTTGCCGGCGCCGTTCGGGCCGATCACGCTGCAGATCTCGCCGGGGCTTACCTGAAGGCTGACATCGGCGACCGCCTGCAGGCCGCCGAAGCGTTTTGACAGGTTCTCGACCATGAGCAGCGCGGTCACGACAGCCACCGCTTGCGGCGCTTGTAATGCTTGACGTCGCGCAGGCTCTTGCGGCCGGTGGAAGAGACGCCGAGGTAGAACTCCTGGACGTCTTCATTGGCGGTGAGCCGCGCAGCTGTGCCGTCGAGCACGACGCGACCGGTCTCCAGGATGTAGCCATAGTCGGCGATGTCGAGCGCGCGCTGCGCGTTCTGTTCGACCAGTAGCACGGTCATTTTCAGCTCATCGCGCAGCCGGACAATCACCTCATAGATGCGGTCGATGATCAAGGGCGCGAGGCCGAGCGACGGCTCGTCGAGCGCCAGCAGCACCGGATCGGTCATCAGCGCGCGGCCGATCGCGAGCATTTGCTGCTCTCCGCCGGACATGTAGCCGGCGATCTGGTCGCGCCGCTCATGGAGCCGCGGAAACAGCGCAAACACCTTGTCGCGGCGCTCGCGCGCCTCGGCGCCGGTCCTGGTGTAGCCGCCCATCTGCAAATTCTCGTCGATGGTGAGCGCCGCGAACACGCGGCGGCCCTCCGGCACCTGCACGATGCCGCGGCGCACCAGCTCGTCCGGCGCGAGGCGATGCACCTCGTCATTGCGGAAGCGGATGCTACCGTTTTCGATCACGCCTTCCTCGGTGTAGAGGATGCCAGACATCGCCTTCAGCAGCGTCGACTTGCCGGCGCCGTTGGAGCCGAGCAGGGCGACGATGTTGCCCTCGGGCACCGTGATCGAGACATCGCGGATCGCCTCGATCGCGTTGTCGTAGACGATCCGGATGTTGCGAAATTCGAGCAGGCACTCCCGCGCCGGCGCGGCCTGGGGATTTGCTTGCGACGTCGGATGCGGGATCGTCGTCGGCATCGCGCTCAGACCCGGCCGACCGATCGGCGCGGGCGCGCGGCGAAGATCGCATCGGTCACGATCTTGGCGGTCTCGGCGCAAGCCTGGGTGCCGCCATTGCCATACTGCTTCACCGCGTCGCCGACGCACCACAGGCCTTCGATGCCGGTCTCGCGCGGCAGGTCGTAACCGGCGCAGCTGCGTTGCGCCGGCCAGTCGTCGCGCATCACCCGGATCGAGAGGATTTTTGCCTGGTCGAAATTCGCGAACTGCTCGCGAAGGTCCTCGAGTGCGAGCGCGACCTCGGTATCCGAGTCGAAATCGCCGAGCGCGGGCACCGGCACGGCATAGGCGACGTAGAGATGCCAGCCGGGCGGGGCCAGTTCGGGGCACGTGGCGGAAAGGTTCGCCATGTTGCAGAGCCGGCGCGTCTTGCCGAAGGTGATGATGCCGGGGTGGTTGATCAGCGGCTCGCGGCTTGCGACATTGATGACAATATTGGCGGATGGGCGCAGGTCGTTCTTCACCTTGGCGAGATAATCCGCCGGGAAAGCCTCGCTGCCGGCGAGCGCGACGGTTGCCTTCGGTCCGGCGTTGCTGATGACAAGATCGGTCTCGATCCGCACCTTCTCACCGTTCCGGAGCACGGTGACGCCTTCGACGCGGCCATTTGATGTGTGGATCGTGGTCGCCGGCGTTTCGAGCCAGATGTCGCCATTGCGCTTGATCGCGCTGCCGAGGCTGTTCCAGACGCCGATCGTGCCCTGCGGGCAGAAGCCGAACTTCTTGAAGGCGCCCTTGCTGGTGAAATAGGTGAGGAAGGCGCGGGCCGGCAGCTCGGCGGCGTTGCAGGCGAAGATTGCCGCGCAGAGATTGCGGAACAGCGCGTGCACCGTGGCGTTGCTGGTGTAACCCTTCAGCCAATCCTCGGTCGATTGCCGCCCGTCGGGCAGGTTGCCGGAACGGGCGTCGGCGAATTTCTCCAGGATGCGCGAGGCCTGTTTCGTGAGCTGCCCGAGCAACAGCGACCAGCCGCCGCGGCCGACATCGATCACCTTGCCGTCGATGAAGAACGAGCTCGCAGGCTCCGGCGCGCGGATATCGAGCGGCGCGCCGACGGTGTGGAAGGTCTCCTCGAACACGCCGCCGAACTCGATCGCGATCGCGCCGATATTGACCTTGAAGCCGTCGATCTCCTCGGTCGAGGCGCGCCCGCCGAGCCGGTCCTTGTCGTCGACGACGAGCGTATGCAGCCCGCCATGGGCAAGCCGCGCTGCGGCGCACAGCCCGCCGGCGCCGGCTCCGATCACGACAGCATCGACCTTCTGAGAATCCACGCGCAGCCTCCCTCAATGCCGCCGGGTTGGTCCCGACGTGCGCAATCCGCTTGCTTGATGGCAGGCACTTTAATATAATCCGACCGGTCGTTCAAATTATTTTTTGACGCAGGTCGCGCGTCATGGTGAGCGATGGAAGAGTTCTGGTGGATGGTGCCCGTAAAGGGGAGGAGGGCGCGGAGCGGCAGTAGTATAGAGAGACGGGTGCCGTCCGATTCCGGCGGCGCCGATGGTGCACGAGAGAGAATGTAATGGCGCGGACGCGCTCAGAAAATTACGACGAGATCCAGCGGGGCATTCTCACCACCGCCTGCGGCCTGTTCGCGCGGCAGGGCTACATGCGTGCCTCGATCGCCGACCTTGCGGACGCCTGCAAGCTGTCGCGCGGCGCGCTGTACCACTATTTCGACTCGAAGGAAGCGATCCTGTTCGCGATCCTCGATGCGCATATCCGCGAGATGATCGCCGATGTCGAGACCGCGATGGCCGGCAAGGCGGCGACGCTGGAGCAGTTCCGCGCCGCGATCCAGGCCATCGTCGCGCTCAATGCGCGCTCGAGCGACGAGCAGCGCGTGATCCTCAACGACCTCTCGTTCCTCGGCGAGACCGAACAGGATGCGATCAAGGCGCTGGAGCGCCAGTTGGTCGATACTATCGCCGATCTTTTGGTCACGCTCGACAAGGAAGGCAAGATCGTCAAGCGGACCAAGAAGATCTACAGCATGATGCTGTTCGGCATCCTGAACTTCAGCCACACCTGGTACGACCCGAAGGGCGGCGTCGACCCCGGCGAGTTCGCCGACATGGTGGTGGACCTGTTCCTGTACGGTTTCACCATGCCGGTGCC
This sequence comes from Bradyrhizobium sp. ma5, assembly GCF_042258955.1. Lineage (NCBI taxonomy): Bacteria > Pseudomonadati > Pseudomonadota > Alphaproteobacteria > Hyphomicrobiales > Nitrobacteraceae > Bradyrhizobium > Bradyrhizobium sp. ma5. Next base: position 2,479,908 of record NZ_CP170156.1, read on the forward strand.
GGCAAAGGACGCCGCGCGGCCGCTGCGCCAGCGCGCGTGAGCTGGCGCGTTCTCGAGCGGCGGCGTCACCGTTGCAGGATGTGCACGTAGCAGACCGCGCCGACGCCGACCATATGCGCCAGCCCGATCCGCGCGCCGCGATGCTGGCGCGGGCCGGCCTCGCCGCGGAGCTGCATCACGATCTCGCCGATCTGGCCGATGCCGGTGGGACCGATCGGGTGCCCCATCGCGATCAGGCCGCCGGAGGGATTGATCGCGCATTGCCCGCCGATATCGAGCGCGCCGTCCTTCAGCATGCGAACGCCGTGTCCTTCGGGGCAGAGGCCGATGCTTTCGATGTAATGCAGCTCCTCGACCGTGAAGGCGTCGTGCAGCTCGATGATGTCGAGATCCTTCGGGGTTAGCTTGGCTTGCGCCAATGCGAGGTCGGCGGTCTCCTTGGTGAGCGCCGCGTCGAAGCCGGCGCCGGGCGGATAGACCCGTTCGCTGCGGCCGACCGAGGCCGTGGCGCGAATGGCGCGGCCGGCGTCGATGCCCAGTCGGCGAATGCCGTCCTCGGATGCGACGATGACGGCCGCGGCGCCTTCGCCAATCGGCGTGCATTGCAACGACGTCAGCGAGCCCGATACCCGCTTGCCGCCGAGCACCTCGTCGAGCGTGCGCTCCTGCTGCCGCTGCGCATTGGGATTCTTGGCGCCGTTGCGGTGGTTCTTCACCGCGACCCGTGCGATGTCCTCGGTCGAGGCGTTGTGGCGGACCGCGTATTCATTGGTCAGCAGCGCGAAATGCGTGAAGGGGACGATGGCGTCCTCGGCGAGGTGACCGAGGCCGGTGTCCGGACGCCGCACCGGATTGCGCTTGTCGACGCCAATTGCCAGCGCGACGTCGGAGATGCCGCTTGCGACCTCGATGCAGGCGTGGCGGAACGCAGTCGATCCGGAGGCCGACGCATTTTCGACATGCATCAGCGGCGCGCCGGTCGCGCCGAGATGGCGCAGCATCGGCCGTCCCGACGCCATGCCGAGCAGCGCGGTCGCGACATAGGTCGATTCCACCACAGGCCATTCGATGCGCGCATCTGCAAGCGCGGCGCGGATCGCGGTGAGGCCGAGCTCCACATAGGGCGTCTCGCTCGGGTTCTGATAGCGATGCCAGCCGATGCCGACGACATAGACCGGGCGCAGCTCGTTGAGTGATCGTGTCATGTCAGACCTCCGGACCAATCAGGATGCGATGCTGAAGCGGAGATCGAGCACGGTCTCGCCGCTCTCGCTCTGTCCGACTGCGATGAGCCTGCCGGTCACGCGCCGGCCCGGCGCGACGGGCGCGCTGTCCTCGGCCAGCAGGGTGCGGATCACAGGCCCGTCGTCGAGCGCGACCTTGACGATGGTGAAGGGGGGCAGGCGGTTCTTGTCGGCGTGCAGGTGAACGGTTGCTTCGGCGAGTAGCGTTCCATCGGCCGAGAGCTCGCAAGGCGTCAGCGCGTCGCCATGGCTGCCGCAGCGCTCGCAGCCATACGTCTGCATCGGGAAGAAGACGTATCCGCAGCGGCAGCGGCCGCCCTTGAGGCGGGCCGTCACCTCCTTCTGGTGGCCGGGCGCCGCGGAATACAGGCTTGGTTTCAATAGTTTGTTCGGCTGCATGCGTTTCCTCCAAGAAACTTGTTGACCGACCAACAAACATTATTCTAACTTGAATGCAAGCAAGAAGTCGCCGCACGGCAAAGGGAGCGAAGCTGAATGGCACGAGCAGTTCGACGCGCGCAGGAGCAGCGAGACGACGCGCCCGTGTCGGTGTCGCGGCGGACCCAGGTCGAGCGGCGCGATGAAGCGGAGCGGCGGATCCTCGAAGCGGCCGCGCTGATCGTGGCCGAAAACGGGCTCGAGGCGATCACGTTGGCGGAGGCCGGCGAGCGCGCCGGCTACAGCCGCGGTCTGCCGTCGCACTATTTCAAGACCAAGGCCGATCTGCTGTCGGCGCTCGGCACCTACATCATCGAATCCTTCATCACCGAGCGCCGCGCGTCCGCACCGGGACTGACCGGCTACGACAGCCTGCTTGCGTCGTGCCGATACTACTTCGTGATGCCGGCGCGGAATCCTGCCATGGCGCGCGCCTTTCACGCCGTGCTGGCCGGCGCGCTCACCGTGCCGCCGATCACGGCTACCGTGGCGAAACTCAATCGCGAAACGCGAGGCGAGATCGCCGCGGCGCTGCGGGCGGGAATGGCCGAGGGTCGGTTGCGCGCGGATATCGATCCGGAGATCGAAAGCGCGCTCATCCACGCCACGCTGCGCGGATCGGTGGCGCAGTGGCTGGTCGATCCGGAGGGACTGGATCTCGAGGTCATCAGCGCGCACTTCATCGCGACGCTGGAACGGAGGCTGACGAAATGAGCATCCTGCCGAACAGCGTCGAATACTGGGCCGCCAATCGCCCCGACGATGTCGCCTTCATCGAGGGCGATCACCAGATGACATGGTCGCAGCTCAACGATGCGGCGAACCGCGTTGCGCATGGCCTCGCGGCCCGCGGCGTCGTCGCCGGCGACATCGTGGTGCTGCGGACCCAGATCCGGATCGAGTGGCCGATCCTGAGCGAGGCGATCGGCAAGCTGCGCTGCTCGCTGCTCGGCCTGAACTGGCGGCTGACGCCGTCGGAGACGCAGTACGTGCTGTCCAACAGCGGCGCCCAGGTCATGGTCTGCGACGATGATGATCCGACGGCGCTGAAGCCCGCATTCGAGGGCTTGCCGATCAAGCTGGCGGTCTCGATTGGGACGGTGTCGCCCGGCTTCGTCGCATTCTCCGAACTGCTCGACACGCCTGCCGAGCCGCCGCTGCATTCCACCGGTCGGCCGCCGCTAATCCTCTACACCTCAGGCACCACGGGCCTGCCCAAGGGCGTGGTCTCGGCGGTGCAGCCGGGTGTGCAGATGGATCAACGCACCAGCGAATATCTCAGCGACGTGGCGCAGACCCGGCGCGGTCAGCCGGGCGGCGTCTCGCTGCTGACGCTGCCGCTACATCATGGCGCCGGCCCGTCGCAGGTCTGGGGTGCGATCCATCTCGGCAATCCGGTGATCCTGATGCGCCGCTTCGATCCGGAAGGCGCGCTTCGCCTGATCGCAAGGCATCGCGTCACCAACTGGACCGGCGTGCCCACCATGTACAAGCGCCTCGCGGCGCTGCCGAAGGATGTACTCGACGCCTACGACGTGTCGTCGATCCGTGCGCTGTCGGTCGGCGCAGCGCCAGTGCCCTACGAGCTCAAGCGCTGGATCATCCGCTATTTCGGCTCCGGCGTGCTCGGCGAAGGCTACGGCGCGACCGAGGTCGGCATGATCAGCTTCCTGCCGCCCGAGATGCAGGAGCGCAAGCCCGGCTCCAGCGGTCGCCCGCACAAGCACGTCGACATCTCGATTCGCGATGCCGAGGGGCGCGAGTTGCCGCGCAACCAGTCCGGCGAGATCTGGATCAGGACGCCGGTGACGATCCGCGCCTATCTGAACGGCAAGCCGCTCGGAACCGACACGCGCGACGACGCTGGATATTTCCGCGTCGGCGATGTCGGGATGCTGGACGACGACGGCTATCTGTTCATTACCGATCGCGCCAAGGACATGATCATCGCCGGCGGCGTCAACATCTATCCGGCCGAGATCGAGGCCGCGATCCTCAGGCATCCGGACGTGCAGGACGTCGCTGTCATCGGCATCCCCGACGACGAGTTCGGCGAGCAGGTCAAGGCGTTCTGCGAGCTGAAGCCGGGCCACATCACCGACGAGGCCGCGATCCTCGCCTTCTGCCGCGAGCATCTTGCTTCCTACAAGCGGCCGAAGACGCTGTCGATCGTCGATGAACTGCCACGCAACACCATGGGCAAGCTGCTCAAGCGCGAATTGCGCGAGCCCTACTGGAAGGGACGGGAGAGAAACGTATGAGTGATATTCTTGATCTGAACGGCAAGGTGACGCTGATCACCGGTGCGGGCCAGGGCGTCGGGCGCCAGATCGCGCTGCATTTCGCCGCGCACAACGCGGCCGGCATCGTCGTCAACGACTACTTCCTCGATCGCGCCGAGCAGGTCGCGCGCGAAATCAACGCCGGCGGCGGCAAGGCGGTCGCGGTGCAGGCCGACGTCACCGATCTCGCCTCGGTGAAGGCGATGGTCGGCAAGGCCGAGCAGGCCTTCGGCCCGATCGACGTGCTCGTCAACAATGCCGGCAACGCCGGCGCGACCCCCGATCCCGATGCGCGCAAGCCGTTCTGGGAAACCGGTCCGGAGGTCTGGAACAGCTTCATCGGCGTCAATCTCTACGGCGTCATCAACTGCGCCTCGGCCTGCATCCCGCAGATGATCGAGCGCAAGGGCGGCCGCATCGTCACCATCATCTCCGATGCCGGCCGCGCCGGCGAGGCCGGCCTCGAGGTCTATTCGGGCGCAAAGGCGGGCGCGGCGGGCTTCACGCGCGCGGTCGCGCGCTCGCTCGGCCGCCACAACATCACGGCCAACTGCGTGGCGATTGCCGCCACCTTGACGCCGGCGATCGAGGCGCGGCTGAAGGCCGATCCGGAGCGGCAGAAGAAGATGATGGAGAAGTACGTCATCCGCCGCCCGGGCCTGCCGTCCGACGTCGCCAACATGGTGCTGTTCCTCGCCTCCGATGCGAGCGCGTGGATCACCGGCCAGACCTATCCGGTCAACGGCGGCTTTACCTTCGCATTGTGAGGCGCATCGATGACCACTGAGAATGAACAGGTCGTTCTGACCGAACGGCGCGGCCACATCCTGGTCGTCACGCTGAATCGTCCCGAGGCACGCAACGCCTGCAACGCTGCGCTGGCGCGCGGCATCTCCGATGCGATGGATCTGCTCGACGCCGAGGATGCGCTGTTCGCTGGTGTCATCACCGGTGCGGGCGGCAACTTCTCGGCCGGCGCCGATCTCAAGGCGGTGGCGCGCGGCGAGCGCGGCGTGACCGAACGCGGCGGCTTCGGCTTGTTTCGCCGGCCGCCGCGCAAGCCGCTGATCGCGGCCGTCGAGGGCTATGCCGTTGGCGGCGGGCTCGAGCTCTGCCTGTCCTGCGATCTCATCGTCGCCGCGCGGGACGCCAAGATGGGCCTGCCGGAAGTGCGGCACAATGTCGTTGCCATCGGCGGCGGCCTGTTCCGGCTGCCGAAGCGGATCCCCTATCACGTCGCGATGGAGCTGGCGCTGACCGGGCAGTTCAAGGGCGCGGAGTACTTTGAACGCCTCGGCCTCGTGAACCGGCTCGTCGAACCCGGACAGGCGCTGGAGGCGGCGGTTGTCTTCGGCAACGAGCTCCTCGTCAACGGCCCGACGGCGCTCGCCGCATCAAAGGAGATTATCTTCCAGGCCGCGAATTGGACCGACGAAGAGGGGTGGACCGCGCAGGGGCCGATCGCCGAACGCGCGCTCAAATCCGAGGATCGCAACGAAGGACTGAAGGCGTTCGCCGAGAAGCGCAAGCCGGTCTGGAAGGGACGCTGATCATGCTGGCCGCTGCCCGCCGGAGCGCACTTCCCGCTACGATCGCAGATCGGCTTCGTCTGCCGCTGATCGCAGCTCCCATGCTGCGCGTCTCCGGCGTTGATCTCGTGACGGCGGTCTGCCGCTCAGGCGCGATCGGCGCATTTCCGACCGCGAACGCCCGCTCGGTCGAGGAGCTCGACGCCTGGCTTACCCGGATCGAGTGCAATGTCGCCGATCTCGGCCGGCCGGTCGCGCCGCATTGCCCGAACCTCATCATCCGCCAGCCACGCTTCAAGGACGATCTCGCCTGTCTCATCCGGCACAAGGTCGAGATGGTCATCACCAGCGTCGGTTCGCCGGCGGCGGCGGTTCAGCCGCTGCATGACGTCGGCTGTCTTGTGTTCGCAGACATCGCCTCGCTCCGTCATGCCGAGAAGGCGATCGAGGCGGGCGCCGATGGTTTGATCCTGCTCACGGCGGGTGCCGGCGGGCAGACCGGCTGGGCCAATCCGTTCGCCTTCGTGCGCGCGGTGCGCGCCATGTTCGACGGCCCGGTCGTGCTCGCGGGCGGCGTGACGGACGGTACCGCGCTCGCCGCGGCGCGGCTGCTCGGCTGCGATCTCACTTATATGGGAACGCGCTTCATTGCGGCGCGCGAGAGCATGGCCAGCGAGGCCTATCGGCGGATGCTGGTCGACAGCACACTCGACGATATCATGCTGACGAAGGCCTTCACCGGCCTCGATACCAGCATGCTGCGGCCGTCGATCGTCGCCGCGGGCCTCGATCCCGCAAATCTCGACGAGCAGGTGTCGGAAGCGCGCGCGCGCGAAAAGTTCGGCGGAAAGAACGACGCGGCAGGACCGCGGCGCTGGGCGGACGTCTGGAGCGCGGGTCATTCGGTCTCGGGCGTGCAGGCGGTGACGGGGGCCGCCGACATCATCGACGAGGTCGCCGCGCAATATCGCGTGGCATTCGAACGAGGCGCCGCATAAGGCGTCCAATCCAGTGGAGGAAACCGATGAAGACGATCAGCCGTCGAACGCTGCTCGGGACGGCAGCTTCTGGCCTCGCGGCATCCATTGGCGGCAAGGCATTTGCCGGCGCCTCCTATGATCCCGGCGCCAGCGATCAGGAGATCCGCATCGGGCAGTTCGGACCGCTCAGCGGCCCGGTGTCGTCGTTCGGCGTCCTCGCCAACGCCATGGATGCCTATTTCCGCATGCTGAACGAGACCGGCGGCATCAACGGCCGCAAGATCAAGTTCATCAACTATGACGACGCCTACAGCCCGCCGAAATCGGTCGAGGCGGCGCGGCGCCTGGTCGAAGGCGACGAGGTGCTGTTCATCGCAGGCGCGATGGGAATGCCGGGCAACATCGCCGTGCAGAAATACATGAATGCGCGCAAGGTCCCGCAGCTGTTCCTTGCAGCGGCCGCCAGCAAGCTGTCGGACCCGGCGGCCGATCCGTGGACCATGGTCGGCGGATCGACCTACGAGATCGAGGGAGGCGTCGTCGGCCGCTACATCGCCGCTACCATGCCCGATGCGAAGATCGGCCTGCTGTATCAGAACGACGATGCCGGCAAGGCAACGCTGGCAGGGCTGAAGTCCGGTCTGGGCGCCAGGACCGCGCAGATCACCTCCGAGCTGAATTACTCGGTCGGCGACCCGACTATCGATTCCCAGATCGTCCAGATGAAATTGTCCGGCGCCGACGTGGTGTTCCTCATCACGATCCCCAAGATGGCGAGCCAGGCGCTGCGTAAGATGGCTGCGCTCGCGTGGCGGCCGCGGATCTTCCTCGGTGCCGGCAACGCCTCGGTGCGCGCGACGTTGCAGCCCGCGGGTTTCGAGACCGCGCAAGGCATTCTCGCGTTTGCGACACGGATGGACCCCGGCAATCCGCTCTGGGCCGACACGTCGGACATGAAGCAATACATGGCGTTCCTCGACCGCTACGTCCCGAACGCCGATCGCGCCGACGACCTCTACGCCATCGGCTACACCGCCGGGGCAACCGCCGCCCACGTCATCGGGCAATGTGGCGACCAGCTGACGCGGGCCAACATCCTGCACCAGGCGACCAACCTGAAGAAGTTCGCCGCCCCGCTGCTGATTCCTGGGATCACCCTCAACACCACGCCGAGCGACTATGTGCCGATCAAGCAGTTTCAGCTGATGCGGTTCAAGGGCGAGGCCTACGAGAAGGTCGGCGGGTTGCTCACCGCGGCTTGAGGCTACGGCCGTCCGCCGTCCCTGCCGATCACCTCTTCTGCACATCCTTGTGAAGGACGTGACACCCTCCCGCGCGTAACGCGCGCGGGGCGCGCTGCGTAATCCTGCCACGAACGCCGTAACCGCGGCTGACGGCATCGCAGCAAGGGAAGAAACATCCGCATGAATCTATCGTTCAACATCGCCGAACAGGGCGAGGGGTCTTATCGTCTGCTCGCGATCCTGCGCTGGGTCATGGTGGTGATCTTCGTGTCGTTCGGCATGCAGAAGTTCACGCTGCAATCGGCGCAAGGCATCGCGCAATTCATCAGCAACAGCCCGTTCGTGTCGTGGCTGTCGGTGTTCGGCCTTCGCGGCGAGGCCTATGTGCTCGGCGTCACGGAGTTCGGCATCGCCGTGCTGCTCGCCGCCGGCGCGTTCAGCCCGATCCTGTCTGCAATCGGGGCATTGATGGGCGTGATCACCTTCGCGGTGACCTGGTCGTTCTTTTTCACGACACCCGGTGTGGTGAAATGGAGCCTGTCGACCGACCCGATGGCCTGGAACCTGGCCGGCGAGTTCCTGTTCAAGGACATCGTGCTGCTCTGCGTCTGCCTGGTGCTGCTGCTGGCGTCGTTGCCGGGGTCGATCGTCAGGTCGAAGACCAGATAGGCGCGCGCGCCGCGCGTTCGATAGTTAAGGCATGCTTAACCACGGCATCGCGTGCGTCCTGCATCGGGAACAGGACAATCCGTCGCAGGCAGCAGTATCTTGTCAATCGAATCTCATGGGCCTACGCAACCCTTGATTGACGAATTGTTGCTAGAAAGAAACCATCCCCGGTTGGGAGCGGATTGTGACGAAGCCAGACATATCGGCGGCGAGCCCGGCAAGCGTCGGCATTTCCTCTCTGTCGAAGCACGCTCCCCGTATTTTCAAACGCGCAGCATTTTTTAGTTCCATTGCAGTTCCCGCGCCGTGGCTGGAGTGGGAGGGCGGTCGCGATCGTGATTTCCGGGTGTGACCGCCGGAACAGCGATCGGGCCGCCCGTTCCCCAGCGGAACCGGCAACGGTGCAAAACGCGCGATCGTGAATTCGGACGTGTGGGTTCCATCGCTAGGATCGCGATGTCGCCATCTCGCGATGGCTGAACAGGTCCTGCGGGTCACATCGCAACATCGTCCAGAATTCGTTCTGCATGAGACAATGGCTCTTGAGACAACGGCTGTTCGCCCGGATCGCGGCGGTCCTGCTCGCCCTTGCCGCCAGCATGCTGACGGCGGCGCGGGCTGATTCCGACATGGATGCGCAGATCAGGGACATCGTCACGACGGAGCTGGGGCCAACCGCGACCGCGGCCGATCCGGGCGGCCTTGCCGCGGCGGTCTATGCCGGGGGCCGGCTCGCCTTCTTCAACTACGGTCTCGCCGACACTACGGCCAAGCGGCCGGTCACCTCGGACACGCTGTTCAACCTCGCCTCGCTGCGCAAGCTGTTCGAGGCGACGCTGGTCGCGCTCGGCACCGAGCGCGGTGAATTGCGGCTGGACGATTCCGTCGGCCAATATCTGCCCGAGTTGCAAGGCAACTATATCAGCCGCATCACGATCGGCGAGCTCGTCAACCATACATCGGGGCTGCTGCTGCCGACCGATCATCCGCCATGGCCGAACGAGACCTACAGCCGCGATCAGTTCATCGCGATGCTCAATGCCTGGACGCCCCCGGCAGGAGAGCAGCCGGGCAAGCAGCGCATCTACAGCCATGCCGGCTATGTCCTGCTGCAGCTGGTGTTGGAGCAGCGCTATCGCATGCCGATCGCGACGTTGATCGAGCGCCGTATCCTCAAGCCGCTCGGGATGACTTCGACCTTCGTTCCGGATCGTGGCGAGGACAATCGCGCGGCACTGGCGCAGCAGATCATGCAGCGCATGGTCCAGGGGTACTCCCACGACGGCGCGGTGATCGGCCCGCCCGGCAATCAGCAGAGCTATTACGATTTTCCCGGCACCGGCCAGATGTTCTCGTCGGCGCGCGATCTCGGCATTTTACTGCGCGCCTGTCTCGACGGCGCCGTGATCGATCCCGAACTGCGCGCCGCATTGCAGATGACCATGCACGAGAGTTTTCGTGTCGATGCGAAGTTCGGGCAGGCGATGGCGTGGGAGCATGTACGGCTGGACGGTGTCACCGTCATCGACAAGCCTGGCGGCCTCAACAATGCCTCGGCCTATATCGGCCTGGTCCCGGCGCATAGGTTCGGCATCGTGCTGCTCGCCAATCGCGGCGACTATCCGCACGAGATCGCGCGCTACAGGATCCTGCCGGCACTCGCGGATCTCATCAAAACCCAGATACATTAGCGGTGCGGCGTGCCAATCGGATGACACGGCCTGCGCGGCCGGGCAGGGGATGCATGCAAAAATCGTCGTGGCGCAGAACCGTGATCGGCTATATAAACCGGTAGCTTCTTCTCCTACTTGAAGAGGCTGATATGACTGATTTACAAAATTCTGATTTGCACGCTCCTGATCTGCATACTTGGCTTTCGCAACAGCCGCACGGTTTGCGAACCTTCAGGACCTTCCAGCAAAAAATCGAGACCCTAGGCAAGGACGACCCGGAGCAACGCGGCGTTTGCCGGCTTCTGAGCGGCCTCGTCGGCAATTACGTCGAAATCTTCGACGAGGAGCCGCTGCCGGTCGCGATCGCCGACCGCGCCTATGGCCGCCTGCTCGATCTCGTCGCGAGCCTTGATCTCAAGGGCAATCCCGACCGCCGCCTCGCCGACATCAACCGCATCGCGTCCTGCGATCTGTTGAACTGATCGCGCGTCATCCTCGCGCGGCGGCGAGCTCGCGATAGAGCGCGGCGTAGCGGCCGGCGCGATTGTGCCAGGAGACATCGGTGGCCATGCCGGCCTGTTGCAGCCGGCGCCAGGTCACCTTGTCGTTGAACAGCAGGTTCGCCGTGCGCAAGCCGTGGGCGAGCGCCTCCGAGGTCACGGGTGCGAACTTGACGCCGGTTGCGGCACTGCCGGTGATCGCGGCTTCGTCGAAGCCCAGCACGGTGTCGGCAAGGCCGCCGACATTGGCAACGACCGGGACCGCGCCGTAGCGCAGCGCGCAGAGCTGGGTGAGGCCGCACGGCTCGAACCGCGACGGCACCGCGAGCGCATCGGAGCCTGCCTGGATCAGATGAGCCAGCGCCTCGTCATAGCCGATCACGACCGCGATCCGCCCCGGATTGTCGCGCGCCAGCACGGTGTAGCGATCCTGCAGATCGCGATCGCCGCTTCCGAGCAGCGCGAGCTGAATGCCTTCGCCGAGCAACGTCGGAATGTTCTCCAGCAGCAGGTCGAGGCCCTTCTGCCATGACAGTCGGCTGATGACGCCGAGCAGCATCGCATCCGGCGCCGGATCGAGCCCGAAGCGGCGCTGCAGCGCCGCCTTGTTGGCTGCGCGCTCCGCGATTTGCGCGGCGCTGAAGCGTGCCGCGATCGCGGGATCGGTCGCCGGATTCCACACATCGATGTCGATGCCGTTGAGGATGCCGCTCAGCACGTCGGCGCGTTCGCGGAGCAGGCCGCCGAGCCCCATGCCGCCTTCGTCGCTCTGGATCTCCTGCGCATAGGTCGGCGACACCGTGGTGATGCGGTCGGCAAATTGCAGGCCGGCCTTCAACAGGCTGATGGTGCCGTAATATTCGACGCCGTGAAGCGAATAGGCCTCGCCCGGCAGGCCGAATGCAGCCAGCATGTCCGGCGAGAATTGCCCTTGATAGGCGAGGTTGTGCACGGTCATCACCGTGCCCGGCCGCGGCTGCCCACCGTAATGCAGATAGGCCGGCGCGAGCCCGGCCTGCCAGTCATGCGCATGCACGATGTCGGGGACGAAGCTCTCGATTGCACCCCGGCCGATTTCGGCCGCCATCCGCGACAGCGCCGCGAAGCGGATGCCGTTGTCGGGCCAGTCGCGTCCGTCGGGGCCGACATAGGGATTGCCGGGGCGCGCATAGAGATGCGGCGCGTCGAGGGCGAGAAGGTCGAGGCCGCCATGCGAGCCGCCGAGCACGCGGATCGGCCCGCCGTAGAATTCGCCCCAGTGCAGCAGCGTTTCCGCCGAGGCCAGCGCCTTCAGCACATCGGGATAGCCGGGCACCAGCGTCCGCGTGGCGACGCCGTGCTGCTTCAGCGCCGCCGGCAGCGCGCCGACCACGTCGGCGAGGCCGCCGGTCTTGACGATCGGGTAGATTTCGGAGGCGACCGCGAGGACGCGGATCGGCGTCATGTCGGGATCCTGTCGATCATCGATTGCGTGATCAGCGTGATCCCGTTCTCGGTGGTGCGGAAGCGCTTGCCGTCGAATTCGGGATCCTCGCCGACCACGAGCCCTTCCGGAATCCGCACGCCGCGATCGATCACGACGTTTCGGAGCCGCGCGCCGCGGCCGACATTCACATAGGGCATGATCACCGCGTTCTCGACACTGGCGTAGGAATTGACGTGGACACCGGTGAACAGCAGCGACCGACGCAGCGCCGCGCCCGAGATGATGCAGGCGCCCGAGACCAGCGAGGTCACCGCCTGGCCGCGCCGTCCGTCCTCGTCGTGGACGAACTTGGCGGGCGGCGTGATCTCGGCATAGGTCCAGATTGGCCATGACCGATCGTAGAGGTCGAGCTCGGGCACCACGTCGGTGAGATCGATGTTGGCGCCCCAATAGGCGTCGACGGTGCCGGCATCGCGCCAGTAGGAGCGGGGATCGTCGCCGGAACGGACGCAGGAATCGTTGAACTGATGCGCGATCGCCCGGCCGTGCTTCACGATATAGGGGATGATGTCCTTGCCGAAGTCGTGGGCTGAGTTCGGGTCGGCCGCATCGCGGCGCAATTCGTCGAACAGGAATTCCGAATTGAAGACATAGATACCCATGCTGGCCAGCGACTTGTCGGGCTTGCCGGGCATCGGCGGCGGATCGGCCGGCTTCTCCAGGAACGACTGGATCAGGCCGTTCTCGTCGATATGCATGACGCCGAAGCCAGAGGACTCCGTGCGCGGCATTTCGAGGCAGCCGACCGTGACGTCGGCGCCGCTTTCGACATGCTGCTTCAGCATGATCTCGTAGTCCATCTTGTAGACGTGATCACCGGCCAGCACCAAAATGTACTTGGTGCCGTGTGCCTCGATGATGTCGATGTTCTGATAGACCGCATCCGCCGTGCCGACATACCACATCGTCTCGGAGACGCGCTGGCTCGCAGGCAGGATGTCGAAACTCTCGTTCCGCTCCGGGCGAAAGAAGTTCCAGCCGCCTTGGAGATGCCGGATCAGGCTGTGCGCCTTGTACTGGGTCGCCACCGCGATGCGGCGGATGCCGGAGTTCACTGCATTGGAGAGCGCGAAATCGATGATGCGGGATTTGCCGCCGAAATACACCGCTGGCTTGGCGCGCTTGTCGGTGAGCTCCTGAAGTCTGCTGCCGCGTCCGCCGGCCAGCACGAAAGCGAGGGCGTGACGCGACAATGGTTCATTTCCGACTGGTCTCATGGTCATCCTCCCAGGACTTCAGGCTGGCCCCGCTACCTTCTCTTGTCCGGAAGGCCTGATCGGGCGCAACGGGGCCGCTTGGAACGTAGCAAGCGCGCCCCGGTTGGGCAAAGCGGGATGGCGGATTTTCGTTCCCGAACCGTGGCTCGCGAAGATCGGGGTTGCGGACCGGTTAAGGCTATTGACGGCGCGCGATTTCGGCCTAGAGCAGGCCTGCGAATTTTCCCGCCCAAGGCCTGCATCTCATGACAGTTTTGTCCGTCACACCCCAGAACATCCGTGCAACGCTGTTGCTGCGCCAAGAGATAGCGCTGCTCGATGTCAGGCATGAGGCGGAATTCGCCACCGGCCATCCGCTGTTTGCCGCCAACATGGCGGCCGGCCGGATCGTGCTCGAAGCCGAGCTGCGACTGCCGCGCAAGGACGTGCCGATCGTTCTCTATGACAATGGCGAGGGACTGGTCGCTGCCGCGGCCGGCGAGTTGCAGGCGCTGGGCTATGAAAACGTTGCGGCGCTCGGGGGCGGCCTGCAGGGCTGGAAGGCGGCCGGCTACGAGGTGTTCGAGGACGTCAATTCCTACGCCAAGGCGTTCGGCGAACTGGTCGAGTCGCGCAGGCACACGCCTTCACTCAGCGCCGACGAGGTCGCCGCGCTGATATCGGACAAGGCCAACATCGCGATCCTCGATGTGCGTCGGTTCGACGAATATGCCACCATGAACATCCCGGGCTCGGTCAGCGTGCCCGGCGCGGAGCTGGTGCTGCGCGCAGGCCGCGCGGCGCCCGATCCCGACACCACCATCATCGTCAACTGCGCCGGCCGCACCCGCTCGATCATCGGCACGCAGTCGCTGATCAATGCCGGACTGTCGAACAAGGTGCGGGCGCTGCGCAACGGCACGATCGGCTGGACGTTGGCGAAACACGAGCTCGAACACGGCGCCGGCAAGCGCGGCGACGTCGGGCCGTTCGAGGGCGCCGCCGACAATGCGCGCGACGTGGCCTATCGCGCCGGCGTCCGCCACATCGGCGCGGCTGAACTCGCCGCGCTGGAAAATGATGCGCGCCGCACGCTGTATCGCTTCGACGTGCGCGACGCCGAGGAATATGCCGCCGGTCATCTGACCGGCTTCGGCCACTATGCGGGCGGCCAGCTGGTGCAGGAAATCGATATGGCCGCGCCGGTGCGCGGCGCGCGCATTGCGCTGACCGACGACAAGAGCGTCCGCGCCGACATGACGGCGTCCTGGCTCGCGCAGATGGGCTGGGAGGTCTACGTGCTCGAGGGCGGCTATGAGGGCCGGCTCGAAATCGGTCCGCCGCATGTCGTGCCGAGGCCCGATCCCGCGCACCGCTATCGTCGTCCCTATGAAGGCACCGGCGTCGCGGAGCAGGCGATGCAGGCCTATCTCGATTGGGAGTACGGCCTCGTCGACCAGCTGCGCCGTGACGGCACGCACGGGTTTTATGTGATCTGATAACGGCAGATTTGGTCGGCCAGCCGGGGTGACGGGAAGCACTTGCATTTCAATACTAAGTGTGCTTATAATAAGCGTACATATTAAAGAGGGAGAGAGCGCATGAACGCACGACCTGTCTGGCGGACCCAACTCGACATCGAGACGGCCGCGAGCCCGGAGGAGATCTGGGCGCTGTTCCAGGATGTTCCCGGGTGGACACGCTGGAACGCCGGGATCGAGTCGATCGCGCTCGAGGGGCCATTTACCGCCGGCACCAGCTTTGTCATGAAGCCGCCCGGCGAGGCGGCGCTTCGGTCGGTGCTCACGGAGGTGCGCGAGAACGAGTGCTTCGTCGACGAGACCCGCGTCGGCGATCTCGTGATTGCGGTCGCGCATCGGATCGAGCGGCTGGATTCGTCGCGCACGCGCATCACCTACGCGGTCGACGCACAAGGCGAGGGCGCAGCCGAGATCGGCCCGATGATTTCGGCCGACTTCCCCGCCGTTCTGGCTGCGCTCGTGGCCGCCGCGGAGGGCAAGCGGTCATGACCGGCTGGCTCGGTGTGGTGTCGCGCAGCCACGTGCAACGCGGCCTTGCGGGCGGCTTTGCACAATTGTGCCACGGCAAGGCGCAGGCGCTGCGGCGCATGCGCGCGGGCGACTGGTTGATCTATTATTCGCCGACGATCGAAATGGGCGGAGAAGCGCTGCGCGCATTCACGGCGATCGGCCGGATCGCCGATGACGAGGTTTACAAATACGATATGGGCGGCGGCTTCGTGCCGTTTCGCCGCCGCGTGCGCTACGAGGCCGCACGCGAGGTGATGCTGGACGATCTCAAGGACCGCCTCGCGCTCTGTGCTTCCCCAAACTGGGGCATGGCCCTGCGTCGGGGACATCTGTTGCTGACAGCAGGTGATTTTGCCACCATTGCGCGCGCCATGGACGTGAGAGGTACCGCGGCGGCATGAATACCCGAAAACCCACCGACCCGCCGTTGCCGACGCGCTTTTCCGGTCCGGCCGAGAGCCCGGGCTTCCTGCTGTGGCGCGTCTCGAACGCCTGGCAGCGCCGCCAACGTGCGGCGCTGCAGCCACTCGGCCTGACACATTCCCAATTCGTCATCCTGGCCTGCGCCACCTGGTTCGGCGAGAAGGAAACCTTGACGCAGACGCGGATCGGCGAACTCACCGGTGTCGATCCGATGACGACATCGCAAATTGTGCGCTCGCTCGAATCCCTGAAATATCTGACGCGACGGACGCACCCCGACGATCCGCGTGCGAAGATGATCGTCGTCACCAGCGCCGGGCGCGCACTGGCGCAGAGGGCGGTGGTGGTCGTCGAGCAAACCGATGCCGCCTTCTTTCGTGCGGTTGCCGATGATGCGGGCGGCCTCGTCAAGCTCCTGCAGGCGCTCGCAAAGGACGAATAGCGCGCGGGGCAGGCTGTTCGCCCATCCCGCGCGCCGATCGCCGAACCTGGCTTCCTACTTCGGCAATGCCACCGGCGTCAGCTTGAACGGGCCGGGGTCCTTGCCCTTGTTGTCGCCGATCACGTAGGACAGCTTGCCCTCGGCGACCCAGCCGACATCTCCGATCTGCGTCACCGAGACCGGCTCGGCGAGACCATCCTTGATGGTGTCGATGGTGGCCTCGCTGCCATTCACCGTGACCTTGTCGAGCTTGCCATTGCCCTCGATCAGCAGGAGACCGCCGCCATGGGCGCGCAACGCGTCGGCATGATCGAGCGGCCGCGACGGCTTCAGCTCCGTCACCGCGCCGGCCTTGCCGTCCTTGATCTCGATCTTGAACAGCTTTGCCGGAACGAAGGTCGTGACATAGAGGTTGCCGTCGGCGCCGATCGCGATGCCGTCGAGCCCGACGCCGTCCTTGGCCGGCGCGAGCTGCGGGTCGGTAGCGAACGTCGCCAGCGCGGTGCCGCCCGGCTTCAGGCTGTAGACGATCGGCGTGAAGGAATCGCTGACATAGGCGGTGCCGTCTGCGCCGACCACGATGTCGTTGCAAAGCGATTTCGGATCGCTCAGGGCAAAGCTGCCCTTCGGCGCGCCGCTCTTGAGATCGAAGGTCTTCAGCCAGGCGCCCTTGACGTCGCTCGGCCCGGCGACGCCGAAGCCAGAGATGTCGTTGGAGCAGACATAGAGCGTGCCGCTCTTCTCGTCGGCGAGTACGCCGAGCGTCGAGCGGCTGTCGCCGGCACCCGGCTTGACGAGTTGCTCGGCCTTGCCGCCGGAAATCTTCGTTACGCCGCCGAGGTTGAAGCTGCCGACGTAAAGCGTCCCGTCGGAGGTCGAGGTCACGCTCTCCGGGAAACTCTTGTCGGGAACTCCGACCGGAGTGGTTTCGGCGCGCGCTATGCCGGCCGTGCCGAGCGCAAGGATAATGGCCGCTAGCGATGCGCGGCGGATCTTGAGCAGTTCTCCCGTTGCGCGCGGATGTCCCGCGTCGCCATTCATTTTTATCATGATCGCGTTTCCTCGATGAACCTGGTTGGACCAGGCAGGAATTGTGAGGCGATCGTCTCCGGTCGATGGTTGTTGTCTGCAGGGTTCCCGACCGGATTGTTCACCCGCCTGCCTTGTCGTCTCGATATATACGATAGTATATAGCGTGAGGGAAGCAGCGATGACCGGAGGGCTCGGCATGGAACGGGAGTTGGCGGCGTGCCACCAATGCGTGTGCTGCGGCGGTGTCATCGACGGGCTCGCCGACGATGGTGCGATCGGATTCGAACCACGGATCGGCTTGTTTACGGATGAATGTGCGTTCGTCTGCAACGAATGCACCACGAGCCTGATCGCGGCAGCAGCACGGCGCAGACAGGAACCGGTTCGGCGGAAGTCGTAGGGCGGGGGCTCTCAATCGCGTCATTGCGAGCGAAGCGAAGCAATCCGTCCATCCGTTTGCTCGCGGATAGATGGATTGCTTCGTCGCTTCACTCCTCGCAATGACGAAGTTGCTGCGGAACCTAGTCCGGGCTAAACGCGTCGTAGACCAGTTTCCGGAACGCCGGCGTGATGCGCTGGCGTTCGTTCTGGGTCTGCTCGAGCATAATGTAGATCATGTCGAGCTTCGGATCGACGCCGAAATAGGTGCCGCTGCCGCTGTCCCATTTCAATTCGCCGATCGAGCCGGGCGGCGGTGGCTTGGCAATGCCGGGATCAGTGCGCACAGCGATGCCGTAACCGTAACCGAAACCGTCGCCAGGGAAGTACCAATAGTCGCGGCCGACCCCGGAGCCCGGTCCGATATGATCCGTTGTCATGGTCTTGAAGGCGGCAGGGCTGAGATAGCGCTTGCCGTCGAGCTCGCCGCCATTGAGCAGCATTTGCGCGAAGCGCGCATAATCGAGGATGGTCGACACTAGGCCGCCGCCGCCGGATTCCCACTCCGGATGCGCGCGCCGGTCGTTCTCCCCCGCGATCAGGATCGTGTCCGAGGGCAATGGTTCGGCCAGCCGCGTCCGTTCGGTTTCCGCATCGAGCACATATCTGGTGTCGTTCATCTTCAGGGGATCGAAGATGCGCTCCTTCTCGAACTGATAGAGCGACTTGCCCACGACGATCTCGACCACCCGGCCGAGCACGTCGGTGGAATGACCGTAGCGCCACATCGTGCCGGGCTGCCGCGACAGCGGCAGCTTGGCTAGCCGCGCCACGAATTCCTTGTTGTCGAACTTGCCGTCGAACAGATGTCCGTTGCGGTAGAGCTTCTGGATCCAGTCGGCGCCGATATATTCGTAGGTGATGCCCGAGGTGTGCCGCATCAGGTCCTCGATCATGACCGGGCGGATCGGCGGCACCAGCTCGAGCTTGCCGAGATCGTTGCCGCCATCCGGCTCGATACCGACCTTCACGTCGGCGAAGGCCGGAATGTATTTCGACAGCGGGTCCTGCGGCGATAGCTTCCCTTCGTCGACCAGCATCATTGCGGCGGTGTTGGTGATCGGTTTGGTCATCGAATGCAGCGCGAACATCGTGTCCGGCCGCATCGGCGACTTGGTCGTGACGTCGCGATAGCCGAAGGTCTTCAGATAGACCGGCTTGCCGTGCTGCTGGATCAGGATGGCGGCGCCTGGAATTTTTCCTGTCGCGACCTCGTTGTCGAAGAACGCGGTGATGCGTTCGAGCTTCTCCGGCGATGGGGCAGGGGCGTCGGTGGCGTGGGCCGCGCTAGATGTGACAAGTGCAAGACACCCGATCGCGGTTGCAGCCCCGCGAAGCGTCCGCACGGCACGCCGCGCTGTCCGGTCATATCTGCACGACA
This sequence comes from Bradyrhizobium sp. ma5, assembly GCF_042258955.1. Classification (NCBI taxonomy): domain Bacteria; kingdom Pseudomonadati; phylum Pseudomonadota; class Alphaproteobacteria; order Hyphomicrobiales; family Nitrobacteraceae; genus Bradyrhizobium; species Bradyrhizobium sp. ma5. The sequence continues at coordinate 2,498,916 of NZ_CP170156.1, forward strand.
TTGAAAAGCCCGCCCCTGCCTGATGCCATGAACGCCGCAGTTTTAGCGCAGGCGCCCCCGCACCATAATCATTTTCGGGCGAGTTTATTCCCTAACGATGGTCGAAATTTATACAATTTGCGTGGCGCCGACCGGCGTGCGCACGGCATTCGACAGCACCTGCAGCGCCTGGCTCAGCTCGGCACGGTTGCGGGCGGCACCGAGCGAGACGCGGAGGCCGCGCGGCGCGGCATCGCCTGCCGCAAAGGCGTCTTCGCCGACCACCGCGAGACCGTTGCGCATCAGATGCGACAGCAGGTCGGTGCCGTCGAAATGCTTCGGCAACGGCATCCAGAGATGGTGGCTCGCCGGCCGCGCCGCATAGGCGACGCCTTTGAGGAAGCGGGCCGCGAGCTGCTGGCGCGCGGCCGCCTCGTTGCGGATGGCGCGGATGACGTCGGCGGCGACGCCGGAGCGCAGCCATTGCGTGACCAGCGCGACCATCAGCGAGGGCGGCATCTGCATGGTGGCCTGCATGCCGGCGCGCATCCGTTGCTCGGCGTTCGCATCGGGCGCCAGCAGATAGGCAACGCGCAAGGCCGGTGCGATGCATTTCGCAATGCTCGCGGCGAGGTAGGTGCGCTCAGGAATCAGGGTTGCGATCGGCGCCACCTGGGGTTCGAGCGGGCCGTAGACATCGTCCTCGATCAGGACGCAGCCGCGCTTGCTGATGATGTCGGCGATCGCCTTGCGCCGCGACGCGCCCATCGTCGCCGTGGTCGGGTTCTGTTGCGTTGGCACCAGATACACCGCCTTCGGCTTGTGCTTGCGGCAGGCCTCGTCGAGCGCGTCGGGACGGGCGCCCTCAGCGTCCATCGCAACGCCGACGAGGCGGACGTCGAGCCGCGCCGCAGCCGCCTTGATGCCGGGAAACGTCAACGCCTCCGTCACCACGACATCGCCGGGCGAGGTCAGCGCCAGCAGCGCGTTGAAGATGATCGCCTGCGACCCCGGATAGATCACGATCCGGTCGGCCGATGCCTGTGGCGCGCGCGGCTGCAGCCACGCGGCGCCGGCTTCGCGTTCGTCGGCGGTGCCGCCGGGACGCGTATAACCGAGATAGGCTGAAAATCCGGCCTCGGAGCGAATGGTCGCCAACCCTTGCGCGATGCGCAGATCGAGAGTGGCCTCCACCGGCTGCGGCGGCAGGTTCATCGAGAGGTCGATGTTGACGGGGGCTGATAGCTCGGACGCCGCGCGCGCGGTGGTCTCCGAGACGAAGGTGCCTTGTCCGACCCGGGCGTCGAGCAGCCCGCGCCGCCGCGCCTCACCATAGGCGCGCGTCACCGTGGTGAGATCGATATCGAGCGCCGACGCCAGCGCACGATGGGTCGGCAGCCGCTGGCCACGGACCAGCCGGCCGCTTGCGATGTCGGCGGCGAGCGCATCGACGATGCGCAGGAACATCGGGCCGTGCCATTCCGAAACTGTAGGGATCCAATCCATGCAATCCAGCGCTTTGTCTTTGATTGTATGCTCTATGAGGCATATTGTATGGATCGTCAGAGCAGGTCAAGGATGACGACAATGACCGAGACGGTTTCCCTGCCAAAGGCGATGTGGCGCGGCTTTACGATGAAGTGCCCGAACTGCGGACGCGGCCATCTGTTCGGCCGCTTCCTCAAGGTGGCGGATAATTGCGAGGTGTGCGGCGAGGATTTCACCCCGCAGCGCGCGGACGATTTCCCGGCCTATCTCGTGATCGTCGTGGTCGGCCACGTCGTGGTGCCGGCGTTGCTCTGGATGGAAATGACCTACGCGCCGCCGGCCTGGCTGCAACTGGCGATCTGGCTGCCGTTCACGCTGTTCAGCGCGCTGGGACTGCTGCAGCCGACCAAGGGCGCGATCGTCGGATTGCAATGGAAGCTGGGGATGGAGGGGTTTGCGGCGACGCGGCGTGCAGGGGCGCCGGTGCGGGCGCGAAGCAATGCCGGGCGGGCTCGCGAAGCCTGAAACCAACTACGGAAGTGTAGCCCGGATGAAGCGAAGCGTGATCCGGGACAGTCTTGCGCGCACGACGAACCCCGGATTGCGCTTCGCTGCATCCGGGCTACGGATCGTCAAATCGGATGATGATGCGGCCGGAACATGCGGCCCTTTTCCGTCACCAGCACCACGGCAAGCGCGGCCAGCGTGCAGAGGAAGAAGCCGGTGGCGAACGGCAGCAGCGTCCCGTCGTAATCCTGGCCGATCGTGGTGCCGACGCCGATCCCGAGCAGGGTGGTGATGGTACCGTAGAGCGAGGACGCGGTGCCGGCGATCTTGCCTTGCGGCTCCATCGCGAGCGCAGTGAAGTTCGCCATCATCAGCCCGAACGCGAACATCATCAGGCCCGCCAGCACCATGAACAGCGGCAGCGACAGCGTGTCGGTCTTCACTGCGAGGAACAGCGCGCCGGCGACGACGGCAAAGCCGGTCAGCGCGGCGTGCGAGATCACCCGCATGCCGATGCGGCCGACAATGCGCGAATTGAGGAAGCCGGCGATCGCGACCCCGACCGCGCAGGCGGCGAAGGCGACCGGGAAGTAATGTCCGAGCTTGAAGACCTCGGTGAAGATCTGCTGCGAGGAGAACACGAAGGCAAACAGCGAGCCCTGCACGCCGCCGGCGGCGAGCGCGTAGCCGAGCGTCTGGCGGTTGGTGACGGTCTGGCGGAATGCTGAGAGCACCTCCGGAATTGCGAGCGACTTGCGCAGCTCGAGCGGCAGCGTCTCCGGCATCCGCATCGCGCTCCAGGCGAGCGCGATCACGCCATAGATCATCAAGAGCACGAAGATGCCGCGCCAGTGGGTCAGCAGCATCACCGCCTGGCCGAATGACGGCGCGATCACGGGCACCGCGATGAACACCATCATCGCCAGCGACATCACGCTCGCCATCCGCCGTCCGGCGTAGCAGTCGCGCACGATCGAAGTGGCGATCACGCGGGTCGCCGCGGTGCCGAGCCCTTGCAGCGCGCGCGCCAGGAGCAGCGTCTCGAACGAGGGCGCCATGATCGCGAGCAGACCGGCGATGGTGTAGACGGCCATGCCGCCGAGCAGCACCGGGCGGCGGCCGAAACGGTCCGACAGCGGGCCCATCACGAACTGGCCGACGCCGAAGCCGACCAGGAAGATCGACAGCACCATCTGCGGACGGTTGGCGTCGGCGATTTGGAACGCGGAGCGGATGTTCGGCAGCGCCGGCAGCATCATGTCCATCGCCAGCGGGTTGAGCGCCATGATGGAGGCAATGACGACGACGAATTCCGGAAAGCCCATCGGGCGGTGGCCTGAGGACACCCAGGCATCGGCATTGATGTCAGACACTTAAAACCTCTTGGAAACTCCCAGCATAGCGGTCTTGCTGCATTGCACAATCGGCGTTTTGGGATGGGAGACCGTCGGCGGCGGGTGAGGTAGCCGGGTCATGGAACCGGCTCCAAGGCCATGGGTTGGCGCATTATCGTTGCTGGTGCAACTATTTTCCTCGTCCCGCGCCGGAAGCTCTGCTATCCCGGTACCAGCATCCGTGCGGGCAGGCGCATCGCGGCCGATCACGCCCGTACGGCCAAGAACGGGTTTGGGGAGGCCACATGTCCATCGAAATCTCCGCGCGCTCGCGCGGCGCGACGCTGTCGGATGAGGAGCGCAAGGTTCTCACCGCAACGCTCGTCGGCACCACCATCGAGTGGTACGACTTCTTCGTCTATGCCCAGGCCGCGGGCCTGGTGTTCGGTGCGCTGTTCTTCGCGCCGATGAATGCGAACAATCCGCTGCTGGCACAGATCATCTCGTTCGCGACGCTCGGCCTCTCATTCCTGTTCCGTCCGCTCGGGGCCATCGTCTGTGGTCATCTCGGCGATCGCTTCGGCCGCAAGAACATGCTGGTCGTCACGCTGCTCTTGATGGGCGCTGCGACTGCGCTGGTCGGCCTGCTGCCGACCTACGCGCAGATCGGCGCCTGGGCACCGGCACTCCTTATTCTGCTTCGCATCCTGCAGGGCTTCTCGGCCGGTGGCGAGTGGGGCGGCGCGGCGCTGATGTCGGTGGAATCGGCACCACACGACAAGCGCAGCTTCTTCGGCTCGTTTCCGCAGATCGGCACGCCGCTCGGCATGATCCTGGCAACCGGCGTGCTGTGGGTGCTGACGGCTACGCTCGGAAAGCAGGCGATGATCGAATGGGGCTGGCGCATTCCGTTCCTGCTCTCGATCCTCCTGATCGTGGTCGGCATCGTGATCCGCCGTACGGTCGAAGAGTCCCCGGTATTCCTGGCGATGCAGCGGCGGCACAAGGAATCCTCCGCGCCGCTGCGCGAATTGATGCGCAATCACAGCAAGGAGATCCTGCGCACCGCGTTGATCTTCATGGCCAACAATGCGGCCGGTTACATCCTGATCGCGTTCGTCATCAGCTACGGCACCAACACGCTGAAGATGCCGTCCGAGCAGCTGCTGCTGATCGGCACGCTGGCGGCAGTGAGCTGGTTCATCTTCACGCTGCTCGGCGGCATCCTCGGCGACAAGATCGGCCGCGTGCGCTGCTTCCAGATCGGCTATTCCCTGATGGTGCTGTGGGCGGTGCCGATGTGGTTTTTGATCGACAGCAAGAATCTGCTGCTGTTCTTCATCAGCGCCGTCGGCCTCACCATTGCGCTTGGTTTGTCCTATGGCCCGCAGGCCGCGCTCTATGCCGAGCTGTTTCCTGCCAAGGTGCGCTATTCCGGCGTCTCGATCGGCTATGCGCTCGGCGCCATCTTCGGCGGCGCCTTCGCGCCGATGATCGCGCAATGGATCATCGGCACCTACGGCCAGTCCTGGCGGGTCGGCGTCTATATCGCGGTGCTGTCGCTGATCTCGCTGATCACGGTGTCGACCATCAAGGATCCGCAGGGCGTCGATCTAAACGTGAACGACGCGGGGGCGTGAGCACTCCAACGCGGACTGCCAGCTGGATCCGTCATTGCGAGGAGCGATAGCGACGAAGCAATCCATTGATCCGCATATGCGGCGCGATGGATTGCTTCGCTGCGCTCGCAATGACAGTGATGATCGCCCCAGGAGCATCGCCGGCCATCCCAGCCCGCAACATCGGGTGCCGCCACTCAGATGCGGGCGCCGCGGTTGTAGCCGTCGACGAGCTGATTGTAGTCGCGCATCAGCCGGGCCGGCGATCCTTCCACCATCCAGCCCGCGCCGGCGTTGCTCAGCATCATCTTCTCGCCGGAGCTGTAAGGCACCTTGTCGCGAACGCGGCGCATCAGCTGCTTCGCCGTGGTGAGGAATGATTTGGCGCTGCCGATGAACATCGAGCCGAGCTTGAGGTCGCCGTCCTTGCCCGAGGCCTCCTCGGTTGCCTTCACCGTGGCCTCATATTCGTTGAGCGCCTGGGTGATCGCGTCGAGGTCGGGCTTGTCGGCCTGCTGGGCGCGAAGCACGCGTTTGGCCTGGATCATCAGGGCCTCGACATAGTAGTGCGACTTGCGGCCTTCGCTCGCCTCGATTGCGGCCAGCTGCTCGGCTGCGCGATTGTCATTGATTGCCTCGACGCCGGCGCGCAGCGCCTTGTCGGCGCCGGCAAACGCATCCCATGCCGCGACCAGGCGCGGATGCAGCGCCTTGCCCTTGGCCATCTTGTCGTCCTTGTAGTTCTCCTGGGTGTAGTAGTCGTCCGCCTCCTTCAACAGCGGCTCGAGCGTGGTGACGGCCGCAACATATGCATTCGCCGCGGCTTCGAGCCCGGCATCATACGGGTCCATTGCATTGGCGGCTGCGACGCCCGCCTTGCAGTCGGAGGTGTCGTAGATCGTGTAGGTGCCGTAGATGATCCGCTCCTTGCCGGTGGGCCCGCTTTTGGCCGCCCAGGAAAAGTAACGTTCGCGGGATTCGTACGATCGCGCCGAGAGACGGTTGATGCACCCGACATAGGCGTTCACCTTTTGCGTCAATTGCGCGGAGGAGGCGCTCGCCGACGACGCGGGCGGGGACTGTTGGGCGGCAGCCGGTTCGAGAAGCGCAACGATGGCTGCAATCACAAGGATAGAGGTATTTCGCATCGGGAGTTTGCCCTCATCTCGGCCGGCAGTCGGCCGCCTCAGCCTAGGAAAATAATGTGACAGCAGAAGATTACGTCACGAGCCTCCGCCGAGGCCGCGCGGCACATTATCGATAGATTTATTTGTCGGCTACGGGCCGAAAGCCACTACCACCCGAACCTGGCGATCACGGGCGCGCCTACTTGATTCCGAGCAGCGCCTTCAGCTTCTTGACCGCGCTGTCGGGCGTCGTCAGCACCTCGCGGCCGGTGACCTCGGCGACGCGCTCGGCCGCCGGCGCCATGCTGTATTGCGCGAGCGCGATCAGATTGCAGTCGCGCAAATCCTTCGCGGCCTCGACCACGATGCGGTCGTGCTCGGCGCGGTCGCCGCGATCCAGCGCCGCCAGCGCGCCCTCGGCGAGTTTCGGCACCAGCGTGACCGACGCTGGAAACTCCGGCGGCATCGACACCAGCGTTGGCGGGAAGGTCGAGAGCAGGCCGATGCGCTTTCCCTTCGCGACCGCCTGCTCGATCATCGCTTCGTTCGGCTTCAACACGGGCATCGGCGCGTGCGCGCGCGCCACTGCCTCGATGCAGGGTCCGAACGCCGAGCAGGTGAAGAGAATGCCGTTGGCGCCGGTGCTTGCCGCGTAGCGGCCCATGGTGAGGAAACGCTCGGTCATGCGCTCGCTGAGCTTGCCGTCGCGCGCAAGGTCGGCCGACAGGCTGTCGTCGAGCAGGTTCATCAGCCGCGCCTCCGGCCAATGTTTTGCGAATGACGCCTCGATCGGCACGATCGAGTGCTTTAGGGCGTGAATGAGCGTGATGCGCATGGGGTTGCTACTGCCTCTGCCTTCTCTCCCTCTCCCCGCCCTTCGCGGGGAGAGGGCAGGGGTGAGGGGCTCTATCGTCGTAACAAGTCAGAGGGGGATATGCGGAGGCTCCCTCTCATCCGTCATTCAAGCTGCGCTTGAACGACGACCTCTCCCCGCGAGCGGGAGAGGTAACAAGAAGCGTTACTTGAACGGGATCGCATACATCAAGCCACCCTTGCTCCAGGTGCCGTTGAGGCCGCGTTCGAGCTTCAGGGGGCTCGCCTTGCCGACATTGCGCTCGAAGATCTCGCCGTAATTGCCGCCGGCCTTGATCGCCGCGACCAGCCATTTGTTGTCGAGGCCGAGCCGCGAGCCGAGATCGCCGGACGCGCCGAGCAGGCGCTGGATCGCCGGGACCTGCGACTTCGTCATTTCGTCGACATTGGCCTGCGTCACGCCGAGCTCTTCGGCTTCGACCAGGCCGTAATGCAGCCAGGTGATGATGTCGCTCCAGACCTCGTCGCCGTTGCGGGTGAACGGGCCGAGCGGCTCCTTGCTGATGGTCTGCGGCAGCACGACATAGTCGTCGGCCTTCGGCGCCGCAGTTGCGACCGCGCCGGCGAGCGCCGAGGCGTCCTGGGTCATGGCATCGCAGCGGCCGCCGAAGAAGGTCTGGTACATGGTGTCGGGGCGATCGAACACCAAAGGCTTCCAGTCGATGCCGTTGGCGCGACCGTAGTCGCCGAGCGTCACCTCATGCGTGGTGCCCTGCGCGACGCAGACGGTGGCGCCCTTGAGATCCTTCAGCTCCTTCACGCCGAGGTCCTTCTTCACCACAAAACCCTGACCGTCGTAGAAATTGACGGGGCCCTGGCGCAGGCCGAGCGTGGTGCCGCGCAGATAGGTCTGCGTCGAGTTGCGGTACAGCACGTCGATCTCGCCGGATTGCAGCGCGGTGAAGCGGTTCTGCGCGGTCAGCGCGACGTAGCGCACCTTGTTGGCATCGCCGAGCACGCCTGCGGCGAGCGCGCGGCAATAGTCGACATCGAGGCCCTTGAAATTACCCTGCGAGTCCGGCGCCGAGAAGCCGGCAAAGCCGGTCGAAACGCCGCACACCAGCGTGCCGCGCTGCTTGATGGTGTCGAGCGTCGCCGCGCTTGCGCTCGCGATGCCTGCGACGAGAACAGCTGTCGTGATCAATCCCCTGTACATTTTACACCTCCTGCTAATGACCAATGTCCTTGAGCGCGCTGTCTACCGCAGCGCCTAGTCTTTCGACGATCATGTCGATGTCGCCGGAAGTTGCGATATAGGGCGGGGCGAGCAGCACATGGTCGCCGCGCTGGCCGTCAGCGGTGCCGCCGGACGGATAGCAGCCGAGCCCGCCGGTGAAGGCCGTGGACTTGATCCGCTGATGCAACTTCAGCTTGGGGTCGAACGGCTGCCGCGTGCCGCGGTCGGCGACCAGCTCGATCCCCCAGAACAGGCCGCGGCCCCTGATGTCGCCGACATGGCGGTGATTGCCGAAGCGCTCGGTGAGCCGCTGCTCGAGCTGGCGGCCGCGCGCCTTGACCTGATCGAGTAGCTTCTCCTCGCTGATCACCTTCTGCACCTCGAGCGCGGCGGCGCAGGCGAGCGGATGCGCCAGATAAGTGTGGCCGTGCTGGAACGCGCCGGAGCCGTTGCGCACGGTGTCGACGATGGCGCCGCTCGCAAGCATCGCACCGATCGGCTGGTAGCCGCCGCCGAGGCCCTTGGCGACCGCCTGGATGTCCGGCGAGATGCCTTCCTGTTCCCACGCATGCAGCGTACCGGTGCGGCCCATGCCGCACATCACCTCGTCGAGGATCAACAGCGCGCCGTGGCGGTTGCAGACCTCGCGCACCGCCTTGAAGTAGCCTTCCGGCGCCGGCACGCAGCCAGCGGTGGCGCCGACCACGGGCTCGGCGATGAAGGCCGCAACATTTTCGGGGCCGAGCCGCTGGAATTCCGCCTCGAGCTCAGCGGCGAGCCGCGCGACGAACGCGGCCTCCGATTCATCGTCGCGCTTCTCGTGATAGGCAAAAGCCGGCGTGACGTGACTGAACGAGGGCGACAGCAGCGGCGCATAGGGCTCGCGGCGCCAGGCATTGCCGCCGGCCGACAGCGCGCCGAGCGTGTTGCCGTGATAGCTCTGGCGGCGCGCGATGAAGCGGGCGCGCTTCGGCTCGCCGCGCTCGATGAAATATTGTCGCGCCAGCTTGATCGAGGCCTCGATTGCCTCCGACCCGCCGCTGACGAAGTAGACATAGCCGAGGCCGCCGGGCTCGTGGCCGACCAGCCGCTCGGCGAGCTCCTCCGCGGGCTCGGAGGAGAAGAAGCCGGTATGCGCATAGGCAATTTTTGAAGCCTGCTTTGCGATCGCGGCCAGGATGCGCGGGTGCTGATGCCCGAGGCAGGAGACGGCGGCGCCGCCGGAGGAATCGAGAATGCGGTGGCCGTCTTCCGCGATCAGCCAGACGCCGTCACCGCCGATTGCCTTCGGCGGGGTCTCGCGCAGGCTGCGATGCATCACGCGGCTCTTGTTGGCTGCCATGATACTCATCCTTTCTCGACAAAATATTGCGACATCTCGGCAAGCCGGCCTTCGGTCTGCTCCAGCTTGCGCTTCGCGCTCGCACCGCCCAGCGTGAAGGCGACGGCGGCCAGCGACTGGGCGACGGCGATCGCGCCGGTGAGGCTCGGAAAGAAGCCGGGCGAGGAGGCGGCCTCGAACAGCAGGAGATGATCGGCGCCCTCGGCCATCGGCGCGCTGATCGTGTCGGCGATCGCGATCAGCGTGGCGTGCGCCTGATGCGCTGCACGCGCCGTCTCGACGCTGACCAGGGTGTAGGGCGCAAAACCGATCACGACCACCGCGTCGCCTGAGCGGAAGGCGCCGTGGTCGAGATCGAACGGGCCGGAGCCTCCGACCAGCTGCACGGCGTCGGGGCGGAACAGGCGAAGCTGGTAGGTCAGCAGTTCTGCAACGCTGCGGCAGCTGCGAAAGCCCGTGATCCAGATCCGGTTGGCGGCGTGCAGCGCACGCGCGGCCTCCGCGATCGCGCTCGCGGAAATCCGCGCAAGGCCCGCGGCTTCGGCCTCGATCTTGTCGTGCACCAGCCGGACATCAGCATTCGGCCCGGCGCGGCGGCTTTTGGCGCGGCCGGAGAACGGCGAGCCCTGTGCCGGCCTTCGCGCTTCGGTAAGTGCGGCGCGCAATTCGTCCCAGCCGGAATAGCCGAGCGCCTTGGCAAGACGGGTGAAGGATGCAGGATCGGCGCCGGCGACCGAGGCGAGTTCGCGCATCGAGCGGGTGGTGGCGTCGTAATCATTGGCTGCGACAAAACGCCCGACCTCCTGCAAACGCATCGGCAGCGACGGCAATGCGCTGCACAATTCGTTCAGGGGCGATGGTTTCGGCTGAGCCTGGGCCATGAAACATATGTTGCACGAATATCAATTTGGTGCAACATATGAAGTGCGCAGCCCGGAATACGCTCTTGCGCATGGCAGAAGATCGCTTCTCAGAGGATCCTGTGCTGTGACGACATCGACGCCGAACCACCCTCCCGCCCGGGCTCCAAGCCGGCCCTGGCGGCTATCGCTCAGCGATCCCCGCGTCGCCGGCCTGTTCTGGCAGGTCCTGGTGGTCGCCATCGCGGTCGCCATCGTCGCGTGGCTGTGGTCGAACGCGGTCCATAATCTCTCGGTGCGGCGCATCTCGACCGGATTTGCCTTCCTCGGCCGCGAAGCCGGCATGCCGATCGCGGATTCCTGGATCGATTACTCGCCGAAGAACACTTACATGCGCGCCTTCATCGTCGGCATCGTCAACACGCTGCGCGTTGCTGTGATCGGCATCGTGCTGGCGACCGTGATCGGCACGCTGGTCGGCATCGCGCGGCTGTCCTCGAACTGGCTGCTGGCGCGGCTCGCCGCCGTCTATGTCGAGGTGCTGCGCGATCTGCCGCTGCTGCTGCAGCTGTTGTTCTGGTACGTGGTGATGCAGGGCCTGCCGGCGGCGCGCCAGGCGTGGAAGCCGGTCGAGGGCGTGTTCCTTTCCAACCGCGGGCTCATCCTGCCGTCGGTCCCGTTGCATGAGGCCAATTGGTGGACGATCCTTGCGCTGGTCGCGGGTCTCATCACGCTCCATCTCATCAGGCGCCGCTTGGTCGCGCAGCAGATGCTCGACGGCAGAGCGCGGCCGGCGTGGCCCTACGCGCTCGGCCTCGTGGTCGCGCTGCCCCTGCTGGTGTCGTGGCTTCTGGGCGCGAGCTGGAGCATCATGCTGCCCGAGCTGCGCGGCTTCAATTTCGTCGGCGGGCTGACGCTGGCGCCGGAATATTTTGCGCTGCTGATCGCGCTCGTCACCTACACCTCGGCGTTCATCGCCGAGATCGTGCGCAGCGGCATTCAGGCGGTGCCGCACGGCCAGTCGGAGGCCGCCAAGGCGCTCGGGCTGAAGCGCGGCTTCGTCTTGCAGCACATCGTGTTGCCGCAGGCGCTGCGCGTCATTATCCCGCCGATGACCAGCCAGTATCTGAACCTGACCAAAAATTCCTCGCTCGCGGTCGCGGTCGGCTACCAGGACATCGTCTCGATCGCCAACACCACGTTGAACCAGACCGGGCAGGCGATCGAGTCGATTGCGCTGATCATGATGGTGTTCCTCACCATCAGCCTCGGCATCAGCCTGTTCATGAACTGGTACAATGCGCGGATCGCGCTGGTGGAGCGCTGAGATGAGCGCGGTCGTGCACCTTCCGCAGGATCCGCTGCCGATCGGGCCGCGGCCCGCACCACGGGCGCTCGGAGGTCAGTTTACCGCGTGGCTGCGCGCCAATCTGTTCGCATCGATCCCGTCCAGCATCATGACGCTGTTGATGCTGTTCGTGCTCGGCAAGGCGTTAATCGGACTTTGGCAATGGGGCATTGCCAACGCGATCTGGACCGTCTCCGGAAATGACACCAGCGCCTGCCGCGCGCTGCGCGGCGCCGGTGCCTGCTGGGCGGTCGTCCCCGAGAAGTGCCGCTTCATCCTGTTCGGCACCTATCCGTTCGACGAGCAGTGGCGGCCGGCGCTCGCGGTCGCGATCTTCATTGCGCTGTTCGCGGTCTCGAGCCGCCGCAGCTTCTGGCGCAAGGAGCTGTTCCTGCTGTGGGCCGCGGCCTTGATCGTGATCGGCTGCCTGATGTGGGGCGGCTTCCTCGGCCTGTCCTTCGTGACGCAGGACCGCTGGGGCGGGCTGCCGGTCACCTTGATCCTCGCGACCTTCGGCCTGGCGTTCGGCTTCCCGCTCGGCATCCTCGTGGCGCTCGGCCGCCGTTCAAAACTGCCGGCAATCCGCTCGCTCTGCGTGCTCTATGTCGAGCTGATCCGCGGCGTGCCGCTGATCAGTCTGCTGTTCATGGCGAGTGTGATGTTCCCGCTGTTCATGCCCGACGGCGTCAACATCGACAAACTCTTGCGCGCGCAGATCGCCTTCATCCTCTATGCCGGCGCCTACCTTGCGGAAGTCGTGCGTGGCGGCCTGCAAGCGGTGCCGCGCGGACAATATGAGGCCGCCGACGCGCTCGGGCTGTCCTACTGGGAGAAGAACGCGCTGATCGTGCTGCCGCAGGCGATCCGCCACGTGATCCCGCCGCTGGTCAACACCTTCATCGCCTTCTTCAAGGACACCAGCCTCGTCCTGATCATCGGCATCTTCGATCTCCTGACCACCGCCAAGACTGCGATCGTCGATCCGGCCTGGCAGTCCTTCAGCGTCGAGGTCTATGTTTTCGTCGGCGTGATCTATTTCGTGTTCTGCTTTGCGATGTCGCGCTACAGCCGCGGCCTCGAGGCACAGCGCGGAACGAACTGAGCGAGCTGGACTCGGCGTCGCTTGCTTCGCTCGAATGCTGCGTCTCCGATGCCAACCGCATCCGCAGCGTCCTCCTTTGATTTTTGCAACGGCCTGTTCTGGCCTTAAGGTTGCAGCAACCAAGATTTGGCCGATTGTCGGCGCCGAGCGCGGCTGGCACAGAGTGCACTAGGCGCTGTTCCGTCCCTAACCTATTTTGAGTGCCATTCGATTCGCGAACGCGCGCGATGAAAAAAAATCATTGTCCGCGTGGGCATCGTCCGATGTGGACTGAGCGCCGCGCAACGGCTGCCGTTACCTTTTGACAGGAATGCATGGTGCCTGCCTGACAGGCTTATTTCGATTTTGCTGTACGCCAATGGCCGAAGACAACGCCGTCTATCCGGAGAGTACCCGAAGCCAGGTCGACGATGCCCTGCAGGGATTTTCGACCGATGAGCTTCGTGACCTCCTGACAGAGATCGAGCAGTTCTTGAGTCCTGAAGCTAAGCCGCGCCGACCAGGACTGCGACTGGCGGGAGGCACGGACATGAACGGGTCCATCGCGCGCGCAAACAGTGATCGCTGCCCGGATCCGCTCAAGTGCCCGGACGTCCCGGACAACATCAGATCAATCCCCAACAAGCGGTTGCCTGAGGAAGAAAGCAGGTTCGGCCGCCGAAGGGAGCAAGTTGCGTTTGCCGAAGCCAAGGCCGCAACCTGCCGGGCTTGGGCAGATCGTCAAAGGCGTCTGACGGAATCGTTTGCCCCCGGATCGGTTGATCGAGAACTGGCCGAAAGGCTGCTCGCCGATTTCGAAGCGCTCGCACGGTTCATTGACGGATTCTGTCGCCGGATGCGCCTCACGCCGAACCAATAGCCGGCTTTAAGAGCATCCTGGTTGGGGCCACCGAGGGCTTGCAGAGGCGTCCCGGCCGATTTATGATCATAAAATGGATAAATCGGCTTTACCGTCCCTGGATCCGTCGCGGCGCGCCTCGATCAAGCGCAAGCGCTCGGACGCGGTCGCCGACCTGATCCGCAGCCACATCTTCCAGGCCGGCTTGCAGCCGAACGACCGGCTGCCGCAGGAGGTTGAGCTGATCGAGATGTTCGGGTGCAGCCGCTCGACCATCCGCGAGGCGCTCAAATCGCTGGAGGTGCAGGGGCTGGTGCAGAACAGCACCGGGCCCGGCGGCGGCGCGCGGGTGGCGCCGGTGTCGATCAACCGGATCGTCGGCCTGCTCAGCAACTACTTCTATTTCCAGTCGATCTCTACGGCGCAGATTTACCAGATCCGCCGCCTGATCGAGCCGGAGCTCGCCTTCAGCGTGGTCGGCCACCTCACGGCGGCGCATTTCGCGGCGCTCGACAAGGCGATCGCGGTTCAGGAGCATCATCCCGGCGGCATTGCGGACTGGGAGCACCACCGCCACGCCGAGATCGATTTCCACGACATCCTGATCGAGGCCTGTCCCAATCCGCTGCTCGGTTTGGTCGCCCGCTTCGTCAACGAGGCGATCCGGCATCTGATCGGCAAGCTCGGCGTGCAGGAATTCGCATCCAGCTTCACCTGCGAGAACATCGAGTTTCACAAGCGCCTGATGGCCGCGTTCCGCTCCGGCAATGCCGCGCGCGCCCGGCGCGTGATGCTCGATCATGTGCTGAGCGCCGAAGCCGTGGTGGTTCCCGCGGAGGACCGGCGCATGGATCTGCCCGTCTTTCACCAGCCGTTGCGGCTCGACTGAACGGCATCGGCTGACAGTTGCATACGCGTTGGAGGAAACAACAATGGTCACGCGGCGCGAGAATGAGTTGTGGAGCTGGTCGGCCGTCGATCTGGCGCGTGCGATCGCGACGCGTGCGATCTCGAGCCGGGACGCCGTGCAATCGAGCCTCGACCGGATCGCGCAGGTCAATCCGGCGTTGAACGCCGTTGTCGCTGATCTGGCCGATGAAGCGGTGGCCGCTGCGGATGCGGCGGATGCAGCGGTGAAATCAGGCGCCGAGCTCGGCGTGCTGCATGGTGTGCCGGTCACGAGCAAGGTCAATGTCGATCAGCGCGGCCACGCCACCACCAACGGCGTCGTCGCCTTCCGCGACGTGATCGCAACCGACGACAGCCCGGTGGTCGCGAATTTCCGCAAGGCGGGCGCCGTCATTGTCGGCCGCACCAACACACCAGCCTTCTCGCACCGCTGGTTCACCAACAACGATCTGCACGGCGCGACCTATAATCCGTGGAGCCGCCGGTTGACGCCGGGTGGTTCCAGCGGTGGCGCCGCGTCCGCCGTTGCTTCCGGAATGGGCGCGATCGCGCATGGCAATGATTTCGGCGGCTCGATCCGCTATCCCGCTTACGCCTGCGGCGTTGCCGGCCTGCGTCCGACACCGGGACGAATTCCCTCGTTCAATCCGTCGGCGACATCAGATCGTCCGATCACGGCGCAGATGATGTCGGTGCAGGGGCCGCTCGCGCGCTCGATCGCCGATCTGCGCACGGGCCTCGCCGCGATGGCGCAGGCCGACGCGCGCGACGGCACATGGCTGCCGGTGCCCTTGCAGGGTGAGCCGCTCAAGCGTCCGGTCGGCGTTGCGATCGCGCCCGTGCCGTTCGGCGACGAGGCGCCGGAAGTCAGCGCAGCGGTGCGCGCCGCCGGACGCTGGCTCGCCGAGGCCGGCTTTGCGGTGGAGGAGACCCTGCCGCCGCGCCTCGCGGAGGCCGCCGATCTCTGGCATCGCCTCGTCATCAATGAGGAGCGGCGCGTGCTGGCGCCGATGATCCGCAAGTTCGGCGACGATCGGAGCCGTTACAATCTCGACTGCCATATTGCGTATGCGCCCGAGCTCGACGGCGATCAGGTGCTGGCCTGCTTCGAGCAGCGCCTCTCGATCGTGCGGGCCTGGCAGCTGTTCCAGGAACGTTGCCCCGTCATCATCCTGCCGGTCTCGGCGCAACTGCCGTTCCGCTTCGATCAGGATCAGGAGGACGCAACGGTGGTGCGCGCGCTGCTCGATGCGCAGCGGCCGCTGCTTGCGGTCCCCGCGCTGGGCTTTCCGTCGGTCGTGGTGCCGACGGGCACCGCCGACGGCGTGCCGGTCGGCGTCCAGGTGATCGCCGGCCGCTTCCGCGAGGATGTCTGCCTCGCCGTCGCCGAGGTGATCGAGGCGCGTGCGTCGACGCTGACGCCGATCGACCCGCGCGACTGAAGGCACGCGGTTTCGAAACCAACAACAAACACTGAGCATCATGGGAGAGCACAACGTGACGAATGCACCGATCTGGCAATGGTCCGCCGTAGACACGGCGGCGGCCATCAAGAACAACGAAGTGACGTCGGAGCAAGTGGTTCGCGCCCATCTCGACCGCAAGCAGGAGGCCAACCCGGCGCTCAACGCCGTCGTCGTCGATCTCGGCGACGCTGCGCTGAAGGCGGCCAAGGCCGCCGACGAGGCGCTGGCGGCGAGCAAAGCGAAGGGCGGCGCGGTTGGACCGCTGCACGGCGTGCCGGTCACGATCAAGATCAACATCGACGTCGAAGGCCAGGCCAATTCGAACGGCGTGGTCGCCTTCAAGGACAATATCGCACCGGGCGACTCGCCGGTGACGGCCAATCTCAAGAAGGCCGGCGCCATCATCATCGGCCTGACCAATACGCCGGAATTCTCGCTGCGCGGCTTCACCGACAACCAGCTGCACGGCCTGACGCGCAATCCCTGGAACGCGGACGTAACCTGCGGCGGATCCTCGGGCGGCGCCGGCGCGTCGATCGCGGCCGGCATCGGCACCATCGCGCATGGCAATGACATCGGCGGCTCGCTGCGCTGGCCGGCGCATTGCAACGGCATCGCCACCATCAAGCCGACCCAGGGCCGGATTCCGGCGTTCAATCCCAGCGCCACCGCGGAACGGCCGCTGATGGCGCAGTTCATGTCGTCGCAGGGACCGCTGGCGCGCCACGTCGCCGACGTGCGCCTCGGCCTCGAGGTGATGGCGCAGCGCGACCCGCGCGATCCCTGGTATGTGCCGGCGCCATTGACGGGGCCGAAGCCTGCCGCACCGGTCAGGGTCGCGCTCGCCAAGATCCCCGAGGACATGGTGACCGATCGCGGCGTGATCGCGCTTCAGCGCAAGGCGGCCGATCATCTTGCCGATGCGGGCTACGCGGTCAGCGAGGTCGAGGTGCCCGATCTCAACAAGGTCTGGCAGCTCTGGTGCGACCTGATCATGACCGAGACCCGCATCCTGCAGCAGGACCAGATGCTGGCGACCTCCAGCGCCGACTTCCAGAAGA
This sequence comes from Bradyrhizobium sp. ma5, assembly GCF_042258955.1. Lineage (NCBI taxonomy): Bacteria > Pseudomonadati > Pseudomonadota > Alphaproteobacteria > Hyphomicrobiales > Nitrobacteraceae > Bradyrhizobium > Bradyrhizobium sp. ma5. Next base: position 2,515,946 of record NZ_CP170156.1, read on the forward strand.
CGTTCCACGGCTTCATGGCGCTGGCCAACCCGCTCGACCAGGCCGGCTACATGAAGGCGATCGCCGAGCGGTCTCGCCACATCAGGAACTGGATGGTGTTCCTCGAACAATATCCGCTGGTGCTGATGCCGACCTCGGTGCGCAAGACGCCGGAGGTCAATGCCGATCTCGGCGGCGACCAGCGCGTCAAGGAGTTGTTCTGGAACGACCTGCGCTTCATCTCGTCGATGAACGTGCTGGGGCTGCCGGCGGCCGTGGTGCCGGTCGGGCTGCATGAAGGGTTACCGGTCGGCGTCCAGATCGTCGGCTCGCGCTATCGCGAGGACATGTGTCTCGATGCGGCCGAGGCGATCGAGCGCAAGGTCGGCGTTCTGACAAGACAATTGTGGGAGCGGCGCTGAGGCGATCTCGAAACCATCCAGCACTGCAAGGCACGCCGCGGCGAAATCTCGTCGCGGCGTTCGCATGAGTGTCGGCGCCACGTTCCTCCACCCGGAATTTGTGCGCGGAATCGCAGAGCGCCATGCCGGCCACGGGGTTGTCGGCGATCCCTGATTCCTTCAGGAGTTCGTCCGAACCATCCGAACCTTTGGGAACGAAATGTCCATCACGAAACGCTCGCCTGTCCTGATCGCAATTGCCGCCGCGTGTCTCTCCTTTGCCGCCGGCGCTGCTCGCGCGGAGGACGGCGTCCTGCGGGTCGGAATCATCACCGACATGAGCGGGCAATATTCCGATGGCAACGGCCCTGGGTCGGTGATCGCGGCGCAAATGGCCGCGGAGGAAATCGGCGGCACGGTCGGCGGACGCAAGATCGAGATCATCTCGGCGGATCACCAGAACAAGCCTGACGTCGCGACCGGCATCGTGCGTAACTGGATCGACAACAAGGGTGTCGACGTGATCGCCGAAGGCGTCAATTCCGCGGTGGCGCTCGCGATCCAGACCGTGACGCGCGAACGCAAGAAGCTGTTCCTGATCTCGGGCTCCGGCTCATCCGATCTCACCGGCAAGCAATGCTCGCCGACCAGCGTGCAGTGGACCTACGACACTTACGCGTCCTCGAACGCGACGGCGAAGGCCGTGGTTGCGCGCGGCGGCACGCCCTGGTTCTTCCTCACCGCCGACTATGCGTTCGGCCAGGCGCTGGAGCGCGACGCCAGCAAGGCCGTGACGTCGGCCGGCGGCAAGGTGCTGGGCGCGGTCCGCCATCCGTTCGACACCGCCGATTTCTCGTCCTTCCTGCTGCAGGCGCAGTCGTCCGGCGCAAAAATCCTGGCGCTAGCCAATGCCGGCTCCGACTTCCGCAACGCGGTGTCGCAGGCCGACGAGTTCAACATCCGCGCCAGCATGCAACTCGTCGCGTTGCAGGTGACGCTCACCGATGTGCCGGCGCTGGGCCTGGCGCATGCGCATGATCTGCTGTTCACCGATTCCTTCTATTGGGATCGTACGCCCGAGACCCGCGTCTTCGCCCAGGAGTTCTTCAAGCGGCACGGCGCGATGCCGACGGCCTACCAGGCCGGCGTCAACTCGGCGCTGCGACACTATTTCAAGGCGGTCGCCGCCACCAACTCGGCGGATTCGGAAACCGTGATCGCGCAGATGCGCAAGACCCCGGTCAATGATTTCTTTGCCCAGAACGGCGTGGTGCGCGAGGACGGCCGCATGGTGCACGACATGTATCTGATGCGGATCAAGAAGCCGGAAGAGTCCAAGGGCAAGTGGGATCTCTACGAATATCTCGCGACGGTGCCGGGCGACCAGGCCTTCCGTCCGCTCGCTGAAGGCGGTTGCCCCTACATCGCCAAGGCGCATTAAGGGCGCGAGACGTGGTCCGTAGGGTGGGTTAGCGAAGCGTAACCCACCATTCTCGCGATACGCCGTCGGCGGGTTACACCTTCGGCTAACCCGCCATACGATTCCATACGTCATTCCGGGGCGCGCCTCATGCCGCGAGAATGCGGATGCGTGACTCACGGGCGGCGCCACACACTCGCCTTCGCCGGGACGACAGCGGAGGATGTGGCGCGATATCGACTCTGGCTTTCGCCGGGACGACGGCTGTGATGAAATCGAGCAGTTCGCGCATACCCTCCATCGCGAACCGTCATCGCGACGACCGCATCCATCATCCAGCAGAGGCACCATGACCAACACCATCGAGGCTCCCGACGGCGGCTACCGCTTCATGCCCGGCGTCAGTCAGTATTCCTGCGGCGTCGGTGCGCTACCCGGCTATGCCATCGAGCGCGTGAGGTTCTCCGAACTGGTACCCTTGAGCGCGGGTTTTGAGCGGATTGCGGATATCATCAGAGGCGCGGGCCGTCCGCTGACCGCATTCGCTGCCTGCGAGCTGCGCTCGCCGGCGCCGTTCACCGAGGACGGGTTCAAGGCCTTCAACGAAATCTACATCAAGACGCTGATCGCCTGGGGCGTGATGCGCGATGGCGTCAATCCGGTGGCGCGCAGCAATGTCTGTCCAAAGCTCGATCCGCCCACCGAGCCGAGCTTCCACGCCTTCTGCTACACGGTGCCGGCGGCGAAGGATGCGCCGACGAGTTTCGTCGTGGCCGGCAGCGGCGAGTCGGTCGAGGGCAAGGCTAATTATCGCGATCATACAGTCGCGCTCGGCGATACCAGCCCGGCCGGCATCCTGGCGAAGGCGATATTCGTGCTTGGCGAGATGGAACGCCGGATGAGCGCGTTCGGTGGTTCCTGGCGCGACACTACCGCGGTGCAGCTCTATACCGTCCACGATGTCTATCCGGTGCTCGAAAGCGAGCTCGGCCGCCGTGGCGCGCTTCGCAACGGCCTGACCTGGCATTTCGACCGGCCGCCGGTGGTCGGACTCGACTTCGAGATGGATTGCCGGCGCGTGCATCGCGAGCGCGTGGTGTGATGCATCGGTTGCGTGACGCATCAAAAGCGCGTGTGGGTCCGCGTGGAATCGTGCGCCGTTCCTTGACACGGGTCGCGTCAACCGTTTCCCTTCGCCATCGAAATCAGCGGCTGGGTGGACGCGGGTGCAGAACGAATCTGTGATCAGGCGGCGGGATTTGCTGGCGCTGATCGGGACCATCGCCGGCAGTTCGGCGATGTATCAGGCGATGACGAGCCTCGGCTTCGCATCCGAGTCCGCCTACAAGGGGCCGCTCAAGCTCACCGGCGACGTGAAGGGCGCTTCGGTGCTGATTCTCGGTGCGGGGCTTGCCGGCATGACGGCGGCGCTGGAACTGCGCAAGGCCGGCTACAAGGTCCAGATCCTCGAATTCAACAACCGCGCCGGCGGCCGCAACTGGTCGATCCGCGGTGGCGACAGTTTTACCGAGCTCGGCGGCTTCAAGCAGACCTGCCAGTTCGAGCAGGGGCTCTACCTCAATCCCGGTCCGTGGCGGATTCCCTATCATCACCGTGCGCTGCTCGATTACTGTCGCCGGCTCAACGTGACGCTGGAACCCTTCATCCAGCTCAACCACAATGCCTATCTGCACGCGACACGTGCATTCGACGGCAAGCCGCAGCGCTTTCGCAGCATCAAGGCGGATTTCCAGGGCGGCGTGTCGGAGCTGCTCGCGAAAGTCAGCCAGCAGGGCAGGCTCGACGAGTTCGTCAGCAAGGAAGACCAGGAGATCCTGCTGCAGGCGCTGCGCGACTGGGGCGCGCTGGATCGCGACTACAAGTACAATGCCAATCTGCGCTCCGCCGACGTCCGCGGCTATGCGCGCGATCCCGGCGGCGGCTTGATGGGCGATCCGCTGCCGAGCGATCCGATCTCGCTCCAGGAACTGCTGCGCTCGCGGATGTGGCGCTACGTCCAGAGCTTTGCGCACTATGATTTCCAGACCACCATGTTCCAGCCGGTCGGCGGCATGGACATGATCGGCAAGGCGTTCGCGCACGAGGTGGGCGATCTTATCCGCTATAACGCCAAGGTGACGCAGATCCAGCAGAACGGCTCGGGCGTCACCGTGAGCTTTGTCGACACCGCCAGTCCCTCCGCGGTGCAGCAGGCGACCGCCGACTGGTGCATCTGCACCATTCCGCTGCCGATCCTGAGCCAGCTGTCGATCGAGGTCGGCGGGCCGATGAAGAATGCGATCGATTCCCTGCCCTACGCCGCCTCGGTGAAGGTCGGGCTGCAGTTCAAGCGGCGGTTCTGGGAAGAAGATGAGGCGATCTATGGCGGCATCAGCTACACCGACCTGCCGATCCGGAATATCGGCTATCCGAACTATGGCTTCAACCGCGGCGGCCGCGGCGTCCTGCTCGGCGCCTATCTGTATGAGGGAGCCAATTCCTTCGAGTTCACGGCGATGACGCCGGCCGAGCGGGTCGCCAGCGCGGTCGAGTTCGGCGCCAAGATCCATCCGCAGTACAAAAGCGAGTTCGAGAACGGCGTTGCGGTGGCGTGGCATCGGGTGCCGTTCACGCTCGGCTGCGCCGGCGAATGGACCGAAGCCGGGCGGGCGCAGCATTACCGCAATCTCTGCCAGATCGACGGCCGCATCGCGCTGGCGGGCGAGCACGCTTCGCAGCTGCCGGCCTGGCAGGAGGGCGCAATCCTGTCCGCCCTTGACGCCATCACCCGATTGCACGAACGCGTGGTGAAGACATGATGGTGCGGGCAGGACAATCTGTCATCGCGGTGCTGGCACTGCTGTCGGCGACCGCGGCCCTTGGGCAGGACAGCGGGGTGACCAAGCGCACCTTCTCGTCAGGCTACCGTTTCGTGGAGATGACCGGCGAGGAGCTGTTCCGCAATGTCTGCCAGGGCTGCCACATGCCGGATGCGATGGGGGCGAGCGGCGCCGGCAGCTATCCCGCGCTTGCCGGCAACAAGAATCTCGAAGCCGGCAGCTATCCGATCTACCTCGTCATCAACGGCCGCCGCGGCATGCCGGCGTTCGGCGACATGATGACCGATGGTCAGGTCGCCGCCGTTGTGAATTATCTGCGGACGCACTTCGGCAACAATTATCAGGACGCGGTGACGACCAAGGACGTCCAGGACGCCCGCCGCTAACCATTTTGGAGAGAGTTCGATGAAATTCATCGGTATCGTGTTGGGCGCCGCGTTGTCGGCGATGGCGACCGCTGCCTCGGCTGACGTGGTCAGGCATCCGATTCCCAACTCGACCTTCCCGATCGCGCAGGCCGTGACCGTCACCGGAAACACCACGACGGTCTATGTCAGCGGGCAGGTGCCGCCGGTCGCCAACAAGGATGCCGATCCGTCGAGCCCGCAGGCCTATGGCGACACCAAGACCCAGACTGTCGGCGTGCTCAACCGCATCAAGGCCATTCTGGAGGGCCAGGGGCTTGGCATGGGCGACGTCGTCAAGATGCAGGTGTTCCTGGTGCACAGCACGGCTGCGCCGATGGACTTCAAGGCCTTCATGGAGGGCTACACCCAGTTCTTCGGCGGCAGCCAGCCGAACCTGCCGGCGCGCTCGGTGGTCGGCGTCGCCGCGCTCGCCAACCCCGGCTTCCTGGTCGAGATCGAGGTGATTGCGGCCAAGGACACTAAATAAGGACTCCAAATAGCGTGCGCGAAAGCGCGGAGCATGCGCGCGGAAATTGAAGGGCTCGCCGTCTTGCCAAAGCGCGTGCCGCCTGTCTGAATTCATCCCCAATCAGGTGGTGGAATTCTGGGAGAGCACGATGTCGCACAAGGCCCGAAACATGGTTCGATCGCTGCAGCTCGCAGTGGCGTTCGCTCCGGTCCTGCTTGCGTCCGGCGCCGGCGCGCAGGGCCTGACCGAGCAGCAGCAATTTGCCCGCGGCATCTACCAGGAGCTGGTTGAGATCAATACGACCACTGCGACCGGCGATACCCAGAAGGCCGCGGAGGCGATGGGCGCGCGGCTGCGCGCGGCGGGCTTCCCCGAGAGTGACGTGCACGTGTTCTCGCCGGCCCCGCACAAGGGCAATCTGGTGGCGCGGCTGCACGGCTCCGGCGCGCGCAAGCCGATCCTCTTGGTCGCCCATATCGACGTCGTTCCCGCCAACCGCGAGGACTGGTCGGTCGATCCGTTCAAGCTCACCGAGCAGGACGGCTATTTCTATGGCCGCGGCTCGGGCGACGACAAATACATGGCGTCGGCCTTCATCACCAACCTGATCCGCTACAAGAAGGAGGGCTACAAGCCCGACCGCGACATCATCGTCGCGCTCGAGACCGACGAAGAGATCCTCGATGCCAACGGTCTCGGCATGCAGTGGCTGATCAAGAACCACCGCGACCTGATCGACGCCGAGTTCGCGCTCAACGAAGGCGGTGGCGTCGGCCTGAAGAACGGCAAGGCGATCCGCAACAGCGTGCAGACCAGCGAGAAGGTCTCGATCGGCTACCTGCTCACCGTGAAGGACCGCGGTGGCCATAGCTCGCTGCCGCGCAAGGACAATGCGATCTATCGGCTCGCCGAAGGCCTGGTGCGGCTCTCCAAATACGACTTCCCGATGAATCTCAACGAGACCACGCGGATCTACTTCACCAAGACCGCTGAGGTCGACAAGTCGCATGCCGACGATATCAAGGCGATCCTGGCGCCGCAGCCTGACCCGGCGGCGCTGGCGCGATTGTCGGAGAATCCCGGCTATAACGCGCAGCTCCGCACCACCTGTGTCGCGACCATGCTGGAGGGCGGCCACGCCATCAATGCGCTGCCGCAGCTGGCAACCGCCAAGGTGAACTGCCGGATCCTGCCCGGCGAGCCGGTCGAAGGCGTTCAGGCGACGATCGAGCGCGTGCTCGCCGACAAGCAGATCGAGGTGACCCCGACCGGCAAGGCCGTGTTGAGCCCGCCGTCACCCTTGAACGAGGAGATCATGGGATCGGTCGAGAAGCTGTCGAAGGAGTTCTGGCCGAATGCCGAAATCGTCCCCGTGATGAGCACCGGCGCCACCGACGGCAGCTATCTGCGCAATGCCGGGATTCCGACCTATGGTCATTCCGGGCTGGGATCCGATGTCGATGACAACCGGGCTCACGGCAAGGACGAGCGCGTGCTCGTCAAATCGTTCTACGAAGGCGAGGAGTACCTCTATCGCCTGGTCAAGATGCTCGCCGGCGGGAAATGATGGCTGACAGCAAGACAAAGATGCGTGTTGCGGTCGCCGGCCTCGGCGCGATCGGCACCGACGTCGTCAAGGCGCTCGATCAGGGCATCGAAGGGCTGACCTTGGTTGCGGTGTCGGCGAACAGCCCGGACAAGCACCGCGGCTGGGTCGAAGGTCTCAAGTCTGCGCCGAAGCTGGTGCCGATCGATGAGCTTGCCGACGTCGCGGACATCGTGGTCGAGTGCGCGCCGAGCAGGCTGGTGCGCTCGATCGTGGCGCCGGTGGTCGAGCGCGGCAAGACCGCGGTCGTGCTCAGCGTCGGCGCGCTGTTGCAGAATGAGGACCTGGTCGACCTCGCCAAAGCGCATGGCGGCCAGATCATCGTGCCGACCGGCGCGCTGATCGGGCTCGATGCCGTGACCGCGGCCGCGGTCGGAACCATCCATTCGGCAAGGCTGGTGTCGCGAAAGCCGATCGCGGGCCTCGTCGGCGCGCCGCATCTGGTCGAGAACAACATCCAGATCGAGGGCATCACCGAGCCGCTGCGCATCTTCGAGGGCAGCGCGCGCGACGCCGCAAAGGGCTTTCCGGCCAATCTCAACGTCGCGGTGGCGCTGTCGCTCGCCGGCATCGGCCCCGACCGCACAAGGGTCGAGATCTGGGCGGATCCGACGGTGACGCGCAACGTCCACCGCATCGAGGTCGATTCCGATTCAGCGCGGTTCTCGATGATGATCGAGAACATCCCCTCGGAGAATCCGAAGACCGGCCGCATCACGGCGCTGTCGGTGATCGCCTGCCTGCGCAAGCTGCGCGCGTCGTTGCGGATCGGGACGTGATGAAGATCGGGCCCGACGACCTCTTGCTGATCATCGACGTGCAGAACGATTTCTGCCCGGGCGGCGCGCTGGCGGTCGCCGATGGCGTTGCCGTCGTGCCGGTGGTCAACCGGCTTGCGGCGCGCTTCGACCATGTCGTGCTGACCCAGGACTGGCATCCGGCGGGCCACAGCTCGTTTGCGACCTCGCATCCGGGCGCGACGGCGTTCTCTTCGATCACCATGCCGTATGGACCGCAGATGTTGTGGCCGGATCATTGCATCCAGGGCACGGCCGGCGCCGCGTTTCATCCCGAGCTCGTAACCGACCGGGCCGAGCTTGTGGTCCGCAAGGGGTTCCGCGGCGCGATCGACTCGTATTCGGCGTTCTTCGAGAACGACCGGATAACCCCGACCGGGCTCGCCGGTTATCTGCGCGAGCGTGGCCTCAGGCGCGTCGTGATGGCCGGGCTCGCGACGGATTTTTGTGTGCAGTATTCGGCGCTCGATGCGCGGCGGCTCGGTTTGGAGACCACGGTCGTGCTGTCGGGCTGCCGTGCCATCGATCTCGGCGGCTCGCTTGCCTCTGCCACCGCGGCGATGTGCGAGGCCGGTGTCTCGCTTGTTGAGGAGATCCCCTGAACGCGGCCAAGCCAGGGCAAAAACCATTGTTTTGACTGACCTTTTGTTCTAATCCCCAGCCGTTGATGATCACGCAGCGGAGCTTTCGTGTCGGGACAGGTTTTGCGGATAGGGACGCGCAAGAGCGCGATGGCGCTGGCGCAGACGGACGAGGTCGCGCGGCTGCTGCGCGCCTCGGCGCCGGACCTTACCGTCGACATCGTCAAGTTCGAGACCCGCGGCGACCAGGACCAGACCAGCAAGCTGTTGCGTCACGGCGGCAAGGGCGGCGCCTTCGTCGCCGAGATCCGCGAAGCCATGCGATCGGGCACGCTACAGGCGGCGATGCATTCGCTCAAGGACGTGCCGGGCAATGAGGAAACGCCGGGTCTCGTCCTCGCGGCGATGCTGGCGCGCGATGCCGCCAATGACAGCCTCGTGCTGCGGCCAGGCCTGACGCTGGATGCGTTTCGCGCCGCGCGCGGCAAGGGCTTCATGATCGGCACCAACGCCGTGCGCCGCGCCGCCTATCTGCGGAGGCTGTTTCCGGAGGCGACGGTCATTCATTTCCGCGGCGCTGCCGACACGCGAATTGCAAAACTCGATCGCGGTGCCAAGCAGCGGCTGCCGGATGGCGGCGAGGTGGGGCCGGCGGATGCGCTGGTGATGGCGCGTTCCGGCCTGGAGCGCATCGGCATGACCGCGCGCATCGCGCATGATTTCTCCGTCGACGAGATGCTGCCGGCGGTTGGCCAGGGCATCGTCGCGGTCGAATGCGTCGAGACCGATTGGGCGACGCGGGCGCGGCTTGCTGGTATCGACAATGCGCAGTCGCGGCTTGCCGCCGAGGCCGAGCGCGAGGTGCTGTGGGTGCTGAACGGCCACTGCAACTCGCCGATCGCCGGCCACGCCACGCTCGCTGGAAACGAGCTGACGCTGCGTGCCTCCGTGCTCGACGAGGCCGGGGCCGGCTTCATCGAGGTGACGCGGCGCGGACCGGCCGACCGGCCGCGCGAACTCGGCCGCGCCGTCGGCATGGAGCTGCTCGCGAAGGGCGCCGCCGAGATCATCGCCCGAACCCGGGTGGACGAATAGCGATATCTATCCCACGTCGTCCCGGCGAAAGCCGGGACCCATAACCACGAATGTTGGTTGTGGCACGATGCTGGGACCGCAGCTCGCTTGAACAACTACTGACGGTGGTTATGGGTCCCGGCTTTCGCCGGGACGACACCGGTGTGGGGGGCCTAATCCCGATCAGCCTGCAACGGCCAGCTGCCGATGATGCGGAAGCGCGATGCCGGGTCGGCTTGCCTGAACAGCGCGATGCGGTCGATCGCGAGTGTTGTGAGGCCGATCGCCGCGAACCGCTCGCGCAGCCGCGCCACGATCGGGCCGCGCCGCTCGTCGCTCAGCCGTCCGGTCAGGGTCATGTGGAAGCGGAATTCCTCCATGACGTAAGGATAGCCCCAGCGGTCGAGATAGTCGCGCTGCCGCTCCGTGAGCCGTTCGGGCTTGCGCCGCGCGCGATCTTGCGGCATCAGCGGCGCACGGAACGCGTCGAATTCGGTGACGCAATCGGTGGCGAGCTGTTGCAGCTTATCCGAGCGGCGCGCCGGAATCACGGCGATGAAGCCGCTGATGGCATCGACAACAGGTTCGATCACCGGAATGCGCCGCGCGCGGCCGGCGAACGCGGCGCAGGCGTCAAGCAGCTCGGCCTCGCTCCTGCCATCGGCGAGCGCGGTCGGCGCCTTCAGCGTGGCATGAAAACCGTATTTGCGCGGGTCCTCGGTCACCTCGCGCCAGTCGGGCGCAACGCCATCGGGAAACCGCAAATCGTCGCCTGACACGGCATCGTAGCCGAGCAGTGTCGAACCGAAGCGGTGCAGGACGCTGTCGGGTGACGGCGCAAAATAGATCGCGTAGCGCGGAGTGTTGGCCATGGCGGCAGAATAGGTCCTGACTATGCTGCCGCAACCGTCTTGCGCGGTGCGAGCGAATGAACGAGGCAGCTCGCATCCGCCAGATGCACCAGCCGTCCGGCTGCGATCACGGCGACGATGCGCGGCCGCAGCGGCACCTTGTCGTCGACGACGATGATGTCGGCGCGGCGGCCCGCAGCGAGCACCCCGCGATCGGCAAGCCCTGCCGCGCGTGCCGGCGCCGACGAGATCAGGTCCCAGGCTTTGGAGAGCGGCAGGATGCCATCGGCGGCGAGGCGGAACGCGGCGAGCAGTTGTGCCGGATAATAGTAGTCCGACGCCAGCACCGAGCAGAGGCCCTGTGCGATCATGTCGGATGCCTTGGTCCAGCCGGTGTGGCTGCCGCCGCGCACCACATTGGGCGCGCCGAATATGATGAAGTCGCCGGCGGCGGCGGCATCGCGCGCGGTCTCCTCGTTGACCGGGAATTCAGCGATCGTGGCGCCGAGCGCGCGAAACTCCTGGCGCATCGCCGGGCTGTTGTCGTCATGCGAGAGCATGCGAATGTTGGCCGCGCGTGAAGCCGCAGACAGCCGCGCGATCGAGGCCGGCACCTCGGGACGGCGCGCCACGATCCGATCGAGCATGTCGTTGACGGCTTCGATGGAGAGCCCGGTGCGTTCGGCGAGCTGGTTGCGCTTCTTCGGCTTGACGTTGCTGTGGTCATTGAAGGCGAACAGGTCGATGCGGCCTTCGCTGAGCCATTGAATGATCTCGGCCTCGGCCTCGAGATTGTGGGTTTCGTGGCGCAGATGGAAGCGGGTATCGGCGGCGAGCTGCGGCCGCAGCGCCTCGATCGCATCGAGCAGCTTGCGTGCATTCTCCGCGCTGCGTAGACCGGGCTCCCACGACCAGGTCGTACCATGGAACACGGTGGTGATGCCGTTGGCGATCGCCTGCCGGTCGCTGTCGATTAGCGCGACGTCGGTCGGGAAATCGACGCTGGGGCGCGGCATCATCTGCCGCTCGAACGCGTCGCCGTGCAGATCGATGATGCCGGGCAGCACCAAGAGGCCGCCGGCATTGATGTGGAGCGCGGCGCGGCCTTGTTCAGCGTCGAGCGCGCCGATGTCGCGGCCTGCGGTCCGCAGCGAGGTCTCGATCAAGGCACGATCAACCAGCGTGCGTCCGCCTTCAATGAAAATGTCCGTCACCTTACGGCGCTCCGTTGCTTGTTCTGTGATTGGGATACGGCCTCGGCCTCATACTTGTCGAGGAATTCCTCGACCGCGAGCTTGCGGAAGTCGGGCAGGACACGACGAAGTGTTTCGTGATCCCAATCCCACCACGCAAGCGCTGTGAGGCGATCCGCTGTTGTCTCGGAGAAGCGCCGCTTGACCGGACGCGCCGGATTACCGGCAACGATGGTGTAGGCGGGCACATCCTTGGTCACGATCGCGCCGGCGGCAACCACGGCGCCGGTTCCGACGTTGCGGCCCGGCAGCAGGATCGCGCCATGACCGATCCAGACGTCATGGCCGATATGCACGTGATGCGCACGTCGCCAGTTGAAGAAATCGGTGTCGTCGCTCTCGTCGGGAAAATAGGCGCTGGCGCGGTAGGTGAAATGTGCCTGCGTCGCGCGATGCATCGGGTGGTTGCCGGGATTGATGCGGGTCATTGCCGCGATCGAGCAGAACTTGCCGATCGAGGTGTAGGTGATCTGGCTGTCGTTCACGACGTAGGAATAGTCATCCATGCTGACTTCAAGCAGGATCGTGCGTGCGCCGACCTCGGTATATTTGCCGAGCTTGCTCTCGCGCACCGACGCAGTCGGGTCCATCGTCGGCACAACCGAGAGTGTTTTTCCGGCCATCGGGGCCTCCGCAAATCTTGTAAATCTTTGGCTTCCGGGGAGATGCGCGCTCGTCATCGGGATGCTTGATGACAACATCATGACGCTGCGATGACGTCAAACGGACGACAAGGGAGGGGTGTGGACGATCGCCGCACTGCAACGCCACGTCACATAACTGTCAAGCACCGGGGATAGCGATGGCCCAACACGACGCGGTTGGAGCATTGCATGCTGGTGGTGGAAGGTCTGACGTGCCGGTTCGGCACAAAAGCCGCAGTCGATAACGCATCCTTTTCGATCGCGCCGGGCAGCTTTGTCGGCGTGATCGGCCGCTCCGGTGCCGGCAAGTCGACGTTGCTGCGGATGATCAACCGTCTCGCCGATCCGACCTCCGGCCGTATCCTGTTCGAAGGCACCGATGTCACCGCGCTGCGCGGCAAGGCGCTGCGGCAGTGGCGGGCGCGCTCGGCGATGATCTTCCAGCAGTTCAATCTCGTCGGCCGTCTCGACGTGCTGACCAATGTGCTGATGGGCCGGCTTGCCCAGATCCCGTCATGGCGTTCGCTGGCGCAAGTCTGGCCGGAGCAGGACAGGGCGCTCGCGCTGTCCGCGCTCGATCAGTTCGACATCGCCCAGCTCGCGGCGCAGCGCGCCGACCAGCTGTCCGGCGGCCAGCAGCAGCGAGTCGCGATTGCTCGCGCGCTGGTGCAGGAGCCCGACATCATTCTTGCGGACGAGCCGATCGCCTCGCTCGATCCGCGCAACACCAAGATCGTGATGGACGCGCTGCTGCGCATCAACAAGCATTTCGGCATCACGGTGCTCTGCAACCTGCACTCGCTCGATCTGGCGCGGACCTATTGCGACCGCCTGATCGGCATGGCGGCAGGACGCGTGGTGTTCGACGGCGCCCCCGTAGCGCTGACCGACCATATCGCCCGCGAACTCTACGACCTCGAGGCCAATGATGTCATGGGCGGCGCGCCAATGCCCGCGCCGGACGGCGCGACCGTTCCGGCGCTCGGCACCGCTGCCGCAGCCTGAGCGGCGCGCATCTTCCAATCTGCGAGGCCGGGCGTCTTGCCCGGCCAACAGGTATAACTGCAAAAGAGGGGTAGTCATGTTCACTCGTCGCATCATTCTGGCCGGCGCCGCCGCACTGGCGTTCACGGGCTCGGCATTCGCGCAGGACTGGAAAGCAAAATATCCCGAGCTCACCTTCGCGGTGGTGCCGGCCGAGAACGCCTCCGGCGTGACCGAGCGCTGGACGCCGTTCGTGGCCTATCTGTCGAAGGAACTCGGCGTGAAGGTCACGCTTCGCATTGCCAACGACTACGCGGCCGTTATCGAGGGTCAGCGCGCCGGCAACATCCAGATCGCCAGCTACGGCTCGGCTTCGTTCGCGCGGGCCCGCTTGACCGGCGTCAAGACCGATGCCTTCGCCAACGACATCAACGCTGACGGTTCGACCGGCTATTACTCTGTATTCTTCGTCAAGGCGTCGAGCCCGTACAAGAGCGTCGACGATCTGAAGGGCAAGAACCTCGGCCTGGTCGATCCGAACTCGACCTCCGGCAACAACGTGCCGCGCTTCGAGCTCGACAAGATGGGCATCGCCGACGCCGACACCTATTTCGGCAAGGTCGTGTTCACCGGCAGCCACGAGAATGCGGTCCTCGCGCTGGCGCAGGGCACCGTCGACATGGCCGCCAACCAGTGGACCAGCGACGATGATTCTACGCTCGCTCAAATGCTGACCAAGGGCATGCTGAAGAACGCCGACGGTTCGGCGATGAAGAAGGACGACTTCCGCATCATCCACAAGTCGGCGCCGATCATCAACGGGCCGTACGCCTACAACGCCGATCTTCCGGAAGACCTGAAGGCTGCGATCGCAAAGGCCTTCTTCGACGCTCCGACCAAGGACAAGGCGGCTTTCGAGCGTCTCTCCGACGGCCAGAAGAAGGGCTTCCATCCCGCCACCACCAAGGACTGGGATGGCACCGTCGAGCTGATCAAGTTCGTCGACAATCTGCGCAAGAAGAAGGCGAGCTGATCGCCTGACGTCACGAAGGCCGGGCTCGATCGCCCGGCCTTCTCTCCTCTCAACTCCGAACCGGACTGGCACGCGCCGATGGCGACCGCCGTATCCATTCTTCCGGCGCAGCAACTGGCCACGCTGGAAGACGCCTACCGCAGGTCCGTGGCGCGCAAACGGCTGAAAGCCGCGCTGGCGACGGCGATATTCTGCGCGGCGCTGCTGATCGCGGCGTTCGGCGCGGAGGTGAACCTGCGCACGCTGTTCACCTATTTCGGCAACTTCGTCAGCTATTTCGACCGCATCCTGACGCTCGAATCGGGCGCCCGGGTCTGGACCGATTTTCCCGAATGGTTCTGGGGCTGGCAGAAATGGCTGAAGATGCTCGGCGAGACGATCCTGATCAGCTATGTCGGCACGCTGACTGGTGCTGTGTTTGCGTTTGCGCTGAATTTCTTCGCCGCCCAGAACACCTCGCCGGGGCCGTGGGTGCGCTTTGTCATCCGTCGCCTGCTCGAATTCGCCCGCACCGTGCCGGGCATCGTGTTCGCGCTGATCTTCGTGATCGCATTCGGCCTCGGGCCGATGGCCGGCGTGCTGGCGATCGCGATCCACACCACCGGGGCGCTAGGCAAGCTGTTCGCCGAGATCGTCGAGAATGCCGACATGAAGCCGGTCGAGGGCATCCGTTCCACCGGCGCGAGCTGGCTGTCCTGCATGCGCTTTGCCGTGTTGCCGCAGGTCTCGGCGGGCTACGCCAGCTATGCGCTGCTGCGCTTCGAGATCAACGTCCGCGAGGCGTCGGTGATGGGCTTCGTCGGCGCCGGCGGCATCGGGCAGGAGCTCGTGGTCGCGATCCGCAAGTTCTACTATTCCGACGTCAGCGCCATTCTCGTCACCGTCATCGTCACCGTCTTCATCATCGACATCTCGACCGGCTGGTTGCGTGGCCGGCTGTTCGGCAAGGAGACCCGGCGATGAGCCAGCTGCCGAAGCCGGACACCGCGGACTTGCGTGCGAAATATCCCGGCGTATTCGAGCGCCCGGCGTCGGCGCGGCTGGCGCTGCCGGCGATGATCGCTGTGGCGGTCGGGATCTTCGTCTACGGCGTGGTCGATCTCGATTTTTCGCCGACGAGGCTGATCACGGGGATGAGCCAACTCGGCTGGATCACCATGATGATGGTCCCGCCGAATCCCGGCGCATCCTTCCCGCTCTACATGCAGGCGCTCGGCGAGACGCTGTCGATCGCGCTGCTCGGCACCACGCTCGCGGCGCTCTTTGCGCTGCCGGTCAGCCTGCTGGCGGCGCGCAACGTCATTCCCTCGAACCTGATCCGCTTTCCGGTGCGCCGCTTCTTGGATTCGATCCGTGGCGTCGATACGCTGATCTGGGCGCTGGTCTGGATCAACGTCGTCGGCCTCGGCCCGTTCGCCGGCGTGCTGGCGATCATGGTCTCCGACTTCGGCGCGTTCGGAAAGCTGTTCTCGGAGGCGATCGAGGCGGCGGATCGCAAGCAGGTCGAGGGCATCCGCGCCTCCGGCGGCAACGCGCTGCATGAAATCCGCTTCGGCCTGCTGCCGCAGGTGCTGCCGGTGATCGCCGGCCAGCTGCTCTACTTCATCGAGTCGAACACCCGTTCGGCCACCATCATCGGCATCGTCGGCGCCGGCGGCATCGGGCTACAGCTCGCCGAGCAGATCCGCGTGCTGGAATGGCAAAAGGTGTCGTTCCTGATCCTGATGATCCTGATCGCGGTCGCCGCGATCGACTTCATCTCGAGCAAGCTGCGCTTTGCCATCATCGGGCAACGGGCGGTGGTGTAGCTTGCCGAACGCTAATCCTTCTCCCCTTGTGGGAGAAGTTGGTGCGAAAGCGGTGCACCGTCAGTGTGGCGGCACGCTCAGCTATTCTCGACGAGAAACTCGACGCGCTCGGCGGCAAAGCGCGAGCGCTTGGTCACCAGTGGGCGGTCCAGCATGTCGACGTCGGTGGCGTCGACCACCAGCACCGGCCGCCCCAGCGGCAGATCGAGCCGTGCAGCGTCGGTCGCATCGGCAATCGCCGCGGTAATTCGGGTCGAGGCGCGGCGGTAGTCCCTCACGCCGTAATGCCCGAGCAGCTTGGTCATCGAGCGAACATCGGCGAATACGCTGCCGGCATCGGGAAACCGCTCGGCCGACAGCCAGGTAGTCGAAACACAGATCGGCGTCCGGTCGGCGAGCCGCACCGCCTCGATCCGGATCAGCGGCGCACCGATCTTCAGGCCGAGCTCGCGCGCGATCTCGCGATTGGCGACGTCGCTGCCTGCATCGATCAGTTGGCCGCGCGGCTCGTGGCCGCCGGCGCCGACGATCTCGGAGAATCGCGTGCGTGAGCGTAGCGGATAGGCAAGGCGCTGAGCTTCGACATAGGTGCCGCTGCCGCGCTCGGCGCGCACCAGGCCGCGCTCCGCCAATGCGGCGAGCGCCCGCCGCACCGTGTGGCGGTTGACCCGGTAAGTCTCGGCGATCTCCATCTCGCCGGGCAGCTTTTCGCCCGCAGCAAAGCGGCCGTCGGCGATGCCGCGCTCGATGCCGTCAGCGACTTGCCGCCACAAGGCGACGCCAGAACTTTCCTGCATGCTCATGGCGCGGTGATACCAGAAATCTTCGGTTTGTCACGAAACAGTCATGGCGCTCGGCTATCAAGTTGTCTATTATCATAGACAACTTGATGCAAGCAAGGTTGCCCATGAATCCGACCATGAGTTCGACCGGACCAGACAGCAAACAGGCCCAGCGCAAGGCCGCGATGACGGTGCTGGCGCACTCCGCTGCGGCCGACATCGCAGGCAGGCTGGCGGCGATCGCGGTGCCCAGCCATGAGAACCTGCGCGAGCCGGAGAACGGCCTCGTGATGATGCGCGGGCGGATCGGCGGTGACGGTGCGCCATTCAATCTCGGCGAGGCGACGGTGTCGCGCGCGGCGGTGCGGCTTGTGACCGGTGAGGTCGGCTTCGGCTACACGCTCGGCCGCGACGCGCACAAGGCGCAAATGATCGCACTGTGCGACGCCATGGTGCAATCCGCGGAGCTGTCCGCCGAGGTCGAAGCGAAGGTGATCGCGCCGCTGCGTGTCGCCATGAATGCCGAACGCACCCGCAAGGCCGCCGAGACCGCGGCGACGCGGGTTGATTTCTATACGATGGTGCGCGGTGAGGGGTGATGCAATGACGACGATTGCCGAAATGCCCGCAGGCTTCGCCGACAAGGTGCTGTCGGCACAATCCACGTTTCGCTCCGTGATGGATGCGATGGCGCGCCCGGGCAGCGTGCAGCGCGTCGCCGCTGATGTCGGAACGCCCGCCGGCATGATGCGCGGCTCGGCTGCGATCGCGCTGACGCTGTTCGATCACGACACGCCGATCTGGCTCGATGCCGCGATGTCGGCAACGCCGGATGTCGCGCGCTGGCTGAAGTTTCACGCCAGCGCGCCGGTGGTCGTGGATTCCGCGATCGCAAGCTTTGCGCTGATCGGCGACGCCGCGAACCTGCCGGCGCTCGAGCATTTCGCGTTCGGCAGCAACGAATATCCTGACCGCTCGACCACGCTGATCCTGCAGGTCGACAGCCTGACCCAGGGCCCGGCCTTCGAGCTGAAGGGGCCCGGCATCGACGGCAGCGCGCTGTTACAGGCGATGATCAAGCCGCGCGACCTGTTCCAGCGGCTGTCGATCAATGAAGCGCTGTTCCCGCGCGGCATCGACGTCGTGCTGGTCCACGACGACAATATTGTCGCGATCCCGCGCACCACGCGGCTGATCGCAAGCGGAGTGTGAGCGATGTATGTAGCCGTCAAGGGAGGCGAGCGCGCCATCGAGAACGCTCATCGGCTGCTGGCACATGAGCGGCGCGGCGATCGCGATGTGCCCGAGGTGACGCTGGCGCAGATCTCCGAGCAGCTCGCGCTCGGCGTCGACCGCGTGATGACCGAAGGCTCGCTCTACGATCG
Source organism: Bradyrhizobium sp. ma5 (assembly GCF_042258955.1). Taxonomy (NCBI): domain Bacteria; kingdom Pseudomonadati; phylum Pseudomonadota; class Alphaproteobacteria; order Hyphomicrobiales; family Nitrobacteraceae; genus Bradyrhizobium; species Bradyrhizobium sp. ma5. The sequence continues at coordinate 2,534,260 of NZ_CP170156.1, forward strand.
CGAACTTGCGGCGCTCGCGATCAAGCAGGCACGCGGCGACATGATCGAGGCGATCTTCTTGGTTCGCGCCTTCCGTGCCACGCTGCCGCGTTTCGGAGCCACCGAACCGGTCAACACCGGCGAGATGCAGGTGCGGCGGCGCATCTCCTCGACCTTCAAGGACGTTCCGGGCGGCCAGATCCTGGGGCCGACCTTCGACTACACCCATCGCCTGCTCGATCCGCAGCTCGCGGAAGGTTTTGTGCCGGAGCAGCCGGCGACCGCCGAAGCCTCGCAGGCGGCGACGCCGCGGGTCACCGACATCCTCGGTCGCGACGGCTTGATCGAATCGTCGCCGCAAGCAGATAGCGATGCACCGGTCGGCGACCTCACGCGCGAGCCGCTGAACTTCCCGGCCGATCGCGATCTGCGGCTGCAGAATCTGGCGCGCGGCGACGAGGGTTTCCTGCTGGCGCTCGGCTACTCCACGCAGCGCGGCTACGGCCGCAACCATCCCTTCGCCGGCGAGATCCGCTTTGGCGAGGTCGAGGTCGAATTCGCAGCCGAGGATGTCGGCTTCGCAGTGCCGCTCGGCTCAATCGAGCTGACCGAGTGCCAGATGGTCAACCAGTTCAAGGGCTCGACCACCGAGGCGCCGTGCTTCACCCGCGGCTATGGCCTCGCCTTCGGCCAGAGCGAGCGCAAGACCATGTCGATGGCGCTGGTCGACCGCGCGCTGCGCGCACGCGAGCTCGGCGAGGAGGCGGCGGCGCCGGCGCAGGACGAGGAGTTCGTGATGTCGCACTCCGACAATGTCCAGTCGACCGGCTTCGTCGAGCATCTCAAGCTGCCGCATTACGTCGACTTCCAGTCCGAGCTCGGTCTGCTCCGTAAGCTGCGGCAGGAGTTCGCGGAAGCCAACGAGGCCGTGGAAATGCAGGAGGCCGCGGAATGAACGCGCCGACATACAATTTCGCCTATCTCGACGAGCAGACCAAGCGGATGATCCGCCGCGCGATCCTGAAGGCGATTGCAATCCCCGGCTATCAGGTGCCGTTCGCGAGCCGCGAGATGCCCATGCCCTATGGCTGGGGCACCGGCGGCGTGCAGGTGACGGCGGCGATCCTCGGTCCCGACGACGTGCTGAAGGTGATCGACCAGGGCTCGGACGACACCACCAACGCGATCTCGATCCGCAAATTCTTCGGCAAGACCGCCGGCGTCGCGACCACGACCTCGACGACGGACGCGACCGTGATCCAGACCCGGCACCGCATTCCCGAGGCGTCGCTGCACGCCGGCCAGGTGCTGGTCTATCAGGTGCCGATCCCCGAGCCGCTCCGCTTCCTCGAGCCGCGCGAGACCGAGACGCGGCGCATGCACGCGCTCGCCGAATACGGCCTGATGCACGTCAAGCTCTACGAGGACATCGCGCGCTTCGGCCACATCGCGACCGCCTACGCCTATCCGGTGAAGGTGAATGCCCGCTACGTGATGGACCCGTCGCCGACGCCGAAATTCGACAATCCGAAGATGGACAATTGTGCCGCCTTGCAGCTGTTCGGCGCCGGCCGCGAGAAGCGCATCTACGCGATCCCGCCCTATACCACCGTGGTCTCGCTGGATTTCGAGGATCATCCGTTCACGCGCTACCGGTTCGACGCGCCCTGCGCGCTGTGCGGCGCCGATAATTCCTATCTCGACGAGATCGTCACCGACGACAAGGGCGGGCGGATGTTCGTCTGCTCCGACACCGACTTCTGCGAGCAGCGCCAGGCCGCCGGCCATCACGGTACCGAGAGCGCGGCGCCGCACAAGGAGAAGGCGCATGTCTGAGCTCTTCGGCCTCGACAACGATCAGCCGCTGCTGGTGGCCGAGGGGCTTGCCAAGAATTACGGCCGGCTCCCGGCCTGCCGCGATGTCTCCTTCGCGCTCTATCCCGGTGAGGTGCTGGCGATCGTCGGCGAGTCCGGCTCGGGCAAGTCGACGCTGCTGCAACTGCTCTCCGCGCAGTTCGCGCCGAGCGCGGGACAGGTGTCCTACCGGATGCGCGACGGCGTGCTGCGCGATCTTGCCGAACTCGGCGAAGCCGAGCGGCGCTTCCTGTTCCGCACCGACTGGGGTTTTGTGCACCAGGACCCGGCGCAGGGCCTCCGCATGGGCGTCTCGGCCGGCGCCAATGTCGGCGAGCGGCTGATGGCGGTCGGCTGGAATCACTACGGCCGGATCCGCGACACCGCGTCGACCTGGCTCGATCGGGTCGAGATCGATGTCGGCCGCATCGACGATGCGCCGAAGACCTATTCGGGCGGCATGCGGCAGCGGCTGCAGATCGCGCGCAACCTCGTCACCGAGCCGCGGCTGGTGTTCATGGACGAGCCGACCGGCGGCCTCGACGTCTCGGTGCAGGCGCGCCTGCTCGACCTGATGCGTAATCTCGTCAGCGAGCTTGGCCTTGCCGCCATCGTCGTGACCCACGATCTCGCGGTCGCGCGCCTGCTGTCGCATCGCGTGATGGTGATGAAGGGCGGCCGCGTCATCGAGACCGGTCTCACCGACCAGGTGTTGGACGATCCCCGCGAGCCGTATACGCAGCTGCTCGTTTCCTCGATACTGCCGCCATGAGCTTGCCAATGACCGCGATGATCGAACTTGCCAACGCCGAGAAGACCTTCACCATGCATCTGCAGGGCGGCGTCGAGCTGCCCGTGGTGCGCGGCGTCTCGTTCCACGCTGATCCCGGCGAATGCGTGGTGCTGGCGGGCCCGTCGGGCGCCGGCAAATCCTCGATCCTGAAGATGATCTTCGGCAACTATCGCTGCGACAGTGGCCGGATCGGCATCCGCCATCGCGGCAAGGTGATTGACCTCGCCACCGCCGAGCCGCGCCAGGTGTTGAGCATCCGCCGCTCGACGATCGGCTATGTCAGCCAGTTCCTGCGCGCGGTGCCGCGGGTGGCGACGATCGACGTCGTCGCCGAGCCGTTGATCGCCAACGGCGTGGCGCGCGAGGAAGCTCGCGAACGCGCCGGGAAACTGCTGCGTCGCCTCAACATCCCGGAGCGGCTGTGGACCTTGCCGCCCTCGACCTTCTCCGGCGGCGAGCAGCAGCGCGTCAACATCGCGCGTGGCTTCATCTCGGACCTGCCGATCCTGCTGCTGGACGAGCCGACCGCTTCGCTCGATGCAGCGAATCGCGCAGTGGTGGTCGAGCTGATTGCGGAGAAAAAGACCGAGGGCGTCGCGATGGTCGCGATTGTCCATGACGACGAAATCCGTCATCTGATTGCCGATCGTATCGTGGACGTGGCCTCGTTCGCCGCTGCTGCCTGAAGGACCGTTTGAAATGACCGCCAAGCAAGACACCATCATCGGCAACGCCCGGCTGGTCCTCGCCGATCGCGTGATCGAGCAGGGCTGGGTTGCGATCGCTGATGGCAAGATCGCCGAGTTCGGTGAGGGCAGGGCGCCCGAGGCAGCGGAGGACGCCGGCGGCGATCTCCTGATGCCCGGGCTGATCGAGCTGCATACAGACCATCTCGAGATGCACTACGTGCCGCGGCCAAAAGTGTTCTGGAACCCGGTCGCTGCCGTGATCTCGTATGACGGGCAGCTCGCGACCTCGGGCATTACCACCGTGCTGGATTCGCTGCGGGTCTGGCGCGAGGACGGCGCCGAGGATGTCGACGGCCGCGCCGGCGTGCTGGCGGCGGCGATCTCGGCCGCGCGCGAGGAGAATCTGCTGCGCGCTGACCACTTCCTGCATCTGCGCTGCGAAGTGCCGATGCCGGATGTCGTCGCCGAGGCCAAGGAGCTGATCGACCGGCCGGACGTGCGGCTGATGTCGCTAATGGATCATACACCGGGCCAGCGCCAGTTCCGCGACGAGGTCAAGCTGCGCGATTACTACCGCGGCAAGGGCGGCGGCATGACCGATGCCCAGCTCGACGTGCTGTTCGCCCGGCGCTTCGCCTATCAGAAGGAATATGCCGTGGCCAACACTCGCGCGATCGTCGCGCTGGCGCATCAGTACAAGATTCCGCTCGCGAGCCACGACGACACCACGGATGAGAACGTGGTCGACGCCGTCAACGACAAGGTCGCGGTCGCGGAATTCCCGACCACGATGGAAGCGGCGCGCGGTCTGCACGCCGCCGGCATCGACATCCTGATGGGCGCGCCGAACGTGGTGCGCGGCGGCTCGCACTCCGGCAACATCGCCGCCGTCGATCTCGCCAATGAGGGCATGCTCGATATTCTGTCGTCGGACTACATCCCGTCGAGCCTCTTGATGGCGGCGCTGCAACTGCCGCGGCATGTGCCGGCGATCGATCTTGCCTCCGCCGTGCGTACCGTGACCAAGACGCCGGCCGAGGCGGTTGGCCTGTCCGATCGCGGCGAGATCGCGGTCGGCAGGCGCGCCGATCTGATCCGCGTCCACGTCGCGCGCGATCTGCCTGTCGTGCGCAGCGTCTGGCGGGAAGGAGCCAGGGTCGCATGAGCGAGGTTCCTGCCGTCGCCGCGCAGCACGCCAGCACGATCGGTCCTGGCCGGTTGATCCTGGTGGTCGGCCCGAGCGGCGCCGGCAAGGACACGCTGCTGGGACTGGCGAAGGCCGCCTGCGCAGATGACCGTGATGTCGTGTTTCCCCGTCGTCTGATCACCCGCCAGGCCTCGGCGTCGGAAGACAACGAGGAGATCAGCGCAGAGACCTTCCAGCGTGCGGTCGCCGCCGGCGACTACGCCATGCACTGGGAAGCGCACGGCCATCGCTATGCGCTGTCGCGGGCGATCAACGATGAGATCCGCGCCGGGCGCACCGTGATCGCGAACGTCTCCCGCAAGGTGATAGCGGCGGCACGCCGCAAATATGCCAACGCCGTGGTTGTCTCGATCACCGCGCCGCCGGACGTGCTGGCCGCGCGGCTGGCTGCGCGGGCACGCAGCAGCGACGGCCTGCTCGCGCAGCGGCTGGCCCGCACCGTCGACGAAAGCGCGTCGACGCCCGATTTCACCATCGTCAATTCCGGCACCGCCGACTATCACGCGCGACAGCTTGTCCGCATCATCAAGGGCGAGCGCTGGGACGAGTAGCAAGAGACGACCAGCCACAAAGGAGAACAGCACGAATGTCGGTGATTTCCACGATCGAGCAGCTTGAGGCGATCTACGGCTTCCCGAATGACGCGTCGACCGTGAAGGTCGCCGATCACGTGACGCCGCTCTATCGTGTGCTCATCGAGAAGTCGCCGTTCGTGTCGCTTGCGACCTCAGGGCCCGAGGGGCTCGACTGCTCGCCGCGCGGCGACCTGCCGGGCTTCGTGCGCATCCATGATTCGAAAACGCTGATGATGCCGGATCGCCGCGGCAACAATCGCTGCGATTCGCTGCGCAATATCGTTCGCGATCCTCGCGTCGGGCTGTTGTTCCTGATTCCGGGCTCGGGCAGCACGCTGCGCGTCAATGGCCGCGCCTATGTCTCGGCTGAGCCGGAGCTGCTCGCCTCCTTCAAGATGGAAGGCAAGGCGCCGCGTACGGTGATCGTGATGAATGTGGACGAGATCTACTTCCAGTGCGCCCGCGCGATTGTGCGTTCCGACCTCTGGAATCCGGACAAGCAGGTCGATTCAAAGGCGCTGCCGACGCCAGGTCAGATCCTCGCCGAGATGAGCGAGCACACGGTCGGCGGCGAGAAATACGATCGCGAATGGCCGGAGCGCGCGCGCCAGACCATGTGGTGACGAAAGAAGCGCTCAGGCCTTCGCCTGCTCATCGAACGCCTTCAGCGACACCGCCGCGATCTCGCGCAGCGTGTTGCGGTCGGCGCCCGAGGAGGCCATCACGCACATGCCGGATGTGACCGCGGAGAGATAGCGAGCAAGCGTGACCGGATCGGCGTTCTCGCCGAGGTCGCGTTCGGCCCTGGCGCGGACAAAGCGTTCGCGCAACTGGTCTTCGGTGCGGGTGCGGCGCGCCGCCAGTTCGAATGGGACGTTTTCCGAGCCGGTGCCGCAGGCAAGGCCGCCTTGGACCAGCAGACAACCGGGCGGGTTGGCGGGATCGGTCTGGGCGTCCGCGTGCTCCATCAGGAATCGTTCGGCCACCTCTCGCGCAGTCGAGGCGCCCACAACCTTTTCCATCCAGGCGTCGCGCTTTTCGGAATAGCGGTCGAGCGCGGCCTTCAGCAGGCCCTCTTTGCTGCCGAAGGCGGCGTAGAGGCTGGGCGGATTGATGCTCATCGCCTCGGTGAGCTGGGCGATCGTGGTCCCCTCGTAACCGTGGCGCCAGAATACGTCCATGGCCCGGTCCAAAGCGGCATCGGCGTCGAAGGCGCGGGGGCGTCCCATTCCCATTTTCAGTTACTCCGTAAGCCGGGTGCCGGTTCTGTGACGGCTTATCTCTGGCTTATCCTATTGTTGCACGTGATGTTTTTCCGTGTCTTCCCATTTCCCCACGAATGAGATAATAAATTCATAGTGCTCGATACATAAGTATCTTGCGAACCGGCGTCCAGCTCCACATTTGTAGCGAACACTACAAATCTCTGGAGCGCGTGAATGCCCTCGTCAACCCAAAATCCGCGTTCCGGCCGTTTCCGACGCGTTGTCGGTGGCGTCGTGATCCTCGGCGCCCTCGCGGTGGCCGGTTCGATCGCGACCGGCCACTATTTCCACGCTGCGCAGGCGACCGCGGCCGCCGCCGCGCCCGAACCGGCGGTCCCGGTGACCGTCGCCGTGGTCCAGCCGCGGCCGACCACCCTGTTCGATGACTTCTCGGGCCGGCTCGAAGCCGTCGACCGCGTCCAGTTGCGGCCGCGGGTGGCGGGCGCGATCCTTTCGACCAACTTCACCGAGGGCGCGCTGGTGAAGTCCGGCGACATCCTGTTCAAGATCGACCCCGCGCCTTACGCGGCCGAGGTCGACCGGGCCCAGGCGCAGCTTGAGGCGGCCAAGGCCCGCGTGGTCTTCACCACGAGTGAAGTCGAGCGCGGCGCACAGCTGGTCGGCAACAACATCGTCACCAAGCGCGATTTCGACCAGCGTGACAACGCCAATCGCGAGGCGATCGCCAACGTCAAGGCCGCCGAAGCCGCGTTGCAAACGGCAAAGCTCAATCTCGACTACACCGAGGTCCGCGCACCGGTCGATGGCCGGGTCGGCAGGATCGAGATCACGGTCGGCAATCTCGTCGCGGCAGGCACCTCGTCGCCGGTCCTGACCTCGCTGGTCTCGGTCAATCCGATCTATGCGAGCTTCGATGCCGACGAGGAGGTCGTGCTGCGCGCGTTGAACTCGATCGCGGACGCCTCCGGCAAGCGCGGCAATCTCGATCAGATCCCAGTCGACATGGTGACGTCGGGCGGCCTCAGCGCCAAGGGGCACATCCAACTGATCGACAACCAGGTCAACGGGCAGAGCGGCACCATCCGGGTCCGCGCCGTGTTCAAGAACGAAGACGGCCGGCTGATCCCGGGGCAGTTCGCCCGCGTGCGCATGGGCCAGCCCAAGCAGCAGACGATGGTGCTGATCGACGAGCGCGCCGTCGGCACCGACCAGGACAAGAAGTTCGTCATGCTGGTCGGGGACGACAGCCGCGCGGTCTATCGCTCCGTCACGCTCGGCGGCGCGGTCGATGGCCTGCGGATCGTCACCGACGGCCTGAAATCCGGCGACCGCATCGTCGTCAACGGCCTGCAGCGCGTGCGTCCCGGCGCTCTTCTGAAGATGGAAGTAGCCGAGATGGGCGCGCGCGGCATGCGGCAGGCATCCACTGAAACCAACCAGCACGTCGTGCAGCGCTAGTCGCTGCATGCGGGGGCGGAGCCATGAATCTCTCAAAATTCTTTATCGACCGGCCGATCTTCGCCGGCGTGCTATCGATCCTGATCTTCCTGGCCGGCCTGATCTCGCTGGTGGCGATGCCGATCTCGGAATACCCCGACGTGGTGCCGCCGTCGGTCGTGGTACGCGCGACCTATCCCGGCGCCAATCCGAAGGTGATCGCCGAGACGGTCGCGACCCCGATCGAGGAGCAGATCAACGGCGTCGAGGGCATGCTCTACATGTCGAGCCAGGCGACCACCGACGGCGCGATGACGCTGACGGTGACGTTCCGGCTCGGCACCGACCCCGACAAGGCGACCCAGCTGGTGCAGAACCGCGTGCAGCAGGCTGAGCCGCGCCTGCCGGCCGTGGTGCGCCAGCTCGGCATCATCACCAAGAAGAGCTCGCCCGACCTTACCATGGTCGTGCATCTGCTGTCGCCGAACAACCGCTACGACATGACGTATCTGCGCAACTACGCAGTGCTCAACGTCAAGGACCGGCTGGCGCGGATCGACGGCGTCGGCGACGTCCAGCTCTATGGCGCCGGCGACTATTCGATGCGGGTCTGGGTCGATCCGCAGAAGGCCGCCGAGCATAAATTGACCGCAAGCGACGTGGTGCGCGCGATCCAGGCCCAGAACGTCGAGGCCGCGGCCGGCGTGGTCGGCTCCTCGCCCAGCGTCAAGGGCCTCGACCTCCAGCTCTCCGTCAACGCCGAGGGACGGTTGTCGACCGAGGAACAGTTCGGCGACATCGTGGTGAAGACCGGCTCGGCCGGCGAGGTGGTGCGGCTGCGCGACGTCGCGCGGATCGAGCTCGGCGCTTCCGAATACGGCCTGCGCTCGCTGCTCGACAACAAGCAGGCGGTCGCGATCCCGATCTTCCAGGCGCCGGGTTCGAACGCGCTGGAGATCTCCGACCACGTCCGTGCGACCATGGCCGAGATCAAGAAGAACATGCCGGAAGGCGTGTCGTACCAGATCGTCTACGATCCGACGCAGTTCGTGCGGTCGTCGATCGAGGCCGTCATCCACACGCTGCTCGAGGCCATCGCGCTCGTCGTGCTGGTCGTGATCCTGTTCCTGCAGACCTGGCGCGCCTCGATCATTCCGCTGATCGCGGTTCCGGTGTCGATCGTCGGCACCTTCGCGGTGATGCATGTGTTCGGCTTCTCGATCAACGCGCTCAGCCTGTTCGGCCTGGTGCTGGCGATCGGCATCGTGGTCGACGACGCCATCGTCGTGGTCGAGAACGTCGAGCGCAACATCGAATCCGGCCTGTCGCCGCGCGATGCCACCAACCAGGCGATGCGCGAGGTCTCCGGGCCGATCATCGCGATCGCGCTTGTCTTGATCGCGGTGTTCGTGCCGCTCGCCTTCATCTCCGGCCTCACTGGACAGTTCTACAAGCAGTTCGCGCTGACGATTGCGATCTCGACCGTGATCTCGGCGATCAACTCGCTGACGCTGTCGCCGGCGCTGTCGGCGCTGCTGCTGAAGGGGCATGACGAGCCGAAGGATTGGCTGACGAGGGGTATGGAAAAGTCGCTGGGCTGGTTCTTCCGCGGCTTCAACAAGGTCTTCACCAAGTCGTCCGAGAACTACGGCCGTACCGTCACCAAGGTGATCTACGGCAAGGCCGTGGTGATCGGCCTCTATGTGGTGCTGATCGGCCTGACCGGTGTGCTGTTCAAGCAGGTGCCGAGCGGCTTCGTGCCGGGCCAGGACAAGCAGTATCTGGTCGGCTTTGCGCGGCTGCCCGACGGCGCCACGCTCGACCGCACCGAGGAAGTGATCCGCAAGATGAGCGACATCGCGCTGACCCAGCCCGGTGTCGAAAGCTCGGTGGCGTTTCCCGGCCTGTCAATCTCCGGCTTCACCAACTCGTCCAACGCCGGCATCGTGTTCTCGACCCTGAAGCCGTTCGACGAGCGCAAGGATCCGTCGCTGAGCGGCCCGGCGATCGCGGCCGCGCTCAACAAGAAATATGCCGGCATCCAGGATGCCTTCATCGCCATGTTCCCGCCGCCGCCGGTCAACGGCCTCGGCACCATCGGCGGCTTCAAGCTGCAGATCGAGGACCGTGCCGGTCTCGGCTATGAGGCGCTGAACGACGCCACCAAGGCGTTCATGGGCGCGCTCCAGAAGGCGCCGGAGATCGCCGGTGCGTTCTCGAGCTTCCAGGTCAACGTGCCGCAGCTGTTCGCCGACATCGACCGCACCAAGGCGTTGCAGCTCGGCGTCCCGGTCACGGAGGTCTTCAACACGCTGCAGATCTATCTGGGCTCCTACTATGTCAACGACTTCAACAAATTCGGCCGCACCTATTCGGTCTATGTGCAGGCGGACGCGCCGTTCCGCGCGCGTGCCGACGACATCAGGCAGTTGAAGGTGCGCTCGTCGTCCGGTGACATGGTGCCGCTGTCGGCCTTGCTGAAGGTCCGCCAGAGTGCAGGTCCGGAGCGCGCGATCCGCTACAACGGCTTCCTGTCGTCGGACATCAACGCCGCTGCGGCGCCCGGCTTTTCGTCCGGCCAGGCGCAGGAGGCGGCAACACGGATCGCCGCCGAAACGCTGCCGCCGGGTTTTGCCTTCGAATGGACCGACCTGACCTATCAGGAGTTCATCGCCGGCAATTCCGGAATCTGGGTGTTTCCGCTCGCGATCCTGTTGGTGTTCCTGGTGCTCGCCGCGCTCTATGAGAGCCTGGCGCTGCCGCTCTCGATCATCATGATCGTGCCGATGGGCCTGTTGGCGGCGATGTTCGGCGTCTGGCTGTCGAAGGGCGACAACAATGTCTTCACCCAGATCGGCCTGATCGTGCTGGTCGGATTGTCGGCCAAGAACGCCATCCTGATCGTCGAATTCGCGCGCGAGCTCGAATTCGCCGGGCGCTCACCGATCCGCGCAGCGATCGAGGCCAGCCGGCTGCGGCTGCGGCCGATCCTGATGACGTCGATGGCGTTCATCATGGGCGTGCTGCCGCTGGTGCTGTCGACCGGCGCGGGCTCGGAGATGCGGCGCGCGATGGGCGTCGCGGTGTTCTCCGGCATGATCGGCGTCACCGTGTTTGGCCTGTTCCTGACGCCGGTGTTCTATGTGCTGCTGCGTACTGTCACCGGCATGAAGCCGCTAACGCAGCACGGCGAGGCGACCATCCCCGGAAAAGCACACGCGGCATGATGCCGCGTGTGTGTGTGTAAGCCTCGTGTCAGTTTGAAGAGGATCAGGCTGCGATATCGAGCAGCAATTGTGACGAACCGCGGACCAGCACCTTGCGGCCCGCGGGGGTCAGTTCGAACGAATCTCCACGCACCGCAACATAACCGAGCGTGATCAGGCTCTCGACGGCGAACCGGTTCAGCCGTGAAGGGTTCGCTGCGGGAGCCCGCAACGCTTTCAGCGCATCCCACTGATCGGGTCTGAGTTCGAATTCTTCGCTCATTGGTCCAGGCACTCCAGAAGTTCTTGGCGTGCGAGATACAGAGCGCAGATGAATTTCGTGCGACCACAACGAGTCAGGATTTCGATTTATGTGGAGACGCCGTCACATCGCCGTGTCATTGGAATACTTCAAGTTTTTCGAATCATTGCGGCACATTGCCGCGTGATGCCGTCACAGTGATTAACCGCACGTGGTCACACAGGTTAATCGCGAGGATTAACCGGTTTGATCGCCATCCGTTAACCGCGCCGCACGCTGGCGCCGCCGTCGACCGGCAACGTCACACCGGTGACGAAATTCGCCTCATCCGAGGCGAGAAACAGCGCGGCATTGGCGACGTCCCAGCCGGTGCCCATCTTGTGGCGCAGCGGCACCTTGCTATCGCGCTCGGCCTCGACCTCGGCGCGGCTCTTCTTGAATTCGCGTGCGCGCGTATCCACCGCCATCGGTGTGTTCATCAACCCCGGCAGGATCACGTTGGCGCGAATGCCATATTGCGCATTCTGGTAGGCGAGCTGTTCGGTGAAGGCGATCATCGCCGACTTGGTCGCCTTGTAGGCGACGTATGGATAGGTCGTGATCGCGGCCATCGACGAGATGTTGATGATCGAACCGCGCTGCTGCTGGCGCATGATCGGGATCACGTGCTTGGCAGCGAGGATGCAGCTCTTCAGGTTGATCGCCACGCAGCGGTCGAACGCCTCCTCGGTGATGTCGAGCAGCTCGGCATCGCCGCCGGAAAGGCTGACGCCGACATTGTTGTGCAGGATATCGACACTGCCCCAGCGGCTATGCGCTTCCGCCACCATCGTCTTGATGTCGGCATTTTTGGTGACGTCGGCCTTGAAGGCAACCGAAGTGCCGCCGTTGGCCGCGATCAGGTCGACGGTTTCCTGCGCCGACGCCAGATTGTGATCGACGCACAGCACCTTGGCGCCTTCGCGGGCGAAGGTCAGCGCGGTGGCACGGCCGTTGCCGATGCCCTCGCCGGGGCTTTGGCCGGCGCCGACGACGATGGCGACGCGATCTTTAAGGCGCATGTCACTTCACTCCCGGGATCGGGTACTGCTGCAGTACCTCTTTGTAGGTTGGTTCGTTGTCGATCTGCATGGTGGCGAGCACGCGCACCACGGCGCAGTAGAACGCGATCGTCAGCACCAGATCGGTCATGTGCTCGTCGGACAGCTCTCGCTTGATCTCGGCGAAGGTCGCCTCCGACATCGCAAGCTCGCGCACCATCTCGCGGGCACCCCTGAGGATCGCCTTCGCCAGCGGCTCGAGCTTCGACGGCTTGCCCTCGGTCTCGGCGATCAGGCCCTTGATGTCCTCGTCGGTGACGCCGAACTCCTTGCCGATCTTCACATGATGAGTGAACTCGTATTCCGACTTCTCGAGCCAGCCGACCTGCAGGATCGCGAGCTCGCGCAGCCGCGGGTCGAGCTTGCTCTTGAAACGGATGTAGCCGCCGATGCCGTTGAAGGCGCACGCCATGTCGGGCGAATTCACCAGCAGCTTGTGCAAATTGGTGTTGCGCTTGAGCATGTCGCGATATTCGGGGGCGACCTGATCGGCTTCGAGATAGGGCAGGCGGGCCATTGTTGTTGTCCTTGGTTCGGCGGCTTGCGGAAGGGGGCGGCTGTAGCTTCAGCCGTAAAGCGTTTTGTGCTCACGCTCGTAGTTGGCGTAGGAGTCCTTCATGCTGGCGCCATTGAGCAGCATGGTCGCGACCACGGCGTTGTCGGCATCGAACACGGTCGAGCGCACCCACATGCTCTCGGTGCGCTTGCTGCCCGAGAGCGCGACGACCTCGCGCTCGACCCAATAGGTCTCTCCCGGGAACAGCGGCCCGCGCACAAGCCGGATCTCCTGATCGGCGAACAGCCCGACGGCCGGGCCGCGAACCGGCAGCCGGTCCTCGCGCGCGCGGTACTGGAACAGCACGCTCAGCATCTCCATCGGGATGATGGCGCGGCCCCAGGGATTGTACTCCAGCGAATAATAGTCCGAAGGCTCGGTGATCACCTTGAGCTTGTCGGCCAGCGAGAACGGATAGAGATCGCCCATGTTCTGGTCGAAATCCATCTTGATCGCCTGCCGGGGCGTCTTCATGCCGACTTTGATGTCGGCGAGGATCACGGGATCGGCCAGCGGCTTCAATTCGCCGAGCCGGTTGCTCAGCGCGGTCTCGGTGCCGTCACCGTCGATCGAGGCGGTGCCGCGCAGGATTTCGGTGCCGTCGCGCTTGATCATCCCGATCGAGCAAACGGTTTGGCCCGGCTTCGGCTTCTCGATCTGAGCCTGCACCTCTTCGCCCTCGAACACCGGATTGCGGTAGTGCGCGGACAGGCACCCGATCATGAACCAGGCCCGGCCCCAGATCCGCTCGCACAGCGGCGCGAACTGGCTGAAATGGGTCGGTCCCTCGATCGTGCCGCCGCGGAAGCCGAGTTTTTGTGCGGTTGCGTCGTCATGGATCGAGGCGTGGGAGTCGTAGGTCTGGGCCTGCAGCATCTGCTTCGGGCTGCGCCAGGGACCCACCAGCAAATTGCCGTTCTCCACGATTTCCGTCGTGAACGCGGATTCGACTTTAATCATCCTTGGTCTCCCTTTGCGCGCCACCGTTCCAAAGATGCCGGGGTTCGGCAAGCCTCGGATACGCAACACGAGATATGTTCTGCGGCCATGGAACGGGGCTGTTCATGCATAACAAAATCAGTGCATGCTGATGCATGATCATGGGCAAGACAATGAGACCGGTTCGGACCGGCGTGACCTGATCGGCGGGGAGCCTGAAACTGATGGCGTTGATGGAAGTTGGACTGGACGACAAGTACCGGTTGGATACGAAACGAATCTTCCTCTCCGGTACCCAGGCTCTGGTCCGATTGCCGATGTTGCAGCGCGAACGCGACCGCGCGCACGGGCTCAACACTGCGGGTTTCATCTCCGGTTACCGAGGCTCGCCGCTCGGCATGTACGACCACGCGCTGTGGCGGGCGAAATCCTTTCTGAAAGAGCACGACATCGCCTTCGTTCCCGGCCTCAACGAGGACCTGGCGGCAACCGCGGTGTGGGGCAGCCAGCAGGTCGGCATGTTCCCCGGGGCCAAGGTCGATGGCGTGTTCGGGATCTGGTACGGCAAGGGTCCCGGCGTCGACCGCTCGCTTGACGCGCTCAAGCACGCCAATTCCGCCGGCACCTCGCCGAATGGTGGCGTGATTGCGCTCGCCGGCGACGACCATGGCTGTCAGTCCTCCACCCTGGCGCATCAGAGCGAGCAGGTGTTCGCCTCGGCGCTGATGCCGGTGGTCAATCCGGCGACGCTGCAGGATTATCTCGACCTCGGCATCCTCGGCTTTGCGCTATCGCGCTATTCCGGTTGCTGGGTCGGCTTCAAGGCGATCTCCGAGACGGTCGAAAGTTCGGCCTCGATCGTCAGCGATCCCGATCGCATCAAGATCATCATGCCCGACGATTTCGAGATGCCGCCCGGCGGGCTCTCGATCCGCTGGCCGGATCCGCCGCTCGATGCCGAGCGCAGGTTGCACGGGCCCAAGATGGAGGCGGTCGCGGCCTTCGCCCGCGCCAACCGCTTCGACCGCATCGTGCTGGATTCGAAGCCGGCGCGGCTCGGCATCATGGCGACCGGCAAGGCCTATCTCGATCTGCGCCAGGCGCTCGCCGATCTCGGCATCACCGATGCCGACGCGCAGGCGCTGGGTCTGCGCATCTACAAGGTGGCGCTGACCTGGCCGCTGGAAGCGCGCGGCGCGCGCGACTTCGCCGAAGGCTTGCAGGACGTGCTGGTCGTCGAGGAGAAGCGCGGCTTCATCGAGGATCAGCTGGTCCGTATCCTCTACAACATGGACGCATCGAAGCGTCCCTCGGTGGTTGGCAAGCGCGACGAGAGCGGCGCGCCGCTGCTGCCGAGCGAGGGCGAGCTGACGCCGACCATGGTGGCGGCCGCCGTGGTGGCGCGGCTGCGCAAGCTCGGTCACCACAGCCCGTTGCTGGAGCAGCGGCTGGCAAAGCTCGAGGCGTTCGATCGCCCAGCCGAAGGCGCGGGCACCGCAAAGCTGCAACGCACGCCGTATTTCTGCTCGGGCTGCCCGCACAACTCGTCGACCAAGATTCCCGAGGGCAGCCGCGCCATGGCCGGTATCGGCTGTCACGGCATGGCGCTGTCGGTGCCCAACCGCAACACCCAGACCATCTCGCATATGGGTGCGGAGGGCGTGAGCTGGATCGGGCAGGCGCCGTTCACCAGCGAACAGCATGTGTTCCAGAATCTCGGCGACGGCACCTACACGCATTCCGGCTTGCTGGCGCTGCGCGCGGCGGCCGCGGCCGGCGTCAACATCACCTATAAGATCCTCTACAACGACGCGGTCGCGATGACCGGCGGCCAGCCCGCCGAAGGCGGCTTCACTGTGGCGCAGATCGCGCATCAGGTTTGGGCCGAGGGCACCAAGAAACTTGCGATCGTCTCCGACGATCCGGACAAATATCCCGCCAATTACTTCCCGTCCGGCGCCACCATCCACCATCGCCGCGAGCTCGATGCCGTGCAGCGCACCTTACGCGAGATCGAGGGCCTCACCGTCCTGATCTACGACCAAACCTGCGCCGCCGAGAAGCGTCGTCGCCGCAAGCGTGGGCTGTTTCCCGATCCGGCCAAGCGCGTCTTCATCAATGAGCGCGTCTGTGAAGGCTGCGGCGACTGCTCGGTGGCGTCGAACTGCGTCTCGGTGCAGCCGCTGGAAACCGAGCTCGGCCGCAAGCGCCGCATCGACCAGTCGAACTGCAACAAGGATTTCTCCTGCATCGAGGGCTTCTGCCCGAGCTTCGTGATGGTGCAGGACCCCAAGCTGCGCAAGGCCGACCGCACTGCCGCCGATCCCAAGGCGCTGTTCGCGGATTTGCCGACGCCGGCTGCGGCCGCATTGAGCAGCCCCTACAACATCCTGATCACCGGCATCGGCGGCACCGGCGTCATCACCATCGGCGCGCTGCTCGGCATGGCCGCGCATGTCGAGGGGCTCGCCTGCTCGACGCTCGACTTCACGGGCCTGTCGCAGAAGAACGGCGCGGTCATGAGCCATGTCCGGCTCGCGCCCACGTCCGACATGCTGACCACGGTCCGCATCGCCCCTGGCAATGCCAATCTGATCCTCGGCTGCGACCTCGTCGTTGCCACCAGCGTGCCGGCGCTGAGCCGCGCCGAGCGCGGCGTCACCCGCGCCGTCGTCAACGCCGACCTGCTGCCGACCGCGAGCTTCGTGATCGATCCCGATATCGACTTTGAAGCCGGCTCGATGCGCGACGCGCTGAACGGCGCGGTGAGACCGGATGATCTCGACATCCTCGATGCCACCGGGCTTGCGACCGCGCTGATGGGCGACAGCATCGCCACCAACGCCTTCATGCTCGGCTTTGCATTCCAGCG
Organism: Bradyrhizobium sp. ma5; assembly: GCF_042258955.1. Taxonomy (NCBI): domain Bacteria; kingdom Pseudomonadati; phylum Pseudomonadota; class Alphaproteobacteria; order Hyphomicrobiales; family Nitrobacteraceae; genus Bradyrhizobium; species Bradyrhizobium sp. ma5. Next base: position 2,550,955 of record NZ_CP170156.1, read on the forward strand.
CGGCGCGATCCCGCTGTCGCTCGAAGCCATCCTGAAGGCGATCGAGCTCAACGGCGCTGCGATCGAGATGAACAAGACCGCGTTCTCGTGGGGCCGGCTCGCCGCGCACGATCTGCAGCGCGTGATCAGCGCCGCGCGCTTCAAGAATGCAGGCGCGGCACCGGCGAAGAAGACGTTGGATGACGCGATCGCGTTCCGCGCCAAATTCCTCACCGATTATCAGGACGCGGCCTATGCGAAGCGCTATCTCGACGATGTCGCGCGCGTCCGGTCTGCCGAGGCTGCCGCCACGCCGGGCTCGCAGGATCTGACCGAGGCCTTTGCAAAGGGCCTGTTCAAGCTGATGGCCTACAAGGACGAATACGAGGTCGCGCGGCTCTATTCCGACGGCGAGTTCAGCAAGGCCTTGAGAGAGCAGTTCGAGGACAATTCCGGCTTGAAGGTCATGCTGGCGCCGCCGCTGCTGGCGCAGCGCGATCCCGTCACCGGGCGCTTGCAGAAGCGCGAGTTCGGGCCGTGGATCTTCAAGGCGTTCGGCCTGCTGGCGGGGCTGAAGTGCCTGCGCGGCACCGCGTTCGATATCTTCGGCTACACCGCCGAGCGCAAGATGGAGCGCGCGCTGCCGGTGGATTACTCGGCGATGATCCTGCGTCACCTCGACGGCAACAAGCCGGTGGATTTGCAGCGCCTGGTGGCGCTGGCGAAGGCCGCAGACCTCGTGCGCGGCTACGGCCACATCAAGGAAGGCAACGTCGCCCGCTATCGCACCGAATGCGCGCGGCTCGAGCGCGCAATCGGCCAGCCGCTGGCGCAGGCGGCGGAGTAGGCTCGAGCGTTTTCCCCGTTCCGATCCCGTTGGAACGGGGCTTGAGGCGGGTGGGCGGCGGAACTTTCCACGGCCGCCTTGGTTGACCGGTAACCCTGCCCGCGGTCGCGGCTGGATTCGCGCGGCCGGGCCCCTACATAACGGCTGTTCTGTTCGAGTGATTTCAGGAGGCCCGTTGATGGTCCTGAAAAGCGCTTTTGTTGCAACTGTTTGCACCGCGTGCCTGGCGTTGGGTGGCGTGGCGTTTGCTGACGACTATCGTCCAAGCGAGTTCTTCAGCCTCGACCTCTCCAAGGCCGTGCTGTCGCCGAAGCCGCTCGGCCCGCCGGCGCAGTTCGCGCCGATTCCGGTCGAGGCGAAGACCGATCGCAGCCCGGATCAGCACGCCAATGTCGAGCCGCAGGTCGATCAGCCGAAAGTCGAGCCGCAGAAGGCGGCGCGGACGGCCAAGGTGACGGCGCCGCGTGAGCCGAAGCGCGCAGCGACGCAGGTTCCGGCCCGCGCCAAGCTGGCGCGGCGACACACGAACCCGCTCGATGCGGAAGCCCGCGACACCAGGATCCAGACCTGGCCGTGCCGCACCGGCGGCATCTGCAACTGGCAGCGGTGAAGCGGTTCGGCGATCTCACGCCAGCTTGCGCGCGCGTCGCACCAATACCAAACCCGTCATCCTGAGGAGGCCGCGAAGCGGGCGTCTCGAAGGATGAATCGGCCACGCTCTCGAAGCCGGGCCGATTCATCCTTCGAGGCTCGCTCCGCTCGCGCCTCAGGATAACGGGTTTGGCGTTTGCGCGCATGGCGCCTGACGACACCGTTAAGATCTCCATCTCCCTCGGGTCATCCCGCTGTCGCAAAACCGTCGGCACAGAGTCAAGAAACCGTAAGGGCGGAGTCAAACGGCGCAGGCAAAACCTTCGTTGCGATTCGACGAAGGTTGTTCGATGCCGACAGCGATCTCCGCGAGGCGGCGAGGCCTCACAAGGCGTCAGCTTCTGGTGCGCTCGGCATCGACGGCGGCGCTGGCTGGATTGGGCACGCTGGCAAGGCCCTATCTGAGCCGTGCCGCGGATCGGCCCGCGATCGCGGGCATCCAGTCCGGCGATGTCGCCAGCGACTCGGCTGTGATCTGGGCGCGCGCAGATCGCGCCGCGCGGATGCAGATCGAATGCGCAGGGGTCGAGAGCTTCACCACCATCCTGCGCACCGCGTTCGCCGATGCGCTGCCCGAGCGCGACTTCACCGCAAAACTGCTGCTGGATGGTCTGCCGCCGGGCCAGGACCTGTTCTACCGCGTCAGCTTCGAGGACCGCGACGGCGTAGCCGGCGAAAGCCGCATTGGGCATTTCCGCACCGCACCGGCCGACCGCCGCTCGGTCTCGTTCGTCTGGTCCGGCGACGTGGTCGGGCAGGGTTGGGGCATCGACCCCGCGCGCGGTGGCTTGCGCAGCTATCGCACCATGCTGAACGAGCGGCCGGATTTCTTCATCCATTCCGGCGATCACATCTATGCGGATTGCACGGTGCCGTCGGAGCAGACGCTGCCGAACGGCGAGGTCTGGCGCAACATCGTCACCGAGGAGAAATCCGTCGTCGCGCAGACTCTTGAGCAGTTTCGCGGCAACTACAAATACAACTGGCTCGACGAGAATTTTCGCGCCTTCCATGCCGAGGTCCCGATGTTCGCGCAGTGGGACGACCACGAGGTGGCCGATGACTGGTCGCCGCTCGGCACCGCCGACGCGACCGGCTACGATACGGACGGCACCTCGCACCTGGTAGCGCGGGCGCGCCGCGCCTTCCACGAATTCATGCCGATGCGGCTGATGCCGGAGCGCGACGGCCGGGTCTATCGCAAGATGCCCTACGGGCCGCTGCTCGACGTCTTCGTCATCGACATGCGCTCCTATCGCGATTCCAGCTGGAACAAGCAGGGTGATCCGGACCAGGCGTTCATCCTTGGCGAGAGCCAGCTTGCCTGGCTGAAGCGGGAGCTGGTGGCGTCGGATGCGGTCTGGAAGGTGATCGCCGCGGATCTGCCGATCGGCCTCGTCAGCCTGGATGCGGTCGCGCTAGGCGACGGCCCGCCGGAACGGCGCGAGCACGAGATCGCCGATTTGCTGTCCTTCATGAAGCGCGCCGGCATCCGCAACACGGTGTGGCTCACCGCCGACATGCACTACACCGCCGCGCATCATTATGATCCGAACCGCGCGGTGTTCCAGGAGTTCGAGCCGTTCTGGGAATTCGTCTCCGGCCCGCTGCACGCCGGCACCTGGTCGCCGGGCGAGCTCGACAACACCTTTGGCCCGAAGGCGATGTACCAGAAGGGCTGCTCAGCCGAGCAGGGCGACAATCTCGCGCCGTGTTTCGGCCTGCAATTCTTCGGCCGCGTCGACATCGACGGCAAGACCGGCGTGATGATGGTGACGCTGAAGGACGTCGACAACCACGATCTCTGGTCGGTCGACATCGAGCCGCGGCCGGATGCGCGGCCCGGCCAGATCATGGCGGAACATATCTAGGCCATAGCGTTTTCGAGCGAAGTGGAGTTCCGGTTCGCGTGAAAAAAAACGCGTCAAACCAGGACTCGTCGCGACATCTTGATTGCCAGCGCCTTGCCCGAAAGTCCGGTTTGCGGGCAGACTGCGCGTTGGCAGTTCTGCCAATTTCATTCCCACCAGACGATTTGCTGGCGTGACGTCGTCGATGACATCGGCGTCCCACGCGTCAGGAGCTATCCATGGACAATCTGCAGACACAGGGCATCAGCCTGCCGCAGCTCGGGCTCGGCACCTTCCGCATGCAGGGCGATGCCTGCCGCGCGGCGGTCGAGAGCGCGCTCGGGCTCGGTTACCGCCATATCGACACCGCCGAGATGTACGGCAATGAGGAGGCGATCGGGGCGGCGATCGCCGACTCGAAGGTCGCGCGCAAGAACCTGCATGTGACCACCAAGGTCTGGCACGAGAATTTGGCGCCGGATGCGATCCGGAACGCGTTCGACGCCAGCCTGAACAAGCTGCGGCTCGATCACGTCGACCTCTATCTGGTGCACTGGCCATCGCGGAATATGAAGCTGCCTGCCGTGTTCGAGACGTTGATGAAGCTGAAGGAGGAAGGCCGCACCCGCGCAATCGGCGTCGCGAATTTCACCACCGCGCTGCTCAAGACCGTGGTCGAGGACATCAAGGCGCCGATCGCCTGCAACCAGATCGAATATCACGCCATGCTGGACCAGACGCCGGTGCGGAAATATCTCGCGGCGAAATCTATCCCGCTGGTGGCCTATTGCCCGCTGGCTCAGGGCCGTTTCGCGACCGACGAGACGCTGGCGAAAATCGGCAGCAAGCATGGCGCGACCGCAGCGCAAGTGGCGCTGAAATGGCTGCTCGGCCAGGATGGCGTTGCGGCCATACCGAAGGCCTCGCGTGCCGAAAGCCAGAAGGCCAATCTCGACGCGCTGAAGGTCAGGCTCGACGACGACGACCGCAAGGCGATCGCTGCGCTGCGCAAGGACATGCGCTGCGTCAATCCGGGTTTTGCTCCGGCGTGGGACTGAGTCCTGCGAGCACCTGATCAGGACGGAGAACGAGAAAATGGCTCCGCGAGGAGCCATTTTCCGTTGTTCGGTCTTTCGTATGTGCCGGCGCTTAGTAGCGATCCCGCCTGATCACCATCGCGCGGTCATGGTCATGATGCCAGCCGCGATGCCAGCCACGGTCATGGCGCATCTCGGCGCGTGCGCCCCAGCCACGATCCCAGTGGTGATGGCCGCGCTTGATCACGACGGTCTCGGCGCTCGCGATCGACGGAACGGCCACTGCAAGCGTACCAATCGCCGCAAGAACAAAACCAATCTTTTTCATCTCATCCTCCTCAAATGATGCGAGGAGGCAACCGTGCAGGCATCGAAACGTTCCTGCGGAACCGGGGGAGTTTCCTGAACACCTGTTCAGCAAACGTCCCACCACAATGCTCGCCTTGCGTTCGCTGCACAACCGATGCGTGAGCGTGACCGTGTCTTTCGGTGGTCTTGCCTAACCACTGCGTCCGACGCATCATTGCGCCATAAAATCAATGTTCGGGGGGACGTTGTGAGCAAATTTTCACGCCGGGACTTTTTGAAGGGTACGGGATCGGCCGCTGCTGCGGTCATCGCAGGGCCGGCCGCGGCGGCGATAGGGCCGGACGACAAGTTCGATCTCGTGATCAAGAGCGGCGACGTGATCGATCCCAGCCAGTCGCTGCGCGGAAAGCGCGATATCGGCATCCGCTGGGGCCTGATCGAGGCGATCGAGGACGAGATCCCTGCCGCGCGGGCCAGCAAGACCATTGACGCGTCGGGCAAGCTCGTGATGCCGGGCCTCGTCGATCTGCACTGCCACGTCTACCCATACGGATCGGCGATCGGCATTCCCGCCGACGAGCTCGTGCAATTCCAGGGCACCACGACCGTCGTCTCGGCCGGCGATGCCGGCGTCAACAATCTCGCGGCGCTGCGGCGCTTCATCGTGGCGCAGTCGCGGACCCGGATCTACGCCTTCCTCCATATCGCCAACAACGGCCTGTCGGCGTTCCCGGTCGCCGAGCTCTACAACATCGACAACGCCCAGGTCGAAGCCTGCGCGATGGCGCTTGCCGAGAACCCTGACTTCCTGATCGGGGTCAAGGTACGGATGTCGGAGAACGTCATCTTCAAGCATGGCATCGAGCCGCTGAAGCGCGGCATCCAGGCTTGCGAGATGTGCGGCTGGCCGGCGCGGATGATGGTGCATATCGGCGGCGTCGAGACCAGGGAGTTGATGTCCGACATCCTCGACCTGCTGCGGCCGGGCGATATCCTCACCCATGCCTATTCCGGCGCGCCGAACATGTCCGGCGCCTTCACCAATATCGTGCAGGACGGCAAGCTGCTGCCGGCGGCGCTTGCGGCCAAGCAGCGCGGCGTGCTGTTCGATGTCGGCCATGGCGGCGGCAGCTTCGATTTCACGGTGGCCGAGATCGCGATCCCCGCCGGCTGCACGCCCGATACGATCTCCTCCGATATCCACGTCTTCTCCGGCAATTCGCCCGGCATCCCGTTCCTGCCCAATGTGATGAGCAAGTTCCTGGCGATGGGCTCCTCGCTGGATCAGGTGGTGGCGATGGCGACCTCGGTGCCGGCGCGGATCATCAACCGCACCCCGAAGATCGGCACGCTGCAGCGCGGCGCGCCCGGCGACGTCGCGATCATGGATCTCATCGAAGGCCCGGTCACCTTCGTCGACACTCGCAACAACAAGCGCGACGGCAATCTGCAGCTGAAGCCGGTGCAGACCGTGGTCAACGGCGTGCCGTTCGGCCGGCCCTATCAGGCGCCGTTTTCGGTGAGGTAGGCGCAAACGGAAGGATGGATTGCTTCGCTCCGCTCGCAATGACGACATAACCAGCCGTCATTGCGAGGAGCGAAGCGACGAAGCAATCCATCTCTCGGCGAAACGATCGCTAGCCGCGCTTCTCCACATTGCTGCTGCGCGCGGGCACGCCGAACTCCTTGCGGCACACTTCGGCGAGCACCGCGACGCCTTCGCGGATCTGCTCGTGCGACGGGCTGGCGAAGCAGAGGCGGAGCCGGCTGCCGGAATGCGCCTTGCTGGTCGACCATTCCGGTCCCGGATTGATCGAGACTCCGGCGGCAAGCGCCGCCTGATAGAGCTTCATGGTGTCGACATGATCGGGCAGCTTGACCCAGAGGAAGATGCCGCCCTTCGGCGCCTCGAATTCGGCCGATGTGCCGAACTGCTCGTTCAGCGCCTCCATCAGCGTGTCGAGCTTGGCGCGCAGGCCACGGGTCAGCCGCGGCACGTGGGTCGCAAAATGCGGCGCGCAATATTCCGAGAGCACCATCTGCTCCAGCGCGCCGGAGCCGGCGTCGGTCTTCAGCGGCAGCATCCGCGACATGATCTCCCAGGGTGCGACGATGAAGCCGACCCGCAGCGCCGGCGCGATCGACTTCGAGAACGAGCCGATATGGATCACGCCGCCATGCTTGCTCATCGCATAGATCGCGGGCGGCCGTTCGCCGTTCCAGATCAGATCGGCATAGCAATCGTCCTCGAAGATCGGCACGCCGTATTCCTTCGACAGCTTCAGCATCTCGGCGCGGCGGCTTTCGGGGAGGATCGAGCCGGTCGGGTTCTGCACGGTCGGGATGGTGTAAATGTATTTCGGCGTGATACCGCGCCGCTTGTGGTCGGCGAGCGCTGCGGCCAGCGCATCGATCCTTATGCCGTCGCCATCAAGGGGAATGCCGACCGCGTTGACGCCGAGCCGCGTCAGGCGGTTCAGCGAGCCCTGATAGGTCTCCTGCTCGATCAGCACCGTGTCGCCCTTGGCGAGCAAGGTGTGATTGACGAGGTCAAGCGCCTGCAGCGAGCCGGAGACGATCATGATCTCGTCCGCCGTGCAGGCAATCCCGGCATCGCGCTTCAGCTTCTCGGTGAGGAACTGGCGCAATGGCAGATAGCCCTGCGGCCCGTGCGCGAGGTTGTAGGTCGCGAGATTCCTGCCCTCGCGCTTCAGCACGGCATTGATCGCCTCCAGCAGCCCGTCGACCGGGACCTGCTCGGGGTCGTTGTTGCCGCCGACGAAGCTGTATTTGGCGAGCCCGGTCCAGCGCGCGGCCGGCGCAGGCAGGCCGGCCGGAAGCAGCGGTGCAAAGTCGAACTGGGCTGAGGTGGACATGGACGTTTCGCTCCGTGTTGTTGTCGTTGAGAAGGCCCGTGGGAGGAGCCCCCTGTGAAATCAGTTCTTGCCGGTCAGCCTGATCGGGCGGCCCTGGCTGATGAAGGCATAGTGCCCGGCGCCGACGCTGCCGACCATCAACGCCTCGACCGCAGGTTCCGCGATCTCGCCGGCGGCCGCCCAGTCGACCACGAAATTCGCGCCAGTGCCGCCGCGGGTATCGGTTGTGGCGATCGAAACCTCAACGGTCGCAAACGGTTTTAGCGCGACCGGCGATTTGAGGTAGCTCTCCACCATCTTGCCTGATGTGTCGAAATAGGCGATCCGCTTCAGCACCAGCGGCCTCGTCTCGGAGGCGTTGTGCACGCTCAGCGTCACCGAGAAATCGGCCCTGAGCTTGCCCTGGCTCATCGACACGCTGGAATACACCGGCACGTAGAATGCACCGGATGCCGTGAGGCCTTCCGATGGCACCGCGGTCAGCGAGTTCGCAAAATTTTGTTCAATACTTCCGGAGGATTGTGCTAGCGCCTCCGTCATGCGCACGGTGAGCAGGCAGAGCAGAACTGCCAGAAAAATGCCGCCTGCGCGGATGTGACACATTGCTCGGTTGATCCTCACGCCCGGCCCTCTAGGTTGCGGCAACAGGAAGTCTTTGACGCATGCATGAACTTATTCGCGATATCACGCTCTGTATCCTGTTTGCCTGGGGGATTGGGCTGTTGGCCCATTTCTCCCGGCAACCGCTGATACTGGCGTACCTTATCGCCGGCTTTTTCATTGGTCCATTCGGCATGGGCTGGGTCAAGTCCCAGGAGTCGATCAGCGTCATCTCCGAGCTCGGCCTGATCTTCATGCTGTTCATGATCGGGCTGGAAATCGACCTCAAGAAGATCATCCGTGCCGGCAAGGTCATCCTGTTCGCCGGCGCCGGCGAGCTGATCGGCGGCTGCCTGATCGGCGTGGCGTTCTTTGCCGGGATCGGCCTTGCGATCGGCGGCGGCAAGTTCGATGCGGTCTATCTCTGCGTCGCCTGCGCGCTGTCGTCGACCGTCATCATCGTCAAAGTGCTCTACGAGAAACGCGAGCTGGATACGCTGCCGGGCCGCATCACGCTCGGCGTGCTGGTGCTGCAGGACATCTTTGCGATTCTGTTCCTGGCGGTGCAGCCGAGCCTGGACAATCTGCAGATCGGCGTCGTGCTGTTGTCGATCGCCCGCGTTGCGGTGCTGGTCGCGACCGCGCTGGTGCTGAGCCGCTACGTGCTGCCGCGGCTGTTCCACCAGATCGCGCGCCGGCCCGAGCTCGTGCTGCTCGGTGCGCTCGCCTGGTGCTTCCTGATCGGCGAGATCGCCGAGCGGCTGCATCTGTCGCGCGAGATGGGCTCGCTGGTCGCCGGCGTCTCGATCTCGACCTTTCCCTACGCGCTCGACGTCACCGCCAAGGTCACGACGCTCAGGGATTTCTTCATCACACTGTTCTTCGTCGCGCTCGGCATGACAATCCCGATCCCGGGCTTGCAGGTGATCTGGCTCGCGCTGGTTATCGCGGCCTTCACGGTGGTGAGCCGCCTGGTCACGACGTTCACGCCGCTCTATCTGATGAAGCAGGGCCTGCGCGCCAGCCTGCTGCCGGCGATCAATCTGGCGCAGATTTCCGAGTTCTCGCTGGTGGTGATCCAGACCGGCGTCGCCGCCAACCATATCGGGACCGAAACCGCGAATGCGGTCTCGTTCGCCTTCGTGGTGCTGGCGGTGCTCTCGACCTTCGCGATGGCCCGCAGCGATCAGATCGTGCGAGGCCTGATCGGTCCGTTGAAGCGGATCGGGCTGCGTGATCTCGACCATCGACGTGAGGGCAGTGGCGGGTCCGGGCAGGAGGGCGGCCAGGAGGAGGGACATGGCGAGATCCGCCGCATCGTCATCCTCGGCTTTTTCCGTGCCGCGAGCGCGCTGATCAGCCAGATCGAGCGGCAGAACCAGTCGCTGCTCGAGCAGATCAGTGTGATCGACTTCAACCCGCTGGTGTTCCGCACGCTGACCGACCGCGGCATGCACGTGATCTATGGCGACATCAGCAATGTCGACACGCTGGTTCATGCCGGCATCGGCAAGGCCGAGATCATCATCCTGAGCGTACCGGATTTCCTCCTGGTCGGCGCCGACAATGAGAAACTGGTACGCCACGTTCGCGCCCTGAATCCGACCGCGAAGGTTGTTGCCACCGCCGATCTCTTGACCGGCGTCGACGACCTCTACACGGCCGGCGCCGACTACGTGACGGTGACCCGGCTCAGCGACGCCGGCGAGCTCTATTCGGTGATCGAGGCCGCCGACGCCGGTCTGCTCGACGACAAGCGCGCCGAGCTGGACGCCCAGCTCAGCGACCGGCGCGAGGTGCTGCCGTAAGGGACGGTGCTTGTCACCTGCTGGTATGCCTGCCGGACGCATGGCGGGTTGCATAATGATACTGGCGCTGACATCGGAACCCGGCTAATCCACTGCCTGCATAAAGCGAGATGTCAGGACAATGGCCGATACGATCCAGGAAGTGCTGCAAGCCTTTGCGAAGGGTGAACTCGTCGTCGTCACCGACGATGATGATCGGGAAGGCGAGGGCGATTTGATCGTCGCGGCGTCGTTCTGCACGGCGGAAAAGATGGCCTTCATCATCCGCCACACCTCCGGCATCGTGTGTGCGCCGATCACCACCGAGGACGCCCGCCGGCTGCGGCTCGACCCGATGGTGGCGCATAACGAGTCCAACCACACCACGGCCTTCACCGTCTCGATCGACTACAAGCCCGATGGCGGCACCGGCATCTCGGCCGACGAACGCGCCTCCTGCTGCCGCGCGCTCGCCAACCCCAATGCCGGCGCCAATGATTTTGCGCGCCCCGGCCACATCTTCCCGCTGATCGCGCGCGACGGCGGCGTGCTGCTGCGCTCGGGTCACACCGAAGCCGCGGTCGATCTGTGCCGGCTGTCCGGCCTGCCGCCGGTCGGCGTCATCAGCGAGCTGATGAACGACGATGGAACCGTGATGAAGGGCGAGCAGGTCGCGAAATTCGCCGCCGCCCACAAGCTCAAGCATGTCACGATCGCGGACATGATCGCCTATCGCCAGGCGCGCGAGAAGCTGATCGAGCGGGTCGCGACCTTCACCACCGAAAGCCCGATCGGCCCCCTGCAGGGCTATGCCTATCGTTCGCCGTTCGACGAGATCATGCACGCCGCCTTCGTCTACAACGGCATCGGCGATGGCCGGGACGTGCTGACCCGGCTGCACAAGCCCAATATTGTGACCGACCTCTTCACCGGGCCGGCGCGGATGGAAGCCGTATTGCGGCACTTCAAGGCTGCCGGCCGCGGCGTGCTGGTCTATCTGCGCGATGGTGCCGCCGGTGTTCCGGTCCAGCCGGTGAGCGAGCAGAAATCGGCGGAGGCCGATCGCAACAAGCAGTGGCGCGAGGTCGGTGTCGGCGCACAGATCCTGCGCGATCTCGGCATCACCTCGATCCGGCATCTGACCTCTTCGGTGCACGACTACAAGGGTTTGTCCGGTTTCGGCATCGAGATCGTGTCGAACGAGAGGCTGGACTGCTGACCATCGTCATTCCGGGGCGCGACCGTAGGGAGCGAACCCGGATCTCGAGATTCCGGGTCCGATGCTACGCATCGCCCCGGAATGACAATGATCCCAATTCAATTGCGCTTCGCAGCATAGCGCTTTAATTTATCCGCCAAATTCCGAGTGACGATACGAAAGGATGTTTCATGAGCGTGCGCCCCCAGTCCAAGGACAAGCCGGCTGCCGCCAGCTTCCAGTGGGATGATCCGTTCCTGCTCGACGACCAACTCACCGAAGACGAACGCCTGATCCGCGACACCGCGCGGGCCTATGCGCAGGACAAGCTCTTGCCGCGGGTCACCAAGGCCTATCTGGAAGAGAAGACCGACCGCGAGATCTTCAACGAGATGGGCGAGCTCGGCCTGATCGGCGTGACGCTGCCCGAGGAATATGGCTGCGCCAATGCGAGCTACGTGGCCTACGGCCTGGTGGCGCGCGAGATCGAGCGCGTCGATAGCGGCTATCGCTCGATGAACTCGGTGCAGACCTCGCTGGTGATGTACCCGATCTACGCCTATGGCGACGAGAACCAGCGCAAGAAATATCTCCCCAAGCTCGCGACCGGCGAATGGGTCGGCTGCTTCGGCCTGACCGAGCCGGACGCCGGTTCCGATCCCGGCGGCATGAAGACCCGCGCCGAGAAGGTGGCCGACGGCTACAAGCTGAACGGCTCCAAGATGTGGATCTCGAATGCGCCGATCGCCGACGTGTTCGTGGTGTGGGCCAAGTCGGCCGCGCATGACAACCAGATCCGCGGCTTCATCCTCGAGAAGGGCATGAAGGGCCTGTCGGCGCCGAAGATCGGCGGCAAGCTCTCGCTGCGTGCCTCGATCACCGGCGAGATCGTGCTCGACAACGTCGTGGTGCCGGAAAGCGCGCTGCTGCCCAACGTCTCCGGCCTCAAGGGCCCGTTCGGCTGCCTCAACCGCGCCCGCTACGGCATCTCCTGGGGCGCGCTCGGCGCCGCCGAGGACTGCATGCACCGCGCGCGCCAGTACACGCTCGACCGCAAGCAGTTCGGCCGGCCGCTCGCCGCCACCCAGCTGGTGCAGAAGAAGCTCGCCGACATGGAGACCGAGATCGCGCTCGGCCTGCAGGCCTCGTTGCGCGTCGGCCGTCTGATGGACGAGGGCAAGATGGCCCCGGAGATGATCTCGATCGTCAAGCGCAACAATTGCGGCAAGTCGCTCGACATCGCCCGCATGGCGCGCGACATGCACGGCGGCAACGGCATCCAGATCGAGTATCATGTGATGCGTCACGCCGCGAACCTCGAGACGGTGAACACCTATGAGGGTACGCACGACGTCCATGCGCTGATCCTCGGCCGCGCGATCACCGGCATCCAGGCGTTCTCGTAACGTATCAGGTCGTCATTCCGGGGCGCGCGTAAGCGCGAACCCGGAATCTCGAGCCGTATTCTTTTCCCTCACTTCGGGATTCCGGGTCTGGCCCTTACGGGCCATCCCGGAATGACGCTAAGAGGTCCGCATGGCCGACAACGACGACATCCCGTTCAACCGCGACTTTCCGCTGAAGCCCGGCGTGGTCGAACAGGTCCGGCCCGGCGTGCGCCGCGTCCTCTGCAACAACCCGAGCCCGTTCACCTTTACCGGCACGGTGAGCTACATCGTGGGGCAGGGCAAGGTCGCGATCATCGATCCCGGTCCCGACGATGAGGCGCATGCGAAGGCGCTGCTCGATGCGGTCAGGGGCGAGACCGTGACCCACATCCTGGTCACCCATACCCATCGCGACCATTCGCCGAACACGCCGCGGATCAAGGCCGCGACCGGCGCGCCTGTCTATGCCGAGGGGCCGCACCGCGCCTCGCGCCCGCGCTTCGAGAGCGAGAAGCACAATCCGGAATCCGGCGCCGACCGCGATTTCCGGCCCGACATTGAGGTCAAGCATGGCGACGTCATCGAGGGCGCGGGCTTCGCGCTTGAGGCCATCGCTACTCCCGGCCACACCGCCAACCATCTGGCGTTTGGGTGGACCGAGCGAAGCATCAATTTCGTCGGCGACCATGTGATGGGCTGGTCGACCTCGATCGTGGCGCCGCCCGACGGTTCGATGATCGACTACATGGCCTCGCTGGAGCGGCTGGAGCAGCGGCCCGAGCAACTCTACTTCTCCGGCCATGGCCCGGAGATTCCGGAAGGCCCGCGCTATGTCCGATTCCTGGCGCGGCACCGCCGGGCGCGCGAGGCGTCGATCCTGCATCGCCTCGGCAAGGGCGAGGCCGACATCCCGACCATGGTGCGGGCGATCTATATCGGGCTCGATCCGCGCCTCGCCAATGCTGCCGGCTATTCGGTGCTGGCGCATCTGGAGGATCTGGTCGCGCGCGGTATCGTGGCGACGGATGGCGATCCTGTGATCGGCGGCACGTACAGGATGGCCTGAGCTGCCTCCCACCGTCATTCCGGGGCGTGCCAACGGGTCCGCGCGAAGCGCGGCCCGATGACAAGCTCCGCGCGAGCCCGGAATCCATCGGGCCGCAAGTTTTGTTGTGAAATGGATTCCGGGTTCATCGCTGCGCGATGCCCCGGAATGACGCTAGCGCGTCATTTCTTCACCGACTTCGCCGGCGGCGCCTTCGGCGCGACCGGGGCCGCCTTCTTCGCCGGCTTGGCGTTTTCGTTGTCGGCGGCGCTGTTGAGGTCCTCGATCAGCTTCTTGACCCGCGCGGCGTTGCTGCCGAGATCGGTGTCGAAATAGCGCGAGGCAGAGCGGATATCGACGCGCGAGTCCTCGTCGTCGGGCGTGACCCGGATCGAGACGTCCTCGCGGAAACCCATGATCGGCGTGCGTGCCACCGCCTCGATGCGGCCGATCCGGCGCGGCGGCTGCGGCGCGCGTGCGTCGATGACGAGCCATTTGCGGCGGTTCACCAGCCGCAGGGTCATCTCATAGGCACGATCGACCGGGGTTTCCAGTTCGACAGTTTCGATATCGGGATAGGCCGCGCGCTGCCGCTCGGCCGAAGCGAGGCCGGCGTAGGCGGCCGGATTGGTGCCTTCGCCGGTGCGCAGCCGCGCCAGCGCCTCGAATTTCGGCGGGTCGATCGGATCGGTGGTGACGTCGTAGAGCCGCGGCAGCTTGCGGTACTGATAGGTCAGGTAGCCCGGGTAGGCGAGGATCGCGGCGGCGATCAGGAAGGCGAGCAGGATCCGGCCCATGCCGCGGGTGCCGTTCTGCCAGATCGCGGCGAAGGCGGCCAGCCCGAGCAGGATCGACAGGCCGGCGAGGCCCAGTGCGCCGAAGAAGGTCGCGAGCGCCGGTTTGACCTCCAGGAAGCCGAAGCGGACGATCAGGATCGAGACCACCACCGCAACGACGGAGAAGATGGCGAGGTTGCGCGACCAGGTGGCGAGACCGGACACGGGCTCCTGCTGGTAGGGAGCGGAAAACCTGCGCGCCATCGTCGAATAATCTGCCGGTTGAGATTGCCCCCGGCGACCTCAGCCGCCGCCAATGATCGTGTGAGACCACGGACCTGCGGCGAATTCAAGGGATTTGGGGTGGTGCTCTTACCCTCCCCTGGAGGGGGAAGGGCGACGCGAATGAAATGAGCGGCGGGGTGGGGTGATCCTTCAGCACGGGCACTGCCTCAATCGAGGGACTGTCACCCCACCTCGGTCCGCATTGCGCTGCGCTTCATGCGAACCGATCCTCCCCCTCCAGGGGAGGATAAGGGAGGATGCGAGCCCGCCTAGGCCGCGGCGGTCGGGAAGGTGTAATCCTTGAACTGGTCGCGCAGCGCGGTCTTCAGGATCTTGCCGGTCGCGGTGTGGGGAATGCCGTCGACGAAAGCGACGTCGTCGGGCATCCACCATTTGGCGATCTTGCCATCCATGAACTTCAGGATGTCCTCGCGCGTGGCGCTCTCGCCCTGCTTGAGTTGCACGATCAAAAGCGGCCGCTCATCCCATTTGGGGTGATGGACGCCGATCACGGCGGCTTCCGCGACCGCGGGGTGGCCGACCGCGAGGTTCTCGAGATCGATCGAGGAGATCCATTCGCCGCCGGACTTGATCACGTCCTTGGAGCGGTCGGTGATCCGCATGTAGCCGTGCTCGTCCATCGTCGAGACGTCGCCGGTGTCGAAAAAGCCTGCATCGTCGAGGATGTTGCTGTCGACCCGGAAGTAGGCCTTGGCGATCGCGGGGCCGGAGACCTTGAGGCGGCCGAAGGTCTTGCCGTCCCACGGCAGCTCCTTGCCGGCATCGTCGGTGATCTTCATCTCCACGCCGAACGGCGGGTAGCCCTGGGTCTGCAGGATGTCGAGCCGCTCCTCGCCGCTGCGATCGGTGAACGGCGGCTTCAGCGTGGCAAGCGTACCGAGCGGGCTCATCTCGGTCATGCCCCAGGCGTGGCGCACCTGGCTGCCCATGTCGAGGAACGCCTTGATCATCGAGCGCGGCATTGCCGAGCCGCCGCAAATCACCATCTGCAGATCCGGCAACTTGACGTTGTTGGCCGCCATGTATTGCAGCAGCATCAGCCACACCGTCGGGACACCCGCGGTATGGGTGACCTTCTCGGTCGACAGCAGTTCGTACACCGAGGCGCCGTCGAGCTTCGGGCCGGGCATCACCAGCTTGGTGCCCATCGACGGTGCGGAGAATGCGATGCCCCAGCTATTGGCATGGAACAACGGCACCACCGGAAGCATTGTGTCAGCGGCGGAGGTGCCGAGCGCGTCCTTCGAGTTGGCCATCAGCGCGTGCAACACGTTGGACCGGTGCGAATACAGGACACCCTTGGGATCGCCCGTCGTGCCGGAGGTGTAGCACATCGCCGCGGCGGTGTTCTCGTCGAAGGTCTTCCACTCGAACTTGCCGTCGGATGCCGCGATCCAGTCCTCATAGGCGACCACGTTCTTCAGCGTGGTCTGCGGCATGTGCGCCTTGTCGGTCAGCACCACGTAGCGCTCGACGCTCGGCAGCTGGCTGGCGATCTTCTCCAGCACCGGAACGAAGGTGAGGTCGGTGATGACGATGCGGTCCTGGGCGTGGTTGACGATCCAGGCGATCTGTTCCGGAAACAGTCGTGGATTGACCGTATGGCAGATCGCGCCGATTCCCATGATGCCGTACCAGACTTCGAGGTGGCGCCAGGTGTTCCAGGCGATCGTAGCGACGCGGTCGCCGAGCTTGATGCCGTCGCGTTCCAGGCTCTGCGAGACCTTCAGGGCGCGGGCATGGATTTGGGCGTAGGTGGTGCGATGAATGGGGCCTTCGACCGACCGGCTCACGACTTCCTGCGTGCCGTGATATTTGGCGGCGTGCTCAATAATCTTGTGACACAGCAAGGGCCAATCTTGCATCAAGCCAAGCATACGCAAATCCCTCCTCGATCCTCACGCATGATCCGCCGGCATCTTGGACGGCCGGCAGTAAAATCATGGAACTGACATGAACTGTAGCGCGGAGAAAGCAAGCCGAAAATGGCCTGATGGTGCGTTTCGTCGCGCCGCCGCGGCAATGGTTACCGCTACCGCCGCGCTGCTTTGGCTTGGCATGCAAGCCGGGCCCGCGCAGGCCGCCCGCGGCGCGCCTGGCTTTTCCTGGGACGATTTGTTCGGTGTCCGGCCGCAAAGGGCCCACAAGCCGGTCCGCCGCTCGGCTGTGCCGCTGCCGAAGCCGCGCCCCGCGGAGGCGCCGCCAGCGTCCGAAGCGCCCGCGGCAGCCGAGCCCGCGCCGCCCGCGGCCGCGGCTCAGCCACCAGCCGCGCCTGCTGAGGCTGCCAGGCCCGGCGCGACGGCGAGGCCAGCCGAGGCAGCCAAACCCGCCGAGCCGCCCCCGCCGCAGCTTTCGGCCTGCCGACAGGCGCTCACCGAGGAGATCGCGATCGCGCCGAGCATTCCGGATATCCACGGCGCCGGCGGCTGCGGCGGCGAGGATCTGGTGCGGCTCGAGGCCATCGTGCTGCAGGACAAGCGCAAGGTCGCGGTCAAGCCCGCGGCGATCCTCCGCTGCAAGATGGCGAGTGCGGTCGCCGACTGGGTCCGCACCGATATCGCGCCGCTGGCGCAGAGCCTCGGGGGCGGGATCAGCAATCTCGATAATTTCGATTCATTCGAATGCCGCGGCCGCAATCGCGTCGTGGGCGCGCAGCTCTCCGAACATGGCCGCGCCAATGCGCTCGACGTGCGCGCGTTCGGTCTCGCCAACGGCAAGTCGATCTCGCTGACCGACCGCAGTGTGCCGCGCGATCTGCGCGAGACCGTGCTGCATTCGGTCTGCGCCCGCTTCTCTACCGTGCTCGGTCCGGGCTCGGACTGGTACCACGAGGACCACGTCCATCTCGACCTGATGGAGCGTCGTAACAATTACCGGATCTGCCAGTGGAACGTTTACGATCCGCTGCCGCGTGTCGCGCCGCTGTTGCCGGCCGGGCGCCCCGAAGAGGCACCGCCGCGCGAGGTCGCCGCAAAATCGGACGCATCCAAGCCGGACTCATCCAAGCCTGACGCGTCCGAAGCCGACCGCGGCAAGGCCGGTGAGCCAGATGCGGCGAAGTCAGATGATGGGGCCGCACCCGACGGCGCTGCCGAGACCAAGCCACAGCCAACAAAAAAGCGCCGGCAAAGCCGGCGCCTTTGATCGCGATGGCGACGTAAAGACGATCAGTAGGTGGTGCCGCCGGCACCCTGCAGCGCCATCTGCGGCTTGTAGGGCGAGTCGCCGTGCTTCGGCTCCAGCACCACGACGATGGTGCCGAGCTTGACGCGGTTGTAGAGGTCGATGACGTCCTCGTTGGTCATGCGGATGCAGCCCGAGGAGATCGACGACCCGATGTATTCCGGCTGGTTGGTGCCGTGGATGCGGAACAGCGTGTCCTTGCCGCCCGAGTAGAGATACATCGCGCGCGAGCCCATCGGATTGTCCGGGCCGGGGGCCACGAAGGTCGGAACGCCGAGGCGCGAGATTTCGCCGGGGGTGGGATGCCAGGCCGGCCATTCGGTCATGCTGCCGACCTTGGCAATGCCGGACCAGGCCATCGCTTCTTCGCCGACGGTGATACCGTAGCGGATCGCCTTGCCGTCGTTCATCACGTAGTAGAGGTAATGGTTGTCGGAATCGACCACGATGGAGCCGGGGGCTTCCTTGCGGTGATACTCGACGATGGCGCGGCGGAACGGCTCGGCCACCGGTGTCTTGACGTAGGTGGTCTTGGCCAGCAGTTCCTTGTCATGCGGCTTGAAGGCGGCGGTGTTGGTTGCCTCATAGGTCGTGGCCTGCATGCAGCCCGACAACATGAGGCCCGCGGCCAGGATCCCAAAGGTAACTTTGAACGACGACATGATTACATTCCAATCGAAAATCCGCGTCTCAAAGCGCCACGATTGCGCCCAAAACGCCACGATTCCATGACGAGCATTATTGCCGAGACGTGCCATTATTCCCAGAGTTTAGATGCCTTTCCCGCATCGCGGGACGTCGCCTGTGGCTTTTTTGCCGCAAGTCATCTGGTGTGGGGCCAGTTTTTGTGCAAACAGGCAACGGTTGTCCAATCGAAGCCGCTTCAACGTCACATTCACCGCCGCCTGGCCGCCACAAAGGTGGATGTCCGGTTAATGTCCCGGTCATGAAGCGCCATCCAGAATCGCGCTAAGTCGACGGGTCTTGCCCGCCCTGTTTCCAGCCCTGTTTCTCGGAGTTCGTAATGCTGTCGGTGTTCGTTCCCTCCGATCTGTCCCTCAAGAAGGCCGCCGCGACCGACCTCGACGCGCTCCCGGAGAGCGCGGTCTGGGTCGACCTGGTGAACCCGACCGTTGAGGAGGACCGGGCCGTCGAGAAGCTCGCGGGGATCGCGGTTCCGACCCGGGAAGACATGCAGGAGATCGAGATCTCCAGCCGGCTCTATATCGAGAACAGCGCGCGCTACATGACCGCGACACTGATGTGCCAATCCGACACCGACATGCCGCGCACCACGGCCGTCACCTTCATCCTGACCAGCCATCGGCTGGTCACGGTGCGTTACGACCTGCCGAAACCGTTTGCACTGGTCGAGAACAAGCTGGCGCGCTCCTGTGCGCCCGGCATCACCGGCGAGCAGGTGCTGATGGAACTGCTGGATGCGGTGATCGACCGCTGCGCCGACCTCCTGGAGCGCTGCGGGGCCGACATCGACCAGGTCTCCCACGACATCTTCGAGCCGGAGAGCGAGCGCCACGGCCACGCCAAGCAATATTCGCAGATCCTGATCGCGATCGGCCGAAAGGGCGACCTGACCTCGAAGGTCCGCGAAAGCCTGGTCTCGATCGGCCGCCTCGTCACGTTCCTTTCGGCGATCGTGGAAGGCGTGAAATGGTCCAAGGACATGCGTGAGCAGCTCAAGACCATGCAGCGTGACGTGGCCTCACTGACCGACCACGCTTCCTATCTCTCCAGCAAGATCACCTTCGTGCTCGACGCCATGCTCGGTGTGGTCAATCTGGAACAGAACAACATCATCAAGCTGTTCTCGGTGATGGCGGTGGTCCTGATGCCGCCGACGCTGATTGCCTCGATCTACGGCATGAATTTCAAGCTCATGCCGGAACTCGAATGGGTGCACGGCTATCCGTACGCGCTGGTGCTGATGCTGATCGCGGCGATCGTGCCGTACTGGATCTTCAAGTGGAAGAAGTGGCTGTAAACCGGTTCCACACGTCGCGTTTTGGGACGCGTTTTCTGCCTTATTTGCTCTCCTAAAATTTGAGTGTTGCGCTGAACGTTTGGGCGAAACTTGTCTGCGATAACGCCCGCCTCGAAGCCGGAGGACAGCAATGGTTGAGAAGATCATAACGCCACGGCGTAACGTCATCGACTTTGCGCGCTATCAACAGGACCGCGCAGCAGGCAAGGTGCAGGCGATCTCGCCGAGACTTTGCCGCTACTGTGGCGCTGCGATGTTGGATGGCGAGGACGAAGACGAATGCTCCAGCGCGTTGAACGACATCGCGCTGCAGCCGTTTGAGAAGAAGTCTCGCCGGTTCTACGCCGACTAGAGGCTGAGGCCTTTTGGAGGCAGAAGCCTCGTCTGCGTCGTTACGCCTGCAATCGAAGCAATCCTTGGAGTACGGCCGCGGCGGCGGCCGGGATCGCCTCGAACCTCTCGCCCCCCAATTCCCATCCAAGCCAAAGCTCAGACGTGCTGGCCACCGTTGATGTGGATCTCGGCGCCGTTCACATAGGAGCTGGTCTCGGTGCACAGCACATAGATGATCTTGGCGACCTCGTCCGGAGTGCCGAGGCGATGCATCGGGATTTGTTGATCAACGATCTTCTCGGTGCCCGGCGACAGGATCGAAGTATCGATCTCGCCCGGTGCGATCGAATTGACGCGGACACCGACGCGGCCGAAGTCGGATGCCATTTCCCGCGTCAATGATGCCAGCGCGGCTTTCGAGGTCGCGTAGGCAACGCCGGCGAACGGATGCACGCGCGAGCCCGCGATCGAGGTGACGTTCACCACTGCGCCTTTGGCGTGCCTGAGCTCGTCGATCAGTCCGCGGGCCAGCATGATGGGCGCGAAGAAGTTGACGCGGAACACGTGCAGCCATGTCTCGATATCGGTGTCCATGGTCCCGAGCCGCGCGCCGCTCGCCCCCTTCGGCGAGATCGCGGCATTGTTGACCAGCG
Source organism: Bradyrhizobium sp. ma5 (assembly GCF_042258955.1). Classification (NCBI taxonomy): domain Bacteria; kingdom Pseudomonadati; phylum Pseudomonadota; class Alphaproteobacteria; order Hyphomicrobiales; family Nitrobacteraceae; genus Bradyrhizobium; species Bradyrhizobium sp. ma5. The sequence goes on from NZ_CP170156.1 coordinate 2,571,775, forward strand.
CGTGCAACTCGTCGTTCACCAGCCGTTTGCGGATCTCGCTGATCGCGCGAACCGTGTCGTCATGATCGCCGAAATCGACCTCGATGTGATCTTCCGGTCCGGCGCCCCAGGGGCAGACTTCCGGAAATGCATGCCGCGAGCAGGTGATGACGCGCCAGCCGGCGGAAGCAAACCGGATCGCGGTGGCGTGACCGATGCCGCGGCTGGCACCGGTCAGGAGCAGGGTACGGCGCGGCGCGTTGGAAGGAGGGGACATGGTGTCTTTCAGGTTGGCGTCTTTTAAGCTGTCGTCATCATGGATAGAGCCGCACCTTCGACCATGCGCTGCCGGCATCGCGACGGAATTCGATGCGGTCGTGCAGGCGGAACGGGCGGTCGTGCCAGAACTCGAAGCGCTGCGGCGTGATCCGCCAGCCGCTCCAGCCCGGGGGACGCGGCACCTCGCCGATGACGTATTTCGCGCCGGCCTTGGCGATCGCCTGCTCGAAGGCGAAGCGGCTCTCCAGCGGCTGCGATTGCTTGCTGGCCCAGGCGCCGATCTGCGCCTGCTTCGGCCGCGTGGCGAAATAGGCGTCGGCCTCGGCGTCGGTCACCGGCGTCACCGCCCCGCGGATGCGCACCTGGCGGCGCAGCGATTTCCAATGGAACAGTAAAGCGGCCTTGGGATTTGCCGCCAATTCGCGGCCCTTGGCGCTGGCGATGTGGCTGTAGAACACGAAGCCGTCGGCGTCGAAGCCCTTCATCAGCACCATCCGCACGTCGGGCAGCCCGTCGGCATCGACGGTTGCGAGCGCCATCGCGTTCGGATCGTTCGGCTCGGACTTGACCGCTTCCGCAAACCATTCGCCGAACAGGGCGAACGGCTCCTCCGCTGCGGTGAAATCACCCGATGTTAACGGTGTCGGGTGTTTGATGGAGGTCGTGTCGGTCATGTCAGGAGTCCCGATTTGCATTCGCCCGCGTCCGAGAGCGCGTTTCTAGCCCTATATAGGGCATGGGGGCGCGTTGGCCTATCGGCGATCCACCCCGCGGGCGCGGTGGTGACCTTGATCCTGATCGGCGTCGGCGCAAGCGGCTGCAGCCTGTCGCGCACCGATGCTTTCGCCAAGATGGACGACAAGGATGTGACGGGCTCGATCAACCCGACCCAGGTCAGCGCGGTGATGCCGACCGACGGCGATCTCGCCTTTGCCCGCAACGCCGCCTCAGATGTGCTGACCAAGGGCGACAAGGATTCAAGCCAGCCCTGGGAAAATCCCCAGACCGGTGCGCGCGGCTCGGTGACGCCGTTGGCCCAGGCCTATGCCGGCGAGGACGGCAAGACGTGCCGGGATTTCCTCGCCAGCTATGTCAATGGAGCCACCGAGACCTGGCTGCAGGGCGCCGCCTGCAGGGCTGGACAAGGCCGGTGGCAAATCCATAGCCTGAAGCCTTGGAACAAGTCCTGAGAGCAAGTCCTGAAAGTTCCGGCTGATGCCTGCACCAAGCTAGTTGCAAAAATGCCACTGAGCCCCCACATGAAGGCAAAGCGGGCCCGGATGGGTTCCCGGCCGAAGCTGATTTTCCCGTGAAGGAGACGTGACGGATGCGCGACCCCTATGAGGTCTTGGGGGTGCAGCGGAGCGCCAGCGCTGCGACGATCAAGAGCGCCTATCGCAAGCTCGCCAAGAAGCATCACCCTGACAATAACAACAACGACCCGAAGGCGGCTGCCCGCTTTGCGGAGATCAACACGGCCAACGAGATCGTCGGCGACGAAGACAAGCGCAAGCAGTTCGACCGCGGCGAGATCGATGCGGACGGCAAGCCCCGCTTCCAGGGCTTCCCCGGCGGCGGCGCCGGCGGCCGTACAGGTCCCGGCGGCTTCGAGTACAGCTTCCGCGGCGGCCCCGGTCCCGGTGGCGGCATGGGCGGCGGCAGCTTCGAGGACATCCTCAACAGCATGTTCGGCAACGCCGCGCGTGGCGGCGCTGGTGCGCGCGGGGGACGGGCCAGTCCGTTTGAATTTGAAGGCGGCGGGGTCGGCGTCGACCTCGATCTTTCGGTCGCCATGACGGTGTCGCTGGAGGAATCGGCCGGGGGCGGCGACAAGCGCGTGCGCCTGCCGACCGGCCGTGAGCTCAACGTCAAGATTCCGCCTGGCGTCACCGCAGGCCAGCAGATCCGGCTGAAGGGGCAGGGCGACACCGCGCAGGGCCATCCGCCCGGCGACCTCCTGATCACGATCTCGATCGCGCCGCATCCGTTCTTCAAGGTCGACGGCAACGACCTCCGGATCGATCTGCCTGTGACCCTTTACGAAGCGGTGCTGGGCGGTAAGGTCCGCGTGCCGACGCTCGGCAGCGCTGTCGAACTGTCGATCCCGAAGAACACCTCCAGCGGCCGTACCTTCCGCCTCAAGGGCAAGGGGCTGGCGAAGGCGGGGGCTGTCGGCGACCTCTACGTCACGACCCGTATCATCCTTCCCGACGGGAACGATGCCGAGCTTGAGGCATTGATGCAGACGTGGCGGGAGCGAAATCCCTACAATCCGCGCAGCGATCTCGGCTGACCGCCGGGAGCGCGCCCCAAAAGACGCTAAAGACGCGAAACTGCCACTACCCCGGACTCTATCGGGGTAGACGCGGGCATTGCGAGGGCGTCAAAGGATGACCGGCCGTCCGACGTCCAAATCTGCGGCGTGCAGATCGGATTGCGGAAAATGAGTGCGGCCTCGAGAGGGGGACCAGCGCGGTACACAAAACCCCAATCGAGGCCGCGTGCGCCGATCGGCGGATCGGGCGCAGATCATCTTCGCGTGAGCATCCGGTACGACAATGAGACGCGTCCATGACGCGAATCGAAATTTTCAATGTCGGAATTGGGACGCTGAGTGAGGCTGGATTCACTTACTCGAAACGGCACAATGTCGGCGGCTGATTTTCCGTAAATCTACGGGAGGTCAGCCGCCGTTCTTCTCCATCTGATCGTAGACGGCTTGCGCGACCTGGGTCAGGCGCGTCCGGTCGGTGCCGCCGCTCACGACATAGGCGACGCCGCGATCGGCCCAGAACAGCGCGCCGTCGCTGCCTTGCACGGCATAGCGCATCTGGGTCGCCTCGGTTTTCGCCTTGGCGGTGTAGACCGTGAAGCGCTCGCCGGACGTGCTCTCATACATCAGAAACGACGCCGGCCCGCTCGGCCCCGGCAGCAGGCGGCCGCCGACCAGCTTCAGCCCGGTGAGGTCGGGCGCGCGGACGTCCCAGCCGCAGCGCTTGGTCAGCCATTGCTGCAGATGGTCGCGCTCGCTGCCGGGCACCTCGACGGGATGACGGACCTCGACCACGTAGAGCCGGTGCGCATCCAGCGCATCGAGCGTGAAGCTCTGGAAAGTCGACGGCGTCGCCGAGGCGCCGCGCGCGATCCAGCCGACGCCGCCGCCGGCGATGAAGGCCATCAGCGTCGCCGCCACCGCGCCATAGACCCAGCGCCGCGGCTGGCGCACCAGCCGCTCGAGCTCGAGCCGCTTTGGCACCGCCTCGTCCAGCACCGTGTCGTAGCGCGCATGCAGCGTCTCGGCCATCGCGCGCCATGACTGCACCCGCGCCGCGTCGTCGGGATGCGTGGCGAGCCACGCCTCGACATCGCCACGGCGTTCGGCCGGCAGCTCGTTGTCGACGTAAGCGTGCAGCTCGTCTTCGGTGACGGGGATGTTCGGGTCGGTCATATCAATCGTCTCTGCCAAATCTTGTTCGAAAAACGTTCATGCATAACACCTGCCATCGCGCACATTATCATTTCACCCGCCGGAGCGCCGGGCGCTGGCCCTCGATCGAGGCCCGTACATGGGCGCGCGCGCGGGCGAGGCGGGACATCACCGTGCCGATCGGTACGCCCTGGATGTCGGCGACCTCCCGGTAGCTCATGCCCTCCAGCATCACGAGCAGCAGCACCGAACGCTGCTCCTCGACCAGCGTCGACAGCGCGCGCTCGATGTCGCGTCCCTCGGCCTCGGTGCCGCTGGCGTCGGCATTGTTGTCGAGCAGCGGCATGAAGGCCGGCCGCCGCGCCAGCGAGCGCCTTCGGTTCTTGTTCAGATTGGTCAGGATCGTGTAGAGCCAGCTCCTGACGTCACCGCCGAGAAACAGCCGCTCCGAGCGCAGCGCGCGCACCAGCGTGTCCTGCACCAAATCATCGGCGATATCCGAGTCACGCACCAGCGCGCGCGCATAGCGGCGGAGCGCTGGAATCATGGCTTCGACACTTTGACGAAACGCGGTCATGCATCCCAGTCTTCGATGGTCGCGGCGATAGCCGCCTTATCAAACATAACACCCTAACGGCGTCGCTATTCCGGTTGCGCCGACCTGCGCGCATAGCGCCTCGGCTGCGCCCGATTTGGGCTTGTCGCCAGCCAAAGTGCTGGTGTACCTCCGGGCCAGAAAAATTTGAAGCGAATGCCGGTGCCAACGATCTACTACATCCGCCACGGCGAGACCTCATGGAACGCCGAAGGCCGGCTTCAGGGCGTGCAGGATATTGCTCTCAACGAGCGCGGCCGCGCCCAGGCGGCAAATGCCGGCCGCATCCTCGCCGATCTCCTGGCGTGCGACGGCCGTGACAAGACGACGCTGCCGTTCGTCGCAAGCCCGCTGCTCCGGGCGCGCGCGACCATGGAGCTGGTGCGCACCGAGCTTGGCCTGCCGCCGGGCGACTACGCCCTCGACGCGCGGCTGCGCGAGATCGCCTACGGGACGTGGGAAGGCTCGACGTTGGCGCAGGCGCAGGCCGCCGACCCCGCCGTCTATGCCCGCCGCCTGGCCGAGAAGTGGCAGGTCGCGCCGGAGGGTGGCGAGAGCTATGTCGACGTGCAGGCGCGGATGACCGAGTGGTACGGCTCGGTGACCTCGGACACCGTCGCCGTCGCCCATGGCGGCACCGCGCGGGCGTTGATGGTGGCGCTCGGCTTCGAGACCCCGGCGTCGGCCGCTGACCTTACAATCGAGCAGGGCGCGGTCTACGTGTTCAGCGCGGCGGGCCTGCGGAAGTATAGTTAAGGGCGCCTGGCCAGCCACGTTCCGGGGATCATGAAACCCGTTTGACGCTGCCGACCCTGCGCGTTACGACACGCCATGTCCTTCAATACTTTTGGCCATATGTTCCGCGTCACGACCTTCGGCGAAAGCCATGGGGTCGCGATCGGCTGCGTGGTGGACGGCTGTCCGCCGATGATCCCTCTGACAGTGGAGGAGATCCAGCACGACCTCGACCGCCGCAGGCCGGGCCAGTCGCGCTTCACGACCCAGCGCCAGGAGCCGGATGCAGTGAAGATCCTGTCCGGCGTGATGGCGCATCCGGAAAGCGGCGTGCAGGTCACGACCGGCACGCCGATTGCGCTGTTGATCGAGAACACCGACCAGCGCTCGAAGGACTATTCGGAGATCAAGGACAAGTTCCGCCCCGGCCATGCCGACTTTACCTATGAGGCGAAGTACGGCCTGCGCGACTATCGCGGCGGCGGACGCTCCTCCGCGCGCGAGACCGCGACCCGCGTCGCGGCCGGTGCAATCGCACGCAAGGTCCTGCCCGAAGTGAAGGTGCGCGGCGCGCTGGTCCAGATGGGGCCGCACAAGATCGACCGCGAAAAATGGGACTGGGACGAGATCGCCAACAACCCGTTCTTCTGTCCCGACAAGGACAAGGCGGCGTTCTTCGAAAGCTATCTCGACGGCATCAGGAAGAGCGGCTCCTCGATCGGCGCCGTCATCGAGGTCGTCGCCGAGGGCGTGCCGGCTGGCCTCGGCGCGCCGATCTACGCGAAACTCGATAGCGATCTGGCCTCGGCGATGATGAGCATCAACGCCGTCAAGGGCGTCGAGATCGGCGCCGGCTTCGGTGCCGCCGAGCTTACGGGCGAGGAGAACGCCGACGAGATGCGGACCGGCAATAACGGAACGCGTTTCCTGTCCAACCATGCCGGCGGCGTGCTCGGCGGCATCTCGACCGGCCAGCCGGTGGTGGTGCGCTTTGCGGTCAAGCCGACGTCCTCGATCCTGACCACGCGCCGGACCGTGGACCGAAAGGGCGCCGATACCGACATCCTGACCAAGGGCCGCCACGACCCCTGCGTCGGCATCCGCGCGGTGCCGGTGGGCGAGGCCATGATGGCCTGCGTGCTGGCCGATCATTTTCTGCGCGACCGCGGGCAGACCGGGCGCTGATCCCCTATATAGTGGTGGCCACCGGATCGGGTGCTCACCTGGGGAATGCCATGAACGCGTCGGAGCTTCGGGACATCATCGCATGGATGATCGGCGGCGCGCGGTCGGCGCCGACACCGGCGCAGATGATGGCGGAATGCTGCGAACGTCTGGTGCGAGCCGGGCTGCCGCTGTGGCGCGTCGGCGTCTTCGTGCGCACGCTGCATCCCGAGATCTACGGCCGCCATTTCTTCTGGAAGCCAGGCTCCGAGGTCGAGACCGGCACCGTCGGTCACAACATCGAGGACTCCCCGGAATATGCCGTTAGCCCGCTGTCGATCGTCTTCAAGCAGGGCGTTGAAGTGCGCGCGCGGCTCGACGACCCCGCCAGCACCCGCTTTCCGGTCGTCGTGGATCTGCAGGCCGAGGGCGTCACCGACTATATCGCGGTGCCGCTGATCAACACCGCCGGCCCCCCCAACGCCTCGAGTTGGACCACCAGGCAGCCGGGCGGCTTCACCGACGAGCAGCTCGATGCGATCCGCTCGATCACGATCCCGCTGTCGCGCTACATCGAGATCGTCACCCTGCGCCGTACCGCGTCGCTGCTGCTCGACACCTACGTCGGCAACCGCGCCGGCGAGCGCATCATGGGCGGACAGATCCGGCGCGGCCATGCCGATACGATGGATGCGGCGATCTGGCTGTCCGACCTGCGCGGCTTCACCGCGCTGTCGGACCGCTTGCCGTCCGAGACGGTTGTCGAGATCCTCAACCTCTATTTCGATTGCCAGGTCACCGCGATCCGCGACAATGGCGGCGAGGTGCTCAAATTCATGGGCGATGGCCTGCTCGCGGTGTTTCCGGTCGACGAGTATCTCGGCGACGAGGTGCAGGTCTGCTCGCGGGTGCTGGAGGCGGCGCGCGCATCCCGCGCCGGGGTCGAGGCGCTGCAATTCCCCAATGGCGACGCCGTCGAGCGTTTCCGCTTCGGCGTCGCGCTACATCTCGGGCGCGTGCTCTACGGCAATATCGGCGGCGGCAACCGGCTCGACTTCACCTGCATCGGCCCTGCGGTCAATCTCGCCGCGCGGCTCGAGAAGATCGCAGGGCGCCTCGGCCGCACCGTCGTGGCCTCCGAGCGCTTCGCCGGCATTCACGATGGCGGCTGGAGCGATCTCGGCGAGTTTCCGATCGCAGGATTTGCCAAGGCCGAGCGGGTCTACGGCCTGTTCGACGAGGCGCCGGTCGCTGCTGCCGGCTAAGGGCAGCGTACGTGACTGACACCCACGCGCAGCATCGCACCGGGGTCGCGCTGGTCGTGGCGGCTGCCGTGGCCTGGAGCACTGCGCCGTTCTTCACCCGGCTGCTGCACTTCGATTCCTGGACCATCCTGTTCTGGCGCGGGCTGTTCGGGGGCGGCGCGATCGCGCTGTTCCTGGTCGCCACGCAGGGCTGGCGCGGCGCGCGCGATCTCGTCGTGATGCCATTGAGCGGATGGCTGGTGGCCGGCCTCTCGACCTTCGGCATGGTGACGTTCATTCCGGCGCTGCAACTGACCAGCGTCGCCAATGTCGCCATTCTCATCGCGATGCAGCCGTTTGCGGCGGCCGCGATCGCCCGGCTTTGGCTCGGCGAGCGGGCTCGGCCCGGCACATTGCTGGCGAGCCTTGTCGCACTCGCGGGCGTCGCCATCACCGTCAGTGGTGCCGCTGCCATCACGGACTACAGGGGCATCGGCCTTGCCGGCGTGATGGTGCTGGCGATTTCGTTGATGACGGTGGTGATCCGGCGGCACAAGGGGACACCGATGATCGCCGCCGCGGCGCTCTCGAACTTTCTCGGCAGCGGCGTGAGTTTGCCGTTGGGGCTCGGCATCGGCGCGGTCACCGGTGCCGATCTCGGCGTGCTCGCGATGTTCGGCGTATGCCAGGTCGGTCTCGGCCTCACCCTGTTCACGGTCGGCTCGAGGTTGCTGCCGTCCGCGCAGGCCTCGCTGATCGCCACCCTCGAGACGCCGCTGATGCCGTTCTGGGTGTGGCTGGCGTTTGCCGAGGTGCCGTCGCTGCGCGCCCTGATCGGCGGCGCGTTGGTGATGGGGGCGGTCGTCGCCGACATTGCGCTGAGCCAGCGGGCCGAGCCAGTGCAGCGGTGATGCTTGCTATTCTTCCGGCTCGGTGGTGAACAGCAGCGGATAGCCTTTGGCGCGGCCGGCGTCGGTGGCGCGCGTCGCCTTGGTCTCGGCGACATCCCTGGTGAACACCGCGACCACGCAGACGCCGCGCTGGTGCGCGGTCAGCATCACCTTGTAGGCCTGGTCGTCGGTCATGCGGAATTCACCCTTCAGCACGGTGACGACGAATTCGCGCGGCGTGTAGTCGTCGTTGACCAGGATCACCTTGTGCAGGCGTGGCCGCTCGACCTTGGTCTTCGTCCTGGTTTTCGGCTTGACGACGCTATCGGGCATCGCACTCCCTCGCGATTGCACCGTAAGAATACCGTCTTCCCGTGCGTGTTGGAACCGTTCGATTTGCACGGCGTCATTGCGGCAACGGCACGGCGCGCGGTGCCGCATTCGTGGCAGGTGATGTCTAGCTTGCGGGCCTCTAACTTGCAGGCCTCTAACTTGCAGGCCTCTAACTCGAATGTGAAGGACAGATGATATCTGCGCTTTTCGCCGCCTGATTTGCGTGTCACCATGACAGGACACGACGGGAGGGCCGCAATGCGCTGGTATGTCTCGATCGGAGCGGTGCTTGTCGCGGGCATGTTGGCCAGCGGCGACGTGGCCGGTGTTGCCGCGCCAGGCCCTGGAACACAGACAGGCCGGCTGGCCGAAAAGGAATCCACGCCGAGCGTCGACATCGAATTGATCATCGCGGTCGACGTCTCCTATTCGATGGACATGGACGAACTCGCGATCCAGCGCGAGGGCTATGCGCAGGCGATCGTTTCCAAGGAATTCCTGCAGGCGCTGAAGGCCGGCCCGAACGGCAAGATCTCGATCACCTATTTCGAATGGGCCGCCTCCAACGACCAGAAGGTCATCATTCCCTGGCGGTTGATCGACGGCCCTGAATCCGCCGACGCGGTCTCCGCCGAGATCATGAAGACGCCGGTGCGCCGCGCCTCTCGCACCTCGATCTCGGGCGCGATCTATTTCGCGATCCCGATGTTCGACGAGAATCCACATCGCGGCCTGCGCCGCGTGATCGATATCTCCGGCGACGGCCCCAACAACAACGGCATGCCGATCACACCTGCGCGTGATGCGGCGCTCGACAAGGGCATCGTCATCAACGGCCTGCCGATCATGGTGAAGGAGCCGTCCTATTCGACGATGGATATCGAAAATCTCGACTTCTACTACGAGGACTGCGTGATCGGCGGGCCCGGCTCCTTCGTGGTGTCGATCAAGGATCGCGAGAAGTTCAAGGAAGCGATCCGCACCAAGCTGCTGCTCGAGGTCGCCGGCCGCACCCCCGACCGCCCGGTCGTGCGGACCGCCGAGAAGGAGCCGCGGGTCAGTTGCACGATCGGCGAGAAGATCTGGCAGGATCGCTGGGGGCGGTAGCAGCCTCGTAGGGTGGGTTAGCGAAGCGTAACCCAGCATTCGTTCCGCGGAGGCGCGGCGGGTTACGCTTCGCTAACCCGCCCTACAATCTCCCGAACTTCGTTCTCCAGCACCCGCAACGTCTGCATCGCGGCCGTGTGGTCGGCGGCACCAATCTGCCGCCACACCCCAGCGACGCGCCCGACGAGGTCGCGAACCGTTACCTGAAAATTCTCAGCCTGCGCCAGCGCGCCCTTTTCGTTGATCAGATACTGCCCATTCAGTGCAAACAGCACCTGCGCGATACAGGCCAGCGCGCGATAGGCGCAGCCGGCGATATGCGTGCTGTCGCCGCGCGGCAGCGCAAGCTCGGCATTCTCGATCGCGAACAGGATTTCCCATTGAAAGCGCCGGACCAGCGCGTCGCGCAAGGCCGGCGGGTAGGGCGAGGTCTTTGCCTTCAGCGCCGCGACGAAGCCATCGGGATCATGCAGGGCGCGGCACAGCGCAATCTCGCCCATCCAGATCGCCGAGCAGAAGCCGTGCGGATGGCCCGGCTGGTAGTGCATGCTGATCTCCCCGTTCCGGCAGGCATCGATGACGTCAGCGACCTCATCGATGCTGCGGTAGAGCAGGTCGACCTTGCGGCCGCCGATCGCAAGCCAGGCTCCGCCGACGATCCACCGTCCCCATTCGCCGACCGGCGTCACGTGGGCAGCAGTGGGGTTGTCGACAAGGCCGGCCACCGCGTCGCGCAGCCGATCGATGTCCAGCGCGGCGCCATCCCGAAAGTAGAGGCCGAGATCGGTGTCGGAGGCTTCATGCGCCGTGCCGCGCGCCCGCGAGCCACCGAGCACGATGGCGGCGACGCCCGGCACGCCGGCAAGGACGGGAATGATACGTGCGAGCAGCGGATCATGGGACATAAGATGCGGACTATAGCGAGACCGCCGCCTGCTGCGATAGTCGCAGCGAAGTCTCAGCGAGCGAAGCGCGCCACCAGCTCGACATGTGGGGTGTGGCGGAACTGATCGACCGGGGTGACGGCTGATATCTTGTAGCCGCCATCGATCAGGATTTTTGCGTCGCGCGCAAACGTTGCAGTGTTGCAGGACACCGCGACGACCACCGGCACCTTGCTCGCGGCAAGCTGGGTGACCAGCGCCTGCGCGCCTTGGCGGGGCGGATCGAACACGACGGCGTCGTAGTCGCGCAATTCCTGCGGCATCAGCGGGCGGCGGAACAGGTCGCGCGCCTCGGCCTTGAGCGGCTTCAACCCCGGCGTCAATTGCGCAGCCTTCTGCAGTGCCGCGACCGCGCCGGCGTCGCTGTCGAAGCCCGTGACCCGCGCCTTCTCGGCGAGGCGGAGCGCAAACGGACCGACACCGCAAAACAGATCGGCGATGTGCTTGGCGCGCCCACAATGCTCGCGAACCAGCGCAGCCAGCGTCTCCTCGCCCTTGGCGGTCGCCTGCAGGAACGAGCCCGGCGGCAGCACGACCTTCACCTTTCCGATCGCGACCTCGGGAGAGCCGCGTTGCAGCACCAGTTCGCCGTGCCGTGTCAGCCGCGCCAGCCGGTGTTTCTCCGCGACCCGCGACAGCGTGGTGATTAGGCTGGTCGGCAGCGCGCCGGAACCGCGCACGTCGATGTCGAGACCGTTGAGCGTCGCGGTCACCTGGATGTCGAGCGGCTTGCCGATCGAGATCAATGGCTCGGCCGTTGCCCAGGCCGCCTCGAGCGCGCCGTCGAGCGCCGGATCGAGGATCGGACAGCGGTCGACCGGGATGATGTCATGCGAACCGGCCGCAGCGAAGCCGACCTTGAGCACCTCATGGGTCCCCATGCGTCCGTGCAGCGTGATGCGGCGGCGGCCCGCGCCATGGGCGTCGAGCAGCGGTGCGACGTCGGCCGCGACCTTCGCCTGCGCCATCGTCTCGATCACGATGTTGCGCTTCCAGGCGTGATAGCCCGTATCATTCCAGTGCTGGATCGCGCAGCCGCCGCAGACGCCGAAATGCGGGCAGAACGGCGCGATCCGCTCGGGGCTTGCCTGCGTCACCCGCACCAGCCGCCGCCGGTCGGGATGATTGCCCGGGACGTCGTCGACCTCGACCGTCTCGCCGGCCAGCGTGGTCGGCACGAAGACCGACTGCGCGCCGTCGATCGCGACGCCGTCGCCGCGATGGCCGACATGGTCGATGGTGAGAAGTTCAGCCACGGCGTGCGCCGAGGAAGAATTCGATGTTGCCGTCGCCGCCGGTGATCGATGACGGGAACACCTGAATGTCGGTGCAGCCGAGCGAAGCGGCAAAGGCGGCGATATCGTCGCAGATCTCCTGGTGCACCATCGCATTGCGGATGACGCCGCGCTTGGCGTGTTTGCGCGCCGCCTCGAACTGCGGCTTGATCAGCGCCAAGAGATGCATCGGCGCCGCCGCCAGCGACAGCGCCACCGGCAGCACCAGTTTCAGCGAGATGAAGCTGACGTCGATCACGACGACATCGGGCCGCGCCGGCAGCCGCTTGCCCTCGAAATTCCTGATGTCGGTCTCTTCCATCGAGACGATCTTCGGATGCCCCTGTAGCGAGGGATGCAGCTGGCCGTGGCCGACATCGATGGCGAAGACGAGGCTCGCGCCATTGGCGAGCAGCACTTCGGTGAAGCCGCCGGTCGAGGCGCCGACATCGAGGCAGACGTGGCCCTCGACGTCGATCGGATAATGCTCGAGCGCACCGGCGAGCTTGACGCCGCCGCGCGAGACATAGGGGTGCGCCGGTTCGGCCGTGAGTTCGGCGCCGAGCGCCACGATCTCGGATGCCTTCGCAACCTGTTTGCCGTCGGCGGTGACGAGGCCGGCGTCGATCGCGGCGCGCGCCCGCGCCCGGCTTTCGAACAGGCCGCGCTCGACCAGCAGCACGTCGATGCGCTTGCTGGCGGATACGCCGTTGTCGTTGTCGCCCGGCTTGGTCACTTGCTTGGTCATTTGGCGCCCTGCCGGCGCTGCGCGGCGGCGAGCCGCACGCAGGTCTCGAAGGAGGTGAGATCGTGCCAGAGGTCGGCCGCAGGCTCCTTCGGCGTCACCAGCGGACTGCCGTGCAGATCGAGCGCGTGCATCATCATCAGATTGTCCGGCAAGCCAAACTCTTCCACCGTCAGCCCCTCCGCGTCGATCAGGCGTCCGTCGGATGCCGGCACCACCTGCTGCAGCCGCGCCACGCGATTGGCGTAGGACGTGGGATCGTTCGAATAGGCGAGGCACAGCTTGCCGCGTCCTGCCATGTAGCCGAGTTCGTAGACGGTGCCTGCGTCGGCACTGGGTCCGCGAAACGGCGTCAAATTGGCGATGACGGCGTCGGCCGACTCCATCATCGCCTCGTTGCTTTTGAAGATGGTGAGCGAGGCGCCGGCGACCGTGGGATTGATGCTGTTGTCGAGCGGATACAGCCCGGTCAGCCCGTGATAGGCGCAAACCTCCGCCTTGCGGCGGCCGATCTCCACGGCATCCGGCAGGAACACGTCAGGACCTGCCAGATAGATTTTCATGGACTTGCCGGCACCAGGGGCGCCGCCCGAGCAATGAGCGCGTTTTCAAGCGAAGTGGGTATCGGCTTCGCGTGATGAAAACGCGTCAAAACAAAAATCCAGAGCTCCGTTCCGATTCAATCGGAACGGATAAGGGCTCTAGGCGAGCTTGACGGTCTCGGTCTTGTAGTCCTTGCCGAGGGTCTCGAAGACCTTGGCAACGATGCTCTTGGCGTCGAGACCCGCGCGGGCATACATCGCCGCCGGCGAGTCATGGTCGAGGAACACGTCGGGCAGGATCATCGAGCGGAACTTGAGCATGCCGCTGTCCAGCATGGCGTTGTCGGACAGGTACTGCATGACATGCGAGCCGAAGCCGCCGATCGAGCCTTCCTCGATGGTGATCAGGATCTCGTGGTCGCGGGCGAGCTTCATGATCATCCCTTCGTCGAGCGGCTTCATGAAGCGCGCGTCGGCAATCGTGGCGGAGAGGCCGTGGGCAGCGAGCTCATCGGCGGCCTTCTCGCACTCGGCGAGGCGGGTGCCGAACGACAGCAGCGCGACCTGCTTGCCCTCGCGGACGATGCGGCCCTTGCCGATCTCCAGGGGAATGCCGACTTCCGGCATCTCGACGCCGCGGCCCTCGCCGCGCGGATAGCGCAGTGCGCTCGGACGATCGTTGATCGCAACCTGGGTTGCCACCATGTGAACCATTTCCGCCTCGTCGGAGGCCGCCATGATCACGAAGTTCGGCAGGCAGCCGAGATAGGCGTTGTCGAACGAACCGGCATGCGTCGCGCCGTCGGCGCCGACCAGGCCGGCGCGGTCGATCGCGAAGCGGACCGGCAGGCTCTGGATCGCGACGTCATGGACCACCTGGTCATAGCCGCGCTGCAGGAAGGTCGAATAGATCGCGCAGAACGGCTTGTAGCCCTCGGTGGCGAGGCCGGCGGCGAACGTCACCGCATGCTGCTCGGCGATGCCGACGTCGAAGGTGCGGTCCGGGAACGCCTTGTTGAAGATGTCGACGCCGGTGCCCGACGGCATCGCCGCGGTGATGGCGACGATCTTGTCGTCCTTCTGGGCTTCCTTGACGAGGCTCTGGCCGAACACGTTCTGGTAGGCCGGCGCGTTCGGCTTGGCCTTGGCCTGGGTGCCGGTCGCGACGTCGAACTTGACCACGGCGTGGTACTTGTCGGCGGAAGCCTCGGCCGGGCCGTAGCCCTTGCCCTTCTGGGTCACGACGTGAACCAGGATCGGCCCGGTCTCCATGTCGCGGACGTTCTTCAGCACCGGCAGCAGATGGTCGAGATTGTGGCCGTCGATCGGGCCGACATAATAGAAGCCGAGCTCCTCGAACAGCGTGCCGCCGTCCATCATGAAGCCGCGGGAATATTCCTCGACGCGGTTGGCGCGGTTGGCGAGGATCTTCGGCAGGCGCTTGTTGATCTGCTTGGCCGCCTCGCGCAGCGAGCGGTAGGTCTTGCCGGAGTAGAGGCGTGACAGATAGGCGCTCATCGCGCCGACCGGCGGTGCGATCGACATGTCGTTATCGTTGAGGATCACGATCAGGCGCGAGTTCATCGCGCCGGCGTTGTTCATGGCCTCATAGGCCATGCCAGCCGACATCGCGCCGTCACCGATCACGGCGATAACGTTGTTCTTGCCGCCGGCGAGGTCGCGCGCCACGGCCATGCCGAGGCCGGCCGAAATCGAGGTCGAGGAGTGCGCAGCGCCGAACGGATCGTAGTCGCTCTCGGTACGCTTGGTGAAGCCGGAGAGGCCGCCGGCGGTGCGCAGGGTGCGGATGCGGTCGCGGCGCCCGGTCAGGATTTTGTGCGGATAGGCCTGGTGGCCGACGTCCCAGATCAGGCGGTCGCGCGGGGTGTCGAAGATGTAGTGGATGGCGGTGGTCAGTTCGACCACGCCGAGGCCGGCGCCGAAATGGCCGCCGGTCACCGACACGGCGTCGATGGTTTCCTGGCGGAGCTCGTCGGCAACCTGCCGCACCTGCTCGACCTTCAGCTTGCGTAGGTCATCCGGCGTGTGAATAGTGTCAAGAAGCGGCGTTTTACTAAATGTGGTCACAGCGAATTTCCAATTTTTGTCTGTCGGAACGAACGGCCCGACGCGAGATGGGTTGGCGCGCTCACCGCGCAGCGAATGCCAGACACTGGGTGCCGTCCCGGCAGGCCCTGCCTGGTTGTAAGCCTAGATTCACTCCGGATTGGACCACGTGATATGCATCACCTTGGTCGCTCTTCACCCGTCCCGGTTCAGTTTTGTCGAACCATTTGAGATGCATGCCGCCCGAAAAATTCGGGCCGCCCGACACCCTCAAATGCCCATAGAACTGGAAGCATTACACCAAAGCCGCAGCCAAAGCCAACCCGATAGGGCGCGCAGGGTTCCTATGCGCCGTCCCGAAAAGTCTAGACTTTTCAATGCTTGGGCTAGGATCGGGTTCCATTTTGGCTATTTTAGCGGCAGCCCCAATGGTCCGGATTGGCCTGATTCGTAGCCCACCCGATTGCCGCGGTCGCCCCGCTGCGTCGTCGTTCAACGGAAATGCGCAGCAACAATCGCCCGCCGAGGCGGACATCCTGTCGCATGATCGCGGCGTATCGGCGCCTCTTGCCGCTACTGCACGTCGAGTGGCTCGGTGCCGGTCGGCTGGCCCGAGGCGTCGGTGGTGATCTTGTCGACGCGGGCTTCGGCCTGGCGCAGCAATTCCTCGCAGCGCCGCTTCAGCGCCTCGCCGCGCTCATAGATCGCGACCGATTCCTCAAGCGGGACCTTGCCGTCCTCGAGCCGCTTGACGATCGATTCGAGTTCCTCGATCGCGCGTTCAAAGGAGAGCTTCTTGACGTCGGCTTGAGTATTTTCGGCCATTATGTGTTCCCAGTGCGCCGATCAGACCGTGATCGGATCTCGTCGTCCAAACATGAGCCGTCGCAGGCCATGCTTGCCCCGGCGCAGAATCAATCGAATTTTTGCGGGGGTATTGTGGCGGGGATTTACCTGCCCATCAATGCGGTGACGTGAGATGCCACCGACTCTTTCAGGCCCTCGAGGTCGTAGCCACCCTCCAGCACGGAGACGACGCGGCCGCCGGCGCTCTTGTCGGCGAGGTCCATCAGCCTGCGCGTGACCCAGCCGAAATCCTCGCCGGTCAGGTTGATCGAGGCCAGCGGATCGCGGTGATGCGCGTCGAAGCCCGCCGAGATCACGACGAGTTCGGGGGAGAACTTCTCGAGCTGCGGCAGGATGAGGTTCTCGAAGGCGGAGCGGAATTTGGCGCCGCCGTCGCCGGGCGAAAGCGGCGCGTTGACGACGGTGTCGTGCTCGCCGCGCTCGCCGGCAGCGCCAGTGCCGGGGAATAGCGGCATCTGATGCGTCGAGCAGTACATCACGGTCGGATCGGCCCAGAAGATATCCTGCGTGCCGTTGCCGTGATGGACATCGAAATCGATGATCGCAGCGCGCTTGATGCCGTATTTGCGCTGCGCGTGGCGCGCGGCGATCGCGACATTGTCGAAGAAGCAGAAGCCCATCGGCGTCGACTTCTCGGCGTGATGCCCGGGCGGGCGCACCGCGACGAAGGCGTTCTGGTGCTTGCCCTCCATCACCGCATCCGTCGCCGCCACTGCGCCGCCGACGCCGCGCATCACGGCTTCCCAGGTGCCCGGCGACATCGAGGTGTCGCCGTCGATATAGATCATGCCAGAGGTCGGCGCGATGTGGCGCAGCTCGCCGACATAGTGCTCGCCATGACAGAGCAGCACGCTGTCGAGGTCGCCTTCCGGCGCGAGGTCGCGCACCAGCGCCTTGAAGCGGTCCTCGCCGAGCACCTCGGCAACCGCGCGCAGCCGGTCGGGGCGTTCGGGGTGTCCGGGTGGCGTCAGGTGATCGAGGCAGGCGGTGTGCGTCAGAAGCAGTGTCATGCAAATTCCCGGCGCATTGGGGCGCGTGCGAGGAGCGTCTAATTTAGGCCGTTACCGGCTCGCCGGAAAGGCCTGTCTCGGCCCCACTGATGTTCCATGTCCGCACTTCAATTGATCCGCTCGATCCGCTTGCCGGCCGCCGGGCCGACCGGGCTGTTGGCCTTGAAGTAGGCATAGAGGGCATCGACGTCGTAGATGCCGAATTGCTGCGCCGTGCCTTCCTTGAACACCGTGAAGCCGTCGCCGCCCTCGGCGAGATAATTGTTCACGGTGACGCGATAGCTCGCGGCCGGGTCGATCGGCTTGCCGTCGAGCGACATCCGCGCGGCGATGATGCGCGCGCCGTCGCCCTTGCTCGCATCCCACGCATAGGCAAAGCCTTTCGAGACCTGTAGCGCACGCGGCCGTTTCGGGTCGGCCCATTGCTGCTCCAGCACGTCCTTGAGCTGCTTGCCGGTCAGCGTCATCGTCACCAGCTGGTTGCGGAACGGCTGGCTGGCGAAGATGTCGGCATAGGTGATGGCGCCGTCCTCGCGCCTGACGATGTCGGTGCGCACGCCGCCGGGATTGGTGAAGGCGATCACCGCGCCGCCATTCGGCTCGGAGCTCGTCGCGCGCAGCTGCGCGTCGGCGACGATATCGCCGAGCACGCTTTCGCCGGTCTCGGCAGGCGTGCGCGACAGCGTTTCCGTGACCGAGCCGGCCGCGCGGTTGGCGATCGGCGCGGCCAGCCGGTCGTAGGATTCCAGCAGCGCGCTCTGCTCCGGGTCCTTGGCTGTGCCGCCGATCTTCACGATGGTGTTGTCGGCCTTGGCGCTGATCACGTCGTGGCTGTTCGGATCGAGCTGAAGGTCGATCGCGGTGACCAGCGTGCCGTATTTGTCGCCTGATGTGACGAGCCGTCCGTCAATCTCGCAGACATAGGCCTGGTGGGTGTGGCCGGAGATCACGACGTCGACCGCCTTGTCGAATTTCTTGACGATGTCGACGATCGGCCCGGAGATGCCGGGGCATTCATTATAGTCGCCGGTTGGAAAGCCGCCCTCGTGGATCAGGACCACGATCGCCTCGACGCCTTTCGCCTTCAGCTCGGGGACCAACGCATTGACGGTCTCGGCCTCATCGCGGAATTCGAGGCTGGCGACGCCGGCCGGCGACACCAGGTTCGGCGTGTTCTTCAGGGTCAGCCCGATGAAGGCCACCGGAATGCCGTCGAACTCCTTGATCTCGTAGGGCGGAAACACCGGTTTGCCGGTGGCCTTGTCGATCGTGGAGGCGGCGAGATAGCGGAATTTGGCCCCCAGGAAGGGATGCGGCCCCTGGCACTTGTCGACCGGGTGGCAGCCGCCATTCTGCATCCGCAGCAGCTCGTCCTTGCCCTCGTCGAATTCGTGATTGCCGACCGACGAGATCGCAAGCCCCATCATCGACAGCGACTCGATGGTCGGCTCGTCGTGAAACATCGCCGACAAGAACGGGCTCGCACCGATCAGGTCGCCGGCCGCGACGAAGATATTGTTCTTATGGCCTTCACGCAGCTGCTTGACGACGGTCGCCACCCGCTCGGCGCCGCCGGCGGGCACCATGATCTTTTTGGTCGCGTCAGCGGGATCGGTGATGCGGATGCCGCCCGGCGGCGGCCGCAGATAGCCGTGGAAATCGTTGATCGCGAGAATCCGCAGGTTCACCGGCGCTGCGGTCTGCGCCAGGCAGGGGCTTGCCGTGGCCAGTCCGAGTGCGCAGAGCGCGGCGAGGGGCGTAAGGCGATGGTGTCTCATGACCTGTCCATGGCGTGCACGATCATGGAACACACGATCATGGCGCGACGCCACTACAATTTTGCGACGCTTCGTTTCAATCCTTGGTGCGCGCGACGAAGGCCTTGAAGGCGCTGACCGCCTCGTTGGAGCGCATCCGCTCGCTGAACAGATGGTTCTCCTGCTCGATGCGGCGGGTGACGTCCTCGGGCGGCAGCCGGATCAGGCGGCGCGAGATCGCCACCGCCTCGGCCGGCAGTGCGCAGATCTCGCGCGCCACCTTGTGCGCCTCGACCTCGGCATGCCCCGGCGCCACCACGGTGTTGACGAAACCGGCGACGCGGGCGTCGTCGGCCGACATGGTGCGGCCCATCACCAGCATCGCAAAGGCGCGCTGATGGCCCATCGTGCGCGGCATCAGCAGGCTGGAGGCGCCTTCCGGCACCAGGCCGAAATTGGAGAACGGCGTCGAGAACAGCGCGGTCTTGCTCGCCAGCACATAGTCGCAGTGAAACAGCATCGTGGTGCCGATGCCCATCGCGACGCCGTCGACGGCAGCGATGATCGGCTTCACATTGTGGGCTAGTGAATACAGGAACTTGACCAGATCGGAGGCGGGCGGCGTCTCGCCGGTCGAGGTGCCCTGCGCGAGCAGGTCCTCGATGTCGTTGCCCGCGGTGAACACGCCGGAGCCGCCGGTGATGATCAGGCAGCGGATCTTCGGATTGTTCTGCGCCTTGTCGATCGCATCGCTGATCGCGCGAAACATCTCCTGGGTGATCGCGTTCTTCTTCTCGGGCCTGCGCAGCCGGATCACGCGTGTGGCGGCTTCGTCCGTGACTATGACATGCGCGCTCATCAAGCAGTCCCAGGTAAAGCGGTCCGAGTGTCGGCCGGCAGCGTCGCCGGCTGAGGTCGTGACCGCTATCCTACATGATCCCGTGCAAGCCCCAAGGGCTCCAGCGTGTTCTGCTCTGCTTTTCCCCGTGGGCGAGTATGAGAACGGCGCAATGCAGTTAACCGGAATTCGCGATTTCCGGGGTGCCGGCCGCGCAAGCCGAACCGCGGCCGTCGCACGTATCCCTTCATCGTGCTCCGCTCAGCCGCGCCCGACGAACGAGCCGATGCCCCGGCCGACCGCGGCGCCATGCTGGAACAGCGCGCCGAGATGATCGCCGGGGACCGACATAGCATCAAGGCCGTTCTCCGCGGCAAAGCGCTGCATCGGCGCATGCGGTCCGTCGCCCTGTCCGTTCCAGAGCAGCACGGGCACGCGTGAGGAGAGCACGGCGTCCCTGGCGCCATCGATCTGGCCGAGCGCATCGAAGCAGGCGCGCACGCCGCCTTCGAGGTCGGACGTCACCCATCCCGTGAGCTGCGGCGCGGTGCGGCGTGCAAACGTCATGAAGGCGCCATACGTCAGCGGGCCGGCGTTGCCGCGCGGCAGCCCGGTAACAAAGTCCCAGCCGCCGATTGCCAGCGACGCCAGCCGGGTGGGGAAGAACCGGGCGACGCCGACCGCCACCCAGCCGCCCATCGAATGTCCAACCACGTGTGCGCGCTCGTGGCCGAGATCATCGATCACGGCGACGATATCGCCGGCACGTTGTTCCTGATCGTAGAACTCGGGATCGGCAGGCTTGTCGCTCAAACCATGTCCGAGCGAATCGACGCAGACGACGCGGAAGCGATCGGTGAGCGCGTCGACCACGCCGCACTGCTTCCAGCTGGCGGCGTCGAGCAGCAGGCCGTGCTGGAGCACGATCAGTGGCCCGGATCCTTCAACGGTATAATGGATGCGCTGGCCCCGATGATTGGCGAAAGGCATGTCTGGAGTTCCCCACGTTTCATCGACAGGTGAGCGCGGAGGCGCCGGGATTCAAGGCTGTTCCGGATCGGGAACCGGTCCGCGACGCCCGATCGCGTGCGGAACCTGGCGCTCAAAGCGTTTTCGAGCGAAGTGGATACCGGCTCGCGTAAAGGAACGCGTCAAAACAAGAATCTGGAGCTTCGTTTCGATTCGATCGGAACGAAGCTCTAGCCGCCCCAGACGGTGGCTTCGCGCCAGCCGAGGTCCTTGAACTCGGTTTCCCGCAGCGGCGCCTCGCCGGCGGCGAAGAATTCGTCGAGCTGCGGCGGCTTGACGGTGGTTTCGGAGAGCATCGCGTGGGCCTGGCCGCGATGATGGATCTGGTGCTGAAACAGATGCATCAGAAGGCGGTCGCGCCGCTCGGTCTGCACGGAAGTGTCGCGGTTGACCTTGACCACTTCATCGAGCCGTTCAGGCGTAAGCGCATCGCAGTGAACGATCAGGCGCTGGTCGATCGCGCGTTGCGCAGCTTGCAGCGCCGCGACCGACGGGTAGGGCACTTCATCGGCCCACGCCTTCGGCCCGAGCCAGCCCCCTTCGAGCGCGTCGATATAGAAGAGATCGATGACATGGATGTGGTTCAGCGTCGCCTGCAGGCTCGGGAAGAATCCGGTCCGCGCGGCGGCGAACTCTGCCTGGCTGAGCCCGGCGCATGCCGTGAGCAGGCGATGATTGGCCCAGGCATTGTTGTAGGCAAAGGCGCGAAAGGTCTGAACGAGGCCTGCTTGCATATTGGTCCTCACTGGATTGAAGGGATCAGGCCGGCGCTCCGGCCAGGCGGCCGACCCGCGATAGCAACAGCTTCAGGATCGGGGATTTGTTGGCCTTGTGATAGGCGAGCACGAGATCGAGCGTCGGCGGCTCTCCCTGCACCGGGCGGGTGGTGATGCTGTCGGGCAGATAGCGCGCCGTGTAGGCCGGCAGCAGCATCACACCATGCGTCGAGGTGATCATCGATATCGCGTGCACGACGTTGTGCACCTCGTGCTCCGGCCTTGGATCGATGCCGGCGCGGTTGAAATAGTCGAGCACGACCCGGCGCACCGCCGGCGCGGATTTGGACGGCAGATAGAAGGTCTCTTCTGCGATGTCTTCCGGTGCGACGGCTGACTGCGCCGCCAGCCGATGGCTGCTCGGAAACACGAACACCAGCGGGTCGGTGCGCAAGCGCTTGTACGCCAGATCCTCCATGTTCTCGTCCGCGCGCATGAAGGCCGCATCGAGCTTGCGCCGCATCAGGGCTTTGGCGAGCAGAGGCGAGTATTCGCTCGACAGGCGGATGTCGATGCCGGGAAACTCCTCGCGCAACAGGCGGCTCACCTCGGGCAGCAGATCGATTTCGGCGCCCGACAGGAAGCCGAGCGAGAAGACAGGCTTCGGCGGCTGGGCTGCGCGCAGCGCCGCTTCCTTGGCGGCTTCGGCCTGCAGTAGCGCCATGCGGGCATGGTCGAGGAATGCCTTGCCGGCGGCGGTCAGCTCGATGCCCTGCGCGCCGCGATTCAAAAGTTGCACGCCGACCTCCTCCTCGAGATCGCGGATCTGCCGGCTGAGCGAAGGCTGTGAGGTGTGGAGCTTCTGCTCGGCGGCGACCGTCAGGCTGCCGGCATCGGCCACGGCAACGAAATAGCGCAGATGCCGAAGCTCCATCGCAGTCTCCCGATCACGGCCTGCCCATCGCGTTGCCATCTCTCGCAGGCATGTCTCGCAAGCATGGGGCCAGCTTACAAAGTCTTTTTCAAGCCGGCCAGCGCCCTCTATAGCGAAGCGTATTCCCAATGCGGGCCCTGCCTCACAGGCAGAGGAGCCGCGCGAAGCCAGGCCGGAGCTTGCGCATGCGGATGAGCCTCAGAGCATTGCTGTTGCCGCTGCTGGTGCTGACAGCGCCCGGCGGCGCCGCCGCGCAATCACTGGGCAATCAAACGAGGGCAAGCGCCATGGAACAGGACGTCGCAACGATCAAGCAGGCACTCGCCGGAAACTGGGAAAGCATCGCGCTCGAGATCCGGCCGAGCAAGAATCCGGATGGCTCGATCAAGCCGTTCTATCTCAAGCGCGCTTTCACCTATCAGTCCTCCGACCGGTTCGAGCTCGTGGTGGTCAACTCGGCCGATCCATACGGCAAGGTGCCGCTGGCGCGGATCAGGATCGTCGGACACATGCAGTGGCAGGGCGCGCATCCGATCGCACCGGGGGCGCAGAAGGTCGACTTCGTCGCCGACGAGGCCTACGAGGTCACGCCGCTGGCGCAGGGCTTTGTCGATGTGCTCAACAAGGTCGCTGCTGCCGGCTACGCGCCGTGGGCGGTTGATGCGCCGCAGAGCATCTTCGGCAAGTCGTTCCTTCCGTTCGGTCTCAAGGAAGGGACGAACTTCATGGAATACGACCTGGTCTATCTTAGGGGCGACCTGCTGTTCTGGGGCGCCCGCAATGTCGACGGCCGCGGTTTCGACATCGAGCAAAACAGGCCGACCAATCTGCAGATCCCGTTGGTCCGCAAGTAACCTGATCAAGTAGCCCTGATAGCGTCAAGGGAGCGAAGCCATGAACGCGTCGAACCAGGATCGCCGCGTCCAGTTCGTGCTGGATGCGTTCGATACCCTGTTCAACAAGCGCGATTACGCCGCTGCCGAGCGGCTCTGGTCGCCGCGCTACATCCAGCACAGCGCGCATATTGCGCCCGGCCGGGACGGGCTGTTCGATCTCGTCAAGGGCTTGCCCGCGACGCTGCGCTATGAGAACCATGTCGGCGCGGCGAGCGGCGATTTCGTCATTCTGCATGGCCGGTTCAGCGGTCATGGTCTGCCGGCGGCATGGGTCGTCGCCGACATCGTGCGCATCGAGGGTGACGTGCTCGCCGAGCATTGGGACGTCATCCAGGACGAGGCGACGCGCGGACAGTCGCGCAGCGGACTGCCGATGTTCGGCGATCGCTTTCCCGGCTGAGCCGGCCCAGCGAGCGCGTGCGGCGGCTGGGGAGACCGGACATGCAACTCGCGAAGAACGTGATCGACGTCGGCCTATCCACCAATAATCTCGAACCGATGCTGCGGTTCTGGCAGCAGGATGCCGCCGTTCGCTTCGACCACGTGTTGCCGATCCGGCGCGGGCAGAAGCAATACCGGCACGACGCACATGGTTCGGTGATCAAGCTCAACCATCATGTCGAGCCGCTGCCGGATGCGGCACCGAGCGGCTATCGCGAACTGATCGTTGCGCGCGACGGCGTTGCAGCGCCGCAGCACATGGCCGATCCCGACGGCAACAGCGTTTACCTGGTGCCGCCCGGACATGACGGCATCACCCAGATTGCCGTTGCCATGGCCGTGCGCGATCTCGCCGCGCACCGCAGGTTCTACGGCGACATTCTCGGCTTCGCCGAGCAATCCTGGTCGGGCGGTCCGGCGTTTCGCCTCGGCGACAGCCTGATCCTGCTCAGGGAAGATCGGGCCGCGACCGTCGATCCGGTTCGGGGCGCGCGGGGCTGGCGCTACATTACGCTGCAGGTCGCCGATATCGACGCCGTGCATGCGGAGCTGCGCGCCAAGGGCGTGCGCGAGGGCCTCGCGCCGGTGACGCTCGGCGAGGTCGCGCGGATTTCCATGATCCTCGATCCAGACGGCAACTGGATCGAACTGTCCCGCCGCGCATCGATCGTCGGCAGCCTGTCCGATCACTAGAGCGTTTTCGCGCGAAGTGGAGGCCGGTTCGCGAGAAGACCGGCGGGCTGCCGACGCACCTAATGCCGCGTTATGCCCCGATTGAGGCTGACCTGAAACAGCGGCCCCTCGTTCGTGCGGACCTCGAACACCAGCAGACTGTGTTTGTCCAACGGCGGGTTGTCTTTCGCCATGCTGAGTAATGACTGCATCGCTTCGTGGGCGGCAGTCTCCTCGTCGCGCAGCTCGATACCCTGCCTGTCGGCATAGAGCTCCTCGCCGTTGCGGATGTCGAGATAATAGCGGGTTGCCAATTGCGGCTCCCTCTTTGCGATGGGAGCTGCCCAGGCTCTCCAGTGTCGGCGCGCTGAATTCACCCGGCAGCGCCGCACTCTGCGTCAGGAGGTCCGAATTTGCTATTCAACAATGATATCGATTCACGGAACCGCTCACGCACTCGCTCGGGTGAACCGCTCTCGTCTCCCGGCTACGATCTCAAACGCTTGAACCGCGAGAGATAAATCCCGGAACTACCAATTGCGCCTTGCATAGCTGAGATAAGTGTATACTTGTGTCGGATCGACTGGCCTTGGGCCTTGTAGATCGGTCCGTGCGGACCCTTTTCCAAAGACATCGTCGGATGAAGGTGAGAACGCGTGCTTGCAGCACTGCGGCTGAGCGTTCGTCATGTTGTTGATCGGCTGCCGTTTCACGGATGTACTGGAATGGCAGTGCGGCCCGCTCTGTCACCGATAGAGCGGGCTTTCGTATTTGTCCGTTCAATGTACCGAGAGCGTTTTCGAGCGAAGTGGGTACCGGTTCGCGTGAAGAAAACGCGTCAAACGAGAAGCTAGAGCTTCGGTTCTGATTCAATCAGAACTGAAAGGGCTCAGCGCCGCGAGAGGTGATCCATTGCAGGTTCTTGTCAGGGACAACAATATCGACCAGGCGCTGCGCGTTCTGAAGAAGAGGCTGCAGCGTGAGGGCGTCTTCAGGGAGATGAAGCGCCGCCGATCGTTCGAAAAGCCTTCGGAAAAACGGATTCGAGAGAAGGCGGAGGCCGTGCGGCGAGCGCGCAAGCTTGCCCGCAAGCAGGCGATCCGCGAGGGATTGATTGCGGCTCCGCCGAGGAAGCCCAAAGTATTGACGCCGAAATTCTCTGCACCCGGGCAATCGCCACCGCGAACAAGCGGCTCGCCGGAGCGTTAGTCCGTACCGCAATCCGGTTGGAGGGAGCGCGCAAGATGAAGCAGCGACCTTATCGAGGCAACGGATGCCTCCAGGAACGTCTCTCCGATGAAGTCTGCCGTCGGCGAGACCAGGATCGGCATGTTCGATCGAGGGACGAAAAGCGACGGCAGCGTGCGCAGAATCGGGCCGGCGCGGCCATCAGCGCAATGACCGATCATTCGGCCAGCAGGATCGATCAGTCTGCCCGCAAGCGTGATTTGCTGGACGGTCCCAGGGAGTTTCGCTCGTCTCGCTGGGATCGTTGATCGGCATCCGGCTTCCCTGCGCCCTCCGCTCAAGAGAGGCGGAACGAGAGCTCGGATTAAATCGGGTCACTCGAACGCGAAAGTATGCTCCACCGGCAGCGCAAGGTGCTGACTTTCGCCAGGACGACAACGATGAGTTCCGCCTGTGCCCCGGGCGAGATTGCGAGGCCTACCCCGCCAGCACTGCGTCCGCGCCGGTCACCGCCTCGGCGCTCTCCGTCACGGTCTTTTCCAGCGATGGCGCCTGCACCGAGATGTTCTCGGCGAAGAAGCGCGCCAATGCGACGTAGCGCTGCGGCTCGGCTTCGCCGTTGGCCTTCGCGGCCAGCGCCTCGCCGGCAAGCATGCAGCCGCCGAGCGTGGCGCCGAACAGCCGCAAATAGGGCGTCGCGCCGGCCAGCGCCTCGTTCGGCGCGGAGGCCAGCCGCTCGAGCAGCCATTTGCTCGTGCGCTCCAGCGCGGCATGGGCGTCGCGGAGCTTGGCGCCGGTGGTGCCGAATGCCGGATCGTTGGAGGTCTCGACCTGCTTGATGGTGGCGGCGAGCTCGTCGAGCAGCGCCCACACCGAAGCGCCGCCATTGGCGCCGAGCTTGCGGGTGACGAGGTCGATCGACTGGATGCCGTTGGTGCCTTCATAGATCGAGGTGATGCGGGCATCGCGGTAATGCTGCGCGGCGCCGGTCTCCTCGATGAAGCCCATGCCGCCATGGACCTGCACGCCGAGATAGGCGACCTCGTTGCCGATGTCGGTGGAGAACGCCTTGGCGATCGGGGTCAGCAATGCGCCGCGTGCTGCGGCGTCGGCACGGACCTTGGCGTCCTTGGCGCGCACCGAGACGTCGAGCGCGACCGCGGTGGCGTAGCAGATCGTGCGCGCCGCTGCCGTCATGCTGCGCATCTGCATCAGCATGCGCTTGACGTCGGGATGCACGATGATCGGATCCATCCCGTCGCCCTTGTGCCCCAGCGCTTTTCCTTGGCGGCGTTCCTGCGCATAGGCCAGCGCCTGCTGATAGGCGCGGTCGGCAATGCCGACGCCTTCGAGGCCGACGCCGAGGCGGGCCTGGTTCATCATCGTGAACATGCAGCGCATGCCCGCGTTTTCCTCGCCGATCAGAAAGCCGATCGCGCCGCCCTTGTCGCCCATGGTCATGGTGCAGGTCGGCGAAGCGTGCATGCCGAGCTTGTGCTCGACGCCGCTCGCATGGATGTCGTTGCGCTCGCCGAGCGAGCCGTCGGCATTGACCATGAATTTCGGAACCAGGAACAGCGAGATTCCCTTGGTGCCGGCGGGCGCATCGGGCAATCGTGCGAGCACGAAGTGCACGATGTTGTCGGTCATGTCGTGCTCGCCATAGGTGATGAAGATCTTGGTGCCCTTGATGCGGTAGGTGCCGTCACCCGCGCGTTCGGCGCGGGTGCGCAGCGCGCCGACGTCGGAGCCGGCGTTCGGCTCGGTGAGCTGCATGGTGCCGGTCCATTCGCCGGTGACGAGCTTCTCGAGATAGATTTTCTTCAACTCCTCGCTGCCATGCGCATCGAGCGCCTCGATCGCGGACAGCGTCAGCAAGGGGCAGAGGCCGAAGGCGACGTTCGATGCGCTCCAGATCTCGGTGCAGGCGGCGTTGATCGCGAGCGGCAGGCCCTGGCCGCCGAACGCTTCCGGCCCGGACACCGCGTTCCATCCCGCTGCGGTCCAGCGCTGATAGGCGTCGGGCCAGCCGGGTGCGGTCGTCACCTTGCCGTTGTCGAGCTTGATGCCGTGCTCGTCGCCGACCTTGTTCAGTGGCGCCAGCACATCGGAGGCGAACTTGCCGGCTTCTTCCAGCACCGCAGCGGTGATGTCGGCATCGAAATCGCCGTAGTGGCCGGCCGCCACGGCGGCAGCGAGCCCCGCACCATGGTTGAGCGACAGCAGCATATCGTTGATCGGCGCACGGTAGGTCATGGCGTTACTCCCGACGAGGCGTTTGGAAATTGTCTTCCCATGAAACAAGCGGCCTCTCAACTGTCCGAGCGGACATCGCCCGGTCCGTTTCGGCCACCGCAGCGTCGCCCTTATAATAAGGGTGCCGGTATCAACCTGCGGCTTTCGTGCCTTTTCGCACGCCGCCCTGTTGAAAAGGCCGGACTCACCCTATAGACCGGCGTGGCCTTCGATCGGCGCGTTGGGGCGTAGCCAAGCGGTAAGGCAGCGGATTTTGATTCCGCCATTCGGAGGTTCGATCCCTCCCGCCCCAGCCATTCGCGCGACATCAGTTAAGTATCTGAAAAATCACATGTATAGGCCAGAATTGGTCGGCTTCCGCAGGTTGGCGTCAGTCTTCGCCATGTCGACGGGCGTCCGGGGCGAAAGCCTTGGAAGTGGTTCGCCCGCCGCTGCAAGTTCCCGTTTTGGCGAGCGATCCCGGGGAGGCCGATTCGATCGCGCCTGCCAGCCGAGACAGTCTTCTTCGTTGACTGTCTTCGGCACGGAGAGTGAGGCGCGGCCAGCCGGCGCGCGATCGGGCTGCCGTGGCTACCGCTCCGGGGTCAGCGGCGCGGCGTACGAACACCGGATCTCAGGCATTCGCGGCGTTGTCGCGAATAACCTCGAACGGCAAGGAGGGGACGTCGTATTCGGTGATGTCCAGCTTCCAGATGCGGTGGTCATCCGTGCCGCCGGCCGGCGCAAATCCGAGCTTCTTGTACAGGTCGCGCACCAACCCGTTCTTGGCGGTGGGCAGGTAGCTTCCCTCCAGCGTGTCGACGCCATTCAAACGGCAATGGCGGACGAGCTCGGCAATGATGGCTTCCTCAACCCGTCGCCCGAGGACCCGGCAGCTCATCAACCAGGTGTCGATGTCGTAGGTCGTGTCCTTCTTTCGCGCGATCACGACGCCGATGACCCCGTTGTCACCAAAGCGGTCGCGAAGCCTGATCTGGAAGGTCAGGCAATCGGGCGAACGCGACATGATCTCGACTTCGGAATGCGTGTAGCGCCGCGTCGTCAGATTGAACTGATTGGTCTTGTTGATGAGTTGCGCGATCCGCCCCAGATTGACGGCATCGAACGCGTGGAATTCGATCGTCATGCCGAGCGACGCCAGGAATTCTTCCATGTCGCGGGACTTCGCCGACAGCTCCGCGCGCTGGGCATTTGCCTGATAGAGGTCGCCGCGCTGACGATCCTCTTCGGAAAACGTCACGGCTTCGAAATAGCCCGCGTTCAGGAGCGTGCGCGCATAGAGCGAAGGATCGGTGGGCAGCTCGGGCACCGCCACCATCGGCAGCGCCTTTCGGACCTGGCTCCGCTCGGCGGGGTTGTCGTCGAGCAGCACCATGGAATCCAGCCCGATGTTCAGCGTCTTGGCAATGGCTTCGATGTTGGTGGCCTTGTCGCTCCAGTTGGCCTGAAAGACCGCAATATGCTCCAGCTTCAGCGACATCTCGGGATGCTCCCGGAACGGCTGTCGCGCGACTTCATCCGTATTCTTCGAGGATACCGCCAGGATGACGCCGCGATCGCGCAGCTGAAGCGCCGTTCGCTGGATTTCGGTGAAGGCCTCGCCGACCCCGTCGCCCTGACCGAGAACGATCCCTTCCAGTCCGTCGTCGCCGATCGTGCCGCCCCAGAGCGTGTTGTCGAGATCGAGCACGAGGCATTTGCGGGCGTTGCCGCGGATGGCGCCGAGCAGCCGTCCGACATATTCAACGTAGACCGGCACCATCGTCTGCGCGAATGGCAGCTTGTAGAGATTCCATTGAACGGGATTGTGCCAGTTCTGGGTGCCGATCGATTCCGCCAGGGCGGCGACGTCGAGGATGTAGTCACCGCGCTTCGCGGCGAGCTCGCGAAGCCCGTCGTTGAAATCCTGGATCTGGCGGCGCATCGACATGGATACTTGCGCGTCCATGCTTCCAAACAGTGGTTGCGGAGGGCAGGCAACGGTCTGGAAAATCACCGGCACACCGGCGCCGCGCTCGAGACCTTCGCGTATCATGCCCACGTAGTCGAGGGCGGACTGGTTCGACGCGCCGCTGCCGCCGTTGTCGAGGGGCAAGCCGTGGAAATCGAGCGCCAGCAGAACGGCGTCGGGCTTGCAGGAGTTGATCGCGGAGGATGGATCGAGCGCTTCCTGCGCAACCTGATCGTAGTCAGCCTGGGTGACGCGGAGCAGCACGCCATGCCGCGCTGCACCTGCGGCAAGCGCAGGGGTGAACAGGCACGTTGTACCGTTGCCGAGCAATCCAAGATGAAATTCGCGAAGCGGCGAAATCGCCTTCTTCTTGGTTCGTGCGCGTTCGATGCTCTTCGAAAGGCGCGTGAGCTGGTCCGTGTTGAGGTTCTTGGCGGCAAGTGCGGCGATCTCGGCGCCGTTCGGCTCATCGGTTGCGTCAAGCGCGCTGCATAGCGCCTTGAAGTCCGCCGGCGGCGCCTCTAACCAGGGCAGTTCTTGAATCTGAAACGTCATGGCGTCGACCCCAGGATGGAATCATTCATCTAGAAGTTTGGATCCGGCGGTGCCGCTGGCGATCAATTTCTCACCCGCGTACACCCGAAACTTCAGGCTGACGGTATGAGTGGATTGCGACACATGAGTGAGCTCGCCGTTAAAGGTCGCTTCCTCGTCGATGTAGAGCGGCTTGTTGAAGTCGATCCGCCAGCTCGTCGCCAGCCCGAGGTCGCCCGGCAAGTGCATTCCGACGAGATACGAAAGTCTGGCGACTGTGAGCGCGCCGTACACCACGGGCCCTGCGAATCCGCGGCTTCGTGCGAATTCGGAATCGATATGAATGCGGCTCGAATCTCCCGACAGCTTTCGGAAGGTATCCATCTCGCTCTGACCGATCCGGAACGGAAGCGAGACGGTCATGCCTTCCTTAAGCTCGTTCCACAGCAGCACTCGTGGCTGTTCGCTCAACGCGCAGCTCTTTGACGAATGACGTTGACGAACTCGCCGACGTTCTTCAGGGCAGCAACCTCGCCAGTCGAGAACTGGATCTTGAACTCCACCTCGACAGCGACGACCAGCCGAATATTGCTGAGGCTGTCCCACGCCGGCACTTCTGCCGCAGTCATTTCCGGATGCGGCGTCAGCGTGTCGTCGTCGAAGACGTCCCGGAAAATCGGCGTGAGGCGGGAATAGATTTCCTCGTCAGTCATCACAATCATCCCATGATTTGGGTGAGACGGCGGCGTCGAAATTGCCGAGCAAGCCCCGTAAAATACGCCTTTTCGGCGCGAGAACTAGCAGATGGCTCCGCCATTCACAAGGCTCCCTCATCGTCTTCCGATCATGGCGTCCAGGCGCGGGCCCAGTTCCGCGCTCAGTTGGGCGTAGCCGGCCTTATCGAGATGGACGTGATCGACGAATTCGGACGCTGGAAGGGTAGCGAGCGGCCCGACGTAAACGCGCTCCGGAGGCTGCGGTGAGATGATTTGCACGAGTTGAGCCTGCAACTCGGCAAACTTTTGCTTCGGAAGCAGGTCGGGCAATACTTTGGGATTCTCCGTCGCGTAGAAGATCAGCGTGGGCTGCTTTGCCTCCGACACGCGGCGCAGGATCCGATCCAGGGCTTGTCGTTGCGGGTTGTCCGGGGCCAGATCGATCTTCTCGTACCGCGCTCGTGCCCGCATCAGCAGCACGACATCGCCAAGGTCATCGCTCGTGGCCCCGGTCGAGCCTTGCAGCCATTTGTCCGCGGCATCTCGCAGGCCCACCAGGAAGTTGAAGGGACTGCCGTCGAACCACAGGGCTTGGAGATAATCGCGAGACCGGTACAGAAACCACCAGTTGGCGAGTGCGTCGTGGCTCCATCGCGTGATTCCGCCATCCTTGCCGGTGGAATAGGTACCGTTGGCATCCACGGAGAGGGTGTCCAACCAGAGACGGGTTCTGGTTTCACCTTCCCGATCGAAATCCCGGGAGAAAGACCGCAGGCTCAGATCGAACACGATGGCATCCGGCTTCGAGGGCAGCACTATGCGCACAAGGTTCTCAAGATCGGTCGGAAGCGTTCCGTTCATGCCGAAGTTGGCGACGAGTATTTTTTGACCGGGATGCTTTTCGGCAAGCCAATTCTGCAACTGGTTCGACAAGGTATGCGCCTGCCAGGCAGCATCGCCCTTGTCCCGCATGGCGCGGCCGAAGATCAAGGAGTCGCCCAGGACGGCAACCTTCAGTCCGTCGAACTTTCGAAACTCTTCGAGCTTGGCGTAAAGAGCTGTCGGTGACTGGACGTCGATCGTTGCCCGAAAGATGCCGCTGGCTGGAGCGGCCACTCGCAGGACAACATCCAGGCAGGCCAGTATCGCGATCAGCGCGACAACCGTCACTCCCAACCGGGAGAGGACGTCGCGGCCCCGGGATCCCTTTGTTTTTGGAGTCTCGGCCATCAGCGTTCAGAAATTCTGGTAAACGAACAGGGCTTGGCCGGTGTTCGACAGCAGCACGATGATGGCAATCTTCGCGGCCAGCCACACGATCTTGAGAATGTCGTCGCGTCCCAATGTCATGGATACAGCCCCAGCATCTTGCCGTAGATCGCGCCCCACTCCGAGTAGGACTTGAGCCAAAGGATCAGCGTTGTCGAAACGAATGCGTAGACGAGAAAGCGGCGGAGATAGATCGAAGGCCCGGTGGCGACCGGCCCCTTCTTGACGCCGACATATTTGCGGACGAGCTGGCTCGCAACCAGGGCTCCGCCGTGCACCGTGCCGAAGGCCAGAAAGCCCCACGTTACCCCATGCCAAAGGGCGATCAGGATCATCGAGAGGAAGTACACGGCCGATATCAGGGCAAACTGAATGCTGCGTGGCGCCTTCTTGATGACA
Organism: Bradyrhizobium sp. ma5; assembly: GCF_042258955.1. Lineage (NCBI taxonomy): Bacteria > Pseudomonadati > Pseudomonadota > Alphaproteobacteria > Hyphomicrobiales > Nitrobacteraceae > Bradyrhizobium > Bradyrhizobium sp. ma5. The sequence goes on from NZ_CP170156.1 coordinate 2,604,573, forward strand.
ATGAAGTTGAGCGGCGTGAAGACGTAGTCTCTCACCAGCGTGCTGAGCGAGATATGCCACCGATTCCAGAACTCCTGGATCGTCGTTGAATCGAACGGCCGATTGAAGTTTTCAATCAACCGGAAGCCCATCAGCGAGGCTGTGCCGATCACGATGTCGCAGTAGCCGCTAAAATCGAGATAGATCAGGCCGAGCTGAGCCAGGGCCCCCACCCACAACATCGGCCCCGACATTTGCGTGGCATTGTCGAATGAAAAGATGCCGAACGCCGATAGATTGTCGGCGATGACGAACTTCTTGATCATCCCGTTGGCGATGCGATGAAGGGCAGGGATGACTGCCTTGGAATCGAAGACAGGAGAGGCCAGCTGCTGCTCGAAGCTCCGATAACGTTCGATCGGGCCGGCCAGCAATGCGGGAAAGAACAGGACGTAGGTGCAGAATCGAAGGAAGCTCGGCCTTTCGATGAATTCCACTTCCATCAGGTAGCTCACGCAACGGAACACCATGTAGGAAATGCCGATGATGTGGACCGGCATGTAATGGAACGGGTTGGCCCCTCCCAACAGTCGGGGGTCTCGCGCGAGAAACAGGAAGATCCAGAGCAACGCTACGACGAGCAGCTGCGCTTCCATGGTAAAGCGCGCGCCGCGTTGTTTGCGAAACAGGCCGATCCCGTATGAAACGGCAAGGAAGGCCGCCAGGACGATGATCGACGCCGGATCGAAGCCGAAGCTGACGAAGAATGCGAAGCTCAGCAGCAGCAGGGCGACACTGCACGCCATCTGCAGATTGACGGAGCAGCAGATGATAATGGCGGCCGCCGATATGTACAGAAACTCGAAGCTGTTCAGGGAAGGCCCGCTAACGACGGCGGCCGCTGATTGGAAAAGCATGGCATCCCTTCTCGACGCAACGAGTCCCTAGCGGGGCCGCCGTCCAACAGCCACGCAGTTGATCGTCAGGCGGTCCTTCAGGCACCGCTCGAGGCGATAGCCCGTCATCGGGAACAGCTCGCTCTTCTCGATCTCGAAGCCCGCCGACGTCATGAGGTCGATCATCTCCTGCGGCTTGTCGATGAGGTAGAGATGATCGGGAGCAGGGCTGTTGGCAGGCATGTTCACGAGAATCCGTCCGCCGGGCTTCAGATAGCGGATCAGGGATCGCAGTGCCTTGAGCGGGTCCTCGAGATGCTCGAGCAGCTCGCTCACGACGATGCTGTCGAAGGTGTCGCGTTGATCGGGTGCGTCGAACATGTCCTGGCGGACCAACTCGATTTCATCGCTGACGCCGATCACTTCCAGCGTGCGCCGCGTGGCCGCGATGGCGCCTTCGCTGACGTCCCACCCCACGATCGAGCCGGATCGGGGATCTGTTGCCGTCAGGTAGAGAAGCGCGCCATGACCGGGCCCGACCTCGAGATGACGATACCCTTCCGGGAGCATCGGCAGGTACTGGCTGCGATAGAAGGTCAGCGCGCAGGCGTGGTTGTGCCAGAACACGCCCGACAGCAGCAGCCCGTTCATGTATTTTTCCATGACGTCGGGCTTCGAATAGACGTCGCGAACGGCCTCACTGAATTTGGAGCGCTCATAGCGTCCGTTGCGCCGGAAGAACAATTCGGCTTCCAGGATCATGTTCTGGCAGAAGTACCGGTAGTCGTGGCAAATCTTGTCGATGGTCGCGAAGTGATGGAGCGCAATCTTGGTGACGAGTTGCGACGATGCTTCGGTGTCGCGCATGACCTCGAGCGACCTGTTGCCGAGACTGGTCGCCAAGGTCGCCTCGTGCTGGGGCCACGCGGCGATCTGTCGCTCGACCAGCGCTGAAAGGTAGGGGTACGCAGCAATATCGATCTCTCCGATTCTCGACCGCCGCACGATGTCCGTGGAACCAGTCACTTGACCACCCTTTGGTTGAAAATACCGCCCTTCTGACATAGCCGGGCTTGTCCATGCAAGGCCGTGAACTGGGATAATTCTCCGCGACGGCAGAACAGCGCGAAGCCGTCAGCCAATTGATAGCTTGACGGAGACGGAAAGCTCAGCCAGATAGCCCCAAAGTCAAGGGCCGGAACATGAAAAGCCGCTTGCCAAGCGCATTTGGTCTGCTGCGCCAGGCCGTTCTCCTGGGGACATTGTCGTTGGCAGGAATTTCCTCTGCCTTCGCTGCCGCCGCGCCACTTGTGGTAGAGCAAGGGCATCGGGTGGCGGCTGCCAAAGACACCTACCTCATTCTCGTGTTGGATTTGAAGCCGAACCTCGCCGATCTGCAAAAATCGGGCGCGCAGGCTTCGGATCTCATCAGGGCCACGGCCGCCCGCTACGCCAAGGATTACCTCGCGCAACCCGAGTTCAGCTCGAGCCCGAAAGTCGTGGTCTATTTGATTTCGGTCGAAAGCATGGATGAGTACAACCGCGCCAAATTCGACGGCATGAAGCGGTTTGGCACCATTGCCTTCGAGAAAAAGGGCGACGAGGTCGTGCTAACCGAAGATAAGCTCTCTTTTAGCCCATAGTGCTTCAGCTCTTTACCTTGTGAGATCGCCTGCTCAACATGACGAGTTCGAAACTTAGAAGGACGGTTGCTGGTGTCATCCTGGTCGTCGCAATATGCGGCGGCATAGCGGCAACGGTCGAGAAGACGCGCCGATACATCAATCAGCGGATTGATCGCATGTTGGCTGAACGCACTCTGCCCAAGCCGGAAATTCCTCCTCCGCCGCCGCCTCCACCTGCTCCAACGCCATCGGCCTTCGACAAGAAGGCGGAGATTGAGCTTCACCAGTTGTCGGCGCGCGTCGCGACGCTGGAGTCGTTGCTGGCGGGCGCCGGAGGCACGCTCGTCGACCAGGCGCCGGATGCGAGTGAGTATCGCGGGCGCGGCGCACCGGTTTTTGCGATGCTTGATGCCGTGGGGCCCTATCGCAAGAACGGGCTCTTCGAGATTTACGGCGGCAACTTTCGCGAAAGGCGCTCTGGCCCAATCAGCGTCACCGAAGCGGATTTCGAGATCACCCATGGACAGGCGTGGCTGATCTGGTCACCCGACTTCACTCCGGCAAGGGATGCCACCCATTTACAGATCAAGTTCGCGGCCCCTCCGACGACAGGTAAGCTGACAGTCGGATTTATTCTCAATGACGGACAATCTCTCGCTTGGGCACTGGATCTGCCCGCCAAGAGCCCGGAGCCGGCAGGTCTGCTTCCGCCGGTTGTTCCCGACGACATCGTCACGCGTGCCAACAACGCGCAGGTGGTCGGAGACATAAAGCTTGCCGGGAGCCAGGTGACCGTCCCGCTACCTCCCAACGTCCTCCTGAACCTGAGAAACGGTCAGACGAAAGCGATCTCGCAATGGTTCGTGAAGGTCGATGGTGCGGCCGGAACGACCATGCGTTTTCAGACGCTCGCTCTCGTCCGGCCGGCTCCGCCGCCAACCAGCAACGGCGTCGCCCTGGCGGGCAAGGTGGTCGGAGGCGCTATTGCGCCGAACACGTCGATCGAATTGCTGGAGGAATCCGGCGCCACGAGAAAGGCCGTGCTCGCGGCGGACGGTAGCTTCGCGTTCACCGCGGTAGATCCGACGAAGCCGGTATCCCTTCGCCTAAGACGCGAAGAGTTCGAGCATTCCGCAACAATCGGTCGATGGTTCGTTCCGTCGTATGATCGCGATGATCTCGTCATCGACGTGCGTCCGATCTACGTCAACGAGGACGGCCATGCCCCTGATTCAGCCCGCGCGAAATTCATAGGCGCCCGCAAGCCGTCTCCGTACGCCGCGTTCTACGAACCGCATAGCCGCCAATACTGGCCAGGCGCCGGCACGGTCCAGGAGTACGATTCGACCACATTCGTGAACAACCAGGGTTACGTCGACCGGGACCGCTTTTTCGACAATCCCGATAACTGCATCCGCCTTGCCAGTACGGGTGGCAGCGACATGGTCGCCCTTCAGGTCCGCCCCTTCGAAAAGATCAATATTCTTCTCGAGGAAAGTCTGGGCATAGCTATGCATAGATGCGTCGAGGTTATCTCCGCCGCAACCGACAATGGCGACATCGGTACGAACTATCCAAGAATTCGGGACTACACTTCGAAGTTCGGAGTTCAGGGCACTTTGGTATCGATGCTTGCGGGACTGGTCTCGCAGGTCAGTCCAACGATGCTGCGCGACGGATTGGGATTCGATCCGGAGAACAGCGCGCTTCCGAATTTCTTCCACGATGCAAGTGGTGCATTGACCTTCCGGACCGCTTCACCGGTTTTCTCGGTATTCACCGTCAAGGCGACGCTGCCGGAATATGTCAAAGGAATTCCATTCGGCACGGCGCTGACAGTGCCTTTCGACGTCATGCCGCAACCCGGCAAGGAGGCATTCCAATACTGGACCGACATTGTCTCCTATATCGAGAAGCACCACCCTGGTCAGAATTTTATATTTCATACCGGGATCGATCAGGCGCAGTGCCGGAACAATTGTGAGATCACGCTGACCTTGGCCGACGGCACCAAAGTTGCCGCGGGCGCAAAGGGCTTTGTCAGAAATGTAACAGAGTACTGCGCCAAGAACGGATACACCTGCGTAAACCCCAACTTCTCCGAGAAATACGGCGAAGTGCCAAGGCTGCTAACGTTTCAATACGACGGACATTACTCGAAACTCGGACATCAATGGCTTGCCCAGGAGCTGACGGCGCCATTGGCCAAAATCCTTTCCGATACGTCGAGATGAAAAAGCCGGGCGCCTATTTGATTGTCCTGCGCCTGATTGCAGCGCTCGGATGCTGCGCGCTCGGCCCGGCACCAGCGGTTGCCGACGGCGGGAAACCGGATGCTCCGGTTCGCGTGTTGCCGTACCCGTTCTCGCATATCGTCAGCTTCGCCGCAGACACCGACGCGCTTCGTCCCTGGCACGGCGCTGCCATTCACCGCTTCTTCAATGAAGAACTCGGTTTGACGATATCGGATTCGCTCTGGCCGCAAGGTAGCGAGGGAATCTCGGCGTTTTTTGTTGGTCCGGGACAGTTGAATCGATCCGCCTCGGGCATTGGCACCGAACCCAGCTTTGCCCTGCTTCTGCGCGAATGGCATCGCGGAAACATCGACCATTTTCACAGCTGGCAGGAGGACGGTCCATTCCCTTTTAGAGCGGAGATCCAGCCACCGCTTTCCCTGTCGGCGGCACGATCGAGCCTGAATATGGCAGCATTTTCTGCCGGTCTGCCCCCTCAGCCAAGCCGCAACGTGAGATTCTACTTCTCCGCGGCTCCGCCCGCCGACCTTTCAATCATGCTGCACGATAGTAAAGGCGGATCGACCATCTTTGGTCCGGGAGATATCGCTCGCGGACAAGACATTCAATTTGAAGTCGGATCGCTCGGCTGGATCGTCGAGGTGATCGTCCCGCTGCAGTCCAACAGCGTAACCCGACCTGTCGATCCGATGTCGATCGACCGGATTGAGTTTATCGCGCCTTCCTGCGCGACCGGGTGTTTCGCTTCTCTCACCCGAGTGGAACGCGATCACTTCAGCCGGCACACGGTTCTGTCCGAAATCCCCTGGCTGGAAGCATGGAATATTCGACCCGCGATACTGACGTCCCATGGCGGCAACACGCTTGTTCAGGACTTCGGCGTTCCAGGACAGGTTTCGAAGTTTGTTGCGTTTGACAACCCCGCCCTCGTCGATACGCATGCCGCGCTTGCAGACGAGAAGCAGAGCCATGCCTACCATTCCGACCTTTTGAGAAAGCTTGGTGTGCTCGCGGTCTGGTCCTATTTTCCTGCCGATGGGAAGGACATATTCGCGGTTCCTGACGGACCTGAAGTCCAGCACGGGCTCCTGCCGCTCTCATCGACCTACCAGCAGCTCTACAATTTGCCTCGTGCGCTGCCGCCACCACTCGACACCGACAGCGAAGACAAGTTTGAAGCGTCGGCGCGAACCTTGCTCGCGGATATTCCCGAGGACGAAAGGAAGGAGCTCTATTGCGGACCGAGCTGTAACGTGTCCCAAGGTAACGCCCTCGCAATGCTGATTGCGTCTCACCTACAGTCGATCAACCGCGGCAGGAAAGTGAAGGGCCTGATTTACACCCATTTCGGCTCCGAGAGCGGAACTGCGGTCTTTGTAGCCTCGCCGGAGGAGCCGGTGACGCCGGCCGTTCGGAAATGGATGCGACGGTTTGCGAACTACGTCTATGACTTCGACGGCTCGATCGATATCGGCCGACGCATCTGGTCACCTCCGGCGAACACGTGGGTTCGGTACCAGGTGATGCATTCCAACATCGCCTCCCATCTCGCAATCGACAAATCCGCGATCTCGATCACGCCATGGACAGATCCGGTCACGCAAACAACCTGGCCCGATATGCGCGCCGGTACGCGCGACCTTCACGGCCTCACGGTGTATGTTCCGGATGTCGAACATGCGTCGGTGAGGATCGGCGACAAGGAGACGCAATCATTTACCCGCAACCCGCCGGATGAAACCGGCAGGACGTCGATCACATTGGTCGACGATCAGGTGCCGACTCCGATGATCGGCCGGGTATCCTTGAATGACCGCGCAAGTGTCGAAGTCATATCAGGACATTTCACCGACGCATCGGCAGCCAATTCCTACGTCAGTCTTGCAACCGACAAGTTCGGCGACGCAGGCGTCGTGATCAAACCCTGGAGGCTCGACCTCTGGAACACGAGCCACCTACAGCTTGCTGTTCGCAAGCGCTGTTCAAGCAACGATGGCGAGAGCTGCCTTGGATCTCGTTTCAAGATCGAACTGCTGATGCAGGACGGCGGCACGGTTTCCATTCTGGAAGATCAGGCGCCGGATCGGCGTGTGCCGTCCAGCACGTGGTCTGTTCCGCGTTTGAAGAAGCTCGACGAGTGGGTGTCGCATACGCTCGATATGACGCAGTTGGCCTGGTCCAAATTCATCGACGAGGGCGCCGACTGGCGTCGGCCCGGCCTCCCGCTTGGAAGGGTCAAGGAGGTGAGGGTATCGTTGATGAACGCGCCTGCCGGCACGACGCTCGATGTGCAAAATTTCAGGGCTCTGCGGCCGTCCGGGAACGGTCAAGCTTCGGACGGATCCAAGTTGGTCGCGGGCCGCGTCACGCTCGACGGCCGGATGCCCGCGCCGGGAGTGCAAGTTCGAGCGGCGGCAGAGTCCGGACGCGTCACCTCGACCGCGACCGATCAGGACGGGTACTATTTTTTCCCCGGCCAGCCGAGCGGGCAGATCGTGAGCATCCGCGCCCAACTGGGCGCACGGCAGTGCTTCCCAAGACAGGGGCGCCGCATCGAGATCGGCAAGGACGAGGCCGAGCTCGACATTGAATTGGGGTGGAGTCTGCAATTCTCGAGCAGGTCATCTCCGTCTCCAGCCAATACCGCCGCCGATCCACAAGCTTGCGAGGCGATGCCTGGGCTTTTGGCGCAAGAGCGGTAGTTGCCCAATATCGCTTGAGCGAGCAGCCCTCCGCTGTGTTGACCTGCGAAATATTTTTGCAGGTTAGGGTCACATGAATCGTCGCAGTTTATCGAGCGCTCTCGCGTTGCGCGACGTGGCGTCGGCGCATCGCGTGTACCGCAAACGCAAGTTCTGCCGGATCGCCCGGCGCGAACGCCCGGTGCTGCGCACATTCAGGCATCGCATTGCGGACGAGACAATCACACCGGGAGACGCCACAAAACTGCAGTGGCGCGAGCGCCGATGTGGCTCATACCCCTAAGACAATTCGAGCCGGCGCGATGCGCAGCTGGCTTGCGGTGATTTTTCGGGTGGGTGAATTCTCGGATGCCCGGGTGGCGCGATCTGATGTGAAAGCTGGATTACAATAAGGATGGCGGTGCGGAGCGAGACATTCGCCGATGCCGCAATTGATCTTGAACCCGCGGCTATCCAACGCGATTGCGAGGCTGTAATGAGGGCGCTGGCCGCGTGCGTCGGGGGGCGCCGGCGGCCCGCGATCGACCGGAGATGCTTGTCTCGGGGCGATCGAGCTTGCGCAATAGCGATGGATTTGACGTGGTGAAGACCAAGAAGGCCCGCGCGGCTGCTGGCGCGAAGAAGAACAGCAAGGGATCGACGCGTTCCGGGATCTCATCTTCCTCGCCACTCGGCATGCTGGCGCTGCATCTTCTCGAGCAATGGAAGAAGTCCGGGCGCGACGGCATCGTCTTTCTTGCGGAGAGCGAGAACCGGGCGGAGCGGCTGGGCAGCGTGCTGCATTCGCTCGATCCTTCGCTCGAGGTGCTGGTGTTCCCGCGGCTGAATACCTTGCCGTTCGACGGGCTGGAGCCGTCGCGCGAGATCGCCGGCCGGCGGAGTTCGGTGTTGCGGCGTCTTGCGAAGAGCAGGAAGCCGGTCTTCCTGGTGTCGACGGCCGAGGCGATCATGGAACGGCTGCCGCTGCCCGCGAGTTGGAGCCGCCTCAGCATCAGCCTGAAAGTCGATGCGCGCTATTCCGAGCAGGATCTCAAGGATCGTCTGGAAGCGCTGGGATACGATCTCGACGAAGAGGCGGATTATCCCGGAAGCGTGCTGTTCCACGGAATGACGTTCGAAGTGTTTCCTGCCGGTTCCCTTGGGCCGTACAGGATCGAGCATTCCGGTGGCGTGATCCGCAGGATCGCTGGCGTCGATCCCAACGAGCACGACGTCGTCTTCGATACCCAGGAATTGCTCATCGATCCGATGTCGGAACGGATCGCGTTGGGAGGCAGGCGGGCCCAGCGGGCGGCGCTGCCGGATTATTGTCAGCGCGCGCGCTGGATCGCGGACGCGGGAGTTTCAGGTCACGCCGATAGCTGGCTGAGCACGATCAAGGAGGCGGCCGGCCGCAGAGAGGCGGACCGCGAGTATTTTGTGCCCGCCGACTGGAAGCGGCTGAACAAATCCATGAGTGCGCTGCCTCGCAAGGCGGCGTTCATCCCGACGCCTGATTTCTCGAAGGTCGCCTCGTCGCGAAAAGCGCTCCGCGCATTTGTCGCCGACACGCAGCGCGCCGGATCGCGGCTGCTGTTTGTTGCGGCGGTGGAGGACGACCTGCGCGCGATCGAGCGCATGAGCGGGATCAAGGCGGAGCGCGTCACCGACTGGAGCGAGGCGGCGAAGGGGCGGGGCGGCGAAGCGGCGCTGCTGGCTGACTTCGACACCGGCTTCATCGGTGCGGGCCGCAAGCCGCTTGTGGTCGTCACGGCGACCGACGTGCTCGGCAGCCGGGCGCATCATCCGCAGCCGATGGCCAGAGCCTCGAGTGCGGCCTTCGATCATCCCGACGTGCCGGAGCGCGGCGCGGTCGTCGTTCATCTGCCACGCGGGTTGGCCGTGCTCGATGGTTTGCAGACCTACGACATGGGGAAGGGATCATCGCGCGAGATGATCCGCCTGGCATTTGCCGGGGATGACGCCGTGCTCGTTCCGCCCGCCGACCTTGCGCTGATCTGGCCGTATGCGGCGGAGCGCGGCAGGCTGACATTGGACAAGGCGGACGGCAGCACGTGGTGGGCGCGGCGGACCAGGGCGGAGCAGGAAATTCAACTTGCCGCCAAGGCGCTTGCCAAGCACATCGCGCAACGCCGCCGACGGCGCGCTCCCAGGCTGGTCGCGCCCGGACCCGCATACGAGCGGTTCGTCGCGCGCTTTCCGTATTTCACGACCGTCGACCAGGCGAAGGCAATCCGGGACGTGCTGGATGATCTTGCCTCGGGTCATCCGATGGACCGGGTCGTCTGCGGCGACGTCGGGTTTGGCAAGACCGAGGTTGCCTTGCGCGCGGCGGCGGCTGTTGCCCTGTCAGGCAAGCAGGTTGCCGTCGTCGTGCCGACGACCGTTCTGGCGAGACAGCACGTCGTGACGTTCCGCAAGCGGTTTGCCCCGCTCGGCATCGAAGTCGGAAGCCTGTCGCGCGCGACGTCGGCTGCGGAGATGAAGCAGACCAAGGAAGCCCTGCGAAGCGGAAAGATGAAGATCGTGGTCGGCACGCAGGCGATCGCAGCGAAGGACGTGAAATTCGCCAAGCTGAGCCTGGTCGTTGTCGACGAAGAGCAGCACTTCGGGGCGGCGGAGAAGGCGAAGCTTTCCGGCCTGGCCAAGAGCGTCCATACGCTCTGGATGAGTGCCACGCCGATCCCGCGCACCCTTGCGGCAGGTCTTGCCGGATTCAGGGACCTGAGCGTGATCGCATCCCCGCCGGTGCATCGGCTTCCGGTCGTGACCAAGATCGCGCCGCTTTCGGACGCCGCTATTGCGGCTGCACTGCTGCGCGAGCAGCGACGTCACGGGCAAAGCTTCCTGATCTGCCCGCGCATCCAGGATCTCGATACGCTGTTGGCGCGCGTGCAGGCCGTGGCGCCGGAGCTGCGCATCGTTTGCCTGCACGGCAAGCTGCCGGCCGACGAGCTTGACGACCGGATGATGAGCTTCGTCGAAGGCGAGGCCGACGTGTTGCTTGCGACCAACATCGTGGAAAGCGGTCTCGACATTCCCCGGGCGAACACCATCGTGGTCTGTTGGCCGGAGAAGTTTGGTCTGGCGCAGCTCCACCAACTCAGAGGGCGGGTGGGACGCGGTGGCACGCGCGCCTTCGCGTACATGCTGACGGAATCGAATTCGGAGCAATCGGGCAAGCGTTTGGCCGTGCTGGAGGAGTTCAGCAGGCCGGGCGCCGGTTTCGCGATCAGCGAGCGCGATCTGGACCTCAGAGGCGCCGGAGATCTGCTTTCCGAGCGGCAATCCGGCCACGTACAGGTGTTCGGGCCGGTGCTCTATAGCCACCTTCTGAAGCAGGCGTCGGAGAAGACCAACGACCGGGCCGCGGATCTATGGGTGCCCGATCTTAACCTTCCACTCGCGGATCTGCTGCCCAGGAGTTATGTGCAATCGGAATCCATGCGCCTTGAAATCTATGGCCGCGTCGCGAGGTGCCGGAGCGAAGACGATCTGGAAGATCTGGAGGAAGAGACCTCTCGCCGCTTCGGCAAGCTGCCGTCGGCCGCCCGGGATTTCTTCGCAGCGGCAAGGCTCAGGATTGATTGCAAGCGGCGGGGTATCGTGAGGCTCGACGTCGGGCCGGAGGCCGTCGCAGCGACGTTTCTGCCGGGGAGGCTGCCTAAATCAAGAGCACGATCGCTCCAACGCGACGGCGATCGCGTCTTCTATTCAGGCAAGACAAACGAACCGCCGTTCGAGCGGGTCGATGATCTGCTCGACATCTTGGACGAGTGAGTACGACGTTACTCTTGGCCAAGCCTTCGTCGTTGGCGTTCCCCGATGCGAACGATCACGCCGCCGCTTCGCAGCGCTTGCTGACTCTCTTCAGCGACGAGTCTCGTGACTGGATCGGACTGCATCGCGTCTTGTCAGCGCATCGCGCGTGCAGTGGAGATATTTCATCGCGCGGTGGCCACGGAGAACAAATCAACTGATCCCGCACGCTGACATCGCGGTGACATGTAGCGCCGGTAGTGCACATGTGAGGCGGTCCGTCCGCCGTCTTCCAGCCTGCACCGAGCAATCGGAACGCCCCCTTCCAGGCGCGAGTCGACGGTATTTGAGGCGGGCTATGTCATTCAGATACCGGGGTTTTCGGGCCGAAAAATTGTGCACCGAGCCGGAATCAGCGGCGCCGGAACGGGCTCCGATTTTCGCTTTCTCCATGGGAAGACGCGTTTTGCACACCGTTCCGCCCGATGTTGCCCGAACTTGTGCCCGCTAGCGGTATCTCAAATATTCTTTTTGTATTTCAATGACTTGCTGATATGCCGCAGTTCAAATACCCGTGATATTTGTGCAACATTTGCCCGAAAACAGCCGTAACTTACCTCAACGCGAGCGGTCTTTTGTTGCGTGATCGGGGGCCTTCTGTCTCTTATGGAACTGCGACGGAGGGGGGCATCCCAAGGTCGTCCCGTTTTAGGTGGTTCGCTTAAGTCCCTCGCGTTCATGCGGGTGTGTCCGAAGGCGCGAAGCGACTGAGCGGGGATTTAAGGGACAAAGGGAACCAACCTAGGGTGTTTACCCGGCGGATCCGGAACCTTCCCTGAGATAGAGCAACTTGGAGGTTTAACATGAAGATGGTTAAGAGCCTTATCCTCGGCTCGGCGGCGGCTCTCGTCGCGGTCGGCGGAGCTCAGGCGGCCGATCTTCCCGTCAAGGCCAAAGCGGTCGAGTACGTGAAGGTTTGCTCCCTGTATGGTCCCGGTTTCTACTACATCCCGGGCACCGATACCTGTATCAAGCTGGGCGGCTACCTGCGTGTGGACGTTTTGGCGAACACCAACTCGGACAACACGGGCAACACCTCGGGCGCTGGCGCGGCGAACAACCGCTTCACCAACGGCTACACCTGGCGCTCTCGTGAAGACCTGAACATCGATACGCGCACCGCGACCGAGTACGGCGTCGTCCGTACCTTCTTCGATGCGACGTTCTCGTGGACGACCGACACCTACGCCGGCCAAGGCAACGGCGCGACCGTTTACTCGCCGATCGGCACTGCTTCGGCTCCGAACAACGCCAACTCCGGCGGCGTTGCAGGCGGTACGGTTGGCGTCTACTACGCCTTCATCCAGTTCGCCGGCTTCACCATGGGTAAGGCGGTCTCGCAGTTCTCGGCTCCGTGGGCCAACTATCCGGGCAACAACTTCGACGGTCTCGTCGGCGGCGGCGGTACGATCACTGGTGTGAACCAGTTCACCTACACCGCTCAGTTCGGCAACGGCGTGTCGCTGTCTCTGTCGGCTCAGGATCAGACGGCCTACTATCAGGCTGGTGTGGCCAATCTTGGCGCCCTCAGCCCGATTGGTGCTGCTATCGGCGCTACCGGTCCTTTCGGCGCGAGCGATTACGCTGGCACGATCGCACCGGACTTCGTCGCGATGCTGCGCGTCGACCAGGCTTGGGGTCTGTTCCAGGCGTCGTTCGCGGCGCATGACAACCACGCGGCCTACTACGGCGGCACTGAGTTGACCGGCCATCCGGACGACAGATGGGGTTGGGCAGGTCAGTTGGCCTTGTCGATCAAGAACCTCCCGACCGGACCTGGCGACACCATCAACTTGCAAGGCGTCTATACGGACGGTGCGACGCGCTACAACATCCAGGACCTTGCCGGTTCGGCCGGTGGGAACACCATTTATGGTGGCACCAATCTGCCTGGCGCCTATCAGAGCGTAGGGTTCGGCATTGCGCCTGACTCGGTGTTCGCGACCGGAACGCAGCAGCAGCTGGTTCAGACCTGGGGCTTCCGCGGTGCATACGTGCACAACTGGAACCCCTACTGGAACACGTCGATCTACGGTGCTTATGCTGCTGTCATGTATAACGACACGGCCAAGGTGCTCATCTGCGGTGTTGGCGGCGTGGGTGGTTCGCTCCGGAGCGCACTTGCTCCCGCGGGCAGTGGAGCTGCTATAACGACCTGCAACCCCGACTACAACATTGCGCAGATCGGCACGCAGACCCAGTGGACCCCGGTCAAGAACCTGACCTTCACGGCAGACCTGACCTACACCCACCTGGATCAGAAGGCCGAAGGTACAGTCGTGGCGCCCAGCACTCCCATTGGCAAGCCCACAGCTTTGTACGAGCTGAAGGACCAGAATACGCTTCTCCTGATGCTCCGCGCTCAGCGCAACTGGTAATTCCGGTTGACCTGATTGCAAGCTAACAGAGCCCCCGGTGGAAACGCCGGGGGTTTTGCTTTGCCCGGTGGTGACTGCTCGCTAGCCATTTTTCTTTCGCGCCACGTCATAATTGGGTCATTGACGCAGACCCATCCACGGCGGACGTTTGTCCTGCCATGACGGTAGCCCAACGAATAGTTCGTATAATCCGCGAGCAGCCAGGTCTCACAGAGCGCCAACTTGCTGAGCGCATCTTCGGGGAGGGAGCCTCCATACAGCGCGTCAATCCAACGTGCAGAAAGCTAGTGGCGATGGGTTGGCTGGAACGACATGGCCGAGGATGGGCGGCAGACCCGTTCACCTATCATCCTGCGAAACCTAACCTCTGAGCCGAGAGAGTTCAGCTGATCCGTTTATCTCGACGAAGGGCTATGAAAAAGGGATCGCAAGGATTCGAAAATGCTCATAGGGAGCGTCTATAAGGCGAGTTACAAATTGATCTAACGCTCGTTAAACGAGCGCCCCAGCATAACGAAATTCTGTGACATTGAAGCTTGTTCTCCCCGGAATTCCATAAGCCGATAAAGAACTTTCAAGCCCATAGTTGTTCTGCTGGCGTGTGTCAGAGACAACAAAAAGCCCTGTCCTCCAGCCACTTCTTAGTCTGCTAGCGACCGTGGACGTTCACGCTTGTTCGCGAAAACGCGCTTGAATGGCTGCGACGCATTGATGTAGTCCGTCAGGAGATCGGAGCGCCCAATGTCCACCACCAACAAGCTGACGCTCAATTTCCGCTGCCCGGCGGGGCTTGAGGGGCTAATACCGCGGCCCATTCCGGCAGCGCAGGGCATTCCCGACTGGCTCAAGACCATGCCGGCAACGGCCTTTTCCTCGATCAACCTGCACGACGAGGACACCATCAAGCGCTGCCCGCCATTCGTTGACGCGATGACCTGCGGGTTCCTGCTGCCACTGGTCTGCGATCTCAAGGTCGAGGACGGCGAAATCACCTGGGATCACGACCTGCCGCCGGGAGGCACACCCGAATTTCCGCGCTCGCCGATCGGATTTCACGACCCGGGTCAGGTCAGCGGCACGCCGTTGTTCGAAGCGGGCCGCTTCTTTCTCAAATTCCACAATCTGTGGACCGTCGAGGCGCCTGAAGGCTACGCGATCTACTTCACGCATCCCGTCAACCGCTTCGACCTGCCGTTCACCACGCTCAGCGGCCTGGTCAATTCGGACCTCTATACCGACAACTGGGTGCACTTCCCGGCTTACTGGCACGACCGGAATTTCCGAGGTGTCCTCCGCAAGGGGACACCCATCGCGCAATGCATTCCGGTCAAGCGCGACGACTGGACTGCGCAGGCATCGTCATTCACCGCGGAAGAAGCCAAGCGCGTCGGCGAGTTCAGGGGTGAGCTCAAGCGACAGCCCAACCTCTACCGGAGAAACTTCAGGGCCTGAGGCGCGACGAGATTTCGTTCGATCCGCTCAGCCTGCTTCCCCGCCGAGGAATTTCGCAGCGTCGCTCTGCGCGAAGAAGAAGCGGCCACGCGATCCCGCGGCCATGACGAACGCCGCGCGTCCCAGAAGCTGGGGCTGACCACGAATGACGGAGCGCAGCGCCGCCTCGGCAGCGTCGCGCTCACCCTGCTCGAAGAGCGATGTGGCAAGGTAGGCGCGGGTCGAGCGATCGTCAGGGTACTGGGCGAGCACGCGGCGGAAAGCATCCGCGGCCGCGGCGTAGTCGCCATGCAGGACCAGGACCCGCCCGAGCTGGTTGAGAATATCGGGGCGTCCCGGCGCAGCATCGCGCGCGGCGGTCAGGACATGCGCAGCCCGCGCGAAGTCATCGGTATCATGCAGCAGCCGCCCGAGATCAAGCTTCAGATCGACGCTGTCGGGGGCCAGCGCCAGGCCGGCCTCGACCGTGCTGATCGCCTCGTCGTATTGACCGGCCTTGGCAAGCTGCCCGGCGAGTTCCTGAAATGAAGGGAGATATGGCGGGCGGCGTGCAACCGTGCGCCGAAGCTGTGCCAAGCCGTCCGTGGCCCGCCCCGCACCGCACAACAATGCGCCAAGCAAGGTCTCGACCTCGCCATCGTCGCCGCGGCGCGCAACCCGCTCGAGCGGCGCAATCGCCTCGGCTTCCCGCTTCTGTCCCCTCAAAGCATGGGCGAGCAGAAGCGCTGCGTTCCTGTCTGTGCGGCTGGATTTCAGGATGTTGACTGCAATCTGCTCCGCCTGACCGAATTGCTGCGTTCGTAACGCCATTGCGCCTTGTTGCAGCGCTTGAGCGAGGAAATTGTTTTGCCTGCCACTCACGGGAAGCTTCCGGAGGATGCGAGAGAGAATCTCATTGAGCCTTAGCCCGCGCCCCTCTGCGCGTCCATCAAAAGTCTCGTGAAAACACGACATGATGACAACCGGAGCAATCCGCTTGCGACGCGCTACAACATCCACGACCTCAGTGGTCCGGCTGGCGCCAACACCATCTTCGGCGGCACCGCTGCGCCAAGACCCTCGTCCGCGCCCCGCCGGCAACGGTGTGGGTGGTACTTGGGGTGCTGTTCCTCGGTGCGGCTGTCGCAGGCATGACCTCCTGCAACCCGGACTACAACATCGCGCAGATCGGCACGCAGACCCAGTGGACCCCCGTCAAGAACCTGACCTTCACGGGTGACTTGACCTACACCCATCTGGATCAGAAGTTTGCCGGTACGGTCGCCTTCCCGGGCAGCGCCGCTCTCGGCAAGCCGGTTGCGATTTACGAGCTGAAGAATCAGAACACCCTGACCATGATGCTCAAAGTCCAGCGCAACTGGTGATCCCGGTTGATCTGACAAAGATCTAACAGAGCCCCCGGCGCCAAAACGCCGGGGGTTTTGCTTTGCAGGGTTCGCTCTCGCCAATCAGGCGGCGAGTATGTCGCGCACCATCGGCACCACCTTGCGGCCATAGAGCTCGATGCTCTTCATCAGTTTCTCATGCGGCAGCGGGCCCGCCGAATATTTCAGCTGGAAGCGCGCAGCGCCGAGCGCCTTCACGGTCGCCGCGATCTTGCGGGCGACGGTTTCCGGTCCGCCGACATAGAGCGAGCCGTGTTCGGCCTCGGCCACGAACTCGTCGCGGCTCATCGGCGGCCAGCCGCGCTCCTTGCCGATCCGGTCACGCATGACCTTGTAGTCGGGCCACAGTTCTTCCCGAGCCTGCGCGTCCGTCTCGGCAACGTAGCCTGGCGAATGCACGCCGATCGGCTTCGGTGTCCGGCCGAACTGCTGGTAGGCGCGCTGGTGCAGGTCGACATAGGGCGCAAAGCGCTTGGGATCGCCGCCGATGATGGCGAGCATCAGCGGCAGGTCGTAATGCGCCGCGCGCACCACCGATTCGGGGCTGCCGCCGACGCCGATCCAGGTCTTCAGCCGGCCGTGCTCGACCGGCGGATAGACCGACTGGCCGCTGAGCGGCGGCCGCAGCTTGCCCTCCCAGCTCACCGGCTCCTGCTTCAGGAGCTCGGTGAACAGGTCGAGCTTCTCCTCGAACAGCTCGTTGTATTGCCGGAGGTCGAAGCCGAACAGCGGGAACGACTCGGTGAACGAGCCGCGGCCGAGGATCACCTCGGCGCGGCCGTTCGAGACCGCGTCGACGGTCGCGAAGCGCTGGAAGACGCGGATCGGATCGTCCGAGCTCAGCACGGTCACCGCCGAGCCGAGACGGATGTTTTGGGTACGCGCGGCGATGGCCGCCAGCACGGTCTCGGGGGAGGAGATCGCAAAGTCGGCCCGGTGGTGCTCGCCAAGCCCGATGAAATCGATCCCGAGCTGATCGGCCAGCACCGCCTCGTCGACGACGTTGCGGATCACCTGGGCGTGGGGCAGCGGCGCGCCGGCAGCGTCCTTGGTGACGTCGCCGAATGTGTCGAGCCCGAGTTCGAGAGAGGTCGTCATCACATAGTCCAGTTGTCGGCGTGGCGGAGCATCCGCCACGGGCCACCCATCGCACGCAGGCCGAAAGGTTGTATTGCTGCAGAGATGTCCGCGAGCCTGCGCTGTGGAGCCTTCGGTTGGAGATAGAGTGCAAATATTGCCTGTTCGCCGGCCGGCAAGGCCACGCTGCGAAACGCAGCGTTTCCAGGACGCTTGTATCCGGCCTGTGGCCGGGACTGCGGCGATCAGCCCGGGATGACCAGGAAGCCGGCCCGCGGGAAATGCACCACGACCTCGCCTGCGCGTTCGTCGGACCGGCGGATCGCGATGTGCTGTGCCGACAGCGAGACGATCTCGCCGCGGACCGGGATCTTGCCGTAGTCATCCGGCATCACGCTGACGATGTCGCCGGGCTTGCGACCGTTCGGATCCAAGGGGTCGCCGAAAACCGGCGTCTCCGGCTGTGCCTTCGCCGCGATCTCGAGCGCGTCGGCTGACGACATTTCGGTGCGCGCGCCGTGACTGATGCCGCGCACGCGCTCCTCCCAGGCCGCAGCGCGCGGGAAGGGCTTCATGATCTCGTCCATCGTCGCGACACTTTGCCGGGCGTACCACACGTTCATGTAGGCGCTGACGTCGGCGAGGCTGAACTCGCCGAACAGCCACAGCCGGCCATCACCAAGTTGCGCCTCGATCCAGTCGACATGGGCGCGGAACTGGTCGCGCATCTGCGGCAGCGCCGCGGTCATGGCAGCGACATCGAACTTGGCGCCGCGCAGCTTCTCGCGGTCCTCGATGAAATCCTGCGGGACCTTATCGCCGATGAAGCCGAACGCGAGGGTGACCGTGTTCTGGAAGAACGGCCGGTCGGTCCACATGCCGAGCGCCCAGGGCATCCCGGCATGGCCCGCGGGAAACAGCGTCGGCGTCGGATAACGCCGCTCCAGCTCGCGGATGATGATTTGGGTGTCGCAATAGATGTCCGCGCCGATCTGCATCGTCGGCGTGCGGCGATAGCCGCCGGTCATCGGCATCAGATCCGGTCGCGGCATGATCCGGGAAATCCGTACCGAGTTCCAGGCCAGCTTCTTGAAGCCGAAGATGATGCGGATCTTCTCGGAGAACGGCGATTGATCGAAATGATGCAGGATCGGCGTGGGCTGCGACATGGCCTTCTCCCGGGACAGGGCTGCGATCTCCTCGGATTTTGTCGCATAGCCTGACAAGATTCCGGCGGATCGCAACCCATTTCCGCTGGAGAACGACGACGGCGCCGTGCCGTCAGAACGACTCCGCCCATGGCCGCAGGTCGAGCTCCAGCGTCCACGCGCTGCGGTGCTGGTGATGCAGCACCCAATAGGCATCCGCGATGGCTGCGATGTTGAGCAGCCCATCCGGCCCGCGGTCGTCCTTCAATTGCGGACGCAGGCTCAGCAGGCGATCGCCCTCGATGCCGCCGTCGACCACGACATGGCCGACATGAATGCCCTGCGGCCCGAATTCCCGCGCCACGCTCTGCGCCATCGCGCGCAGTGCGGCCTTGGCGGAGGCGAATGGCGCGTAGTTGGCCTTGCCGCGCAACGAGCCGCTGGCGCCGGTGAACACCAGCGTGCCGCCGCCGCGCGCCAGCAGGGCAGGGATCGCAGCCTGCGCGAGCTTGAATCCGCCGAGCGCGTGTTCGCGCCAGTGCTCCTCGAAGCGCTGCTCGGTGACCTTGAGGAACGGCGCCGGCCGGTTGGAGCCTGCATTGTGCACGGCCATCGCCAGCGGCGCGAGCTTCCCGGCGGCCTCGACGAAGCCGGCGACATCCGCGGCATTTGAGGCATCGCCGACGACATGGCTGACCCTGGCACCGGTTGCCGCGAGTTCCGCCGCGGTCGCGGCGAGCTTCTCGGCGTTGCGCCCGGCGATCGCGACGGGATAGCCACCGGCGGCAAAGCGGCGCGCGATCGCGGCGCCGAGGCCGTTGGATGCGCCGACGCCGGCAATCAGCACGCTTCCTTGCACGGCGGTCGGCTCGAGAGCGGATCGGTCGTTCATGTCTCACTCCATCAAGTTGCCCGCGGCGCGGACGAAATCATTGGTCTGACGCCATCGCGACGATGGCATCGCGCACCGTGCGCAGAATGGCATCGGACCGCTTCGGATCGGTGATGACGCGCGAGATCGCGAGCGCACCGACCATCGCACTCACCGCGACGATCGCGCGGGCATCGTCGTCGTCGCCCAACGTCTCGGCGACCTTGGCGATGAAGGATTCAATGTGCGGTTCCATCACCGCGCGGCACTGCTCGTCGGCGCGTCCGACGTCCGAGATCAGCGCGCCGATCGCGCAGCCCGACTTCGGCGAGTCGCGATGACTACGGCTAAGATAGCTCCGCACCAGCGCGTTGACGCTGACCGGTCTTTCGGGATCGCGCGCTGCGTGCGCCGACGCTTCGCCTGAATTCAGCGCCTGTTCCAGCGCCGCGGCGATCAGGCCGGAACGCGAGGCAAAGTGCCCATAGAAGCCGCCATGGGTCAGCTTCACCTGCTGCATCAGGCCGCCGATGCTGAGCGCGTCGATCCCCTTGTCGCGGATCTGCGTCGCCGCCTCGTTCAGGATGCGCTCCCGGCTCCTGGCCTTGTCGGCCTGGGAATGGCCCATTTCGCAGTGCCCCTGTTTGACTCTCCATCTGGATTATGACCATCATGCACCTGGATGACAACCATCATCCAGAAAAATTCTCAGTCACAAAGCAGGGAGCAACAGATGTCCGGCAGCGCGAGCGAAGGGCGGGTCCGCCACGAGCGGCATGATCACATCCTGAAGATCATCATCGACAATCCCGCGAAGAAGAATGCCTTCAGCCCGGAAATGATGGCCGAGCTGTCCGACGCGCTGACGCTGCTCGACAATGATGACGGCCTCTGGGTCGGCGTGCTGTGTGCCGCCGGCGGCAGTTTCACCGCGGGTCTCGACATGCCGAAGTTCTTCGGTCCGACGGCAAGCCGCAAGCCGCTGCCGGAAGGCAACGTCGATCCCTTTGGATTGTCGAAGCGGTGCCGGAAGCCGATCATCACGGCGGTGCAGGGCATCGTGTTCACTGTCGGGATCGAGATGATGCTGGCCGGTGATATCGTCATTGCCGCAGACGACAGCCGGTTCTGCCAGATGGAAGCCAAGCGCGGCATCGCGCCGCTGGCCGGCGCGCATTTCCGCTACATCAGCCGCGCCGGGTGGGGCGATGCGATGTATCACCTCTTGCTCTGCGACGAGTTCACCGCCGCAGAAGCGCACCGGATCGGTCTCGTGCAGGAAGTCGTGCCGGCCGGTCAGCAGATCGAGCGTGCGATGGCGCTTGCGGAGATCATCGCGCGCAACGCGCCACTCGGAATCCAGGTGACGAAAGAGGCGGGCCGCAAGTTCATTGAAGCTGGCGAGCAGGCGGCAATTGCGATCATCCCGCAGATCCGCGAACGCGTGCTGAACACGGCCGACGCTGCCGAGGGCATCAAATCGTTCGTCGAGCGCCGCGCCGCGGTGTTCCAGGGGCGCTAGTCCCCGAAGCGCTAGTCCCGGCGGCGCGCCAGCCCGCGGCGCAGCACGTTGCGTTCACGATACGTGCTCGAATTGCGGTTGTGACAATGTTGTCGCAGCCGCGTCAATTTCGATCACGATGACCGTGCGACGACTCTTGTCGAGATTCGTCGAATCAGGGAGATTCGAATCCATTCATTAAATTCAATTTCGTCCTGCTTTCACTCAAGCGTCAGGTATGGATTCCCATGACAAACGCACGAGTAATTGTTGTCGGAAATAACAAGGGCGGCTCGGGCAAGTCGACAATTGCCATGCATGTCGCCATTGCGCTGATCAAGGCGGGTCAGCGTGTCGCCACCATCGATCTCGACAACAAGCAGAAGTCGCTGACGCACTACGTCGATAACCGGCGGGATTGGGCGCGGCAAACCTCGCTGAATCTCGATATCCCGGCGCATATGTGCTTCGAGACGGTGAGCGGCAGAAGCAGCGAAGTCGAGACGCTCGGCCGCAGCGCGCTTGCCGAGATCGTCGAGCGGCTCAGCCGGTCGCACGATTTCGTCGTCATCGATTGCCCCGGCCACGACACCTATCTGACGACGTTCACGCATTCGCTGGCGAACACGCTGATTACGCCGCTGAACGACAGCTTCCTCGACTTCGATGTGCTCGGCACCGTCGATCCGAACGACTTCAAGGTCACCGGCATCAGCCATTATTCGAAGATGGTGGAGGAAGCGCGGCGCGAGCGCAGCGCGCAGGATCAACCGGCATTCGAGTGGGTGGTGCTGCGCAACCGCCTCTCGACGATCGGTTCACGCAACAAGCGCCTGGTCGGCGAAGCCCTCAACGAACTATCGAAGACACTGAATTTCCGCCTGGTCGACGGCCTGGCCGAGCGCGTGATCTTCCGCGAGTTCTATCCGCGCGGATTGACGGCGGTCGACGACGTCAATCAGCTCGCGCTCGGTGGCCGGCCGACCATGTCGCATGTCACCGCATGGCTCGAGATGGAGCGGCTGATGACCGCCATCATGCTGGGCCACCTGGTGTCGCGCACGGCGGAGTGCGCCGACGCCAACCTCGACGCGGCGTAGGCGAGGTCGGATCGCTACCGGCAGTTGGCGTTGCCCGCATTGGCAACGGTCAGGAACGTGATCGTTGCGGGAGCGAAGACGAGCGCGCCCGCCGGGGCCGGCTCGCCGTTCAGGGCGGGCATCTCGTCGGAAGGCCCGAGCGCAAGCGCGCTGCCATTGAGCCGAACATTGCCGTCGGCAGGCCTTTCGCTCGCCAATGTGTAGCGTTGCGATGCCGCCGGCAGCGTCAGCTTGCGCCGCGTCCGCCGATCATTGTTGATGACGAGCAGGGCTATTCCATCAGGCAGGTCGCGCGCGCAATGGGCGTAGACGTGGAAACCGGAGGGCTCGTCGACGCCGGCATCGAGCACGGTGGTTCCCATGAGCCGTCGCCATAGCAGCGCGGCCCAGTAGTTCGGCCGCGGCAGATGGGTCTGCTCGTCGAGCAGCCCGTAGTCGCTCGCGGCCAGCGTGTTGTGCATCACCACCTGAACACCCGCCTTGGCGAGCCGCCCGAGCTGATCGAGATAGCGGAACGTATCGGCGAAGGTCGCGGCCCAGCGGTTGCCGCCGCACGCGGTCTCCGCGGTCTCGGTCAGCCAGATCGGCTTGCCCGGTGCGAGCCGGTCGCGCAGCGCCTGGTAGAAGGCGAGTGTCTTGCCGGTTCGCGCCAGCCATTGGTCTGACAGCGCCTGCCTTGCGGTGCGATCGCCGGAACATCGCGCCGAGAGCGCGCCATAATGATGGTAGGAGACCGCGTCGATGCCCGCCGCTGAAACCGCAAAGAGGGCCTTTGTATCCGCGCCGGTGCCGATCGTGCCTGGGCCGAGGATCGTCACGTCGGGCGCGGTGTCCTTCATGAATGCGCGGAACGTTGCAAAATCGCGGCCGTAGGCCGCGGCATCGTAGCGTTCTGGGGCGCCGCCGATGGCCGGCAGATCGGGCTCGTTCATGAACTCGGCTGCGGCGATCCGGCCGCCGGTGGATTTCGTGAAGGCGAGAAGCTGCCGGGCCTGCTCGAAGTTCCATCGGCCTTCAGTGCCACGCGTGCCGGCGCTGATCGCGAAGGACGCGACAATGGGAGCATCGACGGCGTGCGAGAAGTCGACCACGCCCTGCCACTGCTGTCGCGTCAGCACGCCCTTGAAGCCGGCCGGCGGTGCAGCCGGTGGCGCGTCGGAATCTGCAAAGAACGTGCTGTTGGCCCAGGTTCCGCTGACACGGAGGTAGGCGGGAGCGAGTGCCGCTGCGAGCTTGCGCAGCCTGCCGTCGTGCAGATCGATCGGCGCGCGCGCTGCGAACCGTTCGGGCTTCGTGCCGGGCCGTGCGGTGGCATAGGGCTTCCAGAATTGCCCGCCGGTCACCTCGACCATCTCGATGTTGTAGGACTGGAAGCGCGGGTCGATGCTCGCAACCCGCGGCATGGTGGCGACGTCAAGCGTCAGCTCCGCCGCAGTCGCCTTGGTGCAGACCAGGGCGGCCAGCGCCCAGACGACGCATGCGATGAGGCGACGCGGATATGCGCTGGCGACGCGCACGGGTCCTCGCGGCGTTTCGAGTTGCGGTGGCTCAGAATGCCGCCGCGGCTTGCTTCAATCAACGCTATGCAGCGCCGTGCGGCTCGTTCGCGATGCGGTTCCACAGCGTGCGGATCATGTCCTTCATGGCCAGCGCGTCCTGCCAGCGGTCGGACAATTCCCTGCCATCGGGCCCGGTGATGGCATAGGGCGGGGGACCGAGCTCACACAGGAAGGTCAGGGTCGCATCGGGCCCGGCGCGCTTGCGCCAGGAGCGGATGCCGTAGTCCCACCAGTCCGTGAACAGCGACACCCAACCCTGATGCTGCGGAAAGCCGAGCGAGATCTGCACCTGCTCGCGGCTCGCGATGCGGCCGTGGATGCCCCAGGCATTGTCGAGGATTCGGTGGATCATCGCATGATTGACGTCGTCGACCGGCCAGGCGAATTCGCGCCCGACCAGGTAATGCGAGAGATCGGCGGTCAGCCGCAGATCGGGAAAGCGGTCGAGCAGATCGAGCAGGAAGAACAGGTCAGTCGTCATGCGATCGCGATGGGTCTCGACATGCACGGCGACGCCGGCCTGCGCGCCAAGCCGCCGCCAGCCTTCGAGCAGGGGAATGCAGTCGGCGAGCCGCCGCGGACGGATGTCCGGTTGCAGGTTGACGTGATCTGCACCGAGCTGTGCCACCAGCTCGAGCACCGGTTTCAGGTCGTCGACGTTCTTCGGATAGCATTGCGCCTGCCAGATCATGCCATGCGCGCGAAGGAAGCTCGTCACCTCGCGCGCGAAGGCGGGATCGATGAAGCGCACGCCGGCGCCGTCAAACCCGGCATCGCGGATCATCGCGAGCTGGGTTTGCAGCGGCCACTCGTCCTCGTCGGCCAGCCGCCGCTCCATTGCCCAGAGCGACTGCAGGACGCGCAGTTGCTGCGCCACCGATCAGGCCCGCGCCGGGATCGCCGCGGGCAGCTCGGCCTGATCGCTCGTGTCGGCGGCGATGTTCTCCTGATAGGTCTCCGGCCCGATCCAGATTGCAACCACCGTGCAGGCCGACAGGAACATCGCGTAGCAGGCGACCGGCCACCAGGTGCCGTAGGCTGCCACCAGCGCGGTGGCGACGAACGGCGCCGGGCCGCCCGACAGCAGCGAGCCGAGCTCGCGCGCGAAGGCAAAGCCAGCGAAGCGACGTTGCGGCGGGAACAGCTCGGCGAAATACGCCGCCTGCGGTCCGAACATCGCCGCCGTCACCACGGCGCGCGCCAGGATGAACGCGAGCGCGATCATGATCCACTCCTTGGTGCCGACCATCCAGAAGAACGGGAAGGAAAGCGCCACGCCGGCCAGCGCGCCGAACATGTAGACCGGCCGCCGTCCGATCCGGTCCGACAACGCCGCAAAGCCGAGGATCGCAAACAGCTCGATCGTGAACGCCAGCATCAAGGCGCTGAGCGCCTCCGCCTTCGGCACGCCCAGCGTGGTGATGACGTAGCTCAGGCCAAACACGGGGAAGAAATAGCCGAGCCCGTTTTCGGCCATCCGAGCGCCGAGCACGACGAAGAAGTTGCGCGGGTGCCGGCGCAACGCCTCCATCGCCGGATTGCGCTCGACCTTGCCGCGCGCAACCACCGCCTGGGTGTAGACCGGCGTCTCGGTGATCCGCATCCGGACGAAGATGCCGACCACGATCAGGAGGAAGCTTGCCAGGAAGGGCAGGCGCCAACCCCAGCTCATCAAGTCCTCGCGCGGCAGCATCGTCACCAGCGCGAAGGCCGCGGCGGCGAGCAGATTGCCGACGGAGACGCCGAGCGGCGCGAAGCCGCCCCAGAAGCCGCGATGCTTCGGCGGCGCGTTCTCGACCAGATAGATCACCGCGCCGCCATATTCGGCACCGGCGCCGAGGCCCTGGATCACGCGCATCGCGACCAGAAGGATCGGCGCCCAGACGCCGATCTGCGCATAAGTCGGCAGGAAGCCGATCGCGGTGGTGCCGATGCCGATCATCAACAGCGTTGCGACCAGCACCGGCTTGCGGCCATAGCGATCGCCGAGGATCCCGAATATGAGGCCGCCGAACGGCCGCACCACGAAGCCGACGCCGAAGGTCAGGAACGACAGCAGCGTGCCGACCACCGGATCGCTCTTCGGAAAGAACAGCTCGCCGAACACCAGCGCGGCCGCGGTGCCGTACAGGAAGAAGTCGTACCATTCGAGCGCGGAGCCGATGCTTGCGGCCAGGATCACACGCAGGCGCGATGTGCGAGCGCCATCTGTTGCCATCTCGGTCATTCGTTTCCCCGTTATTTTGATTTTTATGTCTTGAAAGCAGCAATGCCCGCGGCTCGCCGCGGGCATTGTCGTAAGTCTCAGGCGGCGCGCGTGAAGTAGGATTTCTTCGACGCCGACTGGGTCTCGTAGATCGATCCCTGTCGTTTGGCCGGCGGCAACGGCATCCGCACCGGCACGTCGGTCAGCCGCGGGGTAACCACCGGCGGTCCCGCCAGTAGGCGGCTGTTGAATTCGTCAAAATCCTTCACGCCCATCAGCGGCCAGGCGTCGCTGGCGGCTACTTCATAGAGCAGCAGGTTGCGCGGCCGGTCCGATGTGTTGGTCGCCGAGCCGTGCAGCGCGCGCACGTGGTGGAACGACATGCTGCCGGCCTTGCCCATGCAGGGCACCGCGCGCTTGATGTCGTCCTGGATCTGGTCGGGATCGATCAGGCCTGCGAAGCAGCCGTCGTCGCCGTGATGATCCCACATCGTGCTGCCGGAGTGCGATCCCGGCGTCACCAGCATCGGGCCGTTCTCGATATCGCAATCGTCGAGCAGCACGCCGATCGCGAGGATGTCGTCATTGGTGTGCGGATAGAATGCCCAGTCCTGATGCCACTCGACCGGCGAGCCGTATTGCGCCGACTTCATATTGAGCTTCGAG
Source organism: Bradyrhizobium sp. ma5 (assembly GCF_042258955.1). Taxonomy (NCBI): domain Bacteria; kingdom Pseudomonadati; phylum Pseudomonadota; class Alphaproteobacteria; order Hyphomicrobiales; family Nitrobacteraceae; genus Bradyrhizobium; species Bradyrhizobium sp. ma5. The sequence goes on from NZ_CP170156.1 coordinate 2,631,192, forward strand.
CCGTGCAGCCGGAGCCCGGGACCGATCAGCCTGGTCAGGATCGAGATCACCGCGGGGCTGCGGATGATCTCGTCGAAGATCGGGTGCACCTTGTGCGGCGCCTTGATGCGGCGGACGCGCGGGGTCTCCGGCGTGTGGCCCGGCTCGAGGTCGTAGACGTCGGTGTGCTCGCTCACGGCGGCGGCGCCGGCCACCAGCTCGGCGAGCACCGTGCGGACCTTGCCGAGGGTCTCCTGGTTCAGCACCTCGGGGACCACGATTACCCCGTCGCGCTTGTAGGCCTGGGCCTGCTCGTCCGAAATCATGCCGCTTCTCCCTTTCTGTTCGATGTTAGCGCTAACATTGGGCGATGCTAGCGCTAACATCATGGCTTGGCAACCCGGAATCGTGCAGGGTCCAGCCCATGAGCTCCGACCTGACCGAACCCGGGACCGGCCCGACCGGTGCCGCGCCCACCCTCTCAGAGGTGGCCAAGCGCGCGGGCGTCTCCTCGATCACGGTGAGCCGGGTGGTCCGGATGCCCGACCTGGTCGCCCCGGAGACCCGTGCGCGGGTCGAGCGGGCGATGCGCGACCTCGGCTATGTCCCGAACCTGGTGGCAGGCGCGCTGGCGAGTGCACGGACCAATTCGGTCGGCGTCTTGGTGCCGACCATCGCCAACTCGATCTTTGCCGACACGGTGCAGGGCCTGTCCGACAAGCTCGAGCCGCTCGGCTTCTCGGTGATCCTGGCGCAGTCACGCTATGATGCGGTGCGCGAGGATCGCGTGCTGGCGGCGCTGCTGTCGCGGCGGCCCGAGGCGATCATCATGGTCGGCTCGCCGGCGACCGAGGAGGGCAGCCGCCTGCTGCGCAATGCGCGGATTCCGATCGTCGAGACCTGGGATCTGCCGGCCAACCCGATCGACGCGGTCGCGGGCTTCGACAATTACAAGGCTGGCGTCGCTGTCGCCAAGCATCTGGTTGCGCAGGGGCGCAAGCAGCTCGCCTTCATCGGGGGCGACGATCCGCGCGGCACGCGCCGTTGGTTCGGCTTCAGGGACGAGGCGCTGGCAAGCGGTCTATCCGAGCCGCGGCGGCTGATCCTCGACCGCAAGGACTCCGGCAGCGTGGCGGCGCATGCGCGCCTGCCTGATGTCGATGCGGTGTTCGCCGCCAACGATGCGCATGCGATCGGCTTCATGTCGGGGCTGCGCAAGGCCGGGCTGCTGCGCGACGGGCCCGCATCGGCGCAGCCGGTCGCCGTGATCGGGCTCGGCGATCTCGAAATGGGCCAGCTGATCTCGCCGACATTGAGCACGATCAGCGTGCATGGCGACGCGATCGGCCGCACCGCGGCGACGTTGACCCTGGAGCGCGGCGGCGAGCGCCGCATCGATCTCGGCTTCGAGCTGGTGCTGCGCGACAGCGGCTAGGTTTTGGTTCGCCGCTGCCAGCGGTCGATGCCGGCGAGCAGTGCAGCGATCACGCATCCCGTGATGATGCCGAATGTCAGGTCCTCGAACACCGTCAGGCCGAAGGTCGGGATCAGCACCGCGGCACCGCGCCAGTCTTTGATCAGCTCCAGGAACGCCTCCTTCTCGGCCATGTACCAGCACACGACGACGAGGACGCCGGCCAGCGCCGACAGCGGGATATAGCTCGCCAGCGGCGCCGCCACGATCATGAACGACAGCACGAACGCCGCGTGCATCATGCCTGACAGGGGACTGCGGGCTCCGGCCCGGATGTTGGTCGCGGTGCGTGCGATGGTGCCGGTGACGCTGATTCCGCCGAAGAATGCGGACGCGACGTTGGCGATGCCCTGCGCCACCAGCTCCATGTTGGAACGGTGCTTGCGGCCGGTCATGCCGTCGGCGACCTTGGCCGAGAGCAGGCTCTCGACGCCGCCGAGCAGCGTGAAGGAGAGCGATGCCGGCAGGACCTGCATCAGCAGTGCCCAGGAGAATTCCGGCAGATGCGGCACCGGCAGGCCGCGCGGAATTTCGCCGAACCGGCTGCCGATGGTCTCAACCGGCAGGTGCAGCAGCAGCGCCGCGACCGACGCGATCGCAATCGCGATCAGCATCGCCGGCCAGGCCGGCCGCCAGGCGCGCAGGCCGAAGATCACGGCTGCCGAGCCGACGCCGATTGCGAGCGCGGACCCGTTCAGGGTCGGCAGCGCGTGGCCAAGGGCGGCGAGCTTTGGCAGGAACGGCCCGGGCTCGTGACCTGCAAGCGTCAGCCCGCCGAGATCGCGCAGCTGGCTGGCCAGAATGGTGACCGCAATTCCGCAGGTGAAACCGACGGTGACGGGATGCGGGATGTAGCGGATCAGCGAGCCAAGGCCGGACGCGCCGATCAGCGTCAGCATCAGGCCGGAAACCAGCACGGTAAGCAGCAGCCCCTCGACGCCGAACTTTGCGGCCGTCGCCGCGACGAGCACGATGAAGGCGCCGGCCGGCCCGCCGATCTGAAACCGGCTGCCGCCGAGGGCAGAGACCAGGAAGCCGCCGACGATGGCCGTGAACAGCCCGCGCTCCGGCGTCACGCCCGAGGCCACTGCGATCGCCATCGATAGCGGCAGCGCCACCACAGCGACGGTCAATCCCGCCATCACGTCGTGGCGGAATGCATCGACGCCGTAGCCTTCGGTCAGCGTGGTGACGAGCTTGGGACGATAGAGATGCGCCGTAGAGGAACCGTCAGGCATGGGGATAACCTTGGGGAGGGGAATGAAGGAAACGGGCAGCGTCGCTGGATGCGGCAAACCTGCGGGGAATTGTTGCGGACGACAGCTGCGCGGGCCGCGGAAGAGAGGCTGCGTTCATTCGGCAATCTTCCGGTAGATGTCCGCGGCGCGGCGCAGCAGGCGGCTCTTGCGTTTCCGCTCATGCACGCGCTGGTGCTTGGCCTTGCGCTCATCGTCGCGTCGCGCGAGCGCATCGGCGTTTTCGAGCAGCGCGCGGCGGACCTCATCATCGTTCAGTTCGCCGAGCAGTTGCTGTCCCTTGCGCAGATGCTTGAGGACGATCCGCCATGACGCGTATTCGCCGGGCGGCAATCCGCCTTCCGAGAACTCGATGGCGTAGCGCAGCCGCTTGCTGGCGAGCCGGACGCGGTGGCGCTTGTTCTTGCCCATACCTTGCAGCCCGCGGCTCTTCTGGCACAGTTTGCCATGCCACCGCGCCAGCCGGCGCGCGTGAAACACCGACACCGGCACGGCCCGTCGTTGCGCGGCACGGCGGTTCTGCCGCGCGGTCCAGGGGCCGCTGCCGACCCAGTCCCACATGCCGTCGAACCATTGCCAGTAACGATCGCTCTGCAAGGCCTCCTTCAGGGCTTCGAACGCATCGGCGCGTGCCGTCCTAAGCATCTGTTCCTCCGGCATCTCCTTGCTGTTCTCGATCGCGACGTCGAGGTCGCGTGTTGCGCCGAGATGGGCGCTCAGCCATTTCAGCTCGGACTTCAGCCGCGTCCATTCGGCGTCCGCGACCATCGGGCCGTAGAACGCGACCGCCGCCTTCAGCCGCGTCAGTGCTATGCGGGTCTGGTGGAGCGCGGCCGGATCGCCGGAGCTCAGCGCCTCGTGGTTGGTCGCGACTTCCTCGAGGCATTCGGACAGGATCAGGCGAAACGCGGTCTCGCAACGCATGGCTTCGCTGAGATGGCGCGGCCGCTTCGGGCGGACAACGCGCTCCCTGTCCGAACTTGCCGCTGACGTCATGACACTCTCGTGACCCCGCCCGAGCCGCGAGCGCGACACTTGGGCTCCCGGGCGCAAGATTTCCCGTTTGATCGTTGGCGATCAAGGGTTTTCTGCTGGAACGCAGCGCTGCGATCCGGCGACGCGTTCAAAATGTCGCAATCACCCCGGTCGCGGGGTGCATTCCGGTCAGTTTGCGTGGCTCGCTCGGTCAGCGCGTGCCGAATATCAAGATACTTCGCGCGCGAAATATCTTGATATTTCGCGTACGAAATATATAACAGGGGCATGAGAGCAGAACACCGGCTGATCTTTCTTCTGACCGTGGCCTATCGGCGGCTGCAGCGCGCCATCGAGCAGGAGACGGCCGCACACGATCTGACGTCGGCGCAGGCCGGCGTGCTGTTCTTCCTCGGGCGCAATGACGGCGCGCTGATTGGCGATGTCTCGCAGGCGGTCGACATCGTGCCGTCGGCGATGTCGGGGCTAGCCGACCGGATGGAGCGCGCGGGCCTCGTGAAGCGCCGGCGCGACGGTGAGGACGGGCGCAGCCAGCGGCTGCATCTGACCGCCGCGGGGCAGGAGCTCGGCAAGCGAGCCGCAACGCGGACCAGGGTGATCAACAACCGTCTGATGGACGGGTTTTCGGAAGCGGAGATCGATGTCGTGTCGCGCTGGCTGACCAGCCTGCAAGAGAAGTTTCCGAAGGACAAAGACGGCTAGCGCGCCTTCAAGACAACGCGTCAAACAGGAAGCAAGCAACAGGAGTGAGACATGAGTGAAGTGGTCGTAACGCTGGACGGTGGCGTTCTCACCGTGACGATGGCGCGTCCGGACAAGAAAAACGCGATCACCAACGCGATGTATGGCGCGATGGCCGACGCGCTCGAACGCGCGGAAGGCGACCCTGCGATCCGCGCCGTGCTGCTCCAGGGCGACGGCGACAGCTTTACCGCGGGCAACGATCTCGCCGATTTCGCGGCGGTGTCGCGCGGCGTGCAGGGCGAGCGTCATGTGTCGCGCTTCCTCGCCGGCCTCGCCAAGGCGACGCGGCCGCTGGTTGCCGCCGTGCAGGGCAATGCGGTCGGGATCGGCACCACCATGCTGCTGCATTGCGACCTCGTCTACCTCGCGCCGACCGCGCGGCTGATCACGCCGTTCGTCAATCTCGCGCTGGTGCCGGAGGCGGCGTCGACCTATCTGCTGCCGCAGCGGATCGGCTATGCGCGCGCCTATGCGATGTTCGCGCTCGGCGAGCCGGTCGAGGCAGAAACCGCGGTCTCCATCGGCCTTGCCAATGCCGTGGTGCCGCTTGCGGATCTCCGCGCCAAGGCACGTGCGGCGGCGGACGCGCTGGCGAAGCGGCCGTTCGGCTCGCTCCAGCACACCAAGGCCTTGATGCGCGATCCCGCTGGGATCAGCGCGCAAATGGCGCGTGAGGGCGAAATCTTCCAGCAGCGGCTGATGAGCGCGGAAGCGCGCGAGGCTTTTGCGGCCTTTGCCGAGCGCCGCCAGCCCGATTTCTCCAAGATCACCGGGTAGGCTTGAGGCTACGGGCCGCCACGCGCGGGCGGCCCATCGCTTTGGGGTTGACGGCATCGCCAGCATCGAACATCTCGTGTGGGGGCATGACGCAACCGGCGAGGCGAGGCATGAGCGACAGTTACACGCTGCGCGGCGAGAATATCTCCGCGACCATCTCGGCCCAGGGCGCCGAACTGTCGTCGCTCAGGAATGCCGAAGGGGCGGAACTGCTGTGGCCGGCCGGCCCGCAATGGCCGCGCCATGCGCCGATCCTGTTCCCGATCGTCGGCCGGCTGAAGAACGACACGCTGCGCCACGACGGCAAGGCCTATCCGATGACGCAGCACGGCTTTGCGCGGGACCGGCGTTTTGAATGGGTCGAGCAGGGACCGCGATCGTGCAAGCTCGCTCTCATCGACGATGCGGAAACCCGAGCGCGCTACCCCTTCGCGTTCAGGCTCGAGGTCACCTATGCGGTCGATGGCACCGATCTCGACGTCGCCTTCGACGTCATCAACACTGGCGACGAGATGCTGCCGGCCTCGCTCGGCGGTCATCCCGCCTTCAACTGGCCGCTGGTGCAGGGGCTGCCGAAGGAGGCTTACACGCTGACCTTCGGCAAGACTGAACCTGCGCCGATCCGGCGGCTGAAGGATGGATTGATGCGGCCGCAGCCTGAACCCAATCCGGTCAAGGGCAGATCGCTTGCGCTGTCGGAGGAGCTGTTCGATGACGACGCGATGATCTTCGATCAGGTCGCGAGTAGATCGGTCTTGTTCACGGCGACACTAGGCCCGGCAGCAGCCACGCAAGGCCGGGCGATCGAAATGTCTTGGCGCGGCTTTCGCGAACTCGGCATCTGGTCGAAGCCTGGCGGCGCGCCGTTCCTTTGCATCGAGCCGTGGCACGGATTTGCCAGCCCCGCGGAGTTCGATGGCGAGTTCGCCGACAAGCCGGGCCTGATGCACATCGCACCGGGCGCACGTCAGTCGCTGGGCTATCGCCTTCGCGTGAGCTGATCGAGGATCAGCTCAATGCGCTGCGCGGCTGCCGAGCGCACCCGTGAGCGCGCCCACCGATGGCGGGTTTTCATGCGCCCAGGCCTCGTGCGCGGCGAGATCGCGGTAATGCTCGGCCATGCGCAGCAACCGCTCGCGGATGCCGGTATCTTGCTCGCCCTTGGCTTGATCAGACAGCTGTGCGGCGCGTTCGAGAAGCGTTTTCGGATCGATCACGACAGGCTCCAAATCCGGTTTCGCCAAGCGGACAACTGTCATAGCCAACCACAGTTCCTGCCACGCTTTGATGACGGCGCGTTCACAGCTGGAACAAGCCAAGCCCCGCCATGACGTCGCGCCTGGTACGCTCAGTAATCTCCCGCGCTTTCAGGGTTCCGCGCCTGATCACGTCGACGACGTGGTCGCGATCGTTGGCGAGCTCCGCGCGCCGTGTGCGGATCGGTGCGATCAGGGCTTGCAGGATATCCTCCAGCCGCCGCTTGACGGCCGTATCGCCGAGCCCGCCGCGCCGATAACGCGCCTTCAGTTCTTCAACGGCGTCGCGGTCGTCGTCGAACGCGTCGAGATAGGTGAAGACGACATTGCCCTCGACCTTGCCGGGGTCGGTGACACGCAGATGAGCGGGATCGGTGAACATCGCGCGCACGGCCGCCGAGATGTCATCGGGCGAAGCCGCCAGTGGAATCGCATTGCCCGCGGATTTGCTCATCTTGGCGCGTCCATCGACGCCGGGCAGCCGCCCCGCGCGCGGGATGATGGCTTCGGCTTCCTGCAGCAGCGCACGGCCCGCGAGCGCGTTGACGCGCCTGATAATCTCGTTGGTCTGCTCGATCAGGGGCGCCTGATCCTCGCCGACCGGCACGATTGTGGCGCGAAACGCGGTGATATCGGCGGCCTGTGCCACCGGGTAGCACAGGAAGCCTGCCGGGATGTCGCGTCCGAAACCGCGCGCGCGGATCTCGTCCTTGATGGTGGGGTTGCGTTCCAGCCGCGCGACGGTGACGAGGTTGAGATAGAGCATCGACAGTTCCGCCAGCGCCGGGAGCTGCGATTGCAGGCAGATCGAGGTTCGGTCGGGATCGATCCCGATGGCAAGATAATCCAGCGCGACCTCGATGACGTTGCTGCGGACCTTGCCGATATCGTGAGCATTGTCGGTTAGCGCCTGCATGTCGGCAAGCAGCAGGAATTGCTCATGGCTGTCCTGAAATTTGAGGCGGCTTCGGAGCGAGCCGGCGTAATGGCCTAGATGCAGCGGCCCGGTGGTGCGGTCGCCGGTGAGGATGATCGGTTTTGTCACTGGTCTCTCCATTCGGTTGAATGGGGACACCGCATGCGGGCTGGATGATGCCAAACAAAAAAGGCCGCCCAATGCGGCGGCCCCGAAGATGCATGAACGCGTTCGGCCCGCCTGTCAGTCGGCGAGCCACCAGAAATTGGCGATGAGGTTCGATCGGTTCATGCCGCAAGCGGTAGGGCAAACCTGCGATGCGGTCAAGACATCGCCAAAACCTAGTTGAACGCCATGCCGCCGCTCATCGCGATGGTCTGACCGGTCATGTAGGGATTGTTGACCAGCAGCATCACGGCCTGCGCCACTTCCTCGGCGGTGCCGAAGCGGCCGATTGGGATCCGGCTGACGAGGCCGCTCTGTCCCTTCATCATATCGGTCTCGATCAGCGACGGCGCGACGGCGTTGACCGTGATGCCTTCCTTGACGAGACGCGCGGCATAACCGCGGGTCAGGCCCTCCATCGCCGCCTTCGAGGCGTTGTAGTGCGGCCCGATCGCGCCGGCGCCGCGGGCAGCGCCGGAGGAGATGTTGACGACGCGGCCCCATTTCCGGGTGCGCATCATCGGCAGCACCGCTTGCGTGCAGAGGAATGCCGATTTGAGGTTGACCGCGATGGTGCGGTCGAAATCCTCTTCGGTGAGGTCGTCGACACCCCTGACGATCGCGATCCCGGCATTGTTGACGAGGATGTCGACCGGGCCGAGCTCGGATTTGGCGCGTTCGACCAGGCTGGCGACAGCGGCGGCTTCCGAGACGTCGGCGCCGAGAGCGGCGGCCCGGCCGCCGGCGGCTGTGATGCTCTTCGCCAGCGCTTCCGCCTCGGCCGACCGCTCGCGATAATTGATCGCGACGGCAGCGCCAGCGTCCGCCAGCATCTTGGCGATGGCAGCACCAATGCCGCGCGATCCGCCGGTCACCAGCGCCACATGTCCGTGCAGACTGTTTGTCGTCATCGGCCGTCCTCCCTTGCGAATGCGGAGAGGTTCGCAAAGCGGGAGGCGAGGTGCAACGCAACCCTGCTCAAATCTGCGTTGCCGCGAACGCCATTGCGGCAAAAAACCGGCATCTGGAGCCGGAATCGGCCTTGCGTCCGGCGCGGGCCGGCGTCAAAGGTTGGGGCATCATTCTGTCCAGCCCACCCACGAGAGTTCGATGAGCAAACTGATTGTCCGCGCCGGCGAGTTCACCTTTGACGCCCGCTTCGAGGAGCAGCTCGCGCCGAAGACGGTCGCCGCCTTCCGCAAGGCGATGCCGTTCGAGAGCCAGGCGATCCATGTGCGCTGGAGCGGCGAGGGGGTCTGGATGCCGCTCGGCGATCTCGACTTCGGCGTCTCCTACGAGAACCACACCAGCTATCCGGCGCCGGGCCAGATCATCCTCTATCCGGGCGGCATCAGCGAAACCGAGATCCTGCTTGCCTACGGCGGCGTGCACTTCGCCAGCAAGATGGGCCAGCTCGCCGGCAATCATTTCATCACGCTGACCTCGGGGCTGGAGAACCTCACCGCCTTCGGCAAGACCGTGTTGTGGAAGGGCGCGCAGAACATCCGCTTCGAGGAAATCTGATGTGACCGAGGCCCGCTATCCGCGCGACCTCCGCGGCTACGGCCGTAACCCGCCGGATCCGAAATGGCCCGACGCGGCGCGCGTCGCCGTACAGTTCGTGGTCAATTTCGAGGAGGGCGGCGAGAACAACATCCTGCACGGCGATCGTGCCTCGGAAGCGTTTCTGTCCGACGTGCTGGGCGCGCAGCCCTGGGTCGGCCGGCGTCATGCCAATATCGAGACCATGTTCGAATATGGCGCGCGTGCCGGCTTCTGGCGGCTGTGGCGGATGTTCACCGAGCGGAAGTTGCCCACCACAGTGTTCGGCGTCGCGATGGCGCTGAAGCGCAATCCGGATGTGGTTGCGGCTATGCAGGAGGCGGGCTGGGACATTGCGAGCCACAGCCTGCGCTGGGTCGAGCACAAGGACATGTCGGAGGACGAGGAGCGCGCGGAGATCGCGCGCGCCATCGCCGTGCATACCGAGGCGACCGGCGCGCGGCCGCTCGGCTGGTACACCGGCCGCTCCTCGATCAACACGCTGCGGCTTTTGATGGAGGCGGGCGGCCTGCGCTATCTCTGCGACTCCTACGCCGACGATCTGCCGTACTGGATCAAGGCTGCCGGCACCGAAGCGCACCTTGTCATTCCTTACACGCTCGATGCCAACGACATGCGCTTCATCAACGCGCAGGGCTTTGGCGGCGGCGACGAGTTCTACACCTATCTGAAGGACAGTTTTGACGTGCTCTATGCCGAGGGCGCGACCTCACCCAAGATGATGTCGGTCGGCCTGCATTGCCGCGTCGTCGGCCGTCCCGGCCGCGCTGCGGCGCTGATGCGCTTCCTCGACTACATCCAGAAGCACGAGCACGTCTGGGTGCCGACCCGGCTCGCGATCGCCGAGCATTGGCACGCCAATCTGAAGCATCTCGCCGCGGACGCATTCGAGATCGGGTAGGTCGGCGTTGTGATGTGACGCAGAGTGCCGCCGAGCTATCCAGCATCGTCATTGCGAGGAGCGATAGCGACGAAGCAATCCATGATCCCGCATACGCGGGACAATGGATTGCTTCGCTTCGCTCGCAATGACGCGGATGGTCAGTGCCCGGCCATGTGCCGCCCGATCTCCGTGAGGTCGGCTTCGCTGGCGCGGGCTTCATGCACGAACGTGCCGTGGAACATCACGACCAGCCGGTCCGACAATTCCAGCAGTTCGTCGAGGTCTTCGCTGACCAAGAGCACCGCGGCGCCGCGGTTGCGGGCGGCCATGATCTCGGCGTGGATCTGCGCTACCGCGGCGAAATCGAGCCCGAAGCAGGGATTGGCGGCGATCAGCACCTCGACGTCGCCCGAGAGCTCGCGCGCCAGCACCGCGCGCTGCACGTTGCCGCCCGACAGCGCCGCGATCGGGGTCTCCGGCGTGCGGGTCTTGATCTTGTAGCGGTTGATCTTGCGCTCGGCGTCGGCGCGGAAGGCCGAGCGGTTCAGCCACCAGCCGCCGCGCGCGAACGGCGCGCGGTCGAACTCGCGGAACGCGATGTTGTCGGCAACGCTCATGCCGCCGACACAGGCGTTCTTCAGCGGCTCCTCCGGCAGCAGCGACATCTTGTGGCGGCGCATCTCCTCGCGGCTTGCCGCATAGGTCTCGCCCTGGACGCGGATGACGCCGCCCTCGGCGTCGCGCTGGCCGGCCAACACCTCGACCAGCTGACGCTGGCCGTTGCCGGAGACGCCCGCGATACCGACGATCTCGCCGCTCTTCACCGTCAGCGACACGCCATGCACGGCGATCGCGCCGGCATCGTCGAGCGCAGTGAGCTTGTCGAGCTCGAGCCGCGGCGCACCGGTCTCGCCGGTGCGCGGCGGCTGCACGGTCAGCTGCTCGGCGCCGATCATGGTGCGGGCCATCTCGTCGGGCGTTAGGTCGGCGACCCGGCCAGTGCCGGCGAGCTTGCCGCGGCGCAGGATCGTGACGTCATCGGCAAACGCCATCACCTCGCGGAACTTGTGCGTGATCATCAGGATGGTGAGCTCGCCCGCGACCACCATGGCGCGCAGCATGCCGAGCACCTCGTCGGCCTCGCCCGGCGTCAGCACCGAGGTCGGCTCGTCCAAGATCAGGAAGCGGCGCTTCAGATAGAGCTGCTTGAGGATCTCGCATTTCTGCCGCTCGCCGGCAGAGATGTCGGAGACTTTTGCATCGAGCGGCACCTTGAACGGCATCCGCGCCAGGAAAGCCTCGAGCTCCTTCTTCTCCTTGCGCCAGTCGACCATTGCGGGCACGTCGTCGCGCGCCAGCACCAGGTTCTCCGCGACTGTCATCGCCGGCACGAGCGTAAAGTGCTGGTAGACCATGCCGAGCCCGAGCGCGTGCGCGTCCTTCGGATTGGCGATGGTCTGCTGGCGATCGCCAACGATGATCTCGCCTTCGGTGGCGTGGTAGTAGCCCATGATGCATTTCACGAGCGTGCTCTTGCCCGCGCCATTTTCACCAAGCAAGGCATGGAACGAGCCGGGACGCACCTTGAGCTCGACATTATCGAGCGCTGCGAAGTCGCCGAACCGCATCGTCATGGCGATGGCGTCGACGCCGAACGCGCCTGATGGTGCGGGCGGTTCGCCGATGATCACGACAGCGCTCCGATCAGGTCGGTGGATTTGGTCACCGCGCCGAACACGCCGCCCTGCATCTTGATCATCTTTAGCGCGTGGTCGTGGTTGCTTCTGTCGGTCGCGCCGCAGCAATCCTCGACCAGCACGCATTCGAAGCCGCGGTCGTTGGCCTCGCGCATCGTGGTATGCACGCAGACGTCGGTGGTGATGCCGGTCAGCACGATGTTCTCGATGCCGCGCAGCCGCAGCATCAGCTCGAGGTCGGTGGCGCAGAACGAGCCTTTGCCGGGCTTGTCGATGATGGGCTCGCCCGGCAGCGGCGCGAGATCGGGAATGATGTCCCAGCCGGGTTCGCCGCGCACCAGGATGCGGCCGCACGGGCCGGGATCGCCGATGCCGGCGCCGATCTGGCGCGAGCGCCAGCGCTTGTTGGCGGGCAGGTCGGCCAGATCAGGCCGGTGGCCTTCGCGGGTGTGGATGATGTGAAAACCCTGCGCGCGCATCACCGCGAGCAGCTTCCTGATCGGTTCGATCGGCGCCCGGGTCAGCGAAAGGTCGTAGCCCATTTTGTCGACATAGCCGCCGACGCCGCAGAAATCGGTCTGCATGTCGATGATAATGAGCGCGGTGTTCTCTGGCCGCAAATCGCCATTGTAGGGCCAGGCGTAGGGCTCGGATTTGATGAAGCGCTCGGGCATGGAATGATCTCGCAGCTCTATCGGGTGATGGACAATTCGGCGGGCGCGCCGGTCAGCGTGCGCTTCGGCGAGCAGGTGATGATCATGATCGCAAGCGTCAGGATGTAGGGCGCGGCGTTGAACAGATGATAGCCGGAGGTGACGCCGACCGATTGCAGCGCCGGCCCGAGCGCAGCGGCGCCGCCGAAGGCGAGCGAGGCCCACAGGCACAGCATCGGGTCCCAGCGCGCGAAGATCACCAGCGCCACGGCAGTGATGCCCTGTCCCGAGGAGAGCCCTTCGTTCCAGCTGCCTGGATAGAACAGCGACAGGAACGATCCGCCGATGCCGGCGAGGAAGCCGCCGACCATGGTGGCGCGCAGCCGGATCAGCAGCACGGAATGGCCCATCGCGCGCGCCGCGTCCGCGCTCTCGCCGGCGGTGCGGATCAACAGGCCCCAGCGCGTGGTCCTGAACGCCCAATAGAGCAGCGGCGCGATCGCAACGCCGATCAGGAACAGCACGTTGATACGCAGCGCCGCGCGCAGCTGCGGTACGTCGCTCCACCAGCCGAAATCGATCGCCGGCAGCCGTGCCGCCGTCGGCTCGATCAGCGGCTTGCCGAGGAAGAAGGCCAAACCAGTGCCGAGCAGCATCAGCGCGATACCGACCGCAATGTCGTTGACCCGCGGCAGCGAGCAGATCCCGGCATGCAGCGCGCCGAACAACGCGCCGGTGATCCCGGCCGCGAGCACCCCGAGCCATGGCGAGCCGGAGAGATAGGAGATGCCGTAGGCGCTCATCGCGCCCATCACCAGCGTGCCTTCGAGGCCGAGATTGATGCGGCCGGACCGCTCGGTGATGCATTCGCCGAGGCTGACGAACAGGAACGGCGTCGAGACGCGGATGGCGCCGCCGAATACGGCGAGCGGAACGGTCCAGAGCCCGAGCGAAGCGTCCGCCATGTCAGGTCTTTCCCTTCAGGAAGCCGATGCGCCCGTAAAGCGCGTCGCTTGCCAGCACGAACACGAAGATGATGCCTTGCAAGACCAGCACCGAGGCATCGGGCAGGCCGAGCCGCCGCTGCAACAGGCCGCCGGAGGCCGAGATGCCGCCGAGCAGGATCGCCACCGGAATGATCGCAAGCGGATTCTGCCGCGCCAGGAACGCCACGAGGATGCCTGTGAAGCCGTAGCCCGCCGCGAGGTTGGCATTGGTGCGGCCCTGCACGGCCGCGACCTCGATCATGCCGGCCAGTCCCGCGCTGCTGCCGGCGAGGAAGCAGACGGTCAAGATCAGCTTGCCGACGGAAAGCCCCACGATCTTGGCGGCGCGGATGTTGCCGCCGGCAACGCGCGCGGCGAAACCGAAGGTGGTGTGATAGATCAGGATGTAGGCGGCAACGGCCGCGACGAGGCCGAACACCAGGCCCCAATGCACGTCAGTGCCGGGAATGCTGCCGATCATGTTGGCGGCGCCGATCTCGCGCGTCGACGGCTTGTTGAGGCTCGCCGGATCGCGCATCGGCCCCTCGACCAGGTGGTTCAGAATCGCAAGCGCGATATAGACCAGCAGCAGGCTCGAGATCGTCTCGTTGACCCCGCGATACTGCCGCAAGCCGCCGGACAGCATGATCCAGAGGCCGCCGCCGATCATGCCCGCGATCACCATCGCGATCTGCACCACGATCGGTGCCGCGCCTTGCAACGCCAGCGCCGCTGACGTTGCTGACAGCGCGCCGATCAACAGCGCGCCTTCGCCGCCGATGATCACCATGCCGAGCTGCGCCGGCAGCGCCGTGCACAGCGCGGTCAGGATCAGGGGGGCGGCGCGGGTCAGCGTGTTCTGCCAGGAGAACCAGGTGCCGAATGCGCCGTAATACATGTAGAAATAGAGGTCGAGCGGGTTCTTGCCGTAAAGCGCGATGAAGCCGCCGAACACCGCGAGTGCGCCGACCAGCGCCGCGCCCGGGATCAGGATGTATTCGATGCTCGCGCCGTAGCGCTGGAGGAAGCCGGGATCGGCGGCCGGAGCAACGCCGCCGGCCGCCTCCACCGATTCCGCCGCCTCGGTCGTCACGCGGTGGCTCCGATGACGCCCTCGACCAGATAATCCATCTTCTCGAGCTCGGGATCCTGCTGGCCGCGGTCGGTGCCGCCGGCGATCACCGTCTTGCCCTTGTTGTCGACCAGCGGGCCCTTGAAGATGGCAAACTCGCCGGACATGAACTTGGCCTTGACGTCGTCGGCATGCTTGCGCGCTTCGGCCGAGACCATCTCGCCATAGGGCGAGACCTTGACGATCTCTTCTTTCAGGCCGCCGCGGTAGAAGTTCGGGATCGCTTCGCCCGCGACGATCATCTTGACGAATTTCGGATAGAGCGCTTCCCAGTTCCATTCGGCGCCGGTGAGATAGGCCTTCGGCGCCAGCGGCGACTGGTTGACGTGATAGCCGCACACCATCGCGCCGCGGCGCGCGGCGTTCTCGACCATCGTCTTCGGTCCGTCGACATGACAGGTCAGCACGTCGACGCCCTGGTCGATCAGGCTGTTGGTGGCCTCGGCTTCCTTGACCGGCATCGACCAGTCGCCGGTGAAGATCACCTGCGTGGTCGCCTTCGGATTGGCGAGCCGGGCGCCGAGCGTGAACGCGTTGATGTTGCGCAGCACCTGCGGGATCGGCTTGGCCGCGACGAAGCCGAGCTTGCCGCTCTTGGTCGAATAGCCGGCGACGATGCCGGAGATAAATTGCGCCTCGTCGATGTAGCCGAAATAGCTGCCGGCGTTCTTCGGGTCCTTGTCGCTCCACAGGCCGCCGCAATGCTCGAAGTGCAGCTTGGGAAACTTGCCCGCCATCTTGACGACGTGCGGGTTGTAGTAGCCGAACGAGGTCGGAAACAGCAGCGTGGCGCCGTCGAGATTGATCATGGACTCGATGGTCTTCTCGACCGCGTCGGTCTCCGGCACCTTCTCTTCCTCGACCACCTTGATGCCGGGAAGCTTCTTCACCGCCGCCGCGCCCTGGGCGTGGGCCTGGTTGTAACCGTAGTCGTCGCGGGACCCGACATAGATGAAGCCGACCGTGGTTTCCGCTGCCGCCGCGCCGCGAATTCCGAGCGTGCTGCCCAACGCCAGCGCCGCGCTTCCCTGCAACAAATGCCTTCTTGAAATCCTGCCAAAATCCATCGCCTGCTCCCTCCGGCGGGTCCGGCCCGCCTGTCCTTGTCGCGGCCGCCCTAACGGCAGCGCTTGACGGAGTGTCGCAAGCTTCGTGCCAGAGCACGTTTGGCGATCACCGCTCCGTAAGTGATTGAATGTGAATGCGAATGGTTGTTGGGGTGACAGCGAGCGGAGGCCGGTCGGGGTTATGTTGCCTATTTTATGAGCTATCGATCGTTGTTGTATGCAATGCCGTTAAGCAGTCGCTAACCGCCGGATGGCCGGTGCGAGCCAGGTCGGGGGCGGCGGACAACGCGTGATTTGCCGGCTGGTGAATCGGATCGGGCCTGCTACGAGTGAAGCGGGCTCGGGCGCCGGGTCGGACTGATGGGAAACAGCATGAGCGAGAAGAAACCGTCCGCGAATCCGCCTTCTCTTGGCGACGAGATCGTGGCGCGGATCGATCAGCTCGCAGCGATCTCGGAGACGCCGGAGCATCTGGCGCGCGTCTTCCTCACCGATGAGCATCGCAAAGCGGCCGATCTCATCCTGTCCTGGATGCGCGAGGCCGGCATGAGCGCGCATCTCGATGCCATCGGCAACGTCTGCGGCCGCTACGAGGGCGAGCGGCCGGGCCTGCCGGCGCTGATGCTCGGCTCGCATTACGATACCGTGCGCGACGCCGGCCGATGGGACGGCCCGCTCGGCGTCATCACCGCGATCGCCTGCGTCGCCGATCTGAACCGGCGCGGCAAGCGGCTGCCATTCGCGATCGAGATCGTGGGCTTCGCGGACGAGGAGGGCGTGCGCTTCGCGTCGACCCTGCTCGGCAGCCGCGCGGTGGCCGGCACCTTCGACGAGAGCGTGCTCAACACCCGCGATCGCGCCGGCACCTCGATGCGCGATGCGCTGGTCGCGTTCGGGCTCGACCCCGACCATATCGGCAAGGCGGCGCGCGCCCGCCGCGAACTGCTCGGCTATGTCGAGCTGCACATCGAGCAGGGCCCGGTGCTGGAACAGAAGGCGCTGCCGGTCGGCGTCGTCAGCGCGATTTCCGGTGCAACGCGGCTTGCCGCCAATCTCACCGGCGTCGCCGGCCATGCCGGCACCGTGCCGATGAAGTTGCGGCGCGACGCCCTGACCGGCGCCGCCGAATGCATCGTCGCGATCGAGCAATTCTGCAAGAGCGATGAAGCCGGCCTGGTCGGCACCGTCGGCTATATCAGCGCCATGCCCGGCGCCACCAACGTCATCCCGGGCAAGGTGTCCTTCACGATGGACATCCGCTCGCAGAGCGACATGCATCGCAAGCGCGCCGTCGCCGACATCGTGCGGCAGATCGAGGCGATCGCAAAGCGCCGCGAACTCGCCTTGCAGATCGACGTCACCCACGAGAACCGCAGCGTGCCCTGCGCGCCGTGGCTGAAGACGCAAATCGCCGAGGCGGTTGCGGCCGAGGGCCACGCCGTGTTCGAACTGCCGAGCGGGGCCGGGCATGACGGGATGGCGATGGTCGACGTCGCCGATATCGGCATGATCTTCGTGCGCTGCCGCGGCGGGATCAGCCACAATCCGGCCGAGCATGTCGAGCTCGCCGACGCCGACACCGGCGCGCGTGTGCTGCTGCGCTTCATCGAGAGTTTTCGTCCGCACGCTGCAGTGAATAGCTGAAGCTGCCGCGCCTGACGGTCCACATGGCACCAGTCCTGGCTCCGCCGTCGTCCGTCCGTGCCGAATCCGGACAGATTCGATTGGCATTTTCTGCATAGGTTGGGGCTACTTGCGGCCCGGCCATGAAGCGCTAGACTTGTCCGAACGGGGGGAAGGACATGCGCTCGTCCGTCGTCCAGGACGTTCAGTTCCCAAAACAACCGGCGCTGCAGCTGATCTATGACACTGCACCGATCGGTCTTGCCTACCTTTCTCCCGACTGCCGTTACCTCCAGATCAACCAGCGGCTCACCGAAATCTGCGGCATTTCGGTCGAGGGTCATCTCGGACGCACGGTGCATGATTGCGTGCCCGGACTCGCCACGGCGGTCGAAGGCATCGTCCGCTCGATCATGGAGACCGGAGAGCCCGTGACCGACGTGGAGGTTTACGGCCAGCGTCCGGGCCATAATGATGAGCGCTGCTGGATCACGCATTGGCACCCGCAGCGCGAGCCGAACGGAAGCATCGTCGGCGTCAACGTTGCGGCCGAAGAGATCACCGACCGCAAGCGCAGCGAACGCGAGATCCGTGCCGCCCGCGACGCGGCCGAGAAGGCCTTGCATCATCTGCAGGAGACCCAGGCCTCGCTGATCGAGGCCGAGAAGCTTGCGGCGCTGGGCCGGCTGGTGGCCGGTGTCGCGCATGAGATCAACAGTCCGGTCGGCACCAGCCTCACGGTGGCCTCGGTGCTGGAGCAGAAATGCGCCGACTTCGCTGCCGAGGCCGCGCGCGGCAAGCTGAAGCGCTCCAGCCTCAGCGATTTCATCGAGGTGGTCGAAAGCGCGTCGTCGCTGCTGGTCGGCAACCTCAAGCGCGCCGCGGACCTGGTGCAATCGTTCAAGCAGGTCGCCGTCGATCGCAGCTATTTCGACCGCAGCCAGTTCGATCTCGGCGAGGTGACCGAGCAGGTGCTCTCGAACCTGCGTCCGGCGTTGCCGAAGAACAATCTGGCGCTCGAGGTCGACTGCCCGTCCGGTCTCGCGATGAACAGCTATCCCGGCCCCTACGGCCAGGCGCTGACCAATTTGTTCGTCAATTCGGTCGCGCATGCCTTTCCGGACGGCAAGGGCGGCACCATCACGATCCGGCTCCGCGCGTCAGGTCAGGACCAGGTGGAAATCCTGTTCGCCGACGATGGCTGCGGGATGAGCCGTGATGTGCTGCGGCAGGCCTTCGATCCATTCTTCACCACGCGCCGCGACATCGGCCGTATCGGGCTCGGCCTCCACATCGTTCACAACATCGTCACGAACCGGTTGGGCGGAGAGCTCCATCTGGATAGTGCTCCGGGCATGGGGACGAGCGTGCGGATCGAACTGCCGCGCCTGGCGCCGCAGCGCGGGACCGATGGTTGATGCCGGATCAGCATGATCCGGAAAAGTGCGAAGCGGTTTTCCGAAAAGATCATGCTCAAACAAAGACCTAAAGCGCCTCGCGCTTTAGGCGCTCAGAAGGAAATACTCCCCGGCTTTCGGGCTGGAAAACGTCCTTCCAAGGAACCGGCGCAAAAGGCATTCAACTACCCTTGCTTCCGCCCCCGCCGTTGCGACATTGTGCTGACAGTCCAGATGGTCAAGACGATGAGCGAATCCGCATTCGATCCTTTCGGCGAGCCGGTTCCCGCGGTCGATTCTTCGGCCGCGAACGATGGCGTGTCGAAATGGTTGAAGACCGCGGGCACCAGCGTGTTCTGGGTGCTGGTGGTCGGCATCGTCTTGGCGCGCGCGGTCTATTTCGAGCCCGGCGTGTTCAGCTTCGAGCATGCCGTTGCGTGGGCGCAGGGTCTGTTCGCCGCGCTTTAGCTGACGGCGTGCGCGGCGCCGCCTTCGCAGACCGCGTCTCCCGAATGATCCCCTCGAACGCGACCGCCGCCGGCACGTCCAGCCGGCCGGGCGATTTCAATTGCCAGAGCGTGCGCTCGACATGGACGCCCTTGATCGGGATCACCTTGAGTTTCCCGAGCTTGACCTGATCGTCGATCGTCGCGATCGACACGATGGCGACGCCGACCCCGGCCGCCACCGCTTGCTTGATCGCCTCGGTGCTGCCAATCTCGAGCGTCCGCTGCGGCTCGACCCGGTGGGCGGCCAGCGCCTGCGCGACCACTTCGCGCGTGCCGGAGCCGGGCTCGCGCACGATCAGGATCTCGTCGTTCAGCAGGCGGACGTCGATCGCGCCCGCGGCGGCTGCGAAGCGGTGATCGGGACCCGCGATCAGGACCATCACATCGGTGCGCCAGGCTGCGCTGGTCAGATTCTCGTCCTCGACCGGCCCCTCGACCAGCGCGATCTCGATCTCATGCCCCAGCATCAGCGCCGCGATATCAGAGGTATTGGCGCTCACGACATGCAGGTCGATGCCGGGAAACGCGCGGTGGAACACGCCGAGATATTCCGGGATCATGTAGGTCGCGATCGTCGTGCTGGCGCCGATGCGCAGCGAGCCGCTGTCGAGGTTACGCAGGGCCTGCAATTCGTCCTCAGCGGCACGCTCGGCCGCGAACAGCGTCTCGGCATGGCGCGCCAGCGCCGCGCCCTCCCGGGTCGGCCGCACCCCCTTCGGCGTGCGGTCGAGCAACCGGCAGCCGACCTGCAGCTCGAAATCCCGCACGCCCTTGGAGATCGCCGGCTGGCTGATGTGCAGGAGATCGGCAGCGCGGGAGAAACTTCCACTTCTCGCCACCGCCGCGAACAGGCGGAGCAGATGCAGGTTGAGGGACATAACTTCTCTCTATCAGGGCAGTTCGAAAAGATATTAGCCAAGAGCCGTCCCCGGGCGCATAAAATCTTCTCCGAAAAGAGGATTTCGTGCCGCAACAACAAGACCAAGGGCAGAAGCAGGGCGCGCTGAAGCGCATTTTCCTGCTCATTCCGGGCATTCTGCTCTGCGGGGTGGTCACGATCATCTCGCTCGGCATCCAGGCCGCCGAAGAGCGGGTTTTCGACCACCCGTATATCGAGGCCCTGGTCGTCGCGATCCTGCTCGGGATGGCGGTGCGCACCGCCTGGGAACCCGCCGAACGCTGGCGCTCGGGCATTGCCTTCAGCGCCAAGCAGCTGCTCGAGGTCGCGGTGATGCTGCTCGGCGCGTCCATCAGCTTTGCCGCGATCCTGGCGTCGGGCTGGCTTCTGATCGGCGCCATTGCCGCGACCGTCGTGATCATGCTGGCGGTGAGCTATGGCCTCGCCCGCCTGCTCGGACTCAAGGCCAAGCTCGCGATCCTGATCGCCTGCGGCAATTCGATCTGCGGCAACTCTGCGATTGCCGCGGTGGCGCCCGTGATCGAGGCCAATGGCGACGACATCGCCTCGTCGATCTCGTTCACCGCGATTCTCGGCGTGCTGATGGTGCTGGGCCTGCCGCTGCTGATCCCGCTGCTGAAGCTGACGGCGACGCAATACGGTATCCTCGCCGGGCTGACGGTCTATGCGGTGCCGCAGGTGCTGGCAGCGACCGTGCCCGCCGGCATCGTCTCGACCCAGATCGGCACGCTGGTGAAGCTGGTGCGCGTGCTGATGCTGGGCCCGATCGTGGTCGGCCTCTCGCTGTTCGTGGCGCGGCGGCGCAAGGCAAGCACCAAGACGGGAATGGCCGAGCAAGGGACTGCAAAGGCTGCCTCGATCAGCCCGTTCAAGCTGGTGCCGTGGTTCATCATCGGCTTCCTGGTGCTGGCCGCGCTGCGCTCGTTCCAGCTCGTGCCCGATATCGCGATCGCGCCGGTGACCAGGACGGCGGCGATCCTCACCGTGGTGTCGATGGCCGCACTCGGGCTCGGCGTCGATGTGCGCGTGCTCTCGACCGTCGGCGGCCGGGTGACGGCCGCGGTCACGCTGTCGCTGATGCTGCTGCTGGGCCTGAGCATCGGCCTCGTGCACTTCTTCAAGTAGCCGCGAGGGGTGGCGTGGCTACTCGGCGGCCTTCGCGGTCTTGCCGAAAATCCGTGTCGGCGCGGGAAAGCCGCAGGACGTGCCGTCGGTGATCTTGACCTGATCTTCCCACGGCAGGCGGAAGCGGCCGGACACCATGTCCTGCATGAAGGTGTAGGGGCAATCCATCGCGCCGCCCTTCACCGCGACATAGCCGCGGTGCCAGAGCTGATAGATGTTGTTCTCGACGCCCCAGTTGATCCGTGCCTCGCGCACGAGATCGGGCCGCACCTCGGCGGTGATGATCTCGTCGGCGCGTCCCGTGGTCCCGTGCGCGATGATGCTGCCGTCGAAGTTGACGATCATGCCTTCGCCCATCGAGTCGAACGACCCGTCCGAGCCGCACATGCAGACATTGGCCGTCACCATCAGGTTCTGGAACGCGTTGGCCTGGTTGGTGAAGCGCCAGCTGTCGCGGATCGGCGCGGTGTAGCCTGCGGTGCGGATCATGATCTCGGCGCCCTTGTAGGCGCATTCGCGCGCCATTTCCGGGAACATGCCGTCATGGCAGATGATCAGCGCGATCTTCGCGCCTTTCGGTCCGTCGATCACGGGAATGCCGACATCGCCGGGCTCCCACGGCTCGACCGGAATCCACGGATGGAATTTGCGGTAATAGAGCTTGATTTCGCCGTGATCGTCGATGATCAGCCCGGAATTGTAGGGATTGCCGTGCGGGTTGAACTCCATGATGGAGAAGCAGCCCCAGATCTTGTTGTCGATGCAGGCCTTCTTGAAGGCCGCGACTTCGGGCCCATCGAGCCGGCACATGATCTCCGGATTGGTATCCATCGAGAGACCGTGCAGCGAATATTCGGGGAATACGACCAGGTCCATGGTGGCGAGATTGCGCCGCGCCTTGCCGACCGTCCAGACGATGCGCTCGGTCTGCCGCGCCAGATCGGCCTTGGTCGCAACCACGGGCAGCTGCAGCTGCACCAGTCCGATCACGACGCCGTTGGGTGACTTGTTGAGACCGCCAAGTCCATTCATGCCTGTCCTCCCGTTCTTTCAGACGCGTTGCGTCATTTCGTGAACCGTCGTCGTGGTTTCGCTCGGGCTCCCAGCTAGCAACGATCATGCCAGCAAGATCGGTGGCTGCACAAATGCCGTGTGTGGTGAGGCGGTGCGAGCCGCGTCATTGCGCAATGGCACGCGGTTTGCTTAATCATATGCGGGTCTTCTCGCATTCGAGGCGTGCGTCATGGCGAATTCAAGCGGGACAATCGCGGCGGAGCCGGCGCCGATCACGCTCGACTGGAGCAAGACCGCGCTCGTCATCATCGACATGCAGCGCGATTTCATGGAGCCCGGCGGCTTCGGCGAGACGCTCGGCAATGACGTCAGCCAGCTTGCCCGCGCGGTGCAGCCGATCGCCGCCGTCCTCGCCGCTGTGCGCGACGCCGGGCTGCTCGTGGTCCATACCCGCGAGGGCCATCTGCCCGATCTCTCCGACGCGCCGCCGGCGAAAGTCGAGCGCGGTGCGCCGTCATTGCGCATCGGCGATCCCGGGCCGATGGGACGGATCCTGATCCGCGGCGAGGCCGGCCACGACATCATCCCCGAGCTCTATCCGCAGGGCAGCGAGATCGTGATCGACAAGCCCGGCAAGGGCGCGTTCTACGCCACCGAATTCGGCGACATCCTGCAGAAATACGGCATCGAGAACCTGCTGGTCTGCGGCGTCACCACCGAAGTCTGCGTCAACACCACGGTGCGCGAGGCCAACGACCGCGGCTACCGGTGCATCGTGATATCAGACGGCTGCGCGTCCTACTTTCCGGAATTCCACGAGATGGGCCTGAAGATGATCAAGGCCCAGGGCGGCATTTTCGGTTGGGTCACCGATTCAGCCGCGGTGCTGGAAGCGCTCGCCGGCTAGGGCAAGATGAGATTGGGACGCGGACTCATCAACGCGCAGCCCTGGCCGGATCGAACTGCCTAACCCTTTGCGGCGGGTGCGGGCGGCACCGGCAGAATGATTTCGGAAGCGATCTTCCAGTCCTTTCCGACGCGAAGCCAATTGATGATCATGAGAAACGGCCTGGCTGTTCCATCCTGCCCCGCATAAGAGACCGTGATGTTCATCGGCACGTAGGACTCGGCGACGTCGCGCGTCAGGCCGACAACCCTGAGCTTCGAATAATCCGGCTCGAGCACGACCGGACCGGAGCTGCCGATATCATGCAGCTTTTGATCAACCGCCTCGTTGCCCCAAAACCCGG
Source organism: Bradyrhizobium sp. ma5 (assembly GCF_042258955.1). NCBI lineage: Bacteria > Pseudomonadati > Pseudomonadota > Alphaproteobacteria > Hyphomicrobiales > Nitrobacteraceae > Bradyrhizobium > Bradyrhizobium sp. ma5. Next base: position 2,654,573 of record NZ_CP170156.1, read on the forward strand.
CCCAGTTCCCCTCGGACGGGATCGCGCTCTTGGCCACCAGCAGGGTTGAGGGCGATTGCCAGAACATCGCATGCAGGGCCTTGAAGTCGTGGTTGTTGGCCAACTCCATCAGCCTGCCAAACTTCGATTTTATCGCGCCGAGGGTCGCAGCATCCAGCGGCTCTTTCCTGACGGCGGGAGCAGCCGCGACAGTTCCGGTGGCAAGAGCCGAGGCAATGAGAGTGACAAGAATCGTCTTGAACATGCAGGAGTTTCCGTTCGATGCGTTCTGCATTCTTTGAGCGAGCGTGCGCGCTCCCGGCGCGAAAGCGCCGGGAGCGGTACCGTCACTTCACGAGCGCTGCCTTTTCGATGACCTCGGCAACTTGCTTCGCATGCACGACGAGCGAGGCATGGCTGCCGGCGACTTCCGTCGTCTGGGCCTTCATCCTGGCTGCGAACGACTTCTGGGCCGCGGGCGCAAGGACTTTGTCCTTGGTGCTGATGACATAGAACGTCGGCTTGTCGTGCCAGGCTGCAACGTCGACCGGGGCTTCGAACGCAACGTGGTTCAACGGAAGCTGCGAGTTGGCCAGGTGCGCAGCAATTTCCGGAGGAAGGTCGGCCGCGACGGCTGACGGAAACACCTTGGGATCGATGTACAAATTGCCCTTCGCATCGGGATGGATCGCGTTGCCGCCTTCGGTCGGCGGGCCGGCCTTTGCCAGCGACGCGAGGGATTCACCGACCTCCGGCGCGAAAGCGGAGACGTAAACGAGCGCCGACACCTTCGGATCGTTACCGGCCTGCGTGATGACCATGCCACCCCACGAATGGCCGACGAGTACGGTCTTGCCGTCCTGCTTCGCGAGCGCCTGCTTGGTGGCATCGACGTCAGCGGTAAGGGAGGTAAGCGGATTTTCGACGAGCGTGACGTTGTAGCCTTTCTTCGTGAGAATATCGGCAACGGGCTGCCAGCTCGTCTGGTCCACGAAAGCGCCGTGCACGAGCACGATGTTGTGGGCTGCTCCCTTGGGCAGCTCGGCGGAATGGACGGAGCCGACCAACGTCGTTCCGGCCAGAAGTACGGTGGCGACTGAGAGGAAGATATTGCGCATTGATTGTTCCTGTTGGCGTAACGGACGAACACGGTCCGGAGGAATGGACAGGCGTTTCCAGCAAGGTCGCGGTTCTTCCATCTGCCATCGGCGAAATGGTTGCCGTACGTGACGTCGGCCCGCCGCGACGTGACCTATTCCGCCGGCCTTTCGGACGATAGAGATCGATCGTCCGTATGTTGTGTCGGATCGTCCGCCGGTCTAATCTCGCCCGCATGGACATACTGGCCCAGGTGCTCGATCGCGTTCGTCTCGGCGGGACGCTGCTCTTTCACTTCGAGCTCGGCCATCCCTGGAATCTGGAGTTGCCGGCGCGCCCCTACGCCCTGTTTCACTATCTCAGCCGCGGCTCGGCGACCCTTGCGCTCGGACAGGGACAGGAAATCCAGATGACAGAGGGCGATTTTGTCGTGATTACTCGCGGCGAGCCCCATGTGTTTTATTCGGATCGCCGGGCCAAGCCTTTGCAGATTGTTGATATCGATCGATCGTCTCCGCGTCTTGGCGTCGTTCGTCACGGCAGTCGTGCAAAGCCGCTCTCGACCATGATCTGCGGCAATTTCACGGTCTCACGGCCGCTGTTCGGCAGCGTGCTGGAGCTACTTCCGCCCGTGCTCCTGCTGAAGCCAACGGCGGACGGTGAGTGGCTTGAAGCGATCCTGCGTCGCATGGTCAGCGAGTCCGCGCAGGAGCGTCCCGGCCAACGCGTCGCGCTCTCACGACTGACGGAAGTGCTCTTCGTCGAGGTATTGCGAAACTGGATCAAGTCTCTCGGTCCCGGAGAAGGCGGGTGGCTCGGGGCGATATCGGACCCGCACATCGGGCCCGCACTCAAGCTGATCCACGAAAACCCGGAGCGGCCCTGGGCCCTGAGCGACCTCGGCCAGCGCGTTGGGCTCGGCCGCTCAGCTTTTTCGGCCCGGTTCACCAAGCTCGTCGGCCAGTCGATGCATCGTTATGTCATCGAACGCCGGATGGCAGAAGCGGCGTTCCTGCTCGAAACCAGCGACGAGCCGATCGCACGAATTGCAAACCGGGTCGGTTACGAGACCGCGGCGGCGTTTTCGAAGCTGTTCCACCGGCATCACGGCCTATCGCCCGGCCGGTACCGAGCAGCTCGACGATCTGACGGCGGAGGAAGGCAAGGGGACGTTCAGGAAGCAGAAGTTGCCGAATGACCTTGGCCCAGATGTCCGTTCATCCCATAGATGACGGTCTGGATGACCCCTGAGAACTTTGGCGCTCCGAAGAGAACCGGTAGTCCCTAGGCTCGGTCGCTATCGGCGGCTTTTGACCCAGAGCAGACCTTCTGCCTTCTTGATATAGATCAAGGTGAATGGACCCCGCCCTGTTTCCTCTCTGAAGGAGGCAGGGAAGGTCCAGCATGTCTATAGACCGTCGCCAAGCACTTGCGGGGATCGGCACCGCAATCTCGACTATTGCACTTTCGCGCGCAGCTCGCGCCGAGTTTGATGGCCCAGTGGTCCGGGCGTTGGAGGGCGGCGAAGACTTCTGGCTTGCCCAAGATGCATACATTTATGGCTATGCTCTCGTGACAATGGAGATGACCCGCCGGGTCATGACAAATGTTGCGTCAGTAGAGGGCACACGCGGGCCGATGGGGCAACTCATCAAGCTCCGTAAGTACCCGGATGCCAGCTTCAAGGACGTCACGGCCCCCAATGCCGATACGCTCTACACAACCGCCTGGATCGACGTGGGCGACGAACCTTGGGTCCTGAGCATGCCAGACATGAAGGACCGCTACTTCCTGTTTCCGATGCTGGATGGCTGGACCAATGTCTTTCAGGTGCCGGGCAAGCGCACGACCGGCACGAAAGCACAGAACTACGCGATCACCGGACCGGGCTGGAAGGGAACGCTGCCCGCTGGTGTCAAGGAATACAAGTCACCGACGAGTATCGTCTGGATTTTGGGTCGCATCTATTGCACTGGCACGCCAGAGGATTACGCGGCCGTGCATGCAGCACAGGATGAGTTCAAACTCGTCCCGCTCAGCGCTTATGGCAAAGCGTATGCGCCGCCGGCAGGTAAGGTCGATACTTCAATCGATATGAAGACGGCAGTTCGCGATCAGGTCAATCGTCTGGACGCTGCAGCCTATTTTACCCTTCTTGCGCAACTCATGAAGCGCAATCCGCCAGCGCCCGCTGACGCTGCCGAGATCGCCAAGTTCGCGAAGATCGGCCTTATCCCCGGCAAGGATTTTGACGCGAGCAAGTTCGATGCTGCGTTTGCCAAGCGCGTCCCACAGGTCGCCTTTGATCGGATCATGCTCCAGTTCAAGGTCAACAAGGCGATCAGAAACGACAATGGCTGGGCGTTCGATGGCGAAGCAGGCATCTATGGCACTAATTATCTCAACCGCGCTCTTATCGCGGCAATCGGGCTTGGTGCCAACCGCATTCAGGATGCGTGCTATCCAACTTCGCAGAAGGACGCCGACGGCAAGGATTACGTTGGCAGCAACAAGTACATCATGCACTTCCCGAAAGGGCGGCTTCCCCCGGTCGGAGGCTTTTGGTCGCTCACGATGTATGACGAGAATTACTTCTTCGTCCCAAATTCGATCAACCGCCAGTCCATCAGTGCCCGCCAGAACCTCAAACCCAATCCGGACGGTTCGGTGGATCTCTACATCCAAAAGGATAGTCCGGGTTCCGACAAGGAGAGCAACTGGCTTCCTGCGCCTGCAGGCAAGTTTGTCCTAATGCTGCGCATGTATTGGCCGAACGAAAAGTCGCCATCGATCATCAACGGAACATGGAAACCGCCACCTGTACGGAAGGTCACAAGCAGCTAGAGCAGTTCAAAAATGCTGCCGGTGACACCTTCCATTGACCAGCTCAGCAGTATCATTGCGACTGTTGCAGCTCCGGCTTTCCTACTTGGCGCCGTTGCGAACTTCATTTCGGTGCTGAGTGGGAGGATAAACCGCGTGGTCGACAGGGCGCAGTTTCTGCACGCCATCCCGGATGACAATGCCTCCAAGGCCTATTTGAAAGCCGATCTATCGCGTCTCAAACGTCGAGCGGCCTTACTGAACCGGGCCTTAATTTGTGCGGTCATCTCCGCAATTTTCACCGGACTTATCATCATCGTCGCATTTGGGAGTGCGTATTACAGGATACCGCACGAATATGGAGTTGCGTTGCTGTTCATAGGCGCGCTTGCCCTGTTTTGCTCGTCATTGATTGATTTGGCACGGGAGACGCGGATTTCTTTGCGCGACAGTGATTTTGAGGTCTGAGATATACGACACAGCTGATGTCGGGATTACGCTGCGCTTCATCCGGGCTACAAGGCTCGGCAGAAGTTCACCGCTCCCTTGGGAGGGGTAATCCCGGTCTGCTGCATGATTTCTGAATATTAGAAATGTATGCCTGAGTTGCCCGACGTGTCAAGTTGCTTGGTCGAACGCCGGCTGCCGGCTACTTTGCATGGGGTTGTTTTCGATATTTTGACCGCGGTCCCCTGCGACGGCCCAACAACTTGCCCTAGCCGCCTTTCACCGCGCCTGCCGTCAGCCCGGCGACGATCTGCCGCTGTGCCAGCACGGTGAGCAGCAGCACCGGTGCGGTCACGATCAGCGCGGCGGCGGCGAGCGGGCCCCAGCTCAGCTGGTCGAACGAGATCATGTTGTAGACCGCGACCGGCAGCGTGCGCGTCTCGCGCCCGGCCAGCACGATGCCGAACACAAAGTTGTTCCAGGAGAAGATCACCGCGAGGATGAAGGCGACCGCGAGCCCGGGCCTCGCGATCGGCAGCGCGACATGGCGGAACACCTGCCAGCGCGTCGCGCCGTCGATCAGCGCGGCCTCTTCCAGCTCCAGCGGCGTGGTCTCGAAATAGCCGATCATGATCCAGATCACGATCGGCACCGTGACCACGAGATGGATGATGATCTGCGGTACCAGCGTGCCGAGCAGGCCGAGCCACTGGAACAGCAGGAACAGCGGGATCAGATACGACAGGCCCGGGGTGATGCGCGCGATCAGGATCACGATCGCCGATTTATGCGCGGCCATCCGCGCAATGCCGTAGCCGGCGGGCACGCCGACCAGCATCGCAAGCCCCGTGGCGCAGCCGGTGACGATCAGGCTGTTGCTGAAATAGGTCAGGAAGCGGTTGGAGGCGAACACGTCGGCATAGTTCTTCCAGGCGAAATGCTCGGGGATGAACACCGGCGGATAGGAGGCGTTGTCGATCTCGAATTTCAGCGACAGCGAGCCCATCCAGAGGAAGAACAGGATCGCCGGCGAGACGATGACGAATACCGACAGCCACAGCCCGATCCGGCCCAGAATATAGCGCGGGTTCATGCGCCGTCTCCGAGTGCCGACGTCCACAGCAGGCGCTTGCGCAGGTAGAGCAACAGCCCCGCCAGCGCCACGATCAGGAGGAAGAACACCACCGCGATCGCCGAACCGTAGCCGAGGTCGTAATAGACGAAGGCGACGCTGTAGAGATAGACGTTGATGGTCTCCGACGCCGAGCCCGGCCCGCCTTGCGTGATCGCGAAGATGATGTCGAAGCTTTTCACCGCGTCGATCATGCGGATCATCCCGGCGATGAACAGGAACGGCATGATCAAAGGCAGCGTGATGAAGCGGAACACCTGCCAGAAATTGGCGCCGTCGATCTGCGCGCTCTCGTAAGGCTCGGTCGGGATCGCGGCGAGGCCGCCGAGCACGATCAGCATCACCAGCGGCGTCCATTGCCAGGTCTCGACCAGCACCAGCGATGGGATCACCGTCGTCGGGTTGAACACCCAGAGCTGCGGCGGCAGGCCGACCAGCGACAGCAGATAGTTCAGCACGCCAAGTTGCGGGTGGAACATCATGGTCCACACCAGCGCGATCGCCACCGGGGTTGCCATCATCGGCATGATGAAGATGCCGCGCAGGAAGCCGCGCGCGGCGAATTTCTGGTGAAACACCACCGCCGCCAGCGTGCCGAACACCAGCGGCAGCACCACCGACAGCGCGGTGTAGGACAGCGTGTGTCCGACCGCCTCGACGAAGCGCGGGTCGGTCGGCAGCCGCAAATAGTTGGCGAGCCCGACGAAGACCGTGGGCGAGCCGACCTTCCATTCCTGCAGGCTCATCCAGATCGTGAACACCCACGGAAAGATGATCACGGCCAGCACCACGACGAGCGCCGGGATCACGAATGGCCAGTAGGACGGCGGACGCCATTCACGCGCCGGCGCGGCGTTGTTCTCGGCCGCCGCCGGCGAAGCTTGTGTCACCACGCTCACGCTTTTTCACTACGCTCCAGGATGGGGCGGAATTGCTCGTGCGCCTTCTTCAGCTCGGTGGCGGGATCGGCGCCCGACAACGTCGCGGTCAGCGCCGCACCGACGATGTCGCGGAATTCGGCGACCGGGATGATGACGGGCAGGCCGAGCTTCGAGATCTTGGCGGAATCGACCACCGACTGCAGCCATTCCTTGGTCTTCACGCCCTTGGCGACCTCGGGGTCGTCGACGACGGAGTTGCGGAACGGCACGCCGCCGCCGGCCTGCAGCAGGCGGGCGCCTTGTCCCCGCGAGACCACCCATTGGCAGAGCAAATAGGCGGCCTCTTTGTTCTTGCTCGCCGCGGGAATGCCGATGCCGTCGCCATAGGTCGACGAGAATTTGCCCTTGGGGCCCGCGGGCACCAGTGTGTAGCCGACCTTGCCGACGACGCGCGAGGCGGCGGGGTCCTCCAGCGGCGGCGCCCAGCCGTCGGCATCGATCCACATCGCCGCGCGGCCTTGCGTGAACGAGGCCATCGATTCCATCCAGTTGAAGCCGGCGACGCCGGGCGGCGCGCATTTCGTCAGCAGCCGCTGATAGAGCTTGGTGGCCTCGATCGCCTCGGGGCCGTCGGTCAGGATATTGCCCTTGGCATCGAGGAATTCGCCGCCATAGTTCAGATAGAAGTTGGTCCACATCGCCATGTTGGCGTTGCGCAGGCCGCGGCCGACGAAGCCGTAGATGCCTTCCTTCGGATCGGTCAGCTTCTCTGCGGCGACCGCCATCTCCTCCAGCGTCTTCGGGACTTCGACGCCCTTCTTCTGGAACAACTCCTTGTTGTAGTAGAGGATGAAATAGTCGACCGACCACGGCAGCGACAGCATCTGGCCCTTGTCGTTGCGCGCATATTGCAGGCCGGCGGCGGAGAAATCGCTCTCGACGAGGTCCGGCAGCGTCATGCTCGGATCCTTGAGATAGCCCGACAGATCGGCGAGCCAGCCGGCTTTCTCGAATTGCCGCTTCTGCACGTGATAGCTCAGGTGCACGACGTCGAAGCTCGGCTTGCCCGACGACAGCTCGATCACGCATTTCTGGCGCTGCTGCTGCTCGGGGACCTGCTCGGATTCGACCTTGATGCCGGTGAGCTCGGTGAATTCCTTGATGTATTTTTGCAGATTGTCGCCGCGCGGCCCCTTGGCGAGGCTGACTTCGAGCGTGGTGCCGGAATATTTTTTCCAGTTGACCTCGGCGCGGGCCGGAAATCCGGTCAATCCAACCGCTCCGGCGGCAGCGGTGCCGGCCAGCATCTGCCGGCGCGAGATCAGGTGATGCGACATGTTTCTCTCCCTGGACGGTTCTTGTTTGGGAGAGATACTAGCGTCTCAACTTTCCGTGCCTAGCCCCTACATGCGCGGCGCCGCTGCATATCGTTGCGCCGCGCATGGTATGGCGGCTATGCCTTGACGAAGGCGAGCAGGGTGCCGTTCGCAGCGGCCGGCGGCACGGTGATGCCGCTGCCGCTCTTGACGCCGGTCGTGCCGAGCGCCTTCTCGGTTGCGGCAAGGTCGGCCGCGATCACGAGGCCGGCGCCGCCGCGCTCGGACAGGCCATCCAGCGACACGCCGGGATAGCGTTTGCCGAGCTGATCCCTGGTCAGGAACACGAAGTCGGCGCGGTCGCCGCCGGACGGCACCGCAACCGCACCGTCGGGATCGTTTCTGACGGCGATATCGATCATCCTGGAGAGATGCGCGGCATCGGCTGCCGGATCGGGCGAGACGATCAGCGCCTGCTTGAGGCGTTTTGCCCCATTGGCGTGCGTCATCAATTCGGGGATCCACACCGTCTCGCGGGTCTTGTGCTGGCAGGCGAAGATCCGGACGCCACCGGGCGCCTCGGCGGTCGGCCACTGGAAGGTGCGGAATTTCGCGGCGGAGACGGTGCCGTTCGGCAAGGTCACCGGGCGCTCGAAATCGGTCGGCCCGATCGGCGGATAGCCGCGTGCGCGAATCTCCTCGGCGCCGGCGGTGGAATCGACGGCAGTGAACGCGATCCGTTCGATGCCTTCGCCGCGCTTCTCGAGGAAGGCGCGTGCCGGAGCGTTGTGTTCGGTCGGCGTCAGCACGCCGAGCAATTCCATGTAGTCGGGGTCGAACATGATGGTGTAATTGCCCGATCCCATATGCGCGCTGTGGGTGCCGCGCGGCGACACGGTGAAGCCGAGCCGCTTGTAATTCTCGGCGGCCTTGTCGAGGTCTTTCACCATGACCACGGCGTGATCGATTCCGATGACGTTCTTGAGTGCCACTTCTTGTCTTCCCGGCTGGAATGAGAGAGTAGAGTAAAGCTAACCAGAACGCGCAGGCCCCCGCAAGAAAGGATCATGATGAGCAGCAATGCCGTGCGCTGGCCCAATTCGCTCTGGGCAGCAGCGACGCCTCCCGGCCCCGAATGTCCCGAATTGACGGGCGTGCAGCAGGCCGATGTCGTCATCATCGGCGGCGGCTTCACGGGTCTGTCGACCGCGCTGCATCTGCGCGAGGCCAATGTCGACGTCGCGATCGTCGAGGCTGCCGAGCCGGGCTGGGGCGCCTCGGGCCGCAACAACGGCCAGGTGATCCCGACGCTGTCGCGTCCCGATCCGGATGACATCATCAAGAGGCACGGCGCCGCCGGCGAGCGCTTCGTTGCGATGCTGCGCGACAGCGCGGCAATGCTGTTCGACGTCGTCAAGCGCTACAATATCGAGGCCGAGCAGGAGCAGGCCGGCTGGGTGCAGCCGGTGCATTCGCCGGGCCGGATCAAGATCGCGGAGCGGCGGGTGCAGCAATGGTCGAAATTCGACGCGCCGGTCGAATTGCTGTCGCGCGACCAGACCAGGGACATGCTCGGCTCGGATGCGTGGTATGGCGGCTTCTGGAACAGGACCGGTGGTCACGTCAATCCGCTGGCGCTGGCGCGGGGCCTGGCGCGCACCGTGCTCGGCCTCGGCGCGCGGATCTACGCCCGTTCGCCTGCGCTCAGTTTCGAGCGCCGCGGCGATCGTTGGGTGGTGAAGACCGAAAAGGGGGAGATCTCCGGCCGCGCGCTGGTGGTGGCGACCAATGCCTATAGCGGCGAGTTTACAAAATCGCTGGTGCCTGAGATCGCGACCGAGGTGATGCCGGTGCTGTCGTGGCAGATGGCGACGCAGCCGCTGTCGGACAATGTCCGCAAGACCATCATTCCCGGCCGGCAGGCGATGTCGGATACCCATGGCGAGCTGTATTTCGCGCGCTACGACGCCCGCAATCGCCTCGTCACCGGCGGCGCCGTGCTCGGCCCGGGCGACAAGACCGGACGGTTGAAGGCGCGGGTCACCGAGCGGTTGCAGCGCCTGTGGCCGCAGATCGGTGACGTCTCCTTCGACTATGTCTGGAACGGCTATGTCGGAATGACGGCGGACTTCCTGCCGCGCATGCATCGGCTGGGCCCGAACGCCTATGGCTGGACCGGCTGCAACGGCCGCGCCGTCGCGCTGACGATCCCGCTCGGCCGCGAACTGGCAAAGGCAGTGCAGGGCGTGCCGGAAAGCGAGCTGGCGCTGCCGTTCACCGAGCCGGTGCAGTACATGGCGCACGGATTGCTGCGCAAGCTCGCGCCCTGGATGCTGGTGCTCTATCGGCGCCGCGATGCCCAGGAACTGGTCAGGGGCGATCGCTTCGAGTTGCTGCGCTGGGCGGAGCATTTGCTCGCCTCGCGTCGCTCGCGGTGAATGCACGCCGACGCCACCTGCGCGGCTTGATCAGGCGATCAAGGCATCGCGCTTGCGCGTGAAGTCGCCGCCGGGGATCGCCGACAAGAGCGCCTGCGTATAGGGATGCTGCGGCCTGCCGAACACCTCGGCGGCCAGCCCTTGCTCGACCACGGCGCCATCCTTCATCACGGCCACGAGATCGCAGATCTGCGCGGCGACGCGCAGATCGTGTGTGATGAAGATGATGGAGAGCCCGAGCTGCTGGCGCAGCCCGGCGAGCAACTTGAGGACTTGCGCCTGCACCGAGACGTCGAGCGCCGAGACCGGCTCGTCCGCCACCAGCACATCGGGTTTCAGCGCCAGCGCACGCGCCAGCCCGATGCGCTGGCGCTGACCACCGGAGAATTCGTGCGGAAAGCGATCGCCGGCGGACGGGTCGAGCCCGACCAGTTCGAACAGTTGTCGCGCTTCCGCGAGCGCGATCGCCCGATCGGTGCCGTGCACGATCGGTCCCTGCGCCACCAGCTCAGCCGCCTTGCGGCGCGGGTTGAGCGAGGCGAACGGATCCTGGAACACCATCTGGATGTGGCGGGTCTCGCGCCTGATCTCCTCGCGGCCGAGCTTCGCCCAGTCCTTCCCGTTGAGCACGATCGATCCGCTGTCGGGATCGATCAGCCGGACGATGCAGCGCGCGAGCGTCGACTTGCCCGAACCGGATTCGCCGACGATGCCGAGCGTCGCGCCGCGCGGCAGGCGCAGCGAGACGTTCTTCACGGCCTCCGTCACTCGCGCGCCGCGGCCGAGAAAGCCGCCGGTGCGGTAGGTCTTGGAGACGCCGTCGATGGTCAGGATGTCCTTGCCGGAGAGGATGCGCGGCGGCGGCGCCTTCAGCGGCGGCACCGCCGCGATCAGCTGCCTGGTGTAGGCATGCTGCGGGTCGTTCAGCACCTTGTCGGCCGCGCCCTGCTCGACGATCGCGCCGTGCTGCATCACCACGACGCGGTCGGCGACCTCGGCGACCACGCCGAAATCATGGGTGATGAACAGCACCGCGGTCTTCTTGCGCTGCTGCAAATCGCGGATCAGCTTCAGGATCTGCGCCTGCGTCGTGACGTCGAGCGCGGTGGTCGGCTCGTCGGCGATCAGAAGCTTCGGGTCCAAAGCCAGCGCCATTGCGATCATGGCGCGCTGGCGCTGGCCGCCGGAGAGCTCGTGGGGGTAGGCTTTTGCAGCCGCCCTGGGGTCGGGGATGCGGACGTCTTCGAGCAACGCAAGGACGCGTGCATTGATCTCGGCCTTTGACAGGCCGGTGTGGATCGCAAACATCTCGCCGATCTGGTCGCCGATGGTGCGCAGCGGATTGAGCGCCGTCATCGGCTCCTGGAAGATCATCGCGATCCCCGCGCCGCGCACCTCGCGCATTTCGGCCGGATCGGCGGCGCAGAGGTCGCGGCCGTCGAACATCATCCGGCCCCGTTCGATCCCAACCTCGGTCGGCAGCAGCCGCATGATGGCGTTCGCCATCATCGATTTGCCGGAGCCGGATTCGCCGACCACGCAGAGGATCTCGTTGGAGGCGACCGACAGGGAGACGTCGGACAGCGCATGCGGCCGGTCGGCGCCTTTGGGCAGGCGCACGGTCAGGGCGTCGAGCGAAAGCACGGTGTCGCTCATCGGCTCTTCAGCCTCGGATTGAGCGCATCGTTGAGGCCCTGGCCGACCAGCGACACCGCGAGCACGGTGACGAGGATCGCGATGCCGGGGATCGCCGAGACGTACCATTGCACCCGGAGCACATCGCGGCCGAGCCCGATCAAATTGCCCCAGGAGGCGACGTTGGGATCGGACAGCCTCAGGAACGCGAGTGCGCTTTCGAGGAGGATCGCGACCGCCATCACCACGCTGGCATAGACGATCACGGGCGGCAGCGCGTTCGGCAGGATCTCGCCGAGGATCAGCTGGAGGTCCTTCATGCCGAGCGTTTTGCCGGCCTGGACGAATTCGCGGTTGCGCAGCGACAGGAACTCGGCGCGGGTCAGCCGCGCCGGTGCCGGCCACGACACCACGCCGACCGCGATGGTCACCGTGGTCAAGGTCGAGCCGAACACTGCGACCAGAACCAACAGCAGCACGAAGTTCGGCAGGGTCTGGAACGCTTCGGTGATCCGCATCAGCAAATTGTCGACCCAGCCGCCATAATAGCCGGCGAAGGCGCCGACCAGGATGCCGATCAGGATCGCGATCACGGTGGCGACACCGCCGATCAGGAGCGAGATCCGCGCGCCGTAGAAGATCTGCGCGGCGATGTCGCGGCCGGAATTGTCGGTGCCCAGCAGGAAGCGCGGATTGGAGAACGGCCAGACCAACGGCCGGCCCGCCAGCGCGAGCGGATCGCGCGGATAGAAGAAGCCGGCGCTAACAGCCATCGCGATCACCAGCAGCAGCAGGATCAGGCCGATCACTGCGGCCGGGCTGCGGAAGTAGCGTTTCACCGTGTCCATCGTCAGCCCTCCGCCGCGATGCGCGGGTCGAGCCGCGCGTAGAGCAGGTCGACGACAAAGTTGACGACGATGACGAGCAGGGCGGACACGAACACGATGCCAAGCAGGGTGTTGAGGTCGCGCTGCACCACCGATTCATAGGCGAGGCGGCCGAGGCCGGGCAGCGAGAACACGCTCTCGACCACGACCGAGCCGCCGAGCATGGTGCCGGCCTGCAAGCCGATCAGCGTCACCATCGGCAGCAGCGCGTTGCGCAGCACGTGGCGGGTGATGACATGGGTCTCGTCCAGGCCCTTGGCACGGGCGGTGCGGACGAAATCGAGGTTCAGGACCTCCAGCATCGAGGCGCGCATGATGCGCAAATAGATCGCAAGGAAGATCAGCCCGAGCGTCAGCGTCGGCAGCACCAGGTGCGCGGCGATATCGAGCACGCCCCGGATGCCGGTCTGCACCGTTCCGATGTCCTGGAAACCGCCGGACGGCAGCCATTGCAGATAGACCGAGAACACCACGATCGTCATCAGCCCGAACCAGAACGAGGGGGTGGCGTAGAAGATCAGGCCAAGCGTCGAGATCAACGTGTCCGGCCAGCGGTTGACGCCGCGCGCGGCGATCACGCCGAACACGAGGCCGAAGAAGAACGCGAACGACAGCGATGCGGTCATCAGCAGGATGGTCGGCGGCAGCCGCTCCAGGATCACGGTCGCGACCGGCTTGCCGTAGATCGAGGAGAAGCCGAGGTCGAGCCGCACCAGGTGCCACAGATAGTTGCCGAGCTGCGCCGGAACCGAGAGGTCGAGCCCGTAGAACTTGCGCAGCTGTTGTGCGGTCGCGGCATCGCCACCGCCCATCTGCGCCATCAGCGCATCGACGGTGTCGCCCGGCGCGAGCTGCAACAGCAGGAACACGCCGATCAGGATCAGGAACAGGGTCGGGATCGAGGCGGCCAGCCGCCGCCCCGCAAGGCTCAGGATACGCATCGATTATCTATAGCGTTTTCAGACGAAGTGGACACCGGCCTCTTCTTACCTCGCCCCACTTGCGGGGAGAGGTCGGACTGCGAAGCAGTCCGGGTGAGGGGTACAGGTCCATCGATAGAGCAATATTGGTGGAGAGAGCCCCTCACCCCAGCCCTCTAAGAGCGAGCTTCGCTCGTCTCGCCCCCGCAAGAGCGGGGCGAGGGAGAAGCAAGGCGCGCCGCCGCCGCCTCACGCGCTCAGCCAAAGATCGTGCCAGCTCGCCGAGCCCCAGCGCGGCGTGTTGGAGTGGTTGCGGGCCTTGGCGGTGATCACGGTGACGAAGATTTGCTCGATCGGCATCCAGACCGGCAGCTCGGTGTTCACTTCCTTGACGAAATCGGCATAGAGCGCCTTGCGCTTGACCGGATCGACCTCGGTCGCGGCATCGTCGATGGTCTTGTCGACGGTCTTGTCCTCCCAGCCCCACTGGTTGGTCCACGGCGCGCCCTTGGGCTGGCCGGAGCGGTACCACACCGTGGTCGAGACCGCGGGGTCGTTGCGGTACTGGTGCCAGCCGGTGGCGAGATCGAAGGCGTGGTCGTCATAGACCTGCTTGAGGAAGCCGCCGCCGTCATTGCGCACGATATCGACCTGGATGCCGACTTCGCCCAGCGACTGCTGGATGAAGGTCGACCACAGCGAGATGTCCTCGCCCCACGGCGCCGGCAGCAGCTTCAGCGAGAAGCGGTTACCGCCGGAGGCCTTGAAGCCGGCCTCGTCGAGCAGCGCGATCGCCTTGGCCTTGTCGTAAGCGTATTGCGGCGTGTTCGGCCCGGGATAGAAGTCGGTCGAGGTCGAGGGGATCGGGCCGGTGCCGAGCTTGGCGAAATCGCCCAAAAAATTGTCGATGAAGAACGGCACGTTGATCGCGTGCGCGATGGCGCGGCGGACGCGGATGTCGGACAGTTCCTTGCGGCGGAAGTTGAACTCGATGGTGTTGGTGCGCGCGTTGCCCTCATTGCCCTTGGTCTGGACGATGAAGCGCTTGTCCTTGCCGAGCCGCGCCATGTCCGAGATCGTCAGCCCTGAGAACGGGCTGTAGTGCAGCTCGCCGGCCTCCATCTGCGCGGCCGCCGCGGCGCGATCGGTGATCACCTTCCAGACGATGCGGTCGAGATAGGGCGCGTTCGGCCGCCAGTAATCCGGATTGCGGTCGGCAATGATGTATTGCCCGCGCTCGTATTTGACGAATTTGAACGGGCCGGTGCCGACCGGCGCCAGATTGGTCGGGTTCTGCCTGATGTCGCCGCTCTCATAGAGATGCTTGGCGGAGACATAGCCGAGGTCGGGCAGGGCGCGGAGCAGCAGGTTCAGCGGCATCGGCCGCTCGTAGCGGAAGATCGCGGTCTGCGGATCGGGCGTATCGACCGATGTGAGGAACAGCTGCAGGGTCGATCCGTAGTTGAGGATCTTCTTCCACATGTTCATTGCGGTGAAAGCGACGTCCTCCGAGGTGAACGGCTTGCCGTCGTGCCAGGTGACGCCCTTGCGCAGCTTGAAGGTGACGGTCTTGCCGTCCGGCGTCGCCTCCCAGCTCTCGGCGAGCACGCCGACCGGCTGTCCGTTGGCGTCGAGGTCGACCAGATTCTCCTGGATCTTGCCGCCGATGATGTAGACGCCGGTCGAGGCCTGGATGCTGGGGTTGAGCTGGCGCTGCTCGGCGCCGTAATGGACGTTGAACACGCCGCCCTTGCGCGGGGTTTCCTGCGCGAATGCCCGCATCGGATTGATGACATTGGCCGCAATTGCGGCCGAGGTCAGAAGGGCCGTGCGGCGGTTGATCTCAAGGCGGGACAAATCCATACGCGGGGTCTCCGGAACATAGATAAAGGCTTGCATCGGGGTGGCCGGCCGATCGGCCGTGGCGCCCCTTTTTGCGATGTTACGATGGAATGGGAACCCGAGTCATTTCTAATGCCTCGGCCTTTTTGAAGGATCGTTTCCGAAACCTGAAGTGGCGCGCCGCAGTGCGCCGCAACCCGAATTGCACGCAATATTGTCGCACACAGGTCGTGCGGGATGCGTCGGGTGATTCTCTCAAGGGGACGTTTCGGGCGCCCCGAAGCCGCGCAAACGCTGTAATTTTAGGGGTCGGAAGCGACTTGACTGGAAAAAACACTGGAAAAAACCCTGATTCGGGGGCTGTCCACAGCGATATTGCTGTGGTGAGTGCAGAAAACACTGTTTTTCTCGGCGTTTTCCGCCATATCGTGCCCACTCCAGAATCAATGGAGCAACCATGGCTACCCAACTGTCGAAGTCGCAAGTGATCGAGAAGATCGCGACCACCACCGAACTCTCCAAGCGCGACGTCAAGAACGTTTTGGACTCGCTCGTCGATGTCGGCCACAAGGAGCTGAAGAAGGCCGGGGTGTTCCTCGTCCCCGGCTTCGCCAAGTTCGTTGTGGTCAAGAAGCCGGCGACCAAGGCGCGCAAGGGCACCAACCCCTTCACCGGCGAAGAGATGATGTTCAAGGCCAAGCCGGCCCGGAAGATCGTCCGCGCGCGGCCGGTCAAGGCCGCCAAGGACGCGGTTTAAGAATAGAAGGCCTCCGGTGACGGAGGCCTTTTGCTTTTGAGCCGTCGCTTCCTGCCGTAGGTTGCTGCCTGCCAAAGCAAGACCCTGGCGCTTCGGCTTCGACTGGATCGAAGCCGAAGTGCTAGACTACCGGCGACCGGCCACCATCGACATTGATGGCGGTGCCGGTGATGTAGGAGCCTTGCTCCGAGGCCAGGAAGCAGGCGAGGTTGGCGAATTCCTCCGCCGTGCCGATGCGGCCGAGCGGCGTGCCCTTGGCAAGGCCCTTGGCGAATTCCCCGAAATCCGTGTCCGGCGCCTGGGCGGCATGACGCTTGACCCATTGATCGCTCATGATCAGGCCGACCAAGAGCGCATTCACCAGGATGTTGTGCTCGCCGCCTTCATTGGCCATCACTTTGGTCAGCGCCATGCCGGCCGCGCGCGACACCGAGGTCGGCGCGGAATTGGCGGCCGGCGCCTTGGCGAAGGTGTTGAGCACGTTGATGATGCGGCCCCATTTGCGCTGCTTCATGCCCGGCCATACCAGCCGGCTGAAGCGGATCGCGGCAAACAGTTTCAGGTCGAGGTCCTCCTGCCAGGCCTCGTCGCTGATGTTCTCGAAGGCCAGCGTGCGCGCGGTGCCCGCGTTGTTGACCAGCACGTCGATCTTGCCGAGATCCGCGACGATCCGGTCGTGGGCCTTGGCGATGTCGGCGGCCTTGGCGACGTCGCAGACGTAATCGCGCACCACGAGGCCGTCCTTGGCAAGCGCCTCGCGCGCCGCCGCGAGGTCGGCCGCGCCGCGGGCGAGGATCGCGACCTTGGCGCCGGATTCCGCAAACCGCCGCGCCACCGCGATCCCGATGCCCTTGCTGCCGCCGGTAACCACCGCGACGCGGTCTTTCATGGATAGGTTCATTGTTGTTCTCCCTGGGGCTGGCCCTGAGAGAACGCTATCAAACCGACAGTGCGACCAACAAGGTCATGCAGAGCAGGTGTGCCGTGACGATTATCGCGAGATGGAGCGGGCCGGACATCGGATATCTCCATTGGGGCGCGAGGTGAGGCACTTCCGTGAGGTGAGCACCGCCGCTCGTCTCTCTCCCCCTGAAAGGGGGAGGGCAGGGTGGGGGTTGCTCTCCACGAACGCCGGTGCTCGCGGAGGCAGGATCCCCACCCGGTTTGCTGCGCAAACCGACCTCCCCTTTTCAAGGGGAGGTGAGGATCGCTAGTTCAAGCTTGCGTTTGCCGTAAAACTGCGGTCGACGGCCTTGCCGACATCCAGCGTCTTGCCGAGGATGCCGTAGCGCGTGGCGCGGTCGGAGGCGGCCTGCACCTCCTTCACCACGGCCTCGTCGATCGCGATCGGTGAGGTCTTCTGCGCGGTGTAGGCGGCGAGCAGCACGTCTTCCGGCAGTTTGGTGAGCTCGGCCGTGCTCTTCGCGTATTCGGCGAGATGGTCGAGCGACCACAGCCGTGCCTTGTTCAGCCGCTGTACGAGGTCCTGCACCGCGGCGCGCTTGGTCGCGATCGCATTGTCGGAGGCGACGATGAAGGTGATGGTCGGCGTCAGGCCCTCGCCGTCGGCGACGACGCGCGCATTGTCCTTCAGCCTGGCGTAGGAGATGTACGGCTCCCACACTGCCCAGGCGTCGATCGAGCCGGCGAGCAGCGCGATCTTGGCGTCGACCGGGCCGAGCGGGGCGAAGGTCGCCTCCTCGATCCTGCTGCCGGACTTCTCCAGCGTCGCGTCGATCAGGAACTGGCCCCAGCCGCCGCGGGTGCCGGCGAGGCGCTTGCCCTTCAGATCGGCCGCCGTCTTGATCGGCGAATCCCCGCGCACCAGGATCGCCTGAGTCTTCGGATCGGCGCGCGTCCCGCCGATCGCCTTGATCGGTGCGCCCGCGGCATAGACCGTGAGGAAGGCAAGGTCGCCGGTATAGCCGACGTCGAGCGCGCCGGCATTGAGTGCCTCGAGGATCGGCGCCGCGGCCGGGAATTCCGACCATTCGATCTTGTACGGCAGGTCCTTGGCAAAGCCGGAGATCTCGAGCAGCGAGCGGTTGCCGCCCTTCTGGTCGCCGACCCGCAGCACGATCGCATCAGCCGCGAACGCTGCGGCCGATGTCGACAGCGTGATCGCGGCCGTGATCAGCGCGGCCGCGGTGCGGCGTGTGAAACTATAGGGAGAACCCGAGCGGGTCAGTTTGCGCATATGCATTTTCTTTCTGATTCATTCGCTGCTCGTCGGAAAGCGCGGCAGCGTTCGATCAAGTCTATGAGCAAGCCGCTCGCCGTCAACGAAACGGAAAACTGAAATCAGTCCGCGCGCAGCAAGGATGATCTCGCCGGACCGTCATGCGTAGAAGACATCGCGCAAGCGGCGATGTTTCGCTCAAATTTGGTGCAATCGATGCCGCTCTGTTGCGCGCCTGCGCCGCGACAGCAGCGAAAATCCTTTCATCGTCGTGCGCTGCGATCGTGGAGAGATCAGCTGCCGCACTGGCCACATTCGAAATTCCATTTCATTGACGGTGAACTTGTCGCGCCGCATCATTTGCGCGTTGCTTTGAGGGCAATAGCGCCGGAGAAATCCGCTTTTTTCTAAACCATGAGCTTCGAACGACGGGGCGCGCAGACGGACACGTCTTGTGCGCGGGGCGGAGCCTTGCCGAAATGCAGGAGTGATGATGTCGACGAACAAGAAGACGGTGATGGATCGCCGCACCTTGCTGCGTGCAGGCGCCGCCGCAGCCTTTGCCGCGCCGATCGGCGCCTATAGCGCGCAGGCGTTCGCGCCGCGCCCGGTCGCATCGGCGATCGACTTCTCCGAATTCCCGATCTGCAAGGCCGCTTCCGATGCGCCGCCGCTGACCGGCGCGCCGCGCAAGCTGAAGCTGTCCTGGAACGCCGGCGCGGTTTGCCTCGCGCCGCTGCCGGTCGCCATCGACCACGGCTTCTTCCAGAAGCAGAATCTCGACGTCGAGCTCGTCAACTATTCCGGCTCGACCGACCAGCTGCTGGAGGCGATCACCACCGGCAAGAGCGACGCCGGGCTCGGCATGGCGCTGCGCTGGTTGAAACCGCTCGAGCAGGGCTTTGACGTCAAGATCGCCGCCGGCACCCATGGCGGCTGCATGCGCGTCCTGACCCGCACCAACTCCGGCGTCGGCAAACTTGCCGACCTCAAGGGCAAGATCGTCGCGGTCGGCGATCTCGCAGGTCCCGACAAGAACTTCTTCTCGATTCAGCTCTCCAAGCTCGGCATCGTCCCGGTCAAGGACGTCGACTGGCGCGCCTATCCCGGCAATCTGTTGAACGTTGCGGTCGAGAAGGGCGAGGTGCAGGCCTTCCTGTCGTCGGATCCGCTTGCCTATCTCTGGCTGAAGGACACGCAGTACAAGGAGGTCGCCTCCAATCTCGATGGCGAGTACCGCGACAAGAGCTGCTGCATCGTCGGCCTGCGCGGCAGTCTGGTGCGGGAAGAGCCGCATGTGGCGCGCGCCATCACGCAAGCGCTGCTTGATGCCGCGATGTTCACCTCGCAGAATCCGGACAAGGCGGCAAAGTCGTTCCAGCCCTATGCGCCGAAAACGGCGAGCCTCGCCGATCTCGAGGCGATGGCGCGCTACCACACTCATCACCATCATCCCACCGGCGAGGTGCTCAAGCGTGAGCTGAAGGGCTACGCCGACGACCTGAAATCGGTGCAGGTGTTCAAGCAGAGCACCGACACGGCCAAATTCGCGGAGCGGATCTATGTCGACGTATTCAGTGTCTGACACGACGGCCGCGGCCGCACCGCGCGCCGCGGTCACGTTCGCGAATCTCTCCGGCAGCTATGGCGTCGGCCTCGCGGCGAGCCTCGCTTGGCTCGCGTTCGGGCTGTCGTGCCTCTATTGGCCCGATGTCGGCGACTGGTCGCGGACGGGGTCGCTCGGCATCGGTGCGATCGTCATCGCGGCCTTCATCCTGTTCGGCACATTCAGCGCGGATTATCTCGGCCGCGCCGGGCAGGCGTTGCGCAAGCGTGCGCCATGGCTGGTGGCGTTCGGCGCCTTCGTCACGCTGTGGGAGGTCGCCACCGCGAAATTCGCCTGGCTGCCGCTGCCGTTCTTCCCGCCGCCGCAGTCGATCCTCGAGGTCTACACCGACGATCTGCCAAAGCTGCTCGACAGCGTGTTCGCCTCGATCAAGCTGCAGCTCGGCGGCTACATCATCGGTGCGACGATCGGCTTCATCACGGGCGTCTCGATCGGCTGGTCGCAGAAGATCGGCTACTGGGTGCATCCGGTGCTGCGCTTCATCGGTCCACTGCCGGCGACCGCCTGGCTGCCGATCGCCTTCTTCACCTTCCCGTCGAGCTGGAGCGCCTCGACCTTCCTGATCGCGCTCGCCACCGGATTTCCGGTGACGGTCTTGACCTGGTCGGGCGTGGCGAGCGTCAGCAGCGCCTATTACGACGTCGCATGCACGCTTGGCGCCAAGCCGTCATTCCTGGTGCTGAAGGTCGCGATCCCGGCCGCGCTGCCGCACGTGTTCGTCGGCCTGTTCATGGGGCTCGGCTCGTCCTTTGCCGTGCTCGTGGTCGCCGAGATGATCGGCGTCAAGGCCGGGCTCGGCTGGTACCTGCAATGGGCGCAGGGCTGGGCGGCCTATGCGAACATGTATGCGGCGCTGATCGTGATGTCGCTGCTCTGCTCCGGCGCGATCACGCTGCTGTTACGTACCCGTGATCGCCTGCTGATCTGGCAGAAGGGGGTCGTCAAATGGTAGTGCAGTCCGCCGCTGAAGCGATCACCTATCCCGCGGTCGGCGCCGAGCTGGACATCGAAGGCGTCAGCCATGCCTTCGATATCGACGGCGCCGTGCTGCCGGTGCTCGACAATGTGAACCTGTCGATCGCGCCCGGCGAATTCGTCGCGCTGCTCGGCCCGTCCGGCTGCGGCAAGTCGACCCTGCTGCGACTGGTTGCGGGGCTCGAGAAGCCGCGCAGCGGCGCGCTGCGCGAGGATGAAGTCCGCATCAGCGGCCCACATCCGTCGCGTGTCGTGGTGTTCCAGGACCCGACGCTGTTTCCGTGGCGCTCGGTGTGGGACAATGTGGCGCTCGGGCTGGAAGCGCAGGGTATCCTGAAGGCGCAGCGGCACCAGGTCGATGCCGTGATCGAGCTGGTCGGCCTGTCCTCGTTCCGCAATGCCTATCCGCACCAGCTCTCCGGCGGCATGGCGCAGCGCGTGGCGCTGGCGCGTGCGCTGGTCAACGATCCGAAGATCCTGGTGCTCGACGAGCCGCTCGGCAAGCTCGATTCGCTGACGCGGATTGCGATGCAGGCCGAGCTCGTGGCGCTGTGGCAGCGCAAGGGTTTCACCACGCTGCTCGTCACCCATGACGTCGAGGAAGCGCTGGTGCTCGCCAACCGCGTCATCGTGCTCTCCGATCGCCCGGCGCGGATCAAGGCCGACATCGCCGTCGCCCGGCCATATCCGCGGCATCGCGGCGATCCTTATCTGGCCGAGCTGCGCAAGCAGATCCTCGGCCTGCTCGGGCTGGAGGCGACATGGTGACGACAGCGGCGCGGGAGCTGCTGCCGGCGAACCAGCCTGAATACATCGTGCGCGCGTTGCGGCTCGCCGAGGTGTTTGCCGCGCGTGCCCCCGCGCATGATCGCGATGCCAGCTTTCCCTTCGAGAATTTCGCCGACCTGTCGCGCGAGGGCCTGCTGGCGCTGACCGTGCCCGTCGCGCTCGGCGGAGGCGGGGCGGGCGCGCGCGATGCCACGCGTGTGCTCGGCATCATCGGCAAGGCCGATCCGTCGACCGCGCTGGTGCTGTCGATGCACTACATCCAGCATCTGGTGATGGCGCGCAGCACGCGTTGGCCGGCGCGTCTGTCGCGCAAGCTCGCGAAGGAGGCGGTCGAGGGCGTGGCGCTGATCAACGCGTTGCGCGTCGAGCCCGAGCTCGGTTCGCCCGCGCGCGGCGGCCTGCCGGCGACCACGGCGCGCCGCACCGAAACCGGCTGGCGGCTGACCGGCCGCAAGATCTATTCGACCGGTGCGCCGATCCTGAAATGGTATTCGGTGTGGGCGAAGACCGACGAGCAGGACGCCCGTGTCGGATTGTTTCTGGTTCCCGCCGGCCTGCCGGGAACGCGGATCGAGGAGACCTGGGACCATCTCGGCCTGCGTGCCAGCGGTAGCCACACCGTGATCTTCGACGACGTGGTGTTTCCGCTGGATTACGAGATCGACGTTCGCCGGCCCGACGACTGGAAGGTTCCTGACGTCACCCAGGCGACCGTGCATGCGATCTTCGTCGCCGCGATCTATGACGGCATCGCGCGCGCTGCCCGCGACTGGCTGGTCAAATTCCTCAAGGAGCGGGTGCCCGCCAATCTCGGTGCGCCGCTGGCGACGCTGCCGCGCATGCAGGAGGTCGTCGGCGGCATCGAGGCCCGGCTTGCAGTCAATGCCCGCCTGATCGACAGCTTTGCCGCCGATTTCGATAACGGCTTCCCGCTGTCCGCAATCGAGTCTAACATCATCAAGCTGACGGTGACCAATAACGCCGCAGCAGTGGTGGAGGATGCCTTGTCGCTGACCAGCAATCCCGGCCTGTCGCGCACCAATCCGCTGGAGCGGCATTACCGCGACGTGCTGTGCGGCCGCGTCCATACCCCGCAAGACGATGCCACCCGTGTCTCCGCCGGACGCTTCGCGCTGGGCGTCTGAAAACAACAGCCAACAACAACAACGGAGTTGTCAGTCATGCCGGTCGAGTTCATCGGCTTCATCACCAACAACAATGCCTCCGAGACCATCGTCCGCTCAGGCCCGGTGCTCGATCCGCCCTATATCGAGACCGTCGCCAAGGCGCATGAGCTCGCCGGCTTCGACCGCGCGCTGCTGGCGTTCCACTCGACCACGCCGGACGCGCTGCAGGTCGCGCAGCATGTCCTGACCATCACCAAGCAGCTCAAGGTGATGATCGCCCAGCGCCCGGGCTTCACCGCGCCGACGCTTTTGGCGCGGCAGCTTGCGACGCTGGATCAGTTCTATGGCGGGCGGGTCTCGCTGCACGTCATCACCGGCGGCAACGCCATCGAGCTGCGCCAGGACGGCAACACGCTCGACGACAAGGACGAGCGCTACGCCCGCACCGACGAATTCCTCGACGTAGTGCGGCTGGAATGGACCAGCGAGAAGCCGTTCAACTACAGCGGCAAGTACTACAACGTCGAGAACGGCTTCTCGCAGGTGAAGCCGCTGCAGAAGGGCGGCATCTACACCTTCGTCGGCGGCGGCTCGGATGCCGCGGTCGAGGTTGCGGGCAAGCACGCCGATACGTTCGCGCTGTGGGGTGAATCCTACGCGCAGGTGCGTGACGTCACCGCGCGGGTGCGCGCGGCCGCGGCCAAGCACGGCCGCCCGACGCCGCGCTTCAGCCTGTCGGTGCGGCCGATCCTGGCCGACACCGAGGAGAAGGCGTGGGCGAAGGCGGAGCATATCCTCGCGCGCGCCACCGCGTTGCAGGATCAGACCGGCTACCGCCGCCCCAATCATGCGACCGATGGCGCCAAGCGGCTGCTGGCGCTGGCCGATCAGGGCACGCGGATCGACAAGCGGCTGTGGACCGAAATTGCAAAACTCACCGGCGCCAACAGCAACACGACAGCGCTGGTCGGTACGCCCGAGCAGGTCGCCGAGGTGTTCGCCGATTACTACGATCTCGGCGTCAGCCACTTCCTGATCCGCGGCTTCGATCCGCTGGTCGATGCCATCGACTATGGCCGCGAGCTGATCCCGCTGACCCGCAAGCTGATCGAAGCGCGCGACCAGCAGCGGGGGATCGCCGCCGAATGATCCGTCTCATTGTTGCGGCGGCGCTCGCGCTCGCTGCCATCGACGCGGCCTTTGCGCAGACCACGCTGCGCGTCGGCGACCAGAAGGGCAATTCGCAGGCCGTGATGGAAGCAGCCGGCGTGCTCAAGGACGTTCCCTACAAGATCGAGTGGAAGGAGTTTGCGGCGGCGGCGCCGCTGCTGGAGGCACTCGGGGCGGGCGCGATCGACACCGGCCTGGTCGGCGACGCGCCGTTCACGTTCGCCGCCGCCGCCAAAATTCCGGTCAAGGCGATCGCGGCCGTGCGGCAGTCGCGCGACGGGCTCGCGGTCGTGGTGCCGGAGAATTCGCCGATCAAGAGTTTTGGCGATCTGCGCGGTAAGAAGATCGCAACCGGCCGCGGCTCGATCGGCCATCAGCTGATCCTGGCCGCGCTGGAATCGAAGGGCTGGCAGGCGAGCGACGTGCAGCTCGTGTTCCTCGCGCCGTCGGATGCCAAGGTCGCCTACACGCAAGGCTCGGTCGACGCCTGGTCGACCTGGGAGCCTTATGTCAGCCAGGAAGAGGTGCTGTTCAAGTCGCGCCGCGTCATCACGGCCGACGGCATCACGCCCGGCCTCGGCTTCCAGGTCGCGACACCGGACGCGATCAAGGACAAGCGCGCCGAGCTCGAGGACTTCGTGCGTCGCCTCGCGGCCGCGCGCGCATGGTCGCAGAACAATGTCGAAGGCTATGCTGCGACCTGGGGCAGGCTGATGAACATCCCGCCCGCGGTGCCGTTGAACTGGCTGACGCGGGCCAAGATCCGCATCGCGCCGATCGACGACAGCGTGGTGGCCGACGAGCAGAAGACCATTGATCTCTACGACCGCTGGGGCCTGATCCGGCAGAAGATCAACGCGGCCGACGTTGTCGATCGCTCGTTTGGCGCGGCCGTCGAGAAGGGCGCGGGGCTGTAGTCAATTTGCAAGCGACGCCAAACATTCAGCGTCGTCCTGGCTTTCGCCAGGACGACGGGCGTGGAGGGCTTACGCAACTTCTGAAGACGCGACCGCTGCAAGCGGGAGATGTGGACCATCTGCGTGGAAGCGGTTCAACGTCGCACGATTGCACCGCTAACGAACCCGTGATCTCGAAAACATCCATTCGTCCGCAGGCTGCCGCGCGGCAAGGATTTTCCCCGTTCCGCGCCTTCCAAAACCACAACGTTGCTATTTTCGCCGCGGCCTTGCCGACCCTCCCGGCGCTGCCAAGATCAAATACACCAACAATCGAGTCCGGGAGATCACCGTGGGCCTTCAACAAACTCGTATCGAGTCGCTGCCGTTTGTGACTGCTGAACTGAATTATCTCGCGCCGACGCCGGGCAAGCCCCGGACCTACGCTTTCGATCCGCCGCCCGGCGAACCCAAATCCACCGCGCTGCCCGAAGCCCATAACGTTCCGATCTTTGACGGGCGCCTGGTCGCTGACAGCTTCTCGCTCGACCGCGAGGGCTTTGCGCTGGTCAAGCATCCGACCTTCGTGAAGGACTATTACGACGACAACGAAGTGCGCAACGTCTACTACCCGGCGGTCGAGGCCTTCCTCAAGGCAACGCTGAAGGCGGATCGCGTCTTCATCTTCGATCACACCGTGCGCAAGCGCGTCGAGGGGGCGGCTGATATCCGTGGCGGCGGACCGCGGCAGCCCGCGACCCGCGTCCATGTAGACCAGACCGCCATTTCCGGCCACAACAGGGTGTTCGAGCATTTGCCTGACCAGGCCGAGCAACTCGTCAAGGGCCGCGTCCAGGTGATCAATCTGTGGCGTCCGATCCGAGGTCCCTTGCGCGATTCACCGCTCGCGATGGCCGACGGCACGACGATCGCGCCGGAGGATCTGATCGCCTCCGACCTGATCTATCCGAACCGCAGCGGCGAGACCTATTCGGTGAAGTACAACCCGAACCATCGCTGGTTCTACATTCCCGAGATGACGCCGGATGAGGCGATCCTGCTGAAATGCTACGACTCGGCGACCGACGGCCGGACCCGGTTTGGACCGCACACGGCGTTTGTCGATCCGACCACCCCTGCGGACGCCGCGCCGCGCGAGAGCATCGAGCTCCGCACGCTGGTGTTCCACAAGCAGTAGAAGTGTCCGACCGCGAGACAAGTGTGCTCCCTCTCCCGCTTGCGGGGGAGGGCCGGGGTGGGGGCTCCCTCCACGAGTCGTATTGTGGAGAGAACCCCCACCCGGACCGCATCTGACGATGCGCTCCGGCCTCCCCCGCAAGCGGGAGAGGCAAGGACGGCAGAACGAATCCGCTCTGCCCGCAAACTTGGCACCCCAGTCCCAATAATGTTACGCCCGTCCCCCTTACTGCTCGGGGAGAGGGCTACTCATGGACGGCGTGGTGACGAAGGAAGCAGCCGGGATCGGGTTCCGCGCCCTGGTCCTTGCACTTCTGGCATTGGCCTCTGGCCACATGCTGTCGACGCTGCTGCGCACGATCCCCGCGATCAGCCTCGATCTGATGGCGCGCGATTTCGGCACCTCGCCGCAGGCGCTGGCGAGCCTCACCTCGATCTACCACTTCTCCTTTGCCGCTTCGCAAATCCCGGTCGGCGCCGCGATGGACCGTTTCGGCGTGCGGCCGGTGTCGCTGAGCCTGCTCGGAGGTACCGTGGTCGGGACGCTGGTCTCGGCGCTCGCCACCGGGCCCGCGAGCTTCGTGCTCGGGCAACTCATGCTCGGCATCGCCACCTCGGGCATGCTGATGTGCCCGATGACGCTGGCGGCCAAGCAGATGTCGGCGGCGAAGTTCGGCCTGTGGTCCGGCCTGATCCTCTCGATCGGCAATATCGGCATGCTGCTGTCGGCCAGCCCGCTGGCCTTCGTGGTCGATCAGTTCGGTTGGCGCGCCGGCTTCTGGGGCTCGGCCGGCTTCGGCATTGTGGTGCTGATCGCGGTGTTCGCGCTGGTGCCGCGGCAGCCGGCGGCACATGCGGATGATTCCTCACCCTTGCAGCAGATGGCCGAGGTGCTGCGGCTCGGCCTGTCGCGCGGCTTGCGCGGACTGATCGCGCTGTCGCTGGTGTCGCTCGGCGCCTCGCTGGTGCTGCGCGGCCTGTGGGGCGGCCCGTGGCTGATGGATATGAAGGGTCTGAGCCGCATCGAGGCCGGCAATGTGCTCGGGCTGTTCACGCTGGCGATGATCATTGGCCCGGCCTGTATCGGCGCCATCGATCGCAAGTTCGGGCATCGCCGCACCATGGTGGCGTCGACCCATGCCGTCGCCGCGCTGCTGCTGGTGCTGATGGCGGCCGGCGCGCCGCATTTCCCGGTCTCGACCCTGCTCGGTGTCCCCGTGATGCCGGTGCAGTATGATCTGGTGCTGCTGATCCTGATCGGGTTTGCGACCTCAGCGCAGCCGCTGATCTACGGCATGACGCGGCAACTCGTCGACGCCCAGAACACCGGCAAGGCGCTATCGTCGGTCAATCTCGCGTTCTTCCTCGGCGCGGCTCTGCTGCAGTCGAGCACCGCCGGCGTCGCGGCGCTGTTCGGGCTGCCCGCGGTGCTGCTGTTCATCGCGGGTGCGCTGGTGATCGGGATCGTGCTGTTCCTGATTTACACCAAGGCTTCCGGTTAGCTAGATCGTCTGCGCCTGCTTGCGGATTTCGTTGGCAAGCGGCCGCAGGGAATCAACCCCGCGCGGCCCGACGAGGCTATAGCCCGTGCCGCCGTCCGCCCAGGAGACACCTGCGACGTCGCCGCCCGAATGCGCGGCCATCGGTGCGTTCTGATCCGACGTCATCGGGCGGGTGAGGACCACAAGCCGCTCGCCGCGATCATCGTCGTACATGAACATGGCCGCGGGACCGTGCGCCGTCGGCACCACCCGTCCGCCCATCAAGCGATATCCCGACTTGCTCAGATCCGGCAGCTTGACCGGCTGACGCAGCCGGTTCGAGACCCATTGCACAAGCTCGGTGCTGTCGCGCAACTCGACCGGCCGGGTGTGGTCCGAGGCGTAGACCTTGTAGGAATCGCTGGCCTCTTCAGCCAGCGCCGCAAGCCCGCCGGCCGGCGCCGATGTCGCGCCGCGGATCATCCATCCGCCGAGGCCGCCGATCGAGAGCATCAGCATCGCTGCGATCGCCCAGCGCAATGACGAGGGACGGCGGCGCGGGCGCTCGATCATCCGGGCGAGGTTGAGCTGCGGCGGCAGCGGTTCCTCAGCAATCGGCAGCAATGCCGATCGCAGCAGGCTACGCTCATCGGAGTAGGCGGCGATGCGCTTGGCCACATCAGGATGCTTTTCCAGATAGGCCGTGATTTCCGCCTCGCGCTCCGGCTCCAGCGCGCGATCCACATAGGCATGCAGATCGTCTTCGGTAATGGGTCGGTTGCTCATGTCTTGTTCCGCAATTGCACAATATTATTGTTCAGATCGCCGGCAGTGCCCTCCAACTCTTGATGGAGCCGCTCGCGAGCGCGCGCCAGGCGCGACATCACCGTGCCGATGGGCACACCGAGCACCTTCGCGGCGTCGGCATAGGACAAGTCCTCGACGCCGACGAGCAGCAGCACCGCACGCTGGTCATGCGGAAGCCTTGCGAGCTTCGCCATGACGTCGCGGTACGTCACCTTGTGTTCCTGCTCTGCTTCCTGGCCGAATGCATTCTCGTTGGTTTCGTCGATCGCGACGTGGACGCCGCGCGTCGTAGCGCGGCGAAATTGGTTGATGGCGAGATTGTGAAGGATGGCGAACAGCCACGGTCGCGGATTGTCCGACCGCCGCTGCTCCCAATGAATGACGGCACGTTCCAGGCAGTCCTGCACCAAATCGTCGGCCGCTGCGTGATCGCGGACCAGGGCCCGCGCATACCGCCGCAGGGCGGGTATCAGCGGCTCGACGAGGCGCAGCATGTCGCTCATGGCGCTTGCACCTGGATGACCGCACCGAGCTTCGCCGGTTCGCCTGATGCGATGACGAGATAGCGTCGCTCCGCCTTGGCCGCGCTCTGCACGATCTGGCGGATCGGACCGGCAGCGTTGACGATCGCAGAGCCGGCGGGATTGGTCATGAAGGCTGCCAGCGGCTGCACCGATCCCGTCCCATCGGCATGTTCGGCCAATCCTAGCACGTAGTGCTGCTTGGGTTCGAGCCCGGTGACCGATGCCTGCACCACCTGGATCAGGCCTTGATCGAACAGCGAAACGCTGGTCGGCGGCTTGTCGCCCTTGGCGTCCTTCTTCGCCGCGAGTGTGAGATGGGCGGTCTGGCCGGCGACGCCAAGCGCCTGCAGGTTCTGGCGGTCGTCAGGATTCGGCGCGGCGTTCGGCACGTAGGCGATGGCCTGCGGCGCCTGGCCGATCGGGATGTTGGCGATCACCTTGTTGGTCGCAGTGTTGATCGCGGCCAGGGCATCGGCATTTTCCAGGCCGACATAGACCCGCGTGCCGTCGCCGGACGGCCAGATACCATGCGGGAGGTTGCCGACGGCAATGGTCGCGACCTCCGAGAAGTCGTCGGTGCGGAACACCTTGACCTCGTTGGTGCCGCCGATCGTCACATAGGCGAAGGTGCCCTTGGCCGTCTTCGCAAAATTGACGTGGTTGGTGATCGGGCCGGTGTTGATCGTCTTGATCAGGTTGAACGGCGGCCTGGCGTTGAACACCTGGGTTCTGCCGACATCCTTCAGCGTGAACCACACCTGCTCGCCATCCGGTGTCGCTGCGATGTTCGGGCAGAACGGGCTTTCCTGCTTCACCTTGGCGACGATCTGATGGTCGGCCACCGAGACCACGTCGGTCTCCGGATTGAATGAGGAGCAGATGTAGCCGTACTTGCCGTCGGGCGAGAAGATCTGCATGCCTGGTCCCGCCGGCACCTCGATCCGCATCGTTTCCTTGAAGCTCGAGGCGTCGATCACCGAGATGTAGTTCTCGCCGCGCACGGTGACCCACACCTCCTTGCCGTCGGGCGTGAAGAACGCCTCGTGCGGCGAACGCCCGACATAGGTGACGTGCTTGACTGCGTTGGTTGCCGTGTCGATGAAGGTCACCGAATTCGAGCCGATCGAGACGATGGCGAGGGTGTGGTGGTCGGGCGAGAAGCCCATGCCGTGGACCAGCACCTGTCCCTTGTAGAGCGGGCTGAAATTACCCGGTTGCGGGTCGCCGAGCCTGATCACGCCAAGCAGCTTGTTGTCGACGGGATCGGTGACCGACACCGTGTTCGAGAACTGCTCGGCGGCGTAGACGCGGTCGTGATGGCTGATCGGGATATCGGGCGCGGACGCAGCGCCCGGCGCCTGTCCCGCAAACGCCGACGTCGACAGCGCGATCATGCTGGTGGCCAGCAGGCCCTTCACGAATGGGCTCGTCATCACTTGGTCTCCTGCTTCATCATCTCGTGGTGCATGTTCGTGTGATCGTGGCTGGTCGCGGCCGGGCCGGGTGTCGCTCCGGCTTGTTGTGTCGGGGCGGGCGTCGTGTCCGTGACCTGTTCGCCGAGTGCGAGCTTCATGGCGTCGATCTCCTGGCGTTGCTCGACGATGATCTCCTGTGCGATCCGGCGCAGGCGCTCGTTCTTGCCGTAGCGGAGCTCGATCACGGCCATGTCGATCGCGCCCTGGTGGTGCGGCGTCATCATCGCGACGAAATCGCGGTCGATGTCGCCGCTCGGCTTGGCCGCCATGTCATTCATCATCTTGGTCATCGCAGCGTCGTTCTCGGCGAGGAAGGCGCTCTCGTCGGCCGACAGCGCGGTCTCTGCCGGATGATGATCGCCGTCATGCGCGAACGCGGCTGCGGCAATGGCGAGCAGGACGGCCGCGCCGAGCGGCGCGAGGCCGGGTTTGAGGAATCGAGGAGGCATTGCGTCACCCTGGGAGTTGTCGGGGAAGCCCGAGCGGTCCGGCCTCCGGGCCGGCTTGCATGGGTGGGACGCGGTAGCCTGAGTTCTATTCCGTCGCCGGGTGGCTTCCTGTCGATCACGACTTGCTGATCGACGGAATACCCCGTTACGGCCGAACCGGCCGATTTGCGAATGGCAAGCCTCTGGCTATAAGAAGGAATTCCGGTCCTGATCGACCGGTTCCGCGATCCTCTCTGCGCAGTCCCATGCGCCCACAAGGGCAAAAATGTCCGCCAAGATCGATCCGATCACCCGTTCCGTGGTCCAGCACCGCCTGTCGTCGATCGTGAAGGAGATGGGCGAAGCCATGCTTCGCACCTCCTATTCGCAGATCCTCAATTCCAGCCGCGATTTTTCGCTGGCGATCTGCGACACGAGCGGGCGCCTGATCGCGCAAGCCGATCACATCCCGGTGCATGTCGGCGCCTTGCCGTGGGCGACGCTCGCGGTCGAGGAACGCTTCAAGGATGTCGCGCCCGGCGACGTCATCCTGCTCAACGATCCCTATCAGGGCGGCAGCCATCTGCCCGATCTCACGGCCTTCGTGCCGGTGTTCGACGGCGGCAAGCGATTGCTCTGGACCATCGTGCGCGCGCATCAGAGCGACATCGGCGGCGCCACCCATGGCGCCTACAATCCGGCCGCAACCGAAATCTATCAGGAAGGCATTCGGATTCCGCCGATCAAGCTCTATGAGGCCGGCAAGCCGCGTGAGGACCTGCTCGACCTGCTGGCGCTGAACATCCGCAACCCCAAGGAATTCCGCGGCGACCTCGCGGCGATGCTGGGCGCCGCGCATCTCGGCGAGCGCCGCGTCGCAAAACTGTTCAGCGAGTTCGGCGCCGAGACGGTCGAGGCCGCCATCGAGGCCATTCTTGACGCGACCGAGCAGCAGACCCGCGCCGTGGTGTCGAGCTGGAAGGACGGCGTGTTCTATGGTGAAGCGCTGCTCGACGACGACGGCCATGGCCGCACCGACATCAAGATCGCGGCCAAGGTGACCAAGAAGGGCAGCGACATCGAGGTCGATCTCACCGGCTCCGATCCGCAGTCGACGAGTTTCGTCAACTCCTCGCACGCCAACATGCAGGCCGCGGTCGCGATGGCCTTTGCCTATCTGATCGACGCCGACATCCCGAAGAACACCGGCGCGCTGCGGCCGCTGAAGGTGGTGGCGAAGCAGGGCACCATCGTGTGGGCCGATCCCGGCCGCCCGGTCACGCTGTGCACCAGCCACCCTTCGAACGAGATCGTCGAAGCCATCATCAAGGCGATGTCGGCCTCCTGTCCGGATCGCGTGATGGGCGGCTGGGGCCGCCGCTTCCGTATCGCGATCCAGGGCGAGGATCCGCGCAACGGGCGCAATTTCATCTGGCACATGTTCCAGGCGCGGCCGGGCGGCGGCGCATCGCCAGGCGGCGACGGCTATTCCTCGATCGGCGAGTGGCACTCGGTCGGCGGGCTCAAATTCGGCAGCATCGAGGTTGCCGAAGTGCGCTTTCCCCTGCATTTCCGCCAGCACGAGTTCCGGCCGGATTCCGGCGGCGATGGTCAGCATCGCGGCGGGCTCGGCGTGGCGCTCGACATGGTGCTGGAGACGGCAAAGCCCGCCAAGGGCAATACCGCCGGCGACGGCGCGCGGCACGGCCCATGCGGCATGCTCGGCGGCAAGGACGGCGAGCCGCATCACTATCGCCTGTTGTCGGAAGGCCGCGAACCGCGCGTCTTGAAGACCAAGGAGGTCGGCATCGAGCTGCGCCCCGGCGACTGCCTCGAGATCCGCTCGTCTGGTGGGGGCGGCTGGGGTCCATCCGAGAAGCGAACGGCGGAGGCGCGGGCGCGCGACGTCGACCAAGGTCTGGTTTCGAAGGCGGTATAGGGCAGCGATGTACACGATTGGGGTTGACGTCGGCGGCACCTACACCGACCTGGTTGCGACGGATCAAACCGGGCGCACTGTGTTCGCGAAATCACCATCCACGCCGGCCGATCAGTCGATCGGCGTCATGGCGGGGCTTGAGGAATTGGCCCGCCGTCTCGGCGTCACGCGCACGGCGATGCTCGCCGCGACCGATCGCCTGGTGCACGGCACGACGGTTGCGACCAACGCGTTGCTCGAGCGCAAGGGCGCCATGGTCGCGCTCCTGACCACCGAGGGACATCGCGACGTCGTCGAGATGCGCGAGGGGCTGAAGCCGGATCGCTACGACCTGCGCACGCCGCCGCCCGAGCCATTGGTGCCGCGCGAGCGACGGTTTGGCGTGCGCGAGCGGCTGAAGGCCGACGGCAGCGCGGCGGTTGCACTCGATGCCGCAGCGCTCGGCGACGTCATCGCCGAGGTGAAACGGTCCGGCGCGAATTCGGTCGCGGTCTGCTTCCTGCACGCCTATCTCAATCCGGCGCATGAGCTCGCCGCGGTCGAGCGGCTGGCGAAGGAGCTGCCTGACGTCAGCGTGTCGCGCTCGAGCGACGTGCTGCCGCAGATCAAGGAATATGAGCGCGTCTCGACCACGATCGTGAACGCCTATGTCGCGCCGACCGTGCGGCGCTATCTCACCAATCTGGAGCGCAGCCTGCACGAAGCCGGCTTCAAAGGCTCGCTGTTCGTCGTGCTGTCGCATGGCGGCATGGCGCCGGTGGAAGAGGCCTCGCGGCTCGCCGCGGGTACGGTGCTGTCGGGCCCGGCCGGCGGCATTTCCGGCAGCCGCCGCTGCGCCGAGATGCTCGGGATTCCCGATCTCGTGCCGTTCGACATGGGCGGCACCTCGACCGACATCTCGCTGATCGCAGACGGCGAGGCCTCGCTGTCGGCCGACGGCATGCTGGCCGGCCAGCGCATCGCGCTGCGCAGCCTCGACATCGCCAGCATCGCGGCGGGCGGCGGCTCGATTGCCGGCGTCGACGGCGGCCGCACCTTGCGGGTCGGGCCGGAGAGCGCGGGCTCGGTGCCGGGGCCGGCGTGCTACGGCAATGGCGGCCTGGCCGCCACCGTCACCGACGCCAATGTTGTGCTCGGTTATCTCGATGCGAGCGCCTTCATGGGCGGCGCGCGGCCGCTCGATCGCGCGGCGTCGGAAGCCGCGGTCGACCGCATCGCTGAAGCGCTCGAGCTGTCGCGGATCGAGGCCGCCGCCGGCATCTACAAGATGATCAATCTGAAGATGGCCGACGGCATCCGCCTGATGACGCTGCGCCGCGGCGTCGATCCCCGCAAATTCGCGCTGCTCAGCTTCGGCGGCGCCGCCGGCATGCATGCCGCCGAAGTCGCGCGCGAGCTCGAGATCAAGCGCATCATCGTGCCGACGGTCGCCT
The DNA here is from genome assembly GCF_042258955.1 of Bradyrhizobium sp. ma5. Taxonomy (NCBI): domain Bacteria; kingdom Pseudomonadati; phylum Pseudomonadota; class Alphaproteobacteria; order Hyphomicrobiales; family Nitrobacteraceae; genus Bradyrhizobium; species Bradyrhizobium sp. ma5. The sequence goes on from NZ_CP170156.1 coordinate 2,688,775, forward strand.
CCGTGCTGTCGGCCTGGGGCATGCTGACCAGCGATCTGCGCTATGAGGTCAGCCGCACCCATTACGGCACCGGCCGGATCTCGGCGGATGAGGTGAGGGCGCTGCTCGCCGGACTGGAGGAGCAGGCGGCCGGCCGGCTGCGCGACTGGTTCAAGGGCGACATCGCGATCGAGCGCTCGGCCGAGATGCGCTACGGCGAGCAGGTGTTCGAGATCGACGTGCCGCTCGGTGACCTCGATCTCGACGCCGCGGACCTCGTGGCACAGATCGAGGAGCGCTTCCATCGCCGCCACGAGGAACTCTACACCTATGCCTCGCGCGGGCAGGAGGTGGTGTTCGTCAACGCCCGCGTCGCCGCGGTCGGCAAGGTGGCGCGCGGCGGCGGCGATGCCGGCGAGGCCGCGTCGGCCGCGCCCTGCGCGCCGCGCGGCAAGCGGCAGGCCTGGCTCGGCGCCTGGCGCGAGGTGCCGGTCTATGCGCTCGACGATCTCAAGCCCGGCCATACGCTGGCTGGTCCCGCGATCATTGAGGCCGAAACCACCACGGTTCTGGTCGACAGCGGCGATCGCGTCGCGGTCAATCCGCTGGGCTGGCTCGACATAACATTGCGCTGAGGTTCGCCTTCGCCATCAACATTTCATTTTCCCGGCATTGGCTTGGGCGATAAGGTCGCGTCCTCGGGAGGGAGCGCCGGTTGCTGCCGGCGTTTGTGGCGATGTTGATGCAAACAAAACGACAAACCGTGCTTTCGATATCTCTTGTCCTCGCAGCTGTTCTCGCGGCGTCGCCGTTGCGTGCGCAGCAGGCGCCGGAAGCGAAGACGGACAGCGACATCCGCGTCGGCAATGTCATGCCATACACCGGGCCGCTCGCCGCGTTCGCGACCATCGGGCGGGCGGAAGCGGCCTATTTCGACATGATCAACGAGCATGGCGGCATCAACGGCCGCAAAGTCAAATTCGTCTCGGTCGATGACAGCTCCAATCCGAAGACCGCGATGGAGCAGACCCGCGATCTCGTCGAGAAGCAGGACGTGCTGATGATGTTCGGCTCGTTCGGCACGCCGAGCAACCTCGCCGTGCGAAAGTATCTCAACGAGAAGAACATCCCGCAGCTGTTCGTCGCCTCCGGCGACGAGGAGTGGGCGCATCCGAAAAGCTTTCCCTGGACCATGGGCTGGCAGCCGACCTTCCGCGCCGAGGGGCGGATCTACGCCAATTACATCCAGGCGGCGTATCCCTCGCGCAAGATCGCGGTGCTCTGGCAGAACGATCAGTTCGGCCGCGATCTGTTCAAGGGATTGCAGGAAGGGCTCGGCGATACCGCGGGCATGATCGTTGCCGATCTCGCTTTCGACGCATCGGAGACCGCGATCCAGAACCAGATCGGAATCCTGAAAGGCTCCGGCGCCGACATTTTGGTGTTCGACGGCGCGCCGGCGATCGCGGCACGCGCGATTCGCGTTGCCGCGGACCTCGACTGGCACCCGGTGTTCATCCTCGACAACGCGTCGGCCTCGATCGCCAGTGCGTTGCGGCCTGCGGGCCTGCAGAACTCGCTCGGCGTGATCTCGACCTCGTTCCTGAAGGATGCCGGCGACGCCTCCTGGAAGAACGATCCGCAGATCAAGGCGTGGGACGCCTTCATGGACAAATACTATCCCGACGGCGACAAGGACGACGTCTACGCCGTGTTCGGCTATGCCGCCGCCGACACGCTGATGCAGGTGCTGCGCCAGTGCGGCGACGACCTGTCGCGCGAGAACATCATGCGGCAGGCCGCCTCGCTGAAGGACTACCAGAGCCCGATCGCGCTGCCCGGGATCGTGATCAACACCGGGCCGAAGGATTTCCGCCCGATCAAGCAGATGCGGCTGGTGCAGTTCGACGGCAACGCCTGGCAGCCGATCGGCGACGTAATCGAGAGCGCATTCACGCCGGTGCGGGAAGATAATTGAGGGGGCGGCGAGCTGGGGGCTGGGGTTATGCGTCGTCCCGGCGAAGGCCGGGACCCATTACCCCAGCCGTTTGTTGCTTTACATCGCTGGGGCCGCAGCCGCGCTCACAAACCACGCAGCGGTGGTTATGGGTCCCGGCTTTCGCCGGGACGACGGTGTGGAGAGAGTTACTTCTTCAGCCCGTAATTCAGCAGCCCGCCCTTGTTCTTCGGCGGATGGGCGCGCAGGCCTTCCTCGTTCGGCTCGGTGCCCCAGCCCGGGCGATCGGGAATCACGAGATGGCCGTCGACGAACTCCGGCACGTGGGTGAACAGCTCGTGGTCCCAGGCCAGGCGATCAATGTCGGTCTCCATGATGCGCAGGTTCGGCACCGCGGCGCAGAAATGCGCGTTCATCATGGTGCAGAGATGGCCGTAGAAATTATGCGGCGCGACGTTGACCTCGAAATGCTCGGCGGCCGCGGCGATCTTCATCGACTGCCAGACGCCGTTCCACGGCGTGTCGATGATCGCGACGTCCATCGCCTGCTCGGTGAAATAGGGCAGGAATTCGCGCAGGCCGAGCAGCGTCTCGCAGGACGAGATCGGGTGCGGGCTCTGGCGGCGGACATAGCCGAGCGCCTGCGGGTTGAAGGTGTCGATCTCGACCCAAAACATGTCCATCTTTTCGATGGCGCGCAGGATCTTGAGATAGCCCTCGGTCTTGGCGTTGAAGTTGAGATCGAGCAGGAGATCGACATCCGGCCCCGCGCCGTCGCGGATCGCCTCCAGATGCATGCAGAGATTGCGCAGCACATTGCGGTCGACATTGATCTCGGGTTGAAACGGCGCGCCGAAGCCGGGACGCCAGCCCTGCGGCTTGCCGTCGGTGTAGACGAAGATGTTGGTCTTCATCGCCGAGAATTTCTTCTCGCGCACCTCGGCCCCGATCGCCTTGACGCCGTCGAGATCGGTGATGGCGGGCTTGTACCAATCCGGATGATTGATACGCCAGGTCGCGCAATGCGACCAATAGACCCGCACGCGGTCGCGGATCTTGCCGCCGAGCAGATCGTAGCAGGGCACGCCGAGCGCCTTGGCCTTGACGTCGAGCAGCGCGTTCTCGATGGCACCTAACGCCAGCGCCACCACGCCGCCGGCGGCGGGGCGCGTCGCGGCAAACAGTTCCACATAGATCCGCTCGTGCTCGAATGCGTTCTTGCCGACCACGCGCGCCGACAGCCGCTCGATCGCCGCGGTCACGCCGGGCGCGCCAAAGCCCTCGTCATATTCGCTCCAGCCGACCAGCCCATCCGCGGTCGTCACCTTGACGAAATGATAATTCCGCCAGCCGGCATCGCAGGCGAGCGTCTCGACGCTTTTGATCGTGGTGGATTTGCTCATGGTTTCCTGCCCGGCGTTTGTTGGTGTTGAAGAGAGCACAATAGCGGATCGAGCAATGCGTCAACCGCACGGCGGCAGACCGTCAACGCACGCTTGTTGCAAAGTGCTGCGGCAATCGCGTGAATTCCGTCAAACGGAAGAAAATTCCACTTGCATCACACAGTCGGCGCGGCTTCAAGTTCACGCAACAAGAAACTGAATCAGCCGATGTCGTCGGCTGGTCATTTTGTCGCGAGGAAGCGTGATGGGCGCGTTGTCGCATCTGCGGATAGTCGAGATCGGAAGTGCGGCGGCGACGAGCTATTGCGCGCGGCTGTTCGCCGATTTCGGCGCCGATGTGCAGAAGATCGAGCCACCGGCGGGCGATCCGCTTCGCCGCGCGGAGCCGCTGACGCCGCAGGGGCACAGCGCGTGGTTTGCGTTTCTGAACTTCAATAAATCGAGTGTCGTGCTCGACCAGAGCGACGCGAGCGCCACGTCGCGCCTGCATGAGCTGATTGCCGGCTGCGATATCCTGCTCGATGGGCGCGGTATCGATGCGGCCAATTGTCCCGGCATCGATCTCGATGCGATCAAGCGGAACAATCCGGGCCTGATCCATCTCGACCTCACCTGGTTCGGCGATCGCGGTCCCTATGCCAATTTCGCCGCGACCGACTCCACGATCCGTGCACTGACCGGGCTTGTGAAGCTGGTCGGACCCGAGCAGGGACCGCCGATGCACGCACCGGATTTCCAGACCGGCATCCTCGGCGGGCTGTGGGGCTTCATCGCGGCCGCCTCGTCGGTGCTGGGCCGCATGCAGGATGGGCGCGGGCGCGAAAACCATCTCAGCCTGTTCGAGGCCTCTATCGCCGTCACCGAATACATCATGTTCGAGGCGTTCCAGCGCGGCGACATCATGCGGCGGATCGGTGTCAACCGGTTCTGGCCGACCTTTCCGGTCGGCATCTACGAGACCAAACAAGGCTGGCTCGGCGTCACCACGGTGACCCCGGCGCAGTGGCGCGCGTTCTGCGAGATGCTCGGGCTCACCGATCTGCGCGACGATCCGACGCTGGTCATGGGCGTCGACCGGCTGCAGCGCGTCGCCGAGATCGAAGGCAAGATGCTGCCGAAGCTGAAGCAGCGCACCGCGCAGGAATGGTTCGCGGAGGGTCTCAAGCGCAAGATCCCGATCGTGCCGGTGCCGGAGATCGCGGATCTCATCGCCGATGAAGAGAAGCGCGTCCGCGGTGCGATTGTCCCGATCACGGTCGGCGACGAGACCGGTTTTTCCGCAGGCACGATGCAGCGGCTGACGGGGACGCCGCCACTTCGCGGTGGCCGCGTGCCTGATCTCGGCGAGCAGCAGGCGAGGCGCGATGCCGCGCCGCGTGTGCCGGCGCCGAAGCCGGCTCCGACCAATCGCCTGCCGCTCGAGGGCGTTCGCGTCGTCGATTTCTCGATGGGCTGGGCCGGGCCGATCTGCACCCGCACGCTCGCCGATCTCGGCGCCGACGTCATCAAGATCGAGGCGACCCAGTATCCGGACTGGTGGCGCGGCGTCGACCGCCGCCCCGCCTATGTGCTGGAGCAGATGTACGAGAAGTCGGTGCGTTACTGCATCATGAACCGCAACAAGCGCGGCATCACGCTCGATCTGACCCGGCCGAGGGGGCTTGCGCTGGCGAAACGCCTGCTCGCCGACGCCGACCTCGTGGTCGACAATTATTCGGTCGAGGTGCTGCCCAAGCTCGGCCTCGGCTACGAGGTGCTGAGCAAGATCAATCCGAAGCTGGTGATGATGTCGATGTCGGCGTTCGGCGCCGGCAGCGTGCACCGTGACTGCCGCGCTTACGGCTCGACATTGGAGCAGGGCTCCGGCCTGCCAAGTGTCGTTGGCGATGCCGGCGGCCCGCCTGTGATGAGCCATACCGCGTTCGGCGATGCCGTCGGCGGGCTCAACGGCGCTGCCGCGGTGCTGACCGCGCTGATCAACGCCAGGCTGACGGGGCAGGGCCAGTTCATCGATCTCGCGCAGATCGAGTGCATGATGCCGTTCGCGGCACCATGGATCGTGGCGCATTCGATCGACGGCAAGCAGCCTGCGAAATATGGCAACCGCCATCCTGATTTCGTGCCGCATGGCTGCTTTCGTTGCGACGGCGAGGACAACTGGATCGTGGTCGCTGTATCCGACGACGCGATGTGGCCAAGACTCGCGCGGCTGCTCGGCCGCGAGGACTGGGCTGCGGACGCGACGCTCAAGACGGCCGCGAGCCGCCGCGCCATCGAGGCCGAGATCGAGGCGGCGATCACGGCCTGGACTTCGGCACGCGATGCCGATGAGGCGATGGCCGCGCTGCAAGCTGCCGGTGTCGCCTCCGGCGTCGCGCGGCTGCCGATCGATCTCCTTGATGACCCGCAGCTCCACGCCCGCGGTTTCATCCAGCAGGTCGACCGTGCTTTCATCGGTAAACATCCGCAGCCGTCGATGCCGTTCCGCGAGGGCGATGCGCCGTTCGCGATCCGCTCGGTGCCGCCGACGCTCGGCGAGCACAATCGCGAGATCCTGTCCGGCATGCTCGGCCTCTCCGACGCCGAGCTGGAGGAGCTCACCCGCGAAGGCATCATCGGCACCGAGATGCTGATGGAGGAGCAGCTGGTGAAAGAGAAGAAGCGGGCGGCGGGTTGATGGAGACAGGCCAGCCGGCACAGCGCAAGGCGGAGGGTGCGCGCGACGGCGCGCGGCCGCTGCTGTCCGTGCGCGGGCTCGGCATCCGTTTCAAGACGTCGCAGGGCATTTGGCAGGCGACGCGCCGGATCGATTTCGACATCGCGCCGGGCGAGCGGGTCGGCATCGTCGGCGAGAGCGGCTGCGGCAAGACCATCACCGGCCTGTCGATCCTGCGCCTGTTGCCGGGCAACTTTGCTGGGCTCGACGGCAAGATCCTGTTCGATGGCACCGATCTCGCCTCCTGCAGCGCGCGGCAGATGCGCGCGATCCGGGGCAAGCGGATCGCGATGATCTTCCAGGAGCCGATGAGCGCGCTCGATCCGGTCTTCACCGTCGGTCACCAGATCGCGGAGACGCTGCGCGTCCATACGGACGTTTCCTATGAGGAAGCCCGCGCCAAAACGCTGGAGATGCTCCGCCACGTCGGCATCGCGTCGCCCGAGCGGCGCATCGACGACTATCCGCACCAACTCTCCGGCGGCATGCGCCAGCGCGTGATGATTGCGGCGAGCCTGATTTGCGGCCCGCAGCTGCTGATCGCGGACGAGCCGACCACCGCGCTCGACGTCACCGTGCAGGCGCAGATCCTCGAGCTGCTGCGCGACATCAGCGAGACCTCGAAGACCGCGCTGATGCTGATCACCCACGATCTCGGCGTCGTCGCCGAGACCTGCACGCGGATGATCACGATGTACGCCGGCGAGGTGATCGAGGACGCCACCGTCGACGAGGCGCTGGTGCGGCCGCTGCATCCCTATACGTCGGGGCTCTTGCGCTCGCTGCCGCATTTGAGCCCGCGCCACGGCCGATTGCCGTCGATCCCGGGCCGGGTGCCGTCGATCGCGGAGATGCCTGCGGGCTGCCGCTTCCGCGCCCGCTGCGCGCATGCGGCCAAGGGCTGCGAGGCGGAGCAGACGCTGCAGGACGCCGGCGGCGGCCGCAAGGTGCGCTGCTGGCGCTTTGCCGAGCTCAACCTGCCGGGCGCCCTGCATCCGCCCGATGCGCCGGCGGCTGCGAAGGTTGCGACGCAATGACCGCAGCTACAGCCGAGCCCCGCCGCGAACCCATCGTCTCGGTGCGCGATCTCCAGGTCCGCTTCCAGACCTCGGACCGCCGCGCCACCGTGAAGGCGGTCGATGGCGTCAATTTCGATGTCCGGCGCGGCGAGACCTTTGGCATCATCGGCGAATCCGGCTCGGGCAAGACCACGATCGGCCGCGCGCTGGTTTTCCTGCTGAATCCTAGCGCCGGTGCCATTCTGCACGACGGCATCGATCCGCTGGCGCTGCCGCGCCGGGAGTTTCAAAGTCATCGCCGCGACTATCAGATCATCTTCCAGGATCCCAACGCCGCGTTGAATCCGCGCATGACCATCCTGGCCTCGGTGCTGGAGCCGCTGGAGCTCGCCCGTGTCGGCAGCCGCGCCGAGCGGGAGCGGCAGGCACGGGAGGCATTGGAGCGCGTGGGGCTGCCGCAGGAGTTCGGCGAGCGCTATCCGCACCAGCTCTCCGGCGGCCAGAAGCAGCGTGTTGTGATCGCGCGTGCACTGACGCTGAAGCCGAAGCTGATCGTCTGCGACGAGGTGGTGGCCGCGCTCGACATGTCGATCCGCGGCGACGTGCTCAACCTGTTTGCCGATCTGCAGCGCGATCTCGGGCTGACCTATGTCTTCATCACCCATGATCTCGCCGTGGTCTCGCATATCAGCGAGCGCGTCGCGGTGATGTATCTCGGCCAGTTCGTTGAGCTCGGGCCGACCGAAGAGGTCGCCGAGCGGCCGCTGCATCCCTACACCATCGCACTGCTCTCGGCCGAGCCGCGGCCGCTGCCGTCGACGATGCGCGATGCGCAGCGGATCGTGCTGCAGGGCGAGGTGCCGAGCCCGATCGATCCGCCCTCGGGCTGCCGCTTCCGCACCCGCTGCCCGCACGCGCAGCCGCTCTGCACCGACCGTGTGCCGGAGTGGCGCGAGCTGAAGCCCGATCACTGGGTTGCCTGCCATTTCGCCGACTGCCCGAATTTTTCGAACAACGTACCGGAGACAATGCCATGACGATGACGACACGACGCGAGGCCATGGCGCTGATCTCGGGGGCACTTGCGAGCACCACGCTCGGTGGCAGTGCATTCGCGCAAGGCACGCCGAAGAAGGGCGGCACCTTGCGGATCTCAGCGCCGGCCAATCCGTCGAGCCTCGATCCGGCAACCGGCGGCGCCGGTTCAGATCACGCCTTCCTGTTCACGATGTACGACACGCTGACCGAATGGGAATTCGAGACGCTGAAGCCGAAGCCCGGGCTTGCCGAGAGCTGGAAGTTCACCGATCCGAACACGCTGGTGCTCAACATCCGCTCAGGCGTCACCTTCCATGACGGCACGCCGCTCGATGCCGAAGCGGTCAAGTTCAACCTCGATCGCAACCGGAGCGATGCCAAGTCGAACATCAAGGCCGATCTGTTGTCGGTGGAGGCGGTCGAAGTCACCGGGCCTCAGCAGGTGACCTTGAAGCTGAAGACGCCGGATACGGCGCTGCCGGGCATCCTCTCCGATCGCGCCGGCATGATGGTGTCGCCGACGGCGCTGAAGGCGGCCGAGGGCGGCGTCGTGACGCGCAAGCCGGTCGGCGCCGGCGCCTATGCGTTTGTGAGCTGGGCCGACGGAGAAAAGATCGTGGTCAAGCGCAACGAGAAATACTGGAAGCCGGACCGGCCGTATCCCGATGCGATCGAGATCTCGATCATTCCGGAGCTGACCACCGGCGCGCGCTCGGTTACCGCCGGGCAGAACGATCTGATCTATCAATTGCCGCCGCGGCAGAAGGCGATCATCGAGCGTGCTTCCAGCGTCAAGGTCGTGCATGGCCCGACACTCTATGTGTTCCAGATCTTCCTGAACTGGGCCAAGCCGCCGTTCGACAACATCAAGGTCCGCCAGGCGCTGAACTTTGCGATCGATCGCGAGGCCTTCGTCAAGGCCGCGCTCGCCGGGCTAGCCGAGCCGGCCTACATGAACCTGCCGAAGGCGCACTGGGCCTATGATGCCGAGGTCGCAAAGCTCTATCCCTACGATCCCGACAAGGCGCGCAAGCTGCTCGCCGAGGCCGGCTTCAAGGAAGGCACCCCGATCGAGATCGGCGGTTACACCGATCAGGACTCGGTGCAACGCGAGGAGATCCTGATCGAGCAGTTGCGGAAGGCCGGCATCACCGTGCGCTTCGTCAACGGTACGGTCGCGGAAGCCTCGGCTGCCTTCTTCGGTCCGGAAAAGAAGGGGGCCGGGTTGCTGTCGGCCTGGACCGGGCGGCCCGACCCGAGCCTGACCTATTCGCTGATGTTCACCAAGGACGCCTATTACAATGGCGGCCGTGCGCCGGTGCCGCCCGAGCTCGAGGCGGCGATCAAGGACTCGCGCGCATCGGAAGACATCGAGGTCAGGCGCAAGGCGTTCGCCACCGTGCAACGGCTGGTGATGGAAAACGCCTTCGTCGTGCCGCTGGCGTTCCAGTTCGAGCTGGTCGCCATGAACAAGAAGGTGCAGGGCTATCGGCCCAATCTCCTTGGCAAGCCGAAATACGACGACGTCTGGCTCGAAGGCTGAACCATGGCACGACGGTCACCAGTCAAGGTCATCGGCAGCCGCCTCGTGCAGGCGCTGCCCGTGATCCTGCTCGCGACCTTCATGGTGTTCGCGCTGCTCAAGCTGGTGCCCGGCGATATCGCCGTGACCTTGGCCGGCGACAACGCGACCGACGCGCGGATCACCGAGATCAGGCAGATCTACGGCCTCGATCGGTCGTTCCTGGTGCAATATGGCGCCTGGCTCGGCCATGTCGCGCAGGGCGATCTCTCGCAATCGCTTCTGACCGGCGAGAAGGTCGCGGTCTCGATCGGCCGCGCCTTCCCGAACACGCTTTTGATCGTCGTGATCGCGCTGGTGCTGGCGCTGGTCACCGGCATTCCGATGGGCGTGATGGCCGCGATCAAGCCGAACGGCTGGCTCGACAAGCTGATCAGCATGATTGCGTCGCTCGGCGTCGCCGTGCCCGGCTTCTGGCTCGCGATGATCCTGGTGGCGGAGTTCTCGCTGAAGCTGAACTGGCTGCCGGCGACCGGCGCGAAATCCTTCAGCGTCTCGCCGATCGATGCGATCCGGCACGCGCTGCTGCCGGCCGTCGCGATCGCGGCCTATGGCATGGCCGAGGTCGCCCGCCAGTTGCGCGGTGCGCTGCTGGAGGTGCTGTCGTCGCAATATGTCCGCACGCTGCATGCCAAGGGGCTGTCGATGTCGCGGATCCTCTGGCAGCACGGCCTGAAGAATGTCGGCGTCAATCTGCTCACGATCATCAGCCTGCTGGTCAACCGCATGCTGGCGGCGACCGTCGTGATCGAGGCGGTGTTCGCCATTCCCGGCCTCGGCAGCCTGATCGTGCGCGGCGCGATCCAGCGCGATTTCCCGATCGTGCAGGGTGTCGTCTTCACCATGGTGGTCGTCGTCATCGCGGTGAATCTGATCACGGATCTGCTCTGTGCCGCGGTCGATCCGAGGATCGAGCAATGACCGACACCGCGCTCGCTCCGCTGAAGATATCAGCAAAGCCGACCCGGCCGCGGCGTTTCCTGCGTTGGCTCGCTGGCGACCTCCGCGCCGCGCTGTCGATCCTGGTTCTGTCGGTGCTGGTTGTCGTCGCGATCGGCGCGCCCTGGATCGCGCCCTATGCGCCGACCGCGCAGGACGTCAACAACATGCTGGCGCCGCCGGGCCCGCTGCATCTGCTCGGCACCGACGATCTCGGCCGCGACATCTTCTCCCGCCTGATCTACGGCGCGCCGGCCACCGTCTATGCCAGCCTGCTTGCGGTCGGCGTCGCGGTTCTGATCGGGCTGCCGGTCGGCCTGATCGCCGGCTATTTCGGCGGCTGGATCGACGACATCATCAGCCGCATCATCGACACGTTCCTGTCGTTCCCCGCTATCGTACTGGCGATCGCGGTCACCGGTGCGCTCGGCATCGGACTCACCAACGGCATGATTGCGATCGGCATCACGATGTTTCCGGCGCTGGCGCGTATCGTCCGCGCCCGCACGCTGATCGTGCGGCAGGAGCTCTATGTCGACGCGTCGAGGGGCTTCGGCGCCCCTACCTGGCACGTGCTGTGGCGCCACGTGCTTCCGAATACGCTGCAGCCGGTCATCGTGCAGGTGACGCTGCTGCTCGCCGCGGCGCTCCTGGCCGAGGCCAGCCTGTCGTTCCTCGGCCTCGGCATCCAGCCGCCGGACCCGAGCTGGGGCGCTATGCTGGCGCGCGCCTACCAATACATGGAAATCGCCCCGGAGCAGATGTATGCGCCGGGCCTTGCCATTCTCGTCGTCTCCCTGGCGTTCAATGCGCTGGGAGAATCCTTGCGTGTTGTGCTCGATCCGACCATGAAGGATCGTTGACCTTTGGTGGAATGATCATGTCGTTCAAGAAATTGCTGATTGCCAACCGCGGTGAGATCGCGATCCGCATTGCCCGCGCCGCGGCAGAGAGCGGCATCGCGACGGTCGCGATCTATCCCGCCGACGATGCCGCCTCGCTGCATGTCCGATCCGCCGATGCAAGTCACGAGATCCCCGGTCGCGGCGCGCGGGCGTATCTCGACATCGAGGCGGTGATTGCGGCGGCCAAGGCCACGGGTTGCGACGCGCTGCATCCGGGCTACGGCTTCCTCAGCGAGAATACCCAGCTGGCGCGGCGCTGCGCCGAGGAGAAGATCACCTTCGTCGGCCCGTCGCCGGAGGCGCTCGATCTGTTCGGCGACAAGGCCAAGGCAAAGGCGCTGGCCAAAAAGTGCGGCGTGCCGATCATTGCCGGCACCTCAGGTGCAACCTCGCTTGACGAGGCAAAGGCCTTTTTCACCTCGCTCGGCGCCAATGCCGCCGTGATGGTCAAGGCGATCGCCGGCGGCGGCGGCCGCGGCATGCGCGTGGTCGAGGACCTGGCCAAGCTCGATGAAGCCTATGCGCGCTGCCAGTCCGAGGCCAAGGCGGCGTTCGGCAATGACGCCGTCTATGTCGAGCGGCTGATCCGCAAAGCGCGCCATATCGAGGTGCAGATCATCGGCGATCGTCATGGTGCGATCAGCCATCTCTGGGAGCGCGAATGCACCATCCAGCGCCGCAACCAGAAGCTGATCGAGGTGGCGCCGAGCCCGTCATTAAGTGAGAGCCTGCGCGCTCGCATCATCGAGGCGGCAAAGCAGCTCGCCTCCGCCGCGCGTTACGACAATCTCGGCACTTTCGAATTTCTTGTCGATGACGAGGCGGAGGAAAGCAAGGGCGAGGGCGCCTTCGCCTTCATCGAGGCCAATCCGCGGCTCCAGGTCGAGCATACCGTCACCGAGGCGGTGCTCGGCCTCGACCTCGTCCGTTCGCAGCTCGCGGTCGCCGCCGGCGCGACGCTGGCTTCGCTCGGGCTGGCGCAATCAGCCGTGCCGCTGCCGCGCGGCTATGCCATTCAGCTCCGCGTCAACATGGAGGTGATGGACGAGAAGGGCGTTACGAAGCCGACCGGCGGCACGCTCAGCGTGTTCGACCTGCCGTCTGGCCCCGGCGTCCGCGTCGATACGTTCGGCTATTCCGGCTACCGCACCAGCGCCGCGTTCGACTCGCTGCTGGCAAAAGTCATCGTGCATTCGCCGAGCCAAAAATGGACCGACGTGGTGCACAAGGCATCGCGCACCTTGCGCGAATTCCGGATCGGCGGCGTCGCCACCAACATCCCGTTCCTCGGCGCGATCCTGGCGCACCAGAGTTTTGCCCGGAACAAGATCAGCACCAACTTCATCGATACGCATGTGGCGGCGCTGGTCGGCGCCGCGAAGGAGCATGCTGCGCCGCTGCTCGAGGTGAGCGAGGCGGCCGCAACCAGGTCCATCGCTATCGAGGCGGCGCCCGAGGGATCGCTGCCGGTGCCGGCGCCGTTGCAGGGCACGATCGTGGCGATCGAGGTCGCGGAGGGCGATCTGGTTCGTCCCGGCCAGCAGATCGCGGTGCTGGAATCGATGAAGATGGAGCATCTCGTCACGGCACCGCATGGCGGCCGGGTGACGAAGGTCGCCGGCGGTCCCGGCGTCACGCTGATGCATGGCGAGCCGATCCTGTTCCTTGAGCCCGCCGAGGTCGACGGCCATGCCGCGGAGGAAGCGGCCGCGATCGATCTCGATCACATCCGTCCTGATTTGGGCGAACTGATCGCGCGCAAGGCGATCACGCTGGACGAGAACCGTCCGGCGTCGGTGGAGCGCCGCCGCAAGACCAACCAGCGCACCGCGCGCGAGAACATCGCGCAGCTGGTCGATGAGGGCTCGTTCGTCGAATACGGCTCGCTTGCGATCGCGGCACAGCGCCGCCGCCGCAAGGTCGAGGACCTCATCAAGAACACGCCGGCCGACGGCCTGATCGCGGGCGTTGCCACCGTCAACGCCAGGGATTTTGGCGCCGATGGCGCGCGCTGCATGGTGATCTCCTACGACTACACCGTGCTCGCCGGCACGCAAGGGCATATGAACCACAAGAAGATCGACCGCATGCTCGGCCTCGCCGAGCAGTGGCGGATGCCGCTGGTGTTCTACGCCGAGGGCGGCGGCGGCCGGCCCGGCGATACCGACCGGCTCGGCATGACCGGCCTCGACGGCCCGTCCTTCGTGCAGTTCGCAAAACTCTCCGGCCTCGTGTCCGTGGTCGGCGTGGTCTCCGGCTATTGCTTCGCCGGCAACGCCGCGATGCTCGGCGTCTGCGACGTCATCATCGCGACGAAAAACGCCTCGATCGGCATGGGCGGTCCGGCGATGATCGAGGGCGGCGGGCTCGGCGTCTATCATCCGGCCGAGGTCGGCCCTGTCTCGTTCCAGTCGCCGAACGGCGTGATCGACATCCTGGTCGAGGATGAGGAAGAGGCGACGACGGTCGCGCAGAAATACCTGTCCTACTTCCAGGGCACGGTGGCGGACTGGAAGGCGCCGGACCAGCGGCTGCTGCGCCGCGCGATCCCGGAAAATCGCCTGCGGGTGTATGACATCCGCAACGTGATCGATTTGATGGCCGACGAGGGCTCGGTGCTGGAGATCCGGCGCGATTTCGGCGTCGGCATGATCACGGCCTTCATCCGCATCGAGGGCAAGCCGTTCGGCCTGATCGCCAACAATCCAAAGCATCTCGGCGGCGCGATCGATGCGGCGGCCGGCGACAAGGCCGCGCGCTTCATGCAGCTGTGCGACGCCTTCGACATCCCGATCGTCTCGCTGTGCGACACGCCGGGCTTCATGGTCGGGCCGGAGGCCGAGAAGACCGCGATCGTGCGCCACGTCGCGCGGATGTTCGTCACCGGCGCCAGCATCACGGTGCCGCTGTTCGGCGTCGTGCTGCGCAAGGGCTACGGTCTCGGCGCGCAATCGATGATCGGCGGCGGCTTCCATGCCTCGTTCTTTACGGTGGCGTGGCCGACCGGCGAGTTCGGCGGCATGGGCCTGGAGGGCTATGTCCGCCTCGGTTTCCGCAAGGAGATGGAGGCGATCGCGGACCCGGTCGAGCGCGAGAAGTATTTCCAGACCAAGGTCGCCGAGCTCTACGCCAACGGCAAGGCGGTCTCGATCGCCTCGGTGCTCGAGATCGACGAGGTGATCGACCCCGCCGACACAAGGCACTGGATCATGGCCGGTTTGCGCTCGGTGCCGAAACCGGAGCCGCGGACGCATCGCAAGCGGCCGTGCATTGATGCGTGGTAGGGAGGACAGGGCTGCGTTCCCGCCCCAACTGTCATCGCCGGCTCGACCGGGTGATCCAGTACGCCGCGGCCTCTCGGCTCGATAACTACTGTCTCTGGAATACTGGATCACCCGCCTTCGCGGGTGATGACACCGCATCTTTGACATCTTGAATCGGGAACGATCCACCGGCGTCGTCCTGGCGAAGGCCAGGACCCATTACCCCAAATATTGATAGTTGCGCGATGCTGGGGCCGCAATCCCTTTCATCACTGAATGCGGTGGTTATGGGTTCTGGCTTTCGCCAGGACGACGGCGGAGGATGGGTAGTCGCCTCGCATCACTGAACGACCGCGCGCTACCCCAACCTCAACTCCGCATACCCCTGCGCCGCCACCTCATCACACCGTGCGCGATAGGCCGGCGCGCTGCCGCTGTAGCGGGCGACGATGCGGGTCTGCTTGCCTTCGACGTTGCGGTTGATGCCGGTCATCCAGGAGTCGACCTCGTTGGAGAGCAGCCCGACACCCAGCGCCTTGACGTGATCGGTCCAGTCGGCGGTTCCCTCGGGGGTGGCGTCGAGTAAGGTCAGGCCTCTCTCCTGGGCAAACCGAATCAGGCCGGTAACCCAGTCGACGCTGTATTCGATGCTGCGCGGGATGTTGCCGAGCGCGGTGTGCGGGCCCATCAACATCATCATGTTGGGGAAGCCGTCGACCATCAGCCCGAGATAGGTTTCCGGGCCGTGCGTCCATTTCTCTTTCAGCCGCGCGCCGTGCGCGCCGCGAAAATCGATGTTGTCGAAGCTGCCGGTGATGGCGTCGAAGCCGGTGGCATAGATGATGATGTCGAAGGTGTAGTCCTTGTCGGTGGTCCGGATGCCCTCGGGCGTGATCCGCTCGATTGGCGTCGCCTTCAGATCGACCAGCTCGACATTGTCGCGATTGTAGACCTCGTAATAGAAGGTCTCGAGCGGCAGCCGCCGCGTGCCAAAACCGTGGTTTGTCGGGATCAGCTTCTCGGCGACCCTGGGATTCTTGACGCGCTGGCGGATCTTGCGCGCGACGAAATCGCTGATCGTCGCATTTGCCTTGCGGTCGATCAGGATGTCCCTAAAGTTACCCTGCCAGATGCCGAAGCCGCGCTCGCCATAGAGTTTTTCGTAAAACGCCTCGCGCTCGGCGTCGCTGACCTCGAACGTGCCGCGCGGGTCGGGCGTATGGACGAAGCAGGCGAAGGTCTCCTTGCAGCGCGCGAAGATCTCGGGATAGCCGGCCTTGATCCTGGCTTGCGTCTCGGCGTCGATCTTGCCGTTGTGCAGCGGCGCGGCCCAGTTGGCGGTGCGCTGGAACACGGTGAGGTGGCCGACCTCGCCAGCGATGGTCTGGATGGTCTGGATACCGGTCGCGCCGGTACCGATCACGGCGACGCGCTTGCCGGCGAAATCCACCTCCTCCTTCGGCCAGCGCGCGGTGTGGAAGGATTGCCCCTTGAAATCGTCGCGGCCCTCGATGCGCGGCAGGGTCGGGGTCGACAACGGGCCGATCGCGGTGATCAGGAATCGGCAGGAGCGGCGGACGCCGTCCTCCAGCGTGACCTGCCAGCTTCGCGTGTCGTCCTGGTAAATCGCGGACGTGATGCGGCTCTCGAACTGGATGTCGCGGCGCAGGTCGAACTTGTCGGCGACATAGTTGCAGTAGCGCAAGGTTTCGGGCTGGCCGGCGAAATGCTCCGACCACTCCCATTCCGCGAGCAGCTCCTTCGAGAACGAATAGCCGTAGGAGTAGCTTTCGGAATCGAAGCGCGCGCCGGGATAGCGGTTCCAGTACCAGGTGCCGCCGACGCCGGTGCCGGCCTCGAACACTCGCGCCGAGAGGCCGAGTTCGCGCAGCCGGTAGAGCTGGTACATGCCGGACAGGCCGGCGCCGATGATGATGACGTCGTAGTCCAGCGCGGCCTTCTCGGGGCTGTTGTCCTGGCGCGTTGCGGCCACCTGTCGTCGCTCCCTGATCGGTTGATTGCGCGCAAGGCTAACCGGTCTGACCGCCGCCGACAAACATCGATCAGCGGGGCAGCTATCGCGATTTGCCGGGTGCGCCGGCCTGCGCGCATTCCGCGCGGCGGACTGTCCGTCCCGCGGCTTTACTCGGCCGCGAGATACCCGCTATCGTCGGCCCGACAAGACGATCGCCCGCCAAGCGGCGACGGAACCAGCGGGAGTGAGGCGATGGGAGAGGCGCTGCGCAGGCCGACGTCGACAGATGTCAGTAACCCCCGGCTCTATCAGGACGACACCTGGCGGCCGCTGTTTGCGCAGCTTCGCCGCGACGACCCCGTGCATTATTGCGAGGCTTCACCTTACGGCCCGTATTGGTCGGTAACGCGCTACGACGACATCTTCGCGGTCGAGCTGGATCATCAGAACTATTCCTCGGCCTCCGAACTCGGCGGTATCCAGGTCGCTGACCAGCCGAAAGGACAGGAGCGGCCGAGCTTTATCCGCATGGACCCCCCCGGCCACACCGCGCAGCGCCGCACGGTGGCGCCGATCGTGGCGCCGTCGAACCTCGCCAATTTCGATGCGCTGATCCGCCAGCGCACCGCGGCCGTACTCGACGCGCTGCCGCGCAACGAGACCTTCGACTGGGCCGAGCGGGTCTCAGTCGACCTCACCAACATGATGCTGGCGACGCTGTTCGACTTTCCCGCAGAAGACCGCGCCAAGCTGACCTGGTGGTCGGATGTCGCAATCGCCAATATCGAGTCCCCCGACGCGGTGGTGCATTCGGAGGCTGAACGCACCGCCGAGCTGATCAAGATGGGAGAATATTTCCGCAAGCTATGGGACGCGCGGGTCGATGCGCCGCCGACCTTCGATTTGATCTCGATGCTGGCGCATTCGGAAGCGACGCGGAATCTGGAGCCGCGCGAGTTCATCGGCACCATCGGGCTCCTGATCGTCGGCGGCAACGACACGACGCGGAATTCGATGTCGGCCGGGCTGATGGCGCTGGTGGAAAACCCCGAGCAATTCGAGCTGGTCCGCGCCCGGCGCGAGCTGATCCCGAACCTCGTCTCCGAGACCATCCGTTACCACACGCCGGTGCTGCACATGCGCCGCACCGCGCGCAACGACGTCGAGCTCGCCGGCAAGCGGATCAGGAGGGGCGACAAGGTGGTGATGTGGTACATCTCCGGCAACCGCGACGAGGACAAGATCGAACGGGCCGACGAATTCATCATCGACCGCGCCAAGCCGCGCCAGCACCTCGCCTTCGGCGCCGGCATTCACCGCTGCGTCGGCGACCGCCTCGCCGAGCAGCAATTGCGCATCCTCTGGGAGGAGGTGTTGGCGCGCGATCTGCGTTTTAAGCTGATGGGCCCGCCGCAAAGGCTCTATTCCAATTTCATCCGCGGTATACGAAGCTTG
This sequence comes from Bradyrhizobium sp. ma5, assembly GCF_042258955.1. Taxonomy (NCBI): domain Bacteria; kingdom Pseudomonadati; phylum Pseudomonadota; class Alphaproteobacteria; order Hyphomicrobiales; family Nitrobacteraceae; genus Bradyrhizobium; species Bradyrhizobium sp. ma5. The sequence goes on from NZ_CP170156.1 coordinate 2,707,006, forward strand.
CCGGTGAGAATCGTGAATTGAGCCGCATCACCCCGTCATTGCGAGCGAAGCGAAGCAATCCATGGAGCCACAAGTGGAGAGATGGATTGCTTCGTCGCTGTCGCTCCTCGCAATGACGATGAAGGCAATACCAGGAAACAAGAATGAAGAACGATCCCGTTGACGTCCTGATCATCGGCGCCGGGGCCTCCGGCGCCGCGATAGCCTGGAGCCTCGCCGATACCAGGATGCATATCCTCTGCCTCGATCAGGGCGGCTGGATGAACCCTGCCGAGTATCCGAGCACGGGCCGCGACTGGGAGGCGAAATTCTACGGCGAGTGGTCGTCCAGCCCCAACATCCGCAAGCGGCCGGAGGACTATCCGATCAACGACGACAATTCGCCGATCAAGGTCGTCAACTTCAACGCCGTCGGCGGCTCGACCGTGATGTACACCGCGCATTGGCCGCGGCTGCACCCCTCCGACTTCAAGGTCAGGACGCTCGACGGCGTCGCCGACGACTGGCCGATCGATTACGACGCACTGACGCCGTTCTTCGAGGAGAACGATCGCATGATGGGCACGTCGGGCCTGTCCGGCGATCCGCTGTCGCCGCTGTCGCGTCCGCCGATGCCGCCGCAGCCGCTCGGCCTGTCCGGCCCGATGATAGGCAAGGCGATGAACGAGCTCGGTTGGCACTGGTGGCCGTCGGACACGACGGTTGCGACGACGGATTACGAGGGCAGGGCGCGCTGCATCAATCTCGGCCATTGCACGCCGGCCTGCGCGCAGGGCGCCAAGTCCTCGACCGACATTACCTACTGGCCGCACGCGATCCGCGCCGGGGTCGAGGTCAAGACGCATTGCCGGGTGCGCGAGATACTGACCAACGAACACGGCATGGCCTCCGGCGTCGTCTATTACGACAAGGACGGCGTCGAGCAATTCCAGCCGGCCGAGGTCGTCATCGTCGCCTGCAACGGCGTCGGCACGCCGCGGCTGCTGCTCAATTCGGTGTCGGGGAAATTCCCGAACGGCCTGGCGAACTCGTCCGGCCTGGTCGGCAAGAACCTGATGTTCCATCCCTATGCGCAGATCTACGGCTATGTCGCCGAGCCGACCGATTCCAACCGCGCGCCGCCGACCTGCCTGTGGAGCAAGGAGTGGTATGACACGGACCTCTCGCGCGGCTTCGTCCGCGGCTATGGCGTCCAGTTCGTCCGCGGGGCGGGACCGGTGTTCGAGGCCGTGTCGAGCGAGCAGAAGGGCATCTTGCCCTGGGGCAAGGATCATCACCGCGTTTTCCGCAAGTTGAACGGTCATCGGCTCGGCTTCTCGGCGATCTGCGAGGATCTGCCGGAAGACCACAACCGCGTCACACTCGATCCGGTGCGCAAGGACAGCCACGGCATTCCGGCACCGCGGATCGACTACACGATCAGCGAGAACAGCCGCAAGATGATGGACCATGCACTGGCGCGCGGCCGCGAAGTTCTCGAAGCCGCCGGCGCCACCGACCTCTGCGTCAACGCGCCGATCCCGTGGGGCGGCTGGCATCTGCTCGGCACCGCGCGGATGGGCACCGATCCGGCGCGCTCTGTAGTCAATGAATGGGGCCGCTCGCACGACGTGAAGAACCTGTTCATCGTCGACGGCAGCATCTTCGTCACCTCGGGCGGCGTGAATCCGACCTCCACCATCCAGGCCCTTGCGCTCTACATCGCCGACCAGATGAAGCAGCGCCTCGCCAATCTGTTCGATTGAGACCGACATGTCCGATGCAAAACAACTGACCGCAGCCCAGCGCGCCGATCTGCGCACCGTCGCCGCGATGATCGTGCCCGCCAGTGAAGAGTACAAGGTGCCGGGGGCTGATGATGCCGTGATCCAGGCTGACATGCTGGCAACGCTCGGCCGCGACACCGCGCTGGTCGCGCAGGCGCTGGATCATCTGGCGCAGCTTGCGGGCAAGCCGCTTGCCGAGCTCGACGAGGCCAGGCGCGACGCGGTGGCGCAGGAGTTTCGGAGCCGTGGCGGCGCTACGGCGGCGACGCTCGTCCGCGTCGTGCTGCAATGCTACTACCGCGACGACCGCGTGCTGCGCTCGCTCGGGCTCGAGCTGCGCGCGCCGTTCCCGAAGGGCTACGTGCTGCCGGACGGCGACTGGTCGCTGCTCGATCCGGTCAAGGCGCGCGGCGGCACGCTGCGCGGGGCGACCTAGCCGATCGGGCAGGTGCAGGCGTAACCACTTGCGGCGGCGGGAGCAGGTCACCATCTGAGGGGACCAAAGGACTCTCGCCATGCTGGATTTTACCTCAGATACCGCCGCTGACACGCCGTCATCGCGGGGGGCTGATGCTGCTCAAACCGATGACCGGGCGTTGCTGGATGCCTATTCCAATGCCGTGATCGACGTCACCGATCGCGTCGGCCCCGCTGTGGTTCGTGTCGAAACCGGACCCAAGGTGCGCAATGGGCGCGAGCGCGGCGGGCTCGGCTCGGGCATCGTAATCTCGCCCGACGGCCTCGTGCTGACCAACAGCCATGTGGTCGGATCGTCCAAGGAGATCCGCCTGCGCGACACCGAGGGCTTCGACACCGATGCCCATGTGCTCGGCGTCGATCCCGACACTGATCTCGCGCTGCTGCGGGCCGACGGCGCGCGCGATCTGGCCTATGCCTCGCTCGGCAACTCCAAGACACTGCGGCGCGGCCAGCTCGTGGTCGCGATCGGCAATCCGCTCGGCTTCGAATCGACGGTCACCGCCGGCGTGGTGTCGGCGCTGGGCCGCTCGATCCGCTCCGTCAGCGGGCGCACGATCGAGGACGTGATCCAGACCGACGCAGCGCTCAATCCCGGCAATTCCGGTGGCCCGCTGGTGTCGTCCAAGGGCGAGGTGATCGGCATCAACACCGCGATCATCAACGGCGCGCAGGGCATCTGCTTTGCGGTCGCCAGCAACACCGCACAGTTCGTGCTGTCGGAGATCATCCGCCACGGCTATGTCCGCCGCGCCTATATCGGCGTTGCCGGGCAGACCGCGCCGGTGCCGCGGCGGCATGCGGTGCTCGCCGGCGTCGAGAACAAGATGGGTGCGCTGTTGATGCAGATCGAGCCGGACAGCCCGGCTGCGCGCGCCAGCCTGTTGCCCGGCGACGTCGTCATCAGGCTCGACGGCATCGAGATCCACGGTGTTGACGACCTGATCCGCGCGCTCGATCACAGCCGGATCGACCGCACCCTGTCGATGGACGTGCTCCGCCTCGGCCGCCTGCGCGCGATCGACATCCATCCGATCGAGCGTAAGCCCGCGAAGCAGTGAGCCAGAGAGGACGCTGACGGCTCGCTTCGACAGGCCACTTGGGCTCGCGAGCGCAACCAATGCAATTCAGTCTTCCGAGCGCAGTGCCGCTTCGATGCGCTGGATCAGCCGCTCCCGCAGCGAAGGCACCGCGTTGCCGAGAACGGCGAAGGTGCGGACGATGGGCAAATACGGCTCCATTGCCGCCGTTAGCTCCGCGAGAGACATGCCGGCCAGCCGCGCATATTCGGATTGCGCCGCCGCATTGGTCGCGCGCGGCCGCTCCGGATTGTCGGCGACTTCCGGCCCGAGTTCGGACAGGATCACGCGCAAGAACCCAAGCTCGAGGACGGCGGGCCCGCACATCGCGCTGATCCAGTCGACCAGCTTTGGGCCTTCCGCTGTCATGATCACGTTACCGGGGCTCAGGTCGGTATGGCAAAGCCCGTCGCCCGGCGGCAAGCGATCGATCAGCGCGAGGATCTCAGTGGCGATGTGCTTCGGGAGCTTGCCGTCGTCGTGCCCCAGCTGAGCCTCCATGTACTCGCGCATGGAGAGGACCTCCGGCGGCAGGGGTGTCTTGTGAATGGACATGGCAAGAGCCGCGACGATCGCGCCGGCCTGTTCGAACGTCACCGCGCCGGTTCGGGTTAGCTGCAGCAGGGTCGGTCCATCGAGGCGCTGCAGCACGATGCCGAAGCGCCCGTCCAGGGTCACCTCGCCGAACACCTCCGGTACCGGAGCGCCGGCAGCGTGGACGGCGCGGATCATCTGCACCTCGAACCGAGGCATCCGCCGCGGCAAGCCGGGCTTGAACAGTTTAACGACTTGCCCCGGCGCCCAGGCGTAGGCTTCGGAGTAGGCGCCTTCACCGATCTTGTCCCCCAGCGATCCCTGCATCTTCAGCCTCCGTGTTGCTGTGACGTCAATCACCATAGGCGGAGCGCGATGACCGAGAGTAATCACCCCACGGAGCGCAGGGCCGCCTCGACGCGCTGGATCAGCCGCTCCCGCATGTCAGGCATCGCCCCGCCGAGCAGCAGGAAGACGCGGACGATCGGCAAATAGGGCTGCATCGCCGCCGTCAGCGCCGCAGGGGCTATGCCGGCCAGCCGCGCATACTCCGCCTGCAGAACCGAATTGACCGTGGCCCGCTCCGGATCGTCGGCGTGTTCCGAGCCAATCTCGGCAAGCAGGATATGGCACTGTGCAATCTCGTAGGCGGCGGGCGCACGAGCCGCGCCGAGCCAGTCGATCAGTCTCGGACCCTGCGCCGTCATGATCACGTTGCCGGGGTGAAGATCGGAATGGCACAGAACGTCATCGGGCGCGAGGTGTTCGATCAGCGCGAGGACGCCGGTGGTGATGCGCTCTGGAAGCACTTTGCCGCCGAACCGCAATCTGGCGTCCATCGCCTCGCGCAGCGAGAGTGCGTCCGGCGGCGGTCGCGTCTTGTGAACGGCAAGGCAGAGCGTCGCAAGGATTGCGCCCGCTTGTTCACGCGTGATGGCGCCGGTGCGCGTAGCCTGCGTCAGGGTCGGCCCATCGAACCGCGGCAGCACGATGCCAAAGCGGCCGTCCAGGGTGACTTCGCCGAGCACCTCCGGCGCTGGGCCGCCGGCGGCGAAGACCGCGCGGGTCATTTGCGTCTCGTGCTGGACGACCCATTACGGGATACCTGGCTTGGACAACTTGACGACCTGACCGGGCGCCCAGGCGTAGACATCAGCGAAAAGCCCATCGCCGATCTTCTCTCCCAGCGATCCCTGCATGCCCGTTCTCCGCCGTGACAGACGAAACACCGGCGGCGAGCAAAAAGGAACCCTCCCGTCGCGCGGCCGGGCGTTACGCTCCACCGCCGCGTCCGTCAGGGGGCCATCACCGGCTTCTCTCCGAATGCGATCCGTTTGGCGTGGTCGCTGTTCATCACCAGTATGGCCACCGCCACCCTTCATAGAGGAGCCAAGACGACACCAGAGGCGGCCCATATGGATCGACGCGGTCGTCTTCTGGGCGATAGCGATATCGTGGAACAATATAATAGTCCCACGGAGTCGGCGTTATCACGGGCGTCGAGATAACGACCCTCGCTCGTTCATGAACGACTTGTGCCTTCCGCGCCCGGGCTTCAGCGTCGGACGCTCCGAGGCTACACAGCACCAAGGCCGCTCCGAGAGCGCCCACGACGGTCACAATCTTCATCTTCATGCATCGGCCTCCTAACCTGAGAGTGCACGCTCCATCTGCGCCAAATGACGCACCACATTAGCATAGATTGGAAGGAGGACGGCGCCTATTGACCTTTTGCAGACGGCGCCGGCGTGCGCTTGACGTATGGCCGCTATGCCCGTTCGGCGCATTCGCTTATGGTCGGCCACATGGATATAGCCGGCTTCGACCTTAATTTGATGAAGGCCTTTGATGCGCTGTACGCGGAGCGCCACGTGACGCGCGCCGGATCGCGGATCGGCCTCAGCCAGTCGGCGATGAGCGGAGCACTCACGCGCTTGCGAGAGCTTCTTGGGGACGAGCTGTTCGTGCGAACGCCTTCAGGCATGCAGCCGACGCCCCGCGCCCATGACCTTGCTGGTCCCGTCTCGGATGCGCTCCGGCTGCTCCGGAGCGCGCTACAGGCCGATAGCTTCGACCCCGCGACGGCCGACAATACCGTCACGCTCGCGATGAGCGACTATGCGGCGTTCGTTTTGTTGCCGTCGCTGATGGCCCGCCTCAGCATCGACGCCCCGCACATCAATGTGCGGGTCTGCGGGATCTTCGGACGAGACGAAGCCATCACGCTGCTCGACAGCGGCGAGGCGAACCTGGCGATCGGTTTCCCCGTCGAGACGTCGGCGCGCATTATCAGCAGCCCGCTCTTTCTTGAGAGTTTCGCCTGCGTCGTGCGGGAGGGACACCCGGCGTTCGCGGATGGTCCAAGCCTGAAGGCTTTCGCAGCGGCGCCGCATCTTCTGGTCTCTCCGGAAGGCGACCGCTCCGGGATCGTCGATCTGAGGCTTGCCGATCTCGGTCTCGAACGGCGCGTCGTGCTGAGCCTGCCGCAATTCCTGGCCGCCCCTTTCGTGATCGCCGGGACCGACCTCGTCGCGACGCTGGCCTCCCGGGTCGCACGAAGGTTCGCTGGTACCGGAGCAGGCATAGCGATTTATGATCCGCCGCTCGAACTGCCGACCTGGCCACTCCACCTGATGTGGCACCGGCGGGCGGATACCCATGGGGCCATTGCCTGGCTGCGCGGCATCATCACCAGAATCGCCGCCTCGGCCTGACGCCATCGGCGCGATCGATAGCGCCACATCAGAACTCGCGATTTCCATCCGCATTGCCGTTCCGCTTTGTTGGATTCACCGAAATTGAAGGGTGATCGACATGCGAGTTTTGGTAACAGGCGCGACTGGCTTGATCGGCGGTGCGGTAGCGCACCGATTGAAAGAGGCAGGCCATGAAGTCGTGGGACTCGCTCGGTCGGAAGCCAGCGCGGCCAAGCTGCTCGACCGAGGCTTCGTAGCGGAGATGGGTGAGCTTGCCGACCCGGTGAGCTTGATCTCGGCGGTGCGAGGCGTGGACGCCGTCGTCCATGCCGCTTCGCCCAACGATCAGAACGCTGCGTCGCTCGATGAGATTGCGACGCGCGCGATCCTCGAAGCCCAGCGCGGAACGGGTAAGCGCTTCATCTATACCAGTGGCAGTTTGGTCTACGGCTCCACGGGTGACATGCCAGTGACCGAGCGCACTCCACTGAACCCGGTCGAGATGGTCCGCTGGCGCCAGGCCCTGGAACGCGAGATCCTCGCGGCCGAAGCCGAGGGCGTCCATCCGGTCGTTATCCGGCCTGCTTGGGTGTATGGCAACTGGGGCGGCGCCGCGATGATGATGGTCGCAACGGCCAAGGAACACGGTGCGGCGCTTCATGTCGGTGACGGTCAAAATCGCTGGTCGACCGTGCATGCCGACGATCTGGCCGATCTCTATGCGCTCGCGCTCGCGCGGGCACCGGCGGGATCCGTCTTCAATGGCGCGCACGGTTCGGCGCCGCGGCTCATCGAGATCGCACGCGCAGCGAGCGAGCTGGGCGGTGCCGGGGGCCGAGTAGCGGCATGGCCGCTCGAAGAGGCGCGCAAGGTCCTCTGGGGTTTCGCCGATGCGATCGCCTCCGATCAGATCATCTCGAGCGAGAAGGCAAAGCGCGAACTCGGCTGGAATCCTTCGCGGGGATCGATCATCGACGAGTTACGGGCCTATGCGTTGGCGGTCGCTTAAGTCATGCACCTGATATTCATCAGGCTGCTTGCCGCTGCCTTCGCCAGTGCTGGTCTGTTCAATGCGATCGCGACGTCGACGACGCGGAGCGACTTTGTTCGATGGGGGTATCCCGCGTGGTGGTGCCGGGTCACCGGCGGATTGGAGATATCGGCCGCCATCCTGGTTGCACTACCGGCAACCCGCGCAGCAGGCTTGATCCTCTGCGCCGTCATTCTCGCAGCAGCAGCTTTGACCGTCCTGCGACATCGGGAGTTTTCTCATCTCGCACCGATCGGTTGCTTCGCCGCCTTGCTCGTGATGGCGAGCTGGATTTCCTGAAAGATCGGTCGCTCCGGGCATTTGAGGAGGCTGCCGATCGGCTTGAAATGCCCGAGGGGACCGTGCCCCCTTGGGCGTCAAACCGTCGGATCGCCCGGATATTCTTCGCGTCAGATGCGGTCAATAGGAACCGATATCGTGGGCCCGGACGCAACTCGAACGTCTTTGTAAGACGCCCAAACTGCATTGAGCACGGCCTTATCCGACGTCGTTACTTCGTAGAACGTGCTGTCTATCGCGCGGATGTCGACCCAATGGTCGTCCTGCTCCGAGAGAGCCGCGACGAATTGCCCCCAAATCACCTGACGTGCTGTGTGAGCGGCCTCCGAGAACCTAATGCCATCGAACGACGAGCCGTTGGCCGCGAGTACTTCTAGCGGGTGCTGGCCCGCTTTGCCTTGCCCAACGACCATGAATTCATCGCAGAAGCGGCCGAGGTCCGGATGATTTACCCGAACGGGCGAAGCCGTCCAACTGGCTTCGAGTGAGCGGGGAGCAAGCAAGTCGACTAGGTCGCTCAAGTCGAGCGCCAGCACTCCATCGCGATAATCGTAAATGCGCAGAGTTGTCATGCGGTATCTCGTCCGACCCTCGCTTAAGCCGAGCGGATTGATGGCTTCCTGTACAAATCAAAGAAATGCGAACTATTGTGCAGGCGCGGGGCGTTTGCGGATTTTCGGAATAATAGAAGATATCGCTGAGTTGCCCGACGTGTCAAGTTGCTTGTCCGTGGGCCGGCGGCCGCCTGCTACTTTGCATGGGGTTGTTTTCGATATTTTGGTGGCGCACCTCGAATGCGAAAGCATCTGAGCCGGTCGAGGGGTCTCTATTCGCGGAGACAAACCCCTCATCCGGCGCGGATTGCATCCGCGCCACCTTCTCCCACAATGGAAGAAGGAAGCGGGATCTCAAGCGCGATTACCGCAGCGCCGCCAATAGCTCGTCGGGCTGCTCCACCATCATCATGTGGCCCGCACCTGGCAGCACCACGATGCGGGCATTCGGCGTCGCAGCGGCGAGCGCCTTGCCGGCCTTGGCGGGGGTCATCATGTCGCGCTCGCCGAGCACGAACGTTGCGGGCACCTTGACCGCGGCCGCAGCCGCGAGCGCGTTCTGATAGGCGTTGCAGGCGTTGAGGTCGTTGTAGAGCACGCCGGGCTTAGCCTCCTGCAGCACCCGCTGCGCGCCCTGGTGCATCCAGAGGCCGGGCGCGAGGCTGCCGCCGAGCTCGGCCTTGAAGCCGAGGCCCCAGATCGAGACCATGTCGATCGCGGCCACGTCATTGGCCTCGGCCGCCTTCAACAGATCGGGGCCGACCGTCATGGTCGCGGCGGTGCCGATCAGCGCGAGGCCGGAGACCTTGTCGGGATGCCGCGCCGAAGTCTCGATCGCGATCAGCGAGCCCATCGAATGGCCGATCAGCCGGGCCTTCGACGCGCCGGCGGCGGTGATCAGCGCCGCGACCCAGTCGGCCATCTCGGCGATGGTCGCGAGCGGCTTGCCGGCGGAGCGGCCGTGGCCGGGGAGGTCGGGCGCAAGAACGGAATAGCCGTGATGGGCGAACCAGCGGCTGTGCAGCGCCCAGGTCGAAGAGTCGAAGCCGGCGCCGTGGATCATCACCGCGGCCGGTAGCGAGGCATCGAACGGCTTGCCGCCGGTAGCGATGAAGGTGTCTGACCCGTTGACGGAAAGCTGCATGGCCTCAAGTCCTTTGCGAGGCGCGCAGCGCCTGGCCGAGATCGTCGATGATGTCCTGCGCGGTCTCGATGCCGACCGACAGCCGCACCAGCTCCTCGCCGATGCCGGCGGCTTTCAGCTGCTCGGCATCCATCTGCTGATGCGTGGTGCTGGCGGGGTGGATCACCAGCGTCTTGGCGTCGCCGACATTGGCGAGGTGGCTGATCAGCTTCAGCTGCTCGATGAACTTCTTGCCGGCGGCGCGGCCGCCCTTGATGCCGAAGCTGACGATCGAGCCGGCGCCGCGCGGCAACAGCTTCTTCGCCAGCGCGTAGTCCGGATGCGTCTCCAGCGACGGATGCAGCACCCAGTCGACCGCCTTGTTCGTGGTGAGGAAGTCCAGCACAGCATGGGTGTTGCTGACATGGCGGTCCATGCGGACGCCGAGCGTCTCGATGCCCTGCAAGAGTTGGAAGGCGTTGGTCGGCGACAGGCAGGCGCCGAAATCACGCAGGCCCTCGGTGCGGGCGCGCATGATGAAGGCGGCCTTGCCGAACTGCTCGTCGAAGACGATGCCGTGATAACCGGCATAGGGCTCGGTCAACTGCGGGAATTTGCCGGAGGCGCGCCAGTCGAACCGGCCGCCGTCGACGATGACCCCGCCGATCGCGATGCCGTGGCCGCCCATCCATTTGGTCGCCGAATTCATCGTGATGTCGGCGCCGAGCTCGATCGGCTGGCTCAGATAGGGCGTCGCGAAGGTGTTGTCGATCAACAGCGGAATCTTCGCATCATGCGCGATTTGTGCCACCGCCGGGATATCGAGCACTTCGAGGCCGGGATTGCCGATGGTCTCGCCGATCACGAGCCGCGTATTCGGCTTGATCGCGGCGCGAAACTCGTCGAGCGCACGGGGCTTCACGAAGGTCGTGGTGATGCCGAAGCGCGGCAGCGTGTGCGCCAAAATGTTGATCGTGCCGCCATAGAGCGAGGCGGAGGCGACGATATGGTCGCCGGCATTGAGCAGCGTCGCGATGGCGAGATGCATCGCGGCCATGCCGCTGGCGGTGCAGATCGCGCCGACGCCGCATTCGAGCGCCGCGATGCGTTCTTCCAGAACCGCAGTCGTCGGGTTCGAGATGCGGGTGTAGATGTGGCCGGCACGTTCCAGGTTGAACAGCGCCGCCGCATGATCGGCGTCCTGGAACACGTAGGACGTGGTCTGATAGATCGGCACCGCGCGCGCGCCGGTCGCGGGATCGGGGCGCTGGCCGGCGTGCAGGCTCAGGGTTTCGAAGGCAGGCGGCTTGGGTGCGGGCATGCGAAGCTCGTCAGGTCAGTCGATGGGAAATGGTTGGTCCGCGAATTTAAACGTGAACTGCGGTGCGAACGCGGCCGACATTGCCGAACACGCGCAGATAGCGCTCGACCTCGGACGGAATGCCGGTCGCCTTCTCCGGATTGTCGGAGAGTTTGACGGCCGGGCGTCCGTCGACCGACGTCACCTTGCACACGATCGAGATCGGATCGAGCTCGGCGGTGCCATCAGGCGCGCAGCCGACGAAATCGTTGGTGAGGTTGGTGCCCCAGCCGAAGCTGACGCGCACGCGTCCCTTGAAATGATGGAACGTCTCCTCGATCGAGCCGACATCCATCGCGTCGGAGAACACCAGCAGCTTCTCCTTGGGATCGCGGCCCTTCTGCTTCCACCACTTGATGATGTCTTCGCCGGCGGTGATCGGCGGGGCACTGTCGGGACGAAAGCCGGTCCAGTCGGCGACCCAATCCGGCGCATCGCGCAGGAACGGCTTGGTGCCGAACGCATCGGGCAGGGCGATCAGCAGGTTGCCGCCATAGGCGTGGCGCCATTGGTCGAGGATGCGATAGGGCGCCCAGCGCAGCTCCTGATCGTCGTTGGCGAGTGCGGCGGCTACCATCGGCAGCTCGTGCGCGTTGGTGCCGATCGCCTCGAGGTCGTTGTCCATCGCGAGCAGCACGTTCGACGTTCCGGTGAAGGACGGGCCGAGCCCTTCCTTCACCGCCTCGACGCACCAGCGCTGCCACAGGAAGCCGTGGCGGCGGCGCGTGCCGAAATCGGACAGCCGCAAGCCGTCCAGCTTGCGCAGCCGCTCGACCTTGGCCCACAGCTTGGCCTTGGCGCGGGCGTAGAGCACGTCGAGTGCGAAGCGGCCGTAGGTCTTGGTCGCGGCGCGCGAGCGCAGCTCGTTGAGGATCGCGAGCGCCGGGATCTCCCACATCGTGGTGTGGGTCCACGGCCCGTGGAAATGCAGCTCATACTGGCCGTCGACCTTATGCAGCTCGTATTCGGGCAGGCGGAAGGTCGAGAGCCAGTTGATGAAATCGGGCGAGAACATCTGGGTCTTGCCGTAGAACGTGTTGCCGGCGAGCCAGATCAGTTCCTTCTTGGAGAAGCGGATGGTGCGGGCGTGGTCGAGCTGGGCGCGCAACTCGCCCTCGTCGATGACCTCAGCAAGCCGGATATGGGTCGACCGGTTGATCACCGAAAAGGTCGTGCGCGTGTCCGGATAGCTTTCCCGGATCATCTGCTGCATCAACAGCTTGTAGAAATCGGTGTCCAGCAGGCTGCGCACGATCGGGTCGAGCCGCCAGCCGTGGTTGTAGGTCCGGGTCGCGATGTCTGTCACGGTCATGCGGGAACCTTAACCTGCCCCGCGCCGCCCGCCCAGTGGGTATCGGGCGGAACATGGCAGGTCAGCGCGCTATGGTCTGCCGTATACGGCCGACCGTGGCGGCGACATCGGTCCAGGCCGGCCTGCCCGGGGCAAATTGCTGCCGCAGGAAGGAGGCGAGCTCGGCGACCTGGCCGTCGCTCATGCTGTCCTTGAAGGCCGGCATGTAACCCAGATCGGTCACGGCCGGCTTGGCGATGCCGTGCAGGATCACCTGGATCAGATTGTCGGGGTTGTCGCTGTGCAAATTGCTGTTCAGCGCCAGCGACGGTCGGCTGCCGAACAGCGGCGGGCCGCCGACCTCGTGGCAGACGCCGCAGGCGCCCTGATAGATCCGTGCGCCGGTGGAGGCTGCGACGGCCGTGGCGGCCTCGAGCGCGGCGGCCACGGCTTCGTGCGCTGGCCGATCGGTGGCTTCGTTGAACGAGGCGAGGTAGACCGCCATCGCGCGGATGTCCTGGTCGGGCAGTGCGGCGAGCTCGTGCACTACCGGCGCCATCGGCCCGGCGGCAACGCCATGCAGACGGGACTCGCCGGTGCGCAAATAGGCGTACAGCTCGTCCTCGCTCCAGGGGATCGGCGCCTTCGACAGCGACGTCAGCGCCGGCGCCTCCCAGCCCTCGGCGAAGCCGCCGGCGAGATAGGCCGCTTGCCGTTCGGCGCCCAGCGCATTGCGCGGCGAGTGGCAGGCGCTGCAATGGCCGAGACCCTCGATCAGGTAGGCGCCGCGATTCCAGATCTCCGACCTCGACGGTTCGGGCTGGAATGGCCGCGGTTGATGGAACAGCGCATTCCATCCTGCGAGTAGCGGCCGCAGGTTGAACGGAAAGGCCAGCGCGTTCGCCGACGTCTCGGCGCGCACCGGCGCCTGCGCCATCAGATAGCCGTAGAGCGTTTGCAGGTCGGAATCGCTGGTCCTTGCAAAATGCGTGTAGGGAAACGCCGGATAGAGATGGCGCCCGTCGCGATGAATGCCCTCGCGCATCGCGCGCTCGAACGCGGGATAGGACCAGGCGCCAATGCCGGTGTCGACATCGGGCGTGATGTTGGTCGTGTAGATGGTGCCGAACGGCGTCTCGAGCGGTCGGCCGCCGGCGTTCGCGATGCCATGCTCCGACGTATGGCAGATGGCGCAGGCGCCGAGCGCCGCAAGTTCCTTGCCGCGCGCGATCGTCGCGGCGGAATAGACCGAGGCATCCGGCCGGGCGATCGGCGCAATCGCGCGCCAGGGCAGCACCGTCGCGCCGATCCCGATCACCGCGGCGCAGAGCGCCGCAATGCCGGCGAGCACCCCGCCGCGCTTTGCGAACGGATTCTGCCATCTGCTGAGGTCGGCCGGCGGCGCGGGTGGTGCAAGCGCCGCGGGCGCTGCGGGTTGCTCGCCGTGCAAGCCCTTCAAAATGCGTTCCGGCGTGAACGGCGGCTCGCGGAAGCGGACGCCGGTCGCATCATAGATCGCATTGGCGATCGCAGCCGCACTCGGCACCGATGCAGACTCGCCGACGCCGAGTGGCGGCTGGTCCTGCCGCGGCAGCATCAGGACGTCGATCTCAGGCAGGTCGGGGAATTTGATGATGGGGTAGGCGCCCCATTCCCGCGCCGTCACCGCGCCGCGCTCGAACGAGACTTCCTCCATCAGCGCGCGGCTGGTCGACTGGATGACGTTGCCTTCGATCTGGTGCCGCACGCCCTCCGGATTGATCATCAATCCCGAATCTTGGCCCGCCACGACGCGCGTCACGTTGACATCGCCGGTGGCCTTGTTGACGGCGACGTCGGCGATCCAGGCCGACCACGCCGCGCCGTAGCCGGGAAACTTGCTGTGCACGTAGAGCGCATAGGCAAAGCCGCGGCCGCGCACGATATCGCCCTCGGCCTCGGGCTCTTTCCGCACCGGGCGCGGCATCCAGCCGGCACGCTCGGCAACCGCGTTGACGAGATCGACCGCGCGCTTGTCCTTCAAATAGCGCAGCCGGTATTCGATCGGATCGACCTCGGCCTCGGCGGCAAGCTCGTCGATGTAGGATTCATGCGCGAACGTATTGGGCAGCGCCGAGACGCCGCGAAGCCAGGAAGCACGCACGATTGGCGGCATGTCGTTGGCGACGACGCGCATGTTTTCGTAGTCGTAGGGCGGGATCGCGGTGCGATCGCCCATCTCGAACACGGTGGCTTCAGGTGCGATCCGTCCGGTGAGCAATAGCGCCAACGTCGGCGCGCCGTTCGAGGGATAGCGCGTAACGAAGTCGTAGCCGGCGACGCTGCCATCGGCATTGAGTCCGCCATTGACGTCCATCAGCTGCGCGGTGCCCTTCGGCTCCCAGGCATGCTCCTGCTCGCGGGTGAGCTGCACGCGCACCGGGCGGCCGACCGCACGCGACAGCAGCAGTGCATCGGCGGAGACATCGTCGGCGCAGTTGCGCCCGTAGCAGCCGGCGGCTTCCATCCGGATCACGTCGATCTCGGATTCCGGTCGCTGGATCAACAGCGCCAGATCGCCGCGCAGGATGTGCGGGTTCTGGGTGCCGGACCACACCCGGATGGCTCCGTTGCCGAAATCGGCGACTGCGCAAGACGGGCCGATCGAGCCGTGCATCTGGTAGGGCCAGACGTAGGTTCGCTGCATCGGCTTGGCCGCCGCCTTGATCGCGGCATCGACGTCGCCCCTGTCGATCAGCTGGCGCGGCGTCGAGGGATTGGCGCGCAGTGCCTGCTCGATGTCGGAGAGGTCGGTCAGAACAGGTCCCGGCTTCCAGCTCACCTTGAGCTGCGCGGCGGCCTTGATCGCGTTCTCCTCGCGCTCGGCGACGACGCCCACGAAGTCGCCGATCCGCACCACCGCAACAAAGCCGGGAATATCGCGTACCGAAGCTTCATCGACCGCGATCAGGCTGGTGCCGACAAACGGTCCGGCATCGACGCCGGCATAGGGCGGGCGAACGACGCGGCCGTGCAGCATGCCGGGTACGCGCACGTCGTGGACGTAGACGAGTTCGCCGGTGGCCTTCGCCGGCAGGTCGACGCGCGGCACCGACTTGCCGACGACGGAATAGGCGCTCACTTCCTTGAGCGGAACGTCATCGGCGAGATCGAGCCGGATAGTCTCGTCCGCGATCAGCTCGCCATAGCTGACGCTGCGATTGTCGTGGCCGCGGACCAGGCCATCCTCGATCGTGAGGTCGCTGGCCCGCAATTCGAGCCGCTCCGCCGCGCGCGCGAGCAAAAAGTGCCGTGCTTGCGCGGCGGCCTTGCGCAGGGGAACGGCGGTGATCTGTATGGTCTCGCTCGCGATCGTCGCACCCTGGTTCGGCACCACGGCGGTGTCGCCGAGGATCACGACAACGCGGGCAAACGAGACGTCGAGCTCTTCGGCGACGATCTGCCCGAGCGCGGTGCGGATGCCGGTGCCGAGATCGACGTGGCCGTTATAGGCGTTGACCGAACCGTCTGATGTGATGGTGATGAAGGTCTCGAACGCGCCTTCCGCGCCGAGCACTGCGGGGCGAACGACGGACAGCGAGCCGCGCTTGTGTTGCTCCGAACCGGTCATCAATCGCGCGCCTCGAGCGCATGGCCGGCGGCGCGCATCGCCGCGCGGACGATTTCGATATGCGCACCGCAGCGGCAGAGATTGTAGCGCAGCGCTTCCAGCACCTCGTGCTCGGACGGATGGGGATTGCGCGCGAGCAAAGCCTTGGTGGTGATGATCATGCCGTTGAGGCAATAGCCGCATTGCGCGGCCTGTTCGCGAATGAAGGCATCCTGCACCGGATCGGGATGCTCGCGGCTGCCGAGCCCTTCGAGCGTGACGATGTTGCGCCCCACGCAGCCTTCGATCGGAATCACGCAGGCGCGCGCAGCGACGCCATCGATCAGCACCGCGCAGGCGCCGCATTCGCCGAGCCCGCAGCCGTATTTCGGTCCGTTCAATTGGAGATCGTTGCGCAATACGTAAAGCAATGCGGTGTCGGGAGCGGCGTCGACATCATAATTCCTGCCGTTCACGGTCAGGCGCATTGCCTTGGTTCTCCCCTTGATGTTTGCGCTGCAATGTCAGCGTCAAATCCGCCGATGAGGATAACGTTTGTATACAAACGTGCAAGCGGCGGCATGCCGCGCTGCAGCGAGTGCACGCTTTATGAACAGGGTGCGCAAGCGAATGGCAGCTTTTGATCGCAAAGCCCGCTTGACAGGTTTGAGACCTGCGCGCAGGATCATTCGTATACGAACGATATAGGCAGGGAGGCGGAAGCGCAGTATGATCGACCGCCGCCACAAGTCCAGGCTTGGTCACGATGGCTGACACAATGACCGTCGCCGCCGGCGACAAGATCCGCTGCGATGCCTGTCCGGTGATGTGCTACATCAAGCCGGGCGCGGCCGGGGCGTGCGACCGTTATGCCAATCACGACGGCACGCTGGTGCGCGTCGATCCGCATGTCGTGCTGGAGCGCACGGTCTCGCATGGCGGCAAGCTGGTGCCGTTCCAGGCGAGCGGCGACTGGGACGGCAAGATCGTCCGTCATCCCGAACTGTTCGTCACCGCGATCGGCGCCGGAACCACCTATCCGGACTACAAGCCGGCGCCCTTCATCGTGTCGTCGGAAGTCGACGGCGTCGACATGGTCACCGTTGTGACCGAGGGCATTTTCTCCTATTGCGGCGTCAAGCTGAAGATCGACACCGACCGCTATCTCGGGCCGGAGACCGCGATCGTCCGTGCCGAGGGCGAAGCGGTCGGCCATGTCACGACCAGCGAATACGGCTCGCAGATGCTCTCGCTCGGCGGCGTGCATCATCTGACCGGCGGCTCCAAGAAGGAAGGCCGCGTCACCTGCGACACGCTGATGGATCTGTCCAACTGCAAGGCTGTGGAGCTGACCATCGATGGCGGCGCGACCGTGGTGGTGCAGGCGGGCAAGCCGCCGATCGTCAACGGCATGGCGGAAGAGCGGATGCGGGTCGGCTGTGGCTCGGCGACCATCGGCATGTTCGCCAAGCAGTGGCACGGCAAGGTCGATGAAGTCGTGGTGGTCGACGACCACATCACCGGGGTGCTCAGCGAGCACCAGGCCGGCAAGCTGCTCGACATCGCCGACACCGGCATCAAGATGAAGGGGCGCCGCTCGACGCCGGGCCGCTACTTCCAGGTCGCTGATCCCGGCACCGGATGGGGCGGCACCAACATCTCCGATCCGCTGTCGATCCTCGGCCCCTTCAATGCCAAGGAAGCGCGGCCCGGGCTCACCATGCTGATGGTCTCGACCACCGGCGAGCATGCCTCCTACTACGTGCTCGACGAGGCGTTGAAGCCGATCGAGACAGAGATGCCGGCGGACCTCAAATTCTCGGTCGAGCGCATCCAGGAGAATTGCGAGCCGGCGCTGTGCACCGTGCTGTTCATGGGCGGCGCGGGCGGATCGCTGCGCGCCGGCGTTACCGACAATCCGGTGCGGCTGACCCGCTCGGTCAAGGACGCGTTGACGAGGGTGACCAGCGGCGGCGCGCCGGTCTATGTCTGGCCGGGCGGCGGCATCACCTTCATGGTCGATGTCACGCAGATGCCGGCCGGCGCCTTCGGCTACGTGCCGACGCCGGCCCTGGTGGCGCCGATCGAGTTCACGATGCGGCTGTCGGATTATGCGGCGCTTGGCGGCCATATGGATTTTGTCCGGCCGCTGTCGTCGCTGCGCGACAGCGCCGAGGTCCGGCCGATGCCTCATCTTCCAGGGCGGCGCGCATGA
This sequence comes from Bradyrhizobium sp. ma5, assembly GCF_042258955.1. NCBI lineage: Bacteria > Pseudomonadati > Pseudomonadota > Alphaproteobacteria > Hyphomicrobiales > Nitrobacteraceae > Bradyrhizobium > Bradyrhizobium sp. ma5. The sequence continues at coordinate 2,725,020 of NZ_CP170156.1, forward strand.
GGCGGCTTCCGCAAATCGCGCTTCTTCCTGACGGCAAGCGGCTGCATTTGCAGGACGGCCCCATTGATCTCATTGTTGAGGCCAAGGGCACGGACCGGGACGTCAGCGCCGCCTATCAGGCGGCGGCGGAACGCTTCACCGGCTTGCTCGACGAGCTCTGCGTCGAACTCGTCGAGCTGCGCAGTGCGGCCGATCCCGATCACTGTATGCTGAAGGGCGTGGTCGCGCGGCGTATGCATGCGGCGGTCGCGCAGTTTGCTGCCGATTGCTTCATCACACCGATGGCGGCGGTCGCAGGCTCGGTCGCCGAGGAAATTCTCGGCGCGATGCTGAGAGCAGCGGCGCTTGACCGCGCCTATGTCAACAATGGCGGCGATATTGCCTTACACCTCGGCGATGGCGAACAGTTTACCGTGGGCCTGATGGACCGGCCGGACCGCCATGGCGTGATGCGCACAATGACCGTGGATAGCGACATGCCGGCCCGCGGCATCGCCACCAGCGGCCGCCATGGCCGCAGCTTCTCGCTCGGCATTGCCGATGCCGTCACCGTGCTGGCGCGGACGGCCTCGCAGGCGGATGCCGCCGCGACCGTGATCGCCAATGCGGTCGATCTGCCCCACCATCCCGCGATCCTGCGCGTTCCGGCAAGCGAACTGCAACCGGACAGCGATCTCGGCGCGCGGCTGGTGACCCGCGATGTCGGAGCGCTCGCGGAACATGAGATCGAGCAGGCGCTTGAGGCAGGGGCGACGCGGGCGCGCATGCTCCTGACGTCGGGATTGATCGAGGGTGCGGCATTGCGTCTACTGGGGGAAACGCGGCTTGTCGGTGCAACTGGCAACGGGACGCCGGCGTCGCACGCGTTTCAGGCAACAACGACAGAATACATGCTGCAGGCATGACCGGGAGCGAGCCAAGATGAGCGCCGTCATTCGCAAGATCGTCACCGTGGTCGAGGAGACCCATCTGGAGATGGGCAAGACCATCGCGCCGCCGACCCGGCGTGCTGCCGCGATCGCGGTGATCGAAAATCCCTTTGCCGGCCGCTATGTCGAGGATCTGTCGCCGTTGATCGCGATCGGCGAGGAACTCGGCGAATTGCTTTCGAAGCGGGCGGTCGCCGCGCTCGGCATCGACGGCGCCAAGGCACACAGCTACGGCAAGGCCGCTGCCGTCGGCGAGAATGGCGAGCTCGAGCACGCGGCCGCGATCCTGCATCCGAAAATGGGTGCGCCGGTGCGCAAGGTGCTCTCCAAGGGTGCCGCGCTGATCCCGTCGTCGAAGAAGCGCTCGGGTCCCGGCACCACGCTGGACATTCCGCTCGGGCACAAGGACGCCGCCTTCGTGCGCAGCCATTTCGACGGCATGGAGGTGCAGATCAACGATGCACCGCGGGCCAACGAGATCATGGTCGCGGTGGCGGTGACCGACAGCGGACGACCGCTGCCGCGCGTCGGCGGGCTGACGGTCGACGAAGTCAAGGGCGAAGACGGATTGCGATAATCTCTTTGAAGAAAAACTGGAGGACGGGATGCGTGGTTATTTCGTAGGGGCGGGATTGGCGATCGCGGTCGCGACCATGGCAACGAGCGCCATGACGACACGGGCGTTGGCGCAGAGCGAAATCAAGATCGGCGAGATCAACTCTTACTCCTTGCTGCCGGCGTTCACCGAGCCCTATCGTAAGGGCTGGCAGCTCGCGGTGGAGGAAATCAACGCGGCCGGCGGAATCAACGGCAAGAAGCTCGTCGTCATTTCCAAGGATGATGGCGGCAAGCCGGCGGATGCGCAGACCGCGGCCAACGAACTGGTGTCGAGCGAGAACGTCGCGATGCTCACCGGCACGTTCCTCTCCAATATTGGCCTCGCTGTCAGCGATTTCGCCAATCAGAAGAAGGTGTTCTTTCTCGCTGCCGAGCCTTTGACGGATGCCATCACCTGGTCGAAGGGCAATCGCTATACTTTCCGCCTGCGTCCCTCCAACTACATGCAAGCGGCGATGCTGGTGGAGGAGGCGGCGAAGCTGCCCGCAAAACGCTGGGCGACGATTGCACCGAACTATGAATACGGCCAGTCCGCGGTCGCGGTGTTCAAGAAGCTGATGTCGGAGAAGCGGCCCGACATCCAGTGGGTCGACGAGCAGTGGCCGCCGCAGGGCAAGATCGACGCCGGCCCAGTGATACAGGCGGTTGCCGCGGCGAACCCCGAGGCGATCCTCAACGTCACCTTCGGTGCCGATCTCGTCAAGCTCGTGCGCGAAGGCAACACCCGCGGCCTGTTCAAGGGCCGCACGGTGGTGAGCTTCCTGACCGGCGAACCGGAATATCTCGATCCGCTGAAGGACGAGACGCCGGAGGGCTGGATCGTCACCGGCTATCCCTGGTATTCGATCAAGACGCCGGAGCACGACGCGTTTCTGAAGGCCTACCAGGCCAAGTACAACGACTATCCGCGGCTCGGCTCGATCGTCGGCTACCAGACCATCAAGGCGGCGGCGGCGATTCTCGCGAAAGCCGGCTCGAGCGATCCGGAGAAGCTGATTGCGGCGGCGGAGGGCATCTCGATGCCGTCGCCGTTCGGCGAGATCACCTTCCGCAAGATCGATCACCAGTCGACGTTAGGTGCCTTCACCGGCAAGACCGCGCTGAAGGACGGCAAGGGCATCATGGTGGACACAGCCTATCGCAAGGGCTCGGACTATCTGCCCAGCGATGCCGAAATCGAGAAGTTGCGGCCGAAGGATTGATTTCTCTTCTCCCTCGCCCCGCTCTTGCGGGGAGAGGGTCGGGGTGAGGGGCCGCCACCGCGAGCGAGCGCGTGGAGAGTCCCCCTCACCCGAAGCTCAAGCTCCGCTTGAGTTTCGACCTCTCCCCGCAAGCGGGGCGAGGTGAAGGAAAGTGACGCTTGTGTTCTCCAACGCGGACCGCCCATGGCCTTCTATATCGTCCAGTTCCTGACCGGTCTTGCCAGCGCGGCGTCGCTGTTCCTGGTCGCTTCGGGCCTGTCGATCATCTTCGGCGTGACGCGGATCGTCAATTTTGCGCATGGCGCGTTCTATATGCTCGGCGCCTACGTCGCCTTCACGCTGACCGAGCGCTTCTCGGGCGCATTCGGCTTCTGGGGCGGCATCGTCATCGCGGCGCTGGTGGTTGCCGCGATCGGCGTGCTGGTCGAGATGGTGCTGCTGCGCCGGATCTACCATTCGCCCGAGCTGTTCCAGCTGCTCGCCACCTTCGGTCTCACGCTGATGGTCGAGGACCTCGTGGTGCTGATCTGGGGGCCGGACGATCTGGTCGGCCGCCGCGCGCCCGGCTTCAAGGGGGCGATCGATTTCTTCGGCCAGAATATTCCGAGCTACGATCTGTTCCTGATCGTGCTCGGGCCTGTCGTGCTTGGTGTGCTCTGGCTGTTGTTCCAGCGCACCCGCTGGGGCGTGCTGGTGCGCGCGGCGACGCAGGATCGCGACATGGTTGCCGCACTCGGCGTGAATCAGAAATGGCTGTTCACCAGCGTGTTCGCGCTCGGTGTCTTCCTCGCCGCGCTCGGCGGCGCGCTGCAGATCCCGCGCGATGCGGTCAACCACGCGATGGATCTGCGCGTCATCGTCGAGGTCTTCGTCGTGGTTGTGATCGGCGGCCTCGGCAGCATCATCGGCGCCTTCGTCGCCGCGGTGCTGGTGTCGGAGCTCAACGCCTTCGGCATCCTGATCTTCCCGAAGATCTCCATCATCCTGGTGTTCCTGGTGATGGCGGTGGTGCTGATCGTCCGTCCGTGGGGCCTGTTCGGCAAGCCGGAGGCGCCGGTGCGGCGCACGCCGGGCCTCACGGTCAATCCATGGCGGCCGCTGACGATGAATGAACGGCTCGCCGCGATCGCCGCGCTGGTGGTCGCCGCCGCGCTGCCGTTCGTCGCCGGCAATTACGTGCTCACCGTCGGCTCGGAGATCGCGATCTTCGTGATCTTCGCGGTCAGCCTGCACTTCCTGATGTCGGTCGGCGGGCTCGCCTCGTTCGGCCATGCCGCCTATTTCGGCCTCGGCGCCTATGGCGTCGCGCTGCTCGCCAAAATGGCGGGCTTGCCGATGATCGCGTGCCTGCTGCTCGGCCCGCTGCTCGGGCTCATGGGCGCCGCCGTGTTCGGCTTCTTTGCGGTGCAGCTCTCGGGCGTCTATTTCGCGATGCTGACGCTGGCCTTTGCCCAGATTGTGTGGTCGATTGCATTCCAGTGGGTGTCGGTCACCGGCGGCGACAACGGCATTCTCGGCGTCTGGCCGGAAAAATGGGCGGCGAGCCCGTCGCATTTCTACTGGCTGTCGCTCGGCATCGCCGCGCTCGCGGTCGTGATCCTCCGCATCATCGTGTTCTCGCCGTTCGGCTTTGCGCTGCGCGCCACGCGCGACTCGCCGCTGCGCAGCGAAGCCGTCGGCATCAACGGCAAGCGCATCCAGTGGACCGCCTTCGTGATCGCGGGCACGGTCGCCGGCCTTGCCGGCGCACTGTTCGCCTACCTCAAGGGCAGCGTCTTCCCGGACAATATGGGCATCTCGCTGTCGGTCGATGCGTTGGTCATGGTGCTGCTCGGCGGCGTCGAGACGGTGTCGGGCGCGGTGGTCGGCGCCATCGTCTACAAGGCGCTCAACATCTGGCTGGTCAGCCAGACCGACCTCTCAAAACTCGTGCTCGGCGGCTTCGTCGTGCTGATCGTGGTCGCCTTCCCGAAGGGCATCGTCGGCACGCTGGAATCGCTCATGCATCGCCGGCGCAAATCGTCGTCGACAGCGTCGCCTTTGCTCACCTCCCGCATCGAGACTGCCGAATGAGCATGGTTCCCACATTGCTGTCGGTCGAGGGGCTGACCAAATCCTATGGCGGCGTGCACGCTGTGCGCGGCGTCTCGTTCGAGCTGCGCGCCGGCGAGATCCTTGCGCTGATCGGGCCGAACGGCGCGGGCAAGAGCACCTGCTTCGACATGCTCAACGGCCAGAACATTCCCGATAGCGGCCGCATCCGCGTGCTGGGCGCGGAGACCACCGGCAAGAAGCCGCGCGTGATCTGGCGCATGGGCGTCGGCCGCACCTTCCAGATCGCGGCGACGTTCCCGACCATGACGGTGCGCGAAAATGTCCAGGTCGCGCTGGTCTCGCACGGCGGGCAATTGTTCAACCTGTGGGCCTCGACCGCGCGGCAGGCGCGCGACGAGGCCGGGCGGCTGCTCGACCTGGTCGGCATGGGCGCCTATGCGGAGCGGCCCTGCGGCGAGCTCGCCTACGGCGACGTCAAACGGCTGGAGCTTGCGATCGCGCTCGCCAACCAGCCAAAATTGCTCCTGATGGACGAGCCGACCGCCGGCATGGCGCCGCGCGAGCGCGTCGAGCTGATGCGCTTGACGGCGCGGATCGCGCGCGAACAGTCGATCGGCGTTCTGTTCACCGAGCACGACATGGACGTGGTGTTCGAGCATGCCGACCGCATCCTGGTGCTCAACCGCGGCAGCCTGATCGCCGAAGGCTCGCCGGAAGAGGTGCGCGGCAACGCGCAGGTGCGCGCGATCTATCTCGGCGAAGGCCTGCTCTATGACGCCCGGCACCGCGAGGGAGCATCCGCATGAAGCTCACGGTGAAGGATCTCAACAGCTTCTACGGCCCGGCGCATATCCTGTTCGACATCGCGCTCGAGGTCGGCGAGGGCGAAGTGGTCGCATTGCTCGGCCGCAACGGCGCCGGCAAGTCGACCACGTTCCGCTCCATCGTCGGCCTGGTCGAGAACCGCTCCGGCCGCGTCATGTTCGAGGGCAGGGACGTCTCGGAGCTGCCGACGCATGCGATCGTGCGCGGCGGGCTCGGCTATGTGCCGGAGGAACGGCGCATCTTCACGGATCTGACGGTCGAAGAAAATCTCGAGGTCGGCCGCCAGCCCAGGCGGCCCAATGCGCCGCAATGGGATCGCGAAAAGCTGTTCAAGCTGTTCCCCAATCTCGGCGAGATGCGCGGCCGGCCCGGCGGGCGCATGAGCGGCGGCGAGCAGCAGATGCTGACGATCGCGCGCACGCTGATGGGCAATCCGTCGCTGGTGCTGCTCGACGAGCCGTCGGAGGGGCTGTCGCCCAAGATCGTCGAACAGATGGTCGATGCGATCCTGGCGATGAAGAAAGAGGGCGTCAGCATCGTCGTCTCCGAGCAGAATCTGCATTTCGCCCGGCTGATCTCGGATCGCGCCTACATCATCGAGCGCGGCCGGATCTGTTTTGGCGGCACCATGGCGGAACTCGATGCGCGTCCGGATATCCGCGACGCTCATCTGTCGCTGTAAAGGACGGGGTGGACAATGGCGAGGAGCGCTGCACAGAAGCGAAGCGTCAAGGCGGCCAAGCCCGGTTACGTGCTCGATGACCAGATCGGCTTCATCCTGCGCCAGGTATCGCAGCGTCACGCCGTGATCTTTTCCCGCGAGATCGGCATCAACCTGACGCCGACGCAATGGGCGGCGCTGTCGAAGCTGTCCGAGGTCGGGGCATGCTCGCAGAACCAGCTCGGGCGGCTGACCTCGATGGATGTCGCGACCATCAAGGGCGTGATCGATCGCCTCACCGCACGCGGCCTGACCGAGACCTCGCCCGATCCCGACGACGGCCGCCGGCTGATGGTGAGCCTGACGCGCGCTGGTCAGCAGATGGCCGACAAGGCCGCGCCGAATGCGCTGGTGATCTCTAGGGAGACGCTGGCCCCGCTCGACGCCAAGGAGCGCGAGACCCTGATGGCGCTGCTCGGCAGGCTTCGCTGACACCATCTATCACCGTCACCCTGAGGTGCTCGCCTCTTCGGCGAGCCTCGAAGGGCGACGGCCCGGCTCTCGCCGCGCAGATCTAGCCGGGCCATCGACCCTTCGAGGCACGCTGCGCGTGCACCTCAGGGTGACGGGTCATCTTTCGAGCGCACTTCGCCACTATCTTCGCCTTCCACGGGCAGCCGACGTCGCATCCGGACTATGTCGCAATACCCAGCACCAGCGCGACGGCGCCGACCAGCACCAGGCTGACGGCCCAAACCGTGTCCAGGTTAAACCAGCTCCGGGCCACGAATTTGAGGCCGAGATAGCGGTAGACCAGCCACGCCAGAGATCCGCCGGCGGCGATCATCGCGCCGGCATGGACGATGGAGACCAGCACGGCCATGGTGAGGCTGGTCTCGATCAGGGAGTTGGCGGCGGCGTGGCCTTGGTCCGGTTCGGCCTCGCGACATAGTCCGAGATAGATCGGCACCAGCATCAGCGCTGCGCCGTGGGCGATCGCCACCGCGAAGGACCACAAAGCGAGTTGCGTCGGCGGGATCCGCGCCAGGGCCCGCGGATGGCGGCGGTCGATCAGCCGATAGATGCCGAAGGCGATCACAAGCAGGCTGGCGCCGATCCGGATCGTACGCTGCCATTCGACGAGGGTGATCAGCAGCGCGAAGGGAAGGATCACGAGCAGCATCGCCAGCAGGTGACCTATTGCGAGCGGGCCGAGCGCGGCCAGCAGCGCGCGCGAACTCCTCTGCATCAATCCAGCCGAAACCGCGAGCGGCCAGCCCATGCCCGGGTTGATCCCGTGGTAGAGGCCGCTCGCGATGACCGCCAGCCACAGCCAGGCCGGTGTCCAGTCGGCTGCACTCACATTCAGGCCGACGGATAGCAGAACGAATCCGTCGAGCAGTCGCCGCCGTCCAGCCGGATCTGGTGCGCGCGGTACCCGTCGGGGAGGCTGACCCAGTAGTCCTTTGCCAGTTCAAGCCCGCCGCCCGGGCCGGCATTCGCCATCACCTCGGCGCCGGGAATGCCCTGCGGATAGAACTGGTCGTCCCAGGTCGAGTACAGCGAATTGGTCCAGTAGACCCGCTTGCCGTCGCGGCTGATCTCGACCATCTGCGGACCGCCGGCAAATGCCTGTCCGTTGGGATGCGGGGTGCGGCTGACGATGCCGCCGATGCGGACCGATCCGGCGAGTTTTGGCTTGCGCGGATCGCTGACATCGTATTGGCGCATCTCGCCGGTGGCCCAGCAGGAGACGTAAAGGAATTTGTCGTCCATCGACAGGTCGATGTCGGTCACCAGCGGCGGCACGGCGCCGAAACCCTGCAGCAGCGGCGGCAATTGCTCCTTCGGCGCGGGCTCGGGCGGGATCGTCGCCGTCTTCTCGATGTGAAACTTGCCGCCCTCGCGCCACCAGGTCCAGATCGATCCTTCGAGGTTGGTGGTATCGACCACGACGCCGACGAAGCCGTATTCACGAACCGGATCGTGAGCGGGCCGCACCTCCAGCGCCATCTGATGGTTGGCGCCGAGATCGATGGTCTGCACATTGCGGCGCGCCCGCAGATCCCAGAAGTGGATGCGATGGCCGTATTTGTTCGAGAGCAGGTCCTCCGGCACGATGCCGTTCTCGAACTGCGGCGGCAGCGCCCATTCGCTGCTCACCATGTAGTCGCGCGGCAGGTTCCACCAGAAGTCATAGTGCTTGGTCTGGGGACCGCGATCGATTTCCCAGCGTCCGAGCACCTCGAAGGTCTCGCAATCCATGATGAAGACGCCGGGCGGTCCATCGGTGCCGTCCTTGCCTCCGCCGCCGAGCGTGGAGACATAAATGCCGTCCGGTCCGCAGTGGATGGTATGCGGCCGCGAATAGCCGGTCTTTCTGAACACCTCCTCGGGCTCGATGATCTTGTGGATCCTGGCCTGCGTCGGATCCGGCTTGGTGTCGATGATGTAGATCCGCGATGACCGCATGCCGGGAACAATCAGATAGCGGCGCTCGATGAAGGCATGTCCCGCAAGCGGAGATAATGCCGAGGAACATGCGTTCCAACCGAAGTGGTGAAACTCGTCGCCCTTGTTGGGCATCGTCACGGTGTGGACGATCTTGCTGTAGGTCGGCGAGCCCGGCTTGACGTCGATCACGGCGAGCGCGTCGGGCTTGGAAAAGTCGGGGCTGAGCAGCACGGTGTAGGCGAAGTTCTCCGCCGGAGCTTCCATCGCAAGCTTCGGCGACGCGTGAAACGTGGGATCTGGCCTCATCGTCATCGTGCTGCCTCCTGTTTGCCTGGTGTGGACCAACACGGCGCGGCGGCATGCGGCAGGAACTTAATCGTCGCGTGGCTCTTGCGAGCGCCGCCGGCTAGGTTCGCGTGGCGGCACGATACACCTCAATGATGACAGGTGGAAACAAGGTTCGGTTACAGGGCGGCGCGGCAAAGGCGCGCGGCGCTTTACTGTTCCCTACGGACCAATTTCTCACCGTCACCTCCGCGCAGCGGCAAAGCCGTTGCGAGGGGTGACGGGTCACACATCGCGTCTACTTCGCCACGATCTCCGGCACCTTGCCGGCGGGCGGCGTGTTGCGGCTGCGCTGGGTGCGGACGATGCCGTCGATGATGGTCATGCCGATTCCCGGGAGATCGCCGAGCTGCACGCTGTGCAGAAGGTTCTTGCCCGGCGAGTGCTGCGCCATGTCCATGATGACAAAATCGGCGGAGCGGCCGACCTCGATCAGGCCGCAATCGAGCTCGCGCATTCGCGCGGTGTTGCCGGTCGCAAGGCAGAATGCCAGCTCGGCCGGCAGCTCGCCGAGCGAGGACAATAGCGAGACCATCCGCAGGATGCCGAGCGGCTGCACGCCGGAGCCGGCCGGCGCGTCGGTGCCGAGGATCACGCGATGCAAATCGCCCATCTCGCGCGCGGTGCGCAAGGTGAACAGCGCCGAACGCTCATTGCCGTTGTGCACGAGCTCGAGGCCACGTTTGCAGCCCTCGCAGATGCAGCGGATCTGATCGTCGGGCAGCGCGGTGTGGCCGCCGTTGATATGGCCGACCACGTCGGTGTCGGCTTCCAGAACGACGTCCTTGTCGATCAGGCCGGAGCCGGGAATCGAAGGGCCGCCGGTGTGGATCGTACTTTGAATGCCGTATTTGCGCGCCCAGCCGACCATTTTCCGCGCCGTCGGCCCGTCCTTCACGCCACCTAGCCCGACCTCGCCGAGCAGCTTGACTCCGGCGGCGGCCATTTCCTTGAAATCGTCCTCGACCATCTCGCATTCGATCACGGGCGCGCCGGCATGCACCTTCACGCCGCCCGGCCGCAGCGTCCAGAATGCGCGCTGCGCGAAGATCGCCATCGCCTTCACGCCGACCACGTCGCGCGGCCGGCCGGGCATATGCACCTCGCCCGCGGAGATCATGGTGGTGACGCCGCCATGCAGATAGCTGTCGATCCAGCTGGTCTGGTTCTGCCGCGGCGTCCAGTCGCCGGCGACGGGATGGACGTGGCTGTCGATCAGGCCGGGCGCGACCGTCGTTCCCATGGCATCGACGATCGTGGTGGCGCCCTCGGTGTCGACGTCCTTGAGGCGGCCGATCGCGGTGATCTTGCCGTTCTCGGCGACGATGGTATCGGCGTCCAGGATCGGCTTCTCCAGCGCTCCCGACAGCAATAGCCCGATATTGCGGATCACCAGCTTGCTGGGGCCGGTGGCCTGGGGCGCGTCGTGAGCCATGGGTGCTTTCCTTCGTTTCTTTCCGAAATTGCCCGGGAATTTGAGCCCGGCTTGACTTTTCGATCAAGCTGGATTATTCGTTTGTATACGAATGATCGTATACAAACGATCCGGCCGGTCAACGGGGTTCAAGTCCCTTTCCGCCGCAGCACAAATCAGGGATTGGTGCGATGAGCAATTTCAACCAGGAAAGCGTCCTCAGCGTTCATCACTGGACCGACACGCTGTTCTCCTTCAAAACCACGCGCAATCCGTCGTTCCGCTTCCGCAACGGCGAGTTCACCATGATCGGGCTCAAGGTTGGCGAGAAGCCGCTGCTGCGCGCCTACAGCGTCGCCAGCGCGAATTACGAGGACACGCTCGAGTTCTTCTCGATCAAGGTTCCGGACGGCCCGCTGACCTCACGCTTGCAACACCTGAAGGAAGGCGACGAGATCATCGTCAGCCGCAAGGCCACCGGCACGCTGGTCATCGACAACCTCGAGGACGGCCGCAACCTCTATCTGATCGGCACCGGCACGGGGCTTGCGCCGTTCCTCAGCGTGATCAAGGATCCCGAGACCTATGACCGCTTCGAGAAGGTCGTGCTGCTGCATGGCTGCCGCCGCGTCAAGGAGCTCGCTTATGGCGAGATGATCACCGAGAAGCTGCCGCAGGACGAGCTGATCGGCGATCTCGTGCGCGATCAGCTGATCTACTATCCGACCGTGACGCGCGATCCGTTCCACAACCGCGGCCGCATCACCGACCTCATCACCTCGGGCAAGCTGTTCGCCGACATCGGCCTGCCGGCGCTCGATGCCGCGCATGACCGCGTCATGATCTGCGGTTCGCCGGCGCTGGTCGCCGACACCCGCACGCTGCTGGGCGGCCGCGGCTTCGTCGAAGGTAATCACGGCGAGCCGGCGCAGTTCGTGGTGGAGAAAGCGTTCGCCGAGCGCTGATCTTCGTAGTGATCTCCAGCCCCGTCATTGCGAGGAGTTTGGGGCAAGATTGCAAGGCAATTTTGCGCTGAAGCGATGAAGCAATCCATCTTCCGGTACAGCCGGGAGCAATGGATTGCTTCGCGTCGCTTGCGGATGATGCGTTACGGCCTGACCGCGGGCGTCTCGATCGGCATGCCACGCGCCCGCGTCATCAGATAGAGCTCGAGCTCGACCAGTTCGGGCGAGCCGTAATCATAGGCCTGCGCCCGAATGCCGGTGATGCAGGCGCGCAGCCGCCGCTGCAACGATCCAAGCGATTGCCATTCCAGCCGGTACAGCGGATAGCCGGTCGGTTGTCCCTGCGTGATCGCGCTGCCCGCGAGCTTCTTGTCCCAGACATCGTCGTGGCAATTGGTGCAGCCGAGATTGAGCTGGCCTTGCCGCTGCATGAACAGCGCGTGGCCCTTTTCGATGAAGGGCGCCAGCTCGGGATCGTCGTCCGCTGCGATCGGCATGCCACGTGACTGCTGCGCGACATAGGCTGTCAGCGCCAGCAGCTCGCGGCTTTCATAGGCGAATGGCGATGCCTGCTGATGGTTGGTGCGGCAGAGATTGATCCGCGCTTCGAGGTCGACCGGTCTCCCCAGCGCCTTCTCGAAGGCCGGGTAGTGCGCCGCGACGCCCTTCATGCTGACGCGCGCATCATTGTGGCAGTCGGCGCAGGCCTTGTCCGCGCTGCCAGCCTTGCGCTTCCACAGGGCCTCGCCGTCGAGCACGAACAGCATGCCGGGATTGGCGGTGTCCTCGTCCTGCATCGCCCTGGTGTCCGCGCTCATGAAGCTGTAGCCGGAGCGGCGTTCAGATAGCGGAATCTCCGCGGCGAGCGCCGCGCCCGCCACCGCCGTCAGCAGCGCGATGCAGACCGCAATCCTCATTCGACCGTGATCGAAGCCTGCGCGGTCTCCGAAAACCCCTTGTCGCCGATCCACTCGAACTCGAACTTGCCGCTCTCGGTCACCGTGGTGAAGAAGGTGATGAATGGGTTGGCGGCGATCGCCGGATAAAGATCGGCGCGAAAGATCTCCGTGCCGTTGAAGCGGCAAGTGAAGCTCGTGATGATGTCGCGGGGCACCACGTCGCCCGAGGCGGTGTGGCGATAGCCGGTCTCCATGATGTGCGACATCAGCGTCTTGATCTCGATGACGCTGCCGCGCTTGGCCTTGGCCGGCACGTTGATCAGGGCCGACGGCATCAGATCGCCTCCTCGGTGCAGGCGGCGAGCGTCACCACGACATCAGCGGTTGTCGACCAGAACGTATCGTCGGACAGCCGTGCGATGGCGGTGACCTTCTGGCTGTCGGCGAGACGAATGCGGGTCGATATTTGCGCGCGTCCGGCGCGCGGCCCGAGATGGAAATTGCCGATATTCGGCTGTGGATTCTTCTCGTTGAAAACATGGATGCTCTTCACATACTCGTCCGCCGTCATAGGGCTCGTGACGCTGACCGTCATCGGCACCGTGTTGCCGTTCTCGACCAGCGGCGGAATGTCGAGCTTGACCCTGCCGGTACGTACATTGGCTTCACCGACGACATTGCGGATCGCAGCCGACAGCATCGCCGGCGTTGCTTCCGCGGGATGCACGATCACCATCACTGCGGCGCCTCCGGCGAGGCCGAGAACCGTGCGGCGTGTGGTGTGGTTTGAATTCGCCATCGATTGATTGGTCCTAGTTCCGCAACGTTAGAAGATAAGCCACGATGTCCTCGATCTGCTCCGCCGACAGGATCGGCTTGCCGCGCCATGACGCGCCGACCCGCGTGAGGCCGTCGACGCGATAGTAGGACGGCATGATCGTCGCCGTATTGAGGTGCGAAGCGTCGGCCAGCCGGAGCCGCAACTGTCCCTCGGACCAGCGGCTGCCGCTGCCGGTGAGGTTCGGCGCGAGGTCGCCCTGGAACGCCTGCTCGGGAAATGGGCCGCTGTGGCAGAGGATGCAAGTGGAGGAACGCTCCACGATCAGTGCACGGCCGCGCGTGACGTCGCCTTTGGTTCCCGTCAGCGAGGCAGGAATCGCATCGCCGACCACCGTGTAGGGCCGCAGTTGCTCGGCGCCGGCGGGCGCGCAGGCTGCGAGTAGTGCCGCAGCGAGCAGCGTTGCGAGAGCGAGCCTAGCCAAAGGCGTCTCCCGTGATGGTCTTGAACCAGTCGAGCGCCTGGTTGGCCTCGCGCTGCTGCACCTCGCGCGGCGCGTCGACCGGGCTCGTGGTCACCTCGGCTTCGGCGTACTGGTCTTCCTTGGGCTGATAGATGCCCTTCAGCGAGAAGGCGTAGCCCGGCGCCACGGTGTTATAGCAGGCGCCATCGAGCCGCGGCGTCTCCGGCGCCTTGCCTGCCAGCGCGTTGACGATCGCGGCCGCGCAGGCCCGGCCTTGCGCCGCCGCCGCGGAAGCGGATTTCGGAATCCCGCCGGCGATTGCGGCATCGCCGATGACGTGGATATTGGGCACCAGCTTGGAGGCAAAGCTGATCGGATCGATCGGGCACCAGCCGGTGTGGTCGGCGGCGCCGGCGATCTCCGCGATCCGGCCGGCCCGCTGCGGCGGGATCACATTGGCGACCGCGGCGGTGTAGTTGCCGAAGTCGGTGATGATCTCGTTGGTGGCCGGATCGACCGACGTCACGCGCCCGCCTTGCGACAGTGCGATCCGCTCGATCATGCCGGGGTAGAGCTCCGCCCACGCCTTCTCGAACAACTTCTGTTGCGAGTAATTGTCCTTGGCGTCGAGCACCAAGATCTTCGACTTCGGCTTCGTGGCCTCGAGGTAATGCGCGATCAGGCTGGTGCGCTCGTAAGGCGCTGGCGGACAGCGCAACGGCGCGGCCGGTACCGCGATCACGACGAGGCCACCGTCATCCATCGCTTCGAGCTGCCTACGCAGCAGCATGGTCTGCGCGCCGGCCTTCCAGGCATGCGGCATCCTCTCGGCGGCGGCCTCGTCATAGCCGGGCAGGGCGTCGAAGCGCATGTCGATGCCGGGAGCGAGCACAAGGCGGTCATAGGAGAGCGTTGTGCCATCAGAGAGCGTGATGGTGCGCGCCTGCGCATCGATCTTGGCGGCCGCTTGCGCGACGACGGTGATGCCGTCGGCCGCAATCTTGTCGTAGGTGAATTGCTGTGCGGAGAGTTCGCGCAAGCCTGCGATCACCTCGTTGCTGAACGGGCAGGCGGTGAAGGTCTTGTTCGGCTCGATCAGCGTGACCTGGAGTTTCGCATCAAGCCGCCGCAGCGCCCGCGCGCAGGCCGCGCCGCCAAAACCGCCGCCGATCACCGCGATCCGCGGTGCGCCTAGCGCCAGCGATGGACGCGCCAGCGCCGCCGCTGCGACGGCAGCGGCGCCACGGACCACATCCCTGCGCGTCGGATGACGCGTGACGGCCATGCACAAGAATCCGGAAAAAGGAAGCGGCGGCCGGTCGGACCGCCGCTTCTGGTTTGATCAGGCGAAAGAGATGTTCTGGTTGCGCAGCGGGAAAGAGCGGATGCGTTTTCCCGTCGCCGCGAAATAGGCGTTGAGCACCGCCGGCGCCGCAACGCCGATGGTCGGCTCGCCGACGCCGCCCCAGAACCCGCCACTCGGCACCATCACTGACTCCACCTTGGGCATTTCGTTGATGCGCATCGAGTTGTAGGTGTCGAAATTGGTCTGCTCAATGCGGCCGTCCTTCACGGTGCAGCCGCCGTAGAACAATGCGCTGAGACCGTAGACGAATGAGCCCGCGATCTGCCGCTCCACCTGCGCCGGATTGACGACATAGCCGGGGTCGGTGGAGGCGACGATGCGGTGCACCTTGATCTTGCTGCCGTCGGTCACCGAGATCTCGGCGGCGCCGGCAACATAGCTGCCATAGCCCATCACCTGCGCGATGCCTCGATAGACACCCTGCGGCGCCGGCGTGCCCCAGCCGATCTTCTCGGCCACGGCGTTGAGCACGGCGAGATGCTTGGGGTGCTTGCCCATCAGCTTGCGGCGTAATTCGAGCGGGTCCTGACCGGCGGCCTGGGCTAGCTCGTCCATGAAGCATTCCAGGTAGATCGCGTTGTGATTGACGTTGACGCCGCGCCAGAAGCCCGGCGGGACGTGCGGATTGCGCATCGCATGCTCGACCAGCAAGTTCGGCACCGCATAGCCGATCGCGGCCTCGCCGGACTGCGCGACACCCTGGAACGCGGCGGGGTCCATGCCGTTCTGCAGCGCTTCCGGGCGCACCGAGAACAGGATGGATTGACCCGACAGCCGGTAATGCAGCGCCACCAGATTGTTGTCGGCATCGAACGCGCCGGTCAGCTTGCACTGCGTGATCGGGTGATACTTGCCGTGCTGCATGTCCTCTTCGCGCGACCACAACAGCTTGATCGGCGTGCCCGGCATCTGCTTGGCGATCGCCACCGCTTGCCGCACATAGTCGGTCATGCCGCGCCGGCCGAAGCCGCCGCCGAGCATCAGCTTGTGCACGTCGACCTTCTCTGCCGGCAGGCCGGAGGCCTCAAGCGCCGCCGCGAACGCCGCCTCGCCATTCTGCGTGCCGCACCACACCTCGCATTTGTCGGGCGTGTAGAGCACGGTGGCGTTCATCGGCTCCATCGTGGCGTGGTTCTGGTAGGGATAGCTGTAGACAGCCTCGACCTTCTTGGCCGCGCTTGCGATCGCTGCTTTGGCATCGCCGTTCTGGTTGCCGACATAGGCCGGCTGCGCATTGTCGAGACCTTCGGCAAGCCACTTCGCAATCGTCTCGCTGGAGACCTTCGCGTTGTCGCCTTCGTCCCAGACGATCGGCAACTTGTCGAGCGCAGATTTGGCGTGCCACCAGGTATCGGCGACGACGGCAACGGCGCTGTCGCCCACCGGCACCACCTTCTTGAAGCCCTTCATGCCGGCAATCTTGGCTTCGTCGAAGCTCTTGATCTTGCCGCCGAACACCGGGCAATCCTTGATCGCGGCGTTCAGCATGCCCGGCAGTTTGACGTCGATGCCATAGGTCATCTTGCCGGTGGTCTTGTCGACAGTGTCGAGCCGCTTCAGGCCTTTGCCGGCGATGGTCCAGTCCTTCGGGTCCTTCAGCTTGACGTCGGCCGGCGGCTCGAGCTTGGCGGCGGCTTCGGCGACCTTGCCGTAGGTCGTGGTCTTGCCCGACGGCGTGTGGGTGATGACGCTGTTCGCGGCCTTGCATTCCGTGGCCGGCACCTTCCACTCGTTCGCTGCGGCCTGGATCAGCATCACGCGCGCGGTGGCGCCGCCCTTACGGACATAGTCCTGCGAGGTGCGGATGCCGCGGCTGCCGCCGGTCGAGAAATCACCCCAGGCGCGCTTGCGCGCGACGCTCTGGCCGGGCGTCGGATATTCGGTGGTGACCTTCGACCAGTCGCACTCCAGTTCCTCGGCGACGAGCTGGGCCAGGCCGGTGAGCGTGCCTTGGCCCATCTCGGAGCGGGCGATGCGGATCACCACGGTGTCGTCGGGCCGGATCACAACCCAGGCGTTGACTTCAGGCGCGCCATCGGCTGCGCGCACCACGGAGGGGCCGCCGAACGGCAGATCGAGGCCGAGCGCGAGTCCGACGCCGGCGGTTGCCGTGCCGATCACGAAGGTGCGGCGATTGAGTGTCGGCATGATGTGTTGGTTGACTTGCAGATTCATGGCTGCCTCCTCATGCGTTCGCGGCAGCATGGATCGCCTCGCGCACCTGTTGGAAGGTGCCACAGCGGCAGATATTGGTGATAGCGTCGTTGATGTCGTCGTCGGTCGGCTTCGGATTCTCTTTCAGTAGCGCCGCGACGGCCATGATCATGCCGCTCTGGCAATAGCCGCATTGCGGCACGTCGCTGGCGATCCAGGCGAGCTGTACCTTGTGCATCACGCCGCCCGCCGCGAGGCCCTCGATGGTGGTGATGTCCTTGCCGGCCACTTCGCTTACCGTCACGCCGCAGGAGCGCATCGCGACGCCGTCGATATGCACGGTGCAGGCGCCGCATTGTGCGATGCCGCAGCCGTATTTGGTCCCCGTCAGTCCGACATTCTCGCGAATCGCCCACAGCAGGGGCGTATCGTCCTCGACGTCCACATTGATCGTCTTGCCGTTGATTTTGAGGTTTGCCATCGCTTTCCCCTGAATGGTCCAATCCTCCGATTGGACTTCGGGGCGATGTTGGCCTTGAAACTGGAACGGTTCAAATCAAGAATATGCGCTTGCAGTGCGGAAGAAAGTTGATGGCGCGGTGTATGGTCGCGCTCCGCGCATGCAACATGCCTGTCATGCCTTTTGCGGTGAGGCGACGGCCAGCCGCAGGAAGCTCATGACGCTGCCGAGCGCGGCAAATCCGGCACCCAGCGCCAGCGCGACGGTTGCGCCCTCACGATCGGCGAGTGCGAAGCAGAGCGCGGCGAGTGCAGCGCCGGTGGTCTGTCCGGTCAGCCGTGCGGTCGCGACGATGCTGCTGGCGCTGCCGCTGCGATGCGGCGGCGCGCTCGACATGATCGCCTTCATGTTGGGGGTCTGGAAGAAGCCGAAACCGATGCCGCAGATCATGGTGCGCCAGACGATGTTGGCAATACCGGGCTGGGCCGGCAGGGTCGCGAGCAGCACCATGCCGAGGCCCAGCAGCAGCATGCCGATGCCGCCGAGGATGCCGGCCGGATAGCGATCCGACAGCCGGCCGCCGATCGGCGCCATGAAGGCGACCACCAGTGGCCAGGGCGTCATGAAGAAGCCGGTCTCGACCTGCGAGCGGTGCAGTATGTCCTCGAAGTAGAACGGTAACGATACGAAGGCGAGGCCCTGCACAGCAAATGAGCAGACGGCGGTTGCGGCCGACAGCGCGAAGATCGGACGGCGGAACAGGTCGATCGGCAGCATCGGCGCCGGATGGTCGGCATGCCGCCGGGTCAGGATCCAGCCGAACAGCAGGGCGCCGGCAAACTCCGAGATGACGAGCGCGGGCGCGGTCTTATGGGCGGCGCTGCCGATGCTGATGATGAAGAGCCCGAGGCAGGCGCAGGCCAGCGCCGCACCGGCGAAGTCGAAGGCGTGGGTAGCGCGCGGCGTCTTCGGCAGCGTCTTCATGCCGATCAGCAATGCGACGATGCCGAACGGAATGTTGACGGCGAACAACCAGGGCCACGGGCCGAGCGCGAGGATGCCGGAGGCGATGGTCGGCCCGAGCGACATGGCGCTCGCGACCACGAGCGCATTGTGGCCGAAGCCGCGGCCGAGCATCCGGCTCGGATAAACGAAGCGGACCAGCGCGGTGTTGACGCTCATGAGGCCGCTGGCGCCGAGCCCCTGCAAGGTGCGCGCGACCAGGAGGCTCGGCAGCGACCACGCCAGCGCACAGCCGAGTGACGCCAATGTGAACAGCAGGAGGCCGCCGATGAAGATCCGCTGGTGGCCGACGATTTCGCCGAGCGCACCGAGCGGCAGCAGCGTGGCGACCAGGGCGATCTGGTAGACGTTGACGACCCAGACCACCTCGGCAGGGCTGACATGCAGATCGCTGGCGATCGCGGGCAGCGCGATGTTGGCGATCGCGGTATCGAGCGAGGCCATCGCCAGCGCGGTGAAGATCGCGGCCACCGCCCAGCGTCGCTGTTCCCAGGGCAATCCATCGGTGATCGGCGCCGCAGCTGCGGTGGTCGGGGTCTTCTCGAGCATGCCTGAAAATGTCTCCGGGATCGCCATGTACTACGTCACCATCCCGTTCCCCAGCCGCGCCATTGCATGATGCGTATGCGAAGTGACGTTGCCGGACGCGGGGCAGGCTGCGGTCGAGGGGGCGGTCTCCTGGCGAGGGGCGGAACGAAGAGCACAGCTCGGGCAAATTGTGTCGCGAGAACGCCGAAATATGACTCGGCGGCCGCGCAACAAATTCAGTGTCGTCCCGGCGTAGGCCGGGACCCATAACCACAAATGGCAATTGTTGCGCGACGCTGGGGCCGCAGCCCTCTTCAACAACACAGCCCTGTGGTGATGGGGTCGCTGCCTTCGTAGGGACGACACCGAGATCGTGGCGCGTGAGCGCGATCGATCGAATTCGTGTTCCCGCGGTGTGTCAGACAACCGCACGCAGGCGACTTTCGGATAGCTTGCGTCACGGTCGCGATCGACTACGGTTGGCATACAAGCAGGCGCGACGTCAGATCGCGCCGCAAGAGGGGACGCGCGCTTTGCACGGACAGGCCGACCGGCGCAGCGAAGCCATGCGAAGCGCCAGGGAGGGAACCCGGCGCCGCGCATTCACGGGCCTCTGGATCACGGCGCTGCTGGCGATCCTCAGCTTCCTGGTCATCTATCCCGTTTTGATGCTGCTGCTCGGCGCGCTCACCGACACCAATCCGGTGGTCGACGGCATCCGTCTCAGCCTGAGCCATCTGTCGATCGCCAATTTCCTCGCCGTGCTTGCCAATCCGAATGTCGGTGAAGCGCTGCTCAACACGTTGATCGCCTGCGGCGGCGGCACGGTCATCGCGGTTGCGATCGGGCTGTTCTTCTCGTGGATCGTGGTTCGCACCAACACGCCGTTCAAGGGCTTCATCGCTGCGGCCAGCATCCTGCCGCTGTTCGCGCCGCCGCTGGTGGCGGGCGTGGCCTGGGCGATCCTCGGCTCGCCGAAGACCGGGCTGATCAACACGATGTTCAAGTGGATGGGCTCCGACCTGCGCATCGATCTCTATTCGATGTGGGGCCTGGTGTTCGTGTTCGGCATCTACTACGCGCCTTATGTCTACATGTTCACCTCGTCGGCGCTGCGCAACATGGACCCGAGCCTGGAGGAGGCCGCGGAAATCTCCGGCGCCAGCGCATTCACCACCCTGTTCACAGTGACGTTTCCGCTGATCATGCCGGCGATCGTCTCGGGCATGCTGCTGTCGTTCATCGTGATGCTCGGCATCTACGGCATCCCGGCCGTGCTCGGCGCGCCGACCAATCTGAACGTGCTGACGACCTATATCTTCAAGCTCACCAACTGGTCGCCGCCGCTCTACAACACCGCAGCGGCCGTCGCGATCATCCTGATGATGGTCACGGGGCTCCTGGTCTATCTGCAGCAGAAATTGCTCAGCGGGCGCAGCTATACGACCGTTGCGGGCAAGGCGTTCCGGCCGCGCAGCCTCGATCTCGGGCCGTGGCGCTGGGTCACCTTCGCGCTCGGGATCGTCTATCTCCTCATCGTCGTGGTGCTGCCGTCGCTGGCGCTGATCGTCGCGGCTTTCCGCAAATTCATGTTCATTCGCGACGCCGCCAGCCTGTTCGACATGCGGCAGTACTCGCTGATGCATTTCGAGAGTATCTTCGACAATCCGCTGACCATGAGGTCGATCTACAACGCGATCGAGGTCGGAATCATCACCGCCGTCGTCGGCGGCGCGCTCGCCTTTGCGATCGGCTACACCATCCATCGTACCCGCGTCGCCGGGCGCGGCGCCATCGACCTGATCTCGACGCTGCCGGTCGCAATCCCCGGGCTCGTGGTCGGCGTCGCCTATCTCTGGGCCTGGATCGGCGTGCCCGGCGGGCTCTACGGCACGATCTGGATTCTCGCGCTTGCCTTCATCGCGCGTTTCATGCCCGACACCGTGAAGGCGCTGTCGACCTCGTTCCTGCAGATCCATCGCGAGCTCGAAGAGGCTG
Organism: Bradyrhizobium sp. ma5; assembly: GCF_042258955.1. Lineage (NCBI taxonomy): Bacteria > Pseudomonadati > Pseudomonadota > Alphaproteobacteria > Hyphomicrobiales > Nitrobacteraceae > Bradyrhizobium > Bradyrhizobium sp. ma5. The sequence goes on from NZ_CP170156.1 coordinate 2,746,157, forward strand.
CCTGGGTTTGCGGCCGGGGCATGCTCGGCACCATCAGGACGATCGTGCTGCCGCTGGCGCGGCCGGGCGTGCTGGCGTCGATGACGCTCCTGTTCGTGTTGGCGATCCGCGAACTCGGCTCGTCGCTGTTCCTCTACACCAGCAACACCATGGTGATGTCGGTGCTGCTGCTCGACTATTACGAAGGCGGCAACATCGGCAAGACCGCGGCCTTCAGCCTGGTGCAGACCGTGCTGCTCGGTGTCCTGATCGGCGGCGCCAACTGGCTGTCGCGCGGGGCGGCGCAGGGCAACGTGGCGCGGACCGGATAACGAATAAGGGGAGGATTGGCGATGGATAGACGAACCTTCACCACACTGGCCTTGGCGAGCGTCGCAACGCTCGCGCTGGCGCCGGCGGCGCGGGCACAGGAGTTCGGCTCGGCGGAATTGATCGCCGCTGCAAAAGCCGAGGGCAAGCTCGTCTATTACACCGCGAACTTTGCCGAGATCGAACAGCAGGTGATCAAGGCGTTCAACAAGCGCTTTCCCGAGGTCAAGGTCGAGATGGTCCGCGCGCCCGGCGGGCAGCTCATCACCCGCGTGAAGACCGAAGCCGCGGCCGGCAAGCTGATCGCCGACGTCGTCGACCACTCTGATCGCGCGCTGATGCAGCCGCTGGAGGATCTGTTCCAGGACTATGCGCCGCCGAACGCGGCCGATTACAGCAAGGACGCGCTGATTTCGCCGAAGCTGTGGCCGCGCGCCACCATCGCCTGGTCGATTGGCTACAACACCGAACTGGTGAAGGATCCGCCGAAATCCTGGATGGATCTGACCAAGCCGCAATACGACAAGCTGATCGGGCAGGTGTTCGCGCAGTCCGGCGGCACCACCTGGACCCGGATCATGTTCGAGCGCCAGGTGCTCGGCGAGGACTACTGGGCCAGGCAGGCCGCGACCCATCCCGTGCTCTATCCCTCCGGCGCGCCGACGGCCGACGCGCTGGTGCGCGGCGAGATCGCGATCGCGCCGCTGCTCTACAACGTGATCTACCAGAAGAAGAAGGACGGCGCGCCGATCGAGATCTTCTTTCCGCCCGAGGGGGCGCCGGTCAATCCCTATGCGAGCGGCATTCCGAAGACGGCCGCCCATCCCAATGCGGCAAAGCTGTTCCTGAACTGGTGCCTGTCGAAGGAAGGACAGACCTTCATGATCAAGGAGCTCGGCAATCTCACCTCGTTGAAGGAGCCGCCGGCATTTCCGGAGGGCTTCGATCCCAAGGTGGTCAAGCTCTGGTATCCAAAGTTCGATGAGTACGTGAAGCTTCACGCGGCTTGGGTCGCGGACTGGGACAAAATCTACGGGTATCGGCAATAGGCTGATGGTGTAGCGATGACGGCAACGCTCGAGGTCAGCGATCTCAGGAAACAGTTCGCGATCGGCCGCCCGGCGATCGACGGCGTCAGCTTTGGCGTGCCGGCCGGCGAGATCGTGGTGCTGCTCGGGCCGTCCGGCTGCGGCAAGACCACGACGCTGCGCTGTGTCGCCGGGCTCGAGCATCCGACCGATGGCGAGATCAGCATTTCCGGGCGGGTGGTGTCGTCGCCGGCGCGCGGCATCCTCGTGCCGCCGCGCCTGCGCAACCTCGGCATGGTGTTCCAGTCCTATGCGGTGTGGCCGCATATGACGGTGCGGCAGAACGTGATCTATCCGTTGAAGCACCGCACCGTCGGCCGCACCGATGCCGCCCGCATGGTCGACGACGCACTGGCGCTGGTCGGATTGTCCGACTATGCCGACCGGCCGGTGGTGGCGCTCTCAGGCGGGCAGATGCAGCGCGTCGCGCTGGCGCGCAGCATGGTGTACCGGCCGCAACTCCTGCTGCTCGACGAGCCGCTGTCGAACCTCGATGCCAAACTGCGCCTGCGGCTGCGTGACGATCTGCGCGTCATTCTCAAGCAGACCGGGATGACCGCGCTCTACGTCACCCACGACCAGGCCGAGGCGGTCGTGCTCGGCGACCGGATCGGCGTGATGCGCGACGGCAAGCTGCTGCAGATGGACACGCCGGACGTGATCTACAACCGTCCGGCCGATCTGTTCGTCGCCAATTTCACCGGCGCGACCAACGAGCTCGCCGGCACGCTGGTCGCGTGCGACGGCGGCTATGGATTGGTCGATTTCGGCGACGGCCGGCGCGGTGAGGTCGCGCTGTTCCAGCGGCTTAATCCCGACGAGAAGGTGCGCGTGGCGCTGCGGCCCGAGAACATCGCGATCGGCCGGCCCGATGGCGCCAATACATTTGCGGCGAAGGTGCTCGACCGGCGCTACCAGGGCACGCAGACCGCCTACGGCATCGAGCTGTTCGGCAAGCGGCTGGAGGCGATCGAGCTCGGCACCGCCGCGCGCCATCAGGTCGGCGTCGAGGCGCAGGTCGCGCTGCCGCGCGAATGCCTGTGGGCCTACCGTGACAATGGGTCGGTGTCCCAAGACTAAACAGAATCTACTGAGCAGAAGCTACTGCAGCGCCATTCCCGAAGTCTTGATCACGGTCGTCAGCTTCTGCTGATCTGCCTTCATCAGCGCGGAGAGCTCGTCGAGCGACATCGGCTTGCCCGGAATATTGGCGAGCGACAGCTGGCGCTGCACGGCGGGGTTCTGCAACGCCTTGTTGATCGCCGCATTGATCTTCTCCAGCAGCGGCGCCGGTGTCGCTGCCGGCACGTAGATGCCATACCAGGGAACGTAGGCGGCCTCGGCAAAGCCCGCCTCCGCGATGGTCGGGACGTCGGGCAGGTCGGGCACGCGCTTGTCGGTGAACACCGCGAGCGGCTTGACGCTGCCGGCCTTGATGTGCGGCAGCGCAAGCTCGAGCGAGACGATCTCGAAATGCATCAAGTTGGTCATCAGGTCGATCAGGGCCTGCGGCTGACCCTTGTAGCCGACATTGGTCAGCTTGATGCCGGCGACCTGAAACAGCTTTTGCGCACTGAGGTCGATCGACGAGCCGGTGCCGGGATTGCCGAAATTGAACTCTCCGGGCCGCTTGCGGGCCAACTCGACGAATTCCCCGATGCTGTTCACCGGCATCGACGGATGCACCAGCGCGACGCTCTGATTCCACACCGCAAGGCCGACGCACTTGAAATCCCTTGCCGCGTTCCAGCCGGCGTCCTTGTAGAGATCCGGGTTGACGAGCAGCGCGGGGCCGGTGACGACCCAGGTGTAACCATCCGGCTCGCTGCGTGCGACGGCTGATGTGCCGATATTGCTGTTGCCGCCGGGCCGTGCCTCCACCACGACGGTCTGCTTCCAGTCGCGGCCGACCTGCTCGGTCACGGCGCGCGCGACGATGTCGACGATGCCGCCGGCAGGGTAGGGCACGATGATGTGGATCGGCCGGCTCGGATAATTGTCCTGCGCCCGAACAGCAACGCCGCCGGACAGCGCCGTGATTGCGGCCGCAAGCAAGGCCGTGGCGGTTGCAATGCCGCGCATCTCTCCCTCCCGATGTCTCCCGCATCGTTCGTGCGATGCGTGGTCTAGTTGTCGGCCACCAGCGAACGGATGCTGCGGGCGAGCCCGAGGATACGCGGCCCGCATTCGCGCTCGATCTGCTCGGCGCTGAAGCGGAACGAGGGGATGCCGCAATTGACCGACAGGCACTCGCCGGCGGGCGTGCGGTACAGCGGGGCGGCGACGCCAAAAATCTCGCGACGCCATTCGCCGAGCGAGACTGCGAAGCCGCGCTCGTTGCAGAGCTCGATGTCCGGCAGCGTGCGCCGTTCGACGTAGTCGAGCTCCTCGGGGCGCTCGGCCTTCACGCGCGCGACATAGGCGTCGCGTTCGTCCTTGGTGAACAGCGACAGCAGCGCGCGCCCGACCGCGGTCGGCGCCAGCGAAGAGACAAAGCCAACGTCAGGCACGTGCGGCACGGCGTCCGTGGTGCGCAGTGTTTCGACATAGATGAAGTCGAGCCCGAACGGCATCGCGATCGATACCGTGCCACCGGTATAGGCGGCGAAGTCACGCATCAGCGGACGCGCGAGCTGGCGGACCTTGAGCGACGATAGCACCGGATAGGCGGCGGCAAGCACGCCGAGCCCGAGCACGAAGCGGCCCTTGGCGTCGCGCCTGAGATAGCCGAGCTGCTCCAGCGTGTAGCTCAGGCGCGAAACGGTCGGCCGCGACAGGCCGGTGTGTTCGGCAAGCTCCGCATTCGAGAGCGGGCCGGCGTGGTTGCGGAAGGCCGCCAACAGATCGAGCCCGTGCGCCAGGGTGGTCGCAAAGGAGGGATCCGCCTGAGATTCGAGAGTGGACAATGCCGCCATACGAAATAATGGTCTCAAATGGCCATAAATGTCAATATATCGAAATGAATTTGCAAATCGTTTCGATATAGGGTTATCTCGCGCCCAAAATACGGGAGGCGGCATGGATTTCGATCTGTCCGAACGGTCGGAGCGGTGGCGGAAAGATCTGTTGGCCTTCTTCGAGCGAGCGGTGCTGCCGCGCCATCGCACCTGGCTCGACCACGTCCGCGCGCACAGCGACACGCCGCCCTTCATGGCCGAGCTGCAACAACAGGCGCGCGCGGCGGGCCTGTGGAATCTCGGTCTGCCCGAACTGGCAGACGATGAACCGGGCACGCGCCTCTCCAATCTCGACTACGCGCCGTTGGCGGAGATCATGGGGCGGTTGTTCTGGGCGCCGGAGGTGTTCAACTGCCAGGCGCCCGACGTGCCGAACATGATCGCGTTGCAGGCCTGCGCAACGCCAGCGCAGAAGAAGCGCTGGCTGGCGCCGCTGCTCAACGCCGAGACGCGCTCCGCCTTCGGCATGACCGAGCCCGATGTGGCCTCGTCCGACGCCACCAACATCGCAACGCGGATGGTGCGCGACGGCGACCATTACATCATCAGCGGCCGCAAATGGTTCATCACCGGCGCGGCGCATCCGCGCTGCAGCTTCCTGATCGTGATGGGCGTCACCGATGCCGGCGCCGAGCGCACCAGCCGGCATTCCTGCATCATCGTGCCGATGGATGCGCCCGGCGTGCGGCTGGTGCGACGACTGCGCTGGATGGGCTGCGAGGACCATGTCGCGCCGATTGGTGAACTGGTGTTCGACAATGTGCGGGTGCCGGTGGAGAATCTGCTCGGTGCCGAGGGCGAGGGTTTCAAGGTTGCGCAGATCCGGCTCGGACCGGCGCGCATCCATCATTGCATGCGCTCGGTCGGGCTCTGCGAGCTCCTGATCGAGCTGATGATGGCGCGCGCCGCGGAGCGCGGCGCATTCGGGCGCACCGTGATCCAGTACGATACCGTGCAGCGCTGGATCGCCGAAGCCCGCGTCGAGCTGGAGCAGGCACGGCTGCTCGCGTATCGCTGCGCCTGGCGGCTCGATCAGGCCGGCCATCACGGCGCCTGGCGCGACGTCTCGCTGATCAAAGTTGCGGTGCCCGCAATGCTGCAGAAGATCGCCGACCGCGCGATGCAGGTGTTCGGCGCGATGGGCGGCTCGGACGATACGCCGATCCATCAGGCGCTGGCGTGGGGACGGCTGCTCCGGATCGGCGACGGACCCGACGAGGTGCATCTGCGGCAGATCTTCCGGATGGAGCCGATGCCGGAATGGTCGATCGCCAATTCGCCCTATCTTGCTGCACATCCCGCCTGAGCGGCGCTACAGTGTCCACTAGACTTTCCTGAAACGAGGCGCCCTTCCGATGACGATGACCGAGCAAGCCCGAGACGCAAAGCCCGCCGCGATCGACAAGGAGCGGCTGCGCCTGAAATATCAAGAGGAGCGCAACAAGCGGCTGCGTCCTGACGGCAACGACCAGTATCTCCAGATCAAGGACCAGCTCGCGCATTATCTCGAGGATCCCTACACGCCGGTGGTGGAGCGCGCGCCGAAGACCGATCACGTCACCTTCGCCTTCATCGGCGGTGGCTTTGCCGGGCTCGCCACCGCGACCCGGCTGACCGAGGCCGGGGTCAAGGATGTCCGCATTGTCGAGAAGGGCGGCGATTTCGGCGGCACCTGGTACTGGAACCGGTATCCCGGCGCGCAGTGCGACACGGCGTCGATGGTCTATATGCCGCTGCTCGAAGAGACCAGCCACATGCCGACGGAGAAATACGCGCATGCGCCCGAAATCCTGGCGCACTGCCAGCGCATCGGCCGGCAGTTCAATCTCTACGACAACGCGCTGTTTCACACCGAGGTGACGAGCCTCGATTGGGACGCGGCGCAATCGCGCTGGATCGTCCGCACCACCAGGGGCGACGCCTTCACCGCGCAATATATCGGCATCGGCACGGGCCCGCTGCATGTGCCGAAGCTGCCCGGCATTCCCGGCATCGAACGCTTCAAGGGCCACTCGTTCCATACCAGCCGCTGGGATTACGACTATACCGGCGGCGATCCCCGGGGCGCGCCGATGGGCAAGCTTGCCGACAAGCGCGTCGGCATCATCGGCACCGGTGCAACGTCGGTGCAATGCATTCCGCACCTCGCGCGCGCCTGCAAGGAGCTCTACGTGTTCCAGCGTACGCCGTCGTCGGTCGACGTGCGCGGCAATGGACCGATCGATCCCGACTGGTTCGCCGATATCGCAACGCCGGGCTGGCAACAGCGCTGGCTGGAGAATTTCACCGCCAACCAGGCCGGCGGATCGGCCGAGGAAGACCTGGTTCAGGACGGCTGGACCGATCTGTCGAAGCGGATTCGCGCCAAGGTGATGCTGCTGCCGCGTGAGCAGCGGACCGTGGAAAACATGCGGGCGGTGTTCGAGGATTCCGACTTCGAGAAGATGGAGGAGATCCGCAACCGGGTCGACAGCATCGTCGGTGATGCCGAGACGGCCAGGAATCTGAAAGCCTGGTACGGCCAGCTCTGCAAGCGGCCGTGCTTCCACGACGCCTATCTTCAGGCGTTCAACACGCCCGGCACGCATCTGGTCGATACCGATGGCAAGGGCGTCGAAGAGATCACCGAGAACGGGATCGTCGTCGCGGGCAAGGAATACGAGCTCGACTGCATCATCTACGCATCGGGCTTCGAGGTCGGGACCGAATATCGCAGGCGTGCGGGCTTCGATCTGACCGGCCGCGACGGCATCAAGCTGTCGGCGCATTGGGCCAAGGGTATGCGCACCAAGCACGGTATCCACGTGCACGGCTTCCCCAACGTGTTCTTCGTGCAGCCGACGCAGGGCGCCAACCTCATTTCCAACGTGCCGCACAATTTGACGGAAGCGGCGCGGACCATCGCCTTGATAGTCGCTCACGCGCAGGACAACGGCTTCAAGGAGATCGAAGTCAGCAAGGACGCCGAGGATCGCTGGGTCGAGCTGCTGCTGACCGCGGTCGGCCGAATGATCGGCGGGCCCGATTGCACGCCAGGTTATTACAACAATGAGGGCCGCGAGCCCGGGCCTGCCGCCAAGCTCAATGTCGGCTATCCGGCGGGCGCGTTGGCCTACTTCAAATACATCGACGGCTGGCGCCGCAGCGGCCAGTTCGAAGGCGTGCAATTCCGCTGAGGGATGCGCGATCGGGACTGATCTTCGCCAAACGAGGGAGTGCTTGAGTAATGACCCAGACAACCGCAGGTGAGACGTCGCACGAACTTCCGAAGGCGGCATCCGCGCCGGTCATCGCGCAGCACGAGGCAACGCTGAAGGCGCTGCCGTTCGCCGACACCAGGGATTTCGACGACGCCGCGCGCGGCTTTCTCGGCACCATCGAGAACGCGCGCGTCACCTCGGCCCAGGGCAGGGTGGTCTGGAGCCTCGAGCCATACGGCTTCCTGTCCGAGGAGAAAGCGCCCGCGACCGTCGATCCGAGCCTGTGGCGACAGTCGCGGCTCAACATGCATCACGGCCTGTTCGAGGTGGTGCCGGGCGTCTACCAGGTGCGCGGGCTCGACATCGCCAACATGACGCTGATCGAGGGCGATAAGGGTGTCATCGTGGTCGACACCCTGACCTCGATCGAGGGCGCGCGCGCCGCGATGGAATTGTACTTCCAGCATCGCGGCAAGCGGCCGGTCGCCGCAGTGATCTTCACCCATACCCACACCGATCATTGGGGCGGCGCGCGCGGCGTGCTCGACGACGCCATGCTGGCGGCGGGCGTGCCAATCATCGCGCCGAACTTCTTCATGGAGCACGCGGTCTCCGAAAACATCATCGCGGGGCCGGCGATGCTGCGCCGCGCGCAATACCAGTTCGGACCGTTCCTCGCCAAGGGCGTGCGCGGCCAGGTCGATTGCGGCCTCGGCAAGACCATGGCGGCGGGCGGCGTGGCGCTGCTGCGGCCGACCGATCTGATCATCGCGACCGGCGACAAGCGCATCATCGACGGCGTCGAGTTCGAATTCCAGATGGCGCCGAACAGCGAAGCGCCGGCGGAGATGCATTTCTTCATTCCGCGCTACAAGCTGCTGAACCTCGCGGAGAACTGCACGCACAATTTCCACAATTTGCTGCCGTTCCGAGGCGCCGATGTACGCGATGCGCTGGCCTGGTCGAAATATCTCGGCGAGGCGCTTCAGATGTGGGGCGGCAAGGCCGAGGCGATGTGCGGCCAGCATCATTGGCCGGTGTGGGGGCGGGAGCGGATCGACACCATGATCCGCCAGCAGCGCGACCTCTACAAATACGCGCATGACCAGACCATCCGGCTGATGAACCACGGGCTCAATGCGGCCGAGATCGCCGAGACCATCAGGCTGCCGCAGAGCTTAGAGGGCGCCTGGCACGGCCGCGGCTATTACGGCCACATCAGGCACAATGTGAAGGCGATCTACCAGAAGTATCTCGGCTGGTACGACGCCAATCCGGTCAATCTCGATGCCTTGCCGCCGGTCGAGGCCGGCAAGAAGTATGTCGAATATATGGGCGGCGCTGATGCCATCCTGAAACGCGCTGCCGCGGATTTCGCCAAGGGTGAATTCCGCTTCGTCGCGCAGGCCGTCAGCCATCTCGTGTTCGCCGAGCCCGACAACCAGGCGGCGCGTGCGTTGCTGGCCGACACGTTCGAGCAACTCGGCTACGCCGCCGAGAGCTCGACCTGGCGCAACGCCTATCTGTTCGGTGCCCAGGAGTTGCGGCAGGGCATGCCGAAGACGCCGCCGCGCTCGCCGATGCCGCGCGAGACGCTGGCTGCGCTCCGCACCGAGCAGCTCTGGGACGTGCTCGGCGTCCGCCTCAACGGCCCCAAGGCCGAGGGCAAGCGCATCGTGCTGAACTGGAATTTTACCGATACGGGCGAGAGCTTCGTCCTCAACCTCGAGAATTCGGCCCTGACTTACGTCAAGGGGGCGCAGGCGAGCGACGCGCACGCCAGCTTCACGCTGGCGCGCAGCGTGCTCGACGAGGTGATCGCCAAGCTGACCACCTTCCCGGAGGCCGTCGGCGCCGGCAAGGTCAAGGTATCAGGCGAGCCGCTGCGGCTCGGTGAATTGATGATGCTGATGGACGAATTCCCGCGGATGTTCGAGATCGTCGAGCCGAAGCGGACGGTGGTGAGCTAGAGCCGCGTACTTAAAACGTCGACCGTCACCCTGAGGAGCCGCGTAGTGGCGTCTCGAAGGGTCGACGGCCCCGCTGGTGGCCGATTCATCCTTCGAGGCTCGCTCCGCTCGCACCTCAGGATGACGGGTTGATGGGGCGCACTCAAATCCCGAGATACGCCGCCTGCACCTGCTTGTTGTCGGCAAGTTCTGCGCTTGACCCCTGCATGATCACATTGCCGCTTTCCAGCACATAGGCGCGCTGCACCAGCGACAGCGCGCGGCTGACATTCTGCTCCACCAGGAGGATCGCGGTGCCCATCTTGTGGATCTCGCCGATCTTCTCGAAGGTGACGTCGGTCATCACGGGGGCGAGGCCCAGCGAGGGCTCGTCCAGCATCAGCAGGCGGGGCTTCAGCATCAGGCCGCGACCGACTGCGACCATCTGCTGCTCGCCGCCGCTCATGGTGCCGGCGAGTTGCTTCCTGCGGTCGGCGAGCCGCGGGAAGATGCTGTAGACCAACTCCATCGTGCGCGCGCGGTCCGCCTTGGCCTTCGGCGTATAGGCGCCGATCTCGAGATTCTCCTGCACGGTCATTTCCGGAAACACCTGACGGCCTTCCGGGACGTGCGCGATGCCGAGCTCGGGGATGCGGTAGGGCGGCAGCGTCGCGAGGTCGACGCCGTCGAAGCTGACCTTGCCGGCGAACAGCTTGACGAGCCCGGAGACCGCACGCAGCGTCGTGCTCTTGCCGGCTCCGTTGGCCCCTAACAGGCCGACAGCCTCGCCCTCGCCAATCGAGATGCTGACGTCGGTGATGGCGGGGACCGAGCCGTAGCTGGCGCTGACGCGGGAGAGCTCAAGCATGGGCGTCTCCCGGCGCCGGCGGATGCACGTAGGAGCCGAGATAGGCGCGGATCACTTCCGGGTTCTCCACGATCTCCTTTGGCGCACCTTCGGCGATCTTCTGGCCGTGGTCGAGCACCACGATGTGACGGGCTACCGCCATGATCGCGCGCATCACATGCTCGACGATCACGATGGTCAGGCCGCGGGCGGAGAGCTTTTTCACCAGCGCCACCGCCTGGTCGATCTCGGCCGGGTTGAGGCCAGCCATCACCTCGTCGAGCAGCAGGATTCTCGGTTGCGTCGCCAGCGCGCGGGCCATCTCGAGCCGGCGCTGGTCGATGGTGGTGAGGTCCTTGGCCGGCGTCTGCTCCCTGGCGCCGAGGCCGACGAATTCGATTGCTTCAAGCGCCTTGTCGCGGGCGGCAGCGACATGACGGTCGCGCAGGAAGGCGCCGGTCATCACATTGGCGAGCACCGTCATCGCGCCGAACGGCTTTGCCACCTGGAAGGTGCGCGCCATGCCGAGCGCGCAGACATCGTGCGGCCTGAGGCCCACGACCTCGTGACCGAAGGCGAGCACCGATCCGCAGTCCGGGCGATGAAATCCCGTGATCAGATGAAAGCTCGTGGTCTTGCCGGCGCCGTTCGGCCCGATCAGCGCGACCGTCTCGTTCTCCTGCACCGTGAAGCTGACGTCCTGCACCGCGCGTAGGCCGCCGAAACGCTTGCTGAGACCCTTGATGACCAGTGCTCCTGCCATCGCAACCTCAGGCGCGCGCCGGCTTGCGCCGGATGATGCGGTGATAGACGTCGGTCGCGAACCCGATCAGCCCGGTCGGCCGCCACAGGATCACAGCCATCAGGATCAGACTGTAGACCGTGAGCTGGATGCCGCCGACCGAACTACCGAGCCAGCTTTGCAGCAGCGCGGAAGTTGTCTCCAGCAGCACGGTGCCGATCACCGGGCCCCACAGCGTGCCGATGCCGCCGACTATCGAGACCAGCGCCGCCTCGATCGAGACACTGAAGCTGAACGCGGTCGCGGGATCGATGAAGTAGATGTACTGGGTGTAGAAGGTGCCGGCGAGCGCGGTGAGGAACGCGCTGATCATGTAGATGTCGCGCTTGACCTTCGGCGCGTTGACCCCGATCGCCTCAGCCGCATCCTCATCCTCGCCGATCGCGACGAGGTAGTAGCCGATCCAGGATTTCTCGATTCGGTGGGTGATCCAGAGGCCGACCACGAGCAGGCCGAGCACGACGTAGTAGTACGACGACTTCTCCTCGAACTGCATCATCAGCGGCGCGCTGCCGAGGTTCGGGATCGTGGTGCCTTCGGCGCCCCAGGCGAAGTCGCGGAATTTCAGGAAGATCAGCATCAGCACCTGCGCGGTCGCGATGGTGGCGATGGTGAAATAGGGGCCGCGCAGGCGGAAGCACAGCCAGCCGATCGGCAGGCTCGCCAGCATCGCGACCACGCCGCCCGCGATCATCCCGATCCAGGGCGAGATGCCGTAATTCACCTGCATGATGGTCGAGGTGTAGGCGCCGAGCCCGAAATAGGCGGCGTGCCCGAGCGAGAGCTGCTTGGCGTAGCCGCCCATCAGGTTCCAGGCGACCCCGATGAAGGAGAACAGCAGAATGCGGATGAGAATGTCGATCGCAAACGACGAGGTGACGAGCTGGGGCAGGGCCAGCATGACCACGGCCCCGATCGCCAGCCACAGCCATTTCATGTTGCCGGAGGTCTGCATCAGCGGCCCCTCCTGGCGCCGAGCCCGCTCGGCCTGAAGGCGAGCGTCAGCAGCAGCAGCGCAAACACCACGATCAGGCCGGAATCGGCGCCGACGAACTGGATGCCGAGTGATTCCGCCACGCCCATCATCAGGCTCGCGACCAGCGCGCCCATCACATTGCCGAGCGTGCCCATCACGACCGCGACGAATGCCATCAGCACGAACACCTGGCCGACGAACGGATAGGCGGAATAGAACGGCATCAAGAGCGAGCCGGCAGCACCCGCGAGCGCCAGCGCGGTGCCGAACGCGACCGCGAACACGCGGTTGGGATTGATCCCCATCAGCATCGCGACGTCGCGGTTCTGCGATGCCGCGCGCATAGCACGACCGAGATCGGTGGTGTGCAGGAACACCCAGAGCAGCCCGCTGAGCGCCATCGCGACCGCGAAGGCGATCAGCTTCGCCACCGGGATGTACAGCCCGCCGAGGTGCCACGCTTCATCCGAATAGGAGGTGTGGACGGTGCGGTAATTGGCGCTGAACAGCATCAGCGAGAGATTGAGCAGCAATAGCGACAGCGCGAAGGTCAGGAAGATCTGCGGCATGTCGTTCGGCCCAAGCACCCTGCGGATCAGGAAGTGCTGGATCAGGACGCCGGCGAGGAACAGCACCGGCATCGAGACGACCAGCGAGACCAGCGGATCGATGCCGAACTGGGTGGCGAGGAAGAACGAGATATACATCCCGATCATCACGAACTCGCCCTGAGCGAAATTGACGATCTTGACCACGCCGAAGATCAGCGTGACGCCGATGCTGACCAGCGCGTAGATGCCGCCGATGAGCAGGCCGTTGATGACAGCCTGGGCCAGTGTCTCCCACATGCGATGCGACCGCGGTTCAGGTCTTCATCAGCGGGGCGCGGGCGTCTTCCTTGGGGAAGATGCTGGCAAGATCGGCATTCTGCCACTGCACGCCGACCGGACGGCCATAGACGTTCTTGCCGTCGGGGCCGAACTTCACCTTGCCGCCGGGCGCCATCGCCGCAAAGCCCGAGGAAACGTCGAGCGTCGAGAGCGCCTCGCGCACCTTCTTGGGATCGGCGGAGGCGGCACGCTCCAGCGCATCGACCAGCATGAAGGTCTGCGCGACCAGGCCGCCGGCATATTCGAACGCGAACTCGCCGGTGCGCTTCTTGAACTCGGCGTTGACCTTTTGTGCATCGTCGTTGACGTCGTGGTTCCAGTGCGCGACGCCCTGCAGGCCTTCGGCGGCCTTGCCGACATTCTTGTAGAAGTCCGGCATCACGAAGCCGCCCGAGCCGCCATTGATCGCGATGTTGAGCCCGACCTGCTTCACGGTGCGCACGATCAGGATGAGGTCGTTGAGATAGGACAGCGAGAATAGTGCATTGGCGCCGGAGGCCTTGACCTTGTTGATCAGCGGGCTCGCATCGGTGAAGCCGGCCGAGTAAGGCTCGAACATCACGATCTCGACGCCTTCGCCCGGCGCCAGCTCCTTCAGCCCGTTCGAGGTCGAGGTGCCGAATGCGGTGTTCTCGAAGATGACGGCGACCTTGGCCTGGTCGCTGACCAGCTTGGCCATCTGCAACTGCGCCTTGGCGAATTGCGAGGCGCGCGCGAACGGCGTGAACGTGTAGGTGCGTCCCTTGTTGAGCTGGTCGGAGCTCGATCCTGTGATGATCGGAACCTTGGCGCGCTCGCAGACTTCGCTCGCGATCAGGGTCAGCGCGCTGGCATAGCAGCCATGGATCGCCGACAGCTTGTTGCCGGTGATGAGCCGGTCGGTCTCGGTGCGCGTCACCGTGGTGTCGCTCTGTACGTCGGAGACGATGAGGTTGAGCTTGGCGCCGCCGAGCGACTTGATGCCGCCGGCCTCGTTGACCATGTCGACGGCGAGCTTCGCTGCTGCAACGCAGCCGACGCCGATCTGCGCCATGCTGCCGGTGCTCGGATAGAGTGCGCCGATATTGATCGGGTCCGCGGCCCAGCCGCGCAGCGGGACGGCGCCGAATGCGCCGGCCGCGAGCACCCCGCCGGTTTTGACCAGGAATTTGCGGCGGTTCAGCTTTGTCCGTGAGGCTTTGGTCGGCGCGGCATTATTAATGGCCGACGGCTTGCGGTCCCCTGTCATGGCGTTCCCCCTGTGCGACTGCGGCTCGGTTGCTCCGTCCGCTCGCTTATTATTTTTTGCTTGCGCGGGGAGCATAAGAGCACGTAATTCGGCAATCGCAAAGGCGATATCAGCCGAGCTCACGGGAAACGCATTGCGACTGGTGCGTCGCAGCAATCGCGCGACGCGCGCATGTGAACCGCTTCGCTGCGTGGGAGTTGCCGGCGGATGCGGCGGTATTATTGACAATCGAATGACCGACGGACCGGCACAGAGGGTGCCGGCCGGCCCGCCGGATCATTCGATCGGCCGCTGCAACGGCTATTCCGCGCTCGCCACCAGCTTGAAGCGCGGCTTGGCTTCCATCAGGCTGCGATAGGCGGCGAGATAGTCGAGCGCCATGCGGCGCGCGGTGAAGCGGGTCTCGAACTGTTTGCGGATCGCATCGCGGTTGAGCGTTGAGAGCCGGCCCACGGAAGCGACCGCGCTGATCTCGTCCTCGACGATGAAGCCGGTCAAGCCGTCCTCGATGATCTCCGGCACCGAACCGCGGTTATACGCAATCACGGGCGTGCCGCAGGCCATCGCTTCGATCATCACGAGGCCGAACGGCTCCGGCCAGTCGATGGGAACCAGCAGCCCGATCGCGCCGCTGAGAAAATCCGGCTTCTCGCGGTCGCTGATCTCGCCGATGAACTCGACCAGCGGGTTGCTGGTGATCAGCGGCTTGATCAACTCGTCGTAATATTCCTGGTCGGCGCGATCGACCTTGGCTGCGATCTTCAGCGGAATGCCGCAGCGGATCGCGATCTTGATCGCGCGATCGACGCCTTTCTCCGGCGCGATGCGCCCGAGCACGGCGAGATAGGATTGCTTGGCCGGTTGCGGCGTCAGCAAATTCTCCGGCAGGCCGTGATGGATGGTGCGCACCCAGTGCGCCTGCGGCACCGGCCGCCGCTGGGCATTGGAGATCGAGATCACCGGGATCTTGGAGAAGGTGTTGAAGACGGGTTGGTGCTCCGGCAGGTCGAGCCGTCCGTGCAGTGTGGTCACGAACGGCGTCGGCTGCCGCGCGAACAGCGACCACGGGTAATAGTCGAGATGGAAATGCAGGAAGTCGAATTCGTCGTCGTCGGCTTTCTGCCGCACGCGCTCCAGCATCACCATGTGCAGCGCATTGGGGTCGCGGACGGAGCCGTCGAGGCGCAGTGCCTTCGGCCAGGTCGCGTCGAGCTTCGCGGAGGTCTGGGAGTCGCCGCTGGCGAACAACGTCACGTCATGTCCAAGTGTTACAAGTTCTTCGGTCAGCCAGTGCACGACCCGTTCGGTGCCGCCGTAGAGCTTGGGGGGAACAGCCTCCGTCAGCGGGGCAACCTGCGCGATGCGCATTTCTCCGTCTCCATGTTTGTAATGTGGATGAGCCCTCAGCCCTCTGATGGCAGCGACATGCCAAAGACGGGAACGTTCTCGCACGTGCGAGGTTCCTTAGGTGTAGGAGATCTGCCGCTTCTTTCTTCCATCACACTGTGGTCTTGCTGATGCCATCTCGCTCCAACACGTTTTTGCCGACGCCAGCGTTGCAAAATTGTCGCGCAGTGATGGCTGCATCGAGCAATCCCACCGCCGCCCTTCACGTCATCGTGCACGAGAGTTTCGACTAAAATTTTCTCGTTCACCTTCAACAGCTTTGCAGGACGTCATGGACCATCTGTCAGGATACGCGCATCGCCCGTTCCCCTTTGTGCTGCGCTATCTGCGCCGGCGGCTTCCGTCGCATGTTGTGATCTTGTCGGCCGTCGTCGCGGCGGTTGCCTGTTCGGTAGGCACGCAATACGGCGTGAAGAATCTGGTCGACGCATTGTCGGCAGGGCCGTCGGCCGCGAATGGCGTATGGCTGGCATTCGCTCTGCTCATGTCGCTGATCGCAGCCGACAACTTCTTGTGGCGGATCGCGAGCTGGACCGCGAGCTACACTTTCGTGAGCGTCAGCGGCGACCTTCGCCGCGACATGTTCCGGCATCTCACCGGCCATGCGCCGAGCTATTTCACTGACCGGCTGCCGGGCATGCTGACCAGCCGGATCACGGCAACGTCGAACGCGGTCTACACCGTCGAGAACATGTTCGTATGGAACGTGTTGCCGCCTTGCATCGCGACCTTCGCGGCGATCACCCTGGTTGGAACCGTCAGCGTGACAATGTCAGCAGTGCTGATCCTGATCGCGGGAACCATGGTGGTAGCGATGTTCCGCATGGCCGCCGCCGGCCGGCCGCTGCATGACGACTTTGCCAACAGGGCCGCTGCTGTCGACGGCGAAATGGTCGACGTCATCAACAACCTGCCGCTGGTGCGCGCATTCTGCGGCCTCGGCTACGAGCACGATCGCTTCGATGCGACGGTCAATCGGGAACTCGTGGCGCGCGGCCGCTCCCTGCGCTATCTCGAAAAGCTCCGTCTCGTTCACGCCGGCGTGACCGTCATTCTGACGATCGCGATGCTGGCCTGGGCGCTCAATCTCTGGCAGCAGGGCGCGGCGACCACCGGCGACGTCGTGCTGGTCTGCACCCTCGGCATCTCGATCCTCAGCGCCACCCGCGATCTCGCCGTTGCGCTGGTCGACGTCACCCAGCATGTCGCCCGTCTGACCGAGGCCCTGGCGACGCTGTTGCAGCCGCATGAGCTGAAGGACCATCCGGAAGCCGAGGTGCTGGTGAAGAGCGGTGCGGCGATCGCCTTCAACAACCTCTCGTTCCGCTATCCCGGCGGGTTGCAGGTGTTCGAGCGCTTCAGCCTGCGGATCCAGCCCGGCCAGCGGGTCGGCCTGGTCGGGCAGTCCGGTGGCGGCAAGTCAACACTGTTTACCCTTCTGCAGCGCTTCTACGATGTCGAGCAGGGCGCCATCACGGTCGACGGCCAGGACATCTCGCGCGTCACCCAGCAGAGCCTGCGCGCGGCGATCTCGGTGGTGCCGCAGGACATCTCGTTGTTCCACCGCTCGATCCTGGAGAACATCCGCTACGGCCGGCCGGACGCCACCGACGACGAGGTGCGGCGGGCGGCGATCGCGGCGCGCTGCGACTTCATCGAGACCTTGCCCGAGGGCATGAACACCATCGTCGGCGATCGCGGCGTCAAGGTCTCGGGCGGCCAGCGCCAGCGGATTGCGATCGCGCGCGCCTTCCTGAAGGACGCGCCGATCCTGCTGCTCGACGAGGCCACTGCGGCGCTCGATGCCGACTCCGAGGAGGCGATCCGCGAGGCGTTGTCGCGCCTGATGCGCGGGCGTACGGTGGTGGCGATCGCGCACCGCCTCGCGACGCTGCGCAGCTTCGACCGCGTGCTCGTGCTGCAGGGTGGCCGGATCGTCGAGGACGGTCCGCCCGATATCCTCGTGAAGGGAAGGGGTCCCTACCGCGACCTGGTCGCGCGCGAGATGGGCCGCCTCTCCACCAGCGCGGCCTGACCCGCGTCATCAAGCGCGTTCTTGCGTTCCGGTGCGTTCGTTCGAGCCGAGATTCGAGCCAACAGTCAGGCCGAGAGTCGGGCCAAGCAAAGTCGCCAGAGGTTCAGATGGCAGCTGACGTCGTTACGCAGATCATCACTGCTCGCATCACTGAGCTCGTCGCCGAATCGCCGTTCTACATTCCGATGACCGGGCCCGCGGCACGGCCGCGGCGCTCGCTCAAGCATGACGACACCTTCATCGTGCTCGACAGCCACGGCGACATCGGCGCTTCGGCGGGTGGCCCCGACGGCCTGTTCAACGCCGACACGCGCTATCTCGCGCGGCTGGAAATGGTGCTGGAGGACGTGCAGCCGCTGCTGCTCGGCTCCAACATGCGCGACGACAATTCGGCACTGACGGTCGATCTCACCAATTCCGACGTCTATCGCGACGGCCGGCTGACCTTGCAGAAGGACACGCTGCACATCGTGCGCTCGATCTTCCTGTGGCGCGGCACCGCCTATCAGCGCATCGGCTTGCAGAACCACGGCGATCTTGCCGCGAGCTTCGATCTCACGCTGCTGTTCGACAATGATTTCG
The DNA here is from genome assembly GCF_042258955.1 of Bradyrhizobium sp. ma5. Taxonomy (NCBI): domain Bacteria; kingdom Pseudomonadati; phylum Pseudomonadota; class Alphaproteobacteria; order Hyphomicrobiales; family Nitrobacteraceae; genus Bradyrhizobium; species Bradyrhizobium sp. ma5. The sequence continues at coordinate 2,764,427 of NZ_CP170156.1, forward strand.
CCGACCTGTTCGAGGTGCGCGGCGAGCGGCGGCCGCGGCGTGGCATCGGCTCGAGCAAGCTGCTCGGCCCGACCGACGTCGTGCTGGAATATTGCGGCCTCGACGAGCAGACCCGGATCACCGCGCTGCATTTCGATCCGCGGCCGACGCGGCTGTCGGTCAACACCGCGACCTACCATTTCGACCTCGAGCCGGGGCAGGTCACCTCGCTGTTCGTCGCGGTGTCCTGCAACAAGCCGATCATGCAGAAGCCGGTGCCGTTCTTCCGCGGGCTCTTGGCGCATCGCCGCGAGATGCGAAATTCGACGGCCGGCGCGGCCAGCATCGAGACATCGAACAACATCTTCAATGAGGTGCTGTGCCAGGCGATGGCCGACCTCAACATGCTGATGACGGAGACGCCGCAGGGCCGTTATCCCTATGCCGGCATTCCCTGGTATTCGACGACGTTCGGCCGCGACGGGCTGATCACCGCGCTGCAAATGCTGTGGGTCGATCCGCGGATCGCCAAGGGCGTGCTGAAGCGGCTCGCGCTGTTCCAGGCCAAGGCGGTCGACCCGCTGTCCGATGCGGCACCGGGCAAGATCCTGCACGAGATGCGCGGCGGCGAGATGGCGGCGCTGCGCGAGGTGCCGTTCGCGCATTACTACGGCAGCGTCGATTCGACCCCACTGTTCGTGCTGCTCGCCGGGCTCTATCTGGAGCGTACCGGCGACGTGGAGACGTTGCGCGAGCTGTGGCCGGCGGTGGAGGCCGGGTTGCAATGGATCGACGGCCCGGGTGATCCCGATCGCGACGGTTTTATCGAGTACCAGCGCGCCACCGAGGAGGGGCTACGCAATCAAGGCTGGAAGGATTCCTTCGACGCCATCTTCCACGCCGACGGCACGCTGGCCGAGGGCAATATCGCGCTGGCGGAAGTCCAGGGCTATGTGTTCGCCGGCAAGCAGCTTGCCGCGCAAGCGGCGCGGCGGCTTGGCTTCGCCGACAAGGCTTTGAGGCTCGATGCGGAGGCCGAGCGGCTGCGCGAGCGGTTCGAGGCGGCGTTCTGGTGCGAGGAGCTCGGCACCTATGCGCTCGCGCTCGACGGCGCCAAGCGGCCGTGCAAGGTGCGCACGTCGAATGCCGGACAGATCTTGTTTTCCGGCATGGTGCGCGAAGACCGCGCGCGACGGGTTGCCGCCGACCTGATGAGCCAGAAATTCTTCTCCGGCTGGGGCATCCGCACTGTCGCCGCGGGCGAGGCGCGCTACAATCCGATGTCCTATCACGACGGTTCGATCTGGCCGCACGACAATGCGCTGATCGCGCTCGGCTTCGCCCGCTACGGCCTGAAACATTCGGTCGCGCATCTGTTCAAGGGGCTGTTCGATGCCGCGAGCTATATGGAGCTGCGGCGGTTGCCCGAGTTGTTCTGCGGCTTCCGCCGCGAGCGCCGGCGCGGCCCGGTGCTCTATCCGGTGGCCTGCGCGCCGCAGGCCTGGGCGAGCGCGACGCCGTTCACGCTGCTGGAGGCCGCGCTCGGGCTGGAGTTCGATACCGCGCGCGGCGAGATCCGCTTACGCGACCCGCGGCTGCCGGAATTTCTCAACGACGTGGTGCTGCGCGACCTCAGGCTCGGCGCGTCGAGCGTCGATTTGCGGCTGCGCCGCCACGGCGGCGAGGTGTCACTCGAAGTGTTGCGCACGCGCGGCCAGATCCAGGTGTCGATCGTGCTGACGCATTGAGCGTCGTCGCACGGCACGCGTGCACCGGAAAATCGTGGGGAGAGTAGTATGCGTCCGAGGATCATGGTGATGCTGGTTGGAGCGGCGCTGCTGGCATGCGCGGGTGTCCGCGCGGCCGACGACGAAGGCAAGTCGCCAGCGGCTCAGGCGCCGTCAGCAACGCCCGCGCCGCCAGCAGCCGCTGCACCGAAGGAGCAGGCCAAGGAACCGTCAAAGGAACAGTCGCCGCCGCCCTCGGTGACCGTGATCGGCGCGCGCGATGCGCACGGCATTCTCGGGCGCGACGTGCGCAGTTCCGCCAATGAGGACATGGGCCGCATCGTCGACGTCATCGTCGACCGCGACGGCAAGGTTCGCGCCGCGGTGATCGATTTCGGCGGCTTCCTCGGCGTCGGCAGCCGGAAGATCGTGGTCGACTGGAACGCACTGCGTTTCGCCGGCGTTTCCAGCAAGAGCGACAGCATCACGCTGGACCTGAACAAGCAGCAGGTGAGCGCTGCGCCTGAATATAAGGAAGATACGCCGCTGATCGTGCTTGGCGCGGCCGGCAATCTTCATCCATGGGATTACGAACATTAGGGGGCTAAAGCTGGTCGCGCGTCCGAACTCTTCCGTCGAGACGGTTGGCGACGGTCGTGGCGAGCGATCAGCCGGCGGCACCAAAATTGTGCCGATTGTCTCCGATCAACCCGGTCCTGAGGAACCGCGCATGCCGTCGCGCGAAAGCCAGCGCGGGCTCGACTGGTTCATCTTCTTCCTGGCCGACGTGCAAACCGGCTTTGGCCCGTTCATCGCGGTCTACCTGACGACGCAGAAATGGACCCAGGTCGAGATCGGCTTCGTGCTCTCGATCGGCGGCATCATCGGCCTCTTGGGCCAGGTGCCCGGCGGCGCGATCGTCGATGCGGCGCGCTCGGAGCGGGTCGTTGCGGGCTGGGCGGTGGCCGCGATCGGCGCCGCCGCGCTGGCCTACGCGCTCTGGCCGATCTTCCCGGTGGTGACGCTCGCCGCAACGCTGCACGCGCTCGCAAGCTGCGTGCTGGGTCCGGCGATCGCCGCGATCAGCCTCGGCCTGGTCGGGCCGCTGGCGATCGGCGAGCGGCTCGGCCGCAATGCGCGCTTCGCTTCGCTCGGCAGCGGCTCGGCCGCGGCGCTGATGGGGGCCTGCGGCTATTTCCTGTCGAGCCGATCGGTGTTCCTTGTCACCTTCATCCTGGCGATCCCGACGTTGCTGTCGCTGGCGCGGATCCGCGAGCGCGAGATCGACATCGCGCAGGCCCATGGCGAGGTGAAGCGGGAGGTTCCCGACAAACGGGCGACCAGTATCGTCGGTCTGGTGCGGCAGCGGTCGCTCCTGATCTTTGCCGGCGCGATGATGCTGTTCCAACTCGCCAATGCCGCGATGCTGCCGCTGATGGCGGGCGTCGTCACGACACGGTCGAGCCAATGGGCGCCGGTCCTGATCGCCGCCTGCATCATCGTGCCGCAAGCGATCGTCGCGCTGTGCTCGCCGTCGGTCGGCCGCAAGGCCCAGGCCTGGGGCCGGCGGCCGCTGCTGCTGATTGCCTTCGCCTCGCTGGTGATCCGGGGCCTGTTGTTCGCAACGGTGCGGGATCCCTATCTGCTGGTCATGGTGCAGATCTTCGACGGCATCACCGCGGCGATCTTCAGCGTCATGGTGCCGCTGATCGTGGCCGACGTGGCGTTCGGCAGCGGCCATTTCAACCTGGCGCAGGGCATTGTCGGAACCGCGGTCGGCATCGGTGCGTCGCTCAGCACGGTGCTGGCCGGCTATGTCAGCGACAAGCTCGGCAGCAGCACCGCCTTCATGGGCCTGGCCGGCGTCGCCGCGCTGGGGCTGTTCATGATCTGGTTGGTGATGCCGGAGACGCGGCGGACGGCATGAGGAAGGCAGGTTTCGCCCCGCCGCACCCTTCCTCCTGCATGCGCCGTCATATATGAGTGATTTGCTGCTGGAACGAGCCGATGGTTCCCGGGATTAATCAATCCAAAATCGTGATCTGGTAGGGATCGACGCAGCGCGGGCAGGCATTTCGACCGAGGAATCGCATGGTAATTCGAACGACGACGGCGCAAATCACCGGAGCGATGCGGCGTTGGGCGCCTCCCGCCTTTGTGACCTTCGCGGCGATGGTCACACTTGCGTCATTGATCGGCGGCGCCGCGGCAAAGCAGCAGCGTCCTGCGGCAACGGTCGAGGCGACCGCGCCGCGCGCCGCGGGCGAGCCGATCATGGCGATCGTGTCGATCAAGGCCCAGAAGGTGACCTTCTACGACGCCGACGGCTGGATCTACCGCGCGCCGGTGTCGAGCGGGGTCAAGGGACGCGAGACGCCGGCCGGCGTCTTTGCGCTGATCGAGAAGGACAAGGACCACCACTCGACGCTTTATGACGATGCCTGGATGCCGAACATGCAGCGCATCACCTGGAACGGCATCGCGCTGCATGGCGGCCCGCTGCCCGGTTATGCGGCCTCGCACGGCTGCGTGCGGATGCCCTACGACTTCGCCGAGAAGCTGTTCGACAGGACGCGAATCGGGATGCGGGTGATCATCGCGCCGAACGATCCGGCCCCGGAGAATTTCACCCACCCCGCGCTGTTCGTGCCGAACGCCCAGGCCACCGCGGCTGCTCCGGCGCGTGCCGAGACGCTGTCCCGCGAAGCCGCGGATGCCGCCAAGGTGGCCGACGAGGCAAAGAAGGCCTCCGTGGCCGCGACCAAGGAAGCTGCACTGTTCACGCCGGCGTCACTGCGCAAGCTGGAAAAGGCAAAGACCCGTGCCGACGCCGAGCTCGCGTTCGCCGACAAGACGCTCGCCAATGCCAAGACCGACCAGGCCAAGGCGCGCGCCGAGGATTTGAAGCAGAAGGCCGCCGCCAAGGCCGCGGAAGCGACGACGCAGTTCGAGGCCGCCCAGGGCGACGCCAAGCCGAAGCTCGACGCCGCAGCGGCCGCAAAGGACGCCGCCAAGGCGGCCGAGACCAAGAAGGCCGATACCCAGAAGGCGGCGACCGAGGCGAAGCTCGCGCTCGAGCCGGTCTCTGTCTACATCAGCCGCTCGACGCAGAAGCTCTATGTCCGGCGCAACACCCACAAGCCATGGGCTGACGGGGGCGAGGTGTTCGACTCGAGCATCGAGGTTCCCGTGACGATCCGCGATCCGGACCAGCCGATCGGCACGCATATCTTCACCGCGATGGCCCGCAATAACGACGGCAGCCTGCGCTGGACCGAGGTGACGATCGACGACGGCGACAACGCCAAGGACGCGCTCGACCGCGTCACCATCCCGCAGGATGTGCTGGATCGGATTGCGCCGACCGCGGTGCCGCGCTCGTCGATCATCATCTCGGATGAGCCGCTGAGCGCCGAGACCAACTACCGCACCGAGTTCGTCGCCGTGCTGAGCAACCAGCCCCAGGGCGGTTTCATCACACGCAAGCCGACCAGGCCGATGGAAACCGACGACATGGTTGCGAGCGGGGACGGGGACGGTTTCGGCTTCTTCTCTCAGCGCACCTGGAATCCCCAGTCCGGCACCCAGTACGGCTATCCCCAATACGGCAATCCTCAGGCGCCGACCCAGTACGGCTCCCCGTATTATGGCAATCCTCAACCCGCCAATCCGCGCCGGCGCGGCGGCCAGTACTACTGGCAATCGCAACAGGACTGGTAGCGGGGCGCTGCCGCGGGATCAGTCAGCACTCTGAGCGTTGGACGGCGGTGCGACACCGCCGTCCAATCGCGTATCGCTTTTAGGGCCGGGCTTCCAGGATCAGGTTGAACGGCGTTTCCGCCGCGCGGCGGAAACGCGAGAAGCCGCCCTGACGCGCCACCTCGCGCAGCCGGGTCTCGCCGGCCTGCGCGCCGAGCGCGAGTCCGACCTCCTGGTCCAGCGACGCCGGCGTGCAGATCATCGTCGACGCCGCGTAGTAGACGCGCCCGATCGGATTGAGATTGTCCTCCAGCCGATCATTGGCGAACGGCTCGATCAGCAGGCAGGTGCCGTCGTCGGCGAGGGTGGAGCGGGTGTGCTTGAGCGCGCCGACCGGGTCGCCCATGTCGTGCAGGCAATCGAAGAAGCACACCAAGTCATAATTGTTGGCTGGGAAGTCCTTGGCGGAGTGCGTCTGGAAATGGACGCGGTCCGACAATCCCGCCTCCTTCGCGGACATCCGTGCCGTCTGGATCGAGCCATCATGATAGTCGAAGCCGTAGAAGGTTGACTTCGGAAACGCTTCCGCCATCAACCGGGTCGAGACGCCGTGGCCGCAGCCGACGTCAGCGACGACAGCGCCCTTCTTCAGCTTGTCGACCACGCCCTCGAGCGCCGGCAGCCATTCCTGCACCAGATAGTGCTTGTAGCTGGTGCGGAAGAACCGGGCGGTGCCGCAGAACAGGCATTCGCTGCGCTTGTTCCAGCCGACGCCCTTGCCGGTCTTGAACGCATCGGTAATTTTCGGCTCGTCGAGAAACGTCGCGCCGACCAGGCTTCCCACGGCGCCGAGGAAGACCGGGCTCTCCTCGTCGGCGAGCGCAAGCGCCTGCTCGGGCAGCATCGAGAACTTTCCGGTCGCGCTATCGTACTCGACGTAACCGGAAGCGGCCTGTGCCGAGAGCCATTCCTGAACGTAACGTCCGGCTGTTCCGGTCGCCTTGGCCAGGGCCGCCGCATTCATCGGTCCTTGCTGCGCCAGAGCCTTGTAGAGCCCGAGCTTGTCGCCCAGCAGCATCAGCGAGGCGTTCATCGCCGCGCCGACATCGCCGATCATCTTTCCCATGAATGAATTAAGACGCTCCTCGTTGACGTCCATGATGTTCCTCCATCGCAATTGGGTTTTTGCAATAAGTCCGTCATTGCCAATTTCATGCTTGCGTGATCGTCCAGGCAGAAGGCCTTGGGCGCGGACATGATCGCACGAATGGGGTCGGCGGCGCAGGCTGAATGTCACAAAGCGGCTGGGATGCCAGCTTGGCGACTTCACAAGCCTGCGAGGCGGACGCCTTACGCTGCTGCCCGCGGCATGATGAGCCTCCGGTACAGCGCGCCGTAGCAGGCGGCCGACAGGTCCCAGCTGTAGGACTTGGCCATCGCGCTGGCGCGCATGGCGTTGAGGCGATCCTTGGCGCGATAGGCGTCGAAGGCGCGCCTGACGCCGCCGAGGAAGGATTCCGCCGACGGCTGCGCGAACAGGAAGCCGGTCTCGCCGTCGGCGATGGTCTCCGCAAGGCCGCCGGTCTGGTGGCCGATCGGCAGCGAGCCGAAGCGCTGCGCATACATCTGGCTGAGGCCGCAGGGCTCGAAGCGCGACGGCATCAGGGTGAAATCGCTGCCGGCAAAGATCCGGCGCGCCTGTGCGTCGTTGAAGCCGATGATGACGCCGATCGCGTCGGGCCGGCGCCGGTGCGCAGCCACCAGCGCATCCTCGATCGCGGGCTCGCCGCTGCCGGTGACGACGATCTGTCCGCCGTCCCTGATGATCTCGTCGGCGGCCGACAGCACGAGGTCGACGCCCTTCTGATGCACGAGCCGCGCGACCAGGCCGAAGATCGGCCCGCGCGAGACCGCAAGGCCGAACTGCCGGCGGACATAATCGGCATTGGCCTGCTTGCCTTTCCAGTCGCCGGCGCCGAACGGTTGGGCGAGCTGTGCGCAGTGGCGCGGGTCCCAGCTCTCGTCGATGCCGTTCAGGATGCCGGTCAGCTGGTCGGCGTCGGAGCGCACGCGCAGCAGGCCCTCCAGCCCGCAGCCGAGTTCAGCGGTGGTGATCTCCCTCGCATAGGTCGCGCTGACCGTGGTCAGGTGCGAGGCGTAGACGAGGCCGCCCTTGAGGAAGGACAGCTTGTCGTAGAACTCCAGCCCGTCGATGTGGAATGAGCTTTCCGGTGCGCCGATCCGCCGCAGCGAGGCCTTCGGAAACAGGCCCTGATAGGCGAGATTGTGGATGGTCAGGATCGATGGAATCCGTGCCTCGCGCCAAGCGAGGTAGGCGGGTGTGAGCGCGGCCTGCCAGTCGTTGGCGTGAACGAGGTCCGCTGCCCAATTCTTGTCCAGCGTTCCGGCTGCAAGTTCGGCAGCGGCGGAGGCGAAGCGGCCGAAGCGGATGTCGTTGTCGGTCCAGTCGCGGCCGGACTCATCGCCATAGGGATTGCCAGGCCGATCGTAGAGCTGCGGACACAACAGCACGTAGACCGGCAGCCCGTCCTTGGTCGATGCGCGTCCGAGCCTGCAAGCCGGCATCTCGGCGAGCGCCTCGCATTGTCCAACGATTTCAATATGCGTGAACTGTTCGACGACGTCCCGGTAGCCGGGAAGCATGATCCTGACGTCGCTCCAGGGGCGCAGCGCCCGGGGAAGCGCAGCGGAAACGGCGCCGAGCCCGCCCACGCGGACGAAATCGTCCATCTCCGTCGTGACGAATAAGACCTTCAACAAGCGCCCTCGTTCCAGCCCGTGACAGAGCTATGCAAGATCGGGTCCAATCTGCCTTTGAGTAAAATGCAAGACGGCCCGCGGTCCCGGTCTGGACGAGACGCTTTCCTGTCAGGGCGGCTCACTTTAGGGTCGCGCGACGCCGAACAATGGAAACGACGAAGCTGGAGGAAGCCTTGGGCACGACAATAGCCGCCGACGATGAGGGGAATTTGACACGGAGCTTCGACGGCCTTCGCGTGCTCGATTTTTCGACCACGATCGCCGGACCTCATTGCACGCGGATGCTCGCCGACATGGGCGCGGAGGTGATCAAGATCGAGCCCGCCGAAGGCGAGACGATGCGGACGCGGCCGCCGGTGCGCAACCATTGCTCGACGGCGTTCGGCCAGCTCAATATCGGCAAGAACAGCCTCGTGCTCGACCTGAAGTCGCCGGCCGGCGTCGAAGCCGTGCGCCGGCTGATCGCGACCGCCGACGTGCTGGTGGAGAATTTCCGCCCCGGCGTGATGCGGCGGCTCAAGCTCGACTATGCCTCGATCCGCGACATCAATCCGAAGCTGATCTTCTGCTCGATCTCCGGCTACGGCCAGACCGGCCCGTCGGCGGAATTGCCGGCCTATGCCCCGGTGATCCATGCCGCCTCCGGCTATGAAATGGCGCATCTCGCCTATCAGCCGGGCCGCACCCGGCCGGATTATTGCGGCATCTATCACGCCGATGTGCTGACCGGAGTCTACGCTTTCGGCGCAATCTCGGCCGCGCTCTATCAGCGCGGCGCCAGCGGCAAAGGCCAGCATATCGACGTGTCGATGCTGGAATCGATGCTGAGCCTAACCCTGAACGAGTTGCAGTGGTCGCAATTCGAGGTGAAGCAAACCCAGCGGCCGATGTTCGGCCCGATCGAAACCTGCGACGGCTACGTCATGGTGGCGATCGCCAGCGAGAAGACGTTCCAGAACCTGATGCAGGTGATCGGCCGGCCTGAATGGGTGTCCGATCCGCGCTTCGCCAAATATTCCGATCGGCGGGACAACTGGGCGAGCCTGATGGAGGGTGTCGAGGCGTGGTCGCGCGCGGTCAGCACGCAGGCCTGTCTTGCCGCGCTCAATGAATATGGCGTGCCGTCGTCGGCCTATCGCACCGTGCGCGAGGCGCTCGCCGATCCGCAAATCGCCCATCGCGGTGCACTGGCCGAGGTCGAGGACGACGGCGGCAGCTTCAAGGTGCTCAATCTGCCGTTCCGGATGTCCGGCGCGGCGGTTGGCGCGCGCAAGCGGATGTCGACGCTCGGCGAGCACACACTGTCCTATCTGAAGGAGATCGGGCTCTCCGACGATCAGATCGCAGGCTTCGCAGCGCAACCGGCAAAGACGGCGCGCAGCTAGAGCATGATCCGGGCCTGGAAGGCCGCATTGGCGCAAAGGGGATATCGGCCCGAAGGATCGGATTCAAACCGGTCGACGAGATCACGATGCCGGTCCGCGTGATCGCATCGTGATCTGCCTGCGGCTTTTCATCCGTTTTACGGTCTTGTCGCGCGCAGCGATTCCGGACAAGCTGCCGCCCGACATACGACGATCCGGAACACCGGACGTCGCGCACTTGGGAGGGACCATCGATGAAGCTGGCCGGGCGCGCGCACACAGTTGCGCGCATATTTCTTGTGGCGGGATTAGGTGCTGCGGCGTTCGCTGCACCGGCTTATGCGCAGAAGCAGGGCGGTACGCTCACCGTCGGCCAGGAGTTGGACATCGCGGGCTTCGACCCGCTCAAGGTCGGCGTTTACGATACGTCGGCCAACACCGCGGCAGCCGCGATCTTCGACACGCTGATGACGCTCGACGAGAAGGGCGAGCCGAAGCCGAAGCTCGCGCTGTCCTGGGAGCATGCTGAGGACTTCAAGACCTGGACCATCAAGCTGCGGCCCGGCGTCAAATTCCACGACGGCACGCCGTTCAATGCGCAGGCGGTGAAGGAGAATTTCGACCGCCAGAAGGATCCGGCCAACAAGTGCCGCTGCGCCTTCTACATCACCAGCATCAAGAGCGTGGATGTCATTGATGACCTCACGGTGCGCTACAATTTCAGCGACCCGGCGGTGAACTTTCCGGCGACGCAGTCGATCCAGAGCTCCAACAACGTGATCCAGTCGCCGACCGCGTGGAAGACCAAGGGCGATGATTACAATCGCAACCCGGTCGGCACCGGTCCCTACATCCTGAAATCCTGGGCCGCCGGCGACCGCATGGTGCTGGAGAAGAACCCGGACTATTGGGACAAGGGCAAGCCCTATCTCGACCGCATCATCCTGAAGCCGCTGCCGGACGCGCAGTCGCGCTTTGCCTCGCTGCAATCGGGCGAGGCCGACATCGTCTGGGACGACGAGGCCGACGCCGACAACATCATCAAGGCGCGCAAGGACACCAGTCTAACCGTGCATACCTATGAAGGCTCGGGGGCGGCAGTCGCTGCCTTCAACACCAAGGTCCCGCCGTTCGACGACGTGCGCGTGCGCCAGGCGCTGGTGATGGCGCTCGACCGCAACAAGATGTCGCAAGCGATTACCAATGGCCTGGCGCGGCCGGCCAGCAATCCCTACGGCGACGGGTCCTGGGTGAAGTGCAAGGATGACGGCGCGTTGCCCTTCGATGTCGAAAAGGCCAAGGCGCTGCTCAAGGACTACGGCAAGCCGGTCGAGTTCAAGATGCTGGTCACGGCGACGCCGCGCGGCCGCACCGGCGGTCAGGTGTTGCAGCAATTCTGGAAGCGCATCGGCGCCAACATGGAGATCGAGCAGGTCGATCAGGCGACCATTCCGCCGCGCGCCTTCATGCGCCAATTCCAGCTGACGCCGTGGCGCATCGTCGATCTCGCCGATCCCGATCCGCAGATGTACGCCAATTTCCACACCGGCAGCCCGGTCGCGCTGGCGAACTACTCCAATCCGGAGCTCGACCGGCTGCTGGAGCATGCGCGAACCACCGCCGACGTCGCCCAGCGTACCGAGGACTATTGCGCGATCAGCCGCCTGATCAACAAGGAGGCGATCTGGTTCTGGACCTTCCAGAACACCTACTACGCTATCTCGAGCGTGAAGGTGAAGGGCGTGCCGAAGATGTTCAACGGAGTGCTCGACGTCTCCTACGCCTGGAAGGAATAGCGTTTCATGCTGTTCTTCGTCGCGCGCAGGCTCCTGTACCTGGTACCGGTGCTGATCGCGGTTTCGGTTCTCACCTTCGTGATCGCCTCGCTGTTGCCGGGCGATCTGGCCTACGTGATCCTCGGCGACCAGGCGACGCCTGAGAATGTCGCGGCCCTGCGTCACGACTTGGGGCTCGATCAGCCGATCTGGCTGCGCTATCTCAGCTGGCTGTGGCACATCCTGCAGGGTGATTTCGGACGCTCGTTCCGCACCGGGCAGACCGTGTGGCAGGCGGTCAGCGAGCGCGTCCCGGTCTCGTTCGAGCTGATGATCCTCGCCGAGCTGATCGGGCTTGCGATCGGCGTGCCGCTCGCGATCGCATGCGCCGCCAAGGCGGGCTCCGCGTTCGACCGCTTCATGACCGGCTCGGCCTTCGGCATGCTGTCGGTGCCGACCTTCCTGTCCGCGATCCTCCTGATCTATCTGTTTGCGGTCGAGCTGCGCATGTTGCCGGCGACGGGCTACGTGCCGTTCACCGAGGACCCGGTCGCCAACCTGCGCTTCATGGTGCTGCCGGCGCTGACGCTCGGGCTTGCGGAATGGCCGGGTATCATGCGCGTGCTGCGCTCCGACATGATCGCAGCGCTTCAGGAGGACTACATCGCGCTCGCCAAGGCGAAGGGCCTGAAGCCGTCGCGCATCCTGTTCGTGCACGCGCTGAAGCCGTCGTCGCTGACGCTCGTCACCATCACCGGCATCAATATCGGCCGCCTGATCGGCGGCGCCGTGATCGTCGAATCGATCTTCGCATTGCCGGGGATCGGCCGTCTGCTGGTTGGGGCGATCTACACCCGCGACCTCATCATCCTGCAGGGCGTGGTGCTGCTGGTCGCGGCGGGCTTCGTGATCATGAACTTTATCGTCGACTTGCTTTACGCCGTGCTCGACCCGAGGATCCGCCATGGCCACGCTTGAGCTCAGCCTCGACGAGACCGAAGCGACGCCGGTGCGGCGCAGGCGTCGGCTCGGCATGCTGTTCTGGTGCGCGATCGGCTGGATGGTGCTGGTGTTCGCGGTCGCGATCTTCGCCGATTTGCTGCCGCTGCCGAGCCCGACCGACATGGACATGCTGGAGCGGCGGGCGCCGTTCTCGGCCGAGCATTGGCTCGGCACCGACGGCCTCGGCCGGGATGAGCTGTCGCGGCTGATCTATGGCGCACGCATCTCGCTGATCGTCGGCCTTTGCGCACCCATGATCGGCGTCACCATCGGCTGTGCGCTCGGCATGCTCGCCGGCTATTTCCGCGGCCGGTTCGAATCCTTCGTGGTCGGCGGCATGGATGTGCTGCTGGCATTCCCGCCGCTGATCCTCGCGCTTGCGGTCACCGCCTATCTCGGCCAGTCGATCTTCAACCTGACCTGCATCCTCGGTGTGCTCGGCATTCCCGCCTTCATGCGGGTGGCGCGGGCCGCGACGCTGACGCTGGCACGGCGCGAATTCGTCATCGCGGCACAGGCGCTGGGCGCCACCCATGCGCGCATTCTGCTGCGCGAGCTGCTGCCCAACGTGCTGCTGCCGCTGCTCGCCTTCTTCCTGCTCGGCGTCGCCGTCACCATCGTGGTCGAGGGCTCGCTCTCCTTCCTCGGCCTCGGCGTGCCGCCGCCGATCTCGAGCTGGGGCAGCATGATCGGGGAGGGGCGTGAAAGCCTCGACGTGGCGCCGCGGCTGGCCTTCATTCCGGCGATTGCGATGTTCCTGACCGTGCTTTCATTCAACCTGATCGGCGACACGATGCGTGCGCTGACCGACCCGAGGCAGGGTGCGCTATGAGCGGTGCGCTGCTTTCGGTCGAGAACGCGGTGGTCGACCTGCCGACACCGCGCGGCAACCTGCGGGCGGTCGATCATGTCGATCTCACCGTCGGCGCCGGCAAGACGCTCGGCATTGTCGGCGAATCCGGCTGCGGCAAGACCATGCTGTCGCGGGCCGTCCTGCAGCTTCTGCCTAAGAAGGCCAAGCTGTCCGGCCGCGTGATGTTCGACGGGCAGGATCTTACGACGCTGCCGGCGGAGAAATTGCGCAAGCTGCGCGGCCGCTCGCTCGCGGTCGTGTTCCAGGATCCCATGACCTCGCTCAATCCGGTGCTGACCATCGGCACCCAGCTGATCGAGACCATCCAGGAACATCTCGAGCTCGATCTGGCCCAGGCCAGGCAGCGCAGCATCGAGCTGCTGACGGCGGTCGGCATTCCCGCACCCGAGCAGCGGCTGACGCAATATCCGCATCAGCTGTCCGGCGGCATGCGCCAGCGCGTCGCGATCGCGGTGGCGTTGTCCTGCGAACCAAAACTCCTGATCGCCGACGAGCCGACCACCGCGCTCGACGTCACGATCCAGGCGCAGATCCTGGATCTCTTGGCACGCGAGCAGCAGCGCCGCCATATGGCGATGATCATCATCACGCATGATCTCGGCGTGGTCGCCGGCCGCACCGACGAGGTCGCGGTGATGTATGCGGGGCGCGTGGTCGAGCGTGCGCCGACGCCTGCGTTGTTCAAGCAGATGCGGATGCCCTACACCGAGGCGCTGCTCGCCGCGCTGCCGAAGCTCGACGTGCCGCCGCATACGCCGCTGCCGGCGATTTCGGGACGGCCGCCGGATCCGACCCGGCCGCTGAAAGGCTGCTCGTTCTCGCCGCGTTGCCGCTATTCCGCCGGGCGCTGCAGTACGGAGAAGCCGCGGCTCAGTCCGGCAGAGACGTTAGAGCATCTCTATGCCTGCTTCCATCCGATCGCGGCGGGAGGCCGCGCATGATGTTGCAGGCTGCCTCCAATCCACTGATGAAAGTGGAAAACCTCGTCGTCGAGTATTCGGTGGGGGGCAAGACCATCCATGCCGTCTCCGATGTCAGCCTCGAGATCGCGCGTGGCGAGACGCTGGGGCTGGTCGGCGAATCCGGCTGCGGCAAGTCCACGCTCGGCCGCGCCGTGCTGCAATTGCGCCAGGCGGTCTCCGGCAAGGTGGTGTTCGACGGGCACGATCTCACCACGCTGAAGGGCGAGGCGCTGCGCAAGATGCGCCGCCGCGTGCAGTTGATCTTCCAGGACCCGATTGCCTCGCTCAATCCGCGGCGGCGGATCGGCGATATCGTCGCCGAGCCGCTGGTGATCGCCGGCGTCAAGGATCCCGAGGAACGCCGGCGGCGCGTCAGCGAGGTGCTGTCGGCGGTCGGGCTCGACCCCGCGCTGGTGAGCGGACGCCTGCCGCACGAATTCTCCGGCGGACAATGCCAGCGCATCTGCATCGCCCGCTCGCTGGTGCTCAATCCGGAATTCGTGATCTGCGACGAGCCGGTGTCCGCGCTCGACGTCTCGATCCGTGCGCAGATCCTCAATCTGCTGGAGGAGATGAAGGCGCGCTACGGCCTGACCCTGCTGTTCATCGCCCACGACCTCGCCGTGGTAAAGGCGGTCTCGGATCGCGTCGCGGTGATGTATCTCGGCCGGCTCTGCGAGGTCGGTCCGTCGGAGCAGTTGTTTGCGCGGCCGGCGCATCCTTATACCGCGCTGCTCATCGAAGCGATCCCGGTGCCCGATCCGGACGTCCGGCCGACCACGAGCGTGCCGGTCGGCGAGCCGCCGTCGCCGATCGCGCCCCCGTCGGGCTGTCGCTTCCGCACCCGCTGCCCGCGGGCCGATGCGCGCTGTGCTGCCGAGGTGCCGGAACTGCGCGTGGTTGCGCCCGGCCAGTTCGCGGCTTGCCATCATCCGTTGATCTGACTAGTCACGCCTCTGAATAGCGGTGCGTTGGCCTTCGAGCGAGCTGCATGGCGGCTTGCTCGAAATTGGGGTCTTGAGCGTTTGTCCCGGGCGGGCAGGCGTGGCAAGGTCCGGGCCAAGAACAAGCTTCGGGAGAACAGCGATGAAGAGTTTCCAGGTCGTCGATTTCAATGCCCCCTTGAAAGAGGTCGATCAGCCGACGCCGCAGCCGTCGGGCACGCAGGTGCTAATCAAGGTCAAGGCCGCCGGCGTCTGCCACAGCGACCTGCACATCTGGGAGGGCGGTTATGATCTCGGCCATGGCCGCAAGCCGCTGTCGCTGAAGGACCGCGGCGTCTCGCTGCCGCGCACGATGGGCCATGAGACGGTCGGCGAAATCGTCGCCTTCGGGCCGGATGTGAAGGACGCCGACAAGGGCGGCCTCAAGGTCGGCGATGTCACGCTGGCCTATCCGTGGCTCGGCTGCGGCAAATGCCCGACCTGCCTCGGCGGCGACGAGAACATGTGCGCGATCAAGCCGAATGCGCTCGGCGTCTATTGCGACGGCGGTTATGCCGACCACATGACGGTGCCGCATCCGAAATATCTGCTCGACCTCAAGGGGCTCGATCCCGTCACGGCCGCGCCTTACGCCTGCTCTGGCGTCACGACCTACAGCGCGCTGAAGAAGGTCGAGAAGGATCTCGACACGCCGATCGTAATCTTCGGCGCCGGCGGTCTCGGCCTGATGGCGCTCTCGCTGTTGAAGGCGATGGGCGGCAAGGGCGCGATCGTGGTCGATATCGACGCCAGGAAGCGCGAGGCGGCGGAAGCTGCCGGTGCGCTCGCGACCGTCGACGGCAAGGCGCCCGACGCGCTGGAGCAGCTCATCAAGAAAGCGGGGCAGCCGATCCGCGCCGCGATCGACCTGGTCGGCAACGCCCAGACCTCGCAACTCGGCTTCGACTGCCTGACCAAGGGCGGCAAGCTCGTGATCGTCGGCCTGTTCGGCGGCGGCGCGACCTGGGCGCTGCCGCTGATCCCGATCAAGGCGGTTACCATCCAGGGCAGCTATGTCGGCAATCTGCGCGAGACACAGGAGCTGCTCGAGTTGGTGCGGACGAAGAAGATCCCGGCGATCCCGGTCACGCCGATGCCGCTGGCGAAGGCGAACGAGGCGCTGACGAATCTGCACAAGGGTCAGCTCGTCGGGCGTGCGGTGCTGACGCCGTAATCTCACTTCCGTCATTCCGGGGCACGCGAAGCGTGAACCCGGAATCTCGAGATTCCGGGTTCGATGCTCCGCGTCGCCCCGGAATGACGGTCATCTTTCGGAGCTTCCCATGTCCGCCAACGAAGCACTTCACATCGCAGTTCTCGGTGGCGACGGCATCGGTCCCGAGGTGATGGCGCCGGCGCTCGAGGTACTGCGCAAGATCGAGGCGTCGTCCGGTCTCAAATTCCGCTTCACCGAGGCGCCGGCCGGTGCTGGCCATTACCAGCAAACCGGCAAGTCGATGCCGGAGAGCACGGTGCGGCTGTGCGAGGAGGCCGACGCGATCCTGCTCGGCGCCTGCGGGCTGCCGTCGGTGCGCTACCCTGACAACACCGAGATCGCGCCGCAGATCGAGTTGCGCATGATCTTCGATCTCTATGCCGGCGTGCGGCCCGCGCGATTGATCCCGGGCGTGCCGAGCACGATCGTCGGCGCCGATCAGAAGGGCATCGACCTCGTCGTGATCCGCGAATCCACCGAGGGCCTGTTCGCCTCGATGGGCAAGGGCGTCGTCACCGACAGCGAGGCGCGCGAGACCATGGTGATCACGCGCCGAACCTCGGAGCGGCTGTTCGAGTTCTCGTTCCGGCTTGCCGAACGCCGCAAGGCGCGCGGCCGCGTCGGCGGCGGGCTGACTTGCGTCGACAAGGCGAACGTGTTCAAGGCGTTCGCGTTCTTCCGGAGCATCTTCGACGAGACCGCGAAGCGTCATTCCGAAGTCCGGGCCGATCACCTCTACATCGACGCGGCTGCGGCCGCGCTGGTGAAGCGCCCTTGGGACTTCGACGTCATGGTGACCGAGAACATGTTCGGCGACATCCTGTCCGACCTCACCGCCGGCCTGATCGGCGGCATGGGCATGGCGCCGTCGGCCGATATCGGTGACCGCTACGCGGTGTTTCAGCCGTGTCATGGCACGGCGCCCGACATCATGGGGCAGGGCAAGGCCAACCCGACTGCGATGATCCTGTCGGCTGCGATGATGCTGGACTGGCTCGCCGACAGGCACGGTCTGGAGAGCGCCGCTGAAGCCGCCGAGAGCATCGAGCGCGCCGTCGACAAGGTCTATGCCGCCGGCATCAAGCCGTTCGAGTTCGGCGGCAGCAACGGCACCGCAGATGTCGCGAAGGCCGTGCTGGCGGCGCTTTAACGCAAGGGTGAGGGGGCCGACGCCGCGCCGGCTCAGCGGAGCCGTCACGGCAGCAGCGTTGCGTCGCCGTCGAACGGGCCGGCGTACCAGGCGTTCTCGTCTTCGAGGGCGCGAGCCAGGCCCTCGTCCGTCGTCCTGTAGACGAGCGGATCGGTCGGGTAAGTCCTGACGTAGGGATTCCATCTCATCAGGATCTCCCGGATATGTCCGGGCACTCCGACCAGCTCGAAGAGTTGACCGCCCGACGCGACCGCGTTGGCATAGGCCGCCTCGAGCAGCGCCTCGGTCACGTCTGTGTCATCCTGCTCCACCAGGATGTCGGCGAGCGTCGACCGTCGCAAACCTGTCTCGCGGTCGACCGCATGCAGCACGACGGCATACCCCGCCAAGCGCTGGAATCGATGGCAGCAAAGCACGGCAACCGTCGAAGAGCTCCCAGGGAGCGTGAAGTGCCACCTGAGAGAGGCGGGACTTCGGTCGGCCAGCAACCGAGGGGCCTCGCCCAATTTGCGTCGCCACAGCGCTTCGAATTCGTCCCCGATATCCCTCACATCGATTTCCGTCACCTTGCTGGTCGAACGGCCCCGTGGTCCGCGGCGGAGCGAATCCAAACGCATTGCCGACGAGGCAAGGAAAGCTCCGACAGACTCCATTCCGCTCCCGACGTCGAACTTCGCTGCGAGCACCCGCGCGAAGCGATGGACATCCAGGATCCAGAACAGGATCTTGTCGTAGTCGGGGTCAGGCAACGACTTCGCATGAAGGGCTTTTGATTGATTGACCACCGATGCTGTCGAATTCGTGATGACAAGGAGATCGACGTCTCGCTGCCGAAAGAACGAAGCCAGCAGGCCGATGCAGCGGGTGCGGTACGCCGGGTCGATCACCAAGCCAGCGGCGGTCGCGGCGAATATCGTTCGGCTTTCGAGCTGGTAGAGCACGGGAATGTTTCCCTGGTACCCGACAATCCCCTGCTCGGTTTCCAGCACCCACCCCATGCTTGGCTGCGATTTGACGGCGGCCATCGCCGGATTTTGTCGCCAGAGCCGATCCCAGTTCTCCAGGCTGTCTTTCGCAAGGCCTCCGCGTTCCTTCAGCCTCGCGACGCTTTCGAAATCTGCGAACCGGACCTCCCGCTGCTTCGCCGGCGCCAACGCGCTCCCGGAGCACGTTGCCGCTTCGGCTTGAGCGGACGCAGGACGCCGCCGGCTTTTCAGGAGTCGGAGCAGCATATCGGCGGCGTGATACTTGGAGCGTGTCTGAATTTGCGCCGGCGCACGGATCCCCGCCATCAATCCCTCCCTAGCCGAATGGCGGCGACGACCCGGTCGGCCCGTTTCGCAATCGACGCTGCGTCAATTGCTCCGACACGAACCGGCAGAGCGGCCCGATCAGCGTCATCTGTTCTGGATCGAGGTTCTCGAAATCGATCTCCCTGTCGAAGTGCTCACCCGCCGCCATCATCATCTCGACGAAGGCGAGCGAATCGAGCGCGCCCGACAGCAGCAGGTCGTAATCATCGGGGAGATCGCGCAGCGGACGCTGTCCGCGGTCCTGGAGCTTCTGGTTGAGGAAGGCTCCGAAGAATGCGCGGACGTCATCCGTGGTCGGACCGCTCATTGGCTGTCTCCCAAAACCGCCGGCATGGCCTTGCGGTCGTATTTGCCGTTGGCGTTGCGCGGCAGCCGGCTGCGGACGTGCCATCGTCTCGGGACCATGTAGTCCGGCAGCAGGGCGGCGACCGCCGCGCGAAGCCCGTCGAGATCAACCGGCCCGCCTTCGATGAGCACTTCGATGCCGCCGTAGCCGCTCGACGTGATGGGCCAGCCGATCGCCACGACGCCGTCGACGCCCGAGGCCCCGCGCACCACGGCTTCGACCTCGCCGAGCTCCACCCTGTGGCCGAGGATCTTTATCTGCGAGTCCATGCGGCCGAGATGGGTCAAGGGACCGTCGCCGGCGGGCCGGCGCACGCGGTCGCCGGTGCGGTAGAACATTTCCCGCCGTCTGGGCGGGACGACGAAGGCTGCGGCGGTCTTCTCGGGATCTTTCCAGTAGCCGAGCGACATCTGCGGACCGCTCATCAGCAGTTCGCCGTCCGCGCCCGGCGCGACCTCGTTCAAGTGCTCGTCGACGATGAGCACCTCCATTCCCGGGAACGGCGCGCCGATCGGCACGATGCCCATCTCCGCTTCGGCCGGCGTGCGCTTCGGATCCCAGCGATAGCCGGTGCACGCGATGGTCAACTCGGTCGGTCCGTAGAGGTTCTCCACGACGCTGTTCGGCGCCGCCATCGCCCAGGCCGCGACGCTAGCGACGGGCAGCGGCTCGCCGCAGAACAGGCTCAATCTGAGCGAGGGAAACCCTCCCGGCTTCAGCAGCCCGGACTGCTTCATCAATGCGACCATCGAGGGCACCGAGAACCAGACGGTCAATCCCTGCTCGCGGATGAACCGCCCCGGATTGATCAGCGTCTTCTGCGAGGGGCAGCACACGCAGGCGCCGCTTTCCCACGCCACGAACATGTCGGAAGCCGACAGGTCGAACGTCATGTCGAACGTTTGCGAGACGACATCCAGCTCCGTGATGGCGAAGCGCTCCGCGACATGATCGACATAGGCCGCGACGTTGCGGTGCGCGACCATCACGCCCTTCGGCACGCCGGTGCTGCCGGAGGTGAACAGCAGATAGGCGATCGCGTCCGCGCGCGCGTCCGGCTCGCGCCAGCCGGCGTATCCTTCGAGATCGGCAGCTCCGACGATGATGTGCAACGGCCATCGTTCGCGATAGGGGCGCGGGTCCTCGAGACCGGGCGCGATCACGAGCAGCGGCTCGTCCACGCCCGCCATGAGCGCGTCCATCTGCGGCAAGGAGTCCGCATCGACGATGATCGATCGGCATTCCGAACGGACAAGCATCGATCTGGTGCGCGCGATCGGGAAGGTGCGGTTCAGCGGCACGTAGCCGTTCCCGGCCAGAAGCGATCCGAGCACGCCGGCGAACGCCGTCGCGCTGCGATGCGCGAATACGGCGGTCAGCCGCGTCGACAACCCTTCGCGATGCGCCTGGATGCAGGCTGCGATGCGAACGGCGACCTCGCGCAGCTGTCGATACGACAGCGACGTGTCCTGTGTGACGACGGCAGGACGGCCGGGAAACAGCTTCGCCGAGCGCAGGAAGCCCGTCCACAATCCCCGCCGTGATTCGTCCGCGCGCAACTCCATCGAACAATTGCCCAATCTAGCCTGCGAGGGCCGTTACGCGCCGGGATCGCGAAGCGCTGATGACTTCAGTCGCCGGGCCTTCGTCAGCGCCTGTCCGAAGACCTCGCCCGTATGGGCCAGTTCGTCGCGGCTGGGTGGAATGTCCAGGATGAACGTCCCGTAGCCGGCCGCGGCGTAGCGCGCGAGTTCGTCGGAGACGACCCCGTAGTCGCCAACCAGATACGGGCAGAAAGTTTTATAGTTTTCGAACGGCACCAGCCAATAGGGCGTGTTCTGGGTCGCGGCCGTCTCGGCCGAGAGATCGGACATCTGCTTGTGCCACGCCGAATCCGAGACCTTCATGGCCAGCTTGTGCGCCAGTTGCCCCTTCTTGTCGGTCGGGAAGCGTTCATGCGCGACCCGCCAGGCCTCCTCGGCGCTCGCGCGGGCGATGATGCCGACGCGCACGCCCGAGCCGATGCAGTCAGCGTCCGCCTGCCCGTACTCTGCTGCCGGCTTGGGATACTTTACAGGCGTCGCGCCCAGCGTCTTGGCGGCCGCGAGCCCGGCTTCCGAGGAACCCGACACGAATATGCCGGGCAGCAATTCACGCGGCAGCGGTGGCGTCATCCTCAAATTGCGGACGGCATGGAATTCGCCTTCGAGCGTCACCGGCCCGGCGTTCTCCAGCAGCAGCTTGATGATGCCGGTGTATTCGACGAGCCTCGCGTACCGCTTGTCGTGCGCCGTCGCATCGCCGAGCGCCGCAAGCTCGGTCGTGTAGCCGCCCGCGACCATGTTCAGATAGAGCCGGCGTCCGTACATATGCGCGAACGAACTCACCATCTTGGCGACGCTGTACGGGTGCATGTAGACCGGCTGCACCGCCACCAGAGGACAGAGTTCCTTGGTGTTCTGCAGGATCACCTGCGAGACGAGCCAGGGATCGACCAGGGAGTTTTCCGTATAGACCAGGATTCCCTTGCAGCCCGCCTCTTCGCTCCAGCGGGCGACGGCCTTCACCCGCTCGACATAGTCCGCCGCTTGCACCGCGCCGGATTGCGGGCACGTGCTGAAGACTTCGAACCGAATGTCGGAAAACGTATCCATCATCCACCTCCGTCCAAAAGGCGTCGAAACACCGTGGCTGGTGGAGAATCGCCATCGTAGCAGATGCGTTCGTGAGCTCCCCCGACGCAAAGGTGGTACTCCGTCAAGCGGGGAACGGATGCTCGGCCAACTATTCGGGGGCGGGCACTGCACTTATGCGGACCTTGATTTCCGCGGCCTCTCTGCAACGATGCCGCGGCACCTGCTCGAATTTCCCTTGAGCGTGATCCGTTCAGGGGGTGTTGAACATGGCAAAAATAATCGGCATCAGTGGATTCGAGAGCTCGATTCCCTTCAAGAAGAAGCATTGGCCGGGCCTGGAGGAGCGCGAATATCGGATCTCACAGGGCCACGATTCCGCTGCGGTGCTGGTGGTCGGCGGCAGGATCGTCGCCGGTGCTGCCGAAGAGCGCTTCAACCGCAAGAAACACAGCGGTGATTTTCCGATCGGCGCGATCAGCTACTGCCTGGAGACCGCCGGCCTGAAGCCATCCGACATCGACGTGATCTCTCACGGCTTCGACTATGCGCCCTACAAGGCCGCCTTCATGCTGGATCCGACCTCCGCCCGACAATACAGGGAGGTGTTCTCGCGCGAAAAACTGCTCGCGCAGGTCGATCAGCACCTGCCCGGATTTCCGGCTAGCAAGGTCCACCACATCAACCATCATCTGTCCCACGCCGCCAGCGCCTACTACACCTCCGGTTGGGACGAATGCCTGGTGGTGGTGCTCGACGGCATGGGCGAGGTCCACGCCGTCACCGTCTATCACGCGCACGACAACGCGATCGACAAGCTTGCAGAAATCACCGCCCAGGATTCGATCGGCATTCTCTATTCCACGCTGACGCTGCATCTCGGCTTCGATTTCAACTCCGACGAATACAAGATCATGGGACTCGCTCCCTACGGCGATCCCGCCCGTCACCGTGCTTTCTTCGAGCGGACCGTAGAGCTGCGCGACGACGGCCTGATCAGGATTCCGCTGCTCCGCCTCAATACCGAGCGCCATGATCGCGAAACCTACGGCGCGACGCGACGCCATCTCGAAGAGCATCTGATCCCCGCTCGCGCGCCCGACGGCGACGTCGCCGACGACCATCGCGACGTCGCCGCGGCGCTGCAGGAATGCCTCGACAGTGTCATGCTCCACATCTGCGGCCATTTCGGCCGCAGCACCGGCCTGCGCAGGCTCGCAATGGCGGGCGGCGTCGCGCTTAACTGCACCGCCAACGGCCGCCTGCTGCAGTCCGGCCTGTTCGACGAGATCTACGTTCAGCCGGCAGCAGGCGACGATGGTTCCGCGCTCGGCGCCGCGCTCTGGTCGGCATCGCGCGACAGCGGCGTAAAGAACGTGCGGATGCCGGTCCCCTTCCTCGGCCCCGCACCCGCGCAAACCGAGATTTACAGGGCGCTGGCCGACACTGCCGGCCGCATCGAGATCACGCGCTTTCCGGATCTCGACGAGACCTGCGCGGCGGCGGCCAGGCTGATCGCCGCCGGACGCGTGCTCGGCTGGTACCGCGGACGCATGGAGTTCGGCCCCCGCGCGCTCGGACACCGCAGCATCCTGGCCGATCCCGGTCATCCTGACATGCGCGACCGCATCAACGCGATGGTCAAGATGCGCGAGGCTTTCCGCCCGTTCGCGCCGGCGGTCAGCCTCGAGCAGGTGCAAGACTGGTTCGAGGTGCCGAAGGGGCTTGAGCTTCCCTACATGATCATGACCGCCGACGTGCGCCCCGAACATCGCGCCGCGCTGCCGGCGATCACGCATGTCAACGGCTCGGCCCGCGTGCAGACGGTCGGCGTCAGGGACAATCCGGAATTCCACGCGTTGCTGCGGGCGGTCGGCCGGGCGACCGGCCGCGAAATGGTGCTGAACACGAGCTTCAACGTGAAGGGGCAGCCGATCGTCAACACACCGCGCGAAGCCATCGACACGTTCCTCGGCACCGGCATCGAGTATCTCTTCCTCGAGAACGTGCTCGTCCGCCGCGTGGGACAGAGGTAGCCGGCACTGGCGCGAATAGGTGAGGGGGCCGAAGCCCCCTCGCGGATGATTAGCGCCGGTGTCCGCCGTGATGTCCGCCACCGTGATGTCCACCGCCGTGATGGCCGCCACCATGATGTCCGCCGTGGTGACGGTACCCGTGATGATGGCGGGGATAGACGTGCGGACGATGATGCCATCCGTGATGGCGCGGTCCGTAGCCATAGCCCGGTTGCCAGTAGCAGCGGCCCCAGCGATCGCAGACCTGGCGCACCTTGTCGACATTGGACGTTTCGCCTGCGATGTGGCTGGCCTGCGGAAGCCCGTTCGGCATCGCCGATGCCGCACCGGACGTCAACGCTGCGCTTCCGAGCGCGGCCAGTCCAATAATTGCAAGCTTGATATTCATTGAGATCTCCTTGGTTGAAGCCTGAAAACGTCCGTGTGGCCGCTTCGTTGCTGCGACAAAAAAGCCAGGCACATGCACTCGGTTCTGGCGACGCCGGTTCAACGCAGCAAATGCGGGAGTTGTGAGGTCGCTCGGTGCGCGGGCGACAATTGGCCGCGCGACAGAATGGCGACGGGTCGCGCTCGCATGCGCTGCATGAGATCTACAGCCTGAGCGTGAGCTGGAAAGGCCGGCGCAGATGTGCAACCGGGCGCCTGGATCACGAAGCCTTGAGAGGTGCCGAACGGTCAAAGAAAAAGCGCTGCCATCGCCGATGGCAGCGCTTCGATATCTTCCCGGTTCGACCGGCGCGTGGCGATCCCAATGACCGGTCGCGGCCGATCCGCTCGCCTTGGTCGATCGCGTTCGCGGTATCGCGATCGTACCTGTGCTACCGTTCAGTCTTCGTTGGCGGCGATCGATTCCATCAGCGACACCAGCTGGCGCTGCACGGTCTGATCCTTGATCTTGCTGTAGGCGCGCAGCAACCGGAGGCTGAACGCGCTGTCGAGGAACAGCAGGCTCTCAACTTCGCGGGCCTTGTTGTCGCCGTCGTAGAAGAAGGTCACCGGCACGTCCAGCGCGGTCGCGATCTGCTGAAGGCGGGCGGCGCCGACGCGGTTCACGCCCTTCTCGTACTTCTGGACCTGCTGGAAGCTGACGCCCAGCTTGTCGCCGAGTTCCGCCTGCGAGATCTTCTGCTCGACACGGCGCAGACGAATCCGCTTGCCCAACTCAATGTCCGGCTTGCCGGCGCTGCGCTGCTTCATCTTCTTTGCTGCTGATCTGTTCATTCTTGTGACCCGTCCTTCAAATCGAGAATCCCTGGCCCGGTCGGGTCAGGGACACGTTCATGATGTACCGCGTTAAGCTCGAGTGGATCGTCAGTTCGTCTGAACGACGAAATCCAAGAAGATCGCGGGATGGTATCCAAACGCAGATGTGCATCGGAAGCACCCAAGTACCGACTCGGTCGACTACCTGAAGTCGACCGCGCCAAGGTGTCTATCGACACCCCGCCCTCTACATTTGGCAAAATATTGACCAAACCACAACTAGCGCGAGTTTGATCGACACAGATTTTGCGCGCATGCTTACTGGGCGGCATTGCACTCGCCCGTAGTTCTACGGGCAGCCAATATTGTACGAGCGTCCTAGTATGGATGCAACCCCAGCTAGTGCATCCTGAGGTCGCGGCGACGGTCTGCGGTTGCTTGACGGAAGCGCCGCCAATGCGAAAAGTTTGACGTAAGTCCAAGTCAGGCTTTCGGAATGTTGCTGGACAATTGCCTAAAAGTTCTGAATCATCGGGAACAATTGTGCGCCTACGGAAAGCCGGCGAACTCTGGCAGGAGAGGCCAAATGAAGCGGAAGAGGGGAACACCTCGACTCTACCTCGCGGCTTCGGGAGTGGAAGATATGCCGGTCGCAAATACGGAAGAACGGTTGCTGGCGCTGCTGGCAACCCTGGAAGAATGTCAGGCATTTCTGACTGACCGGGCGAACACGGAAACGGCGCGGCTGTTGTCCCTTGCCATCCTCGAGCTGCGGATGGAGCTGCACAAGGTGACGGATTCCGAGTTGAAGGCGCTGTGTGACATGATCGCGTCGGACGAGCCGGTACAGGAACCGGCAACCAGGCAGTTGCCGCCGTATCTGCGGCTGATCAAGTAAGCCGGCGCCCCGCGCCATGCGCGGGACGCCGCCGCCCAGCATCGCGTGGCTCAGCCCGCGGTGACGTCGACCGCATCAGCGCCTTCGAGCACGCGACGGGCCTTGTCCCGGTCCAGGTCGCCTTCCCATGCTGCGACCACGACGGTGGCGACGCAGTTGCCGATCAGATTGCCGACGGCGCGCGCCATGCCGATGAACCAGTCAACCGAGAGCACCAGCACGAGGCCGATCGCCGGGATGCTCGGCACGGCGTTGAGCGTCGCCGCCAGGATGACGATCGCCGAGCCCGGCACGCCATGCGCGCCCTTCGAGGTGATCAGCGACACGCCGAGCACGAGCAGCAGGTCGCCGAACGACAGCGGCGTGTTGGTCGCCTGCGCGATGAAGACCACTGCCAGCGTCAGATAAATCGAGAACGCGTCGAGGTTGAACGAATAGCCGGTCGGAATCACGAGGCCGACCACCGAATCCTTGACGCCGAAATGCTCCAGCTTGCGCATCACCTGCGGCAGCACCGCGTCGGAGGATGCGGTGGCGACCACGATCATCAGCTCCTCGCGCAGGTAGCCGAGGAACTTGAGGATATTGATGCCGGCAAGCGCCATCACCCCGCCGAGCACGCCGAGCACGAAGATCGCGACCGAGACGTAGAACAGCGCCACCAGCGACAGCAGCTGTTTCAGCGAGCCGACGCCGTATTTGCCGACCGTGTAGGCGACGGCGCCGAGCACGCCGATCGGCGCGAAGCGCACGATCAGGCCCATGGCGCGGAACAGCACGGTGGAGACCGCGTCGATGAACGAGGAGATTTTCTCGCCCTTCTCGCCGCCGACCAGCGCCAGGCTGACGCCGAAGATGATGGCGAAGAACAACACCTGCAGCACGTCGTTGCGCGACAGCGCGTCGAACGAGGTGCTCGGGATGATGTTGAGCAGGAAGCTGCCGATGCCTTCGCCCTTCAGCTTCTGCGCATTGCTGGCATAGCTGCCGAGCGCCTTGGCATCCAGCGTCGAGGTATCGATGTTCATGCCGTGACCGGGTCCGAACAAGTAGGCCAGGATCAAGCCGACCACGAGCGCGACCGTCGTCATCGCCTCGAAATACACCAGCGCCTTGACGCCGACGCGTCCGACCTTCTTGAGGTCGCCGGCGCCCGCGATGCCGTGCACCACCACGCAGAACACAATCGGCGCCACGATCATCGAGATCAGTTTCAGGAAGGCATCGCTGAAGATCTTCAGCCCGATCGCGAAATCGGGTGCGGCCATGCCGATGATGATGCCGAGCAGTAGCGCGACGAGCACCTGCACGAACAGCGATGTGTAGAGCGGCTTGCGTGCAACTGTAGCGTCCGCGGCGATGGTCGACATGAACTCCCCCTGTTTTTGGCCGGTGTTCTTGCCGGCCGATCCCGCCCCATCTTAGCAACTTGCGTGCCAAGATGTCGCAGGATTGGGGCCATTTGCCCGGTCATTCGCCGGTTTCGAGGGTGCAGGTCACCGTGTAGACGACGCCGTGGGGCAGGAAATCCACCGTGGCCTCGCCGCCGAGCTGGTCGCGGGCGCTGCGCTCGATCAGCCGGGAGCCGAAGCCGCGCTGCACCGGCGCCGCGACCGGTGGGCCGCCGGCCTCCGTCCAGATCAACCGGAGCATCGGTCCGGGGCCGTCCGCGAGGATCTCCCAATCCAGGGTCACCGTGCCGGTGTCGTTGGACAGTGCGCCATATTTGGCGGCGTTGGTCGCCATCTCATGCAGCAGCATCGACAGCACCAAGGCAAGCCGGGGCGACAGCGGCACGCGCGGCCCGAACATCCTGACCCGTTCGGAGGCGTTCAGCAGATAGGGCCGCAGCACGCGGCTGACCACATCCTGCAGGTCGGAGCCCTGCCATTTGTCGGTGGAGAGCAAATTGTGCGCCTCGGCGAGTGCGCCGAGCCGTCCCTCGAACTTGTCGCGCTCGGCGCGGCTCGCGCTGCGGAAGGTCTGCGTGGCGATCGATTGCAGGATCGCCAGCGTGTTCTTGACGCGGTGGTTGAGCTCCTCGATCAGCAGGTCGTGCAGCATCTCGCCGCGCGCGATCGTGGTCGCCATCCGCACCGCAAAGCCGAGGCCGACCAGCAGCAGGACGCCGCCGATCACGCTGGTGATCGCAAGCGAACGCCACAGCGGCGCCACCAGCGAGTTCTCGGCGATCCCAGCGGCGACGGTCCAGCCGGTGACGCGCGACCGGGTGAAGCCCGTGATCAGCGCCACACCTTCGAGCGAGACGGTCGGCAGTGTCGCCTCGCTGCGGCGGAACATCTCGGCAAACAACGTTGGCGAGGCGCGCTGTCCGATGGTTGCCTGCGGATTCGGCACGCGAGCGAGGTTGACGCCGTCGCCGTCGAAGATCGAGATGGTCCAGTCCTGGTTCAGGCGCTGCCGCTCGATCATGGCCTGGAAGACCTCGATCGGCGGGCTGAAGGAGATGTCGTACAGCACTTCGCCGTCGCGGATCACCGGCACCTCGACCGTGATGATCAGTTGCTGCTTCACCTCGCCGAAGAACAGGTTGGAGTATTGCGGCTGCCGCGTCGTAAACACCTTCTCGACGATCTCGAGATTGTTGCGCGGCGGCAGGCTCGCGGTGTCCGGCGTCAGCGAGGAGAACGCCTGGCGTCCGCTGCGGTCGGCCACCAGCACCACGCCGTCCTTGCCGTACTGGTCGAGGAAGCCGGCCGCGACGCGGCGGAAGTTGTCGAAGTCGCTGTTGCGCAGCGAGTTGGTCAGCGCCAGCACCTGCAGCCCGCCGGTCATGCGCTGCATTTCCGCATCGAGCAGCAGGCGGATGCTGCGCGCCGTCTCCAGCACGCGCTGCGTAGCCGCCTGACGATCTCGCTGGTAGTTGTGGAAGACGATCCCGACCGCGAAAACGATCAGCGGCAACATCGTCCCCGCGACCAGAAGCGCGAGACGCACTGGCAATGTCAGTTTCGGCACGAGGTCCCCGGGTCGGTGCCCGTTTGCGGTGAGCTTAGGGGAAGCGGGAAAAGTCCGCCAAAGGAAATGGCCGGCAATCGGAAAAATTCCGCGGCGCACACCGTACGCCGCGGAAGAACTTTTGGTCAGAGATTGCTCTCGGTGATCGCGGCGTAGACCATGGTGCGCAGCTCGCGCCGCAGCGGATAGGCGCTCGAGGGCAGCACCTGGGTCATGAAGATCGTGATCAGCTCTTCGGCCGGATCGATGAAGAACGACGTCGTCGCGGCGCCGCCCCAGTTGAATTCGCCCGGGCTGCCCGCGATCAGCGTCTGCGCCGGGTGCATGGTGACGGCGAAACCGAGGCCGAAGCCGATGCCGTTATAGGCGGCCTCGGCGAACATCGAGCGCGACATCGCCGGCAGGTCGACGCCGCCGGGCAAATGGTTGCTGGCCATCAGCTTCAGCGTCTTCGGGCCGAGCAGCCTGACGCCGCCGAGCTCGCCGCCGTTGAGCAGCGCGCGGCAGAAGGTCAGATAGTCGGCCGCGGTCGAGCACAGCCCGCCGCCGCCCGAGACCAGCGAGGGCGGCGACAGGAACGAGCTGGAGGCCGGATCGTCCTGCAGCGTCAGCGTGCCCTTGCGCTCGGCCGCGAGCGGGTTGAAGCCGCCTTGCGGGTCGGCGGAATAGCAGGCGGCAAAGCGGTGCGCCTTGTCGGCCGGCACGAAGAAGTCGGTGTCGTTCATGCCGAGCGGTTTGAAGATGCGCTCCTTCAGGAACTGCTCGAACGGCATCCCTGAAATCTTGCCGACGAGATAGCCGAGCACGTCGGTGGAGACCGAGTAATTCCAGGCTTCACCCGGCGAGAACTCCAGCGGGATCTTCGCCAGGTCCTCGATCATGCTGTCGAGCGTGCCGGCCTTGATGACCTCGCCGATCTTCTTCTCGCGATAGGCGGCGTCGACATTGGAGCGCTGCTGGAAGCCGTAGGTGAGGCCCGACGTGTGGCGCAGCAGGTCGACGATCAGCATCGGCCGGGTCGGTGGGCGGGTCAGGAAGGCGGGCGCGGTGCCGGCGACGAACACGCCGAGGTTCTTCCACTCCGGAATGTATTTGGCGACCGGCTCGTCGAGCGCCACCTTGCCTTCCTCGACCAGCATCATGAACGCGACCGAGGTGATCGGCTTGGTCATCGAATAGATGCGGAAAATAGTGTCGTCCTTCACCGGCACCTTGCGTTCGAGATCGGCAAAACCCTGGACGGTGGAATGCACGATCTTGCCGCGGCGGTAGACCAGGACCTGGGTGCCGGGAAAGCGGCCGGAATCGATGTAGCGGCTCTTCAAATGCGCTTCGAGGCGGTTGAGGGCGGTGGTCGACATTCCCGCGGATTCGGGCGAGGCAGGCGTGGGAGCTAACATCGGGCATTTTCTCCGGCTGGCGAGGCAGCCTTGATAGCCGAAAAGTGTCCGCTGCAGCAATCGGCCGCCGCTTACCGGCACCGGGCCGGTAGTGTACGGTCGCCCTGCAATCACGCCCTCAAGGGATACGGGAAACGCCGAGATGACCCAGTTCAACGAAACCGAGCTCACCACAGCCGTCATCCGTAGCTTCGACCAGACGCCCGATCCGCGGGCCAAGTTCCTGCTGCAGGAACTGGTGAAGTCGCTGCATGATTATGTGCGCAAGACCGATCTCACCTTCGAGGAATGGGACCACGCCATCGGCTTCCTGACCCGCACCGGGCAGAAGTGCACCGACATCCGCCAGGAATTCATCCTGCTGTCCGACGTGCTCGGCGTGTCGATGCTGGTCGATGCGGTCAACCACAGGGATCGCGACGGCGCGACCGAGACCACCGTGCTCGGCCCGTTCTATGTCGGCGAGCACAAGGTGACGCCGCACGGCACCGACGTTTCGGCAAGCCTGTCCGGCGAGCGCATGTTCGTGCAGAGCCGCGTCACCGATCTCGACGGCAAGCCGCTGGCCAATGTGCCGGTCGATATCTGGCACGCGGACGACGACGGGTTCTATGACTCGCAGAAGCCGAGCTATGCCACCGAAGGTCCGTCGTCGCGGGCGCGCTTCATCACCGACGCGGACGGCCGCTTCTTCTTCCGCACCATCGTGCCGTGCAGCTATCCGATCCCGACTGACGGTCCGGTCGGGCAGATGATCACGCAGACCAACCGTCATCCGATGCGGCCGGCGCATATCCACTTCCTGGTCAACGCCAAGGGCTATGAGCCGCTGATCACGCACGTGT
Source organism: Bradyrhizobium sp. ma5 (assembly GCF_042258955.1). Classification (NCBI taxonomy): domain Bacteria; kingdom Pseudomonadati; phylum Pseudomonadota; class Alphaproteobacteria; order Hyphomicrobiales; family Nitrobacteraceae; genus Bradyrhizobium; species Bradyrhizobium sp. ma5. The sequence goes on from NZ_CP170156.1 coordinate 2,795,592, forward strand.
TTATGGAAGGCGACAAATACATCGATTCAGATGTCGTGTTCGGCGTGAAGGACGAACTGATCGCCAAGGTCGAGCAGCGCACCGATCCCGTGATGCCCGATGGCCAGCGGTCGGATGGCCCGTGGAGCCTGATGACCTACGAATTTCGCGTGAAGCCTGGCGGCGGAATGGCGCCTGCGCCGCTCGGCACCAAGGTCGCCGAAAACGCCTGATCACCGTCGTTCAAGCGCTCTGCCCAATTCATGTGCGGCGCACAAGAATTGGGCGGATCGCATTTTTTGGCAGCGCACGGAGACTCCGCGCGCGATGCGACAAGCTGCGCAAAACATTGCGATAAAATCGATTTTTGCACTGCGGTAGCTTGGCACAAGGCTTGAATAGTCATGTGCCGACGCCATTGAAGCCGTCCCTCGAGGCCACCCCATCGGATTTCTGACGCCGCCAGTCCGGGGCATCCCCGGTGCATGCCCTTTTGCGCCCTGCGCGCGTCGCCACCCGACGGACGGTGCTCGACGCAAAGACGCAACACCGTAATGCAACGACGCAAAGGACGACCGATGACCAAGCCCAGCAACAAGCCCCCAGGCCGCGCGATCAGCCGTCGCCAGCTCCTGAAGGCCACCAGCGGCGCCGCCGCGCTGCTCGCCGCAGCCAAGCTCAACTTTCCCGCCGGCGCATTCGCGCAAGGCGCCGGCCCGGAAGTGAAGGGAGCCAAACTCGGCTTCATCGCGCTCACCGATGCTTCGCCGCTGTTCGTCGCCAAGGAGAAGGGCATCTTCGCCAAATACGGCATGCCCGATGTCGAGGTGCAGAAGCAGGCCTCCTGGGGCACCACGCGCGACAATCTCGTGCTCGGCTCCGAGGGCAACGGCATCGACGGTGCGCATATCCTGACCCCTATGCCGTATCTGATCTCGGCCGGCAAGGTGACGCAGAACAATCAGCCGACGCCGATGTACGTCATGGCGCGGCTCAATCTGAACGGTCAGTGCATCTCGGTCGCCAAGGAATATGCCGATCTCAAGGTCGGCATCGACACCGCGCCGTTCAAGACGGCGCTGGAGAAGAAGAAGGCCTCCGGCAAGTCGGTGAAGGCCGCGATGACCTTCCCCGGCGGCACGCATGATCTGTGGATTCGCTACTGGCTCGCCGCCGGCGGCATCGATCCCGACAAGGACATCGAGACCATCGTGGTGCCGCCGCCGCAGATGGTGGCGAACATGAAGGTCGGCACGATGGATTGCTTCTGCGTCTGCGAGCCGTGGAATCTGCAGCTGATCCATCAGGAGATCGGCTACACCGCGATCACGACAGGCGAGCTCTGGGACAAGCATCCGGAGAAATCGTTCGGCCTGCGCGCCGCCTGGGTCGACAAGAATCCGAAGGCCGCGAAGGCGCTGCTGATGGCGGTGATGGAAGCCCAGCAATGGTGCGAGAAGGCGGAGAACCGCGAGGAGACCGCCGCGATCTGCGCCAAGCGGCAGTGGATCAACTGCCCGGTCGAGGACATCACCGATCGCATGAAGGGCAAGTTCGACTACGGCACCGGCCGGGTGGTCGAGAACTCGCCGCAGCAGATGCGGTTCTGGAAGGATAACGCATCTTACCCCTACCAGAGCCACGACCTCTGGTTCCTCACCGAGGACATCCGCTGGGGCAAGTATGAGGCGGGCTTCGACACCAAGGCGCTGATCGCCAAGGTCAACCGCGAGGATCTCTGGAAGGAGGCCGCCAAGGAGCTCGGCGTGCCGGCATCGGAGATTCCAACTTCGACCTCGCGCGGCAAGGAGATCTTCTTCGACGGCAAGGTGTTCGATCCCGCCGATCCCGCCGCGTACCTGAAGTCGCTGTCCATCAAGCGTGTCGACGTCTGAGTTGAGCCCATAGGGCCGCACGTTGCGCGGCCCGTTCTTCGACCACGGAGATAGTCTGTCAATGTCGATGCCTGCCATGAAGACCGATATGTCGGCGGTGGCGATTCCGCCGGCCGCTGCCGCGGCGCCGGTCGTGACCATGACGCCGAAGCGCGCGCCGCGTGCCGAAACCTACGCAAAGATGGCGAAGGAGGCCGCGGCGCGCGTGGTGCCGCCGCTGATCGTGGTCGCGTTGCTGCTGGTGGTGTGGGAGCTGATCTGCCGGCGCGCCGGCTCCAGCCTGCCGCCGCCTTCAAAAGTGTTCAAGGACACCAGGGAGCTGATCCTCGATCCGTTCTTCGACCATGGCGGCATCGACAAGGGTCTGTTCTGGCATCTCTCCGCCAGCCTTCAGCGCGTCGCCTACGGCTATTCGCTGGCGGCGATCGCGGGCATCGCGCTCGGCACGCTGGTCGGCCAATCGGTCTGGGCGATGCGCGGGCTCGATCCGCTGTTCCAGGTGCTGCGCACGATTCCGCCGCTGGCCTGGCTGCCGCTGTCGCTCGCGGCATTCCGCGACGGCCAGCCCTCGGCGATCTTCGTCATCTTCATCACCTCGGTGTGGCCGATCATCATCAACACCGCGGTCGGCATCCGCAACATTCCGCAGGACTACCGCAACGTCGCCGCCGTGGTGCAGCTCAATCCGCTGGAGTTCTTCACCAAGATCATGATCCCGGCGGCTGCGCCCTACATATTCACCGGCCTGCGCATCGGCATCGGGCTGTCGTGGCTCGCGATCGTCGCCGCGGAAATGCTGATCGGCGGCGTCGGCATCGGCTTCTTCATCTGGGATGCGTGGAATTCCTCGCACATCAGCGAAATCATCCTGGCGCTGTTCTATGTCGGCATCATCGGCTTCGTGCTCGACCGGCTCATTGCTGGGCTCGGCAAGATCGTGACCCGCGGCACGGCTGCGAACTGAGGAGGACCAGTCATGCAGGCCTATCTGAAGCTCGATCACATCGACAAGATTTTCACCCGCGGCAGCGCCACTACGGAGGTGTTGAAGAACATCAACCTGACCATCGAGAAGGGCGAATACGTCTCGATCATCGGCCATTCCGGCTGCGGCAAGTCGACCCTGCTCAACATCGTCGCCGGCCTTACCGGCGCCACCAATGGTGGCGTGCTGTTGGAGAACCGCGAGGTCAACGCGCCGGGGCCGGATCGCGCCGTGGTGTTCCAGAACCACAGCCTGCTGCCGTGGCTGACCGTCTACGAGAACGTCAAGCTCGGCGTCGACAAGGTGTTTGCCAGGACCAAGAGCCCGGCCGAGCGCGACGCCTGGGTGATGCACAATCTGAGTCTCGTGCAGATGGCGCATGCCAAGGACAAGCGGCCGAGCGAAATCTCGGGCGGCATGAAGCAGCGCGTCGGCATCGCGCGTGCGCTCGCGATGGAGCCGAAGGTGCTGCTGCTCGACGAGCCGTTCGGCGCGCTCGACGCGCTGACCCGGGCGCATCTGCAGGATTCGGTGATGGCGCTGCACCAGAAGCTCGGCAACACCATCCTGATGATCACCCACGACGTCGACGAGGCCGTGCTGCTGTCGGACCGCATCGTCATGATGACCAACGGCCCGAGCGCACGGATCGGCGAGGTGCTCGAGGTGCCGCTGGGGCGTCCGCGCAAGCGGCTCGAGCTCGCGACCAATCCCGGCTACCTGAAGTGCCGGCAGCGCGTGCTCGAATTCCTCTATGAGCGCCACAGCTTCGTCGAGGCGGCATGAGTAGCGCCTCGCTCACGTGAGACCTTTTTCTTCCTCGCCGCAATGGCGCGGCGAGGAAGCTGCGTGCACGGAGGCACACATGACGGAAGACCAGGTCAAGCTCGTCCAGGAGACCTTCGCCAAGGTCGCACCAATCTCGGAGCAGGCGGCGGTCATCTTCTATGACCGTCTGTTCGAGGTCGCACCCGGCGTCAAGGCGATGTTTCCCTCAGATATGACCGAACAGCGCAAGAAGCTGATGGGAACGCTTGCCGTCGTCGTCAATGGATTGAGCAATCTGCCGTCGGTGCTTCCCGCCGCGAGCGCGCTCGCCAAGCGCCATGCCGGCTATGGCGCCAAGCCCGAGCATTATCCGGTGGTCGGCGGCGCATTGCTGTGGACCCTGGAGAAAGGCCTCGGCGAAGCCTGGACGCCCGACGTCGCCGCCGCATGGACCGCAGCCTACGGCACGCTGTCCGGCTACATGATTTCCGAAGCCTACGGCAGCGCGCAGGCGGCGGAGTAAGGCGGCTGGCTCCGCTTTGAGCGCAAGCTCTATCCGCGTCATTGCGAGCGAAGCGAAGCAATCCATACCTCGATTTGTCGAGAGATGGATTGCTTCGTCGCTTCGCTCCTCGCAATGACGATGGGGACGTTTGGCCGCTCAGTTGATTTCCTCTATGGTCCCACCGTTCCGCCAACGGGTGAACCCAAAAAAATGATGTTCCTGGAAACGCCGCCGAAACTCGTCCCGACCGAGATCTTCTCCGCCGTGCCGGCCGAATTCCGCCGCAAGGTGGCGAGCGAATGGGCCGACGCCAACCGGCCCGGCGTGGTGACCGACTGCTTCATCGAGGGACCGTCGTTCGATGTCGCTGGCAATCTCTACATCGTCGACATTCCGTTCGGCCGCATCTTCAGGATCGCGCCGGACAAGTCATGGACGCAGGTCGCCGAATATGACGGCTGGCCGAACGGTCTGAAGATCGATCCGATGGGTCGCATCCTGATCGCCGACTACCGGCACGGGTTGATGGAGCTCGATGCCAGATCGGGCGAGGTCACGCCGCTGCTGCGTTCGCGCAATTCGGAATCGTTCCGCGGCTGCAACGATCTGCACATGGCCTCGAACGGCGACATCTATTTCACCGATCAGGGCCAGACCGGGCTGCACGATCCGACCGGCCGGGTCTATCGTTTGAAAACCAGCGGGCAGCTCGACTGCCTGATCGACACCGGCATCAGCCCGAACGGGCTGGTGCTCGATCCGCACGAGGCGGTGCTGTTCGTCGCCATGACGCGCGACAATGCGGTGTGGCGCGCGCCTTTCATGAAGGACGGCAGCATCTCCAAGGTCGGCCGCTTCTGCTCGCTGTTCGGCCCGAGTGGGCCCGACGGCATGACGATGGACAGAGCGGGGCGGCTGTTCGTCGCCCACGCCTCGCTCGGCCACGTCTTCGTGTTCGCGCCGAACGGCGAGTGCATCGCGCGGATCAAGTCCTGCGCCGGGCAAAGCTGCACCAATGTCGCAATCGGCGGCGCCAACCGCGACCGGCTCTACATCACGGAATCGGTGACGGGCACGGTGCTGGTCGCCGATATCAGCGGGCTCGGCTAGGCTGCGACACGCGGCCTTTCCGGGAATGGCGATTCGTACAGCCAAGCCAGCTTGTCGCAGAACTTCTCGAGGTTGGTCTCGCGGATGAGTTGATTGCGCAGCAGTGCGTGTACGCCGGCCGGATGATAGACGTGAGTGCCGAGCTCGCGGGCCTGAAGCTGCACCCGCGCCGTACGCATCAGCCGAACCTGTCGGTATTTCTCCAGAGCCTGTTCGAAGCGATCCGGCATCTCGCCCAGCAGCTCGGCGAGCCAGACCGCGTCCTCCAGCGCCATGCAGGCGCCTTGGGCAAAGTATTGCAGCATTGGATGCGCGGCGTCGCCGAGCAGCACCGCGCGCCCGTCGACCCAGCGCTCGGTGGGATCGCGATCGCAGGTCACCCAGGCCTTCCAGTCCTTGCCGTGGTGGATGATTGCCTTGGCGCGGGGATGGACATCGCGAAAGCCCTCCAGCACCTCCTCATGGGTCACGGGCCTGGCGGCAAACGCTTCCGCTGGATCGTTGTGGCAGGTGATTGCGAGGTTGAACACCTTCCAGCCCGACAACGGGTAGTGCACCAGATGGCACTTGGCGCCGGCCCATAGGGTCGCGGCATTCCAGCGCAGATCCTCCGGCATCTGTTCGGTCGGAATCACCGATCGATAGGTGGTGTGGCCGGCGATGCGCGGTGGGCCGTCGTCGACCATCTGCTGGCGAATGCGTGACCTGAGCCCGTCGGCGCCGATCAGCAGGCAGCCTTCGATGCGCTCGCCGGATTTGAGCCGCGCGACGACCGTCTCGCCGTCCTGGTCGTATCCGACCACGTCGCAATCGCTACGCAAGGTGATGCCTGGATGCGCCTCGCAGGCGCGCAGGAAGATGCCATGCAAATCGCCGCGATGCACCACCGCATAGGGATTGCCGAAGCGCTGGCGGAAATAGCTGGTGAGATCGATGCTGGTGATCTCCTCGGCGGAGATCGCGTCCATCAGTCGCAACTGATCGATGAACACCGCAATCGAGCGGGCGGCATCGCCGAGATCGAGATGGTCGAAGGCGTGGAAGGCGTTCGGTCCGAGCTGGATGCCGGCGCCGATCTCCTGATAGCGCGGCGCGCGCTCCAGCACGGTGACCTGGAATCCCCTGCGGGCCAGCGCGACCGCCGCGGCCAGTCCGCCGATGCCGCCGCCTGCAATGATGATCGGATCCCTGCGCATGTCCTCTCCCTGAGTTTGTGGCTCTATTTCCTCGGTATCTTGCGCTGGCGGCCCGCGCTGCCTTTGGCGTCGCGCTTGACGTCGACCTTGGGCTCGTGCGTTTCTTTCTGCATGGCCGCTGCAGGTACCTCGATCAGGCCGGCCTCGACCTCTTGCTCGAGCCGATCGAGATTCTTGTAGAGTTCGACCAGCACCTGCTTGAGCTCGGCCGCTTCCTTCGCCGACATCGCGCCGGTTGCGACTTCCTCATAGTGTTGGGCGATCGGCATCAGCCGGGAGGCCAGCTCGGCGCCCTTGGGCGTCAGCGCGACCTGAAGGCTGCGCTGGTCGTTCTCCGGTCGGTCGCGCGTCAGCAGCCCGGCGCGGCTCATCTCGGCCACGATGCGCGACAGCGTCGAGACGTCGGCCGACGTCAGCTCGGCGATCTCGCCGAGCCGCAGCGGGTGTCCTTGCTCAGAAAGCGCGGCGAGCACGCGGTACATCGGCAGCGTCAACTTCTCGTGACGGATGACGCGGACGAAGAGGTCTCCCATCCGCACGCCGAGCCGGGCGAGCAGATAGGGCAGCGAATTTGAAAATCGGTACATGGGCTTAGGTCCGGGCTTAGTTCCTGGCAGCAGACGTCCGCCCGGAATAGCCGCCGGTCTTCGCACCGACAACAGTTGCATCTCAATCATTTGCATGTGCAACTTTATCATTGACAAATATTTGGACCGGATGTTTTGTCCTGTCAACACGGAAACGAGGCACGAGCCGGAAAGGACGACGCCATGCAGGGAAAGATCGCGCTGGAAGAGCACTTCGCCATCGAGGAGACGGTTCGCGACAGCGCAGGCTTCTCGCCCGCCGACGACTGGGTCGAGCTCAAGGCCCGGCTGCTCGACATCCAGGACCGCCGTCTTGCCGAGATGGATGCGCACGGCATCGAACTGATGCTGCTGTCGCTCAACGCGCCGGCGATCCAGGCCATTCCCGACCGCAACCGCGCGCTCGAACTGTCGCGCCGCGCCAATGACTTTCTGGCCGAGCAGGTCGCGCGGCGGCCGCAGCGCTTCCAGGGCCTGGCCGCGCTGCCGATGCAGGACCCGGAAGCCGCCGCACGCGAGCTCGACCGCTGCGTGAGCGCATTGAAATTCCGCGGTGCCCTCGTCAACGGCTTCAGCGAGGTCGAAGGCCACGACGGCGCTGTCTATTACGACCGCAAAGAGTTCTGGCCGTTCTGGTCCGAGGTCGAGCGTCTCGACGTTCCGTTCTACCTGCATCCGCGCAATCCGCTGGCGAAGGACGCCGCGATCTACGAGGGGCATCGATGGTTGATAGGGCCGACCTGGGCGTTCGGCCAGGAAACCGCGGTGCACGCGCTGCGCCTGATGGGTTCGGGATTGTTCGATGCCTATCCGCGGCTGCAGATCATCCTCGGCCACATGGGCGAGGGCCTGCCGTATTCGATGTGGCGCGTCGACAACCACAACAAGTGGATGCGCGCCCAGAACGTCTATCCGGCCAAACGCAAGATCGCGGATTACTTCCGGGAGAATTTCTACATCACGACGTCAGGCAATTTCCGCACCCAGGCGCTGATCGACGCGATGCTCGAGATCGGCGCCGACCGTATCCTGTTCTCGGCCGACTGGCCGTTCGAGAACATCGACCATGCCGCCGAGTGGTTCGACACCGCGACCATCGCCGAAGGCGACCGCACCAAGATCGGCCGCGACAACGCCCGCAGCCTGTTCAAGCTCTAAGACGCGTGATTTCAACCTGCCGCAGAGCAGGGCGCAGCATCAGTTGCAATGGAGGAAACCGTGAGCACTTCGCCAGACATCGACGTGCATGAGGAGTTGTCCGGTGCGGCCGTCGGCCGGCTGCACATCCTCCTCGGCATCCTGATCACGCTCATCACGCTGTTCGATGGTTATGACACGTTCAATCCGGCCTATGTCATCCACTACGTGGCAAAGCCCTGGGGACTGTCGCCGAGCCAGGCGGGACTGCTGGTGAGTTCGGGCCTCGTCGGATTCCTGTTCGGGGCGGTCGGTCACGGCACGGTCGCCGACCGGCTCGGCCGGCGCGGCACGCTGCTGGCGGGCCTGTGGATCGTCAACGTCTTCACGTTGCTGACCGCAACGATCGGCAGCGATTTCTGGAGCTTCTGCGCGCTGCGCTTTGCGACCGGCCTCGGTCTCGGCGTGCTGTTGCCGCTGGGCACGACCTTCGTCAACGAGCTGGCGCCGCGCCGCGTCAGCAACGCATTTTCATTGTGGGGCGTCACGCTGGGCTGGTCGCTGGGCGGTGTCTGTGCCGGGCTCGTCGGTGTCTATCTGACGCCGCATTACGGCTGGCAGATCCTCTATTACCTCGGCGCGCTATCGATCCCGCTGACCTTGGTCGCGCACGCGGTGCTGCCTGAAAGTCCGCAATTCCTGGCGGCGCGGCGCCGCACCGAGGAGTTGCGCGCATTGCTGGCGCGGCTTCGCCCGGAACGGGCCGCGGTCTATCGCAGCGCGAGCTTCGTCTCCGGCGATGCCGGCAGCGTGCCGAACCCGATTGCAGCGCTGCTGAGACCGCGCTATCGCCGCGTCTCGCTGACGATCTGGATCACCGCGTTCCTCAGCCTGTTCGCGATCTTCGGCCTGACCGGCTGGATCCCGACCGTCATGCAGAAGCGCGGCGAGACCTTTGCCGCATCGTTCGGCTTCGGCGCGCTGATGCAGGCGATGTCGTTCGTCGGCGGGCTGACGCTTGCGATGCTGGCCGACCGCAAGATGTCGCTGACGCCGCGCTACCTCGCAACATGGTGGCTGACCGGCGGCATTGCCGTGCTGGCGCTGGTGTTCGTCAGCGGTCACGGCGTCAATCTTGCGATCGTCGCCATCGCCGGGTTCTGCATCATCGGCGCGCAGCACGTGCTCAACAACTTCACCGCGGGCTCGTATGAGACGTTGCTGCGCGCCAGCGGCGTCGGCATGGAATTGGGTGTCGGCCGGGTCGGCGCGATCCTCGGGCCTTATGTGATCGGACTGCTGCAGCAGGTGACCGGCGGTCCGGACATCGTGTTCTGGGTGATCGGCGGTGCGGCGATCGTCGGCGCCTTCGCGATCGGCTCGCTTGGATGGGCCGCGGCGGCCCGGCCCGCGGTCATCGACACGGCACCCGCGGAGTAACGATCGACACGAAAGGAAACCTCTGATGTCCAATTCTACCCATACGGTCGCGAATGCCGGCGCAGCACGACTGCCGGAATCCCTGGTGCTGCTGTTTGCCCGGCTGGCGATCGCGCCGCTGTTCCTCTACAGCGGCATCGGCAAGATGACGGCCTTTTCCGTCACCGCCGGACGCCTCGGCGGCGCCGACGGCATCGGTGCGGTCCTTGCGGCCGGTGCGACCGCGGTCGAGCTCGGCTGTGGCATCGCGCTCGTGCTCGGCCTGTACGCGCGCCGGGCGGCCGCCATCCTGTTCCTGTTCACGATCGGCGCGACGCTGATGTTCCACAATTTCTGGGCCGCGCCGGAAGCGCAGGTCGTCACCCAGACCATCAACTTCCTGAAGAACCTTGGCTTGCTCGGCGCACTCGCGATGATCGCGGTCTACGGGCCCGGCAGCTATGCCGTCAGTGCGGGCGCGCGACCGGGGGCAAGTTCCTGGTTGTGATCGTCACAGCGGCAAAGCTTGCGCCGGTTCACGCACCTGCGCTGGAGCGAAGCACGCCGTCGCTTGGCGCGATGGACAGCAGCCAGTCGCCGAACACCTGCTCGGCTTGCACGGCAATCGGCCTTGCCAGCGCCAGCGTCGTCGCGCGCAGCTCGGGAATCGAGATTTTCACTGCCGACAACTCGACGGCGTGGCCGACATACCATTCCTCGAGCTGCCGCGGATCGGCCTCGAGATGGAATTGCAGTGCGAGTGCGTTGCGGCCCCAGGCGAAGGCCTGGTTCTCGTAGTTGCCGTTCGAGGCCAGCCGCACGGCATCCATGGGCAGGTCGAAGGTGTCGCCGTGCCAGTGCAGCACCTTGCTGTGGAGGTTGCGCAGGCAGGATGATTTGCCGTCAGCCGTTAGGTCGATCGGGCCCCAGCCGATTTCCTTGACCCTGCCCGGGAACACGCGGCCGCCCAGCGCCTGCGCCATCAGTTGCGCACCGAGGCAGATGCCGAGCGTCGGCAGTCCGCGGCGCAACCGGTGCTCCAGCAGCGCAAGCTCGGTCGAAAGGAACGGATAAATGTCGGTCTCATAGACCCCGATCGGCCCGCCCAGCACGATCAGGAGGTCTGCGTCGCGAATCGCGCGATCGGAGAGGTCGTCGACCGGCGCGTCGCAGAACGACACGCTCCAGCCGGCACGCTCCATGATCGGGGCCAGCAGCCCGAGGTCCTCGAACGCCACATGGCGGATGGCAATGGCGGAGCGGGGTGGTCGCATCGGCAACGTCCAGTCATTTCGCTATATAATCTCAAATATAGCGCGGCGGATCGCGACGAGTCCAGCCGCCGCGGCACAGGGCTGATCAGCGATCGGAATGCATCTTCTCGAGAAAATCCTTCACGCCGCTGACGGCGCCGGTATTCGAGGCGACATAGCCGGGGAGTGCGCCCACGGCCTTGTGAAACTCGCTGCTCTTCATGATGTCGAGCACCCGCTGCATCGGCTCGGTCTCGAGGAATGCGCGCTTGCAGACGAAGAAGTAATCTTCCGTGAGCAGGCGGATGAAATCGAGGCCGAACTGCCGTGCGGCGGCCTCGACGCCAAAACTCGCATCCGCCATGCCGCTTGCGACATAGGCGGCGACCGCGGCATGAGTGAACTCCATGTGCTGGGCGCCGTTAATCCGGCTTTGCGGGATCTTGTGCAGCGTCAGCAATTGATCGAACAGCAGCCTTGTGCCGGAATCATGGTCGCGGTTGACGAAGCGGGCCTTGCGCTCGACCAGGTCCTTCAGCGACGTGATCTTCAGCGGGTTGCCGCGCTTGACCATCAGGCCCATCTCGCGCGTGACGAAATTGATCACACGGTCCTCGCGCGGGTCGAGCCATTCCCGGCAGGCCTTGATGCCCCGCGCGCGGAGTTCGCCGTGCGGCAGATGCACGCCGGAAAGATCGCAGGCGCCTTGCGCCAGCGAGACCAGCGAGTTCTGGTTGCTGACGTAGCGGAGATCGACGCCCACGCCGCCTTCGCGATCGAGGAATTCGCGCAGCTTGGACACGGCAAAGCCGTGGCTGGCATGGACGCGGATGACCTGCGGCCGTTGCTCGAGGAACGGCTTGATCTCGGTGACCAGTTCCTGCGCGAGGTTCTCGAGCTGCAACCCGAGCCGCGCCTGCATGCGCTCGCCGGCCCACACCAGCCTCTCGCCGAATGGTGTCAGCTTCGAGCCCTTGCCGCGCTGGGTCTCCACCAGCGGCACGCCGAAGAATCCGGACCATTGCTCGATCAGATTCCAGACATGGCGATAGGACAGCTGCGCATCGCTGGCGGCGCTGGTGATCTTCCCGGTCTTCCTGATCTCGTTGAGGATGCCGAGCATCACGACCGCGGTCTGCGGTGAATTCTCTTTCCGAAAGCGCCAGACGGTTTCGATCTCGATCTGCAGCATCGTGGTCACCACTTATGAAGTGGATTTCATATCCTGGTATACCAATAGGCACAAGATATCATATTTACTGCGCATCAAAGCCTCCTACGTTGAGCCACAACACCAGGAGGAAATATGATGTCAGTTGCATATGACTATGAACGCGACGCCCGCGCCCCGACCGTTCGGGACGAATTGCTGCTGATCGATGGCGCCCGCGTCCGCTCGCTGTCAGGAAAGACCTTCAAGTCCCTCAATCCCGCCACCGAGCGGGTGATCGCTGTCGTCGCCGAAGGCAATGAGGCGGATGTCGACCGCGCGGTCGCCGCTGCACGCCGCGCCTTCGAAGGTCCGTGGCGCACCATGCGCGCTGCCGAGCGCGGCCACATCCTCTTGAAATGGGCCGAGCTGCTGAAGCAGCATGCCGATGAGATCGCAGCGCTGGAAAGCCTCGATGCCGGCAAGCCGATCGCGGGGGTACTGCGGCAGGATTTTCCCGCCGCCATTGATACGCTGACCTATTACGCCGGCTGGGCCGACAAGATCAGCGGCGATGTGGTCTCGACGCGCGACGACGCGCTGACCTACACCGTGCGCGAGCCGGTCGGCGTGGTCGCGGCGATCGTGCCGTGGAATTTTCCGCTGATGATCGGCATGTGGAAGCTCGCGCCGGCACTGGCTTGCGGCTGCACGGTGGTGATGAAGCCGGCCGAGCTGACCTCGCTGTCGGCGCTGCGGATCGGCGAGCTTGCGCTCGAAGCGGGGCTGCCGAAGGGCGTGCTCAACATCGTGACCGGCCCCGGCCGCGTCGTCGGCGACGCGCTGGTCAATCATCCCGATGTCGACAAGGTGACGTTCACCGGCTCGCCCGGCGTCGGCCGCGGCATCATGAAGGGCGCCGCAGGCAACTTCAAACGGGTCTCGCTCGAGCTCGGCGGCAAGTCGGCCAATGTGATCTTCGACGACGCCAATCTCGAGGCCGCCGCCAAGGCGGCGGCGGCCGGCATCTTCTTCAATGCCGGGCAGGTCTGCTCGGCCGGCTCCCGCGTGCTGGTGCAGGAGAACGCCTATGATGAGGTGGTCGAACGGCTGGTCGCTCGTGCCGAAGCCTTGCGCATCGGCGATCCCGCGGACCGCGCCACGGCGCTCGGGCCTGTGATCTCCGAGAAGCAGATGCGCTCGATCCTCGATTATGTCGAGATCGGCAAGAACGAGGGCGCGCATCTCGCCACTGGCGGCGAACGCGTCGGCGACCGCGGCTATTTCATCAGCCCCGCGGTGTTCGCCAATGTCGCACACGAGATGCGGATCTCGCAGGAGGAAATCTTCGGTCCCGTCGTCAGCGTGATCAAGTTCAAGGACGAGGCCGATGCGCTGCGCATCGCCAACGGCACCGCCTACAGCCTCGCTGCCGGCGTCTGGAGCGCCGATATGGGCCGCGTGCAGCGCTTCGCCAAGAAGGCCTGCGCCGGCACGGTGTGGATCAACACCTACGGCTACACCGACGTGCGGTTGCCGTGGGGCGGCGAACGCGACTCCGGCCTCGGCCGCGAGCACGGCACCGCCGCGCTCGACAATTTCACCGAGCCGAAGGCGGTGTGGATGAATCTCAACGTGTGACCGCGCGTAACGCGAGCAACACGGGCGCGGATCGGAGGATCCGCGCCGTTGGGATTGCGCGAGAGGGCGCAACATATTCGCCGTCGGCCCGGCGAAGGCCGGGACCCATAACCCCAAATCTACGTTGTTGGACTACGCTGGGGCCGCAGCAACCTTCACAACTGACTTTTGTGGTAATGGGTCCCGGCCTTCGCCGGGACGACGATGAAGAGACATTGTCACTCGTTTGCACTATCGTTCGGCGTGGGGCGAGCTAGAACGAGGCGATCGTGCAGACAAGAAAATTCGGCTACAACGGCCCGCAGGTCTCGGTGATCGGGCAGGGCACCTGGTATCTCGATCGCGGTGACCGCAAGGCGGCGATCGCTGCGCTGAAGCGCGGCATCGACGCCGGCATGACGCATGTCGACACGGCCGAGATGTATGGCGACGCCGAGCTCGTGATCGCGGATGCCATCGCCGGCCGCCGCGACGAGCTGTTCCTGGTCTCGAAGGTGCTGCCGAGCAACGCCTCGCGTCGCGGCACCATCATCGCCTGCGAGCGCTCGCTGAAGCGGCTGAAGACCGATCGCCTCGATTGCTATCTGCTCCACTGGCGCGGAACCACCCCGCTCGCCGAGACGGTCGCAGCGTTCGACGAATTGATCGCGGCCGGCAAGATCCGCTCCTGGGGCGTCAGCAATTTCGACGCAGACGATCTCGATGAACTGCTCGATGTCGTGGGTGAGGGCAAGATCGCCTGCAACCAGGTGCTCTACCATCTGCGCGAGCGCGCCATCGAGCACGCCGTGATCCCGTGGTGCGAGCAGCATGGCGTGGCCGTGGTCGCCTACTCGCCGTTCGGCCACAATGATTTTCCCGCGCTATCGAGCAAATCAGGCGCGGTACTGCAATCGATCGCGCAGGCGCACCAGGCGACGCCGCGCCAGGTCGCGCTGAGCTTTCTCACGCGGCTGCCGTCGGTGCTCGCGATTCCGAAGGCGTCGAATGCGGACCACGCGGCGGAGAATGCCGCGGCGGGAACGCTCAAGCTCACCAGCGACGAGATCGCCGCGCTCGACGCGGCGTTCCCGCGCGGGCCGAAGCCGCGCTCGCTGCCGATGCTGTAATTCGCGGGATTCACTGGAAGCTCGGCTCCACACAGTTCTTAACAAACTGTTGCAGTTGCGGCCGCGCGCAGGCTGCGGCGGGCGGTCGCGCACGCTGCTGCATATCGGAGTCCCGTTTTCGGGCATTGTTCTTACGGCGGAATTGGCGTTCTGTACGAACAGCGATTCCCCTTATTTCGCCTTCGAGATTGCCGTGACACCGCCCCCCGCCGTAGCCGCCAGGCTGGACAGCGTTCCTCTTGCATTGCCCGCGAAAACATCTGTTGCCCGCAAGGCGCCGGCCCGCACCGACCGGCCGTTCAAGGGCATTGCGCTGATTCTGCTGTCGACGGTGTTTTTGGGCACCTCCGACGTCACCGCGAAATATCTGTCGTCCTCGCTGCCCTCGATCGAGATCGCCTGGATCCGCTTCCTGGTGTTCGCGCTGATCATGACGCCGGCGATGCTGCCGGGAACGCCGCTGTTCGCGTTGCGCAGCAGCCGTCCCGGCCTGCATGTGCTGCGCGGCGCCGCGCTGCTCGGCTCGTCCCTGATCTTCATCACGGGGCTCGGCTTCCTGCCGATCGCCGAGGCCTCAGCCACCAGCTTCGTCTCGCCGCTGTTCGTCACCGCACTGTCGATCGCTTTCCTCGGTGAGAAGGTCGGCATGCGCCGCTGGATCGCAACCGCGGTCGGCCTCGCTGGTGTGTTCATCATCCTGCGGCCGGGCACCAGCGCCTTCCATCCCGCGGCGGTCTTTCCGATCGTCTCGGCGCTGGCCTGGGCCGGCACGCTGATCCTGACTCGCATGATGAGCGGCAGCGAACGTCCGATCACCGTGATGACCTATTCGTCGATCGTCGGCGTCGCCATCGTCAGCGCGCTGGTGCCGTTCGTTTGGGTCACGCCGAGCTGGCACGACATCATGTTCGGCATCCTGATCGGCGTTGCGTCCACCGTCGGACAGTGGATCGTGGTGCTTGCGTTCCGCTACGGCGATGCCTCGGTGCTGGCGCCCTTCTCCTACACGCAGTTGCTCTGGGTCAGCATCCTCGGCATCCTGATCTTCGGCGAAGTGCCCGACCGCTGGACCATCCTCGGCGCCGGCTTCATCGTCGCCTCGGGCCTCTACACCGCGCACCGCGAGCGCATGCGCCGCTCGCAATTGGTGGCGGTGGCCAGCGAGCCGTCGCCAAACGCCTGACATCGCGTATCCATTTTACAACAGCCGGCCTGAATCCGGGTCGGCGCGATGACCGTGCACGGCCTGAGAAGACGCTTCCCCCGCGAATTGCAAGATAGCCCATTCGGGTCAAGCCGCGCTCGCGCGGCACTGTCGATTTGAGGCTGGGGCAATGCCGGAGTGGGGTTACGCGCGAATGCGCCTGCAGGGCTGGCTGGCGGCCGCGATCATCCTTTCAGTGAGTCTATTGGCCGGGCCGGTCCTCGCGCAAAACGGCGGCGTCGGCGGCGAGGGTGATTATCAGTCGACGGGACAATATGGCGGTGTCGGCGGCGTTCCGGGCGTCAATGGCGGGGTCGGCGGCGACGGCGGCGCGCCGAACCGGTCGTGCATCTGCACCGGCGGTGGCGGCGGTGGCGGTGCCGCGGGCGCTGCCGGAGGCGCCGGCGGTCCCGACGGCAATCTCAGGAGCGGCGGCGCCGGTGGCGCGGCCGGGCAGGACGGCATTGCTGGAACGCCCCGCGCAGACTCGGCCAGCGGCGGCGGTGGCGGCGGCGGCGGTCTCAGCGGAACGTCCAGTGCGACGCTGAACAACACCGGGATATTGTCGGCCGGCAACGGCGGCAAGGGCGGCGACGGTGGCGTCAACGCCTCGAACCCTTCAGCTCAAGTTGCGGGCGGCGGCGGAGGTGGTGGTGCGGGCGGTACTGCATTCACCATCACCGGCGCCGGGATGCATTCGAACAGCGGCAGCATCACGGGCGGCAATGGCGGCGCGGGCGGCGCCGGCGATGTCGGTGGCAGCGGCGGTGACGGCGGCGCCGGCATCGTCGTCAGTGCGTCAGGCGCAACGATCAGGAATTCCGGCTCGATCTCCGGTGGCACGGGCGGCGTTGGCGGCGCGCAGGTGTCCGATATCTATTCGAATCAAGGCGAACCGACCACCGGCGGCACGCGGGGGCGGCCAGGTGCGGCAGGCACCGGCGGTACCGGGATCGTCGGCGGCGGCTGGACCATCATCAACAGCGGGACGATCACCGGTGGCGGCGGCCCGGGTGCGCAGGGCAACGCGATCGGCTTCACCGGCGGAGCCAATACGCTGACGTCGATTGGCGGAACGCTCAGCGGCAATCTTGCGATTGCAAATGGCGTCGGCGCCAGCTTGACGTTCCTGCAAACCAGCGCGGCCGGCGCCTCGGGCGATGTCACCATCTCCGGCATCACCGGCCTCGACGGCCTGGCCACCGACGCCTCGGTTGCCGTCAAGCTGGATGGCGCGCGCTCGCTGATCGTCACCGGTGCCAGCACCTACACCGGCGGCACGTCGGTGAGCGACGGATCGACGCTCGTCATCCGCAACAGCAACGCACTCGGCAGCGGCACGCTGACGATGGGCGAGACGCTCGCCGGCCTCACCAAGCTGGTGTTGGACGGCAACGGCTTCAACATCGCCAACACCATCGTCATCAACAGCGATCCCGTCATCACCGTCGCAGCCGGTACCACCAACACGATGTCGGGGGCCATCAGCGGTGCCGGCGATATCGTGCTCAACGGGGGTGGCACGCTGGTGCTGTCCGGTACAAATACATACAGGGGCGGCACCACGATCTGCGGCACCGCTTGTGGCGTTGCTGGCGGCAGCAGCGTACTGCAAGTCGACGTCGACACGGTGGGTACGCCGGGCGCGATTGTTTCGTCGGCGATCGGCACAGGCTTGCTGACCTTCGACGGCGGAACGCTGCAGGCCGGCGGCAACTACACGATTGCGAACAACGCACAGATCAATGCCGCCGGGGGCAGCATCGACGCCAACGGATACACTTTCACCTATTCGGGCAACATCGCCGGCACCGGCGGACTATTGGTGCTGGACGCTTCAGGTGGCCTTGGCCGCGTGGTGCTGACAGGCACCAACACCTATACCGGTGGCACCACGATCTGCAATTGCGCGACGCTGCAACTCGGCGACGCAAGCCACACCGCCTCGATCGTCGGCGAGGTCGTCGTCGACGGCAAGTTCGACATCGTCAACGCCAACACGGCGGGCATCACCACGATCGTCAACGACGGCTTCAACGGGGTCGCCACCACGACGTTCTACAATTCCACGACGGCGTCGACGGCGACGATCATCAACCAGAACTTCGGTATTACGGAGTTCCGCGACAACAGCACCGCGGGCAATGCGAGCGTGAGCAATAGCAACAGCGCCCTCACGATTTTCCGCGACGGCAGCTCGGCCGGCAACGCCACGTTCGACAACAGCAGCCGCGGCACCGTGGTGTTCGGCGACGCGCTTGGCCCTCCCGGCGGCTCGGACACCAGCACGGCCGGGAAGGCCGTGTTCAACAACCATGACGGCGGCGGCGTTGTGTTCCTCGGCCACACCAACGCGGGGCAGGCCACCATTACCAATGGTAACAACGGCGGCTCGACGCAGTTCTTCGAGTTCTCGTCGGCTGCGTCGGCGATGATGACGACGTCCGCCACCGGCTATATCGGCTTCTTCCAGAGCAGCACCGCGGCGAACGCGACGATCGACAACAGCGGCTTGACCTATTTCGGCACGTCCGGCGGGGCGACCGAGGCGCCGACCGCAGGCAACGCGACGATCACCAACCGCTCCGGCGGCGCGCTGATCTTCGCCGCATATGCGACGGCCGGAAACGCCACAATCACCACTGAGAGCGGCGCGAGCGTCAAGTTCGTCGACAACACGACCGGCGGCACCGCGCAGTTCATCACCCAGGGAACCGGCTATGTCGACTTCGGCAGCAGCCTTGGGCCGAACGGCGACGGTCGCATCACAGCAGGCTCGATCGCAGGCTCGGGCACCTACTACATCGGTGGCGGCAACACGCTCGCGGTCGGCGGCAACAATCTCTCGACCGTCGTCAGCGGCGTGATCGCCGATTCCAATCCCTGCGGTTGCGGCCCGGCCGGGCCTGGCAATCTGGAAAAGACCGGCAGCGGCATGCTGACCCTGTCGGGCGTCAACTCCTATACCGGCACCACCGTCGTCAATGGCGGCATCCTGCAAGTCGATGGCTCTATCGTGTCGTCGAGTTCAGTCACGGTGAATTCAGGTGGCGCGCTCTCCGGTATCGGCACCGTCGGCAACACGACGATTGCGAGCGGAGGCATCCTGCTGCCAGGCAATGCGACACCGGGCACATTCCTCAACGTGGCGGGCAATCTCGCCTTCCAGTCTGGCGCGCTGTATGTCGTTGGACTCAACTCCACCGCTTCGACATCAGCCAAGGTGACCGGTACCGCGACGCTCGCCGGATCGGTCGGCGTCAGCATCGCCGCCGGCAGCACGATCGCCAGGCAATACACCATCCTGTCGGCGGCCGGCGGTCGCGCCGGAACGTTCGCCGGCATCGATTCAACCGGGGTGCCGTCGGGATTGATCGCGACGCTCGGCTATGACGCGAACCATGCCTATCTCAATCTCGCGCTTGATTATGGTGCAGCATCGAAGCTCAACGTCAACCAAGGCAATGTTGCCACCACGCTGCAGAACTTCTTCAACGCCAATGGCGGCATCAACGTGGTGTTTGCTGGACTGTCGCCGAACGGCCTGACGCAGGCCTCGGGCGAGGGGGCGGCTGGATCGCAGCAGGCGACGTTCAACGCGATGAACCAGTTCCTCGGCCTCCTGACCGATCCGTTCGTCGCCGGACGCGATGGCGGTTTTGGTGGTGGCGCGGGCGCCACCCCGTTTGCCGAGGAGAGCGCGTCGCTGGCCACTGCGGCACGCACCACCGAGCCGCGCGATGCGCTGGCCGCGATATACGCCAAGGCGCCGCCGCAGCAACTCGACTTCGAACAGCGCTGGAGCATTTGGGCGGCAGGCTATGGCGGTGCGCAGACCACCAACGGCAATGCGGTGCTGGGCTCCAACAGCACCAGCAGCAGCGTCTACGGCACCGCGGTCGGCGCCGACTACCGCTTCTCACCGAACACCATTGCCGGTCTTGCGCTCGCCGGCGGTGCCACCAGCTTCAGCACCAATGGTCTCGGTTGGGGCCGCTCGGACCTGTTCCAGGCCGGTGCGTTCGTTCGTCACAACGTCGGTGCGGCGTATCTGAGCGCGGCGCTCGCCTATGGCTGGCAGGACATCACCACCGACCGCATCGTTACTGCTGCGGGCGTCGATCATTTGCGCGCCAACTTCAATGCCAATGCGTGGTCGGGTCGGCTCGAGGGCGGCTATCGCACTGCCACGCCCTGGATCGGGCTGACGCCTTACGCGGCGGCCCAGTTTAACAGCTTCGAGTTGCCGAACTATGCGGAGAGCGTGGTTTCCGGTGGCGGCGCCTTCGCGCTGAACTATGCGGCGAAGAGCGTCACCGATGTCGGGAGCGAGCTCGGTCTGCGCAGCGACAAGTCGTTTGCGGTCGATGGCGGCATCGTGACGCTACGCGGCCGCGTCGCCTGGGCGCATGACTTCAACCCGAACCGCAGCGCGGCGGCCGTGTTCGAGGCGCTGCCGGGTGCGGTCTTTGTGGTCAACGGTGCGGCGCAGGCCAGCGAGTCCGCGCTGACCACGGCCTCGGCGGAGATCAAGTGGCGCAACGGCTGGTCGGCGGCTGCGACCTTCGAGGGTGAGTTCTCCAACGTCACCCGGTCCTACGCCGGCAAAGGCGTTATGCGCTATACGTGGTGACCCTCCGTGCTATAGCCTCCCGCAGCGAAAGCCTGTCCCGGACTTGATCCGCGACAGTGTATTTCGCGGGACGAAATACGCATCAAAATGAGTGGGAAGAAACCCACGCGGGAGGAAACATGCGCGCAGCGATCTTCAGAAATGGCGAGATTGTCGTCGACCAGATGCCGGAGCCGAAGCCGGGCGCCGGCCAGGTGCTGGTCAAATCGCTCGCCTGCGGCATCTGCGGTTCCGATCTGCATGCGCGCAAGCACGCCCACCGCATGGTCGAGTTGAGCAAGTTCCTGCCCGGCCGCACGCCGATGGATCTGTCGCGCGACGTCGTGTTCGGCCACGAGTTCTGCTGCGAGATCCTCGATTACGGCCCGGGCACCACGCGCAAGCTGAAGCCCGGCACACGGGTCTGCTCGCTGCCGGCGCTGCTGACGCCGGAGGGCCCGAAGGGCATCGGCTATTCCAACGATTATCTCGGCGCCTATGCCGAGCAGATGCTGCTCAGCGAGCCGCTGCTGCTCGAAGTGCCGAACGGACTTGCCGCCGAGCACGCCGCGCTCACCGAGCCGCTTGCGGTCGGCGTCCATGCGGTGGCGATGGCCAACATCAAAGGCGGCGAGGTGCCGCTGGTGATCGGTTGCGGGCCGGTGGGCCTTGCGGTGATCGCGGCGCTCAAGATCAAGGGGCTCGGCCCGATCGTCGCCGCCGACTACTCGCCGGCGCGACGCTTGCTCGCCGAGAAGATGGGCGCCGATGTCGTGGTCGATCCCGCCAAGACGCAGCCTTACGCGAGCTGGGCCGAGCACGCCCAGATGAGCGAAGCGGAGAAGGCGGCGCGGCCGCCGCTGCAGGCGTTGCTGCCGCCGCTGAAGCCGGCGCTGATCTTCGAATGCGTCGGCGTGCCCGGCGTGTTGCAGCAGGTGTTCGAGGGCGCGCCGCGCAGCGCCCGTGTCGTCGTGGTCGGCGTCTGCATGGAGACCGACAAGTCCGAGCCGATGCTCGGCATCATCAAGGAGCTCAACGTCCAGTACGTGCTCGGCTACACGCCGGAGGAGTTCGCCTATTCGCTGCGGCTGATCGCGGAAGGCCAGGTCGATGCCGCATCGCTGGTCACCGGCCGCGTCGGCATCGACGGCGTTGCGCAGGCGTTTGCCGATCTCGCCAATCCCGAGGCGCACACCAAGATACTGGTCGAGCCGTGGCGTTGAACTGACGGCGGCGGTTTGCATTTCGCGACGCCGAACCTATAGTTCGTCGTCTCTTATCGCACTGACAGCACGCACCTCATGCGCGTTTCAATCATCACGGGAGGCGGCTCCGGCATCGGGGCTGCGGTTGCACGCCGGCTCGCGGGCCCCGATCAGGGGCTGATGCTGCATGGCCAGGGCGCCGAAGCTAGCGGGCTCGCGCGGCTGAATTCGGTTGCGGAGGAATGCCGCAGCAAGGGCGCCAAGGTCGCGGTCTCCACCGGCGATCTCGCCATGGCCGGCGCGGGCGCGTCGCTGGTCGAGGCTGCGCGCGCCGCATTCGGGCCGATCGACAGCATCGTGCATGCCGCGGGCTTTGCCGACCGCCGCGAGTTCGCCAGCCTGCCGCGCGCGGCGCTGGAGCGTGCCTTTGCCGTGATGGCGGCGGCATTCCACGAGATCGCGGCTGCGGCGCTGCCCGACCTCGCGCGCAGCGCGCAGAGTCGCGTCGTCGCGGTTTCCAGTTTCGGGCCGCATCGCTTCGTGCCCGGCGCCACCTATCCGGGATCGGCCGCCGCGAAGGCCGCGCTCGAAGTGTTGGTGAAGTCGCTCGCAATCGAGCTCGCGGCATCAGGCGCCACCTCAAATGCCGTGATGCCCGGCTATACGCGCAAGGATCCGGGCCTGTTCGGCGCGCTGGACACCGCGACCTGGGAGCGGGTGGCAATGGCCAATCCGATGCAGCGGCTGGCCGAGGCCGACGAGGTCGCCGCCGTCGTCGCCTTCCTGCTGTCGCCGGAAGCAGGCCACATCACCGGCGCCACGCTGCCGGTCGATGGCGGCCTGACCTTGATGTGACGGCATGACCGACGACACGTCCGCACATCAGGTTGACGTCGTCGTGCTCGGCGCCGGCATGGTCGGCGTCTCCGCCGGCCTTGCCGCACGGCAGCGTGGTCTGTCCGTCGTCATCGTCGATCGTCGCGAGCCGGGCAGCGAGACCTCCTACGGCAATGCCGGCATCATCTCGTCCGGCTCGATCCTGCCGCTCAACACGCCATCGCTTTTAAAGAACCTGCCGAAATACCTGACCAACACCCACCCGGCGCTGCGCTGGAATCTTCCGTGGGCGGTCGCCAATGCCGGCTGGGTGATCCGCTTCCTCGCCGCGGCGACACCGTCGCAGACCAAACCGCGCGCCGCCGCGCTGCACGGCCTGATCGGGGCGTCGATGAGGTTGCATCGCGACTGGATCGTGCAGGCGGGCGCCGGCCATCGCATCCGTGAGACCGGCTGGCTCAAGGCCTGGCGCGGCGACGGGCTCGCGACCGCCAAAGCCGAGCAGGCGGCGCTCGCCGAATTCGGTATCAAGAGCGAGGTGCTCGACCGGCAGGCCATCTCCGCGCTCGAGCCGAACATCATCCCTGCCTACAGCGTCGGCCTGCTGCACAGCCAGACGGCATCGGTCGATTCACCCGGCGCGGTGGTCAAGGCCTATGCGCAGATGCTCGCCGCCAGCGGCGGCACCGTGCGGCAATCCGAGATCCGGCGGATCGCACAACAAGGCGAAGGCTGGCGCGTGCAGCTTGCCGACGGTGAGATCGCCGCGCGCCATGTCGTGGTCGCGCTCGGGCCGTGGTCGGCCGAGCTGCTGCGGCCGCTCGGCTATCGCGTGCCGCTGGCATTCGAGCGCGGCTATCACCAGCATTTCGTGCCGAACCCGGCACGCAAATTGCTGCGGCCGATTCATGATGCGGAGGGTGCCTTTCTGATGACGCCGATGGAGCAGGGCGTTCGCGTCACCAGCGGCGTCGAGCTGACCGCGCGCGATGCGCCGTCGAACTATGCGCAGCTCGAGGCGGTGGTGCCGATGGCGCGCAGCGTGGTCGAATTCGGCGATGCAGTCGGCGAGCGCTGGCGCGGCGCGCGGCCGACGCTGCCCGACAGCCTGCCGATGATCGGCGAGGCGCCGCGGCATCGTGGCCTCTGGCTCGCCTTCGGCAACCAGCATATCGGCTTCACCACCGGTCCCGGAACGGGCGCCGCGGTTGCGGCGATGATCGCGGGCGCGGCGCCGCCGTTCGACGTGAAGGCCTTTTCGCCGGGCCGGTATATCGCGTGACTCGCGCGAGGCCGCCTGCGATGCTGGGGCATCAAGGCGAGTACGCAAAGCGTTTTCGAGCGAAGTGGGCACCGGTTCGCGTGAAGAAAACGCGTCAAAACTAGAGTCAACCGAGGGGCTGGATGAACTACGTCTGGGATTTCGGGATCCTCGCCAAGTACAGCCATCTGTTCTGGCTCGGGCTCGGCTGGACCATGGCCTACACGATCGGCACCATCATCCTCGGCACCTTGATCGGCCTGATCGTCGGCATGCTGCGGCTGCGGCGGATTCCGGTGATCGACTGGCTGCTGATCGCCTATATCGAGCTGTTCCGCTGCACGCCGCTGCTGGTGCAGATCATCTGGTTCTACTACGCGTTTCCGGTCGTGATCGGCGTCAACATCCCGGCGCATGTCGCAGCCGTCAGCGTGCTGTCGCTCTATGGCGGCGCGTTCTATGCCGAGATCGTGCGCGGCTCGATCGAGAGCGTGCCGGTCGGGCAGTGGGACGCGGCGAAGGCGCTCGGCTTCCGCGGCTGGCGGCTGATGCGGCTCGTGATCCTGCCGCAGGCGCTGAAGCCGATGATGGCGCCCTACGTCAACCAGTCGGTGACGCAGCTCAAGAACACCTCGCTGGTCTCGATCATCGCGGTGCCCGATCTCGTCTACAACGCCACCTTGATCAACGCCGACACTTACCGGCCGCTCGAGGTCTACACCATCGTGGCGCTGATCTATTTTGCGATCCTGTTTCCGTCGACGCTGGTGGCGCGGCGGCTAGAGCGCGGGCTGACGTACGACAAGGTGTGAGGCTGCCTCTTCTCCCTCTCCCCGCTCTTCGCGGGGAGAGGGTTGGGGTGAGGAGCCTCCATCCGGTGAGCAATTCGCGACTTGTTGAGCAGTGTGCCTTGCCCCTCACCCGGACCGCATCTGCGATGCGATCCGACCTCTCCCCGCGAAAGAGCGAGGAGAGGTGAAGAAGCCGCAATGTGATCGATAAAGACGCGCTCTAAATACTCAGCTCCACCGGCACGTCCTCCGGCTTGACGCCGGCGAGGCCGAGGCCTTTGACGAACCATTCGCGCATCTGGCCGATGCCGCGGTTGTAGTCGATCCACACCGACAGGAAATCGCGCCAGCGCTTGTCCTGTTCGCGCCGCACCGCTGTGCCGCTTGCGATCGTCACCGAGGGCGAGGCCAGGATCTTGTAGGTGCCGAGGTTCGGGTTCTTGGCGATCGCGGTCAGCCCGAGCACCAGTGCGTTGACGACGCAATCGACGCGGCCCGACGACATTTCCAGCATCACCTCGTCGCGCGACTTCAGCGACTTGATGGTGGCGTTCGGCGCGAAGCGCCGGGCCACCGCCTCGTTGGCCGAGCCGACGTCAACCGCGATCTTGACCTCGGGCTTGTTGATGTCGGCCCAGGTCTTGGCCTCCAGCCCCTTCTTCAGCATCGCGCCGAACGGATGCGGGAACACCAGGCTGGTGAAGTCCACCACCAGCGCCCGCTGCGGGGTCGGGTTGAGCGCAAAGCCGAGATCGATCTTGTTGGCCTGCAAATCGAGAATTGAATTGCCGTAGGTCGACTCGACATATTCCAGCTTGACGTCGAGCAGCTTGGCAAGGTCGTTGGCCATCTCGATGGAGAAGCCGGACCAGGTGCCGGTGGCGAGGTCCTTGTTGAAATAGGGCAACTCGCCCGGCAGCACCGCAATCCGCAGCACCTTGTTGGCCCTGATGCGGTCGAGCGTGTTGTCGGCCTGGGTCTGCGCCGCAGCCGGGGTTGCCATGGCGGCCGCGAGTGCCGCGCCGCTGCCGATCCCGAGCGCATAGCGCAGCGCGTCGCGGCGATCTTCGGAAATTGCGATGTCGTCGGATTGAGTCAAGCGGGCCTCCCTGCACCAGATTGAGGAAGCCTAGCGTCGGGTTCCGGTGCCAGCAAGGGCGCACACCTGCGCCATTGGTAGGCGTGGCGAAGGGGAGATGCCTATCTCTTCAGCTCGCCCAGCTTGCGGCAGGCTAATCGCATCTAGCCCGCCTCCGCAGGGGCGCCCTGCCAAAATATCGAAAACAACCCCATGCACAGTAGCCGGAGGCGTACCTGCATTCGACACGTCAACTTGACATGTCGGGCAAATCAGTGGCACTATTCTATTATTCCGAAATTGCGCGGACGTGTTTCTCTCTCCCCGTAGGAACGGGGAGAGAGAAACGACCAGCATCAATACCGTCCCGGCACGTACATCTCGGGCGGGATCGGGCCGCGGTGATAGTCGGGGTTGCGCACCCGCGGCGGCAGCACCACCGGTTGGTGGGTGACCTGCTGATAGGGGATCTGGGTCAACAAATGCGAGATGCAGTTGAGCCGGGCGCGCTTCTTGTCGACGGCATCGACGATCCACCACGGCGAGTCCCGCAGATGGGTGCGCTCCAGCATGGTCTCCTTGGCCTTGGTGTAGAGCTCCCAGCGGGTCCGCGCCTCGACATCCATCGGGCTCAGCTTCCACTGCTTCAGCGGATCGTGGATCCGCATCGAGAAGCGAAACGCCTGTTCCTCGTCGGTGATCGAGAACCAGTATTTCAAGAGGATCGTGCCGGAGCGGATCAGCATGCGCTCGAATTCCGGCACCGACTTGAAGAATTCCTCATACTGCTCGTCGTTACAGAACCCCATCACCTTCTCGACGCCGGCGCGGTTGTACCAGCTGCGGTCGAACAGCACGATCTCACCGCCGGCCGGCAAGTGCGAAACATAGCGCTGGAAGTACCATTGCGTGCGTTCGCGCTCGTTCGGCGCCGGCAGAGCCGCAACGCGGCAGATGCGCGGGTTGAGCCGCTGGGTGATGCGCTTGATGACGCCGCCCTTGCCGGCGGAATCGCGGCCCTCGAACAGCACCACGACCTTCTGCTTCTCGTGCTGCACCCAGTCCTGCAGCTTGACGAGCTCGCCCTGCAACCGCAGCAGTTCGCGGAAGTAGAGCTTACGGTCGATCGTCGGCTGTCCGGCGACGCCGTCGTGGTCGAGCTCGTCAAGCCTCATGTCGTCGAGCTCGAGCTCGAGTTCCTCGTCGAGGCTGTCGGCCATCTCCTGATGGATGCGGGCGCGCAAGGCTTCGTCGCGGGAGGCTTCGTCGCGCAAGGCTTCATCTCGGGTGGCGTCGTCGGTGAGGTCGGAGGCGGTCATGAAGGTCCGTCTTTCAGTATGTTAGATGGATCGACGGGAGCATTGACGGGCGATGTTACCCCTCTATGACAACGGCATGACCGCTGTTTCACGCAAGCGCGCGGACTGTGCTAACAAGCGCTGACAAGATCAAAAAAGGAGACGCCGATGATTTCGCTCGCGCCAAAAGACGTCCTGCCGGAGGACGGCACCGCCGGCACGCTGGTCGGACGGGTCTGGCTGCCGCAGGCCGGCGGACCCGCCGTGGTCGCGGTGCGGGGTGACGGCGTGTTCGACGTCACCGCGCGTTTCCCCACCGTAAGCGCGCTGTGCGAGGAGGCCGATCCCGCCGCCGCGTTGCGTGCCACGCGCGGCGAGCGGATCGGCGATTTCGAGACGATCCTCGCCAACACACCGCCCGACGGACGCGACGTGACAAAACCGCATCTGCTGGCGCCAGTCGACCTGCAGGTGCTGAAGGCCGCCGGCGTCACCTTTGCGATCTCGATGCTGGAACGCGTGATCGAGGAGCGCGCACGCGGCAACCCGTCATCGGCGGAGGCCATCCGCAAGGAGGTGGTGCGCCTCGTCGGTGACGATCTGTCCAAGTTGAAGCCGGGCTCCGAGCCGGCGATGCGGTTGAAGCAGGTGCTGATCGACCAGAACGCCTGGAGCCAGTATCTCGAGGTCGGCATCGGTCCCGATGCCGAAGTGTTCACCAAGGCGCCGACGCTGTCCTCGGTCGGCACGGGCATGGATGCCGGGCTGCATCCGAAATCGACCTGGAACAATCCGGAGCCGGAGGTCGTGCTCATCGTATCCGGCGCCGGCAAGATCGTCGGCGCCGCGCTCGGCAACGACGTCAACCTGCGCGATTTCGAAGGCCGCTCGGCGCTGTTGCTGTCGAAGGCCAAGGACAACAACGCCTCCTGCGCGATCGGCCCGCTGCTCCGGTTGTTCGACGGGACCTTCTCGCTCGACGACGTCAGGAAGATGGATGTCGGCCTCACCGTGAAGGGCGCCGACGGCTTCGTGCTCGAGGGCCATTCCTCGATCAGCAAGATCAGCCGCGACCCCACCGATCTGGTCGCCCAGACCATCGGCCCCGTGCATCAGTATCCCGATGGATTTGCGCTGTTCCTCGGCACAATGTTCGCACCGGTGAAGGACCGCGACGCCAAGGGCGAAGGCTTCACCCACAAGCGCGACGACATCGTAACCATTGCCGCGCCGCAGCTCGGCAAGCTCGTCAACCGCATGCGGGGCAGCGACGAATGCGAGCCCTGGACCTTCGGCGTTGGCGCGCTGATGAAGAACTTGGCGCAGCGCAAGGTGCTGTGAGGATGAGCGCAGCGCGTAGGGTGGGTTAGCCAACGGGTCCGCCCGAAGGGCGGCCCGATGATAAACTCCGCGTAACCCACTATCTTGCCGTGCGACACGGTGGGTTACGCCTTCGGCTAAAGTGCTATCGTGCTTGCCGTCGCCGCCGGCGTTGTCGAACATGTTCAGAAACCTGCGCGGCAGATCAATCGCGTGCTGCAACTTGAGGGCGCGCGGATGCATGAAATTCGCAGCGACCGCTTGTCGCGCCCTTATGTGATCCAGTTCATCCTCATTTGCGCTGCTTCGCTTCAGCATACTGGCTCGGCGCGAACAGAAGGAGTCGCGGACATGAGCGAGCAGCCATCGAATGGAATGCCTGATTGGCTCACGACCGACATGCTGGTGATTGCCGTTGCACTGGCCATCATCGTGGTTGGCATGTGGATTGCGCCGTAGCCTCCGGCTGGTTGCCCCGCTGGGATATCGCGGGGTGGTGTCACCGCCATACGCGCGAGGCGATGGCGAGCCCTACAAGCCGATCATCCGGAAGATCATGCCGCCGATGTTCGGGCCATGACGGTGATGGCGGCGATGATGACCTCGCGCCGGCTCGTCGCCGCCTGCGGCGGTCATTGCGGCGTTGGCGATCCTGCCGCCGTCCCGCTCGGGGCCAACAGCGTCGAACGCGGCCTTCTGCTCGTCGCTGAGCGCGCTGTAGAAGCTGTCCAGCGCCGGACGCACCGTGCCGATCGCCTGCAGCATCGAATCCAATCTGGCTTCGGCCGCGGCAAGGCGTGCCGGCGGCGTGCGTGCGTCGGTGGGCGGGCAGGACGATTTCAGGGTGTCCTCGGCTTTTGTCGCCGCATCGCGCAAGGCATCGAGGCTCGCCCGCTGCGCGTCGGTCGGCTTGACGTCGCGTTCGATGACCTCGCCCGGCCAAACGATGGTCGCGGGCTGCGCCGTATTGCAGTTTCCGTTGTCCGCCGTCGCCTCACGCCTGGTGCGGCGCTGATCCGCTGCCAGCGCCGTCACCTTAGCTTTCTGGTCGTCGCTGAGCAGCCCGTAGAACTTCTGCAGCGCCGGCTGAAGAATGCCGACCGCGTCGCGCATGGCCTGGAGGCGCTGCTGCATCGCGACGAGGCGGCTCGGCGCGGTCAGCGGCACGTCCCTGGGACATGAATTGAGAATGGTCTCCGACGCCTTCTGCGAGGCGCTGGCGAGTTCGTCGAGCGCTGCGCTCTGCTCCGCATTGGGCTGAATGGCGCTGCGGAATTGCTCGATCGGGAAGCCCGCGATGTCGCTTCTGTCGCTGCCGCACATGTCGGCGAGCGTCGTCGTCGCAGCCGCGCGGTCGCTGTTGGACGCGGTCGGCTGTCGCGAGCTGCCGCGGCTCGGCAGGTAATCGGCATAGCCGCTCAGCGCATTGTAATCGTACGGGCCGAACAGACCGGTATAGATGTCGCCATAGCCATAGTCCCAGAAGTATGGGTCGTAGTCATCGCCCCACCAGGCATAGTCATAGAGATCGTAATAGGCATAGGGCCAGAATACCGGACCGACCCAGCCGAACCCGCCATGCGGATGGCGCCACCACCAGCCGCCATTGCGGTTGTGATATCCCCAGGTCGCCCCGGCGGCGGCCGTCATGATCGCGGCGCGCGCCATCGGATTCCGCAAACCGCCCGGCCTCTGCATCGCGGTGCGGATCTGATGCGAGGCCAACGAGTGGCCCACGGCGTTCGCATTGTGGCGCATCGCGGCGGGCGAGGCGGCATGACGACCGGCGGCTACGCTCGGCGCGCCGCGCGCGGCATGAGCGGCGGGCCGGAATTGGTTATGACGCGCGCCGGAGCCACCGCCGAGCCTCATGCCTCCCCTTGCAGCGGGATGGATGGTGTGAAAGCCGCCGCCACGCGCGCCGCCGGCATGAAATCCACCGCCGTGGAAACCGCCGCCATGGAAGCCGCCACCGCCGCCATGAAATCCGCCCCCACCACCATGAAAGCCGCCACCGCCATGACCTCCACCACCGTGGCCACCGCCGCCACCGCGAGCGGCATAGGCGCTGCCCGCGAACAGCGCGGCCGATGCCGCGACTGCGAGGATCGCGGCGAGCGCCAGCACGGTATGTTTGCAGCGGGCAGCCCTCAGCATCTGTCCTCACCCTTCGGATAGTCAGTGATGCCTGACATCAACATCGAACGCCGCCGCCGGGTTCCCGCGGGCGATCCGGTCGCGACGATTTAATTTGCAGCATCGTCGTCCTGGCGAAGGCCAGGACCCATTACCCCAATTGTTCGTCGTTGCATGACGCTGGGGCCAGTTTCCCTTCACAACCAAATTCGGTGGTTATGGGTCCTGGCTTTCGCCAGGACGACGCGGTGGTGTTGGCCCGATTGGAGTTACCAACCAACGCCCTCACACCGGCAATGCCGTCGAATACTTCACCTGGCTCAGTGCAAAGCTCGACTCGATCGAAGCGATGCCGTCGAGCCGGGTCAGCTTGTTCTTCAGGAACGCTTCATAGGAGGAGAGGTCGGCGGCGACCACGCGCAGCAGGTAGTCGCGGTTGCCGGTCATCAAATAGCACTCGAGCACCTCATCCCATTTCGAGATCGCGCGCGCGAAGCGGTTGAGGTCTTCCTCCTTCTGGCGAGCGAGCTTGATCGAGATGAAGACCGAGACGTGCAGCCCGAGCGATTTCTGGTCGACGGTCGCGATGTAGCGAGAGATCACGCCGCGCTCCTCGAGCAGCTTGACCCGGCGGTGGCACGGCGACACCGACAGCCCGACCTTGTCGGC
Source organism: Bradyrhizobium sp. ma5 (assembly GCF_042258955.1). NCBI lineage: Bacteria > Pseudomonadati > Pseudomonadota > Alphaproteobacteria > Hyphomicrobiales > Nitrobacteraceae > Bradyrhizobium > Bradyrhizobium sp. ma5. Next base: position 2,826,737 of record NZ_CP170156.1, read on the forward strand.
GAGCTCCTGCATGGTCATGCGGCTGTCGGTCTGGAGCAGACTCAGGATCTTGCGGTCGATGGCGTCGAGGGCAGGCATTGGGATGAACTCGTTAGTTGAGGCTGGATCGTGGGAATTTATCCCAATTTTTCCTGTGCTGTCGCGCGGAATTGAGATTTTCGGCGGTCCCCGCGGCAGTAACATCCGACATATTCGCCCGGAGTATTGCCATGGGAATCGCGCCTGAACGCCTCGACATGCTCACAGCCCTGGCCCGAAAGGTGCTGTGGCTGTCGTCGTGGACCATCCACCATGCCAACCATGTGCGGCCATCTGCCGACGGGCTGAAAGTCGGGGGCCATCAGGCCTCGTCGGCCTCGCTCGCCAACATCATGTCGGCGCTGTATTTCTCGGTGCTGCGTCCGCAGGACCGCGTCGCGGTGAAGCCGCATGCGAGCCCGGTGTTCCATGCGATCCAGTATCTGTTCGGCCACCAGACCCGCGACAAGCTGGAAAACTTCCGCGGCTACAAGGGCGCGCAGTCCTATCCGTCGCGCACCAAGGATGTCGACGACGTCGACTTCTCCACCGGTTCGGTCGGGCTCGGCGTGGCGCAGACGCTGTTCGCCTCGCTGGTGCAGGACTACGTCAAGGCGCATGGCTGGATGCAGGACCGAGCCGAAGGGCGCATGATCGCGCTGGTCGGCGACGCCGAGATGGACGAGGGCAACATCTTCGAGGCGCTGCTCGAGGGCTGGAAGCACGGTTTGCGCAACACCTGGTGGGTGGTCGACTACAACAGGCAATCGCTCGACGCGGTGGTGCGCGAGGGGCTCTGGGCCAAGTTCGAAACCATGTTCCGCAATTTCGGCTGGGACGTGGTGATCGTGAAATACGGCAAGCTGATGCTCGAGGCGTTTGCCGAGCCGGGCGGCGAGGCGCTGCGGCGCTGGATCGACAATTGCCCGAACCAGATGTACGCGGCGCTCTGCTTCCAAGGGGGAGCTGCGTTCCGCAAGCATCTGCGCGACGATATCGGCGACCAGGGCGAGGTGTCGGCGCTGATCGATCGCCGTAGTGACGACGAGTTGCTGGCGCTGATGTCGAACCTCGGCGGTCACGACATGGCGAGCATGATCGAGGCCTTCGAGGCAATCGATCATGATCGGCCGGTCTGCTTCATCGCCTACACCATCAAGGGTGTCGGCCTGCCGATGCAGGGCCACAAGGACAACCACGCCGGCCTGATGACGGTGGCGCAGATGGAGAAGTGGCGCGCCGCGCAGAACATCCGCACCGGCCATGAGTGGGACAAGTACGAGGGCCTGTCGCAAGAGCCCGCGAAGCTCGAGGCTTACCTCGCCGCGGCGCCGTTCAACCGCGAGGGACGTCGCCGTCTCTCGGCGCCTGAAATCGACGTGCCGGAGCGACTGGCCTTCAAGGCCTCCGCGCAGATGTCGACGCAGCAGGGTTTTGGCCTCGTGCTGCATGAGCTCGCGCGCGGCGACAGCGAGCTTGCGTCGCGCATCGTCACCGTTTCGCCCGACGTCACGGTGTCGACCAACCTCGGCGCCTGGGTCAACCGCCGCGGCCTGTTCGCGAAGGCGGAGAACCACGACCTGTTCCGGCAGGAGAAGATCCCGTCCGCTTACACCTGGGAATATTCGCCGAAGGGCCAGCACCTCGAGCTCGGCATCGCCGAGATGAATCTGTTCATCATGCTCTCGGCGCTCGGCCTGTCGCAGCAGATCAACGGTGCGCGGCTGCTGCCGGTCGGCACACTGTACGACCCCTTCATCGAGCGCGGCCTCGATGCCTTGAACTACGCCTGCTACCAGGATGCCCGCTTCATGGTGGCGGCGACGCCGTCGGGCATTTCGCTGGCGCCGGAAGGCGGCGCGCATCAGTCGATCAAGACGCCCTTGATCGGGATGGGACAGGACGGGCTCGCCTCGTTCGATCCGGCCTTCGTCGATGAACTTGCCGTGATCATGGGCTGGGGGTTTGGCCACATGCAGCGCGAGGGTGCCGAGGGAGGTTCGGTTTACTTGCGACTCTCGACCCGGACGCTGGAGCAACCGCAGCGGATCATGACGCCGGACCTGCAGCGCGACATCACCGATGGCGCCTATTGGATGCGCAAGCCGGGCCCGAACTGCGATATCGTTGTTGCGTACACCGGCACCGTCGCGCCTGAGGCGATCGAGGCGGTCGGCCTTATCGGCGAGAGCCACCGCGATGTCGGTCTCCTGGCGGTAACCTCTGCCGACCGGCTCTATGCGGGTTGGTCCGCCGCACGGAATTTGCGCCGCGACCGCCGCGGCACGCAGCATTTGAGTCATATCGAGCGCATGCTGGCGCCGCTCGGCCGCGACTGCGGCATCGTGACCGTGATCGACGGCCATCCGGCCTCGCTCGGCTGGCTCGGCAGCGTGCGCGGCCACCGGGTCGAGGCGCTCGGCGTCGAGCATTTCGGCCAGACCGGGACGATCGGCGACCTCTACCGGCACTATGGCATCGACGCCAACGCCATCATCGACGCGGCGGAAAGCGTGTCGATCGGCGCCCCGGTGCGGCATCGCAAGATGGCGGTGTGACGAGGGATCTCTCCTCATCGTCATCCCGGCGCAGGCCGGGATCCATAACCACAAGTGGTAGTAAGTAAGCGCGACTCGTTCTAACAGGACCCATTACCAATTGCCGTCGGTGGTTATGGGCCCCAACCTTCGCCGGGGCGACGAAGCCAACCTTGCCACCGGTGCGGCAGCGACATTATATGCCGTGGGCGTGCACGAGCCGCGCCCCGCATATGGCGGGTTCAATTCGCCCTGCTTTCGTGCAAGGATGCCTGCCGAACGCTTTCCGTTCCCCTTATCCATACGCCCCCTACAAGAGGTTTCCGATGGTCAATCGTATGCAATTCTACATCGATGGCGCCTGGGTCGATCCGGTCGTCAAAGGCAAGTCCACCCCCGTCGTCAATCCGGCGACTGAAGAAGCGATGTATGAGATTGCGCTCGGCTCCAAAGCCGATGTCGACAAGGCAGTCGCCGCCGCCAAGCGCGCGTTCGAGACCTATTCCCAGACCAGCCGTGAGGAGCGCGTCGCGCTGCTCACCAAGGTCGTCGAGGTCTACAAGGGCCGCATGAAGGAGATCGGCGCCGCCGTCTCCGACGAGATGGGCGCTCCGCTGCCGATGGCCGAGAAGCTGCAGGCCGGCGCCGGCCTCGGCCATCTCATGAACACCCTCGAAGTGCTCAAGAAGTACGAGTTCGAGGAGACCATGGGCACCGCCGTGATCGTGCGCGAGCCGGTCGGCGTGATCGGCATGATCACCCCCTGGAACTGGCCGCTCAACCAGATCGCCTGCAAGGTCGCGCCTGCGCTTGCCGCCGGCTGCACCATGATCCTGAAGCCCTCCGAGTTCACCCCGACCTCGGCGCTGATCTTCGCGGAAATCCTCCATGAAGCCGGCGTGCCGAAGGGCGTGTTCAACCTCCTCAACGGCCTCGGCCCGGAGGTGGGTGCTGCGATGAGCGAGCATCCGGACATCGACATGATCTCGTTCACCGGCTCGACCCGCGCCGGCGTCGATGTCGCCAAGCGTGCGGCGCCGACCGTGAAGCGTGTCAGCCAGGAGCTCGGCGGCAAGTCGCCGAACGTGATCCTCGAGGGTGCCGACCTCGCCAAGGCGGTGACCGGCGGCGTGATGCACATGTTCAACAACTCGGGCCAGTCCTGCAACGCGCCGTCGCGCATGATCGTGCCGCTCTCCAAGATGAAGGAAGTGGCCGCGATCGCGAAGGGCGTCGCCGACAAGACCAAGGCCGGTGATCCGCGCGCCGACGGCACCACGATCGGTCCCGTGGTCAACCGCGGCCAGTGGGACAAGATCCAGGCGCTGATCCAGAAGGGCATCGACGAGGGCGCAACGCTCGTCGCCGGTGGCCCGGGCCTGCCCGAGGGCGTCAACAAGGGCTTCTATGTCCGCCCGACCATCTTCGCCGACGTCACCAACGACATGACGATCGCCCGCGAGGAAATCTTCGGACCGGTGCTGACCATCCTCGGCGCCAAGGACGAGGCTGAGGCGGTGAAGATCGCCAACGACACGCCGTATGGTCTCGCCGGTTACGTCTCGGCCGACACCGTGGAAACCGCGCGCCGCGTCGGCCGCCAGATCCGCGCCGGCAACGTCAACCTGCAGGGCGTGCCGAACGAGCGCTCCGCGCCGTTCGGCGGCTACAAGCAGTCCGGCAACGGCCGCGAGTGGGGCCGTTACGGTCTGGAAGAGTATCTCGAGGCCAAGGCCGTCGCCGGCTACAACGCCGCGTAAGCCGAGCCACGAGAGACACGATTTTGGCGCCGGGGCAGGCAACTGCTCCGGCGTCAGACGTTATGGAAGGTAGAAGTTTTCATCGTCGTCCCGGCGAAGGCCGGGACCCATAACCACCGATGCATTTGGTTGAGCAGGCTCGGGCCGCATTGTTTGCAAAACGAAGGTCTGTGGTAATGGGTCCCGGCCTTCGCCGGGACGACACAGAGACCTAGCCGCCGAGCGCGCCTTGGGTGTTGACGTAGAGCGCATAGATCGACTGGCTCGCCGCCATGAACAGGCGGTTGCGCTTCAGTCCGCCGAAGCAGAGATTGGCGCAGCGCTCCGGCAGCGCGATGCGGCCGATCATGACGCCGTCGGGCGCGAACACCACGACGCCGTCGAGTTCGGGATCGCCCATGCCCCAGCCGCACCACAGATTGCCATCGATGTCGCAGCGCATCCCGTCGGGCGTGCCGGGGCCGGCGTCGATGAACACGCGCTTGTTGGAGATTGTCTTGCCGTCGGCGGAGACGTCATAGGCGAGGATCTTGCGGTTCGGCTCGCCGCGGGATTCCACGACGTAGAGCATCTTCTCGTCCGGCGAGAAGCACAGCCCGTTCGGCCCGAGCACGCCCTCGGCGACGATGCTGGCCTTGCCGGTCTCGGGATCGAGCCGGTAGACATTGGGTTCGATCTCCGGATCGGCCTTGTAGCCCTCGTAATTGCCGAGCAGGCCGAAGATCGGATCGGTGAACCAGATCGCGCCGTCGGATTTCACCACGACGTCGTTCGGCGAGTTCAGTCGCTTGCCGCCGAAGGAGTCGATCAACACTGTGATCGATCCGTCATATTCGGTGCGCACCACGCGGCGGCCGCCATGCTCGCAGGTGATCAGCCGGCCCTGGCGGTCGCGGGTGTTGCCGTTGGCGAAGTTCGACGGCTTGCGGAAGATGCTGACCGCGCCGGTCTCTTCCTCCCATTTGAGGATGCGCTGGTTCGGGATGTCGCTGCACAACAGGTAGCGGCCGTCGCCGAACCACACCGGCCCTTCGGCCCAGCGCAGGCCGGTGGCGATGCGCTCAACGGCGGAGAGCTTCAGCCAGTACTTCTCGAAGCGCGGGTCGAGCGCATGGATCGCGGGATCGGGATAACAGGTCGCGGGACGCCAGCCGGCGGAATGAACATCGGACATTTGCTGTTCTCGTTGTTGTGTTTCGATGGTGTTTCCTTGAGCGCATGGTTTGCTATCATTGTCGGCCTGCGGCCGCAATTCGGCTGCAGCAAACAGGAAAGACGAGGGACGGCATGCCACGCATATTGATGACCGGCGCATCGGGGGGAATCGGCACGAGCCTGCGCAAGCTGCTGCCGCCGATCTATCCGGATCTCCTGTTGAGCGACATCAAGCCGCCGTCCGATCTCGGCAGCAACGAGAAATTCAGGGCTGCGGATCTTGCCGACCTCGCACAGGTCGAGGCGGTCTGCGAGGGCGTCGACGGCATCCTGCATTTCGGCGGCTATTCGGTCGAAGGTTCCTGGGATGCGATCCTGCAGGCCAACATCATCGGCGGCTACAATCTGTTCGAGGCGGCGCGCAAGCAGGGCGTCAAGCGCGTGATCTTCGCCTCATCCAATCACGCGGTCGGCTTCTATCCGCGCCATCACCGTATCGGCACCGACGTTACCGCGCGGCCGGACAGTCGTTACGGGGTGAGCAAGGTGTTCGGCGAGGGCGTCGGCGCGCTCTATGCCGACAAGCACGGCATCAAGGTGACCTGCATCCGGATCGGCAATTTCGGCGAGGCGCCGCTCGATCACCGCCGGCTCTCGATCTGGCTCAAGCCTGAGGATCTGGTTCAGCTCTGCTGCATCGGGCTCGAACATCCCGACATCCATTTCGAGGTGCTGTACGGCGCGTCGTACAACGAGCGCTCGTGGTGGGACAATCACCGCGCCTACGATCTCGGCTATCGTCCGAGTGGCCGCGGCGAAGACTTCCGCGAGCATGCGATGGCCGAGCAGGCCAAGCTGCCGCCCGATCCGGTCGGCGACTTCTACCAGGGCGGCACGTTCTGCAGCATGGAGTTCGACGGCGACAGGACGAGGGTGATCGACTGGAAGAAATGATCAGTCGTCGCACTGCGGCAGCTGCTTGACCGCCTCGGTGTGCTCCCGTTGCGGCTCATTCGAGCCTTGCCCGGATGCCTTTGGTGCGCTTCCGGGCCCGTCATAGGTCTGGGAAAAATGCGCAAGCGGGAAGTTGAGGCTGATCTTCTGCCCGGTCAGGTTCTTCGCTTCCACCACGATCGCTTGCGCGTGCTTCAGCCGCTCGATCAGCTCGCCATTGGCCTCCAGCGTGCCGCCGCAGCCGAGCGTGTAGCAGTGCGTCCTGGCGACCTGCATCGGCTCGTCCTGATCGATCCGCAGGCTGATCGTGCCTTCCAGCATGGTCCGCGTGCCGACATTCGCGGTGAGCAGCGCGCGCGTGCTGGTCTGTGGCGAGACGCTGATGGAGCCGCCCGACGGCGCGCACTGGCCGCGTGCGGCGGCGGCGACGAAGCAGCTCGCCTCGGTCAGGCAGGTTTTGGTCCAGGGCTCATAGGTGAGCTCGGTCGCGCGCGGATCGGCCGCGTCGGCAATTCCACCGAGTGCGAGCTGCACGGCGAACGATCCCATCAACAAAGCCACGTAACGCATCGCCGTCTCCTTCGCGAGGAAGGCCGCGTATCGCGCTATTGCGGCTTTTTGTCGTTGGAGATGCGGACGAGATAATCCGCTTTGCTGTACTGCATGTGATCGACGCAGAGCTGCGCCAGCGCCCAGCTGTCACGGCCTTTCAGGAGCTCGATCATCAATTCGTGCTGGCGGCGCGACAGCGCAAGACCCTCGCTGTCGGCGAGGTTCTTGGCGCGCATCGGCAGCGTCAGGTTCATGTAGTCCTGCAGCGAGCGCACCAAGTAGGGATTCCCGCAGGCGGAGAACAGCGCGAGGTGGAACGCATCGTTGGTCTCATGGATTCCGCGCATGTCCTGCGCGTCGGCCTTGATACAGTAATGCCGTTGCAGCTCGCTCAATTGGTCGATCAGGCTGTCAGGCGCGGGGAGGGTGATCATTAGCGCGGCCTGGCGCGTGAGCATCTCGCGCACCTCGTAGATCTGCCGCACCTCTTCGGCGGAATAGAACCGCACCGTGGCGCCGACATTCTTCTCGCGCAGCACGATGCCTTGGCGTTCGAGCTGGAATAGCGCCTGGCGCACGAAATGCCGGCTCGCGCCGTAGCGCTGCATCAGGGTATCCTCGACCAGCCGCAGGCCGGGCGCGAAGCGGCCGAAGATGATGTCCTCCTCCAGCCGGCGGATCACTTCCGCCTGCTCCTCCTCCCGCGAGGGGGCCTGGAGTTCGGGCAAGATGGGTTCGGCTGTCATGCGCTCTCGGTTTCGGGTCGACGCGCCGGAGGTCAGCATGACGCCATGGCTATTGTCAATAATGGGGGCGATTTTACCGCAGACCAGCCGCGCTCTACCGCCAGATTATCTCATATTGACAATAATTCTCGCCGCTCCTTAAGTGCGGCCGAACAACCACGGGAAGAGAAGAAAATGGCCGACGGACTTCGCAAGGGACTGACCAGCTATGGTGACGCCGGCTTCTCGCTGTTCCTGCGCAAGGCCTTCATCAAGGCGATGGGCTATTCGGATGATGCGCTCAACCGCCCGATCGTCGGCATCACCAACACCTACAGCGACTACAATCCCTGCCACGGCAACGTGCCGCAGATCATCGAAGCGGTGAAGCGCGGCGTGATGCTGTCGGGCGCGATGCCGTTCGTGTTTCCGACCATCTCGATTGCCGAAAGTTTTGCGCATCCGACCTCGATGTACCTGCGCAACCTGATGGCGATGGATACCGAGGAGATGATCCGCGCCCAGCCGATGGATTCCGTGATCGTGATCGGCGGCTGCGACAAGACCTTGCCGGCGCAGCTCATGGCTGCCATCAGCGCCGATCTGCCGACCGTTGTGATCCCGGTCGGGCCGATGGTGGTCGGCCATCACAGGGGCGAGGTGCTGGGCGCCTGCACCGATTGCCGCCGGCTGTGGGGCAAGTATCGCGCCGGGGAGATCGACGATGTCGAGATCGAGGCGGTGAACGGCCGTCTCGCGCCGTCGGTCGGCACCTGCATGGTGATGGGTACGGCCTCCACCATGGCCTGCATCACCGAGGCGCTCGGCCTGTCGCTGCCGATGAGTGCGACGGTCCCGGCGCCGCATGCCGAACGTTTCCGCTCCGCAGAGGCCAGCGGACGCGTCGCCGCCGAAATGGCCAAGACCAAGGGGCCGAAGCCGAGCGAGATACTGACGCCGTCGTCGTTCCGCAACGCCCAGGTGGTCCTGCAGGCGATCGGCGGCTCGACCAACGGGCTCATTCACCTCACGGCGATCGCCAACCGCTCGCCGTACAAGATCGACCTCGAGGCGTTCGACAAGCTTGGCCGCGAGGTCCCAGTGCTGGTCGACCTCAAGCCCTCGGGTGAGCATTACATGGAGCATTTCCATCATGCCGGTGGCGTGCCGAAGCTGATGGCCCAGCTTGGCGACCTCATCGATCTCGATGCCAGGACGATTACCGGCCAGACCCTGCGCGAGGTCGTCGCCAATGCCGAGGACGTGCCGGGGCAGGATGCGATCCGCCCCAAGACCAACCCGATCAAATCCGAAGGCGCGATGGCGATCCTGCACGGCAATCTCGCGCCGCGCGGTGCCGTCATCAAGCAGTCGGCGGCGAGCCCAAAGCTCTTGCAGCACACCGGCCGTGCCGTGGTGTTCGAGTCGGTCGAGGACATGACGCTGCGGGTCGACGACCCCGCGCTCGACGTGACCGCCGACGACGTGCTGGTGCTGCGCAACGCCGGCCCCAAGGGCGCGCCGGGCATGCCGGAGGCGGGCTACCTGCCGATCCCGAAGAAGCTCGCGCGCACCGGCGTGAAGGACATGGTCCGTATCTCCGATGCGCGGATGAGCGGCACGGCGTTCGGCACCATCGTGCTGCACATCACGCCGGAGTCCGCCGTCGGCGGTCCGCTCGGCCTGGTGCGCAACGGCGACATGATCCGGCTCGATGTTGCCAAGCGCAGCATCGATCTGCTGGTCGACGAAGCCGAGTTGCAGAAGCGTCGCGCCGCGCTGACCCCTGCCGGCACGCCGGACTGGGCCAGGCGCGGCTACGCGCACCTCTTCAACGAGACGATCCTGCAGGCCGACGAGGGCTGCGACTTCGACTTCATGCGCGCTAAGGGGAAGTAGCGCGCGTCGTTCGGCGAAATTGCCGAATTGTCGATAATTTTGGCGATGCAGTGCACGATAGCGGCTGCAGTCGTCTAATTCCTTCTGTTTTATTGACAATCCCGCGGGACTGGTGGGATGATCGCGTCAATCAAAAACAGGGGGAACGTCGCGATGGGCTATTCAGCCAGGATCGTCGGGATCGCCATGGCCGCGGCAACGCTGCTGCTGACGGCGCGCGCCGGCGCGCAGGAGGTCAAGCACTTCCGCTTCGCCTATGACCAGCCGCGCAACACCGGCTATTCGGTCGCCGGTGATCTGTTCGCCGAGAAGCTCAAGGAATTGAGCAAGGGGACGATGATCGTCGACCAATATCCCGGCGCGCAACTCGGCCAGGAGCCGCAGCTGCTGCAGCTCGTGAAATCAGGCGATATCGAGTTCGCGATCGTCTCCTCCGCCAACACGGCGACGATCTCGCCGCAGGCCGGCGTGATGTCGCTGCACTTCCTGTTCCGCAACGACGCCCATGTGATCAAGGCGCTGGCGGACCCGCAGGTGTTCGACGCCATCCGGACGATGATCGACGAGACTGCGCAGGGCCTGCATGTGATCGGCACCGGTTCGCAGGGCGTCCGCCACATCTACAGCAAGAAGGAAATCCACAACGTCGGCGACCTCAAGGGCGTGAAGGTCCGGGTGCAGGCGACCGCGACCGAGGACACCATGTTCCCGGCCTATGGCGCGCAGACGGTTCATATGCCGTTCGGCAGCGTCTACACCTCGCTGCAAACCGGCGTGGTCGACGCCGCCGAGAACAGCATCAACGTCTATCTCGTCAACAAGCACTATGAGGTCGCGCCGGTGCTGTCGATCACCGAGCACGAGGCCAACAATGCGCTGCTGTTCGTCTCCGACAAGCTGTGGCAGAGCCTGTCCGCCGAGCAGAAGCAATGGGTGCAGGCGGCCGCCAACGAGGTCAGCGCCAAGGAGCCGCAGAAGGCCTTCGAGCTCGAGCGGAATGCGCTGACCAAGCTGAAGTCGTTCGGCGTCAAAGTGGTCGATGACGTGGACAAGAAGAGTTTTACCGCGATCGCCGATCCCTATCTCGACAAGCTCGCCAAGGAGCTTGGCCCGCACGCGGAGAAGATCAAGAATTTGATCCGCGCGATCAACTGAACGGACGCCCCACGTCGTCCCGGCGAAGGCCGGGACCCATCCGCCGCGGCCCTTCAGTTGAGCGATTAGGTCGCCAACTTTCTGCAAGCAACTCGAGCCGGGGGTTATGGGTCCCGGCCTTCGCCGGGACGACGGAGTTTGAAGCATGGCCATCGCCGACAGACTGGTGCTGCAACGGCAGCGGCATCTGAAATGGCGGGCGCTGGATCGGCTCGAGCTGGTCCTGATGATGTTGTGCGGCCTGTTGTGCTTCGGCTTCTCGCTCTCGGTCACCGCCGACATCGTCACCCGCACCATCGGTCATCCCTGGCTGTGGCTGCAGGAGGTGACCTCGACGCTGTTCATCTACGCGATCTTCATTGGCGCTGCGGTCGCGACACGGCGCAACGATCATCTCTATCTCACCGCGCTGTCGGAGGCGATGCACGGCCGGTCGCGGCTGGCCGTCGAGATCGTCATCCGCCTGGTGGTGCTCGGCGTCGCCTTTTGCCTGGTCTGGTACGGTTATCAAAATTACCTCCGCGGCTTCGGCAGTTTCCGGCTGCCGTCCGGCACGCCGATCGCGTCGCTTTATGCGGTGATTCCCCTGTCCGGCATCCTGATCGGCCTGTTCACGATCGAGCAGCTCGTCAACGGCATCCGCAACGGCTTTGACCATCCGGAGCCGCCGGACGAGGATCTTGCGATTCCTGCGATCAACACCAGTGCCACCACGGGAGTGCAGCCGTGAGCGCACCGGTCGTGCTGGTGTTGATGTCGTCCTGCTTCCTGTTCTTCGGTTATCTCGGCGTGCCCGTGCCGTTCTCGCTGATGGCCGGTGTGTTCGTCGGCGCAATGCTGTCGGATGTCTCGCTTGCCGCGATCATTCAGAAAATATTCGACGGCGTCGATTCCGAGGCGCTGCTGGCGATCCCGTTCTTCCTTCTGGTCGGTGAGCTCATGAGCTCGGCGAATGTCGTGGTCCGCATCGCCAACCTGTCGGTCTCGCTGGTCGGGCATATCAGGGGCGGGCTGTCGCAGGTCGTCGTCGTGTTCAGCATGTTTTTCTCGGAAATGTCCGGCTCGACCACCGCCGATGTCGCTGTCATGAGCCGGGCGCTCGGCGGGCCTATGCGGCGGGAAGGCTACGAGCCGGCCTTCATCGCCGCGATCATCGCCTCGGCCTCGACGATTGCGGCGCTGGTGCCGCCGAGCATCACGGCGGTGGTCTATGGCGCGGTCGGCAACGTCTCGATCGCCGGCCTGTTCATGGCGGGCGTGGTGCCCGGGCTGATGATCGGCTTCGGGCTGATGATCTATTGCTATTTCTTCGGTCCGTCAGGCCTGCGCAAGCCGCGCGCGCCGCTGCGCCAGATCGCATTCGCTGCCGGCGACGCCGCGCTGCCGCTGATGATCCCGGTGATCCTGCTCGGCGGCATCCTGACCGGCTGGTTCACGCCGACCGAGGCCGGCGTGGTCGCGGTCGCCTACATCATCCTCGTCGTGATCCCGGCGCTGAACCGCGGGCACCTGAAAAAGATTCCGTACGACTTCTGCCTGGCCGGCCTGATCTTCTCGCTGCCGCTGATCACGATCGGCGCGGCGAACGCGTTCGGCTGGATGCTGGCCTATCTGCGCGGCGCGATCTACATCGCCGACTGGATTACCTCGATCGCGGGCAACGATCCGCACCTCATCATGCTCTTGATGGTGCTGCTGTTCACCGTGGTCGGCGACTTCATCGAGCCGGTGCCGACGATCATCATCTTCATGCCGCTGGTGAACGCGCTGACCCAGGCCGGGGACATCAATGGCGTGCATATGGGCGTGGTGCTGATCGCGACACTCGCTTTCGGCCTGATCACGCCGCCCTACGGGCTCGTGCTGCTGATGGCCTCGAAATTCGTCGGCATCAGCTTTGCAAAAGCGTTGCGGGCGGCGCTGCCGATCTACGTCGTGTTCCTGGTCACGATCTGCTTCACGATCTATTTTCCGAAGGTCGTGCTGTGGCTGCCCAAGCAGGTGATCCCGGAATCGGTCGGCTGCTTCAAGGCACCCGGCGGCACCGGATACATCTGCCCGAACTAATCGATCTGCTCCACCTTCCAGCCATCGCCGTTCCGTGCATAGCGGAACGGCGTCCCGTGACGGTTCTCGAAGAAGCCTCCGCACAGCACCTGCGCCATCGCCTGCATCACGCCGTCATGGCAGACGAACAAGATGTCCGTGCGCGGATGCCGATCCTGCCACGTCGCTACGCAACGCAGCGCGCGTTCGGACACCGCGGGCCATGGTTCGCCATCCGCAGGAAGGACCGAGGTGAGGTCATCCATCGCGGTGATGCCATGCTGTTGCATCGTCTCACGGATCGACTGGCCCTCGAGGCTTCCGAAATCGCACTCGATGATGCCGGCATCGATGCTCACCTCTTTGCCCAGCGTTGCCGCCACGACCTCCGCCGTCTGGACGGCGCGGCGCAGCGGGCTTGCAACGATCGCGGCCAACGCAACGCCCGCTAGCCGCTCAACGGCGACGCGCGCCTGCGCTATGCCGGCCTCGTTCAGGGCATTGTCGGTCAGGCCCTGAAAGCGGCCTTGCCTGTTCCAGTCGGTGGTCCCGTGCCGGAGGCACAGGAACGAGCGCGAGGGAAGCGCCACGCGGTCACTTCGACTTGCTGGTGAACTTCTTCACCGCGACGCGGAAATCCTCGGTGTGCATCGACGTGATAATCTTGTGTTCCTCGGCATCGAGCTGCTGCTTGGTCGGCGTGGTGGCGGCCTGATAGACCAACGACTTGGTCCCAGCGATCGCGGCGGGCGGATTTTTCGCCAGGCGCTCGGCGAGCTGCCGGGTGGCGGCCTTCAACTCGGCCGCGGGGACGGTCTTGACGACCAGTCCCCATTCATAGGCCTGCTGAGCGGTGAAGCCGTCCTCAGCCAGGAAAATTTGCAGCGCGCGGCGGGTCCCGACCGTGCCGACGATGCCGACCGTGCTGCCGCCGTCGGGCGATACGCCGATCTTGGCATAGGCGGGCGTGAAGCGGGCATCCTCCGCGGCGATGCACAGGTCGGTCACGAAGGCGAGGCCCATGCCGGCGCCGGCTGCCGATCCGTGCACGCTGGACAGCACGATCTTCGGCATCCGCCGAACCGTCTCGATGAAGGCATGGTAGTGATGCAGCATCTCGCCGACCACGGGCGCGATGTTTTTGGCTTCGGTCGCAGCACCGATGGTTTGCAGATCGCCGCCGGCGCAGAAGGCGCGGCCTTCGCCCTCGATGACCAGCACGCGGACGTCCTTGTTGGCTTCGACCTCGGCGCCGAGCTCTTCGAGCTTTTTGGCGATCGTCATGTCGATCGCGTTGAACGCGGCCGGCCGGTTCAGCGTGATGGTCGCGATGGCGCCGTCGATGCGGAGCAGGGCAGGGTCGTTGGCGGAGGCGGGTGCTGGCATTTTGAAGACCTTGGGCTTGTTATTTCCGGACATTTAAGGCCTTGCCGGGAGCCGTGGCAATCCGGCAGGGGTCCGGACGCGGCTTTCGGGGGCCCAGATTTGCCCGAGACCCCCTTGCATCAGCGCGAGCCATGGGGCCAAATAGCGCGCGCCTTCGGTACGCAGACACGAGCGCTGTGGTGACGGGGCACGCAAGCTAACATCGACAAGAGGAAACGGGATGGGTCACTCCTGCTCGCGCGTATTTGGGTTGTTCCGATGACAGGCTCGGTCATCATCGTCGGCGCCGGACATGCCGGCTTCCAGCTCGCGGCGTCGTTGCGCCAGGCCGGCTTTGCCGAGCGCATCGCCCTGCTCAATGACGAAGGTCATTTGCCGTACCAGCGGCCGCCTTTGTCGAAGGCCTATCTGAAAGGGACCGGCGGGCCCGAGACCCTGATGTTCCGGCCCGACAGATTCTACCAGGACAACAAGATCGAGTTGATCACCGATCGCGCCCATGCGGTCGACCGCCATGTGCGGAAGGTGACTCTCGCCTCCGGCACGTCGCTCGACTACGGCCATCTGGTGTTCGCGACCGGCGCGCGGAACCGGCTGCTCGATATTCCCAACGCAAAGCTCGACGCCGTCCGCTACCTGCGCATCCTCGACGAGAGCCAGGCGCTGCGCGATCTGCTCGCACCCGGCATGCGCGTCGTCGTGATCGGCGCGGGCTTCATCGGGCTCGAATTCGCGGCCACCGCGCGAGCCAAGGGCCTCGAGGTCGACGTGGTCGAGCTCGCCTCGCGCGTGATGGCGCGCGCGGTGACCGCGGAGATTTCCGAGTTCTCGCAGTCGCGCCACGGCGCGGCCGGCATCCGAATCCACCTCGGGGTGCAGGTCACGGCGATCGAGGCCGATGGCGCCAAGGTCACCGGCGTCAGCCTGAGCAATGGGACGCACATCCCGGCCGATCTCGTCGTGGTCGGCGTCGGCGTGCTGCCGAATGTCGAGCTCGCTGCGGAGGCCGGCCTGCCGGTCGCATCGGGCATCATCGTCGACGAGCATCTCTCGACCGCCGATCCGAATATCTCCGCGATCGGCGATTGCGCGCTCTATACCAGCAAGCGCTTCGGCGGATCGCTGCGGCTCGAGTCGGTGCAGAATGCGACCGACCATGCGCGCTGCGTGGCGTCGCGGCTGACCGGCAAGACCGAGGTCTATGACGGCCTGCCGTGGTTCTGGAGCGACCAGGGCCCCGACAAGCTGCAGATGGCGGGTCTCACGACCGGCTACGACCGCGTCGTGGTGCGCGGCGACCGCGCGCAGGGGGCGTTCTCGGCGTTCTGCTACCGCGGCGACAAGTTGCTCGGCATCGAGTCGGTCAACCGTGCCGGCGATCACATGTTCGGCCGCCGGCTGCTCGGCGCGGGCGGTTCGATCACGCCGGAACAGGCGGCGGATGCGAGCTTCGATTTGAAGAGCGCGCTGGCACAAATGTAAGCAAGCGTCGTCCCGGCCGAGTGCGCGATTGCGCACGGAGCCGGGATCCATACTCCGCGGCCTATGTTGTGAACGGGATCGTCGTTCCAGCGCCTCACAACATTGAGATTTGTGGTTATGGGTCCCGGCCTTCGCCGGGACGACTCGGGGAGAGAATAGCGGTCACCTCCTGCGCCGTCGGCATCGACGGCGCGGCCCCCATCCGTTGCACGCAGATCGAGGCGGCAATGTTGGCGTAGGTCAGCGCGTCACCAAGCGGCTTGTCGATGGCGAGCTGCGAGGCGAGGGCACCGACGAAGCAATCGCCGGCGCCTGTGGTGTCGACGGCCTTGACCTCGCGTCCCGGCACGAGCAGCGGTTGGTCCTCGACCAGCGCCAGCACGCCGCGCCTGCCGAGCGTGACGCAGACGATCTTGCCACGCCCCAGGCTCCGTGCTGCCTCGGCGAAGCGGGAGGGATCATCGCTGTCGCGCAGCTCTGCTCCCGTCAGCAGGCCGAGTTCGGTCTCGTTGAGGATCAGGACATCGACGAGATCGAGCAGCGCCTTGTCGGCCTGTTTCGCCGGTGCCGGATTGAGGATCGTGGTGGCGCCGGCGACGCGGGCGCGGCTGAAGAATGCGGCGATCGTCGGCAGCGGGATCTCGAACTGGCTGACCGCGACGTCACCCCTGGCAAGCACGGGTGCTGCGACATCGTCGGTATCGACCAGCCCGTTGGCGCCGGGCACGACCACGATGGTGTTATCGGCATTGGCGAGCGTGATGATCGCGGTGCCCGAATGCGTGCCGCCGGTGTCCTTGACAAAGCTGAGATCGACGCCTTGCGCGGCAAGGAAGGCGCGAAGCTCCTTGCCGAACGCGTCGGTGCCGAGCCGGCCGACCAGCGTGGTCGGCACGCCCTGCTTGGCCGATGCCACCGCCTGGTTGGCGCCCTTGCCGCCGGGAAAATACAGCACGGCCTCGCCCGCGACCGTCTCGCCTATCTTCGGATGGCGCTCGGCGGTCGCCACCACGTCCATATTGATGCTGCCGGCGACGAAGACGCGCCCCATGCCTTACCCCACTCCGTCCTGTCAGACCGCGGCGCCGAACTCCTGCTTGACGGCCGCGATGTCGGCGAGCGTCGGCAGGCCGGCTTCGTTGCCGAGCTTCTGAATCTTGTAGGTCGACGCCGCGCGCGCAAACTCAAAGTGGTCATGCCAGGCTTTGCCGGGATTGGCGAGATAGGAATAGATGTAAGCGCCATGGAAGACGTCGCCGGCGCCGTTGGTGTCGATCACGCGCTTGCGTGGAATCGGAAATGCCGGCAGCGTTTGCACCGTGCCCGCCTCGTCGTACCAGAGCAGGCCGCGCTCACCCATGGTGATGCCGCCGACCCGGCAGCCGCGGCTCTTGAGATAATCGAGCATCTGCTCCGGCGTCTTGTCCATCTGCTCGCACAGCCGTTCGGCGACGATCGCGACGTCGATGAATGCGAGCAGCTCGTGGGTGTTGGTGCGCAGGCCGCCGCCGTCGAGCGAGGTCAGGATGCCGTCTTCACGGCAGAGCTTTGCGTAATGGATCGCGGCGTCCGGCTGGTGGCCGTCGATGTGCAGCGCGCGGCAGCCCTTGATGTTCAGCAGCGGAAAGGGATGGATGTGCTGGTCGTCGCGGCAGCGGACGATGGCGCGCTTGCCGTCGTTGGGCATGATGAAGGACAGCGAGGAGGAGTTCACCTTGCGGGGATGGAACGAGATGCCGTACCTGTCGGCCATGTCCCAGAACATCCGTCCCAGCCAGTCATTGGCCATGGTGGCGATCAGGTCCGGCTCGACGCCGAGCTTGGCGCAGCAGAACGCCGCGGTCACCGCGTTGCCGCCGAACGACACCGCATAGGCGTCTGCAACGTGCTTCTCGTCGCCGACCGGCATGTGATCCGTGATGAAGGTGACGTCGATATAGGTCTGTCCAATGAAGAGAGCCTGCATTCGCTTCCCGTGATCGCTTGGTGTGGTCCCGGCCGACGATCAGACTAGCACCGCTGATCGGCCGATATCGCTGAAATTATTCGCATCCCTGCTTGGTTTACAGGTAGAGATGATGGATGTGCCGGGCCGTTCTGGTATGCGGCATAACGGCCGGTGGCAGGCCGCAGTTCCGAGATCGTAAGGAGAAGCACAATGACGGCAGATTCGAGGAGGCCAGAGCCATGATTACCGGTCTCGATCATGTCGTCGTCCTCACCGGCGACATTGCCGCCGCCAGCGCCGCCTACGAGACGCTTTTCGCGCGGGCGCCGGCCTGGCGCAACAGCGGCGACGGCGCCGACCGTGTGCTGTTCACGCTCGACAACACGACGCTGGAATTGATGGCGCCGCGCGGCGACGATGATGCCGCCCAGCGCGTCCGCAGCGCGCTCGTCACGCAAGGCGAGGGGCTTGCGAGCCTCTGTTTCCGCACCAGCGATATCGCCAGGACACACCGCAAGCTCGACAGGCTGACCCTGAAGCCCGAGCCCGTCGCCGAGGTCGAGAGCCGCGACGAGATCAGCGGCGCCACGCTGGCGTGGAAGCGGACGCGTGCGGCGACCGATGCGACACGGGGTGTGCGCATGTTCTTCCTGGAGCGCGAGCAGGAGCGGCCGCTATCGGTGCGCACCACGCCGGCCTCGATCACCGCGATGGATCATGTGGTGGTCTCGACCGCCGACCCGGAGCGCGCGGCGGCACTCTATGGTGCGCGGCTCGGGCTCGACATGGCGCTCGACCGGTCACATCCCGAATGGGGCCGGCTGATGTTCTTCCGCTGCGGCGACCTCGTGGTCGAGGTCACGCACCGGCCGGCCAAGGAAAACGTCAAGGCGGAGACGGACGCGCCGGACCGGCTGCGCGGCATCTGCTGGCGCGTCGCCGACGCCGATGCCACACGTGCGCGGCTGGTTGCCGCCGGCGTCGACGTCTCCGAGGTTCGCACCGGCCGCAAGCCCGGCACGCGCGTGATGACGGTGCGCAACGGCACGTGCGGCGTGCCGACGCTTCTGGTGCAGCCCTCACAGGGAAAGCCAGACTAGGCCGCGTTGCATCCGCGCGTCGTCCCGACAGCGTGCACCCCGGGTAATTGAGTTTTATTCGTCATTCCGGGGCTCGCGAAGCGAGAACCCGGAATCCATTCATCACCGGTACGTGCGGGTCGATGGATTCCGGGTTCGTGCTGCGCACGCCCTCAGGTGCGCAATTGCGCACCGGGGAATGACGAAAGCCGCCGCACTTGCGAAAAATATTCCCGCATGGCGGTCACGACAACATTCGTTCTCAAACGCCGCGCGTCATGCTACATTCGACAGTTCAGCATCACGGGCGATCGATTTGGCGAAAGCAAAGCGGATACAGAGATGGCAGCGCGACCCTCAGGGGATGCGGCTGCGGATTCTCGAGGCGGCCAAGCAGGAATTCGCCGCCCATGGCCTCGCCGGCGCGCGCGTCGACCGCATCGCGGCCAATGCCGACGCCAACAAGCGCATGCTGTACTACCATGTCGGCAACAAGGAGGATCTCTATCTCGAGGTGCTTGAGGGCGCCTACGAGAAGATCCGCGCCGAGGAGCGCACGCTCGATCTCGAGCATCTCGACCCGCCCGAGGCGATCGGGCGCCTGATCGCCTTCACCTGGAACTATTTTCTGCGCAACCCCGAGTTCCTGGCGTTGCTGAACACGGAAAACCTCGCCAAGGCAAAGCACCTGAAGCGCTCGACCAAGGTCAAGTCGATGCACTCGCCCTTTGTCGAGATGATCCGCACCGTGGTGACGCGCGGGGTCGAGAGCGGCGACTTCCGCGACGTGGTCGATCCGGTGCAGCTCTATATCTCGATCGCGGGGCTCGCGTTCTTCTATCTCTCCAACAGCGCCACGCTGAGCGTGATCTTCGGCCGCGACCTGCTCAAGAAGGACGCCCGCGACGAGCGCCTCGAGCACATGACCGCGCTGGTGCTGGCGGCGCTGACCGGCAAGTCCACCGCCGCGTTTGGCAACGCGATGCCGCCGCTGCGCGCGGCGGAACACCGGGTGGTGTGAACGCCAGTGGCCCCGTAGCCCGGATGCGCGAAGCGACATCCGGAACAGACCATCCGCGCGGACGGATTTTCCCTGATATCGCTGTGCTCATCCGGGCTGCGGCGAACCTCCCAAAAAAATCTCGCCTGACGAAAGTCGCGTGCTACGGCGCGATTTTGCTGTGTGCGAGGGCTGGACAGTATTTATCCAACGGGTTAATTTCTGCACGAACACAGAGACGGCAAGGGAGCGTGACGTGGCGGAGGCAAAGAGCCCTTCGGGCGTGTCGAAGGTGCTGAACGCGGCGTGGGTGCGCCCGTTCCTGTTCCTGGTGGTCATCGTGGTGGCGTGGGACCTCGCGATCCGCCTGTTCCGCATCCCGGCCTATCAGATCCCGTCGCCCGGCGACGTCGTCGCGGTGCTGTGGAGCGACTGGCCGGACTTGCTGCGGCAGTCCTGGCCGACCACCTATGCGACGATCTGCGGTTTCCTGCTCTCGGCGCTGTTCGGCATTCCCACAGCGATGCTGATCGCGGGCTCGAGGACGGTCGAGAGCTACGTCTATCCGCTGCTGGTGTTCTCGCAATCGGTGCCGAAGATCGCGATCGCGCCGCTGTTCGTGGTGTGGTTCGGCTTCGGCATCATCCCCAAGGTGATCTCCGCATTCCTGCTCGGCTTCTTCCCCGTGGTGGTCTCGGCGGTGCAGGGCTTCAAGTCGGTCGATCCCGACATGGTTGACCTCGCGCGCGCGATGCAGGGCAGTCGCTTCAAGGTGTTCTGCGCGGTCAACCTGCCGCACGCGATGCCCGCGATCTTCTCCGGCCTCAAGGTCTCGGTGACGCTCGCCGTGGTCGGCGCCGTGGTCGGCGAGTTCGTCGGCTCCAATTCCGGCATCGGCTATGTGATGCAGCGCTCGATCGGCACCTTCGACCTGCCGACGATGTTTGCGGCGCTGGTGATCCTGGCGCTGCTCGGCGTCATCCTGTTCTGGATCGTCGACCGCATCGAGCGGCTGGTGATCCCCTGGCACGTCAGCCAGCGCGACGACATCATCTTCGCATCCTAGGATTTGTGCACAGAAACAACAGCAAGCGTCATTGCGAGCAGCGATAGCGACGAAGCAATCCATTTCTCCACTTGCTGCACGATGGATTGCTTCGCGGAGCCTGTCATCCGGCGGCGCTTCGCGCCGACCGGGTGGCTCGCAATGACGAAAAAGAACAACGGGAGGATTATCTGATGCGATTGCTCACTGCCGTTATTGCCGCACTGGCCTGGACCGCGCTTGCGGTGGCGCCGGCGTCCGCGGCCGACAAGGTCGTGCTGATGCTGAACTGGTACGTCTATGGCGAGCACGCGCCGTTCTATTACGGCAAGGCCAAGGGCATCTATGCCGCTGAGGGCATCGACCTCGAGATCCAGGAAGGCCGCGGCTCGGCCGCGACCACGCAGGCGGTGGCGGCCAAGACCGCCGATTTCGGCTATGTCGACGTGCCGACGATGATGCGTGCCGCGGTGAAGGGTGCGCCGGTGATCGCCACCGGCGTGCTGCTGCAGACCAGCCCGATGTCGGCGATGGGCTTCGTCGACAAGAACATCAGGAAGCCGGAGGACATCAAGGGCAAGACGGTCGCGATTACGCCCGCGGATTCGATGACGCAGATCTGGCCGCTGTTCCTGAAGAAGACCGGCCTGAAGGAAAGCGACTTCAACACCGTCGCCGGCGACGGCCAGACCAAGCTGAACGCCGTCATCAACGGCCAGGCCGATCTGCTGCTCGGCTACGTGATGGACCAGTCGATGAAGATCAAGGACGCCACGGCTAAGGACGTCTATCCGATCAAGTTCGCCGACTATGGCATCAACATGGTGTCGTCGGGCATCATCGCGAACTCCGACTATGTGAAGGCCAATGCCGACTTGGTCCGCCGCTTCATGTCGGCGACGACAAAGGCGGTGGAAGCCGCCGAGAAGGACCCGAAGGCCGCCGCGCAGTCGATCCTCGATGCCAACCCGAAGGGCGGCAAGATCGACACGCTGACGCAGGGCTTCGAGCTGACGATCCCGCTCTATCGCACGCCGGAGACCAAGGCCAAGCGGCCGTTTCAGGTCACCGACCAGAACATGACGGAGTCGGTCAATCTGATGGTCGAATATGGCGGCCTCGACGCCAAGGCGAAAGCCAATCCGAAGGCGTTCTACACCAACGACTATCTGCCGAAGGGTGACTCGTAAGCCATGAAATCGGCAATCAAGAGCGCTGCCGAGCAGCCCGCCGCCCATCTGCGCTTGGTGTCCGACCGCGCGGCCGGCGCTGCGCCTGGCATCAAGCTCTCAGGCGTATCGAAGACCTACCGGTCGCGCGACGGAGACGTGCCGTCGCTGCGGCCGCTCGACTTCACCATCAATGACGGCGAGTTCTTTGTCGTGGTCGGGCCCTCCGGCTGCGGCAAGTCCACGCTGCTCAAGATGATCTCGGGCCTGCTGCCGCCGACGACCGGCGAGGTGCTGGTCGACGGCGAGCCGGTGACCAAGCCGCACGGCAATGTCGGCATCGTGTTCCAGAACGCGCTGCTGCTGCCGTGGCGCAACATCCTCTCCAACGTGATGCTGCCGATCGACATGAAGCAGCTCGCCCGGGACAAATATCTCGCCCGCGCCAAGGCGCTGCTGAAGCTGGTCGGGCTCGAGGGTTTCGAGAAGAAGCTGCCGTGGCAGCTGTCAGGCGGCATGCAGCAGCGCGC
Organism: Bradyrhizobium sp. ma5; assembly: GCF_042258955.1. Taxonomy (NCBI): domain Bacteria; kingdom Pseudomonadati; phylum Pseudomonadota; class Alphaproteobacteria; order Hyphomicrobiales; family Nitrobacteraceae; genus Bradyrhizobium; species Bradyrhizobium sp. ma5. Next base: position 2,849,177 of record NZ_CP170156.1, read on the forward strand.
CTCGATCTGCCGCGCGCTGGTCCACGATCCCAAGATCATGCTGATGGACGAGCCGTTCGGCGCGCTCGACGCCATGACGCGCGAGCGGATGAATGTCGAGTTGATGCGGATCCAGCGCGAGACCGGCAAGACGGTGCTGCTGATCACGCACTCGATCCCGGAAGCCGTGTTCCTCGCCGACCGCGTGCTCGTGATGACCGAGCGGCCCGGCGCGATCGCCGCGATCTACGACGTGCCGATGCCGCGGCCGCGCTCGCTCGAGACCATGTCCGATCCTGTCTTCACCGAGCTGGTGCAGCGGATCCGGAAGCATTTCTTCACGCAGGGGTCGCTGGACTAACACCCGAGCCTTCAATGCCGCTTCGCCTCAAAGTCAACGATATCGCCTTCTTCGAACGACCGCTGGTGTTCGCGCGGCCGTTCCGTTTCGGCGCGGTGACGATCACCGCGTCGACGCAGCTGTTCGTGCGGGTCGAGATCGAGGTGGAGGGCAACGGGCGCGCGACCGGCGCCAGCGCCGAAATGCTGGCGCCGAAATGGTTCGACAAGCGGCCACATCTGACGGAGGCGCAGTCGCTCGACGGCCTGCGCCGCTCGCTTGCGATTGCACGCGAGCTCTATCTGGCGAACCGGAGTTTCGAGACCGCGTTCGGCCTGCATGCCAGCTGTATCGGCCCGCAGGTTGCCGCCGCCTGCGCTGCGGAGGATATTCCGCCGCTCGCCGCAGGCTTTGGCCCTGCCGAGATCGACAAGGCGATCCTCGATGGATTGCTGCGCGCGGTGGGTGTCAACTTCTTCGACGGCATGACCGGCAATATCGCCGAAATCGACGCGCGGCTGACGCCGGATATCGACGACGCTGCCATCGCGCGATTCCTTTCAACACGCAAGCGGATCGACCGCGTGGCCGTCAGGCATACGGTCGGGATGGACGACACGGTTGAAGGCGAGGGCGGCGTCGCCGACGCAGGCGAGAACGCCGGAGCGCGCTATTTCAAGCTCAAGCTCAACGGCGATCCCGCCCATGACGCGGCGCGGCTGGCGCGGATCGGCAGCGAGCTCACAAGGCTGCCTTACGCCAGCCGGGTCACGCTCGACGCCAACGAGCAGTATGCCGACCTGGCGGCTCTGAACGCGCTGGTCGACCGGCTCGACCATGACGCGGCGCTTAAGCCGATCGCGGCAAACCTGCTCTATATCGAGCAGCCGATGCCGCGCGATATCACCAAGGCTTCGCCGCTCGGCGGATTGGCGGCGCGGAACTTCATCATCGACGAGGCCGACGATTGCTACGATGCATTCCCGCAGGCGCGGGCGCTCGGCTATCGCGGCATCTCCTCGAAATCGTGCAAGGGCATCTACAAGTCGATCATCAATGCGACCCGCGCGGCGGCGTGGAGCGTCGATGGCGGCCCGTTTTTCATCAGCGGCGAGGACCTGACCTGTCAGGCCGGGCTCGGCGTGCAGCAGGATCTCGGGCTCGGAGCGCTGATCGGCGTCACCCATGCCGAACGCAACGGCCACCATTACGTCGACGGCTTTGCTGACACCCCGGCCGATGAGGCCGATGCCTTTCTCACTGCACATCCCGATCTCTACGCGCGCGCCGGCGGCAAGGTCCGCCTTGCGATCCATGACGGCGATCTGCTGACAGGATCGATCGCCGCGGCGCCGGGCTTTGCCAGTTTCGTCCATCCGGACTGGTCCACCATGCAGCCGCTGAAGCGGCCAACACCACGCGTTTCGCAGGAGCAGACAGTATGACGACCAAACGCCTCGGCCTGATCATGAACGGCATTACGGGCCGGATGGGTCTCAACCAGCATCTGATCCGCTCGATCGTCGCGATCCGCGAGCAGGGCGGCGTGCTGCTCGCGAATGGCGACCGCATCATGCCCGATCCGATCCTGGTCGGCCGCGATGCCGAGAAGGTCGCTAGCCTGGCCAAGCGCTACAACATCGAGCGCCACACCACCGATCTCGATTGCGCACTCGCCGACAAGAATGACACCGTGTTCTTCGATGCCGCGACCACGCAGGCGCGGCCCTCGCTGCTGACCAAGGCGATCAACGCCGGCAAGCATGTCTATTGCGAGAAACCGATCGCGACCAATCTAGAGGAAGCCGTTGCGGTCGTGAAGCTCGCCAATGCCAAGGGATTGAAGCACGGCACGGTGCAGGACAAGCTGTTCCTGCCGGGCCTGAAGAAGCTCGCCTTCCTGCGCGACTCCGGCTTCTTCGGTCGCATGCTCTCGGTGCGTGGCGAATTCGGCTATTGGGTGTTCGAGGGCGGCTGGCAGGAGGCGCAGCGACCGTCCTGGAACTACCGCGCCGAGGATGGCGGCGGTATCATCCTGGATATGGTCTGCCACTGGCGCTACGTGCTCGACAATCTGTTCGGCGAGGTCGAGAGCGTGGTCTGCATCGGGTCGACCGATATACCCGAGCGCTACGACGAGAAGGGCAAGCAGTACCAGGCGACGGCCGACGATTCCGCTTACGCCACCTTCAAGCTGAAGGGCGGCGTGATCGCGCATATCAACATGAGCTGGGTGACGCGGGTCTACCGCGACGACCTCGTCACCTTCCAGGTCGACGGCACCCACGGTTCGGCGGTGGCGGGCCTGACCGACTGCGTGATCCAGGCGCGCCAGGCGACGCCGCGGCCGGTGTGGAATCCGGACGAGAAGCGCATGCACGATTTCTATGCCGACTGGCAGAAGCTCCCTGAGAACGTCGTCTACGACAACGGCTTCAAGGAGCAATGGGAGATGTTCATCCGCCACGTCTGCGAGGATGCGCCCTACAAATACACGCTGCTCGAGGGCGCCAAGGGCGTGCAACTCGCCGAATGCGCGCTGAAGAGCTGGAAGGAGCGGTGCTGGATCGACGTCGCGCCGATCGTCGTCTGAAAGAGGACTTTGTCATGAACAAGCCGATCTTGCCGATGTCGTCGTTGTCGCTGAAGCTGCCGACCGATGGCGGCGGCCTCGAGACCTATCGCCTAGCGGCGTCGCGGACCTTTCCGGCGAAGCTCGAGGGCACGCTGAATCGCGTCGCGTTCTCGGCCGCCCATGTGGTCGCTGATCCGCGCGCCGACGTCGATCCCTGGCTGACGGCCGCGATCGACTGGGACAAGACGATCGCGTTCCGCGAGCACGTCTGGGACCTCGGCCTTGGCGTTGCCGAGGCCATGGACACTGCGCAGCGCGGCATGGGCCTCGATTGGGCGACTTCGCTCGAATTGATCCAGCGTTCGGTGAAGGCCGCGAAGGCCAGGGGTAATGCGCTGGTGTTCTCGGGCGCCGGCACCGATCATCTCGCGGTGGAGGACGCCAGGTCGATCGATGATGTGATCCACGCCTATGAGGAGCAGATCACTGCTGTGGAGAAGGCCGGCGGCCGCATCATCCTGATGGCCTCGCGCGCGCTGGCAAAGCTCGGCAGGAATGCGGACGATTACGCGAAGGTTTATGACCGCGTGCTGTCGCAAGTCCGCGAGCCCGTGATCATCCACTGGCTCGGCGACATGTTCGATCCGGCTCTGTCAGGCTACTGGGGCACGGCCGACCTCGACAAGGCGATGGACATTGCGGTTGCGATCATCAACGCCAATGCCGCCAAGGTCGATGGCGTCAAGGTCTCGCTGCTCGACAAGCAGCGCGAGATCGACATGCGGCGGCGGCTCGACCCGCGCGTCAAGATGTACACCGGCGACGACTTCAACTATGCGGAGCTGATCGCCGGCGACGACAAGGGCTTCTCCCACGCACTACTCGGCATCTTCGATGCGATCGCGCCCGCTGCGTCTTATGCGCTGTCGCGGCTGGCTGCGGGCGACGAGGCCGGCTTCCGCGACGTGCTTGGGCCAACCGTGCCGCTGTCGCGCCACATCTTCAAGGCGCCCACTCGCTTCTACAAGACCGGCATCGTGTTCATGGCCTATCTCAACGGGCACCAGGATCAGTTCACGATGGTCGGCGGACAGGAGAGCGCGCGCTCGACCCTGCATCTTGCCGAGCTGTTCCGGCTCGCTGACCAGGCGGGGCTGCTCGCCAATCCGGAGCTAGCTACGCGCCGAATGGCGGCGATCATGGCCACCCGTGGTATCGACGCCTGATGCGCGATTTTTCCAACGATCACCGCTGGCTGTCGCTGAACACGGCGACCGTCCGCAAGCAGGGCGATCTCACGGCCATCATCGAGGCCTGCGCGCGCCACGGCATCCGCGCGATCGATCCCTGGCGCGACCAGGTCGCCGGCGTGGGCCTCGACCGTGCCGTGCGCGCGGTGAAGGACGCCGGCCTCGATCTCTCGGGCTATTGCCGCGGCGGCATGTTCACGGCTGACAGCGCGCATCGCAGCGAGGCGCGCGACGACAATCACCGCGCGGTCGACGAGGCGGCGGCGCTCGGCGCGTCCTGCATCGTGCTCGTCGCCGGCGGCCTGCCGCAATATTCGCGGCCGGGCAGCGCGGCGTCCAAGGATATCGCGACGGCCCGGTCGCAGGTGCATGACGGCATCGCCGAGATGCTGGAGTATGCAAAACAGGCAAAGCTGCCGCTTGCGATCGAACCGTTGCATCCGGCCTATGCGGCCGATCGCGCCTGTGTAAACACCACGAAACATGCGCTCGACATCTGCGACGCGCTCGATCCCGGCCGCACCGGCACGATCGGGGTCGCGCTCGACGTCTATCACATCTGGTGGGACCCCGAACTGAAGAGCCAGATCGCGCGCGCCGGCAAGGACCGGCTGCTCGCGTTCCACGTCTGCGACTGGCTGGTGCCGACCAGGGACATCCTCAACGACCGCGGCATGATGGGTGACGGCGTCATCGACATCAGATCGGTGCGCGCAATGGTCGAAGCGCAGGGCTTTGCCGGCTATTCGGAGATCGAGATTTTCTCGAATGACTGGTGGAGCCGGCCCTTGGACGACGTGCTGCGGACCTGCATCGAGCGGCATCGGACGGTGGCCTGACCCAACGACCAGTTCGGTGGACAAGGCGAGGCGTGCCCGTTATTCCGAATGCTGTGGTGTGAACGGCACTGGGGGCCGTTGAACTCCGCGGTCCGGACCTTCGGAGCACGACATGCGTTTGAGCGATTGCCACAATTTCCATGACTTCCGCGAACTGGCAAGGCGCCGCCTTCCGGGGCCGATCTTCGACTATATCGATGGCGGGGCGGATGATGAGGCGACGCTTCGGCAGAATACCGCGAGCTTCGAGCGTTGCGATCTGGTGCCCAATGTCCTGCGCGGCGTGGAGAACGTCGATCTCTCGGTCACCGTAATGGGCCAGAAGCTGGCGACGCCGTTCTATTGTTCGCCAACCGCGCTGCAGCGCCTGTTTCATCATCAGGGCGAACGGGCCGTCGCCGCTGCCGCGGCGAAATACGGAACGATGTTCGGCGTGTCCTCGCTCGGGACCGTGAGCCTGGAGGAATTGCGCAAGGCCTACGCTACGCCGCAGGTCTATCAGTTCTATTTCCACCGGGATCGGGGCCTGAACACGGCGATGATGCAGCGCGCCAAGCAGGCCGGCGTCAACGTGATGATGTTGACGGTCGACAGCATCACCGGCGGCAACCGCGAGCGCGACCTGCGGACCGGGTTTTCAATTCCGTTCAGGCTCACGCTCGGCGGCATGCTGCAATTCGCCATCAAGCCGGCCTGGGCCATCAACTACGTCACGCATGAGAGCTTCAAGCTGCCGCAGCTCGACGAGCATGTCGATATGAGCGGCGGTGCGATGTCGATCGGGCGCTATTTCACCGAAATGCTCGATCCCGCCATGACATGGGACGACGTCGCGCAAATGGTCCGGCAGTGGAACGGCCAGTTCTGTTTGAAGGGCGTCATGTCGGTTGATGATGCCAAGCGTGCGGTTGAGATCGGCTGCACCGGCATCATCCTGTCCAATCACGGCGGCCGGCAGCTCGATGGCTCGCGGGCCGCGTTCGATCAGCTGGCCGAGATCGTCGATGCCGTGGGCGACCGGATCGATGTGATGATGGACGGCGGTATCAAACGGGGCAGCCATGTGCTGAAGGCGCTGTCGCTGGGTGCCAAGGCCGTCGGCCTCGGACGCTTCTATCTCTATCCGCTGGCGTCGGCCGGCCAGGCCGGAGTCGAGCGGGCACTTGGTCTGCTGCAGGCGGAGCTGGTGCGGGACATGCGGCTGATGGGGTGTTCCTCGATCAGCCAGCTCTCCCGCGCAAACCTGCGGTTCAGGTAGCCGCCCGCTATCTCGCCGTCATGAAAGGTCCTGCGTCAGCGCGGGGCCGATCTGCTCCAGCGCCCAATCGACCTGATCGGGCGTAATCACCAGCGGCGGGGCGATCCGGATGGTGTGGTCATGGGTGTCCTTGGCGAGGATGCCCTTCTCGCGCAGCAGCTCGCAATAGCGGCGGGCGGGACCAGCCTCGGGGTGAAGCTCGACCGCGAGCATCAGCCCGCGTCCACGTACTTCGCGAACCGTGTTGGCGCGGATGCCGCGCAAGCCGGCGAGGAAGCGTGCGCCTTCGATGGCCGCGTTCTCGATCATGCCTTCGTCGACGAGCGCGCGCAGCGCCGCGCGTGCGATCGCGCAGGCGAGCGGATTGCCGCCGAAGGTCGAGCCGTGCTGGCCGGGCTTCAGCGTGCCGAGCACCTCGTTGTTGGAAAGCACCGCCGAGACCGGATAGAAGCCGCCGGACAGCGCCTTGCCGAGCAGCGTCACGTCGGCCTCGATGCCTTCGTGCTGTTCCGCGAGCAGCTTGCCGGTGCGGCCGAGACCGGTCTGGATCTCGTCGAGGATCAGCATGATGTTGTTGCGGGTGCAGAGCGCGCGGACTTCAGCGAAATAGCCCGCAGGCGGAATGACAACGCCGGCCTCCCCCTGGATCGGCTCGACCAGGAAGGCAACGGTGTTCGGCGTGATCGCATCCTCCAGCGCCCTGGCGTCGCCGAACGGAATGATCTTGAAGCCCGGCGCGAACGGCCCGAAATGCGCGCGTGTGTCCGGGTCGGTGCTGAAGCCGACAATCGCAAGCGTGCGCCCGTGGAAATTGTCGGCACAGACGATGATCTCGGCCTTGCCGTCAGGCACGCCCTTGACCTCGTAGCCCCATTTGCGCACCGACTTGATTGCGCTTTCCACCGCCTCCGCGCCGCTGTTCATCGGCAGCACCTTGTGCGATCCGGTCAGCTCGGCGAGTTCCTCGTAGAACGGGGCGAGCTGATCGTTGTGGAAGGCCCGCGAGGTCAGCGTCAGCCGGCCGGCCTGCTCCACCATGGCGGCAAGGATCTTTGGATGGCAGTGGCCCTGATTGACCGCCGAATAGGCGGACAGGCAATCGAGGTAGCGCTTGCCATCGGTATCCCAAACCCAGACGCCTTCGCCGCGCGACAGCACGACGCCGAGCGGCGCGTAGTTCTGGGCGCCGAACTGCGCTTCCCTTGCGATGAAATCGGTGACTGGCGGACGCATGTTTCGTCACTCCAGTGATGTCGGCACCAAGGATGCCGTCCTGCACATTATCACTGATTTGGGTATCGGCCCGCGCGGCTTAAAGGATTGCTGTGGACCAAATTCGGTCCATCCCGGTGGCGCTGCGCTACGAATCCTGATCGCGGTGTGCGATCTCGAGCGTGACGAGCCGGGCGAGCAGTGTCGCCGGGTACAGCTGGCCGAAGATCGCCTCGACATTGCAGAGGCTGCGCGCAAGCGGATGCAGCGGCGCGACGTCGCCATAGCCGGTTGTCGTGAGCGTGGCGAAGGAGAAATAGATCAGCTGGCTCGCGAGCGACGGGCGGTCCTCGACCTTCATGCCGGCAAACGCATCCGGCACCAGCGTGCCGATGAAGGTGTAGAGCGCGGCGAAGATCACCGCCACCGTGAGGTAGAGCAGGACCGCGCCGATCACCCGGTGATAGGTGACGCGTCCGGGCGCGAAGGTCGCGCGTGCGACCGTCACCGCCATCGTGATGCCGACCAGCAGCCAGGAGCCCGCGAACAGATTGAGGTCGAGGATCGAGGGCGAGCGCAAGCGCAGGATCGCGCCGGTCACGATCATCGCCAGCGCGATCAGCATGGTGACGACGGCGATCGCGCTGCCCGACATCACGAACACGCCGCCGACCAGGAAGATGGCGAGCAACAGCTCGAACACCTGAAACTCGAACAGGCCGAGCGCCTGCAGCGGCGCCACCACGAACATCATGATCACGAGCAGCACGGTCAGCACCGTCAGCAGCGAATCGCCCCAGCGCTTGCGCAATTGCTCTATGCTCATCGGATCACGCGCCGCGCCGGCATGGCACGCTGAGGAAGCCGCGGAAGCGTACCCGGCCGCCGCGCACCGGCTCGCCGTCGAGTGCATAGTTCGGGAAGCGCTTAAGGAAGCGCGAGATCGCGATGGCGCCTTCGAGGCGCGCCAGCGCCATGCCGGCGCATTGATGCGCGCCGGTGCCGAAGGCAAGGTGGCGGTTCGGCGTGCGTGCGACGTCGAAGCCTTCAGCGTTGGGGAATTGCGCGGGGTCGCGGTTGGCAGCGCCGATGCACAGCGTGACCAGCGTGCCGGGGGGCATCTTGATGCCGCCGAGCTCGGTCTCCTCCACGATCATCCGGTTGCCGAGCTGGTTCGAGCTTTCGTAGCGCAGCATCTCCTCGACTGCGGTCTTGATCAGCTCGGGCTGCGCGATCAGCCGCTGCTTCTCTTCGGGATATTGGGTGAGCGTCACCAGCCCGTTGCCGATCAGGTTGGTCGTGGTCTCGTGGCCGGCGTTGAGCAGGAAGATGCAATTGTGCAGCAATTCCTTCGCGGTCAACCGCTCGCCATTGTCCTCACCATTACCTTCTCCTCGGATCAACCGCGTCAGCACATCGCGCTCGGGATTGCCCGGCTTGGCGCGGCGGCGTTCGACCAGGGTTTCGAGATAGGCGAGGAAATCCTTCACTGCGTCGTTGCCGCGGTCGAATGCGTCCTTGGCGATCACAGGCTCCAGCGCACCCAAAATCGCCAGCGACCAGTCGCGCAGCGGCTCGCGCTCGTCGTGCGGCACGTCGAGCAGATTGCCGATCACCTCGACCGGGATTGCGGAGGCGAAGTCGCCGATCAGCTCGAAGCGGTCTTTCGTGGCGATGCGGTCGAGCAGGCTGTCGACCAGCGCGATCAGGTCCGGCTCCATGCCGGCGATCGCCCGCGGCGACAAGGCGCCCATGATCAGGCGCCGCACGCGGGTGTGCGCCGGCGGGTCGTTGAAGACGAGGCTCGTCGTATGGTGCTCGTAGAGCAGCGAGTTGCCGTATTTCGGCAAGAACTCCTTCTTCTTGTCAGAGGAGAAGGTCTTGGTGTTCTTGTAGGCGGCGATGAGGTCGTCGTAGCGGGTGAGGAAATAGCAGCCGTTCGGCAGCCGCTTGACCGGCGCGTGCTCGCGCAGCGCGCGATAGGTCGGGTAGGGATCCGCGTAGAAGTCCGCCGTCAGCTTTTCCAGATCGAAGCCGTCAGCCAGCTCTCGCGCGTGCCCGTTCATGGCGATCCAGCTCAATTGGTTTCATTTGCAACTATCGTAAGCCGCAGGCGGCGGCCGCGCAACATCATTTACAGCAACCGGGAACAGCCTGCTGCGCGCCGCGCGATGCGAGCAAATCGCAGAGCCATATGCGGTATTGCGCTTTGATGAAGCGCGCGCGCCCCTCTACAGTCGCGGCCAAATAATCAAGACCGGAAACGCCGATGCATGCCCGTGCCGACACCGCCGCCTCCTGGCCCGAGGAGATCTTTTCGATTCTGCAGCGCTTCGAGGTGCGTCAGGTGCCCTACGTGCCGGACGCCGGGCATTCCGAGCTGATCGAGCGCGTGCTGGGATCGTCCGCGATGCGCGGCATTGCGCTGACCACCGAGGAGGAGGGCGTGGCGCTGCTCGCGGGCGCCTGGGCCGGCGGCCAGCGCGGCGTGCTGCTGATGCAGTCGAGTGGGGTCGGCAATTGCATCAACATGCTGTCGCTGGTGCAGATCTTCCGCTTGCCGTTCCTCACGCTGGTGACGATGCGCGGCGAATGGGGCGAGTTCAATCCCTGGCAGGTGCCGATGGGCTCGAACACGCAAGGGATTCTCGAATTGGCGGGGGTCAAGGTGCTGCGCGCCTCGCGTCCGGACGAGGTGCGCGAGGTCGTCGAAGCCGGTGCGGCGCAAGCCTACAACGCCTGCACGCCAACCGCCGTGCTGCTGTCGCAGCGCCTGATCGGGGCAAAGGTCTTCACCAAATGAGCAAAGCCAATCTCCTCGACCGCCGCGCGGTGGTTGCCGAACTGCTGAGGGATCGCAAGGGCGCCTTCGCCGTCGGCGGCCTCGGTGCCTCCACCTATGACATCGCCGCCGCCGGCGACCACGACCGCAATTTCTATCTCTGGGGCGGCATGGGCGGCGCCGTGATGATCGGGCTTGGTCTCGCGCTGGCCCAGCCGACGCTGCCGGTGGTCGTGATCACCGGCGACGGCGAGATGCTGATGGGCATGGGCAGCCTCGCAACCGTCGCATGGCAGCAGCCGAAAAACCTCTCGATCATCGTGCTCGACAACGAGGCCTATGGCGAGACCGGCGGCCAGACCAGCCATACCGGCGGGCCCGCCGATCTCGTGGGTGTTGCCAAAGCCTGCGGAATCGGAGATAGCCGCTCGATCAGCACGATGGCTGAGGTGGAGGCTTTTGCGTCGTCTTTGCAAGATGTTACGGCAGGGCCACGGTTCGCCAGCGCGAAGATTGACGGCGCCAATCTGGAGCGCGTGCTGTCCAGCCGCGACGGCACTTACATCGTCAACCGCATCAGAGGGTCGATCGGACACACTCCGATATAAAGTGACTTTCGCGGTGCAATAGAACCTTGACTTTTGGTAAAGTGAGTGATTACTCACGACCCAAATGTCTACCTTACGCATGACGAGTGACTTGCGGCGTCAGTTGATCCTGAGCGCTGCCAAGCGGTGTTTCGCCCGCAACGGCTTTGCCGGCACCACGACAAAGAGCGTGGCGGCCGCGGCTGCCATTTCGGAAGGGCTGCTGTTCAAGCACTTCCCGTCGAAGGCGGCGCTCTACGCCGAAATCCTTGCCGAAGAGTGCGAGGCGGATCCCGATCTCGCGCATCTGCTCGGCCAGGAGCCCTCCACCGCGACGCTGATCGAGCTGGTGCAGGGCATGGTCGGCCACTTCATGCAGCTGCGCGACGCGCCGGACCAGGAAGAGGCGCAGCGGATGCGGCTGATGGTGACGAGCCATCTCGACGACGGCGAGTTTGCGCGCCTGCTCTACGACAAGGTCGGCAAGCTGATCGGTCCGACCTTCGCTGCCTCGCTTGAGCGTGCGATCGCCGCCGGCGAAGCGACGCGGATCGGTGACGAGCCGCTCAACCTGTTCTGGTTTGCGCACCATACCGTGCTTATGGGCGCACTGACGCAGCTGCCTGCGACACCTTGTCTCCCCTATGGGGATGCCGCTGCGGCCGAGCGGCAGCTTTGCCAGTTCATTCTTCGCGGCATCGGACTTACCGAAGCCGCAATTTCAACTCATTTGGGCCGCCAGCCGTCGCCGAGCGCAGGACCGTCGGTAACTGCAGAAAGTGCATGATATGAATATCCAGACCGAAAGCCACATCTCGGGGCAACCGCTCAAGGAGAAGCAAGCCAAGCGTCCCGTCCGCCTGGTGCGTTGGTTCATCATCGTGGGATTGTTGCTGGCGCTGCTGGTCGGCGCGCTGGTCGGCTTCAACGCCTTCCGCAGCCACATGATCGCGCAGTTCTTCGCTAACAATAAGCCGCCGCCGTCGAACGTCTCGGTCGCCGAGGCGAAGACCGAGGTGATTCCGAATCTGCTGACCGCCGTCGGCGATCTCGTCGCCGTGCACCAGGTCAATGTCACGACCGACGTGCCGGGCCGCATCACCGAGATCCATTTCACCGCCGGTAGCCATGTGAAGGCGGGCACGCCGCTGGTGCAGCTGTTCGACGCGCCGGAGCAGGGCGACCTCGCCAGCTTCAAGGCGCAGGCGACCGTGGGTGAGCAGCAGCTCGACCGCGCCAAGCAGCTTGCGTCGCGCCAGTTCGGGCCGCAGTCGACCGTTGATACGGCGCAGGCGACCTACGACCAGGCCAAGGCGGGCATCGCCAAGACCGAAGCGCTGATCTCGCAGAAGCTGGTGCGCGCACCATTCGAAGGCGATCTCGGCGTTCGCCAGGTCGAAGTCGGCCAGTATCTGACGGCGGGCACGCAGATCGTGTCGCTCACCGATCTGTCGGTGCTGTACGCCAACCTGACCGTGACCGAGAAGCAGAGCTCGCAGATCAAGGTCGGCCAGGCCGTGCGGGTCGCGGTCGATGCCTATCCGGGCCGCACCTTCGAGGGCAAGATCACCACCATCGAGCCGCAGATCGCGACCGAGACCCGCAACATCCGGGTGCAGGCGACGATCCAGAATCCGGAAAGCATCCTCAAGCCCGGCATGTTCGCGACCACCACGATCGTGCTGCCCGAGAAGCCGCCGGTCGTGACCATTCCCGAAACCGCCGTCGACTACACGCTGTACGGCGACTCGGTGTTCCTGATCACCGAGAAGAAGGGTGAGGACGGCAAGACCAGCCTGACCGCGGACCGCACCTTCGTGAAGACGGGCAACCGTGTCGAAGGCCGCGTCCAAATCCTCAAGGGCCTGAAGGCCGGGGACAGGGTCGTGGCCGTCGGCCAGATCAAGCTGCAATCGGGCATGGCTGTTGCGATCTCGAACGATCCGCAGCCGCCGGTTCCGGCCGAGCCGCCGCGCTACTGATCTTCATCATCTGAACTCGGAGGGCCGATTGGCCCTCCGCCACATGTTGCCGCAACCGGCAGACAACACGAATCGAGTTGGCGATGGCCTTCACTGATATTTTCATCAAGCGCCCGGTGCTGTCGGTCGTCGTCAGCCTGCTGATCCTGTTGATCGGCTTGCGCGCGGCGATGGTGCTGCCGATCCGGCAATATCCGAACCTGTCGAATACCGTCGTGACGATCACGACGTCATATCCCGGCGCGTCGCCCGAGCTGATCAACGGCTTCATCACCACGCCGATCGAGCAGGCCGTCGCTTCGGCTGAAGGCGTCGACTACATGACGTCGAACTCGGTGCTCGGCACCTCGACGATCCAGGTCTACGTCAAGCTCAATCACGATCCGAACCAGGCGCTGACCGAAGTGCTCGCCAAGGTCAATTCGGTCAAATATCTGATCCCGAAGGAAGCCTTCGATCCGGTCGTGAGCAAGGCGACCGGCGACACCATCGCCGTGATGTATCTCGGCTTCTCCAGCGAAGAGCTGACCGGATCGGCGATCTCGGACTATCTGACCCGCGTCGTGCAGCCGGTGCTCTCGACGGTCGACGGCGTCGCCTCGGCCGACATCCTGGGCGGCCAGACCTTTGCGATGCGCGTCTGGCTCGATCCGAACCGGATGGCCGGACGCGGCGTGTCACCCAACGACGTTGCGGCTGCGATCGCCGCCAACAACTTCCAGGCGGCCGCCGGCCAGACCAAGGGCTTCTTCATCGTCTCCAACGTCTCGGCCAATACCGACCTTCAGAACATCGATCAGTTCAAGCGAATGATCGTGAAGGCGAAGGACGGTGGCTTCGTGCGTATCGAGGACATCGCGACGGTGGAGCTCGCGGCGCAGTCGACCGACGCCAGCGTCGCCTTCAACGGCGAGCATGCGATCTTCATCGGCATCAAGGCGACCCCGCAAGGCAACCCGCTGACCCTGGTGAAGGGTGTGCGCGCGCTGTTCCCCGACCTCGAGCGCAATTTGCCGCCGTCGATGAAGATGAAGGTGGCTTACGACTCCACCAAGTTCATCCAATCGTCGATCGACGAGGTCCAGAAGACGCTCACCGAAGCCGTCTTGATCGTCGTCGTCGTCATCTTCCTGTTCCTGGCGTCGCTGCGCTCGGTGATCATCCCCGTCGTCACCATTCCGCTGTCGCTGATCGGCGTCTGCATCCTGATGCTGGCCGCAGGCTTCAGCTTCAACCTGCTGACGCTGCTGGCGATGGTGCTGGCGATCGGTCTCGTGGTCGACGACGCCATCGTGGTGGTGGAGAACATCCATCGACATCTCGAGGAGGGCCTGCCACCCGTGCAGGCATCGCTGAAAGGTGCACGCGAGATCGTGGGCCCGGTCGTCTCGATGACGATCACGCTCGCGGCGGTGTACGCGCCGATCGGCTTCCTCGGCGGCGTGACCGGCACGCTGTTCCGCGAATTCGCCTTTACGCTGGCCGGCTCGGTGATCGTGTCGGGCGTGATCGCGCTGACGCTGTCGCCGATGATGTGCTCGGTGTTCCTGAAGAGCGCGGAAGAGGGGCGTTTCGCCAGGCTGGTCAATCGCGTGTTCGGCGCGTTGACGCGCGCCTATGGCCGCCAGCTCGACCGTTCGCTCGACTACCGCCCGATCACGGCGCTGTTCGCCGTGACCATCCTCGGTCTGGTCGGCTTCCTCTACATGCACATCCAGAAGGAGCTGGCGCCGCAGGAAGACCAGGGCATCGTGTTCGCGGTGACCAAGGCGCCGAAATACGCCAACATCGACTACATCGATTTCTACGGCGACAAGATGGACAAGGAGTTCCAGAAGTTCCCGGAGACCGACCTGCGGTTCATCCTGAACGGCATCACCGGTCCGCAGGGCGGCTTCGCCGGCATGCTGCTCAAGCCGTGGGATGAGCGCAAGCGCTCGGCCCAGGCGCTGCAGCCGCTGGTGCAGGCCGAGCTGTCCAAGATCGAGGGCGTCAGCGCGTTCGCGTTCAGCCTGCCGCCGTTGCCCGGCGGACCCGGCGGTCTGCCGGTGCAGATGGTGATCTCGTCGACGGCCGGATTCCAGCAGGTGTTCGACCAGATGAACAAGCTGAAGGACGCTGCGCGCAAGAGCGGCCTGTTCATTGTCTCCGACAGCGACCTCGACTTCAACCAGCCGGTGGTCCGCGTGAAGGTCGATCGCTCCAAGGCGAGCGACCTCGGCATCACCATGCAGTCGATCGGCGGAGCGCTGGCGACGCTGCTCGGCGGCAACTACGTCAACCGCTTCAACCTCGAAGGACGCTCCTATCAGGTGATTCCGCAGGTGCCGCGCGCCAGCCGGCTCGCGCCGGAATCATTCGACAACTACTACGTCCCGACCGCGACCGGGCAGCTGGTCCGGCTGTCGACCGTGGTGACGGTCGAGACCGGCGTCGATCCGAACGCGCTGACCCACTACAACCAGCTCAATTCGTCGACCTTCCAGGCCGTGCCGATGCCCGGCGTCTCGATGGGCCAGGCGGTGGAGTTCCTGCAGGGCGAAGCCAAGAAGCTGCCGTCGGGCTTCAGCTACGACTTCCTGGCCGACTCCCGCCAGTACGTCCATGAAGGCAACCAGTTGCTGGTCACCTTCGCGTTCGCCATCATCATCATCTTCCTGGTGTTGGCGGCGCAGTTCGAGAGCCTGCGCGATCCGTTCGTGATCATGATCTCCGTGCCGATGGCGATCGTCGGCGCCCTGATCCCGCTGTTCTTCGGCGTCGCCACCATGAACATCTACACCCAGGTGGGCCTGCTGACGCTGGTCGGACTGATCACCAAGCACGGCATCCTGATGGTGGAGTTCGCCAACGAACTGCAGCTCAAGGAGGGACTGGACCGTCGCTCGGCGATCGAAATGGCGGCCCGGATTCGTCTGCGTCCGATCCTGATGACGACGGCGGCCATGGTCACCGGCCTGTTGCCGCTGCTGACCGCCTCGGGCGCCGGCGCTGCCAGCCGCTTCTCGATCGGGCTCGTCGTTGTCACCGGCATGACGATCGGCACGCTGTTCACGCTGTTCGTGCTGCCGATGGTCTACACGGTGATCGCGACCGACCACCAGGCCGCGGCCCGGTCCGAGCGCGCCAAGCAGATCGCCGACTACGAACTCGATGCCCGCGACGGCGCATTGAAACCGACCTGAGCCCTCCAAGCTCATGCTCGCAGGAAAGGCGGCACTTGGCGAAAGCCACTGCCGCCTTTTCTTTGTCTCGTGATAGCCTTCACTGATGGGCGGGCCGAAGACCCTTTGGTTTGACGCGTTTTCTTCACGCGAACCGGAAGACCACTTCGCTCGAAAACGCTATGCTCGCCACACAAGATCTGGAGGAAACAGGCATGGCGAGCGAATTTGCGGCGGGCAATTACCGGTTCATTCCGGCCGTGTTCCAATATTCAAGCGGTGCGCAGGCGAACGCCGGCTATGAGATCGAGCGGGTGCGCTTCGATCGCCTGGTGCCGCTCGCGGAAGGTTTTGCGCGCATTGCGGCCTACATCAAGGACGCCGGCCGGCCGCTGACCGCGTTCTGCGCCTGCGAATTGCGTTCGCCGGCGGCTTTCACCGAGGACGGCTTCCGCGCCTTTAACCAGCACTACGTCAAGACGCTCGCCGAATGGAGCCTGTTCGACGGCACCATCAATCCGGTGGCGCGTAGCAATGTCTGTCCCGAGATCGATCCGCCGGCCGAGCCGTCGTTCCATGCCTTCTCGTTCACGCGGCCGAGCACGAGCGTGTCGCCATCCTTCGTGATCGCGGGCGGCGCCGAGGCCCGCAGTGGCACTGCCAGCTATCCCGACCGCATCGTTTGCTACCGCGATCTCAGCCCCGGCGCGTGGCGGGAGAAGGTCCGTTTCACCACCGGCGAGATGGAGCGCCGTCTTGCGGAGTTCAGCTTCGGCTGGCAGGAGACGACCGCGGTGCAGGCCTACACCGTGCACGACATCCATCCCGTGCTCGTCGACGAACTGGTCCGCCGCGGCGCGACGCGCTCGGGCCTGACCTGGCACTTCTGCCGCCCGCCGGTGGTCGATCTCGAATACGAGATGGATTGCCGGAGGGTGTTGCGCGAGGTGGTGATTTAGATCGAGAGATGCGGTCTGTAAGACCCATCATCCTGAGGAGCCGCGAAGCGGCGTCTCGAAGGATGCACGGCCACAGTCGGGCCGTCGTGCTTCGAGACGGCCGCTGCGCGGCCTCCTCAGCATGACGGTGAGATATTTACCGCGCCTTCGGATCGAGCGCGTCGCGCAGGCCGTCGCCGACCAGGTTGAACGACAGCACGACCAGGAAGATCGCAAGCCCCGGCCAGATCGCCATCCATGGCGCGCTGGTCAGGAAGCGTTGCGCGGCGTTGAGCATGCTGCCCCAGGACGGCGCCGGCGGCTGCTGGCCGAGGCCGAGGAAGGACAGTGCGGCCTCGGCGATGATCGCGGCGGCGATCGACAGCGTCGCCTGCACCAGCAGCGCCGGCAGGATGTTCGGCAGGATGTGGACCAGCGCGATGCGCCAGCGCGGATTGCCCATGGCGCGCGCCGCCTCGACATAGTCCTCGACCTTGACGCTCATCACCTGGCCGCGGGTCAGGCGGACGAAAATGGGTGTCGCCGAGACGCCGATCGCGATCATCGCATTGCCGAGGCTCGGGCCGAGGAACGCTGCGAGCGCGATCGCCAGGATCAGGAACGGGCAGGCCAGCATCGCGTCGGTGATGCGGCTGATCAGCGCGTCGATGAAGCCGCCGCGATAGCCGGCGAGCAGGCCGAGCGGCACGCCGATCGCAACCGCGATGCTGACCGAGATCACGCCGGCAAGCAGCGAGGCGCGGGCGCCGAACACGACGCGCGCGAGCACGTCGCGGCCGAGCTCGTCGGTGCCGAACCAGTGCTGCATCGACGGCGCTTTGCGGACCAGCGACCAGCTGGTCGCGATCGGATCATAGGGCACGATCAGCGGCGCGAAGGCGGCAAGCAGGATAAAGAGCACAATCACAGCGAGCCCGAGCACGGCACCCTTGCGCCGGATCAACCGCCGCCCGGCACGCCGTGCCGGGCTTTCCAGCGTCTCGGCGGCGGCAAGCGAAGCTGATGTCCTGAGTACAGCGTCGGTCATCCGATCAGCCCCTTAGCCGCGGGTTGACCAGGATGTAGGCGATGTCGGCGATCAGGTTGAGCGTGATGTAGATCGTCGCCGTTGTCAGCACCACGCCCTGCACGACCGCATAGTCGCGGTTGAACACGGCATCGACGATCAGCTTGCCGAAGCCCGGGATCGAGAAGATCTGCTCGGTGAGCACCGCACCCGATAGCAGCGTGCCGAGCTCGAGCGCGCCGAGGGTGATGATCGGCGTCAGCGCGTTGCGCATCGCATGCTTGAGGATCACCGTGCGCTCGGACAGGCCCTTGGCGCGTGCGGTGCGGACATAGTCGCTCTCCAGCACCTGCAACATCGCGCTTCGTGTGTGCCGCATCAGGACCGCCGCGATCGCGTTGCCGAGCACGAAGGCCGGCATGACGGATGCGGCGAGGCTGGCGCGCCAGTTTTCACTGAGCGGCACGTAGCCGGAGGCCGGCAGCCAGCCGAGTTCGACGGAGAACAGGAAGATCAGCATGATGCCGAGCCAGAAATTCGGCGTCGAGATACCCCACAGCGCGAACAGGTTGGCGCCGTAATCCCAGGCGGTGCCTTTCTTCACCGCCGAGATGATGCCGGCGGGAATCCCGATCAGAAAGGCGACCACGATCGCCATGCCGGCGATCTGCATCGTCACCGGCAGCTTCTTCGCGATCAGGCTCGACACCGGCATCTTGTTGCGCAGGGATTCGCCGAGGTCACCCATCAGCACGCCCTTGACCCAATAAGCGTATTGCACCGGGATCGGTTGATCCAGGTGGTATTGCTGCCGGATCTGTTCGATCACGGCCGGATCGCGCTCCTCGCCGGCCATCACGAGTGCCGGATCGCCGGGCAGCAGGTGTTGCAGCGAGAAGATCAGGAGCGAGACGAAGAACAGCGTCGGGACCAGCTGAACCAGCCGCTTGGCGAGGAAGTTCAGCATGGTCGGCCCCGCGTGCCCAGCGCTGTCGCGATCATTTCAATTTCAGCCCGACCACGCGCACCAATCCATCCGGCATCTGCCGGTAACCCTCGACCCTGGCGGTGTGCGCGATCAAAAGCGTGCGGTGATAGATGTAGATGATGGGCTCGTCATTGAGCACGATCTTGGTCATCTTCTCGTAGATCGCCTTGCGCTGGGCGGGATCGTTGATCAGCCGCGCATCTTCCATCAACTTGTCGGCTTCCGCGTTGGAATAGCCGCCGTCGTTCTGCGGCGCCTTGGTGTGCAGGAATACATAGGAATTGCCGTCGGGATCGATCCTTCCGCTCCAGTTGATCTGAAACACCTGAAACTCGCCGGCCTGGGCCTGCTTGAAAGTCGTCGCAAATTCGACCACGCGGATCTTGATGTCGAAGCCCGCTTCGGCCGCCATCGACTGCACGACCTGGGCCACGGCTTCGTTCTCGGCGCCTTTGGGGACCATGTAGTCGATGGCGACAGGCAGCGCGACACCGGCCTCCTTCAGCAGCGCCTTGGCCTTGGCAATGTCGCGTCCCCGAACCGGAAACGCCTTCTGATAGTAGGGATGGACCGGGCTGACCCATTGATTGCCCGGCGTGAACTCTCCGTTGAAGACGACCTGGTTGAGCGCCTCGCGGTCAATCGACAGGTCGAGCGCCTGGCGCACCTTTTCCGACTGGCTGAGCGGCCCCTTGCTCTTGTCGTTGCCGATGTTGATGGTGAGGCCGAGATAGCCGAGTTCGGGCGCGGTCGACAGCACGAGCCGCTTGTCGGCGCGGACGTCCTTGATGTCGGTGGCGAGCACGCGCTCGATCAGATCGAGCCCGCCGGATTTCAGATTGGCGAGCCGCACCGTAGCATCGACGATAGGAAGGAACACGATGCGATCGATGAAGACGTTGTCCTTGTTCCAGTAATCCCCGAACTTCTCGAACACCATGCGGTCCTGCTGCACGCGTTCGACGAACTTGTAGGGGCCGGCGCAGACCGGATGCAGGCCGAATTTGTCGCCCGCTTCCTTCACCGCCTTCGGCGAGACCATCATGCCGGCGCGATCGGTCAACTGGGCGATCAGCGGCGAGTAGGGCGTCTTGAGTACCAGTTTGATGGTCAGGGGATCGACGACGTCCACATGGTCGAGCGCGGCCAGTTCGGGTTTGCGAAACGAGGTCGGCAGCGTCAGATGGCGCTCCAGCGAGAATTTGGCGGCTTCGGCGTCGAACGGCTCACCGTCGTGGAACTTGACGCCCGGCCGGAGCTTGATCGTCATCTCCTTGCCGTCGGCCGAGTTCTCGTAGGACAGCGCGAGCTGCGGAACGATATTCAGCTTCTCGTCAATGTCGAACAGCTTGTCGCAGAAGGCCGAAAAAACGATGCGGCCGACATAGGTGCGTCCGATTGAAGGATCTAGGATGTCGGGATCCTCTGCGAGCCCGATGCGAAGCGTGGTCTCGGCACGCGCGCTCGTTCCGCACCAGGCCACGAGGGCCGCCATCAGGATCGCCAAGCGCCAAAATCTCATCGCCAACCCCTTAATCCCCTGCGCATTTGTTCCTTACGAAATAACCCCGGGCCGCCCCGGAGCTTCCGCCGTATTGAACGCCGCCACCAGCTTTTCCAGTGTCGGTGAGAACCCGCCATCGGACGGCACGATCGCCTCCGCGCCGGGCAGCTCGCCCGTTCGGTGACAGGCCGTCGCATATCCGGTGCCATCTTCGCGCAACAGCGGCACTTCGCTGCGGCAGCGCGCGATCACATAGGGACAGCGGGTATGGAAACGGCAGCCCGAGGGCGGATTGAGCGCGCTCGGCAGCTCGCCCTCCAGCACGATGCGGCTGCGCCTGGCGCGCGGCTTCGGCACCGGGATCGCCGACAGCAGCGCGCGGCTGTAGGGATGGCGCGGCGCGGCGAACAGCGCCTGCGCCTCCGCCGTCTCGACGATGGTGCCGAGATTCATCACGGCGACCCGGTCGGCGATGTGCTTCACGACGGCCAGATCGTGCGAGACGAAGATGTAAGCGAGCTTCAGGCGGTCCTGCAGGTCGCGCAGCAAATTCAAGATCTGCGAGCGGATCGAGACGTCGAGCGCCGACACCGGCTCGTCGCAGATGATCAGCTTCGGCTCGACCGCGAGCGCGCGGGCAATCGCGATGCGCTGGCGCTGGCCGCCGGAGAATTCGTGGGGATAGCGGCGCGCAAAGCGCGGCTCGAGCCCGACCAGACGCAACAGCTCCTCGACCCGCTCGCGGCGGCCCGCTGCCGGGACGAGGTTGTGCAGCGCCAGCGGCTCGGTCAGGATCTGGCTCACCGTCATGCGCGGGTTGAGCGAAGCGTAGGGGTCCTGGAAGATCAGCTGCGCATCGCGGCGGAACGCGCGCAATTGCTCGGCGTTGAGCGCGCCGAGGTCGCGGCCCTCGAAGCGGATCCGTCCGGCGTCCAGCTCGATCAGCCGCAGCACCAGGCGGCTGACGGTTGATTTGCCGCAGCCGGATTCGCCGACCAGCGCCAGCGTCTTGCCGGCCTCGACCGTGAAGCTGACGCCATCGACCGCCTTCACATATGCGGTCGGCCGTCCGAACACCGAGCGTTCGGCGACGAAATGCTTCACCAGCCCTTCGACCTCGAGCAGCGCAGTCATGATACCAGCCGCTCCAAGGGCGCGCGGAGGCAGCGCGAGGCGTGGGTCGCGCTCAGCAGCGCGAGCGGCGGCGGCGATCGGGTGCAGGCATCCTCGACGAACGGACAGCGCGCGGCGAAACGGCAGCCAGCCGGCGGGTTCGCCATGTTCGGCACCATGCCCTCGATGGTGACGAGATGGCTGGTGCGGCGGTCGAGCCGCGGGATCGAGCCGAGCAGGCCGACCGTATAGGGATGCTGCGGATTGGCAAACAGCTCGTCGACCGGCGCACGCTCGACGATCTCACCGGCATACATCACCGCGACCTCGTCGCAGACTTCGGCGACGACGCCGAGATCGTGGGTGATCAGGATGATCGCAGCCCCGCTGGCGGCCTTCAGCTCGCGCATCAGATCGAGGATTTGCGCCTGCAGCGTGACGTCGAGCGCGGTGGTCGGCTCGTCGGCGATCAAGAGCTGCGGATCGCAGGCCAGCGCCATCGCGATCATCACGCGCTGGCGCATGCCGCCGGACAGCTTGTGCGGATATTCGTCGATGCGCTTCTCGGGCGAGGGGATGTGCACGCGGCGCAGCAGCTCGATGGTGCGCTCGCGTGCCGCGCGCCGGGAGCCGCCGCGGTGGCGCAATATCGTCTCGGCGATCTGGTCGCCGATCGTGAAGCTCGGATTGAGCGACGTCATCGGCTCCTGGAAGATCATCGCGAGCCGATTGCCGCGCAGGTCGCGCAGCGTCGCATCCGGCAAGTCGAGCAGGTCGAAGCCGTCGAAGCGGATCGCGCCGGAAACCGCGGCGGACTGCTTCGGCAACAGCCCCATGATCGCGAGCGAGGTGACGCTCTTGCCGCAGCCGGACTCGCCGACCAGGCCGAGCGTGGCGCCGTTGGCGACGGAAAGGTCGACGCTGTCGACGGCATGCGTCGTGCGGCCATCGTCGCCGTGGAAGGTGACGCGCAAGCCCTCGATCTCGATCAGCGGGCCGGCGGTCATTCGCGGCTCTTGGTTGCCGCTGCGATGCCGGCCTCGATCCTGGCGCGGTCGCTGATTCCGGCCGGGTTGTCGCGCGTCGGCATGAAGTCCCGGAACGGCACCCAATGCTCACGGCTGACCGCTTCCAGCCGTTCCAGCTCACGCAAGGGATCGGCGTGGTCGTCGACCCGCAGATCGAGCAACGGCCATTGCTCCGTTCCGTGGATCAGAAGCGCCGCCGACTGCTTGCCGCGCTTGTCACCGCCGGCCGCCTCGCCGGCGAACATCGCCTTGATCAGCCGCTCCGCGAACGGCAGCTTCTCGTTCGCGGCATAGATGCGCGCGGTCTCATCGAGCACGGCGGCCCCGGCCAGCATGTTGCCGGCGATCGAGAAGCCGTCGCCGGCGACATGGCCGAACCAGTCGATGCAATCCTTGCCGGAATGCGCGGCGATCCGGCCCTTGCTGTCCATGACATGCACCTGCCGACTCTCGCGGCCGCCGTCGGGCGCGAGCAGCGCCGCGATCGTCTCATGCGGGCTGTTGCCATCGCGCAGCAGCGCGAGGCCGTCGATGCCGTAATAGGGATTGACCAGCGCCTGCGTCGCGATGGCGCCGATCCCGGGTGCAATGTGCGGCACCAGCGCGCCGACCGCGAAGAACCGCGTCGCGACGGCGATGCCGAGCTGGCCGGTGGCGCTGTCGCGGGCGATGATCGACCAGGTCATCCCAAACCTCTAGCGGCCCGCGGCGTAACCCTGCATGCCGCGCGGGTTGGCGGCGGCGCGGCGGCGAGGGCCGACCTTCGAGGCCGCGGTGAGGCGGCCTTCCGACCAATCCGGCCCAATCTCCACCACATGGCCGCGACGTTTCAATTCGTCGATGGTCGGTTTTGGCACGCGATTTTCCAGCACTAGCACGCCGGGCCGCGAAGTGCGCGGCCAGAACGAGATCGGGAAATGCTCGGAGTGCCAGGCCGGCGCGTCGATCGCCTCCTGCAGATTGAGCTTAGCGTGAACATGGCGCAGGAAGAATTGCGTGATCCACTGATCCTGCTGGTCGCCGCCCGGCGAGCCCCAGGAGAGATACGGCTCGCCGTCGCGCAGCGCCATGGTCGGTGACAGCGTGGTGCGCGGCCGCTTGCCCGGCGCCAGCGAGGCAGGGTGGTTTTCCTCCAGCCAGAACATCTGGGCGCGGCTGCCGAGGCAGAAGCCGATCTCGGGAATGACAGGCGAGGATTGCAGCCAGCCGCCGGACGGCGTCGCCGAGATCATGTTGCCGGCCTTGTCGATGATGTCGAAATGCACGGTGTCGCCGCGCACCTCGCCGAACCGGCCGACCGTCGGTTCGCCCGCGCCCATGGCGCCGACCGCTTCGCGATGCCCTTCGGCGTGCCGCAGCTTCACGACGCCGCCGAAACCTGCGACCGAGCCGGGGCGGAAGTCGAGCGAAGCCTTGTCCTTCGAGATCAGCTTGCGCCGTTCGTTGTTGTAGGCATCGGACAGCAGCGTTTCGATCGGGATGTCGGCGAACTTCGGATCGCCGTAGAATGTTTCGCGATCGGCATAGGCAAGCTTGGCGGCTTCGATCTGCAAATGGATGAAGTCGGGGCCGGCGGGATCGAGCCCGTCGAGCTCGAAACCCTTCAGCAGCGCGAGCTGCTGCAGCATCACCGGACCCTGGCTCCAGACGCCGCACTTCTGCACGGTGTAGCGGCCGTAATCGTAGGTCAGCGGCGCTTCGATGGTCGGCTGCCAGCGCGCCACGTCGTCGGCCGACAGCACGCCGCGATGCGGCGAGCCGGAGACGTCCATCACCTCCTGGGTGCGGCAGAACTTGTCGATCGCCTCCGCGACGAAGCCCTTCGACCAGGCCTGCCGCGCGCGCTCGATCTGTGCGACGCGATCGCTACCGGCGCTCTCCGCCTCGGTCAGGATGCGTGCATAGGTCTCGGCGAGCTTCTTGTTGGTGAAGAGAGTGCCGGGCTTCGGCACTTCGCCGTTGGGCAGATAGACGTCGGCCGACGTGGACCAGTATTTCCGGAACAGCTGCTCGACGGTCTTGATGGTAGCCGACGCGCGCTCGACCAGCGGATGGCCGTCGCGGGCATAGGCGATCGCGGGCTCCAGCACGTCGCGCAGCTTCATCGTGCCGTAGTCGCGCAGCAGCAGCATCCAGGTTTCGAACGTGCCGGGCACACAAGCCGCGAGCAGGCCGGTGCCGGGCACCATTTCGAGGCCTTCGCTGCGGTAATGCGCGATCGTCGCCTTCGCCGGCGCCGGTCCCTGGCCGCAGATCACTTCGGTTTTGCCGCGCTTGACGTCGTGCACGATGAGCGGGACGTCGCCGCCGGGGCCGTTCAGATGCGGCTCGACCACCTGCAACGTGAACGCCGCAGCAACGCCGGCGTCGAAGGCGTTGCCGCCTTTCTCAAGCGCTGCCATGCCGACCGCGGTCGCGATCCAGTGGGTCGAGGTGACGACACCGAAGGTGCCTTCGATCTCAGGCCTTGTGGTGAACGGATCGGGGTTGACGTTGCTCATGGGGCTGCGCTTCCGGCTGGGTCTTGTGGCGCGCGCACTTGATCACAGGCGGGCTGGCATGCCAACCGCTTGGTGGACATGGCCGCTCCCATCCGCGTGATCATGCCGGAACGGCGGCGGCCGGGCTGTTGACGGCGTGGCAGGCGACGCCGTCAATCAGTTCCGGCGCTTTTTCGCGGCAGAGATCGAAGGCGAGGGGACAGCGCGGGTTGAACGCGCAGCCACGCGGCGGATCGATCGGGTTCGGGATCTCGCCCTTGACCGGGATGCGCTGGCGGCCAGACATCGCAAGATCCGGAACCGCGCCGAGCAGCATCTTGGTATAGGGCATCCGCGGGTTCTCGAACAGTTTCCGGCCCTCGGCGATCTCGACGATGCGGCCGAGATACATCACGCCGATCCGGCTCGCCATGTGGCGGACAACCGCGAGATTGTGGCTGATGAAGAGATAGGTCAGGCCGAACTTGTCCTGCAGGTCGCGCATCAGGTTGAGGATCTGCGCTTGCACGGAGACGTCGAGCGCCGAGGTCGGCTCGTCGCAGACGATGAACTCGGCCTCGGACGCCAGCGCGCGGGCGATCGCGATGCGCTGGCGCTGGCCGCCGGAAAATTCATGCGGGAATTTCTGGCCGTCGTCGGGGTGCAGGCCGACCAGCGAGAGCAATTCGCCGACTCGGGCCTTGATGTCGCGTTCGCCCTCGATCAGGTCGAAGGCGCGGATCGGCTCGGCCACGATAGCGGCGACCCGGTAGCGCGGATTGAGGCTCGCATAAGGGTCCTGAAAAACCATCTGGATGCGCCGGCGCAGCCGGCGGCGCGCCTGGGCCTGCCGCGGATCGGTCATCGAGACGCCGTCGATGACGACTTCGCCCGAACTCGGCGGCAACAGGCCCACGACCATGCGCGCAACCGTGGTCTTGCCGGAGCCGGATTCGCCAACCAGCGCAAACGTCTCGCCGCGCTTGATGTCAAAGCTGACACCGTCGACGGCCTTGAGGAATTCGAGATGGCCGCCTTCGATCACGCGGTTGAGCCACGGCTTGGAGACATCGAAGACGCGGCGCAGGTTCTTGACCTCGATCAATGTCCCGCTCATGCCGCCGTCTCCTTCGCCGGCTCGAACAGATGGCAGGCGACGGATTGGCTGCCATGCCGGATCGGCTCGGGACGTTCGACGCGGCAGCGATCGAACACAAACGCACAGCGCGGATTGAACGGGCAGCCGGCCGGGATCGCCGACAGCCGCGGCATCGAGCCCGGGATCTGCACCAGGCGCTTGTCCTCGCCTGCGAGCGTCGGAATCGCGCCCATCAGGCCCTTGGCGTAGGGATGCAGCGGGTTGCGCACCACTTCCTGCACCGGGCCGATCTCGGCGATGCGGCCGGAATACATCACCGCGACGCGGTCGCAGGTCTCGGCGATCACGCCCATGTCGTGGGTCACCAGCATCACGGCGGTGCCGTGGTCGCGGCCGAGCCGCTTGATCAGCGTGATGATCTGCGCCTGGACCGAGACGTCGAGCGCGGTGGTCGGCTCATCGGCGATGATCAGCTCGGGCTCGGCGCAGATCGCAAGCGCGATCACGACGCGCTGGCGCATGCCACCGGAGAATTCATGCGGGTAGCCGTCGATGCGCTTTTCCGGCGCGGGGATGCCGACTTCGGCCAACAGATCGATGGCGCGCCGGCGTGCGGCGCTTTCGCTCAGGTTGGTGTGGGTGCGTATCGTCTCGATGATCTGGTCGCCGATCCGGTAGAGCGGATTGAGGCTCGTCAGCGGATCCTGGAAGATCATGCCGATCCGCTTGCCCCGGACTCTGCGGATTTCCTCCGGCGGAAGATGGTCGATCCGCGTGCCCGATAGTTCGATCTCGCCGCCGGAGATACGACCGGGCGGATCGATCAGCCCGATCACCGCAAGGCCGGTGACCGACTTGCCGGCGCCGGACTCGCCGACCACGCCGAGCACCTCGCCCTTGGCGATGTCGAACGACACGCCGTTGATGGCGCGCAAGATCGCGCGGCGGGTGACGAATTCCACCTCGAGATTGCGCACGGAGAGAACAGGCTGGGTCATCGGAGCTTTGGGTTGAGCGCGTCGCGCAGCCAGTCGCCGAGCAGGTTGATGGAGAGGATCAGGCCGGCCAGCGCAATGCCCGGGAAGGCGACGATCCACCATTCGCCGGCGAACAGGTAGTTGTTGCCGATCCGGATCAGGGTGCCGAGCGAGGGCATGGTGTCGGGCATGCCGGCGCCGAGGAACGACAGCGTCGCCTCGGTGATGATCGCGAGCGCGAGGTTGATGGTGGCGATGACCAGGATCGGGCCCATCGTGTTCGGCAGCACGTGCCGCAGCATGATCTTCGGCGCCGGCAGGCCGATCAGCTGCGCCGCCGCCACGTAATCCTTGTTCTTCTCTACCATCACCGAGCCGCGCACGGTGCGGGCATATTGCACCCAGAAACTGAGGCCGATCGCGATGATCAGCACGCCGAACGTGCTCATCTCGTCGAGCCGGTTGCCGAGCAGCGATTTGGCGACACCGTTGACCAGCAGCGCGATCAAGATCGCCGGGAAGGTGAGCTGGACGTCGGCGATCCGCATGATCACGCTGTCGACCACGCCGCCGAAATAACCGGCGACCAGCCCGAGGGCGATCCCGAGCGCGCCGGCGAACACCACGCCGGCAACGCCGACCGCAAGCGAGATGCGCAGGCCGTACAGAATCGCCGAGAGCACGTCGCGGCCCTGCTCGTCGGTACCGAGCAGGAACGGGCTCTGGCCGTCGGCGGTCCATAGCGGTGCGATCCGCGAATTGATCAGCTGCAATTGTGCGGGATCGAACGGGTTCTGCACCGCAAGCCAGGATGCAAAGATCGCCAGCAGGAAGAACAACAGCGTGATCACGGCGGCGACCATCGTCAGCCTGGAGCGGCGGAACGAATAGACGATGTCGCTGTCGAGCGCGCGCCTGAACCAGCCGGCAGATGCCTGCGGGTGAGCTTCGGAACGATGGGGGACGACGGCGTCGGACATCGGTCAGCCCCTCACGTCGCGCGGCCGACGGTCGAGCGCAAGCGCGGATCGACCACGGTGTAGAGGATGTCGACCACGAGATTGATGGTGACGAAGATCAGCGAGACCATCAACAGATACGCGGCCATGATCGGGATATCGACGTTTTGCACGGCCTGCACGAACAGAAGTCCCATGCCCGGCCATTGGAACACGGTTTCGGTGATGATCGAGAAAGCAATTACCGAGCCAAACTGCAGGCCGGCGACCGTGATCACCGGAACCAGGGTGTTCTTCAGCGCATGGCCGAAATGGATCGCGCGCGTGGTCAGCCCGCGGGCACGGGCGAAGCGGATATAGTCGGTTCGCAGCACTTCCAGCATTTCGGCGCGCACCAGCCGCATGATCAGGGTCATCTGGAACAGTCCGAGCGTGATCGCCGGCATGATCAGCGCCTTCAGGCCCGAGACGGTGAGCAGCCCGGTGGTCCACCAGCCGAGCTTCACCACCTCGCCGCGGCCAAAGGAGGGAAGCCAGCCCAAGGTCACCGCGAACAGATAGATCAGGAGGATGCCAATCAGGAAGGTCGGCAGCGAAATGCCGATCAGCGATACCGCCTGGAATAATTTGGCGAGCACGGTGTCACGGCGCAGCGCCGAGTAGACCCCCATCAGGATGCCGGCGACCATGGCGAACAGCGTGGCGCAGATCGCAAGCTCCAGCGTCGCCGGCAGGCGCTCCGCCAGCAGCGAGGAGACCGGCAGACGGAACTGGTAGGACACGCCGAACTTGAACTGCAGCGCATTGATGAAGTAGCGGCCGAACTGCACCAGTACGGAATCATCCAGGCCGAGCGAGCGCCGGATTTCAGCGCGCTGCGCGGCCGAGGTGTCGATCGAGACGATCTGGCTCACCGGATCGCCGGCGAAGCGGAACATCGCGAACGCAATAACGCCGACGGCGAGCATCACGCCGATCGCCTGCAGCACGCGGCGAAGAGTGAAAGCGAGCATCTCTACCTTTCACTGCTTTTGACATCCGGCGCGCGCGGCTTTGCGCGGCCGAAAACCGAGAGGTCCCGGAAGCCTGCGCTTCCGGGACCCAATTCGCTGCAACCACTATTCACCTTGCTTGGTCGCCCAGTAGAGCAGCACCTGGTTGTCTGCGCGCTGGGTCAATTTGACCTTTTTCGACACGCCCCACACCAGCGGTTGCTGATGCAGCGGAATGTAGCCGTAGTCCTTGATGACGATCTCGTAGGCCTGCTTGATCAACTGGTCGCGCTTGGCCGTGTCGCTCTCGACCAGGACCTTGTCGGTGAGCGCGTCGACTTCCTTGTTGCAATAGCCGCCGAGATTGGCTTCGCCCCGGGTCGAATCCTTCGGATCGTCGCGGCAGCCGAGGATATCGTGCAGCACGTTGTGCGAGTCTGATGTCGCGGGCGTCCAGCCCAGCATGAAGAACGAGGTCTGGTAGCCGCCGGGCTTCAGCACCTTGCCGAAATACTGTGCCTTCGGCTGCGCCAGCAGGTTCACCTTGATGCCGATCCGGGCCAGCATGCCGACCACCGCCTGGCAGATCGCGGCGTCGTTGACGTAGCGGTCGTTCGGGCAATCCATCGTGACTTCAAAGCCGTTCGGGTAGCCGGCCTCGGCCAAGAGCTTCTTGGCGCCTTCCGGGTCGAGCTTCGGCCGGGTGAACTCCTTCGACAGCGGATAGAGCTCGGGCGCGATCATCAGGGTCGAGGGCGTCGACATGCCGCGCATCACGCGGGTCTTGATCAGGTCGACGTCGATCGTCTTGTAGAAGGCTTCGCGGACCTTGATGTCCTTGAACGGATTCTTGCCCTTGATGTTGGAGTACAGCAGCTCGTCGCGCGCCATATCCATGCCGATGAAGATGGTGCGGATCTCCGGCGCGGTCATGACGGTGGCGACGCCGCTGGAATTGACGCGCTGGATGTCCTGGAGCGGAACCGGTTCGATGACATCGACCTCGCCCGAGAGCAGCGCGGCGACGCGGGTGGCGTCGGAGCCGATCGGGGTGAAGATGATCTCCTGGAGATTATGCTCGGGCTTGCGCCAATAGCCCGGAAACGCCTTGAACACGGTCTTCACGCCGGGCTGGTGGCTCTCGATCGTGAAGGGACCGGTGCCGTTCTCGTGCAGCGCGGCGTAGCTCGGCGTGGTCGCGGAGGCCGGCGTCGGTGCGACGGCGTTGTTCTCCTCGCTCCACTTCTTGTCCATGATGTACCAGCTATCCCACTGCGAGGTCAGGATGGGATTGGGCGAGTCCAGCGTCACGTCGACCGTGTAGTCGTCGACCTTGGTGAACTTGGCGTCGGCCGGGACGTTGCTGAGGAAGTTGGAGCCCTTGGCGCGGACGCGGTCGGCGGAGAACAGCACGTCGTCGGCGGTGAAGGGATCGCCATTGTGGAATTTCACGCCCTTGCGCAGATGGAAGCGCCATTTGGTCGGGCTCAGCGTCTCCCAGCTTTCCGCGAGTGCCGGGATGATCTTGAGGTCCTTGTCGCGCGCGGTGAGGCCTTCATAGACGTGCGCGTGGTGCGCGATCGTCGTGGTTTCCTTCAGCGTGTACGGATCCAGCGACTTCAGCTCGCCCTGATTGGCGTATTTCAGCGTCTGGGCCGATGCCGGCAAGGCAAAGGCGACCAGCGCGACGGCAGTCGCCGCAAACAAACTCCAACGTACCGACATGTGATCCCGCGTCCCCGTTTTTGTCCGCCGGCTGCTTTGTCCGGCTGGTATTATTGATGCATGTTGCCAGAGTTTACCGGCCGCGCAAGCGCGATTTCCCAAAGGGTTAATCGGTTCGCGCGGGTGCAGCGCAATGAATGCGACATGAGAGTAGGCGGTTGGTACAGGCGCGTGACATTCGACTTTCGGAGTGCCGCTTGCCGGTCACGGGAATTGATCGCCGACGAGCCAGGCTGATGCCGGTCGCGCCAAACGGAGCCGCCGTTCCAAACGGTTTGGAGCCTGTCGTTCCAAACGGTTTGGTTGACCATAACGGATGATTGAGGCCGACTAGACATCGGGGCAGGTACGGCTCGCTTGCGTGACCGGCCCGGTCCCGGCGATACTGAGGCGGGCCAGGCGCATTTGAGGAGGCGGATATGAAGGTCAACGTCGAGATAGATTGTACGCCCCTTGAAGCGCGCCAGTTCTTCGGCCTGCCGGACGTGGCACCGATGCAGAACGCGGTGATGGACAGGCTGCAGCAGCAGATGCTGTCGAACATCGAGAAGGTTTCGCCGGAAGCGTTGATGCAAAGCTGGTTCACCTTTGATCCCAAGCTCGCCGAGCGCTTCCAGGACATGTTCGTGACGATGGCCGGCCTCGGCGGCTTGGCCAAGAAGGACAAGAAATAGTGGCGGCCGCGAAAGGGAGCGTTGATGCGGCCGAACGCCGATTGCGCCCGCCCAGCCTGTTCCTGATGCTGGCGGAAGCGCGCGGCGTGCTCGAGCTGAATTCGAGCCTGCTGCTGTCGCCGCTGCTGATGCAGGCGCCGAAGGGCGACGGTCATCCGGTGCTGGCGCTGCCCGGCTTCCTCGCCAGCGACCTGTCGATGGCGCCGATGCGGCGCTATCTGAAGGAGCTCGGCTATGACGCCTACGCCTGGAACATGGGCCGCAATTTCGGCGGCATCTCCAGCAGGCGGACTGCGCTGCGCGACCTGCTGAAGCGGGTCCATGAGGCGTCGGGGCGAAAGGTCTCGATCATCGGCTGGAGCCTCGGCGGCGTCTATGCGCGCGACCTGGCGTCGCAGATGCCGGAGCTGGTGCGATCCATCATCACGCTGGGCAGCCCGTTCGCCGACGACATCCGCGCCACCAACGCGACCCGGCTGTACGAGCTGCTGTCCGGCGAGGGGGTGGATGCCATTCCTGAAATCCGCGCCGCGATCGCCGGCGACATGCCGGTGCCGGCAACCTCGATCTATTCCCGCACCGACGGCATCGTGAACTGGCGGACCTCGCGGGTGCGGCCGTCGGCGACCGCCGAGAACATCGAGGTGCATTTCGCCAGCCATCTCGGCCTCGGCGTCAACCCCGCAGCCTTGTGGGCGATCGCGGACCGGCTGGCACAGCCGGAAGGGGAGTTCCGGCATTTTGACCGCTCGGGCCCCTTTGCCATTGCCTACGGGCCGGCAGAACAGGCACTATCCTGACTGAACGACGAGAAGCGCCGCCAAGGCGCCCGCGTGAGTTGGCTCTCGGGAGGAAATCATGAGCGACGCCAAGAAGCTGTCCTCGCTGGACGCATCGTTTCTGTATCTGGAAACGCCGGAAATGCCGATGCATGTCGGCAGCATGGCGATCTTCCGGCTGCCCGACGGCTACAAGGGCGACTTCTTCGAGGAGTTCAAGGCGATGATCGCCTCGCGGCTGCATGTCGCGCCGATCCTCAAGGCGCGCCTGCAGAAGGCGCCGCTCGACATCGACCACCCGTCCTGGGTCGAGGATGACCAGTTCGATATCGACCGCCACATCTTCCGCGCCAGCCTGCCCGCGCCACGCGACCGCGCGACGCTGGAGCGCATCGTCGGCTGGATGCACGCCAAGCTGTTGAACCGCGCCCGCCCGCTCTGGGAGTTCTACGTCTTCGAGGGCATGAAGGACAACGAGATCGGGCTCTATTCCAAGATGCACCACGCCTGCATCGACGGCGGCGCCGGCGCGGCGCTGACCAGCATGATCTACGACCTGACGCCGGTGCCGCGGCAGATCGAGCCGCCGAGTGCGAAAAAGGTCGCGCAGGAGCCGCGTGACATCGCGGCCAATTTGATCGACGCCTATCAGCAGCTCTGGACCCAGCCGTTCGAGGCGGCCGCCGCCGCGCAAAAGAGCCTGGAGCTGCCGCGCTCGGGCAAGAGCGACCTCGGCTCGATCCTGTTCGACAACGCCATGTTCCAGATCGAGAGTGCGGTGAAGTTCGCAGGCTCGATGCCGACCGTGCTCAAGAGCCTCTCCGACGTCGTCGCCAAGGTCGCCGATCCGAGGTCGCGCGAGAGCCTGCAGGCGATGGCTTCGCCGCCGACCATCCTCAACAAGGCGATCTCGTCGGAGCGCAGCTTTGCCGGCACCTCGATCTCGCTGTCGCGCGCCAAGGCGCTGGCGAAGGTCTCGGGCGGCAAGCTCAACGACGTGGTGCTGGCGCTCGCCTCGGGCGTGGTGCGGCGCTATCTGATCAGCCAGGGTGCGCTGCCGAACAAGTCGCTGACCGCCGGCGTGCCGATCTCGCTGCGCGAGGAAGGCAACGCCGAATCCAACAACCAGGTGTTCGGCATGATCTGCTCGATCGCGACCGACGTCGAGGATCCGAAGAAGCGGCTGGAAACCATCATCGCGCAGTCGACCAAGTCCAAGGAGATGTCGCATCCGCTGCGCGCCCTGGTGCCGCAGGTCTCCAACATCTCGCTCTTGGGCGCGCCGATCGTGGTGCAGATTCTGGCGTTGCTCTACAGCCGGTCTGACCTGTCCAACGTGCTGCCGCCGGCGACCAACATCACGGTGTCGAACGTGCCGGGGCCGCGGCAGACGCTGTACGCGGCCGGCGCGGAGCTGCTGCATATCTTCCCGGTTTCGATCTCGACCCACGGCGTGGCGCTCAACATCACCGTGCAGAGCTACCGCGATCAACTCGATTTCGGCTTCATCGTCGGTGCCAACATCATTCCGCATGTGCAGGTGATGTGCGACATGCTGCCGCTCGAATTCGATGTACTCGAGGCGGCGTTCGCGCCTCCGCCTGCCGACATCAAGGGCGCGGCAGAATAGGAATTCCTGCAATGATCGACATGCCACCGCTGCAGTTCGCCGAGACGAACGGCATTCGCATGGGGTTTTACGAAGCAGGCCCCAAGACCGACACGCCGCCCGTGGTGCTGTGCCACGGCTGGCCCGAACTGGCGTTCTCCTGGCGCCACCAGATCAAGGCGCTGAGCGAGGCCGGCATCCGGGTGATTGCGCCGGATCAGCGCGGCTATGGCGCGACCGACCGGCCGGAGCCGGTCGAATCCTACGACATGGAACACCTGACCGGCGACCTGGTCGGCCTGCTCGACCATCTCAAGATCGACAAGGCGATCTTCGTCGGTCACGACTGGGGCGGCTTTGTCGTCTGGCAGATGCCGCTCAGACATCCGTCGCGGGTGGCCGGCGTCGTCGGCGTCAACACGCCGCATTTGAACCGCGCGCCGATGGACCCGATCGCGCTGTTCCGCCAGCGCTTCGGCGACCAGATGTACATCGTCCAGTTCCAGGATCCGGCGCGTGAGCCCGATCGGATCTTCGGCAGCCGCGTGGAGCAGACCTTCGATGCCTTCATGCGCAAGCCGGCGGCGCGCCCGCCGGGCGCACCGGAGGAGCAGCCGATTGCCGGCGTCGGCGCCTCGGCGCGGCTCAACCTGGCGTTCCCGCAGATGATCGCGAACTACGACGCCAAGCACGATCCGCGGACGCCGATTCTGTCGGCTGAGGAGAAGAAGGTGTTCGTCGACACCTTCACAAGGACCGGCTTCACCGGCGGCATCAACTGGTATCGCAACTTCACCCGCAACTGGGAACGTTCGGCGGGGCTGGACCACAATGTGCGGGTGCCGTCGCTGATGATCATGGCCGAGAACGACGCGGTGCTGCCGCCCTCGGCTGCCGATGGCATGGAGAAGCTGGTGCCGGACCTCGAAAAGTATCTGGTCCACGACAGCGGTCACTGGACGCAGCAGGAAAAGCCGGACGAGGTCAGCGCCAAGCTGATCGAGTGGCGTAGAAAACGGTTTGGGTGACGACGGGACACTAACGCTGTCATTGCGAGCGAAGCGAAGCAATCCATTGGTCCGCATGCGAGGACAAATGGATTGCTTCGTCGCTTCGCTCCTCGCAATGACGAATAGAGGACAGGGGGCACTTCGACAATGGCATCCGGCAACAGACTGAGTCCGATCCCGCATCCGCCGACGAAGCCGGTGGTCGGCAACATGCTGTCGCTGGATTCGAACGCGCCGGTGCAGCATCTGGTCAAGCTCTCCAAGGAGCTCGGACCGATCTTCTGGCTCGACATGATGGGCGCGCCGATCGTCATCGTCTCCGGTCACGATCTGGTCGACGAGCTTTCCGACGAGAAGCGCTTCGACAAGGCCGTGCGCGGCTCGCTGCGCCGGGTGCGCGCGGTCGGCGGCGACGGGCTGTTCACCGCCGATACCAAGGAGCCGAACTGGAGCAAGGCGCACAACATCCTGATGCAGCCGTTCGGCAACCGCGCCATGCAGTCGTATCACCCGAGCATGGTCGATATCGCCGAGCAACTGGTCAAGAAATGGGAGCGCCTCAACGCCGACGAGGAGATCGAGGTCGTCCACGACATGACGGCGCTGACCCTCGACACCATCGGGCTGTGCGGCTTCGACTACCGCTTCAATTCGTTCTACCGCCGCGACTACCACCCTTTCGTGGAATCGCTGGTGCGCTCGCTCGAGACCATCATGATGACCCGCGGCCTGCCGCTCGAGGGTCTGTGGATGCAGAAGCGGCGCAAGACGCTGACCGACGACGTCGGCTTCATGAACAAGATGGTCGACGAGATCATCGCCGAGCGGCGCGGCAACACCGATGTGACCAGTGACAAGAAGGACATGCTGGCCGCGATGATGACCGGCGTCGATCGCGCCACCGGCGAGCAGCTCGACGACGTCAACATCCGCTACCAGATCAATACCTTCCTGATCGCCGGCCACGAGACCACCAGTGGCCTGCTGTCGTGCACGATCTATGCGCTGCTGAAGCATCCCGAGGTGCTCAAGAAGGCCTATGAGGAGGTCGACCGCGTCCTTGGTCCCGACATCGATGCGCGGCCGACCTATCAGCAGGTGACGCAGCTCACCTACATCACCCAATGTCTGAAGGAGGCGCTGCGACTGTGGCCGCCGGCGCCGGCCTACGGTATCGCGCCGCTCAACGACGAGACGATCGGCGGCAAGTACAAGCTGAAGAAGAACACCTTCATCACCGTGCTGGTGATGGCGCTGCATCGCGATCCCTCGGTCTGGGGCCCCAACCCCGACGTGTTCGATCCCGAGAATTTCAGCCGCGAGGCGGAGGCCAAACGCCCGATCAATGCCTGGAAGCCGTTCGGCAACGGCCAGCGCGCCTGCATCGGCCGCGGCTTTGCCATGCACGAGGCGGCGCTCGCGATCGGGATGATCCTGCAACGCTTCAAGCTGCTCGACGTGCATCGCTACCAGATGCATCTGAAGGAGACGCTGACCGTCAAGCCCGACGGCTTCAGGATCAAGGTGCGGCCGCGCGACGACAGGGAGCGTGGCGCGTTCGCCGGCAGCACCGGCGCGGTTGCGGCCGCGCCGAAGGCACCGCGCGCGCCGACCACGCGCCCCGGCCACAACACGCCGATGCTGGTGCTGTATGGCTCCAACCTCGGCTCGGCCGAGGAGCTGGCGACCCGGATGGCCGATCTGTCGGAGATCAATGGCTTCTCGGTGCGGCTTGGGCCGCTGGACGACTATGTCGGCAAGCTGCCGGAGGAGGGCGGCGTCCTGATCATCTGCGCCTCCTATAACGGCGCGGCGCCCGACAATGCGACGCAGTTCGTCAAATGGCTTGAGACCGATCTGCCGAAGGATGCCTTCGCCAAGGTGCGCTACGCGGTGTTCGGCTGCGGCAACAGCGATTGGGCCGCGACCTACCAGTCGGTGCCGCGCTTCATCGACGAGCAATTGACCAAGCATGGCGCCCGCGCCGTCTATCCGCGCGGCGAGGGCGATGCGCGCAGCGATCTCGACGGCCAGTTCCAGAAATGGTTCCCGGAGGCTGCGAAGGTCGCGACCAAGGAATTCGGCATCGACTGGAATTTCACCCGCACCGCCGAGGACGAGCCGCTTTATGCGATCGAGCCGGTGGCGCAGGGTGCGGTCAACACCATCGTGACGCAGGGTGGCGCGGTGCCGATGAAGGTGCTCGCCAACGACGAGCTGCAGAACAAGGAAGGAGCGCATCCGTCGGAGCGCTCGACCCGGCACATCGAGGTCGAGCTGCCGGCGAACCTGAAATATCGCGTCGGCGATCATCTCAGCGTGGTGCCGCGCAACGATCCGACCCTGGTCGATTCCGTAGCGCGCCGGTTCGGCTTCCTGCCGGCCGATCAGATCCGGCTGCAGGTCTCGGAAGGCCGCCGCGCGCAACTGCCGGTCGGCAACGCGGTGTCGGTCGGGCGGCTGCTCACCGAGTTCGTCGAATTGCAGCAGGTCGCGACCCGCAAGCAGATCCAGATCATGGCCGAGCACACCCGCTGCCCGGTGACCAAGCCGAAGCTGATGGCCTATGTCGGCGACGACGAGGCTTCCGCCGGGCGCTACCGCACCGAGGTGCTGGCCACGCGCAAATCGGTGTTCGACCTGCTCGAGGAATATCCGGCCTGCGAGCTGCCGTTCCACCTCTACCTCGAAATGCTGTCGCTGCTGGCGCCGCGCTATTACTCGATCTCGTCGTCTCCGGCCGGCGAGGCGCAGCGTTGCAGCGTCACCGTCGGCGTGGTGGAGGCGCCTGCGAGCTCGGGACGCGGCATCTACAAGGGGATCTGCTCGAACTATCTGGCGCGTCGCCGCGCCGGCGATACCGTCCACGCCACCATCAAGGAGACCAAGGCCGGCTTCCGCCTGCCTGACGACAGCGCCGTGCCGATCATCATGATCGGGCCGGGCACCGGACTCGCGCCGTTCCGCGGCTTCCTGCAGGAGCGCGCCGCGCGCAAGGCCCAGGGCGCGACGCTGGGTCCCGCGATGCTGTTCTTCGGCTGCCGCCATCCGGAGCAGGACTTCATCTATGCGGATGAGCTGAAGGCGTTTGCAGCCGATGGCGTCAGTGAACTCCATACCGCCTTCTCGCGCGCCGACGGGCCGAAGACCTATGTGCAGCATCTCGTCGCCGCGCAGAAGGATCGGGTCTGGGAGCTGATCGAGAAGGGCGCGATCGTCTATGTCTGCGGCGACGGCGGCAAGATGGAGCCCGACGTCAAGGCGACCCTGATGTCGATCTATCGCGAGCGCAGCGGTGCCGACGCTGACGCCGCCGCGCGCTGGATCGAGGAGATGGGCACCAGGAACCGCTACGTGCTCGACGTCTGGGCCGGCGGGTAGGCTCGGCGCCTTCGGCAAAGGTGCGGGCCATGCTACAAGCCGCCGCATGATTCCCTGGGAAAAGATCGATACCGCGCGCATTCCCGGCACCGAAGGTGAATTGCGCCTGATGCGGCGCGGCCGCGAGTTCTCGATCATGCTCGGCACCAACGAGCTGATGAACAGCCGCCTGTCGGGCTCGGAAGCTGCGCTGGCGACGCTCGCCGCGAAGAAGATCGAGAAGGTCACACGGCCGCGTTTTCTGATCGGCGGCCTCGGCATGGGCTTTACGCTGCGGGCCGCGCTCGCCGTGCTTGGAGCCGAGGCACAAATCGTGGTGGCCGAGCTGGTGCCGTCGGTCGTTGCATGGGCGAGGGGTCCGATGGCGGAGATCTTCGGCGACAGCCTGAACGATCCGCGCGTCAGCGTCCAGGAGGTGGATGTCGCTGATGTGATCGAGCGCAATCCGCGCACCTACGATGCCATTCTCCTCGACGTCGATAACGGCCCGGAAGGTCTGACCCGCAAGGCCAATGACGCGCTGTATGACATCTCCGGGCTCAGGATCGCACACGCCGCCTTGCGGCACGGCGGCGTGCTCGCCGTCTGGTCGTCCGGTCCAAATGCCAAGTTCCCGAAATCGCTGTCCCGCGCCGGGTTCGCCGTCAACGAGATTGCCGTCCGCGCCACGGGCCGCGGCCGCGGCGTGCGCCACGTGATCTGGATCGCGGTCAAGGATTAGCAGGCGGCGCTATTGCGGCGCAGCAAGGCCGCCGGGAGCACCATTCGGTTCGATTGTGTTGAAAAGCGAGTGCCGTTGGGTTTCACTCGCGGCACCGAAGCCTCGAGCCCTTGGTCTGTCTGATGCAGCCGACGTCGAATTTTGGGGTGCAGGAGACGCACGGGATCCTGGACCGCTTCCAGGCCGAATTCCGCGGCTCGAGCGAGGGGCTCGGCTGGTCGTCCGCGTATGCCTCGGTCCAGCGCGAGCGGCCGTTTGACGGGCACTTCCACGCGCTGTCCGACAATCTGATGGTGCTGCACCGGGGTGGCCCGGTCGAGATCACCTATGTGATGGACGGCAAGTCGGTTGCCCGGCAGATTCCGCGCGGCGGGGTGTTCTTCCTGCCGGCGGGACACGCCTGCAACGTGGTGCTGCGCGAGGCGCTGGAATCCACGCATATCTATCTGCGCTCCGACCTGTTCGCGGGCCGGGACGGGGCGCCGAGCCTGATCGGCGGGCTCGCGCCGATGCTGGGCGATCAGGATTCTGTGCTGGAGCATCTCGCCGCGGCGATCGGCGACACCATCACCAGCGGCCTGCCGGCCTCGTCGCTGTTCGTCGATCCGATCGCGCAGGCGATCGCCAATCGCTTCGTCGCAATCAATTTCCACAAGCCGAGCGTGGAGGCCGGCAAGCATCCGAACCTGCTTAGCAACCGGCAGATGGCCCGGATCCGCGAATTCGTCGACACCAACCTGGATACCGATATCCGGCTCGACCAGCTTGCAGAACTATGCGGCCGCAGCACCGAATATTTCGTGCGCCTGTTCAAGGCGACCAGCGGCATCTCGCCCTACCAGTACGTGCTCAATCTGCGCATCGAGCGCGCCCGGGCGCTGCTCGCCGACGAGACGCAAAGCCTCGCCGACATCGCGCTGGCCTGCGGCTTCTCCCATCAGGAGCATTTCACCCGCATGTTCCGCCGCTTCACCGGCGTGACGCCGGGGCGCTACCGCCGCAGCCACTAGCGCGCGGCCGGCGGTTCGGACGGGCAGGGGCGCTAGCCCGAGCCTACGGATAATTTTTCCGGTTTCGTGCAGATTTTCTCCGGTTTCGTGCAGGCCCGCCGGGGCCGCCCGCCGCTAGCTTTCTCCCAACAAGACGAGACTGCCGGTTCGCCGGCTTGGGAGAAATGCCATGAGCATCGCAGTGCCTGATGCCGTACGCCCGCCCGTCGTGGCGGCCGGAGATGCCGGCAGCGGCACATTTGCCTATTGCTCGCAGCAATATCGCGTGGTGTTCGGCGCCGGCACCTCGGCGCGGCTTGGCGAGGAGAGCGAGCGCCTTGGTATCAAGCGGGCGCTGGTGCTGACCACAAGCGAGCAGCAGGATCTCGGGCGACGGCTCGGCGCAGGCCTCGGCGACCGGCTCGCAGGGCTGTTTTCCGGCGCACGCATGCATACGCCGGTCGAGGTCACCAACGAGGCGCTTCGCATCGTCGAGTCCCGCGACATCGACGGGCTGGTCGCGATCGGCGGCGGCTCGACAGTCGGGCTCGGCAAGGCGCTGTCGCTGCGCACGGGGCTGCCGCACATCGCGATGCCGACCACCTATGCCGGCTCCGAAATGACGCCGATCCTTGGCGAGACCAGCAACGGCATAAAGACCACGCAGCATTCCCAGGACCTGGTGCCGGACACCGTCATCTACGACGTCGATCTCACCGTGAGCCTGCCGCCGCACATCTCCGCCGCCAGCGGCATGAATGCGATCGCCCACGCCGTCGAGGCGCTCTATGCGCCCGACGCCAATCCGCTGACCTCGCTGATGGCGGAGGACGGCATCGCCGCGCTCGCCCGCGCGCTGCCGCGCATCATGACGGTGCCGGACGATCCCGGCGCTCGGCGCGACGCGCTCTATGGCGCCTGGCTGTGCGGTGCCTGCCTCGGCGCGGTCGGGATGTCGCTGCACCATAAGCTCTGCCACGTGCTCGGCGGCATGTTCAACCTGCCGCATGCCGAAACCCACGCGATCGTGCTGCCCCACGCGGCCGCCTACAACGCCGCCGCGGCGCCGGAAGCGATGAGCCGTGTCGCACGAGCGTTGCACAGCGCCAACGCCCCGCAGGGCCTATTTGATCTTGCCCGGCAGCTCGCGCTGCCGCGCCGGCTCTCCGACATCGGGATGCCCGAGGACGGCATCGCCCGCGCCGCCGAGATGGCGGTGCGCAACCCCTATGCCAACCCAAGACCTGTGGAGCGCGCCGCAATCCAGGACCTGATCGCGGCAGCCTGGCGCGGCGATGCGCCCGTGCAGCACTGACATCTCCAAATCAAAGGACAACACGATGGCCAATTTCAACGAGCACGACCTCACCGACGAGGTGATCAGCAGCTTCGCCAACACGCCGAACACGCGGCTCAAGTTCCTCATCGAGGAGACGGTCAAGTCGCTGCACGATCTGGTGCGTCGCACCGAGCTCACTTTCGAGGAATGGAATCAGGCGATCGAATTCCTGACCCGCACCGGCCAGACCTGCACCCCGCGGCGCCAGGAATTCATCCTGCTCTCCGACGTGCTCGGCGTTTCGATGCTGGTCGACGCGGTCAATCACCGTGAGCGCGAGGGCGCCACCGAGACCACGGTGCTCGGCCCGTTCTATGTCGGCGAGCACCGCGTCACGCCGCACGACGCCAACATCTCGGAAGGCATCGACGGCGAAGTGATGTTCGTGCAGAGCCGCGTGACAGATTTGGCCGGCAAGCCGCTCGCCGGTGCCGAGATCGATGTCTGGCACGCCGACGACGACGGCTTCTACGATTCGCAGAAGGCGGACTATGCGGCGCACGGCCCGTCGCTGCGCGCGCGTTTCGTGACGGATGCGGACGGCCGCTTCTCGTTCCGCACCATTCTGCCGTGCAGCTATCCGATCCCGACCGACGGCCCGGTCGGCGATCTCATCGCCGCGACGAAACGTCATCCGATGCGGCCGGCGCATGTGCACTTCCTGGTCAAGGCCGAAGGCTACGAGCCGCTGATCACCCACGTCTTCCTCGATGGCGACGAATATCTGCGCAGCGACGTGGTGTTCGGCGTCAAGGACGAGCTCATCGCGCGCGTCGAGCCGCGCAGCGAGCCGGCGCTGCCCAACGGCGAGCGGGTCTCCGGCCCGTGGCACCTGATGTCCTACGACTTCCAGATGCGGCCCGGCGCAGGCCTGGTGCCGAAGCCGATGATGGCCGCGGAATGACGATCGCAACCGACAAGACGACCAGGGAGAGGACCATGACCAGCAAACCGATTGAGACCGACGTCCTTGTCGTCGGCAGTGGCCCGGCCGGCGCGACGGCGGCGGCGCTGCTCGGCATGTACGGCGTCAAGCACATCCTGGTGACCAAATATAGCTGGCTGGCCGATACGCCGCG
Organism: Bradyrhizobium sp. ma5; assembly: GCF_042258955.1. NCBI lineage: Bacteria > Pseudomonadati > Pseudomonadota > Alphaproteobacteria > Hyphomicrobiales > Nitrobacteraceae > Bradyrhizobium > Bradyrhizobium sp. ma5. Next base: position 2,891,556 of record NZ_CP170156.1, read on the forward strand.
CGCCCATATCACCAACCAGCGCGCGATGGAGGTGCTGCGCGATCTCGGCCTCGAGGAGAAGGCCGTGGCGCAGGCCGTGCCGCAGCATCTGATGGCCAACAACGTGTTCTGCGAGAGCCTCGCCGGCGAGGAGTTCGGCCGGCTGTATTCCTGGGGCAATCATCCCTCGCGCAAGGCGGATTACGATCTCGCCAGTCCCGCGCGCATCTGCGATCTGCCGCAGAATTTCCTCGAGCCGATCCTGATCGAGGCCGCCGGCCAGCGCGGCACCTCGCTGTGCTTCAACACCGAGTTCGTCGACCTGGTGCAGGATGCCGACGGCGTCACCGCGACGGTGAAGGATCGCCTGTCCGGTGAGACCACTCAGATCCGCGCCAAATACCTGATCGGCGCCGACGGTGGCCGCAGCCGGGTTGCCGAAGTGATCGGGCTGCCGATGGAGGGCCAGATGGGCCGCGCCGGCAGCATGAACATCATCGTGCAGGCGGATTTGAGCAAGTACGTCGCGCACCGGCCGAGCGTGCTGTACTGGGTGCTGCAGCCCGGAGCCGAGATCGGCGGCATCGGTGCCGGCCTGATCCGAATGGTGCGGCCGTGGAGCGAATGGCTGATCATCTGGGGCTACGACATCGAGCAGGGCGAGCGCAAGCTCTCTGATGACGAGGCGATCTCGATCGTCCGCAATCTGGTCGGCGACGAGACGCTCGAGGTCAAGGTGCGCTCCACCTCGACCTGGACAGTGAACGAGATGTATGCCGGCCACTACGCGTCGGGCCGCGTGTTCTGCGTCGGCGACGCCGTGCACCGCCATCCGCCGACCAACGGCCTCGGCTCCAACACCTCGATCCAGGATTCCTTCAATCTGTGCTGGAAGCTGAAGCTGGTGCTCGAAGGTCAGGCGGCACCGTCGCTGCTCGAAACCTATTCGGCCGAGCGCCAGCCGGTCGGCAAGCAGATCGTGACCCGCGCCAACGAGAGCATCGGCGACTTCCCGCCGATCTTCGAGGCGGTGGGCCTCGTCGCCTCGACCGATCCGGCCGAAGCACGCAAGGCGATCGCCGCGCGCAAGGCGCCGACCGCCGAGGGCAAGGCGCGCCGCAAGAAGCTCTATGAGGCCATCGCCAACAAGAGCTACGAGTTCAACTGTCACGGCGTCGAGATGAACCAGCGCTACGGCTCGACCGCCGTGGTGTCCGACGGCACGCCGATGCCGGCGTTCACCCGCGACCACGAGCTCTATTATCAGGCCACCACCTGGCCCGGTGCGCATTTGCCGCATGTCTGGGTCGAGCATCAGGGCGAGCGAAAGTCGACGCTCGATCTCACCGGCAAGGGCCGTTTCACGCTGCTCACCGGAATCGGCGGCGACGGCTGGAAGGCGGCTGCCGCCGCGGTCGAGAAGGCCTACGGCTTGCCGGTCGACGTCGTCACCATCGGCCCGCAAGGCTGCGATGCGCTCGACATCTATGCCGACTGGTATCGCCAGAGCGAGGTCGACGAGGACGGCTGCGTGCTGGTGCGTCCCGACATGTACGTCGCCTGGCGCGCCAGGGAGGCGGCGGCTGACGCCTCCGATGTGCTGCTCGACGTGTTCGGCCAGATCCTCGGCCGCAGCGCGAAGGCGCAGACGAAGTCCGTCGCCGCCGGGTGATGCGGCGCGACGCCGGCAGTTTCTAAAAATGGACTGAACGGCAGCCGGCTTGAAACCGGCTTGCCTCAAGGGAGGGGAAATGACCAAGGACCATTTGAACGTCATGTCTTGCGATCGCCGCCGTGTGCTGCAGGGCATCGCCGGCGGTTTCGCTGCCGCAGGCACGACGACGTTGCTCGCGCCGGCCGTGCGCGCGGCCAACAAGCCGATCAGGATCGGCTATGTCTCGCCCAAGAGCGGACCATTGGCTGCCTTCGCCGAAGCCGACGATTTCGTGCTCGGCGAATTCCGAAAATTCATCAAGGATGGCGTCAAGGTCGGATCGCAGACCTATCCGGTCGAGGTGGTGACCAAGGACAGCCAGTCGAATCCGAACCGCGCCGCTGAAGTCGCCAAGGAACTGATCACCCGCGACAATGTCAGCCTGATCGTGGTCGGCGCCACGCCTGAGACCAACAACCCCGTGGCGACGCAGTGCGAACTCGAGCAGGTGCCGTGCATCTCCACCGTCGCACCGTGGCAGACCAATTTCATCGGCCGCCAGGCCAATCCGGGCGATCCGAAGAGCTGGAAGCCATTCGACTACACCTTCCACTATTTCTGGGGGCTAGAGGACGTGATCGGCGTCTTCACCAGCATGTGGAGCCAGGTCGCGACCAACAAATCGGTCGGCGCGCTGTTTCCGAACGATGCCGACGGCAACGCATGGGGCGACACCACGATCGGCTTCCCGCCGGTCATGGCCAAGCAGGGCTTCAAGCTGACCGATCCCGGCCGCTTCCAGAATCTCACCGATGATTTCAGCTCGCAGATCGCTGCATTTCGAGGGGCCGACGCCGAGATCATCACCGGCGTGATCATTCCGCCCGATTTCACCACGTTCTGGAATCAGGCGCGGCAGAAGGGGCTGAAGCCGAAAGTCGTCTCGGTCGCCAAGGCGTTGCTGTTCCCGGCATCGGTGCAGGCGCTCGGCAAGGGCGGCAACAACATCTCGACCGAGGTGTGGTGGACCCCGACGCATCCCTACAAATCGAGTCTCAGCGGCGTCAGCGCAGCCGATCTCGCCAAGGGATATGAGCAGGCCTCCGGCAAGCAATGGACCCAGCCGATCGGCTTCGTGCATTCGCTGTTCGAGGTCGCGATCGATGCGATCAAGCGCTCCGGCGATCCGGCCGATGGCGCGGCGCTGGCGAAAGCGATCGGCGCCACCAAGCTCGACACCATCGTGGGCCAGGTCGCGTTCGGCTCCAGCGCGGTGCCGCCGTTCGCGGCGAAGAACATCGCCAAGACGCCGCTGGTCGGCGGCCAATGGCGGCTCAACGGCGACAAGTACAGCATGGTGATCACGGACAACAAGCTGGCGCCGCAGATCCCGCTCGGCGGCGACATGCAGGCGCTGAGCTAGCAAGCGCGTTCCGGACGAATTGTTCATCGGAGATGCGCGGGCCACCCGCGCATCTCCTCGAAGCAAATGGATGCGGTGAGCGACCATGCTCGAACTCCATGCCGTCTCGAAGAGGTTCGGCGCCATCGTCGTTGCCGACGCGATCGATCTGACGCTGTCCTCCGGCGAGGCGCTGGGCGTGATCGGGCCGAACGGCGCCGGCAAATCGACGCTGTTCAACCTGATCACCGGACTGCTGCGGCCGGATGCCGGCCGCATCGTCCTCGATGGCGTCGACATCACGGCTCTCTCGCCCGAGGCACGCTGCCGCGCCGGCATCGGACGCTCGTTCCAGATCCCGCAACCGTTCGATCACCTCTCGGTGTTCGAGAACCTTGCGGTCGCCGCCCAATTCGGCGGCGGCCTCTCGGAGGCCGATGCGATCCAGCATTGCGGCCGCATGCTTGATCTGACCGGCCTCGAGGCCAAGGCCAATCGACTGGCGGGAAGCCTGCCGCTGCTCGATCGCAAGCGGCTCGAGCTGGCGCGGGCGCTCGCCACCAGGCCGCGCACGCTGCTGCTCGACGAGATCGCAGGCGGTCTCACCGATGCCGAATGTCATGAACTGGTCGAGACCATCCGCACCATCCATGCCGAAGGTGTCGGCATCATCTGGATCGAGCATGTGGTGCATGCGCTGCTCGCGGTGGTGCAGCGGCTGGTGGTGCTGAACTTCGGCAAGATCGTCGCGCAAGGCGTGCCATCAGAGGTGATGCGCTCGCGTGAGGTCGAGACCATCTACATGGGAGTGCCGGCATGACCGCGCTGCTCAATGTCACCGCGCTCGATGCGTTCTATGGCGACTTCCAGGCGCTGTTCGGCATCGATTTCGAACTGGCGGAGGGCGAGGCGGTCGCGGTGATCGGCGCCAACGGCGCCGGCAAGTCGACCATGCTGAAGTCGCTAGCCGGGCTCGTGAAGAACCGTTCCGATGCGATTCGCCTCGGCGGGCGGACAATCGGTGATGCATCCGCCGCCAGCATCGTGCGGCTCGGCCTTGCGCTGGTCCCCGAAGGCCGCCAGCTGTTTCCTTCTCTGAGCGTCGAGGAGAACCTGCTGATCGGCGCCTATGGCGGCGAACGAACAACTCCGTGGGATCTCGCGGCGGTCTACCGGATGTTCCCGGTGCTGAAGGAGCGGCGGCGCGGTGCCGTCACGGCGCTGTCGGGCGGTCAGCAACAGATGGTCGCGATCGGCCGCGCGCTGATGTCGAACCCACAGGTCCTGCTGTGCGACGAGATCAGCCTCGGCCTCGCGCCGATCGTGGTGGAGGACATCTACCGCATGCTGCCGCAGATTCGCTCGGGCGGCACCGCGGTCGTGCTGGTCGAGCAGGACATCGCCCGCGCACTGCGCGCCGCCGATCGGTTCTACTGTTTGCAGGAGGGTCGGGTGACGCTGGGCGGACGGCCCAAGGATGTGGATCAGAACACGATCCGCGCAGCCTATTTCGGAGCATGAGGGAGCCATGAGCGGGTTCGATACCATCATCGAAGGTGTGCTGCTCGGCGGCGTCTATGCGCTGTTCGCGCTCGGCCTGTCGCTGATCTTCGGCATCATGCGCCTGGTCAATCTGGCCCATGGCGACCTGATCCTGCTTGCGGCCTATCTGGTGCTGAGCGCGACCACGGCGCTCGGCTTGCCGCTTGCGGCCGCAGCCCTGCTGGTGGTCGTAACGATGTTCGTGCTCGGCTTCGTGTTGCAGCGGCTGGTGCTGGAGCGGGTGCTCGGCGACGACATCCTGCCGCCGCTGCTCGTCACCTTCGGCCTGTCGATCGTGATCCAGAACGGACTGCTGCTCGGCTACGGCGCGGACAGCCGCCGGCTGCAGGCAGGCGCCTTCGAATCCTCGTCGGTGACGCTGGTCCCCGGCCTGAGCGTTGGCCTCGCGCCGCTGACGGCACTGGTGACGGCGATCGCCGCCGTCGCGCTGTTGCAGCTCATCTTCTATCGCACCTCGCTCGGCCGCGCCTTCCGCGCAACCGCCGACAATCCCGCGATTGCGCAGTTGATGGGCGTCAACGAGCGCAATGTCTATGCGATTGCAGTCGGGCTCTCGCTCGCGGTGTCGGTGATCGCCGCTGTCGTGTTCGGCATCCGCGCCAGCTTCGATCCGTCGATCGGCCCGGCGCGGCTGCTCTATGCGTTCGAGGCCGTGATCATCGGCGGCCTCGGCAGCCTGTGGGGGACGCTGGCGGGCGGCATCGTGCTCGGGCTCGCCCAGGCGATCGGCGGGCGGATCAATCCGGAGTGGCAGATCCTGGCCGGCCATCTCGCCTTCCTTGCGGTGCTGATGGTGCGGCCGCGCGGTCTGTTTCCGGCGAGGCGGACATGAGCGTCGAGAGCATCGATATCCCGACAAGCCGGGAGCAGCGCGCGGCGGGCGCGCCGGTGTGGCAAGTTCGCGTCGGCACGCGCTTGTCGCGCGGTGCGGCCGTCGCCGGCATCGTGCTGGTCGTGGTGCTTGCGGCGCTGCCGGCGATCGCTTCGCGCAATTTGATCCAGGATCTGATCTTCGTCCTCACCATGCTGACGCTGGCGCAGCTCTGGAACGTGCTGGCCGGCTGGGGCGGGCTGGTGTCGGTCGGGCAGCAGGCGTTTGTCGGGCTCGGCGCCTATGCGCTGTTCGCCGGCATCGTGATGGCCGGGCTCGATCCCGTTGCGGCGATCCCGCTCGCCGGCCTGTTCGCCGCACTGATCGCGGCGGTGCTCGGGCCGCTGCTGTTCCGGCTGGAAGGGCCGTATTTCGCCATCGGCAGCTGGGTCGCGGCCGAAGCGCTGCGGCTGATCTGCGCCCAGTTCAAGTCGCTCGGCGGCGGCACCGGGATGTCGATCTCGCCGGGCGAATTGTCGCAGATGTTCGGGCTCAAGGCGGTGCAGGCACTGCTCGGATTGCGTCCGGCGGCCGCGCGCGACGTGCTGGTCTACTGGCTGGCGCTGCTGCTCGCCGTGCTGGTCACGCTCGGCATCTACGCCTTCATCCGTTCGCGCCACGGCCTCGCGCTGGCGGCAAGCCGCGACAACGCGGCCGCGGCGCGTAGCGTTGGCGTGCGGACCGCTAGGATTCGCCATGTTCTTTGGATCGCGGTCGCCTTCGCTACCGGCATGGTCGGCGCGGTGGTCTATCTGCAGAAGGCGCGCATCTCGCCTGACGCCGCCTTCAGCGTCACCGACTGGACCGCCTATGTGATCTTCATCGTCGTGATCGGCGGGGTGCGCACCATCGAAGGCCCGATGGTCGGTGTGCTCCTGCTGTGGGGGCTCGTTACGTATCTCGCCCAGTATGGCAGCCTGTATCTGGTCGTGCTCGGCACGCTCGCCATCCTGATCATGCTGTTCATGCCAAGGGGCGTGTGGGGTGCCGCGGCGCGGCGCTGGCAGATGCAACTATTCCCGACACAGCGCTGGCTCGGCCGCAGCCGGTAGGTCCGGCTCCGCGATCCCACGTCCTCACACCGTCACCCTGAGGAGCGCGCCCTTGCGCGCGTCTCGAAGGGTCGACGGCCACCAGCCGGGCCGTCGATCCTTCGAGACGCGCTTCGCGCTCCTCAGCGACTGTGTTCTTCGTCAAGCGGGTTGCCATGGTTTTTGGTCCCTGAGCATGGCGTTGAGGGTGGTGAGAACTTTGCGCGCAACGGCGATGAGGGCGACCATCTTGGGCTTTCCAGCGGTCACCAGGCGCCGATAGAAGACCTTGAGCTGCGGATGGTACCGGCTGGCCGACAGAGCGGCCATGTAGAGCCCGGCGCGCAGCTTGGCTCTTCCGCCGCCGATCATGCTCTTGCCCTTCCAGCGGCCCGACTGGCGGGTGAACGGGGCAAGACCGGCGAGGCTCGCGATCTGGCGCCGATTGAGTGCGCCGAGCTCCGGCACCTCGGCAAGGAAGGTCCGCGCGAGGGTGTTGCTCACGCCAGGAAAGCTGACCAGCAGTTCCTCCTTGGCGCGCCAGACTGGCGAGCCGCGCACCAGCGTGTCGATGTCGTTGTCGATCTCCGGCAGCTCCTTCTCGAGGACCTTGATATGGCGGGCAAGGCTCTTGCGGACGCGGACGTTCTCGGCCCGCCTCGCGCTGACGCTCGGCAACGATCATCTCGATGATCTGCCGTCGGCGACTGACCAGTTCAGCCAGCAGCCGAGCTTCCTGATCCGGCATGGCACGTGGCTCCGGCTTTACGGCCTCGACAAACCGCGCGATGACTGCCGCATCGATCGGGTCCGTCTTGGCACGCTGACCAACCGCCTGCGCGAAGTGCCGGATCTGGGCCGGATTGACCACCACCAGCGGCAGCTGGGCGCCCGCCAGCGCAGCAGCGACGATGGTCTCGAAGCCGCCGGTTGCCTCCACCGCAATCAGCGCCGGCGAGATCACCTGCAAGCGCGCAACGAGCTCTTCCAAGCCTTTGCCGTCACGCGCCACGGCAAAGACTTCCCCGCTCGGACGCACATGCACGTCCAGCCGGTCCTTCGACACATCAATGCCAACGTAGATCGCGTCCATCTGCACCCCTCCTTGCGCAACCGGGCTCGCCAGGCGGCCCTCGCGACTGTTCGGGTTCAATGGAACAACGGACGGGGCGCCGCGCTGAGGCACGGGCTTCAAAGCCCTTGGATGAAGCGGTCTCCCGTCCGCTACCGCACCGGACATTCTATCCGATCCGGCGATTCGAGACTTACAAGGATGACGGGATTGACGGCGACGCGTCGTCTTTGGATTTCGCCAGGGCGACGTCGGACTTTTGTCTCGCTAGCGCCTGTGCTCTTGGAGCCTCAGAACATCGTGTTGCTGTTCGCCGGATTTTCCGGCACCGGCTGCACCACGTCCCAATGCTCGACGATCTTGCCATCCTCGAGCTTGAAGATGTCGACGATCGCATTGCCGCGGGTGCCGGGCTCGCGCACGGCGTGGACGTGCAGGATCACGTAGTCGCCATCGACGAAGGAGCGCTTGATCTCGCTATGCGAGTTCGGAAACTTCTCGCGCAGGAAGCCGATGAACTTGCGGAAGCCTTCGGGGCCATCGGCCGCGCCGGGATTGTGCTGCACATAGCGGTTGCCGACATAGGCGAGCGCCGCGTCGGCATCCTTCTGGTTCAGCCCCTTCTCGTAGAAGGCCAGCACCGCCTTGCGGTTGGCTTCCTGCTGCGCGTCGCTGGTGGCGGCCATCGCGGCGGAAGACGCAAGCGCGAGGAGGAGAGCGGCGACCGCTGTCCGCGGCCGGAGGATGGTCTTCATCTGGGGACTCCGAGGCTGATGGCGCGCGACCCGCGCGGTGGATAGCGCTCTCTACAGCCTCCATGTCGTGCCCGGAAGAACGCACTCCTGGCTCACATGGTCACCGGAAGATACCTGCCTTACGCCGCCTTCACTGCCGCCCCATGCGCATGCTTGTCGATCGCGTCGATGATCTGCGGCCACATCGGGATCGGCAATGCGTGCCCCATGCCCTCGACCATCAGGAGCTTTGCACCGGGGATCGAGACTGCGGTGTCCTTGCCGCCTTCCGGATGCACCAGCGGATCGACCGTGCCGTGGATCACCAGCGTCGGTGCCTTGACGCTGCGCAGCCGCTCCTTGCGGCTGCCGGAGGCGAGGATGGCGCGCAGCTGGCGGCCGACGCCCTCCGGATTGAGACCGCGCTCAAAGGTGCGCCGCGCGCGCTCGGGGTCGAGCGCCTCGTCCTCGGGGAACGACCCGTTGCGCAGCACCTTCCAGGTCTGGCCGAAGCGCACGAAGTACTCCTCCTTGCTCTTCGGCGGCGGCGCCATCAGCACCGCGGTCGCCTCGCGGGTCGGCCCCGGCACCTTCGGATTGCCGGTGGTCGACATGATCGAGGTCAGCGATCGCACGCGCTCGGGGAAGGTGATCGCAACCTCCTGCGCGATCATGCCGCCCATCGAGGCGCCGACCAGATGCGCGGTGCGGATGCCGAGCGTGTCCATCAAGCCGATGGTGTCGCGCGCCATGTCGGCCAGCCGGTAGGGCGCTGCGACCGGGATCTTCAGGAAGCGCAGCTTGAGCAGCTCGAGCGCGGTCAGCCGCTTGCCGCCGCTCATCCGGGAGGATTTGCCGATATCCCTGTTGTCGAACCGGATCACGCGAAACCCGCGCGCCGCGAGCTGGCGGCAGAACTCGTCGTCCCAATGGATCATCTGGGCGCCGAGGCCCATGATCAGGAGCAGCGGCTCGGCGTTCGCATCGCCAAAAACCTCGTAGCAGATGTCGATGCCATTGGCGCGGGCGAGCTGCGGTGGCTGATGGGCGAGCGTGGTCACGGGCGTCCTCTCCTGGATTCGCGGTCAGGAACCTCCATGCTGCCACGGATTGACGCAGCGCAGAAGAGCGCCGATGTCGCCGGGCGCGCCGCGCAGTTGACCGATCAGCGGCAACAGTGTCGTATGGCACAAACAAACGGAAGCGCAGCAAGCGCTCGGAATTGGTGTGGAGGAGCGCCGCATGGCCGACAAGGGCAACGACCCTGCCGTGATCTGGCAGACGATGATTGGCGAGATGGAGAAGGGGTTCAACTCCTTCGGCAGTCAGTTGATGACCTCGCCTGAATTCTCGAAGGTGATGAATCAGGCCGGCAGCGCTGCGGCGGGTGCGCAGAAGCAGCTCGGCGAGCTGATGGAGAAATATCTGCTGGCGATGAACCTGCCGAGCCGGGCCCAGCTCGTCGGCATGGCCGAGCGTTTGCAGTCGATGGAGACCCAGCTCAACGAGATCAAGACGCTGCTGCAGCAGGTGCATCACAATTCGCTGGCACCGGATGATGGCCATGGCGCAACGCCGCGGCCGCCGCGCACCAGGCGCCCGCCATCGGAGGGAGACAGCAAATGAATGCTCCCACCGGGTTAGATTTCGCCTCGATTTCCGAGCGGGTCCAGTCCGAGGTGCAGCGCGCGATCCAGCGCAGCATCAAGGGCGTCGAGTATTTCTCGAGCTCCGGCCCCGAGCTCGGCTCGACGCCGAAGGACGTTCTGTATTCGCGCGGCACCATGAACCTCTATCACTACCGGACGCAGTCCGACGAAGTCTATCGCGTGCCGGTCCTGATCGTGATGGCGACCACCAATCGCGGCTACATCCTCGACCTGGTGCCGGGGCAGAGCTTGATCGAGTTCCTGCTGAAGCGCGGCTTCGACGTCTACATGCTGGACTGGACCGCGCCGAAGCCGGAGGAAAAATCGCTGCGGATGGAGGATTACGTCCTCGATTTCATCCCGGAATCGGTCCGCCGGGTGCAGCAGGATTCCGGCGAGAAGGACGTCTCGGTGATCGGCTATTGCTTCGGCGGCGTACTGTCGCTGCTCTATGGCTCGATCTTCAGCGACGGGCCGATGAAGAATTTGATCTGCTTCACCACGCCGATCGATTTCCGCGAGATGAAGCTGTTCTCGAATTTCGCCGATCGCCGCTATTTCGACGTCGACCGCCTGATCGACAGCACCGGCAACATGCCGCCCGAACTGATCCTGCAATCGTTCGACATGCTGCGGCCGGCCGCGCGCGTCGTCGGCCAGATCCAGCTCTGGGACAACATCTGGAACGACGAGTTCGTCAAGTCGTACCGGATGTTCGACCGCTGGGCGACCGACACGCTGCCGCTGGCCGGCGAATACTTCCGCGCCATCACCAAGGACCTGATGTGGGACAACAAGCTCTACAACGACACCATGACGGTCGGCGGCCGCGCGGCGAACCTCGCCGACATCAAGGTGCCGATCCTGCACGCGGTCGCCGAGCACGACCACATCGTGCCGTATGACGCGGCAAAGCACCTGATCACCAAGATCGGCTCCGAGGACAAGGAGGAGGTGATGCTGAAAGGCGGTCACGTCTCGCTGGTCGCCGGCGCCAATGCAATCAAGCGGCTGTGGCCGAAACTGGACACCTGGTTGAGCAAGAGATCGACATGACCGAACAACGTTCCTATCCGCGCCACGTCAAGACCGAGGCCGGCGACATCGAGTTTCGCCTGATGAAGCGGGCCGACGAGGCCGCGGTGCTAGCCTTCGCGCAGAAACTGCCGACGCATGATCTGCTGTTCCTGCCGCGCAACATCAGCCAGCCGAAGGTGTTGTCGGCCTGGATCAACGAGATCGAGCGCGGCGACATCACGAGCCTGCTTGCGATCAAGGACGGCAAGGTGGTCGGCTGCGGCACCCTGGTGCGCGATCCACATTCCTGGTCGCCGCATGTCGGCGAGATCCGGATGGTGGTGTCGCTCGACGTGCGCGGGCAGGGGGTCGGCCGGGCGCTGTCGCAGGAGACGTTCGCTATTGCCCTTGGCGCCGGGCTGGAGAAGTTCTCGGTGCAGATGACAGTCGATCAGCGGGCGGCGATCGCGCTGTTCGAAAGCCTCGGCTTCAAGGCGGAGGCCCTGCTGCGCGACCATGTCCGCGACGTCGAGGGCAAGGCCCACGATATCGTCGTGCTCGGGCATAATGTGGCGCAAGTCCGGGCGCAGATGGAGGCCTACGGCGTCTCCGAGGCGGTTGGCGGTAATTAGAAACCGGTATCCGCCGGTTCGTTAGGCAATCTGCCGGATATTCATCCTGTTCACACGCTCGTGATATCGCGCTGCAACATTGATGTTGCGGCGCACCATGGATTGTGACACAACAGCCTTGCCCCGGGCCAAACCGGACGGGGTGAGCCCATAGCTCAAACCTGAGGATGGAGAGACCCCAATGACCACCGAAACCAATTCCGTGCTGAACAGCGTCAAGGAAGCCTTCGCGCCCGTCACCGAGGCGTTCACCAAGCTCCAGAACATGGAAGTTCCGGAAGCCGCCCGTGAGTTCGTGAAGAAGCAGGCCGAGGCCGCCAAGACCCGCGCCGCCGACGCGTATGCCGGCTCCGAGAAGGTGACCAACGTGATCGAGACCGCCGTTGCCGGTTCGGTGACCGAAGCCGCCAAGATCAGCCGCAACATCCAGCAGGCGCTCTACCAGGACGCCGAGGCGTTCTTCGCGGGCATCGACAAGCTCGCTTCCGCCAAGTCGCTGAGCGAAGCTGCCCAGATCCAGTCGGACATGGTCCGTGCGCGTGGCGAACTGTTCGTCTCGCGGGCGAAGGCGACCACCGAGTATCTCGGCAAGCTCGTCACCGACGGTGCGAAGACCGCGCAGGACAACTTCTCGAAGGTCTACAGCAAGACCGCCTGATCGCGCTTGCACTGACCGCTGCCCTTTTCGAAGGCCCGCCATTTTGCGGGCCTTCTTTTTTGCCCGGCATAGTTCGTGGTATCCACCGTCATTCCGGACGACGCGCAGCGGCGATCCGGAATCTCGAGATTCCGGGTTCGTGCTTCGCACGCCCCGGAATGACGGCGGTGGGGGCATCGCGCTATGGTTGATCCAATCGACCTTCGAAAGCCGTCATGACCCTTCCCGCCGCCCTCATCGCAACGCCCGTCGATGCCGAACGCGCCGCCGAACTGCGGCGCGTGAAATGGCTGGCGACCGGCGTGCTGGCGGCAACCCTCGTCATCTTCGTCGCATCAAAGGCGCTGCTGCGGGTGCATCCCGCCTTCGGCTTCATCGCGGCATTTGCCGAGGCCGCGACCATCGGCGGGCTCGCCGACTGGTATGCCGTCGTCGCCCTGTTCAAGCGGCCGCTGGGGCTGCCGATCCCGCACACTGCGATCATCCAGAGCAACCAGGAACGCATCGCCGAGAAGCTCGGCGAATTCATCGAGAACAACTTTCTGGAATCCGGCCCGGTCGAGGCCAAGCTGCGCGAGATCGATTTCGGCAGCTTCATCGCCGATTGGCTGCGCGACCGCAAACGTTCGGAGGATCTCGCCCGCTTCGTGCTGCGGATGCTGCCCGAAGCGTTTGCGGCGACCGAGAGCTCGGGCCTGATGCAATTCATCAGCCGCCGCGTCACGACCCAGGTGCTCTCGATCGACCTTGCGCCGCTTGCGGCCGGCGCGCTGCGCGGCTTCGTGCAGGAGGGCAAGCATGGCGGCCTGCTCGACGACCTGCTGCGCGTGCTGCACCAGACGCTGACGCAACAGGAGACCATGGCCGTGATCCGCGACAAGGTCCGCGCGGAGATGCCGACGCTCTTGAGGCTCTATCGCGCCGACAAGTTCGTGGTGAACCGGATCATCGCCTCGGCCACGAAATTCTTCGAAGAGGTGCGCAACGATCCGCAGCATCCGTTCCGCGGCGAGTTCGACCGCATGCTGCTGTCCTTCGTCGACCGGCTCGGTAGCGACAAGGCATTCGCCGATCGCATCGACGGTCTCAAGCGCGATCTGATGGCGCGGCCGGAACTCGCCAATCTCGGGCGCACGATCTGGGCCAACGTCAAGGATTTCATTGAGCGCAGCGCCTCGGGCGAGTCGCAGGTGCTGCAGCATCAGCTGGCGCGGATGTTCGTCGAGGCCGGCGACGCGCTCGACGGCGATGCCGAGCTGCGCGCTGAAATCAACCAGGGCCTGGTCGCGATCCTGCGCTCGGTCGTTGCCGAACAGAAGAGCGGTGTCTCGACCTTCATCGCCGACCAGATGAAGAGCTGGGACATGGAGCAGTTGATCTCGTTGATCGAGGTCAATGTCGGCAAGGACCTGCAATACATCCGCTTCAACGGCTCGCTGATCGGCGGGCTTGCTGGTTTGGCACTTTACACGCTGGAATATGTGCTGCGGCTGCTGTGACCGATTGGGCACGGAGGTCACTTAAGTTGTGGCAAGTGTGACCTGGGCCGCTTGCACCAAAGTGATCGGTTCCTTAGCTTTTCAAGGTTGATTGTTGCGTTGCGGAACGATTCCGCCGGGTTTGCGTCAATCCTGTTGACCCATTTCCGTTGATTCCATTGCCGGCCGCCGAGACGTCAGGGGCCGTGCCGAAGAGGAGTTGAAATGTCCGTTGCTGCGCAGACGCTACGCCCGCCGTCCAGGACACTGATGTTCCTGGAAGGCCGCGCCATTCACGAGCTCGGTGCCTTTCTTGGTGCATTGCCGCTGCTGAGCCTCGCGCCGCGCGGCGATGGGCATCCGGTGCTGGTGCTGCCCGGGCTGATCGCCTCCGACATGTCGACGCGCCCGCTGCGCGACTTCCTCAAGAGCAAGGGCTACGCCGTCAGCGGCTGGCGTCAGGGCCGCAACCTCGGGCTGCGCGCCGGCGTGCAGGACGGGATGGTCGATCTGCTGCAGGAGATGAATGAGACCAGCGGCCGCAAGGTCTCGGTGATCGGCTGGAGCCTCGGCGGCCTCTACGCGCGCCAGCTCGCCAAGATGATGCCTGAGCGCGTGCGCCAGGTGATCACCCTCGGCAGCCCGTTTGCCGCGGGCCCGAAGTCGACCAACGCCTGGCGCGTCTACGAGATGGCCAGCGGGCGCCGCGCCGACGAAGAGGATTCCCGTTTCGGCGGCTCGCTCGCCAGCGCGCCGCCGGTGCCGACCACCGCGATCTTCAGCCGTACCGACGGCGTCTGCGCCTGGCAGGGTTGCCGCGAGCAGGCCTCGTCGATGACCGACAGCATCGAGGTCGAGAGCAGCCATTGCGGCATGGGCCATCATCCGGCCGTGGTCTACGCGGTCGCCGATCGCCTCGCGCAGAAGGACGGCGAGTGGGCGCCGTTCGATCGCAGCGGCTGGCGCAGCCTGGTCTATCCGGATCCCAACCGCTGATTGCTCTTCTTAGCCTCGCCCCGCTTGCGGGGAGAGGCCGGAGCGCATCGCAGATGCGATCCGGGTGAGGGGGAGTCTCCACGAGCCGTCTCTCACCGTTCTTGCTGACGCAGCCCCTCACCCCAACCCTCTCCCCGCAAGAGCGGGGCGAGGGGGCTCAAGCACTCGCATTGTCGTGAATCGACAAAACGCGCTATGCGTTGGGCATGCCACAGCCGCTTGCCCGTATCGTCGATCAGCTGAAGCGCGAGCCGTCACGCACCGGCTCGATCATCATCACCGTATTCGGCGATTCCATCGTGCCGCGCGGCGGCTCGGTATGGCTCGGCACGCTGCTCGAATTCTTCAAGTCGCTCGACATCGACGGCAATGTGGTGCGCACCGCGATGTCGCGGCTCGCCGCCGACGGCTGGCTCGAGCGCAGCAAGGTCGGCCGCAACAGTTTCTATCGCTTGAATGCGAAGGGGCGGCAGACATTCGACACCGCGACACGGCACATCTACGATCCGCCGCCGTCGGACTGGACCGGCCGCTTCGAACTGCTGTTGATCGGCAATGCCGAGGACCGCGACGCCGCGCGCGAGGCGTTGAAGAATGCCGGCTTCGGCAGCCCGTTGCCCGGCGTGTGGGTCGCGCCGTCGGGCGCACCGATCCCCGATGAAGCGTCGCGCGCGATCCGTCTCGAAGTGTCGGCGGAAGATGACAGCGGGCGCAGGCTGCTCAGCGAGAGCTGGCCGCTCGACCGCACCGCGGACGCCTATCTGAAGTTCATGAAGACGGTCGAGCCGCTGCACGGCTGGATCGTCAGAGGCGATAAGCTGACCGACGCAGACGCCTTCACCGCGCGCATTCTGTTGATCCATCACTACCGCCGGGTCGTGCTGCGCGATCCGTTGCTGCCGTATCAATTGCTGCCGAAGGATTGGCCGGGCAGGGCAGCGCGGAAACTCTGCGGCGAGATCTATCGCGGGCTGCTTCCGCCGTCGGAACAATGGCTTGACGACCATGCAACCAATGAGGACGGGCCGCTGCCGAAGCCCAACGGGGCCGTGGCGCGGCGTTTCGAGGGCGTCTGAACATATTACAAAAACTTCTTGCCTTATGAAATTTGTGTTATATATTCCTGCCTAACAACACACTGGGAGGTCGGCCATGTATACGCAGGCGCTCAATTCATCCGATGGCGACGATCGCGGCGTCGAGGACGTCGCCCGTGCCAATCAGTTCCAGGCCCGCATCGATGCCGACGAGCGCATCGAGCCGAACGACTGGATGCCGGCGGCCTACCGCAAGACGCTGACCCGGCAGATTTCCCAGCACGCCCATTCCGAAATCGTCGGCATGCTGCCGGAGGGCAACTGGATCACCCGCGCGCCGTCGCTGCGCCGCAAGGCAGCGCTGCTCGCCAAGGTGCAGGACGAATGCGGCCACGGTCTCTATCTCTACGCCGCCGCCGAGACGCTCGGCACCTCGCGCGAAGAGCTCGTCGACGGCATGCTCTCGGGCAAGGCGAAATATTCCTCGATCTTCAATTACCCGACCCTGACCTGGGCCGACATCGGCACGATCGGCTGGCTGGTCGACGGCGCGGCGATCATGAACCAGATCCCGCTGTGCCGCTGCTCCTACGGTCCCTATGCACGCGCGATGATCCGCGTCTGCAAGGAAGAGTCGTTCCATCAGCGTCAGGGTTTCGAGATCATGGTGACGCTGTGCCGCGGCACCGCGGAGCAGAAGGCGATGGCGCAGAACGCGCTCGATCGCTGGTGGTGGCCGGTGCTGATGATGTTCGGCCCGCCGGACCAGGTCAGCCAGCACAGCGACACATCGACCAAGTGGAAGATCAAGCGCTTCTCCAACGACGAGCTGCGCCAGAAATTCATCGACGCCACCGTGCCGCAGGCCGAGTTCCTCGGGCTCACAATTCCCGATCCCGGCATGAAGCAGAACGAGAGCGGCAATTGGGTGCACAGCCCGATCGACTGGGACGAGTTCAAGCAGGTGCTGGCCGGCAACGGCCCCTGCAACCGCGATCGCCTCGCCGCGCGCCGCAAGGCGCATGAGGAAGGCGCCTGGGTGCGCGAGGCCGCGATGGCCTATGCCGAGAAGCGCAAGAGCCGCCAGCTCGCGCAAGCCGCAGAATAAGGGAGCGCTAGAGATGGCCACGCCGAACGTTCCGCTCTGGGAAGTCTTCATCCGCAGCCGCAATGGGCTTGCGCACAAGCATGTCGGTTCGCTGCATGCGACCGACGCGACGCTTGCGCTACAGGCAGCGCGCGACATCTACACCCGCCGCGGCGAGGGGCTGTCGATCTGGGTGGTGCCCTCGAATGCGATCACCGCGTCCGATCCGGCCGAGAAGGGCATGATGTTCGAGCCGGCGGAAACCAAGATCTACCGCCACCCGACCTTCTACGACGTCCCCGACGAAGTCGGACATATGTGAATTTCACCCGTCATGGTGAGGAGGCGCGCAGCGCCGTCTCGAACCATGACGCCCCGATCGTAATTGTGGCCATCCTTCGAGACGCCTGCTGCGCAGGCTCCTCAGGATGACGTCGAGCAAGTGGATGCAGGTGGAATAGAGAACATGGCAACCGCCAACATCGAAGTTTCCGAAACGCCGCTGGTGCTCTATGCGCTGCGCCGTGCCGACGATGCGCTGATCCTCGGCCATCGGCTGTCCGAATGGTGCGGCCATGCGCCCGCGATGGAAGAGGACATGGCGCTCGCCAATATGGGTCTCGACCTGCTCGGCCAGGCCCGCGAGCTCTACAGCTACGCGGCCAAGGTCGAGGGCAAGAACAACGACGAAGACAAGTTCGCCTATCTGCGTGACGTCAGGCAGTACCGCAATCTGCTGCTGGTCGAGCAGCCGAACGGCGATTTCGCCCGCACCATAGTGCGGCAGTTCTTCTACGCGGCGTTCGCCGATCTCTATTGGCGCGCGATGATGGCATCCTCCGATCCGACGCTGGCCGCAATCGCGGCGAAGTCGGAGAAGGAGAGCGCCTATCATGTCAGGCATTCGTCGGAATGGATCGTCCGCCTCGGCGACGGCACCGAGGAAAGCCATCGCCGCGCGCAGGATGCGATCGACGATCTCTGGGCCTATACCGGCGAGATGTTTACGGTCGACGACGGCGAGCGCAGCCTGATTGATGCCGGCATCGCAATCGATCCGGCGACGCTGAAGCCGCGTTGGCTGAAGACCGTCACCGGCATCGTCAACGAGGCGACGCTGGCGTTGCCGAAGAGCGATTGGATGCAGCAGGGCGGTCGCACTGGCAGCCATAGCGAGCATCTCGGTCATCTCCTCAGCGAACTGCAGTCGCTGCAGCGGACCTTTCCGGGGGCAACATGGTGACGGTTGCGCTCAGCGATGCCGATCTGCGCCGGCGCGCCTGGAGCGCGGCTGCGCAGGTGGTCGATCCAGAAATCCCTGTTCTAACCATCGCCGATCTCGGCGTGCTGCGCGATGTCGCTGTCCACGATGGCCATGTCGAGGTTGCGATCACGCCGACCTATTCCGGCTGTCCGGCGATGAACATGATCGCGCTCGAGATCGAGCTCGCGCTGGAGCGCGAAGGCATTCATGGGCCGAAGGTCCGCACCGTGCTGTCGCCGGCCTGGACCACTGACTGGATGAGCGAGGACGGCCGCCGCAAGCTCAGGGAATATGGCATCGCGCCGCCGCTGCCGGGCTCCTCGCGCCGCGCGCTGTTCGGCGTGCAAAAGGTCGCGTGCCCGCAATGCGGATCGGGCGATACTGAACTGCTGTCCGAATTCGGCTCGACCTCCTGCAAGGCGCTGTGGCGTTGCAAGAGCTGCCGTGAACCCTTCGACTACTTCAAGTGTCATTGACCATGTCGACACCACGATTCCACCGTCTGTCCGTCAGCGATCTGCGCCGCGAGGCGTCGGACGCGATCTCGATGACCTTTGCGGTCCCCGACGATCTGCAAGGCGACTACCGCTTCACGCCGGGCCAGTATCTGACCTTGCGCACCACGATGGACGGCGAGGAAGTCCGCCGTTCCTACTCGATCTGCTCCGGCCCTGACGATGGCGAGCTGCGCATCGCGGTGAAGAAGGTCGACGGGGGCGCGTTCTCGAACTGGGCCGCCGACGAGCTGAAGACCGGTGACGAGCTCGACGTCATGACGCCGACCGGCCGCTTCGGCGTTGCGCATGCGCCCGCCGAGGCGCGAACCTATGTCGGCTTCGCCGCCGGCAGCGGCATCACGCCGATCCTCTCGATCGTCAAGGGCGTGCTGGCACGCGAGCCGGAGAGCCGCTTCTTCCTGTTCTACGGCAACCGCTCGACCGAAGGCGTCATGTTCCGCGAGGCGCTGGAGGAGCTGAAGGACCGCTTCATGCAGCGGCTGTCGGTGTTCCACGTCATCTCGGGCGAGGAGCAGGACATCCCGATCCTGCACGGCCGGCTCGACGGCGAGAAGGTGCGGGTGCTGCTGCGTTCGCTGGTGCCGGCTGCGACCGTCGATCACGTCTTCGTCTGCGGCCCGGCCGCCATGAGCGAAACGATCGAGGCGACCTGCCGCGAGATCGGCATCGCCGACGAGCGCATCCATGTCGAACGCTTCGTGTCCGAATTCGGCGGCAAGCCACGGGCCAAAGTCGTCGTTCCGGCCGGCGCGCCGCCGAAGGCGATCGCCGGACTGATCATCGACGGCAAGCGCCGCGAGGTCCCGGTGGCCGACGGCGAGTCGATCCTCGACGCCGCGCTGCGCGCCGGCATGGATCTGCCGTTCGCCTGCAAGGGCGGCATGTGCTCGACCTGCCGCGCCAAGCTGGTCGAAGGCGAGGCGCCGATGGATCTGAACTATTCGCTGGAGCCGTGGGAGCTGAAGGCGGGGTTCATCCTCACCTGCCAGGCCAAGCCGTGCTCCGGCAAAGTCGTGGTCGATTATGATCATGTTTGATCGTCATTCCGGGGCATCGCGCAGCGATGAGCCCGGAATCCATAACCACGATCGTGAGTATGGATTCCGGGCCTGCGCCTTACGGCGCATCCCGGAATGACGAAAGCGGCGTTGACGCCTCGCGCGTCGCACCCAACACTGACACCAAGAGGCCCGCTGCAAACGGGCCCGCGCACAGGGAGTTCGATGTGAACGTGAAGGCCACGCTATCGCCCGAGGACATCGCCCGCGCCTGTGCGGACGCGATGTGGAAGGAAGACGACGCCAGCAAGGGTCTCGGCATGGAGCTGGTCGAGATCAAGCCGGGGCAGGCTACGATGGCGATGACGGTGCAGCCGCACATGGTCAACGGCCAGCGCATCTGTCATGGCGGCTACATCTTCACGCTGGCCGATTCAGCCTTCGCCTTTGCCTGCAACAGCCGCAACGATCGCGCAGTGGCGGCGCAGGGCAACGTCACATTCATCCGGCCCGGCAAGCTCGGCGACCGTCTGGTCGCGACCGCGCGCGAGATCTCGCGCAGCGGCCGTTCGGGAATTTATGACGTACGCGTCACCGCCGGCGACAGCGTGATCGCCGAATTCCGCGGACATTCGCGCGTGATACCCGGCACCTGGCTGCCGGACACCGACATCAAGGCATAAGGCTTCAGGGGAAACGTCGATGGCAACGGCAAGACTCAAGGATAGCGGCTATCGCGCCGAACTCGATGCGGCCGAACGCGCTTCGCGCGACGAGATCATGGCGCTGCAGACCAGGCGGCTCGCCTGGTCGCTCAAGCACGCCTATGACAACGTCGCGCATTACAAGAAGAGCTTCGACGCGGCGGGCGTGCACCCCACAGATTTCAAGCAGCTTTCCGATCTCGGAAAATTTCCGTTCACGGTGAAGACCGATCTGCGCGACAACTATCCCTTCAACATGTTCGCGGTACCGCGCGAGCAGCTGGTGCGCGTCCATGCTTCCTCGGGCACGACCGGCAAGCCGATCGTGGTCGGCTACACCAGGGCCGACATCGACACCTGGGCGGATGTGATGGCGCGCTCGATCCGCGCCGCCGGCGGCCGCACCGGCATGCTGATGCACAATGCCTATGGCTATGGCCTGTTCACCGGCGGCCTCGGCGCGCATTACGGCGCCGAGCGGCTCGGCTGCACCGTGATCCCGATCTCCGGCGGCATGACCGAGCGACAGGTGCAGCTCATCAACGACTTCCGGCCCGACGTCATCACGGTGACGCCGAGCTACATGCTGGCGATCCTCGACGAGTTCAAGCGGCAGGGCCTCGACCCGCGCAAATCGTCGCTGAAGTTCGGGATCTTCGGCGCCGAGCCCTGGACCAACGCGATGCGCGTCGAGATCGAGCAGGCCTTCGATATGGATGCGACAGACATCTACGGCCTCTCGGAAGTGATCGGCCCCGGCGTCGCGCAGGAATGCGTGGAGACCAAGGACGGGCTGCACATCTGGGAGGATCACTTCTATCCCGAGGTGATCGATCCCCTGACCGGCAAGGTGCTGCCCGACGGCGAGAAGGGCGAGCTGGTGTTCACCTCGCTGACCAAGGAAGGCTTTCCGATCATCCGCTACCGCACCCGCGACCTGACGCGGCTGTTGCCCGGCACGGCGCGGCCCGCCATGCGGCGGATGGAGAAGGTGACCGGCCGCTCCGACGACATGATCATCCTGCGCGGCGTCAACGTATTCCCGACCCAGATCGAGGAAGCGCTGCTGGCGACCGACTGGTGCGGCGGCCACTTTGTTATAGAACTCACCCGCGAGGGCCGCATGGACGAGATGACGGTGCTCGCCGAAGCCCGGCCCGAGAGCTGGGACGGCGAGGGGTTGACCGCGCACGCCGAGAAGGTCTCGGCCTTCATCAAGAACACGATCGGCATCTCCACCCGCGTCCGCGTCGTCGCCCCCGAGACGTTGGAGCGTTCGCTCGGCAAGGCGAAACGTGTTTACGACAAGCGGCCGAAAGAATAGCCTCTCGCCCGCAATGCAAGAGGGTGCGGGGTTTCCATGGCCGATAGCAGCGAACCGACCGCTACACAGATCGTGGCTGACATCCGCGACCGGAAGGTAACGGCGGTCAGCGTCGTCGAGGCGGCGCTCGATCGCGCCGAGCGGCTCAAGCACCTCAACGCCTTCATCGTGCTGAATCGCGACGGCGCGCTGGCGGCGGCGCGCGAGGTCGATGCCGGGAAGCGGACCGGCGCGCTGGCCGGGCTTCCCATCGTCGTGAAGGACAACATCAACACGTCGGACCTGCCGACATCCGGCGGCACGCCGGCGCTGCAGCACGCACGGCCTGCGCGCAATGCGCCGTCGCTGCAAAAGCTGCTCGACGCGGGTGCTGTCGTCATCGGCAAGACCAATCTGCACGAACTCGCCTTCGGCATCACCAGCACCAATCTCGCGCCGTTCGCGGGACCAGTGCGGAATCCATACGACACGAACCGGATCCCGGGCGGCTCGTCCGGCGGAACGTCGGCGGCGATCGCGGCACGGATCGCCACCTGCGGCCTCGGCTCGGACACCGGCGGCTCGACCCGCGTGCCTGCCGCGCTGACCGGGACCGTGGGCTTGCGGCCTTCGGTCGGCAATGGCGGCGCCGAGCGGCGCTATCACGACGACAACCAGGTGATTCCGATCAGCCATACCCGCGACACCGTCGGCCCGATGGGACGCACCGTCGCCGATGCCGCGCTGCTCGATGCCGTCATCGCCGGCACGCTACAGGCCACAGCCATTCCGGTACGCGGCGTACGCCTCGGCATTCCCGCTTGTTTCTGGAGCGGCCTCGATCGCGATGTCGAGGCCGTTGCCCGCGCGGCCTGCACACGGCTCACGGCGGCCGGCTTGGTGCTGGTCGACGTCGATATGCCTGAGCTGTTCGAGCAGAACGACAAGGTGTCGTTCGTGGTCGCGCTGCATGAACCGATCGCCGATATCCCGGCCTGGCTCGCCGCCTCCGGGATCGAGGGGATCACGCTGTCCGACATCGCGGCCGGCGTCGCCAGTCTCGACGTCGTCGGCGCGTTCGGTGCCATCACCGCGGACGCCTTCGGTGCCGCCTATGAGGATGCGATCAAGGTGCAGCGGCCGGCGCTGCAGGCGATCTATGCCGCCTATCTCAGGGACAACAAACTGGACGCCATCCTGTTTCCGACCACGATTGCGCCTGCGCCTGTCATCGATGAGAAGACCGGGTCCGGCGAGATGTCGGTCAATGGCGGCGAGCCGGTGCCGACCTTCGGCACCATGATCCGCAACACCGACCCCGGCAGCAATGCCGGCCTTCCCGGGCTGTCGCTCTATGCCGGCATGACGCCGGATGGCCTGCCGGTCGGGCTCGAACTCGACGGTTCGGTCGGCAGCGATGCCAGGTTGCTCGGGCTCGGCCTGTCGATCGAGGCGATCCTGGGGACGGCGCCACCGCCGAAGCTCTGAGTAACAAGCCCCTTGAATTGACCGGTCAGTCGATTAGTCATGGCGTGAGGCCGCCCGGCGGCCACGATCCGCGCGCCTTGCGGCGCGCTTCATGACCGAGACTGGACTGCCCATGCCGCCGGCCCCGCCAGCAAATCGTCATTCCGTCGATGCCCGTTGCGTCCGCCTGCTGACGAAGGCGGAGAATGCAGCGGCGGTCGCGCCTGTTGTCGAGACCCATGCACTTTCGTGCGGGCATAACGACGTCCTGATCGAGGTGAAGGCCGCCGCGGTCAATCCGTCCGACGTGAAGGCCGCGACCGGGCTGATGCCCTATGCCGTCTTCCCGCGCACCTCGGGCCGCGATTACGCCGGCGTCGTGATCGACGGTCCATCTGCCTTGGTTGGGCGCGAGGTGCTCGGCTCATCCGGCGACCTCGGCATCCGCCGCGACGGCACCCATGCCACCCATCTGGTGGTCGAGGCCGATGCCGTGGTGGAAAAGCCCGCCGGCATCTCCTGGGACGAGGCCGCCGGAATCGGTGTGCCGTTCGTCACCGCGATGGAAGGCCTGCGCCGCGCCGGCCTGCCGAAGGCAGGCGAGACCGTGCTGGTGATGGGCGTCAACGGCAAGGTCGGGCAAGCCGCGGTGCAGATCGCTGGCTGGCACGGTGCGCGCGTGATCGGCGTGGTGCGCAAGAGCGAGCCTTATGAGGGCCACAGCAATTCGCCGGTCGAAGTGATCGATGCCTCCACCACCGACGTCGCGACGCGGGTGCGCGAGCTGACCGGCGGCAAGGGCGCCGACATCGTCTACAACACGGTCGGCGATCCGTATTTTCAGGCCGCGCACAAGTCGCTCGCGCTGCGCGGCCGGCAGATCCTGATCGCCGCGGTCGATCGCATCGTGCAGTTCAATATCCTCGAATTCTATCGCGGCCAGCACACCTATGTCGGCATCGACACGCTGGCGCTGTCGTCGGTTGCGACCAGCGAAGTGTTGCGCGAGCTCGCGCCCGGCTTTGCCAGCGGGCATCTGAAGCCGTTTCCGATCAGGCAGAGCGCGATCTATCCGCTGCAACAAGCCAGGGCGGCGTTTGTTGCCGTGGCAGGCTCGTCGCGCGACCGCGTGATTTTGCGACCGTAATCCACCGTCATTGCGAGGAGCAAAGCGACGAAGCAATCCATTCTCTCCTTGTGTGGTGAGATGGATTGCTTCGCTTCGCTCGCAATGACGAACTCTGAGGGACCTCCATGGACACCGCCACGATCGTCATCCTCGCCGCCCTGATCATCGGCCTGATCTATGGCTCGGTCGGGCTCGTCAGCGGCTTCTGCATGATGAGCGGCCTGCGCGGCTGGTGGGCGGACGGAGACGGCCGGCTGGTGCGCACCTATGCGCTGGCGATGGGGGTTGCGATCGCGGCCTCGCAGCTGCTGGCGGCGGCCGGCCTCGTCGATCTCGGCAAGTCGATCTATCTGCAACCGTCCTTCTCGGCGCCGGTGATGTTCCTCGGCGGGCTGTTGTTCGGCTACGGCATGGTGCTGTCGAACGGCTGCGGCTCGCGCGCTCTGGTGCTGCTCGGGCGCGGCAATCTGCGCTCCTTTGTGGTCGTGATCGTGCTCGGCATCTTTGCCGAGATGACGCTGAAGGGCCTGATCGCGCCCATGCGGATCGCGATGGTGCAGGCCTCGCAGGCCACAGTATCAGCCAATTCGGTGCCGGCGCTGCTGGCTAGCATCGGCTTCGGCGCGGTGCCGGCGCGGATGGTCGCCGCCTCGGTGCTCGCGGCGGTCCTGATCATCTTCGCCTTTGCCCATGCGCCGTTCCGCAAGTCGCCGGGCCAGATCGCGGCCGGCCTGATCGTCGGCCTGCTGGTGGCGGGCGGCTGGTACGCGACCGGCTATCTCGGCGCCGATGATTTCAATCCGGTGCCGGTGACCTCGCTCACCTTCATCGCGCCGATCGCCGACGCGTTGCAATATGTGATGCTGTCGACCGGCTCGACGCTCAATTTCGGCATCGTCACCGTGTTCGGTGTGTTCGCCGGCAGCCTGGTCACGGCTGTCGCCACCGGGCGCTTCCAGCTCGAAGGCTATCGCTCGCCGCAGCACATGCTGCGCTCGGCAAGCGGTGCCGCGCTGATGGGTGCGGGCGGCGTCATGGCGTTCGGCTGCTCGGTCGGGCAGGGGCTCACTGGCTTGTCGACGCTGTCGCTGTCGTCCTTCATCGCGATCGCCGGCATCATGCTCGGCACCGGCGCCGGCCTGCGCGGCGCCTTGCGGGTCAGGCCGCTCGCGACGGCCTAAGGCGTGTACTCATAACCGTCGGCTTCCAGTCATAAAGCGGAAGTTCCCCAGTTCGGCAGTTATCGGCGGCTTATGACCCCAAGCGGAAGTCGAGACCGCCCCCCATTGGGCGATCGTCGGACACCTTAATGTTCGGGCCGCGCAAGCTTCCTCCATTTCATCAGCTGTCAGTGTGCCCTATTGGGCGAGCGCGCCACGTTGCTCCCATGGTCCCGGATTGAGAACCGCACCGTTGACTTTGCCGGCGGCGTCGCGCGTGAAGGCGATCAGCGTACGATCGCCGCTCTCGACGTGGAATTCATCCTTCGAGCGAACCGCCACGGGCGTCGGCCGGCCCTTGTCGAAATCGAGGATTGACCAACCGCCTGTCGCTTCGACGACGAGCTTGCCGTCTACGACACTGACTTGAAGCGCAACACTCTGCGCAGGAACCGCCTCCCGGGCAAAGGCAACAACGAGCGGACCGCTCTGCGTCGCGCGGATGATCTTGAACTTGATCGCGGCGTTGACCGGACCTGAAATCCGACGAAAGGCCGCCTCCAAGGTCAGGCCCTTGATCGACTTGTCGTCGATCGCTGTGATGAGATCTCCCGCCATGACGCCTGCTTTCGCGGCAGGGCCGGTATCGGCCAATTTGATCACCCTGAGGCCATCGGTGCCCGCGATAACGGACTCAAGACCGGTCCAGCCGTTGCCGTCGGCGATCGAGGTCTGTCTGTCCAGCGAACTTGCAGACCCGCCGAAAACGTAACGTCCGACATATTCGGCGAGCGCGCCGGCATTTCCTTGCCCGGAGGCAACCGGCGCCGGCGCTTCAGGCACATTCAGCGCCGCATAGGGTAGGCGACGGATGGCGTCGAAATAGAAGCCGTTCTCACTGTGCTCGCTCCGCTGCATCATCATGATCAGGATCAGCTTCTGTGCCGGATCGATCGAGAAGAACGTGCCCCAGCTTCCCTGCCAGTTGAAGCTTCCGACTGCGCCCGGAATGTAGCTGAAATCGGGGCTGGTGCGGACTGCGAAACCGAGCCCCCAGCCCGTACCGAAGGCCGGACCGACTTCATGCCCCGCAATGTGCATTTTGGGCGGCAGCGAATTCGTCGTCATCAGCCGGACCGTTTCGGGCTTCAAGATACGCACGCCGTCAAGCTCGCCGCCGTTGAGCAGCATCTGGCAGAAGCGCAGAAAATCAGGAACCGTGGAGACGATGCCTCCGCCGCCCGAGAAGAACGTCTGCGGCTTGCCGACGTCGCTATTCGCGAAAGGGGGTTGGGGCTGCGGCCCCGGCACGGCGACGAGACGGGCAAGCTTGTCCTGCGGTACCGAGAAGCCGCTATCGACCATATGCAGCGGCGCGAAGAGGCGGCTTTGCAGAAACTGATCGAAGGGCTGTCCCGACACGACTTCAATGACGCGGCCGAGCACGTCGTAGCCGATGGCATATTCCCAGACTTCGCCCGGCTGGTGCAGAAGCGGCAGGGCGCCGAGGCTCGCGACGAAGTCCGCGATAGGCTTGTCGCGCCGGAACGGCGCCCTGGCGCCGTACAGTACGTGAATCGCGGCATTCTCAAATCCGGGATCGGCGTAGTCCGGCGAAGCATAAACGAGGCCGGACGTATTGCGCAGCAGGTCCCGGATCGTCATCGCACGCTTCGCCGGTTCAAAAATATTCCGCGCAACATCCGAGAGGATCGGATCCCCGGTGACCGGATCCTTTTTGACGACCTGCATATCCCTGAGCTCCGGCAGATACTGGGCCACGGGAGCATCAAGGTCGAGCTTGCCTTCGTCGACCAGCATCATGGTGGCGACGCTGGTGATTTGCTTGGACATCGATCCGATGCGAAAGATCGAATCCGGCCGCATCGGCGTTTTCTTGTCCTGGTCCTCGAAGCCGGTAGCTTGCAAATAGGCGAGCTTGCCGCCCCGAGCGATCCCCACGACAAAACCGGAAGGATCGCCTTTTTCGCTCTGCGCTTCGAACCAGGAGGTCATGCGCGCCAGCCGCCGCGCCGAAAAACCGAGACTGTCCGGGTCACCGGCGGTCTGGAAATCGTCGGCAAGCGCCGCCACTGCCGGACCGAGTGTAAGCGCCGCCAGCGCGGCCAATAGAACGACAAACCGCTGATTCCGCATGGGGATCCCCGTTGGCGCAGCTACTGCGAGGAAGGATCGCCATCAGTCTGTCGAATGTTTTCGATTGCTTCTCGCCGATTCCTGCAAAACGGCTGGCCGATTCCTCAACTCGACTGGCCGATCTTCAATCGATCGCTTTACCGGGGCTGCATTTCCCGCCATTGCGAGACGGCGGAATTCGGTTGGGGTCAAACTGGTCGCCGCCTTGAAGGCGCGGTTGAACGGCCCGATCGACTGGAAACCTGTGTCCATGGCAATTGTCAGCACCGGGACTTCTACCTGTTCAGGGTCGACCAGCGCTGCCTTGGCTTCCTCGATCCGGTAATGATTGAGGAACGCATTGAAATTGCGATAACCGAGGCCCTCGTTGATGAGTTGCCGCAGCCGGTACTCCGGCACGCCAAGCTCGACGGATAGCAATTTGATGGTCAACCCCTCACGCCGGTAGATGCGCTCGACGGTCATGAGCTGTTCCAACCGGCGCAGGAGAGCCGGTTCAATCGTTGCGTCAGACGCCTTGGTTGGCGCGCTGGAGGGGGCGTTTGCGGCGGGCAGCAGGATCGAACCTTTCCGCGTCCCCGCCTCCAGCAGATTCCATGTGCTCAAACCAGCTAACGCGAACAGAACGAAGGCGTTGGCGACGCTAGTCATGGAAAAAGTGGGATGCGAGGGCTGCTCCAGGAAGCTCAAGTAAGAGTTGAGAACGGTTTGGGCCGACGCGCCGATCAGGACGACCAGCCGGAGCCCACGCCGGCCTTGCACAAGGTCCGCCGGCCAAGTGACAAGCGTCTGCGCCACCGCCAACAGGGCCAGGCCGAGAGAGGCAAACGACAGCGTGCGTTCGATCGCAACCTCGAGCGCTGCCGATCTTGTGACTCCGCTGGCGTCCAGCCACTGAGCGGCGGCGACGGCCGCCCACAAGACGCCATGCCAAGGCCGTGGTACGAAATCGTCATCGAAGGCAGCACGCGCCCATAGCCAGAACACGACACTGTTCGCGCTGGACAACGCCAGTAGCAACAGGCCCCACCACGCAAATGGCCGCGGGAACGTGGGCGCCGAGCAGACCATCGAAGCCGCGGCGCCGATTGCGAGCGCGGCGCCCAGCAGTGCGGCCGTGCTATCGCGGCGATCGCGTAGCGCCATAGCTGCGATCAGCAGGCACAATGCTATGACGGCGCCTCGTAACCCGAGGTCAATCGACATCAAACCGCTGGTGCCCACTCTCGGAAATACTCCCAAGTGCCATTGTTGAGCCGCGCAGGCTCGCTCATACGCCCTGGGCGCAACTGATGTCGAGTCGTCAGATAATCTCAAAGCGGCTACGAACTGAAAGAGCCCTGGTCGGGCAGGGGCTGACCGGCCTGTCGACGCTGTCGCTGTCGTCCTTCATCGCGATCGCCGGCATCATGCTCGGCACCGGCGCCGGCCTGCGCGGCGCGCTCCGGGTCCGGCCGCTCGCGACGGCCTAGCGCGTGTACAAATAACCGTCGGCTTCCAGGCATGAAGCGGAAGTTGCCCAGTTCGGTAGCTATCGGCGGCTTATGACCCAAGGTGGACCTCGTGCAGCGTCAGGGGGTAACCGGACGCCGAGATTTATGGTATAGGCCCTAGAAATCGTCGATCGCATCTTCGAACGTTTCTAGAAATCGCTGACGCCTGCCTCGTTTATGCTGGCTATCCAAACGATCCGTACGCTTAACCAATAAACGCCATTCCAATCGGCGCGACGCATCTCGGCGCTCGTGCCCGAAGCTGGGCCGCGAAACGGGGGGAACGATGAGCGACTGGTTCCATGAACTGCCCATTTCGTGGATGTCACTCCTCGTTTTCGGCTTTACCTATGTGCTTACATTCGCCATCCATGTCGGCGTTGCGGCGCTGGCGAGGCGCGGATACGCCAAATCGTTCAAGGCCGTTTCTCCGGGCATGCTGTCCCCGCTCGGTGTAATTTTCGGCCTGTTTGTCGCGTTCACAGCTGCGCAGGTCTGGAGCGACAATGACCGCGCCAGCGCAGCAGTGACCCATGAGGCGAGCGCGTTGAGAACCGCGCTCGTCGTCGCAGCGAGTCTTCCAGCCGAGCAGGAAGCCAAATTGCACGATCTCATCCGAGCTTACGCTCATGAAACTGCGACCATGGAATGGCCCATGATGGCGCACCGAAACGCATCGCTCAATGTGACTCCGCTCCCCATTCAGGAGGCGCTGCAACTCGTTCTCTCATCTCCCGCCATCAACTCCGGGCAGCAAGCGGCGCAACGTGAGATCACAAACGCAATCGAGGCTGCTCTTGATGCGCGCAGACAACGGATCATCGTGAGCCGGGCGGAGGTCAACGCTGTGAAATGGTCCTGCCTTTACTTGCAGGCTATCTGCGCCCTGTTGGCAATCGCGCTGGTTCACTGCGATGATCGGCTTTCATCGTTGATAGCGCTGGGGTTGTTTGCGACCGGCACGGCCGCCTCGGTCTTGCTTATCGCTGCGCATGATCGGCCGTTTGTCGGACAGATCGCGGTCACGCCGGATCCGTTGCTGCAGATCATATCGGAGCCCGTAACAAAGCGCTGAGCGAATGAGGGTCTGAAGTGTTACTTGGCGCTGATTCACATCCTTTTCCGGCGCGCTAGGACCATTTCCAGCGTGGCCGAAAATGTTCCGGCCCGCTATCTACCAGTTGCGCGGTTTTGCCCCCAGTTGCGGCCTGCGCCATCTCATGTCACCTGTTGGCCCGAAGCGTCGGAGGCAGGTCGGGCAGAGTATGTCCGCTCTGCCCGGGCACTTCAGACGTCAACCCGTTCCGCTATGGCCAAGGCGTCATCGACCTCAATGCCGAGATATCGGACGGTGCTTTCAATCTTGGTATGACCGAGCAAGAGTTGGACAGCTCTCAAGTTGCCCGTCCGTCTATAGATCAGGGTCGCCTTGGTTCGGCGAAGGGAATGCGTGCCGAACAGGTGCGGGTCCAATCCGATGTCCGCGAGCCAGTGAGATAGGAGACGGGCATATTGGCGGGTCGTCATATGTCCACTCCGCCGCTGGCCAGTGAATAGGTGTTCTCCTAACTTTTTACCAGTAGCCCGCAGATAATCGTCGATTGCCTGCCGGGCCGATTCCGTCAGTTCAAATTTGACTGGCCGGCCGGTCTTCTTTTGTCGGACGCTGGCACGGTTGGCCGCATATCCGCCCGGCGCAAGGTCATCGACTTTCAAAGCTACGACGTCACAGCCGCGCAGCTTGCTGTCGATGGCGACGTTGAACAGTGCCAGATCCCTCATTCGGCCTTCGACCTCGAGCTTGGTTCGGATTGACCAGACGTGCTTCGGACGGAGCGGCGGCTTTGCGCCGACGATCCTCCCCTTGTTCCAAGGAACGTGTTTCGAGACGGCCGGGATGGTGCTTGCGATATCAGTCATGTTGACCTCCTCAGCTGGTGAGGCCGGCCATGTTCAGCCCGGAGCCCTTCCAATCCCGCGTCCGCTTCGAGACGATTGGAGACGTACTTGCGTCCAATTCGAGCGATGGCAGGACCGATCTTGACCCGAAGCGGACTCCTGAGCCAAGCATTCATCTCTGCCGATCGCCGACGTATCCTGATGATTTGACCTAGGTTACCAAGGCTGGATCCGGCAGATCATCTGCCATTGCGACTCGAGACCTGAAACTTGATCTCATCCAGCTTTGAGAGCAGAAACTTCAGCATCGGTGAACCGTTAGCCTCGTTGTAACCGATCACCAGATCGACCATCGGTGCTCCCTGTATCGGACGGCTAATGATGGTTTTCGGCAGCAGATTTTGCGCATAGAGCGGAAGCAGGCTGATGCCGCCGGTCGAGGCAATCAGTGAGACCGCCATTGCCAGATTTTCTGCCTGATGCGCAGGCTTGATCGTCAGTCCGTGGCGCTTGAAGAACCCCTCGATCGCGGTTCGCAAGACCAGCGCCCGCACCGGGGACACGCCGACATACACTTCATTCGCCAGATCCTGGGGCCGGATCGCGCTGCGCGCGGCGAGCGGATGGTCGCTAGGCATAAAGGCCAGCACCGGATCCTGTCTTAGCAACTTGAATTGCAAGCCCGCGGCGTGCTTCTCCGGACGCAGGAACGCCAGGTCGATCGTGCCGCGCACCAGTCCGGCGGCGAGGTCGGGCGAGTCT
This sequence comes from Bradyrhizobium sp. ma5, assembly GCF_042258955.1. NCBI lineage: Bacteria > Pseudomonadati > Pseudomonadota > Alphaproteobacteria > Hyphomicrobiales > Nitrobacteraceae > Bradyrhizobium > Bradyrhizobium sp. ma5. The sequence goes on from NZ_CP170156.1 coordinate 2,923,270, forward strand.
TCGCTACGGATCGTGATTTCGGTGCTTTGCAGCTTGCCGCGCAGGATGTTCATCACGGCCGGAAGCCAATCCATTTCGTAGCCGGTGAGAAATCCGATCGTGATGGCCGATTTCTCCGGTTGAGCAGCGCGGCGAGCGGCTTCCGCGGCGGCCTCGACCTGCAGCAGAGCCACTCGGGCATGGTCAAGGAACACACGCCCGGATGGAGTCAGTTCGATGCCGCGCGGTCCGCGCACGAACAGCTGCACGCCGAGCTCCAGCTCGAGATCGTGGATCTGACGGCTCAGTGATGGCTGCGCGGTGTGCAGACGCTTTTCGGCCGCAACCGAGAAGCTACCCTCCTCGGCCACCGCGACGAAATAACGGAGGTGTCGTAGCTCCATATCTATGCCTCAAAAGTATATCTCGAACTCTACGAAGTCTTTCTCAAAGACGCCATCCCCAACTAAATCTTCTGTCAATCAAGTCGTACCGACGCAAACGTCTCCGAGGCCCCCGTTGCGAACGGATTGGCTAACTAGGCCGGTCAAGCATATCGGCCATACCAGCTGGAGAGTGACATGAGCAATCCCGTTGTCCTGATTACAGGTGCCCTTACCGGCATCGGCCGCGCCACGGCGCTCGCCTTCGCCCGCGAGGGCGCCAGCCTGGTGGTATCCGGTCGCCACGACGATGCAGGCCGTGCGCTGACCGGCGAACTCCGCTCGCACGGCGTCGAAGCCGAATTCGTCCGCGCCGATGTCCGGCGCGAGAGCGACGTTTCGGCACTGGTCGAGCAGGCGACGAAGCGGTTCGGCCGGCTCGACGTGGCGGTCAACAACGCCGGCACGGAAGGCACGCCCGGCCCGGTGACCGAGCAAACCGCAGAAAGCTACGCGGCGACGTTCGACACCAATGTGCTCGGTGTCCTGCTGTCGATGAAGCACGAGCTACGGGTCATGCAGCCGCAGGGCTTCGGCAGCATCGTGAACATCTCGTCGACCATGGGCAGCCGCGGCGCGCCGAATGCTTCGCTCTACGTCGCCAGCAAACACGCTGTCGAAGGCTTGACCAAATCCGCCGCTCTGGAGGCGGCCGCCTTCGGCATTCGCATCAACGCCATCGCACCCGGTCCGATAGAGACTGCGATGCTCGACAGGTTCACCGGCTCCGCCGATCGCAAGGCCGGGATGGTCGCGGGAATTCCGCTGAAGCGCGCGGGTCGCCCCGAGGAACTCGCGGACGCCATCCTGTTCGCGGCTTCGCGCAAGGCGTCGTTCATCACCGGCCAGATCATCAGCGTCAACGGCGGCAAGACCGCCGCGTAAATGTACCCCGATAGCAATCCAACCAGGAGAACAACCATGACCGATCTCGTCAGCCGAACCGCCCTCGTCACCGGTGCCTCCCGAGGTATCGGCCGCGCCACGGCCCGCGCGCTCGCTCTCGCCGGCGCCCGCGTCATCGTTCACTACAGTAATTCCGCTGAGGATGCGCACTCGCTGGTCGCGGAAATCCGCGAAGCCGGTGGGCAGGCCGATGCCGTCGGCGTCGATCTATCCGCGTCCGACGGCGCGCAGCGGCTCGCCGCCGAGGTGCATAGGCTCGTCGTCGGCCAACTCGACATTCTGGTCGCCAACGCAGGAGTTGCGGTGCCCGCCACCATCGAAGCGCAGACCGTCGAGGATTTCGATCGCATGTTCGCGGTCAACGTCCGCGCACCGTTCTTCCTGGTGCAGCAGTTGCTCCCGCTCATGGGGGACGGCTCCAGCATCGTGATGACGTCGTCACTGGCGGCGCGGGCCGCTGTCGGACAGTTGTCGGCGTATTCCGCCACCAAGGGCGCGATCGACACGATGGTAAGGCATTTCGCCTCGCTGCTCGGACCGCGTGGCATCCGCGTCAATGCCGTGGCACCGGGCATCATCGACACCGACATGTCGCAATTCACCAAGACGGATGAGGGCCGCGACTACGCGCTCAAGATGCAAGCCCTGCAGCGCATCGGTCACGCCGACGACGTCGCCGACACCGTGACCTTTCTCGCTTCCAATTCCGCCCGCTGGGTGACCGGCGACACCATCCAGGTCGGCGGTGGCTCAAAGCTTTGACTTCGGGAGATAGGTCATGAGGCTCTACCAGTCTTCCAGCTCGCCCAACTCGCGCCGCGTCAGAATCTACCTTGCGGAGAAGGGCATAACGATGCCCCTCGTGCCGGTTGACCTCGGCGCACGCGAACAGTTCTCGGACGCCTACGCGGCAATCAACCCGCGACGCGTCGTGCCCACCCTCGTTCTTGACGACGGGACGGCCATTGCGGAAGTGCCGGCGATCGTTCGCTATCTCGAAGAAGCGTATCCGAACCCGCCGCTGCTCGGTAGTTCTCCTAAGGAGAAAGCGACCATCTTCATGTGGGAGCGCCGGATGGAGATAGAGGGCTTCGCCGCGGTGATGGAAACCGTGCGCAACGGGCTCGCCGCCCTCAAAGGGCGCGCAATCGCGGGGCCCCATGGCTACGACCAAATTCCGGAGTTGGTCGAGCGCGGCCGGCGTCGCATCGCCGACTTCTACCGCGATCTTGAGAGCCGCTTAGTGGAAGTGCAATTCCTTGCTGGAGACCAGTTCAGCGTCGCCGATATCACGGCGGTTGTCGCCATCGACTTCGCGACAAAGGCCTTGAATCTATCGATTCCGGCGGAGAGTGCCGCATCAAGGCGTTGGTACGATTCTGTGATATTGCGTCCAAGTATGAGCTCGTAGAGGCAAGAACGGTATCCGACACCGATACGCAGGTCCTCATGACTGGGTCCGCATTTGGCCCAAGGCCGACATGCAGCGATGTCGGTTTCGACGTCAGCTTCCGAGATCGAAGCGGACGTGACGAATCTATGAGTACAGGCCCTAACTACGCCCGCGCCGGCGCGTCCGCGAGCGCGCTCAACGCGATGCCGCCGACGATCAGCGCCGCGGCGATCGCGAGCGACAGATCGATCGGCTCGCCGAGCAGCAATGCCGCGGTCACGATGCCGACGATCGGCGTCCCCGTCGTGCCGAGCGAGGTCGTCAGCGCCGGCAGGCTCTTGTTGACCATGGACATCGCCCAATAGGCCAGCGCGGTGCCGATGAAGCCGGAATAGAGGAACAGCAGCACGAGGTGCGGCGACCATGTCACCGCGGGAACGCCCTCGGTGACCAGCGCCGTCATCGTCAACACCAGCGTCGCGACCAGCACTTGCCACAGCAGCAGCTGCAGCGGCGTCGCGATCCAGCGATGCGAGCGGATGTAGATGATGTTGGCGGCCCAGCAGATCGCGGCGAGGATGATCATGCCGGCGCCGGCGATGACGTGCAGGTTGCTCCAGTCCAGCGACGCCGGGTTGAGGATCACGCAGAGGCCGGCGAGCCCCAGCGCGACACCGACCAGCTTCAGCGTTCCGAGCTGTTCGGTCCGCGCCGCGCCAGCGGCCAGCGCGACCCACAGCGGGGTGGTGTAGCCGAGCACGATGCCCTTGCTGGCCGGCAGATAGCGCAGGCCGGCCGCGACCAAGGTCGAGAAGAACGTCATGTGCAGCAGCGCGACGCTGAGCACGACAGGAACATCAGCGATCCGCGGAATGATCAAATTGCCGCTGGCCCGCAGGATCACCAGCAGGGCGACCAGCGCGACCCAGCTACGGATCGATGCGGTCCAGAGCGGCGGCACCGACACGACCAGCGATTTCGTCACCGACCAGTTGATGCCCCAGGCCAGCACCACGACGATGAACAGGGCGGTGGCCTTGGCAGGGGAGAGTGATTGGTTCACGGGCGGCATCCTTGCAGGCGATACCGCTTCTGAATAGGATCGCGCTGGCTCTCTCGAAAGAGCCAGATTTGACAGATCAAAGGAGCCAGATTGATTCTCGCTGAATTGCTCGCGCTGAAGCGTGCCGATGATGCCGGGCTGACCGCGCAGCTGACGCAGCAGCTGCGCGGACTGATGGCAAGCGGCCGGATCAGGAGCGGGGCCGTGCTGCCATCGAGCCGCACCCTTGCGGCCGAGCTCGACGTGTCGCGCAACACCGTCACGCACGCCTACGAGCAGCTCGCGGCCGAGGGATATCTGCGCGTCGCCGCGCGGCGGCGGCCGGTGGTGTCAGACGATATTGAGGCGCGCTTCGCCAGGGCGGTGCCGGCCCCGCGGGGCGATGCCGCCCGCAAGCCGCTACTGTCGCCCTGGGCCTTGCAGCTCTCGGGCATGGATTGGCCGCTGTCCTACCAGGCCGATTTCCGGCCGCTGCGTCCTGGGCTCGCGGATGCGCGCGAGTTTCCACACGAGATCTGGGCGCGCTGCCTGCGGCGCAGCGCGCTGCGCCGTCGCTTCAACGACCAGACCGTGATCAACCGGCCCAGCCTGCGCGAGGCCTTGCGCGACTATCTCGAAATCAGCCGCGGCGTGCGCGCCGAGGCCGATCAGATCCTGATCCTGCCGACGGCGCAGGCGGCGCTGACGCTGATCGCCGCGACCACTATTGTTACCGGTGATGCGGTGTGGACCGAAGATCCCGGCTATCCCGGCGCCGCGGCGGCGTTTCGCGCGGCGGGTGCCGACGTCGTCGGCGTCAGGCTCGATCAATGGGGCATGATACGGACGCGCGAGGCGCGCGCGCCGAAGCTCATCTTCACGACGCCCTCGCATCAGCATCCGACCGGGCGGCTGATGCCGGTGGCACGCCGCACCGAGCTGCTGGCGGCGGCCGAGCCCGGCAAGACCTGGATCGTCGAGGACGATTACGACGGCGAGTTTCATTATGACAGCCGCCCGATGCCGGCCCTGCAAGGGCTCGATCGCGAGGGACGCGTGCTCTATCTCGGCACCTTCGCCAAGGCGACGACCGCCGATATCCGCATCGGTTATCTGGTGGTGCCGCCACAACTGGCGCGGACGATGGAGATCGCGCAGCGCCACCTCGGGCTGATGGCCTCCGTGCACGTCCAGGAGGCGCTGGCCGGCTTCATGGGCGACGGGCACTTCCTGGCGCATGTCAGGCGGATGCGGCGCATCTATCGCGCGCGCCGGGACCACTTAGCCACGGCTCTGGCGCGGCACCTCGAACCAGTGCTCACGGCCGAGGTCCCGCCGGGCGGCATGCAGCTGATCGCGCGTTTCAGGGATGGCGCCCCGGACCGGAGCGCCGTGGCGCGACTGGTCGCCGCCGGGGTCGAGGTGCGCGCGCTGTCGAGCCTCGCACTGGAGCGGCCGCACGACCACGGCCTGTTGCTCGGCTTCGCCGCCTGGCGCGAGAACGAGATCGGCGCCGCGGTCCGCATCATGGCGAACTGCCTGACCGGCAAGCGCCCGGCGCGTGGGTAGAGAGGCATGCATGATTTCGGAATAATAGAAGAATACCCCCGAGTTGCCCGACATGTCAAGTCGCCTTGTCGAACGCCGCTGGCCGCCGGCTACTGTGCATGGGGTTGTTTTCGATATTTTCAGTGCGCCCCTTACTCCGCCGCCTTGGTGACGATCCGCACCTCCGACGTCAGCGTCTTGTGCACCGGGCACTTGTCGGCGATCTCCATCAGCCGCTTGCGCTGGTCAGCATCGAGGTCGCCCTCGATCCTGATGACGCGATCGATCTGGTCGAGCATGCCCTCGCGCGTCTCGCACTCCTCGCAATCCTTCGCATAAATCTTGTTGTGCTGAAGCGTTACGGTGATGCGATCGACCGGCAGCGACTTGCGGTCGGCATACATCCGCATCGTCATCGAGGTGCAGGCGCCGAGACCCGTGAGCAGGAAATCGTACGGCCCGGGGCCGGTGTCATTACCGCCAACGCTGACCGGTTCGTCGGCGATCAGCCGGTGCGGCCCGGTAGTGACGATCTGCTGGAACTTGCCGTTGCGGGTCTCCTGCACCACGAGGTTGCGCGGCGCGCTGCCGGCGTCGGCCACAGGCTGCGGCGCGAGGTCGACGTAGCGCTCGGCCCAGGCGCCGATCACGTCGGCGACATAGGCGGCATCCTGCTTGCCGCTCAGCAGATGATCGGCACCGGCAAGCGAGACGAAGCTCTTGGGGTGCTTGGCCGCAATGAAGATATTGGTGGCGTTGTCGATGCCGACGGTGTCGTCGGTCGGCGAGTGGATGACCAGCAGCGCCTTGTGCAGCTGCTTGACCTGCGCCATCAAATTCTGCTCCGCGACGTCGTCGAGGAATTCGCGCTTGATGCGGAACGGGCGGCCGGCGAGCGACACTTCGCCTTCACCCTGCGCGCGGATGTCCTCGATCCGGTCCTTGAAGAAATGCGTGACATGGACGGGATCGGACGGCGCGGCGATAGTCGTGACCGCCTTCGCCTCGGGAATCCGGCCTGCGGCCGCGAGGATCGCGGCGCCGCCGAGGCTGTGACCGATCAGGATCGCGGGCGCCTCGCGCGTCTCGCGCAGATGGTCGGCGGCGCGGACGAGATCGGCGACGTTCGATGTGAACGTCGAATTGGCGAAATCGCCCTCGCTCGAGCCGAGGCCGGTGAAGTCGAACCGCAGCGTGGCGATGCCCTTGGCGGCCAGCGCGACCGCGATGCGCTTGGCCGCCAGCACGTCCTTGCCGCAGGTGAAGCAGTGCGCGAACAGCGCATAGGCCTTGATCGGGCCATCAGGCGTATCAAGTGCTGCGGCAAGCTGATGGCCGCCCACACCGGTGAATTGAAAGCGTTCATGCGGCACGGGCAGGCTCCATCATTGTGTTGGGTGTCAGTCGCCAGAATAGCGCTGTTCGGCCCAGGGATCACCGCGATTGTGATAGCCGCGCACCTCCCAGAAGCCGGGCGCATCTTCGGTCAGGAATTCGATGCGCTGCAGCCACTTCGCGCTCTTCCAGAAATAGAGATGCGGCACCACCAGCCGCACCGGGCCGCCATGCTCCTGCTCCAGCGGCTTGCCCGACCAGCTATGGGCGAGCAGCGCGTCCTCGGCAGCGAAATCCTCGAGCGCCAGGTTCGTCGTATAACCGTCATACGAATGCAGCGCGACGAAGCGTGCGTCATCGCGCGGCCGGCAGGCGGCGAGCAGGTCGCGGGTCGAAAGCCCCTCCCATTGATTGTCGTAGCGCGACCAGGTGGTGACGCAGTGGATGTCGGAGACGAATTGGGTCTGCGGCTGCGCCGCGAATTGCGGCCAGGTCCAGTAGATCGTCTGCTCGACCGCGCCGTAGACGTCGAGCCGCCAGCGCTCCCGCGTCACGTTCGGCATCAATCCGAGATCGAGCACAGGCCAGTCGGCCGTCAGATGCTGTCCCGGCGGCAGGCGCTGCTCGTCCGGCCGGGTGATCCTGCCGGTGAGGAATTTGCCCTCGCGCGCCCAGCGCTGCTTGCTGCGCGTCAGCTTGCTCTCGGGCGGCTCGGCGTCGTCGATCATCGGCGTGGCGTCATCATTCGTGGCGATGCATCGCGGAATCGTGCTTGGTGTCGCGCATGGTCGAATAGATCAGGAGCGAGAGGAAGATCATGCCGCTGAGATAATAGTAGAACCAGTCCTCATGCCCGATGCTCTTGAAATAGAGCGCGACCGCAGGCGCGGTGCCGCCGAAGATCGACACCGTGATGGCGTAGGGCAGGCCGACACCGAGCGCACGGACATTGGTCGGGAACAGCTCAGCCTTCACGATCGCATTGATCGAGGTGTAACCGGCGACGAAGATCCAGGCGCTGCAGATCAGGAGGAAGGCGATGAAGGGCGATTTGGTCTCCTTCAGGGCGGTCAGGATCGGGATCGTCGCCAGCGTGCCGACGACGCCGAAAAAGATCAGCAGCGGCTTGCGGCCGATCCGGTCGGACAGCGCGCCATAGATCGGCTGCAGGAAGGTCGCGAAGATCAGCGAGCCGAAGATCACGAAAGTGGTCTGGTCCTCGGTGAGGCCGACCGACAGTTTCACGAAGGTCTGCATGTAGGTGGTGAAGGTATAGAACGCCGCGGTGCCGCCGGCGGTGAGGCCAACCACCAGCAGCAATTCGCGGGGATAGTTCAGGAGGCCGACGATCGAGCCGGTCGGCTTGGAGAGCTTCTTGGCCTCCTCGAACGCCTCGGTCTCGTGCAGGCCGCGCCGCATCACCGCCGCGAAGATCGCGAGCATAGCGCCGATCACGAACGGAATCCGCCAGCCCCAGGCCTTCAGCTCGTCCGGCGTCAGGAACACCTTCTGCAGCAACAGCAGCACGATGATCGCGGTGAGCTGGCCGCCGATCAGCGTGACGTACTGGAAGCTAGAATAGAAGCCGCGATGCTTGGCGTCGGCGACCTCGCTGAGATAAGTGGCGCTGGCGCCGTATTCGCCGCCGAGGCTCAGGCCCTCGATGATGCGGGCGAGCGCCAGGATCGCCGGTGCGGCAATGCCGATCGTGGCATAGGTCGGCGTCACCGCGATGATCAGCGAGCCGAAGCACATGCAGACCACCGAGAGCGTCAGCGACAGCCGCCGGCCGTAGCGGTCGGCGATGTAGCCGAACAGCCAGCCGCCGAGCGGGCGCATCAGGAAGGTCGCGGCAAACAGCACGGCGGCATTGAGCTGCTGCACCACCGGATCGCTGTGCGGGAAGAACGCCGGCGCGAAATACAGTGCGAACGCGGTGTAGGCGTAGAAATCGTACCATTCGACGAGATTGCCGACCGAGCCGATGAAGATCGCCTTGACCCGCCGCTCGACGTCATGGATGTCGAGATGGTCGCTCGCGGATTGAGCGGTTTGTTCGGACATTGGCAGGCCTCCCCGGATTCTCTGGCGCGATTCCGGGGCAACCTATCGCATTTGCGTGGTGCGATGTAACTGCTGTCCTGTTCCTTTAGGCGTTCTTGCCGAACAGAACGGGCAGTTGACGCGGGCCGCGCACCGTGCCTTCGGACCAAGTCACCTTGCCGGCCGGGTCGAGGCGGAAATCCGGAATCCGCTTCAGCCATTCCTCGATCGCCACCTGCATCTCCATCCGCGCCAGGTTGGAACCGACGCAGCGGTGGATACCGAGGCCGAAAGCGGCGTGGCGGTTCTCCTTGCGGTCGATCACCACCTTGTCCGCATCGGGGAACATGGCGGGGTCGCGGTTGGCCGCGGGGAAGGACAGCAGCACCATGTTGCCGGCCTTGACCGGGCAGCCGGAGATCGTGGTTTCCTTCATCACCTCGCGGGCCATCGTCACCGGCGAATAGGCGCGCAGGAATTCCTCAATCGCGGTCGGGATCAGCGCCGGCTCCGCGACCAGGCGCTCGCGATCGGCGGGCGTTTTGGCGAGGTGCCAGAGCGAGGAGCCGAGCGCGCTCCAGGTGGTGTCGATGCCGGCGATCAAAAGCAGCCGCAGCGAGCCGAGCACGTGCTCGTCGGTCAGCGGCTGGCCGCCGGGGCCCTTGGCCCGCAAGAGCTGCGAGATCAGATCGTCGCCCGGCTCAAGCTTGCGCTGCTCGAGATGGGCCATGAAGTAGCCGGTCATCTCGCGCACGCCGCTCATCATCTCGTTCTCGTCCTTGATGCCGAGCTCGAGGATCTGGTGGATCCATTTAATGAAGAGGTCGCCGTCCTTCTCGGGGATGCCGAGCATGTGCGCGATGGCGCGCACCGGGATGTGCTTGGTGTAGCGCGCCGCGGCGTCGCAATGGCCATCGGCGATGAATTCGTCGATCAGCTCGTTGCAGATCGCGCGCACCCGCGGCTCCAGCCGCTTCATCGCGTCCGGCGTGAACGGCGGCAGCAGCACCTGCTTGGCGGGCTTGTGCTCCGGCGGATCGGAGGTGATCGGCGGCGCGCGGGCCGAGATCTCCGGGCGGACATCGCGCACGATGACTCGGCGCGAGGAGAAGTGCTCGGTGTCGTAAGCGATCTCCTTCACCGCCTGATAGGTGGTCGGCATGTAGCAGCCGAGGAAGCGCTCGGTATGCACGACCGGCGAGGCCGCGCGCAGCGTCTCCCAGATCGGGAACGGGTCGTCGGTCCAGACCGGATCGGTATGGTCGAAATCATGGACCCAATCGGTGACCGGGGGATGCTCGGGCAGAAAGCTTGCGGACGGGGAATCGGACATCGGCTCGTTTCCTTCTCGTTCGATCAAATGCTGGTCGGCTCAACGGGAGGCACGCGGCCATCCCTGCGGGCTGCTATTCCTCGGTGACTTCGATCGCGATTTCCGGGCAGTTGGTCTGCGCGAGCCAGGCCTTGTCCTCGAGCCCGGCCGGAACGGTCCCGTCGCCGACTTCGTGGGCGTTGCCGAATTCGTCGAGCTCGAACAGTTCGGGGGCGAGCGATTTGCAGCGGGCGTGACCCTGGCATTTGTCCTGGTCGACGCGGATTTTGAGCTTGGACATGCAAGCACTCTCCCTCGGCTCTGGCGCACAGGTGGAGCGCGCCGGGTTCCTCATCTTAGTTTATGCAAGTCCAGCTTGCTTGGGCGGCCGGCCCTTTAGCCGGCTCGCCAAGTTATAGCATATTACATTATCGTCGTGCTCGCGCGTCAAGCGAAAACTGCGCGCGTCCCACCGCTGGGTCTCATCATTTGGATATTCGATCGAAGTCATTGAGGAATTTAATTTCCAAATGACGTGAGGAATCGCCAACCTTCCCCGGAAGGGTGGAGGGGATTTGCGATGACACTCATTGGCCCGCGTCCGGACTGGCTGACGTTCGATTGCTATGGGACGTTGATCCAATGGGATGAGGGCTTGATCGCGGCGACCAATCGAATTCTGGCCCGCTCCGGATCGCGGATCGAGCCGCGTGCGTTCATCGCGGTGTTTGATCGCCACGAACATGCCCTCGAGCGGAGCCGCCCGCATCTGTCGTTCAGGGAGGTGACGGCGAGGGCGCTCGAAGCCGCCATGACCGAGTTGTCACTGCCCTCGGATCCGAACGATGCGGAGATCCTGACCTCGTCGATCGGCAAGATGCCGCCCTTTCCGGAAGTCGTCGCCACGCTCGGCCGTCTGAAGGCCGCGGGTTTCAAGCTGGCGATCATCTCGAACACCGACGATGCGATCATCGCCGGGAACGTCGCGCAGCTTGGCGGGCACATCGATCGGGTGATCACTGCGCAGCAGGCCCGCGCCTACAAGCCATCCCGCGAAACATTCGAATATGCCTGGGCGTCGATCGGAATCGACAAGCCGCAGCTCGTCCATATCTGGGCCAGCCCGCATCTCGACCTCGCCGCGGCCCGCGATCTCGGCTTCCGGGCGATCTGGATCGACCGCGGCACGGGCCGTCAGCCGTTGCCGGACTACTCCCCGAACAAGGTTGCCGCCGCACTCGATCAGGTTCCGGGATTTCTTTCCGAAGCCGGCTGGATGTAGCTCGCGAGAGACCCGGATGAGCGCTGACCGAGCCGATGCACTCCCGGGAGACGCGCTCCCTTAATGCTTGCGCGCCGTCGGCGCGGTGAGCGGGCCCCAGGCGGCGAGGGCGGCTGCTGCGATCTGCTCGAGCTGCTTGCGGGTGGCGCCGTCGCGCGCCTGGATCGACATGCCCTGCTGCACCGTGATGTAGTATTGGGCGATCGCGTCCAGGTCGGCCGCGGGCGAGATCTCGCGACGCTCGACGCCCTGGCGCAGACGTTCGCGCAGCTCGGTCACCGCCTGCGCGCGCCGCTGCACGAGTTCGCGCCGCACGGTCTCGGAATGTTCGTTCGGATGCAGCGCCGACAATACCACCAGGCAACCGGGCGGGCGTGAGCGGCGGGTGAAGACGCGCGCGGTCTGCATCAGGAAGGTTTCCACGGCCTGATAGGCGGTGTGCGTCTCTGCCACCGCACCCCAGATCAGTCCACCTTCGCTCGCCACGTAATAGTCGAGCGCCTTGCGGAACAGGTCCTCCTTGCTGCCGAAGGCAGCGTACAGGCTGGGCGAGGCGATACCCATCGCCGAGGTGAGGTCAGCCATCGAGGCGCCCTCATAGCCCCTCAGCCAGAATACCTCCATCGCGCGCGCCAGAGCGGCGTCCTTATCGAAATTCCGGGGGCGGCCACGCTCAGCCATTGGTTCGTCCATTTCTGTGTCGATCACTAAATAATTCACTTGACGTGCCGGCGCAAGCTTCCTAATTCTGTGTCGATCGTTACAGATATATCGCCACCAACAAAATGAGCCGAACATGACCCAGTCCCTGCAGGGAAAACGCGCCCTCGTCACCGGCGGCAGCCGCGGCATCGGTGCAGCCATCGCCAGGCGGCTTGCCGCCGAAGGCGCCGACGTCGCCATCACCTATGAACGCTCGGCCGATCGCGCGGAAGCCATTGGAGCTGAGATCAGGAAACAGGGCCGCCGTGCGCTGGCGCTGCAGGCGGACAGCGCGGACGCCAGCGCCGTGCGCGGTGCGGTCAACGCAGCCGCCAAGGCGTTCGGCGGCCTGGATATCCTGGTCAACAATGCCGGCATCTTCCGCGGCGGCGGTTCGATCGATGCGGTCACGCTGGAAGATATCGATGCTACGCTGGCCGTGAACGTGCGGGCGGTGGTGGTCGCATCGCAGGCCGCGGTCGCCCACATGGGCGAGGGCGGCCGCATCATCAATATCGGCAGCAACCTCGCCAGCCGGGTGCCCGATGCCGGCATGAGCCTCTATTCGATGAGCAAGTCGGCGTTGATTGCCTGGACCCAGGGCCTGGCCCGCGACCTCGGCGGCCGTGGCATCACGGTCAATATCGTCCATCCCGGCTCCACCAACACCGACATGAACCCGGCCGATGGCGAGCAGGCCGAGGCGCAGCGCGCGCGCATGGCGATCAAGCGCTACGGCAAGGCCGATGACGTCGCTGCCCTGGTCGCGTTTGTCGCCGGTCCCGAAGCCGGCTCGATCAATGGCGCCGGTCTCACGGTCGATGGCGGCGCCAACGCCTGACGACGTTGGAGCGAGGAGTGCGCTGCCCCTGCGCGCTCCTCGGCCCTGGTGCCCGTGCTGGCCCCGCGACCCTACGGTTACGATCCGTATCGTCGCAGGCGGCCGGGCATGATGGCCGTCTCGCGTGCGGAATCCCGAGCCCTTCGGCCGCCTGGACCCCGGCTGGGAACCCGTTAAGCAAGTCGGAGTCCCCGGGTGATCTTGATAGACTTTCTAATGGACGCGCTTGCCGATTTCGCGGTTAATTGCCAATGGACGTCTCGTCCGCGGATGGAAGTGACCTGAACGCCCGATGTCGCTATTGTGGCGTATCCGCTTTAGCTTGGCCGACCGGTGATCAGCATCTCGATGGGACAAATCGTTCGTAAGTCGTTCAAAACCTACCACCATGGCGACCTCCGGGAGGCGCTGATCCAGGCCGCGCTGCGCGAGGTCGAGCTCGGTGGCCCCGAAGCGATCAGCATCAAGGCGCTGGCCAAGCAGCTCGGCGTCTCGCAACCGGCGCCGTATCGGCATTTCGCTGACCGCGAAGCGCTGCTGGAGGCGGTGACCGCGGAAGCGTTCCGGCAGTTCAACGTGATCATGCGCGAGGCGATCGCGCAGCCCGGCAACGCCTCGAAACTGTCGCGCTTTGCCCAGGCTGCGCTGGCCTTCGGGCTCGAGCGCCACGGCATCTACCGCTTGATGTTCGCGTCCAGAACCATGGCCTGCGCGCCTCTCGGCAGCGAGCTGCACGTCGCGGCGATGGAAACGCTGGCGCTGCTGATCGAGTCGTTCGAGGCGCCGGCCGTCGGGCTGTTGCGCGAGCGGCAGGCGCTGAAGATCTGGGCCGGGCTGCACGGCATCGTGATGCTTGCCGAGCAGGGCCTGCTCACCGGCGAGGTCGGCCAGATCAGCCGCGAGGAACTGATGGACGAGATCGTCGAGCAGACCAAGCTCGCGCTCACCGCCGCGCTGCATGCGACGGAAGAAAAAGCGTAGAGCAGATCGTCTGCAGTCTATGCCTTCGTCCCATGGAGATAGGTAGCCCCGTCATTGCGAGGAGCGACGCGACGAAGCAATCCATCGCTCTGCGCGCTCGATGACAATGGATTGCTTCGCGGAGCCTGTCATCGGGCGCGCGTTCGCGCGACCCGTTGGCTCGCAATGACGAAGTGGAGGGCGTTGCCCACGCTCTCCACCATGAGGGTTAGGATCTCGGCGCGCGCGGATCGATCGGGGTGGTGCCGCGCACGCCCAGAATGTCCTCCAGCACTTTCGCGCCGGCCAGAAGCTGCGCCTCGGCGCGGGGCTTGGCGATCATCTGCAGGCCGACCGGCAGGCCAGACGCGGTGAAGCCGCAGGGCAGCGACAGCGCCGGGCAGCAGGCCAGCGTGATCGCGTAGACGATGCCGAGCCATTCGACGTAATTGTCGAACTTCTTGCCGTCGCATTCGTCGACATAGCGGTTCTCGACCGGGAATGGTGGCACGATGGTCGCGGGCGCCAGCAGCAGGTCGTATCGCTCGAAGAACTCGAGCGCACGCGCGGTGATCGCGACGCGCTGCGCCTCGGCGCGTTCGAGCTTCTCGACGGTGAGCTTCAGCCCTTCCTCGATGTTCCAGATCACTTCGGGCTTGAGCAGGTCGCGCTTGGTGCGCAGCAATTCGGCCTTGCTGATCGCGAAATCGAACGCGCGCAGCACGTGGAAGCATTCATGGGCCTCGCGGAAGTCGGGATGCGCCTCCTCGACGATCGCGCCGGCTTCCGCGAAACGCTCCGCGGCCTTGCGGGTCACCGCCTTGACCTCGGGATCGACAGGCGTGATGCCGAGATCGGGCGAATAGGCGATGCGCTTCGGCTTGCTGCCCGACCGCGTCGCCGACAGGAACGATGTCGGCAGCACCGGCAGCGACAGCGGATCGGCAGGATGCTCGCCGCTCATCGCGTCGAGCAGCAGCGCGAGGTCCTCGACATTGCGCGCCATCGGTCCCTGCTGGCCGAGCGTGCGGTCGACGCCGAATTTCGGCGTCTGTGCGACGCGGCCGATCGACGGCCGGAGGCCGACGACGCCGCAGAAGCTCGCCGGGTTGCGCAAGCTGCCGCCCATGTCGGAGCCGTGCGCGAGCCACGCGGTGCCGCTGGCCAGCGCCGCCGCGGCGCCGCCGGAGGAGCCGGCGGCGGAGCGCGATGTGTCCCAGGGATTGCGGGTCGGGCCGAACACCTCGTTGAAGGTGTTGGCGCCGGCGCCGAATTCCGGCGTGTTCGATTTGGCGTAGATCACGCCGCCGTTCTGTTCGAGGCGCTCGACCAGGATGTCTGACTTCGCGGGGACATTGTCCTTGAAGATCGGCGAGCCCTGCGTGGTGAGCACGCCGGAGACGGCGGTGAGGTCCTTGATCGGAACGGGAAGGCCCGCAAGCAGGCCGCGCTCGCTGGCCGGCTTCTGCATCAGGGCCTTGGCATGGGTGCGGCCGCGGTCGAAGCAGAGCGTCGGCAGCGCGTTGACCTTGCCGTCGACCTCGGCGATGCGCTTTTCCAGCACATCGAGCAGGTCGAGCGGCGTGACGTCGCCGGCTTTCAGTTTCTCGACGACGGCACACGCCGTTTCCTTCACCAAGCCCTGATCAGCCATGCACCGTTGCTCCTATGTCTTCTGTTTCCTTGTGCTGTAGAACATTTCCTGCCGTCGTGGCAATGCGACGAGAACCGAAGAGGCAGGGATGGCAGCGTTGTTTTCCGCGCTGGACTGGCGCGCGATGAGCCAGCAGGAGCGGGACCTCGGCTTGAACAATGGCGTTGCCGTCAAGGGCAGCGCCGAGATCGCCGCCGGCTGGGAGCAGCGCTCCGCGGCGACGCGGCGGAAGCATCCCGACCATCTCGACCTCCGGTACGGTCCGCGTGAACGCAACCGGATCGATTTCCTTAAAGCCCGCGACGGCGCGCCGACCTTGCTGTTCATCCACGGCGGCTATTGGCAAACCCGCGCCAAGGAGGTGTTCACGCTCTTTGCCGAGGGGCCGATGTCGCACGGCATCAATGTGGCCCTGATCGGCTACACGCTGGCGCCGGATGCGACGCTCGATGACATCGTCGCCGAAATTCACGCCAGCATCGATTTTCTGGCCGGGCAGTTACCCGCGCTCGGCGCCGCTGCCGAAGGCATTGTCGTGTCGGGCTGGTCGGCCGGCGGACATCTGACGTCAATGGCGTTGTCGAACGCCCATGTCCGGGCCGGCATGGCGATCTCCGGCATCTATGACCTCGAGCCGATCAGGCATTCCTACCTCAACGAGAAGCTGAGGCTCGACGAAGCCTCTTCACGGCGCAATTCGCCCACGATGCAGGAAGGCGGCACGGCAAAGCCGCTGTCGCTCGTGGTCGGCAGCGCCGAACTGCCGCTGCTGCGCAAGCAGACCGCCGATTTCGCCGGCCATCGCGCCCGTTACGGCTTGCCGGTGACCTATGAGGAGATCGCGGGAGCCGATCATTTCTCGATCATGAACCAGATGCTGGCGCCGCAGGGGCGCGTCACCACGCTGATCCGGCAGTTGTTCGAACGGACGGCCGACTAGGCCGTCATTGCGAGGAGCGAAGCGACGAAGCAATCCATCGCTCCGCATATGCCGACGCATGGATTGCTTCGCTTCGCTCGCAATGACGTGGTGGGAACTAACCCCACCCCGACGTCAGCCCGCCATCGACCGTGTAGATCACGCCCGACGTATAGCCGGCGCGATCTGACGCAAGGAACGCCATAAGGTCGCCGATCTCGCGCGCGTGCGCGGGGCGGCCGAGCGGGAGGCCCTTCTGGAACTCCTTGTAGCGGTTCTCGTCGCCGAACTGGCTCTTGGCGCGGGTCTTGAGCAGCGTGACGTGGCGGTCGGTGCCGACCGGGCCGGGGTTGATGCCGACGACGCGGATGTTGTCGGCGAGGCTCTTGCCGCCGAGTGCGCGGGTGAACGACATCAGCGCCGCATTGCCGGCGCTGCCGCAGATGTAATTGGCGTCGAACTTCTCGCCGGCTGCGCCGATGTCGTTGACGATCACGCCGCCGCCGCGCGCCTTCATCTGGGCGTAGACCGCGCGCGTCAGATTGACATAGCCGAACACCTTGAGCTCCCAGGCGTGCCGCCAGGTCGCCTCGTCGATCTTGTCGATCGAGCCGCCGGGGATGTCGCCGGCGTTATTGACGAGGATGTCGATGTCGGCGGCCTCCTTGGCCAATCGCGCAAGATCTTCGGATTTGCGCAGGTCGACGACGCTGATCGCGGCATCGATCTGGTGCGCGGAGCGCAGCCGCTCGGCCAGTGCCTTCAATTGCTCGCCGTTGCGGGCGGCGAGCAGCAAATTGGCACCTTCCTCGGCAAAGGCTTCGGCGGCGGCCGCGCCAATGCCCTTGGAGGCGCCGGTGATCAGGACACGTTTGCCGCGCAGATGCAGATCCATGGGATGTCTCGCTTTGGTATGAGGAATGGATGTCAGCGAAATTGGTGGGGCAGGGTCGCGCCGCGGTCAACACTGCACTGCAGCGTTGCGCTCGCGCGAAGTTTGGTCCATTGCAGGACCATCAGGATAGGCGGCATTGCCGGCCGGGCAAATCACAAGGGTGTTCTCGATGAGCAGCAAAAAGCAGTATCGGATTGCAGTCATTCCCGGTGACGGCATCGGCAAGGAAGTGATGCCGGAGGGCCTGCGCGTCATCGAGGCGGCGGCGAAGAAACACGGCGTCGACGTGAAGTTCGACCATTTCGACTTCGCCTCCTACGACTATTACGAGAAGCACGGCGAGATGATGCCGGCCGACTGGAAGGACCAGATCGGTAAGCATGACGCGATCTATTTCGGCGCGGTCGGCTGGCCGGCCAAGATCCCGGATCACATTTCGCTGTGGGGTTCGCTGATCAAGTTCCGCCGTGAATTCGACCAGTACGTCAACCTGCGCCCGGTGCGGTTGATGCCCGGCGTGCCGTCGCCGCTGGCAAACCGCAAGCCCGGCGATATCGACTTCTGGGTGGTGCGCGAGAACACCGAAGGCGAATATTCCTCGGTCGGCGGCCGCATGTTCCCGGATACCGACCGCGAATTCGTCACGCAGCAGACCGTGATGACCCGCATCGGCGTCGACCGCATCCTGAAATTCGCGTTCGATCTGGCGCAGTCGCGGCCGAAGAAGCATCTGACTTCGGCGACCAAGTCGAACGGCATCTCCATCACCATGCCCTATTGGGACGAGCGCGTGGAGGCGATGGCCAAGAAGTATCCCGGCGTGAAGTGGGACAAATACCACATCGACATTCTCACCGCGAACTTCGTGCTGCATCCGGACTGGTTCGACGTCGTGGTCGGCTCCAATCTGTTCGGGGACATTCTCTCCGACCTCGGTCCGGCCTGCACTGGCACGATCGGCATCGCGCCGTCGGGCAACATCAATCCGGAAGGCAATTTCCCGTCAGTGTTCGAGCCGGTGCACGGCTCGGCGCCTGATATCGCGGGGCAGGGCATCGCCAACCCGATCGGCATGATCTGGTCGGGCGCGATGATGCTGGAGCATCTCGGCGAGAAGCAGGCGGCAGCCGCGATCGTCGGCGCGATCGAGCGCACGCTCGGCGAACGCACGCTGCGCACGCGTGATCTCGGCGGCAACGCCGACACCACGGCGTGCGGCAAGGCCGTGGCGGAGATGGTGGAGTAGGCTGCGTTGTCAACCACGGGTCGTCCTGGCGAAAGCCAGGACCCATTACCCCGAGTGCTTGTTGGCTTGATAGGTCTGACCACCGCCCTGCGCGATGACACAGGCCGGCGGTAATGGGTCCTGGATTGCGCTCGCTACGCTCGCTTGTCCAGGACGACGCCGATAATTATTGCTTCACGATCCTGCGGCAATGCTCCCATGCCGCATGGATCAGGTTCTCGCTCGCTTCGGGCGTGCGGAACGCGGAATGCGCCGACAGCGTCACGTTCGGGATCTTCGTCAGCGGGTGATCCTTCGGCAGCGGCTCGATGTTGTAGACGTCGAGGCCGGCGTGGCGGATGTGGCCGGAGTTGAGCGCATCGATCATCGCCTGCTCATCGACGATGGCGCCGCGGGCGGTGTTGATCAGCACCACGCCCTTCTTCATCTTGGCGATCTTCTCGCGCGTGATCATCCCGCGGGTCTCGTCGTTCAAGAGCAGATGGAGCGAGACCACGTCGCTGTTTGCCAGCACGGTGTCGAGCTCGGTGAATTCGACGCCCGGATGGCTCTTCGGCGACCGGTTCCAGGCGATCACCTTCATGCCGCTGCCGAGCGCGATGCGGGCGACCTCGGCGGCGATGCCGCCGAAGCCGACCAGGCCGAGCGTCTTGCCGGTGAGCTGCATGCCGTCCTCGCGCAGCCAGTTGCCGGCGCGCATCTCGCGGTCCATCTGCGCGATCACCCGCGCCGACGACCACATCAGCGCGATCGCGGATTCCGCAACCGCGGTGTCGCCATAACCCTTGATCAGATGCACGGAGATGCCGAGCTCCGCGAGCTCTTCCGGATTCATATAGCTGCGCGCGCCGGTGCCGAGGAACACGACGTGCTTCAGGCCGGCGCACTTTTTCGCGATGTCGGTCGGCAGCGCGGTGTGATCGACGACCGCGATCTCGGCGCCGTCGAGCACCGCCGGATAGTCCTCGGACTTGATGTCCGGGTTGCGGTTGATCCGCATCTTGGGATCGCCGGGCTTTTCCAGCCGCTCCGTGATGACAGCGAGCGATTCATTGGCGTCGACAAACACTGCGCGCACGAAAGCCTCCATTGAAGGAAGAAGGGATGATCAGGATGCGACGCCGGCGAGCGCCAGCACCGTATGCATCAGGACGTTGGCGCCGGCGGCGCAATCGGTCTGCGTGGCGTCTTCCAGCTCGTTATGGCTGATGCCGTCCTTGCAGGGCACGAACACCATCGCCGCCGGCATCACCGTGTTGAGGTTGCAGGCGTCGTGGCCGGCGCCGGAGGTGATGCGGCGGTGCGAATAGCCGAGCTGCTGGGCCGCGTTCTCCACGGCGTCGACCAGCTTCGGGTCGAAATGTGTCGGCGCCTTGCGCCAGACGAGATCAAGCTGAACCTCGACCTTGCGCTTTGCTGCGATCTCGGTGACCGCAGCCCGGAGATCGCGATCCAGCGCGTCCATGATCGCAGCATCGGCGCTGCGGCAATCCACCGTGAAGGCGATCTCGCCGGGGATGACGTTGCGCGAGGGGCTTGCGATCACCGCCTCGCCGATGGTGCCGACCGCCTTCGGGCCATGTTTCTTTGCGATGCTTTCCATCGCCAGCACGATCTCCGACAGCGTCGCCAGCGCATCGCGGCGCAGCGGCATCGGGGTCGAGCCGGCATGGCTCTCGAAGCCCACGATCTTGCCGTCGTACCACAGCACGCCCTGGCCGGAATCGACCACGCCGATGGTCTTGCCTTCGGCCTCCAGGATCGGGCCCTGCTCGATGTGCAACTCGACGAAGCTGGTGAACTTCTGCCGCCCGACCGGGGCATTGCCGCGATAACCGATCGAGTCCAGCGCCTGCGCCACCGTGACGCCCTCGGCATCCTTGCGCGACAGAATGTCGTCGGTGGTGAAATCGCCGACATAGGCGGCCGAGGCCATCATCGCCGGCGCAAAGCGCGAGCCTTCTTCGTTGGTCCAGTTGCAGATGCAGATCGGCAGCTCGGTCTCGATCCCGGCATCGTTGAGCGTGCGCACCAGTTCGAGCCCGGCCAGCGTGCCGAGGATGCCGTCATATTTGCCGCCGGTCGGCTGGGTGTCGAGATGCGAGCCGACGCCGATCGGCGGCTTCGACATATCCCGCCCTTTGCGCAACCCGAACATCGAGCCGAGCGCGTCGACCTGCACCTCGAGGCCGGCGCTCTCGCAGGCCTTGCGGAACCAGTCGCGCACCTGCTTGTCTTCGGCGCCGAGGGTCAGCCGCCGCACGCCGCCCTTTGGCGTTGCGCCGAACTGCGCGGTTTCGTGGATGGTGCCCCAGAGGCGGGCGGAATCGATCTGCAGGTTGGTGGCGGCTCGGCTCATGTCGTCAGTCCATTTTTATTCGGTCATTCCGGGGCGATGCGCCAGCATCGAACCCGGAATCTCGAGATTCCGGGTCTGGTCCTTCGGACCATTCCGGAATGACATTTGATTATCCGGCACTCGTTCAATGGCGCGCCGCTTCCATCGCGTCAACCGCCACGCTCGCCTGCGCGATCTGCCTGGCGAGATGGGCGACACGCTCGATGGCGACCGCATCGGGGGAGGCGAGCCAGCTCGCGGTGAAGGTGAGGGGCGGCAGCTTGAGGTCGGTATCGAGCAATTGCAAGCGGCCGTCGGCGAGCTCGTTCTCGACGATCGCCGATGGAATGACGGCAATGCCAAGGCCTTCATTGGCCATGTGGATCACGGTCGCGAGCGAGGTCGAGGCATGCAGCCGGATCGGCGGCAGATCGGGGGCATTGAACAGCGCGCGCACGGTCTCATAGGGCTGGGTCTTGCGCGGAAACGTGATGATCGGAAACCGCGCCAGATCCCGCCGCGCCACCGGGCCGGGGCCGAGGCCGAGCGACGGGCTCGCCAGGAAACCGATCGGGTAATCGCACAGCACATGATTGTGCGCGCCGGATGCCGAGACCGGTCCGAGCACGAAGGCGAGCTCGATCTCCTGCGCCAGCAGTCGCGGGGTCAGGTTCGGCGTGATGTCGACCTCGATCTCCAGCGACAGGTTCGGGTAGATCTCGTTGACGCTCTTGACCAGCCGCGGCAGCCAGGTGTGCACGATGGTCTCCGCGACACCGAGCCGCAGCGCGCCGCGCATCGCCGAGCGGTCGCCGACCTCCGCCATCATCTCCGAACGCAGGCCGATCAGCTTTTCGGCGTAGGTCATCATCAGCCGTCCGCTCGGCGTCGGCGAGGCCACCCGGTGATCCCGGTTCAACAGCTTGACGCCCATCTCGCGCTCCAACTGGGCGATGCGCTGGGAGATCGCCGGCTGGGTGGTGTTGAGCCGCTGGGCGGCGCCGCGGAAGCTGCCGAGCTTGACGACCCAGAGGAAGGTTTCGATCGAGCGGAAGTCCGTCATTGGAAGCATATCCCCGATCGATAAATCCTATTTATCGATTTTGATTAGAAAGGACGATTAGACATTATATCACGCTTGGTGTTGGTTTGTCCTTGTCGAGATTATGGGCAGGAGAATCCCATGACTGTTTTTGCGGCAGTGCAGCGATCTCAGAGGGAGCCGGTGCTGGCGAGCGTCGAAGCGCGGCGCGCCAGCCGCAACGGCATGGCATCGGCCACCACGGCCGGTCTCGCCAACGGTTTCGTCCAGGGCAATCTGGCGATCCTGCCGGAGAAGCTCGCCGGCGCCTTCCATCGCTTCTGCCAGCTCAATCCGAAACCGTGCCCGATCATCGGCATGTCGGATGTGGGCGATCCCCGGATCCCCGCGCTCGGCCTCGACCTCGACATCCGCACCGACGTGCCGCGCTACCGGGTCTGGCGCGACGGCGAGGTGGCGGACGAGCCGACCGACATCACCAAATACTGGCGCGACGATCTCGTCACCTTCGTGCTCGGCTGCTCCTATTCGTTCGAGGAGGCGCTGCTGGAGGACGGGCTGCCGATCCGTCACATCGAACGCAACCTGCGTGTGCCAATGTACCGGACCAACATCGCCTGCCAGCCGTCGGGGCCGTTCGCGGGACCGATGGTGGTGTCGATGCGCCCGTTCAAGCCGGCGGATGCGATCCGCGCGGTGCAGATCACCTCGCGTTTCCCGTCGGTGCACGGCGCACCGGTCCATCTCGGCCATCCGCATGCAATCGGCATCAAGGACATCGCCAAGCCCGACTATGGCGATCCGGTGCCGGTGGCCGATGACGAGATCCCGGTGTTCTGGGCCTGTGGCGTGACGCCGCAATCGGTGATCGCAAGTGCGAAGCTGCCTTTCGCGATCACGCATTCGCCGGGCCTGATGCTGGTGACCGATCTCAGGAACAAGCAGCTGGCTGTGCTCTGAATAGGCAATTCGTGCAATTCATTGAGGCTTTACTGCGCGCTACAAGCGTCACATCGATAATAACAAGCTGACCAAGGGGAATTTCGATGACGATCTCTCGCCGTAACGTGTTGCTGGGTGCCACTGCCGCCGCTGCGCTCGGTCCGATGGCCGCGCGCGCGCAAACGAGTGAAGTGGCAATCGGCGTGATCTATCCGCTGTCCGGCTCCAGCGCCGCGATCGGCGTCGACGCGCAGCATGCCTTCAACACTGCGGCCGAGATCATCAACAAGAACTATGATTTCGCGCTGCCGCTCGCCAAGGGCGAGGGCTTGTCCGGCCTCGGCGGCGCCAAGGTCCGCCTGGTGTTCGCCGACCATCAGGCCGATCCGCAGAAGGGCCGCGCCGAGACCGAGCGCCTGATCACCCAGGAGAAGGTCTGCGCTGTCGTCGGCACCTATCAGAGCGCGGTTGCCGTCACCGTCAGCCAGACCTGCGAGCGCTACGGCGTCCCGTTCATCTCGGCCGACAACTCCTCGCCGAGCCTGCATCGCCGCGGCCTGAAGTATTATTTCCGCGCCTCGCCGCATGACGAGATGTTCTCGGCCGCGATGTTCGACTTCTTCGATGCGATGAAGAAGAAGGGCCAGAAGATCGAGTCCCTGGCGCTGTTCCACGAGGACACCATCTTCGGCACCGATTCGGCGAACGCCCAGACCAAGCTCGCCGGCGAGCGTGGCTACAAGATCGTGGCCGACATCAAGTACCGCGCCAACTCGCCGTCGCTGACCGCCGAGGTGCAGCAGCTCAAGGCGGCGAACGCCGACGTGCTGATGCCGTCGAGCTACACCACCGACTCGATCCTCTTGGTCAAGACCATGGCCGAGCTCGGCTACAAGCCGAAGAACATCATGGCGCAGGACGCCGGCTTCTCGGAGAAGGCGACCTATGACGCGGTCGGCGACAAGCTCGAGGGCGTGATCTCGCGCGGCAGCTTCTCGCTCGATCTGGCACAGAAGCGGCCGATGGTCGGTCTCATCAACGAGATGTACCGCGCCAAGTCGGGCAAGGACTTCAACGATTACACCTCGCGCCAGTTCATGGGCCTGATCGTGATGGCCGATGCCGTCAACCGTGCCAAGTCGACCGACGGCGAGAAGATCCGCGAAGCGCTGGTCGCCACCGACATGCCCGGCGACGTCACCATCATGCCGTGGCGGCGCGTCAAGTTCGACGAGATGGGGCAGAACAATTTCGCCGATCCGGTACTGCTGCAATACACCGCGAAGAACTTCGTGACGATCTTCCCGGAACAGGCCGCCGTCTCCGAGGCGATCTGGCCGATGAACAGCTGATCGGTCGGACGCTAGAGGGGGGCAGACGGCGGTGATTATTCCGGGACTGAAGACGTTCGTCATTGCGAGGAGCGCAGCGACGAAGCAATCCATTCTATCTGCTTGCGGCACGATGGATTGCTTCGCTTTGCTCGCAATGACGCGCGGCATGCGCCGTCACCCCGAAGGCACGGAGCACTCACTGTGACAGCCGAGACCATTATCCAGAGTTTGGCGAGCGGCCTCCTGATGGGGCTGCTCTATGGACTGATCGCCGCTGGCCTCGCATTGATCTTCGGATTGATGGACGTCGTGAACTTCGCGCACGGCGAGTTCCTGATGATCGCGATGTACGTGACCTTCTTCCTGTTCGCGTTCTTCGCGATCGATCCCTTGCTTGCGGCGCCTTTGGTCGCCGCGGCATTGTTCGTGTTCGGCGCGGTGGTCTACCTGCTGGTGGTCCGCTTCGCGATGCGCGCCAAGGCCAATGCCGGCATGGTGCAGATCTTCTCCACCTTCGGCCTTGCGATTGTGATGCGGGGCCTTGCCCAGTTCTTCTTCACGCCGGACTACCGCAGCGTCACCAACTCCTGGGTCGGCGGCAAGACGATCTCGATTGGCGGCATCTATCTGCCGGAGCCGCAGCTGATCGGCGCGATGCTGTCGATCGCGGCCTTTGTCGCGCTCTACTTCTTCATCAATCGCACCGATTTCGGCCGCGCGCTCGAGGCGACACGCGAGGACGCCGGCGCGGTGGCGCTGGTCGGCATCGACAAGAACCGGGTGTTCGCGCTCGGCTGGGGCCTTGGTGCAGCGCTGGTCGGACTTGCCGGCGCCATCATGGCGATCTTCTTCTACATCTATCCCGACGTCGGCGCGTCGTTTGCGCTGATCGCCTACGTCACCGTGGCGCTCGGCGGCTTCGGCAGCGTGTTCGGCGCCTTTGCCGGCGGCATCATCGTCGGTCTGGTCGAGGCGACCACCGCGCTGATCCTGCCGCCGTCGCTGAAATCGGTCGGCATCTATGCCGTCTATCTCCTGGTCGTCTTCATCCGCCCGCGTGGCCTGTTCGGATCGATGTGATGGACACCCACTTCGCCCAACCCCGCAGGCGTGACCTGATCGTGGCGGCCTGCCTTGCGGTGATCGCCGCGCTGGTGCCGCTGTTCGTCAAGGACGTCTACGTCCAGAACATCATGGTCCTGACCCTGATGTATGCCGCGCTGTCGCAGAGCTGGAACATCCTGTCCGGCTATTGCGGACAGATCTCGCTCGGGCACGCGCTGTATTTCGGGCTCGGCGCCTACACCACCGCACTCTTGTTCACCAAGTTCGGTGTGCTGCCGTGGTTCGGCATGCTGGCGGGCGGGGCGATCTCCGCGGTGATCGCGATGGCGCTCGGCTATCCCTGCTTCCGCCTGCGCGGGCATTATTTCGTGATCGCGACCATCGTGATCGCGGAGATCGCGCTGCTCTTGATCCAGAACTGGGATTGGGCGGGTGCCGCACTCGGCATCGATATCCCGGTGCGCGGCGACAGCTGGCTGAAATTCCAGTTCACCCGCTCGAAGCTGCCGTACTTCTATTTCGCGCTGGCGCTGGCCTGCATCGCCTGGCTCGTCACCTGGTGGCTGGAAGATTCCAAATGGGGCTATTGGTGGCGCGCGGTGAAGGATAATCCGGATGCTGCCGAGAGCCTCGGCGTCGTCGTGTTCAATTCCAAGATGGGCGCGGCGGCGGTCTCCGCCTTCCTCGTTGCCGTCGGCGGCAGCTTCTACGCTCAGTTCGTCTCCTATATCGACCCCGAAAGCGTGATGGGCTTCCAGTTCTCGCTGTTGATGGCGCTGCCCGCAGTGCTCGGGGGCATCGGCACGCTGTGGGGGCCGGTGCTCGGCGCCGTGATCCTGATCCCGCTCACCGAACTGACGCGGTCCTTCGTCGGCGGTTCCGGCCGCGGCGTCGACCTGATCGTCTATGGCGCGCTGATCGTCGCGATCTCGCTGGCACTGCCGAAGGGGCTCGTCAGCGTGTTCAGCATGCTCTCCGGGCGCAAGGAGGCCGCGCGATGACGGCACTCCTGGAGACTCGCGGCGTCTGGCAGCGCTTCGGCGGCCTCGTCGCCAACAGCGACGTCTCGATCTCGGTCGGCCGCGGCGAGATCGTCGGCCTGATCGGCCCGAACGGCGCCGGAAAATCGACGCTGTTCAATCTGATCGCGGGCGTGCTGCCGCCCACCCAAGGCTCGATCATCTTCGACGGCGAGGACGTGACCAAGCTGCCGGCCGCCGAGCGCTGCCAGCGCGGTGTCGGACGCACCTTCCAGGTGGTCAAGAGCTTCGAGACCATGACCGTGATCGACAACGTCATCGTCGGCGCGCTGATCCGCAACACCAAGATGCGGATCGCGCGACAGAAGGCCTACGAGGTCCTTGAGTTTTGCGGCCTTGCGGCGCGCGCCGGCAAGCTTGCCGCCGACCTCGTCCCGTCGGAGAAGCGCCGGCTCGAAGTCGCCCGTGCGCTCGCCACCGAACCGAAGCTGCTGCTGCTCGACGAAGTCCTCACCGGGTTGACGCCGGTCGAGGCACAGACCGGTGTCGAGCTGGTGCGCAAGGTCCGCGCCACCGGCGTCACCGTGCTGATGGTCGAGCATGTGATGGAAATCGTGATGCCGCTGGTCGACCGTGCCATCGTGCTCAATCTCGGCAAGGTGCTGGTCGAGGGCAAGCCAACGGAAGTCGTCCGCAATCCGGAAGTCATTTCTGCCTATCTCGGGGATCGTCATGCTGTCGGTGCGTGAAGTCACCACCGCCTATCAGGGCCTAGTTGCGATCTCCTCGGTGTCGATCGACGTCACCAAGGGCGAGATCGTCTGCGTCGCCGGCGCCAATGGCGCCGGCAAGTCGACGCTGTTGAAATCGATCGCCGGCGCCGAGCGTCCGCGCGCCGGCACCGTCACCTTCGACGGCAAGCGCATCGACGGCCAGCCGCAGCACGTCATCACCGCCGGCGGCATCGCCTTCGTGCCGGAGAACCGCCGGCTGTTTCCGCGACTCTCGGTGCGCGACAATCTGCGGCTCGGCAGCTATCTCTATCGCAGCCAGTCCGACCGCGATGCGCCGCTCGATCTGGTGTTCAATCTGTTCCCGCGGCTCGGCGAGCGGCTGGAGCAGCGCGCGGAGACCTTGTCCGGCGGCGAGCAACAGATGCTCGCGATCGGCCGCGCGCTGATGACGCGGCCGCGGCTTCTGATGCTCGACGAGCCGTCGCAAGGCATTATGCCGAAGCTGGTCGACGAGATCTTCCAGGCCGTGAAGCGCATCCGCGACGCCGGCATGACGGTCCTGATCGTCGAGCAGCGCATGGCCGAATGCCTGGAGATCGCCGACCGTGCCTACATCCTGCAGACCGGCCGCGTGCTGATGCAGGGCACCGCGGCCGAGATCACCGGCAATCCCGACGTGCGCAAGGCGTATCTGGGGCTGTAGCCCGACCGCTATGACGTCTCCGCACGCACTGCCGTCATCCCCGCGCAAAGGCGAAGCCTTTGTCGCTGGAGGTGCGAGCGGAGCGAGCCTCGAAGGATGGCCGCGAGCGAGTGGCCCATCCTTCGAGGCTCGCAAGGGCTCGCACCTCAGGATGACGGCGGTGTGTGTGGCAGATGCTCCGGCAGCGTCAGCCCGAACACTTTCGTCAAATCCGCCACCTGTTCGGGCGAGAGATAGCGCGGATTCAGCCCGCGCAGCAGCAGATAGAGCTTGGCGGTTTCCTCAAGCTCCTCGGTCGCGAACACCGCCGCCTCCAGCGTGTCGCCGGAAACGACGGGGCCGTGATTGGCGAGCAGGACCGATGAATATTTCCCGGCCAGCCCCCTGATCGCGTCGGCAACGGCGGGGTCGCCGGGGCGATAATAGGGCACCAGCGCGGTCTGGCCGCATTTCATGACATAATAGGCCGTCATCGCCGGCAGCGCGGCGCGCGGGTCGATCTCGGGCAGCATCGAAAGCGCGACCGAATGGGTCGAGTGCAGATGCACCACCGCGCCGGCGCTGGTGCGCGTCTGGTAGAGCGCGGTGTGCAGCGGCACTTCCTTGGTCGGGGCGTCGCCGGAGATGAGACGGCCATCGGCGTCGAGCCGCGACATTTTCGCCGGATCGAGGAAACCGAGCGAGGCGTTGGTCGGCGTCACCAGCCAGCCGCCGTCGTCGAGCCGGACGCTGATATTACCCGAGGAGCCTGGCGTCAGCCCGCGCTCGAACAGCGAGCGGCCGAAGCGGCAGATGTCCTCACGAAGCTTTGTTTCGCTCACCCGGTTTCGCCTCGCCGCAATCCGCTTTCCACTTTGTCTCATGCTTTGGCAGCACGGCCAAGCCGTGTTAGGCAAGCAGCAACGAGCATGATCCGGACCCGGCAGGCCGCGCCAGCGAAAGGCGGGCCGCGCTAGCGAAAACCAAGCCGGTTTTTCGAAAATGCTCAAACAACTAAAAATGTTCGAGGATCGCCGCATGTCCAGTTCCGCAACACCGCACGTCGCCGTCATCGGGCTGGGCTCGATGGGGTACGGCATGGCGACCTCGCTCAGGCGCGCCGGATTTGTCGTGACCGGCTGCGACGTGTCGGCCGATGCCGTCGCGCGCTTCGTGGGCGACGGCGGTAAGGGCGCTAAAACACCGGCCGAGGCGGCCAGGGATGCCGACATCGCCGTCAGCGTCGTCGTCAATGCGGCGCAGACCGAGGCCATCCTGTTCGGCAAGGACGGCGCCGCCGAGACCCTGGCGAAGGACGCGGTCTTCATTTCCTCGGCGACCATGGACCCCGATATCGCGCGGCGGCTGGCCAAGCAGCTCGAGGCGACCGGCCGGCATTATCTTGATGCGCCGATCTCCGGCGGCGCGCAGCGCGCGGCGCAGGGTGAATTGACGATCCTCGCCTCCGGCAGCGCGGCGGCGTTCGCAAAGGCGCGGCCGGCGCTGGATGCGATGGCGGCAAAGCTCTACGAGCTCGGCGATGCCGCAGGGCAGGGCGCCGCGTTCAAGATGATCAACCAGCTGCTGGCTGGCGTGCATATCGCGGCCGCCTCGGAGGCGATCGCCTTCGCCGCCAGGCAGGGCCTCGACATCCGGAAGGTCTATGAGGTGATCACGGCCTCCGCCGGCAATTCCTGGATGTTCGAGAACCGCATGCCGCATGTGCTCGATGGCGACTATGCGCCGCGCAGCGCGGTGGAGATTTTCGTCAAGGACCTCGGCATCATCCAGGACATGGCGCGCAATGCGCGCTTCCCGGTACCGGTCTCGGCCGCAGCGCTGCAGATGTTCCTGATGACATCGGCCGCCGGCATGGGCCGCGACGACGATGCGTCGGTGGCGCGGATGTATGCCCAGGTCACCGGTACCAAGCTTCCCGGCGCAAAATAAGAGGACTCTGCAATGCCCCGCTTTGCCGCCAACCTCACCATGATGTTCAACGAAGTCCCGTTCCTCGACCGCTTCGACGCGGCGGCGAAAGCGGGCTTCACCGCGGTCGAGTTCCTGTTTCCGTACGACCATCCGGCCGACGAGGTCGGCAAGCGGCTCAAGGCTGCGGGGTTGGCGCAGGCGCTGTTCAACCTGCCGCCAGGCGACTGGAACGCCGGCGAGAAGGGATTTGCGGCGCTGCCGGATCGCTTCGCCGACTTGCAAGCGAGCCTGAAGACCGCGCTGCCTTATGCGCAGGCGACCGGCGTCAAGCGCGTGCATCTGATGGCCGGGATCGCCGACCGCAGCGATGCCAAAGCGGTTGCGGCGTTTCGCAAATCGGTCGCCTATGCCGCCGAGTTCTTCGCGCCGCATGGCCTCGACGTCGTGATCGAGCCGATCAATCCGCGCAACGTGCCCGGCTATTTCCTCAACGACTTCATCTTCGCGCGCGACCTGATCAACGAGCTTGATATCGCGAACCTGAAGCTCCAATTCGACATCTACCACTGCCAGATCATCCATGGCGATGTCACGATGCGGCTGCGCGAGATGATGCCTGTGATCGGCCACATCCAGATCGCCTCGATCCCCTCGCGCAACGAGCCCGACGGCGAGGAGCTGAACTATCCGTTCCTGTTCGGTGAGCTCGACCGGCTCGGCTATGGCGGCTTCGTCGGCTGCGAATACAATCCGCGCGGCAAGACCACCGACGGTCTCGCCTGGTTCAAGCCCTATGCCGGAGTGAAGCCGTGACGCGAGCCGGAAACCTGTCTCTCGGTTGCGTCGCCGACGACTATACCGGCGCCTCCGACCTCGCCAACACGCTGACCCGCGCCGGCCTGCGCACGGTGCAGACCATCGGCGTGCCCGCCGACGATCTCGCGCTGCCGGAGGTCGACGCCGTCGTGGTGTCGCTGAAGAGCCGCTCGATCGAGGCCGGACTTGCGGTGACGCGTTCGCGCGCCGCGGAGGCCTGGCTGCGCGACCGCGGCGCCGGGCATATCCTGTTCAAGATCTGCTCGACCTTCGATTCCACCGATGCCGGCAATATCGGTCCGGTGATGGACGCGCTGCGCGCCGATTCGAAAGACGCCATCGTGTTGGTGACGCCGGCCTTCCCGGAAACCGGCCGTACCGTGTACCAGGGCAATCTGTTCGTCGGCTCGGTGCCGCTGAACGAGAGCCCGCTGAAGGACCATCCGCTCAACCCGATGCATGATTCCAATCTGGTCCGCGTGCTGGCGCGCCAGAGCAAGACCAAGGTCGGCCTGGTCGATCTGGCGACGCTGAGCCGCGGCACCGAGGCGGTTCGGGCCAAGCTCGCCGAGCTCGCGCGCAGCGGCATCGGCGCTGCTGTCGTCGACGCGGTGTTCGATCGCGACCTCGAAACCATCGGCCAGGTGGCGCTGGATCACGGTCTCTCGGTCGGCGCCTCCGGCATCGGGCTTGGCCTGGCGCGGGCGCTGGTCGCCGCTGGAAAGGCCAAATCGGCAGCTGCGAATGCCGTGACCAGCGCCGCGATCGGCGGGCCGGCCGCCTGCCTCGCCGGCAGTTGTTCGCAGGCGACGCTGCGTCAGATCGCCAGCGCCGAGAAAGTGATGCCGGTCCTGCACCTCGACCCCGAGCGGGTGATTGCCGGCACGGACGAGGCGCAGCGCGCGCTCGCCTGGGCCAAAGAGCGGCTCGGCATGGGTCCAGTCCTGATCGCCAGCAGTTCGACTCCTGAGGAGGTGGCAGCTCTGCAATCCCGTCATGGCCGTGATGCGGCCGGACATGCGATCGAGCAGGCGATGGCCGACATCGCCGAGGGTCTGGTGCGGTCGGGTGTGCACAGACTGGTGGTCGCCGGTGGTGAAACGTCGGGCGCCGTGGTCGATCGCCTTTGTATCCCGGGATTCCTGGTCGGGGCGGAAATCGCTGCGGGCGTGCCGGTTCTGCGCGCGGTCGGCGCTGGAAAAGGCGAGATGGTGCTCGCCCTGAAATCAGGCAATTTCGGCGGGCCGGAGTTCTTCTCGGACGCGCTGGCATTGATGCCTTGACGCGCTTCTCGCGCGTCATGTCACGGCGGTGACGGGTAACTCCGTAGTTCAACGGGGAACCAAATTAACCCTACTTAAGGAGGGGGGCTGGCTTTGATATGTGCGGCGCACCGCCGCGCCATCAGTCTTCTTTCCGCACGAACGGGCCTCGCGAGCCCGGCACCCAAGAGACCCCACGATGTTCGCCAAATTCTCGATCCGCGCCAAGATCATTGCCGTGGTTGCATTCCTGCTTGTTGCGATAACGGGCATGGGCCTACTGGCGGTCATGAATCTGCGGTCGATCAATGCCAACACCGTCGACATCACGACCAGCTGGCTGCCGAGCGTGCGTGCACTCGGGGATCTGCGCGCCGGCGTTATCACGTACCGCAACGTGATCCGCGAGCACATGCTGTCCGAGACGCTGGAGGACAAACTCGCGCAGGAGAAGACCCTCGCGACCGTGGTCGAGGCCAACACCAAGTTCCGCGCGATCTATGAACCGTTGATCACCTCCCCCGAGGAGCGCGCGCTCTACAATCAATGGGTGGACACCTGGACCCGTTACAAGAAGGGTACCGAGGAGGTGATGGCCCTGTCGCGCAAGGATGTCGGCAAGATCCCGCACGACGCGCACGAGCTGAACGCCAAGACGGTGAACAAGATCGGCCTCGAGGCGGATGAGATCCTGCGCAAGGACATCGACCTCAACAATGCCGGCGCAGACAAGGCCGCGCAGGACGCAGCGAACAGCTACGCGTCGACCGTCATGTTGCTTGCCATGATCCTCGGCGCCGCCATCATCGTCGGCGTCGGCGTCAGCTTCCTGATGATCCGCGACGTCTCCGCCGGTATTGCCTCGATCGTGAATCCGATGCAGGCGCTTGGCCGCGGCGACCTGACCGCGGAAGTGCCGCATCAGGGCGAGAAGACCGAGATCGGCGCCATGGCTGATACGTTGCAGGTGTTCAAGGAAGCCCTGGTCGCCAAGAAGGCGGCCGATGAGGCCGCCGCCGCTGATGCCGAAGCCAAGATCGAGCGTGGCCGACGGGTCGACGCCATCACCCGTAATTTCGAACAGATGATCGGCGAGATCGTGCAGACCGTGTCGTCGGCCTCGACCCAGCTCGAAGCCTCGGCCAGCACGCTGTCGTCGACCGCAAGGCGTTCGCAGGAACTGACTACCTCGGTTGCCGCTGCATCCGAGGAGGCCTCGACCAACGTGCAGTCGGTGGCGTCGGCGACCGAAGAGCTGTCGTCGTCGGTGACCGAGATCAGCCGCCAGGTGCAGGAATCGGCGCGGATGGCCGGCGACGCCGTCGGCCAGGCGCGCACCACCAACGATCGCGTCAGCGAGCTGTCGAAGGCGGCCGCGCGCATCGGAGACGTCGTCGAACTGATCAACACGATTGCCGGCCAGACCAATCTGCTGGCGCTGAACGCCACCATCGAGGCGGCGCGCGCCGGTGAAGCCGGCCGCGGCTTCGCGGTCGTGGCGTCCGAGGTGAAGGCGCTGGCTGAGCAGACCGCGAAGGCGACCGGCGAGATCGGTCAGCAGATCGCCGGCATCCAGACCGCGACCCAGGAGTCGGTCGGCGCGATCAAGGAGATCTCGTCGACCATCGAGCGACTGTCGGAGATCTCCTCCACCATTGCCGCCGCGGTCGAAGAGCAGGGCGCGGCGACGCAGGAGATTTCCCGCAACGTGCAGCAGGCGGCGCAGGGCACTCAGCAGGTCTCGGCCAACATCACCGACGTCCAGCATGGCGCCAACGAAACCGGCTCGGCTTCGAGCCAGGTGCTGTCGGCGGCACAGTCGCTCTCGGGTGATAGCAACCGCCTCAAGCTCGAGGTCGGCAAGTTCCTCGACGCCGTCCGCGCGGCCTGACGCCGGCCGAAGCTCTGACCATCGAACAATGCCCGGTCGGCAGGCCGGGCATTTTTCTTTGCGTGGATGCCGCTTTCACGCTCAGTAATTCAACGGAAGACATGATTAACGAACCGTAGGTCCACGCGCGGTAACCTGTCACAGCGCGACGCGACCACCCGCAAGAATCGCGAAATCCATTCCAAACAAGGCACCGGATGATGTTCCTGGCGAGATTCCGCATTCTCACGAAGATACTGGCGATTGTGGGCGGTCTCTCGATCATCGCCGGGATGCTCGCCTATCTCGGGATCTCCTCGTTGAAATCGCTCAGCGAGCGCGGCGTCGTCACGGCGCGCGCGGCGGAACGCGCGTTGCTGTCGGCGCAGGCCAACCAGAACGTGCTCGCGATCAACCGCGCCGAATTCCGCAGCGCGCTCGATCCGCGCGACGAGAACCGGCTTGCGGCGCGATCGCTGATCGACGAGCAGTTCAAGTCGCTCGAGGAGCGCATCGCCACGATCAGCAAGACACAGGACCCGCAAACCATCGCGCTGCTGCCCGGCGTGCGAACGGCGCTGTCGGCCTATCGGGCTCAGCTGAAGCAGACGCTTGACGCGGTCGAGAGCGCGAAGGCGGTGGACCTGACCCAGTCTGCCGAGAAACTGCGCGATGTCGCGATGAAGAGCCGCACGGCCGCGGAAGAGCTTCAGGCCAGGGTTCGGGCCGTCGCTGACCGCCAGGACGAGCGGGTCAGGGACAACGTCAAGGCCAGTGAGCAGGAATACGTATCGACCTCGGAGTTGTTGATCCTGCTTGCTGCTTCGGGGGTCCTGCTCGGGTTGCTGTTCGGCTTTGTCGTCGGACAGTACGGTGTCGCGAAGCCGATCCGTGCCGTTGTCGCGATGCTGCAGCAGCTTGCCGATGGCCGCTATGACATCCCGGTGCACGGCACCGATCGCCGCGATGAGGTCGGCGACGTCGCCAAGACCGCGCTTGTGTTCAAGGACAATGGCCTTGCCAAGGTCCGGATGGAGCGCGAGCAGAAGGAAATCGAGGTGCGCGCCGCCGCACAGCGCCGCACCGACATGCTCCAACTGGCCGATGGCTTTGAGCGCGCGGTCGGTGAGATCGTCGAGACCGTCGCATCCGCCTCGACCGAGCTCGAAGCGTCGGCGACCACGCTGACCTCGACCGCCGAGCGTTCGCAAAACCTCGCGACCACCGTTGCCGCTGCGTCGGAGGAAGCCACCACCAACGTCCAGTCAGTGGCGTCCGCTACGGAGGAACTGTCATCCTCCGTCAACGAGATCAGCCGGCAGGTGCAGGAATCGGCACGGATGGCGGGCGATGCCGTCAACCAGGCCCGTGCGACCAATGACCGGGTCGGGGAGCTGTCGAAGGCTGCCGCCCGGATCGGTGACGTGGTCGAGCTGATCAACACCATTGCCGGCCAGACCAATCTGCTGGCGCTGAATGCCACCATCGAGGCGGCGCGCGCCGGCGAGGCCGGACGTGGCTTCGCGGTCGTGGCATCGGAGGTGAAGGCACTCGCGGAGCAGACCGCGAAGGCGACCGGGGAGATCGGCCAGCAGGTTTCCGGCATCCAGGCTGCGACCGAGGATTCCGTGGCCGCGATCCGCGCCATCGGTTCGACCATCGAGCGGCTGTCGGAGATCTCGTCCGCCATTGCCGCCGCGATCGAGGAGCAGGGCGCGGCGACCCAGGAAATATCCCGAAACGTGCAGCAGGCGGCACAGGGCACCCAGCAGGTCTCGGCCAACATTACCGACGTGCAGCACGGCGCCAATGAGACCGGCTCGGCGTCGACCCAGGTGCTGTCGGCGGCACAGTCGCTCTCGGGTGACAGCAGCCGCCTCAAGCTCGAAGTCGGCAAGTTCCTCAACGCCGTCCGCGCCGCCTGATCCGCTGCCGGTTCGACCAAACAGACATCGTTGTCAGGGCAACCGATCCCGGTGTGGTGAGCCGGCCGGCTCACCACGCTCTACATTTTCGCAGAGCAGCGATGCGTTAGCCTCCTGACGGCCGAAACGGCGTGCTCGGCCGGCGCGTATTCGCAGCAGAGCCGTCTCTTTTTTGACGATGATCCGAGCGCGATCGGCGGCACTGTGCCCGGCGTACCCGATCGGAGCGCACGGCTTCACCTACTATGCCAAGGAAGTGAAGGCCGCCGCGGCTCCGCAGGTTGGCGTTTTGCCCGTCGTCGGGTAAATCGGCCGCTGCGGAACGGCTTTTGCAATGTCGATTCCTCTGCCCGGGGCGGGCTTCATTTCGGGAATGCTGCTTTTATGATCGCACTGGTTCGTATCGCGCTGAGCCGGCCATATACTTTCGTCGTGCTCGCGATCCTGCTGTTGATTATCGGACCGTTGGCGGCGATGCGCACGCCGACCGACATCTTTCCCGACATCCGCATCCCGGTGATTGGTGTGGTCTGGCAGTACACCGGTCTGCCGCCCGACCAGATGGCCGGCCGCATTACTTCGCCGTTCCAGCGCGCGCTGACCACGACGGTCAACGACATCGAGCACATCACCGCCAACTCGTATAACGGGTTCGGCATCATCAAGATCTTCTTTCAGCCCAATGTCGACATCCGCACCGCCAACGCGCAGGTCACCGCGATTTCGCAGACGCTGCTCAAGCAGATGCCACCGGGCGCGACGCCGCCGCTGATCCTGAACTACAGCGCCTCGACGGTTCCGATCATCCAGGTCGCATTGTCGGGCGAAGGCCTGACCGAGCAGAACCTCGCCGACATCGGCATCAACCAGCTGCGCACGCCGCTGGTCACGGTGCCCGGCGCCGCGATCCCGTATCCGTTCGGCGGCAAGCAGCGCCAGGTCCAGATCGATCTCAATTCGACTGCGCTGCAGGCACGCGGCCTGTCCGGCCAGGACGTCGCTAACACGCTCGCCGCGCAGAACCTGATCACGCCGGTCGGCACGCAGAAGATCGGCAACTTCGAATACACCGTAAACCTGAACAACTCGCCGCTCCGGATGGAGGAACTCGGCGACCTGCCGATCAAGCAGGTCAACGGCGCGATGGTCTATGTGCGCGATGTCGCTACCGTCCGCGACGGCAACCCGCCGCAGACCAACATCGTCCATGTCGACGGCAACCGCTCGGTGTTGATGATGGTGCTGAAGGCCGGCGCCACCTCGACGCTCGATATCATCTCCGGCATCAAGCAGAAGGTGATCGACGTCAAGGACCAGCTGCCGGACGCGCTGAAGATCGGCTTCATCGGCGACCAGTCGGTGTTCGTCCGCGGCGCGATCACCGGCGTCGCCTTCGAAGGCGTGATCGCGGCGCTGCTGACCAGCGTGATGATCCTGTTGTTCCTCGGCAGCTGGCGCTCGACCGTCATCATCGCGGTGTCGATCCCGCTGTCGGTGCTCGGCGCCATCATCATGCTGTCCCTGATCGGCGAGACGCTGAACATCATGACGCTCGGCGGCCTTGCGCTCGCGGTCGGCATCCTGGTCGACGACGCCACGGTGACGATCGAGAACATCAACTACCACCTGGAGCAGGGCAAGCCGGTCGAGCAATCGATCCTCGACGGCGCCAACCAGATCGTGACGCCGGCCTTCGTCTCGCTGCTCTGTATCTGCATCGTGTTCGTGCCGATGTTCTTCCTGACCGGCGTCGCGCGCTTCCTGTTCGTGCCGATGGCCGAAGCTGTCATGTTCGCGATGATCTGGTCGTTCATCCTGTCGCGCACCCTGGTGCCTACCATGGCGAGCTATCTGCTGCAGGCGCACGTCCATCACGAGGGCGCGCCGCCGAAGTCGCGCAATCCCCTGGTGTGGTTCCAGCGCGGCTTCGAGGCGCGGTTCGAGCGCATCCGCGGCGGCTATCACGGTTTGCTCGCGATGGCGCTCGGCCACCGCAAGGTGTTCGTTGGCGGCTTCCTCGCGGTGGTCGCCGTCTCGTTCCTGCTGGTACCGTTCCTGGGACGCAACTTCTTCCCGTCGGTCGATGCCGGCAACATCCTGATGCATGTCCGCACCCAGGTCGGCACCCGCGTCGAGGAGACCGCCAACCAGCTCGCCGACATCCAGAAGGCGATCCGCAAGCTGGTCCCCGGCGAGATCGAGACCATGACCGACAACATCGGCATGCCGATCTCCGGTATCAACATGACCTACAACAACACCGGCGTGATCGGTCCGCAGGACGGCGACATCCAGATCCGCTTGAAGGAAGGCCACAAGCCGACCGAGCAGCATGTCCGCACGCTGCGTGAGCAATTGCCGCGGCTGTTTCCGGGCACCAGCTTCGCGTTCCTGCCGGCCGACATCGTCAGCCAGATCCTGAACTTCGGTGCGCCGGCGCCGATCGACCTGCAGATCCGCGGCGCCAATCTCGACGCCAACTTTGCCTACGCCAACAAGCTGCTGGCGAAGATCAAGCGCATTCCCGGCATTGCCGACGCGCGGATCCAGCAGTCGCCGAACAATCCGACCTTCAACATCGATGTCGACCGCACCCGCGCGCAATATGTCGGCCTGACCGAGCGCGACGTCACCAACTCGCTGGTCGTCAACCTCGCCGGCTCCTCGCAGGTCGCGCCGACCTACTATCTCAATCCCGATAACGGCGTGTCCTATTCGATCGTGATGCAGACGCCGCAATACCAGATCGACTCGCTGAGTGCGCTGCAGACGCTGCCGATCACCGCGACCGGCAACACCCAGGCGCCGATCCTCGGCGGCATCGCCGACATCAAGCGCGCGACCTCGAGCGCGGTGGTGTCGCAATACGACATCCAGTCCCTGGTGCAGATCTACGCCACGACGCAGGGCCGCGATCTCGGCGGCGTCGCGACCGACGTGCGCAAGCTGATCGCCGACACCGCCAAGGAGGTGCCGAAGGGCTCCTCGGTGGTGCTGCTCGGTCAGGTGCAGACCATGAACTCGGCCTTCACTGGCCTCTTGTTCGGCCTGCTCGGCGCGGTCGTCTTGATCTACTTCCTGATCGTGGTGAACTTCCAGTCCTGGTCGGATCCGTTCGTGATCATCACGGCGCTGCCGGCAGCACTTGCCGGCATCGTCTGGATGCTGTTCACGACCCAGACCACGCTGTCGGTTCCGGCGCTTACCGGCGCCATCATGTGCATGGGCGTCGCGACCGCCAACAGCGTGCTCGTGATCAGCTTCGCCCGCGAGCGCTATGAGGAACTCGGCGATCCCGTCGCGGCGGCGCTGGAGGCAGGTTTCGTCCGGTTCCGCCCGGTGCTGATGACCGCGCTCGCCATGATCATCGGCATGGCGCCGATGGCGCTGGGGCTCGGCGAGGGCGGCGAGCAGAACGCCCCTCTGGGCCGCGCCGTGATCGGCGGCCTGATCTTCGCCACCTTCGCGACGCTGATGTTTGTTCCCGTGGTATTCAGTATGGTACACAAGAAGCAGGGCGCCAAAGCCGCCGCCTCACCGGAGATTCCGCATGCAGCCCACTGAACAGCGCCCACCGGTGTCCCGCCGGAGATTGGGCATATTCGGCGTGGTTGCATTGGTCGGCGCAGGGCTGATCGTCGGCACCGGGATCCGCGCTCGCGAGGAGCAGGACACCAGGCTGAAGCAATGGACCGATGACCAGGCCGTTCCGACCGTCGCGGTGGCGCTACCCAACGCCAAGGCGCTCAGCCCCACGATCGACCTGCCGGGCCGGCTCGAGGCCTATTCCCGCGCACCGATCTTCGCCCGGGTGTCCGGCTATTTGAAAAACTGGGACGCCGACATCGGGGCCCGGGTCAAGGCCGGCCAGGTGATCGCCGAGATCGAGGCACCCGACCTCGACCAGCAATTGCTGCAGGCGCGCGCCGATCTCGCCAGCGCCCAGGCCTCGGCCAAGCTTTCAGAGGCCACGCTGACCCGGCGCAAGACGCTGGTCGCCTCGAACTTCGTCTCCGCCCAGGAGATCGACGAGCGCACCGCCGACCTCTCCAACAAGAACGGTGCGGTCAGGTCCGGCCAGGCCAATGTCGAGCGGCTGGAAGCGCTCGCCGGTTACAAGAAGATCACGGCGCCGTTCGATGGCGTGGTCACCTCGCGCGACACCGACGTCGGCGCGCTGATCAATGCCGGCGGTAACTCGGGTCCTGCAATGTTCACGATCTCGGACATCACCAAGCTGCGCGTCTACGTCAACGTGCCGCAGAACTACGTCCCGGCGATCAAGATCGGCGCCAAGGCCTTCTTGGTATTGCCGGATTACCCGAACCGCACCTTCCAGGCGACGGTGGAAGCCTCCTCGCAGGCGGTCGATGTCGCCTCCGGCACCACGCGGATGCAGCTCGGGCTCGACAATTCCTCCGGCGAACTGATGCCGGGCAGCTATGCCAGCGTGAAGCTCAATTTGCAGCGCGAGGCCGCGCCGCTCAGCATTCCCGCCAGCGCGCTGATCTTCAACAGCAGCGGCCTGCGGGTCGCGACTGTCAGCCCCGATGACAAGGTGCTGTTCAAGACCGTGAAGATCGGCCGCGACCTCGGCAAGGAGATCGAGATCGCCTCGGGCCTCGCGCCTGACGACCGCATCATCACCGCCCCGCCTGATGGACTCGCCGACGGCGATCATGTCCGCGTCACCGGCGCCGGCGCCAAGGGCAAGCCGACGACGGCATCGGAAAAGCAGGATGTGAAGGGGTAGCTTCCCCTTCGTCAGGCCCGGGCTTGTCCCGGGCATCCACGTTTTCCTTTTCTTGGCTAGGCAAAGACGCGGATGGCCGGGACGAGCCCGGCCATGACATGCGGAAAAAGCCTTATCCCACCCGCCATTCCCGCACACCATCGCTCGCCGTGACGATGTCGCCCGTGCTGCCGACCGGCGTGCGGTCGAGGTCCCGCAGATAGGTCAGCGTTGCCGTGTCGCTCGCCGGAATGCGGCCGAGGGTGCGGCGGCCGTCTTCGGTGCGCAGCATTGTGACGCCGTGCTCGACCTCGCCATTGGCGCGATAGATCACGGTGAAGGCTTCGACGTTGCCTTTTCCCGCGGCCTCGGCGGTGAAATCGGGCACGTTGCGGCGGTGGCGGTCCGCCTCCG
Source organism: Bradyrhizobium sp. ma5 (assembly GCF_042258955.1). Classification (NCBI taxonomy): domain Bacteria; kingdom Pseudomonadati; phylum Pseudomonadota; class Alphaproteobacteria; order Hyphomicrobiales; family Nitrobacteraceae; genus Bradyrhizobium; species Bradyrhizobium sp. ma5. Next base: position 2,963,838 of record NZ_CP170156.1, read on the forward strand.
CCTGCACGCTGGTCTCCTGCTTGAGTGCCGCCGTCGGCGCCGCGCGCGACAGCACGAGGCCATGATGCTTGGTGACGAAGCCGCCTTGGCCGTAGAGCAAGCCGAGCGTGCCGCCGTTGCGCAGCTTGCGCACCATCGCGCAGGCCGAATGCGTCATGTAGGTGTTGAGCGGCGCGCCGAAGAACGTCAGACCACCGGTCACGGTCGGCTGCACGTCGGCGCCGAGGCCGAGCGTCCGGCGCGCCATCTTCGGCACGCAGGGGAAGCAGCTATAGAGTTCGATCGCGTCGAACTTCCTGCCGTCGCCGCCGACGAGGTCCATCACCGCCTTCAGCACCGCATTCTGCGCGTGGCTCTCGACGAACTGGTCGCGGATCAGATAGTCGCGCGGCTCTTCCGCCGAGGCGCCGCCGAGCGGATAGATCAGTTTGTCCTCGGGCACGCCGGCGGCGCGCGCTTTCGCAAGGCTGGTCAGGATCAGCGCGCCACCCATGTTCACCGTCGGGTTCGCCACCATCAGCTTGGTGTAGGGCCAGGCGATCATCCGGTTGTCCGGCGTCGCGGTCGTGATCTCGTCGCCGGTGAAGCGCTTCTTCAGCCACGAGTTCGGATTGTCGGCCGCAACTCGCGCGTAGGTCGACCACAGATCGCCGGACTCCTTCAGCGCCTCGCGCGGCGTCTGGCCCCAATGCGCCGAGGTTGCGGACTCATAGAGCGGATAGACCGTGATCGGCCGGAACACGCCGAGCGCAACGGCCAGCGGCTTCTGGAACGCGGCGCCGCGCTTCGGCTCCTCCACGTCATGCGCGAACGGCGTCCACGGCAGTTCGACGCCGGCGCGCTGCGCCTTGGTCGCGGTCGACTGCGCCTCCGCACCGCAGACCGCGGCAACGCTGCATTCGCCACGCGCGATGCGTTGCGCCGCCTCGTGCAGGTAGCGGATCGGGCTCTCGCCGCCGACCGGGCCGTAATAGAGATGCGCGGGCGCTATGCCGAGCCGCTGCGCCAGCTGCTTTTCGGGATCGCGATAGCGCCAGCTCAGGAAGTTGACGACATCGAGCGACTGCACGTCGGAGAGCAGTTTTGCGCCGCTGTCGGCCTCGGCGCGCTTCAGCGCCTCTTCCAGCAGAGTGAGCGGCTCGAGGCCGGCGGCGATGTCCTTGGGACGATCGACAACCTCGCCAACGCCGACGATGACGGGAATGCGGTCTTCGGGGATGCTGTTCGACATTCTTGTTGCTTCACTCTGGGATATTGATTCGGTGGCTAATTGGTCGTCATTGCGAGGAGCGAGGCGACGAAGCAATCCATTCTCCACCCGGGGCGAGATCGATTGCTTCGCTTCGCTCGCAATGACGGCGGTGGCCGTGTCACTCCGCCACCAGCGCGTTCATGTGCTCGACAGCCTCGACGAATTCTTCCTTGAACTCCTGCACCACGGCGCCCGCCGACTTCACGCTGTCGACCAGGCCGACGCCCTGGCCGACGAAGTAGCTGACGAGATCGCGCGCCTTCTCGTTGCCGGCCGCAGCGGCGCGGTCGATGGCGTTGAAGGCGTCGCGGCTGATGATGCTTTGCAGCGGCATCGGCAGCGCGCCGGGGCTATCCGGTGAGCGGTCCCAGGCGTCGGTCCACACCGAGCGGAGCTGCCGCGCCGGCTTGCCGGTGCGGCCCTTCGAGCGGATCGCATCGCGCGAGGACGCCGCGATCATCTTCTCGCGGAATATCTCCGAGGTCTCCGACTCCACGGTGGCAAGCCACACCGAGCCGGTCCAGGCGCCGGCAGCGCCCATCGCCATGCAGGCCGCCATCTGGCTGCCGGTCATGATGCCGCCGGCGGCGAGCACCGGCACGTCGCGGATCTTCCTGACCGCCTTGATCACCTCGGGGACCAGCACCATGGTCGAGACTTCGCCGCAATGACCGCCGGCCTCAGTGCCCTGCGCGACGAGGATGTCGACGCCGGCTGTGACTTGACGCAGCGCATGTTCCTTGGAGCCGACCAGCGCCGCCACCGGCACACCGTGCTTGCGGCCCATCTCGATCATCGCTCTCGGCGGCACACCGAGTGCGTTGGCGATCAGCCGGATCGGATGGCGGAACGAGACCTCGAGCAATTGCAGCGCGGTCTCGGCGTCGAACGGCTGCGGCTGGTTGTCGGCGACACTCTGCGCCGTGAGCTCGATGTTGTATTTCTTGAGGAGATTGCGGGTGAAATCGCGATGCTCCTGCGAAACGCGTTTCTCGAGGCTCTTCCAGGTGACGTTCTTCTCACCCGCGGTCGAGATATTTTCGGGGATCAGCACGTCGATGCCGTAGGGCTTGCCGTCGACGTGATCGTCGATCCATTTCAATTCCTGCTCCAGCGTCTCCGGCAGATACCGGGTCGCGCCGAATACGCCGAAGCCGCCGGCGCGGCTGACCGCCGCCACAACGTCGCGGCAATGGCTGAAAGCGAGCAGGGGGAATTCGATTCCCAGCATGTCGCAGATCGGTGATTTCATGGACTGGTTTTCTCCCGGCAGCCGTTTTTTGTGCTTGTTGGCATCAGGCTTCCGCGACGCTAGCGCATCATGGATGGTCAAGCCAAGCCGGTTTCCACTACGGCGATCTTGCGCGGAGGCGCTGCTCTGGCTGCATCCCTCGCGACGCATTCCGCAAGGTAGAAAATGCGAGAGCACGGGCTGGGCAAAGCCGAGCACACCCACCATCTAGTGCGAGCATACGGATGGGCACGACGGTCGCCGGCCCAACCTTTGGAAAAACATAAACCGGGAGCCAACGACGTGACTGACACCTCTGCCTACGAGCCGCCGAAAGTCTGGACCTGGAACAAGGAGAGCGGCGGGCGCTTCGCCAGCATCAACCGGCCGATCGCGGGCCCGACCCATGACAAGGAATTGCCGGTCGGCGGTCATCCGCTGCAGCTCTATTCGCTGGCGACGCCGAACGGCGTCAAGGTCACCGTGATGCTGGAAGAACTGCTGGCGGCGGGCCACAAGGGCGCGGAATACGACGCCTGGCTGATCAAGATCGACGGCAACCAGTTCGGCAGCGGTTTTGTTGCGGTCAATCCGAACTCGAAGATTCCGGCACTGATGGACCGCAGCGGACCGGAGCCGATCCGGGTGTTCGAGTCGGGTTCGATCCTTGTCTATCTCGCGGAAAAATTCGGCGCGTTCCTGCCCACTGATGTGAAGACCCGCGCCGAAACCTTCTCCTGGCTGTTCTGGCAGATGGGCTCGGCGCCGTATCTCGGCGGTGGCTTCGGGCATTTCTATGCCTATGCGCCGACCAAGATCGAATACGCCATCGACCGCTTTGCGATGGAGGTGAAGCGCCAGCTCGACGTGCTCGACCGCAGGCTCGCCGACAACGAATATCTCGCGGGCGATGTCTACACCATCGCCGACATGGCGGTGTGGCCGTGGTATGGCGGTCTGGCCAAGGGCCTGCTCTATGGCGGCGGCGAATTCCTCTCGGTGCAGGATTTCAAGAACGTGCAGCGCTGGACCGATGCGATCGCAGCACGGCCCGCGGTGAAGCGTGGCCGCATGGTCAACCGAACCTGGGGCGAGCCGTCGAGCCAGCTCCACGAGCGGCATGACGCCGGCGATTTCGAGACCAGGACGCAGGACAAGATCGGCGAGCCGGCGGCGTCTTGATTGCGCAATAGCTGCGTAGGGTGGATTAGCGAAGCGTAATCCGCCGTCGTGTGCGGACAAATTGGCGGGTTACGCCTTCGGCTAACCCGCCCTACAATCGACGCATCACCCCAGCAGATCGTCATACTCCGGATGCTTCTTCATGAAGCCCTGGATGAACTCGCATTTCACAACGAGCTTGATCTTCTGCGCGCGTACCGCATCGAGCGTCGCGCGGGCGAGTTTTGAGCCGATGCCGCGGCCGCCGAGCTCCGCCGGCACCTCGGTGTGCACAAGCGTGATCGTACCCGGCGTCTTGCGGTAGACCACGAAGGCGGTTGCGCCATCGACGTCAAGTTCGAACCGGCTCTGGGCCTCGTTTTCGCGGAATGCTTCGCTCATCGTCTTGTCCTATTTCTTCTTTGCGCCCTCGGCCGCGGGAAACACCACGCGGTCGTCGGTGCGGCAGTAGCGGTCGGCGAACATGCGGCCGATCGGGTGGTAACGCTCCATGTGGACGCGCATCGCATCACGATCCCACAATTCGTCGCGGATGTGGAAGTGGATGCCTTCGCCCATGATCAGCTGGCGGTCGCCGTTGACGTCGATCAGCTTCCAGGTCTTGCACTCCATCGCGAACGGCGCGTCGGCAAGCCGGGGCACCGCGATCTTGCTGGAGGGCGCGAGCTTGAGGCCGAGATAATCCGGCTCGCCGATCTCGGGCGGAAAATCGCCCGAGGTCTCGTGCATCGCTCGCGCCAAGGGCTCGTCGGTGAGGTTGACCACGAACTCGCCCAGGCGTTGGATATTGACCAGGGTGTCCTTCTCGCGGCCGTCGGGCCTGCGGTTGACCGCGAACATGCAGAGCGGCGGATCCTCGCAGAACACGTTGAAGAACGAGAACGGCGCCGCGTTGACCACGCCGTCGGCGCTCTGGCTCGTCACCCAGGCGATCGGCCGCGGCAGCACGAAGGAGGTCAGCACCTTGTAGCGTTCGCGCTGACTTAGGTCGCTCGGGGAATATTCCATGGGATGTCCGAAAACGTAGGGCGGGTTAGCGAAAGCGTAACCCGCCGCCGGCCGTTCGGAAAGCAAAAGGCGGGTTACGCTTGCGCGAACCCGCCTTGCAGACTTGCTTCCTCACCACGCCCCGCGAAGAGCGGGGAGTGGGGGGCGCATCGACTACGTCATGCTCAGTTCGTGGCGGCCGACCACCATCCAGTGCACCTCGTCCGGACCGTCGGCGAAGCGCAGATGGCGGACGTCCTGGTACATTTCGCCGAGCGGGGACCACTGCGAGATTCCGGTGGCGCCGTGCATCTGGATCGCCTGGTCGATCACCTTGCAGGCGCGCTCGGGAACCATGGCCTTGACCATCGAGACCCAGACGCGGGCTTCCTTGTTGCCGAGCACGTCCATCGCCTTGGCGGCCTTCAACACCATCAGCCGCATCGCTTCGATCTCGCAGCGGGCCTGGGCGATGATCTGCAGGTTGCCGCCGAGATGGGCGATCTTCTTGCCGAACGCTTCGCGGGTCAGGCCGCGCTGCACCATCATGTCGAGCGCCTTCTCGGCCTTGCCGATGGTGCGCATGCAGTGATGGATGCGGCCGGGGCCAAGGCGGACCTGCGAGATCTCGAAGCCGCGGCCTTCGCCGAGCAGCATGTTGTCCTTCGGCACCTTCACATTGTTGAAGCGCAGATGCATGTGGCCGCGCGGCGCATGGTCATGGCCGAACACGTGCATCGGGCCCAGGATCTCGACGCCGGGGGTGTCGATCGGCACCAGGATCTGCGACTGCTGCTTGCTCGGCGCCGCATCGGGATTGGTCTTCACCATCACGATCATGATCTTGCAGCGCGGATCGCCGGCGCCGGAGATGTAATACTTCTCGCCGTTGATCACCCACTCGTCGCCGACAAGCTTTGCGGACGTCGAGATGTTCTTGGCGTCGGAGGAGGCGACGTTCGGCTCGGTCATCGCATAGGCCGAGCGGATCTCGCCGTTGAGCAGCGGCTTCAACCACTTCTCCTTCTGCGCCTTGGTGCCGACGCGCTCCAGCACTTCCATGTTGCCGGTGTCCGGTGCCGAGCAGTTCATCGTCTCGGAGGCGAGCGGGCTCTTGCCGAGCTCGGCGGCGATATAGGCGTAGTCGAGGTTGTTGAGGCCATCGCCGGTTTCGGCGTCGGGCAGGAAGAAGTTCCAGAGACCGACCTCCTTGGCCTTGTCCTTGGCCTTCTGCAGGATCGCGAGCTGTTGGTCCGTGAAGCTCCAGCGGTCGGTCTTCTTCTCGCCGGCGCGATAGAACTCGACCGACATCGGGTCGACGGTGTCGCGGATGAACTGCTTCACATGGTCGTAGAGCGGGCGGACCTTGTCCGACATACGGAGGTCGTTGAGCTCGTCGCCCGGATTGAGCGTGTAGTTCGTGGTGCGCGGCACATAGGCATGCTTCATTATCGTTTCTCCCGTCGCGAAGGCGCGTTCGCGGCGGACAATAAACGTGTGCGGCGCGAAGCGCGAGCACCGATTTTCCTGATGTCTCTACCGCATCGCGGAATTTCGCGACGGCGTTTCAAACGTTGTTTGAACGCCGTCGCCGACAGCGTGAAAAATCCGGCGGACGCCGGTTAGGTCATCCGATGCATCGCGCAGATCTTGTTGCCGTCGAGGTCACGCAGATAGGCGAGGTAGAGCTTGATGCCGCCTCCCTCGCGCACGCCCGGCGGGTCTTCGCAGGGCTTGCCGCCATTGGCGACGCCGGCCGCGTGCCAGGCATGGACCTGTTCCGGCGAAGAGCAGGCAAAGCCGATCGTGCCGCCATTGGCGTGCGTGGCCGGCTCGCCGTTGATCGGCTTGGAAACCATGAAAATGCCGGCCTTGGTGAGGTACATGATGCGGTGACCGTCGACCCGGGCCGGCCGGACATCGAGCGTGCCGAGCAGCGCATCATAAAACGCCTTGGCCTTGTCCAGATCGTTGGTGCCAACCATCACGTGTGAAAACATCTGAAATATCCTCCCTGTTGTCGACGAAAGCCGCTTTGTCGCGTGCCTGCCGCTCGAACGCTTAGCAGCAGTTTCGCCGCGACGGAAGCGACGCCGCGTCGCGTGCGGTTCTGAAGCGGACCGATCTCGTCATTCCGGGGCGAGCGAAGCGAGAGCCCGGAATCCATCAAGCCGCGGCGTCGGTGGATGAATGGATTCCGGGCTCGCGCCAAAAAGGCGCGCCCCGGAATGACGAGGGGGAGATACCCTGATCACTGAGCTGCCCGACAGCGGGAGAGGGACAAGTAAACGCAAGACTCGGACGCAGCAGCGCCGCGAGGATGCGGATGTATGATCCACAGAACGTGCAACACACTCAGTGTCGTCCTGGCGAAAGCCAGGACCCATTACCCCAAATCTCAATTGTTGCGCGACGCTGGAGCCACGATCCCGTTCATAAGCAAATTCGGTGGCTATGGGTCCTGGCTTTCGCCAGGACGACAGTTGTGGACGTGGCGGTCCCGGTACCCTCAGAACGCCGTGTACCCGCCATCGATCACAAAGCAGTCCGCCGTATGATAGGACGACGCCTTGCTCATGAGGTAGACGGCGATGCCGCCGAAATCGCTCGGCTCGCCGAAGCGGCGCACCGGGATGCGCGGCATCACATTGGCGACGAACTTGTCGTTGGCCATGATGCCGGCGGTCATGTCGCTCTTGATCCAGCCGGGCAGGATCGCATTCGCGGTGACGCCGTGGCGGGCGAGCTCGACGCCGAGCGCGCGGCACAGCGCGTTCAGCGCGGCCTTGGTGCCGGCATAGTGCTCGTTGCGTGCGGTGCCGAACAGCGAGGCGAGGCTCGAGGTCGCGACCAGTCGGCCGAACTTGTCGCCGGCCTCGGCGCGCTCGGTCATGTGACGTGCCGCAGCCTGGAATACGTGAAACACGCCGTCGAGATTGGTCGCGAACATCTTGCGCCATTCCTCCTCGGTGCGGTCGATGAAGGAGCGGCGTCCGCCGCCGCCGATGCCGGCATTGGCGAAGCAGCCGTCGACGCGGCCGAAGGTGTCGAGCGTCGCCTTCATCGCGGTCTTGACCGAGCCGGGATCGGTGACGTCGCAGAATTGCGTCGCGACCTTGCCGGGCCCAGCCTTCATCGAGGCCGCGGCGTTAGCGTTTTTTTCCGCGTTGCGGCCCCAGATCGCGACGTTGCAGCCGGCTGCGTTCAACGCCTGCGCGATGCCGAGGCCGATGCCGCCGTTGCCGCCGGTGATGACAGCAACGCGGCCGGTGAGATCGAAGATGCCACTCATTGGGGTTTCCATTTGGTTTGGTGCGCGCTAATCACGCGTTCACGGATGGGCTTGCCGCCGACCATGGACAAGCCCGGCACAAAAATCAAATATGGGTCGAAGCATCGACCTACCGCGGTACCCACCGCCGAAGCAACGTAAAGAGGAAACCATGCAGTTCAAGCACGTCACGCTCGACTTCGACGGATCGGTCGCGATCCTCAAGCTCGACCATCAGGAAGTCATGAACGCGGTCTCGATCGACATGCTGGGCGGCCTTGCCGAGGCGCTCGATGCGATCGACGACAAGCGCGACGAGGTGCGCTGCCTGGTGATCACGGGCGCCGGCCGCGCCTTCTGCACCGGCGCCAATCTGCAGGGCCGCAACCAGCAGCAGAAGCCCGGCAAGAGCAACGCCGGCGCGGCGCTGGAGACCGCGTTCCATCCGTTCCTGCGCCGATTGCGTAAGCTGCACTGTCCGATCGTGACGGCGGTGAACGGTCCGGCCGCCGGCGCCGGCATGAGCTTCGCACTGATGGGCGACCTCATCCTGTGCGCGCGCTCGTCCTACTTCCTGCAGGCGTTCCGCCGCATCGGCCTGGTGCCGGATTGCGGCTCGACCTGGCTGCTGCCGCGGCTGATCGGCAAGGCGCGTTCGGTCGAGCTGTCGCTGCTCGGCGAGCGGCTGCCGGCCGAGAAGGCGCTGGAATGGGGCCTCGTCAACCGTGTCTATGACGATGCCGCGCTGATGGAAGAGACCATGAAGCTTGCGCACGATCTGGCCAACGGCCCGACGGTTGCACTGTCGCTGATCCGAAAACTCTATTGGGACAGCCCGGAAAACACGCTCGAGGATCAGCTCAATCTGGAATTCGAGTCGCAGCGGATCGCGGGCCGCGCCGAGGATTTCAAGGAAGGCGTCACCGCGTTCCTCGAGAAGCGGCCGGCGAAGTTCACGGGCAAATGATCGAGACCGAACTCACCCGCTGCGTCGCCTCGTTTCATCCTGGCGCGACCGGCGTCACCGACGCGGCAAAACTCTCCGGCGGCGCCAGCCAGGAGACCTGGACGTTCGACATCGTGCACCCGAACGGCAATGTCGGCGCGATCCTGCGCCGCGCACCGCCGGGTTACGGTGCCGCGCCCGGCCGCGCCGCCGGTCTCGAGGCCGAGGCGACGCTGATGCAGCTCGCGCATGACGCGGGCCTGCCGTCGCCGAAGGTGATGCATGTCTTGACGCCGGAGGACGGCCTTGGCCGTGGCTTCATCATGGCGCGGGTCGAAGGCGAGACCATCGCGCGCAAAATTTTGCGCGACGAGGAATTTGCCAAGGCGCGGCCGATGCTGGCGCGCCAGCTCGGCCGTGTCATCGCCGGGATCCATGGCTTGCCGCAGGCAAAGCTGCCGCAGCTGCGCAGCCTGACGGCAACCAAGGAGATCGAGGACCTTGCCCGCGAGTATCACAGCTTCGACTGGCCGCGGCCGGTGTTCGAGCTGGCGCTGCGTTGGCTGCGCGATCACGATCCCGGTCCGTCGTCCGAGGTGACGCTGGTGCATGGCGATTTTCGTCACGGCAATCTGATCATCGGCCCCGACGGGGTGCGCGCGGTGCTCGACTGGGAGCTCGCGCATACCGGCGATCCCATGGAGGATCTCGGCTGGATCTGCGTCAATTCGTGGCGCTTCGGCGAGATCGACAAGCCGGTCGGCGGCTTCGGCTCCCGCGAGGACCTGTTCGCCGGCTACGCGGAGGCCGGCCGCAAGGTCGACCCCGATCGCGTGATGTTCTGGGAAGTGATGGGGACGCTGCGCTGGGGCGTGATGTGCTGCGGCATGATGCAGCGCTTCCGCCTGGGCCCCGATCATTCGATGGAGCGCGCGATGATCGGGCGGCGGGCGTCGGAGACCGAGATCGATCTGCTTAGGCTACTGGCACCGAGAGGCCGTTGAGATGCAGGACGAACCGACACCCACTGAACTGATCAAGGCCGTCGCCGATTTCCTGCGCAACGAGATCGCACCCGCGATCAAGGGGCACAACAGCTTCAAGCTGCGCGTCGGCATCAACGCGCTCGATCTGGTGACGCGGCAGCTCGTGCTTGCCGAGGCCGGCGATGCGACCGAGGCCGCGCGGCTGAAGGCGCTGCTCGACACGGATGGCACGCTGATGGAGCTCAACCGCGCGCTCTCGGAGAAGATCGCAGGCGGCGAGGTTGATCTGAAGACGCCGGGGCTGCCTGAACATCTCTGGCAGACCACGATGGACAAGCTCGCGGTCGATCAGCCGAACTACGCGTCGTACAAGAGGGAACTGGGGAATAAGGTGTAGCAAATATCCAAGTTCGTCATTCCGGGATGCGCCGATAGGCGCAGGCCGGAATCCATACTCACGATGTTGGTTATGGATTCCGGGCTCGTCGCTTCGCGACGCCCCGGAATGACGGAAGGAGAGAGCGTTTACCGCCCCAGCCACTTCGGCGGGCGCTTCTCCGAAAACGCCTTCGGGCCCTCGATGTAATCCTGCGAGGCGGCCATCGCCTTCACCGCCGGATATTCGCGCTGCTCGGCCAGCGCCTGCTCCAGCGAGACTTCGAGGCCCTTCTGGATCGCTTGCTTGGAGGCGCGGATCGACATCGGCGAGTTCTTGGCGATGGTCTCGGCCCAGCGCTCGGCTGCGGCGAGGGCTTCGCCCTGCGGCACCACCTCGTTGACGAAGCCGAGCTCGAGACCCTCCTTGGCGCTGACATGGCGCGCGGTCAGGATCATGCCCATGGCGCGCTTCAGCCCGATCTGGCGCGGCAAGCGGTGGACTCCGCCAGCGAGTGCCGCAAGGCCGACGCGCGGCTCGGGCAGGGCGAAGGTGGCATTCTCCGATGCAATGATCAGGTCGCAGGCCAGCGCGATCTCGAACCCGCCGCCCATTGCGACGCCATTGACGGCGGCGATGATCGGCTTGTCGCAGTCGAAGCGGCTGGTCAGGCCGGCAAAGCCGCCCTTGTCCCAGCCGCGCTTGCCGCCGGCGGCCTGCCATTTCAGGTCGTTGCCGGCGCAGAACGCCTTGTCGCCGGCGCCGGTGACGATCGCGACCCACTGCTCGGGATCGGCGGAGAAGTCGTCGAACACCTTGTTGAGCTCGAAATGCGCGTCGATATGCAGCGCGTTATAAACCTCGGGCCGCGACAGCGTCACGATGGTGATGGGACCCTTGCGCGTCACCTTGGAGAATTTCAGATCCATGTTTGCTCCCGTCGATTTTCTGCGGCGAAGAATATGGCTGATATCCTACCGCCTGCGCCTCGTTCCGTGCCATCCAATTACGCAACGCGACCGCGCGCGCAAGCGTCACCGGCCTGCTTGACTTGGCGGCGTGCTTCTCACCTTAATCGATCCGAACGCGGCTACGCGATAGCGTCTAAACGCAAAACCAGAATCAACAATATCTTCGGGAGTGACCGCCTTGGATTTCAATCTACCGGCTGACCTGACAGCCTATCTCGCCGAGCTCGATCGCTTCATCGAACGCGAGGTCAAGCCGCTGGAAGCGGCTGACGACAACATCCGCTTCTTCGATCATCGCCGCGAATGGGCGCGCACCGATTTCGACAAGGGCGGCCTGCCGCGCCATGAATGGGAACTGCTGCTGCGCAAGGTCAAGAACCTGGCGGATGCCGCCGGCCACCTGCGCTTCGCGATCCCGAAGCGTTACGGCGGCAAGGACGGCTCCAATCTCTGGATGGCGGTGATCCGCGAGCATTTTGCCTCGAAAGGTCTCGGCCTGCACAACGACCTGCAGAACGAGCACTCGATCGTCGGCAATCTTCCGCTGGTCACCATGCTCGATCGCTATGGAACCGACGAGCAGAAGGCGATGATCGACGGCTCGATCACCGGCAAGTACCGCATCACGTTCGGCCTGACCGAGCCCGAGCATGGCTCCGACGCCACGCATATGGAAACCAAGGCGGTGCCGGCGACCCGCGACAACGTCAAGGGCTGGATCATCAACGGCGAGAAGATGTGGACCACAGGCATGCATGTCGCGACGCATTGCGCGCTGTTTGCCCGCACCTCCGGCAATGACGGCGACGCGCGCGGCATCAGCTGCTTCCTGGTGCCGGCGAAGTCGCCCGGCGTGAAGGTCGAGGAGTATATGTGGACCTTCAACATGCCGACCGATCATCCGCGCGTCAGCTTCACTGACGTGTTCGTGCCGGAGGATGCGCAGTTCGGCGAGGTCGGCCGCGGCCTGTCGCTGGCGCAATGTTTTGTCCATGAGAACCGCATCCGTCAGGCGGCAAGCTCGCTCGGCGCTGCGGTTTACTGCATCAATGAGAGCGTCAAGTATGCCCGCGAGCGCAAGCCGTTCGGCAAGGCGCTGGCGGAGAACCAGGCGATCCAGTGGCCGCTGGTCGAGCTTGCGACCCAGGCCGAGATGCTGCGGCTGTTGATCCGCAAGACCGCTTGGGAAATGGACCAGCTCACCCAGGCGCAGGTCGAGCACACGCTGTCTGACCGGGTCTCGATGTGCAATTTCTGGGCAAACCGGCTGTGCTGCGAGGCCGCCGACCGCGCGATGCAGGTGCATGGCGGCATGGGCTATTCGCGCCACAAGCCGTTCGAGCATATCTATCGCCATCACCGCCGCTATCGCATCACCGAAGGCAGCGAGGAGATCCAGAAGCGCAAGGTGGCGGGCTTCCTGTTCGGCTACATGGGCGCCGGCAAGCATTGACGCATTAATCGCAGAGGCGGCACGACATGGAAGGTGGATGCACCTGCAGAAACGTCCGCTACCGCCTCACCGGCAGGCCGCTGATCATGCACGCCTGCCACTGCACCTGGTGCCAGCGCGAGACCGGCACCGTGCATGCGCTCAACGCGATGTACGAGGCCGAGCGGGTCGCGCACATCGCGGCCGAGCCCGAGATCGTGGACACGCCATCGGCGAGCGGCAAGGGCCAGAAGATCGCGCGCTGCCCGCGCTGCAAGGTCGCGGTCTGGAGCAACTATCCGGGCTCGGGAGCGGCGGTGCGCTTCGTTCGCGTCGGCACGCTGGATGATCCGAGCCGGTGCCCGCCCGATGTCCACATCTTCACGTCGTCGAAGCAGCCGTGGGTGACGTTCCCGCCCGCAGCGAAGGTGTTCGCCGAGTATTACGATCGGAGAGAGGTCTGGCCGAAAGAGGCGCAGGAGCGCTGGCGGGTCTTGCGGGAGAGAATGAAGAAGACGTGAGGCGCGACACTCCCTCCCGCGTCGTCCCTGCGAAAGCAGGGACCCATAACCACAGTTGGCTATTGTTTGAACGAGATGTGGCCCCAGCGTCGCTAGACAATGAGCAACGGTGGTTATGGGTCCCGGCTCGCGCTTCGCTTGGCGGGGACGACAGGGGAGGCTAGTTCACCTGCCGGTCCTTCCCCACCCAGTACGGATCGCGCAAATTTCGTCGCAAAATCTTGCCCGACGGGTTGCGCGGTAGCGCCGGGATGAAGTCGACCGATTTCGGCGTCTTGAATCCCGCGATCCGCTCGCGGGTGAAGTTGATGATGTCGGTCGCCGTCGCGCTCTTGCCCGGCTTCATCACCACCACCGCCTTCACCGCCTCGCCCCATTTGTCGTCGGGGATGCCGATCACTGCGGCTTCCGCCACGTCCGGGTGGTCGCAGAGCGCGCTCTCGACTTCGGCCGGATAGATGTTCTCGCCGCCGGAGATGATCATGTCCTTGATGCGGTCGTGGATGTAGAGATAGCCGTCGCGGTCCATGTAGCCGGCATCGCCGGTGCGCAGCCAGCCGTCGCTATCGATGGTGCGCGCGGTGGCCTCGGGCAGATTCCAATAGCCGGCCATGTTGGAGCCGGAGCGGGTGGCGATCTCGCCGACTTCACCGGGCGGCAGCGGTTTGCCGTCCGGATCGAGGATCGCGAGCTCGATGCCGGGCAGCGCCTTGCCGGCGGAGCGCATGCGGTCGAGCCCCTCGATGTGGTCCTCCGGCGGCAGCGCGACGATGGTGCCGGTGGTCTCGGTCATGCCATACATCTGCACGAAGCCGCATTTGAAGACCTCGATGCATTCCTTCAGCAGCGCCGCCGGGATCGGTGAGGCGCCGTAAAGCATGTATTTCAGGCGCGAGAAGTCGACCTGCCGCGCGCGGGGCTGCCGCACCACGAACTGCATCGCCGCCGGCACCATGAACAGCTTGGTGATGCCGGACTGCTCGAAGAAGTCGAGCACCTTGGTCGGGTCGAACTCGCGGGCGATCACGCCGCGGGCGCCGTGATAGAGCCCCATCACGCCCCAGCCGGAGCCGCCGATGTGGAAGATCGGCATCGCGACCAGCGAGACGTCGTCGGTGGTCCACCGGTTCCATTCCGGCTTCTCGGCCTCATTGCCGCTCTGCACGAGGTTGAGGAAGTTGGCGTGCGACAGCATCGCGCCCTTCGGCTTGCCCGTGGTACCCGAGGTGTAGAGCTGGATCGCGATGTCCTTGGGCTCGATCGCAACGCGCGGGTCGTCGCCGCTCTGCGCGTCGCGCCAGGCGAGATAGTCGGGCCATTCCGGCGCGCCGCCCTCGGTCGTGATGACGGTGCGGACGCTCGGCAGCTTGTCCCTGATGTTGCGCGCTTGCGTGATGAATTCGGGGCCGACGAACAGGGCGGGCGCCTTGCAATCGTCGACAATGAAGGCGACCTCGGGGCCTGCGAGGCGCCAGTTCACCGGCGCCATCACCACGCCTGCCTTCATCGCCCCCATCAACAATTCGAAATAGAAGTCGCTGTTCTTGCCGAGATAGGCGATCCGCTCGCCTTTCTTGATGCCCATCGCGATCAGCGCGTTGGCGACGCGGTTGGTGTTCGTGTCGAATTCGGCGAAGCTGGTTTGCCGGCCCTCGAACTCATAGGCCAGCGCATCGCCGCGACCTTTAGCGCGGTCGCGCACCATGTCGGCAAGGTTGCTCAGTTTCGGCGCGTCGGACATGTTTCCCCCGGGACGTCTTGTTTTGGTTGCGCGGAGTGTGGCGGCATCCGGCAGCAAAGACAATACGGGGAGTGGTGCACGATCGATCCACAGTGTCGTCCCGGGCAAGCGAAGCGCGACCCGGGACCCATAACCACAGGATCGAGTTGTCAGCTGCGCTGCGGCCCCAGCGCGCTCGATGTTTTCAAGACGTGGTTATGGATCCCTGCTTTCGCAGGGACGACAGCTGGAATCGAGGCGCGAGCTGTCGCTTCAACCCCGCGCCGCGCGATCCTTCTCGTTCTGCGCCTTGATCGAGTCGCGCGCCTTGGTCCAGTCGTCGTCGCTCCAGTCGCGCAGCTGGTAGAAATTGCCGCCCATTGCCAGCGCCTGCGCGCCGTCCATGGCGATGGTTTCGCCGTTGATCCAGTCGCAGCCGCCGGAGATCAGGAACACGGCGAGGTTCTGCAGCTCCTCCATGGTGCCGACCCGGCCCATCGGGTTCATCGCCTTGGTCCGCGCGCCGGCTTCGTCGCCGGGCTTGATGCGCTTGCTCATGCCTTCGGTCGGGATCTCGCCGGGCGCGATGGTGTTGAGGCGGATGCCGTGGCGGCCCCATTCGATCGCGAGCGACATCGTCATGGCATGGATCGCCGATTTGCTCATCGCCGACGGCACCACATAGGGCGAGCCGTTGCGCACCCAGGTCACGGTGATCGACACCACGTTGCCGCGATGCCCGCCGGCGATCCAGCGCCGGCCCACTGCATGCGTCACATAGAAGGTGCCGTGCATCACGATGTTGGCCACCGCATCAAATCCTCGCGCGGAGAGCTCTTCCGACCGCGAGATGAAATTGCCTGCGGCGTTGTTGATGAGATCGGTGAGGGGACCGCTGGTGGTCCAGATCGACTCGATCATCTCGTCGACCGCCATCGCGTTGCGGATATCGACGCCGTGGCTGACCACGCGTCCGCCATGCTCGGCCATCAATTCGGTGGCGGTCTCGTCGCAGACGCTCTTGCGGCGGCCGCAGATATGCACCTCGGCTCCGAGCTGCAGGAACCGCGTGGCCATGGCCTTGCCAAGGCCGGTGCCACCACCAGTTACCAGTATGCGCCGCCCGGCAAGAAGCTGGTCAGAGAACATCGTTTCCTCCACGGGGGTTGTCAGTTAATTGGTCGATTGACTAAAAGCGGACAACGGCCTTTGTGTAAAGCGCCAACTCAAGGACCAAGCGGAGGGAATGATGGAAGATCGCGTTTCGATATCGATTTCAGACGGTATCGCCGATGTCCGCCTGGTGCGGGCGGACAAGATGAACGCGCTCGATGCCGCGATGTTCGAGGCATTGGTCGCTGCAACCGACCGGCTTTCCAAGGAAAAGGGCGTTCGGGTCGTCGTACTGTCCGGCGAGGGACGGGCCTTTTGCGCCGGCCTCGACATGGGGCGGTTCGCCGCCATGAAGGATGGCGGTAACGGGGTGCCGGGCGGCGAGAACCGCGACCTCACCAACCGCACCCATGGCAAGGCCAATTTCGCGCAGCAGGCGGTCTGGGGCTGGCGCCAGCTTCCGGTGCCGGTGATCGCCGCGGTCCACGGCGTCGCGTTTGGCGGCGGCTTCCAGCTCGCGCTCGGTGCCGACATGCGCTTCCTCTCGCAGGACGCGCGGATGTCGATCATGGAGATCAAATGGGGCCTCGTCCCCGACATGGCGGGAACGCCGATCCTCGCAAGCCTCGTGCGCGACGATATCCTGCGCGAGCTCACCTATACCGGCCGGATCTTCTCGGCGCAGGAAGCACAGAGCTACGGCCTCGCCACCCGCGTCTGTGACGATCCGCGCGCCGCCGCGCTCGAGGTCGCGCGCGAGATCGCCGGCAAGAGCCCGGATGCGATCCGTGCCGCGAAGCGGATGCTGAACAATCTGTCGGTCGATCCGGCGGCCGCGCTGCTCGCGGAATCCGCCGAGCAGCAGAAGTTGCTCGGCAGCCCGAACCAGAACGAGTCGGTGCGCGCCAATCTGGAGAAGCGTGCGCCAAGGTTTGCGGATGTTGGGTAGACGCAACGCCGTCATTCCGGGATGGTCCGAAGGACCAGTCCTAGCATCTCGAGATTCCGGGTTCGATGCTGCGCATCGCCCCGGAATGACGACTTAACCCGACGACAGATCGGACAGCGACAAATGGAAACGTCCCAACCCTTTCTCGGTATCGTCAGCGGCGGTCGCCGGCGCGAGCACGCTGCGATCGCCGAGCGCACTGAGCGCATCGCCAGCGGCCTGAACAAGCTCGGCGTCAAGCCGGGCGACAGCGTCTGCATGCTGATGCGCAACGACATCGCCTTCATCGAGGCTGCCTACGCAGCGATGCGGCTCGGCGCCTATGGCGTGCCGGTCAACTGGCATTTCAAGCCGGAGGAGATCAACTACGTGCTGACGGATTCCGGCACGCGCGTCCTGATCGGCCATGCCGACATGCTGCATCCGTTGCGCGGCGCGATCCCGGATGACGTCACCGTGCTCAGCGTGCCGACGCCGCCGGAAATCCTCGCCAACTACAAGATCAATCCCGATCATCTCGCGACACCCGACTTCGCGATCGATTTCGAATCCTGGCTGGCGCAGTTCCCGCGCTATGATGGCCCTGTGGTGCCGCAGCCGCAGAACATGATCTACACCTCTGGCACAACGGGCCATCCGAAGGGGGTGCGCCGTTTCGCGCCGACGCCGGAACAGACCGCCAATGCGGAAGCGATGCGCGGGATGATCTACGGTCTGAAGCCGGGCGCGCGCGCGATCCTGCCGGGACCGCTCTACCATTCGGCGCCGAATTCCTTCGGGCTGCGTTCGGGCAGGCTCGGCGGCGCGCTGGTGCTGATGCCGCGCTTCGACGCGGAGGAATTTCTGCAGCTGATCGAGCGCGAGAAGATCGACACCATCTTCATGGTGCCGACGATGTTCATCCGCCTGATGAAGCTGCCCGAGGAGGTGCGCCGGAAGTACGACATGTCGTCGCTCCGCCACATCATCCATGCCGCCGCGCCGTGTCCGCCCGACGTCAAGCGCGCCATGATCGAATGGTGGGGACCGGTGATCTACGAATTCTACGGATCGACCGAGTCAGGTGCGGTGACGTTCGCCAATTCCGAGGACGCGCTGAAGAAGCCCGGTACGGTCGGAAAGATCTCGCCCGGCGCCGAGCTTCGCTTCATCGGCGACGACGGCAAGGAGGTGCCGCAGGGACAGATCGGCGAGATCTATTCGCGGATCGCCGGCAATCCCGATTTCACCTATCACAACAAGTCGGAGAAGCGCGCCGAGATCGACCGGCAGGGATTCATCACCTCGGGCGACGTCGGCTATATCGACGCGGATGGCTACGTCTTCATCTGCGACCGTAAGCGCGACATGGTGATCTCGGGCGGCGTCAACATCTATCCGGCCGAGATCGAGGCCGTGCTGCATGCGGTGCCCGGTGTGCACGACTGCGCGGTGTTCGGCATTCCCGACGCCGAGTTCGGCGAGGCGCTGATGGCGGTGGTCGAGCCGCAGCCGGGCGTGACGCTCGAGATCGCCTCGGTCCGCGCCCAGCTCAAGACCGCGCTCGCCGACTACAAGGTGCCCAAGCACATCGAGATCCAGACCAATTTGCCGCGCGAGGATTCCGGAAAGATATTCAAGCGCCGGCTGCGCGATCCGTATTGGGAGCAGGCGGGACGGAGGATCTAGGGCCGCAAACTTGCTGTTGTCCCGGCGAACGCCGGGACCCATCGCCGCAATCGTTCGTGGCTATGGCCGGCAGGGGCCGCAGCTTCGCGCAAAACCGCTACTTGTGGTTATGGGTCCCAGCCTTCGGGACGACATGGGTGTGTGTGCACCGCTTCCAAGTTCATCTTGCGCTGCGGCAAAAAAAGCGCACACTCCGGAGGAACCCGGCAGCCTCTGGAGTAGCCCGCCATGTCACCCCAGACCATGCCTTCCGACACCGACAACGGTGCCAGGAGTGCCGCAGAGAAGGCGGCACAGGAGGAGGATGCACGGCTCCGGAACGACATCCGGCTGCTGGGGCGCGTGCTCGGCGACACCGTCCGCGACCAGGAGGGGGCCGGCGTGTTCGACCTGGTCGAGCGCATCCGCCAGACCTCGGTCCGGTTCCACCGCGACGAGGACAAGCTGGCGCGGCGGGAGCTGGAAGGCATCCTCGACGGCATGTCGATCGACGAGACGCTGCGGATCGTCCGCGCCTTCAGCTATTTCTCCCACCTCGCCAACATTGCCGAGGACCAGAACAATATCCGCCAGATGCGCAGCCGCGGCCCCGGCGGGGCGCCCCGCCCGAGCACGCTGGAGCAGACGCTGGTGCATGCCCGCCAGGCCGGCATCAGCCCGGCCGATCTGCGCAGCTTCTTCAAGAATGCGCTGGTCAGCCCGGTCCTGACCGCGCATCCGACCGAGGTCCGCCGCAAGAGCACGATGGACCGCGAGATGGAGATCGCGGACCTGCTCGACCGCCGCGAGCGGCTGCAGATGACGCCGGAGGAGAGCGAAGCCAGCGACGAGCAGCTGCGCCGCGCGGTCGTGACGTTGTGGCAGACCAACCTGCTGCGCCGGACCAAGCTGACCGTGCTCGACGAGGTCGCCAACGGCCTGTCGTTCTACGATTACACCTTCTTGCAGGAGGTCCCGCGCGTGCACTGCGCGCTGGAGGACCGGCTGAACAAGGAGGGCGGCGAGGCGGGCGAGCTCGCCTCGTTCCTCCGGATGGGCAGCTGGATCGGCGGCGACCGCGACGGCAATCCGTTCGTCACCGCGGAGGTGATGCGCGGCACGCTGCGGCTGCAGTCGAGCCGGGTGCTCAGCTTCTATCTCGAACAGTTGCATACGCTCGGCGCCGAGCTGTCGCTTGCGGCGCACCTCGCCGACGTCTCGGACGAATTGCGCATCCTGGCCGAGCGTTCGCCGGACACCTCGCCGCATCGCAGCGGCGAGCCGTATCGTCTGGCGGTATCCGGGATCTATGCGCGGCTCGCAGCGACTGCCATGCGGCTCGAGGTCGAAACCACGCGGCCGCCGGTGGGCAAGGCCGAGCCCTATGCGAGCGTCATGGAATTCCAGGCCGATCTCGACGTCCTCAATCGCTCGCTGATCGCGAACAATTCCGGGGTGATCGCGCGCGGCCGGCTGCGGCAGTTGCGGCGGGCGGTGGATTGCTTCGGATTCCATCTGGCGCGGCTCGACGTCCGCCAGAATTCGGCGGTGCATGAGCGTACCGTCGCCGAGCTGCTCGACACTGCAAATCCCGGCACGTCGTACTTGGCGCTCGGCGAGGATGCGCGCGTCAGCCTGCTGCTCGGCGAATTGCGCAACGCGCGGCCGCTGGCTTCGCCCTTCGTCAAATATTCCGAGGAGACCCAGAGCGAGCTCGCCGTGTTCCGCGCCGCGGCCGAGGCCCACGCCAGGTTCGGCCCCGAAGTGATCCCTCAATGCATCATCTCGATGTGCAAGGGCATGTCCGACATGCTCGAGGTCGCGGTGCTGCTGAAGGAGGTCGGGCTGGTCAATCCGTCCGGCCGCAGCGCCATCAACATCGTGCCGCTGTTCGAGACCATCGAGGATCTGCAGGCCTCCAGCGGCATCATGGACCGCATGCTGGTGCTGCACGACTATCGCAAGCTGGTCGACAGTCTCGGCAGCGTGCAGGAAGTGATGCTCGGCTATTCCGACAGCAACAAGGACGGCGGCTTCGTCACTTCCGGCTGGGAACTCTACAAGGCCGAGATCGGCCTCGTCGAGGTGTTCGAGCGCCACGGCGTGCGGCTGCGCCTGTTCCATGGCCGCGGCGGCTCGGTCGGCCGCGGCGGCGGCCCGAGCTATGACGCGATCATCGCGCAGCCCGGCGGCGCAGTGAACGGCCAGATCCGCATCACCGAGCAGGGCGAGATCATCTCCTCGAAATATTCCAATGCCGAGGTCGGCCGCAGCAACCTGGAAATCCTCGCCGCGGCCACGCTGGAAACCAGCCTGCTGCAGCCGCGGCAGAGCGCGCCGCGCCCCGAATATCTCAAGGCGATGGAGGAGATTTCCGCGCTTGCGTTCAAGGCCTATCGCGGTCTCGTCTACGAGACCGAAGGCTTCGCCGACTATTTCTGGGGTTCGACCGTCATCAACGAGATCGCGACCTTGAACATCGGCAGCCGTCCGGCCTCGCGTAAGAAGACCCGCGAGATCGAGGACCTGCGTGCGATTCCGTGGGTGTTCTCCTGGGCGCAATGCCGGCTGATGCTGCCGGGCTGGTACGGCTTCGGCAGCGCGGTCGAGACCTGGATTGCCGAGCACCCGGAGCAGGGCATGCCGTTCCTGCAGGAGCTCTACAAGGAATGGCCGTTCTTCCGCACGCTGCTCTCCAACATGGACATGGTGCTGGCGAAGAGCTCGATCGCGATCGCCTCGCGCTATGCCGAGCTGGTGCCTGATGTTGCGCTGCGCGAGAAGATCTTTGGCCAGATCCGCCGCGAGTGGCATCTTTCGATCGAGACGCTGCTCGACATCATGGGTCACGACCGGCTGCTGCAGGGCAACCCGCTGCTGGAACGCGGCATCCGCAACCGCTTCCCGTACATGGATCCGCTCAACCACGTGCAGGTGGAGCTGTTGAAGGAGCACCGCGGCGCGCAGAACCCCGACGAGCAGGTGCTGCGCGGGATTCAGATCACGATCAACGGGATCTCGGCGGGGTTGAGGAACAGCGGCTAGCCACGCTGTCGTCCCGGCCTAGTGCGCGATTTGCGCACGGGGCCGGGACCCATAACCACGACTGGTCGTGCCGTGAACGGTTTGGGCCCCAGCTTTCTTCGACAATCCACAGCGGTGGTAGTCCCGGCCCCGTGCGCAATCGCGCACTAGGCCGGGACGACGGTTAGATCAACAGTTGTGTGCGCCTCTGGTCTCGACATAGACCGCGTAGAGCGACTGGCTTGCGGTCATGAACAGGCGGTTGCGCTTCTTGCCGCCGAAGGTGAGGTTGGCGCAGGTCTCCGGCAGCAGGATCTGGCCGATGCGTGCACCGTCGGGCGCGAACACCTGCACGCCGTCATAGCCCGGTCCGACCCAGCCGGCTCCGACCCAGATGTTGCCGTCGATGTCGACACGCATGCCGTCAGGGAAGCCTGACTTGCCGTCCAGCGTCATGTCGATCAGCGTGCGCGGGTTGGAGAGCTTGTCGCCGTTGAGGTCGTACTGCCAGACGATGTTCTTCGCGTTCGGGTAGTGCGTGATGCCGGTGTCGCAGACATAGACCTTCTTGTAGTCGTGGCTGAAGGCGATGCCGTTCGGCTTGAACGGTTCGTCGGCGACCTTGGTGATCTGGCCGGTCGCAGCGTCGATGCGGTAGACGGCCTCCTTCTGGTAGGGCTGGTTCGAGCCGGTGTTGGCGCGCTGGCCCTCATAGATCGAGATCGCGCCGTATCCGGGATCGGTGAACCAGATCGACTTGTCGTTGGGATGCACGACCATGTCGTTCGGCCCGTTGAGCTGCTTGCCATTGGCCTGCTCGGCCAATGAGGTGACGGTTCCGTCGTGCTCGTAACGCACCAGTCGCGTGCGCTCAGCTGTGATCTGTCGGCCCTCGAAATCGAAGGTCGAGCCGTTTGCCTCGTTCGACGGCTTGTGGAACTGCTCGGAGATATGGCCGTCATCGTCGAGGTAGCGCAACTGCCGGTTGGCCGGAATGTCGCTCCACACCAGATACTGGCCCTGCGCGTTCCAGGCTGGACCTTCAGCCCAGAGGCAGCCGGTGTAGAGCCGCTTGATCGCGGTGTTGCCGACCTTGGCCTTGAAGCGTTTGTCGTCGATCACGACGATGTCGGGGTCAGGATAACGCTGTGGCTCTGCATTTCGCCCATAGTCGCGCGCTGCAGCATCGGATGCGGCCATCGCAGATGCAGCAAGCGCGGTTGCGCCGCGCAAAATGGTTCGACGGTCGAACGCCTTCGCGCCGTCGCTCTCGTGTTGCTCTGTGTTGCTTGGATTTGTCACGAAAGTCCTCCCAGGCTTTTTGTTATCGGGAGGACGATCATGCGCCGGCAATTCGGGCACAATGCGGGCGCGTTATGAAGAAACAACCAAGGAGTGTGTCGCCCCGGCGGTTTCGCCGAGGCGACTTTTCATAAAACTGTCAGATCGGATCAGTTCAGATCGGATCCCAGGTGAAGACGTCGGCCGAGCGGTCGAGCTTGGCGAACGATCCCTTCAGCGCCGGCATGCCGTGTTCCGCAATGGTCTCGGGCGTCCAGCCTTCGCCGCGGTGCACCGAGCGCACCGGACGATGCTGGCCGAACAGGAAGATCTCGTTCATGCGCACGCCGAAGATCTGTCCGGTGACGTCCTTGGCGGCGTCCGAGAGCAGATAAGCGCAGACCGGCGCGATCTTCTCCGGGCCCATTTGCTTGATCTTCTCGACGCGGGCCTTCTCGGCGTCGGTCTCGGTCGGGATGGTGCCGATCATCCGGGTCCAGGCGAACGGCGACACGCAGTTCGAGCGGACGTTGAAGCGGCCCATGTCGAGTGCGATCGACTTCGACAGGCCGACGATGCCGAGCTTGGCGGCGGCGTAGTTGGCCTGGCCGTAATTGCCGATCAGGCCGGAGGTCGAGGTGAAGTGCACGAACGAGCCTGATTCCTGCTCGCGGTAGATGCGCGCCGCAGCGTGGCTGACATAGAACGAGCCCATCAGATGCACCTTGATGACGGCCTCGAAGGCTTCCACGCTCATCTTGTGGAAGATCATGTCGCGCAGGATGCCGGCATTGTTGACGACGCCGTCGAGCCGGCCGAAATGATCGGTCGCGGTCTTCACGATCTTGCTGGCCGGGATCGCTTCCGCCACCGACTCGAGATTGGCAACGGCCGTGCCGCCGCGCTTCTTGATCTCCTCTACCACTTCCTCAGCGGGCGCAGCATTCGAGCCGCCACCGTCGGCGGCGCCGCCGGGATCGTTGACCACGACCTTGGCGCCTTCCGCGGCGCAGAGCAGCGCGATCTCGCGGCCGATGCCGCGGCCCGCGCCGGTGACGATGATGACCTTATCCTGCAGTGATTTTGCCATGTGGGTTCTCCTGGTTTGCTGTCCGTCATTCCGGGGCGATGCGCCAGCATCGAACCCGGAATCTCGAGGTTCCGGGTTCGCGCTTCGCGCGCCCCGGAACGACGGGCGTTACTTCTCGTTCGTAAAGATGATGGTGCCTGACGCGGCGAACATGCCACCGACGCCGTGGCAGACCGAGATCTTCGCATTCGGCACCTGCGCCGGCGCGATGCCGCGCATCTGTCGCACGCTCTCCTGCAGCGCGTACATGCCGTACATGCCGGAGTGCATGTAGCTCAGCCCGCCGCCATTGGTGTTGAGCGGCAGCTTGCCGCCGGGGCGGGTGTTGCCGTCGGCGATGAACTTGCCGGCTTCCTCATGCGGCATGAAGCCGAGGTCGCCGAGGCCATAGAGCGGCAGATGCGCGAAGGCGTCGTAGATCATCAGATGATCGACGTCCTTGTGGGCGATGCCGGCCTCCTTGAACGCCAACGGGCCCGCCACCCTGAAGGCGCGCGATGAGTCAAAGGTCTTCATCTGGCTGACCATCGGCGTCTCCACGCTCTCGCCGGTGCCGAGAATGTAGACCGGCTTTTGCGGGAAATCCTTGGCGCGATCGGCCGAGGTGAGGATCAGCGCGCCGCCGCCGTCGGTGACGAGGCAGCATTGCAGCAGCCGGAACGGATAGGCGATCATCCGCGAGTTCAGGACGTCGGCGACCGTGATCGGATCCTTCATGGTCGCGCGCGGGTTCTTCGCCGCCCATTCGCGCTGCACGACGGCGACCATCGCGAGCTGCTCATGCGTGATGCCGTGCGTCTTCATGAAGCGCAGCACCGGAATCGGGAACATGCTCGGCGGCCCGTAGACGCCGAACGGCGACTCGAACTGGCCGTTGAGGCTGTCGGGTGCGGTGAAGCGCGGCTGCTTGCCGATCATCGACTTGCCGCTCTCGGCATGGGTGATCAGCACGGTCTTGCAGAGGCCGGCCTCGATCGCGGCAGCGGCGTGGCGGACATGCAGCATGAACGAGCAGCCGCCGACCGAGGTGCCGTCGACCCAGGTCGGGGTGATGCCGAGATAGTGCGCCATCTGCTGCGGGGTCTCGACCGCGGTGGCGAAGCCGTCGATGTCGGACAGCTTCAAACCGGCATCCGCGATCGCATTCAGCGCCGCGTCCGCGTGCAGCTGGATCTGCGACATGTTCGGGATGACCCCGAGTTCGGTGGTTTCGGCCGCACCGACGACGGCAACCTGATTCCTGCGCATCACATTACCCCTTTGCCGGGCGGAACAAAGGAAGGGTGATCTTGTCGTCGAGGGCCTCGAAGGCGACCTCGAGCGGCATGTCGAGCTCGAGCGCTTCCGGCGTCTGCGGACAATCGATGATGTTGCTCATCATCCGCGGACCCTCGTCGAGCTCGACGATGGCGATCGCATAAGGCGGCGTGAAGCCGGGCGCGGCGGGACGATGGTTGATGACGTAGCTGTAGAGCTTGCCTTTGCCGCTGGCCTTGAAGATTGAGACCTTGCGCGAGGCGCAGGAGGGGCAGAACGGGCGCGGCGGAAAGTAGACATTGGCGCAGGCGTCGCAGCGCTGCAGGCGCAGTTCGCCGGCCTTGGTGCCGTCCCAGAAATGCTGGGTCTCAGGTGTCGGCTTTGGTTTCGCGCGCGCGGGCTCGGCCATGTCTGATGTCTCCTCCCGAAATCGTTACGGTCTTGATGCGCCATCGAACCAAGGCCCGTCAACGGTCCATCCACGCCCCGCGCAGCGGCCTGTGTCCCGCGCATGCCGCATATTCCGCCCCTCGCACAATTGCTAAGGCCGCGATGCTTGTGTCGCTCCGGTCCGGCGCGTAGAAGGGCCGCGGTCCAAGATACGTCGAAGCCAGGTCCACGAGACGTCCAAGATACCCGGGAGGAATAACATCATGCTGAGGATCATCGGCGCGGCACTCGCTGCCAGCCTCGCATTTGCCACGCAGGCAATCGCCGCCGACGCACCGTCGGAGATCAAGATCGGCACGCTCTACGCGTCCTCGGGGCGCTACGCCTCGATCTCTATGCCGGTCTACAGCTCGCTCAAACTGTGGGTCGAGCAGAAGAACGCCGAGGGTGGCGTGTTCGTGAAGGCGTTCGACAAGAAGATCCCGATCAAGCTCGTGTCCTATGACGACCAGAGCAACACCGCGACCGCCTCGACGCTTTATAACCAGCTCGTCACCCAGGATAAGGTCGACCTGCTGGTCGCCGATTCCGGATCGGTGCTGACGGCGCCGGCGGTTGCGATCGCGCGCGACCACAAGATGTTCCTGTTCGACCAGACCGGCACCGGCGCGAGCTTCTTCTCCAAGGACAATCCCTACATCGCGCTGATGGCCGACCCGGTGTCGACGGTCTGGCCGAAGCCGGTGGCTGACTTCATCAGCCATGATGGTCCGGGCCTCGGCATCAAGAAGATCGCCATCCTCTACGCGACCAACGAGTTCACCGGTACTCAGGCCAACGCGTTCCGCAAGTTCGTCAAGGAGTCCGGCGCGCCGATCGAGATCGTCTACGACCAGGGCGTCCCGACCGAGACCACCAACTACAACGTCATCATCAACAACATCAGCAACACCAATCCCGACGCGGTGATCCATTTCGGCTACGCGCCGAACGACATCGCCTTCCTGCGCAACGTCCAGGACGTCGGCACCAAGTTCAAGATGCTGTTCGCGATCTATGCCGGCCTCGAGACCGAGCTGCTCGAGAAGAACGTCGGCGCCAAGGGCCTCGAGCATGTCTGGACCTACGTGCCGCCGTCCGAGCTGGATTATCCCGTCAATTTCGGGATGACCATGAAGGATTTCCGCACCGCCTGGCTGAAGAAGTACAACGACGGCAAGATGGAGTTCGGATTCAATGCGGTGGCCGGCTACACCACCGCGCTGGTGATCGAGAAGACGCTGTCGGTTGCGACCAGTCTCGACCAGATGGAGCTGCGCCGCGCGGTGTTCTCGCTCAGCGGCCAGCTCAAGACGCTGGACGGCACCTTCGCGCTGGATGAGACCGGCGGCCAGATCGGCGAGTTGACGCCGCTCGGCCAGCTCACGGTCGACGAGCACGATCACATCAAGTTCGTCTCGATCTATCCGCACGAGACCGCCACCGGCAAGCCGATCTATCCGGCGCCGTGATGCAGGTGAGTACACTAGACGTAGTCTTCGGCGGCGAGCGATAGCATGACTTATGCGCTCGTTGCCGGCGTGCTTTTCGGGCTGTATTTCAGCCTGGTCGGCATCGGCCTCAATCTCGTGTTCGGCGTCATGCGCATCGTCAATCTTGCGCATGGTGACATCCTGATGCTCGGCGCCTTCATCGCGCTCGGCGTGGTCGGCATTGCCGGCATCGACCCGCTGTTCGCGGTGCCGCTGGCCTTCATGGTTTTTGTGCTGGCGGGCGTGCTGCTGTATTGGGTGCTGGTGCCGCGGCTGCAGGGCTCGGCCAACCCGGAAATGCTGTCGATCATCCTGTTCTTCGGCCTGTCGCAGGTGATCGAAGCCGTCACCACGATCTTCGCGGGCACCAGCGAGCGCTCGATCCAGAGCCGGCTGCTCGGCACCGTGTTCACGACCATCAAGGTCAAGTGGTTCGGCGGCAAGGCCGGCGGGGCAGGGCCGATCCAGATCTTCGGCCAGGGCTTTCCCGCGCCCTGGGTGATCGCGGCCTGCACCAGCCTCGTCGCGATCGCGCTGGTCTACCTCTATCTCTACCACACGCGGCTTGGCACCCTGACCCGTGCGGTGATGTCACGCCGCGACGAGGCGTTGGCGACCGGTATCGATGTCGATCGCGTCTCGGCGGCGGCGTTCGGCATCGGGCTCGGCATCGCGGCGGTGGCCGGCGTGTTCGCGCCCTTCATGTTCGGCTCGGTGACGCCGGCCTTCGGCGCCGATGCGACGGTGACGTCGTTTGCGATCGTGGTGCTCGGCTCGCTCGGTAATCCCTTAGGGACCGCGCTCGGCGGCGTCGTCTACGGCCTCTGCTACATGCTGGTGCAGACCTATCTCAGTTCCTGGGCTGACCTCTTGCCCTATGTGTTGTTGATCGTGATCCTGTTGTTGCGCCCGAGCGGTCTGCTCGGAAGGCGGGTGCGCGTTGCATAATGCATCGAAGCACCTGCTGTTCATCCTGGCGCCGCTGGTGGTGGTGTTCGCACTGCTGCCCGGCGTCTACCAAAACCATCTGCTGCTGTTCAACTTCGTGATCTTCCTGATCCTCGCGCAGGGCGTGAACATCATCTATGGCTTCACCGGCTATCTGCCGTTCGGCTATGTCGGCTTCTTCGGGGCCGGCGCCTACGGCTTTGCCATCGTGGTGATGCATCTGCAGACGCCGGCGCCGCTCGCCGTTCTGGTCGGCGGTGTCGTCGCGGTTGCGCTCGGCCTGTTGCTGACTCCGCTGCTGCGGCTGTCGGGTGCGTATTTTGCGATCGCCAATCTCGCGGCCTCGCTCGCCGTGCTGCACTTCGTCGCCAACCCGGCGCTGGAGGGCATCACCAAGGGCCCCTACGGCGTATCGCTCACCGGCACGTTCAATCCGACCCATGCCTATTATGCGGCCGTGGTCGTGATGGCGCTGACGGTCGGCGCGGTGATCTATCTCAAGAACTCGCCGTTCGGCCTGGCGCTGCAGGCCGTGCGCGAGGATGCGGTGTCGGCCTCGATGGCCGGCGTCAACATCATCAAGATGCGGGTGATCGCCTGGCTCGCCTCGGCGCTGGTCGCAGGCCTCGCCGGCGGCATCTACGCCTGGTACGTCTCGGTGTTCTATCCCGACAACGTGTTCTCCGGCGAGTTCTCGATCTTCGCGATCGTGTTCGCGCTGTTCGGTGGAGTTGCCACCATCACCGGACCGATCGTCGGCGTGCTCATTCTCTACGGCATCTACAATCTGATCGGCTTCACCACGCCGCAATATTTCCAGCTGATCTACGGCCTGCTGATCATGGGTTTGGTCTTGTTCCTGCCCGCGGGACTGGTGTCGCTGGCAACGCGCAGGGGGTGGCATGTCCCCTGAGCAAAACTCCATCCTCAAGGTCTCCAAGCTGGTCAAGCGCTTCGGCGGCTTCCACGCGCTCGACGGACTGAGCTTTCACGTCGTGCCGGGCGAAATTCTTGGTCTGGTCGGTCCGAACGGCTCCGGCAAGACCACGGCGATCAATGTGATCTCGGGTCTCTATGCGCCCGACGGCGGCGAGGTCGTGTTCGACGGCGCGTCTTCCGGCGGCGTCGCCTCGCACAAGCTGGTTCACCGCGGCATCAATCGCACCTTCCAGGTGCCGAAGCCGTTCCTGTCGCTCACGGTGCGCGAGAACATCCAGGTGGCGCTGGCCTATGGCGGCGCGACCGGCACGCCGACGTCGATCGCCGAGCTGCTTGAGGAATACCGGCTCAAGGAGGTCGCCGATCGTCCTGCGGCCGATCTCAACAGCGCGCAGCAGAAGATGCTCGATCTGACCCGTGCGCTCGCCACGCGCCCGCGCCTGTTGCTGCTCGACGAGCTCGCGGCCGGCCTCAACCCAGCGGAGCTCGACTGGATCGCCGGCCGCATCAAGGCGCTCGCCGCGACCGGCATGGCGATCATCGTGGTCGAGCATCTGATGGGCTTTATCGAGCAGATCACCGACCGCGTCATCGTGCTCAATGCGGGCAAGGAGATCTTCGAAGGCACGCTCGCGACAGCCGTGCGCGAGCCGCAGGTGATCGAGGTGTTTCTGGGAGGCGAGCATGCCCACTGATGCAGCATCGCTTCTGGACGCCAAGGGCGTCGATGCCGGCTACGGCACCATGCAGGTGCTGTGGGGCGTCGATCTCGACGTCCGCCCCGGCGAGACCGTGTTGTTGCTCGGCGCCAATGGCGCGGGCAAGACCACCTTCCTGAAATCGCTGGTCGGCCTGATCGAGGCCCGCAACGGCCACATCAGGCTCGGCGGCGAAGACATCACGAGAATGCGATCTTCGGATCGCATGAAGCGCGGCATGACCTACATGTCGGAGCTTGCGGTGTTTCCCGATCTGTCGATCGAGGAGAACATCCGGGTCGGCGCGCAGGCGCTGGGCCATGCCAATCCGGGCGCGCGGGTCGACGAACTGTACGGCTTGTTTCCGGTGCTGCGCGACAAGCGCCGCGACCCGGCCTCCAGCCTGTCCGGCGGCCAGCGCAAGATGCTTGGCATCGCCAAGGCACTGTCGGCCGAGCCGAAGCTGCTGGTCATGGACGAGCCCTCGGCCGGGCTGTCGCCGCTGTTCGTCAAGGAGGTGCTTCGCGCCCTGTCGAGCCTGCAAGGCCGCGGATTGGCGCTCTTGATCGCCGAGCAAAATATCGGTTTCCTTGAGATTGCCACCCGCGTATTCGTGCTGGAAGGCGGGCGGATCCGCTTTTCCGGCACGGTTGCCGAGATGAGCGGCAATGAAGAGCTGCACCGGGCCTATTTCGGGCTGAAGTGACGCTGGCGGAAGCGTTTTCGAGCGAAGTGGACACCGGTTCGCGTGAAGAAAACGCGTCAAAAAAGAAGCGCTAGCGCCGATCTGGAAATCGGCGCCGGTTCGCGCGACAATTAGCTGCAAGACCTTTTGAGTTGCCAGCCAGCAAGCCGTGAAGTGCAAGCCTTAAAGTGAAAGCCATGCCCAAAAATCCGACACTCGCCTCCCTTGCCGCCGACCTCGCCAGCGGCGCAACCTCCGCCCGCAAGCTCGTCGAGCAATGCATCGCCAGGATCGCCGATCCGTCCGGCGAGGGCCAGCGCACCTTCATCCATGTCGACCGCGACGCGGCGCTGGAAGCCGCCGATGCCATGGACCGGCTGCGCAAGGCCAACGCCGCGCCGTCGCCCTTTGCCGGCATTCCGGTCTCGATCAAGGATCTGTTCGACATCAAGGGGCAGGTGACGCGCGCCGGCTCCCGCGCGCTGGATGATTCAGCGCCGGCGGATGCCGATGCGCCTGCCGTGGCGCGGCTCAAGCGCGCCGGCTTTATCGTGATCGGCCGCACCAACATGACCGAGTTCGCCTATTCGGGCATCGGCATCAACCCGCATTACGGTACGCCGAAGAGCGCCTGGAACCGGAGCGTCGGCCATGTGCCCGGCGGCTCGTCCTCGGGCGCGGCGGTCTCGATCGCCGACGGCATGGCGTTCGGCGCGCTCGGCACCGACACCGGCGGCTCCTGCCGGATTCCGGCGGCCTTCAACGGCATCGTCGGCTACAAGCCGACCCAGCGCCGGATTCCGCTCGATGGCGGCGTGCCGCTGTCGTTCACCCTCGACAGCTACGGCCCGCTGGCCAATTCAGTGGCCTGCTGCGCCGCGCTCGATGCGGTGCTGGCCGACGAGCCGGTGACGCCGGTCACCCCGCGCCCGGTCAAGGGTATGCGGCTCGCGGTGCCGACCACGGTCGTGCTCGACGACCTCGATGATGCCGTCGCAAAGACCTTCGAGCGTGCGCTGGCTTCGTTGTCGCGCGCCGGCGCGCTGATCGAGCGCATCGAGGTGCCCGAACTGCTCGATGTCGGCGTGATGAACACCAAGGGCGGGTTTTCCGCGGCCGAGAGCTATGCCTGGCACCGCTTCCTGCTGGCCAGCAAGGGCGACATCTACGATCCCCGCGTCGCGGTGCGGATCCAGCGCGGCGAGGGGTTTCTGGCGGCCGACTATATCGACATCATCAACGCGCGCCGCTCGTTCATCGCCCGGACCGAGGCGCGCATCGCACCTTATGACGCGATGGTGCTGCCGACCACGGCGAACCTGCCGCCGACCATTGCCAGTCTCGCCGATGACAAGGCATTCGCCACCGAGAACCTGCGCGCGCTGCGCAATCCCTCGCTGATCAACGTGCTTGATGGCTGCGCGATCTCGCTGCCCGCGCATCGCGAGGGCGAAGCGCCGGTCGGCCTGATGCTTGCTGCCGCGGGCGGCTCGGATCGCCGCATCTTCGAGCTTGCGGCCGGAATGGAGACCGTCATCCGTGTTTGATCTCACCTTCAATGTCGACGACAAGGGCGTCGCGACGCCACTCACGCTTGAAATCAAACAGGCCGTGATCGCCGGCTGGACCGGCCGCGATCCGGTGGCGCGCGACAAGCACATCGCCGAGCTCGAGGCGCTCGGCATCGCACGGCCCGCGACGACGCCGATCTATTACCGCTGCTCGGCGCGCCGGCTCACCTTCGCCGACACCATCGAGGTCTGCGGCGAGGACTCAAGCGGCGAGGTCGAGTTCGTGCTGATCGGCTGGCAGGGCCGCATCTTCGTCGGCTGCGGCTCCGACCATACCGACCGCAAGGTCGAGAGCTACAGCGTCACGGTGTCGAAGCAGATGTGCGACAAGCCGATGGCATCTGAACTCTGGGAACTCGAGGACGTCATCGATCACTGGGACCAGCTCATCCTGCGCTCCTGGGCCACGATAGGCGGCCAGCGCGTGCTCTATCAGGAAGGCACGCTCGATCACATGCTGCCGGTCAAGGACCTGATCGGGCGCGGCTTCGACAAGGGCGCGTTGCCGGACGGCTGCGCCATGTTCGGCGGCACCTTCGCGGCCAAGGGCGGCATCCGCCCGGCCAGCCGCTTCGAGTTCGAGCTGGAAGACCCGGTGCTGAAGCGGAAGATCAGCCACGGATATGACGTGGTCACGCTGCCGGTCAGGGGCTGATTTCTCGCCGCGAGGTCTTGGAGCGGATGCAGCCGACACCCTCTCCGCGCGTCGTCCCGGCGAAAGCCGGGACCCATAACCACAGGACAATGTGGCTGGCGCGCTGTGGCCCCAGCGATCTCAACAACTGATGACGGTGGTAATCGGTCCCGGCTTTCGCCGGGACGACAGCGGGAATTGGGGCGGCGTTCCCGGCACATCTGGATCGGAAATCGGGTGGCGACTCCCGCGATCATGCGCAAAACTCTGGCTCGTGACAGCAACAGCCAAGACCATCGCCCGCAGCTCCGCCTCTGGCGTCCCCGCCCGCGTTGACGCGCTCGACTGGGACGAGATCACGGCCGACCTCGACGGGCAGGGCTGCGCCGTCCTGGGCGGCCTGCTAACGCCTGAGGAGTGCGACACCATCGCCGCGCTCTATCCCGACGACGGCCACTTCCGCAGCCGGGTCGTGATGGGCCGCCACGGTTTTGGCCGCGGCGAGTACAAGTACTTCTCCTATCCGCTGCCGGACCTGATCGCGGAGCTGCGGCCGGCGCTCTATGCGCGGCTGACTGCGACAGCCAATCGCTGGAACCAGACGATGGGGATCGAGATCAGCTATCCGCCGTCGCATGCAGCGTTCCTGAAGCGCTGCCATGACGCCGGGCAGACGCGGCCGACGCCGCTGCTGCTGCAATATGGCGAGGGCGACTACAATTGTCTGCACCAGGATCTCTATGGCGAGCACGTGTTCCCGATCCAGGTCGCGATTCTGCTGTCGCAGCCGGGGCGCGATTTCACCGGCGGCGAATTCGTGCTGACCGAGCAGCGGCCGCGGATGCAGTCGCGGCCCGAGGTGGTGCCGTTGACCAAGGGCGATGCGGTGGCGTTTGCCGTACATCATCGTCCGGTGCAGGGGACGCGTGGGCCGTATCGTGTCAATCTACGCCACGGCGTCAGCCGGATCAGGTCCGGCCATCGCCATACCGTTGGCGTGATCTTCCACGACGCAAAGTGAGTGTGCAGAGGCGTGGCTGCTGATCTGTTCGAGACCATCGGCGATGCCCGGCCGCCGCGCGAGACGATCGCGGACGGCGCGGTGCTGTTGCGTGGTTTTGTGCGGCCGTTCGAGGCCGAACTGATCCCGGCCTTGCGCATCATCGTCAAGCAGGCGCCGTTCCGGCACCTGATCACGCCGGGCGGCCACCGGATGTCGGTCGCGATGACCAATTGCGGCGGCGTCGGCTGGGTCTCCGATCCCAGCGGCTATCGCTATGATCCGATCGATCCTGACTCGGGACAGCCCTGGCCTGAAATGCCGGAGGTGCTGCGCGGGCTCGCCGCCGAAGCTGCGGCTGCGGCCGGCTTCAACGGCTTCGCGCCGCAGGCCTGCCTGATCAACCGCTATGTGCCCGGCGCAAAACTGTCGCTGCACCAGGACAAGGACGAGCTCGACTACGGCGCGCCGATCGTCTCGATCTCGCTCGGGCTGCCGGCGGTCTTCCTGTTCGGCGGGCTGAGGCGCAGCGACACGCCGCGCCGCTACAGACTCGAACATGGCGATGTTGCGGTGTGGGGCGGGCCGTCACGGCTATTTTATCACGGTGTCGCAGCGCTCGCTGATGGCGAGCACAGCGTGCTCGGCCGGCAGCGCATCAATTTGACCTTCCGCAAGGTGCGCTAGCTCCCCCTCCCGAAAATGGGAGAGGTGGTCTAAACTCGGATCATGACCACCAAGGCCGACCGCGCCGTCAACCGCACCGGCGTCTATCTCGCCGTGCTGCAGCTCGTCTTCACGCTGGGCTGGACCACCTACCTGATCTATCTGCCCAAGCTGTGCGCCGATGTCGGCATCGCGCCGTCGACCGTCATCCTGATCCTGATGATGGACCAGGGCATCTTCACCGTGACAGACACCGCGATGGGCATGGCCGCCGACAGGATTGCGAGCCTGGTCGGCCGGCTCGGCGTGTTCGTCGGCGTTCTCGCCGCGATCTCCTGCGCTGCCTTCGTCGCGCTGCCCTATGTGGCCGGCACCGGGCCGGGCGCGAAAGCCTGGCTGATCGTGCTGATCGTGATCTGGGCGGTGACGTCCTCGGCCTTGCGCGCGCCGCCGCTGACGCTGCTCGGCAGGTATCGCGCGCAACCCTCGGTGCCGTTCCTCGCCGCGCTGGCGATGCTGGGCTATGGCATCGCCGGCGCGGTCTCGCCCTATCTCGGCGTCGTGCTGCGCGATCATGATGCGCGGCTGCCGTTCGTGCTGTCGGGCGCCGTGCTGCTGCTGACTGCGCTGGCGTTCTCAGGGATCGAGCGGCGTATTGCGGCGGAGACTGAGCCAGTGCGGCTTGCAGCACCCGCCAAGCGGCTCGGCGCGGTGCCGATGTTCCTGATCGGATCGATGGTGTTGCTGTCCCTGGGCTATCAGCTGCATTTCAACATCAACAGCGCCCCGTTCTATCTACGCTTTGCCAAATCAGACGAGCTGCAATGGCTGATGCCGGTGTTCTGGATCGGCTTCAACATCGCGATGTTTCCGGCGAGCATCGTCGTCAAGCATCGCGGCGGCCTGATCGTGATGGGCGCGGCGGGGCTGCTCGGCGCCTTCGCCATCATCGCCGCTGAGATCGCCGGCAGCCTCAACGTCCTGATCGTGGCGCAGTTCATGGCGGGAGCGGCTTGGGGCTGCATGCTGATGAGTGCGGTGTCCGCAGCGCTTGCGATCGGCGAGACCGGCGCGGAAGGCAAGGTCACCGGCCTCGTGTTCTCCGCGTTGGCGCTCGCGACCTTCGCGCGGATGGCGGCGGTCGCCGGCGGCTTGCAGAAGCTGCCGGACTATGCGCCGCTGGTGCACTGGGCACCGGTCGCCTGCTGGTCGGTCGCCGGCGCCGGCCTGCTCGTGATCGCGGCGACGCGGCTGCAACGCGGCGTGAAACAGGCCTAGTTGTTTCGCACCGGATGGATGAACGCCCAGGGCGAGACTTCGGAGTCCGTCGGCACTTCCACCGAGATCACGTAGGGCCCGCCATCAGCGAGCGCCTTCTCCAGCACAGGACGGAAGTGATCGGGCGAGGTCACGCGCGCGGCGCCGACGCCGAAGGACTCCGCGAGCTTGACGAAATCGGGGTTGACCAAATCGGAGGCGACGACGCGGCCGTCGAAGCGCTCGCGCTGGTCACGGCGGACATTGCCATAGGCGTTGTTGTTGAACACCAAGGTCACCACGCCGATCTTGAACTGCACGGCAGTGGCGAGCTCCTGCACGCCGAACATGAAGCCGCCGTCGCCGGTGATCGCAACCACCGGCTTGTTCGGATTGGCGACCTTGACGCCAAGCGCGGTCGGGAAGCCCGAGCCGAGCGTGCCCTGATAGCCCGAGGTGACGAAGGTGCGTGGCTCGTAGATCGGAAAACCGTACCAGGAGGCGAAGCCGACCTGCGACAGCTCGTCGGTGACGATGGCGTTGGCCGGCAGCACCTCGCGCAGGATCTTCAGATAGGCCATCTGCGGCTGGATGCGCTGGATCTCCTGCTCGGTGGCCGCGGTCGCCTCGCGGATCGCGGCGCGGCGGCCCGCGGTCTTGCTGTAGCCGGCCTTGCGCACCGCCGCGATGAGGTCGGCGGTACCGGCCTTGGCGTCCGCGATCACGCCGGCATCGGCGGGCCAGCGGCGCAGCTCGACCGGATCGATGTCGATCCTAACGCATTTCAGTCCGGCCGGCTGATAAGGCCAGCGCGACATCGTTGGCAGCTCCATGCGGGTGCCGATGCCGATCATCAGGTCGGTCTTCGGCCACAGTCTGTAGGCCGCGGCCATGGTGAGCCCGAGCTCATGCGCGTTGGAGACGATGCCGCGGCCGCTGCGGAATGCGACCACCGGCGCGTCGATCATCTCGGCCAGTTCGAGGATCTCCTCGCTGGCCTCGATGGCGCCGCTGCCGACGAAGATCATCGGCGCCTTGCTGCCGGCGATCAGATCGGCGGCTGCCTTGATGCGGTCCGGATCGGGCTGCGGCGCCGGCAACGGATCGAACGGCTTGACGGGGGCAACCCGGGTGCGCTGTGTGAACACATCCCACGGCATTTCCAATGAAGCCGGGCCGCGCCGGCCCGACAGCATCTCCTGGAATGCGCGCGACACCAGCGCAGGCGCGTTGTCAGGATATTCGATCCGGTCGGCCCATTTCACGAAGGTGCGCAGTGTCGCAAGCTGGTCCGGCATCTCGTGCAGATGGCCGCGGCCCTTGCCGAGGAATTGCGTCGGCACCTGGCCGGTCAGGCACAGCACCGGCTCGTTGCAGCCGAATGCGGTGAGCAGCGCCGCCGACGCGTTGAGCACGCCGGGACCGGGCACCACGCTGAACACGCCCGGCTTGCCGCTGGAGCGGGCATAGCCGAACGCCATGTAGCCGCAGGCCTGCTCATGGCGGGCGCCGATCACCTTGAGCTGCGCCTGGTGGAACGCATCGAACAGGCCATAGATCTGCGCGCCGGGCAGGCCGAACACGGTGTCGACGCCGTGGGCGACGAGGCCGTTGACGATCGCTTCGCCGCCGGATGTTGAGGTCATGGCACTGTCCACTTGTTTGTGAGGTTAGGTGGCTTCGTCGACGACACCGTTGCGCAGGATGCCGACGCCTTCGGCCTCGACCTCGACGACATCGCCGGGCTTCAGATAGCGCGGCGGATCGAACCGCGCACCTGCGCCGGTCGGCGTTCCCGTGACGATGATGTCGCCGGGAACCAGCGTCGTGAAGGTCGAGATGTAGTTGATGAGGTAGCGGAAGCCGAAGATCAAGCGCGAGGTGCGGTCGTCCTGCCTGACTTCGCCGTTGACTCGCGTGGTCAGCCGGATATCGGCGATCTGCGCCTCATTGGTATAGGGCACGATCCACGGGCCGAGACTGCCGGTGGAATCGAAGTTCTTGCCCTGGGTGACGTTGAACTTGGCGTGGCGCACCCAGTCGCGGATGGTGCCCTCGTTGCAGAGCGTGATCGCGGCGATGTGATCGAGCGCGGCGCTCTCGGGGATATGCCGGCCGGCCTTGCCGATCACCAGCACCAGCTCGCCCTCATAGTCGAGCTGCGGTGAGACGCGCGGCCGCACCACCGGCGTGTTGTGACCGACGAAGGAACGCGGCACGCGCAGGAACATGCTGGGATATTTCGGCGCGTCCGAGCCGTCCTTGTACTCGGCATTGCGGTCGGGATAGTTGACGCCGATGCAGATGATCTTGTCCGGCGCCGGGATCGGCGGCTGCCAGGCAACTGCTTCCAGCGTGTGGTCGGGCGCGCGCTTGGCGGCGTCGTCCACGAGCCTGGTCAGTGCGCCAGCGGCGATCGCCTCGCGCAGCGTCGGATAGTCCTTGGCGAAGCGCGACGAGAGGTCGACGATGCCGGTGTCGGTGACGGCGCCATAGCTGGTGGCGCCGTTGACGGAATAGGTGGCGAGGCGAGGGGCTGACATTAGCAATCCATTCATTGGTGTCGTCCCGGCGAAGGCCGGGACCCATACGCCGCGGCCATCGGAATGGGTACGCGGCTAGAGATTCTTTCGGCAACCCTATTCGGTGGTTATGGGTCCCGGCTCCGTGCGCAATCGCGCACTCGGCCGGGACGACGTGGATGGTGTTCGTTGTATTCGCGCTTAATCTGCAACCAGCACGTCGGCGACGAAGCGCGGCTCGCGCACCGCCTGGCCGGCGAAGGTCGAACCTTCCTCGAACCAGGAGCGCGGCGCCGGCGCGCCCCACAGCGTCTGGCGGCGCGGATCGCGCAGCGACCAGCGCAGCGGCTCGTGGTCGTGATCGCCGGTGAAATAGTCGCTGGTGTAGAGCTCGATGCGATGGCCGTCGGGATCGCGGATGTAGAGGAAGAAGGCGTTGGAGATGCCGTGCCGGCCCGGGCCGCGCTCGATATTTGCGAGGAAGCCGGAGGAGGCCATCACGTCACAGAGATGCACGATGTTCATCGCGGTCGGCACCCAATAGGCGATGTGGTGCAGACGCGGGCCACGGCCGTTGGTGATGGCGAAGTCATGGACGTTGCCCTTGCGGTGCATCCAGGCTGCGGCGATGCGGCCATTGTCGCCGTCCTCCTCGGCATATTCGGTGAGGCGGAAACCGAGCCGGGCGTAGAAGTCGACGGTGTCCTGCACTTCGGCGGCGAACACGTTGAAATGGTCGAGCCGCTGCGGATGGCAGCCCTTGTAGAGATCGTAACGCCGCAACAGATGCGGGCGCTTCTCCATCGTGGCGTAGAGCTCAATCTGGAAGCCGAATGGATCGGTGAATTGCAGGGTGCGGCCCTGGAACGGCTGGTCGACGAAGGCGTAGGCAATGCCGTTCTCGGAGAAGAACGACGCTGCCTTGTCGAGGTCGCCGTCATTGCCGACCTTGAAGCCGAGCCGGTTGCAGGCGGCCTTCGCCGCCTTGCGAAGCACCACCGAGTGATGCTGGTGCTCTTCGCTGGCACGCAGATACACCGATTTGTCGTCGCGGTCCTCAATGTGGAGGCCGACGGTCTTCTCGTAGAAGGCGGCGCTTTTCTCCAAATCCGTGACGTCGAGCACGGCGTGGCTGCAGCGAATGATGTTGAACGGCGGATCGAAGACGTGTGTTGGTGCGGGCATCGGTGTTTCCTCAATTTGGCGCGTCATTCCGGGGCGGTCCGTCAGGACCGAACCTCAGGTGCACAATTGTGCACCGGGGAATCTCGAGGTTCCACAATGCGCGCTTGCGCATTGGGGTTCGCTTCGCGCCCCGGAACGACGTGCAATCAAATTCCCAGTTTCTGAATCTTGTGCGTCCCGCGCGCGAGCGAGACGTGCTTGGTTTCCATGTAGAAGTCGAACGAGTAGTCGCCGCCGTCGCGGCCGATCCCAGAGGCTTTCATGCCGCCGAACGGGGTCGGCAGATGGCGGACGTTTTCCGAATTGAGCCAGATCATGCCGGCTTCGAGCGCATCCGCGACGCGCAACGCGCGGCCCACGTCGCCGGTCCAGACATAGCCGGCAAGGCCGTACTGCACGCCGTTGGCGATCTCGATGGCGTCAGCCTCGTCGCAGAACGGGATCACGGTCAGGAACGGGCCGAACACCTCCTGCTGGGCCACGCGCATCTTGGCGTTGGCACCGGTGACGAGGGTTGGCTGCACATAGTGCCCGCCGCCCGGACCGTCATGCGGCTTGCCGCCGACCGCGATCGTCGCGCCATCCTGCCTGGCGACGTCGAAATAGCTGCAGACCTTGGCGAAGTGCCGTTCGTGGATCAGCGGCCCGATCTCGGTCGCCGGATCGAGGGGGTGACCGACCTTGAGTGCCTTCACGCGCGCGGTCAGCTTCTCGATGAATTTCTCGGCGATGCTCTCCTGGACCAGGAGCCGGCTCGACGAGGTGCAGCGCTCGCCGTTGAGCGAGTAGATCATGAACACGACGGCATCGAGTGCGCGGTCGAGATCGGCATCGTCGAAAACGATCACCGGGTTCTTGCCGCCGAGCTCGAAATGCACCCGCTTCAGGGTCGGTGCGCCCTGCGCCATGATTGCCGACCCCGTCGCGCTCTCGCCGACGAAGCCGATCGCCTTGATCGCGGGGTGCTCGGTCAGCGCCTTGCCGGCGTCCTCGCCGAGGCCGTGCACGGTGTTGAACACGCCGTCGGGCAGGCCGGCCTGTTTTGCCAGTTTGACCAGCAGATCGGCGGTCACCGGCGACCATTCGGCCGGCTTGTGCACGACCGTGCAGCCGGCGGCGAGCGCGGGCGCGATCTTCCAGGTCGAGAGCATGAACGGCGTGTTCCACGGCGTGATCACGCCGACCGGGCCGATCGGTACGCGGGTCGAGATGTTCCAGTGCTCGTCCGAGGGCGTGCTGAGGCCGTCGCGGGCCTCGCCGCATTTGTCGGCGAAGAAGCGGAAATTCTCGGCGGCGCGGATCGCGGCCTTGGCCATGAAGCGGTGCGCCTGGCCGGTATCGATGCATTCGAGCACGGCGATATCGTCGGCGCGCTCCTCGATCGCGTCAGCGACGCGATGCAGCAGCTTGCGCCGCTGCGCCGCAGGCATGTCGCGCCAGGCCTTGAAGGCCTTGGACGCGGCGGTTGCGGCACGGTCGATGTCTTCAGCGTTGCCGCGCGCGACGGTCGCCAGCACCGTGCCGTCGATCGGCGATTTGGTCTCGAAGGTCTGGCCGGAGGCCGCCGGCACGACTTTGCCGTCGATCACATGGCCGATGCCTTCGGCTTTCAACTTGGCGAGCAGCGGACCGGCGCGGTCGCGGTTCGCCTGGAACACGTCGGCAGCAGATTTCGTGGCGGCTTTATCCATTGACCGGCTCCACCTTCAGTGCGTCGTGGATGTTGTTGCGCTTCCAGCTGGTTTCCTTGTCGTTGATCTGCATGTCGAACGACAACGCGAACTTGGCTTTGGCGAAGACCGGATCGAGATGGGCCGAGAGCGCCTTGAAGATGTGCTCGCCGGCCTTCTTGCGGGTGGCAAGATCGCGGCCTTCGCCCAGCCGCAGCACCATATCGAGGAAGCAGTAATTCTTGCGGCCGTCTGCGATCGCGTAATGCTCGCACCTGATGGCGCGGACCCGGATGCCGCCGAGCGGGAAGATGCCGGTCTCGACCGCGGCCTTGCGGACCAGTTCGACGGTCGCGCCCATGTCGACGAGGCCGTCGAGATTGGCGGAATATTCAATCGTGAAATGCGGCATGCAGCGCTCCTGCTGAGTGCGTCAGGCGAAGTAGCAGCTCACGGAACCGTAGGGTCCGTAATCGGCCTGGATGGTGTCGCCCTTGCGGGTCTCGATCGGGCGGATGAAGGAGCCTGCCAGCACGATCTGTCCGGCCTCCAGCGTCAGCCCGTTCGGCGCGATCTTGTTGGCAAGCCATGCCACCGCGGTCGCCGGATGATTCAACACGCCGGCGGCCAGACCGGTTTCCTCGAGCTGGCCATTTCGGAAGCAGAGCGCGCCGATCCAGCGCAGATCGGCTTCCAACGGGCGGATCGGCCGGCCGCCGAGCACGATGCCGGCATTGGCGGCATTGTCGGCGATGGTGTCGAAGATCTTGCGCGTCGCCTTGGTCTCGGGGTCGACGCGCTCGACCCGAGTATCCAGGATCTCCAGCGCCGGCACCACGAAGTCGGTGGCATTGAGCACGTCGAACAGCGTGCAGTTCGGCCCTGCGAGGCGATGCTTCATCACGAAGGCGAGCTCGGCCTCGACGCGGGTTGCGATGAAGCGATCGGTCGGCACCAGCCCGCCATCGGCAAAGAACATGTCGTCGAGCAGGATGCCGGAATCCGGCTCGTCGATATTGAGCGCGCTCTGCATCGCCTTCGAGGTCAGGCCGATCTTGTGGCCCTTGACGACGCGGCCCTGCGCCACCTTCATCTCGACCCAGGCCTTCTGAATCGCGTAGGCGTCTTCGAGGGTAATGCGGGGGTATTCCAGCGAGAGCTGGCGGATTTGCTTGCGGGTCTTTTCCGCACTGTCGAGCCGTTCG
This sequence comes from Bradyrhizobium sp. ma5, assembly GCF_042258955.1. Classification (NCBI taxonomy): domain Bacteria; kingdom Pseudomonadati; phylum Pseudomonadota; class Alphaproteobacteria; order Hyphomicrobiales; family Nitrobacteraceae; genus Bradyrhizobium; species Bradyrhizobium sp. ma5. The sequence continues at coordinate 3,005,976 of NZ_CP170156.1, forward strand.
GCTGCAGCGCGGATATCGTCCTTGGAGAGGGCCATGCGTGCTACACAAAAGTGGATGCCGAGAGATGATTAACATGTTAAGTGAATTCCCGCAAACTGAATCAGGGCATGTTGCAACGCAAAATTTCGTTGCTGTGGATTGAGCATGGCACGCAAGAAATCATTGGATGAGGTCAGGCCGGGGCAGGGCGACGACGCATCGTCGCGACGGGCCCCGATGCGGGAGTTCTCACGCTCGCTGCCGATGTCGCTGCTCCGTGCGCGTGAGGCGGTGATGCGGCAGTTCCGTCCGTCGCTACGCAATCACGGGCTGACCGAGCAGCAGTGGCGGATCCTGCGCGCGCTCACCGCGGTCGACGAGATCGAGGTCACCGAGCTCGCCCGCGTCGCGTTTCTGCTCGGCCCGAGCCTGTCGCGAATCCTGCGCGATCTCGAGGCGCGCGCGTTGATCGAGCGCAAGGCGGCGGAGAACGACGGCCGGCGCGCGGTGGTTTCGATCTCCGTCAAGGGGTTGAAGCTGATCGAGGCGGTGGCGCCGACGTCGGAGGCGATCTATGCCGAGATCACACGGCGGTATGGCGCGCGCAGGCTTGCCGAGTTGCACGAAATGCTGGGCGTGCTGGAGGCGAGCCTCGCCGGAATGGGCCCGGCCGATGGCGCCGAGGTCGAGGCCGACGAGTAGCAGCGACGATGCGCGGCAGTGCCGCTCAGGCCATGTAGGGCACGCGCGAGATCACGTTGATGGCGCGGAATTCGGCAATCCAGCCGGCAACCTTGGAGTGCGACCACTCGATATGGCGGCGCAAGGTCGCGGCGGCCGCCTCGCCGTCGCGCGCGCGCAAGGCTTCGAAGATCACCAGGTGCTCGTCCATGAAGGAATCGATCTGCGGCGCGGTCAGCGCAACCTGGATGTGCTTGCCGATCACGAAGGCGCAGTGGGTGCGCTTGAGGGCTTCGATCATCTCGCGATTGGTGCCGTAACCCAGGCAGCGGATATGGAGGTCGCCCTCGATCTCGTCGAGTTCGCCGACGCCGACGCGGTCGCGGTACTCAATCCCCTCGCGCAGCCGCTCCGCCATCCGGTCAAGCAGTGCGGCAGGAATCCTCGCCGCAGCGGATTTGAGCAGCAGCGGCTCGAGGGTTGCGCGCACCTCGAAGATGTCGCGGAGGCGATCCTCGTCGAGCGGCACGACATACCAGTGCGCCTTGGCGCCTTTCTCCAGGATTCCGATCGCCTGCGCCCGTAGCAGCAAATTGCGCGCAACCGTGCGCCCCACACGGAAGTGTCGTGCCAATGCGAGCTCGCTGACGCGGAAGCGTCCGAACAGCGACCGGTAGATGATCTCGCGTTCGAGCTTGTAATAGAGCGCATCCCAGGCGTCGCTGCGCACCGCCTCGACGGGGCCGTCGGTCAGCCCGAACATTTCCGGCGTGATCGGGACGCGCCGCGGGTCGACCTTGCGCTTGCCTGCGATGACGCCGCGGCCGTCGAACCGGCGCACCAGGCCGATGTGCTCGAGCTGTTCGAAGGCCTGCCGCACCGGCGAGCGGCTGGAGCCGAACAAGGTCGCGATCGCCGATTCGGAGAGAACCGTACCGGGTGGCACGTCGCCAGTCCGGATGTGCTTCGCCAATGCGCTCTTGATCAGCGCATAGGCCGGCTGTTTCCGTCTGGTCTGCGATTTCGCTCTTGGAATCGACATCGATGACTGCCCGCCGGTCACACTATCACGTGATCCCGTCATGGTCGCTGGTAGCAGGCATTTACGCACCGTTGCCAGCGAACTTTTGGCTATTGCGTGCAATGTGCAATCATGTTTAGCTGCGTCAAACGCCAGATTGATGGCCGCCGTTGCGCGTCTTGTGCGCTGCAGCGGCGCTCACATTTGTTCGCCGCGCCGTTCGATGGCTGCGGATAGGGCAACCGATCGACGCGTCAGCTCGTTTCAACGCAGCCGACATGCAAGTTCGGCGCACCAAAGGGAGGATTGAATGAAACTGACGAGGCGTGAGTTTTCCGCCGGCTTGGCGGCAGGTCTCGCTGCTCCCGCGCTGATGCGCAGCGCTTGGGCGCAGGGAGCGACCATCAAGATCGGCATGTGCGTGCCGGTGACCGGACCGGCGGCGGAGCAGGGCCTGTGGGCCCAGAACGGCGCCAAGCTGGCGCTGGCCGCGGTCAACAAGGCCGGCGGCGTGCTCGGCAAGCAGGTCGAGCTCGTCATCGAGGATGACCAGACCACCAATCCGGGCATCGTGCTGGCGTTCTCCAAGCTTGCCGCGCAATCCGACATCGTGGCCTTCCTCGGCTCGATCCGTTCGACCCAGGTGCAGGCGATGGCGCCCGACGTGATCAAGGTCGGCAAGCCCGTGATGATCGGCGGCACCAATCCCGATCTCACCCATTCCGGCAATCCCTGGCTGTTTCGCTTCCGCCCGAACGACAATTATTCCGGCCGCGTGATCGCCGATTTCGGCGTCAACACGCTGGGCAAGAAGAAGTGGGCGATCGTGCATTCCACCGATGCCTTCGGCACCGCGGGCGGCAAGGCGCTGTCAGAGGCGCTGACCAAGCTCGGCGCGCCGCCGGTGCTCGACCAGGGCTATGCCAACCAGAGCCAGGATTTCACCCCGGTCGTGCTGGCCGTGAAGCAGTCCGGCGCCGACGTGCTCGGCACCTACTTCACCTTCGAGAACGACCTCGGCATCTTCGCCCGGCAGCTGCGCCAGCTCGGCGTCAACATCCCCTGGGTCGGCTCGCCCTCGGTCGTGGCGGTATCCTCGACCAAGCTCGCCGGTCCGGCGCTGTTCGGCACCTATGGGGTCGCCGACTTCGCCGAGGACTCGAGCGACACCGCGAAGGCGTTCGGCAAGTCCTATCGCGATGCCTATAAGACTGCGCCCGACAACCAGAGCGCCTGGCCGTATGATGCAATCACCATCCTGTCGGCGGCGATCAACAAGGCCGGCTCGACCGATCCGACCAAGATCCGCGACGCCATCCTGGCGACGCAGAAATTCGCCGGCGCGGAAGGCGAGTACAATTTCGACAAGAACGGCGACGGTCTGCACGGCTACAACGTCGTGAAGAACGACAAGGGCAAGATCGTCTACGACAAGCACATCGACTTCAACGATTGATCGCGGCTCGGCTTCGCCGGCGAAACCGGCGAGGCCGATCTTCTGCGCACACTGTTCGGATCGAGCGCCGTCATGGATCTGGTCTTACAACTGCTGTTCACCGGCATTGGCATCGGCGCGGTCTACGCGCTGGTGGCGCTCGGCTTCGTGCTGATCTTCCGCGCCACCAACGTGGTGAACTTCGCGCAGGGCGAATTCTCGATGGTCGCCGCCTATCTGATGGTGGTGTTCTCGGTCGATCTCGGCTGGCCTTACTGGCTGTCGTTCCTAATCGCGCTCGCCGGCATGGCGCTGTTCGGCGTCATCTTCAATCTCGGCGTCTACTATCCGCTGCGCCACCGCACCTACCTGCCTGTCATCATCGCCACCATCGGCGCCTCGATCCTGCTGTCGAACTCGGTGCTGGCGATCTACGGTCCGCAGCCGCAGGTGCTGCAGGGCTGGTTCGATACGCCCGGCATCCAGCTCGGCCCGGTCTATCTCGACAGCCAGTATCTGCTGATCATCGGCGTCACAATCCTCCTGGTGCTGTTCAATTTCTGGTTCTTCGAGAGGACGCTACTCGGCAAGAAGCTGCAGGCGACCTCGCAGGACAAGGAGATGGCTTCGCTGCTCGGCATTTCCGTCTCCACCATGATCATGATCACCTTCATCTATTCGGCCGTGCTCGGCGGTCTTGCCGGCATCCTGGTCGCGCCGGTGCTGTTCGTCTCGATCCAGATGGGCTCGACGATTGCGCTGAAGGCGTTTGCCGCGACCATCATCGGCGGCTTCGGCGACGTTGCCGGCGCCATCGTCGGCGGCCTCGCGCTCGGCGTCATCGAGACGTTCGGCGCCGCCTATATTTCGGTGCCGTACAAGGACGGCTTTGCCTTCCTGGTGCTGATCGCTTTCCTGGTGTTCCGGCCGCAGGGCATCTTCGGCGAACGCGTCGCGGAGAAAGCATGAGCGCCAGCGACAACATGATTCCGGCGCCCGCCGTGCGCTCGAAGCCGCTGATCATCCGCCATCTGCCGTATTTCATCGGCGCGGCCGCGCTGGTGGCGCTCGCCGCCGGCATGCAGTTCGACGGCTACATCCTCAACATCCTGCTGCAAGCCACGACCTTCTCGATCGCGGTGTTCGGTTTGTCGGTCGTGCTCGGCCTGTGCGGCCAGATCAACCTGGCGCAGGCGGCGTTCTTCGGCTTCGGTGCCTATGCCGTCGGCCTCGGCACTGCCGACCTGCATCTGAACTTCTGGCTCTGTCTGGTCGGCGCCTGCGCGATCACGCTGGTCGCCGGCGCGTTTCTGGGCATGTCGACGCTGCGGCTCGGCGGGCACTACCTCGCGATGGTGACGATCTCGTTCCAGCAGATCGTGACGCTGGTAATGATCAACGCCATCGGCGTGACCCACGGCCCGGACGGCGTCGCCAACATTCGCCGGCCCGAGCTGTTCCAGTCCTCGCAAAGCTATCTCGCTTTCTGCGTCGCGATGCTCGCGATCGTCGGTTATCTCGTTTGGCACCTGCCCGACACCAAGCTTGGCCGCGCCATGCGTGCCGTGCGCGACAATGAGCTCGCGGCCGGCGTCAACGGCATCGACGTGTTCCGCACCAAAGTCTACGCCTTCGCGGTGTGCGCGGTGCTCGGCGGCCTCGCGGGCGGCCTGTTCGCCGGCGGCTTTGCCTATGTCAGTCCCGACCAGTTCTCATTTGCGGAATCGATTCAGTTCCTGACCATGTCGCTGCTCGGCGGCGTGGCCTCGCCGATCGGCTCGGCTATCGGCACCGGGCTCTTGATCCTGATCCCGGAATGGCTGCGCTTCCTCAAGAGCGTGCCCGGTCTTTACCTCGCAATCTACGGCCTGTCGGTGATCCTGATCATCCGCTTCATGCCGGACGGCATCTGGGGCTTCGTGTCCGACGCGTTCACACGCTGGCGCGCGCACACCAATGCCCCGCCTGTTGCCGGCGCGCTCCTGCTCAAGCCAGCGACCACTGGCGGCGACATCGTGCTCGAAGTCACCGGGCTCTCGAAGCATTTCGGCGGCCTCAAGGCGGTCGACGGCGTCGACATCGCGGTGAAGCGCGGCAGCGTGCATGCGCTGATCGGACCCAATGGCTCCGGCAAGACCACGACGCTGAATGTGCTGTCCGGTCTCTACAAGGCGACCGCGGGCAAGATCGTGCTCGACGGCACCGACATCACCAGTATGGCACCGCACCAGCGCACCGCAGCGGGTCTCGGACGCACCTTCCAGAACATCCGCCTGTTCCGCTCGATGACGGCGCTGGAGAATGTCGAGATCGGCGCCGAGCGCCCCGGCAACACCATGATCGGGAAGGGCGACGACGCGCTGACCGAGCGGGCGATGGAGGCGCTGACCTTCGTCGGCCTCGGCAACCGCGCCAACGAGTTGATCTCGAGCTTCTCTTACGGCCACCAGCGCCTGATCGAGATCGCCCGCGCATTGGCGTCGAACCCGACGCTGCTGCTACTCGACGAACCGGCCGCCGGCCTCAACTCCACCGAGAAGCTCGAGCTGCATGAGCTGCTCAAGCGCATCGCAGCGCAAGGCCTCACCATCCTGATCATCGATCACGACATGACGCTGGTCTCGGAAGCCGCCCAGCACATCACCGTGCTGAACTTCGGACGCCGTATCGCCGACGGCGAGTCCATGGCGGTGTTGCGTCATCCCGACGTCGTCTCCGCCTATCTCGGGAGCGAATGATGCCGCTGCTCGAAATCCGCAATCTCGTGGTCCGCTACGGCGAGATCGAAGCGCTGCGCGGCGTCACCATCGCCGTGGAACAGGGCCAGGTCGTCACGTTGCTCGGTGCCAATGGCGCCGGCAAGTCGACCACGCTGCGCGCAATCTCAGGCCTCGCCAAACCCGCCTCCGGCGACATCCTGTTCGACGGTCACTCGATCGCGGGCCTTGGGCCAGAAGCGATCGTGCGGCTCGGCATCTCGCATGTGCCTGAAGGCCGCCGCGTGTTCCCGGGCCTCACCGTGAAAGAGAACATCATGCTCGGCGCCTCGAACCGGAAGGTATCGGCGTCGCAGATCTCGCGCGAGGCCGACGCGATGTTCGACCTGTTCCCCGACATCCGCGCCTTCTCCAACGCGCTCGGCTGGACGCTGTCCGGCGGCCAGCTGCAGATGGTCGCGGTGGCGCGGGGCCTGATGGCCAAGCCGCGGCTGTTGCTGCTCGACGAGCCGTCGCTCGGGCTCGCGCCCGTCATCGTGCAGGCGGTGTTCCGCATCATTTCGCAGATCAGGAAAGACACCACGGTCTTGCTCGTCGAGCAAAATGCGCGCATGGGACTTTCGGTCGCCGATCACGGCTTCGTCCTCGAGACCGGGCGGATTGTGCTGGGCGGCAAGCCCGACGAATTGTGGGGCAACGAAGCCATCGCCGCGGCCTATCTCGGCGGCCACGCCAAAACCCACGCCTGACAATTCACTGTGCTGTATCGAGCGAGCTAGTTTTCATGGTCACCATCAAGGTCGATAATCTCATCAACTTTGTGTCCGAGGTGTTTTCCCATTCGGAGTCCTCTCCGGAAGAGGCGAAGCGCATCGCGACCTACCTGACCACCGCGAACCTCACCGGGCATGACAGCCACGGCGTGATCCGCGTGCCTGTTTATGTCAGGTGGAAGAAGATGGGTTCGATCGTGCCGAACCAGACCCCCGAGGTCGTGGTCGACACGCCGTCGCTCGCGGTGGTCGACGGCAAGTTCGGCTATGGCCAGACCGTCACGCCTGTCGCAGTGAGGCTCGGCATCGAGAAGTGCAAGAAGGCGGGGCTTGCCGCCGTCGCACTGCGCAACTCCGGCCATCTCGGCCGCGTCGGCGACTGGGCCGAGATGGCCGCCGCCGAAGGCCTTGTTTCTGTCCATTTCGTGACCGCGGCGGGCTCGCTCTTGGTCGCGCCTTACGGCGGCGTCGAGAAGCGTCTGTCCACCGCGCCGTATTGCGTCGGCATTCCGCGCCGGGGCCAGGACCCGATCGTGCTCGATTTCGCGACCTCCGTCGTCGCCGAGGGCAAGTGCCTGGTTGCCAGCCGCGGCGGCAAGAAGCTGCCGACAGGTGCGCTGGTCGATGCCGACGGCACGCTGAGCGAGGACCCGCGTGTGCTGTATGGCCCGTACACGCCCGACGGGCCGCGCGACCACACCAAGGGAACCGGCGCAATCCGCGCCTTCGGCGATCACAAGGGTTCGGGCCTTGCCTTCATCTGCGAGCTGCTCGGCGGCGCGCTGACCGGCACCGGCGCGACGTCGTCGGACCGTCGTTTCGCCAACGGCATGATGGCGTTCTACATCGACCCCAAAGTGATCGACACCAGCAATTTCTTCGACGATGAAATCACCCGCTACACCGATTTCATCCGCGCCACCAAGCCGATTGCGGGCACCGAGTCCGTGCTGGTTCCGGGCGATCCCGAGCGGAAAACCCGCGCCGATCGCACCAGGAATGGCATCCCCTTGCCTGACGACACCTGGGCGGCGATAGTGAATACCGCGCGCGAAGTCGGCGTCAGCGAAGTTTCTATCCAGCGGGCGACCAGCTGAGGCTCGTCCCCCAATAAACCGCAAAGGGAAACGCGATCAATGGCAAACAAGGTCAAGCAAGTCTGGGCATCGGGCAAGGCGGTGGTGAACGCGTGGCTCGCGATCCCCTCCGGGTTTTCGGCCGAAGTGATCGCGCAATGCGGCTTCGACAGCGTCACCGTCGACATGCAGCATGGCGTGCAAGATTATCAGTCGATGGTGCAGTGCTTCCAGTCGATGCATGCCCATCCGGTGACACCGATGGTCCGCGTGCCGTGGAATGAGCCCGGCATCATCGGCAAGGTGCTGGATGGCGGCGCCTATGGCGTGATCTGCCCGATGGTCAACACGCCGCAGGAAGCCAAGAACCTGGTTTCCTACGCCAAGTATCCGCCGAAGGGCGTGCGCTCCAACGGCCCGATCCGCGCCGGCATGTACGGCTCGGCCGGCACCTATCAGCAGACTGCCAACGACGAGATCGTGCTGCTGCCGATGATGGAAACCAAGACCGCTGTCGAGAACATGGAAGCGATCCTTGATGTCGAGGGCATCGACGGCGTCTATATCGGCCCGTCCGATCTCGGCTTCTCCTACGGCCTGGTGCCGAAGCTCGATCGCGACGAGCCCGAGATCCTCAAGATCTACGAGAAGATCATCAAGGAGTGCGGTAAGCGCGGTCTCAACCCGGGCATCCACTGCTCCGGCGCCGAGGGCGCGGTGCGCGCGATCAACATGGGCTTCAAGCTCGTGACGCTGTCGAACGAAGTGGGCCTGATGCAGGTCTACGCCAGGATGCAGGTCAACCAGACCCGCGAGAAGTCCGGCGGCAAGGCGTAAATCTATCCTCCCCCTCTCCCTGCTCTTCGCGGGGAGAGGGTTGGGGTGAGGGGCTTCTATCCGGCGAGCACCATCGTTGTAAGTGACATCGTGCTTCGCCCCTCACCCGAATTCTCGCTGTGCGAGAATTCGACCTCTCCCCGTAAAGGACGGGGAGAGGTGAAGAAGAACCAAGGAGAACTCCCATGGCCTCGGCACAAGTGATCCGCCTGCACGCCGACGACAGCGTCCTGATCGCGCGCGCGAGCCTGCCGCCGGGCTTGGAGGTTGCCGACGGCGTCACCACGGTCGACCGCATTCCGGCCGGCCACAAGGTCGCGATCAAGCCGATCGCGCAGGGCGAGCCGATCCGGCGCTACGGCCAGATCATCGGCTTCGCAACGCAGCCGATTGCGCCCGGCCAGCACGTGCATACGCAGAACTGCGGCATGGGCGATTTCGCCAAGGACTATGCCTATGGCGTCGACGTCAAGCCGGTGCCGAACTTCGATCTGCCGGCGACCTTCGAGGGCATTCGCCGCGCCGACGGCCGTGTCGCGACGCGCAACTACATCGGCATCCTCACCTCGGTGAATTGCAGCGCCCATGTCGCTGGAATCGTCGCCGACATGTTCAAGAAGAATCCATTCACCGGCGACAACCCGCTGGCCGATTTTCCGAATGTCGACGGCGTCGTCGCGCTGACTCACAAGACCGGCTGCGGCATGACCCAGGACGAGCCGCTGGCGCTGCTTCGCCGTACGCTCGGCGGCTACGCGCGGCACGTCAATTTCTCCAACGTCATCGTGCTCGGCCTCGGCTGCGAGGTGAACCAGATCGGCGGCCTGATGCAGGAACAGAAGCTCGCCGGGCGCCTGCGCGCGATGGACATCCAGGAGGTCGGCGGCACGCGCAAGACCGTGGAAGCCGGCGTTGCTTTCGTGAAGGAGGCGCTCACCGACGCCAACAAGGTCAAGCGCGAGGCGGTGCCGGCGAGCGAACTCACCGTGGCGCTGCAATGCGGCGGCTCGGATGGTTATTCCGGCGTATCGGCCAATCCGGCGCTCGGCGCGGCGAGCGACCTGCTGGTTCGCCACGGCGGCACCGTGATCCTCTCGGAGACGCCGGAGACCTACGGCGCCGAGCATCTGCTGACCCGTCGCGCCGTCAGCCGCGAGGTCGGCGAGAAGCTGGTCGGCCTGATGCGCTGGTGGGAGGAATACACCCAGCGTGAAGGCGCAGAGATGAACGCCAATCCGAGCCCCGGCAACAAGGCCGGCGGCCTCACCACCATCCTGGAGAAGTCGCTCGGCGCGATGGCCAAGGCCGGCAGCACCAACCTTGTCGACGTCCTGCACTACGCCGAGCCCGTCACCAAGAAGGGTTTTGTGTTCATGGATACGCCCGGCTACGACCCCGTTGCGGCCACCGGACAGGTCGCCGGCGGCGCCAACCTGGTCTGCTTCACCACCGGCCGCGGCAGCGTGTTCGGCTGCAAGCCCGCGCCGTCGATCAAGCTCGCCACCAACACGCCGATGTACAAGCGGATGCAAGACGACATGGACGTCAATTGCGGTACCATCCTCGACGGCGAGGAGAGCGTGCAGGAATGCGGCCAGCGGATCTTCGACCTGATCCTCAAGACTGCCTCGGGCCAGCCGACCAAGAGCGAGAGCTTTGATTTCGGCGGCGCCGAGTTCGCGCCCTGGGTGCTTGGCGCGACGATGTAGTTAGGGCTGCGATTTAGCCTTACACTCCGCTGTCGTCCCTGCGGAAGCAGGGACCCGTAGCCACCGGCCGTAGTGATGTGCAGACGTCTGCCACCGTTTTTCGATCGATGAATCACGTGGTATGGGTCCCTGCTTTCGCAGGGACGACGAGTTCTATTGACGCAACCTCCCAGATTGCGCTTCGCTCCATCCCGGCTACGGACTGGATGGGGGAAACATGCGCGTGCGCCGGTTGATTGGATGCCTCGCTTTTGTCGCGGCCTTGAGCCTTGGCATCGCTTCTGCCGACGCCGCGACCATCGTGGCGCTTGGCGCGAGCAATACCTACGGCAAGGGCGTGGCGCGCAACCAGGCCTATCCCGCGCAGCTCGAAGCGATCTTGCGGGCGAAGGGTTTGAGCGTCCGGGTCGTGAACGCCGGCATCAACGGCGACACCACGGAAGGGATGCTGCAGCGCCTGGACCGCGCCGTCCCGAACGGGACCCGTGCGGTGATTCTACAGCCGGGCGGCAATGATCGGCGCAAGGGCAGCCCCGACCGGACCGCGGATATCCAAAGTCGCCTCAGCGCCCGTGGCATCGCGGTGATCGTGCTTTCCAACGGGATGCTGCACGGACTGCCGCATCAGCCCGATGGTGTGCATTTGACCCCCGAGGGCTATCATATGCTCGCCGAGCAGCTTGCGTCGCAAGTATCTGGCGCGGTCGGGCGCTAGTCCCGTAGCCCGCCGCTTGGGCAGTCGCTGCCCGTTGTTAGTGCTTGATGTCGACCGGAACCAGTGTTCTGCTCAAAAAAGCTGCTGGAGTCCTCGGTCCGTGTCGATCTTCGTCGCACTGCATCACGTCACGCACTACAAATACGACCGGCCGATCGATCTCGGGCCTCAGACCATTCGGCTCCGGCCCGCGCCGCATACCCGCACGCCGATCCTGAGCTATTCGCTCAAGGTCACTCCCGCCAATCACTTCGTGAACTGGCAGCAGGACCCGCAGGGCAATTGGCTGGCGCGCTACGTCTTTCCGGAGAAGACCACCGAGCTCAAGGTCGAGGTCGACTTCTCCGCGCAGATGACGGTGGTCAATCCGTTCGATTTCTTCGTCGAGCCCTATGCCGGCAGCTTTCCGTTCGAATATCCCGGCGATCTCAAGACCGAGCTCGCGCCTTATCTTGAGACCGACGAGCCGGGGCCATTGCTCGCGGCCTACCTGAAGGACATCCCGCGCCAGGCCGACTCGACCGTCAATTTCCTGGTCGAACTGAACGCGCAGCTGCAGAAGAAGATCAGCTACGTCGTCCGCATGGAGGCCGGCGTACAGACCGCGGAGGAGACGCTTGCCGCGGGCTCCGGCTCCTGCCGTGACTCGGCGTGGCTCCTGATCCAGGCGCTGCGCCATCTCGGGCTCGCTGCGCGTTTCGTCTCCGGCTATCTCATCCAGGTCCGGCCGGATATCGATCCGCTCGAAGGGCCGCGTGAGGTCGAAAACGATTTCACCGATCTGCATGCCTGGGCGGAAGTCTACCTGCCGGGCGCGGGCTGGATTGGCTTCGACGTCACCTCGGGCATGCTGACGGGCGAGGGGCATATCCCGGTCTGCGCTACGCCGCATTACCGTTCGGCCACGCCGATATCAGGCACCGCCGGAGCTGCCAATGTCGAGTTCGGCTTCGAGATGAGCGTGACGCGCGTGCGCGAAGCGCCGCGCATCACCAAACCTTTCTCCGATGAATCCTGGGCGCGGCTCGACCAGGTCGGCGAGCTCGTCGATGCCGATCTTGAGGCGCACGACGTGCGGCTGACAATGGGCGGCGAGCCGACCTTCGTCTCGGTCGATGATCTGGAATCGCCGGAGTGGAACGTCGCCGCGGTCGGTCCGACCAAGCGCGGGCTCGCCGACGAACTGATCCGCAAGCTGCGCACGCGCTTCGCGCCCGGCGGCCTGCTGCATTACGGCCAGGGCAAATGGTATCCCGGCGAGAGCCTGCCGCGCTGGGCGTTCGGCCTCTATTGGCGCAAGGACGGCAAGCCGATCTGGAAGAACGCCAACCTGATCGCTTCAGTCGAAAATCCGCGCAAGGCTGAGATCGCTGACGCGGAGCGCATCGCAATCGGCATCGCCGCGCGGCTTGGCTTGAAGGCTGATTACGTCATGCCGGCCTTTGAGGACACTGCGTTCTGGCTGGAGCGCGAGGCCGGCCTGCCGGCCAATGTCAGCCCCGCGAATTCCAAACTGACCGATCCGGAAGAGCGCGCGCGGATGGCGCGGGTGTTCGACGAAGGGCTGACCACGCCGAAGGGTTACGTGCTGCCGATCCAGCGCTGGAGCCCGCTGGGCGATCGCGTGCCGGCGCGTTGGCGCAGCGAGCGCTGGAAGATCCGGCGCAGCCATCTGTTTCTGTTTCCGGGCGATTCCCCGCTGGGCTTGCGGCTTCCGATCTCTTCGCTCGAACACGTCCCGCCGGAGGATTTTCCCTATGTCATCGAGCAGGATCCGACGGCGCCACGCGATGCGCTGGGCAAGATCGATCCGGAGCTGACGCGGGCGCTCAAGGACATCGAAGAGCCGCTGCCGGTGCGCACCGCGATGTCGATTGAGGTGCGCGACGGCGTGCTCTGCGCCTTCATGCCGCCGGTCGAGAAGGTCGAGGACTATCTCGAACTGATCGCTGCGATCGAGGCCGCCGCCGAAGAGCTACAACTGCAAGTCCATGTCGAAGGCTATGCGCCGCCGTTCGATCCGCGGATCGAGGTGATCAAGGTGACGCCGGATCCCGGCGTGATCGAGATCAACGTGCAGCCGGCACAGAGCTGGCGCGAGGCCGTCGACATCACTCTCGGCCTCTATGAGGACTCGGCAAAGACGCGGCTCGGGGCCAACCGTTTCCTGATCGACGGCCGCCATACCGGCACCGGCGGCGGCAACCACATCGTGGTCGGCGGCAGCAAGCCGGAGGATTCGCCGTTCCTGCGCCGGCCCGATCTGTTGAAGAGCCTGGTGCTCTATTGGCAGCGCCATCCGTCGCTGTCCTATCTGTTCTCCGGCATGTTCATCGGCCCGACCAGCCAGGCGCCCCGCATCGACGAGGCGCGGCATGATGGACTTTATGAACTGGAGATCGCGCTGTCGCACGTGCCGCCGCCGGGCATGGAGGCGCCGCTGTGGCTGGTCGATCGCCTGTTCCGGCACATCCTGGTCGATATCACCGGCAACACCCATCGCGCCGAGATCTGCATCGACAAGCTCTATTCGCCCGACAGTCCGACCGGCAGGCTCGGCCTGGTCGAATTCCGTGCGCTCGAAATGCCGCCCGACCCGCGGATGTCGCTGGCGCAGCAGCTCTTGATCCGGGCGCTGATCGCAAAGCTGTGGCGCGAGCCGCAGCAGGGCAAGTTCGTACGCTGGGGCACCGCGCTGCATGACCGCTTCATGCTGCCGCACTTCCTCTGGGAGGATTTCCTCGGCGTGCTCGCCGAACTCAAGCAGTTCGGCTACGACGTCGAGCCGGAATGGTATCAGGCCCAGCTCGAATTCCGCTTCCCCGCCTTCGGCCGCATCCATCACGGTGGCGTCGGCCTCGAGCTGCGGCAGGCGCTCGAGCCGTGGCATGTGCTGGGCGAGGAAGGCACCGCAGGCGGCACCGTGCGCTACGTCGATTCCTCGGTCGAGCGGTTGCAGGTGAAGGCGACGGGTTTCGTGGAGGGCCGCCACGTCATCACCTGTAACGGCAGGCGGATGCCGATGACCGAGACCGGCCGCGCCGGCGAGGCGGTTGCCGGCGTGCGCTTCAAGGCCTGGCAGCCGGCCTCCGGCCTGCACCCGACCATCCCCGTGCACGCGCCGCTGACGTTCGACCTGATCGATACCTGGAACAGCCGCTCGCTCGGCGGCTGCGTCTATCATGTCGCCCATCCCGGCGGCCGCAACTACGAGACCAAGCCGGTCAATTCCTACGAGGCCGAGGCGCGGCGGCTGGCGCGCTTCCAGGAGCACGGGCATACGCCCGGCAGGATAGAACCACCGCCAGAGGAACGCACAATTGAGTTTCCCTTGACCCTCGACTTGCGGACGCCGCTCCTGCAGTAATTGGGTGCAGGGGAAGTGCAATGACCGCATCGGGTGGCCAAGGAAGCAGTCAAGAGAGCAGGGCCCGTCCCGGCCAGCGCCGGATGGCGCAATGGACCCGCGACTATGTCCGGTTGCCCGGCATTCCCGATGAATACATCGCCGAGAACGGCGCGCCGCGGCCGGTCTGGGCGCGCTTCTTCGACGCTTTTGCCGGGCTGTCGCCGGCCGATATCGAGCGGCGCTTCGCCTCCGCCGATCGCCATCTGCGCGAGGCCGGCGTCACCTATCGCGCGCCCGGCGATACGTCCGACCGGATCTGGCCGCTCAGCCATCTGCCGCTGATCATCGATGCGGCCGATTGGCGGCAGCTCGCCGCCGGTGTCGCGCAACGCGCCCAGCTATTGGAAATGGTGCTGGCCGATCTCTACGGCGATGGCCGTCTCGTCGCCGAAGGCGCGATTCCCGCCGCAGCGATCGCCGGCAGCAGCGAGTATCTGCGCGCGGTCAGCGGCATCAAGCCGCCGGGCGGCCGCTATCTGCATCTCTACGCCGCCGACATCGGCCGCGGGCCTGACGGCCGCTGGTGGGTGCTCGGCGATCGCACCCAGGCGCCGTCGGGCGCGGGCTATGCGCTGGAAAACCGCCTGGTGCTGTCGCGCGCCTTTTCCAACCTCTACAAGTCGATGAATGTCGAGCGCGTCGCGCCGTTCTTCGAGGCGTTCCGCGATTCACTGCGCGCCAGTGCCGACCGCGACGAGCCGCGGATTGGCCTGTTGACGCCGGGCGCGTTCAGCGAAACCTATTTCGAGCATGCCACGCTCGCGCGCTATCTCGGCTTCCTGCTGGTCGAGGGCGACGACCTCGCGGTTTCCGGCGACCGCATCCATATCCGCACCGTTGCCGGATTGAAGCGGCTCGACGTGCTGCTGCGTCGGGTCGATTCCAATATGCTTGATCCGCTCGAGCTCGACGCCTCCTCCTATCTCGGCGTGCCCGGGCTCGTCGAGGTGCTGCGCAAGAGCGGCGTCGTGGTCGCCAATATGCCGGGCTCGGGCGTGATGGAGGCGAGGGCGTTGCTCGGCTTCCTGCCCAATCTGTGTCGGCGTCTGCTCAGTGAAGACCTGATGATGCCGCACATCGCGACCTGGTGGTGCGGCCAGAGGTCCGCCCGCGAGCAGGTGCTGTCGCGGCTCGACGAATTCGCAATCGAAGGCGCCTATGGCTGCGGCGTTGCGGATTTTCCAGGCCATGGCCCGGTGCTCCCGGGCGAATTGTCGGCTGCGGACCGCGACCGCCTGAAGGATGCGATCAGCCATCGCGGCATCGACTACGTCGGACAGGAACTGGTGCGCCTGTCCACGACGCCGGTGTGGGAGGACGGCCGCATCGCGCCGCGTCCCTTTGTGCTGCGGGTGTTCGCGGCGGCGACGCCGAACGGCTGGACCGTGCTGCCCGGTGGTTTCTGCCGGATTGCCGATCGCGCGGATGCGCGCGCGGTGTCGATGGGCGATGGCGCAGTGTCCGCCGACGTCTGGGTGGTGTCAGACAAGGCGGTTGCGACCTCGACCTTGCTGCCGGCGGTCGACACCGTCCGCATCCGCCGCATTGCCGGCGTGCTGCCGAGCCGCGCGGCCGACAATCTGTTCTGGCTCGGCCGCTACCTCGAGCGCGCCGAGGCCACCATTCGGCTGATCCGCGCGCTGTGCACGCCGCTGCGCGATCCTGCGCGGGCGAATGCGACCGGCCCGACGCCGGCGGTGCATTCGGCCGAGCGCATCCAGCGCATGCTGGTCACCTGGGGCGCGGCCTCGCAGACCGCGCGCGCCAATCCCGCCAAGGTCGCGCTCGAAGCATTGCAGAGCGAGGAGAAGTTCGGCTCGGCGCTGTCGCTGGTGCGATCGGCGCAGCGCACGGCAACCTCGCTCCGTGAGCGGCTGTCGCCGGACGCCTGGCAGGTCATCACCGAGATGGCGGATCGCCTCGCGATCGAGGTTCACGACGATGACGGCGTCGTCAGCGCAGCCGAGCTGACCTTGCAGGAGCTCGCAAGCTTCGCCGGCCTCGCGCAGGAGAACATGAACCGCGCCGCCGGCTGGCGCTTCCTCGAGATGGGCCGCCGTGCCGAGCGCGCCATCAACACCACGCGCTTTGCTCGCCAGTTCGCCTATGACGAAGCCGGTGACGAGGATCTCGACGTCCTGCTGACGCTGGTCGACTGCCAGATCACCTACCGCTCGCGCTATCTGGTGCAGCCGCTGCTGACGCCGGTGCGCGATCTTGCCGTGCTCGACCCCTATAATCCGCGCTCGGTCGCATTCCAGGTCGCGGCGCTGAACGAGCATATCGCCGCGCTGCCGAGCCTGAAGGAGCACGGCTTGATCGAGCGGCCGCAGCGGCTCGCGGTCGCGCTCGAGGCGATGTTGACGACGGCCGAAGCCGGTAGTCTCGACGTCAAGACGCTGTTTGCGCTGGAGCAGGACCTGCTCAACCTCGCCGACTCGGTCGGGCTGCATTATTTCCCGCACGGGCCGAACGCCAGCCGGCCGGAGAAGCTCACGGGGCTGGCGTGATCTACGACATCCGTCACGTCACGACCTACAGCTACGAGACCCAGGTCAGCTTCGCGCGCTGCTCGCTGCGGCTGGAGCCGATCACCGGCGATGGGCAGCAACTGGTTTCCCATTCGGTCGAGATACGTCCCAAGCCCGCGGAGCGCACCGCGCGGCGCGACTTCTTCGGCACTCTGACCGAAAGCGTCCTGATCGAGACCGCGCATCGCAGTCTTCGGATCGATTCGCGCTCGCGGGTCTCGGTGGCGCGGCAGCCGCCGCCCCGCGACGCGGCGAGCCTGCCCTGGGAGGACGTGCGCGACAGCGCATTCGAGGCGTTGAGCCTCGATGCAACCTCGCCCGTCGGCTACGTCTTCGCCAGCGCGCTGGTGCCGGTGCTGCGGCCGGTGACGGCCTACGCTTCCGCGAGTTTTTCGCCGGGCGGCGGCATCCTTGCCGGTGCAGCCGATTTGATGCGCCGCATCCGCAGTGACTTCAAATACGATCCCAAGGCGACTGTGATCTCGACGCCGCTTCGCGACGTGTTCGAAAAGCGCCACGGCGTCTGCCAGGATTTTGCCCATGTGATGATCGCCGGGCTTCGCGGCCTCGGTCTGCCGGCCGCCTATGTCAGCGGTTATCTGCGCACCATTCCGCCGCCGGGCCAGCCGCGGCTGCAGGGCGCGGACGCTACCCACGCCTGGGTGTCGGTCTGGTGCGGCAGCGAGCTCGGCTGGGTCGGGTTCGATCCGACCAACGATCTCATGGTCGCCAACGATCACATCATTCTCGCCATCGGCCGCGACTTCGCCGATGTCTCGCCGGTCGATGGCGTCATCGTCGGCGCGCGCAAGCAGAAGCTCAGCGTCGCTGTCGACGTGTTGCCGGTGGAGTGAGCCGTGGGGGGCGGGCGCGTGCGACCGCGCCGCCGCCATCTCGATCAGGCGACCTGCCGCTTGCCCGATTTATCCCACCCGATCGGGCTGACGATGACGCGGTCGCGGCCTTCATGCTTGGCTTGATAGAGCGCGAGGTCCGCGGCCTTGAGCAGATCGCGCGATGTGCGTTCGTGATCCGGGACGAGGCAAGACAATCCGATGCTGATGGTCGGCAACTCGTGCTCGGATTCGCGTGCATCCGTCAGCTTTGCGCGAATCTGTTCGGCAACCTCCAATGCGCCCGCCTTGCCGATGCCGGGCAACAACACCGAAAACTCCTCGCCGCCATAGCGCGCGCCGAGATCGGTTGCGCGCTTGGTGCTGGCTGCGATGCAGCGTCCCACCGTGGCGAGCACAGCGTCGCCGGCCTGATGGCCGTAGGTGTCATTGAAGGTCTTGAAATGATCGACGTCGATCATCAGAAGTGATACCGGCGACTTTGCGCGCATGCCACGCCGCCATTCGACGTCAAGCGTATCGTCGAGGCGGCGGCGGTTGGCGAGGCCGGTCAGCGCATCGGTGTTCGCGAGGTGCGCGAGCCGGCCTTCCGCGGCGGCCCGCCGTTTGAGCGCGGCCAGCAGATAGAACATCAAGACGATCGAGAAGCCGCAGAGCGCCGCCACCACGCTTCCGATCAGCCAGAGCTGTTGCCACCAGTCGGCATAGATGCCGTCGAGCGCGAGGCCCTCGGCGATCAGCAGCGGATGGTGTCCGACTGCCTGAAAGACATAGAGCCGGCTGACGTGATCGACGAGCGATTTCGTCATGTAGGAGCCGGATTGCCGTGCCGGGAACTGCTTGAAGACCTGTGAGTCTCTGATGCTTTGCCCGATCTTGCCGATGTCGAACGGTGCCCGCATCAGCATGACGCCGTCGGTGTTGAACAACGCCATGCTGTCGCCGAGGCCGAAGCTCAGCTTACGAAACAGATTGTGGAAATAGCTGAGCCGCATGCTGCCTGCGACGACGCCGGCAAAGGACCCGTCGTCATTGCTGATGCGGCGGCTCAGGCTGATCAGATATTCGCCGTCTGGAGTCACCCAGGGAGCGCTGATGAACAGTCCGCTGTCGGCTCGCGCCTGATGCACCCGGAAGAAGTCCCGATCGGCGAAATTTGCGGTCCGTGGCGTCAATGTCCGGGAATCGAGCGTGACGTCTCCCGCCGTATTCAGCACGAGGATCGAGCCGAGATCCTTGGCGGTGGCGGCACGGTCGAACAGCACGACCTGGCGAAGCTCCGGGCTGATCTTGCCGAGCTCCGGCAGCCTGACGCCGTCGGCGACGGCCTGCAGCGACAGGTCATAGAGCTCGATGTTGCGATCGATCTCGCTGGCGATGGAGGCGACGAGGTTGGTCGCGCCTTCCTTGGCATGCTGATAGTCCTTGCCGGCCATCTCCCAGAGAATGGACGCGCAGATCGCTGAAAAGCACAAGACGAGACCGATCCCGAGCGCGAGGAGCCGTTTGGTCGGCACCGCCTTCGGCCTTGGCAACAGCCCGTTCATTGCTCGCTTCCACTTCCCCGCGCCCCCCGCGCTCTGTCCGCTTCTATAGGGGCATCAAATTGAGAAAGGCGACCTCAACCACAGGCAATTTGCGCCCATGCGTTGCGATAGTCTTAACCATTCCGGATTGGTCGGAACCTGCTGCGGGACCCGGACAGACTGCCTGATCCGTTCAGGTTCCGGTCCGTCGCAGATCCTCAGCGGCGTCGCTGCGCAAGTTGCGGAAGAACTGCTCGACCTCGCGCGACAGCGTCTCGGCGGTTGCGGTCAGATCGTTCGATGCCGCGAGCACCGATTCCGCCGCCTTGCTGGTCTGGTCCATGTCGTCGCGGAGCGAGCCGACATTCGTCACCAGGGTTTCGTTGCCCTGGGCGGCCATCTGCGCGTTGGCGGAGATTTCGCGCGTGGCTGCATCCTGCTGGCTGATCGCACTTGCGATGTTGGCGGTGACGTTGCTGATCTCGCGCACCGCCTGGCCGATCTCGCGCACGGCGGCCACCGAGTTGCGGGTCGAAGCCTGGATCAGGCCGACATTCTCGCTGATCTCGGCGGTTGCCTTGGCGGTCTGCCCGGCCAGCGCCTTGACCTCGTGCGCAACGACCGCGAAGCCGCGGCCGGCATCGCCGGCGCGGGCGGCTTCGATGGTGGCGTTGAGCGCGAGCAAGTTGGTCTGCTCGGCGATCGCCTGGATCAGGTTCAGCACGCCGTCGATGCGCTGGGTGGTGGCGGCAAGGCTCTCGATCTCGGTGATCGACCGGTCGGTGCGTGCACCTGCCTGATCGACCGCCCCGGACGACTGCTTGACCTGGCGGCCGATCTCCTCGACCGAGGCGGAGAGCTCTTCGGCTGCACTCGCCACCGCAGAAACGTTGCTCGAGGCTTGTTCGGTCGCGCCAGCCGCCGCCATCGTCCGGCCGCTGGCGTCCGTCGCGACGGTCGCGATGGTCTGCGCGGTTTGACGCATCGTGGCAGCGTTGTCGTGCACCGCGCGGATCACCTCACCGATGGTGCCGCGGAACGTCTCGACGAAGCTTTCGATATGCCGGCCGCGGGCATCGCGGGCCTGGGAGTCCTGCACGACTTGCGCGTTCAGGCTGCGATTGCGGTCCATCGCCTCCTGGAAGACCTTGATGGCGCGCGCCAGTGCGCCGATTTCATCGCTGCGCCCGACATGCGGCACGTCGACATGGTCGGCGCCCTCGGCGACGTGCTTGATGGTCGTGGTGATCTGCGACAGTGGCCGCGCCACCGAGCGGGCGATGATCAGCACGCCGAGCACCACCACGATCAGGGCCGCCGCACCGAGCCCGGTCAGGAGCAGCGCCAGCTCGCGGTTGGTGTCGGTCTGCTGTGCCAGCTTCTTGCTGCGCTCGGCGTAGACCTTGGACAGCGCCTCGAGGTCCTTGTTCAGTGCGGTGCGCACGTCGCGGTTGGCGTCGTTGTCGCCCCACTCGCGCCCGGCGGCGGCGCCGATTTCGATGCCGCGGCGGACCAGCTCTTTTCGGAACTCGACGAACTGCTCGATGCGCTGCTTGAACACCGTGAACTGCGCGGCGTCGTCGGCCTGCACCAGGGTTTCCCAGTTCTTCACCACGCCGAGGATGCGGTCGTTGAACGCCAGCAGCCCGGCGCCGTATTTCTTCACTGCCGCAGGGTCGGTCGACATGTAGACGCCGCGGGATTCCATCACCACCGCATAAACCAGCGAGTTGACCCGCTCGACATTGAGCGCGGCGCGGCTTGCGAGGTCGACGGCCTCGGTCAGCTCGGCATTGCGCCGCGCGTTGTAGTCGGACAGCACGGTGATGGCGGCGGTCAGCGCCGCAATCAGCGCAAACGTCGAGTACAGCCTGGCAGCAAGCGAGAATCGGGATGCCATTGGAGGCCGGGATGTGGAGATGGGGAATGTGGCGGGGGACGGCATTGCGGGCACTCCAAGAGGCCGGGGAGTACCTTCGGCCAATTAAAGCTTATGCAAAATCTTCATGGACAATCTCTTAACGCGTGCGTTCTGCGCCGCCGCAACCGTTAAAATCTCTAAATAATACCAATGTCTTATGAGCCGCTTCGCAGCGACGGGGTGGCGGCGGCTTGCCGCCGTGTTGAATGACGGACCGCCATCATCCTCATTCATCAACATCCCCTCGGCACACAGGGCGAAGCTGATGGCACGACTTTCGCAAAGAGGTGCTAGGTTACGCCGTCCCCAGCCTCGACGCGAATTCCCCATGCTCTATCGTCACACCATCGACGCCACCAATTATGCATTCGACGATCTGCGCATCCTGCTTGCCAAGGCCTCGCCGCCGCGGTCCGGCGACCGGCTGGCCGGCATCGCGGCCGACAGCGCCGCGGAGATGATCGCTGCGCGGCTCGCGCTTGCCAACGTTCCGCTCAAGCAGTTCCTCGATGAGCCCGTCATCCCCTATGAGGACGACGAAGTCACCCGCCTGATCCTCGACAGCCACGACGTTGCCGGCTTCCTGCCGGTGTCGTCGCTCACCGTCGGCGGCTTCCGCGACTGGCTGCTGTCGGATGCCGCCACCGGTGACGCGATCAGCCGGATCTCGCGCGGCATCACGCCGGAGATGGTGGCGGCGGTGTCGAAGCTGATGCGCAACCAGGATCTGATCCTGGTCGCGAAGAAATGCGAGGTGACGACCCGCTTCCGCAACACCATCGGCTTGCGCGGGCGAATGAGCACGCGACTGCAGCCGAACCATCCGTTCGACGATGCCAAGGGCATCACCGCCTCGATCCTCGACGGGCTGCTGCTCGGGTCCGGCGATGCCTGCATCGGCATCAATCCGGCGAGCGACGATCCGAACGTCATCGGCGGCCTGCTGCGGCTGCTGGACGACGTCATCACGCGGCTCGGGATTCCGACGCAGGGCTGCGTGCTGACCCATGTCACCACCACGCTCGGCCTGATCGGGCAGGGGCTGCCGGTCGATCTCGTGTTCCAGTCGATCGCCGGCACCGAGGCGGCCAACCGCAGCTTCGGCGTCGATCTCTCATTGTTGCGGGAAGCACGGGAAGCCGGCCTGTCGCTCCGCCGCGGCACGGTCGGCGATAATGTGATGTATTTCGAGACCGGGCAGGGCTCGGCACTGTCGGCCAACGCCCATCACCAGGTCGACCAGCAGACCTGCGAGGCGCGGGCCTATGCGGTGGCGCGGGCGTTCGATCCGCTGCTCGTCAATAGCGTGGTCGGCTTCATCGGTCCGGAATACCTCTATGACGGCAAGGAAATCATCCGCGCCGGGCTCGAGGATCATTTCTGCGGCAAGCTGCTCGGCCTGCCGCTCGGGATCGACGTCTGTTACACGAACCACGCCGAGGCCGATCAGGACGACATGGACAATCTCCTGACGCTGCTTGCGGCGGCCGGCGTGAACTTCATCATGGGCGTGCCGGGCGCTGATGACGTGATGCTGAACTATCAGTCGACATCGTTTCACGATGCGCTCTACATCCGCGACCTGTTCGGCGTGAGGCGGGCGCCCGAATTCGACGACTGGCTCGCGCGCGTCGGCCTTGCCGGGCAGGACTTCCGCCTCGTTGCCGATGCGGGGCAGCTGCCCGACCTCGCCGCCAGGCTCTTGGCCTGACGGGATAGCTAAATTCTGCAGAGCAACTATCTCACCGTTGTGACGTTGGTAAGCGCCACAATGTTGAAGAATTTCTGGCCCAGCGTTCCACGCTATGGTTAGATTTGCGGGTGCTTCGGGGTCGTTTGATGAGAGCTGAGGGCATAAAGACAGCACGGCGTATTCTCTGCGTCTTTCCGCGCTATACGTCGTCCTTTGGGACCTTCGAGCACTCCTATCCCCTGACCGAGGGCGTCAAGGCGTTCATGCCGCCGCAGGGCCTGCTGCTGATCGCTGCATACCTCCCTGAGAACTGGCCGGTCCGATTCGTCGACGAGAATCTGCGTCCGGCGACGACGGAGGATTTCGAGTGGGCGGACGCGGTGTTCGTCAGCGGTATGCACATCCAGCGCCAGCAGATGAACGACATCTGCCATCGCGCGCATGATCATGGGCTTGTGGTCGCGATCGGCGGCCCATCGGTCAGTGCCTGTCCGGACTACTATCCCTCATTCGACTACCTTCATGTCGGCGAGCTCGGCGATGCGACCAATGAGCTGTTCAGGCGTCTGGAGCAGGACACCAGCCGTCCGGACGAGCAGGTGGTGCTGAAGACCGTCGACCGCCTGCCGATGACGGAATTCCCGCTACCGGCCTATGAGCTCGCCGAAACCAAGAAGTACTTCCTCGGCAGCATCCAGTTCTCCTCGGGCTGCCCCTATCAGTGCGAGTTCTGCGACATCCCCGGGCTCTACGGCCGCAATCCGCGGCTGAAGTCGCCGCAGCAGATCATCGCCGAGCTCGATAAGCTGCGCGCCTGCGGTGCGACCGACACCGTCTATTTCGTCGACGACAATTTCATCGGCAACCGCAAGGCGGCAGCCGAGCTGCTGCCGCATCTGATCGAGTGGCAGAAGCGGACCGGCTATGTCACGCGGCTCGCCTGTGAGGCGACGCTCAACATCGCCAAGCGCCCCGAGATCCTGGAGAAGATGCGCGAGGCCTTCTTTGTGACGATCTTCGTCGGCATCGAAACGCCCGATCCCGACGCGCTGAAGGCGATGCACAAGGATCAGAACATGATGGTTCCGATCCTGGAGGGCGTGCGCACCATCAATTCGTTCGGTATGGAGGTCGTCTCCGGCATCATCATGGGGCTCGATACCGACAAGCCTCAGACCGCTGACGCGCTGCTCTCCTTCGTGGACGAGTCCCGGATTCCGCTGCTCACAATCAACCTGCTGCAGGCGTTGCCCAAGACGCCGCTGTGGGATCGGCTCGAAAAAGCGGGCCGGCTGGTCGATGACGAGGGCCGCGACTCCAATGTCGAATTCCTGCTGCCCTATGAGGACGTGGTCAGCTCCTGGCGCAAATGCATGGAGATCGCCTACCAGCCCGAGAAGCTGTTCGAGCGCTACCTGCATCAATGCAACTACACCTATGCCAACCGCATCAAGGTGCCGGTCAGCCCGGAGATGAAGAGCTGGGCCAACATCCGGCGCGGCCTGATCATGCTGCGCAACATCTTCTGGAAGGTCGGCGTGCTCGGCGACTACAAGCGCGTGTTCTGGAAGTTTGCGCTCGGCCGGCTCAAGCGCGGCGACATCGAGGGGCTGATCTCGGCGACGCTGGTTGCGCATCATCTGATCACGTTTGCGCGCGCAGCCTCCAGCGGCCGGCAGAACGCCTCGAACTACTCGATTCGGCTGCGCGAGGCTTCTGTTCCCGCCGAATGACAGCATGACGACACCGCCGGCGCCATCGTCCCCGTCGCTTCCCGATTTGCGCGACCTCACGCCGGCGCGCATCGGCCTCGGCCGGTCCGGGGCCAGCCTGCCGACCGATGCGTTGCTCTCGTTCACGCTCGACCACGCCCGCGCCCGCGACGCTGTTCACGCGGCCTTCGATGTCAGCGGCATTGCAGCCGGTCTCGCCGCCCTCGATATCAGGCCGCACGAGGTGTCGAGCCAGGCACCCGGCCGGCGCGACTATCTGCGCCGGCCCGATCTGGGACGCATGCTGGATTCGGCGTCGCGGCGGTCGCTGGAGAGAAGCGGCATCACCGCATGCTCCTGCGCGATCGTGATCGGGGACGGCCTGTCGCCGACTGCCGTCAATGTGCATGCCGTCGAATTGATCCGGCACCTAGTGCCGCGGCTTGCGGCCGACAGGATCGACACCGGTGCGGTGATCATCGCGTCGGGCGCGCGGGTCGCGCTCGGTGACGAGATCGGCGCCATCATCGGCGCGCGCATGCTGGTGATGCTGATCGGCGAGCGGCCCGGCCTGTCCGCGCCCGACAGCCTTGGCGCCTATCTCACCTTCGCGCCGCGGATCGGCCTCAGCGATGCCGACCGCAACTGCATCTCCAACATCCACCGTGCCGGGCTGAGCTATCCGGAAGCCGCGTTCAGGATCGCGTGGCTTGTGCGCGAAGGCTTGGCACGCCAGATCACCGGGATCGCGTTGAAAGATGAAAGCGGCGGTGGATCGTCACAGAATGCGCTACCGGGGTGTGACAAATCAGATACTTAATAGCGGGGATCAGCGGTTCCCCGCGCATTTGGTTCTACCCTCGCGCTTGCGAGCAAAGGGGCGGACAGGTAAAACCGGCGCCGGTCAATATTCGCGTGTTTTCAAGGACTAGCGCCGATAAGCCGCGCTCACCCGCCTCATTCGCGCCCCTAGACCCAAGCAAGACAGATTGCGCCGTTTTCAGAACTGGACAGGGCATGCTCGAAAAGAACTCCGAAAGTCAGGTCCACGTCGAGAAGGTCGAAGAGCCGCGTTCGGGCCCCAGCATCGCGTTCGGGCTGGAGCGTATCGGCCTGATCGCGATCAAGGCGCCGGTCCTGTCAGTCATCATTCTGCTGGCGCTGATGGTCGCGGCCGTTTTCGGTATCGAGCGCATCAAGATCGACGACTCGCTCAGCCAGTTGTTCCGTTCCAATTCCAAGGATTACAAGCAGTACGAAGCGGTCACCAAACGCTTCCCGGCTACCGAGTTCGACGTGCTGGTCGTGGTCGAGGGCAAGACGCTCCTTGCGCGCCAGAACCTCGAAAAGATCCGCGACATGGTCACCGACCTGCAACTGGTCGAGGGCGTGCGCGGTCTGGTCTCGCTGTTTTCGGCGCGCCAGGCGCCCGAGCCCGGCAAATTGCCAGCCGCGCTGTTCCCGACCGAGCTGCCGCAAGGCGCCGCCTACGACAAATTCGTCGAGACCGTCAAATCCAACGAGATCATTCGCGGCAAGCTGCTGTCCGAGGACGGCACGCTGGCGCTGATCGTACTGTCGCTCGAGCCTGAGGTTGTCGGCAGTAACAAGCTCAGCAAGGTCGTCGCGGACATGAGAAAGATCATGGCCGATGATCTCAGCGGCAGCGGGCTCAACGCCCAGCTTTCCGGCGTCCCGGTCATGCAGCTCGAAATCCGCAACGCGGTCAAGCGCGACGGGCTGACTTACAATATCCTCGGCATTCTGGCTGGCTGCATCATCGCCATCATCTTCTTCCGCAAGATATCGTTCATGGTGATCGCCGCGTTCCCGCCGATCATTGCGATCCTGCTCGCGCTCGGCGGCCTCGGCTGGGCCGGCTTCAACCTCAACATGTTCCTGAACGTGATGACGCCGCTCATCATGGTGATCAGCTTCTCCGACTCGATGCAGCTGACGTTTGCGGCACGCGACCGCCTGATCGCCGGCCAGGACAAGTACACTGCGTTCAGGAATGCGGTGATGGTGGTCGGTCCGGCTTGCGTGCTGACGCATGGCACCGCCGGCATCTCGTTCATCGCGCTGCAATTCTCGGATTCCGACCTGATCCGCAAATTCGGCGAGGCCGGGCTTGCAGCGACCATCATTGCGCTGATCGCGGTGCTCTCGCTGGTGCCTGCATTCGGAATGCTTCTGGTACGCAACGAAAAAGTATTCGCGGTAAAATTCCAGGGCGCCGACGCCGGCGTCCAGGCGCTGCGCAATTTCTGCTACTGGATCGCGGTGCGCATGGTGGGCCGTCCCGGGATGTTCAGCCTGATCGCGGTGATCGTGGTCGGCGGGCTTGGCGTCATCTACGCCAATCTCGAGCCGCGCTACCGGCTCGCCGACCAGGTTCCGGACAAGCGGCAGGCGGTGGCGGCGTCGAGCCGGCTCGACGCCAAGCTGACCGGCGCCAATCCGGTCGATGTGCTGATCGAATTCCCCAAGGGCGAATCGCTCTACTCGCCGGAGACCCTGAAGACGATCGCCGACGTCCACGCGATGGTCGAAACCGCGGCGGGTGTCGGCAACGTCTGGTCGCTGGAGACCCTGCGCCGTTGGCTCGCCGAAAAGGCCGGCAGTAATGACGTCGCAACGCTGAAGGAATATGTCGGCGTGATTCCCGAGCATCTGGTGCGCCGCTTCATCTCGGCGGATCAGGATGCGGTCGTGGTGTCGGGCCGGGTCCCGGATCTCGACTCGAGCCAGCTGCTTCCGGTCGTGAACAAGCTGGATAGCTCGCTGGACAAGGTGCGCGCCGAGCATCCCGGCTACGAGATTGCGGTCACCGGCTTGTCGGTGATCGCCGCGCGCAACAGCGCCAACATGATCGAAAAACTGAACCGTGGCCTGACCGTCGAATTCCTGCTGGTGGCGGTTTTCATCGGCCTGGCGTTCCGCTCGGTGGTGGTGATGTTCTCGTGCATCCTGCCCGGCATCTTCCCGGTGGTGCTGTCAGGCACCGTGCTGTGGTTGCTCGGGGAGGGGCTGCAATTCGCCAGCGTCGTGGCGTTGACCGTGTCGTTCGGCCTCGGGCTGAGCGCCACCATCCACTTCCTCAATCGCTTGCGGCTCGAGACCAAGCCCGGTGTGACACCGGAGCTTGCGGTGGAGCGCGCCACGGTCCTGGTCGGCCCGGCGCTGATCCTGACCACGGTGGTGCTGGCCTGCGGCCTCGTCGTCACCGTGTTCTCCGACCTGCCGTCGCTGCGGCTGTTCGGCTGGCTCAGCGCGTTCTCGATGGTCGCGGCCTTGGTCGCGGACCTGTTCATCCTGCGTCCGACCTCGATGTTCCTGATCAACCTGTCGCAAAAGTTGCGCGGCAAGGGCGGGCAACCGGTGCCGATCGAGAAGGCCTGATTGACCGAAAACAAAAGGCCCGGTTCCGAAGCGTTCGGAACCGGGCCTTTTTTTGTTCGCGCGTGAAATCGCTCGGGAACGTCAGGTCTTCGTCATCGTAATCGTGACGCCGCGGATCTCGCCCTTGGAGTCGATCTGCACCACCTGCTTGGAGCCGTTGGTCTGCAGGTTCAGGTTTGCGGCAAAGCCGGACGCCTCGACAAACACGTCGATCCGGCCGCCACCCGCGGTGCCCTGCAAATTGCCGAAGATGTTGCGGCTCGCCTCGCTCCAGTTGCCGGAGATCCGGTCGCCCTGGCTGGTGACGTCGCTGGAAAGGTCGAACTTGTAGCTGTCGCTCGCACAATGCAGCGACTGCTTCAGGTTCATGCCCGATGGCGCGACCTTGTAATCCGCCTTGCAACGAATGCGTTCGGTCGTGCCGTTGGACAACGCCACCGTGCCCGTTCCGGTCCACGAGCCGGCAAAACCGGCAAATGGACCATTGGCCTGGGCATGGACTGCGGAGGCGGACAGCATCAGTGCGGCGCCGACGGCCACAGCTCTGAGGGCCTGACCATAAAGGCTGGAACCAAACAGTTTCATTGTGAATTTTCCCATCAAAATCAACGCCTCTGTCGGAAGAAAGCGTCTCGCCGCATCGAAGGTTTAGTGTCACCCAAGAATGTTAGGTTCAAACGACAGAAGCCGCGCGCGCGAGCCCTGTTGTCAACGAACAGAATCGGAAACCGTTGCCCCCTTGATGGCATCTAGCTTTGCGCGAGTGCGATCCGCAATACCCAAACGCGACAAAGTGATGGCATGAATCGTTGTTGTAATTCAATAGCTTAGGCGGGGGTTTACAGCGCCGCAAATTTAGCCGCATTTAGCAGTGCTTGTCGTCAATCCGTTGCCGCGTTACGTGGCGTCTGCAATCCTCAAAATCCGTCCCGGCCATGCCGAAACGCGTTTCGGGAACAGATTTTCTGCTGTCGGAAATGAAGGAATACGATGCGTAAATTTCTCCTGGCTGTTGCCCTGTTGTCGATCCCGCTCTCGTCCAGCGCCTTCGCCCAGCAGCAAGGGCGCGGTACGCCCGATGAGCAGAAGGCCTGCACGCGCGACGTGCAGCGTCACTGCCGCTCCGTCATCGATCAGGGCGATTTCACCATTCTTGCCTGCCTGCAGCAGAACCGCAGCAAGATCAGCGCCGCCTGCGACCAAGTGCTGAAGAGCCACGGCCAATAAGACCGGATTCAGGTCTCAAGGGACCGCTATCGACACCGCGGCTGGCAGTCATGCCGGCCGCGGCCGCATATGCTGGCGGTCACAGATAGCATTGGTTTTGGTGGCGTATTCCCCTATATGGGGCTCGCAAATCCCCCGCATGCGCCTGACCGTCCGCGCCTGCGTCGTGCCATGACCAGTGTAGTCTAAATTTCCCATGACCACCGCGAGCGACCTGCGATCCGGAAAGACCCACCGCGACGAGAATTTTCCGGTCGCGTCGTGGATCATTCATCCGCGGCATCGTGCCCTGATTCTGGCCTTCTATAATTTCGTCCGCACTGCCGACGATATCGCCGATCACGCCACGCTGCCGCCTGCGGAGAAGCTGCGCTATCTCGACCTGATGGAGGCCGAGCTGCTCGGCAATGGCGATAGCCAGAAGGAAGCGGTCAGCCTGCGCCGCGCTTTCGCCGAGCGCGGCATGGCGCCGCGGCATGCGCTCGACGTGCTGGTGGCGTTCCGCCTCGATGTCACCAAGCTGCGCTACGAAAACTGGGACGACGTGATCGACTATTGCCGCTACTCGGCGATGCCGGTCGGGCGCTTCATGCTCGACGTGCATGGCGAGGATATTTCGACCTGGGCGGCGTCGGACGCGCTCTGCGCCGGCTTGCAGATCAACAATCACCTGCAGGACTGCGGCAAGGACTATCGGAACCTGAACCGCGTCTACCTGCCGCGCGATGCGCTGGCCGCTGCGGGTGCGTCCGTCGAGATGCTCGGCGAGGCGAAGTCGCAGCCGGCCCTGCTCAAATGCCTGCAGGCGCTCGCGGTGCGCACCGAGGCGCTGCTCGACCAGAGCAAGTCGCTCGCCGCCGAAGTGAAGGATTTCCGGCTCGGGCTCGAGATCTCGGTGATCCAGGCGTTCGCCGACAAGATCGTCAACATGCTGAAGGTGCGCGACCCGCTCAGCGAGCGCGTGCATCTGGGCCCGGTCGAATTGCTGCTGCAGAGCCTTGGCGGCGTTGCCGGCGAGACGGCGCGGCGGGCGATCGGACGGCGTGCGGTCTCCAAGACGGCGGCAGGGGCATGAGTGCTGAGGCGGCGGCCAACGCAAATTACGGAAGCGCCGCGTCGGGCAGCTCGTTCTATGCCGCGATGCGCATCCTGCCGCACGCGCAGCGCGAGGCGATGTTCCAGATCTACAGCTTCTGCCGGCAGGTCGACGACATCGCCGATTCCGATGGTCCGCGACCGGAGCGCCTGGCCGCCTTGCAGCAGTGGCGCGACGATATCGATGCGCTGTATGCGGGACGTCCGCCGGAGCGGCTGAAGGACTATGTCGCGTCGGTGAAGGCCTTCGGCCTGAAGCGCGAGGATTTCGTCGCGATCGTCGACGGCATGGAGATGGACGTGCCGCAGGACATCCGCGCGCCGGATCTTGCGACGCTCGACCTGTATTGCGATCGCGTCGCGAGCGCGGTCGGCCGGCTGTCGGTGCGCGTGTTCGGCCTGCCCGAGGAGGACGGCATCGAGCTCGCGCATCACCTCGGCCGTGCGCTGCAGCTCACCAACATCCTGCGCGACATCGACGAGGATGCCGGTCTCGGCCGGCTCTATCTGCCGCGCGAATGGCTCTGGCACGCCGGCATCACCAACAACGACCCGGACCGCGTCACCGCCGATCGCGCGCTGCCGAAAGTCTGTGCGCCGCTTGCTGAGCGTGCCAAGATGCACTTCCAGAAGTCCGACGAGATCATGAAGCGCAATTCGCGCCGCGCCGTGCGCGCGCCGCGGATCATGTCGAAATACTACCGCGCGATCCTCGATCTCCTGATCGCGCGCGGTTTCGCCGCTCCACGTGAGCCGGTGCGTGTGTCCAAGGCAGCCAAGATCGGCATTCTTCTTCGTTACGCGATCATCTGATGCAAAAGACCGTTCATATCATCGGTGCCGGTATTTCCGGCCTCTCCGCAGCCGTGCGGCTCGCCAATGGCGGCTACAAGGTCGCCGTCCACGAGGCGACGCAGCAGGCCGGCGGCCGCTGCCGCTCCTATTTCGACGCGGCCACCAATCTCACCATCGACAACGGCAACCATCTGCTGCTGTCGGGTAACCGCCACGCGCTGAGCTACGCGCGTTCGATCGGCACCGAGGCGGGGCTCGTGGGACCTGCGCGCGCGCAGTTTCCGTTCGTCGATCTGGCCTCCGGCCAGCGCTGGCAGCTCGACCTCGGCGATTCCCGCCTGCCGCTGTGGGTGTTCGACGAGGCGCGCCGCGTCCCGGACACCGGTCTGCGCGATTATCTCGCATTGGCGCCGCTGGCCTGGGCCAGCACCGAAGCGCTGGTCGGTAACACGATTCCCTGC
Organism: Bradyrhizobium sp. ma5; assembly: GCF_042258955.1. Taxonomy (NCBI): domain Bacteria; kingdom Pseudomonadati; phylum Pseudomonadota; class Alphaproteobacteria; order Hyphomicrobiales; family Nitrobacteraceae; genus Bradyrhizobium; species Bradyrhizobium sp. ma5. The sequence continues at coordinate 3,037,545 of NZ_CP170156.1, forward strand.
AAGGGCACGCTGTATGACCGCCTGGTGCAGCCGCTGCTGCTCGCCGCATTGAACGTCGATCCGCCGGAGGGCTCGGCCGGGCTTGCCGGCGCCATCGTGCGCGAGACTCTGCTCGCCGGCGGTCAGGCCTGCCGTCCGCTGGTCGCACGTGACGGCCTGAGCTCGGTGCTGATCGAGCCGGCCGTGAAGCTGCTGCAGGAGCGGGGCCACAGCGTCCAGTTCAGTCACGAATTGCGTACGCTTGGCATGTCCGGTGATCGCATCAGTGAGCTCGACTTCGGCGGTGGCGACAAGATCACGCTGGCGGCCGACGATGCCGTCGTGCTCGCGGTGCCACCGCGCGCCGCGGCAACCCTGCTGCCCGGCCTGAAAACCCCGACCAAATTCCGCGCTATCGTGAATGCGCATTTCCGCGTCGATCCGCCGCGCGACGCCGCGCCCATTCTCGGCGTGGTCGGCGGCCTCGTGGAGTGGCTGTTCGCGTTCCCGCAGCGGCTGTCGGTGACGATCAGCAACGGCGACCGCCTGGTCGACATGCCGCGCGAGGAGCTCGCGCAGGCGATCTGGCGGGATATCTGCAAGGCATCCGGCGTTTCCGGCGACCTGCCGCCGTGGCAGGTCGTGCGTGAGCGCCGCGCCACATTTGAGGCGACGCCGGAACAGAACGCCCTGCGTCCGGGGCCCGCGACGGCGCAAAAAAACCTGTTCCTTGCCGGCGACTGGACTGCTACCGGGTTGCCGGCAACCATCGAGGGGTCGGTGCGCTCGGGTGATCGCGCCGCAGATCTGGTTCTGGCCAAGCGCTAGATTCGACTTGTTAAGCGGCCGCGGCTTTCGATCAGCCGGTCCGCAATGAAGAGGATATCGAGCGAAATGCTTTCGAGAGATCACAGCGTTGCAGTCGACCCGGTCGCGCTGGAGAAGAGCATCTCCAAGGCAACCGAAGCGCTGCTCGGCTATCGCCAGTCCGACGGACACTGGGTGTTCGAGCTCGAGGCCGACAGCACCATTCCGGCCGAGTACATCCTGCTGCGTCACTATCTGGCCGAGCCCGTCGATGCCGCGCTCGAGGCCAAGATCGGCAACTATCTGCGCCGCGTGCAGGGCGCGCATGGCGGCTGGCCGCTGGTGCAAGATGGCCCGTTCGACATGAGCGCCAGCGTGAAGTCGTACTTCGCGCTCAAGATGATCGGCGATTCCGTCGACGCGCCGCACATGGTGCGGGCGCGCGAAGCGATCCGTTCGCGCGGCGGAGCTTCCGGTAGCAACGTGTTCACGCGCTTCCTGCTTGCGCTCTATGGCGTCGTGACCTGGCGCGCAACGCCGGTGCTGCCGATCGAGATCATGCTGCTGCCGATGTGGTCGCCGTTCCACATCAACAAGATCTCCTATTGGGCGCGCACCACTATGGTGCCGCTGATGGTGCTCGCCGCGCTGAAGCCGCGCGCCAAGAATCCGAAGGGCGTCGGCATCGACGAATTGTTCCTGGAGGATCCGAAATCGGTCCGCATGGCGCCGAAGGCGCCGCATCAGAGCGCGAGCTGGTTCTATCTGTTCCGCTCGCTCGACGCCGTGCTGCGCGTGATCGAGCCGATGTTTCCGAAGCGCCTGCGCCAGCGCGCGATCGACGCCGCGCTCGCCTTCACCGAGGAGCGGCTGAACGGCGAAGACGGCATGGGCGCGATCTATCCGCCGATGGCCAACATCGTTATGATGTATGAGGCGCTCGGCAAGGACGAGAGTTTTCCGCCGCGCGCCATCACCCGCCGCGGTATCGACAAGCTGCTGGTGATCGGCGAGCACGAGGCCTATTGCCAACCCTGCGTCTCGCCGGTGTGGGACACCGCGCTGACCTGTCACGCGCTTCTGGAAGCGGGCAGCGACGATACGTTCGCCAAGGCCAAGCAGGGTCTCGATTGGCTGAAGCCGCGCCAGGTGCTGGAGCTGAAGGGCGATTGGGCGGTCAAGGCGCCGGACGTCCGTCCCGGCGGCTGGGCGTTCCAGTACAACAACGACCACTATCCCGATCTCGACGACACCGCCGTGGTGGTGATGGCGATGGATCGCGCGCGGCGCCATACCGGATCCGGGGAATATGACGAGGCGATCGCGCGTGGCCGCGAGTGGATCGAGGGGTTGCAGAGCCGCGACGGCGGCTGGGCGGCGTTCGACGTCAACAACCTCGAATATTACCTCAACAACATCCCGTTCTCCGATCACGGCGCCTTGCTCGATCCGCCGACCGAGGATGTCACCGCGCGCTGCATCTCGATGCTGGGCCAGCTCGGCGAGACCGCCGAGAGCAACAAGGCGATGGCCGACGGTATCGCCTATCTGCGCCGCACCCAGCTCGCCGAGGGTTCCTGGTACGGCCGCTGGGGCCTGAATTACGTCTACGGCACCTGGTCGGTGCTCTCCGCGCTAAATGTCGCAGGGGTCGATCGGAACGACCCGATGATTCGGAAAGCGGTCGATTGGCTGGCGTCGGTCCAGAATCAGGACGGCGGCTGGGGCGAGGACGCCGTCAGCTACCGGCTGGATTACAAGGGTTATGAAGTTGCGCCGTCGACCTCCTCGCAAACGGCATGGGCCTTGCTTGGATTGATGGCGGCCGGAGAGGTCGAAAATCCCGCTGTTGCGCGGGGGGTGGAGTACCTAAAGGCAACACAGACGGAAAAAGGGCTGTGGGACGAGCAGCGATACACAGCTACGGGGTTTCCGCGGGTATTTTACTTGCGATATCATGGCTACTCGAAGTTCTTTCCGCTCTGGGCGCTGGCGCGGTATCGGAATTTGAGAAGCACCAATAGCAGGGTGGTAGGGGTCGGGATGTGATTGTTGAGGCGGGGGCCGCCGAGACCGTGGGCAGTAGAATTGATCCTCGGCCGGTATTGATTGTGACTGGATTGGTGCAGGAGGCCCGCATCGCAGCCGGTCCCGGCATGATCGTGATCTGCAGCTCGAGCGATCCGCAGCAGCTGCGTGAATTGCTGGCGACGCTGGATCCGACGAGCTTCCGCGGCGTGATTTCGTTCGGCGTGGCCGGCGGGCTCGATCCGTCGCTGAAGTCGGGCGACGTCGTGGTTGCGACCGAGGTGATGTCCGGCGATACCCGTTTCCTGGCGGCGTCCGCCCTGAACGAAGAGATGATCGCCAGCGCCGCGCTGAAGCGCCGCAGGATCGTCCGCGGCGGGCTTGCCGGCGTCGAAGAGGTGATCGCGGCGAAGGCCTGCAAGGCCGCGCTGCGCTCGATGACGGGCGCAGCCGCAGTCGACATGGAAAGCCATATTGCGGCAGCCTATGCTGCGAAGGCGGGCGTTCCGTTCGCCGCGCTGCGCGTGATCAGCGATCCCGCGCACCGGGCGCTGCCCGAGCTTGCGAAATCCGCGGTGAAGCCGAACGGCGACATCGACCTGCGCAAGGTGCTGCGCGGCATCGTGCGCAATCCGCGGACGCTGCGGGCGCTGGTGTCGACCGGTATCGATTTCAATCGCGCGCTGCGCTCGCTGCGCAGCTGCCGCGGCTTCCTGCTCGGCAATGACGTGCTGATGCCGGTGGCAGATGTCCTGATCACGGCCAAGGCGGCCTGATCCAACTGTCCCGGGCCGGACGCTCGCCGGACCTGGCTCAAACACTCAAGCTCAAGAACAAAGGCCCGATCGCACCGCGATCGGGCCTTTTGCTTTGTGGCCAATGGTTTGGCTCGAAGCCACGCCGGTTGTGGTTCCGGGTATTCGGCGAGTGATGTGCCGGGCGTCCGTTGTTGGCTTGCGGGCGCGTCACCCTTGAGGCCCGATTCTCCGACGATCATTGGTCCTGCAATCCAGCCGCAGCGTTGGCGGGCGGTGTGCGCCGTCCTGCGACCTCGGGCCGCCCCGTGGGCGCGCTTGGCAGAAACCGTAATTCAATCGACTATGAATTATGATCCTGCATTCATGAATAAAGGTTCACTATGGCAATCGCTGCGGTTCGCCTCAACCAGCTCGTCGAGACCAAGGCCCGCATTCTGGATGCCGCCAAGGAGGCGGTGGCGCTGAGTGGGTGGAAGGACGCCCAGATCGCCCTGATCGCCTCACGGGCCGGCGTGGCCACGGGCAGCGTGTACCGCTACTTCGACTCGAAGGCTGACCTGTACGCGCAGGTGCTGGCCCTGGTTTCCGAGCGCGAGGTGGCCGTTGTCGCCGCGATCGTCGAGGCGGAGGGATCTGCGTCCCAGTGTCTGGTGGACGCGATCTACACCTTCGCGGTCCGGGCGATGCGCGGCCGCCGTCTGGCCTATGCGCTGATCGCCGAACCCTGCGAGCCCGAGATCGATGCGGCGCGCCTGAAATACCGGGCGGCCCTGGCCGATCAGATCGCAAGGCTGGTCCGGCGTGGCATCGCCGACGGCGAGTTCGTCGAGATTGATGCGAATGTCGCGGCATCCTGCGTGGCCGGCGCTTTCATGGAGGCGCTGGTTGGTCCGCTGGCGCCCGAAGCAGCCCCGGACTCCGACGCGGCAAAGGCGATCGCACAATCGATCGCGGGGCTTTCCGCGCGCATGCTGTTTCGCAATCCCACGCCAGAATTGACCCCTGTATCGAGAGTCTCCGCATGAATGCGTGTGTCCAGCCGGTCGCCGCCTCGGAAGCGAAAGCCGCTCCATTTGCGACCCATGAGGTCCGCAACCAGGCGCGGCCAGCCACCGGCTTCAACGCGTTCGATGACGACCGCGCGTTGAGCGCCCTGATCGCAAAGATCGTACCGTGGGCAAGAGACAAGCTTTCTGCGCTCGGCGCGCACGCCGGCAGCGAAGCCGTGCAGGACGCCGCGCGGCTTGCCAACGAGCACGAGCCGAAGCTCCTGACCCATGACCGGTATGGCAACCGCAACGATTGGGTCGAATTTCATCCGGCGTGGCATCAATTGATGGCGCTGGCGTTCCAGAGCGAGGTCCATAGCCTGGCCTGGTCGACGCGCGAGTCAGATGGCCATCTGGCGCGCGCGGCGCTGAGCTATCTCTGGAATCAGATCGAGAACGGCGTCGGTTGCCCCACCGGGATGGCATACGCCGCAATCGCCGGGTTTTCCGGCAAACCGCAATTCAGTCTGTGGCGGGAACGAACGTTGGCGGCGGACTACGATCCGCGCCGGCTTCCGATCGAGGCCAAGCGCGCGGCGGTGATCGGCTATGCGATGACCGAGAAGCAGGGCGGCTCCGATCTGCGTGAGACCCAGACCACCGCGCGCTTCGTCGAGCGCGGCGCGCATGGCGAGATCTATGCGATCACCGGCCACAAATGGTTCTTCTCAGTGCCGGTCGCCGATGGATTCTACACGCTGGCGCGCACCCAATCCGGTGTCAGTTGCCTGTTCGTGCCGCGCCTGTTGCCGGATGGCAGCGCCAACCGCATCCACATTCAGCGCCTGAAGGACAAATGCGGCAACCGTTCGAACGCGTCGAGCGAGATCGAGTATCACGAGACGTGGTCGATCCTGGTCGGCGAGGAAGGCCGCGGCATCGCGGAGATCCTTTCGCATGCGCATTTGACGCGGCTGGATTTCGCGGTCGGTTCCGCCGGACTGCTGCGGCAGGCGTTGAGCCTGGCACTGAACCACGCGCAAACGCGAACGGCATTTGGCAAGCCGATGGCCGAGCTCCCGATGCAGCGCAACGTGCTTGCCGATCTCGCAATCGAGAGCGAAGCGGCGATGCTGGGCGCATTTCGCGTCGCGCGTGCGACCGACGGCCTGCAGACGAGCGACCACGAGCGGCTGCTGGCGCGGGTCGCCACTCCCGTGGTGAAGTTCTGGAATTGCCAGCGTGCGCCGGCCTTCACCTATGAGTGCCTGCAGGTGCATGGCGGCAACGGCTTCATCATGGAGAATGCGATGGCGCGGCTCTATCGCGAGGCGCCTTTGAACTCGATCTGGGAAGGCACCTCCAACATGATGTGCATGGACGTGCTGCGCGCCATGCAACGGGATGCAAATTGCCGGGACGCGTTCGTCGACGAACTGCGCGCGAGCAAGGGCCTCAATCCGCTCTATGACCGGTGCACGGACGACCTCGCGGATCGCATGCTGGCACGATATCCGGACGATGGGCATGCGAGGGCGCTCGTCACCCGCATGGCGCATGCGTTGCAGGCTGCCGAGATGTTGAGGCACAGCGACGCCGCTGCCGCCGATCTGTTCGTGCAATCCAGGCTTGGCGCGGACGGGATGCATGTGTTCGGCGCGCTTCCGTCGTCGGAAGGCCTTGGCAACGTCGTCGAACGCGCCTCCGTCATCCGCCACTAAGGGTCCCAGTCATATGCGTCAGACCGAAGTTTGTGCCGTCAACGACGTCAGGGCGATGGTCGGGGAAGCGGAGTGGGCGATGCGGGTCGATCTCGCGGCGTGCTACCGCCTGGTCGCGCTCTATGGAATGACCGACCTGATCTACAACCACATCAGCGCGCAAATCCCGGGCCATGATGATCAGTATCTGATCAATCCGTACGGCATGCTTTACGAGGAGATCACGGCGTCGAGCCTCGTCAAGATCGACATCGAGGGCCGGACCTTGCTGCAGCCCGACCACGGCTACAACGTCAACGTGGCCGGCTTCTATCTGCATGCTCCGATCCATCGCGCGCGGCCCGACGTGAAATGCGTTCTGCATACCCACACCCGGGCAGGCACGGCGGTCAGCACGCTTGCCGAGGGGCTGCTGCCGCTGTCGCAGACGGCAATGCGGTTTCACGGGCGGATCGGCTATCACGATTTCGAGGGGCCGGCGATCGACCGCGACGAATGCGACCGGGTCGTCGCCGATCTCGGCCGCAACAACGTGCTAGTGTTGCGCAATCATGGCCTCCTGGTCTGCGGCAACACGATTCCGCAGGCGTTCAATGCGATCTACTGGCTCGAGCAGGCCTGCCGGATCCAGGTCGATGCGCTCGGTTGTGGCCGGCCGCTGCACGCCCCGAGCGAACTGGCGATCGGCAACACGGTGACCTGCTTTGCCGGCACCGAGATCACGCTCGACAATGAGCGCGACACCAATCCGGTGCTGAATGAATCGGCGCAAAACCTGCAAGCCGGTTACGGGCTGCTGGAATGGCCGGCGCTGCGGCGCAGGCTCGACCGCATCGACGGGAGCTACGCGCAATGAGCACGTCGCAGGCCTCGTTGCGGATCGGCTTCATCGGTGCCGGCCGCGTCGCGCAGACGCTCGCGCCGGCGTTTGCCCGCGCGGATCTGGACGTCGCGGCCTTCTACAACCGCGGTCCCAATGCCGCGCAGCGTCTCGGATCCCGCATCCCGTCGGCACGGCCGATGACCGATGCGCAACAGGTCGTGGACAACTGCGACATGGTCTTTCTCACGGTGAGCGACGACGCAATCCTGCCGGTCTGCCGCGGTCTGCGCTGGGAGCCGCGTCACCGCGTGGTCCATTGCAGCGGCGCGACCGAACTGGCCGCGCTCGACCATGCGCGGTCCGCGGGCGCAGCAACCGGCGGATTTCATCCGATGCAGATGTTTGCAAATCCCGACGTCGCGCTTGAGGGGCTGCGCGGATGCACCGTCGGCATCGAGGCTGAAGGCGACTTCCGGCACGACCTCGAGCGGCTCGCCACCAGCATCGGGTGCGAGCCGCTGGCGCTGCCGGCCGGTGTGCGCGCGATCTATCATGCCTCGGCCTACTATGTCGGCCCATTCCTAATCTCTCTGCTCAAGGAAGGCGTCGATCTCTGGAAAAGCTTTGGCGCCAGCGAGGCCGACGCGCTGCGCGCCATGATGCCGCTGCTGCGGGGCACGGTCGCAGCCGTTCTCGACGGTGGCCTCGCCAACGGCATGGGTGGCTGCGTGGCGCGCGGCGACGTTGGAACGATCGTCAAGCACCTGCGGGCCCTGGACGAGCGCTTTCCCGCCTCGGGCGCGCTGTATCGCGAACTGGCTCTGCGCAATGTCCCGCTCGGGATCGAGCGTGGCACACTCAGCGCTCCGCGCGCCGCAGAGATCGAACAGTTGCTGCTCCGAACCAGGCGAGAGCAGGCGGCATCCTGATCCAAGAAAAAAGGGCCCCGGTTCGCTGAACCGAGGCCCTTGTTCGTTCTGCAGTCCGCTCACATGGAGCTTTACGCGGCGCTGGAAGCCTTCTGCTGCTGCTTGGCGGCGGCAGCCGCGGCCTCGTCGCGACGGATATCCGAAAGCTTCTTCTCGACCTGCTCGGCGAAGATGTACTGCGCCGGACGCTGCTTCGACATGTCGATCTCCGGCGCCATCGGGCCAGTGGTCTTGATGCCGCGCAGCGCAACCCACATCGCCTTCAGCGGATTGTTGATCGCAGCGGTCGCCGCGGTCGGCTCGTAGCCGCAATGGGCCATACAGTCGGCGCACTTCTCGTACTTGCCGGTGCCGTAGGTCTCCCAATCGGTGGTGTCCATCAGTTCCTTGAAGGTCTTGGCGTAGCCTTCACCGAGCAGATAGCAGGGCTTCTGCCAGCCAAAGATGTTGCGCGCGGGCATGCCCCAGGGCGTGCACTCGTATTCCTGGTTGCCGGCGAGGAAGTCGAGGAACAGGCCGGAATGCATGAAATTCCACTTCTTGCCCTTGCCGAGCGCAAAGACGTCGCGGAACAGCTTCTTGGTCTTGGTGCGGTTGAGGAAGTGCTCCTGGTCGGGCGCACGCTCATAGGCGTAACCCGGCGACATCGAGACGCCGACGCCGAGCTCGGTGGTGAAGTCGAGGAATTTGGCGATCTCCTCGGCCGGATGGCCGTCGAAGATGGTGGCGTTGACGTTGACCGTGAAGCCGCGCGCCTTCGCAGCCTTGATCGCGGAGACGGCGCGATCGAACACGCCCTTCTGCGACACCGCCTTGTCGTGATGGTCCTTCAGGCCGTCGAGATGCACCGAGAAGAACAAATAGGGCGACGGCTCGAACAGATCGAGCTTCTTCTCGAGCAGCAGCGCATTGGTGCACAGCGAGACGAACTTCTTGCGCGCCACGAGGCCGCGCACGATCTCGCCGATCTCCTTGTGGATTAGCGGCTCGCCGCCCGGGATCGCCACCATCGGTGCGCCGCATTCATCGGCCGCGTCCCAGCATTCCTGCGCGGTCATGCGGCGATTGAGGATCGCATCGGGATAATCGATCTTGCCGCAGCCGACGCAGGCGAGGTTGCAACGGAACAGCGGTTCGAGCATCAGCACGAGCGGATAGCGTTTGCGGCCAAGCAGCTTCTGCTTGATCAGATAACCGCCGATACGCATTTCCTTGAAGAACGGTATAGCCATTAGACGATTTTCTTTCTGCACTTATCAAAGGGAATTGGGTTCAGATCAGCCCGCAGTCAGTTCGGCCGGCAGCCGGAATTCGATATTCTCTTCGCGGCCCGGAACGACCGAGACCGATACCGGTCCGATGCGCCGCAGGGCCTCGATGACATCGTCGACCAAAACTTCAGGTGCCGATGCACCCGCCGTGATGCCGACGGCCTTCGCATCCTTCAGCCAATCCGGGTTGAGCTCGCTCCCATCGGCAATGAGATAACTCGCGACGCCAACCTCGGTGCCGATCTCACGAAGCCTGTTCGAGTTGGAACTATTGGCGGCCCCCACCACCAAAATGACGTCCACCAGCTTACTCAGGTCCCTTACCGCAGATTGGCGGTTCTGTGTCGCATAGCAGATATCCCTGATGTCCGGGCCTTGAATATCTGTAAATTTTGCCTGAAGGGCCGCGATGATGTCCCTGGTGTCGTCCACGGACAGGGTGGTCTGGGTGATATAGGCGACCGGAGCGTCGGTCGGCAGCCGCAATTCCGCCACATCCTGAACGCTCTGGACCAGCAGGACCGGCCCCGGAACCTGCCCCATGGTTCCCTCGACCTCAGGATGCCCGGCATGCCCGATCAGGATCAGGGCGCGGCCCCTCGAGATATAGCGTTTGCCCTGGTTGTGGACCTTGGTGACGAGCGGGCAGGTGGCATTGAGCACGGGCAGGTCGCGGGCCTCCGCCTCCTCCTCGACGCTCCTGGCGACGCCATGGGCACTGAAGACGGTCACCGCCTTGGCCGGCACTTCCGACAGGTCCTCGACGAAGATCGCGCCCTTCTTCTTCAGGCTTTCGACCACGTATTTGTTGTGAACGATCTCGTGGCGGACATAGACGGGCGAGCCATACTTCTGCAGCGCGCGTTCGACGATTTCGATCGCGCGCACAACGCCCGCGCAAAAGCCGCGCGGCTGGGCAAGAAACACTTCCATAGGTCGTCCGTTACGCAAATTGCACCAATCTCATTCCATGCCCTGCGGCCTTTTCGGCAACGCACTCCGCCCGGTCGGACGCCGCAACTTCAGTTGCAATGTCCGCACCATCTCAGGTCCTGCACGTGATCCGCGCCCTCAAGAGCATGGAAATACAGGGATTTGTGGCAAAAAGGTAGCGCTTCGAGCGGATGAGTAGCCAGCTAGGTGCGGGCACGGAGGTAATATAGTGTGGATTTCGGGTCCTGCGACCGTCCGTCTCCCTCACTTGTTCGTCACTTTATCGCCCACTCCTGCGGTCTATACCGGCGACTCGTGGCCGTTCCTGTGGTTTGGAACCTCTTCGCATCTCGTCGGCGAAGGTAACCAAAACAACATTAGATCGGTCCCCGGAACTCCGCTACAGAGCGGGCGTTTTCGGCCATGCTTCCCCGAGATTAGAAAGAAACGAAGTGCTGACAAATATTGTCGTCTCCGTTGTTAGGACCTGTACGCGTTTTGCCCTTCCGGTTGTCATTCTCGCTGTGCTGCTGTCGATCGGCGCCGGCTTCTATACGGCCCGCAATTTCTCGATCAATACCGACATTAACAAGCTGATCTCGCCCGATCTGGACTGGCGCAAGCGTGACAACCAGTTCGAGGAAGCCTTTGACCGCGAGCGGTTGATCCTGGCCGTCGTCGAGGCAGCGACGCCCGAGCTGACCAGCTCGGCCGCGAAGGCGCTCACCGCGAAGCTGCAAGCCGATAAGAAGAACTTCGAGGCGATCACCGCGCTCGGCTCCGGCGAATTCTTCGAGAGGAACGGCCTGCTGTTCCTGCCGACCGAAGAGGTTGGCAAGGTCACGGGCCAGCTCGAATCGGCCGCGCCGCTGATCGAGATCATGGCCGGCGACCCTTCGATCCGCGGGCTGACCGGTGCGCTCGAGACCGGCCTTGCCGGCGTCAAGCGCGGACAGGTCAAGCTCGACAATGCCGCGCCGCCGTTCAACCTGATCTCCGAGACCGTCGAGACCATCCTCGCCAAGGGCAGCGCGACCTTCTCATGGCGTGAGCTCACCAGCGACAAGCCGCTGACCGATTCGGACAAGCGCGCCTTCATCGAGATCAAGCCGATCATCGACTATTCGGCGCTGGAGCCGGGCAAGGGCGCGACCGACGCGATCCGGCAGGCGGCCGCCGATCTGAAATTCCCGACTGAATATCACGCGCGCGTTCGCCTGACCGGACCCGTGCCGATCGCCAACGAGGAATACGCCACCGTGCAGGACGGCGCGATCACCAACGGCATCGGCACCGTGGTGATCGTGCTGATCATCCTCTGGCTGGCGCTGCACTCCGGCAAGATCATCTTCGCCGTGTTCGTCAACCTGTTCATCGGTCTTGCGCTCACCACGGCGGTCGGCCTGATGATGGTTGGATCGCTGAACCTGCTCTCGATCGCTTTCGCGGTCTTGTTCATCGGTCTCGGTGTCGATTTCGGCATCCAGTTCAGCGTTCGCTACCGCTCCGAGCGCTTCAAGAACGACAATCTGACGCTCGCGCTCGAGAACGCTGCGCGCCGCTCGGCGGTGCCGCTGTCGCTTGCGGCGATGGCGACGGCCGCCGGCTTCCTCTGCTTCCTGCCGACCGATTACAGAGGCATCTCCGAGCTCGGCAAGATCGCCGGCGCCGGCATGCTGATCGCATTCCTCACCAGCATCACGGTGCTGCCGGCGCTGCTCGATCTGCTCAATCCGCCCGGCGAGAAGGAAGCGGTCGGCTACGCCTTCCTGGCCCCCCTCGACCACTTCCTGGAAAAGCACCGCATCCCGATCATCGTCGGCACGATCCTGATCTCCGTCGCTGGTTTGCCACTGCTCCACTACATGAAGTTCGACTTCAACCCGATCAACCTGCGCAGCGCGAAGGTGGAATCGATCGCGACCTTCCTCGACTTGCGGAAGGATCCGAACACCGGTGCCAACGCCATCAATGTGATGACGCGCTCGGAAGCCGACGCCAAGAAGATCGAGGCCAAGCTCGAGAAGCTGCCGGAAGTGTCGCGCGTGGTGTCGCTCGACAGCTTCGTGCCTGACGACCAGCCGGCCAAGCTGAAGCTGATCGCGCAGGCGGCCAAGACGCTCAACCCGGCACTCAATCCGGATTCGGTCGATCCTGCGCCGTCCGATCAGGAGAATGTCGAGTCGCTGAAGAGCTCGGTCGACAGCCTGCGCAGGACCGCGGGCGACGGCAAGGGGCCGGGCGCGGTTGCCGCGCGCCGGCTCGCCGACGCGCTGCAGAAGCTCGCCGATTCGAACCAGGCGATCCGCGACAAGGCGCAGGACGTCTTCGTCGCACCGATGAAGATCGTATTCGACCAGCTCAAGAACACGCTGCAGGCCCAGACCGTCACGTTGCAGAACCTGCCGCCGGAACTGGTCGCGAGCTGGAAGACCAAAGATGGCTTGATGCGCGTCGAGGCGGAGCCGAAGGGCGATCCGAACGACAACGACAATCTGCGCCGCTTTGCCGACGCTGTGCTCGTTGCCGAGCCGACCGCAATCGGTGGACCGATTTCAATTCTGAAATCCGGCGATGTCGTCGTCGACGCATTCATTCACGCCGGCATTCTGGCGCTTGTGGCGATCAGCGTGCTGTTGTGGCTGGCATTGCGCCGCGTCGTCGACGTGTTGCTGACGCTGGTGCCGCTGCTGGTTGCCGGCATCGTCACGCTGGAGATCTGCGTGCTGATCGGGCTGCCGCTCAACTTCGCCAACATCGTCGCGCTGCCGCTGCTGCTCGGCGTCGGCGTCGCGTTCAAGATCTACTATGTCACGGCGTGGCGCCAGGGCAGGACAAACCTGCTGCAATCGAGCCTGACGCGCGCGATCTTTTTCAGCGCGCTGACCACGGCGACCGCGTTCGGCAGCCTGTGGCTGTCAAGCCATCCCGGCACCGCGAGCATGGGCAAGCTGCTCGCGCTCTCGCTCGTCACCACGCTGGCGGCAGTGTTGCTCTTCCAGCCGGCGCTGATGGGCAAGCCGCGCGAGGTCGGCAAAGAGGAGGATATCGCCAACGACGTCACCTGACGCCTAGGCGGTTCGTTTTCGATCCGGCTTGGCGGCAGGTGCCGCCGAGCCGTGATTTCAGACCGAGCGATCCAGTCATCCCGGCGCGCGCGTGAGCATCTGTGCTCTCGCGCGCGATCTCACATCCGCTAGTGCGTCGGTCGCGCGATGTCCGGCAGCAGGCAGATATCGCCCACGACGTCAGCAGACGCATTGGCACTGCCTGGGGCATTAGCTGCTTGCTTTTGACCCGGCTTGGCGGCAGGCGCCACGGCGCCGGTGGTCTTCTGCGGTGCTGCCGATTTGGGCAGGGCACCCTTCGCTGCCGGGCTGCCGGCGACAGGCGGGTTGCCGGCGACGCTCATGGGGATCGGCGGACCGACGCGGGTCCAGGTCTCGCCGCCGCACAGGAAGCCGAGCACGCAGCCCTGGATCTCTAGCTGATCGGTGCCGACGGGCTTGATGGTTGAGCTGTAGAGCTGGCCGTCCTTCGCGTTGTAGACTTGGCCTTCCCACGCGTCGGTGCCGGCCTTCTTCTTCATGTCGATCAGGATCGGCATACCGAGCGTCGGCCTAGTTTGCTTCGCAGGATCAGGATTGTTCTTATCCTTGCCGCCGGGGGTTTTTTCCCAGGACACAGCACCCCACATGTTGCCATTACACTGGGCGACGCGGATGGTGGCGACACCGTCTGCGACCTTCCAGTCGCCGGTCGGGTCCGCTGCAAATGCCGGTGACAATACGGTGGCCAAAAATAAACCTGAAAAGGCTATTGTACGCGCGAAAGTTCTTGGGCAGTGCAACATGGTCCAAACCTGTGCTTATCTAGACGATCCGAGCGGGGGTCAAAACGCCGCTAGCGAGCGTTTTAAGTTGACGAGATGGCCATCAACCGACGTATGTAACGAATGGTAAGTTCCAATTTAGACGTTTCCGAGATATTTGTGGAGCGCGAGGGGCAGCGCGGTGCCATGCACACGCGTCACCTCAACGAGCAGCTCGTTCGCGTCCTCAAGACCATCGGCTACGACGTCGGCTTCCAGAAGGGGCAAGGCCAATACCTCTTCGATCGTCAGGGGGCTCGTTACCTCGATCTATTGAGCGGATTTGGCGTTTTTGCGATTGGCCGCAATCATCCGGACCTCCGCAAGGCGCTGAAGAGCGTGCTCGACGCCGATCTGCCGAATCTGGTGCAGCTCGACGTCTCGACGCTGGCCGGCGTGCTCGCGGAACGGCTTCTGGAGTATGTCCCATATCTGGACAAGGTGTTTTTTGCTAATTCCGGTGCCGAAACCGTCGAAGCGGCGATCAAGTTCGCGCGCGGCGCCACTGGCCGTCCCGGTATCGTCTATTGCGGGCATTCGTTCCACGGCCTGTCCTACGGCGCGCTGTCGCTGACAGATGATTCGAATTTCCGCAGCGGCTTCGAGCCGCTGCTGCCGGGCTGCACCGCGATCCCCTACAACGACCTTGAGGCGCTCGAGAAAGCGCTGTCGTCGCGCCAGGTCGGCGCGTTCATCGTCGAGCCGATCCAGGGCAAGGGCGTCAACATGCCCACCGACGAGTTCCTGCCAGGCGCGCTGGCGCTGTGCCGCAAATACGGCACGCTGTTCATCGCCGACGAGATCCAGACCGGCATCGGCCGCACCGGCAAGTTCCTCGCGATCGAGCATTGGGGCATCGAGCCCGACATGGTGCTGCTGGCGAAGGCGCTCTCCGGCGGCCACGTGCCGATCGGCGCGCTGCTGACGCGCAAGAACATCTTCGACAAGATCTTCAACCAGATGGATCGCGCCGTCGTGCATGGCTCGACCTTCGCCAAGAACGATCTGGCGATGGCTGCCGGTATCGCGACGCTCGATGTCATCAAGGCCGAGAAGCTCGTCGAGAACGCCGCCAAACGCGGCGCCGAGCTCCGCCTTGCGCTGACGCGCATGGTGCCCGGCTATGAATTGATGAAGGAAGTCCGCGGCAAGGGCCTGATGATCGGCGTCGAGTTCGGTCCGCCGAAATCGCTGCGGCTCAAGGCGTCGTGGAATCTGCTGGAGACCGCCAACAAGGGCCTGTTCTGCCAGCTGATCACGGTGCCGCTGTTCAAGGATCACAAGATCCTGACCCAGGTCGCCGGCCACGGCCTCCACACCATCAAGCTGCTGCCGCCGCTCATGATCACCGAAGAGGATTGCGGCTGGATCGAGAAGTCGTTCGACGACGTGATCGCCGGCAGCCACAAGGTGCCCGGCGCGATCTGGTCGCTCGGCAAGACGCTGGTCGACAACGCGGTGCGCAAGTCGGCGTAGGCTCGAACCCGTAGCTGCGTAGGGCGGATTAAGCCCAATGGGTCCGCGCAAAGCGCGGCCCGATGACAGGCTCCGGCGTAATCCGCCGACAGTTGCAGCCGGCGAGAGACTTGTGGCGGGTTACGCTGCGCTAACCCGCCCTACAAATCCACAATCACCCTTCCTTGTTGGCGTGCATCGCGCTCTCGAACTTGTCGCCGAACTCCGTCAGCTCGTCCGCGCCGAGATCGCTGACCGCCCAGTAATTCAGGCCGCGGTCGCTCCAGCGCCGGATGTTGAAGCCCTGCAAGGTCGAGATCTTCGCCGACTTCCGTTCGGTGCTCGCGGTCTGCGCCACGAATAAATTGATGACGTGCTGGCGGCGCTTGTAGACCACCGCGCCGATCTCGCGGGCGTTGACGTAGTCGAGCCGGCCGCCGATCAGGGTAAAGCCCTGCGCGGTGAGATCGATCACCGGTGGCGAGACGTCGAGCTTGCCGTTGAACCAGGGCTTGACCGTATGCTGATCGGTCGAGACCACGTCGATCAGGTGCCCGGCCTGCAGCGAGCGCAGATGCGCCGACACCACCTCGTTCTCGACGCGCTGCTCGTCGTCGTTGCGCAGCACGATCGCGACGAGGCCGGTCGCGGCCATCGCCGACACGGCGGAGCCCATCGCGAAGCCGCGCAGCACCGAGCGCCGGGTCGGCGCCGCCTGCGGCTGCGGCAAGGCCTTCTCGATCTTGCGGCGGAGCTCGAGCGGCGCCTTGTAGCGCACGTCGCTTTCGGCGATCGCCTGGCGGATCTCCTGATATTCCTTCATCAGGGCGGCGCAATGCGCGCAACCCTCGATATGGGCTTCCACTTCGCGTGCATGGCCGGCGTCGAGTTCGCCGTCGATCAACGCGTGGACCAGCACTTCGGCTTCCTCGCAGTTCATTTCACTTGCTCCTGTTCCGCGAGCCAAGCCGATCGCAGCATGGCGCGGGCGCGTGCGAGACGGGACATCACGGTGCCGACAGGCACGGCGGCGACATCGGCGATCTCGCGGTAAGAAAGATTCTGGATTTCCCTGAGCACAAAGGTCTCACGGAACGGCTCGGCGAGCGCCGCAACCAGCTTGCGCACGGTGTCGCCGTCGAAACGGCGCAGCAGCTGCTTTTCCGGTGTCTCCGGCGCCTCATTCCACAGCGGGGTCTGATCGCCGCCCTCGGGCAGCTCCTCGACCGCGGTGGGAGCGGTCTTGCGGCGGGCAAATTCGGCGCGGCAGACATTGCGCAGGATCGCAAACAGCCACGGCTTCATCGCGGGTCCACGGTAGCTGTCGAAATGCTTGAAGGCGCGCAGATAGCATTCCTGCACCGCATCTTCTGCGTCGGCGGAATCGCGCAACAAATAGCGTGCCAGGGTGTAGGCGTCGTCAAGGTACGGCAGCGCGGCTTCGCGAAAGCGCCGCGCCTTTTCGGGATCGTCTTGCGACGCTTTGACAACCATCGTGTCCTGCCCGGCATGTCGAGAGACGGCTTGTGCCCGGCCGGGGGCGGAGGGCCACCGGCCGGGCATGGCTGTGATTGTATGGGTGGTCACGTTACCCAACCTTGATACTGCCTGTCATGTGCGGATGGAGCGAGCAGAAATACTTGTACTCGCCGGGCTCCGTGAAGGTGAACGAGAAGGTGCCGTCGGTATCCATGGTCTTGGAGCGGAACTTGCCCGCGCACACCACGGTGTGCGGGATGTCGTCGCGGTTGGTCCAGGTCACGGTGGTGCCAACCTTCACGTCGAGCGGGTTCGGCGCGAATGAGAAGTTGTCGATGTGGACCGCGGTATCTTCGGCGCGGGCCGCTGTGACCGGAAGCAGCATGGTTGCGACCACGGCTATACCGAAGTCGCGTCGATTGATCGAACTCATCGGTCTCGTCCCTTAGCCCTGCAACGGCGTGTCGATGATCGCCAGCGGCTGGCTGTTCTGCTTGAAGTTGATGCTGGCGACGCCGAGCATGCTGCGCAGCTTGGCATCCTCGACCTTCATCGGACCGGGCGAGGGGGCGGCACCCGGCGCCGGCTGCGGGAAGGCCGTCGAACGCGCGGTGTGGAAGGTGACGTTGCCCTCGACCTTCTGCATCACCTGGTGGATGTGGCCGTTGAGCACGGTGACCGAGCCGAAGCCCTTGACGTATTCCAGCGCGCGGGCGCCGTCCTCGGTGCCCCAGCCCCATTGCGGATAGACCGTCCACAGCGGGATGTGGGCGAACAGCACGATCGGCGTCGACTTCGAGCGGCCCTTGAGGTCGTTCTCGAGCCATTCGAGCTGCTCGTTGCCGAGATTGCCGAGGCCGCCGCCCTTGAGGTCGACGACGTTGACGAGACCGACGAAATGCACGCCGCCGGCGTCGAAGGAGTAGTAGCCCGGACCCTTGGTGCCCTTGCCGTAACGCTCCTTGTAGAGCTTGATCTCCTCGTCGATGAAGTCGTGCTCGCCCGGCACGTAGTGCACGTCGAGCTTGGCCTGCGAGATGATGCGGTCGGCGTCATCGAATTCGGACGCCTTCGACAGATGCGTGATGTCGCCAGTGTGGATCATGAACGACGGCTTGACCTGCATCGCCCGGACCTTGTTGATGGCCTCTTCAAGCGTGCCGATGGCATTCGGGTTGGCCGGCTTGTCGAAGCCGACATGGCTGTCGCTGATCTGCATGAAGGTCATGCCGGTGGTCGCTTCGGCCGCAGCGGCCGAGCCGACGATGCCGAGCGAATGCGGCACGCCGCCGGTAACCGTCCAGAGTACGCCGGTGCCAGCCCAGGTCATGCATTCCAGCACCTTGCGTCGGCTGACGCCTTTCTCTTCATCGTGGTGATCGTGATCGTGTCCGCTCATGACAAGTCTCCCATGGGCCCAGGGATTGGGTTTCCGGGGAGGTGATCGGCGGGCCTAAGGGTTTATTCCCGCGGCTTTGGAGGGGGTTGAGGGCCGGGATGACGATTTCGTGAGAGCCGGAAAGCCGACGGCGTCATGGGCAGCCATATGGCCGGCGCGACAGGTGGACGCAAGGGCAAGATGCGCCATTGAAGGCGTGGGGCCTGCAACGCTATCGACCCCGGCAAACCACTGATCGGTCGGAGGAAAATATGTCTGAGGTCACCGGCGGCTGTCACTGCGGCGAGGTTCGTTACGAGGTGACCGGGGAACCAGTCGTCCATGCGCTGTGTCACTGCACCGATTGCCGACGCCATGCCGGCGCGCCGATGGTCGGATGGGTGATGGTCGCTGAAGGCATGGTCAAGGTGACCAAGGGGCAGCCCAGCATCTACCGGTCTTCCGAGCATGGCCGACGGCATTTCTGCGCGAACTGCGGCACCGGGCTTTTCTACACCAATGGCAACATGTTGCCCGGCTTGATCGACATTCGGAGCGGCACCTATGACGATCCCGATGCGGTGCCGGCCACGATGCATATCCAGGTCGCGGAGCGGTTGCGCTGGATGGAAGCGGTGCATGAGCTGCCGACCGTCGAGCGCTTTCCGCCGCAGGAATAACCGGCCGCCGACGGGCGCAGCGGCGATGATGCGCGTCGCAACATCGCCATGCCCTGCAACATAGATGAACGGCCGCAACAAAGCTGTCTTGCAGCCGTCAGCATAGTGTCAGCGCTCCTGCATAAGAATGGCAGACTTCATTCGCCACACCGGGAGATCTTCATGAGCGACCACGCAGGCGTTGAGCATCACCACAAGGCCGCCGAGCACCACGAACACGCGGCGCGTCATCATCGCGAAGCCGCCAAGCACCACGAAGCCGGCGATCACCACAAGGCGGCGCATCACGCGCACAGCGCCCATGGTCACGCCAGCCATGCCCAGCATCACCACACCGAGGCCAGCCGGCATCACGCCGAGCACCATGGCGAACACTAATAAACGTTCCAGTACTGCGTGAGTGGCTTCCGCCGTCCCCGCAAGGGGACGGCGCTTTCTTTTGGCGGGCGCTGCGCGCTGACGCTCTCGTTCGTCGAACGTCCGATCATTCACGGACAAACCAGCACGGGCGTTTTTGCCTGCGCCAGCACCTTATTTGTCACACTGCCGATCAGAAGCACGGAGAGTCCGCTGCGTCCGTGCGACGACATGACGATGAGATCGCAACCCCTGTCCGCGGCCGCCGCGATGATCGCTTGATGGGGTTGCCCGTTCTCCGCCAGCACCGTCTCGCAGGGAATGCCGGCCTCCCTGGCCGCATTCGCCGCGTCGTTCAGCGCTTTCGTGGCCTGCTCCTTGCGCATCTCGGCATAGTTGGCGATCGTGTCACGGAAATGCCCCGTCAGTTCCGAAAACGGCTCCACGGCGAAAATCACGGAGACCTTGGCTCCGATGGATTTTGCGAGCGCCATCCCTTGGGCGATGCCGTGCTTCGCTAGTTCCGATCCATCCGTCGGAATGAGAATATGCCGGTACATGCTTCAACTCCCCTGGTGCTTCAGGAATTCGCAAGCGAAGAGTGACGCGGGACGGAAGGCGACTCGAAGGTCGTCTGAACGAGGCAGCAAGACGTCACGTCGTGGCCCAAACGCTTGAGAAGCCTCGGTAAAGCAGGACCGGGGCTGCGGAATGTCGGCCGAATGGCGCAGCGCCATCCAGCCCTATTCGTCCTCGTCTTCCGGACCGCCGTGCTGCTCGATCGCATTTCGCATGCCGCGCATGACGGCGAACGACACGAAGGCCATCCTTCGCTTCTGGTCATCGCTTAATGTCTTGTACAGCGGCTCCCAGGCATCGGAGAGCTTCTTGAGGTCGGTCCCGCGCTGAATCAGCCGGTCCGCTCTGCGTTGCATCATCTCGACCGGATTGCCGTCATGAAGGCCGTCCATCGCGCCGTTCTCGTGCAATTCGGCAATCCGCTCCAGCCGGGCCTGCCGATTTTTCGCCCGCGTGCGGATCGCATCCTCGATCGCCGGCCAGTACTTCTCCTGATCGGGGGTGAGTTGCAGGGCGGCTTTGACGATGCCGACGCGCATGTCGGTCAGGCTCTTGAGGTCGGCGGCGCTGGGTGACGCGACGCCGACAGCCGGGGATGTCTCCGCTGCGAAGGCGAGAGACGAGGTTGTCACCAAAAATGCAATCACTACGGCGGCTGCGTTCCTCGTCATTGCAAACTCCTGAGCTGCTATCGCGGATGTCCGCGAGAAGAGACACACAAGCTGGTCAGCAGCGGCTTGATCTAGGTCAAAGGGAAATATGGACGCGCTTCTGACCGTTCGGGAAATGCCGTGGGACTTCGCGTAGGCCGGCCTGGCTCATGCGGTGGCCGGCGAGACGACGGTGACGGATTGAGCTAGATCAAGATCGAGCGGTCCGTGGTGATCAAAAGGTGCTGTCCAAGTCGTTTCGACCGGGCGGTACCATGCACCTTCTGCTCACGGAAATACGACATAATCCACTGCTTTGGATGTTGATCTTCGTACCGATCGTGCTGGCGGTCGAAACGGCAGCTCCGTCCGCCCATACGGCGCTGTTTGTGCTTGCTGTCCTGGCCATCGTGCCATTGGCGGCCCTTCTCAGCCACGCGACGGAGAGCGTCGCGGAGAAAACGGGCGATGCGATCGGAGGCTTGCTCAACGCAACCTTGGGAAATCTGACCGAGCTGATCATCGCGATCGCAGCGTTACACGCCGGAGAATACATGCTGGTCAAGGCATCGATGGCAGGTGCCATTGTCACCAACTCGCTCTTCATGCTTGGTGCATCGTTCCTGCTCGGCGGGCTCCGCCATCACGTTCAGGAGTATAATCGAGCCGGCGGGAGGATGTACGCGGCGTTGCTGCTGATGGCCACGATTGCGCTGCTCGCCCCCTCAGCGGTCGCCGACCTTGATCCGGCACGCGGCCAAGCCATGGCGCTCGCTCTCAGCACAGGCCTCGCCGTGCTGCTGATGAGTGCCTACGGGCTGGGCCTGCTGTTCTCGCTCAAGACCCACAAGGAGCTGTTCGCAAGCGAGGAGCAAGGCGAGACCGGCGGCGCCGGCTGGCCGATCGGACTTGCGTTGGGTACGCTTCTCGCCGTCACGGTGCTGGTCGCCCTGGTCAGCGAGATATTCGTGAGTTCGGTGCAGAAAGCAGGCGAGACGCTGGGATTGAGCCCGGCGTTCGTCGGTTTCATCATCGTCGCACTGGTCGGCGCCGCAGCAGAAATGGCCGTGGCATTCTCCGCGGCGCGCAAGAACCGGCTCGACATGAGCGTCAGCATCGCGCTCGGAAGCGCTTCGCAAATCGCCCTGTTCGTTGCGCCTGCGCTGGTTCTTCTAAGCTATGTCATCGGTCCGAAGCCGATGGATTTGCAGTTCTGGCCGGGTGCCGTGACGATGGTCATGATCGCCTCCGTGACGTCCTGCTTCATCACCAACAGCGGACGGTCGGCATGGTTCATCGGCGCCTTGCTCGTGCTGATCTATGCGATCTTTGCCATGACGCTGTACATGGTGCCGCCGGGATCGCACACTCCGGTTTGATCATCCATCCAACGACTGCCCAGCCGGATCAGTATTGATACTGCTGTTGCGGGCAGATCATTTG
The DNA here is from genome assembly GCF_042258955.1 of Bradyrhizobium sp. ma5. Lineage (NCBI taxonomy): Bacteria > Pseudomonadati > Pseudomonadota > Alphaproteobacteria > Hyphomicrobiales > Nitrobacteraceae > Bradyrhizobium > Bradyrhizobium sp. ma5. The sequence goes on from NZ_CP170156.1 coordinate 3,059,675, forward strand.
ACCGTATCGATCATGATAGCAGCCCTGGTTGCCGTAGTAGCCATAGCTGCCATAGTACGCGCCAGCCGCGGCCGCAGCGCCGGCCGCCGCAGCACCATAGCCCCAGCCTGGTCGATAGTAGCCGCCGCCATAACCGGGATAGCCGGCGACCGGGCGGCCGGGGCGTCCTGCAATCGGTCGGCCCGGATAGCCCGGACGGCCGGCGATCGGGTGTGAGGGGCGCGGGCGGCCGGCAGCGCGATATCCTCCACCATGGATCCTTCCGGCATGCATCCTTCCGGCACCGGCATGCATGCCGCCGCCACGCATCCCACCGCCATGAAATCCGCCGCCTCCGCCGCCACGGAAGCCGCCGCCTCCTCCACGGCGGGCATAGGCGTCATCAGGAACGAGGCAGACAGCAACGAGGAGCAGAACTGCCAGAGCGGCGAGGATGCAACGAAGCATGGCGTGTCCTCCCTAGCGGACGAGGTTGCGAACCGTGAAGCTGCATCACGCCAAGGGCGCCGGGTTGACGTAGATCAACGGAACGCAATCGCGTCCGAGACGCCGGGTTCCGCGGTCGCTTTCGCGCAACCGCGACAGGCGCCAGCTTTCAAATCTCCTCCGGCACAATCTGCACTTTGCTGTCGAAGCGGCCTTGCCTAGAATGCTGGACTTCGGAGGTTACGTGACTTGTCGTGTCACCTCTCAGTCAGGCGACAGCCTCATCCATTGCCGAGTTCACCAACGTTTTTTCGCTTGCGACCGTGCGCAGTCGGAATTGTTGAACCAACCTCGATCCGAGGTGTTCCGTAGCGCCAGAACCCCGCGATTTGCAGCGGCGATGATGAGGACGGGTTCGGGGACATCAGCCTCGCAGGCGGCATTCTGCTGGGCTTCTCTCCAATCTCGATCGCCTTGGCCGTGTTCTTGCACTGTTGGCATCGCCTCGGGGAGAGAAAGAACGTGCGGAAAGCGGATGTAACGTGCGCGTGCTGTGGCGCGGGTTTCCGGCGGTTGGAGCTATGGTCCGAACCCGGCGCCAAGGGTGAGTATCACTGTCCCGTTTGCGACTATTTGCTTGAAGCATTTGATGGCACCAACCTGATCGCCTATCGGCTGACGATCCAGCCGGTGCGCGCACCGGTCTATTCGGTGAAGCAACTCGACGATCGACGATGACGTGACGTTCGGCTGCCATCGGCGCGCAACTGGTCAGTATCGTCCAGGTCCAGCCCAAACCTGGCCTGGACCCATCTCGCTTCGGTTTTCGAGGTCGATGCGGACGTAGCGCGCCTATGAGAAGGTGTCGCGGCCCGCGCGCTCGGCAAACGTTCTGATCGCCGCAACCATTAGGTCCGGCGCTTCCTGCGCGACGCAATGCCCGACGCCGTCGAACCTCCAGCGGCTGGCGTGCGGGATCAGGGCGGCAGCGCGGTCGGCCATCTCCTTGTAGACCGGCCATGACTGTTCGGCCGTGGCGATGCGGATCGGGCAGGCGATCTCGGAGAACCACGGGAACGGATTGCCGCGCGCATCGCCGGTGTAGATCTGCTCCATGGCCTGGAAGATCGGCCCGAGCAGTGCCGACTCGATCTCGGGCGTACAGCGCAGCCGCATGCGGCCATCGTCGAGCCGCGCAAAGCCGTGACGGACATAGGCCCACAGCGAGGGCTCGGTCCACGGCGCGAACGCCGGCGCGGCGCGCAATCGCCGGAACAAATCGTCGGAATTGTCGAATTCGGCGCGGCGACGCAACACGCCTTGCACCGATGCGTTCGCGATCTCGCTCAGGCCGCCGCTCCGCGGCGTGCGCGGATCCATCGCGGTCGGCTCCGTCACGAACAGCCGCAAGAAGCGGTCCGGCATCAGCTTCGTGGCGAGCATCAGGTCGGTCGCGCCGGCGCTGTGACCGATGCCGTAGATGTCACGGAGATCGAGGCGTTCAACCACCATGCAGACATCGTCGGCGAAATCCTGGAACTGATAACGCTCGGCCGCCGGCTTGTGGCTCAGGCCATGGCCGCGGCGATCGAGCGCGTAGACGGTGTAGTCGGCGGCCAGCGCTTCGGCGACCTCGGTCCACACTTCGGCGACAAAGCCGGTGCCGTGCAGCAGCAGCGCCGGCGGTTTGCCGGAGGCCGGTTCGCCCCATCGTGCCAGCGCGATCTGCGCGCCGGCATCGCCAACGAGAATGCGCTTGCTGGAGTTCATCGTCGTTCTATCGCGCATCCTGCAAGATCATCGCAGCCGCCTTCTCGGCGATCATCGCGGTCGGCGTGTTGGTGTTGCCGGAGGTGATGGTCGGCATCACGGAGGCATCCGCGATGCGCAGGCCGTTAAGGCCGTAGAAGCGCAGGCGCTCGTCGACCACGGCCATCGGATCGTTGGCCGTTCCCATCTTCGCGGTGCCGACGGGGTGGAAGATCGTGGTGCCGATGTCGCCGGCGGCCTTGGCGAGCGAGGCGTCGTCGTCGCCGACCGAGGGGCCGGGCAGGAATTCCTCGGGATGATATTGCTCCAGCGCCTTCTGCTTCATCAGTCTGCGCGTGGTGCGGATCGCGTCGGCCGCGACCTGGCGGTCGTCCTCGGTCGAGAGGTAATTTGGCGCGATCGACGGCTTGTCGTCGGGCGCGGTCGAGCGGATCCGCACCGTGCCACGCGAGGTCGGCTGCAGGTTGCAGGCGCTCACGGTGATCGCGGGGAACCGATGCAGCGGGTCGCCAAATTTGTCCAGCGACAGCGGCTGCACATGGAACTGGATGTTGGCGCGCGAGCGCGTCTCGTCCGAGCGCGTGAAAATGCCGAGCTGCGACGGCGCCATGGTCAGCGGGCCGCGGCGGCGGAACGCGTAGTCGAGGCCCATCAGGCCGCGGCGCACGAGGTTGTAGTAGGTCTCGTTCAGCGTGCGCACGCCGGAAACCTTGTAGATCGCGCGCTGTTGCAGATGGTCCTGCAGATTATGGCCGATGCCCTGCACGTCAGCCACGATGTCGATGCCGAGCGGAGACAGCCATTCAGACGGGCCGATGCCGGAACGATGCAGTACCTGCGTAGTGCCGATCGAGCCGGCGCAGAGAATCACCTCGCCCTTGGCGCGCGCCTCTACCGTCTCATTGCCCTGACGGAACTCAACGCCCGCGGCGCGGCCGCTCTCGATGATCAGGCGGTCGACCAGCACGTCGGTCTCGAGCCTGAGATTGCTGCGGTTCAGCACCGGCTTGAGGAAACCGCGCGCCGACGACCAGCGCCGCCCGCGCTTCTGGTTGACGTGGAAGTAGCTGGTGCCCTCGTTGTCGCCGGTGTTGAAGTCGGGGATGCGCTTGATGCCCATCTCCTCGGCGGCATCGCCGACCGCATCGAGGATCTGCCACGACAGCCGCGGCGCCTCGATGCGCCAGCCGCCGCCGGTGCCATGATGCTCGCTTTCGCCGAGGAAGTGATCCTCCAGCCGCTTGAATGCCGGCAGCACGTCGCTGTAGCTCCAGCCGGTGAGGCCGAGTTGCCGCCAGTGATCGTAGTCGGCGGCCTGGCCGCGCATCGAGATCATGGCGTTGATCGCCGACGAGCCGCCGATCACCTTGCCGCGCGGATAGGCGAGCGCGCGGCCGTTGAGACCTGGCTCCGCCTCGGTCTTGAACATCCAGTCCGAGCGCGGATTGCCGATCGCGAAGAGATAGCCGACCGGGATGTGAAACCAGATCCAGTTGTCCTTGCCGCCGGCTTCCAGCAGCAGCACGCGCTTCTTCGGATCGGCCGACAGGCGGTTGGCCATGATGCAGCCCGCCGTGCCTGCGCCGACGATAATGTAGTCGAAATCACCCTCGAGCCTTCGCGGCATGTCTTCGTTCCCGGCAAGCGTCTTCTGTTGGGCTCCTATTAGTCAGACGCAGCCGGTGGAGACAAGCCCGGCCGACGGCGCCGGGCTTGCGCTGGATGATCAGGGACGGCTGAGCTCCGCGAATGTGACCTCGGGGCCAGGCCGCGGCACGCAGAGGATCAGCGTCAGCATACCGACAGCGAGCAGCGCGCCGACCAGGGCGAGCGGTGCGTAGATGCTCCCGGTTGCGACATTCATCCAGCCGATCAGGGCAGGGCACATCGCGCCGCCGAACGAGCCGATCGCGCTGATCAGCGCGATGCCGCCCGCCGCGGCGCTGCCTTCCAGCATCGCGTTCGGAATGGTCCAGAACAGCGAGAGAATCGCGAAGATGCCGATCGAGGCGATGGCGAGCAGGGTTACGGTCAGCAGGATGCTGCCCTGCGCGACCTGCAGGGCGATGAAGCACGCCGCCGCGACGAGGCCGCAAGCGACCACGTGCCAGCGCCGTTCCCGCGTGCGATCGGAACTGTAGCCGATCGCGACCATGCCGATCGCCGACGCCACCGAAATCGCGCCGCTCAGCCAGCCGATCTCGGTTGTGGTCGCCACGCCGACGCGCTTGAGCAGCGTCGGCGTCCACAACAGGATGGTGTTGAGCGAGCAGAAGAACGCGAAATAGATGAAGGAGAGCAAATAGACGCGCGGCTCGCGCAGCGTCGCCGCGAAGCTGCTTGTCGTGTTAGGGGCGGCGGCGCGATCGCGGGCGAGATCGCTTGCGACCTGCCGTCGCTCGTCGGCGCTGAGCCAGGTTGCGGCATCTGGCCCGTCGGCGAGACAAAGATATGCGGCGATGCCGAGCAGCACGGCGGGAACGCCTTCGAGGATGAACAGCCACTGCCAGCCGTGCAGGCCATGGACGCCTTGCATGTGGTCCATGATCAGGCCCGACAACGGTCCTGCAATGACGCCGCCGAGCGGCACGGCCATCACGAACAGGCTCGTCATGCGGCCGCGCACGCGGTCCGGAAACCACAGCGTCAAGTAATACAGGATGCCCGGGAAGAAGCCGCCCTCGGCGGCGCCGAGCAGGAAGCGCAGCAGATAGAGGTGATACTGGTTCTGCACCAGCGCGAGCAGCACGGTGACAGTGCCCCACAGCAGCATGATCCGCAGCAGCGTCTTGCGGACGCCGATTTTGACCAGCAGCAGATTGCTCGGCACTTCGAGCGCGACATAGCCGACCGAGAAGATGCCAGCGGCAAGCCCGAACACCGCGTCATCGATGTTGAGGTCGTGCAGGAATTGCAGCTTGGCAAAGCCGATGTTGAAGCGATCGATGATCGCCACTGTGTAGCACGCCAGCAGGAACGGGATCAGGCGCCAGGCGATCCGTCGATAGAGCCGCGATTGGGCCGAGTCCTGCATGAAAGTCTCCTCAGTGATTATTTTGATTGTTCGTTAGTGCGGCGGCGGCAGTGCGCTCCCTCGCCACGTTCTTACGGGGAGAGGGTTGGGGTGAGGGGCTGTCTCCGCATAATCAGAGAGAGCTAGGCATGCGGAGACTCCCCCTCACCCGGAATGCATCTGGCGATGCATTCCGGCCTCTCCCCGCAAGCGGGGCGAGGCGAGGTTGAGTTCGCCGCTCGACTTGAGTGTCTTTCGCTATTTCGCCGGAAACTCCAGCATCGCTTCACCGGCCGCGACCGTCTCGCCGCGCTGGTTCTGCACGGCGACGTCGACCAGCACCCAGCGCGACTTCGCGGTGGTCTGCTTGGCCTTGATGGTGCCGGCGGGGCGGATGGTGTCGCCGGGCTTCACCGGCTTCAGCCAGCGCGTCTCGAGCCTGCGATGGATCGCGCCGGCGGGAAGCGCCCAGTCGGTCAGCATGCGCGAGATCAGGCCGAAATTGTTCATGCCATGCATGATGATGCCGCCGAAATTGGTCTTGCCGAAATCGCCCTTCATGTAGTTGTCGTCGAGATGCAGCGGGTTGTAGTCGAGCGATGCATCGCAGAACAGGCGGATCGATTCGCGCGAGACGGCGAAGGCGGGGCCGTCGATGGTGTCGCCGGCCTTGAGAGCGTCGAAATTCGCTGTGGTCATCGTGATCCTCCTTACATCGGGCGGATGGTCTGGCCGCGACCCGAGCAGATCACGTCGCCATGCTGGTTGAAGAAGACGTTGTCGTGCACCACGAACAGCCGCTCGCGCTTGATGAACTTGTCGAGCGCGCGCGCCTGCAGGGTGATGGTGTCGCCGGGGCGGGCAGGGATGTTGTAGCTCCATGACTGTCCGGCATTGACGGTGCCGGGCGAACGCATCCAGTCGTCGGCCGGGGTGCAGGCGAACATCAAGAGGATATGAATCGCGGGTGGCGCGATCAGTCCGCCATAGGGCCCGGCCTTCGCGACCGCTTCGTCGAGATAGAGCGGATTGGTCTCGCCGACCGCACGGCAGTACAGCGCGATCGCGTCCTGCGTGAGCAGGTAGGGCAGTGTCTTGCGCGGTTCGCCGGGGACAATGTCGTCCCACACCTTGCGCAGTTTCGCGTCCTTCCAGAAATCGGTTTCGAACGGGGTGGCCGCAGAACTTTCTGCTTGCGCCATCGAGGATCCTCCTGCTATTCAGTTCGCCAGGCGAACAGTCAATTCGCGGTGTGAATTGACGCTAGCGCGGTCGGGAGCCCCTGACAAGCGGGCAGCGCCGCATCATGTGCAGGCAGCCATGCGGGCTTCGATGTGAAGAGCAGAACGACGCCCCCACCAAGATGACGCCATGAGCAAAGAGAGTGACGGCTTCGTGCGCGCGATCGCGCGCGGTTTCTCGATCATCGAGGCGCTCGGCAAGCCGCCGGGCCGGCATACGCTGGCGGAGGCCGCCGACACTGCCGATCTCAACCGCGCCACCGCGCGCCGCATCCTCGCGACCCTGGTGGCGTTGAAATATTGCGCTTCGGATGGACGCTATTTCAGCTTGCGGCCGCGCGCGCTCGGGCTCGGCCTGTCCTACCTCAATGCATTGCCCTATTGGGCGCATGCGCAGCGCGCGCTGGAGAATTTGCGCAACGAGATCGGCGAGTCCTGCGCGATGGCGGTGCTCGACGAGGACGAGATCGTCTATGCGCTGCGTCTGCCGGCGCGGCGGATTCTGTCGGCCAATCTCGGCGTCGGCAGCCGGCTGCCCGCGCATCTGGTGTCGCTCGGCCGCGTCATGCTGGCGGCGCTGCCGCCAGGCACCCGCGAGGCTTATCTCGCGACCGGCGGCTTCAAGCAGGTCACGCCGCGCACCGTGACCGATCCGGATCGTCTCGGCGAATTGCTCGCGCGGGCCGAGAGCGACGGCTATGCCTGGGTCGACGGCGAGCTTGATCCCGCGATCTGCGGCATCGCGGTGCCGTTGCGTGATCCGGCCGGTGCAGTGGTCGCGGCGCTCAGCGTCAACACGATCTCCGGCACTGTCAGCGAGGCCGGCGCGCGCAAGAAATTTCTGCTGCCGCTGCGCCGCACCGCACAGGAAATCCGCAGCCAGATGCTCACGTCAGGTTAGGCGCACACGCTCTGGATCAGTCATTGTTTCCCGTCACCGTGCCTGCTTAAATCGCGCAGCCGAGTCCGGCCTGGCGATGTAGCTGGCTACTCGGGATGCAGTATCCGGACTTCGGTTGGAGCGATTGCCATGAACAAGATTGTTCTCACGCTGCTTGCGTCCGCCGCGCTCTGCACTTCATTGCCGCTACGGGCCAATGCCGAACTGGATGTCGTCGCGCTGAAGGGTGCAATCGAGAAATCGGTCGAGACCGACTATCCGAAGCTCGACGCGCTCTACAAGGACCTTCACGCCCACCCCGAGATCGCATTTCAGGAGGAGAAGACCGCCGTCAAGCTGGCTGCCGAAATGCGGGCGCTGGGCTTCGAGGTGACGGAGCATGTCGGCAAGACCGGGCTGGTCGCGATCTACAGGAACGGCGAGGGCCCCACCATCATGGTGCGCACCGAGCTCGATGCGCTGCCGATGGAAGAGAAGACCGGCCTTCCCTATGCCAGCCACGACAAGACCACATGGCAGGGACGGGAAACCTTCGTGGCGCACAGCTGCGGCCACGACGTCCACATGGCGAGCTGGGTGGGGACGGCCAAGACGCTGGTCGGCCTGAAAGACCAATGGCACGGTACGCTGATGTTCATCGCCCAGCCGGCTGAAGAGATCGTGGCGGGCGCCAAGGCGATGCTGGCGGATGGTCTGTTCACGAGGTTTCCAAAGCCGAATTTCGGCTTCGCCCTGCACGACGGCCCGTTCGCCTACGGAACGGTGCGCTATCGCGTCGGGATCGGCTCATCTGCCGCCGATGGCCTCTACATCAAATTTCATGGTCGCGGCGGACACGGTGCCGTGCCCCAGGCGACCATCGATCCCGTGATGATGGCCGCGCGCTTTGTCGTCGATGTTCAGAGCGTGATCAGCCGCGAAAAGGACCCGACCGAATTCGGCGTGGTCAGCATCGGCGCAATTCACGGTGGCACCGCGTCAAACATCATTCCTGATGACGTGGTGCTGCTCGGCACCATTCGCACCTTCAAGCCCGAAGTACGCGCCAAAATGCTTGCCGGCATCGAGCGGACGGCAAAGGCGGTCGCCGCCATGTCGAATGCGCCGGAGCCTGAGATCAACTTGGCCGAAGGGACCAAGGCCGTGATGAACGATCCGGACGTGGTCGGCACCGCGGAAAAGGTGCTGAAGGCGGCGTTTGGCGACAAGTTCGCAACCTCGCCGCCGGGCACGCCCAGCGAGGATTATTCGGAGTTCGTCAGCGCCGGAGTGCCCTCGATGTTCTTCAACATCGGTGTCTATGAGCCGGAGCGCGTCGCCGCAGCCCGAGCGCGCAACGGCCCGCCATTGCCGAGCAATCATTCGCCGCTGTTCGCGCCGGTGCCGGAGCCCACCATCAAGACCGGTGTCGAGGCCATGACGCTGGCCGTGCTGAGCGCGTTCGACCGGCAGGCGAAGGGAAACTAGCCGTCTGCGGCCGGGCAGGCGCAGAAAATTCACTGCCGCTGTGCCGAACAATCTGGCCGTGCCAAGACTCGCAGATAAATTGATCAACTTGTTGGAGAAGCCACGTGGCAGACCCGGTCCGCGCCCCTTTCTACCACGACGGAATGCGTGAATTGCAGGACCGCTTCGACGGCCGGCGCGTCGCCGACGGTCTCGAGAAGCATCGCCTGCACTTCGAATTCTGGGACCAGGAGCGCAAGCTCATTGAGGAGGCGCGGTTCTTTTTCATTGCGACGAGCTATCAGGACAACGTCGATTGTTCGATGCGTTGTGGCGATCCCGGCTTCGTGAAGATCACCGGGCCCGACACGCTTGAATACCCCGAGTATGACGGCAACAACATGTACCGCACGCTCGGCAATATTCACCGCAACCCGAACGTCGGGTTGCTGTTTGTGCGCCTCGACGGCAAGACGTTTCGCGCGCGCATCCGAGGCAAGGCAACGATCGACGACAGCGCGGAAACGCTTGCCCAGCACCATGGTGCGAAGGTTGTCGTGCGCGTCAAATGCGAAATCTTTCCGAATTGCCCGCGCTACATTCCGGACATGATGGGCGCGTCAGCGGATGTGGCGGCGAATCCGTTCGTTCCTCGGCCCGGGTACGAGCCGCCCGCACCGGAATGGAAAAGCCGGGATTACCTTAAGGACGTGCTTTCGAAATACGACCCGCATCGAAAAGGTGAGGCATAGCGGGCGGGCTCGCCGTCACGAAACAGGATCTTGCTCTGCGCCGCGCGCAGGGGCAAAGCGGACGCGGCTTCCAATCGTCCGCGCCTTAAGCAGAGCAAAACCCGTTCAGGGCAGCGGCGCCATGTAGGGAATGCTGCCGACCAGAACAAACACCTGAACCGCATTGCACAGCATGCCACCCCAATGCAGCCGGCGCAGCCGCCGCACCGCGGTCGGATCACCTGAGTCGCGCGCGTCCGCCTCGGCATCGAGCCGCCGCAGGAACCATCGGCGTGCCAGCACAGCGAAGGCCGCGATCAACGCAATGCCAAGCGCGACGGCCGGCCGGCCCGCCGCGGCGAAGGCGAGCGTCCCGATCACGCCCGAGACCGTCAGCACCAGGAAGTAGGCATTGAACATGCCGCGCAGCAGGCGGGTGACGGGCGGGACGTCGAGCTTCACGAGCAGGAACGCCGGCGCCGCAAGCAGGAAGTAGCCCATCGGCACCAGCAGGATGATGGTCGAGAACAAGACCGCTTGATCCGGCGTCATGCAGCCGCGCCCTTCTTCGAGGAGGATTTCGGTGCGGAAACCTCAAGTAGTATCCGCATGAGATATCCCCGGCACTATTAGGCTTTGGTCGGATGCGATCGCTCAGGCCAGAGATTGGCAAACGGACGCAAGGCCACTCGGCCCTACGTCTGGAGAATATTCGGCATCCCATTTGCGAATGCAGGGCCTGGGGCCGGAGGCATGCCACATCTGTTGGGTGGACCGCCTCTTGCATGCTAGAGAGGAGTTACGTCCAACCTCCGAGGCCAGAATTCTCATGCCCATCGTCAACCGCGTCGCCGATCTGCAACCCGATATCCAGGCCTGGCGCCGCAACATCCATGAACACCCCGAGCTGCTCTACGACGTGCACCGCACTGCATCATTCGTGGCCGACCGTCTGCGGGAATTCGGTTGCGACGAGGTCGTGACCGGGCTCGGCAAAACCGGCGTGGTCGGGGTCATCAAGGGCAAGAAGGGAGCGGCCAAGGGCGAGGTCAAGGTGATCGGCCTGCGCGCGGACATGGACGCGCTGCCGATCCACGAGGAAACCAACCTGCCTTACGCCTCGAAGACGCCGGGCAAGATGCACGCCTGCGGCCATGACGGCCACACCGCGATGCTGCTCGGCGCGGCGCGCTATCTCGCCGAGACGCGCAATTTCGCCGGCGATGCGGTCGTGATCTTCCAGCCGGCCGAGGAGGGCGGGGCCGGTGCCGCCGCCATGATCAAGGATGGCCTGATGGACCGCTTCGGCGTCCAGCAGGTTTACGGCATGCACAACGGTCCGGGGATTCCGATCGGCTCGTTCGCGATCCGCTCCGGCCCGATCATGGCGTCCACCGACGAGGTCAATATCAACATCGAAGGGCTCGGCGGCCACGCCGCGCGGCCGCACAAATGCATCGATTCGGTGATGGTCGGCGCGCAGCTGATCACCGCGCTGCAGTCGATCGTGTCGCGCAGCGTCGATCCGCTGGATTCCGCCGTGATCTCGATCTGCGAATTCCACGCCGGCAATGCCCGCAACGTGATTCCGCAGACCGCGGTCTTGCGCGGCACCGTCCGCACCCTGACCCCAGAGGTCCGGCAATTGATCGAGAAGCGCATCGGTGAAGTGGTCAAGGGCGTGGCCCAACTGACCGGCGCGCGGATCGATCTCGACTACAAGCACGGCTATCCCGTCACCGTCAACCACGCGCCGCAGACCGAATTCGCGACCCGCATCGCCAAGGAAGTCGCCGGCGATGGCAACGTGCATCCGATGCCGCCGCTGATGGGCGGCGAGGATTTTTCGTATATGCTGGAAGCCCGGCCCGGCGCCTTCATCTTCTGCGGCAACGGCGACAGCGCCGGCCTGCATCACCCCGCCTACAATTTCAACGACGAGGCGATCGTGTTCGGGACGTCGTACTTCGTGAAGATCGTGGAGGACGCGCTGGCGGCGTGAGGCTCGCCGTTGCCGTCACTCTTCGACCGTCATTGCGAGGAGCGAAGCGACGAAGCAATCCATTGCTCAGCGAGTGGAGAGATGGATTGCTTCGCTTCGCTCGCAATGACGGTGAGCGTTGGTCATGGCGCCGGCTCACGCATCCCATCGTACCGGCAGCGTCACCGGTCCGCGGAACACCCAGCCGCGGACCACAGGCGGCGTCTCCGCGCGGAGGCGCAAATTGCGCAAGCGGTCGAACAGCATCGGCACCACGATCTTGCCGACGGTGAGCCGTGACACCCAGGTGCCGGCGCAGAAATGCGGTCCGGCGCCGAACGCCAGATGCGATTGCTTCGGCCGCGTCACGTCGAAACAATCGGGCGCCGAAAAGCGATTGCCGTCGCGGTTCGCGGCGCCGACGCAGAGCCCGATCTGAAGGCCCTCGGGCAGCCTGGTGCCGGAAAGATCGACATCGTGCGTGACGCGGCGCGGATACATGCCGATCGGCGAGATCCAGCGCACCGCTTCCTCGAGCGCGGCCGGCCAAAGCTCAGGCTTCGCCAGCACGCTGTCCCGCTGCGCCGGGTTTTGCAGGAGACCGAGCACGAGGGTCAGGATCGCATCGCGTGGCTCGTTCAGCCCGCCGCCGATGATTACCTTGATGTTGGCGCGGATGCCCTCGATCGGCATCGGCGGATCGGCGTTGACCATCGAGGATAGGATCGAGGGGTTGGGGTGGCTGCGGTGGTCGTCGAGCACCGCGTCGATCGCGGCGTCGACGTCGGCACTGGCCTGCATCGCCTTGCGCTCGATTTCGGCATCGGCGGCGTAGTTGCCGGCGCCGTCGATCAGCGCCTGAGACCACTCCGCCAGGGTCTGCCACGGCATCGCGCGAAAGCCGATCATCGCCATCAGGCTGCGCGAGGCCATCGGCGCGGCGAGCGTCACAAACAGATCGGCCTCATCGGCAGCGGACAGGTCATCGATCAGCGCTTGCGCGATCGCGGTGAATTTCGGCGCCCAATACTCCTTGATCGTGGCCGGGCGGAACGAGGGCTCGATCGCCTTGCGGCCGATCGCGTGCTCGGCGCCGTCCTTGCGCATGAAGGTCGGCCCCGTCACCCTGTTCACCAGCGAGGTGGGATTGTCGGCCGAGTAGGTCGCGGGGTCGCGCTCGATCCGCACGATGTCGTCGAAGCGCGTCACCAGTGTCAGCTTCGCGGCCTCGACGAACACCGCCGGCGCCAGCTCGCGCAGGCGGCGGAAGGTCGGATAGGGGTCGTCGAGCAGATCCTGATACGCGATGTCGGTGACGATGGGCACGGTGCTGGTCATTGGTCCTCCAGGGGCGTTTTTTTGCGAAGCCTAGCGCCAGGCGACGCAATCGCTCAATTCGATGGGCTCGATATCAGTCATCGAAATATTCAATGACATCGTGATAGGCTGGGCCGCCAGCAAGGCGGGAGGTGCAACGTGGCGGCCAATTCCTCGATCGATCCGATCGACATCGGGACCTTGCGGACGCTGGTGTTGGTCTACGATCTGCAGTCGTTCTCGGCGGCCGCCAAGCGGCTCGACGTCAATCAGTCCACCATCAGCTATGCGGTGGAGCGGCTGCGCGGTGCGCTCGGTGATCCCCTGTTCGTGCGCAACGGCAATGGCGTGACCGCCACCGAACGCTGCGCGGCGCTGGTCGGCTGGGCGCGGGACATGATCGGCGAGATCGACGGGCTTGCCTCACCGGTGGAATTCGATCCGGCGACCGCGCAGGGCAGCCTGACGATCTCCTGCAATTATCACGAACGGCAGACCCTGATGCCGCAGTTCAGCGCGCGGTTGCGTGCCGGCGCGCCAAAAGTCCGTCTCGTCCTGCTCGACGCCGCGGGCCATGGCGACATCCATCTCAAGCAGAACCAATGCGACACCGTGCTCGGTCCGGTCGGGATCGTCGGCGAAAGCTTCTTTCGGCGCCATATCCTCACCGATCACTATGTCTGCGTGATGGATCCGGCCAATCCGCTGGCGCGCGGCCGGATCGCATTGTCGGCCTATGCCAAGGCCGAACATGTCTTCATCACCCATAGCGGCGAGTGGCAGCCGCTTTATCTCGAGGCGCTGAAGGCGAGGGAGATCGAGATCGAGCCGGCGGTCAGCCTTCCGAACCACGACAGTCTGGAGCGCATCGTCGCCGGCACGAAGCTGGTCGCGACCATTCCGCATCACCTTGCGCGGGCGATGCGCGGCGGCCTGCACGTCGCCTCGTTGCCGTTCCGGGTGCCGATCTCGATCGACATGTACTGGAGCGCCCGGACGGCCAAATCGGGCCTGCACAAATGGGCGCGCGGCCTGCTGGCCGAGATCGCGAAAGTGTACGCCGCCGGAGCGCGCCGCGATCCTCAAAAAGCAAAAGGCCCGCACCTAACGCGCGGGCCTTTCGTCCGACGCGTTGCCGCGCCGAGAGTATAGGGCATCAGAACACGTGGTAGAACACGTAGTACAGACAGCCCGAGAGGATCATCGCGGCCGGCAGGGTCAGCACCCAGGCCATCGCGATGTTGCGGATCGTCGACCATTGCAGGCCGGAGCCGTTGGCGGCCATGGTGCCCGCGATGCCTGAAGACAGCACGTGCGTGGTCGAGACCGGCAGGCCGTAGCCATCGGCTGCCGCGATCGTCGCGGCCGCCGTGATCTCGGCACAGGCGCCCTGCGCGTAGGTCAGGTGGGTCTTGCCGATCTTCTCGCCGACGGTGACGACGATCCGCTTCCAGCCGACCATGGTGCCGAGGCCGAGCGCGATGGCGACGGCGAACTTCACCCAGCTCGGGATGAACTTGGTCGCGGCATCGAGCGAGCCCTTGTACTCGGTCAGCGTGGCGACGTCGGCCGCGGTCAGCTCGGCTTCCTTGTCCTTCATCAGGAAGCGGATCGCCTCGGACGCCAGGTACATGTCGTTACGGGTGTTGCCGACCGCGTCAGCCGGGAACTTGGCCAGCGATCCATACTGGGCAACCTGCTGGCCGATGTCGCGCACCAGCACCGCGAGCGACGGGAAGGTGCCTTCGTTGATCTGGTGCTGCGCGACGTAGTTGGTCACGGCCGGGCGGGGATTGCCGATCACGTTGTAGCCGGCGGCCTTGCCTTCGATGACCTTGCTGGCCGAGGTGGAGTGCGCTGCGAACTGCTCGATCTGGTTCGCGGGCAGCGCGCGGTTCAGCGCGTAGGCGGTCGGCACCGTGCCGATCAGGATCAGCATGATTAGGCCCATGCCCTTCTGGCCGTCGTTCGAACCGTGGAAGAAGCTGACCAGCGTGCAGGTCAGGATCAGGATGCCCCGGATCCACCACGGCGGCGGCTGGTTGCCGACCGGCTCGCCGAACAGCGCGGGCGTCGCACGCGCCAGCACGGCCTTGAGGATGTAGAGCAGACCGGCCGCGAGCACGAAGCCGAACAGCGGCGACAGCAGCAGAGCCTTGGCGATGCCGGCGGCCTGGGTCCAGTCCACGCCGGAGGTGCCGTCGCGGCCGCGCAGCAGCGCGTTGGTGATACCGACGCCCATGATCGATCCGATCAGGGTGTGCGAGCTCGAGGCCGGCAGGCCAAGCCACCAGGTGCCGAGATTCCAGAGGATGGCGGCGATCAGCAGCGCGAACACCATCGCAAAGCCAGCGCTGGAGCCGACCTGCAGGATCAACTCGACCGGCAGCAGCGACACGATGCCGAACGCGACGGCGCCGCTCGAGAGCAGCACGCCGAACAGGTTGAACATGCCCGACCAGACCACGGCGACATGCGCCGGCAGCGAGCGGGTGTAGATCACGGTGGCGACCGCGTTGGCGGTGTCGTGGAAGCCGTTGACGAATTCGAAGCCGAGCGCGATCAGCAGTGCGACGAACAGCATGATGTAGGGCAGGAACGACGTGACGCGCGTGCCGGTGGCGTCGACGTCGGCATAGATGCTGTAGGCAACGAACAGCAGCGCGGCCGCGACCACGCCCAAATAAATGATCCCCGTCATGGGGTGGAAGCCCTTGTCGAGGTCCGGACCCTTTTTCAGGGCGGGCTCGATCGAGCCGGGTAACGCCATATCGCTCATGGTAAACTCCTGTCCCAATGCCTCCGATTTTGATCCATGCATATGACAGGCAATTGAAATCCGGCCCGTGAAATGAACCGGCGACCCATAACGGTGGACATCCCGCCGAATTGTTGTGCAAGGCATTGAAGGTCCACGGGCCTTCGCGGCCTCGTGGCAATCTTCAGCAACAGACGATCACCGATCGCGCAATGATCGTGACTGAAGTCACCGTCCGGGTTTCGTGGGGCGAGATGTGTGGGAGGCGAGGACGCCGGCAGTGGGACGCCGGGCCCGCGAAGCCACGCCACCGGGAATCGAGGTCACCGGAATTCCTGGCAACCAGGAATTCAAATAACCAGAAATCCGGCGCGTGCCGCGAGCAAGTGGGTGAGGAGGGAAAGATTGCGAGATGAGGTGGCGCGCCGCACGATTGGGGCTAGCAAACCGCGCAGCGCGCCCGCCTCAGGTACGTCATGGCGTGAACATGACGCCCGATACCTTTGGAACACGTCACAGTACCACGGATCAATTAAAGGTTGTAGGTATTTGTCCGCGTCCAGAAACAATTTCACGTTGAAGTGTAGCTCCCGGTTCCGCCGGTTCGGCGCAACTCAGGCCGCGCGGGCCGCATTGCGCAACTGATCTGCGGCAATTTTCAGGTCGTCGATAAAGCGCTGATATTCCAGCGCTTTGGCTTTCTCGTCGGGCAGACGCAACAGGTAGGACGGGTGCACGGTGACGAGCACCTTGGTTCCGTCGTGATCGAGCAGGCGGCCGCGGTTCTTGTTGATCGGGGTGATCTTGCCGAGCACGCTCTGCGCTGCGGTTGCGCCGAGCGCCACCACGAGTTCCGGCCTGATGGCGGCGAGCTCGCGCGCGTACCACTGGCGGCAGGCGCGGATCTCCGGCGTGCCCGGCTTCTGGTGCAGCCGGATCTTGCCGCGCGGCACGAATTTGAAGTGCTTCACCGCATTGGTGATGTAAACCGTGGCGCGCGCGATACCGGCGTCCTCAAGCGCGCGATCGAGCATCTGCCCGGCCGGTCCGACAAAGGGATGGCCTGCGAGATCTTCCTTATCGCCGGGCTGCTCGCCGACCAGCATCAGCATAGCACTTTGCGGTCCTTCGCCGAACACGGCCTGGGTTGCGTCCTTCCATAGCGGGCAGGCGCGACAACCGGCGGCCTCTTCGCGCAAGGCCGCGATCGTGTCGTGAGTCTGCGTGTCGTGAGGTTGCTTGCGGACCATCGGCTCATCCTGCAGCTTCTGCGGCTCGGCCGCCTTGCGTGCGATGAAGGGGCCGCTGGTCATGCGCATGGCGTCTTCGATCAGCGGCTTAATGATCGAGTCCTCGGGCAGGTTCCTCCAATAGGCCTGCGGCATCTCCATCACTTTCAGCCGCGCGGGATTGAAGAGGCCGTTGTCATGACGCCGCCAGGCCTCCTCGAGCCGATCCTCGCTCGGCACTTCGGATTTGGCGACGCCCGGCGAGATCGAGATCGCGTGCCCGTCCCAATGCGCGCAGACGTCGGGGGTCAGGATCGACCACGGCATGTCGGCGAAGCGGCCGGCGAAGAAAGGTGCGGCGAACTCGACGATGCGATGCTCCGGCTCGAACCAGGCGACGTAATGCGCCGTCCGTTCGCGGCCGATCTCGCGGAAGCGGAGCTGCGCGTGCATCCTGTCGATATCGCCATAGACCGCGCGCGCCATCGCGTGGACCTCGGCGACATCTGGGTCGGTCGTCACGTTGAGCAGATCGTGATGGCTGCGCAGCCGCCATAGCAGTCGATAGAGCAGGGCGAAGCGCGTGTCATTGCGATGCAAGATCGCGGTCTTTGCGAGTTCGACGAATATGGCTGTCACGTTGAACCGCGCCTGCGGCGCATCGGGCAAGTCATTCACGCAGGATGCCGACGGCAGTTCGTCGTCCTTGCGTACGGTCCACGTGACCTCCGCAGGCTTCACGCCATTCAACGCCAATCGTCGCGCGGCCTTGCGCCAGCCCTCGAAATCGGTGTCGTTGTCGAGCACGATGATACGCATACGATTGCTCCGTTTCCGTCACGTCGCCATTTTCGGGGCCAGTGCACCTGGCGTGCGGGAGATCAGGTTGCGTCCGGTTTTGGCGGCTCCCGAATCCCATTGATTCCACTCATGAATCGGTGAGCTCACCAATCCGATTGACTCCGCGGGCCCTGTTAGCTTTATATTAGAACATATCATGAACAAATGGGCCAGTCCTTGGTTCTCTGTTCTGGTCAGTGACGGCCTCAAATTTTCAGGTGGAAGGAGCGGTGCAATGAACGGCGCACGCACGGGTACGCTTGCGTCTCTGCGCGGCAGCATCGCGCGCATCGAGGCGCCATCGGAGGCGGCGATGCCGAACCGCATCGCGCTCGGACACACGAGCGCGGACGCGATGCTGCGCGGCGGACTTGCGCCGGCCGCGCTGCACGAGGTGTTCGCGGCCGGCCATCAAGGCGGCGCGGCGACCGGCTTCATCGCGGGGCTCGCCGGACGGGTGTCAGCGCGCAAGCCGCTGGTCTGGGTGCTGCAGGATTTTTCCGATCGCGAAAACGGCGCGCTGTCGATGCGCGGGCTCGCCGAGCTCGGTCTCGATCCGCGCCTCCTGGTCACCGTGCGTGCCGCCGATGTCGACAGCGGGCTGCGCACCGCGGCCGACGCGCTCGCCTGCGATGCGCTCGGCGCCGTCGTGCTCGAGATCTGGGGCGATGCGCGCCAGCTCGATCTCGTCGCCAGCCGCAAATTGACCTTGGCCGCGCAAGCCTCCGGCGTCACCGCGCTACTGCTGCGGATCGCCGCCACGCCGATCCCCTCGACCGCGGAGACGCGCTGGATGGTGCGCGCGGCGCATTCGCCGCCCGGCAATGCCGCAAGCGCCTGGGGCGCGCCGCGCTTCGAGGCCGAACTCGTGCGCAATCGTCATGGCCCGGTCGGGCGATGGATCATGGAATGGAAATGTGATGAGTGCCAATTCAGTGAACCGTCGGCGTATCCTCAGCCTGTGGCTGCCACGCCTGCCCATCGACCGCATCAAGCGCAAGCTCGCGCAGGACATCGTCTCGCAAGCTGAGACACGGGAGGTAGTAGGGCTCTCTCCCCCCTTGTGGGGGAGAGTTGGAGAGGGGGGTAGCCACGAGCACCGCCCGTGGGGCTCACCCCCCTCCCTAACCCTCCCCCACAAGGGGGGAGGGAACCCGTCCGCTCATGCGTCCCTTACGAATGAGGTAAGCAACCTTCTTCCCAGCGTCGTGGTCGCAAAGGACCACAACGCGATCCTGCTGCACGCCATCGACGAGGCGGCGGTGCGGGCCGGGCTGTCGATCGGGCTGCCGCTCGCCAATGCCCGGGCGATCTGCCCGGAGCTTACGGTCTACGACGCCGATCCCGCCGCCGATCTGAAGACGCTGAACGACATCGCCGACTGGTGCGATCGTTTCACGCCGCTGGTCGCACTCGATCCGCCTTACGGGCTGTTCCTCGACATCACCGGCTGCGCGCATCTGTTCGGCGGCGAGCGCGCGCTGCTGCAGATTGTCATCAATGCGCTGAGCCGGCGCGGCTTTGCCGTCAGCGCCGCAATCGCCGGCACCTCGATCGCGGCGCGCACGCTGACGCGCTATGCCTCGGGGCAGGTCATCGCCGATGGCGCGGAGGCGGAGGCGGTCGGCCCGCTGCCGGTGTCGGCGCTCGGTGCCGATCCTGCTGTCACCACCGGCCTGCGCCGCGCCGGCCTGAAGACCATCGGCGATGTCGCCTCGCGCGCACCGCATGAAATCTCGGCGCGGTTCGGCGCCGATTTCACCACCTTGCTCGGCCACGCGCTCGGGCGGGGCGATGCCCCGATCAGCCCGCGCAAGCCGCTGCCCGATTACATCGTCGAGAAGCGTTTCCCCGAGCCCATCGCGACCGACACCGTGATCGCGCTGACGCTCTCAAGCCTCGCCAAAATGTTGGTTGCGGCGATGAAGAAGCAGGGCAAGGGCGCGCGGCAGCTGGAAGCGAGCTTCTTCCGCACCGACGGCGCGGTGCGCGCGATCATGGTCGAGACCGGGCGGCCGGTGACGCGGCCGGAGATGATCGACCGCCTGTTCCGCGAGCGGCTCGATGCGCTCAATGATCCGCTCGATCCCGGCTTCGGCTTCGATCTCATCCGCCTCGCCGCCGGGCGTACCGAGATCGTGGTGCAGCAGCAGCGCGATCTCGACACCACAGTGCACGACAATGACGAGATCTCGGCGCTGATCGACCGCATCGCCGCCCGCATCGGGGGCAAACGTGTCGTCGTGCATCTGCCGCTCGGGAGCCACATCCCCGAACGATCAGCGCTCGCGCTGCCGGCGCAGCATCATCTGGCCGCGGCGAGCGCGGCCGCCTGGCCGGAGCGCGTCACCGGCGAGCCGCCGCTGCGACCCTTGCGGCTGTTCGAGCGGCCCGAGCCGATCAAGGTGCCGTTCGCAAGCGTGCCGGATGGTCCGCCGCACCAGTTCACCTGGCGGCGCGCCTTGCATGCGGTGGTGCGGGTCGAAGGCCCGGAGCGCATTGCGATGGAATGGTGGAAGCAGGACGGCGCGGCGCTGACGCGCGACTACTTCCGCGTCGAGGACGCCGAGGGCCAGCGCTTCTGGATCTTTCGCGACGGCCTCTATGAGAACGAGCTGCGCGACGAGGAAGGCAAGCCGGTCCCGGCCAACTGGTATGTGCACGGGCTGTTCGCATGAAACAGAGCGTTTTCAAGCGAAGTGGAGGCCGGTTCGCGTGAAGAAAACGCGTCAAAACGAGAATCTGATGCCCGACTATGCCGAGATCGGCATCACCAGCAATTTCTCCTTCCTGCGCGGCGGCTCCGATCCGCGCGCCTATGTGCATCAGGCGAGCGAACTGAAGATCCCCGTGATCGGGCTTGCCGATCACAACACGCTGGCCGGCGTGGTGCGCGCCTGGAAGGAGCTCGACAGCGACAAGGTCGCCCATCCGCCAAAGCTTCTGATCGGCGCCCGTATCGTCTTCATCGACGACACGCCCGATATCCTGGTCTATCCGCGCGACCGCGCCGCCTATGGCCGGCTGTGCCAATTGCTCACCCGCGGCAAGCGCGGCGGCGGCATCGAGCGCATCGAGAAGGGCGACTGCCGGCTCACTCTGTCCGACCTCGTCGACTTCGCCGAGGGCCAGCTGCTGGTGCTGGCGCTGCCGCATCGGTTCGAGGCGGCCGATGCGCTCGACGTGCTCGCGCAACTGAAAGCGAGCGCCGCTGATGGCGTCTGGCTTGCTGCAAGCCTGCTCTATCGCGGCGACGACAGGCGCCGTCTCGCGCGGCTGCATCGCCTCGCCGCGGATGCCGGCGTGCCGCTGCTTGCCACCAACGAGGTGCTCTATCACCATCCCGCGCGCCGCCCGCTGCAGGACGTGCTGACCTGCATCCGCGAAAAGACCACGATCGAGGCTGTCGGCCGCAGGCTCGAGGCCAATGCCGAGCGGCATCTCAAGCCGGCGCATGAGATGATCAGGCTATTCCGCGACTGGCCTGCCGCGATCGCGGAGACCATACGCTTCGCCGATCGCATCTCGTTCTCGCTCGACCAGCTCAAATACCAGTATCCGGACGAGCCGGTGCCGCCGGGCAAGACCGCGCAGCAGCATCTGGAGGATTTGACCTGGGTCGGCGTCGACAAATATTTCGGCGGCGAGATCGACGACAAACTTCGTGCCACCCTGAACAAGGAGCTCGCGCTGATCGCCGAGCTGAAATACGCGCATTACTTCCTCACCGTGCATGACATCGTGCACTATGCGCGCAGCCAGAACATCCTGTGCCAGGGGCGGGGCTCGGCGGCGAATTCTGCGGTCTGTTACGTGCTCGGCGTCACCTCGGTCGATCCGACCAAGGTCGATCTGCTGTTCGAGCGCTTCATCTCCAAGGAACGGCTGGAGCCGCCCGACATCGACGTCGATTTCGAGCATTCGCGGCGCGAGGAGGTGATGCAATATGTCTATCGCCGCTACGGCCGCCACCGCGCCGCCATCATCGCGACCATCATCCATTATCGCCCGCGCAGCGCGATCCGCGACGTCGGCAAGGCGCTCGGGCTGACGGAAGACGTCACCGCGGCGCTCGCCGACACCGTGTGGGGCAGCTGGGGCAAGGGCCTCAACGACATGCAGGTGCGGCAGGCCGGGCTCGATCCAAAAAATGCGATGATCAACCTCGCGGTCGAGCTTGCCACCGAGCTGATCGAGTTTCCGCGCCATCTCTCGCAGCATGTCGGCGGCTATGTGCTGACCCAGGACCGGCTCGACACCTATGTGCCGATCGGCAACGCCGCGATGGACGACCGCACCTTCATCGAATGGGACAAGGACGATGTCGACGCGCTTCATATGATGAAGGTCGACGTACTGGCGCTGGGCATGCTGACCTGCATCCGCAAATGTTTTGACCTGATCGATGACCACAAGGGCAAGCGCTGGGAGCTCGCTTCAGTCCCGCAGGACGAAAAAAAAGTCTACGACATGCTGTGTCGCGGCGAGTCGCTCGGCGTGTTCCAGGTCGAGAGCCGCGCCCAGATGAACATGCTGCCGCGGCTGAAGCCACGCACCTTCTACGATCTCGTCATCGAGGTTGCGATCGTCCGCCCGGGGCCGATCCAGGGCGACATGGTGCATCCTTATCTGAGGCGGCGGAACGGCCAGGAGAAGGAAAGCTATCCGTCGCCGTCGCCCGAGCACGGCCCGCCGGATGAACTCCACAACGTGCTGCACAAGACGCTTGGCGTGCCGCTGTTCCAGGAGCAGGCGATGCGGATCGCGATCGAGGCGGCAAAGTTCACCTCGGAAGAAGCGAACGGCCTGCGCCGTTCGATGGCGACCTTCCGCAACGTCGGCACCATTGGCAGCTATGAAGAGAAGCTGGTCGGCAACATGGTGGCGCGCGGCTACGATCCGGATTTCGCCCGCAGCTGCTTCGACCAGATCAAGGGCTTTGGCAGTTACGGCTTCCCGGAAAGCCATGCCGCGAGCTTTGCCCAGCTCGTCTACATCTCCTCATGGCTGAAGCACCATCATCCCGATGCGTTCTGCTGCGGCCTGCTCAACTCGCAGCCGATGGGCTTCTATGCCCCGGCGCAGATCGTCGGCGACGCCCGCAACAACGGCGTCACGGTGCGCGAGGTCGATGTCTCCTTCAGCTTTGCGCAGAACACGCTGGAGGAGAAGGTCGGCGATCATTGCGCGGTGCGGCTCGGCTTCCGCCAGATCGACGGCTTTCACTGGCTGGATGAGGACGAGGAGCGGTTGAAAGCTCTCCAGTCGTCATTCCCCGATGCGCAATTGCGCATCCGGGGCGCGCCTGTGCTCCCTCTCTCGCTTGCGGGGGAGGGTTGGGGTGGGGGTCTCTCCACGAGTCCCACTGAGGAGGGAGCCCCCACCCGGATCGCATCTTCCGATGCGATCCGGCCTCCCCCGCAAGCGGGAGAGGCGAAGCAAGAGAAAGACTGGGCCGACCGCATCGTCGCCGCGCGCAACCGGCGGTCCTTCACCTCGCTGGAAGACTTCGCCCGCGACACCGGCCTGCCGAAGCGCGCGCTGATCCTGCTCGCCGACGCCGATGCGTTCCGCTCGCTCGGGCTCGACCGCCGCGAGGCGCTGTGGGCGGTGCGGCGGCTGCCTGACGACGTGCCGCTGCCGCTGTTCGAGGCCGCCACCGCGCGCGAGCAGCCGGATGAGGGCGCAAAACCGCTGCCGGAGATGCCGCGTCCCGAGCAGGTGGTCGCCGACTATCAGACCATCCGCCTGTCGCTGAAGGGCCATCCGATGGAATTCTTGCGCGAGATGTTCGCCAGAGAGCGCGTCGTCGCCTGCCACACCATCAACCGCAGCAATGATCGCCGCCGCGTCAGCTGCGCCGGCGTCGTGCTGGTGCGGCAGCGGCCGGGCAGCGCCAAGGGCGTCGTGTTCATGACGCTGGAGGACGAGACCGGCATCGCCAACATCGTGGTGTGGCCGAAGGTGATGGAGCAGTACCGCAAGGAAGTGATGGGTGCACGCCTGATCCTGGTCGAGGGTTATATCCAGAGCAGCCCCGAGGGCGTGACGCATCTGGTGGCGCAGCGCATGACCGACCGCTCCCACGATCTTATCGGCCTCGCCAACGAATCCCTCAGCCCCAAGCATCCGGTGCCGCCGGCCCCGGCACTGATCGAGCCGCTCAACGACGACCGCCGCGATCACGGCGACAACTCGCCGCAAAAAATCCGCCACCCCCGCAACGTCCGCATCCTGCCGCCGTCACGGGATTTTCATTGAGGGTTGTCGCCAGCGTGTCGCCCTCTCACCGTCACCCTGAGGAGCGCGCATTGCGCGCGTCTCGAAGGGTCGACGGCCACCAGCCGGGCCGTGCATCCTTCGAGGCTCGCCCAGCGGCGCAATTGCGCCGCAAGGCTCGCACCTCAGGATGACGGGTCGGCCGTGTATGTCGTCTCTCCTCAGAAATTCACCCGGTTCGAGATCGCGCCGTCGACGACGAGGTTCGAGCCGGTCGTGAACGAGGAGGCCGGGCTAGCCAGAAACACCGCGGCGTTGGCGATCTCCTGCGGCGTCGCCATGCGGCCGGTCGGGTTGCGGGCCAGCGCGTCCTGATAAATCTTCGGCGTGTTCTGCTCGACCATATTCCAGACGCCGCCCTTGAAATACACGGTGCCCGGCGACACCACGTTGACGCGGATTTTCTTCGCCGCGTATTGCCGCGCCAGTCCCTTCGCCATGTGCACCAGCGCCGCCTTGATCGGTCCGTAGGAGCCGGCGCGATCCGCCTGCGCTGCCGAGATCGACGAGATGATGATGAAGGCCGCATCGCCGGTTGTCTCGCCGCTCGCCTCCAGGAACGGGCGTGCTGCCTCGAACGCGTTCACCGCGCCGAGCACGTCGAGCCGGAAATTCTGCTCCCACGACGCCGGATCGCCGCCTTGCGCCATCGCGCCCGCATTGGAGAACATCATGTCGATGCTGCCCAATTCGGTTGCGACATCGGCAATCCACGATGTCAGCGCCGCGGCGTCGGTGATATCGACGGCCGCGCCGGTGACGCGCACGCCGGCAGCCTTCAGCTCGGCAATGCTGGACGCAACCTGCTCGGCATTGCGCGCACAGACCGCGACGCCGACGCCTTCACCCGCCAGCGTCGCCGCAATGGCCCGCCCGATGCCGCGCGTGCCGCCGAGCACGATGGCGTTTCGTCCCTTCAAACCCAGATCCATTCGGATGTCCTTTCTGATGCGCGCGGACTGTAGCGACCATCGCGGCATTGCGCGACCTCGATATTCCCTCGCGTCACGCGATTTTCATTGTAGCCAGGCGAATATCGCGGTGCACCCAATCCGATCTCGCCTTGTGCGCCGCGGATCAATTGCTATCGTTCTGCCGCCCGGTAATCGCATTGGGGCGTCTGAAAACAACAATCAAACTGGGAGATAATGACATGCGTTATTTCACTGCGCTCATCGGCGCGGCATGGGTCGTGCTCGCTACCGCCACCGGCGCGCTGGCCCAGGTGCCGCCCAACCCCGACAATCCGAATGACGTCGTCGCCGATGCCCTGACGCCGCCGCCCTACGGCGAACCGATCAATCTGGAAACCGCCAAGAAGGTCGCCGCGGCAGCCGTTGCCGAGACGCAAAAGCGAATCTGGAACGCGTTCTGCATCGCGATCGTCAATCCGAGCGGCGATCTCGTCTATTTCGAGAGGCAGGACAATTGCCAGTATGCCTCGGTCGGGGTCTCGCAGCACAAGGCGCGTACCGCAACCCGCTATCGCCGCCCCACGCTGGTGTTCGAAACCCTGATGGGCAAGGGACCCTACTTCTCCTACCTCGCAACCCTCGACGACGTCGTCGCCTCGCGTGGCGGCAATCTGCTGATGGTCAATGGCAAGATCGTCGGCGCCATCGGTGTCAGCGGCGGCTCCGGCGCGCAGGACAACGTGATCTCGCTCGCCGGCCAGGCCGCGTTGAAGTGAGAGCAGCGACGTGATGCTTCTGCCGGAGTCTCGCTCCGGCAGAAGTCCTTCACGAGGATTGTAGGATGGGTAGAGCGAAGCGAAACCCATCGTCACTGTCGTCCCGGCCTAATGCGCAATTGCGCACGGCGGCCGGGACCCATAACCACAAATGCCGATTGTTGTGCACCGTTGGAACGACGAGTCCCGCCAACTACAACTGCTGCGGCCTATGGGTCCCGGCCTTCGCCGGGACGACGATGGGAGATAGTCTCGCGCGCAGTACTCCTCGTCGCCAGCCCCAGCGATTGTTCAATCCTTGCGCAGCTGCATACTATTCCACCGCGGCGCCCACCGGCGGTCCGCCCGGCGGGCGGTGCAGGAAGGTGATCGACGCATAGGCACCGACCCACGAGCCGGCCGCTGCGAAGGCGACATAGAGCCAGTTCTCGGTGTAGCTGATCACCGCATAGGAGGAGAGCACGTACCAGACGCTGCTCCAGGTCGCGGCCGGCACGCGCTTGCGCGCGACGACTGCCGAGGTGAACATGACATAGACCGCGTCGGTGGCCGCGGTCGCGAGGAAGACACCGCCGGCGGTGAGGGGATCAATGGCAGCCATTGCAACTCCTGTTCGGGTCGGGCAGAGCTAAGGCATGGTCCGGGAAAGTGTGAAACCGTTTTTCGAAAAGATCATGCCCAAATAAGGCATGGTCCGGAAAAGCGTGAAGCCGCTTTCCGGGAAGATGATGCCAAATACGGGTTGGGACCGGGCATTGCCATTTTGTCATCATGCTCGGGCATAGAATAATCGCAAACAGGAATGCGCATGCAGGACATCCGTGAAATCCTTTCCGATGTCTGGACCGGCACCGGTGGCGCGCCGTCCGCGCTCGATGCGGTCGCCCTGACCGGCAGCGAGCCGCAATTGCCGTCGTCGTTTCGGGTCGCAGCGGCGGCGCAGGTGCCGATTGCCGCGGCGGGCCTTGCGGCGGCCGAGATCTGGAAAGCCCGCAGCGGCGAGCCGCAGGACGTCGCGGTCGACATGCGCCATGCCGTCGTCGAATGCCGCAGCGAGCGTTATCTGCGGGTTGACGACAAGCCGCCGCCACCGGCCTGGGACAAGATCGCCGGCGTCTACCGTGTCCGCGACAACCGCTTCGTCCGCCTGCACACCAATTTCCCGCATCACCGCGACTCCGTCTGCAAGGTGCTCGGCTGCAACGCCGAGCGCGACGATGTCCAGGCCGCGCTGCTGCAATGGGACGGCGAGGCGTTCGAGACCGCGGCCTATACCGCCGGTGGCGTCGTCGCCTTGATGCGCTCATATGACGAGTGGTCAGCGACGCCGCATGCAGGAGAACTTGCAAGGCTGCCGCTGATCTCGATCGAGAAGATCGGCGAGGCCGCGCCAAAGCCGTGGCCTGCGGGGAAGCGGCCGCTGGCCGGCATCCGGGTGCTCGATATGTCGCGCGTGATTGCCGGCCCGGTCGCCGGCCGCACGCTCGCCGCGCACGGCGCCGATGTGCTGCTGATCTCCGGTCCCGATCTGCCGGCGATTCCCTGGCTCACTATCGACACCGGCCGCGGCAAGCTGACGAGCTTTCTCGAGCTGCGCAGCGAGCAGGGGCGGGCCGTGATGCGCGGCCTCGTCGCGCAGGCCGATATTCTCTCGCAGGGTTATCGCCCGCAGGCGATTGCGCGGCTCGGCTTCTCGCCGGAGGAAGCGGCCCGCATCAATCCCGGGATCGTCTATGTGACACTCTCGGCCTATGGCCATGCCGGTCCGTGGGCAGAGCGCCGCGGCTTCGACTCGCTGGTGCAGACCACGACCGGCTTCAATCATGCCGAAGGGCAGGCCGCCGGCGTCGACGGACCGAAGGAATTGCCGGCCCAGATGCTCGATCACGCCACCGGATATTTCATGGCGTTCGGCGCCATGATGGCCAAGGCCCGCCAGGCGCGCGAGGGCGGCAGCTGGCATGTCCGGGTATCGCTGGCGCAGACCGGGCGCTGGCTGTGGAGTCTCGGCCGGCTCGAAGGGGGCCTTGCCACCGAGGACCTGAAGGCGGATGCGGTGCAGCCCTTCATCGAGCGGCTTCCGTCCGGTTTCGGCACGCTGAGTTCGGTCCGGCACGCCGCCGTGCTGTCGAAGACCCCGGCCCATTGGTCCCGTCCGGCGATGCCGCTCGGCAGCCACCCTCCAGCGTTTCCTGCCCCGGAGTTTCCCGGATGAGACATTCAGCCGCCGTTCAGGCTATCCGAACTTTAACGACCCGCACCGCCGAAGTGCGATTTTTAGGTTGTTTGAAACGCCAAATCGGCACTATTAGCGCACCGCTGGGGCTGTCCCGCCGGAAGCTGCAACGATCGACCCCGCGGACCGCATGCTGAAAGAGTTTATCAAGCGAATGCAGAGCTTTAGCCGTCCGCGCCTGCTCGTGGCCACGGCGGTGCTGGTGGTCGCCTGCGCGGGCGCCTATGGCTATACGCGGTTCGGCTCGGACAAGCAGACACCGTCGGAAGTCTCCAGCCAGTCCCGCAAGGGCGGCACGCGCTATGCGCCGTCGCCGGCCGAGTGGGCCAGCCTGACCTTCCAGACCGTGGCCGAGCACACCTTCCGCTCCGAACTGGTGACTGAGGGCAAGATCGGGATCGACGAGGACCGCTCCACCCCGGTCTACTCGCCCTATACCGGGCGGGTGACCCGTCTCATGGTGCGGCCGGGTGATACGGTGGTGAAGGGGCAGCCGCTGTTCGTGATCGAAGCGGCCGACACCGTGCAGGCGCAGAACGATTACGTCGCCGCGATGACCGGCCTCAACAAGGCCCAGTCGGCGCTCGACCTGGCCCAGATCCAGGAGAAGCGCGCCAAGGACCTGTCCGAGGGCAAGGCGATCCCGCTGAAGGATTATCAGACTGCGCAGGCCGCGCTTGTACAGGCGCAGAACGATGCGCGCTCGGCGCAGACGCTGCTGGAAGCCGCGCAGAACAAGCTGCACATCCTCGGCTTCGGCGACGAAGCCATCACGACCTTGCAGCAGAAGGGCCGCCTCAATCCGGAGACGACGGTGTTCGCGCCGATCGGCGGCACCGTGGTCCAGCGCAAGGCCGGCCCCGGCCAGTATGTCTCGACCGGTGCCAGCGATCCGGTCTATGTGATCGGCGATCTCTCGACGGTCTGGCTGATCGCCTTCGTCCGAGAATCCGACGCCGACAATGTCGCGGTCGGGCAGGACCTCAGCTTCAGCGTGATGGCGCTGCCGGGCAAGGTGCTGAACGCCCGCGTCAACTATGTCGCCGCCGCGATCGATGCGACCTCGCGCCGGCTCCTGGTCCGCGCCACCATCGACAACGCCGACAATCGGCTGAAGCCCGAGATGTTCGCCAATGTGACGCTGTATTCGAAGGGCGACCACCCGGCGGTCGGCGTGCCGAAACAGGCGCTGATCTACGAGGGCGATCAGGTTCGCGTCTGGGTCGCGAAGGCCGACGACAAGACCATCGAGCTGCGCCAGATCAAGCCCGGCCTCATCAATGGCGACCTCGTCGAGGTCGCCGGCAATCTCAAGCCGGGCGAGCAGATCGTGACGAAGGGAAGCCTCTTCATCGACCGCGCCGCATCAGGTACCTAGCAGCATGATCCGGAAAAGTGGGAACCGGCTTTCCCTCGCGACAAACGCGGAACGCGTTTGCGCGGAGACCATGCTCACCAAGAAAAATCCTCTCCGTTGAAAGTGCCGATCTGAATGGATCGCCTCGTCGCCCTTGCCGTCAATCGCCGCTACTTGATGGTGGCCATGTTCGTCGTCGTCATCATCGGCGGCCTGTTTGCGTTCAAGCAGCTCAACATCGAGGCCTATCCCGATCCGACCCCGCCGATGGTCGACATCGTGACGCAGAGCCCGGGCCTCTCGGCCGAGGAGATCGAGCGCTATATCACGATCCCGATCGAGACCCAGGTCGCCGGCATCAAGAACCTCAAGACCATCCGCACCATCTCGCTGTACGGTCTCTCCGACGTCAAGCTGCAGTTCTCCTTCGACTACACCTATGACGAGGCGCTGCAGCAGGTGCTCAATCGGCTGTCGCAGCTCGCGCCGCTGCCAGGCAACGTGCAGCCCGGCATCTCCCCGACAAGCCCGATCGGCGAAATCTTCCGCTATCGGTTGAAGGGACCGCCGAACTACAGCGTGCTCGACCTCAAGACGTTGCAGGACTGGGTGCTGCAACGGCGCTTCCGCGCGGTGCCCGGCGTGATCGACGTCACCGGCTGGGGCGGCAAGACCAAGACCTACGAGATTCAGGTCGACTTCAACAAGCTGGTCGCCAACGGCCTGACGTTGCCGCAGGTGCTGCAGGCGGTTTCCAACGCCAACATCAATGTCGGCGGCAACACCGTGAACATCGGCTCGCAATCGGCGGTGGTGCGCGGCGTCGGTCTGATCCGCTCGATCGACGATCTCGCCAACACCATGATCTCGCAATCAGGCGGCAATCCGGTGCTGGTCAGGGACATCGGCACTGTGACGATCGGCGAGAAGCCGCGGCTCGGCATCGCCGGCATCGACAGTGACGACGACATCGTGCAGGGCATCGTGCTGATGCGCCGCGGCGAGCAGAGCTCGCCGACCATCGCCCGGGTCGAGCAGCTGGTCAACCAGATCAACAATTCCTCGATCCTGCCGCCGGGCGTCAAGATCGAGCGCATCTACGACCGCAAGGATCTGATCGAGCTCACCACACACACCGTGCTGCACAACATGGTGGTCGGCATCCTCCTGATCGTGCTGCTGCAGTGGATCTTCCTCGGCGATCTGCGCAGCGCGCTGATCGTCGGCGCGACGATTCCGTTCGCGCTGTTCTTCGCCGTGATCATCCTGGTGCTGCGCGGCGAATCCGCCAATCTGCTCTCGGTCGGCGCGATCGATTTCGGACTGATCGTCGACGCCACCGTGATCATGGTGGAGGCGATCTTCCGCAGGTTGTCGCAGACCACGGCACTGTCGGAAGCCGAGCGCGAGCACATCTCCGACGACACCGTGATGGGGATGAAGAGCCATGCGATCCTGTCGGCGGCGGCCGACGTGTCGCGCTCGATCTTCTTCGCCGCGACCATCATCGTCGCTGCGTTCCTGCCGCTGTTCACGCTGGGTGGTGTCGAGGGCAACATCTTCGGGCCGATGGCGCGAACCTATGCCTATGCGTTGGCGGGCGGATTGCTGGCGACGTTCACGATCACGCCGGCGCTGAGCGCGATCATCCTGCCGGCGCATATCCACGAGACCGAGACCTGGATCGTCAAGAAGCTCGATGCGATTTACCTGCCGGCGCTGAACTGGGCGATCGCCAACCGCAAGATCGTGATGGCCGGTGCGGCCGGCCTCGTGGTCACGACGATCATCTGCGTGCGGTTCCTCGGCCTCGAATTCCTGCCCAAGCTGGAAGAGGGCAATCTGTGGATCCGCGCCACGCTGCCGCCGACGATCTCGCTGCAAGAAGGCAACGCCTATGTCAACGAGATGCGGAAGCTGATCAGCAGCCGTCCCGAGGTGGTGTCGGTGGTGTCGCAGCACGGCCGTCCCGACGACGGCACCGACGCCGCCGGATTCTTCAATGCTGAATTCTTCGCGCCGCTGAAGCCGGCCGGCGAATGGCCGGGCACCCATGACAAGGACGTGCTCACCGCGCAATTGCTCGCGCAGTTGCAGGATAAGTTCCCTGGCGTCGAATTCAACTTCTCGCAATACCTGCAGGACAACGTGTCGGAGGCGGTGTCCGGCGTGAAGGGCGAGAACTCGATCAAGCTCTATGGCAACGATTTGCAGGCGCTGACCGACACCGCCAATAAGATCAAATCGGTGTTGGCGACGGTGCAAGGTGTCACCGACCTCGCGGTGTTCACCTCGCTCGGCCAGCCGACCGTCCAGATCGACGTCGACCGGGCGCGGGCGGCGCGCTACGGCCTGTCACCGGGCGACATCAACGCCACGATCAAGGTCGCCGTCGGCGGCGACACCGCGGGCGATCTCTACGAACCCGGCAGCGACCGGCACTTTCCGATCATCGTCCGCCTTGCGCCGGAATATCGCAAGAGCGCGGAGGCGATCCAGAACCTGCGGATCGGGGCGACGAATCCGAATGGCGGGGTCACGCAGATCCCGCTCTCTGAAGTGGCCTCGATCAAGCTGATCTCCGGCGCCGCCTACATCTATCGCGAGCAGCAGGAGCGCTATCTGCCGATCAAGTTCTCGGTGCGTGACCGCGACCTCGGCAGTGCGATCCTGGAAGCGCAGCAGAAGGTCAACGAGCAGGTCCAGTTGCCGCCCGGCTCGCGTATCGAATGGGTGGGCGAGTTCGGCAATTTGCAGGACGCGATCAAGCGGCTGTCGGTCGTGGTGCCGATCAGCCTCGTGCTGATCGCGGTGCTGCTGTTCTTGAATTTCGGCTCGATGGTCGACACCATGCTCGCGATGAGCGTGATTCCGATGGCGATCTTCGGCGGCGTGCTCGGGCTGCTGATCTCGGGCATTCCGTTCAGCGTGTCGGCGGCGATCGGCTTCATCGCGCTGTTCGGCATCGCGGTGATGGACGGCATCATCATCCTGTCGCAGTTCAACCAGCTGATCGACGAAGGCTATGACCGGATGCGCGCGGTGATCCGCACCGGCGAGCTGCAGCTTCGTCCGGTGCTGATGACCTGCGTCGTCGCCGGCATCGGCCTGTTGCCGGCGGCGGTGTCGGAGGGCATCGGCTCGCAGGTGCAGAAGCCGCTCGCCATCGTCGTCGTCACCGGCATGATGGTGGCGCCGCTGGTGATCCTGATCACGCTGCCGGTCCTGATCTCCTACTTCTCGCGCCGGCCGAAGGATAGCGTCAGGTAAAGCCGTAGAGCCGCGCCGGATTGTCGACCAGGATGGTCTTGCGCACCGCGGCATCCGGCGCCCAGACCGGAAGCTGGTTGAGGAGGCGGCCGTCGTCGATCTGGTACAGCGGCGTGACGTCGGTGACTTGCTTGCCCGCCGGCGTCACCGAATCCGGGTGCGGCCAGTCAGTGCCCCAGACGATGCGCTCGGCATTGGCCGCGATCAGCGCCTGGGCCAGCGGCGCGGCGTCGGCATAATCGGGCGCGAGCTTGGAGGCGCGGTAGGCGCCGGAAATCTTGACATAGGCCTTGCCGGATTTGACCAGCGCGAGCAGGTCGTCAAATCCCGGCTGGCCGGTGCCGAGCGTGGCCTCGGCGCCGCCGAAATGGTCGAACACCACGGGGACGGGCGCTGCCGCAACCAGGTCCTTGATCGCGGAGATCATGGCGAGGCTGGTGAACAGCTGGACGTGCCAGCCACGCGCTTTCATCCGCTCGATCGCGGCCGAGAAGCGCTGCCGGCCGACATTGGGATCGTTGACGCCGCCGGTCGCGAGGTTGAGGCGGATGCCGCGGAAGCCGGCCTTCTGCATCGCGTCGAGATCGCTCTCGCTGGTCTTGTCGTCGATCACGGCAACGCCGCGCGCCGTGGGTCCGCGCGCCGTCATGCCAAACAGCGTCGACGAATTGTCGGGGCCGTAGACGCTCGGCGTCACGATCACAACGCGCTCGACATGCAGCGCCTTGTGCAGCGCGCTCATCTCCTCCGGCGAGGCCGGTTCCGGCGTGTAGACGCGGCCGGCGAAGAACGGGAATTTCGCGGGGTCGCCATGGATGTGGGTGTGGCAGTCGCAGGCACCGGCAGGCACGTCGAAGCTCACCGGGGTGGATGGTTGTGATGCCTTGGAAAATGCGTTGCTGCCGGTCATGGTCACTCCCGCTGCGATGGAAGCCAGCATCATACTGCGTCGCGTCAGCATTGGACGTCTCCCTGCGTGCTCGGCTGTTATGCGCGCACTCCGCGCACCGGCATTGTTGATGGCCGGCGGGGGCGGAGGTTATCGGCGGAGAGAGCGGGCGGAAAGGGCAGGTTCGCAGTGCGAACGGTTCCCTAAAGCCTATTGTCCCGACGGCGTGCGCAGGCCGTGCCAGGCGTCGCGCACCTGATGGTAGTGCACCTCGGGCAGATAGTCGGGCGTCTTGAGATTGAGCGTCTTGACGTCGAGACGCCCGGTCGCGCTGAGCAGCGTATAGCAGGCGATCACGCGGTCGCGCTGCGCGCCGATCAGCCGGGCCCGCGCCGTGATCAGATCCTGCTGGGCGTTGAGCACGTCGACCGTGGTGCGCTGGCCGCCGGCGGCTTCCTTCTGCACGCCGGCGAGCGCAACCTCCGCGGCCTTCACCTCGGACTCGGAGGCCGACACCGCTATCTTGGCGCCCTCATTGGCGACCCAGGCGCTGACCACGGCGGTCTTGGCCTGGTTGCGGACCTGGTCCAGCACGAGCCGGCTCTGCGCCGCCACTTCCTTGGCCTGCCGGGTCTGCGAGGCCGCGGTGCCGCCGTCGTAGATCGGCTGCGTGACCTGGCCGATCACCGAGGCCTGGTCGGTCCCGAAAGTACCCAGCGTTGGGTCGCTGTCGCGGCTGCGGCTGACGCTGCCTTGCAGGGTGACGTTCGGCATCAGGCTGCTCTCGGCGACGCGGATCGAGGTCGAGGCGACGTCGACGTCGAAGCCCGCAGCCATCACTGCCGGATGCTCGCGCACCGCAAGCGCGATCGAATCCTCGCGGCTGCGCGGCAGCAGCCGGTCGATGGTCTCGGCCGGACGCAATTGCGACGGCGCGCTGCCGACCACCTGCGAATAGGTCGCCTGGCTGATCGCGAAGTTGACCTCGGCGGCGTTGAGATCGGACAGGCCGCGGTTGAGCCGGGCCTCGGCTTGCGCAGTATCGGTCGGCGTGACGTCGCCGGCATTGAGGCGGCGCTGGGTGATCGCCTGGGTCTCCTTCAGGAACGCGACGTTGGCGCGCTGCGCCTCGACCAGGGTCTGGTTGGCCAGCACGTTGGTATAGGCGGTGACGGCGTCGAGCAACACGCCCTGGCCAACATTGCGCAGGGCCTCGCGGCCGGACTGCACCTGCAGTTCGGCGACGCGGACGCTGTTGGCGGTCTTGAAGCCGTTGAACAGGGTCTGGGTCACGGTGACCCCGATCTGCCAGGGCTTCAGCGTCGCGCCCTGGATGACGTTGCCGGGCAGCTGATCGCGCACGGCCTGCAGGCCGAGCGAGAGGCCGGCGCTGATCTGGGGGCGGTAGCCAGCCAGCGCCTGCGGCACGTTCTCGTCGGTCGCGCGCTGGCGCGCCCGTTCGGCATTGAGCTGCGGATTGGTCTGATACGCCTTGACCAGGGCTTCCGGCAGGCTCTCGGCGCGGACCGCGGGGCTTGTCAGCAGCGCGCAGGCCAGTGCACCAAGGCCGATGCCCGACAAAAGCACGCGCCTCGCTACGTCGCCAATATCAGCGGCACGCCCAACCATGTGATCCCGCAAACCAAAACCCCGGCAATCCGCTCTCGCCGATGCCGTTCGACACATCTACCTGTTTACGGGGCGCCGCCGCCACAGGCAAACCGCTGCGCAACATCTGCACATCATTTCGGTTGTTGTCTGTTGCCGGTTCGTCACAGGCGAGCGCAATTGTCATATGAAGTATAAGTTCGAACCGCCGGCCGCCGATTCAGCGCGGCCGGTCATCCACTGCCTTGCCCGGGTTGATCGCAGATGCCTAAATTCTTCTCTGACCCCGAGGCGATCGCGGAGCATATCGTTCGTGACGTCGGAACCGAACTTGTGGTGGGGCTGCCGCTTGGCCTTGGCAAGGCCAACCACATTGTCAACGCGCTGTATGCGCGGGCGGTCGCCGACCGCTCGATTAATCTGACGCTGTTCTCGGCGCTGACTCTGGAGAAGCCGAAACCGAAGAGCCTGCTCGAACAGCGCTTCATCGGCCCGGTGATCGATCGCCTGTTCGGCGGTTATCCGGATCTCGCCTATGCGGAGGCGCTGCATCGCGGCGCGCTTCCACCCAACATCAAGGTGATCGAGTTCTTCTTCCTCGCAGGACAGTGGCTGCATCAGCCGTTCGCCCAGCAGCACTACATCTCGGCCAATTACACCCACGCGGCGGCGTACCTGCTGTCGCGCGGCCTGAATGTCGTGCCTCAACTCGTCGCCAAGCGCGTGGTGGACGGCGTGCCGCGCTACAGTTTGAGCTGCAACACCGACACGACGCTCGACGTGCTGCGCGCCCGCGCGCAGGGGCGGGCGTCATTCAAGCTGATCGGTCAGGTCAATTCCGAGCTGCCGTTCATGCCGGGGCCCGGCGATCTGCCAGCGGATGAATTCGATGCGATGCTCGACAGTCCCGACACCGATTTCCCGCTGTTCGCGCCGCCGTCGGAGCCGATCAGCGACACCAAATATGCGATCGGATTGCATGCCGCGGGTCTGGTCCGCGACGGCGGCACGCTGCAGATCGGGATCGGGCAGGTCGGCGATGCACTGGCACAGGGGCTCGTGGTGCGTCACCGCAACAACGCGCAATTCCACGGCATCATGCAGCGCCTTGCACCCGGTACCGTACAGCTTGCGGCGGCCGAGACCGGGCCGTTCGAGAAGGGCCTCTATGGCGTCAGCGAGATGCTGTTCGAGGCTTTCCTCGGGCTGATCGATGCCGGCATCCTCAAGCGCGACGTTGATGGCGTGATCCTGCACGGCGCATTCTTCCTGGGGCCGCAATCCTTCTATCGGGCGCTGCGCGAGATGACGGGCGAGCAGCTGGCGCGAATCCAGATGATGCCGGTGTCCTTCACCAACGAGATCTTCGGCGACGAGGATGGCAAGCGCCGCGCCCGCATCGATGCGCGTTTCGTCAACAACGCGATGATGGCGACGCTGCTCGGCGCTGCGATCTCCGACGGGCTTGAGAACGGCCAGGTCGTGAGCGGCGTCGGCGGCCAGTACAATTTCGTCGCGCAGGCATTCGCGCTCGAGGGCGCGCGCTCGGTGCTCGCGCTGGAGGCCACCCATCCGTCCGGCAAGCAGACGCAGTCGAACATCCGCTGGTCCTACGGTCACGAGACCATTCCGCGCCACCTGCGCGATATCTTCGTCACCGAATATGGCGTCGCCGACGTCAGAGGGAAATCCGATGCCGACGTGATCGCCGCAATGTTGCAGGTCTCGGACTCGCGCTTCCAGGGCGAGTTGATGCGGCAGGCCAAGGATGCCGGCAAGCTGCCGCGCAGCCATGAAATCCCGGCCGCTCACCGCGAAAATTATCCCGAGCGCATCAGCATGGCGCTGAAGCCCGCGCGTGACGCAGGGCTGCTGCCGTCATTTCCGTTCGGCAGTGACTTCACCGACGTCGAGCAACGGCTGATTCCGGCCCTGCAGATCTTGCAGCAGGCGCAGCGCACCCCGCTGCAACTCGCCGGCCTGCTGTGGCAGGGGATGCGGCATCCGCCTGACGCCGCCGATCGCGAATGCCTGGCGCGGCTCGGTCTCGACAAGCCGACGCATTTCGCCGAGCGCGCCTATCGCGCGCTCGTCACCGCAGCGCTGCAACGGAGCCGCGTGAACTAGCGGTTCTTGTTGACCGGCTTGCGCTTCTCGATGAAGGCGGCCATGCCCTCCGACCGATCCTCGAGCGCGAAGGTCGAGTGAAACAGGTTGCGCTCGACATTCATGCCTTCAGAGAGCGGCGTCTCGAACGCGCGGTTGATGGCTTCCTTGGCCATCGCGGTGGCCGGACGCGACATCGAGGCGATCTTCTCGGCCGCGGCGAGCGCCTCTTCCAGCAGCTTGTCGGCCTGAACGATCCGTGACACCAGGCCCGAGCGTTCGGCTTCCGCCGCATCCATCATGCGTCCGGTCAGGCAGAGATCCATCGCCTTCGACTTGCCGATCGCGCGGGTCAGCCGCTGTGTGCCGCCGATGCCCGGGATGGTGCCGAGGGTGATCTCCGGCTGGCCGAACTTGGCGTTGTCGGCGGCGATGATGATGTCGCACATCATCGCAAGCTCGCAGCCGCCGCCGAGCGCATAGCCCGCGACCGCCGCAATGGTCGGCTTGCGGCAACGGGCAACACGGTCGCCGCCGATGGCGGTGAAGTCGCTGTTGAACATGTCGATGAAGCCCTTCGGCTGCATCTCCTTGATGTCGGCGCCGGCCGCGAAGGCCTTCTCGCTGCCGGTGATCAGGATGCAGCCGATCTTGTCGTCTGCCTCGAGATCGTCCACCGCCGCGGCGATCTCGCGGAACACGCCGAACGACAGCGCATTCAGCATTTTGGGCCGGTTCAGCGTGATGACGCCGACCGGTCCCTTGCTTTCGACAATGATGAATTCGAACGTAGCCATGACGCAAACCCCGTGCCTGATTTGCGGCGCAATGTGCCCGCTGGCGGGATGCGCTTCAAGTGGCTGAAGCGAGGCTTTGGGCCGCGGTGCGGCGCACCGCGCCGCAAGCCGCGAGGACCTCGGCCTAGGCCATGAACATACGCGCTGCGGAGGCCACCGTGAGCAGGGCGCCGAAGCCGATGAAGATCTTCCCGATCAGCGAGGTCTGGTCCCAATTCGCACTGTCGCTACTCGCCAGAACCGGGGCCGGCTTGGGTGCCGCTACGGCGGCAGGCGGCGGCTGCGTCGGCGGCGCCTCCTGCTGGGCGGTCTGCGGTTGAACCGGTTGCGGTTGTTCCGCCGGCTGCTCCTGCTGCAGGGCCCGGTCGAGGTCGTTGAGCTGGTCGGATGCGACCACGCTGCCGTCGGGTTGCGCGTCGCCGGGCTTGTCGGAGGCGGCCATCACCGGATTGACGCTGGCGGGCGCCGTGCTCGCATTACCGTCGCCGGACGTCAGCTCCGCATTGGCATTGGCGACCGTAGCGGGCATGCCCGCCGACGTCACGCTGCCGGCACCGTTCGTGGCCTTCTTGCTCTCGGATTTGTCGGCCGTCTTGTCAGTCGTCTTGGAAGACTGGTGGCGCGCATGGCGTCGGCCATGCCGCGAACTCTGGTCCGCGGACTTGTCGGTTGAAGCATTGTCGGATTTCGCCGCGGCGGGCTCCGAACCGGCCGCATACGCCGGCAACGGTCCGGCGAAACACACACAAAACCCTGTCAGCCCTGTCGCAACCATCAAGGCCAAGCGCCCGCTGGCTCTGATCTTCATTCTGATGATCTCCCCATTTCGCCCGTCCCGAACGCGAAATGAGACCCCGCTGCGTGTCTACACCGGGGCAAAAAAAGGGAATCTTCGGGCATCAGAGGGCAAAAGCTGGGCAATTTCGTCCGAGTGGATCGCCGGCACCAGCAGCACCGATGCGTGCCGGACCGATCGGTGTTATGAGCCCTTCCGTCTGCAAACCCGCCGGAGCGATTCTTTG
This sequence comes from Bradyrhizobium sp. ma5, assembly GCF_042258955.1. Lineage (NCBI taxonomy): Bacteria > Pseudomonadati > Pseudomonadota > Alphaproteobacteria > Hyphomicrobiales > Nitrobacteraceae > Bradyrhizobium > Bradyrhizobium sp. ma5. Next base: position 3,098,582 of record NZ_CP170156.1, read on the forward strand.
AGGCTGATCCTCGGCGCGGCCCTGCTTGGGGACGATCATCACGAATTCGTGATGTCCTTGGCGTGCCGCGTAACAAACTGAAAGATCGGTCGAATTGCAATTCAGGAGCCTGCGTGCGCGAACGTGAGGATGAATGGACTGACCTGATGCGGTCGGCCATTTCAGGCGATGACGCGGCGTATCATCGCTTGCTCAAGGCCATCACGCCGGTACTCCGTGCCGCGGCGCGACGTGGCTTGGCGCGCGCGGGACAACCGGTCGATCAGTCCGAGGACATCGTGCAGGACATCTTGTTGGCGGTGCATTTGAAGCGACAGACCTGGGACACCAGTGCGCCGTTCGCGCCGTGGCTGTTCGCGATCGCACGCAACAAGCTGATCGACGCCCTGCGCCGCCGCGGCAGGCGCATCTTCGTCAATATCGATGATTTCGCCGAGACGCTGCCGGGAGAAACACCGGAGCCGACGGCGTCGCCCGGCGAGGTGACCGCCCAGTTGCAGGCGTTGCCCGCGCGGCAGCGCGACGTGCTGCAATCGATCGCGGTCGACAGCACCTCGATCAAGGACACCGCGGCGAAATTCGCGATGACCGAGGGCGCGGTACGGGTTGCGCTGCATCGTGGGCTTGCGAGCCTGACCGCGAAATTACGGGACCGATGAGCATGGACACGGATCAACTCATTCGCACCCTGACCGCCGACAATGCCTATCGCGCGCGTCCGATTGGCCTAGCGCTGATGCTGGCGCTGCTGGCGGCGGCGCCGGTCTCGCTGCTGATCTTCTTCGCCGAGCTCGGCGTGCGGCCCGACGTGATGACCGCGATGCATAATCCGTTCTTCGACCTGAAGTTCGCGGTGACGCTGGCGCTCGCCGCCTCGGCGATCGCGGTCAGCCTGCATCTGTCGCGGCCTGAAGCCTCGCTGCGCAGCTTCGGCTGGTGGCTGCTGATCCCCGCCGGCATCCTCGTTGCCGCGATCAGCGGCGAGATGATGATGCCGCAGCGCACGCCGATGATGACGCGGCTGATCGGCAAGAACTCGGTGGCGTGCATGACCGCGATCCCCGCAATGTCGCTGCCGCTCTTGGTCGGTGCGCTGTACGGGCTGCGGCAGGGCGCGCCGGCGCGGCCGGCGGTCGCAGGCGCGGTGGCAGGCCTGCTCTCGGCAGGCCTCGCGGCCACCGTCTATGCATCGCACTGCACCGATGACTCGCCGCTGTTCGTTGCTACCTGGTACACGCTGGCGACCGCGATCGTCGCAAGCGTCGGCGCGCTGATGGGATCGAGGGCGCTAAGATATTAGGCCGCGGGCGCGGACTGCTGCATGCGATGGAAGCGCAGCACCTGCTGCGCGGTCGACGGCCGCAGCCGCTCATAGGTGTCCTTGCAGGCCTGCAAATCGGTCGGCTCACCGCCCGAGATGTCGTCGCGCAGATTGATGATCGACCGCACCGTCGACCATGACAGGCCCGAGACCTTGGCCAGGATCATCACGCCCTCGGCGCGGGTTTCGATCATCATGTTCTCGGCGATGCTGACCGAAACATTGGCGAGCGCGGCAAGCGAGGCATTGGTCTCGTCGAACTTGCCGGCCTCGGCGAAGGCTGCGAGCTGGAATTCGTCGAGCCGGCCGTCCTGGTAGAGCGACTTGACCAGCGCATGCGCGATCGTGGTGTCCGGCGTCACGGCGGCGGGCGCCGAGCGCGCGCGTCGCGTCGCTTCCTTCACCGCGATCGGAATCTCCTTGGCCTGCTGCGGATTGGCAGCCTCGAGCCGTTGCCTGACCGTGTCCGAGGCCTTGGCGACCAGCTTGAGATAGAGATGCCGCGGGATGTTGGGGCGCAGGCCGACGCAGGTCGACAGATTGTCGTCGCCCTCGGCGCGGCTGACCAGCCGGGTGAAGCCGCGCTCGGTGAATTCCGCACCGGGATTGTTGACCGCGCTCTGGATCACCTCGTCGTTGCCGCGCAGCACCAGCACGTCGGTGACGGCGCCGCTCAGCGTCTTGCGGTTGGAGATCGCGAGCAGATGGGCCTGGCTCTTGCTCCGCGCGGTCTCGATCAGGGTGTCGTCGTCGAGCCGCGGCGACAGCGTCAGCACGGGGCCTGCGACCTCGATCAGGTCGTCGAATGCAAGGGTACGGATGGTCTGCGGCGGCGCGGTCTCGATCGGGGCGAGGCGGTTGGCGAGCAGCGCCTTGGCCGAATTTTCGATGTGCTCGAGCAGGCATTGGAAAACGTCGTCGAACAGCACGATCTGCTGGTCCGAATAGTTGACCGATCCGTTGATGAAGAGGTCGGTCACGCGGCGCAGCGTCTCGACACGGCGTGCGACGGTGCCGTGCGCGAGGGTCGTCTGCAGCTCGTCGAGCAGACTTTCGGGGGCGGTCTCGGGCTTCGAACTCATGACTCTGTCCTGGAGCAGTGGCGACGGATTCTCCGGCGCCGAATAGCGAAATGAAAGGGTGTTAGGCACTGGCGATGCGGTTGCGCCCTCGCGCCTTGGCTGCATAAAGCGCGCCATCGGCGCGGGCGAGTAATGTGTCGGAGTTTTCGTGCGGCTTGAGCGTCGTGACGCCCGCGGAGATCGTCACCTGCATGCCGGGCGAGAATGCGCTCCAGTCGAGACCGGCGATGATCGCGCGCAGCCGCTCGAGCGCGCGCATCGCCTGATCCTGCGACAGGTCGGGCAGCACCAGCAGGAATTCCTCGCCGCCGTAACGGCCGAAGCGATCGATGCTGCGGAGATTGGCGAACATGCCGATGGCGAAGGTGCGCAGCGCCTCGTCGCCGATCGGATGGCCGTAGACGTCGTTGATACGCTTGAAATGGTCGAGGTCGATCAGCGCCACGGCGCAGGAGCTGCCGTTGCGGGCGCAGCGCGCGATCTCCTCCTCGAGCGTGCGCATGATGCTGCGGCGGTTGGAGGTGCCGGTCAATTCGTCGAGCTCGGCGAGTTCCTCGATGCGCCGGTAGGCCTCCTTCAGCTTCACCCCGCTCTGATACAGCGATTGCTGCATCGAGCTCGAGAAGATGCCGAGACACATGCAGCGCCCGATCGTCAGCGCGAACACCAGCATGGTGGCGAGGCGGTCGATCCGTGTGCCGGTCGGCATCCCGATCGCCTTGTCGGTGCCGAGGAACAGCGCGGCGAGGCCCAGCACCATGATGGTCCAGACAACAGCGGTCTGCCGCGCCGAGGTACGCAGCGCACCGAAGCCGAACACCACGAACAGGTTGCAGAGGAACAGCACGCCGACTTCCGGCGCGATGTAGGTGAACACCAGCAGGTTCACCATGTTGACGGCCGATTGCGGCGCGACCAGATAGTGGTCGCGGAAGCGCTCGTGAAAGCCGCGCTCCGAAAGCAGCACATAGATGGCGACGAGGGAGAGGCCGGTCAGGGCGTAGCCGGCCGCCACCAGGACCGACGTGGTGCCGGCATGCGAGTAGATCAGCAGCACGACGGCATCGAGCACGAAGCAGGCGGCGATCATCGACTGGATCTGGCGGCGCTGCTTGGCCCGGCGAGCCAGGCGCTCGCGCGTCAGCCTTGGACGGCCGCTTTCCGATGCATCCGCGATCGGGCTGGGAAGTGACGACGCAGCGCTGCCCATGGTCTCGCCATTGCTGAAATCCGGCGAAAATCTAAGTGGGAAAGCCTTTAGGTTTGGTATCTTTCGGAACCGAATCTGCTCCGGTGAAACCCGGTCATCACCCTTGTTTCGTAAGGGGAATCCGTTCGCCCAGCCGGGGCCGGAGCGATCGGGGCGGGGGCTTGCGGCGGCGCTCGCTTTACGACAGCGCTGGCTTGCCGGCAAAGCCTTGGTATGGTCGCGCCGGATGCTGAGAGTCCGCGAGAGTTTTCACTATTATGATACCGCTTACCGAGTCCTCGGCGATTTTTCCTGATTGGAATCGTCGACTGTGTCATAGATCACACATGCGGTGCGCACATTGCCGTAATGTGAAGAATCTTGCCTCTCGCGTCGAACCACGCACCACCCCCCTCAGACCAACTTTGCGAGACGGCCATTGAGTGCGACACAGGCGGCTTCAGACGAGGTTCTGATCGCTCGGATCGCTCAAGGCGACCGGCTCGCCATGCAGGTGCTGTACGGACGGCATCATGTCAGGGTGTACCGCTTCGGGCTTCGGCTCGTGCGGGACGAACAGGTGGCGGAGGATCTCATTAGCGAGGTCTTTCTGGACGTGTGGCGTCAGGCGGGCAAATTCGAGGGACGATCCGCCGTTTCGACCTGGCTTCTGGCGATTACCCGGTTCAAGGCGTTGTCTTCGCTGCGGCGAAGGAAGGACGCCGAACTGGACGATGAGGCCGCGAACGCGATCGAGGACACGTCCGACGATCCGGAAACGGTGGTGCAGAAGAAGGACACGGGTGACACGCTGCGTAAGTGCCTGACGGGACTATCGGCGGAACACCGGGAAATTGTCGATCTTGTCTACTATCACGAGAAATCCGTGGAAGACGTCGCAGAGATCGTCGGGATTCCGGAGAACACCGTGAAGACGCGCCTGTTCTATGCGCGCAAGAAACTTGCCGAGTTGCTGAAGGCAGCCGGTGTCGAGCGAGGTTGGCCATGATGGCTGCGAGCAACAAAAAAGTGCAGGGTCAGGATCCTGACGATGTCGAGATGCTGCTGCCCTGGCACGCGGCCGGCACGCTGAACGCGCGTGACGCGCGCCGCGTCGAGGACGCGCTCGCTTCCGATCCGGAGCTGGCCAGGCAGTATGCCGTCATCCGCGAGGAATATGCTGAGACGATCGGCCTCAACGAGAGCCTCGGTGCGCCGTCGGCGCGTGCCATGCAGAAGCTGTTTGCCGCGATTGATGCCGAGCCAGAGCGCAAGCCGTCGGCGGGTGCGCGCGTGTCGGCCTCCGTCTCGGAGTTCTTTTCAAAATTGTCGCCGCGGACGCTGGCCTGGTCGTCCAGCCTCGGTGCGCTCGTGGTGCTGCTGCAGGCGGGCGTGATCGGTGCGGTGCTGATGCGCAGCGAGCCGGCCTCGTTCCAGACCGCCTCGCTTGATGCTGCCGAACAACGCAGCGCCCCCACCGCGCCGAGCGCGGCCATTGCACCCAGTGCGCCGATCACCCGCGACCTCGGCGCCAGCGTGGCGGCGGCACCGACGCGGCTGTTGGTGCGCTTCACGCCGGATGCCAGGATCGCCGACATCACGTCGCTGCTGGACGACTACCAGGGCTCGATCATCGACGGTAAGGCTGGGATGTTCCGGTTGCAGTTCCGCGCGATGGACAAGGACAGCGTCGCGGCGCTGATTGCCCGCTTGCAGAAAGAGAAGATCGTCAGGCTCGCGGTCGAGACGCCGTAAACGGCAGCTGACGGTCTGCGCCGAGTTGAGGTCATCATGACCGCCAACGGCCGGACCAGATCGACGAACAGAGCGGCCATTGCGGCTGCGGTGTTGTTGCTGGTTTGTCTTCCCAACTCCACGTATTCCCAAGGGTTCACGCGATCGCCGATCGGCGGCGGGCCGCAGCTTTCCGTCGGGCCGCGGGTCAATCCCGGCATCGGCAGGGCCGGAGGCGGGTGGGACGGCGCGGCCGGCCGCGCGCCGCTCCACGGTCCGGCTACGTCGTGGACCGACGACGGGCCGCGATCGAGCAGACCACCGTCCCTTGCACGCGACGCCCCCCGCTTCTCTGCCGATTGCGACGACGGCACGCGCCGATGCTCCGGCCGGCCGGTCGCAGTCAACGGTGGCGGCAAGGGCGCTGCGAGGAAGGGCAGGGCCGGCGGTGGCGGCAGCATACGCGCGCAGGACGTGGCGGGCACGCGAACCGTGCCGAACGAACTCGTGGCGGAGATCGATGGCGCATTGACCGAGACCCAGACCGACGCGCTGGCGCGTCGCCATGGCCTGAGGCGGATCGCTTCGCAGAATATCCCGTTGCTGGGCGCGACGATCGGCCTGTTCCGCACCGCCGGCAATCGCTCCGTCGATGCGGTGGCCCGCGACCTCGCAAGCGACAGCAGCGTCCGCTCCGTGCAGCCGAACTACCGTTACGCGCTGCAAGACCAGAAGTCGGCAGCGGGCGGCAGTGATCCGGCGCAATATGCCCAGACGCAGCTGCATCTGCCCGAGGCGCACAGGCTGGCGCGCGGGATGAACGTCACCATCGCCGTCATCGACTCCGGCATTGATGCCGCCCATCCGGAACTGGCCAACACGGTCGCGGATACCTTCGATGCGCTCGGCAGCAAGGATGGCCCGCATGCCCACGGCACCGCCGTCGCCGGCGAGATCGCGGCGCGCGTCAGGCTGACGGGGAGTGCGCCGGAAGTGCGGATCCTGGCGATCAGCGCCTTCGGTGTGGCCGCCGGCGGCGCCGAGAGCACATCCTGTGTGATCCTCAGGAGTCTCGATTACGCGGTGGCGCACGGCGCGCAGATCGTGAACATGAGCTTCGCCGGACCGCAGGACGCACTTGTCGCGCGTGCCGTGGCCGCCGCCGCGGAAAAGGACGTCGTGCTGGTTGCCGCGGCCGGCAATGCCGGCCCGAAATCGCCGCCGCTCTATCCGGCCGCCAATCCCGACGTGATCGCGGTCGGCGGCATCGATGCCGGCGAGCGGTTGATGGCGGCCTCGAACCGCGGCAGCTACATCGCGTTGGCGGCGCCGGGCGCCGATCTGCTGGTGCCGGTGCCGGACGGCAAGTACTAGCTGATGTCGGGCACCTCATTTTCGGCCGCGTTCGTCAGCGGCATCGCGGCGCTGGTGCTGGAGCGCAGTCCGGCATTGAAGCCCGCCGAGGTGCGCAAGGTCCTGACCGGCACAGACCGCGACCTCGGGACACCGGGACGTGACGATCTGTTCGGGGCGGGGGAGGCGGACGCGCTTGCTGCGGTGATGGCGGCGACCAGTGCGCCCGTCGCGACCACCGTGGACAAACCATCGCAGCCTGCACATGAGGCGGACGGCAATAACACTTCCGTGAGCCGCGCGTTGAATGAACCCGCACCCTCGATCGCATCGGACGATTCCGCAGCAAATCCCCGTGCTGCACAGTGATTTTCGGCGCCGATCGCCTGCAACGGTGCGATGGAACCGGGCTGCGAAAGGCTAAAAAAATCGCCGGCGATTTGAACGTCCGCCGCCCTCTCACGACTTATCTGTGTGGGAGCGGTTTATCCCTCCCCGGCTGTATCAGGCGCGAGCGCCCATCCACCCCAAGCGCCCATATGGCTTTGACCCGTCCGGTTGTCCCCCCGGACGGGTCTTTCATTTTGGGGGCACCCCTTGCATGACGAACGGGCCGGATGTGATCACGCTGGGCGATCGCGATGGGATGCGCGCGACGGCGGCGGCCGTTTGCTGTGGATCGTTCGGCTGCGCAGCGTTCGGAAGCGACGCGCATCGCCACCATGCAAGTCGGTGACTTGACGATGGTTCGGGCAAGGAACTCCGTAGTGGAGCGGACTTCCTTCATCGCCCGTCCGCGATTAAGAATTTAGTTAGACTTTGTTTACCTTTTCCACAGAATATCAGTGTCACGTCCAGTTGATTCGGTTCGGTTGCGTCTGCGTCCGTTTCTTTCCCTGCGGGCAAGTTGAATGACACATCGGACCGACGTGGCCAGGGGCCAGGAGATCGTTGCACGCTGGTGCAACCTCGCCGAGCAAAGGCTGGAGCACCTCAACGAGTTGTTCGAAACCGGACGCTGGCGCCGCTATCACAGCGAGCAGGCCTTTCTTGAGAACGTCAGGGAAGCACGGGCCGCGGTCGACATCTGGCGGGAGTTGCTGACCCGCGAAGCTTCGCTCGACAATTCGCCGATCGATCTGTCCTGGCTCGGCCGCGGCAAGTCGAAATTGCCGCCGCCCGAAATCTCGTCGGTGCCAGAGCGCCGCTCGGAGGCTGCGACATTGGCGGAGGCGGCGATGACCGCGGTCGCGGCCGCGATGGAAACGGCAGCCGAGGTCCTGGAGCAGCCGCTCGTTGTGGCTGACGCGCCGCCGATGGAGATGCCCCCTCCGGTGATGCCGCCGCCGGTGCTCGATCTCGACACCATCCAGCGGCGCTATCCGTTGCTGCGCAACGCGCTGTAGGCCGAAGGTTAGCGCCGCACCGCGTTCGCGCCGACCACGAGCTGCGCATATTGCTGGGCGCCGCCCACTGACAGGTCGGTCGTGATCGGGCGGGCGTGGTCGAGCCCGACCACCGCGCCGCGCGGGGTTTCCGAGATCATGTTGTTGTTGATCAGCGCGATGCCGGCGCCCGGCACCACCGAGACGCCGATGCCGACGAACGCCTTGCGCACGACATTGCCTGAGATTGCGACGTCGCGCAGATACTTGCCCCAGCCGGCGACGATGCCGAAGGTCGGTGCGTTCTCGATCACATTGCCGGTAACGGCGCTGTCGGCCTCGACATAGATGCCGATGCCGGCCCCGTCGTTCGGGTCGGTGCCAACGGGGCGTTTCGGCAACAAATTGCGGATGATGTTGCCCTGGACCACCGCGATGCGGCCGCCTTCGTTGAAATTGCACACGGAGACGCCGATCGCGGCGCCGTCGACGGTGTTGTTGGCGATGACCGCGGCCTCGAACGAGAACTCCGAATAGAGCGCGACCTCGCGGACATTGCTGACGCTGTTGTCCGTGATGTGGATGTTGGAGGCCGAATTGCCGCGCACCGCCGAGAAGTCGCAGTTCTTGATGCGGTTGCCGCGCACGATCACATTGCCGGCGCGGAAGGCGTTGACGGCGTTGCCGTACTGTCCGGAGCCGCCGGGGCCGGCCTTGATGTCCTCGATGCGGTTGTCGGCGACGATCGAGCCGTCATCGCCGATTGCGGTGCGCAGGATCTCGATGCCGTTGTCGCTGGTGCCCTTGATGGTGTTGCGCGAGACCATCAGGCCGAGCGCGTCGAACGACACCAGCGCTGTGCTCGCGATATCGGTGAAGATGTTGTTGCTGACGTCGCCCGACATCTGCTCGAACCAGATGCCGGCGCCGCCGCTGCCGGTGAATTGGCAATCGGTGATGCGGATGTCGCGGCCGGACAGGCAATGCACGAGGCCGCGCCGCGCAGGCAGCGGAACGTTGCCGCCGTCGAAGCTCAGGCCCATCAGGACGATGCCGCTGGCGCCTTCGCCTTCCAGCAGCGAGGCGCCGCCATTGAACACCAGCCGGCTGGCGCCGCGGACGCCGATCAGCTGGCTGCCGGGCGCAAGCCGCAACAGGCCGGTGCGGTAGACGCCGGGCGGAAACGCCAGCGGCACTTGCGCGCGCGCGGCATCATCGATCGCGCGCTGCAAATTGCGGGTCTGGTCGTCGGGGCTGCCGGCACGGACGCCATATTGCGTCACGTCGCGGCCGAGCGAGCCGGCCGACTGCGCGGCGGGCGCAGCATCCGGCGACATCGCAAGCGCGCCGGCGACGCCGGCGGCGGAGGCTCCGATCAGATGGCGGCGGTTGACGTCCATGGGCACAGCCCTCGCAAATAGTCGCCAGCGGTGACGTTCGCGCCCGAGTGGTAGCGCGAAATGCGGCGCGGCATGGTGAACACGCCGACGCAGCCGGGCGATTGTTGGCGGTAGGGTTAACCTCCGGTGCAGCAGGAGAATAAGGGCCCATGGCTCATTCCCAAGCGTCGTCCCGGCGAAGGTCGGGACCCATACGCTGCGGCGGATGTTGTAGGTGGGACTCGGCGTACCAGCGTTGCGCAAGAAGCAGCATCGGCGGTTATGAATCCCGGCCCCGTGCGCAATTGCGCACTAGGCCGGGGCGACACTGAATTTGTTGCGCCAGTTGTGAGTCACACATCCGCATTCTCGCGACATGCGCCGGATCTGACCCGAAGCGTTCATCCCAAATCGGCGATGTCTTCCGGCGCAAGCTTGAGGGCGGCCGCACGCACATTATCCTCCAGGTGATCGATGGATCGCGTGCCGGGGATAGGCAGCATGACAGGTGACTTTGCCAGCAGCCACGCGAGGGACAAGGCGGCATGCGTGAGACCGCGACGCGAGGCAACTTGCTTGACCTTGAGCGCCTTCAGGCCGCGTTTGCCGCCCAGCGGATACCAGGGCAGAAAAGCAATTCCAAGACGCTCGCACGCGGCGAGTACGTCTTCGCTGGTTCGGTTTCGCAGATTATACGGGTTCTGAACCGACACGATTGGTGTGATGGAGCGCGCCGCTTCGAGCTGATCAACCGTCACGTTCGAAATGCCGATATGGCGAATTTTGCCTGCGCGCTTCAAATCAGCCAATGCTTCCATCGACTCGGCAAATGGCACATTGGGGTCAGGCGCGTGGAGTTGATACAAATCGATGCGCTCCAGCCGCAACCGTTGCAAGCTGCCTTCAACCGCGCGCCGCAAATGGTCGGGGCGACCGTCCTCGATCCAGGATCGGCGGTTTGGTCGCACCAGGCCGCCCTTGGTGGCAATGACCAAACCCGGCGGGTAAGGATACAGCGCCTCCGAAATCTGTGACTCATTCGCCTCGGGGCCGTAGCTATCCGCCGTGTCGATCAGATTCACGCCAAGCTCGATCGCGCGATGCAGAACCCGATTGGCGTGCCCTCGGTCCCTTGGTCTTCCCCAGGCTGAATCTCCGCAGAGGCGCATTGCGCCGAAGCCCAATCGACTAACCGGCAAGTCACCGAGGCGAACTATTCCGGCAAGCGCCGCCCCGCTGTATGGAGACTTATCCACCCGCAACTCCATCTAATCGAAACATTCTCAGAAGAGATCCGCTTCACTCTGCGGAGTGTCGGTCTCGGTGGATAAACTCTTGCGAGCGACTTTGATCGTCAACCGATGGACAGGCATGACCGGTGGGCTTTGGGTGGTCTTTACGGCCGCAAGAGGTCGATTTACACTCTGTGAAATTGCAAATTTCTCGCGTGCGCAGCCCCAGGCTTGCGGGGGACAGCTGACTCATGCGGGTGATTGGGATCGCGTCAGCCAGTGGCCTTGGCCGATCACCTCATGTCGCATCCGGGGGCGTCAGCGGACGGCTAGTTCTGCGGCGATCACGACGGGGAGATTGAGCGGAAGGTGGGTGATGCCGATAGCGGTCCGTGCATGCGCACCGGCATCCGGGCCAAATGCCTCCAGCAAGACGTCCGAGCAACCATTGATGACGTTGGTCGTGGCAAAAAAGCCTGGCGCGACGCTCACCATACCTGAAACCGTCAGCCATGCCGAGATTCTGTCCAGGTCGCCGAGCGCTTGGCGAAGGCTGCTGAGCATAGCCAAGGCCGCGCGGCGCGCGGCGATGTGGGCTTGCTCGGCAGATACCTCAGCGCCGACCTGCCCAAATGGCCCGGCTGGAGTGCCGTCGGGATTGAGGGGCCCATGACCGGATGCGTAAGCCCGGTCGCCGTGGACGCGAACCCACGCGAACGGAACGTTTATGCCCGGCGGCACCTTGGCGGGTTGAGGAAGCACAAGGCCAAGTTGCTCCAATCTCTTCTCGACGCGCATCGCTCACGCCTCTCAATCCTGTTGTTCGGCTGAGAACGTCACTGCCAGTACTCTACCATCGTCCCCGAATTGGCAAAACCGGCACTGCCCCGCATTGGTCATCGTTGAAGCCACGTCGCTCACGCGCGCGCAGCCTGCCGGGTCAGTTTCACCAGCTCCAGCAGCATGGCTTCGCCGGCATCGACCAGCGCTTCCAGCGTGATGGATGATTTGCCTGATGCGGCCGTGCCGTCATGGGCGAGCGGCGGGACATGGACGAATTGCGCGAGGCGCAACTCGTTGTCGCCGTTGACGGCCTCGATCGCGCGCCAGCTCAGATAGTTGCAGAGATAGCTGCCGGCATCGCGGGACATCCGTGCATCGATGCCGGTGGCCAGCGCCGCGCGCAGCAGCCTTTCGCTGTGCGGCCCGAACAGCCTCGCATCGGCGCCGCCCTCGATCGATCCCTTGCGCGCATGCTGGCGGCCGGCATCGGGGAAACGGGTCGTGACCGCATTGCGGGCGCGGCTCTCGATCCGCAGATGCGAGCTGCGGCCGGCGAGGCCGAACATCAACAGCGCCTGCGGGCGACGCGTTGCGATCAGCTCGGGCAATTCGCGATCGACGGCAGCATAGGTGACGTCGAAGATGTGGCTCGTCAGCGCGACGTTGTCGAAAGCCGGGCGGCGCAGGGCGGTCAGCCGCTTCACCAGTGGCATGGTCGGGTTGAACGGCGCACCCGGGAACGGCCCGAAGCCGGTGATGATGATGCGCAGTTTGCCGCTCAATGCAGCATCTCCGCGATCTGCTCGGCGGCGACCGCGGGCGAGATGCGGCCGCCGGCGACCTCGGCCTCCATCTTCTTCACCCTGGCGCGGATCGCAGCGTCTGAGCGCAGCCGCGCCATCATCCGGCCCTCCAGCATCGACCACATCCACTTCACCTGCTGCTCCCTGCGGCGAGCCTCGAATTCGCCCGAGGCATTCATCGCGGTGCGGTGCTCGAGGATCTTCTGCCAGAGCCGGTCGAGCCCGGCGCCGGTCAGCGCGGAATAGGTCTCGACCGGCGGATGCCAGTGCTCGGAGCGCGGCGCGAGAATATGCAGCGCGCTGCGATAATCGGCGGCGGCGAGGTTGGCGCGCTTGAGGTTGTCGCCGTCGGCCTTGTTGATCGCGATCATGTCGGCGAGCTCGACGAGACCCTTCTTGATGCCTTGCAGCTCGTCGCCGGCGCCCGGCAGCATCAGCGCCAGGAAGAAGTCGGTCATGTCGCAGACCGCGGTCTCGGACTGGCCGATGCCGACGGTCTCGACCAGCACGACGTCGAAGCCGGCGGCCTCGCACAACAGCATCGCTTCGCGGGTCTTCGCCGCGACGCCGCCGAGCGTTCCGGAGGACGGCGAGGGGCGGATGAAGGCCTGGTCGGAGACGGCGAGCCGCGCCATCCGCGTCTTGTCGCCGAGGATCGAGCCGCCGGTGCGCGCCGAGGAGGGATCGACAGCAAGCACCGCGACCTTGTGGCCGCGCTCGATCAGGAACATGCCGAGCGCATCGATGGTGGTCGACTTGCCGACGCCGGGCGAGCCGGTGATGCCGACCCGCACCGCCTTGCCGGTGTCGGGCAACAGCGCCTGCACCAGCTCGCGCGCCGCCGCCTGGTGGTCGCCGCGCCGGCTCTCGACCAGCGTGATCGCCCGCGCCAGCGCGGCGCGGTGGCCGGCGCGGAGCTGCTTGGCGAGGGCGTGGATGTCGGGAGAGGCGGGCTTCGGCGAGGTCATGGGCCTTGGTTTACAACGGCTGCCGGTTGCAGGCGAGGGCGGAGTCCGCACTCGTCCCCGATCAATCGCGAGATCGGAAATCGGGTGGGCGCGGTCGATGCCATGCGGTTGATCAGGGCGCGTTCCGCATCACTGCGGACCAACATCCGGAGCCTGCCATGACCCGAGCCTATTACAGCACCGTTCTCGACCATCCGCTCGATACCGTGTGGTCGCTGATCCGCGACTTCAACAATTACCCGGCCTATATCGAGGGCGTCAGCGAAAGCGTGATCGAGGACGACAAGCGCGGCGACCAGGTCGGTGCTGTCAGGCGCTTCTGCTATCTCGGGCTCTGGGTCAGGCAACGTCTTGCGGGCCACTCGGACACGCAGCATTCGCTGACCTATGCCAGCATCGAGCCGCTGCCGTTTCTGTCGGATGCCGGTTCGGACGCGCCGCAGCCGACCCATTACGAGGGCACGATGCATCTGCTGCCGGTCGTCGAGGGCAACCGCACCTTCATCGAATGGTCGGTCAAGCTCGACACCGCGCCTGCTGACGCCGATCGCTGGCACAGCCAGTTCCAGGCGTGGATCCCGGACTGGACCGGCTCCCTGGTCAGAGCGCTGGCGCGTCAGCCAGGCTGAGCCTGCTGAAGCGGCTATTGCGGCTGATCGTCCGCGTCGGCCTTCGGCCGTGCGCCGCCAAAGATCTTCGCGCCTTCCGCCGTCAGGTACGGCTTCAGCGTCTCCCACGGCACGAAGACGACATACTGGCCTTCAGCATAGGGGCCGACGGCGTAGGGCGGGTAGTGGAAGGTGAGGCCGGAGCTCTTGCCGGCTTCGGTCGACGGCGCCAGCGTCACGGCGCCGATCTTGAGCAGGGTCGGCTTCAGCTCCTTGTACCACTCGGCGGTTGCGGTCTCGCCGGCGCCGCGCCGCTTCTTCTCGGCGTTCAGCGCCGAGACGATCGCCTTGCGCATCGCCGTCAGAGTCGGGCCGTTGTCCGCCGTCTCGGTGAAGAAGGGACGGATGCTGATGCGCTTTTTCGCCGTCGTATCCCACAGGATGGTGTTGACGTCGGTGTTCGGATGCGCGCCGAGCGTGTCCATGTAATCGTCACGCAGCACGCTGACATAGCGGCCGTCGACGACGGAGCGCACTGAATATTTGCGCTCGAATGAATAGCCGCCGCGGTCTTTGAAGAGCTCAGGCTCGTCCTTGCGCGCGGAAGCTGCCTCCGCGGCGTTCTTGTCGATCCACTTCCGGCCTTCGGCGAGGCAGTCGGCCGCCAGTGCGCTATCTGCCTTGATCTTGTCGTCGAGATAGACGTTGGCCTCTATGCTCGCATTCTTGATCGCGGCGTCGGGCTTTGGATCGACGGCGCGCGCAGGAAGGCAGAGGCAGGCCAGCAGGCCGGCAAGATCCATGATGCGGGCAGGCGTCATCGAGCGAGCGGCGCGCATGGAAAACTCCAAGTGAGGGAGGCGAAGGCGGCAGCGTTACTCCGCCGCCGCGCTATGGCCGAGCCGCGTGTTGAGCTTGTGGATCAGCTCCTCGGCGGCGTCCGAGATCACCGTGCCCGGCGGGAAGATCGCCTCGGCGCCGGCGGCATAGAGCGCATCGTAATCCTGCGGCGGCACCACGCCGCCGATGATGATCATGATGTCCTCGCGGCCGTGCTTCTTCAGCGCCGCCTTCAATTCCGGCACCGCGGTGAGATGCGCTGCTGCGAGCGAGGAGACGCCGAGAATGTGGACGTCGTTCTCGACCGCCTGCCGGGCGGCCTCGTCGGCGGTTGCGAACAGCGGCCCGATATCGACGTCGAAGCCGACATCGGCGAAGGCGGATGCGATCACCTTCTGGCCGCGGTCGTGGCCGTCCTGGCCGATCTTGGCGACCAGGATGCGCGGGCGGCGGCCCTCGGCCTCTTCGAAGGCGTCGATCAGCGCCTGCACCTTTTCGACCTTGTTGGACATCGCCGCTGCCTCTCGCTTGTAGACGCCGGTGATGGACTTGATCTCGGCACGGTGGCGGCCGAACACCTTTTCCATGGCGTCTGAAATCTCGCCGACGGTGGCCTTTGCGCGCGCGGCGTCGATCGCCAGCGCCAGCAGATTGCCGTTGCCTTCGCCCGCCGAGCGGGTCAACGCGGCCAGCGCCGCATCGACGTCCTTCTGGTTACGCTCCTTCTTGAGCCGCGCCAGTTTGTCGATCTGGAGCCGCCGCACGGTGGAGTTCTCCACCTTCAAGACGTCGATCGGCCGTTCGTTCTCCGGCTTGAACTTGTTGACGCCGATCACCGCCTGGCGGCCGGCATCGATCCGGGCCTGCGTCTTGGCGGAGGCTTCCTCGATTCTGAGCTTCGGCACGCCGGCCTCGATCGCCTTGGCCATGCCGCCGAGTTCCTCGACCTCCTGGATGTGACCCCAGGCCTTTGCCGCGAGATCCTGGGTCAGCCGCTCGACATAGTACGAGCCGCCCCAGGGATCGATGATGCGGTTGGTGCCGCTCTCCTGCTGCAGGAACAGCTGGGTGTTGCGGGCGATGCGCGCCGAGAAATCGGTCGGCAGCGCCAGCGCTTCGTCGAGCGCGTTGGTGTGCAGCGACTGGGTGTGGCCCTGGGTTGCCGCCATCGCCTCGATGGTGGTGCGCATCACATTGTTGAACACGTCCTGCGCGGTCAGCGACCAGCCCGAGGTCTGGCAATGCGTGCGCAAGCTGAGCGAGCGCGGGTCCTTCGGGTTGAACTGCTTGAGCAGCTTGGCCCACAGCAGCCGTGCGGCGCGCATCTTGGCGACTTCCATGAAGAAGTTCATGCCTATCGCCCAGAAGAAAGAGAGGCGAGGGGCAAAACGATCGACGTCGAGACCCGCGGCAAGCCCGGCGCGCAGATATTCGACGCCGTCGGCCAGCGTATAGGCGAGCTCGAGGTCCTGCGTCGCGCCGGCTTCCTGCATGTGGTAGCCGGAGATCGAGATCGAATTGTATTTCGGCATCCGCTGCGAGGTGTAGGCGAAGATATCCGAGATGATCCGCATCGAGGGCGTCGGCGGATAGATATAGGTGTTGCGCACCATGAACTCTTTCAGAATGTCGTTCTGAATGGTGCCCGACAGTTTTTCCGGTGGCACGCCTTGTTCCTCGGCGGCTGCGACGAACAGCGCGAGGATCGGCAGCACCGCGCCGTTCATCGTCATCGACACGCTCATCTGGTCGAGCGGAATGCCGGCGAACAGCGTGCGCATGTCGTAGATGGAATCGATCGCGACACCGGCCATGCCGACGTCGCCGGAGACGCGCGGATGATCCGAGTCATAGCCGCGATGGGTGGCGAGGTCGAACGCGACCGACAGGCCCTTCTGTCCGGCGGCAAGGTTGCGGCGGTAGAAGGCGTTGGAATCCTCCGCCGTGGAGAAGCCGGCATATTGCCGGATGGTCCAGGGCTGGTTGACATACATGGTCGGGTAGGGGCCGCGCAGATAGGGCGCGATGCCCGGCCAGGTCTCGAGGAAGTCGATGCCTTCCAGATCGGCCTCGCCGTAGACGGACTTCACCGGAATGCCCTCGGGCGTCAGCCAGGGTTCGGCGCTCGCGCCCGGCATCGCCGCGGCAACGGGCTGGAAGGCGACATCGGCGAAATTGGGAATGCGGGTCATTCCTTGGATTCCTTAGTCATGGTCCGGATGCTGATGGCTGACGATGCTTGCCATCTTCTCCGGTCCGTAATTCTGCATTGTGGTCTGGCTCGGGAGATTGGCGATGCCGACCACCCAGCCGTGGCGGGACTCGGTTCCGAATTGCTGCGTCGGGATCACCCGGTCGGGCCGGTCGAAGGCGCCGGTCATGATCTCGATGCGGGGACCGTCGATCCGCCGGAAGCTGAGCGGCGTGCCACACGCGGCACAGAAGTCGCGCTCGGCGATCGAGGAGGATTTGAACGCCGCCGGCTTGCCCCGGGTCCAGGCGAAATCCTCTTTGTTGATGTCGGCGAAAGAGGCGAACGGCGCGCCGGAGGCCTTTTGGCACATCCGGCAATGACAGATGCTGACGCGGTTCGGCGCCGCCGACACCGCAAAGCGCACGGCGCCGCACTGGCAACCGCCGGTCAGAACGGGTTTCGCTGGTGCCTCTGCCGTCATGCCTGCTCCATCCGCCGATAGGCGTCGCGCAATGTCGCCAGCGCGTCGCCGCCGGCGAAGACGAACTCACCGATGCCGGCCGCCCGCAGCGCCGCTTCCTGGTCGCCGGGCCGCCCTGCCAGATAGATATGCCTTGCTCCGGCGCCGTGAAGGGCCTTGGCGGCCTCAGGGGCGCTGACGGCATAGACCTTATCGGAGGAACAAAGGCACGCCATCGCGGCGCCTGAGGCCTTGAAGGCGGCGGCAAGCGCCGCGGTGTCGGCAAAGCCCTCGCTGTCGATGGCCTCGATCCCGCCGGTCTCGAAGAAGCTTTTTGCAAATGTGGCGCGGGCCGTGAAATCCGCTGGCGTGCCGAGATTGGCGAGGAAGATTTTCGGCCGCGCGCCACGCGCCTTCAAGGCGGCGTCGGACTTGTCGCGCAACGCCTCGAACGGTTCGGCGAGCCGCATCGGCGCGAGGGCATCGAATCTGACCTTGGCTCCTGCCGCGGACACCGGCGCTGCCGGCTTCACATCCAGGATTGCGAGGATCGCTTCGTGCAGGTTCGGGAATTCGCTGGCGCCGGTCAGCACGTCGCGGCGCTTCGCCACGTTGGCTTCGCGCTGCGCTCGTGTCGCGGCGACTTTCTGTTGCAGCAGTCCTTGCTCGAGCGCGGTGAAGATGCCGCCGGCGTTCTCGATCTCCTGGAACAGCGTCCACGCCGCCTCGCAGAGCTGCGAGGTCAGCGTCTCGATGCCGCCGGCGCCTGCCGCGGGATCGGAAACCTTGGCCAGGTTGGATTCGTCGAGCAGCACGAGTTGCGTGTTGCGCGCCACGCGGCGGGCGAAATCGTCCGGCAGGCCGAGCGCCAGCGTGTGCGGCAGCACGGTGATCGCATTGGCGCCGCCGAGCCCGGCCGCAAAGGTCGCGATCGTCGCGCGCAGCATGTTCACGTTGGGGTCGCGCTGGGTCAACATCCGCCAGGCGGTCTGCGCATTGACAAAGATCGGCTTCGGCGCGAGGCCGCAGGCCTCTTCGATCCTTGCCCAGAGACGACGCAGCGCGCGGAATTTTGCCATGGTCAGGAACTGGTCGGCATCGGCGCTGAGCCGGAACGACATGGCTGCGCGCGCCGCATCGAGATCGAGCCCTGCGCTTTCCAGCATGCGCAGATAGGCGAGCGCGGTCGCGAGCGTGAAGGCGAGCTCCTGCACCTCGGAGCCGCCGGCATCATGCACCGGCCGGCCGTCGGCCAGCACGAACGGTCCCTTGAAGCCGCGCTTGATCAGGCCGTTGACGACCTGGCCGAACGACTTTTCGTAATTGGGCCAGGCGATGGCGGCTGCACCTCGTACCGCAATCGTGCTGAGCGCCTGGTAATTGAAATGCAGGTCGAGCTTGGCGGGATCGAGCTTGCGGGCCTCGACCATCTCGGCAAACGTCTCGCCGGCGTTCTCGCGTCCGATCACCGGGTTGAGCGCGATCATGATGCCGGCATCGAGATGGACGCCGCCGCAGGCCCGCGCCAGCGTCTTCTTGCTGGCGTCCGTGAGACCGAAGCCGCGCGCGCCGGGACCGCCGGCGAACTCGAATTCGAGGCCGGTCGCTCCGTTCTCGAGATCCTGCAAGGCCTGCGCATTGGCCTGCGCGGCGTCGGGATGATCGACCCGTTGCAGGATCTGCCAGGGAGTGGCGGCGGCGCGGCCGGGAAGCGGGCTCAGATTGGTGGCGCGGCGATAGATCGGATCGATCCTCAGGCCGTCATAGGTCTTGCCGACCAGCTTCTCGAACGGCGCGCCCTTCAGCACGCCGTCGACCAGCTTGCGCCAGTCGTCATAGGTCGCAGCAGCAAAATCCGAAGCCAGAGCCAAATCGTCAGTCGAGGTCGTCATCCGCCCAAATCGTCCTTCATCGGCCCCGCGACGGGGGCCCCCTTGATTTGGCCGGAAATTGCCACGGGCGGGCGGCCAAGCCAAACGGTTGTTTGCGCTCGTGCGGCTTTTAATCGAGGTCCGCTAGACGGAAAATACCGTCGGTCGAGACCCCAGCCAGCGCATCCGCGACGCGGCGCCCGGCGATGACGCGGTCGGGAACGATCTCGGCCAGCGGCACCAGCACGAAGGCGCGCTCGAACAAACGCGGGTGCGGCAGCGTCAGTTCCGGCTTGTCGAGTGTGACGTCGTCATAGGCGATCAGGTCGAGGTCGAGGGTGCGCGGCCCCCAGCGCTGCTCGTTCTTGCGGTCGCGGCCGAATTTGCTTTCGATCTTGTGCAGCGTGAACAGCAGCGCGTGCGGGTCGAGGCTGGTGTCGATCTCGATGCAGGCATTGGTGAAGCTGTCCTGCTGCTGCTCGCCCCAGGGCGGCGTCGAATAGTCCGACGAGCGCGCCACGAGCGCCGCTTGCGTCATGCCGCAGATATTGGCGATCGCCTTGCTAAACGTCGTGCGGACGTCGCCGACATTGCCGCCGAGTGCGATCAGGACATCAGCCATCGGTTCAACCGTGCGGCGGCGGATGCCGCGAGCGGGTCAGCACCACGCCGACATCGTCGAAGATCGCGGCGATCGGCGCATGCGGCTTGTGCACGGTGACCTTGACCGCCCTCACGCGCGGGAAGCTCGCCAAGATGTCATCGGCCACCGCGCCGGCGGCGCGCTCCAGCAGCTTGTAGTTGGTGTTCTTGAATGCCGATGTCGCGGTCGCCACCACGTTGGAATAGGACACCGTGTCGGAGAGGCGGTCGGTGCGCGAGGATTCCGAGAGGTCGGTATAGAGCTCGAGGTCGATGACGAAGCGCTGCCCGACTTCGGTCTCATGTTCCATCACGCCATGACGGGCATGGATGACGATCCCGGTGATGAAGATCGTGTCGGTCATTGCTGTCCCTCGATTGCCGCGGCCACCCGCAGCGCCTGAACGGTTTCCGCGACGTCGTGCGCACGGATGATGCGGGCGCCATGCTGCGCAGCGATCAGATGCGCCGCGATCGAGCCGCCGATCCGCTGTTGCGGTTCGGAGGCCACGACCGTGCTGATGAAACGCTTGCGCGAGGCGCCGACCAGCACCGGCAGGCGGAACGCATTGAGCTCGGCGAGCCGCGCCAGTGCGATCATGCTCTGCTCCGGCGTCTTGCCGAAGCCGATGCCGGGATCGAGCACGATTCGGTCGTCGGCAATGCCGGTGCGCGCTGCGATCTCGAGCGAGCGTTCAAAGAAGGCCGTGATGTCCTGCATGATGTCGATCGCGGGATCCGCCTGCTCGCGATTGTGCATGATGATCACGGGCACGCCGCGCGCGGCGACGAGCGGCGCCATGCCGGCATCGCGTTGCAGGCCCCAGACGTCATTGGTGATCGCAGCGCCCTGGTCGAGCGCCCAGGCCACGACCTCCGACTTCATGCTGTCGATCGAGACCGGCACGCCGAGCGCGACCACCTCGGTCAGCACCGGCTTCAGCCGCGCCATTTCGGCCTCGGCGGTGACCGGCTGCGAGCCATAGGGGCGGGTCGATTCCGCGCCGATGTCGATGATGTCGGCGCCCTCGGCGATCAGCCTGCGGGCCTGCGCCAGCGCCTGTTCGGGCGCGATGAACTGGCCGCCGTCGGAGAACGAGTCCGGCGTGACGTTCAAGATACCCATCACCGCCGGATAGGGCCGCGACAGCAGCGCCGGCAGCACCGCCGATACGGCCGGGCCGGTCACCGCCGATGCTATGGGCTTGCTCGCCATCATGCGGTGGCTTTGCGCTGCCCGCAGCGGCAAGTCAAGGTGTCGCGATGATGGCTGGCGCGGGTGGCCGCGGGTGCGGTTAAGGCAGGCTAATAGTGATGCTAATAGGTGATCTTGAGCGGCAGCTTGCGTGCCTGTTCGATCAGCAGCTCGACCGATTTCTCTGACGGCATCACGCGGACGAGCTTACGCCGCACATTGGCGTCCTTCATGCTCTGCGCCAGACGCGACGGGTTGCGCTGCGCGAGCTCCCGCACGGTGGTGACGCCGGCGGCGCGGACCAGCCCGACCTTCGCCTTGCCCATGCCGGGAATCCGCATGTAGTCGGAGATGTTGGCCCATTCGAGCAATTGTTGTTCGCTGATCCCGGTCTTGGCGGCGAGCGCCTTGCGTCCCTTGACGGTGCGGGCGGCTTCAAGCAGTGCGTCGGTCGTGCGGATACCCTGCGATTTCAGTTTGGTGGCGCAATAGGCGGACAGGCCTTCGATCTCGGAGAGGGGGTATGTCATGATACTCGTATGCAGGTAACAGGTAGAAGGAAGCGCGCGCAGGGGCGTTCGGAAAGTGCTTCAGGCGAACTGGCTGAGGCCCGGCGTCCCCGAGATGATCTCGCCCATTTGATCCGCTCCGATTTTGTCGCGGCCGAACCTGAAAAGTTCACGCGCGACGTTCTGAATTTCACCCATGCTCAGGCCAAGCGCCATCAGCCGGGTGCCGACAGCCATCAGGCCGCCGCCCATCAACCGCGATAAACCACCGCTGTTGTTGGAGGCGGCGATTGCCGCTTCGGCGCCGGGGATTTGGTCGATCAGAGCCTGGACTTTGTCGGACGGTCCCTCGTTACGGAGGAAACCCAGAACGATGCCGATGGTTTTTTCAGCGACAGCGCCATCGATGCCGGCCTTCGCGGCCAGCTGTCCAACCAATTCGTCCATCTTGCCCCGCCTCAACCGGACTTTGCCGGATCGTTCTTAAGGATTTATCTTGAGCGCCTGTGTCACGAAATACAAGCGATCCGCGCATTTCAGTTGGTTTTCTTTTTCAATCGCGCTGTGACTGTGGCCTCGTTGCAAGAGTGAGCGGCGGATTCACACCATCTTGTCGCAATGCGCAATGCCTTTCGTCACTTCGCCGGGAATAAAATATGAGGAACCAGTGGCGCGACAATATACGTCAGCTCGCGCTGACGGTTTCAATCGACCGGCAAGATGCAATATGATGGCACTGGTTCGCTATTGAACCGGGTGTGATGATCGAAACGATCTAAATCTGCGCGAAGAGGCGAAGCGATGGCGACCTCCGACAACAAGTTGGCCGATACCGACGAGAAGATTTTTATCGGCAAGGGTGAGGAGACAGCCTGGTTGACGCTGGCGCTGGCCAACCGGCATGGCCTCGTCACCGGTGCAACCGGAACCGGCAAGACCGTCTCGCTTCAAGTCATGGCTGAAGGATTTGCGCGCGCCGGCGTTCCGGTTTTCGCAGCCGACATCAAGGGCGATCTCTCCGGTATCTCCGAGGTCGGCGAGGCCAAAGACTTTATCGTGAAGCGCGCCCAGCAAATGGGCCTGACCTTCCAGCCCGATCAATTCTCGACCGTGTTCTGGGACGTGTTCGGCGAGCAGGGTCATCCGGTGCGCGCCACCGTCACCGAGATGGGCCCGCTGTTGCTGTCGCGAATGCTCGATCTGAACGACGTGCAGGAAGGTGTGCTCAACGTCGCCTTCCGGGTCGCCGACGAGAATGGCCTCGCGCTGATCGACATGAAGGATCTGCGCGCCCTGCTGGATGCGATCGCGCCCGACAGCAGCAAGAAGGGTGCAGACGACGGCGAAGATCCGCTGGCGTCGATCCGCAAGGCCGCGCAGAGCTACGGCAACGTGTCCAAGGCGACGGTCGGAACGATCCAGCGCCAGCTTCTGGTGCTCGAGAACCAGGGCGGCGCGAAGTTCTTCGGCGAGCCCGCGCTGACGCTGAAGGATTTCATGCGGACCGACCGCGACGGCCGCGGCATGGTTAATATCCTCGTCGCCGACAAGTTGATGCAGAGCCCGCGGCTTTACGCCACCTTCCTGCTCTGGATGCTCTCGGAACTGTTCGAAGAATTGC
This sequence comes from Bradyrhizobium sp. ma5, assembly GCF_042258955.1. NCBI lineage: Bacteria > Pseudomonadati > Pseudomonadota > Alphaproteobacteria > Hyphomicrobiales > Nitrobacteraceae > Bradyrhizobium > Bradyrhizobium sp. ma5. The sequence continues at coordinate 3,121,751 of NZ_CP170156.1, forward strand.
CGGAGGCCGGCGACCTGCCGAAGCCGAAGCTGGTTTTCTTCTTCGACGAGGCGCATCTGCTGTTCACCGACGCGCCGAAGGCGCTGATGGACAAGATCGAGCAGGTGGTGCGGCTGATCCGCTCCAAGGGCGTCGGCGTCTATTTCGTCACGCAGAATCCGATCGACGTGCCGGACAAGGTGCTGGCGCAGCTCGGCAACCGTGTGCAGCACGCGCTGCGCGCCTTCACGCCGCGCGACCAGAAGGCGGTTGCCGCCGCCGCGCAGACCTTCCGGCCCAATCCGAAGCTCGATACCGCGCGGGTGATCATGGAGCTCGCCAAGGGCGAGGCGCTGGTCTCGTTCCTCGAGGGCGGCGGCACGCCGTCGATGGTCGAGCGCGTCATGGTGCGCCCGCCGTCGGCGCGGATCGGGCCGATCACGCCGGAGGAACGCAAGGCGATCATGGATGCGAGCCCGGTGAAGGGCAAATACGACACCGCGATCGACGCCGAGTCCGCCTACGAGATCATCCAGAAGCGTCTCGCCGGCACGGCGACGCCCGCAGACGGTGCGCCTGGCGAAGGCGGCGGTATCCTCGGCCAGATCGGGGCCATTGCCGCCACGATCTTCGGCACCAATGTCAAGCGCGGCCGGCTCTCGACCGGACAGGTGATCGCGCGCAACGTTACGCGCTCGGTGACCGACAAGGTGGTCGGCGGCGTGGTCGCAGATCTCGGCAAATCGGTCGGTGGTTCGGTCGGCGGCTCCATCGGTCGCGCATTGGTGCGCGGCGCGCTCGGCGGAATCCTGCGCAGGTAGCATCGCGATCATCCGGCCGGAACGGGCGACCGACTTTGCCTCCGGCGGCCGGCGCGCTACAACGTCGGCAATGTCCAAACAAAAAGGATATGAGCGATGTCCAACGCCAAGCTGCAGCCCGTCCTCGACCGTATCGACGCCGATTTCGACAACAGTCTCGAGCGGCTGTTCACGCTGCTGCGGATCAAATCGATCTCGGCCGATCCGGCCTTTGCCAACGACTGCAAGGCGGCTGCCGATCACCTCGCCAAGGATATCGCAACCCTCGGCTTCAAGACCGAGGTGCGCCCGACCGCCGGCCATCCGGCCGTGGTCGGCAAGCTGAACGGCGCGACCGACGGGCGCCCCCATGTGCTGTTTTACGGCCACTACGACGTGCAGCCGGTCGATCCCTTGAATCTCTGGCACCGTCCGCCGTTCGAGCCCGTGGTGACCGACCACGTCGACGGGCGCAAGATCATCGTCGCGCGCGGCGCCGAGGACGACAAGGGACAGCTGATGACCTTCGTCGAGGCGTGCCGGGCCTGGAAGGCGGTGACGGGGTCGCTGCCGATCGACATCACCATCGTCATCGAGGGCGAGGAGGAGATCGGCTCGAAGAATTTCGTGCCGTTCCTCGAGGCCAACAAGGCCGAGCTCAAGGCGGACTTCGCGCTGGTCTGCGATACCGGCATGTGGGATCCGAACACGCCCGCGATCACGACCTCGCTGCGCGGCCTGGTCTACGACGAGGTTAAGATCAAGGCCGCCAATCGCGACCTGCATTCCGGCGTGTTCGGCGGCGGCGCGCAGAATCCGATCCGCGTGCTGACGCGGATCCTCGGCGGCCTGCACGACGAGAACGGCCACATCACCATCCCCGGCTTCTATGACGGCGTGAAGGATCTGCCGCCGGACATCCTGGCGCAGTGGAAGCAGCTCAATCTGACGGCGGACAGCTTCCTCAAGCCGATCGGCCTTTCGGTGCCGGCCGGCGAGAAGGATCGGCTCCTGATCGAGCAGGTCTCCTCGCGTCCGACCTGCGACATCAACGGCATCGTCGGCGGCTATACCGGCGAGGGCTCGAAGACGGTGATCCCGGCGGAGGCGTCGGCGAAGGTCTCGTTCCGCCTGGTCGAGGGGCAGGATCCCGAGAAGATCCGTCAGGCGTTCCGCGATTACGTGACGGCGCGCCTGCCGGCGGATTGCAAGGCCGAGTTCATCGATCATTCCTCTGCGCCGGCGATCGCGCTCGACTGGAACATGAAACCGCTGGCCGCCGCCCGCCGCGCGCTGACCGACGAATGGGGCAAGGAGGCGCTGCTGGTCGGCTCCGGCGCCTCGATCCCGATCGTCGCCGACTTCAAGCGCACGCTCGGCCTCGACAGCGTGCTGGTCGGCTTCGGGCTCGACGACGACAACATCCATTCGCCGAACGAGAAGTACGACCTCAAGAGCTACCAAAAGGGCATCCGCTCCTGGGCGCGGATTCTCGCCGCCTTCGCCGACGCCAAGTAGCGCGAGGCGCGAACGCAAAAACGCCGCCCGGAATTGGGCGGCGTTTTGATTCAGGTCGTGTAGAGGGTGTTGGCGGCCAGCTTACCCGAAGATTGTGAAATTTCAATCACGGTAGCCGGGATTGACGCGGTCGAGTTTGCGCAGCAGCGGCGGCCAGACCAGCTGCGTCGAGCGCAGCTCGGCGCGATCCGGGTTGGACAGCAGCTCGGTGTTCTTGTCGATCGCGTGCTGGTCGACCGGATAGACGCTTCCGCCGAGCGCGCGGGTCGCCACCTGCATCGAGCAGGCGCGTTCCAGATGGTACATCCGCTCGAAGGCGGAGGCGACCGAGCGGCCGACCGTCAGCGTGCCGTGATTGCGCAGCAGCATGTGGTTCTTGGTGCCGAGATCGCGCTGCAGGCGCGGGCGCTCGTCGTGATCGAGCGCGATGCCTTCATAGTCGTGATAGGCGAGGTCGTGGGTAACGAGCTGCGCGGTCTGGTTCAGCGGCAGCAACCCATCGGGGCCGCTCGACACCGCGGTGCCGTCGACCGTGTGCAGATGGAGCACGCAGCCGGCGTCCTCGCGCACCTCGTGGATCGCCGAATGGATGGTGAAGCCGGCCGGGTTGATGCTGTAGTCGCTCTTCGAGAGCTGGTTGCCGTCGAGGTCGACCTTGACCAGGCTCGAGGCGGTGATCTCGTCGAACATCAACCCGTACGGGTTGATCAGGAAGTGATGCTCGGGTCCGGGCACCCGGGCCGAAATGTGGGTGTCGACTAGATCGTCCCAGCCGTAGAGCGCGACCAGCCGATAGCAGGCGGCGAGATTGATCCGCTGCTCCCATTCCGCCGCACTGATATCCGATGGCACTTCCTTCAGGCGCGCTTCCGCTGGCGACATGGCCGATTGCTCCGTTGATGGCTGTTGCTTGGGCTGAGCCTAGCGCCGCCGCCGGAGCGCAGCAAGGCAGCATACCGGCGTGACAGTCATGCCGGCATGCGGCCCACGATCCGAACGGCGACGGTCAGTGGGCAGCCGCAGGATCGATCTTCCAAGGCCGCGATGTGCGAGAGCATTTTCAGCTCCGATTGACGCGAACCGGCGTCGACTTCGTTCGAAAACGCTTTAGGGCGCAGGGATCGCGAGCAGGCTTGAAATGCTGCGGCCGCGGATATCGTAGACGCGGGCGAACACGACGTCGTCGCGCTTGATCTCGACCATCACCGGTGCGGCCAGGCCCTTGCAGTAGAACTCGCCGAGCGTCATCGCGAAATCGGCAGCATGGCTGTCCCAGCCGATCGTGAAGTCGGGTCCGAGCGCGACCTGCGCGGGGCGCTGCGGTCCGCACACCGCGACCTTCCACTTGCGGTGCTGCGGCGGCACTTCCTGCCGCTCCGCCAGCTGCTCGCGCAGCCCGTCGGATGCCTGCTTCAGCGCCAGGCCCCAATAGTCCAGCATGAAGAAATTGTCAGCGGTCCGCACCGTGCCGGCGATGTGGTTAAAGTGCGTGTACTGATACGGATGCAAGCGGATCATTTCGCTGAGCGGCAGCAGCAGGCCGAACGCGAACACGGCGAGCGCCGCGGGCTGCCAGGCGCGGCGGTTCTCGCCGAGCCAGTCCATGCCGCGGGCGAAGGCGACGCCGCCAAGCACCGCCATCGGCGGGATCACGAAGATGAAGTGGCGGATGCCGTTGTAGAGCGCCGGCCGCTTCACCATTGCGATCACCAGCGGCAGCGTCGCCGCCAGCGTCAGCATCAGCATGATAGACTTGCGCTTCGCGGTCACATCGATGCGCGACAGCGACATGAAGGTGGTGATGACGGCCGCGGTCAGCAGCACCAGCATCACTTCGGGAAGCTGCAGCGCGAACAGCGTCGGCAAATAGGACCACGGCATGTCCGGCACCGAGACCAGCGCGCCGTCGAACATCTCCTTCCACGGCTTCTCGAAGAAGTGCGAGAAATAGGTCACCGCTTCCAGCGGATGCCCGGGCTCCATGATCGACCACGGCCAGATCAGGCCCATCACGAGATAACCGAGAATAAGACCCGGCAGCAGAACATAGATGACATGGGCAAAGCGGTGCGTCGCCTCGCGCGGGCCTTGTGTGCGGAGTTCCTCGATCCAGAGCGGGATGAAGCCGACCACTGCGTAGATCAAAGCGAGGCCGCCAAGGACGCGGCAGCCGATCGACAGGCCAGCGCCGAGGCCTACGAGCAGGATCGTGCGCGGCGAGGGCGCCGGATATTCCTCGATCAGGCGGACGAGCCCCATGATCAGGACCACCATCGCGACGGCGAACGGTGCATCCTTCGGATTCATGAACATGTGACCGTAGAAGGTCGGGCACAGCGCGAGCAGCAGCAGGGCCGCCAGTCCCGCCAGCGGGCCACCGACGCGGCGCGCCAGGCGCCAGGTTACGGCAAGCCCGATCACGCCGACGATCGCGCCCAGCAGGCGGCGCGTCTCGAACAATTCGAGCGGGATGACCTTGTGCAGCAACGCCGCGGCCATATCGAAGCCGCCGCCGTACATATAGAGATTGGCGAAGGACAGCGCGCCGGTGTCCTTGAACCCGGACCCGAACATGCGCAGCAGCAGGTCGGCGTATTCAGCGTGGGTGTAGTCGTCCCAGCCCAGACCGTAATCGCGGAATGTTAGCCCGGCGACCACGGCGACCACGCCGAGGACGAGGAATGCGAGATCGTCGCAGGTCTTCTCCACCGAGCGCCGCGCAGGCGCCTCGAGGGCAGACGTCGTAATCGATGACATAGCTAGTGATACCGGCGTGCCTGTGGCCCAGTTTGGCGCTTTAGGGCCTCATTCCCCGGCATCCATAGCGCAGTTCCGCTTCCGAGTAATTGGTAATTGTGGCGTAATTTCCCAGATGCATTGCAATATATTGGCAGCAATTCGTAGCCAGTAAATCTACGGGCGGCGCTTTCCTGAACGTGGCTGCAACAGCGACGGAACCGCGCTTCGGGCCCTGTTAAGCGGGATGTTAGGGAACTCCGTCTACAATTGGCGGTTGGCGGTGTGGGCAATATGACGGTATCGTGGCGTTGGTGGCCCGCGCCGATTTTCGGTTGGGTCTCCCGGGGGTTAGTTCGATGATGATTGGTCTGTTGGTCGTCGGCGTGGGCCTGGTTGTGGCGGGCTTGGCGGCGATCGGCTTGGGAATCCCCTACAAGGAATTCAGCGTCGGCGGCGCGTTGATCACGACAGGCGTGACCGGCGTCTGCACCGGCGCGATCGTGCTGGCGCTCGCCGCGATCCTTCGGGAACTCAAGGTCATCGCTAGACGGCTCGATCCCTTGGCCGCAGGCGCTCGGGCCGAGGTTCCGTTGCCGTCTGCAACTTCCCCGCGCAATGGCCCTGAGGATCCGGTTTTCCCACCGCCGCGTGAGCCCAAGGTTGCCGCGCCTCCGCCGCTGGCCCCGTCATCCACGTCCACGGCGCCGCCGCCCTGGCACGACGAAATCGCCTCGCGTGGCACGCCGGGCGAGGCGCCGCCGCCGGTGCCGGGTGGAGCGCCCCCGGAGGGCGAAGCCACGCCCAAGCGGCGCAACCTGTTGTTTTCGTCCTCGCGGAAGGAACGCGAGCGGGCCCAGGGCCGCACGGCCGAGCCGCTGACGCCGGATCTGTTATCGCCGGAGCTGCGTCCAGGTCCGGCCGCAGCGGCCGAGCCCGCACCGGCAACGTTCGACGATGCCTGGCCGAAGGCCGAACGGCCACGGTCGGTCGATGTCGCCCCACGGCGTACGCCCCGGCCGTCCGCCTTCGGAGAGACCCAGTCAGCCGGCGCGGCGCCGTCGTCAGGCCACCCGCCGCCGCCCCAGGAGCAGCCGCCGGTGACCGTGCTCAAATCGGGCGTCGTCGACGGCATGGCCTATTCGCTGTATTCGGACGGATCGATCGAGGCGCAGATGCCGGAGGGCATGATGCGGTTTACCTCGATCGACGAGCTCAGGTCGCATCTGGAGCAGCGGCCTTAGGGTCCACATCAATACTTGCGAGCGGCGGGTTCGAGCCCGGAAAAATACGGCCGTTCTTGTCAGCTTTGCTGCAATCCGCTCATATTCGCAAAGTAGTACGCAATTCCATTGATGTATTGCTGCACGTGGATACTGTCCGGTGGGCGCCGGGGCCGTCGATAGCACGGGGAAGATTGAGTCATGTCCGATACGTCAGGCAAAACGCCGGTCGAGCTGACCGCAAACATCGTTTCGGCCTATCTCAGCAACAATCCGACGCCGGCCTCGGATATTCCGAGCCTGATCAGCCAGGTCCACGCGGCGCTGCTGCGGGTGTCGAGCGGCCGTGCCGACACGCCGAGCGAGCCGGCCAAGCCGGCGGTGTCGATGAAGAAGTCGATCACACCGGAATATCTGGTGTGTCTCGAAGACGGCAAGCGCTTCAAGTCGCTCAAGCGCCATCTGCGCACGCAGTACAACATGACGCCGGAGCAATATCGCGACAAATGGGGCTTGCCGGCCGACTATCCGATGGTGGCGCCGAACTATGCGGTGGCACGCTCGCAACTCGCCAAGAAGATGGGACTTGGCCAGCAGGCGCGGAAGCGGAAGTAAGGGCTCAGAGCATTTTCGAGCGAAGTGGATACCGGTTCGCGTGAAGAAAATGCGTCAAACAAGAATCAAGAGCCCCGTTCCGATTCTATCGGAACGGAAAAGGCTCTAGGCGGACGCCAGCGCCTCGCGCGCGTCGTTGCGGATGCGATCGACCATCGAGCGGAGGCCATTCGAGCGCTGCGGCGTCAGATGGTCGCGGAAGCCGAACTCGTCGAACAGCGCGAGCGCATCGGTGGCCAGGATCTGCTTCGGCGTGTGCCCGGAAAACAGCGTCAGCACGATCGCGACCAAGCCGCGCACGATGTGGGCGTCGCTGTCGCCGACATAGCTCAGGCGCGGTTCGCCATTGGCATCGCGATCGATCCGCTTCGACAGCCAGACCTGGCTGACGCAACCCTGCACCTTGTTCTCGGCCGAGTGTTCCGCCTCCGACAACGGCTCCAGCGTGCGGCCGAGCTCGATGACGTAGCGGTAACGGTCGTCCCACTCGTCCAGCAGCGCAAAATTGTCCCTGATTTCGTCGATCGTCGTCATCGTGGCCCGCGTCCTATTCTCAACGGCTTATATAGGAAGGCGGGCCACGAAAGCGACGAAAATGGAACCGGTTCCCGGTCGTTTTTGCCGCGTTTTCCTCACGCGAACCGGCAACCGCCTCGCGTGAAGGCGCTTGATTGACGCCTACGGCATCGGCGGCAGGCGGAATTCAATCATCTGATCGTCCGCCGTCAGCGTGTCGCGCGATGCGCCCGGGTCGGTATCGTCCTTGCCGATCGAGCCGGTGTGGTCGGGCGGCTTCTTGTCGGTGATGATCTGGTAGAGCTTGCGCGCGCCATCGGTCGCACGCTGGCCGATCGCGGTCGCGGCCTGGCCGCCGACTTCGCAGGCGGAAGGCTGGCGCTTGCAGAACTGGCCCATGTCGTTGATCGTCGCCGTCGCGGCCGACACCGCGTCCGATGCGCTGATCTGCGGCGCCTTGTCCGCTTCAGGGGTTTTGTCTCTCGGCAGCAGCACGAGCACAAGCCCGAGCCAGAATGCCAAACGCAGCAGGAAGAACATGGCGCGATCCCGGTCGTCTATCTTGTCTTTTGCTTCTTGCGCGGTCGATGCCGCTATTGCCCTCACCGTTAGCATCGGTCGATAAATCGGAAGTATCTGCATTGAAGCAAATCTGCCGAAAAATCGCGGAAATTTCGCCTGAATCGATTCGCCGTAAATTTTCGATTGATGGCGGCTGACGGTTGCCAAATCGGCATACTGCGCCGTGTCCACCATTTCGAAACCATAGTTTGTCGCACCCGGAAACCAGCCGTTCACCATCCCCGACAAATGACCGGTGAATGACAGCATCGAAGCCTCGCCAATGCACGGTGTTTGGCAGCAGGCCGCCCCGCCTTAGCGTTCGCTTAAGTTCGCTCTGACACGTTGGCCTGCAATCACAAAGGAGGCGTTCCGGCGCGTCTGTCTGACGATTAAGCCGAAGCGCGAGTGCTGTGAGTAGTTTGAGTCTGATCCGCGATTGCCTGGATGCGCTGCTGCATCCGTCGGCGCAATATGATGCGCTGACGCGTGCGCGCCATCGTGCCTTCATGGCGCCGCGGCTGCTCGGCAGTCTGGCGGCGCTGGCATCGTTTCCTGCGTTTCTGGCGATGCGCGGGGCGCCGACGGCGATCGAGGTCGCAGCCTTCGCCTGGCTGATCTCGCCGATCCTGCTGTCCTGGTTCCTGTCGCGCACCGGCCGCTATGAAGGCGCGCATGTGCTGTCGTCGCTGGCGCTCGCCGGTCTCGTGATGATGATCGCAGCGTCCACCGGCGGCATCGCATCGTTCGCCGCGGTGTGGCTCGTCGTGATTCCGATCGAAGCGGCGCTGTCGGCGTCGCGGCGCGTGGTGGCGTTTGCCTTCGCGCTGGCGATGATCTGCGCGGCGCTGCTGAGCGTGCTTGGCCATTACCACGTGCTGCCGGTGGTCGATCCCGCGGTTGTCTTGAACAGCTCGCTGGTCGGGTTCGGCGTCGTGTCGGCGATCTTCTATGCGGCCGGGCTTGCCTTCGGCGCGGAGTCGCTGGCGCGTACCAGCGTGGCGCTGCTCTATGTCGAGGAAGAGCGCTACCGGCTGCTCGCCCATAACATGAGCGACGTGCTGTCGCGGCACAGCCGCAACGGCGCGGTGCGCTTCATTTCGCCTGCGGTCGAGGTCATGCTCGGCGTGCCGGCATCGCGGCTGTCCGGCCACGGCCTGTTCGACCGCGTTCACGTCGCCGATCGCCCGGCCTATCTCACCGCGTTGTCGGACGCCGCGCGCGGCGAGTCCCGCAGCGTCGAGTTCCGGGTGCGCCGCGACGGCGCGCGTGGCGAGGCTGCCGCCGAATTCATCTGGGTCGAAATGCGCTGCCGCTCGCTCGAGCAGGCCGCCGCCGATGCCGAGGTGGTCGCCGTGATCCGCGACGTGACCGATCGCAAGGTGCAGGAACAGGCGCTCGAACAGGCGCGCCATACGGCCGAGCAGGCCGATGCATCGAAGACGCGGTTCCTCGCCACCATGAGCCACGAGCTGCGGACCCCGCTCAACGCCATCATCGGCTTCTCCGAGATGATCGCGCAGGAAGACGTGCTCGGCCTCGACGCGGCCCGCCGCAAGGAATACGCGCAGCTCATCAACGACTCCGGCCAGCATCTGCTGTCGGTCGTCAACGGCATCCTCGACATGTCGAAGATGGAGTCCGGCAATTTCGAGATTTCGCCGGAGCCGTTTGCGCCGCGGCCGGCGCTGCTCAATTGCTGCAACCTGGTGGCGCTGAAGGCGCGCGAGAGCGGTGTCGACCTCGTCACCCGGGTGCCCGACGACCTGCCGATCGTGAATGGCGATTCGCGTGCGTTCAAGCAGATCGTCCTCAATCTGGTTTCCAACGCGATCAAGTTCACCGAGCGCGGCGGCAAGGTGACTGTGTCGGCCGGCGTCGAGGGATCGCGGCTGCTGCTGCGGGTCTCCGACACCGGCGTCGGCATCGCCGCCGACGACCTCAAGCGGATCGGCGATCCGTTCTTCCAGGCCGGCAAGACCTATCAGCGCCGCCACGAAGGCACCGGCCTTGGCCTTTCCATCGTCAAGGGGCTAGTTGGCCTGCACAACGGCGAGATGAATGTGGAGAGCAAGGTGGGCGAGGGCACCGTCGTGTCGGTCGCGCTGCCGCTGTCGTTCACCCCGCCGGCCGCGGTCGAGCCGTCCAGCAATGTCTCGACCCTGAAGCCCGCGCTGCGGTCCGGACTGCAAGAGCAAACCCAACAGGTGAAGAAGAGTGCCTAGACAGACTTTGGATGACGACGAAACGCCGCGCCGTCGCCGCGGTGCCAAGGCAGTGGCCATCGCGGCCGAGGAGGAACGTGGCCTCGTCCTGCGCCTGCTGCTGCACAGTCCGAAGGATCTGGTTGCGGGCGTGCTGGCCCTGTCTGCGATTGTTGCGATCCTGATCAATGCGCTGTTCCTGCAGGCTGGCCGTCATCCGTCGCCGATGTTCGGCGGTTCGGTCGTGACGCTGCCGCCGCCGGCCCCGGCTGCCGCGGCCACCAGCCCGCTGCCGCGCCCGCGTCCGGCCGAGGCTGCCGCCACGGAGCCGACCAAGCCGGTCGAGGTGAAACCCGTGGAGACCAAGCCGGCCGAGACCAGGTCCGTCGAAGCCAAGCCGGTGGAGCCCAAACCGGTTGAAGCGAAGCCGGTCGATCCGATGGCCAGCCTGGTGATGAAGTCGACGGCCGCGCCGCCGGCCACCGCACCGTCCCCGGCCGCCGCGCCGTCCAGCGTCATTCGTCCGCCGGCGCCGATCCCGACCCAGCATCTGAGCCCGGCCGGAAAACGCATCGCCGCGGTCCAGCGGACGCTGACCGAATATGGCTATGGCCAGCTCAAGCCGACCGGCACGATCGGCGCCGATACCCAGCATGCGATCGCGAAATTCGAGCGCGCGCGCAAGCTGCCGGTGACCGGGCAGATGTCCGATCGCCTCGTGCACGAACTCAGCACGATGATCGGGCACGCGATCGACTAGGCGTCGTCGTCCCTGCGATGGCCGGGCTTTGCCCGGCCACGCACGTGCTTCATCGACGCATTGATGTGCCGTCAGACAGCTTCGCCCAGCAGAACGTCCCTGACCTCGTCGGAGAACAGTTTTCTGCGGCCGGCCAGCAGCACCCATTCCGGGTCGTCGCGATCCGGAATGGCGCGCGGCATGCCGTGATCGAGCAGGGCCTGCGCGCAGCCGGCCCAATCACCGCCACTGACCGGTTCATTGCAGGACGCCCAGGACAACGAGCCGGACGCGTCGTCGCCGAAGCCGTGCTTCTCGGTCCACTCTGCGCCGTGCTCGAGCAGGAAGCGTGTCCGCCCGGCATTGCCGCAGAACACCGCATGATTGAGCGCCGACGCATCCCAATCGCCGCCGCGCACTGTGATGGGCCAACCGAGCCTGACCATCAGCCGCACCGCATCGTCGCCGCCCGCAGCGGCGAGCTCAGGAAGCAGCCGCAACTGCTGTGGTGAAAGCGAGCCCGGAAGATCGGGTCGGCCGGCCTGGATCCGCCGCGCCTCGCGCTCGTTGCCGCTGCTGCACGCCGCGACGAACCGCTCATCATCGGCCAGCGTCTCGTCGCCGGTGCGCTGCCGCAGCAGCTCGGCGACCTCGGCCAGTCCAAACTGCAAAGCGTAGCGGTAAGCGCTGAGACCGTCCGGTGTCGTGATGCGTGGATCTGCGCCGGCGTCGAGCAGGGCCGCGATGCACTTCCGCGAGCGCCGCCGCCGGATCGCCCACATCAGTGGCGATCCGCAGTCCGTCAACGGCGCGTTGCGGGCCGGCTCGTTCGGGTCACCGCCGTGGCTCAGCAGCAATGCGAGCCCCGGCACGTTCTCGTCGTCGAGCACCTTGTACATCGCGTTGGTGCCCGCGATCCGCGCGCCGTGCTCGAGCAGCAGGCCTGTCGTTACAGAGCCTTCGAGCGAATGGTACAGCGATTCATTATCGTTCGGATCGGCGCCTGCTTCGAGCAACAGTCTCGTTAGCGCGAGATCGTGATTGCGCCCGGCGGCGCCATACAATGCCGACAGCGGATTGCTGTCATCGGGGGCGTCGAGCGATCCGGGCGGCCAGCGGCTGCTGATATGCTGGTCGGGATCGGCGCCGGCCTCAAGCAGCAGGCGCGCGCAGCGATGCAGCCGCGCCTGAAATTCCGGAATCTGCAGCAGGCTTGAATGCGTGACCGCAACCAGCGGCGGCAGCTTCAACGGACCACCGGGACGGTTGACCCATGTGGGATCACGCGCTGTGGTGCGCCGTATCGTCTCCTCGTCGCCGACGGCGCAGGCGAGATAGGGATCGTCGGCCACAAGATCGGGATATTCGGTGAGCATGCGCACCGCGACGCGCGGATGAGCGCGATCGGATGTGCCGTCGACATCAGCGGCATAGACCAGCTGCAGCCACCGCCGCACCCGGTCGGCCTTGCTTTTGCCTGATGGTAATTGGGCTTCGACATAGCGCCGCAGGTCCGGCCAAGAGGCGAAGCCGAGATCGCGCGCCACGCAGGACTGCGCGTCGTAGAGCCGCAGATCGAGTGCGGCGATCTCAGCGTCACTGCGCCCGGCCGCAGCCGGAAGCGCCTGCCGGAAACGGGCGTAAGCCTCCGGGACCTGTCGCCGGTAAAGGCGAATGAGCTCCTTGGCCTGCTTCTTCAGATGTTCGAGATTCAATCGCGCGGGCGATCGGTCCATGGAAACCTCCGTGCATCATCGCCGACGGTCCACAAAACCGGCTGCACAAAGGCTTGGTTGGCCGCATATGAGGTGCAAGTGGGTTCAACCCTTCCCGTGGACCCGGGCGCGGCTTGCACCGCAGATGCAAGGATATGAGCGAGGCTTGGTTCGGTCAACCCGCCCGTGCGTGATGTCATCTGTGACAATTGGACGTGGCCGCGGCGCTGGCCTATAGGTCGGCGCATGCGATTGAAAACCAGCATATGGGTCGCGGCGTATCTGCGCCGCTGCCAGACCGAAGGCGTGTTCGGCGCGATCCGCAAGAAGGGCGCCGAGGAAGCCGGCGCCGTGTTCGTCAAGGTGGCGCTGATGGACGGCAACGCGATGCTGTATGCGCCGGCTCCGCAGACGGTCTATGACGACAGCCGTCCGGCCGAGCGGCTGTTCGTGCCGACCGCACAGCAGCCGGTGTCCGAGCCTTCGGTCGAGGAGCGATTGACCAAAGAGCTCCGCTTCGATCCCGATGCCTGGATCGTCGAGACCGAAGATCGCGCCGGGCGGCACTTTCTCGATCTGGCGAAGGCCTAACTTCCGGACTTCTGGTTGCGAATGCCGGGCGCGCTGCCGGGTTGCACGACGGGTCGTGTCTGCGCCGATGCTGCGCGGACCCGATGGCGCTCGTCGTCATAGAGCGACGAGCGATACTTGGCGCGCGCCACCGCCATGGTCGAGCCACGCCACGCCGCCAGCATCACCAGCGCCGAGCGCTCGCTGAGGTGATCGTAAAGCCGTGACAGCCGATAGACGTAGTTGACCGACGAGCCGGCTTCCGGATTGAGGAACATCAGGATCCGCTGGAATGCGGCGCTCGACACGTCGAGCGCCCGCATCGCGCAGGCGAGCGGCTCGCCGCCGGGATCGTTGACGACGTCGGCGGCGATCCGCGACGGCAGGATCAGCGCCTCGCCGAGCTCGAGCGTGAAGTTATCGAGATCCTCGGCAAACGCCGCCATCTCCAGGATATGGATCGCGCGCGCGGCGCGGGCAGCCGGAATCCGCGCCGCGGCCTTCAGCGGCGTCTCCTGCAGATTGTGCAGGATCCGCGCGCGTTCTTTCGCGCTGGCGGCAAAGAACATGTCGGAGATTTCGGCGGCATCGTTTGGCCGCATCGCAAGGCTCGCGGCCATCCGCAGCTCGGCTTCGGTAGGGACCTTGGCGGGCAGCGTGGACGGTGCGGGCGCGGGAATTGGCGCGGCAGCCGGCATCGGCTGCTCCGGACCGGTGCGGCGCAGCCCGAGCTTGTCGATGATCCTGGCGGGTGTTGCCGGATAGATCGCAAGTCGCGCGCGGACGGCGGCGCGGGTTGCGTCGTCGACCTCGTCGATCAGGCGCGAGGTCAGCTCGACGAACTGGCGCTCTTCGTCGGCGGAGTGTGCGCTCGCCTGCACATACAGGTCAGTCAGGACGCGCAGCAAAGTGGGGCGGATGTCGACTCCCTCGCGGCGGGAGAGCGTCATCAGCCCATCGAAACCAGGAAATAGCGGAGCTGCGCTCATCTCGGGCGTACGCGACTTGCCAATAAGAACTCGGTTTGAAAACCTTGTGGCAGCGAGCCTACGCAGGCTGCTTTAAGACGCAGTTAAGGAAAACAAGCCGTGAAGGCGAACGCTCGAATTTGCGCGTGTCCATTAAGGCACAGCGCCACATCCGTAACCGTCCGTATCGGCGGCTTAAGATGTCGTTAACCATACGCGTTCTTAACTCGGCGTGCGCGGGGCAAATCATGTCCGTGCGGGGCCAGAGAGAACGGAACATGGGCACCATCGTTGAGTTTCCGGCGGATGCGGCTGCACGGCGGCCGAGCATGGTCGGTGCTGCCGGTGAAGGCATGGGGACCGTGCTGATCCTTCCCGTCGTGCGGATCGAGCGAACGACGGAGGAGACCGGCGGAGGTCGCGGGCCGGAGCAGGGCGCTGCGCAGGGCCGTCGTCGCCGACGCCGCTCCTGATCCAATGCCGGAATTTGCGCAGCGGACCGCCGCTCGGCGGTCATTCCCGGTGCTGATCCTGCTGCTTGCGGGCTCGGCGCTTGCGGGCTGTAGCGGCGGCGACTTCGGCCGCACCCGCGCCGACTTCCGCAACGACGACATGCATCGCTGGATGGGTGCCGAAGCGACCGGCAGCGTCGGCAAGAACGCCTCGCAATTCCAGCTCACTGAACACGAACGTCAGCTGCGCGATCTCGCTTATCAGTTCATCGAGCCGCCGCTGTCGCGACCGGCGTGGAAGAGCGTGTTCGGCGATTACCAGCCGTTGCCTTCGCCGTGGCGGCAGAAGGTCGTGTTCGATCGCACGGCGTATGGCCGCAATCTGATCGACGAGCCGCATCGCTCGTTCGCCTCGCGCTATTCGCTGCTGATCGACCAGGTCCGCGACGACATCACGCGCTTCGAGCCGTTCTTCGCCACCGCGATCCAGGTGATCGAGCTGGATCGCAAGCGCAGTGCCAGCCTGAAGATGATCGCCGACGTGTCGCCGCGCGAGAAGGCCGACGCGGTGGCGCGGATGGAAGAGAACACGCTGATCGTGCAATGGGTCCAGCAGAGCCTGGAGCGGCGGATCTCGTCCTATCGCTGGGCGCTGGAGCGGCTGGTGATCCAGGCGCCTGACGGCATGGCCGCCGACGCCGAACGCCAGATCAACGAGCTCGCCCGGCTCACCGCCAATGCGCCGCTCGTCTCAGGTCCGGTCACCGGTCAGGCCGTCGTGACGAAGGGCTAGGCCCGCTTCGCTTTCCGCGCTGATTTGACCCCGCGGCTGCTCGCCTGCCGCGGCAGGCTCGCAATGAACTCCTTCAGCGCGTCGGAGGGCGGGTGCGCCGAGGGGTAGGTGAGGCCGACTTGGCGTGTCACGTCGATTTCGATCGCACGCACCGCCACATCCGGATTGCCGCGCGCCACGCCTTCGGGAACGATCGCAACACCGACCCCGGCCGCGACCAGCGCCATCGCCCACTCCTCCGATTCCGCGATCGCCACCGGCCTGCGTGGCGGCGCGGTGCGCTTGAAGAACTCCTGCTGCTCGCAATGGCAGCGATCGATCATCGGAACGCCTGCGAAGTCGGTGGTCCGGAGCGTCTCTTTGAGGGTCAGTGGATGCGACGGCGGCAATGCCGCGACGTAGCGTTCGCTCCAGAGCGGGATGAAGTGCTCGCCGGCGTTGATCATGGTCTTGGCGACGATCCGCGCGTCGGCCTTCTCATTGGCGGCGACCAGCCGAAGCGCGAGGTCGGCGTTGGCCGTCAGCGGCTTCAGTAGCGCGATCGTCCGCGCCTGATCGAGCGTGCGCAACAGGCCGAGCGTCAGCGGCTGCCTTGTCACGGGTTTGCGAAACAGGTTTCGCGCCGCGTCCGCCTCGTCGATGATCCTGCGGGCGACGCCGTGAAACTGCGCGGCCGACTCCGTCGGCGCCATGCCCTTCTTGTGCCGGATGAACAGCGTGGTGCCGAGCTCGGCCTCGAGATGGGTGATCGCCGCCGAGATCGACGGCTGCGAGATGAAGCAGCGCTTCGCCGCGGCGGTCAGGTTGCGCTCGCGGTAGACCGCGGCGAAATAGCGAAGTTCGCGGATATCCATAGGCCTTTCCTATCGTATCGATAGAGAGACAATATTTTACCTATGGAAACGCAGGTGGCAAGGCTGTGCTGAATTCAGCAGAGGAAGGGTCATGCGCATCCACCATCTCAACACCGGCACCATGTGCCCGATCGGCAAGCGGCTCGTGAACGGCAGCGGCAGCATTTTCCAGCGGGCGCGGATGGTCTGTCACTGCCTGCTCGTGGAGAGCAATGACGGCCTCGTGCTGGTCGACACCGGGATCGGGCTCGACGACATCGGCGACCCGCCGCGGCTCGGCCGCAAATGGGTGCGCCAGACGACGCCGCGGCTCGATCCGGCCGAGACGGCGGTGCAGCAGGTCAAGGCGCTCGGCTTCTCGCCCGACGACGTGCGGCATCTGTTGCTGACGCATCTCGATCGCGACCATGCCGGCGGCGTGCCGGACTTTGCGAAGGCCAAGGTGCATGTTCATCGCAAAGAGTACGACATGGCGGTGACGCATCAGGTCGCGCCGCCGGAAGGCCGCTACATCACGGCGCAGTGGAAGCACGGGCCGGACTGGGCGTTCTATGGCGCCGATGGCGAGGACTGGTTCGGCTTCAAGGGGGTGCGCGCGCTCGGTGATCGCGAGCCGGATATTCTGATGATCCCGCTGCCGGGCCACACGCTCGGCCATTGCGGCATCGCGGTGCGCGACAAGGACAAATGGCTGCTGCACGCCGGCGACGCCTATTTCCACCACGCGCAGCTCGATGCCAGGCCGCGGATCCCGCTGGTGCTCGGCATGTTCCAGCGCCGCGCCGACATGGATCGCGCGACGCGCATCAAGAACCAGGAGCGGCTGCGCCAGTTGAAGGCGGCGCATGGCTCTGATGTCACGATCGTCAACAGCCACGATCCCGTCGACTACGAGACCTGCCGTTGCGGCCGGCACGCGCTGGCTGCGCGCTAGCGCTTGTTGCGCGCCGCAGGTGGCGGAGCGGGCAGCGGCGGCGGTGCTTCCTGCTTCGTCGCGACGGGCTCGGCCTGCAGCTTGCAGGAGGAGGCCGCAAGCGAGGCCTGCGCCTGCGGCATCAGGCCGGGCTCCGGCGCCAGCGCCTTCAGCAGGATCAGGCCGGTCGAGGTCGGCGAGTCGATGATCAGCCGGTCGGCGGCGGTGACTTCCTCATCCTCCGGCAGTTCGTTGTGCTGCGCTTCCGTCATCAGGTCGAGCTCGATCACCTTCTTGCCGGCGGAGCGGTCGTTGATCGCGTAATAGGCGACCTCGTTGCGGGTGTAGAACGACACCGACGTATAGGCCTGGCTGACCGGCACCGTGAGCTTGAGCGGCCCGGTGGAGAGATCGTAGCGGCAGATCGCCACCGCGAAGGCCGGATCCATCAGCGGCATCGGCGAGTTGCTCGGGTCGGCCAGCGGCAGCTGCGTCACCTCGTTGAGCTTGGTCATCGGCGTCAGCCGCGAATAGGCGTCCTGCGAGGCGATGCGCGGCAGCGCCAGCACGCTGACGAGATGCACCACGCCGCCGAGCAGCACGCCTGCGAGGATGGTGAACAGCACGCGGATCATGGACAGCCCGTCGTTGCGATCGAGGGCATCGGCGCGTCGCGCTGGGTGCGGGTCGCGACCCCGACCGGCGTGTCGTAGAGGCGCAGCATCAGCGCGTAGCGCTCGATGCCGCCGGTCGGCAGCCAGTTGCCGGCGCGCGAGCGCGAGGCGATGTGGATCTCGAACGTGCCGTCGGAGGCGCGCATGATCTCCTGGCTGGTGAAGCCGTAGCGCTGCAGCGAATTGGCGACGAGGTGGCCCTTGCGGTCGAACAGCGTCAGCGTCCAGAACCGCGCCGCCGGCGTCACGCCGCTGACCACGATGTCGCAGCGGCCGTCGAGCGGCTTGTTCTTGTCGTCGGTGGTTGCCGAAAACGCGATGCCGTCGCCGGTGCCGATCGGCAGCTCGCCGCTGCGCGCGATGGTGGCGCGCGAATAGGGGTCGACGTCTGAGGTGCCGTTCTTCGGCCGCGCGGTCCAGGCGCCAATCTTCAGCGTGCCGAGATCGGTGCCGCGCGTTGCCGTCGCGTAGGTCAGGCCGAGGCCGACGGCCGTGGCGATGACGAGTGCCAGCAAGGTGGTGAGGAGGAGCCGCACGTCAGTTCTTGCGTGGCGCAGGCGCTGTCGTGCCGTCCGGTCCGGCCGCGGCAACGTAGTTTTCAGGGAACGCCAGCGCACTCGAGGATTCCGGTTTGCCGGCCTTCGAGGGCTCGTTGAGCGTGGTCTTGTTGGTCGTCTTGGCGGCGTCGTCGAGCAGCTTCTCGACCCGCACCAGGATATCGGCACCGCGCTTGGTCAAGACCGGCGGCGGACCCGGCTTGGTCTCCAGCACGCGCGGCGCCGCGTTGGCCTGGGCATTGGCCTGCGCCGGCTGCGGCGGCAGCTTCTGGCCCATGCCGACGCCGACGAGTTCCTTCACTTCCACGCCCTGATGCGCGGTCACCATGATGTCGTGCCAGGTCTGCGCCGGCAGCGAGCCGCCGGTCATGCGGTTGGTCGGCGAATAGTCGTCATTGCCGTACCAGACTGCGCAGGTGAAGTTGCCGGTGTAGCCGACGAACCAGGCGTCGCGATAGGCATTGGTGGTGCCGGTCTTGCCCGCGGTCGGAATGCCGTCGAGCGCGGCGCGGCGCGCGGTGCCTTCGCTGACCACGTGGCTCATCATGCCGGCCATGTCGGCGGCGATGTTCGGCGGAATGGCTTGCCGCGGCTTCGGACCGTCGCGGTCCCAGCGCCACACCAGATCGCCGGCGCCGGTGCGCACCTCGAGCACGGAATGCGGCGTCACCGCCTTGCCGCGGTTCGGGAAGGTTGCATACGCCACCGCGTGTTCGATCACCGTGACCTCGTCGGAGCCGATCGGCAGCGACGGCGTGTCGGGCAGCGGCGCCTTGAGGCCGAAGCGGCGTGCGACCTCGACGATCTTGGCGCGGCCGGCCTTCGGGCCTTCCTTGCCGCCCAGCATGATCGAGAGCTTGACCGGCACCACGTTGATCGAGCGGGTGATCGCCTGCGTCAGCGTGACCTGACCCGAATAGGAATGGCCATAGTTCTGCGGGCACCAATTGCCGATGCAGACCGGGCCGTCGACCACCTTCGAGTTCGGCGTGAAGCCGTTCAGCAGCGCCGTGGTGTAGACGTAGGGCTTGAACGACGAGCCCGGCTGGCGATAGGCGTCGACCGCGCGGTTGAACTGGCTTGCACCGTAGTCGCGGCCGCCGACCATGGCGCGGATGCCGCCGTCGAGATCGGACACCACGGTCGCGGCCTGCGTCGCGTGATAATCGCGTCCGAACTGGCGGAGCTGGTTCTCGATCGCTTCCTCGGCCGCCTTCTGCACGTTCATGTCGATCGCGGTGCGGACCACGAAGACGCGCTCGGTGTAGGATTTTGGAAACGTATCGACCAGCTTGCGCATCTCGTCGAAGGCGTAGTCGAGATAGTAGTTCGGCGAATTCTCGTCGCGCCGGTCGACCGCGACCGCCGGATTGCGGCGGGCGCCGAACACCTGGCCCTCGGTCATGAAGCCGGCATCCACCAGATTGTCGAGCACGACGTTGGCGCGGGCGCGTGCCGCGGGCAGGTTGATGTGCGGGGCGTATTTGGTCGGCGCCTTGAACAGGCCGGCGAGCATCGCGGCTTCCGCGAGGTTCACGTCGCGCACCGACTTGTTGAAATAGAAGTGCGCGGCGCCGTCGACGCCGAAAGTGCCGCCGCCCATATAGGCGCGGTCGAGATAGAGCTTCAGGATCTCGTTCTTGGTGAGCCGCGTCTCGAGCCAAATCGCAAGGAAGGCTTCCTTCACCTTGCGCTCGATGGTGCGCTCATTGTTCAGGAACAGGTTCTTGGCGAGCTGCTGGGTGATCGACGAACCGCCCTGGCGGACGCCGCCGGCCTGCGCGTTGGTGACGAGCGCGCGGGCGAGGCCCGGAACGTCGATGCCGAAATGGTCGTAGAAGCGGCGGTCTTCGGTCGCGAGCGTCGCCTTGATCAGGTTGTCCGGAAAGTCTTCCAGCGGGATCGAGTCATTATGCTTGATGCCGCGGCTGCCGATCGGGTTGCCGTAGCGGTCGAGGAAGGTCACCGCGAGGTCGGACTTCTTCAGCCAGTCCTCGTCGGCGGTCTCGCGGAAGGCGGGGATCGCCAGCGTCAGCATCAGGATCATGCCGCCGAGCCCAAGCGTCGCGGCCTCCGACAGCGGCTCGATGAACACCCAGCGCTTCCAGCGGCCGACATAGAAGCGGTCCATGAAGGTGGAATAGCGCTCGTAGAGTTCGCGCAGGCCCTTGCCCGACGAGAACAGCGTCGAGTCGATACGCGCATCGAGGTCCAGGAAGAAATTCCGGACCTTCTGTTTCCAATGCGACGGCATGATCTGAAGGACCGGACCCTTGATCAGTTCGACAGCGCTGCGGGCGCCCGAAATGGGCACAGGCCAGCGTCTTGCTTCGATGTTGCGGCAATCCCAAGGCGCTTTTGCGTCGTTGGGGACTCGTTCGTTGTTCTATCCGAGCGGCTGCCATAAACCAATGGCGCGGCTTATGAATTTAATGAAAGCCCTAACGCTGCCCACCGGCTTTTTCGACCCCGCAATATCACCCCCCCTTGCGGAGGGAGCGCCGGCGTCCCAAGAAGAGCTTTACCGCCATGTCAGGGATATCATGACCGCACCGCCCAAGCGCCCGTCGGGCCAGGAGGGATTCTTCTGGAAAACCAAGGCGTTGGAAGAGATGTCCAACGCCGAATGGGAAAGCCTGTGTGACGGCTGCGCACGTTGCTGCCTGGAGAAGCTCGAGGACGAGGACACCGGCAAGATCTATTTCACCCATATCTCCTGCAAGCTGCTCGATTCCGGCCTGTGCACCTGCAAGGACTATCCGAACCGCTCCGACCAGGTTCCGGATTGCGTCCGCCTGACGCCCGAGAACGTCCGGACGCTGAACTGGCTGCCGCCGAGCTGCGGCTACCGGCTCGTGGCCGAGGGGCGGGACCTTTACTGGTGGCATCCCCTGATCTCCGGCGATCCCAACACCGTGCATGAAGCCGGGGTCTCGGTGCGCGGGCGGGTGGAGGGCACCGAGCTCGACGTCAACGACGCCGATCTCGAGGATCACATCGTGCGCTGGCCGGCCCTGCTGCCGAAACGGGCACAATTGAAGAAGCGGCCCAAGGCCTCCAAGTAAATTTTCACGACAGAACGACGCCGGCGCGAGAGCTGGCGCTGGTGTTGTCGCGATCACGTCACCGCGAGAACAGTGCGGTGGGATGCACCCATGCGCTGAGGTGCCTGCCTCAGCAACGAATTGCTGCATAAATTGCGGATCAGAGCATGATTCCATCGCGGCACGCGCCCGCGCAGCAGCATTACGCCCCAAATGAACAAGTATGAACGGCAGAGCCGTTTTCCTGCCGACCAAGAAACATTGCCTGACGACATTGCCGCAGAGCTGTCTCACCTCCCGAGCGAGGTGATCGAACTCAGCGACGCGCCGCCGCTGGCGCCGCCGGCGCCGCTCAATCCGGACGAAGTCCGCACCATCGTGATCAGCCTGATGCTGACGATGTTCCTGGCCGCGCTCGACCAGACCATCGTCGCGACCGCGCTGCCGACGATCGGGCGCCAGTTTCACGACGTCACCAACCTGTCCTGGGTGATCACGGCCTATCTGCTCGCCTCGACCGCGGTGGCGCCGGTGTTCGGCACGCTGAGCGACATCTATGGCCGCCGCGTCATGATCATCACTTCGCTCAGCCTGTTCGTGGTCGGCTCGGTGCTGTGCGCGATCGCGCCCAGCATGACCATGCTGATCATTGCCCGCGGCCTGCAGGGCCTCGGCGGCGGCGGCATCATGCCGGTGGTGCAGACCGTGATCTCCGACGTGGTGACCCCGCGCGAGCGTGGCCGCTACCAGGCCTATTTCTCCAGCGTCTGGATGGCCGGCGGCATTCTCGGCCCGGTGGTCGGCGGCGTGTTCGCCGAGCATCTGCACTGGTCGATGATCTTCTGGATCAACCTGCCGCTCGCGGCGGCGGCGCTGGCGCTGCTGCTGCCGAAGATGAGCAAGATCCCGGTGTTCCACCGCAAGCGCAAGGTCGACTGGCTCGGCGGCGTGCTGCTGATGGCCTCGGCCGTCGTGTTGATGCTGGTGCTGACCTGGGGCGGCACGCGTCTCTCGTGGCTGTCGCCGACCATTACCGCGATGATTGGCGCCTCGATCGCGCTCGCCGGCGCCTTCGTCTGGCACGCGCGCCGCGCCGACGAGCCGTTCCTGCCGCTGTCGCTGCTCGGCGGCTCGGTGGTGCCGTTCGCAATGGGCGCGGGCGGCTGCGCGCTCGGCGCCATGGTCGGGCTCACCGTGCACCTGCCGCTCTATTACGAGGTGGTCTATCACCTCACCGCCAGCGAGGCCGGCCTTGCGCTGATCCCGCTCGCGGCGATCTCGACCTTCGGTGCGGCGATCGCCGGCCGGACCATGGCGAAGGCCAAGCATTACAAGCGTGTCGCGATCGTCGGCACCTCGGTGGCTGCGATCTGCGCCGTCGGCATGGCCGTGACGACGCTGCCGCTGTGGGGATTGCTGCTGTTGATGAGCGTGTTCGCGCTCGGGCTCGGCACCACATTCCCGATCAGCGTGGTGTCGCTGCAGAACGCGGTGGCGCGCCCGCAGGTCGGCACCGTGACCGGTGCGATGAACTTCTTCCGCGCCATGATGGCGTCCTTCACGGTTGCCGCCTTCACCACGATCCTGCTGATGACGCTCGGGACCGACATCTCGCTTGCCGGCGAGCATCATGCCGCGTCCGCCGGCAGCGTCGGCGCGATCCCGATGGCCGACATGATCACCGCATTCCGCTACGTGTTCGGCGCCGCCGCCGTACTGCTGACCACGGCGTCCATCTGCATGATCACGATGGAAGAACGCCCGCTCGCCGGTCCCGCCGCGCGGCCGGTCGAGATGGCGGAGTAGGGCGGTCAGCCTCGTAAATCGCAGTCGTCCCCCGAACGAACGCAGGGACGTTTCCGTGACGACGCCAAATTCCCGCCGTCGTCCTGGCGAAAGCCAGGACCCATAACCACCGCACTCGGTGATGGATGGGATCGTGGCCCCAGCATCGCGCGACAATTCTCATTTGGGGTAATGGGTCCTGGCTTTCGCCAGGACGACGCTGAATGTGTCGGATCAAGCAAAACAAGTGGTGGAATGGATTCCGGGCTCTCGCTTCGCTCGCCCCGGAATGACGAATTGAGAGACCGGCACCCCACGCTCTTATTCCCGCGCTGCCTCATATTTATTCAACCGCAAAGCGCCCACCCACTACTTTAGTTGTCGTCCATGCATGGCGATCTGCGCGCAGTTTCACTTGCTGCGCGTTTTGTCGCAGCTATAGTCCGGCCCCAAGAGCTCGAAGCAGCCGAACAAAAGAGGAGAGAAACAGGGTGAAAAAGACTTCGCGACTGCCATTTCATGCGATGCAGCAATTCGCCGGAGCAGCCGCTTTGGGCCTTGTGGCGCTCGCGCCCGGCGGCGCGCAGGCCGCCGACACCCTCAAGATCGGCGTGATCGCCGAAGCGCAGGCGATTGCCGGGGCGTCGATCCCGCAGGCGGCGCAACTCGCCGCCGACGAGATCAACGCCAAGGGCGGCATCGACGGCCGCAAGATCGAGATCGTCTCCTACGACAATCACTCGTCCTCGGCGGACTCGGTGCGGGCATTCCAGCGCGCGGTCAACGAAGACAAGGTCAACGTCGTCATCTCGAGCTATATCAGCGAAGTGGTGCTGGCGCTCGAGCCTTGGGCGTCGCGCCTGAAGACCCCGTTCGTCACGCCCGGTGCGGCCTCCAACGAGATCAGCAAGAGCGTCCACGCCGACTACGAGAAGAACAAGTACACCTTCCACGGCTACCTGACCTCGGCTGCGCTCGCGCTGTCGGTCTGCGATGCCGCCAAGGAGCTCTTGGTCGATCAGAAGCACATGAAGACTGCGGTCATCATGAGCGAGGACGCGGCGTGGACCAAGCCGCTCGACGTCGGCTACGAGGAGTGCCTGCCGAAGATCGGGCTCAAGGTCGTCGACCATATCCGCTTCTCGCCGGATACCACCGACTTCACGCCGATCTTCAACAAGGTGGAAGCCGCCAAGCCCGACGTCATCATCACCGGCATCTCGCATGTCGGCGTGCAGCCGACGGTGCAGTGGAAGAACCAGCAGGTGCCGATCCCGATGTTCGGTATCTCCTCGCAGGCGACCAACGAGACCTTCGGCAAGGACACCAACGACGCGGCCGAAGGCGTGCTGTATCAGGGCGTGTCGGGCCCGAACGTCGCGGTGACGCCGAAGTCGGTGCCGTTCGCGGAGGATTTCAAGAAGCGCTACGGCAACTATCCGTCCTATGCGGGCTACACCGCCTATGACGAGGTCTATTACATCGCGGATGCTGTGAAGCGCGCCGGCTCGGTTGAGGCCGACAAGATGGTCGATGCACTGGAGAAGACCGATTGGGAAGGCACCATCGGACGCGTCCAGTTCTACGGCAAGGACGATCCCTTCACCCATTCGATCAAGTACGGCAAGGGCCTGATCACCGGACTGATGCTGCAGTGGCAGGGCGGCAAGCAGGTCGCGGTGTGGCCGAAGGAGGTCGCCAAGAGCGATCTCAAGTTCCCGAGCTTCATCAAGCTCACCACCAACTGACCGATGATCATGCTCCCGGGCCGGTCCCGGGAGCATCCGTATTCAGTTCCGCGTCCTCCACAACAGGCAGCTTTGCTGCCGCGGCCGATTTGAGATGCTTGCCTTACAAATCCTGATCGATGGCTTCGCCATCAGTGCGCTCTATGCGCTCGGCGCCACCGGCTTCACCCTGATCTTCGGTGTCTCCGGCGTTCTCAACCTCTCCCACGGCGCCATCATGGTGGCCGCAGCGGTCGCGGCCTGGGCCGCGGCCAGCGTGCTGCACCTCGACATCTACTCCGGCGCGCTGTTCGGTGTCGGCGTGGCGCTGATCATGGCGTTCGCGACCTATTTTGCGGTCGTGAAGCCGATCCAGAACTCCAGGCGGATCCCCAATGAGGAGAAGGAAATCTTCGTCCTCACCGGCACCCTGCTGTGGGGCATCATGATCCAGGAGCTGATCGCCTATTTCTTCACCAACAACGCCAAGACGGTGCTGCCGATCGTCGAGGGCGTCGTCGATATCTTCGGCAACCGCACGCCGCGCAACAACATCTTCACCGCGCTGGTGTGCTGCCTCGTGATCGGCCTGCTGTGGCTGCTGGTGAACCGCACCAGGACCGGCAAGGCCGTGCTGGCGGCCTCGATGAACCCGCGCGGCGTCACCTTGCTCGGGCTCGAGCTCACCCAGATCTATATCGTGGTGTGGGGCATCTACGGCATTCTCGCCGGCATCGCCGGCGTGCTGCTCGGCATGTTCCTCGGCGTCAGCTCCTACAGCGTCGGGCCGCTGACCGCGAGCGCGTTCTCGATCGTGGTGCTCGGCGGCCTCGGCAGCGTCTCCGGCTCGCTGATCGCGGCCTTCGTCGTCGGCTATCTCGAGACCATCACGGCCTACATGATCTCGCCGGCCTACCGCACCATTCCGGCGCTGCTGCTTTTGGTGTTCGTGATGTATATCCGGCCTCAAGGCCTCTTGGGGAGGCGCTGAGATGGCCAACTTCTTCACCTCGCGCCTGTTCTTCATCTCGCTGGTCTGCGTCGTGGTTGCCGCGACGCTGCCGCTCTATGTCTCCGGCTATATCCTCGGCCTGCTCACCGTCGCGTTCTATTTCGGCGTATTCGCGATGGCCTGGGACCTCTTGTTCGGCTTCGCCGGTGAGGTCAATTTCGGGCCGACCTTCCTGATCGGCACCGGCGCCTACACCGCGGGCATCCTCAACAACCAGTTCGGCTGGTCGGTCTATGTCTGCATCCTGCTCGGCGCGCTGGCCTCGGTGGTGGCGGGCTTCGTGCTGGCGCTGCCGGCGCTGCGGGTGAGGGGACCGTATTTCGGCCTCACCACGCTGGTCGCGGTGCTGATGCTGCAGAATTTCATTGTGGTGTTCGCCGATCTCACCGGCGGCGAGATCGGGCTCACCATCCCTGATGTCATCACGATCAATGCCGGGGCGAACTACTGGATCGCGCTCGGTTTCATGACCATCAGCGCGGCCATTCTGTATGGCCTGTCGCAATCGCCCGTCGGCCTCGTGCTGCAGGCGAGTGGGCAGGATCCGGTGCAGGCCGGCGCGCTCGGCTTCAATATCGTCAAGCACAAGCTCGCGGCGTTCATCGTCAGCGCGTTCTTCTCGGGGCTGTCGGGGGCGCTGCTGGTGTTTTATTTCGGCACCGCCTCGGTCGGCACCGTGGTCGACGTCGCGGTCGGCGTGAACGTGATCGTCTCTGCCGTACTCGGCGGCCGGCGCACCGTGCTGGGTGCGGCGCTAGGCGCGATCTTCCTGATCGTGGCCGGCGAATTCCTCCGTCCGACCGGCGAGCTCGCGACCTTCATCGTCTCGGCGGTGGCGCTGCTCGTCGTGCTGTTCTTCCCCGGCGGTTTCCTCGGCGCGGCCCTGTCACGCGAGGCGCGCTCCTAAATGGATCAGACTGTGACCACTATTCCGACACTCGCAGTTCGCGGCCTGACCAAGCGGTTCGGCGGCCTGACCGCGGTGAAGAATCTGAGCTTCGAGCTGCGCCCCGGCGAGATCCTCGGCCTGATCGGGCCGAACGGCTCGGGCAAGTCGACCGCGATGAAGAGCGTGATGGGTATCGAGCGCCCGACCGCGGGCGAGGTGCTGTTCGACGGCGAGAACGTCGCCGGGCTGCCGGCGCACAAGATCGCGCGCAAGGGCTTTGGCATGGTGTTCCAGCACTCGCGGCCGCTCAACCGGCAGACCGTGCTGGAGAACATCATGGTCGCGCTGCTGCCCGACAGCCTGTTCATGCTGTTTCCCGACAAGGCGCTCACCGAACGCGCCAAGTGGATCGCCGACCGCGTCGGCCTGGGGGCGGTGATGGACCGCCGCCCGCCGACATTGCCATTCGCCGATCTGCGGCGGTTGGAGCTGGCGAAAGCAATTGCGCGTGATCCAAAAGTGGTGCTGGTCGACGAGCCCTTCGCCGGCCTCACCAGCGCCGAGGTCGGAACGTTCTCCGCATTGATCCGCAGCTTCCGCGACGAGGGCCGCGCGGTGATGCTGGTCGACCACAACGTCAAGAGCGTCGCCGCGCTGGTCGACCGCGTGCTTGCGATGTATCTCGGCGAGGAGATCACGACCGGCCGCGCCGAGGACGTGATGAAGAACGAGACCGTGCGGCGGGTCTATCTCGGCGGCGCGATCGAGACCCATGCGCGGCCCGAGACCTCGTTCAAGGACAAGGTGCCGCTGCTGCAAGTCGAGAATGTCAGCGTGCATTACGGCAAGGCACAGGCGCTGGAGAACGTCTCGATCCACGTCCATGAGGGCGAGTTCGTCTCGATCGTCGGCCTCAACGGCGCCGGCAAGACCACGCTGTTCAACACCATCTCGGGCTTCCTGCCCTACACCGGCGAGATCCTGCGCGGCGGCGAGAAGTTGCGCGGAACGGGACCTGCCAAGATCGCCCGTTCGGGCCTCGTGCAATGCCCGGAATCGCGCGAATTGTTCGGCGAGATGACGGTGCGGGAAAACCTCGATCTCGGCGGCCAGCATCTCGACGACGCGGCGCGGGCCAAGCAACTCGCCTGGCTGTTCGAGTTGTTCCCGATCCTGAAGGAGCGCCAGGGACAGATGGCGCAGACTCTGTCCGGCGGCGAGCAGCAGATGCTGGCGATCGGCCGCGCGCTGATGATGCAGCCGCAGATCCTGATCCTCGACGAGCCGACGCTGGGCCTTGCGCCCGTCATCCTCGAACTGTTGTCGAAGGCGCTGGAGAAGCTGCGCCAGACCACCAAGATCACGGTGCTGCTCGGCGAGCAGAACGTGACCTTCGCGCTTCCGCATGCCGACCGCGTCTATGTGCTGGAGCATGCGCGGATCGTCTGGGAGGGCGATCCGGGCCGGTTCGCCGCGGAGGCCGGCAAGGACTTTCTCTGACGTTCGAAGTTTGAAGAATAACAAAACAAAGCAAGGGAGATCACGATGTCAGCATATTCAACCGCCACCCGCGTCAGCCTGTTGGCCTCGGCGCTCGCGCTGTGCCTTGCGGCGCCAGCCTATGCGCAGTCAAACGACCCGATCAAGATCGGCGTCATCGCCGAGGTGCAGTCGATCGCGGGTGCGGCAACCCCGGGCGGCGCGCAGATCGCCGCCGACGAGATCAACGCCAAGGGCGGCGTGATGGGCCGCAAGATCGAGATCGTCACCTACGACAACAAGAGCTCGTCGGCGGATTCGGTGCGCGCGTTTCAGCGCGCGGTGAGCGAGGACAAGGTTTCGGCCGTGATCGCGAGCTACATCAGCGAGGTCGTGCTGGCGCTGGAGCCGTGGGCTTCGCGGCTGAAGATGCCGCTGATCACGCCCGGCGCTGCCTCGAACGAGATCACCAAGGCGGTGCACAACGATTATGAGAAGAACAAGTACACTTTCCACGGCTACCTGACCTCGGCCGCGCAGGCGCAGCTCGTCTGCGACGCGGCCAAGGAGCTGCTGGTCGATCAGCTCAAGTTCAAGTCGGTGGCGATCATGAGCGAGGATGCGGCGTGGACCAAGCCGCTCGACATCGGCTACGAGGCCTGTCTGCCCAAGGCCGGGTTGAAGGTCGTCGAGCACATCCGCTTCTCGCCCGACACCACCGACTTCACGCCGATCTTCAACAAGATGGAAGCGGCCAAGCCCGACGTGATCGTCACCGGCATCTCCCATGTCGGCGTGCAGCCGACGGTGCAGTGGAAGAACCAGCAGGTGCCGATCCCGATGTTCGGCATCAGCGCGCAGGCGCTGAGCCCGACGTTCTGGGGCGACACCAACGGCGCCGCCGAAGGCGTGCCGTCGCTCGCGGTGGCGACGCCCGACGTCGCTGTCACCCCGAAGACCAAGCCGTTCGCCGCGGCGTTCAAGGCCAAGTTCGGCACGCCGCCGGCCTATACCGGCTACACCGCCTATGACGAGGTCTACATCATTGCGGAGGCGATCCAGCGCGCCGGCTCGACCGATCCGGACAAGATGGTCACCGAGCTCGAGAAGACGGATTTCGAGGGCACGATCGGCAAGATCCAGTTCTACGGCAAGAGCGACGAATTCACTCACGGCATCAAGGCCGGCCCGGGCGCCGTCACCGGCCTCGTGTTCCAATGGCAGGGCGGCAAGCAGATCACGGTCTGGCCGAAGGCGATCGCGGAAGGGAAACTGAAGTTTCCGGATTTTGTGAAGCTGTCGCAGTAATTGCGGGCACGCTATCGTGAGATGAGAAGGGGCGGTCACGCGGTGGCCGCCCCTTCTGTTATTTGCGCGTCGGCGGTGCGGTCTGGGTCGTCGGCGCGGCGGCCGCAAGCAGGGCGGCGCGGTCGCCGTTGCGCGGCGGATAGATGCGTTGCTGGTTGATGGTCTGCTTGGTGAGCTTGGCGGCGGCGCCCGTGGTGTGCACCTCGCGGTCCCAGCCGGTGGTGTAGAGAGCGCCCCAGGCGCCGAGATCGAGCACCGTCACATACCAGTCGATATTGAGCGGCAGCAGCTTTTCGCCGAACAGATCCGCGACCACATTGTGCCCGGCAAAGCGGCCCATCGGCCGCGCGAACTGGCACGACATCACGGTTGGATGCTCGCCATCGATAAGGCAGGCGGCAACGTCGCCCGCGGCGAACACGCCGTTGAGGCCCTCGGCGCGCATGTAGTGATCCACGGCGATGCGGCCGAGCGCATCGCGCTTCGCCGGCAGCAGGGCGGCGAGGGGGCTCGCGCGCATGCCGCCGCACCACACCACGGTTGCGGCCGGAATGATCTCGCCGCTATCCAGCGTGATGCTTTCGGCGCCGACGGCGCTGACCCTGACGTTCAGCCGCGTCTCGACGCCGAGCGCGGCCAGCGCCTCGTTGATGACGGGACGGCCATGCGCGCCGAACGTCGCGCCGACCACTGAATTGGGGTCGATCAGGACGATGCGGTGATCGCCGCTGATGCCGGCTTGCGCGAGCTTGGCCGGCATCTCGGCCGCAACCTCGATCCCGGTGAACCCTGCGCCGACCACCGCCACCGTCGCGCGGGCCGGTGAGGGCGGCTGCCTGCCGAGCGCGGCAAGATGCGTGTTGAGGCGCGTGGCTGCTTCGAAGGTGTCGACATCGAAGCCGTGTGCGGCAAGGCCTGATATCGCGGGGCGGACCAGCTCGCTGCCGGTCGTCAGCACCAGCCGGTCATAGCTCAGCGTGTCCGCGCTGGAGCCTGTCTTGACGACGACCTCGCGCTTCGCCGGATCGATCGCCGCGACATCAGCCACCCTATGCCCGACGCCGACCGGATCGAGCAGGTCCTTGAGCGGCAGTGCGACATCGCCGAGATCGACCTCGTAATTGCGCACCCGGATGTTGTGATAGGCGTTGCGATCGACGACGAGAATCTCGGTGTCCTCAGCCCGCACGCCGATCTCGTCGCGCTTGCGAGCGGCACCGAGCGCCGCCCACAGCCCGGCAAAGCCGGCACCCAGCACCAGAACGCGCGCCATCTCTCCTTCCGATCCTTTGTCGAAGAGAGCTTGCCTGCCCAGGCGAGGTCAAATCAAGTGGGCGAGGGCGTGTGAGGTGCCTCACGTCCCCGGCCGCGACACCTCAGTCTCCTTGCTGGTGATGAATTCCAGCAGCACCGGCACGCCTTCCCTGGTCTTCTGGATGCCGCGCTTGATCGCGGGGATGATGTCTTCGGGCTTGGTCACCCGCTCGCCATAGCCGCCGAAGGCGCGGGCCATCGCGGCGTAGTCGCCGGAGATATCGGTCGAGCGGTATTTCTCGGTCGAGATCGGCATCACCTTCAATTCGATCGCCATCGAGAAATTGTTGAGCAGGATCGACATGATCGGAATCCGTTCGCGCACCGCGGTCTCGAAATCCATGCCCGTGAAGCCGATCGCGGCGTCGCCCCAGACATTGATGCAGAGCTTGTCGGGTTTTGCCAGCTTGGCGCCCATCGCGAGGCCGAGACCGTAGCCGAGCTGTGTGGTCTTGCCCCAGCCGATATAGGACAGCGGCTCGACCGATTTCCAGAACGGCGAGAGCTGATCGCGCGGGCTGCCGGCGTCGTGGGTGATGATGGTGTTGTGGATGTCGACGGTGTGCTGCAGGTCCCACAGCACCCGGTAGGGATTGAGCGGCGCATCGTTATGCGTCAGCTTCGGCATCCACTTGGCGAGCCATTCCTTGTGGGAGGCTGCGATCTCTTCCGCGACCGCACTGGCATTGCGGTCCGCGGTCACGGTCTTGCCGATCTCCTCCAGCAGCGCGTCGAGCACCAGGCCGGCGTCGCCGACCAGACCGATCCTGGCCTCGACATCCTTGTTGATGTGGTTCGGATCGAGCGTCGAATGGATGATGGTCTTGCCCTTCGGCATCGCGATGCCGAACGACGTTTCGGTGAAGGAGCAGCCGATGCCGAAGATCACGTCGGCCTCAGCGAGGAATTTCGGCACCGCGCGCGGCACGGCAAGACCACCGGAGCCGAGCGACAGCGGATGGGTCTCCGGGAATGACGACTTGCCGCCGAGGCTCGTGGTGACGGGGATCGCGAGCCGCTCGGCGAGGCGCTTCAGCTGCGGCCAGGCCTTGGCGTAATGCACGCCCTGGCCGGCATAGATCACCGGACGCTTGGCGTTGACGAGCAGGGTTGCGGCTTCCTTCACATGAACGGGATCGGCGCCGTAGCGGGTGCGCAGCACCGGTGTGTAGTTCAGGGGCTCCGGCACCTCCTCGTTCCACATGTCGGCGGGGATCTCGACGATCACAGGCCCGCCGCGGCCGTTCTTCAACTTGGTGAAGGCGCGACGGAAAATGTTGCAGACTTCCGCGGCGATGTTGATCGGCTCCGAGGATTTCGAGAACGCCTTCATCGCCTGGCTGGAATTGAAGTTGGGATCGATGTTGGCGAGCCGGCGCGCATAACCCATCGGTAGCACCAGGACGGGCACGGATTCGCCGTAGCACTGCGCGACGCCGCCCATCGCGTTCTCGGCGCCCGGTCCGTGCTGCATGCAGAACGCGCCGATCTTTTCGCCCGAGGTGACGCGGGAGATCGCGTCCGCCATGTGCACGCCGATGCGCTCCTGGCGCACCATCACGGGGCGGATGTCGGCACTGGCGGCATATTCGATCAAATGGTTGACCGGGTAGCCCGTGAGGATCTCGATCCCCTCGCGCTTCATGATTTCCGCGATCGCGGTGCCGAGCTTCATGACGGTCACTCCCTTGGATGCGGCCGGTTCGTTCCGGCCTCGTTGTCGTCCTGTCCGATAAAGGAACAGGATTTCGCCGCGAGGGTAAAGCGCCGCCGGGGCCGGATCAGGTAGTCCTGATATGCGTTTACGCCCAATCGCGGCGCGCTGGCTCGCGGGGCGAGTTCAGGATGCAGGCAGAACTGGCAGCGAGTTTCTCTGCAACCTTTAAGCGATCGTTCATCCTGTCCATCAATGCGCCGTCAACCAATGTGGCCTAGTTTTGCTGGCATATTGCTACGGCGCGGGAGAAAAAGCCGCGGGCGTCGGACAGGAGCTTTTCATGCGCGCGTTGCTTGCAAGATTTCTGCGTGATGACGTCGGGGCTACGGCGATCGAATACGCCATCATTGCCGGCGGCATCAGCATCGTGATCGTCGCCGGCGTCAGAGGCATCGGCACCACTGTGAGCGGCCAATTCACGGCAGTCAGTTCTGCATTCAAGTAAGCGCCACCGGACACGCTCCACACTTTCCGATTCAGTCGGCTCCGCCGTTTCCATTCA
This sequence comes from Bradyrhizobium sp. ma5, assembly GCF_042258955.1. Classification (NCBI taxonomy): domain Bacteria; kingdom Pseudomonadati; phylum Pseudomonadota; class Alphaproteobacteria; order Hyphomicrobiales; family Nitrobacteraceae; genus Bradyrhizobium; species Bradyrhizobium sp. ma5. The sequence continues at coordinate 3,154,915 of NZ_CP170156.1, forward strand.
GCGCGCGCAGCATCGTGATGCGCGCGAACGTCAGCCACCCGCACCTCGTTCTGCCGCGCTGATCAGATGCGCAACCGGAAGCTACCAGCGCGCCTGCTGCTGGGTGTGCTCCGATAGCTTGATGATGTGGCCGGCCGCCTGCTGCAGCGCCGCGACCTCAACCCGCCTTCTTCCGCGCCGCGGTGCCTTGCGCACGCGCGGGCTTCTCGGCCTTCTTCGGCTCGGGCTTGACGGCCTCCTTGGGCTCGCGCTTGCCGCTGCCCGAGATCGGCAGCAGCATCTCGCGCTGGCCCTCGATGCGCTTCTTCGGCTTCTTGCCCTTCGCCGCCTTTGCCTCGGCCTTGGCGGGAGCGGCCTGCTTCTCGTTGGCGAGGCTCTTCTTCAGCGCGTCCATCAGGTTGATGACATTGCCGCTGGCCTTGCCCGCGGGCTTGGCGATCTTGATGCCGTTGCGCTTCTGGTTGATCAGGTCGATCAGCGCCTGCTCGTAGCGATCCTCGAACTCCTCCGGATCGAATTCGCCGGACTTCTGTTCGACGATGTGTTTGGCGAGATCGAGCATATCCTTGGTGATCTTCACATCCTGGATGTCGTCGAAATATTCCTTCTCGCTGCGCACCTCATAGGGGTAGCGCAACAGCGTGCCCATCAGCCCGTTGTCGAGCGGCTCGAGCGCGATGATGTGCTCGCGGTTGGTCAGCACCACGCGGCCGATTGCGACCTTGTCCATGCTGCGGATGGTCTCGCGGATCACCGCGAAGGCGTCGTGGCCGACCTTGCCGTCGGGAACGAGATAATAGGGGCGGATCAGATAGCGGCTGTCGATCTCGCTGCGCGGCACGAATTCGTCGATCTCGATGGTGCGAGTCGAATCCAGCGCGATGTCGTCGAGCTCTTCCTTGGTGACCTCGATATAGGTGTCGGTGTCGACCTTGTAGCCCTTCATGATGTCGTCGGTGGAGACTTCCTCGCCGGTCTCCGCATCGACCTTGGCGTATTTGATCCGGTGGCCGGTCTTGCGGTTGATCTGGTTGAAGGAGACCTTCTCGGTATCCGACGTCGCCGGGTACAGGGCAACCGGGCAAGTCACGAGCGAAAGGCGCAAAAAGCCCTTCCAGTTGGCGCGGGGGGCCATAGGGAAAACTCCGATTACGCGGAACGGTCGAGGATAACACCGGGAACCCCGGTTTGAAACAACGCGGCCCGGTGAATCTGGCAACGGCGTTAACCGTGACCCCAAGCCTGCGCCCGTTTGACGCGGCGGCAGCGCCAACCGTCGGAAAGCCTTCAACGGCTCGGAACATCACTCGGATCACGCGGCGGCCTCTGAACGGGAACGACAATCGCCGGAATTTCAGGCGCTTAAGCAAAAAGGTCGCCATCGCAACGGAACGACACGGTCCGGTCACTGAAACCCGACCGGGGCGCTCCAGGCCGAGCCCGGACCATCGGTTCTCGCGCCGCTCACGGCCTCCACCGGGCTTGCAGACTTGATCCGCGGAATTGCCTGGTTGCCTTTTCCGGGTGTGACGCGCCGATCGCGGTTTCCCGATGCGAGGTCTTGATTGTTAAACTGAGATGCGGGCATAGCGGGCCGCCATGCGCTTGCGGGGTGTGCGGTCGATCACGCCCGCATCTCGCCACGGCTGCCGCGCATGCGATCGCCTGGCATTCCCAGGCTCGGCGATCGGCTTGATGCGCGATGCACATCCGCGGCGCCGACCGCAATATCACGCAACTGAAAATTCCGGCGCGCGGGCTGCTGCGATCGCGGGAGGCGATCCCTGTTTTCTTGAGCCAAGCCTTGACCAGCAATCTTCTTGAGCGCGGGCCCGCCGCTTCACGAGATTTTGCAGTAGAGATCTGTGATGCGCGGGGCGAATTGCTGCCGTGACGCGTCATGAGATCATCGAAATTGGCTGCTAGCTGATTTGAATCAGATGCGTCTTGAGCTCGAGATGTTCTATCCGCAAGAAGAAAAAAACTCGCTGCTGGCGCGCTTCAAGGAGAAAAGCGTTTCAGGTGTATTCGTCGGGCTGACGCTGCTGGCGATGGCGGGGTGGATTTATCTTCTCAGCTCGATGTTCCTGAAATTCATGCTGTGGTGGTTCTCCTGAGGCGCGTCGCCCTCGAGTACAACCGGCGTGGGCGCCTGGTCATCGTTGCGCGGTTCGACTGCACAAAAAATTCCAGCGGCTGAACATTCTTTCGGCGCGCGCAATCATGATGTCGTCACAACTCCGAATGTTAATAACATCGGATCAACGTGGACGAATGTGATGCTCTCTCCTGTTCTCATCCTTGCGGCGGCGTTCGTCGCCGGCTTCTGCTCCGGTTTCGCCACGCGCGCGTGGCGGTCGCGCAAGCGGCGCGCGCAATATCGGATCTATGCGCCCTATGTGGCGCCGTCAGCGGCGAAATCGTCGCGGCCGGAACAGCCGGTTACCGCATTCGGCCACATGCGCCGTGCGTTCTAGCGGGCTAGCTCGACAGAGGTAGCGCGACAGTGTGGTGAGTTGGGGTTGGCGGGCGACATGCAATCGGTCATCTTGTCTTCGTTGCGGCAGCGGGGCCGGGTTCGCGTGCCGGCTGGGTCTTTCCGTCGGCCCGCGCATCGTGAGGGAACTTGCACAGCATGAATGATCTCAGGGGGCATTCGCCAAGGCGGTATGTCGTCGATGTCAGTGGAAAGCGCGTGCTGGTCGGTCTCACGCTCGAAGAGACATCTGAATTCGAAGGACTGGACACCTCGCTGCCGATGCTGGGCGGGGAAGCCCAGGGAGCGGAACTGATGCCGTCGGCCGTCGAGGGACGCTGGCTCGAGCTCTATGACAAGCACGACAAGGCCTGGATCCAGTGGAAGGCCGACCTGAGGGCCGGGCAAGCGGGCAATTCACCCTTTTTTAACTAAGACCGGGCGATTTTGAGCGATACTGCCTGAGTGGGCCCGAACCGGATACTGACAGATGTTTCAGCTGTTTTTGCGGGCTCGCGCGCACGACCTGGTCAGGTCGCGGCGTGGCGAGGAAGGTTTCAAGGCGCGCTCGGCTGAGCGCGATGCCGAGACCGATCGCGCCCGGATCGGATCGATCATGGCCGCGATCGAGGCGGCGTTGCAGGCAGCCGAAAGCGAGCAATCCGGCCTTGGCCGACGTGTCGACGATGTTCTGGCCCGCGCGGCGGTGACGCTCGGCAACGGCACCGACGAGTATCTGGAACGCGAGGCGCTTGACAACCATCATCAGGACCTGTTTGACGCCGAGATCTCCAACGGCCAGCGTCGGCTGAAGGAACTGGCGACCGAGATCGCGCACTTCAAGTTCATGAAGGCCGCGGTCCTGAGCCGCTTTCCGGACTACATACCTCCGGCCGGCAGCAACTGACGCGCGCCGCGGCCGCAACGCGAAGCCAGAAGCTGCGGCCCGCGCCTGACGGCGTATGCGGCCTGGTCCGGCGCAAGGCGAAAGGCACAGGCGAAACGTGGTGATCGCAGGCAATCTACTCGTCACGGGCTGCGCCGGCTTTATCGGCTTTCATCTGGCTGAGCATTTGCTGCGGGCAGGGCAGCCGGTGATCGGCATCGACAATCTGAACCAGTATTATGATCCGGCGCTCAAGCAGGCGCGGCTCGATCTGCTCAAGCAGCACCGCGGCTTCACCTTCCTGGAACTTGACCTCGCCGACCGTGCCGGGATGAAAGCGCTGTTCGAGCGCTATCGCTTCGAGGTCGTGGTGCATCTCGCGGCGCAGGCCGGCGTGCGCTATTCCCTGCAGAATCCGCATGCCTATTTGGATTCCAATCTGGAGGGCTTCCTCAACGTCCTCGAGGGCTGCCGACATACTGCGTGCCGGCATCTGCTGTTTGCGTCGTCATCGTCGGTCTACGGCGCCAACACCAAGCTGCCGTTCTCGGTCCACGACAACGTCGATCATCCGATCAGCCTGTATGCGGCTACCAAGAAGGCCAACGAACTGCTCGCTCACTCCTATAGCCACCTCTATCGCATCCCGACGACAGGGCTGCGGTTCTTCACCGTGTACGGCACGTGGTATCGGCCGGACATGGCGCTCTATGCGTTTGCGGACGCGATCACCCGGCGGAAGCCGATCCAGTTGTTCAACAACGGCAATATGCGGCGCGACTTCACCTATGTCGATGACGTGGTCGAGGCGATGGTGCGGCTGATCGGCCGCGCGCCCGAGGGTGACGTCAACTGGTCGGGAGCGCATCCCGATCCGGGGTCGAGCAAGGCGCCGTGGCGCGTCTACAACATCGGCAACTCCAGGCCGGAAGAACTGATGCATGTGGTGGCACTGCTTGAGCAGGGCTTCGGCCGGCAGGCCGAAAAGCAGTTGTTGCCAATGCAACCTGGGGATGTCCTGGAGACGTCGGCCGATGTCTCCGATCTGGAGCGTGAGATCGGCTTTCGGCCGCAGACGCGGATCGAGGACGGCATTGCCAAATTTGTCGCCTGGTACCGCGCTTATCATGACGTCGATCGGACGTAGTGCGTTCGTTGCGAATTCCGGCGCGAGAAAAAACCTGGCTCGGCGTGGAACGGAGTGCGGCAACGAGAGTTGTCAGTGGCTTTGCGTTCGCGTCAGCCGCGATCATTTCGCGTCACCCGGGATCATCATGTCCAGCGCCACTTTCAACAGGTGCGTCGCCAGTGGTGGCAAGATGGACCACGACACGCCTCTCAAATCGAAATAGCGCGCGATCGCGACGCACGTTGCGAATTAGCGATGCTTATGGCGGTTGGTCGAATCGCCGTTGTCCGCCGTGGCAATCGTGCAAGCGCATATGAGATGAGAATGCGGGCGTTCGCTGCCTCCGCTGAAGTCGAAACGCCTCAATATCACTCATTTCAAATTTGAATAGCATTGTCGCGTTCGGCTCAGGTCGAGGCGAATGTCTCGCATGATCGCATGTGTGGCGTTGATTCCCTTCGCCGCATCGTGAGGGCGGATCAGAATGCCCAGATCCGCGATCTCGATATCCGAAACGGATCGAAACATTCTGCGCTCAATGCACAGGACGCGGCGTCGGTTCGCTGCATCCATGCTGCTCGGTTCAAGCTGTTATGCGCGGCGAAAAAACCGATTGATCGAAAGCAGCAGATTTAGTGTGTGCACGCCGTGTTTGGTGGAATATCTGGTTCGAGGCTGGAACACCTCATCAAGTCCCGAGCCGTTGACGCGGCGACATTGTGATAGCCGGCAGGCGCGTCGCCGGTTTCGACCTCGATCGCCGCGATCAACGATCGTCAAATGATTTCATGCTCTTGGTCGCGCCTCACGGTCCGTTCCAGCTGCGCTCTTTGGCCGCGCGTCTCGTCGCTGCCGCTGACATCCCATCGCCACGACACATATAAGGCCATCGATCGAACTTTTCGCGATCAGGTTGTGGAACCTGGTTGAGAAAATTTAACGCGGAGCCAAGTTCGTCGCAAACCTGCCCCATTAACCGCATTCCATGTGCGTGATCTAACTCTGTCATCGAAACTTCAATCACATCGCTCATACCCTTAACCGCAGAGCGAGGGCGCGCCATGAAGCAGCACAAAGTTCAACATTCGCATCAGCCAATCGAAGAGGCGTTGCTCGCGACCAATCAATCGCTGCGCAACGAAGTCGTTGCGCTGATGCTTGATATCGCCGCGTTGCGTGAAATCCACGAGCGTCCGGGGGCGTCTCGTTCGTTCGGCATGTCGCGTGAGCAGAACGCTCCGCGCGTCGCATTGCGCCGGGTTCACCACAGCTAAAGTCGTCAGCCTATTTCTCACCGAGCAGAATTTGCGGCCACATCCAAGCCAGTCTGGCGAGGATGTCGGCGCCTGCCGCTATGAACAATTCAATTTTAAATTGAACGTTGTCCCGCCCGACCCTCGTTTGGGCGAGCCGGCTCGATCTGGCCAATGTTTGCCGCGGACAATCTGTGGTCGTGAGGGCAGGGCAGTCAGTGCTCTTGCCGCACCGGCTTGTGCGCCACGATGTAGGACAGGCGCTCGCGCAGGATCCAAGTCTGCAAGACCAGCTCGACGGCGGTATGCCGGAGCTCGGAATTCTCCGCGACGAGACGTTCCAGGGCGTCGGTCGCCTCGCTGGACGCGGACTGCTTCCCCTCGAAGACCTTGAGACGCGCCATAGTGTCGATCCTCGTAAAATGTGTTGGTCAGAGACTGGCTCTGACAAGCGTCAGCACAGAATAGTTCGCGGATGATCGGGCGGTCGTGGTTCCGCCTGAGGGCCTCGGGTGGGAAAGCGCCTAATTGATAATTCGCGGATCGAGCTATGGGTGTTAGGTTTCCTGAAAATGATCCTCAAATATGTTGAAACTCTCATGACACCTAACGTCTCAGTAACTACCGCTGCGCGTGCGCGCCCGCAAGCTGCCGGACGCGAAGGTCGCGGGATTAATTTGTTAGAGTGTTGTGAAACTCTCGCCTGACCGGCGGCGTAGCTATCACGGAGAGGCATGGTGCACTCACAATCTGTCGCGGGACCGATTGGATGTTCTCATTTGCTTCTCATTCGGGAATGCAAACGGTGCGCCAGTTATCCGGATCAAATTGTCATGCGCAGAAAGTCGTATAACTTTTTCTGTGAGGCCGTCTTTCGGCAGGAATATTGCTCATATATTCCGGTAAATACCTTGCAGCTTCGATGTTTCTTCGCACAATGCGGCGCTGCCGACGGCAAGTTCGAGGCTCCCGTAGGTCCCCCGGGAAATCCTCAATTTGAATTTCCTGTTGCATTTACATAGCTTATAGGCCATGCGATGATTGCTAATCTAGGGGGCAATGAGATGACCAATGAGGCGTCATTCAACTGACGAGATCAGTTCCAAGGTCAAGCAAGCCGAGGAACTCATGGCGCGGGGGCAGTCACAAGCCCAAGCGTGCAAGGTGCTGGGCGTTAGCGTGATGACATTTCACCGCTGGCGCAAGCAGGAGGCTGCACGCGGCCATCAGCCGAATGGTACTGTGACCGAGCTTGCCGCTCGCACCGATGATCGAGATGGTATTCCCCACGTTCACAACCGTATTGACGAATTGCGGCTGGAAAATGAACGGCTGCGCCGGATTGTGACTGACCTGCTGCTCGAGAAAATGAAGATCGAGGAGAAGCTCGCGCTCAGGTCCAGCGGCGGGAACGGTTTGCCCCGCCGTGGTGAAGTCCAGAGCTGACGGAAGCTGATCCGCTAGTGGATACGCGAGGGCCTGGGAGCCAGCAGCAGCTGGTCGCTCAGATGCGCTTTCTCGGATCTTGCGCGCAGCTCCTCGAGGATTGGACGTAGCCTCGCCTCTGCAAGGTCCAAGCCTTTGACAATGTCCTGGTTCGGCATTTCAGCCGGAAAACGGGCCGATCGCAGCTTTGTTTCGACCGCCTTGACCAGCACCTCGACGTCGTCGCGGTGCTGGCCGGCGACGAGCTCGGCGCCCATCAAGCGGATGAGATGGAGGAGGGCCAGCAGCGCGGCCTCGGTTTCGCCAGCCGATGAACTCATAGACGCTCTCTGCCTGATGTTGCCGGCAGGTCTTGCGAGCTCACGACCTGCCTGATATTACACATGTGAATTGTTAACACGAATGTTAATTCCCGATGACCGACCTTTCGGACGCTCGAATAGCGAAGGTACCGGTTAGCTTCGGCGCCTTCTCGTTCGCTTTTGGCTCGCTCGAAGCGTTTGCTGTCGTCTTCGAGATGATCATCGTCGTGCTGTCCAGCATCATCGGCGGCGCGGCCTATCACCTGTTTTACTACCACACGGTTTATAGCAACAGCTTCGAGGGTTTTCTAGGGATCGGGGTCCTCGCCGCCATCCTTCACATGTTCGTGGCGAAGTCGCAGGGCCTCTACAATGCACAGGTGCTGGCCGGTCTCGACCGGCGCTGGAGCAGTCTGCTCGGCGGGTGGCTGCTGGTCGTTCTGCTGATGACCCTGATCATCTTCCTTCTGAAGGTTGGCACCGGCGTCTCGCGCGGGTCGGTGATGTCGTTTGGCCTGATCGGCGGCCTCGGGCTGGTGACCGGACGGATGCTGCTGCAGGCGCCGCTGCAACGCGCGATCGACCGCGGCATGCTGGCGACGCGCCGCGCGATCGTGGTCGGGATGGCGGACGAATTGTCCCGGGTGCGGCAATCGAGCCTGCTGCGCGATTTCGGCCTCAGCGAGGTGCGACGGATCCAATTGTCCGGCCTGTCCGACGACGAGGGTGATCGCGCCGCCGTCGCGTCGGCCATCCGCGCGGCACGGGAGTGCGGCGCGGATGAGATCACCCTGGCGATGCCCTGGCAGGAGGAACCGCGCATCCAGTTCCTGTGCGATCAGCTGCGGGCGTCACCGCTGCCGGTGCGGCTGCTGCCGGATCGGACGGCGGAGCGATTCCTGGCGCTGCGGATGGTGGCGTCCGGCCCGATACCGACGCTGGAAATGCAGCGCTCGCCGCTCACCTCGGTCGAGCGTGCCGGCAAGCGGCTGTTCGACATCGTGGCATCGAGCGGCCTCCTGGTGCTGTTCGCGCCGCTTCTGATCGGGACGGCGATTGCGATCAAGCTCGACTCCAGGGGGCCGGTCCTGTTCCGGCAGCGCCGCAACGGGTTCGACGGCAAGCAATTCACCATCCTCAAATTCCGCTCCATGCACGTGCTCGAGGACGGCGATGTGATCACGCAGGCTCGCGCGAACGATCCGCGGCTGACCGGGATCGGCGCCACGCTGCGCCGTCGCAGCATCGATGAGCTGCCGCAGCTGGTGAACGTGCTGCGCGGCGACATGTCGCTGGTCGGGCCGCGGCCGCATGCGCTGGCGCATGACGACAAATATTCGAAGCTGATCGCAAGCTATGCGCAGCGCCAGCACGTCAAGCCGGGCATCACCGGTCTCGCACAGGTGCAGGGATTGCGCGGCGCGACGCCCGCGATCGAGGATATGCAGCTGCGGGTCGCGCACGATCTCATCTACATCAAGAGCTGGAGCTTCGTGCTCGACCTGCGCATCCTGCTGCGCACCGTCGGCGCGGTGCTGCGGCATAAGGGCGTCTGACGGCTGGGCGTCTTGACGGATCCCGCATCCGACCGCCGTTCGCGTGCCGACGCGCCTTACTCCGGGATGCTCTGGTTGGCGTCCTTGAATTCCGCCTCGATGATGTGCCGGTTGGCATCGGTCGCCACGCGATAGGCCTGGCCGATCGCGCCCTTCAGCTCCGGCGCGCGGGTGAGGATCAGGCGGATCTGCCGCTGCAGCAGATCGACCAGCTCCACATCGCGCGTGGTATCGACCTGCGCCAGCAGGATCAGCCGCGGCGCGATCAGGTCGCTGCGGTTGAACCCGGTGTAGTAGGACATCTTCAGCGCCTTCGATGCGGTCGGATTCAGCCAGTCGAACCGTCCGGTCGCCGCGGCGAGGCCGAACCAGGCGCCGGCGTCCATCGGCGAGAGCCGCAGTGCGCGGGTGAAGGCGGCTTCGGCCGCCTCGGGCGAGGTCTGCAATTTGCTCCAGCCGTCGGCGAGCCACAGCTCGCTCCTGACAACGCCGAGGGCGGCAGCCAGCGAAGACTTGCCGCGCATTGCATCGGCGGCGAGCCACCAGGCCGACAACGCCAGCGTCGCGGCGCCGATCAGGATTGCCGCCGGCATGAAGGCCGGCGACAGCTGCCGCACGCGCCGTCGGGGCGCATCAGTCGTCGCGCTAGCCATGGCGCGCCGCCCGGTTGCCGGTCATCAGCAGGCTTCGCCGCGCGCCCTCCAGCTTGACGCAGGTCAGGCGGCCGGTCGCGTAGGCGCCGGTGTCGACATTGATGCGGTTGTGCAGCAGCTCGGCCTCGTGCACCGGCGTATGGCCGTGGACCACGACCTTGCCGAAATCATCTTCCGACACCAGGAAGTCGTCGCGGATCCAGAGCAGGTCCTCCTTGCGCTGTTGCTTCAGCGCGAGCCCGGGCCTGACGCCGGCGTGCACGAAGAAATAGCGGCCGCAGGAATAGGTGATCGGCAGCGAGCGCAGGAAGGCAAGATGGGCCGGCGGCATCTGGCGAACCAACTGTTGCGCGAGCGCCCGCCGTTCCGCGGCGTCGGGATTGAGCGAGGGCGTCAGTCCATAGGACATCAGCGTCTGCAGGCCACCGAATTGCCGCCATTGCGCGAGCATGTCGGGATTGACGAGAAACTCCAGCAGGCAGGCCTCGTGATTGCCGAGCAGGCAGACCATGCTGCACGTGCGGCGGCGCTGATCGAGCATCGCGATCACATCGCGCGAATCCGGTCCGCGATCGATGTAGTCGCCGAGGAAGACCTGGATCGGCCGCGCCGGCCGGAACTTGCGGATATCGGTATCGATGCGCGCGCAGATCTCGTGCAGCAGATCGGCGTGTCCGTGAATATCGCCGACGGCATAGATGCAGGTCTCGTCGCCCTCGTCAGGTTCGAGGTCGCCGGTCTGGCCGACCATACGCCGGAGGAGGTTGCGCATCTGTGGTCTAGCCCGCCTGCAACCGTGAACGGCTGATCCGCTGTGCCAGTCCTGTTCCGATCACGGCTCCCACCACGATCACTCCGGGCAGCGCCGGCAATTCCGGCAAAGTGAAGGCGGCGAGCGCCAGGGTCAGCAACACGGCTGCCGCCGCCGCGGGATAGGACCAGTCGCGGCCGCGATTACGTGCACCCGCCGTGAACGCCGCGATACCCACGATCGTAACCGCGAGTGAAGTCCAGAACATGGCGGAACCGAACTGCGTGATCAAGGCGGCGGCGCTGTTCGCCACCACGGGCCGCGTGGTTGCGCCTTGCCAGTCCATGTAGGTCGATGCCAGCGTTGCGGTGGTGCCGGCGCCGCTGCCGAGCGCGGGCAGGTCGGCGAGCAGATTTTGGGTCGACTGCACGAGCTCGTCCGGCGCATGGGTGAAGGCGATAGCAAGCGCCACGTCGGGGTGACGGTTGGCGCTCGCCGTGACCAGTGCGATCAGCGCGATCGCAGCCGCAGCAGCAGCGCTGCTCCAGCGAGGCAGAGCAAGTCTTCGCGCGGCGAAGGTCATCAGGACGAGCGCGATGCCCCCTGCGATTGCGATCGCGGCGCCGTGCCGCCCGTACCAGCAGGCGCAGGTGGCGCAAAACAGCGCGCTGGCGGCGAGCAGCCGGCGCAGTCGGGTCGACTGGGCCGCCGTGCGGCCGCCAACAATATGTCGGCCGGTGTCGAGTGCGCGCGCAAGGCCGAGCGGGACGCCAATGAGAACGACGACGAGGAATCCGTTTGCTGTCCCGTCGCGCGCAGCGTCGGCGACGCCGAGCCAAGCTTTGATCGGATCGCTATACAACACCAGGATCAGAGCTACGACGGCCGCCGTCGCTGCAATGCTGCGGGCCACCATGTCGGCGCGGCGGGGATCGATCGCGATCGCCGCGGCGGTGATCATGACCGAGAGCAGCGACAGCCAGAGCAGCAGCGCGCCGAGGCTTGCACCGGTATCGATCGTGATGCTGCCGCTGAGCGGTGCAGCCAATGTATCGCCGGCGAATTTCCACACCGGATGCGCCCAGAACGTCAGCGGCAGCATCTGCAGGATGATCCAGAGCATCGGCAGCAGCGCTGCCGCAACGGCGGGCCCGGCAACGGACTTCAGGAAAGACAGTTCACCCGGACGAATCGATCTGAGGCTTGCCAGCAGGCCGAGCGACGTTGCGGCGCCGACCACGCCGGTGGCGAGCGATGCGTCCATGAGACCCACCGGAATCGATGCCCCGATCAAGATGCAGATGAAAGCCGTGACGTTCCACACGGGAGGGGCAAATCCTTGGGAAAATCCTTGGGAAACAGGTCCTGCGGACGATGAGAACGCAAGGCAGCGGGATGCCCCGGGCTCGCGGCGAGGTCAATGGAAATCGGGCGCGCCAGGCAAGGCAGCGTCGTACCGTGTCAATGAGGGCGGCGCAGGGCGATGAGCGGCGTCGAGCTGCGGGACCGGAGCAACGGCGCGAAGGCGCTCGCGAGATATCCGCCCTGCAGCGATACCATGGCGATGATCATCAGCAGCGCAGTCTCGGACCACGAGAGGCGCGCCACGCCGACGGCGGCCAGCAGCATGAGTTCGACAAGCATCACCGGCACCAGCACCAGACAGTGCTGGCGCAGCCCGAGCACGGCGCCGCCGATCAAATTGCCAAGCAAAACAAATAACATAACCAAACCCTGCGCCCGCATATTATCGGGCAGGGTCCTAAGCCGGGGTTAAGCCGGTCGTCGCAAATTCCACAGTCCAGTGCCGGCCGGCGTCGGAACGGCACACGGTTATGTTAGTCGATTAACATTCAGAACGGGCGCAGGTCGCCGTAACTGTAGGCGGCCCAGTAGTCGCGGCCGCCATATGGCCCATAGGCGCCATACAGCGGCGCACAGGAATAGCGATCCGGGCAACCGTGCCAGCAGACCCGTTTCCACTGGCAGACATCGCCATGACAATATTGCAGCCGCTGGCAGTTGGCGCTGACACGCTCGACGGCGCGCGGGGCCTTGTAGATGCCTAGGTCCGCAGCAAATGCGGTTGATCCGCCAAGCAGAACCACAACCGTCCCCAATGCTATCGCCAGCGGCTTCATGCGAACCATCGAACTCCCAACCGATTAACTCAAACCATCTCGTTCACAGATAATCGGAACATCACACGAAATCAAAGCCGGAGTGATGTCGCGCGGACCGCTTGTTCACGGCGACACGCCGGTGTCGCTCATTTGCCTCACTTTGCTAACATTATTTATCAATTGCGGTGCATCATATCACGGAACCTTGTGATTGTGATAGTCGGCGTGTTACGGCACGGCCGGAGCATTTTAAATGTCGCGTGCGAATTTCATTCGAGCAATGTTATCGCTTGCGGCCGCCTGCTGGGTCGGCGGTTGCCATTACATGCCGACCAACGGTCCGACGAGTTCTGACGTCGTCGCCGGGCAGAAGGATCCGGAAAGCCTGCCCTATGCGATGGTCAAGATCACGCCGCAGGTCGAGAACGTGCTGGCGTCGTTCGCGCCGCAACTCGCCGGAGGCATTCAGGGCCCGCCACCAAAGGACATCCACTTCGGCATCGGCGACGTCGTCAGCGTCACGATCTTCGAGGCCGCCGCCGGCGGTCTGTTCATTCCGGTCGAGGCCGGCGTGCGCCCCGGCAATTACATCACGCTGCCGAACCAGAACGTCGATACCGACGGCAATATCTCGGTGCCCTATGCCGGCGCGATCCGCGCCAAGAACCGCACGCCGACCGAGGTGCAGCGCTCGATCGTCGATGCGCTGAAGAACCGCGCGATAGAGCCGCAGGCCGTGGTCGCCCTGATCGAGCAGCGCACCTCGCTGATCTCTGTGCTCGGCGAGGTCAATACGCCGAACCGCTTCCCCGCCAATGCCGCGGGCGAGCGTGTGCTCGACTCGATCACGCGCGCCGGCGGCCCGAAAGGGCAGGGTTTTGATACATGGGTGATGCTGGAGCGTGATGGCAAGCGGACGACGGTGCCGTTCGGCCAGCTGGTCTACGAGCCCAAGACCAACATTTATGCGCATCCAGGCGACACCATCTATGTCTACCGCGAGCCGCAGACCTTCGTCGCTTTCGGCGCGTCAGGTGCGCAGGGCCAGTTCAATTTCGAGGCCTGGCGTATCTCGCTCGCCGAAGCGGTCGCCAAGGCGGGCGGCCTGAACGATTCCTCGGCCGATCCGGCCTCGGTGTTCGTCTATCGCGGCGAGCTGCCGGAAGTGGCGGCCAAGCTTGGCGTCGACGTCAGCAAATATTCAGGGCCGATCATCCCGGTCGTCTACAACATCAATTTCCGCGATCCGGCCGGCTATTTCCTGGCCACGCGTTTCCAGTTGCGCAACAAGGACGTGCTTTATGCATCGAACGCGGCATCCGTCGAGGACGCCAAGCTCATGCAGCAAATCCGCCTCGTCACCGCAACGGTGAACGATCCGATCGTGGCCGCCTACAACGCAACTTTACTTCGTAGTTCGATCAAGCTTGCGCCCTGATATTCGGGCGTGAGCCGGCGCGGCCGGCTTCATGACACATTTGCGATTAGCTTCCAGCTCAAGCGAGGCTACGGCATTGCCGTGGTCCGTGCGCTGGTCGTCGTGGCTGTTCTGCGCCGTCGTCGCGCTGGCGCCGCTGCCGCTCGGCTCGGTCGGGGTTGTCGCGCCGGCGATCTGGTCGATCCTGCTCGGCGCCGTGCTGCTCGGGATGTTGCCGATGTCGTTGCGCGGCAGCCAGCTTGCGATCCTGGCGGTGACCGCGCTCTTGACGGCGCTCGCCATGCTGGTGCTGCACGAGCAATCGGCGGTGCGGCCCTGGCTGGGTGTGGCCCCGAACGCGCTGTGGGCGGAGGCCGGCAAATTGCTGCCTGCCGAGCTTCCACCGGTCGTGACGATCGCAACCAACCAGCCGTTTTATTCGGCAGGCGTCGGAATCGTCTGCCTGCTCAGCTTTGCGATCGGCGTTGTGCTCGGCGCCAACCGCATTTTGGCGCGCGGCTTGTTGCAGGCCGTGGCCGCGGCCGGCCTGGTCTATGCGATCAGCGGCATCATCACCTTCGCGATCGATCCCGCCCGGATCTACCTGCTTCATGAAAAGCAGGCGCATCTGGAATGGTTGACGTCGCCCTTCGTCAATCGCAACACGGCGGCCATCTATTATGGCTGCTGTGCGCTGATCTGGATGCTGTTCGGCTGTGAATTGATCGAACGGCATTGGCCGTCGCGCCGTCCCAGCCTGCCACGCCTGCTGGCGCGCCTCGACATGCACGCGCGGCGCCGGCTCGCCGGCCATGCGTTGGGCTGGCTCGTTTGCCTGCTGGCGATGTTTCTGGCTGGATCGCGCGGCGGCATCGGGATCTCGTTGCTCGCGGCGGTCGCAGCTGCCGCGATCTTCTTTCGCAACCGGATGCCGCGCCGCTACGGCCTGATCATGGCGCTTTGCGTCGGCAGCCTGGTTGCGCTGGCGCTGCTGCAACTGCTCGGCGGCGGCGTCGGCGCGCGCTTCAGCACGATCGGCCTGTCGGATGAGGGACGGTTCTCGACCTATCGCGCGACGTTGCGGATGATCTGGGACCACCCCTGGCTCGGCGATGGTTTCGGGAGCTTCGAATGGGTCTATCCGGCGTATCGCACCGACGACATCTCGCTGCGCGGGACCTGGAACCGAGCGCATAACAGCTGGCTCGAGCTGGCGTCCGACGGCGGAATGCTCATGGCCGGCGCCGTCATGATCGCGCTGCTCGCAGCGTTCGCCGTGCTCGCGCATGGCGTGCGGACCCGCCGTCGCGACGTGATCGTGCCGCTCGCGGCGCTCTGCGCGTCGACCGCCGGCGCACTCCATTCGATGATCGATTTCTCGCTCCAGATCACCGGCTATGCCGTAGTTATCGCGGCCTTGCTTGGGGCGGGCCTGTCACAATCCTTCCGTTCCGGCAGGCGTCACGGCACCGGGCGTGACGCCGGTGTTACGATCGGGACGGCTGGTTAACGTTGATTTCGCGTCGGGCCCGGGTCATGTCCGGTCGAGGGTATTTAATTGGCGCGACAACTCTGACTATGCTAACGAACTGTTAGTATTTGTTAGGGAGATGGCAGTGTTCACATTTGAGCGATCCGGCGGTTTTTCCGCCCTGCGCCTGGCGGCGGTAATGGCGATGTTGGCGCTGGCGGCGCCCGGCGGCGCAGCGCTGGCGGAAACGCCCGGCGGGCTGATCCAGCTCTCGCAGGCGGTCACGAATTTCAAGGCCAACCCGGAACAGTTGCTGACCCAGTTTCCGAACGCGGGTGTGGAGTTGACTTCGCGGGCGCGCGACTTCGCCCTCAACGATCCGACATCGCTCGATACGCTCGTTGCTCTGCTCGCCAAGGCAAGCAAGGACCAGAAGACGGCGATCGCCGCCGGTCTGGCCCAGGCCGCGCGTATCGTGGTGCGCAGCAATCAGCCCTATGCGACGCGCATTCAGCAGGCGATCGCCGACACCAAGGACCTCGACACCGTGATGGCGTTTGCCGCGGCGTCCGGTGACAGCGGCACCGCTGCGACCGGCGCCGGCGGCGCGGGCAGCGCCGGTGCATCCGGTGGCCAGACCAGCGCGCTCGGCGCCAACGGCGCGGGTGGCGGCACGCTCGAGGCCATCAACGGCAACAGCGTCAACACCGGCAACTTCCGCTTCACCTCGTCGGTGAGCAGCTCGGGCAACAATACGACCGGTACAACCGCCGGCACCACCACACTGATTTCAACAGTTACTCCCTGAGCGGGCGTTCGATCGCGAATGGAGAACTTTCAGCAGCAGCGCGCTTCGGTGTCGGCGACGGAACGCTTCCCGGGATCATTGGAGGACGCGAGGGCAGGATGCATCCTGCCGGCGCGGCGATAGGACGAGATGCTTCAGCGCAACCAGATTTCGCCGCCCGTCGATCTGAGAAATCGTCCGGCCGAACTGCCGTCGCTGGCGGAAACTTTCGACGCCTTCGTCACCTATCTGCTGCGGCAATACTGGGTCATCCTGGGGACTGCCGGGCTCTGCCTGTTCGGCGGCATCTGCTACCTGGCGACGGCAGCGCCGAGCTATACCGCGCTCGCCACGATGATCATCGACACGCGCAAACTCCAGGGCGCCCAGCAGCAATCGCCGGTGAATGACCTCCCGGTCGATTCTTCCGCGGTCGAGAGCCAGGTCGAAATCCTGAAGTCGGAGAACGTGGCGCTCGCGGTGATCCGCGACCTCAAGCTCAACGAGGATCCGGAATTCATCGGCTCCAGGGCCGGCGCGGCGGGAGCGGTGCTGGATTTCGTGTCCGGCCTGTTTGCCGGCAGCGCGCCGCCCAACGAGTTCTACCGGACCCGGCGCGCGGTCCGCACCTTCGAGAAGCAGCTCGACGTCCGCCGGCGCGGCATGACCTATGTGATCGAGGTCTCTTTCCGCTCGCTCGATCCCGAGCGCGCGGCGCAGATCGCCAACGCGGTTGCCGACGCCTACATCGTCGAGCAGCTCGATTCCAAGTATCAGTCGACCCGCCGCGCCAGTGTCTGGCTGCAAGACCGCATCCAGGAGCTGCGCACCCAGGCATCCAAGGCCGAGCGCGCCGTGCTCGACTACAAGAAGACCAACAACATCGTCACTTCCAGCGGCAAGCTGCTGAACGAGCAGCAGCTCGGCGAGCTCAACACTCAGCTGCTCCAGGTGAAGTCGCAGGTCACCGACGCCAAGGCCAAGCTCGACCGCATCGAGGCGGTGGTGAAGGGCGGCGTCCCCGATGCGACGGTTGCCGATACCCTGAACAACCAGGTCATCACCAAGCTTCGCTCGCAATATCTCGAGCTTTCCAATCGCGAGGCCGACTGGTCGTCGCGCTACGGCTACAATCACCTGGCCGCCGTCAATCTGCGTAACCAGATGCGCGAGATCCAGTCGTCGATCATCGACGAATTGAAGCGGCTCGCGGAGAGCTACAAGAGCGACTATGCGATCGCCCTGCAGCGTCAGACCGAGATCGAGCGCGCCGTGAACGATTCGGTTTCGCAGTCGCAGTCCACCAATCAGGCGCAGGTCACGCTGCGCGAGCTCGAGAGCTCGTCCCAGACCTATCGCTCGCTCTATGATAACTTTCTGCAGCGCTACATGGAAAATGTGCAGCAGCAGTCGTTTCCGGTCAGCGAGGCGCGGGTGATCACCCGTGCCTCGCGTCCCCTGAGCAAGAGCCACCCGCAGACCTTCGTCGTGCTCGCGCTCTCGGCGCTCGGCGGCCTGATTGCCGGGCTCGCGCTCGGCGTGTTGCGCGACCTCTATGACCGGGTATTCCGCACCGCTGACATGGTCGAGACCATTCTCGACGCCGACTGCGTCGCGATCGTTCCCCGCCTCTCGCCAAGCCAGCTCAAGGCGCCGGCGGCAGGTCGTCCTAGCCCGCCGGTCGGCGCGCGCATGATCCAGCGCGGCGATGAGCCGGTGCTGTGGGCGGCGATTGATTCACCATTCTCGCGATTCTCCGAAGCGATCCGCTCGATCAAGGTCAATGCCGACCTCAATGTCACCAAGCCGTCGAAGATCCTTGGCTTGACCTCGGCGCTGCCCAACGAGGGCAAGTCGACGCTCGCCTTCGTGTTCGCGCAGCTGGTCGCCCAGAGCGGGGCGCGCGTGCTCCTGGTCGATTGCGACCTGCGCAATCCCTCGCTGAGCCGCAAGGTCGCCGCCAAAGCCGAGCGCGGCATTCTGGACGTATTGTCGAACAATGCGACATTGCAGGACACGCTGTGGCGCGATCCCGAGACCGGCCTTGCCTTCCTGCCGGGCGCCACACGGTCGCGCATCGCGCATTCGCACGAGGTGCTGGCCTCTGACCAGATGAAGGATTTCATCGACGGGGTCCGCAGCCATTATGATTACGTGATCGTCGACTTCCCGCCGCTCACGCCGGTGGTCGATGTCCGCATCACCGCGCACTTCGTCGATTCCTTCGTCTTCATCGTGGAATGGGGCAAGACCCAGGTGCAGGTCGTCGAGCGGGCGTTGCGCAGCGCGCGTGCGGTCAACGAGAACCTGCTCGGCGTCGTGCTCAACAAGGCCGATATCGCCGCGATGAGCCGCTATAGCGGCTATGGCGGCAAGAACTATTATTACAACTCGCATTATGGGCGATATGGCTACACCGAGTGAGACGCATGGTGGTATGCCCCGGCGTGCCGCCATCTGGCTTGCGCGCGGCTTTTTGGCCGCGGTCGCGTGCTCGTCGGTCGCCTGGGGCGCGACCACCTTGCCGGTGTTCATCGACCAGACCAGGCTCGATGGCGCCAGAGACCTGATCGTGCGCAACGTGCCGGTCAGCGACGCGGAACTCGGCGATCTCGGTCCGCTGCTGTCGCGCGCTTCGGCGCGACCGGATTGCATACCGGCGATCGATCGCGACGCGGCGGTGATCCGGCTGCGGCTCGCCGAGAACGCATTCGCATCCGGCAACCTCGTGGACAGGCGGTTGGGCGAGCTCGACGCGGCTGTCCGCAAGTCGCTCGGCTGCGCGCCGGCAGATCCTTATCTCTGGGACGTGCTGTTCTGGCTCCGTAACATCAGGCAAGGTTTGAACGATGCAAATTTCGACCTGCTGCGAATGTCCTACCGGCTCGGGCCCAATGAAGGCTGGATCGTCGTCACGCGCAGCGCCTTGGCGCTCGCGATACTCGATGCCCTGCCGCCTGATCTTTCAGACGCGGTCGTGGCCGAGTTCGCACGCCTCGTGAAGACCGAATTGTATACCGAGGCGATCGATCTCCTGAAGGGGCCCGGCTGGGTGCACCGGGACAGGCTACTGGCCGGCCTCGCAGCTGTCCCGCAACGCAACGTCGACATCCTGACCCGCACCATGGCCGACATCGGATACGATCTCGACCACCGTTCGCCGACGGAGCGACGCAATCCGGAGCAAAAAACGAACGACCGCCTCGACGAGCCTGCCCGAATGCCGCCCGCAGCGATGGCTCGACCATGACGATGGAATTCAGCATCGGACAGCACAACGCGCATTATGAGGGCGTCTATTCGGCGCAGGAGCGCGACTGGCGCCGCGTCTGCGCGGTCGACAAGGCCGATCATATCGCCGGCTTGCTCGGTGGGTCCGCCGCCGCTGTCGGGAATGTGCTCGAGGTCGGTTGCGGCACCGGCGCCGTGCTGGCGCGGCTGTCCGCGATCGGGATCGGCCGCGACTTCACCGGCATCGACGTCATCGATCCCGCAACCAACCTGGAGACCGACGGCGCCGCGTCAGCCCCGTTCCGCTGGTCGAGCTATGACGGTGCAACGATCCCGTTCGCTGACGGATCGTTCGATCTTGTCTATGCCAGCCACGTGCTCGAGCATGTGCCCGAACCGCGCGCGTTCCTGCGCGAGCTTGCGCGGGTGGCGCGGGATTTCATCTATCTCGAAGTGCCGTGCGAGCTGCATGCGCGAACCAATCGTCGGGCCCTGCAATCGACGCTCGACATCGGCCATATCAATTTCTACACGCCGGACACGTTCCGTCTCGTGCTGGAGACCGCGGGGCTCCATGTTGCCGGCTTCGGTACCTATGATCACAGCCTGCCGGTGCACGCCTTTCATTCATCGCGCCTGAAGGGCCTTGCCAAGAGCCTTGTGCGGAAGTCGCTGTTGGCGATCAGCCCCGAACTCGCGACCCGGCTTGCGACCTATCATTGCGGGGCGCTCTGCCGGCGCGCCGAGGCGGCGCCGCCGCCGCGGGACCGCTAAGCCATGGCGCCGCGCGTGGTCGTCTTCAACAACATGATCACACCCTACACCAACCGGCTCTACAACGAGCTGGTTGACCGTGGGCTGGATCTCGCCGTGCTGTCCTGTACCGCGCAGGAGGCCGATCGCTCCTGGGCGGGATCGTTTACGCCGCGCTACACGACGCGCACGGTGCCCGGTGTCTCGATCCCGCTGTCGCGGTCGCGCCACACCCATCTCAATATCGGGATCGGGCGCGCCCTGAACGCGCTGGCGCCCGACCTGCTGTTCGTCAACGGCCTCTATCCCTCGATGCTGGCCGGCGCGGCATGGGCGCGTGCCAACGGCAGGGCGCTTGCGCTGACGATCGACGGCTGGCGCGAGACGATGCCCAACACGGCCTATCATCGCCTGGCGCGACCATGGCTGCTGCGCCAATGCGGCGCGGTCGTGTGCTGCAGCGACAAGGGCAGGGCGTACTTCCGCGGCGAGGGTGTTGGCGACGACGATCTGTTCGTGGTGCCGCTGGTGCCGGCATGGGATCCGCCGGACATTATCCCTGACTTCCACGACCGTCCCTTTCACCTGCTGTGGTGCGCCCGCATCAACGACGATGCCAAGAACGCGATCTTCTTCGAGAACGTCGCCATTGCGCTGGGCCGGGTCTTGCCTGGCTTGCGGGTTCGCGTGGTCGGGTCCGGCGCTGCCGAGCAGCGCTTGCTGGCGCGGCTCGGCGGCGCCGGCATCGATGTCAGCCACGACAGCTATGTGCCGTGGCAGGCGATATCGGAGGTCTACCTGCAATCGCGGCTGCTGCTGCTGCCCTCGCTGCTGGAACCATGGGGTCTGGTGTGCAACGAGGCCTTGCAGTGCGGGGTTCCCTGCCTGGTGTCGCCCCATGTCGGGGCAGGCGGCGAGTTGGTGCGCGACGACCATAACGGCCATGTTTGCGCGCTCGATGAGCAGGCCTGGGTCGACGCGGCGCGCGGCTTGCTCGAACATCCCGCGCGCTGGGAGGCGATGGCGCAGCAGGCCCGGCAGAGCGTTCGAAAGGATGCGCTTGCCGACGCCGCGACTCGCTTTGCGGCCACGGTCGATCATCTCTTGAGGGCGCCGGCCCGGCAGGAGGCTACGCAATGATCGGTAAATGGTGGTTTCGAACCGAGGTCTTTCTGCACGCCTATCTGGTGATGGTGCTCGGCTGCATCTACTTCCTGTTCAATTTCATCGAGGGCATCTCGTTCGCAGAACGGGCCGGGGAGTCCACGCTGTTCCGCGGCGCGTGGCTCCTGCTTTATATCGTGCTGATGCTGCACATTGCGGTCGATCGGAGCCGCTTCGGCGTGCTGATACTGCAATCACATCTCTATTTGACGTTCATTGCTTTCGCGCTGGTGTCGCTGGTGCTGAGCGCCGACCCCGCGGGCTCGTCGATCAAGTTCGCGATGTATCTCCTGACCACGCTGTTCTCGGCCTGGGTCGTGATCAGCTGCCCGGTCGATCGGCTCGTCGACACCCTGTTCCGGATCGGGATCGTGGTGCTGATCGTTCACATTCTGTTGTTTCCGGTGATCGGCTCGCAATGGGCCTACGATCCGCTGCATCGGCCGACCGTGCTCGGGACCCAGGCCTATGCCGGCGTATTCGGTCACAAGAATCTCGCGGGCGCCTTCTTCGGTCTCATGGTGCTGATCTGCTTCGTGCGCATGCTGGCGGGGCCGCGGCGGCAGTTCGGCTGGTCGCTGCTGCTGATGGGATGTCATCTTTTTGCGCTCGCCGCGGCCGGCGCCGCTGGACCGCTGATCAGCATGTTGACGGCACTCGCCGTGACTTTCGGGCTGCTGCTGGTGGTGCTCGGGCACAGGGGAGCTGCCGCGATTTACTGGCTCGGCCTCGCCTTTGTTGCGCTTGTCATGTTCGCCGTGCCGAGCGACGAGTTGTACGGGCTGGTCGGCCGCAGCGGAAACCTGACCGGCCGCTCGTTCCTCTGGGCGGTCTGGCCGCACTTCTTCTGGCAACACCCCTGGCTGGGCTACGGCTTCTCCGGGTTCTTCAACGAACTGCCGAACTCGCCCGTGAACGAGCTGACGAGCATGGCGCCATGGAACACCGAGTTCGGCTCGTTCGAGAATTCCTATCTCGATGCTTTCCTCCAGTTCGGCCTGCTCGGCGGCGCGTTCTATATGCTGCTGGTCGCGCGGGCGTTGTGGAACACCATCGTCTTCACGTTCGAGCGGCGCGGAATGTACTGGCTGGCACCGTTCGCGATGCTGCTGTTCGTCGTGATCGCGTCAGCCAACGATTCCAGCCAGCTGCTGCATAATTATTTCGGCTGCGTGCTGGTGTTCTGGTGCTATTTCGGGCCGGAAGCCAGGCTGCAAATGGCGCCACGGCGGGCGTTTGCCAGACTGCGTGTGAGTGAGGCGTGAGTGCGTTGACCGACAGGTTGGATCGCGTGGCGGCCCAGACCAGGGTCACTGGTGCCGTGAGCGGAGCGCTCCGCCGGCTGCGGCGCGCCGGGGGCAATGTCGCGCTCGGCCTGATCGATCAGGCGGCGCTCAGCGGCTCGGCTTTCGTGTTGACGGTGGTGCTGGCAAATGTGCTCGATATCAGTTCGTTCGGCCGGTTCAGCGTCGCCTGGTCGTTCTCGATCCTGATCGAGGCGGTGTTTCTGCGTGGCCTGTTCGATGACGGCCTGCCGGCGACTGCGCATCGCATCCCGAAATCGCTGTGGCCGCAGCTGCGGCTCGGCCTCTATCTGTCGTCGTTGCTCGTCTCGGCTGTGCTTGGGCTGCTGCTGGTGATTGCGGGCCTCGTGATCGCAGCAGTCGGCGGCACCGCGGGCGGGCTCGTGATCGCAACCGGGCTCGCGATCCCTGCGGTTCGGCTGCAAAGCATGTTCCGCCGCATCTGCTATCTCGATGGGCGGCTGCCGCGCGCGGTGGCGTCGTCGCTGACCTATTGCGTGGCGCTCGTCGTCTCGGCCGGGCTGATGATCGCGCTCAAACTGACCGGCGCTGCGGCCGCGATGGCGTGCTTCGCGATCTCGGCGGCGCTTGCCGGCAGCCTGCTGCTCGCTCACACCAGCGAACTGGCCTGGCCGCGGACGAGGATCTTCCGCGGCTCGCTGCGACGGCTGTTTCGGAACGGCCGCTGGTTCGTCGCGACCTCGCTCACCTACTGGATCGGCAGCATCGGCCTGATCCCGGTTTGCGGTTTCCTGATCGGGCTGGACGCGAGCGCGTCGCTGCGGATCCTGCTCCTGGTGTTCGCACCGCTCAGCCAGTTCTGCGCGACGCTGTTCTCGGTTCGCCTGCCGGAAATTGCAGCCGAACTGCGCGCCGGCCGGCGCAGCGCGGTCGCCGCTGCTGCGCGCGAGAATGCCGTGCTGCTCGGCTCGATCGCGCTCGCCTATGGCGCGGTGGCCGTGCTGCTCGGCCAGCACATGCTCGCCCTCGTCATCCACGGCCAGAGTTATGAGATCGGCACCGGCAGCCTCGCCTTGATGGGGACCGCAATGGCGCTCGACGCGGTGTGGCTCGGCCTCGCGCTGCCGTTGTTTGCGACCGGCAGGCCGCAGCGGTTCATGCTGAGCCGGATCGCCGGCCTCGTCGCGCTGTGCTGCGTTCTGCCGCTGGCGGCTGAGGCCTGGCAGGTGACGGGCGCGGTTGCGGCGATGGTGGCCTCCAGCGCGGCGTCGGTGATCGTGGTCGTGCTGACCAATTCGGTGCGGGAGCAGACATGACCGACGACGCATCCGGCCACTCGCTCTCGAAGCTGCATATCGGCGCCTTCAATTGCGGCATCGCGGGCTGGGTCAACACCGACATCACGATGCATCTGTGGATCGCGCGCCTGCCGCTCGCGGCGAAAGCGTTGCATTTCGCCGGCCTGCTGAGCGACGCCCGCTATGCCGAGCATCGCCAGGGCAAATTTGCCGGGCTGCGCTACATGGATCTGACCAAGCCGTTGCCGTTCGCCGACGGCAGCCTCTCGGCGGTGTTCAGCGCGCATGTCTTCGAGCATCTGTTTCCCGACGAGGTCGCGCGGCTGACGCGTGAGATCGCGCGGGTGTTGGCGCCAGGCGGGGTGTGCCGCATCGTCGTCCCCGACATGGAAAGGATCGTCGCGCTCTACGATCCGGCCGCACCGCAGGCCTTCCTCAAGGGCGTGTTCGAGATCGAGCGCCGCAGGGATGCCGCCTTTGCGCATCACTGGGGCTTTACGCGCGCTTCCCTTGCGGCGCTGTTCCGCGATGCGGGCTGTTCCGAGGCCCACACCCGGGCCTATCGAGAGGGGGTCTGCCCCGACATCGACCGGCTCGACAACCGGCCGGAGGAATCGATCTTCTTCGAGGCGATCAAGTGAGCGGGATCGGCAAATCGATCCACCGCTGCGTGAAGGATTGCGCGTGCCGTGCTAGACCGACGCGACCGAAAGCAGGAGATTGACATTGCTGGGCGCGATCCAAGCCCGATTTTCCGGTGCAGCGCGCAAGCGGCGCGGCGAGTTCCTCGTCCGCACCGTGAACCTGCCGCTCGACGCAAAGATCCTCGATCTCGGCGGTGGCACCGGCCGGCACATTCGCGCGATCCTGCCGCGCCATACCGACATCACGGTTTGCGATATATCGGCCGACGATTTGCAGGCCGCGCGCGAGCGCTTCGGGTTCAAGACGGTGCTGCTGCAGGAGACCGAGCGCTTGCCGTTCGTGGATCAGGCGTTCGATTTCTGCTTCTGCTCGTCGGTGATCGAGCATGTCACCGGGCCGAAGCAGGACGTCGTGACGATCGAGAACGACACGGCATTCCGGACTATCGCGCGCGAGCATCAGAATCGCTTTGCCGGCGAGATCTCGCGGGTCGCGAAGTCGTTTTACGTGCAGACGCCGCACCGGTACTTTCCGATCGAGAGCCATACCTGGTTGCCCGGAATCATCGTCCTGTTGCCGAGGCGACAGCAAATCGCACTGATCGAGAGGTTCAACCGCTTCTGGTTCAAACGGACCGCGCCCGACTGGCACCTGTTCGACTGGCGCGAGATGACCGAAACGTTTCCGGATGCGAAGATCTACCGCGAGCGATATCTCGGCGTGACCAAGTCGCTGATGGCGATCAAGGCGTGAAGCAGGTAACTGCCCGCCACATCAATTGTCGCGGCGGGCGAGGATATTGATCAGCGTGCCGACCGCGGGCCGGCGGTCGAGCGCCGGCGGGAGCGGGGAGCCGGCAAAGCTGGCGCCGAGCATTGTGAGAGCATGTTGCCGCAGCAGGTTCTGCATCACGGCCGGCGTCGTGTCGAACTTGGAGAACGCGAGGTAGCGGAACAGCGGCCGCGCCGACACGCGCGACGAAGCCGCATGCGCGAGCTTGTAGCCCTGGCGCAGCAGCGATCCGCGGTTGGGGACCGAGAGCAGCAGCAGTCCGCCGGGCCTGAGCACGCGATGGATCTGGGCGAGGCACTGCGCCAGGTCGGGGACATATTCCAGCACGCTCGCGCAGAGCACGCCGTCGAAGGATCGATCCGCAAACGGCAGGCTTGCGATGGTCGGAATCTGCCGGAATGTGAGCCGTTCGGCCAGCGTGCCGTCGGCGGGTCGGCCGCGTGCCGCCGCAATCATCTCCGATGAGGCGTCGACGCCGGTGACGTCGCAGCCGCGTGCGGCGAGCAGGCGGGAGAGCGTTCCGGTGCCGCACCCTGCATCCAGCCAGCGCTGGCCCACAAGGTCTGTGTTCCCGAGCAGATCGAACATCGCGGCCGTGCGCGCCTTGAAGGTGCGGCTCCGATGCAGCGTCTCCCACTCCGACGAGATCTCGTCGTGAAAGCGGATTTCGGGTCGGTCGCGGGTCTGGGCCATGGTGGCCATGGTGTTCCCTACCAGTGAAAGCCGCTCACTCTGGCGCTCACCTCGTCGGGCAATCCGATATCAGACAGTTCGAGCACCACCTGGTCGGGCCGGGTTGCCTTCAGCGCCGCAACGAAGCGCGGATCGGCCGTCGTCAGCACGATGATGTCGGCCCATTCGATTGTCGCCGTCACGTCGTCATGCAGCAGACCGACCAGCTCCGGGTTGCGCATCATGAAGTCGCGGTTGGCGCCGATCAGTTGCGACAGCCGAACGTTGGGGTCGTAGATCCGGATGTCGCGCCGTTCGCCGCGCAGGCTTTTCACCAGTTCGACGAAGGGACTGTCGCGAACATCGTCGGTGCCGGCCTTGAAGCTGATGCCGAGGAATGCGATGCGGCGGCCGTCATGCGACAGGATCCAGTCGGCGCCGCGCGACATGATCATGTCGTTGCTCGGCAGGATGCTTTCGAGCACCGGCGTCGACAGTCCGCGGCTGTGCGCGAGGTGCTTCAGCGCCTTGACGTCCTTGGGCAGGCAGGAGCCGCCGAAGGCAAAACCCGGCCGCAGATAGGCCGGCGAGATGTTGAGCCTTGTGTCCTGCAGGAAGATGTTCATGACGTCGCGGCCGTCGATGCCGAGCGTCTTCGCGATGGTGCCGATCTCGTTGGCAAAGCTGACCTTCAACGCGTGCCAGCTGTTGTCGACATATTTGACGAGCTCGGCGATCTCGACCGGCGGGGTGATCTTGGCGCCCGGCAGATCCTTGTAGAGCGCCATGACGCGGTCTGCGGTTTCCTGATTGAAGGCACCGACCACCGTCTTGGACGGCGCGTTGAAGTCGGCAATCGCGCTGCCTTCGCGCAGGAACTCCGGATTGAAGGCGAGGTCGAAATCGCGTCCGATCTTGTTGCCGGAGGCTTCCTCGATCAGCGGTCCGACGGTGCCGCGGGTGGTGCCGGGCAGCACGGTGGAGCGGATCGTCACGGTATGCGGCGCGTTCTTCGCGCGCAGCCCACGGCCGATCTCGATGGCGACCTCTCGGATCGCGGCCAGGTCGAGATTGCCATTGCCGGACGACGGCGTGCCGACGCAGACCATCGAGATGTCACTGTTGACGATCGCCTCGGTGGCGTCGGTGGTGGCGGTCAATTGACCCGTTGCAACCGCGTGCGCCACCTTGTCCGAGATGCCCGGCTCGATGACCGGCGATCGGCCCCCGCGGATCAGGTCGACTTTCGCAATGCTCTTGTCGACGCCGATGATCTGATGGCCGAGTTCGGTGAAGCAGGCCGCGCAGACCGTTCCGACATAGCCGAGGCCGAAAATGCTGACATTCATGCTTCGACCTTCAACCATCCAAGGACGTGCGTGTGGCGGCGTCGCGTTTCGCGTGAGTGAGGCGGCAGGGCGTTCAACGCGATGCCCGCCCGGCGGCTGCATTGGCGCTGACACCAGACGCCTGCGAGGTTGACCGCTCCGCGGTGGCGATCGTGCGCGGCGCGCGGCTCTGCCAGGGGAGTTTCCTCGCGAACAACGCCTCATAGGCGGCGAGCAGCTTCGGCTCCTCGTGCGTCCAGGACAATTCGCGCTCGACTCGGCTGCGGCCAAATGCCCCCATCGTCTGCCGTAACGTCGGATTATCGACCAGCGTGATGATCTTGCCGGCGAAATCCTGCGGGTCGTTCTTCGCCGCATAGAGCGATGCGTCGAGCGCCGAGCGGCGGCCTTCGCGAACCTCGAACTGAACGATCGGCCGTCCGAGCGCCATGTATTCCATGATCTTGTTCATGGTGGAGATGTCGTTCATCGGCGTGACGCGATCCGGATTGACGCAGACGTCAGCGGTCGAGAGCATCGTGAACAGCGCGTCGTCGGCGACGGCGCCGGTGAAGTTCACGTAGTCGGAGAGCTGCATCTCTTCGCAGAGCTTGACCACCGCATTCCACTCCGGCCCGGTGCCGGCGATGTTGAACTGGATGTCGGTGCGGCCGAGATCGTGCACGATGTGGCCGATCGACTGCAGCAGGAGATCGATGCCTTCCGACTGGCCGATCACGCCGATATAGCCGACGCTGTAGCGTCGGCCGCGGCGCCAGGCCGGATCGGCGGGGCGGGAGCGCACCCGGTCGAGACTGGGGCCGGAGCGCACCACGAAGACCCGGTTGGCCGGCATCCGGCCGCGGGTGATCGCGATCTCGCGATAGGATTCGTTGGTCGCGATCGAGATGCTTGCGGTCTTGAAGGTGAGATATTCGACCAGCCGCAGCAGATGCCAGAAAAAGTCCCGGCGGCCGAATTTTGCTTCGTAGAGCTCGGGATTGACGTCGTGATGATCGAACACGAAGCGCTTGCCGCCGAGCTTGAACAGCAGGCCGATCAGGAAGATCAGGTCGGGCGGATTGCAGCCATGGATCACGTCGAAGCCGTGCTTCCACGCCACCTTGAGCGCAAGCCACGTCTCCCAGAACAGCGCGACCGGATATTCGATGAGGTAGGCGGCGATCCCGCGCGCTTCCAGCGGCATCGGATGACGGTAAATGTGAATGCCGTCGAGGCATTCGTAGGATTCGTCATGGCCGCGGCCCTTCGGGCAGATCACTGAAACTTCATAGCCTGCCTGGCGCAGCGACGTTGCCTCGCACCACACCCTGCGATCGAAAGGAACCGGAAGGTTCTCGACGATGATCAGGATCCGCCGCGGTGATGGTTCAGCTCTCGACATCTGCGATGATCTATACCATTGACCTAACAACATCACAATCTGACTAACATCGGCATTAACATGAGCGACTTCCATTATGCAATCCCGGCACGGATGTGACGGCGACGAGACACCGACATGGCAGGCAAAGTGAGGGATTGGGCACAGGCGGCGTTGATTGCACTGGTTTTGAGTGCGCTGGCGCCGCTGGCTCACAAATGGCCGCTGCAGTGGGCCGGTGCGGCGGCAAACGATGCGCTCGATGTGAGCCGTGTGAACGTGGTGATCCCGCCGTCGCTTTTCGGCATGACGATCAATGCGATCGGGCAGTCGCAGCCATGGCCCGAGCTCAAATTTGACGGCGTCCGGCTATGGGGCGCGATCTACTGGGCCCAGATCAATCCGGCGCCCGGCATCTACAATTGGGCGCGCTTCGACGCCATCCTCGCGGCGGCGGAGCGCGAGCACGTCGATATTGTCCTCAATCTCGCCTTCACGCCGCGTTGGGCCGCGTCAGTGAAGGATGCGCCGCCGGCGTTCACGCCGGGCGCAAGCTCGCCGCCTGCCGATCTCGCATCGTGGGATGAATGGGTGCGTGCGGCCGTTGCGCGTGCAGCCGGCCGCATCAAATACTGGGAAATCTGGAACGAGCCCGAGGATCCTAAATATTACTCGGGCGATATTGCGACCATGGTCCAGATGCAGAAACGGGCCTACGAGATCATCAAGCAGGCCGATCCCGCCCTAACTGTGCTGACGCCGTCGTCCAACGGCACGCCGGACGGCTATCGCTGGCAACAGGCCTTCATGGCGCAAGGCGGCGGCCAATATGCCGATGTGTTCGCCTTCCACGGCTATACGAGTGAACCCGAAGCGGTGATCGGAATCATCGCCCGCTTCAAGCAGATCCTCGCCGCGCACGATCTCTCCACAAGGCCGATCTGGGACACCGAGGCCGGCTGGTCGTCCCACGATGACAATCCGGATGGCTGTCTGGCGCGCGCCTATATCCTGAAATGGATCAGCGGTGTCGACCGGTTCTATTGGTACGAGTTCGCCGGCGGGGGCAGCGACTTCGGCAAATTGTGGGACCGGGCACGCGGGCTGCTTCCGAGCGGAATTGCCTATCGCACGGTCCAGTCATGGCTGGTCGGTGCCAGCGTCGTGGCCGCGGCCAGGCCGTCGCCGTCGACCTGGCGCGTCGATCTCCGCATGCCGGATGGCCGCAGCGGTCTGATCCTCTGGACCACCAACGGGCGGTCCATCTATCGGGTCGATCCGCGCTTTGACCGTTACCAGGGTCTCGACGGCGGCGAAGGAGTTGTTGCCAACGGTGAGGTCGAGATCTCGCCCAAACCGGTCCTGTTGCTGGAATGATAACGATGTTAAACTTCCGCATCAAGGGATAACGATCACGATGTTCTTATCTTCATTACAGGCGGCGGGCACGATACAACGGGCACTGTTAACTTGAGGCGTTGACCGACTGTGAAGCAGATCGCGCAGAACTATAAGAGCGGCGAACTCAAGCTGATCGATGTGCCGGCACCGCGTTGCCGCGCCGGCGGGGTTTTGGTGCGCACGGCATTTTCGGCGGTGTCGACCGGCACCGAGATGATGAAGTTCACCGAGGGGCGCCTGTCGCTGCTCGGCAAGGCGCGTGCGCGCCCCGATCAGGTTGCCAAGGTGGTGCGCTCGGTCCGCCAGCAGGGATTGCTTGCGACCTATCAGAAGGTGATCAACCGCCTCGATTCCTACACGCCGCTCGGTTACTCGCTGTCGGGCACCGTCGTGGAAGTCGGCGAGGGCGTCGCTGGTTTCTCGGTCGGACAGCGGGTCTGCTGCGGCGGCAATCAATATGCAACCCACGCTGAATACAATTGGGTGCCGGTGAACCTCTGCGTGCCGCTGCCGGACAGTGCCGCGCTCGATCAGGCCGCGTTCACGACGATCGCCTCGATCGCGCTGCAGGCGATGCGCCAGTCGGAAACCGGGTTCGGTGAGACCGCCTGCGTGATCGGCCTCGGCCTGATCGGGCAGATCATGGTGCGCCTGCTGCGTAGCGCCGGTGTCGTGGTCGTCGGGCTCGACAGGCTGGAGGCGCGCTGTCGTCAGGCGGAGGCGGCGGGCGCCGCGCTCTGTGCGGTCGCATCGGATGAGGCTGCGGCCGAGTTTCGCACCCGGATCGATCAGCTGACCGCAGGCAACGGTGTCGATTGCGTGTTCATCACGGCGGGCAGCGACGATCCCGATCTCGCATCGCGCTCGGCCGCATTGCTGCGCGACCGCGGCCGCATCGTCGATATCGGCAAATGCACGCTGAACCTGCCGTGGAACGAATTCTACGACAAGGAGCTCGACGTTCGCTTCTCGCGCTCCTACGGCCCCGGCCGCTACGATCCGCTCTACGAGGAGGGCGGCATCGACTATCCGATCGGCCATGTACGCTGGACCGAGAAGCGTAACATGGAGGCGATCGTCGCGCTGCTCGCCGACGGGCGGCTCGATTTTGCTTCGCTGATTTCTGACGTGGTGCCGCTGGAGCAGGCGACGTCGGCATTCGAGCGCATGAGCCGGGGCGAGGTCGGTCTTGGCATGGTCTTCGCCTATCCGGACGCCGCTCCCCGGGCGATGCAGATGGTCTATCGTCCGGTCGTTGCCCTGCGCAGCGGCCGGGTCCGGCTCGGCGTCATCGGCGCGGGAAATTATGCCTCCAGCATGTTGTTGCCGCAGCTTGCGAATAATCAGCGTGTCGATCTTGTCGAGGTTGCCACCAACACCGGCCTGAGCGGCGCCACCGCGGTGCGCAAGTTCGGCTTCGCGCGTGCCTCGACGGATGCGACCTCGGTGCTCGCGGCCGCCGACATCGATGCCGTGCTGATCGCGACGCGCCATGCCTCCCACGCCGACCTCGCGGCACAAGCGCTGCGTGCCGGCAAGGCGGTGTTTGTCGAAAAGCCGCTGGCGATCGACGCAGACGTACTCGATCAATTGGAGCAGGTGATCCGCGAGACCGGTAACAACCGGCTGATGGTCGGCTTCAACCGCCGCTTCTCGCCGCTGCTGCAAGCCATGCGCGCGGCGTTCGCGCCGGCGGGGCCACAGACCCTGCAATATCGCGTCATCGCCGGCCCGCTGGAGAAATCATCCTGGTATCTGCAGGCCGAGAGCGAAGGTAGCCGGTTCGTCGGCGAGGGTGGGCATTTCATCGACGTGTTGTCCTGGTGGCTCGGCGCCGAGCCGCTGCGCGTCTCCGCGAGCACCGCGGGCAAGGATGTCGACAATCTCGTCGCCACATTCGATTTTGCCGACGGTTCGGTTGCGAGCCTCAGTTATCTCACCGGAGGCGATCCGCGTGTGCCGAAGGAGGCGCTTGAAATATCGGCAAGCACCGGCTTTGCCGCCTTCGACAATTTCTCGGGCTTCGAAGTCTGGCACGCCGGACAGCGCACGGCGAAGAAAGCGCGGCTCGACAAGGGGCAGCGGCCGATGCTGGATGCCTTCATCGCCGCGGTCGCATCGGGTTCCGCGATGCCGATCGAACTCGAATCGCTGCTTGCGACCACCCGCGCAACGCTCGCGGTGCAGGAGAGCGCAGCCGCCGGGATGCCGGTCGATCTGACGATCGGCGCAGCAGAGCAGGTCGTCGCGCGCGCCGCGACTGCGTTGAGATGAATCCGGCCTGGTATCTGCGCAGGCTGCAGCGCATGGAACCGTCCGAGCTTACGGGCCGGGTGAACGACCAACTGCTGCGCCTGCTCTGGCGCATCACGCCGCCCGATATCGCACGACACGCCGGCGCCAGGCTGGCCCCGGGCCCGCGACAGCCGCGGCTGAAGCCGCTGCCTTTGCCGGCGCACGCTCCCCAGCACGCCACCGAGCGGCTGATCCATGCTGCCGACCGGATTCTCGCCGGACATTGGCGGGTTTTCGCCAGAGATCATGATGCTTTGGGCGAACGGCCGGACTGGTTCGTCGATATCAGAAGCGGCAAGCGGGCGCCTGCCGACATGTACGCGTTTGCGGTGCCCTATCGCGACGAAGCCGCGGTCGGGAACATCAAATACATTTGGGAGCCGTCGCGTCACCACCATCTCACGGTGCTCGCGTCGGCGTATTACCTGACCTCGGACGAACGCTACGCCAGGCGCGTCGCCGCGCACCTCACAAGCTGGTGGCGCGAAAATCCGTTTCCGCGCGGCCCGCACTGGATCAGCGGCATCGAGCTCGGCGTGCGGTTGATCTCGTGGGCCTGGGTGCGCCAGTTGCTGCAGAACTGGCCTGGCGCGCCAGCATTGTTCGAGGACAACGAGCAGTTCCTGACGCAGCTTTACGCGCATCAATACTGGTTGTCGCAGTTCCCGAGCCGTGGCTCCTCCGCCAACAACCACGTCATCGCGGAGGCCGCCGGGCAGTTCGTGGCGGCCTGCGTGTTTCCGTTCTTTCGCGATAGCGCGCTGTGGCGCCAGAATGCCGCCAGGACGCTGGCAGACGAAGCTGTTGCGCAGACCTTCGCCTGCGGCAGCAATCGTGAACTCGCGACCGATTATCACGGCTTCGTCCTCGAGCTGCTGCTGGCCGCGGCAGTGCAAGGCGAAGCGTCCGGGCACCAGCTGGGCGAAATGGTCTGGACCACGATGTGCCGCATGAGCGATGTCATCGCCGCGATGCTCGACGATCGCGCCCATCCTCCCCGTCAAGGCGATGGCGACGAAGGCGTTGGCCTGCTGCTCGACGATCCGGCCGGAAATCGCTGGCTCGGTCTGCTCGCCACCGGCGCGCGTCTGTTCGGCGATCTGCCGTGGTGGCCCAGGCTGCCGGAGCCCGATCTGCGCACGTTTGTTCTGACCGACGGCATCGGGGCGCGTGCGATCGCCGCGCGGCCCGCGCGCCGTCCGCATTTGCTTGACGAGGCGGGACAGA
This sequence comes from Bradyrhizobium sp. ma5, assembly GCF_042258955.1. Taxonomy (NCBI): domain Bacteria; kingdom Pseudomonadati; phylum Pseudomonadota; class Alphaproteobacteria; order Hyphomicrobiales; family Nitrobacteraceae; genus Bradyrhizobium; species Bradyrhizobium sp. ma5. Next base: position 3,188,620 of record NZ_CP170156.1, read on the forward strand.
CCTTTCTCGTCGATTCCCACCGAGCGGTGTGGTGCCGCTGCGATCACGGCCCGCATGGCTTCGGCCGCATCGCGGGACATGCGCATGCGGATGCGCTGGCGCTCGAATGCAGGATCGGCGGCGTCGATATCCTCGCCGACCCCGGCACCTATTGCTATCACGGCGATCCGCGATGGCGGGCCTATTTCCGTTCCACGCTGGCGCACAACACGCTCTGCCTGTTCGGGCGCGACCAGTCGGTGTCGGGCGGCCCGTTTCTCTGGACGCGGCATGCGCAGAGCCGGCTGATCGCATCGAGCGGGCTGGACGATCGTGATGCGGACGCAAGCTGGGTCGCGGAGCATTCGGGATATCAGGACACAGCAGATCGTCTCGTGCATCGCCGTTCGGTGCAATTGCAGCGCCAGGCGGCGCGGCTCGTCGTCACCGATATTGTACTTGCCGGTGAAGGGCTTGCGGTGCCGGCGAGCCTCAGCTGGCATCTCGGTCCCGACGTCGAATGCAAGCTCGAAGGGGGGACGGCGCGGCTCGCATGGCCGGGCGGACGCGGCGAGCTCGATCTGCCGGCGGCGCTCGACTGGAAAGCGTATCGCGGTGACGAGACCGTGCCGGCCGGCTGGTATTCGCCGTCGTTCGATCTCAAGGTGCCGGCGACGACGCTGATCGGCTCCGGAACGCTGGCCGCCGGCCAAAGCCTGGTGACGGAGCTGCGCTGGTTTCCCGAGCCGGCACGCCGATCGTGAAGATCCTGGTTGCTCACAACAGGTATCAGGGACGCGGCGGCGAAGACGTCGTGTTCGAAGCGGAAGTCGACCTGTTGCGCGAAGCTGGACACAGTGTCGAGACACTCACGGTCAGCAACGAGGCGATCAATTCGCTTGCCGCGCGGACCGCGACGACGCTGTCGATCGCCGACAATGCGGAGGGCAAGCGGGCCTTGGCGGAAGCGATCGACTGCTTTCGTCCCGACGTCGTCCACGTCCACAATTTCTTCCCGCTGCTTTCGCCCGCCGTGTTCGATGTCTGCCGGCAACAGCGCGTGCCTGCGGTGGTGACGCTGCACAATTATCGCAGCATCTGCACCGGCGGCATGCTGCTGCGCGACGGCCGCATCTGCCACAAATGCCTGGACCGCGGGCATCTCTGGGGCGTCGTGCACCGCTGCTACCGCGGATCGCTGCCGGGTTCGCTGGCCTCGGCCTACATGATCGCGCGGCACCAGCGCCGTGGCACCTGGACGCGTCCCGGCCTGCGCCTGATCGCGCTGACGCAGTTTGCCCGAACGCTGTTCACGCAGGCCGGCTTCGATGCCGGCCGGATCGACGTGAAGCCGAACTTCATGGCCGATCCGGGGGCGCCCGATCCGGCCATGCGACGCACAGGGCTGCTCTATGTCGGACGGCTGAGCCGCGAGAAGGGCGTTGGCGTGTTGCTCGACGCCGTTGCCGGGACCGGCATGCCCCTGCGGATCGTCGGTGACGGACCGGAGCGCGCTGCGCTGGAGGCGCGCGCTTCCGCCAATGTCAGGTTCCTCGGCGCGCTCGCGCGCGCTGACGTGCTGCGGGAGATGGCGAGTGCCCGGGCGTTGGTCGTGCCGTCGCTCTGGTACGAGGGATTTCCGATGGTCGTGGTCGAGGCTTTCGCGCAGGGGACGCCGGTGATCGCATCCGAGATCGGTGGACTTGCCGAGGTGGTGAGCGCCGGCAAGACCGGCGCATTGGTGCCGCCGGGCGATGCGGCCGGGCTAAGACAGCGGATTGTCGAGCTTCTGGACGCGCCCGATCGCGCAACGGCATGGGGGCAGGCTGCACGGGCCGCCTATCTCGAGCGCTACGCCCCGGATGAGAATCTGCGGCTGCTCGAGGCCATCTATGCGCGCGCCGCCGCCGGATGATCGCCGCAGACGGTTATCTCGCCCATGATCGGGGGCCGTTGCGGCACTCTTGCCCCTAACGGATTGCGGCGAATCTGATGTTAATTTGTTATAGCGAACGCTCGATCTGGCTCCTCGCCGGCTCTGGCGCCAATTGCTCCGATTCTGCGATCGATTCCCTGGTTTTCTCCTGCCTGGCGCTCGTGGCCTGCAACCAGAACCCGGCATAACGCCGCTCCACTTGCCGGCCGGTTGTGAAGTTTGAAGCTTTTTTGCAAAAGCTCTCGCGCGGCGCAGAAATATTTTTTCAGATCGGAAAATCGCGCCGAAGCGCGCGCAATGGCTGCGAAATTCCGCGCTCCGGCGCCATCGGGGGACCCGACGAAACCCCGTATAATCACTATCCTTTTTTGCGCCGCGGCTAACATTTGTGAGCGGTTCGCGTCGAATGTTAGTGCGCATCCGAAATCGCGCTAAGTCTCACATAAGTCTCAGGGAACCAGAGGTTAATGGCGCATTGTCGATTGACACTTCGGTATGGCGGACTTAACAATGGACTTAACAAGTTCGTAACGTGTGTCCACATTTGAGCTGCGTCGCAACAAACCAGTTGTGGATCAACAGCTTACGTGCGGGCGAGCGGCTTGAATCCTCGTATCCCAAGCAGGGGCTACAACGATGGCGACTTACAATCTCGACCAGACTGACCTCAAACATGCGATCAACTCCACGATCGATCACGCGACCCAGCAACAGATTCTTGACTATCTGATCAACGCAGGCATCGGGTACACCAGCCCGGATGACGGCAGCACGATCCCGGTGCAAGTGGGCGCCGGCATCAGCAACCCCGACCCGAACGCCAACGTTCTCATCGAAACCAACCCGGATAACACTGTTAACACTGACGCCAGCCTGAAGGCGATCATCGAGGCGACCAACCAGGACGTCACGCTGACGGTGAACGGCAGCACCCCGGTGCTGGTCGCGTCCGGCAACGGCAACGATCAGATCTTCATCAACAACACCGGTGACACCACGGTTCTCGCCGGCAACGGCAACGACACGATCTTCGGTGGCGCGGGTCACGACTCGCTCTCCGGCGGCAACGGCGACGACGTCTTGATCGACAACGTTTCCGGTCACAGCACGCTCGATGGCGGCAAGGGCGATGATCTGCTGTCCGGCATTGGTGCAGACACCCTGATCGGTGGCTCCGGCAACGATACGCTTTACGGCGGCAGCTCGTCGACCCTGTTGGGTGGCAGCGGCAACGACGTGTTGGTGTCCGGCAGCACTGTCGGTAATTCCAGCATCCTGCTTGGCGGCACGGGCAACGACGCGCTGTACGGCGGTGCCGGCAACGATCGCTTGTTCGGCGGCGACGGCAACGATACGCTGACCGGCGGTTCGGGCAACCAGATTCTCGACGGTGGCAAGGGCAACGACGTCCTGATCGGCGGTTCGGGTAACAACGAGCTGTTCGGCGGTGCCGGCAACGATGCGCTCTATTCGAACTCGGATGCATCGCACGGCTCGATCCTCGACGGCGGTGCCGGCAACGACTCGCTGTATGGCGGTGCGGGTGCCGACACCCTGTACGGCGGTGCCGGCAACGACCTGCTGGTCGGCGGTACCGGCACCGTTGCCGAATACGGTGGCGCCGGCAAGGACGTGCTCTACTCGGGCAGCGATGCGTCGCATGCGACGAAGCTGTTTGGCGGTGACGGCAACGACTCGCTCTATGGCGGTGCCGGCAACGACACGCTGTATGGCGGCTCCGGCAGCGACACCCTGGTCGCCGGTTCGGGCACGCAGACGCTGTTCGGCGGCGGCGGCAACGACTCGTTCGTTGGCTCCGCCACTGGTACGGCCTCGATGGTTGGCGGCTCTGGTCAGGACTACTTCTACCTGTCCAATCTCCACAGCAGCGACACCATCGACGGTGGTGCCGGCAGCAAGGACTCGCTGACCTTCCTGGATCACGCCTCGACCGATGTGACCGGCATCACCGCGGGCAAGGACGGTTCGCTGGATGTCAACTTCAGCAACGGCCAGGTGACCCAGATCAGCAACATCGAATACCTGATCTTCAACGATGGTCACTCGACCAAGCTGTAAGATCCCAAACCTGAACTAAGATCTCAGGTCCGCACTAAACGAAGGCGCCGCCTCATCCCTGGTTGAGGCGGCGCTTTTTTGCGATTACAGGTGGTGTTATGAAGCGTCGTCTGATAATGTCGCAGTGTTGCTGCCTGCTCCAATTGTGAATCATCGAGATCATTTGAGTATTTGCTTGGCGATGATGTAGCGCGTCGAAGCAGGGGCTTGATCGATGGTGACGCAAAACCTGAACCAGACGCAGCTCAAGGCAGCGCTTAGCTCCACGATCGATCACGCAAGCCGGCAACAGATTCTCGACTATCTGATCAGCGCGGGGATCGGTTACACCAGCCCGGATGACGGCGCGACGATCCCGGTCGAGGTCGGCGCCGGGATCAGCAACCCGGATCCGAACGCCAATGTTCTGATCGAAACCAACGCCAACAATACGATCAAGCTTGACGCCAAGCTGAAGGCGATCATCGAAGCCACCAGGAGCGACGTGACGCTGACCGTGAACGGCGCCGCCCCGGTGGTGGTCGCGACCAGCGACGGCAACGACGATATCACCATCAACAACAACCGCGGTACGACGGTTCTTGCCGGGGCCGGCAACGACACGGTGTACGGTGGCGGCGTGGGCCACACCCAGATTTACGGCGACGCCGGCAACGACTGGCTTTATGGCAGTGACTGGTCGGATCTGCACGGCGGTAGCGGCAACGATACTCTGCTGTCCGGCAGCTCGCTGGACTCACTGGACCGGATCAACACGCTGGACGGCGGTAGCGGCAACGACTTGCTGTTCGGTGGCTGGGGCAATGATCGCCTGTATGGTGGCGCCGGTGACGACTGGTTGAGCGGGGGTTTCTACAACGAGACTCTCGACGGCGGCGCGGGCAATGACACGCTGGTCGCCGGCGTATACAGCGATCAGCTCTACGGCGGCGCCGGCGACGACCTGCTCTACGCGAATTTGTTTGCGTGGTACGGCTCGTTTCTGTCGGGCGGTGACGGCAACGACACGCTGGACGGTGGTGCCAGTGGCGTTGCCGACACGCTGGATGGCGGCGCCGGCGACGACCTGCTGAAGGGCGGCATCAGGACCGCTGCGGAGTACGGTGGCAGCGGTAACGACCTTCTCTATTCAGGCTCCGGTGCGACGTTCGGGACGCTGCTCGACGGCGGTGCAGGTGACGACACGCTGGTTGCCGGTGCGGGGTATAACCCTAAGGATATCGGTTCCGACACGCTGGACGGCGGTAGCGGCAACGACCTGCTGATCGGCGCTGCCGGGACTGTTGCGGAGTATGGTGGCAGTGGCAACGATGCGGTCTACTCGCACTCGGATATGTCGCACGGCACGATCCTCGACGGCGGTGCGGGCAACGACTCGCTGTATGGCGGTGCGGGTTCGGACACCATGTACGGCGGTGCCGGTAACGACCTGCTGGTGGGCGGCACCGGCACTGTTGCCGAGTATGGCGGCAGCGGTAACGACATCCTCTACTCGGGCAGCTTTGCCTCGCATGCGACCTCGCTCTACGGCGGCGACGGCAACGACTCGCTCTATGGCGGTGCCGGCAACGACACGCTGCATGGCGGCTTCGGCCACGACACGATGGTCGCCGGCTCGGGTACGCAGACGCTGATCGGCGGCAATGGTGGTTCGTCGTTCGTCGGCTCCGCCACCGGTGCGGCGTCGATGGTCGGCGGCTCGGGTCAGGACTATTTCTATTTGTCCAACGCGACCAGCAAGGACACCATCGACGGCGGCGGCGGCAGCAAGGACTCGCTGACCTTCCTGGATCACGCCTCGACTGACGTGACCGATATCGCCGCGGGCAAGGACGGTTCTCTGGACATCAACTTCAGCAATGGCCAGGTGACCCAGATCAGCAACATCGAATACCTGATCTTCAACGATGGTCAATGGACCAGGCTGTAGGATCCCGGGTTTGCATCAAGCGAAGGCGCCGTCTCAACCCGGTTGAGACGGCGCTCTTCTTGCGTACGAATGTGATAATCGGAACTTTGTCGACCGATCCGCGTCGAATCTGCCTGTCTCCATCACAAGTTCCGCTTCTGGCATTTTTGCCAACGAATGTTAGAAGTTAGTTCGTCACATTCGGACCACGTAGCTTTTGTAAAGGCGTGTGGCTCGCTCGACTGAGTGATGCCGTGCCGTGGTTTCCGCGGCGCCGGCAAGCTTTGGTCAAGGCGAACGATCGCTGCAGAAATCAGCCGCTTAATGCGCGAACCGCGGAGCTCTCGAATTGGCCAAGAAGAAACTGCTGAACGCCGGCGCTGGAACGACGGTTGCCAAGCGGATCCAGCCGCTCCTGACGTCGCATGAGTGGGAGGAGGTTCGCCTCGATGTCGACGGCAGCGTGAACCCGGACATCGTCGGCTCGATCACCGATCTTGCCAAATTGTGCCGGCCGGCCTCGTTCGACGCGATCTGGTGCTCTCATTTGATGGAGCATCTCTATGCCCATGAGATCCACCCAACATTCGTCCAGTTCCGCGAGGCTCTGAAGCCGGACGGATTCGCGCTGATCATGTCGCCCGACCTGGAGGCGGTGGCTCAGCACATGCTGACCCAGGGCCTCGGTGCGGTCGCCTATGTCTCGCCGGCCGGTCCGATCCGGCCACTGGATATGATCTACGGCCACTCCGGCGCGATCGAGCAGGGACGCCACCATATGGCGCACAAGACCGGCTTTTCGTGCGATCGGATGGGAAATCTGCTGCTGAGTGCCGGATTCCCGACGGTCTCCGTTCGCAGCGGGAACTTCGAGGTCTGCGCGCTGGCGCTCATGCCGGAGGCCGAGGAGAGGCGGATCCGGCCTCAGCTCGAAGCCTGCGGCTTCGATTTCCGGGAGACGGTGATCGCCGCGCCATGAGTGTATATGTTAAATAATGTTATAAGGTTGCGTGGCTAAAACCGCTGGTAGCAATGGCCGGAACCGGCTTCCTTGCCTGTCCGACACATATCTTTTCGGAACCACGCGCTGAAAATGCTGCGTTAGCGAACTAACAGTGATAAGTTATATATCGCTTGAGACCGGATCCTGCGCAGTCGAAACCTCGAGGCCTCCATGACCAAACACCTCTCGCTCGTCGGCGCACCTTCGGTGGAGGCGCTGCCACCCTCGGGTCTCGCCTGTCTCGTCATCGTGGCAAGACAGCATGGTTTGCATCTGACCCCGTCCCAGCTCATCCATGACAATCTGTTGGGCGACCAGGAAGTCACGCTCGCCGAGCTTCTGAAGTGCGCGAATTCCTCGGGCATGACGGCAAAGGCCGTCACGCTGGACTGGAAGGGGCTGAGCCATCTCAAGCGGGCGCTGCCGGCAATCGTTCGCCTGCGTGATGGCAGCCACATGGTCTTGCTGCGCCTCGAAGGCGATGAAAACAGCACCCGGGTGGTCTTGCAGGATCCGAACGCGAGCGAGGATGCGCTGCTCGTCATCGACCAACCGCGCTTTGAGGACATCTGGTCGGGCGACGTCGTCATGGCCAAGCGCGACTATGAGATATCCGACGAGACCCAGCCGTTCAGCTTCGGCTTCGTCACCGCATTGCTGTTCCGCGAGCGGCGGATCCTGCGCGACGTCGCGATCGCGGCGCTGATCCTGGGCTTCATGGGCCTGGCGCCGATCATGTTCTGGCGGCTGCTCTCCGACAAGGTCATTTTCTACAAGGCTTACAACACGTTCTACGTGCTGTGCATTGCCATGTTCGTGGTCATCATGTTCGAGGCGGCGTTCACGTTCCTGCGGCAGTACCTGGTGCAGCGTCTGACGGCGCGTCTCGACGTCAAGCTGTCGACCTACGTGTTCGAGAAGGTGCTCAATCTGCCGATCGACTACTTCGAGCAGAACGCTGTCGGCCTAATTTCGCGGGATATCCGCGAGGTGTTTCGAATTCGCGGCTTCCTCACCGGGCAGTTGTTCGGGACCATCCTCGATTCGACGACGCTGTTCTTCTTCCTGCCGGTCATGTTCTTCTTCAGCCCGATCATGACGCTGATGGTTCTTGCCTTTGCCGGGGTGATCGTAACCTGGCTTATCCTGATGCTGCCGACCTACCGGAAGAAGTCCTCGGCGACCCTGGCGGCCGAAGGCGCACAGGGCGCGTTCCTGATCCAGAGCCTGAACGGCATGCGGACCATCAAGTCGCTGGCGCTCGACACGCGGCAGCGCCACATGTGGGATGTGCTGGTGGCCCGCGTCGCCAAGGCGCGTCTTGCCGAGGGCCTGACCGGAACCGCCATCCAGACGGTGGTGCGCCCGTTGGAACGGTTGGCGGTGAGTGCGCCCTACGCGTTCGGTGTCTACCTGGCCGTGTCGAGCGGCGATCCGGTCTATGTCGGCGCGCTGTTTGCCTTTCTGATGCTGTCGCAACGTGTGGCCGGCCCGCTGATGCAGATGGCCCAGCTCATCAACCAGTATGACGAGGCCCGCACGGCGGTCACGATCGTCGGCAGGCTGGTGAATCAGCCGCCCGAGGAGGGACGTTCCGGCCATGGCGTGAGGGTCCCGCTCAAGGGACTGGTCGAATTCTCCGGCGTCACGTTCAAGTACAAGGGGGCGGTGTCGCCGGCACTGAACAACATCTCGTTCGAGATTCCGCTCGGCACGACGCTCGGCGTGATGGGCAAGAGCGGCTCTGGCAAGACCACGATCACGCGGCTGTTACAGCGCCTGCACTCCGATTACGGTGGTTTGATCAAGGTCGACGGTATCGATGTCCGCGAATACGATGTCGACCATCTGCGGCGCAACGTCGGCGTCGTGCTGCAGGAGAACTTCCTGTTCAGCGGCACGATCCGCGAGAATATTTCGGCCGCAAAGCCCGACGCGACCTTCGACGACATCGTCAGGGCGGCGCGATTGGCCGGCGCCGAGGAGTTCATCGACAAGCTGCCGCGCGGCTATGAGACCTACATCTACGAGGGATCCACCAATCTCTCCGGCGGCCAGCGTCAGCGCCTTGCGATCGCGCGCGCGCTGATCGTCAATCCGCCGATCCTGATCCTGGACGAAGCGACCAGCGCGCTCGATGCCGAGAGCGAGACGATCGTCAACGCGAATATTTCGCGGATCGCCCAAGGGCGCACGCTGATCATCATCTCGCACCGGCTGTCGTCGCTCACCAAGGCCGATGCGATCCTCGTGCTCAATCGCGGCGTGGTCAACGACATCGGGCGCCACGACGAGCTTCTGGAACGAAACGACATCTATAGCTCGCTCTGGTACCAGCAGAATACGCATCTCGTGTCGGCGGGCCGCAACGAGAAGAACTTCAGGAGTCCGACCCTTGTCTCCTAATCAGGCTTCGCTCGCGACCGTTCGCCAGTTCCAGTCCGAAACCGATGCCATCCGCGAGGCGGCCGAGCCGTTGCTGGCCCGTGCGACGCTGTTCGTGCTGTCGGCATTCATGGTCTGTGTCGTGGCGATCATGTGCCTCACGCGCGTCGATCGCGTCATCACCAGCGTCGGCGGCAGGATAGTTCCCGTCGACCAGATCAACGTGCTGCAGGCCCTGGATGCGTCGATTATCAAGACGATCGATGTTCGGGAAGGCCAGCAGGTCGAGACCGGGCAACTGCTCGCGACCCTCGACTCGACCTTCACCGCGGCCGACGTCACGCAGTACAAGCTGCAGATTGCGAGCCTCGAGGCGCAGGTCGCCCGCGACGAAGCCGAATTGTCCGGAAAGCCGTTGTCGTTCGGCCAATCCAACGATCAGGACGCGACCAGGTACAACGCCCTGCAAAAGGCGCTCTACGACCAGCGCGTCGCGCAGTACCACGCGCAAGTGAACAGTTACGATTCCAAGATCAGTCAGACCGAGGCGACCATCCAGAAGTCGAAGAAGGACGACGAGCGGTACAGTCAGCGTGCCGAGATCGCCGGCAAGATCGAGGACATGCGCTCGACGCTCGCCGAAAGCGGCAGCGGATCCAAGCTGAACCTGTATCTGTCCCAAGATAATCGCCTGGAGCTGTTGCGTCAGATCGACAACACGCACAACACCCTGCTGGAGGCGCAGCATCAGCTGGATTCGCTGAAGGCGGATCGCAGCGCCTTCACCGAGCAGTGGAACGCGCAGCTGAGCCAGGATCTGGTCACGACGCGCAACAGCCTCGATACGGCCCGCTCACAGTATGACAAGGCAATCAAGCATCAGGACCTGGTCCGCTGGACGGCAGCCGAGCCGTCGGTCGTCCTGACCCTTGCCAAGCTCTCGGTCGGATCGGTGCTGAAGCCCGGCGATCCCTTCATCACGCTGATGCCGCTCAAGACGCGGCTCGAAGCCGAGATCCAGATCCTGTCGCGTGACGTCGGCTTCGTTCGGCCGAACGATCCGTGCACGATGAAGGTCGACGCCTTCAACGCGGCCGAGCACGGCACCGCGCAGGGCAAGATTCGCTGGATCAGCGAGGGCGCCTTCACCACCGACGATGATGGAAAGCCCGTCGATGCCTACTACAAGGCGCGGTGTTCGGTCGACCAGACCAACTTCAAGGATGTTCCGAACAACTTCCGCCTGATTCCGGGCATGACGCTGCAGGGCGATGTCAATGTCGGCACCCGATCGGTCGCGATGTACCTGCTCGGCGGCATGCTGCGCAGCGCAAAAGAAGCAATGCGCGAGCCATGACGGTATCGACGCGATCGCTTCTCGACTTGCTCCGGCCCGGTTCCTCCCGTTCAGACTCATCGCAGTTTGAACGGGGACTGGAGGCTTACGAGAACCGGCAGTATCTTGAGGCGCTGCGCTTGTGGCGGCTGGCGTCGCGCGCCGGCAACCCGGAGGCGGACTACCGGATCGGGCTGCTCTATGCGCGGAACGAGGGCGTCATCGGCAACATTCCGGACGCGGTCGCGTGGTATGAGCGCGCCGCCTTGAACGGACATACCGAGGCGCAATTCCAGCTCGGCTTGATCTACTTCCACGGGTTTCAGGCCGCGCTCGGACCGAACCGGCCCGAGATGTGGCGGCAATCCACTGCGGCGCGGCTGGGGGACAAGGCGACCAACCTCCACGATCTGGTGTTTCCGAACGGGATTGGCGTCACCAGGGATCTCGACGCCGCTTTCCTGTGGATGTCTGTAGCGGCGGAGGCCGGCAAGGCGGACGCACAGGCGCTCCTGGGAGACATGTACGCCAACGGGCAAGGCTGCACCAAGGATCACGCTATTGCCTTGCGCTGGTACGAGGCGGCGGCCGAGCAGAAAGCGGCGGCCGGCGAATTCGCGCTCGGTGACGTGCATTATCAGGGGCGCGGCGTTCCCGTCGATTTCGCGCAGGCCGCGATCTGGTATCACAAGGCCGCGGAGCAGGGGCATGTCCGCGCGCAGGTGGCGCTCGCCTTCATGTGTCTCAAGGGCACCGGGCTTCCCGAAAATGTCGAAGAAGCCGCGCGGCTGTTCCAGAGTGCCGCTGCCCATGATGACAGCATCGCGCTCTACAACATCGCGCTGTTGCGGCTGAGCGGCAAAGGGGTCGCCAAGGACCTCGACAAGGCCGAGACCGCCTTGCGCAAGGCAGCGCGGAAGGACTATCTGCCGGCCATCCAGGCGCTGGCCGAGTTCTATGCGCTCGGCACCTCAGCCGAGCCGGACCTGCGCGAGGCGGCGTATTGGTACGAGAAGGCGGCCGAGCGCGGCGATGCGCAGGCGCAGTTCTTTACCGGGCGTTTCTATGCCACCGGCACCGGCGTTCCGCCTAGCGTCCGTCAGGCTGCGAAATGGTTCGAACGCGCCGCCGAGAGCGGCCATGCCACGGCGGCCCACAACATCGCGGTGTTCTATCTCAACGGCAACGGCGTGACGCGCGATGTCCCGGCTGCGATCAAATGGTTCGAGCGTGCGTCCGAGGGAGGCATCAGCGCCGCAGGCGTGCAACTCGGCCGGCTGTACTCGGCGGGCAACGGTGTGCCGCGCGATCAGGTGCGCGCTGCCGAATGGCTCAGCAAGGCGGCCAAGGGCGGCGACGCCGATGCAAAGACGGCCTTTGCCGTGTTTCTCATCCAGCAGGAGCCATCCGAAGCGGGTCTTGCGCAAGCACGCACGCTGCTCACCGATGCCGCCGAGGTCGGTCATTCCGCCGCGGCATTCCAGTTGGGCGGGCTTCACATGGGAAGGTCCGGTGGCGCGGTCGATCTTCCGGCCGCGGCGCAATGGTTCAAGCGCGCAGCGAGTGCCGGCCATGTCGAGGCCCAGCACACATTGGCGTTGCTGTACTCCGATCCCAAGAGCGCCCTGAAGGATCCGCAGGCGGCCGCCGGCTGGATCGTCAAGGCCGCCGATGGCGGCAGCGCCGCAGCGCAGTTCAAGCTTGCGGTGATGTATTGCACCGGGCAGGGCGTCGAGCAGGATCTTGCCCAGGGCGTGAAATGGTACGAGGCCGCGGCGCGCCAGGGCCATACGACTGCGCAGTACAACCTCGCCGCGATGCTGGGGCGAGGACAGGGCTGCGACGCCGATCCGGCGAAGGCGGCCGAGTGGTTCGAAGCAGCAGCAAAGCAAGGCATGGTCGAAGCCCAACTCGCGATTGGTGATGCGCTGCGCGCCGGCAACGGCGTCGCGCAGGACCGCGATCAGGCGCTGCACTGGTATCGACAGGCGGCGCAGCAGAACAACGAAGGCGCGCAGCGTCGTCTGCAGGCAATGGGCGAGAGCGTCGGCTGAGATTGTTGGAGGCGGACATCACGCGCGCGCAGGCAATGGCAGAGACGGTGAGCGGCTTTGTTTTTGGGCGCGAAGGCACGCAAGCGTGCACGTCCGCGTGACAATCTAGGCAGAACTAACAATGGCTTTCATATCGACGATAGAGAGATTGCGTTAATGTGGGTTCGCGGAATAAATGTTCATTGCACCTCTGGTTGTGTGAAGATCATCGATAAGAATCGAGATGTCACGATCTGGAACGTGTCAGGCAATGTGATCTCGGGATCGAACGTCCGCGTGACCGGGAAAGAAACTGGAGCCAGCGCCAGGCGTTGGCAGGAGATTGAGTGGCGATGAACAAGATGGTCGAACGGAGCGTCAGGGATACGAAGGATATATTGCCCGTTGCCAGCCCGGTTCAGCAGGAAGACCATCCGCAGAGCCTGTTCCTGGATCCCGATATCAGCGATCTCCAGTCAGGATCGCGGTTGCGTGGCGCGATCCTCGAATATTCAGGGCGGGGAATCTCGGGTTGGATTGTCGATGCCCAGTCGCCTGCTTCAACCGTTTCGCTAGCGCTCTTCATCGCTTCCCACTGTGTCGAAGAGGGACGCACCGGCCGATCCATGCCGGCCCGCATCGGTCCGCGGAGCGTGATCGGGCGTCCCGGATTCCGGATCGATCTGTCCACGCCGGGCGTGCGCCGCAGGCTGGCGCGCGCCCTGAGAAACACGCTCGTCGAGCCCAAGCATGTGCAGATCTATCTGCGCATCAGCCTGAGCGATGGCGAATATTACGAGATACCGCTGTTCGAGAATTTTACGCCGAGCGAAGTGGTCGTCGCGTTGGGTTTCTCGATCGAAGACTACGATGACCTGCTGTTTCCAAACAACGACAACAGGACCATTGCCGGACCGGCGGGCGTCGCCACTAAAGAGGTGCGCTACATCTGCTTCTACCTGCCGCAATTCCATTCATTTGAAGAAAATGACAGGTGGTGGGGACCGGGGTTCACCGAGTGGACCAACGTCGCGCGCATGCGCGCCCAGTTTCCGGCTCACGAATCTCCGTGGTTGCCGGCCGATCTTGGATTTTATGACGTCCGCCTGCCGGAGACGCGCCGTCAGCAGGGCGACCTCGCGCGCAAGTACGGCATCGATGGGTTCTGCTACTACGTCTACTGGTTTCAGGGACGACGGCTGCTGGAAAAGCCGCTTCAGCTGTTGCTCGAGGACGGCGAGCCGAACCTGCCTTTCTGCATCTGCTGGGCAAACGAGAACTGGTCCCGCCGGTGGGACGGCTCCGATGCCGAACTCCTGTTGGGCCAAAATCACTCGCTGGACGACGATGTCCGCTTCATTGACGACATGGCCGACCTGCTGCTCGATGAGCGCTACATCACCGTCGATGGTCGAAAGATCATCGTCGTCTACCGGCCGTCATTGTTGCCGGACAAGCAGCGCCTGTTCGAGATCTGGCGCGAGAGGGCCAGGGAGCTTGGAATCGGCGAGCTGCTGATCTGCAATGCGATGACCTTCGGCGAGTTCGATCCGCGTGACGTCAATTGTGATGCTGCGATCGAGTTTCCGCCGCACACGGTCTCGACGCGGGAGGTGCCGCCGGCCGAAGTCGATGCGCCGCCGACCTTCGCCGGAAAGGTGTACGACTATGTCGATGCGATGCGATCGTCGATCGGCAAGACCTACGATTTCCCGTTCTTTCCTGCCGTGATGCCGCGCTGGGACAATACGCCGCGCAAGGGCGCGCGCGGTCACGTCTTCACCAGGTCCAGTCCGGAGGCGTTCGAGGTCTGGCTTCGCGACGCGACGCTGCGGGCCAAGGGCAACAGCTTCTCCGAGTCGTTGGTGTTCATCAATTCCTGGAACGAGTGGGCAGAGGGGGCGCATCTCGAGCCGGACTCGCGTCACGGACGCGCGTTTCTCGACGTCGTGCGAAGGGTGGCTTCGGCTGAGCCGATTTCGGCGCAGATCCGAAATAGCCCGGATTTGCTCGATTGCCTGAGCCGGCAGGAGCTGGAGTGGGCGGTGAAGGAAGCCTCGACGCATGTCGAAGTGCTGGCAAACCTGCACCGGTCGGGCCTCACCCATTCGGGCGTGCAGCGTGTCAGAAGCGGCACGCCGGTCGAGGCAGCAGGCGCGTCGGACAATCCGGCAGGTTCGTTGCTGGTCATCGAGAATATCAATTCGCAGACCGGCGAGCGCGTGATCGTCGATCCGCGCTTCGAGATATTGGTGCGGGGATGGATCTGCGCAGGCAATACGTTTGAAGCAAGCCGGCAAAGAACCGGATTCCTGGTTCTGTCGGCGCTTGCGCTGGATAGCGCGGTCAACAGCGGGTACTGCCTGATCGTCGATTGGCACGAGCGCGTCGACGTGAAGGAATACATGAAGGCCGAAAGCAAGGACTGCTATTTCGGCTTCCAGCTGTCGTTCTCGATTCGGGATTTGCCGGATGGTGAATATCAGCTCGCGGTCCTGGAGGTCGGCGACGGCGCCAGTGCGCTCGTGCGGTCCCGCCATTCGATCATCGTGAGACGTTGAGGTCACCGCCGATGCTCGCAAGCGTGGTCATCGCGTGCTACAAGCACGAGCAGTATCTCGAGGAATGCCTCGAGACTGTCTATCAGCAGACTTTTGCCGACATCGAGCTCGTCATCGTCGACGACCATTCGCCGGACAAGAGTTTTGAAGTCGCGCAGAAGGTGATCAAGAAGCGGTCGTTCGGAAAGCGCTTTGTGTCCTGCAAGCTGCTCAAGAACCCCCAAAACCTTGGCGCCCACTACACCTGGAACAGGGCATTGTCGCTGACGAGCGGCGACATGATCTTCCTTTTGAACTCGGACGATGCCTTTTCGAAGGAGCGGGTCCGGCTGTTTGCCGATCAGTATGCCAATGAGCGGCTGTTCTTCGGCTTCTCGGCCGTCGAGCCGATCGACGAACACGGCAAGTCGATCAGCAACTACCAATTTCCGACGCGCCTGCGCTATGCAATCGACCGGGCCCAGATTGCAGGTGCACCGCTGTCATGGACGTTCCTGGATTCCCAGATTGCCGCGTCGACCGGAAACTTCGTCTTCAGCCGTGAGTTGCTGCGGCAAGTGGGCTGGCTCGCCGACCTCAAATACTGTCACGACTGGGACTTCGCCCTGCGCGCCGTCACCAAGGTCGAGCCGACCTATCTCGAGACCGACCGATATCTGTATCGGCTTCACTCGACCAACAGCTTCCGAAGTCTGAGCAAGGTGGCGGAGAGCGAGACCAAGGCGTGCATGGAGTCGTATTGCCTGAATGCGATCTCGTCGCGGCCGCAGAACAAGACCTGCCTCAGTCCCTCCAATTTCGGCGATTCATTCTATGACTTCGTGAAGCTGCACCCGAACTTCAACTACTGGGTCAAGCAGATCTATGCGCCCTACCATCCGGAGCATCGCACGGTGGACTCGAACGATCGGACCAGGCCGCTTCGTTGGCGCTGATCGGGGGAAAGCCTGCCTTGTCCGTTCCGATCTTAATCGGAACGGAGCCCTGATTGCGCGTGCGGTGCGGCCCCACGCAAGCCGCGACACACGTCTCTGAAACCGATCTAGCAGAGGTTTTTCGACGCCGTCTTTGCCGTCGTCTTGAGAACCTCGCGCAGCGCTTCCAGGCGATCGGTCTGGCAGGGCACCGTCGGGACCAGCCAACCGCCTTCGTCATTTTCGTTCCAGGCATAGATCAGCACCGCGGGGGCCCGGCGATCGGGCGCACGGCTGTTCACCCAACTGATCGATTGCGCCAGATGGCCGGCCAATTCCTTCTTCGTCGGCGCGACATAGAAGTTAGTGACCCCATCGCCGGGACGCTGCGACTTTTCCCAGGGGACCGGACGTTCGATACGCGGGCGCCTGTCCCATCCGGTCATCACCGTGGGTACGACCGGGACCTGGCTCGCGGAAAGATCATTCCAGCCTTTCTCGGCGTACTTTGCGAGATCTGCAAAGCTGCCGCGGCCGTTGCCGGTCGTGATCGCATAGGACCCGACGGCGTCGGCGCCCAGATTGGCGGCCTCCTGGCTCAGGAATTTCGTGTCACCCGCCAGCACGACGTAGGGATCGGCAAGCCCGGCTCCGTTGGCGTCGGATTTGAACTTGCTCAGCTGGGCGCGCAGACCTTGCACGCCGCCCCAGCTTCGCTGCACGTCCGCACCCTTGATGAAGCCCAGGAAGTACAGCGGCCGATCGTTCTCGACCTTCAGATAGTTCTTGTCCGCCATCAGGCCGATGTGCTCCTGGGGCAGTGCGGATAGCTTGGCTGCCGATCCCCATCGTCCGAGCTCGGTGAACATGCAGTATTTCAGTTCGGCTGCCTTTGGCCGGCCTCTGAACGCGTACAGGGCTTTCGACATCGGGTGGTTTGCGCCGTAGGCGGCAAACGCCCAATAGTCCAGCCCGGCAAAGATCGCCTGGTCGATCTCCTTGTCCATCTCGGCCTCGATCGCAGCCGAAAAATCCAGCGCGTTGGGATCGCGGTTCGTCTGCGTTCCGAAGAAGGGCGTTCGCCAACGATATTTTTCGGGACCGAGCGATTGCTTCATGGCTTCCGTCGGCTGCGAGCCCGGCGCGTACCAGGCGTCCCATCGGATCGCTCCGACCAACGGCCGGGAAGCTGCCGCCGCCGCGGCGGGATGGCCGGAACACAGCACACTGAGCGAGCCGGGCAGCAGGCTTGCGGATAACGTTGTCAAAAACATCCGTCTTGTAAGCGCGAACGGCTTACGGACTGCTGCATTCCCATTGTCCATTGGCGAGCTCCGATCGTTCCCGTCCGGTGCGACGGTTTCGTGCAGATGACAGCGAACCCTCTGCTTCTATTGTATTGATTTTCCTCGAAATAACCTTACAACAGTTAAATGTGAGCGCTACGTGTTATAGCCTTATTCTTGTAGGATAAGTGCGCTAATAGGGAATTCGTGGTGCGAACCAATGGTAATTGCTTGTTGATCTCGTGGGGAGCGGCTCAGGTTGGACATGGAAATTCCTGCATTGTCTAGTTTCAGCTCAGGCGTGAATCTCGATACGCTTCCAGCAAGTGAGATCGAGACAAGGCTTCGAGATTTCTTTTCCGGGCGGATCGCAAATCCGAAGCCCGACGACCTCATCCAATCGGTCGAGCAGTTGGAGCAGCAATACGGCCACTACAAGGAATTCCAGTTTGCAAAGGCGGCGGCGCTTGTGCAGGCATGTGATTTCGCCGGAGCGCGCGCAATCCTTCTCGATCTCGTCAAGCAGCTGCCGTCCGACTCGCGGATATTGCATCGCCTTGCGATCGCGGATCTCAACATGGGATCAGCCCACGAAGCGCAGGACGTTTATCTTTCCGCGCTCGCTGCGGCCCCGAAAAGCGAAAACCTGCGGCGAGAGTTTGCGGGCCTCCTGCGCGTGATGGAGGCGAAGAAGCTCTATGTCGGGGTCGATCGGAAGAAGCACGGCTTGGCCGCCGTGTGCGCCATCAAGAACGAGGGCGACGACCTGCTGGAATGGCTGCACTTTCACAGGTTGGTCGGAGTCGATCACTTCTACCTCTACGACAACGGCAGCACCGACAACACGCGCGACGTGATCGAATCCTTCCCGTGGCCCGAAATGATCACCTATCATTTCGTGGAGGGGGAATTCGGCCAGATGCGCGCATTCTCTCACGCGATCGACAGCTATCGCAATTGCGCGGAATGGTGCGCGTTCATCGATGCCGATGAGTACCTGTTTCCGACGCAGGCCGGCAACATCAGGGATGTCCTTGCGGAGGTTGGGTCGGCGCCGGCGGTGGCGGTGCATTGGCTGAACTTCGGATCGAACGGTCACGACGCCAAGCCGGCGGGCCTGTGCATCGAGTCCTTCACGCGTCGCGCGCCGGACGACTTCCCGGATCATTTCATCATGAAGTCGATCATTCGGCCGGACACCATCGTGTCCTACCTGCATCCCCATCAATCGCTCGTTCTGGGCTGCTACGTCGCCGAAGATGGCACGCCTGTTTTCCCGATCGGTGGCCGCTGCACGGCTCCCAAGCGGGACAAGCTGGTGATCAATCACTACTACACCAAGTCGCGGCAGCAATTGCTGAAGAAGCGTGAGCGCGGCAGGCCGCTCGCCGACGGAGATCCTGAGAAGATCCGCGCGATGGAGTTCTTCACGTTGCGGGATCGCAACGATATCGAAGACGCGACGATCCAGCGGTTTCTTCCGGAGCTGAAGAAGCTGGTCCAGGCCTAAAATCCGGGAAAAACAAGAAGGGCGCGCCAACCGGCGAGCACTTTGTTTCGTGCGCTGAAGTGATCGTCGACCGTAGCGGCCGGCTACAGAGGCTCTGGTCGGCTATAGCGGCTCCAGGCGGTATTTCGCGAGCAGGGCTTGTGCGGCATCGACGTCGATCCTTGGCGGCCTTTGGAAGACGGACATGTTGTTGGCCCGCGCGATTTCGCGCGCGACCGACCGCACGGAATGGTAGTGAGGACGGTTCTCGAAGTCGTGAATTGCGATGAAGGCTCCCGGCGCGGCGTGCAGCACGCACTGCACGAAGCAGGCTACGCGAAACCGGCCGTCGACGAAGTACAAGTCCGCCGTCTTGCTTTCCGGACGCTCCCAGATGCGTTCGTGATAGTCGGGCCAGGAGCTCTCCTTCTCTTTCTCCACCGGGTAACCCCACTCGCGCAGCTTGCCGATATCGACGTGCAGCAGCAGCGGCTGGGTGCTCGCACCGCGCGTGCCGTCGGCGACCTTGGAGAGCCATTCCGACGAGGAATCGATGGAGATGACCCACTCCTTCTTGGTCTGGCAGGCGAGCCAGGTGCTGCCTCCCGACCCGAATTCCAGATAGCGCGTCGAGAGATCCACGAAGCTTTTGAACAATGTTTGTTCCTGACCGTCCATTGCGATGTTCATGGCGGGATACCTTGGTTTCTCGATTTGTTGTCTGGCGGGTGGTTGCCAATCCACCGTCGGCAGGCGGTCGCGGCTCGTCAGGCCGCGATGGGATCCGGTTGAATCTTCATCGCGCTTCCCGGCTTCCCGTTCGCTGTCCACGCCGACGGCTTGGAGAGAGCGGCGATTATTGATTCAGCCCGACGCGCTCCACCTTGTAGCCGCGCTCCAGGATCGCGCGCCACCAGGGTTGCTCGTCGACATACCAGCGCACTGTCTTGGCGATGCCGGTCTCGAAATTCTCCTCGGCGCGCCAGCCGAGCTCGGTCTCGAGCTTGGTGGCGTCGATGGCGTAGCGGCGATCGTGGCCGGGCCGGTCGGCGACGAAATTGATCAGCTGGCGCCGCGGGCCCGCCGCAGCCGGCGCGACCTCGTCGAGCAGGTCGCAGATGCTTTCCACGACGTGCAAATTGGTGCGCTCGTTGCGGCCGCCGACATTGTAGGTCTCGCCGACCTCACCGCGCTCCAGCACCAAGGTCAGCGCCTTGGCGTGATCCTCGACGAACAGCCAGTCGCGGACGTTCTGGCCGTCGCCATAGACCGGCAGCGGCTCGCCGGCGAGCCCCTTGATGATCATGTGCGGGATCAGCTTTTCCGGGAAATGATAAGGGCCGTAATTGTTGGAGCAGTTGGTCACCAGGGTCGGCAGCTCGTAGGTCTCGCGCCAGGCGCGCACCAGATGATCGGACGATGCCTTGCTGGCCGAATAGGGCGAGTTCGGCGCATAGGCCGTGGTCTCGGTGAACAGGCCTTCGTCGCCGAGCGAACCGAACACCTCGTCGGTCGAGATATGCAGCAAGCGGAACTGGTCGCGCTTCTCGGGCGAGAGCGTCCGCCAGTGGCGCAGCGCCTCCTGCAGGATCGTGAATGTACCGACGATGTTGGTTTGGATGAATTCGCCGGGGCCGTCGATCGAGCGGTCGACATGGCTTTCCGCCGCAAGATTCATCACCGCATCGGGCTGATACTTCTCGAACAGCCGGCGCAGGACTTGTGCTTCGCAGATGCAGGCCTTCTCGAAGGTGTAGTTCAGGCTCTCGGTCGAGCCGGGCAGGGAGGCCAGGTTCGCCGCATAGGTCAGCTTGTCGATGTTGACGACGCGGGCGTGGGTGTCTCGCAGCAGGTGCCGGACCACGGCGGAGCCGATGAAGCCCGCGCCGCCGGTGACGAAGATCGTCGATCCCTTAAACCGCATGTTTGAAGACCTCGGCTGGGCGGGGCTGACCCTGGAACGAGCGGTAGACCGACAGCAGGTACTCGCCGTAGCTGCTCTTGGCGGTCTTCTGTGCCACCCGCGCGAAGGCTTCCAGCGAGATGTAGCCCTGGCGCAGCGCGATCTCCTCGGGGCAGGCGATGCGCAAGCCCTGGCGCTGCTCCAGGATCTGGACGAAATGGCTGGCCTCGACCAGCGAGGAATGGGTGCCGGTGTCGAGCCAGGCGAAACCGCGGCCGAGCACCTCGACATAGAGATCGCCGCGCTCGAGATAGGCCTTGTTGACGTCGGTGATCTCGATCTCGCCGCGCGGCGACGGCCTGATGCCGGCGGCGATGTCGACCACGTCATTGTCGTAGAAGTAGAGGCCGGTGACGGCGACGTTGGACTTCGGCCGTTTCGGCTTCTCCTCGATCGACAGCGCCCGTCCGGTGCCGTCCAGCTCGATCACGCCGTACTGTTCCGGCGCGTTGACGACGTAGCCGAACACGGTGGCGCCCTTCTTGCGGATCGAGGCGGCCGACAGCATGCTCGGCAGGCCGTGGCCGTAGAAAATGTTATCGCCTAACACAAGGGCAACGGAGTCATCACCGATGAACTCGCGTCCGACGATAAAGGCGTCGGCGAGGCCTCGCGGGGTCTCCTGCGTGGCGTAGGCAAACCGGACGCCCATCTCGCTGCCGTCGCCGAGCAGGCGCTGGAACAGCGGCTTGTCCTGCGGCGTGGAGATGATCAGGATATCGCGGATTCCGCCGAGCATCAGCGTCGACAGCGGATAATAGATCATCGGCTTGTCGAAGACGGGCAGCAGCTGTTTGGAGACGACGGTCGTCACCGGATAGAGGCGCGAGCCGGTGCCACCGGCAAGGATAATGCCTTTCATGGTCCCTCACAGTTTGATTATCAAAACATAACATATAGCGTGCGCCGCACAAGTTTGTTATGAGGTGAAAATTAACATTTCTGGCGCATCAAACTGGAACAAATGTTAAATGAACGTAATCAAGACCGAGCTTCCTGAAGTTCTGATCGTCGAGCCAAAGCTGTTCGGCGACCAGCGCGGCTTCTTCCTCGAGACCTACCAGTCGCCCCGTTATGTCGAGCACGGCATCACGCGTCCCTTCGTGCAGGACAACATGTCCCGCTCGGCCTACGGTGTGCTGCGCGGGCTGCACCTGCAAAACCCGCTCACCCAGGGCAAGCTCGTGACCGTGCTGCGCGGCAAGGTGCTGGACGTTGCCGTCGACGTGCGTATCGGCAGCCCGAACTTCGGCAGGCATGTCGCGGTCGAGTTGAGCGAGGACAACCGCCGCCAGCTATGGGTGCCGCGCGGCTTTGCCCACGGCTTCGTGGTGCTCTCGGAAACCGCCGACTTCTTCTACAAATGCGATGACTTCTACAGCCCGAAGGACGAGCTCTCGATCCGGTGGAACGATCCGGCGATCGGGATCAAATGGGGCGTCGATAAGCCACGGCTGTCGGCCAAGGATGCGGATGCACCGCTGCTCGCCGACGCCAGCAATCTTCCGACCTATGGACAAATCTGATGCGGATTCTTTTAACGGGAACGCGCGGCCAGGTCGGCAGTGCGCTCAAGCCTCTGCTGGAAGGCCACGGCACCATCATCGCGCCGCCGACCGCGGAGTTCGATCTCGCGAAGCCGGAGATGTTGACGGACGAGCTTGAGCGACTGAAGCCCGATCTCATCATCAATCCCGCCGCCTATACGGCCGTCGATCGCGCCGAGGACGAGCGCGAGCTGGCGTTCCTGGTCAACGCCAGGGGACCCGAAGCGCTGGCCAAATGGGCGGCGGCGAACCGTGTGCCGCTGGTGCATTTCTCCACGGACTACGTCTTCAACGGTTCGGGCGACCGGTCGTGGCGCGAGGACAGCCCGACCGAACCGTTGTCGGCCTACGGCGCGAGCAAGCTTGCCGGCGATGTCGCGATCCAGGCGGCGGGCGGGGCGCATCTGATCGCCCGCACCTCCTGGGTCTATGCTGCAAGAGGCACGAATTTCCTGCGTACCATCGCGCGGCTCGCCGGCGAGCGTAAGGAGCTGCGGATCGTGGCCGATCAAGTCGGCGCGCCGACGACGGCGCAGGCGATTGCGAGTGCGGTCGCCGGCATCGTCCTGCCGAACATCACCTCGCTGCATGATCAGCTCGCGCGCAGGGGCGGTGTCGTCAATCTGGTTTGCGCCGGCGAAACCAGTTGGCACGGCTTTGCAACCGCCATTGTCGGCGGGCTGAGGTCGCGTGGCGTCACGCTCGCGGTCGACAACATCGTGCCGATTGCGACGGCCGATTTCCCGACTAAAGCGGTACGTCCGGGCAATTCACGACTGGATCTGACGCGGCTCAAGGCGCAGTTCGGGGTCTCGATGCCGACGTGGCAGGAAGCGCTCGCAAGCGAGCTGGACTCGTATGTCCAGCTCGGTGCGCCCGCCCACGCCTAGAGCCCAAAGCGCTGAGCGGATTTTCCTGCGGCAAATGCCAGGCATTTGCGCTGAGTTGATCGTGAGACAACAAGCAAAAAGCGCGATGAGGATTCAACCCCATCGCGCTTTTGGATTAGACGGCGCCGGCGCGGCCGCTTAGCGCGGCCGGCCGATGCTGTCGTAGGTGAAGCCGTGCGCGGCCATCTCGTCCGGACGGTAGATGTTGCGCAGGTCGACGACGACCGGATGCTTCATCTCCTGCTTGATGCGCTTCAGATCGAGCGCGCGGAACTGACGCCACTCGGTCACGATGACAAGCGCATCCGCCTGATGGGCGCATTCATAGGCGTCCTTGCAGTACGCGATCTCGGGCAATTCCTTGCGGGCCTGCTCCATGCCGACCGGATCGTAGGCGCGAACGCTCGCGCCGAAGTCGATCAGGCCGTTGATCAGCGGGATCGACGGTGCCTCGCGCATATCGTCGGTATCGGGCTTGAAGGTCAGGCCGAGCACGCCGATCGTCTTGCCGCGCAGCTCGCCGCCGAGCACGTTGGCGACCTTGCGCGCCATCGCGCGCTTGCGGTTGTCGTTCGCGGTCAGCGTGGCTTCGACGATCTTCAGCTGGACGTCGTGATCGAGCGCCGTCTTGAACAAGGCGCGGGTATCCTTCGGGAAGCAAGAGCCGCCATAGCCTGCGCCGGCATGCAGGAACTTAGTTCCGATCCGGTTGTCGAGCCCGATGCCGCGCGCGACTTCCTGTACGTTCGCCCCGACCTTTTCGGAGAGATCGGCGATCTCGTTGATGAAGGTGATCTTGGTGGCGAGGAAGGCATTCGCGGCGTATTTGATCAATTCCGCAGTGCGTCGTGCGGTATAAAGGATCGGCGCCTGGTTCAAATAGAGCGGGCGATAGACTTCGCCCATCACCCTCTTGGCCCGATCGTCCTCGGTGCCGACGACGATCCGGTCGGGATGGCGAAAATCCTGGATCGCGGCGCCTTCGCGCAGGAATTCCGGGTTCGAAGCAACCGCGAAATCCGCGTCGGGACGGGTCTCGCGGATCAGGCGCTCCACCTCGTCGCCGGTGCCCACGGGCACGGTCGACTTCGTCACCACCACGGTGAACTTCTTGAGCGCTGCGCCGATCTCCTTGGCGGCAGCATAGACGTAGCTCAGGTCCGCATGGCCATCGCCGCGCCGCGAGGGTGTCCCCACCGCGATGAAGACGGCATCGGCGTCGCCTACAGCCCCGGCAAGCTCCGTCGTGAAGGTCAGCCGTCCGGCGGCGGTATTGGTCTCGACGAGCTTATCGAGGTCGGTTTCGTAGATCGGGATCTTGCCGCGCTTCAGAGCTTCGATCTTGTCGGCGTCCTTGTCGACACACACGACCTGATGGCCGAAATCGGCAAAACACGCTCCGGATACGAGACCTACATATCCCGTTCCAACCATTGCAATCTTCATGAATCCGCTCGTCGATCAGTGTGGAGAGGAGGAGTTAGCACTAGCACAATTGGCGCCGATAACGCCAAGTTTTATAGCGTATCGTTTGTGTTGGAGCTCGGCGGCTTTTTGTGCAAACGGTGATGGCCTCAGTGCAGTTGAGTGCTCGCTAGTCACCCAGGGCGCGCCATGGACACATTCTCAACTTGAAATCGACCGACAATCGAGCCGCCGTTTGAGGGGTGGACATGAGCACGAAGACGATAGGCAAGCAGAGGCCCTCAGGAGCTGAATACGCGTCTTTGCAGACGCAATTCTCCAGATACGATCGCACGACGTTTTCTGGATTTGTTTATGACCGCGCCGATCCGAGCCGACGCTACGCCGTCGAGCTGCTGGTCGACGGCGAGCCATACATGTCATCATTGTGTGACGAGTTTGTAACAGAGCTTGCCGAGGCCGGAATCGGCGACGGTCGATTTGGCTTTACTTTCAACGTGCAGGATGAGGTCAGCTCGAGCGCTGCGATCATCGAGGCAAGGCTGGCGAATATCGGCAGTCCGGTCGGTGCTCCGATTCGCTGCGATGTTGCTGCACCGGAAGCGCAGTGGCACCGAATCGGCGAGATCAAATGGGTCGGAGGCTTGCGCTTCGAGGGCTGGCTCTCGCAGGACGTCGACGAAGACGTCGAAATCCTGATTGCGCAACGGCCGGTGATGACCGTGAAGCCGACCGGGTGGACCAACGTTGCGCGCGGCAGCGAGTTCGGCGTCGGCCGCCGGATCGATTTTCATCTGCCCGAGCATTTTGCCGACGGTCGCGTGCGCGGGCTGTCCGCGCGGACCATTTCCGGACGGAGCCTGATCTCCGAGCCGGTTGCATTCGTCGCTTTCGAGCGCGGGCTGGAGCAGACCATCGCCGAGCTCGGACGTTGGGATAGCGAGCGGCTGCGCGGCCAATTGTTCGATCAGCTCCTGCCTGCCTCGGTGCCGTTTCACACTTATCGCAGCTGGAAAGAGCGCTTCTCGCCGCCAGCACCGCCTGACGTTCCATCCGAGGTCGCGGTCGTCCTGATCGGGGATGCCAGGGTGGACGAAAGCATCGAGAGCCTGGAGGCCCAGCGGCACGCGGCCTGGTCGGCGGTGTCTCTGCCGGCGCGGGGCTTCAGTCAGTTCGATTCCGGCGCTGCGCGCGAGTTCGTCGACGGCGATGCCGCCAGCAGTACGTTCTTCGTCTTCTGCCTGAGCGGGACGATCCTCGCGGAAGATGCCTTGCAGCGCTTCGCCGATGTGTTCACGGCCGAGCCCGGCTGCGATCTCGTCTATGGCGACGTCGAGGTCGCGGCCGGCGCCGGCGCGGTCTGGCCGCTGGCGTTTTCGGCACTCGATCTTGAACGTGCGCTGGAGCAGGGCTATGGCGCGTATTGCTTTGCGGTGCGCCGGGAACGCGCCGTGGAAGCGCTGCGATCGGCGGCGTCGCTCTACGAAATATTCATTGGCTGCGTGGAGCGTGAGAGAACCTATCATCTGCCGGGATCGGTCGCGGCGTTGCCGCGGATTGATGTGTCCGCCGCGACCGCCGAACTGGTCGCTGCAAGCAAGGCGTATTTGGCCAGGACTGGCGTCGAGGCGAATGTCGAGCCGCGGAAAGCGGGGCTTCTTCCAGCCGTGCGGGTCAAGCGCGCGGTCGATTGGAACGAGCGCACCACCATCATCATCCCGACCAGAAACCGCGCCGAATTGCTCAAGCGTTGCATCGAGACGGTTCTGCCGGCCGCACATGAGACCAACGCCCGGATTCTCGTCGTCGACAACAGCTCGAGCGAGCCGGACGCGCTGGACTATCTCGACGGTCTCTCAGCGGACGAAATCGACGTCATTTCGGTCGAAGGGCCGTTCAACTTCGCAACCATCAACAACGCCGCCGTCGATTGCGTCGACACGGACAACATCTGCTTCCTCAACAACGACGTCCAGGCGCTCGATGACGGCTGGCTGGCTGAGATGCTGTGGCGGCTGTCCGCGCCCGATGTCGGAGCCGTCGGCGCAAAGCTGCTTTGGCCGAGCAGCGTCGTGCAGCATGGCGGGGTGGTGCTGGGCGCCAACTTCTCGGCTGCGCACGCCTTCAACGACCGGATGGACGGTGATCCCGGCTACGGCGATCTGCTCCAGGTGGCGCACGAATGTTCGGCGGTGACGGCCGCCTGCCTCTTGATGCGCAAGCGCGATTTCGTCGCCGTCGGCGGCATGGACGAGGTTCGCTTTCCGATCAGTTTCAACGATATCGATCTCTGCCTGAAGCTGCGCCAGCTCGGAAAGCGGATCGTATTCACGCCGGACGCGAAACTCGTTCACCTGGAGTCGGCAAGCCGCGGCCGCGATTCCGCGCCGGACCGCAAGGCCCGCTTCGGGCGCGAGCTGGCGATGCTGCGCGCGAAGTGGGGCGAGGTGCTGCTCGATGATCCCTATTACAGCCCGCTGCTGGGGCTGGATTCGACCCCGTTCTCTTCGCTCGCATGGCCGCCGCGGTCATGGAAGCCGCGCGCCAACCTCCCGCCGGTGCCGACTGCTCCTCCGATCGGGATGTAGCTGCACGGCTTCGACCGCCCAGTCGAGGACAGCGGCAATCGCGTCATCGGCATCGAGGCCGGGCGGCAGCTTCAGGTCGGTCTTTCGGCCACGTCCCGGTGGTGTCGGAAGCCATTCCGTCGCGGCGGCCGGCAATCCGCTCGCCAGCAGCGCATCGACCAGCGGATGCCCGAATGCCGGTTCGCCCATGTCGAGAACCAGTTTCGTGATGCCGTGACCTTCGATCAGCGTCGCAACGTCGTCGACGGCGATTTCGCCGGTGACCATCACATTGGTCCGCTGCATCAGCTTGAGATCGTCGAGGGTGGTACCGAGCACGATGATCTCGGCGTCTGCATTGGCGTCGGCCATTTGATCGCTGAGCGCTCTGACGAAGCGAAATTCCGCCGCGCTGCCGTGCAGGGCAAGCAGGCCGAGGCGCGCCGGGCCGTCCACGGCAGGATGCCGCACCGGCCGCGCCGGCGGGTCGCTCGGCCTGACCACTTGCAGGCCGAGAACCGACACCGAAAAGGCTGCTCCCTCTTCGCCGATCGCGATCACGCCTCGGGCGCCTTCGACGAGACCCGTCCAGTCCGGATGGAGGCCCGCTCCAATCACGGCGCGCACCGCAAGCCTGGTGTCGGTGATCAGGAGCTCGTAGGCGAAATGTTGAGTGAGCTGCGCGAGACATGCGCCGGGGATGCGGTTCGGCTCCGCAATCTCGAGCGCGCGGATTTGGAGATCGTTGAGAAACCTCAGAAGAGCTTCGCGGCCCTCAGTCGTCGCAACGTCGAGTGTGATCGACTGCGGGGCTCCGCCGTCCGGAGCGAAGATCGCGGCGAGCTGGCGTCGTCCCTCGGCGCGGACTTGAACGATCAGACCGCGCTTGTTGTCCGCCGCGAGCTGCCGGCACCGCCTGACGGCAATCTCGCGGCCAACGGCGGAGCCGCAGAGGATGACGTGCGGGCTGAAGGTACGCTGTTCGTTGCAGACCAGCTTGAGCTCGAGTGCAGCGCGGCAATCGCGCAGCGGATCGGCAAGCAGGAACGCCGCGCACTCCGTCGCATAGCGCCGGTAGCGGTGCTCGAGCACGCGAAGATTGCGCAGCACCAGCGAACGCTTCTCGCCGAGAAACGAGCGCGAGCCCTCGTGTCCGACAAAGACCGACGGGATGCACACATTGCGGAAACCGGCCTCCGCGGCGCGCAGGCAGAAGTCGACGTCTTCAAGATAGCCGCGATAGAAGTCGTCGGAGAGCTCACGCACGGCGTCGAGGCATTCGCGGGTGATGTAGAGGCAGAACCCGATGCCGTTGGGAATGTCGATTGCGATCCCGAAATTTGCCGTGCCGGCAAGCGCGTCCAGCAATTCCAGCTCGTCGGGCGAGGGCAGGGGGTTCGACCGGTTCGGAATTGGAAAGCTGGTATATTCGCCGTTGTTCGAGAGCGGGGTCGCGGTGCCCACGCCCGGCGTCGATTGCACGGCGCTTCGCAAGCGTTGCAGCGCGCGTTTCGGCACTGTCGTATCCGAGTTCAGCAGCACGACGTCGCCGCTACCAGTCTCGGCAAGCGCCCGGTTGACCGCGCCGACAAAGCCCAGATTGTGCGCGTTGGTCAGGAGCCGGATACGCTGCTCGGACGCCAGCTCGCCGAGCAGGCGCTTGATGTCGGGCTCGGGCGAGGCATCATCGACTGCGACGATGGTCGCGCCCGGCGTGCAGGCCACCGCCGCCAATGCGCTCTCGATGCAGGCACGCGTCGCGGCCAGATCCCGGTACACCGGAATGATGATGGTGAGCGGCGAAGCGTCGGCGCTCCCGGCGCGAAGCGGCCGTTGTGGCGCGTCGCGGCGCTCCGGCGCGCGGTTGGCCGGGAGCTGAACGCTCGCGATGACGCGACTCGCTTGTGTGATCTCGAGGCGTTGCGAGGTCTCGGACGCTGGCCGCATCAGTCGGAAGCTCGCAGCACGTCGCCCATTGAGCGCAAACCTGTGACGGGGATCGGCGGGAAGCTGGACGGTGCTGGATTGATCCGCTTGCGCCAGTGAAAGGTGTGGATCGTCCGCGCCTCGCCACGTCACCCATCCCTTCACCTCCTCATCGAGGAAGTCGATACGGGCGCAGCTGTCCTGACCACTCTGCTCGAGCAGCAGGAGCGCGCTCCGGACTGAATCCGGATCGTCATCGCGTCGCGCGACGCTTTGCGCGGCTTCGATCTGCGCAGGGCCGTCGCCCCAGGCCATCATTCGCCGTGCGGCGGCAAGATCGTCCGGTTCGAGCTCGAGCGCTTTGGCTACGCCGGCGACGGCTGCCTCCTTGAGATCGAGGCGAAACAGCGCTTCGGCGCGCAGCAAATGGGCGCGGGCGCCCGGATGCGGCAGTATCCGGCAGCGGCGGTCGGCGAGCCCGAATGCGCGACGGAAGTCGCGTGCCTCGAGCGCCCCGACTGCGGCCCGCTCGAGATCGACGTGGTGCAGCGTTCTGGACGTAAAGGCGATCCTGCGCGCCTCGGCGGTCAAGTGTCGCCCTTGTCTGCCCGCATGGTCAGCCCGCCGTCTTGACCGCGTTCTGCCGGCTCCGGAACACGCGTACCCGTCCCTCGAGGCGTGGGGCCTCCTGGCGCGGCATCGCGGGGGTGGGCTCGACGCGCATCGGTTGCCGCGGCGCGAGGGGGGCTGCTTGCACCCGGTGCTCTTCGAGACTGAGCTTGAGGCCCACCAGGGGTTCCCGGCCCGAAGGGCCCGACACCACAATCCGGTTCCCGGTCACGCGCAACGCGGGAGCCCCGAGGAAGATGGTTTCGGCGGCGATGGCGTAACGATCCGCGCCGGGGCCTGTGGCTTCCAGCGAGAACCCCGTGATGGCCAGCGCGCGGCCCCGGGTTCCGGCAAAGGTTCCGAGCGGAACGAACTGGTTGTCGCCGCGCTGCGGCCGGGCGAACTTGACCGCATATTGCAGGTTGAGATCGTGCGGCTTGTTCGGCCATTCGAGCGAAATTCCCTCGATTCGGGCCGGCGCGGCCGGGCCGGCGATCCACGTATTCGGGCCGACCGTCACGTCACCCAAACCCGCGACATGCGCGAGCAGCTTGAGGGCGCTCAGTTCCTCGGGGCCAGGCTCGGGTTCGTAGGTGTCGAACGGCAGGCTGGCCGGCTGACCGATCGGCTGCACGGCCGGTTGTCCCTGGGTCAGCGGTTCGATCTTGATATTGGCGGCGGTCGAGCCGCCGGCGCGCCCCGCCGTGACCTCGACGATCAGGCGGCTTGGCCGGGCCACCGACACGACCAGCGCGGTCTCGGGCGCAAACAGGGTTCCATTGGCCGCGTCGGGCCCGGTAATGATGTTACAATTGTTAAGACTGGTGCGATCGGCATAGACGCGCACCACCGGAGGTGATGTCTTGTCTTCCGCGCCATTGTAGCGAACCAGGAAGAGACCTCGTGCCAGGTCGATGGTTTTCTGCTGAATCTGTTCGTTCATGGTCGCCTGCGAGCCTAGCGGAATGGGTCGATATATCTCTCACACAGTGTGCCCCAAAAATTGGTGTGATAGAAGGGGGCTTAATGTTAATCCGGTGAGATAGTTCGCACGTGCATATCGAAGACACCCTACCGGTCATGATCTCGAGTCTGACCCCAATCGAAGACCGCGCGGCCGGGGGGCGCGCCCGCCCGCCAATGAACGTCCTCTTCGTCCACAACAACTTTCCAGCCCAGTACCGCCATATTGCGCGTGCGCTCGCGGAGCAGCCCGGAAACAAGGTCGTTGCGGTCGGTTCATCGACCGCGAGCACGACGCGGGATATCCGGCTGCTGAAATATTCGACGACCAAGTCGGACTCCGCGATGGTGCATCCCTTTGCCCGCCGCTTCGATGTCGAGGCGCGGCGTGCCGAGGAGGTCCTGTATGCGCTGTCGTCGCTGTCGGGGCAGGGCTTCGTGCCCGACCTGATCTTCGCGCATCCCGGTTGGGGCGAGACGCTGCCGCTGCGCACGATGTTTCCGAAAGCGCGGATCATCCTCTATTGCGAATTCTACTACGGCGCCGAGGGCCGGGACGTCGGCTTCGATCCCGAGTTTCCGATGACAGGTCTTGACGGCAATGTCGCACTCCATCTGAAGAACGCGACGACGCTGCTGGCGCTCACCGAATGTGATTCCGGCGTTTCGCCGACGCCATGGCAGAGGTCGACCTTTCCCCGCGAGTTTCAGAGCAAGATCGAGGTCATTCACGAGGGCGTCGACACCGACGAGGTGAAGCCCAATCCGGTCGCCAGGTTTCAGCTTCCGAATGGTGCGACACTGTCGGCGGACGACGAGGTGATCACCTACGTCTCGCGCAATCTGGAGCCGGTACGCGGCTTCCATGTCTTCATGCGATCGCTGCCGAGGATATTGGCTGCGCGGCCGAATGCGCAGGTGGTGATCGTCGGCGGCAGCGGGACATCCTACGGCGCCAATCCGCCCAAGGGCTCGAGCTGGAAGTCGATGTTCCTGGACGAGATCAGATCGGACATCGACCTGCGCCGCGTGCATTTCCTCGGCCGGATTCCCCGGGACCAGTATCTCGCGCTGCTGCAGATCTCCTCGGTGCACGTCTATCTGACCTATCCCTTCGTGCTGTCATGGTCGCTGCTGGAGGCCATGAGTGCGGGATGTGCGGTGGTGGCATCCGACACCGCCCCGCTTCGCGATATCATCTCGGACGGCAACGGCCTGCTGGCGCCGTTCTTTGATATTGATGCGCTGTCCGATCAGGTCGTCTCGGTGCTGTCACGGCCGAAGACCTTCAAGAAGATGCGGATGAAGGCGCGGAGCTTTGTGCGAGACAATTACGACGCAAAGCGGGTCTGTCTGCCCCGGATGCTGACGCTTGTCGATGAAGGTGTCCTACCGCGCACGTACGGCGGATAACGCCAGGAGCTAGCGATGCCGCTTGTCATCTCGGTTGCCCAGCGCAAGGGCGGGGTCGGAAAGACGACCCTTGCGGTCTTGCTGGCCGCAGAACTGGATCGGCGTACGGGCTTGGTGGGACTGGTCGACGCCGACTCCCAGGCGTCCGCATGTCACTGGGCCGAGCCCGGCAATTTGTCGTTCCCCGTCTACCAGCTAGATCCGGAAACCCGCCCCGTCGCCGAATGGGCCAAGCTGATGCGCCAGATTCCGCATCAGATCATCGTCGTGGATTCCGCGCCCAACGACCGGGTCCTGGGCGCCGTGCTCGCGGTCGCCAATATCGTGCTGATGCCCTGTACGCCGTCGGGCCTCGACATCGAAGCCACTGCGCGGACGCTCGACATCGTGCGTGAGGTGCGTGCAGCGCGACGAACGGCGCTCCGTGCCATGATCGTGCCGAACCGCGTCGACCAGCGCACACTAGAAGGCCAGCAACTGATCGAGGAGCTGGATACGCTCGACGAAGAGATCGGGCCGATGATCGGAAGCCGCTCGGCCTATGTTCGCGCCGTCGCGCTGGGACAATCGGTCGCCGATTTCGCCAGCGGCACGCCCGCGGATATCGAGATCAAGACGCTCGCCGATCTCGTCATGAACTGGTGCGGGATCGCACCCCGGCAGCGCGTGACGGTCTAGATTGGCCGAGCGCTCCGGCCGCTTCACATCAGGCTAACCATGCCTGCATGCGAACAAGAAATCCCGCGCCGCAACTGCCCGTTCGTCTGACGGCGGCGTCCGCTGAGACCGCAGGAGAAATGGCCCGCAACCGCGATGGAGTCGCGATCCGTCGGCCTGCACGCGCGTTATCGTTCGGCAGCCGAAAGGCTTGCCGGCGCGCGAACCTTTTTTGGTTAACGGACTGCTCGCGCGCCTCTCGGCATTTGAGGCAAATGCCGCCGCGCGCTTGAGCCTAAGCTCAAGACATTTCCCGTACATGCTTCCTCTCACTGTGGGGAGTGAAGAATGTACAACGTCAAGAAAGTGATGGCCCTGCTGCTGGCCATCGTCGCGTTGGGGACCAGCGCCCAGCACACGCAGGCTGCAATGATCGGCTCGCCGCTGCCGCTGCGCGGCATGGTCGAGAAGATCCGCTTCAGCGAGCCGACGCTGGCGCCGATGGCCTACATGATGTTCTGCATGCGCTATGCCGACGAATGCAAGCAGAAGCCGCGCGCCCGCATGGTGTTCCGCGGCGGCGCCACACGTCTGACCAAGCAGCGCATGGCCGACCTGATCGAAGTCAATGCCACGGTCAATCGTAGCATCGCGCCACAGCGCAACGAGCGCGGCCTCGCCGGCGAGGAATGGCTGATCAATCCGGCGCGCGGCGACTGCAACGACTATGCCGTCAGCAAGCGCCATGAGCTGCTGGCGCGCGGCTGGCCGATGCGCAACCTGCTGCTGAGCGAGGTCGTGACTTCCTGGGGCGAGCATCATCTCGTGCTGGTGGTCCGCGCCCAGGGTGGCGATGTCGTGCTCGACAATCTGAACGCGCAGATCCGCAACTGGTCGCAGGCGCGCTATCGCTGGGTCAGGATGCAGACCCCGGCGAACCCCGGTCGCTGGGCCGCCCTCGCACAGGCCGGCGTCTAATAACATCTGAGTTAGCCAACGCGCCGCTTGCGGCGCGTTAACCGTCGCTGCGGCAGCAAATCCGTTCGGCCTTAACGCTATTCTCACCGTCATTTTGCCGCGCCGGACGGAATGTCGTACCCATGCGATGATTGCGTTTGGTGACGCGCGGGATCGGTCCGCGCAGGGACGGCATTTTAAATGGCGAGCAGGGGTTCGATCCTCATCACGGGCGGCGCGGGGTACATCGGATCCCATTGCGCCAAGGCGGTCGCCGAGGCCGGGTTTGTTCCGGTCGTCTATGACAACCTCTCCACCGGCCATCGCAATTTCGTGCAATGGGGACCGCTCGTGATCGGCGACGTCGCCGATCACGACAAGATCGCCGCCACCATCCGCGAGCACAATGTGCTGGCCGTGATGCACTTCGCCGCGTTCAGCGCAGTCGGCGAGTCCGTCGCGGATCCGCAGAAATACTACACTAACAATGTTGACGGCACGATCGGCCTGCTGCGCGGCATGCGCGAGGTGGGCTGCGATCGCCTGGTGTTCTCCTCCACCGGCGCCGTCTACGGCAATGCCGGACGCGATCCCATTCCCGAGAGCGCCGCGGGGCCAACCGTCAATCCCTACGGCCGCTCCAAGTTCATGATCGAGCAGATCCTCGCTGACTATCGCGCTGCCTATCAGTTCAAATCGGTCTGCCTGCGTTACTTCAACGCCTGCGGCGCCGATGCATCCGGCACCATCGGCGAGCTGCGCGATCCCGAGACGCATTTGATTCCGCGCGCGCTGATGGCGCTGCTCGGGTATGTTCCGGACTTTGCGATCTTCGGCGAAGATTATGAGACGCCTGACGGTACCGCGGTGCGCGACTATATCCATGTCGACGATCTCGCCGCCGCCCATATCGCGGCGCTCGAACTGCTTTTGAAGGGGAGCGTCGGCGGTGTGTTCAACCTCGGCACCGGCACCGGCTATTCGGTGCGCGAGGTGCTCGACGCGATCCGCGCCGAGACCGGTGAGGCGGTGCCGAGCGTGGTGCGCGAACGCAGGGCCGGCGATCCGCCGATCCTGGTCGCCGATCCCTCAAAGTCGGAGAGCAGCCTCGGCTTCAGGGCGAGCCGGTCGGATCTCGGCTACATCATTCGCTCGGCCTGGGCGTGGCACCAGAAGGCGCATCCGCGCCGGCGATAGAGCATGATCCGGAAAGGTGCGAAGCGGCTTTCCGTCGCGACAAACGCGGAACGCGTTTGCGCGAATATCATGCCCAAGATGGCGGAAGACTAGAGCGTTTTCGAGCGAAGTGGACGCCGGTTCGCGTGAAGAAAACGCGTCAAAACAAGAATCTAGAGCTTCGGTTCTGATTCAATCAGAACCGAAAATGCTCTAGGCTGCGTCCGTGCGCGACCTCAACCGGCCGAACTGGCTGCGCAGCACCAGCAGGATGAGGTGACCCGCGCCGATGCCGGCAAGACCTCCCGACACCTTGACGATCGCGTCAAGCAGGCGGCCGTGACGGTCCGGTGTCAGCAGTTGCATCGCTTCGAGTGTGAACGAGCTGAAGACCACAAAGAGCACGATCAGCGCGGTACGCCGCGGGTAACCCAACACAAAGGCCGTTGCCATCACTGCATATGCGGCGAAGCGCTCGGTCTGAGGGGGGAAGAACGACGGACGGTCCTGGATCGGCGACAGTGTCACGAAGGCGATAAAGGCAAGCGCGAGCCAGCCCGCAATCACGCCGAACTTCCGTATCTGTGAAATTTCCAACAAAGTATTCCCGGTCCTGTACCGCAGACGACCCCCGGGGCTGATTAGCGCATCACTCGCGCCGGTGACATGGAAATGGTCGCCGAAGGTTAACTTGCCCGCCGACTGTGGCAGCCACGACGCGTCGTCTTGTTGCCAAAAAAGGTATTTAAATACCTTGAATTGAAACTCAATCCCATTTGGCACGCATCTCTCAGCGGGAACCTGTCGCGCTTGCGCGGGTTCCCGGCATGGTGCACCTGACGAAAAAATAAGGTTTCGCCCGTGGCTCCATTCATAGGCCGTTCACGGCCGGGAGCCTCATTTGATGCCGGAATATCGCAATGCTCACTCTCGGAGGCTAAAGTGCGTCTGCTCGTCGTTGAGGATGACCCGGATCTGAACCGCCAGCTCACCACCGCGCTGACGGACGCCGGCTATGTGGTCGATCGGGCGTTCGACGGCGAGGAGGGGCATTTCCTTGGCGACAGCGAGCCCTACGACGCGGTCGTGCTCGATATCGGCCTGCCGAAGATGGACGGTATCTCGGTGCTGGAGGCCTGGCGGCGGAACAAGCGGGTGATGCCGGTGCTGATTCTCACCGCGCGCGACCGCTGGAGCGACAAGGTTCAGGGGTTCGACGCCGGCGCCGACGACTATGTCGCAAAGCCCTTCCATCTGGAGGAGGTGCTGGCGCGGATCCGCGCGCTGCTGCGCCGCGCGACCGGGCATGCCCAGGTCGAGCTGGTCTGCGGGCCGGTGGCGCTCAACACCCGCACCAAACGGGTCACCGTCAACGGCAACCCGATCAAGCTGACCTCGCACGAGTACAACCTGCTCGACTATCTGATGCACCACACCGGGCGGGTGGTCTCGCGCACCGAGCTGGTCGAGCACCTCTACGACCAGGACTTCGACCGCGACTCCAACACCATCGAGGTGTTCGTCGGCCGCATCCGCAAGAAGCTGGAAGTCGATATTATCCAGACTGTTCGGGGCCTCGGCTACATGCTGTCGCCGCCGACTTAAAGCGTTTTCGAGCGAAGTGGATAACCAGTTCGCTCGCGTGAAGAAAACACGACCAAACAAAAGGATGAGAGCATATCCTGTTCAATCGGATCATGTTCTTAGAGCGCTTGATCGGCGTATACGGGCATTGGCATGATCCGCGCCGGGAGAACTGGATTCGCCAATGTTTGAATCCCTGACGTCTGTTGCCGCTGACACGCCGTTCGAGCCCGTGCTCTGATGGGCGGCAGCTCGCTTGCGACGCGCCTGTTCGTCTCGGCGACCGCCTGGGTGGTGGTGATCCTGGCGATCACCGGCGTCATCCTTTCGTCGGTCTATCGCGACGCCACCGAGCGCGCCTTCGACCGGCGGCTCAATCTCTATCTGCGCACCCTGATCGCCGAGGTGGCGACGCCGGACGAGCCGGCGGACCGCCAGTTCCAGTCGCTCGGCGAGCCGCTGTTCGACCTGCCGCTGTCGGGCTGGTACTGGCAGATCACCCGCACCGATACCGAGAAGGGCGAAACCCGTGCCTCGCGTTCGCTGTGGGACAAGAAGCTGCCGAAGCTCGAGGAGCACGGCGCCGACCTGACCGCCGCCGGGGTCCGGCTCGGCTATGTCGATGGACCCGAAGGCCAAAGCCTGCGCGTGGTGGAGCGGCCGGTCGATCTCGGGGCCGACGGCAGGTTCCTGGTCAGCGTCGCCGGCGATGCCACCGAGATATTCGATGAGACGCGCAGCTTCGACTATTACCTCGGCGGCACCTTCGCCGCCCTCGGCATCGTGCTGCTGCTGACCACGATCTTCCAGGTGCGCTACGGCCTTGCGCCGCTGAAGCGCATTTCGGATTCGATCGCCGATATCCGCTCCGGCCGCGCCGAGCGGTTGGAGGGCCAGTTTCCGGTCGAGATCGCGCCACTGGCGCGCGAGACCAACGCGCTGATCGATGCCAACCGCGAGATCGTCGAGCGTTCGCGCACCCATGTCGGCAATCTTGCGCACGCGATCAAGACGCCGCTGTCGGTGATCGTGAACGAAGCGGGCACGCATGCCGGCGATCCCTTCGCGAGCAAGGTGCTGGAGCAGGCCGACCTGATGCGTGACCAGGTCGCGCATCACCTCGAGCGCGCGCGGATCGCCGCCCGGGCTACCATCGTCAGCACCATCACCGACGTCGCCCCTGTCATCGAGGCGCTGCGCCGGACCATGGAGAAGATCCATCGCGATCGCGACCTCGCGATCGAGGCGAAGGCCGACCCGGCGGCGCGGTTTCGCGGCGAGCGACAGGACCTCGAGGAGATGGTCGGCAATCTCGTCGACAACGCCTGCAAATGGGCGGCGTCGCAGGTGTTCATCGAAGTCAGCGTGGTCCCGCCGGAGGCGTCGGGCGCGGGTCCCAGGCTGCGCATTGTGGTCGACGACGACGGGCGCGGCCTGTCGGAGGCCGAGCGCGCCCAGGTGTCGCGGCGCGGCCAGCGGCTCGACGAATCGAAGCCCGGCTCGGGCCTCGGCCTTTCGATCGTGACCGATCTCGCCGGCCTCTATGGCGGCAAGCTCGCCCTGAATGACGCGCCGATCGGTGGTCTGCGGGCCGAACTCATGCTGCCGGCGGTGTAGGGCATGATGGAATTCGGTTGCATGCGGTCGCGAAGGCGGTGCGCTCCCGCTTCCGCTTGTAGGCGCCGTCCGTATTTAAGCCCCGGATGGGACGCCATCTGTTCTTGCCCCTGATCTAGATCAAAGGATTTAGATCCAATCCGGGGCTTCTCCGTGGGTGAACCGAGTGCGCGTGCAATCATCCCCGATCTTGGGAGACTGCCCATGAAGGACATGCAGGCGCACTTGGAGAAGCTTCGCGTCGAGGCGGAAGAGTGCGAGTTAATCAGCAAGCTGGCGACCAATAAGGCCAAGAAAGAGCTGTTCGCCAGGTTGGCCGCACATCACCGGACGCTGGCCGATGAGGTCGAGCGAACCATGAAGGAAGCAGGATAGGAACTTTGCGTTCCCATGTGGATTTACAGCCCCGTTCCCGTAAGGAACTGAGCGAGGAAAAAGGTCATATGGGCCAAATTCGACGTCGGGTCAGACACACCAATTCACTTGAAGCGCGCCTTTTTGAGAGAGCTAGAGAGCTACGCGAACAGGCCGCAGCGCTCGCCCCCGGGATCGAGAGAGAAGCGCTCCTGAAGCTAGCCCGGCAAGCTGAGGCTGGCGCCAGCATGACCGAATGGCTGCGCGGTGGGGGGCTTCAATCATCTACGACCTAAAGGCTCTTTACCGACGTCGCCATCAATCGCGTCGTACACAAACAGCATGATATGCTCGCTCCAACGCAGCAGGCGGGATCGCGCTGAATTGTTGACGCGACGCAGAAGTCCTTGTCACCGGGGGCTGTTCCTAGCCGTGAAAAAGAAAGGCCCCAGCGAGGGGGCAAGCCGGGACCGAGTTGACATACGTCATCCGACGGACCCGACGTGGACGCCGGACATAAACAACCGCCAGCCCGCACGCCTCGTTCCTGTGGCGCGCAAAACGAACGGCCCCAGCACCCTTGGAGGTAATGTTGGAGCCGTTCTTATTCCCATTCTCACGCCGAGCCGCCGGTTGCCGATAATTGGCGGCCCCTTCCGGGCTGTAATTTGATCTTAATGAAACGCCCTGCCCAGTCGCGAAAGGATCGAATCAGCGGGCGGTTTCAGAAATCACCTGTGTGAATCGTACGCAAATAAACTGCCACGCTTTCCCGGGTGTTTGACAAGTGTCCTGGTTCCCAGAGCGAGTGCCCGCATTGGGACAGCACCCACAAGCGGGAGAGGCGAGGGGAGCTCGCGGACAATCGTCGCAGACATCATATGCGATTTGGCATACGGATGCTGCGCAGCCTCTTGGGCGGCGTTGCCGTCAATATTCCTAAACGGCTTCTTAACGCGCCCACCTCTATCATCGCGGGCGGACGGGCTGCGGCGTTTGCCGGGCACCTAGCTTTCACGACCGGGCATGAGCCAGAAATCGATCGAGCGGCTGAGGGATTATCTCGCGCAGCTTCCGCCGCAATCGCAGGCGCTGCTGATGCGGGAGCTGGAGCGCGCCGTGGAACGCGGCGACGACGTCGCGATCGCCAATCTGGTCCTGGAGCAGCTGCGCAAGATCGTGCGCGGGGCCGAGCAGGACGAGCAGATCCAGCCGCGCAGCGACGATCCGGCGCGGCTCCTGTTCCGGCCGCTCGAGCCGTTCCTCGCCGAGACCAATTTCCCGACCCGACCGGGCCAGCTCCGGCGTGCCTCGCTGCTGCCGATCTGGCAGTGGCTGGCCCGCGAGGGCGCGCCCGAGGCCGCCCGCGAATTCGAGACGGCGCTGGCGGCTGCCACGGAAAGCGGTCCGATGGAGATCGCTGCGCGCAGGTTCCAGCTTGCGGCTGCGGAAGCCATCATCAAGGTCGCGGGGCCGATGCAGGACGACCGCCAGCGCGCGCTGGCGCGCGTGGGCCCGCCGAGCGTTGTCGAGGACCTGCTGCCGATCGGCCTCGTCCTGCAGGCGCGAGAGGCGCTGGAAACCCTGGGCAGCCGGCTGCCGAGCCAGATCCGGGTGTTTTCCGATTCCCAGATCGCCTCGGCGATGGAGGCGCTCAAGCTGCCGTCATTGCAGACGCCGCAACTGCTGCCGTTCGCGCTGTCATTGATTGCGCAGCGGCTCGCCGCGCCATGGCAGATCATCCGCCTCGCCATCAAGATGGCGGCCTCCGACGACGAGCTGCGGGTCGCGGCCACGCCGTACGGCATCGCCGTCACCATCGCGCTGCACGACCTGTCATTCGTCGCGGCCTGTCTGCGCACCGACATCAAGCGCGGGCATTTCGATTATGTCAGCGACCAGCTCAAGACCCTGCATGACGGGGTCCGCGGCCTGCGCACCGAACTCGACCTGCGCAACGACTCCACCTGGGGCCGCCAGCTCACCTCGGTGCGCGCCGATACCTCCAACGCGCTGCAATCGGAGATCGACAGCGTGCCGGGTCGGGTCCGCCGTATCCTGCGCCAGCGCGCCGACAAGGACATTGCGGCCGGCGCCAAGATCGATGCGTCCGAGGTCGAGGATGCCGCCGCCCTGATCGATTTCGTCGCGGTGTGCCGCACCTATGCCAGCGAGCTCGCCATCAACGAGGTGACGCTGCGAACCTTCTCGGACCTGCAACATTATGTCGAGCAGTCGACCGAGGGACTGGTGCAATCACTGCGCGGCGGCGACGCACGGGTCCGCACCTTCCGCCAGCAGCAAGTCAAGGCCGCGATCCGCTTCTGCGAAGTGCTGTTCGGCCACGACTACGCCTCGCTGATGAACCGGGCGGCGGAGAATGCCGTGACCGGCGAACGGAAGTCGTCCCGCGCGGGGTAGCGAGACCGCGCAATTCGCGGGCATGTTCGACGGCAAGAATTTGGGTGACAATGCACTCAATCGCCAACGA
The DNA here is from genome assembly GCF_042258955.1 of Bradyrhizobium sp. ma5. Classification (NCBI taxonomy): domain Bacteria; kingdom Pseudomonadati; phylum Pseudomonadota; class Alphaproteobacteria; order Hyphomicrobiales; family Nitrobacteraceae; genus Bradyrhizobium; species Bradyrhizobium sp. ma5. The sequence goes on from NZ_CP170156.1 coordinate 3,229,669, forward strand.
GAAGCCAAGTGTCACCGTAATCCCCATGAGACTTAACTGAATGGACGATCACCCTATTTTTGATGTCTTGGAAAACTGGCCAGGCCGAGTTTCGACGCAGCTTGCGTTTGAAGCGCGCGGCTTCTTGATGCCGGCTGCGTGGCAGAACAGGATGATCGAGTTCTGCGGAGCAGGCCAAGCGGACTTGCTTAATCGCTATTGGGATGAGGTAGCGATGGAGACGATGCGAGCCGTTGGAAAGGTGAATTCGGACAACAGGACATTTCGCATTGAGCCGCGATATCGCTCGGCCTTCTTGGATGAGCTGTTCGCCCGCAAAGATTTTCCTCACGCGGATGTTCCGAATGGACCTCCTGTCAGATGCCTGCTCGAGCATTTCAGGAAGTACTGGCATGATCGGGAATTTAGAGAGCACGAATTAATCGCCATTAGGGGTTGGAGAAAGCGCGAAAGGGAGTGTTTAGAGATCCAGACGACGGGATGGACGGGAAAAAAGAGGGGGGTCATTCCGCTCGTCGACCAATTCTGCACCGCGCTCGCATTCAAGCGTCGCCGGAACCGCTGGCAAAAGAAGCTGGGTTGCGGTCTCATCTTCGAGGTTGGACTGGATCTTGGGGGCGATCCCAAGCGCGTAGGGGACCCGTTGGTTTTCTGGATATTCCATGAGAGCGATCCAGAATGTGCTTTTGAATTGAGAGGTAACGATCCGTTTGATCGGCTTGTTTACGGGAGTCGATTGTACAGCGGCGGCGGGGATGCCAGCGACGAAGTTCTTGGAATTCGAGCCAACATTGAACTGTTTGATGTTGTTGCTGCGTCGTTTGAGACGATGCGATAACAAGCAAGCGCTGCTTGGGGGATTACGGTGACAGTGCATTCGATCGCACAGTCGCGCCCTGACGGGAAGCACCGCCGGACAATCTCATGGATCAAGCGTAGGTCCTGAGCGTTTTCGACGGCAAGCCGACGAGGCCGCCAAGTCGGGACGGCACGCATTTGCGCAATTTCGGAATAATGGAAGTGTGGCGCTGATTTGCCCGACGTGTCAAGTCGGCATTCGAGCGCCAGCGGGCGCCCGCCGGCTACTGTGCATGGGGTTGTTTTCGATATTTTGGTCGTATGCGCCTTTTCGCCCGGCGACGCCGTTGCAATACCGCCGGAACGGCACCGGAGACCGGCTGATTTCGACCTTCGGTCGATCCAGCAATTGTCAATTGCCGGGCTTGGCGCCGGTAGTGTAAAGCGATTCTAAGGCGGCTTGCCTGAAGCCGCCGTTCCATCCGGGAACCGCTTGATGACGCTGTGGTTTGTGTTCGCGCTGATGACGGTCGCGGCGATCTTTGCCGTGCTGTGGCCGCTCAGCCGCCGCGGACGGGCGGATAGCGGGGGCAGCGAGGTCGTGGTCTACCGCGACCAGCTCGCCGAAATCGACCGCGATATGGCCTCAGGCATCATCGGCGCCGCCGAGGCCGATGCCGCGCGGATCGAGATCAGCCGCCGGCTGCTGGCTGCCGCCGACCAGAGCGGACGTGACGCCCCGGTGACAGGCAGCATCACGCTGCGGCGCGCTGCCGCGGTCGTGGCCCTGGTTGGGCTGCCGGTGATTGCCTCCAGCTTCTATCTCGCGCTCGGCTCGCCGCGTCTTGGCGACTTTCCGCTCGCCGAGCGCAGCCATGTGGCCGATGCCAACCAGCCGCTCACCAATCTGGTCGCGCAGGTCGAGGCTCATTTGGAGAAGAACCCGACCGACGGCCGCGGCTGGACGGTGCTGGCGCCGGTGCTGTCGCGCCTCGGCCGCTACGATGATGCCGTCCGTGCCTATCGCAATGCCATCACCTATGCTGGCGACAATGCCGATCGCCGCGCCGATCTCGGCGAGGCGTTGATGGGGAGCGCCGGTGGCGTCGTCACTGCCGACGCCAAGGCGGAGTTCGAGCGCTCGGTCGCGCTGAATGGCGACGACGCCAAGGCCAATTATTTCCTCGGCCTCGCCGCCGAGCAGGACGGCCGCAAGGCCGACGCCGCTGCGCTCTGGCAGAAGATGCTGGCGAAGGCGCCGTCGGATGCGCCGTGGCGGCCGCTGGTGCAGGCTGCGCTGGTTCGGGTCGGTGGCGTCAGCGCACCCGCGCTGCCGGATGGCGCGGTGGCGGCGGCCAAGGACATGAGCGAGGCCGATCGCGGCACCATGATCAAGGGTATGGTCGATCGGCTGGCGACGCGGCTGAAGACCAACGGCGACGACGTCGAGGGCTGGCTGCGGCTGGTTCGCGCCTATCTCGTGATGGGCGAGCGCGACAAGGCGATCAGCGCGCTTGCGGATGCCCGTCAGGCGGTGGCCAATGATGCGGACCGGTTGCGTCAGCTCAATGAGGGGCTGAAGAGTCTCGGATTGGATGGATAACGCATGATGCCGAAACATGTGCAGCGGTTTTCGGCAGACGTCTTGCGCAAGGAAGCACCATGACCAGGAAGCAACGGCGTTTGACACTGATCGGCTGCGCGCTCGTCGTGCTCGCGATCGCCGCGGGCCTGGTGCTGAACGCGCTACGCGATTCCATCGTGTTCTTCTCGACGCCGTCGATGGTCGCCGAAAAGCATCTCGGTCCGGGCAAGCGTTTCCGCCTCGGCGGGCTGGTTGAGCAGGGCTCGCTCAAGCGCGGCGACAATCTCGCGGTGAGCTTCACCGTCGGCGACGGCGGCGCGACGCTGCCGGTCGCCTACAAGGGTATCCTGCCGGACCTGTTCCGCGAGGGGCAGGGCGTGGTTGCCGAAGGCGCGCTCGATGCCGACGGCGTGTTCCGTGCCGACACCGTGCTCGCCAAGCATGACGAGACCTACATGCCGAAGGACGTCGCCGATGCCCTGAAAAAGCAGGGCCATTGGAAGGACGACTACGGCGCCAAGCCGAACAGCATGCCGAGCGCCTCCGCGGCGCCGACCCAGGGAGCGATGCGGTGATCGCCGAAAGCGGACATTATGCCCTGGTGCTCGCGCTGGCGCTGGCGCTGATCCAGTCGATCGTGCCGATCGTCGGGGCGCGCTGGCGCGATGCGGCGTTGATGAATGTCGCGCGCTCTACTGCGCTTGCCCAGTTGCTGTTCGTCGCGGCGTCGTTCGCGGCGCTGGTGACCTTGCACGTCACCTCGGATTTCTCGGTCGCCAATGTCTTCGAGAATTCGCATTCGCTGAAGCCGCTGCTCTACAAGATCACCGGCGTGTGGGGAAACCATGAAGGCTCGATGCTGCTGTGGGTGTCGATCCTGGCGCTGTTCGGCGGCCTCGTCGCGGCCTTCGGCAACAATCTGCCGCTGTCGCTGCGCGCGCATGTGCTGGCGGTGCAGGCCTGGGTCGCCAGCGCGTTCTATCTGTTCATCCTGATCACCTCGAATCCGTTCCTGCGGATCGCCAACCCGCCGATCGAGGGACGCGACCTCAATCCGGTGCTGCAGGACATCGGCCTCGCCGTGCATCCGCCGATGCTCTATCTCGGCTATGTCGGATTCTCGATCTCGTTCTCGTTCGCGGTGGCGGCGTTGCTTGAAGGGCGGATCGACGCCGCCTGGGCGCGCTGGGTGCGGCCGTGGACGCTGATGGCGTGGATCTTCCTGACGCTCGGCATCGCGATGGGCTCCTACTGGGCCTATTACGAGCTCGGCTGGGGCGGCTGGTGGTTCTGGGATCCGGTCGAGAACGCCTCGCTGATGCCGTGGCTGGCCGGCACCGCGCTGCTGCATTCGGCGCTGGTGATGGAGAAGCGCAACGCGCTGAAGGTCTGGACCGTCCTGCTGTCGATCCTGACGTTCTCGCTGTCGCTGCTCGGCACCTTCCTGGTGCGCTCCGGTGTGCTCACATCGGTCCACGCCTTCGCCACCGATCCGACCCGCGGCGTGTTCATCCTGCTGATCCTGTTCGTCTTCATCGGCGGCAGCCTGTCGCTCTATGCCTGGCGCGCGCCGGCGCTGAAGCAGGGCGGGCTGTTCGCGCCGATCTCGCGCGAGGGCGCGCTGGTGCTCAACAATTTGCTGCTCACCACCGCCTGCGCGACGGTGTTCATCGGCACGCTGTATCCACTGGCGCTCGAGGTCCTGACCGGCGAGAAGATCTCGGTCGGCGCGCCGTTCTTCAATTTCACCTTCGCGCCGCTGTTCGTGCCGCTGCTGCTGGCGGTGCCGTTCGGGCCGCTGCTGGCCTGGAAGCGCGGCGACCTGCTCGGCGCGGCGCAGCGGCTGATGGTCGCTGGCATCGTCGCGCTGGTTGCGATCGCGGTGGTGTTTGCATGGACCTATGGCGGCGCGACCCTGGCGCCGCTCGCGATCGGGCTTGCCGCCTTCGTGATCATGGGCGCGCTGTGCGATCTCGCCGACCGCATCGCGCTGTTCCGGATTCCGCTGTCGCTCTCGCTGCGCCGCGCACGCGGCCTGCCGCGGGCGACCTGGGGCACGGTCTTCGCGCATGCTGGCCTCGGCGTCGCACTGATCGGAATCGTCTGCGAGACCACCTGGAACAGCGAATATATCGGCTCGATGAAGCCGGACGACGTTGCCAAGGTCGCCGGCTATGAGCTGCGGCTCGACGGGTTGAATCCGCGGCAGGGGCCGAACTTCCGCGAGATGGTCGCGCAATTCACCGTGACCCGTGACGGCGAGAAGGTCAGCGTGATGACGCCGTCGAAGCGCAACTTCACGACCCGCGGCGCCTCGACGACCGAGGCCGCGCTGCTGACGCGCGGCGCGAGCCAGCTCTATATCTCGCTCGGCGATACCTCGGCCGCCGGCGCGATCGCGGTGCGCATCTATCACAAGCCGCTGGTGCTGATGATCTGGTGGGGCCCGGTGCTGATGGCCTTCGGCGGCTTGCTGTCGCTGTCGGACCGCCGCTTGCGGGTCGGTGCGCCGAAGCCGGCCAAAGCAGCGGCGCGTGCGCTGCAGGCGGCCGAGTGATGCGGTCGCGCACCCTTGCAGCCGCCGCGCTTGCGGCGACCCTGATGCTCGGTGCGATGCCGGCCCGGGCCGTGCTGCCCGACGAGATCATGGCGGACCCGGCGAAGGAGGCGAGGGCGCGCGAGCTTTCGAAAGAGCTGCGCTGCATGGTCTGCCAGAACCAGTCGATCGACGATTCCGAGGCGCCGCTGGCGCGCGATCTCCGTTTGCTGGTGCGTGAACGGATCTCGGCGGGCGACAGCGACCGCCAGGTGATCGATTTCCTGGTGGCCCGCTACGGCGAATTCGTGCTGCTCAAGCCGCGCCTCAACGAGCATACGCTGGTGCTGTGGCTGACCCCGCCGCTGGCGCTTCTGCTGGGCGGTTTCGCGCTCTGGCGCCTTGGCCGCCGGAAGGCAAATCCGCTCCCCGGCGGGGGCGATTCCGCCCCAGGGCTGACGCCCGACGAAGAGGCGCGCCTGGAACGGCTGCTGGCCGCCGAATCCGCGCCGGACAAGCCGCTTTAGTTCCTTTCTAAGCCCTTAATTTGCATGCGCTATTCTGCCGCAGCGCAGGATTGCTCAATTACCAAAGTTTAATTCCGCAGCCAGCGCGCCGTAAGGCTGATGACCCCATGTTCAGACGCATCAGGTGCTTGCCCCCGCACCGAATGATTCTGGCCCTGGAGATCTCAAGACATGACCGACCGTCCCGACCTCTCGACCCTTCCGTCCTACAAGGCGCCGAAGCGCTCGCTGTTCTCTGCCCGCAAACTCGCGCTGATGGCGTCGGTCGTGGCCGGCCTTGGTGCCGCCACCTACGGCTTCAGCCCCACCCACAACCCGGCCGACCTGTTCACGACCCCCGCGCATGCGCAGGTCAATAACGAGGTCAAGAAGGTTCAGCAGCCGGTCGGGTTTGCCGACATCGTCGAGCGGGTGAAGCCGTCGGTGATCTCGGTCAAGGTCAACATTCGCGAGAAGGTCGCGAAGGACGACAGCAACAATAATGACGATTCGCCGTTCCAGCCGGGTTCGCCGATGGAGCGCTTCTTCCGCCGCTTCGGCGGTCCGGATGGCTTGCCCCCGGGTCTGCGCGGTGGACCGCGTGGCGGTGGCGTGGTGACGGGCCAGGGCTCCGGCTTCTTCATCTCGGCTGACGGCTTCGCCGTGACCAACAATCACGTCGTCGACGGCGCCGACAAGGTCGAGGTCACGACCGACGACGGCAAGACCTTTTCCGCCAAGGTGATCGGCACCGATCCGCGCACCGATCTCGCGCTGATCAAGGTCGAGGGCGGCTCCAACTTCCAGTTCGCCAAGCTCTCCGACACCAAGCCGCGCATCGGCGACTGGGTGCTTGCGGTCGGCAATCCCTTCGGTCTCGGCGGCACCGTGACCGCGGGCATCGTCTCGGCCTCCGGCCGCGACATCGGCAACGGCCCGTATGACGATTTCATCCAGATCGATGCGCCCGTGAACAAGGGCAATTCGGGTGGCCCGGCGTTCGATGTGTCCGGTGAGGTGATGGGCGTCAACACCGCGATCTACTCGCCGTCCGGCGGCAGCGTCGGCATCGCGTTCTCGATTCCCGCTGCGACCGTCAAGAGCGTCGTTGCCCAGCTGAAGGACAAGGGCTCGGTCAGCCGCGGCTGGATCGGCGTCCAGATCCAGCCGGTGACCTCCGACATCGCCGACAGCCTCGGCATGAAGAAGGCCGAAGGCGCGCTGGTTGCCGAACCGCAGGCCAACGGCCCCGCGGCCAAGGCCGGTATCGAGTCCGGTGACGTCATCACCGCCGTCAATGGCGAGCCGGTGAAGGATGCGCGCGAACTCGCCCGCACCATCGGGGGCCTCGCGCCCGGCAATGCCGTGAAGCTGAACGTGCTGCACAAGGGTCAGGACAAGACCGTCAACCTCACGCTCGGCCAGTTGCCGAACACCCTGGAGGCCAAGGCTGACACCGACAACAGCGACAAGGGCAACTCGTCCCGCGGCACCGACGTGCCGAAACTGGGCCTCACTGTGGCACCCGCCAACAGCGTGGCCGGCGCTGGCAAGGAAGGCGTGGTCGTGACCGAAGTCGATCCCAAGAGTGCTGCCGCTGAGCGGGGCTTCAAGGAAGGCGACGTGATCCTCGAGGTCGCCGGCAAGACCGTCGGCACCGCCGGTGAGGTGCGTGATGCGATCACCGCGGCGCGCAGTGACAACAAGAACAGCGTTCTCATGCGCGTGAAGAGCGGCGGTTCGTCGCGCTTTGTGGCTGTGCCGCTGGCCAAGGGATAACTATCTATGAGTTGGAACGCGTCGCCGGCATTAGTCGCCCCCGCCGACGGCGCGTTCCGGGGGGCGGGCGCCTTGCTCGCTCCCTATGTTGCCTTTCGATGGAATATGCCCCCCTCCGTCGGAAGGTCTCAGGGCGGTGAGGTCCCCCAGCTTCACCGCCCACTTTTTTCAAACAATCTGGAATATTCGCGGTCGTCTTGCATGTGCAGGCCGGCCGCGCCATGCTGACAGAGGGCCCATTCCCGTGACCGCAACCGCTCCGCAAATGCGCATCCTGATCATCGAAGACGACCGCGAGTCAGCCGACTATCTGGTCAAGGCATTCCGTGAAGTCGGCTATATCGCCGATCTCGCGTCCGACGGCGAGGAAGGCCTGTCGATGGCGGAAACCGGCGATTACGACGTGATGGTTGTGGATCGCATGCTGCCGAAGCGGGACGGCCTGTCGCTGATCGGCATTCTGCGCGACAAGGGCAACCGGACGCCGGTCCTGATCCTCTCGGCGCTCGGCCAGGTCGATGACCGCATCAAGGGCCTGCGCGCCGGCGGCGACGACTACCTGCCAAAACCCTATTCCTTCGCCGAGCTGCTCGCCCGCGTCGAGGTGCTGTCACGGCGCAACGTCGGGCCAGCCGAGGAGACCACCTACAAAGTCGGCGATCTCGAGCTCGATCGGCTGTCGCATCGCGTCGCCCGCGGCAAGGATGAGCTGACCTTGCAGCCGCGCGAGTTCCGCCTGCTCGAATATCTGATGAAGCATGCAGGGCAGGTGGTGACGCGCACCATGCTGCTCGAGAACGTCTGGGATTATCATTTCGATCCGCAGACCAACGTCATCGACGTCCACATCTCGCGGCTGCGCTCCAAGATCGACAAGGGTTTCGAGCGGCCGCTGCTGCACACCATCCGCGGCGCGGGGTACATGATCCGTGACGGCATTCGGTAAACTGATCCGGACCACGGCGTTTCGGCTGACGCTGGTCTACCTGTTCCTGTTCGCGCTGTTTGCCGCCTCGCTGCTGGCTTACTTCGCCTGGAATACGCGGCGGCTGATCACCGAGCAGATCACGGCGACCGTCAACGTCGAGATCGGCGAGATCACCTCCATCTATAACCGCCGCGGTCTGCACGGCCTGCTGACCACGATGGGCAATCGTGCGCTGCGGCCGGGCGCCAACCTCTATCTCCTGACGGCGCCGAACGGGCAGGCGCTGGCCGGCAATGTCGGCTCGCTGGCGCCTGGTGTGATGAGCGTGCAGGGCTGGAGCGAGACCGCCTATCGCCGGTTCGACGACCTGGACAAGACCGATCACCGTGCGCTGGTTCGGGTCACCGAGATGGACAACGGTTTCCGCCTTCTGGTCGGGCGCGACCTCGAGGAGCGGCGGCGGCTGTTCGGCATCGTCGCCAAGGCGGCGCAATGGTCGATCCTCGTCGTCGTCGTGCTCGGCATCGGTGGCGGCATCTTCGTCGCCCGCCGCGTGCTGCGCCGGATCGACGCCATGACCGGCACCACCAAGCGGATCATGGCGGGCGATTTGTCCGGCCGGCTGCCGGTCGGCCGCAGCGGCGACGAGCTCGACCGTCTCGCGGAAAATCTCAATGTTATGCTGGAGCGCATCGAGGCGCTGATGACGGGGCTGAAGGAGGTCTCCGACAACATCGCCCATGACCTCAAGACGCCGTTGACGCGGCTGCGCAATCGCGCCGAGGAGGCGCTGGCGCGGTCGGGCGGCGAGGCCGACTATCGCGCGGCGCTGGAGCGGACGATCGAGGAATCGGACGGCCTGATCCGCACCTTCAACGCGCTGTTGATGATCGCGCGCGCCGAGTCCGGCCAGGCGCGCGGCAACATGGACGATTTCGACGGCGCCGACGTCGCCAACGGCATCCACGAACTGTACGAGCCGCTGGCCGAGGACGACGGCATGACGCTGCAGGTGAAGACCGCGCCGGCGCCGATTCACGGCAACCGTGAATTGATCAGTCAGGCGGTCGCCAACCTGGTCGAGAACGCCATCAAATATGGCAAGCCCGAACCGGGCGTGGAGCCGATGAAGGCCGATGCGCGGGAGATCCTGATCGAGGCCCGCCGTGAGGGCGATCAGGTCCTGCTCAGCGTCACCGACCACGGTCCGGGCATCCCCGAGGGCGACCGCAAGCACGCGGTGGAGCGCTTCGTCCGGCTCGAGGCCAGCCGCACCTTACCCGGGTCCGGTCTCGGCCTTAGCCTGGCCTCGGCGGTTGCCACGCTCCACGGCGGCGAGCTGCGGCTCGGCGATGCCCATCCGGGGCTGGTGGCCACCCTGGTGCTGCCGGCGCGGGCGGGCAGCAGTGACAGGCTTGCGGCTCAAACGCAGGATGTGCCACAGAAGGCGGCATGAATGCCGCCGCGCCGGGAAACGCGGATCGACACCATCTGGCCGCGCGGTTCGCGGATGGACCGCGTGTCGCCGCTTCCGTATCTGCCGATCAGCGTCTGACCGACTGGTTCGCCGAGCTCGAACCGGCGCAATCGGCTGCGCTCGCGGTGCTGCTGGAGCACCCGTTCGCACGAGACATCCTGCGCGGCATTGTCGAGTTCTCGCCCTATCTATTCGAGCTCGCGCGGGCCGATGCCGCGCGGTTGATCCGGATCCTGTCATGCGACCCGGAGTCGCATCTGGCCAATCTGATCGAGACCACCTCGCGCGACGTGCTCGCCGCCGGCAGCGAGGCCGACGTGATGGTCCTGCTTCGCCGCATGAAGGCGGAGGCCGCGCTGATCATCGCGCTGTGCGACATCGGCGGCGTCTGGCCGGTGATGCGGGTGACGGCGGCGCTGACCGACATCGCGGTGAATTCGGTGCAGTCGGCGCTGCGATATCTGCTCCGGCAGGAAATCGCCCGCGGCCGCATGACTGCCGTCGATCCCGACCATCCGGAAGCGGGCTCCGGCCTGATCGTGCTTGCGATGGGCAAGATGGGCGCGGGCGAGCTGAACTATTCCAGCGACATCGACCTGATCGTGTTCTTCGATCGCACAGCCACCTCGCTTGCCGAGGACATCGAGCCGCAGCCGTTCTTCGTCCGTGTTACCCAGGCGATGGCGCGGATGCTGCAGCAGCGCTCGGGCGAGGGCTATGTATTCCGGGTCGATCTCAGGCTGCGCCCGGACCCGGCCTCGACCCAGGTCGCGATCTCGACCGACGCGGCGTTGCATTATTACGAGCGTGAAGGGCGTACCTGGGAACGCGCAGCGATGATCAAGGCGCGGCCCTGCGCCGGCGATCCCAAAGCCGGCGACGCGCTGATCGGCGAGCTCGCGCCCTTCGTCTGGCGCAAGCATCTGGACTTTGCCGCGCTGGCCGATGTCCACGACATGAAGCGGCAGATGCAGACCTATCGCGGCCAGAGCGAGATCTCGGTCGAGGGGCACAACGTCAAGGTCGGCCGCGGCGGCATCCGCGAGATCGAGTTCTTCGCCCAGACCCAGCAGCTGATCGCCGGTGGCCGCCATCCGGAGTTGCGGGTGCGGCCGACGCTGGAGGCGCTCAATGTGCTCGCCGACAGCAACTGGATCACTTTTGAGGCGCGCGACGAGCTGACCAAGGCCTACGAATTCCTGCGCCGGGTCGAGCATCGGCTGCAGATGATCGCCGACGAGCAGACCCACTCGCTGCCCGAAGCGCCTGAGGACGTCGAGCGTTTTGCGCATTTCTTCGGCTACGAGAATCGCGAGGCCTTCGCTAGGGATCTGCTCGGCCAGCTCAACATCGTGCAGAACCATTACGGCAAGCTGTTCGAGGGCGACGATCCAACCGGGAGCGCGAAGCTGCCGGATGTCGACTACGGGGCGGGGCCCGAAGACGGCCGCCTGATCGAGCATCTCGCCAGTCTCGGCTTCAAGAAGCCGGTCATGGTCGCCGGCACCGTGCAGCAGTGGATCGAGGGCGATTATCGCGCGCTGCGCGTAGAAGCGACGCGGGCGGCGTTCCTCGAATTCATTCCCGGCCTGATTGATGGCCTCGCGGATGCCGAGGAACCTGACGATGCGGTCGCGGCGTTCGACCGTTTCCTGGGCGCGCTGCAGCGGGGCGGGCGGCTGATCTCGCTGCTCAGCCAGAACCGTGATTTCGTCGCGCTGGTGGCTCTGATCCTCGGCGCGGCACCGCGGCTCGGCGACATGCTGGCGCGGCAGCCGCAGATCATGGACGGCCTGGTCGATCCACGCTTCTTTGGCGCGATGCCGGACAAGAAGGAGCTGTCGGAGCGGCTTGCGGCGACGCTGCAGGATGCGTCGTCCTATGAGGACTTCCTCGATCGTCTGAGACTGTTCGGCCAGGAGAGCCTGTTCCTGATCGGCACGCGGATCCTGTCCGGCACCGTGTCGGCGCAGCACGCCAGCACGGCGTTTGCCGATGTCGCCGAAGGTATCGTGCACACCGTGCATGGTCTCGTCACCGACCAGTTCGCCGCGCAATATGGCCGGATCAAGGGGCAGGAGACCGCGATCGTCGCGATGGGCCGGCTCGGCAGCCGCGAGATGACGGCATCCTCAGACCTCGATCTGATCCTGCTCTACGATTTCGACAGCGAGGCGCCGGACTCCGACGGCGAGCGCTCGCTGCATGGCGCGCAATATTTTGCCCGCTTCACCCAGCGCCTGATCAGTGCGTTCACGACCCGGACCAATTACGGCGTCCTATACGAGGTCGACATGCGGCTGCGGCCGTCGGGGCGTGCCGGCCCGGTCGCCTCGCGAATCGATTCGTTTTCCGACTATCAGGAACGCGAGGCGTGGACCTGGGAGCACATGGCGCTGACGCGCGCGCGCGTGATCTCGTCGTCGGCGGAATTCCGCGAGAAGATCGAGGCGATCATCCGCAGCGTGCTGACCCGGCCGCGCGATCCGGCCTCGACCGCGGCCGACGTTGCCGACATGCGGCGCGCGATCGCGCTGGAGAAGGGCGAGGACGATGTCTGGGACCTCAAGCTTGCCGCCGGCGGGCTCGTCGACATCGATTTCATTGCGCAATATCTCCAGCTCGCGCACGCATCCGTGAAGCCGGAGATCCTCAGCGTCTCGACGCTGCAGGTACTGGATCATGCCGCCAAGCTCGGCCTGCTCGGCCAGTCCGAGGCCGAGATCCTGCGCTCGGCGGCGCGGCTCTATCATGATTTGACGCAGATCCTGCGGCTCTGCGTTACCGGCAAGTTCAATCCGGAGACCGCGGGCGAGGATCTGCGGCGCGTGATGGCGCGAGCGGGCGACGCACCGGACTTCTCCGCGCTGGAAGCGCGCCTGCGCGAGACCCAGAGCGAGGTACGCCGGGTGTTCAACGCGATTGTCGGTGGGGGGTAGCGCCCACGATTCTCGACCCGTCATCCTGAGGTGCGAGCCCTTGCGAGCCTCGAAGGATGCACGGCCACGGTCGGGCCGTCGACCCGTCGACCCTTCGAGACGCGCTACGCGCTCCTCAGGTGACGGAGATAGAAAGCCTCGCGTGGTTGCTACTTGCTACGCCTGCTGCTGCAGCTTCTGCAAGGCTTCGCGGACGTCGGGGTCGAGGCCGGCGCCGCCGGTGTCGAGATGGGCGAAGATCTGCTTGCGCATCCGCGGGTCCCAGAACTTCCAGATGTGCTCGGAGATGCCCGGCACGGCGCGGTCGTGCCCCTGGCTCTGGAAGAATTTTCCGATCTGGTTCGCCATATAGACCAGTTTGTCAGGCGACGACGACATAAGCGGTCTCCTTGCCGGGCACCGCGCCTGTGACGCGTTCCGGGTGCGTAAAGATTTCAAATCCATCGGCGCGCGCGATCGCGGCCAGCGTGATGCCGGCGGCATCCGCCATCCGCACCGCAAGCGCGGTCGGCGCCGACACGGCAGTAATCAGCGGCGCGCCGATCGCGGCGGTCTTCTGCACCATTTCGACCGAGACACGGCTGGTCACCAGCACGATGCCGTCGCTTGCGACGACCTTGTCGCGGGCCAGCGCGCCGGCGAGCTTGTCGAGCGCATTGTGGCGGCCGACATCCTCGCGCAGCGCGACGATGCCGCGCGCCGCGGTCCAGAACGCGGCGGCGTGCACCGCGCGGGTCTGGTGGTTGATCTCCTGCAGCGGCGGGACCGCGGCCACCGCGGTCATGATCTCGCGCGGCGCGAAGACGCGGCCCGCGGGCACCACCGCGGCCGGCCGGACCGCCTCGCTGATGGAATCTAACCCGCACAGGCCGCAGCCGGTCGGGCCGGCGATGTTGCGCCGCCGCTCGGCGATCCGCGCGGCCTTGTCGGGCTTGAGCCACATCCGGAGCTCGATGCCGTCATCGAGCTCGACAATGTCGAGGGTCTCGATCTCATCGGCCGATTGCACGATGCCTTCGCTGAGGCTGAAGCCGACCGCGAAGTCGCCGAGGTCCTCGGGCGAACCCATCATCACGGCGTAGGTGCCGCCATTATAGGTCAGCGCCAGCGGCGTCTCTTCCGGGATCAGGCGCGCGCCGTCGCTGAAGACGCCGTCGCGCCAGACCTTTCGGTTCGCCTTGTGGACCGGCTCGCGCATCGTTACTCCGCGGCTTCCACCACCGGCGCGATGCGGCGCGAGTGGCGGGCCTGCTCGTCATAGGCCTTCTGCCAGTCGGACGGACCGTTCGACGGCGAGATCTGCACGGCTGTCACCTTATACTCCGGACAGTTGGTCGCCCAGTCCGAGAAATCGGTCGTGATGACGTTGGCCTGGGTGTCCGGGTGATGGAACGTGGTGTAGACCACACCCGGCGCCACGCGGTCGGTGATCTCGGCGCGCAGCGTCGTCTCGCCGGCGCGGCTCGCCAGCCGCACCCAGTCGCCGTCGCGCACGCCGCGCAGCTCGGCGTCGTGCGGGTGGATCTCGAGACGGTCCTCGGCGTGCCAGACCACGTTCTCAGTGCGGCGGGTCTGCGCACCGACATTGTACTGGCTGAGGATGCGGCCGGTGGTGAGCAACAGCGGGTAGCGCGGGCCGGTGCGCTCGTCGGTCGCGACATATTCGGTGATGATGAACTTGCCCTTGCCGCGCACGAAACCGCCGATATGCATGATCGGCGTGCCTTCCGGCGCCCTCTCGTTGCACGGCCACTGCACCGAGCCGAGCTCGTCGAGCTTTTCGTAGGACACGCCGGTGAAGGTCGGTGTCAGCGCCGCGATCTCGTCCATGATCTCGGACGGATGGTTGTAGTGCATCTCGAAGCCCATCGCCTTGGCGAGCAGGATCGTCACTTCCCAGTCGGCATAGCCGTTGCGCGGCGTCATCACCTTGCGGACGCGCTGGATGCGACGCTCGGCATTGGTGAAGGTGCCGTCCTTCTCGAGGAAGGTCGAGCCGGGCAGGAAGACATGGGCGTAGTTCGCGGTCTCGTTCAGGAAGAGATCGTGGACGATGACGCATTCCATCGCCGACAGCGCCGCCACCACATGCTTGGTGTTCGGGTCGGATTGCAAGATGTCCTCACCCTGCACATAGAGGCCCATGAAGGTACCTTCGATCGCGGCATCGAACATGTTGGGGATGCGCAGGCCCGGCTCCTTGTTGAGCTTGACGTTCCACATCGCCTCGAACTGCTCGCGCACCGCATCGCCGGAGATGTGGCGATAGCCGGGCAGCTCGTGCGGGAACGAGCCCATGTCGCAGGAGCCCTGCACGTTGTTCTGGCCGCGCAGCGGGTTCACGCCGACGCCGGGCCGGCCGATATTGCCGGTGACCATCGCGAGGTTGGCGATCGCGATCACCGTGGTCGAGCCCTGGCTGTGCTCGGTGACGCCGAGCCCGTAATAGATCGCGCCGTTGCCACCGGTGGCGTAGATCCGCGCCGCCTCGCGCAGATCCTTGGGATCGACGCCGGTCATGATCGCGGTCGCTTCGGGGCTGTATTTCTCCTGGGCGACGAAGGCGGCCCATTCCTCGAACTCGCTCCAGTCGCAGCGTTCGCGCACGAAGCTCTCGTTGACGAGCCCTTCGGTGACGATGACGTGGGCGAGCGCCGTGACCACCGCGACGTTGGTGCCGGGCATCAGCGGCAGATGCAGCGCCTTTACATGCGGCGATTCCACCATCTCGGTGCGGCGCGGATCGAGCACGATCAGCTTGGCGCCCTGGCGCAGCCGCTTCTTCAGCCGCGAGGCGAACACCGGGTGAGCCGAGGCCGGGTTGGCGCCGATGATCATCACGACGTCGGTGTCTTCAACCGAATCGAAATCCTGCGTGCCGGCCGAGGTGCCGAAGGTCTGCGACAGGCCGTAACCGGTCGGCGAATGGCAGACGCGCGCGCAGGTGTCGACGTTGTTGTTGCCGAATCCGCCGCGGATCAGCTTCTGCACAAGGTAGGTCTCTTCGTTGGTGCAGCGCGAGGAGGTGATGCCGCCGACCGCGTCGCGGCCGTATTTCTGCTGGATGCCCTTGAACTTCGCGGCGGCGAAGTTGAACGCTTCGTCCCACGACACTTCCTGCCAGGGATCCTCGATCCGTTCGCGGATCATCGGCTTCAGGATGCGCTCCTTGTGGGTGGTGTAGCCCCAGGCGAAGCGGCCCTTGACGCAGGAATGGCCGCGGTTGGCCTTGCCGTCCTTCCACGGCACCATGCGCACCACTTCCTCGCCGCGCATCTCGGCCTTGAAGGCGCAGCCGACGCCGCAATAGGCGCAGGTGGTGACGACCGAGTGCTCGGGCTGGCCGATCTCGATCACGGATTTTTCGGTCAGCGTCGCAGTCGGGCAGGCCTGCACGCAGGCGCCGCAGGACACGCATTCGGAGCCGAGGAAGCTTTCGCTCATGCCGGGCGAGACGCGGCTGTCGAAGCCGCGGCCGGAGATCGTCAGCGCGAAGGTGCCTTGCACTTCCTCGCAGGCGCGGACGCAGCGCGAGCAGACGATGCACTTCGAGGGGTCATAAGTGAAGTACGGATTGGATTCGTCCTTCGGCATCCAGTTGTCGTTTTCGCAGCCGTGCGATTTGGCGAAAACATGATTCTCGCCCTCATAGCCGTAGCGCACGTCGCGCAGGCCGACGGCGCCCGCCATGTCCTGCAATTCGCAGTCGCCGTTCGCCGCGCAGGTCAGGCAGTCCAGCGGATGGTCGGAGATGTAGAGCTCCATCACGCCCTTGCGCAGCTTCTTCAGCCGGTCGCTCTGGGTATGCACGACGAGGCCCGGCATGACAGGCGTGGTGCAGGACGCGGGCGTGCCGGCGCGGCCCTCGATCTCGACCAGGCAGAGCCGGCAGGAGCCGAAGGCGTCGACCATGTCGGTCGCGCAGAGCTTTGGAATCTGGGTGCCGGCTTCCATCGCCGCGCGCATGATCGAGGTGCCCTCGGGCACTGTGATCTGATTGCCGTCGATGGTCAGCGTGACCATCGCCTCGGATTTGGACTTTGGCGTGCCGAAATCGATTTCCTGGATCAGCGACATCGTGATTTCCTGTTATTCCGCGGCCTGCAGCCGGGCCGGTGCGGGGCCGAAATCTTCCCGGAAGTGTTTCAGTGCGCTCATCACCGGGTAGGGCGTGAAGCCGCCGAGTGCGCACAGCGAGCCGAACTTCATGGTGTTGCAGAGGTCTTCGATCACGGCGAGGTTTTCCGTCACACGCTCGCCGTTGATGATCTTGTTGATGGTCTCGACCCCGCGGGTCGAGCCGATCCGGCACGGCGTGCACTTGCCGCAGGATTCGACAGCGCAGAATTCCATCGCAAAGCGCGCCTGCTTGACCATGTCGACGGTGTCGTCGAACACCACGATGCCGCCATGGCCGATCAGGCCGTCGCGCGCGGCGAATGCCTCATAGTCGAACGGCGTGTCGAACAGCGCGCGAGGGAAGTAGGCCCCGAGCGGACCGCCGATCTGCACCGCGCGCACTTCGCGTCCGGTGAAGGTGCCGCCGCCGATCTCGTCGACAAGATCGCCGAGCGTGACGCCGAATGCGGTTTCGAACAGCCCGCCATATCTGATGTTGCCGGCGAGCTGGATCGGCATCGTGCCGCGCGAGCGGCCCATGCCGAAATCGGCATAGGCCTTGGCGCCGTTGTCGAGGATGAAGGGGATCGCCGCGAACGACAGCACGTTGTTGATCACGCTGGGGCGGCCGAACAGGCCCTTGTGCGCCGGCAGCGGCGGCTTGGCCCGCACGATGCCGCGGCGGCCTTCGAGGCTTTCGAGCAGCGACGTCTCTTCGCCGCAGACATAGGCGCCGGCGCCGACCCGAACCTCGAGATCGAACTCATGCTTGGTGCCGCCGATGCGCTTGCCGAGGAAGCCGGCGCGGCGGGCCGCCACGATCGCCGCGTTCATCGCCTCGACCGCGTGCGGATATTCCGAGCGAATGTAGATGTAGCCCTTGGTGGCGCCGACCGTGATACCCGCGATCGTCATGCCCTCGATCACGACGAAGGGGTCGCCTTCCATGATCATGCGGTCGGCGAAGGTGCCGCTGTCGCCTTCGTCGGCGTTGCAGACGATGTATTTGCGGTCGGCGCTGGCCTGCGCCACCGTCTTCCACTTGATGCCCGTCGGGAAGCCGGCGCCGCCGCGGCCGCGCAGGCCCGACGTCGTGACGTCGGCAAGAATCTGGGCGGAGGTCAGCGTCAACGCCCGCTCCAGGCCCTTGTAGCCGCCATGGGCGCAGTAGTCGTCGACCGAGCGCGGATCGACCACGCCGCAGCGCGCGAAGGTCAATCGCGTCTGGCGCTTCAGCCAGGGAATCTCGTCCGTGACACCAAGCCGCAGGGCATGCTGGCCGTTGCCGGTCATCGCATCGAGCAGCGACGGCACGTCCGCCGGTGTCACCGGGCCGAACGCGATGCGGCCTTGGGCGGTCGAAAGCTCGACCATCGGCTCCAGCCAGCACAGCCCGCGCGAGCCGTTCCTGACGATCTCGATTGCTGCGCCACGCGCGGCTGCGGCCTGCGCGAAGGCGAGGGCGACCTCGTCGGCGCCGACGGCGACGGCCGCGGCATCGCGAGGGACGTAAATTCGCATCGTCATCGCTGTGCCTCCGCGACCAGCGCGTCGATCCGCGCTTCATCGAGCCGGCCGACCAACCGGCCATCCAGCATCGCCGAGGGTGCGGTGGCGCAGAGCCCGAGGCAGTAGATCGGCTCCAGCGTCACGCGCTCGTCCGCCGTGGTATTCCCCAGGGAAACGCCGAGCTTGGCCTCCGCCCGCGCCGCAATCCGATCGCCGCCGGCAGCCTGGCAGGCCTCGGCGCGGCAGAGCTTGAGGACGTGGCGTCCGGCCGGTTGCGTGCGGAAGTCGTGGTAGAAGGTGAACACGCCGTGCACCTCGGCGCGGGACAGATTGAGCGCCTCCGCCACCATCGGGATCGCAGGCTCCGGCACGTAGCCGAAGGCTTCCTGCAGCGCGTGCAGGATCACCAGCGTGGCGCCTTCCAGCCCGGCATGCTCGGCGATGATCTCCGTGCCGCGCGCCGTGTCCCAAGGTTCGTATCCCACCGTCATCCGCGCTTCTCACGATCCGTTTTTTGCTTTGCACATCAGAATTGGAATCCTTCGAAACATCAATAAAGCTGTCTCATGCGGCGATTGCGAAATGCGATTAATAGCGTTGCCGAATGGATCGATCCGGGATCGCAATAATGTTCTGGAATCACGGACTTCCGGGGCGCTTTGGATTTCGGGATCGCACCCCGATCGTGCTACCTATGGACGCGTCGGGCTGCCATTTGGGGCGCCGTTTTCCGAAGGGGTTTGAACCTTGATCGACAAGCTGGAACTTCTGCTGGCGTTGGCCAAGGAACGGCATTTCGGCCGTGCTGCGGAGGCCTGCGGGGTCACCCAGCCGACCATGTCGACCAGTCTCAAGCAGCTCGAGGAAATCCTCGGCGTCATGCTGGTGCAGCGCGGATCGCGGTTTCAGGGTTTCACGCCGGAGGGCGAACGGACGCTGGACTGGGCGCGGCGCATCGTCGGCGATACGCGGGCGATGAAGCAGGAGATCAACAGCCTCAAGGACAAGCTGTCGGGCGAGATCCGGATCGCCGCGATCCCGACTGCGCTCGGCATGGTGGCCTCGCTCACCACGCCGTACCGCGCGCGCCATCCCGATGTGCGGTTTCGCATCCAGTCGTGCACGTCCGCCGACGTGCTCGGCCTGCTTGAAAATCTCGAGGTCGATGCCGGGCTGACCTACATCGAGAACGAGCCAATCGGCAAGGTCCGCACCATTCCGCTTTACAACGAGAGCTATCGTCTGCTGACCGCGCCGGATGCAATGTTCGGCGACCGCAAGCAGGTGACGTGGAAGGAAGTCGGCACCGTGCCACTGTGCCTGCTCACGCCCGACATGCAGAACCGCCGCATCATCGATCGCGCGCTGACCTCGGTCGGTGCCGAGGCGACACCGTCGCTGACCTCAAATTCACTGCTCGTGCTCTACACCCACGTGAAGACCGGACGCTGGGCCAGCGTGATGCCGGCCAAGCTCGCCGAGACGCTCGGCCTTGCCGATGCCGTGCGCAGCATTCCGATCGTCGATCCGGTGGTGGACTACAGCATTGGCCTCGTGATCCCGCAGCGCGATCCGATGACGCCGCTGATCGCGGCCCTGGTGCAGGTCGCGCGCGAGGTCGCGCCGAAGCTGGAGAGCGCGTAAGCGCGGCAATCGAGGCGCTTTCAGGATGGTTCCCCTTCAGACGATCGCCGCGCCTCGTCGCGCGGCGAAGCAATCGTCCTGCGCGCCCGGCAATAATGGAACTCAGCGACGGCTGAGCGGTTTCATTGCGGCGTCCCGGTCAGCAAGCAGGAGCCGCTTTGAATCGTCGCCAGTTACTCCACGGATCGGCCATGTTGCCGGCACTCATGCTTTTGCCGCAGCGGGAGGCCGCCGCGGCGGGGAACACGGTTGATGCTCCTTTCAACCCGTCGATCGTGAGGGAGCTTGCCCGCAATCTCGCCAGCAAGTCGTTCGAGGCGCCGGACGAGAAGTTGCCGAATGGCCTGACCGACCTGAACTACGATCAGTACCGCTCGATCCGCTTCGTGCCGGAGCGCGCGCTGTGGCGCGGCCAGAAGCTGCCGTTCGAGGCGCAGTTCTTCCACCGCGGCTTCTTCTACAAGAACAAGGTCAAGATCTTCGAGGTCGCCGACGGCAAGGTGAGCGAAGTCAGCTACAGCAAGGCCATGTTCTCGTTCGGTGAGGCCGTGCCTGGGTTCACCGAGACCGATCTCGGCTTCGCCGGATTTCGAATCCACGCGCCGATCAACAAGCCGGACTATTACGACGAGGTCTGCGTCTTCCTCGGAGCGAGCTATTTCCGCGCCGTCGCGAAGGACGAGACCTATGGCCTGTCGGCGCGCGGCCTGTCGATCGATACCGGCGAGGCGAAGGGCGAGGAGTTTCCGTTCTTCAAGGCGTTCTGGCTCGAGCGGCCCGTGCCCAACGCGACATCCCTCGTCATTCACGCGTTGCTCGACAGCAAGAGCTGTGCGGCGAGCTATCGCTTCACGATCAGGCCGGGGAAGACCACGGTGTTCGACGTCGAGGCATCGCTTTATCCGCGTGCCGATCTCGAGCACGCCGGCGTTGCGCCGATGACCAGCATGTTCTTCTTCGGGCCGAACGATCGCAACGAGGTCGATGACTTCAGACCGTCGGTGCACGATTCCGACGGGCTTGCGATCTACAACGGCAGGGGCGAGAGTCTTTGGCGCCCGCTGAGCAATCCGCGCGACCTCCAGATCAGCACGTTCCAGGATATCAATCCGCACGGTTTCGGGCTGATGCAACGGGAGAAGAACTTCTTCGCCTATCAGGACATCGAATCGAGCTTCGAGAAGCGCCCGAGCCTGTGGGTCGAGCCGATCGGCGATTGGGGCGAGGGCGCGGTCATCCTGTTCGAGATTCCGACCAGGGAGGAGATCCACGACAACATTGCCGCGTTCTGGCGGCCGAAGGCGCCGCTCAAGGCCAAGAGCGAGACCAATCTCACCTATCGCCTGCATTGGGGACCTGACGCGCCGAAGCCGCATTCGCTGGCGCGCTTCACGCGCACTGGCATCGGCGCGCATGGCGAGAACAGCAAGCTGTTCGTGCTCGATCTGTTCGGAGACAATCTGAAAGGTGTCGATCCCAACAACATCAAGGGCGTCGTGTCGGCCGAGAAGGCCGAGATCACGAACGTCGTCACTCAGCCGAACCCGAATACGGGCGGATGGCGGCTCAGCTTCCAGTGCGCCGCCAAGAAGGATCCGATCGAACTGCGCGCCCATCTGGCGCAGGATGACAAGCCGATTTCGGAGATCTGGGTCTATCGATGGGCGCCATAGTCACATCGCCTCGTCCCCACGTCGCGGCAGCGGCAGAAGGCTTCCTGCCAGAAGAGAGCCCGCTCGCGATGGCAGCGGCCGATCTCGGCCGGCCGCCGCGCGCGGTGAGCAAGCGGGTGTCGGTTGGTGCGAGCATGTTCATGCGCCGTGCGTTCGTTCTGATGCTGACCGTCGCACTGACCGGCGCGGGCGCCTACGAGATGTACATGGTGGTCCAGGTCGGCGGCGTGACGATCATGGAAGGCATGGTGCTGGCGCTGTTCGTCGCGCTGCTCGCCTGGATCGCGTTCTCGTTCGCCTCGGCGCTGGCCGGCTTCTTCGTGCTGCTTCGGCGCAACGGGAATGCCCTGCCGATTCGCGACGATGGTCCGTTGCCACAGCTTGCGAGCCGGACCGCAGTGCTGCTCCCGACCTACAACGAGAATCCGTATCAATTGATGGCGCGCCTGCAGGCCATCTACGAGTCCATTGAAGCGACTGGACAAGCGGACAGCTTCGATTGGTTCGTGCTGAGCGACACCCGCGATCCCGATATCTGGATCGCCGAAGAACAGGCGTTCCTCGCGCTCAGCGATGCCTGCGGCGGCGGGGGACGGCTCTACTACCGGCATCGCGCCGACAACTCCGCGCGGAAGTCCGGCAATGTCGGCGAGTGGATCACCCGGTTCGGCGGCGCCTACCAGTTCATGATCGTGCTCGACGCCGACAGCCTGATGTCGGGCGATACCATGGTTCGGATGGTCCATGCCATGGAGACCAATCCGCAAGCGGCGTTGCTGCAGACGCTACCCATCATCGTCAATGCACGCAGCCTGTTCAGCCGCTTGCAGCAATTTGCCGGCCGGCTTTACGGGCCGATGGTCGCGGCCGGCGTCGCGTGGTGGCACGGCTCCGAGGGCAATTACTGGGGGCACAACGCCATCATCAGGATTCAGGCCTTTGCGGAGCAGGCGGGGCTGCCGGAACTCTCCGGCCGCAAGCCGTTCGGCGGGCATATCCTGAGCCACGATTTCGTCGAGGCGGCACTGATGCGGCGCGCAGGCTGGGGCATCTACATGGCGCCGATGCTCGGCGGCAGCTTCGAGGAAGTGCCGCCGTCGCTGCTGGATTTTGCCGCGCGTGACCGGCGCTGGTGCCAGGGCAATCTGCAGCATCTCGCGGTGCTGACCACACGCCGCCTGCACTGGATCTCGCGGCTGCATTTCATGACCGGGATCGGCTCTTACATCACCGCGCCGCTCTGGCTTGCGTTCCTGCTGCTCGGAATCCTGATCTCGTTGCAGGCGCGCTTCATTCGCCCCGAATATTTCCCGAAGGGCTTCTCGCTGTTCCCGAACTGGCCGGCGCAGGATCCCGTGCTCGCCGCGTGGGTGTTCGGCCTCACGATGGCCCTTCTGATCGTGCCGAAGCTGCTCGGCTTCATCCTGTTGCTGACACGGTCGGACACGCGCCGGCAATTCGGTGGCGGCTTCCGGGCGCTGGCAGGTGTGATTGCCGAGGTGCTGATCTCGGCGATGGTCGCACCGGTCATGATGGTGTTCCAGTCGATCGCCGTGGTCGAGATCCTGCTCGGCCGCGATGCCGGCTGGCAGACGCAGCGGCGCGACGATGGCGAGGTCGAGCGGCGAGAGCTCTATCGGAAGTACGGCGTCCCGACCGTCTGCGGTGTCGCGATGGCGATCAGCGCCTGGGCGGTGTCGTTGCCGCTGCTGCTGTGGATGTCGCCGGTGATCGTAGGCCTTCTGTTCGCGATTCCGATCGGCGCGTGGACCGCCAAGCCCGCGATGCGCGCACTGTTCACGACGCCGGAGGAGGTGAGGCCACCGAGCGTGCTGGTCCGCGCCAACGAACTGGCGGCGTCTCCTGCTCACGCATCAGTGCCTGCGCTGGCTGCGCTGCGGCAGGATTCCGGCTTGCTGCACCGCCATCTGTCATCGCTTCCGCCGGCGAAGCATGGTGGACCGGGCAAGATCGACCTTCACCTCGCGGTGGCCCGCGCGCGGATCGACGCAAGCAACAACTTCGACGAGGCCGTCGACCACCTTACGCCGCGCGAGACGCTGGCCGTTCTCGGTGATCCGGCGTCGCTGGAGGGCCTGCTCGCCAAGTAGGCGTGGTTCAGGCCGCCTCACGCAGCCTGCTCTGCACGGAGCGCGGATCGCGCGGCAGGGTGATGCGGACGACGGTGCCGACGCCGAGCTTGGAGCGCAGCTTCATCGAGCCGCCGTGCAGGTTGGTGAGCGAGCGCGCGATCGCAAGTCCAAGGCCCGAGCCCTGGTAGCTCTTGGTGAGCTGGCTCTCGACCTGCTCGAACGGCTTGCCGAGCCGCCGCAGCGATTCCGGCGCGATGCCGATGCCGCTGTCGGCGATCAGCAGCACGATCGAGTCATCGAGCATCTGGCCGCGCACCAGCACGCGGCCGTGGTCGGGCGTGAACTTCACGGCGTTGGAGAGCAGGTTGACGATGATCTGCTTGACCGCGCGGCGGTCGGCGACGACCGAGATCGTGCTTTCGATATCCGATTCCAGCGACAGGCCCTTGTGCTCGGCGCGGCCGGAGACCACCCGCAGCGACTCGGCGAGGATGCCGGAGAGGTCGAGCGGCTCCATGTCGAACTTCATGCGGCCGGCCTCGATCTTCGACATGTCGAGAATGTCGTTGATGACCTCGAGCAGGTATTTCCCCGAGGTCAGGATGTCGTGGCAATATTCCGCGTACTTGTCCGAGCCGAGCGTCCCGAACAGGCCAGAGCCCATGATCTCGGAGAAGCCGATGATGGCGTTGAGCGGCGTGCGCAGCTCATGGCTCATATTGGCGAGGAATTTCGACTTTGCGGCGTTGGCGTCCTCGGCGCGGGTCTTTTCCTGCGAATATTTCTCGGCGAGGTCGGCGAGCTCCACGGCCTGGCGTTCCAGCTCGGATTGCGAGCGCTGCAGGTCGATCACGGTGGCGCGCAGGCGCAGATCGTTGTCGACCAGCTTCTGTTCGTGCGCCTTGATGCGGGTGATGTCGGTGCCGACCGAGACGTAGCCGCCGTCCTTGGTGCGGCGTTCGCTGATGTGCAGCCAGCTGCCGTCGTCGAGCTGCGCCTCGAAGGTGCGGGCGCCGGGCGCCGGCACGCCGCTTTCATGCAAGCGGGTGCGCACCTCGGGCATGCTCCCGACCTCGATCACGGTCTCATAGGATGTGCCGGGGCTGACGGCGCTATCGGGCAGCTTGTGCAGCCGCTGGAAGTGCGAGTTGCAGAGCACCAGGCGGTCCTCGGCGTCCCACAGCACGAAGGCCTCCGGAATCGTCTCGATGGCGTCGCGCAGCCGGAGGTCGGCTTCCACCGACTTCTCGGCGAGACTCTTCTGTTCGGTGATGTCGACGGCGATGCCGATCAGATGCAGGCCGCTGTCGGCCGCGGCGTGGCTGAGCTCGCAGCGCACGCGCAGCCAGATCCAGTGGCCGCCGACATGGCGCATGCGGAAGCTCTGGTCGATGTGATCGATCTTGCCCGAGATCAGCTGTTCGGCGATGTCGAACAGGTTGATGTCGTCGGAGTTCACCAGCGCGTTGACCTCGCCGAAGGTGAGGAGGTCGTTGCGGCTATCGAGGCCGAGCAGGGTGAACATCGACTGCGACCAGAAGATCCGGCCGCGCGACAGGTCCCAGTCCCACAATCCGCAGCGGCCGCGATTGAGCGCGGTGTCGATCCGGCCGCGCACCGCATCGTTGATCAGGTCGCCCTCGCGGGCGCGGGTCGATTGCCAGTGGAAGGCGAAGCCGAGGATCAGCACCACGAAGCTCGTGGTTGCCGACAGCGTCACCGAGAGCGCGGCGTCCGATCCCCAGATCGGCTCGTTCATCTCCTGGATGACGACGACCTGGCCGGGCAGCGACTTGACGAGCTGCGAGATCGCCAGCGCGCCGGTGCCGCCCGGCAGCGTCATGTCACTGACTGCACCCTGCTGCCCCGGGGCGATCAGGAGCTGCGCGGTGGAGACGATGTCGAGGACGCGGTCGTTCTCGCCGGCGCCGTCGATCGGCACGCGCGCCAGCACGCGGTGGTCGGCGCTGGTGATGATGACGTGGCGGCCGTTGGCGATGCCCCAGGACGGAATGAGATCGGGCAGCAGCTCCTGCATCCGCTCGATATTGGCGAGCCGGTCGCGCCGCACCGAGGTCAGGCGGTCGAGACGCTCGGCGAGGATGTCGGAGAGTGCGGCAAGGTCGCGCTTCATCGCGCCGCGCTTCTGCCGGTTCTGGTCGATCACCTGGACGAAGGCGCCGAGGCAGATTGTGATGAGGAAGGCGATGATCAGCGTAGGAACAGCGCGGCGCAGTGCAGGCTCGGCCGTCAAGAGCCTGTGATAGGCCGGTTTCGCGATCGACTGCGCCAATCCCTTGATCGAATCGGATTGGACACAAGCGTTCGCTGCATGCGCGCGCGCCATGCCTTAGACCCCCATCTAAGCTGATTTTTTACCCGGATCGGATGCTCCCCACGTCGCATCCGAATCATGATGATTTGAATCCAGATTTCCCGGGCTGTCGAGAGTCAACGATTCGTTAATACGAAAAAATTCTTGTCCAAGAGAGAATCATCAGGCGCAAAGTGAGTCCGAAACAGGAACGGCTCCGTAGTATTACGCGCGCGCCGGTTCTGCGTGACTGATCACACGCTTCACGGTGGGGAACGTGCGACGCAGCTCGCGTTCGATCTCGTCGACGCTTTCGTGCACCTTGATCACACTCATCGACGGCGCAGCGCGGCAATGGAAGTTGACGACCTCGCCGGCGTCGGTGTTGCGGACCCGCACATTATGGATGTCATGGATCGCGCCACCATCGGCAAATCCGGTCAGCGCGGTCTTGATGGCTTCGACGCGGTCGGGCGCGGCGTCGGTTCCCCATGGCAGTTCCGGCTCGAGCGGCTCGATATGGGTGTCGACCTCGACGTCCTCGCCAAAGTCCTCGCGGATCGCGCGCTCGAGCTCGTGGGCGATGTCGTGTGCGGCGTCCAGCGCCATGCCGCTGTCGACCTCGAGGTCGATGCCGACGATCAGCTTGCCGCCGATGTCGTGCACGGTGACGTGGTGGATGGCGAGGCCGGAATTGCGCGCGATCACCATGATGCGCTCGCGCACGCTCTCATTGTCGCGCGCCACCGGCACCGCCGTGAACGTGAGGTCGGCGTCGCCGAATGTCTTAGTCATCGCCTGCTGCGCCCTGCGCTTGATGTCCTCGACGCGGTCGATCGGGTAGGTGCGCGGCACAGCGGCGATGGCGTCGATGAAATGCGTGGCGCCGACCATGCGGACCCGCAGCCGCTCGACGTCGACGACGCCGGGCACGGCCTTGATCGCCGCGATGGCCTTTTCCAATGCGCCTTCGGGCGCGCGGTCGAGCAGGGTCTCGACCGTCTCCCGCGCCATGCGCAGGCCGAGCAGGGCGATCATCACGGCAACCGCGATCGCGGCCGCGGCATCGCCCCACCAGAAACCGAAGCCCGCCAGCACTAGGCCGACGATGACCGCTGCAGATCCCATCACGTCGGAGGCGAAATGCAGCGCGTCGGCGGCCAGCGCCTGGCTCTTGGTGTCGCGCGCCGCGCGGTGCAGCGCGCGGGCGCGCCACAGATTGACGCCGATATCGATGACCAGGACGATGAACGGAATGGCCGAGATCGACGGCGGCGGCGCGCCCTCGCGCAGGTGGCTATAAGCCTGCACCAGAATGCCGCCGGCCAGCACATAGAGC
Organism: Bradyrhizobium sp. ma5; assembly: GCF_042258955.1. NCBI lineage: Bacteria > Pseudomonadati > Pseudomonadota > Alphaproteobacteria > Hyphomicrobiales > Nitrobacteraceae > Bradyrhizobium > Bradyrhizobium sp. ma5. Next base: position 3,256,908 of record NZ_CP170156.1, read on the forward strand.
AGGGCGATGATGAAGAGCGCGGAGACGCTCTCGAACTTGCCGTGGCCGTAATGATGCTCGGCGTCGGCCGGCTGGTCCGATACCCGCACCACCGCCCAGGTGATGATCGTGGCGACGAGGTCGATCGAAGAGTGCAGCGCCTCGGAGATCAGCGCCAGCGATCCGATCGCGATGCCGACCACGAATTTCGCCACGGCCATGCTGCCGCTGGCGAGGATCGAGATCGCGGCGACGGATGTCTTGGTGTTGGGTGCGCTGGTGCTGGAAGAGCTCATGGGCGGGGGTTTAGCAGGCCATCTGTGAACATCAAGTGTCGTTCACGATGCGCAATCGCCACTCACTTGCAAGAGCGAATCTCAACAGTGGAGTTGTTGCGAACTATTCCGAATCCAGCGTGCTGGACGCGAGTTCACAGCGTCTCACTCAGGCATCGATCCTCGTTCTCGCGGCGCGTTTGGCTTCCGGCTGGCCGGGGACCGGTGTTCCGCGCGAAAACGGGAGGACGATCCTGCTTATCACGAGACGTCAAGCACGCTACTATTGCTTGGACGAGACCTAACCGGGGGCTGGGCGCTGGTCGACCCTGATGGATAACCGAGACGGCAGTCTTGGATGACATTGGACGGAAGAGGGACACGCCAATGAACGCCACACCCACTCCGAATGCAGGTGAACCTGCTGAGCGGCCGATCGCAAGTGCCGATGAGCGACTCGCGGAAGCCCACAAGCAGATCGTCCGCGCTGATGAGGAGCTCACACGCTTGAGTGAGCGGCTTGCAAAGATGGAGCGCGATGCTGCGCCACCACCGCCGGCTCAATCTGACCCGCCTTTGGTCGAGCCTGCCCCTGCTTCGTCCGGACCTGGCTCGCAATCATCGTCCGGAAGGCCGGCTTTCCGGGCCTTTGGCGCCTTGTCGCTCGCGGCGTGTGTCGTTATCGCAGCCTTGGCTTCGCAGTCGTCGTATGGTGCGAGAGCCAAGCTGGTCGTCGCCCGCTGGGTGCCGCAGCTGGCTTCAACTCCATCATCGCCACGGGATGATCCGCCGCTTCCCGCGCAGCCCGCTCCATCTACGGTTCAGGTCGCCGCGGCGGAAGCCGCACCGCAGCAACCGACGCCCGCGCCTTCGACCGCACCGCAGGACGCCGCGCCGAAAGCAATGCAGGACACCGCGCCGCCAGTTCCTGCAGCACTTCCGGATCGAACCGAGCTGCTGCAAACCATTGCACGCGATCTTGCGAACGTGCAGCGAAACATCGAACAGCTCAAGGCGGACCAGCAACAAGCGGCCCGCGAGAGCTCCAAGGCCATTGAGGAGCTCAAGGCAAGCCAGGAGGAATTGAAACGGGCACTCGCGAAGGTTTCCGAGCGGAAGACGTCAGCGCCTCCGGCGCAGCCGGCTCCGACCTCGCGCAAGCCCCAGCGGACATATGAGCCGCCCTACGCGAGAGCGCCGCCTCGGATGCAAAGGGAATGGCTCTACGACGACTGGTAACCGTCGATGCGGTGACCGTCGAAGCTCATCCGGCAACCAGCGCCTCGATTCAGAATTCCGTGCGTTGTCGCTTTTCCCATCAGCGCAGTGGTCGCGTGGCTCGTCACAGCCCGCTTCGCTAATACGCCAACGCAGCTACAGCGTGGTACTTGTTGGCTTCCATGTGTTCGAACGCCTTGCGGGCGACGGCGAATCTGTAGACTTGGTCAATCGGCAGCTACAGCTTGCGTGCCTCGACCGCGGGCCAGATGTCCTTGCACACCGCGTCGAAGACCTCGCGGATCTCGTCGATCGAGCGGGTACGGAAGGTAGCGCCGATACACTGTTGACGCGCGGTCGAACAGGTTCCATCCAGTCATGCTGCTGACGCAATCTCTGTCTTAGTCGGGCGAGAATTAAAAACACTGTGTGGGACCGCCGCGGTTCCCACAATGGTTCCGTCGCCGGAAATGGCACGAATCCGCAAAGAATTGCCCAGAGTTAGCGCCTCCGCGTTCACTCGACCATGTTTGCGGAATCGGGAACCGAACGATCGAGAAAAATCAGTCAAGGAGTTATGATGCTGTTCGGCTCGAGTGCCGCAGTCTGCGGCGCCGTAGTTGCGCTCGCCATTTTTGGCCGCGCTTCTGGAAGTGAAATCGGTGCAGTTCATTCAAGCGATGTCGTCAATGCTGCTTGTGGAGATGCGATCGTCGGCGCGGCCTCCATGTACAATCCGTTCGAGCCCGGCAAGGAGGAGGGCGGTCCGAGCACAGCCTCCGGCGAGCGCTATGATCGCTCGGTCTGGGCGGCTGCCATCAAGACAAGTCTGCGTCGGAAGTTTGGTGGGGTCCAATTTGGCGCGAGGCCGAAATATGCCCTCGTCGAGGCTGTAGGCAAGAAGGCCATCGTGAAGATAAATGACGTGGGGCCACTACGGCCTGGCCGCATCATTGACCTCAATGAGCGGACGATGCGCTATTTCGATCCAAGCCTGGAGCTCGGAGTCATTAGCGACGTAAAAGTTAGCCCGCTTGCGGGGGATTATTGGACTCCGGGACCGGTCGGCTGAATATTGCAGGGGAAAGAGCGCGCGAGGGCGGATTACGCTTCGCTGATCCACTCTACGCGCTACCCATCCTATGCCCGACCAGGAACGGACATCGCCTCGCGTTCAAACGCGATGTGCTAGTCTTCGGTTCAAGAACGGCGAAGCCATTGGCCGCTCGTCTGAGAGTGACAGACAATGAAGCTTGGCGAATGGAGCAAGGGATACACACAAGCGGAGCTTGATAACGCCCAGGAGAAGTTCGATCTGGTTTTCCCGCCAGATTTGATAGCTCTGCTGAGAGAGAAACGGCCGGTTGCGGGGTATCTTTGGACCGATGAAGGCGCGATCAGGAAGGCGCTGAAATGGCCAATCGAAGGCCTGCTGGCCTCTGTCGAAAGGGGTTTCGCCTGGCGAGGGGAGTGGGGAGAAAAGCCGGAGAACGCGGGCGCTCGAAGAGAGGTGGCGCGTCCATTCGTTGCGCGCGCGCCGAAATTGATACCGTTGTTAGGTCATCGGTATTTGCCCGAGCGGCCGCATGAGGCAGGGAACCCGGTGTTGTCCGCCATGTACTCAGACGTAATCTTTTACGCGACGAACCTCACAGAGTATTTTGAAATAGAATTCGGCGGAGACCTCGGTCGTCCGATGCTGCCGCCGCGGCAGATCAAGAGTATCCCATTTTGGTCCGATCTTGTGATGCGCGACGGTTGGGTTATGTCTTCTTGAAAATCGGGTAGCGGACGATACAGCCGTAGGATGGGTAGGACGCAGCGAAGCCCATCAATTGTCTGCGCGCGGTGAGGTGATGGGTTTCGCTTCGCTCTACCCATCCTACGGAATGACTGGTCCACCGCACCCTGCTCCACCCATTCTGCGGGTCGGTCAAAAATCTCCCTGAAACGACCGCTTGCGATATATGAACCGATCAGTCTATATATTGACAATGAGCCGCCAAGCCCCCGTGCAGTCGCCCCGTGGCCGTCCCCGAAGTTTCGACGTCGAAGCCGCCGTCGAACGCGCGATGGATGTGTTCTGGTCGCGCGGCTATCACGCCACGGCGCTGCCGGACCTGCTGCGTGCGACGAAACTCTCGCGCGGCAGCCTTTACGCCGCTTTCGGTGACAAGCACTCGCTGTTCCTGCGCGCGCTCGATCGCTACATTGCCGATGCCCAGACGCGGATGGATGTTGAACTCGCCCCTCGCGGAGAGCCGGTCGCCGGCCTGCGGGCCTACCTTGCCGGTTACGTCGAGCGTGCCAGCGGCGCCAATGGCCGGCGCGGATGCCTGCTGGTGGCGACAGCCATGGAACTGGCCGGGCAGGATGCTGAGGCTGGTCGTCGCGTCGCGGGTTTTTTCAAAACCATGGAAGCCAGGTTGGCGGACGCGCTGTCCCGCGCGGAGGCGGCGGGCAGATTGGCCGATGGCGTCGAGCCTGCAAGCGCCGCCCGAATTCTCGTCTGTTTCGTTTGGGGGTTACGAGTGGTCGCCAAAACGGCACAGACACGGATCACGTGGCAAACCACCGCTGACGCGCTTCTCGATCGCTTCATCAGATAAACAATAACCCATGGACGCCTTCGCTATTGGTGCGCCCATATTTGGACTGATTGGTCTTGAAAGGAATGATGCCATGTCTGCCATCCAGATCGTCTGCGCAGTGGCCGTTCCCTTGCTCTGGGGTCTTCAGTTCGTGGCCATCAAGGTGGGCGTCACCGAGTTTCCGCCGCTGTTCTTCCTCGCACTGCGCTTCCTGGCGATCGCGCTGCTGCTTGTTCCGTTCGTCAAGAGGCCCACGCGTCAACAGTTCGGCCCTATCGCGGCCATTTCGCTTTTCCTTGGTGGACTGAACTTCGGGCTGTTCTATGTTGGTCTTGGGCTCGGCTCGGGAAGCATATCGGCTGTCGCATATCAACTCGCGCCGCCTTTCACCGTCCTGCTGGCCTGGCCGTTGCTCGCGGAGAGGCCGTCGCTCGTCACGTCAGCCGGAGTGGTGCTTGCATTCGCCGGCGTGGTGGTGTTGGCGGCGGGGCCGGGGCTGTCGACCAACGCGCTTCCGCTGCTGCTTGTGGTCGGGGCGGCGTTCGCGTTCGCGGTGTCCAACGTCTTGACGAAACGCTACGGCCCGTTTGATCCCCTGATGTTGATGGGCTGGTCGTCGCTACTCACCGTGCCGCAGGTGATGTTGATGTCGTTGCTGCTTGAATATGGACAGCTGGCGAGCCTTGGCACGGCGGACCAACACGGTTGGCTGGCGCTCGCCTACACCATCTTCATCGGTGGCATTGTCGGCTTTGGCCTGTGGTTCTGGCTGATCGCCCGTTGCTCGATGGGCCGCGTCGCGCCGTTCGGTTTGCTGCTTCCGGTGTTCGCCCTGATTTCGAGCGTGATGTTCCTTGGCGAACGCGTGACGCCGAAATTGGTTGTCGGTGGGCTGCTTGCAATCTCCGGCGTCGCCATCACGCAGGTAAGACCGAGTGCAAGGGCGTAGGATGGGTTTCGCTTCGCTCTACCCATCCTACAGAGTGGAGTATTTGGCTACAGCGTCACCACGATCTTGCCGAGGTGCTTGTTGGCTTCCATGTGCTCAAACGCCTTGCCGATGTCGGCGAATTTGTAGACCTGGTCGATCGGCAGCTGCAGCTTGCGCGCCTCGACCGCGGGCCAGATGTCCTTGCGCACCGCGTCGAAGATCTCTCTGATCTCCTCGATCGAGCGGGTGCGGAAGGTGACGCCGATGTACTGGATGCGGCGCGCCGCATGCAGGTCGAAATTGAAATCGGCGTGGGTGCCGCCGAGCCGGCCGACATTGACGATGCGGCCCTTGACCTTGGTCGCCTTGAGGTTCTGGTTCGCGACCGGTCCTGAGATCTGATCGACGATCAGATCGACGCCTTCACCATTGGTTGCCTGCAACACCTGATCGACCCAGCCGGGATCCTTCGAGTCCACGGCGAGATCGGCGCCGAATTCCGTCAAGCGGCCGCGGCGCATCGCATCGGTCGAGGATCCCACCACGAGCTTGGCGCCCTTGAGCTTCGCGATCTGCATCGCCATCAGGCCGACGCCGGAGCTCGCGCCCTGGATCAGCACGGTCTGGCCCGCCTGCAACGCGCCATTGGTGACGACGGCATTGTGCATGGTGGCGAGCGCGACGGGCAGGGTGGCGGCCTCGTCGAAGTTCATGTTCGATGGGCTACGGAACAGCCTGCCGTGATCGGCGAGTGTGTATTCGGCGAACGCCGCGCCGCCGGAGCCCATGATCTTGTCGCCGACCTTGACACCCTTGGCGTCGGGGCCGAGCTCGGCGACCTCGCCGGCCCATTCCATGCCGAGCACGGTGCCGACGCCACCGGCCGCGCCATGGGCGTGGCCCTTGGTCATGCCGAGATCGGCGCGGTTCAGCCCGCAGGCGTGAACCTTGACCAGCACCTGCGTGCCCTTCGGCACGGGCTTGGCGACGTCGGCGATTTCGGGGCCGTTGGCTCCGTACACGTAAGCTTTCATATCGTTCTCTCCGACTGTGTTGGCCGAGGCGTGTCTTGCGTCAGGTCTCTTGGGACACGTCGCGCGCTTGATGATGTGAGGTCAGGGCTGGTGGACGTCCAGCTCTTTGCGGAAGAAGGCGAGGATGTCAGCGTTCAATTCGCTGTGGAACGCGACGCGATCAAAGCCCGGCCGGTCCGTGCAGATCTTTGGCAGCCGGGCGGCCAGGCTTTCGGAGCAGGGCACCAGGAACACGAAATGTCCGGCATTGTGGACCAAGTGATAGTCGGTCTTGATCGGCAGGCCCTCGTTGATCGCCGTGACGTAGCCGGGATTGATTTCGGTGATCTTGTCGTCGCCGCTAAGCTCGGAGGCCCAGAGCTGCGTCGGGATCGTCACGTCCTTCAAGGCGTCGCGATCGAACAGCGGACCGAACGCCGGATCGGCGATCACCATCGCCTTGACGCGCGGGTCATGCACGACAGCCTGCGCCGGAAGATCGTTGCGCTGCAATTCCTCGCAGCTCGGCTTGCGATAGGGCACATCGCAGAACGCGGTGGCCTTGCTGATGTCCGGCTTGGCGCCGGCGACGACGAGGCCGGTGTAGCCGCCGCGGGAAAAGCCGAAGAAGCCGATCTTGCCGGGGTCGAGCTTGGCGCGATCCGACCAGGCGCCGAGCATGTAGTCGATCGCCCGCTTGATGTCGGCGGAGCGCTCGACGAGCGCGGCCAGCGTATCGGCGCGGGTCATATCGCCTGCGCCGCTATCAACGGGATGATTGACCGCGACCACGACGAAGCCGGCATCGGCCAGCGTCTCGGCGGTGTCGTGATGTCCGGTGAAGCTGCCGCCGAAACCGTGCGAGATCAGGACCAGCGGCAGCTTCTCGCCGATGACGGGGCAGTCCTCCGTTCCGGGCAGCGTCGAGGTCTTGAGCTTGACCTCGCCCGCGGGCGCGGCGCAGGGCGACCACACCGCGATCTGCATCGGCGGGGCGCCGTCGGACTGCACCTTGATGAGCCGGAGACCGGCCGCGTGTGCACACGCGGCCGACAGGCAGAGCGCGGCTGCAACGGCCGCCTTGAACAGACGCATGTAGGCTCCCGCCGGCTGTTCCGATGCCCATGATGCGAAACGATCGCACCATGGGCTTGTTCTTGTTTGTGTCGTCAAACGCGAGATACCTCTGAGGTACCGTCATCCTGAGGAGCGCGCAGCGCGTCTCGAAGGATGAACGACCCGGCCGGTGGCCGTCGACCCTTCGAGGGCCGCTGAAGAAGCGGCCACCTCAGGGTGACGGGTAACTCGTCTTACCCTCGGCCGCTTATTCCGCGGCCTGGCGCTTGCCGATAGAGGTCATGCGGTCCAGACGTTCGCGGATGATCGCTTCCGCCTCGCTCACGATGCGCGAGATCAGTTCGGCGCAGGACGGAATATCGTGGATCAGGCCCTGCACCTGGCCAGCCGACCAGATGCCTTCGTCGGCATCGCCGGTCGCGTAGACCATCTTGCCGCGGGCGCCGGCGACCAGCTCGCGGACGTCCTCGAACTTGGCGCCTTCCTTCTCCATCTGCACGACCTTGGTCGAGATCGCATTCCTGGCGACGCGCGAGGTATTGCGCATGGTGCGGAAGATCAGCTCGGTCTCGCGCTCGTCATTGGCGACGATGCGTTCCTTCACCAGCTGATGGATCGGGCTCTCCTTGGTGCACATGAAGCGCGTGCCCATGTTGATGCCTTCGGCGCCGAGCGCCAGCGCTGCGACGAGGCCGCGGGCATCGCCGAAGCCGCCCGAGGCGATCATCGGGATCTTCACCTTGTCGGCGGCAGCCGGAATCAGGATCAGGCCGGGGGTGTCGTCCTCGCCGGGATGGCCGGCGCATTCAAAGCCGTCGATCGAGATCGCGTCGGCGCCCATCCGCTCGGCGGACAGCGCGTGGCGGACGCTGGTGCACTTGTGCACCACCTTGACGCCGTGTCGCTTGAACTCGTCGACATGTTCCTGCGGCTTGTTACCGGCGGTCTCGACGATCTTGATGCCGCTCTCGATGATGGCCTGGCGATACTCGGCGTAAGGCGGCGGCTTGATCGCGGGCAGGATGGTCAGGTTGACGCCGAACGGCTTGTCGGTCAGCTCGCGGCAGCGCGCGATTTCCTTGCGCAGATCGTCCGGCGTCGGCTGCGTCAGCGCGGTGATCATGCCGAGCGCGCCGGCATTGGCGACGGCGGCAACCAGCTCCGCGCGCCCGACCCACTGCATGCCGCCCTGCACGATCGGGTGGTCGACGCCGAACATTTCGGTGAAGCGTGTCTTGATCATGCTGCCCTCGTTTCCATCAGAATTTTCCGCGACGCGGACGGCCGCGCACGGTGTTGTTTTTGGATGTCGAGGGAAGGATGCAGTCCTGTCCGGCAAATGTCTACCGGCGACCTGCGGCGCGCCCATGCGGAAATGACGGGGCGCGGAGGTCAGGCGGGGCAGGGCCGAAAGTTTCAGTCAATTGCTCAGGCGCCGTTGAACCAAACACACAGCGCCTGGCCGAGAGCAGCGGCAATCGAGCTGCCTGTTACGCCGGCACGGCTTGCTTGTTCAACGCGGAGGTTTCCTCGTCGAACGCGGCCGCGATGTCGCGCATGCTGACGACGCCGATCAGGCTGTAATCGTCGATCACGGGCACGTGGCGAATGTGGTGCTTGGTCATGAGATGACGGATGTGCTCGAGCGTGTCGCTCGAGGTGCACGACACCAGCTGCTGCACCGAGACGAGCTGCGAGACCTTCATGCTGGCGCCGGCCGCGCCGTGCTCGGCAATCGCGCGCACCACGTCGCGCTCGGTGAACATGCCGACGGCGGTGTTGCCCTCGGTGCGAACGACATCCTTGACCACGAGCGCGCTGATATTGCTGGCGCGCATCAATTGCGCGGCGATCGCCACCGTCTCGTTCATGCGAACCGTGGCGACGCGAGGGGTCTTCTTGCGCAGGATATCTCCGACTTGCATGGCAACCTCCTTGGTTTATCGTTGACAGGATTCTGGTATACAAAATGCCAATTGTCAACGCGGCCGTCACGGAAATCTACCACCTGCGAACAGCTGAAATAGGCAGAGTCGCTGACGTTTCAGACGATTGTGACCTGGCCTGAGCGGGCTGGCTGTCCACGGCTCCCGGGCGCCTGTGGTATCTGGCATCCCTGTCGGGTCAAAACGAAAGAGGCGCACCGAAGTGCGCCTCGATCAGTTCACAGCCAGTTCCGAAATCAGGCCGGCATTTCAAGTCGAAATATCAAGCTGTCTTGGCATTCGTCGCGGTCTCGGCGGCGGCAGCGGCAGCCTCGTTGCCGTTGATGAAGGCGCGGCGCATCGGCTTGATCACGAACAGCGCCATCAGCGCCGCGGTGGCGTTCAGCGCGACCGCGATCACGAACACCGCCTGCCAACCATAGCTGGCGGCAACAATGCTGGCGGCCGGCACCAACAGTGCGGCGGTGCCCTTCGCGGTGTAGAGCATGCCGTTGTTGGTGGTCGCATACTTCGAGCCGAAGGTGTCGCCGGAGGTCGCCGGGAACAACGAGTAGATCTCGCCGAACACGCCGAAATAGACCGCGGTCGCCAGCACGAACACCAGCGGGTTGTGGCCCCAGGTGGACAGCGTCAGCAGCATCAGCGCGCCGGTGCCGAACGCGATGAACATGGTGTGCTCGCGGCCGATATTGTCGGAGACCCAGCCGAAGAACGGCCGCCCGAACCCGTCGAAGATGCGGTCGAGCGAGATCGCAAAGGTCAGCGCGGCCATCTGGAAGCCGGCGAGCGAGACCGGCGTGGTGGCGATCTTGTAGTCGTGCGCGATCGGCGCGATCTGCGCGGCCGCCATCAGGCCGCCGGAGGCGACCATCACGAACACCAGATACATCACCCAGAAGATCGGGCTGCGCAGCACCTGCGGCGGCGTGAAGTCGATCTTGGTCTGCGGCAGGTTGAGCTGCTTCTTCTTCGGCGGGATCGTCACCGCAGGCTTCTGGATGAAGAAGGCGAGCAGGAACACGATCAGGCCTTGCCCGATGCCGAAATCGAAGAACGCGGTCTGGTAGCCGCTCGAGGCGATCATGTTGGCGATCGGCACCACGGTCAGCGCAGCACCTGCGCCGAAGCCGGCCGCCGTTGCGCCGGCGGCGAGGCCGCGGCGATCGGGAAACCATTTCAGCGCATTGCCGACGCAGGTGCCGTACACCGAGCCGGCGCCGATGCCGCCGACGACAGCCGCGGCGTAGAGCAGGGTGAGTGAATCCGCGTAGGAGTTCAGCACCCAGGACAGCGTGATCATGACGCCGCCGAACATGATGACGATCCGCGGGCCGTATTTGTCGACAAACCAGGCCTCGACCGGCACCAGCCAGGTCTCCGTCACCACGAAGATCGTGAAGGCGAACTGGATCGCCGCGCGGCCCCAGTGATGCGCGCCGTCGATCGGATCGACGAACAGCGTCCAGCCATATTGCAGGTTCGCGATCATCGCCATGCAGACGATGCCCATGGCGAGCTGAAGCCAGCGGAAGCCACTGGACGAAGGTTGTGCTTGTGTTACGGCAGCATTGCTGGAAACCATCAAATCCTCCCGAGCGCGCCGGTCTTGTTGTGACCCAGTGTCGCAATTCTTGTGGCGTATCGTCGCAAGCGCTTGGCGCGAGGTTGGTATACTATATTCCAGAAAGCAAGCCTATCTTTCTGCTGCGTCGCAGCAAAACTGGCATACTTTGGGCTGATTTGAGTTTGCGATCGATGCCGCAAAATGAAAGCGCCCGGCGTTTGACCGGGCGCTTTCGTCAGTCGAAGAGTGGCGCGTTGCTTAAGCCATCGCCGCCGATTTCTCGACCACGATTTTCCGCCAAGGCTTGAGCACGCCGATCGCAAGCAGCGAGGCAAGGATGTTGGCGCCGGCTGCGATGATGAACACGTTGTCCCAATGGCCCGACGACTGCTGCATGTAGTTGGCGATCGGCACCAATAGCGCCGCGGTGCCCTTCGCGGTGTAGAGCAGACCGGCATTGGTCGTCGCGAACTTGGCGCCGAACGTGTCGGTGCAGGTCGAGGGGAACAGCGAATAGATCTCGCCCCAGGCAAAGAACACGAAGCCCGAGAGCAGCACGAACCAGACCGGATCGTGGCCCCACAGATAAAGCATCCAGATGCCGAAGCCCTCCATGCCGAAGGCGATGAACATCGTGTTCTCGCGGCCGATCATGTCGGAGATCCAGCCGAAGAACGGACGCGTCAGACCGTTGAGCACGCGGTCGATGGTGGCCGCGAAGGTCACTGCCGTCATCGTCACCGCCATCAGCGTGACCGGCACACTGTCGACCTTCCAGTCGACCGCGATCGGCTTCAGGTTCGCCGTCACCATCAGGCCGCCGGCGCCGACGATCACGAACATGAAGTACATCAGCCAGAAGATCGGCTGCCGCAGCACTTCGGTCGGCTGATAGTTGCGCCGGGTCTGGATGATGTTGGCATTGGCCACGACGGCCGGCACCTGTCCGGCCTTCGGCGCGAGCAGGAAGAAGGCGAGCAGCACGATGATGATGCCCTGACCGAGACCGAAATAGAGGAAGGTGGTCTGGAAGCCGGAGTCCTTGATCATCGCCTGGATTGGCGCAACCGTCAGTGCGGACCCTGCGCCGAAACCGGCTGCAGTGATGCCCGCCGCAAGTCCGCGCTTGTCGGGAAACCATTTTAGCGCGTTGCCGACGCAGGTGCCGTAGACGCCGCCGGCGCCGATGCCGGCGACGATCATGCCGAGATAGTAGCCGTTCAGCGAGGTCGCGTGCGCGTTGATCGCCCACCCGATCGCGCAGAGAATGCCGCCGATCAGCACGACGAGGCGCGGACCGTATTTGTCGACGAACCAGCCCTCGACCGGCACCAGCCAGGTCTCGAACAACACAAACAGCGTGAAGGCCCACTGGATCGATGCGCGGTCCCATCCAAACTTCTTCTGGATGTCGGGGACGAAGAATGTCCACCCGTATTGATAGTTTGCGATCATCACCATCGCGGCGACGCCGATCGCAAGTTGCGTCCAGCGATAGGTATCGCTGACACGCGCGGCCGCGGGGGCCGCAGTTGCCTGAACCATGTCCGACATTCATCCTCCCAGTGCGCGCTTTGTCATTCTGCTTGTGGCGCGGCTCGGTCATCTTGGTATTTGATATGCCAAGGTTCAAGCTGTCGCAGAGGTCGCGTGCGCATATGCCGCAGAGGACTGAAGGCGGTCACCGCAGTGAGAGTAATTCAGCGCGCAAAAAAAATGACCCCGAAAATCGGGGCCATTGGTCGAAGGTTCAATGTCAGATCGCGTCTTGCGCGAAACAGTCTCGGTGCAGCGCGCGCGGAATCGCAAGCCTCAGAGGCCGACGCGCGGCAGGTCGCCATTGCGGTTGGAGATCTCCGCGCTCTTCATCAGCAGGCGGTCGATCGTGGCCATCAGGCGGCCGAACAGGGTGGACGAGGGGGAGAGCGTGAGTGCGGTAGTCTTGGACATTGGTGTCCCCTTTCAACTGCCAGGGCCAGCAACGGGCCGGCTCATCATCTGCAGCCAAACTATGTATACCAGATGCCAGAGGCAACGGATTTGTTTGCATAGCAGCATGGACAATGGTGCAATGCAACAAAGCGGACCGACTGGCATCCCAGATTGAAGGGGAGAACGGCCTGAGCAGCGGCAAAGCCTGGGCAATCGGGCCTTCACCAGATCAGCAATCCTGCTGCTCTTGCGCGGTGCCCTTCGATGCAGCCCGACCACCGCCGTCGCTGCGTCATAAAGAAAGGCCGCCCAAACGGGGCGGCCTTGAGTGACTGGGTTTGCTTTTCTTCTTGGCCGATGAAGGGTCGGGGCCAGATCCTTTCACCGCGTCCAGTCTTCGCCCGCGCATAGCGTTCCCATGCAGCCGCGAACGTTCAGCGTGCCCGACGAAACCAGTGTCACCGAGCTTTCATAGGTCTTGCCGTCATCGGCGTTGTAGATCCTGCCGGCCCATTTGTTCGGGCCTGCGGGCTGCATGTTGATGAAGAGCGAGATGCCCATCACCGGCCGGGTCCGCTGCGTGGGATCGGCATTCTTGTCGTCGCGCTGCGGCTTGCCGGTGGCCTTGTCGGTCGGCTCCTTCAGCCAGACGACGCGGCCGCACAGCGCGCTGCCGCAGCGCTGGACCTTGATCCTGGCGTCACCGGACTGGGTCAGCCAGACGCCGGCCGGATCGCTGGCCTTGTCAGTGGCTTTGGCGGCATCGGCGGCGCTGCCGAGCAGCGGAATGTGGAACGCGGCCACGATCAGGCGGCGCGTGAGGTGAGCGCGGATCAGCTGTTTCAGGGCCCTGGGGAGGCCGTTAATATCTGGGGTAACGTCATCATCCACCTTCTTCATGAAAAATTTCATGATAAACATGAAATAAATCACGCTTAAGGTTGAGTCAACAACATTACCGCAGCATGATGCTTTCAGGCCGTAACGGCCTGCAGGGCAAAAAATTATTCGGATGGGTGCAATGAGGAAGTCGGTTCGCGAGCAGCGCCAGCTTTGGTTTCGCCGGCTCGATTGGGCGTTCTGGGCGATCTGGGCCGCGCTGCCTGTGGTGCTGTGGCTGGCCTATTACCGGACTACGACTGCCGCGGGCGCGATCGCCGAAAGCCTCAGCGGCGAGCAGGCGAAGTGCGCCAGCATCGTCGCCAACCCGCTGACCATGTCGACCATGGGCCAGGTGCTGTTCTGGTCGCTGTTCGCGCTTGGGGTATCGTTTTACGCCGTGCTGATCGGCATCCTTCATCGCATGGTCAACCGATTCGCCAACGGGCGGATCTTCGCGTCCGAAACGCTGCAGGGGGTGTGGTGGATGGGGATCTTTCTGGTGGTCTGGCCGTTCGTCGATACGATCACGACCAATGCGGTGCTTTATGTCTTGTATCGAACCGGCGACATCAAGTTCTTCCTGCCGAGCTACAACGTCGACGTCGGCACCATCGCGGGCGGGGTTTTCCTGATGGCGCTGAAATTCGTGCTCGAACACGCCATCCTGCTGCAGTCCGAAAACGAGCTCACGATTTGAGGTGAATGCCGGTGCCCATCGTGGTGAACCTCGATGTCATGCTCGCAAAGCGCAAGCGCCGCCTCGGAGACCTCGCGGACGCGATCGGCATCTCTATTCAAAATCTGTCGATCCTGAAGACCGGCAAGGCCAAGGCGATGCGCTTCTCGACGCTGTCGGCGATCTGTCGCGAACTGGACTGCCGGCCGGGAGATATTCTGGAATACGTGCCGGGCGACGAGGGCGAGGCCGATGGCGGCGAAGGCGGCTGATCCGGCGCGTGATCGGTCGCGTCACGGCATTGCCGGCGGGGCGCAGCCAAACTGACAGATCCCTGATGAATCCGTCGAAAATGATCCAAAGCAAACGTGTTTGAAAGCCCGGACGTTGCCATTTTTACGAGCGCTCGCGTATGCTCCACGTGCAGGATCGTAGTGGGAGACATCCAAATGGAGCTGAGGGGCGCGAGCGGCGAGGGATTTGCGACGATTGCCGCTGATGGTCGCGTGTTGGATTCCTGGTTTCTTCAGCTACGCCTCGTTGCGGAGAGCGGCAAGGCGGCAACGGTCCGGCTGGCGAGCGACGAGATCAGCAGATCGTTGGGCGAGTCGGCAGACGGATATGCGCGACATGACGACATTCGCAATGTCGATATCGTTGCCATTCGTACAGAAATTGACTCCCTTGCATCTGCGCCGATTGATGTGCACGACGCATATCTTCGACTCCACCTCCTGAGCCACCGGCTCGTCCAGCCCAATTGCATGAACCTTGACGGAATCTTCGGTCTGTTGCCCAACGTTGCCTGGACGACGCTCGGTCCCTGTGAATGCTCTCGTGTATCGGAAGCGCGCATCTTAGCGCGAAGGCGTGCCGTTGCGTTTGAGGTGACCGGCGTCGACAAGTTTCCGCGCATGACTGATTATGTGACGCCTGCGGACGTGAGAATTGCAGATGCGGATCGCGTCAGGCTTGGGGCTTACCTGGCTCCGGGCACGACCGTCATGCATGAAGGCTTTTGCAACTTTAATGCGGGTACGCTCGGCCCCTGCATGGTCGAAGGCCGGATAAGCGCCGGTGTGGTTGTCGGAAGCGGCAGCGACGTTGGTGGCGGAGCGTCGATCATGGGCACTCTTTCCGGAGGAGGGAAAGAGAGGATTACAGTTGGCGAGCGCTGCCTGATCGGAGCCAACGCCGGTATCGGCATTGCTTTGGGTGACGATTGTATCGTCGAAGCGGGCTGTTATGTCACGGCCGGCGCGCGCATCCTTTTGGAAGATGGCCGAGTATTGAAAGCCAAAGAACTCTCGGGCCAGAAGGGCCTTCTATTCCGTCGTAATTCCCAGAGCGGCGCTCTTGAGGCAACGCGACGTACACCCAATTGGGGCGGCCTCAACTCGCAACTGCACGGCTAGGCAGTTCAATCGAAGAAGTCGCCGGCGACAATTGTGGCGCGTCGGCGATGTCGCCTTCTGGTCCATCGTGACATTTGTTGTCATCGCAGAAAGGCGGTGGGTGTCGGGTCGAACCCGACATCGGCGAAGGTTTATGGGTGCGCCCCCTTTGATCGACCGCGGCGCAAACGAGCGACCTTGACGTCGCGATTCCGGGCCGGGCGCTCCTGAACGTGCTTCCAGAACGCCTCTGCCGCGGGCGTCAGCCGCGATCGCGGACGAAACACCCGGATCTCAATCGGGATATTCCATTCCGGGCAGCCCGCCGCGACCAGCTCGCCCGACGCAAGCTGGTCGGTGATGAGGCTCTCCGGAAGCCAGGCCATCCCGCGGCCGGCTTGCACCATCGTGACGAGGAGTTTTGCGAGGTGCGAGGTGAATGCCGGCTTCAAATGCGCTTGCAGCGGCGATGCCGAGCGGACGGCATCCAGAATCCTTCCCATGCCCGACTCGGTCTTGAAGCTCAGGAACGTCACGGGCGCAGCGCTGGTTCCGGGCAACCTGAATCGAGGAGCCTTGCCCGACTTCGAACCCGGTACGGAGGCCGGTATCAGGCGATCATTGCCGACGTGAATCGACAGGAAATGCGAATTCGTCAGCGTAGTCGCAGCAGCCGCATGATGATGGCAAAGCAGGAAATGCACCTCGCCCGCAAGCAGCATGCGCTCGCAGGCCTCCATATGGTTGGCGACGAGCTGGACGTTCGGCACAAAGGAAAGCGCCATCTCGATCTGCCGAAGCCAATCCGGGAAGAAGGTTAACGACAGCGCATTGGTCGATGCGAACTTCAGGGCATCGGACGAGCCGCGCGCCAGCTCTTGCGTTTCGAGCCGGCCGGCGGCGAGCCGCCGCACGATGTCTTCAGCCGTCAGGCGGAAAGCTTCGCCGGCAGCGGTGAGATGCACGACATGTGTCGTGCGTTCGAACAGTGCGGCGCCGGCCCATAGCTCCAGTGCCTTGATTCTCCGGCTGAGCGCAGGTTGCGACGAATTTCGTTCCTCCGCGGCGCGCGAAAAGCTGCGCGCCGTCGCCACCGCAATGAAGTCGTGCAGCCAATTGATTTCCATGGTCCGGCCTGCTTATGCAAATTCTGCATAATCATATCATGACGTGACATTGGATTTCCAGAACCCCGGCCTGCACCCTCGCTGAAAGTCAGATTTTCCATTCGGGAGGCAGAATGCCGGGGCGCACGCTCTACGACAAGCTGGTCGACGCGCATGTGGTGCGGCGGATCGACGACGACGGTCTTGTTCTGCTCTACGTCGATCGCACGGTGCTCAACGAGTACACCAGTCCGCAGGCTTTCGCAGGATTGCGCGCCACCGGGCGCGGGGTCTGGAATCCGTCGGCGGCTCTCATGGTCGTCGACCATGTCAATCCGACCGCGGCACGTCGAACGCGCCGGATGCCCGACGCCGAAGCGGCGCGGCAGGTCGACTATTTCGCCGAGAACGCGCGCGATTTCGGCATCGAGTATTTCGACATCATGGATCCCCGGCAGGGCATCGAGCACGTCGTTGCGCCGGAGCAGGGCCTGGTGATGCCGGGAATGGTCATCGCTGCGGGAGACAGCCACACTACGGCCTACGGGGCGTTCGGCGCGCTCGGATACGGGATCGGCACATCCGACATCGAGCACTATTTGGCGACCTCGACGGTCCGCTACCGTCGCCTGAAGACGATGCGTATCAACGTGGCCGGGCACCTGCCGCTCGGGGTCGCGCCCAAGGACATCGTCATGGAGATCATCCGGCGCATCGGCGCGGACGGTGCGACCGGCTATGCGGTCGAGTTCGCGGGGCCCGCCGTGCGCGACATGAGCGTCGAAGGGCGCATCGTGATGTCGATCATGATCGTCGAGGCCGGCGCACGCGGCGTCGTCGTCGCGCCCGACCAGAAGGTTCTCGATTATCTCGAGGGACGGCCGCGGGCGCCAAAACGCGAGATGTGGGACCGTGCTGCCCGCGCCTGGTTGCAGCTTGGCTCCGATCCCGACGCCCGGTTCGACCGCGAGATGACGGTCGACGCCGGAGAGGTCGCGCCGGTCGTGACGTGGGGCACCAGTCCCGATCAGGCGATCGCAGTCACCGGTCAGGTGCCGGATCCCGAAAACAACGCCGCTGCCGTCCGTGCCTTGAGCTATATGGGGTTGCAGGCGGGCACGCCGATTCAATCGGTCCCGATCGATTTCGCCTTCATCGGCTCATGCACGAATTCCCGCATCGAGGACCTGCGCGAGGCAGCAAAGGTCTTCCGCGGCCGTCATGTCGCGGCGGGTGTTCGCGCGATCGTCGTTCCCGGCTCGACGCAGGTCAGGGCGCAGGCCGAAATCGAAGGGATCGCTCAGATCCTGATCGATGCCGGCGTCGAGTGGCGGCAGTCCGGCTGCTCGATGTGCCTTGCGATGAACGACGACATTCTTGCGCCGGGTCAACGATCCGCTTCATCGACCAACCGCAATTTCGAGGGGCGGCAGGGCCCGGGTGCCCGGACCCATTTGATGAGCCCCGCAATGGTCGCGGCTGCGGCGGTCACCGGCCGCATCACCGACGTGCGCGCCCTGATCAAGGAAGGTACGCAATGACGCCGTTCCATTGCGTGACCGGAACCGCGGCGCCGATGATGACGCCCAATGTCGATACCGACGTGATCATGCCCAAGATGTTCCTCAAGGGGATCGATCGCAGCGGGCTCGGCGAGGGGGCCTTCAATCTCCTTCGCTTCAACGCGGGCAGGCCCAACCCCGACTTCGTCTTGAACCAGAACGGATACCGCGACGCCTGCTTCCTCGTGGTCGGTCCGAATTTCGGCTGCGGATCGAGCCGCGAGCATGCGGTGTGGGGGCTTCAGCAACTCGGCATCCGCGCGCTGATAGGCACGACGTTCGCCGGCATCTTCAACGACAATTGCGCCAACAACGGCCTGCTCACGATCAGCCTCGATGCGGCCACGTGCGGCGCTCTCGCCGATGCCGTCTCCGATCCGGCAAGCAACCGCCTCACCGTCGATCTCGAGCAACAGACCATCCGGATCGAGGGCGGGAATGGCCGGATCGTGCGCTTTGCGATCGAGGCCGCCAGGAAAGAGGCATTCCTCACGGGACGGGATGCGATCGGCTCCACGCTCGCCTTTGCCGACGACATCCGCGCCTTCGAGGCCCGGCACAGGGCTGAGAATCCCTGGATGTTCTGAGCCGGACGCCGGGCGCCGTGGCGACGCTCAACGACTAGAAAACCATCAAGGGAGGCTTTCTTGACCGACACGACCGTTAAACTCAACGATGCGACGGACTCGCCCGGCTCGTCCGCATCTGCCGCACTGAAGATCGGACCGTTGCCGATTGGTGTCTATCTCTTCGCTGCGCTTGTCTGCTCGGTCGCCGTCTATTCGGGAAAGCTTCCGAACGACGTGATCGGTGGCCTTTCCGTCCTGATGCTGCTTGGCTTCCTTCTCGGCAAGCTCGGTCAGACCATTCCGGTCCTGAAGCAAATCGGCGGCACGGCGATCTTGTGCCTGTTCGTTCCCGCGGCGCTCGTCAGCTACGGACTGATGCCCGAGCCCGCCCTCAAGGCCATCACGACGACGTTTCGTACCGCCAACTTTCAGTATTTCTTCATCGCGTGTCTTGTCGCAGGCTCGATCCTGGGGATGCCCCACCGCGTCCTGGTGCAGGGCTTTCTCAAGATGTTCATTCCGCTGCTGATCGGGACCCTGAGCGCGGTCGTGATCGGCATCGCGGTCGGCATGCTGTTCGGTCACAGCCCGAGGGATACGTTCTTCTTCGTGATCATACCGATCATCGGGGGCGGTCTGGCGGAGGGCGTGTTGCCGCTGTCCATCGCTTACTCGGAAATGCTTCATCAACCGCAGGCCGACCTTGTCGCGCAGATGGTCCCTGCGGCATTGCTGGGAAATGTGGTTGCCATCGTCACCGCCGGATTGCTGGTTCGGCTGGGCGAGAAGCGACGGGATCTCAATGGTCAGGGCATGCTGGTCAAGACCGGAGATGAAGGCATCCTCGGCCCCGCGCGATCCGATCGTCCGATCGATCTCGGCCTTCTCGGTGCCGGAATCGTGCTGTCGTGCGTGCTGTTCGTGCTCGGCATGGTGCTGGCGCCGTACACCGGCATTCCCGGACCGATCCTCATGATCATCGCAGCCGTCACCCTCAAGCTGACGAGGACGCTTCCCGCCGAGATGGAACTCGGCGCCTACCAGATCAACAAATTCATGTCGACCAATCTCACCTTTGCGATCCTGGTCGCGATGGGAACATTGCTTGTGTCGTGGCAGCAGCTCGTCGCGTCGTTCAATCCCGGCTACATCTCGATCTGCACCGCGACCGTGCTCGCGATGACGGCGTCCGGGTTCTTCGTCGGAAAGTGGCTGAACATGTATCCGATCGAGGCTGCGGTCGTGACCGCATGCCACTCCGGACTGGGAGGCACCGGCGACGTCGCGATCCTCGGAGCCGCTGATCGCATGGGGCTGATGGCCTTTGCCCAGATATCGACACGGGTCGGAGGGGCAATCATGATCGTGATCGCGACTCTGCTGATGAAGGCGCTGTCCTGATTGCCGCACGGCGCGATCGACCGGAAGGCCGCGCCGCCAGGCCGCATCTTGCTCAGCTTGCAGCCGCGCCTGGCCGGATCAGGGCGCGCATCAGCTCCTCGACGAGGGTTGTTGCTTTGGGCCAGCGCAAGGTGGGCTTGTTGATCTGGAGCGAGATCACGCCGTGGGTCGCCGCCCATAGCAGCAGTGACAGCCGTTCTGCATCTTCCGCCTCGCGGCCGGGCGTCGCCGCGAGGATATCCTTGATCAGCGCCACCACGCGGATCTGGATCGCACGCCCGAACGTTGCTGCTTTCGGATCGCTCAGGCCGGATATCACGCGGCCTTCGTACAGCATCTTGTAATGGCCCGGCCGTTCCAGCCCGAAACGGACTGTGGCGAAGACGCCGGCACGCAGGCGCTCCCATGCACCGCTGCCGGCTGCCTCTTCCGCCTTGGTGCGCAGCGCGACGAGTTCATCGAACAGCTTTTGCAGAACCGCAAGCAGCAGCGCGTCGCGATCGGCGAAGTGCGGATAGACCGACGGTGCGGCGATGCCGGCCTGCTTGGCGACCGCGCGCAGTGAAACGCCTTCGCATGAGCCGGCTTTTTCGATCAGCGTAATGGCGGCCACGAGGATGTCCTCGCGCAATTGTCCGCCTTCGCCTCTCGCATTCCGTTGACGCGCCTTCATCCGATTCCTTTGGCTGATGCCCGTAACCTTACGCGCGTTCGGCTTGACCTGTAAACTTAACGGATGTAAGTTAACATATGTAAGTTCATGAAATCGGAGATCCGATGACGACCACCATATCCTCAGGCGGCGCCTTCACACCCGCCGGGACCACCTTGACGCTCAATCGCATGGGCTTTGGCGCAATGCAGTTGACGGGGCCCATGGTATGGGGACCACCCAAGGACCACTCAGCCGCGCTTGCCGTTCTGCGGGAGGCTGTCCGCTGCGGCGTCAACCACATCGATACGAGCGACTATTACGGTCCGCACATCGCCAATCAGATCATCAAGGAAGCTCTGCACCCTTACCCCGCCGGCCTCACCATCGTGACCAAGGTCGGCGCGCGCCGGGGTCCGGACAAATCCTGGCCCCAGGCGATCTCCCGGCAGGAATTGATCGACGCCGTGCACGACAATCTGCGCAATCTCGGCCTTGATGTGCTCGATGTCGTCAATCTGCGCCTCGGCGGCCAATTCGGCCCCGACGACAGTTCGGTGGAAGCGTCGCTCTCCGTGCTGGCCGAATTGCAGCAGCGAGGTTTGATCCGCCATATCGGCCTGAGCAACATTTCCCATGCGCAGTTCGAAGAAGGCAGCAGGATCGCCGCCATCGTCTGCGTGCAGAACCACTATAATCTGGCGCATCGCATCGACGACGCCTTGATCGACGACCTCGCGGCCAGGCAGGTCGCCTATGTGCCGTTTTTCCCCCTGGGTGGATTCCGCCCGCTCAACTCGCCCATTCTGGACGGCGTCGCGCAAAGCCTCGGCGCAACGACCCGTCAGGTCGCGCTCGCATGGTTGCTGCAGCGCGCGCCGAACGTGCTGTTGATCGCCGGCACGTCATCGGTCGCGCATCTCCACCAGAATTTTGCAGCCGGCGCCCTGCAACTGCCGCCCGAGGCGATCGCGCAACTCGACAGCATCGCAGCAGCCAGCAAGCAGGGGCAACGTTGACAATGAGCAGCAAGACGGACGCGCGCGAGGAGCGGGCGCTCAACGCAATCAACGCACTGCTCGCCGATATCAAGGCCGCCTGGGCCGCCAACGACGCTGACCGGATGGCGCAGTCCTTCGCGGAGGACGCGATTTTCGTCCCGTTCAACGGTTCGCGCCTGCTCGGCCGCGCGGCCATCGCAAAATTTCACGCACAGCCCTTCGCAACGGAGCTTCAGGGATCGCGGCTGCTCGTCGATCTCGTCGACATCCGCCCGCTGTCGGAGACGCTTTATCTCGTCTCGACCAGCGGCGGACCGGCGAGGCAGGGGCAGGAGAGCCCTCCTCAGGCGACGCAGAGCTATATATGCCAGGATATCGGCGACCGATGGGCCATCCTGTTCTTCCAGAACACGCCCGTTCGCTCGCCTCCCGGCGCTCCGTGACTATTTCAGGGTGCGAAGTAGATCTCGTGTCTCCGCTACCCCATTAGAGTTCCGCCGCCCCTCGCAAATCACGGCCGCGGATTGCCTGTTTTGCCCAGATAAGATGCAGATGAGGCCAGGGTCCGCTTCTGACCCGAAGCGGTCATGAGAGCGGCAGCGAGAGTTCTTGCGCCAACGGCGAAAATGATTGCTGATGATCCGACCGAAACGCGGCGGGATCGGATCGATTCGTAGTCCGGATACCACCGCGCGCGTAGCGTACCACCGCCGTTAGGTCAACGGTGCTGCCCGATGGCCTCTCGTTCCGAAGTTGCCTAGCGCCTCTCTACTCACGATCGTGCGGCCATGTTTTGGTCAAAACTGCGTCCGCATTGTTGAGATGCCCACTGCAAAGGCTCGCGATGGAAAGGGCAACGTTCGCCAAGGCCGGGATTTTCGCTTTTGGCGACGCGCGGAGCGTTGCGACCTACGCGGTCGAAATCCTGATAGTTGCCGCAATTTATGCTGGCGTTGCCGAATCCGCGCGGTTCCTTCCCGCAATAAATCCAACCGCGACACCGCTATGGCCACCAACCGGGCTTGCGCTCGCCCTGGTCCTGCTGCGCGGCTACCGGATCTGGCCCGCGATCGTGGTGGGGGCCATCTCTTCGTATCTCATGGCCGACCGATCGCTCCTGGAGTTCGGCGCCGCCGGGATCGGCAGCCTCCTTGCCGCATGTGCCGGGACATGGTTGATCGGCCGCTGGTCGAACGGTCGCCAGACGTTTGCCACACCATCCGGTGTCGCAAAGTTTGCAATCATTTCCTTTGCGCCGACCACGATGATCAGTTCAGCCATCGCCTTGGCCGGCTTCACGTTCGCCAACGAATCGAATTTTTCCGATTCCGTCGTGGCCGGGGTGACCTGGTGGCTTGCGGACGCTGCCGGCGCCCTGGTGATTGCTCCGGTCATCGTGCTCTGGGCGACGATGCCCTTACGCATTGCTTCCAGATGGGCGCTGTTGGAATCGATTACGGTCGCTGCTCTCGCCGGTATGATCGGGCTCGCGGCTTACAGCCCGTTGATCGGTAGCGATCTCGTCAGCAACGGCCTCGACGTGTTGCTGCCACATCGGAGCCTTCTGGGCTTTCTGGTTCTGCTGCCCTTGATCTGGGCCGCTCTGCGCGGCGATCGATGCACCGTGGCGACGGCCGCGTTCATTTTCATCGGAACCGCCGTGTGGGGGTTCTCGGTGGGGAATGATCCATTTCCGAAAATCGATCCGAACGGAGCGCTGTTATCCCTGCTCGTGCTTTCGATCATCGTGTCGGCGCCGCCTCTTGCCCTGGCCGCGGCAAGCGCGACGCGCCAGGCCAGGGAAGCCCATTTGCTTTCCGTCCAGGATCAGCTGAACGGTCAACTCGAACGGAAAGCGTTGGCGCTCGACAGCATCAGACGGCACTTCCAGACCCTGATCGAAGGCGTCGTCGACTACGCAATTTTTGCGCTTGATCGAGAAGGGCACGTGACGAGCTGGAATAGCACTGCTCAAACGATCATCGGCTACAGCTCGGAAGAAATCATCGGCAAGCACTTCGGGATATTCTATCGGCCGGATGAACGCCGCGCGGGTTCTCCGACACACGCGCTGGAGTCGGCAATCGAAAGCGGCAAGTACGACGTAGAGGGTTGGCGTATCAGGAAGAATGGTACGCCGTTTTTCATCACGGGCTCAGTCTCATCGAGCCATGATGACGCAGGAAATCTGATCGGTTTCATCAGTATCCTGCGCGATGCGACGGAGCGCCGCGACGCGGAGGAAAAGCTGGTCCAGGCGCGCGAACAGCTCGCGATGTCTCAGAAGATGGAGGCAATCGGCAAGCTGACCGGCGGGATCGCGCACGACTTCAACAATCTCTTGATGATCATCGGAGGCAGTGCCCAGATATTTCAACGCCTGCTTGATCCAAAACTGCCAAAAGCCATCGACGCCATACAAACCGCAGCCAAACGGGGCGAGAGTCTCACGCGCCAATTGTTGACATTCTCTCGTCACCAGCATCTCAGCCCGACGGTCGTCGATCTGAATGCGTCCATCAAGAACATGCGGACCATGATCGAGAGCTCGCTGCGCGGCAACATCGTGTACAACGAGAACGTTGGCGAGGCTGTTTCGCCGGTCAAGGTTGACCTTGCCGAACTTGAACTTGCGATCGTCAACATTGCCGTCAATGCGCGAGACGCAATGACAAGCGGCGGCACATTCACGTTGTCGGTCCACGCGGTCACCGCAAATCAGGAAACCGGCGGCGATCGCCGTGGCAAGGCCTTCTTTGCGATCACACTTGGCGATACGGGCACCGGTATTCCGCCAAATCTTCTGTCCAAGATGTTCGATCCGTTTTTCACGACCAAGGAGGTCGGAAAAGGGACCGGGCTCGGTTTGTCCCAGGTTTACGGTTTTGCGCACCAGGCGGGCGGAACGGTGACGGCAGACAGCAAGGTCGGACAAGGAACAACGATTACAATCTATCTGCCGTCCTGTGCGGACGAGCAGATCACCAACAAAGAGCTCGCCGCCGCCCGGGCAAGGCCACGGCAGCCGCCGCGGCAGACGGTCCTCGTTGTCGACGACAGCCCCGAAGTGGCGGATGTGACATCATCGCTGTTCGAGCATCTGGGTTATGAAACCATCTATCGAGATTCGGCCGAAGCGGCATTGAAACTGCTCGATACCGGTACAAGGATCGATCTCGTCTTCAGCGATATCGTCATGCCAGGGACCATCGATGGCGTCGGGCTCGCGAGAGAAGTTCGGTCGCGGTACCCCGGTTTGCCGATAGCCCTTACTACCGGTTACAGCGATGCCGCAAAAGCCGCTCCGCCAAGTCTAAAAATACTCCGCAAGCCGTTCGATACCGAGGCGCTGAGAGACTTTATCCAGGATCTTGCGCCGCCGAGATCGACGCGCTCATCCGGCATACCTTTGGCGTCAGGCACTTCCGACGCGGCGCGCAGAAATTGAGCGGTCGCACCATCATGAGGGCTCGATCCCATCAACGTCCGCGTTGATGGGAGAGCAGACGACCAGCCGGAAAAAAAATGGCCGCGGTTGCCCGCGGCCATTTGTCGTCTCGTCTGTGCGCAGCCGTTACTCGGCGGCCTGCTTGCGCGGCGGGTCGAGCGCGCCGGAGTCGTGGATCTCGGCGACCTGGTGATCGCTGAAGCCGAGCACCTCGCGCAGGATCTCGTCGGTGTGCTCGCCGAGCAGCGGCGAACGGGCGACTTCGCTCGGCGAATCCGACAGCTTGATCGGGTTGCCGACCGAGATGTACTTGCCGCGGGTCGGGTGATCGACCTCGACCACGGTGCCGGTCGCGCGCAGCGACTGGTCTTCGGCGATCTCCTTCATCGACAGGATCGGGCCGCAGGGGATGTCGTCCTTGTTGAGGATCTCCATCGCCTCGAACTTGGTCTTGGTCATCGTCCACTGCTCGATGCGGGCGAAGATCTCGTTGAGGCGCGGCAGGCGGGCCGGCGGCTTGGCGTAGTTCGGATCGGTCTTCCAGGTCGGCTCGCCGATCACGTCGCAGATCTTCTCCCAGACCGGGGCCTGGGTGATGAAGTAGATGTAGGCGTTCGGGTCGGTCTCCCAGCCCTTGCACTTCAGGATGCGGCCGGGCTGGCCGCCGCCGGAATCGTTGCCGGCGCGCGGCACGGCATCGCCGAACGGAATGCCTTCGCCGAACTGGCTGTATTCCTTCAGCGGGCCGTGGGCGAGGCGCTGCTGGTCGCGCATCTTGACACGGGCGAGGTTGAGCACGCCGTCCTGCATCGCCGCGGTGACGCGCTGGCCCTTGCCCGAATGGGTGCGCTGGTAGAGTGCGGTGACGATGCCGAGTGCGAGGTGCAACCCGGTGCCGCTGTCGCCGATCTGCGCGCCGGTGACCAGCGGCAGGCCGTCGCGGAAGCCGGTGGTCGAGGCGGCACCGCCGGTGCACTGCGCGACGTTCTCGTAGACCTTGCAATCCTCATACGGGCCGGGGCCGAAACCCTTGATCGAGGCGACGATCAGCTTGGGGTTGATGGCCTGGATCTTCTCCCAGGGGAAGCCCATGCGATCGAGCACGCCGGGGCCGAAATTCTCGACCAGCACGTCGCACTGCTTGATCAGCGCGGTCAGCACTTCCTTGCCCTTCGGGTTCTTGGTGTCGAGGGTGATCGAGCGCTTGTTGTGGTTCAGCATGGTGAAATACAGGCTGTCCACGTTCGGGATGTCCTGCAACTGGCCGCGCGTGATGTCGCCGACGCCGGGACGCTCGACCTTGATCACGTCGGCGCCGAACCAGGCCAGCAATTGCGTGCAGGTCGGGCCCGACTGGACGTGGGTGAAATCGAGAATGCGAACGCCCTTGAGCGCCTTGGTCATAATGTATGCTCCGTACTCTGGTCTACCCCTGCACCCGCAGGGAAAATGGGTTGAAGGGGATTGCTTACTTTTTCTTCAGAACGCTCTGAGGATTGAGGTTGCCGATGCGGCCGCTCTCCGAGCCCGCCGCCGGATCGATCACGGCGTTGATCAAGGTCGGCTTGCCGGAATCCAGTGCCGCATTGACCGCGCGCTTCAGCTCGTCGGGCGAGGTGGCGTTGACGCCGACGCCGCCGAAGGCTTCCATCATCTTGTCGTAGCGCGAGCCTTTGACGAACACGGTGGTGGCCGGATCGTCGCCGGCGCTGTTGACGTCGGTGCCGCGATAGATGCCGTCATTGTTGAAGATCACGATGCAGATCGGCAGCTTGTAGCGGCAGATGGTCTCGACCTCCATGCCGGAGAAGCCAAAGGCGCTGTCGCCTTCGACCGCGAGCACGGGCAGGCCTGTCTCGACCGCAGCCGCGATCGAATAGCCCATGCCGATGCCCATCACGCCCCAGGTGCCGACGTCGAGCCGCTTGCGCGGCTTGTGCATGTCGACGACGCCGCGGGCGAGGTCGAGCGTGTTGGCGCCTTCGTTGACGAAGATGGTGTCGGGACGTTCCGTAATGATCGTACGCAGCGCGCCGAGCGCACCGTGATAATCCATCGGCGATGCGTTGCTCATCAGCTTCGGCGCCATCTTGGCGACGTTGTCGTCGCGCTTCTTCGCCACGGTCGCGAGCCAGTCGCTCGGTGCGGCCGACCAGTTGGCGCCCATGGCGTCGAGGAACGCGGACACGCAGGAGCCGATATCGCCGACCACGGGGGCGACGATCTCGACGTTGGAATCCATTTCCTTCGGCTCGATGTCGACCTGGATGAACTTCTTCGGAGCGTCACCCCAGGTCTTGCCCTTGCCGTGCGAGAGCAGCCAGTTGAGGCGGGCACCGATCAGCATCACGACATCGGCTTCCTTCAGCACGGTCGAGCGCGCCGCACCCGCGCATTGCGGATGCAGATCGGGCAGCAGGCCCTTGGCCATGCTCATCGGCAGGAACGGCACGCCGCTCTTCTCGACGAAATTCTTGATCGCCTCGTCGGCCTGCGCATAGGCCGCGCCCTTGCCGAGGATGATCAGCGGACGCTTTGCGTTCTTCAGCACGTCGAGCGCGCGCTTGACCGCCGACGGGGCAGGGAGCTGGGCCGGCGCGGCATCGATCACCTTGACCAGCGACTTCTCGCCGGCCGCCGCGTCCATGACCTGGCCGAACAGCTTTGCGGGCAGATCGAGATAGACGCCGCCGGGACGGCCCGACACCGCGGCGCGGATCGCGCGCGCAAGGCCGATGCCAATGTCCTGGGCGTGCAGCACGCGGAACGCCGCCTTGCAGAGCGGTTTTGCGATCGCGAGCTGATCCATTTCCTCGTAGTCGCCCTGCTGCAAATCGACGATCTCGCGCTCGGACGAGCCCGAGATCAGGATCATCGGGAAGCAGTTGGTGGTGGCGTGGGCAAGCGCGGTGAGGCCGTTGAGGAAGCCGGGCGCCGACACCGTGAGGCAGACGCCGGGGCGCTTGGTCAGGAAGCCGGCGATCGAGGCCGCATAGCCGGCATTCTGCTCATGGCGGAACGAGAGCACGCGAATGCCCTCCGCCTGGGCCATGCGGCCCAGGTCCGTGATCGGGATACCCGGCACACCATAGACGGTGTCGATGCCGTTGAGCTTGAGCGCATCGATGACGAGGTGGAAGCCATCGGTTAGTTCCTGCTCGGTGCCCGGTGCCTCGGACTTCGTAGCGGTATTCAGCATCGGCATCGTCTCCCTGATCGTTCTTGGTTCGGACGATCTGATTGTCGTCTGAAGCGGGTGTGGACTCTCAAACTTACGTGAACGGTTTTCTACGTGAATAATTCTTGGCCATGCGCCTCGACATAGGCGGCAAGGCCGAGCGTGTGATCGCGCGCGCGCTTTTCGGCGAGCTCGGTGTCGCGCGCTTCCAGCGCCTCGATGATTCCGAGATGCTCGGGCAGGGAGGTCGCGGTACGGTCCTTGCGGCCGATCGTGAGCTGGCGATAGCCGCGCACATGCAGCAGCAGGTCGTTGGTGAGGTCGACCAGCACAGGCGATTCGGACAGCGAGATCAGCGCCTGGTGGAAGGCGATGTTGGCCTTGGAATATTCCTCGACGTGATCCTGCGGCAGGCGATCGTCGCTGAAGTCCTTGAAGAAGTCGCGCAGCGACGAGATGTCCTTCTTCCGCGCTGTGGTCGTGATCAGGCGCGCCGCCATGCTCTCCAGCGCCGCCCAGGCGCGGATCATGTCGACGATCTCCGCCTTGGTGCGGCGGACCACAACGATGCCGCGGCGCGGCACGGTCTTCACGAATCCGTCCTGCTCGAGCATCGCAATCGCTTCGCGGATCGGCGTGCGGCTGACGCCGAGACGCTCGGACAATGCGCGCTCGTCGAGCATCACGGGCTCCGGCGTCGCGTAGATGTCCATCTTCAGGATCGCTTCTTTCAAGGCCTCATAGGCCTTGTTCTTGAAGCTCGTCTCCGGGGCGATCCGGACGATGGCAATATCTGTGTCAGCCATAGTGGGCGACGCCTTGGTCTGTTTCGGTTCTGGCACGACTCGTCTCCTCCTCTTGGAGACGTCTTCTTAGCAGAAGAAAGTACCTTAGATTTTTGGCATGCCAAATACCAGAATGTCAAGCTGCCCATATTTTTCGGCATTTTTGGGCATCAACCGACCTTGACAATTACGTTTTTGGCATACCAAATGCCACGAAATCTGTCCCAGGAGGAAGCCAATGTCAAATTCGAAGGATGCGGTCCGCAAAATTCTCGATGCGGTCAGGGCCGACAAGCGCACGAGCCTCACCGCGCCCGAAGGCAAGGTGGTCTGCGACGCCTACGGCATTCCGGTGCCGAAAGAGGGCGTCGCCAAGTCGGCCGCCGAGGCCGCCCGGATCGCCTCCGACATGGGCTTCCCGGTCGTGATGAAGATCGTCTCGCCCGACATCCTGCACAAGACCGAGGCGGGCGGCGTGATTGTCGGCGTCAAGAGCGCCGCGGACGCCGAGAAGAGCTACGAGACCATTCTGGCCAACGCCAAGAAATATAAGGCCGATGCCAAGATCGAGGGCATCCAGGTCCAGCAGATGCTGGGCGGCGGCACCGAGGTGATCGTCGGCTCGATCACCGACGGCTCGTTCGGCAAGCTGGTCGCCTTCGGCCTCGGCGGCGTGCTGGTCGAAATCCTCAAGGACATCACCTTCCGCCTCGCGCCCGCGACCAAGGACGATGCGCTGTCGATGCTCGACGGCATTCAGGCCCATGAGATGCTGAAGGGCGTGCGCGGCGGCGAGCCGGTCAACCGCGAGGCGCTCGCCGACGTCATCGTCAAGGTGTCGCAACTGGTCAGCGATTTCCCGGAGATCGTCGAACTCGACCTCAATCCGGTGTTCGCCACCAGCAAGAACGCGATCGCCGCCGACGTCCGCATCGTCGTCGACTTCGACTACAAGCCGCGCCCGGCGCCGCGCCCGACCGAAGAGATCGTCGCCGCGATGAGCCGCATCATGCAGCCGAAGGGCGTCGCCGTGATCGGCGCCTCCGCCGAGGACGGCAAGATCGGCAACTCGGTGATGAAGAACCTCATCAACGGCGGCTACAAGGGTGAGATCTATCCGATCCACCCGAAGGCCGCGGAGATCCTCGGCTACAAGGCCTACAAGAGCGTCAAGGACGTGCCCGGCGTGATCGACACCGCGGTGTTTGCGATCCCGGCGAAATTCGTCGCCGGCGCGCTCGTCGAGTGCGGCGAGAAGAAAATCCCCGGCGCGGTGCTGATTCCCTCGGGCTTCGCCGAAGCCGGCGCACCCGAATTGCAGGCCGAGATCGTCGAGGTCGGCAAGAAGTACAACATCCGCCTGATGGGGCCGAACATTTACGGCTTCTATTATACCCCGGCCAACCTCTGCGCCACGTTCTGCACCGCCTATGACGTCAAGGGCCATGCCGCGCTGTCGTCGCAGTCGGGCGGCATCGGTATGGCGATCATCGGCTTCTCGCGCTCGGCCAAGATGGGCGTGTCGGCGATCGTCGGCCTCGGCAACAAGTCTGACATTGACGAGGACGATCTGCTCGCCTTCTTCGAGCAGGACCCCAACACCAATCTGATCGCGCAGCATTGCGAGGACCTGAAGGACGGCCGGGCCTTCGCGGAGGCGGCCAAGCGCGTCTCCAAGAAGAAGCCGGTGGTCGTGCTGAAGGCCGGCCGCACCTCGGCTGGTGCGAAGGCGGCGTCGTCGCACACCGGCGCGCTCGCCGGCAACGACAAGATCTACGAGGACGTGTTCAAGCAGTCCGGCGTGATCCGCGCGCGCTCGCTCCGGCAGCTGCTGGAATTCGCTCGCGGCGTACCGGTGCTGCCGACGCCGAAGGGCGAGAATGTCCTGATCATCACCGGCGCCGGCGGCTCGGGCGTGCTGCTATCGGACTCCGTCGTCGACAACGGCCTGTCGCTGATGCAGATGCCGCCGGATCTCGATGCGGCGTTCCGCAAGTTCATCCCGCCGTTCGGCGCGGCCGGAAATCCTGTGGATATCACCGGCGGCGAGCCGCCGATCACCTACGTCAACACCGTGAAGCTCGGTCTCTCCGATGAGCGTATCCACGCGCTGATCCTCGGCTACTGGCACACCATCGTGACGCCGCCGATGGTGTTCGCCCGGAACATGGTCGAGGTGAAGAAGGAGATGGAGGCCAAGGGCTTCGTGAAGCCGATCGTCGCCTCGCTCGCCGGCGACGTCGAAGTCGAGGAAGCCGCCGAATATCTCTACCAGAATGGCATTCCGGCCTACGCCTATTCGACCGAACTGCCGGTCGAGGTGCTGGGTGCCAAGTACAAATGGGCCCGCGGCGCGGGACTGCTCTGATCGTCTGATCTGTCGAAGACCAGCCGCCCCGGACATCGTCCGGGGCGGCTTTTTATTGGGCTCCTGTCTGAGCCTTGCCGCCGAGGTGGGCGGGAAGGGCGGTATCACCCGATCGTTCGAAACCAGCCCGGGCTTTGCTGCTCCGTCCTGCGCGGGTTCCGTGCGCCGTCCCTGCTTCCCGATCGCATGCCGCGCACCAAGGCAGCTTGCCTTTCGCATCTGATGTGCTACTGATATGTCAGATAACGACGATGGAGGACGCCGCGATGGAGTTGGCTGCAACAGGGATGACCGACCGCCAGCGCAAATATCGCGCGACCTACCGCGAGCGCGTGGTGGGCTGGTACAATGGCTGGCTGCACGTCGTGCTGATCTACACGATCGGCTTCACCGCGCTGTACGTCTATTTGGCCAATGTGCACAACGTGAAATGGTGGGAATACCTCACCATTCCGGCGGTGTTCCTGATTGCGAACTTCTTCGAATGGGCGGTGCATCGCTTCGTCATGCACAGGCCGTCGAACGTGCCGCTGCTACGCGCGATCTACAGCCGCCACACGCTGATGCACCATCAGTTCTTCACCGAGGAGGAGATGCGCTTCGCCGATCATCACGACTGGCGCGTCACCTTCTTCCCGCCCTATGCGCTCGTGGTGTTCACCCTGATGTCGATCCCGCCGGCGATCGTCGCCGGTCTCGTGATCTCGGCCAATACCGGCTGGCTGCTGATCACCACGACCACGTCGATGTACCTGATCTACGAATTCATGCATTTCTGCTGTCACGTCGAGGAAAACGCCTTCGTGCGCAACATGCCGTTCGTCAACACCATCCGCCGGCATCATACCGCCCATCACAACCAGTCGATCATGATGGAGCGGAACATGAACCTCACCTTCCCGGTGATGGACTATGTGTTCGGCACCTCCGATCTCAACCGCGGCCTGCTGGGCCACGTCTTCAACGGCTACAGCACGCGCTACGTGAAGACCGACATGCGACGCACGGCGCGGACGCCGCGGGTCGCGGTGAAGGAGCAATCGGTGCCGCATGCCGCAGCTTGAACCCAATCTCGCTGGCCTCGCCTGGTTCGGCCTGCTGTGGAGCGTGTGCTGCATCGGCTTCCTGCAGCTCGCCGGCATGTATCCCTTGCGTGGACGCGCGGTTCTGGCGGTGACGATGACGACCGCCCTATGGGCGATGTTGCTCGCCGGCACGCTGGCATTCGCCCTGGTCGAGCTGCGCTGGACCACCGTCGTTGTGGTGGGCGGTGTGCTGTTCCTGTTCCTGCCCGGGCTGTTTCAGGCGTTGCCGGACTGGTGGCGCGACGGACGCGCGGGATTGCGGCTGTCCTGCTGCACCATGATTGCGGCGCTGGCGCTGCTGGTCGGCGTGGCTGCACCGTCGTTTCACATCTGGATGACCTGAAGGGAGGTCTCGATGCCAAGCCACATCAAGCTCATACTGTCGCTGGCGTGCCTCGCCACGGCGGCCTGCGGGTACTTCTTCATGGTCTATCTCGGACAGCAGGGACCGAGCTACGCGGTCGCGTTCCTCGGCGTATTCGCCACGGTCGCGATGTGGATCTTCCCCGAGGTCGTCAAGAAGGACCTCAAGATGCGCCCACCGGGATCCTGACATGATGCTGCAGCACAGGGAGATTCCGATGGCGAGCTATGCCGGGGACCGCACCATCGACGGCATTTCCGTGCTGGTCGACGGCGAGCCGCTGTCACCGCATTACGACCAGCTTCGGCTCACCGAACACGGCTTTGAATGGAGCTATGAGGGGCCCGAGCCGGCACAACTGGCTTTCGCGCTGCTCTACGATCATCTGCACGACGCCGTTGCTGCGAAGGCGCTGCACCAGAGCTTCATGCGGCGCATCGTCGCCAATTTCGGCAATGAATGGGAGCTCTCCTCGGCCGATCTCGACGAGGCGGTCGCGGCGCTGCGGTCCGGACGCACGGTGTAACCCCACGCTGATTTCCGGGCGAGAGAATATGAGATGACCCTGACCTGTCGCGCGGCGGTACTGCATCAAAGCGGAACGCTGCTCTCCATCGAGCGCGTTTCGCTTGCGCCGCCCACGCCGACCGATGTCGTGGTGAAGGTGCGTGCCGCGGGGCTCTGCCACACCGATCTGGAGGTGATCGACGGATCGCTGCGCTATCCCTTGCCGATGATCCTCGGGCACGAGGCCGCCGGCGTGGTCGAGGAGGTCGGCAGCGCGGTGCGCGACGTGCGCGCCGGGGATCACGTCATCCTGTCCTGGAATCCGCATTGCGGGCACTGCTTTCACTGCGACCGGGCGCAGCCGATCCTGTGCGAGACCTACCTCGCCAGGGGCGCGGAAGGCGTGCATTTCGACGGCGCGTCGAAAGCGCAGCTCGCGGGTGGCCGCAGCCTGGCGCATCTGATGTTCCTCGGCGCATTCTCGGAATATGTCGTGCTGCCGGCGCAGCAGGCGATCGTCGTGCCGAAGGACATCCCGTTCGATCGCGCCTGCCTGATCGGCTGCGGCGTCATGACCGGCGTTGGCGCCGCGCTGAACGTCGCCGCCATCGGCCACGGCGATATCGTGATGGTCACTGGCTGCGGTGCGGTCGGGCTGGCGGCGGTGCAGGGCGCCCGGCTCGCCGGCGCCGGCGCTGTTATCGCGGTCGACCTCGATGATGCAAAGCTTGCGCTGGCGCGGCAACTCGGCGCCACGCACGCCATCAACGCGGCGCGCGAGGACCCGGTCCAGTTCGCCAAGGAGGCGACGCACGGACGAGGGGCCGACGTCATCCTCGAGGCGGCAGGCCATCCCCAGGCATTTCGGCAGACCGCGGAGGCGGTGCGGCCGGGCGGTCAGGTGATCTGGCTCGGCAAGATCGACGTCACGCAAGACGTGAGTTTCCGCTGGGGCGCGTTGATGGGCGAGAAGCGATTTCGCCGCTCGAGCTACGGCGGCGCGCGGCCGCGGCGCGACTTCCCTCTGCTGGCGCAGGCCTATCTCGACGGCCGGCTCAAGCTCGACGAACTGATCACCGGCCGCTGCAGCCTCGACGGCATCAATGATGGTTTTGAGGTGCTGCGGCGCGGACGGTCGATCCGCACGGTCGTCGAGTTCTGAACGCTTATAGCGTCGAACGCGCAAAACTCTCGATGTAGTCGATCAGGCTGTCGGAGGCTGCGCCCGCGGCGTCGACGCGGCGCTCGGCGACGGCTTCGGCGACGTCGGCGTGCAGCCGCGCCGCAAGCGGCAGGTCGGCCGCTTCCTTGTAATGCTGATACCAGAACCGGCGCGACAGGCCGTGCATCAGGCCCATGGCGCGGGACGCGAACTCGTTGCGCGACGCCGCCGAGATCAGCGTGTTGAACTGGTGATCCAGCCGCATGAACAGCAGATCGTCGGATTTTTCCGACGCGCGGCGCATGCCGGCGGCGATCTCGGAGAATTGCTTGCGTTGCTCGGTGGTGGCGCGCTCAGCGGCGCCGCGCGCCATCAGCCGTTCCAGCTCGCGCCGCACCTCGAGCAGGCGGAGCTGGGCGCGCAGGTCGATCTCCGACACCAGCACGCCGCGACGGGCCAGGATGTTGACGAGGCCGTCGCGCGACAGCCGCTGCAACGCCTCGCGGATCGGGGTACGGCCGATGTCGAGCCGCTTGGCGAGCACGAGCTCGGACAGCGCGGTGCCGGGTGGCAGTTGCAGCGTCACGATCAGCTCTTCCAGCTCGGCATAGGCGCGATCGGTGAGGGTGACGTCGCCTTGCGGGAGCAGGGCCTGCGCGGCGGCGCGCGGCTTGCCGGCGGCGGCGGACGATGGCCGCGCCGGCCGGCGGTTTGCTGCTGCGCGGGCGCGCGCCGTGCTGGATCGTTTGCTCGAATCGGCCATCGGGATCTTGCGTGCTGCTATACAGCAGATATCTCACACGCCCTGATGGCACTGACAAGGCCGCTCGATCGGCGCTACACCGAATCCGGCTGCGTGCCGCGAGCAGCAGCGCATCATCAGTGCGAAATGCTCTCCAGCGTCCGGCCGCGGGTTTCCTCGCCGAGCAACAGCACCGCCAGCGCCGCCAGCACGAACGCGCCGGCGCCCAGTGCGAACACGCCGCTCTGTCCCGCCGCAGGCAGGATCACGCCGATCACATAGGGGCCGATCAGCGAACCGATTCGGCCGACCGCGGAGGCAAAGCCGGTTCCGGTGGCGCGGACATGGGTCGGGTACAGTTCAGGCGTATAGGCGTAGAGCGCCGACCACATGCCGAACAGGAAGAACTGCATGCAGAGGCCGGCGATGATGAGCTGGGTCTGGTCCGCCGCCGAGCCATAGAAGTGGCAGGCGATCGCGCCGCAGAGCAGGTTCATCACCAGCGTTGCCTTGCGGCCCCAGGATTCGACGAGCCACGCCGAGACCAGGAAGCCGGGGATGCCCGCGAGCGAGATCAGGATGGTGTAGAACACCGATTTGGTGATCGGGAATCCCTTGGCCTGCAGCAGCGCGCCGAGCCATGTGGTCAGACCATAGAAGCCGAGCAGCGCGAAGAACCACAAGGTCCACAACATCGCGGTCCGCTTGGCGTAGATGCCCGAAAACAGTGTCCTCAGGCCGGTCACTTCGGACGCGGGCGCGGCAGCCTGGCGCACCACCGGCGGCAGTTCCTTGCTGCCCAAACGATCGCGGACCCTGCTTTCGATGTCGCGCACGGTCGCTTCGGCGCGCTCGGAATAGCCGTGGGACGCAAGCCAGCGCGGCGATTCCGGAACGTAGCGTCGCACGATAAGCACGAACACGGCCGGGATCGCCTGCAGGATGAAGACCCAGCGCCAGTCCGCGACCTGCAGCACGAAATAGGTCAGCAGGCCCGATGCGATGAAGCCGAGCGGCCAAAACCCTTCGAGGAAAGCGATGTAGCGGCCGCGGTTCTTGGCCGGCATGATCTCCGAAACCATCGACTGCGCGACCGGAAACTCCATGCCCATGCCGAAGCCGAGCAGCAAGCGGGATGCGCCGAGCGCGGTCGCCGTCGTCGAGAGGCCGCAGCACAGGCTGCCCACTCCCCAGAAGATCATGCTGACCTGGAAGACGCGGGCGCGGCCGAAACGGTCGGCCAGCAGGCCGGCGGACGCGGCGCCAACGAACATGCCGAGGAAGCTCATGCTGGACAGCAGCCCGGTTTCCGCCGTCGACAGGCCGAAGGTCTGGCGGATCGAGCCGAGCACGAAGGTCAGCGCGGCCAGGTCCATGCTGTCGAAGAACCATGCGGTCGCGATGATGCCGAAGATCCAGCGCTGATAGGAGGTCAGCGGCAGGCGTTCGAGCCGTGCCGCGATGTCGGCGACCTGCTGCGCCTGCGCGGTGCGCGCGACGGCGGCCGGAGCCCGGCTTCCGGCCGATGCGGTGACGTCGGAAACGGTCATGCTGTCCTCCCCAAGTGGACGTTGCCGGGCTCTTGTCGGCCCGTTCTATAAAATGTCACACGGATAGCAGTGATATGTCAATTGGTGATCACGTGCGAATTGGCAACGTGAGCCGGCCTGCGGCGCCCGACTGGGCCAGGGACGAATCGGCGCGCGGCGCCGGCCCTCTGTGATCTGATCGACGTTCGATGCCGCTTCGGACATCTTCCGAAGCGGCATCAAAGCCCGGTTAACGGCATCCGAGAAATCGGGGCCTGTCCGATAATCCGGCTTTAATGGGGGGCCGACTAAAGGTCTTCCTGTTGCAGCGTACCGGATGCCGGGAGGTATCCGATCTTGGGTCCGGAGGAGGCGTTTTCCCCATCATGTCAGTTCAGGTCGATTTGGATTTTGCGAGCGATGATCGCGCAAGGGCGCAGATCGGCGCAGCGGTGAGCTATCTGCTGAGGGACGCGACCGGTGCCGCGCGTGAGCATGCGGTCGAGATAATTGTCGAGATGGTTCGCGATGTCGCAAGCCGGCCGGCCGGCCTCGAAGCGGCGTCGCTTCAGCCGCTCATGAGCGGCGTCACCTATCGGGATTTTGTGATCGATGCCTACCGGCGCGATGTCGATCGCTGGCGCGCGACCATCCGCCGGTCGAACGGCAAGAAGATCCGGATCGCGTCTCCGCCGTCGGTGCGCGACGAGGCGACGACGACGGCGGATGCGATCACCGCCGAGAAGGCCATCGAATTCGCGAGGCGCGCGATCGATATGGGCGAGGTGCTCTGACCACACCCAAGGGTGCATTCGCCGCGAAAGTCCCGGCAATGCCACCGACCCTATGCTTGGGACGCACGATGTGCTCCGATGCGGCGGCTGCGCCGGTTCCGGAACTATCCGCGCATCTTGATCCACCGTATCCCAGCAGAGAGAAGCCATGCCTTCCGAACTCCGTTCGCCCCGTCTGGCGGTCCTGATCGACGCCGACAATGCATCTGCAAGGATCGCCGATGGGCTGTTCGAGGAGATCGCCAAGATCGGTGAGGCCAGCGTGCGCCGCATCTATGGCGACTTCTCCAATCCGAGGTCCAAGGGCTGGGCCGACATTCTGTCCAAGCACGCCATCATCCCGCAGCAGCAATTCGCCTATACGACGGGCAAGAATGCATCCGACATCACCCTGGTGATCGACGCGATGGACCTGCTGCACAGCGGCCGGTTCGATGGATTCTGCCTGGTGTCGTCGGACAGTGATTTCACCCGGCTTGCCGCCCGCATCCGCGAGCACGGCATCGACGTATTCGGGTTCGGCGAGCAGAAGACGCCGGAGAGTTTTCGGCAGGCCTGCCGCAGGTTCGTCTATACCGAGAATTTGCGCGGCGGCGTGACGAGCAATCAGGACGCAGCGGTGCGCGCCCAGCCGTTGCAGCCGCCGGACGCCGCCACGCCCATCCTCAAGAAGGTGATCGGCCAGATGGCCAGCGAGGACGGCTGGGTGACGCTTGGCGAGGTCGGACGGCAATTGGCCAATCTGGCATCGGATTTCGATCAACGGACTTACGGCTTCCGCACCCTGAGCGAGCTGGTGCGCAGGACAAACGCGTTCGAGATCGAGCAGCCCAAGGGCGGGACGACGCGAATCCGCATCAAACCTTCAGCTGACGCCCCTGCGAAAGCACCTCCAAGACGGCGAACGCCAAGACGACGAGCCGGTCAAAAACCGCCGGAATGAACGGCGCGCAGCGCGCTCCTGCTCTGAACCATCTCTGAATCTGAACCAACGATGAATGCTGCTTCGGACATTATCCGGACCAGCATTTTCGTTTGTGCCGGAACTGAAGCGAGTTGCTGCGGAACTGGAATTTGCGCGCAAGTTGCCGAGTTGGAACTGGAACGTCTCGTTCCCTGCGATGTTGAAGGGGCGTCTCATAGCTCGGAGGAGGAGAATGATGAACAAGCGTTTTGCTGTTTCCCTTGTTGCCGCTGCGTCACTGCTTGCGTCCGGTTCGGCGTTCGCACAGTCCACGACTGCGGCGGGTGCCGCGAACGGTGCGCGGACCGGTGGCGAGATCGCAGGCCCGGTTGGCGAGATTGTCGGCGGCACCGTTGGTGCTGCGGTCGGTGCCGGCCTCGAGATTCCGAATGCGGTGATCACCTCGATCCCGCGCGACGAACCCTCGGTCGTGGTGCGCGAACGCGTCGTGGTCGGCGAGCCGCTGCCCGACACCGTCGTGCTGCGCCCGGTGCCGCGCTACACCGAATATCGCTACGCTGTTGTCAACGATCGCCGCGTGATCGTGGAGCCGCGCACCCGCCGTATCGTCAAGATCATCGATTGATCTGGATTTCCGACTGCGGACATCCTCGCGGGCTTGTCGCCCGCGGGGATTTTCGCATGGCACAGTCCCGCTTTTTCATGAGGCGCCTGATTGGCCTGACGGCCCGATCCCCTAGACTGGTCCGCAACAAGCGGACGCAGCCAGGGGCCGCCTCAAGAGCAGGGTGGAAACATGGGTCGGAAGATCGCGATCGTCGGTGCGGGTGCGGTCGGCGGCTATGCGGGTGCGCATATGGTGCAGGCGGGTGAGGACGTCACCTTCATCGATCCCTGGCCCGAGCATGTCGCGCACATGCGCAAGCACGGACTGCGCGTCACGCACGCGATGGACGTTGCGGAGTTCTCGGTGCCGGTGCGCGCGCTTGATGTCACCGACGCGCAGCAGCTGGCGAAGGAGAAGCCGGTCGACATCGCCTTCGTCTGCATGAAGTCCTACGACACCGCCTGGGCGACCATGCTGATCCGGCAGTATCTGGCGGCCGACGGCTACGTCGTGTCGCTGCAGAACTGCATGAACGAGGAGACGATCGCCGGCATCGTCGGCTGGGGCAAGACGCTCGGCTGCATTGCGAGCAGCATCACCGTGAACCTGCCCGAGCCCGGCCATATCCATCGCGGTGCCGGCAAGGGCGGGGCGGCGCATACCGTGTTTCGCGCCGGCGAGGTGCATGGCCGCGTCACTGCGCGGGCGGAGGAAGTCTGCCGCCTGGTCGGCTTCTCCGACAGCGCCAAGGTGACCTCTAATCTCTGGGGCGAACGCTGGTCCAAGCTCGTCGCCAACGTCATGGGCAACGGGCTGTCGGCCTGCACGGGTCTAGCGGGCGGCGAGGTGCTGCAAAGCGAACCGCTGCGCCGCTTCTCGACGCGGCTCGGCAGCGAGGCGATCCGCGTCGGCCAGGCGCAGGGCTATCAGCTGGAAGAGATCCTGCATCTGCCGCCGGAGACGATCGCGCGCGCCGGCGAGGGCGATGAGGCGGCCACCCGCGCCTGCGACGAGCAGCGGTTCAAGGATGCCAAGCGCACCTCATCGGCACAGCGTCCCTCGATGGGCCAGGACATGCAGAAGGGCCGCCGCACCGAGATCGAATTCCTCAACGGCTTTGTGGTGCGCGAGGGCGAGAAGCTCGGCCTCGCGTGCAATGCCAACGCCGCGCTGACCGACATCGTCAAGCGCGTCGAACGCGGCGAGCTTGCGCCGGATCCCCGGCACATTACGGAATTGCGGATGAATTGAGCAGCGTGTGTGCTGCGACGCGGCGTCAAAGGCGGACGGCCGGAAGCGGCCACGTCGCCTTCAGCACGAGCATGTACAGGGCGAAGGTTGCTGTTGAGGCAATTGCCAGCATGACCCCGTCGTGCAGGGTCAGCCGTTCAAGCTCCATGGTCCGGCCGCCGCTGAGGTAGCGCTGCAGAGCAAACAACAAGAAGGGAATCCCGATCAGGAACGACTGGAGGTAGACGGCGAGCGCGATGCCGATCAGGATTCCGATCCAGCCCACGATCAACGCGGACCTCCGATTCACCGAGCCAACGAGAGCATTGAGGATCAGGCCGCCATCGAGGGGATAGATCGGCAGCAGGTTGCTTGCATTCACAAATGCGAACAGTTCGGCCAGCTTTCCAAGATAGAGTTGACCGGTGGCCTGATATGCGGCGAACAGGCCGAGTGTCGGAACGAGGCTCAGGCCTGGGCCCATCAGCGCAATGAAGCCGAGCCGGCCCTCCGTCCGATAGGCCGTCTTGGGAACGGCCATCCCGCCAAAGAAGGGCACGAGGTATATGCCACGCACGCCGACACCGGCCATCAGCATCGCCGCGGCGTGACCGGCTTCGTGCAGGACGACGACCACGGTCAGGAGCAGCGCCGCCTTCCACCCTACGAGGTACCAGAAGCTGAGCAGGGCCACGATCGACAACAGCCATCCGTTGTTGCCGACCGTGGAAAGACGATTGGCGGTGCCGGCTTCTTTCTCGCATTGCTGCTTGATCAGATTCGCCATGCGGCGCAGGCTGATCGGATAGTTGATACGGTCGCGAAAGACGTGCGGGGTCAATTCATTGGATACGATGAGCTTCGTTCCCGCGGACGTCGCCTCGATCGTGAGCTCGGCTACGGTATCGCGGCCGCCTTCCGGTGGAATGGAGAGCGGGTGTGCCACGATTCGTCCCCGGATGATCCCTTTTTCCTCGTCGCGCTCGAGCTCGCGCGAGACGTTCTGTGCCCGAACCTGGCCGTTCACGGTGGCGCTTGTCAGCCAAAGATCGGCGCTGTCGGGCACCGGCTCGCGCGATATCTCCATGATCGGCGGCCCATCGAACACCATGCGGTCCGCAATATTGAAGCGCCACACGGCCTCGCGCGGCGCGTTGATCAGAACAGTGAACTCGCACCGCAATCGGTTACGTGCCCGCAGCGCGTCGACGAGGCCTTGCAGCGCATAGTAGGCGATGCGCAGCAGCTCGATGGGTAGTGACAACAGTGCGAGCATGACGGAGGAGCCTACGCTAACTGAAGTGGCGAGCCGTGAAGTGCCGCCTGGGCAGGCCAAAGTTATCAGCGCATTGCTGCAGTGTCCCCCGCGCGGACCAATAGAATACTAGCATAGGTTGTTTTTGGGTAAATCACGAACCAGCGTGCTGGTTCGACCTTCCCCCGTATGGTCGGTCTTGCGGATTGGCGGGCCGTCTTCGGCTTGTGCGCTGAGCTTCGCGGCGTCTTACAGCAGCTGCCTGACTCCCATCCCGTGCATGAAGCGCTCGCGGATCTGCACGGGGTCGCGGCGGGTGGTGCCGGTGCCGGGCTTGTCGTCGATGCGGACGCCGATCAGGGTTGGGCCGGCTGCCGATTTGGACTGCTCGATCAGCCGCTCGAAATCGTCCTCGTCGGCGGCCCAGGAGCTGTTCGCGATGCCGCTGGCGATTGCGACCGCGACGATGTCGGTATGGCCTGCGGCCGGGGTCGGCTGGCTGCCGGTGATCTGGTAGATGCCGTTGTCCATCACCACCATGGTGAGATTTGTCGGTGCCAGCGTTGCGATGGTCGAGAGGCAACCGAGCTGCATCAACAGCGAGCCGTCGCCTTCGAGCGCGAACACGCGGCGCTTCGGCTGCGCCAGTGCGACGCCAAGCGCGATCGGAAACGCAAGTCCCATGCTGCCCAGCATGTAGAAATTCTCAGGCCGGTGGCCGGCAGCCCAAAGATCGAAATTGGTGTTGCCGATGCCGCCGATCACGGCCTCGTCCTTCAGCCCGGCGAC
The DNA here is from genome assembly GCF_042258955.1 of Bradyrhizobium sp. ma5. Lineage (NCBI taxonomy): Bacteria > Pseudomonadati > Pseudomonadota > Alphaproteobacteria > Hyphomicrobiales > Nitrobacteraceae > Bradyrhizobium > Bradyrhizobium sp. ma5. The sequence continues at coordinate 3,299,445 of NZ_CP170156.1, forward strand.
GAGGCGCTGGGTGAGCTCGAAGCGGTTCATCACCTTGGTGTTGCGCGCTGGTGTGTTGGTCATGGCTGATCTCACTTGTCGAAGGTCTTGCCGCCGGTCAACAGCGGCGAGAGGATCAGCGCCACCGGCGCCTGGGTGGTGACGGCCTGCTTGATCGAGCGGTCGGCGATGAATTCGAGCTCGTCGAGCCGGGTGATGGTGTGATGCTCCATCGCCAGCGAATCCAGCACCGGGCGCATGGTGCGGCAGACCAGCGCCTGGCCGTAATTGAACTCGCCAAGCGTGCCGCGCTCGGAGACGAACATGATCAGCGGGATCTGGTAGGGCACCGCGAGCGAGGCCAGCACGTTGGCGAGCGTGGCAAAGCCCGAGGTCTGCATCAGCACGGCGCCGCGCGTGCCCGCCATCCAGGCGCCGGAAACGATGCCGACGGCCTCTTCCTCGCGCGCGGTCGGAAACGTGGTGAAATAGGGATCGGCGTGCAGGTCCTTGATCAGCGTGGTCAGCACCCGGTCGGGCACATAGGGCACCAGCTTGATCTCGTTCCGCTTCAGCGTCTGCAGCACGATGCCGTGCCAGGTGGTCGCCGTCTTCTGGGACGAGGCTTGTTCCGCGGCCGCCATCCTGTTCTCCCTGGTCATGCGACGCTGATGTTCGCTTGCGATCCAAAACTTGACGCGGTGCCTGCGATTGTCAACATGCCCCGACCGCATCGCGATCTGCGCAATTCGGTCATCGCAGCGCCGAACCGGCGTGCCATACAGGCGGTAACGACAAAGGGACGGAACGATCAAGGGACGGGAGGCGTCGATGGCCGGATGGGTCTGGCGGACCGCCATTGCGGCAGTGGCCATGGTTGTGGCCGGCCTCGCGTCCGCGCAGCCATACCCGGCAAAGGCCGTTCATATTCTCGTTCCCTATCCGCCGGGCGGCGGCGTCGACGTGCTGACGCGGACACTCGCCGAAGCCGTGTCGAAAACCTGGACGCAGTCGATCGTGGTGGAGAACCGGCCCGGCGCCGGCGGGGTGATCGCCTCGCAGGCGATCGCAAGCGCCGCGCCTGATGGCTACAATCTGATCATGGTGGCGAGCGGCCACGCCACCAATCCGTTCCTCTATCCCAAACTGCCTTACGACACGTTCAAGGATTTCTCGCCGATCTCGCTGCTCGCATCGTCGCCGAACGTGCTGCTGGTGCGCGCGGACTCGCCGTTCAAGTCGGTCGGCGATGTCATCGCCGCGGCGAAGGCGAAGCCCGGCAGCCTGTCGTTTGCCCATGCCGGCAACGGCACCTCGACCCATCTGGCCGGCGAATTGCTCAACAGCCTTGCCAAGATTGATCTCAACGCGATCCCCTACAAGGGCGGTGCGCCCGCGATCAACGATCTGCTGGGCGGGCAAATTCCGATGTCGTTCAACAATGGGCCGGAATCGGTCGGACAGTTGCAGGCCGGCACGGTTCGCGCGCTGGCGGTGACGACGGACTCGCGTGCGCCGTTCCTGCCAGATGTGCCCAGCATGTCGGAAACCGTGCCGGGCTACGACACCGAGGTGTGGTGGGGTCTGCTCGGACCCGGCAACATGCCTGCGGATCTCGTTGCGAAGATCTCGCATGATTTCGTCGCGGCGGTGAACACCGATGCCGTGAAGGAGCGTCTCGGCAAGCTCGGCGCGATCCCGATCGGCTCGACGCCGGACAAGTTCGCCGCCAAGATCAAGGCCGACTACGACAAATGGGGACCGATCATCAAGGCCGCCGGCATGAAGGCGGAGTAGGAAGATGGCTGTATCAGAGATTCCACCCTGCCTGCCGCCACGTCCGGTGACGCCGCCGAGAGAGAAGCTGCCGCCAAAGGCGTGCGATACGCATGCGCATGTATTCGGCCCGTCGGACCGCTTCCCTTATGCCGCCGATCGCAGCTACACGCCGCCCGACGCGCCGCTCGCGAGCTATCTCGGCATGCTCGATGCACTGGGCTTCACCCGCGGCGTGCTGGTGCAGGGCAGCGCGCATGGCCACGACAATTCGGCGATGCTCGATGCGTTGCAACGCGAGCCGGCGCGGCTGCGCGGCGTCGCGGTGGCCGATGCCGATGTGGCGGCGGGCACGCTGCGGCAATGGCATGTGCTCGGCGTCCGCGGCTTACGCTTCAACCATTTCTTCCGCGGCGGGCAATTGCACTATCGCGGCGGCATTCCCCTGAATGTCGCGAAGACGCACGCAGCCGTGATGGCCGAGCTCGGCTGGCATCTGCAGCTCTGGATCGACGTGAAGGATCTGCCCGACACGATCCCGACGCTGAAGGCGCTGGGCCTGCCGGTCGTGGTCGACCACATGGGCCGCACTGATGCGGCCGCCGGGATCAATACCGCGGGCTTTCAGAGCCTGCTGCGCGCGGTGGGCGAGGGCTGGTGCTGGGCCAAACTGTCAGGCGCGCATCGCCTGAGCCAGCGCGCGCCGGATTATCCGGATGCGCGGCCATTCCACGAGGCGCTGGTGTCGGCCAACTCCGAACAGCTGGTGTGGGGCGGCGACTGGCCGCATCCGCGCGTCGAGGGTGAGATGCCCGACGCCGGCCATCTGCTGACGCTGTTCCAGCAGTGGACGCCGGACGCCGCGACACGCCACCGCATCCTCGTCGATAATCCCGCACGACTCTATGGCTTCCCAAACTGAAAGCTGCCCGAAGACATGACCGTCAACAACAAGCGCGTGTTCTACGTCAAATACCTCGCCCACGAGATCTACGTCGACATCCTGAACAAGCGGCCGGATGTCCGGCTCGACCGTTTGGAGAACGAGACGCCGGAGGCGACGTTCGCGCCGGTTCTCGCCGACGCACATGCCTATCAGATCGGCGCCGCCCGCGACGAGTTGGCGCCGCATTTCCATGCCCATGCCGAACTGTTGAAGCGCGCGCCGAACCTGTTGATCGTGTCCTCGAACGGTGCCGGCTTCGATCCGGTCGATGTCGATGCCTGCACCGCGGCGGGCGTGCTGGTCGTCAACCAGTCCGGCGGCAACGCCAACTCGGTCGCCGAGCACGCGCTCGGCATGATGCTGACGTTGTCGAAGCGCATCATCCAGTCCGACCGCAGGCTGCGGCGCGAGGCCAACGTCAACCGCAACGACCTGATCGGCAACGAGCTGAACGAGAAGACCGTCGGCATCGTCGGCCTCGGCAATGTCGGCCGCCGCATCGCCGAGCTGTGCAAGGGCCTCTTGCATATGAAGGTGATCGCCTACGATCCCTACCTGACGGCGGATGAGATGGCGAAGCGGGGCGGGGAGAAGGTCGAACTCGACGATCTCTTGCGTCGCGCGGACTTCGTCTCGATCTCCTGTCCGCTGGACGGCAAGAGCCGAGGCATGATCGGCGCGCGCGAATTCGCACTGATGCAGCCGCACGCCTACTTCGTCACCACCGCGCGCGGCTTTATCCATGACGAGAAGGCATTGGAAGAGGCATTGCGAGAGAAGCGCATCGCCGGCGCCGGCCTCGACGTCTGGTCCAAGGAACCGCCGCCGCCGGATCATCCGCTGCTGCAGTTCGACAACGTGCTGGCGAGCCCGCACACCGCCGGCGTCACCCGCGAGGCGCGCATCAACATGGGCAGGATCGCGGCCGAGCAGATCCTCGACGCACTCGACGGCAAGCGCCCGCCGCGCATCATCAATCCCGAGGTCTGGCCGGTCTATGCGAGACGGTTCGAGAAGGCGTTCGGGTTTATGCCGGGGTAGGTCGACGATCATTGCTGTCGACGATGAAGTCAGCCAGGTGAGGTCAGCACGCCGGTCAGGCCCCCTTGCGGGGCCGCGGCTGCGCGCGGCCAAAATATCGAAAATAACCCCATGCAAAGAAGCCGACGGGCTGCCGGCGGTTCGATCGGGCAGCTTGACGCGTCGGGCAACTCAGGGGTACATTTCCAATATACAGAAATCGTGCAAGCGCCCGGCCTTACGGGGGAGACACCGCAGGGGCGGAGGGAACTGTCCGCCGGTGCGTGCTCGCGCAAATGGCCGGTCGTGCGAGCGTTGTTGTGCGCCAAAAACACCGGAGAAAATCTCCTTCGTCTTGGCCTCGATCGAGGCAATAAACCCACTGTCGAAACGGCGCCCGGCAACGCGTCCGTTGCTATTTTCCCCGAGATATCGACGGCTTAGCCGGAAATCGCCATTTTCCCTTCGTGCCCGCCCGTTCGAGGCACCGAAGGAAGAAATGTCATGCGACAGGTCCAGTCATTGCTCCGCAACGCGCCCGCGAAAATCGGCCGTCGTATTGCGCAGATCGTCGCGATCGCTGCCGCCAGCCTGCCGCAGGCCGGCGCCTAGTTTTCCACCGCCGCGAAGCGCCGCATCCGCGCGCGCTGAATTAACTCAACACCATTTTGCGTTAGTGCTAACGTGGTACCCCCGGGCTCTGCCGGCGCAGCAGGGAGGGTTCCATGTCGCGTTTCGTCGTTCAATTCATGAAGGACGTGCTCGGCGGCAACGGCCGCCAGCGCGAAGTTTGCCAGGGCGAACTCGAGGTCGACGCCTCGAGCGAAGGCCAGGCCACCGAGATGGCCAAGCTCATATTCTGTCAGGAACAGGCACTTTGCGACTGGTCATTGCATGCCGACCGCATCCGGATCGAAGCGGCCGACTTGCAGGTGACCTGATGCGTCCAGAGCCCCGTTCCAATTGAATCGGCACAGGGCTCTGGATTGTTTCACTCCGGCAGGATGCGCACGGCACCCTTTGCCGCGCTGCTCGCGAAGGCCGCATAGGCCTTCAGCGCGGTCGAGACGGCGCGTTTGCGCGGCGCGGCCGGCTTCCAAGCCGCGTTGCCCTTGGTTTCCATCGCTGCGCGGCGGCGCTTGAGCTCGGCATCATCGACCTTGAGATTGACCTTGCGGTTCGGGATGTCGAACTCGATGATATCGCCTTCCTCGACCAGGCCGATCAGGCCGCCTTCGGCGGCTTCCGGCGAGACGTGGCCGATCGACAGGCCCGACGATCCGCCGGAGAAGCGGCCGTCGGTGATCAGCGCGCAGGCCTTTCCGAGGCCCTTCGACTTCAGATAGCTGGTCGGATAGAGCATCTCCTGCATGCCCGGGCCGCCACGCGGACCTTCATAGCGGATCAGCACGACATCGCCGGCCTTGACCTTGTTGGTCAGGATGGCGTCGACCGAGGCGTCCTGGCTCTCGAAGATGCGAGCCGGGCCCGAGAATTTCAGAATGCTCTGATCGACACCGGCGGTCTTCACGATGCAACCGTCCTCGGCGAGGTTGCCGAACAGCACGGCGAGGCCGCCGTCCTTGGAATAGGCGTGCTCGGCGTTGCGGATGACGCCCTCGGCGCGATCGATATCGACCTCGTCGAAGCGGCGGTCCTGGCTGAAGGCTTCCTGGGTCGGCACGCCGCCCGGCGCGGCGCGGTAGAAGTTGCGCACCTTGTCGCTCGTGGTCCGCACCACGTCCCAGCGGTTCAGCGCGTCGTCCAGCGTCGCGGCATGCACGGTCGGTCCGTCGGTCGTGAGCAGCCTGGCGCGGTCGAGCTCGCCGAGGATCGCCATGATGCCGCCGGCGTGATGCACATCCTCCATGTGGACGTCCTGCACCGAGGGCGCGACCTTGCACAGCACCGGCACCTTGCGCGACAGCCGATCGATGTCGGTCATCGTGAACGGCACTTCGCCCTCGCGCGCGGCGGCGAGCAGATGCAGCACGGTATTGGTGGAGCCGCCCATCGCGATGTCGAGCGTCATCGCATTCTCGAACGATTTGAAGTTCGCGATGTTGCGCGGCAGCACCTTGGCGTCGTCCTGCTCGTAATAGCGGCGGGCGAGATCGACGATCAGATGGCCGGCCTCGACGAACAGGCTCTTGCGGTCGGCGTGCGTCGCCAGCACCGAGCCGTTGCCGGGCAGCGCGAGGCCGAGCGCCTCGGTCAGGCAGTTCATCGAATTGGCGGTGAACATGCCGGAGCAGGAGCCGCAGGTCGGGCAGGCCGAGCGCTCGATCGCCTCGACCTCTTCGTCCGACACGTTGGAGTCGGCCGCGGCAACCATCGCATCGATCAGGTCGACCGCGCGCTTCTTGCCCTTGAGCAGGATCTTGCCGGACTCCATCGGGCCGCCCGAGACGAACACGGTCGGGATGTTGAGGCGCAGCGTCGCCATCAGCATGCCGGGGGTGATCTTGTCGCAGTTGGAGATGCAGACCATCGCGTCGGCGCAATGCGCGTTGACCATGTATTCGACGCTGTCGGCGATCAGTTCGCGCGAGGGCAGGCTGTAGAGCATGCCGTCATGGCCCATCGCGATGCCGTCGTCGACCGCAATGGTGTTGAATTCCTTGGCGACGCCGCCGGCCTTCTCGATTTCCCGCGCCACGAGCTGTCCGAGGTTCTGCAGATGCACATGCCCGGGCACGAACTGGGTGAAGGAGTTGACCACCGCGATGATCGGCTTGCCGAAATCCTCGTTCTTCATGCCGGTGGCGCGCCACAGGCCGCGGGCACCCGCCATGTTGCGGCCGTGGGTGGTTGTGCGGGAGCGATAGGCGGGCATCGTAAATCCTTGGGCTATGGCCATTTTTTAGGGGAGATGGCAGCTCTTATGCCCGCCCGCAGCAGCCGATTCAAGCGCGGAACCGCATGGCTGAACCCCGCTATCTGACTTCGATCCCGGCCGCCGTGGCCGCGGCTCACACGCTCAACCCTCGAACCTGAACCTGAAGGCCTCGCCATGCCGGACCACGCGGCCCGCGGTCGGGGCGGGGAAGTGCCCGGTCAGCAGATAGCTCGGCGTGTCCGCCAATTGCTCCAGCAGCGTCACACGGGTGGCGAGCGCTGCCGCGGGATCGACATCGGCGGCATTCGACAGCCACGGCTCCGCGCACTGGATCGGATGATGGATCACGTCGCCCGACATCACGGCGTGATCGCTGCCGCCGTTGAGATGGATCTGCATGTTGCCGGCGGTGTGGCCCGGCGCCGGCGCAAAGCACAGGCCCGCGTCGCGGTCGTCGAACAGCAGGTGATCGGTCTCGACGAATTCGGCCTGACCGGCCGCGACAACGGGCAGCACCGAATCCTCGAACGCGCCGTGATTGACCGGCGTCGGCGGGTTCGCCCGGTGCGCTGCCTCCCAGTGGCGAAACTCGGCGCGTCCCATCAGATAACGCGCCTTCGGAAAGGTCGGCACCCAGCGTCCATTGATCAGCCGCGTGTTCCAGCCGACGTGGTCGACATGCAGATGCGTGCACATCACGAAGTCGACCTGCTCGGGCCGTACTCCGAACGCGGCCATGTTTTCCAGATAGGGCTGGTTGAGATTGTTCCAGGCCGGCACGCGCGGGCGCGGCTTGTGATTGCCGCAGCAGGTGTCAACGACTGCGGTCCAGCGCGGCGTCCGCACCAGATAGGAGTGGTGGCTCAGGATGAAGCGACCGGTCTCCGGCTCGATATAGCGGTGATCGAGCCAGCTTCGGTTCGCGGCGATCACCTCGTCGGTGACGTTGGCGAACAGCCACGTCTTGTCGAAGGCAAGCGAGGGGATTTCGACCAGCCGATCGATCCGCATGCTGCCGATCGTGATCTGGCGCATGCGGTGCTCAGTTCCTGATGAGTTCGCCGAACGGCACCCAGCGCGTGCCGTCGTAGCGGATCAGTTGCAGGCTGGTCATCGGCGTATACCGCTCCGGCGAATTGCTGACCGCCGTTCCGTTGATCAGCATCGGCAGATGCAGATCCCTGATGCTGGTCGCCTGCTTGATCACGTTGGCGCGGGTAAGGTCGTTGCCGGCGGCCTTCAGCACCGCGGCCAGCGTCTGCGCGATGGTGTAGCCGTAGACATTGAGCCAGTCGCTCTTGTTGGCGTCGGGCAGATATTTGTCCATGAAGGCGACCCATTCCCTGTAGCCGGCGTCGTCCTTCAGCGCCGGGTCGGTGGAGTCCTTCAGGTACTGGCTCGAGATCACGCCGGTGGAATTGTCCTTTCCGGCGGGTTCGAGCACGCCGCTGATCGAGGCCGAGACGTTGGAGATGATGGTGGTGGGCTTCCACCCGATCTCGCCGATCTTGCGGATCGCCTGCGCCGCGAATTTCGGCGTCGCCGCGACCAGCACGACGTCGACGCCGCTGCTCTTGAGCAGCAGGATCTGCGTATCGACGGTGGGGGCGGTGGTCTCGTAAGCCGCGCGCGCCACGATCGCTTCGGTACTGCCGAGGCCTTCCTCCAGCGCCTTCAGATAGTCCTTGCCGAGGTCGTCATTCTGATAGAGCACACCGACCTTGGCGTTCGGGTGGTTCGCCTTGATGTACTTGGCGTAGGCGATGGCCTCGTCGCGATAGGTCGGCTGCCAGCCGACGGTCCACGGAAAGTTCTTCGGATCGTCCCACTTCGCCGCGCCCGAGCCGAGGAAGAGCTGCGGCACCTTCCTGTCGTTGAGATATTTGTGCACGGCGCTGTTGGTCGGCGTGCCGACGCCGCCGAAGATCAACAGCACCTCGTCGCTCTCGACCAGGCGACGGGTCTGCTCCACGGTCTTGGGCGGGCTGTAGGCGTCGTCGGCGATCATCATCTGGATCCGCCGGCCGTTGATGCCGCCCTCGTCATTCACCTTGCGGAAATAGGCCTCCGCCGATTTCGCGATCTGCGCAAAGGCCGAGACGGGGCCGGACAGCGGTGCGGTGGTTCCGATCTTGATCGTCTTGTCGTCGGCGCCTGGGTCGTATTTCGGGCTCTCGGCCTGTGCGGCGCCGGCGGCGATCAGCGACAGCAGCAAAAAGGCCGCGCGCAAATGAGAGCGGACGAGGCGCGCCATGACGGAATCTCCCCAGATTGCTCTCCGCCTCTTCGGGCGGAGTTGAAACGCGAATACTTCGCCCGCCGCCTGCGCGGCTTGCGGGTCGTGACCGCTGCCGTACAGACGAACGATCGTTCGTACGGTTGACTAGCGAACGATCGTTCGTTAGTCAAGACGGTATGGCGGCTTCCACATCCAACGCGGCCGAGGCGGTCGTGACCTCCACCCGCGAGCGCATCCTCAGCGAGGCGCTCAGCCTGTTCGCGCAAAGCGGCTATGGCGGTGCGTCGATGCGCGAGCTCGCGCGCCGCGTCGGCATCCGCGAGAGCAGCCTCTACAATCATTTCCCGGGCAAGGCCGCGATCCTCGAAGCGATCGTCAGCGAGCACGGTCCGGCGAGTTCGGCCGACCGGCTCGAGGCGCCGCGCTACCGGCAGCTCGCGCGGCAGCCGGCGGCGTTCTGCCGCCAGTTCGCGCTCGACCTCGTCGAACAATGGTCGGATCCGCGCGAGCATCAGTTCCAGAAGGTCATCACCGCCGAGCGCAACCGTGTGCCCGGCATCCGCGCCAAGTTCGCCGACCATTTCTACGCGCGCGAACAGAGCCTGATGACGGACTATTTCCGCGGCTTCGCGCTCGCCGGACTGATCTCGACCTCAGACCCGCGCGAGGCGGCACGGCTGTTCGCGGCCGGCCTGATCTATGTCAGGCTCGAACATTATGTGATGGGCGCGCAGGCCTCGCCGCGGCCGAAGGTGATCGAGGCGATCGACCGCTATCTCGCGTTCTTCCTGTCGCTGATTGCGGCAAAGGACGCAGACACATTGGACAAGAAGCAACGAAAAAAGGGAGAGACGCGTGGCAAGGCTGCCTCTGATTGATCCGGACACCACGAGCGGCGACATCCGCGCCGCGTTCGACCGCATGCCGGTCAAGCTCAATATCTTCCGCATGATGGCTCATGCCGAGGCCAACATGATCCCGGCGATGCGGTTCGCCAATTCGATCCTGCACAAGCAGAAGCTCTCCGCAGTCAACCGCGAGCTGCTGATCCTGCAAGCCGCGCAGCTCGAGGGCGGCGCTTATGAGTGGCGGCAGCATGTGCCGATCGCGCTCGGCGTCGGCGTGACGCAAGCGCAAATCGATGCCGTTGAGCGCGGCGACTATGACGACGCTGCACTCAACGCCGCCGAGCGAGCGCTGCTCCGCTTCGGCCGCGAGGTGGTCGAGAAGGTCCGCGTCGGCGAGACGGCTTTCGCCGGCATGCGCAAGCATTTCGGCGATCAGGAGGTCGTCGAGGCGATCGTCACGCTCGGCTTCTACATGATGATGGCGCGGCTGACGGAGGCGACCGAGACCGACCTCGATCCAGCCGCCGGCATGGCCGTCTATGAGGGCGGCAAGAAGCGGGGTTGATGGGATGTCGGAGACTTCGCAAGAGGCCAAGCAAGGGACCTCGCAAGACCCCAAGCCGGAGCGCTATGTCCGTCCGCTGAGCGCGGAATCGTCAGGCACTGCGCCGGGCAGGAGCCGCCTCAAGGGCCGCCGCATCCTGGTGGTCGGCGGCGGCCAGCGCGTGTTCGACGCCGCGACCGATCCGATCGGCAACGGCCGCGCGATGAGCCTGCTGTTCGCGCGCGAAGGCGCGCATGTCGCGGTCGCCGACCTCAACCGTGGCTCCGCCGAGGATACGGTCGCGCGCATCGCCGATGACGGCGGCCAAGCCTTCGCGATCGCTGCGGATGTCACCAGGGAGGCCGATGTCATCAGGATGATCGACGAGGCCCACCACGCGATGGGCGGGCTCGATGGCATGGTGCTGAACATCGGCACCTTCGGCAAGACCGGGCTCGACAATGTCAGCGCCGAGGAATGGAACAGGATCTACGACGTCAATGTCCGCGGCCCGATGCTGTGCTGCCGCGCGGCTCTGCCCAAATTCGCCGATGGCGGTTCGATCGTCTTCATCTCCTCGATCGCGGCGCTGAAGGCGGGATCGCAGATGGCGGTCTATGATTCCTCCAAGGCCGCGCTCGGCGGCCTGATGCGCAACATCGCGCATACCGGCGCACGACGCGGTATCCGCGCCAACCTGGTCTATCCCGGGCTGGTCGACACGCCGAATGGCCGCGAGGCCGGTGCGGGACGGCCGTCGCGCGGCAAGAGCCAGGTTCCGTTCGGCCGCCAGGCCACGGCGTGGGAGATCGCCTATGCGGTGCTGTTCTTCATGTCGGATGAAAGCGTCTACGTCACCGCGCAGACGCTTGCGGTCGACAGCGGCCTGAGCGGACTCTAGCCGAGTTGAACTCCGCCGCTACTCCGCGGCGAGGCTGGTCGGCACCGGGATGCCCACTTTGGGGCGCGTTCTTGCCGCGCGGCGGTTCTTGCTGAAACGGCTGCCGGCCAGCAGCGCCGCGGCGGCGCGCAGCTGCTCGCGCAGCCATTGGTTGGTGGTGTCGCCCTCGGCAGTGGCATGCCAATAGAGATAATTGACGTGCGGGCTGATCGGGAACGGGCAGGGGAAGCACTGCAACAGCCCGGGATCCTCCAGCACGGAGGCGGCGCTCTCCGATGCCGTCAGCAGCATGTTGCTGCGGCTCACCACGTGGCAGGCGGTCGCAAAATTCTGGCAGGTCAGGCGCACGGTGCGGGTCAGGCCGAGCCGCTGGAACTGGAAGTCCTCGAACGACAGGCCGCTGCGCCGCGACGTCACGCAGACATGTTCCAGGCGCAGGTACGCTTTCTTGTCGAGCCGCTTGCCGAGCTCGGGATGGCCACGCCGGGCGAACACCGCGATATGCTCGGTCAGGATCTGCTCGCGCCGCACCTCGGTCGAGAGCGGCAGCAGCGTATCGATCGCGACATCAAGCGTGCCGGCGGCAAGCTCGCGCTCCAGATTGTTGCGCTCGCTGCGCACGGTCGCGATCTCGACCAGCGGCGCGACAGTGCTGATGCGGTTGATCAGCGCGCTCAGCATCGGCGCCTCGAGGTTGTTGCGCAGGCCGATCACGAACCGCTTCGGCGTCCTGGCCGGATCGAAGCGGTTGGTGTCGGTCAGCGTCGTCTCCAGGCCGTTGAGCGCCTGGCGCACCGTGGTGATGATCTGGCGCGCCAGTGGGGTTGGCGTCATCACGTGATGGCGGCGCACGAACAGCGGATCGTTGAACATCGCGCGCAGCCGGCCCAGCGCATGGCTCACCGCGGGCTGGGTCAAATTGAGGCGGAAGCAGGCGCGGCTGACGCCGCCCTCGGTGTAAATCGCGTCGAACACGACGAACAGGTTCAGATCGATATCGCGCACATGCATAGAAATAATCAATCCGTATCCGTCGAATGCATTTGACGAATATGAGTTGGCGCTCTTAAAGTCTCAAGCAAAATAATACCTGGAGGAAACGATGAGCGTGCAATCGCCATCGCGCGGCGTTGCTGTCCCTGCGGCATCATCTCGCTCGGGCTCAATGTTCGCAAAGCCGAGCCAGGAGCAGATCGTGCTCCTGATCACGATTGCGCTTCTGGTCGTGTTCGGCCTGACGCTGAACGGTTTTGCCACAGTCTCCAATCTGCTCAACCTGTTGCGCAGCATTTCCATCCTCGGCGTGCTCGGCCTCGGCATGGGGCTGATCGTGATCAGCCGCGGCATCGACCTCTCCGAGGTCGCGATCATGGCCGGTTCCTGGGCGATCGCGCTGATCTACATGCAGAACGGCATGCCCTTTTTCACGGCAGTGCTGCTAGCGCTGGCCATTGCGGTGCTGATCGGCGTCGTCAACGGCGTCATGGTCGCCTTCGTCGAGGCGCCGGCGCTGTTCGTGACGCTGGCCGCCGGCTTCGTGATCTATGGCCTCGCGTTCTGGATCGCGCCGGCCTGGGTGGTCTACGCGCCGAAGGACGCGCCGGGCCTGATGTATCTCGGTGCGGGTCGGCTGTTCGGCATCCCGGTTCCGATCCTGGTGTTCGCGGTCTGTGCGATCGCGATGCACCTGTTCCTATCGCGGACCTCGATCGGGCGCTTCATCTATGCGCAGGGCGACAATCCGGAGGCCGCGCGGCTGACCGGCATTCCGCTGCGTCCGCTGATCGTGCTGGAGCACGTATTGGTTGCGCTGCTCGCCTGGATTGCGGGCCTGGTCTGGGTCGGCACCACGGGCAGCATGCAGATGGCGATCACCCAAGGCACCATGATCTTCGACGTCGTGCTGGTCGTCGTGATCGGCGGCATCAGCCTGATCGGCGGCCGCGGCAGCGTGTTCAGCGTCGTGGTCGGCTGCGTCCTGATCGGCACGCTGCTCAACGCCTTCACCATCATGGACGTCAACAGCGAGGTGCAGAACATCATCAAGGGCGTGGTGCTGCTGGCCGCGATCGTGCTCGACAACTGGCTGCATCCCCGTGACGAGGAGACCGCGCGGCAAGGAGACTGAAACAAGGCGACTGAGCGCGCCGCGCCAATCAAAAAAACAATTCCAATCAATCAAAAGAATTTTGTGTGGAGGAGACGATGAAGACGACCAAGTTCTGGACGACCCTGCTCGCCGGGGTGACGCTCGCCGCGATGCCGTTCGCGGCATCGGCGCAGGAGGAAGGTACCAAGGCCGGGCGCGAGCTGCGCGCCGCCTACGACAAGTCGCTGCAGGGCAAGACCGTCGCCTATCTGCCGATTGCGCTCGGCGTGCCGCTGTCCGACGAATGGGGCCGCGTGGTGCAGGAAGAGGCCGAGTGGCGCGGCATGAAATACATCGTGCGCGACCCCAACAACAATCCATCGGCAATGCAGCAGGCGCTGACCGCGCTGGTCGACCAGAAGCCCGACGTCCTGATCGTGCAGAATCCGAGCGTGACACTGCTGATGAAGGATCTGAAGCGCGCCGAGGCCCAGGGCACCCATGTGATCCAGGTCAACATGGCCTCCAACTACAAGTCCGGCGCCTTTGTCGGCGTCGACTGGCGCGAGATCGGCCGGATGCTGGCGAACGAAGCCGTCAAGGCCTGCGGCACCGGCTCCGGCAAATCGGGCAAGGTGCAGATCGTGCAGGGCGAATTGACCGCAGCCGCCAGCGTCGATCAGGTTGGCGCCATCATGGATGTCCTGAACAAGGATCCCAACATCAAGGTGGTGTCGAACCAGGCAGCGAACTGGGACGCCAACACCGCGCTCAACATCACCGCCACCGTGATCCAGCAGCATCCTGATCTCTGCGCCTCGATCGGATTCTGGGGCATCATGGAATCGGGCGCCGCGCAGGCGATCCGCAATGCCGGCAAGATCGACGACGTGAAGGTGTTCGCCTCGGGTGAGGGCTCGCAGCTCGATTGCGACCAGGTCACGTCAGGCAATTTCAGCAAGTTCCTCAGCTACAAGGCAACCGAGCAGGGCCACGACCTGATGTTCGCAGCCGAGACGCTGCTGATGTCCGGCGACAAGCCCGGCTCGAAGAACCTGTCCTATTACACGCGCCCGATCTGGATCGATAAGTCGAACGCCTCGCTCGGCGGTACCTGCTTCGCGCTACCCAAGAAAAACTAACAAGGCGCGAGACAGCCGGCGCGGGGGGCATTCCCGCGCCGGCTGTATCACGGGTCAGAATCCGGAGACGTTGAAACCGGATCAGGAGTGCTTTGGCGATGTCGATGGCAGTTGATTCCTTTTCCGCTTCGGTGCGGCGGTTCTCACCCCGGCTCCTGCTGTCGGAGCTGTTGCTGAAACAGTGGTTCGAGCCGGTCGTTCCCTTCACCGTGATGATCGGGCTGTGGGCGTATTTCGCGCTCACCATTCCCGACTATGCCTCGGTGCAGAACTCGGTCTCGCTGCTGCGGCTATTCGCCGAATTCGGGTTTGTCGCGCTCGCGATGGGCTTCTGCCTCGTCACCGGCGGCATCGACCTGTCGGTCGGCGCGATCTTCGCCCTGTGCAATTTCGCGGCGCTCTACTTCCTGCTGGTGCGCGAATGGCCGGTCGGGCTTGCCGTGCCGGCGACGCTTCTGGTCGGCGCGGTGCTCGGCAGCATCAACGGCTTTTTGATCGGCTTTCTCAAGACGCGGCCGTTCCTGACCACGCTGGTGACGCTGATCATCCTGCGCGCCTCGGTCAATCTGCTCAACACCAGCTACGCCCAGGTGTTTGCGACCAATTCGGTCGAGAGCGACGCCTGGGATTTCATCGGCGGTGGCAGCGTGCTCGGCATTCCCGTCAATGCGGCGACGCTGTTCGTGGTGCTTTTGATCTGCCACATCTTCCTGTCGCGCTCGCGTTATGGCTGGCATCTCACCGCGATCGGCGCCAGCCGCAAGGCCGCGCGCCATGCCGGCATCCGCGTCCGGTTGATGCTGTTCATGACCTATGTGCTGTCGGGCACGCTGTGCGCGGCGAGCGGCATCTTCTACGCAGCACGTCAGGCCTCCACGGATTCCACCACCGGCGTGGGCTGGGAATTCCAGGCGCTGACCGCCGTGGTGCTCGGCGGCGTGTCGCTGGCCGGCGGCAAGGGCACGGTGTGGCGGGCGATGATCGGCGCGCTGATCATCTTCCTCTTGATCAACGGCCTCGTGCGCATGGGCATCCCGGGTTACGTCACTTCGGCGGTAACCGGCATGATCCTGCTCGCCGCCGTCGGCATCGACGTCAAATGGTCGAAGAACCGCGGCAAGGCGATCCAGAAGATCTACGTCAATCCGGCCTTCGTGCCACTGGCGTCGGCGCCGGCGGTGCAGCCCGGCGCGGCCTCGCCTTACGCGCAGAACGACCGGCTGATCAACGCGCAGGCGATCGGCGTCGATCAGGTCGAGGGGCCCGAGGATGTCATCCTCGATCGTCAGGGCCGGCTCTACGGCTCGACCCGCGACGGCAATGTGATCCGATTCTCCGGGCCTGACTTCAAGACCCGCGAGGTGTTCGCCCATATCGGCGGCCGGCCGCTCGGCATGCAGTTCGATCGCGACGAGAATCTGATCGTCGCCGTCGCCGGCATGGGCGTCTACGGCATCGCGCCCGACGGCCGCATCTTCAAGGTCACCGACGAGACCAACCGCACCTGGTACAAGCTGAATGATGACTCCCGCCTGCGCATGGCCGACGATCTCGACATCGCGCCCGACGGCAAGATCTATTTCAGCGACTGCACCACGCGCTACGAGATGACCACCAACACCCTCGACATCCTCGAGGGCCGGCCCAACGGCCGCGTGGTCTGCTACGACCCGGCGACCAAGACCACGCGCACGGTGATCAACCACTTCTATTTCCCGAACGGGATCTGCGTCTCCCACGACGGCAAGTCGATCCTGATTGCGTCGACCTCGCTGTGCAAGGTGTTCCGCCACTGGATCGACGGCCCGAACAAGGGCAAGACCGAAGTGCTGATGGACGAGTTGCCGGGCAACCCCGACAACATCAACCGCGCTTCCGACGGCACGTATTGGCTGGCGCTGGTCGGCATCCGCACGCCAACCTTCGACCTTGCTGCGCGCAAGCCCGGCTTCCGCCTGCGCATGGTCAAGCAGGTGCCGGCCGACGAGTGGCTGGCGCCCGCGCTCAACCATGGCTGCGTGCTGAAGTTCAACGAGAAGGGCGAGGCGCTGGAGTCGTGGTGGGACCCGACCGGCATCTCGCATTCGACCCTGACCTCGATGCGCGAGCATCAGGGCTATCTCTATCTCGGCGGGCTCGAAAACAACCGGATCGGCCGCATCAAGCTCGACGGCGTCGACGACAGCTGGACCGGCTACGATGCCTATTGGGGCGCCAAAAGCAGGGTGACGAAATAATGGGATTTTTCGATCATCTGCTGCGCGATATCCGCAGCGTCACCGACCGCGACGGCGGCCAGAACGCGATCCCGCCGCTCGATGGCGCGATGAGCCCGAACGACCGGCTCGACACCGCGGTGCCGATCGGCGAGCCGCTGCCGGGAATCGACGACGTCATCGCCGCCGGCGACGGCGCGATTTATGTCTCCGCCGGCCGGCAAGTGCTGAAGCTCAGCGGCAGTGATTTCGCGACCCGCACGGTTGTCGCCGAGTTCGAGGATGATGCCGGCGGGCTCGCGCTGCATCCGGACGGCCGCCTTTTGGTCTGCGTTGCGGGCAGGGGGCTTGCCGCGATCGATGCCGCAAAACCCGCGCCGCGTTGGCTGGGGGCTGCGGGCGGCAGCGCGCTCACGGGGCTGTTGTCGGTCACGGCGGCGCCCGATGGTCGCATCTATGCCGTCGAAGGCAGCGCCGGCCGCCGCCCGAGCGAGTGGCGGCACGATCTGATGGAGAAGCGCGCCGGCGGTCGCCTCATCGGCTGCGGCGCCGGTCTCGACGATCCGCAGGTACTGCTGCGCGATCTGCCGTATCCTTATGGCGTGATGGTCTCGGCCGACGGCAAGAGCCTGTGGCTCACCGAAAGCTGGGCACATCGCTTCAGCCGGTTCGCGCTAGCTGGCACTGGCCTCGGTCCGCGCGAGACAGTCGCCGCCAACATGGCGGGCTATCCGGCACGGCTGCATCCGGACGGCCATGGCGGGCTGCTGCTCGGCATGTTCGCGCGCCGCACGCATCTGATCGAGTTCGTGCTGAAGGAAGACGATTTCCGCGAGGAGATGATGGCGACGATGCCGCCGGAGTACTGGGTGGCGCCGGCGCTGGTCGGCGGCAGCGATTGCCTGGAGCCGATGCAGATCGGCAGCGTCAAGGCGCTCGGCATCCAGAAGCCATGGGCGCCGCCGCGCTCCTATGGCCTGCTCGTGCATCTCGATGCCGAAGGCGAGGCCAGCGACAGCCTGCACAGCCGCGCCGGCGGCCGCTTTCACGGCGTCACCGCTGCCTGCGCGACGCCCTCCGGGATCGTGATCGCGGCGCGGGGTGCCGGACGGCTGCTGCGCTACACGGGAGAGCTGCGATGAATGACGGCGTGATGCAGGCGGCACCCGCCACTCAGTCGGCAGCCCGCGAGCCGGTGCTGCGGATCAGCAACGGCTCCAAGATCTATGGCGGTGTCCACGCCATCGAGGGGGTCAATTTCGATCTCTATCCCGGCGAGGTGCACGCGCTGGTCGGGGAGAACGGCGCCGGCAAGTCGACGCTGTGCAAGGCGATCGCGGGTGCGATCAATCTCACCTCCGGCGACTACCTGCTGGATGGCAAGCCCGCCAATTTCGAGCAGCCGCGCGACGCGCTCGATGCCGGCATCTGCATGGTCTATCAGGAGACCAGCCTGGTGCCGACGATGACCGCGGCGCAGAACATCGAGCTCGGCAACGAGAAGCTGCTGACGCGCTTCCGCACCCTGAACATCCAGGCCCAGCAGCTGTTGCAGTCGCTCAATTTCCACGTCGATCCGGCAACGCCGGTGGCGCTGCTCGGCACCGCCAAGAAGCAGATGGTGGAGATCGCACGCGCGATCTACAACAAGGCGCGCATCATCATTTTCGACGAGCCGACCGCATCGCTGACGCCGGAGGAGATCGTCCACTTCTTCCATCTGGTGCGCGACCTGCGCGCCCGCGGCGTCTCGATCATCTACATCTCCCATGCGCTGGAAGAATCGCTGCAGATCGCCGACCGCATCACCGTGTTGCGCGACGGCAAGCTGGTGATCACGGCGCCCGCCAAGCAGCTCAGCCGCGACGCGCTGGTGCAGCACATGGTCGGGCGCGAGGTGGCGCAGGCGGTCTATGGCGGAAGAGCGAAGACCCATCAGCGCCGCGAGAAGGTGCTGACGGTCGAGAACGTCACCATGGGCATGGCGGTCAAGAACATGTCGTTCTCGGTCTATGCCGGCGAGGTGGTCGGCATTGCCGGCCTGATCGGCTCCGGCCGCACCGAGATCGCCAAGATCGTCTATGGCGCGCTGAAGCGCAACCTCGTCAATGGCGGCACCATCCGGCTGCGGGGAAAACCGATCCGCTATCGCGTGCCGCGGCAGGCGATCAATGACGGCATCGCCTACATCACCGAGGACCGCAAGGCCAACGGCTTCTTCGAGACCATGGTGGTCGACGACAACGTCTATATCGGCAGCCTCGCCACGCGAAAGGGCTGGAGTTTGCTGCTGTCGCGCGCCAGGCGCAGCAAGCTCGCCAGTTACTGGGTCGACCGGCTCAAGATCAGTGCGCTGCAGCGCAAGGCCAGGATCGTCGAGTTGTCCGGCGGCAACCAGCAGAAGGTGGTGCTGGCCAAGACCCTGGTGCAGGAGCCGTCGATCATCTTCTTCGACGAGCCGACGCGCGGCGTCGACGTCGGTACCATCCCGCACATCCACGGCGAAATCCGCCGCCTCGCCGACGAGGGCAAGGCGGTGGTGGTGATCTCGTCCTATCTGCCGGAGATCCTCGCGGTCTCCGACCGCATCCTGGTCGCCCGCACTGGCCGCATCGTCGCCGAGTTTGACGCGGCGGATGCGACCCAGGACAAGATCCTGTACGCCGCGGTGCATTGAGGCGCGCGCGACGTCTCTCCGCTGTCATTCCGGGGTTCACGAAGCGAGAGCCCGGAATCCATTTCGCCGCACATGATGCGGCCTGATGGATTCCGGGCTCAGCCCTTCGAGCTGCCCCGGAATGACGGGCAGCGAGATGAGGAGTGCAGATTAGTGCAGCTAGTCCGCCATCTTGCCACATCGCCCTAAAGTGACGCCGACACATGCGCGCCGGCGGCGCCTCATCCTCGATGTCGTCCCGGCGAAGGCCAGGACCCATAACCACAATTTGTCATTATTGCGCGTTGCTGGAACGACGAGTCCCGCCGGCAAGGCCTGCTGCGGCGTATGGGGCCCGGCCTTCGCCGGGACGACAGCAATGAATGAGCCGACAACCACCCTTGACAATTATTTTAAGTATAAAATAATATGCCGTATCGGCTGGCAGGGAAACTGACCCCGGCCGAAGCCAGAGCATGATCCGGAAAAGGGGCACCCGGTTTTCCGACGCGATCATGCTCAAACGGAAAGGCGAGAACGCCATGCGCATCGTTTGCATTGGAGGCGGGCCGGCCGGGCTCTACTTCGGCATCCTGATGAAGATGCTGGATCCCACGCATGTCATCTCCGTGGTCGAGCGCAACCGGCCCTACGACACGTTCGGCTTCGGCGTGGTGTTCTCCGATGCGACCATGGACAACATGCGCAAATGGGACCCGGTCACCGCTGATACGATCGAGCAGGCCTTCAACCATTGGGACGACATCGAGGTCCTGATCAAGGGCCGCCGGATGCGCACCACCGGCCACGGCTTCGTCGGTATCGGCCGCAAGCGGCTGCTCAATATCCTGCAGGGGCGCGCCGAGGAGCTCGGCGTCGAATTGATTTTCGAACGCGAGGTCAATTCCGATCTCGAATTCCCCGACGCCGATCTGATCGTGGCGTGCGACGGCGTCAACTCGAAGGTTCGCGCAAAATATGCCGAAACCTTCCAGCCCGACATGCTGATGCGGCCGAACCGCTATATCTGGCTCGGCACCGTCAGGCCGTTCGATGCTTTCACCTTCGATTTCCGCAAGACCGAGCATGGCTGGTTCCAGTCGCACATCTACAAGTTCGAGGAGGGCGCGGCGACCTTCATCGTCGAGACCACCGAAGAGGCGTATCTCGCCCACGGCCTCGACAAGATGGAGCAGGGCGAATCCATCGCGTTCTGCGAGAAGGTGTTCGCCGAAATCCTCGAGGGGCATCATCTGGTCTCCAACGCGCGGCATCTGCGTGGCTCGGCCTGGCTGTCGTTTCCGCGGCTGATCTGCGGCAAGTGGACCGCGTTCAACGGCAACAGCCATGTCGTGCTGATGGGCGATGCCGCTCACACCGCGCATTTCGCGATCGGCTCGGGGACCAAACTCGCGCTGGAAGATGCGATCGAGCTCACCAACCAGTTCAAGATCCACGGCGCGACGAAGGACAGCATTCCCGCCGTGCTGAAGGCTTACGAGGAACTGCGCCGGGTCGATGTGGCGCGGATCCAGAATGCCGCGCGCAATGCGATGGAATGGTTCGAGGTGGTCGGCTCGCGCTATGCCGATACGCTGGAGCCGGAGCAGTTCATGTATTCGCTGCTGACCCGCTCGCAACGCATCAGCCACGAGAATCTGCGGCTGCGCGACAAGACATGGCTCGAAGGCTATGAGCGCTGGTTTGCCGAGCGCAGCGGGGTGCCGGCGACCAACGACCGCGTCACGCCGCCGATGCTGACGCCGTTCCATATCCGCGGCCTGTCGCTGCACAACCGGATCATCGTCTCGCCGATGGCGATGTACTCGGCCGAGGAGGGCGTGCCGAACGACTTTCACCTGGTGCATTTCGGCTCCCGCGCGCTCGGCGGCGCAGGGCTGCTGTTCACCGAGATGACCTGCGTCTCGCCGGAGGCGCGGATCACGCCCGGCTGCTGCGGCCTGTGGAATGACGCGCAGGCGGTGGCCTACAAGCGCATCGTCGAGTTCGTGCATCGCAATTCGCAAGCCAGGATCGGCATCCAGCTCGGCCATGCCGGGCGCAAGGGCTCGACGCGCGTTGCCTGGGAAGGCATGGACGAACCGCTGTCGGACCATAACTGGCCACTGGTGTCGGCCTCGGCGGTGCCCTATCTGCCCGACGGCCAGATCCCGGAGCCGATGAGCCGCGCCGAGATGGACGAGGTGCGCGACCAGTTCGTTGCCGCCGCCAGGCGTGGTGCCGCCGCGGGCTTCGACATTCTGGAGCTGCACTGCGCCCACGGCTATCTGCTGTCGAGCTTCCTGTCGCCGCTGACCAACCGCCGTACCGACGACTATGGCGGATCGATCGAGAACCGCGCGCGTTATCCGCTGGAATTGTTCCGCGCCATCCGCGCGGTGTGGCCGGAGGACAAGCCGATGTCGGTCCGCCTGTCCTGTCACGATTGGGCCGAGGGCGGCAACACGCCTGAGGATGCGCTGGCCTTCGCGAAATTATTCAAGGCGGCCGGTGCCGACCTGATCGATTGCTCCTCGGGCCAGGTCTGGGCCGACGATCATCCGATCTATGGCCGGCTCTACCAGACGCCGTTCGCCGACAAGATCCGCAACGAGGTCGGTATCGCCACCATCGCGGTCGGCGCGATCTCGGAGGCCGACCACGCCAATTCGATCATCGCCGCCGGCCGCGCCGATCTCTGCGCCATCGCGCGGCCGCATCTCGCCGACCCGGCCTGGACGCTGCATGAGGCCGCGAAGATCGGCGTCAAACAGATCGCCTGGCCGAAGCAGTATCTGTCGGGCAAGTCGCAATACGAGGCCAATCTCGAACGCGTAGCCGCGGGAGTGAAGGCATGACAGGGTTCTGGCCCAACGCCCATGCGCTGGTCACGGGTGCCGGTTCCGGCATCGGGGCCGCGACGGCAATCGCGCTCGCAAGAGCCGGCGTGCGCGTCAGCATCGCCGGACGTCGGATCGACGCACTGAAGGCGACGGCGGCGTTGCTCGGAGCGCACGTGGGCGCCGCCGTTTCGATCGACGCGACCGATGAAGCTGCGGTGACCAAGGGTATCGCGCAGATCGAGGCTGAGGCCGGCCCGATCGATATTCTCGTCAACAATGCCGGTAAGGCTTCGAGCGCGCCGTTCGACAAAACGAACTCGGGGCTGTGGGCGGACATGCTGGCGAGCAATCTCTCCAGCGTGTTCCTGGTGACGCATGCGGTGTTGCCAGGGATGGCGCAGCGCGGCCGCGGGCGCGTGATCAACGTTGCCTCGACCGCAGGCCTTACCGGCTACGCCTATGTCTCGGCCTATGTCGCGGCCAAGCACGGCGTCGTCGGCCTGACGCGCTCGCTGGCGCTGGAATATGCGCGGCGCGGCGTCACCGTGAATGCGGTCTGCCCCGGCTACACCGACACGCCGCTGGTGGCGGATGCGGCCGCCAACATCGTCGCCAAGACCGGGCGCAGCGAGCAGCAGGCGCGCGCCACGCTCGCCAAGGTCAATCCGATGCAGCGGCTGGTCACGCCGGAGGAGGTCGCCGACACCATCCTCTGGCTCGCGTCAGAGGGCGCATCGTCAATCAACGGACAAGCCGTCGCGGTTGCCGGCGGCGAAGTCTTTACCGGGTGAAGGAACACATCATGTCCGAGATGAAAGCAAAGCTCCGTCCGTTCAGGGATTATCCCGCAAAACACTTCCGCTGGTCGACCGACGCGAGCGGCCGCGTCGCGACCATCACGCTGAACCGGCCGGACAAGAAGAACCCGCTGACCTTCGAGTCCTATGAAGAACTGCGCGATCTCTTCACCAACCTCAAATATGCCTCCGATGTCCGCGCCATCGTGCTGACCGGCGCCGACGGCAATTTCTGCTCCGGCGGCGACGTGTTCGAGATCATCGAGCCGTTGACGCGGATGGCGATGCCGGACCTGCTCGCCTTCACCCGGATGACCGGCGAGGTGGTGCGGGCGATGCGCAAATGCCCCCAGATCATTGTCGCCGCGATCGACGGCATCTGCGCCGGCGCCGGCGCGATGCTGGCGCTGGCGTCCGACCTGCGGCTGGCGACGCCGCAGGCCAAGACCGCGTTCCTGTTCACCCGCGTCGGGCTTGCCGGCGCCGACATGGGCGCGTGCGGATTATTGCCACGCGTGATCGGGCAGGGCCATGCCGCCGATCTGCTCTATACCGGACGCGCGATGAGCGCCGACGAAGGTTTTGCGTGGGGCTTCCACAACCGCCTGGTGCCGCCGGCCGAACTCGCCGCTGCCGCGCAGGAACTGGCGCGCTCGCTTGCGGATGGACCGTGGTTCGCACATGGCGTGACGAAGACGATGTTCAATCAGGAATGGGCGATGGGCGTCGACGAGATGATCGAGTCCGAAGCGCAGGCGCAGGCGATCTGCATGGTGACGGGCGATTTCCGCCGCGCCTTCGAGGCCTTCGCCGCCAAGCAGAAACCCGCTTTCGAGGGCAATTGAGATGATCGAAATTCTGCAACCGGACGGATGGGCCAAGCCGATCGGCTATGCCAACGGCATGGCCGCGCGCGGCAAACAGATCTTCATCGCCGGCCAGATCGGCTGGAACGGGCAATGCGTGTTCGAGAGCGACGATCTCGTGGCGCAGATCGGCCAGACCCTGCACAACATCGTCGCGGTCGCCGCCGCCGGCGGAGCCGGGCCCGAACACATCGTGTCGATGACCTGGTTCCTGCTCGACCGCAAGGAATACTCCGCGCGGCTGAAGGAGATCGGCGTGGTCTATCGCGACGCGATCGGCCGGCGCTTTCCGGCGATGACCGCGATCCAGGTTGCGGGACTGATCGAGGACCGCGCCAAGGTGGAAATCCAGGCCATCGCGGTGGTGCCGGATTAACGACGATGCCGGATTGTCCGTCATCCTGAGGAGCCGCGAAGCGGCGTCTCGAAGGATGCACGGCCGGTTGGCGGCCGTCGACCCTTCGAGACGCGCGTTCCGCGCTCCTCAGGGTGACGGGGATGGATTGGAGTTCGCTGAAGCAATGTTAAGCCTAAGCCCAATCATCGCCGGCCGGCCCAAGTCCCGGGCGACAAACCCGCTTGCGGCCGGGCAACGGGCCATGCGACCCTAGGCGAAAGCGTAAGAACGTCCTGTGTTTGAGTGGAGTAAGGGACGATGAAGGCGATTATCGTCGGAGGCGGAATCGGAGGCCTCACCACTGCGTTGATGCTGCGCTCGCGCGGCATTAGTTGCGAGCTGTATGAGCAGTCGGAGACGATCCGCGAGCTCGGCGTCGGCATCAACACACTGCCGCATGCGATCCGCGAGCTGGCGGGGCTCGGCCTGCTCGACAAGCTCGACGAGGTCGCGATCCGTACGTTTGAGCTGTTCTATTTGACGCGGCATGGTCAGCAGGTCTGGCACGAGAAGCGCGGGCTCGATGCCGGCCACGACGTGCCGCAATTCTCTGTTCATCGCGGCCGCCTGCAGGGCGTGATCCATCAGGCGGTGATCGACCGGCTTGGTGCCGATGCGATCCGCACCGGCTGCCGGCTCGGCTCCTTTACGCAGGATGAGGGCGGTGTGTCCGCCTACTTCTTCGATCGCAGCGGCAGTCATGTGCACACCGCGCGCGGCGATATCCTGATCGGTGCCGACGGCATCCATTCCAAGGTGCGGCAGACGCTGTTTCCGGACGAGGGCGGGCCGTGCTGGAACGGGCTGATGCTTTGGCGCGGCGCGACCGATTGGCCGGCCTTCCTGACCGGCCGTTCGATGATCATCGCCGGCGGGCTGAATGCCAAGGCCGTGATCTACCCGATCGCACCAGGCTCGAGTTCGGCGAGCCGCCTCACCAACTGGGCGGTGCTGGTGCGGATCGGCGACGGCTCTTCGCCGCCGCCGCGGCGCGAGGGCTGGTCCAATCTTGGCCGCCGCGACGAGATGATGCCCTATGTCACTGGTTTCACCATCCCGCAGGTCGACTTCGCTGGCCTGATCAACGCGACGCCGGAGTTCTGGGAGTATCCGTGCTGCGACCGCGATCCGCTGCCTTATTGGTCGAGCGGCCGCGTCACGCTGCTCGGCGACGCCGCGCATCCGATGTATCCGGTCGGCTCGAACGGCGCGTCGCAGGCCATTCTCGATGCGCGGTGCCTCGCGGACATGCTGGCGCGGGCCGAGCATCCGCGCCAGGCGCTGGCGGCCTATGAGCGGCAGCGGCTGCCGATGACCGCCGACATCGTCGCCTCCAACCGCCGCGGCGGCCCGGAGGGCGTGATCGACGCCGTCGAGCAGCTCGCGCCGCAGGGCTTTACCGACGTCGACACCATTCTCAACTACGAAGCGCGTGAGGCGATCGTGCGCGGCTATGCGGCGAAGGCCGGCTTCGCCGCGCGCGTGGTGGCGCGGCAGTAGGTCTTTCAAGGAAGAGAAGTCCCGTCGGCGATCTCTAGATCGTCATTGCGAGGAGCGTAGCGACGGAGCAATCCATCGTTCCGCGATCGCCGAACGACGGATTGCTTCGCTTCGCTCGCAATGACGGAGGAGCGTCCTACGCCGGAGGCGGCGGCAGGAAGTGGATGTTGTGCTCGGCGGCGAGCCGCACCACGTCATCCGGGTTCTGCTCCTTCATGTTGTGGATCGCCCAGAACAGGTCGTACAGCCTGCGCGTCGGCGACACCCAGAACAGCGTCTTGGCCGACTGCTGCGACTTGTTGAAGATGCCGTGCGGCTTGCCCGCCGGCAGGCGCACCAGATCGCCAGGTGTGGCGGATTCATCGGCGCCGTCGAGCATGAAGTCGAGCTTGCCCTCGAGGATGTAGAGATACTCGTCCTGGTCGGGATGGATGTGCGGCGGAACGAAGGTGCCGGGCGGGAAGGTGGCGTGCCAGGAGAACGAATGCTCGGTACGGCTCTTCGGCACATAGGTCTGGCCGAGGATGCTCCAGGAAATACCCTGAATGCCGTCATTGGCTCGTGTGATGCCGGCGATCTCGTCTTTCATCGTCATGTTTCCTCCTGATCTTTACTTCGACGCGCAGTCCTTGGCGTAGCGATCGCCATAGTTCGAAAACACCTTTTCGACGATCTCGGTCTGGAATTTACCGTCCGGCCGCTTCGCGACCTTGGTGAGGTAGAAATCCTGGATCGGATAGCCGTTGTTGTTGAACTTGAAGTTACCGCGCAGCGAGGTGAAGTCGGCCTTTCTCAGCGCCGCAGCGACCGCGTCCTTGTTGGAGAGGTCGCCCTTCACCGCCTTGACCGCGCTGTCGATCAACAGCGCTGCGTCATAGGCCTGCATGGCGTAGGTGCCGGGCACGCCCTTGTAGGCCGCCTCATAGGCCGCGACGAACTTCTTGCTCTGGGGATTGTCCAGATCAGGTGCCCAGTTCGCGCCGCCGAACATGCCGACCGCGGCATCCTGCTGCGCGGGCAAAGTGGATTCGTCGACGGTGAAGGCGGAGAGCACCGGCACGGTCGCGCCGGCCTGCTTGTACTGCTTCACGAGGTTCACGCCCATGCCGCCCGGCATGAAGGTGAACAGCGCGTCCGGCTTCAGCGAGGCGATCTTGGAGAGCTCGGGCTGGAAATCCAGCGTGTTCATCGGCGTGTAGGATTCCTCGACGATCTCGCCTTTGTAGTCGAGCTTGAAGCCGGCGACGGAATCGCGGCCGGCCTGATAGTTCGGCACCAGCAGATAGACGCGCTTGTAGCCACGGTCCTGCGCCACCTTGCCGAGGACTTCGTGCACCTGATCGTTCTGGTACGACGTCACGTAGAAGAACGGGTTGCATTCCTTGCCGGCGTAGCTGGAGGGACCGGCATTCGGGCTGATCAGGAAAGTCTTGCTCTCGGTGACCGGGCGGTGGATCGCCTGCAGGATGTTGGAAAAGATCGGGCCGACCACGAAATCGACCTTGTCGCGCTCGAGCAAGCCGCGGACCTTGACCACGGCGCCGTCGGGCTTGAGCTCATCGTCGGCGTTGACGATCTCGATCTCGCGGCCGGCCATCTTGCCGCCGAGATCCTTGACCGCGAGCGCAAACCCGTCGCGGACCTGCTGGCCAAGCGCTGCGGCCGGACCGGAGGTTGTTACCAGCACGCCGATCTTGATCTTCTCCTGCGCGATCGCCGGGGTCACCGCGATACCCAGCAGCGCCGCCAGTCCCACGAGCTTCGTCACATGTTTCATGTCTTTCCCCCAACCACCGGCTTGCTGCCCTTGTCTCAGCCTCATTGACCTCAGCTTAGTCTGACGCGCGCGACCGCTGCAAGCGATGTGGCATTGCGTCAGGGCAAACGCCGCGCCCCATGCAGGCGCTGCACATGCAAGCGTCGCGCCAATTGCTTGAAGTTTAAACAAATTACCGATCGACCGGGAGTTTCGAGCAGGATTCGCAATTGTCCTTGCGGCGCAGCGCGAATTGCTTGAAGCTCAAAGCAATCGGTCCGACCGAAACCCGGCGCGGAGGCACGATCGCCGCATGAACCTCGATTCCGAAACCAAAGCCGTCGAACTGCCCGACGATCATGGCACCGAGCTCAGGCTGTGGCTGCGTCTCTTGACCTGCACCACGCTGATCGAAGGCGAGGTGCGCAGCCAGTTGCGTGAGAAGTTCGATGTCACGCTGCCGCGCTTCGACCTGATGGCCCAGCTCGACAAGGTCTCCGACGGCATGACGCTGTCGGACCTGTCGAAGCGGATGATGGTGTCGAACGGCAACGTCACCGGGCTGGTCGAACGCCTGGTCGAGTCCGGCCATCTCGATCGCCGCACCTCGGAGACCGACCGCCGCGTGCAGTTCATCCGGCTGACCAAGCTCGGCCGCGCCGAATTTCGCAAGATGGCGGCCGAGCACGAGAAATGGATCGCCGATATCTTCGGCGACCTGTCGCCGAAGGATATCCGCGAACTGATGCGGCTGCTCGCCAAGGCCAAGGGCTCGGCCCAGCGCTCCGCCAAGGCGAGGACCGCTTAAGCCGTGTGCGAGGTCGATTACGAGGTCGAATACAACAACCGCGCGCGGGTGCCGGAAAACCCGGCGCTGATGGCTGGTTGGGCGAGGGACTCCGCGGCCTATCGCGAGCAGCATCCGCCGCGGCGGCTAAGCTATGGTCCGGGCAGCCGCAACGTCATCGATCTGTTTGAGGGTGATCGCGACGGGCCGCTGGTGGTCTTCATCCACGGCGGCTACTGGCAGGCGCTTGATGGCTCGTCGTCGAGCCACTGCGCGCGGGGCCTCAATGGTCACGGCATCAGCGTTGCGGTGCCGAGCTACGACCTCTGCCCCAACGTCACGGTCGGCGACATCATCGCCGAGATGCGCGCGGCAACACGCGAACTGGCGAAGCTCGGCCGGCCGCTGGTCATGTCGGGACACTCCGCAGGCGGGCATCTTGCCGCATGCATGCTTGCGACCGATTGGCCGGCCTACGATGCGTCGCTGCCGACGGATCTGGTCAGGGCTGCTTACGCGATCTCCGGCCTGTTCGAGCTCGAGCCGCTGGTCGGCACCTCCATCAACAAGGCGCTTGGCCTTGACCGCGACGCAGCAAGGGCGGCGAGCCCGCTGCTCTGGAAAGCGCCCGCAGGTGCCACGCTCGATGCCGTGGTCGGTGGCGAAGAGAGCGCCGAATATCACCGGCAGAGCCGGACCATCGCTGACGTCTGGGGCGGAGCCGGCGTGGCGACGCGGTTCGGCGTTGTGCCCGATGCCAATCATTTCACCGCGATCGCACCGCTCGCCGACCCGGAGTCGGCGATGGTCGCGCGGCTGAAGCAGCTCACGCAACTCTGAGGTTTGCTGGCCCGCGCCACGTCTACGCGATTTCCACCCTTGCGCTAAATTAGTTTAAGTATAAAATGATTGGCGATCGGGACGCTGCCGGGCGTCCTCGATACTGGTTTTCTCGATGTTGATCTTGATGTTGGTCTTGGCCTTTCTGGATAGAAAGCGAGGGGCAATCGAATGTCAGGTGAATTTCCCGGGCTCGGCCCATCCGGGCATGTCGACGATTTCGCGCGGCGTAACCTGCCGCCGGTTCAGCAATGGCCGCAGCTGCTGCTCGACCGGCCCGAATTCAGCTATCCCGATTATCTCAACGCCGCGGTCGAACTGACCGACCGCATCGTCGAGCAGGGCATGGGCGATCGCATCGCGCTGATCGGCAACGGCCGCCAGCGCACCTACAAGGAATTGACCGACTGGTCGAACCGCCTGGCGCATGCGCTGGTGGAGAACTACGGCGTCAAGCCCGGCAATCGCGTGTTGATCCGTTCGGGCAATAACCCGGCACTGGTCGCGGCCTGGCTCGCGGCGACCAAGGCTGGCGCTGTCGTCGTCAACACCATGCCGATGCTGCGCGCCGGCGAACTGGCCAAGATCGTCGACAAGGCCGAGATTGCGCTGGCGCTGACCGACAGCCGCATTGCGGATGAGCTGGTGGCCTGCGCCAAGACCAGCAAATTCCTCAAGCAGGTCGTCAATTTCGACGGCACGCAAAACCACGACGCCGAGCTCGACCGGATTGCGCTGAACAAGCCGGTCAAATTCGATGCGGTGAAGACCGGCCGCGACGACGTCGCGCTGCTCGGCTTCACGTCTGGCACCACAGGCGAGGCTAAGGCGACGATGCACTTCCACCGCGATCTCCTGATCGTCGCCGACGGCTATGCCAGGGAAGTGCTCAAGGTGACGCCAGACGACGTGTTCGTCGGCTCGCCGCCGCTCGCGTTCACCTTTGGGCTCGGCGGGCTCGCGATCTTTCCGTTGCGCTACGGCGCCACCGCGACGCTGCTGGAGAATGCGGCGCCAAGCGAGATGATCCGGATCATCGAGACCTACAAGGCGACGATCTGCTTCACCGCGCCGACGGCCTATCGGGCGATGATGGCCGCGATGGACCAGGGCGCCGATCTGTCGTCGCTGCGGCTCGCGGTCTCGGCCGGCGAGACGCTGCCGGCGCCGGTGTTCGAGAGCTGGACTAAAAAGACCGGCAAGCCGATCCTCGACGGCATCGGCAGCACCGAACTGCTGCACATTTTCATCACCAACCGTACCGGCAGCGCCGTCGCCGGCACCACGGGCACGCCTGTTTCCGGCTACCAGGCGAAGATCGTGGACGAAGACATGAACGAGCTGCCGCCGGGCCAGGTCGGCAAGCTGGCGGTTCGCGGCCCGACCGGCTGCCGTTATCTCGCCGACTCCCGGCAGACCAAGTATGTGCGCGATGGCTGGAACATCACCGGCGATGCCTTCGTCAGTGACGAGAATGGCCGGCTGTCATTCGTGGCGCGCGCCGACGACATGATCATCTCGGCGGGCTACAACATCGCCGGTCCAGAGGTCGAGGCGGCGCTGCTCGGACATCCCGATGTCGCGGAATGCGCTGTCATCGGCGCACCCGACGAGGAGCGGGGGCAGATCGTCTCCGCTTTCATCGTGCTGAAGCAGGGCGTGCGCGGTGACGATGCCGAAGTCAAGGCGTTGCAGGATCACGTCAAGGCGACGATCGCGCCGTACAAATATCCCCGCGCGATCGCTTTTGTCGAAGCGTTGCCGAAGACCCAGACCGGGAAGATCCAGCGCTTCAAGCTCCGCGAAGCAAGCTGAGAGCGGGGCGATGGCCGTGGCCGCCGCCCTCGATCGTTCAATGCCCGCCCGCGCCGCCCGCCGCGTTCTTTGGCTTGCCGGTCAGCACGATCGCGATCGCGGCAAGCACCAGAACCACGCCGATCACCGCGAAGGCGTCGCTGAAGCCAAGCACCAGCGCCTGGCGCTTCACGATATTGCCGATCGCAACGATCGCCTGGCTGTGTGCGGTTGCGGGGTCCGAGATGCCGTGGCTGAGGAAGTAGTTGGTGACCTCGGCGATCCGGGCACGCACCTCCTCGCGGCCCAGATGCACGGACTGTCCGATGATGTTGGAGTGGAACTGCTCGCGCTTGGTGACGATGGTGCTGAGCAACGCGGTGCCGATCGCACCGCCGAGGTTACGCATCATGTTGGAGATGCCGGAGGCCGCAGGTGCATCTTGCGGCGCAACGCTGCCGAGGCTGATGGCGGACAGCGGTGCAAGCGTAATCGCCTGGCCGACGGCGCGAACGATGTTCGGGTAGAAGAACTGGTCGCCGGAATAGTCGAGCGACATCTGTATGTTCATAAAGGATGAGACCGCGAACAGGATCATGCCGGTGAAGGCGATGAATCGCGCGTCGAAGCGCTGCATCAGCTTCGGCACCAGCGGGATCAGGATCAGCTGCGGCAGGCCGGTCCAGGCCAGCACCTGGCCGATCTGCTCGGCATTGTAGCGCTGCACCTGGCCGAGATAGGCCGGCAGCAGGTAGACCGAACCGAACAGCGCGAAGCCGACGAACACCGCCGAGATGGTGCCGAAACCGAAGCTGCGCTGGGTCAGGAGCCGCAGCCGGAGCAACGGTTTCTCGACCACGAGCTCGATCCAGACGAACAAAGTGAGGCTGACGGCGGCGATCACCGCAAGCTTGACGATGAAGGGCGAGCCGAACCAGTCGTCCTTGTTGCCTTCCTCGAGCACAGCCTGCAGCGATGCCAGGCCGATCGCCATCGTGGCGATGCCGAGCCAGTCGCCCTCGCGCAGCAGATGCAGCTGCATCGGCTGGCGTTCCAGCGTGAAGGACAGGGTGATGACCATCACCGCGGTCGGAACCACGTTGACGAAGAAGATGGTCTGCCAGCCGTAATTCTCGGTCAGGTAGCCGCCGATGGTCGGGCCGATCGCCGGGGCAAAGGTCACGGCGAGCGCGAACATCGCAAGGCCGATCGGCTGCTGCACTTTCGGCAGCTTGGTGAAGACAAGCGTGAAGGCCATCGGGATCAGCACGCCGCCGAAGAAGCCCTGCAGGCCGCGCATCGCGATCATCGAGGGTAGGTCGTGGGTGAAGGCACAGGCGACCGAGAAGATCGCAAACAGGGTGGCGAAGCCGATGATGATCTTGCGGAACGAGAACACCCGGCTGAGAAAGTCGGTCAGCGGGATCACCACGATCTCGCCGATCAGATAGGACGTCGAGATCCAGGAGCCGTTGTCGACGCCGGTGCCGATGCCGCCCTCGATGTTGAGCAGCGAGGCGTTGGTGATCTGGATGTTGAGGATCGCCATGAAGGCGCCGATCATCGCGGCGACGATGGAGATCCAGACGGCCATGCTGGCGCGGTTGGGATCGACCGCTACCGCTGCCGCGCGGGGCGCAGCAGCCGGGGAGGAGAGCGCGAGGTCGGACATGACATCACCTATTTGAAAGAGGCGACAGCGAGCTTGGGCGAGGCGCTGGAGCGCGGAGTGTCCCCGACGGGATGCGACAGCGTCGCGATGGACGGGATCACCGACATGCCCGGCCGCAGGTCGACATTGGTTGCGTCGAGCACGATCTTCACCGGGATGCGCTGCACCACCTTGGTGAAGTTACCGGTGGCGTTGTCCGGCGGCAGCAGCGCGAATTCCTGGCCGCTGGCGGGCGCGAGGCTGTCGACATGACCGCGCACGACCTGACCGGGGAACATGTCGACCTCGATCTCGACCGGCTGGCCCTTGCGGACATTGGTGAGCTGCGTCTCCTTGTAATTCGCGATCACATAGGCGCCGGTGGCCGGCACCAGTGACATCAGTTGCGTGCCGGCCTGGACGAACTGGCCGGTGCGCAGGGTGCGGTTGCCAACCACGCCGTCGATCGGGGCGATGATGGTGGTGTAGCCGAGGTTCAACTCGGCCTGATGCTGAAGCGCGGTTGCGCGGGCCTGCGCGGCGACGGCCTGGGCGATGTCGGCTTTGAGCAGTTCCACCTGCCGTTCGGCGGAGGCGAGGTTTGCGGTGTCGCGGGCGATGGCGGCCTGCGCGCTGGCATAGCGCGACTGCGCCTGCTGCGCGTTCTGCACACTGCCGAAGCCGGTGCCGGCGAGGTCGGTGTAACGCTTGTTCTCCTGCTCGGCGAAAGTCTGGTTGGCCGTGTCCACCGCAAGCGTCGCGCGCGCCGCCTCGATCACCGAGTGCTGCACGTCGAGCTGGGCGCGCTTGCTGGTGATCGCAGCTTCAGCGGCGGCGACGTCAGCCTTCGACTGATCAAGCGCGACCTTGAAATCGCGCTCGTCGATTCGCGCCAGGATCTGGCCGGCGCGCACATGTTCATTGTCGCCGACCAGCACCGCGCTGAGATAGCCTGACACTTTCGGTGCGATCGTCGTGTTGTCGGCCTTCACATAGGCGTCGTCGGTCGAGATCTGAAAGCGGCCGACCGTCCAGTAATCCCAGCCATACCAGGCGCCGCCCGCCAGCAGGGCGAGTGCTGCGCCGGTCATGAGCAGGCGGCGAAGCTTACCCTTGGCGGCGGACGGCTTGGCCGCCTCGGGACTTGTGATCAACTGCTTGGCGGTCTCGGCCGGAACCTGGCTCTCGGTCTTGAAGGACGTTTCGTGCTGGCTCATGGCAGGTGCTCCTGATCGTTCTATCCTACTGGGAAACCGTAGGAATTTTGATTTCGGTGGCCCGGGATAATTAGGAAACTTGATGTTTTCCAAAATAGAGCCCATATTTGGACTGTCAATAGAATGACAGGCATCATCTAAAAGCATGGCTCGCGCATGAACCGGAACGACAACGACCAGACAGAGCAGGCCGCGCCGGAGCGGCGCGGCCGCGGGCGGCCGCAGCTTCGTTCCGACGACGAAACACGCGCACTCATCTATGAGGCGGCGCGGCGCGAATTCTCGGAACGCGGCTTCGCCGCGGCCAGCATCGCCGATGTCGCCTGCCGCGCCGGCGTTTCCACCAAGACGCTCTATCGTCTGATCCCGACCAAGCTGGCGCTGTTTGAAGGCATGGTGACCGACCGGGTCGAGCGGTTCGTGTCCGTCGTGAATCTCGGCGCCTGTGATGGCCGCAATGTTGCGGCGGCGCTCGAGGCGGCGCTGCTGACCTGCGCCGAGCTCATTCTCGATGCCGAGGTCATCGCGCTGCAGCGGATCATCCTGGCCGAGAGCGACAAATTTCCTGACATCGCCGAGACGTTCTATGAAAAGGCCATGCAGCGCTCGATCGCTGCGCTGGCGAATTGGCTCGGCGTCCAGCAGCGGCGAGGGCGGATCGTGCTCGATGACACCGAAGCCGCAGCCGGCATGTTGCTCGGCATGCTCGTGTTCAAGCCGCAACGCGACGTCATGTTCGGGCACAAGCCCGCGCCACTGCACAGCGAGATGGCAGCACGCGCCAAGGCCTGTGCTGCGCTGTTCCTGTCCGGATGCGCCGTGCCGGCCGACCAGATCAATAAGCAAAGTGGAGGCGCGTGATGCCGGAGCCGGCCGCGACCTATACCGTCGAGGCGCAGATCGCGCGCGACGACCAATCCAGATGTGAGGACGTCCTGACGCGCTGGATGGCTGCGCTCAACGACTATGACGCCGCGGCCATGGACGGGCTGATGCACTTCCCGCATGTGCGGATCGCCGGTGGCGTGGTCACCGTCTATCAGCAGCCCGACAACAATCCGATGGACCTGTTCGAGCGGCTGCGCAAACAGGACGGCTGGCATCACAGCGCCTGGAACGAAACGAAGCTCGTGCAGTCCTCGCCGGCGAAAGCACATTACGCCGTCCGCTATACGCGCTACCGCGAGGACGGATCGGTGATCGGGGTCTACGATTCCCTCTATGTGCTGAGCCTGCTCGGCGGCGCCTGGAAAATCCAGAGCCGCTCGAGCTTTGGTCCCTGAGCGGGCCTGCGTTACAAGCCGCGTTACTTGGCCGCCACCGCCGATGCGGGAGGCTGGGTCAGCACCTGGCGGATCATGCGGGCGAGGTCGGCCTTGCGATAGGGTTTTGGCAATAGCGTGACGTCCGGGTCGAGCCGGCCGTGATGGATGATCGCGTCCTCGGTATAGCCCGACGTAAAGAGCACGCGCACCGAGGGCAGCCTGGCGATCACGGCATCAGCCACCTGCCGGCCGTTCATGCCGCCGGACATGATGACGTCGGTGAACAGCACGTCGCAGACGAAGCCGTTCTCGACCGCAGCCAATGCCTCCGGGCCGTTGGCGGTGACCATCGTGCGGTAACCAAGCTGCTCGAGCTGGGCGCTGACATAGTTGCGGACCAGCGGATCGTCCTCGACGACCAGGATGGATTCGTGGCCGCCACGCATGTCGACCGGAGGCGGCGGCTCGACGTCGACCATGTCGCCCATGCTGCGCGGCAAATAGAGCTTGATCGATGTGCCGTGGCCCTCTTCGGAATAAATCTTGAGATGCCCGTCGGATTGCTTGATGAAGCCGTAGACCATGCTCAGCCCGAGACCGGTGCCTTTGCCGGTATCCTTGGTGGTGAAGAACGGCTCGAACACCTTTTCGCGGATCGGTTCCGGGATTCCGGCGCCGGTGTCGCTGACCGCGACCATCACATATTCACCCGCGCGCACATCGAGGTTGGCCGCGGCATAAACCTCGTCGAGGATGACGTTGCTGGTCTCCAGCATCAGCTTGCCGCCGTCAGGCATCGCATCGCGGGCATTGAGGGCGAGATTGAGCAGTGCGGTCGACATGTGGTTGGGGTCGATGAAGGCCGGCCAGGCGTCGGTTTCGAGCGCGGTATCGATTTCGATCTGCTCGCCGAGCGACGGGCGCAGCAGCCGCGCGGTGTCCTGCACCAGCGTGTTGAGGTTGGCTTCACGCGGTTGCAGCGGCTGCTGCCGCGAGAAGGCCAGCAGATGCTTGGTCACCTCGGCGCCGCGAAAGGCGGCATCGCTGATCATCTTTGTCACCGACGACAACGCGGCGTCATGTTCCACGGCCTCGGCGAGGATGTCGATCAGACCGGTGATGACGGTCAGGATGTTGTTGAAGTCGTGGGCGATGCCGCCGGTGAGATGCCCGACGGCCTCCATCTTCTGCACCTGGCGCAGCTTCTGCTCGGCCTCGAGCTGTTCCCGCGCGACCTCGACCTCGCGCGCGCGCATGAAGATTTCAGCTTCCATCTGCTCGGTGCGCTCGCGCAGCCGGTCGGTCAGCTTGTCCTGCTCGGCGCCGCGCTGTTTCAGGTGAATGAATCCGGTGACGTCTTCCACCCGATGGATGATGTAGCTGAACTGTCCGCTCGGTCCGAACACCGGCGTGTTGCGCGGGCTCCAGTAGCGTTCCTCGAATCCGCCGCCCTCTGACTCGGGCTTGCGGATATCGTATTTCTGCACCGACATGGTGTCGGGGCGGCGAAACTGGACCACACGTTCCAGCGACGCGCGCAGGTTGCGCACGCCGTCGGCGGCCGGATCGTCCGGATTATCGGGAAATACTTCGAACAGCCCGCGCCCAAGGATCGCGGCGCGCTCGGTCTTGGTGGCGCGCAGATAGGCGTCGCTCACTGCCACGATGCAGAAGTCAGGCTGCGTCAGCACCAGATAAAGGCCGGGCGCCGCCTCGAATAACGCCTTGAAGTCAGGCATCGGCGGGGACTGGTTTTGCAGTTCATCCTCCCTCGCAGGGATACGGTCCCCCAGTGACCGCAATCAAGATGTGGCACGCGTTCGCGGGAACTTCAATGCTTAACATACGGCGTTAACTCGATTTTTTCGATCGAACGGGTGTCGCAACGTCAGCGCGAATTCGGGAGGTAGCGCCAGCCCTCCTTGCCCAGGAAGTCCAGCATGGCCTGGGCGGGCGGCAGCAGGATCTTGTCGGTACGCCTGATGGCGTGCCACTGCCGGACGATCGGCAGGCCCTTCACCTTGAGCACCACCAGCCGGCCATCTTCCAGTTCATGGAACACCGTGTGCTGGGAAATGAAGGCGATGCCGAGCCCGGCCATGACCGCCTGCTTGATGGTCTCGTTGCTGTCCATCGCCATGCCGAGCTTCGGCTCCAGCCCGACCCGCTCGAAATATTGCTGCATCAGCATCCGCGTGCCGGATCCCTGCTCGCGGGTGATGAAGGTTTCATTGGCGAGCTCCGATGTCGCGACGTGCCGCCGCCGCGCCAGCCGATGATCGGGTGCGGCGATGATGAAGTGCGGATGCCGGCCGAGCGGCTTCATCTCGACTTCGACATCGGCCGGCGGCCGGCCCATCACCGCGATGTCGAGATCGTAGCCGCGCAGCGCGTCGCGGATTTCCTCGCGGTTGCCGATCCTGAGCGTCACCTCGATCTTGGGAAAGCGCCGCGAGAACGCCGCGATCGCGAACGGCACGAAGTACTTCGCGGTCGAGACCGCGCCCATCGCAACGCGGCCGCCGCTGCGGCCTGCGATCATGTCGAGCGACTGCTCGCAGTCCTTCAGCGCCGCCTCGATCCGCTCGATGAGCGCCAGCACATGCGCGCCGGCATCCGTCAGTGCCATGCCGTCGGCGGTGCGCTGGATCAGCGGCAATCCCGCGAGTGCCTGCAGGTTGCGGAGCTGCAGCGTCACCGCCGGCTGCGTCAGGTTCAACTGGTTGGCTGCCGACGTGATCGAGCCGGCTCCGTGCACGGCCGACAGCGCGCGCAGCTGGCGGATGGTGAGGTCCCGCGAGAAGTTCCCGGCCATCACAAGCTCCATAAGAAATACTTTGCCCAGACCAAAGATAATGAAATTTCCCTAATTGGGCAATTCGCGCGTTGATACGGCCAAGGCGACTCCCCTGAGGTCGCCTCTCGACACCTCGGGACAGAGGGCGCGATCAAGGGAGAGGCCGGTGGAGATTCGTCCTGCATTGCATGCCCATCTGGATTGGCCGACGCAGCATAACCCGCTGCGCGCCGCGACCGTTGCGGTGATCGAAGCCCTTGCCGGCGCCGCGATCGAGCTCTCGCGCATCATCGCCGCCGGACCGCTTGCCGGCATCGGCGGCGAGAGCGGCGGCGTCAACCCCGACGGCGATCGTCAGAAGACCATCGACATCGCCGCCGACGGCCTGATGCGCAACGCGTTGCGCACTGCTCCGGTCGCCGCTGTGCTGTCGGAGGAGGTCGAGCTCCCGGAGACGCTCGATATCGGTGCGCCGCTCTGTGTCGCGATCGATCCGCTCGATGGATCGGCCAATCTCGAAAACAACATCTCGATCGGCACGATCTTCTCGATCCGGCCGAAGGGCAACGACATCCTCTCGACCTTCTTCGAGCCCGGCACGGCGCAATGTGCCGCAGGCTGCTTCATCTACGGTCCGCAGACCGTGCTGGTGCTGGCGCTCGACAAGTGCGTCGACTGTTTCACGCTGGACCCGCGAACCGGCGAGTTCGTCCTGACTGCGCGTGAGCTGCGGGTGCCGCAAGACGCGTCGGAGTTCGCCATCAACGCCTCGAACCGGCGGCACTGGAGCGGCCCGGTGCGCAACTATATCGACGAGTGCCTTGCCGGCGTGAACGGCGAGCGCGGCCAGGACTTCAACATGCGCTGGATCGGCTCGCTGGTGGCCGAGGCCTACCGCATCCTGATGCGCGGCGGCGTGTTCCTGTATCCGGCGGATGCGCGCCAGGGCTACCGCGAAGGCCGGCTGCGCCTGCTGTATGAGGCGCACCCGATCGCGCTGATCATGGAATGGGCAGGCGGTGCCGCCTCGAGCGGCCGGTCGCGCATTCTCGATCTCTCGGCACGTACGCCGCATCAGCGCGTGCCGCTGATCATGGGATCGGCGCGCGCCGTGCGCGACGTCGATGCGATCCACCTGACCGTCGAGCCGTTGTTCGAGAGCAGCGATGCCCCGCTGTTCGCGCGGCGCGGCCTGTTCCGCTGAGGGGGAGCGCATGTCTCGTCGACATCCCATCATCTCGATCACCGGCTCGTCCGGCGCCGGCACCACCTCGGTAAAGAAGACGTTCGAAAACATCTTCCGCCGCGAGAATGTGGTCGCGGCCTACATCGAGGGCGACGCGTTCCATCGCTACGACCGCGCCGAGATGCGCAGCCAGATGCTGGAGAAGGCCGAGCGCGGCGACAAGCATTTCAGTCATTTCAGCCCCGAGACCAATCTGTTCGAGGAGCTGGAGAGGCTGTTCAGCGACTATGCCGAGACCGGCAGCGGAACGACGCGGCACTATGTGCATGACGAGGAGGAATCGCGGCTCTACGGCGCCAAGCCCGGCACCTTCACCGCGTGGGAAGCGTTACCGGAGAATTCCGACCTGCTGTTCTACGAGGGCCTGCACGGCGCTGTGGTCACCGACAAGGTGAATGTCGCGCAACACGCCGACCTCAAGATCGGCGTCGTGCCGGTGATCAACCTCGAATGGATCCAGAAGCTGCATCGCGACCGCAGCCATCGCGGCTACTCCACCGAGGCGGTGACCGACACCATCCTGCGCCGCATGCCGGACTATGTGAACTACATCTGTCCGCAATTCAGCGAGACCGACATCAACTTCCAGCGCGTCCCGACGGTCGACACGTCGAACCCGTTCATCGCGCGCTGGATCCCGACGCCGGATGAATCGATGGTCGTGATCCGGTTGAAGAACCCGCGTGGCATCGATTTTCCCTATCTGCTCTCGATGATCCCGAACAGCTTTATGTCGCGCGCCAATTCGATCGTGATTCATGGCGCCAAGCTCGATCTCGCGATGCAGCTGATCCTGACCCCGCTGATCCTGCAACTGATCGAACGAAAGAGGCGAACGATATGACCGCACTTGCGTCCGTTGCCAGCCGGCCCGACGTCAGCCGCGACGAGATGGCCAACGCCATCCGCTTCCTCGCCATCGACGCGGTGGAGCAGGCGAAGTCCGGCCATCCCGGCATGCCGATGGGCATGGCCGATGTCGCGACCGTGCTGTTCACCGACTTCCTGAAGTTCGACCCGGCCGATCCGGCCTGGCCCGACCGCGACCGCTTCGTGCTGTCGGCCGGGCACGGCTCGATGCTGCTCTATGCGCTGCTCTATTTGACCGGCTACGAGCGCATGACGCTCGATCAGCTCAAGGCGTTCCGGCAATGGGGATCGCAAACCCCGGGGCATCCCGAGTATGGCCACACGCCCGGTGTCGAGACCACGACCGGGCCGCTCGGGCAGGGGATCGCGACCGCGGTCGGCATGGCGCTCGCCGAGCGCTTGATGAACGCACGCTTCGGCGACGATCTGGTCGATCACTACACCTACGTGATCGCCGGCGATGGTTGCCTGATGGAAGGCCTCAGCCATGAGGCTATCTCGCTCGCCGGCCATTTGCGACTGAACCGGCTGATCGTGCTGTTCGACGACAACCGGATCTCGATCGACGGCGCCACGTCGCTGTCCTGCTCGGATGACCAGACGGCGCGGTTTGCGGCCAGCGGCTGGAACGTCTGCCGTATCGACGGTCACGATCCGCAGGCGATCTCTGCGGCGATCAGGCAGGCACGCGCGAGCGACCGTCCGTCGCTGATCGCCTGCCGCACGGTGATCGGGTTCGGTGCGCCGAACCGGCAGGGCAGCGAGAAGGTGCACGGCGCGCCGCTCGGCACTGATGAGACGGCGAAGACCCGCGCCGCACTGCGCTGGCCGTATCCGGCATTCGAAATCCCCGATGCGGTGCTGGCGGAGTGGCGCGAACTCGGCGGCCGCGGTCGCGACGCAAGGCGGGCCTGGATCGAGCGCTCGCGCAGCGCCTGCAAGGCCGACAGAGGCGAAAGGTCTGCATTCCACGACGCGCTGAATCGGAAGTTACCCTGTGCCTACGTCGAGGCGATGGCCAAGCTCGTGGAGCGGTTCGCGACCGAGCGGCCGAAGCTCGCCACGCGGCAGGCCTCGCAGCAGGTCATCGATGTGATCGCGGAGGCATTGCCAAATCTCCTGGGCGGCTCGGCCGACCTCACGCACTCCAACCTGACACTGGCGAAGTCTCAGGTTTCGGTGCGGCCGGAAACACTCGACGGCAGCTACATCCACTACGGCATCCGCGAGCACGGCATGGCGGCCGCGATGAACGGCATCGCGCTGCATGGCGGATTCATCCCCTATGGCGGCACCTTCCTCAGCTTCGCCGATTACAGCCGGCCGGCGATCCGGCTCGCAGCATTGATGGGCATCCGCGTCATCCATGTGATGACCCACGATTCGATCGGGCTCGGCGAAGACGGCCCGACACATCAGCCGGTCGAGCATCTGGCGGCGCTGCGGGCGATCCCGAACGTGCTGGTGTTCCGCCCGGCCGATGCGGTCGAGACGGCGGAGGCCTGGGACTGCGCGTTGAAGGCAGAGACCGCGCCGTCGATCCTCTGCCTGTCGCGGCAGGCGCTGCCGACGGTTCGCGACGGCAGCAAGGACAACCAGGTCGCGCTCGGCGCCTACGTTCTCGTCGAGCCGGCCTTCGGGCGTGACGTCACCCTGATTGCAACGGGTTCAGAGGTGTCGATCGCGCTCGAAGCCGCAAAGCTGCTGGCGGAAGCAGGGGTGAAGGCCGCGGTCGTCTCGGCCCCGTGCTTCGACCTGTTCCGCCAGCAGCCGCGCGACTATCGCGCCGAGGTGCTGGGCAGTGCGCCGCGCGTCGGCGTGGAAGCCGCCGTCGAGGGCGACTGGGCGCGCTGGCTCGGCGACGACGGCGTATTCGTCGGCATGAGCGGCTTCGGCGCTTCGGCGCCGGCCGACGTGCTGTACCGCGAATTCGGTATCACGCCGGCGGCGATCGCAGCCGCGGCAAAGCAGCTCATACAACGAGCGGATTGAAAGGAGGACGCCACTATGGCGCGGATAACCCTGAGGCAATTGCTGGACCACGCCGCCGAACGCGGCTACGGCGTGCCGGCCTTCAACATCAACAACATGGAGCAGGGCCTCGCCATCATGGAGGCCGCGGCTTCCTGCGATGCGCCTGTCATCATCCAGGCCTCGCGCGGCGCGCGGTCCTACGCCAACGACATCATGCTGGCGAAGATGATCGATGCGCTGGAGGAGATGTATCCGCAGATCCCGCTCTGCCTGCATCTCGATCACGGCAACGAGGAGGCGACCTGCGCCACCGCGATCCGCTACGGCTTCACCTCCGTCATGATGGACGGCTCGCTCAAGGCCGACGCCAAGACCGCGGCCGACTACGACTACAATGTCGATATCACCCGCCGGGTGGTCGACATGGCGCACTGGGTCGGCGCGTCGGTCGAAGGCGAGCTCGGCGTGCTCGGCTCGCTCGAACATGGCGGCGGCGAGCAGGAGGATGGTCACGGCGTCGAAGGAAAGATCAGCCACGATCAGCTGCTCACCAACCCGGACCAGGCGGTTGATTTCGTCCGCGCCACCAAGGTCGATGCGCTCGCGATCGCGATGGGCACCTCGCACGGCGCCTACAAGTTCACGCGACGGCCCGACGGCGAGATCCTGGCGATGCGCGTGGTCGAGGAGATTCACGCGCGCTTGCCCAACACGCATCTGGTGATGCACGGCTCGTCCTCGGTGCCGCAACCGCTGCAGGACATGTTCAACCAGTTCGGCGGCGAGATGCCGCAGACCTGGGGCGTGCCGGTCGAGGAGATCGTCCGCGGCATCAAGCACGGCGTGCGCAAGGTCAACATCGACACCGATTGCCGGCTGGCTATGGCCGCGGCGTTCCGCAAGGTCGCCGTGCAGTCGAAGAGCGAGTTCGATCCGCGCAAATTCCTCAAGCCGGCGATGGATGCGCTGCGCGAACTCTGCCGTGACCGCTTCGAGCAGTTCGGCACGGCCGGCAATGCCGCCCGGATCAAGGTGGTTGCACTGCCGGAGATGGCCCGACGCTATCGCGCCGGTGCACTCGATCCGCAGATTGGAAAGATCACCCAGGCCGCCTGAGCAAATGGCGGCGAACGACGACAAGGAGATTGAGATGAACATACAGCAGTCGATCACGGTGCGTGGCAAGGATCGCTACAAGTCCGGCGTGATGGAATACAAGCGGATGGGCTATTGGGAGCCGAACTACGAGCCCAAGGACACCGACGTCATCGCCTTGTTCCGCGTCACGCCGCAGGACGGCGTCGATCCGACCGAAGCCTGCGCGGCGGTGGCGGGCGAATCCTCGACTGCGACCTGGACCGTGGTGTGGACCGATCGGCTGACCGCCGCAGAGAAGTACCGGGCGAAGTGCTATCGCGTCGATCCGGTGCCGAACTCGCCGGGCAGCTACTTCGCCTATATCGCCTATGATCTCGACCTGTTCGAGCCGGGCTCGATCTCGAACCTGACCGCCTCGATCATCGGCAACGTGTTCGGCTTCAAGCCGCTGAAGGCGCTGCGGCTCGAGGACATGCGGCTGCCGATCGCCTATGTGAAGACGTTCCAGGGCCCGGCGACCGGCATCGTGGTGGAGCGCGAGCGGCTCGACAAGTTCGGCCGTCCCTTGCTCGGCGCCACCGTGAAGCCGAAGCTCGGCCTGTCCGGCCGCAACTATGGCCGTGTTGTCTATGAAGCGCTGAAGGGCGGGCTCGACTTCACCAAGGACGACGAGAACATCAACTCGCAGCCCTTCATGCACTGGCGCGAGCGCTTCCTATACTGCATGGAGGCGGTCAACCGCGCACAGGCCGCTACCGGCGAGATCAAGGGCACTTATCTCAACGTCACCGCGGCGACCATGGAGGACATGTACGAGCGCGCCGAGTTCGCCCATGAGCTCGGCTCCAACATCGTCATGATCGACCTCGTGATCGGCTACACCGCGATCCAGTCGATGGCGAAGTGGGCGCGCAGGAACAACATGATCCTGCATCTGCATCGGGCAGGCCATTCGACCTACACGCGGCAGCGCAGCCATGGCGTCTCGTTCCGCGTGATCGCGAAATGGATGCGATTGGCCGGTGTCGACCACATCCATGCCGGCACGGTGGTCGGCAAGCTCGAGGGCGATCCGAACACCACGCGCGGCTACTACGATATCTGCCGCGAGGACTTCAACCCGATGCAGCTCGAGCACGGCGTGTTCTTCGACCAGAACTGGGCGAGCCTCAACAAGCTGATGCCGGTGGCCTCCGGCGGCATTCATGCCGGCCAGATGCACCAGCTGCTCGACCTGCTCGGCGAGGACGTCGTGCTGCAATTCGGCGGCGGCACGATCGGCCATCCCCGCGGGATCCAGGCCGGCGCCACCGCCAACCGCGTCGCGCTGGAAGCCATGATCCTCGCCCGCA
The DNA here is from genome assembly GCF_042258955.1 of Bradyrhizobium sp. ma5. NCBI lineage: Bacteria > Pseudomonadati > Pseudomonadota > Alphaproteobacteria > Hyphomicrobiales > Nitrobacteraceae > Bradyrhizobium > Bradyrhizobium sp. ma5. The sequence continues at coordinate 3,343,690 of NZ_CP170156.1, forward strand.
ACGAGGGACGCGACTACGTCCATGAGGGGCCGGAGATCCTGGCCAAGGCGGCGCAGACCTGCACGCCGCTGCGCGAGGCGCTCGACGTCTGGAAGGACGTCACCTTCAACTACGAATCGACCGATGCCCCCGATTTCGTTCCCACGCCGAGCATAGCAGTCTGACAGGAGTTTCTCATGCGCGTGACCCAAGGTTGCTTTTCTTTCCTGCCCGATCTCACCGATGAGCAGATCGCCGCGCAGGTGCAATACTGCCTCGACAAGGGCTGGGCGGTGAACATCGAGTTCACCGACGACCCGCATCCCCGCAACACCTATTGGGACATGTGGGGCCTGCCGATGTTCGACCTGCGCGATGCGGCCGGCATCATGAAGGAGCTCGCAGACTGCCGGCGGGTCTATGGCGACCGCTACATCCGGATCTCCGGCTTCGATTCCGGCCATGGCTGGGAGTCGGTGCGGCTTTCCTTCATCGTCGACCGGCCGCGCGAGGAACCCGGCTTCCGGCTCGATCGTGCGGAAGGTACCGGACGCAACCTGCGTTACGCGACGCATTCCTATGCGGCTGGTCGCCCCGAGGGCGAGCGCTACGCCGATCAGTGACCGCGTCCGGCTTGTAAGCCAGGCGGATTGCTCCCTCGACCGTCCTGGTCCGGATGCACTTCTCCGTCGTCGCCGCCGCGGCGACGGAGCCTTTTTCAAAGCGAGAGGATGATGACGCAAGCGCAAGAACAAATCCGCGAGACGCCGCCCGAGACCATCGACCTCCGGCATGAGTTCGCCGACCTCGGCATCGGCGACGTGCTCGACCAGCTCGATTCCGAATTGATCGGCCTCAAGCCGGTGAAGACCCGGATCCGGGAGATCGCCTCGCTGCTGCTGGTCGAACGCATCAGGCAGAAGATGGCGCTGGCGACGACATTCCCGACCCTGCACATGTCGTTCACCGGCAATCCCGGCACCGGCAAGACCACGGTCGCGCTGCGGATGGCCGGTATCCTGCACAAGCTCGGCTTCGTGCGCCGCGGCCACGTCATCAGCGTCACGCGCGACGATCTCGTCGGGCAATATATCGGTCACACCGCGCCGAAGACGAAAGAGATCTTGAAGAAGGCGATGGGCGGCGTGCTGTTCATCGACGAGGCCTATTACCTGTACCGCCCCGAGAACGAGCGCGACTACGGGCAGGAGGCGATCGAGATCCTGCTGCAGATCATGGAAGCGCAGCGTGAGGATCTGGTGGTGATCCTGGCCGGCTACGGCGACCGCATGGAGAAGTTCTTCCAGAGCAATCCGGGGTTCCGCTCCCGCATCGCGCATCACATCGACTTCCCGGACTATTCCGACGGCGAACTGCTCTGGATCGCCGAGCTGATGTTGCAGCAGCAGAATTATCGTTTCTCCCCGGAAGCACGCGAGGCCTTCACCCGGTACATCGGCATCCGCAAGGAACAGCCGCTGTTTTCCAATGCACGCTCGATCCGCAACGCGCTCGACCGCATCCGGCTGCGCCAGGCCAACCGGATCGTGGCCAAGCTCGACCGCACGCTCACGGCCGACGACGTAATGTCGATCGAGGCCGGCGACGTGCTTGCCAGCCGCGTGTTCGCGAAGGCGACCGGCGCGGCGGGCGAGGGGTGATGAACCAGGCGCTCGCAGCGATCCGGAGCGCCGGGATGCGCGACATCATTGCGGGCGCCCGTGCCTTGATCTTCGATGTCGACGGCACGCTCGCCGAGACCGAGGAGGTGCACCGCCGCGCCTTCAATGAGGCGTTCGCCGAGGCTGGCCTCGATTGGTTCTGGGACCAGGTCACCTACGCGCGGCTGCTTCGGGTCGCCGGAGGCAAGGAGCGCATCCGCGCCTTCGATCAGCGCAACGCGGTTCCGTTGCTGACCTTCGCGGACATCGCCGACCTGCACCGGATCAAGACCGCGCGCTATGCCGCGCTGATCGCGGCGGGCGGCTGCCCGTTGCGGCCGGGCGTAAGGGCCTGGCTTGCCGGCGCGCGCAGCCGCGGCCAACGGCTGGCGATCGCCACGACGACCTCGCATGGCAATATCGACGCGCTGCTGTCGGTTGGGTTGGGGCTCGACTGGGCCGATCTGTTCGAGGCGATCGTTGCCGGCGACGACGTGCCGCGGAAGAAGCCGGCGCCGGACGTCTATGTAGAGGTCCTGGCGCGGCTGGGGCTCGGACCGGCGGATTGCATCGCGGTCGAGGATTCCGGCAACGGTCTCGCCGCCGCCGCTGGGGCCGGCATCCCCGTGGTCATCACCCGCAGCACCTATTTCAGCGACGATGATTTTGCCGGAGCCCTGCTGGTCGTCGATGATCTCTCGGAGATCGACGCCTGAAGGCGGCTGCCGGTGTCGCGCGGCGGTTCGGTTAATTTATTCATTCAGTGAAATAAATGGTACTTGCGTCCATCGCATAGTAGAGGCACAATCTGACCAAAGGTTGCGAAAATCCCCGCCGGACCCCAGCGGTCTGCGGAGCTTGTCAACAATTCCGGGAGACAACGCCCTATGGTCCGCCGACCTCCGGTCAATTTATTCATATGCTTAAATAAATGACCGGCTGGCGCTTGCATCAATATGGTGGGGGCAACGTCCACCAAAGGTTGCCAGAAGCAAGGTGCCGCACCGCCAGAAGTTCTGGCGGAGGCCAGCGCTCGCCAGCGATTCCGGGAGACAGGCGCCCCATGATCCCCACGTCATTCCTGCGCCTCGTTCGTCGCACGACATGAATTGCGGATGAACCCGGCATTGCAGGATCGACTGGTCGTGCGGACATTGGCGCTGTTGACGGGTTCAATCGACATTCCGCAATTTCGGTTCGTCACGGCCCCGGCGCCGATCCGACGTCGCCGTAGATCTGCAGCGAACCCACGAATGATAGCCGGCGATTGACGCTGTCCACGGTACGGTACCCCAACTCAAAAAAACCAAGGGAGTGAAGCATGTTCAAATTGAAGACCACCTTGTTCGCGCTCGCGCTCGCGCTGGCCGGCCTTGCCGCGACGGTGTCCGATCGCGACGCGATGGCCCAGGCCAAGCCGACCGTCGGGATCGCGATGCCGACCAAATCCTCGGCGCGCTGGATCGACGACGGAAACAACATCGTCAAGGTACTGAAGGAACGCGGCTACGGCACCGACTTGCAATATGCCGACGACGATATCCCGAACCAGCTCTCCCAGGTCGAGAACATGGTGACCAAGGGCGCCAAGGTTCTGGTCATTGCGGCGATCGACGGCACCACGTTGTCCGATGCGCTGAAGCAGGCCAAGGCGCAAGGCATCACGGTGATCGCCTATGACCGCCTGATCCGGGACACGCCGAACGTCGACTATTACGCGACCTTCGACAATTTCCAGGTCGGCGTGCTGCAGGCGAGCTCGATCGTGAATGCGCTCGGGTTGAAGGACGGGAAGGGGCCCTTCAACATCGAGCTGTTCGGCGGCTCGCCCGACGACAACAATGCCTATTTCTTCTATGACGGCGCGATGTCGGTGCTGAAGCCCTATATCGACAGCGGCAAGCTCGTGGTCGCGAGCGGCCAGATGGGCATGGGCAAGGTCGCGACCTTGCGCTGGGACGGCGCCACCGCGCAGGCGCGGATGGACAATCTGCTCAGCGCCTTTTACGGCAAGAAGCGCGTCGACGCGGTGCTGTCGCCCTATGACGGCCTGTCGATCGGCATCATCTCCTCGCTGAAGGGGGTCGGCTACGGCAGCAAGGATCAGCCGATGCCGTTCATCAGTGGCCAGGACGCTGAAGTGCCCTCGATCAAGGCGATGCTGCGCGGCGAGCAATACTCGACCATCTTCAAGGACACCCGCGATCTCGCCGAGGTCACGGCCGACATGGTCGATGCCGTGCTGAGCAAGAAGGAGGTCACCGTCAACGACACCAAGACCTACAACAACGGGGTCAAGGTGGTTCCGTCCTATCTGCTCAAGCCAGTCGTGGTGGATAAGACCAATTGGGAGAAAGTCCTGATTGACAGCGGCTACTACAAGCGCTCGCAATTCGACTAGGGGCAGGTGAACGGGACTGATAGCGCCGAGGCCGAGTGACGTTGCGGGACATGATGCGATGACGGCGATGCTTGAGATGCGTAACGTCAGCAAGAGCTTTGCCGGCGTGCAGGCATTGCGCGACGTCAGCCTCACCGTGGAAGCCGGGCAGATCCATGCGCTGGTCGGCGAGAACGGCGCGGGCAAGTCGACCCTGATGAAGGTGCTGAGCGGGGTCTATCCCGCCGGCAGCTACGAAGGGTCGATCCTGTTCGACGGCGAGGAGCGCCGGTTCCGCGATATCAACGACTCCGAGGCGCTGGGGATCATCATCATCCACCAGGAACTGGCGCTGATCCCGCTGATGTCGATCGCCGAAAACATCTTCCTGTCGCGCGCGCCGTCGCGGTTCGGGGTGGTGGACCGCAATGCGGTGTACCGGCGGACGGCAGAGCTGCTGGCGCAGGTCGGCCTGCGGGAATCGCCGGATACGCTGATCACCGATCTCGGCGTCGGCAAGCAGCAGCTGGTCGAGATCGCCAAGGCACTGTCGAAGAAGGTGCGGCTCCTGATCCTGGACGAGCCGACCGCGAGCCTCAACGAGGCCGACAGCGCTGCGCTGCTGGACCGGCTGCTGGTGTTCCGCGAGCAGGGCATCGCCTCGATCCTGATCTCGCACAAGCTGAACGAAGTCGCGCGCGTCGCCGACCGGATCACGGTGCTGCGCGACGGCCGCACCGTCGATAGCATCGATTGCCGAACCGAGCGGGTCGACGAGGACCGCATCATCCGCAGCATGGTCAACCGCGATCTCGCGCATCGCTTCCCGGAGCGAAACGTTGCGATCGGCGATCCCGTGATGACGGTGGAGAACTGGTCGGTCTATCACCCGCTGCACACCGCCCGGCAGGTGATCAAGAACGTCGATTTCAGGGTGCGCCGCGGCGAGGTGGTCGGTATCGCCGGCCTGATGGGCGCCGGCCGCACCGAGTTCGCCATGAGCCTGTTCGGCAGGGCCTGGGGCTACAATATCTCCGGCAGGATCAGCCTTGACGGACGCGAGGCGGACCTCGCCAGCGTGCCGGCTGCGATCAATGCCGGCCTCGCCTATGTCACCGAGGACCGCAAGCAGCTCGGGTTGATCCTCGCCGACGACGTCCGCAAGAACGTGACGCTGGCGAGCCTTCGCCAGGTGTCGGATCGCGGCGTGATCGACGATGTCGTCGAGCTGAAGGCCGCGAGCGATTATCGCAACCGGATGCGGATCCGCTGTTCCGACGTCTATCAGGAGGCCGGACAGCTCTCGGGCGGCAACCAGCAGAAGGTCGTGCTGTCGAAATGGCTGATGACCGATCCACAGGTGCTGCTTCTAGACGAGCCGACCCGCGGCATCGACGTCGGGGCAAAATACGAGATTTATTGTATCATCAACGAGCTCGCGGACGCCGGCAAGGGCGTCGTGGTGATCTCGTCGGAAATGCCGGAATTGCTCGGCATCTGCGACCGGATCTGCGTGATGAACGACGGCGCCTTCGTCGGCGAGTTCGCGAAGGGCGACGCGACGCAGGAGAAGATCATGCGCGCCATCATGCGCAATGTCAGGATGTCCGGGAACGGCGCCCCTGCCAGTGAGGCGCGGGCGGGAGGCGGAGCACAATGACCGACAAGACGGTATCACTTCCCGAGACTCCGAAGCATTCCGGCTTCATCAAGAACAATCTGCGCAACTACGGCATGCTGCTGTCGCTGCTCGCGATCATGCTGTTCTTCGAGATCGTGACCGACGGCACGCTGTTGCAGCCGGTCAATCTCACCAACCTCGTGCTGCAGAACAGCTACATCGTGATCATGGCGCTCGGCATGCTGCTGGTGATTGTCACCGGGCATATCGACCTTTCGGTCGGTTCGGTCGCCGGATTCGTCGGCGCGGTCGCGGCGGTGCTGATGGTGACCTACCATGTCGACTATCCGACCGCCTTCATCGTCTGTCTTCTGGTCGGTGCCGCGATCGGCGCGGCGCAGGGCTACTGGGTCGCCTATTTCAAGATTCCGTCCTTCATCGTGACGCTGGCGGGCATGCTGGTGTTCAAGGGCCTTGCGCTCGCGGTGCTGCAGGGCCGCTCGGTCGGGCCGTTTCCGCCGACCTTCCAGAAGCTGTCGTCGGGCTTCATCCCCGAGCTGTTTCCGAGCGCCGGCACGCTCTATCCGACCTCGCTCTTGATCGGCGTCGTACTGGCGTTCGCGATGGTGCTGGCGAGCGCCAAGAGCCGGGCGCGCGAGCAGTCGCACGGCATCGAGGTCGAGCCCTACGCGTTCTTCATCGCCAAGAGCATCGCGCTGGCGGGCGCGGTGCTCTACTTCACCTATCTGATCGCCTCGCATCGCGGCCTGCCGAACGTGCTCGTCATCATGACGGTGCTGATCGCGCTGTACGGGTTTGTCACGCGGCGGACCGTGATCGGCCGGCAGATCTATGCGGTTGGCGGCAACGCCAAGGCCGCGAAGCTGTCGGGCGTCAAGACCGAGCGGCTGACCTTCTTCACCTTCGTCAACATGGGCGTGCTGGCGGCGCTTGCCGGGCTGGTGTTCGCAGCCCGGCTCAACACTGCGACGCCGAAGGCAGGCCTCGGCTTCGAGCTCGACGTGATCGCCGCCTGCTTCATCGGTGGCGCCTCGGCCTATGGCGGCGTCGGCCGGGTCGGCGGCGCGGTGGTCGGCGCCATGATCATGGGCGTGATGAACAACGGCATGTCGATCCTCGGCATCGGCATCGATTATCAGCAGGTGATCAAGGGCCTCGTGCTGCTGGGCGCCGTCTGCATCGATGTCTACAACCAGCGCCGGTGATTGCCGCGCGGTCATGATCCTGCGATAGGATGGCGGTGCAACGCAGGAGAATGCCGCGTGAAACTGTCCCATGCCGATGCACTGAACATCGGAAACATCCTCGCCGAGGTCGGCCGCACCGAGATGATGCCGCGGTTCCGCCGCGTCCGAGAGATCGAGGTCCGTACCAAGACGTCGGCATTCGACGTGGTGACCGAGGCCGATGAACTTGCCGAGCAGGCGATCTCGGCCGCGCTGCTCCGGGCGTTTCCGAATGCCGTCGTGATCGGCGAGGAAGGCACGGCACGCGATCCGGCCGCGCTCGATCTGGTTGGAACCGCGGAGCTCGCCTTCATCGTCGATCCGATCGACGGCACGCGAAATTTCACCTCGAGCCTGCCGCTGTTCGGCTCCATGGTGGCCGCCACGATGCGCGGCGAGATCGTATTCGGCGCGATCCATGACCCTGTCTGCAACGACACCGCGTTCGCGCTGCGCGGCGAGGGCGCCTGGCTCGAGATGCCGGACGGCAGGCGGCATGATTTGAAGGTCGCTCCGGCGGTGCCGGTCAAGCAGATGGACGCGGTGGTCGGCGTCAACTTCCTGCCCGAGCCGCTGCGCGGAACTGTCGCCGGCAATCTATCCAGGCTGGGCGCCAGCGCCTGGCTCAGATGTGCCGCGCACGAGTATCGCATGGCGGCGTCCGGCCATTGCCATCTCTTGTTCTACAACAAGCTGATGCCGTGGGATCATGCAGCAGGCTGGCTGTTGCATCGCGAGGCCGGCGGCTACAGCGCACATTTCGACGGATCGCCCTACAAGCCGGTCAATCTGACCGGCGGCTTGCTCTGCGCGCCCGACGAAGCGAGCTGGCATGCGGCACAGCAGGCGATCCTGACGCCGGCCGGGTAGAGGCGGGTGATGCTAGGGAATTGAGTCTCGAGCTGAACTGTCGAACAATCCGCCCGGTGTCGTCCCTGCGAAAGCGTCGCCACTAGCCCCGTCATCCTGAGGAGCGCGTAGCGCGTCTCGAAGGATGCACGGCCCCACTGTGGCCGATTCATCCTTCGAGGCTCGCCGAAGAGGCTCGCACCTCAGGATGACGGGTCGGATAGGATTCAACAGTGTGCACAGGCGCACTATTCGCTGCCGACCTCGCCGGTGATGATGTTGCCGAACAGCTTCCAGCTTTCGCCTTCGAACCGCATCAGCTGCGACTGTTCGATCGGGCGGAAGTCCGTCGCGCTGGTGTTGATCCTGATCCCGGGCAGGATCATCTTCGGCGCGAAGTCCTTCAGGCCGGTGGCCTGCTTCATCACGTTTTCGCGTGTGAGATCGTCGCCGCACTGCTTGAGCACCTGCGCCAGCGTTTGCGCGGCGGCGTAGCCATAGACGTGATTGCCGTTGGTCTTGTCGCCGTCGGGCATGTACTTGTCCATGAACGCCCGCCATTCCCTGGTTTCGGGATCGTCGTTCCAGATCGTGTCGGTCGGATCCTTGAGGTAGGCGACCGAGATGATGCCCTGCGAATGCTCGATGCCGGCGGCGCGCATGACCGAGGCGACCGACGTCGCGGTCGAGGTCAGGAAGAAGGTCGGCTTCCAGCCGAGCTCGGCGACCTTCTTGATGGTCTGCGCCGCACCCTTCGGCGCCGCCCAGGTGAACAGGATGTCGGCGCCGGAGGCGCGCAGCGCTACGATCTGCGAATCCAGCGTCGGATCGGTCAGCTCGTAGGATTTGTCGGCGACGATCATGCTGCTCGCCTTTTCGCCGAGGCCGTCGCGCAGCCCCTTGAGCGCATCCTTGCCGGCATCGTCGTTCTGCCAGAGCACTGCGATCCTGCCGTTCGGGAATTTGTCGAGGATGTATCTGGCGTAGATTCGTCCTTCGCTCTGGTAGTTCGGCTGCCAGCCCATCGTCCAGGGAAAGCCCTGGGGATCGCCGAAGCGCGTCGCGCCCGATGCGATGAAGAGGTGGGGGACCTTCTTGGCGTTGAGATATTTCTGGATCGCGACATTGGGCGCGGTGCCGAGCGGCTGGAACACCAGCAGCACCTCGTCGCCCTCGACCAGCTTGCGCGCCTGCTCGACCGATTTCGGCGGCGAGAAGCCGTCGTCATAGCTGACGAAGTTGATCTTGCGTCCGTTGATGCCGCCCTGGTCGTTGATCATCCTGAAATAGGCCGCCTCGGTCCTGCCGATCGCGCCGTAGGCCGAAGCAGGACCGCTATAGGGCATGATGTTGCCGATCTTGATCTCGGTATCCGAGACCCCCGGGCCGTAGTTCTTCTGCGCCAGCGCCGGCGACAGCGCGCCGATCGTTACCGCGGCCGCCAGGCACGCACGAAGACAGAATCCGTCCAACATCCCTCAGTCACTCCCTGATTGTCCGCTGATCGCCGTGTGACGTGCGCGCGGTTCCCCCGGTCGACGGCCGGTGCGTTGACGCCCGGCGACAATTATCGTATGCGCTTCCAGTCTGGAAACGTTTCCAGACTAGCGCGCGTTCCCACCGATGGCAATATTCCTGCGCCCGGAGAGATGTGACAAATGAGCAGACTGGAGCAGACGAGCCCGGACCATGGCGCGAGGCCGCCGCTGGTCGCCGAATGCGATGCGGTCGTGGTCGGTGCCGGCTTCGGCGGACTGTATGCGATCTACCGGTTGCGTGAGCTCGGGCTGAAAGTGATCGGCATCGAGGCGGCGTCCGACGTCGGCGGCACCTGGTACTGGAATCGCTATCCGGGCGCGCGCTGCGACATCCCGAGCCTGTTCTATTCTTACACCTGGTCGGAGGAGCTGCGGCAGGAATGGCGCTGGAGTGAGAAGTACGCCGCCCAGCCGGAGATCCTGCGCTACGCGCAGCGCGTCGCCGACCGGTTCGATCTGCGCTCGCTGATCCGCTTCGACACCCGCGTGACGAGCGCCGACTGGGACGAGGCCGGCGAGAGTTGGACATTGCGCACCGATCGCGGCGATTGCATCGTCGCATCGACTTGCGTGATGGCGACCGGCAATCTCTCGGTGCCCAACAAGCCCAAGCTTCCGGGCCTCGAACGCTTTGGCGGACCGGTCTATCACACCGGGCAGTGGCCGCATCAGGAGATCGACTTTTCCGGCTTGCGCGTTGCCGTGATCGGCACCGGCTCGTCGGGCGTGCAGACGATCCCGATGGTCGCAAAGGCGGCGAGCCGCCTGACCGTGTTCCAGCGCACGCCGAATTATTCGGTGCCGGCACGCAACGCGCCGCTAGGCGATGCCGACATCGCGGCCGCCGAGCCGGTGATCGCGAAATATCGCGAGAGCCTCGAGACGCCGGAGTTCGGGCGGGTGCCTGCGAATGCCTTCGACGCACCGGTGCCCGAGCGAGACGCGCAGTGGGCGCGCTACGAGCAACTGTGGGAGCAGGGCGGCGGCGGCATCCTGACCGCGTACCCGAACATCCTGACCGATGCGGCCGTCAACGACGTCGCCTGCGATTTCGTGCGCAACAAGATCCGCGGCATCGTGCACGACGGGGCGACAGCGGAGGCGCTGTCACCGAAGGATTATCCGCTCGGCGTCAAACGCATCTGCATCGATACCGGGTATTTCGCGACCTATAATCTGCCGCATGTCGAGCTGGTCGATTTGCGCGCGGAGCCGCTGGAGACCGTCACCGAGACCGGCGTCGAGACCGCGACGCGGTCGTTCGCGCTGGATGCGCTGGTGTTCGCGACGGGCTATGACGCGATGACCGGGGCGCTCGCCGCGATGCAGATCCGCGGGCGGGACGGCGCGACGCTGAAGGAGGCCTGGGCCGACGGCCCGAGCGCCTATCTCGGCCTGATGGTGTCGGGGTTTCCGAACCTGTTCGTCGTGACCGGGCCGGGTAGCCCCTCTGTCATCGGCAATGTGATCCATGCTTGCGAGAATCATGTGGAGTGGATCGCGGCCTGTCTCGGCAGCATGCGCGCCAAGGGATTGACGCGGATCGAGCCGGAGCCCGACGCCGAGCGCGCCTGGATGGCGCATGTCGCCGACGCCGCCAGCCGCACGCTCTATCCGAAGGCCAATTCCTGGTACCAGGGCGCCAACATCGCGGGCAAGCCGCGGGTGTTCATGCCCTATGTCGGCCAGGGTTACCGCCACCGCATCGCGCAGATCGCGCAGCGCGGCTATGAAGGGTTTGTGCTCCGCTGAGGCGGCGTCTCGCTCCGTCATTGCGAGCGCAGCGAAGCAATCCATCGCGTGGCATATGCGGGACGATGGATTGCTTCGTCGCTACAGCGCAAAATTGCCTTGCAATTTTGTCGCGAGCTTCTCGCAATGACGTAGCACTGGAACCGTTTCCAGTTTGAAAAGATGAAAGGATCACAGATGGACATCAAGCGCGCAGGATTGATTGCAAGCCGGCGCGGCAGCGCCGATTGGTTCAGCGGCACGGTATGGGCGGACGCGATCGTCAATGCGCCCGCGCCGGCCCGGGTGCAGGCCGCACGGGTCACCTTCGAGCCGGGGGCGCGCACGGCCTGGCACACCCATCCGCTCGGCCAGACGCTCTACGTCACCGCCGGGGTCGGATATGTGCAGAGCTGGGACGGCCCGATCCGCCTGATCCGTCCGGGTGACGTGGTATGGATTCCGCCGGGCGAGAAACACTGGCACGGCGCGGCGTCAACCACGGGCATGAGCCATATCGCGATTCACGAGGCGCTCGATGGCGACTACGCGACCTGGATGGAGCACGTCTCCGACGCGCAGTACGCGGCCGCACCGCAGGCCGATTGATCGGCGCAACGTTACTTCCGGCCGCGCGCGGGCGTTGCCGGCGCGGCGCAGGAATGCCGCAGGATGAGGCGCGTTGGCAGGAACACCGGGGCGCTGCTGCCGGCCTTGTCGGGCTCGCGGATCTGCTCCAGCAGCAGCCGCGCGGCGGTGCGACCGACCTCGTTCATGTCCCAGCTCAAGGCCGAGATCGCGGGGGTCGCGTGGCGGGCGAGGTCGGTGTCGCCGCTGCACACGATCGATACGTCCTGCGGATAGCGTAGGCCGTTGCTGGTGATCGCCTCCAGAACCTCGGCCAGCATGCTGGTGCCGAGCGAGATGATCGCGGTCGGCGGTTTTGTCATTTGCAGCAGCTGGCACACCGAGCTGAAGGCGGTGTTGGCGCCCTGCATGTGCGGACGGATCAGGGTTGGATCGACCTCGATCTTCGCTTCCTGATGCGCCTGCCGGTAGCCCGCGAGCCGCTCCGAGCTCGGCAGCACCGCGGCGCTTCCGGTCAGCAGCGCGATCCGGCGATGGCCGAGGCCGATCAGGTAGCGCGTCGCCTCCAGCGCGCCGCCGCGGTGATCGACACGAACCGCGATGCTATCAGGCACGTCGCGATCGACGGTGACGCAGGGCAGGTCGAGCATGGCCAGCCCCTTCATGAAATCCTTGTGTGAATTGTCGCCGGCGAACAGCAGCAAGCCATCCATCTGGCGCCGCCGGACCGCCGACAGGAACGCCGCTTCGCGCGCCTCCTCATGCTTGGTCGCCGCCAGCATCAGCAGGAAGCCGGCGCGCTGGAATTCCTCCTCCGCCGCGCTCACCATGCCGGTGTAGTGCGGATTGGAGAAATCGGCCACCATGCAGCCGATCGTGTTGGATGCCCCTGAGCGCAGCGCCTGCGCTGCCTGGTCGGGCTCGAAGCTCAGACGCTTCACCGCGCGCATGATGCGGGCGTGCAGTTCGGCGCTGGTATAGATGCCGCCATTGAGCGTGCGGCTGACGCTTGAGACGGAGACGCCGGCCTCGGCAGCGACGTCACGAATCGTCGGTCGTGTCCGTCGCGTCCTGGTCATCGGTGGTCGGGTCCTGTCGGTTCGGCATTGCCGCCGTCACGCGCGCCGGGTGCGGCGGGCAGCAGACGGCATCGCCGAACCTAATCAGGCTCCGCCGCGAATCTCAAATGATTCTTGGGAGTCTTGGGCTATCGCCGTGACGCGCTCAGGAACAGCGGCCTGAAGATATCCAGGAATCCGGTTGCAGCCGGCGTCAGCGGGCGGTTCTTCAGCCGCAGGATCCCGATCTTGCGAACCAGCGGCGGCGACACCAGCCGCTTGACGATCACGCCGCGCGGGGCGCGCGGCGGCACCGCCGAGGCGGGAACGATCGAGATGCCGACATTGGCTGCGACGAAATCGTAGAGCGTGCCGAACTGCTCGACGATCGTGCTGTGCTTGAGCACGATGCCGCTTGCTGTCGCGGCGCTGTCGATCTGCTTCCGCAGGCCCGAGCCGGTCGGGAGCGAGACGAAGGTTTCGTTGCGCAGTTCGCGGAGGTTCAGCGTCGCCTTGTTGCGCAGCGGATGGCGCGACGGCAGGATCGCGAAGCAGGACTCCTGGACCGCGTCGTCGCTGACGACCTCCTGGCCGAGCGCGGTGACGTTGCCGACGCCGAAGTCGGCGAGGCCGCTGCGGACATCCTCATAGACTTCGCTGCCGAGGCCCTCGCGCAGGTGGATTTCGACGCCGGGATGCGCCTTCCTGTATTTCAGCACGGCCTCCGGCACCACGTGATGCGTGAGTGACAACAGGCAGGAGATGATCAGGCGTCCCTTGATCTGCTCGCCGAGCGCGCGGGCGTTGTCGACCTGGGCGCCGAGATCGGCGAGCAGGCGCTGCGTCGATGCGGTGAATTCGCGGCCAGGTGCGGTCAGGATGACGTTGCGCGTCGATCTGAGGAACAGCGAGACGCCGAGCTGCCGTTCGAGCTGAAGAACGAGGCGGCTCACCGCCGACTGCGTCATGCCGAGGTCGGCGGCGGCCGCGGTGAAGCTGCCATACACCGCGACCGAGTTGGCGGCGCGAAGATGTTTGAGGCTGACCTCGAACCGGCGTGGGCGTCGCTCGCGCATCATTCATTCCATTTTCGCATCAATAATCCGGATCGGAAAATATTTGACCTATATGCCCGCCGCGTCAACGATGAAGACAACGACAGGGCGGCAAGCGGGAAGGGAAATTGCGGATGACGGCGAGCCCGACGATGACGAGGCAAGGCGCGCTGAACGGGGTCCGCGTTCTCGATCTCACGCGGTTCTATTCAGGTCCGTTTGCGACCTTGATGCTGGCGGGCTTCGGCGCAGAGGTCATTCGTATCGATACCCCGGAGCAGGGCGATCCCACCATGACCGGGCCGCCGTTTCTCGGCAAGGACGGCGTCTCGCTCGACCGCAAGCATGACAGCGATCTCGGCCTCGCCTATCTGAAGCGCTGCCGCGACAAGAAGTCGATCACGCTGAACATGCGGACGGCGGAAGGCATGGAGCTGTTCCATGCGCTGCTGCGCAAGTCCGACATCCTGGTCGAGAATCTGCGTCCCGGCGCTGCCGAGCGGCTAGGGATCGACTATGAAGCAAACCGTCAGGTCAACCCCGCGATCGTGCATTGCGCGCTGACCGGCTACGGCTCGACTGGCACCGACCGGCGTCTCAAGGCCTACGATTTGATGATCCAGGCGGCGTCCGGCCTGATGTCGATCACCGGTGCACCCGACGGCACCCCAAGCAAGGCCGGCACCGCGCTCGCTGACGGCATCACGGGCGCCTTCGCCGTCTCCGGCATTCTCGCCGCGCTGACCGAGCAACGTATGTCGGGACGAGGCCAGTTCGTCGACGTCGCGATGGCCGACTGCCTGCTGTCGCTGGTGCTCGACGAGCCCTTGGATTGCTATCCGCAGATGGGGATGGCGCCACGGCAGGGCAATCGCATCATGCGATTCTCGCCCTTCAACACCTATGCCACGCGCGACGGCGCGATCGCGCTTGGCGCCGCCACGAATGAGGACTGGCTGGCGCTGCTGGGTGTGATGGACCGGCTCGACCTCGCCGCGGACGCGAAGTTCATGAACACCGGCTGGCGCGTCGCCAACAACACGATCGTCGATGCGATCGTCGGCGAATGGACGCTGGGCCGCACCACGATCGAGGCGATCGAGGCGCTCAATCGCGGCGACGTCGCCGCGAGCCCGATCCGCGACATCGACGACATCCTCGCGTGGGAGCATCTCGGCGCACGCGACATGCTGCAGTCGGTCGTGCATCCGACCGAGCCGCTGGAGCAGCGCGTCATCGGCGCCGGGTTCCCGATCAAGATGGGACGAACGCACAAGGGATACACCGCGCCGGCGCCGACCCTAGGTCAGAACAATCAGGAGATCTATGGCGGCCTGCTCGGCCTCTCGGGGCAACGGATCGACGATCTGACGTCGAGGCGGATCATCTGAAAGCAAAGAAGGCCGGCACATGCATGCCGTCCCAAGCGGGAGCGTCGAGGATAGTCATGGCGAAGAAACGAACAATCACAGCTGCGGCGATCGCGTTGCTGGTCGGCAGCGCGATGCTGGCGCCGGTACAGGCTGAGGATGCGCAGCCGGTCAGGATCGGCGTGCTCACCGACATGTCGGGGATGTATCGCGACATCATGGGGCCGGGCTCGGTGCTCGCCGCCAGGATGGCGGTCGAGGATTTCGGCGGCAAGGTGCTGGACCGTCCGATCGAGGTGATCTCCGGCGATCACCAGGCGAAAGCCGATGTCGGCGCGGCGATAGCCCGCAACTGGTTCGACAATGGCGGTGCCGACGTCGTCGTCGATGTCGCGCAATCCGCCGTGGCGCTCGCCGTGCAGGAGTTGGCGCGGACGCGCAACAAGATCGTCATCCACGGCGTGACCGGAAGCCCGGCGATCACTCAGCAAGCCTGCGCGGCGACCGCATTCTCCTGGTCGCTCAACGCCTATGCGATTTCGGCGCCGCTGCCGAAGCCGCTGATCGAGCGCGGGCTCGATACGTTCTTCTTTCTCTCGGCCGACTATTCCTTCGGCAAGGCGATGGAAGATGCCGCGGCGGGTGCGATCAAGGCGGCCGGGGGCAAGGTGCTGGGCTCGGTGCGCTTCCCGCAGAACAATCCCGACTTCAGCTCGTTCCTGCTGCAGGCGGTGGCGTCAAAGGCCAAGGTGATCTGGCTGATCTCCGCTGCAGAGGACACCACCAATGCCCTGAAGCAGGCCAAGGAGTTCGGCATCGCCGAGGGCGGCCAGCACATCGTGGTGCCCCTAACCTACATCACCAACGTGCACGCACTCGGCATTGCCAATGTGCAGGGCCTGACCTTCGCGACCCCGTTCTACTGGGACCGCACCGACGAGACGCGCGCCTGGTCGGAGCGCTTCTTCAGGCAGCATCATGCGATGCCGACCATGGACCAGGCCGCGGTCTACTCGGGGACGATGCATTATCTCCAGGCCGTCGCTGCCGCCAGGACGCTCGATGGTCTGAAGGTCGCCGACGAGATCCGGAAGCTCCCGGTCAACGACATGTATGTCGAGAACGGTTTTGTGCGCGCTGATGGCTGGCTGATGCATCCGTTCTACATGGCGAGCATCAAGGCCCCCGGCGAGGTCAGGAAGCCCTGGGACTACTACACCATCGAGAAAGTCATTCCGGCATCCGAGGCGGCGCAGCCGCTGTCCGAGAGCCAGTGCCCGCTCGTCGCTCAATCGCAATGACAATCGACAAAGGAAAGACAATGTCCCGCGAAATTCTCAAGATGTATTCGGACTACAAGAGCCCCTATGCCTGGCTGGCATTCGATCCGGTGTTCGAGCTGGAGACGAAGTTCGACATCAAGGTGCAGTGGCGGCCGTTCCAGCTCCGGATCAAGGGCTCCGGCCAGCGCAGTGTCTATTCGGAATACAAGGTCAAGTATTCCTACATGGATGCACGGCGGTCCGCGAACGAGCGCGGCGACAAGAAGATCATCCGCGGCCCGCTGAAGATCTTCGATACCGCGCCGGCGCTGATCGGCGGGCTGTTCGCGGAAAAGCACGGACGTCTGATCGAATACAGCCGCCTGGTCTACGAGCTGTTCTTCCGCCGCGAGCTCGCGGTCGACGAGGTCGATGCCGTGGAACGCTTCATCGAGTCGCTCGGCATGTCCGGCGCTGAATTCCGGAGCTATTTCGAGGGCGACGGCCGCCGCGAATATGAGGAGGCGCAGCAGGAGAGCCAGGGCGATCATATCTTCGGCGTGCCGATCTGCGTGTTTCGCGGCGAGCAGTTCTGGGGCAACGACCGGGTGCCGATGCTCGAGCGGCGGCTGCAGGAGGCCGGACTGTCGCTGTCGCGCGAAAAGCAGCTGGCTTGAGCCGTGCCGGAGGCTCCGATGATCGATCTTCACTTCGCACCGACGCCGAACGGCTGGAAGATCTCGATCATGCTCGAGGAATGCGGGCTGCCGTACACCGTCATGCCGGTCAACATCACGCGCGGCGACCAGTTCAGGCCCGAATTCCGGAGGCTCAATCCGAATGGCCGGATCCCTGTCATGATCGACAGGGACCCGCCCGGCGGAGGCGAGCCGCTGACGATCTTCGAGTCCGGGGCGATCCTGCTTTACCTCGCGGAGAAAACCGGCAGGTTCGTTCCGCGCGACCTGCATGGCCGCACCCGCGTGCAACAATGGCTGATGTGGCAGATGAGCGCGCTCGGGCCAATGCTGGGTCAGAACGGGCACTTCTCGCTCTATGCGCCGGACAAGATTCCCTATGCGGTCGAGCGCTACGGCAACGAGGCGCGCCGTCTCTACGGCGTGCTGAATGATCGGCTCGGCGAGAGCGGCTATGTCGCCGCCGACGACTATTCGATCGCCGACATCGCCTGCTTTCCCTGGGTGATGACCCACAAGGCGCAAGGTTTCACGCTCGACGATGTCCCGCACGTCAGGCGCTGGTTCGCCGAGCTGCGCGCGCGGCCGCTGCTCCAGAAGGGGCTCTCGGTCGGGCGGCGCGCGGTGCGCAAGACGCTCGACGCGCAGGCCCGCAGCAATCTGTTTGGAACGAGGCGGACGGGCGGAGACGCGCCCGCCGAAACTCTTCAATCGCAACAACTGGACAATTGAGATGACCCTGCCTCCGAAAATGCTGACCGGCTATCGCGTGCTCGATATCACCCAGTTCGTCGCAGGCCCGACCTGCACGCGTCTGCTGGCCGAAGCCGGCGCCGACGTCATCAAGATCGAGCTCGCTCCGTTTGGCGACCGATCGCGCTTCCAGGGCCTGAAGCCACGCGATCCCGCGCACAGGAACACCTCGCAGAGCACGTATTTCTTCCAGCAGAATCATTCGAAGCGCAGCCTGGCGCTCGACTTCAAGCATGAGAAAAGCCGCGAGATCCTGACCCGGCTCGCCGCCAAGGCCGACGTTCTGGTGGAGAACTTTACGCCCGGCGTGATGGAGCGCGCCGGACTTGGTTACGAGACGCTGAGGAAAATCAATCCGCGGCTGGTCATGTGCTCGATCTCATTCGCCGGACAGACCGGGCCGCTGAGCGACAAGCCCGGCTTCGACTACATCGCGCAGGCCTTTGCCGGCATCACGGGCGTGATCGGCGATCCCGATGGGAAGCCGGCGCAGGTGCCGGTGGCAATCGGGGACGCCTCGACCGGCGTTGCAGCAGCGATGGCGGTCGGCTTTGCGCTGCTCCACCGCGAGCGGACCGGAGAAGGGCAGTTCATCGAATCGACGCTGCTCGACACCTACTTCCACATGCACGAGGCAAATGTGCCGAAGGTCTCGCTGCGCGGGGACAGCTTCGTGCCGCAGCGGGAAGGCTCGCTGCACCCGAATGGCGGCCCGGTGGGCGTGTTCGACTGTGGCCGGGGTGAGTTTCTCGTGATCTGCGCACTGGCGCATCAATGGCCGCAAATGGTCCGTGCGCTGGGGCGGTCGGAACTCGAGAAGGATCCGCGGTTCGAGTCCGCGCGCGCCCGGGCCGACAACAGGGTGCTGGTGGGGGAGATCGTCGAAGCCTGGCTCAAGACGTTTCCGTCACGCGATGCGGCGATCGCCGCGCTGGAGCAGGAGCGGATCCCCTGCGCGCCGGTGCTGACACTGAATGACGCCATGGCCCAGCCGCATCTGATCGAGCGCGGCACGGTCCGCCATGTCAGCGATCCCCGGATCGGCCAATTTGCGATCCCGGGCGCGCCGATGCGCTTCTCGGAATGGCCGCAGCGCACGGAGCTGAGGGCCGACCTGCTCGGTGAACACAATGAGGAGATCCTGGGCGAACTCGGGCTGTCCGGGCAGGAGATCGACCAGCTCTATGCCGAGAAGGTGCTGGTGCAGGACAGGGAGCTGCGGGCCGGCAAGCCGCTCAGGCAGGCGAGCTGAGCGGCCACGCTGTCAGGCAGCGGCGCTACGCCGATGCGGGCCGGTCGAAATAGGCGAACGCGGCGCTGGTCAGGCCGCCGAGCAAGGACCAGAACACCAGGCTGGTCAGTGTGACCGCGACCACGAATTGATGCGACAATGACGAGGGCACGTTGGTCTCGACATGTTCCAGCTCGGGCGCGCCGATCAAATGCGGCAGCATGATCAGGACCACGCCGGCGATCGCGGCCGGCATCGAGCGCCGGAACACGATCAGCCCGAGGCCGGCCGATGTCGCCAGCACCGCTGTCGTCCACCAGATTTGACGCGAGAGCAGTGGGGCGGCGGGGACGCCCGGCAGTTCAGGCGGCAGCCCAAGGCCCGGCGCAATCGTGAAAACGGCAAAGCCTGCGAGGCCCCACATCAAGCCTTCGTGCCACGAGATCGGCTCGCCGGTCGCGCCGCTGCGGACCGAAAAGAAGCCGCAAAGCAGCAGCGCAAATCCGATCCCGGTCAGGATGTTCGCTCCCGCGGTATAGAGATTGCGCTCCAGGCCGTCGCGCGGCTCCCACGCCTCGGCGCCATGATCATGTTCCGCATGATCGTGGACGAGGGTCACTTGCGGTGGCGCGGCGGCTTCGTGCTTGTGCTCGGCCGCCTTCTCATAGACCTCGGCCTTGAGGATCAGCGGGACGGTGCCGAACTGCTGGACCGCGGTGACGATCAGGCCAACGATGAATCCGGCAATGACCGAGGAGAAGACGATCGAGCGAAACGTGCTCATGCCGACGAGATCAGTGGCAGGGGAAAGCGTTGGAATGGCGCACATCGTGCGCGGCGTTGTGGATCACGTCGATGTGCGAGAAGCCGACCACGCCGACGATGAACAGGCCGAGCGTCATCGCCATGAGGGACTGGGCAAGCCGTCCGACCTGTCGGGCGGCGACCGGCAGATGCGTGACCTGGGATTGCATGACCTGGGTTTGCGCGGCCGGGGACTGGCTCATGGTCGTTCTCCACATTCGATTTGGTCGGCTTCTAGCAGCTTTCGAGCGATGTCGCGACTGGTAAGATGCAGATTTGTTCCAAGGGGGATGCGCTTGCGCAGGATCTTGGCGCTCGCTGCCGCCCTGAACGCGTCTTCAAATCGCGCGAAATAACCGAGGCAGCCTTCCGGCGTCGGGTCGGCGCCAAGCAGAGTCCGAAGCGCGCCCCGATGCACCGCGCAGATGGCGCCGTGCTCCGGGAGCGGAAAAACCAGGGAGGCGATGTCGGCGCGCCAGTGGGCGGCGCTGTTCTCGGCGCCGCTGCCGGTCGGGGATTGTTCAGCGCCGGATGGTGAATTCACCGGGACCTCGCCGCGATTCCCACTTGGCCTGCTCGAGCTCCGGACGGTCGCATTCCGCCTGGGGGTAACCGATGCAGAGGTAGCCGATGAATTTCCACGTATCAGGTATTTCCAGAATCTCGTGAACGCGACCTGGATTGAAGATCGAGACCCAGCCGAGCCCGATGCCGTCCGCGCGCGCGGCCAGCCACATCGAACAGATTGCGGCCACCACCGAATATTCTGTCGTCTCCGGCATCGTCGCGCGCCCGAGACCGGAGCCGATCTGGTCGCTCTTCTCGGCGAACACGGCCAGATGGCCTGGCGCCTCTTCGAGACCTGATAGTTTCAATGCGGCATATTTCGCCGCACGCTCACCGGAATAGGATCGCAACGCGTCGGCGTTGCAGGTCTTGAAGTCCTCGATGACAGCGCGGCGCCGCGCCGCATCGTCGACAATGACGAATCGCCAGGGCTGGCTCAGCCCGACCGATGGCGAGAGGCAGGCGACCTCGATCAGCCACTCGATCGTACCATCCGGCAGCGGATCGGTTTGGAAGCGGCGCACGTCGCGCCGCCACACGAACAGCTCGTGCAGTTGCCGGCGAAACGTATCGTCGAACGAGACCATCGCGGGGCCTTTGGCGGGATCGATCGTGTTGCTCATTTCAGCTTCATCGGCAGACCCGCAACGACGAACTCGACCTCGTCTGCCGCGCCGGCAATGCTCTGGTTCATGAGACCTGCGGCGTCGCGGAAGGTCCGCGCCAGTGCGTTATCAGGCACGATGCCGAGGCCAACCTCGTTGGTGACCATGATGACCGAGCTGCGCTGGCGCGACAACGCGTCCGCCAGCCGCGTGACTTCCTGCGACCAGTCGCGCTCCGCATGCAGCAGGTTGGACAGCCAGAGCGTCAGGCAATCGACCAGCCTTGCGCCGCCGCCATCGGTCTCGGCCAGTGCCTCCACGAGGTCGAGCGGCACCTCGCGTTCGATCCAGTCATTGCCGCGCCGCGCGCGATGCCTGGCAATGCGCTCATCCATTTCCGCGTCGAGCACCTCGGCGGTCGCAACATAGACCGGCTGACCTGGAAAGCTGCGCGCGCGCAATTCGGCGCGCCGGCTTTTTCCGGACCGGGCCCCGCCGGTGATCAGAATGACGGCCATTTGGTCTCCCGTTGCGAACCGGTATCCGCTTCGCCTCGAAAACGCTCTAACCACCAATCGCGGCAAAAGACAAAGCCGAAATCCGTCCCGGAGGGCTTGCACTCGGCCGACGTCTTGCGCATCAGGGGGATCGCGGTGAGGAGCGGCGCGTGGGTTTTGCAGGAGCGATGGCGGTGGCGATGGCTGTGGACGCCTTGATCGGCTGGCCGGATTGGCTGTTTGCCCGCATCGGCCATCCCGTGACCTGGCTCGGCCGGCTGATCCATCTTGTCGATACCGCCTGGAACCGGGCCTCCGATCCGCCGGCGTTTCGTCGCGCGGCTGGTGTCGCGGCTGCCATCCTGGTGATCGCGCTGGCGACGGCGCTCGGTTGGGCCGTGCAGTCTTTGCTCCCATCCGGATGGGTTCACGTCGTCCTTGTCGGTGTGCTGGCGTGGCCGCTGGTCGCACTACGCTCGCTGCATGATCATGTCGCGGCGGTGGCACATCCGCTTGCCTCCGGCGACATCGCGGCCGCGCGTACGGCGGTCGCGCAGATCGTCGGACGCGATCCGGCAACGCTCGACGACGCCGGCATCGCGCGCGCGACCATCGAGAGCCTTGCCGAGAACGCCTCCGACGGCATCGTGGCGCCGGTGTTCTGGGGCGCGCTGTTCGGCCTGCCGGGAATCCTTGGCTACAAGGCGATCAACACGCTGGACTCGATGATCGGCCATCGCACCGAGCGGCACGAGGCGTTCGGCTGGGCCGCCGCCCGGATCGACGATCTCGCCAATCTGATTCCGGCACGGCTGACCGGCCTGCTGTTCGTGTTGCTCGCGCCGCATCGTTCGCAGGCCTGGTCGTGCACGTTGCGCGATGCGCGGCGCCATCGCTCGCCGAATGCCGGCTGGCCCGAAGCCGCGATGGCCGGCGCGCTCAATGTGCGCCTCAGCGGGCCCCGCATCTATCACGGCAGCATCGCAGATGAGCCCTGGCTGAACGAGGGCGCGCGCGATCCGGCTGCCGCCGACGTCCTCACCGGGCTGAAACTCTATCGCTACGCCATGATGCTGCTGGCCGCGGCGTTCGTGGCGCTGGCGCTGGCGTGAAGGAGCGGCGCATGCGTGAGCACGGCGGAAATCTCGATGTCGCCCAGCAGCGCTTCGGCGGCGCCGCGGAAGACTGGATCGATCTGTCGACGGGGATCAATCGGGTGCCTTATCCCTTCGTTGATGTGGAGCCGCGGCAGTGGAACGCGTTGCCGTCGCGGTCCGACATTGAATCTCTCCATCATGCCGCACGGCGGGTCTACCGCACCGACGCGCCGATCGTGGCGATGGGCGGGGCGCAGACCGCAATTCAATTGCTGCCGCATCTGGTGCCGCGCGGGCGGGCGCGGATTCTTGCGCCGACCTACAATGAGTATGCCGGGTTATTGTCGGCTGCCGGTTGGGACGTTGCCGAGGTTTCCGATCTCGGCGCGCTTGCGGGAGGCGATCTTGCCGTTGTCGTCAATCCGAACAATCCGGACGGCAGACACCATGATCCGCACGAACTGCTCGCGCTGCTGCCGCGCGTTGGCCGGCTCGTCGTAGACGAGAGTTTTGCAGACGCCGTACCCGGCGTCTCGCTTGCGCCAGAGGCGGGACGGCCGGGCCTCCTGATCCTGCGCTCGTTCGGAAAGTTCTACGGACTTGCCGGCTTGCGGCTCGGCTTCGCCGTTGGCAGCGAGCCGGATATCGCCGCGCTTGCGGCGATGGCGGGCCCATGGCCGGTTTCGGGCGCCGCAATCGCGATCGGGCGGCGCGCCTTGCTCGATCACGACTGGGCATCAGCGACGATTGCGCGGCTGGCGGACGACTGTGGCAGGCTCGATACGGCGGCGCGATCGCAGGGCTGGACGCTGCTCGGCGGCACGCCGCTGTTCCGTCTCTTCGACACCGGCGACGCGTTGGCCGCGCAGGAGAAGCTTGCCCGCGCGCAGATCTGGTCGCGGGTTTTTCAGCAAAATCCGGGATGGCTGCGTTTGGGCTTGCCGGGCAGCGAGGCCGAATGGTCCCGCCTTTCTGCCGCGTTGTCGGTTTAGCGTGCCAGAGCGAGCAGGCCTTCGACATCGAGATGCGTCTCGATGTGCTCGGCAAGCGCGTCGAGCGCGCTCTCGACCCTCGCGCCGTACGGCTGATCCGCCGCAGGGATATCGAGCTGGGCAAGGAACGCCTTGCGAAATTCGTCCGAGGTGAACAGGCCGTGCAGATAGCTGCCGTGAACGCGCCCGTCGCTCGACACGGCGCCTTCCGGCGCGCCGTCAAGCATTGAAAAGGGCCGCGCGAGATCCGGGCCATCGGTGCGTCCGATGTGGATTTCGTAGGCGCTGATCGGTTGCTGGGTCGCAGCATGCACCGCGTTGACGCGGGTCAGTGTCTTCTGTTCGGTCATGGTGGTGGTGACATCGAGAAGCCCGAGCCCGCGCGTTTCGCCGGCGAGCCCCTCGATCCCGTCAGGGTCGGCGACGCTGTGCCCAAGCATCTGATATCCGCCGCACAGGCCGAGGATGTGGCCGCCGCGGCGATGATGCGCCAGCAGATCGATGTCCCAGCCTTGCGCGCGCAGGAAGGCGAGATCGCCGCGGGTCGATTTCGAGCCGGGCAGGATGACGAGCTTCGCGTCGCCCGGGATGGCTTCGCCCGGCCGCACCATCACGAGATCGACACCGGGTTCGAGCTTCAGCGGATCGAGATCGTCGAAATTCGCAATCCGCGACAGCGCCAGAAAGGCGATCTTGCACTGGCCGGGCTTGCGCGCGTCGCCGAGCCCGAGCGCGTCTTCGGCGGGAAGCTCGCCGGCGCGCGCGAACCAGGGCAGTACGCCAAAGCCGCGCCACGCGGTGCGGGCTTCGATCAGGCGGTAGCCGTCGTCGAACAGCGTCGGATCGCCGCGGAATTTGTTGATGACAAAACCCTGGATCATCGCGGCATCATCGGGATCGATCACCGCCTGGATGCCGACGAACTGTGCGATCACGCCGCCGCGGTCGATGTCGCCGACCAAGACCACGGGCACGTCGGCCCTGCGCGCAAAGCCCATATTGGCGATATCGGACTTGCGCAGATTGACCTCGGCGGGGCTGCCGGCGCCTTCGACCAGCACGAGGTCGGCGCGCGCCTTCAGGCGCCCAAAACTCTCCAGCACTGCGCCCATCAGCGACGGCTTCATGCCGGCATATTCGCGTGCGCGGGCGGTCGCGATCCGCTTGCCGTGCACGATGACCTGCGCGCCGACGTCGGTTTCCGGCTTCAGCAGCACCGGGTTCATGTCGGTATGCGGCTCGACGCCGGCGGCGAGCGCCTGCAAGGCCTGCGCGCGTCCGATCTCGCCACCATCGACGGTCACGGCGGCATTGTTGGACATGTTCTGCGGCTTGAACGGCAGCACGCGCAGGCCGCGGCGTCGCGCGGCACGCGCGAGGCCGGCGACGATGAGCGACTTGCCCACGTCCGAGCCGGCTCCCTGGATCATCAATGCGCGCGCCATGGCAATAACTGTCAGAACTCGACGCCCGGCTGGGCCTTGATGCCGGAGCGGAAGGGGTGCTTCACCAGCGTCATCTCGGTGACGAGATCAGCGATCTCGATCAATTCGTCCTTGGCGTTGCGCCCGGTGAGCACGACATGCGTCATCGGCGGCTTCGACGTCGTCAGAAAGTCGACGACATCGGCGATCGCCAGATAGTCGTAGCGAAGCGCGATGTTGATCTCGTCGAGCACGACCATGCGCAGGCTCGGATCCGCGATCAGCTGCTTGGCCTTTTCCCAGCCGGCCTGCGCTGCCGCGATGTCGCGGGCGCGGTCCTGTGTCTCCCAGGTAAAACCTTCGCCCATGGCGTGGAATTGGCAGAGATCGCCGAAATGTCCGGTGAGCAGGCGGCGCTCGCCGGTATCCCAGGCGCCCTTGATGAATTGCACCACGGCGCAGGGAAAGCCGTGCGCCACACAGCGCACGATCATACCGAAGGCGGAGGAGGATTTTCCTTTGCCGGCGCCGGTATGAACGATGACCAGGCCCTTTTCACCGCTCTTGGTCGCCATGATCTTGTCGCGGGCGACCTTCTTTTTCGCCATCTTGGCCGCGTGGCGCGCATCCAGCGAGGGGTCGGTGCCGACGGCGCCGTCCTCAGCGTCGTTTCCATCAGAAATCATCACGTTCCTTCGGCTTGACAAGTGCGGGGCTAGGCCGAATGGTGCCCCCGCGTTGGTTCCTGTCCTACGACAGGCGAAGAGGGAATGCGATAGGGCTCAGACCGCAGGGTTTGCCCAAAGCGCAGCCGCCCCCGCGACCGTGACCGGAGAGATGCCCAAGCCACTGATTCCCTGATGGAGTCGGGAAGGTGGGCATCAAGGGAGAAATCCTACTCCGCAAGCCGGGAGACCTGCCGACGCGATGTGTTTGAGACCGGCGGACGGGGTGTTCCGCGACGGGGAACGAACCTGTTCACGTCAGGTTCGTGTGCCTCATCGCTTCCCGCAGTCAATCCAGGAAGGGCGATGAGCGTTACACTTCATGTCTGTATCACCTGTCGCGCGGGCCAGACGCTCGCGGAAGGTGAGATCGCACCCGGTGCGCGCCTGCATGCCGCGCTCGTTGAGGCCGGCGTGCCCGATGACGTCAATCTGGTTCCCGTCGAATGCCTGTCGGCTTGCAGCCAGGGCTGCTCGGTCGCGCTCAGCGCGCCGGGGCGGTGGTCCTATGTCTATGGCCGCCTGTCCGCCGACAATGCCAAGGATGTGATCGCAGGAGCCGCCGCCTACGCCGCGGCGCCTGACGGCATCGTGCCGTGGCGCAGCCGTCCCGAAATCTTTCGCAAGCAATCGCTTGCCCGCATTCCACCCATCGCCGTCGTGCCGGAGGCCGCAGAATGACCACGCTCGCCAAGGTTCCGGTCACCGTCGTGACCGGCTTTCTCGGGTCCGGCAAGACGACGCTGATCCAGCATCTGATCCGCAATGCCAACGGCAAGAAGCTCGCGGTGCTGGTGAACGAATTCGGCAGCGAAGGCGTCGACGGCGAGATCCTGAAGTCCTGCGCCGATGCCAATTGTCCGACCGAGAACATCGTCGAGCTCGCCAACGGCTGCATCTGCTGCACCGTCGCCGACGATTTCATCCCGGCGATGGAGCAGTTGCTCGCGCGCCCTGTGAGGCCCGATCATATCGTGATCGAGACGTCCGGGCTCGCGCTGCCGAAGCCGCTGCTGAAGGCATTCGACTGGCCGGAGATCCGTTCGCGGATCACGGTCGACGGCGTGATCGCGCTGGCCGATGCGGAGGCGGTTGCCGCCGGCCGCTTTGCGCCGGACCCGGCCGCGGTGGATGCGCAGCGCGCGGCCGACGACAATCTCGATCACGAGACGCCGCTGTCGGAAGTGTTCGAGGACCAGATCGCCTGCGCCGATATCGTGCTGCTGACCAAGGCCGATCTCGCCGGAGCCGAGGGGATCAAAGCGGCCAAAGAGCTGATCGCGGCCGAGATGCCGCGCGAGGTGCCGATGTTGCCCATCGTCGACGGCGCGATCGATGCCCGCGTGATCCTCGGCCTTGAGGCTGCGGCAGAGGATGACCTCGCGTCGCGGCCGTCCCACCATGACGGTGAGGACGAACACGAGCACAATGATTTCAACTCGGTGGTGATCGAGCTTCCGGAAATCGCGGACGTCGATGCGCTGATCGCGTCGATCAAGGGGCTGGCACGCGAGCAGAACGTGCTGCGCGCCAAGGGCTACATCGCGGTCGAAGGCAAGCCGATGCGGTTGCTGGTGCAATCGGTCGGCGAGCGGGTGAGGCATCAGTTCGACATGCCATGGGGCGCGCGGGCGCGGCGGTCAAAGCTCGTCGTGATCGGCGAACACGGCGATATCGATGAAGCTGCGATCAGGGCGCGACTAGGTATCTGATGCACGTCGTCTTCCGCGAGAGCCGCGGCCTTGAGGAGACCGCGACACCAAGGGACCTCGGCCAGGATCCGGCCGATCTCGTGGTCTTGTCGTTTTCCGACAGCGATCTCGCCGCGTTCGCGGCCGGCTGGCGGCGGGGCCGCGCGGCGCTGCCGTCGCTGCGGCTCGCCAATCTCGCGGAGCTGCGCCATCCGCTGTCGGTCGATACCTATATCGAGCGGACCCTGTCGCATGCGCGCGGCATCCTGGTGCGGCTGATCGGCGGCGAACCCTATTGGTCGTACGGACTGGCCGCGGTGCATCGGCTGGCGAAGGAGCGCGGCATCGCCCTGGTGGTGCTGCCGGCGGACGGCCGCGACGATTTGCGGCTGGATGAATTTTCGACCCTGCCGGTCTCGACGCTGCGCCGCCTCAAGGTGCTGTGCGACAAGGGCGGCCCCGTTGCGGCGCAGGCCGTGATCGCGCAACTGGCGCTGGCGTCCGGCCTTTATGCCGGGCCGGTCGTCGGCGAGATCGATCTTCCCGAGATCGGCGTCTACGAATCCCGGCGCGGCGCCGTCGCGGCGCTGCCGGCATCGGATGGCCGGCCGCGGGCTCTCGTGACCTTCTATCGCTCCTATCTGGTGGCCGGCGACACCGCGCCGGTCGATGCGCTGATCGATGCGTTGCGCGAAAAGGGATTCGATGCCCACGGCGTGTTCGTCACCTCGCTGAAGGCGGCGGGCGTGGCCGATTGGATGCGCACTCAATTCGCGCAATGCCCGCCGGCCGCCATCGTCAATGCGACCGCGTTCTCCGCGGCCGGAGACGACGGCACGACGCCGTTCGACGCCACCTCGTGTCCGGTGTTCCAGGTCGCGTTGTCGACGGCGCGGCGCGAGGATTGGGACTTGTCGCTGCGCGGTCTGTCGCCCGGCGATCTCGCGATGCATGTGGTGTTGCCGGAAGTCGACGGTCGCCTGTTCGCGGGTGTTGTGAGCTTCAAATCACCTGGTGAACGCGATCCCGATCTGCAATTCGCGCATCTTGCGCACCGACCGGATGCCGAGCGCGTCGCAGCAGTCGCCGCGCGCGTGGCTGCCTGGTATCGGCTTGCCGGCAAGCCCGCCCGGGACAAGCAGTTCGCCGTCGTGCTCTCGAACTATCCGGGGCGCCCGCACCAGATCGCGCATGCCGTTGGGCTCGATGCACTTGCTTCGGTGGAGACGCTGCTGGCCGATCTCGCGGCTGCGGGCTTTGATCTGGAGCCGGTGGAGTCGCTGGGGGGCGTGCTGCTGCAGCGGAAGCTGACATGGGACGTGGCCGAGTATCGCGCGACGATCTCGAGCCTCCCGCAGCAGCTCCAGGACGATCTTGCGCGCGCATGGGGCGCGCCGGAGGCTGATGCCGATTGCCGTGACGGCGCATTTCAATTCGCGGCCATCAAGTGCGGCAAATCGATCATAGCGGTTCAGCCGGAGCGCGGTGACGTCGGCCAGCGCGATTCCGACTATCACGATCTCTCGCGCACGCCGCGCCATGCCTATGTCGCGTTCCATCTGTGGCTCAGGCGGCAGGGCATCGATGCCGTCGTCCACATGGGCGCGCATGGAACGCTGGAATGGCTGCCCGGCAAGTCGGTTGCGTTGTCATCCGCATGCTGGCCGGAGGCGCTGATCGGCGATCTGCCCGTCATCTATCCCTTCATCGTCAACGACCCCGGCGAGGCCGCGCAGGCCAAGCGCCGGATCGGCGCCGTGACGATCGGCCATCTGCCGCCGCCGCTCGCGCAGGCGGCGGTACCGGAGGGCTTGCGTAATCTCGAACGATTGCTCGATGAGTATTCGACCGCGGACGGTCTCGATCCGGCGCGGCGGCAGCGCCTGATTGCGGCGATCCGCGAGGAAGCGCGCATCGCCGGGCTGGAGGACGATCTTGGTCTCGCGGCGTCAGTCTCCGCGGCCGAGGCCATTCCGCAGATCGATCGCTTCGTCTGCGATCTCAAGGAAAGCCAGTTCGGCGACGGGCTGCATGTGTTCGGGCAAGGCGCTTGCGGTGATGCGGAGCGAGCAGCGTTGCACGATGCGCTCGCCGGCCGGCGTGTTGCGCCGGGGCCGTCGGGCTCGCCCTATCGCGGACGCAGTGACGTGCTGCCGACCGGACGCAATCTATTTGCGGTCGATCCGCGCGCGGTGCCGACGCCGTCGGCGCATGCGCAAGGCGTCAAGCTCGCCGAGGAGCTGCTGCGCCGTCATTTGCAGGATCACGGTGACTGGCCGAAAGGGCTCGTCGTCGATCTCTGGGGATCGTCGACGATGCGTACCGCCGGCGAGGATTTTGCGATGGCGCTGCATCTCGCCGGGATCGCGCCGCGCTGGGATCATGGATCGGGCCGGGTGTCGGGCTACGACATCATCGCGCCGGCAGAGCTCGGCCGCCCGCGCATCGACGTGACGCTGCGGGTGTCAGGATTGTTCCGCGACGTCTTCTCGGGGCTGGCGCGGTTGTTCGAAGCTGCGGCGGAGGCATTGTCCGAGCGCAGCGACGAGGCGGACGAGAATCCCTACCGGCAGCGCATCTCGCGCGTGTTCGGGCCTCGCCCCGGACACTATGGCGCCGGCATCGCGTCTGTCCCGGATGGCTTCACTCAGGAGGCGCGCGACGCGGCCGGCGAAGCCTGGCTGTCGGCATCGTCCTGGGCCTTTGCATCGGACGGCGAGATCCGGCCCGACCGCGCCGGCATCGAGGCGAGGCTCGCTGCGGCCGACAGCTTCGTCCATACCCAGGATTTGCCGGAGAGCGATCTGCTGCTGGCGGCGGACTATGCCGCGCATGAGGCCGGCATCGCCGCGGCGGCGCGGCGGCTCGGCGCAAAGGTCCCGTCGCTCTATCACCTCGATGCAACGCGGCCGGATCAACCGCAGGCCCGCTCGTTGACCGAGGAAATCTCGCGGGTGGTGCGGGCGCGCGCGGCCAATCCTGCATGGATCGCCGGCATGATGCGCCATGGCTTCCGTGGCGCCGCCGAAATATCGGCAACGCTGGAGCACATGGCGGCGTTCGCGCATCTCGCCGGTGCGGTGCCGCCGCATCTGTTCGACCTCTATTACGACGCGACGCTCGGCAATGACGACGTCCGCGCCTTCATGGCGCGCGAGAATCCGACGGCGCTGGCTGCGATCGAAACCTGCTTCACCCGGCTGCATGACGCGTCGCTCTGGCAGACGCGGCGTAATTCGATTGCGGCAGCGTTGCAGGAGGCCTCATGACCGCCATCGCGATCAAGGGCTGGTGTCCAGGCGCGCTGCGGCCGATGCTATCAGGCGATGGCCTCGTGGTGCGCATCCGTCCGCGCGGCGGGCGGCTGGATGCGGCGCAGGCAGCGGGCATTGCTGATCTCGCTGCGCGATACGGCAACGGCCTGATCGATCTGACCAGCCGCGCCAATCTCCAGATCCGCGGCGTCGGCGATGAAGCTTATCCGCCTCTGATCGATGGGCTCGCCGACCTCGCGTTGCTGGACCAGGATTCGGAAACCGAGGCTCAGCGCAACATTCTGGTGACGCCGTTCTGGACGCCCGATGACGACACGCCTTTGCTCGCGGCCGAGCTTGAGCGGGCGCTCGCCGGCGCGTCGCTCGATCTTCCGACCAAGTTCGGTTTCGCAATCGATGACGGCGGCGAGCGGGTGCTGACTGGCGCGTCTGCCGATATCAGGATCGAGCGCGACCGCAACCGAGGACTTCTAGTGCGTGCCGATGGCACGCGGCGCGGCCGCTCTGTCTCGCGCGGAGAGGCGGTGGATATCGCGCTGGCGTTGGCCGAATGGTACGTCGCCTCCGGCGGAGCCAAGGGTGAGAAGCGACGGATGGCGGCTCATCTGGCCGGCGGTGCGAGCTTGCCGCAGTCGCTTCGCGGCGACGCCGAGCCCGTGGCTCGATCGGCAGATCCTGTGCCCGGCCTCTATCCGACTGGCGGGCTGGTTGGCGTAGCCTTTGGGCAGATGCCGCACCAGACGCTCAGCCATCTTGCCGGGTGCACGCAGGCGCTCCGCATGACGCCGTGGCGGATGGTGCTGGCTGAAGGGATGCACGAGATGCCCCGTGGGGCAGACCTGGTTACTGATCCCAACGATCCGGCGCTCCGCGTGATCGCTTGCAGTGGTGCACCGCGTTGTCGTGAGGCGCATGCCGACACGCGTGCATTGGCATCGGTGCTTGCATCGTTTGTCCCGGCCGATGCCCGGCTTCACGTGTCCGGCTGCGCCAAGGGCTGTGCCCATTCCGGCTCTGCTGACGTCACCCTGGTTGCGTCAAGCGACGGCTTTGACCTGATCCGTCGCGGCACGACGCGGGATGTGCCGGTCATGCGCGGGCTGACCCGTTCGGATCTCATCGCAAATCCCTCTGTGCTGATGGGAGGCCGCTGATGCCGCACGTCTATGAGACTGATGGTGCGGCGATCTATCGCCAGTCCTTTGCGACCATCCGGTCCGAGGCCGACCTTGCGCGCTTTACATCAGACGAGGAACCGGTGGTCGTGCGCATGATCCATGCCGCGGGCATGGTGGGTCTGGAAGCGCATATCCGCTTCACATCCGGCATGGCCGCGAGCGCACGCACCGCCTTGCAGAACGGTGCGCCAATCCTCTGCGATGCGCGCATGGTGTCGGAGGGCATCACGCGCGCGCGGCTGCCGGCTGGCAACGCCGTGATCTGCACGCTCGGCGATGCCCAAATTCCTGCACTCGCGCAGTCGATGCACAACACGCGCTCGGCGGCGGCGCTCGAACTGTGGCGGCCGCATCTGGCCGGCGCGATCGTCGCGATCGGCAACGCGCCGACGGCGCTGTTTCATCTGCTCAACATGCTGGAGGATTCCGACTGTCCGCGCCCGGCGGCGATCATCGGCTGCCCGGTCGGCTTCGTCGGCGCCGCCGAGTCCAAGGCGGCATTGATGGCCGCGCCGCCAGTGCCGGCGCTGACGGTCGAGGGACGTCTCGGCGGTTCGGCGATCACGGTTGCCGCCGTCAATGCGCTGGCGAGCCGGAGCGAATAGCGATGGGACGCATCATTTGCTGCGGGCTCGGCCCAGGCGATCCGGACCTGATGAGCGTGCGCGCCGACCGCGTTGTGCGCGCCGCCAAGCACGTTGCCTATTTTCGCAAGAAGGGGCAACTGGGGCAGGCACGCCGCATCGTCGAAGGCATGCTCGCGGCCGGCGTCAGCGAGTATCCGATGGAATATCCGGTCACCACCGAGATCGCGTTCGACAATCCGGAGTATGCGCGGCTCCTTGCGGGCTTCTATGACGAATGGACCGAGCGCCTGGCGCGGCTTGCGCGCGCGGTCGACATCGTCGTGCTCTGCGAGGGCGATCCCTATTTCTATGGCTCGTTCATGCACCTGCATGCGCGCCTGCAAGGTCGTGTCGAGATCGAGGTGATTGCCGGCATTCCCGGCATGGTCGGTTGCTGGAATGCGGTCGGCCAGCCGATCGCGCTTGCCGACGATGTGACCACGGTTCTAATGGGCACGTTGCCGGAGGCTGAGCTCGAACAGCGGATGCGCAGCTCCGACGCGCTGGTCGTCATGAAGACCGGCCGCAACTTGACGAAGATCCGCCGCGCGCTCGCCTCCGCGGGCCGCCTCGACGATGCGTGGCTCGTCGAACGCGGTACCATGCCCGATCAGCGGGTCGCCCGGCTCGCCGACCTCGCTGAGGCGGACTGTCCGTATTTTGCGATCGTGCTGGTGCACGGGCAGGGGCGGCGCAGGGAGGCCGCGCAATGACCGGCACGTTGACCATCGCGGGACTGGGGCCGGGTGACGAGGCGCTGATCACGCCGGAGGTCTCCGCTGCACTCGCAATGGCGACCGACATCGTCGGCTATGCGCCCTATGTGACCCGCGTGCAGCCGCGCGACGGGCTCACGCTGTATCCCTCGGATAATCGCGTGGAGCTACATCGCGCCGCCGAGGCGCTGCGGCTGGCGTCCGAAGGCCACCACGTCGTCGTCGTGTCTTCAGGCGATCCCGGCGTGTTCGCGATGGCGTCTGCCGTGTTCGAGGCGCTCGACGAAGCGCCGCAATGGCACGACCTGCCGATCCGCGTTTTGCCCGGCGTGACCGCGATGCTGGCGGCAGCGGCGAGTGCCGGCGCGCCGCTCGGCCATGATTTTTGCGCGATCAACCTGTCCGACAATCTCAAGCCATGGCCGCTGATCGAGCAGCGTCTGCGGCTCGCGGCCGAAGCCGACTTCGCGATCGCGATGTACAATCCGCGCTCGGCGAGCCGCCCTCATGGCTTTGCGCGGACGCTCGAGATTTTGAAAGAGGCGGGCTGCGGCGAGCGCATCGTGATTTTCGCCCGCGCGGTCAGTACGCCCGAGCAGCGGATCGAGACCGTCGAACTGCGCGACGCCAAGCCCGAGATGGCCGATATGCGGACGCTTGTGATCGTCTGTAATTCGACGACGCGGCGGGTCGGCCGCTGGGTCTATGCGCCGAGGCAGGTCCGATGACCGAGCCATGTCATCACCTCGCGCACGCTTTCGACCCGCGGCCGCTCCGGCAGCGACGGCCGCGTGATCATGATGACGGGAAGGCCAAGCGTGCGGGCGGCATCGATCTTGGCGCGTGCGCCGGCCCCGCCAGAGTTGCGGGCGACGATCCATTCGATAGAGCGCGCACGCATCATCTTCAGCTCGTTGTCGAGCGTGAATGGTCCGCGCGAGACGATGACGTCGGCACCGGGCAATGGCAGCCTCTCGTCGGGCGGGTCGACGAAACGCAACGTGTAGGCATGCTGCGGCCCGGCGCCGAAGGGCGCGATGTGCTGGCGGCCGATCGCGAGGAACACGTTGGCGGGGCCGTCCGGCAACGCCGCGACCGCCGATACGACGTCCGGGACCTCGATCCAGCGATCGCCGGATGTTCTATTCCAGGGCGCGCGCTCAAGCGCGAGCAGCGGCGTTGCGGTTTGCGCGCAGGCGGCGATCGCGTTGCGGCTCATCTCGGCTGCGAAGGGATGCGTCGCGTCGATCACATGCGTGATGCCTTCGCGACGCAGATAGTCGGCAAGCCCGCTGACGCCGCCCAAGCCGCCGATCCGGGTCGGCAGCGGTTGTTCGGCAGGAGCTGTGGTGCGCCCGCCGTAGGAATAGACCGCGTCGATGCCCGCGCGCGCGATCGTCGCGGCAAGCGAATTGGCGTCGGCCGTTCCGCCCAGGATCAGGGCGCGCATCATGGGTAATCCCTGGTTGACCGTCATCGGTATCGGCGAAGATGGCCTTGCCGGCCTCTCCGACGCAAGCCGAAAGGCGCTTGGTGAAGCCGAAACGGTGTTCGGCGGTGAACGGCATCTGGCGTTGGCTGGGATCACCGGCCGCGGCCGCGTCTGGCCGGTGCCGTTCGATGCGGACATCGTGCTTGCATGCCGGGGGCGACCGACCGCGGTGCTCGCCTCTGGCGATCCGTTCTGGCATGGCGTCGGCGGCAGCCTTGTCGGGAAATTGCAGGCCGGCGAGTGGGTCGCGCATTCCGCGCCGTCGACATTCTCGCTGGCCGCCGCGCGTCTCGGCTGGCGTCTCGAGAATGTCGTCTGCCTCGGCCTTCATGCCGCACCGTTCGAACGGCTGCTGCCGCATCTGGTGCGCGATGCACGGATCATCTGCCTGGTGCGCGATGGCAGCGCGGCGTCCGATCTTGCGCAATGGCTCACCGAGCGCGGTTGGGGTTCGTCGGCGATGTGGACGCTTTCAGCGCTTGGCGGACCGCGTGAATCCATCACGCAGCATCGGGCCGACGGCTATGCCGGCGATTCCGGCGACAGTCTGGTCACCGTTGCGCTGCAGGCAGCGGGATCGCAGGGGATCGCGCGCAGTTCGGGACTTCCCGACGCACTCTTTGCGCATGACGGGCAACTGACCAAGCGGCCGGTCCGCGCGCTGGCGCTGTCGGCGCTTTCGCCGCGGCCTGGTGAGCGGCTGTGGGATATCGGCGCCGGCTCGGGCTCGATCTCGATCGAATGGGCGCTGTCCGGCGGGACGGCGATCACCGTCGAGGCCCGCGGCGAACGGGCCGCCAACATTCGCAGCAATGCGGCAAGCTTCGGCTTAACCCACCGGATCACCGTCATCGAAGGCGATGCGCCCGGCGTCCTGTCGAACCTCGAAGCGCCTGATGCCGTGTTCATCGGTGGCGGCCTCGATGCTGATATGTTCGATGCCGTCTGGTCGCGCATCGCGCCGGGAACGCGGCTGGTCGCCCACGCAGTGACCCTGGAAACCGAGGCGCTGCTGTCCGATCTGCATCAGCGCCACGGCGGCGAATTGATGCGAGTGGAGATCGCGCAGGCCGAGCCGTTGGGCCGCTATCGCTCCTGGAAGGCCGTGCGGCCGATCGTGCAATGGAGCGCGGTCCGATGAAGGTCGCGGGTCTGGGGTTCAGGAGCAATGCCAGTGTCGCGTCCTTGCGCGAAGCCCTCGATGCGGCCGGCGGGCCCAACGGCCTTGCGGCGGTTGCGACGGTGAGCGACAAGGCCGGTGCGGTGGCACTGAAGGCGCTGGCCCAGCAATTGGGATTGCCGATCCGGAGCATTCCCGCCGAAATGTTGGCTGAGATAGAAACCGTGACGCAATCCGAATTCGTCAAGGCCAGATTTCGGACGGGTTCGGTCGCCGAAGCTGCCGCGGTCGCGGCCGCCGGGCGCGGTGCGCGCCTGATTTCGGCGAGGGCCGTGTCGCAGGATCGGATGGCCACTGCGGCGATCGCGGAAGGAGACGGCGAATGACGGTGCATTTCATCGGCGCGGGGCCGGGTGCTGCCGACCTTCTGACCTTGCGCGGCCGCGATCTCATCGCCGCTTGCCCGGTCTGTCTCTACGCCGGATCGTTGGTCCCCGAGGGCGTGCTGGCGCATTGCCCGAAGGATGCGCGCATCGTCAACACGGCGCCGCTGTCGCTCGACGACATCGTCGCCGAGATCGCTGCGGCGCATGCCGAAGGCAAGGACGTCGCGCGGCTGCATTCGGGCGATCTCTCGATCTGGTCGGCGATGGGCGAGCAGCTGCGCCGGTTGCGCGCGTTGCAGATTCCCTATTCGGTCACGCCCGGCGTGCCGGCCTTCTCGGCGGCCGCGGCCGCACTGGAGGCCGAACTAACGCTGCCCGGTCTTGCGCAATCGGTGGTGCTGACGCGCACGCCGGGCAGGGCGAGCGCGATGCCTGACGGCGAGACGCTCGCAGCCTTTGCCGCGACCGGCGCGGTGCTGGCGATCCATCTGTCGATCCATCTGCTCGACAAGGTCGTCGCCGAGCTCACGCCGCACTATGGCGCGGATTGCCCGGTGGCGATCGTCTGGCGCGCGAGTTGGCCGGAGCAGCGCATCGTGCGCGCCACGCTCGCAACGCTTGATGCCGCGGTCGGCCCGGAGCTCGAACGCACGGCGCTTATCCTGGTCGGCAAGACGCTCGGCGCCGGCGAATTCGCCGAGAGCCGTCTCTATGCGGCCGACTACGACCGCCGCTACCGGCCGGTCGGCGCCGAGCCACGCTTTCCGGAACCATCGCAATGACCGCGGGGCTCGTGATCTCGGCGCCGGCATCGGGTGTCGGCAAGACGACGCTGACCCTGGCGCTGGCGCGCGCCTATCGCAATCGCGGGCTGAGCGTACAATGCCTCAAGAGCGGGCCGGATTATATCGATCCAGCCTTTCATGCGGTCGCGACGGGACGCGCATCCGTCAACATCGACAGCTGGGCGATGGCATCAGATGCGATCGCGCATCTGGCAGGCCGCGGCGCGGACGCCGATCTCGTGCTGGCCGAAGGCTCGATGGGATTGTTCGACGGGGTCGCGACGCGCGGCGTCTCGGGTACCGGCGCCACCGCCGATATTGCCGAGATGATGGGATGGCCGGTGCTGCTGGTGATCGATCCCTCCGGCCAAGCACAGACAGCGGCGGCGGTTGCGGCGGGATTGCGTGATTTTCGCGCCGGCGTCCCGCTCGCGGGTGTCGTTCTCAACCGTGTCGCCAGTGCGCGGCACGAAGCGCTGGTGCGCAGTGCCATGGCGGGTGCGGGCATTCCGGTGCTGGGTGCGCTTCCCCGCCACGCCGAGATCGCGTTGCCGAAGCGGCATCTCGGCCTGGTGCAGGCCGAAGAGCAGGTTCAGATCGACGGTCTGATCGACGAGGCTGCACGCTTCGTCGTCGAGCATGTCGATCTCGACGCCGTGTTGCAATCGGCGCGCGCCTGGTCGCCGCAATCGACCGCGCAGGGCCTCAAGATCACGCCGCCGGGCCAGCGGATCGCGCTCGCGCGCGACGCCGCATTCTCCTTCGTCTACCCGCACATGCTGGAGGCCTGGCGCGCGGCCGGCGCCGAGATCGTGACGTTCTCGCCGCTCGCCGACGAAGGCCCCGATGCGGACGCCGATGTGTGCTGGCTGCCCGGTGGTTACCCTGAGCTGCATGCCGGCCGGCTTGCTTCCAACACGCGGTTTCTTGGGCAATTGCGCGCTTTCGCGGAGACGAGGCCGGTGCACGGCGAGTGCGGGGGCTACATGGTGTTGGGTTCGGCGTTGACCGACGCCGAAGGTGTGCGCTACCCGATGGCGGGCTTGCTCGGCCTCGAGACCAGCTATGCCAAGCGCCGCATGCACCTCGGCTACCGGCTCGCCGAGCTTGCCGCGGCGATGCCCGGGCACGGTCCAGGCTCTCGTCTGCGCGGTCACGAATTTCACTATTCGACGATCATCGCGCAGCCGGACACGCCGCTCGCGGTGGTGCGCGATGCGACCGGCGCGATCGTGGCCGAAACCGGATCGCGGCGCGGTCACGCCACGGGTACATTCTTCCATCTGATTGCGGAGGATTGATGAGCGGATTCGTTTCCTTCGTCTCGGCAGGCCCCGGCGATCCCGAGCTCCTGACCATGAAGGGAGCGGCGCGGCTGCGCGAGGCCGATGTGGTTCTCTATGATGACCTTGCCTCGGGCGCGATCCTTGATCTCGCGCGCTCCGGCGCCAATCTCGTCGCAGTCGGCAAGCGCGCCGGCCGTCTCTCGGCGAAGCAGCATCATGTCAGCCGGCTGCTGGTCGACTACGCGGCGGCCGGCGTGCGCGTGGTGCGGCTGAAATCCGGTGACGCCGGCATTTTTGGACGGCTCGAGGAGGAGATCGAGGCGTTGCGCGCGGCCGGCATCGGCTACGAGATCATTCCCGGCGTGACCTCGGCCTCGGTTGCCGCGGCGCAAGCCGGCATTCCGTTGACCCGACGGCTGACTTCGCGCCGGGTCCAGTTCGTGACCGGCGCCGATGTCACCGGCGAGTTGCCCGCGGACCTGAATTGGGCGGCGCTGGCCGATCCAGAAGCGACCACCGTCGTCTATATGGGCCGGCGCACGTTTCCGCCCTTGGCCGCGAAACTGATCGCGCATGGCCTCGCACCCGAGACGCCTGCGCTGCTCGCGGAGTCGCTCGGCCACGCCGACGAGCGGCTGGTCCGCACCACGATTGCAGAGCTCGCCGAACGGCTCACGCATGCGGGCGCTGCCACGGCGGCTGCCGTCATTCTGTTCGGTGCACTGGCACCGGAACAAGGTTGATGCGGCCATGTTGACGCTGTCCCTGATCGGTATCGGTTGTGGCGATCCGCAGCAGCTCACGCTTGCTGCGATCGCCGCGATCAATGCCGCCGATCTGGTCCTGATCCCACGCAAGGGGACCGCGAAGTCAGACCTCGCCGACTTGCGCCGAACGATCTGCGCAGAGGCGTTGAACAACGATCGCACGCGCATTGCCGAGTTCGACCTGCCGGTGCGCGACGCCGGTGAGGCGGACTATCGCAAGGGCGTCGACGATTGGCACGATGCGATCGCCGCAACCTGGTCACAGGAAATCGCGCGCCATCTCGGCGGC
Source organism: Bradyrhizobium sp. ma5 (assembly GCF_042258955.1). NCBI lineage: Bacteria > Pseudomonadati > Pseudomonadota > Alphaproteobacteria > Hyphomicrobiales > Nitrobacteraceae > Bradyrhizobium > Bradyrhizobium sp. ma5. The sequence continues at coordinate 3,383,033 of NZ_CP170156.1, forward strand.
GAGGGTCGCGTCGCCCTGCTGATCTGGGGCGATCCCTCGCTCTACGATTCGAGCCTGCGGATCGCGCAACGGCTCGATCCGCCGCCGTCGATCGAGGTGATCCCGGGCATCACGTCGATCCAGGCGCTGTGCGCGGCGCATGCGCTGCCACTCAACGAGATCGGCGAGCCGTTCCTGGTCACGACCGGCCGGCGGCTCCGCGAGGCCGGCTGGCCGCCCGGCGTCGACACAATCGTCGTGATGCTCGACGGCGGCGCGGCATTCCAGACGCTGGATCCGGAGGGCTTGAAGATCTGGTGGGGCGCCTATCTCGGTATGCCCGATCAGATCCTCATGGCGGGTGAATTGGCCGAGGTGGGCCCTCGCATCGTTGCCATGCGCCGTGATGCGCGTGAGCGGCACGGCTGGATCATGGACAGTTATGTCCTCAAGCGGCGATCGTGATCGAGGGATTGCGTCGGCAGTCGACGCAGCGGGGGGCTATCCGGTCTTCAATCCGCGAATTGAGGGTTGGATCGTCAGGCGGTAGGCCACGAGCTTGTCACCATCGAACTGCTCGAGGGTTGTCTCGCAGACCGGGCAGCGATACTCGCCCTTGCTTCCCGATCCGGATGACAGCTCAAGGCGCCGGAATCCAGCCCCGCAGCGCGGACACGTGACGTCGTCCTTCTTCATCAACCCACCCCAGAACAACACCGGCGGTATTTTGTAACCTAGACCGCACGGCAGAACTATGGTCATGGCCGGGAGAGCGACCGATCATTCCTGCATGGCAATGCCGACGCGATCCAGATTGAACATACCGCACCGCCAACCCGATCCCGCACAGGAACGGACCGGCAACTGCAACGCATTCCGCAAACTCGGCAACAGCTTATGGCGTAACGTCGACGCACGATCTGACCTTGCCTGCACCGCAACAATGGCTGCGATGTCGCGACATCAGCGGTTTCCCCGATCCCCGATCAGCGTGCGATCGCCGGCGAACGCAGGGTTCGCCGGCGATCCATCGCCATCAGCGGATGCCACCTATTGCCTGATAAGGCGAACCAGGTCCTGCCTCAGCAGGTAGAGCGAGACGGCGAGCAGAACGACGTCTTTCATCAGGAAGGGCAAGTTGCCGGTCATTGCAGGGAAGCCTCCCGCGGCAACGTCCCAACCATCCGGCATGAACGGGATGATGGTGACGGTCGCGATGAAGGTGCCGGTCGAGCCGAGGGCGCCGAGCACGCCGAGGCGCTTGTCCCAGAAACCCGCCAGCAGCAGCGAGCCGAACGTCCACTCCGAGGCGCCGAGGAAGTAGCTGGCGCCGGCATGGCCGAAGGCTGGATACAGCCACCAGATCAGCGGCCCGTTGCTGATGAACGGGACCAGCCGTTCGAATTCGTACGGAAACCATTTCTGGTAACCGAAGAACAGGAACATGATCACCATCGCGGCGCGGACGACGTGGTAGTCGAGGTCATCCGCGAGCAGGCCTGATCTGTCGAGCGCGCGGACAAGTGGATTCTGTGTGGCGTTGGTAAGCGTGGTCATGGTCGTGATCCCTTCGTGCGACATCGTTCGGTCGCTCTAGGCGACCGCGGGGAAGTCGATGTCGGTGTCGTTGATGCGGTTGAAGACGTTGGTGAAGACGATGGTCGCAAACGCCAGGCTGATCTCGACCAGTTGCGCGTCGCTGTAGCCGGCGGCCTTGATCGCGGTGAAATCGTCGGCGCTGATGGTGCCGCTCGACTGTGCGAGCTTGCGGACAAAGCCGATCAGCACGTCGGACTTGGCATCACCGCTCGGCGCGCCGTCGCGGATCTGCTTCAGTGCGTCTGCCTTCACACCGGCGAGCTTGGCGAGATGAGAATGCGCGGCGACACAATAGTCGCAGCCGCCGGCGGCGCTGACTACGAGCTTGATGATCTCCCGATCGCGCTTGGAAAGGCTGCCGCTGGCGAGCACCGCATCGGCGGCGAGCATCGACTTGAGCGCGGCCGGACCGTGGGCGGCGATTGCCGCGTAGGCGTTCGGGACGCTGCCGGCCGCCTTCTTGATCTGGGCGTAGATCTGGCCCGACGGGCCGGTATCGGTTTCGAGATTGGAAACTGAGAGACGGGACATGGTGGCACTCCTTGTTTGGGGTGGTGAACGATTGCGGAGTGACAATAGGAACGAGACGTGAGACACTGAATGTTCATATTGCTCAATTATATGCTCAATCGTCTCATGCTCTGCTTCGGGGGATTGGCCATGGATTGGCTCAGCCGGCTATTCGAGATGATGCCGGTGCGCGGGCGGCTCGACCTTCGTTGCAGCTACAGCGTGCCCTGGCGCATCGACCAGGGGCCGGGCGCGACCAACGAGATCCCCTATCATGCGGTGCTTGCCGGATCGGCGATCCTGGACGATCCCGCAGGCGGCCGGCCGTTGCTGCTGAAGACCGGCGACATTCTTCTGCTGCCCGGCAACCCGCGACACGTGATGCACGACGGCAGCGGCGCGACAGCGCTGCCGGCGCGCAACCGGGCGGCACAGAATTTCACGATCAGCGAAAACCTGGGTTCGGACGAGCGGCTTGACCTGCTGTGCGGACACTTTGCGATTGCACCTCCGCACGACCGTCTGTTGCGCACCTACCTTCCGCCGCGTCTTGTCGTGCATGCCGGCCCACGGATGGGAAAGGGCACGGCCGCACGGCTCGCTGGCCTCGTGTCCCTGATGCGCAGCGAAACGGCCGACGATCATCTGGGCGGCCGCGCCATGCTGGACGCGCTGTCCACGGCGATGTTTGCGCTTGTGCTGCGGCTTGCGAGCGAGACCGATGACAGGTCAAGCGGCCTGCTCGCACTGGTCGGCGATCCCCGACTTGCGCCGGCGGTGGCGGCCATGTTCAACCAGCCCGCGCGCGCATGGTCGCTGCCGGAGCTTGCGCGTCTCTGCAACATGTCGCGCGCCACGCTGGCACGGCAGTTCCAGGAGAAGCTCGGGCGATCGCCCAGCGATCTGCTCACCGATATCAGGATGACGCTTGCGGCGAACGAGTTGAAGAGATCATCGCTTTCGACCGGCGCTGTTGCGGAGATGGTCGGCTACCAGTCCGAGGCCGCGTTTCAGCGCGCCTTCAAGAGCCACATCGGCGTGACGCCGGCGCAGTGGCGAAAGGGGCAGCACGCTGGCGAGGATGTATTGGTCGGACCTGGCGCAGCGGCCGATCCGCAAGGGATTTCGGCGGCTGCGCATGAATAACCTGCAAGAGGAAAGCGGCCGATGGGCGATCGCCGCCGGCCGCTCTGCGCGCTGTCATGCCTTCACGGCAGCGGCCTGCTGGAGAACTGCAATCATGTCCTCAGGTTCCGGGCGGCGGGTATAGTCGGGGTTCACCTCCGAGTAGAGGATCACGCCGTCCTGTCCGATGACGTAGCGGGCCGGCATCGGCAACGTCCAGCTCGGATCGTCGTTGAAGGTCGGCAGATCGTTCTTCAACTGCTTGTAGAGCTCGACCAGATAGTCGGGCAGATGGAAGCGCAGTCCGAAAGCGTCGCCGATCTGGCCCTTCGCGTCGGACAGGATCGGGAACGAGAGCTTGTTCTGGCGCACGGATTTGCGGCTGTTCGGCGCGGTCTGCGGCGAGATCGCGACCAGCGACGCGCCATATTTGTCGAATTCCGGCTTGGCGGCTTCCAGCGCCTGCAGCTCCATGTTGCAATACGGGCACCAGACGCCGCGGTAGAAGCTGAGCACCAGCGGGCCGCGCTTCAACAGGTCGGCCGAGTTGACGATGTTGCCGTCGGGATCCCGGAGCGAGAAGGCGGGGGCGACATCGCCCGCCTTTTTGGCGCGCTGGGCGGCACCGGATGCGATCAGCTCCGCGGTGGCGCGGTGCATGATCTCGATGACGGCCGGCGGAACGTTGTAGGGCGGCTTTCCGGCTTCGAAATCGGCCTTGAAAGCGTCGAGCTTGGCTTGCAGCGACATGGCGGTTCTCCTTGGCTTCTGCGTGGTGGACGGCAGCGCCGTCCGTTTGTTGAAATCACACACAGGAAGCTAAAGGAGATGGCCGCGCAGGGTAGCGCTGCCGCTGGACTAGCGTTTATTCCTAGCTGGAATAGGGGCGAACCGCTTCAACCGGCGGATCACGCGTCATGCATTGAAGCTGCGCTCGAAGAAGTTCACGAATGCGCGGGCCTTGGCGGTCGCGGCGCGCCCGGTCGGAAGCACGGCCCAGAGATCGAGCGCGGGGAGGCTCCATTCCGGCAGGACCGCACGCACGGCGCCCGCTTTCAGTTCGGGGGTGAACATCCACTCCGAGGCGATCGCGAGCCCGGCATCGGCGAGCACCGCAGCCCGGACGCCTTCGGCCGCGGTGACCCGCAACCGGCTCCGCACCGTGACGGCGAGTTCCGTGCTCTCGCGCTGAAACGACCACACGCTGCCCTCGCGGAGATAAACGACGGCCTGGTGCCGGCTCAGTTCGCTCGGCGTGGCCGGCGTGCCGACGCGGTCGAAATAGGCCGGCGTACCCAGCACGAGGCGCTTGCATCGCGCGACGCGGCGCGCGGTCAGCGTCGAATCCGGCATCTTGCCCATCCGGAGCGCGACGTCGATACCTTCCTGCACGAAATCGATCTGGCGGTCGTCGAGCACGACTTCGAGCTCCAGCTCCGGGTGCTGTGCGAGAAACTTCGGCAGCATCGGAATCAGATGGATGCGGGCGAAGGTGACGGCGGCGCAGACCCGCAATCGTCCCTTGAGGCCAGCTCCGGCGCCGCGTGCCGCGATCTCGGCCTCGGCCGCCTCTTCAAGCGCGCGCCTGGCGCGCTCGAGATAGCCGAGCCCTGCTTCGGTCGGGGTGAGGCCATGGGTCGACCGCGTGAGCAGCTTGACCCCGAGAAATTCCTCGAGCTGCGCGACTGATTTCGAAACCGCCGGCTGGCCGACCCGGAGCTGTCGCGCCGCCCCGGAGAACGAGCCGGTCTCGACCACCCGCACGAATGTCTCCATCGCCGCCAGACGATCCATGGCTATTCTCCACAGGAATGAGCGATCATGCCCATCCTGTCACGGTCCGAGCCGATTGGCCATTTGCGGACGCGGACCGGCAGGCTACGACTTGCGATGCCTGGCGTTGACCGCGATCGCGGCCGCGGCGGTGCGGTTCTCGACGCCGAGTTTGGCGTAGATCTGCTCGAGGTGCTTGTCGACGGTGCGCGGGCTCAAGCCCAGGATCTGCGCGATGTCGCGGTTAGTCTTGCCCTTGGAGAGCCAGGACAGCACCTCGCCCTCGCGCGTGGTCAGGCCGAGCTCGCTGGAGAACTCGGCCGGCATGTCGCCGCTGGTGTCCTTGGCCAGCCGCAGCAGGAATTCGTTGGGCCCGAGCTTGCCCATGAATTGCAGCCGAAGCTGCTCGCTGCCGGGGAATGACGCCACGGCCGCGGTCTTCGCTCCGGCTTTGCCTTTCTGCGCCTGGTCTAGCCATTGCGGCATCGGCTCCGGCAGCACGAAATTGTCGGCGGCGTCGGCCAGCGTATCCGACAGCAGTCGCTGTGCCTGCGGCGTCGCCCATAGCAGCGCGCCCGCGCTGTTGACTGCGAGCAGATAGCGGCCGGAGACGTCGAGCGCGGCGCGGGCGCTCTGGGTCATCCGCGCATTGGCGAGATGCACCCGGATGCGCGCGAGCATCTCCTCGACCACGATCGGCTTGGTGACATAGTCGACGCCGCCGGCCTCCAGCCCGCGCACGATGTGCTCGGTTTCGGCCAGCCCCGTCATGAAGATGATCGGCACGCCGTCGAGCCCGGCGTCGCGCTTCAGCCGCTTGCAGGTCTCGAACCCGTCCATGCCGGGCATCACGGCATCGAGCAGCACGATATCGGGGGTGATCTGGTCGACGATGCGCATCGCGGAGGCGCCGTCGAGCGCGACCATCACGGTCATGCCGGCGCCGTCGAGCGCGTCGGTCAGCAGGCGCAACGTCTCGGGCGAGTCGTCGACGACGAGCGCGACGTCGCGCTTTCGCTGTTCAATGGTCATAGCTGTGCAATGTTTTCAACGTCGCCATATATTGATCAAGATCGAACCGGTCGATCAGCGTGCGCATCTGGCCGACGAAATCGGCATGTTCGGGACATTCGTTGCCGATCTCGTCGAGCTTGAGCTGGATCGCCCTGATATAGCCGAGCTGGCCGAGGCTGATCAGCTCTTCGACATATTTAACCGGCGGGCGCGAGCCCGTGTCGGGCTTCCATTGCGGAGGAGGAACCTGCTCGGCCTCATACTGCCACTCGATCTTGAGCAGCTGGCGGATGCTCTCGAGCAGCCGCGGGATGTCGATCGGCTTCATCAAGTAGCCGTCGTGGAACGGCTGCGCCAGCGGCGCGCCATGGGCTTCCAGCGCGCTGGCCGAGATCATCAGGATTCGAGCCTGGTGGTGGCCTTCGGAGCGCAAGGTTTCAGCGACCGTCCAGCCGTCCATGCCCGCCATCGAGATATCGAGCAGGAACATGTCCGGCCGGCAATGCTGCGCCAGCGCAAGGCAGCCGGGTCCGTCCGGTGCGCTGAGCAGGATGAAGCCGAGCGGCGCCAGGATCTCGCGCAGGAGGTCGCGGTGGGTCGGATCATCGTCGGTGATCAGGATCGTCTTGCGCGGGCCGTGATAGCCGTACACGGGAGCGTCGACCGGCGCGTCGCGGCGTGGATTGGTGACCTCGGAGAGCAGCAGCTTGACGCGGAACGTGCTGCCGGTGCCGACCGTGCTCAAGACCTTGATGTCGCCGCCCATCACACCCGCGAGCAGGCGGCTGATGGTGAGGCCGAGCCCGGTGCCGGTCTGCGGCTGGCTGACGCCGAGTGTGCCGCGCTCGAACGGGGCGAAGATTCGTTCGAGATCGTCGGGCTGGATGCCCGGCCCGGTATCGATCACCTCGAACTCGGCGACCGGGCTGCGATAATGCACCACGAACTGCACCTTGCCGGTCTGCGTGAACTTGATCGCATTCGAGAGCAGGTTGATCAGGATCTGGCGCAGCCGCTTCTCGTCGGCATAGACCACGACGGGCAGCACGGCCGGCCGCCTGAACACGAAGTCGATGCCTTTTGCAGCAGCTTGCAGGCGGAACATGCCGACCAGCTGCTCGAGGAAATCGTTCAGCCGCACCTCGTCGCGCGAAAGATAGAGGCGGCCGGCCTCGATCTTGGAGATATCGAGAATGCCGTCGATCAGACCCGACAGATGATCGGCGCTGCGGCGGACCACGCGCACTTGCCCACGTGGCCGCACCGGGAGGCTGTCGTCCTGCTCCAGCAGCTGCGCGTAGCCGGAGATCGCGTTCAGCGGCGAGCGGAGCTCGTGGCTGAGGCCGACGACGTATCGGCTCTTGGCGAGATTGGCGGCTTCGGCCACTTCCTTGGCGCGCTGCAGCTCGGCATCGGTGCGCTTGTGGGCGTCGATCTCCTGGATCAGCAGCGTGGTCTGCCGGCGTGTTTCGTCTTCGGCGGCGCGCCGGCTCTGTTGCGCCAGCACGAACAGCCAGGCGACGACGCCGATGATCAGGGTCAGCGCAAAGAACACCTTCCACAGCACGTCGGCCAATAGTTCGTTGGCATGCACGGCCGCCGTGGTCTGCAGGTAGATCAGGCCAAGCACCAGCGCGACGAGACCGGCCGAGACCGCGAATACGCCGAGGTAATGGCCGAGCTGCGAGTTGATGCGGGCGTAGATCGGCTGCGGCATCACCTTGCCCAGCGCGTCCGAGACTTGCGCGCCGATCCGCCCATGCGGCTTGCAGAGGTCGTGGCAGCGGGCGTCGAGCGAGCAGCACAATGAGCAGATCGGGCCGGCATAGGCCGGACAGGAGGCCATGTCCTCGGGCTCGAACGCATGCTCGCAGATACAGCACTGGATCGATTCAAGGTTCTGCCAGCTCCGCTTCGGCTTGCGGGCGATGTAATACTTTCCGTCGGTCGCCCACGCAATCAGCGGAGCAGTGATGAAGGCCATCGCGAGCGCGACGAAGGCGGACAGCGCTTTCGCGGTCGGGCCGAACAGGCCGTAGAATGCGCTGATCGAGACCACGGTCGCGATCGTCATCGCGCCGACGCCGACCGGATTGATGTCGCAGAGATGGGCGCGCTTGAACTCGATGTGCTGCGGCCGCAGGCCGAGCGGCTTGTTGATGACGAGATCGGCGACCAGCGCGCCGACCCAGGCGATCGCGACGTTTGAATACAGCGCCAGCGTCTGCTCCAGCGCCTTGTAGACGCCGATTTCCATCAACAGCAACGCGACGACGACGTTGAACACCAGCCACACCACGCGGCCGGGATGCGAGTGGGTGAGGCGGGAGAAGAAGTTCGACCAGGCGATCGAGCCGGCATAGGCGTTGGTGACGTTGATCTTGACCTGCGACAGGATCACGAACGTCCCGGTCAGCGCCATTGCGAGATCCGGCTGCGACAGCACGTAGCGGAAGGCTTCCAGATACATGTTCGCGGGCTCGGCCGCGTGCTCGGCCGACACGCCGTGGCTGAGTGCGAAGAAGGCCAAGAACGAGCCGGCGAGCAGCTTGAGCGCGCCGAGCACGATCCAGCCCGGTCCGGCGCTCAGCAACGCGATCCACCAGGCCTTGCGCGAGGTGCGGCGGTCGCGCGGCAGGAAGCGCAGGAAGTCGACCTGCTCGCCGATCTGCGCCACCAGCGCGAACACGACGGAGGCGGCCGTGCCGAACAGCAGGAGATCGAGGTTGCCGGCGGGGTCGCCGTGCTCGCCGGCGAACTTGCGCCACTCGGTGAAGGAATGCGGATTGGCCCAGGCGATCGCCGCGAACGGCATGATGTGGAGGATCACCCACAGCGGCTGGGTCCAGAGCTGAAAGCGGCTGATCAGCGTGATGCCGTAGACGACCAGCGGAATGATCACGACCGCGCTGATCAGGTAACCGATCGGCCGCGGGATGCCGAAGCACATGTCGAGCGCGCTGGCCAGGATTACGGCCTCGATCGCGAAGAAGATGAAGGTGAAGGAGGCGTAGATCAGCGATGTGATGGTCGAGCCGATATAGCCGAAGCCGGCGCCGCGGGTCAGCAGGTCGATGTCGATGCCGCTTTTCGCGGCATGGTAGGCGATCGGCAGTCCGCAGAGGAAGATGATGACGCTGACGACCAGGATCGCTGCGGAGGCGTTGATCGCGCCATAGTTCAGCGTGATGGTGCCGCCGATCGCCTCCAGCGCAAGGAAGGAGATCGCGCCGAGCGCGGTGTTGGCGACACGGGCGGCGGACCAGCGCCGCGCGCTCTTGGCGGTGAAGCGCAGCGCGTAGTCTTCCAGCGTCTGGTTGGCGACCCATTGATTGTATTGGCGCCTGACGCGGTCTATCCGCTGCCGCCCTGCCACTCGCTCTAACTCCTGGTCCACGATGCTCTGATCGCGGGCAAATCCCGTACCAAAAACCTACGTCGCTATTTTGCGGTGCAGTATACGCGATCTCACGTATCTGTGCGCTGCACAAAAGTGAGCAATCCTCGCCTGATCAATAAGCGTTCTCGAACCAATGGGGTGCTCATGTCAGACGAAACCAAACCAGGCCTGAAGTCTCCGCTCCGGCGCAAGCTCTTGATGGGAATGGCGGCTTTGCCGGCCGCTTCGATGCTGGGCCGCCCCGCATTCGCCGACGTTCCTGCAACCTCCGCGGTCAACACCACGGGTCTTGCAGTCACCGATAGCGAAGTCACGGTCGGCATCCTGCACTCCGTGACCGGCACCATGGCGATTTCCGAGACCGGATCGGTCGAGGCCGAGAAGCTCGCAATCGAGCAGATCAACGCCGCCGGCGGCGTGCTCGGCCGCAAGATCAAGTTCATCCAGGAGGATGGCGCGAGCGACTGGCCGACCTTCGCGGAAAAGGCCAAGAAGCTCCTGGTCAACGACAAATGCGCGGCCGTGATGGGCTGCTGGACCTCGGCCTCGCGCAAGGCGGTGCTGCCGGTATTCGAGCAGTACAACGGCATGCTGTACTACCCGACCTTCTATGAAGGCCTCGAGCAATCGAAGAACGTCATCTACACCGGCCAGGAGGCGACGCAGCAGATCATCGCGGGCCTCGACTGGGTCAACAAGACCAAGGGCGCCAAGAGCTTCTATCTGCTTGGCTCGGACTACATCTGGCCGCGCACCTCGAACAAGATCGCGCGCAAGCACATCGAGAATCATCTGCAGGGCTGCAAGGTGGTCGGCGAGGAGTACTTCCCGCTCGGCTCGACCCAGTTCAACTCGGTGATCAACAAGATCAAGCTGACCAAGCCGGACGTGATCTACGCGATCATCGTCGGCGGCTCCAACGTCGCGTTCTACAAGCAGCTCAAGGCGGCCGGCATCGACCTGTCGAAGCAGACGCTGCTCACCATCTCGGTCACCGAGGACGAGATCGACGGCATCGGCGGCGAGAACATCGCCGGCGCCTATGCCTGCATGAAATACTTCCAGTCGCTCGACAATCCGAACAACAAGGCATTCGTGCCCGCCTTCAAGAAGATGTGGGGCGAGAAGACCGTGATCGGCGACGTCACGCAGGCTGCGTACCTCGGCCCGTGGCTGTGGAAGTTGACGGTGGAGAAGGCGGGCTCCTTCGACATCGACAAGATCGCGGCGGCGTCCCCCGGCGTCGAGTTCAAGGGCGCGCCGGAAGGCTACGTCCGGATCCACGAGAACCATCATCTGTGGTCGAAGACCCGCGTCGGGCGCGCCAAGGCCGACGGCCAGTATGAACTGATCTACGAGACCGCCGATCTCGTCGAGCCAGATCCGTTCCCCAAGGGCTACCAGTGAGTTCTGGCGCTTAAAACGCAACCTCACTTCAACGCGTCGCGGCGTGGACGTCATCGTCCACGCCACGGAACGAGCGTCGCTTGACCGGCGGCGCGTGCCCTTTGGAATGACGGAGGACCAGATGTTCGGCGACTATTCGATCAGCGATCTCGGCGCCATCCTTGCGATGCAGGGATTTGCCGGGCTCATCCTGTTCTCCGTCTATGTGCTGATGGCGCTGGGGCTTGCCATCATCTTCGGCCAGATGGGCGTCATCAACATGGCGCACGGCGAGTTCATGATCCTGGGCGCCTACGTCACCTGGATGACGTCGAACGCCGTGCAGCACGTCGCGCCCTGGCTGTTCCCCGGTTACTTCTTCATCGCCATGATCCTGGCGTTCATCGCCTCCGGCGCGCTCGGCATGCTGGTCGAATGGGCGCTGATACGCCATCTCTACAAGCGTCCGCTCGATACGCTGCTGGCGACCTGGGGTCTCAGCCTGATCCTGCAGCAGGCCTATCGCTCGATCTTCGGCGCGCGCGAAGTCGGCGTCGAGCTGCCGGAATGGATGATGGGCTCCTGGCAGGCGACCGACTCGATCCAGATCCCCATCAACGGCATGTTCGTGATGGCGCTGACCATGCTGATCACGATCGCGGTCGCCTACGTGCTGTTCTGGTCGAGCTGGGGCAAGCAGGTGCGCGCGGTGGTGCAGAACCGCGTGATGGCGGGCGCCGTCGGCATCAACACCGAGAAGGTCGATCGCTACACCTTTGGCCTCGGCTGCGGCATCGCCGGGGTCGCAGGCTCGGCCTTCACCATGATCGGCTCGACCGGGCCGACCGCCGGCCAGCTCTACATCGTCGACACCTTCCTGGTCGTCGTGTTCGGCGGCGCCGCTTCGCTGTTCGGCACCATCGCCTCTGCCTTCTCAATCTCACAGACCCAATCGACGCTGGAATTCTTCCTGTCGGGATCGATGGCCAAGGTGATCACGCTGCTCACGATCGTCGCGATCCTGATGGTGCGTCCGCAGGGGCTCTTCGCGCTCAAGGTCCGCAAATAAGAACAAGCAGGCAGGTCATGGTCATCAACTCGCGCTTTTTCAATCGCTCCGAACTGCTCGGCTTCCTTGCGCTCGCGGTGCTGTTGCTTCTCATCCTGCCGCTGTCGCTGGATATCTTCCGCCTCAACCTGGTCGCCAAATACCTGACCTACGCCTTCGTCGGCATCGGCCTCGTGCTGTGCTGGGGCTATGGCGGCATACTGAGCCTGGGGCAGGGCGTGTTCTTCGGCCTCGGCGGCTACTGCATGGCGATGTACCTCAAGCTCGAAGCGTCCTCGGTCGCGAACACCAAGATCCAGTCGACGCCGGGCATCCCGGACTTCATGGACTGGAACCAGATCACGCAGCTTCCGCTGTTCTGGAAGCCGTTCCACAGTTTTCCGGTCACGGTGCTGGCGATCCTGCTGGTTCCCGCGTTGTTCGCGCTGATCATCGGCGCTGCGATGTTCAAGCGCCGGGTCGGCGGCGTGTACTTTGCGATCATCACGCAAGCGATCGCGGCGATCCTCACCATTCTGATCGTGGGGCAGCAGGGCTACACCGGCGGCATCAATGGCATCACCGACTTGCGCACGCTGCACGGCTGGGACATCCGCACCGATCACGCCAAGTTCATTCTGTATTTCGTCGAGGTTGTGCTGCTGTTCGGATGCATCGTTGCCGCGCAATTCATCCGGCTGACAAAACTCGGGCGCATCCTGGTGGCGATGAGGGAGCAGGAGGATCGCGTGCGCTTCTCCGGTTACAGCGTCGCCAATTTCAAGATCTTCGCGTTCTGTGCCGCGGCGGTGTTCGCGGCGATCGGTGGCGCCATGTTCACGCTCGAGGTCGGCTTCATGTCGCCGTCCTTCGTCGGCATCGTGCCGTCGATCGAGATGGTGATTTACACCGCCGTCGGCGGCCGGATGTCGATCTTCGGCGCTGTCTGGGGCGCGCTGCTGGTCAATTTCGCCAAGACCAGCCTTTCAGAATCCTTCCCGCAGCTCTGGCTGTTCGGCCTCGGCGCGCTGTTCATCGCGGTCGTGCTCGCCTTCCCGAACGGGCTCTCCGGCATTTGGGCGGATCATATCCAGCCGCGCATCGATCGCCTGTTCGCATCACGCAAATCGAAATCGGCGGCCGGCCTGATCGCCGACGGCGCACCGGCCGAGTGAGGAGGGACCATCATGCTCGTCGGCCATCAGCCCAAGGATTTCCTGCTCGCGGTCTCCGGACTCACCGTGTCCTTTGACGGCTTCAAGGCGGTGAACGATCTCTCCTTCTATGTCGAGGAGAACGAGATCCGCGTCATCATCGGCCCGAACGGCGCCGGCAAGACCACGGTGCTCGACCTGATCTGCGGCAAGACGCGGGCCACGTCAGGCTCGATCCAGTTCCGCGGCCAAGAGCTGACGAGATTGCGCGAGAACGAGATCGTGCAGGCCGGCGTCGGCCGCAAGTTCCAGACGCCGTCGGTGTTTGAGGATCTCACCGTGTTCGAGAACCTTGAGATTTCCTACCCGCGCGGCCGCACGGTGTTCGGCTCGCTGACCTTCCAGCGCGACGACGCGGTGAAGCAGCGGGTCGAGGAGGTCGCCGAGATGATCTTCCTGAAGGACCGGCTCAACACCTATGCCGACCAGCTCAGCCACGGCCAGAAGCAGTGGCTCGAGATCGGCATGCTGCTGATCCAGGATCCGGACCTCCTGATGCTCGACGAGCCGGTCGCCGGCATGAGCGTCTCGGAGCGCGCCAAGACCGCCGAGCTGCTCAACCGCATCATCAAGGACCGCTCGGTGCTGGTGATCGAGCACGACATGAAGTTCGTCGAGGACATCGCGCACAAGGTCACGGTGCTGCATCAGGGCCAGATCCTCTCCGAGGGGACAATGGAGCACGTCAAGAACGATCCCAAAGTGATCGAAGTTTACCTGGGCCATTGAGGAACACCGCGATGCTGGCAATCAATGATCTTCACGTCGCCTACGGCCAGAGCGAGGTGCTGCACGGCCTCAACGTTTCGGTCGCGCCCAACGAGATCGTTGCGATCATGGGCCGCAACGGCATGGGCAAGACCACGCTGATGAAGTCGCTGATGGGCATCCTGCCGGCCAAGAGCGGCAAGGTGACCATGGATGGCACCGAGCTCGGCGCGATGAAGAGCTACGAGCGGGTGGCGAAGGGGCTCGCTTACGTGCCGCAAGGCCGCATGATCTTCTCCACCATGACGGTGAAGGAGAACATCGAGACCGGGCTCGTGGTCTCCGGCGGCTCCGAGGTGCCCGGCGATATATACGAGTTGTTCCCGGTGCTGCTCGAGATGAAGGGCCGCCGCGGTGGCAATCTCTCCGGCGGACAACAGCAGCAGCTCGCGATCGCCCGCGCGCTGGCGACCAAGCCGAAAGTGTTGCTGCTCGACGAGCCGACCGAAGGCATCCAGCCGTCGATCATCAAGGACATGGCGCGCACGTTGAAGCGGATCCGAGACGAGCGGGGGCTGTCGATCGTCGTCTCCGAGCAGGTGCTGAGTTTTGCGCTCGACATCGCCGACCGCGTGCTCGTGATCGAGAACGGCGAGATCGTCCGCGACGATCCGCGCGCTAGCGTCGATGCCGCGCAGATTTCCAAGTACCTGTCCGTCTAACCAGTAAACGAAGGGGAGCATCTCGATGCCAGATACACTGATCAAGGTCGATCCCAGCAAGTCGGCCTATGAAAACGACAAGATTCACAACCGCTGGCATCCGGAAGTTCCGATCGTCGAGTGGGTCAGCCCGGGCGACGACTTCATCATCGAGACCGTCGACTGGACCGGCGGCTTCATCAAGAACAACGATTCCGCTGACGACGTGCGCGACATCGATCTGTCGATCGTGCATTTCCTGTCCGGTCCGATCGGTGTCAAGGGCGCCGAGCCCGGCGATCTCCTGGTCGTCGACCTGCTCGACGTCGGTCCCTTGAAGGAGAGCCTCTGGGGCTTCAACGGCTTCTTCTCCAAGCAGAATGGCGGCGGCTTCCTCACCGACCATTTCCCGCTGGCGCAGAAGTCGATCTGGGACATTAAGGGCCTCTACACCTCGTCGCGTCACATCCCCGGCGTCAACTTCGCCGGCCTGATCCATCCCGGCCTGATCGGCTGTCTGCCCGACGCCAAGATGCTCGCGGCCTGGAATGCGCGCGAAGCCGAACTGATCGCGACCAACCCGACCCGTGTACCGGGCCTCGCCAATCCGCCGTTCGCGCCGACCGCACATGCCGGCCAGGCCAAGGGCGACGTCAAGGCCAAGATCGGCCTTGAAGGCGCCCGCACTGTGCCGCCGCGTGAGCATGGCGGCAATTGCGACATCAAGGACCTGTCGCGCGGCTCGAAGATCTACTTCCCGGTCTATGTGCCGGGCGGCGGGCTCTCGATGGGCGATTTGCATTTCAGCCAGGGCGACGGCGAGATCACCTTCTGCGGCGCGATCGAGATGGCCGGCTGGCTGCACATCAAGGTCGACGTCATCAAGGACGGCGTCTCGAAATACGGCATCAAGAACCCCGTGTTCAAGCCGTCGCCGATCACGCCGAACTACAAGGACTATCTGATCTTCGAAGGCATCTCGGTCGACGAAGCCGGCAAGCAGCACTATCTCGACGTCCATATCGCCTATCGCCAGGCCTGTTTGAACGCGATCGAGTATCTGAAGAAGTTCGGTTACTCCGGTGCCCAGGCCTATTCGATCCTCGGCACCGCGCCGTGCCAGGGCCACATCTCCGGCGTCGTCGACGTGCCGAACGCTTGTGCCACGCTGTGGCTGCCGACCGAGATCTTCGACTTCGACATCATGCCGTCGTCGGCAGGACCGATCAAACACATCAAGGGCGACGTTCAGATGCCGATCTCGCCCGACAAGTGATCCTTTGAGTGATCCCTGCGCGAAGGGTGCGGGACGGCTGCGTATTGGCCGCCCCGCATCCATCGCCGGATGTCAGACACGACTGCGCAAGGATTAAGGAAATGCCGATCTACGAATATCTCTGCAACGATTGCGGCCCGTTCACCGACATGCGGCCGATGGCGGAATGCGACCTGCCGCAGGACTGTCCGCTATGCGAGACGACGTCGCCGCGCGTGATCCTGACTGCCCCGGCGTTCTTCTGTATGCCCTCGGACAAGCGCAAGGCGCACGCCACCAACGAGCAGAGCCGGCACGCGCCGAAGACGCTCGATCAGTACAAGGCCGCGCACGGCCCGGGCTGCGGCTGCTGTTCCACGACGGGAAAGAAGAAGCCGGCGCGGCTGATGACCAAGACCAAGAGCGGCGCCAAGGGTTTTCCGACCGCGCGTCCCTGGATGATCAGCCACTGACAGCGCAGCCAATCGTCGGTTTTCCTCAAACTGGCGCTGCTTCGTCATGGCCGGGCTTGTCCCGGCCATCCACGTCTTTCTTGCCCGGTTGAAGCAAAGACGTGGATGCCCGGCACAAGGCCGGGCATGACGGAGCTAGTCAAGAAATCTCGATGTCATTGCTCGCACTTCGAAACAGGCTCTCAGGCCTGTTCGGCGACCTTCAAGGCCTCGGTGCGGATCTCCTCGACCAGCCGCTCCTTCAGGGCGACGAATTCGGGCGTGGTCTTGATCTTGTAGGAGCGGGGATGCGGCAGGTCGACCGCGATCTCGGCCTTGATGCGGCCGGGACGGGCGCTCATCACGATGACGCGGCTGCCGAGGAAGATCGCTTCCTCGATGTCGTGGGTGACGAACAGCACCGTCTTCTGGTCGCGCTCCCAGATCCCGAGCAGCATCTCCTGCATCAATGCCCGCGTCTGGTTGTCGAGTGCGCCGAACGGCTCGTCGAGCAGCAGGATCTTCGGATCATTGGCCAACGCGCGGGCAATCGCCGTGCGTTGCTGCATGCCGCCCGACAGCTGTTTGGGCCAGTGGTTCTCGAAGCCGGATAGCCCGACGCGTCGGATGAAGGCGTCGGCGATGTCATGGCGCCCTTGTTGCGGAACGCCGCGCTCGCGCAAGCCGAAGGCGATGTTCTCCCGCACCGTCAGCCACGGAAACAGGGTGTAGGACTGAAACACCATGCCGCGATCGGCGCCGGGACCGGTGACTTCGCGGCCATCGAGCGTGACCCGCCCGCTGGTCGGCCGGTCGAGCCCGGCGATGATCCGGAGCAGGGTGGATTTTCCGCAGCCGGAGGGGCCGAGGATGGTGACAAAGTCGTTGTCACCGACGTCGAGCGTGGTCGGCTCGAGCGCCCTTGTCGGCGCGTTGCCCGCACGAGCGGGGAAGGTTCGCGAAACCTGATCGATCCTGAGCGCGGTCATGCGAGCTTCCACGGGAACAGCCAGGCGTTGAACGCCTTGAACAGGAAATCGGAGACCAGGCCGATGAGCCCGATGACGATGATGCCGAAGATGATCTGGCCGGTGTTGAGCAGCGCCTGGCTGTCGGTGATCATGTGTCCGATGCCGGACGACGAGCCGATCAGTTCGGCCACGATGACGTAAGTCCAGGCCCAGCCGAGCACCAGCCTCAGGATCTCGGCGATCTCGGGCGCCGCGGAGGGCAGTAGCACGCGGCGGATGACGCCGCTATCGCCGGCGCCGAGCGTGTAGGCGGCTTCGACCAGATCGCGCCGTGTGGCGCCGACGGTCACGGCCACCATCAGGATGATCTGGAACACCGCGCCGATGAAGATCACCAGCAGCTTTTGTAATTCGCCGATGCCCGCCCACAGGATCAACAGCGGGATGAAGGCAGAGGCCGGCAGATAGCGCGCAAAGGACACGAAGGGTTCGAGGAAGGCCTCGACCGGCTTGTAGGCTCCCATCAGCACGCCGAGTGGCACCGCGATGACGGCGGCAAGGGCAAAGCCGCCGATGACGCGCCAGATCGTCATTCCGATGTCGAACAGGAAGCCTTGCTTGGCGAGCAGCTCATAGCCTTCCTGCACCATGGTCAGCGGGTTGGCGAGGAATGTCTTCGAGACATAGCCGCCGAACGTCGCCCAGGACCAGAGGGCGACGAACAGCACGAAGAAGGCGAGGCCGTAGACCACGCGTTGCTTCGATGTTGTGGGCTCGAGGGGACGCATCAATTGATCCGGGCGTATCTCATGCGCCGGTCCCGCTCGCTCTGCCGCGAGGCGGGACCGGCCGAAATGATGGCTGCGTTACTTGATGAAGCTTGCGTCGTAGATGTCTTCAACCTTCGGCGCGGCCTTGATGATGCCGACCTCGAGCAGCAGCTCCGCGGCGTCCTTGTTGAAGCTGAGGAAGTCGCCGGCGAAGAATTTCTGGTTGGCGGCCTTGTCCTGCCAGCGCAGGTACTTTGCCGAGTCGCCGAACTGCTCGTCCGACTGCTTCACGTCCGCGCCCATGATTTCGTAGGCCTTGGCCTGATCCTTGGCGATCATGTCGAGTGCCTCGAAATAGCTATTGGCCAGCGCCTGCGCCGCCTTCGGATTGTCGGTCAGGAATTTCGGCGTGCAGCCGAACGTATCCATCACGATCGGATAGTCGAGCGTTGTGGCGATGATCTTGCCCTTGTCGGGGGCGGCGCGCACCGTCGACAGATAGGGCTCGTAGGTCATCGCGGCGTCGTTCTGGCCGGAGACGAAAGCCTGCGCCGCGGCGGCGGGCTCCAGATTCACCACGGTGACGTCCTTCACCGTGAGGCCGTTCTTTTTCAGCATCCAGGCCAGCGCGAAGTAGGGCGAGGTGCCCGGTGCCGACGCCGCGACGGTCTTGCCCTTGAGGTCCTTGATCGCGGCGACGTCGTTGCGCACGGCCATGCCGTCGGCGCCGTAGCTCTTGTCGAGCTGGAAGATCTGCTTGGTCGCGACGCCATTGGCGTTCCAGGAAATCCAGGTCTCCACCGTCGTCGCCGCGCACTGGATGTCGCCCGAGGCGATGGCGAGATGCCGGTCCTTCTGCGGAATCTTCTTCAAGGTCACATCGAGGCCGTTCTTCTTGAAGATGCCGGCCTCCTTGGCGAGCGTCAGCGGCGCGAAGCCGGTCCAGCCGGAGATGCCGACGCCGATCTTGACGTCATCCGCGAACGCGGCGGTGGACGCGAGCAGAGCTGCGATTGCGGGCAATAGCTTGAACGAACGCATGATTGTCGACCCCTTGAACGATGGATTGAACCCTGTTGATTTCTTCGTCAGTCGCGGCGGATTGCCGCATCAGAAACGTTGATGGATGGTGGCCCATGATGCATTGCATGAAATATGCCGCGCAAGACGTCCTCAGCCTCCCTTGAAGCGAGCCACCAGGCGGTGCGTTTCGCCCGGATAATGCAGCCGTACCGCGGTCACGGTGCGTGCGCTGCGCCATGTGTAGCGGTCGATCACCAGGCAGGGTGCGCCGACCGCGATGCCGAGCGCCTTCGCCGTGCGATCGTCCGCGACAACCGCACTGATCGTATGTTCCGCCTCGGTCCACGGCACATGATGCAGCAGCCATGATCCCGGCGGCTCGCGCGCAAAGTCCGCCGTCGCGGCTTCCGGAACCGTGGAGAGATCGATCAGCCTGTCCTCGACCGCAAACGGCACATTGTCGGCACTGTGCCGGCAGGCGATCGCGATCACCTTGCCGGCCGTGCTCACGCCGAGCCGGGCGCGATCGGCCGCGGTCGCGGTGCGTCGCCGGCAATCGATCAGCTGGTAGCCGTAGCTGCGGCCAAGCGCGGTGATCTCGGCGCGCATGTCGGCAATCTTGAGCACTGCCGACAGATGCTGCGGTCGGCGTACGAAGGAGCCGGCACGCCGCCGCCGCTCGATCAGGTCGGCCTGCGCCAGTTCCGACAACGCCTTGTTGACCGTCATGCGCGAGCAGCGATAGCGCGCCATCAGTTGGTGCTCGAACGGGATGCGGTGGCCCGGTGGCCATTCGCCGGTCAGGATCCGCGTCTCGATATCGAGCCTGATCCGCTTGTAGAGCGTCGGCTTGCTGCTTGCACCCGGTTTGGTTCGTTCGGAGGCGAGGCTCATGCGACGAGCCTCCGGACGCTTGCATTGAACCGCTCGCGCGCCGTGTCGCGCAACCTGTGCCGTCCGCCCGCGACCAGCTTGTCGCCGCCGGCCCAGACGCAGTCGATTGCATCGCTTCCGGTCGCAAACAGCCAGCCGTCGAGAACGGCATCGCCCGACCTTCCCGCCAGGGATGGGTGCGCGGTGTCGAGGCTAACGATGTCGGCGCGGGCACCGGGCGCGAGGCCAACTTTGGTTTGTGCCAGAGCTTGCGCGCCGCCGGCGAGCGCGTGGTCGAACAGGGCACGGCCGGTGGATGCACCGGGTTGTCCGGAGAGCACGTTGCGCTCGCGATGCTTCAGCCGCTGGCCGTATTCGAGTTGGCGAAGCTCGTCGGCGACCCCGACCAGCACGTTGGAATCCGTTCCGATGCCGAACCGGCCGCCCGCGGCGAGGAATTCGCGCGCCGAAAAGATGCCGTCGCCGAGGCTGGCTTCGGTCACCGGGCAGAGGCCGGCAACCGCGCCGCTGCCGGCGAGCGCAACGACTTCCCGATCCGCCATGTGGGTCGCGTGAATCAGGCACCAGCGTCGATCGACGGGCGCATGTTCGAGCAGCCATTCGACCGGCCGCTGCCCCGACCAGGCCACGCAATCCTCCACCTCGCGCACCTGTTCGGCGGTATGGATGTGGATTGGATCCGTCCCGGCAAGCGGAATGATTGCCGCGAGCTCATCCGGCGCCACCGCGCGAAGGCTGTGCGGGGCGATGCCGATGTTGGCGCCGGGCAGTTTTTGGATCGCCTCGCGCGAGGCAGCCATCAGCGTGGCGAACTGATCGACCGAGCAGATGAAGCGACGCTGCCCGGCGTGCGGCGCTGCGCCGCCGAAAGTGCTGTGGGCATAGAAACTCGGCAGCAGCGTAAGCCCGATGCCGGAGGCCTCAGTCGCCTCCGCAATACGCACGGCCATCTCAGCCGGATTGGCGTAAGGCGAGCCGTCGCGATCATGATGGAGATAGTGAAACTCACCGACGCGGGTAAAGCCACGCTCGAGCATCTCGACATAGAGCAGGGTCGCAACGGCCGTGACGTCGTCCGGCGTCATCGTCAGCGCAAAGCGATACATCGTCTCGCGCCAGGTCCAGAACGTGTCGGTGGTGTCGCCGCGCAGTTCGGCAAGGCCGGCCATGCCGCGCTGGAACGCGTGGCTGTGCAGGCTCGCCAATCCCGGAACCGCCAATTGGTGACGCTCATCGCCGGCGGCGGGGGCCACGCCTGCCGTCACCGAGGCGATCGCACCGTCGGCGACCACGACCTGCACGTCATTGGCCCAGCCCGAAGGCAGCAGCGCGAATGCGAAATGCAGTCGTGTCATTTTTCCATGCCGGCTGGACAGAACTCCGACACGATTATATGTCTAGACATATAAGTCAAGCATCCCACCTTGAGGGGACGATCGCATGGCAGAGCGTTTCGACCGCATCTGGCACAATGCCCGGCTCGCCACGATGCGTGATGATCGCGCCGACCTCGGTGAGATCGAGCGCGGCCTGGTCGCGGCGCGTGACGGCCGCATCGTCTATGCGGGCGCGCAGTCGGACTTTCCCGTGTATGCGGACGCCGTCGAGCGGATCGATTGCGGCGGTCGCTGGATCACGCCCGGGCTGGTCGATTGCCACACGCATCTGGTCTATGGCGGCAATCGTGCGCACGAGTTCGAGCTTCGCCTGAAAGGCGCGAGCTATGAAGAGATCGCGCGTGCGGGCGGCGGTATCGTCTCGACCGTAGCCGCAACGCGCAGCGCGACCGAGGCCGAGCTCATCGCCGGCGCGCTGCCGCGGCTGGACGCGTTGATCGGCGAGGGCGCGACCACCGTCGAGATCAAGTCCGGCTATGGCCTCAATGCCGAGACCGAGATGCGGCAGCTTGCGGCGGCACGCAGCCTCTGCCGCTTGCGGCCGGTTGCGATCCGCACATCGTTTTTAGGCGCTCACGCTTTGCCGCCCGAAGCCGATGGCGACAAGGACCGCTACATTAATCTGGTCTGTAACGAGATGCTGCCGGCGGTAGCCAAGGCCGGCCTTGCCGATGCCGTCGACGGCTTCATGGAAGGCATCGCGTTCTCCGGAGAGCAGACGGCGCGGGTGTTCACGGCGGCGCGTGCGTTGGGGCTACCTGTCAAGCTGCATGCGGACCAGCTGTCGAATCTCGGCGGCGCGGCGCTCGCCGCACGATTCTCGGCACTCTCGGCCGATCATCTGGAGCACACCGATGAAGCCGGCGCCGTTGCGATGGCGAAGAATGGGACCGTCGCGGTGCTGCTGCCCGGTGCATTCTATTTCATTCGCGAAACGCAGAAGCCGCCGGTCGAGCTGTTCCGCAGCCACGGCGTGAACATGGCGCTCGCGACCGATTGCAATCCCGGCAGCTCGCCGCTGACCTCGCTTCTGCTTGCGATGAACATGGGCGCAACGTTGTTTCGGATGACGGTCGCCGAATGCCTCGCCGGGGTGACACGGGAAGGGGCGCGGGCGCTCGGCTTGCTCGCCGAGACCGGTACGCTGGAGGCCGGCAAAAGGTGCGATCTGGCGATCTGGGACATCGAGCGTCCCGCCGAGCTGGTCTACCGCATCGGCTTCAATCCGTTGCACCGGCGGGTGTGGAGGGGCCAACGAGCGATCCGGCTGCGCCGATTGTCGTAACGCCCGGAACGGTCGGCCTCGACGTGCTGGCGCGCGTGCTTGACGGTGCGCCCATCGCGCTCGATCCATCGTTCTGGCCGCGCGTCGAGGCGGCCGCGGCAATCGTGGCGAAAGCGGCGCAGATCGACATTCCCGTGTACGGCATCAACACCGGTTTCGGAAAACTGGCGTCGACGCGGATCGCCCCCGACCAGACCGCGCTGCTTCAACGCAACCTCATCCTGTCGCATTGCTGCGGAGTTGGGCCGGCCACGCCTGAGCCGATTGTGCGCCTGATGATGGCGTTGAAGGTGATTTCGCTCGGCCGCGGCGCGTCGGGTGTGCGCCGCGACGTCATCGAGCAGCTGCAGGGTATGCTGGCGCGCGGCGTCTCACCGCTGGTCCCACAGCAGGGCTCGGTCGGCGCCTCCGGCGATCTGGCGCCGCTCGCCCACATGACCGCCGTCATGATCGGGGAGGGGCAGGCATTCCTTGATGGCAAGGTCGTGCCAGGTCGTGACGCGCTTGCTGCTGCCGGGCTCGCGCCGCTGACGCTTGGCCCCAAAGAAGGGCTCGCGCTGATCAACGGCACGCAGTTTTCGACTGCCTATGCGATTTCCGGCCTGCTGCGCGCGCATCGCCTGGCGCGTGCCGCGCTGGTGACCGGAGCGCTGTCGGTCGATGCGGCGATGGCTTCCACGGTGCCGTTCCGTCCCGAAATCCAGTCCTTGCGCGGCCATTATGGACAGATCGCTGCGGCCGCGGCCCTGACCGCGCTGCTCGACGGCAGCGACATCAGGCAATCGCATCTCGAAGGCGATGAGCGGGTGCAGGACCCGTATTGCCTGCGCTGCCAGCCGCAGGTCGCGGGCGCCGTGCTCGTTCACGCTGCGCGCGTGCTGACCATTGAAGCCAATGCCGTGACGGATAACCCGCTGGTCCTGGTCGAGACCGGCGAGATCGTCTCGGGTGGCAATTTTCATGCTGAGCCGGTGGCGTTTGCCGCCGACCAGATCGCGCTGGCGCTCTCCGAAATCGGCGCGACCAGCGAGCGCCGGATCGCGACCCTCGTGGATCCCGCGCTGAACTTCGGACTGCCACCGTTCCTGACCCCCGAGCCCGGCATCAATTCCGGGTTCATGATTGCCGAGGTGACGGCGGCCGCGCTCTATGCCGAGAACAAGCAGCGCGCGATGCCGTGCTCGATCGACTCCACGCCGACCAGCGCCAATCAGGAGGATCATGTCTCGATGGCGGCGCATGCCGCGCGCCGGCTGTCCGACATGGCCGACAATCTTGCGGCCATCTTGGGCATCGAGCTTCTGGTCGCCGCGCAGGGCATCATGCTGCGCGCACCACACGCGACAAGCGTACCGCTCGCTGCGGTAATTGCCGCGTTGCGCGAGCATGTTCCGGCGCTCGCCGCGGACCGTTACATGGCCGATGATCTCGCGCGGGCGGCGTCGTTGATCGAAGCCGACGCGTTGCCCGCCGCTGCGATCGCGGCCCTTTCATCCGATCCGTTTCCAAAACTTGCGTAGCCGATAGGGACATCCGTCATGAACCGCCGACTGGATAACGAACGTATCATCCGCGCGCCCCGCGGCTCCGAGATCAGCGCGAAGAGCTGGTTGACCGAAGCGCCGCTGCGCATGTTGATGAACAATCTGGACCCTGACGTCGCCGAGCGTCCGAGCGAGCTCGTGGTCTATGGCGGCATCGGCCGTGCGGCGCGCGACTGGGAGAGTTTTGACCGGATCGCTACCTCCTTGCGCAAGCTCGAAGGCGATCAGACGCTGTTGGTGCAATCCGGCAAGCCGGTCGGCATCTTCCGCACCCATGCGGATGCACCGCGCGTCCTGATCGCGAACTCGAACCTGGTGCCGCATTGGGCGACGCTCGACCATTTCAACGAGCTCGACCGCCAGGGCCTGATGATGTTCGGCCAGATGACGGCAGGGTCGTGGATCTATATCGGCAGCCAGGGGATCGTGCAGGGCACCTATGAGACGTTCGTCGAGGTCGGCCGTCGGCACTACGGCGGTAGCCTTGCCGGCAAATGGATCCTCACGGCGGGCCTTGGCGGCATGGGTGGCGCCCAGCCGCTCGCTGCGACCATGGCCGGCGCCTCGATGCTCGCCGTCGAGTGCCAGCCGAGCCGCATCGAGATGCGGCTGCGCACGGGATACCTCGATCGCCAGGCGACGACGCTCGATGAAGCCCTCGCAATCATTGCCGACGCGGCCAAGACCCACAAGCCGGTGTCGGTCGGCCTGCTCGGCAATGCGGCCGAAATCTTTCCCGAACTGGTGCGTCGCGGCGTGCGGCCGGACATCGTCACCGACCAGACCAGCGCGCACGATCCGATCAACGGCTATTTGCCCAAGGGTTGGACGCTCGCCGAATGGGAGGCGCGGCGCGCCGCCGATCCGAAGGCGGTCGAGACCGCAGCCAAGACCTCGATGGTCGATCACGTCCAGGCCATGCTGGATTTCCACGCGCAGGGAATCCCGACGCTCGACTATGGCAACAACATCCGCCAGATGGCCAAGGACATGGGCCTGAAGCAGGCGTTCGACTTTCCGGGTTTCGTTCCGGCCTATATCCGCCCGCTGTTCTGCCGCGGCGTCGGGCCGTTCCGCTGGGCGGCGTTGTCCGGCGATCCCGAGGACATCTTCAAGACCGACGCCAAGGTCAAGGAGCTGATGCCCAACGATGGCCATCTGCACAACTGGCTCGACATGGCGAAGGCGCGCATCAAGTTTCAGGGGCTGCCGGCGCGGATTTGCTGGGTCGGTCTCGGCGACCGCCATCGCCTCGGTCTTGCCTTCAACGAGATGGTGGCGCGCGGCGAGCTCAAGGCGCCGATCGTGATCGGGCGCGATCACCTCGACAGTGGCTCGGTGGCGAGCCCGAACCGGGAGACCGAGGCGATGCGCGACGGATCGGACGCGGTGTCCGACTGGCCGTTGCTCAATGCGCTGCTTAACTGTGCGAGCGGCGCCACCTGGGTGTCGCTGCACCACGGTGGCGGCGTCGGCATCGGCTATTCGCAGCACGCCGGCATGGTGATCGTCGCGGACGGCACGCCGGAGGCGGCGCGCCGGCTCGAACGCGTACTGTGGAACGATCCGGCGACGGGGGTCATGCGCCACGCCGACGCTGGCTATGAAACCGCGATCGAATGCGCCCAGGCCAATGGCCTTGATCTGCCGAGCCTGCGCGCGTGAGATGGCGTTGGCGAGAAGCCGCTGATGACGGTTCTCGCCAACCCGGCTCAATCGGCCGACAGCGGCTCGCCCGTCAGCGACCAACTCTCGCCATCAAACGTCGCGATCCGCAGGGTCCGAAACGGCGTGTAGTCGCCGGGCCGGGTGCTGATCGAGACGCCCGGCAGCATCATCGGCAGCCGCGCGCCGCTGAGCGACGTCGCCTGCTTGATCAGGTTCTCGCGGGTGAGATCGTCACCGCATTTGCGCAACGCCAGCTCCACGGCGTGCACGTTCATATAGGCAACCAGCACGGAATAGTCGTCCGGATTGGCCGAAGCCGCGTACGTCTTCAGGAAATCCTTGTAGGCCTTGACCTCGTCGTCATTGGCCCAGGCCGGGTCGCCGGGCTGCTTGAGGAATTGGGTGGTGACCAGGCCCTTCGATGCCTCGAGGCCTGCGGGCTTCAGAATGGTTTCAACCGATGCCGTCGAGCCGCCGATCACGTGCAGCGGTTTCCAGCCGAGCTCGTAGACCTTGCGGATCGACTGCGCGGCGGCCTTTGATGACGACTGCTCGATCAGCGTGTCGACGCCGGCGGCCTTCAGCTGGACGATCTGCGAGTCGATCGTCGGGTCGGCAAGTTCGTAGGAGGCCTGGGCGACGATCAGCTCGGCCTTCGGACCGAGGCCGGCGCGAAGGCCTTTGAGATAGTCCTTGCCGTAGTCGTCGTTCTGGTAGAGCACGCCGATCCTGGCGTCGGGCTTTGCCTTCAGGATGTACTTGGCGACGACGCGGCCTTCGGTTTCGAAGTCCGGATAGAGCGGGATCGTCCACGGAAACGTCTTGGGATCGTTGAAGCGGCGTCCGCCGGCGGTGATGAAGAGCTGCGGCACCTGCTTGGCGTTGAGGTATTTCTGGATCGCGACATTGGGCGCGGTTCCGATCGTACCGACCTCGGCCAAGACGCCGACATCCTCGATCAGCTTGCGCGATTGCTCGACCGCCTTCGGTGCGCTGTAGGCGTTGTCGAGCTGGGTGAAGTTGATCTTGCGCCCGTTGATGCCGCCCTTCGTATTCAGCATCTCGAAATAGCCGACCACGGCGCGCCCGGCGCCGGCGCCGAACGCGGAGGCGGGGCCGCTCAGCGGCGTCGACTGACCGAGCTTAATCTCGGTATCGCTGGCGCCGGGTCCATAGGCCTTCTGCGCGTAGGCAGGCGCCGCCAGCAGGGCTGACAGCGCGACGGCCGCCAACGCCCGGTCGATGATGTGATTCAAGGTCGTTCCTCCCTGTAATTCGTTTCTTGTTGCGCTAGCGCAGCAGCTCGCGGGCGATCACCACGCGCTGGATCTGGTTGGTGCCTTCGAATATCTGGGTCAGCTTGGCGTCGCGCATCATGCGTTCGACCGGGTAGTCCATGGTGTAGCCGTAGCCGCCGAAGATCTGGACCGCGTCGGTCGTGACCTTCATGGCCATGTCGCTGCCGACGCATTTGGCCATGCTGGCAAGTACGTTGAGCCGCTTCCAGTCGCCGGCATCGCCGGCGCGGGCGCATTCATAGACCAGCGCGCGGGCCGCCTCGATCTGCATCGCCATGTCGGCAAGCATGAACTGCACGCCTTGGAACTCGGCGATCGGCTGCTTGAACTGCTTGCGTTCCTTGGCGTAGGCGACGCATGCATCGAGCGCACCCTGGGCGAGGCCGACCGACTGCGCGCCGATGGTCGGGCGGTTGAGGTCGAGCGCGCGCATCGACGCGCGAAAGCCCTTGCCTTCTTCACCGACGAGGTTTTCGGCCGGCACCCGCACATTGTCGAAGAAGATCGGGGTGTTGGGCGCGCCGCGAAAGCCCATCTTGCGCTCGTGGCGGCCGAACGTGATGCCCGGCATCTTCTTCGGCTCGACGATGAAGGCGCTGATTCCGTCCGCGCCGGCGCCGTCACTGGTCCGCGCCATCACCACGATGTAGTCGGCGACGACGCCGTAGCTGCACCATTGCTTGCGGCCGTTCAGGACATAGCTGTCGCCGTCCTTCCGGGCGCGGGTGTTGAGCGCGGCAACGTCGGAGCCGGCCTGTGGCTCGGAGATCGCGATCGCCGTGACCACGCCGCCCTGGGCGATGATCGGCAAATATTTCTGGCGCTGCTCTTCCGAGCCGAAATGCAGCAGCGGCATGATGAACATGGTGTTGAGCGCCGCAATCGATGCGCAGGCGGGCGAGACCTTCGAGATCTCCTCGCGCGCGATGCAGGCCATGGTGAGGTTGCCGTTCGGGCCGCCATAGCGCTCCGGCACCCAGAGCTGCATCAATCCCATCTCGCCGAACAGCTTGACCAGCTCGAGCGGGAAGCGGTCGGTCTCGTCGATTTCGGCGGCAATCGGCGCCACGTGCCTGGCGACCATCCTGCGCAAATTGTCGCGGAACGCGACCTGCTCCTCGGAAAAACTCATACGGGCTCCCGTTTGTTTTCTTTGCCGGAAGCCAAAAAGGGGCTTCCATTGAATGGGTGATCCATTTAATAATTCACCGCATGAGCACCAAGTCAAGCCCTCGCGCGCCGCAGCGCCCCCGCACCGCCGCGCCGAACCGGCGGGAGCGGGCCACCGATCTTCGTGCGGCCGCCGTCGCGGCCACGCCCACATTCAAGCCGATCCACACCAGGCGGACGTTCGAGGAGATCTGCGAGCGCATTCGCGAGCAACTGGCGCTCGGCGTGCTGAAGCCCGGCGACAAGCTGCCGGCCGAGCGCGAACTCGCACAGCAGCTCGGCGTCAGCCGGAATGTGCTGCGGGAGGCGCTGCGCAGCCTGGAGATGGCCGGCGTGCTGCGGCTGCAGAAGGGCGTCAAGGGCGGCGCCTTCATCCAGCAGGGCGACACCCGGCGCATGAACGAGGTCATGCGCGACATGCTGAGCCTCGGGACGATATCGGTGCGGGAATTGTCGGAGGCGCGGGTCCACGTACTCGACCTTGTGGTGCAGCTGGCATGCGCAAATGCACGCCGGGCCGACCTCGATGCGCTGGAAGCCAATATTGAGCGGACGGAGCTTGCGACGAAGGAAGGCAGGCTGCTCGATCGGGTCGAATGCTCGCGCGAGTTCTACAAGCTGCTCGCGGCTTCGACCGGCAACAAGGTGATTGCGATGATCGTGGACTCGGTCACCGAGATCCACATGCGCTTCGTCTACGCCAAGGTCGCTTCCAGCGGGGTTGCGATGGCGCGGCTCGCGGAGAAGCGGCGGCAGTTCCTGGCGGCGCTCAGCGAGCGAGACGTGGCGCTGGCGAGCCGGCTGCTGCGCTCGCACCTCGAATCCGTGCAGCGCATGCTGGAGCAGGATCCGGGAGCCATGTCGCTTCACGTCGCATTGGCCGACGTGCAGCCCGGGATGCGCCGGTAACGCGCGGCGCGGGCAAATAGATCAACACTCAAACGGCAATAACAATGGAGGCAAACGTGTCCAACTACGCCAAGTATGAATGCCTGACGGTCGAGGTCGCGGACAAGGTCGCGACCGTGACCTTGAATCGCCCGCAGGCGCGAAATGCCATCAATCAGAAGCTGATCCGCGAGCTGCGGACGATCTGGGACGACCTTGCCGACGATCATGCCGTCAATGCCGTGGTGCTGACCGGCGCCGGCGATTTCTTCAGCGTCGGTGGTGACGTAAAGGCGATGTCGGAGCGGCCGGGCGGCGACGTGCTCGAGGAGGGCGAGGTGCACGATCCCATGATCAGCCGGCGCGGCGTGACCCGCCAGCTCGAGCTCGACAAGCCGATCATTGCGGCAATCAACGGCGACGCCATCGGCCTGGCTGCGACCCACGCACTGCTCTGCGACATCACCGTGATGGCGGAGGATGCCCGGATCGGCGACACCCACGTGTCGCGCGTCGGGCTGGTGGCGGGCGACGGCGGCACGGTGATCTGGCCGCTGCTGATCGGCATCAACAAGGCCAAGGAATTCCTGATCCGCGGCACCCTGTTGAAGGGCAATGAGGCGGAGCGGATCGGGCTGGTCAACCATGTCGCGCCGCGCGCCGAGGTATTGGCCAAGGCCCGCGCGATCGCAATCGAGCTAGCGAACGGCCCGACCTGGGCCATTCGCTGGACCAAGCTGTCGATCAACCAGATCGTCAAGGAGCGCGTGAACATGCTGCTGGAGGCCTCGATGGCGCTGGAGCAGGTGACGTTCGAGACCGCCGACCACAAGGAAGCGACGATGTCGTTCAAGGAGAAGCGCAAGCCCAGGTTCGGCCAGGCGTAGCTCGAGGCTGGGCAATGACGACGACCGAAGCGTCGAATGACGATGTCGCAGGGATGCTACGCGACTCCTTGCGCGGCTTCCTCGACGAGCATTGGCGTCCGCGCGGCGTAACGGCATCGTCTTCGCCGGACGAGGTATCGGCGATCTGGCGCAAGCTGGTCGGGCAGGGCGTCGCCGCACTCGGTGTCGAGGGCGAAGGCGGGCTCGCCGAGATTCTCGTCGTCATGGCGGAGCTTGGCCGCGCCGGGTGCCCGGCGCCGATGTGGTCTGCGGCGTTCGCCAATCTTGCGATTGCCGGATCGAAGGTCGACGTCGTGGTCGAGCTCATGGAGCGGCTGCATTCCGGGAAGGCCATCGTCGCCTTCTCGTTCGGGGCGTTGGATCCCGATCGCGGGACTGGTTCGGTCGAGGCCACGAACAGCACAGCAACGGGAGTGCTCCGCTTTGTCGAGGCAGCGGGAGGTGCCACGCACCTTCTGGTCGTGCTCGAGCAGGCCCATCTTGCGCTAATCGATCTTGGCGGTGTCAGTGTCGAATGCGTCGCGACCCGCGCGATGGGGGCGTGGGGACAGTACGAGGTCAGGCTGAACGCAGCGCCGCTCACGCGCATTCCGGTCGGGACGGTCGATCTGGACGATCTCCGCATCAAGGGCAAGACGGCATTGACCGCGCGTGCCTACGGCGCGGCGCGGCGTGCGTTTGAGCTGGCCGTGGACTACGCCAAGGAACGGCACCAGTTCGGACAACCGATCGGCAAGTTCCAGGCGATCCAGCACAAGCTGGCGAATTGCCTGATCTCGCTCGAAGGCGTCAGGCTGATCCTCGAGCATGCCGCCAGACTGCATGATGGCAGCAACGACGACTGGCGCTACTTCGCCGATTGCGCGTCGGCATTCTCCTGCAATGCGCTGCGAAAGGTCTCGCTGGAGACCCAGCATACATTCGGTGCGATCGGCTATGCCGAGGAGCACGAGGCGCCGATCCATTTCAAGCGCGTGCACCTCGATACCATAGTGCTCGGCGGCGCCGCGGATGCGAAACAGAGATTGGCCGCACGGCTGTTGGATGCGGACGGCGCCGGGCTGCCGCAATACGACCTCGGGTCCGCCGGAAATGCGTTTCGCGAGCAGGTCCGGCTCTGGCTCGCGCAAAACTGGACCGGTGACACGAAGCAGGCGTTCGACCAGAGGCCATTCGCCAAGCGCGAGTTCGATGCGAGCTTCGCGCGCGATGTGGGCGAGACCGGGTGGATTGGCCTCGGATGGCCGGAGCAATTCGGCGGCCAGGCCCGCTCTCCGCTGGAGCAGATCGCCTTCATGGAGACAATGGAGCGGGGCGAGGCGCCCCGGATCGGTGCGGCGATCCAGGCCAATGCACTGATGATGTTCGGCACGGCAGAACAGCAGCGGAAATACTTGCCGGAGATCCTGCGCGGCGAAGCCATGCACGGCATGGGTTACAGCGAGCCGCAGGCGGGCTCGGACCTCGCGGCGCTGCGCACCAGTGCGATCAAGGACGGCGATCACTGGGTGATCAACGGCCAGAAGATCTGGACCACCACCTGGTGGGGCAAATACATGTTCCTTGCCGCGCGAACCGACAAGGATGCCAAGCCGCCGCACGCGGGCGTCAGCATGTTCATCGTGCCGATGGATGCACCGGGCATCACCATCCGTCCATCTGTCACCATGTATGACGGCACGTTTGCCAACATCTTCTACGACAATGTCCGGATTCCCGCCGAGAACCTGGTTGGCGAGGTCAATGGCGGCTGGAAGGTGCTGACCGGCGCGCTGGCCTTCGAGCGAGGGCTGGTCGGTGGCGGGATCGTCCTGAAGGTCGCGCACGCCTTCGAGCAGCTGCGTGCGCATGTCATCGGCGATCGCTCTCTGGCCGATAACCCAATCGTCCGCGACAAGATGGCGACCCTGGCGTTCGAGATCGAGATCGGCCGTCTCTTGATGATGCATTGTGCCGAGCTTGTCGCCGACGGCGTGACGCCGCCGGAATATGGCGCGATCAGCAAGGTGTTCTCCGGAGAGCTGATGGAGCGTTTCGGCGAGGCCGCGCTCGATATTCTCGGGATGCGCGCCGCGCTGTCCGAGCAGATGCCGGGCGCGATCGATAACGGCCGCTTTGAGCAAAATCTGCGGCATTCGCTGATGTGGGTCATCAGCATCGGGACCAACGAGATCCAGCGCAGCCTGATCGCGCAACGCGCGCTCGGGCTGCCGAGATAGGAGCGATCGGATGCAGAAGGATGGCGACAGGGCGCCGCTCGCCGGGGTGCGGGTGCTGGATTTTTCCATCATGGTGGCGGGGCCCTATTGCGCGCGGCTGCTCGCCGACGTCGGCGCCGAGGTCATCAAGATCGAGCCGCCGGAAGGCGACGACATGCGGCTGCGGACGCCGCTGCGCGAAGGCCACAGCACCTATTTCGGCCAGCTCAATGCCGGCAAGCGCAGCCTGGCGCTGGACCTGAAGAACGCCGATGCCATCAAGCTCGTGCATCGCATGGTCGCGGAGGCGGACATCCTTGTCGAGAATTTCCGTCCGGGGGTGATGGAGCGGCTCGGCCTCGGCTACGACGCGCTCCGCGAGATCAACCCACGTCTGATTTATTGCTCGATCTCGGGCTATGGCCAGTCCGGCCCCGCTGCCGAGCGCGCGGCATACGCGATGATCGTGCACGCCGAAAGCGGATTCGATACCTCGCTGATGCGTTATGCCGGTGACCGGGAGCGTCCCGCGGCCGGAGCGATCTTTGTTGCGGACATCCTCGGCGGCATCTTCGGCTATTCCGCGATCCAGACCGCGATGGTCCAGCGCGAACGCACCGGCAAGGGGCAGCGCGTCGATGTGGCGTTGATGGACTGTATGCTCAACCTGCTGGTCTATGAGCTCCAGGAAGCCCAATTCCCGATCCGCTCGCCGCGTCCGACCTATGGGCCGGTCCGCACCCGCGATGGCGATATCCTGATCGCCCCAGTCACGCCGCGCAATTTTGCGGCGCTATGTGAGGTCACGGGGCAGGCCGAGCTGGCGAACGATCCGCGCTTTGCGACCATTCCGGCGCGAGGCGCCAACTGGACCGCCATGATGCAGGTGATCGAGCAATGGACCGAGCGCCACACCGTCGCCGAATGCATCGCGGCGCTGGATCGAGCCGGCGTTCCCTGCGCCGAGTACCGGACGCCGGGTGCCGCGCTGACCGACGCCCATCTGCGTCAACGTGGCGTGTTCGGGACGGTCTCGGATGGTGCCGGCGAGTTCGTCGGCGTCAACGCGCCATGGCAGATGTCGGGGGCCGATACGTCAATCGGAAGTCAAGTTCCCGGGGTCGGCGCGCAACGGGACGATGTGCTGTCGCGGATTCTCGGATTGTCGCCGGACGCAATTGCGGCGCTCGCGGCTGCGGGCACGTTTGGCAGGACGCCGGCCTAGGCAGCCGGACGCCGGCGATCTCAGCTATCGGACGGAGCGTCTGGCGGCGGAGCCTTCGCGATCGCGAGCAGGCATTTCAGGAAATGCGCGCGGTCTTCCTTGCGCAAGGGCGCCAACATGATGTTTTG
The DNA here is from genome assembly GCF_042258955.1 of Bradyrhizobium sp. ma5. Classification (NCBI taxonomy): domain Bacteria; kingdom Pseudomonadati; phylum Pseudomonadota; class Alphaproteobacteria; order Hyphomicrobiales; family Nitrobacteraceae; genus Bradyrhizobium; species Bradyrhizobium sp. ma5. The sequence continues at coordinate 3,416,564 of NZ_CP170156.1, forward strand.
CAGCTCGGCAGCGGCTGGGATGACGGCGAGCAACGCTTCCTCGCCCTTGGCGGTGATCTGCACCTGGAGCGAGCGGCGGTCGTCCGGATTGTTCTTCTTCGAGACCAGCCGGCGCGCCGCCATCCGCTTCAGCATCTCGCTGAGCGTGTTGCGGTCGCAGCTGATCCGTTCCGCCAGCACCGAGGGGGTGAGAGGACCCAATTGGTACAGCGCCATCAGCACGCCGAACTGCCGCGGCGTGATGTCGCTCTGGCGCGTCATGCTCTGATAGAGCCCGTCATAGCGAGCCTCCAGCAGCCGCAGCAGAAACCCGACGCCGCCTTCAAGCTGCCAGTCGCGCGCAATGTCCGTCGCCGAACTCGGTTTCATATTCTTGTCGGCTGCCATGCCGTCGTTGGACTCCGATTTTTCGAATTCGCGTTAGCCGTTAGCAGCTTGGCCTGACGTCCTCAACCCTGCGGTGAACCGCCCCCCGGTCTGTTCGTGGCACGATGCAACTGCTTTCGGCCTTGTCAGGCATTTGGCAATGTAGTACGTATACGTATCAAATGCGATGCCAAGACATCGTGCAGGGAGGTTGAACTTGGACCTGCGTGAGCTGCTGTCGATTCCTTATTTGCTCGAGGCTGAGGCGGTCGAAACCGAGCCGGGGCAGTGGTGGGTTCGTCTTGCCTATCCGGAGCTGCCGGGATGCACGGCGGAAGCCGCCGTCGTCGAGGACGCCTTACGGGAGCTCGAGCGGCGCCGCATCGAATTGATCGTCGGCCTCGTGGAGGCGGGCAAGCAGCCTCCCGTGCCTCGCAAGCCGCTCACCGCATCCGATCCGCTTTGGACCGCTCAGGATCTCGGACTGTCCGACCGTGTCGCCGCGCTTCTCGGCGGCGCGGCGGGCCCGGCCACACGCAATTGAAGGAGGCAAATTCATGCTCTCGCGCGAAGACAATGAACGCCTGGTGAGGGTCGGCAAGGGCACGCCGCTCGGCGATCTGTTTCGGCTTTACTGGATTCCCTTCCTGCCGTCGGCAGACCTCGCCAAGGATGGACAGCCGAAGCGCATCCGGCTGCTTGGCGAGGATCTGGTCGCCTTCCGCGACACCGAGGGGCGGGTCGGGCTGGTCGATCAGGCCTGCCCGCATCGCGGCGCGCCGCTGATCTTCGCACGAAACGAGGATTGCGGGCTGCGCTGCGTCTATCACGGCTGGAAATTCGACGTCACCGGCGCGGTGACGGATATGCCCGCGGAGCCGGTGCGCAGCCGCCTCAAGGAGCGGGTGCGGATCAAGGCCTATCCCTGCAAGGAGCGCAACGGGATGATCTGGACCTACATCGGCCCGGATCAGGCCGAGCTTCCGCCGCTCCCGAACCTCGAATGGAATCTGGTGCCGGCCGAGCAGGTGCACATCTCGGTCCGCGTCCAGGAGTGTAACTGGCTGCAAGCGGTCGAAGGCGAGATCGACTCGGCGCACGCGCCGCTGCTGCACGGGCGGCTCGACGCCCAGGGCACGACCAGCGCCTGGATCCAGAAGCGCGACCTGCGGCCGACCTTCGAATGCATCAAGCAAGATTTCGGCATGAGCATCGCCGCGCGGCGCAATTACGATGCCAACACGCTGTACTGGCGCGTCAACCAGTTCATGCTGCCGTTCTATACGCTGGTGCCCCCGCTGTCGCCGTTCCCGGATCTGAGCGGACACGCCTGGGTGCCGATCGATGACGAGAACACGCTCTGCATCATGTTCTCCTATCATCCGTCGGAGCCGCTGCTGGAGAAGACGCGGCAGGTGTTCGCCGAAGGTCACAAGGGCCGCGAAAGCGGCCATGCCAGCCGCCACGCGCTGGTCCAGCACCCGGTGACGGTCCCCTATGCAGGCTACTGGACCAAATACAATCCGCAGAACGGCTTTCAATTCGATTACGAGGCGCAGCGTACCACCTGGTTCTCGGGCCTGCCGGGGCTGTGGGTGCAGGACGGCGCCTGCCAGAGCGGCGTCTCGCCGATCTTCGATCGCACCAGGGAGACGCTCTGTTCCAGCGACACCGGCATCGCGATGACGCGGCGTTTTATTCTGGAGGCGCTGGGCGCCCATCGCGATCACGGGATGAAGCCCAAGGGCGTCTCGGACCCCGACGTGTTCATGGTACGCGCGGTGTCGCTGCGGCTGCCGCCGGAGGATTCCTGGGTCGACGTCGGCGCGCCGTTCATGCGGGCGAAGCTTGGTGCCGACTTCGGGTACGAATTGTGAGCGCATCCGCCATGGCTGAAATGACGCAGGACGTGCTGGTCAAGCGCATCGGCTACGAGGCCGAGCGGATCAATTCCTACGAGCTGATCGCGCGGACAGGCGGCGAGCTGGCGCCGTTTACGGCCGGCAGCCATATCGACCTGCATCTGCCGAACGGCATGATCCGCAGCTATTCGTTGGTCAACGATCAGCGCGAGCGGCACCGCTATGTGATCGCCGTCAACAAGGATGCCGAGAGCCGGGGCGGCTCCAGCTTCGTCCACGACTCCATGAAGGTCGGGGATATCGTGACGATATCCGGGCCGCGCAACAATTTCGCGCTGCACGAAGCGGCCGAGCATTCGGTCCTGATCGCCGGCGGCATCGGCGTCACGCCATTGCTGTCGATGATCCGGCGTCTGGATGCGATCGGTCGCCACTGGGAGCTGTTCTACGCCGCAAGGACCCGCGCCGCCGCGGCATTCCTCGACGAGCTCGACGCATTCCGATCCGATCTTCGCTCCAGGATACACGTCGATTTCGACGATGAGCGGTCGGGGCGTCTGTTCGACCTGCCGGCGATTGTCGGCAACGCACCGGCCCACGCGCATCTTTATTGTTGCGGCCCGGTGCCCTTGCTCGCGGCATTCGAGGCGGCGGCGGCCGATCGGCCAGCCGATCGCGTGCATGTCGAATATTTCCAGGCCCGCGAAGCGCCCTCAACCGAGGGCGGCTTCGACGTCAAGCTTGCGCGAAGCAATCGCACGATTGCGGTCGAACCCGGCATGACGATTCTCGATGCCTTGCTGGCTGCCGGCATCACCGCGAACTACGCCTGCACCGAGGGAGTCTGCGGCACCTGCGAGACGCGCGTGCTCGAGGGCACGCCCGACCATCGCGATCAGTTTCTGAGCAAGGAAGAGCAAGCGGCGAACAAGAGCGTCATGATCTGCTGTTCGGGCGCCAAGTCCCGCACGCTCGTGCTCGATCTCTAGAACAACAACAGACGACGGGTGGAAACAATGAAGTATCTTTCGCAAATCGCCGGAATGGCCCTGCTGGCCGTTTGCGCCGGTTCGCCCGCATCGGCGGACGCTGCGCGCTCCCTCAAGATCGGCGTGCTCAACGACGCATCCGGCCCTTATTCGGACAATGCCGGCGAAGGCTCGGTGACGGGGGCCAGGATGGCTGCCGAGGATTTCATGCGCCTTCATTCGGATTTCAAGATCGAGATCGTCTCCGCCGACCACCAGAACAAGGCGGATGTCGGCGCCGCAATCGCGCGGCGCTGGATCGATCAGGAGAAGGTCGATGCGGTCGCCGACGTGCCGAACTCGGCCGTCGGGCTCGCCGTCAACGAAGTCGTGCGCGGCACCAAGGCGGCGCTGATTGCATCGAGCGCGGCATCCTCCGACCTGACCGGGAAATACTGCTCGCCCAACACGATCCAGTGGACCTTCGATACCTGGGCGGCCTCGCACACCATCGGCACCTACCTCGTGCGTCACGGCGGCAAGAAATGGTACTTCATTGCGACCGACAATGCGCTCGGCAAGTCGATGGTGCGCGACGGCACGGCGGTGATCGGCGCCGGCGGCGGCACCGTGCTCGGATCGGTCAACGTGCCGATCAACAATGCAGACTATGCCTCGTTCATCCTGCAGGCGGATAGCTCGGGCGCCGACGTGATCGCGTTCGCGACCGCCGGCGGCGACACGGTCAGCCTGATCAAGCAATCCGCCGAGTTCGGGCTGAAACAGAGCGGGCGTACCTTCGCGGCGCTGCTGACCACCACCAACGATGTCGAGTCGAGCGGCCTTGCGGTTGGGGAGGGGCTGATCATCACCCAGCCGTTCTACTGGGACCTCAACGATGCCAGCCGCGCCTGGTCGGCCAGATTCAGCGCGCGTCAGCACGGGCAATCGCCGACCGCGTTCCACGCCGGCGTCTACTCCTCCGTGCTGGCTTACCTGAACGCGGCGCTGGCGGCAGGAACCAATGACGCGCCGGCGGTGATCCGGAAGTTGAAGGAGAAGCCGATCGACGACGCCTTGTTCGGGCCGGTCGTGGTGCGCGCGGACGGCCGCGCCATTCACAACATGTACATCTTCAAAGTGAAGAGCCCGAATGCGTCGAAGAGCAAGTGGGACCTGCTGGAGCAGGTCGGCGTGCTGTCCGGGCCGGAGGCGTTTCGGCCGCTCGACCAGGGCGGATGCTCGCTCGTCGAGCCGCCGAAGAGCAATTGACGACGACGGAAGCGACCTTCGGATCAACACTTCTCATACTGACGGACCTCCCGATGCTGGATCAGCTTGAAGCCGACTTCCCCGAGCACACGCGGCGCCCTGCCGATGCGCCAAGGGCGCTCGAGCGGGTCCGGGTGATCGATTTCTCGCATTTCATTGCGGGACCGTTTGCGACCATGATCCTCGCCGACATGGGCGCCGAGGTGATCAAGGTCGAAGCGCCCGGCCGGGGCGACGATTTGCGCCGCTATCCCCCGGTGCATCCGGATCTCAGGCACGGTGCGCCGTTCCTCTGGACCAACCGCAACAAGCGCAGCATTGCCCTCGATCTCAAATCGCCGGAGGGCCTGAAGGTCGCGCGCGAGCTGATCGCGACGGCAGACGTCGTTGTCGAGAATTTTTCGGCCGACGTGATGGTGCGGCTGGGGCTTGATTACGAAAGCTGCCGCAAGATCAAGCCCGAGATCATCTATTGCGCGGTGTCGGCCTATGGCCGCGACGGAGCGTTTTCGGATCGGCTCGGCTTCGATCCGATCGCGCAGGTCGAGAGCGGCTTCGTGTCGATGAACGGCTATGCCGACCGCGAGGGCGTGCGCGCATTGTCGCCGGTGATGGATATCAGCACCGCGATGATGGCCAGCAATGCGATCCTTGGTGCGTTGTTCGCGCGGGAGCGGAGCGGGCAGGGCCAGGCCATCGAGGTGTCGTTGTTCGAGAATGCCGTGCTGATGACCGGCTATGCGACCATGCAGTCGCTGTTCAACAATGCCGATCCGAAGCGAAGCGGCAATACCAGTCCGGATACCTGTCCGTCGGGTGTGTTTCAGGCCAGCGATTGCGCCTTCTACATCAATTGCGGCAACGACAAGATCTTTCAGCGCCTGATGGCGCAGGTTCTCGAGCGTGAGGATCTTGCTGCGGCCGAGATCTATGCAACCGGCCCTGATCGAATCCATCGGCGCGAGGAGCTGTTTGCGATTCTCGGCGATGCCTTTGCCCGGCAGCCCTGGTCGCACTGGCAGTCCCGGATGCGGGCGGCCGGGGTGCCCTGCGGTCAGGTGCGCACCGTCGGCGAGGCGATCCGCTCCCCGGAGGCAAGGGAGCGCGGGATCGTCACGAGGATCCCGCACGAGACGCTGGGTTGGGTGCCGAACGTGAACCTTCCGATCCGCTATTCGCGGACCCCGATCGTCGATCCCGTTGCGGCACCGGCGGTTGGGCAGCACACCGAAAATGTACTGCGCGAGTTGCTCAACTACGATGAGGCGGAGATCGCGCGCCTTGCCGCAGGTGGGGCTTTCGGCAGCCAGCCTTCGCGACGGGATGCGAGGCCGTGACGGCGCGCGCGCAAGACGAGCGGACGCTGCGGGGCCGAGTCGCCGTGATCGGGATCGGCGAAACGGAATACTATCGCCACGGCGGTTCTCCCGACCCGGAGTTCAAGCTCGCGCTGAAAGCGATTCTGGCGGCTTGCGAAGATGCCGGGCTCGATCCCCGCAAGATCGACGGCTTCTCGTCCTACAGCGACGATCGCAGCGAAGCCTCGCGGCTGGCCGCGGCGCTGGGGACGCATCGATTGCGCGCCGCCACCATGCAATGGGGCGGAGGCGGCGGCGGTTGCTGTGCTGCGGTTGCCAACGCGGCGGCCGCGATCGTCGCGGGCCTCGCCGATTGTGTCGTGGTGTTCCGCTCGCTGGCGCAGGGCCAGTATGGTCGGTTCGGACAGGCGGGCGGGATCCACACCGTTTCGGGCGAACGGTCCTACCTGATGCCCTATGGTGTGCTGGCGCCGCCGCAGCGCTTTGCCATGCGGGTGCAGCGCTATATGCACGAGCACGGCGTGCGGCAAGAGGCGTTGCGCGCGATTGCGCTCGCCTCCTATCACCATGCGCAGGCCAACCCCCGTGCCGTGATGCACGGCAAGCCGCTGGACGCCGGGAAATACGATGCCTCGCGCTGGATCGTGGAGCCGTTCCATCTCTACGATTGCTGCATGGAGAATGACGGCGCGGCGGCCCTGGTGCTGGTATCGGCGGAGCGCGCCGCAGAATTCCGGAATAAGCCGGCCTATCTGCTCGGTGCCGCCTTCGGATCCGGACATCGTGCGGCGGCGACGGCGCACAACGCGCCGCTCTACGCTACGGCGAGTTTCGACACCGTTGCCCCTGATCTCTACCGCATGGCCGGCGTAGGGCCGTCCGATGTCGGCGTGGTCCAAGCCTACGAGAATTTCACCGGCGGCGTCGTGATGGCACTGGCGGAGCACGGCTTCTTCAAGCCAGAGGAGGCCAACGAGTTCCTGACCGTCGAGAACCTGATCGCGCCGTCCGGGCGGCTGCCGCTCAACACCAGCGGCGGCAACCTCGCCGAATGCTACATGCACGGCTTTGAGCTCGTGCTGGAAGCGGTTCGCCAGGTGCGCGGCACCTCGACGAACCAGGCGCGACGCGGCGACGTCGCAATGGTCATCGGAGGTCCGATGGTCTCTCCCGCGAGCGACCTCATTCTGGGTTCGGAGGCCACCTTATGAGCAAGCCGAGCGCGCGCTATCTCCCGGCAGGCCTGCCGATCCCGGTCGCGGAGCCCGACGGCCTGTCCGCGCCGTATTGGGAAGGATTGCGTCAAGGCAAGGTGCTGGTGCAACGCTGCGGCCACTGCAACACGTGGCAGTTCGGACCCGAATGGCTCTGTCATCGCTGCCACGCCTTCGATCCGACATGGACCGAAGTCGAGCCGCGCGGCCGGATCTTCAGCTGGGAACGCGCGTGGCATCCATCGCATGCCGCGCTGAAAGGGCATGGACCTTACATCGCGGTACTTGTCGAATTGCCGCATGCCGGCGGCATTCGCATGGTCGGCAATCTGCTCGGCGATCCCGAACAGGCGGTTGCAATCGGTGCAGATGTCGAAGGGGTCTTCGAGCATCACCTGGAGTCGGATCCGCCTTACTCCTTGCTGCAATGGCGCCGGGCGTAGGTTTCCCCGGAGTTACTATCGATCGGTTCGCTTGATACGGGCAATCGATTGCGCGTCTACCGGAGATAGATGGTCAGCGGTGCGCTGCACTTGTGATCATTCGCGGGTGACATCTGGTTTGCCTGCTTTCGCGTCAGCGCCGCTGACAGGATGAGCTTCGTGGGTCCTTGTCTCGCGGCAGATGACATGCAATCTTCCGCCCCCGGCAATGCTGTTCGAGAGCAACAAGAACAATAATCCCTCTCGTCCCTCCAATTCTGTCGAGGGCCTGATCATGTCGAATCCTACCCAAGCGACCTCCGCTCCATGGCGGATAGGCGTGCTGTTCTCGCGAACCGGCTTCATGTCGGTGATCGAGGAGACCCAGTATCAGGGCACGCAGCTTGCGATCGAGGAGGTGAACGAGGCGGGCGGGGTCTGCGGCCGCGAACTGGTTCCCGTCGCCTACGACCCCGGCTCGGATTCGGCCGCCTATGGCCACTACGCCAAACGGTTGATGGTGGAGGATCAGGTCAGCACTATATTCGGCTGTTACACCTCGTCGAGCCGCAAGGCGGTGCTGCCGGTGGTCGAACGGCTGAACGGCCTGCTTTGGTACCCGACGCTCTATGAGGGTTTCGAGGCGTCGCCGAACGTCATCTACACCGGCGCCTCGCCGAATCAGAACAGCCTCGCGCTGTGCCGCTATCTGATGGATACGTTCGGAACACGATTCTATTTCGTGGGTTCGGACTACATCTATCCGCGCGAGTCCAACCGGGTGATGCGGGAGCTGCTGAAGAGCAACGGCGGCTCGGTCGTCGGCGAACGCTACGTCAACGTCTACGCGCGCTGGCAGGACTTTGTCCCGATCATCCAGGACATCAAGCGGGTCAGGCCCGACGTGATCTTCTCGACCGTCGTGGGGGAGGGCACGGTCTTCCTCTATCAGGCCTACGCGAATGTCGGGCTCGATCCAAAGCAAGTGCCGATCGCCAGCCTGACCACGACGGAAGCCGAAATCGCCGCCATGGGCTTCGACGTCGGCGCAGGACACGTCACCGCGGCATCCTACTTCCAGGGCGTCGAGGGCAGCGCCAACAACGCGTTTGTGCAGCGCTTCAAGAAGCGGTTCGGCGCCGACATCTCCACCAACATGTGCGCCGAGGCATCCTATTTCCAGCTGCATCTGTTTGCGAAGGCGCTCGAGCAGGTCAATTCGCTCGACACGGAAGTGCTCCGTTCGATGGTGTTCGGCACCAGCTTTGATGCACCGCAAGGTGCCGTCACCGTCAACCCGATGTCGGGTCATACCGATCTGTGGACACGCATCGGGCGCGCCAACCGTCAGGGGCAGTTCGATGTGGTCAGCCAGTCGAAGGAGCCGGTGCATGCGGATCCGTTCCTGATCGGGTATGGTCGTGCAACGCAAACAGGAAGCGTCCAATGAACGAGCAGTCGCGTAAGCCGTCGCTGAGCCGAGACGTCGGCGGACGCAAGACCATGGTGCAGGAACTTGCCGATCTGTCGGCCGTGGTGGTCGCCCCGGTCGATGATCAGGTCGGCATGTTGTTGCGCGAATTGCAGCGGTTCAGGATGCGGGTGCGTCAGGTCTGGCCGATGCCGGAGAGCGTGCCGGCCGATGCCGACGTGGTGTACTGCGAATATTCACCGGATCTGGCGCGGCGCCTGCCGTGGATTCCAGGCGATGCGCGTTCCGCGCTGGTCGTGATCCTGCCGGCGACGGAAGCCGTTCACGCCGATGCGCTGTGTCATGCAACGCCCAACGCCGTTCTGCCGCGGCCGTTTACGCAGAATGCGGTGTTGTCCAGCCTCGTGTTGGCGCGCAGCCAGTTCAGCTACGAACGGCGGCTCCGCAGCAAGATCGAGAAGCTCGACGACAATCTGCGCTCGATGCGCACGGTGGAACGCGCCAAGGCCATCCTGATGGCGACGCGGCAGATGCCGGAAACCGAAGCCTATGGCTTCATCCGACGGCAGGCGATGGATCGTCGCGTGTCGGCAAGTGCAGTCGCTGCGGCGATTGTTGACTCGTTCGAACTGCTTGGCTACGATCATCAACAGTAAGCCCCAATAGCGGGGCCGGCGGCGACAGCGCCGCCTTCGACACAACCGGCAACAAAGCCCTCCCAATGCTCGCGTAAGCGCGCATCGGGAGGGCTTTTTGTTTTTTCGGTCCTGAAGGGAGCTAGGGATGAGCATTTCACGGCGGACTTTGCTGAGGAATACCGCGGCGCTTGGCGCATTTGCCGGCGCCGGACTGCCGCATATCTGGATCAAGAACGCCGATCTCGCTTACGCCGCGGGCGGCGAGATCAAGGTCGGCGTGCTGTTCTCGCTGACGGGAACGACCGCGATCATCGAGGAATCGCTCAACAAGGCGACGCTGCTTGCGATCGAGGAAATCAACGCCGCCGGCGGCATCAAGGGCAGCAAGATCGTGCCGATCGTCGAGGATCCTGCGTCGGATCCGGCGACCTTCTCGGAGAAGGCCCGCAAGCTCGTCGTCGGCGACAAATGCGTGAGCGTGTTCGGCTCATATACCTCGGCGAGCCGCAAGGCGGTGCTTCCGGTCTTCGAACGACAGAACAATCTCTATTGGTATCCGACGCTCTATGAGGGCCGCGAGTGCTCGAAGAACGTCATCTACACCGGCGCAGTGCCGAACCAGCAGCAGGACGAGTTCGTGCCGTGGCTGGTCAAGAAGTTCGGCAAGAAGTTCTATCTGATCGGCTCCAACTACATCTATCCGAAGGAAGAGAACAACTACTGCAAGAAGCTGCTTGAGAAACTCGGCGGCGAGGTCGTGGCGGAAGAATATGTGCCGCTCGGCCATTCCGAATTCTCTTCCGTCATCAACAAGATCCGCTCGACGCAGCCGAACGTGATCTTCTCCACCGTGGTCGGCGATTCCGTGGTGGCACTGCATCGTCAGTACAAGGCTGCCGGCCTCGATCCCGAGAAGATGCCGATGGCTAGTCTCACGACCTCGGAGAACGAGGTCGCGGCGATGGGCGGAGAGGCTGCCGCCGGTCACTTCACCTCGGCGCCGTACTTCATGGTGCACAAGTCGCCTGAGAACGAGAAATTCGTCGAGGCCTACAAGAAGCGCTGGGGCGCGGACAAGGTGACGCATTTCGTCTCGGAGGCCTGCTACTTCCAGACCTATCTGTTCAAGCAGGCGGTCGAAAAGCTCGCCACCAGCGACCTCACGCCGCCGAACATCCGCGACGCGGTCAAGGGCCAGGAAGTGACTGCGCCACAAGGCAAGGTCCGGATCGAGCCGGAGAATCTGCACACCTGGCTGTGGCCCAAGATCGCGCAGGCGAAGTCGAACGGCCAGTTCGAGATTCTCGTCGAGGCCAAGGATTGGCTGAAGCCGGTGCCTTACGCGGCCTATCCCGGGCAGTCCTGCACCGAGAAGGGCCTGGTCGAGAAGAGCTGACGGGGGCTGACGACGGCCGTCGGCGTGCGGCGCCGGCGGCCGGCTTCCCGCAACGAAAGCCGCCTCTCGCACACATGCGAGGGGCGCAGGCGCCCAAACGAACATCGAAAGCGGATCCCGACGTGGACCAACTCATCGAACAAATCGTCACCGGCCTCAGCATCGGATCCATCCTGCTGCTGGTGGCGCTGGGACTGTCGATCATCTACGGCTCGATGGGCATCATCAATCTCGCCCATGGCGAGTTCGTGATGCTCGGCGCTTACGCCGCCTGGGTGTTCCACACCTATCTCGGGCTCGGCCTGCTGGCGAGCCTCGTTCCGATCTTCCTGGTGGTGGCAACCTTCGGCTGGGTCATCGAACGCTACGTCCTCAGCCTGCTCAACAACCGGCCGCTCGATACGATTCTTGCGACCTGGGGCGTCGGAATCATGCTGCAGCAGGCGGTGCGGCTGATGGTCGGCAGCGAACTCCGCTATGTGCAGCTGCCGCCGGCGCTGGCCGACAGCATGAACGTGTTCGGCATCCCGATATCGTCGTATCGGGTGTTCCTGTTCGTCGTGTCGATCGCGCTGTTCGGGGCGACCTGGTTGCTCATGAACCGCACGACGGTCGGGATGAAGCTGCGTGCCATCATCCAGGACCGCTCGGTCGCCGCCTCGTTCGGAATCAACGCCAAGCGGGTTTACGCGCTGACCTTCGCCTATGGCGCGGGCCTTGCCGGACTTGCCGGCGCGCTGGTGTCGCCGCTCAAGAGCGTGTCGCCCGACATGGGCACCGGCTACGTGGTCGACGCCTTCATGGTGGTCGTGCTCGGCGGCGTGCAGAGCCTCGCCGGCACCGTGGCGAGCGCCTTCATCCTCGGCGAGCTCTCCGGCGGCATCGCCTTCCTGCAGAACGACACGGTCGCCAAGACGATCGTGCTGCTCGCCATCGTCGTGCTCATCCGTTTCCGCCCCGAGGGGCTTTTCACCGCACGCGTGCGGGCCTGAGACAGATCGCTCATCTATGCCGTCGAATGCTTCCAATTCCAGCGGATTGCAGCGCCTGATCGCGCAACTTGCACCGTTGCTGATCGTTTCCGCGCTGGTGTTCGCGCTCCCGGTGCTGCTCAACAATGACTTCCTGCTCAACAAGGTCGCGCGCTATCTGGTGCTGGGCATCCTCACGATATCGCTGGGGCTGTCCTGGGGCTTCGGCGGCATCCTGAATCTCGGCCAGGCCATGAGCTTCGGGCTCGGCTCCTACGCGATGGCGATGGCGCTGAAGCTCAAGACCGTACCGGTGCATACGGGGGCGAGCGGACTGCCGGACTTCATGGTCTGGAACAATGTCCAGCATCTGCCGTGGTTCTGGGAGCCGTTCCGGTCGCTCAGCTTCGCCATCGCGGCGGGGCTGCTCGTACCGGCGCTGGTCGCGGCGGCGCTCGGCTGGTTCATGTTCCGGGGACGGGTCACCGGGGTCTACGTCTCGATCATCACGCTCGCCACCATGGTGGTGATCAATCTCGTGATCATCGACCAGCAGAGCTATACCGGCGGCTTCAACGGCATCACCGATCTCGCCCAGCTCGAGCTGTTCGGCGTCGCGTTCGATGCCTATGGCCGCGCAACCTACTACCTCGTTGCCGGATGTGTGCTGCTCAGCCTGCTGGTGGCCTTTGCCTTCACCAAGTCCAGGGCCGGCCTGATCGTGCAGGCGATCCGCGATCACGAGAGCCGGGTGCGCTACTTCGGCTACGACGTCGCGCTCTACCAGATCTTCGTGTTTGCGCTCTCGGCTGCGATCGCAGGCCTCGCCGGCATGCTCTACACGATTGTGATGGAGTTTGCCTCGCCGACCTTCCTTGGCGTGCAGCTCTCGCTCTCGGTAGTGGTGTGGTGCGCCGTCGGCGGCAGGCAGAGCCTGGTCGGCGCGTTCCTCGGCGCGGTGCTGGTCGCGGGCATGCAGGGCGCGCTGTCGGAATCCGCGGCGTTCCTGGAAACCTGGACGCTGGTGATGGGCGCGCTGTTCGTGCTCGTGGTGCTGTTCCTGCCGAAGGGGCTCGCCGGCCTCGCGCAGTCCACCTGGCGCTGGGTTGCCCAGCGCAGACAGGCCGCCAGCGGCGCGGTTGCACGGGGTGTCAGCCAGACGGAGGGCAGCACGTGAACTCCCATCTCGATCTCCGCGACGTCTCGGTCAGCTTCAACGGTTTCAAGGCGCTCAATTCGCTCAACATGAGCGTGCGCAAGGGCGAGCTGCGCTGCCTGATCGGGCCGAACGGCGCCGGCAAGACCACGGCGCTCGACATCATCTGCGGCAAGGTCAAGCCGAGCGCCGGCACCGTCAGCTTTGACGGCACCGCGCTGCAGGAGCTCGAGGAATACGAGATCGCCCGCGCCGGTGTCGGCCGCAAGTTCCAGGTGCCGAGCGTCTTCCGCGAGCTCTCGGTCAGCGACAATCTCGAAGTGGCGCGGGCGCGCCGCACCTCCGTGTTCGGCAATCTGCGCTGGAGTATCGGCAATGCTGCGCGCGACGACATCGAGCGTCTGGCCGAGCTGGTCGGGCTCACCGAACAGCTCGACCGGCCGGCCGCGTATCTGTCGCACGGCCAGACCCAATGGCTGGAGATCGGCATGCTGGTCGCCCAGGACGCCGAGCTGATCCTGATGGACGAGCCGACTGCCGGCATGACGGCGCAGGAAACCCGCAAGACCGCCGAACTGTTCGTGCGGCTGAAGGGCAAGCACACGCTGATCGTGGTCGAGCACGACATGGGCTTCGTCAAGGCGATCGGCGACATCATCTCGGTGATGCATATGGGCCAGATGCTGGCCGAGGGCACCGCCGCGGAGGTGGAGGCGCATCCGGAAGTGCGCCGCGCCTATCTCGGATCGGGAGGCATCAGCCATGCTTGAGCTGACCGACGTCGACGCATTCTATGGCAACAGCCGCGCCTTGCAGGGCATCAACCTGATGGTCGGCAATGGCGAGTTCCTGTCGGTGCTCGGCCGCAACGGCGTCGGCAAGACCACGCTGATGCGCAGCATCCTCGGCCTGATGGACCGGTGCACCGGACGTCTGTCGCTCGACGGCGCCGACATCTCGCCGTTGCGCACCCATCAGCGTGCCAAGGCCGGCATCGCCTATGTGCCGCAGGGCCGCGGCATCCTGCCGCGCTTCACGGTGCGGGAGAATTTGACGCTCGGGACCTTCGCGGCGAAATCGGCCAACGGCATCGAGGAGTGGGTGCTCGAGCTGTTTCCGGTGCTCAAGGATTTTCTCAACCGCTACGGCGGCAATCTCTCCGGCGGTCAGCAACAGCAGCTTGCGATCGCACGCGCGCTGCTTGCCCAGCCCAAGGTCATCCTGCTGGATGAGCCGACCGAGGGCATCCAGCCGAACATCGTCGAGCAGATCGAGGACGTGATCGTCAAGCTCAATCGCGAGCGCGGCATCACGGTCGTGCTGGTCGAACAGAATGTCGCGTTCGCGCGGCGCGCGTCTCACCGCTTCGCGTTACTCGAAAAGGGACGCGTCGTCGCCAAGGGCGCGATCGGTGAGCTCACCGATGATCTCATCCAGCTGCACATGGCCGTGTAGCGGGAATTATCGTTCAGAAAGGGAGTCGAGACATGTTGCATGGAGATATATCGAGCAGCAAGGACACGGTCGGCGTCGCCGTGGTCAATTACAAGATGCCGCGCCTGCACACCAAGGCCGAGGTGCTGGATAACGCGCGCAACATCGCCAAGATGGTCGAGGGCATGAAGCTCGGCCTGCCGGGCATGGATCTCGTGATCTTCCCGGAATACTCGACCCACGGCATCATGTACGACTCCAAGGAGATGTACGAGACGGCTTCGTCCGTGCCGGGCGAGGAAACCCGCATCTTCGCCGATGCCTGCCGCAAGGCCAAGGTCTGGGGCGTGTTCTCGCTGACCGGCGAGCGCCACGAGGAGCATCCCAACAAGGCGCCGTACAACACGCTGATCCTGATGAACGACAAGGGCGAGATCGTCCAGAAGTATCGCAAGATCATGCCGTGGGTGCCGATCGAGGGTTGGTATCCCGGCGACTGCACTTACGTCTCGGAGGGGCCGAAGGGCCTGAAGATCAGCCTGATCATCTGCGACGACGGCAACTATCCGGAGATCTGGCGTGACTGCGCGATGCGCGGCGCCGAACTGATCGTCCGCTGCCAGGGCTACATGTATCCGGCCAAGGAGCAGCAGATCCAGATCTCGAAGTCGATGGCCTGGGCCAACAACTGCTACGTCGCGGTCGCCAACGCTTCCGGCTTCGACGGCGTCTATTCCTACTTCGGCCATTCTGCGCTCATCGGCTTCGACGGCCGGACGCTCGGCGAGTGCGGCACCGAGGAGAACGGCATCCAGTACGCCCAGCTCTCGGTGTCGCTGATCCGCGATGCCCGCCGCAACATGCAGTCGCAGAACCATCTCTTCAAGCTGATGCACCGCGGCTACACCGGCCTGATCAACTCCGGAGAGGGCGATCGCGGCCACGCGGTCTGTCCGTACACCTTCTACAAGAATTGGATCACGGACCCCGAAGGTACGCGCGAGATGGTTGAAGCCATGACGCGTCCGACCGTCGGGACCGACGAGTGTCCGATCGAGGGCATTCCGAACCAGAAAGTCGCACATCGTTGATTTGGAAACGGCGAGCCGTGCCGGCGCGATCATTCGCGCCGGCGCGATTCTGAAACTGTTGCAGCGGGAAACGGGGGTTACCATGAGCAGCGAAGCAAATAGCGGGCTGGTGCATCAGTCCGAAGGGCAGATCGACGAACTTCTCGGCCATGAATTCGAGCACGAGCCGGTGCCGATCAGCGCCCGGCGCAGCGCCTTCTCGGTCACCATGGTGTGGCTGGGCTTTCCGATGATCATCACCGGCGCCATGACGGGATCGTTGCTGGTGCTGGGCATGGGCTTCAAGAACGCACTGGTGGCCATGATCATCGGCAATCTGATCATGTTCGCCTATGTGGGCGCACTCGGCCTGATCGGCACGCGGAAGGGCATGAACTTCGCGCTGATCGCGAGCATCGTGTTCGGAAAGAAGGGTTATGTGCTGGCGTCGGGCCTGCTGTCGACCCTGCTGCTCGGCTGGTATGCGGTGCAGACCGGCATCACGGGCGCATTGATCTCCTCGACCTACGGCCTCAACTATGTGGCGATGACCATCGTCGCTGGCGTGCTCTATATCGGGATCACCTTCGTCGGCGTGAAGGGATTGCATTATATCGGGCTTGCGTCGGTGCCGCTGTTTGTCGTCCTCGGCCTCTGGGTCGCAGCCGATGCAGCCTCGACCACGACGGCAGCGGCGATCTTCAGTTATGCCGGCAATAACGGCGTCGCCAGCATGTCGATGGGCGTCGGCCTGACGGTGGTGCTTGCGCTGTTCATTGACGCCGGCACGGTGACTGCTGACTTCAACCGCTGGGCGCCGAGCCCACGGGCGTCCCTGTTTGCCACGTTCAGCGCGTTTCCGTTCGCCAATCTGGTGGCGATGCTGGTCGGTGGCGTGATGACGGCTGCGCTTGCGGTTCCGAACGCCAACCCGTTCGGCGTCGACAACATGTTCGGCTACATGAACGGCAAGCAGCTCACCTGGCTCAGCATTCTCGCCTTCATCTTCCTCTACGCCAATCTCGGATCGGTCTGCTCGCACTGTCTTTACAATGCGGCCACCGGCTGGTCCCGTATCCTCGGGACCAACATGCGGCTGATGGCCGTGATCCTCGGCGCCATTGGCATCGTGGTTGCCGCGGGCAACGTCTGGGCGTTCTTCATCCAGTGGCTGTCGCTGCTCGGCATCCTCGTGCCGCCGATCGGTGCGATCATCTTGGTCGATCAGTATTTGTTGCGCACCGGGTCGCGTGCGGACGTCGACTGGCGCGCGAAGCCGTTCATCGCCTGGGGCATCGGGTCGCTGTGCGCATTTGCGGTTGAAAATCTGATGCCGGGGCTGTCCACTGCGATATCAGCCGCGCTGATCGCCGGCATCGTGTACGGGGCGATCGCGCGGGTGGAGTCTTCCACCGAAAAGGTAGCGCGCCCCGCATAAGCGACAAGCTCGATCAAGCAAGAAGGGTACATCAATGAGCGTCGACTATCAGATCTATGATCTCGGCAATCTGACCTTGCAGCGCGGTGCGACCCTCCGCGACTGCAAGCTCGCCTACAAGACGTTTGGCCAGCTCAACGCGGCCAAGGACAACGTGATCGTCTATCCGACCTGGTACTCCGGCCAGCACTACGACAATGAATGGCTGATCGGGCCGGGCATGGCGCTCGATCCGGCGAAGTACTTCATCATCATTCCCAACATGCTGGGCAACGGCCTGTCGTCGTCGCCGAGCAACACGCCGGAGCCGTATAACGGGCCGCGTTTTCCGCAGGTAACGGCCTACGACAATGTCCGCGCCCAGCACCGGCTGGTGACCGAAAAATTCGGCATCAAGCACATCCGTCTGGTGGTCGGCTGGTCGATGGGCGCGTTGCAGACGTTCCATTGGGGCGCGCTCTATCCCGATATGATGGACCTGCTGGCGCCGTTCTGCGGCTCGGCGAAATGCTCGCGCCACAATTATGTGTTCCTCGAAGGCGTGAAAGCCGCGCTCACGGCAGACGCGGCCTGGAAGGAGGGCTGGTACACCGACAAGCCGGCTCGCGGCTTGCGCGCCGCCGCGCGGGTCTATGCCGGCTGGGGCTTTTCGCAGGCCTTCTACCGCGAGCAGCTCGACATCAAGACGATGGGCTATTCGTCGCTGGAGGATTTCCTGGTGGCATTCTGGGAAGGCTTCTTCCTGCCGAAGGACCCGAACAACCTGCTCACCATGCTGTGGACCTGGCAGAACGGCGACATCAGCGCCAACGAGATCTACAATGGCGACTTCAAGGCTGCGCTGAAGGCGATCAAGGCCAAGGCCTATGTCATGCCCGGGCGGACGGATCTCTACTTCCCGCCTGAAGACAGCGAGAACGAGGTCGCGAACATGCCGAACGCCAAGTTCGTGCCGGTACCGTCGATCTGGGGCCATTTCGCGGGCGGGCCGGGGACCAACCCGGTCGATGTCGCCTTCATCGATACCAAGCTCAAGGAGCTGCTCGCATCGTGAGTTCGAACGGTTGCGAACGGCTGCCTGCGCGATCATGGGAGGCGTGAGCTTGTCCAATCCCGCTTTGCTGCTCGATCAGTACCGCATCCGCCAGGAGCCGTATTACCGGCCGCTCAAGGATGAGGTCGAACTGTTCGGTGCAGCCTATGCGAACCGCATGCCGGTGATGCTGAAAGGCCCCACCGGCTGCGGCAAGACCCGCTTCATTGAATACATGGCCTGGCGGCTCGGCCGTCCGCTGATTACGGTCGCCTGTCATGAGGACATGACAGCGGCGGATCTGGTGGGACGCTGGCTGCTCGATGCCGAGGGTACGGTATGGAGCGATGGGCCGCTGACGACGGCAGTGCGTCTCGGCGCGATCTGCTACCTCGACGAGATCGTCGAGGCGCGCCAGGACACCACGGTCGTGATCCATCCCTTGACCGACGATCGGCGTGTGCTGCCGCTGGAAAAGCGTGGCGAGCTGATCCACGCGCATTCGGACTTTCAGCTCGTGATTTCCTACAATCCGGGCTACCAGAGCGCGATCAAGGACCTCAAGGAATCCACCAAGCAGCGCTTTGCGGCGCTGGATTTCGGTTACCCCGACCGGTCGGCGGAAACCGAGGTGGTGTCGCGCGAGGCCGGCATCGAACCCAACCTCGCCGATCTGCTGGTGAAGATCGCCCAGCACAGCCGCAACCTGAAGGGCCAGGGCCTCGACGAAGGCGCCTCGACCCGGATGCTGGTCAATGCTGGCCGCTTGATCGGATGCGGCATCAGCCTCGAAAAGGCGTGCGAGACCACGATCGTCGTTCCCTTGACCGATGATGCGGACACCAGGAACACGTTGCGTGACGTGATTTCGGCCTCTGCGTGAATGGAAGCCCGGAGGTGGCGGTCGCGCAAATCAGTTCGCTCGATGGCTTCCGATCCGGACGCCGGCTTGCGGCACTGTTGCGCGGCCACGATGAGATCGCCTTGGCGGTGCAGTCGGCGCGGGCCGCCTTGCACCGGATGGGTTCGCTCGATCTTCTGACGGCCTGGGACGAGGCGGTGCACGACCTGTTCGAGGCCAACCTCGGCCAGGCCGTGGTGCTGGGTTTTCTAAAGCTATCGGAGCAATGGCAGGCGCCGCGATCGACCGATGATCTGATCGCGATCGGACGCGCCGCGGGCGATATCGGCCGCAGCGCCGGAAGCCGCACCGCCCATGGGCTGCTGACCGAATTGTCCAAAGTGCTGTCGCGGCTTGCGGGTGCTGGAGAACTCACCGCGGTTCTTGCAGCGCTTGGCCAACTCGCAGATGCAGGCCCGGAATCGGTGGGCCTTGCGATCGGCCGGCTGGAGCCGCTGCTCGCACATGCCGGGGCCGATGATTTTTCCGCCTGGGTTTCGGCCGGCCTGCGCGCAAGCGGCGGCCGCGCATCGCGCCGGCGCGCCTATTTCGCGCTCGACGATCCGCTCTCGGTGCGGCTGTTCGCGGTCGGCCGGACCGGCGATGATTTTGCACGGCTGGAAAAGCGCCTCGCCGCAACCACGCTCGCGCTGTGGAACAGGAAGCCGCGTTTCCGCAAGCTTGCCGTTGCACCGACGCCGGTGCCGCGGCGTGCCTCGCTCGCCGCCGGCCTGATCGGCCTCCCGGAGACCTTTCCCGGTTTCGCGGGTGAGGAGGCGGACAGCATCTATCTCGCGGCGGTCGCGCATGCCGGCGCGCATCTGGTGCACTCCACCGTCCGCTTTCCCGTGGGGCGGTTGAAGGCGCTGCAGATTGCGCTGGTCTCGCTGATCGAGGATGCCAGGGTCGAGACGCTGACGCTTCGCGAGATGCCGGGGCTGCGCCGGCTGTGGTTGCCGTTTCACACTGCGACGCCAACGGGCCAGGCAACTGCCGCCGGATTGATGATGCGATTGGCGCGGGCGCTGATCGATCCGGACTATCAGGATCCGGATGCGTGGGTGACCAAGGGGCGCGCGCTGTTTGCCGAAGCCGCCGGCCGCTGGATTGATCCGGCCATCAGCCGCGAGATCGGCGGGCTGCTCGGCAACGACATCGGGCAGATGCGGCTGCAGTTCAATGCCAAGAGCTACGTCGTCGAACCGGCCTATCGCGATGACAATCTGGCGCTGTGGGATTTTGGCGATCAGCCGGACAGCCCGGCCGAGACGATCGAACTTGCGGTCGATTCCGTGCGGATCGAGCGCCGCGACGACGCCGATGGAAAATCCACCGACAACGATGCAAGGCCCGACGAGACGCTGCGCGCGAAGGCTGCGGCAGTGACCCTGCTGGATGGATTTCCGGCCGCGACCTACCCGGAATGGGACTATGCCACGCGCACCGAGCGGGCGGACTGGACCACGATCCTGGAGGCTGATGCAGCGGTATCCGCCCAGCCGTTCGACCCTTCGACGGATGCCGAGGCGATGCGCTGGATCACCGAGTTGACCCGCGACGCCTCAATCGGCCGCCGTATCAGACACAAGGGCCAGCGCGACGGCGAAGCGCTCGACATCGATGCGGCGATCGCACTGACGATCGAACGTCGTACCGGCAGTATCAGCGAGCCCAGGGTCTACCAGCGCGATGCGCCGGGACCGCGCGATCTTGCCGTTCTGCTGCTGCTGGACCTGTCGCAATCGACCGCGGACCGCGATCGTCGCGGCCGGACCGTTCTCGACGTCGAGCGCAAGGCCGCCGCGATCATGGCAACGGCGGTCGAGGCCGCCAATGACGCGATCGCGGTGCACGGCTTCAGCTCCGACGGCCGCGAGCGCGTGCGCTATCTCCGCATCAAGAGCTTCGAGGAGCCGATGGACGCCGTGGTGCGTTCGCGTCTCGCGGGCCTTGGCAGCAGCCATTCCACCCGGCTCGGTGCCGCGTTGCGCCACGCCGGGGG
Organism: Bradyrhizobium sp. ma5; assembly: GCF_042258955.1. Taxonomy (NCBI): domain Bacteria; kingdom Pseudomonadati; phylum Pseudomonadota; class Alphaproteobacteria; order Hyphomicrobiales; family Nitrobacteraceae; genus Bradyrhizobium; species Bradyrhizobium sp. ma5. The sequence goes on from NZ_CP170156.1 coordinate 3,437,458, forward strand.
CTACCTCGCGGGACGACGCGCATTCCGCAAAGTGTTGCTGGTTCTGACCGATGGTGAGCCGTCCGACGTCGATGTGCCCGATCCGCAATATCTGGTGGAGGACGCGCGCCGTGCCGCTCAGCAGCTGCGGCGGCGCGGCGCCGATATTTTTGCCTTCGGCATCGGTGAGGACAGATTTCCGCAGCTCGATCGCATTTTCGGCGAGCGCCACGCGCTCCGGGTGCCCCGGATCGAGGTATTGCCGCAACGGGTGATGCAGCTTTATGCGGAACTGAAGAAATAGTCGTAAGGTCTAGCCGGCCGCGCGGGGCAGGGAGCCGTTTGCCGTGATCTCGGCCGAGAGCTCCTCGATGGTCTTGCGCTGCTCCATGGCCGTCCGCCGGATCAGCGCAAAGGCGGCCGGCTCGGCCAGCGCATGGGTGTGCATGACCTGAAGGACGGCGGCGAGCACGACGCGGCGGGATCGAAGACGCTGTTCGAGCTTGAGCACCTGCTGCTTCAGCTCGCTGGTGCGCTCGCTTCGCTCGAAGGCCAGGACAAGCGCGGCATAGATGCCGGCCGAGCGCAGTGGCTTGACCAGGAACGAGGCCGGATCGAGGTCGAGTACCAGCTTCAGGCGGCTCGGCGTCTCGGTGCCGAGCAGGGCGATGACCGGGCTTCGCCCAAGCGATGCGCGCTGCGCCGGCGAGGTGAGCGGAAGGAACTCGTCGTCGATCAGCGTCACATCCGGCCGGCAGTCGATATCGGCGTCGCCATCCCATGTGACGATGTCGATCCCGAGACGCTCGAACTGACGCCTGACGATGGTGGCGTCGCGCTCGTCCTTGATGGCGACGAGCGCATTGCGTCCGCGCAGCGAAAATGATGACGGCTTGCTCATTTCACGACCCGCAAATGCGGCGCATTCGGCAACGTTCCATCCCTTGCGGGACCGGCGGCGATGTCGAGCTGCGTCAGATAGGGATCCGGTCTAACCGGAGCTTCAGCTTCCCAGAAGATGTCAAACTGTCCTTCGGCGTTGGAGACGGCGAGCCGCGGCGTCAAGACGCAGTGGTTGTTGCTGCCGTCGATCCAGACCGGACCCTGTGGCGAATTGTAGCGATGGCCGGCTGCGGCGCGCCGCACCTCGCCGATATCGGATGTGCCGGCACGTTGCAGCGCGCGGGCCAGCAGATAGACCGCGACATAGGCGGATTGCCCGTCCACCGACGGGCTGCTGTGCGCGCCGTGACGCGCCTTCCAGCGCGCGACGAAGGCCTGGTTCTCGGGGAGGCGAATGCTTTCGAAATAGGCCGACGACGTGATGCAGCCGGCCGATGCGGGACCTGCGATCTTGAGCTCGGGCTCGCACAGGCTGCAGCTCAGCATCGGGATGTCGAGACCCGCAGCAAGGGTTGCGGCATGAAACGCACGGATGAAATCATAGCTCGAACTGCCGACAAGCGTGTTGAAGACAACCGGCGGCCGGCGCCGCACGATCTCGTCGACGATGTGCGTAACTGCGCTCTCACCGAGCTCGAGCAGGCGTTCCGCCAGAATCCGTCCCCGCGCCGCCGTCACCAGCTCGCGGGTGACGCGGTTGGTTTCCCAGGTCCAGACATAGTTGGAGCCGACGCAGAAGATCTCGCGCGACAGATTGTCGAGCACGTAGCGCACCAGCGGCAGCACGTTGTGATTTGGCGAGGCGCCGACATAGATGACGTTGTCGGAGCATTCGAACCCCTCGTAGCGCGCCGGATACCAGAGCAGGCGGTCGGTGCGCTCGACGATCGGAAGAACCTGTTTGCGCGAGGCCGAGGTGTAGCAGCCGATGATGTGCTCGACCCCGACATTGCGAATGAGATCATCGCAGACCGTATGGTATTCTGAAATGATGCCGCGGGGATCGCGGACATGTGCCGATATCGCGAAGTCGAACTCGTCCTGCTCGTTGATCTCGTCGACCGCCATCATGGCGCTCTTCAGGATCTCGCGCCCCATGGCCTGATAGGGCCCATGCTGCGAGCAGATAATCCCAACGGGAATGGACGGCTTTGTCATCGAAGACTTTCAGTGCACTTCATGCAGGAAACCATCTTCGCAGAGGCCGGTGCAAGAGGTCATGCCGATTTGCTGCGCAGCACCTCGCGAAATTTGTGCAGCCAGCCTCGTTGACAACGCGCTGCACACCTCCTTAGAATTTTCTCCTACAGGGCTTCCTGTCGAACCTTGCGTGCGTCGATTTGGCCGATGACGTCCCGATCGCCGCGCAGAGTGCTCCGTTCGATCCCGGACCCACGCGATAGTTCATAGCCGCGGCATTTGGGCCATTCGTCACCTTCGTTTGGAGGGGCGGGTGGCTTTTTGCTTTTGCCGCCAAAACAAATTGGCGACACATCCGTGTCGCCAAGCCGGAGGCGCATGCGCGGTGATGGGCAGTGCCTGCGCTTGCGTCGTGCCAAGTGCGGGGATGAGAAACGATGCCGACGACGGAACTTCACAATCTCGGGCTCATTGAGGTCGGGCAGCAAATCCAGGCCAAAAAGCTCTCGTCGGTTGAGGTGACAAGAGCGATGCTCGGGCGGATCGAGCAGCTCGACGGCAAGCTCAAGAGCTATGCCCATGTGATGGGCGAGGCAGCGCTTGCTGACGCCGCGGCAGCCGAAAAGGAGATCGCCTCCGGCAAGATCAAGGGGCCGCTGCACGGCGTGCCGATCGCCGTCAAGGATTTGTGCTGGGTCAAGGGCGCGCCCGCCGCGCACGGCATGACCATTCATCGCGAGTTCCGTCCGGGTGAGGATGCCACGGTGGTCGCGCGGCTGAAGGATGCCGGTGCTGTGATCCTCGGCAAGCTGCAGCAGACCGAGGGCGCCTATGCCGATCATCACCCGAAGATCGATCCGCCGAAGAACCCGTGGAATGCCGATCTGTGGTCCGGCGCATCGTCGAGCGGTTCCGGCGTCGCCACCGCGGCGGGGCTTTGCTTCGGATCGCTTGGAACCGATACCGGCGGCTCGATCCGCTTTCCCTCGGCTGCCAATGGCATCACCGGGCTGAAGCCGACCTGGGGCCGTGTCAGCCGTTACGGCGCTTTCGAACTCGCGGCCACGCTCGATCACATCGGCCCGATGGCGCGCAGCGCGGCCGATTGCGGCGCGATCCTCGCCGTGATCGCCGGCCAGGATCCGAAGGACACCACATCCGTGCCGTTGGCCGTGCCTGATTATCTCGCCGGTATGTCCGGAGACCTGCGCGGCATGACGATCGGCGTCGATCGGCGCTGGACCAGCGAGGGCACTGACGAGGCTGCCGGCAAGGTGCTCAGCGAAGGGTTGCGGGTTGCCGCTGATCTCGGCGCGAAGATCAAGGACATCACGTTCCCTGATCCGAAAGCGGTGATCGAGGATTGGTTCCCGCTGTGCGGCATCGAAGTGGCCGTTGCGCACGAAGAAACCTATCCCGCGCGCAAGGACGAATACGGTCCGGCGCTCGCCGGCCTGCTCGACCTCGGCCGCGCGCTGTCCGGCATGGATTATCAGAAGATCGTGCTGCGGCGCGAAGCATTTCGCGGCGCCGTGCGGCTGCTGTTCGAGACGATCGATCTCATCGCGGTTCCAGCCCAGGCGTTCGCTGCGCCGACATTGGCCAAGATGGCGGCGCTGGGCGAGGACCCGTCGCTGATTACCGGGCTGCTGCGCTTCACCTGCCCGTTCGACATGACCGGCAGCCCGACCGTGACGCTTCCCGGCGGCTTCGCGCCGAACGGCGGTCCGGTCGCCTTCCAGTTTGTCGGCCGCCATTTCGACGAGACAAGTCTCGTCCGTGCGGGCGATGCCTTCCAGCGCGTCACCGACTGGCACAAGCGCCATCCCGCGATCTGAGTTGAGGAGCCGTTCGCATGACCGAAGACTGGTTGAAGAGTTCCATCATGGCCAAGCGGGCCGTCGCCAAGGGCGCGACAGGCACGACCCATAGTTTGACGATCGAGCAGCAGGGCAGCTTCCATTACGTCTATGGACCCTATGCCAAGCCGACGCTGTCGATCGATCCCGGCGGGGTGGTCGTCGTCGAGACCGAGGATGCCTTCGGCGGCGTGCTCACCAGCGAAAGCGACAGCCCCACGGCGAAGCTGAACTTTCCTTACCTGAACCCGCAATGCGGGCCGATCGCGGTCAAGGGCGCCAGGAAGGGCGATTGCCTCGCCGTCTATATCCGCGATGTCGAGACCCGCGGCGCGCAGCCGGCCGGCACCACCTGCATCATTCCGGAGTTCGGCGGCCTGGTCGGAACGGCATCTACGGCGCTACTCAATCCGCCGCTGCCGGAGCGCGTCAAGAAGCTGCATGTCGACCGCAACGGCGTGCGCTGGAACGACAAGATCACGCTGCCGTACGAGCCGTTCATCGGCACGATCGGCGTGTCGCCCGAGATCGAGGCAATCTCTTCGCTGCAGCCCGACTATCACGGCGGCAACATGGATCTGCCCGACGTCGCACCTGGCTCCATCATCTATTTTCCGGTGCATACCGAAGGCGGGCTGCTCTATGTCGGCGACTGCCATGCCACGCAGGGCGACGGAGAGCTCTCGGGCGTCGCGCTCGAACAGCGCGCCACCGTCACGCTGCAGATCGATCTGATCAAGAACTGGAGCTTCGCCTGGCCGCGGCTCGAGACGCGCGACTTCATCATGACGATCGGCAGCGCGCGGCCGCTCGAAGACGCCGCGCGGATCGCCTATCGCGAGCTCGTGCGGTGGATGAGTGCCGACTACGGCTTCGACGAGATCGACGCCTACATGCTGCTCAGCCAGGCCGGCCGCATGCGGCTCGGCAACATGGTCGACCCCAAGTACACGATGGGGGCGTCGATCCTGAAGAATTACCTCAAGGCGTGACGTCCAACATCTTTCAACAAGGAACATCGCGATGAATTCGGGGCGTATATTTGGAATGGCTTTGCTTGGTGCCGTGCTCGGGACGGCTGCAATTGGTGCCGCTCAGGCGGCCGACCCGCCGCTGAAGGTCGGCTTGCTGGAGGATGTCTCCGGCGACCTGGCATTCATGGGCATGCCGAAGCTGCATGGATCGCAGCTCGCGGTCGAGGAGATCAACAAGAGCGGCGGCATTCTCGGCCGCCAGATCGAGCTGATTCACCTTGATCCCCAAGGTGACAATGCCCGCTACCAGGAGTTCGGCCGAAGGCTGCTCAACCGCGACAAGGTCGATGTGCTGATCGGCGGCATCACCTCTGCGTCGCGCGAGGCGTTGCGTCCGATCGTCGATCGCACCTCGACGCCATACTTCTACACGAACCAGTATGAAGGCGGCGTGTGCGATGCCTCCATGGTCAGCATGGGCGCGGTGCCTGAGCAGCAGTTCTCGACGCTAATCCCATGGATGGTCCAGAAGTTCGGCAAGAAGGTCTACGTTATCGCGGCCGACTATAATTTCGGCCAGATCTCCGCCGAGTGGAACCGCAAGATCATGAAGGATCTCGGCGGCGAGGTCGTGGGAGAGGAGTTCATCCCGCTCGGCGTGTCGCAGTTCGCGCAGACGATCCAGAACATCCAGAAGGCGAAGCCGGATTGGCTGCTCACGATTAATGTCGGCGCCGCGCAGGACTCGTTCTTCGAGCAGGCGGCCGCCGCCAACCTCAATCTGCCGATGGGGTCCTCGATCAAGGTCATGCTCGGCTTCGAGCACAAGCGGTTCAAGCCGCCGGCGCTCAATAACATGCATGCGACCGCCAACTGGTTCGAGGAGATCGACACGCCCGAAGCCAACGATTTCAAAAAGCGCTGGCACGCCAAGTTCCCGGACGAGCTCTACATCAACGACATGGGCTACAACGCCTATAACGCGCTCTACATGTACAAGGCGCTGGTCGAGAAGGCGAAGTCGACCAAGCTCGAGGACATGCGCAAGGTGATCGCGACCGGCGATGCCTGCATCGACGCACCCGAGGGCAAGGTCTGCATCGATCCGAAGAGCCAGCATACGTCGCACCGCATGCGCCTGATCTCGGTCGGACCCAAGCATGAGGTGACCGTCGAGAAGGACTACGGGACGATCCAGCCATACTGGCTTGGCGAGATCGGCTGCGACCTCACCAAGAAGAACGACAAGGATCAGTACACGCCGAGCCATCTTCCCAGCAAATCGTGACGCGCGCGGGCACGAATCTTGCTCGTGTTCTGCATCTCGAGTTTGAAGCGAACGGGCGCCGCAATGATGCGGCGCCGTGATCACGGAGAGCGGAATGTCGGCTGAACTCTTCTCGCTGTTCTATCAGTTCGCCGACGTCTTCGCGTTCCTGATCCTGTCGGCGGCGGGCCTTGCCATCGTGTTCGGCATGATGGGCGTCATCAACATGGCGCATGGCGAGTTCATCATGTGCGGGGCCTATGTGACGGTCGGGCTCGTGAATCTCGGCGTGCCGCTCCCGATCGCCCAGATCCTGGCCGCGCTGACCGCGGGGATCATCGGCATGATCGTCGAGTTGCTGATCGTGCGGCGCTTCTACAAGCGTCCGCTGGACTCGCTGCTGGCGACCTGGGGCCTCAGCCTGATCGTGACCCAGTCGATGCTGTTGATCGTTGGCTCCGCGGTGCGCGGCATCGGCACGCCGGAAGGAAGTTTTGCGATCGGCGGCTACACGTTCTCGACCTATCGCCTTGTGCTGTTCGGGTGCGCGGTCGCCGTGCTGGCCGGCCTCTACATTATCTTCATGAAGACGCGCTTCGGCGTGATCGCGCGCGCCACGATGCAAAATGCGGCAATGGCCAAGGCGCTCGGTGCGCGCACCGGGCGCATCTATTCCATCAGCTTCGGGATAGGCACGGCGCTCGCGGGGCTCTGCGGTGCGCTCTACGCGCCGACCATGACGCTGATCCCGACCATGGGCGCGACCTTCGTGGTCGAGAGCTTTGTCACCGTGGTGATTGGCGGCGCCAATGTCCTGCTCGGAACCGCGCCGGCGGCGGTGTTCCTGGCCATGATCAGGATGGCGCTGAACGCGAGTTATGGCCAGATCATTGGGCAGATCGGCATGCTGTTTGCCGTCATCCTGATCATACGGGTGCTGCCTGAAGGGCTATCCAGCGTGCTGGTTCGTCGTGGGCGCTAGACGGGAATTTCCGATGTTGAAGCTGCTCGACGGTCCGCAGACGCTCGGACGCGGAAAGATCTTCTGGTCCTGCTTTCTTGCCGTGTTGGCGGGCGCGCTGATCTATCCGCTGTTCGCTGATTCCTACGATGTCGGCAACTTTGCCTACTTCCTGATCTGGATCTTCATGGCGCTCGGGCTCTGCCTGATGTGGGGCTACGGCGGCATGCTGTCGTTCGGCCAGACCTTCTTCTTCGGCATCGCCGGTTACGGCTATGGCGTACTCGCCATCAACATGGGCGGGGGCACGGCCACGATCGCAGCACTCGTGCTCTCGGTCGTCATCGCGATGATGGCGGCAGGGATCCTCGGCTATTTCATGATCTGGGGCGGCATCAGCGGGATCTTCTTCGGCATCGTGACGCTGTCGGCGACGCTGGTGCTGGCCTTCTTCCTCGGGCAGACCGCCGGACCAGAATGGCACATTGGTCCGGCGCGGCTGAACGGCTTCAACGGCATGAAGGGGATGGACCCGCTCACCGTCGGCAGCTTCGATATCGAGGGGTCGGCGCTCTATTACCTCATGATTGCACTGATCGTGATCGTCTACGTCGCGCTGCGCATGCTGGTGAACTCGAGCATCGGCAACGTGATCGTGGCGACGCGGGAAAACCCGCAGCGCGCCGAGATGCTCGGCTACGACGTCCGCAAATACCAGCTCCTGACATTCGTGATCGGCAGCGGCCTCGCGGGTCTCAGCGGCGCGCTGTACACGTCCTGGGGGCAGTTCATCACGCCGTCCAGCATCGGCCTGCCGGCGGCGGCGATGCCGATCGTCTGGGTGGCGTTCTCCGGACGCAATGATCTCACCGCGACGCTGGTCGGATCGTTCCTGCTGCTGTTCGGCTTCCAGACCATCACAATCTACAGCCAGCAGGCCGCACTGGTGTTGATGGGTGTGCTCCTGCTCGCCACGGTGATGCTGGCGCCGCAGGGCTTTGTGCTTGGAATCGGCAAGCTCGTCGTCGACTGGTGGGGCAGGCGCCAGCGGCGCGACGAGGCTCCTGCGCTGGCGGATGCCGGCCGTCTGCAATCGGATGAGACCTGATCCATGGCCCTCGTTGACGTGAAAGGCGTATCGAAGCGTTTCGGTGGATTGACCGCCGTCTTCGACGTCGACCTGACGGTCAATGCCGGCGAGGTCCATTGCCTGATCGGGCCCAACGGGGCCGGCAAGAGCACGCTGTTCAAGCTGATCGTCGGCCTCTATCCGCCGACCACCGGCAGCATCTTCTTCGACTCCGTCGATATCACCGCCGAGCGTCCTTACGCGCGGGTGCAGCGCGGCATGAGCATCAAGATGCAGGCGCCGAGCGTGTTCAAGGAATTGCCGGTGCGGCAGAACATCCAGATCGCGCTGCAGGAGCGGCTCTCGGGTGCGGAATGCCGGGCTGAGGAGGAGCGGCTGCTGGCGCTGCTCAATCTGGCGGAGGACTCTGTCAAGCTCGCCGGTGCGCTGTCGCACGGCCAGCAGCAATGGCTGGAGATCGGAATGGCGCTGGCGTTGCAGCCGCAGCTTCTGCTGCTGGACGAGCCGACCGCCGGCATGTCGCCGGAGGAGACCTACAAGACCGGCGAACTGATCAAGTCGTTCAACGCCGAGGGCATGACGGTCCTTGTCGTCGAGCACGACATGGCGTTCGTGCGTCAGGTCGCGCAACGGGTCACCGTTCTGCATCTTGGCAAGATCTTCGCGCGCGGCAGCCTCGACGCAATTCTGGAAGACGAGAAAGTCGCGGAAATCTATCTGGGTAAGACCCATGCCCACTGATCGCATCCTGGACGTATCGGGACTCTGGGCGGGCTACGGCGCAACGCCGATCCTGCAGGGCGTCAGCATGCAGGTCGCGCGGGGCGAGATCGTCGGCGTGATCGGCCGCAATGGCGTCGGCAAGTCGACCTTGATGCGCTGCCTGATCGGCCTGCTGCAGAGCTGGCGCGGCACCATCACCTTCATGGATCAGGATGTGACGCAGCTCGAGGCCGATGCGCGGGCGCGCGCCGGCTTCGGCTACATTCCGCAGGGTCGCGACGTGTTTCCGCAGATGAGTGTCGAGGAGAACCTGCAGGTCGGCGAGCTGATCGGCGGCCCCGACGGAAAGAAGCTGCCGGAGCTCGTCTATACGTATTTTCCGCGCCTGAAGGAGCGCCGGCGGCAGATCGCGGGCACCATGTCGGGCGGCGAGCAGCAGCAGCTTGCGATTGGCCGCGCTCTGATCGGCAATCCATCCTTGATGATCCTCGACGAACCGTCCGAGGGCGTCCAGCCCTCGATCGTGCAGCACATCTGCGAGGCGCTGCAATCGTTCCGCACCGAGCTCGGGACGACGATCATTTTTGTTGAGCAAAACCTCGACACCATCCTGGCGATCGCCCAGCGCTGCTACATCATGGAAAAGGGCAAGATCACGCGATCGCTGGCCGGTGAGGAGGTCAACGCGGACAGTGTTCGTGCGCAATTGCTGCTCTGATCGGCCACGCCGTGTGGTGAGGAAGTACGCGTTCCATAATCGATAACAACGGAGGGAATGGACATGGATCTGGGACTCAAGGGAGCAAAGGTTCTCGTGACCGGCAGCACCAAGGGCATCGGCAGAGCGATCGCCGACACATTCGCAGCGGAGGGTGCCAATGTCGGCATTTGCGCGCGCAACCAGGCGGATGTCGACGCTGCGGTTGCCGCGATCAAGACCAAGGGCAATGCGGCCTTCGGTGGTGCGGTCGACGTCTCGAACGGACCGGCGCTGAAGGCCTGGGTCGCCGACATGGCGTCCAAGCTCGGCGGCATCGACGTCGTGGTCGCCAACGTCAGCGCGCTGTCGATCGGGCAGGACGAGGAGAGCTGGGAGAAGGAATTCTCCACCGACATGATGGGGACGGTGCGGCTGGTCAATGCGGCGATGCCGTATCTCGAGAAGAGCGCGGCGGCGGCGATCGTCACGATCTCCAGCGTGTCGGGGCGCGAGGTTGATTTTGCCAGCGGTCCCTACGGGACGTTCAAGGCCGCGATCATCCACTACACGCAAGGGCTGGCCTACCAGCTCGCGGCCAAAGGCATTCGGGCCAATTCGGTGTCGCCGGGCAACACCTATTTCGAGGGCGGCGTCTGGAACATGATCAAGGACGGCAATCCCGAACTGTACAAGACGGCGCTGGCGCTCAACCCGACCGGCCGGATGGGCACGCCGCAGGAGATGGCGAACGCCGCCGTGTTCTTGGCGAGCAAGGCGGCGAGCTTCATCACGGGGACCAACCTCGTCGTGGACGGTGCCCTGACGCGCGGCGTCCAGTTCTAGCCGGGGCCACAACGACATGTCAGCGGATCCATTGCACTACAAGTCCATCACCGAGATCTCCGGGCTCATTCGCCGCGGCGAAGCGAAATCGTCGGAGATCACAGAGGCAATCCTCGGCCGGATCGCGAAGCTCGATGGGCAGTTTCATGGCTACGCGCTCGTCCTTGCGGAGCGGGCCATGGCGCAGGCAAAGCAGCGCGATGCGGAGATCGCCAGGGGCATCTGGCGCGGCCCGCTGCATGGCGTTCCGATCGGGCTGAAGGACCTCTGCTACACGACGTTTGCGCCGACCGCCGGCGGCACGACGATCCACGCCAAGTTTATTCCGTCCTTCAATGCCACGATCGTGGATAGGCTCGAGGTCGCCGGCGCGGTCACGCTCGGCAAGCTCAAGATGACAGAGGGCGCCTATACCAGCCACCATCCGGCCGTGCAGGCCCCGCTCAATCCGTGGAATGTGAACTACTGGGTCGGCTCGTCGTCGAGCGGATCGGGCGTCGCGACCTCGGCGGGGCTCTGCTACGGTTCGATCGGCAGCGACACCGGCGGCTCGATCAGGTTTCCGTCGGCCACCTGCGGCTTGACCGGCATCAAGCCGACCTGGGGCCGCGTCAGCCGCCACGGCGTCTTCCCGCTGGCGGACTCGCTCGATCACGTCGGCCCGATGTGCCGCAGCGCGGCCGACGCCGGAGCAATGCTCGGCGTCATCGCCGGCGCGGATGCCAACGATCCGACTGCCTTGCGGGCGCCGGTGCCGAACTATCTGGCCGGTGTCGGCGAGAGCATACGAGGCCTGCGGATCGGCGTCGATCGCAGGTACACCCAGGAGGGGATCGACCGGCAGGTCGTCGCCGCTTTAGTGCAGGCCGAGCGCACGCTGGCCGATCTCGGCGCCGAGATCCGCGAGGTGCATTTCCCGCCCTATCAGAAGTTAGTCAGCCAGTGGATCGCGATGTGCTCGGTCGAGACGGCGGAGGCGCACCTCGATACTTATCCGTCACGGAAGTCGGAATACGGACCGGACCTTGCGCAACTCATCGAGCAGGGCAGGGCGACCAGCGGCGTCGACATCGCCGCGATCCATCATGAGCGGCTGAAGTTCGCAGGCAGCCTCGCCGCGATGTTCGAGGATATCGATCTCTTGCTGATCCCGACGATGCCGGTGCCGATCCCGACGCTCACCAAGATGAGCGAATACGGCGCCGACCCCAACGTCCTCCTGAACATCCTGCGCTTCACGGCGGTATTCGACTTCTCGGGCAGCCCGACCATCACGCTGCCGATGGGCATGGCGTCGGACCAGATGCCGCTCAGCATGCAGCTGGTCGGCCCGCATCTCTCTGAGGACGTGCTGGTCCGCGCGGGTACCGCATTCCAATCGGTAACGGATTGGCATACGCGGCGGCCGCCGATCGAATAGCGCGCCGTCGTTGGCTCTCCCGTATCAGGCCTTGCCGGCAAGTCTGGCCGCGATCGCGCGATAGCCGCGCATCCACATGTGGTCGAGATCGAGATCCATCGGCAGCGGCTGCGAGGAGACGCGCGCGATCACGGTCTCGTTGGCCGGATCGATGTAGATCCACTGGCCGTGGATGCCGACCGCGGCGAACGGGGTTTCGTTGCGATCGATCGTGTACCACTTGTTGCGGTAATTTCCGTTCGGAAACACCTTGGTCAGGTCTCCGCGCGACCATGCCTCGGCATTGCCGTTCTGCCTGATGTCGTCGACCCACCAGCCAGGCACCACCTGCCGTCCGTTGCTGATGCCGTGATTGCGCATCATCTCGCCGAAACGGGCAAGATCGCGCAGTGTCGCGCAGATGCCGCCGGCGACGCGCGCCGCGCCGCGCGAATCGACGGCGATGTAGGCATCGTGCTCGGCGCCCATCGGCTGCCACAGATATTGCGCGAGGATTTTCGCGTAGGACACACCGCAAGCGCGCTCATAGACCCAGCCCAGCACGTCGGTGTTGGTCGAGACGTAGTGGAAGGTTTGCCCATGCGGCGTGCCATTCGGCCGCAGCGTGCGCAGATAGTCGCGCAGATTGCTCGGCGGCACGGTCGGGTCCGGTGGCTCCCAGCCGGTCGCGCGCCGGTAGTTCATGACGTCGCCGTCGCGCGCCATGTAGTCCTCGTCGAAGCGGATGCCGACGCTCATGTCGAGCAGGTGGCGCACCGTGCAGCCGCCGCCATAGACCGATCCCTCCATCTCCGGGATATAGCGCGTCACCGGCGCGTCGGGATCGAGCTTGCCTTGATCGGCCAGGATGCCGCCGAGCGTTCCGGCGACCGACTTGCTCACCGAGAAGATCAGATGCGGGGTGTCCGGCGTCAGGCCGTGGGCATACCATTCGAAGGCGACCTGTCCGCGATGCGACACGACGATGCCGTCGGTGTGGCTTGCGCGCAGGGCCTGGCCGACGCCGATCGTCTCGCCGCGCGGGTCAGCGAAGCTGACGTCGTCGAGATAGCGCGGCGCAAAGGACCGCGGCGCCGGCGTCGAGGCGCGCGGGATGTTGGCGGTGGGTAGCAGCTCGCGGACGTTGCGGAATGCCCACTCGCTGAACGGGTGCTGACGCCAGTTGGCGAGCGTGACTTGTTCGTCGGCCGCCGACGGGAAGGCGGCCATGATGCGACGCGAATTCATTCTTGATCCAGCAATGACATTGGGAGGTGTGCGAAAGTTCCGCGTCGGTCGCGTTGCCCGCAATCAACCGGATGGTGGAGGGGGTTATCAGGTTACTCCGGCGTAACCGTTTCCGGGATGTGTGTTTGGCCCGCAATTTGCTTGACTACGCCTTGCGTCTGCCCCAGCGTGCCGGCCATGCGACGCGCAGACGTTCGCCATCGGGAAACATCGGGAGGTAGGTCATGATCGCGCTTCTGGGCCGACCGGATCCGGCGACCACACAGGCCATTCAGTTCGCACGGGGGATTCTCGAGGGCTCGGCAACCGCGTTCTACGAGGTCGACGGCAATCTGACCCTCAACCGCTTCGTGCTCTCTAGCAACGTCCCGCCGAGTTTCCACGACCAGTATCTTGCGGGCATGAACCGGCTCGATCCGTTGCATCCGCGCTCCGCGAGCAACCGGCCGATTGCCCGGCTGAGCGTCGCGCTCAACCAGTGCGCATCGCAAGAGGCGGCGACCTACCGTGCCTTCGCCGGCCAGTGCGGCGTCGCCGACATGATCGAGTTCTTCTTCCGCCGCAACGACCGGATCGTGGCCGGAATGAGCGTGCTCTGGGCGCCGGGCTGCGCGATCCCCGACGGCAGCATGCATATCGCCGAGAAGATCCACGACTATCTCGAATTCAACCTGACCAGCCGCCTGTCGTCGAACGCCGATGAGCCGGCGCGCTACGGGCTGACCTCGCGTGAGATGGAAGTGGTCGAGCTGTTGTGCTGCGGCCGCACCAATCGCGAGATCGGCGAATGCCTGAGCATCGGTCTCGCGACGGTGAAGACGCATTTGATCCATATCTTCGAGAAGCTCGGCGTCGAGACCCGCTCCGCCGTCGTCGCGCTGATGTCGCGGCCGCATTGAGGGCGCGGCTCTTTCCTCCCGTCGTCCCGGTGAAGGCCGGGACCCATAACCACAGGGTTGTGTTGGTAAGGAAAGATGTGGCCCCAGCGTCGCGCAACAATCACCTTCGGTGGTAATGGGTCCCGGCCTTCGCCGGGACGACGCCGAGTTCGTTGCACGGCCTGTGGGTCAAGCATCCGCATTCTCGTGACATGATCTGTCCGAGCTTCGCTATTCGCTTCGCCCGCGCGTTCACCCGCTCCACCGTTAGGTGGATTGCCGCTCACCGCGCGGCCGGCAGAGAATCCCCCAAGGACCGGTGTCGTTTTCGACAATGTTGGCGAGCGGCTGCCGCTCACGAACATTGAAGGATTCGACATGCGTGATTTCATGGCCATCGGCCGCTCGGTGGCGGTTGCGGAGCGGGGCATGGCCGCGACCTCGCACCCGCAGGCGACGCTTGCCGCGGTCGAGATGTTGAAGGCCGGTGGCAATGCCGTCGATGCCGCGGTGGCCGCGGTGGCGGTGCAGGGCGTGGTCGAGCCGCAGATGACCGGGATCGGCGGCGACTGCTTTGCGCTGTATTCGCCCAAGGCCGGCGAGCCGATCGCGTTGAACGGCTCGGGCCGCACGCCCGCCGGCACCGATACTGAAAAATATGCCGGCAGCGGCGCGCGCGACATTCCGCCGACCGCGCCCGAGTCTGTGACCGTGCCGGGTGCCGTCGACGCATGGTGCAGGCTGGTCGCCGATCACGGCAGCAGGTCGCTGGAGGAGATCTTCCGGCCGGCAATCGCGGCGGCCGAGCAGGGTTTCTGCGTGACGCCGCGCGTCGCGGAGGACTGGCGCCGCTTCCGGGCGCGGATCGAGATCGACGCCAATGCCGCTGCGCAATTCCTTCCCGGCGGCAAGGCGCCTGAGGTCGGCGACATCCGCACGCAGCCTGCGCTTGGCCGGACCCTGCACCGGATCGCGCAGCACGGGCGCGAGGCGTTCTACGCAGGCGAGGCCGCCGACGAGATGGCCGGCATCCTGCGTGGATTGGGTGGTGCCCACAGCACCGAGGATTTCGCCGCGCAGAGCTCGGACTACGTGCGGCCGATCTCGGCGCGCTACCATGATCACGACGTGATCGAGTGCCCGCCGAACGGGCAGGGCCTGGCGGCGCTGATGATCCTGCGGACACTCGCCGGCTTCGATGTCGGCACGCTGGCGCAGGCCGATCGGATCCATCTGCTGGCCGAAGCGACCAAGACGGCCTACCGCGCGCGCGATGCCTTCTTCTGCGATCCCTCGACGAGCAAGGTCGATCCGGCCGCATTCCTTGCCGACGACTATATCGGGAGGATCCGCAGCAAGATCGACATGAGCCGCGCCTCCGCGCCCGCGATCTGGGACGATGTCGAGCATCGCGACACCGTCTATGTCACGGTGGTCGACCGCGATCTCAACGCCGTCTCGCTGATCAATTCGCTGTTCTATCCGTTCGGCAGCGGCATCTACGCGCCGAAGTCCGGCATCCTGCTGCACAACCGTGGTTGGAGCTTCCGCGCCAGGCCCGGACACCTCAATTCGATCGGGCCGCGCAAGCGCCCGATGCACACCATCATTCCGGGCCTGCTGCGCAAGGACGGCAAGACCGTGATGTCGTTCGGGGTGATGGGCGGGCACTACCAGGCCGCCGGCCATGCCAATCTGCTGTCGAACATCTTCGATCTGAAGATGGACATCCAGGCGGCCGCCGAGGCACCGCGCTCGTTTGCCTTCGACGGCGCGCTGTCGCTGGAGACGACGATATCGCCAGCGATCCGCGACGATCTTCGCGCCCGCGGCCACGATGCCCGCTTCTCCGAGGAGCCGATCGGCGGCTGCCAGGCGATCCGCATCGACCATGCGCGCGGCGTTCTGCTCGGCGCCTCCGACCATCGCAAGGACGGGCTCGCACTGGGTTTCTAGGGACAAACCAGGTTACCTCGACGGTATCGTTCTAACGGTTGATTGTTACCGCCCTCCGCGCCCACCAAGCTGGA
Organism: Bradyrhizobium sp. ma5; assembly: GCF_042258955.1. Taxonomy (NCBI): domain Bacteria; kingdom Pseudomonadati; phylum Pseudomonadota; class Alphaproteobacteria; order Hyphomicrobiales; family Nitrobacteraceae; genus Bradyrhizobium; species Bradyrhizobium sp. ma5. The sequence continues at coordinate 3,453,452 of NZ_CP170156.1, forward strand.
TGCTGGGGGAGTGCATCATGAGCGACAAGCGCGCCGCGGCCGACATGGCCGGCGTGTCGATCGTCGAGTCGGTCGATGCGAACGACTATGCCGGTCGCATGAGCGGCTGGAACATGCGAATGGACCAGGTGTCGTCGGGAAGGTTTGCCGGACGCTTGGTGATGATCCGCCTCCGCGGTCTGGAGATCGTCCGGGAGACGACGACGCAGGCCCTGCTCAAGCAAGGCTCTGCCTGGCCGGATGCACTCGTCTTCAGCCTGCCGCTCGCGATATCCAATCCCGGATACTACAACGGCCGTCTGCTGGAGTTTCCGCAGCTCTTGCTGAGCGACGGCGCAAACCTGCTGCCGTTGCTGACGTCGACGCGGGTCGACGTCGTGTCGGTTGCGGTCGCCCGCGATCGGCTGTTTTCATGCCTGGATGGGCTCGGCGAGACCCGCGCCGCCGACTTCATCGCGGGACTTCGCGGGCAGCAGCATTTCTTCAGCGGACCCGGGCTCGCCGGTCTTCAGCATGGCCTTCGCCGGCTCTGCGATCAGGGCGAGCGGCTGGGACCGGCGCTCGGGTTCGAGCACGTGCGCAGTTCGCTTCAAGACACCCTCGTCGATGCGTTGGCCGGCGTCTTGTCGGAGAACGACTGGACCGACGTTCGCAGCTGCACCGCACAAAAGCAGACGGTCGATCGCATCCGCGAATATGTGTTCGAGCGGGTCGAGGATCCGCCGCGCATCGCCGAACTCTGCCGTCATGTCGGCATCAGCCGCAGGACGCTGCAAGGATGCTTTCAGGACGCGCTCGGGCTGACGCCGTTGCAATATCTGCGCACGCTGCGGCTGAACGCGGTGCGCCGCGAGCTGCGTGCGCTTGCCGCGACCGGCCAGCCGGTCTCGATCGGCGACGTCGCGGCGCGGTGGGGCTTCTGGCACTGGAGCCGCTTCACCGAAAATTATCGGCAGCTGTTCGGCGAGCTGCCCTCGCACACCGTGCAGCGTGTCGCATCCGCCTCACGCTAGGAATATTCACTGCACTGTGGTTGCTTCTGCCGATTCCGGATAACGCCGGTTGAAATCCCCTTCCTAGATTTCGCCCGCTCCGCGCGGAGCCTGCACGATCGATCGTCGATCGCAATGCAGCGCAGTGCGGTGGGGACAAGGGGGCTACATGACAACACATCGAAAGATTGCCATTGCCGCGCTGATCATGGCGAGTGCGGGTGCAACATCGGCCAATGCGTACGAGTTCGGTTCTCCCGGTTGGGCGCAGAAGCCGGGCATCACGCTCGGCGGAGGCACGGCCGGCACGCCGCCGCCCGGACTTTACAGCTTCAATCAGGTCTTCACCTATCAGGCGAACATCGTCGGCCCGGGTGCGCCCAACGTCGGTGGTGCGTCGACGCCGGTCCACGCCGCCGTCGAAGCATCCGGTCTGTTGTGGGTGCCGGGCTGGACGTTCCTCGGCGCGACGTATGACGCGGTGATCGTGCAGCCCTGGATCATGGCCGATGTCGGCGGGCCAATTAATGTCCAGCAGGCCGGGATGCACAACACCTTCATCGTGCCGGGGGAGTTGAGTTGGAAGCTCGGCGACAGCGGCTTCTTCGTCAAGACCGGCCTCGGCATGTATGTGCCGAACGGGTCGATCAGCGGTCCGTCCGGCCTGAACAATGTCGGCAATCCCTGGTGGACGTTCCAGCCCGAGCTGGTCGTGTCCTACCTGAAGGACGGCTGGAATCTCACGGCCAATCTGTACCATGAGATCAATACCAGGAACTCGATCACCGGCTAATCGCTCGGGCGACGTCTTCCACGCCGAGTTCACCGCCGCCAAGACGACCGGCAACTGGACCTTCGGGCCGATCGCCTACTATGCGGGGCAGGTGACCGGCGATACGTCGAGCGCGTTCTACAACGGCGCGATCAACGTCAATCGGTACAACATCTGGGCCGGCGGCGGCCTGGTCGGTTACAATTTCGGACCGGCCGCGCTGACGGTCTGGGCGACGCATGAGTTCTCCTCGAACGCCTCCGGCGGCACCGCGGGCCCGCCCGGAATCGATACCGCGTCGATCACCAAGGGCTACTCGGTGTTCGCCAATCTGAGCTTCCGGTTGTGGGCGCCGGACGAGCCGGCGACGCCGCCCAAACGTCCGATGTTCACCAAGTAGCGCACGCGCCGGCGTACCGCGCGAGACGGAGAAAAAGGGGAGCCGCGTCGATCGCGCGGCTCCCCGACGGCTGCCCGTTTCCGCCTCCTGAATCCGTCAGGCCGTAGCATCCACCGGATGGTGGATTGTTCCCGACGCTGACATGCCGAACCTTTGTCACCATGCCGGCGCCGTGCGCGGTTCCGACCTGTGCACCGCACGGCGAAGGCTGAACGCTCCGGACTTTCCCAATCGAGAAGTTGCTCCGTATGAACAGGACATTCGCCGACACGGTCTTCCGCAACGGCCGGATCTACACGTCGAACCGGGAGTTGCCGTGGGCCACATGCGCGGCGGTCAAGGCGGGCCGGTTCGTCGCCGTCGGTGACGAGCGCGACGTCGCCGCGCTGATCGGCGAGGGGACCAAGACCGTCGATCTCGGCGGACGCATGGCGATGCCGGGGATCGTCGACATCCACAATCACATCATGATGGGCGGGCAGGCCGATCTCTACGAGCTGCGCTTCTCCAACGCCGACAGTGTGCCCAGGATCGCCGAGACCCTGCACAAGGCGGCGTCCGCGGCTGCACCCGGCGCCTGGATCGTCGGCGGGCAGTTCGGCAACAATCTCCTGAACGAGATGAACACCACGGAGTCGTGCGCGCTGCTAGACGCGGCGTGCCTCGGGCATCCCGTCGTGCTGCGCGACGACACCTATCACAATCGCTGGGCTAGCTCGGCTGCGCTGCGGCTGGCCGGCGTGCAGGCCGACACCCCCGATCCGACCGATGGCGAGATCGGCCGCGACCTCAAGACCGGGACGCTCACCGGGATCATGATCGAGGCCGCCTCCGGCCTGGTCGAGCGGGCGCTCGCGGCCTCCGGTCACTACACAGCCGAGATGGACCGCGCGGCGGTGGCGCGCTCGATCTCGGTGCTCAACACGTATGGCGTCACCGCCTTCATCGACGCCGCCAGCATGCAGCCGATCATGGCGGCGCTGAAGGGGCTCGACGATCGCGGCGAGCTGACCGCCTGGGCGGTCTGCGCGATGCCGGTGGTCGAGCCGGGCTTCATGTTCGGCAAGGCCGGCGAGGAGCTGTTTGCGCTGCGCGAGCACTATCGCGGTGCGCATGTGATGCCGGATTATGTGAAGGTGTTCCTCGACGGTGTGCCTGGCGCCAAGACCGCGGCGTTCCACGAGCCTTATCTGGCCGATCCCGTGCGCGGCTGCTGCTTCCGCGGATCGACCATGCTGACCGTGCCCGATCTGATCCGCTGGCTCGGGCGCTGCGAGAAGCTCGGCCTCGCGGCGAAGATCCACTGCGCGGGCGATGCCGCGGTGACGCAGGCGCTGGACGCGATCGATGTCGTGCGCAGCTTCAACGGGGCGACCCATCTGGTCCACCAGATCGCGCATGCGAGCTACATCGCGCCCGACGACATCAAGCGCTTCGCCGAGCTCGGCGTCGCAGCCGATCTGTCGCCGATCATCTGGTATCCGACCGTCTTCCTTGAGGCGCACAAGGCCGCGATGGGCGAGGAGCGCGCGCAGCGCTTCTGGCCGAACAAGGACCTGAAAGCGGCCGGCGCGCTGATGGCGGGCGGCTCGGACTGGCCGGTGATCCCGATCCCGGATCCCTGGCAGGGCATCGAAGGCATGGTGACCCGGCAAAATCCAACCGGGGATTTTCCCGGCAAGTCGCTGTGGGCGGAGCAGGCGCTTGATCTCGCCACCGTGATCGACATCTACACCATCGACGCCGCGCGCGCGGCCGGTCTCGGCCAATCGATCGGCTCGATCGAGGTGGGCAAGTCGGCCGACCTGATCGTGCTCGACCAGATGATCTTCGACATCCCGCCGGACCAGCTTGCCGACACGCGGGTCGAGATGACCTTCTTCGAGGGCCGCAAGGTCTACCAGCGGGGCGCGTGATGGACACGGCGGATCAGATCCCGGTCACGGTGCTGACCGGTTTCCTCGGCAGCGGCAAGACCACGGTGCTGAACCATCTGCTGCGCCAGCCGGAGCTCAATGGCGTCGTCGCCATCATCAACGAGTTCGGTGAGGTGGCGCTGGATCATCTGCTGGTCGAGAGCAGCGAGGACCGCCTCGCGCTGCTCGACAATGGCTGCATCTGCTGCTCGGTGCGCGAGGATCTGATCGAGACGCTGGCCGATCTCGCCGCCCGCCGCGCCACCGGGGCGATCCCGCCGTTCCACCGCGTGCTGGTCGAGACCACCGGGCTCGCCGATCCGGTGCCGGTGCTGCACACGCTGATGACGGCGCCCGATGTCGTCAGCCGTTACCGGATCGACGGCGTGGTCGCGACCGTCGATTCCGTCAATGGTGCACATACGCTCGAGGCGCACAGTGAAGCCGTCAGGCAGATCACGGTCGCCGACCGGCTGCTGGTGACCAAGACTGACCTTGCCCCTGATGATGCGCTGGCGCGGCTCGAGGCGCGGCTCGCTGCAATCAATCCGGTCGCGACGCGCGCGCATGTACGGAACGGGATGGTCGATCCGGCGAGGGTTCTCGATGCCGGACTGTTCGATCCGTCGGCCCGCTCGGCCGACGTAGTGCGCTGGTTCGATCTGGCATCGCAGGCGGCGAACGCGCCGCATCATCACGCCGATCATGATTGCGACGGCGCAGATTGCGGGCATCACAGCCATCGTGCGCACGATGCCGGTGTATCCTCCTACAGCCTGATCATCGACGAGCCGATCCAGCGCGATGCGTTTGCGCGCTGGCTCGATTATGTCGCGGCGCTCAAGGGCGAGGACCTGCTGCGCTTCAAAGCGATCGTGCATGTCGCCGAACAGCCCGATGCGCCGGTCGTGGTGCATGGCGTCCAGCACGTGTTCCATCCGCCGATCACGTTGCAGGGCTGGCCGTCGGCGGACCGGCGCTCGCGGCTGGTCTTCATCGTGCGCGGCATTTCGCGCCAGATCATCGAAAACACATTGTGCAAATTTGCCGCGGTGAGCCGCACGGCGATCCAGCGGTCGGCGGCGTAGGCGAGACTTGCTTCAAACATTTATTGAGGGGAGAGGGACATGACTGAGAATTCAAAGACGACATCGTCCGGCCGGCTCGACCGGCGCACGCTGCTGAAAGCGGCCGGTGCCACCGGCCTCGCATCGGCGATGAACGTGCCGCTGGTCAACGTCGCGCGGGCCGCCGGCAACACCATCAAGATAGGCTGGGTTGGATGCCTCTCCGGCGTCCGCGCGCAGTTCGCCGAGCCCGATCCCTGGATCCACGAGCGCATCAAAGCGCGGCTGAAGGATGGCCTGAAGATCGGCGGCAAGACCTATCAGGTCGAGCTGGTATTCAAGGACAATCAATCCGACCCGAACCGCTCGTCGGTGATCGCAAGTGAACTGGTGCTCCGTGAAAAGTGCGACCTGATCCTGATCGAGGACGGTGACGCCCAGCCGCCGGTGCAGGAACTCGCCGACGCCCGCGGCATTCCCACCATCTCGACCCAGGTGCCGTGGCAGGGCTGGATGTTCCCGCGCAAGTCGACGCCGGACAAGGGCTTCCCCTACAGCTATCACTTCTTCTGGGGCGCCGACGACGTCGCGAGGAATTTCCTCGGCATGTGGCAGTCGGTCGAGACCAATAAGAAGGTCGGCACACTTTATATCGACAATCCGCCGGGCCAGGCGTTCTCCGATCCGAAGCTCGGCCTGCCGGCTGGCATCTCGGGCGCCGGCTATCAGGAATTCTCGGCCGGCAAGTTCCAGATCGCGACCGACGATTTCACCAACCAGATCGCCTCGTTCAAGAACAACGGCGTCGACATCGTCTCCGGCTTCACCTTCAGCAATCACTGGGTGACGCTGTGGAACCAGGCGGCGCAGGCCGGCTTCAAGCCGCAGATCTGCACCGTGGCGGCAGCCTTCCTGTTCCCGGCCGCGGTGAACGCGCTCGGCGATCGCGGCGACGGCATGTCGACCGAGGTGTGGTGGACGCCGGCCTATCCGTTCAAGTCCTCGCTGACCGGGCAGAGCGCCGCCGAGCTTGCCGCGGAGTGGGAGAAGACCACCGGCAAGCAATGGACCCAGCCGATCGGCTACGCCCATGCGCTGTGGGAGGTCGGGCTCGCGGCGTTGCAGAACAGCGATCCCAAGGACAAGAACTCGCTGCGCGATGCGATCGCCGGTCTCGACATGGAGACGGTCGTCGGCCGGGTGAAGTTCAAGGACAGCCCGATCAAGAACGTCGCGGTCACGTCGCTGTCGGGCGGGCAATGGCGCAAGACCAAGGGCGGCAAGGCGAAATACGAGCTGCTCATCGTGCACAACGGGACGGCGCCGTTCATCCCGAAGCAGGCCGATCTCCAGCTGCTCTCCAAGCTGGCCTGAGATGGCACCGCTTCTGCGCGTCAGCGGGCTGTCGAAGCGTTTCGGCGAGATCGTGGTCGCCGACAACGTCAGTTTCGAGCTGGCGCGCGGCGAATGCCTTGGCGTGATCGGCCCGAACGGTGCCGGCAAGAGCTCGCTGTTGAACCTGATCGTCGGCCTGCTCACGGCCGACGGCGGTTCGATCATGCTCGACGACAGGGAGATATCAAGCCTGCCGCCGCATCGCCGGGCACGGATGGGGCTCGGTCGCGCGTTCCAGATCCCGCAACCGTTTCCGCATCTGTCGGTCTACGAGAACGCGCTGGTGGCAGCGTCCTACGGTGCGGGCCTCTATGGCGACGCGGCGTCCGACTGGACGATGGAGGTGCTGCAGCGGACCGGGCTCGACGCCAAAGCGGACAAACTCGCGGGCGCCTTGCCGCTGATCGACCGCAAGCGGCTGGAATTCGCCAAGGCGCTGGCCTCGAAGCCAAAACTGATCCTGCTCGACGAGATCGCCGCGGGGCTGACCGAGCCCGAGGTCGAGCGCCTCGTTGCCATCATCAAGTCGGTGAAGGCAGATCACGCCATGATCTGGATCGAGCACATTCCGCACGCGCTGCGCGCGGTCTCGGATCGGATCCTGGTGCTCGATTTCGGCCGCAAGGTGCTGGAAGGGCCGCCGGCCGAGGTGATGGATAGCGCCGTGGTGCGCGAGATCTACATGGGATTGAAGGCCGATGGCGTTGCTTGATGTGAACGGCCTGCAGATCTTCTACGGCGATCTCCAGGCCGTGTTCGACATGAATTTCACCGTCGCCGACGGCGAGGCGGTGGCGCTGGTCGGCGCCAACGGCGCCGGCAAATCGACGTTCCTGAAGGCGCTGGTCGGGCTCAATGAGGAGCGGCGCGGTACGGTACATTTCGACGGCATCGACATCTCGCAGATGCCGGCCGAAGAAGTGTCGCGGCTCGGCCTCATCATGGTGCCCGAGGGCCGGCTGCTGTTCGATTCGCTGACCATCGAGGAGAACCTGCTGATGGGCAGCGTCAACCGTCGCAAGGGCAGCTGGACGCTGCGGCGGGTGTTCGACCTGTTCCCGATCCTGGATGAGCGGCGGCGGATGTTTCCGGGCCAGCTCTCCGGCGGCCAGCAGCAGATGGCGGCGATCGGTCGCGCGCTGATGTCGAACCCGCGGCTGCTGCTGTGCGACGAGATTTCGCTCGGGCTCGCGCCTGTCGTGGTCGAGCAGATCTATCGCTCCTTTGCCGACATTCGCCGCGAGGGCACCGCCGTCGTGCTGGTCGAGCAGGACGTCAAGCGCGCGCTCGCGACCTCTGAACGAATTTATTGCCTGTTGAAGGGGCGTGTGTCGCTGACCGGTCCGGCGCAAGGATTGCAGCCGGAGCAGCTGACCCACGCCTATTTCGGTAACTAGCCAGGATTGGCACGACATGATCTGGGTTGAGACATTGATCAACGGAGCCCTGCTGGGCGGACTCTATGGCCTGCTCGGCATCGGGCTCGCTTTGGTGTTCGGCGTGATGCGCGTCGTCAACATCGCGCATGGCGAGTTCATGGTGCTGAGCGCGTTCTGCGCCGTGCTGCTTTCCAACCTGTTTCCGCAGGTGTCGCCGCTGCTGATGCTGATCCCGGTGATCGCACTGTCCTTTGCGGTTGGCTGGCTCTACCAGGCCGCCATCGTCAACCGGGTCGTGACGTCGCCCGATCCGCTGTCGCCGCTGCTACTGACCTTCGGCGTCTCGGTGATCCTGCGCAACGTCATGGTCGAGATCTTCGGCGCCGACGTGCGTAGCCTGCAGGTCGGTGAACTGTCGCGCGCCAGCCTGGAAATCGCCGGCCTCAACATCGGCATCATGCCGCTGCTGACCCTGGTGCTTGCCGCGCTGCTGTTCATGGCGCTGCAACTCGTGCTGCGCCACACCGAGTTCGGACGGATCGTGCGCGCCACCGCCGACCGCCGCGACATCGTGCGGCTGTCCGGGGTCAAGCCGGACCGGGTCTATAATTATGTCATGGGCCTGTCGCTGGCGCTCGGCGCGATCGGCGGCGTGCTGCTTGCGGTGCGGTCGAGCTTCACGCCGTTCTCGGGCGCCGAGCGGCTCTTGATCGCCTTCGAGGTCGTGGTGCTCGGCGGGCTCGGCTCGTTCTGGGGCGCGCTGCTCGGCGGCATCGCGCTCGGCATGGCGCAATTGATCGGTCTGAAGATCGATCCGAACGCGGGGCTGCTCTACGCGCATCTCCTGTTCTTTATCATGCTGTTGATCCGCCCATCGGGTCTCGTGTCGAGCAGGGTATGACGCAGATGCCGACACGGACAATTCTCCTCGCCTGTGCCATCGTGCTGGTCGCCGTCATCGCCGGCGCACCCTTCGTGCTGAATGAGGGCATCCTGCGGCTCGCGACCGAATGCCTGCTGCTGCTGACGATGGCGCAGATGTGGAACCTGCTGGCGGGCTACGCCGGGCTGGTGTCGCTCGGCCATCAGGTCTTCATCGCCTTCGGCGCCTATGCGCTGTTCCTGACCTCCGGCTGGCTCGAGGTGACCCCGATCTGGGTGCTGCCGGTGGCGCCGCTGGTGGCCGCGGCCGTCGCGGCGATCATCGCCTTTCCGTTGTTTCGCTTGCGCGACGCCTATTTCTCGATCGCGATGTGGGTGTTCGCCGAGATCATCGGCGCCTTCACGATGAAATCGCAGGCTGTCGGCGGCACCTCGGGCGTGCCGCTCGCCACCAGCAAGCTGATCGATTTCGACTGGTTCGAACCGACCATGTTCTGGCTCGCCGGTGGCCTGACGCTCGTCACCATCGCGGCCCTGTACAAGATGATGACCTCGAGCTTCGGGCTCGGGCTGATGAGCGTGCGCGACAATGATCTTGCCGCGATGAGCGTCGGCGTCGACGTCCGGCACAACCGCTTCATCGCCTTCGTGCTGTCGGCGGCGGGATGCGGGCTTGCGGGTGCGCTGAGTTTCATGGGCAATCTGTTCATCGCGCCGCTCGCGGCGTTCGACGTCAATTGGTCCGTCTACATGATGTTCATCGTGATCATCGGCGGTATCGGGACGCTGGAGGGCCCGATCCTCGGCGTCATCATCTTCTTCGGCCTGCGCGAAGTGATGACCGGACCGCTCGGCCTGTCCGGCGGCTGGTATCTGGTTGGGCTCGGCATCATTGCGGTCGTCGTGATGATCGTGGCGCCGCGCGGCATCTGGCCGGCGTTGCGCGACCGTCTCGGCGTACGGCTGCTCGACGTCCACCGTGCCGCGCCGCGGCCGGCCGCGGCCGCCATCCTGCCAGGCGCGTCGGAACGGGTTACCGGGTGAGGCAGGCCTTCACGCCGTCACCTTTGCTTGTATTCTGACCGTTCTGGCTTTGAGTGGAGGGCGTGATGGCTCTAGTTTTGCGGCATGGCGGATGGGCATTGGCCGGCCTGGTTGCGGTGACGATGGCAGCGACGCTGCCGGCGCAGGCCGAGCGCAGGATGTGGCCGCAGGCGGCCGCGATGCACCCGATGGACGGGCTGACGACGGACGAAATCCGTTCGGTCTCCGAAATCCTCCGCGGCGCCGGCAAGTTCGACGATGCGACGCGGGTCGTCTCCATGACGGTCGACGAGGATCCCAAGGACGAGGTGCGGGCGTGGAAGCCCGGACAGCCGTTCACGCGACGCGCGAACGTGACGCTGCTGAGTGGCGGGCATCTCTACGAAGCGCATATCGACCTCGCCGCGCGCAGCCTGCGCGGCTGGGACGAGGTCAGGGATCACGAGGCCGCGCTGACCATCGACGAGCTGATGTCGGCCGGCGATCTGCCGAAGCAGGACCCGCGCTGGATCGCCGCAATGGCCAAGCGCGGCATCACCGATTTCCACAATGTGCTGTGCCTGCCGCTGACGGTCGGTCCAGTGAGCGATCCGGCCCTGAAAGGCCGCCGCCTGCTCAACGTTCCCTGTGTCGACACCACGGGCGCAGCCAACAATATCTGGGGCAAGCCGATCGAGAACCTGGTTGCCCAGGTCGATCTCAAGAGCAAAACGGTGCTGTCGGTGACCGATCTCGGCGTGGTGCCGCCGCCGGCGCAGACGCCCTCGCATGCCTACGCCGACTCCGGAAAATACCGCAAGCCGCCGAAGCCGATCGAGATCACCGCGCCCGAGGGCAGCAATGTGAAGGTGGAGGGCGGCCAAGTCCGTTGGGACAACTGGTCGTTCCATGTCCGGCTCGAGCCGCGCGTCGGCGCGGTGCTGTCGCTGATCCGCTACGACGATCACGGCACGTCCCGCGACATCGCGTACCAGATCTCGGCGAGCGAGATGTTCGTGCCCTATATGGATCCTTCGCCGACCTGGTCGTTCCGCGCCTATATGGATATCGGCGAATACGGCTTCGGCGTGCTCTCCAGCGAATTGCAGCGCGGCATCGATTGCCCCGAAGGCGCGCATTATCTCGATCTGACGATCTCGGACACCAAGGGCATGCCTGTCGTCTCCAAGGGTGCGGTCTGCATCTTCGAGCGCCCGACCGGGGATCCGATCTGGCGCCACAGCGAGCTGATCAACAACACCGCCGAGGTGCGACCGAACAATGAGCTGGTGGTGCGGATGGCGCCGGTGGTCGGCAATTACGATTATCTGGTGGACTACGTGTTCGACCGCGCCGGCAATATCGACGTGCGGCTCGGCGCCTACGGCATCGATGCGACCAAGGGCGTCGCCAGCCGGACACTGAGCGACTCGACGGCCGCGCAGGATACGGCCTACGGGACGCTGGTCGACGAGCGGCTGCTGGCGGTCAATCACGATCACTACATGACGTTCCGGATCGACATGGACGTCGACGGCACCTCGAACCGGCTGGTCGAGGACCGCTTCAGCGTCCGCCGGCTGGACGAAGGCCAGCGCAAGAGCCTCTGGCAGGTCGACACCAGGCCGGTCGCGACCGAAGGGCCGATCACGACGCCGCTGAGCGCGGCGCAGTTCAGGATCGAAAGTACGGGCAAGACCAACAAGCAGGGCTATCGCACCAGCTATCAGCTGATGCCCGGCCACTCCGACGTCTCGCTGCTCGCCAAGGACGATCCGATCCAGCTGCGCGCCGGCTTCAGCGCCTACACGCTATGGACCTCGGCCTACGCCAAGGACGAGAGATACGCCGCGGGAATGTATCCAAACGAGAATCCTGAGGTCGATGGCTTGCCGAAATGGACCGCCGCAAAGCGGCCGATCGAGGATCGCGACCTCGTGCTGTGGTACACGGTCGGCTTCCGCCACGTGCCGCGCGCCGAGGATTGGCCGGTCATGCCGGGCCTGTGGCATGGCTTCCGGCTGCGCCCATTCAACTTCTTCGATCGCAATCCCGCGCTCGACGTGCCGCCGATGGTGAATGCCAAGGACACCAAATGAGGGGCCGCGCGCATCGCATCGGGGCGATGGCCGGCGCGCTGCTGGCGTTCTTGGCGGTGCAGCCGGCCGCGCACGGCGCGGCGGCCGAAAGCGGCGCTGACGATGCGTCCTTGCTCTATCTGAGCAGCGGCGACTGGCAGCGCCAATCCGCGCCGCGCAAGGTCGCGCTCGCGGCCGACTTCATGCGGATCTTCTGCACCGATCAGAGGATGTCGGCGGCATCGCTCGCCGATTGCCTCGACCGCGACAAGGCGGATGGCGCGCTGTTCGAGCGCGCTATCGCTTGCGTCAGCGCGCGATGACTTCTGCGTGTAGTCCTTCCCCGTCATTGCGAGCGAAGCGAAGCAATCCATCCCGCCGCTTGTGGAGATATGGATTGCTTCGTCGCTATCGCTCCTCGCAATGACGAGGGAAGCCCAATAGCACGTCAGCCGGCCGCTGAGAGGCCGGCGTCGATCCCTTCGGCGATCGCCTTCACATCCAGCGCGGTGAGGATCAGGGGCGGGGACAGGATGAGGTTGTTGCCGGAGACGCGCAGCATCACGCCGGCCTCGTAGGCGCTATCTGCCACCTTCGCCATGGTCTTCTTGTCGGCGGGCTTCTTGCTGTCGCGATCGGCGACCAGCTCGAGCGCGGCCATCAGGCCCTTGCCCCTGACGTCGCCAACCAGCGGATGTTTCGCCTTGAGCGCGGCCAACGCCTGCGCAAGGTCCTTGCCGCGCGCGGCGGCATTCTCGTCGAGCTTGAGGCGGCGGGTCTCGGCGAGCGCCGCAATACCCGCGGCGCAGCCGACCGGATGGCCCGAATACGTATAGCCATGGCCGATCGAGCCGAAATTGGTGGTGTCAGCCTCGAAGGCTTCCGCGACCTGCTCGCCGATCAGCGTCGCACCAAGCGGGAAATAGCCCGAGGTGATCGCCTTGGCCATCGTCATCATGTCAGGCTTCACGCCCCACAGCCGCGAGCCGGACCACGCGCCGGTGCGTCCGAAGCCGGTAACGACCTCGTCCGCGATCATCAGGATGCCATGGCGATCGCAGATCTCGCGCATGAACTTCATGAAGCTGTCCGGCGGCACGATGACGCCGCCGGCCCCCAACACCGGTTCCATGATGAAGGCTGCGATGGTGTCTGCGCCCTGGAATGCGATCTCCTCTTCCATCGCCGCCGCGCAAAGCTGCGCGAGTTTGGCGGGATCGGTTTCGTTGAAGGGATTGCGATAGGTCGACGGCGCCGGGATATGGAATACGCCGGGCAGCATCGGTTCATAGTTGCGGCGGAAATTGGCGTTGCCGTTGACCGACGCGCCGCCGAAATGGGTGCCGTGATAACCCTTTTTCAGCGCCAGGAACTTGGTGCGGTCGGCTTGTCCCTTGATCTTCCAGTATTGCCGCGCCAGCCGCAGCGCGGTCTCGACCGAGTCCGATCCGCCTGACGTGAAGAAGGCGCGAACCATGCCTTCCGGCTTGAACCATTCGGTGAGCTCGTAGGCGAGCTCGATCGAGGGGCCGCTCGAGGTGCCGCGGAAGCCGGAATAATAGGGCAGCGCGCTGAGCTGATCTGAGATCGCCTGCTTGATCGGATCGCAGCTATAGCCGAGGTTGACGTTCCACAAGCCGCCGACCGCATCGATCACGGTCTTGCCGTCGATGTCGGTGACGTGGACGCCTTCGCCCTTCATCACGATCCGCGGCGGCTGCGCCCGCATCTCGGCAGGATGGGCCATCGGGTGCCAGATCGGCTTGGCGTTGTTCTCAACCAGGAAGTTTCTGTCGCGCATGATCGCTCTCTGTCGTTAACGCGCTTTCTCCGTGCGAACCGGTACTCACTTCGCTCGAAAACGCTTTAATCGAATTGCAACCCGAAATGCCGCAGCGCCTCGCTGTAGGACGCCGCTGGATTGCGCACGTCGAACAGCACCGTGCGCATGTTGCACGCGGCGGCGCCCGTGATGTTGCGGCGCTGGTCGTCGACGAAGATGCAATCTTCTGCCTCCAGCGCCAGTTCGTCCAGCACGCTTTGATAGGCGCGCCGGTCCGGTTTCAGGATCCCGGTATGGGTCGCGTCGACGATGGCCTCGAACCGCTTGAGGATCGAAAGACGGCTGCGGAAATCCGCACCGTAGAACAGGTCGAGCTCGTTCGAGAGAATGGCAAGCCGGAACCCGGCGTCGGCGGCAAGGGTGATCGCGCGCGCCGCCTCGGGGCGGATCACGGTGTCGGGATCGGCGCCGCGCGCGCGCTTCACGAAGGTTTCCATGTCGCGCCAGTCCTCGCCGACCATGCGCCCGACCTCGCGGCTGCGCGTCAGCCAGTAGTCGCGTTCGGAAATCTCGCCACGTTGCATCGCAGCCCAGAGTGGATCGCTATCGGGAGCGAATGGTCCGAGCCATTTCAGCGTGCATGGCGCGAGCCCGAGCGCATGCTCGGTCAAATCGTGGGTCTCGAACAGGGTTTTCGAGATGACACCGCCGAAGTCGAGCACCAGCGCCTTTGCGAGTGGCCTCGTCATGCGGCAACCGTCGCGCGGCCGGGGCGGATGATACCGGCCGCGACCCAACGGTCGAAGATGCCGAGCACCGTTTCGTTGAACGTCGCGCTGTTGATGTGGTCCTTGATCTCGTGCAGCTCGACCGGTGGCCGGACCGCCGACCGCATCGCGTCGACGAAGGCGGTGAGGGCGTCCGGATCGTGCAGGGCTTCGCCTTCGCGGTCCCATTGCTGGATGCCGCCGGCCGGTAGCACAAAGGCGACCGGCGCACTGGCGCCGGCCAGCTTCTCCGCAATCGCGTGGGCGATCCGGCGGCGATCGGCGGCTCCCGATGTCGCCGACGCGAGCAAGCGGTTGTGTGCGTGGAACGGCCGATCCGACAGCTCGCTCGGAACTCCAAGCCATGCCGGGAAGTCGACCATGTCGACGGCCCCGGGGGCGACGATCTGCGGAATGCCGGCCCTACCCGCATTCTCCAGCCGGTCGGCACCTGAATTGACCACGGAGCCGGTGAGCTGATTGGCGACCTCCTGTAGACTAAGATCCAGCACCGCGGCGAAGCCGCCCTGGGCCGCGATCGACTCCATGGCACGGCCACCCATGCCTGTGGTGTGAAAGACCACCACCTCGTAGCCGCGCTGCTCGAGCTGCGGCTTGAGCTCCACCATGTAGCGCAGGCAGCTCTTGCCGAGCGAGGTGATCGCAACCACCGGCCGATCCCGGCTCGGCTTGATGGCGCTTTTCGCGGCGCCGACGATCGCGCCGCAGGCTTGCGACAGCACGGCGGTGCAGGTGCCGTTGAGGCCATAGAGGCCGCCGGCCCACAGGATCATCATCAGATCGGCGGCGACGCGCTCGGGTGGGATCAGATGCGAGAAGGCGACGGTCGAGACGATCAGCTTCGGCAGGCCGAGCGGCAGCGCCTGTGCGACGTCGAGCGCAAGGTCGGTGCCCATGGTGCCGCCGATCGCGATCACGCCGTCGATCGCATCGCGCGCCGCAAGCTCGCGCGCCAGATTTGCCGCGCCAACGGCCATCAGCGACATCGCGGAATTTTCGTCGCCGCTGGATGCTATCGCCGCGATCGTGGTCTCTGCAGCCGCCGCCACCGCGTGCTTGTCGTGAGCGGGTTGATACGGCGGATCGCCGAGTACGCTGATGTCCATCATGATCGTCGTGCCGCCGGCGCGGGCGATGCACGCGCTCATGAACAGCAGTTCGTCGGCCTTGGTGTCTCCGGTGCCGATCAGAAGAATGCGGGGCTGCGTGATCTCGGGCATGACCTTCGGCTCGCCGGCGGCGTGAGGGATGTGGACGAGTTGGTTTGCACCCAGCGGGCAGGGCGTTCGGCCATCGTGCGATCACGCTATGAGGGCGCTGGCCGCGGCAACATCCACCTATCGGTTGATTGCTGCCAAAGCCTTGATTTGGCGAGGATTGCACCATGCCAGCGGTCTCCGGCCGGGAGCCGCTTTTGTCACCGTCACAATGATCACGCATGCAGCAAGCCCAGATCGATCTGTTACGTTCGGCCGCAATTCCGGCCCAGCAGCTCTTCATCGGCGGCCGGCCGACGCCGGCATTTGGCGAGGCACGGCTCGATGTGGTGTCGCCGATCGACGGCACGCTGCTGACGACCATTGCAGACGGTGATGCGGCCGATGTCGACGTTGCGGTGAAGCGGGCACGGCAGGCCTTCGAGCAGGGAAGCTGGTCGCGCGCGGCACCGGCGCAGCGCAAGAAGGTGCTGCTGCGGTTCGCCGATCTGATCGAGCAGCACGCGCTTGAGATCGCGGTGCTCGGTGTGCGCGACAACGGCACCGAAATCAGCATGGCCTACAAGGCCGAGCCGCTGTCGGCGGCTGGCACCGTCAGGTACTACGCCGAGGCGATCGACAAGGTGTATGGCGAGATCGCGCCGACCTCAGGTGACGTGCTCGGGCTCGTGCATCGCGAGCCGCTCGGCGTCGTCGGCGTCATCGTGCCGTGGAATTTCCCGCTGATGATCGGGGCGTGGAAGATCGGTCCCGCGCTCGCTGCCGGAAACTCCGTCGTGGTCAAGCCGCCGGAGCTGGCCTCGCTGACGCTGCTGCGGCTCGCCGAGCTTGCGAGCGAAGCGGGTCTGCCCGACGGCGTGCTCAACGTCGTCACCGGTCGCGGCGCATCGGCCGGCGAGGCGCTCGCGCTGCATATGGATGTCGATGTGCTGGCCTTCACCGGCTCGGGCGCGGTCGGCCGGCGGCTGCTGGAATGCTCGGCGCGGTCGAACCTGAAGCGGGTTCACCTCGAGCTTGGCGGCAAGTCGCCCAATATCGTGTTTGCCGATGTGCCCGACATCAAACATGCGGCCAAGGTCTCCGCAAACGGCATCTTTCGGAACTCGGGCCAGGTCTGTGTCGCCGGCTCGCGGCTGCTGGTGCAGTCCGCGATCTATGACCGCTTCATGGATGCGCTGCTCGACGCGACCGGAAAGCTCAGGGTCGGCGATCCCCTCGATCTGACGTCGGATATCGGCGCCATTTCGAGCAAGGCTCAGTTGCGCAAGAATCTGGACGCGGTTGCCCGCGCGGAAGCGCAGGGCGCGAAGCGGCTGACCGGCGGCGAGCAGATCCGCGTCGAGAGCGGCGGCAACTTCATGGCCCCCGCGATCCTCACCGAAGTGACGCCGTCGATGGAGGTCTGGCGCGAGGAGGTGTTCGGTCCGGTGCTATCAGTCACGCGGTTCGACAGCGAGGAAGAGGCCACAGCGCTCGCCAATGCGACACCCTATGGACTTGCGTCGGCGGTGTGGACCGGAAGCCTGTCGACGGCGCATCGCATGGTGCGCTCCATCAGGGCCGGCGTCGTGCACGTCAATGCCTATGGCGGCGCCGATATCACGGTACCGCTCGGCGGCTTCAAGCAATCCGGCTTCGGACGCGACAAGTCGCTCCACGCGCTGGACGCCTATACCGACCTCAAGACCGCCTGGATCGCGCTATGACATCAGCAACTACCGAGCGCGCAGGCGTTCTGAACCGCTTGCTCGATACCGAGCAGGAACGTTTCCGGGCGCTGCATCCGCGATCGGCGGCGGCCTGGCAGCAAGGCCGGCAGCACTACCTTTACGGCGGCCCGTCGCATTGGATGCGGCGCTGGGCCGGCGGCTTCCCCGTTTATGTTGAGGAAGCGCTGGGCGCGCATATCAGGGATATCGACGGCCGCGACTATATCGATTTCTGCCTCGGCGACACCGGCGGCATGTGCGGGCACGCGCCGGAGGCGGTGACGGAGGCCGCGCTGCATCAGCTCAAGCGCGGCGCGACCATGATGCTGCCGACGGAGGACAGTCTCTGGGTCGGCGCCGAGCTGTCGCGCCGCTTCGGTCCGAAATACTGGACGCTGACTACGTCGGCGACCGACGCCAACCGCGCCGCGATCCGCATCTCGCGCATGATCACCGGCCGGCGCAAGGTGCTGGTGTTCTCCGGCTGCTACCATGGCGGCGTCGAGGAGGCGCATGTCGAGATCCGCGACGGCCGCGTCGGCCTGCGCAACATGATCCATCCCAACGGCATCGATCATGACGACGTGAGCCGGGTGGTCGAGTTCAACGACGTCGCAGCACTCGAGGCAGCGCTGGCGCATGGCGATGTCGCCTGCGTGCTGACCGAGCCCTTGATGACGAATTTCGGCATGATCCCGGTCGACCCTGGCTTTCACCAGGCGTTGCGCGACCTGACCCGCCGCGCCGGCACCGTGCTCATCATCGACGAGACGCATACGCTGTCCTGCGGACCGGGCGGCTACACGGAGAGCCACGGGCTCGATCCCGACATCTTCGTCGCCGGCAAGGCGATCGCGGGTGGCATCCCCGCCGGCGTGTTCGGTCTCAGCGAGGAGATCGCCGAGCGGCTCTGGAAGCTCGTTCCGCACGTCAATCCGCGCAAACGGCAGTCCGCGCATCTCGGCTTCGGCGGTACGCTCGCCGGCAACGCGCTGACGGTCGCCACCATGCGCGCGGTACTGGAGAAGGTCCTGACATCAGCGAATTACGAACGGATGATCGGAACCGCGACCTGGCTCGCGCAGGAAGCCCGCCGGCTGATCGAAGCGGCCGGTCTGCCCTGGCACGTCACGCAGATCGGCGCGCGTGCCGAGATCATGTTCATGCCACGCCCGCCGCGTAGCGGCGCCGACGTCATCGCCGGCCGGCAACCGGATCTCGAGACCTTGCTGCATGCGTTCTACATGAACGAGGGCATCCTGGTGACGCCGTTCCACACCATGCTGCTGATGTGTCCGGCGACGTCAGGGCGGGACATCGACAAGCACACGACGGTGCTCGCGCAGTTCATCGATCTGCTGCGCGGCGCGGGAGCAATCTGATGCAGGCGCCTCCGTTCAATCTCGACGGCCGGGTCGCCATCGTCACCGGCGGGGGCAGGGGGATCGGTGCGGCCATTGTCAAGCGCCTCGCGCAGGCGGGCGCAACCGTGGTGATCGCAAACCGGACGCTTGACGTGGCCGGGGCGCTGGCGCGCGAACTGGCGGCCGATGGGCGGACCGCGCATTGCGTCCCGTTCGACAAGCTGGACCGTAGCAGCTTGCGGGCGATGGTTGACGACGTCGCGACCAGATACGGCCGGCTCGATATCGTCGTGCACAATGCCGGTGGTTGTCCGTGGGCCTCGCTTGACGAGCTCGATGAAGCAAAGCTCGACGAGACGCTGGGGCTGAATCTCAACGCCAGCATCTGGCTCGCGCAGGCCGCAATTCCGCATATGCGCGCTGTCGGCTTAGGACGCATTCTGGTGACATCCTCGGTCTCGGCGCGGGTCGCGATGGGCGGTGGCGCGCATTACGCGGCGGCGAAGGCCGGCGTCAACGCGTTCATCCGCGGCGCCGCCTTCGAGCTCGCGCGCGACGGCATCACGGTCAACGGCGTCGAAGCCGGCTTCATCGAGAAGCCCGGCCGTGGCACCATGAGCGCGCCGGAGAACAAGGCGAAGCTCGAGCGCTTCATTCCGATGGGGCACATGGGCAGTGCCGACGACATCGCCTGCGCGATGCTCTATCTCGCGTCCACCGAAGCCAAATACGTCACCGGACAGACCATCGTCGTCGACGGCGGCTCGACGCTGCCGGAAACCGGATTTGCCGTCGAACGGCAGTGGGGGCTTTAGATGAGCATGATCTTTTCGGAAAACCGGTGTCCACTTTTCCGGATCATGCTCTGATGTCGCGGCTTGCAGGAAAGACCGCGCTGGTCACGGGCGCCGCGACGGGGATCGGCCGGGCCACCGCGCTGCTGCTGGCGCAAAGCGGCGCGCGCGTCGTGCTGTTCGGCCTCGGCGAGGACGAGCTCGCGCGCGCGGCGACGGAGTGCGGAGGGCAGGCGATTGCTGGCGACGTCACCCGGCCGGCTGACATCGCGAGCGCCATTGCCGCCTGCGGGGTGTGGCTCGACATCGTCGTCAATGCGGCCGGCCTGATCGTACCGGATCAGCCGTTGAGTGTTTCGGACGAGGTCTGGACCAAGACACTCGATGTCAATCTCACCGGCACCATGCGGGTCTGTCGCGCAGCCCTGCCGCTGCTGCGGCAGCGCGGAGGCGCGATCGTCAACATCGCGTCCGTTGCCGCGTTCAATGCGAGCCCCGACAGCGCTAGCTACGCCGCCAGCAAGGCGGCCGTGGTCGCCTATACGCGCTCGCTGGCCTACGCGCATGGCGGCGACGGCATCCGCGCCAACGCGGTGGCGCCCGGCTGGGTGCGAACGCCGATGAGCGCTGCTGAAATGCAATTGCTCGCGGAGACGAACGGCACCACCGCCGATGCCGAGTTTCGCGGCGTCGAACGGCGGATCGCGCTCGGGCGGATGGCCGAGCCCGCCGAGATCGCCGCATGTTGCCTGTTCCTGGCCTCCGACGAGGCGTCGTTCGTGACGGGAGCGGTGCTGGTCGCCGACGGCGGCGGCCGCTCGCCGACACAGAATCGCGCGATCTAGATTCGCTGGATCGCCTGCAGAGGAGCGGCGGCACCTTGATAAGGACCGGCGGATTTGGCAGTCTTGCTCCGTTACGTCATTCGACCGAGGACGTTATGCAAAAATCATTTTCCGTGATCATGGCCGCGGCCGCTGCAATTGTCGTTGTCTCGTCGACGGCAGCGCGCGCTGGCGACATTTACCCGTTCGGAGATCCGCCGTACCGGCTGGACTATGTGGTCGAGCCGCAGATCGAATCGGGCTGCTGGAAGTGGAATTGGCAGTTGTACCAATACCAGGACCGCTGTCCGGCCTACATCCATCCGAAGGCTTACATGTTTTCGCGGTCATCGCGCGTCGTGCTCCGCACCAAAGGGTGAGGAGCAGCGCGGCCGCGTGATGAGCTCCGCGTCCCGCCAATCGTAGCGGTGCGGAGCGCGTTCTTATGAATGCGCGATGGTGCAGGCCACCTGACGGCCCTTGCCGAAATTGAGCAGCGCATTTTCCCGGAAGCCATCCAGCCAGACGCCGCGACCGGCATAGCGATAGCCGACGCCCATCGGAACGTGGCGGACATGGATGCCGCCATGATGGCCGGTGAGCAGCGAGGCCGTCACCACTTCGCCTTCGATCGACACGGCGCGTGGGCACAGCGGATAGTTGCGGCCGTTCTCGCAGGTGAAGACGATCTCGCCGCAGGTGCCGACCGGTGCCTTCGTGATCAGGCCGAGGTCCGCGGCCTCAACCGGCCGGGAATTGCCGAGCATGGTTGCACCCAATGCCAAGATTCCTGCGACCGCATAGCCAAACCGAATACGCATCAGGCCCCCTCGTCCAGCGATAGGCTAAGTAAATTGAGCAAAAATAACTTGCGCCAAGTGAGCAAAAAAAGCCCCCAAGGTCAAACGTGTCCGGCCCTGTACCGCAGGAGTCGTGCGTCAGGTGTTGCAAGTTTGCTGCAGTGATTCTGAATTCGGCTCGGTGCTGTCCGACAGCGTTAACGCACCTTTACTGGCCACAATTGGCCTGCAGGAGGTGTGAGGACTGAGTCGATTTGCGGGGACGTCTGCAACGACCTACCGGACCGCGTCACGAACGGGTTCGGCCGAACATGGGGGTGGGAATGAACTTCCGTGGTGCCATTGCAGGCTCGCTGCTGTCCTTGATGATCGTTTCGGTGTCGTCCCTGATCGCCTATGCGCAGACGCCATCTCCCCAGCCGGCGAACGGTCGAGCACCGGCGGCTCAGCCCGCCCAAGACGATCAGGCCTTTTCCGGTCCGAGCTTCCGCAAGGGCCTGTGGCGCTTCGTGCGAACGCTCGATGTGGTCAGGACCGCGAACAAGAACTTCAAGTACCGGGTGGTCAACGCGGAGACGACGCGCTGCGTCGACCCGACCCACGCCATGAAGGCGACCTTCTCGTCGGCGCCGATCGGAGCCTGCGTCTCGGACAAGCCGGAAAAGGTCGGCAATCAATATACCTTCGGGCACCGCTGCGACTACATGGGGACGGTCAGCACCGTCATCACGGTGCGCAGCGACGAGGCCTATACCGAGTTGAATGAGGTCAGCACCGGAGAGCATCCGAGGACCGACATGGTGGTCGCGACGAGGATTGGCGACTGCGACGATGGGTCGGTAGCCAAGCCTGAAAAGTCCGCTGCGGCTACTCTGCAGAACTAGTTCGCGATCAGCCGGCGGCTGTGGGCCCGGCGGGCCTCTATCCACAACAATATCGGCAGGACGATCCTTCGGCCCGAGCTTCCTTCGGGCCGAACGCAACCCGGCATTCACTGTGTTTGGTACCGATGCTCCCTCGAATGTCGAGCAAAGAGCAAGCATTTACTGGGCCTTAACGGGACATGCTCCTGAATGATGTGAGGTTGGGCGGACTTCAAGTGAAATCACGCGATCCGCATCGTGCGGCCGACAGGGACTCAGCAAATGACATCGCGTGAGCGCTTCGTGCCGTCGACGGTCTTCGCATGCGCGCTTGGCGTCGTGACCGCGCTTTCCGTGTCGCTGCTCACCGCCCACGGCGCCGCAGCGGACGAGGGATTCAACGGGCCGACCTTCCGGAAGGGAATGTGGCGCTTCACGCGGACACTGGAAATCGCCACCTCCTCGAATGTCCGCCAGAAGCTGCTCGAGCGCGAGATGACGCGCTGTGTCGACCCGACGCAGGCGATGAAGGCGACATTCTCGACGGCTTCCGTCGGCAATTGCCATTCCTCGAGGCCGGAGAAGGTCAACAACAAGTACGTCTTCTCCAACCGCTGCGACTATCTGGGGCCGGTCAGCACCGTGATCACCGTGCTGAGCGACGAGGCCTATACCGAGGTCAACCAGACCAATGTCGGGCAGGCGCCGCGCACCGACCGGGTGGTTGCCCGCCGGATCAGCGATTGCCATGAGGATCGGGCTTCGCTCAGCCCGTCGGCTGCTGCACCGAGTGAGGTGCTGGATCAGGACTCCGCCGACGGCGAGCCGCTCTGAGGCGCGTCGGTCTGATCGGGTAGGGCGCCGGGTCGCCCGCCGCCACCATCAGATCTTTTGCTGGCCGCCCGGGCCGCTGACCTTGACGGTGATTTTCTGAATTTCGGTTCGGCCGCCCTGATACTTGACCTCGAGGGTCAGGGTGTCGTCGCCGAGAAATTCCGCCGGTGCCTTGTAGAAGGCGACATAGGCCGGCACCTCGAGCGCCAGGCAGGCCTTGTAATTGGTGGCCTTCGCCTTCGCCGACTTCACCACGACCTTTCCGGCGGTTGGCGGACTGACCAGGCGAATGGTCGGCAGCGGCCCCGACGTGCAATCAGATAAGACGTTGAGATAGAGCCCGATCTGGGTGTCCCGGTTGGCGAGCGCCCGAACCTGGCGTTCGACCGTGGTCTCCTGCGGGACCGGGGTCGGCGCTTGGGCGGCGGCCGCACCGAAGCAGCCCCAAATCAGGACAGCGGCACACGCCTGAAGAAGAATCAACCGCATCGCCCGCTCCAAATCGCCGCCAAGGATGGACTGGCTCCGGGCAAATACGGCTCGTCGGCCAATCGAATCGCCTAAGCCGTTGTTCTTCCAGCCCGACGTGTCCGATCTTTACCACACTTCGACGGAAAGCATTGATTAACCAAATACATTTCTTGACCGGAACAAGGGTTAACAATAGCCTAAAACTAAATTTTTCGACGAATTTTCCTCTTCCTCTAATCGCTTTTTTCGGAGTTGATAATGCAGGGCTCGTTTCAGGTCGCTCAGGTTAGCGGCGCCGGCAATTCCAACAACTCGGGTCCCGTACGAATTTACAAACTGACCAAGCCGCTGACCGACCAGGCGGTTGTCATCAATCTTGGATACGACCAGAAGGCGAAGGTCGATTTCACCTCGATCGCCAATGAAAAGATCACGCTGATCCATATCGGCGAAAAGCTGATCATCCTGTTCGACAACCAGTCGACGGTCACGGTCGAGCCGTTCTTCGACTCCCGTGCGGATGGACAAAGCAACGTCACAATCGAGATGGCGCCCGGTCGCGACGTCTCGGTGCAGGAATTTGCCAATCTGTTTCCGATCAGCACGGACGCCTCCGTGTTGCCGGCAGCCGACAACGGCGGCAACACGGGCAACGCGCAGGCGAGCGGTGCGGACTTCCGTCCGCACGCGGTCGATCCGCTGACTGCCCCGCCTCTCAATGTGTTGGCGCCGCCGGAAGAACTGCCGCCTTCGGCGCCCGGCGGGCAGCCGACCGGCACACAGCAGGCCAGCTTCCAGCCTAACGAACCCACTACGCCGCCCACCATTTCGCCGCCCACCATTTCCGGCGGTCTCGTCCCGTCGCTGACCGTCGACGAAAGCTTCCTGAGCGCTGCGACCAACCATGGCGTTGCCGGTTCGGGACTGGGCCCCGCAGGGTCCAGCGTGGCGACAGTGCAGGTGGCGTTCGACGTCACTGTGCCGGGCGGCCAGCAGTCGCTGACCTATGCGCTGTCGATCAGCGGGCCGAATGTGGACTCCGGCCTGATCGACACGGCGACCGGCCAGCACGTGCTGCTGTCGGTCAATGCATCCGGCGTCGTGGAAGGGCGCACCGCCACTGGCGGCGATCTGGTCTTCACCGTCAGCGTTGACGGTACGGGTCACGTGACGCTGACCGATCTGCGCGCTGTTCATGAGGGAACGCCTGGCGACTTCAATGAAGGGATCACGCTGGCATCCGGCCTGATCACGCTGACCGCCACGGTGACCGACAACAGCAACCAGTCGGCAAGCGCGAGCACCGATATCGGTTCGCACCTGACGATCCTCGACGACGGTCCCGTCACCCCGACGGTGGTCGTGTCTGGCTCTGAGCCGGTCTTGCTGACCTTCGACGGCGGCCTCGCCGGTGGCAATTTCGTCGGCACCCAGGACTCGCACGACACCAATGCGTCGACGACGGTTGCGACGGTGAGCTTTGCCGGCGCATTCACGTTTGGCCATCTGAACGATGCCGGTGCCGACGGCGGTAGCACGTCGATCACCTATGCGCTGCAATTCCATGCCGGGTTCAGCGAAGGCGGCGCGTCCGGCCTGACCTCCGGCGGTCTGTCGATCCATCTGTACGAGAATGGCGGTGTCATCACCGGCTCGACGTCGCTGACGGAAGGCGGGATCACGGCGGCCAACACGGTGTTCACGCTGAGCGTGGATGCCGCCGGCGTCGTGACGCTGACGCAGACGCATACGATCGACCACACCCAGACCGACACCTACAGCGGCTCCTATATCAACGACATCAAGCAGCTGGCTGCGAACATCATCGACCTGAAGGCGAGCGCGGTCACCACCGACGGCGACGGCGATTCGTCGCCGACCGTTTCGGCGGTGCTGGACCTGGGCGGTAACATCCAGTTCGGCGACGATGGCCCGAAGGCCCCGACGGTGACGCTAACGCCGACGCACTCGGAGGATAGTCCAACAGGAGGAGAACTGCTGACGTTCGACGGAGGGCTGGCCGGAGGCAACTTCGTCGGCTTCCAGGACTGGCACGACACCAATCCGTCGCCGACGATCGCGACGGAGGACTTCTCCGGTTCGTTTACGGTCACCAACACCAATCTCTACGGCGCTGACGGCGCCGGTGCGACGACGGTCAACTACACGCTGGGCTTCCACGCCGGCGTTGCCGACGGCGTCGACAGCGGTCTGACCCATGCCGGCAGCACCATCTTCCTGTACGATGTCGGCGGTGTGATCACCGGTTCGACGTCGGCGACGGAAGGCGGCATCAACGCCGGCAACACGGTCTTCACGTTGAGCGTCGGCCTGACCACCGGCATTGTGACGCTGACCCAGCTCGAGTCGATCGATCACTCGCAGACCGACACCTACAACGGCTCGTATCTCTACGACATCAAGCAACTGGCGGCGAACCTCGTCGACCTGACCGCGAGTGCATTCACCACCGACAGCGAAGGCGACAAGAGTGTCACGGCGTCGGCTTCGATCGACATCGGCAACCATATCCAGTTCGGCGATGACGGCCCGCAGACCCCGACGGTGACGCTGTCGGCGCTGAAGGTGCCGGACCTGCTGACGTTCGACGGCGGCCTGGCGGGTGGCAACTTCGTCGGTACCCAGGATTCGCACGATACCAACCCGTCGGCGACGGTCGCGGCCGAGGACTTCTCCGGCGCGTTCATCATCGGCAACACCAACAAGTACGGCGCCGACGGCGCCGGCGCGACCACGGTCAACTACACGCTCGGCCTGCATGCCGGCGCGGCCGATGGCAGCGACAGCGGGCTGACCCATGGCGGCAGCACCATCTTCCTGTACGACGTCGGCGGCGTCATCACCGGTACGACCTCGGCCACCGCAGGCGGCATCAACGCCGGCAACACGGTGTTCACGCTGAGCGTCGGTCTGACCACCGGCATCGTGACGCTGACCCAGTTGGAGTCGATCGATCATACCCAGACCGATACCTACAATGGCTCCTACATCAACGACATCCAGCAGCTGGCTGCGAACCTCGTCGATCTGACCGCAAGCGCGTTCACCACCGACAGCGAGGGCGACAAGACGGTCACGGCGTTGGCCTCGATCGATGTCGGCCACCAGATCCAGTTCGGCGACGATGGTCCGCAGACTCCGACGGTGACGCTGGCGGCGTTCACCACGCCAGTGCTGGTGACCTTCGACGGCGGCCTTGCCGGCGGCAATTTCGTCGGCACCGATGACTCGCACGACACCAACCCGTCGGCGACGGTCGCGACCGAGGACTTCTCCGGCGCGTTCACCATCGGCAACACCAACCAGTACGGCGCCGACGGCGCCGGCGCGACCACGGTCAACTATACGGTCGGCCTGCACTCCGGCGTGGCGGACGGCAGCGACAGCGGTCTCACGCATGCCGGCAGCACCATCTTCCTGTACGACGTCGGCGGCGTCATCACCGGCTCGACCTCAGCCACCGCGGGCGGCATCAACGCCGGCAACACAGTCTTCACGCTGAGCGTCGGTCTCACCACCGGCATCGTGACGCTGACCCAGTTCGAGTCGATCGACCACTCGCAGACCGACACTTACAGCGGTTCGTATATCAGCGACATCAAGCAGCTGGCCGCGAACCTGGTCGATCTGACCGCAAGCGCGTTCACCACCGACAGCGAAGGCGACAAGACGGTCACGGCGTCGGCCCTGGTCGATGTCGGCCAGCAGATCCAGTTCGGCGACGATGGCCCGCAGACTCCGACCGTGACGCTGGCGGCGTTCACCGCACCGGTGCTGCTGACCTTCGACGGCGGCCTGGCGGGCGGCAATTTCGTCGGCACCGATGACTCGCACGACACCAACCCGTCGGCGACGATCGCGACCGAGGACTTCTCCGGCGCGTTCACGATCAGCAATACCAATCTCTATGGCGCTGATGGCGCCGGCGCGACCACCGTCAACTACACGCTCGGCCTGCACGCCGGCGTGGCCGACGGCCGCGACAGCGGGCTGACGCATGCCGGCAGCACGATCTACCTGTACGACGTCGGCGGCGTCATCACCGGTTCGACCTCGGCGACCCTGGGCGGCATCAACGCCGGCAACACGGTGTTCACGCTGAGTGTTGGTCTCACCACCGGCATCGTGACGCTGACCCAGCTCGAGTCGATCGATCATTCGCAGACCGACACCTACAACGGCTCCTATATCAACGACGTCAAGCAGTTGGCGGCAAACCTCGTCGACCTGACCGCGAGCGCGTTCACGACCGACAGCGAGGGTGACAAGACGGTCACGGTCTCGGCGTCGGTCGATGTCGGCCAACAGATCCAGTTCGGCGACGACGGTCCGCAAACCCCGACGGTGACGCTGGCTGCGTTTACCGCACCGGTGCTGCTGACCTTCGACGGCGGCCTCGCCGGCGGCAACTTCTCCGGCACGCAGGACTCGCACGACACCAACCCGTCTAAGACGATCGCGACGGAGAACTTCTCCGGCGCCTTCACGATCGGCAATACCAACCAGTACGGTGCCGACGGCGCCGGGGCGACGACCGTCAACTACACGCTCGGCCTGCACGCCGGCGTGACCGACGGCAGCACCAGCGGTCTGACCCATGCCGGCAGCGCGATCTATCTCTACAACGTCGGCGGTGTGATCACCGGTTCGACCTCGGCCACTGTTGGCGGCATCAACGCCGGCAATACCGTGTTCACGCTGAGCGTCGGTCTGACCACCGGCATCGTGACGCTGACCCAGCTGGAGTCGATCGATCACTCGCAGACCGACACTTACAACGGCTCTTACATCAGCGACGTCAAGCAGCTGGCGGCCAACTTGATCGACCTCAAGGCCAGCGCCTTCACGACGGATCATGAAGGCGACAAGACGGTGACGGCGTCGGCCTCGATCGACGTCGGCCACCAGATCGAGTTTGGCGACGACGGCCCCAAGACCCCAACGCTGACGCTTTCGGGGTGTCCGGCTCCGGTGCTGCTGACGTTCGACGGCGGCCTGGCCGGCGGCAATTTCTCCGGCACGCAGGACCCGGCCGACACCAATCCGTCGAAAACCATCGCGACGGAGGACTTCTCCGGCGCGTTCACCACCAGCAATACCAACCTGTATGGTGCCGACGGCCCTGGCGCCACCACGGTCAACTACACGCTCGGCTTGCACGCCGGCGTGGCCAATGGCAGCGCCAGCGGACTGACGCATGCCGGCCATACGATCTACCTGTACAATGTCGGCGGTGTGATCACCGGTTCGACCTCGGCCACGTCGGTCGGCATCAACGCCGGCAACACGGTGTTCACGCTGAGCGTCGGTCTGACCACCGGCATCGTGACGCTAACACAACTCCAGTCGATTGATCACTCGCACACCGACACCTACAACGGTTCGTATATCGACGACGTGAAACAGCTGGCGGCCAACCTGATTGACCTCAAGGCGAGTGCCTTCACGACCGATCATGAGGGCGACAAGACGGTCACGGTCTCCGCCTCGATCGACGTCGGTCACCAGATCGAGTTCGGCGACGACGGTCCGAAGACCCCAACGGTGACGCTTTCGGGGTGTCCGGCTCCGGTGCTGCTGACGTTCGACGGTGGCCTGGCCGGTGGCAATTTCTCCGGCACGCAGGACCCGGCGGACACCAATCCATCGAAAACCGTCGCGACGGAGGACTTCTCAGGCGCGTTCACGATCGGCAATACCAACCTCTACGGCGCGGATGGCGCCGGCGCGACGACAGTCAACTATGTGCTCGGCCTGCACGCCGGCGTGGCCAATGGCAGCGCTAGCGGTCTGACCCATGCCGGACACACGATCTACCTGTATTTCGACAGCGCGACTGGTGTAGTGACCGGCTCGACCTCGGCCACCGTTGGCGGCATCAACGCCGGCAACACAGCGTTCACGCTGAGCGTCGGTCTGACCACCGGCATCGTGACACTGACCCAGTTCGAGACGATCGATCACTCGCAGACCGATACCTACAGCGGCTCGTACATCAGTGACGTCAAGCAGTTGGCGGCAAACCTGATCGACCTGAAGGCAACCGCGTTCACGACGGATCATGAAGGTGACAAGTCGGTCACGGCCTCGGCCTCGATCGACATCGGCCACCAGATCCAGTTCGGCGACGACGGCCCGAAGGCGCCGACGGTGACGGTGAGCGCGGCGACGGTCGGTGTCGACGAGACGCCCGGCGTCCAGACTGTCGGCGGTGCAAGCGACGTGCTCGGCTCGACGGCGATCACGTTCAATGGTTCGGCAAACACCGTTGCCGGGCTGTTTGCGACTGTTGCGAGCAAGGGCATCGATACGGATGTGTCCGCTGCCGTGCTGGACAACGGTGCACTGAGCTTTGCTTCCACAGGTGCCAGCAGCATCTTGACGGCGGCCGGGGCCAGCTACGGCGCGGATGGCGCGGGAACGACAACCTACGGGCTGTCCGTGCTCAATGCTGCGTCTGGTCTGACCGTGACCGACGGCACAGCGATCACGTTGTCACTCGATGCCAGCGGCCGGATCATCGGCACAGTCGGTACGGACATCGCCAACCCGAGCCTGACCGGCAAGGTGGCGTTCGCGATCGCCATCGATCCGGCAACTGGCCGGCTCTATGTGGCCGAGTACCTGTCGCTTCACCAGAACGACACCACCAACCCCAACGACATTGTATCGCTGGCGGCTGGCAAGGTAGGGGCGACCGTCACGGTGACCGACTCCGACGGGGACCACGCGATAGCCACCGCTGACATCAGCACGCACATCAGCTTCCTCGACGATGGCCCGTCCTGGGTGTCGGCAGAGCATGGAGTGATTGCCAACGTAGCGGGCATCAGCGTAATCGGTGATTTGCAATTCACCACTGGCGCAGACGGTCTGGGATCGCTCTATTTCACGGGCGTATCCCTAGATCCGCTACATCCTACTGCAACGACGATCCAGGCGGGGGGATATGCGGTCTCTGAATACGTCGATGCTTACGGGGTCCTCCACGGTGTCGCCAATGGATCGGACGTCTTCACGGTAGCGCTCGATCCGACAACATCGACTTACTCGTTCAACCTCTACCATACGCTCGATTCGTATTCGCAGCAGTCGATAAGCACCTCTGGTGCCGTACACGGTTCTGGTCCGGCGTCGTATGCCGTCTTGTCGGATACGAGCGGCAATGCCGTGGTCACATTGACGGGCTACCACACGACCGGATCGTTCAATGCGGCCAGCTGGTTTAACGAAACGCACGATACGCTGACGAGTTCGAAGCTGACCCAGGACACCATCAACGCAAGCTCGTCGGGCTTGGGCGTCCACAGCAACAACTTCAATCAAGGCGATTTCATGCGCTTTGATCTTGGAGGAGTGGGCGATAACAGCAATGGCGATACCTGGACTTACGGCCAGGCGCCCGGAGCCTCGACCGTAGGAACGGGGAATCAGATTTCATTCACGGTCAATGCCATCGGCGGTTCGACGATCATCGACTACGTCGTGCATAGCGTCGATGGCACGGTAACCTCACACGTCTATAATTCGGCTACCGATGGGACCACGATAACGGCGACCGGACATGGGAATATCGACTACGTCGAACTGTATGATGTCTCCGGGAAATCGAAGATCCTGCTGGCCGGGATAACCGAACTCGTCAACAACGGCGAAACCGACGTCCCCTTCACTATAGGTGTCAAGGACGGCGACGGGGATATCGTCTCGGGGGCGTTCGATGTGAATGTCAACGGTGCGACAACTCTTTCGGGGACCACCGGTAATGATGTCATCGTTGCCGGCGTAACCAATGAAACGCTTACGGGTAATGGTGGGGACGACAAGTTCGTTCTCAATCTCGCCGCCCACTTTAACATTAGCGATTTCAATAGCGGCGACTTGGTCCTTCTCGACGTAGCCGGTGTGAGCCTCCCGGCGGGCACTTCAAATGCTCTGACGGCAGGTCAGTTCACGTCATCGACAGCCACGGGCGGGACCGAGAACAACGCCAGCGCTTGGAACGAAAGCGGAAGCACGAACAAGTTCTTCTTCAACAATACGACGCATGAACTCTGGTACTCGGCAAATGGCACCGGCTCGGACAAGGTGGACCTCGCCCATGTGAGCACGGGCGTGCCGACGGCCGCGAACGTTCATATTTTCTAGGCCCGGTTCTCAGCCAGAAGCGACCAATCCGCGGAGACTCTCCGCGGATTTTTCTTGGAGCTTTCTTCTTCGGAATTGCTCGCGAGTGAATTCTGCTCGCGGGCAATCACATCAGCACGGGCAGGAAGCCCGGGAGCGGGCTCGCTGTGTCGAGTTCTTCCACCCCGGTCCATTCGCCGTCTGCCGCAGTGGCGGCCGCTGGTGCGGCGTCGGCCTCGTCGCCGAGCGGCAGCCGCTTGGCGTAGGGTGCCGCGAACAGCTGCACGCCGCGGTCGTTGATCGCAAACATCGGGGTGAAATGGCCGAGCTCGCCGTCGTCGACCAGGTCGGAGCGGCGGCTGTCCAGGATCAGCCAGTGACCGTCGAGGCGCGCCGCCAGCACGGCGTGATCCTGGCGGATGGCGCGGTCGCGGCCCAGCACCAGGCGCAGATCCTCGCGCGGGAAGCCGGCCTCGCTGAGCGCGATATATTTGGCGATCGCGTAGTCCTCGCAATCGCCCTTGCCGGTGGCGAAGCTGGCGAGCGGGGCAGTCCAGCGGTCGGCCTCGCCATGCTGGGCGAAGTCGCTCACATAGCGGATCACCTGGTTGACGGCACGGTTGGCCTCATCCAGCCGCTCGCGGCCGGCCTTGGCCTTGACCGCGCTGATCAGGCGGAGGAACTGCGCGGCATTGGACGGGCAGCCGGCGACGTTCTCGCGGCACTGCTCGAGGACGGTGCGCTCCTTGGCGAGGTCGAATTCGAGGCCGCGCCATTTACGCCATAGCGTGTTTTCGGGCGCGCGAAAGGTGAACAGGCCGAACGGCTCGGTGCCCTCAGGCGGAAGCGGTTTCGACGCGGGCAGGGCGTCGGTCGCGGTGTTCGCCGGCGTCAGCGCGGCGGTGCGGATCGCGCTCGGACCACGGCCGCGCTGTCGGTCAAGCTTGGCCAGCACGTCCGAGATGGTGAAGAAGGTGGCGGGCGGGCGGTTCGACGCAGCGTCAGACGCCGGTGCGAGCTCGCCGTCGGACTTGGCGAGAGAGAATTCGTCCGCGGCAAACGCGGCAGGCGCTAGGCAAAGATTTATCGACAGCGCAGCCACGGCGATCACCGCCGACGCTGCAAAATTCAGCGACTTCATATGACGTCCCCAATGTCGGGGACCGTCAACGTCTCTGCGTCGATCTGTGCCCCCGCTGTTATCGGGGCGCAGACTGGCGTCCTGGCCGCTTAAGCTGAGTTAAGTGGGACGGGGCGACGCGGCGAATGTCGGGAAGGCGGTCAATCCAGGGTTTGCCGGTTCGTTCGAAATTGAACGACCGGGGGTTACGATCGGTTAACCACGAGCTCCGCGGCCCCGATCAGCGTTCGCGCAGGGCCTCGTCACGCAGCAGGCGCGCTGGCTTCACGATGTAATCCAGCACGGACTTCTCGCCGGTCAGGACTTCGACCGTGGCCACCATTCCCGGAATGATCGGATGCGGATGCTGCTCGCTGCCGAGATGGTTCTTTTCGGTGCGCACCATGACCCGGTAGAAGGTCTCCTGGCGTTCGTTCTTTTCCTTGTCGTCGACGATGGTGTCGGCGCTGATGCGCTCGACCTTCCCCTTCAAGGATCCGTAGACCGAAGAATCATAGGCGCTGATCTTCACCACCGCGTCCTGGTTGGGGCGAATGAACGCGATGTCCTGGGGGCGGATCCGGCCCTCCACCAGCAGCGTGTCGTCCAGCGGCACGATATCCATCAGGTTGGCGCCCGGCGCCACCACGGCGCCGATGGTGCTGACGTTCAATTTGTTGACGATGCCGTGGACCGGCGCCTTCAGGTCGGTGCGGCGCACCCGATCCTGGGCGGACTTGATGTTCTCGTCGAGCACGGCGAGGTCGCCGCGCGATTTGGCAAGGTCCTCGTCGGCCTGCGAGCGGAACGACGCGGTGATGTTCGCGATCTTCGATTGCGCTTCGGCGAGCTGTCCCTTCATCTCGGTTGCCTGCCGGTCAAGCCGCAGCATCTCGATCTCGGGCACCACCTTCTGCTCATAGAGCTTGCGCGTCAGGGTCTGCTCGCGTTCCAGCAGCTTGAGCGAGCCGGTGAGGCGGGTGACCTGCTGATTGAGGACGTCGATGTCCTGCGCGACCTTCTGACCCCGCATCTTGAACACGCTGGCCTCGGTCGCCACCGCGGCCGGAACCATCTGGTCGAGCTGGTCCGGAAAGGTGATCTCGCTTCGTCCGCGGGCCTCGGCCTCGAGGCGGGCGACCCGCGCCGCCATCGCCGCGCGGCGCTCGCGGATCTCGCCGAACTCGGAGGCGAATTTGGTATCGTCGATGCGCATCAGCGACTGGCCCTGCTGAACGATGTCGCCTTCGCGCACCAGGATATCGCCAACGATGCCGCCTTCGAGCGATTGCACCACCTGCATCTGCCGTGACGGCACCACGCGGCCGCTGCCGCGCTTGACCTCGTCCAGCACGGCAAAATGCGCCCAGACCACGAACGTCGCAAGCAGCGCACACGACGTCCACAGCAGCATGCGAGAGGTCCGGGGCGTGCGCAGCAACGCCGCGGAGCGGATGTCGTTTGCAAAGGCAAAATCGGAAGACGCCATAATATTCGCTCGTTATGCAGATTTCGGCTGGATCGTATTCTCAGGTGCCGGCGCCGTCGACGCGGGCTTGCCCTGGAGCAGGGCGAGCACCTTGTCGCGCGGGCCGTCGGCAACCAGGCGGCCATTGTCGAACAGCAGCAGGCGATCGACCATGTTCAGCAATGACAGACGATGGGTCGAAATGATGATGGTCATGCGCTCGTCGCGGAGCCCCTTGAGGCGCTCGAGGAATTCCTGCTCGCTGCGAATATCGAAATGCGCAGTCGGCTCGTCGAGAAACAGCACGCGAGGCTTGCGGATCAAGACACGCGCCAATCCGATGGCCTGCTTCTGGCCGCCCGACAGGCTGCGGCCGCCTTCCGAGATCGGCATGTCATAGCCCATCGGGTGGCCGGCGATGAAGCTCTCGACACCGGAGAGCCGCGCAGCAAGCAGGATCTCCTCGTCGGTCGCCTCCGGCTTGCCGAGGGCGATGTTGTCGCGCAGCTTGCCGTAGAACAGGTCGGTGTCCTGCATCGCAAAGCCGATGCCAGTGCGCAAGTCGGAAGGATCGTATTGGCGCGAGTCCACGCCATCGACCATGATCCGGCCTTCCTTCGGCTCATAGAATCCGAGCAGCAGCCTGCCAACCGTGGTTTTGCCGGATCCGACCCGGCCGATGATGCCGACCTTCTCTCCGCCTTCGATCTTGAAGCTGACCTTTTCGAGCGCGTTGCCCGGTGCATTGGGGTAGGCGAACGACACGTTCTCGAAGGCGATCTTGCCGTCGTCGATCCGCCGCGCAACATACGACCGGGTCGGTGATCGCTCGCGCTCGATCGACATGATGCGGTCGATGGCCTTGAGCGAAGTCAGCGTCTGCGTTCCCTTGGTGATGACAGAGGCGATGCCGGCGATCGGCGCCAGGATGCGGCCGGCGAGCATGTTCGCCGCGACCAGCGCGCCGACGCTCAGCTTGCCGTCGAGGATCAGGAAAATGCCGACGATGACGAGCAGCAGGCTGGTGACCTGCTGGGCGGTGCTCGCGCTGGTCAGCGACATCGACGACCAGAAGTGAACGTCCTCACCGGATCGGGCGGTCGCCGCGACCGAACGCTCCCACAGCGTCTGCATGCGGGCCTCGGCGCCGGTCGCACGGACGGTCTCCAGACCGGACAGCGACTCGACGAGCACGCCATGGCGCGCGGCGGATTCGGCTTGCAAGCGCTTCATGGCGCGATCGAGCGGCCGCTGCAGCAGGAAGCCGATCAGCAGGATGAGCGGGAGCATGATCAGCGGGATCCAGGCCAGCGGTCCGGCGATGACGAACAGCACTCCGACAAACAGGATGGCGAACAGCAGGTCGGTTGCCGAAACCACGCTTCCGGAGGTGAAGAATTCACGCACCGAGTCAAAGTCCCGGAGCTGGTTGGCGATGATGCCGACCGAGGTCGGCCGCTGCGCCATCTTCACGGCCATCACATGCTCGAAGATGTTGGCGGCGAGCACGACGTCGATGGTCTTGCCCGTGACGTCGATCATGCGGCTGCGGACCATCCGGAAGATGAAATCGAACAGGATGCCGAGCCCCATGCCGATCGAGAGCGCGATCAGAGAGGGGATTGCTCCGTTGGGGATGACGCGGTCATAGACGCTCATCGTGAACAGCGGCGTCGCCAGCGCGAGGATGTTGGTCAGAAAGGCGGCGATCGCGATGTGCCCGTAACTGCGCCAATGCGCCTTCACCACGGACCAGAACCAGTGGTTCTTGGGGATGTCTCCCGCGGCGGCGGTGCGCGCGTCGGCCTGCGCAGCGCTTCTCACCATGAATGCGTAGCCGGTATAGTCCGTCGCGAGCGAGGCGATGTCGGCGAGGCGCGGGGTGTTCGGCGTCGTCGGGTCAACGATCTTGATCGTCTTGTTGGCCGGGTCCACGCCGAGAAGGATCAGCGCAGAGCCGTCCTTCATGATCAGGACGGCGGGCAGCACCAGCGCCGGAATGTCTGCAATGTCGCGCTTGACGGCCTCGGTCTCCAGGCCCGCACGTCGCGCTGCGCGGTCGTACAGCGAAACTGACAGCTGTCCGTCCGTGATCGGAAGTCCGCCAAGCAGCGCTTCGCGGCTCACGGCGCGGCCGTGATGAGCGGCGAGATAGGTCAGCGATGCGGTGAGGGGATCGTCGCCCAGTGCGCGCGGTCGGCTTGTCGCGGCTGGCCTTGAAGTTGAATCGTCTGAGGAGGAGCGGCCGGCGTCAGCCACCGCGCTGGGGGTTCGAAATAACAACTGAAACCTCGACAACCAAAATGGAAATGCAGAAATCGCATCGTAAAGTTGAGGCCAGACTACAACAAATGGCGAACGAAATCAGTGAAACTTGCTTTAAGTATTAATACGGGAATCGAAAGGGCCCCGTTTGGGGCCCTTTCGGAAGTCCTGACCGATCGGTCTGCCGGCTGCTATTGAGCGGAGCTCGGGAAGGCCGACAGCAGCCAATGCGGCTTTGTGGACGCATAGGAGCTGGCGTTCGCCGTGACGGACGGGTCCGCGTAAATGACATTCGGACCGCCAGCAGCATTCTTCTGCTGCTGCATCCATTCCGCAGATCCGGGCACTGCCGCGGTCGTCGTCGAGCCGGTGAAGCGGTCGGCAAAGCCGGTGTCCTTCGGCTGAGCCGCCGCATAGCCCTCCTTGTAGCCCTTGGCGGGACGGGCTGCAGCAGTGGGGGCTGGAACTGCGACGTGCAGCGGCTCAGATCCCGTCTGGGGCAGGTTCACGCGCAGGGTGGGGAACGAGTAGCGCGGAAGGCCGATCGAAAGCATGTCGGTCGGCGCGGCATCGACCGGCGGCGGAGCCTTCAGATACTCGATCAAGGTGCCCATCGCGGCCAGCAGCTGATAGTCGGCGAAGACGACGACACCGCGGGCGGAGGTGAGCGAGACCGATGCGTTGAAGAACTGGTTCTGCGCGTTCAAGAGATCGATCAGCGAACGCTGACCGAGCTCGTATTCCTTCTGGAAGGCTGCGATGGTTTTGCGGTCGGCTTCCAGCTGGCGCGCCAGAGCTGCAATGCGGGTGGCCGTGATCGTACGGGCGTTCCATGCCTTGTCGATCGACTCATACGCATCGCGCTGCAGGCGTGCGTGGCGCATGGTGGCTTCGGTATAGCGCTCGGCCTTCTCCGACCTGTTCCAGGCGTCCTGGCCGCCGCGGAAGATGTCCCACGACATCACCACCTTGCCGCTGTAGTCCTCATGGGTCACGGCGGGATTTCCCGGCGCCGTCACGTAGGGGAAAGAGTTGTCGTAGTGGGTTGCGCGGCCCTCGAGATAGAATTTCGGGCCGAACGTTCCGTCGGTCGCCTTGAACGCATGCTTGGCCGCGTCGGCGTCGGATTGTGCAGCCGCAATCGTCGAATTGAACCGCAGGGTGGTCGCCAGCGCTTCGTCGCGGCTATTCGGCAATCCCGCGAGCGGGGCAGGGAAGCGAACGTTGATGGCCTCGAGGCCAACCGTCTTGCGGTACTTCGCCCGCGCATCATCCAGACTGCGCTGGAATTCCGCGAGTGCCGCACGGGCGGCCTCGACGCGCTCACGCGCTTGCTCGAGATCGCCTTCGCCGGCCCGACCGCCCGAGAAGCGGGAGTTCACATTCGCAAAGATCTTGTCATGGTTGGCGACGTTCTGCTGGGCGAGGCTGACCAGCCGCATATATCGTGTGACGTCCACATAGGCTTCGGCGGCGTCGAGCGCCAATAGCTCGGTCCTCTCCTTGACGCGGGAGGCGGCGGCGTTCACGCGCGCGGTCTGACGCCAGACGTCATAGATCGACGAGAAGCCGTCCCAGAGCAGCTGGCGCACCACCACGGATTCCTGGCTGCCATTACGCCACGGTCCTGAACCGACCGTCGGTGCCTGGATCGACGGGGCGATGAAGCCCGGCGGCTGGTCGAACTTTTCCGGACCATAGCTGGCGTCGACACGCACCTGCGGCAGTAGCGTGCTCTGGGTCTGCCTCAATTCGCTTTCGGTCGCCCGACGATTTGCGGAAGCTTCACCCACGCCCGGGTTGGTCTGCATCGCCTGGCGCAAGGCGTCGTTGATGGAAAAAACCTCGGCACGCGCTGACGTTGCCGCCAGGCACAGGCACGCAATGACCGTGTAGGCCGACCTCATTATATTCCGCCCCTACTCGAAAAAATAATACGTGGAATCTGCCAAAAAGCTAACAAAGGACAGTTCCGCTACCTATGACATTTCAGCCACACAGCGGCTGTAAACGGCCGTAGAAAACTGGTTGCGCGAGAAGCGATTTAAATAATTATATTAAATTGCAATGGTTTAGTGACGTTTGTGGAGATGCTTGACCTGGTGCCGGTCAGCAACACCGTCGATTGGAAGAGGGAAGGTCGGTTAAGCTCGCCTTAACGGCCGGCTGCAGGCTTCAACCGCCCTCCGTAGACGCTCCGCTGTGACGAACCACGGTGAGCGATGTGCTCCGAATGAGGAGCGGCTCCGACGCCCCCCGAAATTCGAGGGCGATTGCCTACACGGCAATGGTGGGGGAGCACAGATCGAACCAGCAGAACGGTGGGCGGTCGACAAGAGATCGGTCGTGGTGTGGCCTGTCGCGCAATTCGTCGGTGATCTTCCGGCTCGGCGACGCCTCACGCCTACTAAAGAAGCCTGGATTGATGGCGCAAGATTCACTCCGGCGCAATCGGATGTGGTGGACGCTCGATCAATGTCCTGAGGTTCTCTAATTCGACGAAAACATCGGCGTGCCTGCGAAGTTCGTCGGCGATCATCGGAGGTTTGGTCCGAATGCTGGAAACGACGGAAACGCGGACGCCCTTCCGCCTGACAGCTTCAACCACAGCGCGCAGGTCACCATCGCCGGAGAACACGAATGCTTGGTCGATGCGGGGGGCGATTTCCAACGCGTCGACTGCAAGCTCGATGCCGATGCTGCGCTTCATTCGCCGCCGTCCATCGCCGTCGTCATGCTGCTTGGCGGCCTTTCTCCTCACCGCATATCCGTTGTAATCGAGCCAATCCACCAGCGGGCGAAGGCTGCTGAACTCGTCGTCATCCCTCACGACCGTGTAGAAATACGCGCGGACGATTTGCCCATGCTTGCCGAACTCCAGGAGCAATCGCCGGAAGTCGACCTCAAAGCCGAGGTTCTTGACCGTCGTGTGCAAATTCGCACCATCGATGAAAAGTGCAATACGATCGGTCATCTCAAGTCCCCATGAGGCCCGGATCAGTCGCCTTCTTGCTTTTCGTTCTAAGAATTTCTTGAGCGGATCGCGGCGCCACCTAATGTCTTCGCTTGAATCACTCATCCTAAGGCAAGGACTTGGTCGGGAAAAAGCACAAATTGAGCGAGGCGATCATCGCGCTGATCGTGCGCTTATTGATAAAGGTGCCTAAGCCACGGGGAGTCCAAGTGCAGACGGACCAGTGCACGTTGAACAGTGATGCTGACCGGCCCCCCGGACGTAGACACACGTTCAGCTAACAAGAGAATTGCCCGCTATGGCGCTTTGATGGCATCGGTTGCAATGACCGAATGTGCTTATCTCCAATTCGGATATACGTCGGCCCTCGCAACGACAACTCTCGCTTCGTCGGCGAAAGCGTCCGTAGGCGACAATGCGGTGCAGCGGTCATAACGGGTCGTCGCGCACGTGGTTACGTAACCAACGTAATTACATCGAAAATTCAATGCAGAGTACCGCCGCATTTTGCTGCTGACGCGATATTTCGAGATACTACTTTTTTGCAATGCGGGCTTTGTCGATACCAACTGGCCAGACAAAAGCGAATGAATTTGCTGCCCTTAATTGTGCATAGCTCGCTCGTACCCAGGGAGCGCACGTGGGCCCCCTCTAGCGCTCGCCGACAGCGAGCGGGGCGTGGTCGACCAACCGCCCAATGTTGAGCATCAGTGGGCTTTCTTGCTAACTGTAGACACGACATCTTCGACGACGCAGATCTCTTATCAGCTGAGACCCTGATTTCGTCAGGTGCTGCGACCCGAAAAACAATGATGATCGACTTTGACCGATCGCTAAGTTTGGCCACGCAGTGGGCGGAAGCCAGCGTTGACATTCTGACATTGGGGCCGGCCGCCGGCTCCACGGGCAGGGTATCGTCGGACTTTCGGGATGCTTGCTCGGTCGCCGGTAGCGCGACTTGGTCGAAGTGAGCGCGATGCCTCGTCGTTTTCCACTCTGCTTCCTGCCGTTGCGAGGGTAGCCCGCCCGAGCATCGACAAGTAGGCGCAGCCGAGCGCGGTCAGCCCGGACGGCGCGATCGCGGATTGTCGCTGTGCCTTCCCGGATCAGATCGCACAGGCGTAGGCGAGCGCGTCCAGCGTGATCAAGGCGACGGAGCTTGTACGGCCGCGCTTGCGTTTCTTAAATGCACGATCAACAGAACCCTCGCGCAAGGCGCATTCGGGGCAGGTTGAGCCCAGCGCAGTGTTGCTGCTCGAAGTTGCGGGTGGCTTGGAGGGGATTCCGAACGTTGGCGGCTTCTCCGGGAAAATTCGGTAGATCGAGATTGAGAGCATCGGACGCTGTTTTCACATGATGTTGCCAAGTTTGTATTTTGGAAGCTGTGTATGCGGTAACCGCATCGCACGAGCTTGGAGCGTTGGGAGCTTCTCAAACGTGCGATCCTTCCGAATGACGATCTCAACGGGAAAATTGGGTAGATCGGGACCGCAAGCTCGTTATGCAGAGCGTCTCTTTCGCGGAATCGTCCTCGATCTTGGACTTTGGGGCCGTCACCGTATTCGCACGGGGGAGGCCTTTCGCAACTTCTCGAAATGAACAAAATCTCTATAAAAATAGGGGATTCTGAACGCTGTCTTCGAAGTGCGGTGGCTAGGGCGCGGTCGGCGACCGCTACACGGTAGGGTTAATAATCGATTACTAATCGACAGGTTTCTTGCTTCAGATTATAAGCGGTTCCCAGTTGGCCCCGGATTTTTGCCCGCCAACATTTTTTGTAAATTCATCTTAAAAGGGATATTTTCCTATGCTGAAGCTTTATGTCCAGACCACCGAAGCCTTCAAGCGCCTTCGCGCCGACCAGGAAGGCGTGGTGTCGTTCGAGTACATTATCGTCGCGGCTTGTATCATCGGCGCGGTGGCTGCTGCGTTCGGTACGGGAGCTACTGGTGCCATCGGGACGGCGCTGTCTGGCGGTATCGCCGCTATCGTCACCAAGTTCAATGCGGCGGTGTAATACGCCTATCTGACCCCGGCGGGGGGCATCGGAATGTGTCCCCCAAATTGTACCCAGTTGGCAGCACGGCATTGTCTATCAAGGGTAGTAGTTCTGGTTCATTTTGTCAGAAGGATTTTCTCCTATGTCGAGGTATTATGTTGAGATCAGCGAAGCCTTGAAGAACCTCCGCACGGATCAAGACGGCGTGGTGTCGTTCGAATACATTATCGTCGCGGCGTGTATCATCGGCGCGGTAGCTGCTGCGTTCGGTACGGGAGCTACGGGTGCCATCGGGACGGCGCTGTCTGGCGGCATCGCGGCTATCGTCACCGCCTTCAATGCGGCCGTGTAATACTGCTATCTGACGCCGGAGGAGGCATCGGACGTGCCCCTCCGCCTTTTTACCTTTTT
Organism: Bradyrhizobium sp. ma5; assembly: GCF_042258955.1. NCBI lineage: Bacteria > Pseudomonadati > Pseudomonadota > Alphaproteobacteria > Hyphomicrobiales > Nitrobacteraceae > Bradyrhizobium > Bradyrhizobium sp. ma5. Next base: position 3,495,188 of record NZ_CP170156.1, read on the forward strand.
AGATATGCATTTGAATGTGCCCCCCTTTTTTGAGGCACGCATTTTATGGATTGGATTGCTCCCACAGCCGGATCTCTCGAAATCTTGTTGTTGCTATATGTCGCAACGATCGATATCGCGACACGATTGATCCGAAATGAGATTTGCTTGGCGCTGGCAGCCCTTGGAATCGCTAGTCAACTAGCTGATCCAATGCAAGTTGCCCGGTCGCTGGTCGTTGCTGCGATCCTGCTGCTGCTGCTGTTCGTCATCTACCAGCGCGGAAAGATCGGCGGCGGCGATGTCAAGCTGCTCGTTGCTCTGGCAATTGGTCTCCCGCTGACGGGCGTAATCCAGTTGTTGACCGTTACCGCTCTAGCCGGCGGCGTTCTTGCCCTGGTGCATCTGCTAATGCGCATCCTGCCTTATCCCAGGCTCGCGCCTGCCGGATCGTCGCTCGTGCGCCGCGTCTATGCGGTTGAGCGTTGGCGCCACTTGCGACACGCGCCGCTACCATACGGGGTCGCCATTGCGTGCGGAGGTATTTGGACTGTTTTGAGCAAAGGATTTTAGTATGTCGTCCGCCTTGCGTCTCTCGATAATCATGGTGCTCCTGCTCGCAACCGCTGCGCTCGGGCTTATTGGCTACAACATGAACCTGTCTAAAGCGCAGGTCCCGGTAGTAGAGGTCTCGGTGAAGGCGCCGGAGCCTCTCACTGTCGGGTACTTTGTCGCGGCCCATCCGTTGCCGAGAGGAACGTTGGCCCGCGACGAAGATTTCACAGTACGCTTGGCGCCGCCTGGTAGCGTTCCAGCAGGGGCGATCCTCGATACACCGGACGCCAAGACCGGAATTCGCGGATCTCTGGTTCGTAACTTCCTCGACACTGGTAGTCTCGTCACATCAGAAAACATCTTGCGCCCGCGAGAACGGGGTTTTCTCGCCAGCGTCCTGGCACCAGATAGCCGTGCCATCAGCATCAACGTTGATGCGGCGTCTGGTGTCTCGGGCCTGATCTGGCCGGGTGACTATGTGGATGTTGTGTTGACCCAGGAGCCGACCACAGCGACCGAGGATAAAACAGCTCAACAGCATGGCACACTGAGCGAAACCGTTGTTCATAACGTTCGAGTCGTCGCGATTGACCAGGAGATTGTGCAGGGTGGCCCAGCCAACAACGCTGCGGCCGGAAAGGTTGCGCATACGGTAACGTTGCAGCTTGCGCCGGAGCAGGTCAAGAAACTTACCGTCGCAGGACAGCGCGGCAAGCTCACCTTGGCCGTACGGTCAGCGGTCGACCGGCAGGATACCGCGGACGCGGATACGACCGTCGTGGTTTATGCCGGCAGTAGCTCTACGAAATTCTCGGTCAAGAAAGACGATACCGGAAGCTCGCGCACCGCGTTGAGTGCAGGGAGGTAGTGGTGAGCGTCAACATGGCAATGGTCAGTCCGCCTGAAGAACTTGCGTCTCTCTCAACACGCAACCGAATCGTCTGTTTCGTAAATGACGAGCTCAGTGCAGCGGCTTTGCGCAAAGGCCTCGAAGATAGCAACTTAACGATCAGGCGCGGCACGATCCGTAATGCCATACGGATGCTTGAGACGGACACCGAACTATTCGCACTGGTGGCAGACATCAGTGGACTCGATGATCCGTTTACCGAACTGGAAAGGTTGGCAAGCGTCTGCCCACCCGATGTCCTGGTGGCTCTGATTGGTGAGAACAGGGAGATCACTTTCTACCGCGAGTTGATGGAAATCGGCTTGACCGAGTACCTTCCGAGGCCGCTCACGCGCGATATGGTGCTACATCAGTTGCGCCCGAAGTTGCTCGGCGACGTGCGGCCTGGCGCGGCCGATCGTGGCGGGCACGTGATCTCGATTTGTGGCGCTCAGGGGGGCGCCGGAGCGACCAGTATCGCTATCAATCTCGCGCTGCAACTGGCCGAAACTACTAAAGCCAAGGTCGCCCTCCTCGACCTTCATCTACAAAACGGCGAAACAGCAGTGATGCTGGGTGTTCGGCCGGGGCCTGGGCTGCGCATCGCTCTCGAAAACCCGATGCGGGCGGACACACTGTTCCTCGAACGCGCGGCAATCGATATTGATGAGCGGGTTTGCTTGATTTCCGCCGATGAGGACCTCGATGCGCAACTGGACATCACTGAAGCGGGAGTGAGACATGTGTTGGGCCTGCTTCGTCAGCGGTTCAACTACATCGTTGTCGATATACCAGTTCCGTTTCCGCCATCGATTCATCCGGTGATCACGCTTTCTCGCCATGTGCTGGTGCTGCTGGAAGCGGAGGTGACCGGACTTCGTAATGCCCATGCCCTCCGCACCGCGGTCACGAACATCGCCGGTAAGGATCGGGTCTTTACGTTGCTCAACCGTGCCAATCGGCCCGGGGGCCTGCCCAGGGCAACGATCGTCAAGGCCTTGGGCGCGGAGCCGGACATGGTGATTCCCGATCTCGGAAAGGGGATGACCCAAGCGGTCAATCTCGGAATCCCAGCTTTGAAGCACGTATCAGCACTGCGACGTCACCTTGCCCCGATTGTGCGGGAGATTGCCGGTATCGGAGCCCAGCGGAAGGGATGGTTCAGGAGGCTATTCAGGTGACGAAAAAGTTTGGTACGCGCGAACGCGACGACACGCCAGCCCGTCTACCTTCATTGACGCCAAGGGACGGCGGGCCAACTCGTTTGCCTCCAAGTCGCGACGAACCCTTGACCGAGCAGCCCGCGATGCCAGTTTCGGTGCGCGAACGAGTGATGATGCCAGCTTCGCTGCGCGAACGAGTCATTGCGCAGATTGAGCCATCGGTGGCCGCAACTGTTTCGCGCGATGTTCTTCGGCAGCAGATCGAGGAAATTATCCATGGAATAGCCAACCAGGAGCGCCTCGAACTCTCAGGTCGCGAGCAGCTTCTGTTGGCGGACGAGATCGCAGACGACATGACCGGCTACGGGCCGCTTCGTCCGCTCCTGCTGGATGAATCGATCAATGATATCATGGTCAACGGACCAAGTAATGTTTATGTCGAGCGAAACGGCAAGCTGGAACGGATCGCCATACGGTTCCGCGATAATGATCACATCGCATCGGTGGCGCAGAAGATTGCGTCGCAGGTTGGACGGCGCGTTGATGAATCCAGCCCGATGGTGGATTGCCGTTTGCCGGACGGCAGTCGGGTCAACATCATCTTCCCGCCGCTAGCGATCCACAGCCCCTGCATTTCCATCCGAAAATTTCCAAGCCGCCGTTTGGATATGGCCGGAATGGTCAAAAACGGGTCAATGACCTCGGCGATGGGGGAGTTGCTGGAGATTGCCGGCCGGTGTCGGCTCAATATTTTGGTCTCTGGAGGTACCGGTTCCGGCAAGACGACGCTGTTGAACGCCATGAGCCAATTTATTGATCACAGTGAACGCGTTGTCACCATCGAGGATGCGGCAGAGTTGCAGCTTCAACAGCCCCATGTGATCAGCCTGGAGACCCGGCCTCCCAGCCTCGAAGGTACGGGGCAGGTGACACAACGCGATCTAGTCTGGAACGCCCTGAGGATGCGTCCTGATCGCATCGTCGTAGGCGAGGTGCGCGGCGCTGAAGCGTTTGACATGCTGCAAGCGATGAACACCGGCCACGATGGGTCGATCTCCACCGTACATGCTAACTCCGCACGTGACGCGCTGACCCGCATTGAAAACATGGTGCAGATGGGACAGCCAAATCTGCCGCTGCGGGCAATTCGATCTCAAATCGTCGCAGCGCTGGATATTATCGTGCAAGTAGAACGCATGCGGGATGGACAGCGCCGCGTTATCCAAATTAGCGAGGTGATCGGCCTGGAAGGCGATGTGATCACCACCAATGATATCGCGGCGTTCGAGTACAAAGAGGAGGATGTTCACGGACGGATATCGGGCACCTATCGGTCTACACACGCAATCCCGAAATTCAACACCCGTCTTTCCTATTATGGGCTCGACCGAGCCTGGGCTGAGGCTATGAGGCAATTATAATGGCGCAGTCTTTGATCATCATTGACCTGGTGCTTCTGGTATGCGCAGCAGCCATGACGCTTTGGCTCGGCGCTCGACAAAGCCGCATTGATCGACAGGTAGCCAAAGCCGTGCGAACCTCACATTCGGCGAGCCTACCTTCGATTCGTCGGTTAGAGGCCGGGTCTCGGTCGATGTTTCTCCACCGCTTAGCCAATTACAGGGCTGGGACAGCTTACGCTTGGCGCCCCGCCTATGTGCTACTCGCCGGTGTCATCGCAGCAGCGGCAATCTTTTATGTCAATAGCCTGTTGAATTTTCCCATCCTCTACGTGTCTTTCGCGGCTGCAATTGTCGCCATCATGGTGGTGCGAGGTCTGTTTGGATGGCAGCAAAATCGCCTCGCCAATCAACTTTTTCGACAGCTACCTGACACGATCCAGCTGGTGACAAGTACTGTTCGATCCGGGCTGCCCGTGAACGAAGCATTTCGTATCATTGCGCGCGAGATGCCGGAACCAACAGCCGGGCAGTTTGCTATCGTATGCAGCGAAGTGGCTATGGGAAGCTCTCCGGAGGAGGCCGTCGAAGCTGTCTATCGGCGAACGCAAGTGACGGAGTATGGGATCTTTGCGGTGACACTTGCGGTCCAGCTGAAGTCAGGTGGCAGTTTAACCGAAACGTTGCAGACTCTGGGAGACACCGTGAGGCAGCGTGTCGCGCTCGCTGCTCGTGCGAAGGCCCTGGCAGGAGAGGTGATCTTTTCCTCTCGAGCACTTTCATTATCGCCCTTCATTGTCGGTGGGTTGCTCTACGCGATCAATCCGCAAACAGTTGATCTGCTGATCTACGATCGGACCGGAAACATGCTCCTGGCTTACGCGGGAGCCTCGGTGCTTATCGGGACCCTTGTGATACGTTGGATGGTCAGAAGGGAAACAGAACTATGACTTTTGGTTTCAGTTTGGTCGCCCTCACCATAACACTTGCGACTGCGGCGATGGTGTTGATCCTTTACGAGCTTCACTTTCGTGCGTTGAACATGCGGGTGTCAAACGCCGTGATGGGCGTTCCTGGCCGGTCAGCTCCCTTCGGAGACATTACCGGTTGGCTTTCATCGCTCGGGATGCGGTATCGGCGCTTCTACTCTGCAGAAAATCTGGACCAACTGCGAACAATTGTTCAATCGTCAGGTTTCAATTCACATCGAACCTTGTCGATCTGGATCGGTGTCAAAACTGTCAGCATGTTCTTGTTTCCGATCATTGGCTTGTTTGTTGCTCAGCTTTTAGGGAAGTCGCTGGCCGACGGGCTGATCTTCATTCTCATTGGCGTGGTGATCGGAATTATGGGGCCGCGGTTGATCCTGTCGGTGCTGAAACGGCGTTTTAACGCCGGCATCCGGCTAGGAACGCCGGACATGATCGATTTGCTGGTTGTCTGCAGCGAAGTGGGAATGGGTCTGGAGAGCGCGCTGGAACGAGTAGCGGAAGAAATGAGCCAGACTAATCCTGCGATGACCCAGGTCCTGTACGGGCTTCTTGATGATCTCCGGATATTGCCAAATCGCAGCGAGGCATTCGACAAATTAGGATCTACGTCAGAAGGACTTCGCCGGTTCGGCGTCATGGTTGGCCAAAGCCTGCAATATGGAACGCCGTTGAGCCAGGCGCTGCGCAGCATCGCTGTCGACCTGCGGCGAGAACGTATTACCAAGCTGGAAGAAAGAGCACACAAGCTGGGCGCCAAGCTGACTATTCCGATGGTGTTGTTCATGCTTCCAGCCATGTTCATCATTCTGGGTGGAAGTCCATTTCTGCACCTTATACGTACATTCGCCAGCTTCGGGATGAAGTAAGCCATGAGCACGGTTGCCTTGTCGAAAAACTGGTCTTACGAGCGGATCATGCAGCTGTTTGGCGGCATGTGGTTCATGTTGCTGGCACTTCTGGTCGCCATCAAAATTGGGGTATCGCTTGCCGATCCCTGGCCATCGCTTCTGTCGAGTTTTTGTCTTGCCATCTTCTACACGCTTGTGACGGTGTTGATCATGACCAGGCCACCGGCAAAGGCGCAAGCGCCCGGCCTGCTGCCTAAAGTAGCTGCGTTCGTCGGCAGCTATATGCCCTGGACGATCACCTTCTTCGGCAAGACCGACCAGGCGTTGCCAAACTTGCTATCCACCGCTTGCGTGCTGATCGGCATGATCATGATGCTTGTCACGATCCGACATCTGGGTCGGGCGTTCAGTTTGGTACCGCAGGCACGTTCAGTGGTGCAAACCGGTCCTTATCGATGGATCAAACACCCACTCTATCTCTCGGAAGAAATCGCGATAGTGGGTGTCGTACTGCTACATCTGACGCCGGTTACGGTGATCCTGCTGATCCTGCATATCGGCGTCCAGGTGTGCCGAATTCTTTACGAGGAAGACCTGCTTCGGCGCAACTTTCCTGAGTACTCCAGTTACGAAGCATCACGCTGGAGATTGATTCCTTGTGTTTGGTGAGTGGTCATGAATGGCCGGCTTGTTATGGAAATGTGTTGATCTGCATCGGTCTAACACTGACCCGAAGAGGCCAACCGTGCTGGATTTATTGCCCTGTCGAGATAGGCCTGTGAGACGTAGAGTATTTTTCATCGCGGATCAGCGCGGCGCCGCCGCGTTTGAGATGCTGATCGTTTTCGCTTTCCTGGGGGTAAGCCTGCTTCTGCCGCTTGCCGACGTTGCTGCCGCTGGCTTTCAGTTCGTATCCGCGTGGGGGGCGTTACGCTCCTTCGGGCAACAAATCCAGTACAACACACCACCTGACGTTACCAACTGGGCAAGCTGGAAGTCGGGACTCCCGACGTCGGTTGCAGGTTATCCCATCAACAATCTCCAGGTCCTTTGCGGTGATGCCATCGCTGCCTGCTCCGGAACCAACTCCGGTTCGCCCAAGTACTACACATACACGACGACCGTCACCGTCTCGCCCATCATCTTAACAGCCGTGTTGTGCGCCAATTCTTGTACCTACACGCTGTCTTACTCAGAACGGTTTCAATAGGAGTGTTCCATGCGTAGCTTGCTTCGCTCTCGCCGTGGTTCCGTCGCCTTCGCAACCGTTGTCGCTCTGATACCGCTGATAGGAGTGGTCGCACTCGGGGGCGAGGCGGGATCGTGGTACGTTACCAGGCAACACGCGCAGAATGCCGCCGATGCGGCAGCCTATTCGGGTGCGATGCAGCAATTATGCTTAGCGAATCTACCCTGTGCGGTTGCACAATCGATGGACTATCGCGCCAAGCAGTCCGCGGCACAGAACGGGTTCTGCAACGCGGGCGGCACCTCCTATCCCGGCTCCGTGTGTAGCGCCAGCCTTCCCTCAGGAGTCTCGCAGACCGTCACGATCACTCCGCTCGCTTCATGGAACGGGACCGCCGGAACCTTCGTTCAGGCCACTGTTAGCCAGCAACAGCCGGCGTACCTGGCAGCAGTGCTTGGTTTGACTACGGTCACCATCCCCGCGACAGCCGTGGCCGCAGTACAAAGGCTGGCGGCGCCGGCCTGCGTCTTGGCATTGACCGGCTCCATCAGTTTCCAAGGCAGCCCGAACATCAATGCGCCCAATTGCGGCATGGCCTCGAACGATCCGGCCAAGGATGCAATAAACTTCACCGGCGGCGGGATGAGCATGAATCTCGGTTCGCTATCGACTGTCGGCGGCTGCACGGGTGCCGCGTCGTTCTGTAGCAAGGCGCTGACGTATATGCCGGCCCCGACCGTCGATCCGTTCACTGCTCTCGATGGCGCCCTCACCACGTTGTGCGGAGCGAACCCCACCGTCCCCACCAAATGCGGTCTTCCGCCTTGCGGAGGATCGACGCTCGTCGCTTACACGGCCGCCAATCCATGTACGAATGATGGTCTCCACATCACAAGCAATGGGGCCGAAACTCTGTCCCCCGGCGGGAACACGGGCTGCCCCACGACCGCATCCAGCTGCGTTTACTTCATCTCGGGTACTCTGAAAATCACAGGGACCCCAACGATCTCGGGTACGGCTACGTTCATTCTGCTGCCAGGGGCGACAATCAACAACCAGGGGAATGCGGTGATCACCATTACGGGGCCGACGACTGCCCCTGCCCCAAGTGCCTCGTTGCTTCCTGCGGCCCTTCAGTCTAACGCTGCCTTATTCCAGTACATGGCTCTTTATGCTGCTCCGTGTCCTACATGTTCGACCTCACAGAACAGCATGACCTTTGGGGGAAATACAAACATCACGCTCAACGGAAACATCTACGCGCCGACCGCAAATGTGACGTTTCAGGGCAATCCTACTATTACCGTAGGCGGCGCAGGAGGCGGCTGTGGCCAGCTGGTCGCCGCCTCGATTGCGTTCAATGGCAATGCCACCTTCAACAACAATCAGTGCGGGACAACGAGCGTGCCTAAAAGCCAGTATGTCCAGTTGGTGCAGTGATGAGAAAGCTCGATCAGCGCGGCATGGCGGCGTTCGAATTCTGCCTTGTCGCCGTGCCGCTTTTCACATTGATGTTCGCCATCTTTGATCTGGGCCGTTACGCGATCACCATGCAGTCGTTGCGGACGCTCGCGAATGCGGGTGCTCGCGCGATCATGATCAACTGCTACACAAATGCTGCAATCCAAAAAGCAACTCCCGCTTGCAGCGGTGATCCCTTGCCGTCCGCTGCGGCCAAACAAGCGGTTGCGCCCTTCTTGTATAATGGCGGTCTCACGCCGACACTGAGCGTACCGGCGACGGCAACCTCCCCAATTACTGTTACGGCATCTCAACCGGGTTTCACTATGATTATGCCGATATGGGGCACGACATTGAACGCGCCGAGCGCGTCCACCACAATACCGTTCTGACACGTTCCCAGGCTTCATCGTGGAATGCGCCTGGACTACGGTAAGCGACAGAGAACTGGTCCCGGTTGTCCGGACAGATTTTCCGCATCCACAAGTGGAGCTTGCCGGGGCGCCTGCCAATCGGGGCGGGCACCTGGGCGATAAGATCGAGCCAGAACGATGGGTCGGGCCGTGGGTCTTCGAGTGCGATTGTCGCCAAGCTGGTCGCCCCAGCAGGTCATCGCCACGCAGGCCCGGAATGTGGTGCCCGCTGGCAACATCGCGCAATTTTCGCTGGCGTTGCCACATCTTCCCGAAGGTCTTTCCTTGCAATCGACGCGCGCGGCGGGGGAGTATCTCCAAGCCGCGTTTTGCGGTTGGATCCCGGGCTGGGTGGGCTCCTTGCTCAACGCGCTAGGGATAGGAATTTGCAAGTAACTATTTGTAGTCGGACGCATTGTAAGCTCTGCGGCGTGGTGGGCGAAGGAGAGTAGCCAGAACGCTGGGAGCCGTAGATTTACGGGATGGCCGCGATGTCAGCGGCGGAGGGGATGCGAAATGAGTGGCGGTCGCGTGTGGGGTAGCGCGGAACGTGGTCTCTTCGCCGTGAGCCTGGTGGCTCTGGGCGCTGCGCTTGCCGTTTTCACTGCCGCTGATCGCGCGAAGGCGGCTGAGCGTCGGGGCTCTTCCAGCGGCGTCTTTGTCAGCGAAATGAACGACGTCCAGCGGGTCAAGGTGACCCTCAACAAGTCACGCACCTTCAGGGTCGATTCGGCCTTTTCGACAATCGTGGCTGGCTCGCCCGATATCGTCGACGTGAAGTCGCTGAGCGATCACCTGATCTACGTCCAGGGCAAGAAGACCGGCAGCACCAACGTCATCCTGTTCGACAGTTCGATGAAGCAGATCGGCATTCTGGATGTCGAGGTGACTCTGGATATCGGCAATCTGCAGCAGAACATCTCGTCCGGCACGGGTACGCGCGGCATTCGCGTCTCTGCGTCTGAAGGCCAGGTGGTGCTGAGCGGAATGGCTGCCGATGCGGTGGCCGCGGAGAAGGCGATGGCGATCGCCAAAGGCAGCGTTCCCGAGGGCGGCATCGTCGTCAACGCGATGAGCGTTGCGGCGCCGCAGCAAGTAATGCTCGAGGTGCGCTTTCTCGAGGTCTCCCGGCAGGCGGGGCGTGACCTTGGTGTGAACCTCTTTGCGGCGAACGCCAACGGCACCAATGTCGCGAATACGGGGCTGGGCGGTATAAACATCGCTGGTCGAGCGCCGATCGGTGGTATCAATACCACTCCTGGTGTCATTGGTACCGGGGGAACTCCCGCTACTAGCGCTAACGTAGGCGCTGCCCCCACAGGCAGCCTTCCCCTGCTTGCTACGGCAAGCACGCTCATGGGCACTGCCGGCGGTGTAGCTCCGGTCCCGTTCGGAAGCCTGTTGACCAGCATCTTGAGGACCAGCAACGGCAGTTCGGTGGACCTTCTGATTACCGCATTGGAGACGAAGGGACTGGCGCGCCGGCTGGCGGAGCCGAACCTGACCACGCTTTCCGGCGATGCCGCGCGCTTCCTGGCCGGCGGCGAATTCCCGGTGCCGATCCCGAATACGACGACGAACGGTTTTCCGACCGTGACGATCGACTACAAGAAGTTCGGCGTCGAATTGGCCTTCGTCCCCACCGTGCTCTCGCGCGGCGTAATCAACCTTCGGGTCGAACCCTCGGTCAGCGAGCTTGATTTCACCAATGCGGTGACGATCCAGGGGACCACGGTGCCATCTTTGACTCGCCGCGACGCGCGCACCACGGTCGAACTGCGCGACGGCCAGAGCTTCGCCATCGCCGGCCTGCTGCAGACCCGCAACCGGCAGGACGTCTCACAATTGCCCTGGATTGGCTCGGTGCCCGTGCTCGGCAGCCTGTTCGGCAGCAAGTCGTACCAGCAGGAGGAAACCGATCTCGTGATCATCGTGACGCCGCGCCTGGTCGCGCCGGCGGCACCCGGCCAGCAACTGGCATCGCCGCTCGACTCCCGCCTGCCGGCCAACGACGTCGATTTCTTCCTCAATGGCCAGATGGAAGTTCGCAAGCGCTATGACGATTACGTCAATTCCGGCGGCGAGGTGAAGGGACCCTATGGCCACATCATCGCACCCAATGCGGTCATACCCGCTCCGCCGCCGACCGTTGGTGCGAACCAGCCGGTCGTGAAGACCCTGAACTAGAGGAGGCGAGGGATGACCATCAGATATCTGGCTTTGCTCGCACCCTTGCTGCTCGGCGGCTGCTACGGCGTCTACGGGCATGACGAGATGGACCGCTACGTCCAGCGTTCCGACACCATCACGATGAGTGCCGGCAATGCCAAAGAAGTTAACGCCGTCACCCACACAATCCACCCATGGCCGGCATATGTCGGCGATCGCCGGCTCGCCTACGATGCCCGGCGTGTCGGCGGTGCCGTGACGCGCTACAGCACCACGACGCGGCCAGTGGATCAGCTTCCCGACATACCCGATCCGACCAGAGCGATAGGCCAGGCGCCGCCCGTCACCACAATTCAGAATATCAACACAACCGGACTGGGACCGGGAACCGGAGGATCGGTGGCCATCGGGGCGGGGGGAGGCGGCAGGTAGTGGTGAGCTGAGGGTCTCAGCCACCTGAGCATTTGCCGTTGGGAGAGCTCTTGGCGCTGATCCCGGTGTTTCGGTCGTGTCGTCTGTTTTTGTAGGTAGTTTCGCGATGATCTTTCGAAAGGTGCAAGAGATGCGCTGGAAGTGGGGAACGGGGCGAGGATTGTATCGCCTTGCTCCAGCGCTGATCTGTTGCTGCATGGCGACCGGCCTTGGGGCCTGCGACTACACGACGCGGGAGGCGGCGATCGTTGCGCCGGTGGATCCGCCGGGCGGCGACCCTGTGCAGGAGCCGACCGACGTCAAATATTATCCCTCCGACGAGCCGGTGCGACTGGGGCTGGAGCAATACAACCGCGGCAACTACGGTATAGCCCAGCGCTATTTCAAGGACGCCGTCGAGAAATCGCCGAAGGACGTGACGGCCTGGGTCGGGCTCGCGGCGAGCTATGATCGGATACGCCGCTTCGATCTTGCCGACCAGGCCTATGCGTCAGCGATCCGGCTTGGCGGCGAGACCGTGCAAATCCTGAATGATCAGGGATATTCCCTCATGCTGCGCGGCAATCTGAGCGGCGCGCGGAAGAAGTTCGAGAAGGCGTATTCGCTCGATCCGGGCAACCCGGTGATTGCCAACAACCTCGAGCTCCTCAACGGCAGCCGCAAGTTCATCGAGCGGCCGCCGAACAATCAACCATAATAAGAGGAGCAGGCCGCAATAGTTTGATTTTTATTGATGTTTTAATGTCGGGCAACGTGCTCGCCATGTGCCGGGGAACGTAAGCTCAAGCGTTGAACGCAGGGTCCATCCCTCGGACCGCCTCTTTAAGCTGCAATTGCTGGGACCGTTGGCGCTGTTGCAACCATCCTTTGCGCCGAATTGGCTGTACGTGCACTTGTATGTGCTCCCAGCTCTGAATTCCTCTGGTTCGCCGATCTCAGGATGTTCAGCATCGTTCAGCGCTGCTGACGCTGCTTTGAGCTATTTCGTTCCGATCAAGGGTTCAGTTCTTCGGGCTGGCGCTTCCGATCTTCGTGCTGGCTTGCGTTGGGTTCGCAGCCAGGTCCGGGCCGTTTTTCGCGGCCGCAAAGCACGCCAGTGAAGCCTATGCGCTGTTTTTGGTCGTCTCCACGCAGCCTGGTGCACCCACCGTTGCGCAGGCATCGCTTGTAACCGTTGCGGTCCCGTTGGGTGGCCAGTTCGTGATGGCGACTGTTTTAGGGGCCTACCTCCTGTCCTTTGCGATCACGCACCTGTTCTGTTTCTTGGCCGTAGGACAGGAAATCAGGGGGCTACGACCGATCTTGTTCTCGGCGTAGCAACCGCATTACCGCGCGGCCTCACTGGATGGTTCCCGCCTGGGCAGCGGTGGAGCATTCGGTCGAGAATGGCGCCGCGAATGTCGGCATAATCATCGCTCCAGGGCGCTACGCGTGAATCGGGATCGAGGCGCCTCCGCCGGCAGATCGCCGAGATTCCGCATATCTTGAGCAAATACGACCACTTCCGCGGGGACTCGCAACTTGTCGTCGGGAGCGGCCCTTTGCCGTAGGCAACGAGGCCCTCCACAACGCCGATCGCAGCCGCTGGCCGCCACAGCGCCATGTAGCGGTGTGTGCAACACGATGACGCCGCGCGCGGTCAAGGCGCGATAGATATCCAACGAAGGCCTCGCGCGTCAGCAGAAGGCGTCGAGCACAATGAGATCGTAGCTATCCGGTGACGCCGCCAGCTCTCCCAACGCGACGCTTATATCCGATCCGCATGTCGACAAAACCGGAACCGGGTCGGATCGCGTGCGATGCGCAAAACATGTGGATCGAGCTCGCGTAACGCTGCGATCGGCCCGCCGAAATAGCAGTACGTCGTCGGCTCCGGGCGGCCGGTTACCCGTTCCATCCGCAATGCATACGCGTTCGTCGCCGCCATGCGGGGGTCGGAACTGCCCCGTGTTGTCCTCGACAACGCGATGCACGCCGTAGAAGCTGCGGACTTGCTCGATACGCGGGAACGCGGGATCGAGGCTAGCAGTGACAAGTTATCCGACAGCAGGCCGGATGGAACGACGACCAGGATATTTTCGTTCAGATCTCACCGGAGAACGAGGTCGCCTTCCTGGAGGGACTCGCTAAGTGATGTTGGGACGGCTGACATCCCTTGGGAAAAGTCGCAACAATCAGATTGACGGGAGTTCTCTGCCCGTACTATCGAGCTGCTGACCAGTCCCGCATGGCGGGCTCTGAGCTTGTCAGCACAACGCGTCTTCGACGCACGTGCGTCGGAGCTCGCGCACCACGGCGGCAACGATATTGGCCGGCTGCCAGTCACCAATGAAAGTTCGTCCCGGCTTCGATGATTGCGAAGACCTTCAGGCGCTCAGAGTCGCCAACAACCTTGCTTGTGTCCGGGCGGCATATGCCCTCGGAGAGATCCTGGGTACCGACGGCGATCCGGTCGCGTCGAATGTTATGCTGCTCGGCGTGATAGGGCGCCGCCGCGGTTCAGTTCGCGCCTGCAATGAGGAGCAAGTTATTAATCACAGGCGTTGAGAGGAACGCCGCCACAAGCGCGATATTGTAGACGTTCTTGCTGTGCCAAAGCAGCGCCATGACGACGAGCGTGGCTCCTAGTTTTGGAATCAACCACCAGACGCCGAGCCATGCCTGAACCGCTTGCATGAACGGATTTGCCTCGCGAAACCCAAGCTCCAAAATCTTATTGGTTGTCGCTATGTCGGCGCACCCAAAAAATAGAACGGAGAGCACCAGAAGAACTTTAACCCAATTCATTTTCAGCCCCTCAGTCTCGACGGCCCGACTGTTAAAGATCCTGAAATTAAAGCTGATTTACTAATTATTTGTTCAAGCGCGAGATTTGCAACGGGAAGCGGCCGAATAAGTTCCGAGGTTGTCTACTCTCGCTATGACGATATTCGAACGCCAAAGCGGTATCCAATCGGCCGGAACGCCCTTGCTGACGTGGATCACAGCGTCCCAGTCGAGTCGCGTGTCGTCCCAGCAATCCCAATCGGGCAGATCGGCGAGCGTCAGCCGGCCGTTGTGGCGTTGGCAGCCAGCGCAGAACAAGTCTTAAAGCCGGCATTTCGATCGACGGGACCGGGACCAATATCGCCGGAATCGAGCAGGTTTGCGACGCCAAGGCATGCGCCGGGTGATCGCGCCGATTCGAGTAAAACGAAGCCGCTAGGGATCGATAGCGGAGCCTCTCGATCAGCCACGCATTGGTCAATCGACCTCGGGTAGTCAGCGATCTTTCCGGCAATTATGGCGCAAACGCCACAAGCAACAAATCAATCTTCGGTATCGGCAATTCGCCTCACGACGATTACGACGGCGAGGACGAAGCCAAGTACGCCGCCAGCAATTCCGACCAGCCCGGACTCGAACGTGCCACTTATATCTCGGTCGGATAGAGCGAACGCGATCATTTCAGCCGTAAAGCCTGTCCCCAGCGTCAGTGCAATTATGATCGCGACGGACTTGAAAAATTCGGCTGCAAATCGAAGTGTTGCATGTCTTGAAGCGCCGCACGCGCGCGTCATACGGCTATCTGGACTAGGGTTGGCGGCAGGGCGAGGCGCGTACCAATGCCCTCTGATTGAGTAGCTGGCGGATATCTTGCTGATCAATCGGTTCGCGCGTGGATTATCGTTAGGATCATCGAGGGCTTTGATGTCCAGTTTAAGTACTCGCCGAAACAACAGGGCAGGAGTTAGCGCCCAACATATGAATATGGCCAGTCCGAGGTAGACACTGTAACTACACCCCAATACGACGACTAGGAAAAAGCCGAACCAGAAAAAGGCCTCGACGCCAACATAAGCCAGCGCAAATTGGTTGCTAAAGCGTAGTTTTCCTTTGAAAGTGGCTGGCCTCATCAGTTTTGTCCTCGACGCTCCACTGCCGCTAAGATGTGGAGCGTCGGTCGCCGAGTGCAACTCTAAATGTCCTCCAGCACTACCTGTTCAAGTTCTAACGCTGCAACGCACGCAAGAAAGAAGATCGCTGTAAACGATCCCCGTTTTAGCTTCATGGTGATCCCGGCCTCGGTTTCATCCTTGAGGCCGTGCTTTTTCAGCCGCTTCACCAAGTCGGCATAGGTGACGCCGGCTTTCTTCATTTCCGCTTTGAGGAAGGCGCTGGCGCGCCGGCCCCATTCCTGCTCTGCCTTGGGTAGGACCATGGCACATCCTATCGATTCCGTGAGCTAACAAATATGATAGACCGGCAGTGACTTCCGGTCAAACCGATCATATCCGTTAGCTATCGCATTCGATAGGATGCGGCAATGCGGCACCGACCAAAGACCCTCACACTCGTACGGCCATCAACACCCTTGAACGGCTCCTATTCAGTTACGCGGACAGATATTGGCGAACTGCCAGCAGGACGACGCTCTCAGCGACCAGATGCGGCACATCGAGGCAGGCAATCATCAACATGCTGGACCCCACCTACAACCAAGTGACGGATCGCGGCAAAGCGGCGGAAGCTAACCTGTGGTTCAAGCGCCGGCACCCTCTACACGCGAGCGCTGGACGTGCCCAGGACTGCTACGTAGCCGATGACAGCCCTCGAGACCGCAGCGGCTGTGCTGGCTGCCCATGGCGTGCTGGACGCCTCGAGGCGCCCCCCCCCGGATCGGGCCTGACCAACAGAGCCCGCTGGTTCACGCCGGCAGGTTTTCAGGGGCGGCGCGCATAAAAGGCAATCGACGGAGGCTAAGGATAGGGCGTAGACTACGCCGACAATGGTCAAGGTCGATCCTTACACCATCGTCTTCTTCGCGATGGCAGTCTTTTTCTTCCTATTGCGCAGTGTCCTTAGACTCCGCACTGGGAGCGAACGGCTGCCTGTGACCGACCTCTTCTTCTATCGCCTGTCTATTATCGCAGCCGTTTTAGGCGCGGTGTTTTACATCGTCGACAAAGCCCAGCTGTCTTCGCGGCTCGAAGCCGCCTTACCCCCTGTCGCCGCACCCACCATCGCCGCACCTTCTATGGCCGCACCTGTTGAATCGGCGTCGGTTGGGGACAGCGTGCCGATCTATCCGGCTAACAATGGCACGTCGGCAATGATAGACGTGGTATTGGGCGTGCAGCCACTTAGGATGCTGTTGGATACCGGCGCAACAACGTGTCTGGTGTCAGAGGCTATCGCTGCCAGAATTGTACGCGATGGCTATGGGGTCCGGAAGGAAGCTGTTCGCTTCAAGATGGCGGATGGCACGATCCGCGCCCTACCAACTCTTCTCATCACGGAGGTGCAGATTGGTCGGCATACTGTCCGCAACGTGTGGGCTGGCATTTCATCTACAGGTGAGACGCTATTAGCCTTCCCCGTAGTCAATGCCATCGCTCCATTCACAATCGACACGCGAGCCAGGTTGTTGATTTTTCATACTTCCTCCAACTCAACGGGCGGTCACTTTGCTTCACCCACGAGTGCGGCGCCCACCATCGTCGGATAGGGAACACGCCGCCGGGCTCGAAAATATACCGTCCCGGCGGCGCCCCGTTCTTCCAGCGTCTGGGCCCTGAAATCCCCGATCTGCATCCACAACGGTCCCGGAAGCGTGCGACGATTAGGTTGCTGATTTGCAAACGGCGGCCTCGGCTTCCCCGCGTCGGGGCCGTGTGCAACCAGCGGTTCACGCCGATGGGTTTTTGCGCCTTGCTCGGCCTCGTTGGTGCCTTAAAAAATGCGGATGTGATAAGCGTGCTCAGGCGTTATCTTTGGAGAGGGCGCAATGACCGTTGCTGAATTGATTGAGATGTTATCGGCGCTTCCGGACAAGACTGCCCGCCTAGTGAAAAGCGCCGACCATTTGACAGCTTGAATGAACCCGCCATTTATGACGGCTATCTCGACAAGGACGTGCAGTTCCCAGTTCGGGCCACTGACCCGGACGCAATCCACGTAGTTTTTCTTTGATTGTGCGATGTCCTGATCAGCTTATCCTAGGAAAAGACAGCCCGCTGCCCGCATTGGAATGTGGGACTCTCATGCGCCCCGCGTCGGGGGACACGCTGCCGGTTACTGCGCCTGGCTTAATTGAATCGTTGAATCGAAGGGCTGGGCGGCGGCTCTGGTAGCCGATCGTCAGGGCAGTCGCGGCAGTTTCGCATCCGCGCTGGCCCTCCCAGGGTCAGGCCTGGATCGAGGCGTTCGACGGCATCGCCTGGTCGAGATCAACAAGACGCTGAGATCCCTCGAGCGCCGAAGCAGAAGCGAGCCTACAGGAAACGGAGGCGAGCTAGTTAATTCGTGCCGCTGATGATGAGCAGGTTGTTGAGTACCGGCGTGCAGCACAGCGCTACCACGAGTGCGATGTTGTAGGGGTTGTTGCTGCGCCAAAGCAGCCACATCATGATATACGTCAAGCCGAGCTTCGGAATAAGCCACCAGGGACCGAGCAATGTCTGAGCGACGTGCATGAACGGGTTCAATTCGCCGAACCCGAGATTAAGGATCGTGTTCGTGGTGAAGAGATCGGCGAGTCCGAGAAGCAAGACGGAAAGCACCAGGAGCGTCTTGGCCAAGTAACGTTGGCCTATAATGATCTCGTAAGCGAAAGCGACGCCCTCGGGGTCGTTCCGCTTGAACCAAACTTGTGCAGTCTCGTTGGTCGCAAAGACCTTCATGTGCTCCGGGTCGCCAACGATTTTGCTCGTGTCGGTATAGATCCAAACTTTCATTTCATCAGCTCGAACAGTTCGAGTGCATCGGCAAGCCGTAGTTTCGTGCCCCTCGGCATACGCTCCAAGAGCATGTGCTGGGTATTGGACGCAATCGCGTCATGTTCATCTGATCGTACTCGGCATGGAATGCCCGCATATCCGCGGCAAATTGGCGGGCGACTGCGGGCGGGATTTCGAGCGGCTTTCGGGCAATGGGCATGTCCGGAGGATATGCATGCCGGGCTGGTTTGGCGAATCGGCAAGGTTAAACCAGTCGCCAGGTCGCCATAAGCTGCGGGCATGTCGGAACTTCGGAGTGGGATTAGATTTGAAATCGAATGACGGGCTGGCGGCCGCCTCCACGATCGGGCGGTGCCGTCGCACCGTGTGGGCTGAGAGCGGCGGTCCCTCACCGCGCGATATGCATGGTCGGGGTGTGGGTTGGTCGGCCAATCCGCATGACTGGCACATCGCAAATCGGCAAATGCTGCGGCAATTACCATCCTAGCTAGCCAGCGGGATATAGCGGGAAGGTCGGTTCGTGGTGCAAAGGTGCTAGCGCGCCGCACAAATTGCGAATCTCGGCCACCGTAAAAACACGGGGAATCTTGGGTGGTGAGACAGGGTTGCGTGGCCGCACATTGCGGATAGCATCAATCTTCTCACGAAACTAAAATGCTAGGATTGGGGAGATTGTCAGTCGATATGCGATAAGCGCGCTTCGAGGAGTTTTACGTGCAAGTCATACGAAAGGGATTTCTATCGCTTTTGGCCTTAGGAGCGTTGACCTTGGAAGGTCACGCGCAAAAAACTCTGGTCGCAGCATTGGAGTGTGATTTCCCGCTCGCCTCCAATGATGATTGGAGCATGGCCGCGTCAACCCTGCAGTACTACATCGATACAGCAAGAGGTTGGAGTGTGAACGAAGATTCCTTCTCCTTTGATGGCCCGGGAAAAATTACTGTCGGTGGAAAGGATCACGTAGTTTCGCTTTCAATCACTATTTCCCGACAGTCAGGCAAGGCTACCAAAACCCTGTCGTCGGAAGGGAAATCCCTTGCAGTCAGCGGGGAATGCAGAAAAATGGAATCCTCCGGACGGAAGTTCTAAGCGCACCACGGGTCGTGGAGGACACTAGGTAATTAATGCTCGGCTTGTCCTTTGGGAGTGGGCTTTTCTCCCGCAGGGCCTATTGGCTTGGGACCGGCCAGGGGCGGGAAGCTTATGGGTGGAAAAGGGATCTGAGCATCGTCGGTTGATTGTCCGGTCGTTTTTTGGAGCGACTCTCATTGTCCAACGATGGCAGATATTCTCCCAGCCTGGACTGTATGCCGTGTCTAGAAAACCTTCCCACCAAAAAGCGTCTCGCTAAGTTGATCCGCGATCCTGAACAGACAGTTGAAGTATGCCGTTGACCAGCTTAACCGCCTCGACCTTGAACTCGCGACTGAACTTACGTCTTCGCGTGACCAACTTGGTGTCCATCAAACGGCAGCAGCTCCGCCGTGTCGACCACGGCCGAGGTGGAGGGGCTGTGGATCGGACTTGCCGTCCACAAGTCATGGGCCAACCGCAACGGCTCGATCTTCAAGTTCGCCCACCAAGCCCGTTCGTTGCCGTGTCGATGCAGTTCTTGGTGATGAGTGCGACACAATGGAACGGTGAACTCGTCGCTGACCTTGCGGCTGAGAGCCTTGGGTTGGGCGAACTTCAAATGGTGGGCGTCGCACGGGCTTTTCCGGCAAACGAGGCAAGGCTGTTCCCGGACAAACAGCAGGTGGGCCTTGCTCCGCTTGCGCACGGGCTCTTTGGGAAAAGCAAGATTGGCCGTCGCATCGATTGGGAGGACCTCAACTGACGCATCCGTTTGTGAGCTGTCGTTTGTGGCAGGAGGCACCTGCGGCACGCCTGCGAGCTTTTCAAGGTAGGCAGACTCAATCGCATGGGCATCCGCCTCTAGCAGGGTGTTCTTTCTAGGTAGTCCGACTTGAGCCCAGGCGAGAAGATCGCTCTCGCACCTTAAACAGTTGAGCTCCGCCAACATCTGCTCCCTTAGTTGGGCTGATTGATCCGTGCTGAGTAGCACAGGCCGCGGCGCGCCTTTGTTTCCTTTGACGTGGGGCCGATTGCCTGCCCGAAACTCGGGTGGCGGTGGAGCCGATGTGGCGTCAGTGGCGTCCGGCGCATCCAAGTCGTCTTCGCCCGCGATACCCACGAGGGCGAAGAGAGCGTATCGCCGGGCATAAGTGAGGGCAGTTCCCATCCGGTGGGGAGCATTGATTTCACTGACGGCACACACCGGCCACTGCGAAGACATCCATTCTCCAGACGAATGCGCGAGGACTGTTGTCAAACGAACAAGGCCCGTCTCTTGGTCGATACTTGTCGTTTGAACCGTTGCAATCTCATGGTTCCCTAAGCACTTGCGAACCAGATCCAGTCCGCTCGCTAGAGAGGCGTATCTGAAGCTGCGAGCCTCCTCGCGCGGAAAGATTGCAGGGATGGTCGCAGTCAGCGCCTTTTCCGGATTGGAAAGTTCGAGCTGGGCCTTGGCCAGTGCGCCGGCAATAGCGCCGATCGTTTCGCTAGACTGTTGCACGACCGGCCTCCTGAATAACATGAAAGCTGATCGAACCGGATTTCGAGCGGGTGGCCCTAAGCCCGTGGCCAGTTGCTTCTCTTGCGTCTTCTGGCATCAACTTCTTCAGCTCAGATTTTGCCGTATCGTGCTCGAGATGTGCGAAGCGCGTCCGATGAAAGACACCGGCAAACTCCGCCCAGGCATTGGACGCGCTCATATCGACCGTTCGGACCGCTTCAACCCGGGGTCGCGGGGGCTCAATGCCGAACAACTGAGGGGCCTCGCCGGTCTCGACGCAGCGCCAGAATTTCTTTTCCGCCGTTAGCAGCAAGTGTTGATACAGGGGATCGGCCGGAATGGTCATTTCCACCCATTTGCCGCCACCGGTGATGATCGAGAGCACCGCGGTCCTCGAAGCCGCGACCCACATGTTGTGCTGCAGTTGGGCCATGTGTTTTTCAGCGGCCGTTTCTTCCGAGAACGACCATGGCAGCATGAACTTGGCCTCGAATACCGCGCCGGTGCTCTCCACCATGCCATCGAGGGTTGCCGCCATCCAGCGCTTGACCGGATGAAAGGCCCGCCGTTGTACCTGCGTAACGACTTGGCCGGTATTCTTCTCGTACCAGTGACGGTTAAGCTGCTCAGTTACAGTGCCGAGTTGTACGATCAAGTTGGCTGAAAGATCTGCTGGCGCGGCTTCGCCCCGTTTCTCACGCCAGAGACGAAGCAGGGCGGATTCATCGTCGCCCATGATGACGCGTGCGTCAGATCCACCAATGAAATTGCGGCGGTCAGTTGTAGCGTCCGACTTGGCAAACACCCTCGACATTGCGACCTTCCTCAATAGATTCGCTCTTATGATACTAAAAGTATCAATGGCCACCTCCAATGTCAATACTAAAAGTATCAATTCGGCAAATAAAGGCCGCGCGGGCGCTGCTCAATTGGTCTCAAGAGCAATTAGCAGTAGCCGCAGGAATTTCGATTCCGACCGTCAAACGTCTTGAAGCGCAGGATGGACAACTCGGCGGCCGAGAGGGTACTGCGACCAAAATCTTGAATTCGATGCGAGCAGCTGGCGTGGAGTTCATCGACGAGAACGGCGGCGGACCAGGCGTGCGCCTTCGAAAACCAATACCCGAGGAACGGAAAGGCTAGAATTTTCGGGGGGCGGCATCGGCGCGGGGGCAGGGTGCCGTGAGGGTCGCAGTCGGGACTAGTATTCCGACGTCTCGCAGTAGATTGAGAAACGGGACTCGAGACCCGCTAGGATTGAGTACTACGCAAATCGCGGTGCCTAAATATCCCCGGACGGCAATCTTCGAATTGCAAATTGCTGTGGATAGGCCTCTGCTTGCCGCCAGGCGATCTCATCTGGAGTATCCTACGAACTCGATTGGGTTTGTCTTCTGGCGTTCTATTGTCGCCCCGCGTCACATCGCCCCGAAATTGAATCGCAACGGACACCCGATGTTCTCAGGTCGACCGAGGATACCGAGCGATGCTGCCCGAAAAGAAGAACAATGTGAGAGTGCCGGCGAAGCGACTGCGCAAGCCGAACGCACTCAGGCATGGGGCTTACTCTTCCATTAAGCTGTTGCCGTGGGAGGATCCCGACGCGTTCGAGGAGCTTCGGCGCGCGATTTGGGAGGAGTGGCGCCCCGAGGGCCCATCCGAACATGACTGCGTGGAAACTATCTTCCTTTGCTTATGGCGCAAGCAGCGCCTTCGTGCGAAGCGGAAGCTCGACACGGCAGAGGCCCTCGACAAGGTGGAGAATCGGGTGTTCCAAGAAACGCCGCCGCAAGTTCTCCTGGAAAATAAGCTCGAGGTCGTAAAGCATTCTCTCAGTGAGAAGCGCAGCCCCGCACGCGACGACTATGAGCGCTTGCTCCACTTTAGCGCGGGGCTCCACCTCGAAACTGATGCACGGGTTCTCAGGTTGGTGATTTCGTTGTTGCCAAGCGAATTCAGTGACCACCTCAACTCAACCGTGCGTGAAGACTGCTATGAGACAACAGAACGTTGGGTGATCGTCTTAAAAAAAGAGATCGATTACGTTCTGTTGCCGCGCATACGCGAGCGCCGCCCAGATCCCAACGGATATCTTCCGGCGGCCGCGGATTTTCTAGCCGCCGAGAAGATCGTGGAAGACCTTGCGGTCGAGGAGCGCTTGGACGCCGCGCAGGATCGTGCAATGCGTCGATTGTATTTCCTGAAAGCGCAGAAACAGCTGGAGCGCGAAGCGAAGGCGAAGGTTGTTAACGTCAAGGCCAACTAGAACGGTCGCGAACCGATACTCTACCGGTCGGATATGCCTGGCGAGACGTTTGTCGCGTTCAGCGCGGCCGGCATGCAGGATCTGATCGAGCAGACCAGGGCATGCGGGTAGGGCGCCCCTTCCTTGCCGCGGCGTCCTTATGGGGCCCCGGGGCGCTTTGGCGTTCGCGGGCTTTCTTCTAGGCGCGTTTCGACTTCTACAGCGACGTGGCTGAGACCGCGCAAGCCGCCCTCGGTAGATGTGCCGCGCGCCGGTTTATTACGCGACCAAGCAATGAGGATGATGGACACTCATCGGCTGTCGCGCCAAGCATCTGAATACAAGGAGGACCTTCGTACTCCTTCAACGGCCGTCCTTGATACGCCAATGTCAGCGAGCAGCCGGTCGTCTAATTCGAGAAGCTCGCTGTATTGACGGCGCCGCTCTAACGCCAGTGCTATTCCGGCCAACTGCGCCAGCGGAAATTGCCAGACCCATCGAATAACGGGAAAAGTGGGTAAAGCTGCGTGGGATGTATCGGTTGAAGCTCGCGCTGTGCTGCTGCAAGACATGTTTCACCTCCGTGGTGGAGCGAAACAACGCTTGGCTCGAGAGCTTGTCGGGCGGTTGTCAGAGGCCCGAGTTTTAAGGCTATCATATTCCCCTTCTGCTCACAAGCTGAGGCCGAGGACCGCTTGTGGCCCTTAGCCGACTTTTTCTCAAAATATGGCTATGTCCGCTGTCGGAAGGGAAGCCGACTAAAGTCGGGCGAGGCGTTTTGCCTTTTGACCCCAAACTGACATTCACTATGCGGTGAAGTTGCGGCTTGCGAAGATGATGGTCGCGGCGAAAATATCCAGGACCGCGGCACTGACTAGCGCGAGATCATAGCTGCCGAAGGCGTCGTGCAATACGCCGTAAAAGCTCGGTCCCATCGCTGCAACCAACTGGATAGCGCACGATGCGACACCAAAAACCAGGCCGAAAGCTTTGGCCCCAAACTCTCGCCTGACAATAATTGGCGATAACGTTGTGACATTACCCACGGTTAAGCCAAAGATGATATTGGCCACGACCAGTACCGGCGCAAAAGGAAACGCCGCCATTGCCATGAACGATGTTGCCGCAGCGACGAGAGCAACCGCCGTGGTCACCCTTGCATCAAGTTGATCCGCAAATCGTGCGAGTCCGACGCGTCCTGCGAGAGCGGCAACAGCCGTGGACGATACATTAAACGAGATTGCAAACGGGTCGAAGGATTGAGCCAGTAAAAAGATCTGATGTGTCAGGAACCCGACGTTTTCAGCGCAGAAAACAGCGTCCAATTCCTTGTATCGGTACTTGCGGCATTTGTTCCCACCGACAAGCCATCCGGCAATAGCCGAATCCTGGGGGCGGCTTCGCAGCACGAAGGCGGCCAGCGCAACGATGATGACCAATGCGCAAGCGCCTGCCATTAGGGTCGTTGCCGCAAAGCCGATCCGCGAAATTCCGAACAGAAGCACCGGTGCGCCGAGGATACCTCCGGCGCTCGCTCCGAGCGATGCAATGGACACTGCGCGCCCTTGGTACTGTTCAAACCATGGCGCGACCGTTGTCGCGACGGCAGTGAGAGAAAGGCCGGCCCAACCGACGCCCATTAAAAGAAAAGCCAAATAAGCTTCCCAAGGCGTGGTTGCTCGCCCAATAAGAATTATTCCACCAGCCAACGCGACGCCGCTGATCGCGACAATAGGGCGTGGACCAACCTTTCTGATACCGGAGCCAACCGGGATCAACAGCAATGCGCTGACGAGATAGAACATCGTGACGGCGCCCGAGACCACACCAGTCGTCCAGCCGTTTGCTATCACAACCTGATGAAGATAGACACCCGCGCCGAAGAGGCCAAGTGCATTCCCGACTAGCGAGCACAGCATGCAGGCAGCGACGATGCGCCAACCGTAGAAAACACCCATTGAGTATTCCAGGGACGAAGATACTACCGTCAGAAGATTATTACACTTGTGGCATTTGATGCTTCGACCTCTATGGAAATGTGCCTGAAATCCGATGGAGAGTTAGGGAGGCTCGTTTCCGTTTGAATCTCCCCGACCAATTCTGGCCACCCCGAGTTGCCGCGCGCTCGTCGCCACCACGTCGGCGATTTACCAGCGGCAATTTGGGCTTTCCCACAATTTCCAGGCTCGCAACAAAGTGCTAGGCTCCTCGTTGAGCGGCGTGGTCAGTCTGGTCGTTCGGAGGGCGCTGTGACCGAACAGCGGGTTCAGAGGCGACTAGCCGCGATCTTGGCTGCCGACGTGGTCGGTTACTCCGCGTTGATGCAACGCGCTGAGGAAGCCACTTACGCAGAGTTCGAGTGGCTGAAGCGCGAAGTCATTGAACCTACGCTCTCTCGCCACGACGGGCGACTGATCAAGACCACGGGCGATGGAGCGCTCGCCGAGTTCGCAAGCCCGTCGGCAGCGGTGCGATGCGCGGCGGAGATACAGGAAAGCATCTCATCAGGCCGCAGCCCCTTTAAACTACGCATTGGAGTCAATCTCGGGGAAGTTATCGTCGGGGCTGACGGCGATCTTTTTGGCGATGGGATCAACATTGCTGTCCGACTTGAGGGGAACGCTGATCCAGGCGGCATCCTGATTTCCGAGAAGGTGTACGGCGAAGTTGAAGGCAAGCTGGACGTTGGCTTCGAGGATCGCGGTGAGCAGCAGCTCAAAAACATCTTCAAGCCGATCCGCGCTTACGCTGTGGTCGCGGGAGCATATAGCGCGCTGACCGAGCGGCCAAGTGCGGTCCCGCCACTCCCGGACAAGCCCTCCATCGCAGTGCTGCCGTTCGAGAACATGAGCGGCGATCCCGAGCAGGAATACTTCGCTGACGGAATGGTTGAGGAGATCATCACCGCGCTCTCGCGTTTCAAATCGTTGTTCGTAATTGCTCGCAATTCGAGCTTTGCGTTCAAAGGCAAAGTCGCCGATATCAAGGAGGTCGGACGCAGGCTTGGCGTGCGTTATGCCCTTGAGGGGTCTGTGCGCAAGGCATCGGGGAAAGTTCGCATCACGGGCCAGTTGATTGATGCCGTGACGGGCACGCACATTTGGGCGGACAGATTCGAGCGTGATTGGACCGACGTTTTCGCCTTGCAGGACGAAGTAACGGCCGCCGTTGTCTTGGCCATTCAGCCAAAATTGCTTCAGGCAGAAATTGCGATGGCGACGCGGCGGCGACCGGAAAGCCTCAATGCATATGAATATTATCTCCGAGCCATGCAGCAATCTTACCTGACGACCCGCGAGGGGGTGGCCGAGACGCTCCGGCTGACTCAGCGCGCGCTAGAGCTGGACCCTCGTTTTGGCTTGGTCGCGGCTCTGGCGGGTGTCTGTCACATGCGAAACGTTACTTTGGGGTATGCTGACGATCCTCAACTCGAGCGCAAGGAAGCAGTTCGGCTACTTCGCTTGGCTTTGAGTATCGACGATGGTGATCCGGACACGTTGGTATGGGCTAGCACAGTCTCGGCGTGGATGGTCGGCGATCTTGAAGGCGAGATCGAGATGGCCGACCGGGCGGTCGCGCTCAACCCAAATTCAAGTCTTGCGTGGG
Organism: Bradyrhizobium sp. ma5; assembly: GCF_042258955.1. Lineage (NCBI taxonomy): Bacteria > Pseudomonadati > Pseudomonadota > Alphaproteobacteria > Hyphomicrobiales > Nitrobacteraceae > Bradyrhizobium > Bradyrhizobium sp. ma5. Next base: position 3,521,826 of record NZ_CP170156.1, read on the forward strand.
GTTGCAGAGGTTGGATCTACAAAATCGCGGGGCAGTCGCAGGAAGCGGTCCGAAGCTTTAACCGTGCCATCCGAATGAGCCCGATAGACCCGCTACTGCATCGGGCTTTCGTTGGGATGGGACAGGCGTTCATCGAGCTTGGTCGCTTTGACGAGGCCATCGTGGCAGGGAAAAAAGCCTTGCGTCAGGCTCCCTCCTACGCGCCGGCCTACCGTTGTCTCGCCTCCGCTTTTGCTCATCTGGGAGGTGATGCGGAGGCGGGTGAGGCCGCGGCGCGTATGCTTGAGGTCGATCCTGACTTTACCATATCTGGGTTTATCGCGAGGGGCGGGCAAACAAATGCGAAGCTGTACATTGAGGGACTTCGGAAGGCGGGGTTGCCCGAATACCCCGCTGCGCAGGAGCGACGAGGCGATTGAATGACTGCTTCTGGCACGTAGCGGACATGGCCCCACTGGTCGTCGATGTCGGATTTTGACCCCAAGCGGAAATTGCCGGAAACGGTTTTGTTGCGGCAGTAACCGAAAGTGCCTTCGCTGATGCCTTCGATTGCGGTCAACCCACTACCGATTTCGTTGACCGCTCAGCATCGCTCCCGCGCGTGAGCTCCTCGAACATGGCCGGGAGCCTTTTCTTAAAACTATCGAAATCTTGAGAGACGTCCTCTTCGGACAACAGATCCGGAACGATATGCATTGCCTGGAGCTGCTCGATCTGATCCCGCGCAAGTCCGACAATGATCACCTTGAGCCCAGCGGCTTTTAAATCAACCAGCACGTCCTGGAGCGCGTAAATTCCAGATTGATCCATATAGGTTACGCGCTCCATGCGAAGCACGAGCAGCTTTCCATCCGTCGCCCGCTCGGCAATTCGTCTGAACGCATAGACAAAACCGAAGAACAGCGGTCCGTTGACGTGCTTAATCAGCAGCCGTTGCTTCAGTGCGTGCGGAATTTCGCTTTCATCCTGCCATGGCTCATCTTCCACCAACGTGAGCGTCGCATTCTGCTCCATCGTGCGGGCAATCCTGGTCATGAAAATCAGGGAAGCCAGCACGGCGCCGGTGCCGACCGCCGTGATCAGATCGGTGAAGATCGTCAGCACCACGACGACCAGCATGACCCATGTGTCGCTGCGCGGCGCGCGAAACAGGTGACGGAAGCTGCGATAGTCGATGATGCTCAATCCGGCGCTGACCAGAATTCCCGACAGCACGGCATGGGGAATGTAGCGCACCACGCTGGACAAGCCGAGCAGAACGGCCAGCAAGAGAGCGCCATGTATGACGCCCGAGGAGCGATGCCGTCCGCCGGCGCGAACGTTGATGGCGGTTCGCATGAAGGCACCGGCGCCCGGAATGCCGCCGCATAACGCTGCCCCGATGTTGCCGGCTCCCTGGCCGATCAGCTCTCGATTGCTGTCGTGATGCGTCCTCGTCATGTTGTCGGCGGCGAGCGATGTAGTCAAAGCATCGATCGCGCCCAGAAATGCCAGTTGAAATGCGGTGACCGACACAAATCTAGGATTGGCGATGTCGAGCTGGGGCAAGACGAAATCCGGCAGTCCCCTCGGAATGTCTCCGATCGTTGGTGCCCCGAGGCCGAAAGCCGCGGCGATGCCCGTCAGAAGGACCAATGCGACAAGAGAGGGGGGCACAGCCGAGAAGAATCTGGGGAGGACAAAAGCGATCGCGACGGTCGCCGCCGCAAGCATGAACGCATCGAGACGCGCTCCTTGCGCGAGTCCACCCAGCGATTTCAGGATCTCGGCCGGACTGGACGACGGCGACGGCAGACCTACGACGGGAAAAATCTGCTGAATGATAATGATGATTCCGATGCCGGTCATCAGTCCTGAGATCGCCGGGTATGGCAGGAAGCGAATGTAGTTCCCGAGCCGCGCGATCCCGAACAGGATTTGCAATGCACCCGCGAGGCAGAAGATTCCGACGACGGGGGCGATCTGCACCGCTCCGCTGGAGGCGGTGTTTGCGGCGACGATGCTCGCCGCAATGAGCGTCATAGGCGCCGTCGGACCGGATATCTGGACCGGCGTGCCTCCCACGACTGCGGCAATGATTCCGAGGACGATGCCGCCGTATAGTCCGGCGGCCGGCCCCAGGCCCGAGGCGACGCCGAATGCGAGGCAAAGCGGCAAGGCGACAATCCCGGCCGTTATGCCCCCGAAAATATCGCCGCGCGTGACCGCAAACCCCGACAATGTCCCCCTCCCAAAATTTCCGGATGGAGCGGCAAGGCGCTTTCGCCGGCCATATGAATCAATCAGGTGTCCGGAACGTAAGGCAGCGCCGATTTGTGGGCGCAAAGCCGCAATTTGCCGTCCTTGCAAAGGCGAAACACGAATGTCTTGTCGACCATGATCTCGTTGCCGTCATAGTCGACCGCGTAGACATTGCCCATCGTGATGGCGATCGGCCCGTGAATCTGGATACCGTTTTCGGCAGCGTTGTTGTCGTACCAGGCGCGCGCCCAGGGTTTCAAGGCAAAGCCCTTATCGTTCGGAAACTTGGGATTGCCACCGATGAAGTATGACAGCGCGCCCTCCGCCGTGCTGCGGAACGTATGGGCGCCGTGGGCCAGTGTCGGTTTGAAAAACACCACGCCGTCGCGATAATCGTAGAGTTGTTCAATCAACGCCATTGCGGTTGCCCGCACATCGCCCGACGCGCGATGGGCTTTTCCGATCGCGACCAGCCCATCGCACCACGCCTGTTGAGCCGCGTTCACATCAGCTTCCGTGATAGCCATCGCTCACTCCCTGGGGACCGCGCGTGAGCCATGTTCTCGCTTTGCCCGTGTTTTTTCAAGTTGGATTGCAGCCGATCGCGACAGCACTGGGGCAGGCGGACGGGCAGCCGTTGCTCTTGGCAGGCGACAGCCTTTGGGGAAGAATGCAAGTGCGGAAGTCGCCACCTGGCTCGGACGGAGCCGACCATGTACCGACCACCTGTACGATTTCTGATCTGTGCCGCCGTCATACTCGGCTTGCAGGGCTGCGGCGAGAATGACCCCAGGGCCGGCGAGCAGCCCGCTCGCGGACTCCGCGCCTTCAAGGTCGGGGCAAAGGCGGAGAGCCGCGTGCGCCGCTTCCCAACCGTCCTGCAGCCGGCTGATGTCAGCAGCCTGTCGTTTGAAATTGCAGGGCAATTGCGCGCGGTCACGCTCACCGTCGGGCAGAAGGTGCAGCTGGGTGAGGTGCTGGCGGAAATCGATCCACGCTCGCTGCAGACGCAGGTCGAGCAGACCAACGCCGGCGTCCAGCAGGCACAGGCGCAAGCCGATAACGCAGAAGCGGATTTCCAGCGCAAGGACGAATTGCTCAAGAAGGGCGTCACGACCCAGGCGACCTGGGATCAATCCCGAGCCGCCCTCCTGAGCTCCAGAGCTCAGCTGGATCAGGCCAAACGCCAGCTCGATCTTGCCAATCACAACCTTGATCGGAGCAAGCTGGTGGCGCCGTTCTCCGGCACGGTTGCCCGGGTCGACGTCAAATCATTCGCGCAGGTTTCGGCCGGACAGCCGGTCCTGACGCTGTACAGCGACGACCGCTTCGATATGTCCTTTCTGGTGCCAGCACAGACTTTCCAGAGCCTCAAGGTCGGTCAGCCGGTCGCGGTCAAGGTCGCCGACATGCCCGATCTACCGCTCAGGGGCGCGATCAAGGAGCTCGGCTCGAAGGCCGAGCAGGTGTCGGCCTTTCCGGTCGTTGTCCAGCTGGACAACAACGCGACCGGCCTGAATGCCGGCATGTCGGTCGAAGTTTCGATTGAGGAGCCGTTGAGCGGCGGTCTAGGCGGATTCCTGGTGCCGCTCAGCGTGCTCGCCCCGGAGGGCGGCAAGGAGCTGCAGGGCACCGCAAAAGTCTTCCTGTATGACAACGCAAGCTCGACGGTCAAAAAGCGCGACGTCACCATTGGTGCTGTTCGCGACAATCGCCTGATCATCACCGAGGGTCTCGGTGCGGGGGACATCGTCGCGTCGGCCGGCGTTTCCTATCTGATCGACGGACAAAAAGTGAAGCTTCTTCCCGTGCAGGAGTAGATGCCGTGGATCTCCTCACGCGATTTGGCCTGGCGCGATCGCGATTCACCGTCGCAATCATGATGTGCCTGCTGCTTGCGGGCGTCGTTCTCTATCCCAATTTTCCAAAGCGCGAAGACCCTGTCATCGTCATTCGTACCGCCGTCGTATCGGCGCTTTTTCCGGGCATGGCGCCGGAACGCATGGAAAATCTCGTCGCGGTCCCGATCGAGCGCAAGATCCGGGAGCTTGCCGAGGTCAAGGACATCAGGACGCTCGCGTCCGAAGGGGGGCTGACCATTTATGTCGACCTCAACGACGAGGTCGGCAACGTCAAGGCGGCCTGGCAGCGGCTGCGCGACAAGATCGGCGACGTCAAGGTCGAACTGCCTGACGGCGTCATTGGTCCCTTCGTCAACAGCGACTTTGGCGACGTCGCCATTGCGACTATCGCCATCACCGCCGAAGGCTTCTCGCCGCGCGAAATGAAGGATGTCGCGGAGGATTTTCGCAAGAAGCTCTATCAGCTCGCCGGAATTTCCAAGATCGACTTGTTGGGCGTTCAGGACGAGCGGATCTGGCTGGAGCTCGACACGCGAAAGCTCGCCGCGGTCGGCGTTCAGGTCAATGTCCTGATCAAGGATCTTCAGGGCCAAAACGTCGTGCAGCCGTCCGGCGCCATCAATGCCGACGGCACCCGCCTGCTGCTCGAGACGTCGGGAGATTTTCCGAATGTGCGGGCCATCGAGACCATGCTCACGAAGGTAGGCGCAGGCGACAAGCTGGTGAGGCTTGCCGATCTCGTCACCGTTCACCGCGGCTATGCCTCTCCCAAGGCCAAGCCGGTCTACTTCAATGGACGGCCCGCGGTGGTGCTCAGCGTCGTCATGCAGCCCGATCAGGACGTCACGCAGCTCGGCCGCAGGCTGCGGACGGCGGCCGGCGAGTACGAGCAGCAGCTTCCGATCGGCTATGCGATCGCTTTTGCAACCTATCAGGCCGAACAGGTCCGTGCGTCCGTCAACTCCGCGCTGTCAAGCGTGGTGCAGACCTTCATCGTCGTCGCTGCGCTGGTCGTGCTGTTCCTCGGCCTGCGGCCCGGAATGATTGCGGCCCTGATCGTCCCCTTTGCCGTGATGTTCTCGCTGATCGGCATGCGTGCATTCGGGATCGCGCTGGAGCAGGTCTCGATCGCCGCGGTCATCATTTCCCTCGGTCTCCTGGTCGACAATGGTGTTGTGATGGTTGAGGACATCGTCGGCCGGATCGACCGGGGACTGCCGCCGGCAGCCGCCGGGCTCGCTGCGGGCGAGCAGTACGCGCTTCCGTTGGCGATCGCGTCGATCACGACGATCGCGGCCTTTCTGCCGCTGTTTCTGCTGCCGGGATCGTCGGGTGAGTACGCCTTCTCGCTGGCGGCAGTGGTTGCCATGACATTGGCAGGCTCTTGGATTGCGGCGCTCTATATCCTCCCGGCGCTGACGGTCTGGTTCATCCGCGGGGGCAGTGCCGCGCGCGACGAGGAATCTTCGCCGTCACGTCTGCAGCGTGGCTACGGTTCAGCCTTGCGGTCGGCTCTCCGCCTTTCGCCGATCGTATTGATCGGATGCATTGTGCTGGTCGCGCTCGCCCTGACCCAATTCGGTCGCCTGCCGAAGCAGATGTTTCCGCTGAGCGAGCGCAATCAGTTTCTGATCTACATGAACATGCCCGACGGAACGGATATCTCGCAGACCGAAGGCCGGGCGCTCGGAATCTCCAGATGGCTCGGCGACAAGACGCAGAATCCCGAGATCGCCAGCCATATTCTTTACATCGGGGACGGGGGCCCGCGGTTCTATCTGACGCTGACACCGGTTGCGCCCGATCCTGCGTCGGCCTTCCTTCTGGTCAATACCGAGGATTACCAAGGCGCCGTGAAAGCGGCGGACCGCGCATGGAACTATCTTTACGCCAATCATCCGGAAGCGCGGTTCAAGATCAAGCGGCTGGCGATGGGCTCGGTCGAGTCCGGCATCGTCGAGGTCGAAATCTCCGGCCCCGACGGCGACCGTCTGCTGGCGCTCAGCCAGAAGGTGAGATCGCTGTTCCAGGCGGCTTCCGGCATTCGCGACAATGAAGACGATTGGGGCAACAAGCTCATCAAGGTCATGATCGATATCGACCAGGATCGCGCACGCCAACTCGGTATAACCTCCGAGGAGATCACCCAGCTTCTCAACACCTATTTCAGCGGCGCCGCGGTGTCTACTTATCGCGAGGGAGACAACCTCATTCCCATCGTGCTGCGGGCGACGGCCTACACTTCCGAGAGTCTTGAAGGCCTCACCAGCGCGACATTTGCCAAAAACGGGACGCTCATTCCGCTCGCGCAGATCGCGAAGCTGAAACCCGGCTTTGATGTTGCGCGCATACGCCGCAAGAACCAGGAACGGACGATCACGGTCGCGGCCCGAAGCACCTCGCTGACGGCTGGTCAACTCCTCGAGTCCGTTCGCCCCGGTTTGCAAGCGCTCGACTTGAGTGGGGGATATCACATCGACATCGCCGGCGAGATCCAGAAGAGCGCAGAGACCAATCATAAGCTCGCAGCGGGATTTCCCGCCGCGCTTGGCGTGATGTTCCTGGCGATCATCCTGCAATTCAACTCTTTCCGCCGCACGCTGCTGACCTTCATCTCCATCCCGCTGATCCTGGTCGGCATCCCCTTCGGCCTCTTGCTGACCGGACAACCGCTCTCCTTTTTTGGCACGCTCGGCATCATCAGCCTGTCCGGCATCATCATCAACAACGCCATTGTGCTGATCGATCAGATCGATATTGAACGCGAGAAGCTGGATTTGCGGGACGCTATCGTGTCAGCCTCCGAAAAACGGTTGCGGCCGATTTTGCTGACGTCGGCCACCACGGTCCTCGGGTTGGCCCCGATGGCGATCGCCGGCGGCGCACTCTGGCAGCCCATGGCCATTCTCATGATGTCGGGGCTTGCCGTCGCGTCGCTGCTGACGCTGTTTTTCGTGCCGGCCGGGTACTTTCTGCTGTTCCGGTTCGACAAGGCGCTTTGAAGCACCGTTGGGTCGGGGTGGCATTCAGAACTCGTCAAAGGTCCGCTTGTGGCCCAAAGCCGTCTGCGAGGGCAGAGCAGAGCGCGTCCGCTCTGCCCCCGAAATTAGACGTCTATCTGTTCTGCTATCGCGAGGGCATCGTCGACTTCGATCCCGAGATAGCGGACGGTACTCTCGATTTTCGTGTGCCCCAGCAGGAGTTGCACGGCTCGCAGATTGCCGGTTCGACGATAGATCAACGTCGCCTTGGTCCGGCGAAGGGAATGCGTCCCGAACAGGTGCGGGTCCAGTCCGATGTCAGCGATCCAGTGAGATAGGAGACGGGCATACTGGCGGGTCGTCATATGTCCACTCCGCCGCCGGCCAGTGAACAGGTATTCTCCTGACTTCTTGGCGGCAGCCCGCAGATAGTCGTCGATTGCCTGCCGGGTCGATTCAGTCAATTCGAATTTGACTGGCCGCCCGGTCTTCTCTTGTCGGATGGTCGCGCGGTCCGCCGCATATCCGCCTGGCGCAAGGTCATCGACTTTCAAGCCTACGACGTCCCAGCCGCGCAACTTGCTGTCGATGGCGACGTTGAATAGCGCCAGATCGCGCATTCGGCCTTCGACCTGGAGCTTGGTGCGGATTGACCAGACGTGCTTCGGACGTAGCGGCGGCTTTGCGCCGACGATCTTCCCCTTATTCCAAGGAGCGCGTTTGGAGACGGCAGGAATGGTGCTTGGGTTATCGGTCATATTGACCTCCTCAACTAGTGAGGCTGGTCATTTTCAGTCCGGAGCCCTTCCAATCCCGCGTCCGCTTCGAGACGATTGGAGACGTGCTTGCGTCCAATTCGAGCGATGACAGGACCGATTTTGACCCTAGCAGACATTCGTTGAGTTAGATCAATCAGTACAGCGCCGTGCCTGTTTCTGTGCGCCCCAGCGGTGCCGTCCACTCAGCCTCTACAAAGGGGAGATTTTCCGTGCCTGCTCGTCGGGAAGCCCTCACACGGCCTGGACCCGAAACGGAACAAACTGATCCAGTGCGGAGGAGACATCAAGAAAACGAGTCATCGCATCAGCCACCTCGCCATCGCGGCGAGGCAACTCTGGGGGCGGCAAAAGATGTGTCGCTCCGGTAAGACCGGTAGCGGAACTCGTTGATCTAGATCAATAGACCGTTTCGCCACTGTCTCAGTGAGGAAAAGGCTAAGTGGAGGACCGCCCCATGAAAATTGGACGCGCAGTACATGGCCTGCTGGCGGGTGTTGCTGCCCTGGCACTGATATCCATGCCGACGTTCGCGCAACAGGCTCCAGCGCCACCCGTGGTTTTCCTCAATCAGGCATGGTCCCAGGACGATCGGGATTGGTACTATCATTTCTCGCAGGGTTCCGCCGTTCTCTCCTATGACATTTTTCTGAACCTGGAGGTGGCCGACGGCCAGGAGCTATTCCGGTCGGACGCAAATAGCGAGCGCTACGGACTGATCACCCAACCCCCGGGTTCACCCTATAATCCCGACGGTTTGCCAATCGGTATCGGCAAGACGACTGTCGCGACTCCGATCGGGGACTGGCCAGCCGGCGACTACGCGGGCCCGACCTGCGCGCTCTGCCACGAAACGCGACTGAACTACAAGGGCAAGCAGGTACGGATCGATGGCGCGCCTGCCAATATGTTTGATTTTCAAGCCTATATTCAGGCTCTCAATGCGGCGTTGCGCGCCACATTGACTGATACCGCTAAATTCGATCGGCTCGCGGCACGGCTTGGAGCGGCAAGCCCCGAAGCTAAGGTCAGGTTGCGCGAGCGCTTTGAGCGCCAGGCCGCGTTGACGTACGAATATGCCACGCGAACCTCTGCAACTCTCTGGCCGTGGGGGCCTGCGCGAATGGATGCGCTTACCATGATCAACAATAGAATGACCGCCAATCTGCCTGGCATCCCGGAGAACACCTCAACGGGGATCGCGCCTGTCAAGCCTCCTTTCCTGTGGAACGCTCCGCAAGGGTTGTGGACCCAGTGGGCAGCAATCCTGCAAGACCCGCTGGCCCGCAATTTCGGCGAGACAATGGGCGTCTATATGCCGATGAACCTGCACGCCAAAACTCCAGCAGATGGGCTGTTCGAGTCGAACGCGCACATTCCGGAGCTTCGCAGGGTTGAAAACCAGTTGGAACGACTTGCGCCGCCAAGCTGGCCCGAAGATGTATTCGGGAAAATTGATCGTGAAAAAGCCAAGTCCGGCAAGGCACTCTTTGTGGAGCACTGCGCAAGTTGCCATAACGCATGGCCCTACCGGTGGACCGAACCTAATAAGTACGGCAAGCGCTTCGTCCTCGTGGGCCTTACGCCGCAGTCATATGTGGGCACCGATCACACGCAGGCCGAGGCCGTCCGGCCATTCGGGATCACAGGACAACTCAGCAATTATTTACCACCCCAGCTTCGCGGGAAGGATGTTGTTCCCATGGCTGCGCTCAAAGAAAATATCGGGCGCGCGGTGTTGGAGACCGCCGTCGCGAAACTGAAACTGACCCCCGCCGAACTACTGGATTTGAACGGGTATCGGGAGCTGCCCCAGCCGCCAATACCCGATCGGGTTTATAAGGCGGCGCCGCGGGACGGCGTGTGGGCCACTCCGCCATTCCTGCACAACGGAGCAGTACCCAACCTGTACGAGATGCTGGTTCCGGCCAGCGAACGTTCGAAGAAATTTTGCGTCGGCCGCGAGTTCGATCCGATCAAGGTAGGGTTGGACACGACCTGTGGGCCCGGCCAATTCGTCCTGGATACGAGCCTGCTGGGCAACTCGAATGCGGGTCACTCGTTTCAGGATGGGCCGCGCGGCAATGGGACTATTGGTCCGTTGTTCACCGACGAGCAACGATGGGCCCTGGTCGAATATTTGAAGTCCATTCCGGAGGAGCCCGGCCGCGTCACACCGTTCGGTGGTCCGCCGGAAACGAGCCCGCCGCAGAAGCCGTGACGAACCCTGCGCCGGTGGCGTGAAATGCGATCCGATGGCGCCACAGCATGGAACAGTTAGGTCCGATATCAACGGAGCTTGACGATGTCCGATCACATCGACGGACCCAGGCAGATCGGTGATCCCTCGGCCGATCTGACTGATCTGTTTGCCTTTACGAGTCCGGAAAATCCGGCGCGAACGGTATTGGCTGCGAACGTCTTTCCGACATGTGGGGTGGATGCCATCTTCTCGAACGCGATCAATCATTCGATCGTGGTCCGACGCGCGAGGGTAGCTGGCGTCGGTGACGCAACCAAATTCGAGACATCTGCCCCGGAAATGCGCTTCAGTTGCCGGTTCGACGGCTTGGAGCGTAACGCGGCTGACGGCAAGACCATCCAGCGCGGCACCTGCACGATGCCGGACGGCCAGACTTTGCGGTTTCTTGTTGGTGACGAAAAAGGTGCCTCCACCCCCGACGAAACCTTCCGCGTCTACGCAGGGATGCGCTCGGATCCGTTCATCCTCGCTTGGCTCTTCGAGGGAGACGGCATGCGGAAATTTCAGAATCTGCTCTTCAACGACAATGTCCTGTGCATCGTTGTCGAATTCGACACGGCGCGCGTCCTTGGTCCCGAAAAGGGTTCGCTGTTTGCCGTGATCGCCGAAACGCTACCTATTCCGCGTCCCGGCGCCTTTGTCGGACATCCACCGCCTCGGATGGATTGGGTTGGTCGTCCCGAACAAACCAATATGCGCTTGAACAACGGCCAGGTGAAGGGGGCCGACGACGTTCGCGACCTCTGGAACCAGCAAACTCCGTTCGCGATCGATGAAAAGCTTCGCCCCATGTTTCTCCAGTACCTGAAGGACAGTCTGGCCGAATGGGATATGCGCGACGGAAAGCAGGACTGGATCCCTTCCGCGCTGGCTGCGAACGCGAACATGTTTCTCGATGATTTCATGCTGTTCGATGTAACAAAGCCGATCACGGACACCAGCCATCTGGAAATCGAGAGGAGCACACTCAACGGACGGGCCTATCAAACCGGTGGAGGCCGCACCGTCGACGCGGACGTGATCGACGTCTTGTTGACGTGGATGGTCAACCGGGACCGCGAATTGCTGCAAGGCGGGACGACGAAGGCAACAAAGCCGGGACAGAAGAACTTCCCATACTTTGCCGCACCGAGTATGGACCTGCAGACGGTGGCGGAGACGGTCGATGTTAACGCAACGCCCGACAAGGTGTGGGACCTGATAGGCCAATTTGGCGCCGCCTACTGGCATCCCCTGATCTCGGAGATTCGCCTGACCGGAACTGGCCTCGGTCAGCTGCGCACGATTGAAACGATCGACGGCAAGCAGATCATCGAGCGTCTCGAGGCGGTCGATAATTCGGGCCGGTTCTATCGCTATGCCAATATCGCCGGTTTGCCGGTCGCAAACTACACCGGAATGCTTTCGGTCAAGCCCAATGGTGCCGGCAGTTCGGTGGAATGGCGCGCTCAATTCCTTCCGAACGGCCCGGGCACGCTTATCTCGAAGACCATTGTCTCGACGCTGTTCAAGACGGGGTTGGATAGCCTCAAATCTCGCTTCTGAGGGCACAATGACTGAAGCCGCGTTACTCGACAGCGAGTGTTTCCAGACGACCGACGGCGACATCGCCGTGGTCAACTTGAATAGTGCGCGCCTGCGGTCGTGGAGCCGATTTTATCAGGATCCGCAACGCTCCGGCGTCGCCGAAACTGTTCTCGAACAGGAACAGCTGACCGCACAATTTGCGAGCGACCTCTCGGCGCTCGGCCGCATGGAAGCATTTGGCGAACAACTCGGCCGACTGGACGCGTCCTCGCCGCGTACCCTGGTGATTCAGGCGCAAATCGCCTCCGCGTTGCACCGCTTCTCGGACGCAAGGCACTATCTCGCACAAGCAAGCCTTGGCGGAGCGCCGTCGGCAGACGTAAAGCGCGTTCTGTTGAACGTCGATCAGGCGTGCGGCTCGCATCTGGAGGAGGTTCTGGACGGGCGGCGCAGGATCGTTGCGAACTCCGGTCGTTTTGAAGATCGTGTGACGCTCGGTGCGCTGCTGGCGGATCTGGGCGAATTTGACGCCGCCGACGAAGCCTATCGACGGGCCTTGCGGGAATACCAGGATGTTTCGCCGTTCCCGGTGGCCTGGGTCTCTTTTCAACTGGGCATGCTTTGGGGCGAACTCGTTCCGGAACCACAATTGGCGCGCGCCGAGCATTGGTACCGCAAGGCAATAGCCAGTTTGCCTTGTTATGTGAGAGCGCGCGTGCACCTGGCGGAGATCTGTTCGGCCACCGGCCGGACAAGTGAGGCGGAGGCGACGCTCAGGCCGGCGCTCGCCAACGGCGATCCGGAGGCCTCGTGGAGGCTGGCGAACGTGCTGAAGGCCGAGGGAAGGGATGATGAGGCGGCGGAACAGCTTGAGACTGCACGGTCAGGGTTCGAAGGGTTTCTTAACAGTCATTTGTTGGCATTCGCCGACCATGGCGCGGAATTTTACGCCGGTAGCGGCAATGATCCCTCGCGTGCGCTGGAACTGGCCCAGATCAACCTCAAGAACCGCCCTACGGTTCGTGCGTTTCAGCAAACCCATGCGATCGCTCTTGCAGCAGGCGAAACTGATGCGGCCGCCGAAATCCTTATAGCCGCGAAAAAGCGTTGGGGAAGCATCGCTTCGTCACGATTGTCGTCCGTCGCGCATGATTCGCCGGAATCTCGTGAAGGAGCAGCGGCATGATGATCGATCGTCGCGACTTCGTCGCCGGCGCAGCCCTTGTTGCTATTGCGCCGGCCCTCCGGGCCTTGCCGGCCGATGGCGCGGTCCCGGCAGTAAATGACGTCATTCGACCTGTATTCATGATCCGGGGCTGGAGCCAGCAAGGCGGTACTGACCCCGATAATCAGGTGTGGATCAGCGTCGGTCACGGCTGGCGTACAGTTTGGCGATAGCTCTGGCCTAATATCCGCACAGACCCGGAGATGATGTTTTTACCACCGTACTGACCGCTAAACAGAATCTCCTACAGGCGCAGAACAGCCTGGCCGGCGCCTCGGCCAATGTTCCGCTCGGCCTCATTGCGGTGTTTCGGGCGCTCGGGGGTGGGTGGCAGATACGTGAGGTGGCAACTTGGTCAGTCCGGCGATGGTTGACCAGATGCGCGCGCGAACGGGCTGGGGCAATTTGCTTCCGCCTCCGAACCAGCCGCAACTGCCGGCTCCGGGCCTGCCGGGCCCGGAGGATATCGGACCGACAATCCGGCGGAGTGGTGATTTTCGCGGATGAAAGTATTGCAAGCTGATGCCGGCGTTTGGCCCATCGCTGCCGCATCCATCTGCCGAGGATACGTCGGCTGTCAGGGGTAAGCCGGACCTAACTTAAACCGAACCAAACCGTCGCGATTGACCCACACCGGCTTCTCGGGCCGGCTGCCATGGCTCCTCACCATTTTCGCTTTGCGTTTGCCAACCTCAATCTCGGAGAGTTCAATGCTTTCAGCCCGGCGTCATTCCCTTCGCTTTAATGATGGCGCTTGCTTCTGGCGACTTGAGATACTCGAGCAGCGCTTTTGCGGCATCTCCTTGCTTTGTGTCCGCGGCAACGGCACCCGTAAAGACAACTTCCTGCTGCAGGTCCGCAGGGAATGCGCCGACGACGTCTAGTCCAGGGGCGGTGAGCACATTTAGCAAGAACACGCCTAGCTCAGCTTCGCCCTGTTCAACTGCCGCAACGATTTCGGCTGGTGCCGCCTTTGCCTGAAGCTTGCCCTTGATTGCCACGGCGACACCAAGTCGCTCGAATGCTTTCATCACTTGCGCACCTGCGGCGCTTGCCGGCAGTGTCGCAATCGACCGTGCTTCGAGCAGCGTAGCCTTAAACGCGTCAGGTGTGCCGATGTTGGGCTTCGGAGCGCCAGCTCGCACCGCAACACCGAGGCCGACGCGCGCAACATCGGATGTAGTGCCGGCGGCGAAATTTGCTCGTGCTCCTGCGTCCTGAATCACCTCGACCGGCACGACGCCGACGTCAAACGCCTTTCCCGATGTCGCCTCCTTGATCAAATTTGGGGTGGTGCCGAAGAAAATGTCGAGCTTGAGTCCAGAGACCTGTTCGAACTTTGGTTTCACCTCGGCCCACAACGCGGTCATCGCGCCGCCCGCCAGAACGCGCAGCTCGGCTGCCTGACCCTTCTCGCCCAGAAATGTAACAAAGACTGACGCGAGGAATGCCGCGCGCGCAAAACTCAACACAGTCATGATTTGCTCCCCACACAAGTTCACGCAGTTTAGCAGTTCCGACTGATCAGTGCCAATTGCCTGCGTGCCTGCAGCGAGTCGCCCGGAGGTCCGCAAATGGCCCTTTTCGGAAGTGCCCCGCTGGCTATCGAAAGTCCGGTGTCGGGGGTGAAGCGGACGTTCGGTGGCGTGCTCTCAGGAATATATCGACAACCTACGCGAGTTCACCAAGAAGCTACGCATGCTCCTGCAAGGCCGCCTCAGTTGGCGGCCTCCTTTGGTTCGACGCACTCAAGCTGCGATTTCATTGCTTGTCGTCGAGCATATTGCGGAAGCCCGCGCGGCTTCGGCATCTCGCCGTCATCCGGCTTGTTGCGGCACGGTGCGCAAGCACCCCCGCAACGGCAAGCGTGATTGCCGGTCCAGGGTTGGTCGGGGTGGTTCTCACAGACCCACAGGGTGTCATCGCAAAAGATGCAGCGGCTCGAGCTCATAAGTCCTCCCGCACGCCACGAAAGAACGGATGCCGCACCTTGCCCTCGGCGGATTTGGCGCGGTACTCGATCTCGGCCATCACCTCGGGCCCCACCCAAATCGCCTTGTGGGCGATGCGATTCGTATAGGGCTGCGTTTTCCGGATCAGCGGCGTCAGGCGCTTCCGGAGATCGGCGGCCGAGCCCTTGTCGAAGCCATGGTCGACCTTGCCGGCGTAGATGAACTCCTCGCCTTTGCGGCGGCCGACATAGATGCCGTCCCATTTGTTGCCGTCGAGCGCGAAGCCGGCGATCGCCAAGGTCTCGCGCTGGGCGCAGGTTTTCTTGACCCAGTCGCGGCTGCGCTCGCCGGTTGGATACACGCTGTCCCTGACTTTCGACACGACGCCTTCGAGGCCCAACCTGCAGGCGTGAGCGAACATCTCCGG
The DNA here is from genome assembly GCF_042258955.1 of Bradyrhizobium sp. ma5. Lineage (NCBI taxonomy): Bacteria > Pseudomonadati > Pseudomonadota > Alphaproteobacteria > Hyphomicrobiales > Nitrobacteraceae > Bradyrhizobium > Bradyrhizobium sp. ma5. The sequence goes on from NZ_CP170156.1 coordinate 3,537,080, forward strand.
GCCGTCGACTTCGAAGCGCTCGCTGTACTGGATGTCTGTGCCTGCGACCAGCGTTTTCAACACGGCCTTTCGCTCGATAAGCGGCAGCTTTCGCAAGTCGCGCCCGTTGAGAAACAGAAGGTCGAAGGCGATCAACACGATCTTGGTGGAACTGCCGCGAAGCTCGCTCTGCAAGACCGAGAAGTCGGTACCGCCGCTCTGTGAGGGCATCACAACTTCGCCATCGATGATCGCCGACGCTGCCGAGATGTGCCAGGCATCGTTGGCGATTTTCTTGAAGCGCTTCGTCCAGTCGTGGCCACGGCGGGTATAGATCTTCACCTCTTATGGGCCAGGTGGACCTGGACGCGATAGCCATCGAATTTGATCTCGTGCACCCAGCGTTCGCCGCTAGGCACCCTGCCGATCGGCGAAGCCAATGCGGGCGCAATGAAGCCCGGAAACAGCGCCTTGATGCCGATCGCCGCGGGCTTTTTGCGCTGGAACGGCATGCTTAGACTAGACGGAGCGTCAGCTGCCGCCGATCTCCACCGGCATGGCGATCGACAAAGGCCTGCAAGTGCGACGGAACGTCGGTCAGCTGGAGATCGCACCGGCGTTGGATCTCCCGAGCGATGTCCTCCGAGACGTCCTCTGACCAGCGCTCCGACGTATTGAAAGCAGCCACCCGGATGGGATTTGAGAACTCGCCCGCGAGCATCTCCTGGATGACGGTCTCAAGGTCTGCGGTCTCGAGATCGGCTTCTCGCCAGGCGCGACCGATGCGACCAAAGTCGTCGGCGACGAGGTAAACGGTCTGATCATCGCTAGGGACGATCGACGGTGTCCAATAGACCTACGCATAAATTACTCCACGCCACAGAACCGGGATTCAAGCGGCCCACCGCCGAAACGTTCCCACCGCGAGGAACCCCTGTGAGGCTAACGCTTTTGCTTCCCATTGACAGGAGCGAACATGAGCAAGGAAATAACTAAGGACGATCCTCGGCAGGGGTCGGACAAGGCCTCACACAAACAGACGGACAAGCCATGGGAGGGCAATCCGGAAAAGGAGCAACGGAACGAGTCCGATATCGACCTCGAAAAATGGCACCGAACCAATACTCATTAGGGAGAGCGCGATGTCACTTGCATGCTACGAGATCATTGGCCGCGACGGGGAATGGCGGGTTAGCCACGATGGGAAGGCCGACAACGCCTACGAGACGATTGAAGCAGCGTTTGAGGCTGCGGTTGCCGCGGCTTCTCTGGCGCTTCGTCAGGGCCACGCCGTCTCTGTCACAGCCCCGAACAGGCGCACCGCGACGGGCGCGGCGAACGTTGGGTAGTGCGCCGCGCTGCTCAAGAAAATTGGCCAGCTCGAGACTGCCCTGCACATGAATGCATGGCTTACTCCAGGATTGAAGTCGCCGGCTTAGGTCAAGTGCCGGCCCTCTCTGGGCCCTTTGGCAAAGCGTTGAGCTGGGCCTCTAATCGCGCCTTCTCAGCTTCAATCTGATCTTGAAATGTGTGGGGAGTAGATCGCTTGCGCCTCTGCATGGAACGTCCCTCATGCGTCAGGGTCATGTGGAGCCGAAAACATAATATGCGGCAAGAGGGCTGTCGGTTCCAAAGTGCACATAATTTGGAACCGAAAAAAGCGGTATTCTGCGCTGAAAGACCGTAAGGTTGATGTCAGCTAGAGGTGCTTTGATTTGGCATGCGCCTCGACTGGATCACCATCACCGGATGCGTTTGCATAGCGTTGACGTTGTCGACGCTAGTGGCGGTCTTCACAGTTTAGCTTGTGGCGGTTGCGCCATAATACCGGACAATGGCAGTTCCAGCACAGTTCGTGCCTGTTATGGCTCGGACTTGGATTCGGTCAGGGCGCGCTCGACTTCATCAGCCAGATTCCGGTAATGGGCGGCCAGCTTGGCGAACAGTGCCTTCTTGGTCGCGTTCGTCGCCAGCTTGCTGATCAATTCACACTCTTCAGCCTCGACCCGAAGCTTTTCCAAGTGGGCGCGCATGTCCTTCATCGAGAGAGAATTCCCTGCGAGTGGAGCCGGGATGGAGCACACCCTGAGCGCCGCGCAGGCCGGCAACGAGGCGGGTCCGTGACGTAGTTGATACGGCAAGAAGACGTCTGCCGACTTCCATGGTGAGAAGCAGGTGACCGACGTGCTCAAATCTGCCGGCGCCAACGCCGTGCGCATGAGGTGAGATGAGACCATGCCCGACTATCCCAAGCCGCCATATCCCACCCAGCGACAGCCGATGCCTGGCTCGACCGCGAAGATGGATCCGCGGCCAGACCACGGCGAGACCAGTTACAAGGGCTCGGGACGGCTTCAAGGAAAGCGCGCCATCGTCACCGGCGGCGACAGCGGCATCGGACGCGCGGTCGCCATCGCCTTTGCTGGCGAGGGGGCGGACCTCCTCATCGCCTACCTCAACGAACACGAAGATGCCAAGGAGGGCAACAAGATCATACCGCTCAAGCCGGACGTCGTCATTCTGATGACGGGAATTGTGGATGTGGATGTCGCGGGTCTTGAGGCCAGTTTCTGGAGTTGGGATCTCGCAGGCAACGCGCGTGCTGCAGCCGTGCCATCCACGCCTCTTCGTCCCAGCCTTCCGTCTCGGCGCGCTTGGCAAAAGTTGCCGCGGCTTCGGCATACTGGCCGGCATCTCGATACGACCACGCGAGATAAAACCAGTATCGGGCGTTGTCCGGCTCCCGCTCGAGTGCAGCTTCCAGCAGTCGTATATCCCGCTCCGATTTATCTCCGCGGTTCGCCCCGCTGGCGTGATCGATGTACCGGGCGCCGGGCGGCATCTGTCGAAGCTGAAGGGCGCAAGGTCGTTCTGGTCGACGGCGACATCCGGTCCGCGGACCACTGCAGGAAGATCGTCGACCGGGCGGTCCGCGAACTCGGCGGCGTCGATATCCTTGTCAACAATGCCGCGCATCAGGCGACCTTCAAGGATCTGAACGATATCAGCGACGAGGAATGGCGGCTGACGTTCGACGTGAACATCCACGCCATGTTTTTCCTCGCAAAGGCTGCCGTGCCGCACATGAAGCCGGGCAGCGCGATCATCAACACTGCTTCCGTGAACGCCGACATGCCCAATCCGACCCTACTGGCCTATGCCACGACCAAGGGTGCCATCCAGAATTTCACCGGGGGCCTTGCTCAGATGCTGGCGGAGAAGGACATCCGCGTGAACGCCGTCGCTCGGGGACCGATCTGGACGCCGCTTATTCCGTCTACGATGCCAGAGGAGGCCGTGAAGAACTTCGGCAAGCAGGTGCCGATGAAGCGCGCTGGGCAGCCAGCGGAACTGGCGAGCGCTACGTTATGCTCGCCGATCCGCTGTCGAGTTACACCTCCGGCACGACTATCGCAGTGACCGGAGGAAAGCCCTTCATCTGAATGGCAGGCCTCAAACATCCCGTGACCCCGGACGGCCGCTACTTCGTCGTGCGCGGAAAGCTTTGGCGGATGAGTGATCCGGGGCTCACTCCCGACGAGAAATCACGGCTGGTGAAGCAACTGATGGATGGGCGCCGCGCAGTGAAGGCGGCCAAAGCTTCCGAAAGCCCGGAGGCCGAAATGCTCGCGCGCCGCCAAATCGACGAAGCGAAACGGGGTTTAGGGGAGCGGGGGCCGATCTGGTGGGATGATGGCGCGCCGGACTTTAACCGCCATGCGGTCAAGAGTAGTCCATACGCCGACTGGTACGCGCAGACTAAGCGGCAATCTTCGGGTGGCGGAGCCGCTTGCGGAGAAACGTTCCCACGATGATCTCGCCGGAGGTGAGCTTAGGTGCCGGCGATCTTGGCCTCGATCATATCTGCCTGGCATTTGGCGTTCAGGATCACTGGGTGGACGTAGTCTTCACAGATTGTCGGGGGTCCGCAGAGGTGAGCCCTTATTTTCGTTGAGCAATTCTTGCGCGGCCAGATGCCAGAACTCGTCATCCCGTCCTTCCGGTTTGCCGGCCTTCTCCCAGAGTTGGTAGGCGCGCGCGGCCACCGCTTCATCGATCCGCTTGTTCACAGGTTCCCTCCCGCAAAAGATGACGCTAGAGGAATCTGGAAGAGTTCTCTGTCCTGCTCGTCTCGGACTGAAATGAAATTGCCTTCCCTGATCATCTCGGGCTTTTCCGTTCCGATACGGTGCGCGATGAACTCACCGTGTGCTTTGGCCTCATCGGTAGATGCGCACTCTTGTCCGATCACGTCATGCGCTGAGATTTCGCCAGCGAGGTGGAAGAAAAAGCGGCTCGAGGCCTTTGGTAGTTTGGGCACATAACTTGGCTCGACTTTGACAGTCAGCCGCTGGGGAGCACGATCCAACGGCTGTTCCTTGCCCATTCCAATCCTGGCGATGCCTTGGCTATTGTGTTGCATGTCGTCCTCCTTTCTCCGGCAACGCAAACACGATGCGAAGTTTACAATCGGCATTCCGCGCTTTGGAATTTCGATCAGAGAAGATCGCGTTCACGGTAGTGAAACGCCCAAGCGGCGCAAGGCGCCTAGTGGCCAGAAAGCCGCCCCGACAATCGACCGGGACGGCCATGGCTTTTGGACCAATCAAGGCCGTTAGCGCTTCGCCGGCGGCCCGCTCTTGTTGCCGGGCAAGCCTTTCACGTTCGACGGATCCTGCTGCTGTACGTGCTCGTTCTGAGGATTCGACCCTACCGTGCTTTGGCCCGGCGCAGGCCCATTCTTGTTTCCTGGCGCGCCGGATATTCCGGTGCCGGAACTTTGCGCGCTAGGAGCGTTGCTGGCTCCGGCCGCATTGCTTGCTGCGGCCGGACGTCCCGGAGGCGTTGCGGCCGCTCCAGGATTAGTCTGGTCTCCTACGTACCCGGACTCACCGGAATTGCGCGTCTTCACACCCTTGTCAGCTTCACTCTGCTGGTTTTGGGCGATGGCCCGTTCAGCCGTCATCGGACCGGCCGCCGCAATTCCCGCCACGAGCAGCGCAATGGTGGATATTCTCATGAGCGTCCTCCTGAAGGTTGCCCCATCTCCACAACTCGCTTCGGCGTGATCCTTTCCTATGGAAGCAGATGAAGTAGCCGTTTCCATCCTTTTACGGGGATCTCGGCGGGCGATGAGGCGTGCCGGCCTCGGTCTGCGCCTTGAAGCCGAAATATTTGCAGGCATTTGCGATGCGGTTTTGGCTGCGCGCCACGCTGGCGACTGCAAAGGCAACAGGAGTACATCGCGCTCCAATGCGAAATGTTGCTTACGGCGTATCTATTCGTCAGCTACTTTGGTCCAATTTCCGCGAGCGTCTTTCATGTCGCGGTGCGTTCGTTTTGTGTCCCAATCGAAACAAGACCGAATATCCGCCGACGTATTGAAAGTGCAGAACTCTCTTTCAATGATTTGATCATTGATATCGCGTGTCACTCTGATCATAGAGTTGGTGCCGTCGTAAACGAACGCTACCGCGCTGTTGCAGATTTTCATTTCCGGTTGACAGTTTCTGAAAGACTTGGCTTGCCCACCATTCTGTTGTGCAGACAGTCTAACAGCCACGTCCACCAGATTTTCCCAAGTGAGCGATTTGGAGGACTGCTTGCGTTCTAGCAAATCCATTGGCTCGCCTGGTCTTGTCTGCTCGGGCAGCTGGTGCGCCACCTGTCCTGGCTCGATCGGTTGAGCGGCCGCCACGCTTTGATCGGGCTTGCCCATCATTGTGGCGCCCATTGACTGCAGATCCTGGGGACTCAGCCAAACCATTTCGCTCGGAGGAGTAACGACCATCCTGCCGATGATGGAGGGCGGCACACCTAATTCTTTCGCAATCTTGGCCATCGAAATGGTCGCGGCATTTGAGGACACTGTCTCACGGCCATTTTCTTCCGACGCGCCATGTACTCCGATCTGAGCGCCGTAGCTGGCAAACTTGGTTGATCCTGCAGCGAAGAGAAGAAAACACGCTGAAGCGCAGATCGAGGTTTTGCCGACGTTTGTCGACATCTTCCCGTATCTGATCGCGTCCGCCAGCTTTGCGCCTTCCAGGAGATTGCCGCCTTCGGAGTTCAGTCTGACGTTAGCGACAAATTTCCCCGCTCCGTTGGCCTGCCTGACCGCCAGCGCGAATTTGTCGGCGTCGCCGGGCAGGATTTCTCCCGTGATCCAGATGACACCACCCTGGGCCGATTTTCCGTTGCCGCTCTTGATCTCGGCCGAATTGATCGGCTCGCAAAGAAAGGTCATCGACATTAGCGCAACGGTGGACGCCATCACCGCAAATTTTTGCATCAATACTACTCCCCCGCGAGGATATCCAATCGCAACCGCTGGTGGAGAGCAAGCCTGTAAGTGCATGGAGGATCGAGGAAGTGTCAGCCTTTAGTTGACCGGGTCAACGATACCGGCCCGGTCAGCTACCCCCTCGATGAAGGTGGTCAGCCGAAGTATCGTACCGGGAGGTCCGCCAGGTCCAGCCGGCCGTTGTGGTACTCGCAGCCAACGCAGAAGACCAGCCCCGTCCTGAAGCGGGCGTTGCGATCGACGGGATCGTCCGATTTCTCTGTCGTCATGGCGGAGGATCATCCCTCGGTTAAGGGCCGCATCTTGAAGAACGACCCGGTAGGGCCGCCTATGAGCGGCGCAGAGTTCGCGGCGCTTGTGAAGACCTTGCCGGAGGCTCAGCAACGGAAGATCGAAACCCTGCTCGATCTTTTTCTGGTGGAGCGCGGCCAATGAAGCGCCGTCGACGATCGCACCGGAAGCGTAACCGGCAGAGGCTGGCGGCACACGCCCGCCGGCTGTCTCGCTAATCCCAAAAAGATACGCCGCCGGGCCCGAAATGATTTGTCCCGGCGGCGCCCTGTCTCAATCTGGGGACTGCAATCCCAGCGGATGAATATCAGCAACGACTATGCCACGAGTATTCAGTACCGCGGCGTGCGGTGGCCGGTGGCGCCGGTGTACGGGTTCACGTTGCCGCTGGTGCCGTAGTTGTCGCGCTGGGTGCCGTTCGGGTTGGTAGCGACGTAAGGCTGCACAGTCGTGCCGTTGCTGCGCGTGTAGCCCGACACGCCGTGGCTGTTCGGATTGGAGCCGGTGCCGAGGTACTGCGCCTGAGCGGCGGTGGCTACGACCATCAAGGCCGCGGCGAGAGCGAATTGCTTGATCATATTGGATCCCCCTGGTTTTGCTGACGCCGTCATAGACCACGGCAAGGCAAGGGCATGCAACCGCGGGTTAATACGGGATTGAGTTGCTACTACTAAGGTCTACAAGCGATTTGAGCCGCGATAACGTGCCCGGCTGTGGCCTCGCGCTTCTGAATAGACGCGATCGAGCGTGCTGGCTCTTGAGCCGATCTCGTTCACGTTCGTTATTCGAAGCAGTTGTAACAACGTGCAGATCGGCATGCGCCGACTGCTGGAAGTGAAATAGGCGGCCTCGAAGCTCTCCGTGCGCGGATCGCTCTTCAGATAGCTCCTATGTAGCGCAGCGCGATTTTAGGTTGATAGACCGCAGGAAGGTGTCCAGCCCGCTCTGACTGCAGTTTTTCTTCTCGCTGGCCTGTTGAGGCGTATCGGCGCGGCCCGGCGGTGAACTAATTTCGGCAGCCGCTTTTCGCTTAGCCAATTGGTACTTTGTGTCTGCGGGATCATGCCAATGTCGAGAAACGATCTTTAACGGCTCCTTCCGCTGTTCGCTCGGACGGGGCGTGACAGCGACCTGGACGGGTGCTGTGGGGGCGGTAGTCGTTGCGGACGAAGCATCAATTGTGATCGCGGCAACCTCGTGCGCTTCCGCGGGTCCATTCACGACGGCCGCACCGGTAGTCTGGGGTTCGGCTATCAACGGAAGGCGGTCGCCTTTACCCGACGTCTCCGCCACGGGGTAAGTGGCTGTCGTCAGCGCTGCGGACACGTAATTTTTCCCGAGTGCTGCAACCGCACCCATTCCGCCCAGGCCAATTATTCCAACCGCTAAAATTCGGATCCACATGGATGGCTCCTGGCCAACGCAATGAACGGCAAAGCTTCCGAAAAGCCGCAGCCTTCCGCCGAATTTTGCTCAGAATAAGGCGGCTAAGGTATTGGCGGATATAATAAAATGAGAATGCCGGGCATGTGGCAACGCCAATTCAGCGCGCCGGTCTCGGGGTCTTCACGCCTTTGAGCGGCGGCAGTTTCGGCTTCGGCGGGCGATCCTTCGCATTCTTATGGTTGAAGTGCCCCGCGTTGGCATCGGGATCCCATGCTTCTTGCAAACCTCCCGTAGCGCTCGCTCCGAGATGCTGAGGTCAGCAGCAACGCGGGCCATTGTTTTGCGCCAGACGGCGGCGAAAAGCTTGCCCCGGGTGATTTGCACCTGCTTACGGCCAACCAGGATTTGCGATCGCGTGCGGTTGCGCTTGATGCCGTGCGCTTTCTCGAATTACTTCGTGGCTTTGTCCTCGGCCATCTGTTTGAACCGCGTGACCCGGGCGCCGTGGCGGTGGGGCAAGGGAGCACATTGCTTCTTCCATGTGTGGAGCTTTTTCGCCCAGCGGTGCTGCTCCTCGCTGTCGAACAGATAGAAGGGCAGTTCGACCGGTGCGACCCAGGGGCGGCCGCGCGGCCCTTTGCGATCCGGGTGCGGCTCGAAGTCCCACCAAAGAGCGTCGCGGATCCGCTCACGCTGCTCCGTCGAGGCGAGGCGATCGATATCTTAGAAAAAACGGTGTCATCTAAACGAATTGCATGTGCCCGCTTGCAATGCCGCTTTCATCCTGCGGAAGCCTCCACCAAGCCGGCCGGAATTGGCCGTGCTGACGGCGGTGCGGTGGTGGTGAGCGGCCGTTCGATCTTACTTTTTCCACTCACAATTCAAGCGACACTCGCAACGGCGCCATCTGCAAGTTCGCTCGCCCGGTCCTTCCATTCCCGTGCCATGCTAGTCTTCGTGATCGCCCCGGCACAGAACGGTGCACTCAGCGCTAATCCGCAGCCGAGCGGTCTGGTTTGGGCTAACTTCAAATTGTCGGCATCGGAGGGGATTGTCGGCGAACCAGGACAAACATGAGGTGCGCCTTGGCTGGGCTCGCGGAGCGGCTCCTTAAATGGGCTAGCCCGCGCGCAATGGTTTTTTAGCCCTGAAGGGGTAACCTGCCTGCGCATGCCGCCCGCTGTGGTCTCGTCTGAGTAAACTGGTTTAGCGCCCGTCAGAACCCTGTTGGTCTCTCAAACGTTGGCGAGCGAACCAGTGAAGGCACTGATGGCGGATTGGGAAAAGGTCGGCCCGCTTATCATGATCGCTGCTGGCCTCGTGCTGGTGCTTCTTGGCTTAATCGCCAAGAGGTGTCACCGGCGCTCAGTTGAAAGCCACGAGAATGAAAATCTAGCCGAGTAATTCGGCCGTGCCCCTGTTGGTCTTGGCGGACCTCCACCACGCCCTCGATCTGGGTCGACATTGCACTGGGTGGAGAAATAGTGCTTGGCGACTGCGACACGCAGATATCACCAACGAGCGAAATTCAGTCCTCTACCACCAGACCTGACGGAAGGTAAGCGAGCAACTTTCCGTCCGGTGGACCGTACTTCCAGAAGCGGGCAGCACGGTGAAAGCCGTCGATCAATATTGGAAAGCTGAACGAGCGACCAAACGTGATCGGATCTGTAGGAAATTCATAGCTCGTTCCCTTGGGAAGTACGCTTCGAGGATCGTCGAGATCGACGCTGGTCGTTCTCATGTATTCCTCGAACGAAACGAAACATCCCTCGCTTTCGGGATCCCACACGTTTGGCGGCACAAACATCAAGCCCAATTTGGCTCGCCGGACCCTAACGACGTTAAACGAAATCACTCCGGTCAGAAACGCCAGCAGAACGGGCCGAGCGCACGCAGTACCAAAGGCAAGTTCATAGTGCTCAGCTTCAGAGAGCTGCTCGAATGCAGTCCCGCTTGATCGCTTCGCGACGAGATGTCCTAGATTCGAATAGTGCCGGGCGGCCGGAGAATCCGTCAACTCGCTGTAACCCCATCGGGCTTGAACTTCCAACACGGGTATATTTTGCAGCCTCAAGTCGTTCCCCTTGTTTCTGGAGACACCACACGCAACTGTTTTCAGCTATGCTCAATGGCCGAGAGGCATGGACGAAATTTGCGCCTATCTGCTCAAGCGGTCGCTGACACCTTCGTCGCGCTGGACGACGAGGGGCGGCACACAAACAAAACTGCGCATAGCTTGGTAAGCAGTGTTCATCGCTCCATCGATCCCCTGATCTTCGACTACGATCGGTGTTCCAGGAAACGGTATGAGCTGCTTCTTGAGAGGCAACACGGTATTCAGCAGGCGGCTCGCTCCGCGTGGGCTAATCGAGTATGCCTGCGTTCCGAAGGCGTGTCTGAGCCGGTGGGGGCGATAAATGGGTCTGCCATCCGAAGTATCGCTCCAGGCAAAAGGTTCGGTTCGATCGTAAAACCGGAGCTCCGCAGACGAAAACTCGAGATCGATCCAAAGATAAAGCGGATCGTAAACATAGCCCCATAAGATCACATCCCAGTCAGCGGGAAGTTGTGCCAACACAGCTGATCGATGCTCGTCAAACGCGGGATGGCTAAGGGCATCGTCCTCGAAAACCGTCATAGGTTGCTCCTGGGACGCCGCTTTTTGCCAAAGTTGGACGTGAGAGAGTGCGCAACCTAAGGCTCCGGCACTGTAACCAAGTCCGGCGGCTATTAGCCCCTGTCTTTCGAGCTGCGAGCGATCCAGCTTGCTCCCGTCAATCGCGGAGACACGCTCAAATCTGCCTAAGTGGGCATTGCGGGTTCTGAACTTGTCCCAGCGACCGGTGCTTTGGTCCAAGTTGAGTACGAAAATCTCATCCTTGGACTGCATGCCCTTCTGACTGGGTCGGCCAGGAACGCTTGATTCCTCCGCGCGCAAAAGCGAACCTAGGCCGTCAGCAATGATCGAGCGAGCCACAACCTCGGTGCCGACCGCGTTTAGATGAAAGGCATCCTGAAAGATATCGGCGCGGTGGGCCAACTGCGCTTCTAAATCGCACAAGGCGTGCCCTCCCGCCCGAGCGGCCGCGCGCGTCGTCTCGTTGATGGATACGCGAGTTCGGGTCACGGCTGGATCGATCCCTCCGTCTTGCAAATGGGGAATGGTCGCGAACCAGAGCTCGATGCCAAAGGATCGAGCGGCAAGCGAGAAGAGATCTAGCAGCCGACGACGATCAGCAAAGTTGGGAGCGGGAAGCAGGTTACGGTCCCGCCACGAGTTGCTCGTGTCGAGGTCAACGATCGGCTCGAGCCAACAGTCACGGCTCCAGAAGCTGGCTTCTAAGCTCGCTACGTCAACATCGACAATTCCCGTCATCAGAATGACGAGGTCGGGCTTGAGCGGTATGATCTTGTTGAGAAACAGATTCAGCATGTGGAGGGTTGTCGCTCCGCTGTAGCCACCGTTTCTCACGACTACATCCAAAGCACTTTCACTACGCAGGATCGTCTCGAGCTTGGCGCAAAACCGGTCATCGGGGTCGAGGTACATGCCCTCCACTACGCTGTCGCCGAGAACGATTACAGTTCGAGCCGCCGTGGCCGGAGACTGAGACCCACGAATGAAGCCGAGAGCGTCAGTCTCCAGGAGATATGGCTTCCGTACGAGGGTACGCTTTCGACTTTCGACGTATTCATCTGAAGGCGTGTGAGACAAGGATACGTTCGCAGGATACTCCTTCAATCGTATCGTCCTCTTTGCATTGCTAGCCGGAATAATCTCCTCTCTCGGTGTTTCCTGTGAGGGTTTTGCCGCAAGTTCTCCAGCAATGAGCGGTCGAATTGCCTCCCCGTCGGATGCGAACGTCAACCATCCGTAAATCTCGCGAGTGTCCAACGTTTGCGAAATGCCCGCGCGACGCGCGCTATCGGAAAATATGACATATTCATACCGGCCCGAACCGTCATCGTAGGTCAGTTGCGGTATGGCGTCTGCGCGAACCAGATATGTGCAATGGACGACAGGTACCTCGTAGAGCCCTGGCGAGGAGCGGCCCAGGATATTGTTGTATTCGTTGCTGGGAAGAAAATATCCGTTCGCGTCGATCTTTTGGTGGTAATTTGAGTACAGCGGCCTGTCTGCGTCTACGCATTTGAGTAGCGGCGCTACGATTGGGCGATCTAAATCTACGAGTTGCCGCAGGGTGAGGGGGCGCAGATAATTGTCGACGTCGACCACGAAATAGTAGTCGCATCCCAGGGCCAGAGTCCGATTCATGCTGTGCTGGCGGATCCGCCCTAGCACTGAAAAGCGAGTAGCATTCCACTCGTGGTCGGCAAATTCCTCGACCCGTTCGGCTGCGTCGCTGTCGTCGAGCTCTACGTGCGAGTACCGCTGTCCAACCCGTTTTATCCAGTCCCGAAGAATGTTGGCGGTGTCATCTTGATTGTTGTTGGTGCGGATGTGAATTGCAATCCGATCCGGCGGATAGTCGAGCGCCTCGATGCATTCCAGGTACAGCGGCAAATGGCCAGCTTTGCTCTTGGCGAGTATTGCTATCAGCACTTTGGGAAGGGGATCTGCTGCGCCGGGCTGCCGGTGCGCATCCGCAAGCTTGAGCCTTTCGGAAATCCGGTCCTTTGCAAAGCGCAGATTGTCCTCTACGCGTCTCTTCACACCCTCATCGATCGATGGAATTTGAAGGATGCGAAGGCAGGCGTCGATACAGCCTTCATAGTCGGCGGACCAATAGGCATTGACCGCGAATTCGTCGAGGAGCCCGAATTCATAAATCCACTCTTCGACGAATAGCGCTCCAATAGGGATCGGCAAATCGATGCCACCGCGAGCGATGTCGGCCCCCTGCTTGTTGCGGCTCTTTGAACGGCAATATCGGCTGGCACCGTGTAACGCTTCGGCCCTCAGGGGTTGAGCGTCGGTGGCCCGCTGGTAAGCCGCAATGACGTCGTCTTCTGGGTAGGCAAGAGCCTCCTTGAGCCGTGCCGCGCTGTAGAGGGAAATGAATACCTCTTCCTGCCAGAAGCCCATTTCAGCACGAGCCAGGTAGTGGGGGAGTGCTTTCTCGGGTTCATTGCAGTCTCGATAGCTTTGGGCAAGATAGAACGTATAACGCGAGCGAAGAAACGCATCCGTCTCGCCCTGAAGGGCGCGTTCCAACAGCGCAGCATCCTTACGGTACTTCTGAGGATCTTGGCTGCGCGCGCCCCCGCCGCCTATCTGGATCGCAAAGCCGGGAGCTGTCTCTCGACCAACAGCGTCGGCCGGCGCCTCGACGAATTCGTGGAGCACGCCCCGAAAATAGAACTCCTTTTTGTTGCTGCAAATGTGTGGTCGATAGTGACGGATGCCGTTGTGGTTGATCGCCACGTCATAGAGGTCTGCGGACATGCCAGACTTGAAGCCAGCAACGTCGAATCCCGGCTCGATGGTGAGTGCGTCATCGGCGTCGATGATGAAGGCGTAGTCGACGTCCGGTCTGCGGCGAAGGCAAGCTAACGCGTGCGATCGGTTGTATGCGAAATCCCGCCACGGTTCGTCGACGACTTCGCCCGCCAGCCCATTTCTGTCGAGCCACTGCCTTATGACGTCTTGCGTGCCGTCGGTTGATCCTGTGTCTTCGATCAGCACATAGTCGATCAATGGCCGAACGCTGTCGAGACAGCGGTCGATGACCGCAGCCTCGTTCTTGACGATCATGCATAAGCTGATCGACTTTCCGACTCGTTGCGGCAATCTAAGCTCCTTCGCCACGTGCTGTTCGCTTTTGGGCGTGTTCTCTGACGGCAGAGGAGGCGACACAGCCGAAGCCTTAGGCCGGGACACCGGATCGCTCTCAAGTGTCGAGCGGACCTCGGTCGCATCGATCGAGGCGATCCAAGACTCGCTGTCGGCGACCCCGTAGGACACGAGGAGCCGACGGCCGTCTGGATGCCACGCCAGGCCAGCTGCAAATTCTACGCCTTTGTCCTTGAAAAAGAACGGTCGGCTAAGCCGGCGCAGGTGATTGTCGCGATCAAACCAGACAAAGCGATGCTGATAGAACCTTCGATCGTTCTGCCACTGAACTTCGTGGACGAGCGCGAGCCATCCTTGGTCGAATTCGATGAGTGGCGTTCCGCCCCGAAACTGTTCGACGGCAAAGGCAGCATCCCTCTCTGAGACAAGTTCACCCCTGTCGTTTACGATCTTGGTCGGGCCGCACGAGTAGACGAAACGCAGACTTGTGCCATTGGCTTGTGGCATCCAGTTCTTTTCGTGGAGTCGAGGACCCTCAGGACGAAGCACGCGCCAATCGGCGAGCCGGGTTTCCGAACTGCTTCGCTGTTCAATCCGGGCGATCAACTGTTCGCACCAGCCTTCGGCATTCAACTCGCGGACGCATGAACTGCCCCACAGCGAGCCATTCCAACTGAACAAACGGATATCCTCAAGTCCTTGCACTTCCTCGAACTGGGCTATTGGGAAGTCGGCGGGCGGCAAGATTTCGGCCGACGTTTGCACGCCGAGATTCGTGTCCAGCCGTAGCAGAAAGTTGCGGGTCCGAATGGGATCGCCGCTGTCGGTCTCATAGGTGCCATCTTCGAGCAGACGAAAATTCACTGCGCGCTGCACGAGGTAGAGGTCATCTCCATGACGCGAGACGGATGGGTTGGTTGGCCGATAGCCTATAGGCACATCGTATTGCACCGGTTGTGCCGAAAACGATTCAAATAGCTGGTGCGCTGACTGTAGGTAAAAGAATAAATTTCCCCGAGCGAGCTCGCGTGGGTCGTCTGGAATTGCTCGGTTGAGCGCTAATCCGTTGCAGATTGAGTACCCACGGTCCCAGCGGGCAGCGTCCTGACTGTAATTCGCAGCGATCGAGAATTCCTCATGCAGGCCGGTCTGATAGACGTCGGTTTCGATGAAAAGGATGTCGCTCTCGGGAGCTGGTATGGAAAGTCCGAGCTCGGAAAAGTGGAGGCTCGTCTCATGTCTACCGCGCTCCCGATAGTATCGTGCTAAATCGTAGAGGGGTTCGGCGCGTGTCGGCCGCTGCTTGAATGCCTCAAGCGCCTTGCTGACGAACGCGTCTTCATCGCCCATATCTCGCAGGCAACGCGCGTGCTGCAGCCGTGCCATCCACGCCTCTTCGTCCCAGCCTTCCATCTCTGCGCGCTTGGCAAAGCTTGCCGCGGCTTCGGCATACTGGCCGGCATCGCGTTGGGACCACGCAAGATAAAACCAGTACCGGGCGTTGTCCGGCTCGCTTTCCAGCGCAGCTTCAAGCAAACGAATATCCCGTTCCGATTTGTCGCCGCGGTTCGCGCCGCTGGCGTGATCGATATACCGCGCGCCGCGCAATTCAACGACATCTCCGGGGACGTCGATATATTCGTGCGTGACTCCAATATACCTTGAGCCGCTGTCACGCCGCACCAATCGCGTGTTCCAATAGCTCAATCCGGCCGACGCGCGTTGGAGGAGGCGATAGCCGGGACCGGCAAGGGATTGGCGGAATTTGGCGTCGTCGACAATGAACTCCATATCGGCGTCGTTGAACAGGACATAGTCGAAATCGAGCTTTGAGGCGCAGGCGCGATCGAGCGCTTCGTTCCGGGCCTGGCCGAAATCGTGGAAGGGAATCGTATGGAGTTCACCCGGAAGATTGCGCCGGGCAAAGAATGTTCTGATGAAGTCCTGCGTGCCGTCGGACGAGCCAGTATCGCAGATGACCCAGCAAGAGATGTGATCAGCAACCGCCGACAGGCAGCGCTCGAGATTTACCATCTCGTTCTTAACGATCATGTTCAAGCAAAGGCGCTTATTTTCTGCCACCGCCAAACTTTTTAGGTTGATGCAAGCTATTACAAAAAGTTCAAACTAGAAGAAGAGTTGATCGGTTCGACACGGCATGCGCCGGCGCTTTGGTTCCATCAACGGAAACAGCAAACAACGTAGCTGAAAATGTTCGGGTAGCAAATTCAGCAAGTTGCGCCGCCTGATGCGCAGTCAAATCGTTGTTAATGGAACCCGTTAACCGAAATAATTTGACATAACTCGCGCTCGATTTTGAATCTTCTTGCGCTATTTTTCTCGATCTGCTTATGCTTAAGGGATTATTAATTTCTGCGGTCCGTCTGCGCTTCCGGCGGGGGTATTTGGAATGACGTTCAATCTTGGAATGTGTTCGTTGGCTGTTTGCTGATGGCTTAGGTATGCGTAGCGGCTAACCACCCAAGGTTGAACCACTTTTTTTAGTTGGATCGAGCGTCGGTTTCCGGGCGAAGGGGCTCCGGGCGTCGACCTCGTCCGTGCATTGGGTGGCGTCGCATGGTTAAGTCAGGACGAGACGGCAAGTCGTCGATTTCCCACAACTTCCCGTCCGTCGCACCTCCGATAACTGCGGAAGGCGTTGCCAGATATGCGGGAGTTCTCTCCGTGGAATGCTTCGACGAGATTGTGGTGACCGGGAATTTGCCGCGCGGGCCGACGACACAGAACGTCACGTATTTCATTGTCGATCGCAATACGAAGGCGATCGTATCGCAGGTTATTCTTCCGGAGATGTCGGATCGGCTGCACGCCGTACGAATGCTGCTGAAGGTTCAGCGGTCCTCTAGCGGCTACGACATCGGCACTTTTCAATCCAACGGCGAATTTAAGCCGGCCGAATTCCTAGCAATTCGAAGTGACTTGGATACTCCGCCGTCAGGCGGGGCGGGTGCACGCGGCGCCTGAGCGGTTTTGCCGGGTGGCGTCTTTTTTTGATTTCGGGCTGAGCGCCAAAAAAGCGCGCAGCCCAACATTTGTTATTGACGAAGGGGCCAGGCCGATGGGTGGCAAGTCTGAATTTCTTTTTGTCGATTCACTCGTTCCGGATCTCGGCACGCTGCTCGAAAATTTGCGTCCCGAAGTCCAGGCTTTGGTGCTCGATCCTGGTAGAGCGGCCGCCCGGCAGATGGCCGAAGCGCTCGAGGGGATTGAGGGTCTCGATGCAATTCACATCGTTGCGCATGGCGCGCCAGGGGAGGTGAGCTTTAGCTGTGAGCCATGGTCCGCAGGCACTCTCAGATACTACTGCGAAGACCTTGCTGCCATCGGAGGTGCTCTTTCCCCGGAAGGCGAACTATACTTGTGGTGCTGCAATTCCGGCGAAGGTAGTGCCGGCAAGGCCTTTCTCGAGTCGCTTTCTAGCGTAGTGGGCGTGAACGTCCACGGTGCTACGGGGCGAGTGGGTGCAGCCGCGCTTGGTGGTACTTGGGAGTTATCGGAACGAACCAGCAGATCCGTTGGTCAACCACCGCTTACGCTCGCGGGCGTAGAGACCTATGCGGGAGCATTAGCCGCCCTAGTTCTCACGGGTGAGACAACTATCTCTCTTACGGGTTCGCTTAATGTATCCAATACCGCTCCGAACCAAGTATATTACATTGTAGTAAAAGATAGCAGTGGCAATCTTACAATCATTGGAACGACTGAGTCCTGGAATGTTAATACGGGACCTAGTTTCAATGTGTCGGCAACGCTGCCAGCTGGCACATACAATCTAAATACGAACGCCGCGCCATCTGCTGGCCAATTTGATATTTATGTTGTTGATTCCAGCGGTAATTACGGCAATGGCAACAGTGGTCCCGGCGGTCAGGGTTCGCAAAATGTTGTCCTGACAGCTATTCCAGCGAGCGGCACAACCGGGCCGACAGGCGCCACAGGTGCGACGGGCGCAACGGGCGCGACAGGTTCATCTGGCGCCACAGGTGCGACGGGCGCAACGGGCGCAACAGGTTCATCTGGCGCCACAGGTGCGACGGGCGCAACGGGCGCGACAGGCTCATCTGGCGCCACAGGTGCGACCGGCGCAACGGGCGCGACAGGTTCATCTGGCGCCACAGGTGCGACGGGCGCAACGGGCGCGACAGGTTCATCTGGCGCCACAGGTGCGACCGGCGCCACGGGCGCGACGGGTGATACTGGCGCAACCGGCGCCACAGGTTCGACCGGCGCCACGGGTGCGACGGGTGACACCGGCGCAACCGGCGCCACAGGATCGACCGGTGCAACGGGCGAAACCGGCGCGACTGGAGCAACAGGCGCGACGGGCGACACCGGAGCCACAGGTGCGACCGGCGCCACGGGTGCGACGGGCGACACCGGCGCAACTGGAGCCACAGGATCGACCGGCGCCACAGGTGCGACGGGTGACACCGGCGCAACGGGCGCCACAGGATCGACCGGTGCGACGGGCGACACTGGCGCAACCGGAGCCACAGGTGCGACTGGCGCCACGGGTGCGACGGGTGACACCGGCGCAACCGGTGCCACAGGATCGACTGGAGCAACGGGTGCAACGGGAGATACCGGCGCAACTGGAGCCACAGGTGCGACCGGCGCCACAGGTTCGACCGGTGCAACGGGAGATACCGGCGCGACTGGAGCCACAGGATCGACCGGCGCCACGGGTGCGACGGGCGACACCGGAGCCACAGGATCGACCGGAGCAACAGGCGCGACGGGTGACACCGGCGCGACCGGCGCCACAGGATCGACCGGCGCAACGGGCGAAACCGGCGCGACTGGAGCAACAGGCGCGACGGGCGACACCGGAGCCACAGGTGCGACCGGCGCCACGGGTGCGACTGGCGCCACGGGTGCGACGGGTGACACCGGCGCAACCGGCGCCACAGGATCGACTGGAGCAACGGGTGCAACGGGAGATACCGGCGCAACTGGAGCCACAGGTGCGACCGGCGCCACAGGTTCGACCGGTGCAACGGGAGATACCGGCGCGACTGGAGCCACAGGATCGACCGGCGCCACGGGTGCGACGGGCGACACCGGAGCCACAGGATCGACCGGAGCAACAGGCGCGACGGGTGACACCGGCGCGACCGGCGCCACAGGATCGACCGGCGCGACGGGCGACACCGGAGCCACAGGTGCGACCGGCGCCACGGGTGCGACTGGCGCCACGGGTGCGACGGGTGACACCGGCGCCACAGGATCGACTGGAGCAACGGGTGCAACGGGAGATACCGGCGCAACTGGAGCCACAGGTGCGACCGGCGCCACGGGTGCGACTGGCGCCACGGGTGCGACTGGCGCCACGGGTGCGACGGGTGACACCGGCGCAACCGGCGCCACAGGATCGACTGGAGCAACGGGTGCAACGGGAGATACCGGCGCAACTGGAGCCACAGGTGCGACCGGCGCCACAGGTTCGACCGGTGCAACGGGAGATACCGGCGCGACTGGAGCCACAGGATCGACCGGCGCCACAGGATCGACCGGCGCCACGGGTGCGACGGGTGATACCGGCGCAACCGGCGCCACAGGATCGACCGGTGCAACGGGCGATACCGGCGCGACTGGAGCAACGGGCGACACTGGCGCAACTGGAGCCACAGGTTCGACCGGTGCCACGGGTGCGACGGGCGACACCGGCGCAACCGGAGCCACGGGTTCGACCGGCGCGACTGGAGCCACAGGATCGACCGGCGCCACGGGTGCGACGGGTGACACCGGCGCAACCGGCGCCACAGGATCGACTGGAGCAACGGGTGCAACGGGAGATACCGGCGCAACTGGAGCCACAGGTGCGACCGGCGCCACAGGTTCGACCGGTGCAACGGGCGATACCGGCGCGACTGGAGCAACGGGCGACACTGGCGCAACTGGAGCCACAGGTTCGACCGGTGTCACGGGTGCGACGGGCGACACCGGCGCAACGGGAGCCACGGGTTCGACCGGCGCCACGGGTGCGACGGGCGACACCGGTGCAACCGGAGCCACAGGATCGACCGGAGCAACAGGCGCGACGGGCGACACCGGCGCGACTGGAGCCACAGGATCGACCGGCGCCACGGGTGCGACGGGAGCAACGGGCTCGACAGGAGCAACTGGTAATACGGGAGCAACCGGCTCGACGGGTTCGACAGGATCAACTGGAGCCACAGGTGCGACGGGCGCATCTGGAGCTACAGGTTCAACCGGTGCCACGGGCTCGACGGGTGCGACCGGCCGGACCGGTGCGACGGGTGCGACCGGACCGACAGGGCCTACGGGACCGACGGGTCCGCGCGGCAACACTGGTGCGACTGGTCGCACCGGTGCAACCGGTTCGACTGGGGCAACGGGTGCGACCGGGCGTACAGGCGCCACCGGCTCGACGGGGGCCACTGGTTCGACGGGCGCCACCGGCACGACGGGTGCGACCGGAGCCACCGGCTCGACTGGTGCGACCGGATCGACCGGAGCAACCGGCGCGACTGGGGCCACTGGTTCAACAGGCGCGACGGGAGCCACCGGTGCCACAGGTGCGACCGGAGCCACGGGCTCGACAGGTGCAACCGGATCGACAGGTGCAACCGGCTCGACTGGGGCTACTGGTTCGACAGGCGCGACGGGAGCAACAGGTAACACTGGAGCAACCGGAGCCACGGGTGCAACCGGAGCCACGGGCTCGACAGGCGCAACCGGATCGACCGGTGCTACCGGCTCGACTGGGGCCACTGGTTCGACCGGCGCAACGGGAGCAACAGGTGACACCGGAGCTACGGGTGCAACAGGTAACACTGGAGCCACCGGTGCCACAGGTGCGACCGGAGCCACGGGCTCGACAGGTGCAACCGGATCGACTGGGGCCACTGGTTCGACAGGCGCAACGGGAGCAACAGGTGACACCGGAGCCACGGGTGCGACCGGAGCTACGGGCTCGACGGGAGCTACCGGCTCGACTGGTGCGACCGGATCGACCGGTGCTACCGGCGCGACTGGGGCCACTGGTTCGACAGGCGCAACGGGAGCAACAGGTGACACCGGAGCTACGGGTGCCACCGGCGCGACCGGCGATCCTGGCGCGACGGGTTCGACGGGTTCGACCGGCGCAACCGGATCGACCGGGGTAACGGGAGCCACAGGTGCGACCGGAGCCACGGGCTCGACAGGTGCAACCGGAGCCACCGGTGCTACCGGCGCAACCGGCTCGACGGGTGCAACTGGTGCGACCGGCTCGACGGGCGCCACGGGCGCGACGGGAGCAACAGGTGGCACTGGAGCAACCGGAGCCACAGGTGCGACCGGAGCCACGGGCTCGACGGGTGCAACCGGATCGACGGGTGCCACTGGCCGAACCGGAGCGACGGGTGCGACCGGACCAACAGGGCCTACGGGCCCGACGGGCCCGCGAGGCAACACTGGTGCAACCGGGCGCACCGGTGCGACCGGCGCAACAGGGGCGACGGGTTCTACAGGCGCCACCGGCTCGACAGGGGCGACTGGCCGAACCGGATCGACGGGTGCAACAGGCGCAACCGGATCGACGGGCTCGACCGGCGCAACTGGTGCGACCGGCTCGACAGGTGCCACGGGAACCACCGGCTCGACGGGTGCAACGGGAGCCACCGGCTCGACGGGCGCCACGGGAGCTACCGGCTCGACGGGTGCCACGGGAGCTACCGGCTCGACGGGTGCAACGGGAGCGACCGGCTCGACAGGTGCGACGGGAGCCACCGGCTCGACGGGTGCAACTGGAGCGACCGGCTCGACAGGTGCCACTGGAGCCACTGGCTCGACGGGTGCAACTGGTGCAACCGGCTCGACAGGTGCGACGGGAGCCACCGGCTCGACGGGTGCAACTGGAGCGACCGGCTCGACAGGTGCCACTGGAGCCACTGGCTCGACGGGTGCAACTGGTGCAACCGGCTTGACAGGTGCGACGGGAGCCACCGGCTCGACGGGTGCAACTGGAGCGACCGGCTCGACAGGTGCAACTGGTGCAACCGGCTCGACAGGTGCGACGGGAGCCACCGGCTCGACGGGTGCAACGGGAGCGACCGGCTCGACAGGTGCGACGGGAGCCACCGGCTCGACGGGTGCAACTGGAGCGACCGGCTCGACAGGTGCCACTGGAGCCACTGGCTCGACGGGTGCAACTGGTGCAACCGGCTCGACAGGTGCGACGGGAGCCACCGGCTCGACGGGTGCAACTGGAGCGACCGGCTCGACAGGTGCGACGGGAGCCACCGGCTCGACAGGTGCGACGGGAGCCACCGGCTCGACAGGTGCAACTGGTGCGACCGGCTCGACAGGTGCCACTGGAGCCACTGGCTCGACGGGTGCAACTGGTGCAACCGGCTTGACAGGTGCGACGGGAGCCACCGGCTCGACGGGTGCAACTGGAGCGACCGGCTCGACAGGTGCAACTGGTGCAACCGGCTCGACAGGTGCGACGGGAGCCACCGGCTCGACGGGTGCAACGGGAGCGACCGGCTCGACAGGTGCGACGGGAGCCACCGGCTCGACGGGTGCAACTGGAGCGACCGGCTCGACAGGTGCGACGGGAGCCACCGGCTCGACAGGTGCGACGGGAGCCACCGGCTCGACGGGTGCAACTGGAGCGACCGGCTCGACAGGTGCGACGGGAGCCACCGGCTCGACAGGTGCGACGGGAGCCACCGGCTCGACAGGTGCAACTGGTGCGACCGGCTCGACAGGTGCCACTGGAGCCACTGGCTCGACGGGTGCAACTGGTGCAACCGGCTCGACAGGTGCGACGGGAGCCACCGGCTCGACGGGTGCAACTGGAGCGACCGGCTCGACAGGTGCGACGGGAGCCACCGGCTCGACAGGTGCGACGGGAGCCACCGGCTCGATGGGTGCAACTGGAGCGACCGGCTCGACAGGCGCCACGGGAGCCACCGGCTCGACCGGCGCAACCGGAGCGACCGGCTCGACGGGTGCAACAGGATCGACCGGGGCAACCGGACGAACGGGAGCCACCGGCGCAACTGGCCCGAGGGGGCCGACCGGACCAACAGGCCCGCGAGGCAAAACCGGCGCAACAGGCCGTACCGGAGCCACGGGCGCTACAGGCTCGACCGGAGCCACTGGGGCAACCGGCGCGACGGGAGCGAGTGGGGCAACCGGCGATCCTGGCGCTACTGGGGCCACCGGTGCTACGGGCTCGACGGGTGCAGGCGGAGCCACGGGTGCGACAGGCTCGGCAGGCTCGACCGGGGCGACCGGCTCAACCGGTCCACGAGGTCCGAAGGGTCCGACGGGTCCGAGAGGCCACAGGGGTCATACCGGCCCAACGGGTCCGACGGGCACTGCCGGAGCGACAGGAGCAACCGGTGCGACTGGCGCACGAGGCGCTACCAGTTCGACCGGAGCTACCGGTGCGACGGGAGCTGGAACGACAGGCTCGACAGGCTCGGCGGGCCCAACAGGAACGTCTGGTCATCACGACGATCAGACGTCGCTGACCACGACGATCAATCCCGATACGACCGTTGGAACGTTGAGTCCGGTGCTGCTAAAGTTGGAGGCTGCAGTCGCGGACCTGGCGCTGGCAATGGCGGGAGGGTCAATGAATGGCCAGCAGTTGCAGGCCGATCTCACGACGATCAAGAGCTTGGCGCAGATGCTGTTGTCCCGCATGGGCAACACCGATGGCGGCTCAGCTTTCGATCAGAACAGTCCAGGTGGTGCCGGAACGATTGGTCAATTCGATCAATCAAATCGGCCAAACCTCAACTTGCCGAAGAACGACCATTAAGGTCGGCGGCTAAAGAAACGACTGACAACGAAGCCAGGGATCGCGCATCCCTGGCTTCTTGTTCGACCAGGCCGAGAGTAGCCGATGGCTGGCACTGCCCTGATCGACCGCCGACGCTTCCTCGTTCTCGCGAGCAGCGCGGCCGTTGTCGCCATGGAAGGCAGCAGGAGGGCTCTCGGACGCGAGATCGCTCCGACTGAAGGCCTGCTGAGTGGTCCGATCGAATTATCGGGCGATTGGCATGCGGCGCCGACCGATGCCGTGATGCGCGTGCTCAACCGCATCCGGGAGGTCGATCTATCAGGATTGCGATTGCTGTCGGATCGGCAACCCAAGAAGATCCGTATCGAAAATCGCGACGAAGTCACGCCGGCGATCTGGTTGCACAGCGACCAACCTGACATGGCGTCGATCGTCGTGAACGTCGGGTATGCGGATTGGTGCAGGCTCGCCTATCAATTCGGTCATGAGCTCGGGCACGTGTTGTGCAACAGCTGGCAGTTCTCCGCGAAACCGCAGCCTCCGACACAATGGCTCGAGGAGGTGCTGGCGGAGACATTTTCGGTTCGCGGTCTGCGGCTGCTAGCCGGCAGTTGGGAGCGATCGCCGCCATTTGCGGGAGACGCAGGATTTGCCCGCGCCATTCGTCAATATGGCTCAGCGCTGTTGGACAAGTTCAAAGCTGACGATCTTTCACCGGCCGAGTGGTTCCGGACAAATCGAACGAAGCTGGAAGCCAGATCAGGAAAGGAAGTTCCGTGGGGCCCCGCCGTGGTCGGCGTCCTTCATATCTACGAGGACGTCAAGGTGGGCAAACCGGCCTGCCTCGATGATCTGGGAGCCTTGAACCGCTGGCCGGAACGGACATCCGTTCCGATCGAGCGCTATCTCGACTTATGGACAGAAAGCTGTGTTGCGATTGGTTCCACCGGCGAATTGCCATCCCGGCTAAGGCAATTGTTCGCGATCGGGTGAAACGTGGGTGAAAACGGGTCCCAAGCGCATCAACCAATGGCGGGGATTTCGGTGTTACGGCCCATCGAATTCGTCTAGATTGCCGGGATATAGCGAAGAAATTTCATTCTGTTGTCGATTTTGGAGGGTGACCGTGGACCCGCATAGGGGCGCCTTTGGGGAGCCAGGGCCAGGCAAGTATGTCCGCTTGCTGCAGAACGCCATTGACGATCTGTCGGCGAGCGACGAGGCGTCGCGCAACGCGCTTTACAGCCGGGCACGCGCCCTTTTGGAGAGCCGGCTAGCCGCCCGAATCGATCTGTCGCAAGCCCAAGTCGACAATGAGAAAAGTGATTTCGATGAGGCGGTGTGGCGCGTGGAAGGGCAGGCCCGCCCTGGCGTAACGGCACCGGCGCGAACACAGTCGTTCAATATACGCGGCGATCTGAACGTCATCCCCGTGCAGCACGACGACAGGCCGCAGGTTGTGGTGTCACCGGATATTGCTACTGCACGTCCGAAGGGCCGTCCACACGTTACCCAAAAGCCGAGAGCATCGCGACGTGCCTCATGGAAAGCGACGAAAGCGCAATTCGCAACGCGATGGTCCGATCACCTGCATTCATTCATGGATTCTCTCCGTGGAAGAAGCGAGTTATTGATCGACCTCGGCGTCCGCGCACGCCTCTCCGCGCAACGGTTTTGCGCGAATCTCGCCGCAAAGGTCAAGGTAGAGACTCGGTCAAAGCCGCGGGCCGTCTCATCCGAGCCGAAATCAATCGGAGTTGGTCCGCAACAAGTGCCTTCGATCAATCGCCTGGAAGCGCAACGCAGTCCGCAATACCAGGCGCGATTGCAAGCGGTTGTCCAGGTCGCGCGTCATCATGGCGTCGAGCTCGACGTCGCAGAATTGAGAACTGGTGAATCCGAAATCTATCCATCGGCTGCGGCGCTCTCGGCCTGGGCGCAGAATGCCGGCCTATGGTCTCGCGCGGTACGAACCAGCTGGCGCCAATTGCTCGGGATGAGCGAAGCCGGGCCCGTCATCTTGTTGTTTGCCGACGGTAGCGCTGCGCTCATGGTTGGTGCGAACGCCGATCAGAATATCGTCATGCTCAGGGATCCCGGCGCTGCTGCGGACGGGGCCGTTCCCGTCGACGAGTTGCGCCTTTCGCAGGTGTGGAACGGCGAAGCCATCCTGGTGCGCGCGAGCCGAAGCCGCGTTGCAGCCGACGCGCCGTTTGACCTACGCTGGCTTTTCGATCTCGTTCTGCATGAACGGCGCTTGTTGCGGGACATCGGTATTGCTTCGCTCACCATCAGCTTCCTGACCATCTTCCCACCGCTTCTGGTGATGACGATGGTCAACAAGGTCCTGCAATTCCACAGTACGTCCACCTTGGTCATGCTCGCCGCCGTCATGACCGTCGTGATCGTCTATGAGGCCCTTTTGGGACATGCGCGACGTCATATCATCGCGGTGGTCGGCGCCCGGCTTGATGCAAAACTCAATCTGCACGTCTTCAACCGGCTGCTTCGCCTGCCGCTCGATTACTTCGAGCGACATCCTGCGGGTGAAACGATGTACCGTATCGCGCAGGTCTATCGTGTTCGCGAATTTCTGACCGGCCGCCTTCTGACGACGTTTCTCGACCTGATGACGCTTTGCGTGCTGCTCCCGTTCCTGTTCTATCTCAGCCCGATCCTGGCTAGCATTGTGCTCGGCTGCGCCGGCGCAATCTTGTTGATCATCATCGCATTCCTGAAGCCGATGCGCGAGATGTACGGACGGGTCGCTACCGCCGAGACCTGGAAGTCGGCGACGCTCGGCGAGACGATCGTGGGCATCAAGACGGTCAAGGCGTTGGCTCTCGAGCCACAACGTCGCGCTCTTTGGGATGAGCGGATTGCAGAGGCCGGCAAATGGCGGCTGGAATTCGGCCGTCTGTCCAACTGGCCGCAGACTTTGGTTACGCCGATCGAGCGCTTCATGGTGCTCGGCACGACCATGCTCGGTGCGTATCTGGCGATGAACGACTCGTCAGGCTACATGGTGGGCGGACTATTCGCGTTCCTGATGCTGAGTGCGCGGGTTGCCCAGCCACTCGTTGGGCTGGCGCGGTTGATCGAGGACTATGAAGAGGTTGGGGCGGCGATCGGAGAGGCAAGTTCCGTACTTAATCGGCCGGCCGAGAGCAGCGCGCGAACGGCGGGCCTCAGACCGAAGTTCGCAGGCGAAATAGCCTTCCAGGACGTCAGCTTCACTTATCTCAACACGACTATCCCGGCGCTCGACAGGATCAGCTTCTCGGTTCCGGCCGGATCGACGCTGGGCATCGTGGGTCGCAGCGGATCGGGCAAGTCAACGGTTACCCGCCTGCTGCAGGGAATCAATCGTGACTACAAGGGATTTGTGAAGATCGACGGCGCCGATCTACGCGATGTTGATCTGCGTCACCTGCGGCAAAGCCTCGGCGTCGTCTTGCAAGAGAATTTCCTGTTTCGTGGCTCCATCAGAGATAACATCATCGCCGGTCGACCGGGCCTGACGTTGTCGGATGCGGTCTATGCGGCAAGGCTCGCTGGCGCCGAGGAATTCATCGAGCGGATGCCCAATGGCTTCGAGACCTACATCGAGGAGGGATCACCCAACCTGTCTGGCGGACAGCGGCAGCGGTTGGCGATCGCACGCGCGCTCATCACGGATCCGCGCATCTTGGTACTGGACGAAGCGACCAGTGCGCTCGATCCCGAAAGCGAAGCTGTCGTGACGGCCAACCTTGAACGCATCGCGAGCGGACGGACGATGATCATCGTTTCGCACCGGCTGTCGTCGTTGGTTGGCTGCGATCAGATTCTGGTTCTCGATCAGGGTAAGATCGTCGATTGCGGCGCGCACAGCGTTTTGGTCGAGCGTTGCGCCATCTATCGACAGCTTTGGAACCAGCAAAACCGCCATAGCGAACCGGCGCGCCAGTCCGTTACTCCGAAGCTGGTCTCGGGCGGAGCGAACGAACCATGAGCGAAGTCCAAGCCAATTTGCTGCCGCTACCGACCAGGGCGAAGAGGAACGATCCGACGCTGCCGGTGATCCTTGAGTTTCAGCAACCGTCGACGGCGATCATCAATGCTCCCGTACCGCGCTCCGCACGTGGCACGATTTGGATCGTCTCCAGCATGGTCGCTGCTATGGTCCTTGTTGCGGGGGTATTGCCCGTCGATCAGGTCATCACTGCACGCGGTCTGGTGGTCTCGCAATCTTCCACCATCCTCGTTCAACCGCTGGAAACGGCGATCGTCCGTTCGATCGACGTAAGCGAGGGCCAGCATGTCCGGGCGGGCGATGTGCTGGCGCGCCTCGATCCGACCTTCGCCGAAGCAGATCGAGTGGCCCTCGAGGGGCAACTGAACAGCCTTGAGCCCGAACTCGCGCGTCTGCGTGCCGAGGCGGATGGCCAACCGTTCACCTACTCCGGCGATGATCCGAATTGGGCCCTGCAGGCTTCGATTTTCAGTCATCGCAAAGCGCAGTTCGATTCCAAGATCGAAAACTACGAGCACCGGCTGCAGGAACTGAACTCCGTTATAGCGAGATCGGAATCCGATGCTGTGGGCTATCGCGAGCGCCTCGGTGTGGCACAGAGCATCGAGGATATGCGCAGGCAGCTGGAAGCGACCCAAACCGGAAGCCGGCTGAACTCGCTGATTGCCAAGGATACACGCGTTGAGATGCAGCGGTCGCTTTCCAACGCGGTCGCTACCGGGGAGGGCGCGAAGCGCGATCAATCGGCGCTTGCTTCGGACCGCGACGCCTACGTCCGCGGCTGGAAGGCGGAAGCTTCGCAAAAGTTGCAGGAGATCAGCGTCAAGGCGGCCGACACACGGGAGCTGCTGACCAAAGCGAACCTGCGACGCAAATTGGTCGAGATCCGCGCCGGGCTTGATGCGATCGTGCAATCCGTCGCAAAGGTTTCGGTGGGTTCCGTCATGCAGTCGGGGCAGCAATTCATTACGCTCGTGCCGGCGGACGCGCCACTCGAGGTCGAGGCCAACATTGCCGGCAAAGATAACGGCTTCGTGCATGTCAAGGATCCCGTGTCCGTCAAGTTCGACACGTTTCCATTCTCCCAATACGGGATGGCCGAGGGAGTCGTACGGATCGTGAGTCCGGATAGCTTCAATGCTCAGGTTGAGGCGCGCAATCCTACCAGTGCCATTCCGACGACGAACTTGGAGCCATTTTACCGCACTCGGATCAGTATTAATCGCGTGGCCCTGCACGGCGTGCCGGCCGGTTTCCAACTCACGCCAGGCATGCCTGTAACCGCCGATATTAAGGTTGGTCAGCGGACCGTGCTAACGTACATGCTCGGCCTGATGCTTCCGGTGACGCAGGAGGCGTTGCGCGAGCCGTGAGCGATTTGGTTCTGCGGTGCTGACGGATGGAGCCTTCGGGAAATGCTCTTTGATCGCTTGATTGGAAAGGCGTCGCCCGAAACGGGGCTGCGCCGAGCGATCGCTCTTATTGAGAAAGAGCGGTTTGCCGAAGCGCTGCCGCAACTGGCCCGAATGGCCGAAGCCGGCAGCGCGGACGCTGCGTATCACATCGGAAGGCTCTACCTTCAGGGCGCCGGCGTCCCGTTTAGTCGGACGGAGGGCGCGCGCTGGCTGGAACGCGCGGCGTTGAATGGCAACGCCGAGGCGCAGTCCCTGCTGGCATCGCTCTTGCTCCAGGGGCTCGGCTCGCAAGCGCGAGAGGACCGCGGCGACGCCGCAGCGCGACTATTCTCGCAGGACAGCACGGCAAAGCCAGATTTCGACGCCGCCCAGAGATGGGCTCGCATGGCGGCTGAGGCCGGATCGCCCGACGGCCAGGCTCTGCTCGCTTACATTCTGACCTACGGTCCGCCACCGCTCAGAGACCAGACACAGGCGAGGGAATGGTATCGCCGCTCCGCCTCCGCAGGCTGCGGCCAAGGACAGTTGGGATATGCGTTGTCGCTCGCTGGAGACCCGAACCGGGCCGTTCACAGGGACGAGATCGTCGAAAACATGCGAGCCGCGGCGGCCGCTGAAATTCCGACGGCCGTCTTCATGCTGGGTGTCCTGACCGAAGGAGGGATCAGCGGCGAACACGATCCAACTGCAACCGCTGAACTTTACTGCAAAGCTGCTGAGCTGGGACACCGCGGTGCGCAGATTAAATGGGGGATGATGCTGATTGAAGGTACCGTCGTTGCCAGGGATCTCGTGTTGGGCGAGACTTGGCTTCGTCGTGCTGCCCTAGCAGGTGACGCTCGCGCTGCGGAATTGGTTGGCAACCTTTATGCCAAGGGCGGAGCGTTGCCGCCGAATTATTTGGAAGCGGCAAACTGGTATCGTCGTGCGGCAGAGGGTGGCAACGCGGCGGCCGCTCGGTCGTTGAGTTCGTTTTATATGACCGGAGCCGGAGTCCCTCAGGACAATCATGAAGCGGCCCGCTGGTTGCGCATCGCCGCCGAGGCCGGAAATTTGGATGCTCAAGTCGACGTCGGAAATGACCTGCTGGAACGAGCGGTCAGAGGAGAGGAATGTCCGCCGGTCGCGGATTGGTTCATGCAGACAGCGCAACGCGGCAATCTTGTCGCCGCGTTCAATCTCGGCGTTTGCCTTCTCCAGGGCATAGGTGTCGAGCGCAACGAACAGCAGGCCGCAGTCTGGCTGCGGCGTGCAGCCGAAGGAGTTCCAGAAGCGCAGTTCATGATCGGTCGTCTTGTCGCCGATGGCCGAGGTGTGCCGGCCGACCCGAAGGCAGCACGAGGCTGGTTCGCGCGGGCGGCGGAGGGAGGCATCACCGATGCTCAGGTTGCTCTGGCTGAGATGCTCGTGAACGGTCGAGGGGGTCCACAGGATGCTCCTGCCGCGCTCAAACTATGCGAACAGGCCGCAGCGAATGGCCACGCTGGAGCAATGTTTGCACTAGGGGCTATGTATAGCGGCGGTCATGCCATTCCCGTGGATCGAAGCAAAGCCGAGCGTTGGTTTCGC
The DNA here is from genome assembly GCF_042258955.1 of Bradyrhizobium sp. ma5. NCBI lineage: Bacteria > Pseudomonadati > Pseudomonadota > Alphaproteobacteria > Hyphomicrobiales > Nitrobacteraceae > Bradyrhizobium > Bradyrhizobium sp. ma5. The sequence continues at coordinate 3,567,581 of NZ_CP170156.1, forward strand.
GCGGCCGCGGAGCGCGGTCACGGTCAAGCTCAACTCATGCTCGGGCGCTATTTGCGAAGCGGTGCGGCTGGCCACAGTGATCCCAAGCAGGCGAGTCACTGGTTGGAGATGGCTGCCGCCCAAGGCATTGTCGATGCAGACGCAGAACTGGCGGACCTGACAAGAACTGCGTCAAGATGATGCTACGATCGCGCCGGCCGCGCTGCCAAGATATGAAGTTCGATAATATCCAGGCTGGACCCCGCGGAAAAGCGCGGTTGGCAGGGTTTGTGCTTGAGGTTGAAAATGGAATCGGTTGCAACTGAAGACCGACTTGCGCCCAGCGGGGCCTATCCTTGAACGGTTATGCCGAAATTCAGCACCTTGCGGCATTCCCAAACGCAATTTTATTCAGCGCAAAGCTCACTATCGTCCAGCGCGCGTTGGCTTGGAACAAATACAAACTCAACCAGAGGTCAGACCTTGCATCTCCTTCGGTAGTTCAGCCCAAAAACCTTGTATGGAGTGCTCGATGGAGCGAGTAGCTGCAAGACACCTACACTGGAATGGCTTTCTTCTGCTTTCCGAGCCGGATGGGTTGGTCGTTCACGAAGGCAGAAACAGCCGCGGTACTTACCAGAAAAATAGGGACGTTCTATGTGTGCAATGGGAACGGTTCGGTGCGGATAATTTCACTAAGGTTGGTAACCTATGGGTAGATCAGAGATTGCTCGATGCGGCGCCTCGAGTTCAAGATATTAAGGTTGTTGACGCGTTTGGCGTTCGCTATTTGGCGAACCGGATCAGCGTAATTGTGCCGGAGGTAGGCACAGAGATCGAGCTCCGTCTATGCACAAGCGACCTGCTCGCATTCCGCCAGATATTTATTGATTCTGAATACAACTTGAAAGATCTACCCGCGTCGGCATCCACTATTATCGATCTTGGAGCCAATATTGGTTTAGCGACACTTTATTTTGCCGCGCGCTATCCGCACGCCGCATTCATGGCGGTCGAGCCCGAAGCGGAGAACTTCGACCTCCTCGTACGCAACACGCAAACACTTGGCAGCCGCGTCCATCGCTATCAAGCTGCTGCATGGACACATGATGGACATATCAGTTTGCGAACTGAGGATGAAGCAAGCGCTCCGCTCGATTCGTGGAGTGTCCAGGTCACGGCCTCACCAAAACCGAGCGACAAGCAAGTGCCGTGTTACCGCCTCTCCACGTTGATCGAGATTGCCGGCTTCTCGCAGGTTGACATCCTTAAGATTGATGTCGAGGGGGCCGAACTCGAATTGTTCTCGCAGGCAACCGATGATTGGATGGGCAGGATTCAAGCGATCATCATTGAGACACATGATAGATTTCGGCCAGGCAGCGAAGAGGCAGTTCGCCGCGCGTTGGCCCCGTTCTTTGACGAGCGCCAAGGTCAAGGTGAGAACCTTCTTTTCGTACGGAAGGCGGCGTGATGGCTTTCAAAGCGTTCGTGGCGCGCTGTGTAGATAAGCCGTTAATCTCGTTTGTAGCGGAACCATTTGTTTCAATAGGCCGCTTTGCGTCACATTGGCAGGTTCAGGTTAGCTTAGAAGCTCTTGAAGCCGCCGGGGTAACGCAGGCGAAGCCTGCAGTTTTTTGCAGCTATCCTTCCAAGCCTCCAGATATTGCTCGAGCGGGATAGCGCTGCGGCCATCCCATCGGTTTAGCGCGCCAAGCGCTTCCATGGTGGCCGGGTTGCGCTCGTATTCTTCGAGGATGAATAGCGATGCCGCTTGTGCAAATGCGTTGAGGCACGGGTCTGCCTCCAACGCGGCGCGATGCTGCTTGAACCAGGCGTTGGGATTCTTTGAATTGCCTTGTTCAGTCGCCAATTTTCCGTAGCGCTCGACTGCGTCTTGTCGATAGACCGCAACGGCGGCGCCAAAGCCGCTGTCATCCCTGAACGGAGGATCGCGCGACCAGCTGTCCGCCAACAGGGATAGACCTCGCAACGCAAAGGCTTCTACCAGGGCCTCCTCCAGCCATTGGCTGGGTGCTGAAGGCTTGGCATCGGGCCGCCATGAGTTGGATGTAACGTGTCCCAACTCGTGACCAAACTGATAGGCGAGCCTCGACCAATCCCGTTCGCCAATGTCGACGATGATCCAGGCAAGGTCAGTTCCGTCCTTGTGAAGCCAGACCGCGGGAGGGCCGCTGGTGCGCTCCTCAACGCGCAGGCGGTCAGGTTGGTCGTTTGAAACAAGGCGGAAACCGTCAAGGCAAGCGGCACGCATCCGCTCTACGACTTGCAGAGCCGCATGCGGGATCATGCGACCCCAGTCGCCCGCAAGCTCAATTGGCGCGGTGCGGAGGCCTGCACCATGATCGGCTGTCGAAAACATGTAGCATTGTCCTTCGGGCTATCGCAACTTCAGCACCTGGCTGATTACAAATTGATATTGTGATCAGAGCAATGCGCAATATCGTCCGCTCGCGCGGCGGCCTAGATTCGGCGTCCAAGTCCACGAGGTTAACGCGCTTGCACGATTTGAGGTCCGTCGTCGCCTGCTTTAAGTGTTCGGCCTGTTCCCTCGTCAGCTTCTCGGTCAAGCGGAGATTGATGGTGCGGCTCCTTTCAATAGAGGAGGCGGCGCTCGCTGATAGCGTTCTCGTCACCGATAGATGCCGAGGGCCGCAAAGGAGATAATAACCGCGGACGCCATAGCCGGCTTCTATATTTCATGTGCCGGAGCGACGCACCATGAGCGCAAAAGATCAGCATTCAACACCGCCCTAGTTGTGAGGCCGAGCGCGCTAGGCCAGAAGGCGGTGCTTCTTAATCTCCCTAATGATCATAAGTCGTCTGGCCTGCGCGGTACTGAGCAGGTTCTCGAATAGAATGAGGGCCTCGCGGGCCTCGACATAGACGTCGGTGTTGATGGAATGCTGATCGAAGCCATATGACGCCAGACGCGTCTCGATTTCGGTCTTGGCAATGGGGTCGAGCTGCCAACTCAGCGCGTTTTGACGTGTGTAGTAGTCGGCCTCGTCTTCGAACTCAGGCGCGATCCCGGCCATGTCGATACGGCGCAACGCGGCCTCAATCGCGTTTTGCCGATAGGTTGTGAGCAGACGGTGGCGCAGGACGCGGTAGCGCTGGATCTCCCAGGAGAGTTCGACGACGTCGATCGCGAGCAGCCACTCGACGGCAGAGCGCGGCGCCAAATCAGCGAAGATCGCCGCGCGTAGCGCGTGGTAATGGTCAAGGCGTTCACCGGGGAGAAGAAGGGGAGGTGGAGCCAATACCTCAAACTCGACCGGCAGCATTGTTGTTACGGGCACCTCGTGCGCGGTTTGAAATGGACCATTCATAATGAGGGAACATCCGGCCCAAAGCGGGAGGGAGCTGCCGTGCCGACTACGGCCGCAGTGAGCGGGCTGTCGATCGCGCTCGCCGTCCACAAGTCATGGGCCATGCGCAAGGGTTCTATCTTCAAGTTCGCCCACCAAGCCCGTTCGTTGCCGTGTCGATGCAATTCTTGATGATGAGCGCGGCACAACGGAACGGTGTACTCGTCGCTGACCTTGCGGCCGAGAGCCCTGGGTTGGGCGAATTTCAAATGGTGAGCGTCGGTGGGGGATTGCCGACAAACAAGGCAGGGTTGTTCTCGGACAAACATGAGGTGCGCCTTGCTACGCCTGCGGGGCAGGTCCTTGGGATGCGCCAGTCCGCCCGCCGGCGCATCGGTCAGGGAAGTCGGCACCGCGAGCTCCGTGGCGGCAGAAGGCTGTGGGGGCTGCTCAGGCACTTGGTTTAAGGCGGGCGATCGTCCAACCACCCCGGATCGGTCGGCTTCCTGAAGCTTGGTCAGATAGACGGCCTCGACGAGCTTGGCGTCAGACTCCAAAAGGGTGTTCTTGAGCGGAAGGCTGGCCTTGGCCCAAGCGAGCAGATCCTGGCCGCGCGCCAGGGCCGCGAGCTGGCTCAGCAGCCGCTCCCGAAGCTCGGCCGACCGCGTTGGATCCAGCACCGGCGGGCGGTTGAGAACGCCCTTGGTAGGGGCGGCCTTGGCGCCAGAGGGTGCTTTCGGCGCCGCGGCCGGCGTGCCCGCCACCGCGTCGGGCGCGTCGAGATCGTCCTCGCCGACAATCCCGACCAGGGCAAAAAGAGCATAGCGGCGCGCATAGGTGAGCGCCGCGCCCATACGGTGCGGCGCCTCGATGTCCTTGATGGCGCAGACCGGCCAGTCCGAGGAAATCCATTCCCCGGAGGCATGAGCGAGCAGGGTGGTAATGTGGATATGGCCCGTGGTCGGCTCGATCCGGGTGGTCTGAATGGTGGCGATCTCCTGCCGGCTCAAGGTCTTGCGCACGATGTCGAGGCCCGCGGCGAGAGACGCATAGCGGAAGGACCGATCGTTATCGCGCAGGAATGGCGAGCGGATCACAGCGGTCAGGGTCTTTTCAGGGTTGGTCAGCTCGGCCTGCGCCTTGGCGAGCGCGGCCGCGATCGCGCCGATATGATCACTGGCCTGATGCATTGGCGCTCTCCATCTCAAGCGGATCGAAGCTGATGGCGCCGGATTTGGAGCGCTTGGCGCGCACGCCGTGGCCGGTCGCCTCTTTGGCGTCCTCGGGGACGAGCGTCTTCAGCTCGGTTTTCGCCAGTTCATGGTCGCCATGGGCGAGGCGGGTGCGCAGATAGGTTGCGGCCAACTCGGCCCAGAGATTGGACCCGCTCATATCGACGACCTTGACGGCCTCCAGCCGCGGCCGCGGCGGCTCCGCATCGAACAGGGCCGGCGGCTCGCCGGTCTGGACGCAGCGCCAGAACTTCTTCTCGGCTGTGAGCAGAAGATGCTGGTAGAGCGGATCGGCATGAACCTTGATCTCGACCCATTTGCCGCCCCCGGTGATCACCGACAGCACGGCCGAGCGCGCCGCGATAACCCACATGTTGTGCTGCAGCTGCGCCATGTGCTTTGCGGCGGCTGTCTCCTCGGTAAAGGCCCAGGGCAGCATGAACTTGGCCTCGAATACTGCGCCGGTCGGTTCGACGATGCCGTCCAAGGTTGCAGCCATCCAGCGATGGACGGGATGTCGGACCCGCTTCTGCACATCCCTAATGGGGTGCCCGCTGTGGCGCTGGTACCAGGAACGGTTCAGCTCCTCGGTGATGCTGCCTAGTTGAACGACAAGATTGTTGGAGAGGTCTTCCGGCGCGATCTCGCCGCGCTTCTCCCGCCACAGCCGCACGAGATTTGTCGCATCCTCGCCCATGATGACACGGGCATCCGAGCCGCCGATAAAATGACGGCGATCGGCCGGGTTGAACTTGACGAGTTTGAATTGTGGCTCCGTAACGCCACCGGTCTGAACAGCATTCACCGATCTCTCCTGATGTGAACAGCGCGGCGATGGTTGCCGCACTGCCCAAACCTCGCGGGATGCGAGGTGAGAGACCGAGGCCGTTTTAATGGCCGGCCGACTCAGTAACGCTCTAGTGGCGTGACAATGCCAGTCCTTTCTGCAGCAATAATCTTGCTCTTTTGCGTGTCAAAGCCTGATGCGGATAATGGATCTGAGGTGGTGAACGTGACCAGTGAGGCGGAGAGTCGGGCATGGCGTCAGATCGACAAATCGAAGCCAACCGCAACAATGCCAGGCGCAGCACGGGCCCGAAGACGGATCAGGGAAAGGCCCGATCAAGCCGAAATGCGCTCCGTCACGGACTGTCGCGGCCAGTTCCGCATGACAATGCGGGGTGTGAATCGCTGACACGGAGCCTTCTGAATTGGATGAAGCAGGAGGCGCCCTCGATCAAACCAACCGACATCGTGAGCGCCAGGTTGGAGCTTGCCCGCATACGCGCTGTCCGTCACGAACTACTTGCTGCCTTCCTAGAGGCTCCCGACGCAAGACTGCGAAAAAGGCTGCGAGGCCTTGCGCGCTATGAGCGTGCGGCTTTTGCACGGCAGAGGCGAGTAATGTGAAGGAGCAGCAGATAAGAAGCTGATTTGACATCTGACAAAGCAAACCCAATCCGAACCTTGCTCGTGGCAAAAGGACCTGCCAAGCCAACCTGAGGCGACGCACACTGATAGTGGCATTGCGGTGCACACGCGCTCAGCGATTGCGGATCGGCCTGCGGCACATGCGGAATTCGATGATGTCCAGATGTACCGGTTTGATCTTGCCCAATTTTCCGAGATGTCCTCGAGGTTCGCATGCAACCGACTCCGAACACGTTGGCCCAAGCGTCGAGGTGTCGAATATGAGCGGGGTGCTCGAGGGGAATCCGCGACCGGGGGATTCTGGACTTGCTTATCGGTCTAGCCCTTTTTGCCGATGGGCGAGCCCGTTCGTTGCCATGCTATTTTTTTATATAGACACCTCCGTAATGGTCGATCGCTATGCTCATTCGTCCGATCTGCCATAAAACTTATGACGGGGACGATCGGGAATCGTTTACTTAGTAGTCATAATTTTGACTTGCGCTCGAACCTCGCAATCATAGAAAAGCTGACGTGGCGAAGTAGGGGCGTGCCGGTTGAGTAAACGCCCTAAATAGATGGTCTGCTAGCGCACCGCATTGTCTCTCGCTCTCCTTGGGCGTTTCCTCCCTAGACTTGGGCCGCTTTTGCATCCGCGCGAGCGGCCTTTGTGTATGCCGCAGCCGCCGTGGAGAGCCTGTTACAAGCTGGCCCGATGGCGAGCGCTACGCTTGCGCATCTTCCTGCGCGATCTCTACACATGCCAGCGCAAGGGCTGCGGCAGGCTCGAGCCGAACACATCGCAGCTGGTCTGTGACCACGTCACGCCGGCACGCCGCTCGGCGAGCTCATGATGCGGCGCCAGCAGGCAGGGACCTCGCACTGATGCTGACCTCGATCGAGGCCGCAGTGACGCCGCCGCCGTGGGATCTGTCCCGCGTCGATTGGGCCGAGCGCATCCGCGACGGCCGCTCGCTCATGCCGGATTTGCCGCTGTTCGCCGGCGAGGCGGATATGGCGCAGGCGTTCTATGACGAGATCCAGCTGCCTGACGTGCCCGGCAAGCCGAAGATGCGGACCACGTCCGGTACGTGGTTTCGCGAGCTGGTGCGCGCAGCGTTCGGCAGCTGGGATGCGGCGAACCAGGTCCGGCATATTCGCGACATTCTCGCGCTGGTGCCGAAAGGTTCGTCAAAAACGACCAACTCGGCCGCGCTCCTGATCGTCGCCATGCTGACGAACTATCGGCCGCGCGGTAAGGCGTTGTTTGTCGGTCCGACGCAGGCGATTTCGACGCGCGCCTATGACCAGGCGGTCGGCATGATCGAGGAGTCGCCGGATCTGAAACGGCGTTTCCGCACGCACGATCATGAGATGATGATCGAGGACCTGGTCACCAAGGCCGAGGCGCAGGTCAAAACCTTCGACGTCAACATCCTGACCGGCGCGATGGGCCTGTTTTTCGTGCTGCTCGACGAGATCCATTTGCTCGGATTCAACGCAAAGGGCGCCAAGGTGCCGCGCCAGATCCGCGAGCTTGCGCCGGCGATCGGTGTTGGCGTTCGATTAGGGCGTGTCAGAAAGTGCAGGATTGGAGGAGCTTTCCAGATGTCATTCTCGTGGTCCCAGGAAGAATGGGACTTAGCGACCGAAATCAAGCGTTCCGACAGCCTGGTGCAGCACATGATCACGGTCGTGGGCCCGTTCGACGACCAGGTCAACGGCCTCCTGATCCGCGCCAACGCCTTGGTCTAGAGGGTGGTCGGCCGCCGTGCTAGATGTTTGCCTTGAAGGGGCGGACGATGCCGGACGTCTTCTTTCCTACGCAAGAGCCGACAGCGCGGCTTGATCATTCGTTCGGTGGATGAGCCGCCAAGGATGGGTACGCGCGGCTGACAAGGGCGGTTGCCAAAGTTTGACATGGCCCGCATGCTGGTGCGAGCCATTCAAGGGGCTATCCGTTGTGTGGTTGAGCCTTGGTGGTGTCGTCCGGCAACGTCGTCGCCAAGGCTCTTACGTCCCTTCAAATGAGTGTTTGATGGGTCGTAGCAGGATGCGCCGCGGAGCCTAGAAACAGCCGCTCTCCTAGCGCGGTTGGTCCGGATTCTCTTGCCACGTGGTAGAGTGCTCAGAAATCCACTTGGTGTCGTCGTGCTCCGTGACAAAACCCTTGACAACTTCCGTTTCGCCATCTGGCCACAGAATATCGATCCTCCAGCCGGTGCCGGGATTTTTGCAAGCCATGAAAGCTGGCCGCTGCTCGATCATTGGGTGATTATGCTCCGAGGGGACGCAGCTACAAGCCAGTGATCCTGCCCCACTTTGCTTGTTGAGCTGCGACCCCATTGGGGTGTCCTAATTCCCGATCTCACGCGAGGCCTCACAACGCGGTTCTGGCGCATGTTACCCTTCGTCGAATAGGTGAAGCCGATCGCTTTTTTGCGCTTCAGACAGACTCTGTACGGCTCATAGCCGCACTTGATGTTTTCCGGCTGCGGTTCGGAGAGAAGCCCACACGAAGATCGAAGGCGGTCACGGTCGCTCTGCTACTCACTTAGTTTTCGCAAATGCACCGTGACCCGCCGTGGTTGTTCGCCCTACGGCTCGTTTCAGAGCCTATCGTCTGCTTCGGTGATACCAAACGTTATTTTCTCACCGGGCAACGACTCGCCGGGAAACTGGCTGCGGAGTTGATCTAACAAGCGAGCCGCGCCGATATTTTTGTTGAGGGCCATGGTATAGATCTGGCTCACGTAGGCATCCCAACGTGACATCGTGACCACGTTTCCATCGATCTCGAGTCGGATTTGCTCTCGTGCAACTTTGCGAAACAGAAATCCAACAGACATTGGTCGCTTCGACTGTTTTGGGCGACCTCTTGGATTGCCTGAGCGGCCTTTCTTAAATTGTGTATTATTCGATCGGGCTTCCGTGCTCATTAGATACTTCCGACATCAGGTTGTTTGCGGTAAGTTCACGTCGTTCTGGCACAACAATGAATTCTATTTCCGGTGCGCCCTGAGCTTCTGGGCCGAAATATCGCTTTGCCAGTCTTGATATGATTCTCGCTATTTCAATGTCCCCCCTTATCGCCCTGGTAAACAATTGCCGAAAATGGATCTCAGCTTTCAGCATTCGCTTGCGCTTGCGCTTGCCGTCGACGTTGACGAAGATTGCCTCATTGTCGATTGATTGCAGAATCCTTCCGGGGTTAAATTCCTTCTTCTTGGGGCGCCCGAGCGGATTGCCGGATTGCCCCTTTTTGAAGCGCGTCCCTGCCGGCGGGTTTCGATAGCCGACATTACCGTTAGTTCCCGCTCTCTTACTCACCGGTTTCTTCCGCTTCCGCCTCGACTTCCCTGAACAGCTTTCCATCCGACAACCGAACGGCATCCTGCCCCGTCAGATTCTGCCAGCGCCGGATCGCCGTATCGATATAGAGAGGATCGAGTTCTACCCCGCGGCAGATGCGGCCCGTGCGTTCCGCGGCAAGCAGCGTAGTTCCGCTGCCAAGGAACGAGTCGATGACGATTTCACCACGGTGCGAACAGTCCAACAGGGCGTCCATCACAAGCGGGACCGGCTTGACCGTCGGATGTAGCTCCAGAACGTTATTGCCTTTTCGGGCCTGGGTGCTGGCGCTGTCGTACCTCCAAATGTTGCTGCGATTTCGGCCATTCTTGCCGAGTTCGATGTTGTTCGTGTGCCGCGCCGTGCCGGACTTGAAGACACATACGAGTTCATGCTGGGAGCGATACAGCGATCCCATGCCGGCGGCGCTTTTGACCCAGACGGCAATGTTCTTCAATTCGCTATAAGCCTCGCGGCCCGCGGCAAGAAGCTCGTCGAGATGCGCCCAGTCCATGAAGACAAAATGGATTGCTCCGCTCTTGCTGTACTTCGCAAGCCGCATGCAGCTATCATTTAGGAAGCGAATGAACTCGTCCCTGCTGAGCTCTCCAACACCTTGAGCAAACTCACGATGGACAGTCTTTCCTTTGCCAGAGACGTGTCCGTCGATGGGAACGTTGTAGGGCGGATCGATCACGACGACATCGCCGCGCTTGTTTCGCATGAGCTCTGCGAAGGTGGCCTCCGATCTCGCGTCGCCACAATAAACGCGATGGCCGCCCAGTTGCCACAGCTCCCCAACCTGGCAGACCGGCACTCCCGTGACGGCGCTGATATCTTCGCGATCTTCGACAGGCAGCTCGTTAAGTTTTTGGATCGTCAAATCGATCTCGGGCAGGGTGAACCCCGTCACCGACAAATCAAAATCCTGGTCGAGCTCCTTCAGCTCAACGAGGCTTTCGCCTAGCAGGCGCTCGTCCCAATGCGCATTCAGCGCCAGCTTATTGTCCGCGATCCTGAGTGCCTTGAGCTGAGCGGCCGACAGGTGCCGGATCTCGACCACGGGTATTTTCGCCATTCCTAGCTTCTTGGCTGCGAGCACCCGTCCGTGGCCGACGATCACATTTCCCTTGTCATCGGTGACAATGGGCATCACGAAGCCAAACTCTCGGATGCTGTCCGCGAGCTGATTGACTTGACGATTGGAGTGCTGGCGCGGATTGCGGGCGTCCAACAGGAGCTCCGCGACCGCGCGATACTGGATGTGAACTTCGACCAGGCCAGCGTTCGTGCGGCCTCTTGCTGCATGGCCCGCGGCCTGCTGAGGGGTCATCAGGGTAGGGGTAGTCTGTTTCTTTTGGGTCAAATCGCGTACTCCGAGGTTGTCGGAGCACTTCAATAATACTGATTCGACGGGTAATGTTGCGCGGGAAAAGCGAAATAAAATTACCCGGTTCGGGAATGCAGAACGGTCGCCCTACGATTTTTGGGCGGCAGGCCGAGGTGCTGCCGGCACAGGTTCATCCACACGAGTCGCAGACGCCGGTCACGCTTGGCCATTTCATCGGCATCTCCATAGCAAGTTCTCAATGTTTCAGCATTCGTCACGCTATGCCGCGAAAAGATGGTTCCCTTGGCGCTCGGCGTCAGCGACGATCTTGTCGAACCGATTCTAAATCGGAGCCATTGTTTCGTTCCTTTGGCGGACGCTGCGGCGACGGCCTCGATGTTTCCGCCCACAATGGAATGAATGCCACCCAGCGCCGATAATTCATCACAGACTCGGCTGATCGAGGGGGTCTTCCTGGTCTCGGCGAAAATGCGAATACGCAGCAGCCGGACGGCAACCCAAACTTGAGCGTAAAAATCAGCATTTCTCAACGTGGGTCCTCGCGGGCGTCCCCGGCGGCGTTTAGTTATTGTTAACATATTCCTCCTTGCACGATGCGACCTGCTAACGACCCTGCCGGAACAAGGGCGCGCATCCGTACAACAAAGGGCGAGCCTCGGATTTGCCCTGTTACAGGGAGTTTTCCCTCTGTTACTGCGGTGCCTGACCCCTGTTATCGCAGCATATTCCCCCTGTTAATTTTTGCTCTCGTTTTCTCGAAAGACCCTTAGAAATCAGCCTTTTTGTCGCTGAGTGGGCTCGTTCGGAAGGCAACGAAACACGAAAGAGTCCCTGTTATTGCCCTGTTATGCAGGGAATTGGGTCCTCCAGACAGGTTTTGGATGCCTGGGGCTCTCCATTCCGCCCATCGCATCCTCTCTGTCCGCGAGGCAGCAACCGACGCCGCGGCGCAGATCTAGTTCGGCATCAGCACCGCATCGACGCGGCGGCTGTTTCGCGCGCTGATGATGATGATGCCATTGCGGATCGCAAACCTTGCGCCGACGAGGCGCGGAGTCTTCTCCGTCAGCGGTGATGGCAGTGGAATCATTCCACCGGTGACCGGATCGCCCACGTTGATCGGTGGCCCCACAACGCCCGTCGATGGCGCTGCCTTAATGTATTCCCTTATCAATTGAATCTCTTCACGCGAAAGGCTGAGCGCGGTCTGTTCACCGCCGGCCGCCTTTCTTTCCGCCTCGGCCTTGTCTTGCGCTTCTTGCTGTTGGGCGGCGTCCCGCTTCGCAGTTTCGATCTGTTCGAGCCTTGCGAGACGTTCTCTCAGCGGAACCAGCTCCCGGCGTAGCGTGACAATGTCCGACTTCAGGGTCGAGTTCTGGCCGAGCGCAATCACTGCGGCAACGCAGGCAACGACCGCGATCAGACTGAGACATGCGACGGCCAGCCCCGTCACGCCGCCCCGGTCGCCGGCCTTCCGATCCGACGTGGAATGCCGACGCCGCCGGCGAGCAAATTTCGGCATGCTGCTGGCGAGGAATCCAACGAGCCGCCATAGCCGGGAATTGCTTCGCTTCGAATCGTGCGAGCCAAATGCCGGCTCGAACACGATCGGGGCATCGGCTGGTAGTTCGGGTGCGGCATCAATTTCATCGGTCCGTTCGTCGGCAGCACCGCTTATCGCATCGCGCGTGTCGGAAACCGCGGTGTCCGGGCGCTCTTGCTGGTCACTGAATTCTTGCTCAGGGCGCTGCCGTTCGCCACGTGAAGCTTCGAGCGAGTGCCATAGCGAGAGGCCGGTCTCGGTGATCTGCAGACCGACGTCGTTGATTGAAGCCCATCCGGACTGGAACACGTCGACATCGCCCAACTCGGACGCGTGCTTCAACTTCGAAGCTCCATCGCCCCCCGCGATCATGCGCTTGACCTCGCGGCTGACCTCCTCAAGTGGGATCCGCTGCTCGGGCCTTGCGGCCAGCACGCTCAGGATCGCCAGATTGAACTTCATGCGGCGCCCCTCGATGCACGCATCGGTCGCGCAGCCGTTGCTCTCCCGTGCGGGAGATTTGCGAGCATCACCGGAGGTCGAGGCGGATAAGTCATGCCAGCATGGACGTCCGTCAGCCTGAAAATCGAGCAAGTGTAAAGGCTCCCGTAGGGGCAAACAATCCACCGTCCGGGCGCAACAGATGGATAAGTGCGTTTGAAAACCGGGGTGCCTCAGGATCGCGTGGTTGCCTCAGAGAAATTCGCGAAGCCTGGAGAGCTCGAGCACATGCTCCGGCGACAGCACATCGGGGACAAGGGGAGGCTGCGACTTGGTCCGGATCTCATAGAGATGTCGCGTCTTCTCAGGCTTATCCATGAAGTCGCGAATGCATTGGTCGAGCGTCCCGCTGACGACCGTATAGGGGACCCGATCCTCTCGCCGGGCATTATTGAGCGATGGCCACTTGTAAAGGGAGGCCGTGGCCTGGAAGTCCAACTGATGAGCGTGATCGTTCATTCGAGGATATCAACTCCAAAAGGCTTTTCCGTCAATGAGACGCCAGCGCACGCGCGCTTATCTGAATAGCCGAAAATTGCGTGAGCGCGAGGCGAGGGTCGTTGACGGCTAATGCTTTAACCCGTGCACTGCCAAATCAAGGAAGTTGGGTGAGTCGATATCAACCATAGATAGAAATAGCATTCTTGCCGGCTGCAACGAATGAGAGTATTCCAACGAAATGAATGTCTTAAGTCGCTGAAACGACTTCAGAATCGTCGAATTTGTCGCTGGGTCGCGGACTGTGCCATCGACAAAGTCCGCGATCGTTTCGGCTGGGACGCGATCGGGTACGGTTCGGCGGCGCTGGAGGTCTTTCGTTCGGTGCCCGACGACTTCCGCAAGCTGGCCGAGAAGGATCTTTAGCTCTTCGCAGGTTCACCGGCTTGTCATTGCATTAAGAAAACGCAATCTGGAATCGCGGGCTTGTGAGTGGTGGCCCGGCGCGTCCAGTCTATCCTGAGCACGCGGAGGAGTGTCATGAAATTCAGCTCCGAACTGATCCAGACGATGCGCGACGCGCTCGACACGGTGATGGCAAGCGTGCCGGCCGACCAATCGGTGTTCGGCCTCAAGGCGGCCGTCGCCGAATCCATCCTGCGGGCGGCGGCCCACGGCCAGACGTCGTTCGACGGGCTCGTGACGTCAGCTTCCAGTCAGCTGCAATCGATCATCTCGATGCTGAGCTAGCAGAGCAGATCGCGCCCAAGCGTCATTGACGGCTGCCGCGCAGCAGGTCCATTGAACGGCTACGATGAACCCATGCCTTCCCTGGCGATCCTGGTCAGGGCTTCGTATCCGGATGGCGTCAGGTGCAGGAGATCGCTCTTGTAGTTGGCGCACGGCGTTGTTCGTCCGCATGCGATGTTGGACGCGTCGATCGTTCTGATTCCGAGTTCCCGGCTTCTTCTGCTGAGTTCGGCATTGACGGATCCGATATTCTCAGCCGCACCCTTCATCTGGTCGCCTCGGGGAAGAATCTGGATGGAGAAAATCTTGCCGTTCGGCCAAAGCGATCTGATCTCCTCAAACAGCTTTTGATAGGATTCCATCACGCCGCACGGCTTGTCGAGATAGATGTTGTTGGTCCCGACCAGCACGATGATGGACTTCGGCTTGATTTGTCGCAGCCGCTCGCGTTCGTGTTCGATGAACCAGAGCGTGTTCTGAATCCTGTCGCGTCCGACGCCGAGGTTGGCCACCGGTCCGGCGCCGAGCGATGCGGATAGTTCCCGCGGCCACGCCTCAACCAGCGAGTCGCCAAGCAAGACCGTCGAGACGTCGCCGGATAGACCCGACACATTTCTCTCATATTTGCGCAAGGCATCGGCATTGTCCGGCATCGCGGCCGTGACGGCGAATTGCGTATCGGTCTTGTCACATGCAGCTCGCGAACTTTGCGCGCGTCCCGCCGATGGTAGACAGAGCGCCGCGACAATTGATAACGTCGCCGCGACATAGACGATTGACGCGGTGTTGCGGAGTTCTCCATCGTGCGTTTTCGATGTCATTGCGCGGTTCCATCTGAGGGCGGTCAATCCGATGTCGCTGAGCATTTCGATCCTGGGACAGTCAAACAGCATCTTGAAGGCAGGCTTTTTCCAGAAGTTCCTCGACGCCGACGACACGATTGACGTGAAATCGGCTGGAAGGATCGGCGCATCTCCGTCCTTGCTCGGTCCGTACTTCGCCCAGGGCGACTTCTTCAATGGCTCGGAGTTTTGCATCGTCGATACGTGCGTGATCGATTTTTCGCTGCTGTCGGCCAATGCGATCGACTACTACGATGTTGTGAGGTGGGTCGAGTGGATTGGGCATTCCGCCAAACGCGCCAATTGCGAGCCGGTTTTCGTTTGCATACCGGTGAGCGATATCAACGCATCAAGGACGATCATCTCCGCCTGTATTTCCGTCTGCCAGAAGCAGGACTGGTACTATCTCGATGTCAGGGACGTCATTGCTGCCGTCGTCAAGTCCAGGAACGTGGACGCGAAGGAACTCTATGCGGACGGCAGTCATCCGGCCGAGTTCTTGTCGGGCGTGATAGCGACGCACCTTGGCAATTTCTTGACTGAGATAAGGACGGCGAAGACTGCAAAGTGCAAACGCACGTTTGCATTCACGGCGTACGAGCGTGTTCCGCTCAAAGATCAAATAGCAGGCACTCTGGTCGAGTATTCGTCGAGGCTGATCGCTTTTTCGGGTGTCCGGCTGGAACGCGGCGAAACGCATCCGATCCACATCGGGTCGGATTCATCCGTCCGCGGCCTCATGGTGAACTCGGCCGCCTGCAAGAGCGTGCTGTCGATCGAGGGAGACAGAACCTTCTACAAGAACCTACGGCTCAAGCCCTATCACCCGACAAATTTCGAGGCGCGACTTATTCCAATCTGCAGACCAATTCGCGACCACCAGGGAATGGTCAGGCTGTCCCTGACAAGCGAGGATGTGTCCATAAGCGATGTGACGCTGCATAGCTCGAAGGACGGGAATGACGAAGGCTTCATCGAAGTTGCCGATCTCGTCGTCGAGCGGGGATACGACCTGGTGACTTACGCCACCACGCGTCCCGCCGATCCGGCTTCGATCAGGTGGATGCCCGACTGAGAGGCGCCGCAACCAAGCTGACCGAGCCCTTGGGCATGGTCTGCTGGCAAAGGCCTGCGGCTCGGGCGGCGGCATCTGGTGTCGGCCCGCTCGGTACATGCTCGATGACGTGCCCGGATCGGCCTCGCTCCTGAAACTCGCCACCAGAACGAAAGGGGGCGGGGATAGTAGTCGTTGCCACTATCCTCCGCCGAGCGTTCTGCGCGCTCGGCCGCCGTTTGAGCCTTGGCCGAACCAGGGATGTCCCAGGGGAGACAGCCCACGACAGGTATTGTTCTCGCAATACTCCGCGTTTCTACCGTCGAATAATCGTTCGGCGCTGTGGACGTCCGCTCGGAAAGTCGATGGATAAGTCGGTCAACGCTTTGGCTGACAATGTCCCGCCGCCGTAGAATCAACCCGATTCGGAGGCGCGCTTCATATGACGTTCCAGACCCGCCATCCTGGCGATGTCGTTAGGTTGATGGTTCACACGGTCGAGGCCGTAAGGACCAGTCGGCCGTGCGTCTGGTGGCGACGATGACTCGAGGCTATTGGGAATTCCGCTCCAAGGGTGGCACGTTTCGTATCGTGCCATCGAACGGACGATTTCACTTCTTCTTCGAGGAGGAGAATCTGGGGTCGTATCACTCGGCGGTGGCCGCGCTCAACGATCTCCTTGGCGGGTACACCTATTATCCATCTGCCCGCGGGCTACCGTTTGAAGTCCCGGAGTGGACGTTCGTCAGGACGGGATAAAGAACCGGCTCGCGCACGCTTCGCGGTAGAAATACGGCACCAGGTTTATGTCGTTCCATTGAGCTACTCGGACCAATGCCCTTGCTGTCCAAGTGAGCTCAAGCGTGCCGAGCCGCTTCCCTCCTTGCCTGAGCTGAAGTACGCTACCGCTTTCCCAGTTGCGTACGTCAATGACCGCTCAGTTGGGATAGTTATTGCCCCTGGTTCTGCTTTCGGTCGGATCAGATTTGAATTGATACGGAGCGCCAAAATGGACTCCACGCTGGACAACAAGGCTGGGGAAGGGCGGCTCGCGAGCTTGGAGGAGCAGCTTTCGAACCTCGCGCGTGAAGCGGGAGTCAGCCCTTCGAGCCCACCGACCAGCATGAAAGTGCCTCGCGCGCTGCTAGAAGCGATTCCACGATTGGGAGATTGGCGCTACCCGGCCGCCGTTGGTCTTGTACTGCTGGCATCCGTTGGTGGCGGTGCTTGGTGGTGGTCCTCCGCTAGTACAGCGGTCGTACCCACCTCGAACCCTACACCGTTGACACAAATCCCACCGAAGGACATTGCACCGACCTCCGTCGCACCTTCTCCCGACCTGGCACAGCAGCTCGGACCGATGGCGCGCGATCTCGCAGCCCTAAGGCAAGCGGTCGAAAAGCTGCAGTTGAGGCAAGACCAACTGGTTCGCGACAATGATGGCGTGGCAAGGCAAATCGCGGCGGGCCAGGCGGAAATAGCACGCAACAACAATGTCATCGACGAGATCAAGGCTGTGCAAAGTCGTATGGCGCAAGAAAGCAAGACGGTCACCGAGCGGCTCAACGCAAGCCAGGAGCAATTGGCCCGTCTGATCGCTAACGCCGCACCACCAAAGGTGGAGGCTGAAACCCCTGAGCAGACTTCAGAGCAACCAAAGGTAACCCCCCAAGAGCAACCAAAGGTAACCTCCGACGTACCCTTGCCGCGTCCGCGGCGGCCGACCATTGTCATCCAGGCGCACAAGCCGGCGCGCCCGCAGCTCAACAAGCCGCAACCGTCGGCATGGCCGTGGTCAGTGCGCTAATCTGCGAGACCGCCATCACGACAAGCCGTGCGAGGAGGCCGCGGACGCTTTGGCTGCGGCCTTGAACCCAATCTCAATCAGTGCCCTGGAAACAGGATCTTCGCCTGAGGTCCGCCATAACGCCGGCCTCGGCCGATCGCCCGCGATCGCTCTCATCCTGGAATGAGTTACAGGGCCGCACGGGCCAAGCTCGCGGCAATAGCTGGTGACATCGAGCGGAACCCGCAGCGCGGATGGCCGAGCTGTGAGAACTGTCTGGCTCGACGTCATACAAGGCGCGACTTCGGAAGGTCGACCACCTCGAGGTCTTTACCATATTTGAGGCCGCGGCGTGGTTCGCGGAAATCGGGGTGTATCGGCATAGGCCTTGCAGTCTAGGCAATGCTGGGAATTTCAGTGTCCCAGTTAGGAATAAACCGTCCCCGGCTGTGTATTTTTGAGACCGGCGGGACTGACCGATTGGGAGGCATGGTTGAACTTCACCGCACATGTACAGTCCAGATTCCTGGTTCGGAAGGGAAGCACCGACTGGATGGTCTATGATCGAGAACTCAAGGGGCCGGCGCAGCTCGAAAGAGGTGGCCGTTTTGCCGAGAAGCTGACGAAAGAGCAGGCCGAACACATCAAGCAGGCGCTGACCGACGCTCTATCGGCGCCTGCGGTCAATGCTCGGGCTTGGCGGTGATCGACTGCCTTTGCGACGTGTCGGCGAAACAGACCGCGAACAAATGACGCCTGTGTTACCTAGTAAGGTATATGAACAGAATGAGACCTCGGGGAACGAGGCTGGGCGACACCTTCGTGGAACAAGCTAAGCCATTGCGGAATCCGACTGTGATTGCCGAGCGTTAAGGACCGCCATTGCGTGGTGAGCCTCTGGAACAAGCTAGCAACTTCTCAAGACGCTAGTTCTTCGTTCACATGCTGCCGCCCGACACTGCGGTCAAAATCAGCGCGATGTCATGATCTTGCGGAGGAGGTAACCCGTTCACATTACCTTCGACGTGCCATGTACGAGGCCATTCGTCCTCAGACTCTGGATCGCCAATTGTTCTTCGGTGAGGCGCCGCTCGACGAACTCCCTCTCTTGTTCGGTTAGGTTGCCCCTGAGCAAGCGGCGATAGCGCTGGACATTGTTCCCGTAGACTTTCAGGCGCATCAACTGCTCGTCGGTCATCTTCGTCTCCATGCGAGACCGGCAATGGGCAGACAGCCCCCGGCCATTCCCAACAAAATTGCAGAGAGCCAGGAAAATCTCGCCGCTGTCTCTGCGCCGCTTCAATGATTTCGGTCGTGGCTTTGCGCAACCATTCCTGGCTGGAAGGTGACGATGCGCACCGAATAGCTTCTCTGCACGGAACGGCGCGGATCAGCGTCTCGCGATGCGTACTCGCATCGTCACCGGTCTCGCGCGAGGCGCGACCTATCCAGCACCATAAGGCCTCCCGCAATAAAAATAGATGCCTTGGTCCGCATCTTGCGAGCGATCGAAGGCGTGCAATGAACAATTTGCTCCCGCTGCAATGAAGCGGATGTAGATTAGTTACCCTTCTTTGCAGAGAGTGGGCTGGAAATTCCGAGGTATTCCGTCGAGCGTGAAATGTGCGCAACGCCGTCGCGGAGCCACCCTGACTCAAGATCAACTCGAGCAATTGCGTTGCCACTCGCTGATCTTGGTTAATCGGGCGCATGGTGCAGATCATGAGATCACGCGGCGTGCCGCACTCGGATGCGGACAGGCCGGTGGCGAGCCGGCACTGCAACCGGCTCGCCTCAGCTGCGCCGGTAGTCGTCCTCGATGCGGATGATGTCGTCCTCGCCGAAATAGCTGCCGGTCTGCACCTCGATCAGCTCGAGCTGGATCTTGCCGGGGTTCTCCAGCCGGTGCACCGCGCCGATCGGGATGTAGATCGACTCGTTCTCGTGCACCGTCTTGACCAGCTCGTTGACGGTGACCTGCGCGGTGCCGCGCACCACGATCCAGTGCTCGGAGCGGTGATGGTGCTTCTGCAGCGACAGCCGCCCGCCCGGCTTGACGATGATGCGCTTGACCTGGTGGCGGTCGCCATTGTCGACCGACTGATAGGAGCCCCAGGGGCGATGCACCTTGATGTGGTTCTCGGTCACCCCGGGCGCCGCCACTTTCAATTTTGCGACCAGCCGCTTCAGCCCGTTGGCGTCCTTCTGACGTGACACCAGCACGGCGTCCTGAGTCGCCACCACGACGAGGTCGTCGACGCCTTCGAGCGCGACCAGGGCCCGGTCGGTCGAGACGTTGCAATTGCGGGAGTCTTCGAACACCGCCGCGCCGCGCGCCGCGTTGCCCAGATTGTCCTTGTCGGAGAGCTCCCAGACCTGACGCCATGAGCCGATGTCGGACCAGCCACACGCCACCGGCACCACCGCGGCATGCGCGGTCTTCTCCATCACGGCGTAATCGATCGAGATCGCCTTCGCCGCGCCGAACGCCGACGCATCGAGCTTGACAAAGCCGAGATCGCGCGTCGCGGCAGTGACCGACTGCTCCACCGACGCAATGCTGTTGGTATCGACATTGCGATACTCGTCGAGCAGCACGCTTGCGCGGAACATGAAGTTGCCGCTGTTCCAGAGATAGCCCGCATCGATATAGCCTGCCGCAGTCGCGGCATCCGGCTTCTCGACGAACTTTGCCACCGCGCGCACCTCGCCGGCGACCACCTCGCCCGGGCTGATATAGCCGTATTCGGTGGCGGGCCGTTCCGGCTTGACGCCGAAGGTCACGATGCGGCCGGCTTCGGCAGCCACCAATCCGCCGCGGCACGCGGCGACGAAGGCCGGCGTATCCCGCACCAGATGGTCGGCGGCGAGCGCCAGCACGATCGCTTCGCCGTCACGGCCCTGTGCGAATGCGGCACCGGCCGCGATCGCGGGCCCGGAGTCGCGGCGCATCGGCTCCAGCAGCACATCGGCCTCGCGGCCGATCTCGGCGAGCTGCTCCAGCACCATGAAGCGATAGGCCTCGTTGGTGATGACGATCGGCCGCTCGAACAGGCCGGCGTCGGAGACCCGCAGCAGCGTCTCCTGGAAGGTCGAGCGCGCCCCGAACAGCGACAGGAACTGCTTCGGATGCACCTCGCGCGACGCCGGCCAGAGCCGCGTCCCTGCGCCGCCGCACATGATCAGGGGAATAATTCGTCGATCCATCGATGCCTCAGGTCCTATCGTGTCCGCGCTCAAAGACCAGTCGAGCGACGGGGGCCGCGATCGACGGTGCCGGCGACTGCCATGACACTAGCACGGCGAAACCGTGCGTCCGTGGATATTCCGGCGCGCATTTTGATCGGTGTGGCGAACTGCTGCGGTCCCAGCGGCCAGACGGTGTCCCCGGCATGTGGTGATGCACCGGCCGATCGATCCCTCCGTCAGGTCCGGGTAGCCACAGCGCATAATCCGGAATGGTTAGGGGGCTCCTCCAAGGGGAAATAGCGCGCGAGGGCGAACTGCACGAAACTACGAGGAAATTTCGGATTGGCGAGGGCAGAGCCAGATGGGCAAAACAAGCGCAGCAGTGCCATCGACCGGAAGGGGTGGATTGCTTCCGTTGCTCGTGCTCGCGATGCTGGTGCTCACCAGCATTCCGCTATTCAGCGTGGGTGTGCAGGCGCAACCTGCTGCATCTCGTCAGTTGCGGCGAGAACCTCAGCCAGAAAAGCCGCAAGTGACGATGAATGCCTGGACTATCGGCCTCGCCGGTGGCCTGCTCGAGGGCGCACCTATTCGCCTCGCGGCCGAAATGGCGCGCGTTGTGGACGACGGCGACAAGCTGCACGTCTTGCCGGTCGTGACACGCGGTCCGACCGAGAACGTGAACTCATTGCTGTATTTGCGCGGCATCGATGCCGCCATCATCAATTCCGACGTGCTCGATGAATACAAGAGCCAGGTGCCGGACATCCAGCAACGGCTGGCCTACGTGCTGAACCTGTTTCCGTCCGAACTGCATATCTTCGTCCGTCCCGAGATTCAGAGTCTGAGCGATCTCGTTGGAAAGAAGGTCAACTTCAACAACCTGGGGACTGCCGCGGCCTATTCGGGACCGCTGATCTTCAGCCGCCTTGGTCTCGACGTGGAAAAGACCTTCATTCCTCATCAAGTCGCGCTCGAGCAGATGCGCAAAGGTGAGATGGCCGCGGTCGTCTTCATCACCTCCAAGCCCGTGGACGCGTTCGTGCGCGGCCGCTGGGAGCCCGGATTCAAATTCCTGCCCGTCCCCTATGACAAAAAGTTTGAGGACTTCTATCTTCCCGCCTCGCTAGAGGCCGCGGAGTACCCCAATCTTATCAAGCCGGGCGAGCGCGTCGCGACAATCGCGGTGCCGACCGCCCTGGTGGCCTTTAACTTCCCGGTCAAGTCGAACCGTTACGAACGCATTGCGCGCTTCGTGGAGTCCCTGTTCTCGCGGATCGACAAGCTGCAGCAGCCTGGCTTCGACCAGAAGTGGAAGACGATCAATCTCGCGGCGACCGTTCCCGGCCTGACGCGTTTCTCTGCGGCGCAGGCATGGCTTGATCGCGGGCCGCGCGCCGCCACAAATCCATCGCAATGAGACGCGCGGCGATCCGGATGGTGGCTGGATTCTTGCTGGCAACCGGTATTGCCTCGGCACAGGCGGAAGGACCTCGTCGCATTGCTCAGCTTCGTGGTTGCTCCTCCATGGAGCGCCCGGAAGGGATCGAGTGCTCCGAGAAGCTGTCGCGAACGTCAACGCCGTCCCAGCCGAACCAGCTCAACAACTGGGTCATCAGCCTGACGACATCGCCTCTCGACTACTCACCCGTTGCCACCGCCACGACGGCATCTCGCGATGGTATCGGCGAAAGCGGAATGACGCTCTCGATCCGGTGCCGTGGCGGACGGAGCGAATTGATCGTCGGAGGATCCCGCGTGTCCGGTCGCACCGACGGATATGCGCTCGCCTATCGTATCAACGACGGTCAACCACAGCAGATCAATGCAACCGTGCCGGCGTCCGGGACGGGCGTAGCGTTCGGTGGCGACGTAGCGCGCTTGCTGCAGTCCCTTCCGGACGGCGGAAGTCTCGCTATTCACCTTGCCCCCCGAACGGGTGACGCGCTGGACGCGGTGTTTCCGTTGGGTGGTTTGGATGCGGTGCGCGCGAAGATCTCCGCCGCCTGCAAGTGGCCGCAACCGGCCGCCAAGCGCAACGGATAGAGGATTTGATGACGTGTGTTCAATAGGAGAGGTACCATGCGTGTGTTTCAGCATATTGCGACGATAGCTACCATCGGAGCCGCAACGATCCTGCTTGCCGCTCCCTACGCTGCGGCTGAGCAGGGCGGCGGACGTTACTGGACGCCAATGATAACGAACACCGCTGCGGACAGTGATCATGGTGCGCGAAAGGCCCATGTTGCGCGCAAGGAGACCGCTCACAGAAAAGAGCGATCCATCCTCAACGCTAACGCCCGGATTCCAACCAACGCCAAGGCGCACAACCTGATCCTGCAAGTGAATACGAACGACCCTGCCGCCATGAATCTCGCACTCAACAATGCGACCAACGTCGCACAGTATTACAAGGATCTCGGCGAGAAGGTGAAGATCGAGGTGGTCACATTCGGACCCGGCCTGCACATGCTCCGCGAGGACACGTCGCCGGTGAAGTCCCGAATTGAGGAGATGGCGCTAAGTACGCCGGAAATCTCGTTCAAGGCCTGCGGCAATACGCAGGAGAAAATGCATAGTGCCGAGAAGAAGGACATCCCGATCATTCGTCAAGCGGAGGTGGTGAAGTCCGGCGTCGTGCGCGTGATGGAGCTGCAGGAGAAGGGTTGGTCCTACGTAAAGCCGTGACGCACGGCCTTGTCTGGAAAGGGCCTCAATGCGGGGCCTCGCGCCGAGGGTAGGGGACTTGACGCCTCACCTCGACAGATCGTGTCGCCATACGAAAGGTGATTACGGATGGATCGCACGGTTCTCCTGGATGACGAAGTAAGCCCCGCCTGCGACATCGCAGGCGCACCGGCGCGACGTCTGCTCAGTGTTGCACAGCCCGTGCTGTTGTGGACGACGACCGTCGCCATGCTCGCAACCGCGTGGGTACCCGAAACGACACGGGCGTCGCCCGATCCGGTCCGTCTCGCCGCGGATGCGCGGCAAACGATGGCCGTTCGCAATACCAATTCGGCCACTGCGGCGGAGGACGGCAATTCCAAAGTCGCGCCGCGGGGCGAAGGCGATACCGAGCGGCCGATGCTGACAGTACAGGGAGCGCGCGACCAGAGCGGGCCTCCCTCGGACCAGGTGCCCGATTTGGGCAAGAGCCTGTCCTGCGAGCTCTCGACTGCAAGGCTTGACATAGGCTTGTTGCAGCGCATCGAGCAACAGCGCGAGCGGGCGGAGATGTTGGAGCAGGATCTTGCCGCGGCTCGACGCGACGTCGCGGTCCAGACTGCCCTGGCCAGTAAGGCCGTCGAAGATGCCGCCCGGGTGAAGCAGGCCGTGCAGGGTGGCGAGGGGGGGCAGGATGCGCTGCAACAAGTGCGTGAGCGGGCAACAAGGCTGGAACAGGATCTCGCGGCGGCGCGACGCGACGTCGAGACCCAGACCGCGCTGGCGGCACGGGCAGGCGAGGAGGTTTTGCAGCTGAAGCGAGCGGGCAAGATCGGCGCGGCCGAGACGAGCCAAGTGCCTGCAAGAGGCGGAGTGCCGGCGCACGGCCTTTCCTTGGCGCGGAGTGCAGTCCAGGCCTACGAGGCTCAAGTCCGTGCGGTTGGAGGAGAGCTGGCCGAACTCGGGCAAGCGACCGCGAGTGATACCGGGTCGTATCGCGACCCGGAGCGGCTCGCACGTCTCGAGCAGGACCTCGTGGTCGCGCGAGGCGAACTCGAGACACAGACCACGATCGCGACGAAAGCGAGCGAGGAGGCGTCCCGCTTCAGGCAGTCGGGGGAGAGGGACGCGGCGGACCTGCAGCAGGAACGCGAGCAATCTGTGCGGCTGGGTCGGGATCTTGCGGCGGCGCGGCGTGATCTGGAGGTCCAGACCGCATTGGCGACGAAAACGAGCGAGGAAGCGTCCCGCCTGAAGGCGGCGGGCGAGAGCGGCGCAACCAAGCTGGAGGTATCCCTGCAGCAGGAGCGCGAACGGTCTGCGCGGCTGGATCAGGATCTCGCGGCGACGCGGCGTGATCTGGAGACTCAGACGGCGCTTGCAACGAAAGCGAGCGAGGAAGCGTCCCGCCTGAAAGCCGCGGGGGATCGCGGAACGCCGGATCTGCAGAAAGAGGAGGAGCGGTCCGCGCGGCTGGAGCAGGATCTCGCGGTAGCGCGGCGTGACCTGGAGGCCCAGACTGCACTGGCGGCAAAGGCGGGCGAGGAAGTCTCGCGTCAGAAGCTGTCGGTGGAAGCCGTGTCCGTCGATCTAAAGCAGTCGCGGGCGAAGGTCGACGCGATGTCCCTGGAGCTTTCCCAGGCACGCAGCTCGATTTACGCATACGAGGCGCAGGCCCTTAAGGCTGGAGAACAAGTAGCGGAGCTCAGGCGCGCGGCTGAAGGCGGCGCGGCTTCAGCTCACAAGGCCTCACCCGACGCACAATTGGCCCGGCTGGAGCAGGACCTCGCGACGGCGCGCCGTGATGTCGAAGTGCAAGCCGCACTGGCGGCGAAGGCAAGCGATGAAACAGCCCAATTGAAACGGGAGAAGGAGAACGGCGCGGCGGAGGCGCAGAATCTGCTGCAAGCTGCACGTCAGCGGGCTGACAGGCTGGAGCAGGATCTGGTGGCGGCGCGACGTGATATCGAGGGCAGGATCGCGCTGGTGACGCAAGCAGGCGAGGAAGCCACACGGCTGCAAGTAGCGGTCAAGGGCGCTGCAGCGAACCTGCAGAAAGAGCGTGAGCGATCCGCGCGGCTGGAGCAGGATCTGGTGGCGGCGCGACGTGATCTCGAGAGCAAGGCCGCGCTGGCGACGCAGGCAGGTGAGGAAACATCCAAGCTGCAAACAGCCGGCAAGACCGCCGCTGTGGATCTGCAAAAGGAGCGCGAGCGATCCGCACGGCTGGAGCAGGATCTGACGACGGCGCGGCGCGATGTCGAGTCCAAGACGGCACTGGTAGCCAAAGCGGTCGAAGACCTGTCCCGGCTGACATCCGCGGGGAAGAATGGCGCGGCGGACCTGCAAAAGGAACACGAGCGGTCGGTGCGGCTGGAACAGGACCTGGCGGCAGCGCGTCGCGATAGTGAGGTCCAGGCGGCGAAGGCCGCGAAGGCAAGCGAGGAGGTCTTGCTGCAGAAGAAGGCAACAGAAGCCGGTGCTGCCGAGCTGAGGCAATTGCGCGCCGAGAGCGCAGGCGCGAAGGCGCAGAACGTCTTCCTGTCGCGGAGCGCGATCCAGGCGTATGAGGCACAGGGGCGCAAGGAGACTAGCGCTGCGTCAGATGCCTTGACGACCGGCTCGTCCGGCCCGGACAAGTCCGGCTCGATCGCAGTGGCTGCCAATCCGATAACCGAGCAAGTGCCTCAGGCGCGTGCTCCCGCTGTCGCTCAGCCTGCTTCCGAGCAGCTTGCAGAGGCCGCAGGGTTGATCCTGCGTGCAAATGCCCTGCTCCGGCAGGGCGATGTGGGCGCGGCGCGGCTTGTGCTTGAGCGCGCCGTCGAGATGGGCAGCGCTCAGGCGAGCTTCGCGCTGGCAGAAACCTACGATCCGTTGGTTCTGGCGAAATGGGGAACTTACGGCACCCGCGGCGATGCGAGCAAAGCAAGAGCCCTGTATGCCAAGGCCGATGCCGCAGGAATCAAGGAAGCGAAAGCTCGGCTGGACGCGCTGCATCGCTGATATTTGCGGACACGCGCCGCGCCTGGCCGATCAGCTCGCAACCGTGACCGAGCGGACCGACCTCATCATCTGACGCCGACTGAAAGCGGATCAGCCTCCGTCACCGCAGTTCGGCCCGTCGCCGGTGATGAGCCTAATCCGCTCAGCTTTCGGGAAGGCACGTCGGGAAGATCCTGGTATCGCAAGGAGACCTCGACCGTGTCGCCTGGTTGCAACTCGGTGTCTTCGTTCGCGGCAATCTGTTCCGGCCCGTTCTTGCCCTTCCTGACAATGGTAATGTCGGGCTTGCTTCCGCTTCCTCGCACGAGCTGTGATCGAACCATCGCGGTGTACTGAATCTTCTCACCCACGGCCTGCAGTCTCTCGCGAACCTGGTTGAGCCTCAAGCTCGTGTCCTGCAGCTCGCGCAGCAGGTCAAGTCGCCGCTGGTCATCGAGCTTTGTCAGCCTTCTGACGAGATCATCCTGTTGCTTCTTGACCTGCAGCAGCTGCGCGGAGGTCTGCAGCTTCCTGGTTGACGACAGCAGAACCGCCCGACGCGCATCCGTGACGCGCGGGCTGGTCAGGGTGCCTCTGGCGAACATATCTTGCGCCTTTTGCAGCTCTTCCTGGTCCGACTGAAATCCCTCTTCCTCCCGCTTTTGCTGCTCGGACAGCACGCGCACTTCCTCGTCTCCCTGCCGAACGCCGCGCTGGATGAACTCCTTCTCCTGCTGATAGTCACTCTGCTTCGCCTTCAGGTACTCCGTTTCAGCATTGAAGATTTCCGAAATCGCCGATCGAGCGATCGGTGCCTCCTTCGCAGCGTTCGGAGCGATCTGGGTCGCCTCTCCAAGTTCCGTCTTGATACGCCACAAGCGCGCCTGCTCTTTGGCGAATTCCGTCCAGAGCGATCCGTACTCGGCTCTCATGTCCGCCAGATCGAGATAAGGATTGTTCATTCTCACGTGCATGATGTCGTAACCGCTCGCTACCGCTATGAGTTGACGTGCGGTGATCGACGGAAGGTAAGGATACTGGCCCGGCTTCGAGACATCGCCATTGATGTAGATCGGCCTGTAGTCCGCCACAGTTGCAGTGATTTCATCTGCATCGATCACGATGACGCTTTCGCGCCCTTCCGGACTTCTCTGTCGAAACACCTTGTTCGCCAGTGCGGTGCCGACCTTGGCTCGGATCTGTGGCAAGCTCAGTCCGGCTACCTGAAGCACTCCGACGAGCGGCAACGATATGTTCCCGTCCGTCTGCACGGCCGCACGAGATCGCAGCTCCGGCACGCCCGCGGCCGCGACCTCCAGCACATCTCCGACATTGACGAGATACTCGGCTTTCGCTTGGGTCACTGAAATCGCCACGCCGAGGGCGACCAAGCCCCATTTGATGTAACCGCCGAGGCCGTTGTCCAGGATACTGGGCCTGAAACGCTTGCGCGGTGTGGAGTTCGGCATGACGGCAACTTTCTGCGACGTGGTCACCAGGATAAAGCCCTCGGAATCTGTCGGCGTACCAACACGTCAACATCGCTGACGCTCGGGTCGCCATCGAGGCGGACGATCGGCAAACCGGGGTTGGTTCCCTCATTTGCTGCGAGGCAGGGCTTCCCGCCCGCATTTTCGATTGATCGGCCCTGTTGATCGTCAATTCGAAGTTGCATCAGATCCATTGGGATGTGCGAACGCGCGGATCGCCACTCGAATTTAGTCCGGTAGTGCCGCGGCTCAATGGACCATCGTAATTACCCATTTATTGCCTTTCCCAACCTGTGACCCGGAATGTACTGATTCAGCAGGAAATGCGTGATTGGGCCGTAGAGTGCCATGAACGATGCGTTCTTCACCGGGCTGCCGGCCTCCGCCAACCTTCCGGCGCATCCGGTCCATGGCAGCCGGGTGAATTCAGCAGGTGCCGTCGGGCCGGTTAATGGCCTCACTGGCCATGACCGCTGCCGAATCCGTCGCCAGCATGACTTCGGCTCATATCGCGGTCCTCGTCTATCACAGGTTGAGGCCGCGACTTCGCGCGGTTTCGGCCAGCAATCATCAGCGCTGGTATGAAAATGCTACAGAATACAACGGATAGTTGGATGAACCGGGACGATCCGCCGCCGCCGGAATTTCGTCCTACGTCGGTCATTTCCGTGCGAGCGGTGTTTGCCTTCGTACGGCGACGCCTGTTGACCATGTTCCTGGTGTGTTGCGCAGCGCTTTGCGTTGCCGTGCTCTACCTCATCATGGCGGTGCCCACGTTTACCGCCAAGGCGCAACTTATCGTAGATTCGAAAGCGACCCCCGGCGACGTTGCAGCAGTCGCAACGATTGTCGAGAGCCAGATCGGAATCATAAGGTCCGAGAGCATCGCCAGTGCCGTGATCGAGAGGCTCGGCCTTGCGCAGGATCCGGAGTTTGCGGGCGGGCAGGGTAGCAGCGCGCTTTCCGTATCCCGGTTGCTCGGCTGGACTAGACCGGAAGGCGAAGGTAGCGCCATGCGCTACGCCGTGGAATCCTTCGGACAAAGGCTTACCGCCAAGCGCATCGGCCCGACTTACCTCGTCGAGCTCACCTTCAGTTCCAAGAACCCTGATCGGGCAGCGCAGATTCTGAACGCCGTCGCAGAAAAGTATATTACGCATCAAATGGACCAAGGGGGCTCGCTGCAAGATGAGACGTGGGTCCGAGATCGACTGAATGGCTTGAGCACTCAAGCGGCAGCTGCGCAAAAGGCACTCGAGGACTTCAGTACAAGCAAGAAGGATGCGCCGGATTCCGCCGCCAATATGGACAAGTTGGCGGCAGCGGCTGAATCGGCCAAGAGCGCTTATGACAATTTTCGTCACATGCTGCGCAGGCTTGAGGCGACGCGACAGCAGTCCTCGCCGGTGTTTGCTGCGAGCCTGATTACTCAAGCGTTGCCTCCTCTGAGGGCCGCTTCGCCAAAGCCCAAGAATGTACTTGGAATAGCGCTCCTTGGCGGGCTGCTTCTCGGCCTCGCCTTCGCGGTGCTGCAGGATCTGATGGATGGTCACATGCGCTTCGCTGCGTTGGACCACTTGCTCGGACACGATGATAGAGCCGAGTGGCCTGTCTCGGACGCAGTTCGACCGGATCATCAATCTGAAACGTCGAAGACCAGGCCAGTGCGCCTTACGGGTTCGGGGTGAGGGCAGAACTGCCATTCTCGGAAATGCTTGAGATGCACTGTGTTGGACAGCCGGCGGGCAGGCGCCATCGGATGATCAGTTCGGAAGACGTCACGCTGCCGGCCGGGAATGAAGACTGGGCGCGGATTCGACGCGTTGTGCCATGTCGATAGAATCGCTCAAGCTCGCTCGAGGTGACTTTCAGTGGCTTGGGAGCCGCTGCACACCGAGAAACCGTGCACTCGCGCTCGATCGCGTTGAAACGCAGGGAGCGGGCTCGTCATGACCGTTGCGGTAAGATATGGTGGCGGAACTCCCTATCATCGCGCGTCTGCGTACTCGCTCGACCAAAGGGTAAAATGGCTTTTTCTGGCGGTCATTTTCATACTGCCATTTCAACGAGTGCCGTTCATCAATTCGAACCTGTTAGGCATACAGGGCTGCAAACCCTTCAACCTGTTGTCAGCGGGAGTGCTGGTCTATTTGTTATTCCGAGTTTCACTCTTATCAGCGACCGACAAAATCGAACGGACGTCCATCCGCATTCTCTTGCTGTATTTCGTAACCTTCATCATTGCCTTTGCTAGATCAGTCTCGAATGCTCCTCTGCTTCATGAGCGTCTCCCTGATGTATTTCCAGATTCCTATCTGGATTACATCATGTCATACGGCATGGTTCCGGCGTTCTACATACTGCCGTTTCTGTTCATTCTGAAGCGATGTCGTTCGTTTTCGGAGATTGAGACAGTCGTCAACGCAATCTGCGTTTCGATTCTCGTCTTATCGGCGAGCTTCATATTCGTCGCCGCCATGAATCCATCGGCCGCACTTTCGGGGCGGGCTGCCGTTAACGATTTGTGTGAAGCCTACTTCGGCATCCACTACAACACGATGGGCACGATATACATCTGCACGGCGCCTTTGCTGCTATACAAGGCACTTACGCGTAGCCCACTCTGGATGGTGCCCGTCGCCTTGTCGCTTTTGGGGCTCCTTCTACTCTCATCGCGCAGCGCGCTTCTGACCGTTGTGGGCTCCTACGTTCTTATTCTGATTTACAAGCGCAAGTTTGCCGTCCTGGCTGCCGGCGCCGCGATGGTGGCCATCGCATCCGTTCTCTGGATCGCGCCAACCATGGACGCCATCTTTTCCATTGGTTTCGATGGGACTTCGGAGGTGTCGGCTGACGAATTGCTGACTGGCCGTGTAGATTTCATTTGGATACCGGTGCTCAACGAATGGACGAGTGATCTCGGCCTGTTTCTGTTCGGCGCGGGTCGGTCCGGAATCATAACCAGCGAAGCCTGGTACACGGGAACGCTTATACAGGCTACTCATGCGCACAACGCAATTATCGATTTCTTTCTCGACTGTGGAGCGATCGCGACCGGCATTCTTCTCGTTTTTATGTGCGTCGGAATATCAACCGCCTGGCGTGTCGGCCGACGGTTGCATAACGACCTGTATTGGGCCCTGTTTGCGTGCATCGTCGGCTATGGAATAAGCATGTTTACCGAGCGGGAGGTATTTCCATCGTTCGAGAACATGTACCTGTTCCCTCTCATTGCGATGATGGTTAACCTGGCGCGCCTGTCTTCGCGCGTGGGCCAAAACTCGGCATGAGCTGCTGATTACAACCGGTCATCGCTGATGGAATTGTCGCTTAGGTAAGCCTCGGCGACCTGACGCTGGTGCAATACGAGGCAGGTCCGAGGGCTCCAGGGCCCCCTCGAGGCCCCGCCTCACGCCGGCACCGCAACCGCGGCGACAAGCCGGTGGAGGTAACTCCTGTTCTCCGTCGCTGAGCCCGTGATCTTCTTGCAACGAAGCGACCGAGCCCGCCTAATGATGATATTTAGCTTCGCATCGTTCCTAATTGTGATGGATTCCAGCGTGACTATGTCCGAGCGGGAGAGGGCGGTTGGCAACAGCCCGACCGAAATGATCAATATCCCGTTCTCGTGTGACCGTGCCGGCGGGCGCCGTATGAACACGGCACTGTCACACGCGTTCATCAAGCACGGCGAAGTGTTCTACGACCCGAGGGGAGCTTCGTGCGCGCGGGGACAGAAGAATTTCGGTGGAGCGCAGCGACGGTCAAACTGGCAGGGAGCGCTCCAGTGATAGGACCGCTCAAGCGTCTCACGCAGCGCCTGCTCATCGGCGCGCTCGGATTTGACAACTACCTTTTCTTTGTCGCTCAAGCGCGCATCGCTACGATAAAGGCGTTCCGTTACGAAGCCGACTTCCTGTACTTTCTCAACATGGTGCCGAACGACGGCGTAATCCTCGACATCGGCGCCAATATCGGGGTGACGGCCTACTTTCTGGCGGCAACGAAGCCCGGCTCCCGGGTCCATGCGTTCGAGCCGGGGCCCGAGAACTTCAGGAGTCTGACGCGCGTAGTCGCGCAGCATACGCTCGCCAACGTGACGGTTCACGAATGCGGTCTGGGCCGCCAGGCTGCAGCACTTCCGATGATCATGCCTGTGATAGGCGGCATTAAGCGACACGCGCTGTGCCAGGTCGACGACGGGCACTCCGAATACAAGGAAGGCATCCGCTTCCAGATCAAGATAGAGCCGCTCGACGACGTTCCGGACCTCAAGACGCGCACGGATGTGCACGCGATCAAGATCGATGTCGAGGAATTCGAGGCCGAGGTGCTGAAAGGGGGCATGGAGCTGATAAGGCGCTGCCGGCCGCTCATCTTCTGCGAGATATGGAAGCCCGAGAACCGCGACGAGATTCGAGCGATGTTCGAAGGCGAGCGCTATCGCATGTACGGCTATGAGCATGGCGTGCTCAAGCCTGCCGGGTCCGGCCTCAAGAACTTCACAGGAAACTTCTTCATCATTCCCGATGAATGTCCGCTGCCCCAGTAGGGCTTGCGCCGGTGTCCCGATCCCCGTCGCGCACGGCATAGCGTTTGTGAGCGAACGGTGCGGCAGTCACCGATCCAGCCTCTCCTGGCTTACACGAGCCGTCCAAGTACTACTCACAAAGAGCAACGCAGCGAGACCGATCGCTCCATTGGGCGCGCCACCTCCCGTTGCGCGGGAGAGCCAAATGGGCTCAAATCCGACCCCGAAAGCTCGACTCCACTGGATGGGTCAAGGGTCTAGTCGCATCATGCTGTGTCTGGCTCCGCCTATCTCAGTCGAAGGTCAATGAATTCCCGTGACGCGCATCCTGGTTGTAACGCATAAACCGCTCGCAAGCCTGACCAACGGGCATGATCTACGCGTGTGGCACTTGTGCCGCGAATTGGCGAAGCGGCATGAACTGTATCTTTTGACGGTAAACCTCAGTTCGACGGACGAATCTACCAGCAGCCTAGTTGGCTTGTCCGATGTCTTCAAAAAGATTGCGGAAACGCCGAAGTTCCCGGCTCACAGGCCCTCACTGAAGAGGCACTTCCGTCGAAATGATTCAGACTACTTCTCGCTCTCTTATCCGGATCACTTTTCAACGGTTACCAAAGCGATAGCTGGCTTCTGCGAAGAGAACAGTATCGATCACATGATTGTTTTCTGCCTCGTACTTGCAGAATTCGTCCGACCGTTTTCGAGCGAGAAGAAAATACTGTTCGATCTCATCGACAGCGAAGTGCTGACGTTGACCAGACAAATGCAGTTCTTTCCGCCATGGCCCGCGCAGCTGAGAACGCGTCTCGACGCGCGCCTGATGCTCGCGCGTCGCGCAAGGGCGGAGGCGTGTCTGCCCGTTTGGTTCGACCACGTCACCACAGTCAATGATGCCGATTCCGATACGGTTTGCAGGCTGTCCGGCAGAACCGCGAACGTGAGCACGGTACCGAACGGTGTCTCGCCCGACCTGATGGACGCATTCGACTCAAATGCGCGCGTCGCCAAGCGGAGGGGAGTGGCATTCTGGGGCAATCTCGCCTTCAAGCCAAACAGCGACGCGGTTCGCTTCTTCTATCAGGACGTCTATCGACCGTACCTGGCTCCCGCAGGAATTGAGTGGTGCGTGGTGGGCAAAGATGCGGAGGGGTGGCTTCTCGAGGAGGCACGGCGAGACGACGGCATTCGTCTCACTGGATTCGTCGATGATATCTGCTCAGTGCTCGCCGAGTACCCCATCATGGTGAACCCGATGCGAATTGGCAGCGGATTGAAGAACAAGGTACTTGAGGCGTTTGCCATGGGGCTGGCCGTTGTTTCTACGGGAGTGGGTATCGAAGCGCTTGGTATGGCGCGAGAAGGCGTCGATTACATGCGAGCCGACGAGCCCGAGAATGTCGCGGCTGCGATCAAGTTGCTCATTGAGGACGAAGGCCTTCGCTATTCCATGATCCTGAGCGCGCGAAAAGTCATGCTGGAGCATTACACCTGGAAAAAGGTCGCTTGTGACATGGATGCGCTCTTGAGCTCCGTGTGACTGAGGGGGCATTGATAGTTTATTGTCGGTTCAACCGCCCACGGTTCGACAATATGATGCATTGATTGGTCATACGAGATTGACCGGAAGTGGCTCAAGAGAGGTGAGGCGTGCGCAAGCCAATTGGCATCGGGCCCTTGTTCGCTTTGTGGGATTGTCGTCCTGTCCTGTGTTTCTGGAGTCCATCGGTGATTTCTGATCGTGTTCTCGGAACGTACGCAAACCTCAATTTGGGCGTTTGGTTGCTCACGCCGTCGCGAGGTCGCTGACCCATGGCATCCATATTGCGTCAAGGAATTGCGCTCTCGGCTGCACAGTACACCGAGCAAGTCATCATGCTGTTGACGCCGATCGTCCTGGTGCGAACGATTGGTCCCACCGCGTTTGGTGAATATCGGCTGTTCTGGCTGCTCGTAACGACGGTGGCCCTGTTGTTCTCCTTCAACATGCCCCGGAGCTTGCTCTTCTTCTTTGTCCGGCTGGATGCAGAGGGACGGCGGGTTTACGTCGGTCAGACGGTCCTGTTCCTGCTCGCCGCAACGATGGTTGCGGTGCTTCTGATTTTTTCCTTTCGTCACGTTCTTCCATCGGGCATGAAGGATCTGCTGCACGACCACGGGTTGTTGCTGGTGCTGTTCCTGTTCGTCTGGAATCTGGGCCTGTTGCTGGACGTGCTGCCCAACGCCGTGGGGCGAATCCGCTGGCAAGCGCAAGCAATCCTGGCTTCATCCGTGCTGAGAGCTGCGCTGATAATTTCCGCAGCCGTCGTTTTCCATCGATTTGAAGAAGTGTTAATCGCGGCTCTGATTGCTGCCAGCGTGCGCGTAGTACTTCTTGCCGTCTTCATTGCGCGCTACTGCGGCATTCGACTGTTTCCAATTGAGAAGGAGCGGTTCCGCGCGCAGCTCCGCTACGCCCTTCCGTTTGGTGTGGCCGGCCTGCTGTGGAGTGTGCGGAAACAGGCGGAGCTCTGGATTGTCGCGACGATGTTTTCGTCGGGCATGTTCGGCATTTTTTCAATCGCAACCATGCTCCTTATGCCGTTCGAAGTCTTGAGGGGCGGGCTGGGGAATTTGCTCTTGCCGAAGATGAGTCATTTCCATTCATTGGGTCGCCACGAAGACCTGTTACGGCTGAACAATCAGGGCAACGTGATCATTAGTGCGGTCATGTTCCCCGCTATTGCGGCATTGTTCGTCTTTGCGGAAGAAGTCATTCAGTTTCTGTTTACGAAGGAGTACGTGACTGGCGCGCCAGTGCTGCGCATCTATCTGATTCAGACATTGATCTCGACCGAGATTACCACCCTGCTCAATGTATTTGGACAGGGTTCGGCCAACATGCGCTATGAAGCTGCGATCCTTCCGTTTGCCGTGTTAACGAGCCTCGCCGGCGTCTGGTACTACGGTTTGCCAGGGGCGGCGATCGGGTCGGTACTCACAACCTTCGTTGTGTATGTTCTGTTTCTGAGAAGACTTTCAAAGGTCATGAACACTCCGATCGCGAAGTTGCAGGATTGGAAGAACCTTGGACTAATTCTGGTCGCTTCGGTGTTGGCGGCAATGCTGGTGCGGTTTTCGTTTGATCTGCTGCAAGCGCCGGTTCCAGTCGCTGCAGTGGTTGGTCCGGCTGCGGTTCTGGTGTGTTATGCGGCGATGTTGTTTGTGACCGGATACTATCGAACGCTGGCTGAGGTCCGGAGGGAATGGGGAGTTCTCGGGGCGTAACGGAAGGTGATCCGCATTGCGTGGGATTGCCTGAATATCAGCGCGAGGACGCGACGGCCAACGAAGTTCAGTGACGAGCCACGGCAGGAGCTCCACTCGTCAGTGGGCCTTCGGCTGGCCATCCGGCCAATCGTATTCGGTCGCGATACCGCGCATGATTTCGTTGGCCAGTTCTCCGCCTTGATCTCCGTTCGTCATGATGACAGCGCCATCTCCATTTTCAAACATCGTCATCAAGCTGACGAAGCCATCGTTGACGCCGGCATGTAAAATTCGTCGATGCGGGGCAACTCCCAGTACAATCGGACCAAGGCCGTAGTTGCCAAGGCCGGGTGTGAGCATTTGGAGAGCTGTAGCCCGGGACAGCACGGGAGCATCTCGACCGGTCCAGGCGCGGACCACACCGAGCGCAAAATGTGCAACGTCACTCGGTGTCGTCCACAATCCTGCGGCAGCCAGCTCGGGATAGACATGCGGGCCGCCGGGCACCGGCTCCCCGGTCGCTCGGTAGGGTGTCGCGGCCATTGGAGTGTCATTTTTGGGCAGCGGCTGCAGGAAACTGCTGTGGGTCATCTCGAACGGCTTGAGGACGAGGTCTTCAAGCAGCTTTGGAAACGGTGTGCCGGTCACGTCAATGAGCAGCTGTTGAACGATGGTATAGGCGCCGCTGGAGTACTCGAACCGTGTGCCGGGCTCGTGATCGACAACGACAGGCGCGGTATTGGCAGAGCCGCATCGTGCAAACCAATCGTGCGCTGACGGCTGGAACCGGTTTAGGTCGCGACACAACAGTGAGGCGCCATTGAGAACGTCGCTGAGTGACGGAATCGGTGCGCCTGCAGGATAT
This sequence comes from Bradyrhizobium sp. ma5, assembly GCF_042258955.1. Taxonomy (NCBI): domain Bacteria; kingdom Pseudomonadati; phylum Pseudomonadota; class Alphaproteobacteria; order Hyphomicrobiales; family Nitrobacteraceae; genus Bradyrhizobium; species Bradyrhizobium sp. ma5. The sequence continues at coordinate 3,604,123 of NZ_CP170156.1, forward strand.
CCCGGAAAATATGGAACGGTTATACCAGCCGAATGATTCAGCAGTCGTCGAAGTGTAACCTTCGATTGATCGGTGAACGAGTTGACAGGGAGCTTCCAGGTCTTAAGGGATAGATTCACGTCGCCATCGAGATCGAGCTTGGCGGCTTGAACCAATGCGAGCGCCGCTACGGCAGTAACCGGTTTGCTGATCGACGCTGCCTGGAACAAAGTGTCAGGCGTTACAGGCGGACCACCGATGGTGGCAACCCCGAACCCCCGAGCTTCGACTACGCCGCCGTGAACCACCGCGATGCTGACGCCCGGAACGTGCAGGTCGTTCATCCGATCAGCCAGGTTCATCGGAGGTGCGGCTGCGGTGTCAGCCCGCAGTCCATTCACGATACGCTGCATGCGCTGTTCAAAGTCGCCGCTGCTGCCCGGGGTCGCGCCGTTCTGTGCACGCGAAGCCGGGAGGGTTGCAATGCTTCCTATGACGACGAGCAACGTAATACGGCCGACGTTGAGAATCATCGACGGGGAGCTCCGCGGGCGGCCGGTGGATTGGACCATGCGAGGATTTCTAGCAAGACGGCGGCCCTTCCGGTAGGGACGTTGTCAACGGCTGAAGCCGCCGACTCTGCCGGTGCAATCCGCCGCCGCACGCTGCTTGTGCAGCTCGACAAGCCCTTTCCTGACGGCTGCAGAACTCTCTTTGGTCGGCGCATTCGGAGCCGGCTGGCCCGGCTTTTGCGGCGATCGAGAATGGGTAATCCGAAAGGGTCGAGCCGCGTATCGACCCAAAAGATTATGCTTGTGATCGCGAGAAACGGGGCGCACCAGGAGCAGTGTGCCTTCAATCGATTGAGTTCGAGCGATCCCGAGAGACGAGCCGAGCAGAGGGTGCAGTATATGACGGTCCTGATGCGCTTCTCCGAAGGTTTTGGGGGCGGCGTGGTTTTGAATGCAAGGAATTTTCTGACGGAAGGTGATGCGTTTACGCAAACACAGGAGGCGGCGTTCTTTGCCTCGATCCGGCTGCGGAACGGCACCTATAAGACCACCGATCATCATCGCCTTGATGATCTCAATAAGCTCGTTATCGATGAGTGGAAGAAACTTGGTAGCAAGCCGAGCCAGATCATGGACGTCGGCGTATCATCAGGAATCTCCTCCGTCGAATGGGCGGATGCCCTGACGCGCGCCGGCATCGAGGCGAATATCCTGGCGACAGATCTGTGCATGCGCGGGAGCCTCGTGCGCCTGTTGCCAGGATATGAGGTCCTTCTCGATCGCGATGGCAAAGTGCTTCAGCATATCGTTGCCGATCGTCCGGTGCGCTGGTACCTGAATGGTCCCCGAGATTTTCTCAAGGGCACCGGATTCGTGGTCGCCGCGCTGAACACACTTGCGGGTGTGCTGCTGCCCCTGACGAACACGCGGGAAGGGGTGAAAGATGTCCTTCTGGTGAACCCGCATGCCCGCGACGACGCGCGGTTGAGCTTTGCCGAGGATGACATTCTGGCGCCTAACCCTGCTCATCTACGCGGCCGGTTCAACGCGATCCGCGTGTCAAATCTGCTCAATCATGGCTATTTCAACGAAGCGCAGTTGCGCGGCGCGGTCGGCAACCTGAGGGACCGCCTGGTCGGTGCCGGTTCGTTCCTCATTGTGAATCGAACGCTTTTGAACGGCACCAATCACGGCACGCTCTTCCAGCTTAGCGGCGCAAACAGATTTGAGACGGTAGCCAAGCTTCGGGAGGGAAGTGAGATTGAGCGTATCGTATTGTCGGTTTGATACGGGACGATCGAGCCCCCCGGTGAAGGCAACGCTCGCCCCTTCGCTACACGAACCGAGAAGCTCTACGTCCCGAGTTCGCGGGTTAGGCGTCGCGGAGCTTCTCTTCATGGCGCGGTCCCATTAAGCACGAGGTGTCGGGTGCGTATTCTCTCGATGGATTTTTCCATCCCCTATCTGATGAAAGATGAGAACTACCCGATTGGTGGTTGGGCGATCGAGCTCGCAGTGTGGCTTCGTGCGCTCCAGAACGCCGGTCATGAGACCGCCGTCCTCACCTGGAAGGGGGCGCTGGAGCATGTAGGTTCCGGACAGCAGATCAAGCTCATCGAAACTTATGATCCTGCTCGTGGGATTCGGGTCGCGAAGTATTTCTATTCGTATATCCCGAAAGTATTGGCAGCCGCCCGCAGCTACCAGCCGGACATCCTGGTCCAGGGAGTATGCGGGATACATACCGCCATCATGGCGTTCGTCGCCGACCAACTGAAGGTTCCGTTCGTTTATCGCGTCGTAAGCGACATTGATGTCGATGAGCGTTGCAAGGCGCTCCTTCCGGCTCATGAATGGATATCGTACTCGTGGGCCCGGCATCGCACTGCCGGATTTCTCTGTCAGAATGAGTATCAGCGCGGAAAGTTGGCCGCGCTTTTTCCGGACAAGCCAATCCATGTCCTTCATAATCCGTTTGCGATAGCGGAGGACGCGGCCGCTCCTTTGCCGCGCGCCAAACGCGGATACGTCGCCTGGCTCGGTGTCTTCCGCTATCCGAAGAATCTGCCGTTACTTTTTCGGATCGCCAAGGCGTTGCCGGCCGTCAACTTTCGCGTGGCGGGGATGACGTCGCCCAATACCGATCAATCGACGCGGGATGCCTTGGATGGCTTGCGTCAGCTGCCGAACGTGGAATTGGTCGGTTACGTGCGGCGGGCCGACGTTCAACAGTTTTTATCAGAAGCGACAATGCTTCTGTGTACATCGGATTTCGAGGGCTTCTCAAACGCATTTCTGGAGGCGCTCGCTGTCGGCGCACCCATCGTGACGCGCCGGCATGTTGATCCGGACGCGATTGTCGAGCGTCATGCTCTCGGCGCCTCGGTTGAAGACGAGTTGATGCTTTCAAGATCTGTGAGTGAGATTTGGAACATGGCCGCGGGTGAATACGACACGCTCAGTCGGCGATGCCAGATCTATGTGAAGGCAAATCATTCCCCGATGGTGAAGACTCACGAGCTGATGTCGGCTTTGACACCTCTTGTCGCCAAGTCGAGGCACTTGGGCGGCGTCAACAAGCGAGACAAGGGTCCCATCGGCACCACTGCCATGTAGCGTGAACCGCCGGCGAGGCAGACTCGCTGGCCGCTGGGCTTCGCGCCGCGATGCTAGCTGATCATGCATTCTTCCCGAGCCGACGCCTAGCGGTAGTCCTTATTTTCCTTCGATCAAGCCCCTCGATAAATTGCATCGAGATTTGAATGGGTTACGCTGGCGTATGACTGCCATTTTGCGGCGGTCGCGGGACCGAATAGGGATGGGCAATGAGAATAGTTTTACCCCTCATCTTTGCGTTGACTGGAAGTGTGGCGGAAACCTCCAATGGATCGACATCGAGCATCGCCAATGCAGGTGGTCAGAGAACGCTGTTGGCTGAGGGCCCGTCCGCCGAGGCCTACAGTGCTGCCGGCACCGATGGGAATACAGCAACCAGCAGAGCGGCTGCTTCGTCGATCAACTCATTCTCCGGTAAGCCGCGAACCCGCTTTCGGATCGGCGACGTGAGCTACGGCGTTCACGTTGCAGACCAGAACTATAGTCTGACCAATCCCGACCCCCAAACCCTGCGCTTCGAGGTCCGCAAGGGCGACCATGCTTGGTACGACAGCGCGTCCGTGGATCGTTCCGAGATCAATTCCACGGTGACCTATCCTGCCGCCACGCCCATCACGCTCAGCTACCAGCTCATGGTGGAGCCGAACGGCAGCAACGGGGCGCTCGTCAACAGCGCGACCGGTTGGTTCATCGTCGGACAGTGGCACAACGACGATGACGCCTCGGGCGTCGGAACCTCTCCTCCGGTCGCGCTGAACCTGCAGGGCGATCGCCTGCAGGTGCTCGTACGCTACTGTCCACCGGGCAAGAACCCGAGCAACGGCGCAGGCTTCGTCGTCACCAAGACACTCTGGACCGACCCCAACCCGATCGTGACCGGCAAGTATCACGACGTGAAAGTGCAGGCCCAATTCTCGAACGACACGACCGGCTACCTGAAGGTCTGGATCGATGGGGCACCGGTCGTGAATTACAGCGGGCCCCTGGGTTTTGGGGTCGGCACCAATTGGGAGTTCGGAATCTATCGGTCGTCGGCGCCCGAGACCGTTGCCGTCAACTACCGAAATGTGATGATAACGACCGGGTCGTTAACGCCTGTATCGTCGGAGCGACCGTGACCCACGGTGCGCAACGTCACCGGCCACCTGATAACGGGAATTCGGCGTCTGCTGAAATACGAAGGGATAGGTTGCTATCCTCATTTGTCTCTCAGTTTGAATACTCTTTCATAAGCCGTCAAAAGCTTCGTCGATGCATGATGCCAGGCGAGTTCGCCACCAATTCGTTCGCGACCGAATGCGCCCATGGCTTCGCGCCGCGCCGGATCTTCCAAAAGCTCCAGTATCTTGTCGCCGAACTCGGCGGTGTCCGCATTCGGCACGTACAGCGATGCGTCTCCCGCCGAAAAGCGGCCTTCTGTGAGGTCGAATTGGACGATCGGCTTGCCCAACGTCATGTACTCCATGATCTTGTGCATCGTCGATATGTCGTTCATGGAGCTGGGGCGGTCCGGATTCACACAGACGTCGGCCGTGGATAGGATGGTGAATAGCGTGTCGTCATCGACACGGCCGGTGAACGTGACCACGTCGTCCAGTCCGAGCGCCATCGCAAGCGTCTTGAGCTCCTCCAGTTCCCGTCCGCCTCCGACGATCACGAACTGGATGTCATCGCGGTTCCGTGTCGCGCGGATGTGCTTGATTGAATCCAACAACAGGTCGAGTCCCTCCTGTCGCGCGATAACACCGACATATCCGACAAGATACTTTCGTCCCTTCTTCCAGGCAGGGTCCGGTGGAAGTGAGCGAACGCGGGAGACGTTCGGAGCGGAGCGCACGACGAACACACGATCCGGACTCATTCGGCCCCGATCAATCGCAATGGTGCGATACGATTGGTTGGTCGCGATCGATACGTCCGACAGCGCGAATGTGACGCGTTCAAGTAGAACCATGACGCGCCAAAGAAAGCCACGGCGTCCAAATTTCGCCTCGTAGAGTTCGGGATTAACGTCGTGGTGATCGAAAACAAACGACTTCCCGAACAGAAATTTATGAAATGCACCGACGATGAAGATGAGATCGGGGGGATTGCACGCGTGGATGACGTCAAATCCTCGCGTTGCCAGAACTTTCAGGCTCAGCACGAATTCCCAGAACAACGCCACGCTGTACTCTATGACGTAACCCAGCACCCCGCGACCTTCCGCAGGCATCCAATGGCGATAGACTGCGATTCCCTCGAGCATCTCAAACGAGGCCGGCGCGCCCGGTCCCTTGGGACAAATCACGGACACCTCGTAGCCATGCCGCGCTAACGTGGTCGCTTCCGCCCACACTCGGACATCGAACGGGACTGGAAGATTTTCGACGATGATCAGGACCCGGCCGCGAACCGAGCCAACGCCCGCTTGCTCGGATTCGTGCACAACGATGTCGTCATGAGAGAGTGTTGACATCAATGACCCGTTTTGCATTCAGCGCCATTTGCTTCGCCCACCCTCGGGTATCGATGACGAGGTCGAATAGTTCCGATTCGGCGGCGGACTTTGCGATCAGCAATTTGCGAAGGGCGGGCAAATTGGCGAACGCATAGCCAAGGTTCTGCCCCAGCAGTTTCGAGGGCTCGACGTGCGGATCGTAGATCGACAGGCCGATGTGCAAGCGAAGGAATTTGCGAGCCAGGTCGATATTGGGACTTTCGCGAAGATCGTCGCTGTTCTCCTTGAAGGCGAGTCCCAGCATCAGTACGCGTCCGCCGGGCGGGACCGCTTTCAGGCAATTCTCAAACAGGAAATTCTTGTGCTCGTCATTCGATCTGAGCACCGAATCCACGAGCCAGGTATGCGCCCCGACATCGCTTGCGATGTATTGGAGCGCGCGAACGTCCTTGGGCAGGCAGGAGCCGCCGAATGCGCCGCCCGGCCGCAAATAGTACGGTGAAACGTTGAGTTTGGTGTCAGACACGAAAATCTTGTGAACGGTGGCCGCGCTGATGCCGAGCTTGTCGCAGACGCGACCCACTTCGTTGGCAAAGGCAATCTTGACTGCGTGGAACGAGTTGTCGACGAATTTCGTCATCTCGGCCGTACGATAGGTGGTGTAGAAGACAGGCGCCGCGATGCCCGCGTTCAACTCGTCAAGGACCGGGCACCGTTCCCCATCCTTTGTTCCGACCACGATCTTCGGCGGATTGAAGAAGTCTTCGATCGCCACCGACTCGCGCAGGAACTCGGGGTTATAGACGACGTCGACGAGCTCCATCCTGCCGTTCAATGCGCTTTCGAAAATCGGGAGAACCAGATCCTCGATGGTGCCGGGCCGCATCGTGGAACGAAACACGACGGTTAGCGCCGTCGTGCGAGTGGGACCGATCAGGTCTGCGATCTGATGGGACACTTCAGCGACGAAGCTCATGTTGTGAGATCCGTCCGGCGCGCTGGGCGTTCCCACGCACACGATGGCCAACGTGCAGCCGTCGAGATGCCCGCTCGCGTCCTTTGTCGCGCTCAGCAAGCGCTTTCGAACGGCGGATTCTATGAGTTGATCGAGGCCGGGTTCCGTAATTGGAGATTTGCCCGCGTTGACGATCGCGACTTTTTCATCGCTGATGTCGACGCCGATGATTTCGTGTCCTTGCCTTGCGAGGCAAGCCGCCGCCGTCATGCCTACGTAACCGAGTCCGAACACCGCTATTTTCATCTTGATCCATCACGCGCATCAGGTTGCACCGGCAACACTGGCGGCTGTTTAGGGGTTGTCTGCAAGGTCGACGGCTTCATTCAGAGATAGTCTTCGGGCAGGCACTCCGAGAGCGCGTTACGCGTCCGCAACGCCTGCCAAAGTGCAGCCCGATTGTATTCGTTCAGGCTTGCGGAGCCTGGACTTTTTCGGGCTACCTATTCCGGTTTCGGCAAGCGAAGGCGCACCGAAGGGGCGCTATCCGATCCGTTGATGATCGAACGCGAGAGCCGCTGTGGTTCAGTCCGCGCCGCGGCGGACAGGCCGGTCGAGGCAGACCGCTGACAGGGTTGTTAGGGGCGAGCGGCGGGGGCCGCCCTTGCTCGCAGCTTCTTGACAGAGGCGATGTGTCTGGGCCGAAGCGGCTTGATCACGTCGCTTTGGTTTGTCTCCGGCTACGCGCGAGAACGAAGCAGGTGACCGTAATTGTCACGAAGTTCAGATAGATATCGCCGAATGGCCACCCCGAACCGGTATCGGATCGATTCCGCGGCGGGCGAACCAAGCAACTGTTCGCGATAGATGCACCGAATATCCGCCGAGCCGCCGGACGGGACATCGACCATTACGTGAACATATCCGTCGATGTACTCGTACGCGATGAGGCCTTGGTTGACTTCAACACCCCTTAGGGAAGCGACCTGTGGTTCGCGCTTCATGACGCAGATCCGTCGCGTCGTGGCCCCGTCGTTCTCGAAGACAAGTCGCTCGGCAAGCATCTTTACCAGGATTGTATCGCCGTCGGGTCGAAGGCCGTAGCTGCGGCGAACGGCGTCCTCGAGAGGTCGCCAGCAGAGTTTCCACTGCAAGGATGCGAGAAGCCGGAGGAATGCCGCCAGTTCGCTACCCCGGCCGCGGAGAAGGTCGTGATGACCGGCAATGAAGCACGGCTTGCCCAGGAGGCCATCAAACGCGAAGTTTTCGATGCCGTGATGAATGTATCGTCGGGTAAAGATTGGGAAGCTCCCATACCGGACGATGGCGACACTCCAGAGATCGGCGAGTGTGGTTTCGTTCAAGGCATCATTGGCCGGTGAGACCTCGGTGTTCACGGCCGCGGTGAAGCCGTTCCGCTTGAGCGCCGAGGCGGCCTCGGGCGAGAATGCCCCTTGCGGGAAAACCATCACGTTCTCGTAGTCAAGCGCGGTGTTCCGGCGAAGGGCCTGCATCCGCGTTCTGGCGGTTTTCAGCTTTCTGTCGAGCAGCTCAGGCGAGCGGGCTGCGAACTCACCTCCAGTGTGATCGCAGCCGTGCACGCAGACAGACAATTTGCCGCTGCTTTCCCGAAAGGCGGCAACGGTGTCGCGGTCTGTTCGTCTCCAATTCCATGGAATGAAGGCAATGGTCGTTGCGAATGTCAACTTGTCCGCAAGCTGCAGCAGGTCATCAAAATCGAGGAGACCGTACCGTGGCCACAGAGGCGGATCGTCAATGATCAGGCAAGCGCTTGTTTCGGCGGCCGTCAAGCAGACGTCGCGGAACGCCCACTTCAGATACATCACGATTGGCACCGCGCCGGCGAAACGCTTTTTCACATCAAAGTAGGTTGCGGTGCGTTCGCGAATGTCCACCATCGTCAGCGAAGAGTCGGCAAAAAAGCGGACGCCGGAATTGGTGAACCCGGCGAACAATTGTCCGTCGGGTGCTCCGACGATGCTTTGTAACTGGCTGTTGCGGATGACGAGCGCGGCATCGGCGGCGCCGCGCTCCACTTCGATCCGCAGCCCCGACATTGGGCCGCACATTTCCGGAAAAGCATCGGTGACCGATACGGTCATTGGCTGCGGATTGGAGCCGCGAACTTCCGCCTCGGGGTCTCCCGTGATTTGGCGCAGGAGAGCCTGGCAAGGATCCGTCGCCCCAAATCCATAGACGAAGATCGAAGCGGCGGCCGCCATCCAGGTCGGAAGTGCCTCCGTCTTGCAGTGCTGCAGGACTTCGGCGAGGCAGGGCGCGGAGGTCAGGATGGAGAATTGCTGATGACCTGCTGTCAGCGCGGCCACATTGTCCCCGCGCGCTTCGTCCGCTGTCAGCGCCGTCCAGGGAATTTCAAAGAGATCAAGAATTTCCGTCAGGTTGCGATCGTTGGTCGATGGAGTGTTGCCGCGAAGCAGAAGTGCGATCGAAGTGCCTTTGGCCATGGCGTCGGCGTTTCATCCGTGGGTTATGCCTCATCTGATGGTAAGGCCGCCAGGCCTCCTGCAGATTGTTCGTGACCTCGCGCCTGTGCGCCTCTTTTGAGGAAGCCTATACGATGAATGGCGGAGTTTCCACCATGGGTCGGATGCGCAATGGTAGTCCCGGCCTAACCAATCTGCGGTAGGCGATGTGGCGGGCTTATCGACATCAGACGAGGCCGCTCGCAGTCGGCGATTTGTAAATCCGGCGGTCGGCGTGATCCCCAATCGGCGGCACTAACATTCCGCGAGAGCGCTGCTTTGCCGCCATGCGATGCGTCGGGTTGCCGCAAAGGAATTGCCGACGGTAGGCACGCGAGGAGGTGTGACGGGAGGATGACCGCGTGATGTTGATCCCTGTCCGAGCAGGCCAGTATGGCAAGTCAAAAAAGGTCATTGATTACAATATGGTGCCCGGATTTTTGACGCGCCGGGTCCGGCCATTGCACTGCGTGTGGAGCGCCTAGGTGTCCCGCGCAAAGGCGGGGGTACCCCCGATGGGCGTGAGGCATAACCCGTGTTCTACAGCGGGGCGCGCGCCCAACCCGCTATCCTGATTGGACGCACGCTAAGGCCTTCAATTAGGGAGCCAACATGGCGAGATAACCGTGCTCATGAGGATACTGATTTTCACCATTGCTTTCCTCTGGCGTGATTGTGGCAAACATGTCGAAACAATTTTATTCCAAACTCGCTCCTGGCATTATTGATAGCCAGAACAAGACCGGCAGCGCGGGAATTGAGTCCGCAAAGGCCGGCCCATCGCTCGCCGTCATCGGTTGCGGCTACTGGGGCGCCAAACACATCCGTGTTGGGCACGATATCGGCGCAACGGTGTCGATGGCCGCCGACATGCGGTCCGACAGACTGGAATACGTGAAATCACAGTATCCCTCTGTCGCGGTTTCGCGTGACTTCGATGCGGTCCTGAATAACTCGTCGGTCGACGGGGTGATTATCGCCACCCCCGCCGTGACGCACTTTGAGCTGGCGCGGGCGGCGCTCAAGGCCGGAAAGCACGCACTCGTCGAGAAGCCGTTGGCCATGACGAGCGCGCATTGCCGCGAACTGATCGCGATCGCCGAAGAACGGAATCGCGTGCTGATGGTCGGGCACACGTTCGAGTACCATCCGGCAGTGGGTGTGATGCGCCAGATGATCCGGAGCGGCGCTCTCGGCGAACTCTACTACATCGATTCGCGGCGCCTGAACCTCGGTCTCTACCGGCCCGACGCCAACGTCCTGTGGGACCTGGCACCGCATGACCTCTCGATCATCTTCTTCCTGCTCGAGGAGGTCGCGCACAACATCGGCGCTTGGGGTTGCGCGCACGTTCTGCCTGACGTCGAGGATGTTGTTTACGCCAAGTTGGGCTTCAAGAGCGGGCCGACCGCCCATGTGCACGTTTCGTGGTTGGACCCCGTCAAGGTGCGCCAGATCACGGTCGTCGGAAGCGATGCGATGCTGGTGTTCGACGACGTGGAGCCGTCCGAGAAAGTTCGCGTTTACCAGAAGCGCTTCAGGCCGCGGATCAACGGCGACTCCTACGCCGACTTCCAGTCAGCCTATCATCATGGCGATGTTCATATCCCCGCGATATCCAGCAGCGAACCGTTGAAGCTCGAGTTGCTCGACTTCGTCAACGCAATCAAGACCGGAACGCAGCCCGTTGCGAACGGAGCGCATGGCTTGCGCGTCGTCGAAGCGCTCGAAGCTGCGTCGGAGTGTCTACGGCTCAACCAGGAGCACCGCGGCAACGGAACACATCAACCGGCGTTTCTGCGGCGGAACGCGTCGGCGGGGGCTGCCGAAATTGTCGTTAGATGAAGCCTTGCGATGGAAGGCGAGCCCGCGGGAATTCGTTAAGCGGGCGCTTGACATCGTTTTGAGCGTCACCGCGATCCTCTTACTGGCCCCGTTTCTTGTGGCGGTGTGGATCGCGATCCGCCTCGACAGTCCTGGGCCGGCGATCTTTTGCCAGCGCCGGGTCGGACGAGACGAGGAGCCCTTCAACTGTCTCAAGTTCCGGACGCTTCGTCACAAGGCCGACGAAAACGTCCATCGCGACGCTATTCGCCGGGTTTGGGCGAAGGAGGTTCTCTCGAACGACCCGGATGCCCCATACAAGCTGACAGATGATCCTCGCGTGACGCGCGTGGGGCGGTTGCTGCGCAGAACCAGTATCGACGAGCTGCCGCAACTCCTCAACGTATTGCGAGGCGAAATGAGCATCGTCGGTCCGCGGCCGGCGATTCCCTATGAACTCGAGTACTTTCGCGACTGGCATCATAGACGTCATATCGTGAAGCCCGGCATCACCGGACTTTGTCAGGTTCGCGGCCGTGGTCGCCTGGGCCCCGACGCGATGCTCGAGATGGACGTCGAATACGCAATGAACTGGACCTTGTGGACCGACCTGAAGCTGATTGTCCTAACGGTTCCCGCGGTGCTGCGGGGTCACGGTGCTCGATGAGGTTCTCGAGCGATTGAAATGAATCCTGGTGAGGCTGAAAAATGAAAATTCCGTTCGTAGATCTCAAGGCACAATATGCGACGCTAAAGGATGAGGTAGCCGAGGCAATTCAAGGCGTTCTCGAATCCACGCAGTTCATCGGGGGCGAAGCATTGGCTTCGTTCGAACGAGACTTCGCAGCCTATTGCCAGGTGCCCTATGCGCGCGGTGTGGCGAGCGGCACGGACGCGATTCATCTGGCGCTGCGGGCGTTGGGTGTTGGTCATGGTGACGAGGTGATCACGACCGCCCATACCTTCATCGCCACCGCTGCGGCGATCGTAGCGACAGGAGCGCAGCCGGTATTCGTCGATATCGATCCCGAGACCCACACGATCGATCCGAGGATGATCGAGCGCGCCCTGACCAGCCGTACCAAGGCGATCGTTCCAGTTCACCTCTTTGGCCAGCCGGCTGACATGGGCCCAATCAAGGACATCGCACGGCGGCGCGGCCTCTTTGTGATTGAGGACGCAGCCCAAGCGCATGGAGCGGAGTATCAGGGGATCCGAACCGGGGCGCTCGGCGACATAGCCTGTTTTTCGTTTTACCCGGGGAAGAACCTCGGAGCATACGGTGATGGGGGAGCCGTCACCACCAACAATGCGGCGATCGCCGAGCGGATCGAACGGTTGCGCGACCACGGTCGAACGAACCACTACCATCACGCCGAGGTCGGGTTCAACAGCCGGCTCGATGCTCTCCAGGCCGCAGTTCTGCAGGTCAAACTCCGACGCCTGGACGAGTGGAACGAACATCGGCGGCGTGCTGCGGAGTGGTACACTGCGGAGCTGAGACATTCGGGCATCAAGACACCTTTCGTCCGAACGGGATCCACGCACGTCTACCATTTGTACGTGATCATCACGAACGAGCGGGACGCAATGCGCAAGCGGCTCGACGAGGTCGGCGTGGCGAGCGGAATCCACTATCCGGTGCCGCTGCATCTGCAGCCGGCGTTCGCCTATCTCGGCTACAAGCAGGGTGATTTGCCGTGTTGCGAAGCGATGGCGGCTCGCTCACTGTCGCTACCGATGTTCCCGGAGCTCACGCATGACCAGGTGCGCCGGGTGGCTGCGACTGTGCTTGCGGTTGCGGAGCGCGAAACGCACCAGGAACGGCAGCGGGAGCCCGTCGCGATGCACGCCGGCGGCGGGAAGGTGTGACGATGAGCCGAATTAGTGCACAGGCGGTGGTCGAGACCGAGGCGATCGGTGCGGACGTGACGATCGCCGAGTTCGCCGTGGTGCGGTCGGGTGTCACGATCGGCAACAGGGTGGTCATCCACCCGCATGTCGTGATCGAGAGTGGCGTGAGAATAGGGGACAACGTCGAGATCTTCCCGGGAGCCTATATCGGGAAGGTGCCCAAGGGTGCCGGCGCGTTGTCGCGGGCGCCACATTTTGAGGCGTGGATCGATATCGGCGCCGATTGTTCGATCGGACCGCATGCGGTCATTTTCTACGACGTCTCGCTCGGCGCGGGGACCTTGATCGGTGATGGCGCCTCGATCCGTGAACAATCGCGGATCGGCTCAAAGACGGTTGTCGGACGTTACGTTACGGTCAACTACAACACGCGCGTTGGCGATCGCGTCCGGGTACAGGATCACACCTGGCTGGCCGGCAACATGACGATCGAAGACGATGTGTTCATATCGGGCGGCGTCGGCACCTCGAACGACAACGCGATCGGCCGGAACGGCTACGATGGCTCGCCGATGCTCGGGCCCACTATCGCGCGCGGGGCGGCGATCGGCGTGGGAGCCAATCTGCTGCCGGGCGTCAGAATCGGTGTTGGCGCAATCGTCGGCGCCGGCGCGGTGGTGACGAAAGACGTGCCTGACAACACGCTCGTGACGGGCGTCCCTGCTGAAGTCCGACGAAAGCTCAACGGGGCTGGCGGCACTGCCAAAACCTCAGGGGAGTAGTCGTGAGGATCCTCTGTGTCACCAATATGTATCCGAGCCCGGAGCGACCAGGGTCCGGAGCCTTCGTGTACCAGCAGGTAGAGCAGCTGCGCCGGTTCGGCCACACGGTCGACGTCATCAATATTGTCGGGTCCCAATCGAAGCTGAACTATCTGAAGGGCACTTTTGATGTCATGCGAATGACTGGCGTGACGAAATACGACGTCGTCCATGCGCACTACGGATATTCGGCCTATCCCGCAATGTTTCGGTTGCGGGCGCCACTCGTCATCACACTGCACGGGACCGACGTGCTTGGGAATGTCCTTGAACGGCTGTCCACGCGACTTGTGTCGCACTTCGCCGATGCCATCATCGTCGTGTCAGAGGAGATGCGGAAGCGGATTCCCGCGACCGTGATTCCCTGCGGGGTCAACCTCGACGTGTTCAAGCCGTACGACCGCAACGAAGCGCGAGCGCGGCTGCAATGGCCCAACGACAAATTCGTCGTCCTGTTTCCGTTCGATCCGACACGCCCTGAGAAGCGATATGATCTGGCAAGAGCGTCAGTCGATCGGCTGGTGCAGGAGGGCGTCGACGCGCAGTTGATGACGGTCATCAACGTGCCGAACGAGGAAATGCCCTGGTATTACAGCGCGGCAAACGCCCTGCTTCTCAGCTCGGATTATGAGGGGTCGCCGACCTCAATCAAGGAAGCTCTCGCGTGCAATCTCCCAGTGGTCTCGACCGACGTCGGCGACGTCCGTGAACAGTTAAATGGCATCGCGGGGACGTGGATATGTCCGCCGGACGCCGGCGCGATTGCGCGCAGCCTTCGCGAGGCCTTTGATTGGTCGCTGAACGGCGAGTTTCAGGGGCGGGCGGCCGTGGCGAGATATGACCAGGCGCTCACCGTGGAGCGAATCGTCGGTGTATATGCCGATGTCCTGTCGAACTTCAGGGCAAGAACGGTAGGCAGGCGCTTGCTACGGAGTGGATGATAGCAATGCGGTTCTCTGAGAAACGTCGTCGCCGGGATCGTCGCGTCGGCCGGCGGAGGCGTGCGGTTTGTGTTCTTACGGTGAGCTAGAGTGAAGCAGCTTCTCACGAACAGCGTAATCGAAATTGCCCGTTGGTCTGGCCTGATGCCAGCCCTCAGCAAGATCTTTGCCGGTCGTGCGGCTATCTTGATGTTCCATGAGGTCCAGCAGGATAGCCGTTCGGAATTGATGACCGGGACTTCAGTCGGCCTTTTTGAATATTCGCTCAATTGGCTGCGGCAAGAAGGCTGGGAGATTGTGAGCCTGGCGACATCTGTCGAGCGATTGGCGTCGGAGTCCAGGGAGGGTGGCCGCTATGCGGCGCTTACCTTTGACGATGGCTACCGGGACAATGTCGCGACCGCGCTTCCGATCCTCGAGCGATACAATGCTCCGTTCACGATCTACGTTCCCACTGGCGCGCCAAAACGGACGTTGCAGGCGTGGTGGCTGGGGTTGCGCGAAATGTTTCGGTCAGAAGACACGGTAACGATCGATGCGATGGACAGGCGATTCCATTGCCCCCGACTGCGCGACAAGATGGCGGGTTTGAACGAAGTAACTGAGTGGATTCACCAAGATTATCACCGGATCGCAATGCTTGATCCAACGTTCAGAAAGGCAGATCTGTCGGTATCGGCCTTGAATGACGCTTACTTTCTGGATGAGCGCGAGCTTCAAGCCCTGGCGCGGCATCCTCTGGCGTCAATCGGCGGTCACACCGAGTCCCATGCCGCCTTATCGTGCCTTGATACTGAGTCTGCACGGGCCGAAATGGCAGATAACCGCCGCTATCTGGAGCAATTGCTACAGGTTCCGGTTCAGCACTTTGCTTATCCTTACGGTGACTCCAAAGCATGCGGCCCGAGAGAAGCGGGCCTTGCGAAGGAGATCGGCTTTTCAACCGCAGTGACAACGCGGCATGGGCACCTGTCTGATCTCAAATCAGATCATTTTGCGCTTCCTCGCCTCGGCGTTGGGGGGCCATTCGATACGACAGCCAGATTCGAGGCGCGCATCAGTGGCATTCAGTCGGCGGCCCACATGCTACTGGGGTCCCAACGGTGAATGTAGCGCTGAACCACTCACTGCGAGGTGGACCGCATCAGTTCACTCGGGAAGGCCGTTGAGATGCGCATCTTGCACCTTATTGAACGCCTTGGCCCGGGAGGGAAAGAGCGACAAATCGTCGAATTGCTGAAGGGGCTCGCCGCTCACAGTGACGTAAGGTCATTCGTCGCTGTCATGGACAAGGATGAGGTTCGCCTCGAGATTGATCGCGAACACGCGCAAGTCATTCAACTCAATCGCAGAGGCAGAAAGGATTTGCGCCTTTTCAAGAGTCTGTGCGAACTGGTCACCGACCTGAGAATAGATATCATCCACTCGTGGGGCTCGATGTGCTCCATCTATGCAGCGCCGGTTGCGAAAGTGTGCGGGGCAGCTTTCGTAAATGGGTTCGTGCGAGATGCGCCCTCGCATATGACGCTGTGGACCGAGGGGTACTTGAGAGGCAAGCTGACGATCCCGTTTTCGGACGTTGTTGTTGCCAACTCGCGTGCAGGCCTGGCTGCCTACGGAATTCCCGAGCGCAAAGGTCTATGCATCTACAACGGGTTCAGTCCTGAAAGGGTCTCGAACCTAAAGAATGAGACGGAGCTTCGCACCATTCTGGGGATTGCGACGCCTCACATCGTCGGGATGGTCGCTAACTTCACGCCCAGGAAGGACTATGCGACCTTCGTTGAGATGGCACGCCGCATTTGCCGTCTTAGGGAGGATGTAACGTTTTTGGCTATCGGCAGCGGTGATATGCTGGAGCAGGTGCGCGACAGCATCCCGACTGAACATTCGCATCGCATAAAGCTTCTGGGGCGGCGGAACGACATAGAGAGCATTGTCAATCTCTTCACTGTCGGCGTTCTCACCACCAATAGCCGTTTGCACGGGGAAGGCATCTCCAACGCAATAACCGAATGCATGGCATTGGGTAAGCCGGTTGTGGCAACCGACGATGGAGGCACGTCCGAGTTGGTTCTGGAGGGGCAGACCGGATTTCTTGTGCCGAGCCATGACGCCGGCGCTTTGACCGATCGCGTGCTTAAGCTCCTCGACAATGCTGAACTCGCCGATCGTTTTGGTGCCGCAGGACGCCGGCGCGTTGAGACGGCATTCTCACTGGATGCGATGCGCGATGCATATCTCGCCCTTTATCGGAAAGTGGCGCGCAAGAGAGCGCGCGCGACGTGGCATGGCGCGGCCACGAGCGATATGGTCGATTGATCGTTTGGTGGTTTCTTATTCCTGACAACATCTGGCCAAGCCCCAGTCTACTGTGGCGCTTGGTTCCGATCGCTGTATCGACCGTGTTTGCCTTGGGCGTTCAGATCGGTTCCGGAACGGAATGCTTCTCTAGAGAGTCCAGACTTGACGGCTTGAAGGCTCGCAAGAACAGCTCCAGGTTGGCCAGGGACCAAAGCACCTTTTCGTGGTTCTGACGGCGGGCGAGATGCTCGTTGACCAACTGCCTCAAGACATCCCGGTCGCAGAAGGATGCCACACGTGCACCGTCGCAAACGAGCAGGTCGGAGATAAATTCGCGATAGGGACCGCGAAACCACTCTTCAATTGGCACGCGGAATCCGATCTTCTTGCGCGTCAGAGTCCCCGGTGGAAGAGTGTGCTGCATCGCTGCTCGCAATACTGACTTGCCGCCGCTCCGACCGACCAGGAAGCTGTCCGGAAACCGCGCCACAAGGTTGGCGAGACTGGTGTCCATGAATGGCATCCTGCCCTCAATTGAGCCTGCCATCATCATTCGGTCAGCACGTTCAAGGAGGTTGTCGGGTAGCCACGATGTCTGATCGAAGAACAGCGTGCGCCGGACATTCGACCCGACGGCCATCGAGAACGGATGGGAATCGGGCGGCGTTACGGGCAGGGGGCGTCCGATAATGCGGTCCCGTTCGTTAAGGGAAACGCCGCCAAACCAGAGTTGCATCCGGCTCGGCCAATCGCGCTCGCCCGCTGCATTAGACAGGACCTTGGCGCGACGCATATCGTACGGGAGTGCACGCATTGCGGGTGATATGATGCGGTCGTGAATGGCCTGCGGAACCAGCCGCTGGTAGAGCTCGATCCAGAGCTCGGCTCGATGCTTGGGATAGCCGCCCAGAAGTTCGTCCGCTCCTTCTCCAGTAAGGACCATTTTCACCTTGCTCGCCGCCATATGCGACAGCATCATAACTGGAATATCGGCCGGCTCGGCCGCGGGGGCGCCGCGACGCAGCACAGCGGTCGGCCAGCTCTTCAAGAAGTCGTGCGGCTCCAGCACGATCTCCTCGTGATTGGTGTCGAATTGACGAGCTATGGTGCGGGCATGATCAAGCTCGGAGTAGCTGGCTTCACGAAAGCCAACTGAGAAGGTGCGCACGCGCTCAGAGCTATGGCGGACCATGGCGGCCACAACCGCAGACGAATCGAGGCCGCCAGACAGGTAGGCTCCAAACGCAACGTCACTCCGCATGCGAATCCGCACGGCATCATCGAATGTCGCCTTGAACATCCGGACTGCCTCGCCAAAGTCCGTGATGTCGGGCTCTGCCGTTGCCAACGGTGGTGTGAAATACCGGGTAATGTCGGAGCGTCCGTCCCGCCACACCAGGTGGCAGCCGGGAGGAAGCTTACGCACGGCTTGAAAGAATGTTCTGGGGCCGGGGACATATCGATTGAGGAGATAGTGCTCGACGGCATGGGGGTCGATCTGGGTATTCATGCCCGGGAACTTGAGCAGGGGCTCGATTTCCGACGCGAACAAAAGACCTGCGTGCTCGGCTATGAACAGCGGCTTCTTGCCGAATGGGTCGCGCGCCAGGACAAGTTGTTGGGTCCTCGCGTCCCATAGCCCGAACGCGAACATGCCGCGGAACCGCCTGATCGAGTCCAGTCCCCAGGCCCGGTAGGCTTCAATCAGCACTTCCGTATCGGAGGACGTCCGAAAGGCATGTCCAAGAGAGACGAGTTCCTCGCGCAGCTCAACGTAGTTGTAGATCTCTCCGTTGAATACGAGACCGATCGAGCCATCAGCGCTCCACATCGGCTGGGCTCCGCCCTCCAGATCGATGATCGAGAGACGCCTATGCCCCAAGCTGACCTGATGGTGCCCGCCGGCGGTGTCGCCTTGCCAGTAGCCGGCGCCGTCGGGGCCCCTGTGCTTCATGAGATTGGTGAGGCGGACAAGAGTGTCGTAATCTTGCCGGTGCTTGCCCCGAAGTGCCCAGCCAAAAATCCCGCACATGACCCCTGCCAGCTTCTTGTGTCAGGACATTGCTGTGGCCACGGGTGACCCTCAATGGGGCAAGCGGGTTAATCCTTGGAGATTGCGTCATCATGTCCTCTCGACTTGCTTGCGAGGGAGATCCGGGCTGCTGAAATTCAGCAATCGGATGAGGCGGCCCGGGCGCCCTGCGTGTCCGGATTGCTTGGCCATTTCTTCCTGTCGCGGCTGTCTTTCCCGTTACGATGCGCAGCGTTGCCGATGCGAGAGGCGGTTGACGACGGCGGGCCGGTGGAGCGCCCGACCATTCGGATTGGGTCACCAATCCCGGTCGTCAATTGCTTGATGTGAGCGACTCGTGTCGCGGCCTTCGCCAGCTTTGGAATTGAAAGCTTACTCATCCGAAGAGCGCCCGCATGCTGCGCAGGACGCTGACACTTTGCATCGGCAAGCTTGATCACGAGCAGCTATGTGCGAGAAGGGCTGCATTCGGCGGGATCAGGGATCGCTCACGATGGCGAGCGTCTCATTGTTAATATAAGTGGAGAACTTTTTTATTTCTCCTGTGACGATCACGCTGAATTTAGCTGCAACGGCAAGCACATGCCGCTGGCGCCGCCGATTTTGCAGTTTCAAACTATCGCCATGTTAAATAATTTTTTCGCCATACTCGCTCATTAACCAACCGACCCAGCAGTTGGGGATGGGCGATTCGCACTGCATCGGAATGTGCACGCAGTTGATGCTGCGATGCATCGGAAATCCGCTCGTGGCGTAGGCGTTGCGAGTGCGTGGTATGTCGCGCGCCTTCGCGCTGCGGCCGGAAATTCCCTTGTAAGCGTCAAAGAGAAGCATCTCTTGACCCATGGAGGCCTGAATTGGATACGACTGGGACAATCACATCATTTTCTTCCACACCGATGACGAGGTTTTCGATCGGGGGCGACGTCTACGGCGTGCAGGATGCGAGCACGAGCTACAGCCTGACCAGTCCTGACGCGCAAACCCTGCGCTTCCAAGTCCAGCAGGGTGATCATGCCTGGTACGACGACTCATCTGTCGACCGCTCCGAGGTTTCGGGCGCGGGCAACATTCCCGGCGGCACTCCGATCAACTTGAACTATCAGTTCATGGTGGAGGCAAATGGCCCAAATGGGTCATTTACGAATACGGCAGATGGCTGGTTCATCGTCGGGCAGATGCACAATGATGATAACTCGAGCGGCGTGGGCACCTCGCCGCCGTTTGCGATCCAGCTTGTCGGCGATCATCTGCAGGTTGTCGCCAGATATGTCCAGCCGGGTCAGAACCCGAGCAACGGGGCCGGCAATGTGCAGATGCTCACGCTCTGGACTGACCCCAATCCGATCCAGACGGGCGTGTACAACAATATCCAAATTCAGGCCGACGTTTCGAACACCGGTGGCGGCTATTTGAAGGTCTCGATCAACGGGACACAGGTCGTGAACTACAGCGGCCCCCTGGGCTATGGGCAGGCCACCAATTGGGAATACGGAATCTATCGGTCGACGGCGCCCGAGACCGTCGCCGTCGATTACCGAAACATGACGCTGTTGACGGGATCGGCGGCGACGTCGGCGCCGACGCAGCCGACCACACCGACGCAGCCCACCACGCCGACGCAGCCCACCACCCCGAACGTCGCGCCGACGGTGACGCAGGCGTCCGCTTCGCCGGGGACCGGGACCGAGCATGTCGGCGATGTCGTCGAGTTGACCCTCACCTTGAGCGAGACCGTGACCGTCACAGGCAAGCCGACGCTGTCGCTCAATGATGGCGCCAGCGCCACCTATGTTGGTGGCTCCGGGACAAATACGCTCACCTTCCAGACGACGGTCGCGTCGACCAATACGAACACCTCGGCGCTCGCCATCACCGGGGTCAATCTCGCGAGCGGCGTGAGCATCAAGGATTCCGGAGGGCTTGCCGCTAATC
Organism: Bradyrhizobium sp. ma5; assembly: GCF_042258955.1. Lineage (NCBI taxonomy): Bacteria > Pseudomonadati > Pseudomonadota > Alphaproteobacteria > Hyphomicrobiales > Nitrobacteraceae > Bradyrhizobium > Bradyrhizobium sp. ma5. Next base: position 3,624,840 of record NZ_CP170156.1, read on the forward strand.
TCTCGGGCGCGGTGAAGACATTCTCCGGTCTTCAGATCTCGAACACGCCCATCATGCCGACGCAGCCAACTACACCGACGACGCCAACCACACCGACGACGCCGACAACCCCGTCGACGCCGACGGTGACCACGCCGGTGCTCTCCGTCGCGGACAGCTCACTCACGGTGAACGGCAGAGGCGGTCATATCGACCTGGGGACAACGCTGTCGACGACCGATCCCAACGATAAGGTCAGCCTGAACATCAAGGGGCTGCCGAAATATGAGACGATCACGACCGGCGACGGCACGACGTTCAGGGGTGGCAACATCACTCTGAGCTCTGCGCAGGTCGCCAGCGGATTGACGCTGACGTCCTACTACAGGGGCAGTGCTCATCCGGTCGCGACTCTCACCTTGACCGCGAGCGCGAAGGACCCGGTGACGGGGGCTGTGACGTCGGCGACGCCGCAGACCATCACCGTCACGGATCCTCGGCCGTCCGCAACCTCAGGGAGCACGACAAGCTCAGGGAGCACGACAAGCCAGGGCCATGGACTGCACCACCACCTTAGCTCGGCCAGCAATACGCTGGCAGCCACCGTGCCGCAGACCACCTCTTTGGCGAATTACGATACGGCCAAGGGGTCCCAGACGAGCCATAGCTTCGCGCTGCTGAACCAGTATCTGGCCGGTAGCTCCGGTCGGGTCGACGGGGGACAGATCGCGGCAGCGATTTCGAATGGCGCCGCCTGGATGCAGAACTCGTTCCTGACGAAGCCGCACCACTGACGACCTGCCGCACCCGGGCACTTTGCGCCCGGGTGCGGCACCGTCAATTTTTGGGACGTCACGCGGCAAAGTGGTCGGCCAGCAGCCGCGATGGGGAGGTTGAAAAGCCAATCCGCAACGGAGGGTTGCCGGCTGCCGCCGATTGACGGACAATCGCCGTAAGAATTCTGATTCGATACTTCGTTGTGAGCGTAAAACGCCTGAGTTTAGGTTAGTTTCCGGGCACAACTTGCATGTGTATAAATCCACAATTCGAAAGTTTTTTCGCCATTTTTGCTCGTTAACCAACCTGCTCAGCCAGTCGGGGGGGCAATTTCAATATCCCGTCGCGCTGAAATCTCCTCGCGGTTCGAGGCCCTAACGCTCTGATGATTGCTTGCGCCGTTTTGGCCGCAAGCACGCGTATGTCGCGTATCCTCGGATAGGCGTCATTGGAATTCCATGTGCATGCAAAGGACCACAAACGCAGGCGGTAGCCGCGAAGGGTAGAGTAACGAAATGGCGATCCAGAACGGAAATGCCCACGCAACTCCAGATCTAGGGTTTCGAGCGCTGGCTCTGTTCCTGCGCCTTCATGGCGTGAACACCGAACCCGATCAGCTCCGCGATCGTTGCGGAGACAATGGGATAGGCATCCGCGGAATGCTCCGTTGCGCGCGCGAATTCGGGGTCAAAGTCCGTGCGACGACAATGGATTGGCCGCGGCTGGCGGGCATCCAGCTGCCTGGCATCGCTTCGCTGCATGACGGCGGATTCCTGCTTCTAGGAAAAATCGAGGACCAGGTAGCGCTTGTGCTGCACCCGACCTCGTCGCATCCGCGGCGGATGACGCGTGCGGAATTTGAGGCGATCTGGGATGGCGGCTTGATCTCGCCCGGCTCACAGAGCCTCACACACGGCGCACGTCATGCGGTTGCCGACATCGGCGCCCGAGCAGTTGGCCTAGGCGCCGGCCTGATGCGCCACGCCGGTGGCCTGCTGACGCTTGCCCGCGACGGCTTGGCCAAGGCCCGCGATACCTTGTTGACGAATGCGTCCGGCATGCGGGCGCGTTTTACCGCTTCCGGCGATGTTGCGAACGAGGCCGCGGATACCGGATCCCCGGCTGCGAGCGCCGATCCCGACGACGTCGACGAATCCGGGCTCATTGCGCTCGCGATCTTGCTGCGTTGCCACGGAATTGCTGCCGACCCCGCCCAAATCCACCACCGGGTCGGCGCGGCGCGCATTGGCGTTACTGAAATCTTGCGCTGCGCCAAGGAGTTCGGGCTCAAGGCAAGGGTGCAGCGGACCAGTTGGGACAGGCTTGCGGTCACGCCGCTGCCGGGAATTGCACTGCTGCGCGACGGCAGCTTCCTGATTCTCGGCAAGCTGATCGACGGCAAGCTTCTCGTTCAGCGCCCGCTGTCTCCGCGCCCTGAAACCCTTACCCAGGCCCAGCTCGAGGCGATCTGGGATGGTGGCCTCATTCTGATGGCCCGGCGCGCCAGACTGACCGATCTCGCGCGACGCTTCGATATCGGCTGGTTCGTCGGCGCCATGCAGAAGTATCGCCGCCTGCTCAGCGAGGTGCTGGCGGCGTCGTTCTTCCTTCAGATCTTCGCCGTTGTCTCGCCGTTGTTCTTCCAGGTGGTCATCGACAAGGTGCTGGTGCATCGAAGCATGAGCACGCTCGACGTTCTGGTTATCGGCCTCGTCGTGCTGACTGTGTTCGAAGCCATTCTCGAGACGCTGCGCGTCTATCTGTTCGCGCATACGACAAACCGTATCGACGTCGAGCTCGGTGCCAGGCTGTTTCGTCACCTGATGGCGCTGCCGATCGCCTATTTCCAGACGCGCCGCGTCGGGGATTCGGTGGCGCGCGTCCGGGAGCTGGAGAACATCCGCCAGTTCCTGACGAGTTCGGCACTCACGCTGGTGATCGACCTTCTGTTCACGGTCGTCTTCCTTGTGGTGATGTTCTACTACTCGACGACGTTGACCTGGATCGTGCTCGCGTCTTTCCCATTCTACATCGGCATATCGGCGGGAGCCGCGCCGCTCTTCCGCGCGCGCCTCGATGAGAAGTTCAATCGCGGCTCCGAGAATCAGGCCTTCCTGGTCGAAAGCGTCACCGGCGTCGAGACCTTGAAGGCCATGGCGGTTGAGCCGCAGATGCAACGCCGCTGGGAAGAGCAGCTCGCCGGCTATGTCGCCGCCAGCTTCCGCGTGCTCAGCCTGAACAATACGGCGAGCCAGGCCGTTCAGATGATCAACAAGCTGGTCATCGCCGCGACCCTTTACTTCGGTGCGCGGCTGGTGATTGGCGGAGAGCTGACCGTCGGCGAACTCGTTGCGTTCAACATGCTGGCAGCGCGCGTCAGCACGCCGGTGCTGCGGCTTGCACAGGTCTGGCAGGACTTCCACCAGGCCCGTCTGTCGATCGATCGTCTCGGCGACATCCTCAATACCATTCCGGAGCCGAGCTTCACGCCGTCCCGCGCGGCTTTGCCGCCGATCCGCGGCCAGGTGAAGTTCGAGCACGTGACCTTCCGCTATCGCATCGACGGCCCCGAGGTGTTGCACGACGTGTCCTTCAGCATCGAGCCGGGCCAGGTCATCGGTATCGTCGGCTCGTCGGGGTCGGGCAAGAGCACCGTCACCAAGCTGATCCAGCGTCTCTATGTTCCAGAGAGCGGACGCGTGCTGGTCGATGGCGTCGACCTCGCAATGGTCGACCTGAGCTGGCTACGGCGCCAGATCGGCGTCGTGCTGCAGGAAAACGTGCTGTTCAACTGCACGATCCGGGACAACATCGCACTGACCGATCCGACCATGTCGATGGAACGCGTCATCGAAGCGGCAATACTGGCCGGCGCGCACGACTTCATCCTGGAACTGCCCGAGGGTTACGACACCGTCGTGGGCGAGCGCGGCAGCAGCCTGTCTGGCGGACAACGCCAGCGTATCGCAATCGCGCGCGCGCTGATCACCGACCCGCGCATCCTGATTTTCGACGAGGCGACCAGCGCGCTGGATTACGAAAGTGAGCGCGCGATCCAGCAGAACATGAGGCGGATTTCCGCCGGCCGGACCGTGGTCGTTATCGCTCACCGGTTGTCGACTGTACGTAATGCCGACCGGATCATCACGCTCGAGCATGGCCGCATCGTCGAGGACGGCAGCCATGATGAGCTGATCCAGACCAATGGCCGTTACGCCAATCTCCATTACCTGCAGGCCGGTATCCATGACGTCCGCTAGTCGCAACATCGTCCCGTTTCCGAGGCGCGAACTCCGGCGCCGGGAGCACGAGCTTGCATTTCTGCCGGCGGCGCTCGAAATCGCCGAATCGCCGCCGTCACCGATCGGGCGTGCGATCGGAGCGAGCATCATCGCAATGTTCTGCATCGCGCTCTTGTGGGCGACGCTCGGCAGCGTTGATATCGTCGCCACGGCGACCGGCAAGATCGTGCCCGGCGGCCGCACCAAGCTGATCCAGCCATTCGAGACGGGTGTGGTCCGCGCCATCAAGGTCCGCGACGGCCAGAGCGTGAAGGCCGGCGACGTTCTGATCGAGCTCGACCCAACGATGACGGAAGCCGACCAGGAGCGTCAGAAGAGCGATCTGCTAGCGGCCGAACTCGACGCAGCGCGATTGCGGGCGGCACTTACAGCCGATCCGCTCGCCGCTTTCCGTGCTCCGCAGAACGCAAGCGCCGCCGAGATCGAGATGCATCGCCAGTTCCTGATCAGCGAGCGCGCCGAGCAAAATGCCAAGCTTTCCGAAATCGAGCGGCAGCAGGGGCAGAAGGAGGCGGAGCGGGACACGACATCGGCGAGCGTTGCCAAGCTGGAAGCAACCATCCCCGTGCTGCAGGAGAGGGTCGATATCCGCAAGGGCCTCGTCGAAAAGGCACTGGCTTCCAAGGTCGTCTATCTAACCGAGTATCAGGAGCTGGTCGCCATGCAGCAGGATCTTGTGCTGCAGAAGAGCCGGCTGCGCGAAGCCGATGCGGCGATCGCGCTACTGAAGGAAACCAAGGAAAAGGCTGCCGCGGAGTATCGTCGCGCGACCTATGACGCACTTGCGAAGGCCGAGCAGAAGGCCGCCAGTGCGGCGCAGGAGGTCGTCAAGGCGGACCGGCGCACGAAGCTCCAGCGTCTGACCGCGCCAGTCGACGGGGTCGTGCAGCAGCTTGCCGTTCATACGGTGGGCGGCGTGGTGACCCCGGCTCAGGCGCTCGCAGTGGTGGTCCCCAGCGAAAGCCAGCTCGAGATCGAGGCCATGCTCTCCAACCGCGATATCGGATTCGTCCATCCGGGGCAGGAGGCGGAGATCAAGATCGATACCTTCAGCTTCACGCGCTACGGACTGCTTCACGGCGACGTGCTCAGCGTGTCGACGGATGCCATCACGCGCGACAGGACGCAGGGGTCGAATGACCGTGCATCGGGCGCCACGATGAGCAGCAGCGAGCCGAAAGGTCAGGAGCTGGAATATGCTGCGCGCGTGTCGCTCGACCGGACGCACATGCAGGTGGAGGACAAGCTCGTCAAGCTCGGCCCGGGCATGGCGGTGACGGTCGAGATCAAGACCGGTACGCGCAGGATCATCAGCTACCTGCTCTCGCCGCTGGCGAGGTACAAGCAGGAAGCGTTGCGGGAACGGTAAGTAGCCGTCTTGCTTGGGCGAGGCCTTGCGCCGCCGGACCAAGCCGGGCGCCACGCAGGCCCAATGCGGAAGTTGGAAAGGTCCGGATCGACGGTGACGCGATCCGGGCCTGCGCATCGCCGCTCAGACGTGGCAGGGCCCTGAGGCAACAGCTTTTCCGCCTTATACCGATCTCGCTGCCGCTCTGAGGGCACTGCGCGACACGGCGCTTACCTCCAGGCAGCCTCTCAACGCATTCTGGTTACTTCGGATGGTGTGCTGTTCAGCTTGCGAATTCAATGCCACTGTTGGGCATTTCAGTTCAATGCAAGCGCTGATTGTGGCGGGATAGATCAGCCGGCATCGGAGGGGTTAATCACCTTGTGCGGCTTCGTCGGCATATTCCAATTCACAGAATCGTTTGAATCGGCTCGCAGCCGGGCGCTCGAAATGGCGAAGACGGTCAGGCACCGTGGACCGGATTGGAGCGGCATTTATTCCAGCGAACGCGCGATGCTCGCGCACGAACGCCTTTCCATCGTCGACGTGGAGCACGGCGCCCAGCCCCTTCTCGACGTTGTCGCGGGGCGGGCGTTGGCTGTGAACGGAGAGATCTACAACCATGTCGTTCTGCGCGACGCACTGAAGCGGCCGCACGATTGGAAAACGAAATCGGATTGCGAGATTATCCTGTATCTCTACGACGAGTACGGACCAGCGCTGTGCAACATGCTGAGTGGCATTTTTGCGTTTGCCCTCTTCGATGAACATACCGGCGAGTTCTTCGTCGCCCGAGACCACATCGGCATAGTGCCGCTTTATATCGGATGGAGCGGCGACGGCGTAACGTACGTCGCCAGCGAAATGAAGGCTCTCGATCTGGTGTGCGAGACGATCCAGGAGTTTCCGCCAGGACATTACTATAGCGGCAAAGCCCGCGAATTCGTCAGGTGGTACGATCCAGAGTGGGCGCATGCCTTTCCAACCAAAAAGGCGTCGCTGCACGAGCTCCGGACGTCGCTCGAGACCGCAGTCATACAGCAAATGATGTGCGACGTACCTTACGGGGTACTTATTTCCGGCGGGCTCGATTCATCGCTCATCGCAGCGCTCGCAGCACGGCACCGCTTCAAGCGGATCGAGTCTGGGGAGACCGAGGAGGCTTGGTGGCCAAGGCTACACTCGTTCTCTGTGGGCTTGGAAAATTCACCCGACATGAAGTATGCGCGTAAGGTGGCGGCTCACATCGGCACGGTCCATCATGAAGTTGTATTCACTGTGCAGGACGGGTTGGACGCATTGCCCGATGTGATCCGGCACCTGGAAACCTTCGATGTCACCACCATCCGTGCCGGTACGCCGATGTATCTGATGGCGCGCAAGATCAAGGCGATGGGCATCAAGATGGTGCTGTCTGGAGAAGGCGCCGACGAGGTGTTCGGGGGCTATCTCTACTTCCACATGGCCCCATCAGCAGAAGAATTCCACGAGGAGACCGTTCGAAAGCTCTTTGCGCTGAGCAGGTATGACTGCTGTCGCGCAAACAAGGCAACCGCTGCCTGGGGGGTCGAAGCCCGCGTACCGTTCCTGGACAAGGAATTCCTGGATTACGCGATGTCGATCAATCCTGCCGAAAAAATGTGCCCCGGTGCGAAGATCGAAAAGGGCATATTGCGGGAAGCCTTTACCGACCTGCTGCCGCAGGAGATCTTGTGGCGTCAAAAAGAACAGTTTTCAGACGGAGTAGGGTACGGCTGGATCGAGTGCTTGAGGAATCATGCCGAAGGCAAGGTCTCGGATCAGATGTTCGCAGAGGCGGGAGAGCGCTTTCCGAAGCAGACGCCGACCTCGAAGGAGGGATATTTCTATCGGACCATCTTCGACAGCATTTTCAAGAATCCGACAGCCTGCCTAACCGTCCCCGTCGGTCCCTCGATCGCGTGCTCGACGCCGACCGCGTTTCTCTGGTCCCAGCAATTTGCGAGCATGGATGATCCATCAGGAAGGGCGGTGAAAGGCGTACATATTGAGGCCATTGACAACGTTTAGGCAGTTTGGTGGCCAGGAAGTTCAATTTGCATTTGCTGACCCGAAGAGCCGCAGCTTCTTTTTTGGCAGGTTCGTGACGATCGTTCGTAGCGTCCGTTTGGCCTCGCGCAGCCTCGCCTCGATGTGGCGTTCCGGACCGTCTCTGCCGATCGTGATCCACTTCATGGCATACTCGCTGTTTGACAGATGGGCCTTGTGCCCAGCGCCGCCAGCCAGGAAGTCGTAGCCGCTTTCCCCGCGCGAGATGCTGTCCTCGATGGCCAGCACATGGCTGACGAGCCCGGGCTTGAGCCGGCCATCGCTCTCATAGAGAAAGCCGCTTTGGTAGTTCAGGACACGGCCGCCATGCACGAAATTGTACACGACCCCAATCGTCTGGCCGGCAACCAACGTCCGTGAGATGCGGACAGCTCCCGTGGGTATTCCGCGCGCGATGAGATCCTCGTGGAACGGACGGAAGCCCGGATTGGCGAAAGCGCCCTTGCGTCCCCATCGCGACCGATGAAAGTCGCTCAGCAGATCGAACGCGGCCAAGGCTTCCGTCGTCGTTTCCATGATCCGGAATTCAAGGGGGCCTCGTTCAGCGTACAACCTCATGGCACGGCTCACGGCCTGGCGAGTGCTGCGGCCCAGTGTGGCGCGATAATCCTTCTTTTGCTGACGGACTTTCGCGAAATCAACCCACAGGGCCGTATCAGCCTGTTTCACCTCGCTGACGAGCCCAGCCTGGCTCGCCGCGCGGCAAGCGGCCAACTCGAGGTCTGCATCAATTCCGGAAAGCACCAGCTGATCCGAGCGGCGCAAGCGGGATGTCAGCGCGTCGAGACCTGCCGGGATAATGGTGTCCGGTTGCTCTGCAAGAATGCTATTGCACTCGATGAACAGCCGGTCGAAACGGGTATCTCCCGATTCATTGAGCAGCCAACGTGCCCGCGCATGCGGTCCAAGACTCCATGCTCTCCGCCGGCCAATAATCGCCAATCCGACGATCTTGCCTGACGACCGTGCTACGAGGACATGTGGTTGCGTGCCATCCGGAATATGCCGCAGCCAGGTGCCGATCCAGAGCCAGGACAGAAAGAACGAGTGATTGGCCCGAGCTTCGAGCTCCTGCCACGCGCTTTCAAGCCAGGCAGTGCTCTTCAATGCCTCCAGGCTTACATCGGTGACGGCGTCGGGCATGCTCATTCTTGTTCAACGCCAGAGGACCGCGAGCGCGCTTTGATGAGAGAACAAGGATCCTGCTGCAATGATCGCGCATGATCCCATGATCGGGCTGGCCTGGTCACACACGTATCCTTCTGGCGGCCACGCCGTCGGGCGTCTGTGACCGTCGCCTCGGCCGGGCGGATAGCGGTACTATATCGGGAATTCGACCTAGGTGCGGACCCTTTCTGGTTACCCACTCCTGCGACTTGTGCCTTCGGCGCGACTGTGCCGAGGGGCTGTGACCGGCCAGCTTTCAGCTGGTGCCGGCTGGCAGCCAGTGCTTCGGGCGCGCGCAATTTCCGCAATTGTGAGAACGACTACGATGGTCGAGATAGAGCCTGAGCTGAGGCCAGGAACGCTCCGAGTTGCTCGACCAGATCTGCGGCGATCGACTGGTCGACCATCAGAATTGTGGTGCCCGGTGTTTTGTCGGACGACCAAGCGCCCTGAGCGGAGATCGCAGCATGATCGGAGCGCACCTTCACAAGCACGCGGGTTCTCTCGACGTTGAGACGCTCACCGACGAGATTGGTCCCTTCCACAGCGCCGCCGGCAGTCTGCCTGCCAACAGCGACGGGCGAAATCTCCAGGATCGCCTGGGCCAGCCAGATCGCGTGCTTGTAGGGAATCGTCCAAATTGCCGAGCCATGATCGGCGTCAACATCAACTCTGAATGCCAGCCCGTCATCGGAGCTCTCAATCCCGAGAAAACCCTTGATGGTTTGTCGCTCAAGCGTGCCGTCTCGATTGGTCAACGCGGGCCTCAATTTTGCTTTCGCGCTAGTGAGCGTTGCTATTCCGAATTCCACCTGTTTTCGAGTGAGCTGATCGCTCCGCAATTGGGCGGGACCGTCGCTCCCTAGGCTGGAGCGGCGATCCCTTATCGCACGATATGTCTGGTCGGGGTGTGGGTGTCCGCCAATCCGCACGACTGGGAACACGATAAATCGGCAAATGCCTGCGGCAAATTGCCATTCTGAACTAGTCCTAACTTAAGAGATCCAACAGCACGTCGGCTCTTGGGGCAAAGGTATTAGCGCGCTGCAACAATCGCAGACTACTGGTGACGAAATTCAAGAGAGACGTAAATTCAGTGGTCGAGGTCGGCCGCCACAACCTCCGAAGCCCCGTAGCCCCAGCTCCCCTGACCTTGGCGACGCCCGCGGGGATCCAGTCGTCGCCTGGCCGCGACAATGAAGCGGCCGCCGAGTGAGGCGGCCTTACATTCCCGCGCAAAAGCAGCATTCAACCACTCCGGCACGGCTGCTGAAATAGGCACAGCGCCCCGGTCGGTGCTGTCCAAGTAAGGCCACTTGCAGGAGCGGATTGGGCCATTGGCGCACCATCATTGCAACAACAAAACCCCGTGTAACTCCGACGGGGTGAGTTCAGGCCCAAGCCTCGCACCCCGGTAACGGCCCCGGTCTATCGCCCAGATCGGGGCTGTTTCTTTTCGGCGGAGCAGCGGCCGGTAGCTCGCCCATCAGGAGCGCAACAAACTCTCCGGCCCTGAAGGGCGAGGTGTTCAGTCCCGAGGTCAAAGTTGGAGGGGATCGACCTGGAATCGATCTGGCTCGTCGCCCGTGCCTTGCAGAGTAGGCATCAAGGAAGGTGGCGAGATGATCGTCGAGATCACGAGCTCAAAGAGCACTGGGCGAAACCAAATGAACAAGGCCGCCAAAAAAGGCGGCCTTACTCAGCAGTCCCAGGATTGGTTTCCGACATTCAATTGGGCATTAGTCCCGGCGAGGACAGTCTCCCGCTCAAATGGGCATTTGTCTCTGCGTACCGGGCGAGCTTGATCAGCGCTTCCTTGGCTGCACACGGGGCCAGAGCTGCGGCCTCATTCCGAAGCTCTCTGGCTCGCTCTGCAAGCCGTGCTTCGAGAGTATCTCTCTGAACCACGCGTTGGCGTAACTGTCGCATGCGCTTTCCCTCGAAAGGTCCCCACCCGGAACTTACGATTCCAAGCCTTAACCGCGCGTAAAGATGCCCCCGGAGCAAGCTGTTCTGAGACGCCAACACGGCGCCAAAAGGGCGCCAAGTGGGATAAATTGCGAATTGCCTGGCAGCGCACAGCTTTTGCAGAACGCCCAGGGAGGACGTCGAGATTCGCTCCCCGACGGGCTGCGGTGCTCGGGCGTGCTCCACGACCCGGCGGGCCATTCCGGGGCGGGAGTTGTCGTTTTTATGCCGACTTGAGCGTCACTTGCGCCTGTCTTGGTCCACGATGCGTCGAGCGATGGAGTTCGTTGCAGATAGTGTGTCGATCTCGCAACGTCTCAATAGTTTCGCTGGGTATGGGGCTGCTTGGGCTTCACGTCGCTGCCAATTCGTCGTCTAATCATGACGGACCTCCGGCGGCGATTTTATTTCCAAGACGTTCATTTGAAATCGGGTCCAAGAGGTCGCTGTCCAGCGCCAGCGGCCTCTTCGTTTTGCTTCATTGAATTGCAAAGGACCGTCCAATGCCGGTACAGGTGTGGGCCGTTGCCGCTTCGATCGGCTGGACAGCCGTTGTGGGCACGATGTTGCTCTACATGATTTTCGGCCCCGGCTAACCCTGCGATGCTGGCGTACGACCGTCGGCGAGGGGACACCACCGCGACACGACATGTCGCGGCCGACGTTATTCCAAGGCGATCACAGCGCCGACATGGCGGTGTGTGGATCCCGCTCTTGAGCTTGCTTCAGCGCCGGCTCCGGCCACCGCGGGAAATGCTGGGGCCGCTCGGTTATCCGCGGAATTTTAGCCTAATGGCAGGCATGAGCCGGGCTTCTCATTGTCGCCATGCTAGCTCATTTTTTTTGCCATACTCCCTAATTAACCAAATCGAGCTTAGCAGTCGGGGGGCAATCCCACTGCAACAGAATGTATTGGCGGTCCTTGGGCTGCATCGGAAATCTGCTCGCGGCACAAGGTGTCGTGAGCGCGTGGTACGTCGCGCGCCTTCGTGATGCGCGGCAGTGGAATTTCCTTGTAAGCGTCAAAAGAGAACAATCTCTGCGACCCACGGAGGTCTGAATTGGATACGACCGGGACAATTACATCATTTTCTTCCACACCGATGACGAGGTTTTCGATCGGGGGCGACGTCTACGGCGTGCAGGATGCGAGCACGAGCTACAGCCTGACCAGTCCTGACGCGCAAACCCTGCGCTTCCAGGTCCAGCAGGGCGATCATGCCTGGTACGACAGCTCGTCTGTCGACCGCTCCGAGGTTTCGGGCGCGGGCAACATTCCCGGCGGCACTCCGCTCAGCCTGAACTATCAGTTCATGGTGGAGGCAAATGGCGCCAACGGGTCATTTACGAATACCGCAGATGGCTGGTTCATCGTCGGACAGATGCACAATGATGATAACGCGAGCGGCGTGGGCACCTCGCCGCCGTTTGCGATCCAGCTTGTCGGCAATCATCTGCAGGTTGTCGCCAGATATGTCCAGCCGGGTCAGAACCCGAGCAACGGGGCCGGCAATGTGCAGATGCTCACGCTCTGGACTGACCCCAATCCGATCCAGACGGGCGTGTACAACAATATCCAAATTCAGGCAGACGTTTCGAACACCGGTGGCGGCTATTTGAAGGTCTCGATCAACGGGACACAGGTCGTGAACTACAGCGGCCCCTTGGGCTACGGGCAGGCGACCAATTGGGAATACGGAATCTATCGGTCGACGGCGCCCGAGACCGTCGCCGTCGATTACCGAAACATGACGCTGTTGACGGGATCGTCGGCGACCGTCACGTCGCCATCAACTCCGACACAGCCAACCACGGGCACCACGACCGACCCAACCACCACCCCAACTGCGACCACCACCCCGACCACCATTGTCACGCCGGCTATGACGCAGGCCACCACTTCGCCTGCGACCGCGGTCGTCAGCCCGGCGGCGACGGTCACGACGGCCGACCCCAGCGTCCTAGGCGCCATGGGAGCGATGGGCGCCATGGGAGCGATGGGACTGGCGCCGACATCGGCGTCCGGCTGGTCGGCGCCGGCGGCCAGCGCAAGCGCAGCAAGCCCGCCAAGCCTGGATTTTTCGCGTTTCGGATTTGACACCGATGGGCTGGCAACCGCCGCGCCGCAGACGACCAATTGGTGGGGAGATCAAGGCTCGGCCGCCGCGTCTCAGGCAGGCAACAGCTATGCGCTGCTGAACCAGTATCTGGCGGGTAGCTCGGGTGGGGCCAATGGCATGATCGCCGTAGCCATGAGTGGCTCTGCTTGGACACAGAACTCGTTCCTGACCAAGCCTCAGAGCTAAAGGACTGCCGGTCCGCGCAGGGTTCATCTGCGCGAGGCCCGTTCTCCTACGTGGCACCTCAGGCAAATCGGTCGTCCTTGGCCGAGCGGGTTCGCATGTGAGACCCGCTCTCGCGGCATTCGAGCCGCGTGATCTTTTTGCGTACCCCAGGCCGGCCCGAGGTTCGGCCTGTGTCACTTCGTTCTAGTGAAGCATTGGCCGTTGATCTCCTCGATGTCGATCCGCCCGTCCTGACGGGCTCGAATGTTCGAGAGTGGCTCCATTGGTCTGCGAGCGCCTTCCCGGGATCCGCGTACAAAGGTAGCTGCGCCTGAATCGGTGGTCGTGCCGGCACGAGCGGTCCTTGAAGCGTTGTTCAGTTTTTCGCGAGGCGAAACAGCAGGGCCTAAGGCGATATCGAAACAAAATATTGGCGGGCGACACGCAGCAAGTGAAGCGCTTTTCCCAGCGGTCCCACCGCGTTGTTCGGCGTCCTTTCAGTATGTGATCTTCGATTACCAAAATGAGTACCGCATATTAGGTCAGCAAAACTTCCCGAAAGCAGTCAAACCTCGCTGTTGACCTGGAGCATCCCTGGAGAGGACTGTGGATCGACTGGCTATCATCGCACTCGCGATCGTAATCGCGGGGCTTCTGAGCGGCGGCGTCTATTCAGTGTCGAGTTCAGGCCTCAGCACTGCAATAGTCATCAACCGCTTCACCGGCGCAGCGTGGTCGTGCAGCGTCGTTTGCGAACTCATCGAAACACGCCGGAATTCAAAATGAGGCATCTTGGCCTCGACGCGCCCATGATCTGCTGCGGATCAGGCCAGGGGGCCGGCGGCTGGACAGGTCTGGCCTAAATCACGAGGTAAGCTACGGCTCAATTCCGAGATGGCGTAGTCGCGCCTGCGGCGCTCGCTGGCTCGTTCTTGTGGCCGGACAGACAATTGGAAATGTTGTTTGTGGCCATTGGCTGCCTCCGTCAGGCCGCTGCCGCGCGCCTGGAGGAGGTGAGGGCAGTCCGACCATCCGGCCGAACCGTCGCTTGCCATCTAGCTGCCGCGATAGCCATTCGGGTTCTGCTTCTGCCAGCGCCAGTGATCTGTGCACATCTGTGTGAGCGATCGCTGTGAGGTCCAGCCCAACAGATTTTTGGCGAGTGTCGGATCCGCGTAACAGGTGGCGACATCACCGCCCCTGCGTTGGTCGATCACATACGGAACTGGCCGGCCACTCACGGTCTCGAATGTCTTGATCACCTCCAGGACGCTGCTGCCGCTTCCCGTTCCGAGATTGATGGTGACAACGCCGGGCTGCCTCAGCTCGCGCAAGGCGCTCAGATGTCCGGATGCAAGATCGACGACATGGATGAAGTCGCGGATGCCGGTGCCATCCGGAGTATCGTAGTCATCTCCCCACACGTGCAGCTTCTCACGTCGCCCGATGGCGACCTGCGCCACAAGCGGCAACAGATTGTTGGGCACGCCGAGCGGGTCTTCTCCGATGAGCCCGCTTTCGTGGGCGCCGACCGGATTGAAATAGCGCAGGATGGCGATCCGCCAATCGCTGTCGGACCCATGGAGATCCCTCAGAATCTCTTCGACAAAATACTTTGTGCGGCCATACGGATTGATTGGGCCTACGGGATGCTTCTCGTCCAGCGGCAGGTATGCGGGCGTGCCATAAACCGTTGCGGAGGAACTAAAGACCAGCGTTTTCACATCGGCACGCGACATCGCCGACACCAGCCGCATCGTCCCAACAACGTTGTTTTGGTAGTACGTCATGGGTTGAGCGCTGGACTCACCGACCGCCTTGAGCCCGGCGAGGTGAACGACCGCGGTCACGCCGTGGGTGCGCAGGATCTCGTAAATCGCCGCCTCGTCGCAGATATCGATGTGCCGGAATACGAGCGATCGCCCGCAGATGGCCTGCACCCGTTCGAGCGATGCGCGATTGCTGTTGCAGAGATTGTCGACCGCAACGACATCCAGCCCGGAGTCGAGTAGGGCGACCGCGATGTGTGACCCGATATAGCCGGCGCCTCCGGTCAACAGGATCATTCTGATTCCATTTCCATTCCGCGTCTGCACGCGCCCGATCACCAGGTACTGGCAGTTGTCCTGGCAACGTCCGCGTCAAGCGTTTGCGCTGAGACCAAAGCGGCCGGCACCAACGGTGCCGATCGCCACATCGATGGGTGCCGCATCGGTCGATGCGGCACGAACTCCGGCTCGAGATATCCGGCCGAAAGCTTCGCGGTGGGTGGCCGAACCGATTTCGGCTATTTCCGCAGTCGGATCGCCCCTTCGGCCTTCGAACCGATATCCTTGCGGGCGTGGCCGTTCGCAAGAGGCACTTCGAAGTAGTTTACCGCATGGTCGATTGAACCGATCGGCGCGGGCCGGCCTGTCCTCGCGATTTTCGGAAGTTCTCGTCTTGGCGGGAGGAGGCGTTCGGTTGCGTCAGCGGCCGGGTACGTCGTCGGCCCGTTTGATGGCCGAGCTGTAGGTCGATGGTTCAGCCCCCAGATCGCCGCCTGTGTTCTGTTCTGAACACGAATCTTACGGAGGATCGCCTTGATGTGAACCTTCACCGTCGCTTCCGCGATGTCGATCTTGCGCGCGATGCACTTGTTGGAATCGCCTTCGATCAGACACTGGAGAATGGAGATTTCTCGCGGCGAAAGTTGCTGTGCGAGCCTGTTGTCCGCGCCCGTCACGGCATGACTGTCATCGAGGCGTGGAGGGACACCGTCCGCGTCGCGCTTTTCGATATCAAGAGCGGACGTCAGGAAGTCGGTCGGAAACACCGTTCCGCCCATCATCACGAGCTCGATGGACTTGATGAACGCATCGCAGTTCATCACGTCGATGAAATAGCCGGTGACGCCGGCTCGGATCGCCGCAGTCAACTCGCTCAGTCGGTAGTGATCTGCAACGACCGCAATGCGTCCGTCCGCGTGACGGCGCTTGAAACACTCGATCTGCTCGATTGTGGGTCCGAAATCATCGCCGCTGTGAACCACCAGGAACAGTGGCGGACAGGTTGCAGCGCTTCCGGCATTGACCTTGCCAGGCAAATCGTCAACATCGGAGATTGAAGCAAAGACTTGAAAATTTTCGGAGTTTAGAATTCTGGCGAGACCCTCTTTCCGAAGACTGTTTTCGCCACCAAGCACAATAGAAAAAGAATATTGTCGTCTCATGGAACTCTCCTGGACGCTACAAAATATGAAACAGGCTCATCGGTTTAATCCGACTCGTTTCTTGAATGGCTTGCCAAGCCAAAACATCGCGACGCATTGAAATTGCTTCTTCAAATTCCGGTCGCTTGGACTGAAATCTGGGGCGAAAAAAGCCCTGAGCATGCGTCAAAAGATTTACTAATATTAGATGCTAATCCCCAATATCCCTATATACCGTTGGTTATAGACAGTCCTTGGAATGTCGCCCGTAATATTATCCCCGTATTTCGACGGGCTTCTTCCGCAGACTTGTCGAACAGCGCTCGTTTAAGGCTGCGTCGATCCCATGATGCTATTTAAGATTGTAAAACTGCCGGATTTCGGCATACCCGCGATGAGAAAATTTGACTTGAATGCCTCAAAGTGAAGTAGCTTGGAGCGATATTGGGTGCCGATTTGAACTGGGGGGACTGAGGATTGGCGGGAAATGCATTTCAGTCGTGTGGTCATTGCTAGCAGATATCCCGTTGTTTTGCTGGGTCTGAACTGTCTGCTGGAAGCAGAACGTGATTTCAGGGTTGCTGCTCGATGCAGCGATAGCGCGTCTTGCTTCAATGCAATTCGCGCGCTCGTGCCCGATATCGCCATTCTGGACATATCGATGCCTGACATTTTTGGGCAGGCATTGCACGTTATCGCAAATTTCCGGACTCCCGCTGTCCGGCTCGTGTTCCTCGCAACCTCCGTTGAGGATCGCGACCTCACCATGTTGGCGGAAGTGGGCGCCTTTGGCGTTATCCTGCATGACGAGGAGCCCGAAACTCTTCTCCAGACATTGCGGCAGGTCGCGGACGGCCACAGGATGCTGCCTGCGCCTTCGAGCGAGGTCGCTATCTCTTCTCGGCAGTCCGCGATTTTAGAGAAGCATCTTGCCGTACTGACGGACCGGGAGCGTCAGATCATGCGTCTGGTATCGGAGGGATTGTCAAACAAGGAGATTGGCCGTCGTTTGAAGGTAGCTGACGGCACCATCAAGGTTCATCTCCACCACATCTTTCGCAAGCTCGAGATCGGCAACAGGACAGCTCTTGCTACGCTCGCGGTCTCATACGCAGGGCAAAGCGGCTTGTCTTCCGATTAGCACGCAACCTCTTTGACTTAGGACGATATCAACCGACCTGGCGCTCGGGCGCACGGTGTGTTGGCTGACCGGTGACGGGAAGTACAGCTTCACCGCATTGGTTTGTGCTTGACCGGCGATGGCGCCATTCAACGTCCATCGCATCGCAACTGCTCCCTCGCGAGCACGCTTTGTCCCAGGGCATGCCCCAAATGGGCCATGTCGAGATCGATCGAGTCTTTCCGGCGTGACTAGCCCAAGACAGACATAGCCCAAGACAGACACTGATCGAGGCGGTGCGCGAACTCCGTCAGCGCGACAATCAGGCAGGAAGCCAAAGCGTATGAACGTCAGGGGGCCTAGGTCTTTTGATGTAGCCGTCCATACATCTAAATATCCATCAGGGCTCCTTGTCTTCGCGCTTACGTGATTGTTCAATCGAAGAAATCCGCGTGAACGGGAGCCGCCGCTCCAGAAGGAATGCTCCGGTGCGCACGAGCGCTCCTGCGATCGGAATCCAGGTATGACGCTTGACTGGCCTGAGCTCGACCTTACCCGATTTTCCGGCGCGGGCGGGGCTCGTGGGGCGTTGGCTTCGAGCCAGAATTTTCATGTTGCCTTGGCCCGCTCGGGGCCTCGATTGTTGCGGCCCGCCGAATGCGACGTCAGTCAGACACTTGTGGAGCCAGCAGCGTCCTTTCCGAGCTTCCTTGATGAAGGAGTTGAGCCGAGGGCCGGGATCGTAGTGCCGGTTCTCGAGGATGACTGCCTGGAGGTTCTCGCATGCATGCTCGATGTGAGGCAGGAGGTCGTGCGTGGGATAGGCGCCTTCCTCAGCGAAGCGGAACGCAGACGCGCTGAAGGGTTGAAGTCGGAGCGGGATCGCCGCCGCTTTATTGCTTGCCGTGGTCAGCTGCGCCAGATCCTCGCTTCCAGGTTGGGAATCTCGCCGTCCGATGTCGAGCTGGAATATGGACCGCTGGGTAAGCCCCAGCTCTCTCACCGCATGCCTTCGCGCAATTTGCACTTCAGCGTCTCTCGATCCGGAGACGTGGCAGTCGTCGCCCTCTCGACCGGGCGAGAGGTCGGAGTGGACATCGAGGCAGTTCTCCCCGTGCCCGAAGCGGACGAGATCGCTGCGCTGTGCTTTTCCGCCTCCGACTACGAGTCTTATGCTGCCCTCGGTCCGGACGACCGGCTGGAAGGCTTCTTCCGGCGTTGGACCCGGCTGGAGGCTATTTCCAAGGGCCTGGGATGCGGCTTGGGATACCCCAGTTCCTCGGACGAAAGGGATTGGGTTGTCCGAAGTTTCATACCTAAAACGGGGTATCTCGGGAGCGTGGTTGTTCGGAAATGAATGGTCGTCCGGACTGGAGCTTCCGCGATGTAATCATTCACTGAGGATAGCGGGGAGCCCGGCCAAGTTGCTGGAAGGGCACGCAAGTTCACTCCAAGCCGCGCTTGTTTGAGACACCTCGCGGTCGCAGTCGAGAACACGGGAATAGCCTATGCAAGCGCGCGTGACGCAGTTTTCGGAACTGCTTGCAGACCTCGCGGTCAAGGACATCAAGGTCTGGGTCGAGGGCGATCGGTTGCGGTGCAGCGCTCCGGCTGGCGCGATGACGGCGGAGCTTCGCGATCAATTGCAGGGGCGGAAGGGTGAGATCATCGCGTTTCTGAACATGGCCACCGCCACGGCCACGCAACAGCCTGCAATCATTCCCTTGCAGTCGCGCGGATCACGCACACCCATTTACGCTGTACCGGGGCATGTCGGAGCACCCTTCTCATTCTCGGACCTGTCGAAGCACCTGGGCGGCGATCAGCCGTTCTACGCACTTCAACCGCCTGGCTTCGACGGGCAGAGCAAGCCGATGGACCGCGTCGAAGATATCGCCGAGTACTTCGCTCGCCAGATCGTTCAGTATCAGCCGGTCGGTCCGTACATCATCGCTGGTTACTGCTCCGGCGGTCCAACAGCCTTCGAATTGGCCAAAATCCTCACAAAGCGCGGAGCGGACGTTCCGTGCGTCGCTCTCTTTGGTCCTCTTCACCCCGCCACCCATCAGGAACTGCTGCGTCTGCTGTACTTCACTGCCTGGGGGACGATCCGATCGGTCCGGAGATCGATGGCGCAGTTGCCGACATTTGGCGCTCGTCTCCGATATTTCGGCAGTCGCCTTCGCGAGCGCGCCTTCATGCCCCTCGTTCGCAAGGAGCCTGTCACGACAGATCCGGTGCTGGCCAGCAGAGCTCTGCTCAAATCCACGGCGATGGCGGCCTTTCGGCGGTACATTCCCACTCCGTACTCAGGCCGCGTATGCATATTCCTTCCGAACAGGGCCTGGCTGCGATCGGGCGCAGCACCTCATCGATGGCGGCTCGTGGCGCCCGATGCCGAATTCTATTTCGGCCCCGACGGCTGCGACGATGTCTCCATGCTGGTAGAGCCTGACGCACCTGCCATCGCAGAGCTTTATCGCCGGGCAACACAGAAGCTCAACGATTGACGTGATCTGATTTTTTAGCTTGCCGGATGGGAGCGCATTTCATGAATGAAGTCCTGCCTATCGTAGCGGAGAGCGTGGCGTTTCCTCCGCTGCAAGATGCCGATTATCGGGCGCGGGTCGTCGAGTACAACGCCACGTCGGCGCACTACCCGTCGGACAGGACAATCATCGATCTTTTCCATGATCAAGCGATGCTCAGTCCTGATGTTGAAGCGATCCGCTTTGGCGATGCAATGCTGACATACCGGCAGCTCGACGAACGCTCCAACCAGATGGCCGCGCATCTGGGCTCAAAGGGCGTGGGCCCGGGGCGGATCATCGTTGTCTTCATGGAACACTCCATCGAGGTCGTCGTCGCGATCCTAGGCGTCCTCAAAGCAGGCGCAGCCTATGTGCCAATCGATGCGGCGACGCCGAAAGGGCGCATTGCTACAATCCTGAAAGACATTTCCAGCGGGACCGGCGGGCAAACGCCGCTGGCGATCACTCAGGCACGCCTGCAATCGGTCATCTCGCCGGAGCTCGCCGACATTTTCGTGCTCGACGCCGATTTCGCTTCGATCCTGAATCAGCCGGGCTCGGCCCGACCGTCCGCCGCGACGTCGGAGGGCATCGCTTATATCATCTTCACCTCAGGCTCGACCGGCACGCCCAAGGGCGTCGAGATCGAGCACCGCAGCCTTGTGAACTACATCTGGTGGGCCGCGCGGGTGTACAGTTCCGGCCAGCCTCTCGCATGGCCACTTTTCTCATCTCTCGCCTTCGACCTGACCGTCACAACACTCTTCGCGCCACTCATTACCGGTGGCCGAATCTTGGTCTATCTTGGCGATCCCGGGTTGAGCAACATGGTCGTGCTCAAGGTCGTGGACGACAATGCCGTCGATATCATCAAGCTGACGCCGGCGCATCTCGCGATGATCCGCGACCGCGATCTTGAGGCCACGAGATTGCGCAAGTTCATTGTGGGCGGCGAGGATTTCAAGACCGAGTTGGCGCGCGACATCACGAAAGCCATCCCTCATCCTGTTGAGATCTACAACGAGTACGGACCAACCGAAGCCACAGTGGGCTGCATGATTCATCGGTTTGACGTAGACCAGGATCAATCAGCGTCGGTGCCGATCGGCGTTCCGGCCGCCAATGCGGGAATTTACGTTCTCAGCAAGGAATATCAGCCGACCGGCCCCAACGTCATCGGTGAGATGTTCATCGCAGGCGATGGTCTCGCGAGAGGCTATTTCAATCGCCCCGATCTGACTGAAGAGCGTTTCCACACGGCCACAGATCCCCGAGATGGCTTTTCGAGGCTGCGGCTGTACAAGACCGGCGATCTTGCCCGCTGGTCCTCGGAAGGACGCTTGGAATTTCTCGGCCGCGTCGATCATCAGGTGAAGGTTGGTGGAACGCGTATCGAGCTGGGCGAGATCGAAGCGCGGCTTCTCAAGCAGCCCCACGTTCAGGAATGCGCTGTCGTTGCCGTTCCCACCCCGGTGGGGAATACGGAAGATGGCGTAATCACGCGACTCGTAGCCTACTATGTCGCCTCGAAACCTCTGACCGTGGCGGAGCTGCGCGCCCACCTTGCCGAAGAACTCCTGGAGTCGATGGTTCCGACGCACTATGTCTGCCTCGAACGCATGCCGCTCACGTCCAACGGCAAGATCGACCGCTCTTCGCTTCCCGAGCCGACGGCGGACAGCATTCAGCCGGCACACGAGTTCGCCGCCCCGTCAACGGAGACCGAGAAGACCTTGGCCGCCCTGTGGTGCAGTCTTCTCAAGCTCAAGTCGATCGGACGCCACGACAACTTCTTCGACCTTGGCGGGGAGTCGCTCCTGGTCGTGAGAGCGGTGGCGCGCATGCGAAAGATCTTCGGGGTCGACGTGCAGCTTCGCAATCTGTTCGAGCGCCCGACGGTGGCCGAACTGGCGGAAGTGATCGACGGGATGCGCTGGGTGGCCGATTCCAAAGCTGCACCCTCAGGCGGTCCGCGAGAAGAAATCGAACTGTAGAGCGTTTTCGAGCGAAGTGGGTACCGGTTCGCGTAAAGAAAACGCGTCAAAACAAGAAGCCGGAGCTTCGGTTCTGATTCAATCAGAACCGAAAGTGCTCTAGTCTATTGGCAGGGCCGCAGGTGGTTCTCAGGGCGCCGATACGGTCTGGACCCTGAGTGTTGGACTCATAGAACGGACGAACATGATGGACAAAGCGTGGGTACCGGAGCAAGAGCCGGGGCTGCCTTGGGCGGCTGCGGAATATGAGCTCTTGCGGGACCAGGTCCGCCGCTTTGTCGAGGAGGAGATCAAGCCCTGTGCAGATCGCTGGGAGGAGGAGGGGGGCATTCCGCGTCCGGTCCTGCGTCGCATGGGCGAACTCGGCTTCTTCGGCATCCGCTATCCGGCCGAGTACGGTGGTGCCGAGATGGACGCAGTCGCATCGACGGTCTTCGCAGAGGAACTCGGGCGCTCCACCTATGGCGGCGCCGCAGACGCAATGCTGGTCCAGGCCGAGATGGCTTCCAGCTACGTCTTTCACGACGGAACCAAATCCCAACGGGCTCGCTGGATGCCGGGCATTGTGAGCGGCGAGGTGATCACCGCGATCGCCATCACGGAGCCGGATGCGGGCTCGGACGTGAAGGCCATCCGCACGCGCGCGCGCCGAGACGGTGACTCCTACGTGCTCGATGGTACGAAACTATACATCACTAATGGCGTCTGCGCGGATCTCTACTGTGTTGCGGCCAAGACTGATTCCGCGGCAGGGAGCAACGGGATCACGATGTTCCTCGTCGAGAAGGGCACGCCGGGCTTCAGCGTGGCTCGCGAGCTGGACAAGCTCGGCTGGCGCTCCTCCGACACGGCCGAGCTCGTCTTCGACGGTTGCCGCATTCCTGCCGAGAACGTGCTCGGCGCGGAGGGACAAGGCTTCTACTCCATCATGCGCAACCTCCAGAACGAGCGCCTTGTCCTGGCCGCCATGGCGACAGGGATGGCCGAGGCGGCGATCGATATGACCCTTACTTACGTGAAAACGCGCCCCGCGTTCGGAGGCGTCCTTTGGGATATGCAGGCGATCCGGCAACGTCTTGCGATGCTTTCTGCGAAGGTTGAGGCAAGCCGCGCGCTTCTCTATGCCACCGCTTGGCGCATGGCGGCGGACGACGACTGCATGCGCGAGATCTCGATGTTGAAGGCCATCTGCGGCGAACTCGTCAACGAGGTGGTGTATACGTGCGTCCAGTTCCACGGAGCCATGGGCGTCATGCGGGAGAGCCCGATTGAGCGCATATCGCGCGACGCTCGCATCCTCTCCATTGCCGGCGGCGCGACGGAGGTAATGCTGGACGTGGTCGCGTCAATGTCGTGAGCTTGCTGCGCAAGCTGAAGCGATAGCGCTCGGCAACATTCGCACTGACCGCAATTGGCTTCAGACCCGAAGAGCGTCTGGCCGATCACCCAGCCTGACATCGGAGGCGGCGTCCGCGGCATGGCGGTCCTAGATGTCGCCGAGCCACCGACCGATTTCTCTGGATCCGACGACCCGTTTTGGCTGGTGCGGATTGATCGTTCCGGCCGAAAGGCTCTTCACTCTCTGGTCCTGCGCCAGCGTCCTGGTGAACTGCTTTGCTTCCTGTTCGGATTTGAAGGTCGCAGTCCGTCGCGCGTGCCTGTCGGGTGGAGCATCGCGTTGATCAACGAAGGAGACGTACCAGACGTGGTCTTGCATCATGTGGCGATCTCCGAGATTAGGTCCAGGTGCGAAAACGAAGCTCTGCCAAGCTAAGCGGGCCGGGGGCCGGGTTCGCGGATGACGGAGGAAAATACGGCTTCCGTTCAAAGTGTCCCTAGGGTCTTTCTAAGTAATTCTTCTGAGCAGTGGGTGTCTTCAGTCCATCCGGTGGAAGATGATAGCGGTGTGATCGGCTTCTGGCCTCCACGCTGATGGCCTTGCCAGTTTCAGCATTCCTTCGTAGCGCCTCATCGGTAAAGCAGAAACGGCGTTCCTCCCAGGGTTCGCGCGTCCACGCGATCATTCTCCCAACCACAAGGCCAGGTGCCCGCCGCGGATCTCGCCCTCAAGCCGCGCGACGCGACGGCATGACCGGATTCGCGACCGCTATCCTGACGATTGACAGACAATTATTACATGTATAAAAATATGCAAATTCATATAATATGAGATGCCCGAATGGACGCGCATCCGCTCAAGCTCAAGGTGCAGTCGATCGTTGCGGAGACGTCGGTCATCCGCAGCGTGGTGTTCGGCGTGGAGGGTGGTGCCGTGCCGGAGTGGCAAGCGGGCGCGCATATTCGCGTGTTGCTGCCGAGCGGGGGCGACCGGCCGTATTCCCTGATGGCGCTGCCGAACCTGCCTGACGGCGCTGTTGCGCTGGGGGTGCTGCGCGAGGAGACGTCGACCGGCGGCTCGCTGTTCATGCATGCCCTTCAGGTCGGCGACGTCGTCAGCGCGACCGCGCCGGTCAACAATTTCGATCTTCATGAGGGCGCCGCGCCGGCGTTGCTGTTTGCCGGCGGCATCGGGGTCACGCCGATCCTGTCCATGGCCGCGGTGCTGAAGGCGCAGGGGACCTGGTTTCGCCTGCACTATGCCGGACGAATGCCCGGGCTGCTGGCGTTCCTGCCGCAGTTGCAGGCAATCTGTTCGGAGGGCCTAGCGGTTCATTACGACAGCGATGCGTCCCGCCTCGACATCGCAGCAGCGCTTGGCGAGGCGCCCGCAGATGCCCACGTCTATGTCTGCGGGCCTGCCGGCATGATTGACGCGGTGAAGGCAGCGGCGCTCGCCAGGGGCATCGCGGCCAACCGCATCCATTTCGAGCTGTTCAAGGCGGAGCAGTCCGGCTCCCCGAACAAGCCGTTCGACGTCGAGCTCAAGTCGACCGGGCAGGTCATCACCGTCGCGACCGATCAGAGCATCATCGAGGCGCTGGAGGCGGCAGGGCTCGACGTGCTCTATGATTGCCGGCGGGGCGATTGCGGTATCTGCCAGTGCGGCGTGATCGCAGGCGTGCCTGATCATCGTGACGTCATTCTCAGCGACGACGAGAAGGCGTCCAACAAGGTCATGCAGATCTGCGTGTCGCGTGCGAAGTCGGACCGGCTGGTGTTGGATCTCTGAGAGGAGGCAAGAGGCGCCATGGCGAAATACGGAAAAGATCCCCGCGCGATTGGCGGGCTGGTGCGCGACGCCGAGGTGCATCGCGATGTCTATATCGATCCCGAGGTGTTCGAGCTCGAGATGGAGCATCTGTTCCCCAACAGCTGGATCTACGTCGGGCATGCCAGCCAGTTGTCGAAGGCCGGCGATTTCATCACCGCCAACATCGGCCGGCAGCCGGTGGTGGCCAGCCGCCATACCGACGGTTCGATCCACCTGTTCTACAATCGGTGTCCGCACAAGGGCGTCAAGATCGCCTCCGAGCCGTGCGGCAACACCGGAAAGTTCTTCCGCTGTCCCTATCATGCCTGGTCGTTCAAGACCGACGGCTCGCTGCTCGCGATCCCGCTGAAAAAAGGCTACGAGGGCACCGGGTTTGCCGACACTCAGGCGAGCGGCGGGCTGTCGAGAATCAGGAATGTCGTCGTCTACCGCGATTTCATTTTCGCGCGCCTCAGCGAAAACGGCGTCGGCTTCGAAGACTATTTCGGTGAAAGCCTCTCGACCATCGACAACATGGCCGACCGCTCGCCGCTGGGGAAGCTCGCCGTCGAGGCCGCGCCGATCCGCTACATGCACACCTGCAATTGGAAGATGCTGGTCGAGAACCAGACCGACACCTGCCATCCGATGGTGGCGCATGAGAGCTCGGCCGGCACCGCCATCAAGGTCTGGCAGCGCGAACAGGGCGACTCCACGGAAAAGCCGATGGCGGTGCAGCTCTATGGCCCGTTCATGAGCCCGTACGAGTTCTACGAGCAGAGCGGCATCCGGATCTGGCCCAACGGGCATGGCCATACCGGCGTCGCCAATTCCATCCATTCGAACTATTCGGACGTCGAGGGCTATCTCGACCAGATGGTCGCAGCCTATGGCGAGACGCGGGCGCACGAGATTCTGGGAGAAGTTCGGCACAACACCGTCTATTTCCCGAACATCATGGTCAAGGGCGCGGTGCAGATCCTCCGCAATTTCATCCCGATCGCGGTGGACAGGACGCTGGTGGAGAGCTGGGTCTATCGTCTGGTCGGCGCACCCGACAAGCTCTACGAGCGTGCGCTGATGTACAATCGCTTCATCAACGCACCGACCTCGATCGTCGGGCACGACGATCTCGAAATGTACGAGCGTGCCCAGGAAGGGCTGAAGACGAACGGCAATCAGTGGGTCAACCTGCGCCGGCTCTATGAGAGCAACGAGGAGCCCGACGTCACCGCGGTCATCAACGGCACGTCGGAGCGCC
Source organism: Bradyrhizobium sp. ma5 (assembly GCF_042258955.1). NCBI lineage: Bacteria > Pseudomonadati > Pseudomonadota > Alphaproteobacteria > Hyphomicrobiales > Nitrobacteraceae > Bradyrhizobium > Bradyrhizobium sp. ma5. Next base: position 3,651,001 of record NZ_CP170156.1, read on the forward strand.
AAATGCGGAACCAGTTTCATGCCTGGGCCAAATTCATGACCATGGACATGGACCAGGGCGTCGAGGCCGCGGAATGATCAGCGAAAAGACCATCACCGATTTCATCTATCGGGAAGCCGACCTGCTCGACACCATGCAATGGCAGGCGTGGCTTGACCTGTTCCACCCCGAGGGGCGCTACTGGATGCCGCTGGAATGGCAGCAGCAGGACCCGGTGCTGCAGCCGTCGCTGATGTACGAAGATCTGATGCTGATGAAGGTGCGGATCGAGCGACTGGCCGGCGAACGCACCTTCAGCCAGAAGCCGAAGAGCCGCTGCCATCATCTGCTTCAGGCGCCGCAGATCCTGGCCTGCGACCCGGCGGCCGGCATCTTCAAGGCAAAGACGTCCTTTATCTATACCGAGACGCGCGGCGACACGCTGGAACGCTTTTCGGGCTGGGCGTCGCACGATCTCGTTCAAATCGGCGATGCGCTCAAGATCAGGCTCAAGCGGATCGATCTCGTGAATTTTGACGCGCCGTTCGGCAATATCCAGCTTTTCATGTGAGTGCGCCTTGACCACAGCGACCACCGTCTACGCCCGCTTTCGCGAGATCGCCCTCGACCGGGGTGAAGCGGGCTTCCTCAACGTGCTGCCCGAGACGGCCGAGATCTACGGCATCGCGGCCGGGGAGATCTCGTACCGTGCCATGTCGGAGCGGGTCGAGCGCTGGCGCACGGCGTTCGTGAGCCACGGCTACGGCAAAGGCCATCGGGTCGGGCTGCTGCTCCAGAACCGGCCGGCCTTCGTCGAGCTGTGGTTCGCGTTGAACGCGCTCGGTGTGTCCGTGGTACCGATCAACCCCGATCTGCGGGTCAGCGAGCTCGAATACATCATCGCGCATTCCGAGATGAATGCCGCATTCGTCCTCGCCAAACGACGCGACGAGGTCGAGACGGCGGCGCGCCAGGCCGGCCGACCGATTCCGGTTGCGACCGACGGCGGCGATATTCCGGCCCCGTTCGGTGGCGCGCGGCCGGCGGACGCCGGCGACGGTTTGAGCGAATGCGCGCTGCTCTATACGTCGGGGACAACGGGCCAGCCCAAGGGCTGCGTGCTGACCAACACCTATTTCCTGTATTCGGGAGAATGGTATCGCGATGTCGGCGGATTGATCGATCTCAGCGGTGATGGCGAGCGCATGATCACGCCGCTGCCGCTGTTTCACATGAACGCGATGGCGGTGTCGCTGATGGCGATGCTGTCGGTCGGCGGCAGCCTGACGATGCTCGATCGCTTCCATCCGCGCAGCTGGTGGCAATCGGTGCGGGACAGCCGGGCGACCTGCCTGCATTACCTCGGCGTCATGCCCTCGATGCTGATGAGCGCGCCGCCGACCAATGAAGACCGCGCGCACAGCGTGCGGTTCGGCTTCGGCGCCGGCGTCGACAGGCTGCTGCACGCGCCGTTCGAAGAGCGCTTCGGCTTCCCGCTGCTCGAGGCCTGGGCGATGACCGAGACCGGAAGCGGCGGCGTGATCGCCGCCCATGTCGAGCCGCGCAAGGTCGGCACGAGCTGTTTCGGCCGTCCGGCGCCCGAGGTCGAGGTTCGGATCATTGGCGACGGCGGCAACGATGCGGCGGTGGGAACGCCGGGCGAGCTGTTGGTGCGGCGGGCGGGGACTGATCCCCGCTTCGGCTTCTTCAAGGAGTACCTGAAGAACAGCGAGGCCACCGCCGAGGCCTGGAAGGACGGCTGGCTGCATACCGGTGATATCGTGTCGCGCGATGCCGATGGCGATCTGCATTTTGTCGATCGCAAGAAGAACGTGATCCGCCGCTCCGGCGAGAACATTGCCGCGGTCGAGGTCGAATCCGTCCTCAATCGCCATCCCGCGATCCGGCAGGCCGCGGTCGCGGCGACGCCCGATCAGCTGCGCGGCGACGAGGTCGCCGCCGTCATCATCACCAAGCAGCCGGGAGCAGACCGCGCGCTGGCCGAGGACATTGTGCGCTGGAGCCTCGAGCAGATGGCCTATTACAAGGCGCCGGGCTGGATCGCGTTCGTCGATCAACTGCCGCTGACCGCGACCGAGAAGATCCAGCGCGCCGGGTTGAAGGAGTTCGTCGCGAGACTGATGCGCGATGGCGCGTTCTTCGATCTTCGCGACCTCAAGCGGCGGCAGGAGTGATCATGAGCCAGACCCGCACGACACTCATCACCGGAGGCAATTCCGGCATCGGGGAGGCGCTGGCGAAGAAACTCGTCGACGAGGGACAGCGGGTTATTTCGATCGGCCTCGAGAAGCCGGACTGGACGCACGATCTACTCGCCGCTTACCGCGCGGATTTGACCGACATGGCGGAGACCAGGGCCATTGCCGAGGAAATCTGCCGGGACCATGCGATCGATGGCCTCGTGCACAATGCCGGCGTCATCCTGCCGAATTTGCTGGCCGATGCGAAGCCGGAAGACATCCTGACGCTGGCGCAGTTGCATCTCGCCGCACCGATGCTGCTGACCCAGGCGGCGATGGAAGGGATGCGATCGCGACGGTTCGGGCGGATCGTGTTCGTGAGCTCGCGCGCCGCCATGGGCGCCGCCACGCGCTCGGCCTATTCCGCGACCAAGGCCGGCGTGCACGGCATGGCCCGGACATGGGCGCTGGAGCTGGCGTCGAGCGGGATCACGGTGAACGTGGTCGCACCAGGTCCGATCCTGACCGACAATTTCTGGGGCGTCGTCCCGAAGGACTCCGAGCAGCAGGAGCGGATGGCGCGCAACGTTCCGGTCGGGCGGCTCGGCTCACGCGAGGACGTGGCGCACGCGATCAGCTTCTTCCTCGACGAGCGCTCGGACTTCGTCACCGGCCAGGTGCTCTATGTCTGCGGCGGCACCAGCCTTGCCGGCCTCAGTCCATGATCGCGTGAGGCTCAGATCTGGTTCTGGCGGATGTTCTCGACCATCTTGGCCAGCACGCGGGCGCACACCTCGATCTCGTCGGGATCGATACCGACGGTCAGCAGGTCGTAGTTGTTCTCCATGATCGGCCAGATCTTGCGCAGCAGGGCCTCACCGTCCGCCGTCAATCCGACGACGCGGCGACGCTGGTCTTCTTCCGCAATCTCGCGCTTGACGAGGCCCGATGACACCATCGACTCGACCATGCGGCTCGCGGTCGACTGCTCGGTGACGGCCAGAACGGCGATCTCGTTGACGGTCAGGGTCTTGTAGATAAACAGCACCGACAGCGTCCGGAACACGACGTTGTTGATGTTGTGCTCGCTGAGATCGCGGTTCTGATCCAGGTTCCAGCGATTGGCAAGCCGGTTGAAGAGATACGGGATGTAGCTTTGCAGCTGGTCCCGGGTCCGCGGTGGACCGGATTTCCATCTGCTTCTGGAATCTTTGGCCATTATGTCTTGCGACCCTGCTTCTTGCTTTCGCTGCCAAGTTTCGAGGAGAGCGACCGCAGCACCGACAGTGCGGTCTCCAGCTCGGGGGCGGGAATGCTTTCGAGCCGTTCGCTGAGATGCCGCTTATGCACGTCAGCCGCCTTCCTGAACAGTGCTTCGCCCTTTGGCGTCAGGCGCACGATGAACGATCGGCGGTCTTCGCTCGACATTTCCTTGCTGATCAGGTCGTCGGCCAGCAGGCGCTGCACCAGGCCCGAGACGTTGCCGCCGGACACTTTCAGGTTCTGCGACAATTGCCCGAGCGCCATTCCGTCCCGGTAACGGTCGAGCTGCGCCAGCACGTCGAACTTGGCCAGCGACAAGCCGAACTCCGAGCTCAGCATGGAATTCAGCGATGCAAACAGCTCGCCATGCAGCGACAGCAGTTGCAGCCACAGCCGGGTTTCAATCTGCCCGAACACGGCAGCCGTGCTCTCCTTGAGTGCTGCCGGCATCATGCAAAACTCTTGATGGTCTGGATCACGCCGTCGAGCTCCTTGCCCGCGCTGTCCTTCAGCGCGGCTTCCCGCAGTCGGCGCGCCCAGTCGGCGGCATCGTCGCGCGGTGCGACCAGCTTGATCGCGGCCAGCGTCTTGTCGAATTTCGACAGGCCGCGGCTGTGGGTGTCGGAATAGCCCTTGACGAGGCGCCGGCATTGCAGGATCTCGACGCCCAACTGATAGTTTGCTCGAACGGCCTCGGTCGCGGCCGTCAGCCATTGGTCCCGATGGGCGGTCTCGATGGCGTGACGCAGCGAGCGCCGGCGCATGCCGCGAAGTCCGCCGACGACATAGAGCGCGACGAACGACAGCAGCGAGTAGGTCCGTACCCGGCGTCCCTTGTTGACGCGACGGTCGAGCCAGCCGAGCAGGCGCGGCTTGGCGCCAAGCCAGCGGCCAAGGCCCACCGGCAGCATGCCCATGACCTCTTCCATGCGGGGATGCATGAACTCGGTGGTCTGCAGCACCTGGCCTTCGGACAATTCGAGCTCGCCCTCGATCCGCGCACGGCGGCTGGACCTGGTCTTGAGGTCGGCAACGCGGATGACGTCATCATAGCTCATGGCGTTGGCGAGATATTTCGCGGCGGCCTGCGTGAAGGCGAAGTTTCGTTCGGCGCCTCCGGCGCTCCGATCGGCGGCGTGGAGCTTGCCGAGGATGTCGAGATATTCGCCGCCATAGGCGATGTCCTGGAAATCGACCACCTTCTTCAGCCCGGCGCGGCCCATGGCCTGCACGGCATCGGGCAATTCCTGCGTCAGTCGGGCGGCGAGGCCGGCAAGACGGGGATCCAGCGCGGCCGGGGAGGGAGCGTTGTCGGCCGCCTCCGATTGCGCCGATGGCGCCGGGTCCCGGGATTTCGACTGCACCCGGTCGAACGCCGCCTCGAACGCGCGGACGCTGGCCTGCGCGCCTTTATCGCCGGCGCGGATGACGTCGAGATAGCTCTCGCGGCTGAAGCTGAGCACGCCGGCGGCTGCGAGCGCGCCGAACATCGCGGCCGAGATCACGCTGCCGTTGGCGATCGCCAGCGCGTTCATGTCGAAGATGATCTCGGTCTTGGCGGCGACCCCGATGGCGCCGGTCACCGCGCCCCCGTCGGCGATGCCGTTGCCCGGCGCGATCTTCTCGCCGATCGCGAACGTCCGGTGGTTGGATGCGATCAGCGTCGTGCGGTCAGGCGTCACCAGGCCGCGCAGGATGGAGCGGCCGGCTTCCATGAATTCCGCCGCCATCACCACGTCGACGTCGCCGGGCGTCGGCATCAGCGACAGGATCGGCTTGCGGCCGTCGAGCGGCGGCATCGCCTCGATATAGTAGATCGTGGCGCCGGTGCGCTGGGCGACGCCGGGCACCGACGTCGACTGCGCGACCCAGCCATGCTTCTCGGCGAGCTGGACGATCCAGTCGGTGAGGACGCCGCCGCCCTGGCCGCCCATCGCGACGATCGCGATCGAGATCGGCCGCTCGGTCGCGTCACTTGCGGCAGGAAGCGCCAGCTGGACCGTCTCGTCTCTCATGCCAACGCCCCGAGCGCCGGACGCCGGCGATCGCGCCGCCGCTGCAGCCAGCCGATCACGGCCATGGCGACCTTCGACTTGAACTTGTCCCAGCCGGTCGGATTATGAATGACGTCGGCGCGATAGAACGACGGACACAGCACCGCGGCGTCCGCGACCTCGCCGCAATTGCCGCACCCGACGCAGGAATTGTCGATCGCCGCGACGGGATCGTCGCGCAAGGGATCGTCGAGCTGCTTGACCGAGAGCGACGGGCAGCCGGAGAGGCGGATGCAGGCGTGATCGCCGGTGCAGACGTCCTCGTCGACGCCGAAGCGTTCCTTGACGGTGCGAACGCCGTCCTTGATCGCCTTGCTGATCTGCGGTTTCACGCGGCGCTGCTTGTTTAGCATGCATTCGGAGGACGCGACGATGACCTTCGGGCCTTGTTCCTTGGTCGTCAGCGCCTCCTTCAGCGTGTCCCGCATCCGGCCGACATCGTAGGTACGGTCGATCTGCCGGACCCATTGGCCGCCGATGCCCTTCACGGCCTGCACGATCGAGTTGTTGGTGTTTCGCCGCTTGCTCGTCGCGCGCGACGACAGGATGTCCTGACCGCCGGTCGCCGAGGTGTAGAAATTGTCGACGATGATGAAGACGCCGTCATGCTTGTTGAAGACGGCGTTGCCGATGCCGCTGGTCAGCCCGTTGTGCCAGAAGCCGCCGTCACCCATCACGGCGATCGAGCGCTTGTCGGCCTTGACGTTGAAGGCCGAGGTCGAGGCCGGGCCGAGGCCAAAACCCATGGTGGTGGTGCCGATGTTGAAAGGCGGCAGGATCGAGAACAGGTGACAGCCGATGTCGGCGGAGACGTGGTGCTCGCCGAGTTCGCTCTCGACCAGCTTCATGGCGGCGAAGATCGGCCGCTCCGGACAACCGGTGCAAAGCCCGGGCGGACGCGCCGGCACGATTTGCTTCAGCTTCTCGATCTCGGGGTGGTTGAGCACGGGGCTCGCATCCGGCGCCGGCGGTCGGTTGCCAAGCAGCCGCGGCTCGGTCTTCTCGATGAATTCTCTGATGCCACCGAGCAGCACCTGCGCGGTATAGTCGCCGCCCATCGGCAGCACGTCCTTGCCGTGGATGCGCGCCTGGATATCCCTGCGGCGCAGCACCGTGTTGATCGCCTGCTCCAGATATTCCGGCTGGCCTTCCTCGACGATGAGAACGGCGTCCTTGTCGAGGCAGAACTCCGCGACCTCGGTGTCGATCACGGGGTAGGTGACGTTCATGACGTAAAGCGGGACCTGCGTATTGCCGTAGGCATCCGACAGCCCGAGATATTGCAGTGCGCGGATGACGTTGTTGTACATCCCGCCCTGCATGATGATGCCGACTTTGCCCTGCTTCGGCCCCATCCATTCGTTCAGCCTGTTGTCGCGGACGAAGTTGATCGCCGCAGGCATCCGTGTCTTGATCTTCTCCTGCTCGTGCTCGTAGGCCGCCGGCGGCAGCACGATGCGGCCGACGTCGCGCTTCGGATTGTTCAGGGCATCCTTGATGGTATGGGCCGGCTTGACGTTGTCCTTGCAGGCAAAGCTGCCGTGCATGTGGCAGGCGCGGACGCGCACCTCCAGCATCACAGGGGTGTTCGAGACCTCCGAGAGCTCAAAACCCTTCTCGATCAAATTGACGATGCATTCATGGTCAGGACGGGGATCGAGCAGCCAGATCTGCGATTTCATCGCAAAGGCATGGGTGCGCTCCTGCATGATCGAGGAGCCTTCGCCGTAATCCTCGCCGACGATGATCATCGTGCCGCCGGTGACGCCGCCGGAGGCGAGATTGGCCAGCGCGTCGGAGGCGACATTGGTGCCGACCGTCGACTTCCACGCCACCGCGCCGCGCAGCGGATACATCACGGAGGCCGACAGCATTGCGGCTGCCGCCGCTTCATTCGCAGAGCTCTGAAACACGACGCCGAGATCATCGAGCACGTCCTTGGCGTCGGCCAGCACGTCCATCAAATGCGAGATCGGCGAGCCCTGATAGCCGCCGACATAGGCAACGCCGGATTGCAGGAGTGCCTTGGTGATGGCGAGGATGCCTTCGCCGCGGAAGGTGTCGCCGTCGCCGAGCCGGAGATACTCGACCTCACGAGCAAAAGACCGTTCAGCCATTGCACCCTCCAGAAATATGCGATAGCATACGTTTACATGTAAAGTAAGTCAAACGCTGCGCCCCGATTATGAGCCGGCGACAGGGTAGGGCCAATGCTGAAGCTGCCGCGCTTTCGAGCCGCCGCCGTCCAGGCTTCACCTGTCTATCTCAACGCCAGTGCGACCGCCGACAAGGCCGCCTCACTGGTGCGTGAGGCGGCGGCGAACGGCGCGCGGCTGGTCGCATTCCCCGAAGTGTTCGTGCCCGGCTATCCCTATTGGAACTGGATCACCGATCCCGTCACCGGAAGCGCCTGGTTCGAGAAGCTCGTCAAGGCGTCGGTGCTGGTGCCGGGTCCCGAGGTCGACGTCGTCCGCAAGGCCGCGCGCGATGCCGGGTGCTACGTCGTACTCGGCGTGAACGAGCGCAGCCCGGTGTCGCTTGGCGCAATCTACAACACGCTGGTCTTCATCGGCCCGGACGGAACGCTGCTCGGCAAGCACCGCAAGCTGGTGCCGACCTGGGCAGAGAAGCTGACCTGGACCGGCGGCGACGGGTCGAGCCTGCGTGTCTATGACACCGAGATCGGGCGCCTCGGCGGGCTCGCCTGCGGTGAGAACACCAACACGCTCGCGCGCTTTGCGCTGCTTGGGCAGGGCGAGCTGGTTCACGTCGCAAGCTACATCTCGCTGCCTGTCGCGCCGCCGGACTACGACATGGCGGAGGCGATCAAGCTGCGCGCCATTGCCCATTCCTTCGAAGGAAAGATCTTCACGATCGTTTCCTGCTCGACCGTCTCGGAGGAGATCATTGCGGCGATGGAGACTGTCGTCCCCGATGCGCGGGCGCGCCTGCAGCGCAAGTCGAGCGCATTCTCAGGCGTGATCGGGCCGGACGGCCGTCTGGTCGGCGAGCCGCTGATCGACGATGAAGGCATCGTCTATGCCGATATCGACCTCGAGCGCTGCATCCAGCCGAAGCAGATGCACGACATCGTCGGGCACTATAACCGGTTCGACATCTTCGATCTGCGGGTCAATCGCCGTCCGCAAACACCGCTCGGCCTCGCGGAAGGCGAACGTCTGGCGGCCGATGCCGCGGAGCAGGCGAACTTCGTCTCAATTCCAGGCAGGACGGAATGATGGGACGTGTCGATCCGACGACGCCTCCTCGCCGTCGTCCTGGCGAACGCCGGGACGATAGTCATGGATGTGGCGACAGGACGTCATGAGAAAAGACTTGGAGGACAGGATGAGCGAGAACGTCATCGGCCGGGCCAATGTCGAGGATACCCCGGAACTCAAGGCCTACTACAGGGACCTCGAGAAGTTCGAGGCGGCCGCGTTGTGGACGGTCGCCAACAAGATCGAGCCGTGGCAGCCGCAGTCGGCGTCCGTTCCCGTTCTCTGGCGCTACAGCGATCTGCGTGAGCACGTGTTGCGCTCGGTGGAGCTGGTCTCGCCGGAGAAGGCGGGACGGCGGGTGATCTATCTCAACAATCCCGGCCGCCGCGACGTGTCGGCCGCGGTCGGTTGGCTCTATTCGGGCTTGCAGGTGATGCATCCGGGCGAAGTGGCGTCGGCCCACGCGCATTCGGCCTCCGCGCTGCGCTTCATCATGGAAGGCGAGGGCGCCTACACCATCGTCGATGGCCACAAGATGACACTCGGCGCGCGGGATTTCGTGCTGACGCCGAACGGCACCTGGCACGAGCATGGCGTCGAGGAAAACGGCTCGGTCTGCATCTGGCAGGATGGGCTCGACATTCCGCTCGTCAACGCGCTGGAAGCCAATTTCTTCGTCGTGCACCCGAAGATCCAGCAGGAAGAGTCGGGTTATCCCGTCGACGACATGACCAAGACCTGGGGCAATCCGGGCCTTCGGCCGGCGGGCTCGCGATGGTCGAACGGCTATTCGCCGATGTTCAAATATGAGTGGGAGCCGACTTACGAGTCGTTGCGGAAGTATGCCGCCGCCACCGACGGATCGCCCTATGACGGCATCCTCATGAACTACGTCAATCCGATCACCGGCGGACATGTGATGCAGACCATCGGCGCGAGCATGCAGTTGCTGCGGCCAGGCGAGAAGACCAGGTCGCACCGCCACACCGGAAGCTTCGTCTACCAGGTCGCCAAAGGAAACGGCTACTCCGTGATCGGCGGCAAGCGCTTCGAGTGGCGGGAGCGCGATATTTTCTGCGTTCCCTCCTGGGCCTGGCATGAGCACGGCAACGCTTCGGCGAGCGAGGACGCCTGCCTGTTCTGCTTCAACGATCTGCCCGTCATCGAGGGGCTCGGCCTCTACCGGGAAGAGGCCTATGGCGACAATGCCGGCCACCAGTCGGTCGCGGCCTGACGTTTCCCCGCAGAATTCAACCCGAATAATCGGATCAGGCTCTCATGCGTCTAGTCACCTACACTTTGGGCTCCAGCGGCGCCCGGCTTGGGGTTGTCGTCAACGGTTTGGTTGTCGATGTCGAGCGCCTCGGTGCGTCACGCGGTCTGGTCTGGCCGGGCGATATGCTCTCGTTAATCGATAACGCCGTCACCTTGCTGCCGGCGTTGAAGGAATGTCTGGACAGCGCCAACGGGGCGCTGCCGGTCGGCGCCGCCGTTCCGCTCGAGGACGTTAGGCTGCAAGCGCCGATCCCGCGCCCGCGGAAGAACATCTTCGGGATCGGGCTGAACTACCGTGCTCATGTGGTGGAGTCCGCCAAGAGCCTCGACACCGACAAGGATCTGCCAAAGCAGCCGGTTGTGTTCTCCAAGCCGCCGACCGCCGTGATCGGGCCGGGAGCCGCGATCCAGCACAATGCCCGCATCACCCGGCAGCTCGACTGGGAGGTTGAGCTCGCCGTCATCATCGGCAAGACCGCGACGCGCATCCCGGTCGAGAAGGCGATGGATCATGTGTTCGGCTATTCCGTGATGATCGACATTTCGGCGCGCGACAATCGCCGCGCAGGGCAGTGGATCTTCTCCAAGGGCATGGACACCTACGCGCCGTTCGGCCCCTGCATCGTGACCGCCGATGAGATTCCCGATCCGCATGACCTCAGGCTTTGGCTGACCAAGAACGGCGTCATCAAGCAGGACTCCAACACCAAATACATGATCTTCGATATCCCCGCCCTGATCGCCGATATCTCGTCCGGCATGACGCTCGAGCCGGGCGATATCATCGCGACCGGAACGCCTGAAGGCGTCGGCGCCGGCATGAGCCCGCAGGAATGGCTGTGGCCCGGCGATGTGGTCGAGGCTGGCATCGACGGCGTCGGCGTCATCCGGCACCCCGTCGTTGCGGTCTGATGACCTCGTTCTCGTTCGATCGCGAGCTGAGGTTCGGGGACTGCGATCCATCGGGGATTGCCTATTTCCCGTCCTACCTGAATATCCTCAACGGCGTAGTCGAGGAGTTCTGGGCGACGATCGGGTTTCCCTGGCCGGAGCTGATCACGATCCGCAGGATCGGGACCCCGACCGTGCATCTGGCTTGCGACTTTTTGCGGCCGTCGAAGTTCGGCGATCGTCTGACGTTTGGCCTCTGCATCGTCAAGGTCGGCCGCGCCTCGCTCCATCTGGCGCACGTCGTGACGGGCGCAGATGGCGAGCGCTGGCGGGCGCGGCAGATCCTCGCCGCGACGTCGTTGGTCGATCATCACGCCATTCCCTGGCCCGATGACGTCCGTGCGGCTCTCATGTCGCACCTGCAAGCTGGCGAGGAGAGGGCTGCATCATGATCTCGCTGTTCATGACGTTCTCCGATCCGAAAGGCGAGCGGCGAATTCACGCGGACGATCTTGCTGCTGCGGCTGCCCTCATGGGGTCTACTCCGGGGATGGCCGAGGGCCTGCTGTTCACGCCGCTGGAGCAATCGGTCGATCATCCCTACAAGGCGGACGGGTCCGGGCCCGTATTTGCGCTCCAACTGCGTTTTCCGGACCTGTTTGCGTGCGAGGCCGCGATGGACCGCGGTGGTGTGCTCGCGGGTCTTGCGGCGGGTCGCGGACTGCCGAGCCTTGCCGGATTGGACGTGACGCATCAGGCGATGGTGACGCGTGCCTTTCCGGTCGACGACGCCACGCATGCGAGCGGTACGGTCACGCCGTGCAGCTACCTCGTGCATTATCCCGGGCCGGCCGACGACATGAATGCCTGGAATTTGCATTATCTGGAGCATCATCCCTCGATCATGCGGACCTTCCCTGAGGTCCGCCAGATCGAGATCTACACGCGCATCGATTGGGTCGACCGGCTACCGTCGCAGCGGGTCGAGTACATGCAGCGCAACAGGCTGATGTTCGACAGCCCGCAAGCCCTTGCGCGCGCGCTGAGCTCCGACGTGATCAAGCGCATGCGCGCGGACTTCGTCCGGTTTCCGCCGTTCGCTGGCGGCAACAAGCATTATCCGATGCTGACGAGGACTGTGCCAGGCAAAGAGTTGGGCGAGGGCGGCACGCCGCGATGATGGCGTTGTGCCGCTGAGTTGCCCGACGGCGCAAGTACTAATTCTGAAAATCAGTAGGCGCTGCACCCGGCCGACAAGCCATTGATATTGTTATGGCCGGCTACTGTGCATGGGGTTGTTTTCGATGTTTTTGGTATACGGCTCGCCGGGACCGCGCCAAGCTCAATGCCCGCCGAGATAGGCCGTGATCAGCCTGGGATCGTGGATCAGATCCTTGGCAGGGCCGGACTGCACGATCTCGCCGGTCTCCAGCACGTAACCATAATCGGCGGTCTCGAGCGCGGCACGGGCGTTCTGCTCGACGAGCAGGATCGACACGCCGAGGTCGCGCAACGACGCGATGGTGCGAAAGATCTCGCGCACGATCAGCGGCGCAAGGCCGAGGCTGGGCTCGTCGAGCATCAGGAGCGCGGGCTTGGCCATCAGCGCGCGCCCCAGCGCCAGCATCTGGCGCTCGCCGCCGGACAGCGTGCCTGCGGCCTGACGTTGCCGTTCCCTCAGCCGGGGAAAGCGATCATAGACCTCGTCCAGCGTCTTTCGGACACCGGAGCGGTCGCGCAGGCTGTAGGAGCCGAGCAGAAGGTTATCGGCGACCGGCATGTCGGAGAACAGCTCGCGCTTCTCCGGCACCAGGCAGAGCCTGCGCTCGATGCGATCCTCGACCGACATCTTACGGAGATCGTTGCCGCGGAATGCCATGCGGCCACGCGATCCGAGCAGCCCGATGGCGGCCATCAGCAGCGTGGTCTTGCCGGCCCCGTTCGGGCCGATGACGGTGACGATCTGGCCCTCGGCGACCGACAGCGAGACGTTACGCACGGCCTCGACGTTGTCGTAGCAGACGGTCACGTCGGTCATGGAGAACATCTCGCTCACGCGACGCCTCCGAGATAGGCCTCTTGCACCCGCTCATCGCTGCGGATCGCGCTCGGCACGCCCTCGCAAAGCTTGGAGCCGAAATCGAGCACCACGATGCGGTCGACCAACGACATCACGAACTCCATGTCGTGCTCGACGATGAGGATGGTCAGGTGATCCGCCCGCAGCGCGCGGAGCAGCTCCGCCAGTCTCAGCTTTTCCTGGCGGCGCAGGCCCGCCGCCGGCTCGTCCAGCACCAGGAGGGCGGGATCCGCGGCGAGCGCGCGCGCGATCTCCAGGATGCGCTGGTTGCCGAGCGGAAGATTGCCGGCGAGCTCGAACGGCTTGTCGCCGAGCCCGACGCGCTCGAGCTGCATCAGCGCCTCGTGCCGGGCGCTGGCTTCCTCGCGCTGATTGAGGCGAAAGGCGCCGGCCAACAGGCCGGTGCGGGTTCGGCTGTAAGTGCCGAGCATGACGTTCTCCAGCAGGCTCATGCGCGGCCGCAGCTTCACATGCTGGAAGGTCCTGGCGACGCCGGCCTTGGCGATGCGGGATTGCGGATCGCGCGTGATCAGGCGTCCCGCAAAGACGATCTCGCCCTTGTTGACCCGCAGCCCGCCGGTCAGGCAGTTGAACATCGTGCTCTTGCCGGCGCCGTTCGGACCGATGACCGCAAGTATCTCGCCAGACCTCACCTCGAAGCTGACATTGTTGACCGCGACGAGGCCGCCGAACCGGCGCTCGGCACCGTCAACCTTCAGCAGCAGTTCGCCCGGCGTCGGCTGCGGCCGGCGCGGCAGCGGCGGCGCCGGCTGCGGCCGCTCACGCCTGATCTTCGGCAGATAGCGCGCAATGGAAGGGACGATGCCCTGCCGTGCCCATTGCAGGAACAGGATGAACAGCGCGGAGAAGGCGACGATCTCGAGTTGCCCGGATGCGCCCTTGGCGATCAGCGGCAGATAATCCTGCACGCTGTTCTTGAGCAGGGTCACGATGGCGGCGCCGACGACACCGCCGAGCAGGCTGCCCGCGCCACCGACCATCGTCATCATCAGGTACTCGATGCCCATGCTGGCATCGAACGGACCCGGGCTGATGAAGCGGCTCATATGCGCGTAAAGCCATCCGGAGAGCGAGGCCAGGAACGCCGCGATCACGAAGGTCACGAGCTTGATCCGGAAGGCGTTGATGCCGAGGCTCTCGACCAGCGTATTGCCGCCGCGCAGCGCGCGCATGGCGCGGCCGAGCCGCGAGTCCAGTAGATTGTAGCCGAGCAGGAGCACCAGGGCGACGATGCCCCAGATCAGATAATAGATCTGTGCGCTGGAGACGAGCGCGAACGAGCCAACATGGATCGGTGGTATCGATGAGATGCCGTTGAAGCGGCCGAGCCCCTCGACATTGCCGAACAGGAAGCCGATCGCAAGGCCCCAGGCGACGGTCGAGAGCGAGAGGAAATGGCCCTGCAGGCGCAAGGTGACGACGCCGAGAATGGCCGCGACGCCGCAGGTCAGCGCGACTCCGAACAACAGGCCGAGCCAGGGCGATTGCCCGTTCAGGGCAGAGACCCACGCCGTCGCATAGGCGGCGATGCCGACGAACGCGGCCTGTCCGAACGACACGATGCCGCCGACGCCGGTGAGGAGCGCGAGGCCGATGGCGACCAGCGAATAGATGCCGATATAGTTCATCAGCGTGACGCTGAACGGGCTCAGCACGAGGGGCGCGAGCGCGAGGCACGCCAGTGCCGCTACTGCTGCGAGCTGCACATGAAGGCGCGTCATTCCTCGATCTCCTCCTCGGAATGCGGCGAGGCGAGGGATCGCCAGATCAGAACCGGGATCAGCAGCGAGAACACGATGACGTCCTTCAACGCACTGCTCTGGAACGACGCGAAGCTTTCGAGGATGCCGACCCCGACCGCGCCGATCGCCGCACCGGGATAGCTGGTCATGCCGCCGACGATGGCGCCGACGAACGCCTTGAGGCCGATCAGGAAGCCGGAATCGTAGAACACGGTGTTCACCGGCGCGATCAGGATGCCGGATACGCCGGCCATCAGTGAGCCCAGCAGGTAGGCGATGGTGCCGGCGCGTGCCGGCCGGATCCCCATCAGCCGCGAGCCGGTCCGGTTCACCGCGGTGGCGCGGAGCGATTTGCCGACCATCGTGAAGTCGAAGAACAGATAGAGAAGTCCGCTGAAGACCAACGCGGCGATCACGATCAGCATGGTCTGGCCCGAGATCAGGACGCCGGCGAACTCTGTTGTGAACGACGTCAGTGGTTCAGTCCGCACACCTTCGGGGCCGAAGAACAGCAGGCCAAGGCCGACCAGTGCGAAATGCAGCGCCACGGAAACCGTCAGCAGCAGCAGCACTGTGCCATCGGCGATCGGGCGGAAGACGATCCGGTCGAGCAGAGGGGCGATCGGAGTGATCAGCATCAGCGCGAGCACGAGGCGGACCGCGAGCGGCGGGTCCATGCGCAGGGCGAGCCAGGCGATGCCGACCACTGTGAGTGGAAGGGCGAGATAGAACAGAAGCGCACGTGGCAGCAGGCGAGTGTCGCCATTGCGAATGAGCGAGATGATCTCGAACAGCGTCGCAAGGCACGCCAGCACCACGACCAGCGCGCCGGTTCCGGGAAAGCGCTTGGCATCGAGCGCCGCAAGCGTCAGCGCGGTAAAGGCGGCGATGTCGCCGAACGGAATGAAGATGACCCGCGTCACCGTGAAGATGAGCACGGTTCCGATCGCCACCAGCGCGTAGACCGCGCCGGTGGCGATCCCGTCGATCCCAAGGATGGCCGCGATATCGCTCGTCATTGAGACGCCGTTCCCCCGTTCTGATCGCCGGCCAACTTCCTGCTTACGGCGCGTACTTCCAGACACCGCCGGTCAGGCGGACCACCACCAGCGAGCGCTCGTCGACGCCGGTCACCGCACCGGGCTTGAAGTTGTAGACGGCATGCACGCCGGGCAGTTCCTTGGTGCTGAGGATCGCGTCGCGCAGTGCGGTGCGGAATCCCGTCGTCCCGGGCTTTGCGGTCTTGAGCGCCCGCTCGGCGGCGTTGGCAAAGATCAGCCAGGCATCGAAGGAGTAGGCGGAGAATCCGTCGGTGGTCGGAATGTTGTGGGTCTTCTGGTAGACCGCGCGGAAATCGAGCGCGATCTTCTTGGCGAAGTGATCGTCCGGAAGCTGCTCGGCCACGATCACGGGGCCGGCGGAGACCTGAATGCCCTCGGCGGCCTTGCCGCCGACCGTGACGAAGTCCGGATTGACCAGCGCCACGGTGCCGTAGGTATTGCCCTTGAAGCCGCGTTCGGAGAGCGTGATCAGAGGCAACGCGCCTTGCGTGCCGGAGCCGCCGATCAGCACCGCGTCGGGACGTGCAGCCATCACCTTGAGGATCTGTGCGGTCACCGAGGTATCGGTGCGGGCATAACGCTCGTTGGTCTGCACCTTGATGTCGTCAGTGGGCTCGGCGGCCTTGGCGCCGTTGTAGACGAGGTCGCCCCACGCATCGGAGAAACCGATATAGCCGATGTTCTTCATGCCATCGCGCTTCATCCGGTCGGCGACGATCTTGACGAGGAGCGAAGCCGGCTGCGGCACTGCGACGACCCATTGCTCCGGCGAGTCCGGAAGCTTGCCGACCGGTGAGATCGAGATCATCGGCACCTTCAATTCGCTGGCGACGGCCGCCATGGCGATGGTCGAGGGGGTCGTCGCGGTGCCGATCAGGAGGTCGACTTTCTCTTCCTCGACGAGCTTGCGCGCGTTGCGCGTCGCAGCCGACGGATCGGAACTGTCGTCGAGCTGGATCAGGCGGATGGTCTCGCCGTTGATCGTCTTCTTGTATTCATAGGCGGCATTGATGCCGCGGCCATAGGGGATGCCAATCGACGCGCCGTTGCCGCTCAGCGAGGTGACAAAGCCGATCGTGATGTCGGCTTGCGCAGCCGGTGCTGCGAAGACGCCGGCGACAAGTGCGAGTAAGCCCAGGGTCTTCTGCCGCATTTGCGTTGTCCTCCGTTGATGCTGGGTACGAATGTCGGGCAGCCGGGCAGGAGCCCGCGCTGTGCACGAACCGGTTGAAGGCATTGCTGCAGCGCCAGACGCCGGGCGCGGCGAGAGGGAAGTTCGCTGGACCGGGGCGTCAGCGGCCATGGCGAGGTGTGCCGCTCGAAGAGCAGGCGAGCCTGCGGCAACCGGCATGCATCTGTCGAAACGAAGGAAGGCGAATGCCCCAGCCGCGATGCGCGACCGGCGATGCTGCTGCCGGCCATTCAGGCCCGACGCTAGTCCACGCGATTGAGCTTCTCAAAATCGGTGCCCTGCAACATCATCGTCATGGCCACCGGCAGTGGCCGATGGTCGATTACTTAAAGCCTAAAGTATTCTCCGTGGCGTCGTCAACACATGTCACGGGGCTGTCAGAAAAAAATGTTGCTGCATACAATTCTGTCAGAGTGCGCCAATTCTATCATCTCTTCGTTCCCAAAAATGGGTCTTCTCGTCTTGATGGCGAGGCCCCCTTCGTGGGCTCCATCGCGCGCATTTGACGGGTCAATTAGTTTATGGTTGAAATATCTCCGTCGGCAGGCCGACGGCCGATGCTCCCGTCACCGTTTGAGGAGAAGGGCGATGCGCATCTTCTGGCAGAGTTTCGTCGATGCGAGCGTGAACGCGCCCTATATGGCGCGGCTGTCGGAGTATCTCAACACGATCGCCGCGCCCGGCACGACGGTTCAGGTCGAGGGCATTTCGCCGCCGGATCGGGAGTTCGGCCGGCTTGCCGAATTGCGCTGCGCGGTTCAGGCGATCGACAACGGCATCGCGGCCGAGGAGAGCGGCTTCGACGCCTTCGTGATGGGCCACTTCCAGGATCCCGGTCTCTACGAACTCCGCGCGACGCTCGACATTCCGGTGATCGGGACCGGCGAGGCGACGCTGCTTGCGGCCTCGCAACTCGGCCGGCGCCTCGGCCTCGTGACGCTCGATCCCGTCTTCGAGGTCTGGCACTACGAGCAGGCTGATCGTTACGGCCTCGGTGATCGCGTCGTCCACGTGACCGGCCTCGGTTGCAAGCCGGAGGATTTCGCTAGCGCATTCGCCGGCGATCAGGCGGCGCACGCGCGGATGATCGAGGATTTCATGGCGTGCGCCCTGCCGCTGGTGGAGCGCGGCGCCGACGTGGTGATCCCCGCCGGTGTGCTGCCGGGCCTCTTGATCGGGCGCGAGCACGGCCTGAGAGTCGGGCACGCGCCGGTCGTGAACTGCGCTGCGGTGGCGTTGAAGAGTGCCGAGATGTGGGTGCAGTTGAGGCAGCTCAACGGCACCGAGCCGAGCCGCGGGCCGAGCTTCAAGCGAGCCAGTGCACAGGCACGTGACGATTTCCGGGCGATGCTCGCACGCAACAAGCGTTAGCGCCCGAACAGCCGACCAGCTCTGGAGAGCCAGACGTGACGAGACGCGAGAAGGTGCCCCTGTTCGAATACGACTCGTGGCAGTATCAATGTGAAGCTGGAAATGATTTGAGACGGGCAGGCAAGGCAGGCGGCTGGTGAAGAATTCGTTGCGCACACCGTATGAGGGCATCGTGATGGCGGCTCCCGTCACGATCCCCTATGCGCGCTATTCCATCGAGAGTGCGCAATGGTGGATCGGCCGCGCGTTGAGCGCGCTGGTCGCGCGGGCCGGTATCAAGGCTTCCGATATCGACGGTCTGTGCGTCTCCAGCTTCACCATGGGGACCGACAGCGGGATCGGACTGACGCAGCATTTCGGGCTGTGCGTCAGATGGCTGGACACCATCCCGCTCGGCGGCGCCAGCGCCATCGCGGCCTTGCGCAAGGCGGCGCGCGCGGTGCAGGCGCACGATGCCGATATCGTCGCTTGCGTGGCCGGCGATACCAACCACGTCGATTCCTTCCGCCTGACGCTCGAGAATTTCTCGCGCTTCAACCAGGACGCGGTCTATCCTTATGGCGCAGGCGGCGCCAATGCGAGCTTCGCGCTGATCGCGCGCAACTACATGCGGACCTATGGCGTCACGCGCGAGGACGTCGGCAGGATCGCGGTCGCCCAGCGCGCCAATGCGCTACGCAATCCGCATGCGCTGATGAAGACGCCGCTGACGATCGAGCAGTATCTGGCGGCCCGTCCCATTTCCGACCCCATTCACCTGTTCGATTGCGTCATGCCCTGCGCCGGTGCCGAGGCCTTCCTTGTGATGCGGGACGAGACGGCGGCTTGGCTTGGCCTGCCGGCGGCGCGATTGCTGTCGACGATCGAGCGGCACAACGCCTTCGCCGACGATCCGATGCAGGTGCGCGGCGGCTGGGCAATGGATGTCGGCGAACTCTACGCGATGGCCGGCGTAAGGCCTGATGATCTCGATATCGTCCAGACCTACGATGATTACCCGGTCATCACGATGATGCAGTTCGAGGATCTCGGCTTCTGCAACAAGGGCGAGGGCGCGGCCTTCGTTCGTCAGCACGATCTGACGGTTGACGGCGACTTTCCGCACAATACTTCGGGCGGCCAGCTCTCGGCAGGGCAGGCCGGCGCCGCCGGCGCCTATCTCGGGCTCGTCGAAGGATTGCGGCAAGTCCTGGGAGAAGCCGGTCCCACGCAGGTGAAGGATGCGAAGCTCGGTCTGGCTTCGGGCTTCGGCATGATCAACTATGACCGCGGCCTGGCCTCGGGCGCCGTGATCTTTGCAGGGCCCGCGCGATGATCGATCCGATCGAGCCACCCCGACGCAAGAACCCGCTGCTGCGGACGCGACTTCCGGCGTCGCCGCCGCGGGCGCGCAGCAGGACATCGCACGGGTTCACGCGCGCCGCCGCCGAAGGACGCTTCATGCTGCAGCGTTGCGAGGCCTGCGGCGCCTTCACCTATCCGGCACGCGAGGCGTGCCCTGCCTGCCTGTCGGCCGGTCTCGCGTTCGTCGATGCGCCGCGCCGCGGCGCGCTGCTGGCCGAGACGACGGCGCGGGTGCCGAGCGACGTCTATTTCCGCGAGCGGGCGCCCTGGCGCATTGGGCTCGTCAAGATGGACTGCGGTCCGACGATGGTGGCGCATCTGCATGCCGACTGCGTCGAGGGCGCGCCCGTCCTGATGTCGTTTCAACTCGACAAGAGCGGTCAGGCCGTGGCCTTTGCCCGACCCGAGGAGGAGACTCCCAACATGGCAGACGACAGGCAGTGGCGGGAAATGACGGCTGATCCGAAATTCCGGCGTGTGCTCGTGACCAACGGCCGTAGCCTGATCGGCAAGGAAGCCGTTGCAGCGCTGAAGGCCGCCGGTGCGAAGACGGTGTTCGTCGGCGTTGCCGAACCGTGGCGGCCGTTTGCCGGCGAGCAATTGCTGCGCGGACAGCAGGGGATCGAACTCGTGACGCTCGACGCGTCCGACGAGAAATCTGTGACCGATCTTGCGGCGGACATCGGCGGCAAGGTCGATATCCTCGTCAACACCACGGAATATGTGCGGCCCGGCGGCCTGCTCGACCGCAGGGGCACGAGCATCGCGCGGGACGAGATCGACCAAGCCTATCTCGGCTTCATCAACCTCGCGCAGGCCTTCGGTCCGGCGATGCGGATGCGGGGTGCGGACGGCGTCAACAGCAGTGCCGCCTGGGTCAATATCCTGTCCGTCCATGCGCTGGTGAATTGGCCCGCTTTCGGTGCCTACTCGGCATCGCAAGCCGCCTGCCTGTCGCTGTCGCATTGTCTGCGCGCGGAACTGCGGCCCGGCGGCGTCAAGGTGCTGAACTTGTTCACGGGGCCGGTCGACAATGAGTGGTTCCAGACCGTGCCGCCCCCCAAGGTCGCGCCGCGCGCTGTTGCGCAGGCGATCGTGTCCGGGCTCAGAGGCGGGCTCGAGGAGATGTATGTCGGAGACGTCGCCGAGGAAATCAGGCAGCGTCTCGCCGCCAATCCGAAGGCGCTCGAGCGCGAGCTCGACAAATAAGATCAGGATTTCAACCAAGCGGGAGGACGTGACGATGCAAAGCAAGAATCTCCTGGAGCTCGCAGGTGCGGTCTCGTCCGGCGCGGTGCGCGTCGTCGATCTGACCTTCACGCTCAGTCCGGATTTTCCGGTCATCGTGCTGCCGCCGGAATTTGGCCAGGCAGCTCCGGTCCGGATCCAGGAGATTTCGCGATATGACGGTCGCGGTCCGGCCTGGTACTGGAACAACGTGACTTTCGGCGAGCACACCGGCACGCATTTCGACGCGCCGATTCACTGGTTCACCGGCAAGGATCTGCCGAACAATTCCGTCGACACCATGCCTGCCAAGGACATGATCGCTCCGGCGTGCGTCATCGACTGCTCGGCTGGCGCAGCGCAGGATCCGGATTTCCTGCTGACCGTTCCGCTGGTCGAAGCCTGGGAGGCGAAGCACGGGCGGATTCCCGAGCGGCACTGGGTTCTGCTGCGCACCGATTGGTCGAAGAAGGGCTGGCGCGACTACGCCAACCTCAGGGACGACGGCGCACACACGCCGGGCCCGAACGCGGCTGTCATGAAATGGCTGGTGGAGCAGCGCGGCATCATCGGCTTCGGCACCGAGACGATCGGCACCGACGCGGGGCAGGCCGGCCATTTCGAGCCGCCTTATCCGGCGCATCACTTCCTGCACGGCGCCGGCCGGTATGGCCTTCAGTGTCTTTGCAATCTCGATCAGCTTCCCGCCACGGGCGCCGTCATCGTGGCTTCGCCGTTGAAGATCCAGAACGGTTCCGGTAGCCCGCTGCGCGTGATCGCGTTGGTTTCGGCGAACTGAAGCGAGCGGATGGCGCTTGCCCGACAGAAGAAACGCAAATCAACAAGGACAGGTGCCATGATCTCGATGAAGACGCTGCTGGCTTCGGCCGCGCTGCTTGTTGCCGTTCCGCTGGTCGGGCAGGCGGAGATCCTGGTCGGATTCGTCACCGGCCTCAGCGGGCCGGTGTCGTCGATCGGGATCCCGAACGCAAAGGGACTGGCGGCCGGTGAAGCCTATATCGGCGAAGTCGGCGGTGAGAAGCTCCGCGTCATCCAACTCGACGACGCTTCCGATCCGACGGCATCGGCGCGCAATGCGCGCAAGCTCGTCGAGCAGGAGAAGGTCGACATTCTGATCGGCACCTCGGGCGCGCCGCAGACGCTGGCAATGGCGACGGCCGCGATCGAAATGAAGATTCCAATGATCGCGGTGTCGCCGATCGCGGCGGTGCCGCCCGGCGAGGGCGGACCTTGGGTCGTGCAGACGCCGCAACCGACGCCGCTGCTCGTTCAGGGCATCGTCGACCATATGAAAGCGCGAGGGCTGAAGACCGTTGCATTCATCGGCTTTTCGGATGCCTTCGGCGATCTCATGTACGATTCGCTGTCGCAAAGCGCCAAGGCGGCCGACATCAAGGTCATCGCCAACGAGCGATACGCGAGGTCGGATTCGTCGGTGACCGCGCAGGTGCTGCGCGCGCTGGCGGCCCACCCCGACGCCATCATGCTCGGCGGCACGGGAACGCCGGGCGCGCTGCCGGTGATCGCCCTGTCGGAGCGTGGCTACAAGGGACCGCTCTACGGCAACCACGGGCTCATCAGCGCCGATTTCCTTAGGCTCGCCGGCAAGGCCGCCAACGGAATCATCTGCCCGACCGGGCCGGTGACCGCGGCCGAGCAGCTTCCAGCCAGCAATCCGACCCAGAAGGTTGCGCTGGCGTTCCGCGCGGCCTTCGAGAAGGCGAATGGCGAGACGCCGACCGACTCGTTCTCGTCGTACTCGTTCGACGGCTGGCTGGTGTTCGTCGATGCGGCCAAGCGCGCGCTGGCGACCGGCGCCAAGCCGGGCTCGCCGGAATTCCGCGTAGCGCTGCGCGAGGCGCTGTTCACCACCAAGGAGCTGGCCGGGACGCAGGGCGTCTACACCTACACGCCAGCGGATCGGCACGGCGTCGATGCGCGCGCGCGGATCCTGGTTCAGATCGAGGACGGGAAGTACAAGCTGCTGCCCTGATCGAGCGGCGGGATTGCGCTGGAGCACGATGTGCAGGCGAACATCGGCAAGAGGATGGAGCAGGGCGCTGCGATGCCGACGTCAGCTATGGCTTCTGCATCGCGTCCCTGACGGCGCCCTTAAGCTCGTCGAGCTCGCTGGTCAATCCATCGAGCCGGTCAGCCGGGAATCCTGCCAACAGTTCCGCCAGCCATGAGCCATGGCTCTTGGCCATGCGCCTGAAGGCCTTGCGGCCCTCGACGGTCATGCAAACGATCTGCACGCGCCGATCCAGATTGGAGGGCGTGCGGGTGATGTAGCCGTCCTCGACCAGGCGATCGACGATGGGCGTGAGATTTCCGGCAGAGACCATCAGGCGCTTCGGCAGCTCTCCCAGCACCAGTCCACTCGGCTCCCGGTCGAGCTGAGCCAGAACGTCGAAGCGCGGCATCGTGAAATCGAATTCCTCGCGGAACCGGCGCCGCAGCTCGCCCTCGATCAGGGTCGTGCAGGCAAGCAGCCGAAGCCAAAGCCGTGTCTGAGCGCGGTACTCGGCCTCCTGATCGACCCCGCTCTTGGGCGAAACAGGTGGGGACACCTTCGCGACTGCCAAATCAAATCTCCTGCGGCATTCGGCCCCGCTGAAGGCGACGACCTCGATGTCGACTGCAAGATAGTTCGTGCCAAAAGTAAATTCAAGGCTCGTTCAACGCGCCGCGAGCCCGCTTGCCGATGCATCGGAATTTGCGGGGCTTGGCGCGCCGAAGGGCGATCTCGGCGGGTTTCCAGCAAGTGCCTTGATGATCATTTGGTCCGCAGCAATACTTTATATTTAAAATAAATGAGAAGCCGGCGAGTTGTGTGCGGAACCGGCGTGCGCGCCCGCGTCCTAGCGCGGCTGCGCTTGAGTCCAAGACGGGCTCGGTCCGGTAGGTCTATCTGATGGCAACGAAACGTCGCCGGGTAGCAGTTTGTCGTCCGGCTCGACGAAAACGAGGGCGGCATCGGGGGCGAAGCGAACACATGAGATTCAGCGGACGAACGGCCCTGGTCACGGGTGGCGGCACCGGAATAGGAGCGGCCGTCGCCCGGCGGCTTGCGTCGGAGGGCGCCAATGTTGCGGTCATGGGCCGGCGGCGGGAGCCGTTGCAGGCATTGGCTGACGAGACCGGTTGCTTCGTGGTGCAGGCGGATGCAGCCGACAGCGTCGCGGTACGGGTAGCCTTGAAGGAGATCCACGGCAAGTTCGGCAAGGTGGACATCCTGATCGCCAATGCCGGAGGCCACGGCGTCGGTCCGACAATCTCGATGACCGACGAGACATGGTCGCTGGCGACCCGGCTCAACCTTGACACCGCCTTTGTCTGCGCCCGCGAAACTCTCCCCGATCTGATCGCGCAGAAAGGTGCCGCCGTGGTTGTTGCCTCGATCGCCGGTCTGTTCGCGGGCCCCGATGCGGCCGGCTATGTAACGATGAAGCATGCCTGCATCGGGTTCGGCAAATCGCTGGCGCGCGACTACGGCCGCAAGGGCGTGCGGACCAATATCGTATGTCCCGGCTGGGTCGCGACCGCGATGGCCGACGAGCAGATGCAAGTCATCGTCGAGAAGCACGGGCTGCATTCGATCGACGAAGCCTACCGGCTGGTGACCAAGGATGTACCGCTCGGCCGCCCAGCAACATCGGAGGAGGTCGCAAACGTCATCTGCTTCCTCGCCTCGGATGAAGCGTCGGCGATGAATGGTTCGATCCTGACCGTCGATGGCGGGGCGGGTGTGGTCGACTTGCCGACGTTGGCATTCGTCGAGTGAGCGGGAGGCAAAAGATGCAAGGCAACGACAGACCCGCTGACTGGAAGAATTTCGATGACTTCGCCGCCGGCATTGCGACCAACCGGCTGCCGACCACGGACGCGCTCGCCGGCCAGAGCCTGAAGATCACGCTGAAGGATGGCCGCGCGATCGCCTTGGCCTTTGCCTCGGCCGATCGGCTCGAATGGCGCGAGGGCGATGCGACCGGCGCCGACTGGTACGAGGCGATCAATGTGGCGCCCGACGTGGTCTTCATCAACGTCACCTTTGCTGCGCGTGCGACCGAGGACGAAGCGTTCATCGTCAATACCAGGACCCGCCGCGTCCTGTCGGTTCGCGAGCGCGTCCGTGCCGCGGGCGAAACTCCCGGCGAACCGCGGGTTGCGCAGGTCTACACCTCCGGTGTAGTCGGCGATCCCGCAATTCCGCCCACGGGTTCCGAACCGGCGCCGTCGCGGGACCTGGTCGGGATGACGGCCCATTATGACTACAGCCCGCAGCACCTCTACGAGCACGTCTATCTCAGCTCGCAGCGCTATGCCTGGCAGAATCTGGTCGGCGTCCAGCGCGGCCATGGCGACGTTGACCTGACGACGACCTACAAATTCGATCACAACCAGTACGTCTTCGGATTCCGCGAGTTCATCATCCCGGTCGCGTCGATCTTCTTCTACGACTGGAATGCGATGCGATCGACCGGGAAATTCCTCGGCGTGACCAGCGAGGGCCGGGTCGAGAACAAGCCGGCCGGCGCCTTCATCACCATCAAGTCCAGAACCAGCTACGACCCCGGCAAGGAGCCGGTGTAATCAGGGAGCAGCGACGTGAGCCGGAACTACGACGCGATCAAGGCGCATTATGCCGGATCGGATATCGGTGATCTCGTTGCCATGATGGCGCCGATCACCGGCGAGACCAGGTGGACCGAGATGGCGGGTTTTCCCTACGCGGGAACCTATGTCGGCGCGGACGCCATCATCGCCGGCGTGTTCAAGCGCATTGCCGAGGAGTGGACCGGCTACACGTTCACGCTCGAACGATTGATCGACGGCGGCACTACGATCGTCGGGATCGGGACCTATTCCGGGCACTACAAGCCGACCGGCAAGGCAATGCGCGCGCGCGTCGTGCACGTCTGGGACGTGGACGAGGGGCGGGTGGTGCGCTTCGAGCAATTCACTGACACAAGGCTCGTCGCTGACGCGATGAGGTGACGGGGGCGACCGCGTGCGCCGGGGCTGGGGGGCATTGGCGCACGCGGGCTTCGGGCACACACATTGCTCGTTTGTGTCCTAGGCCGATTGCGTCCGAGTCCAAGACGCGCCGGATCGCGCCTGCCTAGTATCAAGATCAATTCGGCCGAACAACGCGCCGCTATTGCATTGCACGACGCGCAAGGGGAAGCGCGGCGGAACAACGAAACCCACGCGACATCTGGGGTATGGAGGGGAACGCATGAAATCGAGACAGACGATTCTGGCTGCCGTCATCGCAATGCTCGCGGTCTGCATCGGCAGCGCTGCCTACGCGGCTGATCCAAAGTGCGGTGCCAACACCGGCAAGGCGGCGACCGGCGAGCCGATCGTCGTCGGCGGCATCGTCAGCATCACCGGGCCGGACAATTTCAGCTCGTCGGGGCTGGCCGCGGCGGCTTATTTCAAGTGTCTGAACGCCAATGGCGGCGTGAATGGCCGCCCGGTCAAATATCTGCTCGAGGACGACGCCTGGAATCCGGAGCAATCGTCGCAGGTCGCGGCGAAGCTGATCCGCGACCAGAAGGCGGTCGCGCTGGTCGGCAACATGAGCTTCGTGGATTGCGGCGCTAACCAGGGGATCTACGAGAAGGAAGACATCATGGTGATCGCCGGCGTCGGCGTGCCGCGCGATTGCTTCTTCCAGAAGAACTATGCGCCGACCAATGCCGGCCCGCGCGTCAGCAACACCAAGGCCGTGATGGATGTCGCGCGGACCTATCCCGGCAAGATCAAGCGCGTGGTCTGCATCGCGCCGAACATTCCCAATGTCGGCGAGTGGTCCTGCACCGGCGCGGTAGCCTGGATCAAGAAGCAGGGCGGTGACGGCAAGATCATCGCGTTCGATCCCGGCTCGCTCGATGCGACCTCGATCGTGCTCGAAGCGATGGCATTCAAGCCTGACGTGATCAGCGTCGGTACGCCCAAGGGTCTGGCGGTTCCGATCTTCGCCGCGGCGGAAGAGCAGGGGCTGGCCGACAAGGTGCATTTCGCAGGTCCGGCGTCGCTCTACAATCCGGACTTCCCGCACGCGATCGGCAAGTACTGGGACGGCAAGGTCACGGTCGACATGGAGCTGAATGCCGCCACTGCCGGAACGCCGGATACGCAGAACTGGCTCGCGGTGCTGGACAAGTATGGCCAGGCCTCCGATCCGAGGGATACCTTCTCGCAGGCCGGCTACCTCGCCGCACGCGTCACGGCCGAAACCCTGCTGAAGATGGATCCGGCCAAGATCGACCGTGCCTCGGTCACGGCTGCGCTGCGCAACGTCAATCGGTTCGAGAGCGACATGTTCTGCTCGCCCTGGTACATCGGCTCGGGACCGCGTCACAACGCCAACCACGCTGGCCCGGTATCGCAGGTCAAGGACGGCAAGCTGGTGCCGAAGCCGGTGTGCATCGAGTCGGAAGATCCCGAGCTCGACGACGTGCACGCCTTCGAGAAGACGATCGGAATCGCGAAATAGACAATGCCCGATTTCACGCCCTTTCTCGTTGCGGGCCTCGCGACGGCCGCCACCTACGTACTCTCCGGTGTCGGCATCGTGGTGCTCTACCGGGCATCCGGCGTGGTCAATTTTGCCCAGGGCGCGGTCGGCGCCCTGGCAGCCTTTATCTCCTGGTCGATCGTCGAGCGCGGCGGTCCGGCCGAATGGTCGTGGATCGGCGGGATCGCCGCCGCGGTCGCGATCTCATTCCTCTATGGCCGCGTAATCGCACCCAGGCTCGCCTATTCGGATCCGATCATGCGCGCCGTTGCGACGCTCAGCTTCGCACTCATTCTGTTGGGGTTCATGGGATATGTCTGGGGCGAGGCGCCGCGCAGGCTTCGGCTGCCGACCGACACGATGAGCTTCGACCTGATGGGCGTTCGCGTCACGATGACGCGCGCGGTCGCATTCG
Source organism: Bradyrhizobium sp. ma5 (assembly GCF_042258955.1). Taxonomy (NCBI): domain Bacteria; kingdom Pseudomonadati; phylum Pseudomonadota; class Alphaproteobacteria; order Hyphomicrobiales; family Nitrobacteraceae; genus Bradyrhizobium; species Bradyrhizobium sp. ma5. The sequence continues at coordinate 3,678,885 of NZ_CP170156.1, forward strand.
CTCTCGGCTTGCTGGTCACCTGCGCGGTGATGGCATTTCTGTCCTATAGCCGCGTCGGCCTTCAGATGCGGGCACTGGCCAGCAGCCGCGAGCTCAGCGCGATGCTTGGTGTTCGCGTGTTCCGCGTCGATGGCTGGGCCTGGGTGATCTCGGGCGCGCTGGCCGGTGTCAGCGGTGTGTTGCTCGCCGATCTGCAGCGGCTGAGCGGCCAGGCGCTGACATTCGCCGTCATCCCAGCGATCGCTGCGGCAGTGGTCGGGCGCTTCGCGTCGCTGCCGGCGACCGTTGCGGGCGGCCTTGCGATCGGCGTCTGTGAGGCGCTGCTAACGCCGGTGCCGATCGTCGGCCCGTTCCGGACCGCGGTGCCGTTTCTGTTTGCGGTCGGCGCGCTGCTGTGGATGCAGCGCAAGGTCGTCTTCGTGTACAGGTGAGCTGACGTGACCGACCAAAGCCTGGAGGGAGCCCCGTCCATTCGTGCCGCCAGATTGCCGCTTCGCGGGATCGCCCTCGGCGTGGCCGCGCTGATCGCCCTGTATGTGATGCCGGACGCGCTGAGCAATTATTGGCTGCGCACGTTCATCTCTGCCGCGGCGCTGACGATCGCGAGCCTCAGCGTCAGCGTGTTGTTCGCGCAGGTCGGCATGGTGTCGCTGGCGCAGTTCGGCCTGCTTGGCGTCGGCGGCTGGTTCGCGCTGCGCATCTCCCATGGCCTTGGGGTGCCGTTCGAGATCGCGCTGCTCTGCGCGGGTGTCTCGGCGGCGCTGGTCGGGCTGATCGTCGGGCTGCCGGCGCTACGCATGCGCGGGCTTTATCTGGCGATCATCACCTTGATGATGGCAGGCGCGATCCAGGTGCTGATCAGCGCGTTCGGCTTCCCCGACGGCGGACCCGGCATCCTCGGCAAGAGCACCGGCGCGCGGCTGATGATGGCGCGCCCGCTCATTGCGCAGGGCGATGAAGCCTATCTGCGTTACGCGATCGTCGTCACAGCGCTATGCTATCTGCTGGTGCTGGCCCATGTTCGCGGGCGGCCGGGCCGCGCCTGGGCCATGATCCGCCGCAGCGAGGTCTGCGCGCTCGCCGGCGGCGTCGACATCGTGGCCTACAAGGTGTGGGCCTTCGCGCTGGCCGGCTTCCTCGCCGGCGTCGCGGGAGCGGTGCTTGCCGGCGGCGTCGGGCAGCTCGACGGCAGTGCGTTTCCGGCGAGCCAATCGATCATGCTGTTCGCACTGACGATCGTCGGCGGAGCGTATTCCTGGTTCGGCCCGATCATCGCCGGGCTGATGCTGCGGGCCTTTCCGGCGTTGCTCAACGATTTCCGCGTCGACGGCAATATCGCGACCATGGTGTTCGGCATTGGACTGCTGCACGCCTTGATCACTGCGCCGCACGGCATCGCCGGCCAACTGTCTGACCTGGCCGGGCGCCTGCGCCGGGCCTTGAGTGGCGAACGAAAGGCCGGTCCATGATCGAGATCGACGACCTGACGGTGCAATTCGGCGGCGTGCGTGGCTTGAGCGAGCTGACGGCACGTCTGCCCGAACCGGTCACCGGCCTGGTTGGACCAAATGGCGCCGGCAAGACGACGTTGATTAATGTCCTGTCCGGTTTTGTGCGCCCAACTACGGGACGTGTCAGCATCGACGGCCATGACCTGAAGGACATTGCGATTCACAAGCGGGCTGCATTCGGTGTTCGCCGCACGTTCCAGAATGAGCAGGTGGTCGAGAACCTCACCGCGGCCGACAACATCAATGCCATTCTCGACAATGTGCCGACCGATGGGCAGCCGCGCGCTGCGCTGATTGCGCAAGCGCTGGAGTTCGTCGGCCTTGCCGCCAAGGGCAATGTGCTCGGTCGCGACCTCAACGCCTATCAGCGGCGGATGCTGGAGATCGCCCGCGCCATGGTCGGCCGCCCACGGCTGATCATGATGGACGAACCGGGCGCGGGCCTCGCACAGCATGAGAGCGAGCATCTGCGCGACGTCATCAGGCAGCTTCACGGCCATTGCGGGGCGCAGGTGCTGCTGGTCGATCACGACGTCGATTTGATTTCGGCAACCTGCACGGCAACGCTGGTGCTCGATTTCGGCTCCGCGATCGCCTATGGGGCGACGGCAAGCGTGCTGGCCGAGCCGAAGGTCCGTGCGGCCTATCTCGGTGTGTTGGAGGACGCGACGTGAGCACAGGCCTTGTAGTGCAGGGCCTTGATCTCGCCCGCAGCGGCAAGGCCGTCCTGCACGGCGTCGATCTGTCGCTCGCGCCCGGACGGATCACCGCGTTGCTGGGCGCCAACGGCGCCGGCAAGAGCAGCCTCGTGCTGGCGATTGCCGGCGCGCTTCCGGCGACCTCCGGCGAGATCACCCTCGATGGCCGCTCGATCAGGGGCTTGCGGCCGGAGGCCATTCGTGCGGGCGGGCTGGCCGCGGTCCCTGAAGGACACCAGGTCCTGAACGAGCTGAGTGTCGAGGACAATCTCAAGGTCGCCGGCAGCCATCTGTCGCGCGCCGAGATGAGATCGGCGATCGATGTTGCGCTCGGCACCTTTCCCGAATTGCGTGAGCGCCTTCAGGCCAGGTCAGGCAATCTGTCCGGGGGACAGCAGCAGATGGTGGCGCTGGCGCAGGCGATCATTGCCAAGCCACGCTATCTGCTCGCCGACGAGTTGTCGTTCGGTCTCGCCCCCGTTGTCGTTGCCCGCCTGGTGCCGGTGTTGCAGGACCTGGCCGCGCAGGGCGTCGGCGTGCTGCTGATCGAGCAGTTCACGCACATCGCCCTCAAGATCGCCCATGCGGTCTATGTCATGGAACGCGGCAGGATCTGCTTTTCCGGTGAGCCGCGGCAATTGATCGACAATCCCGCCATCCTGCACAGCGCCTATCTCGCATGAGCAAGCCGTCGCTGCGCGACCGCTGGTCGCGGCGCGATGCCCGCTCTCCCTGCCGGAAAGGCGTTGACACGGCAAAGGAGGTGCTTAACATGTTATCAAAAGCGCCGCCCGACGGCGTTTCCCAGGGAGGAGCGCATGCAGCTCCAGGAGTTTAGCAGCTGGACTCCCGAAGTCTGGGGACAGCCGCCTTTGGAGGAATGGAGAGACAAGCTCCGGTCCGTGTGCGGACGGTTCAATCCGTTCGGCCAGGAGGAGCGCGGCTTCGTCAATGGCGGCGTCGTGCTGCGCGATGCCGCAGGGATGGAGATCGTCCAGGTCGCAACCGACGTCGACGTGGTTCGCCGCGCAGAGCGCGATATCCGCCAGGACTATGGCGAGCACTTCTTCCTGCTGGTTCAGCTCCAGGGTGTGTGCGGGGTCGAGCAGCAAGGCCATCAGAGCATCATCTCGCCAGGCGACTGCATCCTGGTCGATTCCTCGCTGCCGTCGAACTTCTTCTTCAACGGCCAGTTCAGCAATCATCTGTCGGTGCATCTGCCGCGGCAATTGCTGCTGTCGGAGAAGCCGAACGACTTCGAGGTGTCACGACGGCTCGGTGCCGAGGACCCGATGTCGACCATGCTGCGGGCGCTGGTTGCCAAGATGTTGCAACTGCCGTCGAGCCACAAGCGGTCCGGCGAATTGCGGCAATTGCTGCTGCAGGCGACCCGGCAGGCGTTCGCCGCGGATTCGCCGGACACCCCGCTCTGTCCGAAGGAGCGGGCGTCCGGCCGGCTGGAATTCGCGCGGGCCCTGGTGGATCGTCATCTCACGGCGGAGTGGCTGACCGCGCAATGGCTCGCCAATCGTCTCGGGGTCTCGATGCGCACCTTGCAGGAGGATTTCAGCGCGGTCGGAACCACGGTCACCAGCTTCATCCGGGATCGCAGGCTGCGGCTGGCCAAGGATCGCCTGCTGGAACGGCAGCGCGGCTCTGACGGCGGTACCATCGCCGAGATCGCCTATTCGTCCGGCTTCAACGACATTTCCTATTTCAACCGCTGCTTCAAGCGAGCCTTCGACTGCTCGCCGACCGACGTCACGCGCCGATAGCCTGCTGCGCTCCCGTCCAAGCGAAACCGCGCTCCTTTCCAAGACATTGGCCGTGCGATGGCTTTTGTTGAAGCCAGTCGTTGTCGCGAGGAGAAGATTGCATGCAGCGCTGGAGCTTGCTTATCGACGGGCGCCGGATCGAGACGGATCGATTCCAGGACGTCCTCAACCCGTCGACCGGCGCCGTCGTCGGCGGAATGCCGCTCGCGGCTGCGTCCGATCTCGACGCCGCGGTTGCGGCCGCCTCCAAGGCGTTTGAAATCTGGAAGGACCGGCCCGACAGCGAGCGTGCTGACGCCTGTCGCGCGATCGCCGACACGATCGAGCAGCATGCCGAGGAACTCGCGCGGCTCCTGACGCTCGAGCAGGGCAAGCCGCTGAACGGGCTCGGGTCGCGCTTCGAGATCGGCGGCGCCGTGGCTTGGACACGCCATACGAGCGGTTTGTCGCTGCCGGTGGAAGTCCTGCAGGACGGTGCCGAAGGCCGCGTTGAATTGCATCGCAAGCCGATCGGGGTCGTCGGTTCGATCACGCCGTGGAATTGGCCGGTCATGATCGCGTGCTGGCATATCATCCCGGCGATCCGCGCCGGCAACACCGTGATCATCAAGCCGTCGCCATTGACGCCGCTGAGCACGATCCGTCTGGTCGAGCTGATCAATGAGAAACTGCCTCCGGGCGTGGTGAATGTCGTCACCGGCGACAACGAGATCGGCAGCCTGATGTCGGCGCATCCCGGGATCGGCAAGGTGACGTTTACGGGATCGACGGCAACCGGTCGCAAGATTATGCAGAATGCCGCAACCAGCCTGAAGCGCCTGACGCTGGAGCTCGGCGGCAACGACGCCGGGATCGTGCTGCCGGATGCCGACCCGAAGAAGATCGTCGAGGGTCTGTTCTGGGGCGCATTCATCAACGGCGGGCAAACCTGTGCGGCGCTGAAGCGGCTTTATGTCCATGACAGCCTCTATGACGAGCTGTGCCGCGAGCTCGCGGCCTATGCGAGGCAGATTGTAGTCGGCGACGGTCTGTCTGAGACCTCGACACTTGGCCCGGTGCAGAACCGCCGGCAGTTCGAGATCGTCTCGGCCTTCGTCGACGAGGCGCGCAAGAAAGGCGGTCGTGTGCTGGTCGGCGGCGATCCATCCGATGGCCCCGGTTACTTCTACCCTGTGACGCTGGTTGCCGACGTCGATCACGGCTGCAGGCTGGTGGACGAGGAGCAGTTCGGGCCGGCTCTGCCGATCATTCGTTATTCCGACGTCGAGGATGCGATTGCCAAGGCCAATGCGAGCGCGATGGGGCTCGGCGGCTCGGTCTGGGGGACCGACCTCGCGCGTGCAAAGGCGGTCGCGCAACGCATCGAATCCGGGTCGGTCTGGATCAACAAGCACGGCGCCATTCAGCCGAACGCGCCCTTCGGCGGCGTGAAGCAGTCAGGCTTCGGCGTGGAATTCGGGGTCGATGGCCTGAAGGAGTTCACCACGGTCCAGACCGTGTTTGTCTAATCGGGTAACAGGTCGCAGTCGGTCGCGTCATAGGGAGTGATATGCAGGAGTATGACTATATCGTCGCCGGCGGCGGCTCCGCAGGCTGCGTGCTGGCGTCCCGTTTGTCCGAGGATCCGCGCAATCGTGTCTTGCTGGTCGAGAGCGGACAGCGCGATACCGACCGGTTCATCCACATCCCCGCGACCTTCTTCAAGGTGCTCGAGAAGGGACGGGACGCCTGGGTCTATGCGTCCGAGCCCGAGAAGGGCCTCAACGGGCGTCCGTCAATCGTGCCCCAGGGGCACGTCATCGGCGGCGGCAGTTCGGTCAACGCAATGGTCTACATCCGGGGATCGCGGCGGGATTACGATACATGGTCGCAAATGGGATGCCGCGGCTGGAGCTACGATGAGGTGCTTCCGGTTTTCCGCGATCTTGAAGCCAATCAGCGGCTGTCCGGCGAGTATCATGGCACGAGCGGCAAACTCAATGTCTCCGATCGTGCCTACGGCCATCCGTTGTCCTGGGCGTTTATCCGCGCCGCGCAGGAGGCGGGCATCCCCTACAACGAGGACTTCAACGGCGCACGCCAGGAGGGTGTCGGCTTCTACCAGACGACCACGAGCCGCGGACGCCGCCGCAGCGCCGCCGAAGCCTTCCTGCGCGAGGCAGAGCGCCGCGCCAACCTGATCATCAGGACCGCGACGCGGGTCCACAAGGTCGTGTTCGAAGGCAAGCGCGCGAGCGGTGTGCTGCTCGAGGACGGTTCGACCGTCAAGGCGCGGCACGAGGTGATCCTGACTGCCGGCGCCTTGGCGACGCCGAAGATTCTGCAATTGTCGGGGATTGGACCTGCTGTGCATCTGCGCGAGCATGGGATCGAGATCGTTTCCGATCTGCCCGGCGTCGGCCAGAATTACCAGGATCATCTCGAGGCGACCGTTCAGTGCGAGACCAGGGATCCGATCTCGATCTTCGGCGAAGACAAGGGCGTTCGGGCCGCATCGCACATGATGCAGTACCTTCTGACCAAGACCGGGCTGCTGACCTCAACGGTCGTGGAGTCCGGCGGCTTTGCCGATACCGCCGGAACCGGCGAACCGGACATCCAGTTTCACGTACTGCCGACGTTCAACGGCTTTGCAGATCGGCCGTCCGAGCCCGGACACGGCATCTCGATCGGCCCCTGCGTGCTTCGCCCGCAGTCGCGCGGAACTGTTCGCCTGAGATCGCCGAATCCGGCCGACCCGGCGCTGTTCGTTGCAAATTCGCTTGCAGAGCGGGCGGATGTCGACACGCTCGTGCGAGGAGTCCAGCTTGCCATTCGTATTTCGGAGGCGCCTTCGCTGGCGCGTTTGATCAAGCGGCGCGCTCTGCCGAAGCCCGGCGTGGAGAACGACGTCGATGCGCTCGCCGACTATGTCCGCGCGATCTCGAAGACCGTGTTCCATCCCTCTGGAACGGCGAAGATGGGCGCCTCCGGCGACCCGATGGCGGTTGTCTCCGAACAGCTTCTGGTGCGTGGGGTCGAAGGTCTTCGGATCGCCGACGCCTCAATCATGCCGCGGCTCGTCTCCGGAAATACCAACGCACCGACCATGATGATCGGGGAGCGGGCAGCCCGCTTCATTCTGGAGGCGCGGCCATGACGAGCGCCTCCTGAGACAGCCGGTTACCCGTTGCAGCGATAGCTCGCGCCCGGTCCTCAGACGGCTTCACCGGGATGATCCGACATTTCGGGCGACTCTTCAGGTGGGTTTTCCGGAGCGTCAGACAGATCCCGCCCGAATGCATTGGCTGGCATGCCGACCCAAAGGGCAAAGCCAAACAAAATGAATGACATCCTCGCGATCGGCCGGGCATTGCGTGGTCTGGCACGAATGCTGCTTGGGATGCCTCCAAGAGGAGCAACAGCTCCAGAAAACACAATGCGAGGGGACGTTCCGATGCCAGCCAACACTCAATTCACCACCTAAAAGCGACGGGATATCGCCCGTTCGGCATTGCGCGCTCCCGCATGAACGCGGACCGCGATGAGCGTTGGCGCGCGACTTCGGCTTGGCATGCAATGGAGAAGGCAATGACGATCGCGGACGCTCACGATCAGGATCCGCAGGAAACCCGGGAGTGGCTCGATGCCCTTTCGGCAGTCCGGGGTCATCGCGGCAATGACCGCGCGGAATTCGTTGTCAACGCGATGGTCGATGCGGCGCGCCGCGGCGGTCTTCAGATCGAGCAGTCGCTGACGACGCCCTATTGCAACACGATCCCGCCGGACCAGCAGCCGGCGCTGCCCGGCGATCGCGCCATCGAGCACAAGCTTCGCTCCCTCATCCGCTGGAATGCGCTCGCGATCATCCTGCGTGCCAACAAGGAAAGCTCGGAGCTTGGCGGCCATATCGCAAGCTTCCAGTCGGCCGCCACGCTGTACGATATCGGCTTTGGCCATTTCTGGCACGCCCCGACGGATGCTCACGGCGGCGATCTGATCTTCGTGCAGGGACACTGCTCACCCGGCATCTACGCGCGTGCGTTTCTCGAGGGGCGATTGAGCGAGGAACAGCTCCTCAGCTTCAGGCAGGAAACCTCCGGCAAGGGATTGTCGAGCTATCCGCACCCCTGGCTGATGCCGGATTTTTGGCAGTTCCCGACGGTGTCGATGGGACTCGGGCCGCTGATGGCGATCTATCAGGCTCGCTTCCTGAAATATCTCGAGAACCGCAAGCTGGCCGAGACGTCCAAGCGCAAGGTCTGGGCGTTCATGGGCGATGGCGAAACCGACGAGCCGGAATCGCTCGGTGCGATCTCGCTCGCCGGCCGCGAGAACCTCGACAATCTGATCTTCGTCATCAATTGCAATCTCCAGCGGCTCGATGGACCCGTCCGCGGCAACGGCAAGATTGTGCAGGAGCTCGAAAGCATCTTCCGCGGCGCGGGCTGGAACGTGATCAAGGTGCTGTGGGGCTCGGGGTGGGACCGCCTGCTGCAAAAGGACAAGAGCGGGCAGCTGCTCAGGCTCATGGAAGAATGTGTCGACGGCGAATACCAGGACTTCAAGAGCAAGAGCGGCGCCTACATTCGCGAGCATTTCTTCGGCAAGTACGATGAGACGAAGCAACTCGTCGCCGACATGAGCGACGACGAGATCTGGCAGCTTGCGCGCGGCGGCCATGATCCCGAGAAGGTCTTTGCCGCTTACACCGCGGCCGTGAATCACAAGGGGCAGCCCACGGTCATTCTGCCGAAGACCGTCAAAGGCTACGGCATGGGCGAGTCCGGCGAAGGTCAGATGATCGCCCACCAGGCGAAGAAGATGACGCAGGACGCGCTGCGCGGTTTTCGTGATCGTTTCCAGGTGCCGGTCTCCGACGCCGATTTGGCCAAGGTACCTTTCCTCCGGCTGCCGGAAGATAGCCCGGAAATGAAGTATTTCCGAGCACAGCGCGAAAAGCTCGGCGGCTACCTTCCGCAACGCCGGCGGAAATCCGCGTCCTTGCAGATTCCGCCGCTCTCGACGTTCCAGCGGCTGCTCGAAAACACCGGAGACCGCGAGATCTCGACCACGATGGCGTTCGTGCAATTGCTCGGCGCCCTTGTCCGCGACAAGGCGATCGGTAAGCACATCGTGCCGATCGTGCCGGACGAATCCCGTACCTTCGGCATGGAGGGCATGTTTCGGCAACTCGGCATCTATTCGTCGGTGGGGCAGCTCTACCGGCCGCAGGATGCCGACCAGCTGATGTACTACCGCGAAGACAAGAGCGGGCAGGTCTTCCAGGAGGGCATCAACGAAGGCGGCGCGATGTCCAGCTGGATTGTGGCGGCGACGTCCTACTCGACGAACAACGTGCCGATGATTCCGTTCTACATCTACTACTCGATGTTCGGCCTGCAGCGCGTCGGCGACCTCGCCTGGCTCGCAGGCGATATGCGGGCGCGCGGCTTCCTGCTCGGCGGCACTGCCGGCCGCACCACGCTGAACGGCGAGGGGTTGCAGCACGAGGACGGACACAGCCACGTGCTCGCGGCCACCATCCCGAACTGCGTTTCCTACGATCCGACGTTCGCCTATGAGGTCGTGACCATCGTCCGCGAGGGCATGCGCCGCATGTACGAAGCGCAGGAGGACGTCTACTATTACATCACCCTGATGAACGAGAATTATCCGCACCCCGCGCTGGCCGATGCAGGCAAGGGCGCGGAGGAGGGAATTCTCAAGGGCCTCTATCTTCTCAAGAGTGGTGGCGAAGCCGCGAAAAAGGAGCTCCGCGTCCAACTCGTCGGGTCAGGCACGATCCTGCGCGAGGTGATCGCGGCCGCCGACTTGCTCAAGGCGGACTTCGGCGTGACCGCGGATGTGTGGAGCGCAACCAGCTTCAACGAACTGCGTCGTGACGGCATGGCGGCGGAGCGCTGGAACCTGCTGCACCCGACCGAGCCGCGGCGCAAGAGCTGGGTGGAAGCGCAGCTCGAAGGGCATGCGGGGCCGGTCGTGGCGTCGACCGACTACATGCGCAACTACCCCGACCAGATCAGGGAATATGTGCAAGCGGCCGGGCGCCGCTACGTCGTGCTCGGCACCGACGGGTTCGGCCGCAGCGACTATCGCGTGAAGCTGCGCCGATTTTTCGAGGTCGACCGGCACTATGTCGCGATCGCAGCGCTCAAGGCGTTGGCCGACGAGGGAGCGATCAAGCCGGCAATCGTCGCCGAGGCCATCGCCAAATACCAGATCGACGCCGGGCGCGCTGCGCCATGGACCGTGTGAGGCAGGGCCGAGGGCAGAGCGATGAGTGGTCTGATCGACATCAAGGTTCCCGATATCGGTGACTTCAAGGACGTCCCGGTGATCGAGGTCTTCGTCAAGCCTGGCGACAGCGTCAAGGCCGAGGATCCGCTGGTCGCGCTGGAGTCCGACAAGGCGACCATGGAAGTGCCATCGCCGCGCGACGGTGTGGTGAAGTCGGTGGTCGTCAAGGTCGGCGACAAGGTCAGCGAAGGCGCTGTCATCGTGCAGTTCGAGGGCGCGGGCGCCGAGCAGGGCGAAACGCGGCCTGTCGTCAGCGCGCCGCCGTCGCCGGTCAGCGCGCCGGCGGGTATCGCCGAGGTCCGTGTCCCCGACATCGGCGACTTCAAGGACGTGCCGGTGATCGAAATCTTCGTGAAGCCCGGCGACAGCGTCAACGCCGAGGATCCGCTGATCGCGCTCGAGTCGGACAAGGCGACGATGGAAGTGCCGGCGCCGCTCTCGGGCACCGTGCGCGAGATCAAGGTGAAGACGGGTGACAAGGTCAGCGAGGGCGCAATCATCCTCGTGCTTGCAACAAGCAACGCATCCGCGGTGGCTCCCGCCGTCGCGGCGGCGCAGCCACCAGCGTCGTCGGCAGCCGCCGCCGCTCCTCTGGCACAAGCCGGCGCCGTCGACGAAAAGGCCTTTGCGCTCGCTTATGCTGGCCCTGCGGTGCGCAAGCTGGCGCGCGAACTGGGCGTCGATCTCGGCATGGTCAAGGGCTCGGGCAATCACGGCCGCATCGTGCGCGAAGACGTCGAGGGTTTTGCCAAGGGTGGCACGCCTGCCGCCAAACCGCAGGCTGCGGCCGCAGGCAGGGGAAGCGGCGTCGGCGGCATCGACCTGTTGCCCTGGCCCAAGGTCGATTTCGCGAAGTTCGGGCCGGTCGAGCGCAAGGAGCTCGGCCGCATCAAAAAGATCTCCGCGGCCAACCTGCACCGCAACTGGGTCGTCATTCCGCACGTCACGACCCACGACGAGGCTGACATCACCGAGCTTGAGCAGTTCCGGGTCAAGATGAACAAGGAGCTGGAGAAGAGCGGCGTGAAGCTCTCGCTGCTGCCGTTCATGGTGAAGGCGGCCGTCGCGACGCTGCAGAAGTTCCCCGAGTTCAACGCCAGCCTCGACGGCGATACGTTGGTCTACAAGAACTACTGGCACATCGGCTTTGCGGCCGACACGCCGAACGGGCTGATGGTGCCGGTGATCCGCGATGCCGACAAGAAATCGGTGCCGGAGATCGCGAACGAGATGAACGCACTCGCCAAGCTCGCGCGCGAGGGCAAGATCAAGCCCGACCAGATGCAGGGCGGTACGTTCTCGATCTCGTCACTCGGCGGCATTGGCGGCATCTATTTCACGCCGATCATCAACGCGCCCGAGGTCGCCATCATGGGCGTGTGCAAGGGATACTGGAAGCAGCATTCGGCCGACGGCAAGGCCTGGACCTCGCGCCTCACGCTGCCGCTGTCGCTGTCCTGGGATCACCGCGTCATCGACGGTGCGGCCGCCGCACGCTTCAACGTCTACTTCGCCAATGTACTCGCCGATCTCCGGCGCGTGTTGTTCTGAGATCGGGGGAGAGCGGCATGGCTCAGCAGATCGAGGTCAAAGTCCCTGATATCGGCGAATTTAAGGACGTGGCGGTGATCGAGGTCCTGGTGAAGGCCGGCGAGACCGTCGCGGTCGACACCAGCCTTATCATGGTCGAGTCCGACAAGGCGTCGATGGAGATTCCGTCCTCGCACGCCGGCGTGGTCAAGGAGATCAGGGTCAAGGTCGACGACAAGGTCAGCGAGGGATCGACGATCCTCGTGCTGGAGACCGCGGGTGCCGCGGCTGCGCCGGCGCCCGCACCAGCTGCGCAACCGGCCGCCGCTCCGCCGCCGGTCGCGCCCGCCGCGGCGTCCTATTCCGGCAAGGCCGAGATCGAATGCGAGATGCTGGTGCTGGGCGCCGGTCCCGGCGGCTATTCGGCCGCCTTCCGTGCCGCCGATCTCGGCATGAAGACCGTGCTGGTCGAGCGTTACGACACGCTGGGCGGCGTGTGTCTGAATGTCGGCTGCATCCCGAGCAAGGCGCTGCTGCATACCGCGTCGGTCGTCGACGAGGTCAAGCATCTTCCCGACCATGGGATTTCCTTCGGCGCGCCGCAGATTGATCTGGGCAAACTGCGCGCGTTCAAGGACGGTGTGATCAAGAAGCTGACGGGCGGTCTCGCCGGGATGGCAAAGGCCCGTAAGGTTGAGGTGGTGACCGGCGTCGGCACCTTCCTCGATCCGCATCATCTCGAGGTTGCCACGGCGGGCGGCAGGAAGACGGTCAAGTTCGCCAAGGCGATCATCGCTGCGGGTAGCCAGGCGGTGAAGCTGCCGTTCCTGCCGGAAGACCCCCGTATCGTCGATTCGACCGGCGCGTTGCAGCTGAAGTCGATCCCGACGCGCATGCTGGTGGTCGGCGGCGGCATCATCGGGCTCGAAATGGCGACGGTCTATTCGACGCTCGGCACGCGCATCGACGTGGTCGAGATGCTCGATGGCCTGATGCAGGGCGCCGACCGGGACCTTGTCAAGGTCTGGGACAAGATGAACACGCATCGCTTCGACAAGGTGATGCTGAAGACCAAGACGGTCGGCGGGAAGGCGACCGAAGCCGGGATCGAGGTCAGCTTCGAAGGCGAGCAGGCGCCGGCCGGACCGCAGCTCTATGATCTCGTTCTGGTGTCGGTCGGCCGCAGCCCGAACGGCAAGAAGATCGGCGCCGAGAAGGCCGGTGTCGCGGTCACGGATCGCGGCTTCATCGACGTCGACAGGCAGATGCGCACCAACGTGGCGCACATCTTTGCGATCGGCGACATCGTCGGGCAGCCGATGCTGGCGCACAAGGCTGTGCATGAAGGCCATGTCGCGGCCGAAGTAGCCCATGGCGAGAAGTCGTATTTCGACGCGCGGCAGATTCCGTCCGTTGCCTACACCGATCCCGAAGTGGCCTGGGCCGGCAAGACCGAGGAGCAGTGCAAGGCCGAGGGCTTCAAGGTCGGCAAGGCGGTGTTCCCCTGGGCGGCGTCCGGCCGAGCCATCGCCAACGGACGGGACGAAGGCTTCACCAAACTGCTGTTCGACACGACAACCCATCGCGTGATCGGCGGGGGGATCGTCGGCACGCATGCGGGCGATCTCATCAGCGAGGTCTGCCTGGCGATCGAGATGGGATGCGAGCCGGGGGATATCGGCAAGACGATTCATCCGCACCCGACGCTCGGCGAGTCGATCGGCATGGCGGCGGAGGTTTTTGAAGGCCACTGCACCGATCTGCCGCCACAAAAGAAGAAATGACGTTGGCCTGCCGATACGCAGGCACAGAAAGATCAGGAGAAGACACAATGTCTGGAGCGACCACCGCGACGTCCGGAACGGTGCCCGTCACGCAGAAGAAGCCATTCTACCGGATTCTCTACGTTCAGGTGCTCGCGGCGATCGTGTTCGGCGTCATTGTCGGCTGGCTCTGGCCTGATCTCGCCAAGAACGACTGGATCAAGGCGATGGGCGACGGCTTCGTCAAGCTCATCAAGATGGCGATTGCGCCGATCATCTTCTGCACGGTGGTTTCGGGGATCGCCCACATTTCCGAGGTGAAGAAGGTCGGCCGCGTCGCGATCAAGTCGCTGGTCTACTTCGAGGTGGTCTCGACCTTTGCACTGGCGCTGGGCCTGATCGTCGCCAACGTGCTGCATCCGGGGAGGGGCTTCCAGGGCCAGTCGAACGCCGCGGCGGTCGCCGGCTATGCCAAGCAGGCGAGCGAGATGAAGTCGGTGGACTTCGTCCTGCACATCATTCCGGACACGGTGGTCGGAGCGTTCGCCCAGGGCGAGATCCTGCAGGTTCTGCTGTTCGCCATCCTGTTCGGCTTCGCGCTGATGGGGCTCGGCGAACGGGCTCACACCGTCCGCTCGATGATCGACGACGTCGCGCATGCGATGTTCGGCGTCATCTCGATCGTCGTCAAGGTCGCGCCGATTGGCGCCTTTGGCGCGATGGCCTATACGATCGGCCGCTACGGTCCCCAGGCGCTCGGCAATCTCGCCGGCCTGATCGCGACCTTCTATCTCACCGCGATGCTGTTCGTGGTCGTCGGGCTCGGCATTATCGCCCGGATTGCCGGCTTCTCGATCTTCAAGTTCCTCAAATACATCAAGGACGAGCTGCTGATCGTGCTCGGCACGTCATCCTCGGAAAGCGCGCTGCCGCAGCTGATGGAAAAGCTCGAGCGTCTCGGCTGTTCCAAGTCGGTCGTCGGTCTCGTCGTGCCCACCGGCTATTCCTTCAACCTCGACGGCACTAACATCTACATGACCCTGGCGACGCTGTTCATCGCTCAGGCGATGAATGTCGATCTCAGCTTCGGCGAGCAGATGACCATCCTCATCGTTGCCATGCTGACGTCGAAGGGCGCCTCGGGAATTACAGGCGCCGGCTTCATCACGCTCGCAGGTACGCTGGCGGCAGTCAGGCCGGAGCTGCTTCCCGGCATGGCGATCGTGCTCGGCATCGACAAGTTCATGAGCGAATGCCGGGCTCTGACCAATCTGTGCGGCAACGGTGTCGCTTGCGTCGTCGTGGCGTGGTGGGAAGGCGAGCTCGACCGCGAGAAGCTGCGTGCCGGGCTCGATCAGGACATTGATCCGAGCGACATCGAGGTGGCGGTAACGACGGGTTAGGCGAGTACGGAGGCGCGTCGTCGACGATCGCCGCCGGTTCATCAGAACTACATCAAGGGAGTTGGTCATGACGGACGTGGTTGTTGTTTCCGCGGCGCGGACACCGGTGGGCTCGTTCAACGGAGCGTTCGGGACGGTACCCGCTCACGAGCTCGGCGCGATCGCGATCAAGGGTGCGCTTGAGCGCGCCAAGGTGTCGCCGGAAGATGTCGACGAGGTCATCCTCGGGCAGGTGTTGTCCGGCGGTGAGGGACAGAACCCGGCGCGGCAGGCCGCCATGGCGGCCGGCATCCCGCAGGAGAAGACGGCGTGGGGCATGAACCAGCTCTGCGGCTCGGGCCTGCGGTCGGTGGCGCTGGGCCTGCAGCAGATCGCCAATGGCGATGCCAGGATCATCGTCGCTGGCGGCATGGAGTCGATGTCGATGGCGCCGCATCTGTCGCATATGCGCGGCGGCACCAAGATGGGCGACGTCAAGTTCGTCGATTCCATGCTGAAGGACGGCCTGATGGATGCCTTCCACGGCTACCATATGGGCGTCACGGCGGAGAACATCGCCGCCAGGTGGCAGATCACAAGGGAGGAGCAGGACGCATTCGCAACCGGCTCGCAGAACAAGGCCGAGGATGCGCAGAAGGGCGGCCGGTTCAAGGACGAGATCGTTCCGGTCACCATCAAGACCCGAAAGGGAGACGTCGTCGTTGACCAGGATGAGTACATTCGCCCGGGCACGACGCTGGACGCGCTTGCGAAGCTGAAGCCCGCTTTCAACAAGGAAGGCACGGTGACCGCCGGCAACGCGTCGGGTCTCAACGACGGTGCGGCCGCGCTGGTCTTGATGAGTGCGGAGGAAGCCAGCAGGCGCGGCCTCACGCCGCTGGCGAAGATCGTCTCGTGGGCCACCGCCGGAGTCGATCCCGCGGTCATGGGCTCGGGGCCAATTCCGGCATCGCGCAAGGCGCTGGAAAAGGCCGGCTGGAAGGTCAGGGATCTCGACCTCGTCGAGGCCAACGAAGCCTTCGCCGCCCAGGCCATCGCCGTCAACAAGGACATGGGATGGGATCCGGCAATCGTGAACGTGAACGGCGGCGCCATCGCGATCGGCCATCCGATCGGCGCGTCCGGCGCGCGCGTTCTGACGACGCTGCTGTTCGAGATGCAGAAGCGTGGCGCGAAGAAGGGCCTCGCCACGCTGTGCATCGGCGGGGGCATGGGCGTCGCCCTGACCGTCGAGCGCTGAATCGGCTCGATCCAACACTGCGCGGACGGCAGCGCGCGAGCGCGCGCGAATAGAAAACGAACCGATCAGGAGGAGATCATGTCGAAGGTTGCAGTGGTGACCGGCGGAACGCGAGGCATCGGCGAGGCGATCTCGGTCGCGCTCAAGGCGGCCGGCTACAAGGTGGCTGCGAGCTATGCCGGTAACGATGAGGCGGCCGCCAGGTTCAAGAGCCAGACCGACATCAACGTCTACAAATGGGATGTCTCGAACTACGAGGCCTGCGTCGCCGGCCTGAAGCAGGTCGAGGCCGATCTCGGTCCGGTGGACGTGCTGGTCAACAATGCGGGCATCACCAAGGACGGCATGTTCCACAAGATGACGCCGGAGCAATGGTACGCGGTCATCAACACCAACCTGAACTCGCTGTTCAACATGACGCGGCCGGTCTGGGAAGGGATGCGTGAGCGGAAGTTCGGACGGGTGATCTGCATTTCCTCGATCAACGGCCAGAAGGGCCAGATGGGACAGGTCAACTACTCCGCCGCCAAGGCAGGCGACATCGGATTCGTGAAGGCGCTGGCCCAGGAAGGCGCGCGCGCCGGCATCACCGTCAACGCGATCTGTCCCGGCTATATCGCCACCGAGATGGTCAAGGCGATCAACCCGGACATCGTCGCCAAGAACATCCTGCCCCAGATCCCGGTCGGCCGCCTCGGTGAACCGCACGAGATCGCGCGTGCGGTGCTGTTCCTGGCCTCCGACGATGCCGGCTTCATCACGGGCTCGACGATTTCAGCAAACGGCGGCCAGCACGTGGTCTGAGTTGGTCCGGCAATGTGGACGCGGTCGCCCGGCCGAGGGTGAGATGAAAGCGAGGGGGCGGCTTGGATCGGCCCCTCGAACGAAGAGATCAAGTTGGGGAATATGATGGACCAGGATCTGAAGGAAGCCGCACTCGAGTATCATCGCTTGCCGACCCCGGGAAAGATTTCCGTGGTGCCGACCAAGGCGATGGCGACCCAGCGCGACCTGGCGCTGGCGTATTCACCCGGTGTGGCGGAGCCCTGCCTGGTCATCGCCAACGACCCGTTGCAGGCCGATGTACTGACCGCCCGCAGCAATCTCGTTGCCGTCGTCACCAACGGCACGGCCGTGCTCGGCCTCGGAAACATCGGCCCACTGGCCGGCAAGCCGGTCATGGAAGGCAAGGCGTGCCTGTTCAAGAAGTTCGCGGGAATCGACGTGTTCGACATCGAACTCGCCGAGGAAGATCCGGACGCGCTGATCGAGACCATCGCCAGGATGGAGCCGACCTTCGGCGGCATCAACCTGGAGGACATCAAGGCGCCGGAATGCTTCTACATCGAGAAGAAGCTCCGCGAGCGGATGAAGATCCCGGTGTTCCATGACGATCAGCATGGCACCGCGATCATCGCTGCGGCCGCGATCCTCAACGGGTTGAAGCTGGTCAAGAAGGACATTGCCGACGTCAAGCTGGTTTGCTCCGGCGCCGGCGCCGCGGCGCTTGCATGCCTTGATCTCATCGTCAGTCTTGGGTTGCGCCAGGATCGGATCATCGTCACCGACGCGAAAGGCGTGGTCTACGCCGGCCGCACGGAAGGCATGGATGACAACAAGGCGCGCTATGCCGTGAGGACGGACGCGCGGACGCTGGACCAGATCATCGGGGAGGCGGATATCTTCCTCGGCCTTTCAGCGGGCAAGGTGCTGACGCCCGAGATGGTCAAGAAGATGGCGCGCGATCCCCTGATCTTCGCGATGGCCAACCCTGTTCCCGAGATCATGCCGGAGGACGCATTGGCCGTTCGTCCCGATGCGATCATCGGCACGGGACGTTCGGACTATCCCAACCAGATCAACAATGTCCTGTGCTTCCCGTTCATCTTCCGCGGCGCGCTGGATTGCAGCGCAACCACCATCAATGAGGAGATGAAACTCGCGACGGTGCGCGCGCTCGCCGACCTCGCCATGACGGAGGTGCCGGAGGTCGTGGCTGCCGCCTATAAGGGCGAGGGACTTCGTTTCGGCAGGGATTATCTCATCCCCAAGCCGTTCGACCCGCGTCTCATCGAGATGATCGCTCCGGCGGTGGCCAAGGCCGCAGCCGACAGCGGCGTTGCCAGGCGCCCGATTGCCGATATGGACGCCTATCGCCAGAAGCTCGGCCGCTTCGTCTACCACTCCGGCAATGCGATGCAGCCGGTCTTCTCCGCGGCCAAGGGAAGCGGAAAATCCCTCGTGCTGGCAGAGGGTGAGGATGAGCGCGTCCTGCGCGCGGCGCAGGTCATCGTCGACGAGGGGATTGCCAGGCCGTTGCTGCTTGGCCGGCCCGCGACGATCGATGAGCGGATCAAGGCATTCGGCCTCCGGCTCAGGCCCGGCACCGATTGCGAGACCATCGATCCGCATGATGTCGAGGTCTATTCGAAGTGTGCGGACGTGTACCATGCGCGCAGGAAACGCGATGGCGTCTCAGCCGCTCTGGCGCTGTCGGAGACCCGGAGCAACGCGACCGTGCTCGCGTCGATCCTTCTGGAGAGGGGCATCGGCGATGCGATGCTGTGCGGCGTGATCGGAAGGACCGCGGATCACCTGGCCGCCATACGCAACGTGATCGGAACGCGAGAGCACGTGCGGACGCTTGCAGTGATGCAGATGCTCATTCTTCCGCAGCATCAGCTCTTCATCTGCGATACCCACTGCAATCTCAACCCGACTGCCGAACAAATTGCCGACATCGCCTTGCTGGCGGCGGAGGAGGTCAAGCGATTCGGCATCACCCCGAGGGTGGCGTTGCTGTCGCATTCGAGCTTCGGCAGCTCTGCGGTCCCGGAAGCGCACAAGATGCGGGAGGCGCGTGCAATCATTCGTGAGCGGTCGCCGGAACTGGCGGTGGAAGGTGAGATGCGCGGCGATGCCGCGCTCTCGCAGTCGGTGCTCGATCACGAGTTTCCTGATTCCGGCTTCGTGGGCCCGGCAAACGTGCTGGTGATGCCCAATCTGGACGCCGCCAACATCTCGTACAATTTGTTGCGGATGGCCGCGGGGCAGGGGCTGACGGTCGGAGGCATACTGCTCGGCGCGGCCAAACCGGCCCACATTCTCACGCCGTCCGCCACCGTTCGGCGCATCGTGAACATGGCAGCGGTCGCTGCCGCGGATGCGATTTCCGAGAGGGTCTGATCCAAAGCACACGATTGGGTGGGCTGTGAACGCGATCGGTCGAGGCCATCATGAGTGAGGCGCAATCGGGAAAACCCCGGGTCGTGATCGTCGGAGGCGGAGCGGGCGGGTTGGAACTCGCGACCAGCCTCGGCGACAAATACGGTCGCAAGGGGAAACTCGAGGTCACGTTGATCGAGCGGAACCGCACCCATGTGTGGAAGCCGAAGCTTCACGAAATCGCCGCCGGCAGCATGGATATCGCCGCGCACGAAGTCGACTATCTCGCGCAATCCTACTGGCATGGGTTCCGCTACCGGATCGGGGAGATGATCGGGATCGATCGGGAGCGACGTCAGGTGCTGGTGGCGCCCTATCTCGATGCCGAAGGCCGTGAAGTGACGCCGAAGCGGACCGTCGACTATGACGTTCTTGTCGTTGCGATCGGCAGTCAGAATAACGACTTCGGCACGCCCGGGGTCGTCGAGCACGCGATCAAGCTGGAGTCGCAGGCCGATGCAAAGCGGTTTCACGAACGGATGGTCAATGCGTGCATCCGCGCCCATGCCCAATCATCTCCCGTCGCGGAGCACCAGCTGAAAGTCGCAATCATCGGCGCCGGGGCGACCGGTGTCGAACTAGCCGCGGAGCTGCATCGAACGACCCGGGAAGTGGTCGCGTACGGCCTCGATCAGGTCGATGCGCAGAACGACATCAGGATCACGCTGATTGAAGCCGCGGACCGGGTGCTCCCGGCATTGCCCGAACGGGTTTCGAGCGAAACCGAGAAGCTTCTTGTCAAGCTGGGCGTCCATGTTCTGGCCGGCGCGAAGGTCTCCGAAGTTGGTTCCGAGCATGTGAGCCTGACGGACGGACGGACCATCCCCGCCGAACTGATCGTCTGGGCTGCCGGCGTCAAGGCGCCCGATTTCCTGAAAGACATCGCCGGCCTCGAGACCAACCGCATCAATCAACTGGTCGTGCGGCCGACGCTGCAGACGACGCGTGATGAGAACATTTTCGCCATTGGCGACTGCTCGGCCTGCTCATGGGGCGAGCGGGGCAACGTGCCGCCCCGTGCACAGGCGGCCCATCAGCAGGCGTCTCACCTCTATGCCCAGATTCCGCGGCACCTGCGGGGCGAAACGCTCAAGGATTATCGGTACCGCGACTTCGGCTCCCTGGTCTCGCTCGGCGAATTCAGCACCGTCGGATCGATGATGGGCGGACTGGTCGGTGGCAGCCTCGTGTTCGAGGGGCTGGTTGCCCGGATGATGTACCTGTCACTCTACAAGATGCATGAGTACGCCCTGCATGGCTCGGCCAAGGTGGCGCTTGACACGTTGGCCCGCTTGATCACGCGGCGGACCGAGCCGCACGTCAAGCTCCATTGAGGCAGGTGCGGCGGAGATGAATGTCGTGATCGACCGGCACACCGTCTGCCAGGCCGCCAGCAGCCCCGAGACACTCAAGGTCATCCTGATCCGGGTGTGCGTGATGCTGCCGGTCATCATCGCCTGCACCGGATTTTCCTATCGCCTATTCCGAGGCAAGACCATAGAGTTGGGCCATGCCTGAGTGGTCGTCCGCAGTGGCCGGCGCTCCCCGGTTTGTGCTGGTTCACGAGATGACGGAGCTTCCATCCCTGGCGAACGTCAAGGGGCCTGCCAAAGTCGGTTCGCTGGCGTCTGTTCCCACGCGCTGGCTCGTTCGCGGTGCATTTGCCCTTGCGCTGGTTGCCGCCGCGTCGTGGCTTGGATACGCAGTGACGTTCCGCCGGGGACTCGACCATTTGCACGCTGCGGCCGAGCAGCGGCTGGCCGTCGAGGCGGCCCGGCTCGACGGCTATCTTTCGAGATTTGAGTATCTCCCATCCCTGCTCGAGACGTCGCCGAATGTGTTTCGGCTGCTCGGATCTCCCAATGATCTTGCACTGCAGCAAAGCGTCAGCCTTTATCTGAAGTCGATCAATTTGCTTGCCGGGGCCGACAATCTCTATGTGCTGGGCGTCTCCGGCGCGACGCTGGCTGCGGCCGATTTCGACCAGCCCGGAACTCCCCTCGGCGAAAACCTGTCGTATCGCCCCTATATGATCGAAGCGCTCGCGAGCGGCCGAGGGGCGTTCTTCGGTGTCGGCATCACGACCGCGCGCGCCGGCTACTATCTGTCCTATGCCCTGAAGGACGATGGAACGACGAAGGGGGTCGCCACCGTCAAGGTCAATCTGGATTCGTTCGAGCGTGCGTGGCGCAGCACAGAGAACGATATTCTTCTTCTTGATGAACGTCAGGTGACGATACTTGCCTCCCGCGACGAGTGGCGTTACCGCCCGATGGCTCCGCTGTCGGTTCAAACACGCGACGACATTGCGCGATCCAAACCGTACGGAAACCACGACCTGGCGCCGCTCGGATGGCGCTTCGTCACCCGGTCCGAGAGCGGTACCTCGCGGATCATCGCGGAGAACGGAACCGCCTACACAGTCAGCGAGCTCTCGATCAACCGCGGTCTGTGGAAGCTCGTCCTTCTCGACGACGAGGCGCCCACACGGCAGATTGCGCTCATCATCGGGGTCATATCGGGCCTCGCCGCCGTCGTTGCGCTGCTGGCGCTTGGTCTGGTCGAGCAGCGCCGCAGGGAGATCAAGCAGCGCTTGGCCAGCCAGGCCGCGTTACAGACGGCGAACGACATGCTCGAGACCAGGGTGCAGGAACGAACCGCTGAGTTGCGGGCGACCCAGGATGAGCTCGTTCATGCCGGCAAGCTCGCCGCTCTCGGTCAGATGTCGGCCGGCATCGTCCATGAGCTGAACCAGCCGCTGGCCGCCCTGCAGACTGCTGCCGACAATGCGGTCCTGCTCGTCGACCGCGGGTCGATCGGCGATGCGCGTGGAAATCTCACCCGAATTGGCGAGCTGGTGCGGCGGCTCGGGCGCTTGACCAGCCAGCTGCGGGTCTTCGCGTACAAGTCGAGCAGCCCGCTCGACGCGGTGTCCGTCGAACAGGCTGTGGCCGAATCGCTCAAGATACTTGCCGGGCGCGTCAAGGAAGGCGGCGTGGCGGTCGTGACCGACGTTGATGCAAAGCTCTGCGTCGTTGCCGACCAGACCCGGCTGGAGCAGCTGCTGTGCAACATCGTGGCCAACGCGCTGGATGCCGTGGAGAGCGCGGAACGGAAGTCGATCCTGATCCGGGCGAACAGGGAAAAGGCTCAGACCGCCCGCTGCCGCATCGCGATCAGCAACAGCGGCCCCGCGATCGCGCCCGACGTTCTGCAGCGCATGTTCGAGCCGTTCGTGACGACCAAGCCCGCGGGCAAGGGACTCGGCCTTGGCCTGATGCTCTCCAACCACATTGCGCGCTCCTTTGGCGGCGAGCTGCATGCGCGAAACCTGATGCCTGATGGTGCCGAATTTGTCGTGATCCTTCCATTGGCTGAACTAGCAGAGGCGGCTTCGCATGGGCGATGACCAATCGATCGGCGTGATCTATGTCGAGGACGATGACGATGTCCGGATCGGCGGTGTCCAGGCCCTGGAGCTTGCGGGATTTTCGGTTTCGGGGTTTGCCTCGGTCGAGACCGCCAACGGCTCCGTGCGTTCCGACATGCCCTTCGTCGTCGTCTGCGACGTACGGCTGCGCGGCAAGAGCGGCCTTGAGTGGCTGTCCGATCTGCGTCGGCTGGATCAGGATCTGCCGGTGATCTTGATCACCGGTCACGGCGACATTTCAATGGCCGTGCAAGCCATGAGGAACGGCGCTTACGACTTCATCGAGAAGCCGTGCTCTTCGGAGCTACTGATCTCGGTGGTGCGCAGGGCGGCCGAGAAGCGGCGGTTGACCCTGGAAGTCCGCTCGTTGCGATCGGCGTTGGCGGACCGTCAGGCAATCGAAGCGAGCCTGCTGGGCCGGTCGCCGCAGATCCAGGAAGTGCGCCGGCTCGTCTCCACTTTGGCTGCGACCAATGTCGACGTCACGATCTACGGCGAAACCGGGACCGGCAAGGATGTCGTGGCGCGCTGTCTGCACAGTCATAGCGGTCGCCGCGGTGGCAACTATGTCGCTGTGAACTGCGGCGGCCTTCCGGAGTCGCTGGTCGAGAGCGAACTGTTCGGCCACGAGGTTGGCGCGTTCACCGGCGCTACGCGTCAGCGGATCGGCAAGATCGAATACGCCAATGGCGGAACCTTGTTCCTCGACGAGATCGAGAGCATGCCGCTGAGCGTCCAGGTCAAGTTGCTGAGATCGCTGCAGGATCGTTCGATCGAGCGCGTCGGCACCAACAAGCCGATCGCAGTGGATTGCCGTGTCGTGGCCGCAAGCAAGGTGAACCTGCTCGAACTGAGTGAGAAGCGGCTGTTTCGTGCCGATCTCTACTACCGCCTCGGCGTCGCATTCATCGAATTGCCGCCGCTGCGCGAGCGACGGGAGGATATCCCGCTGCTGTTCGAGCAATTCACCCTCGACGCAGCCAGGCGGTTCGAGCGTGATGCCCCGATCCTGGACGAGCAGACCATGTCTTACCTGCTGGCCTATTCGTGGCCGGGCAACGTGCGGGAGCTCCGCAATGTCGCCGACCGTTTCGTGCTTGGTGTCCTCGACGGCAAGGCGATCAACAAGTCCGGCCTCGGGACGTCGGACATGTCGTTGCCGCGGCAGTTGGAAAATATCGAGCGGTCGATCATCGAGGATGCGCTGCGACGCAAGCAAGGCGACGTCCAGGCGACGGCTGCGCTGCTGAGCATTCCGAAGCAGACGCTCTACGACAAGATCAAGCGCCTCTCCGTCAACGTCGACGGTATCAGGGAGGGCGCAACTATCCGCTCCGCGTCCTGAAGACCGCGGCGGGCGATGGTGACGCGTTGAGACAGGCTGACAGCCGTTCCGCGCGGGCGACGAGACAGCAAGCTCTGGTGCATGCGAGGGCAAAGGGCGCCATGTAGAAGCGGCCTGAAACCGGAAGCGATCAAGCCAATCAATCTTGCCAAGCGAGGGACGTCATGAATCGGCCATTCAACATGCCTGATGAGTTTGTCGAGGGCTTCATGAAGGCGGGGGAAAGCCTGTGGCGCTCGCTCGGGTGGGCGCCGAATGGCGATCGTGACGGGGCGAGCCTCGGCTCGGCCCTGAACGCGTCGGGACGCCTCGCCGAATTGCAGGCGGACCATCTGAGGCGGTTGTACCAGCTCACCGAGCACGTCATCAAATCGGCGACCGGCGCGCAGGGCGAAGGAGGCATCGAGCCGGCGCGCGGTGATCGCAGGTTCAACGCGGCGGAGTGGCGGGACAATGCGGCCTACAGCCTGCTCAAGCAATGCTATCTGCTGAACGCGCGCTATTGCGTCGACTTCGTCGAAGCGCTTGATCTCGATGAGAAGGAAAAGCATCGCCTGCGCTTCTTCACGCGTCAGCTTGTCGAGGCGATGAGCCCGACCAATTTCGTCGCTTCCAACCCTGATGTCATCAAGCTTGCGGCGGATAGCGAAGGTCGGAGCCTCAAGGCAGGCCTGGACAATTGGATGGCCGATCTGGGCAGGGGCAGTCTGACGATCACGGACGAGGAGGCGTTCGAGGTCGGCAAGGATGTCGCCACATCCAGGGGCGCGGTCGTCTTCGAAAACGAGCTGTTTCAACTCATTCAGTATGAACCGGTGACCGAGCAGGCGACGGCCCGGCCGCTGCTGATCGTGCCGCCCTGCATCAACAAGTTCTACATTCTCGACCTTCAGCCGGCCAATTCCTTCGTCCGCTTTGCGGTCGAGCACGGCTTGACCGTTTTCATGGTCTCCTGGCGTAATCCCGACGCTTCGTGCGGGCACTTTGGGTGGGACGATTACGTCGAGCGGGGCGCGATGCGTGCCATCGAGGTCGCCCGGTCGATCTCGGGCGCCGACAAGGTCAACGTCGTCGGCTGGTGCGTCGGGGGAACCATCCTGTCGTCTGCGCTGGCGATCCTGCGGACACGCGGGGACGAGACGGTCGCCAGCGTGACATTGCTGACGACGATGCTCGACTTCCGCGAACCGGGCGACCTCGGCGTGTTCGTGGACGAGGAGGGCGTGAGACAACGCGAGCAGACGATCGGCAATGGCGGCATCTACCGCGGCTCGGAGCTCGGGTTCGTGTTCCAGACCCTGCGTTCCAAGGAGCTCATCTGGCCGAACGTGATCAATAACTATCTCAAGGGAAAATCACCGGAGCGTTTCGATCTGCTGTTTTGGAACGCCGACGTCACCAACCTGCCGGGGCCGATGTATTGCTGGTACATCAGGAACATGTACCTGGAGAACAATCTTCGGGAGCCGAACCGGTTGACGATGTGCGGCACGCCCGTCGATCTGGGGCGGGTTGACCTGCCTGCCTATGTCCTGGCGACCGTTGAAGATCACATCGTGCCGTGGCGATCGGCCTATCGCACCACGGGGCTATTCAGCGGCAACACCCGCTTCGTGCTCGGCGCGAGCGGGCATATTGCCGGTGTGATCAACCCCGCGTCGAAGAACAAGCGGAGCTATTGGCTGTCGGACGAGCGATGCGACGATCCGGCGGCATGGCTCGCGGGTGCGGACGAACAGCCGGGCAGCTGGTGGAACGACTGGATTGCTTGGCTCAAGCCGTGGGCTAAAGACAAGGTGCCCGCCCGTACGCAACTCGGCAGCAACCAGTTTCCTCCGGGTGAAGCTGCGCCCGGGCGATACGTCAAGGCGAAGGCGAGCTGACAGCATCTGTCGAGCGTAGCGAAAGCCTGCTTAGAGGTAGTTGGTTCACTATAGCTGTCCGCCATACGTTGCAGGCCTTCGCCTGACGGATGCGTGGCAAATTTGTAGCAACGTCTGTTATGAAGATCAGACCAGCCAAAAACGAGCTGAAGAAAATCAACGGGACCAATATCTAAGGTCGGTGTCACCGATGATCTGTTGGGTCAAAAAAGAGAATTAAGTGACTGACAATAAATGGAAATTCTCCGTAGCTCCCATGATGGATTGGAGCGAGGGTTCAAGTTTTTCAAATAGTTAGAAGGCGACGTGTGCACCGAGACATCAAAGAAAATCCAAGCAAATCACATGAGTTTCCGCGAGTGAAGTTCCGGGGCGGTCGCCAATTGCCTCGTCAGACCCGCTCTACGGGAACGGCGAATACATATCCAACGCCGCGTTCGGTCTGAATGACGCGCGGCGCGCTTGGGTCGCGCTCGAGCTTGCGTCGAAGGCGGAGAATCTGCACATCAATGCTGCGGTCGAAGACATCTTCGTGAACGCGGGTCGCCTGCAACAGGTGCTCGCGGCTAAGCGGACGTTGTGGCGCTTCGAGAAAGGCCAGGAGCATCGCGTACTCGCCCTTGGTCAATGCGACGGCGGCACCGGCCGGGTCGATAAGCTGCCGGATCCTGCGGTCGAGCTGCCAGCCAGAAAATCGAAATCGGCCTCGCTCTGGATCGCGCGCTTGCGCGGCCCTTCCGGCATCGAACCGGCGCAAGATCGCGCGAACACGCGCGAGCAATTCGCGCAGGTTGAATGGCTTCGTCAGATAATCGTCGGCGCCAAGTTCGAGACCGACCACTCGATCGATGTCGTCGCGGCGGTGACCCGTGATGATGATCACGGGTACTTCGGAGCTCAAGCGGATTTCCCGCAGAAGATCCAGTCCGTCTTCCAATCCAAGCCGGAGATCGAGGATCACCAGATTGACCTCGGCACTGCCAAGCCGACCGATCATTTCCTGCCGATTATTTGCTCCCAACGTCCGGATGTTGTTCTCTGCGAAATAGTTTAGGATCATGCGCTGCAAGGCAGGATCATCTTCCACGACGAGGATACACACTTGGCGATCAACGCTTCCGCGAGGACCCGGGTCATTTAGTGATGAGCCGCTCATTGTGTCCAATCCCTTCAACGGCGCCGTCGGTGACGACGGCGGCCGAGGCCGGCTGCGGTGTCGCGTGTCTACTGCTGGCGCTTGTTTGTCTCACTGCGTTCTCGACGGCAGACGCTCAATCGCCGGGCTTTGAGGTGCGCGCCGACCGAGAGCCGATCACGCCAATTCCCGTGCCACGCGCCCAGGACCCGCAGCGTGTGCTGCTCGGAGAGCGATTGTTCGGCGACCGGCGTCTGTCTCACGATAACACACACAGCTGTTTATCCTGCCACGATATAGCAACCAATGGTGCCAGCGCCAGTATCCACGATACGCGTGAGGGCCAGCCGATCGCCCTCAATACGCCAACGGTCTTCAATGCGAGTCTGAACTTCCGCCTCAACTGGGAAGGTAATTTCCGCTCGTTGGAGGACGGAATCGACGGCAGTCTTCGCAATCCAGCGATCATGGCGTCGAGCCCTGACGAAGCGCTCGGCAAACTGCGTGCCGATTCCGAAATCGTGGGGCAGTTTCGTAATGCCTATGGAAGGGAGCCTGATGTCGCCACCATGCTGGATGCGATCGCGACATACGAGCGGACGTTAGTCACACCAGATAGCCGCTTCGACCGATGGCTTGACGGGGAAACCCACGCGATGACGCCGGACGAGTTGTCGGGTTATCAAGTTTTCAAATCGCTCGGCTGTATCGCCTGCCATCAGGGTGTCAACGTGGGCGGCAATCTCTTTCAACGGCACGGCATCTTCCATCCATTGGGCTCGCCGGAGCCGGAATTAGTTCGCGTGCCGAGCTTGCGAAATGTGGCGACGACAGCGCCGTACTTCCATGATGGCAGCGCGGCCACGTTGCCGGATGCGGTCAAAGCGATGGGCGTCGCCCAACTCGACCGCGTTTTAACCGATCAGCAAACAGCCGCCATCGTCGCCTTCCTCAACACGCTGACCGGGACATATCGAGGTCGAGCCGTAAGACCGGCCTCCGCCACGCCACATACTGACTCGCCGATCCCATGAGGAACCTGCCGTTTATTCTCGGGGTTTCATTTCTGCTCGCGCTGCTCACCTGGCTGTTGGTGCGCGGCATAGATACCAACGCGTCCACCTATGCGGTGACGCTCCAGACACTCGACGAATATGCGCTTGCGGAGGCCTCGCTGCACCGCGACGTACTTCAGGCGAGGGCAGGCCTGCTTCGTGACTACGATACGTTCAACGCTGCCGCGCGGGCGATGGAGGACGCGGTCAATCGACTCGGGTCTCAAGCACGGGCCGAAGGTCTCGATCCGAAGCCGATTGACCAACTGGCAGCGACGGTTGTCGAGCAGGAAGATCTGCTGGAACGTTTCAAGACAAGCAACGCGTTGCTGCAGAATTCGCTTTCCTATGTAGGCCTGCTCAGCACGAGCCCAGCATTCCTTGCCCACGACGCGCAACTCGCGCCGGCAACGGGCGCATTGGCGGCTGCGATCCTTCATTTGTCGCGCGACACCTCAGCCGACGCGCTGCGGGCGCTTCAGGAAAGAATCGACCAGTTTGCGCAGCAAGCGCCCACTGCTGGACCGGAGGCGGAAGCAGCGCGCGCGATGCTGGCGCATGCGCGGCTGCTCCATGAGCAGATCCCGGCGGGCGATGAAACGTTGAAGACCTTCATCGCCGCGGCCAGCACGCATGCCCTGCAGGAGACCCGCGAACTGTTTTCCCGCCATCGGTCCGTGGTCGAATCCAGTGAGCAGCGTTATCGGCTGCTGCTCTACATTGTCTCTCTGCTGTTGCTGGTCGTGCTCGTCATTTTCGGCCTTCGGCTGCGAGCTCGGGCGGTGGCGTTGCGTCGGCGGGCAGCATTCGAACATGTCATTGCCGAGAATTCGACGCGTCTGATCAATTGCGCGCCGACCGAAACCGGGATGCGATTGAAGCAGGTGCTGGGCGAATTCGGTCGGATGATCGACGCGGATCGCGCGTATGTGGTTTTGGACGAGAGGCCGGTCCGGGTCCACGCATGGTCGAAGGATGGAGTGACGTTTCCGCCAGGTTGGCCTCGACGGGCATTGGCAGTAGCCGATCAACTCGGCGCAGGGGACGGGATCACCATTGCCGACGCGAGCGCATTGCCGCCCGGCACTATCAGGGATGCATTGGCGGGAACGGGCGTGCGCGCGTGGGCCTGTTTGCCGCTGATTCGGCCTGGTCGGGTCCAGGGCATCATGGGTTTTGACCGTTTCCGCCCGATACGGAACAAGATCTCCCCGATCCCGCTCGCGAGGCTTGCCGGTGACGCCGTAGCTAATGCGCTGGAGCGCGAATTTCTGGAACGCGAAAGGACCAAGCTTGCCATGCGGCTGGAGCGGGCACGTCGCATGCAGATGATAGGATCGCTGGCCAGCGGGATCGCTCATAACTTCAACAATATCATCGGCGCCATTCTTGGCTATTCTGAGATGGCGGAGCCGCAAATCACCCGCGGCTCCAAGCCGGCACAGCACATCGACGAGATTCGCCGGGCCGCCGAGCGCGGTCGCGACCTCGTCGACAATATCCTCACCTTCGGCCGGCGGACCGACGGGCGTGCGCGTCCAGTTCAGGTGCGCACTTTGCTCAACGAAGCGGGCTCGTTGTTGCGTGCCTCGTTGCGGCCGGATGTAGAGCTTGTCTTCGAAGATGTTCCGGCCGACGTCGCCGTGTCCGGCGAGCCGGCGCAGCTCCAGCAGGTCATCCTCAATCTCTGCACCAACGCAGCGCAAGCGACGAACGATGGCGGTTCGGTCCGCGTGGCTGTGAAGCAGGAACAGACGGCCGCTTTCGTGGAGATGAGCGACGGGGGGCTCTCGCCGGGTCACTATGTGTGCCTCTCCGTCAGCGACAATGGGAGCGGAATCGATGAACGCGTGGCGCGGCGGATGTTCGAGCCGTTCTTCACGACGCGCGTGGCAGGAACTGGCCTTGGTCTTGCAACGGTTCGCGAGATCGTCCGCGATCATGATGGAGCCATCAACGTTCAGAGCGAACCTGGCTGTGGTAGCCGGTTCGAAGTTTGGCTGCCCGCTGTGGCGGCGGCTTCCATCGCGGCTGACGGATTGCCGGCGCTTCCGCTCGGACGCGGCGAGACGGTGCTGATCGTCGAAAGCGAGCGAGAACGCTTGCTACGCGATGAAGAGAAGCTGGCGGCGCTGGGATACGAGCCGGTCGGATTTGAGGTTGCGGCTGATGCCCTTGCTGCATGCCGTTCTGACTCTGCTCGATTCGATATCATCCTGGTCGGTCACGCCTCACGGCCCCAGGGCGGGGTGGAATTGGCGCGAGCCCTGCACGCTGTGTCGCCGTTGCAGCCTGTGTTGCTTGCCGTCGCGACTGCCGCCGATGTCAGCGTCGATTTGCTGACGGACGCCGGCATCTCCGAGGTGCTGCACTGGCCGCTGGATAACACCGAACTTGCTGCGGCATTGGACCGCTGCCTGCGAACGCCGGCCAAGTTACAGCCGTAACACGAATACCGTTGCCTGAAATACTTCCGTAGCGCAGCGCCGCCATTTCTGGTGGCCCGCAGCCGTGCATACGCGCGTCAAGATTACGGAGGTGACAATGGCTACCAGATCGGGCGTTGGCACCAAAGAAACCACCCACCCCAGGAATGAGCGTTCGCGCTGATTCATCAATCCTCGAAAGGACCGCTACAATGGCAATCACAGCCAGTTTTTCGGCAGGCTCCGGCGTGCTGACGGTGTTCGACGACTCCCTCGATAACTCCATCGTCGCCAGCCGCGATGCGGCCGGCAACATTCTCATTAACGGCGGCGCCGTGACCATCCTCGGCGGCCGGCCGACGGTTGCCAACACCGCCACGATCCAGGTGTTCGGCCAGGCCGGCAACGACACGATCGCGGTCGACGAGAGCAACGGCGCAATGCCGGCCGTGCAGCTGTTCGGCGGTGCAGGCAACGACACCCTCATCGGCGGCTCGGGCAACGATCAGCTGTTCGGTGGCGCCGGCAACGACATCCTGCAGGGCAAGGGTGGCGCCGATCTCCTGTTTGGCGGTGACGGCAACGACACCCTTATCGGCGGCACCGGCAACGACCAGATGTTCGGCGGGGCCGGCAACGACCTCATGATCTGGAACCCGGGTGAGGGGACCGACCTGATGGAAGGCGGCGACGGCATCGATACCGCCGAGGTAAACGGCGGCAACGGGGCCGAAGTCTTCACGCTCACGGCCAACGGCAGCCGCGTGCGCTTCGACAGGATCAGCCCGGCGCCGTTCTCGCTCGACATCGGCACCACCGAGAACTTCGTGCTCAACATGAACGGCGGCGACGACGTCTTCACCGCCAGCAACGGTCTCGCGAACCTGATCAACATCACCGTCGACGGCGGCGACGGCAACGACACCATCACCGGCGGCGACGGCAACGATATGCTGATCGGCGGCGCCGGCAATGACATCATCACCGGCGGCCGCGGCAACGACACCCTGCTCGGCGGCACCGGCGACGACACCTTCATCTGGAACCCGGGCGACGGCAGCGACACGGTCGAAGGTCAGGACGGCACCGATACGCTGGTGTTCAACGGCGCCAACGTCAGCGAGAACGTCAGTATCACGGCCAACCACGGCCGGGTGAGGTTCAGCCGCGATGTCGCCAACATCACGATGGATCTCAACGGAATCGAGAAAATCGATTTCAACGCGTTCGGCGGTGCCGACACCGTTAATGTCGGCGACCTCACCGGTACCGGCGTCACGCAGGTCGCGATCGACCTAGAGAGCCAACCCGGCAGCGGTGCGGGCGACGGCGCGGCCGATAGCGTGACCGTCAACGGCACCAACGGCAGCGACAACATTCAGGTGGCGGGAGCGGCGGGCTCGGTCACCGTCACCGGCCTGCCCGCAGCGGTGACCCTTGCCGGCGCCGAGGGAGCCAACGACCAACTCACCGTCGAGGGCGGCGCCGGCAACGACGTCATCACCGCTGCCGGCCTTGCTGCCGGGGTGATCGGGCTCACCATCGACGGCGGTGCCGGCAACGACACCATCACCGGCAGCGCCGGAAACGACATCCTGATCGGAGGCGACGGCAACGACACCGTCGTTGGCGGTCGCGGCAACGATACCGCGCTGCTCGGCAACGGCAACGATACCTTCGTCTGGAATCCGGGCGACGGCAGCGACACGGTCGAAGGCGGGGCAGGCACCGATACCCTGGTGTTCAACGGCGCCAATGTCGCCGAGAACATCGACAT
Source organism: Bradyrhizobium sp. ma5 (assembly GCF_042258955.1). Taxonomy (NCBI): domain Bacteria; kingdom Pseudomonadati; phylum Pseudomonadota; class Alphaproteobacteria; order Hyphomicrobiales; family Nitrobacteraceae; genus Bradyrhizobium; species Bradyrhizobium sp. ma5. The sequence continues at coordinate 3,711,381 of NZ_CP170156.1, forward strand.
CTCGGCCAATGGCTCGCGGGTGCGGCTGTTCCGCGATGTCGGCAATGTGACCATGGACCTCGGCGGTATCGAGCGCATCCAGCTCGCGACCCTCGGCGGTGCCGACACCGTCACAGTCAATGATCTCTCCGGAACCGACGCAAAGCAGATCGCGATCGATCTGTCGGCGACGCCGGGCAGCGGTCAGGGTGACGGCGTGGCGGACACCGTGAATGTCAATGGCACGGTAGGCGATGACCGCATCAGTGTCGGCAGCAACGGCTCGTCGGTGGTCGTCAACGGATTGGCAGCGCAGGTCACGGTCAGTGGCGTCGATGCCGGCATCGACTCGGTTGTCGTCAACGGCGGTGCTGGAAACGACATCATCAATGCTTCGGCGGTTCGCGCCGGCCAGGTCAACCTCACGCTCAACGGCGGCGATGGCAATGACACCATCTTCGGCAGCGCGGGCAACGACCTTGTCATCGGTGGCCGCGGCAACGACGTGGCATCGATGGGGGCGGGCGACGACACCTTCGTCTGGAACCCCGGCGACGGCAGCGACACGGTCGACGGCGGGGCAGGCAACGACACCCTGTTGTTCAATGGTGCCAACGTCAACGAGAACATCGACATCTCGGCGAACGGCAAGGGGGCGACCCTCAACCGTGACGTCGGCGCCGTCAGCATGAACCTGAAGAGCATCGAGACGATCGATGTCAACGCGTTGGGCGGCGCCGACACGATCACGGTCAATGATCTGTCCAAGACCGACGTGAAGCGTGTTGCGATCGACTTGTCAGCGCCTGTCGGTAGCGGACAGGGCGATGGTCAGGTCGACACAGTGGTGATCAACGCCACCAATGGCGACGACGCGATCTCGATCAACGACAACAACGGCGTGATCACGGTGTCGGGCCTGGCCACCGACGTCACGATCACCGGCTTCGAGGCCAACGATCGCATCGTGATCAACGGCCTCGGTGGCGATGACGTCATCAACGCCTTCGGGCTCGGAGGGGCGATGCAGTTCATCGCCAATGGCGGCGACGGCAACGACATCCTTATCGGCAGCCGCGGCAACGACACTCTGAGCGGCGGCGCAGGCGATGACACCCTGATTGGCAATGGCGGTACCGACGTCCTCGACGGTGGCACCGGCAACAACTTCGTGTTCCACGCGGTGGCGAATCCCGGCGGCGCCGGGAGTAACACTCAGCCTGTGGCGGGTGCTGCCCTGCTGGGCCAGTTCATGGCCTCGAGTCTGGTCTCGACGGGTGTTGGTTTCGGTGGCGGCCCGCTTGCCGATCCTGCGCCCGGCCAGCAACCGCTGCTGGCGCAGCCGCACGCAGCCTGACGCAACATCACCCTGGAGAGCATACATGAGCAACGAAACCAACAGCACGAGACCCGTTGACCAAGGTCTCGAAGCCCTCGTGACGCTGCTGCATCTCCAGGGGGTTGCGGCCGATGCCGGACAGATCGCGCATCGGCTGGGCACGGATAAGATCGGCGCAGCGGAGATGATCCGGTGCGCCAAAGGCCTCGGGCTCAAGGCACGGGCTTGCCGGACCGACTGGTCCAGGCTTGGCAGCACGCCCTTGCCCGCCATCGCGGCGCTGCGCGACGGTGGATTCATGGTGGTTGCCAAGGCCGCCGAGGGCAAGGTTCTGGTGCAGGCGCCGGCGGCGCGGCCCGCGCTCATGACGCGGGACGAGCTGGTTTCGATTTGGGATGGTCAATTGATCCTGATGACCCGCCGCGCCGGTCTGTCGGACATCACCCGCCGCTTCGACATCGTCTGGTTCATGGGCGCGATTCACAAATATCGTCATCTGCTGGGCGAGGTGCTGGTCGCATCGTTCTTCCTGCAACTGTTCGGCCTGGTTTCGCCGCTGTTCTACCAGGTGGTGATCGACAAGGTGCTGGTGCACCGGTCGCTGACCACCCTCGATGTCCTGGTTCTCGGACTAGTGACGATCTCGGTCTTTGAGACCGTGCTCGGAATCCTCCGCACCTATCTGTTTTCCCACACCACTAATCGGATCGACGTCGAACTCGGCGCGCGCCTGTTTCACCATTTGCTGGCTTTGCCGATGGCCTATTTCCAGGCCCGTCGCGTCGGGGATTCGGTGGCGCGGGTGCGCGAGCTGGAGAACATCCGCAATTTTCTCACCAGCTCAGCGCTGACCCTGCTGATCGACCTGTTCTTCACGTTCGTCTTCTTGGGCGTGATGTTCTTCTATTCACCGCTGCTGACGTGGATCGTGATCGGCTCGTTTCCCTTCTACATCGTGATATCGGCAGGAGCGACGCCGCTGTTCCGGCGACGGCTCGACGAGAAATTCCGCCGCGGTGCCGAGAACCAGGCGTTTTTGGTCGAGAGCGTCACCGGCATCGAGACGCTCAAGGCGATGGCGGTCGAGCCGCAGATGCAGCGCCGCTGGGAAGAGCAACTGGCCGGCTATGTTGCGGCGAGCTTCCGCGTCCTCAGTCTCGGCAACAGCGCGAGCCAGACGGTGCAGCTGGTCAGCAAGATCGTCACGGCGAGCATCCTGTACTGCGGCGCCAGGCTCGTCATCGACGGCGATCTTTCGGTCGGCGAGCTCGTCGCCTTCAACATCCTGGCCGGCAGGGTGAGCGCGCCGGTGCTGCGCCTGGCGCAGATTTGGCAGGATTTTCATCAGGCGCGGCTGTCGATCGCGCGGCTCGGCGACATCCTCAACACCACCGCCGAGCCGACCTATTCGGCCGGGCGGGCGCGGCTGCCGGCCATCCGCGGCGACATCAGGTTCGACCATGTCTCGTTCCGCTACCGCGTTGACGGACAGGAGGTGCTGCACGATGTCTCGTTCGATGTGCCGGCCGGCCAGACCGTCGGTATCGTCGGGCCCTCGGGCTCGGGCAAGAGCACGTTCGCCAAGCTGGTGCAGCGGCTCTATGTCCCGGAGCGCGGGCGCGTGCTGGTGGACGGTATGGACCTCGCGATGGCCGATCCGGCCTGGCTGCGCCGTCAGATCGGCGTCGTGTTGCAGGAGAACGTGCTGTTCAACCGTTCGGTGCGCGACAATATTGCGCTCGCCGATCCGACCATGCCGATGGAACGCATCGTTGCGGCGGCTCGGCTCGCGGGAGCGCACGACTTCATCCTCGAGCTTGCCGAGGGTTACGACACCGTGGTCGGCGAGCGCGGTTCGACGCTTTCGGGCGGCCAGCGGCAGCGCATCGCCATTGCGCGTGCGTTGGTGGGCGATCCACGCATCCTGATCTTCGACGAGGCGACCAGCGCGCTGGACTACGAGAGCGAACGCATCGTTCAGCAGAACATGAAGGACATCGCCAAGGGGCGGACGGTGTTGGTGATCGCACACCGGCTCTCGACCGTCCGCACGGCGGACCGCATCGTCACGCTCGATCGCGGTCGCCTGGTCGAGGACGGCAGCCACGACACGCTGATCAAGACCGGCGGCCGCTACGCGTCGCTGCACCGGTTGCAAGGAGGATTCCATGAAGTCGTCTGAAGCGGCTGTTGCCGCCGGATCCGCGCCACGCGTGATCTCGTTCCTCCCTGCGCAACGCAAGAGCACTGAGGAGCTGGCGTTTCTACCGGCGGCGCTCGAGATCGTGGAGACGCCACCGTCGCCGGTCGGCCGGGCGACCGCGGCCAGCATCGCCCTGATGTTTTGCGCGGCCTTGCTCTGGGCCTGGTGGGGTACCATCGATATCGTGGCTTCGGCGACCGGAAAAATCCTGCCGGGCGACGGCACCAAGGTGGTGCAGCCGTTCGAGACCGGCGTCGTGCGGTCGATCCGGGTACAGGACGGGCAGGCGGTGAGGGCCGGCGATGTGCTGATCGAACTTGACCCGACCGTGAACGCGGCGGAGCGCGATCATTTGCGCAACGATCTGCTGGCCGAGCGGCTCAACATCGCGCGCGTGCGCGCGGCGCTCACCGGTAGCGAGGATCCCGCTGCCGACTTCATGCCGCCCGCCGGGGCCGACCCGGAACTGGTTGCGGCCCAGCGTCAGTTGTTGCTGAACCAGGTGACCGAGCATCGCGCCAAGATCGCGGCACTCCTGCGCCAGCAAGCGCAGAAGGAGGCCGAACAAGCCACCGCATCGGCGACAATCCACAAGCTCGAGACGATTATTCCGGTAATCCAGTCGCGCGTCGACATTCGTAAGACGCTGGTCGAGAAGGAGCTGGGTTCGAAGCTCGGCTATTTCGAGGTGCTCCAGCTGCTGGTCGAGCAACAGGAAGAATACAACGTGCAGAACAGCCATCTGCATGAGACCGAGGCGGCGATCGCAGCGATCCGCGAGACCCGCGGGCAAGCGGTGGCGGAGTATCGGCATACGCTTTCCGACGAACTGGCCAAGTCCGAGCAGAAGGCGAACGGGCTCGCGCAGGACCTGATCAAGGCCGAGCAGAGGACCAGGCTTCAGCAGCTGACGGCCCCCGTCGACGGCGTGGTGCAGCAGCTCGCGATCCACACCGTCGGCGGCGTGGTTACGCCGGCGCAGTCGCTGCTGGTGGTCGTGCCGAGCGACAGCCGGCTGGAAATCGAAGCCATGGTGTCGAATCACGACATCGGCTTTGTCCATGCCGGACAGCAAGCCGAGATCAAGATCGATACCTTCAATTTTACCCGCTACGGGCTACTGCATGGTCAGGTGCTTTTGGTTTCGCAGGACGCCGTGATCCGCGATCGCCAGCAGGATCGCTCCAGCGATCGCACTCTGGGGACGCAGAGCGAAACCAGCGAGCCGAAGGGCCAGGAACTGAACTACAGCGCGCGCATTTCGCTCGATCGCGCAAAAATGCAGATCGACGACAGAGTCGTTAACCTGTCGCCCGGCATGGCGGTGACCGTGGAGATCAAGACGGGATCGCGGACGGTCCTGAGCTATCTGCTTTCGCCATTGCTGCGCTACCGCCAGGAAGTTTTGCGCGAGCGCTAGACCTGGCGAGCTTTCCGGCTTCGCCGCCGTCAGCCCACACGTTACAGCTGCAACCAAGTCGAGGAAAACCGATGAAGATTCCGACAGCGTTCGTTAGCGCCGTTTCTTTTGCCGCCCTCATCGGCAGGGCGGCGGCGCAAGAGCCGTTGGCAATTGCGGTGCGCGACAGGACCGTTATCACTACCCTCCATGCCGAGGGCGCGCAGGTCTACGAATGCAAGCTGGACGTCGGGAAATCCCAATCGAGAGTTCGCGCGCTGACTTGGCAATTGCGCGAGCCGATTGCGACGCTCATGCTGGACGGAAAGTCGATTGGACGGCATTACGGCGGACCGAGTTGGGAGCTCACGGACGGTAGCGCCGTGAAGGGTAAGGTCGTCGCCAGCGCGCCCGGCGCGACCTCGAACGACATTCCGTCGCTCGAGCTCGAAGTGGTCGATCGGCGCGGTAACGGTGTGCTGTCGGCCGCGACCGTTGTCCAGCGCATCAACACCGAGGGCGGGGTCGCGCGGGGCTCGTGCGAGAGAGTCGGGGATTACCGTAGCGCGCCCTATTCGGCGGACTACGTATTCCTGCGCAACAGCGGTTGATGGTATCAGCCCCACGGTACCTCATGGCGCATGCTGACGTCCTTTGACCCACCCTTCGCATCTTGGCTTGAAACAGCTCCAAAGTTTTTCATGATGGATCGGAACGAGAATTCAACGTTTTCAGTCAGCTAGCTGGCGGCGTGTGCACGTCGTGCGCACCGGGAAATCAAGAAAATCTGACCACAGCCAACGTGAGCTGCGCGGCGTAGTCGCGGAGCAGGGTGAAAGACGGCCTCTTGCACTGTCTTTGGTTGGACGAACCGTTTTCCGGATAGCTCCAATCGGGCATCGATTGCTGGAGCTAGCTTAAGCTTGCTCATGATGAATTGGAGCGGCGATTCAAACTACTCTGAGAAAGCGGCGATGCGCAGGGTGATTGCGAGGTAGGTGACACCTATGATTGCACCACGCGGTGCGGCTGGCGAATCGAGATCATCCGGATGCCTAACCACATGTTCGGGGGGCAGTTCGTGACCTGACAACGTAGTCATTACGATCATTGCGACCGCCACTGTGCCTATCGCGCGATCTTCATCGATAGGTCAAAGATCTTGCCACTCATCAGTAGAGCGATCTCGGTAGCCGGCAGCGGCTTTTGGCATTCCGACAACGGATTGAGCCAGAAATTGGAGTCAGGCAACATCTCGAATAGATTGCGCGCGGCGGCGCCAAGGCACACTTCGGGCTCCTTTATGTAGTCGTAAATTCGCTTCTTCGAGGTAAAGGCAGGAAGCCATCTCATATTCTGAAAGTCGACCGTTGCAATATTGATCTCTTCTTGAAACTTCAGCGAACGGCGCCGTCCGGGCTTCATAGGTGCTTCCGGCGTCAGAACATAAAGTTCGGTCTCCAGCAATGTGCGATAGAATGCCGGAATAATGCCGGCATCGCGTGCCGCGGCTTGCATAAGGGCTTCGAGACTGTTGTCCGGTTCAAACATCACGATTCTCCCAATTGAACGCGAAGAGGGACAGGACGCCATCGCGTTCATTTAAAGCCAGATCGCGCCGGCATCCTGGAGCCCTCGCGGCGATTGTACTAATCCTGTTTGCCGCGCAGGGCTCGATAGATCGTATTGCGCGAAACGCCGAGGCGGCGCGCGGTCTTGCTGATGTTGTTGCCTGTTTCGGCGTAGGCCGTCAGCACATGCGAGCGCTGTATCTCGTGCAAATTGGGCTTGAGATTGCCGCTGCCGGTTCCTTTGCCAGCCAGGCGCTCGCCGCCCGAATGCACGAGAACCGACTCGACCGAGGCCTCGTCGATCAAGTCGCCCGGTTCGGCGAGGGACAATCGGGAAAGGATATTGCGCAGTTCGCGGATGTTTCCGTCCCAGTCCAGCTCGGCCAAACGTTCGATCGCCCCATCGGTCAGATCCATCAAGGGGTCGATTTGCTGGATCAGGTGGCGGGCAATTTCGGCGAAGTCGGAGCGCTCGCGTAACGGCGGCAACGTCACCTCCAGCATATTGAGCCGAAACAGCAGATCGGACCGGAATCGGCCTTTGGCGATTGAGTCGTCGAGATTGGCATTCGTGGCCGATACCAGAAGAACGTCGACCTGGCGTTTGGTGCCGCCGACCGGACGCACCGTCCAATCGTCGAGAAAGCGCAGGAGCACGGCTTGTAACGTGACCGGCATATCGCCGATCTCATCGAGGAACAGCGTGCCGCCATCCGCCTCCTTGAATAGCCCGGTGGCTCCGCCCTTCTTGGCGCCCGTGAACGCACCCTCGGCATAGCCAAACAGCTCGGCCTCGACCAGGCTGTCGGGAAGCGCGGCGCAATTGACCGGAACGAAGGCGCCGCTGCGGCCGCTGGCGACATGGGCGTGGCGGGCGAGCTGCTCCTTGCCGGTGCCGGTTTCGCCGCGGATCAGGATCGGCATCTTCCGGACGGCCGCGATGCCGACCTGCTGGACCACGGAGGCGATCGCGGGATCGGCGGACACGAATTGCGTTGCGACGCCCTTGGGTGCCGGCGGCCGGGGCCGCGAGACGGCCTGAATCATCGAGAACTGACGCGCATTCTCGATCGTTGCGACAAACTGGCTGCCGACCTCGTCTTGCAGGCGCTGGCGTTCCTTATGCCGCCCTTCATCGACAAAGACGCTGAACTTGGTGCGAAACACGTCGGCGAAGCGCCGCCCCGGCGACGCGGGCAGGCCATGCAGCAGGACACTTGCGGCGCGGTTCGCCGCAAGGATGCGGCCCTCGTTGTCGACTGCGAGCAGGCCCGCGCTCAGGGTGTGGAGATATTCGCCGCGGTTGTGGAAGGCAATCAGGATGTTGCCGCGGTGATATTCGCGGAACAGGCCGTTCTCGATCTGGGTCGCCGCCATCGCCACCAGCGCCTGGGTGTGAGCCTGGCGCGACATGCAGTCCGATGACGCATCCAGGATCCCTGCGAGTTCACCGTCGGGCGCGAAGATCGGAGCTGCGATGCATGTGAGGTTGCTGTAGCGCGGGAAGAAGTGCTCGCGCCCATGAACGACGATAGCCCGCTTGAGATAGGCCGCCGTTCCGAGGCCGTTGGTGCCGCAGCTGGCCTCGCTCCACACCGTGCCAGGCCGGATACTGGCGGCGTCGGAGGTGTCGCTGAAACTCGAATCCGAGATGATGTCGAGCAGCAGTCCGTCGGCGTTCGCAAACGCGATCATGAAGTTCGAGCCGGCGATCTGCTGATGCAGGGTGTGCATTTCCGCGAGCGCCAGGCCGCGGATCAGTGAGCAGCGCTGCTGCTCCTGGCGCAGCACGGCGCTGCTCACGAGTTCGGGAGACGGAGGACGCAAGGTATCAAGTCCTAGCGAAATACAGCGCATCCAACTGTCGTAGATGTCGGCGGACAGAAGTTCGGCCGGCAGCGCGCCGCGCCGCTCAAGCGTCATCCAAGCACTGTCCATGCGTCGGCCGGATGTCAGCATTCTGGCTCCTCCCGGAGTGCGGCTTGGCGATTTCCTCTTGGTTGCGTCGCTCGGCTCGTGCCGTTCGCGCGACGCAGTTTTGACGATCATAGATCAAGCAGTTGAAAATCCAAATTTCGGTGCAGTCGTCATCGCGCTCATCGAACTGTTCCGACTCGGAACAGTTGCACGCAAAGCTTGCTCCGAGGCGGATCGGCGCGCGCGCGCCGGCGATCGCAAGAACGATAGGAAGATCAGGCCTTTGTTCGCTTGGCACAGCCCTTGCTGACTTCTTCGGCGGGATGGCGATCGCATCCGATCGACAGAATAAAAAATTTTCGGGGAGGCGTTTTCAATGAAAGCGGCGGTGCTTCATGAGTTCGACGAGAAGCTGACGGCGAAGGAGTTCGTCAGGTTCGAAGACGTGACCGATCCGAAGATCTCGCGCCCGATGGACGTGATCGTGCGCATCGGCGGCGCCGGCGTCTGCCGCACGGACCTGCATATCGTCGAAGGCATCTGGCGCAGCAAGGTCGACGTCAAGCTGCCTTACATCATGGGTCACGAGAACGCCGGCTGGGTCGAAGCGATCGGGCCGGGGGTCGAAGGGGTCAAGGTTGGCGACAGCGTGATCTGCCATCCGCTCGTGACCAGCGGGCATTGTCTGGCATGCCGCCGCGGCGACGACATGCACGCGCTGGACAGCTCGTTCCCCGGTATCAACGCCAATGGCGGCTATGCGCAATATCTGCTGACCGGTCAGCGCTCCCTGATCAAGCTGCCGAAGTCGCTCGCGCCAAAGGATGTTGCTCCCTACACCGACGCCGGCCTCACGGCCTATCGCGCCGCCAAGAAGGCATCCCGACATCTGCTGCCGGGCGAATATGTCGCCGTGATCGGCGCGGGCGGGCTAGGCCATATCGGCATCCAGGTTCTGGCTGCGCTCTGCGCGGCAGAGATCATCGTGATCGATCGCGCCGCAGACTCGCTCGAGCTCGCCAAGAAGTGCGCCGCGCATCATCTCGTGAAGGCCGACGGCAACGAGGTTGAGGCCGTTCTGGCGCTGACGGGTGGGCGTGGCGCAGAAGCCGTGATCGACTTCGTCGGGGAGGGTGAGGCCGTCGCCAGAGGCCTGTCGATGACGGCGAACGCCGGCTCTTACTACATCGTAGGCTATGGCGGGAAGATCGATATCCCGACCATCGACATGATCACCTCGGAGAAGACGATCGTCGGCAATCTGGTAGGCACCTATGCCGAACTGGTCGAGCTGATGGCGCTCGCGGATCGCGGCCTCGTAGAACTCCACACCAGGGAATATCGGCTCAGCCAGGCCAACGAGGCGCTTCATGATCTGCATCATGGACGCATCCATGGCCGCGCGGTGCTGATCCCCTAGGGCATGTGCCGCGAGATGCAGAACATCAGTCCGGATCGTGGAGCGAAAGTGGCGCGAGTGACAGACGACAGCCCGCCAGGGCCGCAGATCACCGCCGGGGAAGCGGCCGAACTGCGGCGCGCCCGCGATCGGATGATCGCTCGGGACAAGGTGATCGATGAGATGGTCGACAACAACGAGCGGCAGATCACCAACGAACACGCCCGCGGCGGTGCCGAAATCGAGCTCGCCTGCGCCGTGCGTGGCGCGGCGCGGGCCGAAGCCGGGCCTGAAGCGCATGAGGAGCTGGAACGGGCGATCGCACGGCTGGAGGTGCTCCGGGAGGAGCATCGGCGCCTGCTGGCCGAGCGCGAGTGGCTCAACACGTCGCTGCGCGAGATCGACGACGGTCCGTCGCCCGGCGAACACGAACGTTCGGGGCACGCATGACAAGCGAGGCGACCATGATTGCATCAGAAGACCAGAGGCAAATGCCGTCTCCGCAACCGGTCATGAGCGAGGAAGACAGGTCGAAGGACGCCTTCTTCATCCAGCTTGCCGAGATCGCGGAGGCGATGATCGCCGCTCACGGCAAGGATTTCGCCACGGGCGCACTGGTTCTCTCGGCGAAATTCGTCGCCGAAGGAAAACCTCTCATCAAACCGGCCAGCGGAGGGTGACGAGGAACGACGAAGTCAGCAGATCGATCAATCCATTTAACGGACTCAAAGTGAGTTTTGCCGCCGAGGATTTCACGGAACGAACCAGAGGTTTTGACCTCTGATCAAAAGCGAGAATGCCGGAAGCAACGCAACGTTCAAAGGAGCTGGAAATGACTGCAAGTCTGACACTGAACAAGATAACCGCGCAGAAGGGCATCAGCATCGCTGAAGCGGCCAACCGCGTCGCGGACCTTGGCTGGACGCCAAGCTACGTGCAGGAGGCGATGACCTTCCCGACCGACTACAAGATCTCGAAGACGCCGCGTGACCCGATGAAGCAGGTGCTGCGGTCCTACTTTCCGATGCAGGAGGAGAAGGACAACCGCGTCTACGGCGCGCTGGATGCCGCATTGCGCGGCGACATGTTCCGCAACGTCGAGCCGCGCTGGGTCGAGTGGATGAAACTGTTCCTGGCGATCATCCCGTTCCCGGAGATCTCGGCGGCGCGCTCGATGGCGATGGTCGGGCGGCTGGCGCCCGGCGAGGAACTCCGCACCGGCTTCACCATGCAGATGGTCGACGAGTTCCGCCACTCGACGATCCAGATGAACCTCAAAAAGTGGTACATGGAGAACTATATCGATCCCGCCGGGTTCGATATCACCGAAGCTGCGTTCGGCAAGTGCTATGCGACCACGATCGGCCGCCAGTTTGCCGAAGGCTTCCTGACCGGTGACGCGATCACCGCCGCCAACGTCTACCTGACCGTGGTCGCGGAGACCGCCTTCACCAACACCCTGTTCGTGGCGATGCCCTCGGAAGCCGCGCGTAACGGTGACTACGCGCTGCCGACCGTGTTCCTGTCGGTTCAGTCGGACGAATCCCGCCATATCGGCAACGGCCACTCGATGCTGATGGCGATGATCAACGATCCGTCGAACCATCAATTGCTGGAACGTGACCTGAAATACGCCTTCTGGCAGAACCATGCGATCGTCGACGCCGCGATCGGCACCTTCATCGAGTACGGCACGACCAACCGCGACAAGAACAAGGAGTCCTACGCGGAGCTCTGGCATCGCTGGATCTACGAGGACTACTACCGGACCTACATGTTGCCGCTCGAGAAGTACGGCATCAAGATCCACCACGACGACGTCGCGGCCGCCTGGGACCGGATCGTCAAGAAGAACTACGTTCACAAGACCGCGCAGTTCTTCACGGTCGGCTGGTCGGTGAACTTCTGGCGCATCGAGGCCCAGACCGAGCGTGACTTCGAGTGGTTCGAGCACAAATATCCGGGTTGGTACGCCGAATTCGGCGACTTCTGGAAGTGGCACGCCAAGCTCAGCGTGCCCGGCGAGACCAACATCCTGTTCAACAGCGATGTGGGCTACGTGTACCCGCACCGGTGCTGGAGCTGCATGGTGCCGTGCCTGATCCGCGAAGACTTCGTTTGCGACGAGGTCGATGGCAAGATCTACACTTATTGCTCGGAAGGGTGCCGCTGGACCCACAAGGTGGCATTCGCCGCCGAATATGAGGGGCGGGCGACGCCGGCGATGGGCCGCTTCAGCGGCCGCCGCGAATGGGAAGATTGCTACCACGGCTGGGATGTCGCCGACGCGATCAAGGATCTCGGCTTTGTCAGGCCTGACGGCAAGACCATGATCGCACAGCCGCATCTGCGCTTCGACGCCAAGGACATGTGGACGCTCGATCACGTGCGCGGCCACACGCTCGGCAGTCCGTTGCGCGGCTTCCGGGCGCTCTCGCCGGCCGAACGCGAGGTCGCGACGACCGAGTATCGCAAGGGCTTCAAGATCAACCCCTGCCACTAAACGTGACGACGGGAGGGGCCGCGTTTCGCGGTCCCTCCTGCCGGCGGCCGGCGAAGGTCCGGCCGTTCTGTTCAATTGCCGTGACGACAAGGCGGGGACGATGACCGACGTGGTGGTTCATAAGGTTCGCTTCGAGCCGGTAGGCATCGAGATGGAAGTGGAAGAGGGCGAGACGGTGCTCGACGCGGCGTTTCGCCAGGGCATCTCGCTGATGCATGGCTGCAAGGAAGGCCAGTGCGGGAGCTGCAAGTCCAGGCTGGTCGACGGCGACATCGAGTTGCTGAAATATTCGACCTTTGCCTTGCCGGATTACGAAAGCGAGACCGGCCACGTGCTGCTGTGCCGGACTCATGTCTACAGCGACATCAGCGTCGAGCTGCTCAACTACGACGAGGACCTGCTCAGCCGCTCGATCGCGGTGAAGGCGTTTGACGGCCGCGTGGCCGATGTGGCGGCGCTGACGTCCGACATCAGGCTACTGGAGATCGACATCGACAAACCGATGAAGTTCTGGGCCGGCCAGTATGTCGATCTGACGCTGAAGGATGGCACCATCACGCGCGCCTTCTCGATGGCGAACCCGCCGTCTGAAGCAACCCGTCTCCGCTTTATCATCAAGAAATACCCGAACGGCGCGTTCTCGGCCCAGCTCGACGGGAAGCTCGGCGTCGGGGATGCGGTGACCGCCAAGGGACCTTACGGCACTTGCTTCCGGCGCGAGGAGCGGCCGGGACCGATGCTGCTGATCGGCGGCGGTTCGGGCATGTCGCCGCTGTGGTCGATCCTGGCCGATCACATCGGCAGCGGCGAGCAGCGGCCGGTGCGGTTCTTCTACGGCGCGCGCACCCGTGCCGACCTGTTCTATCTCGAGGAGCTCGCGGCGATTGCCGCGCGGCTCGACGACTTCAAATTCGTGCCGGCGCTATCGCATGCCGAGGCGAGCGATGGCTGGGACGGCGAGACCGGGCTGATTCACGAGGTCGTGCAGCGCCATCTGCGCCAGGAGAAATTGAGCGGTGCCATCGACGCATATGCGTGCGGGCCGACGCCGATGATCGACGCGGTACTACCCATCCTGCAAATGAATGGCGTCGAACCGGAGCACATCTACTTCGACAAGTTTACGCCGGCGGTGCGATGACGGCGTTCAAAAGTTCGTCGCAGAACAGAATGGCAAAAGGGAGTGAGACATGAGCGCACAGACAAGCAGAGCAGCAGCAGCCAAACCCGTCGCGATCGCCAAATCCGGCGCAGCGGGGGCAGCGGTCTTCCCGGGTTCCGATAGCCGCAAGTACAACTACTTCGAGCCCAAGGGTCGCAAAGCCACCCATTACGAGGATATGACGGTCGACGTGCAGCCCGATCCGGAGCGCTATCTGCTGCAGGATTGGATCATCTCCTTCCCCGACGGAACGCCGACCTATTCCAAGGACTGGACAGCCGCCAAGAGCTCGAACTGGCACAAGTTCAGAGCCGTCGACCAGGAATGGGAGCGTACGCACTACCAGCGGCAGTCGACGATCTGCGGCATGGTGCAGAACACCATCGAGAACGGCCGGAAGTCCGGCGCGCCGACTCGCTTCGACCCCGCCTGGGTCAAGATCCTGCAGAACCACCTTGGCGCCTACAAGCATGCCGAGTTCGGCCTCGGGACGTCGACCATGCAGGCGCAGCGCTACGGCTATACGCAGATGGTCAACAACGCGATCCTGACCAACTCGTCCTACAAGCTCCGTTTCGCCCAAGACATCACGCTCTATCTGAGCGAGGTCGGCCTCGATCTTCCCGGCTTCGACATCACCGCAGGCAAGAAACACTGGCTCGAAGATCCGATCTGGCAGGGTGTGCGCAAGTCGGTCGAATCCGTGATGGGCTCGAACGACTATCTAGAGCAATATTTTGCTACCAACGTGGTGTTCGAGCCGCTGGTCGGCGAATTGTTCCGCTCGGGCTTCCTGATGCAGGCGGCCTCCGCGCAAAACGACTTCATCACGCCGGCCGTCGTGTCCGCGGCTGAGGCCGACTACGAACGCAACCTCGCCAACACCGTCGAGCTGTTCCACATCCTCGGCACCGATCCGACCTATGCGGCGCAGAACGTCGCGCTGTTCAACAGGTGGCTGGTCAAGCACGCCGATCTCGCGCTCGACGCCGCCAACCATCTGCAGCCGATCTGGTCGCAGCCACGTGTCAAGGTCGCGGCATACGCCGATGCCCTTGCCCACGCCAAGAACCGCATCAAGGGGATCGCTGGCGAGCTCGGCCTGACCGTGCCGGTCAACATCGCCTCGTAACCGGCACGTTAAACGTCAGTCACAACCCATTCCTTCAGGAGATCGACATGCTGCACGAGAATGACAACATCTTCAAATCGATGAAAGACATCACGTTCGACGACACGGTGTCCCATCAATGCGGCGTCACCATGAATGACAGCGTCGAGGCGCGCGCCATCGCCGAAGTCATGGGCCGTCACGAGCATATCAAGGTGACCTACATGCCGGCGATGATCCGTATCGATGGCGACGGCAAGATGGAATTCAAGATGGACGAGATTTCCGAAGAGCTCGGCCGGGTCATGACCCCGCATCTGTTCGAGATCTCGACCTCGACGCATTACGGCCGCATGGTCATGACCGACGACAACACCGTCATGCTGTTCGGCGACATGAACGAGATGATGAAATACATCGTCTGACGGCTGCCTGTGACCAGGCCCCGGTCGGCGCGAAGCCGGCCAGGGCCATCAGACGGCATCAATCACCGCGCGTCATAACAACAGACAAATCCAGCCGGATCGGGAGGAACGCCATGTACAGGACGGCCAAGGGTGAAGAGATTTTCGTCATCGACGGACACACCCATTTCTGGGACGGAAGTCCGGCAAACCAGAAGAACATCCACGGCAAGCAGTTCATCGAGTGCTTCTATGCCTATCACTCGAATCTGAGCCCGCCCTCGGAGAAGTGGGACAAGGAGAAGTTCGAGAAATACGACGCCAAGACGATGTTCGACGACCTGTTCGTCACCGGCTATGACGACATGGCGATCCTGCAGCCGACCTATCTCACCGATTTCTACAAGAACGGCTTCAACACCACCGAGCGAAATTCGGCGATGAAGAAGAGCCACCCGGATCGTTTCATCCTGAACGGCGCGTTCGATCCGCGGGACGGCAGCAGGGGCATCGAGGAGCTTCACGCGCTGTCGGATAAGCACAAGCTCAAGGGCGTCAAGCTCTACACCGCGGAATGGCGTGGTGAATCCAAGGGCTACAAGCTGACCGACAAGGCGTCCTACCAGTATCTCGAGGCGGCGCAGAAGCTCGGGATCAAGAACATCCACGTCCACAAGGGCCCGACCATCATCCCGTTGAACCGGGATGCGTTCGATGTTGCCGACATCGACGATGTCGCCACCTCGTTCCAGGATCTGAACTTCATCGTCGAGCACTGCGGCCTGCCGCGGCTGGATGATTTCTGCTGGATCGCTACCCAGGAAACCAACGTCTATGCCGGTCTCGCGGTCGCCTTACCGTTCATCCATTCGCGGCCGGGATATTTTGCCCACGTTATCTCCGAGCTGTTGTTCTGGCTCGGTCCGGACAAGATCCTGTACGGCAGCGATTACGGCATCTGGACCCCGAAATGGCTGATTGACAAGTTCATGGCGTTCGAAATTCCGGACGACGTCACCAAGGAGACCGGCTCGGTACTGTCGATGGAGGCCAAGACCAAGATCCTCGGCCTCAACGCGGCGCGCATCTATGGCATCGATGTCGAGGCGCAGAAGAAGAAGATCCGGGCCGGCGGCGGTTACGCGCATCTGCCCGAAGCCGTTCATGCGCCAAGGTGATGGCCATGACGGGTGGTGATGACGACGCGGTGCGGCCGGTACGCCGTTCGTCGGATGACAGGCAGGCCCAGATATGGGCCTGCCTGCAGACCGTGATGGATCCCGAGCTCGACGAGTCCGTGGTCGAGCTGAATTTCGTGACCAGGGCCGACGTGGATTCTAAGGACCGGATTCACATCGAGTTTCGCTTGCCGACCTATTGGTGCGCCGCCAATTTTTCCTTCCTGATGGCGGATGACATGCGCCAGGCGGTCAGCCAGCTCGATTGGGTCAAGGGCGTCCACGTGGTACTTGGCGAGCACATGTATGCCGACAAGATCAATGCGGGCCTCGCCGAGGGGCGTTCGTTCCAGGAGACGTTCGGCGCCGAGGCCGACGGCAATCTGGACGAACTGCGTCAGACCTTCCTGGTCAAAGCCTTCCAGCGGCGGCAGGTCGCGCTGCTCAGTCATCTCATGGCGTTGGGGCAGACCCCGCGAGAGATCGTTAGCCTGACATTGGCGGAACTCGGCAACATGCCGCTGGATGATGCCGGTGCGAAGCTGGTTAGGCGCTATCTCGAACGCCGCGCTGTCGTCGGCCCGGTCCACGCAAATACGCCGGCCTTTGTCGATGCCGGGGGAGCGCGGCTGGAGGCCGATGGCGTGCCCGGTTACGTCTCGAGGCTGCGGCGGGTCTGCGTCAACGCCGAATTCAACGGCGCGTTGTGCCGTGGCCTGCTTGCGGCGCGTTTCGATCTCGAAACGCCGTTCGTGCCGAGATCGAAGACGAGGGCTGCATCGCCAGGTGCAGGTCCGGTGCCGTGATGTGCAAGCGCAGCGACAAGACCGAGTCCAAATCAGACCACCTCAAGGCTATGTCGGGGAGTTGAGATGCCGAAGATCATGATGCACGATGAAGCGGCGCGGGCCGCATTGGGCCGGGGTGTCGCCAAGCTCGCGAAGGCGGTGCGCGGAACGCTTGGTCCGAAGGGCATGAACGCGATCATGGACCGACCGATCGGTACGCCGATCGTGTCGCGCGATGGCGTCAGTATTGCCAGCGAGATCGAGCTCGAATGCCCGTTTGAGAACATGGGCGCGCAGGTGCTACGGGAGGTTTCGGCGCGCACCAATGAGGTGGCAGGGGATGGAACCACCACGGCCACGGTGCTCGCCGACGTCTTGGTACAGGAAGGCCTGAAGTGTCTCGCGGCGGGCGCCAACCCGGTTGAACTGGTCGAGGGGCTGGAGCTGGCGGTTGGCGAGACCATCACGGCATTGCGGCGGTCGGCGAAGCCCCTCCAGGGCTCCGCCGGCCTGCGTGCCGTCGCCGGGATCGCTGCCAACGACTCTGCGCTCGGCGACATGGTCGCCGAGGCCTTCGAGCGTGCCGGCAATCACGGGATCGTGGCGGTGGAATATGGCAGCACCGTCGAGACGACGTTGGAAATCGTCGAAGGCATGGCGTTCGACCGCGGCTATCTTTCGCATCACATGGTGACCGATGTCGAGAAAATGCAGGTGGTGCTCGACAACCCCTTCATCCTGATGACCGATCTCAAGATCCAGACCGGCGAACAATTGGCCGGTGTGATCTCGCTCATCGAGAGAAGCGGAAGGCCTTTGCTGATCATCGCAGAGGAGGTGATGCCCGCCGTCATCATGCAGTTGCTGGCGCGCCGGGAGAAGGCCAATTTCAAGGTCGCAGCGATCCATCCGCCGGAGTTCGGACATTGGCGCAAGGCGATGCTCGAGGACATCGCGATCACGACGGGGGGGCGCGTCATCGCCGCCGATCTCGGCGGCAGGCTGGAGAAGGCGGAGCTGCACGACCTCGGATCCGCGCGCCAGGTGCGGATCTCGGCCTCGAAGACCCTGATTACGGCAGGCGCCGGCGACCAGAGGACCATCGCGGCGCGACGCGAGCAGGTGTTGCGCCAATATGATGCCGCGCCCGAAAATATCGAACGGGACAAGTTCCAGGAACGCATCGCGAAACTGTCGGGCGGCACCGCGATGATTCTCGCGGGCGGCGCGACGCCAGTCGAGCAGAAGCGCCGGACCCAGCTGATCGAGGATGCAATCAATGCGACGAGGGCGGCGATCGAAGAGGGCATCGTGCCGGGCGGCGGCGTGGCGCTGCTGCGGATCGCTGCGCGGCTCGATGAGCTGGTCCATCGTCTGGACGGTGGCGCCAGGCAGGGCGCGGAGCTCCTGCAGCGCGCGCTCAGCCGGCCGCTCTTCTACATTGCGGCGAATGCGGGCCTGAACGGCGAGGCGGAGGTCGCGAAAATCACCACGGCAAGCAATGGCCACGGACTCGACGCACGCAACGGCTCGCAGGTTGATCTCGTCGAAGCCGGGATCATTGATCCCGTCAAGGTTTGCTACAGCGCGGTTCGCAATGCGGCGTCGGTGGCCGGTTTGATTCTGACGACGCAGACCTTGATCGCCAAAAAGCCGGATGACTACGACCCGACCGCGGGGCCGGCGCGAGGCGGCGGCGCCGAGCTGCTTTGATCGGAGCGGATTGCCGGTCCATTGTGACCGGCGTTCGTTTGGAGACGGCGGATACGGCGAGGTGCGCAGCATCTGCGGAGTCAGCACACCAAAAGTGTCATTCGGGCTTCTTCTGTCCGAGCGCGCGGTAGATGGTATTTCTGGAGACGCCAAGGCGCCGTGCAGTTTCGCTGACGTTGCCGGAAGTCTCGGCATACACCTCGAGGATCCGCGTCCGATGAATGTCGTGGAGCGATCCGACCTCGTTCCCGTGACGTTGAGCGACAGCGGCGGCGCCGCCGTCGTTGGTGAGACCGTTCGCAGCCGCGAGGGTGAAGCGTGCCAGCACGTTGCGGAGCTCGCGGATATTGCCGGGCCAGGGACGCCCGGCGAGACGCGCAACGTCCGCCGATGTGATTTCGCAGGTCGGATCGATCGTATCGAGCAGATGGCGAACGATGGCGTCAAAGTCGTCGCGATCGCGCAGTCGCGGCAGCGTCACCTCGAGCGTGTTGAGCCGGTAGAGCAAGTCGGATCGGAATCCGCCTTCGGCGATGGCCTTGTCGAGCCTGGCGTTCGTTGCGGAGATGAGGAACACGTCGACCTTGGATCTGACGCCGCCGACCGGGCGCACGGTCCAGTCGTCAAGCAGCCGCAGAAGCACGGCCTGCAGAGCCACTGGCATGTCGCCGATCTCGTCGAGGAACAGTGTGCCGCCGTCGGCCTCCTTGACCAGCCCGACGGCACCGCCGCGCCGCGCCCCGGTGAACGCACCCTCGGCATAGCCGAACAGCTCGGTCTCGATCAGGCTTTCGGGGAGGGCGGCGCAATTAACGGGAACGAATGCGCCAGCCCGCCCACTTGCCCGATGCGCGTGGCGGGCAAGCTGTTCCTTGCCGGTTCCGGTCTCACCGCGGATCAGGATTGGCATCTTGCGTGCCGCTGCGGTCTCAACCTGACGGACGATGGCGCTTACAACGGGATCGCGGGCGACGAAGCCGGTAGCGGTGCCGTGAAGGTACCGCGGCGCCGGCTGCAAATCGCCTACGGCGGACGGCAAGCTCCCGGGCGTGCGGTGTTCGGGATCCGGTCTCGATTTCGAAGCGTCGCGAGGCGTGATGAGTTGGCGCTGTCGCGCATGCAGAACCACGATAGCGCCGATGCCGCTGCGCTCGTTCTCAACGAAATTGAAGCTCGCGTTTGGAAGCAACTCCTTCAACTTGCTTGGCCATTCGGCGAAGGGAACCGTCTTCAGAAAACGGGTTGGCGCGTCGCCTTGAACGCTGTGGTGGTCACGCCGAAGGGCTTTCAAGGCGCGTTCGGTGGCGTGGAGGATCGTGCCTCGGC
Source organism: Bradyrhizobium sp. ma5 (assembly GCF_042258955.1). Taxonomy (NCBI): domain Bacteria; kingdom Pseudomonadati; phylum Pseudomonadota; class Alphaproteobacteria; order Hyphomicrobiales; family Nitrobacteraceae; genus Bradyrhizobium; species Bradyrhizobium sp. ma5. The sequence goes on from NZ_CP170156.1 coordinate 3,731,373, forward strand.
GGTCGAGCAAGATGCACTCGTCGTTGAACCATTGCGATCTCTTGGCGAGAAAGTGGCACAACAATTCCTCATGTTCTTGCCGCACTGATTGCGCCAGAACGCTTTCCACATGATGGCCGACCGCGACAGCTAAAGCGAGACTTTGCGGATTAAAGGTGCTCGCGGGGCCCGAAATGTCCACCACGCCAAGCAGTTCGCCGTCGCTCGGATCGTGAACCGGAACGGCAGCGCAGGTCCACCGCTGGACCTGCGAACAGAAATGCTCCGCACCGCGGATCTGCACCGGTTTCGATTCCGCTATCGCGGCGCCGATCGCGTTGGTGCCGATGTCGGCCTCACTCCAACATCCTCCGTGTTCGAGATGAACTGCACGGCCGGCGTCGATGACCCTATCGTCGCCCTGCGTGTCGATGATCAGCCCACCGGGATCGGTGAGGATCATGATTGAATTTGCGTCACGCAGGAATGTCTTCGAATTCTCAAGCGCGCACCGGGCCGCATGACGGAGCGAGGCGTGTTTGGAGCGATGGCGAAACAATTCGGCGTCGCCGACGAGTGGCGCACGCGCACGGTCGATGGTGACATGATGGTTCCTGGATCTCTGCCACGAAGCTGCGACCGAAGATCTCAAATCGGACGACAACGCTCCGCGCTCAACGAACTTCTCCCACGCCGCCAGCACTTCTCGTTGGTCCATCCCAGCTTCTCCGAGCTGAAAAGCGGCCAGCCGCGGTCGTGACGGGCCATTCGATCAATCACCTGTGTGCGGGGACTGCTTGTCGCAACTGCCGTTTCGATCATGCAAGGCGCAACGGCTGAGCCGGTCCAGGCTGCTCGAATGGCCGCCCGCATCGATCCCATGCCCGTCGCACCCGCTGCGAAGCCGGATGCGCCGCGCGATCAAACAACCCCTTCGGCTTGCCATTCCCCAACGTTCCGGGCTCTTCTCTCGAGCCCGTTCACGAGCCTAGCGTATACTTTTTGAATAGTTCTAGCAAAGGTGGCGGTTCGAAGTTTTGATATGCCGCGATGGAACCGGTCAAGTAGCGGGTTCAGATATGTGCTCCGCTACAGCGATCGACTTACCGGGGGGGCGGCTGGCTCGGTCTATCCAAGAATCCGGGCAAGTGCTCGTTTGACTGGTGCGGCGCAGCATCGGCAAGTCTGCGGCGCTGTCCTGGGCATCCATGCGGCCGGTAGCCATGGCTATTCGACGCCGCTCTGTGATCGAGCGTGGAGGCGACCCAGCGTATCCAATCGGGAGACTACGGCAGCGATCGGAATCGCTTTTGACAGCAACTAGGATGCGGGCCCCGAGAGCCAGGTCGGTCAAATTTCAATTTGCAGCGAATGTCGGGACCGGTGCTTGCACCTCCGTGATTTGAACCTGGGCGTTGCCGTCTCACGCGAATTGAATTCGTGCTGCTATTTGATCTTGCTCGGCGACACTTCCTCAAATTAGCTCAAACGGGCTTATGATGGATTTGGAGCGAGAGTTCAGTTTTTCAATTGATAAGAAGGCAGCGTGTGCACGATGTGTGCACCGGTAGTTCAAGAAAAATCCTATCACCGCTAGCACGAGCAGGCCTTGACCACTCAGGTTGGCGGAGGAGCCGAGTGGGCGGTCTGCGGAGCGGGTTGGCTTCGAAGATGGTTTCGTCAGTACGCGACTTAGCCTCGGAACGTTGCGAAGGCCTGCCACATCTCCCGCGCAAAAACCTCGGGCTGCTCGAACGCGGCGAAGTGTCCGCCTTTGTCTGCCTCGTTCCAGTAGAACAACCTGGACCAGGCGGCCTCCGCCCAGGAGCGCGGAGCGAGAAAGGTCTCGCCCGGGAAGATGGTTGCTCCCATCGGAAGGTCGATTGGTTCTGACGACGCACGCGAGTTCGAGAAGAAGCTATTCTCCCGGATCGTGCTTCCGACGCCTTCCCAGTAGAGACGCGCACTCGATGTACCGGTGCCAGTGAACCAGTACAGGGAGATGTCGTCGAGCATCTGATCGCGGGTGAGGGCGTCCTCCGGAAGGCCGCGATTGTCTGTCCACTCCCAGAATTTTTCGTACATCCACATCGCCAGCGCCAGCGGCGAATCGTGCAGCGCATAGCCGATCGTCTGCGGCCGCGTGTTCATCTGGTCGGCGTAGCCAGCCATCTGATTAAGATAGTGCTCGATGTTGTCCAGTGCTTGCTGTTCTTCCCTGGTCGGCCGCACCGGTGCCGACTTCGGCACCACCAGCGGCAAGTTGACATGGGCGGCGAGTAGACCCGGAGGGCGTTGGCTGGCCATGGCGTGGGTGATGGCCGAGCCCCAGTCTCCTCCCTGCGCGACCCAGCGCTCATATCCGAGCCGCTCGCGCATCAGCACCGCCCAGGTTCGCGCGATGCGACCCGGATTCCAGCCCGGCTCGGTGGGTTTGTCGGAGAAGCCGTAGCCAGGGATCGACGGCACGACCACGTGGAACGCGTCCTCGGCGCGTCCGCCGAACCGTGTCGGGTCGGTCAGGCGGTCGATGACATCGAGAAATTCCACAACCGAGCCCGGCCATCCATGAGTGAGAACGATCGGAAGGGCCTGCGGATGCGGCGAGCGGGCATCAATGAAATGGATGCCGACGCCGTCGATGCGCGTGCGGAACTGCGGAAAGCGATTGAGGCGCGCCTCGAATTGTCGCCAGTCGTAGTCATGCAGCCAGTAATCGATCAGCGACTTTGCTGCAGAGAGCGGCACACCTTGCGACCAGTCACGCACGGTCTCCCGATCGGGCCATCTGATGAGGGTGAGCCGCAACCGCAGATCGTCGATGGCGGCTTGCGGAACATGGACCTCGAAGGGCGCGAGGCTGTCAGGCGCGGGCGGCAGCACCAGCGCCGGGCGTGCGTCTGGACCGGCCGCGGGAAACGATCGCGCGTCGGGCAGGAGGGCGGAGGTAGACATATCAAACTCCAGGTGATCCCGCCGGATAGACAACTCGGCGGGTTGATGGTGAGAGCGAATCCTGTGGCGACTGCTAGTCCGGCCGGACCACTTCGAACATGGTGTCGGCGGTCATCTCGAAATAATCGCCGCGCCGGCCGGCGCGCGCGATCGGGCGCGCGAGTTCGGTGAGATAGACGCCGTCCCTGATGAAGGCCTTGTCGATGTGGACAGCGACGACTTCGCCGAGCGTCAGCCAGGCCTCCGCCGGTTCACCCGTCGTCCCCTTGAGCCGGATGATGTCCGTGACCCTGCACTCGAACGACACCGGGCTTTCGGCCACGCGCGGTACGCTGACGAACTTGCTCGGCGCTCGCGTCAGTCCGGCAATCGCGAACTCGTCGACCTCCCGGCTGACATGGAGCGCCGTAGCATTCATCCGCCGTGCCAGATCCATGGTTGTGAGGTTCCAGCAGAACTCCCCGGTGTCCTGGGCGTTCGCGACGGTGTCTTTCCAGCCGGTCGAAGAGAAGCCAATGAGCGCCGGGGTGTAGCAAAAGGCGTTGAAGAAGCTGTACGGCGCGAGGTTGACGTTGCCCTTTGCGTCACGCGAGGAAATCCAGCCGATCGGTCGCGGCGCGACGATGGCGTTGAAGGGATCGTGCTTCAGCCCGTGCCCCTTCGACGGCTCGTAGAAGTGGATGTCCCGCGACGCGGCGCGGGTTGCCGTGGGCTCCATGGTTCACACGTCCTGCCAGAATTGATCGTAGCTCGGCTTGCGCCGCTCGTCGAAGGATCGCAATCCTTCGCGCCACTCGGCCGGCGGAACATCCGCGGGCGAAAGCAGGACGCGCGCCCAATCCGTCTCACCGTGATGGGTGAGGTTACGTTTCGCGGCAGCGATGGCGCCCGGTGGTGCCGACTGCACGATACCAAGCGCGAGATCGATCGCGCCTGAAACGACGTCGCCCGTCGGCACCAGGCGATTGGCCAGCCCCCAGTCGACGGCCTGCGCCGCACTCAGCCGGCGGCGCGTCAGTATCAGTTCGGCCGCACGCCTCGTACCCACCACGCGGTGGAGACGCGCCAGCGCGGTGTTGGGGATGACGCCGTGGCCCAATTCCGGCAGAGCGAAATAGCTCTCCGTTCCCGTGACGACGAGATCACAGCAGAGCGTCAGCTCGAATCCGCCGCCGAGCGCGCCGCCTTGTACCGCCGCGATGGTCGGACGCTTCTCCTCGGCCAGGGCGCGAAACAGCAGGGCAGGATCGGTCGGATCGGAAGCGCCGCTCATCCATCCGGCCTTCAGATCGTCGATGTTGGCGCCCGCGCAGAACACCGGACCGTTCGCCGCGATCACGATGGCCCGCGCCTTCTCGGCGCGTGCCCGCGCGATCAGCTCGAGCAGCATCGCGACCGAAGCCCTGGACAGGGCGTTGCGTCGCTGCGGCTCGTTCAGGGTGAGAATGGCGACGTCGCCGTTGCGGCTGTAGAGCACCGGCATGGTCAGGCTCTTGCGGATTTGGAGGAGTCGCCGAGGAGGTGCCGGCGGATGTCGTCCGGAATGGCATGCGGCTTCCCGGCCTGGAGCAGCACGCAGGAGGCCGTAGCAGAGGCTACGCATGCCCCGGCGCGGAAGACGCCTTGCAGGACCTCGAAGGAGGAGCGGCCGACAGAGGTGACCGTCGAGCCGATGTTGACCTCACCCGGATAGAAGACCTCACTGTGGAATTCGATGGTCAGCCGTCCGACCACGACGTTGAGGCCGTCCATGAGGCGGCTGATCGCGGGCTCCGCGAACAGCTCCATGCGGCCGCCTTCGAGGAAGCTGGCGATCGCCGCGTTGTTGACGTGCCGGAACTGATCGGTGTCGGCATTGCGCAGCTTTTCCAGACTCCAGAACCGGAAGTGCTCCGGCGTGAGCCGTGGCGTTGAAGGGGGGCGTGAAACCGGGTCCTCGTGCATCGGTCACTCCTCACTCGCGCGGGCGGGAGTGTTCGGTGGCCTCGTGCTCGATCCGGTAATAGATCTCCTCGGCCATCGGCTGACGCATTTCTTCGATGATGTGCCCGACGAGCCCGACTGCGCGAGCTGCCACGGCGAGGCCGCGACACATCTTCCAGGGCAGCTTGAACTCCGAAGCGATGGCTGCCATCGCGCCGGTGACGTTGAGGGGCAGTGGTCGGCCATATTGCCGGCTTGCCTCCGCGCCGATGTTCTCCATCAGCTCCACATAGCGGCCCGCAAAGCCGGTTTCGTGCGCGACCTTGAACAGGGCCGGCGTGCGTGGATCGATCGGCTTGTGGAAGGGGTGGCCGACCCCCGGAATGATCTCGCGCCGGCTCCTGTGGGCGCTGACGATGTCGACCGCCAATTGCTTCAGGTTGACGAACGCCTGCGGGTCGGGCAAGGCCTCCTGGAGCATCTTCGCCGCGTTATCCAGCGAGCCGACGAACACGGAGCCGAGCCCCAACAGTCCAGCGGCGACCGAGGCCTGCACGGCTTCCGGCGCCCCGCAATAGGTCATGCGTGTGGCGAGGGAGGAGGGTGTGATTCCATGCTCGACCAGGATCACCATCATGGCATTGAACATGCGCGCTTCATTCGCGTCCGGAAGTCGGGCGAAGATCTCGAGGAAGGCCATCTGGCCAAAATCGACGACACCGACGATCTCGGAGCAGAGATCGAGCCCGTGGACCTTGATCTGCGTGGGAGTCGCCCAGGCGATGTCGGATTTGATCTCGTGGCGTTTCATGTCAACCTCGTCAGGTGATGGGAGCGGAGCTGAGCAGCCGGGAGGCGTGCTCCCTCAGCGCCGCCTTGCGGATCTTGGTGCCGTTCGGGCCGTCGATGACCGGAAACGCGTCGACCTGAACGATGCGACGCGGGACCTTGTAGTTGGCGATGCCTTCGCGGCAGTAGGCGAGCAGCTCGGTCTCGCCGAGTTCACGGTCGGAGCGAATAAAGGCGACCGCAACGTCGCCTTCGCCCTCGAGGCGCACGCCGACGACCTGCGCGGCGGACACCTCCGGATGCCGGCAGAGAAAGCTCTCGATCTCGCCGGGATCGACCAGATAGCCGCGCAGGCGGAGGCCGTCGCCGATGCGCGACAGGAAAACGAAAGCGTCCTCGTCCGCATAGGCGAAATCGCCGGTTCGATACCAGCCGTCGGAGGTGAACGCCTGCGCGGTTGCGGCCTCGTTGTTCAGATAGCAGGGCATCACATTGTAGCCGCGGATCTGCAATTCGCCGGTTGCGCCGGATGCCACCGGCGTTGCCGTCTCAGGCTCGACGATGCGCAAAGCCATCTCGCCGGACAGCAAACGGCCGCCGGGCAGCGACCTGACCTCGATCGGTTCGGAGGGCGAGCGCGCGGCCATGAGAGCAAAGCCTTCGGACGAGCCGTAGACGCTGACGAGGCGCAATCCCCATTTGTCTTCGGCGGTCCTCATCACGCGGTCGGTCAGGCCGGCAAAATCGGCAAAACCTCCGGCGCGCAGCGTCGAGAGTTTCGCCGCGGGCACGTTGAAGACGGCATCCAGCAGCCCGTCGGAGCCGAACACATGGGTTGCCGCATGTCGCTCGATCGCCGAGGCGGCTTCGGCGGCCTTGAAGACCGGAAGCAGAACGCAGGCGCCGCCACCCGCCAGCGTGGCGATGGCCTGGACGAATCCCAGCACGCCATAGAGCGGCAATGCGCACAGCGTCGTGTCGCCGGAATGGATGTTGAATGCGGAAGCGACGATATGCGCGTGGTTGCGGCAGCTATGCTGGTCGTGAACGGCGAGCTTCGGCGCACCGGTGGTTCCGGAGGTGCTGAACGTGCACAGCAGGTCTTGCGGCCGGCCCCCCGCTTCCACATGGCCATCGGCACCCGGATGGAAACGGCCCGGGTCGGCTATCTCGATGACGTGGGCGAGCGTAGGGACCTCGCCCTGGATATCACGCACGATCTGCGCGAAGGCCACATCGAGGAAGCTGCTCGCAGCCACGACCGCCTTCGCACGGGACAATGCAATCACATGGAGCGCCTCGGCACGACGGTATCTCGTGCTGATCGGAACCACCAGAATCCCCTGATGCGCGGCGGCAAACAGGAATTGCAACCAGGTCGGGCCATCAGGGAGCCACAGCGCGATCACGTCGCCGCGCGTCAAGCCGAGGCTATGCAGAAACGCTGCGGCGCGCTTCGACGCCTCGGCCAGTTCCCGGCGCGTAGCGACATATTCGCCGAGATAAATCGCCGGCGCTTCGACATCGTTATCGAGCAGCCCGAAAAACGGGCTTGGCGCGCCAATCATTGTAATCCCCTGCGTGTCAGTTTGAGAGAGCCTGGCGAGCGATCTGAATTCGCTGCATCTCGGATGTGCCTTCGCCCAGGCGGAATGCGCGGGCATCCCGATAGAATCGCTCGATGGGGAGCTCGCACATGTAACCCATCCCGCCGAAGATCTGGAGGCAGCGATCGACGACGCGGCATCCCATCTCGCTGGCGTATAATTTGGCCCTGGACACGGCGATCCGCGACGACGAATCTTCCTGGTCGCACAAGGCGGCGGCACGATAGATCAGTGCCCGTGTCGCTTCGATCTCGACGTCATTGTCCGCGATCATGAACTGGATGGCCTGATGGCTCGCAAGCTGCGAGCCGAAGGCGCGACGCTCCTTCGCATAGGCGATCGACATGTCATGCGCGCGTTGCGCCAGTCCCAGCGACCGGCAGGCAGAAAGGATCCTGTCGTGGTTGATCGAGGCCATCATGACCATGAAGCCGTCGCCGGGACACCCGAGAACGTCCGCATCCGGAACGAAACAGTCCTCGAGCGAGAAGCCGTTCAGATGATAGCCGTGCCACCCCATCTTCTTGTAGCGCGTCATGCCGACGAGCCCCGGATTGCTGCGCTTGACGATGAACGTGGTCAGGCGCCCTTTGAGGGAAGCGGTGTGATCGCTGACCGCCAGCACGATCACGTAGTCGCAAGTCTCGACGTTGGAGATGAACTGCTTGGCCCCCTCGAGGCGCCAGCCGCCATCGACCTTCACCGCCCTGGTTCGAATGCTGCTCAAATCCGACCCGGCATCCGGCTCGGTGAGGGCGTACGTCATCGTCACGCGACCGGACGCGAGATCGGGAAGGATGCGGGCGCGCTGCTCCTCATTGAGGTGGATCAGCGAGAGCGGCAGGAACCCGACCACCTCGGACAGCGGAACGGAGGTGTGGGTGACCTCTTCCAGGATTCCGACCTGTGCCGCGACCGGAAGGCCGTAACCGCCGAGCTCGGGCGGGAGGTTGAAGCCATAGATCCCGAGCTCTGCGGCCTCGCTGCGCAGCTTGGCCAGCAAGTCCGGAGACACGTTGTCGTCGGTCTCAATCTGCTGTTCGAGCGGCTCCAGACGGTCGCGGACAAATCCTCGCACCGTCTGGCGGAGCATCGTCATCTCATGCGAGGCAAGGTCGATCATGGAAAGCTCCGAAAACGATTTCGTAAACAACCTAGACGCCGGCGAGCTCCTGTGTCAAGTGTTGGCAGCAAGAGGCTGGAATGAAGCAGCGGATCAACATCGTAGAACTTGCCCGGCACTTGGGGCTGGCCGTGTCGACGGTCTCCAAGGCCATCAATGACCGCGGCGACGTGAGCGATGCGACGAAGCGGCGCGTGCTGGAAGCGGCGGAGAAGTTTGGCTTTTCTCCGGATCCGGCGGGGCGGCGGCTTCGCACGCAAACGTCCGAGACGATCGGCTTCGTGCTGTCGCCGCCGCAGACCCATTTTGCGCATCCGTTCTTCCTGGATCTGCTGATGGGGATCGACCAGAATCTCAGTCAGACCCCGTTTCAGCTCATCATCGTCGCAGGTCGAACGCTGGAGACGGAGCTCGATAGCTTCCGCCGCCTGGTCGAGCGGCAGCGGGTCGATGGCGTGATGTTCGGCCGCACGCGTCGCGACGACCCCCGGATCCGCTATCTCCAGGAGCGCAACGTGCCGTTTGTCGCGCTGGGCCGCAGCGAGACCGGCAAGCCGTTTCCCTTCGTGGATATCGACCGAACGGTCGCCGGCCGCAATGGAACGGCGCGTTTCATAGGGTTTGGACATCGCCGGATCGGGCTGTTGAGCACGCCGGGATACCTCATGATCAGCCATCTGCTGCAGGAAGGCTATCGCGCGGCCTTGAAGGCGGCGAAGCTGCCGTTCGATGCCGATCTCGTTGTCGAGACTGGCACCAGCGAGGAGGGGGGGCTGAACGGCGCCCGTCGGCTCCTTGCGCTGAGCGATCCGCCGACGGCGATCATGTGCGGTCACGACCTGATCGCCACCGGCGCGATGCAAGCGATCGCGGAGACGGGCAGGCGCCCAGGCGTCGATATTCCGGTGATCGGTTGCGACAACCACCCGCTCGGGCCCTATCTGAACCCGCCCCTGACCACGTTCTCCGCGCCGACATTCGAGGCAGGGCGCCGCATGGTCGATCTGCTTCTGGCCCTCATGGACGGCCGTTCGGCCAAGGAATTGCAGGAAATCTGGTCGCCCGAGCTGATTCTGCGCTCGTCTCACGGCAGCCAACTGGTCGCGGCCGGCGAAATCTGAAAGCTGACATCTGTCGCTTGACAAGCCGGGTTGCTGCGAACTAGTTTACGAAATCGTTTTCGTAAATCGGGAGTTTGCGATGTGGCCTCTGCGGAAAGTCGCGGTTCTTGCGTTTTCGATGCTTGTTGCGCTCGCCGGACGGGCCTCAGCCCAGGATCTTCGCATCGGGGCGATCTTCCCCCTGAGCGGCGCAAACGCCGATTACGGCGATCTCTACATGGGGGCGACTGAGCTTGCGGTCTCGCATCTCAACGACACAAAAGCCCTCGGCGGGAGGCTATCGATCGCCTACGAGGACAGCCAGGCGCTCCCGCAGCAGGGCGTGATCGCCATGAACAAGCTCGTGAACGTCGAGAAGGTGAGCTACGTGCTCTCGGCGTTCACAGGCGTGTCCAAGGCGATCTCGACCACCGCGACGCGGAGCCGTACGGTTGCCGTCAATGGCGGCGGGGTCGGCCCCGACCTTGCCGAGCTTGGTGAGTATTTCTGGAACGTCATCCCGCTCGCCAATTTCGAGGTGCGGGCAATGGCGCCCTATTTGGTGCGGAAGCGGGGATTGAAGCGGTTTGTCCTCGTCTATGTCGACGACCCGCTTGGCCAATCGATCAAGCGCGAACTCGAATCCAGCCTGCCTTCGCTCGGCGCAACCTTGGCCGAGGCGCTGTCGGTGTCGTCCAATGCCCAACAATTCAGCGGAGTGGCGGCGCGGGTGCGCGATGCCAAGCCGGACGTCGTCTACGTCGCCTCGTTCGGCGCGCAGCAATCGCAGATCATCAAGCAATTGCGCGACAACGGCGTCACGCAACAGCTCGCCAGCTACTCGGGGTTTGCGATCCCTGCCATCGCCAGCCTTCCCGAAGCGAAAGGGGCGCTGTTCACGACGCAGCGGATCGACTGGAATTCCGACGATCCGGTGACAAGGCGCTTCACGCGGGAGTACCAGGCCAGGACCAGCCGGGCGCCGACCGCCTACGCCGCGAACTACTACAATGCCGTGCTCCTCTACGGGACCTTGGCGTCGGCCTTGCAGAAGGCTGGCTTGCCGATCACGGGCGAAAATCTCCTGACGAAGCGGCGCGAGATCGGCGCGTTCGATCTGGTCGGCGGGCGTGTCACCTTCGAGAAGGACGGCACGATCCGATCGGCTATGCAGATCAACGAAGTGGCTGGCGAGCCGGCCGTCGTCGAGACCGTTGCGGTTCACTAGCTCTGGCGCCGGTGCGAGGACCCATGCTGCTACTCCAACTCATCATCAACGGGATTCAGGTCGGGGCGCTTTACGGCCTGACCGCGGTCGGCTTCTCGCTGATCTTCGGGGCCACGAAGATCTTCCACTTTGCTCACGGCGCGAGTTTCGCGATCAGTGCCTACGTATTCTATTATCTCTTCGCGGTTCTCCTGGTCTGGTGGCCGTTCGCGATCCTTGCGGCCTGCATCCTGGTCGTGCTGTTCGGAGTTGTTCTGGACCGCTATGTCTACGGGCCGATCCAGAGCACCGACGGATCGTTCTTCACGATCTTCGTCGGCTCCTTCGGCGTCGCCGTCGTCATTCAGAACCTGATCGGGACCGTATTCGGGCGCGGCTTCATTTCGGTGCCTTCGGCATTGAGCAGGAGCGTCGAGACATTGCCTGGGCTCTACGTGGCGCCGACTGCAGGGATTGCCGTCGTCACCGCGGTGGTGTGTTTCGTCGCGCTCCAGCTCTTTCTCGGCAGAACCAATATCGGGATCGCGCTTCGGGCTCTGTCCGAGAGCCCCGCGCTGGTGCGGACGTTTGGGTTGAATCCGAAGGCGGTGTCGACATGCGCGTTCGCGCTCGGCTCGCTGCTCGTGGTTCCCGCCGCGGTGCTCACCAGCATGACCTCGGGGCTGAATGCGGCAATCGGCGGCCGCGTGATGCTGATCAGTGTCGCCGCGACCATCGTTGGCGGCGTCGGCAGCCTGCGCGGAGCAGCCTGCGCGGGGCTGTTGCTGGGCATTGCGGAGAACCTGGCGCTGTGGCGGTTCGATCCGCAGTGGAGCGAGGCGGTCACGTTCCTCATCCTGTTCGCGTTCATCGTGCTGCGTCCGTCGGGCTTCTTCGGCCGCGTCGTGACTAGCTGAAGGATCTGTGTCGTGATCGCTTATCTCGTAAACCTTGCAACGCTGGTCTGCATCAACGCCATTCTGGCGATCACTCTGAATTTCATCATGGGATATGCAGGTATCTTCTCGCTGGCCCATGCGGTGTTTTTTGGCGTCGGCGCGTATGTCGCGGCATTCATTGCCTTGCAGTGGACGGACGCGCTGCTGCTTCAACTGCCGGCCGCGATGCTCATCGCTGGAACGATCTCGGCGGCGCTTGCCCTGCCTGCCCTGAGGGTGCGGGGCGACTACTTCGTGGCGGCCTCGCTCGGTTTCCAGGTTCTCGCCGCAACGGTGTTCTCGGAGTGGAAGTCCGTCACGGGCGGTATCGGCGGCCTGGTCGGCATCCCGCCAGCGAGTATCGCAGGACACGCGTTCAGCGATCCCGTCCAGTTCCTCGGCCTTGCCGGCGTGACATTGGCCCTGGTGGTCGTGCTGACCAGGGCGATCGTCCGTTCGAGCTTCGGTCGCAGCCTCAAGGCCATCAGGGACAGCGAATCGGCCGCGCTGGCGTTCGGCAAGAATGTCGCGCTGATCAAGACGCTCTCAGTGTTCTACTCGACCGCGGTCTGCGCCGTGGCGGGCGTTTTGTATGCCGACTATCTCAGCTTCATCAATGTCGAGAGCTTCACCATCGATGCCTCGACGCTGTTCCTGGCGATGGTGATCGTGGGCGGCATCGGAACCGTGTGGGGACCGATCGTCGGCGCGGTTCTTCTCACGTTGCTGCCAGCCGCCTTGACCTATCTGCCGTTCCTCCCCAGCACCGAAATCGGATCCGTGCAGCAGATGGTCTATGGGCTGGCGATGGTCCTGCTGATGATCTTCAAGCCGGACGGCCTCATGGGCGCAAAGCGAGGGGAGGTCTGAGGTGCTGCAAGTGTCGAAAGCTCCAGGCTCCCCGGCGACGCTTCTCGAGATCGCCAATCTCACCAAGAGTTTCGACGGCGTGAAGGCGGTCGAGGATGTCTCGCTGCGTCTGCGCGAAGGGATCATCACCACGCTGGTCGGCCCGAACGGGGCAGGCAAGACCACGCTCTTCAACCTGATCACCGGACATCTGCGACCGACCTCGGGCGACATCCGCTGGCAGGACGAATCGATCGTAGGTACCGCACCGTGGAAGATCGCGCGCCTCGGCGTCGCCCGGACCTTCCAGGATCTGCGCCTGTTCTCGCACATGACGGTGTTCGAGAACGTGCTTACGGTGATGGAGAAGAGCGCCTGGTTCTGGCAATCCGAGGCCGGCAGCGGCGCGGAGCGCCACCAGCGCGTCCACGAGATCCTCGAGGCGACCGGCTTGCAGCACAACGCCGGCGTGCGCGCGAACGATCTCGCCTATGCGGAGCGCAAGTTCCTCAGCATGGCGCGGATCATGGCCACGAAGGCCAAAATGTGGCTTCTCGACGAACCGGCATCCGGGCTCGATCCGAGATCCTACGAGCGCTTCGTGACGCTGCTGCGCGGCGAGGTTCGCCGCGGCATCACGATCTGCATCATCGAGCACAACCTCGAGATCGTCGTCAGCATCTCCGACCGGATCAGCTTCCTAGATCAGGGGCGGCTTCTCGCCGACGGCGAACCCGAGGAGATTCTCGGAAATCCGGAGTTGTCATCCATCTATTTCGGCGAGCGCAACTCATGACCGATGCTCTCATCAGCGTTGACAATCTCCGCGTCGGCTACGGCGGCCGCGTCGTCCTCGACGATATCAGCCTTCAGATCCGAAAGAACGAGGTGCTTTGCCTGGTCGGTCACAACGGCGCCGGCAAGTCGACCTTGATGAATGCGCTGTTCGGCGTGGTCACACGCCAGGGCGGCGAGATCTCGGTGGACGGCCAGCGCCTGCATCAACCGGAACCGAAGAAGATGGCGGCCCTGGGCATTGGCCTTGTGCCCGAAGGCCGCGGAATTTTTCCGGGCCTCACCGTCGATGAAATCTTCCAGCTCGCGATGTGGGCAACCGGCGTGCCGCAGCGGGAACGGCCCGAGCGGATCGAGTGGGTGATGTCGATCCTGCCCCGCATCAAGACATTCCACGCCCGCCGCGCGGGCACGTTGTCGGGTGGACAGCAGCAGATGGTCAGCATCGCGCGCGCCCTGCTGAGCCGTCCCCGCTGCCTCCTGATGGACGAGCCGTCGATCGGACTGGCGCCGAAGCTGTTCCAGGACCTGCTCCAGCCCATCCGGCAACTTCAGCAGCAGCTCGGGCTGTCGATCCTGCTAGTAGAGCAGAATGTGAAAGAAGCGTTCAAGATATCGGATCGCGTGCTGGTGATGCGCTCCGGCGCGATCATCCACGAGACCAGTCCCGAAGCATTGGCGGACAACAAGGTCCTGATGCAGTTCTACTGAACTGAAGACCGACATCGAAGGCAGCACCATGCAGCAGAGTATCGTATTCGCAAACAGTGAGCGGCTGCGTCCGCCCGCTGGTCATTATTCCCACACCTGCACGGCCGCCGGCCTCGTGTTCGTGTCCGGGCAGCTTCCGGTCGACGTGAATGGCAGGCCAATGACCGACCGGCCGTTCGCGCAGCAAGCCGAGCAGGTGCTCGCCAATCTCGATGCCTGCCTGGAAGCTGCCGCGACCAATCGAAGCCGGCTCGTCCAGGTGCGCATCTACGTGACCGACATGAACTCCTGGCCGGCGTTCAACCAGATCTATGCCGATTGGATCGGCGACATCCGGCCCGCGAGGGTGGTTGCCGGCGTGGCGTCCCTTCATTTCGGATTGCTGGTGGAGATCGAAGCCGTCGCGCTTGCTTCGGCCTGAATGGCAGGCGCACTCGACAGCAATAACGCACAACACGGAGGAAAGCATGATGCCCACGCGGCGCTCCATGATATTCGGCTTGCTCGGCACGGCCGCAGTCCAACCATCGCGTGTCTTCGCGCAAGGTGGCGCAGCACCGATCAAGATCCGCCTCGCTTCGGTGATCTCGTCGGCCTGGCTTCCGCTCTGGGTTGCGAAGGACAAGGGCATCTTTCTGGAAAAGGGGCTCGACGTCGAAATCATGTCGGTCCAGAACCTCTCCACGACGATCGGTGCGCTCGGCCGCCAGCTGGACATTTCGGGCGCCACCGCAATCGATATCGTGAAGGCGGCAGCCAGCGGCCTCGATGTCGTCGGCGTGTGTGGCAATACGCTTGAGACCGCCGCCAACCGGCAGATGCGCCTCATCGCCGGCAAACAATCCGGCGTCACCTCGATCGGCCAGCTGATCGGCAAGACGATCGGGACGCCGTCGATCAACGGCGTCGTCCACATCGCAACTCTGCTTGCGCTCAAGCGCGGCGGGGTGGATGCGAAAGGCGTTCGCTTCATCGAGATGATGTTCCCGAACATGGTGGACCAGCTCAAGGCGCAACGTATCGACGCAGTCGAAGAGGTTGAGCCGTTCGTCAGCGCGCTCAACAAGGCGGGCCACGTCGACCTTGGCGATCCGATGCTACAGGTCGGCGATCCCGTTACGCTGACCAGTTGGATGGCGAACGGCACCTGGGCGCGGGCCAATCCCGAAGCGATCGCGCGGTATGTCGCCGCCCTCGAAGAGGCGAGAGCATATATCGCAGCTCACGAAGTCGAAGCGCGCGAGGTCCTCGCCAAATGGACCCGGCTGCCGAAGGACGTGATTGAGAGCATCGTGCTGCCGACGTACAGCACAGCTCTGACGGCAACGCACATCTCGGCGTGGATCGAGGCGATGCGGGAGACCGGGCAACTCTCCGCAGAATTGAACCCATCCAGCCTCGTGCTGAAGTGACCCCGGACGGCTGGCGGCGATCATGACAACCCAACCCAGTTTTCAGTGCGAGAGCCTTTGCATCGATCTGCCCGGTGCGCCGGGTGTTCGCCGCATCATTGAGGATCTCGATCTAGTGGTCAGACGAGGCGAGTTCGTCTCGATCCTCGGCGGCTCCGGCACTGGAAAGACCACCCTTTTGCGGACGCTGGCCGGGCTGACGCCCTACAGCTCCGGTCGTGCCGCTTACGAGGGACGGGAGGTCCGATCACCGGTGCCCGGCATGGCCATGGTGTTCCAGGACTACGGGCACGCCCTGTTGATGTGGCGAACCGTGCGAAGAAACGTCGCGCTCGGCGTGGAAGGGCGCCTGCGCGACGCTGAGCTCGATAACAAGGTTCAGAATGCCATCCGCATGGTCGGCCTCGACCGGTTCAAGGATGAATACCCGTGGCGGCTGTCGGGTGGCATGCAGCAGCGGGTGCAGATCGCCCGGGCGCTTGCCATGGAGCCGAGCGCGCTGTTGATGGACGAGCCGTTCGGCGCGCTGGACGCGATGACGAAGGCCTCGCTCCAGAACCAGCTTCTGGCGGTCCAGGCCGAAACCGGCGCGACCGTGCTGTTCGTAACCCATGATATCGAGGAGGCGATCTATCTCAGCGATACGATCATTCTCCTGAGAGGCAGTCCGGCCCACATCGCGCGGCGCATCCGCGTCGACCTGCCGCGGCCGCGCGACCAGATCGAGACCAAGGAGCTTCCCCAATATCTCCGGCTGCGTCATCAGCTCTACGAGGCGTTTCGCCATGAGATCCATGCTTAGACGCTCAAGGGGCGCGCTCAACCCGTCTGCGCTCGCGACCGCTTTGGTTCTTCTCGCGGCTTGGGAAGTCGGCGTCAGGGCTGCCGCGACCCGGTTCGAATTCCTGCCGGCGCCGACGGAGATCGCCCAGGCGCTCTACAGCGCGATCCGATCCGGCCAGATCATCGCCGATTCCGTGCACACCGTCGCCTGCGCGCTGGCCGGATGGGCGATCGCGAGCGTGCTTGGCGCGGCCATAGGCTTCGCACTCGCGTTCTCGCCGATCGTCCATCGCTTCTTCGGCGCATCGCTCGAGCTGCTCCGGCCCTTGCCGGCCGTGGCGTTCGTTCCGGTTGCGGTTCTGCTGTTCGGTTTCACCGTCACCACGGAAATCGCCGTGATCGTCTTCGCGAGCGTGTGGCCGGTCATCGTCAACGCCGTCGCCGGGGCGAAGGCGATTCACCCGAGGCTGCTCGATACGGCCGCGACGCTGCATCTGTCGCGAACACAGCGGCTCGGCAAGGTCATCCTTCCCGCAGTATTGCCGGCGACCATGGTCGGCGCGCGCGTCGCGCTCGGGCTCGCACTCGTCGTCGCTGTTATCGCGGAGATGGTCGGCAATCCGGCCGGGCTTGGCTGGGGGCTGGTGACCGCGCAGGAGGCCCTCCAGCCGGGCCTGATGTTTGGCTATCTGGTTGCGACGGGCACGCTCGGCGTTCTCCTCAACGCGTGCCTGCGACTGACCTTCGCGCGGCTGTTTCCCGGCATTCGGGAGCTTCAGCAATCATGATCGCAACCAACGCGCCCGCACAAGCCATTGCCGCTGGCAGGGGACGCCGATGGGCTATCCATGCGGCGGCCAACACATGGTCGGCCCTGCAAGGGTTGCTGCCGCTGATCGTCTTGCTGTTGCTCTGGCAGGTGCTGGGCGATCCGCGTTCACCGTATTTTCCGCCGCCGTCGACGTGGGCGGCCGCCCTGATTGACCGGACCACCGCGGGAGATCTTGCTCCCGCGGTGCTGGCGACGTTCCAGTCGGTCGTCGCGGCCCTCGTTCTTGCCACGGGACTGGGCGTCGGCATCGGCGGGCTGATCGGCGCCTCACCGGCTCTGGAGCGCTGTCTCGGGCCGACGCTGGAATTCTTGCGCACGTTGCCGCCGCCCACCATCGTGCCGGTGGCGGCCTTGCTCATCGGCGTCAATCAAGAGATGAAGCTGTTCGTGATCGTATTCGCGGCGCTCTGGCCGGTTCTGCTCAATACCACCTCCGGCGTGCGGTCGCTGCATCCGACCTTGCTCGAGGTTGCGCGATCGCTCCAGCTCGGTGCGATCGCGCAGGTGACCAAGATTTTCCTGCCGGCGCTGCTGCCGTCGATCCTGACGGGCGTGCGCGTCGCCGCGCCGCTGGCGATCATCGTATCGCTGCTCGCGGAGATGCTGACACTGATGCCGGGGCTCGGCGCGCTGCTGCTGATGGCGCAGCGCAATTTCAACGCGGCCGAGGTCTTCGGCCTGCTGGCGGTCGTCGGCTCGTTCGGCTTCATCATCAACGCGGTGCTTGCCGCGTTCGAATCCTGGGCCTTGATGCCTCAGGGGCGGTCCTAAGGGAAACAGATCATGTCCATCGACTTTGAGCGAAGGGGCGCTGTCGCCCTCGTCACGATCAACCGGCCTGACGCCATGAACGCCCTCGATGTCGAGCACGATCGTGCGCTCGCCGAGGTCTGGAAGGAGTTCGAGGCGGACCCGAATTTGCTGGTTGCTGTCCTGACCGGCGCGGGCGGCCGTGCCTTCTGTTCCGGCGGCGATCTGAAGACGTATATGCCGTGGCGCCGCGAGCACGCCCTGCATGGCACGGAAAGCACCATCAGTTTCGGCGGCATGACGCTCGCTGGCGAGATCACCAAGCCGGTCATCGCTGCGATCCAGGGCCATTGCATCGCCGGCGGGCTAGAGCTGGCGATGGCGTGCGACATTCGCGTCTGCACACCGGACTCGCGGTTTGGCCTGGCGGAGGTGCGGTGGGGTGTGCTGCCGGGCGGCGGCGGTACCCAGCGGTTGCCGCGGCTCGTCCCCATGGGCTGCGCCCTGGAGATGATCCTGACCGGTGAGCCGATCGATGCGCAGCGCGCCGAGCGGATCGGCCTCGTGAACCGCGTGGTCACTGCCGACGCGCTACTCGATAGCGCCTTTGCGGTAGCCAAGCGCATCGCGGCGAACGGGCCGCTCGCAGTCAAGGCCGCGAAGCGAGCCGTCCAGTACGGATTGGACGGCTCGCTGGAGGAAGGGTTGGTTCTGGAAGGCGCTCTGCAAAGGCAACTGCTTCAAACGGCCGATGCGGAAGAGGGGCTTCGTGCCTTCGCTGAACGGCGGCCTCCGGCCTTTGCCAACGCCACAGCAGCTGAAAAGTAGACGACATCAAAGGAAGGTTCAGTCTCATGTCGACGTCACAGGAAAACAGACCGCGATTTTCACCAGCCCGCCGCGTCCCGCTCGGACCGAGTGGAGATCTGCTGTTCTTGTCGGGAAGCCTTTGCGTCGATGAGGACGCACGCGATAACATCGAGCTCCAGACCCGCAGGATCTTCGAGCGCATCGCGCGCGTGCTGGGCAAGTATGGCGCCTCGCTGTCGGATGTCGTGAAGACCACGGCCTTTCTGGCCGATCTCGCCGACTATGACGGCTTCAACCGGGCTCGCGTCGAAATATTCATGGACGCCAGGGAGCCGCCGGCCAGCACCGCCATCGGAGCCGGGTCGCTCCTCGGTATCGGTACGCGCGTGGAGATCGAGGCGATGGCATTCGTGCCGTCTCGATGACGCACCGAGACCGAGTCAGCATATACGCTGAGGCCATTTTCTTGTTGCAGGCTAATTGGACAGGACCCAAGCCACATCTTGAGGCCTCTCCGGCCGTCCTCGCCCGGCTCAAGATCAAATTGGCTGTTGTTGGAGCCGAAACCTCCGCATTTGGCCGTTGGTCCAATGGTAGGCCTTGGTCCGGTAGGTCGAAAAGTCCGTTATCTTTCAATGGGGATTGACACACTCTCTCCGCTCCACTGCTTGTCCAATAAACCAGTCGCCGTGCAAGCCGTAGGACGTATCTTGCACAGCATGCATAGCCCAAGCCGCTTGAGGCCGGAGCGGGGGGCGGCTTCGCGATTTGAACGTGAGACGATCCATGCCGACGTTCGAGTTCGCTATCGCGTCCGCATCCGTTCCGCAGGTATCTTCGACCCTGAACATCATCGCGAAGTACGCATCGCCGTCGCGGTCGTGGTACTTGGTTTCCAATGAGACGCGGTCGGCGGGGGAAGCTCATCCGCTGCTCACCAACCAATCTTGCACTACTCCAGTTGTTTTCCGACGACCGCTTAGATGCTTCCGGTTGGCTTGAGGCCGGTTCAAGATTCGCGAAAGACTAGCTGTCGCTCTGGGGCGATGTGAGCCTGCGCGGTCATTGCCAAGCCGGTGGCGTTCGGTCAAAATTGCTGCGCTAAAACAAAGAAAATCGGGAGGAAGCCAATGTCCATTCGCGTCACCGCGCTGATCGGCGCGGCGTTCGTTTTGTTTGCTCAGCAGGCTCTGGCTGAGAAAAAGTATGGTCCCGGTGTCAGCGATAGCGAGATCAAGGTTGGGCAGACGATCGCCTACAGCGGACCCGCCTCGGCCTATGGGGTGCTCGGCAAGACCGAAGCGGCCTACTTCAAGTGGTTGAACGACACCAAGGGCGGTATCAACGGCCGCAAGATCACTTTCATCAGCCGGGACGACGGCTATTCGCCGCCGAAAGCGGTCGAGAACGTTCGGAGCCTGGTCGAGGGTGACGAGGTCGCGTTGATCTTCGGCGTCCTCGGCACGCCGTTGAACATGGCGATCCGTCCTTATCTCAATAAGCAGGGCGTGCCGCAACTGTTTCCGGCCGCAGGCTCGTCGGCGCTCAACGACCCCGAGCATTTTCACTGGACGATGGGGTGGCAGCCCAACCTCCACGACGAAGCGAAATTCTATGCCAGCAGCCTGCTAGCCCATAACCCCCATCCGAAAATCGGAATCCTCTATCAGAACGACGATTTCGGCAAGGACTTGATCGCCGGCCTCAAGGACGGGCTTGGGCCGGACGCCGACAAGATGATTGTCAGCGTCCAGGGTTTTCAGCCGACTGATCCAACCATCGACAGTCAGATGGTGATCCTGCAGAACGCGGGCGCCGATGCCCTTTTTCTCTTCACGTACGCGAAGCAGGCGGCGCAGGCGATCAGCAAGATGTGGGATCTGAAGTGGAAGCCGGAGACTTTCCTGCATCTTGGAGCCGCTTCAATCGGAGCGACTTTCAAGCCCGCTGGGATCGATAAATCGGTGGGCATCATGACCGCGGGGTTTATCAAGGATGCCACCGATCCCCGTTGGGCCAACGATCCTGATATCGTTGCGTGGAGGGCCTGGATGAAGGAGAACATGCCTGGCACCGATACCAACGACAGCTTGACCGTGGCCGGCTATGCCGTAGCTCAAACATTGGAGCAGGTGCTGCGCCAGTGCGGCGACGACCTGACCCGGGAGAACATCATGAAGCAGGCCGCGAACCTGAAGAACTTCCGCCTTGGCTTACTGCTGCCCGGCAGCCTGATCAACACAAGCCCGACGGACTATCGCGTGGTGACATACGTGGTACTGCAGAAGTTCAACGGCACCAGTTGGGACGAGGTGAAGTAGGGGAAACATGAAGGATGGCCGCGCATTGCTCGCGGTCATCCATACGAATGCCGATCCGGGATCATCTGCCGGGTCGATGTCGATCAATGGGCAGGTGACCTTATTTTGCCTCGAGCCGCTGAAGATCCTCGACCAGAACGAAGCACTCTTCGTCGGGTCTTACGAGAATGCGAGCCTGTTGTCCGATTTCCAGAAACTCCCGCGCGTCGGAAAAACGCATGCCGGGAAGCAGGAGTCTGGGGCTAATCAGCTCGGCTGCAATGGTAATATTGGCGCTCCAAGTCTTGATCGGTCCGGAGCCCGAGCGCATCCTGGGCGGTACGCCGCCGATGCGTGACTGTCCGGCGAGCCGTCGTGGTGAGGGTAGGCCATGTCTCTTGTTTCCAGCGAGGATCGCGGCGCGGTCCGTGTTATCACCTATGCCAACGCCCCGTTCGGCACCATGACGGCCGCCGGGGCGGCCGAGATGTTCGATGCGGTCACCGCTGCAGGGATAGCCCCATCGGTACGAGTCATTGTCATTACAGGGGGCTTACCTGGCATCTTCATCCGTCACTACGACGTTGAAGAGCTCTCTGAGGCCGCAGATGCGATTGAGCGCCTCGCGCCTCGCGCCCCGCCGTCGCCTGGTCCTCGACCACCTGGTTTCCACGCGCTGACGGATGCGATTGCAGCCGTCGACAAGCCGGTCATTGCGGCTATAAATGGCCTGTGCATGGGGGGAGGCTTCGAGCTTTCGCTGGCATGCGACCTGCGTATCGCCGGAAGCACCGTCACGGCGATCGGGCTACCGGAGACGCGCATCGGTATCTTTCCTGGTGGTGGCGGTACACAGCGCTTGCCCAGGATTGTCGGAGAGGCGAGGGCGCTCGAGATGATCCTCTGTGGCCTGACCGTGACGGGACCGCGGGCGCACGAAATCGGAATTGTGCATGAGGTCGTCGCCGATCCGCTCGCGCGTTCCCTTGAGATCGGGGCTGAGCTGTCGAGCCGAGGTGCCGAGGGCCTGGCCTTCGCCAAGCGCCTTACCCGGTCTGCTCTCGACCGTCCGTTGGCCGAAGGCCTGGCTGACGAGCGCAAAAGCTTCTCCACCGTCATGAAGACAGCCTCAGCTCGGGAAGGCCTGCGGGCCGGCCGGCCACCGGCCGAAATCCAGAAGCTCTAGTGTCACACGGCTTCCCTCAGGCAGGCCAACGCCCAAATCGGTAAGCTTGAAACCTGGCTCACGAGGCTGAAAGGTCTTCATCGCTCGACGATAGCATTCTGAAACTGTACATGAGCGGGAATGACGTCGTGGCGCACCATCTCAAAATGAGGTCGGTTCTCAGGTTCGTGACGGCGTTCGGCCCCTGTCCTTTCCGTCCTTGTCGGGACCCTCGTCGGTTGTGCGGCCATCGGCCATTGCCTCGACAACCTCGATAACGTGCTGCCGCGTTGCCCGGTCTCTGATCGAGCGGAATGCTCGCAGCAGTCGAAATATCTCTGAGGCATCTCGAGCAAGTTGCTCCTTCGTCAAAAGCGAGTCCCCGCAATGACCGTTGAATCGGGCTTTGGAATCGAAAAGGACCGTCCGAAGAGCGGTCCTTTTCCGCCGGCTGCAATAGGCCTGCAAAAACTCAACGGTGAAAAATGCTTCGCAAGTCACGGTAACATCGGCAGGGATTATATTGTGACCGTCCTGTCTCTCCCGAAATCCGGATCAATACGGTGTTCAGGCCGTCGAGGCCGCGAATCTGCGACATGCAGCGGGCCGTTCATGCTGCCCTCTGACCACCGCGGCGACGCGCATTAGCGGGCACCCGGCGGGGCATCGTCATTGAAGGACCTTCGGCAACACGACAACGACATCAATTTCCCGGCCGAATAATTTGCGAAGCGACGATCGCGATTTGAAGGGCGAACTTGTCCTCGATCTCCGCTGCGGTCGACTCGTCACTTACGTAGACATACAGAAGGCACCCGTCGACCTCCGCAAAGCGGATGCCAGTAAACACTCGGTCAAATGTTGCCGCGCCGACCATGAGAGCCATCCTTGCCTGTATCGCGTAGTCCTCGATTTCGGTCAGGTCCATCTTGTTACCGCCAGGATAGTGAGTTGCCTGGGGATGATAGATGCTTACGAACGCTGCGGCCGGCAAGGGCCATTCCAGAACAAGGGCCATTCCAGAATCAGGCAAAAAGTCCGTACGCGGGACGGACTGAGATTGATTAGCCTTGCGTTACCAACGAGAACAGTCTTGGCCTATAAGACCATCAGGTCTCCGGCTAAGTCCGGGTGGCTTTGACCGTCTCATGACTCAACAAGGCACGCAGAGTGAAGGACCCGGAAGCCGTCGCCGCAATCGTGTCGGCCCTCCGGGAGGCGCACGGGGATGAGGTCGCTCGCATCTTTCTGGCCGATGGCGTGACCCTTGCGGCGCTTGTCGATGCCGTACTCTCGCTGCCGATCAAGAATAGCGCCGCAGTTCGGGCGATTGCCCGCGCGCTCGAATCCGGAGATTTTACTATCTCGCCCGACATCGGGCCGCTTTGGCACGTCAAGTATGTGTATAGCCACCCGGGCTCGATGACTGTCGCAGACATGGTCGTCCTGACGCCAGAGAGGACATTTACGAGTACAGAGATCTCGTTGCTGCTGCGCGTGTGATGCCTGCGATGACGCCCGCCTCAGGAGCTCTATTGCATTTCCTGGATATGGCCGGTGCTGTCGACGAGGATGGATCGTTCCTTCCCAGCCCGTGTTCCCTTGAACGTCTTGATCTTGCCGGATGGCACTTCGCGTATTTGCGAATAGCCGGCGGCCTCAAGCCTTGCCTTGATATCATCCGAGGTAAGAGCGGACGCTGCCGGGATTGCGGTGAACATCGCGAGAATACCAAGGGCCGCGAGCTTTTGCGTTTTCATGTCCATTGGCCGAACTGGGGATGGTGACTTCTCATCATCGCCAGAATCGGCCCAATTCCTGCCCGGTGTCCAGCGGGAAAAGAATTGGAAGCGCTCGAAGTGGTTCCGTGGCAAGCGCAGGTCGTTCGATGGCTTGAGCGCGGAACCTGCTGGAATTTCCTATCCATGACAAACCCGTTCCGCAAGGGCAGTTCCCGCTTCTGTCAGTTCACCGGCGACCGCCTGCGCAACCCGGCGCGATTTTGAAGGTTGCATCTATCAGGGGACGCCTAGATCGGCAGATCGAGTTGAGGTTCCTCACGGCCCTGGTCATGGAGCGCGGACAACGAGATGCCTAGCAAACGAACCGATTTCGGCAGGGGCATCTCGTGCCGTAACAGGTCGATAACCAAATGCTCGAGGTGAGCCCGGTTAGATATCGGGGTCGAGACCGATTTGCTGCGCGTAATGACCTCGAAATCGAAGAACTTGAACTTTAACGTTACGGTGCGCCCGCGGTTGCCGGTGCTGTCGCAATGCCGCCAGACTTTGTCGATGAGCGGTTGGAGCTCGACTGCCAGGGCGTCGAACGTCGTCAAATCGGTCGAAAATGTATTCTCTGCGCCGATGGACTTTCGTATCCGGTTTGCTCTGACCGGACGCTCGTCGACGCCGCGCGAGATCCAGTAGTAGTAGGCACCCGATTTGCCGAAACTGGCGTTCATGAATTCGAGCGTCTGATTGCGGATGTCTAGCCCGGTGAAGATACCGAGGCCGTTGAACCTGGCTGTCGTCGCCGGGCCGATGCCGTGGAATCTATCGACGGGGAGATTCTCCACGAAGGCGGGCCCCATCCTCGGTGTGATAACGAACTGACCGTTGGGCTTGCGATGGTCGGACGCGAGCTTCGCCAGGAACTTGTTGTAGGAGATCCCGGCAGAAGCCGTGAGGCCGGTTTCCGAGAGGATTTTGGCCCTGATGGCGGTAGCGATCTCCGTTGCGAGCGCGATTTTCTGGAAGTTCTCAGTGACATCGAGATATGCCTCATCCAGCGACAGCGGCTCGATGATTTCCGTGTGCTCCGCGAAAATGTCCCGGATCTGCCGGCTGACGGCCTTGTTGGCCTCGAAGCGAGGTTTGACGAAAATCAGCTCTGGACACTGACGCCTTGCCGTGACTGAGGGCATCGCCGAGCGAACTCCGAACTTGCGGGCCTCATAGCTCGCGGCAGCAACGACGCCGCGTTCTGCGGAGCCGCCCACGGCGAGCGGCTTGCCACGCAAGGCGGGATTGTCCCGTTGCTCCACCGACGCGTAGAACGCGTCCATATCGATATGGATGATCTTGCGCGGTGGGGCATTGTCGCTGTCCCGCGCCGGGTCCGGCGAACTCATTGGCAGACAATATCAAACGCTTCGATGTGCGGGAACGGCGGGGAAAGCGGGGAAAAGTCACGCTCCGAACTGGTTCGCTGGACGCCGCAAGCGTCATCTTCCCGGACTTGCTATCGGAATTCGGCCACGCCGCCTCCAGGTTGAGGCCATCGGGTCCTTGCCAGTTTTGTCTTTCTTGTTTTCGTGGTGGGTATTTCCATGAAGAAATTTGACGACCGGACGACTGCTAACCTCGACGTTGTTCTGGATGACGTTTGCCGTGATCTTCCGAACGGTAGTGGCGACCACGAAACCAGGAAATTCGTTGCGCGAAGGCTGCTGCGGGCGGCCCGGCAAGGGAGGAAGACGCTCGGAGCTCTCGAGTACGTTGCGCGAAAGGCGCTGCACGTATTGCTGGAACGCCGCCCGGCCTAATTGCGCCAGGCCGGGTCTGCTTCCCCCCGTCAAACCCGATCCGAACTTCTGCGCGTTCGGACACAAGGTGGGATATCTTATGTACGATATTTATTTGAACAGGAGCAACGAGCTCCTGGTTGTTGCTCGAGGCGACTCGATACCTCCCGCAATCGCCGGAAGGTGGCGCAAGCAGAAGCGCGTCGTGCGGTCTGTCAGCCACAGTATTCGGGACGATGTTCGGCAGCATGGTTATCATCATCGCAACCTCGCGAAACGATTGGTCACCTCGACGAGGACAGGGCTGCAGTAGGGACCAGACTACGCCCTCGCTGGATGTCGGGCATGAACGTTGACTTGATTGCATCGCTGACCCAACCGCAGTTTCGCGGTCGAGCTTTTTGTATCTCAAGGCATGAGCGAGGATAGCGCTGGCGGCCGGGCCGAAACCTCAATGCCATGGATCGCCGCGGCGTGCGTTGCGAGTGTTCTGATGAATGACATGTCGATTACCAGCGTGGCCGGGCCGGCGCCTTCCTTCGCTCGCTTTCTGCCATATTCGATCAGTCGTTCACGGTCGAGCCGAGGCAGCTTAGTGGATCCGAGATCCTCTTTGAGAGCCTCCAACACAGCTGCCTTAGATCGGCGGGGTGGGCGGCCGACTTCATGCATGTCCTGGATGTGAAGATCGATGATGTCGCCAAAGGTTTTGGCTTTCACGGCAGCGCGCGGTTTGGGTGACCCGCTGCGATCAATATTGCGCTCCATGTCGAGCGCCCATTCCTCGCCGTCCTTGCGGCGTCGAAAAGTCTCTGCCACATATCGCTTCTTGCGGCGAACTTGGACGCGCCAGTTCCCAGACGGCAACTGAGTAAAGCTGGCCATGGCCGTGTGCATTCCCCAGATCGTGTGCGATATGTGTGTGTTGAGAGGTCAAAACGGGTACAAACGTGTGCAAATTCGGCAAGTTTGAAGGTGGTTCGTTCTTGGCACATCCCATTGAGAGCTTACGGTAATCAATTGAAATCGCAAGACTATCGCTTTTCCGTGGCACCCATGATGGACTGGACGGATAAGCATTGCCGGGTCTTCCATCGCCTGATGTCGCGGCGGGCGCGGCTTTATACGGAGATGCTGACCACGGGTGCTGTGATCCATGGCGACCGGGCGCGGCTGCTCGGCTTCGATGCCAGCGAGCATCCGGTGGCGCTGCAGCTCGGCGGTTCCGATCCGCGCGATCTCGCGACCGCGGCGCGGATCGGCGAGGATTTCGGCTATGACGAGATCAATCTCAATGTCGGCTGTCCGTCCGATCGGGTGAAGGACGGCCGGTTCGGCGCCTGCCTGATGGCAGAGCCCGCGCTGGTCGCCGAAGGCGTTGCGGCGATGAAGCGCGCGGTGAAGATTCCCGTGACGGTGAAGTGCCGGATCGGCATCGACGACCAGGATCCGGAAGTCGCGCTCGATGCGCTGGCGCGCGGCGTGACTGCAGCCGGCGCGGATGCGCTCGTCGTGCATGCGCGCAAGGCCTGGCTCAACGGATTGTCGCCGAAGGAGAACCGCGACATCCCGCCGCTCGACTACGATCGCGTCTATCGCCTCAAGGCGGCGCTGCCGGACGTGCCCATCATCATCAACGGCGGCATCACGAGTATCGCGGAAGCGAAGCAGCATCTGGCGCATGTCGATGGCGTGATGCTGGGGCGGGCGGCCTATCAGGAGCCGTGGCGGCTGCTGTCAGTTGATTCCGAGCTGTTCGGTGAAACGCCGCCGTACCCCGCGATGAAGGACGTCTTCGCGGCGATGCTGCCCTATATCGAGCGGCAACTGGCTGAAGGCACGCGGCTGCATTCGATCACGCGCCACTTCGTCGGCGCCTTCCATGGCGTGCCCGGTGCGCGCGCATTTCGCAGGCATCTTGCGGAGAACGGCGTTCGGCCGGGCGCCGGGATCGACGTGCTGCGCGACGCGATCGCGCGCGTTGACGACCGCGCGCCTGCGGCGGTCGCGGCCTGAGACCGCGGTTACTGCTTGCGCTGCCGCCGCGTGACGTCGTGCGCAATCTTCAGGAAGTTGAAGAGGTGGGGCATCCGGTTGTCGCGCCGGTAGTTCAGCGACAGCGCGGTGCCGGGATTATGCCCCTCATAGGCGCGGTAGGCGACGCCGGGGCGGTCCGCCTGCGAGACGGATTGCGGCACCAGCGAGATGCCGACGCCGACCGATACCAGGCTGATCGCGGTCTGGTAATCCTGGGCCAGCACCTGCGATTTCGGAATGAAACCCTCTTCGAGGCAGATATTGAGGATGTGGTCGGCGAAGCTCGGGCGCGGCTTGCGCGGATAGAGCACGAATGTCTCGGCCTTGAGCGCCGCCAGAAGCGTGACCTTCTGCTCGAGCAGCGGCGAGGTGTCGGATAGCGCGAGGA
Source organism: Bradyrhizobium sp. ma5 (assembly GCF_042258955.1). Lineage (NCBI taxonomy): Bacteria > Pseudomonadati > Pseudomonadota > Alphaproteobacteria > Hyphomicrobiales > Nitrobacteraceae > Bradyrhizobium > Bradyrhizobium sp. ma5. Next base: position 3,759,352 of record NZ_CP170156.1, read on the forward strand.
TCAACGGCTCCTGCAGCAGCGGCTCCGACTTCAATTCCTCGTCGTCGAGCGAGGGGCGGGCGACCGCGATATCGATCTCGCGCTGGATCACCGCGCGCTTCTGCTCGGCGTTGTTCATCGCCGACAGCGCGAGCTCGACATCAGGATAGGCCGAGCGAAACGCCTTGATCACGTTGGGCAGCACGCCATAGGTCGCGGATCCTACGAAGGCGACACGCAGGTGCCCCGAAAAGCCTTCCCCGATCCGCTTGATCTCGCGATGCGTGCGGTCAAGCCGCTCCAGCACATCGCGCGCACGTTCCAGCAGAACGCTGCCGGCCTGGGTCAGCCGGATCTGGCTCCGGCTCCGGTCGATGAGCACGACGCCGAGATCGCTCTCCAGCTGCGCAATCTGCCGGCTGAGCGGCGGCTGGGCGATCGCGAGCCGCGATGCGGCACGGCCGAAATGCAATTCCTCGGCGACGGCCACGAAGTAGACCAGCCGCCTCAGATCCATGACGTCGTCGCGATCGGTCACGGTCAGCCGGACGTTGGTCCGCGCGCTTCCGCGGAAGCTGCGCGAAAGGCCTGCCGGGTTTGATATCGCGTGGTCATCGGCGCATGATCGAGACAGTGGTTCCGGCGCGAAGACTGGGCGGGCGTCCCTGGATTGTCAATTATCCGCCTGGCCGACGCCATCTCGCTAATCCTTCCGGGCGAAGGCACGGATCTTGTCCTCGTCGACCTCGACGCCGAGGCCCGGGCCATCGGGGAGGCAGATCTCGAACTCGTCGAACCTGATCGGGTTGACCACGAGGTCCTCCACCAGGATCCGCGGACCGAAGTGCTCGGTGCCCCATTCGAGCCTGGGCAGGGTGGCGAATGCGGCGAGATGCGCGGCCGCGCCGATGCTGCTCTCCAGCAGACAGCCGCCATAGAGCTCGAGGCCGTGCGCGCCGGCGACCGCGGCGGCACGCTTCATTTCAAACAGGCCGCCACTCTTCACGAGCTTCAGCGAATAGACGCTGCCGCAACCCATCGTCGCGACGCGGGCGATTTCCTCCTTGGTGAAGGCCGCTTCGTCGACAAGCAGCGGGATGGAGGTGCGCGCCGCGACACGCGCCATGGTTTCCAGTTGCTGTGCCGACACCGGCTGTTCGACCAGAGCGACGCCCAGTTCCTCCAGCGCGGGCATGAAGCGGATGCATTCGGCTTCGGTCCAGCCCTGGTTGACGTCGACGATCAGGCGCACCTCGTCGCCGAGGCCGGCGCGCAACGTCTGCAACCGCATCACGTCCGCCGGTGGGCGGTTGAAGCCGAACTTGATCTTGAACTGGCGGTGTTCGCGGCGCCGCAGCTTCTCCTTCGCTTCCTCGAGCTCCTGGCCGCTGTCGCCCGAGGCCAGCGCCCAGATCACTTCCATGCGCTGGCGAACTGCACCACCGAGCAGCGCGCTGGCGGGAAGGCCGAGGGTCTTGCCGGCGGCATCGAGCAGGGCGGACTCGATCGCGCCCTTGGCGGCGAAATTGCGGGTCGCGGCCTTGCCCATGCGCAAGGCATTGGCTTCGAAGGCGAGGGCAGGCTGCCCGAGCAGCGCGGGCGCCAGGTAATTCGTGACCGCGGCCTTGATCGATTCCACGCTCTCCTCGGCCCAGCGCGGTCCACCGAGCGTCGAGGCTTCGCCGATACCGGTCACGCCGTTGTCGAGCAGCACACGCACCAGAACGTAGCCCTGGTGCGTGACTTCCGTGTTCGAAAGCTTGTGCCGCCGGCGGGTCGGCGCTTCCACGATGGTAGCGCGGATACTGCGGATCGCAGTGTCCCTTGCGAGGCTCCGCACTTGCTCAACGGGCTCGGCGATTTCGATGACGGCACGACTCATAGGTCCTCGCAGGTCAGTTCAAGGTGAACCCTGCCGGGCTTTTCGAGCCCGGCAGGGCGTAATGTGAATCACTCGGCCGCGACGAGCCGTTCGACCGCGGCCTTCTTGAGCTTGAAGTCGAAATCGAGAACGAGGTCGGTATCGGCGCCGGCCGGTGCCTTGGCGAACTTGCCGATCAGGCTCTGCTTCACGGCGAACACCGAGTCGTTGTCGAGATATTTGGTCTCGGAATCGTAGATCTGCGAGATCAGCGATTGATAGCCGTCCTTGGAGAGCATGAAGTGGATATGGCCGGGACGCCAGGGATGGTGGCCCATGTATTTCAGGAGCTCGCCGCCGGCGCCGTCATAGGGGATCGGGTAGGGCTCGGGGCGGAGTGCCACGAAGGCGTATTCGCCGTTGGCGTCGGTCGTGAAGCGGCCACGCAGATTATAGGCCGGCTGCTCGGGATCCTGCAGATCGTACAGCCCGTTCGGTGCGTCTTCCCAGACGTCGATGGTGACGCCCTCGATCGGCCGGCCCGCGGTGTCGCTGATCCGCCCGCTGACCCTGACGGTCTGTGCATTGTCGAACGTCTTCTTGATGATGGAGGCGCCCTTCGGCAGCACCGGCGGGTTCTCCCGGTAGAACGGGCCGAGCACGGTGGACTCGCTCTCGCCGTCGGTGACCCGGTGGTCGAGCATGTCGACCAGCACCTCGACGCCCAGAATATCGGCGATCAGGATGAACTCGTTGCGCTTCTCGTCCGAGATGTCGCCGGCGCGGCGCAGGAATTCGCAGGCCGCGAACCATTCGGCGAAGGTCAGATCGACCTCCTTGCAGAAGGCGTGCATGTGACGGATCAGGCTCGTCATGATCTGACGGTTGCGATCCGGAATGTCCTTCGAAAGCGCGGCGATCACGTGGTCTGTGATGGTGTCCTTGTTGACGTTCAGCATGGTCGTTTCCTCCTTTTCTTGCAGTTTGGATCAAACTTGCATCCCCGTTTTCGGGAATATCTCCTGGCGGTCTCACCAGATAAATTCGTAAGCCGCATTCTCCAGCATCGCGGGCGCCGGATGCGGGTCGGCAAGGGCGCCGAAGCGGCCGCGGCAGAACAGCAGCGGCTTTTTGCCGGGCTCCAGCGCCATCTCGCGGACATGGCCGAGGAAGATGGTGTGGTCGCCTGCGACGATCTCATCCGCAAGATCGGTCACGAAATATGCCGCCGCGTTAGCGATGACGGGCAGCTCGTTGCGGCGCTCGAAGACGTCGCAGAGGTCGAGCTTTGGCTTGCCCGCGAAATGCCAGGCAAGATCCTCCATCCCCTCGGCCAGAACGCTGACCGCGAAGCGGCCGGTGTTCTGGATGTTGCAAAGCATCTTCGCGCTCTTCGCGATCGAGATCGCGACAAGCGGCGGATCGAGCGAGACCGACATGAAGGCATTGGCCGTCATGCCATGGTCGCGTCCCTCACAATGCGTGGTGATGATGGTGACGCCGGTGCCGAATTGGCCACAGGCATTGCGCAGCTCGCGCGGATCGATGGCGGTCATGGGCTGATGACCTCGAGTTGGACCAGGCTGGATCGATTGGCAGGCGATGTGGTCACGATGCTGCGCCAGTTTTCCAGCGCCGCCGCGGCGGCCGCAAGACCGGATCGCCGAAGCGAACGGATCCGGCTGCTGGAGACGATCTCGCCATTGCCGCAGCGCACCGGTGGCAGGATGCTTGTGTCGAAGTGGCGCCGCAGCAGCTGCGCGGTGCCGCCCTTGCAGGACCCGAAGCGGAAATCCTCGCCGACGATCACCTCGCGCGGTTGCAGAAGCCGCAACTCGGCGAGGAAATCGGCCGCGGTGCGGCGGACGTAGATCTGGTTGAAGTCGGCGACGATGACATGGTCAGGTGCGAATGTTGCGATGCGCTCGAGCTTTTCGCGCAGCGGGATCAGCGCCTCGGCCTGGCCGAAATACACCTTCGGCGGCGGATCGAAGGTGTAGACCACGGCCGGCACGCCGCGGCGTTGCGCTGCCGCAATTGTCTGCCTCAGCAGTTCCTGATGGCCGCGGTGGACGCCGTCGAACGCACCGATGGTGACGACGCTGGCGTCGAGGGCCAATTCCCCATCGCGATGGAAAACGACAGCAGCGCTGTCAAAACCCTTGGCCGAGTCTTTGCCCATGGCTCGCTCCGGTTTTCGCTCCCTTGCCGTGCTGCGCGATTGCTGCGTCAGCTGCGGCGTTGCATCGGCCGGACGATCGTTTGCCGTCCGGTCCGCGCATCCAAGTCATAGCCCGAGCCGAGCCGGTTCGCGCGGTATGGTGTGATACCTTTCGCCGGCGCAGGCTGAGCGCGTAGCTTTTCCTCCGATGTCACGCCGACCAAGAGCGTGACGGGATGGTCCGGGCCGGTGTGGCAACGCCCGCCGGTCCAACGACACAAGCGGAGGAGAAACCCATGACTACAGCAGCTGCGCTGCGCGCCGATGTGCCTGCGTCAACCACCAGCGTCTATACCGGCGCGGAATTCCTGGACAGCATCCAGGATGGCCGCGAAATCTACATCTACGGCGAACGCGTCAAGAACGTCACCCAGCATCCCGCCTTCCGCAATTCGGCGCGGATGGTGGCGCGCTGGTACGACCGCTTCCACGAGAAGAAGGATCAGATCGGCGTCCTGACCGATACCGGCTCGGGCCAGCTGACCCATCCGTTCTTCCTCGGCTCGCGAACGGCCGATGACCTGATCAAAGGCCGCGACGCGATCGCCGAATTGCAGAAGGTTGCCTATGGCTGGATGGGCCGCTCGCCGGACTACAAGGCGGCGTTCCTTGGGACCTTGGGTGCGAACTCGGGCTTCTATGGCGAATACGCCGGCAACGCGAAGAAATGGTATGCCCGGACCCAGGAGCGGCTCGACTTCTGGAATCACGCCATCGTCAATCCGCCGATCGATCGCGACCGGGCGATCGAGGAGGTGCGCGACGTCTTCATGCATGTGGAGAAGGAGACCGATGCCGGCCTGATCGTTTCGGGCGCGAAGGTGGTTGCGACCGGCTCGGCGCTGACGCACTACAATTTCATTGCCCACTACGGCATCCCGATCAAGGACAAGTCGTTCGCGCTGATCTTCACGGCGCCGATGGATGCCAAGGGCGTCAAGCTGATTGCTCGCTCGTCCTACGAATTCACGGCGGCTGCGACCGGCTCGCCGTTCGACTATCCGCTGTCCAGCCGCTTCGACGAGAACGACTCGATCCTGGTTTTCGACAAGGTGCTGGTGCCCTGGGAGAACGTCTTCATCTACGGCGACGTCGACAAGATCAACCAGTTTTTCCCGGCGTCGGGCTTCATCCCGCGCTTCACGCTGCACGGCGTGACGCGGCTCGCCGTCAAGCTCGACTTCATTGCCGGCCTGTTCTCGATGGCGGTGGAGGCGACCGGATCGAAGGATTTCCGCGGCGTGCAGACCGCGGTGGGCGAGGTGATCGCCTGGCGCAATCTGTTCCACGGCATTTCGGATGCGATGGTGAAATCGCCGATCGCCTGGCAGGGGACCGAGGGCTACAATCTGCCCAACCTGAACTACGGGCTGGCCTATCGCGTGTTCGCGCCGATGGCCTATCCGCGGATCAAGGAACTGATCGAGCGCCATGTCGCGAGCGGCTTGATCTACCTGCCGTCAAGCTCGGCCGATCTCGAGAGCGAGGCGATCAGGCCCTATCTCGATCGCTTCGTGCGCGGTTCCAACGGCTATGCCGCGATCGACCGGATCAAGCTGCTCAAGTTGCTCTGGGACGCAGTCGGCTCCGAGTTCGGCGGCCGGCACGAGCTGTACGAGCGTAACTACGCGGGCAATTACGAGAACCTTCGTGTCGAGACGCTGATGGCCGCGAGCGCGACCGGCGACCTCGGCGCCATGCAGGATTTCGTGCGCAATTGCATGAGCGACTACGACGTTTCCGGTTGGACGGCGAAGGATCTGATCAATCCCGATGACATCAATCTCGTCAGCCGCGGTCTGGTGCAGGGCTGACGACAGGGACGAATATCTGATAGACGAGCAATGGAGCCGCCGCGATCGTGCGGCGGCTCCCGTTCGTTTTTCGCGCTACCGCTTCATCGCTTGCAGAGAGAGTTGATCATCATGCTGTTTCACGTCGAAATGGACGTGCGGATCCCGCACGATCTCCCGGCCGAAAAGGTCGATGCGCTGAAGCAGGCCGAGCGTACCCGTGCCATGGAGCTGCAACGCACCGGGGCCTGGCGTCATCTGTGGCGGGTGGCCGGACGCTACGCCAATGTCAGCATCTTCGATGTGTCGGGCGCGCAGGAATTGCACGACATCCTGTCCAGCCTGCCGCTGTTTCCATTCATGGAGATCCAGGTCACGCCGCTATGCCGGCATCCGTCGTCGATCCACGACGATGACCGGTAATGACGGACTGGTAAGGCCACTCGGGTTGTGGGAGCGGCCGTCTGGACCAGGGGTCCAGAACTCGTGTCATCAGCATTTGTATGCCAGCGCCAGCGAAGAGGATCGCTGACGTCGGGAAGCTCCCGGCAACCGGACCGGATCATTGATCTGAATCAATCCGAACTGTGTGGAACTCACTCAGGTGTTGGATGCACCCGCCGGCGGGGGCCGAAGGTCAAGGTCAGGCAGACGCTATGAGAATGCTGGCTGCTTCGGGTCCTCGCTGTGTGGCAAGAGGAGAGCCGGATGCATCCACGGGGCCGTGCTGTCGCTTCTTTGCGGGTTACAATCGCCGTGTTGGCGGCCATTGCCTGCTGTTCATGCACGATCCGTCCCTTGCAAGGCGTACTTGTGCCGAGCAGTGAGACGGTTGATGCCGCCTCGCAAGTCCCTATTCTTATCGGAACGACGCGCGCTCGGTCCAGCAGCGATGTCGGCGAGATGTTCGGCCGGGATCCGTCCAACGAGATGGCTTTCGGTCAGGTCACGGTCTCTATTCCGCCGGATCATTCACGAGCGGTCGGCGAAATACAGTGGCCGGTGACTCTCCCGGGCGACCCACGTAAAGACTTTGTAACGACGTCGACGGAGTATCTGGATCGCGCCGGATTTGGAAATGCTGTCACCATCGTGGCAAAAGCAAAACATCGCAGCAAGGCGATGGTCTTCGTTCATGGATTCAACAACCGCTTCGACGATGCGGTGTATCGGTACGCGCAATTCGTGCAAGACGGCAGACTTCCCGTTGTTCCGGTCCTCTTTTCGTGGCCGTCACAGGGAGCCGGAAATCTGGGGTCGTATGAGTACGACCGCAAGGTTGCGACGCAGTCAGCCGCGCCCCTGGCCCAATTCCTGGACGTCGTGAACTCGAATCCTAGCATCAAGGAGATCACACTTGTCTGCCATTCCATGGGTTGCCTCGTAACCCTTGATGCGCTCCATATGAAAGCTTCCCGCCGTAACACGATTTCGAAGCTGAAGAACGTGGCATTTGTCGCGCCCGACGTCGCGTTTGACCAGTTCATCAGCCAGGTCGGAGAAATGGGATCCCGGCGCCCTCGGATCGGATTGCTTTTGTCTCAAGATGATGTCGCTCTCAAAATCTCAAGATCAATTGCGGGAGGGACAAACCGCGTCGGCGACATCAATCCGGAAGAAGAACCGTACAAGAGCGCGCTTGCTCAGCAGAAAATTCTGGTGTTCGACCTTACTCATCTGGGGGGAGACGACTCGCACTCCAGAGCCTTCGACGAAGTAAGCACCGTAATGGGCATGTTGGAGCGGAGGTTGGCCCAGGGTCAACAACTCGGAGAGGATACGTCACGAGCGGCGTCTGCCAAATGAGGCTTTCGGGCCCGTTGGCGCACAGCACCAATTTTCACCGGACCTTCCGACATATCCGATTTAGATCAAGAGCTGTCGATGACGGGCTAAGCCAACTGACTTTGGCTTTGCCTGAGATGCACACCGCTAGTCGACAACCGCGCGCGGGCGCCGGTGGCGGCTCGAGGGCGTGATGCTGCCGGTGACATCAGGGTATCCGGTGAGGCTCAGCGTATCGGAACGGACCCCCCAGCTTTCGAGCCGGTCGAGGAAGCTCATGCCGAGCAGGTTGGTCTTCATCTGCCCGCGTTGCACCACCAGCGCAGGCACCGATTTCTCGACCAGCTTGCCGACGGCGAGACGATCGAGCGTCAGCCGCGCCGCCTTGGTGTGACCGCCGGCAGTCTCCAGGTCGACATTGTATTCGAGCATGTCGGTCGGCAGCCCGATCGCCTTGGCGGTTTCCCAGGTCAGCACCACCGAGGTCGCGCCGGTGTCGATCACCATCGGCGCGCTGACGCCGTTGATCTTGGCGCGGAACGCGAACTCGCCGCCCTGGCTGCGCGCAATCTGCACCGCGGGGGCAGGGACGGCGGCCGGCGCGGCGATGCCGCGGCCGAAGATCTGGGTCAGATTCTGCCTGGCGCGCGCGATCTGATCGGGATCGCCGTAGGCGACCACGGCGCCGGCGGTTGCCATCAAGAGCAGGATGACAAGAAGGATGCGGTTCACGGTGCGGCTCCGCTCGCGGCGGTGGTCACGCGCGCTTCGGACGCGGCTCCATGCGATCGAGCCCAGCCTCGGCCATCCGCGCCGGCAGCGTCGCCATGACGGACAGCCGCTCGGTGCGGTCCATCTTGTGCCAGCGCGCGATCTCCGGAAGCGTGCGACCGCAGCCGAAGCAGAGCTTCGTCCTGGGGTCCATCATGCAGACTGCGATACACGGCGTTTCTGAGCTCATTGTTCAACTGTTGAACCGTTTCAGCCGCCAGTGCAAGCCGGTCGAATCGGGATGCGCCATCACGCCCCGGCTTTTTGTCGCGAGCATGGTCCCGGCGCGAACGCCTTGCGCGTAAGGGCAATGAAAACCGCGTCACGATTGTCCGCGACATGCTCTACAATCCGGTGCCGGCACTCATGATCGACCTGCGGCGCACGCGTTTCCGGTCGGCGCCCATCGAGGGCTCGGCGGGCTCCGGCTGCATCGGCGGCGCTTCTTCCGTCATCGGCGCCAGTGCGCTCATCACCCGCTCCGGCGGCAAGGTCACGATCACCTCGGTGCCGATGCGCAGTTTCGATTTCAGCGTGAAGGTGCCGCCATGCATGTCGATCAGGCTCTTCGCGATCGGCAGTCCAAGGCCCGCACCCTGTTCCGCCGACTTGATCGAGTTGGAGCCCTGGCCGAACGAGGCCAGCACGACCGGGATCTCGTCCTCGGCGATGCCGCTTCCGGTGTCCTTCACGCTCAGATACTGCCCGCCCGACGCGGTCCAGCCGACCTTCAGCCAGATCTCGCCGCCCTGCGGGGTGAACTTGATCGAGTTGGAGAGCAGGTTGAGCACGACCTGGCGGATGGCGCGCTCGTCGCCCCAGATCCTGGGCATGCCATGCTCGAACACCTCGTGGATGGTGATGCCGCGGCTGGAAGCGCGCAGCTTCAGCAAATGGTGGCAGTCGGCGACGACATGCACCAGCGCCACGGCTTCCTCGTTCAGTTCGTAACGGCCGGCCTCGATGCGCGACAGATCGAGGATCTCGTTGATGAGATTGAGCAGGTGCACGCCGGAGTTATGGATGTCGGCGGAATATTCCTTGTAGACCGGCACCGCGTGCGCGCCAAAGATCTCGCTCTTCATCACCTCGGAGAAGCCGAGGATGGCGTTGAGCGGGGTGCGCAGTTCGTGGCTCATCTGGGCCAGGAAGCGCGACTTGGCGACGTTGGCGGATTCGGCGCGGTGCCGCGCCTCATCGGAGATCGCCTTGGCCTGTTCCAGCTCGCCGATCAGCGCGTCCTTTTCGGCGCGGGCTTCCAGCGTCGCCAGCGTGGTCGAATGCAGGCGGTGGGCCAGCAGCGCGAAGTAACCCTCGGCGGCAAGTGCGAGCAGCGCCAGCACGTAATTGTCGAATGCGCCGTTGAGCACGAGGTCGAGCGCAATCCCGACCGTCACCGGAACGGTCGCTGCGAGGGCCGCGATCGGCAGGCTCGCCGCCAGCATGCTGGAGACCGCGATCACCAGCAGCATCAGGAACATCATCAGCGTGTTGGAGGAGAGATCGCGCCCGGCTGGGTGGATCAGGATCGCGGTCCAGCACAGGCCGTACAACAGGTCGAGCAGCACGAAGCGGGTCCGCCATTTGCGGGTCACCGCGACCGAGGTGGGCTCGGCGAGGAAGCGGGAGCAACTGCGGATGATCGCGAGATGGACGCCGAGGATGCCGACCGTCCAGGCGCCGGCCACGATCGGCTTCATCCAGAGGCTAAACAGAACGCCGGTTGCCACCACGAGCAGCATCACGACGTAGGATGCCGACATCCGGGTCTGGGCATATTGCCGGAGCAGTTCGGCGTCGAAAGCCGGGCGGGTTCCACTGGTTGACGTTAACCGATCCCGCGCCTCGCGCACCCGCTGTGCTGCGACGCGCCGGTTGTTCACCGGCACCGTCACCTGAGGTCCTGCCGGAAGCTGTACAACTTCAGGCTTTTCTGCGGGATTACTCATCAACAACACAAATCCTGCCCGCGAACCGCGCGGGCTTTTTGCATTGTCTATCTGTGACGCCAATTCATTAAGCGTTACCTTAAAGAGCTAAAGAAAAGCGTTAACCGGAGGTTAAATTAACTTTTGCGCCGAGCGCCGCGCCGTTGGTCCGAGGAGAGCCACGGCTTTCGAGGACTGCAACGAAAGACGGCATGTTTCGGCATACATCTATTGCGTGACCGCCTGTGAACCCCAGACGCTAGCCACGTCTACATGATTTCGGAATAATGGAAATGTGCGCCTGATTTGCCCGACGTGTCAAGTTGACAAATCGTATGCCGGCGGCCGGCCAGTTACTTTGCATGGGGTTGTTTTCGATATTTTGGCAGCGCGACCTTCAAAGGGGAATTCTCCTTCGCGAGACGGCGCCGCATCACAGGTGACCCGCCGGCGCGGGTCACCTGGCCGTATGCGAAGAGGCGTTAGCGCTGCAGCCGGGCGAGCAGGCTCGACGTATCCCAGCGCTTGCCGCCCATCTTCTCGACCTCGGCATAGAACTGGTCGACCAGCGCGGTCGCCGGCAAAGTGGCGCCGTTGCGGCGGGCTTCCGCCAGTGCAATCGAGAGGTCCTTGCGCATCCACTCGACCGCGAAGCCGAAATCGTACTTGTTTTCGTTCATGGTCTTGTAGCGGTTCTCCATCTGCCAGGACTGCGCGGCGCCCTTGGAGATGGTCTCGATCACGGCGGCGACGTCGAGGCCACTCTTCTTGGCGAAGTGGATGCCCTCGGACAGGCCCTGCACGAGGCCTGCGATGCAGATCTGGTTGACCATCTTGGTCAGCTGGCCGGCGCCTGCCGGTCCGAGCAATTTGCACATCCGCGCATAGGCGGCGATGATGATCGGCTCGGCGCCGGCATAGGCGTCCGCGCTGCCGCCGCACATCACCGTCAGCACGCCGTTCTCGGCGCCGGCCTGGCCGCCCGACACCGGCGCGTCGATGAACTTGAAGCCGGCCTTGGTAGCGGCGGCGTCGAGCTCGCGGGCGACCTCGGCGGAGGCGGTGGTGTGGTCGACGAAGGTCGCGCCCTTCTTCATGCCGGCAAAGGCGCCGTCGGGGCCGATCGTGACCGCGCGCAGGTCGTTGTCGTTGCCGACGCAGCACATCACGAAATCCTGGCCTTCGGCGGCGGCCTTCGGGGTCGGCGCCGTCTTGCCGCCGAACTTGTCGGCCCATTCCTTCGCCTTCGCCGCGGTCCGGTTGTAAACGGTGACCTCATGGCCGCCCTTTTTCACGAGGTGTCCCGCCATCGGGAAACCCATTACGCCGAGACCGAGGAAAGCGACTTTAGCCATGTCTGTTACCTTGTGATTGCCGTGGTGATCGCCCCTTGAGACCGCCGGAAAACGGCGCGGCGGGCAGGGCATTCCGTCCATGGAAGGGAGCCGCACCATACCCCCTGCGCAGCGGAGGGCAACGGCTTCGTTGGATGGCAGACCCCGGTTTTGTGCTAGGATCGGCCCACCAAAGAACCTCACAAAAAAGGGAGTGTCTCGCATGGGCATGAGCGTCGGTGTGCTCGATCATTTCAATATCCGGACCCGGAATCTCACCGCCACGGTGCGGTTCTATGAGGACATTCTGGGCCTGGAAAAGGGTGCGCGGCCGAACTTCGCGTTCCCCGGTGCGTGGATGTACAGCGAGGGCAAGGCGGTCGTGCACCTGGTCGATATTTCCGCGACCGACGAGGCACAAAAGCCTGACTCGGGCGTCGTCCATCACGTCGCCTTTGCCAGTCAGGGCTTTGACGGGATGCGGAAGCGGCTGCAGTCCAAAGGCATGGAATTCGACTCGCGCCAGGTTCCCGGCGGCGACCTCTGGCAGATCTTCGTCAACGACCCCAACGGGGTCATGATCGAGCTGAATTACGAGGCCGCCAAGGAGGGCGGCTCCGCAGCGCCGTCCGAACGGCGGGACGACGTCGGAGCGAGGTAGCCTTTTGCGCTGCAACGCTTTATTGGGTCGTCTCCTGGGCGTGATCCGGAAAAGTGTGAAGCGGTTTTCCGACAAGATCACGCCCCGCTAAAAAGCCAGGAGATGCGCGGTGAGCGTGACGCAGCAACAGGTTCTCGATTGTCTTGCCAAGGTGATGTCGCCGCGCGGCACAGCCTTGACCAACGCCAATGTGCTGTCGGCGATCACGGTCACCGACGGCAAGGTGTTCTTCTCGATCAATGTCGATGCCGCGGAAGCCCGCGCCTGGGAGAGTGTGCGTGCGCAGGCCGAGAACGCCGTGCGCGCCATTCCCGGCGTCAGCGTCGCGATGATCGCGCTGACCGCGGAGCGCAAGGCCGGTGGCGCGGCGCCTGCGCCGCGGCCGGCCGGCGGCGTCCAGCCCGCGTCCGCGCACCGTCATCCGCACCCGCCTGGTGCGCAATCGCCGATGGCGCGCCAGGCCGAGATCCCCGGCATCTCCGCTGTCATCGCGGTTGCCTCCGGCAAGGGCGGGGTCGGCAAGTCGACCACGGCGCTCAACCTTGCGCTCGGTCTGCGCGACATCGGCCTGCGCGTTGGGCTGCTCGATGCCGACATCTACGGCCCATCGGTGCCGCGGCTGACCGGCATCCGCGAGAAGCCGCAGCTCAACGACGACAAGAAGATGATCCCGCTGCAGCGCTTCGGCTTGGCGATCATGTCGATCGGCTTCCTGGTCGAGGAAGACACCGCGATGATCTGGCGCGGGCCGATGGTGATGTCGGCGATCACCCAGATGCTGCGCGACGTCGTCTGGGGCACGCTCGACGTGCTGGTCGTCGACATGCCGCCAGGCACCGGCGACGCCCAGCTCACGCTGGCGCAGAACGTCCCGCTCAAGGGCGCCGTCATCATCTCGACGCCGCAGGACCTCTCGCTGATCGACGCGCGGCGGGGCCTTGCGATGTTCAAGAAGGTCAATGTGCCGGTGCTCGGCATTGTCGAGAACATGAGCTATTTCCAGTGCCCGCATTGTGGCACGCGCTCGGACATCTTCGGCCATGGCGGCGCCCGCCACGAGGCCGAGAAGCTCGGAGTGCCGTTCCTCGGCGAGATCCCCCTGCACATCGCCATCCGCGCTGCCTCGGATTCCGGCAACCCGGTTGTCGAGAGCGAACCGGACGGCCCGCATGCGGCGATCTACCGCGCGATCGGCAGCAAGGTCCGTGAGCAGCTGCAAGGCGTGATCGCCGCCGCCTGAGCCTGCGCGATGGCCGATGAGCCTGAAAGGCCGGGATCCCGGCGGCCCTTCTTCACAGGCCTGTCGCCCTTGGACGATTGCTGAATCGCGTCCGGCCTGTATGTTTGTCCGGCACTGGCCGAATCGTACCACCGTTCCGTCAATTGAAGGCGGGCACGGGCAGCCGACATACGGGGAGGGGCCGTGAGGCGACCAGCGACATGGCAGCATCACGCGAAGCAAACAAACAACGCCGCAAGCACCTGACGCGGGAGAAGCGCGAAGAGGCCTCCCGGGCGGCGTTCAACCTTGCGAAGAAATCCGACTCGATCGGCGAGGCCGCCGTGGCGATCGCCAAGACCTTTGGCGTCAGCAAGACGACGGCGCAAAGCTGGATTCGGCGTGGGCGGCATCTGGCCGACAAGGCCAAGAAGGCGCGAGAGACGGCGCGGCGCTGATTGCCACGTTAGCCCGGTGATTGAGCACCGGCCGGGCGGCCCGCACGCGGCGATTTACCGCGTGACGGCAGCAAGCTCCGCCAGCCGCTGCAAGTCGTCGTTGCCGCAGCCTGAGCCTGCATTTTCCGGCAAATTTCCCGCCTCATCAGACTTTCGTTTAATTGGTGCGGTCATGCCATTGTCGCGTTTCCGTGAGGCCGTCTTCCGTGTTAAAGGGCCGATCGAGAGCGCCTCGGCGGGCCTTTTGCAAGTGTTCTGCTTGCGAGCCTCCTGCCGGAGAACTGCTTGCGGTCACTGGGAAACGCCCCTCAAGGAGAAGCCTTACGATGAAGCGTCGTGATTTTTTGAAAGTGTCTGCGGCTGGTGCTGCCGCGACGGCGGTTGCCGCGCCGGCGATTGCGCAGTCCTCGCCTGAAATCAAGTGGCGCCTGACCTCGAGCTTCCCGAAGTCGCTGGACACCATTTATGGCGGTGCCGACCAGGTGGCGAAGTATGTCGCCGAAATGACCGACAACAAGTTCCAGATCCAGGTGTTCGCGGCGGGTGAGATCGTCCCCGGCCTGCAGGCGCTGGACGCGACCTCCAACGGCACGGTCGAGATGTGCCACACCGTGTCCTACTATTACGTCGGCAAGGATCCGACCTTTGCGATCTACGCGTCGGTGCCGTTCGGCCTCAACGCCCGCATGCAGAACTCCTGGTGGTACCAGGGCGGCGGCGAGGCACTCGGCAACGAGTTCTTCAAGAAGTTCGGCGTGATCGGCTTTCCTTGCGGCAACACCGGCACCCAGATGGGTGGCTGGTTCCGCAAGGAGATCAAGACGGTCGCCGATCTCTCCGGCCTCAAATTCCGGATCGGCGGCATCGCCGGCCAGGTGCTGCAGAAGGTCGGCGTGGTGCCGCAACAGCTCGCCGGCGGCGACATCTATCCGGCGCTGGAAAAGGGCACCATCGACGCCGCTGAGTGGGTCGGTCCCTATGACGACGAGAAGCTCGGTTTCCAGAAGGTCGCCAAGTACTACTACTATCCGGGCTTCTGGGAAGGCGGCCCGACCGTGCACGCCTACTGCAACCTCGAAAAGTGGAACGCGCTGCCGAAGAACTACCAGGCGATCCTGAGCAACGCGACCGCCAACGCCAACACCTGGATGGCTGCGCGCTACGACATGCAGAACCCGTCCGCGCTGAAGCGGCTGGTTGCCGGCGGTACGCAGCTGCGTCCGTTCACCAACGAAGTGCTCGAGGCCTGCCTCAAGGCGACCAACGAGCTGTGGGGTGAAATCTCGGCCAAGAATGCCGACTTCAAGAAGTCGATCGACGCGATGCAGGCGTACCGTTCCGACCAGTATCTGTGGTGGCAGGTCGCCGAATACACCTTCGACAGCTTCATGATCCGCTCGCGAACCCGCGGCTAACAGCGCTTCGAGCGTTCGCGAGCAGAGAACGCGCCAGAAGCTTCGACTTAAGTAGCCCGGCCCCCGCAAGGGGGCCGGGTTCTTTGCGTCTGGCATTCGCCGAGGGGATGTTCCATGCTCGCGCCCGAAGCCTCGGCACGAAGGCGGGCGCGTGACCGGTCACCGGTCATGACGGCAAAGAAACGCAGCGCGACGATCGCAAGCTGTCGACGCTCGGATAAACACAATCATACAGGGTGGGATTCAAATGAAGCGCAGAGATTTCATCAAGGTCACGGGTTTAGGTGTCGCAGGCGTGGCAACGGTCGCAGCTCCCGCGATCGCGCAGTCGATGCCGGAGCTCAAATGGCGCCTGACGACGAGTTGGCCGAAGTCGCTCGACACGCTGCACGGCGGCGCCGAGCTGATGGCCAAGGCGGTCGGTGAAGCCACCGACAACAAGTTCCAGATCCAGACCTTTGCCGCCGGCGAGATCGTGCCCGGCCTGCAGGTGCTCGACGCCGTACAGAACGGCACGGTCGAGATGGGGCACACCGCGCCCTATTACTATTTCGGCAAGGACCCGACCTTCACCTTCGGCTCCTCGGTGCCGTTCGGGCCCAACATGCGGCTCAACCAGGCCTGGTTCATGCTGGGCGGCGGCAAGGAGCTGCTCAACGAGTTCTACAAGAGCTACAACGTCACCTCGCTGCTTGCCGGCAACACCGGCTGCCAGATGGGTGGTTGGTTTCGCAAGGAGATCAACAGCGTCGACGATCTCAAGGGCCTCAAATTCCGCATCGGCGGCTTTGCCGGCAGGGTGATGCAGAAGCTCGGCGCGGTGCCGCAGCAACTCGCCGGCGGCGACATCTATCCGGCGCTGGAGAAAGGCACCATTGATGCGGCCGAGTGGGTCGGTCCCTATGACGACGAGAAGCTCGGCTTCTACAAGGTCGCGCCGAACTACTACTTCCCCGGCTGGTGGGAAGGCGGCCCGATGCTGGTGGCGATGATCAACCTCGACAAGTGGAACGCGCTGCCGAAGCACTATCAGTTCGTGCTCGAGCAGGCCGGCCATCTCGCCAACAACTGGATGATGGCGCGCTACGACCAGGCCAACCCGCTCGCACTGAAGAAGCTGCTCGCGGCCGGCACCAAGCTGCGCCCGTTCCCGGCTACGGTGATGGAAGCGTCCTTCAAGGCCGCCAAGGAGCTGCATGCCGAGGTTTCGGCGACCAATGCCAATTTCAAGAAGGTCTATGACTCGCTGACGACGTTCTCCAACAACGGCTATCAGTGGTTCCAGGTCGCCGAAGTCGGCTACGACAATTTCATGGCGCGCCACTCTCAGGCCTGATGCCACGCACCTTCAATGCGAGCAAAACCCCGGGCAAAAGCCCGGGGTTTTTGCTGGAGCTGGCGAGGGGCCAGCCAAATGAATGCTTTTCGGCGAGATTCGTGCTAACGTTGCCCAGGAGTGTGAATCAGGGCGCCATATGCGTTTCCTCGGTCTTATCCTGCGGACGTTGTTTCTGATCCTTGTGGTGGTCATAACGGCTCGCGTCGCGAGCCCGCAAAACGAAACCATCTGGTCGGCCTACGAGACGCCGTCCGATCTGTTTCGCATCATCCTGGGCGCCGCGGTCTGCCTCTTCGTCGCCGTCCAGATCTTCAGGTATTCCAGAGATCCCGCTGATATGAGCAGGTGGGTGGTGATCGGCGGCGCCGCGGTGCCCTTGGCGCTGGTATGCGCGGCCGTCATCTGGTAGGCGCCTTCGCTCGCAACCACCGTGCAAGCCCCGTCGATCAAAATGGAAACGGCAATGAGCGCACGGGAAGGCGGCATTCGAAGCTCAATCCGGTGGCCGGTCCGGTGCGGTAATGGCCGTTATAGTGCCCACCGCCCGGGCAATAGTTCGGATCCTGACGCGCCTGATCGTCGATTGTCCGGCGATAGCTTCGCTGCTGATAGCGCGTCTGCCAGCAATAGCAGTATTGATCACACGCGAGCCGTACCGGAATGACGCTTGCGGGGCCTTGCGGCGACAGCCGCGTGACCTGAACAGGCGCCGCGCAGGCAACCGACGCCATCATTGCGGTAGCCGGAGCGATGAGAAGCAGACGCGTTGTATTTTTCATGTTGGTCTGATCGAGCCGATCAGCGTGAATCCCGGAAGCCAACTCAATTGCCGGAGGGTGCCGCTATTTCCTCGGCGATCGCTTTGGCGGCGCTGCGGGAGGCGTTGTTGATGCGGCAGCCGGCGTCGTGCGAACCACCGGGTTCTTCTGCTCGGTGGGACCGCCGAGATTGCTTGGCTTCTTCGGACCGCCGACCGCGCTCTGTGCGGCCGCGGATCCCGCGGAGACCGCGAGGAGAATTGCCGCCAAGGTGAGCATGTTTTTCATTCGTCGGTTCCTCTAGTCAGTGGTCTCTCCGGCGCTTGTCAGCGGGCAGGTGGCCCGTTTTCGCTGACCCGCTGTGGGGCGGCGGCGGGCAAATCCTCCAGGGCGCATTTGCGCCAGTCGTCGGATGCGCAGTTGGTCGGCCAGCCGCCACCAAGCGCCATGAAAAGCGCTGCGCTGTCCGAGAGACGCGTCGCCTGGGCCTGAACGCGGACCACTGCCGCCGTCAGATAGACTTGCTGGGCATTGAGCACGACCACCTGATTGACCTGCCCGAGCGCAAGCTGCTTCTGGATGATGTCGAGGCTGGCCTTGGCGGCGAGCTCGGCCTTGACCGCAGCCTGCAAGGCGCGCGCGTCGGCCTGCAGGCTGCGCAAGGCGTCGGCGACGTTCTGCATCGCCGTGACGACAGCCTGGCGATAGAGCGCATCCGCCTGGTCCACCGCCGCCTCCGCAGCCTTCTGCTTGTGGTAGAGCGTCAGGCCATCGAACAACGGCTGGGTCGCGCTCGCGGCGATGACGTAAAAACTGGTCCCCGGCGCGAACAATTCGGCGAGGCTGAAGCCGGCGGAGCCGGCATTGCCGGTGATCGTGATGTTGGGCAGCCGCGCCGCGATCGACACGCCGACCTGGGCGTTCGCCGAATGCAGCAGCGCCTCCGCGGCCCTGACGTCGGGACGCTGGGCAATCATCTTGCTCGGCAGGCTCACCGGCAGGTGCGCGGGAAGCGCCAGGCGGTCGAGCGTGAACTTCTGCAGGATCTCATCCGCCGAGAATTGCCCGGCTAGCGACGTCAGCAGGTCGCGCTGAACCGCGAGCTGCTTTTCGAGCGGCGGCAGCAGCTGCTCGGACTGGGCCAGCGCGGCCTCCTGCGCCAGCACGTCGACCTGGGCGGCGCTGCCCGCGTTGAACTGGTTCTTCACGATCTCCAGAATGCCGCGTTCGATCTTCACGACGCGCTGGATCGCTGCAATCTGGCCGCGCAGCGATGCTTCCTGGATCGCCGCGGTAACGACGTTGGCCGTCAGCGTGAGGTAGGCCGCTTCCAGCTGGAACAGTTGCTGCTCGGAGATCGCGTCGAGGCCCTCGACCGCGCGAACATTCTGGCCCCAGATGTCCGGCACGAAGCTGACGTTCAATTGCGCGGTATGAAGCGAAAATACCGAGGGCGACTGGCCGCCCGGGCCCGAACCCGACGCGCCGGAAATCTGCTGCTGGGAAGGCGTGTAGTTTGCGCCGAGTTGCGGGAAGAACAGCCCGCGCTGGGCCAGCGCGTTGTACTGCGCGATCCTGATCGACGCCTCGGCCGCCTGCAGCGACGGGTTGTGCTCGACCGACATCTTGATGAGGTCGTCGAGCGGCTTTGAGCGAAATGCCGTCCACCACCGCAGCGATACGTCCTCTCCGCTGACGAAATGCTGCTTGAGCACGCTGGGGCCCCCGGCATTCGAGCTGGGGGAGGCCAGCTTCTCCGGCGTATAGCGATCGACGTCGGGGGCGGCCGGCGGCACGAAATTCGGACCGACGGCGCAGCTTGCCAGCAACAGCCCGGCGGCGCCGGCGCCAAGCGTCGGACGCAGGGCGCGCCTTCCGCACCGCGCGAGCGCGGCAACAATCCTTGCGACGATCTCGGACATCAGGCGCCCCCTTCATGCGCCGCTTCGGGCGGCGCCGTGGCAGCCGCCTGGCCGGGAGAGGCGACAGGCTCGCGCGACAGGAAAATCTTGCGCAGCGCAGGCGCCACGATCAGCAGCAGCAGCGGGCCGATGAACATGCCGCCGACCACCACGGTCGCGAGCGGTCGCTGCACCTGGCTGCCGATGCCATGCGACAGCGCCGCGGGGAACAGGCCGACGCCCGCGGACAGCGCGGTCATCAGCATCGGCCGCATGCGCTGCTCGGCGCCGTTGAACACCGCCTCCGCGATGCTCATGCCCGAGGCCCGCAATTCGCGGAAATAGGTGATGTTGAGGATGCCGTCCATGACGGCGACGCCGAACAGCGAGATGAAGCCGATCGCGGCCGAAATCGAGAAATCGAGCCCGGCGAAGTACAGCGCGATCAGGCCGCCACCGACCGCGAAGGGTATGCCGGCCAGCGCCAGCAGGCTGTCGCGCAGCGAGTTGAACAGGCTGTAGAGCAGCACGAAGATCAGCAGCAGCGTCACCGGCACCACGATCATCAGCCGCGCCTTGGCGGCTTCGAGATTGTCGAATTCGCCGGACCAGATCATCCGGTAGCCGGTCGGAAGCTGCACGGCCTCGGCGACGCGCGTCTGCGCCTCCGCCACCGTGCTTCCGAGATCGCGGCCACGCACGCTGAACTTGATCGGGATGTAGCGCTGGCTGCGCTCACGGTAGATGAACGAAGCGCCGGTATCGAGCGAGATGTCGGCAAGCTCGCTCAAGGGGATGTAGGCGTTGGTGCCGGATGGCGTCTGGTAGGCCACCTTGATCTCGCGCACCTCGTCGATGCTCTGGCGGAATCTCGGATCAAGCCGGACGACGACGCCGAACTGCCGGTCGCCCTCCAGCACCGTCGTCGCGCTGGTGCCGCCGAGCGCCGCCTGGACCACGGTCGTCACGTCGCCGGTATTGAGACCGTAGCGCGCAGTTTTCTCGCGGTTCACCTTGATGTTGAGGTTGGGCTGTCCGACCAGGTGGAAGATACCGAGATCGGCGACGCCGCGGATCTTGGCCATGTCCTGCGCGACCTTGGTCGCGAGCTGCTCGAGCACGGCGAGGTTGGGACCGATGATCTTGACCGAGTTCGCGCCCTTGACGCCCGACAGCGCCTCCTCGACGTTGTCCTGGATGTATTGCGAGAAGTTGAAGGTAACGCCGGGCAGCTCCTCGTCGAACTCCCGCTGGAGCTCCTCGGTGAGCTTCTCCTTGGTCAGGCCGGGCGGCCACTGGTCGAACGGCTTGATCGGCGCGAACAGCTCGACATTCGAGAACGGAGAAGCGTCGCTGCCATTGTCGGGGCGGCCATGCTGCGACACCACCGTGATGATCTCAGGGTGACGCAACAGGATCTCGCGCATCTTGCGGGTCGGTTCGGTGCCTGCATCAAGCGACATGGTCGGCGGCATCGAGGCGCGGATCCAGAAATTGCCTTCCTCGAGCGCAGGCAGGAATTCGCTGCCGAGCTGGCTCGCAGCAAGGCCGCTCAGTCCGAGGAAGATGATGCCGGCTGCGACCGCGACCCTCAGATGCGTCAGCGACCAGCGCAGCACCGGCGTGTAGGCCTTGCGCAGCGAGCGCACGATGATGGTTTCGGTTTCCTCGATATGCCGGGGCAGCAGCAGCGATGCCAGCACCGGTGTCACGGTGAAGGTCGCCAGCAGCGCGCCGGCGAGCGCGTAACCGTAGGTTCGCGCCATCGGTCCGAAGATCTGGCCTTCGACGCCTTGCATGGTGAACAGCGGCACGAACGCGGTCACCGTGATGGCAGCGGTGAAGAACACCGCCTTGTCGACCTGCAATGCGCTGACGAAGATCATCCGCAGCCGCTCGGTCCAACCCGGCGCTGGCTGGCCGTTTCGCGTCGTGGGGTCGCCACCCCAGTATCCCTCGGCGAGGTTTTGCAGCACCCGGAGCCGGTTCTCCGGGCTGGACTGGAAGTTGCGGAAGATGTTCTCCATCATGATGACGGCGGAATCGACGATGATTCCGAAGTCGACGGCCCCGAGCGACAGCAGATTGGCGTCCTCGCCCTGCAGCACCAGGATGATGATTGCGAAGAACAGCGCGAACGGGATGTTGGCGCTGACGATCAGCGCGCTTCTGAGGTCGCCGAGGAAGACCCACTGGATCACGAACACCAGCAGGCAGCCGAACATCAAATTGTGCAGCACGGTGTGGGTCGTGACGCTGACCAGCGAGGTGCGGTCGTAATAGGGGACCACCTTGACGCCGGCAGGCAGGGTGCCATCGCTGTTGATCTTGGCGACTTCCTCCTCGACCTTCGGCACGATGTCGTTGGTGTGCTGGGTGCGTCCCATCACGACGATCGCCGCGGCGACGTCGTCGTTCCTGTCCTTGCCGGCGATGCCGAGCCGCGGCACGTAGCCGACCGAGACCTTGGCGACGTCCTTGATCTGGATCGGCAGTCCGTTGGATTGGGTCAGGACGACGTTCTCGATGTCCCGGACCCGGTAGCCCTTGGTGATGTCATCATCGCCGCCTGAATTGATCAGGCCGATGCCGCGGATGTTGACGGATTGCTGACCGATGGCGATTTCGCGGCCGCCGACATTGATGTTCGCGTTGCCGAGCGCGCTGATCAGCTGCGGCACGGTGATGTTGTAGGCTTCGAGCTTGGCTAGGTCGGCGTCGACGTTGAACTGCTTGGTGGTGCCGCCCCAGGAATTGATCTGCACGACGCCCGGTATCGTCATCAACCGGCGGGCAACCACGTAATCCTGCAACGTCCGGAGATTGGTCAGGCCGAAATTCGGCGGACCGACGAGTTGGTAGCGATAGATCTCGCCGACCAGACTGGACTGCTGGATCTGCGGGATCTGGTTGCCGGGAAGCTGGACATTCTGCGTGAGGTTGTTGGTGGCCTGCGAGAGCGCGAAGTAATAGTCGACGCCGTATCTGAAGGTGACCCGGACGAACGACAGGCCGTAGAACGAGGTCGAGCGGATGTTGACCACACCCGGCGTCGAGTACAGCCCGACCTCCATCGGGATCGTATAGTACTTCTCCATTTCCTCGGCGGAGAGGCCGGCGGCCTGCGCCGTGATCTCGAGGATGACGGGTGCCGGGTTCGGATAGGCCTCGATGTTCAGCTTGGTGAACGCAGCGAAGCCGGCGGCGCAGAACACGGCGAGGCCGAGCACGATGACGGCGCTTCGGGTCAGACCGAATTGGAGGAGGCTCTTGATCAAGGTGCTGCACTTACTCTTGAGCGGACGAGGGCGCGGTCAGCGTTGCGGCTGGCGCGCTAGCCGGTGGCCGCGTTGGCGAACTTGTTGCTGAGGAAGATCGCGCCGGTCGAGGCGACCTTCTCGCCGGCTGCGAGGCCGTTGAGGATTTGCCGCCAGCCGTCCTGCTCCATGCCGATCGTCACTGTGCGGCGGTCGAACTTGCGGCCGTCGCTCGTGACCCACACTGTCATCGTGCCGTCGCCCTCGCGCACGATGGCGTCCAGCGGAACGCTCACCGACAGTTTTGGCGGCTCGGTTTCGATGGTGAAGCTCGCCAGCATGCCGGCGCGCAGCTTGTGCTGGGGATCGTCGATCACCGAACGCACCAGCTGGCGGTGCGAATTCGGATCGATGTTGAGGCCAAGCGTCGTCACGCGGCCGCGAAACACTTCGTTCGGGTAGGCCGGCACCCGCACCTCGACCGGCTGGCCGATCCGGTAGGCGGGAGCGTCGGTCTCGATCACATTGGCGACCATCCACATCGTCGAGATGTCAGCCAGCGAATACGGCGCCGGCGCATTGCCGGGCTGCACGAAGAGTCCCGGCGCTGCATTGCGCGCAATGATCCGGCCCGAGATCGGGCTCGGCACCACCAGGATCGAATCGACCTTGCGGTCGGCGACGATGCGGTCGATCTCGGCGTCGCTCTTGCCGAAGATGCGCACCGCGTCGCGCCCGGCCTTGTAGTTGCCCTCGGCGGTCTGCTGATCCGACGTCGCCTGGTCGACGTCCTTTTGCGCGCCGCCGCCGGTCTTCAGCAGCTGCTTGACCCGCGCCAGCGTTCTGGTCTGCAGTTCGAGCACGCCCGCCGAGGCCAGCAGCGACGACTCGGCCTGCAGCAGATCGGGGCTGTCGATCGTGAACAGCCTGTCGCCCTTCGCAACCTCGTCACCGACATTGAGGGGCGTGTCGACGATCCTGCCGGGATTTGGGGTAAACGCCTGCACCAGCATGTTCTGATTGAAGTCGATCGAGCCGACCGCGTTCTTCAGGGTCCGGAACGAACGCTGCTCCGCGGCCATGGTCTTCAGCGAAGCCGCCTGCTTGTCGCTCAGCGCGACGTATTGCTGCTCGACGTTGACGTCCTGCGGCGCGGTCCCCTGCGCGGCCTTGGCATTCACGACACCATCGGCGCGCGTCGTGAGCCACGCGCCGACGAGAAGCGCCGCCAGCACCGGCATCGCCGCAAAGCCCATATACTTCATTCGAAATGACATCGCCCGCCGCCAATACTGCATGAAAGCCTCGCGCGAGAGACGAGGTCTTGCCGCATGGCGGGCCGTCGTCCGATCTCCCGGTGAGAGCGAATGAACAGTTATCAGTGCTAGCTGACGCCAGCCTTACATTTGCCCTTTTCAATAGCGCGCCCGGCGCGCGAATTTGATTGCGGCGGGTGCCGGTTTATCTATTTTGCGTGGGAATAGCAGCGGCGGCATATAGCCAAAACATAGCGCTGTGAGCGGCAATCCGGGCGTTGTGCTTAAATGCGTATCGTTTGCACATCGGGATTGCTCAGCGCGCGATCTGTTGCGGAATTGTCGCTAGGCTGGCGCATCGCAACAAGGTGTGCAAACGGAAGACCGGTCGAATGAAAACAGGACTGCTGCGATGCGCCTTCTGATCGTCGAGGACAATCTAGAGCTCTCGCGACTGCTCGCGAGCGGGCTGGTGGCGGCGGGATATGAGTCCGATATCGTCAACAGCGTTGCCGAGGCGCGTGATGCGCTGCGCAGCGTCACCTATGCTGCCATGATCCTCGATCTCGGTCTGCCTGACGGCGATGGTCTGTCGGTGCTGTCGGAGCTGCGCCGCAAGACCGACCCGCTGCCGGTCCTGGTGCTGACCGCGCGCAACGGCCTGCAGGATCGGGTCAACGGCCTGCGCAGCGGCGCGGACGACTATCTGGCGAAGCCGTTCGCGCTGGAGGAGCTGGTGGCGCGGCTCGAAGCCATCCTGCGCCGGCCCGGCCAGCTGCTCGGCTCATCGCTGAAGCTCGCCAATCTGGTCTACGACACCGAGAGCAAGCAGGTGTTCGTCGACGGTGCTCCGCACGTCTTCTCCGCGCGTGAAACGTCGGTGCTCGAAATCTTGCTGCGGCGGCAGGGACGGGTGGTGCCGAAGAAGAATGTCGAGGATCACATATTCGGCCTGTCGGGCGAGGTCGCCTCGAATGCGGTCGAGGTCTACGTGTCGCGGCTGCGCAAGCTGCTCACCGAGCACCGCGCCAAGGTCATCATCCACACCATTCGCGGCGTCGGCTATCTGATGGCGGAGGAGAAATAGGGGTGTTCCGTTTCACGTCGCTGACTTCGCGGATCGTGTTCCTGCACATCGTGGCGGTCGCGGTCGCCGCGATCTTCCTGCCGCTGCTGCTGCTGTGGCTCTTGAATTCGGAGATCAACCAGCTGCATCGCGAAGCGATGCGCGATCAGGCCGCCGATCTCGGCCAGAACCTCGTGGTCGATTCCGCCGGCAAGGTGCAGCTCAATCTGCCGGACAGCCTGAGGGGGCTCTATTCCGACGCCTATGGCCGCTATCGCTACGACATCTACGATGCGGACGACAATCTGCTGTTTTCGTCGCATCGCGGCGCGCCGCGACTGCCGGCCCTGGCCGACCGGATTTCCGGCGCCAGCGCCACCAAACTCGTCGGCGGCCAGACGCTGCGCATCCAGGTCGCCGAGGATCTGTCGCATCGCGACGTCATCATCGATGACATCGTTTCCAACTTCTTCCGCCGGGTCGGCTGGATCACCATCCCGATCCTCCTCATCCTGCTGGCGACCGACATCCTGATCTTCCGCCGCGCCGTGATTCCGCTGTTGCGGGCTTCGGAGGAGGCCAGGGCCATCGGACCAGCCAGGACCGACATTCGTCTGCCGACGGAGGGGATTCCGAGCGAGATCGTGCCGCTGGTGACCGCCGTCAACCAGGCCTTCGATCGTCTTGAGGACGGCTTTCACGTGCAGCGCCAGTTCACTGCCGATGCCGCGCACCAATTGCGCACCCCGCTCGCGATCCTGCGGACCCGGATCGAGACGCTGGATGTAGCCAAGGGGACCAAGGAGCTGCATGCCGACATCGAGAGCATGAGCCGCATCGTCAGCCAGCTGCTCGAGATCGCCGAGCTCGATACGCTGGTGCTGGACCCCGGCGAAACCGCGGATCTGCGCGCGGTGTGCGCCGAGGTGGTCGGCTCGATCGCGCCCTATGCGCTGGCGCAGCAGAAGGATATCGCGCTGCGCGGCACCGACGGTCCGGTGCGGGTCAGGGGCAATGCCGAGATGCTGCAGCGCGCGATCTTCAATCTGGCGGAAAACGCCATCAAGTACACCGCCGATGCGACCTCGGTCGATGTCGAGGTGCACGAGGACGGTTCGGTGCAGGTGCGCGACTGCGGGCCAGGGATTGCGCCCGCCGAGCAGGGCCTGGTGTTCCAGCGCTTCTGGCGCGGCGATCGCCAGCGCCAGCGTACCGACGGGGCGGGGCTCGGGCTCTCGATCGTCCGCGGCGTCGTCGACGATCACGACGCGACGATCAGGGTGGAGAACCTGCCGTCCGGCGGTGCCCAGTTTACGCTGAGCTTCCGCCTCGCCAAGACAGAGCCGGCGGCCGCCTGAGCGGCACGGCCTGCGGCACCTGTCGTGCCGCGGGCCGGCCTACTTCAGCTTGCCGTCGGACAGGTCCATGATCATGCGCGTGGTCAGATACAGGCGCGGCACGATGCTGTTGATCTGCACATACTCGGCATCGTTGGAGTGCGCGCCGAAACCGGAGAGGCCCATGCCTTCAACCACGGCTCCCTTGGTCTTGAGGGCGGCAAACGCGGCGTCGGTGCCGCCGCCGGTGGCCCGCTCGGCCACATTCAGCGGCATGCCGAGGTCGTGATAGATCGTCTCGCCGTGGCCGGCCACGCGGCGCGAGGCGTCGTTGGCTTCGAGCGGCGGGCGGCGTACCTCGAACTTCACGTCCACCTTGGAGTCGGGCAGCAGGCGGTTCTTGATCTTGTCCTGCAGCGCCGTCTCGAGCTCGTCGAAGTCGGACACTTTGAGCGCACGCGCATCGGCCTGGGCGGTGGCCTCGGCGGGGATCACGTTGCGGTTGGTGCCGGACTTGGAAACCGTCCAGTTCAGCTTCAGGCCCTGCTCTGGCTTCGACAGGTCCTTCATCTGCAGCACCTGGTGCGACAGCTCATAGAGCGCATTCACGCCGCCTTCGGGCCTCGCGCCCGCATGCGACGACTTGCCATGCACCGTGAGGTAGGCCGAGCCGATGCCGCTGGTGGCGAGGCGCAGCGTACCGCTGGCGTCGCTGCCTTCGAACGAGAACACGGCATCCTGCTCTGAGGCGACGCGGGTGATGGTGCTGCGCCAGCCGGGCGACGAGATCTCCTCGTCGCCGTTGATGAGCACCGTGAGCGTGCCGTAGTCCTTGAAGTTGAGCTTCTGCAGCAGTGCCACGCTGTGGAGGATGGTGGCGATACCCTGCTTGTCGTCGGCGATGCCGAGGCCGTATGCCTTGTCGCCATCGACGCGGAAGGGTTGGTCCTTCAGCATGCCCTTGAGATACACCGTGTCCATGTGCGCGATCAGCATGATCTTCGCGCTGCCGGTGCCCTTGAAGACGGCCTGCACGGCCGGGCCGATCTTCTCCGGCGTGTCGTCCAGCCGGTAGATGTCGGTGGTCTGCAGGATGTCCACCGCGCCGCCGAGCTCTTTGAGCTGGCCGGCGATGCGCGCGGCGATCTGATTGAGACCTTCGATGTCCTTGCTGCCGGATTCGATCTGCACGAGGTCGCGCAGGGTGTCGAGCAGCGGCTGTTGCTCCTGTTGCGCCAGTGCGCGAATGTCGGCCGCCGGCGCCGCATGTGCTGTGGCAGCGGCAAACGCCAGGCTGAGGGAGGCCAGGCCGAGGGATGCGACGAGCGGGCGAACGAATGAACGGGCGGGATGCGGTTGGGGCATGGGCGGCATCTGTGAGTTGGAGGACGATCCGTATCCCCGCGTCTTCACAGGACTTGATGCCGCCGTCAACGGTTCCAGCGTGCCCCACTTCCGCAAGAGCGTTTTCGAGCGAAGTGGACACCGGTTCGCGTAAAGAAAACGCGTCAAAACAAGAATCTAGAGCTTCGGTTCTGATTCAATCAGAACCGAAAATGCTCTAGGCACGCCGAACAAGCTGACGCCGGCTACTGCTTCGGTTGCCCGAAATCGAGCGGCGGCAGCTCGATCTGCGGCACCTCGATCTTCACCTTGTTGAGGTCGACATCGAGCGGCTTGTCGAGCAGTCCGGTGACGACGACCGGGAATGCGATCACCAGCGCCACCATGATCGCCTGCAGCCCGATCCAGGGCATTGCGCCCCAGTAGATGTCGGAGCTCTTCACTTCCTTCGGCGCCACGCCGCGCAGATAGAACAGCGCGAAGCCGAACGGCGGATGCAGGAACGAGGTCTGCATGTTGACGCAGAGCATGACGCCGAACCAGATCAGCGCGGCGTCGGGGCCGACCACCGGCGCCAGCACCTTCTGCGCGATCGGCGCGATCATCGGCAGGATGATGAAGGCGATCTCGAAGAAGTCGAGGAAGAACGCCAGGAAGAAGATGAACAGGTTGATGAAGATCAGGAAGCCCCAGACGCCGCCCGGCAGCGAGGTCAGAAGGTGCTCGAGCCAGACGCCGCCGGAGACGCCGAGGAACACCACCGAGAAGCAGGTCGAGCCGATCAGGATGAAGGTGACCATGCAGGTGATGCGCATGGTGGTCTCGTAACCCTGCTTGATCAGGTCGCGCAGGTCCGGGATCTTGACGGCCTCGGCGCAGATCCAGACCACCGCGGCGTAGGTGATCGCGAAGGCGAGCTTGAAGAGCAGGTTCTCGGTGTAGAGCATCGCGATGATGGTGCCGATGCCGCCGGCGATCACGCCTGTCATCAGCACCTTGCGGCCGGTCGCGCTGAAATCCTTGTGGTGGATCGCGGCGAGCACGATGGCGCCGACCGCGCCCATGGCGCCGGCTTCCGTCGGGGTCGCAAGGCCCATCATCATGGTGCCGAGCACGACGAAGATCAGCACCGCGGAGGGGATGATGCCGAGCAGGCACTTCTTCCACAGCGCCCAGCCGGTCAGCGTGCGCGCCTCGATCGGCACCGCCGGCACATGGCTTGGCTTGAAGATGCCGAGCAGGAAGGTGTAGCCGGCGAACAGCAGGATCTGGAACACCGACGGGCCCCAGGCGCCGAGATACATGTCGCCGACCGACTTGCCGAGCTGGTCGGCGAGCACGATTAGGACGAGAGAGGGAGGGACGAGTTGCGTGATGGTGCCGGAGGCGGCGAGCACGCCCGTGATGTAGCGGATATTGTAGCCGTAGCGGATCATCACCGGCATCGAGATCAGCGCCATCGCGATCACCTGCGCCGCCACCGTGCCGGTGATGGCGCCGAGGATGAAGCCGACGATGATCACGGAATAGCCGAGGCCGCCGCGGATCGGGCCGAACAGCTGGCCCATCGAATCCAGCATGTCCTCGGCAAGCCCGCATCTCTCCAATATCGCGCCCATGAAGGTGAAGAACGGGATCGCGAGCAACAGCTCGTTGGACAGCACACTGCCGAAGATGCGGCCCGGGATCGCCTGCAGGAAGTTGAGGTCGAAGAAGCCGAGATAGATCGAGAGAAACCCGAACGACAGGCCGACCGCGGCGAGCGTGAACGCCACCGGGTAGCCGATCAGCATTGCAATGATCAGGCCGCCGAACATCAGTGGCGGCATCATCTCCAGCGTAATCGTCATTGCGTCGGCCTCTCGTACTTCGCGTCGATCGTCACATAGCCCTGCAGCGCGGCGATCCGCTTGATCACCTCGGAGACGCCTTGCAACGCGAGCATCACGAAGCCGGACGGGATAACGAACTTGATCGGCCAGCGCAGCAGACCGCCGGCATTGCCGCTCATCTCGCCGACCGCGTAGGCCTGGTGGAAGAACGGCCAGGACAGATAGGCGAGCAGCAGACAGGAGGGGATCAGGAAGAACAGGGTGCCGATCAAGTCGAGCCAGAGCTGACCACGTTCGGACAGCATCAGATAGAGGATCTCGACGCGCACATGCTCGTTGCGCTTGAAGGTGTAGGAGGCGCCGAACATCACGAGGATCGCGAACATGTACCACTGCGCCTCGAGCCAGCCGTTCGAGGAGTAGCTGAACGCGTAACGGATCATGGCGTTGCCGGCGCTGACCAAGCAGGCGAGCAGGACGAGGAGATTGCAGACGTATCCGATCTTCTCGTTCAGTCGGTCGATGGCCTGACTGAGTGCCAACATTGGGCGCATCACGATCTCCGCGGTCGCGCGATCTGCGCACCGAATATCTTCTCAAGCATCATCAGGCCGCCGCGCGCATGCGCACGGAGCCACGGCTCACCTTCAGGAGCAGTTGCAAGCGATCGTCCTCCCCCGAAATCCGCTTCCGCCGTTGTTCGTTGCTCTTGGCTGCCGGATCGTCGGCGGGTACCGACAGGGGCAGCGGCCTATCCGGCCGGGCGAGCGTGAAAGCCGGGGCACCAAATCAGCGCCGTCGAACGCCGTCAATCGGAAAATGGGCAAATTGACGGCGCGGCAAATCGTTGTCCCGCCTTGGTAATCGGGGGACGTCGCAGGCGTCGGCAGCGGGCTTTATAGCTAGCCGCCGGTGACGCTCATGTGGCGGCTGACGCTCGGGCGGTTGTGGCGGCGGTCGATGATGAAATCGTGCCCCTTCGGCTTCAGCCCGATGGCCCGGTCGATGGCCGCCGACAGCAGATCGTTGTCGTCGGAGGCGCGCAGCGGCCGGCGCAGGTCGGAGGCGTCCTCATGGCCGAGGCAGGTGTGCAGCGTGCCGGTGCAGGTGATCCGCACCCGGTTGCAGGATTCGCAGAAATTGTGGGTCATCGGCGTGATGAAGCCGAGCTTGCCGCCGGTCTCGGCGACCCGGACATAGCGGGCAGGGCCGCCGGTGTCGTCGGCGAGATCGGTCAGCGTGTAGTGCTTCTCGAGCCGCGCGCGCAGCAGCGACAGCGGAACGTACTGATCGATGCGGCCTTCGCCGATATCGCCCATCGGCATCACCTCGATCAAGGTCAGGCCCATGCCCTTGCCATGCGCCCATTCTATCAGCGCGGGAATCTCGTCCTCGTTCATGTTCTTCAGCGCGACCGCGTTGATCTTGACCGCGAGCCCCGCCGATCGCGCCGCCTCGATGCCCGCCAGCACCTTGTCGATGTCGCCCCAGCGGGTGATGGCCCGGAATTTTACGGGGTCGAGCGTGTCGAGCGAGACGTTGACGCGGCGCACGCCGCAATCGGCCAGCTCCTGCGCGAAGCGGGCGAGCTGCGAACCGTTGGTGGTCAGCGTCAATTCGTCGAGCGCGCCGGTCGAAAGGTGGCGTGACAACGAGCGCACCAGGCCCATCACATTGCGGCGGACCAGCGGCTCGCCGCCGGTGAGGCGGATCTTGCGCACGCCCTTGGCGACGAAGGCCGAGCACAGACGGTCGAGCTCTTCCAGCGTCAGCAGATCGGCCTTCGGCAGGAAGGTCATGTCTTCCGACATGCAGTAGAAGCAGCGCAGGTCGCAGCGGTCGGTGACGGAGACGCGCAGGTAGCGGATCGTCCGGCCGAACGGATCGGTCATCGGACGAAACAGCGTGTCGGACTGCGCCTGCGTGGATCCGTTCATTCAACCCAAGCCTTCAAGCCAAGCCTTCAACCAAGGCGTTCCCAGAGCGCCGGGCCGTGACGGGCCCCGCACACGCAATCTATGCATGTTGGCACGCCGTCACAATGCGTTCCAATGGATGATCCGCAACCTGCAACGCCAATTGCAAAGCGATAGGTGAGACAGATCGCGCGATGCATGATCGCAATCGCCGATGAGTCTCCACAAAATGCAAAAACCCGGCTTTGGGCCGGGCTCTTGTGCAGTGCAATCTCGATCAGATACGCGCAGCGTTGCGCGTCAGCGCGTGGGCGCGGCGGCCGGCGGCGGTGCGGCGGCGTCCGGAGCGGCAGGAGCCGCAGCGGCAGCCGGCTTCGGCTTCTTCTTTTTCGGCCGCATCGCCTTGTGCCCGCGCGGCGGCGGGCCGGCGGGTTGCAGCTCGGCGAACACCGGGCTCGGATCGAGCGTGGTGGTGGCCGGGCTGGTGAAGTCGCCCGGCGAGCGGGTCACCGTCACCGGCACCGTCGCCGGCTGGAACTTCGGCATGTTGAAGGTAACGGTGAAGTTGGCCTCCGGCGCCGGGATCGACACCGAGCAGGGCGTCTTGCAACCCGGTCCGATCGAGGTCACGGCGTCGGCGCCTTGCGGGGCCGAATCCAGTTGCACCTGCATCGGCGGCGGTGCCGACTTGAACGAATCCAATGAGAACGAAGAGCAGCCCGCCAGGCTCAGCCCGGCGGCCGCAATCACGATGGTACGACGCATGATCCACACTCTTACTGCGGCAATCAGCCACAATCCCCGGCGCGACCATAGGAGCGTCGGAACAGAGGTGCAACAGGGGGAGGTCTGTTCGTTAAAGGATGGTTAATGGAAAATTCGCATGGCAGATCATTGCCAAGCAATATCAACGTGTTGCGGAAAGATTATGCTGCGCCGAGGCTGGCGACGGCGTCCGGCAGATCGCGCATATGGCTGATCAGCCGGTCCGGCTTCAGCTCGGTCATCGGGACGTCAGTATAGCCGAAATCGACGCCAATCACCGGGACGCTGGCGCGCCGGGCGACCCCGACATCGGGACCGGCATCGCCGACCATGATGGCGCCGGGCAGCTTGCCGCCGGCACGGGCGACCGTCTCGCGCAGGAACGCCGGATCGGGCTTGGCGACACCGAACGTGTCCTGGCCGCAGATCGCGGCAAACCGCGGCGTCAATCCGAGCCGATCGAGCAGCAGCTTCGACAGCCACTCCAGCTTGTTGGTGCAGACCGCGAAGCGATGGCCCTTGGCCGCGAGCCGATCGAGCGCGGCTTCAAGCCCGTCGAACGGGCGCGAGCCGTCGGCGATGTGCTCGGCGTAATAGTCGATGAAATCCTTGGTCAGACGATCGAGGTCCGCGAGGCTGACCACGCGTCCGTCCACCTCGAGCCCGCGCTCAAGCAGCTTGCGCGCGCCGGCGCCGATCATGTTGCGGGCCGCCGACAGCGGAACCGGCCGCAGGCCTTCGCGGTCGAGCACATAATTCAGCGCGCTGATCAGATCAGGCGCGGTGTCGACCAGCGTGCCGTCGAGATCGAACACGATGATGGGGGGAGAGGAGGCGGACATCTGTTTCTGGCTATCGGGCAGCGCGGCACGATGCAAGCGAAGATGCTAGGGTCGCGCAAAAAAGGGAGGCTCGGATGCGGGAACTTGCCGGAAAAGCCGCTTTTGTCACCGGCGCGGCCAGCGGAATTGGCCTCGCCATGGCAACCGCGTTCGCGCGTAAAGGCATGAAGGTGATGCTCGCCGACATCGAAATCGGCGCGCTCGACAAGGCCGTCGAAGCGCTGCGGGCCGGCGGCGCGGATGTCCGTGGCGTGGTCTGCGACGTCGCCGATCCCGCAAGTGTCGACCGCGCGGCAGAGGCATCGTTCCGCGCCTTCGGTAACGTCCATGTCGTCTGCAACAATGCCGGCGTCGCGGGTGGCGGCGGCATCGACCAGATCTCGGTCGACGACTGGCGCTGGGTGATCGACGTCAACCTGATGGGCGTCGTGCATGGCATCAGAAGCTTCCTGCCGCATATCCGCGCGCACGGTGAGGGCGCCCATATCGTCAACACCGCCTCGATGGCCGGCATGAATGCCGGGCTCGGCGTCAGCCCTTATTCGGCGACCAAATTCGCCGTCGTCAGCCTTTCAGAAGGGCTTTCGGCGCAACTGAAGCCGCTCGGGATCGGCGTTAGCGTGCTCTGTCCGAGCTATGTGCGGACCCGGATCGGCGAGAGCGGGCGCAATCGCCTCGAGCACTACGGGCCGCCGCGCCAGCTCGATCCGGCAAGCCCGATGGCCGCTGTCGTCGCCGAGATCGCGCGCCGGCTGGAAGCCGGTCTCGATCCGGCGTCGGTTGCCGCCCGCGTGCTGGCCGCGATTCACGACGACCAGCTCTATGTTTTCACCCACCCCGGGATGCGGGCCGAGGTCGAGGACCGTTTTGCGGCGATTTTGGCCGCGATGGATGCCGTTTCGGCCTAAAGACGGGCCCGGATGGCGCTATTCCTGCCCGTGAATCGAGGCTAGATATGCGCCCGCCGGGCGGCCGATGGCGCGCCCGTAACGGACAACCGAGGGGCTATCGGCCGTGGACATGGACGCACTGAAACGCCAGGCGGCGGCGCGCGCGCTCGAAGAAGTGCGTGACGGCATGACGCTTGGGCTCGGCACCGGGTCGACCGCCAAGCATTTCGTCGAGCTGCTCGGCGAGAAGGTCCGATCAGGCATGAAGGTGATCGGCGTGCCGACCTCGGAGGCGACCCGAGCGGATGCGATCCGTTGCGGGGTTCCGCTGACCACGCTGGACGAGGTCGATCATCTCGACCTCACGATCGACGGCGCCGACGAGATCGACCACGCGCTCAATCTGATCAAGGGCGGCGGCGGCGCACTGCTGCGCGAGAAGATCGTGGCAGCCGCCAGTGATCGCATGATCGTGATCGCCGACGACAGCAAATGGGTCGACGTGCTCGGCCGCTTTCCGCTGCCGGTCGAGGTGATCCCGTTCGGGCTCGCCGCGACCCAGGCCGCGATGGCGCGGGCGTTCGCCGAGGCCGGCGTGTCCGGCCAAATGATCGTCCGTAAGGGCAAGGACGGTCACGTTTTTGTCACCGATGGCGGCCACTGGATCGTCGATGCCCATCTCGGCCGGATCGGCGACCCGCCGCGTCTCGCCGGTTTGCTCAGCGTGATCCCGGGCGTGGTTGAACATGGTCTGTTCATCGGGCTCGGCAGCGTCGCCGTTCTGGCCGGCGCACAGGGAATTCGGGTTGTTGAACGGCGATAGCGCCGCAAGCAAGGAGACTTGGAATGAAGCGTTTTTCGGGACTTTTGTCGGTAGCGGCCCTGGCGGCTGGACTGGCGCTCGCGGCCGCACCGGCCATGGCGCAGCAGCAGCTGCCTCCGATGCCCAAGGTCAAGCAGTCGACCCCGGCGGCGATTGCGGCTGCCAAGGAAATCCTGACGATGAAGAACGTGGCGGTGATGTATTCCGGCGCCGTTCCCGGCATCATCGAAAAGACCAAGACCGGTCTGCTGCAGCAGTACCTGAACTACCAGAAGGATCTCGACGAGGTCGCGGTGATCGTCGCCAAGCAATTCGCGGGCGGCGAGAAGGAGATCGGCGACGGCATGGCGCAGATCTACGCCGCCGAGTTCACCGAGCAGGAGCTGAAGGACCTCGTGACGTTCTACAAGACCCCGCTCGGTCAGAAGCTTTTGACCGCGGAGCCCACGGCAATCAACGGATCGCTGCAATATATGCAGCAATGGGCGCAGCAGTTCGGCGTGATCGTCAACGGCCAGTTCAAGGCCGAGATGAAGAAGCGCGGTAAGGATATCTAAGGCGGTTGCCACCTCGCCCCGCTTGCGGGGAGAGGTCGGCGCGCAGCGCCGGGTGAGGGGGACTCTCCGCGAATTGGATCGTGGAGAGAGCCCCTCACCCCAACCCTCTCCCCGCAAGAGCGGGGCGAGGGAGCAGGAAGAAAGAAGGTTGCCATGGCCGAGTTCGACGTCGACCTGTTTGTCATCGGTGGTGGTTCGGGCGGCGTTCGTGCCGCCCGCATCGCCGCCAACTATGGCGCGAAGGTCATGGTCGCCGAAGAATACCGGATGGGCGGCACCTGCGTGATCCGCGGCTGCGTGCCGAAGAAGCTGTTCGTGATCGGCAGCCACGTCCACCAGGAGATCGAGGACGCGGCCGGCTTCGGCTGGAGCATCGGTCAGGTCTCGTTCGATTGGGCGACGCTCGTCGCCAACAAGGACAAGGAGATCGCCCGGCTCGAGGGCGCCTACACCACCAATGTCGAGAAGTCCGGCGCCAGGATCGTCAAGACCCGCGCGGTGCTGGAGGATGCCCACACCATCCGCCTCGCCACCGGCGAGAAGGTGACGGCGAAATACATCCTGATCGCCACCGGCGGCGCGCCCAATCACGGCCCGGCCGTTCCCGGCATCGAGCACGTGATCTCCTCCAACGAGGCTTTTCACCTGAAAGAGCTGCCGAAGCGGATCGTGATCCAGGGCGGCGGCTACATCGCGCTGGAATTCGCCGGCATCTTCGCCGGCTTCGGCTCCGACGTGACGGTGGTCTATCGGGGCGACAACATCCTGCGCGGCTTCGACGAGGACGTGCGCAAGCATGTCCGTACCGAGATGGAGAAGCGCGGCATCACCATTATCACCGGCTGCACCGTGTCGAAGGTCGACAAGCACGGCAAGGATTACACCACCCATCTGTCCAGCGGCTCCAGCATCGCCTCCGACCAGGTGATGTTCGCGATCGGCCGGCATCCCAATGTCAGGGGTCTCGGGCTGGAGGCCGCCGGCGTCGCCATCAATCCCGCCAATGGCGGCATCCAGGTCGACGGCTGGTCGAAGACCTCGGTCGACAACATCTACGCGGTCGGCGACGTCACCCACCGCACCAATCTGACGCCGGTCGCGATCCGCGAGGGGCATGCCTTCGCCGACACCGTGTTCGGCAAGCGCCCGGTGCAGGTCGACCACGCGACGATCCCGACCGCGGTGTTCTCGCAGCCTGAGGTCGGCACCGTCGGCCTCACGGAAGAAGAGGCGCGGGCGCAGTACAGCCACGTCGACATCTACAAGACCGATTTCCGCCCGATCAAGGCGACGATGTCCGGCCGCGACACCCGCGTGCTGATGAAGCTCGTGGTCGACGGTTCGAGCGACCGCGTGCTCGGCTGCCACATCGTCGGCGATGCCGCCGCCGAGATCACGCAAGCCGTTGCGATCGCCGTCAAGATGAAGGCGACCAAGGCGGACTTCGACGCCACCGTCGCGCTGCATCCGACCGCCTCGGAAGAGCTGGTGACGATGCGGACGCCAACCGCGCGCCACGTCCGCCAGGCGGCGGAGTAGGGCACACGCCATCCGGGGTGATCCTGCGCCCCGGAGGGAGAGATCCCGATGAGGTTTCTGGCGCTCTTGCTGATCATGCTCGCGGGACCGGATCTCGCATCTGCCGAGGACGCCGTATTCAAGGTCGGCGTCACCACGCGCGATTTCATTCCGGCCGAGCCTTACGACTGGCGCGGTGCCGGGACGCACATGCTCCGCGCCGTGATTTGGTATCCGGCTGCGGCCGATGCGCACGAGCAGCCGCAATGGATCGGACCACGCCTCGTCCCGCTCGTCAGCACCGGACGCGCCGCGCCTGATGCACCGCCGGCAGAGGGGCCACCGCGTCCGCTCGTTCTGCTGTCCCATGGCTTCGGCGGCCTTGCGACCGATCTCGCCTGGCTCGGCGCGGGGCTTGCGGCGCACGGCTTCATCGCCGTTGCGGTCAATCACCCCGGCAACAATCGATCCGAGGACAGGACTGTCGACGGTTATGCGCTGAAGTGGCTGCGCGCCGTCGACTTCAGCCGGGTCATTGACGCCATGCGCACCGACCGGACCTTCGGCGACCGGATCGATCCGGCGCGGATCGGCGCTGTCGGCCATTCCTATGGCGGCTACACTGTCATCGCCATCGCCGGCGGCATCACCGATCCGGAGCGGACTCAGGCATTCTGCCGCTCGCCCGCCGCTGACGCGTTGTGTACGTCACAGCCTGGCGCGACGGAACTGCGCCAGAAGAGCGTGATACGCCTGACCACCGATCCCGATTTCCGGCAGCGCTACAGCCTTGGTGGCCAGTCCTATCGCGATGAGCGCGTTCGCGCCGTGTTCGCGATGGCGCCGGGGCCGGTGCCGGCCTTCACGCCGGAGAGTCTTGGCGCCATATCGATCCCGGTCGCGATCGTCGCGGGAAGCGCCGACGAGATCACGCCGCCGGCCTCGGGCGCCGAGGCGCTCGGCAAGGCTATTCCCCATGCGACGCTGAAGCTGTTTCCGCGCGCGGGCCATTTCGTCTTCTTCGACAGCTGTACTGTGGTAGGGCGTCTGGTGATCGGAGCCGTATGCCGCGATCCCGACGGCACAGACCGCGACGCGGTCCATGCCGAGACGATCGGCCTTGCGCTCGATTTCTTCACCGCAAGCTTGCGCTGAACAACCGCGGCGCCTTGGTGCGGCTCTCGCGGGGGGGGGGGGGGACGGAGCGAGCCCTGCCTGAAAGTCCAACGCCGCCCGCTTAAAATACATGCGAGCGGCGTTGTCTCTAGCCCCAGGAAGGTGATGGCAAAATCCTGATAACCTTAAGTCTGTGGGAGCGCGCAAAGGTTTCATACCTCAAAAGGGGTAGGTGGGCCTCCGCAAGACAGCGCGCTGTCGGCGGCCGCATCGGGTCGCGGGAACTAGGGCACCCTTGCTGACGCGCATAGGCCGCTCTTCGCGCGCGCTCAAATCAGACCCAGCTTCCGGCAAATGGCCTGCGCAACGGCGCTTGTGCACAGATGGCAGCGCGGCGATCTCGCGCGCCTTGGAACCTTGCGCTATGCTGGCAGTTCCACTCCAAACAGTTTGATGTCTCAAATTGAGGGAGCCGCCCATGACAGGCCCAACCGAGCAGGAGATTCGGACCCGCGCCTACGAATTGTGGAAGGACGCCGGCGAACCGCCGGGCCAGATGGATCAGCTCTGGTACAAGGCCGAACGCGAGCTGCTCGAGCGCAAGGCCGCCAACGGCGAGGCGCATTGCGAGGTCAACGGGCACAACGGAACGTATCCGGAGAAGTTGAGGGGCGTGCATTGAGTGCGTCGCGCGCCTGAGCTAACGAGCCCGGCAAGCTGGCCCGGACCCGGAGGCATCATGAGCGCCGCGATCGATCTTTCGCAGAAGCTGTCGACATTCACCGATCACTGGTCGCCGCGCACCGTCGCGCAATTCAACGCCTGCGACGTCATGGTGGTGAAGGTGCAGGGCGAGTTCGTCTGGCACAAGCATGACGACACCGACGACTTCTTCCTCGTGCTGAAAGGCGTGCTCGACATCGAGCTGCGCGATCGCACCATCACATTGCATCCCGGCCAGATGTACATCGTGCCGAAGGGCGTCGAGCATCGACCCGTCGCAAGGGAAGAGGTGCATCTGTTGCTGATCGAACCGACGGGGACGCCGAACACAGGTGATAAGGCGACGGCTGCGCCTCGGAAGGTGGTGTGAGATCGGTGCCGGGCCCCAAGAGGTGGGAACCAAGAATGCGCTTACGAAATAAGCAATAATTAATTTCGCTGCTTCGCCGCAGCAACCATGCTCGGCTAGTACCCGCAACCGGCACAAGTCGGTGTCCGAACTGTCATCGCCCGGTCGAGCCGGGCGATGACACCGAATATGCTGTTTGACCCTTAAATCAAGAGCTCGTCATTGCGAAGCGAAGCAATCCATCTCACCGCATATGCGGAGCAATGGATTGCTTCGTCGCTTCGCTCCTCGTAATGACGAAGGTTCGATTGCGCCTAGCTCTCCGCCTTGAGCCATTCCGCGGCGCCGCGCCACAGGGCGTCGCGGTGCTCGCTGCGGAAGAAGCCGAAATGGCCGATCGCTTTCGCACCGGCATCGGCGGGGTGGATCGAGATGATCTCCGGGGTGATCGACGTGAAGGCGGAGCACAACAGTTCGACTGCCGGCCGCGTTGCCCAGGTGTCGTCGGTGATCGCAAGCGCGCGGAGCTTGCCCTTGAACTTCGGAAAATTCACGCGCGCCGCGAGCGTGGCATCATCGAGCAGATAACGCTCGCGCATCACCCAGCCGCGCCATTGCTCGAACACGCCGCGCGGCAGGTCCATGCCGAGACCGGCCCAGGCGGGGACATAGCCGAGCGTGCGCGCCAGCGGCAGGCCGATGCCGTTCATGAAGGCGACGACGCGGTAGCGCTCGGGCGAGGCCATCAACTTCCAGGTGGCGGCCTGCGAGGCGACCAGCAGCGCGCGCGGAATTTCAGCGTTGTTGGCAAGGAGCCCAAGCGCCTGGCCGCCGAAGGAGTGGCCGACATAGGCGAAGGGCAGGTCGCGGTAGCGATAGCGCATCCAGTTCACGGCCGCGGTGGTGTCGAGCGCGGCCCAATCCGCCATCGTGGCCTTGAAGCCGGCCAGCGACTTCGGCCTGTTGAGGCCGGTCGCCGCCATCGGCCTGCTCTCGCCGGTGCCGCGGTAGTCGTAGGTCAAGACCGCCGCGCCGCGGCGGGCGAGGTAGCCGGCAAAGCCGCGATAGACCTTGCGGGGCACGGCGGTCGCCGAGTTGATCAGGACGGCGTGGCGCTTCCTGCCGCGCGGCAGGAACAGCGTCGCGGCGAGCGGATAGCCGTCCGCGGCCGGCACGACGATGTCGTCGCTAAAAACGTCGTCTAGCGTGGCGGAGGCTGCGGCAGTTTTCCTGGCATTCATGGTATGGTCTAGCAAATGCGAATTCGTATTTTCCTGCAAGAGTTTGACGGGATTGCAGGAATCCTTCTAGCGGCGGGGCGGGCGGCTGTGTATAAGCCCACCTTTCCCGTCGATTAAGTCGCGGTTTTTGCTCAGGAGTTGACCTCATGTCCGAGCGGTGGACACCCGATAGCTGGCGCGCCAAGAAGGTGCTGCAGGTGCCCGATTATCCCGATGCCAAGGCATTGGCCGATGTCGAGACCCAGCTTGCGACCTTTCCGCCGCTGGTGTTCGCGGGCGAGGCGCGCAGCCTGAAGAAGGCGCTGGCGCGGGTCTGCGCCGGCGAGGCCTTCCTGTTGCAGGGCGGCGACTGCGCCGAGAGCTTTGCCGAGCACGGCGCCAACAACATCCGCGACTTCTTCCGCGTGCTGCTGCAGATGGCCGTCGTCATGACCTATGCCGGCGCGCTGCCGGTGGTGAAGGTCGGCCGCATCGCAGGCCAGTTCGCCAAGCCGCGCTCGTCGCCGACCGAGAAACAGGGCGATGTCGAGCTGCCGAGCTATCGCGGCGACATCGTCAACGACATCGCCTTCACGCCGGAGGCGCGGATTCCCGATCCGCAGCGCCAGCTGATGGCCTATCGCCAATCCGCGGCGACGCTGAACCTGCTGCGCGCCTTCGCGACCGGCGGCTTCGCCAATCTCGGCAGCGTGCATCAATGGATGCTCGGCTTCCTGAAGGATTCGCCGCAATCTCGCCGCTACAAGGAACTGGCCGACCGCATCTCGGACGCGCTGAACTTCATGCGCGCCTGCGGCCTCGATCTCGAGAGCCATCCGGAGCTGCGCGCCACCGATTTCTACACCAGCCACGAGGCGCTCTTGCTCGGCTACGAGCAGGCGATGACGCGCGTCGATTCCACCACCGGCGACTGGTACGCGACCTCCGGCCATATGATCTGGATCGGCGACCGCACCCGCCAGCTCGATCACGGCCATGTCGAATATTTCCGCGGCATCAAGAATCCGATCGGCCTGAAATGCGGTCCGTCGCTGAAGCCGGACGAACTGCTGAAGCTGATCGACATCCTCAACCCCGAGGATGAGCCGGGACGGCTGACGCTGATCAACCGCTTCGGCGCCGACAAGGTCGGCGACCATCTGCCCGGCCTGATCCGCGCCGTGCAGCGGGAAGGGCGCAAGGTGGTGTGGTCGTGCGATCCGATGCACGGCAACACCATCACCTCGACCTCGGGCTACAAGACGCGGCCGTTCGACCGCGTGCTGTCGGAGGTGAAGGCATTCTTCCAGATCCATGCCGCCGAGGGCACCCATGCCGGCGGCGTGCATCTGGAGATGACCGGGCAGGACGTCACCGAGTGCATCGGCGGCGCGCGCGCCATCACCGACGAGGATCTCAACGACCGCTATCACACGGTCTGCGATCCCCGCCTCAACGCCGAACAGTCGATCGACATGGCCTTCCTGATCGCCGAATTGCTGAAGCAGGAGCGCGCAGGCAAGGTCAAACCGATGCCGGCCGCTGCTGGAATGTGAGTTGGGGGCAGGTGACTTGAGGGCAGTGACTTGCTGAGGTTCTGGCGAGCCACCATCAACTCGCGCAACGGGCTGGCGTTCGCCATTCGCTCGGAGCAGGCGATTCGCGAGGAAGTCGTCGCGCTGGTGCTGTCGGTGCCGCTGGCCTGGCTGGTCGGCGCCACCGTGATGCGCCGGGTCGAGCTGGTCGCGACCGTGGTGCTGGTGCTGGTGATCGAGCTGCTCAACACCGCGATCGAGAAGCTCGCCGACCGCCTGACCATGGATCACGATCCGCAGATCGGCCGGGTCAAGGATATGGGCTCCGCCGCCGTCGGCGTCGCGCTCGTGATGGCCGGGCTGTTCTGGCTGTTCGCCCTCGCCGAACGCCTGGGTGCGTTCTCGTCGTGAGTACTGACAAGCCGATCAAGCTTGCGGTGATCGGACGTGGACTGATCGGCTCGGCGGCCGCGCGACATCTGAGCAAGATGGGCCATGAGGTCGCGCTGATCGGGCCCGACGAGCCGGTCAATTTCTCGCAGCACAGCGGCGTGTTCGGCAGCCACTATGATGAGGGCCGCATCACGCGGGTCTACGATCCGCAGCCGTTCTGGCGGCAGATGAACCGCGCTGCGATCGCGCGCTACGGCGAGATTGCAGCGGAAAGTGGTGTCGAGTTCTACCGCGAAGCCGGTGCGCTTCACATCGGTGATCGCGAGACCACCGATGTCGCCTCGGTCGGCCAAGTCTGCGCCGACGAAGGGATCGCGTGTGAAGCCTATCAGGATGCAGCGCTCGCGGAGCGGTTTCCGTTCCTGAAATCGACGGCGCGAATGCTCGGCTATTTCGAGCCGCGCAAGGCCGGTTACATCTCACCGCGCCGCCTGGTCCGGGCGCAGACCATCGCGGCGGAGCGCGCAGGCGCCCGGATCGTCGACGAGCCGGCGCTGGGGATCTCGGAGAGCGGCTCCGGTGTGACGATCCGGACGCGATCGGGCAGCGTGGAGGCCGAGCGTGTGCTGGTTGCGGCCGGCGGGCACACCCAATCGCTGCTCGGCCGATCGCTGGGCTTCACGGTCTATGCGCGGACTGCGGCGCTGTTCCGACTCCGTGCGGCGGAGGTACAACGCCTCGCCGGCATGCCCTCGATGCGGTGTCTCGGGCCGAAGGGCGACAATCCCTACATTCTGCCGCCGATCCCATATCCGGACGGCCAGAGCTGGCTGAAGCTCGGCGGCGATCCGGTCGATCGTGCGCTCGAAAGCGAGGCTGAGATCAAGGACTGGTTCCGATCGGGCGGATCGGTTGACGTCGCCGATCGGCTGCAAGGCCAGATCCTTGACCGCATTCGCGATCTCAAATTCGAGGAACGCCGCGTCGTGCCCTGCATGACCACCTTCGGCGACACCGGCTTGCCCAGCATCGGACCACTTTCCGAGCGGGTCAGGGTCGCATTCGGCTGCTATGGCAAGAGCGCGAAATGTTCGGACGAATTGGGCCGGCTGGGTGGCATGGCGCTGCTCGGCGAGGTGAGGGCGGAGCTTGCCCCCTGATTGGCGCCCAAGATCCCAGTGCGATTTCTGCAATCGCACCATGATCGGACGACCATTGCAGTTTGCCGTTGTGCGGGACAACATAAAGCTATGAGCGAACAACAGATCAAGATCACCCTGGCGCAACTCAATCCGACGGTCGGTGACGTCACCGGCAACGCCGCGAAAGCGCGTGCGGCGCGCGAGAAAGCCAAGGCCGACGGCGCCGACCTCGTGGTTCTGTCGGAGCTGTTCGTCGCCGGCTATCCGCCGGAGGATCTGGTGCTCAAGCCGGCGTTCCAGTCGGCCTGCCGTGCCGCGATCGAGGAACTGGCGCGCGAGACCGCTGATGGCGGCCCGGCGATGCTGATCGGCACGCCCTGGGTCGAGGACCGCAAGCTCTATAATGCCTGCGCGCTGCTCGACGGCGGACGCATCGCGGCGCTCCGCTTCAAGGCCAATCTGCCGAACTACGGCGTGTTCGACGAGAAGCGGCTGTTCGCGCGTGGCCCGGCATCGGGCCCGGTGACGGTGCGCGGCGTGCGCATCGGCGTGCCGATCTGCGAGGACATCTGGCTCGAGGAATCCGAGGACTACGAAAACGTCGTCGAGTGCCTGGCCGAGACCGGCGCCGAGATCCTGATCGTGCCGAACGGCTCACCCTATGCGCGCGACAAGGCCGATCTCCGGCTCTCGATCGTGGTCGCGCGCGTCACCGAGAGCGGGCTGCCGCTGATCTATCTCAACGAGATGGGCGGCCAGGACGAGCTGATCTTCGACGGCGCCTCGTTTGCGCTGAATGCCGATCTCTCCGTGGCGGCGCAGCTTCCGGCGTTCGAGGAGAACATCACGACGCTGACCTGGCGCAAGACCGCG
This sequence comes from Bradyrhizobium sp. ma5, assembly GCF_042258955.1. Classification (NCBI taxonomy): domain Bacteria; kingdom Pseudomonadati; phylum Pseudomonadota; class Alphaproteobacteria; order Hyphomicrobiales; family Nitrobacteraceae; genus Bradyrhizobium; species Bradyrhizobium sp. ma5. Next base: position 3,803,529 of record NZ_CP170156.1, read on the forward strand.
GACGGCTGGCGCTGCAATGGGCAGATCACGCCGCAACTCGAAGGTGACAAGGCGGATTACGCGGCCTGCGTGCTCGGCCTGCGCGACTATGTCCGCAAGAACGGTTTTCCCGGCGTGCTGCTCGGCGTCTCCGGCGGCATCGACTCGGCGCTGTGTGCGGCGATCGCGGTCGATGCACTCGGCGCCGACAAGGTGCGCGGCGTGATGCTGCCGTTCCGCTACACCGCGCAGGTCTCGCTCGACGATGCCGCCAAGCTCGCCGCCGCGCTCGGCATCCGCTACGAGATCCTGCCGATTGCCGACGCCGTCAACGGCTTCGAGACAATCCTGGCGCCGGTGTTCAAAGGGCTGGAGCGCGACATCACCGAGGAAAACTTGCAGGCGCGCGCCCGCGGTACGCTGTTGATGGCGATCTCCAACAAGACCGGCGCCATGGTGGTGACGACCGGCAACAAGTCGGAAATGTCGGTCGGCTACGCGACGCTGTACGGCGACATGAATGGCGGCTTCAACCCGATCAAGGACATCTACAAGACCGAGGTGTTCCGCCTCTCGAGCCTGCGCAATGAATGGAAGCCGGACGGCGCACTTGGGCCCTCGGGCGAGGTGATCCCGGTCAACATCATCATCCGGCCGCCGACCGCGGAATTGCGCGAGAACCAGACCGACCAGGATTCGCTGCCGCCCTATGAGGTGCTGGATGCGATCCTCGAGCGGCTGGTGGAGCGCGAGGAGCCGCTCGCGACCATCATCGAAGCCGGTTTCGACCGCGATGTGGTGACGCGCGTCGACCGCCTGCTCAACATCGCCGAATACAAGCGGCGGCAGGCGGCGCCCGGCGTGAAGGTGACGCGGAAGAATTTCGGCCGCGACCGCCGCTATCCCATCACCAACCGCTTCCGCGATTTCGGCAAGGCGCTGCCGGCGCCGGACGAGAAGCTAGTGACGCGCGGTTCGCGCGCGTCAGCGGAAGCGTTCGAGGGGTAGAGCGTGATCCGGAAAAGTGGAGACCGGTTTTCCCACGCGACAAACGCGTAAGCGTTTGCGCGGAGATCACGCTCAAAATGTAATGAGCCTTACTGCTTCTTCGGGATGAAGGTCGGGCCGACCGTGCGGATCTGGCCGTCGCTTGCGGGCGCGGCCGGCGCGGTGGCGTCGGCGGCGGCGGGCTGCTGCGGTTGAGCCGCCGCGGTTGCGGGCGCGCCCTTCTTGCCTGCGGCAGCCTTGGTCTGCGCGCGCTGCTGCATCTTCCGCGCGCTCTCCTCGGTGACGATAATGTCGCCCTGCTGCGCGGCGGACGCCTGGTCGTCGACCGCCTTCAGCGCCTCCGCCCAGCTCTGGCCGGCCGCCTTGCAGGAGCAGGACGGATTGAACTCGGTGCGGTACTTGAAGGCGTTCGGCAGCGACGAGTAGGACTGGCCGTTGATCGAGACCGCCTGGTTGATGTCTTCGCCGGGATTGCGGTAGGCGAACAGGCTGGCTTCCGCGGCCGGGCACTGCGCCTTGCAGATCTGCTCGTCGGCGGCAAAGCGCGCCTGACTGGTCGCAAACGAGATCGGGAAGTAGGCGCCGTCGCAGGTGCGGACGCAGACGGTGCGGAAGGTGCCGGACTGCCCACCATATTGCGCGTCGGGCGGGGGCAGCGGATTGTTGGGATTGCCACCGCCACCGCCGCCGAACAGGTTCTCGATGAAATTGCCGGGGCCGCGCGCGGCCGCCGCGTATTGCGGGCCGCAATTGTTCTGCGCCAGCGCGGTCAACACCGAGCGGCGCTGGTTCTCGCGATCGGCGCCGCCGAGCCCGCCGGTGCGCAACCGTTCGAGATTTCCAGTCATCTGGTCGAGATTGGCGCGCATCTGCTGGATCTGGTTGTTGACCGGTCCGCACTGCGCCGAGTTGTTGTTGAAGAGGGACAAGAATCCGGAGCTGTCGCAGCCCATCCGCCGGGCCTGCGCGGTAACGCGATCCAGTTCGCCCTGCTGCCGGGTCGCCGCGTCCTGATAGCGGCGGATCTGCTCGTCCTTGGCCGGATCGCCGCCGCCACGGTCGATCGCCGCCAGCTGGCCTTCGAGCCGGGCGCACATCGGATTGGCTTGCGCGCCCTGGGGCGCCGGGCCGGGCGGGCCCGGAGGCACCTGCGCCAGGGCATCCGCGGCAGGCAGGACGATGCCCGCCAGCACGGCGCAAGTCAGGAACCAGCGGGAAAAGCGAGAACGGGAGCTATTGGGCATATCCGGCCATTAAAACGACGCCGCGCGGCGATCAACGCCAATGCGCGCAGGCAAGGCCGCTGCAATAGCCGTTTCTCGGGGCAGCGTCACGTCGTTTCCGGGGCGCCGGTGTGGCAATAACCCCGTTTGTCCAGCGGCTTGGCTCAGCGTTGGCAGGTGATGGCGACGTATTCGCCGCAGCTATTGCCACTGCAGGTCTCGTTGGCGGCGTGCGGAACCGCGCCGGTGATCTCGTCGGGATCGACGCGGCGGTAACTGGTGGCCTGCGCAAAATCGCGTGACCGGCAGTAGGCGCGGGCGGCGGAGGCGCCGCAGCGGTCGCCGTGAGCGAGGCACTGGTCGATGCCATATCCGTCGGCCTGGTTGGCGACGATGAAAACGCGGCTGTCGGCCAAAGCGGCCGAGGAGACAAGGAGGAACGTGGAGGCAATCAATGCTGAAATGGGCCGCATGGTGCACCAGTGAAAATGGCGGGGAATCCGCTGGCCCTCCCGTACGCCCAATTCCTTAATAATGATTAACCAAGAGGGCGTTGGCGTGATTTCGGTGCGGTGGGCGCTGCATAACGCCCGAAAACTGCCCCTTGACGCGATCAGGGGGCCGTGAGACACGATGGAACCATGAACGGCCACCTCGCCATCTGCAGCATTTGCCGCGAGATTATGAGCTAGCGATTCGCTGGCTGAGGCCGTCTTTTCTCAATCACCCTGAGATCACTGGACGCCCGGCCGCAAGGGATGGGTACCCATGGATTTGCGCCTCTACGATACGCTGACCCGGGAGAAGCGGACGTTCGTGCCGCTCGATGCCGATAATGTCCGCATGTATGCCTGCGGACCGACGGTCTACGACTTCGCCCATATCGGCAACGGTCGGGCCGCTGTTGTCTTCGACGTGCTGTTCCGCGCGCTGCGCCATCGCTACGGCGCCGATCACGTCACCTATGTCCGCAACATCACCGACGTCGACGACAAGATCAACGTTCGCGCCGCGCGGGACTATCCCGGCGTGCCCCTGAACGAGGCGATCCGCAAGGTCACCGAGCTGACCTATCAGCAGTACCAGGACGACGTCGCCGCGCTCTGCTGCTTGCCGCCGACCGTGCAGCCGCGCGCGACCGAGCACATCCCGGAGATGCGCGCGATCATCGAGAAGCTGGTCGCCGGCGGCTTTGCCTATGTCGCCGAGGATCACGTGCTGTTCTCGCCGCAGGCGATGAATGCGGCTAACTCCACGCTGCCGCGCTACGGCGCGCTGTCGAAGCGCTCGCTCGACGAGATGATCGCGGGCGCCCGCGTCGATGTTGCACCCTACAAGCGCGACAACACCGACTTCGTGCTGTGGAAGCCGTCGAAGCCCGGCGAGCCGTCCTGGCCGTCACCGGCAGGCATTGCGATGGAAGGCCGGCCCGGCTGGCACATCGAGTGCTCGGCGATGGCCTGGAAGCATCTCGGCGAAAAGTTCGACATCCATGGCGGCGGCATCGACCTGGTGTTTCCGCACCATGAGAACGAGCTCGCGCAGACTTGCTGCGCGTTCCACACCGACCGCATGGCCAATGTCTGGATGCACAACGGCTTCCTGCAGATCGAAAGCGAGAAGATGTCGAAGTCGCTCGGCAACTTCTTCACGATCCGCGATCTCTTGGCGGATTGGCCGGGCGAGGTGCTGCGGCTCAGCATGCTGAGAACGCACTACCGTTCGCCGCTGGACTGGACGCTGAAGAGTGCGGAGGAAGCCGCAAGGACGCTTGATGACTGGTATGCGGTCGCGGCCGACGCCGAGCCCGGAGCGCCGTCGCCGGCGATGGTCGAGGCGCTCTGCGACGACCTCAACACGGCGCAGGCCATGGCCGTGCTGCACAGCTTGCGCAATGCTGCCGCGAGCAGTGAAGCGAGCCGCAAGGAATTTGCCGGTTCGCTGCGGCTGCTCGGCTTCCTCTCCGAGAGCGCGGCGGCGTGGAAGGGCCGCAAGGAGCAGGCTAGCGGCGTCGATGCCGCCGCGGTCGAGGCGCTGATCGCCGAGCGCACTGCGGCGCGTGCGCGGAAGGACTTCAAGGAATCCGACCGGATCCGCGATCAGCTCGCGGCGATGGGCGTGGCGATCAAGGACGGCAAGGATGCCGAAGGAAAGCCGATCACGACCTGGGAGGTCGCGCGATGAGCCGATCCGCACCCGCGTTGCGCCCGTATCTGCCCGACGATGCGCCGCTGCTGGCGTCGATCTTCGCGGCGTCGATCATGGACCTGACCGGCGACGACTACAGCGAGGCGCAGCAGGAAGCCTGGGCGATGGCCGCAGACGATGAGGAAGCCTTCGGCAAGAAGCTCGCCGGGCAGCTGACCCTGATCGCGACATTGCAGGGCGCGCCGGTCGGATTCGCCTCGCTGAAGGGGGCCGATCACATCGACATGCTCTATGTGCATCCGAGCGCGGTCGGGCAGGGTGCAGGCAGCGCGCTGTGCGATGCGCTAGAGAAGATCGCGAGCGCCCGCGGCACCAAGGCCCTGAAGGTCGATGCCAGCGACACCGCGCTCGAATTCTTCCGCAAGCGCGGCTATGTCGCGCAGCAGCGCAATACGGTCACCATCGGCGACGAATGGCTCGCCAACACCACGATGCAGAAGACGCTCGACGGCGTTGCCACGCCCGGAGGCCACGCATGAGCTGCGAGCGCCTCTATCTGTTCGATACCACGCTGCGTGACGGTGCGCAGACCAACGGCGTCGATTTCACGCTGCAGGACAAGCAGGTGATCGCCGGCATGCTCGACGCGCTCGGCATCGACTATGTCGAGGGCGGTTATCCCGGCGCCAATCCGACCGACACCGAGTTCTTCAGCAAGAAGCCTGCGTTCGACCATGCGCGCTTCACCGCGTTCGGCATGACGCGGCGGCCCGGCCGTTCGGCTTCGAACGATCCGGGGCTCGCCGGCATCCTCGAGGCCAAGGCGGATGCGATCTGCTTCGTCGCCAAATCCTCCGCCTATCAGGTCCGGGTCGCGCTCGAGACCACCAACGAGGAGAACCTCGCCTCGATCCGCGACAGCGTCGCGGCCGCCAAGGAGCTCGGCCGCGAGGTGATGGTCGACTGCGAGCATTTCTTCGACGGCTACAAGGAGGACCGCGACTATGCGCTTGCCTGCGCCACAGCGGCCTATCAAGCCGGCGCGCGCTGGGTGGTGCTGTGTGACACCAATGGCGGCACCATGCCGCACGAGATCGAGACCATCGTCGCTGATGTCGTCAAGCAGGTGCCCGGCACCCATGTCGGCATTCATGCCCATAACGACACCGAACAGGCGGTGGCCAATTCGCTCGCAGCGGTGCGGGCCGGTGCGCGGCAGATCCAGGGCACGCTCAACGGCCTCGGCGAGCGCTGCGGTAACGCCAATCTCTGCTCGCTGATCCCGACGTTGAAGCTGAAGCAGGAGTTTGCCGACAGGTTCGAGATCGGCGTCACCACCGAGAAGATGGCGACGCTGATGAAGGTGTCGCGCACGCTCGACGACATGCTGAACCGCGCGCCCAACCGCCACGCAGCTTACGTCGGCGAGAGCGCCTTCGTCACCAAGACCGGCATCCATGCCTCCGCTGTCATGAAGGATCCGCAGACCTATGAGCACGTGCTGCCGGATTCTGTCGGCAACCACCGCAAGGTGCTGGTCTCCGATCAGGCCGGCCGCTCCAACGTGATGGCCGAACTCGACCGCGCCGGCATCGTCTACGACAAGGGCGATCCGCGGCTGACGCGCCTGGTCGAAGAGCTGAAGGAACGCGAGGCGGCGGGCTTTGCCTATGAATCGGCGAACGCCTCGTTCGACCTCCTGGCGCGCCGCACCCTCGGCAAGGTCCCGGAATATTTCAAGGTCGAGCAGTTCGACGTCAATGTTGAGCAGCGCTACAACGCCAACGGCCAGCGCGTCACCATGGCGCTTGCGGTGGTGAAGGTCGACGTCGACGGCGAGCGGCTGATCTCGGCCGCCGAGGGCAACGGTCCGGTCAACGCACTCGACGTGGCGCTGCGCAAGGACCTCGGCAAGTACCAGAAATATATCGATGGCCTGAAGCTGATCGACTACCGCGTGCGTATCCTCAATGGCGGCACCGAGGCCGTTACGCGCGTGCTGATCGAAAGCGAGGACGAAACCGGCGAGAGCTGGACCACGGTCGGCGTCTCGCCCAACATCATCGACGCCTCGTTTCAGGCGCTGATGGATTCGGTGTTCTACAAGCTGGTGAAGTCGGGCGCGCAAGCTTGAGCGATTGATCCGTCATTCCGGGGCGATGCGAAGCATCGAACCCGGAATCTCGAGATTCCGGGTCTGGTCCTGCGGACCATCCCGGAATGACAGGGGAGAGGTTTTCATGATCGACCACGTCTCCGTCGGCGTCCGCGATCTCGAACGCGCCGCGCGGTTCTATGAGCCGACGCTGGCCGCGCTTGGCCTGAGCCGCCTCGTTACGCGACCGGCGACGATCGGCTTTGGCAAGGCCTATCCCGAATTCTGGATCAATCTGCGCGCCACGATGGCGCAGGTCGCGCATGAGAGCGGCACGCACATCTGCATGCGCGCGAAGACTACCGCCGAGGTCGATGCGTTCCATGCCGTGGCGCTGGCTTCCGGTGGCCAGTCCGATGGTCCACCGGGCCTGCGCCCGCACGACCGCGTGCGCTACTACGCCGCCTTCGTCCTCGACCCCGACGGCAACCGCATCGAGGCTGTGACGTTTCCGAGCGAGTGATTTGGACGGGGACGAGTGCCTCTCTCAATCCGTCATCCCCGCGCAAAGGCTTCGCCTTTGTCGCTGGAGGCTCGCTCCGCTCGCACCTCAGGATGACGGGGATGGTTTCGTGCGCTCGATCGTTTAAAGCCGCCGCGCCACTTCGGGCGCAAGCTCCTTCGCGGCCGCCGGCTTGCCGGCCACCGCGGAACGCAGCCGCGGCAGGATGTCGTCGACGCGGTCGGCCATCAGCACGTTGATCGGCAGCGTCGGGCGGATGAACTCGGTCGTGCGCATGTGGCTGAGCAGCGAGAGCAGGGGCTCCCAGAAATTGTCGATGTTGGCGAGCAGGATCGGCTTGTGATGACGGCCGAGCTGCTGCCAGGTCAGTTGCTCGACCAGTTCCTCCAGCGTGCCGATGCCGCCGGGCAACGCGACGAACGCATCGGAGCGCTCGAACATCAGCCGCTTGCGCTCATGCATGTCGGGGGTGACGATCATCTCCTGCACCGAGGTCAGCGCATTCTCGCGCGCCCGCAGGAATTCCGGAATGATGCCGGTGACGGAGCCGCCATGATCGAGCGTGGATTTCGCGACCGCACCCATCAGGCCGATCGAACCGCCGCCATAGACCAGGCGCACGTTGTTTTCGGCAAAGGCCTTGCCGAGCGCGACGGCAGCTTCAACGAAGCGGGGATTGTTACCGGGGCCGGAGCCGCAATAAACACAGACAGTCTTGATTTGGTTCATACGATCCTTGTGGCACTGCAGCGTAAACAGGGTCAAGACTAGCATATGGGGATTGAGAGCCAAAAAATCCCGTAAATTCCCGCGAATCGCGAACAATTTTCGTCATAAGCCTGTACGCCACGTTGAAACGATCTATATGACGGGCACAATGGCAAATCGTGGAAAAGATGTGGCCGCGGACCGCCGCGCCATGACGTCGCGAGCGGGCTCCTGATGGTGCCGCCGCAACAGACTGTGACGGCGGCCGATCAGCCCGCGGCCACGACCTCGGCGGCCGAGAAGGGGACGCTGCTCGGCACCCTCGTTCATCTCTGGCCCTACATCTGGCCCGGCGATCGCGCCGATTTGAAGATGCGCGTCATCTGGTCGGTGGTGCTGCTGCTGTTCGCCAAGCTCGCGACGCTGTCGGTGCCGTTCACCTTCAAATGGGCGATCGACGCGCTGAACGGCACGGGCTCGGCGCCAGTCGCTTCCTCGAACTGGATGGTCTGGCTGATCGCCTCGCCGGTGCTGATGACGATCAGCTACGGCGCGGTGCGCATCATCATGGCGGTGCTGACGCAGTGGCGCGATGGCATCTTCGCCCGCGTCGCGATGCACGCGGTGCGGCGGCTCGCCTACATCACCTTCGTGCACATGCACGAGCTGTCGCTGCGCTTCCATCTCGAGCGCAAGACCGGCGGCCTGACCCGCGTACTGGAGCGCGGTCGCTCCGGCATCGAGACTATTGTGCGGATGGTGATCCTGCAGCTGATCCCGACCATCGTCGAGGTCACCCTGCTGGCGGCGGTGCTGCTCTGGCAGTTCGACTGGCGCTATGTGCTTGCGGTGCTGATCACGGTAGTCGTGTTCATGTACTACACCTACATCGCGACCGAGTGGCGGATCGAGATCCGCCGCAAGATGAACGATTCCGATACCGAGGCGAACACCAAGGCGATCGACTCGCTGCTCAACTACGAGACGGTGAAGTATTTCGGCGCCGAGGAGCGCGAGGCAGGGCGCTACGACCGCTCGATGGAGCGCTACGAGCAGGCCAGCGTGAAGACCTACACTTCGCTCGCTGTGCTCAACACCGGGCAGGCGATCATCTTCACCGCGGGCCTGACCGCGACCATGCTGATGTGCGCGTTCGGCATCCGCAACGGCACCCACACCGTCGGCGACTTCGTGCTGATCAACTCGATGATGATCCAGCTCTACCAGCCGCTGAACTTCATGGGCATGGTGTATCGCGAGATCAAGCAGGCGATCATCGACATCGAGAAGATGTTCGACGTGCTGGCGCGCGATGCCGAGGTGAAGGACATGCCGGGCGCCAAGCCGCTCGTGGTGTCCACAGGCAGCGTGCGCTTCGAGGACGTCCGCTTCGCCTATGAGCCCGATCGCCAGATCCTGAAAGGCCTGAGCTTCGAGGTGCCGGCCGGCAAGACGGTCGCGATCGTCGGTCCCTCCGGCGCCGGCAAGTCGACGATCTCGCGGCTGTTGTTCCGGCTCTATGATGTCTCGAGCGGCCGCATCCTGATCGACGGCCAGGACATCAAGAATGTGACGCAGACCTCGCTGCGGTCGGCGATCGGCATGGTGCCGCAGGACACCGTGCTGTTCAACGACACCATCCGCTACAACATCCGCTACGGCCGCTGGGATGCCGGCGACGGCGAGGTGGAGGAGGCGGCGCGGCTGGCGCAGATCGACGGCTTCATCCGGATGTCGCCGCAGGGCTACGAGACCCAGGTCGGCGAGCGCGGCCTGAAACTCTCCGGCGGCGAGAAGCAGCGCGTCGCGATCGCGCGCACGGTGCTGAAGGCGCCGCCGATCCTGGTGCTGGACGAGGCGACCTCCGCGCTCGACAGTCACACCGAGCACGAGATCCAGGGCGCGCTGGAGCGGGTGTCTCGCAACCGCACTTCGCTGGTGATCGCGCATCGGCTCTCGACCATTGTCGGCGCCGACGAGATCATCGTGCTGGACCAGGGCCGGATCGCCGAGCGCGGCACCCACGCGCGGCTTTTGGCCTCGGGCGGCCTCTATGCCAGCATGTGGAACCGGCAGCGCGAGGCCGAGGAGGCCCGCGAACGGCTCGCCCAGGTCGATGACGACGGCAGCGCGCCGAATCGCCTGCCGCCGGTGGTCACCGATTCGTCGGAGGATTCCACCCCCGTTGAGGGTGAGAAACCCTTGCCGACCGCCGCGGAATAGTCGATTTAGGGCCTCTCCCGCCAAACGGGGCGGGGAAACGCAAGCGAGCTCTGATGTCGATCGCCAATTCCATCCGCGCGCAGATCCCGCCGATCCACCCCGAGGGCTATCCGTTCATCGGCGGCTTCGCCCTGGCGAGCCTGATCCTGTTCTGGATCTGGACCCCGCTGGGCTGGATCGGGACGCTGCTCACGGTCTGGTGCGCTCTGTTCTTCCGCGATCCCGTCCGCGTGACGCCGCTGCGCGACGGCATCGTGGTGTCGCCGGCCGATGGCCGCGTCTCCATGGTGGTGCAGGCGCTGCCGCCGGCCGAGCTTGGCCTTGGCGACAAGCCGCTGCCGCGGGTCTCGGTGTTCATGAGCGTGTTCAACTGCCACGTGAACCGCAGCCCGGTGGCCGGCCGCATCGACCGCATCGCCTACCGGCCCGGCGCCTTCATCAATGCCGAGCTAGACAAGGCGAGCGAGGACAATGAGCGCAACTCGCTGGTGATCTCGGGCGCCAATGGTCGCATCGGCGTGGTCCAGATCGCCGGCCTCGTGGCGCGCCGCATCGTCTGCTTCGTCAAGGAAGGCCAGTCGATCGGCGCCGGCGAGCGCTTCGGTCTGATCCGCTTCGGCTCGCGGCTCGACGTCTATCTGCCTGAAGGCACCAAGGCGCTGGTCTCGGAAGGCCAGACCGCGGTTGCCGGCGAGACCATTCTGGCGGATTTCCGCAACGCCGACCCGGGCCGCACCTACCGCGCCGATTGATTGCGCGGAATCCTCTGGACCGAGTTTTCGTCATGGCCGGGCTTGTCCCGGCCATCCACGTCTTGTCGTGTGATGGGCGCAAAGACGTGGATGCCCGGCACGAGGCCGGGCTTGACGAGCAGGGAATTGGCACGCCTATGAGGCGGTTAACTCTCTTTCGCCCGCACGATCAGCCGGTTCCGGCGCCAATGGCGGAGCCGGGCCATGCTTGCTATATTGCAAACCATGATGCCCTTTGATCCCAATTCCAGCGAGTTGCGCCGCCGCCGGTTCCGCCCGATCCCGGTGCGGATGCTCGTGCCGAACATGATCACGCTGCTGGCGATCTGCGCCGGCCTCACCGCGATCCGGCTGTCGACGGAAGGGCGGATGGAGCTCGCGGTCGCCGCCATTGTGTTCGCCGCGATCCTCGACGGCATCGATGGCCGCGTGGCGCGCATGATCAAGGGCCAGTCGAAATTCGGCGCCGAGCTCGACAGCCTCGCCGACTTCGTCAATTTCGGCGTCGCGCCGGGCCTGATCCTGTATTTCTGGCAGCTGCATGAATTGAATAATGGCGGCTGGATCGCCGCGATGGTGTTTGCGATCTCCGGCGGCCTGCGGCTGGCGCGCTTCAACGCCTCGATCGACGATCCGAACAAGCCGGCCTTCGCGGCCAATTACTTCACGGGCGTGCCGGCGCCGGCCGGCGCGATCACCGTGCTGCTGCCGATCTATCTCGCCTTCCTGGGCGTGCCGATGCCGCCGGCGACGCTGACGGCGTTCTACACACTCTTGATCGCCTTCCTGATGGTGTCGCGGCTGCCGGTGTTCTCCGGCAAGACCGTGAAGATGCGCGTGCCGCCGGAAATGGTGCTGCCGGTGTTCGTGTCGGTGGTGTTCTTCGTCGCGCTGCTGATCGGCTACCCCTGGCACATCCTGTCGGCGGGCTCGGTCGCCTATCTGATCAGCCTGCCCTGGGGCTGGAAGTCGTATCGCGACCAGGAGCGTCAGCTTGCGGCGCAGACGCAAGGGGCGAGTGCGCCGGTGGCGGCGCAAGCCGCTGCTCCTTACGCGGCGCCGGTCGCGGATGCTGACAACGACGATCGTCCGACGCATTTGCATTGAGGTGCTTCTCCCTGATCCGTCATCCTGAGGTGCGAGCGAAGCGAGCCTCGAAGGATGCACGGCCACCAGCTGGGGCCGTCGACCCTTCGAGGGCCGCTGAAGAAGCGGCCACCTCAGGGTGACGGTCATAGGGCGATGTGTGCGTCTTCTCCCAAATATCAGCCATGAGCGTGGCTCGGTTGGGTTCGCCTGCGATCTCGGCTATAGGCTGAGACGGCCCAGCGAACGCCAAAAATCAGGAGAGAAACGCCGTGACATCCGCTTCCGCCCCGCTGCCTGCTTCCGTCCTCGAGGCGTTGGCGCGCTACGACACGCCGACGATCTGCAATGCGATGGAGATCGTCGCGCCGGAGCGCCGTCTGATCGGCTACACCGTGAAGCCGCTGGTCTGCCCGTTCCCGACCTTGCCGCCGATCGTCGGCTACGCGCGCACGGTCGCGATCCGCTCGGTGCTGAAGTCCGGCCTCTCGGCCGAGGAGCAGTCGAAGCGCCGCATCGACTATTATGAATATGTCGGCTCCGGCTTCGGTCCGCGCATCTCCGTGATCCAGGACATCGACGGGCCCGACGTCGGCTACGGCGCATTCTGGGGCGAGGTGCAGAGCGCGGTGCACAAGGCGCTCGGCTGCCTCGGCGTCATCACCGACGGCTCGATCCGCGACATCCCGCAATGGGCGCCGGGCTTCCAGGCGCTGGCCGGCTCGATCGGCCCGTCGCACGCCTGGGTGCATGCGGAAAGCTTTGGCGGCGAGGTCCGTGTCGCCGGCATGACGGTGCGCTCCGACGACCTGATCCACGCCGACAGCCACGGCGCGATCGTGATCCCCTATGAGATCGCGGCAAAGCTGCCCGAGACCGCCGAGCTTTGCGGCCGCCGCGAGACCCCGATCCTGGATATCGCGCGCAGCAAGGACTTTACCCTCGAGAAGCTGAAGGACGCGCTGAAGCGTTCGGCGGAAATCCACTGACGCAACGCGCGTCCTCGATATGCCGAACGGCGGGCCGAAAGGCCCGCCGTTTTGCTTTCGATCGTCAGCCCGGCGCGACCTTCGCGATCTCGGATGCGCCGCGAATGGTCATGTCGACGGCGACGTAGAGGATCACGGCGAGGCCGACATAGGCGATCCAGCGGTGGTTTTGCAGCAGCCGAGCGATGAAGGTCGCGGCCGCGCCCATCATCGCGATCGAGAGCGCAAGGCCGAACACCAGCACGATCGGCTGCTCGCGCGCCGCGCCGGCGACCGCGAGCACGTTGTCGAGCGACATCGAGACGTCGGCTATGATGATCTGGGTCGTGGCCTGCCACAGCGTCTTGCGCTGTCCTTCCGCGCCATCGGCGGCATGTTCGGCCGCGGTCTCCTGCGCGGTGGCGCGCAGCTCGCGCCACATCTTCCAGCACACCCACAGCAGCAGGATGCCGCCGGCCAGCAGCAGGCCGACGATCTGCATCAGTTGCGTGGTGAGGAGCGCAAACAGGATGCGCAGCAGCGTCGCGGCCGCGATGCCGATCAGGATCGCCTTGCCGCGTTGCTGCGCCGGCAGGCCGGCCGCGGCGAGGCCGATCACGACGGCGTTGTCGCCGGCCAGCACGAGGTCGATGACGACGACCTGCAGCAAGGCGCTGAGGGCGTCGAGTGAAAACAGTTCGGACATGAGCAATGCTCCCCTTGAGGTCGGGGAGTGGACCGTTTCGACGCCGCCGCCATGCAGACGGCGAATCCGCCGCGGCGCGTGTCCGCGTCGCGGGTCGAAGCAGGGCCACTCCAACTGAGTTCCAGTCCGACATCGCAGCTTGTGGCTGCCAGAGGGGCCCGGCCTGGGATTACGGTCGTGATACCGGACGCAGCGCCGCCTGTTCCTCGAAGAACAGCGCCGCCTGATCCGGCTCGCCGAGGATCGCCGCCGCACATCCCATGAAGGTGAATGCTCCGGCAAGATCCCACAGCGTGAGGTTCGCCACGCTTGCACGCGTGTGGATCACGCGCGCCGCAAGCGCGGCTATGGCTGCCTCTGCGAACAACACCAGGCTGAGCGCGGGCAGCACGAGTGCGGGCTCAACCAGACCAACGGTCAGGATGATCGGCAGCGCGGTCAGCACCGCGAATAACAGCAGCATGCCGAACGGCTCCAGCGAGGGAGCTTTCCGGGAGAACCTGTCTGGAATGGTCGAGGACATTCCGATTCTTGCCGACCCTTGCCGATCCCGGCCTTGTTCATCCCGACGTTATCAGAATGCATTCACGTTGACGCGCGGCGCGGCGCCGCGCGACCGCAGGCCGCGCGACAGACTGCGCACCTGGTGGCCGTGGAAGAGGGCTGTGAGCGGGCCATTTCGGCGCCGTTTTGGGGCTGATCGCGTCGCGGCATGCCATGGCAATGTTCGGCCAGCGCATTTATCTTTGCTGGCAGCGCTGGGAGAACGACCGAAGGGCGATGTCCATGAATATGGCAGGCAAGACCGTGCTGATCACCGGTTCCACCGATGGCGTCGGCCGCTACGTGGCGATGAAGCTGGCGTCTGCCGGCGCCCGGGTCCTGATCCACGGCCGCGATACCAAGCGGGCGCAGACCCTCGCCGACGAGATCAAGCGGGTCTCCGGCCGCGAGCCGATGTTCTATCAGGCCGATCTGTCCTCGCTCGCCGAGGTCCGCGAGTTCGCCCAGCTGGTGCTCGACGATCAGGAGCGCCTTGATGTGCTGGTTTGCAACGCCGGCATCGGCTCGCAGAACGAAGGGCCGGCACGGCAGACCAGCAAGGACGGCCACGAGCTGCGCTTCGCGGTGAACTATCTCGCCGGCTTCCTGCTCGCGCATCTCTTGCTGCCGCGGCTGAAGGCGAGCAAGCCGGCGCGCATCGTCAATGTCGCATCGCTCGGCCAGCACCCGATCGATTTCGGCGATGTGATGATCACCAAGAACTACAGTGGCGCCCGCGCCTATGCGCAGAGCAAGCTGTCGCAGATCATGTTCACCATCGACCTCGCCGCCGAGCTCGAAGGCAGCGGGGTGACCGTCAATTCGCTGCATCCGGCGACCTACATGAACACGACCATGGTGCGCGCCAGCGGCGCGACGCCGATCTCGACCGTCGAGCAGGGCGGCGACGCCATCCTGCGTCTGGTTCAGGACGACGACGTCGCGGGCAAGAGCGGGCTGTTCTTCGACGGCAAGCGCGAGGCCCGCGCCCATGCCCAGGCCTATGACGCCGAGGCGCGCAAACGGCTCAAGGCGTTGAGCCTTGCGCTCACCGGGCTGCGGATTTCCTGACGCGGCGCGACGCAGACGCGCCCTGAGTGCGACCTTCGGCGCGGATCGCTTCGAACAGGCGCTTGCAGGCGGCCTGAATCCCGCGATCGGGCACGGTTGCGATGCCGAGCAGCAAACCGGGCTGCGCGCGTTTCGGTGCGAGATACCAGGGCGAGAGCGGGGCGGGCGCCAGCCCATGCGCCAGCACCTGCCGCGCAATCGCGATATCGTCGGCGTTGTCGGGCAGCGCCAGCATGACCGCGAGGCCGGCAACCCGCACATCGTTGCTCCACGGTCGCAGCGCAGCCGTCAGCGCGTCGCGGCGCTCGCCATAGGTCCGCTTGGTGCGCCGGAGATGGCGGATGTAGTGGCCGTCGCGCATGAACTCCGCGGTGGAAAGTTGCACGGCCGGTCCCGGAGCAGGGGCAAGGCATGTCGCGACATCGGCGAACTGCGCGGCCAATTGTTCGGGCGCAACCAGGAAGCCGAGCCGCAGCGTCGGCGAGATGGTCTTGCTGAAGGAGCCGAGATGGATCACACGGCCGGCACGATCGAGCGAGGCAAGCGCGGGCGCGGCGCGGCCATCGAGCTGCAGCTCGCCGAGATAGTCGTCCTCTATGATCCAAGCGCCGGTTTGCGCGGCCCAGTCCAACAATTGCGTGCGACGCTTCAGTGACAATGGCGGGCCGAGCGGTGCCTGCTGGCCCGGCGTCACGACCGCGAGCGCCGCGTCGGGCGCGTGCCTGAGGCCATGGTCGACATCGAGGCCGTCGCCGTCGACCGGGATCGGCACCGGCTCAAGCCGGGCGAGCTCGAGCCCCTTTCGGGTCAATGGAAATCCCGGGTCTTCCATCCATGCGCGGCGGCCTTCAAGGCCGAGCACGCGGAGCGCGAGGCCAAGCCCGCCGGTGAAGCCCGACGTGATGACGATCTGCGCTGGCGAGCATTCGAGGCCGCGCGCGATCGCGAGGTGCGCCGCGATCTCCCGCCGCAGTTCGAGCTCGCCGCGCGGATCGATGGTGCGGGTCACCGCGCTCAATTCCGCCCGCACGGCGCGGGCGCGGATTCGCGCCAGTAGCTTTGCTGGGAGCGCGTCCTGCGCGGGAACGCCCATCCGGAAGTGGCCCTGACCGCTCAGGTCATGAAACATCTCTACGACCGATCCGGGAGCGATCGGCGCATCGGGTTTTGCAATCTTCCGCGGCCGCCTGGCGACGGTGGTGCCGTTCGCCTTCGACGACACGATGTGCTGGGCATCCGACAGCTTGTCGTAGGCCGCGCGCACGGTGCCCCGCGCAACGCCGAGCTGCGCGGCGAGATCGAGCCATGACGGCAACCGGGCGCCCGGCACCAACACGCCACTGTCGATCGCCGCCGCAATCGCCTTGTGGATCTGCTCGGAGAGCGGCGTCCTTGCCGAGCGGTCGAGCGCGATGGGAAGCGGGTTGGGCATGGCCCGTGGTACACCAATTCGGTCCATTCTTGGTGCTTCTTTTCAGGCCCGCGCGTCCGCATTTTTCCGACAGCAATGGAGGCACCTGATGAAGATTCTATGGACGACGCTGCTGGCCTGCGCCGCGCTTGCAACCCCCGCTGTGGCGCAATCGGTGACGCCGAAATTCGAGCACGCCATCACCAATATTCCTGGCAAGTCGCTGATCGCGGTCGAGGTCAACTTCCCGCCGGGCGAGCCCTCGGCGCCGCATCATCATGCCAAATCGGCATTTCTCTACGTCTACGTTCTGCAGGGCGCGATCGAGAGCCAGCTGGAGGGCGAGGCCGCGCACATCTATCGGGCCGGGGACAGCTTCTTCGAGCCGCCCGGCGCCCATCACGTGCTCGGGCGAAACGCCAGCGCGACCGAGCCGGCCAAGATCCTCGCGGTGTTCGTCGTCGACAGCAACGACAAGGCGCTGACCGTTTTCGACAAGGAAGGGCACAAGCCGTGAGCATGCGCATCGATTACAACAAGGTCGCGCCCGCCGGCATCAAGGCGCTCGGCGGCGTCTACGGCTACCTCACGCAATGCGGCCTCCCGGCGGCGCTGATCGAGCTCGTCTACCTGCGCATCTCGCAGATCAACGGCTGCGCCTATTGCCTCGACATGCATACGCGCAGCTTGCAGAAAATGGGCGTTGCGATCGAGAAGCTGGCGCTGCTGCAGGTCTGGCGCGAGGCGGAGGTGCTGTTCGGCGCCGAGGAGCGTGCGGCGCTGGCCTGGGCCGAAACCGTCACGCGCGTGGCGGAGACGGCGATCCCGGATGACGTGTATGAAGCGGCTCGCGCGGTGTTCAGCGAGAAGCAACTGGTCGACTTGACCGTCGCGATCGGTCTGATGAACACCTACAACCGGATCGCAATCGGCTTCCGCAACCCGCCGCAGGCCGTGCGCGAGCATTCCGCCGCTGCGTGATCTCTTAGGGTGGGGTAGCCACCCGACGTGCTAGCTCTGACGTTGCGCAAGATAGAACCCGGCCGACACCGTGACCAATCCGGCCGCCTGCAAGGTCGTCGGCGGCTCGCCGATCAGCAGCCATCCCAGCAGCAAGGTAAGCACCGGCACGGTCGCGGGAAATACGGCCGCGCGGGCCACGCCGAGCCGCTGGATCGACAGCGCGAACAGATACATGGCTGCGGGTCCGGCCAGGATACCCTGGGCGACGGCTTGCAGCGCATTCTCGTGCAGGCCGATGGCCGCATCGCGCGCCAGCCCGCCCGAGGCGGCATACAGCGGAAACAGCGAGAGCGACAGCACGCTGATGACGGTCGCCACCGAGAACGCAGACACGCGCCAATAGCGCACCAGCGTGGCGAAGCCCGCAAACATCAATCCGGTCGTAACGAAGATCAAATCGCCCATCACGGCGCTCAATCCCATGTGGCCGATCGACTCGCTGCCGATCACGGCAAGGCCGACAACGATGACGACGGCCCCGGCGACCCGGGAGGGTGAAATCTGTTCCTTCAGCAGGACGACCGCGAGAAACAGTCCGCCCAGGGTCGCGCAGGAAGGCTGGATCACGCTGCCGTGCCCGAGGGGCACGAACACGAAGCCGGCATAGCTGATCAGCGACATCACCGGCCCGCCCAGCATCATCAGCGCCATGCCGCGGCCCCATCCGATGCCGCAGAGGTCTTTCAGGCCGGCGCGCACAACGAGCGGGATGAACACGATGCCCGACCACAGGAAGCGATGCATCAAGAGGTCCACCGGCGTAAACCCGACCTTCAGGCCGTGCCGGGTCGCCACGAAGCCGAGAGCCCAGCACAGCGCCGCGCCGAGACCGCATGCGACCCCGAGCAGAATGGCTTTTTTGTCAGGAAGGGCTGCCGGCTTGGCGCCGGCCTTGTGTTCGTTCATGCCCGGACGAGTACGTTAGCTCCCAGGATGGATCAACCCATCGCGACGCAGGGCTGGTTGGCGCGCAGCCAATTGCGAGGGTCTTGTTCGGCAAGGAACGTGCAGGCTTGCCGAGGTCCGCTTGTGCTATCGGGCTCTTGCCGCTGCGCGCCACGCACGCGCCTTGGCTGTGGTCTCCTCGACGAAAGCATCCTTGCCGGTCCGATAGGCTTCGATGTCGTCTTGTGAGGCGGCGGCGAGGGCCCGCTTGATGTCGGCGTAGGCGCGGGCCGACTCGCCGTGAGCGCGCAGATAATCGCGAAACACCAGGCGCGCTTCCCAATTCGGATGCGACGGCTCCATCATGTGCAGATGGTGGGTCCACGGACCCGGCGGCCCCTTGCGGAAGAACAACTCGCCGGGGATCCACGATGCATATTCAGGCATGTAGGTATAGCCGAGCGCCTCCAGCGGCTTGATGCAGTGTTGCTCGCCCTCTTCGAGGCTTCGCACGCCAACCAGCAGGTCGATGATGGGTTTTGACGGGAGACCTGGGACGGCCGTGCTGCCGACATGCTCGATGGCCAATGCGAACGCGCCGAGAGCCTGCGCGATCCGCGTGCGCTCCTGCGTGAACAAGGCGGGCCAGTTGGGATCATAATCCGAGACGACAATCGACCCGGCGCCGTATTTCTCCACGTTCACCCCCTGATGTTCTCAGAGTATCCGTGGGCTGCGCCGGGGCGTCACTCACGAACCCTGCTTCACCTCGACAGGCTTCTTCGCGAACTGCGGAAAAGTCTCGGCCACGACGGGGCCGTCCAGCCGCCACGAATAGCAGCCGCCGACGAAGAACGGTGGCTCAGTGACGCCCTGCTGGTGATCGAGCGCGCCGCGCCCCTGCGGGTCCTTGCCGGAGGTCGCGGTCTGGAACAGCGTCGTCACCGCGGGGCCCAGCAACTCGGCGAGATGGGTGCAGGTCTCGAGCTTGCCGATCTTGTGGCGGACCAGATCGCGCCAGCCCTTGCCGATGCGCTCGCCGACCAGGCGCTGCAGAATGCCTTCGACGTCGATGCAGGACGGGTAGGGCGTCGAGGCCATCGTGGTGCCGGTCTCGCGGATCGTGAAACTGTCGTCGACCGCGAGCCGCAGCCTGATGTCGTGCACGGGATCCTCGGGCTGCTGCAGGCCGCGATGCTTGTCCTGCCGCGCATACGGCTTGGTGTCGACCAGCCGCGCCTCGACCTCCCACAGCCCGTCGTCACGGAGATAGCCGAGACATTCGACGGAGCGGCGGTGCATCAGGCGGCGGGGTTTGCCGTCGGCGTTGGTATCAGGTGCGGACATCGGAACTCGCTGGATTGAATCTCAGATTGATCCAATCGGTCGTGTGCTCCGATGTCAACGTCCGCGGCCGAATGGCTTCATGAGGACCCTGTCATTCCGGGGCGATGCGGAGCATCGAGCCCGGAATCTCGAGATTCCGGGTTCATGCTTCGCATGCCCCGAAATGACGCGAACTAAGTCTGAGCAGCGATCAGCTCACGCGCCGCTCGCGGTTTTCCCAATACGGTTTGCGCAGCTCGCGCTTCAGGATCTTGCCGGCGCCGGAGAGCGGCAGCGGAGTTGCCGTGATGTCGACGCTGCGCGGGCATTTGTAGCCGGCGATCAGCGACTTGCAGTGCTCCATCAGTTCGTCCGGCGTGGCGCTGGTGCCGCTCTTCATCACCACGACGGCGTGGACCTGCTCGCCCCAGCGCTCGTTCGGGATGCCGATCACGGCGCATTGCGCCACCGCCGGATGCTGGGCCAGCGCATTCTCGACCTCGGCCGAATAGACGTTCTCGCCGCCGGAGATGATCATGTCCTTGACGCGGTCGACCACGTAGACGAAGCCGTCCTCGTCCATGTAGCCGCCGTCGCCGGTGTGCATCCAGCCGTCGATCACGGCGCGCGCGGTTTCCTCCGGCCGCTCCCAATAGCCCATCATGACCATATCGCCGCGCACCGCGATCTCGCCGACGGTGCCCAAAGGCACGACCTTGTCGTCGGCATCGACGATCTTGACCTCGGCGCCCAGCGTGGCGCGACCGGCGCCGCGATGCCGGCCCTTGGCGCGGCCGTCCCCCATATGCTCCTTCCAGTGCAGCAGCGTCGCGATCGGCGACAGCTCGGTCATGCCATAGGCCTGGGTGAACTCGACATGCGGCAGCGCTTTCATGGCGCGCATCATCACGGCGTCGCTGATCACGGAGGCGCCGTAGGAGATCCGCTTCAGCGACGAGAGGTCGTAGTTGCCGAGCATCGGGTGATCGACGAACATCTGGATCATGGTCGGCACCAGCAGCACGTCGGTGATGCGTTCCTTCTGCACGGCGCTTGCGACGCCGTCGGGCGTAAAGCCCTGGATCACCACATTGGAGCCGCCGGACAGCAGCACCGAATACATCGCTGCACCGTTGGCGAGGTGGAACATCGGCGCGGCGTGCAGATAGATCGAGGTGCCCGGCCACAGGCCCTCGCCGAGTGCGTTCAGCGCATTGGCCATCAGATTGCCGTGGCTCAGCATCACGCCCTTGGAGCGGCCGGTGGTGCCGCCGGTGTAGAAGATGCCGGCGAGGTCGTCGCGGGTGCGCATCGCGTCCGGAATGGGCTCACTGCGCGCGATCAGTGTCTCGTAGTTCTCCATGCCCGCCGGCGTCCCGCCTTCGTCGGCATAGACCAGCTTGAGGCCGGGGATGGTCTTGGCGAGCGTCGTGCCGACCGGCGCAAACGCCTTGTCGACGAACAGGATCGTGGCGCGGCAATCGCGCAGCGCGTCCTCGTTCTCGATCGGCGACCAGCGGATGTTGAGCGGCACGATCACGGCGCCGGCCCAGCCGACGGCCAGATAGAGTTCGAGATAGCGGTCGGAGTTCAGCGACAGGATTGCGACGCGGTCGCCGTTATCGGCGCCAAGCGAGCGGATCGCGGCGGCGAGGCGGGCGACGCGAGTACCGACCTCGCGCCAGTTGCGCCGCCGCTCACCGCAGACGACCGCGAGCCCGTTTGGATTGACTTGCAGCGCCCGCCGCAGCCCGTGTGTGATGTTCACTCCCGTCCTCCCTTGATGCGTTTCCCACGTTTCTCTTGCGAGGCGGTTTGTCCGCCTTCTCTGCAGCCGGAACGGCTGCTTTGCGCGTTGTTGTTTTGGCGATGCCGTCGGTGAGGCGGATCGCGAATTCCTCGGCGACGGCGCGTCCGGTCAGCTCACCGCCGGGCTGGAACCAGTGTCCGATCCAGTTCAGCGAACCCGCGATCGCAAACGCTGCGAGCTTCGGGTCGCAGGGTTTCACCGAACCGTCCGCGATGCCAGCGGCGATATAGTCGCGGAAGGCGCGGTCGATCCGTCGCTTCGCGGTCTGCACGGTCTTGCGATTGTGCTCGCTGAGATCGCGGAGATCGAAGCGGACCAGGCTCTTGCCGTAGTCCGTCGTCATCAGCTCGGCGTAGCGAATGGTGAGCTTGCGCAGCTTGTCGAGGCCGCTGCCGGCGCCGGCCGAGGTCTCGGCAATGCATTCGTCGACCAGTTCGTGGCCGATCGACCAGCACTCGAACAGGATCTCGTCCTTGCCGCGGAAATAATTGTAGAGCGCGGGCTTGGTGATGTTCAGCCGCTTGGCGACGTCGTTCAGCGTGGCGCGGTGATAACCCTGCTCGAGGAACAGCTGCACGGCGGCGCGCAACACGGCTTCGCGCTTCTCGTCGCGGGCGCGGCGCCGGCTCTCGAACGGCAGCCACGGCGACTCGGTGTTGGAAGGGGGGAAGCGGGCGTCCATCGCGTGGCTGTTGTCGCATTGACTCCGGAAGGGTGCCCGTATATTACCCATGGGTAATAAATAGTCCAGTGGGTAATTTCCGGGAGGATCCGCGATGACGTCACGCACCTATGTTGCCGGGGTCGGCATGATCCCGTTCGTCAAGCCCGGCGCCAACGCGCCGTATCATGTGATGGGCGCCGAGGCAGCCAAGCTCGCGCTCACTGACGCCGGGCTCGATTACGGCCGTGTGCAGCAGGCCTATGTCGGCTATGTCTATGGCGACTCCACCTGCGGCCAGCGCGCGCTCTATCCGGTCGGCATGACCGGCATCCCGATCGTCAACGTCAACAACAACTGCTCGACCGGCTCCACCGCGCTGTTCCTGGCGCGGCAGGCGATCGAGTCAGGCGCCGCCGATTGCGTGATGGCGCTCGGCTTCGAGCAGATGAAGCCCGGCGCGCTCGGGGCCGTGTTCACCGACCGCCCCAGCGCGTTCGACGATTTCGACGCTGCCGCCGACAAACTCGTCGATGCGCCCGGCGTGCCGCTGGCGCTGCGCTATTTCGGCGGTGCCGGCCTCAGTCACATGAAGAAATACGGTACGCCGCTCTCCGCGTTTGCAAAAGTGCGCGCCAAGGCGAGCCGTCACGCCAAGAACAATCCGCTGGCGCTGTTCCGGAAAGAAGTCACCGCCGACGACGTCATGAACGACCAGGTGATCTGGCCCGGCGTGATGACGCGGCTGATGGCGTGCCCGCCGACCTGCGGCGGCGCCGCCGCGATCCTGGTCTCGGAGAAATTCGCCGACCAGCACGGCCTCAACAAGAGCGTCCGCATTGCAGCGCAGGCGATGACGACCGATACGCCGTCGACCTTCGGTGCCTCCGACATGATGCAGGTGGTCGGCTACGACATGGCGCGCGATGCCGCGAAGAAGGTCTATGAGGCGGCCGGCATCGGGCCTGATGATCTCGACGTCGTCGAGCTGCACGACTGCTTCGCCCATAATGAGCTGATCACCTATGAGGGGCTCGGCCTGTGCGGCGAGGGCGAGGCCGCGAAATTCATCGATGACGGCGACAATACCTACGGAGGCAGGATCGTCACCAACCCGTCCGGCGGACTGCTGTCGAAGGGCCATCCGCTCGGCGCCACCGGGCTTGCGCAGTGCTACGAGTTGACGCGGCAGCTGCGCGGCACGGCCGCGGCGACGCAAGTGGAGGGCGCGCGGCTCGGGCTGCAGCACAATCTCGGCCTCGGCGGCGCCTGCGTCGTGACGCTCTACGAACGCGCCTGAGGCAGCCCATGGTCGATCAATCCGCCGTCGGGCGTGCGTTTACGCCCGTGACCGCGCGCGTCGAGCCGGGGCGCCTGCGCTTCTTCCTCAATACGCTCGGCGAGACCAATGCGGTCTATCGCAACGGGGCAGCGGCGCCGGTGCCGCCGACCTATCTGTTCTGTCTGGAGATGATGGATGCGCCTGATGCGTTCGAGTTCCTGACCGCGCTCGGCATCGATCTCGCCCGCGTGCTGCATGGCGAGCAGCGGTTCGACTATCACGCGCCTGTGGTGGTTGGCGACACCCTGACGTTCCGGCCTCGCGTCACCAGCGTGACCGAGAAGAAGGGCGGGGCGATGACGCTGATCGTGGTCGAGACCGCGGTCACCAACCAGGCCGGCGTGCATGTCGCCGATACCTCGCGCACCATCGTGGTGCGCAATGCGAGGCCGTCATGAGCAGCAGCATCCCGTCGGTCGGCGACCGCATCGTCCGCAAGGAATTTCCGCCGATCACCCGGCATTGCCTCGCGCTGTATTGCGGGGCCTCCGGAGATCACAATCCGATCCATGTCGATATCGACTTCGCCAAGCAGGCCGGCTTTCCGGACGTGTTCGCGCACGGAATGCTGGTCATGGGCTATCTCGGCCAGGCGCTGACGGATGCGGTCGCGCCGTCGCGCATCCGCTCGTTCTCGACCCGCTTTGCCGCGATTACCCAGCTCGGCGCCCAGCTGACCTGCGAGGGCACGGTGACGGAGCTGATCGAGCAGGGCGGCGAGAAGCGGGCAAAACTCGCGCTCACCACCAAGGACCAGAACGGCGAGATCAAGCTCGCCGGCGAAGCCATCATCGCGCTTTAGGAGAGATCATGTCGAAACTGCAAGGCAAAGTCGCGCTCGTCTCCGGATCGGGCCGCGGCATCGGGCGGGCGATTGCGCTGAAGCTCGCGCGCGAGGGCGCGAAGGTCGTGGTCAACGACCTCGACGCCGAGCCGGGCAATGCCGTCGTCGCCGAGATCAAGGCGATGGGCGGCGAGGCGATCGCGGTCAATGGCAGCGTGGTCGAGACCGGCTTTGCCGATCGCTTCGTCGGAGCGGCCATCGAGCAGTTCGGCGGCCTCGACATCATCGTCAACAATGCCGGCTACACCTGGGACTCGACGATCCAGAAGATGTCGGACGAGCAGTTCCAGGCGATGCTCGACGTGCATCTGGTCGCCCCGTTCCGCATCCTGCGCGCGGCATCCGAGCCGATCCGGGTGATGGCGAAGAAGGAGGCCGAGGTCGGCCGCGAGGTGTTCCGCAAGGTCGTGAACATCTCCTCGATCGCGGGCCTCTACGGCAATGCCGGGCAGGCGAGCTATTCTTCCGCAAAGGCCTCGCTGATCGGGCTGACGCGCACGATGTGCAAGGAGTGGGGCCGCTACAAGGTCAACGTCAATTGCGTGGCGTTCGGCCTGATCAACACCCGCCTGACCCAGCCGATCGAGAGCCAGCAGAAGACCATCGACGTCGCCGGCCGCGACATCAAGGTCGGCGTCCAGCCGCAGATGCTGGAGGCGATGGGCCGGATGATCCCGCTCGGCCGCGGCGGCACGCCGGAAGAGGCGGCGGACGCGGTCTATCTGTTCTGCGCTCCGGAATCGAACTACATCAGTGGTCAGGTGATCGTCGCCGGCGGCGGTCTCTTGATTTAGCGCGAGGGAATGATGCACTACCGATCGTCCTGGATGACCGAGGAGCTGGACACCTTCCGTGACCAGTTCCGAAAATTCCTCGCCAAGGATCTGGCGCCGCACGCCGAGAAATGGCGCGAGCAGAAGCTGGTCGACCGCTCCGCCTGGCGCGCGCTCGGCGAGATGGGCGCGTTGCTGCCGAGCGTGCCCGAAGCCTATGGCGGCCTGGGCGCCAGCTTTGCCTATGACGCCGCCGTGCTCGATGACCTCGAGAGCACGGTGCCGGAGCTGACCACCGGCGTCTCCGTGCACAGCGCGATCGTCGCGCACTACATCGTCAACTATGGCTCGGAGGAGCAGAAAAAGCGCTGGCTGCCGAAGATGGCCTCCGGCGAGATGGTCGGCGCCATCGCGATGACCGAGCCCGGCACCGGCTCCGACCTGCAAGCGGTCAAGACCACGGCGAAGAAGCAGGGCAATTCCTACGTCATCAACGGCCAGAAGACTTTCATTACCAATGGCCAGGCCGCCGATCTCGTCGTCGTCGTGGCGCGCACTGGAGCACCAGGCGCGAAAGGCATCTCGCTGATCGTCGTGGAGACCGCAGGCGCCGAGGGCTACCGGCGCGGCCGCAACCTCGACAAGATCGGCTTGCATGCGTCCGACACCTCGGAGCTGTTCTTCGACAATGTCACGGTGCCGCCGGAAAACCTGCTCGGCAATGAGGAGGGCAACGGCTTCGTCCAGCTGATGCAGCAATTGCCGCAGGAGCGGCTGTCGCTGGCGATCGGCGCGGTCGCCTCGATGGAGCGCGCGGTCAAGATCACCGCCGAGTACACCAAGCAGCGCACCGCGTTCGGCAAGCCGCTGATCGAATTCCAGAACACCGCGTTCACGCTCGCCGAGCGCAAGACCGAGGCGATGATCGCCCGCGTGTTCGTCGACTGGTGCGTCGACCGCCTGGTCGCCGGCGATCTCGACACCGTGACGGCGTCGATGGCGAAATGGTGGTGCTCGCAGAAGCAGGTCGAGACCGCCGACGAATGCCTGCAGCTGCATGGCGGCTACGGCTACATGCAGGAATACCCGATCTCGCGCATGTTCATCGATTCCCGTATCCAGAAGATCTATGGCGGCACCAACGAGATCATGAAGGTTTTGATCGCGCGCTCGCTGTAGGCCAGGCGGGGTTTCCAGTTCCGTCATTGCGAGGAGCGATAGCGACGAAGCAATCCATCCCTCCTCGGAGGGACGATGGATTGCGTCGCTTCGCTCGCAATGACGCGGATGGGTCCGGGGGCAACCGCCGGCTCTGCGCAAATAAGTGGCGTCCCGCCGCTGCCCTTTCCCTGCCGCATGGCTCGATGCCGCCGCTGCATCCCGCGGCGAGTTCGGCCTTGCGCCATAATCCCGTCTATCATACCCCCGTCGGACCACGTTCCGCGCGAGCCGCAAGCGCGCGCCAATGCCGCAGGGAGCCCTCATGACCAAAAGCAACGCCCGCACCGGAGGCCAGATCCTGATCGACCAGCTGGTCGCGCAAGGGGTGGAGCGCGTCACCTGCGTGCCGGGCGAGAGCTATCTGGCGGCGCTCGACGCCCTGCATGACAGCCCGGTCGACGTCGTGATCTGCCGCGCCGAGGGTGGTGCTGCGATGATGGCGGAGGCCTATGGCAAGCTCACCGGGCGTCCCGGCATCTGCTTCGTCACCCGCGGCCCGGGCTCGACCAACGCCGCGCACGGCGTGCACATCGCGATGCAGGATTCCACCCCGATGATCCTGTTCGTCGGCCAGGTCGACACCGGCATGCGCGAGCGCGAGGCGTTCCAGGAGCTCGACTACAAGGCGGTGTTCGGCACCATGGCGAAATGGGCGGTGGAGATCGATCGTCCGGACCGCATTCCGGAGCTGGTCGCGCGCGCCTTCCGCGTCGCGCTGCAGGGCCGCCCCGGTCCGGTGGTGATCTCGCTGCCGGAGAACATGCTGACTGAGACCGCAGCGGTCGCCGACGCGCCGAAGGTCGAGCCTGCGAAGAGCTGGCCGGCGCCGTCGGATCTCGAACGCCTCGGCAGCATGCTCGCCGGTGCCAAGGCGCCGATCGTGGTGCTCGGCGGCTCGGCCTGGACCGCAGAGGCCGCCAAGGGCATTGCGCGCTTTGCCGAACGCTTCGACCTGCCGGTCGCGACCTCGTTCCGCCGCGCCTCACTGTTCGACGCCGACCACTCGCACTATGCCGGCGATCTCGGCATCGGCCCGAGCCCGAAGCTGAGGGATCGCTTCACCGGCGCCGACGTCATTCTCCTGATCGGCGGCCGCATGTCGGAAATGCCGTCCTCGTCCTACACGCTGCTCGATATTCCCACACCGAGCCAGAAGCTGATCCACGTGCATCCGGGCTCCGAGGAACTCGGCCGCGTCTACCAGCCGGCGCTGGCGATCCAGGCGACGCCTGCGGCCTTCGCCGCCGCGGTCGAGAGCATGAAGCCCGCAGCCGCGCCCGCCTGGAAGGGCGAGGCGGCCAAGGCGCACGCGGATTATCTGGCCTGGACCGACAAGCCGCGCGAGCTGCCGGGCCATTTCCAGTACGGCGAGGTCGTGACCTGGCTGCGTGACCGGCTGCCGAAGGATGCGATCGTCTGCAACGGCGCCGGCAATTACGCCGGCTGGATTCATCGACACCACCGCTTCCACGCGTTCGCCGCCCAGCTCGCGCCGACCTCGGGCTCGATGGGCTACGGCGTACCGGCGGCCGTGATGGCCAAGCGGCAGCATCCGGATCGCGTCGTCGTCGCGTTCGCGGGCGACGGCTGCTTCCTGATGAACGGGCAGGAGTTCGCCACCGCCGTGCAGTATGACGCGCCACTGATCGTCGTCGTCATCGACAATGCGCAATACGGCACTATCCGCATGCATCAGGAGCGCGATTATCCTGGCCGCGTCGTCGGCACCCAGCTCAAGAACCCGGACTTCGCGCTCTACGCCAAGGCGTTCGGCGGTCATGGCGAGCGGGTCGAGCGCACCGAAGACTTCGCGCCGGCGTTCGAGCGCGCGCTGGCCTCCGGCAAGCCGGCAATCCTGCACTGCCTGGTCGATCAGCGCGCGCTGTCGGTCGGCAAGGATTTTGTGCCCGAGCAGGCTGCGCAATAATGTCTGACTCCGCCGGCCGTCACGTCGCGATCATCGGCGCCGGCGCGGTCGGCGTCATCAGCTCCATCGAGGCGCTGCGCGCGGGCCATCGTGTCACGCTGATCGATCCGGGCGAGCCCGGCGGCACCCAGGCCGCGAGCTATGGCAATGCCGGCTGGCTGTCGTCGCATTCGGTGATCCCGCCGGCCGAGCCCGGCACCTGGAAGAAGGTGCCAGGCTATCTGATGGACCCGCTCGGGCCGCTTTCGATCCGCTGGTCGTATCTGCCGAAAGCCTTGCCGTGGCTGATCAAGTATCTGCTGTCGAGCCGGACCGAGCCGCAGGTCGAGGCTACCGCGCGGGCGATGCGCGATCTGCTCAAGGACGCGCCGCTGCTGCACCGGCAGCTCGCCGAGGAAGCCGGCGTGCCCGAGCTGATCGAGCGGCGCGGGGTGATGCATGTGTTTCCCTCGCGCGATCAGTTCGACCGCGACCTCGGCTGGCGCATTCGGAAGCGCGTCGGCATCGAATGGCTGGAGCTCGATGAAGACGAGATGCGTCAGCGCGAGCCCGATCTGCATCCGCGCTACAAGTTCGGCGTCGTGGTCGAGGAGGCCGGCCGCTGCCGCGATCCCGGCGCCTACGTCGCAGCGCTCGCCGCGCACGCGATCGCGAGCGGCGCCGAACGCTTTGCCGCCAAGGCGATAGGACTCAAGCTCGCGGGCGACAGGCTGGTCGCCGTGGTCACCGAGCGTGGCGAGATCGCCTGCGACGCCGCGGTGGTCGCCGCCGGCGCACGCTCGAAGCAGCTGACCGCATCGATCGGCGATCCGTTGCCGCTCGAGACCGAGCGCGGCTACCACGTCATGATCGAGAATCCGGAATCCGGGCCGCGCAATTCGATGATGGCCTCGGATGCCAAGATGGTGGTCAACTGGACCGACAAGGGCCTGCGCGCCGCCGGCACGGTGGAGATCGCGGGGCTCGACGCCGCGCCGAACTGGAAGCGCGCCGAGATCCTGCGCCAGCATCTGCTGAGCATGTTCCCGAAGCTGCCGAGGGACATTCCACCCTCGCGGATCAAGACCTGGTTCGGCCATCGCCCGAGCATGCCCGACGGGCGGCCCTGCATCGGCCTTAGCCGCGCCTCGCCCGACGTGGTCTATGCGTTCGGCCACGGCCATGTCGGCCTGGTCGGCTCGGCCCGCACCGGCCGGCTGGTCGCGCAATTGCTCAGCGGCAAGGTGCCGGAGATCCCGCTCGCGCCGTTCGCGCCGTCACGCTTTTTGTAGAAGTGGATTTTAGCTCTCGCCGGCCCAGGCCGTGATCGCGGCCGGCGCGATCACGCGTCTCGGCGTGTGCGGGTTGATCGTTCCGGCGCTGACGTCCTGGGTCTGATCGAGCAGGGTGCGCGCAAACGCCTTGGCATCCTGTTCGGTCGTGAAGGTGCGGGTCTGGCGCGCGAAGCGGTGGTGTCCGGCGTCAGGGGTTCTGATGGCGAACGAGACGTACCAGGTGGCCTTGTCCGTCTTCATCGCGCGTCTCAGGCGACGATGCTTCGCCCGCGCGATCGGGACGTGGTGCTGGATGTTCGATATGCAAAATGTGCCAAGGGAAGAATCCTGAAATACAACAGATGCCGCCAAATTACCTCCCGGTGAACAGTCAACACCGCGGGACCGGCACGTGCCGATGATAGCGGGATGTTACCGTTCAACCAAGGGGTGAAATAAGAATGCGCCGCTCCAGTATTGGTTCCTGCGCGAGCAGCATGCCGCGCTTTTTCGAGCGGTGGAGCTTGCGCGTGTGCGGGCCGCGCGGGCGGTGTTCGATCGCATCGTATAGCGCGCATCGCGGATCGATGCGCTGATCAGGGGAATCCCTGCGGTGCTGCGCTCGGCTGATGCGCCGTCGGACAGCTTCGGATTGGTTCCTAATTTCCGGAGAAATATCGCGGGCGCGCCCGTATTGCTTCTGAAATACGTGAGCAATACCTTTTCGTCAGCGAAAGCGCGAAGCCATGAAGCAGGCCATCACCGTTCGGATCGATCCTGATTTGCTGGCTATCGCGCGTGCGTGCGCTAAGCAGGAAAATCGAACTTTGACTAATTTTCTTGAGACAGCCTTGAAGGAGCGCATTGGTTCGTCCGGTACGCCACAGTTGCCCAAGCATCAATTTGCGAGCCGCAAGAATGGCCGCGCCGGTTCAAAAAGGTCTTTGAATGGCAAATCGTAAATCTCCGGTCCTCGTCGCGGGACCATCGGTTCAACTTCCAAAAACTCGGACGGGCATCGGCGGCTTGGATGATCTAACACTCGGTGGCCTGCCGACGGGTCGGCCGACGCTGCTATGCGGCTCGGCTGGATGCGGAAAGACTCTCTTTGGAATGACGTTTCTCGTCAACGGCGCGACCAGGTTCGACGAGACCGGCGTGTTTATGAGTTTCGAAGAGCGTGAGCAGGATCTAGCCACGAACGTGAATTCGCTCGGCTTCGACGTCGAAGAATTGATTTCCAGCAAGAAGCTGGTCATCGACTACGTCCGGATAGAGCGCGCCGAGATCGAGGAGAGCGGTGAATACGATCTGGAGGGCCTTTTCGTCCGGCTCGGGCACGCAATCGATACGATCGGGGCAAAACGGGTCGTTCTCGACACGATCGAAGCCCTTTTCTCGGGGCTCGCCGATACCGCGATCCTTCGCGCGGAGCTTCGGCGCCTGTTCGGCTGGCTCAAGGACAAAGGCGTTACCGCCATCATCACGGCGGAACGCGGTGAGGGCCAGCTCACCCGCTTCGGCATCGAAGAGTACGTTTCGGACTGCGTCATCCTTCTCGACAACCGCGTTCAGGAGCAGGTGGTCACGCGCCGCCTGCGCGTCGTCAAATACCGGGGCTCGGCCCACGGGACCAACGAATATCCTTTCCTGATCGACGACGAAGGAATCAGCGTCCTGCCGATCACGTCGGCGGGCCTCGGTCATTCCATCTCGGATGAGGCCGTTCCCACCGGCGTCAAGGATTTGGACGCCATGCTGGGAAGAGGCGGCTATTACAAAGGGTCGAGTGTGCTGATCTCCGGATTGGCGGGAACGGGCAAATCGACTTTCGGGGCGGCCTTCGCCGACGCCTCATGTGGCCGCGGCGAACGCAGCCTCTATTTCGCCTTCGAGGAATCTCCCGATCAGGTCGTCAGGAACATGAGATCGGTCGGGATCGACCTGAAGAAGCACCTCGATTCCGGTCTGCTCCGGTTCGAAGCGGCACGACCGAGCCTCTTCGGATTCGAGATGCATCTGGCCCGCATGAACCGCGACATCGAGAAATTCAAGCCCGCCACCATAGTCGTCGATCCGATATCTGCGTTTCGCGGGCCCGCGATGGAGATCCATGCGACGCTGGTCCGGCTTGCCGACATTTGCAAGACCAGGGGGATCACGGCCGTGTTCACCAGCTTGTCGGCCGTCGATGATCTGATGAACGAGAGCGAGCGAAGCGTGTCTTCGCTCATGGACACGTGGATATCACTGCGGGACGTCGAATCGGACGGTGAGCGCAATCGCACCCTGTACTTGCTTAAATCGCGTGGCATGAGCCACTCGAAGCAGATCCGCGAGTACGAAATCAACGACAATGGTATCCACCTGATGAAGCCTTATCTCGGTCCGGAGGGCGTGCTGACCGGTGCAGCCCGGATGGCGCAGGAGGCCCGTGAGCGCGAGGCCGAGCGCGAACGCAACGAACAGACCGAGCAACGCCAGCGCGTATTGACCCGCAAGCGCGAGGCGTTGGAGCGTCAGATCGCGGAGATGCGGGCGGAGCTTGAGGCCGAAGCGGTAGAGGTTTCACGGGTCATCGCGCATCAGGACGTCCGAAGCGCATCGGCGGAGTCGGATCGGGCTGCGATGGCGCAGAAGCGTGGAGGGAACCGATGATGGATTCGAACGGCGCCGCCGACGATACCGCCGAGTTCAATTTGCGGCTCTACGTGGCAGGCCAGACGCCAAAATCGCTGGCGGCGATCGCGAACCTCCAGAAGATATGCGAGGAAAACCTCGCCGGCCGGTACAAGATCGAGGTGATCGATCTCGTTGTGTCGCCGCAACTGGCCGCTGGTGACCAGATCGTCGCGATACCGACGCTCGTCCGCCGGCTTCCGCCGCCGCTCAAGCGCATGATCGGCGACCTTTCGAACTCCGAGAAGGTGATCGTCGGGTTGGACCTGCGGCCGATAGGAAAGAGCCGGACATGACTTCTGCAAACCACCCGGATGGCAGATACAAGCTGCGCCTTTTCGTGACGGGCTCTACGCCGCGTTCCGCCCGGGCCATCGCCAACATGCGCAGGATATGCGAGGAGAACCTTCACGGCCGGTACGATCTCGAAGTTGTCGACGTGTACGAGAACCCCGACTCGACCCGCGAACTGCAGATCATCGCGACTCCCACGCTCGTAAAGATCTTGCCCGAGCCGCTGCGCCGGATCATCGGGGATCTCTCCGACAATGAAAAAGTCCTTGCGGGATTGAACCTGACGCCCGTGAAGCCGGGCAGCTGACTATCCGATGACGGAACGCGCCGCCAACGACACGGAGTACGAATCGCTAACCGGAGAGGAACTGATCTCGCGCCTCCGGGAAGCGGAGGAGACCCTGGAGGCCATCCGCACCGGGGCGGTGGATGCCGTCGTGATCGCCGGCTCGCAAGGGCAGCAGGTCTACACGCTCGAAAATGCCGATCGTCCATATCGGGTTCTCGTCGAGCAGATGCAGGAAGGAGCCATCACGCTTTCCGAAAGAGGGACTATCCTGTACTGCAACGAACGTTTCGCGACGCTCGTCGCCAGCCCACACGACAGCATCATAGGCCAACCACTCACCAGATACGTTAGTGTCGACGAGGGGAGGGTCTTGTCGAACATGATCGCGACCGGCGCCGGCCCGGGAGTTTCCGGAGAGTTCGGGATCGTGAATTGCCTCGGTCACGAAGTGCCCGTCAACATCTCCCTGATCGATCTGAAGGTGGACGAGGCAATGCCGAGACTGGTTTGCGGCATTGTGACGGACCTGACGTCCAGCCGCATGCGGACCCGCGAACTGAGCGCCGCAAACGAAAGGCTCGCCAACGAGATCGTCGAACGGCGCAAGACCGAAGAGAATCTCCAGCTGACGCTCGACGCCGCGGAAATGGGAATATGGGAGCTCGATCTTTCCGACAATCGGATGAGATGTTCGCTGCGGCACGACCGGATTTTCGGCAACGCGACGAGTCCCGTTCCCTTCGACCTGGCGGCATTGGCGGATCGCTTCGTTCCGGAAGATCAACACAAGGTTCGCGAGGCGTTCGAAACAGCGCGCGCGAGCGGCGCGGTCGAGTTCGAGCACCGGATTCGTCGGGCCAGCGACAACGCGGTGCGTTGGGTCAACGTGAAGGGTCGAACCTTCTATGACGGCAAACGGCCCGTCCGCATCACAGGGGTGACCGCGGACATCACCCAGCGGCGTGAAGTCGACGAGCAGTTGCGGCAGGCCCAGAAAATGGAAGCCGTCGGGCAGTTGACGGGCGGCATCGCGCACGACTTCAACAACCTTTTGATGATCATCGGCGGTAGCCTCGACATGCTGGGCCGCCGCATGTCGGGCGACGAGAGGGTTGTGCGGCTGTTCGAGGCGGCACGGCAGGCCGTGGCTCGCGGGTCGAAACTGAACCAGCAGCTGTTGGCGTTCTCTCGCCGTCAGAATCTGCAAATCGAAGTCGTTCAGATCAATGACCTGATCCCGACCTTCGAACATCTTCTCGACCGGGCGGTCGGTGAGACCGTCAAGACGGAATTCGTCAGCGGCCCGGATCTCTGGGAATGCCGAACCGATCCACATCAACTCGAAACCGCCATAGTGAACCTTGCCATCAACGCGCGCGACGCGATGCCACAAGGCGGAGAGCTCGTCATCAAGACGGCCAACCGGCGCGTCGACGAAGCGTTCGCGTCCCGATGGGAAGCATCGGCTGGCGAATACGCGATGATATCTGTCGGGGATACAGGGGTCGGAATGTCGGCGGAGGTGCTCGCGCACGTTTTCGAACCGTTCTTCACGACAAAAGACGTCGGAAAGGGAACGGGATTGGGGTTGAGCCAGGTCTACGGATTCGCCAAGCAATCCGGGGGATTCGTGGCGGTGACCAGCGCGCCGGGACGCGGGACGGTGATCGAGGTGTTCCTGAGGCGGTCGACGGACTCCGTCCCGATCGTCCGGAAGCCGGCTGAGGCCACGTTGGAGACTGGAACCGGGGTCGTTCTGGTCGTCGAAGACGACGCCGACGTGCGGGCCACGACCAGCGGGATGTTGCAGGACCTCGGCTACTCGGTGCTGTCGGCGGCCACCGGTAGCGCCGCGCTTGAGATAATACACGCGAATGCCGGTCTGGATCTCGTCTTCAGCGATGTCGTTATGCCGGACGGCATGAGCGGTGTAGAACTGGCGCGACGGATCGGTTTGGTGCGCCCCGCGTTGCCGGTGCTGCTCACCTCCGGCTATACGGCTCAACGAGCCATCCCGGAATTGCCCACGGGCGAGCGAGCTCTTCTGAAAAAGCCCTTCAGTCACTCCGACTTGTCGATTGCCATCCGGAAAATCATGGCAAGCGTTTCCGCTACATGAGCGGACATCGATCGGGAATAGCGACGCCGTTTTCGCTCGATCGCCCCTTTGTGGCGGGCCTGCAATATCCGCTCTGTCCCGCTGCATGAGGACGAGCGCATCCCCCGGGTCTATGAGCGCGCGCCTAGACGGCTTCGCCCTTGCCGGCCGCGGCAATGGCCTGCTCGACTTCCGCGGCAAGGGCCGCAAGATGTTCGGCGAGCTTGGTGAACAATTCGCGCTTCTGGATGTCCGTGGCCAGGTCGCGGATCAACGCGCACTCCGCAGCATCGGTGCGAAGCTTCTCCAGATGCGTCAGCATGTCCTGCATTTTTTCTCCCCACCGCCGGTTCCGGCAAA
Source organism: Bradyrhizobium sp. ma5 (assembly GCF_042258955.1). NCBI lineage: Bacteria > Pseudomonadati > Pseudomonadota > Alphaproteobacteria > Hyphomicrobiales > Nitrobacteraceae > Bradyrhizobium > Bradyrhizobium sp. ma5. Next base: position 3,838,758 of record NZ_CP170156.1, read on the forward strand.
CGGTAGGTGGCGCGGATTCCGGCGACAATAACGTATGATGGTTTGCCGCCGGCCCCGGATCCTTGATTTGGATCATTCGGCTTTTCAGAATTTAACTTGACGGCGGACCCAACTCAGATGTTCAATACGCCCGTCTCACCCGGCACGAGGGGCGCTTCGCGGTCGTCACGAACGTGGGTCGAGATGCGGTGGACGCGAATTGCGCAACTGACGAGTGCGCATGAGGCGGACGGTGAAGTTGTGTGGTCCTGACGCCCTAGCGGCAGGTGTCCTCTCGCAAGACGCGAAAGCGCTTTTGCGAAGGCGGTGACAAGCAAGCCCAGTCTCGCCGGGGAGAGCACGAAGTAAGCCGTAACCCATCGCGCAGGGAAAGCCGGTGTTCCCGGTTACACCTGTGGTCCTATCCCCGAGCTTATCTCCATTGCTCGGGGCCCATGGGTGCGATCGGCACCCGGCTTTCCCTGCGCCCTCTGTTCGCAGAGCGGCAAAACGTAGAGCAAGACTCGGACAATTGATGTCGCGAGAATGCGAAGCTGTGTCCTCATGCACATCTGTCATCACCCGCGCATGCGGGCGATCCAGTACGCCCGGCCCCTCGATTCGAGCACAACCGCCTCTGGAATACTGGATCACCCGCATGCGCGGGTGATGACACCGAACAAGGAGTTTGACAGCTGAATCAAAACTATCCCCGTCATGCTGAGGTGCGAGCGAAGCGAGCCTCGAAGCCGGACGGCCTCACGGTGGCCGTGCATCCTTCGAGACGCGCTACGCGCTCCTCAGGATGAGGGGTCTGGTAGGTTTCGCAGGGACGACAGCGAGGATGAGGTGAGGGCGGTGCCTCTCTCACGTTCCGATCCGCACCACCATCTTGCCGAGCGCCGCGCGAGTCTGCATCGTCGTGAACGCCGCGCGGAAGTCTTCAAGCTCGAACACCTTGCCGACGACAGGCGTCAGTCGGCCGTCGTTCAGCCATGCCGACAATTGCGTCATCACGCGCGCCTGCGCCTCGGGCTCGCGGCGCGCGATCTGCGCGGCGTCGACGCCGATCAGGAGGCCGCCCTTCAGAAGCGGCAGATTGAACGGCAGAGCGGGAATCTGGCCTGCCGCAAAGCCGACCACGACATGGCGGCCGTTCCAGGCGATCGAGCGGAATGCCTGCAACGAGACCTCGCCGCCGACCGGATCGAAGATCACGTCGGGGCCATGGCCGCCGGTTGCGTCCTTCAGCGCATCGCGCCAGTCGGGCTTGGTGTAGTCGACGACGGCGTCGGCGCCGAAGCTCGCCGCGAAGCTGCGCTTCTCGTCGGTCGAGGCCGCGGCAATGACGCGCGCGCCAAGCAGCTTGCCGACCTGGATCGCGGCGACGCCGGTGCCGCCGGCGGCACCGAGCACGAGCAACTGCTCGCCGGCTTTCAGCGAGCCGCGTTCGGCGAGCGCGTACAGCGCGGTGAGGTAGTTGGTGCGGAAGGCCGCGGCGGCCTCCATCGACAGACCGTCGGGCATGGCCTCGACGGCGGCAGGCGGCACCAGGATGTACTCGGCCAGCGCGCCCGAGCGCGCCGCGCCCATCACCCGCATGCCCGGTGCAATGCCGGCGACGTCGCCCGCGACCGCGTCGACCACGCCGGCGAATTCCGCACCGGGCGTAAAGGGCAGGGCATCCTTGGTCTGGTAGCGGCCCTCGACCTTCAGCCCATCGACGAAGCCGATGCTCGCGGCGTGGACCCGGACGCGGATCTGTCCGGTGGCGGGCCGTGGGACGGCGATCTCCTTCAGCCCGATCTGATCGATGGGTGCGTATTGCTCGACGACGACCGCCTTCATCCTGTCCTGCTCGCTTGTTCGTTTCCTCTCGGCAAAGCTATCCCATGTCCGTTGTTCTACGGGGAGACCTTTTGCGCATGCAGCGACGGCGTCCCATGCGGAAAGCCAACATCTTCAACGACATCACGAAAAGGCAGCCGTTTACCCGTTGTTATCCCTACCAAATTCGGTAACGCGTCCTTAATGGCATTAACGTTAGGGTTTTTCCACGCGGCCCGCCTTGGGCTGCGCGCCGTCCAGGACAGGCGGGTTGCGTTCGCGTTGGAGTTTTTCATGGATATCATGACAGGCGCCGGGCTGTTGGCCGGCATCATCGTCATCGCGGTGATGATGTTCATGGGCGGTGACCTGCACATGTTCATCTCCGAACATGCCATGATCATCATCTTCGGCGGTTCGATCGCTGCGACGATGATCCGCTTTCCGCTCGGCGTGATGCTGCACGGGCTGCCGCTCGGCGCCAAGTTTGCCTTCACCATGAGCCGGCTGTCGGCCCGCGACCTCGTCGACGAGCTCGCCCGCATCGCCGAGATCGCCCGCAAGCAGGGCCCGGTCGGCCTTGAAAAGGTCGAGACCAACGAGCCGTTCCTCGCCAAGGGCATTCGTTACGTCGCCGACGGTTACGACCTCGAATTCATCCGCGACAACCTGGAGCGCGACCGCGACAATTTCCTGATGCATCTCGACGAGGGCAGCAAGATCTATCGCGCGATCGGCGACTGCGCGCCGGCCTTCGGCATGATCGGCACGCTGATCGGCATGGTGCAGATGTTCGCCAACATGACGGACCCCTCAAAGCTTGGCCCATTCATGGCGACAGCGCTGCTCGCGACGTTGTACGGCGCGCTGGTCGCCAACCTGTTCTGTCTTCCGATCGCCGACAAGCTGCACGGCAAGCTGCTCGACGAAGAGACCAACCGCACGCTGATCATCGACGGCATCCTGATGATCCGCGATTCCAAGAGCCCGGCGCTGGTGCGCGAGATGCTGCTGGCCTACCTGCCGGAAAAGCATCGCCACGAGGAAGGCGAGCCGGTGCCGGCCTGACCGGCCGGCGCTTTCGGGAAACGCAGCGATGGCCAAGAAAAAGCGCGGCGACGCCCATGGTGGAGGTCACGGCTGGTTCGTGACCTTCGCCGACCTCATGGGCCTGATGATGAGCTTCTTCGTGATGCTCGTCGCGTTCTCCACCATGGACAACAACAAGTTGAAGATCGTCGCAGGCTCGATGCGCGACGCCTTCGGCGTGCAGACCAATGTGCGCTATTCCGGCATCGTCGAGTCCGACGGCCTGCCGACCCGGCCGAAGCTGAAGAATGTCGATCACATCTCGCCGGAGGAATCCTCCGCCAATCCGACGCCGGACGAGCAGGAGCGCAGCCAGGTCAACGGCGCGCGGCTGAAAATCGACCGCGAATTCGCGCTCGCCTCCGCCTCGCTGCGCCAGGCGCTGCAGGACATGCCCGAGCTGACCGAGATTTCCAAGAACATCATGTTCGAGGAGACCAAGGAGGGGCTCAACCTCGAGATCGTCGACCAGGACGGCCGCTCGATGTTCGCCGACGGCTCCAGGGAGCCGTATGAGCGCACCCGCCGGCTGATCCAGAAGCTCGCCGCGCCGCTGAAGGCGACGCCGCTGCGGATCGCGATCGTGGGGCATACAGCCGCAGGCTTCGTGCCGGCGCGCAGCGATTACGACGCCTTCGACCTGTCCGCCGACCGCGCCAATGCGGTGCGGCAGATCCTGGAGCGGGAGGGGCTGCCGTCGTCCCACATCTTCGCGGTTTCCGGCAAGGCGGACGGCCAGCCGCTGTTTCCCGACGATCCGACGCTGCCGGCGAACCGTCGCGTGACCATCACGTTGATGCGGGAAAATCCGCCATTGCCGCCGGATCTGAAGCCGTAGCTCCGGGTTACCCCGCTACCGTCGTCGGCCGGGTTGCTCGGTTGACAGGCGGGGCGGAAGCGTCGATAGCCGCGCGGATCAAAATCAACCGACCGAGCGTTCCAACCTCGCCATGGCTGTCAGCGTCTCACCCACCGAAGCCCAGGAAACCCAAGGCGCGGGCCAAGGAACAGGTCAGGGCAAAGGCCAAGGCACCTCCGGCTTCTGGGCCCTGACACTGGGCAGCATCGGCGTGGTGTTCGGCGATATCGGAACCTCGCCGCTCTACGCATTCCGCGAGGCGGTCGGCGGCGCCGCGCACGGCCAGCCGGTCACCCGCATCATGGTGCTGGGCGTGCTCAGCCTGATCCTGTGGGCGCTGTTCACCGTCGTCACCGCCAAATACGTCCTGCTGCTGCTGCGCGCCGACAACAACGGCGAGGGCGGTACGCTGTCGCTGATGGCGCTCGGCCAGCGCGCGATCGGACGGCGCAGCTGGCCGTTGCTCGCACTCGGCGTGGTCGGCGCCTCGATGTTCATCGGCGATTCCATGATCACGCCGGCGATCTCGGTGCTGTCGGCGGTCGAGGGCCTCAAGCTCGCCACGCCCCATCTCGAGCACTATGTGGTGCCGCTGACGATCCTGATCCTCGTGCTGCTGTTCTCGGTACAGCGCACCGGCACCGCGCGCGTTGCCGCCGCCTTCGGGCCGGTGATGGTGGTGTGGTTTGCCTCGCTCGCAGTGATGGGGGTGGTCCACATCATGGACGATCCGTCGGTGCTGGCGGCAATCAATCCCTACTACGCAATCCAGTTCCTGCTGACCCACGGCACCGTCGGCCTTGTGACGCTCGGCGCGGTGTTCCTCGCGGTGACCGGCGGCGAGGCGCTGTATGCCGACCTCGGCCATTTCGGCCGCAAGCCGATCCAGTCGGGGTGGCTGTTCTTCGTGCTGCCGTCGCTGCTGCTGAATTATTTCGGGCAGGGCGCGCTGGTGCTGTCCGATCCCGCCGCGATCGAGAACTCGTTCTATCGCATGGTGCCGGACGTGCTGCTGCTGCCGTTGATCGGGCTCGCCACCGCCGCGACCGTGATCGCGAGCCAGGCCGTGATCACCGGCGCCTATTCGCTGATCAGCCAGGCGGTGCAGCTTGGGCTCTTGCCGCGCTTCGAGGTCCGCTACACCTCCGAGACCCATGCCGGCCAGATCTATCTGCCGCGGGTCAACCGGCTGCTGCTGATCGGCGTGCTGCTGCTGGTGCTGCTGTTCCGCACCTCGAGCGGGCTCGCCTCGGCTTACGGCATCGCCGTCTCCACCACCATGGTCGCCGACGGCATCATGGGCTTCATCGTGATCTGGAAGCTGTGGAACTGGCGCGTGGCGTCGGCCGCCGCATTGATCCTGCCGTTCGTGATCGTCGACATGACCTTCTTCAGCGCCAATCTCCTGAAGCTGTTCGAGGGCGCGTGGGTGCCGCTGCTGTTCGGCGTCGTGATGGCGACGATGATCTGGACCTGGCGTCGCGGTGCCGCGATCCTCATCGCCAAGACCCGCCGCATCGAGGTGCCGTTGCGCGACCTGATCCACAGCCTGGAGAAGCGGCCGCCGCATATCGTCAAGGGCACCGCGGTGTTCCTGACCAGCGACCCCAGCTTCGTGCCGACCGCGCTGCTACACAATCTCAAGCACAACAAGGTGCTGCACGAGCACAATGTGATCCTGACCATCGAGACCGCGCCGACACCGCGCGTCGACCTGTCGGAGCGCGTCACCATGGAGAAGGTCAGCGACAAATTCACTGCGGTGCGGCTGCGCTTCGGCTACATGGAATCGCCGAACGTGCCGAAGGCGCTCGCGGTCGCGCGCAAGCTCGGCTGGCAGTTCGACATCATGGCGACCTCGTTCTTCGTGTCGCGGCGCTCGCTGAAGCCCTCCGCCCAGTCCGGGATGCCGCAGTGGCAGGATCACCTGTTCATCGCAATGAGCCGGTCCGCCAACGATGCCACCGACTATTTCCAGATCCCGACTGGGAGGGTGGTTGAAGTGGGTACTCAGGTAACTATTTGATGCGGCAGCGGATTCTACAGTTGAAAAGCCGTGATCTATGCGTGATATGCATGGCGGAGGCCTGAATCCGGGCTAACCTATGCATTCCTGCCGGGAGTATAGGCCTGCGACCCGGCATTGTGCAGTGCGGCAGAAGACAGAGGCGCAGCTTCCCATGTCATCCGAGAGTGCGATCACCGCGGCGGAAACGCCCGCGGCAAACGGCCATGGCGAGGCGCATTCAACCGCCACCTTCAAGGCGCTGATGCTCGGCAGCATCGGTGTCGTCTATGGCGACATCGGCACCAGCCCGCTGTACGCGCTGCGCGAAGCCGTCGTCGCGGCGGCCGGTGGCGAGGGCGCCGTGACGGCGCATGCAGTGCTCGGCGTACTCAGCCTGATCCTGTGGGCGCTGATCGTCGTCGTCACGCTGAAATACGTCGTGATCCTGCTGCGTGCCGACAATAACGGCGAGGGCGGGACGCTGGCGCTGATGGCGCTGGCGCAGCGTGCGGTCAGCAAGGGTGCCGGCGCGATCGTGCTGCTCGGCATCATCAGCGGCGCGCTGTTCTATGGCGACGCCGTCATCACCCCGGCGCTTACCGTGCTGTCGGCGATCGAGGGCATCAAGCTCGCGACCGCGACGTTCGATCCCTACGTCGTCCCGATCACCGTGGTCATCCTGCTGTTCCTGTTCTCGGTGCAGTCGCGCGGCACCGCACGCGTCGCCGCTTTCTTCGGACCCGTGATGTGCGTGTGGTTCGCCGTGATTGCGCTTGCGGCACTGCCCCACATCGCGCGGCATCCTGAGGTGCTGTACGCGCTCAACCCGATGCTTGCGGTGTCGTTCATGCTGCATCACGGCGTGATCGGCTTCATCACCCTGGGCGCCGTCTTCCTCGCCGTGACCGGCGCCGAGGCGCTCTATGCCGATCTCGGCCATTTCGGTAAACGCCCGATCCAGGCCGCCTGGATGTCCATCGTGCTGCCGTCGCTGGCGCTCAACTATCTGGGGCAGGGTGCGCTGCTGATCTCCGATCCCAAGGCGGTTGAAAATCCGTTCTTCCTCATGTTCCCGGACTGGGCGTTGATCCCCATGGTCGCGCTTGCCACCGCAGCGAGCGTGATCGCGAGCCAGGCCGTCATTACCGGCGCATATTCGCTGACGCGGCAAGCGATCCAGCTCGGCCTGATGCCGCGGTTCGAGATCCGCCACACGTCGGAAGCGCATTCCGGCCAGATCTACATGCCGCGCATCAACCGGTTGCTGTTCATCGCGGTCATTGTGCTGGTGCTGATGTTCCGCTCGTCGAGCGCGCTGGCGTCGGCCTACGGCATCTCGGTGACCGGCACCATGGTGGTGACGGCGATGATGGGCTTCGTGGTGATCTGGAAGGTCTGGCGCTGGTCGCCGATCGCCGCCGCGGCGCTGGTTGCGCCGTTTCTGTTCCTGGACGTCACGTTCCTGGCCGCCAACCTGCTCAAGGTGTTCGAGGGCGGCTGGGTGCCGCTTGCGCTCGGCGGGGCCATGATCGTGGTGATGTACACTTGGCGGCGCGGCAGCCGGCTGTTGTTCGAGAAATCCCGCAAGTTGGAATTCCCGCTCGCCGATCTCGTCGCGATGCTGGAGAAGCGGCCGCCGCAGCGCGTTTCCGGGACGGCGGTGTTCCTGACCAGCGATCCCGTCAGTGCGCCTACCGCGCTGATGCACAGCCTCAAGCACTACAAGGTGCTGCACGAGAAGAACGTCATCCTGACCATCGAGACCGCGCCGACGCCGCGCATCGATCCGTCCGAGCGGGTGCGGATGGAGCAGCTGACCGAGACTTTCGCCAAGGTGACGCTGAAGTTCGGTTTCATGGAGCAGCCGAACGTGCCGAAGACGCTGGCGATCGCCCGCAAGCTCGGCTGGCAGTTCGACATCATGTCGACGTCGTTCTTCCTGTCCCGCCGTGCGCTGAAGCCGGCGGCGCATTCGGGCATGCCGAGCTGGCAGGACCATCTGTTCATCGCGCTGAGCCGCTCCTCGAACGATGCCACCGATTATTTCCAGATCCCAACCGGGCGGGTGGTCGAGGTCGGCACCCAAGTCACGATCTGAGTCCACGATCCCTGCGTTTCCGCGCGACATCTAACCCGTTTCGGGCGCTTGATTTTCTCCGCGCGAGAGGCGACTTTGCGGCCCGGACCGGCGAGCCGTGCGACGCTCGCCCAAGCTGATGTCGGGAGGATATTTCCGTGGCGGACCACAAGGTGGAAGATTTGTTTCCGGACGAGTTGTCGAAGGGCATAGCGGAAGGCCGCTATCTCCTGGTCGATGTCCGCGAGCCCAATGAGGTCACCGTCGAGGCCTATCCCGACGGCGTCGTGGTGCCGCTGTCGACGTTCGATCCATCAGCGATACCCGATCCGCAGGGCAAGCAGGTGGTGTTCGCCTGCCGCTCCGGCAAGCGCTCGGTGACGGCCTCGCTGGCCGCCCAGGCCGCAGGCCTGCCCTATGACAAGCATTTGGCGGGCGGCATCATCGGCTGGAAGGCGGCGGGACTGCCGACCAAGACGGGCGGCTGATCCCTGACATGACCTCCATGAACAAGGTCTTCGCGGACCTTCCCGTCACGATCTTCGAGGCGATGTCGCAGGCTGCGCGCGACAACAACGCCATCAATCTCGGCCAAGGCTTTCCCGACGATCCCGGACCCGAGGACATCCGCCGCGCCGCCGCGGACGCGTCGATCAACGGTTACAACCAGTATCCGTCGATGATGGGCATTCCGGAACTGCGTCAGGCGATCGCATCGCATTACGGCCACTGGCACGGGCTCAAGCTCGATCCGATGACCGAGGTGATGGTCACCTCCGGCGGCACTGAAGCACTGACTTCCTCGATCCTGTCCGTGGTCGAGCCGGGCGATGAGGTGGTCTGCTTCCAACCGGTCTATGATTCCTATCTGCCGATCATCCGCCAGGCCGGCGGCATTCCGCGGCTGTTGCGGCTCGAGCCTCCGGAGTGGCGGCTGAACGAGGAGATGCTGCGCAGCGTCTTCAACCACAAGACCAAGGCGGTGCTGTTCAACAATCCGCTCAACCCGGCGGCGGTGGTCTATCCGCGCGAGGACCTCGAACTGCTGGCGCGGTACTGCCAGGAGTTCGACGTGGTCGCGATCTGCGACGAGGTCTGGGAGCACGTCGTGTTCGACGGCCGCGAGCACATCCCGCTGATCACGATTCCGGGCATGCGGGACCGCACCATCAAGGTCGGCAGCGCCGGCAAGATCTTCTCGCTGACCGGATGGAAGATCGGCTTCGTCTGCGCCGCGCCGCCGCTGCTGCGTGTCGCTGCCAAGGTGCACCAGTTCCTCACCTTCACGACGGCGCCCAATCTGCAGGCGGCGGTGGCGTACGGCCTCAACAAGCCGGACGACTATTTCCTCGACATGCGCAAGGACATGGCGCGCAGCCGCGACCGCCTGACCAAGGGGCTGGAGAGCATCGGCTTTCCGGTGCTGAAGTCGCAGGGGACTTATTTCCTCACGGTCGACCTGTCGCCGCTCGGGCTCAATGAGACCGACGCGGAGTTCTGCTGGCGAATTGTGCAGGATTACAAGGTCGCGGCTATTCCGGTGTCGGCATTCTACGAGCAGGATGCGGTGACGTCGGTCGTGCGCTTCTGCTTTGCCAAGAAGGACTCGACGCTCGACACCGCGCTGGAGCGGCTGTCCGACGCCGTACATCGTCGCAAGAGGTAGACCAGAATGCAGAAGCAGAGCCGTCGTCTCGTCAGCCTCGTCGGTACGATCGCCACGGTTCTGTTGTTCGCTGCCTCCGCACGTGCGGAGGAACGCACGGTCAACTTCTACAACTGGTCGAACTACATGGCGCCGGGAGTCCTCGAGGACTTCACCAGGGAAACCGGCATCAAGGTCGTCTACGACACGTTCGACGCCAACGAGACGCTGGAGACGCGGCTGCTCGCGGGCAAGTCAGGCTACGACGTCGTGGTGCCGACCGGCTATTTCCTGCAGCGGCAGATCACCGCGAAGGTGTTCCTGAGGCTCGACAAGTCGAAGCTGCCGAACCTCGCCAATGCGTGGCCGGTGGTGACCGAGCAACTCGCGACCTACGATCCCGGCAACAATTTCGGCGCCAACTACATGTGGGGCACCACGGGCATCGGCTACAACGTCAAGATGGCGGAGAAGATCCTCGGGCCCGATGCCAGGATCGACAGCTGGGACATGGTGTTCAAGCCGGAGAACCTGGCGAAGTTCAAGGATTGCGGCATCCACATGCTAGATTCCGCAGATGACATTCTGCCGGCCGCATTGAGCTATCTCGGCCTCGACCCGAACTCGACCAAGCAGGCTGACCTCGAGAAGGCCGCCGATCTCGTCATCAAGATCCGGCCCTATGTACGCAAATTCCACTCGTCCGAATATCTCAGCGCGCTGGCATCGGGTGAGATCTGCTTCGTGGTCGGATGGTCGGGCGACATCATGCAGGCGCGCAGCCGGGCGGCTGAAGCCAAGACCGGCGTCGAGATCGGCTACACGATCCCGAAGGAAGGCGCGCAGATGTTCTTCGACAATCTCGCGATTCCGGCGGACGCGAAGAACGTCGCTGAAGCCTATGAGCTGATCAACTATCTCTACCGGCCCGAGGTCGCGGCGAAGAACTCGAACTTCCTGTCCTACGCCAACGGCAATCTGGCGAGCCAGAAGCTGATCGATCCGAAGATCTTCAACGACAAGAATATCTATCCCGACGAGGCGATGCAGAAGAAGCTGTTCGTGATCACGGCGCGCGATCCGGCGACGCAGCGGATCATCAACCGGCTGTGGACGCGGGTGAAGACCGGGAGGTGACATTCTCGTCGCAGTAATGTGCCGTCATTGCGAGGAGCGTCAGCGACGAAGCAATCCATGGTTCCGCAAGTGGCGAGATGGATTGCTTCGCTTCGCTCGCAATGACGAATGACAGTCTCCGCCTACCGCCAGCGCCGGTGCAGCCAAAGCCACTGATCCGGATATTCGCGGACCCAGCCCTCGACGATGTCGGTGATCGCCTGCGTCGTGCCCTGGATATCGATCTGGCCGGATGCGTCGAACACCGGTTTCACTTCCTCGGTGACCTCGCCGCGGAAGCGGCCGTCGGGCAGGCGGATGATCCGGGTGCCGTGGATCGGGCAATCGATCTGCCGGCGCAGGCGCGCCAAGAGCGGGTTGGCGGTGGTCTTGCGGCCGAAGAAGGTGACGGGAACGCCGTTGGTCAAATACTGGTCGACCAGCATCGCGACGTGCTGGCCGTTCTTCAGCGCCTGCGCCAGCTTGAGCGGCGCGTCGCGGCCGGCCGGGACCAGCGTGCCCAGGTTGACAGCGCGGATGCGTTCGATGGCACGGTCGGCGGCTTCGATGTTCGGCCGCCGGAACAAAATCGTAGCATCGAGCCCATGTGCCGCCGCTGCAATCGGCGAGAGCTCCCAGTTGCCGAGATGTGCGGCAAAGAACAAGGCCGGCTTGCCGTCGTCACGCAACTGGTCGAACAGCTGCTTGCTGCGCTCCGAGAATTCGACGCGGCCCGGCTTGTCGGGGTTCCGGGGATCGTGGTCCCAGATGCGGTCGATGTGCGCGAATTCAGCGCCGATGCGTCCGAGGTTGTGCCAGACGCCCGTCAGGATCTCTTCGATCTCCTGCGGTGACTTTTCCGGGAAGGCGGCCGTGAGATTCTCGCGGCCGATGCGATCCTCGCGCAGCCGGCGGCCGATGAAATGCGCGGCGCGGCCGAAGAACCGCGCGGTCTTCTCCGGATCGAAATAGCGCGTGGTGCGCAGCAGGCCGATCGTCAGCCCGCCGATCGCGGCATCGGTCACAGGCTTTGCGGCATCACGCAGATGCGCGCGGGCGCGAAGGAGCAGGCGTTTCATCTGATGAGGCGAGGGCGCTAGGCCGGCTCGCGCGTCAAGATCAGCGAAGCGTTCTGCCCGCCGAACCCGAACGAGTTCGACATCACGGCGGTCACCTTGGCGTCGCGCGCCTTGTTGCCGACCACGTCGAACGGGATCGCCGGATCGGGCACCTCGTAATTGATCGTCGGCGGAATCCGCTGATGCTCGAGCGTGAGCAGCGAGAAGATCGCCTCGACCGCACCGGCGGCCGAGATGGTGTGGCCGACCATCGATTTGTTCGATGATACCGGAATGTTCTTGGTGTGCTCGCCGAACACCGCCGCGGTCGCAAGATATTCCATCTTGTCGTTTTCCGGCGTCGAGGTGCCGTGTGCGTTGATGTGATCGATTTGCTCGGGCTCCATGCCCGCGTCAGCAAGCGTCTTGCGTACGCAGCCGATCGCCGGCTTGCCGTCGGGGGCGGAGCGGGTGCGATGGAAGGAGTCGGTGAGCTCGCCGCAGCCGGCGACGACGCCCAGGATGCGCGCGCCGCGCGCCATCGCGGCGTCGTAGCTCTCCAGCACCAGCGCGCCGGCGCCCTCGGCCATCACGAAACCGTCGCGGTTCTTCGAGAACGGCTTCGAGGCGCCCTGGGGCGGATCGTTCTGGGTGGAGAGAGCCGAGAGCAGCGAGAAGCGCACCAGGGCTTCCGGATTGACCGAGCCGTCGGTCGCGATGCACAGCGTGGCGTCGGTTTCGCCGCGACGGATCGCCTCGACGCCGAGCTGGATCGCGGTCGCACCGGACGCGCAGGCGGTCGAGAGCGAAATCGGCGACCCCTTGGTGCCGAAGGTCTCGGCGAGGCTGAGCGCGACCGAACCGAAGGTGAAGCGCCGGTGGAAATGCGTAAACTTGCCGCCGCTGCAGGTCGCCAGATAGTCGATGATGCCGAAGTCCTTGGTCGGAACCTCGCGCGCGACTTCGAGCCGCTGCGGCCACTCGGTCTCGATCGGCGCGACCGCGAGAAACAGCGGGCCGGGGAAGTCGCCCTTAGTGCCGATGCCGGACTGCTCCAGCGCCTCTTCGGTCGCGATCTCCGCCAGGCGCTGCGACAGGCTGGTCGAGGAGAACGGATCGACAGTGACGAAATCGACGGCGCCGGCCATCGTCGTCTTCAGGCTGTCGAGCGGGAAGCGCGTCACGGTCTTGATACCGGACTCGCCCGCGCTGAGGCGCTTCCAATTGTCGGTCTTGCCGCCGCCGAGCGACGTCACGATTCCCATGCCGGTCACGACGACGATCGGTCGGCCGAATTTATCGCGTGGTGCTGTCATGGTGTCCCCGTCGGTGCTTGCGCCGAATTACTTGACGGCCTCGACCAGTGCCATGCCTTCGCCCTGCCAATGGCCGACCCCCAACACGACAATCTGGGTTGGCGCCCCGGTCTTTTCAACCTCCAGCCCGGTCGGGTCGTTGGCCGGATAGAGCGCGCCGCGGGAAATCGACAGCGCAGCCAGCGCGAGGCCGAGCGGGAACTGCGCCTCCATGGTGTGCCCGAAGGTCGTTCCGGTGGCGCGCACGGCAAGGCCAGGATGCTGCCCGAGGAATTCGCGCTCCTCGGCGGTCGCGGGCTCGGCGCCGGTCGCGCCCGTGATCAGCATGGCGTTGTCGTTGCTGACCCCGAGTTGCGGCCACAGCGTCTGCAGCGACTTGGTCACCGCGCCGGGCTGCTTGCGCTTGGCAAGATCGGCGACGACCTTGGTCAGCTTGGCGTACGGCTTGGCGCCGCGCGCTTCGGCGTGCTCGCGCGATTCCATCACCAAGAAGGCGCCGGCAGAGCCGATGGCGAAGCCCGGGTTGTTCCTGCGGGCCCAGACCGACGCGTATTGATCCTTGAGGGCGAAGTCGCCGAACGAATAGAGCATCAAGAGGTCGCCGCGATCGCCATTATGGGCCGCGCCGACCAGTGCGATGTCGCTCTGTCCGGCCCCGATGCGTGCGACGGCGATCCGCGCGGCGTCGATGCTCGAGGCTTCCTCGCCCATGAAGGTGCGCGACGTCCCGCACACGCCGTGAACGATTGCGATGTTGCCGGCGAGCAGGTTGGAGAGCTGCGCCAGGAACAGCGTCGGGCGCAGCTCGTTCATCAGTTTTTCGTTGAGAACGGCAGGCGGCAGCTTGCCCTGCGCATCGGCGTTCATGATCGCGAGGTCGACATTGAGATCGCGCTCGCCGCCACCGGCCGCGATGATCATGTCCATCCGCGACAGGATTTCCTGATTGCCTTTGACGCCGGCTGAATCAAGCGCCAGCCCGGCTGCGTAGGTGCCGATCCGCTGCCACGTCTCCATCTGACGCTGATCGCCCTTCTTCGGGATCTGCGCGTCGAAGCTGACGGGGGCGATCGGATGGATCACATACGGCGCGAGGCGTTTCTCGTCGGCATTGACGCGCTTGGCGCCGAGCGCCTCCCAATGCGCATCCAGCCCCTCGCCGAGCGAGGAGAGCAGGCCGACGCCGGTGATCCAGACTTCCTTCTCAGCCATTACAAATTGCCTGCAGCGGAAACCCGATCTTGTTGGCGAGCGCGTCCATGTGCACACGCAAGTCCGGGCTGGGGAAGGGAATATGACGGAAGGTCAGCTCGGCGTTGCACTTGAGCTCCTTGCCGACGCGGACCTTCGCCGATGTCACGGTGAAGCCTGAACCTTCGTGTTCGATCTTGGCTTCGATCGTCAGTGTCGAGCCGGGGCTGACGAAGCCACGCATCTTGGCTTCCTTGACCATCGCAAGGAAGGGCATGCGCTCGAACCTGGTCAGACCGAGGATCAGCCAGCCCGAGCTCTGGGCCATTGCTTCGGTGAGCAGAACACCGGGCATGATCGGGTAGCCCGGGAAGTGCCCCGCGAACACAGAGTGGCTGTCCGGCGGGACATCGGCCTCGACGACAATGGTCTTTGCGTCGAGGTTGAGGTCGACAATCCGATCGATCAGCTGAAAAGTTTCAAGCTGCATGATGGGCGATTACGAGGCTGAGCCCGTGCCCGCGTTCTTGGCTGCAACCAGCTCGTCGATGCGGTCGGCGAGATTCTGCAACACGAAGTACTGCTCCGTCGTGGCCTTGCCGTCGTTGACCTCCTGGGTCCACTTCTCGAGCGGCATCTTGATCCCGAAGGCCTTGTCGATGGCAAAGGCGATGTCGAGGAAGTCGAGGCTGTCGATCCCCAGATCGTCGATCGCGTGGCTCTCCGGCTTGATCGTATCGCGCGGGATGTCGCAGGTCTCCGCGATAATGTTGGCGATCTGCTCGAATGTGGAGGACATCATTAAGCCTTTGATATATTGAAGGTAAATCCGGGTCGGCTCGGAGGAGGCGGGCGCGGTGCCCCGGATTGCCTGATTGCTGCCGCCGGAGTCGTGTGCCCGTATATCGGAGCAGGGCCGTTAGTTCAATGGAGCTTGGCCGGGCTGGCAAGGACGGTTTTCGGGTACGGTTCCGGCCCGCCTAGGTGCGCGGCATCACCGTAATCTTCGCGCAATCCCGGCGTCCCATCAGCACGCAATCCTGGGTCTTGCGCAAATCGGCGATGCTCATGGCGAGCCAGATACCGATCGCGGTGAGCGCCACGGTGAAGGCGAAGGCGGCGATGTTGGCGAGCATGCGCTGGCGGAAATCGTCGGGCTCCTCGCGCGGCTTCTCATAGCGGGAGAGGTCGTTGGCGACGGAAACAGGAGCGACGGAAGCAGGGCGGGTCGATTGGACCGGCTCCTCGCGCTTGCCGGGCGGCTGCGCCGAGGTACGCGGCCGGAATTTCAGCACCACGTGCTCGTCATCCGAGGAAATTGGCCGCTGCGTCTTCACTGTTGTCAGTCCGGTCGCGTCGCCGCTCATGTTTAGCATGTTCGCTGCGCTTCACACCTAAAATCTTGATGCGCGCAGAGGTGGTATTTATCCTTCGAGGGTCTCGTGGAACCGACTGTAGTCGATCCGCAGACGTCCGTCGTCGGTCGCCTGCAGGATCTCGGCATAGCGATGGCCGAAGCGGATGTCGGAATGTTCGTACGATTTTCGCGCATGCACAGTTTGCGCTGCAACGTCGTCAAGGCCCGACACGAAGAGGCCGATCCCGGCATTGACGACTTGCAGCTCCGCGGCGTCGAGGCCGTAGAGCGGGCTGTCCTGGTCGATCACATGAAACAGGGTCCAGCTCAGCGCCAGCGCCGGGCTCTCGCTGCGCAGGAGCGGCAGTTCGTAGAACCGGCGGTATGGCATGCCTTCCTTGCTGACGCCGTTCTTGAACAGCCACAGCCGCGCGGTGGCATTGGCGATGATGTTGTGCCGCTCGTTGGCCAGGCGGATCATCAACGTGAGCTGGCCCTCATGGTCCGAGATCACGGGATGGTCGGCGAACAGCAGACGCGCGCTCGGCCGCGAGAAGCGGGCAAAGATCAGTCCGGTCATCAGCGACATCGAGAAGATGCCGGTGAAGAGTTCGATGGTGGCGATGAAGTGCCCGTAATGCGTCTGCGGGTGCATGTCGCCATAGCCAGCGGTCGAAAGTGTCTCGATGCTGAAATAGAGGTAGTCGACGTATTGGCCGTCAGGCACGTTGGCGATCGGATGATCGCCGAGCCAATACAATAGCGCGAAGACGGCGTTGAAGCTGATGAACACCAATGCTGCACCGCCAATAAAGGCGGGCCAGGATGCCGTCATGCAGCGATGGCTGATGTCTGCCCAGAAACTGAGCTCCAACCCCTCGGTCACGACCTCGCGGTTGCCGAGGCGGATCGTGCGGGCCTTCACGCGTTCGCTTGCTCTCAATGCCATTCGGCCGAACCGGCTCTTCCGCCTGCCTGCGTCATCATGTCATAATGGAACCCATTCCGGAGTGCCGGTCAAACGGGAGTACAAACCATGGCCCATACGCGCGAGCCTTACGTCAAACCGGTCCCGATCCTGTCGCTGCGGCCGACCCAGATGACGGTCGGCATGCACGAGGTGAAGGAGAAGCGGAAGCGCTGGCGCGAGCACAAGTCGGACAAGAAGCGCGCCGAACTGCTGGGCAAGCACATGATCCCGGTCGTCCATGGTCCCGACGATCGCTATTACGTGGTCGATCACCATCATATGGCGCGGGCGCTGCACGAGGAGGGCGTCAAGGACATCCTGGTCACGGTGATCGGCGATCTCACGATGGTCGAGCGTGACGTGTTCTGGGGCGTGATGGACAACAAGCGCTGGGTCTATCCCTACGATTCCAAGGGCGAGCGGCGGCACTTCAGGGACATTCCGAAATCGATCAAGGATCTCAAGGACGATCCGTTCCGCAGCCTCGCCGGCGAAATGCGCCGGGCCGGTGGCTTCGCCAAGGACACGACGCCATTCAGCGAATTCCTGTGGGCCGATTTCCTGCGCCGCCACATCCCGCGCAAGACGGTGGAGAACAATTTCGACAAGGCGCTGGAGAAGGGGCTGGCGCTGGGCCGCAGCCCGAGCGCGGTCTATTTGCCCGGCTGGTGCGGGCCGGCATCTGACGACTGACCGGGCGCGGCCCCTGGGCTGTGCTGGTCCTCCTTGCCGCCGAGCGCGTGGTGCAGCCAGCGCTCGGTCCGCTTGCCGAAGGTCAGCAACAGGAATGCCAGCACGAGCGCGGTGATGACGATCGGCCAATGGCCGGCGCCGCAGACGATCCCGACGCAGGCGGCGAAGAACGCGCAAGCGGCGCTGGTCAGGCCGCGAACCTGAAAGCGGTCGCCCTGGCGAACGATCACGCCGGCGCCGAGAAAGCCGATGCCGGTCAGCACGCCCTGGATCACGCGGCTCACCGCATCGGTGAAATGGCCGGGCTCGACGGCCTGCAATGCCAGCAGCACGACCGTGGCCGTCGAGAGGCTGACGAGACCCAGCGTCTTCAGCCCGATCGGCTTGCCGCGCAGGTCGCGGTCGAGCCCGATCGCGCTGCCGGCAAGGGTGGCCGCGCCGAGACGCAGGATGATCTCGCTCCAGTCCACCAAGGCGTCCTCTATTTCGGCTGCCGGCCGAGCATGTAGAACTCGTCGTTCGGCCGCATCCCGGTGACGTTCGCAAGCCGGTTCGAGAGCGCGAAGAAGGCCGCGACCGCGGCGATATCCCAGACGTCGTCGTCGCTGAAGCCGTGGGTCGCGAGCGCGGCGAAATCCGTCTCCGAGACCTCCTCGGCCGCGCGGCTGACTTTCATCGCGAAATCGAGCATCGCGCGCTGCCGCGGCGTGATGTCGGCCTTGCGGTAGTTGATCGCGATCTGGTCGGCGATCGCAGGGTTCTTGGCGCGGATGCGCAGGATCGCGCCATGGGCGATCACGCAATACTGGCATTGGTTGGCGGCGCTGGTCGCCACCACGATCATCTCGCGCTCGGCCTTGGAGAGGCCGGAGTCCTTTTCCATCAGCGCGTCGTGATAGGCAAAGAACGCGCGAAATTCGTCGGGGCGGTAGGCCAGCGTGAGGAATACGTTCGGCACGAAGCCGGACTTCTCCTGCACCGCCAGGATGCGGGTGCGGATGTCCTCGGGGAGCTTGTCGAGAGCGGGCGTCGGGAAGCGCTTTGTGGTCGGCTGCGTCATGAGATGGTTCCGGCGTGCCGCGGGGACGCGGCGTCACGCGAAACCATAGTGGATGACGGCTTGGGCGCAAGGCGCATCGGCGCCCTGCCATGGTGACGTCAGCGCAGCGGCTTCTTCAGGAGAGAGAAGCGGTCCGGATCGAGGCCCAGTGACGGCTGCAGCATCGGCGCCTCGGCGGGCGCCATCGTGCGCGGCGGCTGCGTCGGAGGGTTGAAGTTGGCATCGCCGCTCGCCGAATCGCGATGCGAGGTGGCGCCGCGCCAGCGCTCCAGCACGGCGCTGACGAAATGCATGTCATGGCCGGCGGTGACCGACGGCACCGTAGCGATGGTGGCTTCGCCGCGCGGCAGCTGGTGAGGCGGCACCTCCTTGAAGCGCAGCCGGGTCGGCAGCGCCACGCCTTCGCCGAACGCCAGCACTTCGCGGGTGCCGAGCGAAGGCACGAACGACAGCAGGTTGGCGGCGGCATCCGACACCGCGGAGCGCAGCAGCGCCTGGTCGCGGTCGTTGGCAAGCCGCATCGTGAACAGCGTGTTGCACTGGGAGATGATGGTCGCGTCGAGCTCGGCCGGACGCTGGGTGATCAGGCCGAGATAGACGCCGTATTTGCGGCCTTCCTTGGCGATGCGCGACACCGCCTTGCGGGTCGGCCCGAAGCCGATGTTGCGGTCGGCGGAGGCGTAGCGGTGCGCTTCCTCGCAGACGAACAGCATCGGCGAGACGCCGTCGCTCCACAGTCCGAAATCGAACGCCATGCGGCACAGCACCGACACCACGGAATCGACGACTTCCGCCGGGAAGCCGGCGAGCTGCATGATGGTCATCGGCTTGCCGTTGGCGGGCAGGCGGAACAGATGACTGATCACCTCGGCCATGGTGTCGCCGCCGACATTGGCGTTGTCGAACATGAAGGCGTAGCGCGGATCGTTGCGCACCGCGTCGATGCGCGAGATCAGCTTGTGGTAGATGATGCGCGAGGAGCGGTTCTCGAGCTTGCCCATGCGCTCGTCGATCAGCGAGATCAGGTCGACGAGGCGGTAGGGTACCGGCGTATCGACGGTGTAGCCGACCTGCTTGGGGTCGACGCGCTTCAGCCCGAGACCGACCCGGTCGGAGTTTTGGTACTGGGTGTAGATGCCCTTCGCCATCGGAATCACTTCGGCGAGGATGTCGAGCTCTTCGGGCACGCCAGGCCGGCCGCCGAACAGCACGTCGACGATCTCTTCGAAGTTGAACAGCCAGAACGGCAGCTTCAGGTTTCGCGGGTTGAGCACCTGCGCGCGCTCGCCGAAGCAGCGGCCATATTCGTTGTGCACGTCGAGCAGGAAGATGCGCAGGTTCGGCCGCGACTTCAGGATCTCGTTGAGCAGCAGCGACACGCCGGTGGATTTGCCGACGCCGGTCGAGCCGAGCACCGCGAAGTGCTTGGACAGCATTTCCTCGACGTCGACATAGGCGATAACCGAACGATCCTGCTGCAGCGTGCCGACATTGATCTGGTCCGAGCCGCTCGGCGCATAGACCGTGCGCAGCTCCTGGTTCGTGATCAGATCGGTGCTGTCGCCGATGGTCGGATAGTGGGTGACACCGCGCTGGAATTTCGGGCGGTCGCCGCCGAGGATTTCGCCGAGCAGGTCGACCGAGGCGGTCGCCATGTATTCGTCGGACGGCGGCAGGTTCTCGCACGACACTTCGGTGATCATGGCGACGATGACCGAGCTCGCGCAGCGGATACTGACGAACCGGCCGACGGTCGCGCGCATTTCCGAAAGCTGCAACTGGCCGCCAGTCAGCAGCCCAACCCGGGCCTGCGAGCCGCGCACAGAGATCACACGTCCAAAAGATGTCACAGTTCCAGCCTGGCTCGTTGGCAAAATCTAAATGTCCGGACCAATATGCGCGCCCGGGTTTGGAAAAACCGTTAAATCGCCGAGGTTGCGCATCGGCTAAATCTACACCTTCCCGGTGACGATTTGTTTCTATCGTGCCGCGAGATTGCGCGTCATCGCGCGCATCGGCGGCGAAATCGTCGCTTTCCGGCACAGCCGGGCTTGTTTGGCGGTTTTCCTGTTAAGGCGGAATTCACCATCTCCGAGGAGTGCATCGGCAGCTCCGTAGGTTTACGGGGTTTTCGGCGCGATGTGTTACGCGCTGTCTCCAGGTATCGTGTAACCGATTGCTAACTGCGAGTTGTAACGACCTTTCCATCAGTGCTGCGTAACGATGCCGCGCCCGGGAGAGATCAGCGTGAGCATCGAACACCGCAATTCATCGTCAGGAAATGCCGACGCCGGCTCGACCAAGGGGCTGGCGTTCTGCGCCGGCCTGCTGGTCGGC
The DNA here is from genome assembly GCF_042258955.1 of Bradyrhizobium sp. ma5. Taxonomy (NCBI): domain Bacteria; kingdom Pseudomonadati; phylum Pseudomonadota; class Alphaproteobacteria; order Hyphomicrobiales; family Nitrobacteraceae; genus Bradyrhizobium; species Bradyrhizobium sp. ma5. Next base: position 3,859,340 of record NZ_CP170156.1, read on the forward strand.
AGCCTGTTCGGAAGCGTGACCGCGCAGTGGAGCGAGCGCGAAGGCCTGCTGATGGCGGCCTTTGCGATCATGGCCGTGATCGTCTTCCTGTTGCTGAAGCGGCATGAAATCTCCGACGCGCGGCTCGCCTCCGAACGTCGCAATCTCATGACCGCCGTGGACAATATTCCGCAGGGGCTCGTGCTTTACGACGCGTCGGCGCGTATCATCATCTGCAACCGTCCCTACATCGAGATGTTCGGGCTCTCGCCCGATGTGGCGAAGCCCGGCTGCACCATGCAGCGGCTGATCGCGCACCGGCAGGAGACCGGCTCGTTCGATGGCGACGTCGACGAATTCTGCGATGCCATTATCCGCAATGTGAAGCTTGGCCGGGGGACGCGTCAGCTGACCGAGGCGCCGGGCGGGCGGGCGATCGAGATCGTCAACAAGCCGCTCCCGGAGGGCGGATGGGTGGCGACCATCGAGGACGTCACCGAGCGGACCCGCACCGAGAACAAGATCGCGCATATGGCGCATTATGATGCGCTGACCGATCTGCCCAACCGCCTGCTGTTCCGTCAGCGCCTCGAGCAGGCGCTGACGGCGATCGGGCCCGACGAGCAGGTCGCGGTCATGTACATCGACATCGATGAGTTCAAGAGCGTCAACGACGCGCTCGGCCATCAGATCGGCGACGAATTGCTCAGGGCAATCGCCGAACGTCTGCGCTCCTGCGTCGGGGAGACCAATGTCGCGGCGCGGCTCGGCGGCGACGAGTTTGCCGTGATCCAGACTGCGGTCCGCGATCAGACTGAGACCATGCAGCTGCTGGCCGCGATCTATCAGACCATCCGCCAGCCGATCGAATGCAGCGGGCACCTGATCACGACCGACGCCAGCATCGGCATCGCGGTCGCGCCCGACGACGGCCTCGACCTCGATCAATTGCTGCGCAACGCCGACCTCGCGCTCTATGGCGCGAAGAGCGACGGCCGCCGCACCTACCGGTTCTTCGAGGCCGGCATGGACGCGCGCGCCAAGGCGCGGCGCGGCCTGGAACTGGAATTGCGCCAGGCGATCGCCGAAGGCAGCTTCGAGCTGCACTATCAGCCGTTGCTCCATCTCGAGGACGGCAGGGTCAGCTGCTGCGAAGCGCTGGTGCGCTGGCGGCATCCAGAGCGTGGCATCATCTCGCCGGCGGATTTCATCCCAGTCGCCGAGGATACCGGTTTGATCAACGATCTCGGGCACTGGGTGCTCAACACCGCGTGCCGGGAAGCGGTGAACTGGCCGGATCACATCAACGTCGCGGTCAATGTGTCTCCGATTCAGTTCAAGAGCCAGACGCTGGCGCTCAACGTCGCCGCCGCGCTCGCGGCGTCGGGGCTCGCGCCCTCGCGGCTCGAACTCGAGATTACCGAGGCCGTGCTGATCCGCGACGACGAGGCCGCGCTCGATATCCTGCATCAGCTTCGCGAGCTCGGCATCCGGATCGCGCTCGATGATTTCGGCACCGGCTATTCGTCGCTGAGCTATCTGCAGCGCTTCCCCTTCGACAAGATCAAGATCGATCGCGCCTTCATCAAGGATCTCGCCGGGACCGGCGCGTCGTCCACGATCGTCCAGGCCGTCGTGAACATTGCCGCCGCGAGCGATATGACGACCACCGCGGAGGGCGTCGAGACCGAGCAGCAGCGCAATATGCTCCGCATCCTCGGCTGCACCGAGATGCAGGGCTATCTGTTCAGCCGGCCGGTGCCGAATGTCGAAATCCGCGAGCTCTTGTCGTCGCATCGCGAGAAGGCCGTTTCGGTAGCCTGAGCGCCGGCCTCAACCGCTATCGATATGTGATTTCTGCCACCGAATGCCGCGCGAGCGCCTGCCATCTTGTTGATACGCAACAAGAGGGCTCCGCCATGTACATTCTCGTGAATGCGCTTCTCGTTCTGGCGATCGCGTTCTTCTTCTTCCTGCCGATGACCGATCGCCGTACTGCGCGGATGAAGCTCTGCATGGTGTGCGCGCTGCCGTTGCGCTGACCGTGTCGGCGACCATTTCCCGGCCGCATGGTCCGGCACCGGTGATGGCGTCAAAGGGCTAGGCGCGCGCTGGCTTCAACGAGGGGCGCAATTTTCGGCGTCAACATTTTGTTGACGGGACCTAATCCTTTGTACACTGGTACAAATCCGTCCGCCGTTCACCGCCCGAGCTGAAAGAGGTCGGTCCGGCGTCGTCACGGAGGGAGACCGTCTATGCAGCCGGAACCGATCTTCGATCTCGCTCATCTCGGGCACATGGAGCTGCTGACGCCGAAGCCGGACGAGAGCCTGAAGTTCTTCGTCGATGTCATGGGCATGACGGTCAGCGGCCGGAAGGGCGAGTCGGTCTATCTGCGCGGCTGGGACGATTACGAGCGTTATTCGCTGAAGCTGACCGCGTCGAAGACTTCAGGCATGGAGCACATGGCGCTGCGGGCGCGCAGCCCACAGGCGCTCGAGCGCCGCGTCGCCGCGCTGAAGGGCTCGGGCTTCGACATCGCGTGGATTGAAGGCGACATGGGGCAGGGACCGGCGTTCCGCTGCCGCGATCCCGACGGCCACGTCATCGAGCTCTATTACGAGACCGAATGGTACGAGGCGCCGGCCGAGCTGAAGCCCGCGTTGAAGAACCAGGCGCAGCGCTTTCCGGCGCGCGGCGTCAATGTCCGCCGGCTCGACCATCTCAACTGCCTCGCGGTCGACATCAAGGCCAATCGCCTGTTCTTCGAGAACTACCTGGGATGCCGCACCACCGAGCAGATCGTGCTCAACGACGGCACGGAAGCCGCGATGTGGATGACGATGTCGAACAAGAGCTACGACTTCGCCTATACGCGCGATCATTACGGCAAGATGGGACGTTTCCATCACGTGACCTACGCGCTGGACAGCCGCGAGGAGATCCTGCGCGCGGCGGATATCTTCCTCGAGCACGGCGTGCACATCGAGACCGGGCCGCACAAGCACGCGATCCAGCAGACCTTCTTCCTGTATGTCTATGAACCCGGCGGAAACCGCGTCGAGGTCGCCAATGCCGGAGCCCGCCTGATCCTCGCGCCGGACTGGAAGCCGATCGTGTGGACCGAGGAGGAGCGCAAGAAGGGCCAGGCTTGGGGATTGAAGACGATCGAGTCGTTCCACACCCATGGTACGCCGCCGGTGAAAGAATAGAGCGCGCGTCCACTGCGCCGTCGTGCAATCCACGCGTTCGGTATCATGCATCTCATTGCGGAATGCTGCACTGCGCGCAGCAGCATTGCCTCGCCTCGGCCGTTTGGTGTTAGGCTGCACCTCGTAACGTCAGAGGAAAACGTCGATGAGCGAACACACGACGGACAAGCGCGTGCGAGAGGCGTCTCGCAGGCGATTTCTTCAGGCGGGCGCGGCATTGGCCGGTGGCTCCGCGATCGCGGGAGTTGCCGGTTCTACCGCGCTTGCCGAACAGGGGAATAATCTTCCGCCCAGCGTGCCGGAATGGATGAAAGCGCCCGGCGATCCGATGGGAAGCCAGCCCTACGGCACGCCGTCGGTTCACGAGAAGGGCGTCGTCAAGAACATCTCGAAGACGCTGCCGCAATATATCTCCGCGTCGGGCCGCACGCCGTTGCAGGAGCTCGACGGCATCATCACGCCGAACGGTCTGTTCTACGAACGCCACCATGGCGGCGTGCCGACTATCGATCCGGCCGAGCACCGGCTGATGTTGCACGGCATGGTCGATCGCCCGCTGGTGTTCACGATGGAGGACATCCGCCGCTTTCCATCGCAGTCGCGCATTCACTTCCTCGAGTGCTCCGGCAATCCGGTCTACACCAAGCCCTACGGCAAAACGGCCTCCGACCTTGTCGGCCTGCTGAGCTGTGCGGAATGGACCGGCGTGCCGCTGAAGACGGTGCTGGACGAAGCCGGCCTGCAGGCGGGGGCCAAATGGATCGTCGCCGAAGGCGCCGATGCCGCCGCGTTGACCCGCTCGATCCCGATCGAGAAGTGCCTCGACGACGCCATGCTGGTCTACAGCCAGAACGGCGAGCGGCTGCGTCCGCAGCAGGGGTATCCGCTGCGCCTGTTGCTGCCGGGCTTCGAGGGCAACATGAACGTGAAATGGCTGCGCCGGCTCAAGGTCGTCGCCGAGCCGGCCTATTCGCGCGAGGAGACCTCGAAATACACCGACCCGATGCCGGACGGTACGTCGCGCGAATTCACCTTCTACATGGAGGCCAAATCGATCATCACACGACCGTCCGGCGGTCAGAAACTGACCACGCACGGCTTTCACGAGATCACCGGGATAGCCTGGAGTGGCCACGGCAAGATCAAGAGCGTCGAGATCTCGCTCGACGAGGGCAAGAGCTGGCAGCAGGCGGAGCTGCAGGAGCCGGTGCTGACGCGCGCGCTCACGCGCTTCCGTTTGCCCTGGCACTGGGACGGCACCCCCGCCGTGATCCAGAGCCGCGCCATCGATGAGACCGGCTACGTGCAGCCGACGCTGGCGGAATTGGTGGCGGTGCGCGGTCTCAACTCGTTCTACCACAACAACGCGATCTGGCCCTGGCGTATCGATGCGAATGGCGAGGTGACCAATGGCCAGGCGTAACCTCAAATCCGCGCTGCTGGCCGGCGCGATCGCGATGCTCGTTGTCGCTGTTCATGCCGAGGAGCGCTACGGCATCGGCCGCGTGGCGACGCCGGCGGAGATCGCCGGCTGGAACATCGACATTGGTCGCGATGGCTCCAACCTGCCACCGGGCAGCGGCAACGTCGAACGCGGCCGCATCGTGTTCAGCGAGCAATGCGCAGTGTGCCATGGCGACAGCGGGCAGGGCGCCGTCGGGGACCGCCTGGTCGGCGGGCAGGGCACGCTGGCGAGCCCAAAGCCGATCCGCACCGTCGGTAGCTACTGGCCCTACGCCCCGACCTTGTTCGACTACATCCGCCGCGCAATGCCGCAGAACGCGCCGCAGTCGCTGAGCAATGAGGACGTCTACGCGGTGTCCGCCTATATCCTCAGCCTGAACGGCATCGTGCCGGCCAATGCGGTGCTCGACGCGAAGTCGCTCGCCGCCGTCAAGATGCCGAACCGCGACGGGTTCGTCTCCGACCCGCGGCCCGACGTGCATAATCGCTGAGCGGCGAGCCACGGCCTGTTGGCTCGCGGCATCGTGAGGCCGTGGCTCCTGTGCCCGGAGAGGCGTCGCCACCATATGGTCTTTGGGGCGGCTCGGCCGGCCTTTGACTGTTTCATTGATCGATAGGAGTGGTCGCATGTCCGGATTGAGGGCGGTTGCAGCCGCCATATTGCTCGCAGGGATGTCGTTCTCGCCTGTCGTTGCCCAGATTTCCGAGCCGGCGTTGCTCGAGTCCGAAAACCCCGGTCGCAGCGCGATCAACGGCGGCGCCCTGACGCCGTGGGAGAGGCCCAGCAGGCGCTGCAACGCGGCGGCAATCCCGCGAATGCCTATGGCGCCATACCGGCGGCACCGTCATCCGCGCCGTCCTCGTCTTGCGCACGCTACCGTTCGTTCGATCCGGCGTCCGGCACCTTCCTTGGCCGCGACGGCCGCCGCCATCCCTGCCAATAGGCCGCACTGCGCTTGGCCGTCGTTCTTGGCGGTGGATAAGCGCGCCGGCCGTCATCCTGTGCCCGAACGCCTGGACGTCGGACGCGTTATAGTCCGATGATCGTGTCGGGTCCCGCCGGGCCCGAGCGGCGGAGGGCAGCTGGCGTGTCAGACACCCTGGCCGGTTTCTGGGACCGAAAGCCGACCGCGGAGCTGCTGCGGGAAGCGGCGCGCGCCGACGGCGACGCGGAGACGCCGGTCTTCAAGCGCTCGCTCTCGGCGTTGCAGCTGGTCACGCTCGGCATCGGCGGCATCATCGGCGCCGGCATCTTCGTGCTGACGGGCCACGCGGCCGCCGCCAATGCCGGACCCGCCGTCACGCTCTCCTTCATGCTTGGCGCCGTCGCCTGTGCCTTCGCCGGCCTGTGCTACGCCGAGATGGCGTCGACCGTGCCGATCTGCGGCAGCGCCTACACCTACGCCTATGCCACGCTTGGCGAACTGATCGCCTGGATCATCGGCTGGGACCTGATCCTCGAATATGCGGTCGGCGCGATCGCGGTTTCGGTCGGATGGTCCGGCTATTTCGTCAGCTTGATGCGCGATTTTGGCATCAACCTGCCGCAGCAATTCACCTCGGCGCCGCTCGCCTACGATGCCAACAGCGGTGCGTGGTCGTCGACCGGCGCGGTCATCAACATCCCGGCGATGGCGATCATCGCGTTCGTCACCGGACTGCTCGTGATCGGCATTCGCGAGTCCGCGCGCTTCACAGGGTTCGTCGTCGTGGTGAAGCTCGTCGTCATCGCCCTGTTTCTCGCCACCGCAGCTTCCTCGGTATCGCTGGCGAACTGGGTGACGGCGGGCAATCCGGAAGGCGCGCTGATCCCGCCGAATGCCGGTCCCGGCGTATTCGGCTGGTCCGGCGTGGTCCGCGGCGCGGCGGTGGTTTTCTTTGCCTATATCGGCTTCGACGCGATCTCGACCGCGGCGCAGGAGGCGAAGACGCCGGAGCGCGACATGCCGATCGGGATTCTCGGCTCGCTGGTGATCTGCGCCGCGCTCTATGTTGCGGTCGGCTTCGTGCTGACCGGCATCGTGCCGTACGACAAGCTCAGCGTGCCCGATCCGATCGCCGTCGGCATCGATGCCGTTGGCATCGGCTGGCTCGGTCCCTTCATCAAGCTCGGCATCCTGTTCGGGCTAACGTCGGTGATCCTCATCATGCTGCTGGCGCAGCCGCGGATCTTCCGCGCCATGGCGCATGACGGGCTGTTGCCGGGCATCGCGGCTAAGATCCATCCGCGGTTCCAGACGCCCTATGTCTCGACCATCTTCGCCGGCAGCGTCGCTGCAATTCTCGGCGGGCTGCTGCCGATCGGGCTGGTCGGAGAGCTCGTCTCGATCGGCACGCTGTTCGCGTTCACCGTGGTCTCGATCGGAACGCTAGCGCTGCGTCTACGCGATCCGGACTTGCCGCGCCCGTTCAAGGCGCCGGCGATATGGCTGGTGGCGCCCGCCGCCGCGGGGACCTCGCTGTTCCTGATGTGCGGCCTGCCGCTCGACACCTGGATCAGGCTCGCGGTGTGGCTCGTAATCGGTCTCGTGATCTATGCGGCCTATGGCCGATGCCACAGCCGGCTGCGGGCGAGGGGCGGGCTGTAAATCAAGCGCGGCGTCTCCGCGAAGAAGCTGTCGTCCCTGCTTTCGCAGGGACGACACCGGATTTGTTGCGGCATTGAAGTCAAACGTCCGCGGCCACCTTCACTCGATCGCGTTTAACGCGCGGCGGATCGCTGCGAAGATCGCCTCGATCTGGTCCTCGGTGATGATCAGGGGCGGTGAGATCATCAGTGTATCGGCGGCGGCGCGGATCAGGATGCCGTCTTCGTCGTAGCATCGCCGGGCGCATTCGGGACCGCGTACGCCGGCCGCGCCGTCGCGCGGCTTCAGATCGATCGCCGCCAGCACGCCGATGTTCCTGATATCGATGACATGCGGCGCGTCCCTCAACCCATGCGCCGCCGCCTCCCAGATCGGCGCGATGCGCCGGGCGCGCTCGAACAGGCCGAGGTCCTGATAGACGTCGAGCGCGGCGAGGCCGGCCGCGCAGGCGAGCGGATGCGCCGAGTAGGTATAGCCGTGGAACAGCTCGACGGTGTTTTCCGGCCCGTTCATCAACGCGGAATAGACCTTGTCGCTGACGATGACGCCACCCATCGGCACGGCAGCATTGGTCATGCCCTTGGCGCAGGTGATGAGATCGGGTGTCACGCCGAGCGCATTGGCCGCGAACGGCGCGCCGAGCCGTCCGAAGCCGGTGATCACCTCGTCGAAGATCAGCAGAATGCCGTGCTGATCGCAGATCTTGCGCAGCCGCTCGAGATAGCCTGATGGAGGCGGGTAGACGCCGCCCGAGCCTGTCACCGGCTCGACGATCACGGCCGCGACGGTCGAGGGATCGTGGATCAGCAACAGCTTGTCCAGCTCATCGGCGAAATGCGCGCCCCATGCCGGCTGCCCGCGCGGGAATGCGGTGTGCTCGGGATCGTGGGGCAGCGCCAGATGGTCGACCTCGGGCAGCAGCGGGCCGAAATCGCGGCGGTGACGGTACAGGCCGCTCACCGACAAGCCGCCCCAGCCCATGCCGTGATAGGCCTTGGCGCGCGAGATGAAGCGGATGCGGTTGGCTTCGCCACGCGCGCGGTGATAGCCGCGCGCGATCTTGAGCGCGGTGTCGACCGATTCCGATCCGGAATTGGTGAAGAACACATGGTCGAGACCGTCAGGCGTGATCTCGGTGATGCGTCCGGCGAGCTCGAATGCGGCCGGGTGGCTCATCTGGAACGAGGAGACGAAATCGAGTTTCGCAGCCTGCGCCTGGATCGCCTCGACGATCCGCTTCTGGCCGTGGCCGGCGTTGACGCACCAGAGTCCCGCCATGCCGTCGAGAATGCGTCGGCCGTCCTGGGTGATGTAGTGCATGCCCTCGGCGCCGGTGAACAGCCGTGGGTTGGATTTGAACTGGCGATTGGGCGTCATCGGCATCCAGAACGGCTCCATCGCCTCGCGGGTGAGGGGGGTGTTCGTTGCCGCGGCGTGCGGTGAATGCATGGATGAGCTCCTGTTATTTGCGGGTGTTGCTGCGGCCGCTGGCCGGATCGTCGGTGACGCGCTTGACCTTTGACGCGCCCTCGAGATGCTTGCGCATCAGCGCGGCCGCGGCCTCGCGCTCGCCGGCCTCGAGCCGGTCGAGGATCGCAAGATGCTCGCGGCAGTTCACCAGCACGCGCTCGTAGCCGAAGGTCCAGTCGTAGTTCGCAAAGCTGCGCAGCCGGTTCTGCTGCTGTACGGCGACCAGCAGGAAGCGATTGCCGGAGGCCGCCGCCAATCCCTCGTGGAAGGCAGCATTCATCTCGAAGAAGGCGATGCTCGCGGTCTCGCTCCAGGTTTGCTTGGTCGCATCCTGATGACGCCGGCGCATCTCGGCGGCCCAGCCTGGATCGAGCTGAAAGCCCGGCTCCAGCAGGGCGGCCGGCTCGATCAGGATCCGGTAGCGGTAGCTCTCTTCGCGCGCCTTGGCGTCGGCGATGATCGGCTGGAAGCGCCAGCCATGCCCGGGCTTGCGCTGCACCGCCGCGACCTCTGCAAGCTTGGCCAGCACGCGCTGCACCACCGGGCGCGACGCCCCATAGCGCTGCATGAGGTCGCGCTCGGAGACGTCGACCGGAAGGCGATCGCTGCGCCGGTCGCGCGCGATCGCCACGAACAGCCGGTCGGTGTCCGCAGGCGTCGGCTTGCTAGCCGTCTTCGGAGCCGGCGGGGCCGTGTCCGTGACGAAATAGCCGCGGCTTGCGCCGACCCGTATGAGGCGTCGGCCTGCCAATATTTTCAGCGCCGCGCGCACCGGCGTGCGTGAAACCTGCAGGCGTTCCGCCAGCGCCACCTCCGCAAGTCGCGTGCCGGGCGCGAGTTTTTCCGCCCGGATCAGCTCCAGGATGCCCGCGGACAGTTCGCGTTGCAGGCGGCTCGGGGCTGCCTTCGCAATGGGCGTAGATTTTTGTTTCATGCACTGACAAAATACATTAGCCTTTGCGGAAACGCAAAAGGAAGTTGGCGCAAGCGATGGTCGAACCATTTCCCCTCATCGAGATTTCAGGCCCGCCGCACGAGCGCGGCAAGCAGTATGGCCGCCAGGCGGCCGATCGCATCCGCAAGGGCACCTCGCACTACTTCACGCAGCTCAAGGAGCTCTCGCTCGACGCCGCCGGCGTCGCCGAGCTGGTGCGCGACTATCTTCCGGTCATCGAGGCGTTCGAGCCGACCTATATCGAGGAGATGCACGGCATTGCCGAGGGCGCCGGCGTTCCGTTCGAGGATATCGTGCTGCTCAACGCCCGCACCGAGATCCTCAAGCTCGCCGAGCCGTCGGTTCGGGCGCGGCTGAAGACGCCAGACGAGCCCGACGGCTGCACCGGCGTCGTCGTGCTGCCGCAAGCGACCGCGTCGGGGCGGCTGATCCACGCCCAGAACTGGGACTGGAAGCGGGAATGCGCCGAGACGGCCGTGGTGCTGAAGGTGCGCCGCGACGACGGTCCCGATCTCATGACCTTCACCGAGGCCGGCGCGCTCGGTCGCTGCGGCTTCAACGCGGCCGGCATCGCCATCACCGCGAACTATCTGCAGTGCGACCGTGACTATCGCCAGATCGGGGCGCCGCTGGCGCTGATCCGACGCAAGGTGCTGGAGAGCGACCACGTCGCGCTGTCGATGCGCACCGTCTATTGCACGAAGAAATCCGCCGCCAACAACATGATCGTCAGCCATCGCGACGGTGTTGCGATCGACTTCGAATGTGCGCCGGACGAGACCTTCCAGGTGCATCCCGATCGTGGGCTCCTGGTGCACGCCAATCATTTCGTCAGCCCCGTTGCGCTCGGCAAGCTCAAGGACACCGGCATCGCCAGCACGCCCGACAGCCTCTATCGCGACATCCGGGTCCGCGATTTGTTGCAGCCGCATCTCGGCGCCATCAGCTTTGAGACCGTGAAGTCGGCGCTGTTCGACGATTTCGCCTATCCGTGGTCGGTGTGCCGGCCGCCGCGCCGCAATCTCGGCAACAATCTCAGCGCCACCGTCGCGATGATCCTGATGGAGCCGGCGAGCGGGCTGATGGAAGTCGCGCCGCTGCCGGCGCTGAACCGGCAGTTCACCTCCTATCGGCTCGACGTGGTGGCCAGCCCCCGCAATGAGGGCGCGCCATCGGCGGCCGCGAGGGCGTCCTGATGGTCCTGTGTCGGCCATCGCGTGCGATGATGGTCGTCCTGCTGGCACTGCCGGCGATGCTGACCGTGGCGCCGCTGCGCGCGGATGCCGAGACGCTGCTGCGGACGCGGCTGAACGCCGACATCCGCTCCACCGATCCCGGCACCAACCGCGACGCCAACACCGACGGCGTGATGGCGCATATCGTCGAGGGCCTGGTCGCGTTCCGCGACGATACCTCGATCGGGCCGATGCTGGCGGACAGCTGGACTGTCTCGAACGAGGGCAAGACCTACACCTTCCATCTCCGGCAAGGCGTCAAGTTCCACAATGGCGCCGGCATGACCGCGGATGACGTCATCTGGTCGCTGAAGCGCTGGCTCGATCCCGCCACGCAATGGCGCTGCCTGTCTGAATTCAGCGCAACCGGCATCGCCCAGATTCAGAAGATCGAGGCGCCTGACCCGCAGACGGTCGCGATCACGCTGGACCGGCCGACCGCGTTGTTCCTGTCGACATTGGCGCGGCCCGATTGCGGGCAGGCCGCCATCATCCACCGCGACTCGGTCGGGCCCGACGGCAAGTGGATTGCTCCAGTTGGGACCGGACCGTTCAAGCTCGGCGAATGGAAGCGCGGCCAGTACGTCGACCTGGTGCGCTTCGACGGCTATGCCGCGCGCAGCGAGCCGCGCACCGGCTACACCGGCGCCAAGATCGCGCAAGTCGACCGGATCAGATTCAACGTCGTTCCCGACGGTTCGGCGGCCAAGGCGGGCCTCTTGTCCGGCTCGCTCGATGCGATCAGCAATCTTGCGATCCCCGATGTCGAGGACCTCAAGACGCGGCCGGATGTGCAGCTCAGCATCACGCCCGCGCTCGGTCTCACCGGCATCCTGTTCCAGACCCGCGATCCCTTGCTCAAGGACGTGCGGATCCGGCGGGCGATCGCGCTCAGCCTCGACACGCCGCAGATCATCGACGCTGTCATGGAGGGCATCGCGCGCGCCAACAATTCGGCGCTGCCGATCGGAAGTCCGTTCTATGGCGAGGTGGAGGCCCAAGGCTACACCCAGAATATCGCGGAAGCCAAGAAGCTGCTCGCGCAGGCCGGCTACCACGGCCAGCCGATCAAGATGATCGCCAACAAGCGCTACAGCTACGTGTTCGATTCCGCCGTTTTGGTGCAGGCGATGGCGCAGGCCGCGGGCATCAACATCGAGATCGAGGTGCTGGACTGGGCCGCCCAGCTCTATCGCTACAACCGCGGCGACTACCAGTCGATGGCCTTCGTCTACTCACCGCGGCTAGACCCGTCGCTCTCTTTCGAGATGCTGATGGGGCCCAAAGCGACGCAGCCGCGCAAGGTCTGGGACGATCCGGAGGCGCAGCGGATGCTGCAGGAGTCGATGATGATCGACGACAAGGCGAAGCGCCAGCTTCTGTTCGACGAGCTGCACCGCCGCTTCATCGACGATGTGCCGATGATCGTCCTGTTCAACGGCGCTGAGATCGCCGCCCTGCGCAACAACGTCAAGGGATTTGCCGGCTGGCTGTTCGGACAGCCGCGCTTCTGGGGCGTGAGCCTGCAGTAGGGAGGGATCGCGGCGATGCTGGGCTACCTCGCACGACGGCTGGCCATGACGATCCCGACGCTGCTGCTGGTGGCGGTCGCGGTGTTCACGCTGGTGCGCCTGATCCCCGGCGATCCGGTGCAGGTGATGCTCGGCGACAACGCCGATCCGGCGCAGGCCGCGCAACTGCGCGCGCAGCTCGGGCTCGACCAGCCGGTGCCGCTGCAATTCCTGTACTGGCTCGGCAAGCTCGCGACCGGCGACCTCGGCCACTCCATAACCAACAATCTTCCGGTGCTGCCGCTGATCCTGGAGCGCTTCCAGGTCTCGGCCACGATCGTGCTGGTGGCGGTCGGCCTTGCCGCCTGCATCGCCGTCGTGGCGGGCCTCGTCGCGGCATGGAAGCAGAACAGCGCGCTCGATCTGGCGATCGTCGGCGGCGCCACGCTCCTGCTGTCGATCCCGAGCTTCTGGCTCGGTCTGCTGCTGCTTCTGCTGTTCGGCTTGAAGCTGAAATGGCTGCCGGTGATCGGCTACGTGCCGTTCTCGGAGAATGTCTGGCAGGCTACATTGTTCATGGTGCTGCCGATCGTCACCCTAACCGTGGTCGAGATCGGCGTGCTGACGCGGATGGCGCGGGCGGCCTCGATCGAGGTGCTGCGGCTCGAATACGTCACGCATGCGCGCGCCAAAGGCGTCCCGGAATGGCTGGTGCTCGGCCGCCATGTGCTGCCGAACGCCTTTGCGCCGACCTGGACGCTGATTGGCCTCGTGCTCGGCCATCTGCTCGGCGGCATCGCCGTCATCGAGACCGTGTTCACGCTGCCGGGGCTCGGACGGCTGCTGGTCGATTCGATCTTCGCGCGCGACTATCCGGTGGTGCAGGGCTGCCTGCTGTTCACCGCGGTGATCTATGTCGTCGTCAACCTGATCGTCGATCTCTGTTATCCGCTGTTCGATCCAAGGGTGGCGGTGGCATGAAAAGGGTGACCGTGGCATGAAATGGCGCATCAACACCGTCATCGGCGGCGCGCTGATCGGGCTCGTGCTCGGCACGGCCGCGACGGCCGCGTTCTGGACGCCGTTCGATCCGCTGCGCATTAACCTGAAGGCGCGGCTGCACGCGCCGTCCGCGCTGCACTGGTTCGGCACCGATGAATTCGGCCGCGACGTGCTGAGCCGGCTGATGGCAGGGGCCGCCGCCAGCGTCGTGGTGGCGCTCGCCACCGTCCTGATTGCCGTCGGTGTCGGCGTGCTGGTCGGCGGTGTCGCGGGCTATCTGCGCGGCTGGACCGATCGCATCATCATGGCCGTCAACGACGCGCTGCTGGCTTTTCCGGGCATCCTGCTGGCGCTCGCGGTGATGATCGTGATCGGCGCCAACAAGTCCGGCCTCGTGCTGGCGCTGGGGCTCGCCTACATCCCGTCGGTCGCGCGTGTGGTTCGCGGCACCGTGCTGTCGATCCGCGAGAAGGAGTATATCGAGGCGTCGCGGGCGATCGGCAACTCCGAATTCTATTCGATGCTCCGCCACGTGCTGCCCAATGCGATCGCACCGGTGGCGGTGCTCACCACCAGCATGTTCGGCTGGGTCTTATTGGCCGAGAGCGCGCTGAGCTTTCTCGGTCTCGGCGTGCCGCCGCCGGCGCCGACCTGGGGCAACATGCTGGCGGCGAGCCGGCCCTATATGGAAACCGCGGCTTGGCTCAGCATCGCGCCTGGACTGTGCATCGCGCTGACGCTGCTCGGCATCAACCTGCTCGGCGACTCCTTGCGCGATCGCCTCGATCCCCGGATGGCACACGGATGACCGCACCACTGCTCACCGTCGATCATCTGCGCATCGAGGCTGCCAGGACCGGCGCTGTCGTCGTCGACGATGTGTCGTTTGCGATCGAGGGCGGCGAATTCCTTGCCGTGGTCGGTGAATCCGGCAGCGGCAAGACCGCCGCGGCGCGCGCCATTCTCGGCCTGCTGCCGCCCGGCCTGCGGCGGGTCGGCGGCGCGATCCGGCTCGACGGCGAGGATCTCGCCGATATCGCGCCACGGCGCATGCGTGCGCTGCGCGGCCGCTCGGTCGGCATGGTGTTCCAGGAGCCGATGGTGTCGCTCAATCCGGCGATCAGCGTCGGCGCTCAGATGGCCGAGGGCCTTGCCCTGCACGAGAAGCTGACGCGGGGCGAGATCAGGTTGCGCTGCCTGGAAATGCTGGCGCGTGTGCAGATCCGCGATCCCGAGCACACCTTCGACGCCTATCCGCACGAATTCTCCGGCGGGATGCGCCAGCGCATCATGCTGGCCTCGGTGATGCTGCTGAAGCCGAAGCTGCTGCTCGCCGACGAACCGACCACCGCGCTCGACACGCTGAGCCAGCGCGAGGTGCTCGACCTGATGGTCGAACTGGCGCGCGATCACGGCACCGCGGTGATGCTGATCACCCACAATCTCGGCCTGGTGTCGCGCTATGCGCAGCGTGCGGTCGTGCTGCGGCAAGGCAAACTGGTGGAGACCGGCAGCGTCCGGCAGATCCTCTCCGCGCCACGCGAGGCTTACACGCGTCAACTCGTCGATGCGCTGCCGCGGCGGCGCGCCGCGACCGCGCCCCGCGCAGCCGGCGAGCCGCTGATCAGCGTGCGTGGCCTGAAGGTCGCGTTCGGCGGGCGGCAGCGCCTATTCCGTAGGGATTCCGATGTCGCGGCGGTCAATGGTGTCGACCTCGCGATCGGTGCGGGCGAGACCGTCGCCGTGGTCGGCGGCAGCGGCTCAGGCAAGACCACGCTCGGCCGCGCGATGCTGCGGCTGATCCCGGCGGCCGACGGCGAGATCCGCTTTCAGGGCAGGGACGTGATCGCGACGCGCGACCGCGCGTTCCGTCTGGCCTCGCAACTCGTGTTCCAGGATCCGTATTCGTCGCTCGACCCGCGCATGCGCGTCGGTGAGATTGTCGCCGAGCCGCTGCGGCATGTCCCGGAGCTGTCATCCAGCGAGCGCGACCGGCGCGTGGCCAGCATGCTCGACGAGGTCGGGCTCGCCGGCTTCGCCCAGCGCTGGCCGCATGAGCTCTCCGGCGGTCAGCGCCAGCGCATCGCGATCGCGCGCGCGATCGTGCGGCATCCGTCCTTCGTGGTCGCCGACGAGCCGGTTTCCGCGCTCGACATGACGATCCAGGCCCAAGTGCTGAAGCTGTTCGAACGTCTGCAGGCGCAATACGGCTTTGCCTGCCTCTTCATCAGCCACGACCTCGCCGCAGTCGAGCAGGTCGCCGACCGCGTGGTGGTGATGCAGGGCGGCCGTATCGTCGAGCAAGGGTCGCGCGACGACGTGTTCGACCGTCCGCAGCACGAGTATACCAGAGCGCTGCTCGCTGCGACGCCGGTGCTGGATTTTGCCGGGAAAGCCGCCGCGCGCGCGTCGGGCTGACGGAAAGTCAAGACTGATGCGGCGCGACGATCCTGTAGTGCGCGGGCGCGCAGCCTGCTACACTTGCTCGCTCCGATAGAAGCAACATGCGCCGCACCCAGACGGCGCAAATCGGGGGGAACTCCAATGCGAAATCCACGAACGGGCGCGCGATGGACGGTCGCGGTCCTTGTCGCGATCGGCGTCGCGGCGTCGGCCCCTGGCCGCGCCGCCTCGGTTGCGCCGGTCGCCGCCGAAAACGGCATGGTGGTATCCGCGCAGCATCTTGCGACGCAGGTCGGCATCGAGGTGTTGAAGCGGGGCGGCAACGCGGTCGACGCTGCGGTTGCGGTCGGTTACGCGCTCGCGGTCGCCTATCCCGCCGCCGGCAATCTCGGTGGCGGCGGCTTCATGACCATCCAGCTCGCCGACGGCCGCAAGACCTTCCTGGACTTCCGCGAGACGGCGCCGAAGGGCGCCACCGCCAATATGTATCTCGACAAGGATGGCAACGTCATTCCCGGCCTGTCGACCAAGGGGCATCTCGCGGTCGGCGTGCCGGGCTCGGTGGCCGGCATGGAATATGCGCGCGAGAAATACGGCACGATGAAGCGCGCGGACGTCATCGCGCCGGCGCTGCAACTCGCCGAGGACGGCTTTGTGCTGGACCAGGGCGACGTCAGCATGCTGGAAACCTCGACCAAGGATTTTCAGGACGATCCGGCCTCGGGCGCGATCTTCCTCAACAACGGCAAGCCGTTCGAGGTCGGCGAACGGCTGACCCAGCACGAACTCGCCGAGACGCTGCGCGAGATCAGCAAGCGCGGCACCGACGGCTTCTACAAGGGCTGGGTGGGCGCAGCGATCGTCGCCTCGAGCCAGGCCGGCAAGGGCCTGCTCACGCAGGAGGATCTCGACAACTACAAGGTTCGCGAGCTCGCGCCGGTCGAATGCGATTATCGCGGCTACCACGTGGTCTCGGCGCCGCCGCCAAGCTCGGGTGGCGTCGTGATCTGCGAAATCCTCAACATTCTCGAGGGCTACCCGCTGAAGGAACTCGGCTACCATTCCGCGCAGGCGGTGCACTACCAGATCGAGGCGATGCGCCACGCTTATGTCGATCGCAACAGCTATCTCGGCGATCCCGACTTCGTGAAGAATCCGCTCGAGCGTCTGCTCGACAAGAATTATGCCGCGAAGATCCGCGCCGTGATCGACCCGGCCAAGGCCGGCGTGTCGAAGGACATCAAGCCCGGCGTTCCGCCGCACGAGGGCAGCAACACCACGCATTATTCGATCGCCGACAAGGACGGCAACGCGGTGTCGGTGACCTACACGCTCAACGACTGGTTCGGCGCCAAGGTGACCGCGGCCAAAACCGGCGTGCTGCTGAACGACGAGATGGACGACTTCACCGCCAAGGTCGGCGTGCCGAACCTCTACGGCCTGGTGCAGGGGGAGGCCAATTCCATCGTCCCCGGCAAACGTCCGCTGTCCTCGATGAGCCCGACCATCGTCACCAGGGACGGCAAGCCGGTCATGGTGGTGGGGACGCCGGGCGGCAGCCGCATCATCACCGCCGTGCTGCTGACGATGATCAACGCCATCGACTACGGCATGAATGCACAGGAAGCCGTGGACATGCCGCGCTTCCACCAGCAATGGCTGCCGGACCTGACCAACCTCGAGGACTTCACGCTATCGCCGGACACGCGGAAGATTTTGGAAGGCATGGGCCAGACGTTCGGTCCGCCGCAGCCGGCCAATCACCTCGCGGTCATCATCATCGGGGCGCCGTCGCTGGGCGGCAAGCCGGTCGGCAACAATCGCTTCTATGGGGCGAACGATCCGCGCCGCAACTCGGGGCTTGCGGGCGGCTATTGATTGCCGTTGCGCGGTCGCATGCGGACGGCCGGGCAGGGGCCGCTTGCAAAGCCGGTCGTGCGTCAGGCGACGGCCGTCGACCTGCCGTCGTCGTGCCGGCTTGTGAGCAGCAGGCGCCGGCGGATCGCATCCTCGATCAGGGCCAGCGATTGTCTGGCTTCACGCGCCTCGGCTTCCGCAGCCTGGGCTCGGAATTCGACGGCATCGAGCTGCTCCTGCTGCGACTCGATGCGCCGTCGGGCCTCTTCAAGCGCCCGGGACGCGTCCCTCAGCTTGCGCTCGGTGGCGGCGATGATTTCGAGCTGCGCCTGTTCGGCGGCCTCGGCGCGCGCTTCGCCGGCGCGGGCCCGGTCCTCGATGCTGCGGAACAGGTCCGCCGCCTGATAGACGAGGTCCAAGGCTTCGGTGCCCATCGCCGATGTAGGGGGTCTCGGAAATCCGAGGACATTCGGGTCGGCCGCAAAAGGTCGTCTAAATCCGCGCAGTGCCATGCAAACCAGCCCTCGCGAGTCGCGTGTATGGCAACAACTTGCGGTAGTTATGGTTAATAGACCATTAATCCTGGCGGGCCGCCGGCACTGTCCACCGGTTTCTGACGACACGGTGCCTGGAACGGCAGCCGGGTAGTGAAACCGCTCGGTCCGGCCTGCGCTTTTCTTTCGCAACCGGCTCGCCGCGCAGGTGCCGTGATTGGAGACCGACGTGCCGTCCGCCGGGCGCGCCGGCGAATCGGAGGACGGAGGGCTGGAGGCCAATGCGGTCCTGCGGAGCGTCCGAACAGCGAGGAGGGCCTGATTTGGCAGCGCGCGCGAGCCGGGCTCTATGGCATAAGTTTGACGCCTGGCGCGCTTTAATTCTCCCGTGTTGAATTGCAGGTCCATGGTGCGACCGATATACCGGGCGGCCTAAGTGGCAGGCAGCGCACTCAGAACGAGCGACGTATTCGCCACGGAAAATCTGGTCGATGAAATTTCTGTTGCGGTTCTTCGGGTTCCTGTTCACCGCAGGAACCATCCTGTTCCTGGCTGGTCTCGCCGCGGTCGCAGGGCTGTTCTGGCATTTCTCCAAGGACCTGCCCGACTATTCGCAGCTCCAGAACTACGAGCCGCCGGTGATGACCCGGGTGCATGCGGCTGACGGATCGCTGCTGGGCGAATTCGCCAAGGAGCGCAGGCTCTATCTGCCGATCCAAGCCGTGCCGAAGCTCGTGATCAACGCCTTCCTCGCGGCCGAGGACAAGAATTTCTACGAGCACGGCGGCATCGACTATACCGGCATGGCGCGCGCGGGCGTCTCCTACATCCAGAACTTCGGTTCCAACCGCCGTCCGCAGGGTGCTTCCACGATCACCCAGCAGGTCGCCAAGAACTTCCTTCTGACCAACGAGGTGTCGTTCACCCGCAAGATCAAGGAAGCCCTGCTGGCGATGCGAATCGAGCGGGCCTATTCCAAGGACAAGATCCTCGAGCTCTATCTCAACGAGATCTACCTCGGCCTCGGCGCCTACGGCATCGCGGCGGCCTCGCTGGTCTATTTCGACAAGTCCGTCAACGAATTGACGGTCTCGGAAGCGGCCTACCTGGCGGCGCTGCCGAAAATGCCGGCCAGCCTGCATCCGGTGCGCAACCGTGCGCGCGCCATCGAGCGGCGCAACTACGTGATCGACCGCCTGCAGGAGAACGGTTGGATCACCGCTGCCGACGCCGACAAGGCGCGCAAGGATCCGCTGACCGTCACCAACCGCAGCAACGGCGCGCACACTTTCGCAGGCGAATATTTCTCCGAAGAGGTCCGCCGCGACATCTTCGAGCGCTACGGCGAGAAGAAGCTCTATGAGGGCGGCCTGTCGGTGCGCACCACGCTCGACCCCAAGGTGCAGGTGATGGCGCGCAAGGCCATGGTGGCGGGGCTCGTGAACTATGACGAGCAACAGGGCTATCGCGGCGCGATCCAGAAGCTCGACCTCAGCAGCGACTGGGGCGTCCCGCTCGCCGAAATCAAGTCGCTCTCGGACATCTCGCCGTGGCGGATGGCGGTGGTGCTGGAAAGCAACGACCAGTCGGCGCGGATCGGCTTCCAGCCTGGCCGCGAGCTCGGCGGCGCCGTCAGCAAGCAGCGCGAGACCGGCATCATCACGATGGACGGCGTGCGCTGGGCGAGGACCAAGGGCAAGACGCCGACCGCGGTCTCGCAGGTGCTGCAGCCCGGCGACGTGATCTACGCCGATCCGCTGTTCAAGGACGGCAAGGCGGTCGAGGGCCAGTACCGGCTGCGCCAGATCCCCGAACTGTCGGGCGCGATGGTGGCGATGGATCCGCATACCGGCCGCGTGCTGGCGATGGTCGGCGGCTTCTCGTTCGACCAGAGCCAGTTCAACCGCGCGACGCAGGCCTATCGGCAGCCGGGCTCGACCTTCAAGCCGATCGTCTATTCGACGGCGCTCGACAACGGCTACACCGGATCGACCGTGATGATCGACGGCCCGATCGAGATCGACCAGGGGCAGGGCAACATCTGGCGGCCGGAGAACTTCTCCACCGGCAAGTATCAGGGCCAGGTCACGCTGCGCAACGCGCTCCGCCTGTCGCTCAACACCGTGACGGTGCGGCTGGCGCAGGAAATCGGCATGCCTGTGATCGGCGAGTATGCCAAGCGGTTCGGCGTCTATGACGAGCTGCCGAACTATCTCGCCTATGCGCTCGGCGCCGGCGAGACCACGGTGATGCGGATGGCCACGGCCTATTCGATGATCGCCAATGGCGGCGTCCGCGTGAAGCCGACCCTGATCGACCGCATCCAGGATCGCTACGGCCACACCATCTTCCGGCACGACCAGCGCGAATGCCGCGGCTGCGACGCGCCGGAGGGCTGGAAGAACCAGCCCGAGCCGCAGCTCGTCGACCGCCGCGAAAGGGTGCTCGACGCGATGACCGCCTACCAGATCACCTCGCTGATGGAGGGCGTGATTCAGGCCGGTACCGGCACCGCGCTGAAGGACGTCGGCAAGCCGCTCGCCGGCAAGACCGGCACCTCGAACGAGGCCAAGGACCTCTGGTTCGTCGGCTTCTCGCCGGACCTCGTGGTCGGTCTCTATGTCGGCTACGACAAGCCGCGCTCGCTCGGCCGCAACGCGCAGGCCGGCCACACCGCGGCACCGATCGCGCGCGACTTCCTGAAGCTCGCGCTGGCCGACAAGCCCGCCACCCCGTTCAAGCAGCCGGTCGGCATCCGGCTGGTGCTGGTCGATGCCAAGACCGGCCTGCGCGCCTCGTCCGGTCAGAACCGGGGCGTGGTGCTCGAAGCCTTCAAGCCGGGCCAGGCGCCGCCGTTCTATGATCCGACGTTGGTCGCCGGCACCGATGTGATCGACGGGACCCAGCAGGCAATCCCGCCGGACGCGGGCCGCGCGGTCATGCAGTCCAGTCCGAGCGGGCTGTACTGAGGCCGCGGTGGCAGGGCGTTCAACCGGACGCGGCTCTCGACCTAACGTATGAACGATGCATGCGACAGCATGACACGCCAGATGGGGTGCATTGCGCCACATTTTAGTGAGTTTGCCAAGGGATCGCTTTGAGCGACTCAATAAGACCTTGCGCTGGCAAATCGGGGCGTGCGCATGGCAGTCGTATCTGGCGTCATCACCGTGATGGTAATCAACTTTCTGATCGACAGGTCGTCGATGTCCCGCGGTAGGAAACAGGGTCTGCGTCTCGCGGTACTTGCGGTGGCGCTGACGCTCGGTTGTCTGTGGGCGATCAACTCCGGGGGAGGAGCGTGAACTGCGCGCCGGCGGGCCACACCAAATAGAGAGAACGGTCGCAACATCCGCGCGCAGGCTTGTTGGCGGCAGTGGCTCCAACAAACGAGCGCGCGTGTGATCGATGATCAAGACGGTTGTCGTCGCGGTTAAGGTGATCTGGACGGTTTGCGTGGTTGGAACGGCAACCGTGATCGGCGGGCTGCTCGGATTTGGGGCCCACGGCTGGATCGGCGCGATCGGGTTCGGCACCGCCGGCTTTGGTATTGGAGCCGCGCTTGCAGCCTGGCCCGAACTGCTAGTGGAATTACTCGCCGGACTTTGACGCATGTGCTCCGGCCGGGCGGTGCCGTCCCGGATCCGCGATTTTCACGCCCATTCTCTGCCATCAATGCTTGCCAAGCGTGGGACCAAGCGGGTAGAAGGTCGCACTCGCGCGGGCGCTGATTTGGCAGGCGAACCCGCTGCACCGAGATGTCCAGTCATCCAACTAAGTTGTTGATACCACGGACAATTCTTGGGGAATGGTGTAACGGTAGCACAACAGACTCTGACTCTGTTTGTCTTGGTTCGAATCCAGGTTCCCCAGCCAACATTTTGCCGTGCATCAAACAGTAAGTAGATCAATCACTTAGTGGCCTGACCGGAGTGGTGCGCCCCCACTTGCGCCCCCACGCCCGGGTCTGAGTCAATTTGACGCTCCGTGCTGTCACGCGCTCGCCAGCCGGGCCTTCGGCAGCTCGAACGTTGGGTCGAGCTTGCGAACGATTGATTGCACCCGCTGTTCTCCATTGGCCGTTAGGTAGATGATCTTTCGCCGCCGTTCGCGTGGGTCGTCGATAGACTCAACCAGATCAAGACCGGGTTTACCGAACTGCTCCCAGCGCGATAGCACAGCTACGTTTCGTGAGCAGGACGACTGCTTCAGCCTGACCTTCTTAGCCAGTTCCTGCATCGTAATGCCCGGCTTGCGCGCAATGACGAGCAAGCACGCCAACGTCTGTGCGGGCATGTAGTCGGACAGCTGCCGGCACTCCGATACGAAGGCCACGGCTCTGCGGAGTGACTGACGACGGGAGGTGGGCATCTCTGTTCCTGCGGCTAATGACGCGCGAGCTTTGCGCAGTTCCATTCAAGCCGACACATTCCGGACGTTCAACGTTTCCGCAGGTGGATTGCTGTCGCCCACAAGCATGGGCTTGATCAAGCCTGGCGCCTCGAAAAGTCCGCCAAACCCACCCCCATTGAAGAAAGAGTACGCGAAGGAGTCGAAAGCAATGACGAGACTAACAGCGAGAGTGGCGACGTTTATCAACGCTGGACGGAGGGAAGCCGAAAAAGCTGCCGCTCGCGGGGAGGCCGGGCGCAGGCCGGCGATGAAGCGCTGGCAAGCCAAGCAGAAGGCCCGGCTAAGGCGAGAAAAAAGGCTGGCGAGGCTGAAGAAGGGGATTTCTTAGCGATTTCAACAGACTGGTCGGTGTTTTAGGCAATTAGCCGACCCCCTTGCCCCTATGCCCGGTTCAGATGGACTAACGTGTATATACGTTGATTGCTGCCGCCTTTCTGGTGGGCGGAAGGTCGATCCTTCAGACGGCTACTTCCGGTAGACCAGAAGGTAGATGCAGGCGGATTGAGGTTGCTGGATTGCAGCGGCTCCCCTCCCTCAATCCTTGATCAGTCCACATTGGCTCACCAGACGTCCAACCCCAGCGCCAACGAGCGAGGGGCTGACGTACGCAGCGTCTGGTTTCCCAATGGTTCTTTGAAGTGCCCACCGTTCTCGTCCCCATCATTAGGAAAGCCGAGTGATCAGAATCGACACCTCCGCATCGCTCACTCATGAGTGGGACTACGCCGGCATCATCCCGGCAGGATACGACCCCTCATGCTTCAATGGTGAGGATGACCTCAAGCCAGTCTCTTCCTTCCTCGCTCGCGCCGACCGTCTCGGCGATCTGGACGCAGTCGACTTGGAAGAGCTGGAGGAAGCGACATTAGCTGACGGGAAGACATCGGCCGAACTTGAAGCCCTCGCGTTGCGCGATGAGTTGACCGCCGCTGCCACGGAAGCTGCACTTGAGTTGCTCAATGAGGCGCTTCGCGGGCTGTGCATCAGGCACCACGCTTGTCCCACAGAAGGGCGACTGGGGTGCAACATCGTTCGCGCGTGCTTCCGCCGAGGTGCAATGCTGTCAATGATCAAACGCCTTCGCCGACGATGCACGAGGCTGCGGAGAGCTGCTGATGGTCTCTCGAAGAGCGAATAGAAAGGAACTTTTGTACCGCCTCCCAGACTGCCCCAAGTGGCATCCGAAGCTAATCCTAAAGATCGCCTGTTTCGATGGTGAGCCCAGCGCTGAAGAGGTCGCTGCTGTTTCCGGGTACAAGCCATCTTCGACCGAGGTTTATCTCAGGGCGATGGCCCGCGCTGGCCTTGTCATCGCCTCACGTCATGTGGATGAAGACGGCTTCCGTGAGCCAACGACCTACCGCCTCGCTGAGGCTGGCGAACGCATGTTCGATCACATCGTGACCGTCGATGAAGCGTTTAAGCGAGCGAACCGCAGGCAAGGAGCAGCCAGGCGCGCGATAGACAAGCGGCCAGCAGAGCTGCGCGGCAGAGCGGGCCAAGCGAAGGCCTAATCCACCTAATCCAACTTCAGTGTTCTCTCGGTTCACCTCCGGTGACTGGGCAAGGCTGCATGAGCGGTATCCCGCGTGTAGGCCCGAAGGCGCGCCGAGAGTGCACTGAAGTTGTCCCCCTGTGCTGACTTCATCATCGTCAGCCAACCCCGGCCTTTTGCCGGAGAATACCCACCCATGACTAACATCACTGTGCGCCGCGTTGGCGCCGTCACTTCCACTGTGCTCGGCAACGAAAACGAAGAGTTCACCGGCGACACCGAGGTCGGCTTCCGTGACCGCGAAGAGCTGATGAACGCCTTCAAGGACCCGCAATACGCTCGGTCCGAATACTTCCGCCAGCGAGTTGCCGAAGCAATGGCCGCGACCATGAGCGCGAAGCCATCCGCAGGTTCTCTCCTCGACGGTGGTCAGCTCCGTGGCAGCTTCCAAGTTCGCGGACAGCCGATGGACGAAGCCCCGGCTGCCGAGCGTCAGCTCACAGCACATGAGCTTGAGATGATCGCCAAGGCTGAGAAGCACGGGCTCTGAACCATGACGCCCATCATCCCGCCCGTCTGGCTCAACAGCCTCCGCTGTGTAGGCCGTGGCCCAGCTCCTGCCATCCGAAGGTTCATCACCGGTGCCCTCTCGGTGGCACCTCGGTTCCTCCCGGACGGCCAAGTGCTATCAGCTCGCGGTGCCTGCCTCCTCTATACGCTCTCATGTGAGCCGCGCCACACAGCAACGACGAGTGGGCTTGCAAAGCGAACCGGCATGAACAATGGAGCGGTATGGGCGGCTTGTGATGACCTACGTTGCAAGGGTCTGGCCGTGACTGACCGAGGTGACAACACCTTCGCCAGGCTCACCGACAAAGCGAGAGAGCTGGTGGCAGCATGTCCGTAGCTATCGAGTTCCCGTCCGTCGCCACGCTCCAGATGCAGTCATTCGTCGGTGGCCTGTTGGGTCGACCTGTGCGTGACAGCGAGGTCACCGCGTTCACCAGGCGTGCACGTAACGTGCAACCGAGGCTGACCGAACGTGCAGCTCTTGTCCTCTTCGCGCTGTCCGTGTCCGCCGCGTCCATCACCGCCAATCACTTCCCACTGAAGCCGGGCGTTCTCTGGGTCGTCCTGCACTCTCTCCATGACCTCGGCCTTGTCGAGATCACCGGCGAGAGGTGGCGAGCTGAAGTGATGCTGGCCGAGGAAGGTCGGACGCTCATCAAGCAGGCGGCTTCCCATGGTCACTGAGAGACCCGCGACGGTCACCACAGACCACAACGGCCTCACAGTGGTCACCCAAGGTGACGCCGGTGCAGCCATCCAGCCATTCAGCGCGGGCAAAGAGCGATACGAGATTGAACCGGTCCGCTGGGCGATGCAGACAGGCAAACCCATCACAGTGAGCCGCGAGCGGTACGACGTCCGCGATCACATGAACAAGTTTGGAGTGAAGTGACCATGAACGAACCATATCTCTACGACGGCATGCCGCAGATGGAAGTCACAACCACGCCGTCCAAGACGGTTGATCCTTTGACCGGCGCCGAGCGCTCAATAGATGCATACGGCACTCCGATTATCCGGCTTGGCAGCATCGACCCCGCCACTGGAAAGCCAGTTGCACCGCCGACTGACGGTGAGACGATTGGCAGGAAGCTGCCGTGAGCGGACAGCCCGCGCAGCTCGCGCCAGCTAACGGGCCCCACGACAAAGCCTGTCGGGTGTGCACGGCTACGCAGGCTACGCTCTACGTCGTCCTAAATCACTTCGGCGCGCCCATACGCACCGGCACCGGACCCAGAGCAACCGCGAAGCTATACCGCTCGTTGCCAACCGCGCTGGCTGCTGCAGCATCCCGGCTGGCTTCTGTGGTCCGGGAAGTGACCCTTGAAGACCCTCATGGCGGGGCCTCAGAATGCAAGACGATCTAAAGGAACCGAAACCCTCAACCTGAGCCCGCTCGGTAGCCAACTGTGCTCGACCCTGCCGCCGAGCTGATCAGAAATGCTGCGCTCCGCAAGCACACTCCCAAAACCTTTGGCTGACGGCGGAGCGACAATTACGGGGCCGCCCGTTTCCGTCCAATCGAGTTGTAAGTTCTCGCCCGCAGTCGCCCATGTGACACTGATCGAACCGGTCGGCTCCGAGAGCGCGCCATACTTGGCCGCATTCGTCGTTGTTTCATGCAGCGCGAGGGCGAGACTGGTCACGGCCATAGCACCCACGGGCACAGTGGGTCCCGCCAGGATGATGCGTTCGTGAGACGTGTCATCTTCGTACGGTCGCAAGACCGTGCGCACCACGTCTCCGACGGTGGTTCGCTCGCTGTGGGCCTCCGTACCCATAATCCCGGGACGGATTAGATCCTTGGCTTGCATCAGAGCGTTCAGCCGTCCTCGTAAGGATTGAGCCATTTCCTGCGGCGTTCGAGCTGACCGAGCGCTCAGGCTTATGATGCCTTGGAAAACGGCAAACATGTTCTTTACGCGATGGTTCGCCTCCCGAGCGAGGAGCCGCTGTCGCTCTTGCGTAGCTACACGTTCGGTCGTCTCACTGACGATGCAAAGTACACCGCCAACTTCGCCCGCTTCATTGCGAACAGGAGAATAGGAGATGTCGAAGTAAACTGTTTCAGGGTAGCCGTGGCGCTCGATGTAGAAGGGACGGTCTTGGGCGAAGACCGTTTCGCCGGTATTGAGGACGCCTCTAAGTAGCGGTTCTAAATCATCCCACAGCTCGGCCCAATTCTCGCGTGCAGGCCGTCCAAGAGCCGTTGGGTGCTTCTGACCTATCGTCGGTGCGTAGGCATCGTTGTATAGCGCCACAAACTCCGGCCCCCAGAAAAGCACTATCTGTGCTTTTGCCGGCAGCATTAGACTGACTGCACTCTTGAGGTGCGCAGGCCAGTCCGCGATTGGCCCCAAGCTGGTGGCAGACCAGTCAAGAGACCTAATGAGCGAGGCAGCTTCGCCCCCACCTTGGGGAAAATCGCCTTCGACGTTGCGAACTGTGCTCATGGCGTTCAACAAGCAGGTTCTACCATTGGGGACAAGGCTCGTGACACAAGCTTGTGTCAAGTCCGTTGCGGGTCACATGACACGCCCTTAGTTCGCTCCGCCACGCGGTTCTTCGGTTGACTCTCGGTTCGCGTTTCGTTCTTATAGCGGCATCACCGCCATTCAGAGCGAACCATGCCCACACTCGACTTTCTCCGCGCGGAGATCGAGCGCATGCGCGTGCAGGTAAGCCGCCAGCGCAAAGAAATCCTTCAGCTTCATCGAGCTGGTATCCCAACCGGTTCCGCCGAGGCGTTGCTGCAGCGGATGTCCGACAAGATCGACAATCTTTGTGCGGAGCGCGACAAGATGAAGGCGGCATTGCCCAAGCCGAAGGCGCGGGTGATTGGCGGGAGGAAGTGGTGACGCTTCGATACTTCCGGGACTCTGACGAGCAGCCTGAATGGATAAGGGCGCTGGCCGCAGTCCGCCGCATGGCCCCGCATGAGGGTTGGTGTTACCACCACGTCCAGTCCATCATTGTCGCTATCGACCAATATGCGGAAGCTGCTTTGGGAAACCGCGAGTTCTTCCTGAACCGCCCTCAGAGTATTGGGCCAGCCAGGAAGGGCGACGTTCCGTAAGGAACGGTGGTAGTGTTTTCGGCGTTAAGACGAGTGGATTGCTTCATTGATAGACTGGCCCAGCCGTCTTAGTGGCGGGCTTTTTTGTGAGTTGCGTTTGTGGCGAGGCGTACCACGATGCCGGGGTTCATTAAGCCCCAGCTTGCTACCCTGCGGAGCAAGGCTCCCTCGGGGGAACGGTGGGTGCATGAAGTCAAGTACGACGGCTATCGTGTTCAACTCCACATTGACGGAAGCAGCAGGAAGGCGTTCACGAGAACCGGCCTGAACTGGATCAAGCGGTTCTCGGTGATTGCCGGCGCCTTCGACGTGCCCGGCCAAGCGATCATCGACGGCGAGGTCGTTGTCGTCCATGAGGACCGGACCAACTTCTCCGAGTTGCAGGCAGAACTCGCCAGAGGCGACCAAGACCGTTTGTTGTACTACGCGTTCGATCTCCTATGGCTTGATGGGAAAGACTTGCGCGGCGCGCCGCAGCTTGAGCGTAAGGCGATGCTGCAGGGGCTTTTCGATGCCTATGAACTCGAGCCACCTATTCTCTACAGTGAGCATGTTCAGGGGGACGGCCAGTCACTGTTCGAGGCCGCAACCCGCTTGAACTATGAAGGCATCGTCTCGAAGAGGGTGGACGCGCCGTATCGCTCCGAGCGGGGTGAAGCCTGGCTGAAGGTGAAGACGGTCCAGCGCGAGAAATTCCCGGTGGTCGGCTTCGTCAAAGACCCAACTGGAGTTGCGGCACTGTATCTCGGCAAGCGGGAGGGCAGGGAGTTGGTCTATGTGGGTAAGGTCGGCACAGGCTGGTCTCGGACGGTCTCCGGCCAAATCCGGAAACAGCTCGACACCGTGATCAGCCCAAAGTCCAAACTTGCCAAACCCATCCGGAAGCCTAAAGCCACTTGGGTTGAGCCGAAGTTTTATGCCGACATCGAATACCGCGACATAACTTCCGAGGGGCTACTTCGAGCCAGTTCTTTCAAGGGGCTTTTCCGAAGGTAGTCCAACCGGTGGGCTTTCGGTCCACAACATCGTGTCTGTCTTGAGCGGGTCTATCCCGTCGCAGAACACACACCGCAGCTCGGTTCGCTGATCGTCCCGAGACAGCAATGCCTTGAGCCGCTTGCCGCAGCGCGAACATCTCGTGAGGTCCATGACCTCCTCCCTTTTTGCGCGTCAACCCGCCCGAGGAACAAAGGTTCCTCAGCGGAGTTGAGGCGTTTTTCAGGAGGATTAAGGTGGAGAAGGTCGTCGAGCGGGTAGTCCGCGCCTATGGAATGATGGTCAACCTAACCTCTGAAGAAGAAGGCTTGGTTAGGCAGCGAGTACAAGAATTTGTTAAAGGCAAAGCAGGGGACGAAAATGCAATAGCGGTCGAAGCCATCAAGCTTTTGCGCGGGCCGAAGCCTTCTCGAAAGCGCCGCGCTCGATCCGCCAATGATCTGTCCTCGATCCACACGAGCGATTGACCCAAGAAGAGACGCAGACAGCTACTCTCTGACTACTGACCGGCATGTAGGTGAGGAATATGTCCTTTGACCCGATGGCCGCTGCGGTGGATTGGCTTGATGCCTACCGCGCTGGCGATGTTGAAACTATCCTCGGCATGTACGCCGATGATGCGGTGATTTACTGTAACTGCGGGGGTGCGAAAACCCTGACCGGCCAGGGAGCGCTTCGCGCCTATTGGGTTGATCGCCTGAAGCGCAATCCCGCATTCGAGCTGGACGACCTTCAGCTATCCCGCGATGAAACGCACATCTCCTATTTCACGAGCACCGGCCTTGTCACCGCGCTTCTAACGTTTAACGCGGTTGGTCAAATCAGGACACTTAGCTGCGGCCCTTAGCCCCCAGCCCAGACGTGCTCATGGTTCGCTGGACTTCATCAGCCAGCGCTCGACGATCAGCGCGCGCCCCGAGAAGGAGCCGCACAGGTCGCGTTAGCGATCTCCAGCGCTACACGAACCACGGGGCCTCGCTCTTCATTGAGCGGGAGCTTCTCACCACCATCACTCCAACACCGAGGATTATGAATTACCAAGTCCACCTCCTTGACGAGGTGAAGCGTCATGGCATTTGGCGCTACGCAGTTGCCAACACCGACATCTGCGGCTCTTCCCATCAACCCTTGTTGGACGCTTGCCGCAAGATCGCTGACACCCTTCCGGTGAAACAGGCGGACCGAGCCGGCCTCTTCTGGCCCGGCAAGGATAAACCATCGCTGACATGCGGTGTCACAGTGGGGGCCGACGCAACGGTCTCTGAGGGTGACAGAAGCGGACCGAGGTTTGCCCGCAGACAGCCCTTTCCCGTACAAGCGGTCCGTCGCCCATGCGTTTGAATTGTCAGGGGCTCCCGCAGCCCTCGGGCACAGAACGGCTCTCCAAGAGCCTCACCGCCGAGCGTCTCAGAGAACTACTCAGCTATGATCGTGCCACCGGCGCGTTTCATTGGCTCGTTTCCCCGGCCAGCAGCATCCGACCGGGCACGCGCGCCGGTTGGCGCCACAGCTCTGGCGCGACCTGCATTACGATTAACGGGCGGCACTACTTTGCGCGCCGTCTCGCGTGGCTCCATGTCACCGGCGCTTTGCCGGCCGCTGTCCAGAACATCGACGGCGATCTCGCAAACGACGCCTTTGAGAACCTGCGCCTCGCCACCATCAATCGCATGGGACGGCTCAGGCTCAACCGTAGGGCTGCGCACAGGCGAGCCTAACGTGCATCTAACGGTGCGCCGACCGTCGCTCTAAAATGGACCAAAAATGTTTGTGGCTATCGAATAGGCCTGCTGGAGAATTTCCCCCGTGTGGGGTGCCTCGCGCGCGCTGTCGCGCGTGGACCAAAGAGGACACCGACGGTCACACCGGGGTGATGAGGAAGGGGCGTTTAGGACAGCAGCCGTCCAATCGTCGTGTGGCTTACACCGAACGTCCTCGCGATGTCCGTGAGCGCCTCGCCAGCCTCTCTGCGGGCAATCGCCTCGCGTTGCTGGTCGCGGTTGAGAGCCTTCGGCCGGCCCATGTGGACGCCGCGCTTCTTGGCTCTCTCCCGGCCTTCCGACGTGCGGGCGAGAATGAGAGAGCGCTCGAACTCAGCCAGGCCACCGAGCACAGTGAGCATCAGCTTGCCGTGCGGAGTTGTCGTGTCAGCCCACACATCAGCAAGCGACCTGAAGCCGGCGCCGGCCTTGGCGATGACGTCGAGCGTGTTGAGCAAGTCCTTCGTCGAGCGTGCCAGCCTGTCGAGCCGGGTAACCACCAGCACGTCGCCCGGCTGGAGAGTTGCCAGTGCCCTCTGAAGGGCCTTGCGTCCATCCGTGCTGGCACCAGAGCGCTTCTCCGAGAACACCTTGGTGCAGCCACCGGCGCCACGCAACGCGGCCTCCTGTGCCTCCAAGGTCTGGCCGTCCGTGCTCACCCTCGCGTAGCCGTAGATCGCCATTCCCCAAGCTCCTGACTTTCGTTCATGACTTTCGCACAGAATAACTTGAGCGATCTCAAGGTCAACCGAAATGTGCAAAAGTCTTGACTTTCGTTCAGCGGCGTCGAGCCGGGCGGCGACGGGTGCAGATCAGGAAGGCTACCGCGCAGCAGGCGCCGCGCAGAGCATGGACAGATAGGGGAGCGTGTGACGCCTCGCGTAACCAGCCGCCCAATCGTCGTGGCTCACACCGAACGTCTCGGCGCTTCGCATAATTCTAAGTCCGTGTGAGTGCGCGGGTGTCGGCTAAATGTTTTCTCGGCGCACCCTCGGTGCACGTTCGGTGGCACTTGAGTGACCCGCCAGTCCACGGCCCGGCTGTGAATAGTTGGGAAACGGGCAAATCGCTCGGGAACTGAAGGGCTGCATACCATATAACCGAACGCGAGCCTGATTCGTGCCGCAACCGGTGCGTTTATTTAACAGGAGCCTGTTTCGCCCATGAGCGACTTTACTAATTTCCGAGCGGTATACGACGAGTTGACAGACGAGGTTTCGAGGTCGCGCCATCAGTTTGTAGCCGGGCACCTGCAAAACTGGTTCAGGCACTTGGATGAGACCCCGCAGGTTTCGGAAGTCATCCAAGACTTGCAGGCCGATCTTGACTTCGATGCATGGTATGCCGAGCAGAAAGAGAACTCACAAGGGATGGGCCCCGGGGTTCTGAACTATCCCGCCGACTCTGGAAAGCAGCTTGGACTAAAGCTCCTACTTTTTCGCCACTTTGCCGCTGGCAAGGAGGTGCTTTGGCAATTTGCACACGGCTTCATCTCTTCGTCGCGCGATCTTAATGTTCTCACGCACGATGCGATTGACCAAGTCTTCGGGCCGATGGCGCGGGAACTGAGGCGCTATCTCGAAGGAGAGACCGCCAAGCGGAGCGCCGTGCCGGCGTCTGACCGCAGCGTTCGGGTCGACCACAACAGCGCCGACTACGCGCGTGCAGATCAAGCGCTCGATGAACTTGAAGAAGCTGTTCGGGCGGCTAACACGTTTGATGACCCGGAAGAGAAGGAGCAGCGTGAGGCTGAAGTCTCTGCCGCTCGTAGGCTGATCAGGGCAGTCCGAGTTCGTTTGGAGCCGCTGGCCGAGCTGCTCAAGCCATTGCTGGTCCAATTCGGAACCAACCTGAAGGATAACCTTGTCAAGGCAGCAGCTGCTGCCGCATCAGCGGCGCTAATCGCTCTCTTTGGTTATCTGCTCAAGACTTTGCTTGGACTTTAGCGCGCCCCACACAGCCAATCAAAGGACCCCTCAGTGGCAACGAATGACCAGAGAAAAACGCTGAACGATGCCCTTTCAGCCACCTTGTCGCGCACAATCGACTTTTTGAAGTTCGCCGAGACTAAGAACGCAGCGCTTCTCACCTTCGCGTCGGCATGGTTGGTGGCGTTATCAAATTTGCTGGCGAGCGATCACATGCATGACCGAGGGCCCCGTATTGCTGTGGCCGCGTCAATGTTGTTTTTCGCGTCGGCTGCCCTTACTGCGATTTATTCCTTCTTGCCCAGGCTCAAGCTGGGCAGCTTCCAGCGAGACCCGGAGAGGCAAAAAAGCCTGCTCTTCTTCGGCGACATATCCGAATTTGAAGCGACGGCCTATGCCGCGCGCTTCGCAGAACGTTATTCGGGGGATGCCGAACAAGGAATTTCAAGCGCATACCTGCATGACCTCGCGGTGCAGGTGGCAGCGAACAGCGTCATTACGCTTCACAAGTTTAGAGTTTTCAACATCGGTGCCGTGCTCGTCATGGTCGCGCTCCTCGTCTTGCTCGGAACCGCCGCTTGTTTGGGCTACAATCACCTTTGGACAACACCATGACGCTGCAACAACTTCGGGACGAATTAGCCGACGAAGTGTCCACCATACTCGATAGCGGGTTCTCGATCTCGATAACGCAAACCAACACCGTTCCGCATTCTGGTGACCCCGTTATTACATTTCCGAATCTCGATACGGATACGCAGGGAGCAAAGCTGATAGAAACCTGTGTGCTATATATAGACATGCGAAGATCGACCGATCTCAATCTCGCGCACAGGGCGCCAACGGTCGCCAAACTCTATTCCGCTTTTGTGCGAGCCATGACCCGAACGGCGCGTCACTACGGGGGCCATGTAAGAGGTATCATCGGCGATCGAGTGATGGTGCTTTTTGATGTCCAGAACTGCTTCGAGAGCGCGGTTGATTGCGCCGTTGCCATGAACACCGTTTGTCGGCACATCATCAATGAGCACTTTAAGCCGAACGATGTAAGGTTCGGAATCGGCATCGACTACGGAAGGATGCTCGCAACCAAGACAGGCATTCGGCGCCACGGCGTCGAGCAGCCGAACTATCAGAACTTGGTTTGGCTTGGGCGTCCCGCAAACGTGGCATCAAAGCTGACAGACGTGGCGAACAAACCGGAAGAGTCCACTACGGTCCCCACTGTGCGTGTCGCTTATGAGAATCGTGCGCCTGCCGCCCTTGGAGGGCTGTTTGGGAGCGGACTTGGCGGAGCTTTGAGCCCTTTCTCCCCCGCTTACGGCATCCTGCATCAACCGTCCGAGAATGCTTTAGCCGGCATTCTGCACCAACCGTCCGGAAGTTCTGACTGGAATTGGAAAACAGAAAGCCTTCGCGATTTCGTCTCGCAACTCGATGTCCAATACGGTCCGCGCGTGGTCCACAAGCATCCGGACTTTAAGAGTTTCTTCCTCTTCGAGGAGACGCAAAAAACCCGCGAGGCAACGCCGTCTATCCTCATGACTTCGGCGGTATGGCTCGGCTTCAAGAAAGCGAAGCCCAACAGTTCGTTGATCCAGAATGCGCTCTTCGGGAAGGTCAACGTGCGGGTGCCTGGCTACAACGGCGACGTGTACGGCGGCGGCGCAATTTTCACCAATCTTACTTAGTTGTTGGAGAGGTGCCTCTACGGTGGCAGGCAACCTTTGCTCCGGGCCTCTCCCACGAAGCTAACGGCTTCACAGTGGGCCATGATGAGTTCCTCAAACTCGTCGTCAACGGTCCGCACATAGATGCCCCTAACTGACTCTTGGTAGGCCTCCTCCGCAGAGGCCGAGTACCGTCTTTCGCATCGTCCGGGGTTTCGTGCCCTGTAGGCAGGGTCGTTGATGTGCGCTTCGCAATCGGCAACCCGAGCTTCCCGCTCGGCGAGGCCCTGCCGTATCACTTCGATATTCTCATCGCGACGCTTCTTGACAGATCGCCGCGCGGTCTCGTGCAATTCCCGTAGGGCGTCGTCAGATAGGATGGAAACTCGATGAGCTCGCATCGCCGCCTTGTCGGCAATTTTGAAATTGGGCGCCACGTAGAGCGCGCAAGCTGCGGCAGCAGCGACCAGCGCCGCTGTCGTCAGCAATAGTGTAGGCCGCATGGTGCTTCTTTACTCCAGTCCCTCTTGGAGGGATGTGTAAAAGCCGCTTTCGTTGCGTGTCTCTTCAACTTTAGTTCGTAGCAGGCCGTGCGAGGCGGCGCTTGCGAACTATAACTGACCGGCGGCGATCTTAAACAGGCCCTCCGCATAGCCACGACGGTACTCGTCCTGAACTTCGTCCTGCCACCCTGCATCCCAGCCGAAGGCATAGGCGCCTTCCTCGGTGGCCGCCACAACCGAGCTGTAAACGACGTTCTCTGTCCAGCCGGTGTCCGCTGCAGTGCCCTGTCGGTTGGCGCGGGCATCCTCCAAGCCTCGCTTGCGCGCGGCCTCTCTGGACATCTCGTCGACACTGTCGCGGCCATCTCGATAGCCGGCTCGGAACATCTCGGCGATTGTGAAGTCAGTGGTGTCGAGAGTGACGATGTCAGCCATTGCTCATTGCTTCCTCTTGTGCCTGAGAGGATTTCTTCGTGGGTAACTTCACAGCCTCAACGCAGCGCGTGAACTGTTCTCGGTCGGGGCCGGCGGAGTAAAGGCCCAGCGTTATCCCTGCGCGCTTGTGACCCACCACGGCGGCGATGATGTGCTCCGGCTGACCGGCGCGCTCCGCTTGGGTAATGAACCACCGCCGGAAGCTATGGAACGTAGTGAGGCTTCTGCGTTTGCCGGGCAACTGATCATCGACACCCACGGCGCGCCGGTAGCGCCCGAAGAGTTTGACTGCGGGCATCGAGCGTTCCCGCTCAGAGCCGACAGGCGGGACAGGAAGCTCCGGGAAGAGGTCATCTGAGGGGGCCTTACTGTCGCACAAGCGGGCCACTAACGGGACCAGAGTGGAATGTATGGGGACATAGCGTGGACCGGGCTCACGCTTCTGCGGCTTGAACCTGAACAAGTCTCCCTCGCAGTCCGAGACCTTCAGCGAGGCAATGGCGTCAATCCGCGCTCCAGACAGCGCGGCAATTCTCATGACGGCGTGCAGATACTCTGGCGCGGTGTGGTGCTTGCCGTTGTCGTCAACACCACTGAGGAGCTTCAACACTTCGCCATCGGTGAACGTCCTCGCAGCTCCTTCGCCGTGCTTCGCCTTCGGCAGGGACTGCTCTCGCCACGGATTGTCATCGACATGTCCTCTGCGCTTCAGCCACTTCCAGTAACCGGAGAGCGACGAGAGGTACTTGTTGATCGTCCTCGGTGTCCTCTTCGCGGCCTTGTCGTCCAGTAGCGCAGCAACGAAGCGTCCAGCTACCTTCCGTGTGATGGCTTCGATTGCTGGATCAACCCTGTTCGCTCTGCACCATGCATCCAGTAGGTCGAGAGCGCGCTCGTCATCAGCCATCGACCTTGGGTGCCGCGCAGCTTGCCCATGCCACTGGGTAATGAAGGACTTCAGCAGCGTGCTGTCTCCGGTTGCAAGGCGAGTGAATGAACCGGCAGCAAGTGCTCTCTCGGTATCATACTCGAATGCTCGTTCACCGCTGTTACTGTCGGCAGTCTCGACAGGGTCCCCGGCAAGCTGATCAGCGCGCAGGGAGATGTAGTCGAGGGTGTCCCGTCGTGCTCTGTCGTCTGTTGCCTGCTCTAAGGTCTCTCGCAACGCCAAGGCCTCCTCGGTGTGAGGGTCAACCGGCGTCATGCGCGATGCCCGTGCGAGCTGCCGCTGGAACTCTGCCACTACGGGCCACTTCTGCAGATTGGCGGTCGACAAGCTGTCTGTATTGAGCACGCGACGGAGCTTGGTGCAGCCCAGTGCGGACTGCAGAGGGCGGGGGACAGGAATGACCACTCGCCACTTCAGGCCGTGGCGTTCAAGGTATCGGCGGTCGGCTTTAGCCATGAGGTGCGCCCCCATTTGCGCCCCCACCGTGTGCCCCACAAGTCACTCAAAGTCCACAAGTTTCAACGTTCGTAGATGCTTAGTAGACGTTCGGTTATAGTCCAGGTTCCCCAGCCAATCTGCCTCGGTGGCACGATCATCCTCCAAAATCCCGATGACTTGCCGGGCCCGGCCTGCGCCTGATGCGGGACCGGTCGTGACGTGACGCGATCGAGGGTGGATCAGCGCGGCGTAATCCACCATGGTCTCGCGACTGTGGTGCAGCCTGTTGCGACAGAGGTTTAAGGTGATGGACGAAATTCTTTATGCCCGCGAGCCGTCGATCGGCGTCGACGAGTTCATCGAGGTGCTGCGCCAGTCGGGCCTCGGCGAGCGGCGGCCGCTGGCCGATACCGACCGCATGGCGCGCATGATCGCCAATGCGAACCTGATCGTGACGGCGCGGAAGGCAACCAAGCTCGTCGGCGTCTCGCGTGCGCTGACCGATTTCGCCTATTGCTGCTATTTGTCGGACCTTGCGGTCGATCGAGAATTTCAGGGGCATGGCATCGGCAAGCGCCTGATCGCGGAAACCCGGCGCCACGCCGGACCTGAATCGATGTGCCTGCTGCTGTCGGCGCCCGACTCGATCGGGTTCTACAAGAGCATCGGCATGCCGCAGCCGGACAACGCGTTTCTCTACAAGCGCGAGCGCTAGCGGCAGGCGCTATCTGATCTCCGCCTTCAGCAGCAGCGCGAGGCAATCGGCCAGCCGCTGCTCGATCTCCCTGTCGCGGAGCGACAGCGGGCCGGGATCGTTGAGGATCGCGTTGACGAGCGTGCCCAGCACGACCTGGAAGCCGAAGGCGATGGCGCGGGTCTTCGCCGCCTTGCGGCCCTTGCCCATCGCAGGCAGCAGCAGCGGGGTGGCGTGCTCGGTGGTCGCGCGCGCAAGGCTCTTGAACGTGGTCCATCTGTCCGGCCGGGTGTCGTCGTGCTGGAGAGCGGCGCGCAGCACGCCTTCATGGGCGCGGATCCAGCCGATGACGCCCGACACGACGCGGCGGCAGAGGTCGTCGAGCGCGGCATTGCCGGCGGGACTGTCCATCCGGGCGAGACGCCGCGCGCCGTCCTGCGCGACGACTGCGATCAGGGCGTTGAAGTAGGCTTCCTTGCTCTCGAAGCGGCTGTAGAAGGCGCCGACCGTGGCGCCGACCTTGCTGCACAAGGCTTCGATGGACAGCTCCGCGAGGCTCCTTGTCCGCAACAGCTCGGCGCCGGCTTCAAGCAGCGCCAGCGTCGTCTCACGGCTGCGCTTCTGGCGCGAGGGGGTGACGCCGGGAAGGTCGAACTGGGCTGAAAGCCGCGGCATTTGCGCTTGCGTCTCCTGGTTTTCATAATCATAATTCGGATTACCATTTGAGGCAATCCGGCCGCACCGTGCCGGAACGGGCGGCGGGTCAACCGCGGCGAGGACAGGGAGAGCGCCATGAGCGAGCATCGGACGCCGCCGTTCGGCGGCAGCATCGGCAAGACGGTTGCGACCTCCAAGCCATGGTGGCCCGACACGCTCCAGCCGCCGGCCGGTGCGCCGAACATCCTCGTCGTGCTGTTCGACGATGTCGGCTTCTCCGATTTCGGCTGCTACGGCTCACCGATCCGGACGCCGACCATCGACCGGCTCGCCGCCGAGGGCCTGCGCTACAGCGGCTTCCACACGACTGCGATGTGCTCGACCACGCGCGCGGCGCTGCTGACCGGGCGCAACCATCATTCGGTCGGCGTCGGGTGCCTGGCCAATTTCGATTCCGGCTATCCGGGCTATCGCGGCAAGATCGCGCGCGAGGCGGGGACGCTTGCCGAGATGCTGCGGCAGCACGGCTATCGCAAC
This sequence comes from Bradyrhizobium sp. ma5, assembly GCF_042258955.1. Taxonomy (NCBI): domain Bacteria; kingdom Pseudomonadati; phylum Pseudomonadota; class Alphaproteobacteria; order Hyphomicrobiales; family Nitrobacteraceae; genus Bradyrhizobium; species Bradyrhizobium sp. ma5. Next base: position 3,897,631 of record NZ_CP170156.1, read on the forward strand.
TACATGGTCGGCAAGTGGCACGTCACGCCGCTGACCGAGAGCGGCGCCACCGGTCCGTTCGACGGCTGGCCGCTCGGCCGCGGGTTCGATCGCTTCTACGGCTTCCTCGACGCGGAAACCGATCAATATGCGCCGGAGCTGGTATCCGACAACACGCAGATCGATCCGCCGGGGACTTACGAGTCCGGCTATCATCTGACATCCGATCTGGTTGACCAGTCGATCCGCTTCATCGCCGATCACACGGCCGATCGTCCCGATCTGCCGTGGCTGACCTGGCTTGCGCCCGGCGCCTGCCATGCGCCGCATCAGGCGCCCGCCGACATCATCAAGAGCTATGACGCAAGCTTCGCCCATGGCTGGGACGTCGAGCGCGCGCAGCGGATGGCGCGGCAGAAGGCGATGGGGCTGGTGCCGGAAGCCACCAGGATGCCGGCGCGAAACGACGGCGTGAAAGCATGGGATGCGCACTCCGCCGACGAGCAGCGCGTGTTCACGCGGCTGCAGGCGGCCTATGCCGGCATGCTCGACCACGCCGACCGGCATCTGGCGCGGCTGATCGCCTTCCTCGACAAGGCCGACATCCGCGACAACACGCTGGTCATCGTGATGTCCGACAATGGCGCGAGCCAGGAGGGCGGCCCGCTCGGTTTCGTCAACGCGATGGGGCCGTATAATTTCCGGCCCGAGCCGCTGCCGGTGAAATTGCAGCGGATCGACGACATCGGCGGGCCGGACACGCACTCCAACTTTCCGCACGGCTGGGCGATGGCCTCGAACACGCCGCTGCGGCGCTACAAGCAGAACACCCATGGCGGCGGCATCCGCGATCCCTTCGTGATGAGCTGGCCGAAGCGCATCAAGGCCAAAGGCGAGCTGCGCCATCAGTTCGTCCACGCCTGCGACCTGACGCCGACGCTGCTCGATCTGATCGGAATCTCCGCGCCGGCCGAGATCGCCGGCTGTCCGCAGATGCCGCTGGAAGGCGAGAGCTTTGCGCGCTCGATCGACGACGCATCGGCGCCGTCGAAGACATCGGCGCAATATTTCGAGATGTTCGGCCATCGCGGTCTCTGGAAGGATGGCTGGAAGGCGGTGTCGTTTCATCCCTCCGGCACGCCGTTCGAGAACGACACATGGGAGCTGTATCATCTCGATCAGGACTTCTCCGAGGTCGACGACCTCGCCGCGAAGGAGCCCGAGCGTCTGGAGCAGATGACGAAGCTGTGGTGGAGCGAGGCCGAGGCGCACAACGTGCTGCCACTCGACGATCGCTTCGGGCCGCGCTTTGCCGAGAACGCTGCGCGCTTTCATGGCGCGCGGACGAAGTTCACCTTTCATGCCGGCATGGGGCACGTGCCGACCGATGTCGCGCCCGACGTGCGCAGTCGCAGCTACACCATCGAGGCGCATGTCGAGATTGCCGAGGGCGCGAGCGGCGTGCTGATCGCGCATGGCGACGCCACCTCGGGCTACAGCCTCTACATCAAGGATGGCCTCCTGGTGCACGATTTGAATGTCGGCGGCGGCCATGAGCTCGTCACCTCGAGCCGCAAGGTGCCCGCGGGTGCGCACCGGCTCGGCCTGCATGTCGAGCGGCTAACTCGCAAGGAGCCGCCGGCCAAGGGTGCGCGGACCGGCGTCACCGAATACGCGCTGACGATCGACGGCGAACCGGTGGGATCGATGCAGACTCAGCTCGGCTTCCACAATTTCATCTCATGGTCCGGGCTCGACATCGGACGCGATCGCGGCAGCCCGGTCTCGCACTACGCGGCGCCGTTCGAATTCACCGGCAGGCTGTTGCAGGTGACGGTCGTGATGCATGACGACCAGAAGCTCGATGGCGACGGTGTGGGGAATGCGGAGATGGCGCGGCAGTAGGCGAGTTCTTCCCGGCGTCATTGCGAGCGGAGCGAAGCAATCCACGGCGCCGCAACGGAAGCATGGATTGTTTCGTCGCTTCGCTCCTCGCAATGACGGAGGGAGTCCCGCGCTTTACTTGATCTTGTCGTACACCGTCGCGAAGTCGGCGAGCGGCATCGGGATGCTGATGGTCTCCTTGCCAAGATTCTGGAACGACACCTTGAGCTGCTTGCCTGTCTTCAGCTGGGCCAGCACGTCGGGCGCGATCGGCGCATTAATGTAGCAGCCGCGCGCCTCGCAGGTCTGGATCGGCACATCGACGGCCTTGCCGTCGTCGACCTGCAGCTTGGCGCCGACGGGCAGGTTCAGCCCGAGCGGAAGCTGGATCAGCGCAACCGGCGCGCGCGTGTCGCCGGGAACGCGGATATTGACGAGCACGATGAGCTGGCCGGTCTTGGTGAGAACAGCCGTCTGCTCCATCGCGCATTCGAGCGGCGCGTCGCGGCTCGCGCTGGTGCAACGCGCGACCCAGCCGGTATTGTTGGGGGATGCGGCATCGCCTTGCGGAGCGGCCGGAGCAGCTGCCAGAGCCGGCGCGGGTGAATTCTTCGCCTTGGGTGTCTGAGCGTGGCCAAGATCGGCCATGCCGAGCACGGTGAACAGGACCAAGAGTGACTTTGCGACAATCTTCACGATACCGGCTCCGAAATGAACACCTTTCGGGTGTGCCGGTATGCGGGCAAAAGTCAAGTCACTCGGCGGCCTGCTTGACCGATCCGTCCTCGCCATCGTCGGCATCGTGGTCGGCGCGCGGCGAGCGGCCCCAGTTCGCAAACGCGTTGGAGAGCCGGTCGAGATAGAGATAAACCACGGGCGTCGTGAACAATGTCAGCGCCTGGCTGACGATCAGGCCGCCGACCATCGCGTAGCCGAGCGGCTGGCGGATTTCGGAGCCGGTGCCGGTCCCTAACATCAACGGCACACCGCCGAGCATCGCGGCCATCGTGGTCATCATGATCGGGCGGAAGCGGAGCAGGGCGGCCTGGCGGATCGCCGCCACCGGCTCCATGTGCTGATCGCGCTCGGCGGCGATCGCGAAGTCGACCATCATGATGCCGTTCTTCTTCACGATGCCGATCAGGAGGATGATGCCGATCAGCGCGATCAGCGAGAAGTCGAAGCCGGCCGCCATCAGGATTGCCAGCGCGCCGACGCCGGCCGAAGGCAGCGTCGACAGAATGGTGATCGGGTGGATGTAGCTCTCGTAGAGAATGCCGAGGATCAGGTAGACGACCACGAGCGCCGCCAGGATCAACAGCGGCACGGTGGACAGCGATTGCTGGAACGCCTGCGCGGTGCCCTGGAAGCTCGAGCTCAGGGTCGGCGGCGCGCCAAGGTCGATCATCGCCTTCTGCACCGCGTCTGTCGCCTGGCCGAGCGCGACACCCTGCGCCAGGTTGAACGAGATGGTGATCGCCGGGAACTGGCCCTGGTGGCTGATCGACAACGGTCGCACCGGTGTGCTGGTCCATTTCGCAAAGGTCGACAGCGGCACCTGTTCGCCGGTCAGCGGCGACTTGATGTAGATGTTGTTCAGCGTATCGATCGAGCCCTGCAACTCCGGCAGCACCTCAAGGATGACGTGGTAGCTGTTGAGCTGGGTGAAGTACTGCGTGACCTGGCGCTGGCCGAACGCATCATAGAGCGTGTCGTCGATCAGCTGCGGCTGAATGCCATAGCGCGAGGCGGTGTCGCGGTTGATCTTCAGCTCGACCGTGGTGCCGTTGGTCTGCTGGTCGGTGGCGACGTCGCGCAGCTGCGGCAGCGTCTGCATCTTGCCGAGAATCTTCGGCGCCCATTCGTTCAGCTCGGCGAGGTTGGCGTCCTGTAGCGTGAACTCGAACTGGGTGCGGGTCGGGCGGCCGCCGAGGCGGACGTCCTGCGCGGCCTGCATGAACAGCCGGGCGCCGAGCACCTTCTCCAGCTTCGGCCGCAGGCGGGCGATGATCTGCTGCGCGTTGGCATCGCGCTCGTTCAGCGGCTTGAGCGTGATGAACATGTTGCCGTTGTTGCCGGCCCGGCCGCTGCCGCCGATCGCCATCGCCACCGTCGCCACGCCGGGATCCTGCATGACGATCTTGCTGAGCTCCTCCTGCTTACCCTTCATTTCAGCGAACGAAATGTCCTGGTTGGCCTCCGAGGTCGCGGTGATCAGGCCGACGTCCTGCTGGGGGAAGAAGCCCTTCGGGATGATGACGAACATGTAAACCGACAGCGCCAGCGTCGCGAAGAAGATCATCAGGGTCGTGAACTTCCAGCGCAGCGCGAGGTCGAGCCCGCTCTGATAGCCGCGCAGCATCGCGTCGAAGCCGCGCTCGCTGAGCTTGTAGAGACGACCGTGCCGTTCCTCATTGTGGGCACGCAGGAAGCGCGAGGCCATCATCGGCGTCAGCGTCAGCGACACGAACATCGAGACGAAGATGGTCATCGCCAGCACCACCGCGAATTCGCGGAACAGGCGGCCGATGATGCCGCCCATCAGCAGCAGCGGAATCAGCACCGCGACCAGCGAGATGCTGATCGAGACGATGGTGAAGCCGATTTCCTTGGAACCCTTGAAGGCGGCGGCCATCGGCCGCTCACCTTCCTCGATGTAGCGGCTGATATTCTCCAGCATCACGATGGCGTCGTCGACCACGAAGCCGACCGCGATGGTCAGCGCCATCAGCGACAGGTTGTCGAGCGTGTAGCCGAAGATCCACATCAGCGCGCAGGCGCCGAGCAGCGCCAGTGGCACGGTCACGGCCGGGATGACGGTGGCCCAGAAGCTGCGCAGGAAGGCAAAGATCACCATCACGACCAGGAAGATGGTCAGGAGCAGGGTGAACTGGACGTCCTCCACCGCGGCGCGGATCGTGGTCGTGCGGTCGCTGATGACCTCGATCTTGACCGCCGGCGGAATGGCCGCGACCAGCCGGGGCAGCGCGGCCTTGATCTTGTCGACGGTGTCGATGACGTTGGCGCCGGGCTGCTTGAAGACGACGAGGAACACGCCGCGCTTGCCGTTGGCCCAGGCCGCCTGCTTGGCGTCCTCGGGTCCGGTCACTGCCTGGCCGATGTCGCGGATGCGCAGCGGGCCGCCATTGCGATAGGCGATGATGACGTCGTTCCAGGGCTCCGCCGTGAGCAGCTGGTCGTTGGCATAGATGGTGTAGGCGCGGGTGGCGCCGTCGATATTGCCCTTCGGGCTGTCGACGGTTGCGATGTTGATCGCGGCGCGGACGTCTTCCAGCGACACGCCTTTCGCGACCAGCTTGGCCGGGTCGATCTGGACGCGAACCGACGGCTTCTGCTGGCCGCCGATGATGACCTGCGCGACGCCGGAAATCTGGCTGATCTGCTGGGCAAGCTGGGCGTCGACGGAATCGCTGACCGTAGTCAGCGGCAGCGTGTCCGATGTCGCCGACAGCAGCATGATCGGCGCGTCCGCCGGATTGACCTTGCGATAGGTCGGCGGCGAGGGAAGGTTCTTCGGCAACTGGCCGCTGGCGGCGTTGATGGCGGCCTGCACGTCGTTGGCGGCGCCGTCGATCGAGCGGTTGAGGTCGAACTGGATCGTGACCGACGCCGTGCCCAGATAGCTCGTCGAGGTCATCTGCGCGATGCCGGGGATCTGCGCGAACTGGCGCTCCAGCGGCTGGGCCACCGAACTCGCCATGGTCTCCGGGCTGCCGCCCGGCAGCGTCGCGGTGATCTGGATGGTCGGGAAGTCGACCTGCGGCAGCGGCGCGACCGGCAGCAGCGGATAGGCGACGAGGCCGACGAACAGGATGCCGGCCATCAGCAGCGAGGTGCCGATCGGGAAGCGAATGAATGGTGCGGAAATTCCGTCGCTCATTCCTGCGTAACCTTCGACTGGGACTGGTCCGAGCTCGCCACCGCCGTCGTCACCAGGGTTCCCGGCGAGACCTTGTACTGGCCCGCGGTGATCACCTGCTGTCCCGGCGACAGGCCATCCTCGATCACTGACTTGCCGTCGATCGACTGGCTGACCTTGAGCTTGCGAAGCTCGGCCTTGTTCTCCTGATTGACTGAATACGCGTACAAGCCTTCGGTGCCATGCTGCACTGCGTCATCCGGGACGACGGTGGCATCCTTCAAGGTTCGGACCAGAAGCCGGGTCGAGACCGACTGGCCCGGCCACAGCGCATGGTCCTTGTTATCAAACACCGCCTTCAGCCGGACAGTCCCGCTGGTGGTGTCGACCTGATTGTTGATCAGCGCAAGCGCGCCGGTGGACAGCACCCGCTTGCCGTCGGTGGTCAGGGCAATGGTCTTGGGCGGCGCCACAGCCAGTGCCGCCTTGATATCGGGCAGCTGGTCTTCCGGTGCGGTGAAGATCACCGTGATCGGCTCGATCTGGGTAATCGTCACGATGCCGGTCTGGGCCGAGGCGTTGACGATGTTGCCGATATCGACCAGTCGCAGGCCGACGATCCCGTCGATCGGGGACTTCACGGTGGCGTAATCGACCTGGGTCTGGGCGTTGAAGATGGCGGCGTCATCGGCCGCGATCTGGGCCGTGAGCTGGGCCACGGTGGAGCGCTGGGTGTCGAGCTGCTGGCGCGTCGCGAACTCGCCGAGCTTGGTGTAACGCTGCAGGTCGAGATTGGCGTTGGCGATGTTGGCCTCGTCCTGGGCCTTCTTGGCCTTGGCCTGGTCGAGCGCCGCCCGATAGGGCCGCGGATCGATCTCGACCAGCGTGTCGCCCGCCTTGACGAACTGGCCTTCCTTGAAGGCGATCTTGGTGATCTGGCCGTCGACCCGGGTGCGGACCTGGACGGTGTTGAACGCTTGCACCGTGCCGAGACCGGTCAGGTAGACCGGGAAGTCGGCCTTCTCGACCGGCGCGATCTTGACCGGCACGGCCGGGCGCTGGGCGGACCGCTTCTGCGCGGCTTCAGCCGCCTGCAGATCGTTCGTGTGTTTCTGCCAGCCGAAATAACCGGCCGCGCCAACCGCAGCGATCACTAAGACCCAACCGATGGTGCGTGACTTTGACATGCGGACTCTTGGGCTCGACGTAACAATAAAGGGTGATCGAAACGGTTCACAGAGCTTGCGGATATAATATGCGTGCACTTAATGTGTAAACACACCAAGGCTTGAGAATCCTAAACATTTGGAAAGGTTTAGGTCAGAAACGAGCAGAAACATTCTGTCCGGGAAACGCTCCGAGGACCCCCATGTCGCGCGATCTCAAACGCCAGTTCATTGCGCAGCTCGTCGAGAGTTCCAGGCTGCTGCGCAACTATATCGATCATCGCGCCAAGGCGCGAGGCACCACGCGCGCACAATGGATCGTGCTGTTCCGCCTGCGCGAGCAGGAGGGACTGTCCCAGGTCGACCTTGCCGACGTGCTCGAGTTGCAGCCGATCTCGCTGGTGCGGCTGCTTGACCGCCTCGTCGAACATGGCCTGCTCGAACGCCGTCCCGATCCCAGGGATCGCCGCGCCAATCGCCTGTTCCTGACCAAGAGCGGGCGCCGCCTCGTCGACGATCTCGACAGTCTGCGCGATGAGATCGCCGGCGACGTGCTCGGCGACGTATCGGACAAGCATGTCGAGAGCGGACTGGCCACGCTGCGCGAGGTCAAGGATCGCATCAAAGCGCTCGGCGAGGATGCCGGGCACATCGCCGCGAAATAGCGCGCGCCTCGCCGCGTCCAGACCTGCTCTCCATCCGTTCACCTGATGCGGCTTGCGCGACGTGGTTGAAACGCCGCGGGATGTCGTTCATATCGCGCAGCGACGATGCGAGAGGATGAGGGCAGCGATGGACGAGTTGAACGGACGCATGATGGCATGCCAGATCCTGGTCACCGGGTTGATCGCGCGCGTCGCCAACGAGCAGCGTGACCCGCTGCGCTTTCTCACCGACTTCCGCGACGAGATCAAAGCGGTCGTTGGCGGCGTCAATATCGCCGGTCTCGAGAACAGCGACCGCGTGCGGCAGGTCGCGCAGCGGACCATCGACGAGCTGTTCTCGCTGATGAAGCCACCAAGTGCCGAGTGATTGGCGAGACGCCTTGGCACTAGTTTAGAACGATTATTAGAATGCTTAAAAATTAGAGTTTAGAACGATTTCAAACCACAGATTAGAATCGCTTTGAATTGGGGCGATTCAAGCCAACTGTGGCGCTGTTCGCATTGATAAAAAAAGTCGCGCTCGATAACCGAAAGAGACAGTTCGTCGCACGGTGATTTTGCGAACGGACTTGGTTTTCTGGGGGCGTGCAAGAAATGAGCAATGTGAAGGCGCCGAGATCGCTGCGCTTCGATGCGGCGATCGGTTCGGCTGATGATACGGGTTATTCCGCCACGAAGGTCTCCGCTGTCGCGAGCCTGATCGCGGTGGCGTCGTTTTCGGGGGCTGAGGCGCAGCAATCCAGCCTGCCGCCGGTGAATGTGGACGCCCCGGTCGCGCGTCCGCGGCCCGTTACGTCAAAGCCCACGTCGGACCAGGTCCGCGCCCGCAACGCGTTGCGCCGCGCCGCGCGCCGCAGCAACCAGCAGGCCCAGCAGGCGCCGGTGCCGTTTCCCAATGCCGGTGGTCTTCCCGCTGACCGCGACCGCTACGCCGATCCGGCCGCGCCGTACAAGGGCGACCGTTTGCAGGCCTCCGGAAAGTATCCCGAGCCGATCCTGAACACGCCGAAGTCGGTCACGGTACTGACCAAGGACGTGCTCGAGGACAAGAACGCCACCTCGTTGAAATCGGCGATCCTGTCGACGGCCGGCGTCACGCTCGGTACGGGCGAGGGCGGCAATGCCTTCGGCGACCGCTTCTTCATCCGCGGCTTCGACGCGCGCAACGACATCTTCATTGACGGCGTGCGCGACGCCGGCGTCAGCGTCCGCGAGAACTTCTTCACCGAGCAGGTCGAGATCCTGCGTGGCCCGGGCTCGTCCTTCGCGGGCCGCGGCACCACTGGCGGCGCGATCAACATCGTCACCAAGCAGGCGACGACGGAGAACAGCTTCTACAACATGGACACCTCGTTCGGCACCGATCGCACCAAGCGGGTGACGCTCGATGTCAACCAGGTGATCAGCCCGACGCTGGCAATCCGCGCCGGCGGCCTGTTCCAGGATGCCGGCGTCGCCGGCCGCAGCTATGTCACCGACAATCGCGATGGCGGTTTCGTCGCTGCGACCTGGAAGCCGGTCGATGCGGTGAAGATCAGCGGCAACTACATCCACACCGAACTCACTGGTATCCCGGATTTCGGCGTGCCGTACTACCGGCCGAGCACGGCGAGCACGGCCGGCGGCCCGTTCCCGGACTTTGGCGTCAACCGCAACAATTTCTACGGGTTCGTCAATCGCGACTTCTTCAGGACCGGGCAGGACATCGGCACGATCAACGCCGAGGTGCAGATCACGCCGGACCTGACGATCAGCAACAAGATTCGCGAATCGCGTTCGACCCAGAAATACATCGGCACGCTGCCGGAATCGCCGACGCTGGCCGCGGGTGCACCGTTCACAGCATATACGCTGAGCGCCAACCCGCAGAGCCGCTTCCAGGTTACCGACGTGTTCGCCAACCAGACCGAGGCGACCTACAAATCGGTCGATGGACTCGGCTTCAAACACACGACGACGGCGGGCGTCGAATACGACAACGAGCGGTCTTCGATCGACAGCTTCACTGGCCTTGCCTCCGAAATAACCACCGGTACATCGTCTTTCACAGGGAGCGGCTCACTCTCCGGTGTCAGCGTCTTCAACCCGCAATACACAAACATCCCGTTTACGAACAGCGCGAGCCTCAGCGGACGGCCGACCAAGATCGGTATCGACACCGTGAGCGGATACGTGATGGATTCCGCCAACTACAACGACTTCGTCATCCTCAATGGCGGCGTCCGCTATGACGACTACACCATCAAGACCAGCGGCTATGGTACGGTCAATGGTGTCGCGAACGTCTTCGGTCAGCAACAGCAAGACTACGGCATGCCGAACTTCAACCTCGGCTTGACGCTCAAGCCGTTGCCGAACGGGAGCGTCTATGCCGCCTATGCCACGTCATCCAACCCCGTCGGCGCGGAGTTTGACGGCACGAGCATTCAGTATGGTGGCATCGCGCCAGTTCTCAACGGCAATCCAAACCAGATATTCGGGCCGGAGAAAAACAAGGCGATTGAAGTCGGCACCAAGTGGGAGTTGTTCGATCGTCATTTGCTGGTTACGGCGGCGCTGTTCCAGACTGAGAAGGAGAACGCGCGCGAATCCATGAACGTCACCGCGGCGACTGCAACCGCCGCATGTCCTTATCCGGCTGGTACGACCGGAACTGTCTCCTGCATCAGCGCAGGCGCGGCCTATCGCATCCGGGGCATCGATCTCGGAGTGGGCGGCAAGATCACCGACAAGTGGAGCGTGTTCGGTGGCCTCGTGTTAATGCAGTCGGAGGTGACCAAATCGAATATTCCGCCGGCTAACACGATTCTGTACACTTCGAACGTCGGCTTGCCGCTCGCCAACGTGGCGCATCAGTCGTTCAGCATGCTCTCGAAATACCAACTGACCGACATGTGGGAAATCGGCGGGCAGGCGGTGTATCGTTCCAAGATGTACGGCGGCACCTTCCTCGCGGCAAACCAGGGCACGTCGATCCCGAGCTATTGGCGCTTCGACGCCTTTGCCGAGGCCAAGATCGACAAGCATTGGACCGTGAAGCTGTTCGTCAACAACATCTTCGACAAGCGCTACTACGACGCGCTGTACCAGAGCGCAGCACCGTTCGTGCTGGAAGCGCCGGGACGCGCTGCGTATCTGGTTGTGTCTGCGCGTTACTGACGGAGGCTTCGCGGCACAAGATGCTGGTCTGTATTCCCAACGTATTGAGCAAGGCTGATGTGGCGGACTTCCGCCGCATCATGGACGCCAGCGATTGGGAGGACGGCCGCTCGACCGCGGGTGCCGCGTCCGCGATGGTCAAGCGCAACGAGCAGCTGCCGCCCGACAGCGAGGTCGCGCGGCAGCTCGGCAACCGGATCCTGTCGGCGCTGTCGGCAAGCCCGCGCTTCATCTCGGCGGCGATCCCGCTTAGAATCTTTCCACCCTTGTTCAACCGCTATGCCGCAAGCGACGGGCACCATTTCGGCCTGCACGTCGATAATGCGGTGCGGGGCGACAGACTGACAGGCATGCGGATCCGCACCGACCTGTCGGTCACGCTGTTTTTATCGGAACCGGAGGACTATGATGGCGGCGAGCTCGTCATCGAAGATCTCTACGGATCCCATGAAATCAAGCTGCCGGCAGGCGATCTCGTGGTTTATCCTGCGTCCAGCTTGCATCTGGTTACTCCGGTCACGCGGGGGACTCGGCTAGCGTCTTTTTTCTGGCTGCAGAGCATGGTACGGGATGCTCACGCGCGCAGCCTGATCTTTGATCTCGATACTGCGATCCAGGCTCTGGTGGAGCGGCTGGGCCGCGATGACCCTGAAACGGTCAAATTGACCGGGATTTATCACAACCTGATCCGTCACTGGGCTGAAGTGTAACTGATGATGACATTCAAGTTCCCCGCTGCATCCGCCATGATCGCCTCGCTGGCGATGCTGATGCTGATTGCGCCGTCCTCGGCGCAGCAGCAGACGGCGCCTGTCGCGCAGTCCGCGCCGGTGACCCGGGCACAGTCCGCACCCGCGGCTCAGCCGCCGGCTGCGCAGGCCCAGCCAGCGGCCGCTGCCCAGACCGCGCCGGCGGCCCAGCCGGCGCCGCAAGCCCAGGCCCAGCAAACTCAGGCCGCGCCGGCACCTGCCGCAGCAGCTCCCGCACCGACCGCACTCGATGTGTCGCCGGCCGCGTCTGCGAACGGCGATGGCAAGGTGCTGAAGTCGACCAGCACCGGCCTGCACGAATTGTCGCCGTGGAACATGTTCCTGAACGCCGACATCATCGTGAAGGCGGTGATGCTCGGTCTCGCTTTCGCCTCGCTCGTGACCTGGACCGTGTTCATCGCCAAGATGGTCGAGCTGACCGTGGCGCAGAGCAAGCTGCGCGGCGCGCTCGCCAAGATCGCTGAATCGCGGTCGTTGGCGGAAGCGCAGTTCGCACTCGGCGCCAAGGGCAGCGTGCTGTCGTCGTTCATTGCGGCCGCGATGCGCGAGGGACGACTGTCGGCGGGCATCTCGAGCGACGCCGGCATCAAGGAGCGCGCCGCGTCGAGCTTTGCGGAAATCGTGCGCGCCGAAGCCCGCAAGATCCGCGTCGGCATGGGCCTGCTTGCGACCATCGGTGCGACGTCGCCCTTCGTCGGCCTGTTCGGCACGGTCTGGGGCATCATGAACAGCTTCATCGGCATTTCGAAGTCGCAGACGACGAACCTTGCGGTGGTGGCGCCCGGCATCGCGGAAGCGCTGCTCGCAACCGCGATCGGCCTTGTCGCGGCGATCCCGGCGGTCATCATCTACAACCATTTCTCGCGCGTCACGAAGGTCTATCTCGAACTCGTCAACCGCGCCTCGGGCGCGGCGGGACGGCTCCTGTCGCGCGATCTCGATCGCACTCATGGCAGCGTTCCCGGCGACGTTCCGCGCACCGCGCATCCGCGCGCCGCCGCGGCGGAGTAGGCGATGGCAGTCTCGATCTCCGAGAACGATGGCGACGACGATTTCGCGGAATCCCACGAGATCAACGTCACGCCGTTTATCGACGTGATGCTGGTGCTGCTGATCATCTTCATGGTGGCGGCGCCGCTCTCGACCGTCGATTTGCCGATCGATCTGCCGACCTCCAGCGCAACGCCGCAGAAGAAGCCGGACAAGCCGACCTATCTCAGCATCAAGCCGGACCTGACGCTGGCGATCGGCGAGAATGCGGTGAAGCGGGCCGACCTGGTCAATTCGCTCGATGCGGTGCCCGACATGAGCAGGGACAAATACGTGTTCCTGCGTGCCGATCGCATGGTGCCCTATGGTGAGCTGATGGGCGTGATGGAGCTCTTGCGCTCCGGCGGCTACACGCATGTCAAGCTGGTTGCGCTCGAGGGCCTACCCGGAGCGCCCGCGGCGGCGCAGGCCGAACCGGCCAAACCCTGACGGCGAACAGCGATGTCCACCAACCCCGATCTTGACCTGCGGACGTCGAAGCGGCTCTGGGTGATCGCCGCGGTGACGGCGGTCGGGCTGCATCTGGGCGGCGCGGCGCTTGCGCTGACGAATTTGCGCGGCGACGACGGCGACGAGGGGCTTGGTGCCGCCGGCGCGGAATACGCCATCGAGCTCGCCTCTCCTGACGTGCCCGATGATGCCGCACCGCCCGGTGCGCCGGCTGACGAGCAGCAGGCCGTGCAGGAGATGGCGCAGCAGAAGGCCGAGGTGAAGGACACCGACCTGCCTCAGGCCAAGCCGATTGAGGCCGACGACCCCGACCGCATCGTGACGGAGGACACCGCCAAGAAGCAGAAGGAGGACGAGGCCAAGGTCGCCAAGGTCGAGACCAACGCCCAGGAAGCGCAGCAGGCCTCGGAAGCGGCCGCGCCGACCAAGCTGGAGGACGCGCGTCAGTCGGACACCACCAAGGCCCCCAACCCCGGCATCGGCAAGGACAAGCTCGCGCTGACGGCCAAATGGGGCAAGAAGATCAGCGCCTACCTCGACCTGCACAAGAAGTTCCCGGAGAGCGTCAAGGCCAAGGAGGGCAAGGTCAAGCTTGCCCTGGTGCTCAATCGTCTGGGCAAGGTCCTGTCCGTTGCCGTGATGGAAACGTCGGGGGACGTCGCATTCGACGACGCCGCGGTCTCGATGGTCCATCGTTCCGATCCGGTGCCCGCGCCGCCGGCCGGACTGACCGAAGACCAGTTCTCCTTCACTCTTCCCGTTACCTTCAACAAGCCGAAGAAGTAACCGCTGTCATTCCGGGGCGCGACGAAGTCGCGAACCCGGAATCCATTGTGCCGCACGCTCGGCGGATCGATGAACTCCGGGCGCACGTGCCGCGAGGCCCGGAATGATGAGGTCTCAGCTCTTCTTCACCAGCGGGCAGGCGCTCTTCTCGAGCGGCAGGAAGGCTTCATCCGCGGGGATGGTCGCCACCAGCTTGTAATAGTCCCACGGATACTTTGACTCCGACGGCTTCTTCACCTCGAACAGATAGGCGGGGTGGATCTTGCGGCCGTCGATCCGGATCGACCCCTTGCCGAACAACGGATCGTCGGTCGGCAGCTCCTTCATCTTGGCGACGACGGCACGGCCGTCATGCGGATTGCCGCCGAGCGCTTCCAGTGCCTTGAAGTAATGGATCAGCGAGGCGTAGACGCCGGCCTGCACCATGGTCGGCGGGTTCTTCTTGAACCGCTCCATGAAGCGCTTGGTGAAGGCCCGGGTCTGGTCGTTCATGTCCCAGTAGAAGCTCTCGGTGAAATTCAGGCCCTGCGCGACGTTGAGGCCGAGCGAGTGCACGTCGGTCAGGAACATCAGCATGCCGGCGAGCTTCTGGCCGCCCGAGACGATGCCGAACTCGGCCGCCTGCTTGATGGCGTTGGTGGTGTCGCCACCAGCATTGGCAAGGCCGATGACCTTGGCTTTCGAACTCTGCGCCTGCAGCAGGAAGGACGAGAAGTCGGCCGTGTTGAGCGGATGCTTGACGCTGCCGAGCACCTTGCCGCCGCCTGCGGTGACGGCCGCGGTGGTGTCGCGCTCGAGCGCCTGGCCGAACGCATAGTCCGCAGCGATGAAGAACCAGGTGTCGCCACCAGATTTGACCAGCGCCCGTCCGGTGCCGTTGGCAAGCATGTAGGTGTCGTAAGCCCAGTGCACCGTGTTCGGCGTGCACTGCGATCCCGTGAGATCGGACGAGCCCGAGCCGGAGTTCAGGTTGACGACATTCTTGTCCTTGGCGAGGTTGGCGATCGCGAGCCCGACATTGGAGGCCGCGAGATCGACGAACACATCGACCTTCTCGACATCGATCCATTGCTTGCCGATGTTGACCGCGACGTCGGGCTTGTTCTGGTGATCGGCCGAGATCAGGTCGATCTTCCAGCCCTTCGCCAGCAGCCCGGAATCCTCGATCGCCATCTGCGCCGCCACCGTCGAACCGGGACCGCCGATATCCTGATAGAGACCGGACTGATCGCCGAGGGCGCCGACCTTGGCGACCTTGTCCATCGTCTGCGCTGACGCGCTGCCGGCGAGCACGAGGCTCGTGGTCATGACCAACGCTGTCATGACTTGGGCTGTCTTGACCGAGGCTGCAATGGAACGCTTCATCTTTCCTCCAGTATGATTTTTGTTCTTGAGTTCCTCATTATGCCCGGCATCGAGCGCATCGCCTAGGGCATGGGCGCGATCGATCGCGCGCGATATTCCACGCTGCGGCGATTGAGCGGCCTGTGACGCGCGACGCGACGCCGCAGCGTCTGCGCGCGTCCATGATGAAGGCGGGAATGGCTTGAAGCGAAGCCGCGCTATTTCCAGTAGTAGCGGATCGCCACGTAGACCACGACGAGGCAGGCGAAGATCAGTGCCACCGGCATCGGACGCTTGGCGTTCGGGGCAGAGGTGGCTGCCTTCTTGGCGGGCAGACGACGGAACGCGGTGACGTTGCCGGTGTCGGCGGCCGGTTCGCGCGAGCGTGCCGGAACCTCGGGTGCTTTGCCGGCGCCGCCCATCTCCGCATAGTAGGTGCGATACATCTCCTGGATCGTCGCCTCGGTGGCCTCGCCGTCGCTCATCTGCTCCAGCAGCTTCTTGTAGATGGCGAGGAAATTCTGCGCCTCCGGCGGCAGGGCGGAGGCGCCGTTCAGCTTCGCCATCATCTTCCAGGTTGCAAAGTCAGCCCGCGCGCGAGTGTCGGCGCGTCGTGCAATCAGCATATCGGCAGCTTTGATCACCATGGCCTCGAAGCGTTCCCGTCCCTGCGCATGAGGAGGAAGATTGGGTTCCGATGTTCCGATCGGCATCCGTAAATGAAGGCTATGTGTTTCCGGTAATAAGGAGAAGGGCCTTCTCAACATAGCCGGTCAGAGTTCGCAGTATCGTTGAAATAACATCAAGATTTAGGCCGATCTGCCGGCCGATCACGGGCAGCAAGATCAATAGCCCGATCAGGATCAGCATGCCGTAGGGCTCCAGCCGGGCGAGCGGGATCGCCAGCGGCCGCGGCAGCAGCCCGACCGCGACCCGGCCGCCGTCCAGCGGCGGGATCGGCATCATGTTGAAGATCGCAAGCACGACGTTGATCCGGAATGCATTATTCAGATTGTCCGCCGTCCATTGTGCCGCACCAGCGGGCACCAAGGGCAGCGCGTGGGCTGCCAGGCCTGCCGCGATCGCCAGCAGGATGTTGGTCACCGGACCCGCCAGCGCTACCCACACCATGTCGAGCTTGGGATGGTTGAGTTTGCGGAAATTCACCGGTACCGGCTTAGCGTAGCCGAACAGGAACGGCGAATGCGCGAACAGCAGCATCGCGGGCAGGATCAGTGTGCCGAACGGATCGATGTGCTTCAACGGGTTGAAGCTGACGCGGCCGAGCTTCCAGGCGGTATCGTCGCCGAGCCGGTGCGCGACGAAGCCGTGCGCCGCCTCGTGGAACGTGATGGCGATGAGTACCGGCAGCACCCAGACGGAGACGCCGTAGAGGGAGATGTTCACTGGCGTGCCGCCTCGGGTTCGTTTGGACCGGACCCTCAGGCTAGCACGGATTCGCGGACGGCTTTGCCGGCGCGTGGCCGCGGGTCAGTGCGTGTCCGGCGCGACCACGCGTGCCTGTTGGGGTTCGGTCGTCGCGATCCAGATGCCGGCAAACACCGTGACGATGCCGGCGATCAGATTCCAGCTCAGCGGCTCGCCGAGCAGGGCCGCGCCGACCAGCGATGCGGCGATCGGATTGACAGTGACTGAAATCGCCACCCGGGTCGGCGTCGTCCGCTCCAGCGCGAAGGCCCAGAGATAAAAGGTGAGCGCCGCGCCGAACGCGCCGAGATAGGTCGCGCCGAACCATTGCGGTGCGCCAAAGTCCGCGACCGGCGCGAAACTGCCGCGCAGCAGCGAGGCGGCAATGAGCACCACGGCCCCGGCGGCCATGGCGAGCGTGGTGAAGGGGATCGGGCCGGAGCGGCGGATATAGGGCTTCGACCAGATGCTGTAGAGCGCCATGCACAGCGCGGCCGCGACCATCAACAGATCGCCGCGCCAGGCACCGGGTGGGGCCGTGGCAAGGCCGGAGAGCAGCGCCATCGAGACGCCCAGGATCGTGACCAGCACGCCTGTGGTTTTTCGCACCGTGAGCGGCTCGGCGCCGAGCGCAGCACCGACCAGCATCGTCAGCAGCGGCAGCGTCGAGAGCGCAAGCGCACCGCGGGCGGCCGTCGTGAAGATGAGCGATGCATTGAACAGGATCGGGAACGCCGCAAAGAACAGCAGGCCGAGGCCGGTGACACCAGGCCAGTCGCGCCGCGGCGGCCAGCTTCCGCGCTGCAGCAGCGCCAGCGGCAGCAACAGCAGGACGCCGATGCCGAAGCGGAACGCGCCAATCGCCAGCGGATCGATGGCGCCGACCAGAAACCGCGTTGCCCCGATCGAGGTTCCGCCGAGCCCACTCGACGCAACCGCGGCCAACACCCCCCAGATCTCACCCATCCCGCTTCGATCTCCCTGTTTTGCTTGCGCAATCTAGGGAAGGGGGGATAATCATGGAATGGAATAGATTTGATCAATCAAATCACGGATCGTGATGAGCGCGCCCGTCCTGGACCCGGACCTTCTGCAAGCCTTTGTCGCGGTGGCGGACCATCGCTCCTTCACTCGCGCCGCCGCGGCGTTGAACCGAACCCAATCCGCCGTCAGCATGCAGGTGAAGCGGCTGGAGGAGCGGCTGCAGGCCGAGCTGTTTCACCGCAGCACATCCAGTGTCGATCTGAGCGCGGCCGGCGAGGGGCTAATCGGTTATGCCCGCCGCATTCTGAGCCTCAACGCCGAGGCGGTCGGCCGGGTGCGCGAGCACGGCACCGGCGGGCGGGTGCGGCTTGGCGTGATGGACGATTACGGGACGCTGATCGTCCCGCCGCTCCTCAAGGAGTTCATCGCCAACTATCCGCTGATCCATGTCGAGATGGAGACCGGGCTGACATCGTCGATGACGGACCGGCTCGGCGAAGCCTTTGACCTCGTGATCGCGATGCACCCCGAGGGGCGCGGCGAGGGTGAGTTGCTACGCACCGAGCAGGCGGTGTGGGCCGCCAGCGCTACGCATCGTGTCGAGGAGCTCGACCCGCTGCCGGTCGCGCTCTATCCGCAGGGCTGTCTGCTTCGGAGCTGGGCGATGCAGGCGCTGGACGAAGCGAGCCGGCCGTGGCGGCTCGCCTTCGTCAGCCACAGCCTGTCCGCGGTCGAGGCGATCGCGGCGCAGGGTCTCGCGGTAACGGTTGTGAAGTCGGGGACCTTCCCGCCGACGCTGCGTCGCCTGACCGCGCGCGACGGCATGCCGCGGCTGCCGCGCGCGGAGATCCGCCTGCACCGCGCGCCGAACCTCGCGCGCGCGGCGTCATTGCTCGCAGATCATCTCGTCGTGGCGCTTCGGCAGCCCGCGAAGCGCGGCGCTGCCTAGTACGTCGCCCGGCCGCCGGAGATGTCGAACACCGCGCCGGTCGAGAACGCGCAATCTTCCGACGCCAGCCACGCCACCATCGCGGCGAGCTCCTCGACCTGCACGAAGCGGGCTTTCGGAATCTTCGACAGCATGAAGTCGATGTGCGCTTGCGTCATCTGGTCGAAGATCGCGGTCTTTGCCGCGGCCGGTGTCACCGCGTTGACCAGGATGTCGTGCTGCGCGAGCTCCTTGCCGAGCGATTTGGTGAGCGCGATCAGGCCGGCTTTCGACGACGAATAATGCGCGGCGTTCGGATTGCCTTCCTTGCCGGCGACCGAGGCGATGTTGACGATGCGGCCGTATTTCTGGCCGATCATGGTCGGCACGATCGCCTTGCAGCAGATGAATGGACCCTCGAGATTGATACGCATCACCCTGCGCCAATCGTCGAGATCGGTTTCCCATACCGGCTTGTTGGCTCCGGTGATACCGGCGTTGTTGACGAGAATGTCGATCTTGCCGAATGCCCGCAGCGTCTGATCGCGCGCGGCGTCGACCGCGGCGGGATCGGTGACGTCAGTCTTGATTGCAATCACGTTCTCGCCGATCGCCCTCGCGGTCTTCTCTGCCAGCGGCTGGTCGAAATCCCAGATCGCGACTTTGGCGCCGGATGCGACGAAGCGCTCGGCGATGGCGCGGCCGAACCCTTGCGCGCCGCCGGTGACGACGGCGCAGCGGTCGTTGAGATCGATCTTGTTCATTGGTGTTGTCCTTTGACGTTTCCTCGGTGCGGCCGCGCGGACGTTCTGCTCCCTCGCCCCGCACTTGCGGGGAGAGGGCTGGGGTGAGGGGTTGTCTCCGCATACTGGTGCGGAGGTATTGTGCCTCGCCCCTCACCCGGAAGCTTCGCTTCCGACCTGTCCCCGCAAAGACCGGGGAGAGGTTTGAAGGTCAGAGCATGAAGCCGCCGTCGACGACCATGTCGACGCCGGTGGTGAATGCGGCCTCGTCGCTGGCAAGGTAGACCGCCATGGCGGCGATTTCCTCGGCGGTGCCGAGCCGGCCCATCTTCTGGCGGGCGACGAACTTCTCGCGTCCGTCCGGGCCAGCGGCAGCGGCGCGATCAAGCATTGAGGGCGTTTCCACGGTACCCGGGCAGATGCTGTTGCAGCGGATGCCCTGGGTGATGAAGTCGAGCGCAACCGCGCGCGTCAGCAGCGAAACTGCCGCCTTCGACGCGCTGTAGACATAACGGTTGGCCGGCGGCCGCAACGCCGCGCAGGACGAAATGTTGACGATGCTGCCGCCACCGCCTTCCAGCATCGCCGGCAGAAATGCCTTGATGGTTCGGTGCATCGACTTGACGTTGAGATCGAACGAGAAGTCGAAGTCTTCGTCCGAGCACTCCAGAATGGTGCCGTGATGCACGAAGCCCGCCGCATTGAGCAGGATGTCGATCTTGCCGACGCGCTTGGCGAAGCTGTTGACCTCGGCGGTGCTGCGAACGTCGAGCCGGGCGGTCTCGGCGACGCCTTCCTTGCCGAGCGTGGCGATGCCGCTCTCGTTGATGTCGGTGGCGATCACGGTCGCGCCTTCACGCGCGAATGCGATCGCGCATGCGCGCCCGATACCGGCCGCCGCGGCGGTGACGACGGCGCGCTTTCCCTTCAGTCTGTCTGACATGGAAGTCTCCTCGAAGTCCTGGTTGGATTTGCGGCCGCCGTCATTGCGAGGAGCGAAGCGACGAAGCAATCCATACTTCCGCGGTGGAGGTCTGGATTGCTTCGCTTCGCTCGCAATGACGATGCGGAGCTAGTGATTATCCCGCGCCACGCCGACCCTGCCGGCGATGTCGTGGTAGCGCGTCGCGAGCTCGAGGCAGGCGCCGGTCGCGTGCTGACCGACGGTCTGGCGGTAGAGCTCCTGCCACGGCGTCTGGTTGGCCGGGTGCGGGAAGCCGCCCTTGGCCTTCAGCTCGGCGCGGCGGGTGCGCAGCTCATCCTCCGAGATCATGATGTTGGCGCTGCCCTTGTTGAGGTCGATGCGCACCTTGTCGCCGGTCTTGAGGATCGCGAGCCCGCCATCCGCGGCGGCCTCCGGCGACGCGTTGAGGATCGAGGGCGAGCCCGAGGTGCCGGACTGCCTTCCGTCGCCGATGCAGGGCAGGGACAGGATGCCGCGTTTGATCAGCGCCGCCGGCGGCTGCATATTCACGACCTCGGCGCCGCCGGGATAGCCGATCGGGCCGGTGCCGCGCACGAACAGCACACAATGCTCGTCGATCTCGAGCGCGGGATCCTCGATCCGCGCGTGATAGTCCTCCGGACCCTCGAATACGATGGCGCGGCCCTCGAAGGCGTTGAGGTCCTTCGGGTTGGATAGATAGCGGTCGCGGAATTCCTTCGAGATCACGCTGGTCTTCATGATCGCGGAATCAAACAGATTGCCGCGCAAGACCAGGAAGCCGGCATCCTTCACCAGCGGCTTGTCGTAGCCCCAGATCACGTCACCGTCGGGCTTCGGCGCTTCCTTGCAATTCTCGCCCATGGTGCGGCCGTTGACGGTGAGGGCGCCTTCATGGATGCGCTTGTGCTTGATCAGCTCGCGCACCACCGACGGCACGCCGCCGGCGCGGTGATATTCTTCGCCGAGATAGAAGCCGGCCGGTTGCATGTTCACGAGCAGCGGCACGTCATGGCCGTATTTCTGCCAGTCGTCGATCGACAGCTCGACGCCGACATGGCGCGCCAGCGCATTGATGTGGATCGGCGCATTGGTCGAGCCGCCGATCGCGGAGTTGACGACGATGCAGTTCTCGAACGCCTCGCGCGTCAGGAAGTCCGACGGCTTCAGGTCGTCCCAGACCATGCCGACGATACGCTTGCCGGTCTCGTAGGCGATCTGGCCGCGCTCGCGATAGGGCGCCGGGATCGCCGCGCAACCCGGCAGCGAGAAGCCGAGCGCTTCCGCGAGCGAGTTCATCGTGGAGGCGGTGCCCATGGTGTTGCAATGGCCGACCGACGGGGCCGAGGAGGCCACGATCTCGATGAACTGCTCATAGTCGATCTCGCCCGCAGCGAGCCGCTCGCGCGCCTTCCAAACCACCGTGCCGGAGCCGGTGCGCTGGCCCTCGTGCCAGCCGTTCAGCATTGGGCCGCCCGACAGCACGATCGCCGGCAGGTTGACGGTCGCCGCCGCCATCATGCAGGCCGGGGTGGTCTTGTCGCAGCCGGTGGTCAGCACCACGCCGTCGAGCGGATAGCCGAACAGGATCTCGACCAGGCCGAGATAGGCGAGGTTGCGGTCGAGCGCCGCGGTCGGGCGCTTGCCGGTCTCCTGGATCGGATGGGTCGGAAACTCCATGGCGATGCCGCCGGCGGCGCGGATACCCTCGCGGACGCGGTGCGCGAGCTCAAGGTGATGCCGGTTGCAGGGCGACAGGTCGTTGCCGGTCTGGGCGATGCCGATGATCGGCTTGCCCGACTGCAATTCCTCGCGGGTCAGGCCGTAATTGAGGTAGCGCTCGAGATAGAGCGCGGTCATGCCGGGATTGTGCGGGTTGTCGAACCATTCCTGGGAGCGGAGCCTGCGGCCCTTGCCCTTGCTGGTCTCGCCTGCGGCGCTGTGCCCGTTGGTGTGGGGTTTTGTCATTGGTTTCTCCCGCAATGCAAACTCTTGATGGGCCCATTCAAGGGCTCTGGTTCAACGTTGTTCTACCTTGCGCAAATCGTCACGCATTACAAACCTCGACGATCACGCACAGGTGTTTCACTGGATGGATTGGACCTTAGTTGAAGGCGCTTGGTTGCGCTACCATTTTGTCATTTTTCGCGTCCCTTGTGACGGGATGGTGTCGGGTGGATGTCAGCTGCGTCGCGCCGAGCTTTGCCGTTCCATGACACTGAAGCCGAGATCGACGACGGGCTCAGTGGGCCGGCGTCCTTCGAGTGTCTCGATCACCATCATGGCAGCGTTTCTGCCCATTTCGTAGCGATTGGTGCGCACGCTGCTCAGCGTCGGCTCGCTTGACGCCATGAATTCGAGGTCGTTGAAGCCGACGATCGCCATCTGCTCCGGCACCGCCACGTGACGGCGCTTGCATTCGAACAGCGCGCCGAGCGCAAGGTCATCATTGACGCAGAACACCGCGTCGATGTCGGGCGTCTTGGCGAGCAGGTCGGCAAACAGCGTCCCGCCCAATGTCACCGAGGTTGGAATCGCGGTCGTGACGATGAGCTGCGGATCGAACAGCGCCGCCTCGGTCATCGCGGCGCGATAGCCGTCAAGCCGCCGCTGCACCCGCGGATCCATTCGCGCGCCGAGGAAGCCGATCCTCCGGTTGCCCTGCGCGAGAAGGTGGGCGATTGCAGCTTTTGCCGCGTCAAAATGCGAAAATCCGATCATCATGTCGATCGGGGAGGGCCCGACCTCCATGATTTGCACGATCGGGCAATCGACGGTTTCCATGATGCGGCGGGAATCCGCGGTCTGGTTGATGCCGGTGACGATCAGCCCGGCCGGCTTCTGTGCCAGAAAAAGACGCAGCAGGCGCTCTTCCTGGAGGATGCTGTAGCGGGTGTTGGCGAGCTGAATGCTGTAGCGGCTGCCGTCGAGCGCGTCATAGATGCCGCGTAGCACGTCGGCGAACACATTGTTGGTCAACGACGGGATCAGGACACCGATCACCTCGGTGCGCTGCGACGCAAGCGCGCGTGCCGCGAGATTGGGCACGTAACCGAGTTCTTTTGCCGCACTCTCGACCCGGGCGCGCTTGCCGGCCGAGAGCGCATCCGGATTCCTGAAGAAACGCGAGGCCGTAATCGGACTGACGCCGGCGAGTTTCGCGACTTCGGTGAGCCGGATCTTGCCTGGCGTGATGTGTTTTCGGGCCATTTGCCGCTCATATCACGACCTTCGTCGCAGACAAACCGATATTGACAGCGCTACCAAGCGATTGCTAATCGAACGATTGCCAAAACCGGATAAACTGCGGACAATAAAGCAAGTCCGACAGAGCCGCGTACCCAGCGTGGCCGGAACAAAACAGAGCGGCGGCGGCACTTGTCGTACGCCGTCGGGAACTTGAGGGAGGGAAGTGGATGTCGTCGGTCCAGATACGTGACGTGCGGAAGTCGTTCGGCAATTTTGAAGTCCTGCACGGCGTGTCGATCCCGATCGAGGACGGCGAGTTCGTCGTTCTGGTCGGCCCCTCCGGCTGCGGCAAGTCGACCCTGCTGCGCATGCTGGCGGGACTTGAGAACATCACCTCTGGAACGATCTCGATCGGCGAGCGCGTCGTCAACAATGTCCAGCCCAAAGAGCGCGACATTGCGATGGTGTTCCAGAACTACGCGCTCTACCCGCACATGACGGTCGCCGACAATATGGGCTTCTCGCTGAAGCTGCGCGGCGCCAAGCCCGAGGAAATCTCGAGCGGCGTCAAGCGCGCCGCGGAAATCCTTGCGCTGACGCCGCTGCTCGATCGGTATCCCCGCCAGCTCTCCGGCGGCCAGCGCCAGCGCGTCGCAATGGGCCGCGCCATCGTGCGCGATCCGCAGGTGTTCCTGTTCGACGAGCCGCTCTCGAACCTCGACGCCAAGCTCCGCGTCGCCATGCGCACCGAGATCAAGGAATTGCATCAGCGGCTGAAGACCACGACAGTCTACGTTACCCACGACCAGATCGAGGCCATGACCATGGCCGACAAGATCGTGGTGATGCATGACGGCATCGTCGAGCAGATGGGCTCGCCGCTCGAGCTCTACGACACGCCTGCGAACCAGTTCGTCGCCGGCTTCATCGGCTCGCCCGCGATGAATTTCCTCAAGGGCAACGTCAAGGTGAACGGCGCCGCCTATTTCGAGGGACCGAACGGCGTCAAGTTGCCGCTGAAATCGGCGCCGGCCAATTCCGACGGCAAGCCCGCGGTCTATGGCGTGCGGCCCGAGCATTTCACCATCGCCGATGACGGCGCCGAAGCCGAGATCGTGGTGGTCGAGCCAACCGGCTCGGAGACCCAGGTGTTCGCCAAGCTCGGCGGCGAGCAGGTGGTGGCCGTGTTCCGCGAGCGCCATCTGTTCAACCCGGGCGACAAGGTTCGGCTCAAGCCGGATCCGGCGCTGGTCCATCTGTTCGACGATTCGACGGGCAAGCGGCTGAACGGCTGAGCGATGCCGCGCCCGCAGGCAGCGTCGGCGCATCTTCATCACGAGAATGCCGGCCCGCAGTATTTGGGCGGGACAAGCGACGTCTGAAGCGACAACCAAAAAAACGGGAGAAAATTGCCAATGTCGATTTTTGATACTGACCGCCGCTCGTTGCTCAAGGGCGGCGCCACCATGCTGGCCGCCGCGGCGACGATGACGAGCGATCAACTGCTCGGCTACGCCAAGGCTTGGGCGCAAACGTCGCAATGGAAGCCGGAGCCGGGCGCCAAGATCAACCTGCTGCGCTGGAAGCGCTTCGTGGAAGCCGAAGATGTGGCCTTCATGAAGATCGTCGATGCGTTCCAGAAGGCCAACAACGTTACGATCAACGTCTCCAACGAATCCTACGACGATATCCAGCCGAAAGCGTCGGTCGCGGCCAATACCGGGCAGGGTCTCGACATGGTGTGGGGCCTCTATTCGCTGCCCTTCCTGTTCCCGAGCAAGTGTGTCGATGTGACCGACGTCGCCGACTATCTCGGCAAGAAGTGCGGTGGCTGGGCCGATTCCGGCAAGGCGTATGGCATGCTGAACGGGAAGTGGATCGGAATTCCGGTCGCCGCCACCGGCGGACTGGTCAATTATCGTGTCGCGGCGATGGAAAAGGCCGGTCACAAGGAGTTCCCGAAGGATCTCGCCGGTTTCGCCGATCTCGTAAAGGGCATGAACAAGAACGGCACCCCGGGCGGCATGGCGCTTGGCCACGCCTCGGGCGATGCCAACGGCTGGCTGCATTGGGCGCTGTGGGCGCATGGCGGCAAGCTGATCGACAAGGACAACAAGGTCGTCGTCAACTCGCCGGAGACTGCGAAGTCGCTCGAATACGTCAAGGGCCTGTATGACAATTTCGTGCCGGGCACCGCGTCGTGGAACGACAGCTCCAACAACAAGGCGTTCCTTGCCGGGCAGCTTCACCTCACCGTGAACGGCATTTCGATCTACGTCACGGCGAAGAAGGAAAATCCGCAGATCGCCGAAGACATGAATCATGCCCACCTGCCGGCCGGTCTCGATGGCAAGACGCGGGAGATGCATCTCGGCTTCCCGATCCTGATCTTCAGCTTCTCGAAGTATCCGCAGGCTTGCAAGGCGTTCACGGCCTTCATGCTGGAGCCGGATCAGTTCAATCCGTGGGTCGAAGCGGCGCAGGGCTACCTGTCGCACTTCCTGCTCGACTACGACAAGAACCCGGTCTGGACGGCCGACCCGAAGACGACGCCCTATCGGAGCGTGGCTCAGACGGCGTCGACCCCGGCTGGCGAGGCGCAGATGAGCGAAAACGCGGCGGCCGCGATTGCCGACTTCGTCGTGGTCGACATGTTTGCGAACTATTGCACCGGACGCGAGGATGTGAAGACCGCGATGGCCTCGGCCGAACGCGCGGCCAAGCGCATCTTCCGTTAGGTGACGGCCGGCGCGGCAAGCCGCGCCGGCTCCAGTTCATGAGCGATCTGAGGTGGCGCACGATCCAAAATCGGTCGCGCGTCACCGTCTGATTCGGAGTTGAGAGCGAATGAGCACTGTCCAGACATCGATGCCGGCGCAAGCCGCCGCGGCAGGCGAGCCGTCGCTTTGGTCGCGGCTCAGCGGAAACCGCAATTGGGCCGCGTTCTGGTTCATGCTGCCGACGGCGGCGTTCCTGATCCTGTTCCTGGCCTATCCGCTCGGCCTCGGCGTCTGGATGAGCTTCACCGACGAGCGCATCGGTCGCGCCGGAGCCTTTGTCGGTGTCGAGAATTACCAGTGGCTGTGGGACGATTCGATCTTCTGGCTGTCGGTGTTCAACACCTTGCTCTACACGCTGATCGCAAGCGCCATCAAATTCGCGATCGGGCTCTATCTCGCGCTGCTGTTGAACAGGCACATGCCGTTCAAGGCCGTGATCCGGTCGATCGTGCTGATCCCGTTCATCGTGCCGACCGTGCTGTCGGCCATCGCGTTCTGGTGGATCTACGATTCGCAGTTCTCGATCATCTCGTGGTCGCTGATCAAACTCGGTTTGATCCACAGCAACATCAACTTCCTCGGCGACACGGATTGGGCACGGGCGAGCGTGATCTTCGCCAATGTCTGGCGCGGCGTTCCCTTCGTCGCGATCACCCTGTTGGCCGGCCTGCAGACGGTCTCGCCATCGCTCTATGAAGCCGCAACGCTCGACGGTGCCACCAACTGGCAGCGCTTTCGCTTCATCACCTATCCGTTGCTGACCCCGATCATCGCCGTGGTCATGACGTTCTCGGTGCTGTTCACCTTTACCGACTTCCAGTTGATCTGGGCGCTGACCCGCGGCGGCCCGGTCAACGCCACCCACCTGATGGCGACGCTGAGCTATCAGCGCGGCATCATCAGCGGTCGGCTGGGCGAGGGCGCCGCGATCGCCACCGCGATGATTCCCTTCCTGGTGGCGGCCATCGCCATCTCCTGGTTCGGAATGCAGCGCCGCAAATGGCAGCAAGGATCGAGCAATGACTGATTCAACCTTGCAATCGAAGACCGCGACCGGCGACGACAGCGAGGGCATGAGCTATCTGGAGTCGCTGCCGCGGCGCCTCGTTACGCTTTATTTGCCGCTGTTCATCATCCTCGTGGTGCTGCTGTTCCCGTTCTATTGGATGGTGCTGACGTCCATCAAGCCGGACGAGCAGCTCATCGACATGGAGAAGTTCAACCCGTTCTGGGTGGTTCATCCGACCTTCAAGCACATCAGCAAGCTGCTGTTCGAGACGCAGTATCCGCGCTGGCTGTGGAACACGATGTATGTCGCTGTCGGCGCCACCTTCCTGTCGATCGTCGCCAGCGTCCTGTCGGCCTATGCGATCACGCGGCTGCGCTTCAAGGGCGCGGAGGCCGTCGGCGTTCTGATCTTCTTCGCCTATCTGGTGCCGCCATCGATCCTGTTCATCCCGCTGGCTTCGGTGATCCAGGCCTATGGGCTGTTCGATTCTCCGCTGTCGCTGATCCTGGTCTATCCGACGCTGCTGATCCCGTTCTCGACCTGGCTTCTGATGGGCTATTTCAAGACCATCCCCTATGAGCTTGAGGAGTGTGCGCTGATCGACGGCGCGTCGCGCTGGCAGATTCTGGTCAAGATCATCGTGCCGCTGGCGATCCCCGGCCTGATCTCCGCCTTTATTTTCTCGTTCACTCTATGCTGGAACGAGTTCATCTATGCGCTGACGTTCCTGCAATCGACCCCGAACAAGACGGTGCCGGTCGCCATCGTCAACGAATTCGTCGACGGCGATATCTACAAATGGGGATCGCTGATGGCGGGAGCGCTGGTCGGCTCATTGCCGCTGGTTATTCTTTACGCCTTCTTCGTTGAGCATTATGTCTCGGCGATGACGGGTGCCGTGAAGGAATAAGCGCGCAGGGCCCGCGGACGAATTCGAACAGAAGAAAAGGAGCAGGGTCGTGCACATTCTGATTCTGGGCGCCGCCGGCATGGTTGGCCGCAAATTGACCGAGCGTCTGTTGCGTGAGGGCCGGCTCGGCAAGCAGGACATCAGCAGGATGACCTTGCAGGACGTGGTCGCACCGGCCAAACCCGTCAACGCATCGATTCCGGTCAATGTCGTCGCATCCGATTTCGCCGACGCCGGTGCCGCGGCGCCCCTGATCGCCGAGCGCCCGGACGTGATCTTCCACCTCGCCGCGATCGTCTCGGGCGAGGCGGAGGCCGAGTTCGACAAGGGCTACCGGATCAATCTCGACGGCACCCGCTACCTGATCGACGCGATCCGCGCCGTCGGCGGCGGCTACAAGCCGCGGCTGGTGTTCACCTCCTCGATCGCGGTGTTCGGCGCGCCGTTCCCCGAGAAGATCGGCGACGAGTTCTTCCATACGCCACTGACCAGCTACGGCACGCAGAAGTCGATCTGCGAGCTCCTGATCAACGATTACACCCGCAAGGGCCTGCTCGACGGGATATCGATCCGCCTGCCGACGATATGCGTGCGTCCGGGCAAGCCGAACAAGGCGGCGTCCGGCTTCTTCTCCAACATCATCCGCGAGCCGCTGGCGGGCGAGGAGGCGGTGCTGCCGGTGTCCGAGGACGTGCGGCACTGGCACGCCTCGCCGAAATCGGCGGTTGGCTTCCTGGTTCACGCCGGTACCATGGATCTCAATGCGATGGGGCCGCGGCGCAATCTCAGCATGCCCGGGATGTGTGTCAGCGTCGGCGAGCAGATCGCCTCGCTGGAGCGCGTTGCCGGCAAGAATGTCACCGCGCGGATCAAGCGGGTGCCCGATCCGACCATCATCAGCATCGTCTCGGGCTGGCCGCGCGATTTCGCCACCGAGCGCGCGCTGAAGCTCGGCTTCACCACGGCGGAGAAGACGTTCGACGACATCATCCGCATCCACATCGAGGACGAACTGGGCGGCAAGTTCGCCGCCTAGCTCCGCTCAGGCACGCGGGTCTTGGCATGACAAGGGTCGCCAGCATCGGCGAATGCATGATCGAGCTGCGCCAGGCTCCGGGCGGCCAGCCCGGAGGTCTGTATTCGCGCGCCTTTGGCGGCGACACGCTCAACACCGCCGTCTATCTGTCCCGGCTCGGCGTCCACATCGATTATATCACTGCGCTCGGCGATGATGTGCTGAGCGATGAGATGATCGCGGGTTGGGCGAGCGAAGGCGTCGGCACCAAGCATGTCGCGCGATTGGCAGGCAAGCTGCCTGGGCTCTATCTGATCCAGACCGACGACAAGGGTGAACGGCGCTTCTTCCACTGGCGCGACAGCGCCGCCGCGCGCGAGCTGATGGACCTGCCCGAGACGGCCGACCTCCTTAACTCGCTCGCGACCTACGACATCGTCTATCTCTCGGCGATCACGCTCTCGATCCTGCGCGAGGACGGACGGGAACGGCTGATGGCGGCGCTGAAGCGCGCGCGGCTGCTGGGCACGCGGTTTGCGTTCGACACCAATTTCCGCGCCCGCGGCTGGCCAGACCTGAATGTCGCGCGAACAGTCTTCAGCAGCGCATTCGAGACCGCCGATATCGTGCTCGCCTCGACCGAGGATCTGGCGCCGCTCTATCCCGGCGAGGGCAACACCGCACTGCTCGCCGGCATCCCGAGCCCCGAGGTCGTGCTGAAGCTGGCCGAACCCGCCTGCATCGTGCGCTCCGCCGGCGGAACGCGCGAGGTGAGAGCGGAGCCGCTGGCCCAGCCGGTGGTCGATACCACGGCGGCCGGCGACAGTTTTGCCGCGGCCTATCTCGCCGCGCGGCTCGGCGGCGCCGAGCCCGAGGAGGCGGCGCGCGCCGGCCATCGTCTGGCCGGCGTCGTGGTCTGCTATCCCGGTGCGATCATTCCCCGCTACGCCATGCCGCCGAAGAAGGCGCCTCGTCCCCCACCATCCCGCAAGGCCTCGCAATGACAACGACATCGAAGCAGGACCGGATCGCCGAGCTGATCCGCCAGGCCACCGTGATCCCGGTGCTGACCATCGAGCGGCTTGCCGATGCGGTACCGCTCGCCAAGGCGCTGGTCGCGGGCGGCGTGCGGACGCTCGAGGTGACGCTGCGGACGGCGGTCGCGGTCGATGCGGCCAAGGCCATCATATCAGAGGTGCCCGACGCGGTGGTCGGGATCGGCACGATCCTCAATGGTGACGATCTGGCGCGCGCCGAGGCGCTCGGCGCCAAATTCGGCATCAGCCCGGGCGCGACGCCCGAGTTGTTGAAAGCGGTCGCTGCCGGCCGGCTGCCTTTCGCGCCGGGGATCGCAACCGCCTCGGAGCTGATGCAGGCACTGGCGCACGGCTTCGACGTCGTCAAATTCTTCCCCGCCGAGCAGGCCGGCGGTATCAAGGCACTGCGCGCCTTGGCCGGTCCATTCCCGAACGTCAGGGTCTGCCCGACCGGAGGCATCGGCGAGGCCAACGCGGCGACCTGGCTTGCCGAGCCCAATGTGCTGGCGGTCGGCGGCTCCTGGCTGTGCCCGGCAGCCGATATCCGCGCCGGCAATTGGGCGGGCATAACCGCCATGTGCGCGAAGGCGATGAAAACGCTGAAAGCGGCCTGAAGATACGCTACATAACTCCCTGAACAGGAACAGGGAGATACGGCCATGACCGCCAGCATTGTGGGTTGGGCGCACACGCCATTCGGAAAGTTCGACGCCGAGACCGTCGAGGGCCTCGTGGTCAAGGTCGCCAACGAAGCGCTCGCCGATGCCGGCATTGCCGCATCCGACGTCGACGAAATCATGCTCGGCCACTTCAACGCCGGCTTCTCGCCGCAGGACTTTACGGCCTCGCTGGTGCTGCAGGCCAATCCGGCGCTGCGCTTCAAGCCGACCACCCGCGTCGAGAACGCCTGCGCCACCGGATCGGCCGCCGTGCATCAGGGCATCCGCGCCATCGAGGCGGGCGCCGCGAAGATCGTGCTGGTCGTTGGCGTCGAGCAGATGACGAAGACGCCGGGTCCGGAGATCGGCAAGAACCTGCTGAAAGCGTCGTACCTGCCTGAGGACGGCGACACGGTCGGCGGCTTTGCCGGCGTGTTTGGCAAAATTGCGCAGGCCTATTTCCAGAAATACGGCGACCAGTCGGATGCGCTGGCGATGATCGCCGCCAAGAACCACAAGAACGGCGTCGCCAATCCTTACGCGCAGATGCGCAAGGATTTCGGCTTCGAGTTCTGCCGCGCCGAGAGCGAGAAGAACCCGTTCGTCGCCGGTCCCTTGAAGCGCACCGATTGCTCGCTGGTGTCGGATGGCGCCGCCGCGCTGGTGCTGACCGATGCCGAGACCGCCAAGACCATGGGCAAGGCCGTGAACATCCGCGCCACCGCCCACGCGCAGGATTTCCTGCCGATGTCGAAGCGCGACATCCTGCAGTTCGAGGGGTGCACCACCGCCTGGCAGCGCGCGCTGCAAAAGGCCGGGCTGCAGCTCTCCGATCTGTCCTTTGTCGAGACCCACGACTGCTTCACGGTTGCCGAACTGATCGAATATGAAGCGATGGGCCTGACGCCGAAGGGCCAGGGCGCCCGCGCGATCATGGAAGGCTGGACCCAGAAGGACGGCAAGCTGCCGGTCAATCCGTCCGGCGGCCTCAAGGCCAAGGGCCATCCGATCGGCGCCACCGGCGTCTCCATGCACGTGATGAGCGCGATGCAGCTCACAGGCCAAGCGCCCGAGGGCATGCAGCTCAAGAACCCGCAGATCGGCGGCATCTTCAACATGGGCGGTGCTGCGGTCGCCAACTACGTCTCGATCCTCGAGCCGCTGAAGTAGGCGACATTCTCTCCATTCGTCATGGCCGGGCTTGACCCGGCCATCCACGTCTTCCTTCATTACGTGGCGCCAAAGACGTGGATGCCCGGGTCAAGCCCGGGCATGACAGCTTGCTTGGGGCTAGTGCGATGAACATTGCCGAATGGCTGGCGGCGACGGCGCGGGCGCGTCCCGATGCGCCGGCGCTGCTGACCGGGTTCGACCTCGACGCTGATTATGCAACCTTTGCCCGCCGCGCCGCCTCGATCGGGGCGGCGCTGGCGCGCGATCACGGCATTGCCGCCGGCGACCGCATCGCTCTGTTTGCATCGAACTGCACGCAATATCTCGAATGCCTCTACGGCATCTGGTGGATCGGCGCCGCCGCGATCCCGATCAACGCCAAGCTGCACGGCCGCGAGGCGGCGTGGATCTGTGGCAATGGCGGCGCCAAACTGGCTTTCGTCTCCGACGACACGATCGGTGCCCTGCTTGAGGCGAAGGACAATTGCCCCGCCGGCATGACCATGCTGTCTGTTGACAGCGACGCTTACAAGGCGATGCGAAGCGGCGAGGGGCCGCCTGCGCCATTGCCGCGCGAGAGCAACGATCTCGCCTGGCTGTTCTATACCTCAGGCACGACAGGTCGTCCCAAGGGCGTGATGCTCAGCCACGGCAATCTGCTCGCGATGTCGCTGTGCTATCTCGCCGATGTCGATCCGGCGACGCCGCACGATGCCTCGCTCTATGCGGCGCCGATCTCGCATGGCGCCGGCCTCTACAATTTCCCGCATGTCCGGATGGGCGGCCGGCACGTCGTTCCCGAGTCCGGCGGCTTCGATCCGGACGAGGTGCTCAACCTCGGCCGCCAGCTCGACAATGTCGTGATGTTCGCAGCGCCCACCATGGTGCGCCGGCTGGTCGACGCCGCCAAGAAGCGCGGCGAGAACGGCGAGGGGCTGCGCACCATCATCTATGGCGGCGGGCCGATGTACACGGCCGACATCACCGACGCGATCGCGACCATGGGCCAGCGCTTTGTGCAGATCTATGGCCAGGGCGAGTCGCCGATGACGATCACGGCGCTGTCGCGCGACTGGCATCGCGCGAGCGATCATCCGCGCTATCTCGAGCGGCTGGCGTCGGTCGGCACCGCCCAGAGCGTCGTCACCGTGCGCATCACCGGCAAGGACGGCAAGCCGCTCGCCGCAGGCGAGACCGGCGAGATTGAGGTCAAGGGCTCAACCGTGATGCTCGGCTACTGGAACAATCCGAAGGCCAACGCCGAGACGCTGAAGGACGGTTGGCTGCGCACCGGCGATGTCGGCCGGCTCGACGCCGACGGCTTCCTGACGCTGTCCGACCGTTCCAAGGATGTGATCATCTCCGGCGGCACCAACATCTATCCGCGCGAGGTCGAGGAAGCGCTGCTGACGCATCCTGATGTCCGAGAGGTCTCGGCGATTGGTGTGCCGGATCCGGAATGGGGCGAGATCGTCGTCGCCTGCGTCGTGCTCGAGGAGGGTGCTGCCGCCGACGACGGCAGGCTCGACGCGCATTGCCTTGCCTCGATCGCCCGCTTCAAGCGGCCGAAGCGCTATGTCTATCTCGATGCCCTGCCGAAGAACAATTATGGCAAGGTGCTGAAGACTGCGCTGCGGGAGATGATGGCCCAAGGATAGGCCAAAGGGATCGGCCAAGGAATCTGCAAAGGGGTAGGCCGCGACCTCCCACCGCGCTAAGCTGCTTGCGCCTGTCACCGGGAGAACGGACCATGGGTATCGAGACGTCCCTGTCGCTGTCGGAAGTGAACGATCGGATCGCAATCCTCCGGGACAATATCAGGCAGCTGATCGAGCAGGCCGCGGGTGCCGCCGGCGCCGAAGTCGAGGAGCGCATCGCCGAACGGCTCGAGCAGCAGAATGCGGAACTGGAGAGGCTCCTGAAGGCGCGGGAGGCGATGACCGGGCAGTAACCGGCGTCGGGCCGGCGGTGGGCTTCATCTTGCCCGCCCTGCGTTCCGCCGCGCGGAAACGATCCGGCCGCCGCCGCGCATACGCCCATACGCCCGGCGCAGCTTGATCTCGGCGAAGCGCTCCCGTTACTAGCTGCGTAACCAGAACATCCGGGAGCGAACAGCAAGATGGGACCACTGCAGGGTATCAAGGTCGTCGATATGACGACCGTGCTGATGGGACCCTATGCCACCCAGATGCTCGGCGACTACGGCGCCGATGTCATCAAGGTGGAATCGCCTGACGGCGACGTGACGCGGCAGATCGGTCCGACACGGCATCCCGGCATGGGGCCGGTGTTCCTCAACACCAACCGCAGCAAGCGTTCGGTCTGCCTCGACCTGAAGAAGCCGGC
This sequence comes from Bradyrhizobium sp. ma5, assembly GCF_042258955.1. Taxonomy (NCBI): domain Bacteria; kingdom Pseudomonadati; phylum Pseudomonadota; class Alphaproteobacteria; order Hyphomicrobiales; family Nitrobacteraceae; genus Bradyrhizobium; species Bradyrhizobium sp. ma5. The sequence goes on from NZ_CP170156.1 coordinate 3,931,908, forward strand.
TGGGCGCGAGACCGTGCTGCGGCTGATCGCTCAGGCCGATGTGCTGGTCTACAATGTGCGCCCGCAGGCGATGGCGCGGCTGCAGCTCGGTTACGACGTCGTCGCCAAGGTCAATCCGCGGCTGATCTATGCCGGCGTGTTCGGCTTCGGCCAGGAGGGACCGTATGCCGCCAAGCCCGCTTATGACGACCTGATCCAGGGCGCCACCGCGCTGCCGGCGCTGATGGCGCAGACCTCGGATGGCGTGCCGCGCTACGTGCCGAATGCGCTGGTCGATCGCATCGTCGGCCTCACCGCGGTCGGCGCGATCTGCGCGAGCCTCGTGCATCGCGACCGGACCGGGCAGGGCCAGCGCGTCGACATTCCGATGTTCGAGACCATGGCCGGCTTCGTCATGGGCGACCATATGGGCGGGCTGACCTACGATCCGCCGCTCGACAAGGGCGGATATGCGCGGCATCTGTCGCCGGACCGGCGGCCCTACAAGACGCTGGACGGCTATATCTGCGTGATCGTCTACAACGACAAGCAGTGGGAGAACTTCTTCAAGGCGACCGGCCGCGACGATCTGCGCAGCGATCCGAAATTCGCGACCTTCGCCGGCCGCGCCACCAACATCGATGTCGTCTACGCCGAACTCGCGCGCATCCTGCTGACCAAGACCACGGCCGAGTGGCACGAGATCCTCGAGAAGGCCGACGTGCCCGTGATGCCGATGCATGATCTCGAGAGCCTGCTCGAGGATCCGCACATGGTCGCGACCGGCGTCTTCCCCGTGATCGACCACCCGACCGAGGGCCGTATCCGCAGCATGACGCCGTCGGCGCGATGGTCGGAGACCAAGGTCGAGCCGAGCCGGCTCGCGCCGCGGCTCGGTGAGCACAGCGCGGAGATTTTGCAAGAGGCAGGTTTCTCGACTGACGAGATCGCGGCGATGGTGCGCGACGGCGCGGCCAAAGTGGTGCAGGCATAGGAGCACGACAGATGGATTTCGCACTCTCCGCCAACCAGGAATCGATCCGCGACGCCGTCGCCAAGATCTGCTCGCGCTTTGACGAGGCCTATTGGCTGAAGAAGGACAAGGAGGGCGGTTATCCGGCCGACTTCCACCGCGCGCTGGCCGATGCCGGCTGGCTCGGCATCTGCATTCCCGAGGAGTATGGCGGCTCCGGCCTCGGCATCACCGATGCCGCGATCATGATGCGCACGATCTCCGAATCCGGCGCCGGCATGTCCGGCGCATCGGCTGTGCACATGAACGTGTTCGGGCTCAATCCGGTTGTCGTGTTCGGCACCAAGGAGCAGTGCCAGCGCATGCTGCCGCCGATCATCGACGGCCGCGACAAGTCCTGCTTCGCGGTGACCGAGCCCAACACCGGCCTCAACACCACCCAGCTCAAGACCCGCGCCGTGCGCCAGGGCGACAAATACATCGTCAACGGCCAGAAGGTGTGGATCTCGACCGCGCAGGTGGCCAACAAGATCCTGCTGCTCGCCCGCACCACGCCGCTCGAGGAGGTACGCAGTGCGACCCACGGCCTCAGCCTGTTCTACACCGACTTCGACCGCAAGCGCGTCACGGTGCACGAGATCGAGAAAATGGGCCGCAAGCCCGTCGACTCCAACGAGCTGTTCTTCGAGAATTTCGAGATCCCGGTCGAGGACCGCATCGGCGAGGAAGGCCGCGGCTTCGAATACATCCTGCACGGCATGAACCCCGAGCGCATCCTGATCGCGGCTGAAGCGGTCGGCCTCGGCCAGATCGCGCTGAAGCGGGCGTCGGAATATGCCAAGGGCCGCATCGTGTTCAATCGCCCGATTGGCATGAACCAGGGGATCCAGCATCCGCTGGCGAAGTGCTGGATGGAGCTCGAGGCTGCCTGGCTGATGGTGCTGCGCGCCGGCTGGCAATACGACCAGAACCTGCCCTGCGGTCCCGCTGCGAACGCGGCAAAATATCTCGCGGCGGAAGCCGGATTCCACGCTTGCGAGCAGGCAGTGATGACCCATGGCGGCTTCGGCTATGCCAAGGAGTACCATGTCGAGCGCTATTTGCGGGAATCGCTGATCCCGCGCATCGCGCCGATCAGTCCGCAGCTTATCCTCAGCTTCATCGGCGAGAAGGTGCTCGGCCTTCCGAAGTCGTATTGATGTTAACCCGTCATTCCGGGGCGATGCGGAGCATCGAACCCGGAATCTCGAGATTCCGGGTCTGGTCCTTCGGACCATCCCGGAATGACAGCGGATCGAGGTGAACAGATGAGCTTCGTCACCGGCGTCGGCCTCACGTCCTACGGCAAGCATGAGGGCCTGTCCTCGCTCGACCTGATGAGCAAGGCGGCCGAGCTTGCGATCTCTGATGCCGGGCTGAAGCGCTCCGACATCGATGGCATCCTCTGCGGCTATTCCACCGTCTCGCCGCACATCATGCTGGCGACGGTTTTCGCCGAGCACTTTGGCATCCGCCCATCCTACGCCCACGCCGTGCAGGTCGGCGGTGCCACCGGTCTCGCGATGACCATGCTGGCGCATCAACTGGTCGACACTGGGGTGGCAAAACACGTGCTGGTGGTCGGTGGTGAGAACCGGCTGACCGGGCAGAGCCGTGACGCTTCGATCCAGGCGCTGGCCCAGGTCGGCCATCCCGACTACGAGGTGACGCTGGGGCCGACCATCCCGGCCTATTACGGCCTGGTCGCGACGCGTTACATGCATGAATACGGGCTCACGCAGGAGGACCTTGCCGAGTTCGCGGTGCTGATGCGCAAGCACGCCCTGACGCATCCCGGCGCGCAATTCCACGAGCCGATCACGGTTGCCGACGTGATGGCCTCGAAGCCGGTGGCGATGCCGCTCAAGCTGCTTGACTGCTGCCCGGTGTCCGACGGCGGCGCGGCCTGCGTGATCAGCCGCGAGGCGACGGGCGAGCGGCGGGTTCGCATCCGTGGCTGCGCCCAGGCGCATACCCATCAGCACATCACGGCCGCGCCCGCGCTGAGTGAGCTGGGCGCGGAGATTTCGGTCGCGAAGGCGAAAGAGGTGTCGGGCATGGCGATATCGGACGTGCGCTACGCCGCGGTCTACGACAGCTTCACGATCACGCTCGCGATGCTGCTGGAGGATCTCGGCCTCGCCAAGCGCGGCGAGGCGGCGGCGCGGGTGCGCGCCGGCTACTTCAATCAGGATGGCGAGATGCCGCTCAACACCCATGGTGGCCTGCTCAGCTACGGCCATTGCGGCGTCGGCGGCGCGATGGCGCATCTGGTCGAAACCCATCTGCAGATGACCGGCCGCGCCGACAATCGCCAGGTGCGCGATGCCTCGGTGGCGCTGCTGCATGGTGATGGCGGCGTGCTGTCCTCCCATGTCAGCATGTTCCTGGAGCGTGTGCGATGAGTGGACCGATCGCCGACTGGACCAAGGGTGCGGAAGCCATCGTCTACCAGACCTGCAACGCCTGCGGCGCGCGGCAATATTTCCGCCGCAGCTTCTGCGCGGCCTGCGGCGCAACTGATCTCGCCGAGCATCGCGCGAGCGGGGCAGGGACGGTGTATGCGACATCACTGGTCTGCCGCGCCGCAACGCCGGAGACCCGGGCGCATGTGCCCTATAACATCCTGCTCGTGGATGCCGACGAAGGCTTTCGCATGATGGCGCATGGCGACAACGATCTCGCCATCGGCGACAAAGTTTTTGCGCGCTTCACGCAATTCGCGGGACGGCTGGTTCCGTATTTCGCAAAGGCAAAATGAGGGGCTGAACGATCCGGTCAGAACGCGAGACCAGGCTGAACTGGTTCGCTCTTGCCCCTCTCAGTTTACGGGTAGCTTGTTTGGGCATGATCTCCGTGCAAGCGCTACGCGTTTGTCGCGAGGAAAACCGCTACACACTTTCCGGATCATGCCTCAGTGCCAATAAAAGACAAAGCTGGCGATGACGAGCATCGCCGTCACCGCCAGCATTTGCGCAAGCGCTTCCGAGGCCGCCCTCTTGGTGGCTTCCTTCATGCGTTTCCCCTAGACTTGGGCGTGGCTCATCGTGGCGCAAATTGCGCGCACGACGGCCATATTTTTTTACTCGGAACACCCCGCGTCGAGCATTCGCTTTTGATGAGTCCCCACTCAGCGAATATCGACTGTGTCAGGGTTGTCTGGGAATGCGGCGGCAATTTGACTCGCGCGTGTTGCTCCTGCGACGGTCGGCGGATACTGTTTCGGAACCAGACAGAAGCGACAGAGATCAAGGTTAGGAAATGGCCCGTATCGACTACTCCGATCCCGCGAAGGCAAGCGCGCGCACCCGCGAGATCCTCGACAAGAACCGCAACGCCAACATCTTCCGTATGATGGCGCATTCGCCTGCTTATTTTGAGCAGTACTGCCGGCTCGGCGGCGCGATCCGTCACAAGGGCGAGCTCGATCCGATCGTGCGCGAACTCGCGATCACGCGCACCGGCATTCTTTGCGAGGCGCCGTACGAGATCGTCGCGCACAAGCGCATCGGCAAGAATGTGGGTGTCACCGACGAGCAGAACGCCGCGCTGGAGAACTGGCAGTCGGCGACCTGCTTCAACGAGGTACAACGCGCGGCGCTGACCTTCACCGACGAGGTCGTCAAGCTTAAGAAGCCGACGGACGCGACCTTCAAGGCGATCGCGGCACTGTTGACGCCGGCCGCGCTGATCGAGCTGCAGCTCTCGGTCGGCTTCTACATCATGACGTCGAAATTTCTCGAGACATTCGAGATCGACATGCAGCCGGTGACGGAAGTGGTGAGCTAGAGCGTTTTCGAGCGAAGTGGACACCGGTTCACGTGAAGAATGCGCGTCAAAACGAGAATCTAGAGCTTCGGTTCTGATTCAATCAGAACCGAAGCTCTAGACGTCGAGCCGCGCGGCTCCTTGCCCCACCTCGCGAAGGGTGGGCTGAGGGGGGCTTGCGCGATTTCGGAATAATGGAAAAATATCCCTGATTTGCCCGACGCGTCAAGTGGCCAAGTCGAACGCCGGCAGCCGTCGGTTACTTTGCATGGGGTTGTTTTCGATATTTTGGCCGGGCCCTGCGACGGCAGGCTACAGCTACCCCGACGTCAGCAGATCCACCTTCGCATTCGCCACGATCAGCCGCTCGGCGAGGATCTGCGCGAGGTTGCGCATGATCCGCTCGCCGGCGCGCGGGTGCTGCTCGCGAAAGCGCTCGAAATCCCCAATCGCCACCTCATAGGCCGTCGCCGACATGTCGGCGATCACGTCCGCCGAGCGCTTCGTCTCGAGCAGCGCCATCTCGCCGAACGCCATGCCGGCGGTCAGGGTCGCAAGCCGGATGCCGTCGGGCAGGGTGACATGGACCACGCCGCTGCGCAGGAAGAACAGCGAGGTCGCCTCACGGTCCGCGGCGATGATCTTTTCATTCGGCTGGTAGGTCCTGACCGTGCAGAGCGAGGCGATGTCTGCGATCTCCCGCTCGCTCAATCCGGCGAGCAGTGGCTGCTCGGCAAGCTCCGTGGTCTCGAGGAAGTCGATCGAGCCGCCATAGCGGTAGACGATCTGGTCCTCGGCCCATTCGATCGCGGTGTCGAGCAGATAGAAATCCCTGATATTGCCGAGCCGGTTGGTCCACTCGCTGATCGTGGTCCATTCGCGCGAGGCCCGCTTGATGCCGGACAGGATCACGGTGACGCCGAGCTCGGCCAGTTCCTGGAAGGCCTCCGCCACCAGCCGGGCACCGGCGCGGGTCGTCGCGGTGACACGGCGCAGGTCGAAGATCACGAACTCCGGTCGCGGGCTGCCGGCGAGGCGGCGCGAGACATAGTCGACATTGGAGAGCGACAGCGTGCCGACCAGCTCGATCACCCGGACCTCCTGGAAGTGCTTTGCCAGGATCTCCTGCTCCTGCGGCCGCCGCACCCGGCGTGACGGGTTCTTGCCGATGTTGTAGTCGGCGATGATGCTGTGGCGGGCGTCGTCGCTGCGGTTCAGCATGTGCAGGTCGTAATGCGCCGACAGCGCCTCGCAGACCTTGATGCCGCGCACGCTGTTGCCGTGCTTGTCGAGCTTTGGCGAGTAACTGCCGAGCCCGAGCCGCGCCGGCAGCGCCGCCAAAATGCCGCCGCCGACGCCGCTCTTGGCGGGGATGCCGACGCGGTAGATCCATTCGCCGGCGTAGTCGTACATGCCCGACGAGGTCATCACCGAAAGCGTGCGCGCGATCGCGTAGGGCGTCACCACCTGCTCGCCGGTCACGGGGTTGATGCCGCGGTTGGCGAGCGTTGCCGCCATCACCGCCGTATCGCGCGCGGTGACGAGGATGGCGCATTGCCGGAAATAGACGTCGAGCACCGCAGGCACATTCTCGGTGATCACGCTGTTGGTGCGCAGCAGATAGCCGATCGCCCGGTTGCGGTCGCCGGTGGCGCTCTCGGAGGCATAGACCGCCTCGTCGACGTCGAGCTCGCGGCCGGCGAAGCGGCCGAGCGCCTGGCGGATGTAGTCGAATGCGCCGTCCCCCTTGTCGGCATGGAGCAGGCCGGAGCAGGCGATCGCGCCGGCATTCACCATCGCATTGAACGGGTGGTTATCGGCGTTGAGCCGGATCGAGTTGAAGGGGTCGCCGGACGGTTCGACGCCGATCACGCTTTCCACCCGCTCGGCGCCCAGCGTGTCCAGCGCCAGCGCGAACACGAACGGCTTTGACATCGACTGGATGGTGAAGGGCACCCTGGTATCGCCGACCTCATAGACATGGCCGTCGAGCGTCGCGAGGCTGATGCCAAAATGGGCAGGGTCGGCCTTGCCGAGCTCGGGGATGTAGTCGGCCACCGCGCCGCCGGCCTCCGGCAGGAAGTCTGCATAACAAGTGTGCAGAAACCGCAGCAGCGGCGGCTTCGAGCTGGACCAGGCCGTGGTGGTGGCGGTGACGGGAGGAGGCGATCGTTTCATCGCCTCCTGTTGTGCAACGCAATCAGGGCGCGCGCAACCGAGCGCGCATCGACATAAGCCGGGTGCGGAGGCGAGCAGGCGCCAACTGGTGGCTGTCGGTTTTCGAACAGATGTTCACAAAACGAGCGGTTGCTCGGCGATTGTGTCGCCATACGAAACTTTCGGGTCGAGAATGTTTCGAAAGCGAAACAGCTTGCGACGCCGTGCGACTCCAAAGGAACCACCGCCGATCACATGACATCCGGGAATTTGGTCCGAGCCGAGCGGCTCGACGGCCGCGCTCAGGTCTCGACGATCGCGACGGCCTGGCCTTCGGCGATGACGTCGTCAATCTTCACCAAAATCGACTTGATTTTGCCTGCTGTCGTCGACGTGACCGGGATCTCCATCTTCATCGCTTCGACGAACGCGATCTCGTCGCCGTCGCCGATGCTGCTGCCGGCTTCAACGGGAAGCGCGCAAACGCGCCCGGCAACTTCGGTCACAACCTTGATCTCTGGCATTCCACTCTCCGATACCGTCTTGCGGAAATTTCATCCGGCGAACGGCTTTTTGTTGTGGCGGCAGATTGCCTGAGGTAGCTTCATCTGCAAGTGGAATTTTATTCCGCATGACGGAATGGAGCCAAAACAAATGGGACGGCGCTCGGAACGGCTTAGCCGGCAGGGAATGCTCGCCAGCGAGACTGGCGATGGCGATGTCATCCAGGTGGTGTCGCGCGCGTTTGATGTGTTGCGGTGCTTCGAGGGGCACGAAGCCCGGCTCGGCAATCTCGAAATCTCGAACCGCTGTGGCCTGCCGCGTTCGACGGTGTCGCGCTTGACGCACACGCTGACGCGGATGGGACAGCTGGTCTATCTGCCGCGCGATCAGAAATATCGCATCGGCCCGAGCGCGGTCGCGATGAGCACCTCGATGATGAAAGGCTTGCAGCTGCGCAACCTGATCCGACTGCGGTTGCAGGATGTCGCGGATCAGTTGCCGGGCACCGTGGGCTTCGTGATCCCCGACCGCTTTCAGCTGGTCTATCTGGAGTTCGCCCGTGCGGCGAACGCGCTCGGCCTGCATGAAGCCACAGGCAGCCGCATCTCGATGGCGACCACCGCCGCCGGCCACGCCTATACAGCCGCGCTCGATCCCGCGATCGGTGATGCGCTGATCGCAGAGATGGAAGGCGAGTTGCCGGACAGCGCCAAGATGCTGACGCCGCGCATCGCGGCCAATCGCCGTCATCTGCAGGAGCACGGCTACGTCGTCGCCTGCGGCCTGTGGAGCCCGCACATCAACGGCGTCGCGGTGCCGCTGTGGTCACCACAATACCAGACCTATGTGGTCACCACGATCGGCCTGCTCTCGGCGATGTATGACGAGCAACGGCTGCATCGCGAGGTCGCACCGCTGATGGTCGACCTCGCGGCCGCGGTCGGCAGCCTGCTCGAAGGCGCCGACGGCGACATCTTCAGCAATCGGATCGAACGCAAGTCGCTCCCGGTGGCCACCCATAACAACAACAAAATCATCAAGACGGAGGCAATGAATGAACTGGAAGCCGGAACTCGACGACCTCGCCCGGCGCGAAGCGTTCGCGCGGGAGATGGGAGGCGTTGACAAGGTCAAGCGGCAACGCGACCAGGGCCGGCTCACGGTTCGTGAGCGCATCGACAAGCTCGTCGACCAGAACACCTTCCACGAGGTCGGTGCCATCTCCGGCATCGCCGAATACGACGAGAGCAACGAGCTCAAGCATCTGACGCCGGCGAACTGCGTGTTCGGCCGCGCCAGGGTCGACGGCCGCACCGTGGTCGTGGTCGGCGACGATTTCACCGTGCGCGGCGGCTCGGCGGACGCATCGATTTCCGCCAAGCCGCTGATGGCGGAGGAGATGGCGCACGACTTCCGCCTGCCGATCGTCCGCGTGATCGAAGGCTCCGGCGGCGGCGGGTCGGTGAAGACGATCGAGACGAGGGGCGCGGCCAATCTGCCCGGCGGTGTCGGCGGCACGCGCTGGTATTGGTACACGACCGCCAATCTGGCGCGCGTGCCGGTGGTCGGGCTTGGGCTCGGATCGGTCGCGGGCCTCGGCGCCGCGCGGCTGGCGGCCACGCATTACTCGGTGATGACCAAGAGTTCGGCAATGTTCGTCGCCGGCCCGCCGGTGGTGAAGCGCCTGGGTCAGGACCTGACCAAGCAGGAGCTCGGTGGCGCCGACATCCAAACCCGCGCCGGTGCGATCGACCAGGCGGTCGAGACGGAGGAAGAGGCGTTCGACTACGCGCGGCGCTTCCTGTCCTATCTGCCGGCGTCGGTCTACGATCTGCCGCCGACCATTCCCTGCACCGACGATCCGGAACGTGCCGAGGAGTCGCTGCTGAAGGCCGTGCCGCGCAACCGCAAGCAGGTCTACAAGATGCGGCCGATCATCGATGCGGTGGTCGACAAGGGCTCGTTCTTTGAGGTCGCCGCCAATTTCGGCCGGCCCGTGATCACCGGTCTGGCGCGGATCGAGGGCAGGGCGGTGCTGCTGCTCGCCAGCGATCCCTTCCACTATGGCGGCTCGTGGACGGCGGATGCCTGCGCGAAGGTGGTGCGCTGGGTCGACTTCGCCGAGACCTTCCATCTGCCGGTGGTCTATCTGATGGATTGCCCCGGCTTCATGATCGGGCTCGAGGCGGAGAAGTCGGCGACCATCCGCCACGGCGTGCGCGCGATGGCGGCGGTCAACCAGAGCACGGTGCCCTGGTGCACCATCATCATCCGCAATGCCTTCGGCGTCGCCGGCGTGGTGCATCAGCCGGCCAACCGGTTCTCGATGCGCTACGCCTGGCCGTCGGCCTATTGGGGCTCGCTGCCGCTCGAGGGCGGCATCGAGGCGGCCTATCGCGCCGAGATCGACGCCGCCGCCGATCCCGCCGCCAAGCTGCGCGAGATCGAGGATCGCCTCAACAAGCTGCGCTCGCCGTTCCGCTCGGCCGAGAAGTTCTGGGTCGAGGAGGTGATCGATCCGCGCAAGACGCGCTCGCTGCTTTGCGAGTTCGCGCGTCTGGCCGAGCCGATCCGCAAGGTCGGCCCGCCGAGCAACATGTCGACGCGGCCGTAAGGGCTGTCCGCAAACTCGGTTCGTCATGCGCGGGCTTGACCCGCGCATCCATCGTCCGCAACCGCGGACGAGTGACTCGTTCGAAGCGGATGGATTGCCGGGTCAAGCCCGGCAATGACGACCTTATCTACTCCGCCTCCCGATGCACGTCGTGGATCACGATGCCCATGCCGTTCTCGGGCATCTTGATCCAGTCGCGGCGCTTCAGCGAGCGCTTGGTGTCCTCGTGTCCGCTCGCCCAATGCTCGCGCATCGAGGTGCCGGAGAATTCGTGGTCCTTGGCGTCGCCCTCATAGGCCTTCTGCTGATAGATCAATTGCAGCAGCGTGATCCCGGGCAGCCGGCTGTTCGCCTTCTTGAGCTGGCGCTCCTCGTCCGAGAGCTGGTCGTCGGGGATTTTTTCCAGCGCGTTGTGCAGGGCGGTGCGCAGATTGTAGGTCTTGCGGTAGACGTCGGTGTTGTAGCGGGTGCGCGATGAATACATGATGTCCTTGTGGCGGGCCATCACATCCTGGATGTCGCGCGGCAGCGTGCCGCGTGCCGAGAACAGGTCGACCTGGAACACCAGCGAGTTGGCATTGTCTTCCTGATCAAGCAGATGCTGCAGCGGCGTGTTGGAGACGATGCCGCCGTCCCAGAAGTGGTCGGTGCCGACCTTCACCATCGGCAGCGCCGGCGGCAGTGCGCCGCTCGCCATGATGTGCTCGGGGATGATCTCGTCATGGGCATTGTCGAAATAGATGAAGTTGCCGGAGAGCACGTTCACGGCGCCGACCGCAAAGCGCATCTTCTTGGAATTGATTCGGTCGAAATCGACCAGCTCGAGCAGCGATTCACGCAAGGGCGTGGTGTCGTAATAGCTCGTGGCGGTGCGCGCGCCGGCCGGGCTGAGCCATGGATTGCTCTGATGCGGGGTGAAAAAGCCGGGCTGTCCGAGCGTCGTCGTCAGCCATGAGCTCGTGAAATTGCGCGCCTTGCGGAAGATGTCGCCGTCCGGCGTGTAGTGCCAGATCTTGCGGGAGGTGATGCGATCCCAGAATGTGTGCAACCGCTCCAGCCGCTTCTCGGGCGGATTGCCGGCGATGATCGCGGAGTTGATCGCGCCGATCGAGACGCCGCAGACCCAGTCGGGCTCGATATCGGATTCGTGCAGCGCCTGATAGACGCCGGCCTGATAGGCGCCGAGCGCGCCGCCGCCCTGCAGAACCAGCGCCACGCGGTCGCATCCTTCGGGACGCCAGCCGGGCGTCGCGTGCTCGATATCGTCGACATGAGGGGACCGCGCGTCCATATCAGACACTCCAAAAAATTGCGGCGAGAATTCAGGGTGCCGATGACGCCGTGATGACAAATGCAGCGCCAGCTCACGGCGCGTCCGGCATGGCTGCCTGCATGGTTAGCATTGGCCTCCACCGCAGGAGGCGGGTCATGCCGGTGACGGAAATCCCTCATATCGCTGTCAATCTCGGCCGCTAGCCTCCGCGCAATATTTCCGAACAGGGGGTTATCGCGATGCGCAGGGAAGATCTGCTCAAGCTTCCGTCCATGCCGGCTGCCGGTCCGAGCTATCCCGCCGGACCGTACCGCTTCATCGATCGCGAATTCCTCGTCATTACCTATGAGACCGATCCGGAATTGATCCGCGCCGGCCTGCCTGAGCCGCTGGAGCCGATCGAGCAGGCGATCGTGCATTACGAATGGATCAAGATGCCCGACAGCTCCGGGTTCGGCAGCTATACCGAGTCTGGCCTCGTGATCCCCGCGCGGCTGCATGGCGAGGAAGTCAACTTCGTCTGCCAGATGTATCTCGACGATGATCCGCCGATCGCGGCCGGTCGCGAGATCTGGGGCTTCCCGAAGAAATACGCCCATCCCAAGCTCGAGATCGTCAAGGACACCCTGACTGGCACGCTGGAATATGCCGGCCAGCTCGTCGCGATGGGCACGATGGGCTACAAGCACGAGAGCATGGCGGGCAATGGCGAGGTCACCCGCGCAACGCTGTCGAAGACGCAAGTCAATCTGAAGATGATCCCCGGCGTCGACGGTCATCTCGAGATCTGCCAGCTGGTTGCGATCAACCTGACCGACATCGTCGTCAAGGGATCGTGGATCGGGCCGGGCCGGCTGCATCTGGTGCCGCACGTCAACGCACCGGTCGCGGATTTCCCGGTCAAGCGCGTCGTCGGCGCGCATCATTACATCGCCGACCTGACGCTGCCGTTCGGCCGCGTCGTGCACGACTACAACAAGGAAGCCGCGGACGCGGCGGCACCGACCGGTCTCGCCGCGGAGTAGCACGCGGCGAGGTTCGATCAGGCCGCGGCCGGGTTCGCTTCCGGCGCGACCTTGGGCTGCGGCCGCGAGATCGCCAGCACACTCAGCGCGGCGATCACGCAGAGCGCGCCGGCGATGAAGAACGCCGGGAGATAGCTCGCATAGAGCGTGCGCGACAGTCCGGCGCCGAACGCCGCGGCACCGGCGCCGAGCTGGTGGCCGGCGAAGATCCAGCCGAACACCAGATTGGCGCGCTCGGCGCCGAAGCGCTGCGCGGTCAGGCGCACCGTCGGCGGCACGGTTGCGATCCAGTCGAGGCCGTAGAACATCGCAAACAGCGACAGGCCGTAGAAGGTGAAGTCGGAATACGGCAGGTACAGCAGCGACAGGCCGCGCAGGCCGTAATACCAGAACAGCAGCTTGCGATTGTCGAAGCGGTCCGACAGCCAGCCCGAGATGATGGTGCCGAAGAAATCGAAGATGCCCATCGCGGCGAGCAGGCTCGCCGCCTGCACCTGCGGGATGCCGTAGTCGAGGCACATCGGGATCAAATGCACCTGGACGAGGCCGTTGGTCGAGGCGCCGCAAACGAAGAAGGTCGCGAACAGGATCCAGAACACCGACGATTTCGAGGAATCGCGCAGCGTGCCGAGTGCGGCCGCCATGATCGGCGCAGTTGCCAGCGGCGGCACGGGGAGCGGCGCGGTGCCCTCATCGCCGAACGGGCGCAGGCCGACGTCGCTCGGCCGGTCGCGCATCACCATCAGCACGGCAAAGGCCGCGACGCCGAGCATGACGCAGACGAGGCCAAGCGCGACACGCCAGCCGTAACGCTCGGTGATGGTCGCGAGCAGCGGCAGGAAGGCGAGCTGTCCGGTCGCGACGCTCGCAGTGAGCATGCCGATCACCAGGCCGCGTCGCGCAACGAACCAGCGCGTCGCGATGGTCGCGCCGAGCACCAGCGCGGTCATGCCGGTGCCGATCCCGATCACGACGCCCCACAGCAGGACGAGCTGCCAGACCTGCGTCATGGCGAGCGAGGCCAGCAGGCCCGACACCACGATCAATTGCGCCGCCAGCGTCACGTTACGCAGGCCGTAGCGGTTCATCAGCGCGGCAGCGAACGGCGCCATCAGCCCGAACAGGATGAAGCGGATCGACAGCGCCGAGGAGATCTCGGCGGTGGACCAGCCGAATTCCTTCTGCAGCGGCACAATGAAGACGCCGGGGGCGCCGACGGTACCGGCCGAGATCAGCGCAGCCAGGAAGGTCACGGCGACCATCACCCAGCCGTAATGGATGTTGCGGCGGGCGAGGGCGGAAGCAAGCCAGTTCGAGATCATTGGGCCCCGGATGAAATGCGATGAGGGTTCTATTCGTGATGCACAATATGCCACGAGGGAGTTATGGCTAAAATGCCAAAGTTCCCTCGTTTTCGGACTCGGACGTGGGGCCGTTTTAGACTAGTGCGTGACCCGCTCGACGGCGATCGCGGTGGCTTCGCCGCCGCCGATGCACAGGGCCGCGACGCCGCGCTTGAGGTTCTGCGCCTCCAGGGCGTGCAGCAAGGTCACGATCAGCCGCGCGCCGGTGGCGCCGATCGGATGGCCGAGCGCACAGGCGCCGCCGTTGATGTTCAGCCGGTCACGGGGAATGCCGAGATCGCGCTGCGCCGCCATCGCGACCACCGCAAACGCCTCGTTGATCTCGAACAGGTCGACATCGCCGACGCTCCAGCCGACCTTGTCCAGTAGCTTGCGGATCGCCGGGATCGGCGCGGTGGTGAACCATTGCGGCTCCTGGCTGTGGGTGGCGTGGCCCTTGATCTCGGCCAGAACAGGCAGGCCGTCGCGGTCGGCGAGCGAACGTCGCGCCAGGATCAGCGCAGCGGCGCCGTCGGCATTGGCCGAGGAAGCGGCCGGCGTGATGGTGCCGTTGGCACGGAATGCCGGCTTCAGGCCTGGGATTTTTGCCGGATCGACCTTCAGCGGGTGTTCGTCATTGGCGATGATGCGCGGACCTGCCTTCTCGGTGAGCGTGATCGGCGCGATCTCGGCCTTGAAGGCGCCGCCCTCGACCGCCTTGCGGGCGCGGCTCAGCGTCTCCATCGCGAACGCGTCCTGGTCGGCGCGGGTGAACTGATAGGCCTCCGCAGTCGCCTCGCCGAAATCGCCCATCGAGCGGCCGGTCTCATAGGCGTCTTCGAGCCCGTCCATCATCATGTGGTCGATGATGCGGTCGTGGCCGGCGCGGTAGCCACCGCGGGCCTTTTGCAGCAGATATGGCGCGTTGCTCATGCTCTCCATGCCGCCGGACAGCACGATCTCGGCCGAGCCGGCCTTGATGATGTCGTGGGCCAGCATGGTTGCCTTCATGCCGGAGCCGCAGACCTTGTTGACGGTGGTGGCCCCGGTGGCATCCGGCAGTTTGGCGCCGCGCGCGGCCTGGCGGGCGGGGGCCTGGCCCTGGCCAGCGGGCAGCACGTTGCCCATGAAGACCTCGTCGATGCGCTCAGGCGCAAGCTTGGCGCGCTCCAGCGCCGCACCGATCACGTGCGAGCCGAGCTTGTGGGCTGCAAGCGGCGTGAGCTCGCCCATGAAGCGGCCGAGCGGTGTGCGGGCGGCGGAGAGGATGACGACGGGATCGGTGCTGGTTGCCATGGCAGGATTCCCTTCAATGCCGGGGATTTGATTGAATTATTCTCATCATATGATGCGATGCAAAAAATGCAACTCCGCCGATCATGACAAAATGTCGTGTTCGCATGAGTTGGAGGGCGGGATAGTTCCGCAATCACCACCGTCGTCCTAGCTTTCGACGATGAGAATGTTTCTCAGGCGATACGGCGCACCGCCATTGCGTGGCTCGGTGTCATCGCCCGGCTCGACCGGGCGATCCAGTATTCCAGAGATGCTGGTGTTTGAATCGAGAAGCCGCGGCGTACTGGATCGCCCGGTCGAGCCGGGCGATGACAGTTGAAGTCGGGGGCGCAGCTCCGCGTTGTCGCGACAGTCACAACGCTCGGCCCCGACCCACGTTCGTGACGACCGCGACGCGCTCCTCGTCTCGGATGAGACAGGTGAACTATGCACTGCGTTGCATTTCTGATAAAGCGCATTGCCTTGCAGCGAGGCCTTGCGCCGTCGGGCACCTAAGTGATTGAGCATTTCTCCGCGAAGGCGGCGCGTCCGGTATGGTCTGCAACGCGACCTATTCCGACCGCCAGGCCCCAAGCAAGAACCGCCGCTTCGGTGCGGCGCCCGCCTGCTTCTGCACATCGGGCAGATCGACGGCGTAGCGCTTCATCAATAGCTTGATGGCGATCCCGATGATCACAAAGGGCGTCACGTAGATCGCGAAAACTTCGAAGGCTGTCATGGCGTCCTCCGCGGTTTCGGATGAGGCATACTAGCACAATCATCTCGCAGGGCGGAGGGGGCGACCGGCGGTCGCGGGCGCTGGGCAGCGCAGCACGTTGGCGCCGATGCCGTCGCGCATGGCCGCATGCGGCGGCTTCGATTGACACCGGCAGGCTCGGCGCTACGCTTCCGGAACAGGATGTTTTCCCAAGAGAATCAACGGCCGGGATCTAAATCCAGATTCAAGACCCAGAAGAACCAAGAAAAAGGGCAGGACACGCCGTGACACGCGTCATCGCGTCTTGAGCGGGACCACGCGGACTTCCGCGCTCGCGCCATTTCGCATCCGCAGCTATCGCTTTCAATGGCCGTCCGACCTGCTCACCTCCTGGGCGTTCGAGGTCGAGACGCTGGTGCTCGGCTGGTACATCATGGTCGAGACCGGCTCGGTGCTGCTGCTGACCGTGATGGCTTCGTTGCAATATGTCGGAACGCTGGTCGCGCCGGTCGTCGGCATGATCGGCGACCGCATGGGGCACCGCGATCTGCTCGCCGTGATGCGCTTTGCCTATACCGCGCTCGCCGGCACCATCATGATTCTGGCGCTGACCGGCCATCTGGCGCCGCTGAACGTCATGGTCATCGTCGCGCTGATGGGCGTGATCCGTCCGTCGGATCTCGGCGTGCGCGGCGCGCTGCTCGCCGACATCATGCCGCCGGCGCAACTGGTGGGTGCCATCAGCCTGGCGCGCACGACGCAGGATAGCGCACGCATCGCCGGCGCACTGACCGGAGCCGGATTGTTCGCGGCGCTCGGCATCGGCTACGTCTATGTCGGGATCGCCAGCTTCTATTTCGTTGCCGCGATCCTGATGCTCTGCATGGGCCGTCCGGCGCAAGTGCACGGCGCGGTCGACGAGGTGGCCGGTGACGCGCCGGGCTCAAAACTGCTCCGCGACCTCAAGGAGGGCATCGTCTACGCCTGGAGCGGCCCCGGTATGCGCGCCGCGCTCTGCGTCGCGTTCCTCGCCAATCTCACCGCGTTCCCGCTCACCAACGGCCTACTGCCTTTCGTCGCGCGCGACATCTTCCATACCGACCAGACCGGGCTCGGCTATCTCTCCGCGAGTTTTGCATTCGGCTCGCTGATCGGTTCGATCACGCTCAGCCTGGCCGGCGGCGTGCGCATCGCGCGGCTGCTGATCGGCGCGACGCTCGCCTGGTACGCGATGCTGTTAGTGTTCGTCGAGCTCAGGACCATGCCGGTGGCGATGGCCTGCCTGGTGCTGGCCGGGATCGCGCAGAGCATGTCGATGATCTCGGCCGCCGTGATGCTGATGCGCAACGCCAGCGCGCATCTGCGCGGCCGGGTGATGGGCGTGCGCATGATGGTGATCTACGGCCTGCCGCTCGGCCTGCTCGCAGCCGGCAGCCTGATCGACCTGATCGGCTACACCGCAACCGGCACGCTGCTCGCCGCTGCTGGCTTCATCGCGATGCTGGCGATCGCGCTGCACTGGCGCGCCGATCTGTGGCCGGTGCACGCGCCGGCGAACGCGAGGTGAAGGGCTGCGCTGTCACGTAGCCCGGATGAAGCGAAGCGCAACCCGGGAAATCCTATCCGCGCATCACGGGTCCCCGGATTTCGCTTCGCTTCATCCGGGCTACGAAGGCCGCTACGCCGCCTGAGCCGCTCGCCGAATATGCACCGGCACCGACTTGTACGACGGCGTGCCGCTTTCCTTGTCCTGATAGTCGAGCGGCACGAGGCCGTTCGCTTCCGGATAGTAGGCGGCGACCGAGCCGCGGGCGATGTCGTAGACGATCGCGGTCAGGGTGAGGCGGCGCGGCGCGCCCGACGGCAGCGCGGTCTCGATCTCGACGAGATCGCCATGGGCGAGGCCGCGCGCGGTGAGGTCTGCCTCGTTGGCGAACAGCACGTCGCGCCGCCCGAACACGCCGCGATAGCGGTCGTTCAGCCCATAGATCGTGGTGTTGTACTGATCGTGGCTGCGGATGGTGGCGAGCTTGAGGATGGTTTCATCGGTCAGCACCGGATCCTCTTCGAGACCGTCGAAGATCAGGAATTCGGCCTTGCCCGACGGCGTGGTCCATTTGCGCTCGGTCGGCGGCAGCGGCAGGCGGAAGCCGCCGGGAATCCGGATCCGCGCGTTGTAATCCTTGAAGTCGGGGAAGACGCCCTCGATGGCGTCGCGGATGCGGTCGTAATCGGCGATCAACTCAAGCCACGGCACTTTGCTTGCCGGCAAGGTCGCCATCGCCATGCCAGCAATGATCGCCGATTCCGAAAGCAGGTTCTCGGAGGCCGGGGTGAGCTTGCCGCGCGAGGCGTGCACCATCGACATCGAATCCTCGACGGTGACGACCTGGGGCCCTGAGGCCTGGATGTCGCGCTCGGTGCGCCCCAAGACCGGCAGGATGATCGACTGCTTGCCGACCAAGAGATGCGAGCGGTTGAGCTTGGTGCCGAGATGGACCGCGAGCTCGAGCTTGCGCATGCCGGCTGCGCAACGCTCGGGATCGGGTAAGGCGATGGCAAAATTGCCGCCGAGGCAGATCAGGATTTTCGACCGGCCATCGTCGATCGCCTCCATCGCGGCGACCGCGTCATGGCCGTGATGGCGCGGCGGCTTGAAGCCGAAGGTGCGCTCGATGCCCTCGAACATCGGGATGTTGGGCTTCTCGGTGATGCCGACGGTGCGGTTGCCCTGCACGTTGGAGTGGCCGCGCAGCGGGCAGATGCCGGCGCCCGCCTTGCCGTAATTGCCCTTCAGCAGCAGCAGGTTTGCGATCTGCTGGACATTGTCGGTGCCGCGGCTGTGCTGGGTGATGCCCATGCCGTAGGTGACGATGGTGGCATTGGACTTTGCATAGGCGGCGGCGACTTCGCCGAGCTGCACGCGTGTGAAACCGGAGACGGTCTCGATCGCCTCCCACGGCGTGGCGCGCAGGTCGGCGGCGAACGCGGCAAAGCCGTTGGTGTGCTCGGCGATGAAGGCATGATCGAGCACGTCGTGTGTGGCGTCATCCTTCTCGATCAGCGCTTTCATGACGCCTTTCAGCACTGCGGCATCGGCGCCGACCTTGGGCTGGTAATAGGTCGAGGCGATCCGCGTCGAGCCAAGGGTCGCCATCTCGATCGGGTCTTGCGGATCGGCAAAGCGCTCCAGCGCGCGCTCGCGCAAGGGGTTGAACACGATGATCGGCACGCCGCGGCGCGAGACCTCCCACAACGTGCCCATCATGCGCGGATGGTTGGTGCCGGGGTTGTGGCCCATCGCGATGATCAGCTCGCAATGGTCGAAATCGTCCAGCGACACCGTGCCCTTACCGATGCCGATCGATTGCGGCAGCCCGACGCTGGTCGCCTCGTGGCACATGTTCGAGCAGTCAGGGAAATTGTTGCTGCCGTATTCGCGCGCGAAGATCTGGAACAGGAACGCGGCCTCGTTCGAGGCGCGGCCGGAGGTGTAGAACTCGGCCATGTCAGGATCAGGCAGGCCGCGCAGGCTCTCGCCGATCCGCGCGAAGGCGTTGTCCCATGTGATCGGCTGGTAGGTGTCGGACGCCTCGTCATAGGCGAGGGGCTCGGTCAGCCGGCCCTCGTTCTCCAGGTGAAAGTCGCTCCAGGTCAGCAGTTCGGTGACGGTGTGGTCGGCAAAGAACTGAGGCGTGACGCGCTTGCTGGTCGCTTCCCAGGTCACGGCTTTGGCGCCGTTCTCGCAGAACTGGAAGGTCGAGGTGTGCTCCTTGTCCGGCCAGGCGCAGCCCGGACAATCGAATCCGTCCGGCTTGTTGGTGCGCAGCAGGGTGATCGGCGCCTCGACCAGATCCATCTGGTCGCGAACCGCTGTCGCGGTCGCCTTGAGGGCGCCCCAGCCGCCGGCTGGAGCATTGTAGGGTCGGATGCCGGGAACGTCGCGCTTTTGGACCATGTGTCCTCCTGCAGCTCTTGAGTTCTGACCTCGTGCGTCTGTCCCGAAAGTGATTGTTTGTTGGCCGCGAGCGCGGCGATCCGCGAGAGAGTGTTCCGATCGACGTTCTCGATCTGAAGCACTCGTCTCGCGATGGAGGCTAGACTAATCGGCTGACGCCTGCGGTCAACACTCTGTCAGGTTGGTCTCGTAGCCCGGATGAGCGAAGCGATATCCGGGGCTGTTTGATCTGCGGATGACACGTCCCGGATTTCGCTGCGCTCCGTCCGGGCTACAAAGTGTCACTATTACCGCTTGCGATCCAAAAATCCCTGCAGCAGTCGTTGCGGCTCGCCGGTCTGGAAGGATTTTCCGAACACGCCGACGCTGAGGTTGACCGACTCGGTCAGCGGCAGCTCTTCCCATTGCCGCAGCAAATCCTTCTGGATGCGCAGTGCTTCGGGGCCGCATTCCAGCAGCGCCTTGACGGTGTGCTCGACGGCCTCATCGAGGCCGCCGGGTTTTGCCACCGTGTCGACCAGGCCCCAGGCGAGCGCGGTGGCGGCGTCGATGTTCTCCGCGGTCATCATCAGCCAGCGGGCGCGGCCCCAGCCGATCAGGCGGGGCAACAGAGCGGCATGGATCACCGAGGGGATGCCGACGCGCACCTCGGGCATGCCGAACATCGCATCATGCGCCGCGACCCGGACGTCGCAGGCGGCCGCGACCTCAAGGCCGCCGCCGAGGCACCAGCCAGGCAGGCGGGCGATGACGGGCGCCGGGAATTTGCGCACCGCCTCGCAGAGATCGCGCAGGCGGCTGATGAACGCTTCGGCCGACGCCTGGTCGAGCGTCGCCATCTCCTTGATATCGGCGCCGCCGATCATGCTGCGCTCGCTTTCGCCTGCCAGGATCACGGCGCGGATGGTCCGATCAGCGGCCAGGTGCTCAAAGCCTTCGCGCACGCCGTTGGTCACGGCCGAACTGACGATGTTCAGCTTGCCGGCGTTGGAGATCGTGAGGCGGACGACGCCTCTGCTGTCGCGGTCGATGCCGCAGTGGGGATTGAGCATGTCCATGGAAAATGTCCCGGCGCAGGAATTGATGGCGCCATGTCCCGGACAAAGCACGCCTCTGTCAAGGTACCGGTCCGGTGGTTGCGCGGCACGGCGCGGATCTATAGAATTATATTCATCATATAAGTGGAGCCGTCATGACCGCCGCCGAGACCACCGACCTGCATTCGCCCGATCTGACGCGCTCGCGCGTGGTGGAATGGCAGGCGCCTGGGCCGGTCGCCAGGGCGGCGATGCCGATGTCCGGCATCGCGGCGATGCGCGCGATCCGCGACGGCCACCTGCCGCCGCCGCCGATGGCAAAACTGATCGGCTTCCGCATGGCTGTTGTCGACGAGGGGCGGATCGTGATGGAACTCGAGCCGCATGAGAGCCTGGAGAACACCATCGGTCTCTTGCACGGCGCCACTGCCGCCGCGCTGCTCGATACCGCGATGGGCTGTGCGATCTCGACCCTGCTGCCGGCCGGGCAGACCTCGGTGACATTAGACCTCAAGCTGACCTATCTGCGCCCGCTCTCCGCGCGTTCGGGAACCATTTCGGCCGAGGGCAAGGTGATCAAGCTCGGCCGCCAGACCAGCTACACCGAGGGCTTCGTCCGCGACGGCAAGGGCAATCTTGCGGTGCACGCGACTGCGACATTTTCCATGCTCGGCGGGGAACCAAAAGCGAAATAACTGCAGCATTCCGGGCGCAAATCTGTTATTGTATGATTAGAAACATTCCATGAGAGCGGCATGCGCTATTCGAAAGAACACAAGCAGGAGACCCACGCGCGGATCGTGAAGAAGGCTGCGACGCGGCTGCGCGAGAAGGGCGCCCACGGCATCGGCGTCGCCGACCTGATGAAGGACGCCGGCCTGACCCATGGCGGCTTCTACGCGCATTTCGACTCGCGCGAGGCGCTGGTGATCGAGGCTTTCAACTACGCCATGGACCGCGCCAACGAGCGCTGGCGCAAGGTCACGGCGGAGGTGCCGCCGGAGAAGCGGCTTGCGACCATCGTCGACGGCTACCTGTCGGCGGTCCATCGCGACGATCCCGGGCAGGGCTGCGCGGTGCCGGCGCTCGGCGCCGAGATCGCCCGCGAAAGCCTGAAGACCCGCAAGGCCTTTGCGCTCAAGCTTGACCAGATGATCGATATGATTACCGACCAGATCCAGGACATGCCGCGCAAGACCGCGCGCAAGCAGGCGATGGCCACGCTCGCGACCATGCTGGGCACCATCGTGATGTCGCGGATCGCGGGCAGTGGCGAGATGTCCGACGAGATTCTGAGCGCGGGCCGCGAGGCGGTGCTCGGCCGGGCGGCGGTGACGAAGAAGCCGCGTGCCAGAGCGAATTAGCGGAGCTCCTGCGACGAGGCGCCGGATCTCCCGGTTCGGTTTTCGTCGGCAACGAAGCCATGAGGCACCCTTTGGAAGGCCTCAGCCCTGCGAGGCTTCCGGAGTGATGGCTCGGCGCATGCTCCTTCCGACCTTGATGGCCGGGGCGGTCATCAATAACGACCACCATCGCGCTTTTGTTGTGTGAGCCATTCCGACAGCGTCCTCGTTTTTGATGGTGGCTCGCCCGAGGACCCTCGTCTGATGCTCGTTCCGGAGCGAGCCGACCGAAGCTTGGCTGACTCAGTTTCCACGATCGCGTCTGCGGAAGCGGACGATCTCTCGGCCGCTTCTCTCTCGAGGCGCAGCTTCTTCAATCGCGCCATTTTGTCCCGCTCGGCTTCTGTCTCAGCTCCGTCGGACAACAGCGTCTTGTGGTGGGCCGTCTCTGCCGAACCCCGGACTCCGATGACGGTTGTCTCGCCAAGCGCCTTGCAGGCCTCGAGCCGATGTAACCCCTCGAGCAAAACGAGGCGGCCCTCATCAGGCCGAACGAGAATGGGGACTTGTTGCCCAACTTCCAGAATACTCGCCGCGATTTCTTGAACGAGCTCAGGCCTGAGGGTTTTCCGTTTCTTAACGGGCACGTAAATCTGATCGATTGGAAGACTTTCCGGGTCGGGCACAGTGTTTCTCCCCACTCAGGATCCGTCCAAAATGCGGTTTAAGGATGAAGCGCCAGACTGCCAAGGGATTTCTCAAGCTGAGCTCGAGGGCCAGCGCCAGTCAGGTCACCCCGGCCAACGGTGCGCGCTCGGCTTCCACGGTCTCGTAGATGCAGTTCGCCACGGCGCTGCTACGGGGCGGGGCGCGAACCGGCGGTCAGTCCGGAAGCCCCGCTTCGCGAAGGCCCTTGGCAAAAAGCACAAGATGCTCTGCCCGGCGGAATGGGGTCAGATCTCCCAGATTGGAGATGCGCAAATCGGGATTGCGCTCGCGTGCGCGCGCGATGCCTTGCCGTGCCGGCTCGAGGCGTCCGGTGAGCGCGTTGCAGGCCGCGAACATGCAGATTGCCAGCAGGAAATCCGGATTGTCGCGCAACGCTTTTTCGGCCGATGACAGAGCCATGTCGTAACGGCCCGAGAGAAAGTGAGCATAGGACACGGCTGCGTGCATTGTGTGCATCGCCGGATCGAGCGGGCTCAGGCGCATGGCGCGCGCAGCGTAGTCAAGTGCGAGGTCGGGCTCGCCTGCAAAAGCTCTCACCCAGGCACCAAGATTCCAGGCTTGCGCCAGGTTCGGATTGATCGCCAGTCCGCGATCGACGAATGCGATGGCATCGTCGAACTCATGGGCGATAAAGGCGAGCACGTAAGCACCCATGCACATCGCTGCCGGGTCATCTGCTCCCAGATGCACTGCTTTCCGGCCGAGCCGCGTAGCTTCGGCAGATTCCTCGACAGGATCGATCATCCAGCGGCGTGCCTTGCGTTGGATGTAGCACCACCCGGCCATGCCATAGGCGCACGCCAGACCGGGGTCGAGCTCGATCGCCTTGCGAAAGAGCAGGAGCGCTTCGTTGTTGGTTTCTCTGGTCCATCGACGAACGCGCGCCAGCCCACGCAGGTAATAGTCGTATGCATCCAGATTCTCGGTGGGCTTGCGCCTGGCCCGCTTGATTTCCTCGCGCTGCAGCATGGGCGCGATTGCGCCGACGACGGTCGAGGTCACCCGGTCCTGCAGATCGAAGACATCTTCGAGCGCACCATCAAAGCGGTCAGCCCAGAGATGTGCGCCGGTCTCGGCATCGATGAGCTGGCCGGCGATACGAATGCGATTTCCGGCCTTGCGCACGCTCCCTTCGAGGACATAGCGCACCGCGAGTTCGCGGCCGACCTGTTTGACGTCCACGGACCGGCCCTTGTAGGTGAAACTCGAATTGCGCGCGATCACGAGCAGCCAGCGAAACCGCGACAATGCCATCGTGATGTCCTCCACGATGCCGTCGGCGAAGTACTCCTGCTCCGGGTCGGCACTGAGGTTCTGGAACGGCAGCACGGCAATGGATGGCTTGTCGGGAAGCTTGGGGAGCGCCTGCGGTGGTTCGGCCGGGGCGCCGGCCGTCGCCGCGTGCTCCTCGCGGACCGCACCGACGAACCGGAAGCCTCTGCGCGGCAGGGTCTTGATGAGGCGCTGCTCATCGCCGGAATCGCCGATTGCGCTGCGCGCGGCGTTGAGGCGCGTGGTCAGGGCTGCGTCCGACACGCTGCGTCCATTCCAGATGGCGTCGATGACGTTGTCCTTGCTGACGACGCGCTCCCGGTTGCGGATCAGGAAGTCGAGCAGGTCGAATACCTGTGGCGCGACGGCAACCATGTCCGTTCCGCGATGCAACTCGCGGCGGCCCGTGTCGAGTGCGTACTCCTCGAAGAGATAGCGCAAGCTGCGAATCCCTTGGGTGTGCCTCCAACGATCGTCGTGAGGCGCCTTGGCACCGCTTGGAGTGCCAAGAATAAGCCGCTGGTGAGGAAAATGTAAGCAGCGTGTCAAGCGCGCGCGTTCATGCCGCGGCACCTTGTCTGGGTGGATGAACGTATCCTGGAGGTGCTGCAATGAGCACGATCTACGGTCCAACGAGTTCAGCCCAGGCGGTCGCATCGACGCCGCGGATCTTCAGTGCTTTCAAGGGCTTTTGGGATGCAGTTCAGGAATGGCGCAAATCGGAGCGGCTTCGTTCCGATCTCGGCAGCCTGAGTGATCGGGAGCTAATGGACATCGGGATCTCGCGTGGTGAGGTCGACTATGTAGCATCGAACCGGGATACGGACCCGCGAGGCATTCGATCCGTCTGACGATGTCGGTGAGCCCTACGCCCCGTTGAACAGCGCACGCTCGGCTTCCACCGTCTCGTAGATGTAATCCGCCACCGCGCGGATGCGGGCGAGGTCCTTGCTGTCGGCATGCATCAATAGCCAGAAGGTGCGGGAGATCCGCACCTCGTCGCGCAGCACCGGCTGCAACTCGGGATGGGCTGATGCCATGAAGTGCGGCAGCACGGCGATGCCGAAGCCGGCGATGGTGGCGTTGAGCTGCGCGATCAGGTTGGCGCTGCGGAATTTGGCCGAAATCTTCGGCGAGACCAGCGGCAGATAGTCCAGTTCCGGCGTGAACAGCAGCTCCTCGATGTAGCCGACGAACCGGTGCTTCGGCAGGTCGGCACGCGCGGCGATCTTTGGCGCCTGTGCGAGATAGCCGGGTGCGGCATAAAGCCCGAGCGTGTAGTCGAGCAGCTTGCGGCCGACGATGCGGCCTTCCTTCGGCATGGTCAGGCTGATTGCGATGTCGGCCTCGCGCTTGGAGAGCGAGAACAGCCGCGCGGTGGCGACGAGCTGAAGATCTAGATCGGGATACCGCTCGGTGAACTTGACCAGCCGCGAGGCCAAAAAGTGGCTACCGAAGCCGTCCGGCGCGCCGATCCGCACCGTGCCGGTGAGATGCGCGCGCGAGCCGCCGACTGCCTCCTGGTTGGCGACGATGGTCGATTCCATCGCCTCGGCGCTGTCGGAGACACGCTGGCCGGCCTCGGTCAGCAGATAGCCGGTCTTGCGGCGATCAAACAGTTTTGCGGAGAGGTGGCCTTCCAGCCGGTCGACACGCCGGATCACTGTGGCATGATCGACGCCGAGCTGCTTGGCGGCAGCCGATACCGACCCGCCGCGCACGATGGCAAGCACGAAACGGAAGTCGTCCCAGTCGATCGTGTCGCCGCCTTGATCCTGCATTTCCGCACATCTATGGTGCAATTTATCGGACTTGAATCCTATAAAATGCAGGGTCATTAGGGTTTGTAAAGCGATCTTGCCGCGAGGAGCGGCGATTCACGTCTTCAAGGGAGGATATTCATGCGCTCGATCGGACATTTCATCGGTGGCAAGGAGGTCAAGGGCACCTCGGGCCGTACGGCTGACGTCTTCGAGCCGATGACCGGCGACGTCCAGGCCAAGGTGGCGCTGGCCTCCAAGGCCGAAGTTCGCGCCGCGGTGGAGAACGCCCGCGCCGCGCAGCCCGAATGGGCCGCCACCAACCCGCAGCGCCGCGCCCGCGTCATGATGAAATTCGTCGAGCTGGTGCAGCGCGACTATGACAAGCTCGCCGAGATTTTGGCGCGCGAGCATGGCAAGACCGTTCCCGACGCCAAGGGTGACATTCAGCGCGGCCTCGAAGTCGCCGAGTTCGCCTGCGGCATCCCGCATCTGATGAAGGGCGAGTACACCGAAGGCGCCGGCCCCGGCATCGACATCTATTCGATGCGGCAGCCGCTCGGCGTGGTCGCCGGCATCACGCCGTTCAACTTCCCGGCGATGATCCCGATGTGGAAGTTCGCGCCCGCGATCGCCTGCGGCAACGCCTTCATCCTCAAGCCGTCGGAACGCGATCCGGGTGTGCCGATGGCGCTGGCCGAGCTGATGATCGAAGCGGGCCTGCCGGCCGGCATTCTCAACGTCGTCAACGGCGACAAGGAAGCGGTCGACGCCATCCTCGACGATCCCGACGTCAAGGCGATCGGCTTCGTCGGCTCGACCCCGATCGCGCAGTACATCTACGAGCGAGCCGCGCAGACCGGCAAGCGCTGCCAGTGCTTCGGTGGCGCCAAGAACCACGCCATCATCATGCCCGATGCCGACATGGACCAGGCGGTCGACGCGCTGATCGGTGCCGGCTATGGCTCGGCCGGCGAGCGCTGCATGGCGGTGTCGGTTGCGGTGCCCGTCGGCAAGACCACGGCCGACCGGCTGATGGAAAAGCTGATCCCGCGCGTCGAGTCGCTCAAGATCGGCACCTCGGTCGATCCGTCGGCCGATTACGGTCCGCTGGTGACCCGCGAGGCGGTCGAGAAGGTCAAGAGCTACATCGACATCGGCGTCAAGGAAGGCGCGACGCTCGCGGTCGACGGCCGCGGCTTCAAGATGCAGGGTTACGAGAACGGCTTCTATCTCGGCGGTTCGCTGTTCGACAACGTCACCAAGGACATGCGGATCTACAAGGAAGAGATCTTCGGCCCGGTGCTCTCGGTGGTGCGCGCCAAGGACTATCACGAGGCGCTGGCGCTGCCGTCCGACCACGACTACGGCAACGGCGTTGCGATCTTCACCCGTGACGGCGACGCGGCGCGCGACTTCGCGGCCAAGGTCAATGTCGGCATGGTCGGCGTCAACGTGCCGATCCCGGTGCCGATCGCTTACTACACCTTCGGCGGCTGGAAGAAGTCCGGCTTCGGCGATCTCAACCAGCACGGTCCGGACTCGGTCCGCTTCTACACCAAGACCAAGACGGTGACCTCGCGTTGGCCGTCCGGCGTCAAGGACGGCGCGGAGTTCTCGATCCCGACGATGAAGTGATTTCCGGGAACGTCATTGCGAGCGCAGCGAAGCAATCCATCTATCCCCCGTGGAAGAATGGATTGCTTCGTCGCTTCGCTCCTCGCAATGACGATGGGGTAACCTTCAGGGCTAGGCGGCGAGATGCAGTTCGCTCTCAACGAGGACCAGATCGCGGTACGCGACATGGCGCGGGCGTTTGCGGCGGAGAAGATCGCGCCGCATGCGCTCGAATGGGACGAGAAGAAGCACTTTCCGGTCGACGTGATGCGCGAGGCCGCTGGCCTCGGCATCGGCGGCATCTATATCAAGGACGATGTCGGCGGCTCGGCGATGACGCGCTTCGACGCGGCGCTGATCTTCGAGGCCTTGGCGACGGGCTGTCCGACCACGTCCGCCTTTATCTCGATCCACAACATGGCGTCCTGGATGATCGATGCCTATGGTAACGACACGCAGCGCCACAAATGGCTGCCGAAGCTCTGCACCATGGAGCTGCTCGCGAGCTATTGCCTGACCGAGCCGGGCGCAGGTTCCGATGCCGCTGCGCTGTGCACCCGTGCGGTGCGTGATGGCGACCATTACGTGCTCAACGGCCAGAAGCAGTTCATCTCAGGTGCCGGCAGCACTGACCTCCTGGTGGCGATGGTGCGCACCGGCGGCGATGGCCCCGGCGGCGTCTCGACGATCGTGATCGACGGCAAGACGCCGGGCGTTTCGTTCGGCGCCAACGAGCGCAAGATGGGCTGGAACGCGCAGCCGACCCGCGCGGTGGTGTTCGAGAACGCGCGCGTGCCGGTCGAAAACCGGCTTGGCGAGGAGGGCATCGGCTTCAAGATCGCGATGGCCGGCCTCGACGGCGGCCGTCTCAACATCGCGGCGTGCTCGCTCGGCGGCGCGCAGGCGGCGCTCGACAAGGCGCTGGCCTACATGAAGGACCGCAAGGCCTTCGGCAAGCGGCTCGACGAGTTCCAGGCGCTGCAATTCAAGATCGCCGACATGGCAACCGAGCTGGAAGCCGCACGCACCTTCCTGTGGCGCGCAGCCGCTGCGCTCGACCGCAAGGATCCGGACGCGTCGATGCTCTGCGCGATGGCCAAGCGGTTCGGCACCGATGTCGGCTTCGAGGTCGCCAACCAGGCGCTGCAGCTGCATGGCGGCTACGGCTATCTCAGCGAATACGGCGTCGAGAAGATCGTGCGCGACCTGCGTGTGCACCAGATCCTCGAAGGCACCAATGAAATCATGCGGCTGATCGTGTCGCGTAAATTGATCGAGGGCGCGCGATGAATGATGCGGCCGTTGCCGAAGGCGACCTGATCGCGCGCAAGGAGGGCTCGGCCGGCATCATCCGGCTCAACCGGCCGAAGGCGATCAATGCCGTGACGCTGGAGATGTTCCACGACATCGACAAGGCGCTCGACGCGTTTGAAGCCGATCCTGATGTCGCGGTCATCGTGCTTGAAGGCGCCGGCGAGCGCGGCCTGTGCGCCGGCGGCGATATCCGCGCGCTCTGGGAGAGCTCGAAGGTCAAGGGCGACCTCGGCAAGATCCTGTGGCGCGACGAGTACATCCTCAACGCGCGGATCAAGCATTTCCCGAAGCCTTACGTCGCCTTCATGGACGGCATCGTGATGGGCGGCGGCGTCGGCCTGTCGGCGCACAGCCGACACCGCGTGGTGACCGAGCGGACCAAGCTCGCGATGCCTGAAGTCGGGCTCGGCTTCTTCCCCGACGTCGGCGGCACCTATCTGCTGTCGCGTTCGCCGGGCGAGATCGGTACCTATTTTGGCCTCACCGGCACCACCATGAACGGCCCCGATGCGATCTACGCCAAATTCGCCGACGCGGTGGTACCGAGCGCTAAGCTGCCGGCGCTGCGCGAGGCGCTGACCAAGATTGCTCCGGGCACGACGTCCACCGAAATCGACCGGCTGATTGCAAGTTTTGCCACCGGCGAGAAATCAGGCCCCGTCGCCGCGATGCAGGCCGGGATCGACGGCTGGTTCGGGCGCGAACGGATGGAAGACATCGTTGATGCACTGAAAGCCGATGGCTCTGACCTGGCGCAGGCCACGCTGAAGACGCTCAGTGAGAAGTCACCGCGCGGCATGGTGGTGACGCTGAAGCTGCTGCGGCTGGCGCGCGCCACCGCGACGCTGGAAGAGTGCCTGGTGCGCGAATATCGCGCGGCGCTCGAGGTGTTCGCCAGCGACGATTTCCGCGAGGGCGTGCGCGCCGCCGTGATCGACAAGGACCGCAATCCGAAGTGGTCGCCGCCCAATATCGAGGACGTGACGGCGGAGATGCTGGTGCCTTACTTCGCCGAAATCGGTGCCGATGAACTGAAATTTCCTGACAGCAAATAGAAACGTCGCAAGCGGAGGACTTCCCATGGCAAACGTCGCATTCATCGGGCTCGGCAATATGGGCGGGCCGATGGCGGCCAATCTGGTCAAGGCCGGCCACAAGGTGACCGCGTTCGATCTGGTCGCGGCATCCCGCGATCAGGCCAAGAGCGATGGCGCCGCGATCGCCGAGAGCGGCGTTGGCGCGGTGAAGGGCGCCGATGTCGTGATCACCATGCTGCCGGCCGGCAAGCATGTGCTCGGCGTCTGGAACGAGGTGCTCCCGGCGATGGGCAAGGGCGCGTTGATCATCGACTGCTCGACCATCGACGTCGAAAGCGCCAAGCAGGCCCATGCGCTCGCCGCCAAGCACGGCATGGCCTCGGTCGATGCGCCGGTGTCCGGCGGCACCGGCGGCGCCAAGGGCGCGACGCTAACCTTCATGTGCGGCGGCGAGGCGAAGGCGTTCGCCGCGGCGCAGCCGATGTTGGCCAACATGGGCAAGAAGATCGTGCATTGCGGCGCCGGCGGCGCAGGGCAGGCGGCCAAGATCTGCAACAACATGATATTGGGCATTTCGATGATCGCGGTCGGCGAGGCCTTCGTGCTCGCCGAAAAGCTCGGCCTGTCGCATCAGGCGCTGTTCGACGTCGCCTCGACCTCGTCGGGGCAGTGCTGGTCGCTGACAACCTATTGCCCGGTTCCAGGTCCAGTGCCGACCTCGCCGGCCAACAACGATTACAAGCCGGGTTTCGCCTCCAACCTGATGGTGAAGGACCTGACGCTGGCGCAGGACGCCGCCCATGCCGCCGGCGCCGTGACGCCGCTCGGCAAGCACGCGCAGGAACTCTATAAGGCCTTCGACGCGTCGGGCCATGGCGGGGTCGACTTTTCTGGAATTATCCAGCACGTTAGAGGACTTGCAGGGAAATAAGGCCGTCATCCTGAGGTGCGAGCGCTTGCGAGCCTCGAAGGATGATGGTCGACCGCTTGTGGCCATCCTTCGAGACGCCGCGCCTCGCGCGGCTCCTCAGGATGACGGCGGTGAACGCGGTGAGACCCCATGACCACATTTCAGGACGCACGCGCCTTTCTGCTCAAGCACCGCACCGACTACGACACGGCGGTGAAGGGATTTCGCTGGCCGGATCCCGTGCCGTTCAACTGGGCGCTCGACTGGTTCGACGCCGTACTGGCGCACAACGCCGACAGCCGCGATCGGCCGGCGCTGTGGATCGTCGATGCCGCCAGCGGCAACGAGACCAAGCTGTCGTTCGCCGAGCTGTCGCGCCGCTCCAACCGGGTCGCGAACTTTCTGCGCGCGCAGGGACTGAAGCGCGGCGACCATCTGTTGCTGCTGCTCGGCAATGTCGTGCCGCTGTGGGAGACCATGCTGGCGGCGATGAAGCTCGGCGTGGTCGTGATCCCCGCGACCACGCTGTTGACCGCGGATGAATTGCGCGACCGGCTCGATCGCGGCAAGGCGAAGGCGGTGGTCGCGACGCAGGATCAGGTCGCGAAGTTCGCAGGCCTCGGCGGCGACAGACTGTTGCGCATGGTGGTCGGCGCCTCGCAGGCGCAGGACGGCTGGCTGCCGTTCGAGGATGCGTCGAAGGCGTCGGACGCCTTCACGCCCGATGGCCCGACCAAGGCCGACGACCCGATGCTGCTGTATTTCACCTCGGGCACCACGGCCAAGCCGAAACTGGTACGGCACAGCCAGCGCAGCTATCCGGTCGGCCATCTCTCGACCATGTACTGGATCGGCCTGCAGCCCGGCGACATCCATCTCAACATCTCCTCGCCCGGCTGGGCCAAGCACGCCTGGAGTTGCTTCTTCGCGCCGTGGAATGCCGGAGCGACGATCTTCATCGCCAACCAGCCGCGCTTCGAGGCGAAGGGACTGCTCGCGATCATCGGCCGCTGCGGCGTCACCACGCTGTGCGCGCCGCCGACGGTGTGGCGGATGTTCATTCAGGAGCAACTGTCGGACTTCAAGGTGAGCCTGCGTGAAGTGTGCGGCGCCGGCGAACCGCTCAACCCCGAGATCATCGACCAGGTCAAATCGGCCTGGGGGCTGACCATCCGCGACGGCTACGGCCAGACCGAGACCACGGCGCTTGCTGGCAACTCGCCGGGGCAGAAGGTGAAGGTCGGCTCGATGGGCCGGCCGCTGCCGGGCTATCGCGTCCAGGTCACCGACAATGACGGCCATGCCGCGAAGGAGGGCGAGGTGACCTTGCTGCTCGGCGCGGACCGGCCGGCGGGCCTGATGCAGGGCTATCAGGGCGACGACGGCAGACTGATCGGCACCGACGGCGAGATCTATCGCAGCGGCGACGTCGTGTTCACCGATGACGAGGGCTATCTGACCTTCGTCGGCCGCACCGACGATGTGTTCAAATCCTCGGACTACCGCATCTCGCCGTTCGAGCTGGAGAGCGTGCTGCTCGAGCACGACGCGGTGGCGGAAGCCGCCGTGGTGCCGAGCCCGGACCCGATCCGGCTGGCGGTCCCCAAGGCCTATGTGCTGCTGGTCTCCGGCGTCGAACGCACCCCGGAAACGGCGCTGTCGATCTTCAAGCATTTGCACACGCGGCTCGCACCGTTTAAACGCATCCGCAAGATCGAGCTGGTCACCGAACTGCCAAAGACGATTTCTGGAAAAATCCGTCGGGTGCAGTTGCGCCGGCTCGAACATGACGATGTCAGAAGCGATGCGTTGCGCGGAGCCGAGTTCCGCGAGGAAGAATTTCCGGAGCTGCAGAAGGTGCGGACCTCCGGTTAGCGGAGGTTAGCCAATGAACGAAGTCTGGAAGAAGCCGCCGGTGTCGCTGGAAACCTACCAGGGCATGGTCGGCAAGGAGATCGGCGTGTCCTCATGGCACCTGCTCGATCAGGGCCGCATCGACACCTATGCTGACGTGATCGAGGATCACCAGTTCATCCACGTCGATCCCGAGCGCGCGAAGAAGGAGACCGCGTTCGGTACCACGATCGCCCATGGCTTCCTGACGATGTCGCTGCTGTCGATCATGTCCTACGAGGTGATGCCGGTGCTCGAGGGCACCGCGATGGGCGTCAATTACGGCTTCGACAAGCTCCGCTTCATCTCGCCGGTGCGCTCGGGCAAGCGCGTTCGCGGCCGCTTCGTGCTGGCCGAAGCCACGCTGCGCAAGCCGAAGGAACTGCTGTCGCGCACCAATGTCACGGTCGAGATCGAGGGCGAGGAGAAGCCCGCGCTGGTCGCCGACTGGCTCGGCCTGATCTACTTCAGCTAAGGAATGGTTGAGTAGCTCCACCTTTCGCGCAAGCGGGAGAGGTGGAGCGAGCCCGTCGCAACCCTCTTTCAGAGGCGGTGAGTTGCTCGCCTGATCCACATAGCGCATTGACGGCTTTGATCCCTGGTGTCCATCATGCCTCCGTTGAGGCGGTGCGGTCCCGGGAGTGGCAGCCATGGTGCAGAACATCGTCGCCGGACTTGTCGTGGTCGGTTTGATTTTGATTGGCTCGCTGAGCTACGCCCAGGAGCATCACGAGTGCTGGAGCGGGCACCTGCTCAAAAGCCTGAAACCCTGCGGATCGATGACCCCTTCCGTCTAGCGCGCCCGGTGGCCGGCTTGGGTCTGGCCTTCTTTGGTCTTGGCCGGGCTTGACCCGGCCATGCATCGCTGCTCAAAAGTCCCCAACCTTTTCATGCCGTTCGAGCACTCACCCTCTCCCCTTGCGGGAGAGAGTGGCGCAGTCGAGCGGAGCGAGATGGAGCCGGGTGAGGGGTCTCTCTCCGCGTGCTCATCCGTGGAGAGAACCCCTCATCCGGCGCGCTGTCGCGCGCCACCTTCTCCCACAAGGGGAGAAGGGTAGTCAGAGCAGGAACGACAGGCATGGCAATCAGGTTTGACGGACGCGTCGCTATCGTCACCGGCGCGGGCAATGGTCTTGGGCGGGCGCACGCGCTGGGACTCGCCAGCCGCGGCGCCAAGGTCGTGGTCAACGATTTCGGTGGCGCGCGCGACGGCACCGGTGGTTCGCTGTCGCCGGCCGAGACCGTGGTCGAGGAGATCCGTAAGGCGGGCGGCACCGCGATGGCCGACGGCGCCGACGTCTCGAACTTCGAGCAGGTCACCGCGATGGTCGAGCGCGCCACCAAGGAGTGGGGCAGCGTCGACCTGCTCTGCGCCAATGCCGGCATCCTGCGCGACAAGTCGTTCACCAAGCTCGAGGTCGCCGACTGGGCCAAGGTGCTCGACGTGCATCTCACCGGCACCTTCTATTGCTGCAAGGCGGTGTGGGCCGGCATGCGTGAGCGCAACTATGGCCGCATCGTGCTGACGACCTCCTCGTCCGGCCTGTTCGGCAATTTCGGCCAGGCCAATTACGGCGCGGCGAAGGCCGGCATGGTCGGCCTGATGAACGTGCTCGCCGAAGAGGGCCGCAAGAACAACATCAAGGTCAACACCGTCTCGCCGACGGCTGCGACCCGGATGACCGAGGAACTGCTGCCGCCGCAGGCGCTGCAACTGATGAAGCCGGAAGCGATCACGCCCGCGGTCGAATTCCTGCTCTCGGAGGAAGCGCCGACCCGCACCATCATGGGCGCCGGTGCCGGCTCGTTCGCTGTCATCCGCGTGCTGGAGACCGAAGGCGTCAACCTGCCGCAATCCGAATGGACGCCCGACGGCGTTGCCGCGCACTTCAACGCGATAAGCGACATGTCGACCGCGAAGGCGCTGCAGGGCGCGTTCGAGCAGACACAGAAGTATGTCGCCCAGGCCGCTGCGCGGGCCGGGATCAAGCTCTGAGCATGAGTGTCGCCGTCATCGGAGCCGGTCCCGCCGGCCTGATGGCGGCGGAAACCCTTGCGGCGGGTGGCGCACAGGTCACCGTCTACGACGCGATGCCGTCGGCCGGCCGCAAGCTCCTGATGGCCGGGCGCGGCGGGCTCAATCTCACGCACAGCGAGCCGCTGCCGGATTTCCTCGCGCGCTATCGCGAGGCGATGCCGCATCTGGCGACCGCGGTCGAGGCGTTTCCGCCCGACGCCTTGCGCGCCTGGAGCGCGGCGCTGGGGCAGCCCACCTTCGTCGGCACCAGCGGCCGCGTGTTTCCAAAAGTGTTCAAGGCATCGCCGTTGCTGCGTGCCTGGCTGCGGCGGCTCGATGCCGCGGGCGTTGCGTTTGCGTTCAGGCATCGCTGGATTGGGTGGGACGAGATCGGCGGATTGTTGTTTGCAACGCCGGATGGTCCGCGCGTGGTCAATGCCGACGCGTCGGTGCTTGCACTCGGCGGCGCAAGCTGGCCGCGGCTTGGCTCCGACGGGACGTGGACGGTGACCGTCGCAGCGAAGGGCATCGCCGTCGCACCGATGCGGCCGGCCAATTCCGGCTTCGCGGTCGCGTGGTCGGATGTCTTCCGTGATCGCTTCGAAGGGCAGCCGCTGAAGGGCATCGCATTGACGATTGGTCCGCACACGGTGCGCGGCGAGGCCGTCGTCACCCGCACGGGCATCGAAGGCGGCGCCATCTACGCGCTGTCCGCGGAATTGCGTGAGGCGGTGCTGGGTATCGGGCAGCCGACGCTGACGATCGCGCTGCGGCCGGACCTCGACGCCGCCGCGCTGACCACCCGCCTGTCCGGGACGCGCGGCAAGCAGTCGCTCGCGAATTTCCTGCGCAAGGCGGCGCAACTCTCTCCCGTCGGCATCGGCCTGATGCAGGAGGCCGCGATTGCGTCTGGCCGGCCACTGGCATCGTTCTCGCCGGCGGAGCTTGCGCAGCTGATCAACGCGATTCCGGTTCAGCTCACGGGCATCGCGCAGATCGATCGGGCGATCTCGAGCGCCGGCGGGATCGTCTTCAGCGAGCTGGACGCGCATTTCATGCTGCGTCGGCTGCCCGGCGTTTTCGCCGCTGGCGAAATGCTCGACTGGGAAGCACCGACCGGCGGCTACCTGTTGCAGGCGTCGTTCGCAACGGGCGCCGCAGCGGGGAAGGGCGCGTTACGTTACGTCGGCATCGCGTAGCCCGCCGCCGCCCTTCGAGGCCTCCGCTGCGCTACGGCTCCTCAGGGTGACGGCTTCGAGAGAGCTCTTGTCTTCGAGAGAGCGTCATCCTGAGGTGCTCGCGAAGCGAGCCTCGAAGGATGCGCGGGGGCCCCACGCATCGGAGCCGGACAACTCATTCCGATCCCGTCTTCGTCGCAATGTCGGTGATGAACCCGAGCACACCGAACGTCGCAGCCACCGCGCAGACCGCCGTCCATCCACCAAAACTCCACGCCGCGGACGCCGCCGCCGCACCGACCGCGCCGCCGATGAAGAACAGCGCCACGAACAGGCCGTTGATCCGGCCGCGGGCCTCGGGTTGCAACAGATTGACGGCGCGGCGGCCGAGCGTCTGGTCGGTGGTAATGCCGAAATCGAGCAACACGGCGCCGACGCCAAGCAGCGAAAGGGCAACGATCCGCGACTCGATCATGCCGGCCCAGGCGCACAGCACGAGCGCGCCGGCGATGAGGAGGTGCGAGACGATCAGCAACGGCCGCGCGAAACCTCGGTCGCCCCAGCGACCGGCGACCGGAGTCGCGGCCGCGCCCGCAACGCCGATCAGCGCGAACAGTGCTATCCCCTTGGCGTCGAGCTTGAACGGCGCATCCGGCAGCCGCAGCGCGACAGCCGCCCAGAACGCGGTGAACGATGCCATCACCAGCGCCGCGGTCCAGGAACGAACGCGCAGCACCGGCTCCTCGCGTAGCAATCTTGGGAATGAACGCAGCAGCGCGCCGTAGCTGACCTTCGCCGCGGGCTGCAGCGTCGGCAGATAGCGCGCCAGCGCGCAACCGAGCACGGTCATCAGCACGGCCGAGGTGAGATAGTAGCCGCGCCAGTTCCAACTGTCCGCGATCAGGCTCGCCAGCGGCCGCGACAGCAGGATGCCGATCATCAACCCGCTCATGACATCGCCGATCGCCTGTCCGCGGCGCTCCGGCGGCACCATCGAGGCGACCAGCGGCACCACCATCTGGATCGCGGCGCAGGAGGCGCCGAGGATGAAGGTGGCGGCCAACAAGATCAGCGGCGTCGGCGCCATTGCGGTGCCGATCGCGGCGACGATGGCGCAGGCCAGCGTGCGCAGGATCAGCCGCTTGTTCTCGACGAGATCGACCAGCGGCACCAGCAGCAACAACCCGAGCGCGTAGCCGAGCAGGGTGAGCGTCGAGATCAGGCCGGCCTGCAGCGCGGTCATGTCGAGCGAGCGGCTCATCAGGCCGACCAGGATCTGCGGGGCAAACAGGTTGGTAACGACGGTGCCGGTGGTGATGGCGCCGATCCAGATCAGGGGACGCACCGAGACGGCGCGCGCCGGGGAGAGCTTGGTGGCTTCGGAAATCGTCATGGGACCTCGCGATGGAGTGGCGAGACCCCTTTAGGGGATCGGAACAATATGCTACAATTCAAATAAGATGATAAAGAATATGCGAGATTGTTATGAACACCCATGACCTTGTGGCGTTCGTCGCCGTAGTGGAGACCGGATCGATCGTCGCGGCCTCAGCGCGACTGAACCTGACCCAGCCGGGCGTGACGCGGCGGATTCAGAACCTCGAGGAGATGCTGGGCGCGCAGCTGCTCGACCGGCTGTCGAAGCCGCTGAAGCCGACGGCTGCGGGGATCGAGGCCTATGAGCAGGGCCGCCGCGTGCTGCGCATGCTCGACGACCTCAAGTCAGGCGTCGCCAATGACGGCGTGGTGCGCGGCGAGTTCAGGCTCGGCTTGACGCCGTTTCTGTCGGAGGCCGGGCTCACCGGTCCGCTCGATGCGGTGCGCGGCGAATTCCCCGCGCTCGCACTGCGCGTCGTCTCGGGCTGGTCACCCAATCACATGGAGCGGATCAGCCGCAACGAACTTGACGCCGCGGCGATCTGCCTGCCCGATGGCACCGCGCCGCCCGACGATCTCGAGGCCTCCGATCTCGGCGCGCAGCCGGTGGTATTCGTGGTCGCGCGTGAGATGAAGACGCCGAAATTCGTCGACCTCGAATGGCTGTCGCGGACCGGGTGGGTGATCAACCAGGACGGCTGCGGCTTCCGCCAGACGCTGAAGCGCCATTTCGATGCCGCGCATTTGCCGTTCAACATCGCGGTCGAGGCGCTCGACAGCGAATTACGCTTGTCGCTGGTGGCGCGCGGGCTCGGCATCGGCCTCGTCACGCCGGTGGCGCTGAAACGAAGCCCGATCCGCAGCCGGCTCAAGACCGTGAGGATCGCGGATTTCAATCCGGCGGTGCGCGCCTGGATCGTGCACCGTCCGCCCGCCGGCCGCCTGGCGCGGCCGATCGAGGTGTTTCGCGATGCGCTCGACCGCGAGCTGCAGGCGCTTATTCGCGGGTAGCAGGCATTCTTCGTCTCGCAACCCGTTGCCGCCGTCGCCCTTCGAGGCCTCCGCTTCGCTCCGGCACCTCAGGGTGACGGCTTCGAGAGAGCGTTCTTGCTTCTAGAGAGCGTCGTCCTGAGGTGCGAGCGGAGCGAGCCTCGAAGGATGCGCGGGCGCTCAGATCAGCGCAGCTTGCCGCGCGCCGTTACCGGCAGCGCGCCGATGATCTCGTCGCCGCGCACCATCACGACCTCGTCCATCATGTTGACGACGACACAGACGTGATTGGGCACGATCCGCACGACGTCGCCGACGTTGGGCCGCGTGTTGCTGCGGGACAAGTCGAGGAAGCCGTGCTCTTCGGCGAAGCGTGCGATCTTGGCCTCGGGATGTTCGAGGATCAGGCCGTGGCCTTCGAGGCCGCCGGTGTCCGAGGTCAGCGTCTTGGAGCCGGCATCGAGGATGCCGCGCTCGGGGCCGGCGCGGCTGACGACGGTGGAATAGATATGCAGCGCGCAGTCGTCCCAGGAGGCAACGCCGGCCGCGACCTGCATGCGGTCGTTGTAGATGTAGGTGCCGAAGCGGTGCTCGGTGCCGCCCTTCAGTTTGCCGAGATTGACGAGGTTCGGCGTGCCGCCGGTCGAGACGATGGTCGCATCGAGGCCGTGGGCGCGCACGCCGGCCAGCGCCTCGTCGTAGAATTTCTGCGCATCCGCCCAGCCGGTCTCGGTCGGATACAGCATGAAGCCCGCGAAGCTCAGGCCCTTCGAAGCTGCGATCTCGCGCGCCAGCGCGATCGCCTCGGCCGGGGTCTCGACGCCGGCGCGCTTGCGCCCGGTGTCGCATTCGACCACGACCGACAGCGGACGCCCCGAGGCGGCTGCTGCCTTCGGCAGATCGCCGATCACGACTGAATTGTCGGCCGCGACGGTGACGTTGGCCTTGCCTTGCAGCGCGCCGAGCCGCGCCATCTTCTCGTCGCCGAGCAGATTGTAGCTGATCAGGATGTCGTCGATGCCGCTGTCGGCCATGATCTCGGCCTCGCCGAGCTTCTGGCAGGTGATGCCCTTGGCGCCGGCCTTGATCTGCAGCTGTGCCAGCATCGGGTTCTTGTGCGTCTTGATATGCGGCCGGTTGGCGACACCGGCCTCGTCGCAGGCCTTCTGGATGCGCGCGATGTTGCGCTCAACCCGGTCCATGTCGATCACGGCGCAGGGCGTGCCGTACTCCTTGGCGATCTTGGCGGCGAGGGGCGTGGTCATCGGGTCAACTCCGGTTCAGCGTTCTGTCATTGCGAGGAGCGCAGCGACGAAGCAATCCATCTCTCCGCAAGCGGCGAAATGGATTGCTTCGCTTCGCTCGCAATGACGGCAGGAATCATCATGCTCATGCCTGCTCGATCTCTTCGCGGAGCACTTCGAGCTCGAGCCAGCGGTCCTCGGCGGCGGCAAGCTCGTCTTGCGCCTTGGCGATCGCCGCTGAAGCTGCATCGAATTTTTTGCGATCCTTCGCATAGAGGTCGGGATCGTCGAGCAGCTTCTGCTGCTTTGCGATCTCGGCGTGCAGTTTGTCGATGGTCTTCGGCAATGTCTCCAGCGCGTGCTTCTCGTTGAAGCTCAGCCGTCGCCTCGGTGCCGCTTCGGGTGCGGCGGCCCTGGCTTCCTTTTTCTCCTCGATGGCGGCGTCTGCCTTCACCGTCTCGCGCTTCACGTCGGCGCCGCGCTGCGCCAGCATGTCGGAGTAGCCGCCGGCATATTCGATCCAGCGGCCCTGGCCTTCGGGCACGATCACCGACGTCACCACGCGGTCGAGGAAGTCGCGGTCGTGGCTGATCAGGATCACGGTGCCTTCGTAGTCGCCGAGCATGTCCTCGAGCACGTCGAGGGTTTCGAGATCGAGGTCGTTGGTCGGCTCGTCCAGGATCAGCAAGTTCGACGGCTTGGCGAGCGCGCGCGCGAGCATCAGGCGGCCGCGCTCGCCGCCGGACAACGCCTCCAGCGGCGTGCCGCGCTGCTCCTGCGCGAACAGGAAATCCTTCATGTAGCCGATCACGTGCTTTGACTTGTCGCCGACCATCACGTGATCGCCGCGGCCGCCCGTCAAAGCCTCGGCCAAGGTCAGCTTCGGATCGAGGCTTTCGCGATGCTGGTCGAGCGTTGCCATCTCGATATTGGCCCCGAGCCGCACCGAACCGGAGTCGGGCGGATCGTTGCCGATCAAGAGATGCACGAGTGTGGTCTTGCCGGCGCCGTTCGGGCCGACGATGCCGACGCGGTCGCCGCGCTGGATCCGGGTCGAGAAGGTATCGACGATCGTGCGCTCGCCATAGGCCTTGGTGATGGTCTTCGCCTCGATCACGAGGCGGCCGGATTTCTCGGCCTCGGCGGCGGCGAGCGTGGCATTGCCGGTGGCGCCGCGGTAGTCGCGGCGCTGGTCGCGCAGCGCAAAGAGATTGCCGAGCCGCTTGACGTTGCGCTTGCGGCGGCCGGAGACGCCGTAGCGCAGCCAGTGTTCTTCGTTGACGATCTTGCGGTCGAGCTTGTGTTGCTCGCGCTCTTCCTCGGCCAGCACCTCGTCGCGCCACGCTTCGAAGGCGCCAAAGCCGCGTTCGATCTGCCGGATCTGGCCGCGGTCGAGCCACGCGGTGGTGCGCGACAGATTGGTGAGGAAGCGGCGGTCGTGGCTGATCAGCACCAGCGCGCAGCGCCGGCTCTCCAATTCGCCTTCGAGCCATTCTATGGTCGGCAAATCGAGATGGTTGGTCGGCTCGTCCAGCAGCAGGATATCGGGCGAGGGCGCCAGCACGCGTGCCAGCGCCGCGCGGCGCGCCTCGCCGCCAGAGACGTGCGCCGGATCCTCCTCGCCGCTGAGGCCGAGCTGTTCGAGCAGATAGCGCGCCTGGTAATGGTCGTCGCCGGGGCCAAGCCCGGCCTCGACATAGGCCAGCGTCGTCTTGTGGTCGCCGAAATCCGGCTCCTGCGGCAGATAGCGGATGGTGGCGCCGGGCTGCACGAAACGGCTGCCCCCATCAGGCTCGACCAGGCCGGCGGCGATGCGCAGCAAGGTCGACTTGCCGGAGCCGTTGCGGCCGATCAGGCAGACGCGCTCGCCCGCGGAGACCGACAGTTCGACGCCTGACAGCAGCGGCGTGCCGCCGAACGTCAGGCTGATGTCCTTGAGCTGAATAAGCGGTGGGGCCATCGCGCTAGTTCCCGTTTGCCGGCGCCTGCTCGGCGCGGCGGCGCTGGATGCGGCGGATGGTCTGGTCGAGCGTCGACAGGAAGGTCGAGCGGTCGCGCGGCGAGTATGATTTCGGGCCGCCGGTTATTTCGCCGGACGAGCGCAGGTCGGTCATCAAATTGCGCACCGCGAGCGTCATGCCGATCGATTGTTCGGTGAACGGCTTGCCGTTCGGCGCGATCACGTCGGCGCCGGCCTTGACGCAGCGGCTCGCCAGCGGAATGTCCGCTGTGATCACGACGTCGCCCTCATGCGCGCGTTCCGCGATCCAGTCGTCGGCGGCATCCATTCCGGAACCGGCGGCGATGCGCTCGATCAGCGGATCCTGCGGCACGCGGATGAAATTGCCAGCGACCACGCTGACGGGCACGCCGAGCCGGATCGCGACGCGATAGATTTCGTCCTTCACCGGGCAGGCGTCGGCGTCGACATAGATGCGGGTTTGGGCAGGGGTTTCAGTCATCGATTCATTGGTTGGCGGGCGCGGCCTGCGTGTACTCCATGGTGCGGAAAATTGCGAGCAAAACGAGAGGCTTGCCATGCCTCTTTGTTCGACTACCATTGTCACCAGAAAAACAACGGAAATAAGGGAAAACCCCATGTCTTCAGGCGCCATGCAGACCTACCGCGTCTCGGCCTACAACACCTCGAAACTGTCGGAGAACAAGATCCACGACGACACGGTGGCGCGGAAGTTCGGCTTTTCCGGCGGGCTGGTGCCCGGCGTCGACGTGATGGCCTACATGATGCATCTGCCGGTCGAGAAGTGGGGCCGCGATTTCCTGGATCGTGGTCTGATCGATGCCCGCTTCGTCAAGCCGGTCTATGACGGCGAGATCGCGGAATTGACCGGACGGGAGACCGGCAATGGGCTCACGATCGAGCTCCATAGCCGCGGCGAGCTCTGCGCCACCGGCACCGCGTCGCTGCCGGCCTCTGCTCCAAAATTTGTGCTCGACGATTACAAGCAGGTCCCCGCCGTCGCCGAGCGCAAGCCGGTCAGCGCGTCGTCCTATGAAGAGGGCAAGTGGCTCGGCGTGATCCCGCGCGACTGGTCCGGCGATGCCGCCAAGGAATATCTCGCCGATATCCGCGAGACCGACCCGATCTACTTGCGCGAAGGTCTCGGCCATCCCGGCCTGCTACCGCGGATGATGAACAAGGTGCTGGTCGACAACGCGATCCTCGGACCCTGGATCCATGTCGGCACCCGCATGCAGCTATTGTCGGCCGGCAAGATCGGCGACGAGCTGACCGCGCGCGCCAAGGTCACCGGCAATTACGACAAGAAGGGCCACCGCTTCGTCGAGCTCGACGCGCTCGTGCTCGGCAATGGCGTGCCGCTCGGGCATTGCTGGCACATCGCGATCACCCAACCGCGCGAGCAGGCGGCGGCGTAGATGTCGGTCATCATTGACTATTATCTGTCGCTCAACTCGCCTTGGACGTTTATGGGCAGCGCACCGTTTGCCGAGATCGCGCGACGCCATGGCGCGACCGTTAACGCCAAGCCCTGCAAGTTCGGTCCGA
This sequence comes from Bradyrhizobium sp. ma5, assembly GCF_042258955.1. Lineage (NCBI taxonomy): Bacteria > Pseudomonadati > Pseudomonadota > Alphaproteobacteria > Hyphomicrobiales > Nitrobacteraceae > Bradyrhizobium > Bradyrhizobium sp. ma5. The sequence goes on from NZ_CP170156.1 coordinate 3,974,781, forward strand.
TCTTCGAGCAGACCGGTGGCCTGCCGCTGCCAAAGCGCTCGCCGCAACGGCAAGCCTACCGGCTGGTCGAGCTGAGGCGTTGGCGCGAGGTGAGGGGCATTCCGCTCAACATCGAGCCCAAGCATTTTCCGAGCGATGACCTTGCGGCGGAGCGTCTCGTCATCGCTGCTGCCCTGCAGGGCAAGGACGCCCATCGCCTTTCGCTGGAGTTCGGCCGCGCCATCTGGGAGCGCGAGGAGGCGCTCTCCGACGCCGATGTCATGTCGGCTGCCGCGCAACGCGCCGGCCTGGACACTGCGGCCTTGCGCGCAGGCGCTCCGTCAGATGCCGAGCTCGACCGGCTCTATGAGCAGAACACCCAGGATGCGCTGAAAGCCGGCGTGTTCGGCGCGCCGAGCTACGTGCTGCCGTCCGGCGAGATTTTCTGGGGGCAGGACCGTCTGGAGTTTCTGGATCGCGCACTGAAGACGTTGGCTTGATCGGACCTGAACGGGCGGCGGCGCAGGCAGGCGCAAGAACGCCGAGCACCAACGGATGTCATACCCCGCGCATGCGGGGGATCCAGTACGCCGCGGTCGCTCGGCTCAAGAACTGCTGTCTCTGGAATACTGGATCGCCCGCTTTCGCGGGCGATGACAGTGGTGTTTGCGGCGGCGGGCAATACGCCCTTACGCCGCCTTCGCCTTGGCATCCTGGATCGCGCGCCAGACGCGTTCGGGCGTCAGCGGCATGTTGATGTGCTTGATGCCGTACTCCGACAGCGCGTCCACCACGGCGTTGACGATGCAGACCAGGCTGCCGGCGCAGCCGGCTTCGCCGCAGCCCTTGGTGCCGAGCGGATTGGACTTCGCCGGCGAGGGATGATCGCCGACCAGCATCGACGGCACGTCGCCGGCGCGCGGCAGCGCGTAGTCCATGAACGAGCCGGTGATCGGCTGGCCCGAGCCGTCGTAACTGACTTCCTCCATCAGCGCCTGGCCGATGCCCTGCGCCACGCCGCCGTGGAGCTGGCCGGCGACGATCATCGGGTTGACCACGGTGCCGAAATCGTTGACCGCCGAGTAACGCACGATCCGCGTCACACCGGTGTCGGGATCGATCTCGACCTCGGCGACATGGCAGCCGTTCGGGAAGGTCGACGCCGTCTCCTTGGTGGCATGATCGACGTCGAGCGTCTCCGGCGTGCCCTCGGGCATCTTGCTGTCGCGCATCCGCTCGGCGAGCTCCATGATGCCGATCGAACGGTCGGTGCCGGCGATGGTGAAGCGGCCCTGGCCAAATTCGATGTCGGCCTCTGATGCCTCCAGCATGTGCGCGGCGGCCTTCTTGCCCTTCTCGACGACGAGGGCGGACGCCTCGACGATCGCCTGTCCGGTCGCGGTGATCGAGCGCGAGCCGCCGGTGCCGTTGCCGAAGCGCACCAGATCGCTGTCGCCCTGTTCGAGCGTGATCTTCTCGAAGGGAACGCCGAGCTGCTCGGACAGCACCTGCGCGAACGGCGTGGCGTGGCCCTGGCCGTAATCCAGCGTGCCGGTGGTGAGATTCACCGATCCATCCGGCTCGAAGGTGATCTTGCCGAGCTCGCCGCTCGGCGGCGCGGTGACCTCGAGATAGGAGCCGACGGCGATGCCGCGCAGCTTGCCGCTCTTTTTGCTCTCCTTCTTGCGCTTGGCGAAGTTCTCGTAGTCGGAGATCTCCAGCGCCTTCTGGAACACGCCGGCGAAATCGCCGCTGTCATAGGTGACGCCGGAGGCGGCCGGGAAGGGCAGCTGCGAGGGCTTGATGAAGTTGCGCTTGCGCAGCGTGAAGCGGTTGATGCCCATCTCGTCGGCGGCGGCGTCGATCAGCCGCTCCATGTAGTAATTCGCCTCGGGCCGGCCGGCGCCGCGATAGGCGCCCATCAGCGTGGTGTTGGTCAAAACCGTCTTGATGTCGACGCCGAGCAGCGGCGTGCGATAGACGCTGGCGAGGTTCTTGCCGGTGTTGAGCGACAGCGGGCCCGGCGCGACGCCGGTGATGTAGGCGCCGAGATTGCCGTAGCCGGAGAGCCGCACCGCGAGGAACTTGCCCTCGGCATCGAGCGCGAGCTCGGCATGGATCAGCTGCGCGCGGCCCTGGCTGTCGGACAAGAAGCTGGTCGAGCGCTCGTCCAGCCACTTCACCGGGCGGCCGAGCTGGCGCGCCGCATGCGCGATGCAGGTGTATTCGGGATAGTTGAGGTTCTTCATCCCGAACGAGCCGCCGACATTGCCGGTGAGGATGCGGACCTTTTCGGCGGGCACGTTGAGCAGCCGCGCCAGGATCGCCTTGTTGCCGGAGACGCCCTGGGTCGGCACCTGCAGCGTGAAGCGTTCGGTCTTCTTGTCGTAATGTGCTAGCGCGACGCGCGGCTCCATCGAGACCACGGCGACGCGAGTATTGACGATGTCGAGTTTTGTGACATGCGCGGCGGCGGCGAACGCCGCCTCGATCCTGGCGGTGTCGCCATAATGATAATCGAGCGCAACGTTATCGGGGATGTTGTCATAGAGCTGCGGCGCGCCGGGCTTGGTCGCTTCGGCCGCGTCCGTCACCGCCGGCAGCGGCTCGACGTCGACCTCGACGGCTTCCGCAGCGTCGCGGGCCTGCGCCGCGGTCTCTGCCACCACGAAGGCGACGGGATCGCCGACGAAGCGCACCTTGTCGGTCACGAGCGCGGGGCGGTTGGTCTGCTTGAGCGGCGAGCCGTCGCGGTTCTTCAGCGGCAGGCCGCAGGTGAAGGGGTTGTAGCCCGCGGCCGCAAGGTCGCCGCCGGTCCAGACGCCGAGCACGCCCGGCATCGCCTTGGCGGCTTCCGTGTCGATCCCCTTGATGATGCCGTGTGCATGGGAGGAGCGGACCATCCAGCAATAGACCTGGCCGGGAAGGGAGAAATCGTCGGTGTATTTGCCCTTGCCGCGCACCAGGGTGTCGTCCTCCTTTCGTCGAACAGGCTGTCCGACACCGTATTTTTGCAGTGCGATAGCGTTTTCGAGAGAGGCGGGCGGCGTATGATCTTGCATCGAAAATGACCTGAAATGCCCGGATTTGCTGGAGTTTGGGGGCGAAGACGAGATAACGCACGCCCCCCTTAACGACAACGCCCGATTGGGCATGGACCCAATGTGAACGGAGTTTGCGCAGGGCTTTGACGCTGCTAAAGTTTCCGTGAGCGGACAATTATTCGGCAGGCCCCGAGAATCCCCCTGGATTGCCCTTGGGGTCCTGCGGAAAGACAGTGTTTTGATGAATGACTATGTGCGGCTTTGTGACGGCCCTCCGGCCGGCGAAGCCCCGTCAGGGCTGATTGCGGCGGCCGCGGAAAGCGGTGTCTACGCCGCGCTCGACCTCGGCACCAACAATTGCCGGCTGTTGATCGCCTGTCCCACCGGCGACGGGTTCCGCGTGGTCGACTCATTCTCGCGGATCATCCGGCTCGGCGAGGGCATCGCCGCGACCGGCTCGATCAGCGAGGCCGCGATCGAGCGGGCGATTGCCGCGCTCGCCATTTGCAGCGACAAGATCCGCTATCGCAAGGCCCGCAGGCTGCGGCTGATCGCCACCGAGGCCTGCCGCGCCGCCGGCAATGCCGAAAGCTTTCGCGCGCGCGTCGCGGCCGAGACCGGCATCGAGCTCGAGGTGATTGATCGCGAGACCGAGGCGACGCTCGCCGTGATCGGCTGCTCGCCGCTGCTCGATCCGAAGGGGCGGGGCGCCATCCTGTTCGACATCGGCGGCGGCTCGACCGAGCTGGTGCGGATCGAGCGCGATCCCGACGCGCCAGATGCGCCGCCGCGCATCAAGGCGTGGATGTCGATCCCGCTCGGCGTCGTCACGCTGGCCGAACATTTCGGCGGCAAGAACGTCACCAGGGACATGTATGCGCGGATGATCGATGAGGTCGCCCGCCACGTCGCGCCGTTCGCGGCCGAGCACGGCCGCGATCTCCGCGACATGCACATGCTCGGCACCTCGGGCACCGTGACCACGCTCGCCGGCGTGTTCCTCAATCTGTCGCGCTACGATCGGCGCCGCATCGACGGCATCTGGATGAACGATGGCGATGTCACCGCGACGATCCAGAAGCTGCTCGGCATGAGCTACGAGGCGCGCGTCAACAACAACTGCATCAGCGTCGAGCGGGCCGACCTCGTGCTCGCCGGCTGCGCGATCCTCGACGCAATCCGCAACGCGTTCCCGATGCCGCGGCTGCGGGTTGCCGATCGCGGCCTGCGCGAGGGCATGCTGGTCGAGATGATGCGCGAGGACGGCGCACTGCGGGCGTGCTAGAGCTTCCTTTGCCTCGCCCCGCTTGCGGGGAGAGGCCGGATTGCATGTCAATGCAATCCGGGTGAGGGGAACTCTCCACGAAAGCATCTCTCACCTTCATTGCGGAAGCAGCCCCTCACCCCAACCCTCTCCCCGCAAGAGCGGGGCGAGGGAGAAGAGAAAATGGAATGGCCAAAGACACCACCGGGCGGCTGCACGTCACGGTCAAGAGCGGCGGCAAGCGAAAACTGTCGTCAAAACTCTGGCTCGAGCGCCAGCTCAACGATCCCTACGTCGCCAAGGCCAAGGCGATGGGCTATCGCTCGCGCGCAGCGTTCAAGCTGCTCGAGATCGATGACAAATATCGCCTGCTCAAGCCGGGCATGACCGTCGTCGACCTTGGCGCCGCGCCCGGCGGCTGGAGCCAGATCGCGGCCAAGCGCACCGGTGCCGCCGACGGCAAGGGCAAGGTGGTTGCGATCGATCTCCTGGAGATGGGCGAGATCCCCGGCGTGACCTTTGCGCAGCTCGACTTCCTCGACCATGACGCGCCCGAAAAACTTATCGCGATGATGGGCGGCCGCGCCGATTTCGTGATGTCCGACATGGCCGCCAACACCACGGGCCATCGCAAGACCGATCAGCTGCGCATCATCGGCCTGGTCGAGACCGCCGCGCATTTTGCCGGCGAGGTGCTCAATCCCGGCGGCACGTTCCTGGCGAAAGTGTTCCAGAGCGGCGCCGACGCCGAGCTGGTGACACAGCTGAAGCGCGATTTCGCCAGCGTGCGTCACGTCAAGCCGTCCGCCAGCCGGCAGGATTCCTCCGAGCGCTACGTGCTGGCGACGGGGTTTCGGGGACAGCAGCAGCCGTCATTGCGAGGAGCGTAGCGACGAAGCAAGCTATCGTTCCGGACGCGGAGGCATGGATTGCTTCGCTTCGCTCGCAATGACGGGACTGAACCTACCCCAGCCGCTGATCCCGCGCGTTCTGCGTGTCCTCGGTCGCTGCCTTGACGGCGTCAGTGGCGGCGCGCTTCTCGGCACCCTTGCGGCTCGAGATGTCGATCGCCTTGCGGCCGGCGATTTCGTTGCCGGCATCAACCGGCATTTGCCAGAAGAACCAGGCGGACGCTGCCGAGATCAGCGACACCACGATGAACGCCGGTCCGAACACGTCGGCGGACAGCTCGGTCTGGTGATGCAGCGCCAGCGTGGTCTCGACCGAGAACGCACCGACGGCGACGCCCGCGGACACCGCGAGCTGCTGGTTGACGCTGACGAGGGTAGTGGCGCGGCTCATCTGCGGCGCCTCGACCTCGGCATAGGCCACGGTGTTGATCGCGGTGAATTGCAGCGAGCGGAAGAACCCGCCGACCACCAGGATGGTGAAGATCAGCATCAGCGGCGTCGAGATCGTGAACAGGGCGCAGGCGGCGAGGAAGGCCGAACTGACCACCGCATTCACCGTCATCATGTTGCGGAAGCCGAAGGCCTTGATGATGCGCGCCGCCAGCGTCTTCATGCCCATGGCGCCGACCGCCGAGGCAAAAGTGACAAGACCAGACTGGAACGGCGACAGGCCGAAGCCGACCTGCATCAGCAGCGGCAGCAGGAACGGCAACGCGCCGATGCCGAGCCGGAACAGGAAGCCGCCGACGATCGAGGCCCGCATGGTCGGCAGCCGCAGCAGCCCGAAATCAAGCACCGGCGAACCGGTGCGCCGGGCGTGGATGAGGTAGAGCGTCATCGACACCGTGCCGACCCCGACCAGGCCGGCGACGATCGGCCACGGCAACAGATTGAGGCCGGCGACCGACAGCCCGAAGGCGATGCCGGCGAGCCCGATGCCGGCGAGCACCAGGCCCACCAGGTCGAAACGTTCAGGGTCCTCGCTCTTGATCGGGTCGATATATTTCAGCGCCAGGAAGATGCCGAGCAGCCCGATTGGGATGTTGATCAGGAAGATCCAGTGCCAGGAGAAATAGGTGGTGATGAAGCCGCCGAGCGGCGGCCCGATCACCGGGCCGATCAGCGCCGGCACCGTCACCCAGGCCATCGCGTTGACCAGCGCGCTCTTGTCGACCGAGCGCAGCAGCACCAGCCGCCCGACCGGGGTCATCATGGCCCCGCCGAGGCCTTGCAGGATGCGTGCGAATACGAAATCGGTCACCGAGGAGGACAGCGCGCAGCCGATCGAGCCCAGCATGAACACGGCGACGGCGGCGGCAAACACGATGCGGGCGCCGAAGCGGTCCGCGGTCCAGCCGCTGGCCGGGATGAACACCGCGAGCGACAGCAGATAGGACGTGATCGCAAGCTTCAGCGTCAGGGGGCTGGTGCCGATATCGGCGGCGATCGCCGGCAGCGAGGTCGCGATCACCGTCGAATCCATGTTTTCCATGAACAGGGCGGTAGCGACGATGAGCGGGATCAGGCGTTGCTTGTTTATCAAAATAGGACAGCCGTGCTGAAAAAGGCGGGCGAGGGGGCCATATCATCCTGCCCCGGACCACGCTATTGCGGAACCGGGCAAACGCCCTAAATCCTGCGTGACGCTGCTATGCATCCGCCAGCGCCTGAGGTGTGCCGTGATCTACGTCCTTGCCGCTCTGCTGCCGCCGATCGGGCTGCTCCTGAACGGACAGCCGTTCTCGGCCATCTTCAATCTGGTCCTGATCGTGTTTTGCGCGATTTTCGGCCTGTTTTTTCACGTTTTGCTGCTGGTGCCGTCGGCCCATGCGGTCATTGCGGTCCACATGAAGCGCGAGGACCGGCGCCACCGCGAGGTGGTCGAGGCGATCCGCCGGCACGGGCCGCCGCAGGGATATCGCTAAGCGGGCTGCAGGGTCCCCTGAACCGGCCCGTAAAAAGCCTGTGCATGGCTGGCAAACACTTTGATTCGTCATGCCGCCATGCTATCGACCAGCGTCAACCCCACCGATGGGCGCCGATTCGACGGTGACGCAGCGAGCGTCGCCGCAGGTAGCGTTCATCCGTAAGACCCTCGCGGCTGCGGCCGCAGATAAGGAGTTGGCAATGGCCACGGGATTTCAGGCTATCCGCGAAGCCTACACGTTCGACGATGTGCTTCTGAAGCCCGGTCTGTCCGACGTTCTTCCCTCGGAAGTCGATATTCGCTCGCGGGTCACCCGCGCGATCCAACTCAACATCCCGATCATGGCGTCCGCGATGGACACCGTCACCGAGGCACGGATGGCGATCGCCATGGCGCAGGCTGGCGGCCTCGGCGTCATCCACCGCAATTTCGACCCCGAAGGTCAGGCTGCTCAGGTGCGGCAGGTCAAGAAATTCGAGTCCGGCATGGTGGTAAACCCGCTGACCATCGGTCCCGACGCCACGCTGGCCGACGCGCTGGCGCTGATGAAGGATCACGGCATCTCCGGCATCCCGGTCGTAACAGGTGCGGGCAAGAACGTGCCGGGCAAGCTGGTCGGCATTCTGACCAACCGCGACGTGCGCTTCGCAACCGATCCGCGACAAAAGGTTTCGGAGCTGATGACGCACCAAAACCTCGTCACGGTGCGCGAGGGTGTCAGCCAGGACGAGGCGAAGCGGATGCTGCACCAGCATCGCATCGAAAAGCTGCTCGTCGTCGACGAGCAATATCGCTGCGTCGGCCTGATCACCGTGAAGGACATGGAAAAGGCGGTCGCCCATCCGCTTGCCTGCAAGGATGCGCAGGGCCGGCTGCGCGTCGCCGCCGCCACCACGGTCGGCGAGACCGGCTACGAGCGCACCGAGCGGCTGATCGATGCCGGCGTCGACGTCGTCGTGGTCGACACCGCCCACGGTCACTCGCGGCACGTGCTCAATGCCGTCAACCGAATCAAGCGGCTCTCCAACGCGGTACAGGTCGTGGCGGGCAACGTCGCGACCGAGGGTGGCGCGCAGGCTCTGATCGATGCGGGCGCCGACTGCATCAAGGTCGGCATCGGCCCGGGCTCGATCTGCACCACGCGCATCGTCGCCGGCGTCGGCGTGCCGCAGCTCACCGCGATCATGGATGCGGTGGCGGCGGCGAAGAAGGCCGACGTGCCCGTGATCGCCGACGGCGGCATCAAATATTCCGGCGACCTCGCCAAAGCGCTCGCCGCCGGCGCCGACATCGCGATGGTCGGCTCGCTGCTCGCCGGCACCGACGAGACGCCCGGCGAAGTGTTCCTGTGGCAGGGCCGCTCCTACAAGGCCTATCGCGGCATGGGCTCGGTCGGTGCAATGGCGCGGGGCTCGGCCGACCGCTACTTCCAGCAGGACATCAAGGACACGCTGAAGCTCGTGCCGGAGGGCATCGAGGGCCAGGTGCCGTACAAGGGCCCGGTCGGCAACGTGATGCACCAGCTCGCAGGCGGTCTCAGGGCGGCGATGGGTTATGTCGGTGCGAAGGACATCAAGGATTTCCACGACAAGGCCGAGTTCGTCCGCATCACCGGCGCCGGCCTGCGCGAGAGCCATGTCCACGACGTGACGATCACGCGCGAAGCCCCGAACTATCCGGGCGGGGTGTAATTCCACCGACGTCATTCCGGGGCGATCCGAAGGACCAGACCCGGAATCTCGAGATTCCGGGTTCGATCCTATCGGATCGCCCCGGAATGACGACGCTAGCGGTTAGCTGCGTCTCGAAATGATGCCCGTCATTTCAAACAACATTTCAAACAAGCGCGTGCGAAAGAGCAAATCCATCTCCCTTGCGGGGAGCTGGATTGCATGACTACGTGTGCGCCACGAACCAATCAGCCCAAGAGGAAATCAGCATGTCCCAAGGAAAGCGCATCGTTCTTGCCTCGCGCCCGCATGGCGAGCCCACGCCGGCCAATTTCAGGCTCGAGGATTACACGCCGCCGACACCGGGCGCGGGCGAAGTGCTGCTGCGCACCATCTGGCTGTCGCTCGATCCCTATATGCGCGGCCGCATGGCCGACGGTCCGTCCTATGCTGCACCGGTGCCGGTCGGCGGGGTGATGGAAGGCGGTACGGTGAGCGAGGTGGTCGCGTCCAACAATCCGGCCTTTGCCAAGGGCGACATCGTGCTGTCGCGTGCGGGCTGGCAGACGCATGTGCTGTCCGACGGCAAGGGCCTCGCCAAGATCGATCCGAAGATCGCGCCGATCTCGACCGCGGTCGGTGTGCTCGGCATGCCCGGCATGACCGCCTATACGGGCCTGCTCGAGATCGGCAAGCCGCAGGCGGGCGAGACGGTGGTGGTCGCGGCCGCGTCCGGCGCTGTCGGCTCGGCGGTCGGGCAGATCGCCAAGATCAAGGGCGCGCGGGCGATCGGCATCGCCGGCGGCAAGGACAAATGCGCCTACGTCAAGAACGAGCTCGGCTTCGACGAGTGCCTCGACCATCGCGATCCCAATCTTGCGGCGAAGCTCAAGGAAGCCTGCCCGAAGGGCATCGACGTCTATTTCGAGAATGTCGGCGGCGCGGTGTTCGACGCGGTGTTTCCGCTGCTCAATGCGTTCGCGCGCATTCCGGTCTGCGGCCTGATCGCGCATTACAACGACACCGAGGCGCATGCGCCGAAATGGGCTGGTGCGATGATGCGCAACATCCTGACCAAGCGGCTGACCTTCCGCGGCTTCATCGTCAGCGACTTCGCCGCCATGCACGGCGACTTCCTGCGCGACATGTCGCAGTGGGTGCGCGAGGGCAAGGTCAAGTACAAGGAGTTCGTGACCGAGGGCCTGGACAGCGCGCCGGAGGCCTTCATGGGCCTGCTCAAGGGCGCCAATTTCGGCAAGCAGCTGGTCCGGATCGGGCCGGACAAGGCCTGAGCGATAGCGTTTTCGAGCGAAGCCCGTCCCGGGCCTGATCCGGGATGGGCACCGGTTCGGGTGAAGAAAGCGCGTCAAAACGGGACATTTCAGCTCCCATTCCGCGCACCAAAGTAGCAAAAGCGCCACAATGGCGGGCTCTTGGGGGCTTTTCGGCCCCCATCTGCTTGACGGGGAACCCGGCGCAGTTGATTCAATATGGCTATATTTCAGGTGTAGCCATGATTTTTGAAGCTATTGTTTTCGGGGTCATTCTCCTCGCCGTCGGCTATTGGGCCACGATGTTCGTCATGGGCCGTCGCGACGACGTCTTGCATGGAAAATTTGTCGAGGACGAGCCGGCCGCGGAGCCGGTCCGCCCCACACGCGTGCAGCCCGCGCCGGCGGCGCAGCCGAACAAGGACGCGCTGCAGGCGCTGCTCACCGTCATCAAGCAGGATCTGCACGACGCGGCGCGGAGCTGAGACGGCTTACGCCGGCTGCTTGCCGAGCAGCATGTCCAGGTCGACATCGACCTGTCCCTTGGCCCTGATGTGGCGCACTTCAAAACTGTCCGGCTGGAAGCGGTACTCGACCAGGCCGGTTTCCTTGACGCCGATCACTTCCTGTCGCGCATCTGAAATGATGAAGCCGGCCGAGGGCGCCCAGATCTGCCTGACTCGCTCGAACGTGTAGTCGCGGCGCTGGTGCACATGGCCGCTGCCGACCAGGCGCCAATCGACCTTGCCGAACATCTCGATCAGACGGCGGCGCGCCGGCTGCGGCACGTAGCGGATCGCGGTCTCGGCGCGTTCGGCATCGTAGGGCACGTCGAGATACAGCGGCTTGTGCAGGAACAGCGCGACCGGTCTGCCGACCGCCTTGTCGAGCGTTGTGGCGAGCCAGTCGAACTGCGCGGCCTCGCTGTCGAGGCCGGTGTTCATGATCAGCGAATTGAGGCCGATGAAGCGCCAGCCGGCGGCGTCGAAATGCCAGCGGTCCTCACCGAGCACCGAGGTGAAGGCGCGGCGCGTTGCTTCGGTCGGCAGTTGCGCCGGCACCGGGCCGACCGCGGTCGGATTGTCGCCGATGTCGTGATTGCCCGGCAGATAGAGGCAATCGACCGGCAGCGCGCTGTGCAGTTCCTTGGCGAACACCAGATCGTCGCGGCTGGTCGGCCCATCGAACGAGACGTCGCCGGAGTTGAGCACGAGATCGGGACGCGTCGCGTCGATGTGTTCGCTGACGCGATGAAAGTTGTCGACGAGCGGCTTGAAGCGGCGCGCGAGGTGGGTGTCGGAGATTTGGGTCAGGCGAAACTGGGGCATGCATCGATCCTTTCGGCCGAATTATAGCGTCGGCGCAAAGTCGGAACGATGACGATTTCAGTGAGTTCTTCGCTGCTCTGTTTGATGCGTTGTTTGATGTCTTGTTTGATCCGGCGGTGCAGGCCGCTAGATGGCAAGCTGCTTGTCCGCGCGGGTGGGCAGGACAGGCGGAGCGACGCGACCTCCGAGCAGCCCGGTATTCGGCGAGCTTGTTCCCGTCACGGCCGGTGATGCGTTGAGCCCGAGATAGGCGAGCGCATCGTGCCCGATATCGTAGGCCGCATAGCCGAGCAGGCTGAGCACCAGCGCCGTGGCGAGGCTGTGCCTGACGATGTCGCGCGTCGAGCGATAGCCGCTGCGAAAATAGGCCGAGAGCAGGATGGCGACGAGGAGCGCTGTGGCGACGCCGGCAAGCCCCGACATGACCATGCCGAGCCCGCCATCCGCCGCGTCGTCGAACCAGCCGATACCGGGGTCGATCGCCTTCAGCAGGGAGGTGAGGAGATCGCCGAGGCTCGCGGCCGCTAAAGCCACGCCGTCCAGGATCGGGGTGATGATGCTCATCGCGTCATCCGTGGGGAACTGAAACCGTCATTATTCCTGGGAGTTGGTCACCCGGGCTCGGATCATGGTTCAACGGGTTACCCAGGCGCGTTATTGGCAAGCTTCATTGTGTTGCGCGGCCGTGGCAGCTAAGAGGGCGGCCGGACGCCCGGCTTAAGGGAGATTCTTGATGTCGGTTCAAATGGTTCTGTTACCGGTCTTCATCCAGATTGGGCTCACCTTCGCGCTTCTGTTTGGGATGGCCACGCTGCGCACGCGGACGCTGGCGAGCGGTGAGACCAAGATGGCCGATATCGCGCTGCGCCAGCCGAACTGGCCGGAGCGCGCCACTCAGCTCGGCAATTGCTTCGCCAACCAGTTCGAACTGCCGGTGCTGTTCTATGTGCTGATCGCCATTGCGCTGCCGCTGCGCCGTGCCGATCTTTTCATCGTGCTGATGTCCTGGGTGTTCGTGGTGACGCGGTTTGCCCATGCCGGGGTATTCGTCACCTCCAACGACGTGCGGCCGCGCTCGCTCGCCTGGTTCGCCGGCGTGCTGGTGCTGGCGGCCATGTGGCTGTATTTCGCGCTCAAGCTCCTGCTGCTCATTTGACGCGCCCAACCGAAAGAGTTCTATGACCCCCGCTGCCCGGCTCTCCGCCGCGATCGAGCTGATCGCCACCATCGACGCACAGCGCATTCCCGCGGCCAAAGCGCTGAAGGAATGGGGCACCGCGCATCGCTATGCCGGTTCCGGCGATCGCGCCGCGATCTCCGGCCTGATCTGGGACGTGCTGCGCCGGCAATCCTCCGCGGCCTGGCTGATGGACGACGCCAGCGCGCGGTCGCGGGTGCTCGGCATGCTCAAGCTCGAGCGCGGCATGGACATCCCGACGATCTCGGCGCTGTGCGACGGCGGCCGGTTCGCGCCGGAACCGCTGACCGCGGCCGAGGAGGCTGCGTTGGCCTCGCGCTCGCTTGCGGATGCGCCGGCACATATCGCGGGCGACTATCCGGACTGGCTCGACCCTTATCTGGCAAGGGTGTTCGGCGACGACCGTTCTGCCGAGGCAACTGCGATGGCGAGCCGCGCGCCGCTCGATCTGCGCGTCAACACGCTGCGCGGCAAGCGCGAGAAGGTGCTGCCGCGCCTGTCGTATCTGGGTGCGAAGGAAACGCCGTGGTCGCCGCTCGGCCTGCGCATCGAGCTCGGCGCCGACGCGCGCAATCCCGGCATCCATGCCGAGGAGGATTTCATCAAGGGCGCCATCGAAGTCCAGGACGAGGGCTCGCAGCTCGCCGCGCTGTTCTCGGCGGCCAAGCCCGGCGAGCAGGTGATCGACCTCTGCGCCGGCGCCGGCGGCAAGACGCTGGCGGTGGCCGCGATGATGGAAGGCAAGGGCCGGCTGATCGCGACCGACAGCGACAAGCGCCAGCTCGTGCCGATCCATGAGCGGCTGTCGCGCGCCGGCGTGCACAATTGCGATGTGCGCACGCCGCGCGGCGAGGAGGAAGTGTTGTCCGACATCAGGGCGTCCGCCGATCTCGTGCTGATCGACGCGCCGTGCACCGGCACCGGCACCTGGCGCCGCAATCCCGACGCCAAATGGCGGATGCGCCCAGGCGCGCTCGAGGTGCGGCTGAAGGATCAGGCCGAGGTGCTGGCGCGCGCCGCGCCGCTGGTCAAGTCCGGCGGCCGCATCGCCTACATCACCTGCTCGGTGCTGGCGGAGGAGAACGGCGAGCAGGTCAAGGCGTTCATCGCGCGGCACCCGGAGTTTTCCGTGCAACCGCCGGAGCAGACCGCATCGGTGCTGTGGGACAAGGCCGAGGCGTTTGCAGAGGCCGCGCTGCTGTCGCCGGAGGGCCTGCTGATGACGCCGCGCCGCACCGGCACGGACGGGTTCTTCGTCAGCATCCTCAAGCGCCGGGCGTCATCCTGAGGTGCACGCCGAGCGGTGCGTTAGCAGCGCTCGGTGGGCCTCGAAGGATGGGGATGGACGCGGGCCGTCGCCCTTCGAGACGCGCGCAAGAGCGCGCTCCTCAGGGTGACGGGACAGTGCAAACGCTCTGCGGCACCGGCGTCTTGCTCACCACGATGACCCAGTACAGCAGCGCGATGGCGCTGATCGCCGCGCCCAGCGCGCAGACGCCGAGCCAGCCGGCGGCGGCATAGGCCATCGTCGAAGCGATCGCGCCGAGCCCGCTGCCGACCGAGTAGAACACCATGTAGACGCCGATCAGGCGGCTCGACGCTTCGGGGCGGGCAGCTACGATCAGGCTCTGGTTGGTGACGTGGACGGCCTGCACCGCGAAGTCGATCATCACGACGCCGGCGAGCACCAGCCACAGCGACGCATGCAGGCAGGCGATCGGCGCCCAGCCGGCGAGCATCAGCAGCAGCGACAATCCGGTGGTGCGCTGGCCCCAGCCGCGATCGGCGAGGCGGCCCGAATTGCGCGCCGCCAGTGCGCCGGCGAGGCCGGCAATGCCGAGCATGCCGATCGCGGTGTGCGACAGCGACAGCGGCGGCGCGGCAAGCGGCAGCACGACCGAGCTCCAGAACGCGCTGAAGCTCGCAAAAATCAGCAATGCGAACACGGCGCGTTCGCGCAGCACCGGCTCCTCGGCGAACAGCGCGGCCGTCGAGCGCAGCAGCTTTGCACAGGATGATCCGGTCAGCGCCCGCGGCGGCTGCCGCGGCAGCACATAGGCGAGCAGTGCGGCCATCGCGAGCATCAGCACGGCCGAGGTCAGGTAGACCATGCGCCATCCGCCGATATCGGCGAGCGTGCCCGACGCAAAGCGAGCCAGCAGGATGCCCGACACGACGCCGCTTTGAATAGTACCGATGGTCTGTCCGCGCTCGGCCGGCGAGGCCGATGTCGCTGCAAAGGCGACGATCACTTGAATGACGACAGCGAGCAACCCGACCAGCGCCATGCCGCCAAACAGCACGATCGCATTCGGCGCGGTGCCGACCACGACGAGCGCAACCGCGGACAGCATGATCTGGCCGACGATCAGCTTGCGGCGGTCCCAGAGGTCGCCGAGCGGCACGATCAGCATCAGGCCGAAGGCGAGGCCGACCTGGGTCAGCGTCACCACGATTCCGATCGCGGCCGGGGTGATGTCGAGATCCTGCGCCATGGTGTCGAGCAGCGGCTGGGCGGAATAGATGTTGGCGACGCTGAGCCCGCAGGCGACCGCAAACAGCAGCACGATCG
Source organism: Bradyrhizobium sp. ma5 (assembly GCF_042258955.1). Taxonomy (NCBI): domain Bacteria; kingdom Pseudomonadati; phylum Pseudomonadota; class Alphaproteobacteria; order Hyphomicrobiales; family Nitrobacteraceae; genus Bradyrhizobium; species Bradyrhizobium sp. ma5. Next base: position 3,989,945 of record NZ_CP170156.1, read on the forward strand.
CGGGCGATAGCGCGCCTGGCTTGGTGTCGCGGGGCTTGCCGTCCGTTGTGTGATCGCCCGTGGCCGGCCCGGCCTCCGTCATGGTCTGGTTCATCATCTTGTCTCCGCTGCAACTCGCAATCTGGTCTTATAATGAGACCAGTTGCATCGCGGTCTGTCTAGTCCTATTTTAAGACCAGTTCGGAATCGTGATCGAGGAAGGTGGAACGCGATGCAGCGGATCGGATTCGCAAAGGCGGAGTGCCCGGTGGCCCGCGCGCTGGATGCGATCGGCGACTGGTGGTCGTTGTTGATCGTGCGCGACGCGTTCGACGGCCTGCGCCGGTTCGGCGACTTCCAGAAGAACCTCGGCATCGCCAAGGGCATGCTGACGGCGCGGCTGCGCAAGCTGGTCGAAGCCGGCGTGCTCGAGCAGGTCGCAGCCTCCGACGGCAGCGCCTACCTCGAATATGTGCTGACGAACCGCGGACACGACCTGTTCCCGATCGTGGTCTCCTTGCGGCAATGGGGCGAGGCGCATCTCTACGCGCGGGGCGAAGCGCATTCGGTGCTGCTGGACCAGGCCGGGCAGGCGGTTGGGCAACTGGTGTTGCCGTCGAAGAACGGCAAGCCGCTGGGCTGGGCGGATACCAAGGTGAGGAAGGTGGCGATGCGGAGGCGGTGAGCGTCCAAGCGGCCGCAAACACTGACGTCATCCTGAGGTGCGAGCGTAGCGAGCCTCGAAGGATGGGGATGGAGCCGGGCTGTCGCCCTTCGAGGCTCGCTCCGCTCGCACCTCAGGGTGACGGGAGAGAGTGGAGGTATCGCGTCAATCCACGATAAACAGCGTCGCGCCGGTCGCGGTCGACGAGCGATGCGCGGCGTCGCCGAAATCGGAGACCTGGTAGCTCATGCCCGGCTTCAGCGTGAATTTGCGGCCGTCGCGCAGCTCGGTGTCGAGCTCGCCCGTGACGACAAAGAGCACATGGCCGCGATCGCACCAGTGATCGGCGAGATAGCCCGGCGAGTACTCGACCATCCGCACCCTGAGCTCGCCGATGTTGAGCGTGCGCCACAGCGCCTGCCCGGTGTCGCCGGGATGCACCGTCGGCTCGACATTGCTCCAGTCGGTGACGGTGAAGGGCAGGGTCGGGATTTTCATGGGCGTGGTCCTGATGGTTTGCCCATTCTACGCGTTTGCATCCTCAAGCACAGTCGTCATCCTGAGGTGCGCGCCGAGCGGTGCGCAAGCAACGCTCGGCGAGCCTCGAAGGATGGGTGTGGAGCGGGGCTGTCGCCCTTCGAGACGGTCGCTTCGCGACCTCCTCAGGGTGACGGGAAAGAGTTGGGGATGTGGCAGCGACCTAACCCACCGGATGGTTCGCCGAGCCCTGCCTGATCTTGCCCTCGGCGTCACACCGCAGATACTCGCAGATCTTCTTGCCGCGCTCATTCTGGTAGAACACGACGACGCTGTCGGGCGAAACATAGAGGTCGATCAGCTCGAAATGCAGCTCGGGCAGCTTGGCGAGCGCGGCGCTCCAATAGGCCCGCAGCTGCGCCTTGCCGCGCACCGTGCCGGAGGCGCCGAAGCCGAGTGGCGGGATCCGGTCCGAGGTCATCTCGGTATCCTCCGAATACATCGCCAGCACGCGCTCGAGGTCGCGCGCGTTCCAGGCGTCGACCCAGTCGCGGCCGAGCGTTGCGAGGCGGGACGGTTCGTGAAAATCCGGCATTGGTTTTCTCCCATTGGTTATGGTCAAATTAGGTCAATAATACTGACCTATATAGATTTGTCCATGCCCAAAGAAGAATGTGGGCGCCCCGCGCTGCGCGGTTGCGGGGGCGGGCGCCGTCGCGTATCTGCTTGCCATGACAGCCCAGCACACAGCCCGCGAACCGTCGACGCCCACCGTGGCCTCGGCGCATGACAAGATTCTGATTGTCGATTTCGGCAGCCAGGTGACGCAACTGATCGCCCGCCGCGTCCGCGAGATGGGGGTCTATTCCGAGATCGTGCCGTTCCAGAAGGCCGAGGCGGCCTTCAACGAGATGAAGCCGAAAGCGGTGATCCTCTCCGGCGGCCCGGAATCGGTGCATGAAACCGGCTCGCCGCGCGCCCCGCAGCTGATCTTCGAGTCAGGCGTTCCCGTGCTCGGCATCTGCTACGGCCAGATGACCCTGGCGGCCCAGCTCGGCGGCGAGGTCGAAGGCGGGCACCACCGCGAATTCGGCCGCGCCGATGTCGAGGTGAAGACCGATAGCCAGCTGTTCGACGGCGTCTGGGGCCACGGCGAAAAGCACCAGGTGTGGATGAGCCATGGCGACCGCATCACCAAGATGCCGCCCGGCTTCTCGGTCGCCGGCACCTCGCCGAACGCGCCGTTCGCGATCATCCAGGACGAGAAGCGGAAATATTACGGCCTGATGTTCCATCCCGAGGTGGTGCACACGCCCGACGGCGCAAAGCTCCTTCGCAACTTCGTGCGCAAGGTCGCCGGCCTGACCGGTGACTGGACCATGCGCGCCTTCCGTGAGGAGGCGATCGAGAAGATCCGCGCCCAGGTCGGCCAGGGCAAGGTGATCTGCGGCCTGTCCGGCGGCGTCGATTCCGCCGTCGCCGCGGTCCTGATCCACGAGGCGATCGGCGACCAACTCACCTGCGTGTTCGTCGATCACGGCCTGCTGCGGCTCGACGAGGCCAAGACCGTCGTCGACCTGTTCCGCAACCACTACAACATCCCGCTGGTCCATGTGGACGCGTCGAAAGAGTTTCTGGGCGAGCTCGAAGGCGTCACCGATCCCGAGGTGAAGCGCAAGACCATCGGGCGCTTGTTCATCGACGTGTTCGAGGCCGAGGCCAAGAAGATCGGTGGCGCCGCATTCCTGGCGCAGGGCACACTCTACCCTGATGTGATCGAGAGCGTCTCCTTCACCGGCGGACCGTCGGTCACCATCAAGTCGCACCACAATGTCGGCGGCCTCCCGGCGCGCATGAACATGAAGCTGGTCGAGCCGTTGCGCGAGCTGTTCAAGGACGAGGTGCGCGTGCTGGGCCGCGAGCTCGGCCTGCCCGAAGTGTTCGTCGGCCGCCACCCGTTCCCGGGCCCGGGCCTTGCCATCCGCTGCCCCGGCGACATCACGAGGGAGAAGCTCGACATCCTGCGTAACGCGGACGCGGTCTATATCGACCAGATCCGCAAGCACGGCCTCTATGACGCGATCTGGCAGGCTTTTGCGGTGCTGCTGCCGGTCAAGACCGTCGGCGTGATGGGCGACGGCAGAACTTACGAATACGTCGTCGGCCTCCGCGCCGTCAGCTCGACCGACGGCATGACCGCCGACTTCTACCAGTTCGACATGAAGTTTCTGGCCGAGACCGCGACGCGGATCATCAACGAGGTGAAGGGCGTGAACCGGGTGGTGTACGACGTGACGTCCAAGCCGCCGGGGACGATCGAGTGGGAATAGGGACGTCGGCTGCTGAACCGCAGTTAACCTAGTCGCCTGCCTGAGGTCCGCATATTCTGCCATGAGACCTTATCAACACGCTATCAGCAGTGCTCGGAAGCTCGGAGGGCGATGGCAAGACTATTTGGCTGTTCACGAGTTTCTGGATAGCACGAAGGCCGCGTGCGCAGACATGCGGCATCGCATGATCTTGCACAGCATCGACTTCGGTGCGGCGATTGCAAGGATGGCCTTTCCAGATCGCGACGACGTCGACCAGCTCGTGCGCCAGCATGTTGTTGAAGACCTTGGCGAAAGCCGGACGCTTTCCGATTGGTTGAGATATTGCCGGCGACCACATTTGCCGCAACTTTATCCCGAGGCACTTCCAATCGATAACGAGCGCATCATCGCCGACGAGACTTCGCGTAGCGGCATCTCCCACGACGCGCCTGTTCGGCAGGTCTGTGCGTTGCTTTTGATGCCGTTGACCTTCGCCTCCGATTTCGGAGCCGACGCACTCTGCGTTCTCGGGAATTCGTTCGGTCCAGGTCTCGTTCGCCGCTTGATCGGACCGCCGATTGACGTCGATGGAAAAGTCTTCGATCCCGCGCTCAGCGCCGAGCGGATAATCTTCGGCTGGTATCGCGCCGTGCCGCCTATGGTCGCCGTCGTTCACACATTGCGATCGCGGCAACAACTCGAGGTCGAGCAATGAAGCTTGGAACAGTGTTGCCAGACGGGGTTTTGCGACTTGGTCCGTGGGAGGTCAAAGATCACCCTGCGTTCCTGCGTCTCGATGGGTTGGTGCGGGAAGCCGCTTCCCAGCTTGTCGCGCTGAGGCAGGATCCGATTGCTGTCGCTTCATCGCCTAATCGCTTTGATGATGCACATACCTATGATTGGCGAGCAGTTCGATGCGGTGATTTCATCAGCGAGAATGGCTCATACTATCCTGGCGTTGATCTAGATCGGGACATCGCAACAGCTTCGCGCCAAGCCAAGACTGCGTATGCCGTCCTTCGTGCGCTCGACGCGGCAGGATGGCGCGACCTATTCGCGAAGGCATTCGATATCAGGATGCCCGATCAAACATTGTCAGTTGTCGTGCAAAACGGGCTAACTTGGCTCGTCCTCAGCGCCAACAACGTGACTGAAGACGAGTGCGATCCCGTCTTCGCAATCTGGGAGGATGCGGAGATGAGCTATTTCGCCGAAGCGAAAGAGCGGTTCGACTGGGCTATCCGCAATCCAGTTCCCCTGGAGTTTCTGGGCGAAAACGACAAGCCAAGTTGGCGCCAAGCGATGGATTGGCAGGACTAGCGCGCCGCTTCCCGCCGGACTGCGCCGCACGACAGAACTACCTCGCCGCAAATCAAATCCCGCTTCCTCACCTGCGACAAATCACCCGACGGGCAACTCACCAAAACCCGTCAATCCCGCGATAAGAAAATATTCCGCTTGGCGTTTGACCCAACTCAGATGTTCAATCTGCCCGTCTCACCCGACACGAGGGGCGGATCGCGATCGTCACGAACGTGGTGTGGGATGCGGTGGACGCTGAGTGCGCAGTTGACGAACGCGCAGGAGGCGGACGGTGAAGTCGTGTGGTCCTGACGCCCTAGTGGCAGGTGTCTTCTCGCATTGCGCGGTGCGCGTGCGAGGGCGGTGACAAAAAAGTCTGGTCTCGCCGGGGAGAGCACGAAGTAAGCCGCACAACCATCGCGCAGGGAAGGCCGGATGTTCCCGGTTACACCTGTGGCCCTACCCCCGAGCTTCCTACCCATTGCTCGGGGCCCATGGGTGCGATCGGCACCCGGTCTTCCCTGCGCCCTCCGTTGGCAACGAGGGCGAAACGAAGCGCAAAACTCGGACAGATCATGTCGCGAGATCGCAGACGTTTATGCTGTTTGAAACGTAAATGCTGTGGCCTGGCGGCGGGGCGCTCGCGTCAGCTAGACAGCAAGCGCGATCAATACGGGCCCGGTTCGCAGGGGATATTGGCGCCGGTCCAGGGCGCGGTCGCGAATGAACCGACGCGGGGAGCCGGAATGCAGGCGCGGCCATCGACATAGACGGGTTCGGTCGGCGCGGCGGCGTTGGCTTCGGCAACATGTCTGGAAACAGCGTGCGTTTCACGCGCCATCGCCGGTGTCGCGATCATGGCAACCGCGATGAAAGCAGCCGACAACAGTTTGACGTTCGTCATTGAGTTTCTCCGTTTGGTTTAGGGGCCAAGGAGTCTGGCCTCGTCAGATAGATGTGCGCAGCGCGGGTGAACTTAAATGCAATCCTCGCTCACGCCGGCTCAACGCTGCGTGAGGGGGTGAGGCGATCGTGATCGTTGTGCCGGAACTGCAATGCGGCGTGGCGGTGCCGAGCAATTGCGCGAGGGCTGGGTCCCGCCTGGCGCAACTCAGCCGGCCGGATGCTTACCCGTGTTGACCGCCAACTGAGCGTCGAAAGCTCGCTTGTACGCAGGCCGCGCTTCGCCGCGAGCGACGTAGGTGGCAAGGTTTGGAAATTCGTCGAGGATGCCCGACATTCTAAGCCTGAGCAGCACCGACACCATCATCAGGTCGCCCGCGCTGAACGCGCCATCGAGCCAGTCGGCATCGCCGAGGCGGGCTGAGAGCTGCTTCAGCCGGTCGCGAATGCGATCCATGACCAGGGGCAGGCGCTCCCTGGTCCATGGCTTGTCGCTCTCCAGAATTCTGGCGGTTGCGAGTTCGAGGATCGGCGGTTCCACCGTGTTGACCGCGGCAAACATCCAGCTGATTGCACGGGCGCGGGCATTGGCATCGCCGGGCAGCAGGCCCGCATGACGCTCGGCGATATGGAGCACGATCGATCCGGTCTCGAACAGCGCGAGATCACCTTCTTGATAGGTCGGAATCTGGCCGAAGGGATGCAGCGCCAGATGTGCCGGCTCTTTCATCGCCTGGAACGAAACCAGGCGAACCTCGTAAGGCTGGCCCACTTCCTCCAGCGCCCAGCGAACCCGCGTATCGCGCGCCAGTCCCTTGCCGCCGTCGGGCGACCGTTCGAAGGCGGTGATGGTGGGGGTCATCGTTTTACTCCATGTCCTTGCGTCCCGAGGACGAGTGAACGGCGCGTGTACCGACAGCCGATCCTAGAATCTTTTGACCAAGAGTAGCCCGGATGCGGCTGGGCGGCGGGGCGTTGCCGGGGGCACCTGTGATCTAACCCGTACTTTCGGTTCCCGTAGCGGTAACCGGACGCATCTCGCGAAGACCAGCGGAACGCACGGTCCCGCAAATTATTTTCATCGGCCCGCCGCGGTGCTGTCGGCTAACGCCTCGGTCAACCGTCCTTCGCAAAACCAGGAGACTGCAAATGACCGATCTCGTCACATGCCTTTGGTTCGATCAGGGCCAGGCGCGCGCAGCGGCGGAATTCTACGCCGCGACGTTTCCCGACAGCCATGTCGATGCGGGGCATGTCTCGCCGATACCGGGCATCGGGCAGGGCGATGAACTGACGGTCGAGTTCACAGTGCTCGGCCGCCGCTTCGTCGGGCTGAATGGCGGCTCCAACTACACGCCGAACGAGGCGGTCAGCTTCATGGTGCTCACCAACAGCCAGGAGGAGACCGATCGTTACTGGAATGCGGTCACTGGCAATGGCGGCAAGGAATTGCCGTGCGGCTGGTGCCGGGATCGTTGGGGATTTACCTGGCAGATCACGCCGCGGCGGCTGCTCGAGCTCGTCAACGGCGCTGATCGCGCCGCAGGCAAGCGCGCGATGGAGGCGATGATGACGATGAAGAACATCGACATCGCCGCGATCGAGCGGGCGGCTGCGGCGTAATCCGTTTGGTGGAATGATTGGCCCGGGCTCGACAGTCACGTGTCCGATCAAGCTGGTAGTGCGGTCGCGCAACTATTCGTGCCGCGGCCCGCGCTCGCCGCGACGGTCACCCCGGCGCAAACGCGGGATGTGTCTCATGCCATCGCATGATACGAAATCCAGATCGCAGCTCTGGAGCCAGAATTGATGTCCGTCGCAGCCGCCGCCAATCCGCAACAAACGCCCACCACCGCCGAGTCGGATCCCGAGACGCTCGGCTGGATGCAGGGCTTTCCGCCGCCGCAGCACAAGACCATCACATTCCAGGACGGCTCGTTCCGCAGCTTCCCCGAATTGCGCTGGGCCTGGAGCAATATCCGCCAGCTGGTGCCGACGGTGAATGTCTGGCGCGGAGCGGGGCCGGCGTCGGTGCTGCCGCGCGCAGATCATGACATCGGCGCCTCCGCGTCGGTGACGATGGACGGCCGCCCGCAGACGTTCGCGCGCATGCTCGAGGACAGCTATGCGGACGGCATCGCCGTGCTTCATCGGGGCAGACTGATCTACGAGCGCTATTTCGGCGCGCTGAAGCCGCACAAGCCGCATATCGCAATGTCGGTGACGAAGTCGTTCACCGGCACGCTCGCCGGCATGCTGGTCGCCGAGGGCAAGATCGATCCGCAGGCGCCGGTGACCGACTATGTGCCGGAACTGAAGGCCAGCGCGTTCGGCGATGCGCGCGTGCACGAGGTGATGGATATGACCACGGGGTTGAAATACACCGAGGTCTATACCGACAAGAATTCCGACGTGTGGGGTCTGCGGCGCGCCAACGGCATGGCGCCGATCCCGCATGGCTATGAGGGCGCCACCAACATCTTCGATTTCCTGTGCGGGCAGCAGAAGCAAGGCGAGCACGGCAAGGCCTTCGCCTACAAGACCGTCAACACCGATGTGCTGGCCTTCATCTGCCGGCGCGCCAGCGGCATGACCTTGTCGGACCTGCTGTCCGAGAAGATCTGGGCGCCGATGGGCGCGGAGGAGGATGCGTATTATCACGTCGACCGCATCGGTACCGAAAGCGGCGGCGGCGGATTGTCCACGACGCTGCGCGATCTCGCCCGCTTCGGCGAGACGATCCGCAATCACGGCCGTTTCAACGGCCGTCAGATCGTGCCGTCTCAAGTTGTCGAGGACATCGCGCGCGGCGGCGATCCCGAAAAGTTCAAGCCGGCCGGCTACACCACTTTGCCCGGGGCGTCCTACCGCAATCAGTGGTGGGTGACGCACAATGCGCACGGCGCCTACATGGCGCGCGGCGTGCACGGCCAGGGCATCTACATCGATCCGAAGGCCGAGATGGTGATCGCACGCTACGCCTCGCATCACGCCGCCGGTAACGCCGCGAACGACCCTGTGACGTTGCCGGCGTATATGGCGCTGGCAAAGGATTTGATGGCGGGAGGGTGAAGTCGAGGTTTGTCGTCGCGATAGCTGCGTAGGGTGGATTAGCCGAAGGCGTAATCCACCGACTAGCCACTGCGATCGTCGCGGCGGGTTACGCTTCGCTAACCCGCCCTACAATTCTACGCTAGCCCCGCGAGATCTTCTCATATCGCTTGATCAGGCGCTCTCGCTTCAGGCGGGATAAGCGCCTGATCCAGAACACGCCGTCGAGCTGATCGATCTCGTGCTGATGGCACACCGCGTGCAGCCCGTCCGACTCCTCCGTCTGCACGTTGCCGTCGAGGTCCTGATAGCGGATGCGGACCCTCGCATGGCGCTCGACCTCGTCGTTGACCCCGGGCATCGAGACGCTGCCTTCTTTGTGCAGGATCATCTCGGGCGAGGTCCAGATGATCTCCGGATTGACATAGCTCCGCGGCCCTTCAGAGGCGTCGAGTTCCAGCACCACGACGCGCAGCGCCACGCCGATATGCGGCGCGGTGATGCCGATGCCGGGTGCCGCATGCATGGTCTCGAGCAGGTCGGCCGCCAGCTCGCGCAGCGCGTCGTCGAACAGGTCGACCGGCTCGGCCGGGAGCGCAAGCCGCGGATCGGGATAGCGGACGATAGGGCGAATGGTCATGGGAGCGTCATAGGCCAGCGCGCGACACCGGACAACACGCGGATGCAGAGCCGCGTGCGGCGGTCCGCTCAGAGATGCTTCTCGAAGAACAAATCAGGGTAGGGGTCGTCGTTGAAGCGTGGGATCTCGCTCCAGCCGGTTCGGCGGTAGAGCTGGCCGGCTTCCGCCAGCGCGCTGTTGGTGTCGAGCCGCAGCACCGCGATGCCGAGCTCGCGCGCGGCATTTTCGGCGGCGTCCATCAGGCGGCGGCCGAGGCCGAGGCCACGCGCGCTAGGTGCGACCCAGAGCCGCTTGATCTCTGCGAACTCGCTGCTGCTGCCCTTCAGCCCGACGCAGCCGATCGGCAGGCCGTCCGACATCGCCACGATGAAGCTGCCGCGCGGGCGCACCATGTCCTTGGCATCGGGATCGCGCGACAGCTTGACGTCAAAGCCCTGTTTGAAGCGTCGCGCCAGCTCGGCGTAATATTCGCCGAGGCAATAGCGCGCCTCGTCGCTGCGCGGGTCCATCTCGCGCAGTGCTGTGCCGTCGCGTCCGAGCGCCGAGGCGATCAGATCCATCGCCGAAAGTAGCGCGTCGCGCTGGGTGTGATGGGCGAGGAAGTCCTTGGCCTGCCGGTTGGAGATCGCCTCATAGGCGTTGAACTCGCGCTTGCCCGCCGGCGTCAGCTGCGCGATGCGGCGGCGCGCATCGTCGGCATGCGCGGTCGTTTCGATCAGCCCTTCGTCCTCGAGGCTGCGCAACAGCCGGCTCATCAGGCCGGAATCGAGCCCGAGATAATCCCTGATCTCGCCGACATCGGCGCGGCCATGTCCGATTGCGTTCAGCACCCGCGCCGCGCCGAGCGGCCGGCCGCGGCCGAGGAACGAGGTGTCGAGCGCACCGACGGCTGAGGTCACGGCACGGTTGAAGCGGCGGACGCGGGAAACAGGGTCGAGCATGTATCTGACTTTAGTCAGGTATCGTCGTGGCGTCAATTGCGATGGCTGCGCGGCTGGGCAGGCCAACTGAATCTACGCCCGCGCCAGCACCAGCAAATTGCCGGCGAGGATCGCGACGGCGCCGGCGAGCACCGGCCAGCCCAACACGAGATGCTCGAACAGGGCCGACAATACGAGCGCAACGAGCGGCACCAGCGCGAGTGTATAGGCGGCGCGGCCGGGACCGAGCCGGCGCACCAGCTCGAAATAGAGCATGAAGGTGATGCAGGACGCGGCGACCGCGAGATAGAGAAAGCTCGCCACGTAGGAGGGCGAGATGTCGGCCGCGAAGCGCGTGCCGGTCGCGACGGCCCAGAGCGCGCTCGCCGCCGCGCCGACGAATGCACCCCAGGCCAGCACAGAGACGACGGGCAATCCGGCGCGCTGGTTGCGCGCACCGACCGTCGTCCCGGCGCCGGTCGCGATCGCTGCTGTGAGCGCCCAGGCGAGACCCGCGAGCGGCGCGGCGCCATGCGCGGTGGCGCCGGGCAGGAAGATGATCGCAAGGCCGAGGATACCGCACAGCGCGCCCCAGACGAAGCTCGACGAGATCGGGACGCCGAGCGTGGCCCGCGCGATCACCGCTGCGAACAGCGACGATGTCGACAGCACCAGCGCCGCAAGTCCGCTCGGCATCCGCGCGCTCGCTTCATAGAATGTGATGAATGCAATGGCGAAGAACAGCAGGCCCTGCAACGCGACAGCCGGCCGATGCTTGCGCGGGATCGTAAGCGGCACGCCGCGCAGCCGGCCGTAGCCGAGCAGGATGAGACCCGCGAGCACCATGCGCAGCGCCACTGACCACGGCGCCGGCGTGACGCCGGCCTGCATCGCGCTTGCCAGCGCGCCGCCGCCCCACAGCAGCGCAGTCAGCGCGAACAGTGCGGCTGTCATGGCGTTGCGGCGTCGTCGAGCAGCGCGCGCCAGCCGACGGCGTCGATCCGTGCGCTTTCCCCCTCGAGCCCGGTGAGGGCGGAATCGAGTGTTGTCCGCTCGCTCTCGGTGAGGCGCGCAAGCAGTCGCGCCTCGATCGCGCTGCCCAATGCAGCGATCCGGTTGAAGGCGATGCGGCCGCTGCGGGTGATGCTCACAGCGGCGAAGCGGCGATCGATCTTGCCGGGGCGCCGCACCGCGAAGCCGAGATCTGTGAGCTGGCCGATGCCGCGACTGACCGCGAACGGGTCGAGCGCGCAGGCGCGGCCGATCTCGGAGGCGTTGGCCGTGTCGCGCTCGGCGAGTACGGCGAGGATGCGCCAGCCGGCCTGGCTCAGTCCGAACGTCTCGCTGTAAAAACTCTCGAGCGGGCGGGCGACCTGCGCCGCGACGAGGAACAAGCGATAGGGCAGCCAGGTGCTGAGCTTCAGGCCATCGTCGGCCGCGGGAGCAGCTTGTTTCATGGATCGAAAGGCTGGCACAGATAATTGCAAAGTGCAAGCATTTCGCAAAGAGAAGGCAAGTCGAAGCCGTGGGAGGCGCATGCGCGAATATCCCGACACACTTGTCACTCCCACCATGCGTTGCCGCCGCGCCAGATTGGGGCATGGCCAATGACGAACGGCCTCGGCGCGGGAACTGCGCCGTGGTCGCGGAGTTCGTCCAATTCGAAAGATGGAGATCATCATGAGCAAATCGGCTGAGAACGATCGCGGCGGACTGGCGGCAATGCAGACGCCGCCGGTGGTGTCGCGGGAGGCGTGGGAGGCGGCGCGCCTGGAGATGCTGGTGAAGGAAAAGGCGCAGCTGCGGGCGCGCGACGCGCTTGCCGCCGAGCGGCGGCGAATGCCGTGGATGGCGGTCGAGAAGGCCTATGTCTTCGAGGGGCCGAACGGCAAGGCGAGCCTGCTCGACCTGTTCGAGGGCCGCCGGCAGCTGATCATCTACCGCGCGTTCTTCGAGCCCGGCGTGTTCGGCTGGCCGGATCACGGCTGCCGCGGCTGCTCGCTCGGCGCCGATCAGGTCGGCCATCTCTCGCACCTGAACCAGCGCGACACCACGCTGGCTTACGCTTCGCGCGCGCCGCAGGCCGATATCGCGCGGCTGAAGGCGCGGATGGAGTGGGAGATGCCGTGGTACACGATAACAGACAGCTTTGATGCCGACTTCGGCGTCGCTGAATGGCATGGCCACAACGTGTTCGTCCGCGACGGCGAGCGGATCTTCCGCACCTATCTCGTCAACAGCCGCGGCGATGAAGCGATGGGCACGGTGTGGAGTTATCTCGACATCACGCCGTTCGGCCGCCAGGAACTGTGGGAGGACTCGCCGAAGGGTTATCCGCAGGGCCCGACCTACAAATGGTGGAACTGGCACGACAATTACGAGGCCGAGGCCGCGCCGAACGCGAAGTGGGCGGCCGTGACCGACGCCGGCGAGGCCGCATTCCGCAAGATCGCGGAGCAGGAACGCAAGGCGACTTGATGGGGTGGAGGAGGGAGGACGCGTAGCGTCCTCCTATCTCCCGTTGTCCTTCGGGGCCGACAACGCCTTCAGCGCCGACAGCGTCTGCCGGAGCCCGCGGTCGAGGCGCTTGTCGCGTCGGATCACGACGGCGAGCCGGCGGTGGAGCTTCGGCGACAGCGACCGGACAATCAGGTCGCGCTGCTTGGTCCTGGCAGGCACCGCCATGCCGGGCAGGATCGCGCAGCCGAGGCCGGCGCGCACCATCTCCTTGATCGCCTCGACGCTGCCGAGCGACATCAACGGCTTCAGCGACACGCCGCCGCGCGCCAGCCACTCGTCGGCGGTGCGCCTTGTGTTGCCGCCGGGCTCGAACAGCAAGACCGGCCTGCTCGCCAGCACCTCCGGCGTAATGCGTACGGGCAGCTTTATGTCGTGCGGCGCGATCAGCACGAACTCGTCATTCATGACGGGGGTGATCTCAAAACTGCGCCCCGACACCGGTAGCGTCACCAGCCCGATGTCGATCGTGTTGTCCTCGACTGCTCGCGCGATCTCCACGGTGTTGCCGGTCGTGACCGTGATTTCGAGCGAGGGCAGCGCGGTCCGCAGCTCTTTCAGGATCGGCGGCAGCAGGAAGATGCAGGCGGTCGCGCCGGTGCCGATCCGCACGCGGCCTGCCGTTCCCGTGGTCTGCTGCGCGACGGCATCGACCGCCGATGTCACCGCCGCGGTGATTTGCTGCGCGTGCGACAGCAACGCGACACCGGCGGCGGTCGGTCTGGCCTTGCGTCCGACCCGCTCGATCAGGGTCGCATTCAGGCTCTTCTCGAGTTGGCGCACCTGCAGGCTCACCGCGGGCTGCGTGAGTTGCAGCCGCTCGGCCGCGGCAGAGAAGCTGCCGCACTCGATCACGACGGCGAAGCTTTCGAGATAGTCGAGGTTGAGGTTCTTCATCAAAGCATCTCTTATGCTACGCATAACCAATCAAAGCTTCACTTATATAGCGCCGAGGCGCATGCTCGGACAATATTGACGGCTCGGGTGAGTGACGGAATGGCGACAGGCAACAACGGCGTCGTGGTGCGCGACGCAGCGGACGACGATATGGCCGACGTGCAGGGCATCTACGCCCATCACGTGCTCAACGGACTGGCGACCTTCGAGGAGGTGCCGCCGACGGTGGACGAGATGCGCAGCCGCCGGAACGCGGTGGTGGTGGCGGGACTGCCGTATCTCGTGGCTGTAGTTGATGGCCGGGTGGCCGGCTATTGCTATGCGACGGCGTACCGGCCGCGGCCGGCCTATCGCCACACCATCGAGGACTCGGTCTACGTGTCCAATGGGCTGCACGGCCGCGGTATCGGCGTGGCGCTGCTTCAGGGCTTGATCGTGCGCGCCGAAGCGGGGCCGTGGCGGCAGATGCTGGCCGTAATCGGCAACAGCGGCAACGCCGGCTCGATCGCGCTGCACCGTCGCACGGGCTTCGAGATGGTCGGGACGCTGCGGTCGGTCGGCTTCAAGCTCGGGCAATGGGTCGACACAGTGCTGATGCAGCGGCCGCTTGGGCTTGGCGCCTCCACGCTTCCGGCGGAGAGGGAACTGCCACGGTGATCGCCCGCCGCGTCGTGGCCGCGCTCGGGTTGGCTCAACTGATCTCGTGGGGCGCGACCTACTATCTGATCGGCGGCTTCGGCGAACAGATCGCCGCGGATCTCGGCTGGGGGCGCGACATCGTCCACGGCGGATTCGCCGCAGCACTGCTGGTGATGGGCGTGGCGTCACCGCTTGCGGGGAGGTGGGTCGACAGTCGCGGTGGTCGGGAAGTCATGGTCGCAGGCGCCGTGATCAACGCGCTCGGCTGCGCCGGTCTCGCGGTTTCGCACCAAATCTCGACCTATTTCGCGTCCTGGATTGTCCTTGGCCTCGGTATGCGGCTGACGCTGTACGATGCAGCATTCGCGGCGCTGGCCCGGATCGGCGGACCGGAGGTGCGCCGCGCGATGTCCGGGATCACCTTGCTTGGCGGGTTGGCGGCCACCGTATTCTGGCCGCTCGGCCATTTGCTTTCAGAACAGTTCGGCTGGCGCATTGCAGTGCTGGTCTATGCCGGTCTCACACTGCTGACTGTCCCGCTACACTTGCTGATTCCGAACAAGCGGTTTGCCGGTGTGCCGAGCTCTGCAACGCCGGCATCCAAGCAACCGCGCGCCGCCAGCCGCCGGCAGCTTGCCACGGCCGGCGGGCTCTACGCCGTGATCATGACCGGTGCGAACTTCCTGAATGCTGGGATGTCCGCGCACATGATCGCTGTGCTCGCCGGGCTCGGGCTCACCGTCACGGTGGCGGTATGGATCGCAACACTTCGGGGCATCGGGCAATCCGCTGCGCGTCTCTGCGAGGTGCTGTTCGGTGCACGGCTCGATCCGCTTGCGCTCAATCTGATGGCGTGCCTGATTATGCCGCTGTCGTTCATCGCCGGCCTGTTCAGCGGGTCGTCGAACGAGATGGCGATCGCCTTCGCGCTGCTCTACGGCGCCTGCAACGGCATTCTGACCATCACCAGGGGAACGCTGCCGCTGATCCTGTTCGATCATCGCAGCTACGGCGCGCTGGTCGGCCGGCTCATCGTTCCGAGCTTCATCCTGCCCGCGGCGGCGCCGCTGGTCTATGCAATCGTCATCGACCGGTATGGCGATGCCAGCGCGCTCTATCTCTCCACCGGCCTTGCCGTGACGACATTGCTCGCGGCCGCGATGCTGAAGGTGATGTTCCCCAGAACTCTTGAGCCCAAGGACTCGCTGAGGTGAGCGGCGCAAGTTATCCTGTTGCAAAACCAGATAAGGGAGAAAGAAGAACATGGTGCCGTCGACCAAGATTCACGTCGTCGCGTTGACCCTTGCCGCGTTGCTGTCCTGTGCCGGAGCGGGACAGGCGCGCGCCGAGCAGCCGGGCGACCGCACGGTTGCGCTGCTCAAGAAACTGATCTCTTTCGATACCTCGAATGGCCCGGGCGATACGCGGGCGCTCGCCGAATATCTGAAGTCGCAATTCGCGCCGCTCGGTGCCGATGTCGACATTTTCGTTGCCCCGAACGGCAAGGCTGCGCACTTCATTGCGCGGCTGCGCGGCGACGGTTCGCGGAAACCGGTGCTGCTGGCCGCGCATGCCGACGTCGTTCCGGTCGAGCGCGAGAAATGGACCGTGGAGCCGTTCGCCGGCGTCGAGAAGGACGGCTTCGTCTACGGGCGCGGCGCGATGGACTTCAAGGGCGGGCTCGCCGTCTTCGCCAGCGCGGTGATGCGGCTCGCGGAGGAGAAGACGCCGCTGTCGCGCGACGTGATCTTCCTCGCCGAAGCCGACGAGGAGCAGGGCCAGTACAGCACGGTGTGGCTGGCGAAGAACCATTGGGACAAGATCGACGCGGAGTTCGCGCTGAACGAAGGCGGCTATGTGTTGCAGGAGCGCGACGGCACCGTGCGCCAGATCAATGTCACGACGGCGGAGAAGCTCTCGGCGACGTTCGCGCTAAGGGCGACCGGTCCCTCCGGTCATTCCTCACGGCCGTTCCCGGCGGGTGCGATGGCCAACGACCGCCTGATCGCGGCGCTGGCGAAGCTCGCGGTGCATGATCCGGCCGTCAAGCTGGTGCCGGCGACCGAAGTCTATTTCAAGGCGTTGCTTCCCATCAGTTCGGAACAGACGGCAGCCGATATCAAGCAGCTACTGGTAGCGAAGGACCAAGGCGATCTCGATGCAGCCGGAATGAAGCTGGTCGCCGACAATCCCAAGGACAGCCTGCTGCTGCACGCGCTGCTGCGCGATACCATGGTGATCACGATGATCGACGCCGGCATCAAGCCCAACGTGATCCCCGGCGATGCCAAGGCGGTCGTGAACACGCGGCTGCTGCCGGGCACCACCACGGATCAGATGATCGAGGAGATCAAGCGTGCGATCGCCGATCCCGGCATCGAGGTCAGCATCGTATCGTCGCTGTCGCAACAGGATGCGCGGGACGCCTACTTGACGCGCTCCAAGATCCCGGCGTCGCCCATCAATACCGAGCTCTATGCGGCGCTGGATCGCAACGCGAAGCGGGTCTGGAAAGACGCCGTCCTGGTGCCGACGATGTTCGAAGCGGGGACCGACGCCATCGCCTGGCGCGAGCGCAACGTGCCCGTCTACGGCATCTATCCCTATCCGCTCGACGACGACATCCTGAGCCGGATGCATGGCAACGACGAAAGGATCGGCGTTGAAGCCATCAAGCAGGGGGCGGAGTGGGTCTACACCACGCTTCGTGAGGTCGCGAAGAAATAGGGCTCAGTTCGAGAGGTAGTTACCGAGAAAGTCACGCTTGCCGAGCGGCACGCCGCGATGGCGCAAGATGGCGTAGGCGGTGGCGACGTGAAAGAACAGGCTCGGCAGCGCGAATCCGTACAGATAGCGCGCTGCCGGCATCGGCGGGACGCCGAACGGCAAGGTGATGGTGCGTTCCGCCGCCCGGTCGAAAGCTCGAACCGGGACCGCGTCGATGTAGTCGAGCGTTCGCGATATCCGCGCGTAGGCCTCGGCGAGGCTCTGTTCGCCGTCGGCAAAGGGCGGTGGCTGGAGGCCTGCGAGCCGCCCGGCGGCGCCCTTGGCATGGTCGCTGGCCCGTTGCACCTGACCGACCAGCGTCAGCATGTCCGGCGCCAGCCGCGCCGCGAGCATGGCGTCGGGATCGAGACCCCGTTTGCGGGCGTGGGCCTCGCCCTTGCGCAGCAGATCGGCAAGCGCGTCGAGCATCTGCCGGAACACCGGAACCGAGGCGTCGTATAATGGTGCGGTCATGGGCACTCTCCAATTCGTCATGTCCGGTGCGGGGCAAGCCAGTTCGTCACCGGAAGCTCCGGCACGATGCCGCGGCGGGTCGCAACCGCCCAATCGCCGTCGTAGTAGTGCGTGAGGATGTGGTCGTAACGCAGCGTGGCGGCGACGCCGGGAAGGGCGTGGAAACGCTGCAACAGGCCCGGCAAATGCGAATAGTCCGCAAGCCGCTTGCGGCTTGCGCGGAACAGCGGATTGTACACGGCGTCGAAGCGCACCAGCGTCGCATAGACCAGGACATCGGCCAGCGTTGGCCGTTCGCCGAGGCAAAATCGGCGGCCATCGCTCAGCCGGCCGTCGAGTTCATCGAGAAAGCCGAATAACTGATCCATCGCCGCGGTGTATGCGCCCTGATATCTCGCGCTGGCCACCGCGTAGACGCCGACCGACAGGTGGCGTGCGATCTCGCCGTTCAGGTCGTCGATTGTAGGTTTCAGCTCGGCAGGGCAGAGATCGAGACCGCGATCGCCGGTGATGGCGTTGAACGCGTCGTTCAGCATTCCTGCGATCTCGAGCGATTCATTGTTGACGATGCGGCGCGAGCGCCGATCCCACAGCACCGGAACGGTGACCTTGCCAGTATAGTTCGGTGCCGAAGCGCGATAGGCTTCGTGCAGATACCGGAAGCCATTGCCCGCATTGTCGATGGTCGACAGGGCGGTGTCCGCGAAGCGCCATCCGTCGGGGGTGTCCCAGTGCGGATGCAGGACCGAGACGCCGACGATCTCCCCCAACTGCTTGAGCGCGCGCACGATCAAGACGCGGTGCGAGAACGGGCAGGCCGGCGACACATAGAGGTGATAGCGCCCGAGTTCCGCACGGAAACCCGACGCGCTGTCGGCGCTGATGCGATCGCGAAAGCGACCGGCATGGATCATCTGCTGTGCCTTGAGTTCGGGCGTCGGCTCGATGTCGCCGCGCCAGACGCCGTTGATCATGAGCTTCATGGCATTCACCATCGGTCGTGGCGATCTCAACTCGCCGCCAGCTCGCGTGGCAGCCACAGCGATAGCCAGCCGCCGAGCGCCAACAACGCGACGTTGCAGCCGAGCGCGACCGTGAAGGCGTGCGCATAGTCGTCGGCCTGTGGATGCGGCCCGAGCAGGCTGTAGAAGACGCCGCCGATGATGGCGACGCCGAGCGCGGCGCCGATCTGGAAGGTCGAGATCATCATCCCCGATGCCAGCCCGGCATGGCGCGGATCGATGCTGCCGATCACGGCCTTGATGACCGACGGCATCACGGTGCCGAAGCCGAGCCCGCCGCAGATCAGGCCGAATTCAACGCTTTGCGGCAGCATGCCACTAACCGACAGCATCACGACACCGAAGCCGATGACCTGGAGCGCGAAGCCCAGCGTCAGCGCGCGCACGCCGAGCCATTGCATCACCAGCGACGACACCAGCGAACTCACGAAGAAGCCGGTGGCAAAGGGCAGGGTGGCGAGGCCGGCCGCCAGCGGTGAAAAATGCAGCCCGCTCTGCAGGTAGACCGCAAAGGTCAGGTAGAACGACGACAGCATGTAGAAGGCGAGCGCCATCACCAGCCCGATGACGAAATCGCTGTTGCGCAGCAGCTGCAGCGCGACCAGCGGGTCGCCGCCGCGCCTTGCGAGGCGCGCCTCGAAGCGGACGAAGGCGGCGAGCATCAGCGGAGAGGCCAGCAGCATCGCGACGATCCAGGCCGGCCAGCCGGATTCCCGGCCCTCGATCAGCGGATAGACCAGGAATCCGAGCGTGAGCGACAACAGGATGACGCCGCCGATGTCGAGCCTTTGGGCATGCTCTGCACGCGAGTCGGTCAGGTACAGCAATCCGCCGATGAAGGCGGCGAGGCCGATCGGCACGTTGATAAGGAAGATCGCCTGCCAGGCCAGTCCGAACGGATGGGCCGAGACCAGGACTCCGCCGAGCACCTGGCCGCAGATGTTGGCGAGACCGAACGTCGCGCCGTAGAAGCCGAGCGCACGGCCCTGTTCGGCCGCCGGAAACAGCACGCGTATCGAGGCGAGCACCTGCGGCGCCATCACGGTCGCGGTGAGGCCCTGCAGGATACGACCGGCGACCAGCACGTCCGGCGACCAGGCAACGCCGCATAGCACCGACGCGATCGTGAAGCCGGCGACGCCGGTCAGGAACATGCACCGGCGGCCGAGCAGGTCGCCGAGCCGGCCGCCCGTGATCAGGAAGACCGCGTAGGTCGCGGCATAGGCCGAGATCACGAACTGCACCTGGCTCGGGGTAGCGCCGAGATTGTCGCGAATGGCGGGGAGCGCGAGGTTGACGACGTTGAAGTCGAGGATCGGCAGGAAGGCGCCGGTGAGCAGCACGGGCAGCGCCAGCCATCGCCGCGGGTCGACCGTTGCCGGCGGCGCGTCGTGCAGTTGCAACGTCTCGGTGGTCTCGCTTGTCACCTGCCGGCTCCTCCGCGTTGCCGGCGCGGCACACGAACTGCGCCGGCCGGTCGAACTTCCGGGAAGATGGCCTGTCCGTTTGTGATAAGGTATTCTCCAGTTCTGCGAACCGAGTTTGCAAAAATGAACAACCCGCTCGATTGGAATGATCTCCGCCTTGTGCTCGCGGTCGCGCGGGAGGGCAGCCTCTCCGGAGCGGCGCGCAGACTGGGCGTCACGCATTCGACGGTGTTCCGCCGCTTGGGCACGATCGAAGCCGCGATCGGTACGCGGCTGTTCGAGCGCTTCCGCGATGGTTACGCGCCGACCCCGGCCGGCGAGACCGCGGCGGCGTCGGCGGCGCGGCTCGAGGACGAAGTGCTCGCACTCGAGCGCAGGCTGGCAGGACAGGACTTGAGGCCGTCAGGCCCGGTCCGGATCACGACGACCGATACACTCGGCGCGGTGCTGATGCGGCATCTGCCCGCGATGCGTGCTGCGCATCCGGAGATTCAGCCGGAAATCATCATCTCCAACGCGATGGCGAACCTGACCCGCCGCGAGGCCGAGATCGCAATTCGGCCGACGCCGGCACCGTCCGAGCTGCTGGTCGGGCGGCGCGTTGCCGATATTGCCCATGCAGTCTACGGATCGCGGGCCTACCTCGCCCGGCGTGATGGCAAGGATCTGTCGGCGCATGACTGGGTCGGGCTCGACGATGCGCTGGCGGCAACCGTGATCGCCGGCTGGATGCGCGAGAACCTGCGCTCGGCGCGTGTCGCTTGCCGCGTCGATGCACTTCCGGCGCTGCGCGATGCCGCGGCCGCGGGACTGGGGCTTGCGCTGCTGCCCTGCTATGTCGGCGATCTCTGGCCCGCGCTGCGTCGCCTGACGCCGAAGGCGCTCGCCGAGCCGCGATCGGCGCTGTGGCTGTTGACGCATGACGATCTCAAGCGCACCGCGCGCATCCGCGCCACGCTCGATTTCCTGGCCAAGGCGCTTGCGTCAGAGCGCGCGCTGTTCGAGGGAAAACGCGCCGGCCGCGTGCGGCGATAGCCGGCAGGCGCGCGGGCCGCTCACATCTCGAGAACTTCGGCCGGGATGGTCGGTACCGCGCGATCCGCAGGCAAACGATGGTGCTCGCGAAATGCGCTGACGATCGTCTTCAGTGCCGCGCGGGATCGCGTATCCGAGAGCGCGGACAGCAGCACGATCTCGGATGGCGGAAGGGCAGGCAGGCCGAATCGCCGGCTGACCTCGATCGTTCCGGCAGGCGCAAGCCGGCAGGAGAACACCGACGTGGCAAGGCCGGCAGCCACCGCATCGGCGACCGCAAAGGATCCGCAGCCGAGGAAACTTTCCGTCCACGGGATACCCGCCGCCGCGAGCGCGCGGGTGGCAATGTTGAGCACGCCGCAGGAAGGCGAGGAGGCGGCCAGGCGCAGCGGCTCGCCCGCGCGACGCACAAAGTCCGGCGTCGCGAACCAGCCATAATGGTCCGTCGTCAGCACCTCGCCGTCGCGGCCGTCATCCTCGCGGCGGATGATGGCGGCATCGATATCGCCGCGATCGAAGGCGGTGAGGAGATCGCGGGAATCATCGAGCCGGACCTCGATGGTGAGCGCCGGATCATGTGCGTGGAGCCGAGTCAGCAGGGTTGGCACCTCGGCGCCTCCGACATGGGTGGCAATGCCGAGCGAGAAGCGTCGCGGTCGCGCGGGCGACAGCCCTGCGATTGCGCGATCATGTGCCGCGAGCAGGTCGCGCGCGGGCGCGAGGAACGCGGCGCCCTGTGCCGACAGCCGCACCAGCCGCGGTGTGCGCTCGATCAGCCTGTGGCCGACCTGGCTCTCGAGCCGCTTCAGCTTGACGCTGATCGCGCCCTGCGTGGTGCCGAGCGCTTCGGCCGCGCGCGTAAAACTCCTGAGATCCGCGATGGTCACGAAGGTCTTCACGGCATCGATGTCGAGCGTGGTCATGTCAGTCATCCGGAATTGTTGTCTCTGAAATATCTAGTCATCCAATTCACCAATGCTCAAGCCGTGACTAGCTTTCTGCTGTGAAGCGCCGTGGCCACCCGATTCCTGCCGCTGCCGCCTCAATACATCGTGAGTCGATCGACCGACGCTGCTGCCAGCACCCTGGCAACAGCGTGCGGTATGCCGTTGGCTTGCCACAACAAAAGGCCTGATCATGTCCACTGAACTGAGTCGCCGCGGCGCCGTCGTGTTGTCCGCCGTATGCCTTGCCTGCATGATGTTTGGATTGGAGATATCCAGCATTCCGGCGATCCTGCCGACGCTGGAGCGGGTGCTGCATGCCGACTTCAAGGAGCTGCAATGGATCATGAACGCCTACACGATCGCGGTGACCACGGTGCTGATGGCGATCGGGACGGTGGCGGACCGCTACGGGCGCAAGCGCATCTTCCTGGTCGCGATCGCGGCGTTCGGCATCACCTCGCTGATCTGCGGCGTCGCCGCGAGCGTCGAAATGCTGATTATCGCCCGGTTGCTGCAGGGGCTGAGCGGCGGCGCGCTGTTGATCTGCCAGATCGCCGTGCTGTCGCACGAATTCCAGGGCGGCCGGGTGCGTGCCGTCGCCTGGGGCTGGTGGGGCGTGATCTTCGGCATTGGTCTCGGCTTCGGGCCGATCATCGGTGGCGCCGTGGTCGCGCTGCTGAGCTGGGAATGGGTGTTCCTGGTCCACGTGCTGTTCGCAGCGGTTGCGTTCGTGCTCACCATCGGCGGCGTCAATGAATCGAAGGATCCGAAAGCGAGCAGCCTCGACGTCGCCGGCATCGTGACGATGTCGCTCGCCGTGTTCTGCCTCGCTTTCTACATCACGCAGGGGCCTGATCTCGGCTTCGTCAGCCCGAAGGGGCTTGCGATCCTCGGCGTCTCCGTGCTGAGCTTCATCGCATTCCTCGTTGCCGAGAGGATCAGCCGGCGGCCGATGTTCGACTTCTCGGTATTTCGGATCCCTGCTTTCTCCGGCTCGATCGTCGGCTCGGCCGCGATGAACCTCAGCTACTGGCCGTTCATGATCTATCTGCCGATCTGGTTTCATGCCGGCCTCGGCTATGACAGCGTGTCCGCCGGCCTTGCGCTGCTCGCCTACACGCTGCCGACGCTGGTGATGCCGCCCTTCGCGGAACGCCTGTCGCTGCGCTACCAGCCGGGCCTGATCATCCCAGTGGGGCTGTTCACCATCGGCATCGGATTCATGCTGATGAAGTTCGGCAGCGCCACAGCACAGCCTGACTGGTTGACGATGCTGCCGGGCTGTCTGATCGCCGGAATTGGCCTCGGCATCACCAACACGCCGGTCACCAACACGACGACGGGCTCGGTCTCGAGCGACCGCGCCGGCATGGCCTCCGGCATCGACATGAGCGCGCGGATGGTCTCGCTGTCGGTCAACATCGCGCTGATGGGATTTATCCTGGCGAGCGGCGTGCTGGCGCATCTGAAGGCCGTGCTGCCCGCGCTGGACGGCACGCAGCTCCGCAGCCTCGCGGAGCGGATCGCGGCCGGCGATGCCGCCTCCGCGCCGGAACTGACCGGGGCTGTCGTGCATCAGGCGCTGGCGAGCGGCTTTGGCTGGGTGATGCTCTATGGCGGCATCGGCGTCTGGATCATGGCCGCGGTCAGCTTCCTGATCTTCAACGCGCGGCCGGTGCGGCAGGCCGAAGTTCAATGCACCAAGTGAACCTGATGTCGCCGCGCCCGCCCCGGCGACGGGGCGGGCAGGCGGCATTCACTTCACGAGGGTCAGCGGCGGCTTGTCTTTCTCGACGATATAGGTCGCAAGCTCGCTGGCGGTGACATTGCCGACGTTCCTTGCCGCATGGATCGTGCCTGCGGGGATGAACAGCACGTCGCCCGCCTTCAGCGTTGCCGGCGGTCTGCCGTCGACATCGTATTCAAGCGTCCCGGCGAGCACATAGATGATCTCTTCGCCGGGATGCGTATGGCGGCCGAATGCCTTGCCGGGCGCGATGTCGACACGGACCTGGACGGCTTCGCGTCCGGGCGCGCTGAGGTCGTGGCGCTGCAGGTCGGTTCGCGTGATGCCGGCCGGCTGCTGCGCCTGGGCCGTCGGGATCGTCAGGAGACTTCCGGCGATCAGGGCCGCTCTTGCGAGCAGGCCCGTCGCCGTCATCAGCTTGCTGGTCATTTTGAACTCCGGGGTTTGTCGTCTGACTTGTCCGACCACGAACCGGCAAGCGGCCGATTCGCGTCGGAGGTCGTCACGCGATCGTCTCAAACGAGGGTCGTGGTAACGTCGATGTTGCCGTGGACTGCCTTGGAGTAGGGGCAGATGCCGTGCGCGGCTTCGATCAGCTGTTGCGCAACTTCGCGCTCGACGCCGGGAACGTGGACGTTGAGGCGCGCGGTCAGGAAGAAGGCGCTGCCGGCCTGGTTCAGATCGATCTCGGCGTCGACCTCGGGCTCGCTCGCGAGCTTGACCTTGCGCTGTCCTGCGGCGAGCTGGATCGCGCCGATGTAGCAGGCCGACCAGGCGGCGGCGAACAGGTTTTCGGCGGCCGGGTGCGGCTGCGGCAGCT
The DNA here is from genome assembly GCF_042258955.1 of Bradyrhizobium sp. ma5. Lineage (NCBI taxonomy): Bacteria > Pseudomonadati > Pseudomonadota > Alphaproteobacteria > Hyphomicrobiales > Nitrobacteraceae > Bradyrhizobium > Bradyrhizobium sp. ma5. The sequence continues at coordinate 4,014,484 of NZ_CP170156.1, forward strand.
TGACGTCGAGGAAGCCGTCGCGCGAGCGGGCGGCGCCGTTCGGGCCGGCGGTGACGTGGGTCTTTCCGGTGACGAGAACCTTTGCATTGGCGGTAATGGCGAGCTCCTTTGGTTTAATAGATCGTATCCGATCTAATCGGATGCGTGTTGAAATAGATCTCGCATTGGACCGTGTCAAGCTCTTCCGATTTAATCGGATACGATTTATATTGGACGGGACTTCACAAACTCCGGAGACGTTCGTGACCCGCACCGCCAAGGCCGAGACCAAAGGCCGAAAACTGTCGAATTTTCTGTGCTTTGCGGTCTATTCGGCCAATCTGGCCTTTGGCCGCGCCTATAAGCCGATCCTCGACGCGGTCGGCCTGACCTACACCCAGTACATTGCCATGATCGCGCTGTCGGAGGCCGACGAGCAGACCGTGAGCGCGCTCGGCGAGAAGCTGTTCCTGGAATCCAACACGCTGACGCCGATCCTCAAGAAGCTGGAGCAGAGCGGCTATATCAGCCGCGTCCGCGATCCCGCCGATGAGCGGCAGGTGCGGGTGAGCCTGACGGCGGCGGGGCGGCGCTTGCTCGACAAGGAGATCAACGCGTCGCTGGTCGACGCCACCGGGCTCGGCGAGGAATTTCCGATCGTGCAGAAGAGCGTGGTCAGGCTGCGCGACAATCTGCTGCAGCACACGCGCGGCGCTTCGAAGAAGGGTTGATGCTGCGGCAGCGGCACGTCGGTGCACGACGTGCGCCGAACCAAATTGTAACGGGCTGTATCCTTAGTGCATGCTTCCGCACTTTCGCCACGGCGCAATCGGCAACTCCGCTCCGCCTTTGGAAGACGCGGAGGAGAGTTCGACTTGCGCAGGAAGTTGCCATTCGTCTGCGGGATAATCGCGACGACAAGTCTGATTTGTACGGCGGTGCCGCTTGCCGTAGCGCAACCGGTCTCACCGGATCGAGGGCAGCCTTCGCCGCGCGCGGGCGGCGATCGTTCGCCGGCGGTCGCGGCCGAGATTTGGGATGCCAACCATGATGGCGTCTACACCTGCGACGAATGGAAGGCCTATCTCGGGCGGCTGTTCGATCGCGCCGACCGCAATCACGACGGACAACTCACGCCTGTGGAGTTCGAGGGCGTTCGTCGCGCCGGCGGCGCGCTCGCCGATGCGGATTTCGGCTATTTCGACGAGAACCAGGATGGCAGGATTACCCGCCGCGAGTTCGTCGAGAAGCCGAACGAATTCATCCTGCAGAACGACAAGAACGGCGACTGCCGCGTCACGCCGGAGGAGCTCAAGGGGTCGCCGACCGAGCAGAAGCAGCCTGGCGGCAGGGGCAAGCGATCCTGAGGGTCTAGCTGGACACCAACTCCGGAAGCGCGGGGCGCGTCGGGCTTGCCCCGCTTCGATCCGATCCAAGATGCACGGCCCCTGGCAATTTGATCCGGACAAGCAGGCCGTGCGGTGCGTTGTCGTGCAAGGAAAGCTCGCCGCCATGGCCGCATACCATGGCCTGAGCGATCGACAGGCCGAGTCCGAAGCCGCTTTTCTCGTCCATGGTGCGGGCCTCGTCGCCGCGGACGAAAGGCTTCAACATCTCCGCTCGGCGGTGCTCCGGAATCCCCGGGCCGTCGTCCGATACGTCGATGGTGGCGTGATCGGTGGATGCGGTCAGCCGGATATCTACCTCGCTGCCGAACCGCAGAGCATTTTCCACCAGGTTCGTCACGGTCCGGCTGATATCGCTGGGGCGGATCAATAGCGAAGCCCTGAGCGGGCCGTGGTAGCGCACGACATGGCCGCAATCGGAGAACTGCTCGGCTATCGTCTGCAGCAGGGCGGCTACGTTCACAAGTGTCGGCTTCGCCGCGCTGCCGCCGCTCAGGAATGACAGCACCGATTCCAGCATGGCCTGCATCTGGTCGAGGTCATGCAGGGTCTCCGCGCGCTGGGCATCGTTCTCGATGTATTCGGATCTGAGCCGCAGCCGGGTGATCGGTGTTCGCAAATCGTGACTGATGGCGGCGAGCATCCGCGTGCGGTCGTTCATCAGCGTGGTGATGCGTTCGCGCATCCGGTTGAGCGCGACCGCGGCGGCGCGGATCTCCTCCGGCCCGGTCTCGGCAAGCGGAGCGGCCGCCTGGCTGATGCTGAAATTCTCGGCGGCGCGGGCAAAGGCGGAGAGCGGAGCACTGAGCACGCGGCCGGCCCACACGCCGAGCAGCGTGACGCTCACGAACAGGAACAGGAATGTGCTGAGCCAGAAGGCGCCGAAGAACGGCGGGATCTTTGCCGGGCCGATGGTCGCCTCGAGCAGGGCGCCATCCGGCAAGCGGACCACCGTCGGCGCGGTCTTCGTGGAAACCTCCAGATCGACATCGTCGACGCCTGATGCTCCGGACGACGCATCTTCGGGCACGGCGGGACCTGCCTCGCGCAGTGCGAAATGCAGCCGGGGAAACGCCCGGTCGGCGGCCTGCAACAGCGTTGCGCGCTCGGCCGCAGGGGTCTCGGCCAGAAGCTTCGCAACCAGCTGGAACTGATGGATCGGCCTGTCCGCGAACGATTTCGGTTTCTGGCTGGTGAAATAAAGCCCGATCAGCGCGTGGATCAGCACCAGCGACAACAGGATCAGCGCGCCGATCTGGCCGCTGATCCGCCGGAAGCTGAAGAGCGCGGCAATCCTGCGGGTCCAGCTCATGCATCCTCCACATGCGGCGTGAAGATGTAGCCGCCGGTCCGCACCGTCCTGATCACCGACGGTCCTTCGCCGGTATCAAGCTTGCGGCGAAGCCGGCTGACCAGCACGTCGATGCTGCGCCCGAATGGGTTGGCAGGCCGGCTGCGCGTCATGGTCAGGAGGCCGTCCCGCGTCAGGATCCGGCCGGGCCGCTCGCAGAAGGCCTGCAGCAGGTCGAACTCTGCGCTGGTCAGCGGGACCTGGGCGCCGTCGGGATCGCGCAGCTCGCGCAGGCGAAGATCGATGGTCCAATCCTGGAAGCGCAGGCGCGCGGCGCTCTGGCCGGAGCGTCCGGCAAGACCGGCCTGGGTCTGGCGGCGCAGCACCGCATTGATCCGCGCCAGCAGCTCGCGCGGATTGAAGGGTTTGGCGAGATAGTCATCCGCCCCCATCTCGAGCCCGAGGATCCGGTCGAGGTCCTCGCCCTTTGCCGTGAGCATGATGATGGGAATCGTCGAGTCGCTGCGAAGGCGGCGGCACAAGGTCAATCCATCCTCTCCCGGCAGCATCAGGTCGAGCACGACGAGATCGAGCGAGTGTCCGGCAAGGTAACGATCCATTTCCTTGCCGTTCGAGGCGGTGGCCACCAGACACGATTGGTCGCGCAGGTAACGGGCAATCAAGTCTCTGGTCGGCAGGTCGTCCTCGACGACCAGGATTTTTGGTGTATGTGCGAGCATGGTTTACGACTGGGCCTCGTCTTCAGGTCATTTGCGCGCATTGCAGCGCGCTGGCTTAGCCACCAATCGACCAGCATGCGCATCGCTTGTGGGCGGCATTGCGCCTTTTCGTCAGCATAGTGTTTCTGAACTGTAAGCGGCGGGCGCGGCCGGAAACAAAACCGGGACGGCGGCTGCGTCGTACAGCGCTCACAGTCCCCAATCACTGGAAATATTCCCGCAATCCCGCAGCCACACCACAGCCATCACCATCCCGCCACAACGGGCGACTGGTTCGCGAGGTGTGGAATGAAGATGTGGCTGAGCTTTGTCGCAGCGCTTGCGCTGACGGGATTTTCGATCCCGGCGACGTCGGTGAACCGGCCAGTGACTTGGTCAGTGACTTGGCTGTTGTTGGCACCGGCGGCGGCCCAATCGGTCGATGCGATCGCGATCGAAGGCAACCGGCGGGTCGAAGCGGAGACCATCCGCTCCTATTTCAGGCCGGGGCCGGGCGGTCATCTCGACCAGGCTGCGATCGACGATGGACTCAAGGAGCTGGTCGGGACCGGGTTGTTCCAGGACGTCAAGATCAATCACGTCGGCGGACGGACCGTCGTCTCGGTCGTCGAGAACCCGGTGATCGACCGTGTCGCGTTCGAGGGCAACAAGAAGGTCAAGGACGAGCAGCTCTCGGCCGAGGTGCAATCCAAGCCGCGAGGCACGCTGTCGCGGCCGATGGTGCAGTCGGATGCGCTGCGGATCGCCGAGATCTATCGCCACTCTGGCCGCTACGACGTGCGCGTCACGCCCGAGATCATCGAACGCTCGAACAACCGCGTCGACCTCGTCTTCACCGTCGACGAGGGCGCCAAGACCGGTATCAAGACCATCGAGTTCATGGGGAACAACAGCTTCACGGCGGCGCGGCTGAAGGACGTAATCAAGACCCATGAGACGAACTTCCTGAGCTTCCTCGGCAGCGCCAACATCTACGACCCCGACCGCGTCGAGGCCGACCGCGACCTGATCCGCCGCTTCTACCTGAAGCATGGCTATGCGGACGTGCAGGTGTAGGCCGCGCTCGCCGAATATGACCGAGAGAGCAAGGGCTTTCAGGTCACCTTCAAGATCGATGAGGGACAGCAGTACCGCGTTGCGACGGTCAGCTTCCGCTCGACCGTTGCAGGCTTCGATCCAAGTATCCTGCGTCCGCTTTCGCGGGTCAGCGAAGGCTCGCTCTACAATGTCGAGGCGATCGAGAAGTCGGTCGAGGACATGCAGATCGAGGCGTCGCGCCGCGGCTACGCGTTCGCGGTGGTCCGTCCGGACGGCGAGCGGAATTTCGAGGCCCACACCGTGGGAATCATGTTCCGCGTGGAGGAGGGGCCGCGCACCTATATCGAGCGGATCGACATTCGCGGCAACGGCCGTACCCGCGACTACGTGATCCGGCGCGAGTTCGATCTCTCCGAGGGCGATGCGTATAACCGTGCGCTGGTCGATCGTGCCGAGCGGCGGCTGAAGAATCTGGACTACTTCAAGACGGTCAAGATCACCACCGAGCCCGGCTCGTCGAGCGACCGCGTGGTCCTGATCGTCGATCTGGAGGAGAAGTCGACCGGCGACTTCTCGGTCTCGGGCGGTTACTCCACGACCGACGGCGCGCTCGCCGAGGTCAGCGTCTCCGAACGCAACTTGCTCGGCCGCGGCCTGTTCGCGAAGGCAACCGTCAGCTACGGCCAGTACTCGCGCGGCCTGTCGCTGTCCTTTGTCGAGCCGTATCTGCTCGACTACCGCGTCGCGCTCGGGCTCGATGCGTATTACAAGGAGCAGCTGCCGACCGACTACACGACCTATGGCGTGAAGACGATCGGGTTCGCGCCGCGGCTGGGTCTCGCCTTGCGCGAGGATTTGACGCTCCAGTTGCGCTATTCGCTCTATCAGCAGGAAATCTCGCTCGATAGCGCCTACAACAACTGCAACAACAATGCCTCCAACACCTCGCTCGCGTTCAACCCGACGCCCGCTTACATCAAGGACGTGCTCGGCGGCGTCGATCCGACCAACTCGGTCTCATCAGGACTCTATGGATATGGTTGCTACGGCGACGGCGAATCCACCTTGCCGGTGCGCAAGGAGCTCGCTGCGGGCGCGACCTGGACCTCGGCGATGGGCTATACCCTGACCTACAACACGCTCGACAACAACAAGAACCCGACCGACGGGCTGCTGATCGACTTCAAGCAGGATTTCGCCGGCGTCGGCGGCGACGTGACGTATCTGAAAAGTGCGGTCGACGCGAAATACTACACGCCGCTGGTGTCCGACCTCGTCGGACTGATCCACCTGCAGGGCGGTGTACTCACCAAGGTCGGCGACAACGATCTGCGCATGCTGGATCATTTCCAGATGGGGCCGAACCTCGTGCGCGGCTTTGCCACCAACGGCATCGGGCCGCGTGACATCACTTACGCGAGCTTCGGCGCGGTCGGCGATGCGCTCGGCGGCACCAAGTACTGGGGCGCCTCGTTCGAACTGCAGATGCCGTTCTGGTTCCTGCCGTCAGAGGTTGGGTTGAAGGGGGCGGTCTATGCGGACGCCGGCTCGCTGTGGGGGTACGAAGGGCCGACGTCGTGGACCGCGACCGGCGAGGTCAACACGCCGGCGTGCCCGACCTGCGGCTTGCAATACGATGACCAAAACGTGGTGCGAACCTCGGTGGGCGTCGGCCTGATCTGGGCATCGCCATTCGGGCCGCTGCGCTTCGACTACGCGGTGCCGATCACCAAGGGCAAGTACGACATCGTGCAGGAGTTCAGGTTCGGCGGCGGGACGTCGTTCTGAGCTGGCAAGCGTGCCGCTAGACTAGCCGACAAAGCCGCGGGGCGACGGTCTGATCAGTCTATCGATGCCGGGTTGCCGCCAAGCGTCGCCAGCACGAAATCTGAGCGCTTGGACGGCGCTATCTTCGGCAGGCTGATGACGTCGTAGCCGAGCGTGGGAAACGCCTCCATCAGCCGCTGATACTCCGCCATCGCCGCCTCGAAGTCGTGCCGTCGCTCAGCATCGGTGACGTAGATCTCCGGCCACGGCGGCGTCATGAACACGCGCACGTGGTAGCGATGGTCGGAGCAGATCGAGCGCAGCACCGGCTCGCCCGTTAAAGCCTCCAGCGCTGACGCGGCGTCGACGAGGCCGCGATCGAAGAACACCCAACCGGAATGGGCCTCGGCCATCGCCATATCCTTCATCGCGACGTCAATGGCGCGGCGCAGGAAGGCCGCCGGATCGACCCAGGGCAGGGCGTTGCCACCGGATGCTTGCTCCTCAGCGATAATGCGGCGGCCGGGCTCTTCGACGACCGGATAGCCGCGTGCGCGCAGTTCGGCCAGCAGGGTCGATTTTCCGCCGCCGGAGCAGCCGGAGATCAGGACGAAGCGATTTTCCAAGCGAGTCCTTCGATAAGCATGAGACGGCGCGGGCAGGTGCATGACACGAATGTAGAGCGCCTCATCTAACCCGACCTGACAGCCCGCAATCGGTCACCGAGCCGCTCATTGATATTCTCGACACGAGGCAGCACGCCTAAAGTGAAGCCCGCTCATGGTTTCGCGTTTCCCACTGACTGTTCGGAGAGCTGGCTATGGCTATGAGGCAGTTTTCAGAGAATCTTCCGTCGAAAGGGCAAATATATGACTATTGGAAGCACCGGCTTTCTCGGTTGTACTTTCATGTCGAGCCGAGGAAGCCACGCTGCTGGGCTTGCGGCTTTAATTATGGCTCAAGGTACGACATCAAGCGGCCGGACGTGGGTTGGGACGAAATCCTGCGACATTGGGACCGTATTCCCCTTCAACGTTGTCACATAATTCCCAGATCGCTCAGTGGACGCGACAATCTGTCAAACCTATTCTTGCTGTGCCGCGAGTGCCACGATCTGATGCCCAATACGAATATTCCTGAGGTGTTTTTCCGGTGGGGTCGCACCCAAAACTGGGAGTCTCGCGAGGATGCCAAGCTTCGAGACGCGATGAGAGCCTTCCGCGTCGACGCGGACAGCTTGCGACATCTCGATCAGGTGATTAACTCATCCGAGTTCAGATCTTGGATGTCGGGCAAATTTGGGTTGCATCGCCCACAATCAAACTACGCGCCGATTTCTTCGCGGCTCACGCCGGCTACGCTTGTAGGGTTGGCTGTCCATTATCATCGTGAATTCGCCGCGCATCTTGGAGATGGCGGGGCGCACCCCGCAAGTAAGCAATAGTCGCACGGTTGCGCGCTTAACCAATCCTTTCAAGCCATGCAGGTAAATTTGGCCGAGGTTGCGCTTGTCGGCGGTATGAATCGAGGACACATGGCATCACGCTTGATCAGCTGCATGGCGTTCATGCTGCTACTTGGGCCCACAGCGCTGCTTCCTTCGCGCGCAGCTGAAACCAGCGCGCCGATCCGCATCGGCGCGGTGCTGCCGTTCTCCGGTGGCGTTGAGCTGTACGGCCAGCAGGCCAGGCTCGGGCTCGATCTTGCCGCTGGGGATATCAACGCTGCGGGCGGCATTCTCGGCCGGCCCGTGGAGGTGATCTATGCCGACGACAAGACGCGGCCGGAGTCGGCCGCCGAGGCCATGCGTTCACTCGTCGAGAAGGACGGCGTGCTGGCCGTGGTCGGTCCGATCACCTCGCGCAATCTGAATGCGCTGGTGCCGCTTGCCGAGAGCTCGAAGACGCCGTTGCTCTACGCCACCAATTACGAGGGCGGCAAATGCAGCCGCTATCTGTTTTCGTTCGGCGCGGTGCCCAACCAGGAACTCGGGCAGCTGCTGCCCTACATGACGCAGACCTACGGCAACACGTACTTCCTGCTCGGCGCCGATCGGGTCTGGCCGCATCAGATGTTCGGCATCGCGCAGCCCTTGATCGAGAAGCTCGGCGGCGAGGTGGTTGGGACGAAATACACGCTGGGGACCGAGACGGATTTTTCCCCGCTGATCAAGGAGGTCGCTGCGAGCAAGGCCAAGGTGCTGCTGTTCGCGCTGAAGGGGGACGGGATGGATTTCATCCGGCAGGCCGACGAGGCGGGGTTGCTGAAGGACATCACCGTCGCTTTCCTCGGACTGTCCGAGGTCGATCTGGGCATCTTCCGCGGCAAGGGCCAGAACATGGTGGCGGTGGTGCCGGCGGTCGCGGCGAGCGAGGATCCAGCCGTGAGGGCGTTCGTCGCAAAGGCGCGCGCCGCCGCAAACCCGGGCGTCGCGGTGTCGAACTATGTGATGACGCACTACAACACCCTGATCGCGCTCAAGGCAGCGGCCGAGAAGGCCGGCAAGCTCGACAAGGAGGCGATCATCGACGCGATGGCCGGCCTCACCATTGCGTCGCCGACCGGCCCGGTGACGCGCTCGGCCAGGATCACCACGCGGCGATGAACATGTTCATCGCCAAAACGCAAGGTACCGAGCTGGTGCAGGTCCGGCCGCTCGGCGAGATCGCGCCGCAGCCCGGATGCAGTTTGGCTGGCCGCTGAGGGTCGGCCGCGTATGAGCCTTGAAGGCCGCCACGGTCGCAAAAAAGTGAGTTAGGGCGGTCGTCCGCTGTCGGTTCCAACCCGGTCCGTTCGTCTTTCAGCCAGAACGCACTGCATGGGAGTTCCGGAATGACCAACTCGACCTATCGCTGGGTAATCGTCGCGGCCGGCGGCCTGCTTGGTTGCGTCGCGATCGGCGGCATGTTCTCGCTGCCGGTGTTCCTGCAGCCGATGGCGCGGGAGACCGGTTGGTCGGTGACCGGCATCTCCAGCGCGATGACGATCGGCTTCCTCGCGATGGCCTTCACCAGCATGATCTGGGGCACGCTGTCCGACCGCTTCGGGCCGCTCCCGGTGGTGCTGACCGGATCGGTCGTGCTGGCGGCAAGCCTCGCGCTCGCAAGCCAGGCACCGTCACTGCTGGCATTTCAGCTTCTCTTCGGCGCGCTGGTCGGCGCGGCGACGGCGGCGATCTTCGCGCCGATGATGGCCTGCGTCACCGGCTGGTTCGACACCCATCGCAGCCTCGCCGTCTCGCTGGTGTCGGCCGGCATGGGCATGGCGCCGATGACGATGTCGCCGCTCGCGGCTTGGCTGATCTCCCACCATGACTGGCGGACGTCGATGCTGATCATCTCAGGCGTGGTCGGCGCGATCATGATCCCGGTCTCGCTCTTCGTACGTCGGCCGCCGGCGCTGCAAGGCGGCCACGCCGAAGCGGCGAGCACGGACGGTGAGCCGCCGATGTCGCTGGCGCAGGCGCTTCGCTCGCCGCAATTCATCATCCTGATCGCGACCAATTTCTTCTGCTGCGCCACCCACTCCGGACCGATCATCCACACGGTGAGCTACGCGGTCACTTGCGGTATTCCGATGGTCGCGGCGGTGACGATCTACAGCGTGGAAGGGCTCGCCGGCATGGGCGGCCGCATCGCCTTCGGCCTGCTCGGCGACCGTTTCGGCGCCAAGCGCGTGCTGGTGCTGGGGCTGCTGGCGCAGGCATTCGGCGCGCTCGGCTACGTCTTCGTGCGCGAGCTGGCCGCGTTCTATGCGGTCGCGGCAATCTTCGGCTTCATCTATGCCGGCACCATGCCGCTGTATTCCGTGCTGATCCGCGAGAATTTTCCGCTGCGGATGTTAGGCACCGTGATCGGCGGCACCGCGATGGCCGGCAGTCTCGGCATGGCGACCGGCCCCTTGGCCGGCGGCCTGATCTACGACACCTTTGCGAGCTATACGTGGCTCTATGTTGGCTCGTGGGCCGTCGGCCTCGGCGCGTTCCTGATCATGATGACGTTCCGGCCGATGGCGGCGGCGCGGTCCTCAGCGGTGCCGGCGCCGGCGTGAGTCCGGTGCGCACGTGAAGCCGTTTGCTTCACGCGCGGCTGCGCTTCGGCCGCCGGATCGCGCGCACCTTGTTGTTGGTCGAGCCGCTGCCGCAGAAGAACCGGTCCTTGCCGTCGGACTCGAGCCCGGAGACGAACACGCCTTGCGGCATCTCCAGTCGTTCCATCACCTCGCCGCTCTGCGGATCGATACGGCGGACGTCGCTCTGGTCCTCTTCCCAGGTGCCGTGCCAGAGTTCGCCATCGACCCAGGAGACGCCGGTGACGAACCGGTTGCTTTCGATGGTGCGCAAAACCTTGCCGGTTTCTGGATCGACCTGAACGATGGTGCGGTCGCGGTACTGGCCGACCCACAGCGAGCCTTCAGCCCAGGCAAGACCTGAGTCGCGGCCGCCGCCGGGCGAGGGGATTGTCGACACCACGCGTCCGCTGTTCGGCTCGATCTTCAGGATGAGGTCCTCGGCGATCTGATAGAGGTGCTTGCCGTCGAAGGCGGTACCGGCATGGGCCGCGATGTCGAGGGTGCGGGTGGTGTCGCCGCTGTCGGGATCGAAGGCGACGAGCCGGCCACCGGCCGCGAACCAGACCTGCTCGCCGTCGAAGCTGACGCCGCCCACGCTCTCGACGCCCTCGAAGGCATATTCCCGGATGATCTCGGCCTCGGACTTCTTCATGCGGCGCTCCTGTGACTGCGGTTTGATGCTAGCCGTTCGGCAGCGGGGCAGGGAGTAACAACGTCGTCGTGAATCCCGGTACCGGGGGCGTCATCCAGCGCCGGGCGCGGGCGCGGCCGACCGATTGCACCTTGCCGGTGGCGGCCAGCGCGTCGAGCGCGCGCTGCACGGTGCGCTGGCTTGCCCCCAGCGCGACCGAGAGCGCCGAGCTCGACCAGGCCTCGCCGTCGGCGAGGAAGGCCAGCACTGCCGCATGTTCCTCCTCGACCGGCAACGCCAGCACGGTGACCTCGCGGCGGCCATGCGGCTCCAGCACGAAGCCATCGGGCGTCGCGCTGACATCGGCGAGCGGCAGCAAGGCCCGGCGTAGCCGTCCGATCTCGACCCGCAGCCGCGCACGGTGCGATTCATCGGCATGCTTGCCGCGAAACGCGCGTGCGATCAGCATGCCGCGCGACACGTCCTGCGGCCAGGCTTCGCCGAGCGCGCGGGCGAGCGCGAACAGCACCGGCCGCCGCGTCAGCGAGACCGTGGTGCCGCTATCGCGCACCACGTAGCGGCAGGCGTCGACGACGAGCGCCTTTGAGGCCATCAGGGCCTCGACCTCCGCGAGCAGCAGCGGCCGCTCGTGGCCGCGCGCGATCAGGCGCGCTGCCGGTGTGGCGAGCAGGTTCGCGGTGCTTTCGACCTCGGCTGCAAGCTCGGCGATGCCGGCGCGACGCGCGGCATCCCTTGCCCGTGCCAGCGCCTCGCGCGCCGGCTTGGTCCGCAGCCGCCGCATCGCGATCCCGGCGACGACCAGTTCATGTCCGACCCGCAGCGCCGGCGGGAAGGGCGCCGGGTCGAGGTCATCAAGCATGCGCTCGGCCGCATCGAGGCTTCCGATCAAGAGCAGGCGGCGGATTTCGAGATAGCCGGCGTGTGCGGCGTTGAGCGCATCGCCACGCGCCGCGAGCGTCGCGCGCGCCGCGGCGAGGCTCTTGCTCGGAAAGGACAGGTCGCGCGACACCAGCGCGATCTCGGCTTCGGCGACCACGCAGCGCGCTCGCGCGATGGCTTCACGCGGGCCGAAGGCGCGGCCCGCGCGCCGCAACAGCTCCTTGGCGCGGGTGAAATCGCCGAGCCGGGCCATCGCGATGCCGCGCAGCGCCAGCGCCGGCGCATCGTCGCGCAGGGCCACCCGTTTCAGTGCGCCGAGGGGATCACCCGCCGCGAGCGCGCGCGCCGCAGCGGTAATCAGCGAGTCCATTCGAATCCCGACACACTTGTCACTCTCGCCCTCCGAGGCCCGGTCCTAGCCTAGCACATGACGACATGGATCATCTCCAGAGAGATCGAATGATGACCGGAATCGAGACACATGAGGATTGGTTGAAAGGCCGCATCAGTGGCCGCGGTGCCATGTTCGCGCGCGGGCTGTCGCTAGCGGCGGCGCCGACCTTCGCCGTGATGGCGCTGGTAGCGGCGCTGGCGCCGGCCGACATGATCTGTGGCGCCATGCAGGGACCGTTCTCGTTGCAGGGGATGGTGCCGATGTACGCGCTGATGAGCGCATTTCATCTGGCGCCGTGGTTGCGCCTGTTCCGATGACCGGCTCATCCCTCCGGCAGCGTGAAGACCGCGCAGGGCCGCGCGATGCCGCGCAGCTCATGGGTGCCGAGCGCGACCAGCGGCGTCTCGGTCTCGGCGGCGAGTGCCCCCGAGACCAGCACGGCCTGCTCCAGCGGCTTGCACAGGCCTTCCAGCCGGCTGACCAGATTGACCGCCGCGCCGATCGCGGTGAAGTCGAGGCGGTCGGCAGCGCCGATATTGCCCCAATGCACCTCGCCGAGATGCAGCGCCACGCCGAACGGCAGTGGCGGCAGGCCGTGCTTGCGCCGCTCGGTATCGAGATGCGCCATGCCGACGCGGGCCGCCGACACCGCGCGCAATGCCGCCTCGCATGCGCTGCGCGCGCTGGTCGTGACCGGAAAGATCGCGAGCAACCCGTCGCCGATGAATTTCAACACCTCGCCGCCGAAGGCGTGGATCGCGCCGGCGATGCGGTCGAACCAGGCGTCGAGAGCCGCGATCACCTCGGCAGGCGGATGGCTTTCGGAGAGCGCGGTGAAGCCGCGCAGATCGGCAAACAGCAGCGCCGCCCGGATGGTTTCGCCGGTGTTGCGCCGCAACGGCGATGCCAGCACGCGCGCCGCGCTGCGCCGGCCGAGATAGGCCTCCAGCGCAGCCGTCAATGTCGCACGCGCCGCGAGCGCGGCGAGCGGTGCGGCCGTGAAGCGCGCCGCCTCGCGCAATTGATCCGCCTCGGCCGGCGTGAAGGCGCGGGTCCCGATCCAGCCGAGGGTCGGGCCATCCGGCCGCGTTCCGATCGTGTCCTCGTGGATCGGGCCGGGTGCGAGGCCAGCGAGCCAGCGCCGGCCGGCATCGCCGGATCCGACCATACCGGGCATGGCAAAGGGTTGTTCCGGCGCGAAGCCGAGCGCCTCGATGACCTCGCCATTGCCGGCGCGCCACAGCCAGGTGCGCCTTGCGATCAGCGGGTGCGGAACTTCGAGCGTGAGCGCACCGCCGGCAAGCGGCAGGCCATCCGTGATAAGATGGTGACCCAGATCCGCCAGTAACCGGTTGGCGCTCGCGGTCTCGGCCGCGGCGTCGACCAGCCAGCTCAGTGTCGAGGACAATCGCATCACCCCATCATGGGGTTGATGCGCCGCTCTTGTCACGAATTATCCCTGAAGACCCACCGTCAATGGAGGAGGATCGATGACTGAAGCCTTCATCGTTCAACGCGAGATGCAGATCGCAGCGCCCCCCGCAACCGTGTTCGCCTTCCTGACCGATCCGCAGAAGATCGTGAGCTGGATGGGGCTCGAGGCTGAGACCGAGCTGCATCCCGGCGGGCTCTATCTGCTCAAGGGTGTCTCCGGCGATCTGTCGCGGGCGGCGCGCGGCGCGTTCCGCGAGGTCGTGCCGGTGCATCGTCTCGCCTACAGTTTCGGCTGGGAAGGCGGCGCGGAAGTGCCGCCGGGATCGAGCCTGATCGAGATCGACCTGATCAACAAGGACAGCGGCACGCTGTTGCGGATGACCCATAGCGGATTGCCCAACGCAGAGCAGTGCGCGAGCCATAGCAAGGGTTGGACGCACTACCTTGCCAGGCTCGCGCTCGCGGCAGCGGGGCGAACTCCAGGCCCCGACCGCGGTCCGCACAGCTGAACTGGCACGCTGGAGCGGTTCAGTCTGTTCGGTCATTTGACGTCGAGCGTCGCGCGCAGCATCCAGGCGTGCTTCTCGTGTGCGGTGGTGCGGACGTTGAGCATATCCATCGTCGCCTGGTCGGCGGCGGACTCGGCGACCGCGAAGGCATCGCGGATGGTCCTCACGGCGGTCTCGTTGTCGTGGAGCAACTCGGCCACCATCGCCTCCGAGTCGAGGCTGGCATAGCCGTCCTTGATCGCCGTGAGCTTGGCGAATGCGGAATAGGTCTGCGGCACCAATTCGCCGAGGGCGCGGATGCGCTCGGCGATATCGTCGAGCGCTTGCCATTGCTCGCGGTACTGCCCTTCGAACAGCGTGTGCAGCGCCTGGAACGTCGGACCCGTGACGTTCCAGTGGTAACCATGCGTCTTCAGGTACAGCGCGTAGGTGTCGGCCAGCACCGTCGAGAGCGCCGCCGCGATGTTGGTCCGCTCGGCCTCGGCGAAGCCGGTGTTGACGGCGATGGTCATGGTGTTCTCCTTCGCGGTTCGGATTGAAATTCGGCGCGCGGTCATGTCGGCCATTTCGAACCGAGGATGATCGAGCAGAAGTTCACCCGTGTGTAGTTCATGTCCTTCCGCGCCAGCACGTCGGCCTTGACGTTGCCGAAGGTGGTCAGCGGCTTCTTGATGGTGCCGGCCGCGAAATGATCGATGATGCTCTCCTTGAAGTTCGCCTCGCGCGGATGATGCGCGCAGACATGGTCGCGGTGCTCATGCGAGAAATCGTCATAGGCGATGCCGAGCACGTCCATCTCGACGCCGGCGGTGACCAGCGCGACGGTCGGACGCATATGCTCGGGGATGCCGGGCGTGGTGTGCAGCGCGATCGAGGCCCAGACGTCATCGATGTCGCGCTCGGCGACGCCGTAGCTCTTGAGGAAATCGCGCGCGGCGTTGGCGCCGTCGACCTCGAAGCGCAGGTCCGGGCTCGCATGCCTGGCGGTGAGGCCCATGTCGTGGAACATGGCGCCGACATAGAGCAGCTCGGGATCGAACTTCAGCTTGCGGCGATTGCCGGTCAGCGCGCCCCAGAAGAACACGCGGCGGCTGTGATTGTAGAGCAGGTCGTCCTCGGTATCGCGCACCAGCTGGGTCGCGGCGCGGGCCATGGCGCTGTCGGGTACATGGATGCCGGCGATGATCTCGGTCATTTCAAGACGCTCCTCGATATGGCAAGACGATGCCGTGGCATGCGAACACGCGGGGCGCGCCGGCGTCGTCTCTGCGGTGGGTCCGGATCGCCTGGTGGCGTGATCCGTGGTGTGGTTGTCGCCCGTCTCGGCCTGATCCCGCAACGATCGTGCGCCGCCGGATCGGGCCAACGAGACATCGTTTCGCGCCAGCGGGCAGGGAGAAGGTATGGCGGTTCAGAAAGTGGCGATTGCGATTCACGAAGGGGTTCAGGCGCTGGATGTCGCCGGTCCGGTCGATGTGTTCGCGGAGACCAACGGTTTTGTCGCTGATGGCGACGGCTATGAGACGGTGCTGGTCGGTGCCAGCCGCGAACCGCTGCGCGCATCGAACGGCATGAAGATATCGGCCGACCTCAGTTTCGATGAGGCAAACGAGAAATTCGACATCCTGCTCGTCGCCGGCGGGCCGGCATTGCCTGATGCCGAGCCGGATCCGGCGCTGACGCAGTGGCTGCGCGGGGCGCCCGCGCGCGCCGAGCTCTACGGTTCGATCTGCACCGGCGCCTTCGCGCTCGGTCATGCCGGGCTTCTCGACGGTCACAAGGTGACGACGCATTGGCAGAACGCGCAGCATCTCGCGGCGTGCTTTCCGGATGCCGAGGTGATCTTCGACCGGATCTACATTCGTGACGGCAGACTGATGACCTCCGCCGGCGTCACCGCGGGCATCGATCTCGGGCTCGCGCTGGTCGCCGAGCGTCATGGGCCGCAGGTCGCGGTCGCGGTGGCCAAGCGGCTGGTCGTGGTGGCGCAACGCCAGGGTGGGCAGTCGCAGTTCAGCCCCTATCTCACCGCGCCGGTCGACGAGGATTCGCCGATCGCGCGCGCGCAGGCGCACGTCATGCAGCGTGTCGGCGAGCGCCACACCTTGCAATCGCTGGCCGAGGCCGTCGGCATGAGCGTGCGCAATTTCGGCCGCGCCTTTGCGCAGGAGACCGGCATCACGCCGCACGAATTCGTCGAGCGGGCGCGGGTCGACGCCGCGCGCCGGCTGCTCGAGGGCAGCGATCGGCCGCTCAAGGCGGTTGCGTTCGACTGCGGCTTCGGCTCGGCCGACCGCATGCGCATCGTGTTCACCGAGCGGCTCGGCGTGTCGCCGGCGCAGTACCGCTCGAGTTTTCGCAAATTGTGACGCCGTTCATGAAGCCGAGCATGCCGCCAGCGTAGGATCGAGATCGTCGTTGCCGGCAACATATCTTCCCCGAGAGGACGCCATGGACGCGCTCACGCTCTTCATCATCCGTCACGCCGAGAAGCCTGATGATGGCTGGCCGAGGCCCGGCTTCACCGCGGACGGTGTGTCCGATACCGAGTCGCTTGTCCTCCGCGGCTGGCAGCGCGCCGGCGCGTGGGCTGCATTGTTTGGCACCGACCTTGCCAAGGGCGACTATGCCAGGCCTGACGCGATCTATGCCGCGACGCCCGGCACCACGCCCAACCGGGGCCCGAGCAGCCGTCCCGCCGAGACGATCGTGGCACTTGCGGCGCGTCTTGGCGCGACACCCAACGAAGACTTCGGCAAAGGTCATGAGCCTGCGCTGATCAAGGCGCTGCTGGCGCTGAACGGCGTCGTGCTGCTGTGCTGGGAGCACAAGGCGATCATCGCCGACGTCCTTCCGTTGATACCGGTCAGCAGGGGCAAGCCGCCCACCAAATGGGACGCCAGCCGGTTCGACGTCGTGCTGCGCTTCCACCGCGCCAAGGGCGAAGACAAGTTCGCCTTCAAGGAGCTGTTTCCGAAATTGCTGTCGGGCGATTCCGACAAGCCGCTGGGTGGCTGAACCGCGTCACGGCCGCGCCGATCAGTCGAGGCCGAGCGCCTTGCGCGACTTCCGTGTCAGCTTGGCTGCGATCAGCGCATGCGCCTGGTCGAGATAGGCCTTGAGCTCGGCGTCGGGCAGGGCGTCGTTGCCGATCAACTGCACCCATTTGGCGCGCGCCAGATACGGCGCCGGCCGCGCCAGGCCCTGCTCGATCAGAAGCTGATAGGCCATGTTCGAGGTCTTGAACATGAACCCGCCGGTGCTCGCGACGAAGCCGCCGGCCAGTGCGAACATCTTGCCACCGACTTTGAACACCGACGTGCCCTCCCATTGCACCACCTTGGTGGCGGCGGGCAGGCGCAGGCAATGAGCTTCGAAGGTTCTTGGGCGCACGAGTCGGAGGGGCTAGAGGGCTTCAAAGCCATATGCCAGCCGCGTGAACACGAGCAAGCCCGCGGTGCGCCCGCCAGTCCCGGGCCGGTTCCGGCCGCTGCTTCGTCCGGGGAGCTCACGAAAACGTGGGTTGTCGCCATTTCATTCATCTGTAGATATATCGTAAGATATGTTTTAAGTAAGGAAGTCACAATGAGACGATCGATGTTTGGCGGCCGGGACGATGATGGCTTCCGGTTTGGGTTTTTCGCCGCGGGGCGGCACGGCCGAGGTGGCCATCGCTTTGGCCGCGGCGGACATGGCTTCTTCGGGCGGGGTGGCGGCGACTTTCCGGGATCGCGGCGGCTCTCGTCGCAGGATCTACAACTCGTGATCCTGGCGCTGCTCGGCGAGCAGCCGGCGCATGGCTACGAGCTGATCAAGAAGATCGAGGAGCGGTCGGACGGCTTCTACAGCCCGAGCCCGGGCGTGATCTATCCGGCGCTGACCTTTCTCGAGGAGATCGGCCATGCCAGCGTCACCCAGGACGCCGCGCGCAAGCTCTACAACATCACCGAGCAGGGCAAGGCGCATCTCGCCGAGAACCACGCCACCGCAGACACCATTCTCGCGGCACTGTCGCGGATCGGCGGCCGCATGGAGGAGGTGCGCGAAGCCTTCGCCGGCGTCAGCGATCTGGATAGCGGAGCGTCCGACGATGTCCACCGCGCCCGCCACGCCCTGAAGAGCGCGCTGCGCCAGAAGCGCGGCTGCGATGCCGCCGAGGCGCGCCGCATCGCGAAGATCCTCGACCGTGCTGCCGCTGAAATCCTGCAGCAATGACGCGGTCGCAGCAAAGGAGACCCTTCATGTACAACGCTGAACCGCACAGCGCGATTGCCGATGTCCGCGTCGCTGCCGTCATCGAGCGGCTGCAGGCCACGCGCCGGACGCCCGTGAGGGGCAATCCGATGCAGAGCGGCAGCCGCGATCCGAACGACTACGCCGAGCAGGGCTTCTCGATCCACCCGGAGCAGGGCGAATTGATCTACCTGTTGTGCCGCGGCCTGCGCGCCAAACGCGTCGCCGAGTTCGCGACGTCAGTCGGAATGTCGACGCTGTATTTCGCCGCCGCGATGCGCGACAATGGCAGCGGCACGGTGATCGGCTCGGAGATCGTGCCGGCCAAGGTCGCAACCGCGAAGCACAATCTTGCCGAGGCCGGCCTCGCCGACTACGCCGAGATCCGCGAGGGCGATGCGCGCCAGACGCTGCGCGATCTCGGTGGTCCCGTCGACTTCATCCTGATCGACGGCTGGCCGGGTGACAAGGGGCCGACACTCGCCCGCCAGGTGATCGAGATCGTTGCTCCGCAGCTTCGCGTCGGCGGCTATGTCATGAACGACAATGCCGAGGCGGATTTCCTGGAGTTCGTGCGCGATCCCAAGAATGGCTTCGTGTCGATCACGCTGCCGCTCAAGGGCGGGACTGAGCTCTGCCTGAAGGTGGCTTAAGGATCGGTCCGGCACGGCGAAGAAATCCTGCTGGCGTGATTGTGAGCCGCAACGACATCACGCCACGCTGGATTTTATCGGCGCTTCTTGCTCTGTTCGAGGAAAATCAGGAGCGAAGCGCCGCATGTCCGAAGTCCCGCCGATCCATCCGCTTGATCGCCCAATCTGGAGCGCGCTGACCACGCGGCAACGCGACCTTGCGGAAGGCGGCGCCGAGGCCCGGCGCTTTCCGGTCGCGATCGCCCCCTTCGCCGACATGGCCGATATGTCGCCCGAGAGCTTTGCCGCGCTCGGCGCGCTGCTGTCGGGACCTGATATCGCGGTGCTGTTCACGCCCGATCCTGTCCCGGTGCCGCCGGAGTTCAAGGTGCTGCTGGCCGAGACCGGTGAGCAGATGATCGGCACACCGGCGGAGTTTTCTCTGCCAGGCGTCGAGATCGTCAGGCTCGGCGTCGCCGACGTTCCCGCGATGATGGCGTTGACGGAAATGACAAAACCCGGACCGTTCAGCGCGCGGACGCATGAGCTCGGCAACTTTTTCGGCATCCGCGTTGGCGGCGAGCTGGTCGCGATGACCGGGGAACGGATGAAGCCGGGCAATTATACAGAGATGACCGCGGTCTGCGTGCATCCGGACCATCGCGGCCACGGCTATGCGCAGGCGCTGCTGTCGGCGGTCGGCCGCCAGATCGTGGCGCGCGGCGAACTTCCGTTCCTGCACGTCTTCACCGGCAACGCCTCGGCGATCGCGCTCTACCGCCGCCAGCGCATGGAGATCCGCCGCCGTCTGCATATCACGGTGGTGCAGAAGCAGGGGTAGGCCTGGATTGAAGGGGAAAGTCTCTACTCAAATAGATGGGGACGAAACAGTTCAGTTCAAGAATTGTCAGGCGCGCCTCTCACCGCGTATGTCCCGCCTCCCTCAAAGCCTGGGGACGGAGCGGGGAGTACAGCCATGGCAGTTGCGACATCAGACGGATTTGCCGACGCGCGATTTTCGGCGGCGCGCGAGGCGTTCGAGGTCAATTTCGCCGACGGGGAGGAACTCGGCGCATCGTTCTGCGCCACGATCGAGGGCGAGACCGTGGTCGATCTGTGGGGCGGTTTTGCCGACGAGGCCGAGCTGCGGCCCTGGACGCGCGACACCATCGTCAACGTCTATTCGATCACCAAGACCATGACCGCGCTGACCGCGTTGTGGCTCGCCGACCGCGGCGAGCTCGACTTCGCGGCACCAGTGGCGCGCTACTGGCCGGAATTCGCAGCCGGCGGCAAGGCCGCCATCACCGTGGCGCAATTGATGAGCCACTCGGCCGGCCTCTCGGGCTGGCATCCAGCGATCAGCGGCGAGGACTTCTATGACTGGGACAAGGCGACCTCGACGCTTGCCGCCCAAGTGCCGCTGTGGGAGCCGGGCACCGCGTCCGGCTATCACGTCTACAGCTTCGGTTTCCTGATCGGAGAAGTCGTTCGTCGCATTACCGGCAAGACGCTCGGCACGGTGTTTCGCGAAGAGATCGCGGCTCCCTTGAATGCGGATTTCTGGATCGGTCTGCCGGCATCGGAAGACCATCGCGTCGCCGATCTGGTGCCGTTCCTGCCGTCGGCGGCTGCGACCGATATCGAGATGACGACCATCCAGAAGATCACGTTCAGCGACACCCGCACCGACGTGCCGTCGACCCGCACCCGCGCCTGGCGCGGCGCCGAGATCCCGGCAGTGAACGGTCACGGCAACGCGCGATCGATCGCCGCCATCCAGACCATCCTTGCGACCGGCGGCACCGCGAAAGGGCAGCGGATCATGTCGGAGGCCGGCTGCCGCAAGGCGCTGGAGGTACAGATCGACGGCCCGGACCTCGTGATGCGTGGCATCTCCGTCCGCTTCGGCCTCGGTTTCGGTCTGCCGAGCCCGATCCTCAGCCTGGTGCCGCCGAATCCCAACACGCTGTTCTGGTCGGGCGGCGGCGGGTCGTTCGTGCTCGTCGATACCGATGCCCGGATGACATTCGCCTATGCGATGAACCGGATGCAGCGCGGCCTCGTCGGCGACGCCCGCTCGTTCCGGATCATCCGCGCGATGTGGCGGGCTCTCGGCATGACGCCCTGAGCGGCGTTGTGCTCGCTCAGGCCAGCCTGTTGCCGGCGAGATGCACCGTGCGCTTGTCGCAGCTGGGATCGATCGCGACGGCATTGGTCGCGATCCGGCCGTGCGCGGCGACATTGTTGCTGATCTCGACGTTCCTGGCGCGGCCGACGAAGATCGCGCTGGCGGGCTTGACGTGGAAGAAGTCGCCGGCCCCGAACGCGCCGCCGCGCAGAAATGTCTGACCGATTACGTTGCCGGCGATTTTGACGCCGTCGGCATTGCTGACGAAGATCGCGTAGATGTAGGAATCGTCGATGTGATTGCCTTCGATGATGACGCGCCGGTTCTGGAAATTGTCCTGAAATCCCTTAGCGCCTTCCGGCGGCACCATGCCGACATAGATGGTGCCGAGCGTGCCGCTGCCGCTGGTCAGCTCATTGGCGCCGTTGACGCAGTGGCTGAAGCGGTTGTTGCGGAACACGAGGTTCTCGGCAAATCCGGACTCCGACCAGAAGCCGATGTCGCTTCCCGCCTGTAGCGCGACCCCGGTCGAGAACGTGAACTGGCAGTTCTCGACGATGGCATTCGGCGCCTTCATCAGCACGCGGCCGCAGGCGTGGAAATTGCAGCGCAGCACGGTCGCGCCGGATCCGATATGCGTCAGCGAGGTGATGGAATCGCCGGTCTTGAGCGGCAGGTCCTGTTGCATGACCACGTCGTAGATCAGGTCCGGCTGGGTGGTCGGGCTCCTGCCTTTCCAGATTTGGGCGATCTTCGCCTTCAGCTCTGGCGCGTGGCGCTTGGTCAATTGCTCGACCTTGCCGCGCCCGAGCGAGCGAAACGTCGCGTGATCGCAGCTCTCGACATCGTCGCCGGCCGCAAGCCCGACGTCCCATTTCGGGCTGAGCAGAAATCGCCGCGGCGCGGTCTTCGCCACCACGTAGTAGTAGAAGCCGTGCACGTTGACGGCGTCGTCGGAGGTGTTGGCGAAACTGCAATCCTCCATGGTCGGACCGCGCGCGACCGCGGTGAAGTGCGAACCGTCGGAATTGGTTGAGATCAGGCGATCGGTCGTCGCGCCCCTCGGCCGGGGTCCCGGAACGACCGAGACTTTCTGCAGCATCATCGAGCCTTCGCCGCCATTCTCGATGATGCCCATGCCTGGCGAGGCCAGCACCTTCACGTCGATCAGGCTGGTAGCGACGCTGGAGTCTACGGCGATGGCGTGCGCGCCGCTGTTTGCGATAATGACGACGTCACCGGCCGTGATCGGCAGCTGGCTCGGGAAACGATCGTTCGCGCCCCACCGCAGATGCACCTTGATCTGGCCGTCGCTGAGCCGCGTGGCATGGGCCGGGGAGAGGAAATCCCTGGCGCCGGTCTTCAGCGCCCGGTTGCGGCGATCCATCACCTTGAAGAAGCCATCGGTGAAGGCGGCCAGCAGTGCGGCATCATCGGGATAGCCGGGATCGACCTTCACCGTGATGTCGACTGCCGGCTTGTCGAAGGCGGTGATCGTTCCCTGGGTGAAGGGAAGCGGGTCGTAATCGATGGTGAGATCGCGGATGGTGAGGCGGTTGCAGCCGGAGATCACGAAGGTCCCACCGCGCGCCGTGTTGATCAACAGTGCGCCATTGCCGTTGAGCTCGAAGCCGTGCAATTGCCGGAACGCGAGCGGCCGCTTGATCCGGTAGCTGGCGTTCTTCTCCAGATTGAGGACGATGTGAACCGGCCCGGCCTTGCTTGCGTCAGCCGCTGCCTTGGCGACGGCAGTTAGCGCCTTGGCAAAGGCCGCGTCGGCATCGCCGCCAGAGGTGGCTGTGAAGGTGGCCATGTCGAAGGTCGCGGCTCCGGCGGCGGGCGCCGGTTCGGCGCGGCCTTCGGTGCGGAGCAGCGGGCTCGCCACAAAAAGCGAGGCGAACGTCAGCGCTCGCCGGCGGCTGATCGGCATGGTGCGCGGCTCCTTGCGAGACCGGGATTGGTCGCGCGCACTATCCGTCCGCGGAGATGAACCAGAGCGAAATGGCGGGCAGCAGGCGCGAGGCCTCTCGACGTCGTGATGGGTTCCCTCATGCCGCGCCGGACTGGCGTCAAATTCTTCCATCCCGTGACGCATTGAGGGAAATCCCTCATTCGTGATTGCACGCGGCGTGCTTAGCTTTGCCGGACCGCAACACGATGAGAGAGGATATCCCGATGACCGAGCAATCCCAGGACAAGCGTCCGGTAGCCGATCCGGCGGAGAACAACGCCTTCTTTCCGTCGCCTTATTCGCTTGGGCAATTCACTTCGGCCAAGTCGGATCTCTCCGGCGCGGACTATCCCAATGCCTACAAGGGTGGCCGCTGGAAAATCCTGATGATCGCGGCGGACGAGCGCTATCTGCTGTTGCAGAACGGCACGATGTTCTCCACCGGCAACCATCCGGTCGAAACCTTGTTGCCGATGTATCACCTCGACAAGGCGGGCTTCGAATTCGACATCGCGACCGTGTCGGGCAATCCGGTCAAGTTTGAGCTCTGGGCGTTCCCGAACCAGGACGACGCGGTCAAGAGCATCTACCAGAAGTATCTCGGCAGGCTGAAGCAGCCGCTGAAACTCTCCGACGTGATCGAAAACAAGCTCGGCAAGGATTCCGACTACATCGCGGTGTTCATTCCCGGCGGCCATGGTGCGCTGATCGGTCTTCCCGAGAGCCTCGACGTCAAGGCTATCCTGAAATGGGCGCTCGACAACGACAAGCATATCGTTTCGCTTTGCCATGGCCCGGCGGCGCTGCTGGCGTCCGCGGTCGGCGAAGCCAAGGGCGATTATCCTTTCAAGGGTTACAAGATCTGCGCATTCCCCGATGCCATCGATCGGACGACGCCCGACATCGGTTACGTGCCGGGTGCGCTGACCTGGGCCTTCGGCGAGGAGCTGCAGGCGCTCGGCGTCGAGATCCTGAACAAGGACATCACCGGCAAGACGCATCAGGATCGCAAGCTGATCACCGGAGACAGTCCCTTCGCCGCCAACAATGTCGGCAAGGCGGCGGCCAAGGCCTTGCTCGATACGCTTGGCGGGCGTTGAAGCCATCGGCCGGGCTCGAGACGGCGCGGCGAACCCGCCACGCCGTCCGCGGCCGGACAACGTTGCGCGTCTTGCAGGTCCACCTGGCTTGAGGGAAAGTCCTCAACGGGCAGGGTCGCGCTCGACGGGATTTCCCGGGATACGATGGCATCCGCATGGACCACTACATCGAAGCCGTGGTTGCGATCGAAGGCAGCGGGAGCTTGTCCGCGATCCAGGCGGCCGTGCGGTCGGCGAGCGTGCCGCTCGGCTACGACCGCTTCGTGATGTTCTCGGCATCCCCTTCGCGTGAGGATCTGGTCGACAGGATTTACTGGGTCGAGGGCGACTGGTTCGGCAAGGGCGTGACGGTCGATGCCGAGACCTATGTCCGGCATTGTCCGGTAACGCGCAATTTCCTCAATGTGGATGAGGCGTTTTTCTGGACCAAGGTGATGTCGGCGCGTGGCGAGAAATACCGCGTGGTGCGCACGCCGCGCGGGCCCGGTTTCCACGGATTGCAGGTCCCGGTGTTCGGGCGGAGCGGCCTTGAAGGTGCGATGAGCTTTGCCGGAACGCGGATCGACGCGTCGGCGCGGGCGCGTGTGGCCCTGACGATGATCGGCACCGCAGCCTTTCGCGCCGCGCGCCGGCTATTGGAAGCGCGCGAGGCGAACGGCGCGTCGAGCCTGTCGCCGCGCGAGCGCGAGGTGTTGCGCTGGATCGCCGCCGGCCGGCGTCAGGCCGATATCGCGGCCTCGCTCGGGCTTTCGGAGCGGACGATCGAGAACCATTTGCGGCGGGCCCGGCTTCGCCTTGGCGTCGCGACGACGGCGCAGGCGATCCGGCTCGCGATCCGCAGCGGCGAGATCGAGGATTGAGGCGGGATCGCGCGCTGTCTTTCGCGGCGGTCGCGCCGAAAGGCATGGAGCCCGGGCGCGCATCGCGCGTCCGGGCCCGTTGTTGATGCAGACGTCAGTGTGCAGTCGCTTCCGACGCCGCGATCCAGGCGATCACGGCCTCCGAGAAGCCGTCGACCCGCGTCCACGGGCCGTGTCCGACGCCGTGCTGGTAGGACGCCACGTTGAAGATGTATCCGCGTCCCTTGGGCGCGGGCACCTGGTCGTGGCTCTGCTCGTCGGTGAAGACGACCAGGCGATCGCCCTTGCGGTCGATCTCCGTCACCGCCTTGCCGAGATACGTCCCGCCATGCGGCTGCGAGCCGATGATCGCATCGCGCAGCGCGAAGCCGCGGCGCGGCGGCAGCTTCACGACCTCATTGCTGAACGTGAAGATCTCCACCTCGTCGCAGACCTCGCGGGCGAGGATCGCAAGTCCGCAGGCCGCTTCCGCCCGCGTCATCTCGGACTGGGCCGAGAGCGGCGTGAACATCGATCCCGACACGTCGATCAGGAGCCGCGTGCGGCCGTCCAGCCGCGCGTAGTCCTTGACCGACTTCAGCATCGCGGCCTCGAGCTCGGGCTCGAAGTCCGGCGCATGACGCGCCGCCGTGATGAAGCGGTAGGGCAGGATACGATCCGTCCGCATCGCCTCGATCGCGTCCGCAATGGTCCGGCGCGGCACCTCCGCCTTCTGCATCAGGCGCAGGTTGCGCAGCAGCGCCAGCCCGCCAAGCCTGTTCTCGGCGATCAGCCGCTCGAAGGTCTCACGCTTGTCCTTGCCGGACGAAAGCGAAACCTCCCAGGTGTCGGGCGAGGCCAGCTCGCCGTCGACGAGCTGCTTCCACACCTTCTCCTGTGCGGCGTCCTTCGGCTTGGCGTGAACCGGGAACAGCACGTCCTTGATCCGCACCGCGCCGTCGCGATCGTACTTCGCGAGCTGGTAGGCGTCGAACCTGGTGAGCGCCCGCGCCAGCCCCTTCTTGATCTGCGCCGAGACCGGCTGACACTTGCGCTGCTGCTGCGGGCCGAGCGCTTCCGCCCAGTAGATCGCAAGCAGCTCGGTCATCTCGTCCGGCCGCTGGATCACGCGAGCCAACGTGTCGGCGACCAGCGTGCGGTGCGTCGCGTGCCGCGCCATCTCGCGGACCACGAGCAACGGCGCATGCCGCAGCTTCATGGTCTCGCGGGCGGCGATGGCAAGCTCCGCCACGCGCGCAGGCTCGACCTTCGGCACCAGCGCCTTGATGCGATCGGCGATCGCGACGCCGTCCTCGTAGAACTGGTTCTCCCACAGGAGGCAGTTCAGCAGCGCGCGCCGCAGCTCCATCTCGGGCGTGAAGCGCTTGCCGCGCGCTCCCTCACGGGTGAAGGCGCGCATGATCTTGTTGATCGTGGCCATGATGGCCTCCTTTCTGGGTGAGTATGGATTGGAAGGTAGTGCCGGGGAACAAGCGAGACTGTACTGCCCTTGCGGGCTTCGCTCGCTCGACCATCGAGCGGCGGACACATGGTCCGGAGGGCATCGAACCCTCAACTGGCGATCCGAAGTAACAGCACTCTCCACCACCGGCTGTCGGCACGACGTCCGCGCAAACGGAAAGCGTTTGCGAGGACACCATGCCGACGATCGAAGACCACGACCCGGGAACATGCGATTGCTGAGACCCCAGCCGGCAGCTTACCCTGCCGATCGGGAAGCGCTCTACCGCTGAGCTACCGGCGCACATGACGCCGGGCGGGATTCGAACCCGCGACCTCTCGTTTCACAGACGATGTAACAGCGATCTTCACCACGGGGCGTGGAGGGGGTTGGCGGGGAACAAGCAATGCCGTTGCTGCCCTTGCGGGCGAACCGCCTTTCGGTGTGCGGGCCTCGAACCCGCTCGGCACCGGAGCGCCTTACCACGAAGTAACAGACATCTTCACCACCGCCAGACCGGCGCCATGCGCCGGCCATTGATGGGTACGCTGGGGAACGGGCGATATCGGTGTCAGTGACGACAACGCAGCGTCTCGCCTTGCGGACGAGAAACTGCGCCGGGCCGCGTGCGGACCTTTGCCAAGCCGCATCCCGGTGCGTGTGTCACAGGCGGGATTCGAACCCGCTCTTTCCGGTCGAGCGAAGTATCCGACATCTTCACCACCAGCGTCGGTTGAGCCGCACAATGCGGCAAACCGAATTGAAAATTTCGTCGCGGCGCTCGACGCGCCGCCGTTTGCGAACTCCTTGGAGTTCACTCTGCCATCGGTGTCCGGCTCATCGCCTTGTTCCCTCCGGCAGGCCCCGCGCGCTTGGGCACGCGCGTTTCCGCGCGAGCCCCGGGATCCGGGTCTCCCGTTCCGGCTTGCGCCGGGCAATTCGAATGAGCCGTGCTTCGGACAACAAAAAACCCTCCGGAGCGGCTGGCTCGGGAGGGTCCGTTTAAGGCGGACTGTCGACCTCGCATTATGCGAGATCGCTCCCATGAGCCGGGCACACGCTATCGTTCGGCCGAAGGCCGTTCGACAGTCTGCGGAATTTTTCAAATCCGTGTTGCATCATCGTGCTCATGTTTGATCGCGAGCGACAGCGCTCGCGAAGGTTGCGGGACATACGCCTCGTCATGGTCGATGTCAACAAGGGAAATGATCGCGCCGAGAGAACTTCAGCGCTGCCTGCGTACCTTCGTCTTGTTCGCCGGTGCGCTGCTGCGCGCGGCGATCCGCGTCAGTGCATCGGCAAACGCGCGCGCGGCGGGGCCGAGCGGTTCGTCGAGCCGGTGGGCGAGATAGGCCTCCATCGCGAGCGCGGCGTTGCGGCCGAGTGCGCCGGTTTCGACCCGCATCAGACGGCGCTCTTTCAAATCGCGCGCGACCTGCCAGAGCGGCAGCCGGCCCCAGCCGAGTCCGGCCAGGATCATGGCGTGCTTGGTGTCCTGATTGCTCACCCGGCAAATCTGCGGCGAGAGCACGCCGAAGCTGCGGCCCTCCGACAGCGGCGTCGGATCCGACAGCACGATCTGCAGATGATCGGCGAGGTCGGCGACGCTCTTGCGGCCGCGCCGCGCGAGCGGATGGCCTGCGGAGGCGACGGCTATGATCTGCACGGCGCAGATCGCCTCGAGCGTGAGGCGGGGATCGCGAAAATCCTCGCCGACCGTGACCGCGAGCGCGCTGCGCCGTTCGGTCAGGGCGGCGATCGGCCCGCCCATCGGTTCGACCGCGAGCCGCACGCTCACGGACGGATAGGCTGAGCGCATTTCCGTCAGCGCTGCACCGACCGCGGCGGTCGGAAACAGCGTGTCGACCACCAGCGAGAGTTCCGATTCCACTCCCTCGCCGAGGCCGTGCGCGCGCGCTCGCATCGCATCTACCCGGAGCAGCAGGTCGCGGGCGTTGCCGAGCACCGCCTTGCCCTCCGCCGTCAGCGCCGGGCGATGGCCGGAGCGGTCGAATAGCATGAGGCCGAGCTCGGCCTCGAGATTGGCAATGGCATGGCTGACCGCGGACTGCACCCGCGCCAGTTTGGTCGCGGCGGCGCGAAAGCTGCCGCTCTCGGCGATGGTGACGAAGACCCGGATCTGGTCGA
Source organism: Bradyrhizobium sp. ma5 (assembly GCF_042258955.1). Lineage (NCBI taxonomy): Bacteria > Pseudomonadati > Pseudomonadota > Alphaproteobacteria > Hyphomicrobiales > Nitrobacteraceae > Bradyrhizobium > Bradyrhizobium sp. ma5. The sequence goes on from NZ_CP170156.1 coordinate 4,043,140, forward strand.
GCGTGAGGTTATCGAGCATGATCTACGAAATCGATCAAATGGATGCAAAACATATCACTCCTGTCGATGATCTGGAACCGCTATCTGTGGTGGCTGAACTGGCGGAGTGGACGCATGACGATCGAGACGGCCGTGGTGCCGCAGAGCGAGGCCAAGCGATGGGCGACGGTCGCCGTCGTGACCGGTTGCGGGACCGGCGCCGCGCTCCAGGTCGGCAAGGTGCCGATTGCGGCGGCGATGCTGCAACAAGACCTCGGCATCGACCTCGCCGCGGTCGGAACAATCGCCGGCATCTTTGCGGTGCTCGGGCTCATCGGCAGCGTTCCGGCCGGCGTCGTGATCGCCGCGGTCGGCGCGCGCAGGGTGCTGCTGTGCGGGCTTGCGGCGATCACGCTCGGTGCGGCTTCGGGCGCGCTCGCGCCGCAGCTCGCGGTGCTGCTGGGATCGCGCCTGCTGGAAGGGCTCGGCTTCCTGCTGGTGATGGTTTCCGCCCCTGCATTGCTCAATCGCGTGGTCGATGTCGGTGCGCGCGACATCACCATGGCGGTGTGGAGTTGCGTGATCCCGTTCGGGATCGCGCTGGCGCTGGTCGCCGGTCCGATGTTCAACGGCTGGCGCGCGATCTGGTGGGCCAGCGCTGCCTTTGCCGCCCTGCTGTTCGTGCTCGCCAGCGTCATCGTGCCTGAGGTGGTATCGCGGACCGGTCCGGCGCGGAGCGGCCTGATGCAAGAGGCAACCGCGCTGGCGCGGCGCCGCACGCCGGCGCTTCTGATGGTGCTGTTTGGGCTCTACAGCCTGATGTTCTTTGCGGTGTTCAGCTTCCTGCCGATCCTATTGACCGAGCGGCTCGGCGTCTCCAGCCAGAGCGCCGGCGGGCTCAGTGCGCTGGCCGCGGCCGCCAACGTCGTCGGCAATCTCGCCGCCGGCAATCTGCTCGCGCGCAGCGTGAGCCGGCCTGGGTTGATCGCAGTTGCGGCAGTCGTGATGGGCGCGTCCGCGCTCGGCATCTTCCTGCCGGTGCTCGGCGGATCGGGCGCATTCGTTCTGTGCCTGCTGTTCTCCGCGACCGGCGGCCTGATCCCGGCGACGTTGCTCGCGACCGCACCCGCGGCGGCGCGTTCGGCGGCGATGGTGCCGGTCATGATGGGGCTGTTGATGACGGGCAGCAATTTCGGTCAGGTGACCGCACCGATCGCAGTCGGCGCGGTCGTTTCGGCATGGGGCTGGAGCGCGGCCTGCGTCATGGTGGTTGCGGCGGCGATCCTCGCCGGTCTTGCGGCATGGATGCTGGCGCGCGGCGATCACGACAACGTCAGCGAGGCGAGGGACCCGGCTTGACGCCGCGCGTGCCGGGGGCGAAGGAATGAAGGTCTCTCACGCCAACGACAACAGGAAAGCTTCATGACACGCGTGCGCTGTATCACCGAAATGGGCATGGGCGTCGACGTCCACGGCCGCGACGCCACCAAGGCCGCCAAGCGCGCGGTCTCGGATGCGATCCGCCATTCCAGCCTCGGCTTCTTCCGCATGCTCGGCAAGACCGCCAACGACATGTTCGTCGACGTCACGATAGCGGTGCCCAATCCTGAAGCGGTCGATACCGAAGCCGTCGCCAGGGAATTGCCCTATGGCACCAAGACCGTGAAGGCGATCGCGGGCGGGCTCGAGATTCCGTCGGATCTCGGCAACGACCCGATCCTGATCGCGAACGCGGCCGTCATCGTCAGCTTCGACGACGGCAAATAATCGAGGGAGCGGCGGGCGGCGTATGCGTGCGTTATTCGTCGCCCTTGAAGTAGTCGGGTTTGCCGGTCGTCCAGGTCTCGCCCCAATGCTGGCCGCCGCCGTCGACGGTCAGCGTCTCGCCGGTGATGAACTTGCCGGAGGGCGCGGCGAGATAGACCGCGGCCTCCGCGATGTCCCAGGGCGTGCCCGGACGCATCATCGGGTTGGAGCGTGGATAGGCGGCGCGCGCCGCCTCGCTGTAGACGTTCCAGCCCTCGGTCTCGATCGCGCCCGGCGCGATGCAATTGATGCGGATGTTCAGCGACGCCCATTCGACCGCGAGCGCGCGCGACAGGCCGATCACGCCGGAGCGCGCGGCGATCGTGTGCGCGATGCCGTAGAGGCCGTGCGTCGTGACCACGACGATATTCACGATGCTGCCGGGATGCTTGCGGTCGCGCCAGCGCTGCGCCGCGGCCTGCATCATGTACCAGGTGCCGTTGAGGTTGGTGTTGATGACCGCGTTCCAGCCCTTGATCGAGAAATCGATCGCGGCTTGCGGGAACTGGCCGCCGGCGCTGTTGACCAGATGGTCGACGTGGCCATGCGCGGTCCACAGCGCGTCGAACATCGCGGTGACCACGTCGGGATCCCTGATATCGACAACGTGCGCCGACGCCTTCAGGCCCCGACGGCCGAGACGATCGACCAGCGCATCGAGCTTGTCGGCACTGCGTCCTGCGATCACGACATGTGCGCCGAGCCGGGCGAACAGCCATGCGATGGCGCGGCCGATGCCGCCGGCGCCGCCGGATACGACGACCACCTGACCGGCCAACGCGTCTGCCGCAAACACGGTCGGATGTGTCGCGAGTTCGTCGTCGGAGGGGCCGAGCGTTGCCTCTGTCTGTTGATCGTTCATGGCCGGTTGCAGACCTTGCGGCTTTCAATGAGCTCCGTACATTAGCCACCCAACAACAACCGTGCAAAGAATGTCGACATGACCGATCTGTCAGCCTTTCCCATCACAAAACGCTGGCCCGCCCAGCATCCGGACCGCCTGCAGCTCTATTCGCTGCCGACGCCGAACGGCGTGAAGGTCTCGATCATGCTCGAGGAGATCGGGCTGCCCTATGAGGTCCATCTCGTCGACTTCAACAAGGACGACCAGAACACGCCGGAGTTCCTGTCGCTGAACCCGAACGGCAAGATCCCGGCAATCCTCGATCCAAACGGTCCCGGCGGCAAGCCGCTGCCGCTGTTCGAGTCCGGCGCGATCCTGCAATATCTCGCCGAGAAGACCGGCAAGCTGTTGCCGGCGGACGCCGCGCGCCGCTATCAGGCGATCCAGTGGGTGCATTTCCAGATGGGCGGCATCGGACCGATGTTCGGCCAGGTCGGCTTCTTCCACAAATTCGCCGGCAAGGATTATGAGGACAAGCGGCCGCTGCAGCGCTATGTCGCCGAATCCGCGCGCCTGCTCGGCGTGATGCAGTCGCATCTCGCCGGACGGCAATGGTTCATGGACGATGAATACAGCATCGCCGACATCTCGATGATCGGCTGGGTGCGCAATCTGATCGGCTTCTACGGCGCGCGCGAACTCGTCGAATTCGACCAGTTCACCCATGTCGCGGCCTGGCTGGAGCGCGGTCTCAAGCGGCCGGCGGTGGAACGTGGATTGAATATTCCGAAGCGCCCCTAACTCGCCTGCTTCAGCAACTCATAGACGAGCGGATTGTCGGCGCAGGCGGCAAGGCCGCATTCGAGCAGGGTGGAGAGTACGTTCAGCGCCGTCAGCCCGACAACCAGCCAAACGGCGCCTTGCGCGAATTTGCCGGGCGAAGTGCCCGGCGCCGCGCGGTGGTCGAACTGGCGGTCGAACAGCAGCATCGCGGCGAGCAGGACGATCGCCGCGATGAATCCGATCAGCGCCCACGAATAATAATGATAGCCGAGCAGAGCGGACCCATAGCCGGCGTCGCCGGGTAGGATGTGCAGCAGGACCTGCCGGGTCGAGACCGAGGCGCCGAGGACGGCCGTCAGCAGCGACAGGGCATAGTGGCTCGGCCGCGGTCCGAAGCGGATGTTCAGGATCGGTCCGATCGCCAGCAGGGCGAAAAGGATGCGCTGCAGCAAACAGAGCGGGCAGGGCAGCTCGTGCAACAGCAGCTGCGCTGCAAAAGCTGCGGCCAGCAACAGCGCGAGGCCATAGAGTGCGAGGGCATTGAGGGTCACAGCCTGGGTGTCGGTCATGTCTGCCCTCAGAACGACAGGGTGAGATGGTCGGTGGCGTGGTGCAGCAAGGTCGCGACGCAGGCGACCAGGATCACCGCGAACAATCCGATCGCGAGGGGACGCGGGCCACGCCAGGCCACCAGCATGGCGATGGTGATGGCGAGAAACAGTGCGGTGAATTCCATCTCAGCCTCCGGATGCGAGCCGGCCGTAGTCTATGACAGATTCGTGTGCACGCGCGCCGGCGCGAATGGCCATTGTCGCTTGCGCGCGGCTCCGCCAAGATGGCATCACCAGATGAGTTCATTCCAGCCCGGGGCACCTCATGACCACAGACGCGATCAAGCCCGCCGCCCATCACCGACATCAGCCCTGGTACAAGATCCTCTACATCCAGGTGTTGATCGCGATCGCTGCCGGCGTCCTGATCGGTCATTTCTATCCCGGCCTCGGCAAGCAGTTGAAGCCGCTCGGCGACGGCTTCATCGCGTTGATCAAGATGATGATTGCGCCGGTGATCTTCTGCACCGTGGTGCACGGTATCTCTTCGATGGGCGACCTCAAGCGCGTCGGCCGGGTCGGGCTGAAGGCGCTGATCTATTTCGAGGCGGTGTCGACGGTCGCGCTCGCGGTCGGCCTTCTGATCGGCGAGCTGCTGCAGCCCGGTCGCGGCTTCAATATTGACCCTTCGACGATCGATCCGAAGTCCGTCTCCACCTACGTCACGCAGGCGAAGGAGCAGGGCATCGTCGCCCATTTGATGGCGATCATCCCCGACAGCTTCTTCGGGGCGCTGGCGCGCGGCGACCTGCTGCAGGTGCTGCTGATCTCGATCCTCTCGGGGTTTGCCATTGCCCTGATGGGCAAGTCCGGCGAGCCGATCGCCGAGGCGATCGACAAGGCGTCCAAGATGTTCTTCGGCATCATCCGGATGATCGTCCGCGTCGCGCCACTCGGTGCGTTTGGCGCGATGGCCTTCACGGTCGGCGCCTACGGCCTCGGCTCGCTGGTGAATCTGGCGGCGCTGATCGCCACCTTCTATCTCACCAGCATCCTGTTCGTGCTGATCGTGCTGGGCGCGATCGCGCGGCTGGCGGGCTTCTCGATCATCCGCTTCATCGCCTATATCAAGGACGAGCTCCTGATCGTGCTCGGCACCTCGTCGTCGGAGACGGTGCTGCCGCAGATGATCCAGAAGATGGAGCATCTCGGCGCTTCGCGCTCGGTGGTCGGCCTCGTGGTGCCGACCGGCTACAGCTTCAATCTCGACGGCACCAACATCTACATGACGCTGGCGACGCTGTTCCTGGCGCAGGCCACCAACACCCATCTGACGATCTGGCAGGAGCTCGGCATCCTCGGCATCGCCATGATCACCTCGAAGGGCGCCTCCGGTGTCACCGGCGCGGGCTTCATCACGCTCGCCGCGACGCTGTCGATCGTGCCGGATATTCCGATCCAGTCGATCGCCATCCTGGTCGGCATCGACAAGTTCATGAGCGAGTGCCGCGCGCTGACCAACCTGATCGGCAACGGCGTCGCCTGCGTTGTCATCAGCCTCTCCGAGGGCGAGCTCGACAAGGACGCGCTGCACCAGACCATGGCGCATCCGCTCGAACTCGGCGAGGCGCTCGAGCCCGGTGGAGCGGGCTAGCGTGCAAAGGTTCAGTATGAATACGATACGTTCCGTCTGTGTCTATTGTGGTTCCTCGCCAGGCAACGATGTTGCCTTTGTCGAAGCGGGCGAACGCTTCGGCAGGGATCTTGCAGCGGCAAGATTGGAGCTGATCTTCGGTGGCGGAACCAATGGTGTCATGGGTGCGGTCGCACGCGGGGTGCTGCAATCCGGCGGCAAGGTCGGTGCCATCATTCCGCGCTTTCTCACCAACCGCGAGTCCACGACGGATGCGCTGGCCATCTTCGATGATTTGACGGTTACCGAGACAATGCACGAACGTAAGCACAAGATGTTTGAACGTTCGGACGCGTTCGTGGCGCTGCCCGGCGGCATCGGCACGGTGGAAGAGATCATCGAGGTCATGACCTGGGCCCAGCTCGGGCAACACCGGAAGCCCATGGTCTTTGCCAACATCAAGGGCTTTTGGGATCCCATGCTGGCTATGCTCGACCACCTGCAACGCGTTGGGTTCCTTCACAGCAGCCACCTGATCCGTCCGATCGTGGTTGATCGCGTCGACGGCATCATCCCGGCGATCATGGCTGCCGCTGCGTCCGCCGGCACGTCTTCCGAGGGCAGTGCCGCTGTCATCGACAACATGTAGCGCGGTCAGAGCCGCGGGTAGGGCGCTGCCAAAATATCGAAAACAACCCCATGCAAAGTAGCCGGCGGCGGTCGGCGTTCGACCAAGCAACTTGACATGTCGGGCAACTCAGGCGTATATTTCTAATATTCAGAAATTACCAAGAATGCCCGCACGCGCCGGGCTTTGGGTGCATGATGCGCCATCGATAGTCCGTTGCGCGGCTGCCTTACCCCGAGTTCCTTCATCTAGCCCAATCCAGGAACGCTCAACTATGTTCACCGTCTATGGCGAAGGTCGTGGCTTCCGTGTTGTCTGGCTGCTCGAGGAATTGGGACTGGCTTATCGGCTGCGCCCGGTCGATCTGCTCGCGGCCGAGATTGATCGCGATTTCCTCGCGATCAACCCCGCCGGCTTCATTCCCGTACTGCAGGACGGAGAGACGATCATGGTCGAGTCGATCGCGATCCTTGAATACCTGCTCGCTCGCCACGGCTCAGCTTCGCTTGCCGTCGCCCCTGGCGATCCCGCCTTCGCTTCCTATCTGCAATTTCTCCACCTGGGGGAGGCCGGGCTCGCCGGGCCGATGAACGCCGTCATTGTCGGTCGCCAACTGGCGCCCGAAGCCGAGCGAGATGCCCGGGTGACCTGCTGGGCTCTCGAGACCTTCGAGAGCCGGCTGGGGTTGGTCGTCCGTCGCCTCGCGGATTGCCCCTATCTCGCCGGCGACCGATTCACTGCTGCCGATATCTCGGTGAGCTACGCCCTCCTGCTCGGCATGCGAACCGGCAACTACGTCCCTGGTTCGACCGAGCGGGACTATCTCGCCCGCACGACGGCGCGCCCTGCCTACGCCCGGGCGATGGAAAGCTGCCAGGCCACCAAGGCATGGGCGGCGAGATCACCGGGATTGTAGTGCTCGCTTCATTGGAGCGGCCAAGCGACCGGAGTAGCACTACATAAGCCGCATACTCATTGAGCGGTCGGCGCCTGATGTCCGCTTGACCGCAACAGCGGCGGAAAAGCAGATATCTCCCGAGATCGCCGATGGGCCAATAGGAGACCTCATGGCTGGCTATTTGATTCACCTCATCGGTGCGTGCGAGCTCGTGGTGGGCAACATGATGCGATGGGCCGAAGGCGGGAGGATGCCATTTGTCAATTCGTCAGCCTTTTTTGCAGTTTGGCCCGCACAAGATCGATGTGATTTCGCAACATATACAGCATACTCGCGTAGGCGGCCGGTAGCTTGAGACTGTCAGCTTGTTCTTCAAGCTGATCGAGCTTCGCGATCATTGCAGCCGTGTCGCGTTCGGCGGGGCTCGATATGGTATCATCCAGAAATCTCAGCTCGCCGTACAGCCGAAAAATCTTTGTTCGCATCAGCCAATCGTAAAATGACGGCAGAAACCTTATAATCGGATAGAGCAAGCCGATAAGTGGAATGAGCAGTACTAATAGCCTTCCGACCAGTTCAACCATCCAAAAAGGAAGGTAATTCTGCAGGAATGGCGGCCCAGACTTGTAAAACCGATGTGCCTCGCTGCTTAGGGGAACGTCGATAGATTGAGCGGCTGGGAATTGAGCAGCGTGCTGAAAAATGCCGGGCCCCGAATGGATCTGCACGGCCGCATTCAGCAGCAAGTATTGAATTGCTGAATGCAGATCCTTGCGAACGACGAGACTAGCTTTCGGCGCGAGCAGAACAACGTCGGCTGGTGGCAGATCCTTTGCCAGGTTGCCCACACCCCTAGGTACCACAACCTTATTCAGATAAGGATACAGCGCGACATACGCATCCGCACGTGGGAAACTTGTAATCTCGATGCGGTCGTCGGCGAGAAGCGTCTGAACAATGGGTGATTCCCAAGAGTTCAGCGTTAGCATCGCGTCGATCTCCCCGCCTATGAGCTTTTCGCCCGCTATCTCTGGAGCCAGGTTCAGCAATTCGCTAACCCGTTCATCAATTCCGTTACGTTTGAGCAGTTCGAGCGATAGTGTTTGAGTGCCGCTGTCGACGGGACCAATTGATATCTTCCGGCCCCGCAGACCCATGAACCCGTCCGCTAGCAGCAACTCGCGCTTATGGAAAAGCCACAACGGTTGATAGGAGACTGTCCCAAGCGATTCGAGTTCGCGCGAAGCGCTTGCGCCAGCAGTGCCGCCGCGGATAAAACCCACATTAACCTCGGAACGTGGGTCCTGCAGCAAAGCTATGTTTTCCGGCGAGCCCGCAGTGGTCACCAGTCGCACATCCACGCCTGCCTTTGCGAGTTCTTCGCGATAGCGTTGACCGTACTGGTAATAAGCGCTTCCCTCGGGTCCAGTTGCCATGGCGATTGTGAACGGCGGCATGTTGCGCAACACTATAATGGCAGCCCACGCGATCACCGCGGCGATCACGAGGATGGCGACTGCAGGCAAATGCTTTCCTAGAATTTCCTTGGCAGCCATCCATCAAACCCTATTTTCATCGAGTTACTGGCCTTGAGCGCGTGACTAATAATCGCTACCCCTTTTCCTCTTTTTCGATGGAAGGCACGTTATTTAAGATCGATTGCGCGATTAACGATCTCGTGTTGATGCGGTATCCAGCCAGTTTTTGACGCCGGCTTCAAATTCCTCGACCGGCATGCCAGTCAGGGGCGCGGCGAGAATTGTCTCAAGGTCATGCATCGACAGCTTGGTGATCGCTTCGCGGTCGCCGGGTGGCGCGCACGAAGTCGATGATCGACTGTTTCGCCGGGCCTTCGTTCCATGACGCAAGCTGGTCGCTTGGCGTCGTCTGCCCTTGGACAGGCGAGGAAAGCAGCGTTGTGGACAGGACCGGTAACAAGACGAAGCTTGAAACCAGAGCGCGACGGTCAATTTCAGGGGGACGGTCGTCGAACTTCACCGGCTTTCTCCTAACGATGAACGTCGCAACCGAGGCCGACGCTCTGCAAGAGCCGCGGATTTTTTTGAGATGTTCGAAGGCGTCATTTTGCTCACCGGCTCAGGGCGTCAGCGGTAACGCCTTGAGTTCCTTGCGAGCTGTGCCAAAAGTGCCAAGCTGATAGACCGACGCGCCAGCCGCCGAGAAGGTGAAGGATGGAAATGGCTCAGCCAACATCTCGTTTAGATAGGTTTCCGTTCCGACGCCGATCGTCACGTGCGGATTGAACCGCTTGCCCGCCGCGTCTGTGACGAAATTGGCGACGTACCTGATCAAGTCTTCCTGAATGTCGCGTCCGCCATCTTCGCTGAAGAATGCTGCCGGGGTTCCGTTCTTCACGGTGTAGGGTTCAACGGCTTTGATGAGCTCATCTTGCAGCCGATGCAGGTCTTCAGTCGGTTCGACGACTATCCCTGCGAGTCCGAGCGGCGGAGACGGGATGTAGTAGTATTTGAACGCCTTCAGCACCCACGCCTTGGGCCTCTCTTTGGCCAGTACCGCGTTCGCCGCCGCAAATACCTTGTCGAGGTCCTCGGTGCGGACGAACTGCTGTAGCATGGTGACGTGCGGGTGGTGCGTCTCATCCAGAGGAAAGCCCTTTGGAAAGGATTTGAGCAGTCGCGCGTTGGCGTCCTTCGCGTGTTGAAGCATCGTTGCGTCGGGTTCGAGCGCGATGTCGATCGCTGTCACCAGATTTTGTTGCGCAACGGCGTCTTGGGCGAAGCCGAGCACCACGGCCAGCACGAGGCCGATGGCTCTAAGGACCAGCGCGCATGGACGACCCTGGTATTCTAGATGGGCAGGAATGCTCGCTAAGAAGGCTGTCTTCATCGCTTTGCTCCCCAAATGGTGGAGGGTTAGCATAGCCCGTCGCTTATAAGACCGACGCCGATTGCGAAATCGGCGTTGGTCGAAGTGCGTCTTTCGTCTAGCCAGCTAGCCGCCGCCCAGGCTTCTCACGTTAGGCGGCTTCTTCATATCCAGGAGCGGCACCGGATTGTCGGGTCGCTGGAGATCGGGTCTCCAATCGTTGGAAGCCCCACCCGGTGAACGCTTCGTGTTCGGAAAGTCGACAATGGATTTGTTGAACTCCATCACGACCGGGAAGATGAGCGCCGCGGCCCAGCCGTTGTCCTGACCTGCGTACTTGCCAGGCGACTGTGTCGGCATGCGCGCCGACATCGCGCCGTTGAACACCATGTCGTACTTTTCGAACGGGTCCATGGTGAGATTATAGAGCGCGCCGATCGAACCAAGGTTTTGTTCTGGTCCAAGCCATGTGTCCTTCGCGGTCCACAAGTACTTCCACGCGATGCTGATGTCGGGGTTGCTTGGATCGCCGGCGATATCCGCGCGTGCTCCCATGAAGTTCTCGCCGTCGATATAGACCCATGATCGGCGCGCCGAGTGCTTGGCGCGACCGAGGACGTACTCGCTGTTGTCGATGCTGTCGAAGTAGATCGGCTTACCGTTGTTGTCGGTCCAAGCGCCGTGCGGCGGCGGGGTGAGCCCTACCATCTTGGCGAGCGTCGCCCAGCAGTCGATATGCGACATCATTTCATCGTATTTCGCACTAGCTGGAATGTGATCCGGCCACCACATCAGACCCGGCACGCGCCAGCCTGCTTCAAACGCGGTACCTTTTTCACCACGGAAAGGCGTGGTGCCGGCATCGGGATAGGCGTCCTGCCAGGCGCCGTTGTCCGCGGTGACAATGACGATTGTGTTGGGCGCGTCGGCGCGAATTTCATCCATGATCCGCCCGATGTCGTCGTCAAGCTCCATCAGCGCGTCGGAATAGTCGCCAAGATGTGATTTCCCGGCAAACTTCGGGTTGGGATTGGTCGGGTTGTGCATCTTCATGAAATTCACATCCACGAAGAACGGCTTGTCGTCCTTGGCATGCTTCTTGACGTACTCGATCGCCGAGTCCGCCTGCCGCGTGTCGAAAGTCTTCAGATAGTGGTAGCCTATTTCGGCCACTTTCCTCGCTGGTTGACCGGCCACGCCTTCCCACTCGAACATGTTCACAACCTCGAGATAGGCTTTGGCAATCTCGGGATTGTAGGAAGGAAACCACGGATGGAAGTAGCGGGACGTGTCGCTATAAGTATAGACGCCAGGATAATAGGCGGCAAATTCCTTCATCTCATCGAAGCCATGCTCGATCGGATAGGACTCAGGCTTGTCGCCGAGGTGCCATTTTCCCGAGAAGTAGGTTGAGTATCCATTCTTCTGGAAGAACTCTGCGATGGTTGGCGTCTCCTTCTTGATCGCGTTCTCATCGCCCGGAGCCACGACGATCGAGAGTGCCGAACGGATGGGAATCCGCCCTGTGATGAATGAGGAGCGGCCAGCGGTACAGCTCGCCTGACCGTACCAGCTCGTGAATGTTGCGCCTTCCTTGGCGATCCTGTCGATGTTCGGTGTAGGATGGCCGAGTGCAGCGCCACCGCCCGAATAGGCACCGAAGTCGTTCCAGCCGGTGTCGTCCGTCATTAGCATGACGATGTTGGGTCGCTTCTGCTGTTGGGCAGATGCAGGCATCGTCGTCACTACCACGGCAGCAGTGCTCGCCATCAAGACACGCAAAAGTCCAAATCTAGATTTCATGAGATATTTCCTCCGCTTAGCCTTGCCGGGTGAACCGAGTCGACGAGATGTGGGAGCCGGAGGTTAGGTAGGACAAAACGTCGCGAAGCTCTGTTGATCTAGGTCAACGGACTCCGCCTTCTGGCTCGCGGGCCGGCATGATGAGTGAGTGACCGGTGATGTCGGCTTCGGGTCAAACTCGGCAAAACTCAAGGTGGGCATTATGCGTCCGCTTCCGGGCACATCGCGACCGCTCCCGTCGGCACGGCTCATTGAGCCTGACTGCCGTGCCATGATTCAAATCTTTGACCGAAGCGGGCCGAATCATGCGCTACGAACTCGACGACGAGGGATGCACTGAGGCCGATGCTGCCAAGCAAGCCGCGCGGCGCACCACGGGTGCACGATCGCAGCGTCCTCAGAGCGATGTCAGTCCGGGACGCCGGCTGCCTTCAGGGTTTCGCGATAGATCGCGGACATCGCTTCCACCGGGAAGGGGATCCGCGCCAGGAATCCGGAGATCGTGAACTCCGGATCGACCTTGAGCAGTTCGCGCGCGATCTGGGTCGCGCGCTCGCTCTCGCCGGTCTTCACCAGCGCCACGATCAGGACGCGCAGCGCCACCGCGAAGCGGCGGTTCTGCGCCAGGGCCTTGTCGGCCCACATCACCGCTTCGGCAAAATTCTGGTCGAGCACCGCGCAGATTGCGAGCGCGGCTGAGGCGAACCAGCCGCGCGGGTCGCGCGGGTTCAGCCGCTGTGCGCGCTCGATCATGGCGCGGCCGGCCGTCTGGTTGCCGCGCATCGCCTCGATCCAGCCGCTGAGGACGAGCGCCATCGCCGAGTTCGGGTTGATCGCCAGCGACCGCTCGAACAATTCGCGCGCGGGTTCGATCTCGTCGGCCATGTTCCAGATCGCGAACGCCGCCATCCACAGCACCTGCGGGTCACCGGGCGCGAGCTCGACCGCGCGCCAGGCCTGCATGACCGCGCGTTCCCGGTAGGCGTCGTTCGGCTTCAGCCAACCCTGGACATGACGCATCGCATGGCAATAGGCCGACGCCGCCAGCGCCGGCGCGTAAGCCGGATCGAGCGCCAACGCCTGGTCGAGGCAATCGAGCGCGGCAACCATGCTCTCGGGCGTGAACTCGTACCTCAGACTATAGGCGCGCAGCAGCAGGTCGTAGGCATCGAGCCTGTCCGGCGGCGCCGCCCGTACCCGCTCGGCTTCGGCGACCAATAAGGTCGGCTCGATCGCGCCGACCACGTTCTCGGTGATGCGGTCCTGCAGGTCGAACACGTCGGTCGCCGCGCCGTCGAAGCGGTCGGCCCACAGATGCGCGCCGGAGACGGCGTCGATCAACTGGCCGGTGATGCGCAGGCGGTCGCCGCCGCGGCGGACGCTGCCTTCGAGCACATAGCCGACGCCGAGATCGCGCCCGACCTGGCGGATGTCGACCGCCTTGCCCTTGTAGGTGAAGGCGGAGTTGCGCGCGATCACGGTGAGGCGGCTGCAACGCGCCAGCGCGGTGGTGATGTCCTCGGCGATCCCGTCGGCGAAATAATCCTGCTCGGGGTCGCCGCTCATATTGGTGAACGGCAGCACCGCGATCGACGGACCCTCGCTCGGACGTGACGCGGTGGCTTTGTCCGCAGCCGGATGATCGGGCGCGCTCTCCTCCCTGACATCGCCGACAAAGCGGAGGCCTTTGCGGGGCAGGGTGCGGATCAGCCGTTGCTCCTCGCCATTGTCGCCGATCGCGGTTCGTGCCGCATTGACCCGGCTGCTCAGCGTCGCTTCCGAGACGATCCGCCCGTGCCAGACCGCCGCCAGCACCTCGTCCCGGCTGACCACGCGGTCGCGGGCGCGGATCAGGAACTCGAGCAAGTCGAAGACCTGCGGCTCGACGGCCACCAGGGCATCGCCGCGGCGCAGTTCCCGGCGCCCGGAATCGAGGGTCAAGTCGTTGAAATGGTAGGTCAAATCGAAGAGTCCGGCGGCCGGCGGCTGAATCCGGGGCGGAACCTAGCACAGCCGGCGTGGGGCCAAAATCACGACGCTCTGAAGGACAAATCCACGTCCTCTGAAAGCGGACGGGGGCGGTCTCTGCGATAGTCGGTCCCGACACCAGACTTAAGGAGATCGCCATGTCCCAATCCATCAATCAGCAACGCCGCTGCTTCCTTGGCATCGCCGGCGGGATGCTCGCCGTTTCCAGGCTGGGCTTCATCGGATCGGCTGAGGCGCAGACCAAGGCGGCGCTGCCGGCGGTCAAGGCTGGTGGCCACACCACGATCGGTCCGGTCAAGCAGATCAATGCCGGCGTGCTCGATACCGGTTATGTCGAAATGGGCCCGGCGTCGGGTCCCGCAGTGATCTTGCTGCACGGCTGGCCCTACGATATCCACAGCTATGCCGACGTCGCGCCGGTGCTGGCCGAGGCCGGCTATCGCGTGATCGTGCCGCATCTGCGCGGCTACGGCACGACGCGATTCCTCGCGAGCGATACGATGCGCAGCGGCCAACCGGTCGCGGTCGCTGCCGACATCATTGCGCTGATGGATGCCTTGAAGATCGAGAAGGCCGTGCTCGGCGGCTACGACTGGGGTGCGCGCACCGCCAACATCATGGCGGTGCTCTGGCCGGAGCGCTGCAAGGCCATGGTGTCGGTGAGTGGCTATCTGATCGGCAGCCAGGCGGCCGGCAAGATGCCGCTGCCGCCGAAGGCCGAGCTGCAATGGTGGTACCAGTTCTATTTCGCGACCGAGCGCGGCCGTGAGGGCTATGGCAAGAACCGGCACGACTTTAACAAGCTGATCTGGCAGCTCGCCTCGCCGCAGTGGAAGTTCGACGATGCCACCTATGACCGCAGCGCTACGGCGTTCGAGAACCCCGATCACGTCGATATCGTGATCCACAACTATCGCTGGCGGCTCGGTCTCGCGGAAGGCGAGGCGAAGTACGACGCGTTCGAGAAGACGCTGGCGCAGGCGCCTGTGATCGCGATCCCGACCATCACGATGGAGGGTGACGCCAATGGCGCGCCGCATCCGGAGCCCGCGGCCTATGCCAAGAAGTTCTCCGGGCATTACGAGCATCGGACCCTGACCGGCGGCATCGGCCACAACCTGCCGCAGGAAGCGCCGCAGGCCTTCACCCAGGCCATCATCGACGTCAGCAAGGTCTAGAGCGTTTTCAAGCGAAATGGATGCCGGTTCGCGTGAAGAAAACGCGTCAAACAAGAATCGAGAGCGCGGACAGGGATCATGAGACAGTTTGTGAAATGGGCAGCTGCCGCGATCGCGGCAGCCTGCATCAGCGCGTCATTGCCGTTCGCCGTCGGACATGCCGACGATGCGGCGCTGGCATCGCCGATCTTCGGCGTGAAGATGCCGGACGGTTATCGCGACTGGAAGCTGATCGCGGTCGGCGAGGAGACCGGGCTCGACGAACTGCGCAGCGTGCTCGGCAATGCGACCGCCGTGAAGGCCTATCAGGACGGCGCCGCGCGATTCCCCGACGGTACCGTGCTGGTCAAGCTCGCCTGGAAGCGCAAGCCGGTTGCGGGCCTCAACGGTGCGTTCATCACGGGGCAGGCGACCACTGTCCAAGTCATGGTCAAGGACTCCGCCAAATATGCCTCGACCGGCGGCTGGGGCTTTGGCCGCTTCATCGACGGCAAGCCGGTCGATGCCGCCCAGCACGAGACGTGCTTCGCCTGTCACGAGGCTCATGCCAGCGATCACGATTTCGTCTTCACGCATTATGCGCATTGAGTGCCACTGATATCGGTGTGGAGACTGTTTTCTCGCCATAACCCCGCTGTCATCGCCCGGCCTGTGCGCAATTGCGCACATGGACCGGGCGATCCAGTATTCCAGAGGCGGCTGTGAGATAGGGAGAAGCCGCGGCGTACTGGGTCCCCCGGTCGAGCCGGGGGACGACACCGAGTATGGGCACTACGCCTTCTTCACGTCCTCGCGGCGCGGTCTGATCTAGCGCTGCCGTTGCAGTGAGGCTAGTTTCTCCGCAGCAATCGCATGCGGGGAACGGCTTTGACGATCACCATCTACGGCATCAAGAATTGCGACACCATGAAGAAGGCGCGCGCCTGGCTCGACGATCACGGCGTCGGCTACGACTTCCACGACTACAAGACCGCCGGGATCGCCAAGGACAAGCTCAAGCAGTGGAGCGACGAGGTCGGCTGGGAGACGCTGCTCAACCGCGCCGGCACCACCTTCAAGAAGCTGCCCGATGCCGACAAGGAAGGACTGAACGAGCGCAAGGCGCTGGCGCTGATGGCCGAGCAGCCCTCGATGATCAAGCGCCCGGTGCTCGATCTCGGTTCGAAGCGCGTGGTCGGCTTCAAGCCGGATATCTACGCCAAGGAAGTGCCGGCAAAGGTGCGCAAGAAGGGCTGACGCGTTTGGCGCGAACCCCAGTTTGGGAGTTTGACTCGGCTCCCCGGCGCGCACGGGCAGAAGCGGACATCAACCTGGCAATAGTCCCCGCCGAGACCGTCGAAAATGACCCGCAGCGGACTTGACACAGGCTGGTGTCGCGAGCCTTGTTCCCGATGGTAAAATCTGCTTGTTGAACGCCATGGGCACCGTTCGCAACGTCGACGGCGATTTTCCCCAAGGTGGGGGCGAAGCTGCCGCACTCATTAGGTCTCTTGACTGGTCTGCCACCAGCTTGGGGCCAATCGCGGACTGGCCTGCACACCTCAAGAGTGCAGTCAGCCTTATGCTGCCGGCAAAAGCACAGATAGTGCTGTTCTGGGGGCCGGAGTTTGTGGCGCTATACAATGACGCCTATGCACCGTCGATAGGTCAGAAGCACCCAACGGCTCTTGGACGGCCCGCACGCGAGAATTGGGCCGAGTTGTGGGATGATTTAGAACCGCTACTGAGAGGCGTCCTCAATACCGGCGAAACAGTCTTCGCCAAGGATCGTCCCTTCTACATCGAGCGCCACGGCTACCCGGAAACAGTTTACTTCGACATCTCCTATTCTCCTGTTCAAAACCTGGCGGGCGAAATTGGCGGTGTACTTTGCATCGTCAGTGAGACGACCGAACGTGTAGCTGCGCAAGAGCGCCAACGGCTGCTCGCTCGGGAGGCAAACCATCGCGTAAAGAACATGTTTGCCGTTTTCCAGGGCATCATAAGTCTGAGCGCTCGGTCAGCTCGAACGCCGCAGGAAATGGCTCAATCCTTACGAGGCCGTCTGAACGCTCTCATGCAAGCCAAGGATCTAATCCGTCCCGGGATTATGGGTACGGAGACCCACAGCGAGCGAACGACCGTGGGAGACGTCGTGCGAACGGTCTTGCGACCGTACGAAGATGACACGTCTCGCGAACGCATCATCCTAGGGGGACCCACTGTGCCCGTGGGTGTTATGGCCGTGACCGGTCTCGCTCTCGCGCTGCACGAAACCACGACGAATGCGGCCAAGTATGGCGCGCTATCGGAGCCGACCGGTTCGATCAGTGTCACATGGGCGACTGAGGGCGACAACTTGCAACTTGATTGGAAGGAAACAGGCGGCCCCGCAATTGTCGCTCCGCCATCAGCCAAAGGCTTTGGGAGCGTGCTTGCCGAGCGCAGCATTTCTGATCAGCTCGGCGGCAAGGTTGAGCACAGTTGGCTGCCGAGCGGGCTCAGGCTGAGGGTTACGGTGCCTTTAGATCGTCTTGCAGTCTGAGGCTTTGCATGGGCCTAGATCAGCTCGACTGAATCATGGCTCGCCGGACGACCCGCCGGCACGAACCTGCGATCGATCACCGCCCGCACGGTGACGACCGGCACGGCCTTCGCCTTCACGCCCATCAGATTGTGCAGCCGAAAGCCGCCCTCGATGCTGATCGCCTTGTACGAGCCGATGATGTGCTCGACGGTGTCGCCGCGTCCGAACGGCAGCAGCAACCGCTCATAGGAGACATCCTTGCCGTCGGCGTCGGTGACCTCCGCAACCGTGTAGGTCGGACGCTTGCGCGCGAGGCAGGCACGATAGGACAGGATCACGCCGGCGTAGCGCTCGGGGCCGATCGCGTCGTCGAGATAGCGGTTGGTGCGCAGCCGCGGCTCGACATGCTCGTTGCCATAGGCCGTCGTCAGCCGCGCGCCTTCCTGCGTGATCATGAAGCGTGCGGCGGCGCCGCTGCCGACGACATCAAAACCCATCATGTCGGCCCGCTCGTCGGCGGTGCCGTCGGTGTGGAAATCGCACAGCAGGGGGAGGGTGTCCGGCATGCGCAGCGCGCGCAGCCAGGTGTTCAGCAGCACCCGCTGCGTGATCGATTTGACCACCGATGGATCGGCGCTTCTGAATGGCATGAGCTAGCCGAACTCGAGCACATCCGCGGGCGGGATGCGACCGGGGGCACGGTGGAACAGGTCGCGGTCGATGATCGCGCACAGCTTGAAGTTCGGCAGCGTCTCGTTGCCGCGCATCAGATTGCGGATCTCGAAACTGCCGTTGTCGCTGATCGTCTTAAGCGATGCGACAAGATGCGTGACGGCACCGCCGTCCGAGAACGGCAGCAGCAGCCGTTCATAGGCCACGACGTGACCGTAGATGTCGTCGATATCGGTGATGGTGTAGGCGGGCAGCCGCCGCGCGATGCATTCATGGTAGACCGGCATCACGACCGGCGCGAGCCGCGGTCCGAGATAGTCGTCGAGCAGGCGGCCCTTGCCGCTGTGTCCGTAGGCTGTGGCCATCCGCGTGCCGTCGCTCTCGATCGTCAGTTGCGGCGGCTGCGCTGCCGCATCGACGGTGAAGAACACGGTGTCAGGCAGATCTTCCTCGATCCGCTCCGGCTGAAATTCATCGATCCGCGGGATGGTCTGGCCACGGGCATAAAGTCGCAGCCACGTGTTGAGAAAATCACGTTGCCGGATCGACTTGATGACCGAGGAATTGGTGCTCTCGAAATGCAAGGCCCTGGCCGCCCTTAATACAATGGCGAGAGCTTCGGCGAGAGGCGGAAATATTCTATGAAAAGGAAAGTCAGGAGCAAAACAGCCTTAATGACGGCTTTCCGAGGCGCAAAGCGCGCTCGAAGGCCATTCGACTAAGGATCAACCGGAACTGGTCGTGCCAATACTGCACTGCACAGCTTTCCACCTTGCGTAACCGCCACAGATGACGGCATATTCCGGCCCGGAGGCGACAGGCCCCCGGACGGTTTCCAAGACGTACGGACAACCTGTCGAACATGAAAAAAGAGCTGGCCACGCGGGCGACGGGCTTCGCGGCGATGGCGTATGGGGGAATCTATTTGGCCGATGAGTTCATTCTCGAAACCAGCGGATTGACCAAGGAATTCGCGGGTTTCTTTGCCGTTCGCGACGTTGCGCTGAAGGTGCGTCGCGGCAGTATCCATGCGTTGATCGGGCCGAACGGCGCCGGCAAGACAACCTGTTTTAATCTGCTGACCAAATTCCTGAAGCCGACGGGCGGGCAGATTCGCTACAAGGGCCAGGACATCACCGCGATGCCGCCGGCCGACGTGGCGCGGCTCGGGCTGGTCCGCTCGTTCCAGATTTCGGCGGTATTTCCGCATCTGACCGCGCTGGAAAACGTCCGCGTGGCGCTGCAGCGCCAGCACGGCGCGTCATTCGATTTCTGGCGCTCGAAGACCGTGCTCGACCGCTTCAATCCGCGCGCCCATGAACTGCTGAACGACGTCGGCTTGAGCGAATTCGCCAACACCCCGGCGGTCGAGATGCCGTACGGCCGCAAGCGCGCACTTGAAATTGCAACGACGCTCGCGCTCGACCCCGAGATGATGCTGCTCGACGAACCGATGGCCGGCATGGGCCACGAGGACATCGACAAGATCGCGGCGCTGATCAAGCGGATCTCCGCCAAATACACCATCCTGATGGTCGAACATAACCTCTCGGTGGTGGCCAACCTCTCCGACATCATCACCGTGTTGACGCGCGGGCAGGTGCTGGCTGAGGGCAACTACGCCGACCTCTCCAAGGACGAGCGCGTGAAGGAAGCCTATCTGGGAGCGGGTCATGGCTGAGGCAAAACTGGCGGAGAGGCCCGTGGCTGCGGCCGGCGCCGAGGTGCTGACGGTGGGCGACCTGCAGGCCTGGTACGGCGAATCCCACATTCTTCACGGCATCAATTTCAACGTGAGGGCCGGCGAGGTGGTGACGCTGCTCGGCCGCAACGGCGCCGGCAAGACCACGACCTTGAAGTCGATCATGGGCGTCATCAACAAGCGCTCCGGCTCGATCCGTTTCGACAACAAAGAGATCATCCGCGCCACCTCCGACCGCATCGCGCGGCTCGGCATCGCGTTCTGCCCCGAGGAGCGCGGCATCTTCTCGAGCCTCGACGTACGCGAGAATCTGCTGCTGCCGCCGGTGGTGCGTCCGGGCGGCCTGCCGCTCGACCAGATCTTCACGCTGTTTCCCAACCTGAAGGAGCGGCTCAACAGCCAGGGCACCAAGCTCTCGGGCGGCGAGCAGCAGATGCTGGCGATTGCGCGCATCCTGCGCACCGGCGCGCGCTTCCTGATGCTGGACGAACCGACCGAAGGGTTGGCGCCGGTCATCATTCAGCAGATCGGGCACACCATTGCGCGCCTGAAGTCGCAGGGATTCACCATCCTGCTGGTCGAACAGAATTTCCGCTTCGCCTCGACCGTTGCCGACCGCTACTACATCGTCGAGCATGGCAAGGTGATCGACGGCTTCGCGAATTCGGAGCTGTCGGCCAACATGGACAAGCTGCATACCTATCTCGGCGTCTGAAGTCGCCCGAGCCAGAAAATTTAGGACGAGGGAATACCCGATGAAGAATACGATTTCTGCGCTGCTGCTCGGCACCGCGATGGTGCTCTCCGTTGCAAGTGTCGCCTCCGCTGACGACAAGATGGTAAAGATCGGCGTGTTGTCCGATCAGTCCGGCCTCTATGCCGACCTTGCCGGCCCCGGCTCGACGCTGGCGGCGCAGATGGCGATCGAGGATTCCGGCCTCAAGGCCAAGGGCTGGACCATCGACCTGATCTCCGGCGATCACCAGAACAAGCCCGACATCGGCACCACCATCGCGCGCCAGTGGTTCGACGTCGACAAGGTCGACACCATCGTCGATGTGCCGAATTCCGGCGTCGCGCTCGCGGTCAACAACGTCGTGAAGGAGAAGAACGGCGTCTACATCAATTCGGGCGCCGCGACCTCTGACCTCACCAACGCGCAGTGCACGCCGAACACGGTGCACTGGACCTACGACACCTACATGCTGGCGCACGCCACCGGCCAGGCGCTGGTGAAGGCGGGCGGGGACACCTGGTTCTTCCTGACCGCGGACTACGCGTTCGGTGCAGCGCTGGAGCGCGACACCACGGCCGTCATCACCGCCAATGGCGGCAAGGTGGTCGGCGGCGTCAAGCATCCGCTCAACACCGCGGACTTCTCCTCGTTCCTGCTGCAGGCGCAGGCCTCCAAGGCCAAGATCATCGGTCTTGCCAATGCCGGCGGCGACACCACCAACTCGATCAAGCAGGCTGCCGAGTTCGGCATCGTCAAGGGCGGCCAGAAGCTCGCGGCGCTGCTGCTGTTCCTCACCGACGTCAAGGCGATCGGGCTCGAGACCGCGCAGGGCCTCAACTTCACCGAGACGTTCTACTGGGACTTGAACGACAAGACCCGTGCGTTCTCGAAGCGCTTCTCCGAGAAGATGAAGAGCGGCGCTCCCCCGACCATGGTGCAGGCCGGCGTTTATGCGGGCCTGCTGCATTACTTCAAGGCGCTCGAAGCGCTCGGCGGCAATCCTCATGACGGCGCCAAGGTGGTCGCGAAGATGAAGACCATCCCGACCGACGATCCGCTGTTCGGCAAGGGCGAGGTCGAGGCCAATGGCCGCGTCACCCACGACGCCTATCTGTTCGAAGTGAAGAAGCCCTCGGAGTCCAAGGGTCCGTGGGACTTCTACAAGCTGGTCGGCACCGTGCCGGGCAACCAGGCCTTCACGCCGCTCGACAAGAGCACCTGTGCGCTCCTGAAGAAGTAACGATCATGTCCGCCGGCCATGGGCGTGGCCGGCGGGCTTCATCTATCCAGCGAAAGCTCATTCGATGCAGGCTCTCTACGCACAGCTTCTGGTGGGACTGATCAACGGCTCGTTCTACGCGCTGCTCAGTCTGGGGCTCGCCGTCATCTTCGGCATGCTCAACATCATCAATTTCGCGCACGGCGCGCTCTACATGATGGGCGCCTTCGTGGCGTATTTCCTGCTCAACCTGGGCGGCATCAACTACTGGTGGGCGCTGCTCATCGCACCCGTCATCGTCGGCATCTTCGGCATGATCCTCGAGCGGACCATGCTGCAATGGCTCGCCGGCCTCGACCATCTCTATGGACTGCTGCTGACCTTCGGCATCGCGCTGATCGTGCAGGGCGTGTTCCAGAACTATTTCGGCTCCTCGGGCCTGCCTTACTCGATCCCGGATCAGCTCAAGGGCGGCGTCAATCTCGGCTTCATGTTCCTGCCGATCTATCGCGGCTGGGTCGTGATCTTCTCGCTGGTGGTGTGCCTTGCCACCTGGTTCCTGATCGAGAAGACGCAGCTCGGCGCTTACTTGCGCGCGGCTACCGAGAACCCGACGCTGGTGCGGGCCTTCGGCATCAACGTGCCGCGCATGATCACGCTGACCTACGGGCTCGGCGTCGGTCTTGCCGCGCTCGCCGGCGTGCTGTCGGCGCCGATCAACCAGGTCCGCCCGCTGATGGGCGCCGATCTCATCATCGTGGTGTTCGCGGTGGTCGTGATCGGCGGCATGGGCTCGATCATGGGCTCGATCATCACCGGCTTCGCGCTCGGGGTGATCGAGGGACTGACCAAGTATTTTTATCCCGAGGCCTCCAACACCGTGGTGTTTGTCCTGATGGTGGTGGTGTTGCTGGTAAAGCCAACGGGACTGACGGGACGGGCGGCCTGATATGTCAGCATTGACCGACGATACACTTCCGGTGACGCCGCGCGCGATGCGCGACGAGATGATCGTATTCGCCGTGATGGCGGTGCTGCTGGCCGTGGTGCCGTTCACGGGGATCTATCCCTTCTTCGTGATGCAGGCGCTGTGCTTTGCGCTGCTGGCCTGCGCCTTCAACTTGCTGATCGGCTATGGCGGCCTGCTCTCGTTCGGCCACGCCATGTTCCTCGGCACCGCCGGCTACGTCTCGGCGCATGCGCTGAAGGTGTGGGGGCTGCCGCCGGAGCTCGGCATCGTGGTCGGCACTGCCGCTGCGGCCTTGCTCGGCCTCGTCACCGGCT
Organism: Bradyrhizobium sp. ma5; assembly: GCF_042258955.1. NCBI lineage: Bacteria > Pseudomonadati > Pseudomonadota > Alphaproteobacteria > Hyphomicrobiales > Nitrobacteraceae > Bradyrhizobium > Bradyrhizobium sp. ma5. The sequence continues at coordinate 4,066,198 of NZ_CP170156.1, forward strand.
TCATCTCGATCAAGCGGCAGGGCATCTATTTCTCGATGATCACGCTGGCGCTGTCGCAGCTGCTTTACTTCCTCTATCTGCAGGCGCCGTTCACCCACGGTGAAGACGGCATTCAGGGCATTCCGCAGGGGCACCTGTTCGGGATCTTCGACCTGTCGAAGCCGACGGTGCTCTACTACGTCGTGCTGGCCGGATTCCTCGGCGGCTTCCTGCTGATCTACCGCACCATCAACTCGCCGTTCGGCGAGGTGCTGAAGGCGATCCGGGAGAACGAGCCGCGCGCGATCTCGCTCGGCTACAAGACCGACCAGTACAAGATGCTGGCCTACATCCTGTCGGGCACGCTGGCGGGCTTTGCCGGCTCGCTGAAGGTGTTCGTGGCGCAGAATGCCTCGCTCACCGACGTGCACTGGTCGATGTCCGGTGAGATCGTGCTGATGACGCTGGTCGGCGGCCTCGGCACCATCTTCGGCCCGGTGGTCGGCGCGTTCGTGATCATCGCCATGCAGCAATATCTCGCCGGTTTCGGCCAGTGGGTGACGGTGATCCAGGGCGTGATCTTCGTGGCCTGCGTGCTGCTGTTCCGGCGCGGCTTGGTCGGCGAGCTGGCCCACCTGCTGCGGCGGTCGCTGTAGGGCAGGGCACGCGATTTTCGGCCGACTTTAGCGGTGGACGACCGCCCATTGGGGCGGTAGGTCGGGGTATTTTCCCAGGCAGATGCTCTATGACAGTTCTGTGACAGTCGCTAAAAGGGCTGTCCCTGAATGATGGAATAGAGACATGCTGCGCTGGTTTCGCGCCTTTCTGCCCAAGGAAGAGCGGTTCTTCGAGCTGTTCGCCCGACACGCCCAGACCTCGGTAAAATGCGCGCTGGCGCTACAGGACATGCTGAAGGGCGGCGAGGAGACCCCGGTCTTCTGCCAGCGCGTCAACCAGTTCGAGAACGACGCCGATAGCGTTACCCGCGAGGTCCTGACCGCGGTTCGCCGCACCTTCATCACCCCGTTCGACCGCGGCGACATCAAGAACCTGATCACCGCGATGGACGATGCGGTCGATCAGATGCAGGCGACCGCCAAGGCCGTCATGCTGTTCGAGGTGCGCGAGTTCGAGCCGCCGATGCGCGAGATGGGCGGCCTGATCGTCGAATGCGCCAATCTGGTCATCCGCGCGCTGCCGCTGTTGCAGGCGATCGGCCAGAACGTCTCGATGCTGACCCAGATCACCGAGGAGCTGACCAAGCTCGAGGGCCGAGTCGACGATCTCCAGGATATCGGGCTCAAGGAATTGTTCCTGAAGCACCGCAACGCCAACGCGATGGACTTCATCGTCGGCGCGGAGATCTACGATCACCTCGAGAAGGTGGCCGACCGCTTCGACGACGTCGCCAACGAGATCAACTCCATCGTTATCGAGCAAGTGTAAGTCGGGGACATCACGTGGACACCACGCTGGGTCTTCCGGTTCTGACCATCCTGATCGCGGTCGCGCTGCTGTTCGACTTCCTGAACGGCCTGCACGATGCCGCGAATTCGATCGCGACCATCGTCTCGACCCGCGTGCTGCGGCCGCAATATGCGGTGTTCTGGGCGGCGTTCTTCAACTTCGTCGCCTTCGCGGTGTTCGGCCTGCACGTCGCCAACACCATCGGCACCGGGATCATCGACCCGTCGGTGGTGGACGCGACCGTGATCTTCGCCGCGTTGGTCGGCGCGATCGTCTGGAACGTGATCACCTGGGCGCTCGGCATTCCCTCGTCGAGCTCGCACGCGCTGATCGGCGGCCTGGTCGGCGCCGGCATGGCGAAGGCGGGCATCTCGGCGGCGGTGTGGAGCGGGCTCACCAAGACCTTGCTCGCCATCGTGCTGTCGCCGCTGGTCGGATTCCTGCTGGCGCTGGTGCTGGTCGCGATCGTGTCCTGGCTCTCGGTGCGCTCGACGCCGTTCGCGGTCGATCGCGCCTTCAGGATCCTGCAATTCGCCTCGGCGTCGCTCTATTCGCTCGGCCATGGCGGCAACGACGCGCAGAAGACCATGGGCATCATCGCCGTGCTGCTCTACTCGCAGGGCCACCTCGGCGACACCTTCGAGATTCCGTTCTGGGTCGTGCTGGCCTGCCAGAGCGCGATGGCGCTGGGCACGCTGATGGGGGGCTGGCGGATCGTGCGCACCATGGGGCTGCGGATCACCAAGCTGACGCCAATGCAGGGCTTTTGCGCCGAGACCGGCGGCGCCGCCACGCTGTTCATCGCGACCTATCTCGGGGTGCCGGTATCGACCACCCACACCATCACCGGCGCCATCGTCGGCGTCGGCGCGGCACGGCGGCTGTCCGCCGTGCGCTGGAACGTGGCGAGCTCGATCGTCTATGCCTGGGTGATCACGATCCCGGCGTCGGCCGCGGTCGCAGCCGCGACCTATTGGGCGGTACAGATTCTCAGATAATTAACCGACCAGTCCGACGATGCCCGACACGATCAACCCGATGCTGGCCAGCCGCATTGCGGTTGCGGGTTCGCCGAGCAGGATGATGCCGAGCGCCGCGGTGCCGACCGCGCCGATCCCGGTCCAGACCGCGTAGGCGGTTCCAATCGGCAGCGTCTTCAGCGCGATGCCGAGCAGGATCACGCTGCCGGCCATCGCCGCGAGCGTCAGCACCGACGGCACCAGCCGGGAAAAGCCCTCGGTATATTTCAGCCCGATCGCCCAGCCGATCTCGAGCAGGCCTGCGGTGAACAGAATGGTCCAAGCCATAACGAACCCTCCGGATAAGGCAGGGTCGTCCCCGCGGGATGGTATGGTGAGGAAAAGGTCGTCCTTCCCGTGCCTATATGTGGGTGGTGCGGCTCTTCCGCATTGCGACAAAACGCCCTTGATTGCGCCCGTTTTCCCTGCCAAACGCTGCCCCGCCATGTCCGACATCTCAGTTTCAGCCGAATCTCCGTCCCGCTCGCCGCTTTCCGAGGAAGTGGCGCGGCGGCGCACCTTTGCGATCATCTCGCACCCGGACGCCGGCAAGACCACGCTGACGGAAAAGCTGCTGCTGTTCGGCGGCGCCATCAACCTTGCGGGCCAGGTCAAGGCCAAGGGCGAGCGGCGCAACACGCGCTCCGACTGGATGAAGATCGAGCGCGAGCGCGGCATCTCGGTCGTCACCTCGGTGATGACCTTCGAGTTCAACGACCTGGTGTTCAACCTCTTGGACACGCCGGGCCACGAGGACTTCTCGGAAGATACCTATCGCACGCTGACCGCGGTCGATTCCGCGGTCATGGTGATCGACGCCGCCAAGGGCATCGAGGCGCGTACGCGCAAGCTGTTCGAGGTGTGCCGGTTGCGCGACATCCCGATCATCACCTTCATCAACAAGATGGACCGCGAGAGCCGCGACACGTTCGATCTGCTCGACGAGATCGAGAAGACGCTGGCGCTCGACACCACACCGATGACCTGGCCGGTCGGCCGCGGCCGCGACTTCCTCGGCACCTATGACGTCGTCAATGGCGGCGTTCGGCTGCTCGAGGGCGGCGGCGCCAAGACCGGCGCCACCGAGCAGATCGACATCGCCGACCTCGGCAAGCGCAATCCCAATCTCGACGTCGCCGAGGTCAGGGATGAGCTCGCGCTCGCGTCGGAAGCCTGCAAGCCGTTCGAGCTCGCGGCATTCCGCGAGGGCCATCTGACGCCGGTCTATTTCGGCAGCGCGCTGCGCAATTTCGGCGTCGGTGACTTACTTGAGGGCCTCGGCAAGTTCGCGCCGGCGCCGCGCGCGCAGGATTCCGATCTGCGCAAGGTCGAGGCGGCGGAGCCGCGCATGAGCGCCTTCGTGTTCAAGATCCAGGCCAACATGGATCCGAACCATCGCGACCGCATCGCGTTCGCCCGGCTGTGCTCCGGAAAACTCACCCGCGGCATGAAGGCCAAGCTGGTGCGCACCGGCAAGAACATGAGCCTGTCGAGCCCGCAATTCTTCTTCGCGCAGGACCGCTCGGTGGCGGACGAGGCGTTTGCCGGCGACGTCGTCGGCATTCCCAACCACGGCACGTTGCGGATCGGCGACACCCTGACCGAGGGCGAGGATCTGACCTTCGTCGGTGTGCCGAGCTTCGCGCCGGAAATCGTCCGCCGCGTCCGCCTGACCGATGCGATGAAGGCGAAGAAGCTGAAGGAAGCCTTGCAGCAGATGTCGGAGGAGGGCGTCGTGCAGGTGTTCCGTCCACGCGACGGTGCGCCGGCGCTGGTCGGCGTGGTCGGTCCGCTGCAGCTCGACGTGCTGAAGGCGCGGCTCGATGCCGAATATTCGCTGCCGGTCGAGTTCGAGATCTCGGAGTTCTCGCTGGCGCGCTGGATCTCGTCCGACGACCGCAAGAAGCTGGAGGCCTTCGTCGCCGCCAACAATTCCGGCATCGCCGACGACGTCGACGGCGATCCCGTGTTCATGGCCAAGAACGAGTTCTATCTCGGCTACACCCGCGAGCGCGCCGAGGGCATCACCTTCTCCAACGTCAAGGACGTGAAGAAGGCGTAGCGCCGCCACATACTCGGTGTCGTCCCCCGGCACGACCGGGGGACCCAGTACGCCGCGGCTTCTCCGTGACTCACTGCCGTCTCTGGGATACTGGATCGCCCGGTCGAGCCGGGCGATGACGGCGGGGTTGTGGGGCGAGAAGCGCGAGGACGTGAAGAAGCGGGCGTGACGCCCAGTATCCGGTGTCGTCCCCCGGCTCGACCGGGGGACCCAGTACGCCGCGGCCTATTGATTGATTACTGCCGTCTCTGGAATACTGGATCGCCCGGTCAAGCCGGGCGACGACGGCGGAGAGCCGTGCGCGAGCGCAAGGAATTGAACACGGCCCCGCTTGCCGCGGTCCGGCCGCGGTACCATTTTCCCCGGAGCGCATCCCGGGTCCAACCGCATGTTCCGACGCGTCGTCATTTGCCTCGCTATCGCCGTGGCCATTGCCCTCGCGGGCACCGCTGGCGCGCGACAACGGCAACAGACCAACCCGGTGCCGTTCGCACACACGCCGTGCAGCGTGCTCGACTATGGGCCCTGCATCCCTTCTTACTGCAGCGTGTTCAACCACGGGCCCTGCCTGCCCGAAATCAATTATCCGTACGGCGAAAATCTGCAGCTCACGATCCTGACGGTGCCGCCCGAGGGGCAGGCCGAGAAGTACCGCAAGCCGGACCATGATCTCGATACCATCGGCGATCTGTTCGCCGCGCTGCGTTCCTGCTGGGCGCCGCCGCCGCCGGACGATGCGCGCGAGGGCATGCAGATGTCGGTGCGCTTCAGCTTCAAGCGGACCGGCGAGATGATCGGCACGCCGCGCCTGACATTTTCGACGCGGGGCATCCCGGCGGATACCCGCACGACCTACCTCAACGCGATCAACGCCTCGCTCAGTACCTGCCTGCCGCTGAAATTCACCGGCGGGCTCGGCGGCGCGCTGGCCGGCCGGCCGATCATGATCCGCTATGTCGACAATCGCGAACTAGCCAAGCCGACCGGCAATCCGTAATGGCACGTCATTCCGGAGCGATGCGGAGCATCGAACCCGGAATCCCGAAATTGGCTTGCGCATCCGCCAATCTCGAGATTCCCCGGTGCGCAATTGCGCACCCGTGGTCTGGCCCTACGGGCCATCCCGAATGACGGCTTGCGGAGCGTGGTGCATTGCCACCCGCCCAGCGAAGATGTTACGCGAAGGCAGCAATCAATCAGGGGAGGAACTTCGTGGGACTGCTCGTCATGATCCTGGGTCTCGTGCTGTTCCTTGGTATCCATGTGCTGACCAGCCTGCGCGAGCTGCGCGCCGGCATCGTAAATGCAATGGGCGAGGGAGCCTACAAGGGCGTCTATTCGCTGGTGTCGTTCGCGGGGCTCGCGCTGATCATCTGGGGCTTCGCCCACTACCGCGCGACCGGCTGGATCGACGTCTGGACGCCGCCGACCGCCTTCAAGCACATCACGGTGGCGCTGATGCTGCCGGCCGTCATCCTCGTCGTCGCCGCCTATATCCGCGGCCGCATCTACACCACGCTGAAGCATCCGATGCTGGCGGGCGTCAAGCTGTGGGCGTTCGCGCATCTGCTCGCCAATGGCGATCTTGGCTCGACCATCCTGTTCGGCTCGTTTCTCGGCTGGGCGGTCTATGACCGCATCTCGCTGAAGCGCCGTGCGGATGCCGGCGGGCCGCCGATCCCGGTGGGCGGTCCGACCAACGACCTGATCGCGATCGCGGTCGGTGTCATCGTCTATCTGGCGCTGGCGTTTGCGTTCCACCCGGTCGTGATCGGCGTGCCTGTCATGGGAGCCTGACTATGTCTGTTCAATCCGCCATCAAGCGCAAGACCGCGCCCGATCTGCGCGCCCGCAAGAATGGCGAACCGATCGTGATGCTGACATCGTATCACGCGCACACCGCGGCGCTGGTCGACCGGCACTGCGACGCGATCCTGGTCGGCGATTCCCTCGGCAATGTGATGCATGGCTTCGAGACCACGGTGCCCGTCACCCTCGACATGATGATCCTGCAGGGCCGCGCGGTGATGCGCGGTTCGCAGGCTGCACTCGTCGTGGTCGACATGCCGTTCGGTTCCTACGAGGAGTCGAAAGAGCAGGCGTTCCGGTCGGCGGTGCGGATCATGAAGGAGACGCTGTGCGGCGCGGTCAAGCTCGAGGGCGGCGCGCGGATGGCGGAGACGGTGGCTTTCCTGTCGGAGCGCGGCATTCCCGTGATGGGCCATATCGGCCTGACGCCGCAATCGATCAACACGCTGGGCTCGTTCCGCGCGCAGGGCCGCGAGGAGGAGAATTGGGCGCCGATCGAGAACGACGCCAGGGCGATCGCGGAGGCTGGCGCCTTCTCGATCGTGGTCGAGGCGGTCGCCGAGCCGCTGGCGCGCAAGATCACGCAAGCGATCACCGTTCCCACCATCGGCATCGGCGCCAGCGCCGCCTGCGACGGCCAAGTGCTGGTGCTGGAGGATATGCTCGGCCTGTCGCCGCGTGCGCCGAAATTCGTGCGCCGCTACGGCAACCTCGGGCCAATGATCGAGGAAGCGATCGCGGGCTATGCGCGCGACGTGAAGAGCCGCGCCTTTCCCGGGCCGGAGCACGTCTACGGCATGAAGAAGAGCTGACGAGGCGCACATGGACTGGTCGCAACACGCACTTCCGGCCATGCGGCTCGAGCCGCGCTTCGGCGACCGCGTCGTGCCTGTCTTTGCCGAGCGGCCGGCCAGCCTGTGGGCGATGATCGCGGACGCCATCGCACAGAACGGCGACGGCGAGGCGCTGGTCTGCGGCGCGACGCGCCTGAGCTGGCGCGAGGTCGCCGAGCAATCGGCGAAGGTCGCGGCCGGCTTTGCAAAGCTCGGCCTCGTTCCGGGCGACCGCGTCGGGATCCTGCTCGGCAACCGCATCGAGTTCGTGCTGACGATGTTCGCCGCCGCCCATGCGGGGCTGGTGACCGTGCTGCTCTCGATACGCCAGCAGAAGCCCGAGATCGCCTATGTGCTGAACGATTGCGGCGCCAAGCTGCTGGTCCATGAGGCCGCGCTTGCCGACCGTATCCCCGACGCTGCCGACATTCCCGGCCTCACGCATCGCGTCTCGGTCAGCGACGACGGCACATCGCAATTCGCGGGCCTGCGCGACAACGCGCCAGTGCAAGCGCCGGCGGAGGTGAGGGAAGAGGACACCGCGATGATCCTCTACACCTCGGGCACCACGGGCCGGCCGAAGGGCGCGATGCTCGCCCATTGCAACATCATCCACTCCTCGATGGTGTTCGCATCTTGCCTGAAGCTGACCAAGGCCGATCGCTCGATCGCGGCGGTGCCGCTCGCGCATGTCACCGGCGCGGTCGCCAACGTCACCACCATGGCGCGCTCTGCCGGCGCGCTGATCATCATGCCTGAGTTCAAGGCGTCGGAGTATCTGAAGGTCGCGGCGCGCGAGCGCGTCACCTACACGGTGATGGTGCCGGCGATGTACAATCTCTGCCTGATGCAGCCGGATTTCGACAGCACCGACCTGTCGAGTTGGCGGATCGGCGGCTTCGGCGGCGCGCCGATGCCGGTCGCGACCATCGAAAAGCTCAACGCCAAGATTCCCGGCCTCAAGCTCGCGAACTGCTATGGCGCGACTGAGACCACGTCGCCCTCGACCTTGATGCCGGGTGAGTTGACCGCGGCGCATATCGACAGCGTCGGCCTGCCGTGTCCCGGCGCCGAGATCGTGGTGATGGGCGCCGATGGCCACGAGGTGCCACGCGGCGAGATCGGCGAGCTCTGGATCCGCAGCGCTTCCGTCATCAAGGGCTACTGGAACAATCCGAAGGCGACCGCCGAAAGCTTCACGGCCGGGTTCTGGCATTCCGGCGATCTCGGCTCGGTCGATGCCGACAACTTCGTCCGCGTGTTCGACCGCCAGAAGGACATGATCAACCGCGGCGGCCTGAAGATCTATTCCGCCGAAGTCGAGTCCGTGCTTTCAGGCCATCCGGCCGTGATCGAGAGCGCGATCATCGCAAAACCATGCCCGGTGCTCGGCGAGCGCGTGCACGCCGTGATCGTGACCCGCAGCGAGGTCAATGCGGAGAGCTTGCGCGCCTGGTGCGCCGAGCGTCTCTCCGACTACAAGGTGCCCGAGACGATGGCGCTGACGTCAGAGCCGCTGCCGCGCAACGCCAACGGCAAGGTGATCAAGCGCCAGCTGCGCGAGGGCCTGTCGGCAGGGGCGTAGCCTCGGGTTAGGACAAACTTCCCCGGTTAACGCTTTGATCCGCCTCGCTTTGCCTTGCCTCCGCCACACCGTTAGGGTAACGCCGCCGCGATGTGGGGATCAGGTAGGGGCTGCGCTCCGCCGAGATTCGCGGTCCCGAGGGGATGGGATAGCCTTAAGTGTCTGAATTATTTGACGAAGTCGACGAGGAAGTCCGTCGCGATCAGCTCAAGAAGCTGTGGGACAAGTACTCGCTTTTCATCATCGCGCTGGCGATCGTGGTGGTCGCGGGCGTCGGTGGCTGGCGTGGCTACCAATATCTCGAGGGCAAGAAGGCCGCCGAGGCCGGTGCGGCGTTCGACCGCGCCGTCGAGCTGTCGGACCAGAACAAGCACGCCGAGGCCGAGGCCGCGTTCGCCGACCTGATCACCAAGGCGCCGTCCGGCTATCGCAATCTGGCGCGGCTGCGCATGGCCGCCGAGGTCGCGACCCGCGATCAGCCGGCCGCTGCGAAGCTCTATGACGAGATCGCAGCCGACCGCAGCGTCGGCGGTCCCGATCAGGACCTGGCGCGGATCCGCGCCGCGCAGATGGTGATGGACACCACGACCTATCCGAACATGGTGCAACGGCTCGAGGGCATGGCGACGTCGAAGGACTCGACGTTCCGCCACTCCGCGCGCGAGTTGCTGGCGCTGTCGGCCTGGCGCGCCAACGATGCCACCGCCGCGCGGCAGTGGCTCGACCAGATTGCCAATGACGGCGAGACGCCGCCGAGCCTGCGTTCGCGCGCCGAAGCGCTGCAGGCCTTGTTGCCGCCGGTCGCCAAAAGCTGAACCGGCGCGAAACCCGAGTTTGAGTGAGAGATCGACCATGCGCCGCTCGCAACGCCTGATCGCAGCCGCAGTTCTGACAGCGCTTTGCAGCGCGCTGGCCGGCTGCGGCGGTGGCGGTATGGCCAATTTCGATCCGAGCGATCTGCTCGACTTCCTCGACACCAAGAAGAAGCTGGCCGGTGACCGCAAGCCGGTGTTCCCGGAAGGCGTGCCCGGCCTCGAGCAGGGCGTGCCGAAGGAATTGTACAAGGGCTCGCAGCAGGAGCAGCTCGACCAGCAGAACGCCGCGGCAGCGGCCGCCGCCCAGCCGGCTCCGCCGCCGGAGCCGCCGAAGGGCGCCAAGAAGCACACCAAGCGCGCCGCGCCGGCCGCGGATCAGGCAGCTGCTCCCGACGCCGCAGCGCCGGACGAGGGCGCGCCTGCCGCGCTGCCGCCCGAGCCGAAGCCGAAGAAGATTGTCCGCCGCCGCACCACCGCGCCGCCCGCCGACGACCAGCAGGCGCAGCCTGCCCCGCCGGCGCAGCAGACCCAGACCACGCAACAATCCGGCGGCGCGTTCCCCGCGCCGCTACCGAGCGGCGGATTTAGCCGCTAGCATGATCCGGAAAAGTGCGAAGCGGTTTTCCCTCGCGACAAACGCGGAACGCGTTTGCGCGGAGATCATGCTAAAACAAGAATCTAAAGCGCGATGACGGTTCAACCCAATCGCATCGCGCGCTAGGCTCCTGCTTCAATTCATTAGACGCGCGCCGCGCCGCGGCGCCGGGATGATCCATGTCTTTTACCATCGCCATTATCGGCCGGCCCAATGTCGGAAAGTCGACGCTGTTCAACCGGCTGGTCGGCCAGAAGCTCGCGCTGGTGGACGACGAGCCCGGCGTGACCCGGGACCGCCGCGAGGGCCAGGCGCGGCTCTACGATCTCGACTTCACCATCATCGACACCGCGGGGCTCGATGAGGGCGCCAAGGGCTCGCTGACGGCGCGGATGCAGGAGCAGACCGAAACCGCGATCGAGCTCGCCGACGCCCTGATGTTCGTGATCGACGCTCGCGTCGGCCTCACGCCGACCGATCGCGCCTTTGCCGACTTCGCCCGCAAGGCCAACAAGCCGGTGCTGCTGATCGCCAACAAGGCCGAGGGCAAGCACGGCGAGATCGGCGCAATGGAATCCTACGCGCTCGGGCTCGGCGATCCCGTGCAGATCTCGGCCGAGCACGGCGAGGGCATGGGCGACCTCCACGAGGCGCTGAGTGCGCTGATGCCTGAACCCGTCGACGAGGGGGAAGAGGAGGAGATCGAGGGCGTCGAGGATTGGTCGGATGAGGAGATCGCGCAGCGCCCGATCCGCGTCGCCATCGTGGGCCGACCCAATGCCGGCAAGTCGACGCTGATCAACCATCTGCTCGGCGAGGAGCGGCTGCTGACCAGCCCCGAGGCCGGCACCACGCGCGATTCCATCGCTGTCGAGATCACCTGGCAGGGCCGCCAGTTCCGCGTATTCGACACTGCCGGCCTGCGCCGCCGCTCGCGGATCGAGGAGAAGCTGGAGAAGCTCTCGGTCGCCGACGCGTTGCGCGCGGTGCGCTTCGCCGAAGTCGTCGTGATGATGATGGACTCGCAGAACAAGTTCGAGGAGCAGGATCTGCGCATCGCCGACCTGATCGAGCGCGAGGGCCGTGCCATCGTGCTCGCGGTCAACAAATGGGACCTCGTCGAGCGCAAGCCCAACCAGATCTCGCAGCTGCGCACCGATGCCGACCACTGGCTGCCCCAAGTCAAGGGCGCGCCGATCGTCGCCGTCTCCGGCCTGATGGGTGAGGGCATCGACCGCCTGATGATTGCGATCCAGGAGGCCTATGCCGTCTGGAACCGGCGCTTGCCGACTGCGGCGCTCAATCGCTGGTTCGAGCAGGCAATCCAGGCCAGCCCGCCGCCGGCCGTCTCGGGCCGTCGGCTGAAGCTGAACTACATCACGCAAGTCAAGGCGCGCCCGCCGAGCTTCGTTCTGTTCTGCTCGCGCGCCGATGCGATCCCGAGATCCTATCTGCGCTACCTCACCAACTCGCTGCGCGAGACCTTCGATCTGCCGGGCACGCCGATCCGGATCACGCTGCGCGAGAAGGCCAATCCGTTCGCTCACAAGCGCAAGCGGCCGTCGTGAGCGGCGACGCCGAAGTCCATCCTGCGGCAGTTCCGCAGGCACGTAGTGGCGCGGTGATCTTCATCTTCATCACCCTGCTGCTCGACATGCTCGCGCTCGGGATCATCATCCCGATCCTGCCCAAGCTGATCGAAGGCTTCGTCAACAACGACACCGCCAATGCGGCGCGCATCTTCGGCGTGTTCGGCTCGATCTGGGCCTTGATGCAGTTCGTCTGCTCGCCGATCCTGGGCGTGCTGTCCGATCGCTTCGGCCGCCGGCCGGTGGTCCTGCTGTCGAATTTCGGCCTCGCCGCAGATTACGTGCTGATGGCGCTGGCTCCGAACCTGATCTGGCTGTTCGTCGGGCGGGCAATCTCGGGTATCACCTCGTCGAGCATCTCGACCGTGTTCGCCTATATCGCCGACGTCACCGCGCCGGAGCAGCGCGCCGCGATGTTCGGCAAGATCGGCGTCGCGTTCGGCGCGGGTTTTATTCTGGGACCGGCGCTCGGTGGCTTGCTCGGCGAGATCGATCCGCGACTGCCGTTCTGGGCCGCGGCCGGCCTGAGCTTCGTCAACGGCCTCTATGGCCTGTTCATCCTGCCGGAATCGCTGCCGGTCGAACGGCGCGCGCCGTTCGAATGGAAGAGCGCCAATCCGATCGGCGCGCTGCATTTCCTGCGCGCGAACCGGACGCTGGCCGGCCTGTCGCTGGCGACTTTCTTCGGCCAGCTCGCGCATGTCGTGCTGCCCTCGGTGTTCGTGCTGTACGCCACCTATCGCTATGGCTGGGACACCGGCACCGTCGGTGCGACGCTGGCGCTGGTCGGGCTCTGCGGCATGATCGTGCAGGGCGCGGCGATCGGCCCGATCGTGCAGCGGCTCGGCGAGCGCAACGCGTTGTTCCTCGGCCTCGTCTGCGGCGCCTTGGGCTTCGTGATCTTCGGCGCGGCGCCGACCGGGCAGCTGTTCTGGATCGGCATTCCCGTGATGGCGTTGTGGGGCATCTCGGGCGCCGCGACCCAGGCCCTGACGACGCAACTCGTCGCCGCCGACCAACAAGGCCAGTTGCAGGGCGCGACATCGAGCGTGCAGAGCATGTCGGAATTGATCGGCCCGTTCCTGTTCACGCTGACGTTTGCGTATTTCATCGGCGACAACGTGTCCGTGAAGCTGCCCGGTGCGCCGTTCTATCTGGCCGGCGTGCTGCTGCTGCTCGCACTCGCCATCGCCTGGCGTGCGACGGCGAAGAGAGCGTAGGGCGGGTTAGCGTAGCGTAACCCGCCGCCTTCGTGCGGCGCCGAAAGTTGGTGGGTTACGGCTTCGCCTAACCCACCCTACATCTTAATCGGTCGCCGGCACCGAATGGTGCTCGTGCGTGATCCGCCAGCTGCCGTCGATCTTGCGCAGTCCGATCGTGAGCCTGAATTGGAACGTGTCGTCGAGCGGGCCGCATCGCATCACCGCAACGGCAAAGGCGACGTCATCGCCGGCCGTGATCGCGATGTCCTCGATATCGAAGGCGTAGGAGGAACGCTGACAGCCGAAGAACAAATCCCAGGTCTTCCTGTACGCATCAAGTCCGCGTGACTGGAGCGGTGGCGGCACGTCGAACATCACGATGTCCTGATCGTGATGGGCGAGGACGCCTGCATAGTCGTGTCGGCGGACGGCGTCCGCCCAGGCTTCGATGATTGTTCTGACTTCGGTTTCTGCCGTGTTGCGCTGCTGTGTCATCGTTCGCGTGCTCCGCGTGCTGGCTGATCGATGCTTCGAGGACGAATGCGAGGGCGCCGATCCGACACGCCGATGCGTCCGGGCTGGATCTTGCGGATTGCGCCATTTTGCCTGTATACAAACCATCCGGTTGGTTTGTATAAGCGATGCGGGATGAAGGTGCGCGCCTCGTTCCCTGAGGCCGCCTCGGCAGGAGGAGCATGGTGGACAACGAGGCCGTTGATATCTGCGATGAGTTGACCCGCTTCAGCGACGCGCAGGCGGCGCTGCTGACGTCGCGCGGCCTGGTCTATCTCACCGACCTGAAGCTCGATGACGGCAGGCACGGCACGATCGTCGCTGCCGGCTATGCCGACGCGGAGTCTGTTGCCCGCACGCGCCGTCGCGGGGAGAGGGTCATCGGCCGAATGGCTCACGGGTTCCTTTACGGCCTGCGCCGCCGTCTGCTGCAGAAGGTTCGCGGCGCCGAAGGCCCATGCGCGCGAGCGACCGGGTAGGGCGATGATTGATTCCTCGAAGTGATGTGTGACCGGAGCCGGCATTGGCTTTCCGGTACGTCGTTTGCGCTGCCAGGCGAGATCCGATCCAGCGCTTGAGATTGACTGAGGCCGCTGAGATACTGTGATCTCACGAGACTCCTTCCTGAGTAATTCCATGGATAATCCTTCCCGCTCCGAACGTTCCCGCAACGCCGCACTCGACGCCGCGATCACCATCGTGACGCGCGATGGTCCGGGACGCCTGACGCTGGACGCGATTGCGCGCGAGAGCGGGCTCAGCAAGGGCGGCGTGATGCATCAGTTCCGCACCAAGGAAGCGGTGCTGCGCGCTCTGCTCGAGCAGCAGATGGCGCATTTCGAGGAGTTCTCGAGCCGCTACCTCGAAAACGCGCGCGAGACCACGGATCAGCCGGAACTGGCGGCGCAGATCGCAACGCTCAAGGAGGCGATCTCGACGCCGCGGGCCGGGGCATTTGCGCTGCTGGCTGCGATGAACGAGAATCCCGAATTGATGGCGATGCCGCGCGATGTCGACATCAAGAAGATCGCGCTGATGAAGGCCGAGGCGCGCGATCCGGATCTGGCGCTGCTGCGCTGGGCCGCGGCGCGGGGGCTGCTGCTGAGTTCGTTGTTCGGCCTGTCGTCGCTGACCGACGGCGAGCGGGATCGCCTGTTCGAGCGATTGCTCGACGACAGCAAGTGGACTGCGATCGAGCAGGGCGCGCCGGCGGCCGCAAAGCCATCCAAGGTGACGGCGACGCGCACGGCATCGCCGCGGCCTGCCGGCGCACGGGCCGCAAAGCCGGCATCAGCGCGCAAGCGTGGCTGAATCTCCGGCGTGATCCGAAAGCACAACGCCGCCCAAGCGGAATATGGATCGCTTGGCGGCGTTGGGTCGGCACCGGGCCCCTGAAATCCCCCGGCAATTGGTGCGTTAGCACGAGAGATATCGCGGGTTTGTGACAGCGCGAGGCCGTCATTTCGCGACGCAGCTCACCGGTTTTCCACGACGTTTCGATCGCCCGATTTTTCTGACGCGTTCCTGCGATTGCAACTTTACAAACCAACTGGTCGGTTTTATAGTTATCGCACTGAGGTAAGATCTGGCGGCGCCGTGAGGGCGAGCCAGATCGGCAGTGACGGCCGCAGCCGTAACTTCAGCCCCGGACGCGGCTGCGGCCGAGCTGCTCTTCCGCTTTAGCTCGGATGAGGAGATTGGAATGGAGAGCTCGATCGCCGCGCGCGGTCTGGGAGCGATGGCGCTTTGCGTCCTCGCCGGAGGATGTGCCGCCGTTACGCCGGTGGCTTATTCGGACGTGGCCTCGTCGGCCTACATGACGCCTGATACGTCCGACTCGTCGGGCCGCGTGCCGTATCGCTATGCGCCGCCGGTCGACTGGCGGAGCTACAACAAGGTGATGCTCGATCCGGTCGTGATCTATCGCGGTGCGGATCATCAGTTCGGCGACATGTCCGAGAAGGACAAGCAGACGCTCGCCGCCTACATGCAGACCCGCTTCGCCGACAAATTGCGCGGCCGCTTCACGCTGGTGAATACGCGCGGGCCGAACACGTTTCGCGTGCGGCTGACGCTGACCGGCGCGGTCGCCAACACGCCGGTGCTCGGCACATTGTCGCGCTTCGACATGGCCGGCGCGATTTACAACGGCGTGCAGGCCGCGCGTGACGGCGAGGGTACGATGACCGGCTCGGTGATCTATGCCGTCGAGATGTTCGACAGTTCGACCGCGCGCCTGCTCGGCGCCTACGTCAGCAAGCAATATCCCGGCGCCTACGACATCAAGGCCAGCGTCGGCGATCTCGCCGCCGCCACCGCCGGCATCGACAAGGGTGCCGATGCCTTCATGGCGCAACTGAAGTGAGGCGCGCGTCGCGCCTCCTGCAATCATCCCGACGATGAAAGGTGCTGTCGAATGAATTACATGGTTCGCCTGTTTCTGCGCGGCCTGGTCGCCGCCATTCTGATGAGCTCAACCGGCCATGCCGAAGTGATCGCATCGAGCGATCCGAGCGGCACCTGGCTGACCGAGGACGGACGCGCACGCATCCGCCTCGAGCGTTGCGGCACGGCGCGCGACCGCATCTGCGGCTTCATCGTGTGGATGAAGGATCCGCTCGATCCGCGCGGCCAGCCGTTCCGCGACAGCTTCAATCCCGATCCCGACAAGCGCACGCGCGCGCTGCTCGGCCATCAGCTGATCCTGGGATTGAAGCTGTCGCCGGAGGGCCGGTTCGACGGCGACATCTACAATGCCGAGGACGGCAAGTCCTACTCGGTCTCGCTGTGGCGCGATCCGTCCGACCGGCTGAAGCTCAAGGGGTGCCTGCTCAAGCTGCTGTGCCAGACCCAGACCTGGACGCCGACATTCGACGCTCAGCCCGGACAACTCGTCGGCCTGACCGGCGATCCCGGCGGCCCGCGTGCCGACCGGGAGTGGGCATCGCTGCCGGCGGCTGCGAAGGCGAAGTCGGCGGCGAAGTGATCGGAGTAGGGCGGGTTAGCGATGCGTAACCCGCCAACTTCGTGCCGTGAAAAGATGGTGGATTACGCCTTCCGCCTTCGCTTGTTGAGCTACGGCGGACGTAGTCGGCTAATCCACCCTACAGAGCTCGCTTATTTCTTCACCAGCGGACAATCGCTGGCCTCGAGCGGCTTGGCGGCGTCCTCCGGCGAGATGGTGGCGATCAGCTTGTAATAGTCCCACGGATATTTGGACTCCTCCGGCTTCTTCACCTCGAACAGATAGGCCGGGATGATGCGGCGGCCGTCGATCCGCAGCGGACCCTTTCCGAACAGCGGATCGTCGGTCGGGATCTCCTTCATCTTGGCGACGACCTTGGCGCCGTCATGCGGATTGCCGCCCATCGCGTCCAATGCCTTGAGGTAATGCAGCACGCCGGCATAGACGCCGGCCACCGTCATCGAGGGCATCGCGTTCTTCGGCGAGACCTTCTGGAAGCGCTTCGACCAGGCGCGGGTCTGGTCGTTCATGTCCCAGTAGAACGACTCGGTGAAGGTGAGGCCCTGGGCGATCTTCAAGCCCAGCGCATGCACGTCGTTGACGAACAGCAGCAGCGCCGCGAGCTTCTGTCCGCCCGCGGTGATGCCGAATTCGGACGCCTGCTTGATCGCGTTGGTGGTGTCGCCGCCGGCATTGGCGAGGCCGATGATCTTGGCCTTGGAGGCCTGCGCCTGCAGCAGGAACGAGGAGAAGTCCGCGGTGTTGAGCGGGTGCTTGACGCCGCCGAGCACCTTGCCGCCGTTCGCGGTGACGACCGCCGAGGTGTCGCGCTCCAGCGCGTGGCCGAAGGCGTAGTCGGCGGTGAGGAAGAACCAGGTGTCGCCGCCCGCCTTGGTCAGCGCCTTGCCGGTGCCGTTGGCGAGCATGTAGGTGTCGAACGTGTAGGAGATCGTGTTGGCGTTGCAGGCCTTGCCGGTCAGATCGGCGGTCGCCGCGCCCGAATTGAGCACGATCGAGTTCTTCTCCTTGGCAAGGTTGCTCACCGCCAGCGCGACGCCGGAGTTCGGCGTATCGGTGATGATGTCGACCTTGTCGTTGTCGATCCAGTTGCGCGCGATGTTGACGCCGACGTCGGGCTTGTTCTGGTGGTCGCCGCTGACCACCTCGATCTTCCAGCCCTTGGCGCGCAGGCCGGAATCTTCCACCGCCATGTTGGCCGCGGCCACCGAATTGGGCCCGCCGATATCGGCATAGAGGCCCGACATGTCGTTCAGCACGCCGATCTTGACGTTCTTGTCCTGAGCAAAGGCTGGCGTTGCAAGGCCGAGTGCAGCGCAAGCGAGAAGCACGGCGTGGCGCCGTGCGAGCGTCGTCGTCATGAGACATTCCCTCCACTGTCGATTTTTTCCGCAACGGCCCTCTTATGGAGCCTTGTGGCGGTCGTCGGGTTCCCGCTTACCCTTTCCTTTGGCGAGCGGCAATCCGCATAAAGCCGGATGAACTGCGTCGAAGCGTCATCCTGCCGTCATTGCTACTTGAGCGCATCCGAGGTCAGCTTGAATTTCTGGATCCGCTTGCCCTCGACCTCGCCGGTGTAGACGTTGCCCTTCTGGTCCACCGCCATGACGTGGAGCAGGGCGAACTGTCCGGCATTGCGGCCGCTATGGCCGAAGGTGCCGACCACGCTGCCGTCGTCGCGCTTCAGCACGCGGATCTCGTTGTTGGCGCCGTCGGCGTTGAGCAGATAGGTCTGCTTCGGATCGGGCCACAGCGCGAGATCGAATACGGCGCCGTCGCCGCGGGTGTTTTTCTCGTAGAACCATTCCTTCACGAAGGTGCCGTTCTTCTGGAACACCTGGATGCGGTCCTGGCTGCGGTCGCAGACATAGACCAGCCCGTCATTGGCGATCTTGATGCAATGCACGGGATTGCCGAACTGCTCCTGCACCGCGGCGCTCGGATCGTAGGGCGGCTGCTTGTCGTCGGTGGGCAGCTTGCCATAGCCGCCCCAGTGCCGCTTGTAGGCCAGCGTGGTGGCGTCGTACACGATGACGCGGCGGTTGCCGTAGCCGTCGGCGATGTAGAGCTCGTTGGCCGCCTTGTCGATCGCCATCTCGGCGGGGCGGCCGAGCTGGGTGGTGTCGTTGCTGTTGGTGCGGGCTGCGATCTTGCCGATCTGGCCGAGATACTTGCCGTCGAGCGAGAACTTCAGGATCGCGCTGTCGTCATCGGCATTGCCGCCGATCCAGACGAAGCCGCGCTCGTCAACCTCGATGCCATGCTCGCGGCCGACCCATTGATAGCCGTCGCCGGGGCCGCCCCAGGCGCGCAGCAGATTGCCGTCGACATCGAATTCGAGCACCGGCGGTGCCGCCACGCAGCATTTCGCGCGCGGCGGGGTGAGGCTCGCCGCCTTCTCGCCATCGGTCAGCGAGCGTGGCCGGTGCACCACCCAGATATGCCCCTGCCAGTCGACGGTGATGCCGCCGACCTGGCCGATGATCCAGTTGTTCGGCAGCTGCTTGGGCCAGGACGTGTCGACCGCGAAGGTCGGAACGTCACCGGCTCTGGCGGGCGTTGGCTGAACAAAAAGGGCTGCTGATGCGATGCCGGCGGAGAGAAACAATCCGGACAGAATGGAGCGCGCGCGATTGAACGTCGGCGTCATGATGCCTCCCGAGATTTTTCTTGGCGGGGCGTCCCGCTTGAGGAGGGCAGTCAATCGCGGGGCGGGGGAGGAGTCAATCGCGAGGAAAAGGCAAGCCGATGCGTCATAGATGGTGTCGTCGCCCGGCTTGACCGGGCGATCCAGTACGCCGCGGCGTCTCGATTCAAACGCTATCGCCTCTGGAATACTGGATCCCCGCATTCGCGGGGATGACATCGAATGCGCGGCCCGCCTGTGATTCCTCACGCAGGCGGCTGAAAGCTCCGCAGCGTGCGCGCCTTGTAGTCGTAGAGCTTGCCGGTTTCGGTCCATGCGGGCGAACACATCGGCAGCACGAATTCGGCGGCCATGTCGGGCGTGTCCAGCGTCATCGGGTCTTCGCCGGGAAACACCTGCGCGCGCATCCGGGTGCGGATCGGGCCGGGGCTGAACAGGTTGATGCGCAGCGCCGTGTTGGCGGTCTCGTTCGCCCAGGAGCGCACCAGCGCGTCGAGGGCGGCCTTCGAGGCGGCATAGGGGCCGAGATAGGCGTTGGCCTTGTGCGCCACGCCTGATGTGACGAACACCGCGCGACCGGCGTCGGACTGGCGCAGCAGCGGGTCCATGCAGCGGATCAGCTGGAAATTCGCCGTGACGTTGATCGCGAACACGTCATTCCAGGGCTTCAGCTCGATATGGCCGAGCGGCGAGGAGGGACCGGCGGTGCCGGCATTGCCGACCAGGATGTCGAGCTTGCCATGGCGCTCATGCAGCGCGAGCCCGAGCCGCGCAATGCCGTCATAATCGGTCAGTGAGAGCGGCACCAGCGTGGCGCTGCCGCCGTCCTTGCGGATCTCGTCGTCGAGCTCTTCCAGCCCGCCTTGCGTGCGCGCCACCGCCACGACATGCGCGCCGGCCTTGGCCAGCGCGACCGCGGTCGCATAACCGATGCCGCGCGAGGCGCCGGTCACGAGGGCAATACGGGAGGCGAGGGGTTTTGTCATGTCTGTCCGTCCATATCTTGCGGCGGGTATTACAGACGGAAATGGCCGGGACAAGCCCGGCCATGACGAATTCCTGCGCTTTCGGCTAGGGGCCGGGCCCCTGGTCCATATTGCTGCTGTTGGTGCCGTTGCCCGAATTGTCGGGCGTCACCTTCATGCCCTGTCGGAAGGCAAACACGATGAAGCCGACCAGCAGCACCCCACAGAGGATGCCCATGATCGGCTGCATGGCGTGCTCCGTCAGCTCGCCTCGGCCAGCAGTGAGAGCTGGCGCGGCGGGGCCTCGGTTTCGCTCTGGTCGGTGAGGTGGGTCGGATAGGCGCCGGTGAAGCAGTGGTCGGCGAATCTCGGATTGGCCGGGTCGCGTCCTTCATAGCCCATCGCGCGGTACATGCCGTCGATCGACAGGAAGGCGAGCGAGTCGGCGCCGATGATGTCGCGCATCTCCTCGAGCGAATGGGTCGCGGCCAAGAGACCGCCGCGGTCCGGCAGGTCGATGCCGTAATAGTCGGGATACAGGATCGGCGGCGAGGCGAGGCGGAAGTGCACCTCGCGGGCGCCGGCATCGCGCATCATGCGCACGATCTTCTTCGAGGTGGTGCCGCGCACCAGCGAGTCGTCGATCAGGATGATGCGCTTGCCTTCGATCGCGGCACGGTTGGCCGAATGCTTCATGCGCACGCCGAGCTCGCGCACGGTCTGGGTCGGCTGGATGAAGGTGCGACCGACATAGTGGTTGCGGATGATGCCGAGCTCGAACGGCACGCCGGAATACTGGCTGTAGCCGACCGCGGCGGGCACGCCGGAATCCGGCACCGGCACCACGACGTCGACCTCGGGATGGCTCTCGCGCGCGAGCTGGGCGCCGAATGCCTTGCGCACGTCGTACACCGAGCGGCCACCGACGATCGAATCCGGCCGCGCGAAATAGATGTACTCGAAGATGCAGGGCCGCGCCGGCTTCGGCGGGAACGGCTTGTGGCTGTGCGCGCCGCGCTCGTCGAACACGATGATCTCGCCGGGCTCGATGTCGCGGACATATTTCGCGCCGATCATGTCGAGCGCGCAGGTCTCCGAGGTCAGGATCGGATGGCCGTCGAGATCGCCGAGCACCAGCGGGCGGATGCCGAGCGGATCGCGGGCGCCGACCAGCTTCTTGTTGGTCAGCGCGACCAGCGCGTAGGCGCCCTCGATGGTGCGCAGCGCCTCGATGAAACGGTCGATGAAGCGGGTGCGCTTGGACTGTGCGACGAGATGCAGGATCACCTCGGTGTCGGTGGTCGACTGCATCATGGCGCCGCCCTTGACCAGTTCGTGGCGCAGGGTGAGGCCGTTGGTCAGGTTTCCGTTGTGGCCGACCGCAAAGCCGCCGGCGCTGAGCTCGGCGAACAACGGCTGCACGTTGCGCAGGATGGTGCCGCCGGTGGTGGAGTAGCGGACATGGCCGACCGCGGCGTTGCCGGGCAGGCGATCGATCACCTCGCGGCGGGAGAAGGCATCGCCGACCAGGCCGAGGCGGCGTTCACTGTGGAAGCGGCCGCCGTCGAAGGAGACAATGCCGGCGGCCTCTTGGCCGCGGTGCTGCAGGGCGTGCAGGCCGAGCGCGGTGATCGCGGCGGCCTCGGGGTGGCCAAAGACGCCGAACACGCCGCATTCCTCGCGGAGCGTGTCGCCATCAAGATCGGGGTGGTATCTGAAATCGTCGTCCCGGTGGTCTTGTCGGAGATGTTCCTGCTTTTCGATCGGCCCGAGGTCGAGATCCATCTGGGCGGCGTGATCGGAAGGGGTTTGCATCTCGTTCATCGCCTCTCGCAAGGGGCCCAAATAAGTTATCGGCCCGCGGGTTTCTCGATCAGCTTTTTCAAGCCGTCACGCGCAGGTTTGCTGTAGCCATCGCCCGACGCCGGCGTTGCCTGATCGTTGGTATCAGCCGCAGAATCGTCGTCGGGCTTATTCTTCTTGAACTTCTTTAAGATGGTGTTCTCGGGGTCATCAGGCAAGAGCGCCATCAGCCAATCCCCGGTTCCCTGCAGCACCACCCGGGACTTCGCGCCGGTGACCCAATCGGGCCGCTGCTTGTCCGGAACCAGCCAGGTGAAGAACATGAACGCCACGACCACGATCAGGAGGCCGCGGGCGAGGCCGAACAGGAAGCCGAGTGTGCGGTCGAGCGCGCCGATCCGGGAATCCAGGATCATGTCCGAGATCCGCACGGTGATGATCGAGACCACGATCAGCGTGCCGATGAAGACGCCGGCCACCACCACCACGGCCGCGACCGTGTCGTTATTGAAGTAAGTTTTGGCAGTCGGCAGCAGCTTCGAGAAAGCATACAGCGTGACCAGCGCAGCGGCGCCCCAGGCCGCGATCGACAGGATCTCGCGCATGAAGCCGCGCACCATGGCAAGCAGGCCCGAGATCAGCATCACGCCGAGCAGGACGAGATCGAGTATCGTTATGGGCATCGGCTGGTCAGGTCCGCTGGTACGTTTGGGTCCGCTGTTAAGGGCTCGCGAATCGGCAAAGTCGGTGCCGTCCTAACTGAGGCGCATCGGGGGCATTCGGCAAGGCCGCAACACCACCTGTCCCGCGCGCCGGATGTATAGCGGCGGGGGGCTGATACGTCACGCCTGCTTTAGCTGGTCTCGCGACGGAATCGGGCCGGTGTGGCATTTTTCTCAGCCGCATCAGCGCCCCTGGAGCCGTCCTGGTCGTCCCGTGGCGCAGCCCGGCCGCCTCGGGGTGTCCCGCGTGCCGCAATTTCGGCGACCAGCGTGGTCAGATTGCCGACGCTGTTCAGCGCAAGCCCGCTATCGCCGCCACCATCGCCGCGGGCCGATTCGGGCAGGATGGCGCGGCCGAAGCCGAGCTTGAGGGCCTCTTTCAGCCGGGCCGGGGTCTGCGCCACCGGGCGGATCGCGCCGGACAGCGAAATTTCGCCGAAATAGACCGCATCTGTCGGCAACGGCGCATTCACCAGCGAGGAGACCAGCGCGGCGGCAGCTGCGAGGTCCGCGGCCGGCTCCTGGATGCGCAGGCCGCCCGCCACATTGAGATAGACGTCATGTCCGGACAATTTGACACCGCAATGCGCCTCCAGCACCGCCAGCACCATCGACAGCCGGCTCGGATCCCAGCCGACCACGGCGCGGCGCGGCGTGCCGAGCGAGGTCGGCGCCACCAGCGCCTGCAACTCGACGAGCACCGGGCGGGTGCCCTCGATGCCGGCGAACACCGCCGTGCCGGGGCTGCCGAGCTCGCGTTCGGAGAGGAACAGTTCCGAGGGGTTGGTGACCTCGCGCAGCCCGAGCCCGGTCATCTCGAACACGCCGATCTCGTCGGTCGCGCCGAAGCGGTTCTTGGCCGAGCGCAGGATGCGGAACTGCTGCGAGCCTTCACCCTCGAACGACAGCACGGCATCGACCATGTGCTCGACCACGCGGGGGCCGGCGATCTGGCCGTCCTTGGTCACATGCCCGACCAGGATGATCGTTGCACCGGTCTTCTTGGCGAAGCGAATGAGGGCCTGCGCCGAGGCGCGGACCTGGGTCACCGTGCCGGGCGCGGACTCGACCGTGTCGGTCCACATGGTCTGGATCGAATCGATCACGATCAGCCGCGGCACCGCGCCTTCCGACAGTGTCGAGACGATGTCCTCGACCGAGGTTTCGGAGGCGAGCTGCACCGGCGCGTCCGCCAGCCCGAGCCGCTCGGCGCGGAGCCGCACCTGCGCGACCGCTTCTTCGCCCGAGATGTAGACCGCGCGATGGCCGGCGCGCGCCATCATGCTGGTGGCCTGGGTCAATAGCGTGGATTTTCCGATGCCGGGATCGCCACCGACCAGGAGCACCGAGCCGCGGACAAAGCCGCCGCCGGTGACGCGGTCGAGCTCGGCCATGCCCGACGACAGCCGCGGCGCATCCTGGGTCTTGCCGGACAGCGATTCCAGCGCGAACGTCCGCCCCTTGCGCTTGCTGCGGATCGAGACCGGCACCGAGCCCGTGGTGTCTTCCTCGGCCAGCGTGTTCCACTCGCCGCAGGAGTCGCACTTGCCCTGCCAGCGATTATACGCCGCGCCGCAGTTCTGGCAGACGAAGGAGAGGGTGGATTTGGCCATGGGGGAGAGCTCGATTCCGTCTTCTCTCCATAGCATGGATCAAGAGCCGGCAACGACCAACGGCGCCACCGTGTCTGCCTATGTCGGCCGTTGCTTCAAGACCCGCACCGCGATTGAGGGGGCCGGCCAGAGCTGCAGCCTGTAGTGATCGTCTCCCTCCAGGCCGTCCTCCGACAGTGTGTCGAGCGCGCCATAGGACACGCGCACCCGATAGGTCCCCGGTTCAGTTTCTATGCGCATGGCGTCTGGGAAGTAGTCTGTGCAACCGGCGATCACGATGCGTCCGGACGCGACGTCCAGGCTGGCTTCGACCACGTGATCCCAATCGGAGGAATCGTGGTCCGGCTCGCGTTCGAGAACCTGTACCGAGACTGGGACGTGCATGTTCCGCACGGTGCTGATCCCGACCATCCCGGGGACGATCGCGAGCAACCGGTCCGTCGCTTCCGGCGTCCACGCTTCAGAAAGGTCGCCAGTTGCGGATTCATCCTGAATGTAGAATTGGAAGTAATCCGCGAACAGCGAGAGGTCGAAAGATTTCATGTGCGGGTTCGGCCCGGATTAATGCAATGCTGCCGACCATAGCAGCGACGCGCCCGCCGCCAGCATGATGCCATCCATGATCAGGCGGAAGGCCTCCGGCTTCATCTGCAGCACGAAGCGCTTGGCGATGAAGGCGCCGGCCATCAGCGAGGCGCCGGCGATCAGGCCCTTCAGCGCGATGTCGAGTGTCAGCGCGCCGAACCGCTCGAACGTCACCGACTTGCTGACATAGAGCCCGAGCGAACTCGCCGCTTCGGTGGCGAGGAAGGCGCCCTTGTTGAGGCCGTAAAACAAAAACAGTGGCACGCTGAGCGGTCCGGTCGAGACCACGATGCCGGTGAGATAGCCGATCAAGGCGCCGCCGATTGCGAGATGCCAAAGATTGGCTTTCAGCTCGTGTCGCGCCAGCCAGTGCCGCACCGGCACCATCGCGATCAGGAATAGGCCGATCGCCACGTCGACCGCGTGCGAGGGCAGGGCGAGCAGCGTGCGCGCGCCGAGTGCTGCGGCAGGGATGCCGGTGATCGAATAGGCGGCGCAGGCGCGCCAGTCGACCTCTCGCCACCAGGCCAGGATGCGCGACAGATTGGCCATCACGGCTGCGACCGCCATGATCGGCACCGCCTGCTTCGGCCCGTACTGATAGACCAGCACCGGCATCAGCATGATCGACGAGCCGGTCCCGACGATGCCTGAGATGGTGCCGGCGACCAGGCCGACGATGAGGACGAACAGGAAGCCCACGCGCACTCCGGGACGTGATCCCGAGCCACGCCGGATGCGTGCCTCGACAACGAAGGCTCAGTGTGACCTCATGGTTCGAGACGGCGCAAGGGCGCGTTGAACAAGGGACGTGCCGTCGCGCGCCGCGTCAGTACTTCGCGACGACCGGGCCGCCGAAGCGGTAGTTGACGCGCACCGTCACCATGTCGACGTCCTGGCGGATGCGTTCGTCATGGTTGAGCTGGGCGATGAAGACCGGATCGTAGGTCATGTGAACGTTGTTGGTCCCCATGAACAGATGGTCGTATTCGATCGCCAGCGACCAATTGTGTGCGATCGCATATTCGGCGCCGGCGCCGATCGCGCCGCCCCAGCGCGTCTCGCTGCCACGGTCGGCGATGAAGCCGACCGGCACGCCGGGTCCGAAAGCCGGCGTGATGAAGCTCTCATAGCGATCGCGCACGACGGCTGCGCCGCCCTTCGCGTACAGCAGGAAGGCGCCCCAGGAATAGCCGACCTGTCCGGTGAACAGGCCGATGGCATCGATCTTCGAGCGGTTGGCGAAGCCCGCGAACAACGCCGCTGTGGACGGGTTCGAGCCGGAGAGGTCGGCCCAATTGCCCTGCGCTTCGACGCCGAACACCCAGGCCGCCTGCTGCCAGCGATAGCCGATCTGGCCGCCGGCGGTCGCCGCGCTCGCGGTGTGGCAACCTTCCGGCCCGGCGAAATTCACCACGCCGAGCGCCGGATTGGCGATGGTGAAGGGCACGATGTCCCAGCACTTCCGGCTCCAGCCGCCGCCGCCATTGGCGCCGACATAGAAGCCGCTCCAGTCGGTGGTGGCGGCGACGATCGGGGGTGCCTTGGTGTAGGGGCGGGCGGCGAGGTCGGCAGCGGACGCGCTTGCAATGCCGAGCATGAGCACGGTGGCGGCGACGCAATATGTCTTCATGGGCAGCCCCAATGCATGAATCAAATCGATGGCAGGCTAGTCGATTTGCACCACCTCCGGCTGTACCCGGTCCGC
Organism: Bradyrhizobium sp. ma5; assembly: GCF_042258955.1. NCBI lineage: Bacteria > Pseudomonadati > Pseudomonadota > Alphaproteobacteria > Hyphomicrobiales > Nitrobacteraceae > Bradyrhizobium > Bradyrhizobium sp. ma5. The sequence goes on from NZ_CP170156.1 coordinate 4,092,692, forward strand.
CACATCCAGCCGCATTCGCGTGTACCGCAGGCTCCCGTGGCACGAGAATGCGCATGTTTGACTCGCACGCCGTGCAACAAACTCGACGTCGTCCTGGCGAAAGCCAGGACCCATTACCCCGAGCATCAGCCGTTGCGCGACGCTGGGGCCACCATCCCGTTCACAATCAAATGCGGTGATTATGGGTCCTGGCTTTCGCCAGGACGACGTGGTCTGTGCGGCGTCATCCGATCCGCGTCGCGACCAACAATGCTGATTGTCACGAGGCGTGACGGTGGCCCATCACTTCAGCACGACCCACGCCGGCGCATGATCGCTGGCACCTTCCTCGCCACGAACATCCCGGTCGACGCCGGCTTTCGCGAGCCGCGTCGCCACGTCGGGGCTGAGCAGCAGATGATCGAGCCGGAGGCCTGCATCGCGCGGCCAGCGCTGGCGCTTGTAGTCCCAGAAGGTGAACATCTGACGATCCGGATGCAGCGTGCGGAGCGCATCGCACCAACCCTGATCGACCAGCGCCTTGAACGCGGCGCGGCTCTTCGGCTGGATCAGCGCATCCTTGTCCCAGGAGCGGGTCGGATAGATGTCGAGAGGCGTCGGCGCGACGTTGTAATCGCCGGCGAGCACCACGGGGACCTGCTGCTTGAGCAGCTTGGCGGCATGGGCGCGCAGCCGATTGAACCAGGCGAGCTTGTAATCGAATTTGGGCCCGGGCTGCGGATTGCCGTTCGGAAGGTAAAGGCTGGTGACGACCATGCCGCGCACCGCGGCCTCGATGTAGCGCGCCTCATGATCGTTGGCGTCGCCGGGCAGGGCGGTGCGGATCAGGACCGGCTCGGCCTTGCGCGCAAGGATGGCGACGCCGTTCCAGGTCTTCTGTCCCTGCCATACCGCGCCGTAGCCGGCCTTCTCGAGCGCGGCCGCGGGAAACTCGGCGTCGCTGGCCTTGAGCTCCTGCAGGCTGACGACGTCGGGCTTCGCGGTTTTCAGCCAGCGCAGCAGGTTCGGCAGCCGGCGGTTGACGTTGTTGATGTTGAAGGTCGCGATCTTCATCGGCAATCGCGAACCCCGATCGCGTCAGGTGGACGGTGCCGTTGGCGCGGCGGCAGGCAATGGCGGCGGCGCAGGCGCTGCTGTCGGCAAAGCAGGAGGCGCCGCTTGCACCGCGGCCGGCTCGCTCTTCTCGACAGCAGCGTCGCTTCTTTCGGCAGGCGCGTCGCTTGTCGTGGCGACGGCATCGCCGCCCTTGTAGATGCGCACGAAGCGGCGGCCGAGGCTGGTCAACACCTCATAGCCGATGGTGCCGAAATGATGCGCGACCTCGTCGACCGTGATGCCTTCGCCGATCAGCGTCACCATGTGGCCGCGCCGCACGGCATTCTTGTCGAGATCGGTGACGTCGACGGCGATCAGATCCATCGAGACGCGGCCGGCGATCGGGCAGCGCTTGCCGGCGACCACGACCTCGGCGCCGCGGGTGCCGTCATTGGCGCTGGCGGCGCGGAAATAGCCGTCGGCATAGCCGGCGGAGACGATCGCAAGCCGGGTCGGCCGCCGCGCGGTCCAGGTGCCGCCATAGCCGACGGTCTCGCCGCGATCGATGTTGCGGATCTGCACGATGCGCGCCTTGAGATCGACCACCTGCTGCATCGGGTTGTCGGCCTCCGGCGTCGGATTGACGCCATAGAGCGCGCAGCCCGGCCGCACCATCTCGAACTGGAATTGCGCGCCGAGGAACACGCCGGAGGAGTTCGCCAGCGAAGCCGGCACGCCGGTGAACAGGCTCGCGATCTCGCGGAAGCTCGCAAGCTGCCTGGCGTTGGCGGGATTGTTGAGCAATTCGGCAGAGACGAGGTGGCTCATGACCAGCGTGATGCCGTGGTCGCCGGCATTGATCCGCGGGATGATGCCTTGCGCTTCGCTGACCGTCAGCCCTAGCCGGTTCATGCCGGTGTCGATATGGATGGCGGCGCCGCCGGACCAGCCGGAGCGGCGGCAGAACACGTCCCATTCGGCGAGCTCGTTGAGATCGCCGATCACAGGCTTGCAGTCGATTTTGGCGTAGGCGTCGCCGGTCTGCTGAAAAAAGCCGCCGAGCGCATACACGGTCGCCTGCGGAACGGCCGCGCGCACAACGGCGGCCTCCTCGACGGTGGCGACGAAGAAGGTCTTGCAGCCGGCCTTGGCCAGCGCCCGCGACACCTGCTCGGCGCCGCAGCCATAGGCGTTGGCCTTGACCACGGCGGCGCATTCCGCCGGGACCGCGGTCTTCTCGAGCTTGCGCCAGTTGGCGATGATGGCGTCGAGGTCGACGGTGAGGATGCCGGTGGCGGCCGGATGGGCCGCCAGCAAACTGGCTTCGGGCGTCAGCTGCGATTTCGCGTCGGTCACGATGTTCATGGCTCAGTTGTACAAGCGGGGCCAGCGGCCTTCAACAGTGCCCCAGCATTAGAGCCCTGTCCGTTCCGATTGAATCGGAACGGGCTCTAGATTCTTGTTTTGACGCGTTTTCTTCACGCGAACCGGTATCCACTTCGCTCGAAAACGCTTTAGTAGGAGGGCGGGCGATCCGGGACCAGTCCGTCCGTTGCGAGATCGCCGAACCGGGTGACGCTGGCTTCGAAGTGCAGTTCGACGGTGCCGGTCGGACCGTGGCGCTGCTTGCCGATGATGACTTCGGCCTTGCCGAGCGCGCGCTCCATTTCGGCTTGCCAGGTCGCGTGCTCCGGGGTGCCGGGCCGTGGTTCCTTGTTCGCGAGATAGTATTCCTCGCGGTACACGAACATCACGACGTCGGCGTCCTGTTCGATCGAGCCGGATTCACGCAGGTCCGAAAGCTGCGGCCGCTTGTCCTCGCGGTTCTCGACCTGACGCGAGAGCTGCGACAGCGCGATCACGGGGACGTTGAGCTCCTTCGCCAGCGCCTTCAGATTGGTGGTGATCTCGGTGATTTCCTGCACCCGGTTGTCGTTGCCCTTCTTGCCCGAGCCCTGCAACAGCTGGATGTAGTCGATCACGATCAGGTCGAGGCCCTTCTGCCGCTTGAGCCGGCGGGCGCGCGCGGTGAGCTGCGAGATCGAGAGACCACCGGTTTCGTCGACGTAGAACGGCAGCGACTGCAACTCGATCGAGCAGTCGCGGATCTTCTCGAAATCGAGCTCGGTGATACCGCCGCGCCGGATGTGGCTGGACGGAATGCCGGTGCGTTCGGCGAGAATACGGGTGGCGAGCTGTTCGCCGCTCATTTCGCAGGAGAAGAAGCCGACCGCGCCGCCGTTCACCGCCTTGGTGGTGCCGTCGGCCTGCACCTCGGGGACATAGGCCCTGGCAATGTTGTAGGCGATGTTGGTGGCGAGCGAGGTCTTGCCCATGCCGGGTCGGCCGGCGAGCACGATCAGGTCGCTTGGTTGCAATCCGCCCATCTTGGCGTCGAGGTCGCGCAGCCCTGTCGAAATGCCGGACAGTTTGCCGTCGCGCTGGAACGCCTTTGCCGCCATGTCGACGGCGACCGTGAGTGCATCGGCAAAGCGCTGGAATCCGCCATCGTAGCGGCCGGTCTCGGCGAGGCCGTAGAGCTGCCGTTCGGCGTCCTCGATCTGCGCGCGCGGGGCAAAATCGACCGGCGCGTCGTAGGCGACGTTGACGATCTCCTCGCCGATCTGGATCAGGTTGCGGCGCAGGCTGAGATCATAGACGGTACGCCCGTAGTCCTGCGCGTTGATGATGGTGGTGGCTTCGGCGGCGAGTCGGGCGAGGTATTGGCTGACCGTCATGCCGCCCAGGTCAAGCTCGGCAGGCAGGAACGTCTTCAAGGTCACGGGATTGGCGACCTTACCCATCCGGATCAGACTGCCGGCCGTTTCAAAGATCTGCTGGTGGATGGCTTCGAAGAAGTGCTTCGACTCCAGGAAATCGGAGACCCGGTAGAAGGCGTCGTTGTTGACCAGGATTGCGCCGAGCAGCCCCTGTTCCGCTTCGATGTTGTGCGGCGCGCTCCGATAGGTCGCGGACGCGGCGTCGGGCGCGAGCTTGTGGACGTTCGAATCAATCAAGGCCATGGACGAGCTTATTCTTCTGATTTCGTCGTTACTGAGATTTTCGGCTGTGGGGCCGCGATCAAGCGCCAGCCCGGCACGAAGCGAAAGGACGGATGTTTCTTATGCACGATTCACACAACGCGATGTGTGAATCCGCCACAGCCGGATGCATTCCGCTTGACGGGGTTTCGCTCGAAAATCGGCGGAGTCCGGCCGGTCAGCGATGGCGTTGGCAAAAATCCGACGCGGCCTGAACCTTTTGCCAGGCTGCCGCGCCCAACCAGCAGCGAGGTCGGTGCTGGCTTCGGTTCCTCAGACCAGGATGAGGAAAGCCAGCGCGATCAAGGCGGCCGCCACGCCGGTTGCGATCAGGGCGTAGTCGGTCACGAGGTCGCGTTGCGGGTCCAACATCGTCTGGTGCGGTTCTCGGGTCATTCCGGACCACTACGACAGCCCGGAACAGACCTCTGTGAAGCAGATCACACCTGGCGCATTTTCTTTGCGGCAGGCTCGCGGAACGACCCGGCGGATTCCGGGTTGTCTTCGCTCAGGGAAGATACGGCGACGATGGCTCGAGAGTTTCAGACAGCGCGACTAAGGATCAGCCGGGCAGGCGGCACGGACCGCCGCTGGCTAGCGTCGCTTGTCGATGCCATGGAGCAGGCGGCGCGTCCGGAGGTCCGAAACGTTCCCTGCGACATCAACCTGATTTCGGCGGCCGCGGCCCACCTTGCGCGCCCGGCACCGACCTTCGCCCATTGCGGCTCGGCCTACAGCCTGCGCAACTAGCGGTATCCGCGCTTGCAGACCTATTCGCCGGCGAGTTGCAGCCGGGGTTTCGCGGCGCCGGCTTCCTTGTGCCGGAGGCGGCCTTCCTCGCGCCCGATATAGTCGCGGGTCATCGGCACGATGCCCTGGCGCTTGGTCAGCTGCAGCTGGAAGTTCATCATGTTCTGCACCCGGAACGACATCTCCGAGGCCGCCAGATAGAATTCCCACATCCGCGCAAAGGTCTCGTCGTAGAGCCGCACGGCCTCCTCGCGCCGCGCCATGAAGCGGTCGCGCCACGCCTTCAGGGTCTCGGCGTAGTGCAGGCGCAGGATCTCCATGTCGCAGATCAGCAATCCGGCCTTCTCGATCGCCGGCATGACCTCGGAGAGCGCCGGAATGTAGCCGCCCGGGAAGATGTATTTCCGGATCCAGGGGCTGGTGACGTCAGGACCGGTCGAGCGGCCGATCGAATGCAGCAGCATGACCCCGTCATCGCTGAGGAGCTCGGCGCAGCGCTTGAAGAAGGTTTCGTAAAACGCGACCCCGACATGCTCGAACATGCCGACCGAGACGATGCGGTCGAACGGGCCGGGGATGTCGCGGTAATCCTGCAGCAGGAAGCGCGCCGAATACGCCAGGTTCTTCTCCGCCGCCCGGGCGTTGGCGATCTGCAGCTGCTCGGTCGACAGCGTGACGCCGGTGACGTCGGCGCCGCTCATCTCGGCGAGATAGAGCCCGAGTCCGCCCCAGCCGGAACCGATGTCGAGGACGCGGTCGCCGGGCTTGATCAGGAGTTTTGCGGCGAGGTGGCGCTTCTTGGCGAGTTGGGCGTCGTCCAGCGTCGAGTCCGGCGTCTTGAAATAGGCGCAGCTGTATTGCTTGTCCGCGTCGAGGAAGAGGGAATAGAGGCGGCCGTCGAGGTCGTAATGGCGGGCGACATTGCTCCTGGAACGGCCGCGCACATTGAGCTGCTGGGCGCGCCGCCCGAGGAACCGCACCCAGGCTTGCAGCCTGGCAAAGTTCGGCAGCATGGCCGCTTGGCCCATCAGGACAGCCAGCACGTCGGCGATGCTGCCTTGCTCCACCACGAACGTGCCGTCCATGAAGGCTTCGCCGAGGTAAAGCTCGGGATCGACCAGAATGCGCAGTTCGGCGGCGCTGGTCATGAACCGTGCGGCGACGGGAGTGCCCGTGCCGTCACCACAGGTGAATTTGGCGCCGCTTGCGGTCGTGAACGTGATCGAACCGCGGCGGATGAAGCGCCCCAAGAAAAATCGCAACAATCGGTCCATCGAAGCACCAACGGAACGGCAAGCTGCACACTGACACCACCGGAGCTGATCACTCCAATGTGTCCCCGACCCAAAGATAGGCAGGGAATTGGATCGCGCTATTGCGTTGTGCTCAAAGCCGATATTCCAAAATGTGACAATTGCGTGGATGCGGCACGCGCGCGCTTCCATTCGCGCGATAATCGGATAAAAGGTGACCGCCGCGGCCGATCCATCAGGCGCAGGCGGCGATTTTTCCGGAATCTGGAGACTTAAGGAATGTTGAGCCGAGCCCTCAGTCTGGCGACGGTCGCGCTTCTGATTGGCTGTCTGTCAGCCGTATCGGCGCAAGCGCAAAACCTCGAGGCCGGCAAAAGCCCCTCCCAGATTTTCGCCAACACCTGCACGGCCTGCCACAAGAGCCCGCGGGGTCTCTTGAAGACCGTACCGGCCGGCTCGCTGCCGGGCTTCCTGCGCCAGCACTACACAACGTCGAGCGACATGGCCGGCGTGCTTTCGTCCTATCTGATCTCGAACGGCGCCAACGACCCGCGCTACCAGGCCAAGGATCAGCCCAAGGGGGCCAAGGGCGGCCGAGACGGCCGCCAGGAGGCGAACCAGTCCCCGGAGCAGCCGGCCGAGCGCCCGTCTCGCCGGCAGCACCAGGGTGCGGCGCCGCAGGAAGGGGCCAAGGAAGGTTCCAAGGAAGCCGCGAAGCCCGACGCCGACGGTTTGAATCCCGAGGCACGTCCTCATCACCGCGGCCGGCGCATGGCACGTCCGAGCGAGACGCCGGATGGTGCCAAGCCGGACGACGGCCAGATCCCGCAGGCCGCCGGCGAGGGCAGGCCATCGCGCCAGAAGCACGGTCGTCGCGGCAAGCCGGTCGAGGAGCCGAAGTCCGACGAGATGCCCAAGGGCGAGACGTCGGGCGACGAGCCCAAATCCCAGACGGCGATCAAGCCCGAAGACAAGGGTGAGGCCGAGAAGCCGGCGAAGCCTGCCAGCCAGCCCGATACGGCCAAGGTCGATGCGCCCAAAGCCAACACGGGCAGCGAGCCGGCTGCCGTGCGATCGGACCCGGTCCCGCAGGTCACTCCCGCGGCTCCCGCCGCTTCCCCTGCGCCCGAGCCAGCCGCTGCCGCATCTCCGGCGCCGGCACCCGCCGCGCCGCCGGTAACCGCGGCCGCGCCGCCTCCGCCGCCACCCCCGACGACGCCAGGCTCCGGTCCGCCGGAAGCGCCGAACTCGAAGTAATCGCCAACGCCGGGCCGTGAGGTCCGGCGTTATCATTTGACTGCGACTAGAGCAAAGCTCTAGAGTTTTGATCTAGTCAGCAGGGGAGCAGAGGTGAGTACGGCGCGCGAAGACCTCTTGGCAGCGGGACTGGCGGTGTTCGACCGCGACGGTTTCGAGGGTGCGACGGTGGCCGAGATCCGCTCCCGCGCCCGCGCGTCCAACGGCAGCTTCTTCCACTTCTTCATCTCGAAGAAGGAGCTCGCCGGAACCCTGTTCCTGGAGATCCTGCAGACCTATCACGCCGCGATCATCACCGCGGTCAACGACACGCACGGCGCCGGCGAGGGCGTTGCGCGGCTGATCCGCGCCCATCTCGATTGGGTCGTGACCAACAGGCGCGAGGCGCGCTTCCTGTTCGAGATTTCGCGCAGCGAGTGGGGCGAGGAGGTGCGCGGCGCGCAACGCACCGAGAATTCGCGGCTCACTGACGGCATCGACCGCTGGCGCGCGCCGCTGCTCGCGCGCGGCGAGTTGCTGCCGATGAGCGCTGTGCTGTTCTTCAGCCAGATCATCGGGCCGGCGCAGATCTTTTGCCGCGCCTATCTGTCGGGCCGCCATCACGGCGACCCGCGCGAACAGGTCGAGACGCTGATCGCCTGCGCGATCCGCGCGGTGGTGGCGCCGGGTGCGCCGGAGCGAGCGGGAGGGACGTCATGAACGAGGCCGATCCGGACTTTGCGCCGATTGCGACGCGGATTCGCGACAATGTCGGCCGTCAGGGCTTCATGGGTCTTGTCGGTGCTGAGGTGGCCGAGCTGTCACGCGGCGCGTGCACGCTCGCGGTCGACCGCCGGCCTGAACTGTTGCAGCAGTACGGCTTGTTTCACGGCGGGGTGACGGCGTTTTTGGTCGACAACGCCACCACGATCGCGGCCGCGACGTCGCGTGGCCAGCCGGCGCTGACGGCCGAGTACAAGCTCAACCTGCTGTCGCCGGCATCGGGCGATCGCCTGATCTGCCGGGCGCGCGTGATCAAGCCCGGGCGTCAGGTCGCCGTCGTCGCAGCCGATGTGTTCTGCATCATCGACGGCAAGGAGAAGCATACCGCGACGGCGCTCGCGTCGATCGCCATGCTCGATGATCAGGCGGCGGCACGAATCCAAAGCCCGGCCTGATGGGGCCGGGCTTCAGTCGGTGGAGCGAAGAAGAGAAGCTTACTTCTCTTCTTCGGCGGCCGGAGCCGGCGCGGCCTCGTCGTCGTGCTGCGCTTCCGGATCGAAGAATTCGCCGGCGGCGGCGAGCGCTTCGGCGGCAGCGTCCTGATCTTCCTGGCGGGTCGAGATGTCCTCGCCGCGCTTGATCCGCTCGGCCTCTTCGGCGGAGCGGGCGACCGTCACGGTGACGCTGGTCTCGACCTCGGGGTGAACTGCGATCGTCACCTTCTGCGCACCGATCACCTTGATCGGCGAGTCGAGCCAGACCTGCGGGCGCGCAACCGTGATGCCGTCGGCGGCCAGTGCAACGACGATGTCGCGCACCGTGACCGAGCCGAACAGCTGGCCGGATTCGGAAGCCTGGCGGATTATGATGATGTCGCGGCCGTCGATCTTTTCGGCGACCACGGAGGCTTCGCCCTTGGCCTTGATGTTGTTGGCCTCGAGCTCGGCCTTCATGCCGTCATACTTGGCGCGGTTCGCCTCGGTGGCGCGCAGCGCCTTGCCGCGCTTCAGCAAGAAGTTGCGGGCGAACCCGTCCTTGACGCGCACGACCTCGCCCATCTGACCAAGCTTGGCAACGCGTTCCAGCAGAATGACTTCCATTTTCGTTCTCCTTTAGAGGCTAAGTATCGGGTTGAGTGGTTGGATCGAATGTCAGGCCGCAGGCAAAGGCGGCGGTCTGGTTTGCAGATAGCGCTGGCGCAGTCCGAACACGGCGTCCGCAATGCCGAGCGCGAAGATTGCCACGATCGGCCAGCCGAACATGACGACGACGGCATAGATGCCGGCGAGCCAGAAGCCGCGATTGGCGAGCGACAGCGTCAGGGTGTGCAGCACGGCGAAGCCGACCAGCGCATAGGCGATCACGAGCGCTGTGGTGACGATCTGCGCCAGCAGCGCAAGCATGCCACCGACGAAGCTGAAGGCGACCGCCACCAGCAACGCGACCAGCGCCATGGCGGGGAGCGCGGTGCTGCGGAACTCCGGCCACGGCCGGTTCAGCCGCCCCGAGGTTTGTGTGATCTTGCCGGCGAGCCACAGGTTGAGCGTAAGCGTGACCATCGCGATGACCGTTGCCGCGAGTGGCGCGAAGATCAACAACGCGTCGACGAAGCGTTCGATGTCACTGCCGGGTTGCGTTTCGCCGGCGCTGAGCATCTTGAGCAGGCCGCGCCGCAACGTGCCGGTGATCGTGTCGGTATCCGTGCCGAGCGTCAGCAGCGCGGCGGTCGTGGTGATGATGGCGAAGGCCGCGATCCAGAGCAGGATACGGCCGACGGGATACCATTCGAGCGCGGGCGGCTGCTGGGCAGCGCTATCGCCGGCTGCGCCTGCGATCGGCCGTCCGAGCAAAGCGAGATGGCCGAGCCACCAGCCGGGCAGGGCGACCATCATGGCAAAGGCGATGCAATAGGGAAGTCCGAAGAGCGCGCCGAGCACGGACGCTGCAGCGGTACCGCCGATGGCGGCGGCGAGCGGGCCCCAGCCGAGCGCCGTCACCATCAGAGGCAGCGGCGCGAGATAGAACAGCAATATCGAGATTGCCGCGCCCGAGACGATCGAGGCGAACATCAGCGCCGATGCGGCGCCGGCGGCAAGTGCAATAATGAGGATCGCGATCATCAGCTGTCCCGCTCCTTTCGAGCGGTTAGAGGTACTCTGTCGAGAACCCCAACCATCGGCGACCGGACGACCCGGAAGCCTTATGAGAATTAGCGGCCGGCGGCGCGTGCCGCCGGCCAGAAACGGTTAGCGAATAACGTAGGGCAGCAGGCCGAGGAATCGCGCACGCTTGATGGCGCGGGCGAGCTCACGCTGCTTCTTGGCGGACACGGCCGTGATGCGGCTCGGCACGATCTTGCCGCGCTCGGAGACGTAACGCATCAGCAGCTTGGAATCCTTGTAGTCGATCTTCGGCGCATTCGCGCCCGTGAACGGGCAGGACTTGCGACGACGGAAAAACGGACGGCGGGCACCAGCATCAGCCATGATTCATTACTCCTCGGTCGCAGCTTCTTCTTCGCGCGGACGGCGCGGGCCACGATCGCCGCGGAAGCCGCCGCCATCGCGATCACCACGGAAGCCGCCTTCGCGGTCGCCGCGGAAGCCACCGCCACGGTCATCGCGCTCGCGGTCACGATCGGCCTTGCGCATCATCGCGGACGGGCCTTCCTCGTGCTCTTCGACGCGCACGGTGAGATAGCGGATGACGTCTTCGCTGATCCGCTCCTGGCGCTCGATCTCGGTGACGACAGCCGACGGTGCGTCGATGTTCATCAGCACGAAATGCGCCTTGCGATTCTTGTTCATGCGGTAGGTGAGGGAGCGCACGCCCCAGCTCTCGGTCTTGGTGACCTTGCCGCCGCCCTGTTCGACGATACCCGTCATCTGGGCCGTCAGTTCATCCACCTGCTGGGTGCTCGCATCCTGACGCGCGAGAAAAACATGCTCATAAAGAGGCATGGTTGTCCTTTCCTGTGTTGGCGTGGTTTCCGGCGACAAGCCCTTCGAGACCTTCGGAAAGGACTCGAGCTGCTCAGAAGGCGGAAGCACGGGACGACGGGCCGACTGGCCCTGCCACATCAAAATCAACGGGTGAATTTGCTGAGACCGTCCGTTCAGCTCCCGGCCGGAGCCCACGAATGGGGCGCGTTATACGGATTTTGGCCGCGAAGGCAAGGGTCCGCGGAGGGTTCTTGGCCCCCAGAGTGACGAGAGGTCGTAGCCGCGCCGGTCGCCCAGCGCAACTTTCGGCCGGTTCCTGTTGATTTCTTTGTTTGTATGTCATACAAATATGTTCCGGGAGGACGATCGATGGGTTCGGAGACCGCCAGCGGCATGCCTGCGCCCGATCCGAAGCACGCGGTCCGCGCGACGCGGTCGGCGGGGCGCAAGATGCGCTCGCTGCTGCTCGATTCCGCCAGCCGCCTGTTCAAGGAGCGCGGGCTCTCGGGCACGTCGATCTCCGACATTGCCGCCGCCGCAGACGCCTTTCCGAGCCAGATCACCTATTACTTCCGCACCAAGGAAGCGCTGTTCGTCGAAGCCGCCAGCCGCGACATGCTTTACCTCGCGCGCGCGACCGAGCAGGCCGCCCTGCACGCCCACACGCCGCGGGATTACACCCACGCCTTGGCCGAGACCGTGACCGCGACCGACACGGTCGCCTTCTTCGCCGAGGCCCTGACCTTGACACGGCGCCGGCAGGACCTCGCGCCTTTGGTCGAGCGCACCATCGAGCGACTGCACAGTGAAGGCGCACGCGCCTACGCCGGCCAGGTCGAGCGGCATGGCTGGCGCTCGCTGCGCGCGCCCGAAGAGAGCTCGCGGCGCTTCTGGGCGATTGCGATCGGCGTGATCGTCGAGGGTTTTGCGATGGGGCGCGGAGGCGAGGAGATGTGCCGCGAATTGCTGCGCGCACTCGGCGAGCAGGCGACATCGACGAATGATGGATCGCGGCTGCGCCTGGTCGGCGATCGCGACACTTCATCCTCAACGGACGGGGAGACCAGCTCATGACCGCACTACGCATGCGTGCCCGAGATTTCCTCACCGAGGATGAACTGGTCACGGTCCGGCAACGCACGACGTGGAAGGGCGCAGGCCTGATCGTGCACGCCTGGGCGCTGATCCTGGGTGCAATCGCGCTGGTTGCGTGGTGGCCCAATCCGCTGACCTATCTGCTTGCGGTCGCGATCATCGGCTCGCGCCAGCTCGGGCTTGCCATCCTGATGCATGACGGTGCGCATGGCTGTCTCTCGGCGAACGAGAACACCAATCTCACGCTGAGCCAGTGGTTCTGCGCCTATCCGATCTTCGCCGAGACCCGCGGCTATCGCCGCTATCATCTGCAGCACCATGCGCGGACGCAGCAGGAGGATGATCCCGATCTGGTGCTGTCGGCGCCGTTTCCGATCACCAAGATGAGCTACCGCCGGAAATTCTTCCGCGATATCACCGGGCAGACCGGCTACCAGCAGCGCAAGGCGCAATTGCTCAATGCGATCGGACCGAAGGAATGGCCGCTATCGCAGCGCGCCGCCAACTTCTGGCAGAAGCTCGGGCCACAATGCGTCACCAACGCGTTGCTGTTCGCAGGGCTCGCCGCTGCGGGCGTGTGGTGGGCCTATCCGCTGTTGTGGCTGGTGCCGCTGCTGACCTGGATGATGGTGATCACGCGGATCCGCAACATCGCCGAACATGCCGTCGTGCCCGACAGCGCCGACCCCTTGCGCAACACCCGCACCACGCGGGCCAATGTGCTCGAGCGGCTGTTCATCGCGCCGTACTACGTGAACTACCACCTCGAGCATCATCTGCTGTTCTACGTGCCTTGTTACAACCTGCCGCGCGTCCACCGCATCCTGAGCGGAAGCCGCTATGCCGACCGGATGGAAGTTCAGCCGGGCTACGCCGCCGTGCTGCGGCTGGCGACCGCCAAGCCCAATCGGGAAGACCGCCCGGGCCAACTGGTCAACAGCGCGCGCCGGGCGCGGGCCGGCGCCGAGGTTAACGCCGACCAGAATGCCGGCGGATTCTAGGCCGGGCCGGCCCCGGCATCCCCAGGGTTCCGCGCGCGCGGCTTGACATCGCGCCCCCCATCAGTGTCTTACGGCCCGGTCCGAGGCCGGTTGCAAGATTTGGTTGCAGGGAATTGGTCCGGACCCGCTGTGGCGCGTTTCGCGCGACGGGATACCGTTTTCCCCTGCGGCAGGCGCGGCGCTTGCGCGGGGATCACGCTCAACAAGGTAGGGAGCGCCGATGACGGCAGCATTCACATTTCCCGGGCAGGGCTCGCAGGCGGTTGGCATGGGCAAGGCCCTGGCCGACGCCTTTCCAGTCGCGAAGGCCGTGTTCGATGAGGTCGATTCCGCGCTCGGCGAGAAGCTGACCGCGATCATCTGGGATGGTCCGGGCGAGAAATTGCAACTGACGGAAAATGCCCAGCCCGCCCTGATGGCGGTCTCGATCGCCACCTTGCGCGTGCTCGAGAGCGAGGCCGGCTTCTCGGTCGGCCGCAACGCGGCCTTCGTGGCCGGGCACTCGCTCGGTGAGTATTCGGCGCTCGCCGCCGCCGGCAGCCTGACCGTGAGCGACACCGCGCGGCTGCTGCGGACCCGCGGGCTTGCCATGCAGAGGGCGGTGCCGGTCGGCGCCGGTGCGATGGCGGCGCTGCTCGGCCTCGACTACGAGGCGGCGGTCGCGGTCGCCAATGAGGCGGCGCAGGGCCAGGTCTGCCAGGCCGCCAACGACAATGGCGGCGGCCAGGTGGTGGTCTCCGGCGACAAGACCGCCGTCGATCGCGCGGTCGAGATCGCCAAGACCAAGGGCGCCAAGCGCGCCATGCTGCTGCCGGTGTCGGCACCGTTCCACTGCAAGCTGATGCAGCCGGCGGCCGATGCGATGGCGCAAGCGCTGGCCGGCGTCACCATCAAGGCGCCCGCCGCGCCGCTGGTGTCCAACGTGCTGGCGTCCTCCATCACCGATCCCGACGAGATCCGCCGCCGCCTGGTCGAGCAGGTCACGGGGACGGTTCGCTGGCGCGAGTCGGTTGCCTATATGGCAGGCCAGGGCGTGACGCGGTTCTTCGAGATCGGCGCCGGCAAGGTGCTGACCGGTCTCGTCAAGCGCATCGCCGATGGCGCGGTCGGCGTATCCGTCGGCGGCCCGAACGATATCGCTGCGGCCAAGGATGCGCTGGCAGCATCGGCCTGAAGCAGCCGGAAGGAGAATTCGATGTTTGATCTGACTGGCAAGACGGCGCTCGTGACGGGCGCAACCGGCGGCATCGGCGGCGCGATCGCGCAGTCGCTGCATGCGCAGGGCGCGACGGTCGCGATTTCGGGGACGCGGCGCGAGGTGTTGGACGGCTTCGCGGCCAAGCTCGGCGAGCGCGTTCATGTGCTGCCGTGCAATCTCTCCAGCAAGGATGACGTCGAGGCGCTGGTGCCGGCGGCGGAAGCTGCGATGGGGCAGGTCGACATCCTGATTGCGAACGCCGGCATCACCCGCGACAACCTGTTCGTGCAGCTGCGCGACGAGGATTGGGACGACGTGATCGCGGTCAACCTGACCGCGACATTCCGCCTGGCGCGCGCGGCGACCAAATTGATGATGCGAAAGCGCTTCGGCCGCATCATTGCGATCACCTCGATCGTCGGCGTCACCGGCAATCCGGGGCAGGGCAACTACACCGCGTCGAAGGCCGGCATCATCGGCCTGATCAAGACGCTGGGCGCCGAATACGCCAAGCGCGGCGTGACCGCGAACTGCATCGCACCGGGCTTCATCAAGACGCCGATGACCGATGCGCTCAACGACAAGCAACGCGAAACCATCCTGGCGAAGGTTCCTGCGGCGCGGCTCGGAACGCCCGAGGATATCGCTGCGGCAGCCGTCTATCTGGCCTCGAACGAGGCCGCCTACGTCACCGGCCAGACGATTCACGTCAACGGCGGGATGGCTATGATTTGAGTTGGTTGCTGGCTCTCGCAATGCGGCGAAAAGCCGTTTTCGGGAGCCAGTTCAGGCGTGTAGTCAAGGCTTGGGAAGTATGATAGCTGAACCCCCTATGGATGGGCAAAGAACGCCATTGCAGGATTTTGAAACCCTGTATATTGGCGTGGCGACGCCTGCCGTTCGCCGGGGCTTTAATCGGCTACGACCGGGCCGAATCAAGACTATGCGCGACTGAGTAATCGAGACGACCACGATGGCTCGTATCGTCTTGGGGTCGGGTCCAATGGAACAACGAGGTTGAACGATGAGTGAGATTGGCGAGCGGGTTAAGAAGATTGTGGTCGAGCACCTTGGTGTCGAACCCGAGAAGGTGGTCGATGGCGCGAGCTTCATCGATGACCTCGGCGCCGACAGCCTCGACACGGTCGAGCTCGTGATGGCTTTCGAAGAAGAATTCGGTTGCGAGATTCCCGACGACGCCGCGGAGACGATCCTGACCGTGGGCGACGCGACCAAGTTTCTTGAGAAGAACGCGAAGAGCTGACGCCGATCGCGAAGTTGACGGGGCCGGACGGACCGTGATCAAGCGGTCCCCCGGCTTCTTACTATCAGCCGCGCATTGCTGGCCGGAGACGTTGAAATGAGACGGGTTGTCGTCACGGGGCTGGGCATGGTTACTCCGCTCGGCTGCGGCGTTGACGCAACTTGGGCGCGTATCCTCGCCGGCGACAGCGGCGGCAAGAAGATCGACACGTTCGAAGTGTCCGACCTGCCGAGCCAGGTCGCCTGCTACATTCCGCGCGGCGACGGCTCCAACGGCACCTTCAATCCCGATCAGTGGATGGAGCCGAAGGACCAGCGCAAGGTCGACGACTTCATCCTCTATGCGATGTGCGCGGCCAGGCAGGCGCTCGACGATGCCGACTGGCATCCGAAGTCCGATGAGGACCAGTTCGCGACCGGCACGATGATCGGCTCCGGCATCGGCGGCCTCACCGGCATTGCCGAGACCGCGGTGCTGCTGAAGGAGCGTGGACCGCGCCGGATCTCTCCCTTCTTCATTCCGGGCCGCCTGATCAATCTGGCGTCCGGCTACGTCTCGATCGAGCACGGCCTGAAGGGGCCCAATCATGCGGTCGTCACGGCGTGCTCGACTGGCGCGCACGCGGTCGGTGATGCGGCGCGGCTGATCGCGCTCGGCGACGCCGAGGTGATGCTTGCAGGTGGCGCCGAATCGCCGATCTCTCGCATCGGCATTGCCGGCTTCTGTGCAGCGCGCGCACTGTCCACCGGCTTCAACGACACGCCGGAAAAGGCATCGCGACCGTACGACAAGGATCGCGACGGCTTCGTGATGGGTGAGGGCGCCGGCATTCTGGTGCTCGAGGAATACGAGCACGCCAAACAGCGTGGTGCGAAGATCTACGCCGAGGTCACCGGCTATGGCCTGTCGGGTGATGCCTTCCACATCACCTCGCCGCCGCCGGACGGCAATGGCGGCTTCCGCAGCATGAGCATGGCGCTGAAGCGCGCCGGCCTCGTCGCATCCGATCTCGACTACATCAATGCGCACGGCACCTCGACGCAGGTCGGCGACGAGATCGAGCTCGGCGCGGTCGAGCGTCTGCTCGGCAATGCGGCTTCGAAGGTCTCGATGTCGTCGACCAAGTCCGCGACCGGACATCTGCTCGGCGCTGCCGGTGCGATCGAGGCGATCTTCGCGGTGCTGGCGATTCGCGATAATGTGGTGCCGCCGACCATCAATCTCGACAATCCGTCGGTGCAGACGGCGATCGATCTTGTGCCGCACACGTCGCGCAAGCGTGACGTGAATGTGGCGCTGTCCAATTCCTTCGGTTTCGGCGGCACAAATGCCTCCGTGATCGTGCAGCGCGTGACCAATTAGTAGGTCGCTAGAGCGTTTTCGAGCGAAGTGGGTACTGGGTACCGGTTCGCGTGAAGAAAACGCGTCGATATAAGAATCTGAAGTCCCGTTCAGGTGCGATCGGAACGGGACTTTAGAACTAGTCCACCGTTTTGCCGTATTCCGCGGTGACTCCTAATAGCGGGCGTATGCTATTGGCAGGGCAGGGGTTTGTCCGGCCACGATTCAACCGGCAGGATATTGGTTTGCATCGATGAGTGAGAGGCCGCCCATTTCACCGAGGAGTCCACGTGCGGCGCTGGAGCCCGAGCAGGTTCCGCCGCCGCCCAAGCGTTCGGATCGCGCCCGCAATCCCTTCGTGATCGTCGGCAATGCCATCTTCACCATCCTGATCATCCTGATGATCGGTGCTGGGGCCACCTATTACTACGGCAAGCAGACGCTGGAATCGCCGGGGCCGCTGCAGGAAGACAAGATCGTCAACATCCCCGCGCGTGCCGGCAAGCGTGACATCGCCGACGTGCTGTCGCGCGAGGGCGTGATCAACGTCAACCCGTGGGTCTTCATCGGCAGCGTGTTTGCGCTGAAGGCGAGCTCCGACCTCAAGCCCGGCGAATACTCGTTCCAGAAGAATGCGAGTCTGCGCGACGTCATCGCCACCATCGTCGACGGCAAGGTGGTGCAGCACGCCATCACGATCCCTGAAGGTCTGACCTCGGAGCAGATCGTGACGCGGCTCACCGACAACGACATCTTCACCGGCTCGGTGCGCGAGATTCCGCGCGAGGGCACGCTGTTGCCGGAGACCTACAAATTCCCGCGCGGCACCACGCGCGACCAGGTGATCCAGCGCTTGCAGCAGGCGCAGAAGCGCGTGCTCGCCGAGATTTGGGAACGCCGCAACACCGACTCGCCGTTGAAATCGCCGGACCAGCTGGTGACGCTGGCCTCGATCGTCGAGAAGGAAACCGGCCGTGCCGACGAGCGCAGCCGCGTTGCAGCCGTGTTCGTCAACCGCATGCGGCAGAGGATGAAGCTGCAGTCCGACCCGACCATCATCTACGGACTGGTGGGCGGCAAGGGAACGCTGGGGCGTCCGATCAAGCGTAGCGAGATCACGCAACCGTCGCCCTACAACACCTATGTGATCGACGGCCTACCGCCGGGACCGATCGCCAATCCCGGCCGCGCCTCGCTGGAGGCGACCGCCAATCCGGCGCGCACCCGCGACTTGTTCTTCGTTGCCGACGGAACCGGCGGCCACGCCTTTACCGAAACCTACGACCAGCACGCGAAGAACGTCGCCAAGCTGCGCGCGTCGGAAAAGCAGATCCAGAACGACACCGTCGAGCCCGCGGATGATCCGGCGCCGGCCGCGGCAGTGCCTGGGGCGGCCGACACCAATCCCACGGCGGCCACGCCGGCGAAGCCCACCAATCAGAAGAAGCCGCCGCGCAGCGGACGGCAGGGCGCAGCCCAGCAGACCGTTTCGCCGCCGGTTGTGCAGCGCTAAAGCGCGATGCGATCAACGCGCTTTAGCTTCTTGTTCGAGCATGGTCTTTCGGAAATCCGCTTCACGCTTTCCCGGACCTTGCCGTAGCTCTGCATTTCTCGAGGGTGGACGTAATTCCACTTTCACGGAATCCGTTCTAAGGTCGCACCGGCTGCCCACGAGTCTCGTCGTCTCCGGGTGAGCCCCATATCCTTCTGTTGGAGAGTTTCACGCGATGGCGCTATCGAGCATGACCGGCTTTGCCCGAAGCCATGGCGCGAGCGGTCCCTATACGTTCGAGTGGGAGCTGAAGTCGGTCAACGCCAAGGGCTTTGACCTGCGGTTGCGGCTGCCGCCGGGCTGGGACGAACTGGAAGCCCTCGCCAAGAAGCGGGCCGGCGAGTTGCTGTCGCGCGGCACGGTCTACGCCAATCTCAGCGTCAAGCGCACCGATGCGGCGCAGACCATCCGGATCAACGAGGATGTGTTGGCTGCGGTCGTGAAGGTCGCAGGTGAGCTCGCGCAGCGGATCGACGCGGTGGCGCCGAGCATCGACGGGCTGCTCGGCATCAAGGGCGTCATCGAGGTGGTTGAGCCTGCGAGCGATGAGGACGAGGACAAGGCGGCACGCGAGGCGGCGACGAAGGCGTTCGAGCAGGCGCTCGGCAGCCTCGTCGAGATGCGCCGCCGCGAGGGCGATGCGCTGGGCCAGATCCTGATGCAGCGGATGGACGAGATCGAGCGGCTCGCCAGGCGCGCCGAGACGGCTCCCGGCCGCAAGCCCGAGGCGATCAAGGCGCGGCTTGCCGAGCAGATCGCGGCGCTGCTGGAGACCTCCGATCGCTTCGATGCCGACCGGCTGAGCCAGGAGGCGATTCTGATCGCCACCAAGGCCGATATCCGCGAGGAGCTCGACCGTATCGCCTCGCACATCGGCCAGGCGCGCGAGATGATCGGCAAGGGCGGACCGGTCGGGCGGCGGCTCGACTTCCTCGCCCAGGAGTTCAATCGCGAGGTCAACACCTGCTGCTCGAAGTCGAACGACGTCGAGCTGACCAACACCGGGCTTGAAATGAAGAACGTGGTCGAGCAGTTCCGCGAACAGGTCCAGAATCTGGAGTGAACGATGACGGCACAGGGTTTTGACGGCGTTGAGCGGCGCGGACTGATGTTCGTCCTGTCGTCGCCCTCGGGCGCCGGCAAGACGACGTTGTCGCGCATGCTGATCGACCGCATGCCGGGGTTGAAAATGTCGGTGTCGGCGACCACGCGGCCGAAGCGGCCGGGCGAGGTCGAGGGGCGCGACTATTTCTTTGTCGACAAGACCAAGTTCGAGGCGATGGCCAAGCAGGGCGAGCTGCTGGAATGGGCCACCGTGTTCGACAACCGCTACGGCACGCCGCGCGCGCCGGTCGAGGCTGCGCTCGCGGCCGGCGAGGACGTGCTGTTCGACATCGATTGGCAGGGCACCCAGCAGTTGCGCGAGAAGGCGCGCGCCGACGTCGTCAGCGTCTTCATCCTGCCGCCGTCGGCGGCCGATCTCGAGAAGCGGCTGCACACCCGTGCGCAGGATTCCGAGGAGGTCATCCGCGGGCGGATGAATCGCGCCACCCATGAGCTGAGCCACTGGGCGGAGTACGACTATATCGTCGTCAACCAGAACGTCGACGACGCCTTTGCCGAGGTGCAGTCGATCCTGAAAGCCGAGCGGCTCAAGCGAGAGCGCCGCACCGGCCTCACCGAGTTCGTACGCGGCCTGCAGCGCCAGCTCGAGAAGTAACCCGCCGGAACCATGATGCGATCCGGGGATCGCATCATATCTCATCTGCTTTCTTGAGCGCTCTCTAGTTGGCCGCGCTGCGCGCCAGCCGCTGCAGCATCGCCGCGATCTGCTTGTTGTCCTGCTCGGTTTGATCCGGCTCGCGTGCCGTCTCGCGGCGAGCAACCGGCGTCTCGGCGCGGCGCGGAACCGGTGTCTCTGACCGGCGCGGTGCAGCCTCCGCCAGGCGCAGCGGACGGTCGCGGCTGACCACGGCCATCGGCGGCGCCGGCTCGGTGTGGAGTGAATCCCAGGGCGCACGCCATTCGTCGCTGATCTCATAGGGCGGCGTACGGGTGCGGGTCAGCCCGAACACCAGCGCGCTGACCAGGCCGGCCAGTGCCAGCGCGCCGACCATCACGATCAGCAGCATCTGCGTCGAGGAGGACGACTTCTCGGCGGACGCCTCGGCCGTCACGGAGGCGGCTGATACCGGCGCGGCTGCCTGTTGCGGCATCGCGTCGGCCTGCGCGACCACGGTCGGCTGGTCTGCTGCGTGCCGGGTTCCGTTGGTTCCGGCCATGCTCGATGCATCCAGCCATCTGGCGTTCACCTCCGATGCCTGGCCGTTCGGGCCGCTGGGCGCGGCGGATGCCGTCGGGGCGGTCGTTGCCGCGGTGCCGGCCTGACCGGCATCTGCGCTCGGCACCGGCGCGGTCGCCGCCTGCTGCGGCGAGGGCCACTCGGCATGCGCGTCCGCGACGGACTTGCGCATGGCCGGCTGGGGCGCCGGCTGGCTCCGTGGTGGCGTTGTATCGGCGGTCGTGGCGTCCGGCTCGGCGGCCGCTGGCTGCTGCTGCGTCGCCGCGGTCCTGGCGACGGTCTTGGTCTTGGCGTCACCGAGATACCAGCACTGCTTCTTGGTGCTGCGGTCGAGGTGATAGAACCAGTGGCTCCCCGCAGGCGCGGTTCCCTTCGGCGCGGACTGACAGCTATCCGCGGTCTTCGCATTCGCCGTAGTGGTGCCCGCCGTGCTGGCGGCGGTCTGGGCCATGGCTGTGAAGTTGGCAGCGGCCAACATGCTGGCGGCAAGCGCCGCAGCGAATTTCGCTGAACGATTTGACATACGCGTCCCCGGTATTCTTTTTTACGCAAACGCTGGTGCAGCCAATCTCGGTAAAGAGTTGGGTCGCAATGCGCCGCAAATCCGGAACGGGTAGGGCTTAATTGAGGCTCGCGGCAGACCGCAATTGCGGCGCGCCGGTGGCAGCGCGCATGCTGGCTCGTTCAGGGAGTGGACTACCGCTTTGACGCAGTCCAGTGGCCCTTGCATCCGTCAGATCGCACGAATGAGCCGGAACCGCTGCGGCCCGAGAAACGGCCCGAACTGGTCCAGCTCAAGCCGCCGGCGGACCCGCTGCCCGTCGTGGATCCGTTGGGGCTGATTTGTCCGGAGCTCAGCTCTCCCGAAATGCTGCCGCCGGAGATCACCAGTCGTTCAGTGCTGGAGCCGCAGGGCGAGCCCTCTGCGACGACCACCCACGCACCATCGAAATTGCCGCTGCCGCCACCGCCCTCGCTGCCGGTCTTCCGTGTGGCGCGGCGCGGCGCCTCCGAGCTCTTGCTTCGCGCCGGCGTTGACGGCGCGACGGCGCGCGGCGACTGGCGCGTCCCGGACAGCGACTTCTCGTCATTGCCGATGCTGCCGCCGCTGCTACCGGACTGCGCGAGCGCGGCCGTTGAACCCGAGAGGCAGAGCAGGGCAGAGAACAGGATCGTCCGGGCGTTCGGCTGAAACATCGTTTGCATGGTCGGGCGTGTCCAAATTCTTGCTTTGCAAATTCAGGGTCCGAGCGTCGCTATTGTTTTGTGGCGGTCCAGGTCCCGCTGCAGCCGTCGGAGCGGCGGAACGTTCCCGAGCCACTGCGGCCGGACGGACGGCCCGAACCGATCGAGGTCACGCCGTTCGAGCGCAACACGGACCGCGCCGCGCCATTGGGGCTGACGGACCCGGTGAGGCCTTCGCCGATGATCCTGCCGCTCGTGACCACGACCGCGCCGGAGGCGGTACCACCGCAGCCCACCGAGGTAACCACCCAGGCCCCGTCGGTGCTGCCACCGCCACCACCTCCGCCGCTCCTGCGCGCGGTGTGGCGAGGCTCCTCCGATTCCGGCTTGCTGCGCCGGACCGGCCGATCGGGTTCGACGGAGCGCGGCGCGGCGCGCGAGCCGGACAGTGATTTCTCATCATTGCCGATGCTGCCGCCGCTGCTGCCGGCTTGCGCAAGCGCGGCCGTCGGACCGAGAGCGGAAAGGAGCAGGGCGGAAAACAGGACGGTGCGAGGCAGTGAGCGAAACATGCTTTTCATTTTCAGCTCTATCCAATGTGATCAATCAATTCAGTGCCCGGAGCCGTCAGCGCAGACGGCATCGATAATGCGGCAGGATTTCCCGGCCTTGCCGCATTCGTCAAGCGCGGCGGTCTTGGCGCGATCGAGCGTGTCGCGCTGGATCAGCGACCAGGACTTGGCTGATATCGCGAACGCGCCGCAGCGCGAGCCGTAGAAGGAAAGCTCGAGGGTGCATTTGGCGCCGCCACATTTGGTGCGCGCGTCGTCGACCGCGGCACGTCGTGACGCATGCTTCCAGGAGATGCCCCATTTATCGATGTCCGGGCCGTAGACGATCGACCCCCAGGGTTGCAGGTCCTCCATCTTGCGCAGCCGCGTCAGGAGGCCCTCGGTCGCTTCGCCGGTCGGCGTCATCGCGACCTTCTCCTGGAATTTGCTGATCGCCGCACGCATGCCGTTCCTGCTGTCGAGCGGCTCGGGATCGAAATTGTGCTCATAGAGCCGATCGCTCAATTCGCGCAGCAGCGCGACGTCCTTGATCGGGATGCGATCGGGATCGGGCCGCAACGTGCCGGGCAGTTGCGGCTCGGGCTGCGGCGCGATCGCAACCTTTTGCTCGGCCACCGGGGGCACGAAATAGAACGTTCCGTCGATCGGCGATGACGAGACCCAGGGCTGTTGCGAGCCGCCGGTCTCGCGCTTCACCGCAAGTCCGACCTGGTTGAAGGTCTGGAAGATGTCGAGGCCAGCGAGCTTGATCGTGGCGGCCAGTGCCTTGGTGTAGGGGCTGTGGCCGCCGGTGCCGTCCTGCGCGACGTTGCCAGGCTGCGTGGCGTAGGAGATCAGGGTGCCCTCCGGGGCGCGCATTTGCGCCAGGCCGCCGTCTGCGGCGCGCAACCCGCGTCCACCGAACGGGTTGTTCCGGCAGGCATCGAGGATCACCACGTTGAGCCGTGTGCCGGAGCCTTGCATCTGCCTCAGCACCAGATTCACGTCGAGCATCTGGAAATCGACGTCGGCCTCGCGGGTGGCGTTGCCGCTGACCGGGACCAGGTAATTCGCGCCGGAGACCTGGACGCCATGGCCTGCATAATAGAACAGCGCGACGTCAGCGCCCTGCACCTGCCGGCCGAAGCTCTGGACGGCGATGTCGATCGCCGGCTTGTCGAGATCGAGCTGGGCGCGGCCGCCGACCAGGGTGAAGCCGAGGCCTGCCAGCGTCTCGGCCATCAGGGCGGCATCGTTGCGGGGATTGTCGAGCCGCGTCACGTTCTGATAGGCGGAATTGCCGATCACCAGCGCGACGCGCTTTTCGGTGGCGGCCTGCGCCGCGCCGATAAGTGCTTGCCACAGCAGCGCCAGCAGCGCCGCAGCCGCCAGGCTCCTGCCTTGCACTGCTCCGTGCATGCCCCGTACCCTCTCAGCCTCGCCGGAAGATTACCAGCGCGCGCGGCAGGACAAAAGCAGCAGTCGGCTCCGCAAGGCGCGACCAAATGGGCTCATTAAGGGGGATGTCCCGCCGGCGGTTGCGCGGCCGGCGGGACGTCTTCGTCAGTTCTTCAGCACGATGCGTCCGACGACCTTGCCGGCGCGCAGCTCTTCGATCCATTTCTGGACGTCGGCCATCGGCTCTTCCTTCATCGGGGTCGGCTTGATCTTGCCGGCCCGGGCGAGCGCCATCAGCTCCTGGCCCTCGGCCAGCGTGCCCACCATGAAGCCTTCGATGGTCATGCGCTTGTAGACCCATTGCACCATCGGCAGCGTGAACTGGCCGCCCATCAGGCCGGACACCACGATCTTGCCGCCGCGTGCCACTGTCGACACCGCAAACGCCATCGACTTCTCGTTGCCGGCGAAGTCGACGACGCCGTCGAAGCCGCCGTCGCTCTCCTTCAGCATGCGCTTGACGACATCGGGCTCCGCGGGATCGTAGGCCGCCGCCGCACCGTTCTTCAGCGCGGTCTCGCGCGCCGCCGGGCTGAGATCGGCAACCGCGATCGGCTGCTTGAACATCGCCTGCGCGAACGACAGGCCCATCATGCCGACGCCGCCGAGGCCGATCAGCAGCAGATTGCGCTGGCGCGGACGATCGACCAGGCGCTTCAGCGCGCCGTAAGCCGTGACGCCGGAGCACATCAGCGTGGCGGCCTGATTAACCGGCAGCGGATCGTAATCGAGCAGGTATTTCGCGTCAGGCACCAGCACGTGGGTGGCGAAGCCGCCGTCGATCGAGACGCCGAGGAAACGCTGCTTGGCGCAGAGATTCTCGTCGCCGGCGAGGCAGTCGCGGCACTGGCCGCAGCCGATCCAGGGGAAGACTGCCTTCTTCGTTCCGACCAGATCCTTCGACGCATCGGGACCGACCTCGTCGACGACGCCCGCGATCTCATGGCCGAGCGTGAAGGGCAGCGTCATGCCGCGGGTGGTGTCGAGCTTCTTGCCGCCGCCGAGATCGGCATAGCCGTCCTGGATGTGGAGATCGGAATGGCACAGGCCGCAGCGCTCGATGCGCACCAGCACTTCGCGTCCCTGCGGCTTGGGCGTGTCCACGATGGTTTCGCACAGCGGTGCGTCGAATTTCACGAGGGATTGGCGAACCATACGCGCCATTTCGTTTTCTCCTGATGTTCTATTTTGTGGACCGTATATCGGCCAATTCCCTGGCCATGGCAACAAAGCCCGTGACCGGAATGGTTTCGGCGCGCCGCGTTGCGTCGATATCGGCTGCGGCAGCAAGCCGCGCCGGATCGACCGACAGCGACTTCAGGCTCTGGCGCAGCATCTTGCGGCGCTGGCCGAAGGCGGCGGCGGCGACCTGCTCGAGCATGCGGCGGTCGCACGGCTCCGGCGCGGCGCGCGGGATCAATCGTACCACCGAGGATGTGACCTTCGGCTGCGGCACGAAGGCTGCGGGCGAAATGTCGAACAGGCTTTTGGTTTCGGCGCGCCAGTTGGCGAGCACCGCGAGCCTGCCATAGGCTTCCTCGTCCTCATGCGCGACGATGCGCTCGGCGACCTCGCGCTGGAACATCAACACCATGGTGTCGTACCAGGGCGGCCACGGCTCGATCGACAGCCAGTCGACCAGGAGCTGGGTTGCGATGTTGTAGGGCAGGTTGGCGACGATCTTGGCCTTGCCGCCATCGAGCAAAGGACGCGGATCAAAGTGCTGCGCGTCGCCATGCACGATCTCGATGCGGCCGGGATAGCGCTTGACGATGTAGTCGAGTGCATCGATCGCGCGCTCGTCGCGCTCGATGGCGATGACGCGCTTGGCGCCCATCGCAAGCAGCGCGCGCGTCAGTCCGCCGGGGCCGGGTCCGACCTCGATCACGGTTGAGTCTTCCAGCGGGCCCGCGGCGCGGGCGATGCGTGCGGTGAGATTGAGATCGAGCAGGAAATTCTGGCCGAGCGATTTGCGCGCCGACAGCGAATGCTCGCGAATGATGTCGCGCAGCGGCGGCAGATCGTCGATCGCGCTCACTTAGCTTGATGCCGCGGCCATGCGCGCGGCGAGCCGGAGCGCGGCGATCAGGCTCGAGGGATTGGCCTTGCCGGTGCCGGCGATGTCGAATGCGGTGCCGTGATCGGGTGATGTCCGGATGAAGGGCAGGCCCAGCGTGACGTTGACGGCGTCCTCGAACGCGACGGTCTTGATCGGGATCAGCGCCTGGTCGTGATACATGCAGAGCGCGCAGTCATAGGTCTTGCGCGCGGCTGCGTGGAACATGGTGTCGGCCGGCAGCGGACCGCGGGCGGCAATGCCGTCGCGGCGCAGAATCTCGACCGCAGGCGCGACGATCTCGACGTCTTCCATGCCGAGCGTGCCGTCTTCGCCGGCATGCGGGTTGAGGCCGGCGACCGCAAGCCGCGGCGAGGCGAGGCCAAACCGCGCCTTCATGTCGGCGACCACGATTCGCGCGGTCGAGACGATCAGGTCGATCGACAATTGCGCCAGCGCCTCGCGGACCGACACATGGATCGTCACCGGGACCACGGCGAGCGACGGCGACCACAGCATCATCACCGGCTGCGGCGCGGGCCCGCCGCGGGCGGCAAGCTCGGCGAGGAATTCGGTGTGGCCGGGATGGCGGAAACCGGCGCGGTACAGCACGTTCTTGGCGATCGGATTGGTGACGACCGCGCTTGCCTTGCCCGACGCAACATCGGCGACGGCCTGACGGATCGACGCCAGCGCGGCATCCGCGCTCGTTCCGTCCGGCTTGCCCGGTTGCGCCGTCGCCGCCTTGCCGGTCGCAACGACGGGCAGGGCCCGTGCAAATGCCGCGGATGCCTCCTCGGCGCTGACCTCGGCAAATTCGACGACGAGCCCGAGCGTCCTGGCGCGCTCGGCCAGGGCCGCGCGGTCACCGAGCAGATAGAACGGCGGAAGGTCGAGTTCGCGCCGGCGCAGCCACGCGGCGAGCGTGATGTCGGGGCCGATGCCTGCGGGCTCGCCGCATGTCAGTGCGAGAGGTTGAGCCATGCGTCAACGATAGTCGATCATCGCCCGCCTGGATATTCGATCATCGCGGCTTTCCGGACTTCCTGCAGGTAGGCTTTCGACTTCGCCTCGTACTTCTGCACGTACATCTTGTCTCGCATCTCACGCTTCTTCGGCGTGTCCACGGTGGTTGCCTTCCGGCCGCAGAGAGCGACCATTTCGACGCCCTGCTTGGTGAGCTCGGGAGGGGTGAGGTGGCCGACCGGGGTCTTGTCCAGGATGTCGCGCAGCGACTGCGGCAGGTCTGCCGACGTCTTCACGACGATCTCGCGGATCGCGGCGTTGCGCATCGACTTGAAGAAGGTGTTGGCTTCCTCGCAGCTGGTGACGCGCTCGCGCAGGGTGTCGGCTTCCTTGCGGCGGTTCTCGAATTCGGATTGCGGAGAGCCGCGGGGCACAATCAGCACGACCGGCTGCATCCGGTATTCGAACGCTTCGGCGTCGGGCGCTTCGCCGGCGCCTTTGACCGCGGTGTCGACGTCCTTCTCGCCGACCTGCAGGCTTTCCTTGAAGCGGCCGCGGACCAGGCTGGTCCAGACCATGTCGGCCCTGATGCGTTGCTTGAGCGTATCGGGGCGGATGCCCTTGCTCTCGAGGACCTTGGTCAGCTGGTCGTTGTTCAGCCGCATCCGCTGCGCCATCCCGCCATAGGACTGCTCGATATCGTTGGCGGTGGGATCGACGCCGAATTTCTTGGCTTCCTTGATCTTCAGCTTCTCGTCGATCAAGTCGTCGAGGACGGTTTTGCGATCGGGGGTCTTGCCGCCGGTCAGCGCGTTCAGCTTGGCGCGCTGCTCGATGTCGAAATTGGTGATGGGTTCGCCATTGACCATCACGGCGATGGTCTGGGCGTGCAGTCGCGCACCGCCTCCCAACAGGAGGAAAAGAGCCAGCAGGGAACTCAACACTAGCTGATAGCAGCGCCTTGGCAGGCTAGCGGTCGTCATTGTGGTCATGTCAGCCGTTTAAACCAATTCAAGCCGGGGCCACAGGCCCGCGAGCAATACAAGCCCCCAATTCAAGCCCCCAATACATGGTCCTTGGCAGGCTCCTCGCTCGCTACTGCATGCCAGCGGAGCTGCTGGTCGTGGAGGTCTGGGCGATCGTCCGCAGCCCGATCTGGAACATGAACGCATGGCTGAGGACGGGCGGCTGCGAGCCTGCCTGATAGGTATAGGACGTGATGTAGTTGGCAGCCAGCACGAAGCAGTCGTCCACATAGCCCGCGCCGACGGCATACTGGTTGATCTTGTTCGCTTCAAGGTCCCAGCGCGCCGCACCCTGAACCACCCAGTTCGACGCCACCTTGACCGATCCGCTGGTGAGGATGCCCTCGCGGCGCGTCAGGTAGCCGAGTTCCGGCTGCGCTGCATAATCGCCATAGGTCACGGCGATCGACCAGCGGTCGAAGTTCGCGCTCGCCGTGGCCTCGAACCGGTTGATGTTCCAGGTCGCTTCATCCATCCGCGAGCGGACGCTGAAAGTGTAGGTGCGGTTGGGCGAATAGGCGAGGCTCGCGACATAGTCCGAGCGCGGGTTCTGCAGCCCGGAGTCGATGCCGGTATTGGTCATATCAGCGACCGCGAACGAGTTCAGCCCGAACATCTGGTAGGACTGCCCGAACATCCCCTTGACGCTGCCGCCGTGATCGAACTGCGTAGTGGCCTGCACGCCGACATTGGCGCGGCTGCCGCCTTCGACACGGTCGTAGCCGGAGAACTTGTCGACCGCGAACAGGTTGCTGGTGTCGAACACCAGGCTCTGCGCGTCCTCGTTCGGAAGCTTGCCGGCATTCGGCTCGTTGGGCCGGATGATGACCTGCGCAATCGGCTCGACGGTGGTCGTGCCCCACGGCTGCACATTGATGAAGGGGTAGCGGTATTCGAGGCCGACGGTCGGCATGAAGCGGACCGTCTGGGTGTCGCCGACCGGCAGGAAGTTGGAAACGCCCGGCTGGTTCGAGATGTCGGCGTTGATCGCATCGGCGCGGACGCTGGCGAACGGCGTCCAGATCTGGCCGAGCGGGTCGGTATAGGACTTGCGCCACTGCGCCTCGGCCGTCAGCCTTGTGTAGGTGCCCGGCATGCCGCGCAGCAGGCACTGCGACGGCGTCCGAGCCAGCGGATCGGCGGACGTCAAACTGCACAGGCCGGCGGTGTTGGCGATCGTCGTGATCGGATCGAACACCGCGGTTTCGCGGGTCAGGTTGACGAAGTTCATCTTGTAGCTGAACTCGCCGCCCAGAATGTTGTTGTTGATCACGTTGTTGTAGTCGATGACGGGCGCGACCACCGGGACCTGGTTCTGGTTGCCCGAGTAGCTGAGATAGTAGATCGCCCGCGCATCGAAGAAGCTGCGGTTGCCGACGCCGGTCAGATAGAGCTGCGAGATCGCTTCCGTCGGCAGCGACAGGAACGATCCGAACGGATCCTTGTACTGGGCGAGCCGGTAGTCGGACATGAAGAAGTAGTCGGACAGCACGACGCCGTCCCAGCCCCAGACCCATTTGTCGTTCAGCGCGAACTGGCCCTTGGTGTCGACGCCCCAGCGGAAGTCGCGGTCGCCCGGCTGGCCAGTAAACTGACCCCGATCGAGCTGGTCGATGCCGTAAAGCCTGATCTGATAGGAGCCGTCCACGAAGCGCTGGCGGAATTCGGTCTGCAGCAGCACGCCCTGCTTCGAGGTGATGCGCGGACTGAAGGTCGCGTCCATGTCAGGCGCGATCGCCCAATAATACGGAATTTCGACGCCATAGCCGAACGCCGTGTAGCTGGTGAAGCCCGGCATCAGGAAGCCGCTCTTGCGCTTCACGGTCGGATCGGGCGTCGAGAAATAGGGCATGTAGGCCATCGGAACGCCGAAGAACTCGAGCTGGGCGTTCTCGAAATAGAGCATCTTCTCGGTCTGGTCATGGATGATGCGCGCGCCCTTGACCTGCCAGAGCGGCGGCTTCTTCGGATCATCCTTACAGGGGGCGCAGGCGGTATAAACGCCGTTATCGAACACCGTGTAATTGCCGCTGGACCGATCGGCGCGGGTCGCCGCCATGCGGGTCTGGTCTTCAGTATCGACGCGCAGCGAATCGACGAACCCGTCGCGGTAGTCGTCGCTGAGATCCAGGATGTTGGCGTAGGTGATCTTGCCTTCCGCATCGGTCATGCGGATGTTGCCTTCGGCATGAAGACGCTTGGTCTTCTGGTCGTAGATGACCTTGTCGGCCTCGACGCTGGTGCCGTTGTAGAACATCTGGACGTTGCCGACGGCCGAGATGCGGCTGTTGTTGTAGTCGTAATCGACCTCGGTCGCCTGAACGAGCATCTGCCCGTCGTTCTTGGCCGGCGGGCGGACCGGCTTCGGCGGACGCGGATTGTAGGTAAACGACTGCGCGGCAGCCGGCGTCGACGTGACGACGTCGAGCGCGCTGACCACGACGAACGCGGCAAGCAGAGCAGAAATCGAAACGCCAAACGCGGCCATGCGGCTCCGTTGACGGCGCAGGGCACTGCGCCGCCCGAATGCAGGCGACATCAACTGGCGGGCGGCGACAGTAGCCACTACCCGTCCTCCTGGTACAGCAAGGCTAAGAAACCGGTGAGGCTACCCACAACGACAGGCAACCACGCCGCAGCGATGGGATGCATCAACTCAGCCTTGCTCAAATCTTCAGTTACTTTCGACAGGACGTAGAGCAGAAAGCCTGCGCCCACGCCACTCAAAACCATCTTCTGCACGCCGCCCATCCGGAAGAAGCGGAGGCTCACAGAAGCCGCCAACATCACCATCGCAGCCAGCAAAAACGGCTGCGCGATAAGCTTGTGATACTGCAAGCGATAGCCGGCCGTCGCGAACCCTGAGCTCTCCGACGAACGGATGTAGTTCGGCAGTTGCCAAAAGGACACAGTTTCGGGGGTGGAGAAACTGTTGCGCACCTGTGCCGGGGTCAAGGTTGTGGTCAGGTAGAAGGTGTCCTGGTCCACCGGAGCCTTGTCGAGGGTGTATCGGCGTACTCCCGTGAACGCCCAACGGCCTTCTTCGAGCGTCGCTTCGCGGGCCTCGATTCGTTCTTTGAACTGCAGCGCCGTATCGAATCGGAACACGGTGAGGCCGGTCAGCCGGATGCCCTGCTGCTCACTACGAGCCGCATTGATGATCGCCTGACCTTCGTCGTTGATCTGGTTGAGCCAGAAGCCGGACGCGTCCTGGATGCCGCCGCCCGGCGCCGAGCCGAACAGCTCGGCCTCCATCCGTTTGGAGAGCTCGCGCAGATTGGCCGACACCGGATTGTAGGCGGTGGTAGCGAAGATGCCGAGCACGATCGCACTGACCAGCGCCGGCGAGATGAATTGCCAGGCCGAGACGCCGGCGGCGCGTGCCACGACGAGCTCCAGCCGCCGCGACAGCGCGAGATAGCAGGTCATCGCGCCGATCAGCACGCAGAACGGCATCAGTTTCTCGAGCAGCTGCGGCACGCGGAACAGCGAGGTTTCCGCGACCGTAATCGCGGAGGCCCCGACCAGGCTCGACGTCTTGCGCACCATCTCGATGTAGTCGACCAGCACGAGCAGCACGAAGATGCCCGCGAACACGCCCACCGCCGCGACCACGAAGCGGCCGGCGAAATAACGCCCGAGCGTATTTGTGACCATGCTCATGCGGTGGCGGGCCTCCGGAAGAGGCGCGCAATGCGTTCGTTGTTCCTGTTGATGACTTCCATCAATGCTGCCGGCGGTTCGACGACCACGCCGCCGACGATCATCCAGATCCCGACGCCGATGCCGGCGAACAGCATCAGATATTGCACAAGCGCCGCCAGCGGCGTCTTCACCGCCATGACGGAGCAGGCGAATCCGACCATGCGCAGGCCGAACACTGCGAACACCGAGCCGCCGATCGAGAAATTGCGGCTTTGGCGCGTGGTGCGTGGTGCGCCGAGGAAGGCGAAGGTGAGGGCCGCGAACGCAAACGGATAGATCGGCGCCATGAAGCGATCATGCAGCTCGGCGAAGAACTGGCCCGACAGCTGCTGATAGGTCTGGTCGTTCTCGTCCGGCCACATCAATTCCCAGAGGTAGCGCTCGCGAATTCCGAGCGTGACGTCGCGGCCCTGCGAGAATTTCGACATGTCGAACGCGTAGCGCTGAAACACCACCAGCGTCGGATCGCGCTTGCCGACCTCGAATCGCTCGAGATTGCCGTCCTCCAGCACGAGATATGAGCCGCTCTCGTTCTTCAGCACGGTGCCGTGGTCGGCGACGATGGTGACGCGCTGCTGCGGATCGCGGCGATCGTCGACGAAAACGCCGCCGAGCACGCCGGCGGGCAGGCGCTCGCGGATCCGAATCGTCAGGTTCTGATCGAGCTGGGCGAAGCGGCCGGGCTGCAGGATATTGGTCAGAACGTCGGCGGTGATCTCGGCATCCCATTGCTTGATTCGGCGCATGCCGTCGGGGGCGAGATAGGCGCCGATAAAGGCGACCAGCGCCGCAACCACGCAGGTGGCGAAGAAGAACGGCCGGAACAGCCGGAACGGCGAGAAGCCCGCCGCGTTCATGACGATGATTTCGGAATCGGTCGCGAGCTTGTTCAGCGTGTGCGAGATCGCGATCATCAGCGCGATCGGGGCGATGATCAGGATCAGGGCGGGGATCACGAGGCTGGTGATGCCGAGGAAGGTGAGGATGGTCTGACCCTGGCTGGTCATCAGGTCGATGCCGCGCAACGCCTGCGTAATCCAGATCACGCCGGTAAGGCTGACCAAGACAAGCGCAAACGACGCCAGCGTCGTTTTGAAGATGTACTTGTCGATCGACCCCATCGCTACCGCACGGCCCCCAAGACCCCCTTCACGCAACCAGACGCACGGCTTTCGACCAATCCCGTCAACCCGGGTTCCCCTATGGTCGAGCCGCGGACTCGTCCGGCTCACTCTCTGTTCACAATCTCACTACCATCCCTTTGATCCGTCAACAAAATGGCCGGGCCAAGGCACGCTTAATTTATGGTTAATTAATCGCTTTTGTGGCCTTCCGGCCACTCCGGCGCTTGGCAGCGGCGCAGCCGGCAGGTCATAGTGCTCCACAAGCCCGGTCCGGGTCGGTCTGGACCGCCATCGCAATGCTCACCCCCGCGTGCCGGAAGGGCCGCCTCAGGCCCGAGCAACACCCTGAGTTCTGGAGGATTTTCCTATGTCCGACGCCGTCAAGGTCGGCTTTGTCCCGTTCTCCGCGTCCGCCCGCGGCATTCTGGTCGCCTTTTGCGACGAGCAGTTGAAGCTCGGAGCTGCTACCCGGAAGGCGCTCGGAGCTGCCGCCGAGACGGTCAAGCGGGCCGCGGCCGCCAACCAGTTCAAGGGCAAGAGCGGGGCGGCCCTCGACATCCTGGCGCCGGAGGGAATCAAGGTCGACCGGCTGATCGTGATCGGCACCGGCAAGGTGGCCGACCTCAAGGAGAAGGATATTCTCAAGTTCGGCGGCGTGGTGGCCGGCAAGCTCAACGCCGGCAGCGGTGCAATGACCGTCCTTGCCGAACTGCCCGATGCCGCGATGACGGCGGGGCAGGCGGCAACGGTCGCCACCGGCATCCGCCTGCGTGCCTACAAGTTTGACCGCTACAAGACCAAGAAGAAGGACGGCGAGGACGGCACCGTGCGCGCCGACGTCTCGATCGCGGTCGACGACGTCGCTGCTGCCAGGAAGGCGTTTGCGCCCGACTCGTCCATCGTCGACGGCGTGAACCTGGCGCGCGAGCTCGTCAACGAGCCGCCGAACGTGCTGTATCCCGAAGAGTTCGCGCGCCGCGCAAGCCAGCTGCGCAAGCTCGGCGTCACCGTCGAGGTGCTCGACGTCAAGGCGATGACCAAGCTCGGCATGGGCGCGCTGCTCGGCGTCGGGCAGGGCTCGGTACGGCCCAGCCGCACCGTGATCATGCGCTGGAACGGCGGCAAGAAGAGCGAGGCGCCGGTCGCATTCGTCGGCAAGGGCGTCTGCTTCGACACCGGCGGTATCTCCATCAAGTCGGCCGGCGGCATGGAGGATATGAAGGGTGACATGGGCGGCGCGGCCTGCGTGGTCGGGCTGATGCACGCGCTCGCGGCGCGCAAGGCCCGCGTCAATGCGGTCGGCGCCATCGGCCTCGTCGAGAACATGCCCGACGGCAACGCGCAGCGTCCGGGCGACATCGTCACCTCGATGTCGGGCCAGACCATCGAAATCATCAACACCGACGCCGAAGGGCGCCTCGTGCTCGCAGACGTGCTCTGGTACGTCGCTAAGAAGTGCAAGCCGAAATTCATGGTCGATCTCGCAACGCTGACCGGCGCGATCATGGTCGCGCTCGGCACCGATTACGCCGGCCTGTTCTCCAACAATGACGAACTCGCCGAGCGCCTCGCCAAGGTCGGCCTCGAGACCGGCGAGAAGGTGTGGCGGATGCCGCTCGGTCCCGAATACGACAAGCAGATCGACTCGCAATTCGCCGACATGAAGAACACCGGCGGACGCAATGGCGGCTCGATCACGGCAGCGCAATTCCTGCAGCGCTTCGTCGACGGCACGCCCTGGGCCCATCTCGACATCGCCGGCACCGCGATGGGCGCCCCGAAGACCGACATCAATCAGAGCTGGGGCTCGGGTTACGGCGTCCGCCTGCTCGAGCGGCTCGTCTCCGAGTATTATGAAGCCAAGAAGTAATAGAGTGTCGGCCGGCCCATGACCGAGGTTCTGTTCTACCATCTGCAGAACATGACGCTGGAAAGCGTGCTGCCGCCGCTGCTCGAGAAGTCACTCGAGCGCGGTTGGCGGGTGGTCGTGCAATCGACGTCGCAGGAGCGCGCCGAGACGCTCGACGCGCATTTGTGGACCTACAGCGATGATTCGTTCCTGCCGCATGCGAGCGCGCGGGTTGCCGATGCACAGGATCAGCCGATCGTCCTGTCGATCGAGGAGGGCAATCCGAACCGGGCCAATGTCCGGTTCCTGGTCGACAACGCGGCGCTCCCGGCCGACTGCGACAGCTACGAGCGCCTGGTCCTCGTGTTCAACGGTGACGACCCCGACGCGGTGGCTTCGGCGCGGGAGAGCTGGACCGCTTGCAAGGCCCGAGGCTTCGACGTCACCTATTGGCAGGCCGACGAGCGGGGACGCTGGCAGCGGCGCCAATAGCGATATCGATGAATTAATGATAATTCGACGTTTCCTCGGGCGGGTCACGGTCATGCCGCAAAGTGATGTTCGGACAAGCCCTTAGGTAGAGGGGTTAGGAGCCTTGTCGATCGTGCGTGATGGAACATTCAGTCGGAAGTCGCTGCTGGCGTTGCTGGTACTTGCACCTGGCCTTGCCGGCTGCTCGGGCGCGTCCGACATCTTTTCGCGTGACGCGGATTGGTTCTCGCGGCCCGGCCGGGTGTTCATCCGCAACATCTCGATCGAATCGCCGCCGCTGACGCCGGACAAACCGGTGACCAACGATGATCTCGTCAGTGCTGACGGAAGCTGCCCCGGCATGGCGCCGCCGGCAGGTGCCACCGACGCGAACGCGCAGGCTCCCGGTGCGCCGCGGCCGACCGGCGGCAGTGTCGCACTCGGCCACACCGAATGCGATGTCGTGCGCGGCATCGGCGCCCCCGACAGCGTGAACCTGTCGAGCGGGCCGGGCGGCGAGCGCGTCGCGGTCGTGACCTGGTCGCGCGGCGCGCGCGCCGGTATCTATACGTTCTCCTCAGGACGCCTGACGTCGGTCGAGCGCGGCCCGGATGCTGCGCCGGAGCCGAAGCCCGCGAAGCCGAAGAAGAAAAAGACCGCGCACGGCTAAACCCGGGCGCTTCCTCGCAAATCTAGCTCGCGGCTTCGTCGAGTTCGGCGCTGGCTTCCAGCCATTGTTCCTCGGCGCGTTGCAGCGCGCTCTCGGCGCCGGCGCGCGCCTTGGTCAGCTGTGCGGCCTGCTTGGGATCGCGCGTGAAAATATCGGGCAGAGCGAGCGCGGTATCGATCTTTGCGATGATGCCGTTGATGCGCTCGATCTCGCTCTCGGCCTGCGCGACCCGTTGTCTCGGTGAAGTGCGCTTCTCATTGCGGATGCGTTCCGGCTTGGCCGGCTCCTTGACGCGCTCACGCGACACGGTCCGTCCGTCATTGGCCGACAGGATCATGCGGCGATATTCGTCGAGATCGCCGTCATAGGCCGTCACCGTCTGATTGGCGACGACCCACAGACGATCGGCACAGGCCTCGATCAGATAGCGATCGTGCGAGACCATCATGATGGCGCCGGGGAATTCGTTGATCGCCTCCGCCAGCGCCGCGCGGCTGTCGATGTCGAGATGGTTGGTCGGCTCGTCCAGGATGATCATGTTGGGAGCGTAGAACGTCGCAAGCCCGAGCAGCAGTCGCGCCTTCTCGCCGCCCGACAGGCTCTTCACCAGCGTGTCGCCGGCCTTGCCGGAGAAGCCGATCGCGCCGACACGGCCGCGCACCTTGCTCTCCGGAGCCTCGAGCATCAGCTTGCGGATGTGATCATAGGGCGAGCCGTCGAGATTGAGCTCGTCGACCTGGTGCTGTGCGAAATAGCCGACCGATAATTTATCGGCCCGCGTGATCCTGCCCGCGAACGGCGCGAGCTTGCCCGCCAGCAGCTTGACCAGCGTCGACTTGCCGTTGCCGTTGGAACCGAGCAGCGCGATGCGATCGTCTGGATCGACGCGCAACGTCACGCGATTGAGCACGGGCTTGCCCGGCTCGTAGCCGACCGAAACGTCATCGACCGCGATGATCGGCGGCGACAGCAGTTTCTCCGGTGCCGGAAAGGAGATCTCGCGAACGTCCTGGGTCACCAGTGCGGTGATCGGCTTCATCCGCTCCAGCATCTTGACGCGCGACTGCGCCTGCCGCGCCTTGGAGGCCTTGGCCTTGAAGCGGTCGACGAAGTCCTGCAGGCGCTTGCGCTCATCGGCCTGCCGCTTGGCGTGCTTGGCGTCGAGCAATTCGCGCGCGGCGCGCTGCTCCTCGAATGAGGAATAGGTGCCCTTGTAGAGCGTCAGCTTGCCGCGATCGAGGTGCAGGATCTGATCGACCGAGGTGTCGAGCAGATCGCGGTCGTGGCTGATCACGATCACCGTGCGCGGGTAGTTGGCGAGGTGGTTCTCAAGCCACAACGTGCCCTCGAGATCGAGGTAGTTGGTCGGTTCGTCCAGCAGCAGCAGATCGGGTGCGGAGAACAGCGTCGCCGCCAGCGCCACGCGCATGCGCCAGCCGCCGGAAAATTCCGCGCACGGCCGCGCCTGGTCTGATGTCGAGAAGCCGAGGCCGGAGAGGATCGCCGCGGCGCGGGCAGGGGCGGAGTGGGCGTCGATGTCGACCAGCCGGGTCTGGATATCGGCGATCCGATGCGGGTCGTGCGCCGTCTCGGCCTCGCGCAGCAGCGCGTCGCGCTCGAGGTCGGCCTTCAGCACGACGTTGATCAGGCTTTCGGGCCCGTCGGGCGCTTCCTGCGCGAGGCTGCCGATTCGCCAGCGCGGAGGAAGCGCGATGCTGCCGCTCTCGGTCGGAAGCTCGCCCCGGATGGCATGAAACAGCGTCGACTTGCCGACACCGTTACGGCCGACAAATCCGACGCGCGCGCCGGGCACGATTTGCACAGAACTGTGATCAATCAACAGCCGCCCGGCGATCCGGACTGAAATGTCAGTAATGGAGAGCATGCAGCGTTGTCACCGGACCCGCTGCCAAACGCAACCCGTCTGTCGGTAAAATCTCTCCGGACGGCTGTTGCAAAAACGCAATTGGGCTGCCGGTCAGCCCGCATTATCTAATGGCGCTCGTTTTCCCGGCGTTGCATTTCCTCGAGCAGCTGTTGCAAGCGGGACGAAAGTGCGGGTTCTGGCCGCATGCTTTGCTGGAGTCGTTCACCCACGGCATCGCAGATGTAACGGCAGGTCTTGCGATCAATCTGATCGGGATCGTTGTCGGTCTGGGTCATTGTCATCGTCATGGCTCTTGGCATGTGCCTTGGAATGTTTCTTGGCGAGTTCCATCTCGCGTGCTTCGTAAATCCTGCCATGACAAGTCGCGACCCCCGAATTTGGTTTCGGTTCCGCCTTACTGTCGCCTTGAGGTAGCGAGGCGGGTTCCCAGGCGGGCACAAAAAAGCCCCGGCGCGAGGCCGGGGCGATGCAAGTCAGGGGAGCAGTCGACAGAACAGATGGATCAGTAGCAGCGGTTGACCAGACGCCAGCGGGGACCCCACGGGGTCGGCACGATGCGGCGCACATAGCAACCGCCACCGTAGCCATAGCCGCCGTAGTAGGCCGGCCCACCGACGATGACGCGCGGGCCGCCCCACCAGCCGTGGTGCCATCCGCCGTGCCAGCCGCCATGCCAACCACCCCAGGCCGAGGCGGAGGTCGGGGCGAGTGCAGCGGCACCGAGCGAAATTGCGGCAACGGCAGCGAGCGATAATTTGCGTAACATGATCGTCTCCTCGAGGTATGGGCGCGCGTGACGCGCCCGCGGTGACATCGTTTCCCGAGACGTCCTGTGAGGCTTGCGGATGGGGGGCCAGCAAGGCGTCCGATCGGTGTAGAGCCTAGGCGGCTGCAGCTGAACGGCAGCGGCACGGCGCTGTCAGAATGGGTTCACCTAAGTGAAATCGCGGTAAGTTGGCCGAGCCTGTCGCTGTCCACAGACCGCCCGGACGACGGTTTTTGTCGTGAAAATCCATCAAAACTAAAGGCTAACGCGTCACAGGGTCGCTTGCCGTTACCCCATCGCGCCGATATAAGCCCCGGCAACTCCCAGCCACCGTTTACAAGGACGAAATCATGGCGATTGAACGCACCTTTTCGATCATCAAGCCCGACGCCACCGAGCGCAACCTGACCGGCGCGGTCAATGCGGTGATCGAGAAGGCGGGCCTGCGGGTCGTGGCGCAGAAGCGCATCCAGATGACCCGCGGCCAGGCCGAAACCTTCTATGCCGTCCACAAGGCACGCCCGTTCTTCGGCGAACTGGTCGACTTCATGACCTCCGGCCCGGTCGTGGTCCAGGTGCTGGAAGGCGAGGGCGCCATCCTGAAGTATCGCGACGTGATGGGCGCGACCGATCCGTCGAAGGCCGCCGAAGGCACCATCCGCAAGCTCTATGCGAAGTCGATCGGTGAGAATTCGGTGCACGGTTCGGATGCGCCGGAGACCGCGGTGATCGAGATCGCGCAGTTCTTCGCCGGCAACGAGATCGTCGGCTGACGCCGCACAACTGAAGTGACGCGGTCTCCTGGGGAGACCGCGTCGAAATGAACTGGGAGCGGCGAACCACCGCCGCCAGGGGCGGCCATAAGGCCGAATAGGACTCGCTGTGGACTGGCTGTGGCAGATCTTTGATCCGGCGTACATCGGCGCGTTCTTCACCGAGTTCAAGAACGAGATGGCGACCCCGACCTTCTGGGTCGCCGTCGGCAAGATCATCTGGATCAATGTCCTGCTGTCGGGCGACAACGCGCTCGTGATCGCGCTCGCCTGCCGCGGGCTCGCGCCGCGCCAGCGCCTCTGGGGCATGATTCTCGGTGCCGCCGCGGCGGTGCTGCTGCGCGTCATCTTCACCGGCATCGTCGCCAGCCTGATGGAGCTTCCCTATCTGAAGCTGGTCGGTGGATTGGCGCTGATCGTGATCGCCGCCAAGCTCCTGGTGCCGGAGCAGGAGGACGAAGACAGCGTGCACGCAGCCTCGCATCTGTGGGCCGCGGTTCAGATCGTCGTGGTCGCCGACATCGTGATGAGCCTCGACAATGTGATCGCGGTTGCCGCTGCCGCCAATGGCAGCGTACCGCTGCTGGTGCTCGGACTTGCGATCAGCGTTCCCCTGATCGTGGCCGGTGCGGCGCTGATCATGGCGCTGCTCACCAAGCTGCCGGTCCTGGTCTGGGCCGGCGCCGCGTTGCTCGGCTGGATCGCGGGCGACGTCATCGCGACCGATCCGGCCGTGCATCCCAAGCTGAATGCGCTGTTCGCCGGACCGCTCGGTGCCAGGCTCGATTCCTGGCTGACCTCGATCGGGATGTCGCCGCAATTCGCCCATGGCGGCAATGGCGGCGAGATCACGCTCGCCGTGCTCGGCATCGTCGTGGTGCTGGTCATGGGATCGATCTGGCGCCGTCACACGCTCCGCAAGGCCAAGCACGCCGCCAAGGCGGCGTGACGCGCACCTGCGATGTCCCGCTTCAGGCGGGCCGTCCGATCGTCAACGGAACGCATCGATCCCGGTCAGCGCGCGTCCGACGGCAAGCGTATGAATTTCATGCGTGCCTTCGTACGTCGAGACAGCCTCGAGATTGATCATGTGGCGGATCGGCGAGAATTCCAACGTAATGCCGTCACCGCCGTGCAGGGCGCGAGCTTCACGTGCGACTTCAAGACCTGCCTGAACGTTCTGCAGCTTGCCGAGGCTGAGCTGCGCGGCGGTCACGCAGCCCTGTTCTCTCAGGCGGCCCAGATGAATGGCGAGCATCGTGGCGTGGCCAACCTTCGAGCACATCACCGCAAGGCGCTGCTGCGTAAGCTGGAAGTTCGCCAGCGGACGGCCGAATTGTGTTCGCGCAAGTGATCGCTCCAGCGCGGCAAGGAAGCAGTCGCGCGCCGCTCCCGCCGCGCCCCAGAGAATCCCGTAGCGCGCTTCGCTGGTGCAGGACAGCGGCGCGCGCGAGCCGGAGGCGAGGGGAAGCAATGCCGATGCCGGCAGCCGAACGTTGCGGAGGCCAAGCTCCGTGGAGGAGGAATGGCGCATCGCCACCTTGTCGCCGATGTCCACGGCGCTGAAGCCCGCGGTTCGGGTCGGGACGACGAAGCCGCGAATGCCCTCGTCGGTCTTCGCCCAAACGATCGCAACGTCGGCATCCACACCGTTGGTGATCCAGCGCTTCTCGCCGTTAAGTACCCAATCGGGACCATCTCGTCGGGCCACCGTCTGCATGCCGGCGACATCGCTGCCGGCAGTGGGCTCCGTCATCGCGAAGCAGCCGACGGCCTCGCCTGTGACAAGCTGCGGCAACCATTCCGAGCGCTGCTCCGGCGAACCGTACTCGGCCAATGCAAACATCACGAGGTTGTCCTGCGTCGAGACGAGCTGCCGAAAGGCCGTGTCGCCAGCTTCGAGCTCGAGCATCTGCAGGCCGAAAGAGACCGCGGGCGGAATCCGGGCCGCAGTCTCCCCGATCAATCTGCCGAACATTCGGTGCTGGCCGAACAATCTCGTCAGTTCGCGAAGCGGCGGCCTTATCTTGAACCAATCCCGCGTATGCGGACTCAGTTCTTTTTCGACGAACTGCCTCACGGCATCGCGTTCACCACGCTCCGCAGGCGTGAGCAGCGAGTCGAGCGCGAGAAAGTCAGCCGGGCTCGAAGTGTCCTTGCCATGAAGCACTTCCGGTAGCAGCCATACGTGCTCAGCAGCGTCATGTTCCACCAGCGATACGTTTGCCATATCGATTCGTCCTCCTTTGCGCGACGGGCATTTGCCTGCCAGCGACCTGTGCATCGCGATGGTGCGGAGGAGAACTCCCGATCTTTGCGCAGTTCGTGTGCGCAAACGCGCAGAAGGGTTGCTACGGGATGTCCCGGCTCACCTCAGGCATTGGGTGATCGCCACGAGGTGATCGATCACGACGCGGATGCGCGCCGAGCGACCGATGTCGGGGTGATAGACGAGCCACAATTGGCGCGTGGCTTCCTCGCTTTCGGCCACGCAACGGAGCTCCTTGCAGTCCACCGCGAGCACGTGGGGTACGGCGGCGAGCCCCATCCCGGCGCGAGCACCCGAAATCAAGGACACCAGGTCGTTGGCCAGCATCACAATGGGCCGGTCCCCGGCGAATTTGCGTAACCAGCGTTGCTGCGGGGAGGCGTCAAGCGCCTCGTCGTAGGCCAGAAAGACCCGCTCTTCCTCAGCGACCTCGTCGAGGTAGGTGCGCGCACCATAGATCCCGTATCGCAAGCGACCCAGGTTGCGGATCGTCAAGCCGCCGTCCTCGGGGCGCGACAGCCGCAACGCGATGTCGGCTTCCCGGCGTGCGAGGCTTGCTGCCGCAGTCGCGCCGAGGACGTCGAGAACGAGACCGGGATGATTGCGGCCCAAGGCCGCAAGCCGCGGGACCAGCCAGAGACTCGCGAAGGCAGGCGGCGCGCTGATTCTGACCCGGCCATTGACCGCCGCTTCACCGCCTTCAAGGCGCTGGATCGAGAGACGGCTTCTTCAAGCGCGCCGACGCGCTCGGCGATGCGTTCGCCTTCGGCCGTCAGCACGTATCCGCGTGGCAGGCGATCGAACAGCTTGATCTTGAGCGCGCGCTCCAGGCTGTCGACGCGCCGGGCGACCGTCGAGTGGTCGGCACGAAGCCGGCGGGCGGTGGCCGAGAGATTGCCCTGGCGCACCAATTCGGCAAAGAAACGGAGGTCATCCCAATCCATATGCGAATTTTTGCACAGAAACTGCGCGCGGATAAGGAATTCTTGCGCGCAGGTGCTCCCCCTAAGTTGGTCCTATCACTGGAGACCACCAATGACCCTGAGCATTGCCATGACCGCGCCCGGCGGTGTCGACGTCCTCAAGCCGGTTCGCGCGGACCTTCCGCGTCCGGCGGCCGATGAGGTGCGGCTGCGTCAAACCGCGATCGGAGTTAACTTTGTCGATATCTACCAGCGCATGGGGCTCTATCCCGTACCCGGCATGCCGGCCGTGCTCGGAGTGGAGGGTGCCGGCGTCGTGGAAGCGGTCGGGACCGAGGTCAAAGCGTTCCGCATCGGTGACCGTGTCGCCTATGCCGGCCTGCCGCTCGGCGGCTATGCCGAAGCCCGCAACCTGCCGACCAGCAGGTTGGTGCGCATTCCTGACGGCATCGACGACCAGACCGCAGCGGCCGCCATGTTGCGCGGCATCACCGCGCACATGCTGCTCGATCGCGTGTGCCCGGTTCGCCAGGGCATGGTGGTGCTCGTGCACGCCGCTGCGGGCGGACTTGGATTGATCCTTACGCAGTGGGCAAAGCGCCTCGGCGCAACCGTGATCGGTACGGTCGGGTCCTTCGACAAGGCGGAGCTTGCGCGCAGCCATGGCCTCGATCACGCGATCCTGTATCGCGAGACTGATTTTGTTGCGGAGGTGCGTCGTCTGACCAACGGTACCGGCGTCGACATCGCCTATGACGGTGTGGGCGGAGAGACTCTGACTCGGACGCTCGATGCGATGAAGCCGTTCGGCACGGTCATCAGCGTCGGCCAAGCCGGCGGATCCTTGCCGGCAATCGCGCTCGGCGAGTTGGGACCCCGTCGGTCATTGTCACTCGCGCGGCCCAGCTTCCTTGCCTATGCCGGCGATCCGAAATCCTACGCCCGTGCGACGGCGGCCCTGTTTGAGCAACTCGGACGCGGTCTGAAGATCAAGATTGGCGCCGAGCTTGCACTGAGCGATGCGGCCACCGCCCATCTCCGTCTCGAGCAAGGCGCAACTGTCGGGTCTATTCTGCTTCGGCCGTAACGGCCGGCGGAGTTCTCAAATCGAATCCCCCGGGAAGGGAAGTCCGGTTCGATCCAGAAACGCTCCTAGCGCCGCACGATCGAGCCGGCACGCCCGACCAGCCGCGCCAATTGCTTGAAGCGGCTGCCGACGCGGTCGGCGACCAGATCCACCATCCGATGCTCGAACACCAGCATCAGCTTGCGGCCCTGGGTGCGGAAATGTGTCGCCGGCAGCACGCCGGTGCGCGC
This sequence comes from Bradyrhizobium sp. ma5, assembly GCF_042258955.1. Lineage (NCBI taxonomy): Bacteria > Pseudomonadati > Pseudomonadota > Alphaproteobacteria > Hyphomicrobiales > Nitrobacteraceae > Bradyrhizobium > Bradyrhizobium sp. ma5. Next base: position 4,136,421 of record NZ_CP170156.1, read on the forward strand.
CGCCGTGATCAGGTGCGCGACACGGAACGCTGCGCCGAGCACACGCGCCCGCTCGTCCATCGCCGGCGTCACCAGCGCGCGGATCTGCGGCGGCGGCTCGTTCTCCTCGCTGAGGCCGGCGTAGCGATAGAACACCGACAGCGCGACGAAGGCACGGCCCTGATGGGTGATCGAGCCGAAATTGCCGTTCATGATCAGGCTGAGGGTTTCCTCGCCGCGATGATCGGGATGCACGCGCCAGCCGATGTCGGAGAGCAGGCAGGCGACGTGACGCAGCCTGCGGTCTTCCTCGGTCTCGCGCAGCCGGACGACGCGGACCAGCCGGTCGGTCCACGCCGTCAGCTCCTGGGCGTGGCGGGCAGAGCGCGACAGCAATTCGTTGAGGTTCTGCGCGGCACAGACCAAGCCGTCCTTGGCGCGTTCGGCCTGCGGCAGCATCTCGTAGAGCAGGCCCTCGCGCACGCCGAAGGTCGAGAACACGATGGTCTTCGGCTGGGCCACGCGGATGATGTATTCGAGCACGAGCGCGGCATAGGCCAATAGCGGCCGCCGCGCATCTGCGATGGATTCGATATTGGCGAGCATGTTGGTGGCGGCGAGCCGCCGCAGCCGCTGCGCGAAGTCGAGCGCGTCCGCCGCCGGAATCGAATAGCCGTGCATCACCTTGAGCGGGTAGCCGCTCTGGATGATGTGGATGCGCGCCAGCGCGCGCCAGGTGCCGCCGACCGCGTAGAAGGTGCGGCCGCGGCCGGTCTTGAGCTGGGCGACGCCGAGCAGTTCGTTCTTGACGATGCGTTCGGCGCGCTTGAGCGATTTGTTCGAGAGGTCCTGCAGTGCCAGGCTGCCGAGCGGCAGCGTCACGCCGCTGCGCACGCGGTTGCCCTTGACGTCGATCAGTTCGAGCGAGCCGCCGCCGAGATCGCCGACGATGCCGTTCGGATTGTGCACGCCCGAGACGACGCCGAGCGCAGACAGCTTCGCTTCACGTGGCCCAGTGAGAATCTCGATCTTGGCGCCGCAGATGCGTTCGGCCTGGGCGATGAAGTCCGGACCGTTCTTGGCATCGCGGCAGGCCGCGGTCGCAATCGCGTAGACGCGGCCGACCTGCTGGATCCGGCACAGCGCGCGAAAGCGGCGCAGCGCCGTGAGCGCCTTGTTCACCGCATCGGTTGCGAGCAGACCGGTGCTCTGCACCTCGCGTCCGAGCCCGCACAGCGCCTTCTCGTTGAAGATGGTGATGAGGCTGCGCGCCATCGCCTCGTAAACCACGAGACGAACCGAGTTCGAGCCGATATCGATCACAGCGACGCTGGAAGCGCGCTTCCGCGGCCGCTTCACCGTAAGGCCCCCTTAAGACGATGGCTGCTGACGCTCGTTACGACGCGTGAGACGGCGCGGTGAAGATTCCTTGAGAGACTTACCACGGCCGGACAGACTCGGATTTGTCATAAAATAGTCATGCAGATTGAAAGGCTCTTCGCCTTTCGCGGCCTTCATACGCGTTGACGATCCGTCCGGCAACAATTGCCAGCTCTGCTCGGTGTCCTTCAGGTTCGCGACCATGATCTGTTCGAGAACCTGCTGATGCACCGTGGGATTTTGCAGCGGACAGAGCACCTCGACGCGGCGGTCGAGGTTCCGCGGCATCATGTCGGCGGACGAGATATACACAGCAGCTTTTGCGCTCGGCAGGCCTTGGCCCATGCCGAAGCAATAGATTCGGCCGTGTTCCAGGAACCGGCCGATCACCGATTTGACGCGGATGTTCTCCGACAATCCCGGGAGTCCGGGCCGCAGGCAGCAGATGCCGCGCACCACGAGCTCGATCGAGACGCCGGCCTGCGAGGCCTCATACAGCGCGTCGATGATGTCAGGGTCGACCAGCGCGTTCATCTTCATCCAGATCGCGCCGGACCGGCCATGCTTGACGTGGGCGATTTCGCCGTGGATGTGCTCGATGATCCGCTTGCGCAATGTCAGCGGCGACACCGCCATCTTCTCGATGTCGCTCGGCTCGGCATAACCGGTGATGTAGTTGAACACCCGCGCGACGTCACGGCCGATGATCGGGTCCGACGTAAAGTAGGAGACGTCGGTGTAGATGCGGGCGGTGACCGGATGGTAGTTGCCGGTGCCGGTGTGCACATAGGTCGTGAGATTGCCGCCCTCGCGGCGCACCACCATCGACAGCTTGGCGTGCGTCTTCAGCTCGATGAAGCCGTAGACGACCTGGACGCCGGCGCGTTCGAGGTCGCGCGCCCAGCGGATATTGGCTTCCTCGTCGAAGCGCGCCTTCAGTTCAATCAGCGCGGTCACCGACTTGCCGGCTTCGGCGGCGTCCGCCAGCGCGCGCACGATCGGCGAGTTGTTCGAGGTGCGATAGAGCGTCTGCTTGATCGCGACCACGTCGGGATCGCGCGCCGCCTGTTGCAGGAACTGGACGACGACGTCGAAGGATTCGTAGGGGTGGTGGACCACGAGGTCCTTCTGCCTGATCGCGGCGAAGATATCGCCGCCATGGTCGCGCACGCGCTCGGGATGGCGCGGCACGTAGGGCGGGAATTCGAGGTCGGGGCGATTGAGCCGGGTGAGCTGCGACAGCTCGTTCATCGCGAGCACGCCGTCGACCAGGATCACTTCATCGTCTGCGGCCGACAAGGCGTGCTGCACGAAGACGCGCAGCTCTTCGGGCATCGTGGCCTCGATCTCGAGCCGGATCACCGATCCGCGCCGGCGGCGCTTGAGCGCGGTCTCGAACAGGCGCACGAGGTCTTCGGCCTCTTCCTCGATTTCGAGTTCGGAGTCCCTGATGATGCGAAACGCGCCCTGGCCCTTGACGGTGTAGCCGGGGAACAGGCGGCCGATGAACAGGCCGGTGGCCTGCTCGAGCGTGATCAGGCGGGCCGGCGCGCCTTCCTTGGTTGAGGGAATGCGGATGAAGCGGTCGATCTTGCCGGGCATGCGGATCAGCGCGTTCATCGCCTTGCCGTCGGCGATCCGCGACAATTGCAGCGCCACCGTGAAGCCGAGGTTCGGGATGAACGGGAACGGATGCGCCGGGTCGATCGCCAGCGGCGTCAGTAGCGGGAAGATGTTGTGGAGGAAGTGATCCTCGATCCAGGTGCGTTCGGACTTGGTGACGTCGCGCCCGTCGACCAGCTGGATGCCGACCTTGGACAGGAACTCGCGCAGGTCGCTCCAGATCGCCTGCTGGTCGGAGGCGAGTTGCGAGACGGTCTTGTTGATCATCACGAGCTGCTCGGCCGGCAGCAGGCCGTCCGGGCTGCGTTCGGCAATGCCTTCGCGGACCTGGGCCTTGATGCCGGCGACGCGGACCATGAAGAACTCGTCGAGGTTATTCGCCGAAATCGACAGGAAGCGGACCCGCTCCAGCAGGGGATGGCCGAGATTGACCGATTCCTCGAGCACCCGGCGGTTGAAGTGCAGCCAGGACAGCTCCCGGTTGATGAACCGCTCGGGGCTGCTCGCGATCGCGGGGACGGGCGGGAGCTCCGCCTCTTTCTCTTTGATTTCAGGTGCTTGTGCCGAGTCCATCAAGTGCTGGTCCAATTCCGGGCAGGGGGCTGGGGCGGTCTAGCCGAGGGCCGCGCAGACCATGTGATATTGCGATGACGTTTCGATGACATTGATGTTCCGCTGGCCTGCGCCGTCAAGCCGCGGGACTGCTCAAGCATCGCGCAACAGCTCCGCCGCCAGCGCCCGGGTCACCGGCCGGCCGAGCCGCAGCGCCTCGGTATCCAGGAGCTCGACCGCCTGGCGGACGGCGGCATAGGACCGCTCGATCCGGTTGGTCAGGTAGCTGACGAGCGGCTCGTCCACGCTCATCTGGCGGTCGGCGCAGAATTTGACGATCAGGCCGCGGAACAGCTGGTCGTCGGGCGGCAGCAGCGTCACCGTCGGCACAGCGCGGAGCCGCGACCGCAGATCGCGCAGCTCGATCTCGAACGCCGACGGCGGGACGCGCGCCGTGATCAGCACGAAGGCATCGTCCTGACGCGCGAGATTCATCAGATGGAACATCGCGCGCTCGTCGAAATCGGCCGGCCTCAAATCCTCGACCACCAGCGCGCCGGTAGCGAGAGCAGTGGGCACCGCGTCGGCTGTCAGGGCATGTGCCGCGGTCGAGCGCGCGCCGGCGATCTCGGCCCAGATCGCGGCGAGGTGGCTCTTGCCGGAGCCGTCAGGCCCCACCAGCAGCATGATTCGGTTCGGCCAGTCGGGCCAGCCGTCGATCAGCGCCAGCGCTGCCTCATTGGCGGGTCCCTCGAGGAAATCGTCGCGGGTCAGCTTCTCCTCGTGCGGCAGGGCCAAGGCCAATTGACGAGGTTGAACGCTACCTGCCACGCAAATCTCCAAACCACTTTATTTTAGCATGATCCCTGCGCAAACGCTTCGCGTTTGTCGCGGGAAAACCGGTTTCCACTTTTCCGGGATCGTGCGCTACCGAGCCTCGATCGTGCTCATGTGCCGCACCCACTCCACGAGATAGAGGGACACCGAACCCAAAGTAAAGATTGTGACCAGTCCCATCAGGATCACGTCGTAGGGATGCGGCTGAAAGCCGAAGCCGAGCGAGGCCAGCACCAAAGCCGCGAACGCGACCTGTGCCACCGTGTTCAACTTCGACACCATCAGCGGCTTCATCTCCACCGGCTTGTCGAACAACCATGACACAATCACGGCGGAGACGATCATGATGTCGCGCGACACCACGAGAATCACAATCCAGCGCGGCACCGCGCCCCAGATTCCGAGCGCGACATAGATCGACACCAGCAGCGCCTTGTCGGCGAGCGGGTCGAGCAGGGCGCCGAGCTCGCTCGCCATGTTGAAGCGCTTGGCAAGGAAACCGTCGACCGCGTCCGAGACGCCGGCGATCACGAAGATCGCGAACGCGATCTCCATCTGGCTCGACACGATGGCCCAGACGATCACCGGCACCAGGATGATGCGGGCGAGGGTGATGATGTTCGGAATGCTCAACTTGAATCGCTTCCCGGCTAGAAGCCTGATTTTACTCGATATCCGGCTCTTTTGCGCGGTGGCCGGGTGTTATCTACATAGTATCGCGGCAGCATTGCCGCGAGCCATTGCGCGGGGGCGGAATTCCTCGTAACCAGCCCCTTATCATCTGGAATTGGGCATGACCGAGCGCAAAAACGGGCTCACTTACGCGGATTCGGGTGTCGATATCGACGCCGGCAATCGTCTGGTCGATCTGATCAAGCCGATGGTGCGGGCCACCGCACGGCCTGGTGCTGACGCCGAGATCGGCGGATTCGGCGGGCTGTTCGACCTCAAGGCCGCGGGCTTCAAGGATCCGGTCCTGGTGGCCGCGACCGATGGCGTCGGCACCAAGCTGAAGATCGCGATCGAGACCGGCATCCATGGCGGCATCGGCATCGACCTGGTCGCGATGTCGGTCAACGACCTCGTCGTGCAGGGCGCGGAACCGCTGTTCTTCCTCGACTATTTCGCCTGCGGCAAGCTCGATCCGGAGGCCACCGCGCAGATCGTCGCGGGGATCGCCGAGGGCTGCCGCGAATCCGGTTGCGCGCTGATCGGCGGCGAGACCGCCGAGATGCCCGGCCTCTACAAGGACGGCGATTACGACCTCGGCGGCTTTGCGGTCGGCGCGGCCGAACGCGGCACCCTGCTGCCGACCGGGGATATCGCGGCCGGCGACGCCGTGATCGGGCTGGCGTCCTCGGGCGTGCACTCCAACGGCTACTCGCTGGTGCGCAAGCTCGTCGAGCTGTCCGGCGTGGCCTATGATGCGCCGGCGCCGTTCGCACCGGTCATGACGCTCGGTGCGGCGTTGCTGACGCCGACCAAGCTCTATGTGAAATCCTGCCTGCGCGCGATCCGCGAGACCGGCGCGGTGAAGGGGCTCGCCCACATCACCGGTGGCGGCTTCACCGACAATATCCCGCGCGTGCTGCCGAAGCATCTCGGCGTCGGCATCGACCTGGCGCGGCTGCCGGTGCTGCCGGTGTTCAAATGGCTGGCCGAGCAGGGCGGTATCGCCGAGCTCGAGCTGCTGCGCACCTTCAACTGCGGCATCGGCATGATCGCGATCGTCAAGGCTGACGCGGTCGATGCGGTGACCGAGGCCTTCACCGCCGGCGGCGAGACCGTGACGCTGCTCGGTGAAGTGATCGAGGCCAAGGACGAGCATCGCGTGGTCTATCACGGTCATCTCGATCTCTCGCGATGAAGCGCCGCACAGCCATCCTCATTTCCGGCCGCGGCTCCAACATGGCCGCGCTGATCGAGGCTGCGAAGGCTGCGGATTTTCCGGCCGAGATCGTCGCCGTGATCTCCAACCGTCCTAATGCTCCCGGGCTCGAGAAGGCGGCCGCGAGCGGCATTCCAACCGTCGTCATCGAGAGCAAGCCGTTCGGCAAGGACCGCGCGGGTTTCGAGGCGGCGCTGCAGCGGGTGCTCGACGACAGCCAGGTCGAGCTGATCTGCCTCGGCGGCTTCATGCGGCTGTTCACCGCGGAATTCGTGCGGCACTGGTACGGGCGGATGCTCAACATCCATCCGTCGCTGCTGCCCTGCTTTCCCGGCCTCGATCCGCACGGCCAGGCCTTGCGTGCAGGGGTCAAGCTGTCCGGTGCGACGGTGCATTTCGTGATCCCGGAGACCGACGCCGGACCGATCGTGATGCAGGGCGCGGTCACCGTGGCTGACGACGACACGCCGGAGACGCTCGCCGCACGCGTGATCACCATCGAGCATCGGATCTATCCGGAGGCGCTGCGGCTGCTGGCGAGCGGCCGGCTCAAGCTCGAAGGCGATCTCTGCAGGACGCAAGGCAGCGCCGCAACCGGCAGCACGCTGATCGCGCCGGCGCCCTAGCGCGTGGTTGCGCAAGAGATCCCCGAGAGCAATCCCCCGGGTGATGCGGCCGGGGGAGGCATCAGGATGAATTCCGCTAGCAGCGGCGTTCAGTGAACCTTGAGGTTCTCTGCCGACGCCTTGCCGCGGTTCTCCACCAGCTCGTACTCGACGGTCTGGTTCTCGTTCAATGTGCTGAGACCTGCGCGTTCGACCGCCGAGATGTGAACGAACACATCCTTGTCGCCGACGGCCGGCTTGATGAACCCGTAGCCTTTGGTCGGGTTGAACCATTTGACGGTACCCTTCGGCATCGTCTCTCTCCCAGTCTAGACATAAAAAAGACGCGGCCACGTTTTCCACGTGCCACGCCACAAGCGGGCTTTCCGCTGTCTGTTCAATTCCCGGGTCACTATATCCAAGGTCTTCAAGTCCGAAGTTTCGCCTGTCGAAGCCTTGGCTATCAACGTCGTGAAACGCACAGTCGAACGGCCGCAATCCGATTGTGAAGGGATTGCAACACGAAATCTGCGCCTTAGCAAGCGCGCTGGTTTCGCCTGACGCAACCTCAGCCTGTGCCGGTCGAACTTGGGCGCCGAGCGTTCGGCCACTGACCGACGGCCGGACGCGCCGGGACCTGGTTTGCTAGCCCCGATCCACCCGCACCACGCGGCCCTTGTCGATCGCAAGAGCGAGCTGCCCGCGCTTGAGCTTGAGCGCCGCCTCGCCGAACAGTTCGCGCCGCCAACCGTGCAGGGCGCCGACCTCGGCCTCATCGCTGGCGGCGATCTGCTCGAGGTCGTCGACGGTGGCGATCACCTTGCTGGCGACGCCGTGGCGCTCCGAGGTCATGCGGAGCAGCACCTTCAACAGCTCGACGGTCGCCGCGCCGTTGGAATTGTTTCTCGGCTTTTCCAGCTTGGGGAGCGTCGCCGGGTCGCGGGCCAGTCCGCGCTGCACCGCGGCGATGATGTCGGCCCCCCATTTCGAGCGCTCGAAACCCTTCGGCAGCGAACGCAGATTGCCGAGCTTGTCCAGCGACGTCGGTGCATGGGTGGCGATGTCGCCGACCGCGTCGTCCTTGAGCACGCGCGAGCGCGGCACGTCGCGGCTCTGCGCCTCCTGCTCGCGCCATGCGGCAACCTCGATCAGCACCGCGAGCTCGCGCGGCTTGCGGACGCGGGTTTTGAGCCGCTCCCAGGCGCGCTCGGGATGGAAGTCGTAGGTCTTCGGCGAGGTCAGGATTTCCATTTCCTCGCTGACCCAGTCGCTGCGGTCGCGCTTCTTCAGATCGGCGTCGAGTGCCGCGAACACTTCGCGCAGATGGGTGACGTCGGAGACGGCGTAATGCAGCTGCTCCTCGCTCAGCGGGCGGCGCGACCAGTCGGTGAAGCGGTGGGTCTTGTCGGGGCGGTGGCCGGTGACGCGATCGACCAGCTGGTCATAGGCGATGCTGTCGCCATAGCCGAGCACCATGGCGGCGACCTGGGTGTCGAAGATCGGATGCGGGATCGTGCCGGAGAGGTGCCAGACGATTTCGATGTCCTGCCGCGCGGCATGAAACACCTTCAGCACGGCTTCGTTCGACATCAGTTCGAACAGCGGCTTGAGGTCGATGCCGGGCGCCAGCGCGTCGACCACGACGGCTTCATCCGCGCTCGCCATCTGCACGACGCAGAGCAGGGGATAGTAGGTCGTCTCCCGCAGGAACTCGGTGTCGACGGTGATGACCTTGTGTTGGGCGAGCCGGTCGCAGGCGGCGGCGAGGTCGGAGGTCGTGCTAATCAGATCCATGAACAGTCCATGACGGCTTGACCACACGCGTTCTGCCGAAAGGGCAGCTATGTCAAGGGTCTTGCAGGGATTTTGGCTCTGCACCGGGTGAGGAACAGGGCATTTTTGAAGTGATTGGGCGCGATTCGAGGGCGTTTTCGGCCCGGTTGTGCCCCGAATCCGGCCGTCGTCCTGGCGAAAGCCAGGGCCCATAACCACCGGAATTCGCTGGTCGGGGGATCGCGGCCCCGGCCTCGTATGGCAACGCACCGTCATTGGCGAACCCCGTCTTCGGTGTCATCGCCCGGCTTGACCGGGCGATCCGGCATTCCAGAGACGCCTGTGCTTGAGCCGAGAAGCCGCGGCGTACTGGATCGCCCGGTCGAGCCGGGCGATGACAGTTGAGGCTGTGGACGCATCTTCGCATTCTCGCAACATGAGTCGCCCGAGTCTTGCTCTTCGTTTGGCCGCTCTAGGGCGTCAGGACCACACGACTTCACCGTCCGCTTCGCGTGCTCTCGTCAGCACCACGAGCTGGAATGGGAGCGGCACTTGGACGGCGATGGCACGCGAGAGTATAAGGATGTCAATGATCTTCCCCTGCTGAGCCGGATTCGCTGTCGGCTAACGCATTCCGGCCCGACGCGAATTCAGGCTCCGACGGGTGCAGCTATCGCGATCTCAGAAGCAGCCGAGTGAGGGTCGTCCGATGGAGCTCCACCACGCGAACCAGATCGAGGAAACGATCGAACGCGATGTTCGGCTCGACCTGTTCAGAGGGCTCGGGTTGTGGATGATATTTCTGGATCACATCCCCAATGATGGAGCCATCGGCTGGATAACGCTGCGCAACTACGGCTTCAGCGACGCTGCGGAGTTCTTCGTTTTCATCTCGGGTTATCTTGCCGGCTTCATATACGGCCCGATCATCGCTTCAGGATTCCTGCTGTCTGCAGCGAAGCGGCTGTGGACGCGGGCCGCGCATATCTACGCGGCGCATATCATGCTGTTCCTGATCTTCACGGCCCAGGTCGCGAGAACCTCCCGACGGCTCGACAACCCGATGTATGAAAACGAATTCAACGTTTTCAATTTTCTCCAGCATCCGGATATCCTGATCGGGCAGGCGCTCACCCTGCGATACAAGCCCGTGGATCTCGACGTGCTGCCGCTGTTCATTGTCTTGCTGCTCGCGGCCCCACTGGTCATCTGGGGCTTGGTGCGTCGCCCCAATCTCACCTTGCTGGCCTCGATTGTTCTCTACGTGCTGGCGCGATGGTTCGATTGGAACATCGCCTCCTATCCGCCGGGCACAACGTGGTACTTCAATCCATTTTGTTGGCAGTTGCTGTTTGTCTTCGGCCAGTGGTGTGGTGTGGGCGCGTTGTCGCAGATATCGAGACTCATCCAGTCGCGGATCGTCGCGGCTGTCGCGATTGCCTGGCTGATCTTTTCGTTCCTGATCGTGATGACCTGGCATTTCCATGCGCTGGAGGCGTTCATACCGGGATGGTTGATGAAGTTCATCTACCCGATCGACAAAACGGACTTGGATATGTTGCGCTTGACCCACTTTCTCGCGCTCGCGGTGGTTGTCCATGGCCTGATTCCGCGGGACTGGCCGCCGCTGAAGTCCCGATCATTGCGTCCGCTGACCTTGTGCGGCGAGCATTCGCTTCCGATCTTTTGCCTCGGGGTCTTGCTTTCATTCTCCGCCCATTGGGTCTTGACCCAATACAGCGGCGCGGTCATCGCACAGCTCGTGGTGAGCGCGGCCGGAATTGCGATTATGGTCGTCGCGGCATGGCTGTTGCATCGCGCCGACAACATTCCGAATTTGTTCGTCGATGTGACACATGCAGAGCTTCGACGGAAGATTGCCGACCGAACTGGATTAATAAGCAACAAGGAGCTGCCTTGATCGCGACGCCGCCTGGGGCTGTTACCAGCGAGCTGTTTCAAATCGCCTCTGATGTCCCGGAGCATCGCCGCGATGCCGTGCTCGACGACATCAACAGCATCATCGACACCAATTGGCTGACTGAAGAAAGATTCTGGTCGCGCCGGCACTCCCCGTTCAAGGCCGACCACGGCATCGTCCTGCTCCACCGCGGCGGCGCATGCGTGGCTTACATGATCGTTCAGCGTCTGGCTGCTGCCGGCATCTCGGTGATCTATCTTTCGGGCACCGCAGTCAGAGACAGCTATCGGGGCAGCGGCTTTTTCAAGCGGATGTTCGATGCGGCCATGACGGCAGAGTTCGGTGATCCGGCGGCGCCGGCTGAATTCTGCCTGTGCTGGCGGACGCGAAATCCGGTCATTTGCATCTTGGGTCGCGCGCAATGTCGAAGCGTCGTGCCGGCCATTTCGGCGGAGATACACGCGGGCGATCTCGACGAGCTTTGTCTCAGCCTGGCCGCAACCCTGTACCCTCGTCAGGCCATCGAGAAGGCGACTATGGCGATGCGGGGCGCCTATGGCGAGCTTCGCTATCGCGATGAGCCGCGGACACAAACCTCGCCGGATGTCGACTGGTGGTTCGCGCAGACCATTCCCGATAGCGCCGATGCCGTGTTCTGCGCTGGATGGGCGCGCAATCGCTGGTCGCGGCGCAATCAGTGATTGGCGATTTGCCCGGCCTCGACCGGGGCGGCGACGTGGCCCGGATCGATCCGCGCGTCGCGAATGCGCGACGGCCATCCGTGCCGTGACGCCAGCGTCGTGAGCCTGGTTCTGACGAAATAATGCGCCGGACCTTCGAGGAAGCGCCAGACGAACCATGCCAGCGCCACCATGCCTGCCACCACGAGCGCGGTCGAAAACGCGTCCGGCGTTGGCGTCATCAGGATCAGGAGCACGTAGCCGAGTTGCAGGTGCAGCAAATAGAGCGGATAGGTGATGCCGCCCAAGGCCCTGACGACGCTGTCCGGCAGCGGCACCGACTTGATCCGGGTGGCGGCGAACACGATGCCGAGCGAGACGATGCAGATCACGGTCACGACGCGCGGATCGAAGCTGCCATGGGTGTGGACGCCGAGCCGTTCCAGCTTGTGCACGGCCTGGAACGTCGCGGTGCCCATCGACAGCGTCAGCAGGCTGTAGAGCCTGGTGTCGCGCCGTCCGCGGTAATGTTCGTAGATCAGCAGCCCGACGGCGAAGAAGCCGCTGTCGTCGGCCATGAACAGCTTCTCGAACAGCGGAATATCCAGCGTCAGCTCGTTGGCGAAGGTGATGGCGATCCACGCCAGTATGATGGTGTCGATCTTCCGCGGGAAAATGCCCCAGGCCAGAAACAGTGCGACCCAGACGTAGAACACGACCTCGATCACCAGCGACCAGTAGGCGTCGTCCATGTAGGGCTGACCGAGCATCGGCGCGGCGATGACCAGGTTTGCCAGCCATTGGCTCCACGTCACGTGGAAATACACCTGGCCCAGCAGCAGCGTGGTGAGGAAGGTCAGCGTCATGCAGATGACGAAGGTCGGATAGATCCGGCTGAAGCGCGCAATCGCAAATCCGACCGGCGTGCGGCCTTCGGCCGAGTAGGCGATTACGAAGCCGGAGATCGTGAAGAACACGGGGACGCCGAGGAAGCCGTATTGGGCGACCGGGGCGAGGTACGGCAACGCCACCTTCTGAACGCCGTGCGATGCCGTGCCCCAGAAGCCGTAATGGTACAGGATCACGGCCCCGACCGCGGCGAGTCGCAGCAGGTCGAGCAGGGGAACCCGGGTCGGATCCGGTTGTTTGGGTACGCTCGGCATACGCCTTCAATGATGGCGGCCAGGCATGAAAGCGTTCTTAATTTGGCCCGCGAGGGGGCGGCGTCGCTGTTCACGATTGCAGGAGGCCGGTGGCGATGCCGGCGGCCGCGCTGAGGACGACCACCGCGAGCGGCGGCGCGCGCCATGCCATGAGCAGGACGAAGCCTGATAGCGCCATGCCGAAATCGAGCGGACGCTGCACGCTGCTGGTCCAGACCGGATTGTAGAGCGCGGCACCGAGGATGCCGACCACGGCGGCGTTGACCCCGCGCATCATCGCCTGCGCCGCCGGCCGCTTGCGGAAGCCATCCCAGAACGGCAGCGCCGCGAGCAGGACGAGCAGTCCCGGCAGGAAGATGCCGACCATGCCGACGAGCGCGCCCGGCACGCCGCCGATCACGGCGCCGAGATAGGCCGCGAAGGTGAACAGCGGGCCCGGCACGGCTTGTGCTGCGCCGTAGCCTGTCAGGAACGCATCGTCGCCGATCCAGCCCGGCGTCACCACGGCTTCGCGGAGCAGCGGCAGCACGACATGGCCGCCGCCGAACACCAGCGCGCCGGAGCGGTAGAAGGCTTCGAACAGGCCGAGGCCGGGCCATGCGCGGGCGAGCAGCGGCAGCCCGACCAGCAGGGCAAGGAACAGGATCATTGCGCAGAGGCCAACGCGGCGCGACACCGGCATCGCGATGTGAGTGACGCCGTCGGCCGCTTGCGCTGCCCGGCAGAACCACAGCCCGGCGACGGCACCGAGCACAATGGCGCCGATCTGCGCGATCGACGAGGAACTCGCGAGGATGATGAGCGCCGCGACCGTCGCGATCGATGCGCGCTCGCGGTCGGGACAGAGCGAGCGCGCCATGCCCCAGACCGCCTGCGCCACGATCGCCACCGCGACTAGCTTGAGGCCATGCACCAGGCCCGCGCCGGCCGGGCCGCTCAATCCGCCGGCGCCGAAAGCAAACAGCACCAGCGCGATCGCCGAGGGCAGCGTGAAGCCGGTCCAGGCCGCGAGTGCGCCCAGATAGCCAGCGCGCATCAGGCCGAGCGAAAAGCCGACCTGGCTGCTCGCAGGCCCCGGAAGGAATTGGCAGAGCGCGACCAGATCCGCATAGGCCTGTTCGTCAAGCCAGCGCCGGCGGATGACGAACTCGTCGCGGAAATAGCCGATATGCGCGATCGGCCCGCCGAAGCAGGTCACACCGAGCTTGAGGAAAATGAGCAGCACCTCGAGAGGCGAGTGTGCTGACCTCGCGGCTGATGTGTTGGCGTGCTGGACGTCGGTATCGTTCAAGCGTCGTCAATTCCCTGGCTTGCGTTCCATGTCATCAGCGCAAGCATATCGCCAATCGACGACGCCCAAGCGCGATATTCTCGCGACGACCGTCAGCCGATCCAGCCGAGCAGCCGGAACCAGACGAGATAGAGCGGCGCCAGCACGACAAAGGAGATCAGGCCTACGACGAGGCACATCTTGACCGCCGCGCTGGTCGGCACGCGGGCCATGCCAGCGGCGACCACGATCGGCGCGGCCTGATACGGCAACAGCGGCGTCGCATAGGCGAACACCTGCGACATCAGCACGGTGGGAAGGCTGAGGCCGGTGTGTGCGGCGAGCGAGGCGGCAAGTGGCGTGAACACCGCGGGGACGCCGTTGGCGGTGACGACGAAATTCAAGAGGCTGGCAAGCCCGATCATCGAGGCGAAATCCGCCGCCGGTCGCGCCGGATCGAGCGGCAGGTGCGGAATAATGAGATCGCCGATCGCGGTGCCGAGCCCCGACCACGCGACCACGGCGGCAAGCCCGAGAATGCCGCCGAGATAGATGCAGGTGCGGACATTGACGCCGGCGGCGAACTCCTCGCCGTTGAGGAAGCCGACGCGCGGCAGCAGGCAAAGGCATGCGGAGACCAGCCCGACCCAGGCCGGGCGGACGCCGTGCAGAGAGTCCGTCATCCAGAATGCGAGCGTCGCAAGCAGGATGATCGAGAGCCGCCATTCGGCCGCGCTCATCGGTATCGCCGCGGCGCCGCCCTCGATCGGCTTGGGCGATGCCGGAAACAGCCACACCAGACACCCGATCAGCACGCCCCCCTTGAGGATGCCGATGACAGGCGCATGCAGCACGAGATACGACATGTACTCGAAGTGCACGCCATAGGCGCGCTCGGCGGCGCCGGTCATGATCAGGTTCGGCACGTTCGCCGGCAGGATCGAGGCCGAGAGCTGATAGGTGCCGAAGCCGACGGCGAGTGCGAGCGCGGCGCGGCCCGGCGATCCCTCCGCCAAGCCGGCGCGATCGGCCAGCGCCAGGATGATCGGCATCAACAGCGCGATGCGGCCCATGTTCGAGGGCATCACGAAGGCCAGCGCATAGGTCAGCAGGATCACGCCGGCCACCATCCGAAACCAGGAGCCATTGAGATGGTCTGCGAGCAGCCGCGCGATCCGGTCGGCCAGTCCCACCTTGCGGATTGCGGTGCCGATCACGAAGCCGCCGAGCACCAGCCAGAACGCTTCCGACTGGAAGCCTGAGAACAGCACGTCCGGCGGCGCCGCGTGGAACACGGCGACTGCGGCGAAGAACAGCAGCGCTGTGAGGAATTCCGGCAGCAGGCTGGTGGCCCAGAGCAGGATGGCAATCGCGGCAAACCAGCCGGGATGGATCAGCGACGAGGCGGTCTCGGTCATGTCAGGGAATCAAGGAAACGAGGGCAGGACGACGCGACCATAGCACCGCGCAACCCGGCTGCGTGGCCGTGATCGGGCAAGGCTGACGTGCCGGGATGGCGGGGCGACCGGTGCGTGGCGTGAAGTCCGCGTCGCGCCCGATGCGGCGTTACGCGAAACGCCGATGGCAGACAGCTTCGATCCGGTTGCCGTCGGGGTCGCGCAGAAACGCCCCGTAGTAGTGGGGATGATATTCGGGACGCAGACCCGGCGCGCCTTCGTCGGATCCTCCCGCCGAAAGTCCGGCACGCCAGAACGCGTCAACCTGCTCGCGGCGTTGCGCCTTGAAGCACCAATGCCGCCCGTATGCTTCATCGGGCACCGGTCCGGGGCGGATCAGCAAATAGGTCAGGTCCGGATGATCGGCGTCACAGCGCTCGCCGTAACTGATCCATGTCTCGCCGCTGCTGATCTTGGTGACGGCGAGCGCTGCCATCACGACGTCGTAGAAGGGCTCGGCGGCGCGTATATTGGATACGGTGATGGAGACGTGGTCCAACATCAACGATCTCTTCCATTGAAGACGACGGCCCGAGCAGGGCGCCTGTCTGCGACACGCCGATCCGCGCGGCTCGTGCGCCGCGTCGGGTGCGTCACTCGTAGCGCATGTTCTTCGACGGCCGCCGCGCCGCCGGCATCGCCAGCACGACGAGACACAGCGCGATCATCGCCAATCCCATGAATTCGAATGCAAATGCGTCCACGGGCCATTCTCCCCCATTAGAAACAGTTAGACTTGTTGGGGGAGCGTTGACGCGCTGTTAAGCCTTATGGTTACCGCCGCCAGCCTCCCGGCATGGTGGAGGGTGAGTTAACGCTCACGACGGGCATCGTGGAACAACGCGTTGGCGCTACGCCACGAGCTTCGGCAGCGCGGCTGCGAGCGCGTCGACCGCGAGCCGGACCTTCAGCGGCAGTCGCGGAGTCGGCAGCCACAGCGCATGGCAATCGTAGGGAAGCTCACCCTCGTTGCCGAGAACGCGGACCAGCGTGCCGCGCTCGAGGCGCTCGCGCACCAGCCAGGAGGGCAGCCACGCCAGTCCCATGCCGCGCGCGGCAGCGTCGGCGATGGCTTCGAGATCGTCGAGCCTGAGCCGCCCGGCAGGCCAGACCTCGCGCGGCTTCTGGCCGTCGCGCGGGAACAGCCACGGGCGCGCGCGCCCCCGGCGGCGATAGACGATCGCCCGGTGCTGGCCGAGCTCGTCGAGCGTGCGCGGCCTGCCGTTGGCCTTCAGATACGCGCGCGAGCCGCACACCACCATGCGCTGGCGCGCGATGCGCCGCGCGATCACGCCGGATTGCTCGTCGAGATCGCCGGTCCTGATCGCAAAATCGTAGCCGCCCTCCATCAGATCGGCGACCGGATCGCCGAATGAGAGATCGAGCTCCAGCGCAGAATATTTCTGCGCCAGCTTGAGCAGCAGCGGCGCCACGCAGTGCCGGCCGAGCAGCGCCGGCATCGTCACCTTGAGCCGTCCACGCAGTTCGGACAGCTGATCGGCAGCGAGCGCGTCGGCGGCATCAGCTTCGGCGAGCACGGCGCGGCAGCGCTCGTAATAGGCCTGCCCGAACTCGGTCAGGCTCTGACGCCGCGTGGTGCGGTGGATCAGGCGAACGCCGAGCCGCTCCTCGAGGAAGCGGACATGCTTGCCGACCATCGGGCCGGACATCTCGAGCGCCTCGGCGGCGGCCGCGAAGGAGCCGAGATCGACCGCCCTGAGAAACACGGCCATGCTGGTCAGGCGATCCATCATTCGAAACCCTCAGTTTGGACTGTTCAGTCTGTAGGATGATTTATCCGCTGAACTGGCCTTGGCATAGCTCATTCAACTCAACTGTTTTGGAGTGTTGCCGATGGCTCGCGTGGTCCGTTTTCATCAACATGGTGGTCCCGAGGTGCTGCGCATCGAGGACGTTGCGATCGCGCCGCCGGCGCGCGGCGAGGTCCGGATCCGGATCAAGGCGCTCGGACTGAACCGCGCCGAGGCCCTGATGCGCACGGGGACTTACATCGAGACGCCGGCGCTGCCGTCCGGCCTCGGCCTTGAGGCAGCCGGCCTTGTCGAAGCGATCGGCGAGGGGGGCGACCGTTTCGCCCTGGGTGATGCCGTCAGCATCGTGCCGCCGATCTCGATGGCGCGGTGGCCGGCCTATGCCGAGCTCGCGACGTTCCCGGCCGAACTGGTCGTCAAGCATCCGCCAGAGCTGAGTTTTCAGGAAGCCGCCGCGATGTGGATGCAATATCTCACGGCCTACGGCGCCTTGATTGATATTGCGAAGCTTGGGCGGAGCGAGTTCGTCGTCATCACGGCAGCATCGAGCAGCGTTGGCCTCGCCGCAATCCAGATCGCCAATCGTGTCGGTGCGATCCCGATCGCGGTGACGCGGACCTCGGCCAAGGCGCGGGCCTTGCGCGACGCCGGCGCTGCGCACGTGATCGCGTCGGCAGAGGAGGACCTGCAATTGAGGCTGGAGCAGATCGCAGGGCCGAACGGAGTTCGCGTCGTGCTCGACCCGGTCGGCGGTCCCGTCTTCATGCCGCTGACATCAGCGATGGCGCATGGCGGCATCCTGATCGAGTATGGTGGGCTCAGCCCGGAGCCGACACCGTTTCCGCTGTTCACCGTGCTGAGCAAGAGCCTGATCCTGCGCGGCTACCGCGTGCACGAGATCGTCCAGGATCCCGCGCGGCTCGCCGCGGCGAAGGCGTTCATCCTTGACGGGCTTGCAGACGGCGCGCTGAAGCCGATCATCGCGCGGACGTTTGCCTTCGAGGAGATCGTCGCGGCGCACCGGTATCTGGAGTCGAACGTGCAGTTCGGGAAGATCGTTGTGACGGTGTGAGAGGTTACTGACGATCCCACCGTCATTGCGAGGAGCGAAGCGACGAAGCAATCCATTGTTCAGCGCATGTGGCGCGATGTATTGCTTCGCTGCGCTCGCAATGACGATGTGGAGGCCTTACGTCCCGCAGAACGTCTGCGTCACCATCTGCTCGGGCAGCGGCGGATCGGCGTAGGCCGCGAACTGCGGCCGATCCTCGAACGGCTTGGTCAGTACCGTCAGCAGTTCCTCGAACGGCGCGTAGTCGTCGCTGTTGACGGCCGCCTGGATCACCGCCTCGATCCGGTGGTTGCGCGGGATGAAGGCCGGATTGACGGCACCCATCGCGGCCTTGCGTTCGGCCGGCGTCTCGCTCTCCAGCGCGAGGCGGGCGCGCCAGCGGCCGGCCCATTCGTCGAATGCTGCCGGATCGGTGAATTGCGCGCGGACGTCGGCGGCGTCGCCGCTCGCGGCGTCGCCGAGATGGCGGAAGGTCAGCGTGAAGTCGGCTGCGTTCTTCGCCATCGCGTCGAGCAGGTCCTGGATCAGCGCCTCGTCGCCGTCGCGTGCGGTGAACAGGCCGACCTTGGCGCGCAGCCCGGCCTGATAGGCCGCGGTGAACTTCTCCGGGAATTCGCCGAGGATCACTTGCGCCTGCTCGATGGCCTTCTCCTGCTCGCTGTCGAACAGCGGCAGCAGGCATTCGGCGAGCCGGGTCAGATTCCACAGCGCGATCCGCGGCTGGTTGGCATAGGCGTAGCGCCCCATCTCGTCGATCGACGAAAACACCTGCGCCGGGTTGTAGGCGTCAAGGAAGGCGCAGGGGCCGTAGTCGATGGTCTCGCCCGCGATCGAAGAGTTGTCGGTGTTCATCACGCCGTGGATGAAGCCGACCAGCAGCCAGCGTGCGACCAGCGCGGCCTGCCGCCCAACGACGCCGGCAAGCAGCGCGTGATAGGGCTGGGCGGCATCCTTCAGCTCGGGATAGTGCCTGGCGATCACATGATCGGCCAGCGCACGCACGCCGTCGGTGTCGCCGCGGGCGGCGAAGAACTGGAAGGTGCCGACGCGGATGTGGCTCGCGGCGACGCGGGTCAGCACTGCGCCCGGCAGCACCGTCTCGCGCATCACGGGCTCGCCGGTGACGACAGCGGCCAGCGAGCGGGTGGTCGGGATGCCCAAAGCGAACATCGCCTCGCTGACGATGTATTCGCGCAGCACCGGGCCGAGCGCGGCGCGGCCATCGCCGCGGCGGGAGAACGGGGTGGGGCCCGATCCCTTGAGCTGGATGTCGCGGCGGACGCCGTCTTTGTCGATGACCTCGCCGAGCAGGATGGCGCGGCCGTCGCCGAGCTGGGGAACAAAGTGCCCGAACTGGTGGCCGGCATAGGCCATGGCGATCGGGTCGGCGCCGTCAGGCAGCCGCTTGCCGGCGAGGATTTCGGCGCCGTCCGCCGTCGAGAGCAGGTCCGGGTCCAGCCCGAGCTGGACCGCGAGCGGCCGGTTCAGCTTGATCAACCTGGGGGCGGCCACCGGGGTCGGCGCGACGCGGGCGAAAAAGTTCGCCGGCAGCGCCGAATAGGTGTTCTGAAACGGGAAATGGATGGTCATATCGGGAAGATAGGCCCGCGGGCCGAATAGGCAAACGATTGGCGGCGTCGGTGCGGAAAATCTGCCGTTTGGCCCGAAAACCGGGCGTTCCCTTGGTTGCCGCACCCGGCCTCGTCGGGTAAACCCTCCGCAACTTCGGACAGGGCATTTTGGCCCTGTCGCGATTCGACCCTCCGACATCAGTTTTGGAACGAATATGCATCGCTACCGGTCACACACATGCGGCGCGCTCCGAGAGAGCGATATCGACCAGACGGCCAGGCTGTCAGGCTGGGTCCACCGTGTCCGGGACCATGGCGGCGTGCTGTTCGTCGACCTGCGCGACCATTACGGCATCACCCAGTGCGTGGCCGATCCGGATTCGCCGGCGTTCGCCGAGGTCGAGAAGTTCCGCTCGGAATGGGTGGTGCGGATCGACGGCAAGGTGCGCCGCCGTCCCGCCGGCACCGACAATCCGGAACTGCCGACCGGCATGATCGAGGTCTACATCAAGGAGATCGAGGTGCTTGGCCCGGCGGCCGAGCTGCCGCTGCCGGTGTTCGGCGAGCAGGAATATCCTGAGGATATCAGGCTCAAGTATCGCTTCCTCGACCTGCGTCGCGAGAAGCTGCACCAGAACATCATGACCCGCGGCGCGGTGGTCGATTCCATGCGCAAGCGGATGAAGGAGCAGGGCTTCTTCGAATTCCAGACCCCGATCCTGACGGCGTCCTCGCCGGAAGGCGCGCGCGACTTCGTGGTGCCGTCGCGGATTCATCCCGGCAAGTTCTACGCGCTGCCGCAGGCGCCGCAGCAGTACAAGCAGCTCCTGATGATGTCGGGCTTCGACCGCTACTTCCAGATCGCGCCGTGCTTCCGCGACGAGGATCCGCGCGCCGACCGTCTGCCGGAGTTCTACCAGCTCGACGTCGAGATGAGCTTCGTCACCCAGGACGACGTGTTCGCGGCGATGGAGCCCGTCATCACCGGCGTGTTCGAGGATTTTGCCAACGGCAAGCCGGTGACCAAGAACTGGCCGCGGATTCCGTTCGCGGAAGCGGTGCGCAAATACGGCTCCGACAAGCCGGACCTGCGCAACAAGATCGTGATACAGGAGGTCTCCGAGCACTTCCGCGGCTCCGGCTTCAAGGTGTTCGCGCGGATGCTGGAAGACCCGAAGAACCAGGTCTGGGCGATCCCGGGCACCGGCGGTGGCAGCCGCGCGTTCTGCGACCGCATGAACTCCTGGGCGCAGGGCGAGGGCCAGCCCGGCCTCGGCTACATCATGTGGCGCGAGGGCGGCGAGGGCGCAGGTCCGCTCGCCAACAACATCGGCCCGGAACGCACTGCCGCGATCCGCGACCAGCTCGGCCTCAAGGAGGGCGATGCTGCATTCTTCGTCGCAGGCGACCCGGAGAAGTTCTGGAAGTTCGCAGGCTTGGCGCGCACCAAGCTCGGCGAGGAATTGAACCTGATCGACAAGGACCGGTTCGAGTTCGCCTGGATCGTCGACTTCCCGATGTACGAGTATGACGAGGAGAACAAGAAGGTCGACTTCTCGCACAACCCGTTCTCGATGCCGCAAGGTGGGCTGGAGGCGCTGCAGTCGCAGGACCCGCTGACCATCAAGGCGTTCCAGTACGACATCGCCTGCAACGGTTACGAGATGGCGTCCGGCGGCATCCGTAACCACAAGCCGGAAGCGATGGTGAAGGCGTTCGAGATCGCAGGCTACGGCGAGCAGGAGGTCATCGGCCGTTTCGGCGGCATGTACCGCGCGTTCCAGTACGGCGCGCCGCCGCATGGCGGCATGGCGGCCGGTCTCGAGCGCATCGTGATGCTGTTGTGCGGCACCAACAATCTGCGCGAGGTCTCGCTGTTCCCGATGAATCAGCAGTACGTGGACCTGCTGATGGGCGCGCCGTCGGAACCGACGCCGAAGCAGCTCAAGGAGCTGCACATCAAGACCAACCCGCCGGCGAAGGGCTAGCCTGTGAAGTTACCTCGCCCCGCGCTTGCGGGGAGAGGTCGGCGCGAAGCGCCGGGTGAGGGACTTCTTTCCGCGTAAGCTCGTCTTCCTGAATTTGCGGAAGCAGCCCCTCACCCTGACCCTCTCCCCGTAAGAACGGGGAGAGGGAAAAGAACAGGCGAGCGCGTCACAAGCCTGTCGAGGCCTCGATCCGGAATTGCGCCAGCGCCGACGGCGGATCGGTCTTGAGCAATTGCATCAGCTGAAGCGCCGGCGCTTTGGCGCGTGGCGTCAGCTTGATGACCAGCGTCTGTCCCGGCGTCTCGATGAACTGGCTGATGGCGGTGACCAGTGCCATGACATCGGCACTGCCTCCGCTCACCGCTTGGCCCTGCGCCTTGATGCTGCTGAGGACGGCGCTGCGCGCCTCGTCGCGGCTGACATTCTGGGTGCGCGCGTACTGGGCGATGGCGAGATCGATGACGCCGAGATCGTGGACGGCAAGTTCGATCGTGCCGGCCTCGATCTGCGCGGCCGCGCCCAAGGATTCCGCGGCGCTGGTCGAGAATGCCTCGCGCGGCACGTTGGCGAGCGTGACCTTCGCCGACGCATTCAACAGGCCCGCCATGTCGAGCTTGACCGGCTCGAGCGCGAACGAGCGTGACGCCTCGGTCCAGACCGCGCCGAGATCGGCATCGACGGCCATCCGGTCGATCCCGGCGGCGACGAGTGCCTGTTGCCGCGGATCGGCTGCATCCAGCGGCGCCGCCATCTTCGCGACCAGCCGCAGCTTGCTCGGGATCGATCCGACGAACTGGCCCCAGTCGAGGCTGAGGACGTCGATGTTGACCGGCTTGCCGGTGGATTTGTACGGCGAGGTGACGCCCTTGACCTCGACGCCTTCAATCAGGGGCAACAGCGTCAGCGCCTGTTCGGGCGACGGCTTCTGCGCGGCGAACTGTGCCGACAGCCGCATGAGGTTGACAACATCGAGCGCCTTCAGCGCGAAACGTCCGACCTTGAAGGGGCCGTTCTCGGCATTGCCATCAAGTCCCTCGACCGCAAGCTCGCCGATCTTGCCGTGTTCGAAGTTGAACCGCATCGAGGCAAGCTTGAGCGGGCCTTTCGGCGTCTCGACCGAGAACCCGTGCATCTCGGCATTTCCGATGCCGGCACCCGCATAGAGGCCGGCGACCTTCTCCAGCAATTCGCGCGCCTGGGCCGGAGACGGCGGTGGACTCCCCGGTGGCGGGACCATTGCCAGCAACACCGGCAGTTGCATCTTTGACGGGTTGATCCTGACGTCGTCGATGGTCATGCCATCGATCCGCATGTTGAGGCGAGGCGTGGTCGTGGTGGTGATCACGTAGGGGCCGGCGGAAACGCGCCCCTGAACCCGGTACTCCCGGTCATCGTTGGCCTTGGCCGGATCGAATATCGCCGCCATCGCGCCGACGTCGATATCGGTCGCGACCATGTTCGCAAGATCGCCGGTCGTCTTGATCGCCTTGCCGGCCGCCTGCGAATTGATCGTGAACGCAACCTTGTCGATCTTGTTGGTGCCGATCTTTCCGTTCTTCATGTTCTCGATGGCAAGGCCCGAATAGGCGAATTCGCCGCCGGCGCCGTCGCCGACATGTGCGGCGGCGCTGAAGGTCATCGTTCCGGTCAAGGTGGGCGCGGTCACCGACGATGCGTTGATGCTCGCGAGCTGGGCGAATGCGAACCGGTACAGCTCGAAGATCGACGACGAGGCGGGAAGCTGGGGCAGGCCGGCCGGACCGGAATAGTCCTTCACCGTGATCTGCGGCGCTTTGTAGGTCAGGGCGGCGATGGTCGGTGTCGGTCCCGTCGCGCCGATCTCGACATCATTGAATGCGATATTGTCAGCGGAGATTCGGCCCGCGTCAGGTTGACCAAGGCCTGTCATGGTGAGGCTGGCAATCCTGACGTTGACCGGGGGCTGTGTCCCTGACTCGGTGGCAATGTCCGAAATCGTCAGGGTGCGGCTCTTGGTGTCGAACGCGATCTTGCCGTGGCTCGCCTTGGCGCCGGCGGCACGGACCTGCTCGAAGGCGGCCTCGACGTCGCGCGTGACCCGGCGCTGGGCATAGAAGTCGAAACCGAAGTAACCGCCGGCCGCGAGGACTGCGGCGGCGACCAGGCCGAGCAGAATTTTCTTCATTCGGTCAACTCCGGATCATCAAGGGAAAGAAATTGCCAATCGGCGGTCGGAAGGTGCAGCATCGATGACGGGTCCGCCCGGGCCTGTTGACGGGGATAGTATCCGATGTTGCATCCAGGCGGCGGGACATGCTTCACATCCGGCTCGATTTGCCGGACAACTGACTTTTGCCTGGATTAGCACAGAAACAAGAAATTTGGGCTGGAAACGCGGGGAGCACGCATGTCGTCATCGTCTGAAGAACTCCATAACGCAGCGCTCGCCTATCACCGGCTGCCGCGGCCGGGTAAGCTCGAGATCCAGGCGATCAAGCCGCTCGCCAACCAGCGCGACCTGGCGCTGGCCTATTCTCCGGGCGTTGCCGCCGCCTGCACCGAGATTGCCAACAATCCCGCCGAGGCGGCGACGCTGACCGCCCGCGCCAATCTGGTTGCCGTGGTCTCGAACGGCACGGCGGTGCTCGGGCTCGGCAATATCGGCCCGCTGGCCTCCAAGCCCGTCATGGAAGGCAAGGCGGTGCTGTTCAAGAAATTCGCCGGCATCGACGTGTTCGACATCGAGATCAATGCGAACACGATCGAGCGTGTGGTGGAGACCGTCGCGGCGCTGGAGCCGACCTTCGGCGGCATCAATCTGGAGGACATCCGCGGGCCGGAGTGCTTCGAGATCGAGACCCAGCTCAAGGAGCGCATGAAGATCCCGGTGTTCCACGACGACCAGCATGGCACCGCCATCATCGTCGCGGCCGCGATCGTCAACGGACTGCTGCTGAACGGCAAGCAACTGTCCGATGTGAAGATCGTCTGCTCGGGCGCGGGTGCTGCCGCGATCGCGACCCTCAATCTCCTGGTCTCGATGGGCGCGCAGCGCAAGAACATCTTCGTCTGCGACATCGACGGTGTGGTCTATGACGGCCGCAACACCACGATGGACCGCTGGAAGGCGGTCTACACCCAGAAGACCGACGCGCGCGTGCTCGCCGACGTCGTTCCGGGCGCGGACATCTTCATCGGGCTGTCGGCGCCGGGCGTGCTGAAGCCTGAGATGGTCAAGCAGATGGGTGACAAGCCGCTGGTGATGGCGCTTGCCAATCCGGTGCCGGAGATCATGCCGGAAGAGGCGCGCGCGGCGCGTCCCGACGCGATGATCTGCACCGGCCGGTCGGACTATCCGAACCAGGTCAACAACGTGCTGTGCTTCCCCTTCATCTTCCGCGGTGCGCTCGACGTCGGCGCCACCGCGATCAACGAGGCGATGAAGCATGCCGCAGTGGACGCGATCGCGCAGCTCGCGCGCGATCCGCCGTCGGATGCGGTGGCCCATGGTTTCGATAGCGGCGAGACGCAGGGGTTCGGCCCGGGCTCGCTGATCCCGAGCCCGTTCGATCCGCGGCTGATCCTGCGTATCGCGCCGGCGGTCGCCAAGGCCGCGATCGAGTCCGGCGTCGCGACCCGGCCGATCACCAATTTCGACGAGTACGCCGCCAATCTCGAACGTTTCGCGTTCCGCTCCGGCCTCACCATGAAGCCGGTGTTTGCCAAGGCGAAGACCCAGCCGGTGCGCGTGATCTACGCCGAGGGCGAGGACGAGCGCGTGCTGCGCGCGACCCAGGTGGTGCTCGAGGAAAAGCTGGCGCGGCCGATCCTGGTCGGCCGTCCGTCGGTGGTCGAGACCAGGATCAAGCGCTTCGGCCTGTCGATCAAGGCTGGCCGCGATTTCGATCTGGTCAATCCCGAGGACGATCCGCGCTACCGCTCCTACGTGCAGTCCTATATCGACGTCGCCGGCCGGCGCGGTGTGACGCCGGAGGGTGCGCGGACCGTGGTCCGTACCAACAACACCGTCATCGCGGCGCTCGCGGTGTCGCGCGGCGAGGCCGACGCCATGCTGTGCGGCGTCGAGGGCCGCTACATGAGCCATCTGCGCCATGTCCGCGAGATCATCGGCTTCCTGCCGGGAGTCAGCGACTACGCCGCGCTGGCGCTGATGATCACCTCGACCGGCGCCCATTTCCTCGCCGACACCCAGGTGCGGCCGAATCCGAGTGCGGAGGAACTCGCCGAAGTGGCGTCGCTCGCGGCGATCCACGTCCAGCGCTTCGCCTTCAAGCCGAAGGTTGCCTTCGTGTCACATTCCGACTTTGGCAGCTACGATACGGACTCCTCGCGCAAGATGCGGCGGGCCACCCAGCTCCTGAAGGACAAGCATCCGGAGATCGAGGCCGATGGCGAAATGCAGGGCGACACCGCGTTGTCGGCCGTTGCCCGGCGCATGGTGCTGCCGCAGTCGCGACTGGAAGGCGAGGCCAACATCCTGATCATGCCGAACCTCGACGCCGCCAACATCGCCTATCAAATGATCAAGTCGTTGGCCAACGCGTTGCCGGTGGGGCCGATCCTGATCGGTCCGGCGCGCCCGGCGCACATCCTCACCCCCGGCGTGACGGCGCGCGGCATCCTCAACATGACCGCGGTTGCGGCTGTCGAGGCCCAGGAGCGCGCCGGCCGCGCGCAGCCGACGCTGTTCGGCTGACAGACGTCGTTTGAGCACGTTATGTTCGGAGAACCGCAGCGCAGTTTTCCGGATCGTGCTTGAGCCGAGATCGATTCGATTTGATCGAAGCAGGCGGGGCGGCCATAATCGCCCCGCCTGCTTCGTCCGATTTCTGCCATCCAGTGAGGCCGACCCATGCCAGCGTTCATCACCTTCGGACGGATTCTGTTCGCCGTGCTGTTCCTTTATTCGGGGGCGAGCAAGCTGTTCGGCATCCAGGCAACGGCGGATCTGCTCACGGCCAAGGTGACGATCCCGGCCATCGCAGCGCCCTATACGCAGCAGATCGAGACCTTCGTCGGCATGCCGTTCATGCAGCTCTTGGCGATCACGGTCGGCGGCTTCGAGATCATCGCGGGGCTGATGATCGCGGTGAACGTGCTGGCAAGGTTCTTCGCGATCCTGCTGATTATCTTCGTGTGCTTCACGACGTTCTATTTCCATGATTTCTGGAATCAGCCGGCGCCCGACAACGCCAAGACCCTGATCGACGCGCTGAAGAACCTGTCGCTGATCGGCGCGCTGTTCATCATCGCCGGCTACGGTCGCGGCCCGCGCCGCGACGACCCGGCTTATGGGGATGTGTAGATACGACGACTACGTCGCAGTCGTAGGGCGGATTAGCGAAGCGTAATCCGCCGATTTTCATATGGGGCAGGAGGAGCCGGCGGGTTACGCCTTCGGCTAACCCGCCCTACGAACGACGATCTTCAACCCACCCGCCGCCACGGCGTCACGCTGACATCCTGCTCCGCGTCGATCTGCTGCGGCGCGCCGGCGTGAAGGCCGTGCGCTGACAGCACCTGCTGCGGGGTGCGGGCAGGAACGCCGGGAAAGCACGGCTCGCCGTCTGGTATGCGCACCTTCGGTGCGACCGAGAGCCAGAACGTGTCGTAGCGGTCCATGAACATGCCGAACACGCCGGGGCCGCCGATGATCGCGACCATGCCCGAGCTCACGCCGGCCTCGCGGCTCGCGGTCTCGAACGGGCAGCCGGCGGGATTCCACAACAGCGCCTTCGGATTGTCCGGGTCGGGTGCGATGGCTGCGACCTTGCCGGTCAGGATCAGGCGGCGCCGCTTCGATGCGTTCGGTTGCTCTTCCTGGGAGTGGCGGCCATGCACGACGAGGTCCGCACGGTCGAGCGCCGCGGTGAAGAAGCGCTTGTCGCCCTCGATCTTGAGATCGTCGGGCATCACATTCCGCGCGTTCGCCAACCGGCCATCGGCGGAGACGATGACGAAACCCTCGATACGCAACCCAGACACCAGAATTATCGCCGGCGCGCTTACTGATCGACTGTCGTGACGACGCTGTTCACCGGCCGCGAGCTCACGGTCGGCAGCTTGACGTCCTTGGCGAGCTCCTGCTCGTACTGCGGCAGCACGGACGCCGGGGATTTGGCGCGCATCGCGACCACCTTGTAGCCGCCGGCCTTGAGCTGCGTCAGCAGCGTCGGCAGCGCTTCCGCGGTGTGCTTCTGGAAGTCGTGCATCAGGATGATGCCCTTGCCGAGCTTGGCGAGCTTCTTCATCACGGTGTCGATCACCTGTTGCGAGTTCTTCGACTTGAAGTCGAAGGAGTCGAGGTCGCAGGAGAAGATCGCGATGTTGCGGTTGCCGAGATAGGTGACCATCTCCGGCGGATGTTGCAGCGCCGGGAAGCGGAAGAACGGCGAGGGCGACGTCTCGAGCGCCCACTTGACCGCAGCCAGGCCGCGCTCGATCTCGTCCTTCTTCTGATCCTCGGTCAGCTTCTTGTTGTTCAGATTCTCATGCGACCAGGTGTGCGAGCCGACGGTGTGGCCGGCGGCATAGACCTGGCGCAGGATTTCGGGGTGATAGGTCGCGTGCTTGCCGATCGGGAAGAAGATGCCCGTGGTGCATTCATCGGCGAGCGCCTTCAGCACCGCTGGCGTGTTGCCCGGCCACGGACCGTCGTCGAAGGTCAGCACCACCTCATGGTCGCGCAGGAAGTCGAGCTGCTTGAAATGCTCGAAGCCGAAGCCGGGACCGCCTGTGGTGTCGATCTCGACGGTGCGGGCGACACCGAGCGCGTTCGGATTGTTGCAGGCGGCGCGTGCCGGCTGCGGCGCTTGCTTCGGTGGCACTTGAGCGGCCGCTGCGGCGGGCGCAGCAGTAGTAGGCGCTGCGGCCGCTGGTGCTGCCGCCGGCGCTGGGGCGGCGCCCTTGGCGGGCGGCGTCTGCGACCAAGCTGCGCTCGACGCGAGCAATGATACGGTCCCTGCGAAAATCAGACCTGCCGCAATGCGCATGGCGTGTTCCCTGCTGATCGCGCTCCCGGTGCCGGCACTGCCGCAACCAAGGCCGCTTCACCCCCAACTGATCGTACCCTAGTCACAGTGCCGACGCCAAGGCAATGAACGTGGCGACCTCGCGCCCAAAATCCCAGTTAATTCCGGGGATTATCGTAGCTTCTCAGGCTGCCGCCAGTGCCCGTGCGATCCCAGTCTTGATGCGGGTGTCGTCCGGCGTCACCGACTCAGGGAAGACGTCGGCGATATAGCCGTCGCGGCCGATCAGGTATTTGTGGAAATTCCAGCGCGGCACGTCCTTCGGCCGCGCCTCCGCCGCCCAACGGTAAAACGGATGCGCGTTTGCGCCCTTGACCACGGCTTTAGCCGCGATCGGGAAGGTGACGCCGTATTGATGCTGCGCGGTCTCGGCGATCTCGGTCGAGCCGCCGGGTTCCTGGCCGCCGAAATCATTGGAGGGCACGCCGATGATGGCGAAGCCGCGATCGCGGAATTCGGTCCACAATTGCTGCAGGCCGGCATATTGCGGCGTGAAGCCACAGAGCGAGGCTGTGTTCACGATCATCAGGGGATGGCCGGCATAGTCGGCAAGGCGAATGTCGCCGCCGGAGAGTGCCGGAAATGAGAAGGCATAGGCGGTGATCCGGCTCATCGCCGGCTGCTCCGCATGCAGCGCACGGGATCCTGCGGCCGCGGCGAATGCCGCCACGATCAGTGTCCTGCGGTCCATCATGGTCTCGTCCCCGGAACAGATGTTCACGGCGATCATAATCCAGCGGGCAGGCGGAGGCTTTCAAGAAGGCGTTATTGATCGCCTCAGCGCAGCGGCAGGATGAAGTCGGTGCCTTCGCCGGTCTCGCCCTGGTTCACGCCCAGGTCGGAGACGATGATCGATCCGCCGGTGCCGAGCGCTTCGTTGATCCGCGCCGTCGCGTCGGCCGGGATCGAGATGCGGTCGAGCGCCTCGGCCGGGGTGTTGGTCGCCGGCTGCGGCTTCGCCTCGACCGGCGCTGCGGCCGCGACCTTGCGACGATGTGAGGCGCGCTCCTCGACGTCGATGCGGGCGGCGTTGCGGGTCGGCAGCGTCACCACCGACCAGTGCAGCAGGTTCGCATCGGTCTTGTCGGCCTCCGCGGTGAACACATGCGTGCCGAGCGGCCGGTCGCTTGCCGCGATCGTCACCGGCACCTCGAACAGCGGCGCAAAGTTCTGCCGCACATAGAGCTTGGAATCCTTGCGGCTGATGAACACCGAAATCTGGCCGCCGCGTTTCGGTATCTCGATCTTGGCAACGCCGGGCAGTCGTGCGGGATCCTTGGCCGCATCCTGGCTGGCGTCGGTCGCAGTCGCCGCCTCGGCGGGCTTGACCGCATCCGCCGCCTTGGCTGCGTCCTTGCTGGCCGCGTCAGTCTTCGATGTGTCCGTCTTCGATGGTTCCGTTTTGGGCGCCTCGGCAACGCCGGGCTTGGCGGCGTCTGCCTTCGGCTCATCGGCTTTGGCTTCGGCCTTCACCGGGTCGCTTGCGGAAACCTCGGACTTCGGCGTGTCGGTGCTGCCGGTGACCTCGCCGACCGTCTTGTCGTCGGCAGCGGCAGGCTCGGCCGCGCTCACCTCGGACTTGTCAGCTGCGATCTTCTCCGCAATGGCGTCGCGCGCGGTGGAGGAAGCATCGGACATCGTCGCCGTCGCGCTTGCCGCCGGCATCGCGCCGCTGGCATCGGCGGTGTGGGTATTGTCGCGCAGTGACGCGGCGGCCGCATGGCCGACGCTGGTGCGCAGGTCGAGACTGGATTGCTTGTCCGCGCCCTTGTCGCTCTTCACGCCGAGCGGCGCGTCCATCTTCAGAACATCGTCGGCAACCGGCTGCTGCGGCGCGACCTTCTGCGTCACCAGCAGCGGATGCGAGAAATTCTCCGGCGAGATCGTGCCCGGCGTGACGAACACGCGGGCGCCCATCCGCGTCCAGTTGTACATCTTGACCGCAAACGACATCGGCATGCGGATGCAGCCATGCGAGGCCGGATAGCCGGGCAGCACGCCGGCGTGCATCGCGATGCCCGACCAGGTGATGCGCTGCATGTAC
This sequence comes from Bradyrhizobium sp. ma5, assembly GCF_042258955.1. Classification (NCBI taxonomy): domain Bacteria; kingdom Pseudomonadati; phylum Pseudomonadota; class Alphaproteobacteria; order Hyphomicrobiales; family Nitrobacteraceae; genus Bradyrhizobium; species Bradyrhizobium sp. ma5. The sequence goes on from NZ_CP170156.1 coordinate 4,167,027, forward strand.
GGCATCGGTGCGCCGCTATAGATGTTGGACTGGTGGTACTTCTGCTTCTGGATGACGCTGAAGACACCCATCGGGGTCGAATGCCCCTTCATGCCGGTCGATACCGGGCTCTCGGCGTAGAGGCCGTTGGCGTCGTAGATGCTGACCCGCTGCTGGTCGATCGAGACCGAGATGATCAGGGGACCCTGCGGCTTGCGGCCGGCCTCCTTCTCGATCGCCGGATTCTTCTTGGCTGTACTGCGCTTCGGCTTCGGCCGGGCCTGCTGCGGCGGCATCGGCTCGATATCGCCGTAATAGCCGGAGTCACGATTCCAATAGAACAGGGCTGCATCGGCCTGCGAGGAGGCGGCCACGGTGCCGGCTGCCGTCAGAATTGCAAACTGCCAGACCCGCCTATTCGCAGAATCAAAAATCGAAATCTGACGTCCGCTTGCGCGCATATTCCGAATCCCAGTCCAAACTATCTGTTGGTTGTCGCAGACGCCGAACGCGTTCACCAGCGCAAGCGATCTAACCCTTCCGTGAGGGGCTATTTTTCGACGAAAGAGTAGCAAAAAAGCCTCACAGGAGGTTAAAGCGCCCGGTCTGATCACCGAACTGTCAGCGCCTTCCTGTGCGGCGTTTGCGCACTACATAGGCGGGACCCACCCGGCGGAGACCTCAATGACATCGAGAAATGTGAGCTTGTGTGACGCGCGACTGTTGTCTCGATCGGGCTGCGCGGCGCTGCTGATGTTGTTGGCTTTGGGGCAGGCGGTTCCCGCGGCCGCGGCTGACGAGCCGGACCTGATCTTTCGCCGTTCGACGGTGTTCAAATGGGTGAGCCCCAACGACAAGCTCGCGACCTATGGCGTCGACGACCCCGAGGTCGACGGCGTCGCCTGTCACTTCACGGTGCCGGAGAAGGGCGGTTTCAAGGGCTGGCTCGGCCTTGCCGAGGAAGTCTCTGATATTTCGCTGGCTTGCCGGCAGATCGGGCCGATCCGCTTCAAGAACAAGCTCAGCCAGGGTGACGACATGTTCAGCAAGCGGCGGTCGCTGTTCTTCAAGCGGATGCAGATCGTGCGCGGCTGCGACGCCAAGCGCAACGTGCTGGTCTACATGGTGTATTCCGACAAGCTGATCGAGGGCTCGCCGAAGAACTCGACGTCGTCGGTGCCGATCATGCCTTGGGGCGCGGCCGACGCCAGCGCCGTGCAGAAATGCGGCGAGTTCATTCAGTAGCGGGAGCAGGGGCTTGGCCCGGGCGGCTGAAGCGGCGGGCGAGCTAGCGCTTGGTTTGCCCGAACTGCTTCGTGCCCATGCTGAGGCCTAGCTTGACCTTCGGGTCGTGGCAGCCGACGAGGCGGACCAGCTTCTGCTGCGCGCACTCATTGTCGCCCATCACATAGGCGCCCTGCTGCGGCATCGCGGCCGTCATTTGTTGCTGCTGGCCGGATTTGCTGGCCGCGGATTGATTGCCAACACCCATGTTGCCATTGCCCACGACTGACATCCTTCGTTGGATTGGATCACAACAACTGTTGGATCAGGGATCACAACAACCGTTGGATCGGGAATCACCACAACGTGCCACCGCGGAGATGGTTGCACGGTGCCCAGATGAGTCGGCCGAACCGCCGGCCGGTTCACGCCGCTCTTGCTGTGCTGCTTCCTGTCTCAGCAGAGGAAGTTAAGAAAGCGCGGTAGCCCGCTCAATTTGCACGCATAATTCGTGGGCGGTTCCTGCCGCCGGGCGGCGCTCGGCGCGCGAAATGTTGAACACGCCCACGGGACGCCTGCATGCACTGAAAACATTGGTGTTTTCCGGTCAATGTTTCGTGGGCTGCCGATCGACGAAACAATTCTCCGGTCGACGAAACCATTTTCAGCTTGTTCCGCAGAACTCTCGAAACGGCAGATCGTTATCAAACCGTCAACAACGGCGCCCGGCGTCGAGTCGGAATGACGGAGACTGTCAAATGCGGACCATGAGCCTGATCCTCGCCTTCGCCTTCATGATGGCCGGTTCGTCGATGGCTGGTACCCCGGACAATGGTTTGCCCGGCATCGGCACCTTCTCCTACAACGGCTCGCCGGTGGTCACGTCGGCCCCGATGGTGGTGGCGCAGGTCAACTGAGCGCGACGCGACAAACAGAACTGCCGGTAAAGGCTCCCCATGTTGCTCCGTATCTGTTCCGCCGCGCTCCTGGCATCGCTTGCCCTCGTAGGTTCCGCGCAGGCGCAATCCCAACTTCCACTCGAGTCGATGCAGATCCGGTCGCTTTACCGGGTGCCTGAGCCGCGCGACGAGTTCGTGCGGCAATGCGCGCCGCATATGCTCGGGCGCTGGGCGCATCCCGAGGCCGTGTGCGGTTGCCTGCATGACCATGCTGCCGCGACGGTGGACGATCCCGATCTGCGCCAGGCGCTGCTGCGCGGCATCAGCGAGACCGGCGTGCCGACCATCGAGACCGATTGGGTGCCGCCGTCCAAGCAAAACGAGATTGGCCCGACCTTCACCAAAATCGCCAAGCCGACGCTGCAATGCATGTTCGAGCCGATCTCGAACTGAGCGGCGTCTTGCCGATACAGTATGAATGAGGCGCCTCGCGGAAGCGGGGCGTTACTTTTTGGCGAGGCGCTGCACGCAGCTTTGGGTCCGCACCACGCCATTCTGGCTCAGCCTGGCGCCGATCACCTGCTTGATCTGCCCGGCCGGGCAGGAGCCGTCATCGACCAGGACGCGCTGACCGATCCGGAGGTCGACGATGTCAGCCTCGCGCATGACGGTCTGTGCGGAAGCGGACTGAATGATCGCGAGAAATGCTGCGGCGCTGACCAGCGCGACCAATCCAATGCGCGGCATCGCAGCCTCCTTCACTTGTTCTGGATCTTGACCCCGTCGGGGCCGACATTGATCTGCAAACCTTCGGGCTGCTTGTTCGCCTGGTACAGATTGTAGCCGAGCATCCCTGCGATCACGACCAGCGCGGCGATCACGAGATACAGGACGTTGCGATTGGGCATCCGGTATCTCCGTAGGCGGACACTGACTGAACGCGGGCGACCTTAGTCAGGTGGTTGCGATTCTCCTAGAGCGCTGCGGCCTGGCGGATGGCTTGACGGATATCTTGCGCGTCGCGCGCAGCGCAATCAGCGTTGTCTTCGCCAGTTGTTCCGCCGACGCGACCAGTTGCGGAACCGGATGACCGGAGAATCCCAGCACGAAGCCGGGCAGTGGGCGCGCGCGATGATAGGTCTCGGCGAGCAGCCAGCCGCCGACGCCGGCAGCCGCCTTGGCCTGCGCGGCAATCTGCGGATCGGTTGAGGGAACGAGCCGCGCCACGAGATGCAGGCCTTGCGACGGCACGGGAACCGTGAGTTCGCCCTCGGACGCATTCGTGAGTGTCGAAGCCAGCACGTCGCGCGCCTCGCGATAGAGTTTTCGCGATTTGCGCAGGTTGGCGGCGAAGGCGCCTGAGTTCAGCATGTCGGCGACCGCGCCTTCCATCAGGGTGCCGGGAAAGCGATCCAGCGCGGCGCGCGCCGCCGTCACCGGACCGATCAAGGCTTCGGGGAGGGCGCAGTAACCGATCCGCAATCCCGGAAACAGCGTCTTCGCAAACGTGCCCATGTAGATCACGCGGCGCAGATGATCGATGCCGGCGAGCGACAGCAGCGGCGCGCCGTCATAGCGGAACTCGCTGTCGTAATCGTCCTCGAACACGAAGGCGCCGGCGTCCCTGGCCCAGTCGAGCAGCTCGAGCCGGCGCGGCATCGCCATCTGCACGCCGAGCGGAAACTGGTGTGACGGCGTGACATAGGCGGCGCGCGCGCTAGGCGCGGATACGCGTCCCTTGTCGATGCGCATGCCGGAGCCATCGACCGGCACCGACACCGGACGATAGCCGCAATGCTCGATCGCGCGCCGCGCCGCCGGATAGCCGGGGTCCTCGCACCAGACCTGGTCGCCGGGCTTGAGGATCGCGCCGAGCACGATGCGCAGTGCATGCAGCGTGCCCGAGGCCAGCATGATCTGGTCGGGATCGCAGCGCAGCCCGCGCGCCGACAGCAAATGGTCTGAGATCGCGGCGCGCAACTCGCTGCTGCCGCGGGGATCGCCGTAATGCAGATGCTCGGAGCCGAAGGCGCGCAGCCGGCGGCCGGCAAAGGCGCGGAAGCGCTGCAGTGCGCGCTCATCGATATGCGTGCAGCCGAGCGACAGCGCATTGTGCTGCGGCGGTTCGATCTCGATCCTGGCGCGTCGCGGCGCGGTGGCCTGGGCCGGAATGCGCGCGGCGACGAAGGTGCCGGAGCCCGTGGTCGCCACGGCGAAGCCGTCGGCGATCAGCCGCTCATAGGCTGTGGTGATGGCGTTGCGGCGGAAGCCGGTCTGCTTGGCCAGCGCGCGCGACGGCGGCAGCGGCTCGCCCGGCTTGACGAGGCCGCCGACGATGGTGTGGCACAGCGCCTGATAGAGCCGCTGCTGCGAGGCCGCGCCTGGAGTCACGTGCGGGCCGGTGAGGTCGAGCGGTAGCTCAGGCTTGCGCGCCGTGGGCTCTCGGGAATTGGTCGGAATTTTTCGCATGGAATTGGCACTATCGCAGACCAAATGGGCCGCTACAACTCTGGACAGATTCCAGATTTCGAAAGGCACTGCCGTGACCGAAGGCGCGTCCACTCCGTCCTACCCCATGTCGTCCCGCAACCGGGTCAAGCGCCGCCATGATCGCGGCTTCTACGACCACGCCACCGTGCACAAGATCCTGGACGCCTCGATGCTGTGCCACGTCTCCTACGTGATCGACGGCCAACCCTATTGCACGCCGACCTTCTTCTGGCGCGAGGGTACGAAACTCTATTGGCACGGCTCGAGCGCGAGCCGGATGCTGGAGAACCAGTCCGAAGGCCAGCGCGTGTGCCTGACGGTTGCCCATCTCGACAGCCTGGTGCTGGCACGCTGCGGCTTCAACCACTCGGCCGACTATCGCGCGGTGATGGCGTTCGGCTCGGCCTATCTCGTGACCGACCCGGAAGAGAAGGAGCGCGCGATCGTTGCGATGGTCGACCGCTTCTTTCCGGAGCGCACCGCCAGTCTGCGCGCCAGCAACAAGCAGGAGATCAAGGCGACCTCGTTCATCGCGATGGAGATCGAGGAAGCCTCGGCAAAGGTGCGCGCCAAGGGCGTAGCAGACGACGACGAGGATTACGAGTTGCCGATCTATGCCGAGCGCATTCCGGTGCGCACCGTGCTCGGTGCGCCCGAGCCGTGTCCGCGTCTGCTCGACGGCGTGACGCGGCCTGCGACGCTTGATGGCTATTCGGAAGGCCGTCTGCTCGAAGATGCATTGCGGGATGCTTATTTTGCGCAATACCCGGCGGAGTGAAATCAGGTTACGCTGCGGCTCCCGCCTTTTCTGATGTCCCCCATGGAGCTGCCGCATGACTGCCGAGACGCAACAACGAATCCTTGCCGCCGTTGACGAAGGATTCGATGCGCAGCTTGCGACGACGCAGGCCTTTGTCGCGATCCCGTCGACCCGCGGTGCCGAGGGGCCGTGCCAGGACATGATCGGCGATCTCCTGCGCGAGCGCGGTTACGAGGTCGACGACTGGCACATCAATCTCGACGAGCTGAAGGATCTGCGCGGCTTCGGCCCGATCGAGCATGATTTCTCCAAGGCGCGCACGGTGGTCGGCACCTACCGCCCGGCCAGCAATGCCGGCAAATCGCTGATCCTGCAGGGCCACTGCGACGTGGTGCCGACCGGTCCGCTCGAGATGTGGGAGACGCCGCCGTTCTCGCCGGTGATCAACGACGGCAGGATGTATGGCCGTGGTGCCTGCGACATGAAGTCCGGCACCATCGCCGCGCTGTATGCGCTGGATGCGATCAGGAAGGCCGGCCTGAAGCCGACGGCGCGGATTCACTTCCAGTCCGTGATCGAGGAGGAGAGCACCGGCGTCGGCGCGCTCTCGACCTTGCAGCGCGGCTATCGCGCCGATGCCTGCTTTATCCCCGAGCCGACCAACGGCAAGATGATCCGCTCACAGGTCGGCGTGATCTGGTTCCGCCTGAAGGTGCGCGGCTTCCCGGTGCATGTGTTCGAGGCCGGCGCCGGCTCGAACGCGATCATGGCTGCGTATCATCTGGTGCACGCGCTGGAGAAGCTCGAGATCGACTGGAACGAGCGCGCCAAGGCCGACCGCCATTTCAAGGACGTCAATCATCCGATCAATTTCAATCCAGGCATCATCAAGGGCGGCGACTGGGCCTCCAGCGTGCCGGCCTGGTGCGATGTCGACTGCCGCATCGCGGTGCTGCCGGGCTGGTCGATCGCGGAGTGCCAGAAGGAAATTCTGGCCTGCGTGTCGGCGGCGGCGCGCGACCATCGTTTCCTCTCCAACAATCCGCCGCAGGTGGAATGGTCGGGCTTCCTGTCGGAAGGCTACGAGCTCGTGAACTCCGAGGCGCCCGAAGCCGCTTTCGCCAAGGCGCATCAGACGGTCTATGGCGGAACGGTGGAAGACCGCGCTTTCACCGCACTGACCGACACGCGTTTCTACGGCCTGAACTACGACATCCCGAGCCTCTGCTTCGGCGCCAGTGGCGCGGCGATGCACGGCTTCAACGAATATGTCGAACTGGAATCGCTGCGGAAGTCGACCAAGGCCATCGCGCTGTTCATCGCGGAATGGTGCGGAGTGGAGAAGGCGTAGGTAGTCTCTCCGTCATTGCGAGGAGCGAAGCGACGAAGCAATCCATTTCGCGGCAAGCGGTGACATGGATTGCTTCGCTTCGCTCGCAATGACGGCGCAGTTGTCCTATGCGCGCTCCGCCCACAACGCCTTGACGATCGCATCGAGCCCATCGGTCAGCGCGGCAGGACCGGGTTGCAGGATGATCGGTGACTTGATCTCGACGATGCGGTCGTTGCGCACGGCCGGAATATCGCTCCAGCCCGCGCGTGTGCGGATGCGGTCGGGCACGACCTTCTTGCCGCACCAGGATGCCAGGATCACGTCGGGCATCGCCGCGCGCACGTCATCATGCGTGACGATGCGATCCCTGGCGGCCTTGTGCGTGCGCAGATGCGGCAGCACGTCCTCGCCGCCGGCAGTCTCGATCAGCTCGGACACCCAGCCAATGCCGCTGATCAGTGGATCGTCCCATTCCTCGAAATAGACCTTTGGCCGCGGCGTCGGGCGCGGCGTAGCTGCGATGGCGGCCAGCCGTTGTTCGAGGCTTTGCGCGAGTTGCCCGGCGCGCTCGGCAGCACCGACCATCGCGCCGAGGCTGCGGATCATTGCGAGGATGCCGGCGACATCGCGCTGATTGAAGACATGGACGGCGACACCCGCGCGCACGAGATCGGCGACGATGTCGGCCTGCAGATCGGAGAAGGCGAGCACCAGATCGGGATCGAGCGCCAGGATCTTTGGAATGTCGGCGGAGATGAACGCCGACACGCGTGGCTTCTCGCGGCGGACCTGCGGCGGCCGCACCGCATAGCCGGAGACGCCGACGATACGGTCCTGTTCGCCGAGCAGGTACAGAGTCTCGACGGTTTCTTCGGTCAGGCAGACGATCCGGCGGGGAGGGAAGTCACGCATCGCGGACGGTATGCAGACTCGCCAAGGATTGTCACGGCGGCCATGACGTCATCTGCACCATTACCTCGCACGTCATTGCCGGGCTTGACCCGGCAATCCATCATGCAGAGGACACTTCTCGCGAGAACGATGGATACGCGGGTCAAGCCCGCGTATGACGCCAGAAAAACCGGAGGAACGTGATGACGCCGCTCGAAAAGATCCAGTCGATGAAGATGCCGTTTGCGGAACTGAAGGGCGTCACCTTCACCGAGGCCGGCCCGGATCGCGTGGTCGCGAAAATGCTGGTGCGGCCGGACCTCTGTACCCTCCGAAACACCATCCACGGCGGCGCGGTGATGGCCTTCGCCGACTCGGTCGGCGCCGCCGCCACCGTGATCAACCTGCCTGAGGACGCCGAGGGCACCACGACGCTGGAGAGCAAGACCAATTTCATCGGCGGGGCCAAGGAGGGGGCCACCGTGATCGCGACGGCGACCCCGGTTCACCGCGGCCGGCGGACCCAGGTCTGGCAGACCAGGCTGGAGACTGAGGATGGCAAGCTGGTCGCGGTGGTTACGCAAACGCAGCTGGTATTATGATGAGGCGATGATGTGATTTACCGATCACATCATTGTTTACTTAAATGAATCTGGACACTTGAATTATATGGTGCGTCGCACAATATAGGGACTGCTAGGGACTCGACGCCTCCTCGAGGGCTACCAAGAGGAGTTATGAAATGAACTATGATTCCATCCGTCCGACGTCCGCCAAGGGCACCGTGCGGACGTTGAGCCAGCAGGAGGAACTTCCTCTGCTGCGCGATCACCTGTTGCGACTGGATCGTACCAGCCGCCATGATCGTTTTCATGGCTTCATCGACGACAGCTTCATCCGCCGCTACGCCGAGCGCTGCGCCAACGACGGCACGGTCATTATCGCCTATTTCGAGGATGGCGTGGTCCGCGGCGCGGCCGAGCTGCATCCGCCGGAGCAGTCACCGGATGCGCAGCCTGAGATCGCCTTCAGCGTGGAACGGTCGGTGCGGCGCAAGGGCGTCGGCAGCACGTTGTTCCGCAAACTGATCGCCGAGGCGCATGCCAAGGGCTACGGCAGCCTGCGCATCACCACCGGCGCGCAGAACGACGCGATGCGTGCGCTCGCCACCAAGTTCGGTGCGCAGCTGACCTTCCGTCACGGTGAGTCCACCGGCAGCATCGACCTGACCGAGCAGCACCAGGCCGAACCGGCGCCGGCCGCTGCACCGGTTACGCCGGTCGAGGCCGCGCGTGCGATCGTCGACATGAACCGCGCCTATTGGCGAATGGTGATGCAGATGTCCGGCTGGGGCCGGGCGGCTTGAGCCGAGACTTTACGTCAAATACAAAAAAGGGCAATCCGCTCAGCGGATTGCCCTTTTTCTTTGAGTAACCGGATGTCGTTGTTCAGGTGCCGGTGCGCTTGTCGATTGCGAAGCGTCGGACCACCCGGCGCTCGACCACGACCGAGCGCTGTGCGCCCTGTTCGCCGGCGATCACGCGGGTTGCCGTACCGGTGCGGGCGCTGACGCGCGCGGTCTTCTTCACCTCGGCCAGCACCTCTTCATAGGGCAGCCCCATCAGGGACGACGCGATCTCGGCCTGGGCCTCCACGTCGTCGGTGATGCCGATGGCGGCGAAGATTGCCTCCTCCAGCGTCGGCGGATCATGCCGCACGCGCCGGGTGCCATACTTGGTGTTCCAGTCTCCGCTCATCGCCGCCTCATCTTTGAATCGCGGGAGATACGTAAGGTCCCCAATGTTGCATTGCAATATGAATATGAGATGGCAATCCAGCCATGCAGCTAGAGTCTCTCAATCTTGTGAGCGTCATAAAGTTCGATGGTGGTCGCAGCCGCCGCGAGAGATTGCAGGGAGCGGACAAAATCGCGCGACGCAGGGACCGCAAAATGCGCCGCCAGCGCCGCGCGGTCGGCCCATTGCTCGAAAAACACCAGCCTGAGCGGATTCTCGCAGTCGACCTGGACCGCATGCGAGATGCAGCCGGGCTCGGTGCGAGAGCGATGGACATGCTCGAGGCTCAATCGCCGCACCTCGTCGAACGAGTCGGGGCGGGCGGTAACGCTGCCGGTGACGACGATCATGGTCTCCCCCTGTTGTTACGGGGCGGCTTCCGCCCCTGATGCATTGATCGGCTGCTGCGGCCAGCGCTTCAGCGCGGCGCGGCCGGCATCGGTCAGCACATAGATGCCGCGCTCGGCGCGATCGAACCAGCCGTAGACATTATGCTGCAGGATTTTGCCGGCGTCGGGAATCTCGGCGCGCAGGTCGCGTACCCGCCGGGGGCCATCCGACAGCGCACAGGCGCAGGCCAGCGCCTGCTGCCGGTAGGCGGTCATGATCGGCGCGCGCGTCGATCCGCCCATGGCTGGATCGCCCTTGCGCTTCCGATGCTCGGTGATCAGGCGCGAGCGCTTCTTCGGATTGCGGCGCGGTGCCGCAGTCGGCGGCGGCACCAGCACCTCTACGTCGCCGCGGTCGGTGACGCCGAGCATGCCGAAGCCGAGCCGCCGGCACAGATTGCGATAGCGCGCGTCGCTCTCGCGGCCCTTGCCGCGGGCCGAGACCTTGGCCGCGATCCACACCTCATCAGCGGCCGCGGCGCGATCGACCGCCTGCAGGATCAGTTCGAGATTGAAGGCAAGCTTCAGTTCACCGATCACGACGACAGGCGGATCGCCGCCGCTCAGCGCCACGAGGTCGCAGCCGCCGATCTCGCCCTTCACCGTGAAGGCGAGCTTTTCGAGGAAGCGTTTGACGGGCAGATAAAGCGCGGTTTCCAACAGGCAGGCTCCTGCGGCATCCCGCCGCGACTCAAGCGCCAGCATAGCGCGGAATTGCGCTCACTGAGGCGGATGGAATTTGCCCAAAGCGCGGCCAGGCGGCTAATGTTGGGCCGGACAGGGCGCGACCATTTCATGATCCGGAACGGCCTCTATCACATCACCGTCGAATTTCTCGATGGCGTCTCTGGCGGCAACCAGGGCGTCATGGTGCTGCGCGACGGCCAGATGCGCGGCGGCGACTCGTTCTTCTTCGCCCACGGCAGCTACACCGCGGCCGACGGCAAGTGGAAGGGCGAGGTCACCAACGAGGAGCATTCGCCGACCTACGGCGAACGCCCGGTGTGGGAACGCAAGGTGGTCACGATCGCTTTACCGGCACCTACACCAACGAGACCGCCGAGGGCAACGGCATGGCGCTGGCCGGCAAGCAGAGCATCCGCTTCCGGTCGAAGCTGCGGCTCCTGGTTGCAGACTAAACCCGTCCGTTCACCGGCAGCAGCGCGCCGGTGACGGCGCTCGCGGCGTCGCTGGCGAGGAACAGGATGATTTCGGCGAGTTCCTTCGGCGTCACCCACTTCGAGATGTCGGCCTTCGGCATCGCGGCGCGATTGGCGGCGGTGTCGATGATCGAGGGCAGCACGGCGTTGACCGTGACCTTGCCCTTGAGCTCGGCGGCGAGCGACTCGGTGAGGCGATGCACGCCGGCCTTGGAGGCCGCGTAGGGGCCCATGCCGGAGGCGGCCTGCAAGGCGCCGAGCGCGCCGATATTGATGATCCGTCCGGCGCCTGATTTGATGAGGTGCGGAATGGCCGCGTGCGACGTGTTGAACGCGGTCATCACGTTCATCGCGTACATGCGCTGCCAGGTCGCCGGATCGCCGTCGCTCACCGCCTCGAAGGTAAAGCCGCCGGCGATGTTGATCAGCCCGTCGAGCCGGCCGAAATGCGCAGCCGCCTTGTCGATCGCGGCCGTCGCCTGCGCGGTGTCGGTGAGGTCGACATTGCCGAGCTCGATACGATTGGCCGTCGCGGCCAGCTGCGAGGCCGCATGATCGATGCCGGCAACGCGCGCGCCGCGCGCCAGGGCTTCTTCGGCGACCACCTTGCCGAGCGCGCCAAGCGCGCCGGTGATGACGATGGCTTTTCCCTTCATGGTGGTCTCCGTATCAGCAACAGGTTGCTGCCCACTATGATCAGGCGGATTTCATTTGCAATGCCGCCAATTTCGTCTCCTACTGCGCGTATTCATCAGTTCATTCGCCTCAGGGATGTTTGCGATGCCGACACCGAGGGCCTGCGAAACCCATCTCGAACTCGTCAAGTTCAGCTACGGATTGCCGCATCTTGCGCAGGCGCTCAGGCGCGACAGGAAGGTCAAGATCGTTGCCCTCGGATCATCATCGACCGCGGGAGCCGATAAAATTCTTCCATTTCCGCCACGGCTGGAGATCTTATGGCGAAGCCAGAAGCAGTCCTTCGGCCGGATGATCGACATCGTCAACCGAGGGATCGGCGGGCAAGAGGCGCCGGAAGAGTTCTCGCGCATCGAGTCCGATGTCATCGCTGAAGCACCGGTGATGGTGATTTGGCAGGTCGGCACCAACGCCGTGTACAGGAACTACAACTTCGATCAGGTGCAAGCGACATTCGAGGCAGGACTCGATGTGCTCGCCGGGCTGCCGCTGGACGTCGTGGTGATGGACTCGCAATACACCCAGGCAATCATCGGCGCGCCAGACGTGCTCAAGCTCGCCAACCAGTTCATGCCAATGATCGCCGACGTCGCCGCAAGCAGGAAAGTCAACCTGTTCCGCCGCTTTGCGCTGATGAAGCAATGGGTCGATGCCGGAATTCCGCTCTCCGAACTCGACGATGGTGCACAGGAGCATCTCCATACGAGCGAGTGGGCGACCGATTGTGTCACTCAAGCGTTGCTCGGTGCGATCAACGATGCAGTGGCAGGTAGCGCGAGCATGTCGTCTTGACTACGTAAGACTACGGAGGTGGGCCGGTTGGATAAAATTTGCGGCAGTTCTGTAAGTCGTTTTCAGAACCCTTTGCTTAGAAGCGGAACTCCGATCAAGGCAGGGGAATGCGAATGGGAAATCTTCCGGATCACGGTTTACCGCTCGTTCAGCTTAAGGAGCAGCGGCGCGATCTCGTGGTGGCGCTGCAAAACCGCAACGGACCAGTGGGCAGCTGGGAGCTGATGCAGATCGCAGCGATTCAGCAGGCGATCTCGGCGTTCGAGGACGTGATTGCCGACCTCGATGCGGAGCTCGAGCTCGAGGCCGCGGCGGCCTGAGCGACGTGAATCGATCAAGCCTGTAGATAGCGGCCTTCAAGCGCCTTGCGCTCGGCCTGGCCGAGCCCGAGGCCTTCGCGGAAATAGCCGTCGAGGCTGCCATAGTCGGCATCGATCGCCTCGAACGCCGCCTCCAGAAACGCCGCGCGTACGGTGCCGAGCACCTGCTTGACGTCATCGGGCAGCTCGGTGCTGTGGGCCGGGTCGCGCTTGTAGAACTGGTTGGTCAGGAGATAGTCGTCCGCGATCACCCGATCGGACACGCCGAGCGCGTGCAGGATCAGCGCGCAGGCAAAGCCGGTGCGGTCCTTGCCCGCGGTGCAGTGGATCACCAGCGGGGCGCGGTCCTCGAGCAGATGGGCGAACAGCGTGCGGTAGCGCGGCGTGTTTTCCTGCACATAGCCGCGGTAGGAATCCCGCATCACGTCGATCGCATCGGCCTCCAGCAGTTGACGTTTGCTGGCGATCGCGCGCAGCGAAGCAACCACCGTCGGCTCGACCGGGAGCGAATGCACGGTCACGTCGCTCATGCTGCACAGCGCCTCGGCGCGCTCGGCGACACCGCGGAAGTCGAATGCGCTCTTGACCCCGAGCGAGCGCACCACGGCGACGTCCTGCTCGGTGAGATAGGCCAGATGGTTGGAGCGGAAGATCTGCCGCCAGCGCACCGTCCGGCCGTCACGCGCCTGGTAGCCGCCCAGGTCGCGAAAATTGCTGGCGCCGGCGAGATTGAGGTGACGGGCAGGGGCTTCTGACATCGGGCGGGCCTGTTGCAGCTGGTGAGGTCTTGGCGCAGAAAACCTGACGCAGAAAACTTGGCGCAGGAATCCCGGCGCAGGTGTATCGGCGCAGACAGGTCTATAACCGGCCTCTCGGGGGGAGAATATGACTTATCGCGGAGGCGCCATTCTCGTCGGCGCAATTCTTGTCGGGATTCTTGGTTCCTCGGCCGCGCCGGCGCAATCCGCCTTCCGGAATTATCATTGTGCTGACGGTACGCAGTTCATTGCCGCTTTCTTCAACGGGGACACCCGCGCGCATCTGCAACTTGACGGCAAGGCGGTGACGCTGACGAAGCGTCTGTCGCTGAGGGGTGTGCGCTACAAGGGGGGCGGCGTCACGCTCGAGGTCACCAAGGCCGGTTTGACCAGGCTCCGGCATGCGAAGCGGCCGGTGACGGCCTGCGAGCTGGCATGAAAAAAGGGCCGAAACGCTTCGTTCCGACCCTCTCTTACTGCTCTGCTGCTGTCTGACGCTTTTGCGTCACGCCTCTCTGCCCGATCGACATCAGTGATCGCGGCTCGGCTTGGCGTCTTCGATGGCCGCCTGATGGTACCAGCTCTCGCTGCAAGCGGAGGTCTCGACCTCAGCAGCAAGCTCGCGCGCCGTCCGCATCTCGCCGTAGCGGCGCCCGCCGAGCGCCGCGCGGCCCCCAGCCGGGAATTGATAGATCGTTGCCGATCGCTGATTTTGGCCCGTCGTGATCATGTCAAAGTCTCCTATGGCCGGAGCGAGCCTCCATGGTGCGCCCGACTCATTCGTGTGTCGTTACCGTCGTTTTGATATCGGCCCGGGCCCGATAGGGCGCAAGTTGACCAAGAAATAGTCATTCACTGTCTAATTTGTGTGCAAATGCAGGTTTGCATCTTGCGAGGCAGGATGCAGCTGACCAACGCTTGGGCCGAGCCGATGGTTGCTCGGCGCCCGATGGTTGGACACGAACTGTCACATGGCGCTGCCGCCGCATTAATCGGTGGCCGACGCCGTAGCTGAATTTGCTGCAGAAACGGGCGGCAGAGGGCGCTGAGAGAAGTTTTTGGCTGACCGTGGCGCATGCCAGCTGCGCTGCTTTGTCGCAGCTAAAAATGCGATGTCCGCTGTGGACATCCGCAGGCCGGGCGGGTGCCGCAGTGCAGCGACTGGCATTTTAATTGCTTAGTAAGAGCCGGCCGATGGTGGCCGGGTACGCGTGCGGCGGCCGACTGGCTTTCGGTTCCTCACGGTTTTGCATCATCAACAGAGAGGTTCAATGACCAAGTACAAGCTCGAGTATATCTGGCTCGACGGATATACGCCGACGCCGAGCCTGCGCGGCAAGACGCAGATCAAGGAATTCGCGTCGTTCCCGACCCTCGAACAGCTTCCGCTGTGGGGCTTTGACGGTTCGTCCACCCAGCAGGCTGAAGGCCACAGCTCTGACTGCGTGCTGAAGCCGGTCGCCTGCTATCCCGACGCCGCGCGCGAGAACGGCGTGCTGGTGATGTGCGAAGTCATGATGCCCGACGGCAAGACGCCGCATGTCTCGAACAAGCGCGCCACCATTCTGGATGACGAAGGCGCTTGGTTCGGCTTCGAGCAGGAATACTTCTTCTACAAGGACGGCCGTCCGCTCGGCTTCCCGGAAGAGGGTTATCCGGCTCCGCAGGGCCCGTACTACACCGGCGTCGGCTACAAGAACGTCGGCAGCGTCGCCCGCAAGATCGTCGAAGAGCATCTCAATCTCTGCCTCGCCGCCGGCATCAACCACGAAGGCATCAACGCCGAAGTGGCGAAGGGCCAGTGGGAATTCCAGATCTTCGGCAAGGGCTCCAAGACCGCCGCTGACCAGATGTGGATGGCCCGCTATCTGATGCTGCGCCTCACCGAGAGCTACGGCATCGATATCGAATTCCACTGCAAGCCGCTCGGCGACACTGACTGGAACGGCTCGGGCATGCACGCCAACTTCTCGACCAAGTACATGCGCGAAGTCGGCGGCAAGGAGTACTTCGAGAGCCTGATGAAGGCCTTCGACAAGAACCTGATGGACCACATCGCTGTCTACGGCCCCGACAACGACAAGCGTCTGACCGGCAAGCACGAGACCGCGCCGTGGAACAAGTTCAGCTATGGCGTGGCTGACCGTGGTGCGTCGATCCGCGTGCCGCACTCCTTCGTCAACAACGGCTACAAGGGCTATCTGGAAGACCGCCGCCCGAACTCGCAAGGCGACCCCTACCAGATCGCTTCGCAGATCCTGAAGACGATCTCCGAGGTTCCGACCGGCGCCAAGGCTGCGGCTTGAATGACTGCGGCTTGATGGCCGCGGACTAAGCAGCTGCCGGACCCGGATGGAGCCATCCGGTACCGCAATCGGGTCCGCCAGGGCGACTGCCTTGGCGGACCCTTGCTTTTGACGACAGTCTTGACGGACAGCCTGCCGCCGAAAGCGGTTTCGCTACGTTATGAACCGCGCTAGACAACGGTTGTATCTTGGCTGCCGGGGACACGGCGCTTGTTTGAAGGGTTTTACAAGGTCCGGTTCGAGCTGGGCGGCGCCGTCGGCCGCAGCGTGATGTATGTCGGCGACGGCAAGATGCTCGGCGGCAACTCGGCCTTCGCTCATATCGGCACCTACGAGAAGGCCGGCGACGAGGTCGCGATCGAGATCCAGACCGTCCGCCACAACCCCGATCCGAACTACCGCGCGATGGCCGGCACCGATGATGCGACGCTGCTCGCCAAGGGCGGCCCGGACGGCGAGCTCTACCGCTTCAAGGGCGAGCTGAAGGAATTGCCCGGCGTGCCGTTCCAGTCGGTGATGACGCCGATCACCGAGGATGACATCCCGATCGCAGGCGGGGTCGGCGAGGGCGGCATCATCAACGGGCTCTATTCGATCCACATCCAGCTGCTCGACGGTGTCGACGGCAGCCTCACCGGCGTGATGCTGCTGAACAACGGCCGCATCCTCGGCGGCGATGCGTTCTTCTACTATCTCGGCACCTACACGTCCGAGAAAGGCCGCTGGAAGGGGCAGATCCTCAATCAGGAGCACAGCTCGGCGATGGGCGAGAACCCTGTGTTCGGCGGCCATGAGGTCGGCATCGGCTTTGCCGGCACCTGCGACGCGGAAGGCGCCGTGCTCGAAGCGACCGCGCTTGCCGGCAAGCGCAGCCTCCGCCTCGGGGCCACGCTCAAGCTGATGCGGCGGGCGTAAGCGGGATGGACAATTCGGTTCGCGTGCTCTCGACGCTGGCGCTGAAGGGCGCGGTCGCGCGCCTTGCCGCGACTTACCAGGCGGCAAGTGGTGTGCGGATCGATGCCGATTTCGCGCCGACGCTGGCGCTGCTCGAACGCCTGCGCGGCGGCGAGGCCGCCGATCTCGTGATCCTGACCCGCGAGGGCCTCGACGAGATGACCGGCGAGGGCCGCGTTGCGCGGGAAAGTGTTGTCGATCTCGCGCGCTCCTATGTAGGTGTTGCCGTGAAGGCGGGCACTGCGCATCCCGACATCGCGAGCGAAGCCGCATTGCGTGCGACGCTGCTCGGCGCACGGGCGGTGGCCTATTCGCGGCTCGGCGCCAGCGGTATCCTGTTCGCGCAGCTGATCCTGCGTCTCGGCATTGCGGAGGCGATCAACGCCCGTGCGGTGATCATTCCGATGGGCTTCACTGCGGAAAGGCTCGTCAGCGGCGAAGCCGATGTTGCGATCCAGCAGATCAGCGAGTTGAATCAGATCGATGGCATCGAAGTCGTCGGGCCAATTCCCTTAGACCTGCAGACGCCGGCGGTGTTTTCCGCGGGCCGCATGGTCGCCTCAGAGCGCGCAGCAGCCGCCGATGATCTGCTGCGCTACCTCGCGTCGGCCGATGTCGCGCCGGTGCTGCGCGAGACCGGGCTCGAGCCTTGAATTTGCCTGCACCGCGACGCAACCTGCCGGGCATGTTCAGACCTCTCCATGCAATCGTCCTTGCCTTGGCGCTGGCCGCGCCTGTGCTTGCTCACGCGCAAACGGCCGACCTCGTGCTGTGCGATCGGCTCGCCGCCGATCCCACCGATCCCGACAAGCCGGCTGACGTGAAGGGCGTGGCCGAGATCGCGTCGGCCGATATCGCGACCGCGATCAAATATTGCGCGGTGGCGGCAAAATCGTCGCGCCGCGCGATGTACGAGCTCGGCCGCGCCTATGCCGCCAACCGGCAGGCCGCCGAAGCAATGTCGGCCTGGCGCAAGGCGGCCGACAAGGGCTCGACGTCGGCGATGGTCGAGCTCGGCGTGCTCTACGGCAATGGCACTGGCGTCGCCAAAGACGAGGCGCAGGCGCGCAAATTGTTCGAGCGCGCGGCGCAGGCCGGCAACGCGCGCGGCGTCAGCAATCTCGCCGCGCTCGGCGGCAGCGTCGCGTCCGACCCGGCACACGCGCGCGAATTGCTTGCCAAGTCCGCCGAGACCAATACGGAGGCGCAGTACCAGCTCGGCATGATGTTGGCCGAGGGCAAAGGCGGCGCGCAGGACGATGCCGGTGCGCGCGCGTTGTTCGAGAAGGCTGCCGCGCAGAACCATCCGGGCGCGCTGGAGCGGATGGGCGCCTTCGCGCAGGCCGGCCGCGGCGGTCCGAAGGATGGCGACGCGGCAAAAGCCTACTACGAGCGCGCGGCCGCGCTCGGCGATGTGGATGCGAAGAAGGCGCTGGAGCGGGCACGCTGCCCGTACGTGATCAAGGACAAGCGCGGCAACGCCGTGACCAACCTCTGCTTCTAGTCAGACAGGAACGCTCGCGCTCGCATATCGTTGATGTGCGAAAGGCACTGGCGAGGCGACGTCATGATCCGCAAGCTGCGTTCCGGCGAGTACCGGCTGTATTCTCGCAAGGTCAATCCGAAGACCGGCAAGCGCCGCAATCTCGGCACCTTCAAGTCACGCGCGGCAGCAGAGAAGCACGAGCGCGACGTGCAGTACTTCAAGCGCCACTAAGCGTGTGTGCTAGGGCGCAGGGCAGGCTGCGCCGGTCTTCACCCAGGCCTCGACCAAAGCGCCGGCCTCTGCCTGCGTGCCGGGCGCGGGCGAGCGTCCGAAGCCGGGATGCCAGGCCCAGCCCACCAGCGTGTCCTTGCCGATATGCTCGACCAAATCCTCGACTTTGCGGCCGCCATTGCGCGCGGGATCCCGGATCTGCTGGCAGATCTCGCCGACGGTTTTCCCGGCCCAAGCCATCTCGCGCGGCGCGAGGTGCCATTCCGGGTGACCCGGCAGGCGACCGGGATCGAAATTGGCGTGCTGGTGGCAGATCGAGCAGCGCATCGCGTTGCTGCCATGGCCATCGGCGCCGCGCGTGACCGGCGGCTGGTGCATGCGGCTGATGTCGCCCTGCCGCGGGCTGTCGCCGGCCGGATGGCAATTGGTGCAGCGCGGATGCGTCAGCACCTTGCCGAGCTCGGTGAAGATCGCCGCCGAGCGCTGCTCGACATTCTCTATACCGGCAAAGCTTTCCGGCGAGGCGAGGGCGTGGCTTGCGCTCTCCGATGCCGCATATCCTGCACACAGGCTGGTCGCGAGCGCCGTCAGCACCGCAATGATCCGAAACCGCGTTTCCGATGTCATCGCGCGTGCGCTCATTTGTTGGCGGTCAGATAGCGCGTGGCATCGGCAAGGATCACGTCGCGCACCGCCTGATGATATTTGATGTAGCCGGTGCAGCGGCACAGATGGCCATCGAGCGCGTCCGCAATGACGGTCTCGAGCTGGTCCCGCGCCACCGGCTCTCTTGCCAGAAGTTCGAGCAGCACCTGGCCCTCGTTGAGGAAGCCGGCCGTGCAATAGCCGCACTGGAACGCGAAATGCTCGATGAAGGCGCGCTGCAACGCGGAGAGCTCGCCGTCCCTGGCATGGCCCTCGACTGTGCGGATCGCCTTGCCGTCGAAATTCGCCGCCGGCACCACGCAGGTCGGGGTGGTGTAGCTCGTGCCGTCAGGGTTATCAATGATGACGGCGCAGCTCAGGCATTGCGCGGCGCCGCAGCCGAATTTGGTGCCGGTCATGCCGAGCATCTCGCGAAGGAAGTCGTTCATCGAGAGGTCGTCGCGGACCTCGATCGGGCCGTGCTTCTGGCCGTTGATGGTGAGGTTGAGCGTCGTCACGCAAGCGCTCCCTTGAGCAGGCTCGTTGTCACCGGCAATGAGCGGAAGCGATGGCCGGTGGCATCGTTGATAGCGTTGAGCAGCGCTGGCACGATCGGGATCATCACCACCTCGGCCATGCCCTTTGGCGGTTCGTCCGGCGTCAGCGGCGGCAGCATCTCGATCTCGAGATCGTGCAGCGGCAGGTCGGAGCCGCGCGCGATCAGGTATTGGCCGAGATTCCACTGTCCGTTGCCGGGCCCGCCTTCGAACGGCGGCAGGGTCTCGAGCAGCGCGTAGCCGACGCCCATGGCAAAACCGCCATGCGCCTGCCCGAGCACCACTTCAGGAACCAGCGCCTGGCCGCATTCGAACACGCTGTAGGCCTTGGCGATGCGCAAAATGCCGGTCGCGCGCTCGATCTCGACACGCACCAGCGTGCCGCACATCGAGGTATAGGCGGTGCCGATCCGGTTGTTGTCGGTCGGCGGGAATTTGACGCTGACGCGGTCGATCCGCTCGAACCCGCCGCGGCCGCGGCGGATCGCGAGTGCATCGATCTCGGCGCGATACTGCTCGCCGAACAGCGGGAAGCGGGCGCGCGACCAGGCCCAGCGCGAGAAGCTGTGCGCCACCGCGCCGGTGACGAAGCCGCGCGCATGCGCGGTCGCGGCGAGCTTTGGCAGCGGCAGCGGCGCGAGGTCATCGAGCACGAGCTGGCCGTCGTTCCAGCGCGCTCTGTCCCATTGCCGGGCGCGCGGATCGGCCTTGCCGATGTGCCAGAGCTTGAGTGCCGCCGGCCACAGGCCGAAGCGGAAGATGATGCGGGCGGCTTCGGCCGAGGAGTGAGTGCCGACATGGGCGCCGATCGAGGCGCTGGTGGCCGAGCTGATCGCCGGCACCCAGCGCGGGTTCTTCTCGGCGAGGTCCTGGGTCTTCTGATCCATCGTGTAGGGATCACCCGACGTGACGAGCCCGAGTGCCTCGTAGCTGTCGACCCGGGAGACCGCGACCTCATCGGCCACGACGCCGAGATGGCCGGCAACGCGGTTGGCAAGCGCCGTGCCGATGCCGTTGCCCATCTCGACGTGGTCGCAGAAGATTGCGATCCATCCCTCAGGATCGATCTCGACCCGGCCGAGCGAGCAATCTGCGCCTGCGCCGTAATCCTTGGTGACGCAGGCGACGCCGGTGCCGACCAGCCGTCCTTCCGTTGCCTTCTGCTTGAAGTCGGCGCGCTGCCGCCAGATCGGATGCGTCTCGAGCTTGTCGAGGATTTCGGGTGTGCGCACCGACACGATGTAGGGACTGCCGGTCATGGTCCGGCCGTTCTGCTTCAGCGCGTTGTTGCGGCGGAACGCGATCGGATCGACCTTGAGCTCGCTGGCGGCTTCGTCGATCAGCACTTCGAGCGCGGTCATGGTCTGCAGCGTGCCGTAGCCGCGCATCGAGCCCGCGGTCACGCCGCGCGAATGCAGCGCCACGGTGGTGACGTCGACCTTCGGGACGTCGTAGATGCCGATCGCCGCGGTGGCGGCCACGGTCGCGACGTTGGCGGAGAAGTTGGCGAGCCCGCCGCCGTCGAGCACATGGTCAGCGGCGAATGCCGTGATCTTGCCGCTCTTGCGATCGATGCCGATCCGCGAGCGCATCTTGATCGGGTGGCGTTTGATGCCGCCCTGGAATTGCTGGTAGCGGTCGTGCGCCAGCCGCACCGGCCGTCCCGGGAAGAACATTGCCGCCAGTGCCACGTAGAGCACGAACGGGGTGTGGTCGCGGCCGCCGAAGCCGCCGCCGATATGGGCGAACTGCGCGTTGATGTGCGAGGGGCGGAAGGGCGAGCGGGCCTTGCCGAGCATGAAGGCGATCGACTCGGTCGCCTCATAGGGCGACTGCACGCCGAGCACCAGTTCGAGATTGCCGCTGTTGTCGTTGTACCAAGCGAGCCCGCTCTCGGGTTCGAGGAACATCGGATCGACCGACTGGGTCTCGAACTCGCGGTCGAGCACGAGCTGCGACGGATCATCCTTGGCGAGCTGGGCGCGGATCTTCTCGCCATGGATCGCGGCCTTGGCGTAGTCGGCCTTGGTCTCCTTGGCGAGCGGCAGCCAGACCGGCAGTGCCGCGTTCTGGATGCGGCTCGGCGAGACCCAGCCGGCCTGGATCGGCGAATAGACGTCGGGCGCATCGGGCGTGGCGCCGGCCACGCGGGTGAAGCGATACGCGCCGAAGTTCGGCAGGACGACCGGACCAGTCTCGTCGCCGAACTTGACGAAGCCGACATCGCGCAACGCGAGGCGTGCCCGGTCGAAGGCGTCGAACTGCTCGAAGATCAGCAGCGCGACCGGCTGTCCGAGATAGATTGGCGTCGTGCCGACCGGGCAGAACAGATCGCCGGTGTAGAACTCCGGCACCCGCGTGCCGATCCTGTCGAGATCGGCCGCAGTCACGACGACCGAGGGCTTCGCCGGACCATCGAGGCGGGCGAGGTCCATGCCGGCATAGACATGCGTGGCGTCGTTGGCGCGGACCAGGATGGCGTGCGAGGTGGTCGCAGGCCAGCCCGGCATGTCGGCAGCGCGAAAGTCGGAGGCGTAGAGCTTTGCGCCGGTGACCTTGGCCACCCCGTCGACGCGGCCGGCGCCCTTGAGCGACGGATTGAAATGGCCGCGCCCGGGAAGCGTCTCGCGGGTCGCGAAGGCGGGCTCCTTCGCAAGCGCCAGATGCGACAGGCTGACCGAGATGCCGCCTGCCGACAACCACTTCACGAAGTCGCGTCGCGAGGGCCGCATGGTCTGATCTCTCAACAACGCTTCGGTGGCGAATCGCGCCACGGTTTAGGAATTAAAAAAATGCACGCTGCAGTGTTGCAGCAAAGCGAGCGCAATCGCAATGCCGCAATAGGTCGTAGCCCTCTCACTTGTAGATCTGGCCTCACTTGAGGTCGGCGATGGTGGCCGGTCCCGGACCCGGGGTAATCAGGGTCGGCCATTGCTTGGAACCGAACGGCACCAGCGGCGGCAGGACGGTCGTCATCCCGCGCTTCTTGGTCTCGGCGATGATTGCCTCGCGCGCGTCGCCCCCCATCAGCTCGTAGTCCATCAAATGGTAGCTGCCGAAGAACAGTGCGCCCACCGAGCGGTCGGCAATGATCCGGGTCAGCGACTCCAGCATGTCCGACGGTGTGGTGGTGAAGGAAATCGTCTCGATCAGCATCAGGCGGCTGTTGATGGCGTCAGGCCCGAAGAACTGCGCCAGCACGCTGAAGATCACGTTGTTCTGCCGCGCCACATAGATCGTGTTGCTCGCGCCGTAGGTCTTGTCCCAGTCGGCGCCGAGCTGGGCCTTCCAGTCGGCCATGACCGTCATCCAGTGCGCGACTTGGGTCTGCGCGGCCCAGGCGACGTTCTTGGCGAGCAGCGGCGCCTGCTTCTTGCCGAATGCCTCGAGCGTCGCGAACGGGATCGCGCCGGCGGTGAGGCATTCATCCATGAAGGCGATGTTGTTCTTGAGGATGGCGCGGTTGTTGTCGCGCCAGTCCGCCTGCATTGGCGTGGCATCGAGCCCGTCGAGCGCCGACTGCATCCGGCTGCGATAGGCCTGCATCGACCCGCGCCACGCCTTGTCGTCGGGATTGTTGACATAGGGGCCGACCACCTCGGCCAGCGCCATCGTGCTGTGGCCGACCGACTTGAGCAGCTGATAGACGACCGGCACCTGCGGCGCCTCGGTCGGCGGCTTGCCCGGCCGGTAAAGGATCAGGCGGCCGCCGGCACCGGAGAACAGGCCGAGGATCACCGGATGCTTGTCGAGGATGTTCTTCTGGAAGATCCGCGCCGCATCGCCATAGAGCTCGAACATGCCGGTGTTGAGCGCCAGCACGTCCTTGGTCGCGACATCGGCCGGAGTGGAGCTGGTCTTGCCCGCGATCGGTGCCATGTAGTCGGGCAGCGACTGGGCCAGCGCCGCACTACAGCTGCCGAGCAGCAGTGCCAGCGCGGCGGCCAGGCGAAAGCGATTGATCATGTGATGCTCCTCGAAGCCTCGCGCCAACGTCGCGGCCGGATGCGGCCGCGCGATCATCGGCGGAATGCGCAAATGCCTGGACGCAATGAACTGGAGAGAAGTGAACAGGGGTGTAGATCCCGCGTGACGCAGCACAACGCGGGCGGTGACTACAGCTAAGCGACGAATCACCTGGTGTCCACACCCGGACATTGCGGGCCTTGCCCTGCGCCAAAACACCCAATGGTGCAGCCTTCCGCCCGGTGCTATCTCGCGAACAGAATCAATTTTATTTATTGGATTTTTTGCGTGCTCAACGGACTTTACAAGGTCGAGTACGGCATCAACGGCGCATTCGGCCGCAGCATCATGTGCCTGCACGACGGCAAGATGATGGGCGGCAATTCGGGCTTCGCCCATCTCGGCACCTATCAGGTGACGAATGGCGAGATCGCCGGCGATGTGATCACCGAGCGTCACAACGACGATCCCATTTTCAAGCCTTTGATGGGCGCCGACGTCGCCGTCATCAAGGTGCGCGGCCGAACCGAAGGCTCGACCATCCTGCTCGAGGGCCGGGCGGACGCTATGCCGGACGGCGTGTTCTGGGCGAATTTGGTGCCGCTAGACGACGAGGCCTTGCCGCCGCGCGGGGAGGTCGGGCTGGGTGGCATCGTCAACGGGCTCTATTCCATCCAGCTGCGCGCGCTCGACGGTGTCGATGCCGGCCTCACCGGGGTGATGCTGCTGATGGACGGCCGCATCCTCGGCGGCGATGCGTTCTTCTATTATCTCGGCGCGTATTCGTCGGCGGATGGCCGCTGGCGCGGCGAGATCGTCAACCAGGAGCATACGCTCGCGAAGGGCGCGTACCCGGTGTTCGGCGGCTACGAGGTCGGCATCGGTTTCGCGGGGACCTGCGGCGACGACGGCGCCGAGCTTGAAGGCATTGCGCTGGCCGGCAAGCGCAGCCTTCGCCTGTCGGCCGAATTGCGGTTGATGCGCCGCGCGTAGTTCAAGCGCGGCTCGCTCTCAATCCTTGATCAGAAGCACGCCGCCGATGATCAGCGCGATGCCGGCCAGCCGTGAGATCGACACGGGATGCTGCGCCAGCCCGAACGCTCCGAAATGGTCCATCGCGATGCCTGCGGTCATCTGACCCGCGACCACCAGCGCCAGCAAGGTCGCGGCGCCGAGCGACGGTAGCAGCAGGATCATCAGGAGGATGAAGACGCCGCCGAGGATGCCGCCGCTCCAGGCCCACCACGGCACGGCCGAGACCAGCTTCCAGGACGGCACCGGCTCCCGCGTCGCGACCAGCACGACCGCCATCGTCACGAGACCGCCGAGATAGCTGACGAGCCCGGCCCAGGCGGGCGAATTCAGCGCGGAGCGGAGGTTGCCGTTCAGGACCTGTTGAACAGCCACGGCGATGCCGGCGCCGAGCGCGAGCAGATAGAGAAACCAGACTTGCATGTGACGCCCCAAAACCGGTCGCTGAAGGATTTCATGTCATATTCGATCGGCAACGTTCGTGGCATGCGTAAAGCACGGCGCGAAACCCTAAGGATTGGGCTTCCACCCACGTCCCAGATCGAATAAGAGGCCGCAAACCCTCAGTTCCCAGTCATAGAGCATGATCCGCCTCGATAACGTCTCCAAGCAAGTCGGCCACCAGATCCTCTTCATCGAAGCCTCCGCGGCGCTCCAGAAGGGCGAGAAGATCGGCCTTGTCGGCCCGAACGGCTCCGGCAAGACCTCGCTGTTCCGGATGATCTCGGGCCAGGAGATCCCCGATGAGGGCCAGGTCTCGCTCGATCGTGGCATCTCGATCGGCTATTTCAGCCAGGATGTCGGCGAAATGTCCGGCCGCAGCGCCGTGGCCGAGGTGATGGATGGGGCCGGGCCGGTCAGCGTGGTCGCAGCCGAGCTCAGGGAACTCGAGGCCGCGATGGCCGACCCTGACAGGGCCGACGAGATGGACGACATCATCGCGCGCTATGGCGAGGTGCAGCATCAGTTCGAGGAGCTCGACGGCTACGCGCTCGACGGCCGCGCGCGCGAGGCGCTCGCGGGGCTCGGCTTCAGCCAGGAGATGATGGACGGCGACGTCGGCAAGCTCTCCGGCGGCTGGAAGATGCGGGTGGCGCTGGCGCGCATTCTTCTGATGCGTCCCGACGTCATGCTGCTCGACGAGCCGAGCAACCATCTCGATCTCGAAAGCCTGATCTGGCTCGAGCAGTTCCTGAAGGGCTATGAGGGCGCGCTGCTGATGACCTCGCATGACCGCGAGTTCATCAACCGCATCATCAACAAAGTGGTCGAGATCGACGGCGGCCAGCTCACCAGCTACTCCGGCAATTACGAGTTCTACGAGCAGCAGCGTGCGCTCTCCGACAAGCAGCAGCAGGCGCAGTTCGAGCGGCAGCAGGCGATGCTCGCCAAGGAGATCAAGTTCATCGAGCGCTTCAAGGCGCGCGCCTCGCACGCTGCTCAAGTGCAGAGCCGCGTCAAGAAGCTCGACAAGATCGAGCGGGTCGAGCCGCCGCGGCGGCGCCAGACCGTCGCGTTCGAATTCCAGCCGGCGCCGCGCTCCGGCGAGGATGTCGTCAGCCTGAAGAATGTCCACAAGGCCTACGGCAGCAAGCGCATCTATGACGGCCTCGACTTCATGATCCGCCGCCGCGAGCGCTGGTGCGTGATGGGCATCAACGGCGCCGGCAAGTCGACGCTCTTGAAGCTGGTCGCTGGTTCAACCGAGCCGGACGACGGCGCGGTCGCGGTCGGCGGCAGCGTCAAGATGGGCTATTTCGCCCAGCATGCGATGGACCTTCTCGACGGCGAGCGTACCGTGTTCCAGTCGCTGGAGGATGCATTTCCGCAAGCCGGGCAGGGCTCCCTGCGCGCGCTCGCCGGCTGCTTCGGCTTTTCCGGTGACGATGTCGAGAAGAAATGCCGAGTGCTCTCGGGCGGCGAGAAGGCGCGGCTCGTGATGGCCAAGATGCTGTTCGATCCGCCGAACTTCCTGGTGCTGGACGAGCCGACCAACCATCTCGATCTCGCCACCAAGGAAATGCTGATCAACGCGCTCGCCGAGTTCGAGGGCACGATGCTGTTCGTGTCCCACGACCGGCACTTCCTCGCCGCGCTCTCCAACCGCGTGCTGGAGCTGACGCCGGAAGGTATCCATCAGTTTGGCGGTGGCTACACCGAATACGTCGCGCGCACCGGGCAGGAAGCGCCGGGGTTGCGGAGTTAGCTCACGCTCTCCACCGCGCGCAAAACGCCTCGACGTCGCCGGACTGAAACTCCGGTAGCCGCTCCCAGATCGTCTCGGCCGGCCAGTTCCACCAGGCGATCTGCGACAGCTCGGCCGCGATCCTGCGGTTGAAGCGCTCCTTGATCGGCCGTGCCGGCACGCCGCCAACGATGGTGTAGGGCGCGACATCGCGCGAGACCACCGCGCCGGCCGCGAGCACCGCGCCGTCTCCGACGGTGACGCCGGGCAGCACGATCACGCCGTGGCCGATCCAGACGTCATTGCCGATCACGACGCGGTCCGCGCGCCGGTCGCTGAAGAAGCCATGATCGCGCTCGGCGGAGGCCGAGTAATATTCAGGGCAGTAGGTGAAGCGGTGCTGCGAGGGGCGCTCGACCGGGTGATTGGGCGCGCCGATCCTAACCTGCGCCGCGATCGCGCAGAACCGGCCGATCACGGCGTCGGCGACCATGCAGCCGCTGCCGAGATAGGAGTAGTCGCCGAGCTCGGTATATTCGATTGCGGTGTCGCCGAGGACTTCGCAGCAACGGCCGACCTTGACCTCGCGCAGCTTGACCGTCGGCTCGATGACGGTTTCGGCAAGCTTGGGGCGGGCGGCGGATAGTCCGTTCATAGCGTTATCCTCGATGCAGCGAGCGGCTTCAGTCGCACGATTTCTATGACGGCGAGATGACAGGAGACGCCGGATCTAACGCCCGGTGAGCCGGGCGATGGTCTCGATCTCGTTGGTCCAGATGCCGCCGGAATAGTTCTCGGGCAGGCGCCGGAAGAGTTCGGCATCGTCGACCCCGGTCGAGAATTCACCGCCCTGATAGGGGCCGAGCACGAACACCACGCTGTTTGCCGCCGCCATGCGGTTGAGGAAACGGTCCGGCCATCCCCACAGCCACGGCGCGTAGTTGATCGGCACCAGCACAATGGCGTTGCGGCAGGCGTCCGGCACGATGCCGGTCCAGCCATAGCCGAGATAGCGAATGAGGCAGCTCTTGATCGCCGCGCGCGAGATCGTCCGTGTTCCCGGCGCAAGACGCCGGATCGTCTCGATCGGATCGTCGCCGCCATAGACCATGATCAGCTTGCGTCGCTCGGCGGGAAGCCGGTTCAAGACCGCCGCGAGCTTCTCGCCCTCGGCGGGATCCCGGCTCTTGATGTTAATCAGGAACTTACGATCCGGAAACGTCTTGAGCGCTTCGTCCAGCGACGGCATCAGGCCGATGCCCTTGCCGCGGAATGGAAAGGTCTTGCCGCCATCGGCGGTGTAGCCATAGCCGATATCGAGCATCTTCAGCCGCGCCATCGGCTGCTCGCGGGTGACGCCCTGGCCGTCGGTACGGCAATCGACCGTCCAGTCGTGAAACACCGCGAACTCGCCGTCGGTCGTCGGATGGACGTCGAGCTCGACGATATCGGCGCCCTGCTCGAAGCTCGCCCGCATCGAGCGGGTCGTGTTCTCGAGATAGTCGTGGGTTGGCGGCAGCATGCGCACCGCGGTGCAGGTGTCGTTCCTGAGGTCGCGTTCGTCGAAGCGTTGCGCCATGCCGCGATGGGCGAGCAGTACCGGCTTGCCGCCGGCGTGGGTTGCGAGAAGACTGGAGTTGTTGAGGTAGATGCCGGCGGCGATGGCAACGATCGCCGCTGCCGCGTATTTCAATTTCCTGCCCAAGCGACTCTTTTCCCTGCTGGATAGTCGCTCCGGGTAGGGCGCGTTTTGGGTCGATTTGCGGCGGCCTGATCCTTCAAGCCGTCGTCAACGGCAATCGCCTTGTTGAGCAAGTCCGCGCGTGGAACCAAGGCGCTAACCGGGTCGAGAAATATGCACCGCAGATTGTTGCGCTATCGAAGGTACCGCGATTCGCATGCTTGCGTTTCGGACCTCGATAGGTTTTAAGCCCGGTGACTTCATGACCGTTGGCATGAACAAGAAGCGCGCTGCGTGGCTCTACCACATTCTGGACAGAGTTACATCGCAGCTCGCGCGCCCCCCAATTCAGAGGATTTTCAGCATGGCCAAGATGACGAAAAATCAATTGATCGACGCGATTGCCGAGGGCACGCAGATCTCGAAGAATGACGTGAGGACCGTCATCGAGCACATGGCGACTGTTGGCTACAAGGAGCTGAACGAATCCGGTGAGTTCGTCATTCCTGGCTTTGTGAAAATGTCTGTCGTGCATAAGCCTGCCACGGAAGCTCGCAGCGGTGTGAATCCTTTCACGAAAGAGCCGATGGAGTTTGCAGCGAAGCCGGCCAGCAAGTCGGTCAAGGCGTCACCTCTCAAGGTCGCCAAGGACGCTGTTTAAAGACTACGGTTTGCGGCAAGCCACGCGCGCAAGCAATGCAACGGCGCATGGCCTGCCGCGCTGTGTCCGGCTTGTCCGGCTCAGCATCGCCCGCTACGGTTCTCAAAAAAGCGGGAGCGAAACGGCATGAAGCAAATCAGGATCGGCGACATCACGATCGACGCGGTGATCGAGCGCGAGGGGCCGTGGCGGCGGCCGCAGGATTTCTTCCCGACCTATGACGACGATGTGTTCAAGCATCATCTGAAGACAATGGAGCCGGAAGTCTTCGATGCCGCGCGCGGAATGATGGTGATCACCTATCAGACCTTCGTGGTGCGGACGCCGCGCTACACCATCCTGGTCGACACCTGCACCGGCGAGGACAAGGGGCACCCGCCGCCGTTCGATTTCCCGGGCAAGGAGCGCTGGCGCAACGAGCTGTTCGCGCTCGGCATCTCCTTTGAGCAGATCGACTACGTGTTCTGCACCCATCTGCATATCGACCACACCGGCTGGAACACCACGCTGCGCGATGGGCGCTGGGTGCCGACCTTCCCGAACGCGAAATATGTCTTCCACAAGGGCGAGTATGCGGCCTGGGAGGCCGAGAATGCCAAGGGCGCCAATCCGCCCGGCACGGTGTTTCGCGACAATTGCCTGCCGATCGTCGAAGCCGGGCAGGTGCTGCTGGTCGACGACGACTATGCGCTCGACGACACCGTCACGCTGACGCCGACGCCGGGCCATTCGCCCTGCCACTGCTGCGTCAACATCTTCTCGAAAGGACAGCGCGCGGTGGTCGCCGGCGATCTGATGCACCACGCGATCCAGTGCCGCGAGCCGGAGTGGTCGGCCAAGCCCGATTGGGACCCGAAGCAATCGGCGGTCTCGCGGCGAAAGTTCTTTGCCTCGGTGGCCGGGACCGACACGCTGATCCTGCCGATCCATTTTCCGGCCCCCACCTTCGGCCTGATCACGGCGGACGGCGACCGCTTCGATTATCGGTTCAAGCGCGGGTAGGGCGCGGCAGTCGGCGGCTCGAGGTCACCGCGCCGCGCCGGTCCGGCGCGGCACCTGGGTCAGAAACCGCTCGAGATCGGTGCAGAGGCGATGGGCGAGCTCCTCGTCGATCTCGAACGTCGCGATGGTGCCGGCGCAGTCGATTGCGATGGTGCCGCGCAATGGTGCGGCGGAGACCGCCGATACCGCGATGCTGGTTGCTCTGTGCATGGTCATGTCGTCAACTTCCCCTCAGGGCCCGGTGCCGCCAATTCTCATCTCGGAATGACGGCACGTCCCTTTCGCTTTCGTTCTTCGATGAATCGCACGCCGATCTCGGCGCCGTCGACACGAACCAGCTCGCAGCGGCGGAACGCCAGTCCGCGCGAGGACAAGACCAGGAAGAACTCCTGGGCCTTCAGCACATCAAGCGTTCCGTCGACCTCGAGCCGGGCACCGCTTTGCGAGACGTCGAGCAGGATGCAGCTGCGCCGCCACGTGCCGTCGACCCCCATGAGATTGACGGGATGGCGCGTCTCAAGCCTGACGCGCTCAGCCCTGCGGTCACCATACGTCATAACGCAACTCACACTGCCTGAAGGGGTTTCGCAGCCAACTCGCTCAGCGAGCCAAACCGGATCATGCGCTGCGCATTTGAGAGCGGCAGTGCCTCGAACATCTTCCGGGTCTGCTCGAGCTGATCCGGCGGGACTTTCGAGCCGGCCTTCCGGTAGCTGACGATGGTGGCCGTCGTGTTCCAGTTCAGTCGCGATGCGCGGCAGGCGATCACGAGCCCGTTGATGTCGGCGGCTTGCATCAATGGCGCGATCGTCTCGATCGGAACGGTCGCGAGCTGCGCCAGCGCCGCGACGACGTTGTGGACTTCCCGTCGGATCGCGAAGCGGTTGACGCTGGAATCGTTCAGCTGTCCGGAATTGTTGAGGGCCATCACCGTGGCCCGCGCCTCCGCATAGTCGATTGTGGCTGGTGGGCTTGCGGAGGCGCGGGCTGCGCCGCCATCGATGGCAGCGCGGATCGCGTGCTGGATCTCGGGGTGTGCGATCTTGAGCAGCCGGGCCTGCTGGCGCGGCGTCGATCGCACGACGAGGTCGGCAACAACGCGGTGAGGCAGGTCCTTGCGCGCGACCAGCGCGGCTGCGATGTCCTCGTCGCGCTCGGCGGCATCGACCATCATGGCAAGGCCTGCGCTCGTCATGTCCGCGCCGGGATTGCGTGCGATCGCGCGAAGCACGTTGCTGTCGCCTCGCATCAGCAGAATGTCCGTGAGCTCCTGGTTGACGGCCTTGCGTCCCGCGATCGCGCAGAGATGCCCCTCGGCCCGCATCCAGGCAATGTCGATCAGATCGGCGTCCGGAATGCAGGCGCATTTTCGCAGGATCGGAGCGGCGACATCGGCATCATCATGGTTGGCGAGGCGACGGGCGAGTTCCCGCGGCACCAGATGCAGGTCGGCGAGCGAGCGGCTGAGCGTGGTCAGGGTCCGCAGCTCGACGCTATCGGTCAGGCGGATCAGGATGTCGTCGAACAGACTGACCTGATGCTCGCTGAGGCGGTGGGCGTCGTCGAGAAACAGCCCGGCCACCTCCTGCAGCATGCGCGTGCGGAGGTCTGGGGAACCGGCTCTCAAGACATGGTCGAGCTTGGCAATAAGATCGGGCGAGGCAATAGCTGTCATTGCGGTCCCTAAAATGTTCCGCGACGGGGAACATCATCGTTCCCGATGTCAATCTGCTCCCCGAATCTTTAATAGGGGTATAGAAATTGATGTGGAGGTTGATCCCAACGGTGGATATCGCGGCAAACACTATCGAAATTCGGCAGCAGCGCTATTTTGCCAGATTGTCGGGTTCGGCGAGCGGACAGCATTTTTTCTGACTGAGTTCATTGGACGATTCGAATTTTGTGCATGCAATTTATCAATGCGGCTGGCGCGCTGTGCGCGGCGCCGCGCGCAAATTTTAGAGACCATTTCACAGGAGCAGTCATTTGACGGCGCCATTGCTGGTGCCGAGAGTCTTTCGTTTTGACGATGTCGATGCGTTCCGGAGTTCGATCCGGGATCTGGATGTTGATTTCACGCCACTCGCGCGGAAGATTTCGGCCGAGCAAATCATCCTGAGTTTGCCGGGATGCGAGCTCAACTACACACAGTCGTTTCCGCGGATCGTCGACGCGCAGCTTGCGCGGCATACGACCGCGGTCGGCTTCACGATGGATGACGGCGTTCCGATGCGGTTCAACGGCGTCGAACGCGATCGTGCGGTGATCGTGCTCGGCGGCGGCGGCGCGTTCTACACCTCGGTGGAGGAGACGCCCCGCCAATATGTCTCGATGATGTTCACGCCCGAGATCGTCGACCGCGGTTGGCCGAGTGCCGGACTCCATTTCAGCATTCACGAGATATCTCAACGCGCGCAGGATCGGCTGCGCGACGTGGTGAGGCAGGTTCTGCTCGTCACGTCGGATCAGGTCACGATTGCAGAGTTCGCCACGGGCGCGTCGATCAAGGAGACGCTGCTGTCCACGATCGACAACGCGTTCGCCGAGATCGTGCCGGCCAAGTGGGCGACGCGGGCCAACACGACGCGTCAGTTCAAGGTCTTCAACGACGCGCGCGCCGTCCTGGCCGGCGACGTCGCGCACCCGATCTACAGCGGCGAACTCGCCAGGCAGATCGGCGTGTCGGTGCGCACGCTGCATGATGCGATCCAGCGCTACCGGGGCATCAGCCTGCATCGCTATCTGCGGCTGCGCCGACTCTGGCTGGTGCGCCAGCAACTGCTTGCCGGTGCGCCGAGCGTCAAGGCCTGTGCGCTGGCCTACGGGTTCTGGCACCTGAGCGATTTTTCACGGAGCTATCGGTCGCAGTTCGGGGAAGCGCCATCGGAGACGCTGGCGGCCTCGCGGCGTGCTGGCGTCGCGCCCGCCGATCCGGCCGGCGGCAGACACGAATCGTAACAATCCGCCTGAACCAAATCTTAACGGGCGGTTGCGAATCTGTGGGTACGATTCCACCAGAGGCGGCCTGATGCATCCCCGACGATTTGCGCGTGTTCGTCCGACAGGATGCGTCTCCAGCGTGGTCAAACTCCAGCTCGAACCGAAGGCGCCCCTGATCGAATGCCGGCTGGTGGACTATTCCGCCGGCGGGGCCTGCCTGGAATTTTCCAAGCCGATCCAGTTGCCCGAGCGTTTCGAGATGTTTCACGGCAACACCCGGAAGCGTTGCCGACGGGTCTGGAGCAGGGGCGTCCGGGTCGGCGTTTCGTTCTAGCGCCACAGGGCGTGGGCCGATGAAGGGTCCGTCCACCCGTCAACAGCCGTTCGGGCCGCGCCCTGCGCGACCCGATTGAGTCCCGATGAAGTCTGTCCCGATTGAGGGGGCTAGATAAGCGCCGGCGAGGGGCTCAAGCGCCGCTCTGGCACTTCTTCATGAACGAGTTCTTGGCCGCGCCGGCGAGCTTCTTGCCGTCGGAGCCCACCGCCTTGGTCTCGCAGGTATCCATCGTGCACTTCTTCATGAACGAGGTCTTGGCCGCGCCGGCCAGCGGCTTGCCGTCCTTGCCGACGGCTTTCGTCTCGCAGGAGGCGTCCTGTGCAAATGCCGAACCGGCGGCAAAGGTCGCGATCACGGCCGCCAAGAAAATCCGCTTCATCTGGGTTCTCCCTAAACCAAACCAGTGGACGGATTGGATATTGGATTCTTGGCTCGATCAAGTTCCCACAGCCGAATTTGTCTATAAAATACCCCGATAGCTGCGAGAAAATTCCGTGTGCAGCGCGGAACAAAATGGGGGAAACGCGGAAATGGAATTCGAGACGCTGGTACAGACACGCAAAAGCGTGCGCGGGTTCAAGAAGCAGCCGGTGTCACGGGCGACCGTCGAGGAGATCATCGAGGTGGCCAAGCGCGCGCCGTCCTCGATGAACACCCAGCCCTGGCACGTCCATGTCCTGACCGGGGCGCCGCTGGAGGAAGTGCGGCGCCGCAACATGGAGGAGATGATCGCCGGCGCCAAGGCCAAGCGCGACATCGTCAGCCATGGCGAATACCAGGGCGTGCACCGCGGCCGCCAGGTCGACATTGCCAAGAAGCTGTTCGGGGCCATGGGGATTGCCCGCGACGACAAGCCGATGCGGCAGGATTGGGTGCTGCGCGGCTTCCGCCAGTTCGACGCCCCGGTGTCGCTGGTCCTGGCCTACGACCGGATCCTCGATCCCGGCGCGGTCTGTCATTTCGATCTCGGCGCGCTCTGCTACGGCATCGTGCTGGCGGCCTGGGATCGCGGCCTCGGCAGTGTGATCAACGGCCAGGGCATCATGCGCTCCGACATCGTGCGCGAGGTCGCCAACATCCCGGAAGACCAGGTGATCATGACTTGCGTCGCGATGGGCTATCCCGATGACAGTTTCGCCGCCAACGCGGTGCGCTCGGACCGCGAGGCCAACGGCGATTTTGTCCGCTATGTCGGCTTTGCCGAGTAGCGCATGATCCGACCAGTGCGGACCCGCAGCGGCATCGGCGCGGTCGTTCTGGCCCTGGTGGTCTTCATCTCGGCCTTCGGCGCCTCGCGAGCCGAAGGCATTCGCCTCGATGCGCTCAAGATCCCGGTGCCGAATGCGGGAGGGGCAGGGCCGGCCGCTGCGCTGCTCGACGCGATCGTGCTGCGGCCGGATGACGGGCAGCCGCATCCGCTGGTCCTGCTCAATCACGGCTCGCCGCGCTCGGCAAGCGACCGTCCGTCGATGAGCCCCTACGGGATGTGGGCGCAGGCGGCGGAGTTCGCGCGCCGCGGCTGGGTGGCGGTGGCGTTCCTGCGCCGGGGCTACGGCGCCTCGCAGGGTGGATGGGCCGAGACCTACGGGCCGTGCTCCAGTCCGGACTACGCGAAAGCCGGCCGCGCCGGCGCCAGCGACATCGCGGCTGCCGCCAGGTTTATGGCCGGCCAGGCTTACGTCAGCGGCGGGAAGTGGATCAGCGTCGGCCGCTCGGCGGGCGGCTTCGCCACGGTGGCATTGACGTCGAGTGCGCCGTCGGGTCTTGCGGCCGCGATCGTGTTCGCACCGGGCCGCGGATCGAGCGGTCCCGATACGGTCTGTGGGGAAGGTGAGCTCGTCGACGCCTTCGCGCAGTTCGGAAAATCCTCACGCGTTCCGCTGCTCTGGGTCGCCGCCGACAACGATCACTTCTTCGGCCCGAAACTCGTGACGCGGTTGTCGGACGCGTTCGCGAAATCAGGCGGCAAGCTCTCGCTGGTTCGAACGGCCGCATTCGGCAGTGACGGTCACATGCTGTTCAGCGAGAACGGATCGGCGATCTGGGCGCCGATCGTCGATCGCTTCCTTGCAGCCAATAACCTTGTGCTGCGTGATCGTCTGCTCGACGCGCCCGAGCGTCCGGCGCAATTAAGCACACGCTGACCGCGCCGCGGGATATTGAATTCCGCACCATGAAACCATCGCGCGAGCGTGAGCGCGAGCGCGCGTTTCCGCTATTTGTGCCGACAAAAAATGCGCTACTGGTTTTGTGAAGCGAAACAGCACAGGCGAGGAATCCCAGATGAGCGATGATGAACAGACAGCCATGATCCGCGAGACTGTCGCGAGATTCGTCGATCGCGAACTCATCCCGCTGGAGCCGCAATATCTCAAATCCAAACTGCCCGGCAGCGATCATCCCGAGCTCACCGCAGAGCAGCGCAAGCGGCTGCGCGACGTCTCCAAGGAGCTCGGCCTCTGGGGCCTTGATGCACCCGAGGATCTCGGCGGCCACGATTTGCCGACGCGCACGATGGCTGCAGTGCACGAAGAGCTCGGCCGCAGCTGCGTGCCGTTCGTGCTGCCGCCGGATTCGCCGAACCTGCGCATGCTGCAGGCGGTCGGCACGGACGCGCAGAAGAAGAAATATCTGCAGCCCTACATCGAGGGCCGGATGACGTCGGCGATCGCGATCTCCGAGCCCGGCGCCGGCGGCGATCCCGCGGGGATGAAGACGCGCGCGGTGCTCGACGGCGAGCAATGGGTGCTGAACGGCCGCAAGATCTGGATCAGCAATGCGCGCGCCGCCGATTTCATCATCGTGATGGCGCGCGTCGGCAACGACCAGCGCCAGGGCGGCATCACCTCCTTCATCGTCGAGAAGGGCACGGCGGGCTTCATCATCGAGCGCGAGATCCCGATGGTCGGCGGCGGCTCGACCTATGAGATCGTGTTCGAGGACTGCCGTATCCCGAAGGACTCGGTGCTGGGCGAGGTCGGCAAGGGCTACGCGGCGATGCAGCTGCGGCTGCGCACGCGGCGGCTCGAGATGGGGTCGACCTGCGTCGGCATCACCAAGCGCGCGCTCGACATGATGTGCGAGCACGCCAAGCAGCGCGAGACCTTCGGCGTCAAGCTCGCCGAGCGCCAGGCGATCCAGTGGTGGATCGCCGACATCTCGACGCGCATGCATGCATGCCGGCTGATGGTGCGCGAGGCTGCCGACAAGACCGATCGCGGCGAGGACATCCGCCACGAGGCCTCGATGATCAAGGTGTTCGCGACCGAAATGGCCTATGACGCCTGCGACCACGCCATGCAGACGCTCGGCGCTCTCGGCGTGACGCTGGAATTGCCGCTCAACGCGCTCTGGCAGAAGGCCCGCCTGATGCGGGTGTACGAAGGCCCGAGCGAGGTCCATCGCCAGGCGATCGCCCGCCGCGTGCTCGGCCTGCGCGGCGGCTGATCAGCGCGTGAGGGCTATCGTCGGCTCGCAGCGGCCTTGATGATATCCTGGGCGATGTCGCCGATCTCGCGCGGGCCGCCGCGACTGCGGGTGAACACCGTGAACTCGACCTCGGGAAGTCTGGGCAAGCCGGCTTCGCGGCCGAGCGCCCGCAATTGCGGTGTGAGCAGGCTGCGATAGAGCGGGCACACCGCAAGCTCGGCCGCAGCGGCGGCACGCAGACCGCCAATGCTCGGGCTCACCACAGTGATGCGGGCTTCACGGCTGGCCGCAGCGAGCGCGGCCAGCGCGGCGTCGCGATATGGGCAGGGCTCGGGAAACAGCGCGAGCGAGAGCGGCGCCGTGGTATCCGGCGTCGCGCCCTTCGCATAGGCCCACACCAGCGGCTCACGCCACAGCAGCTGGCCGCTCTGGTCGCCCTGGCATCGGCCGCAAACCACGACATCGAGTTCGCCCCGGTCGAGCCCGGCCAGGAGCAGGGCCGTGTTCGCGACCCGCACCTCCAGCGTCAGACCAGGGTGACCATGCTGGAATTGCGCGAGCGTGCGCGGCAGCCAGTTGCTCATGAAGTCGTCGGATGCGCCGATGCGCAAATGAACGCCGCGGTTCTTGCCTGACAACCTCAGGCGCGCATCCTCGTTGAGGCGAAGGATGGCCCGCGCATAGCCGAGTAAGGCTTCGCCCTCGGCGGTCAACGCGACCGACCGCGTGTTGCGTGCGAACAATGGTCGGTCTGCCTGAACCTCCAGGCGGCGAATATGCGCGCTGACCGCGGACTGCGTGAGATTCAGCCGGCGCGCTGCCTTGGTGAAATTTGCCTCCTGCGCGACCGCCTGAAACGTCCGGAGGAGCGTTGTGTCGAACATCGATATATCTCGATATGAGATTAATTAGACGACTATATATCATTTCTCTCACTGAACGGAAGCTGCTCTGTTGGGCCGCTACCAGCCCCGGAGATTCCAGATGACCCGCATCCTCTACGTCGAAGCATCCCCGCGAAAGAACCGCAGCGCGTCGAACGAGGTGGCGCACGCCGCGCTCGCAGCATGGAGCGACGTCGAGCCCGATCTCAGCGTCGATGTCCTCGACCTGTGGTCGACGGAGCTCCCCGAGTTCGACGGTCCGGTCATGATGGCGAAATACGCCGGACTGGCAGGAACGGCGCTAACGCCTGAGCAGGCCGAAGCGTGGGCGCAGATATCCGCGATCGCTGCACGCTTTCTCGCAGCCGACGTGATTCTGCTCGCGGTGCCGCTGTGGAATTTCTCGATACCTTACAAGTTGAAGCAGCTCATCGATGTCGTGTCGCAGAAGGATCTCCTGTTCTCGTTTGACGGACGGGCGTTCGGCGGCCTGCTGCACGGGAGGAAGGCTCTGCTGGTGCTGGCGCGGGGGCTCGACTATGCGCCGACGGCAATCACGCCCGCCGGCAGCTACGACTTCCAAAGGCCCTATCTGGAGATGTGGCTGCGGTATATCGGCATTACCGACATCACGACGGTCGTGGTCGAAAAGACCCTCGCGGGACCTGACGTCGATCATGCCTCGCGTGCGGCCGCCAAGCGGGCCGCGGTCGAGGCGGTGAAGCAGCTTGCGCATTCGTCATCACGCGCGGCGACGTCATAGCGATGCATCGCCGCCGGGCGCTGTCACCATGTGTCAAAGCAGCCGGCTGGTCTGCGCTGCCGCTCCGTCTCTTGGTCGGGCGCGCTCTTACGCCGCCCGCACGTCCGAGAGGAAGCGGTTGACCTGACCGGCGAGGTCCTTGGACTGCGTCGAGAGCTGCTCGGCGGCGCCCAGCACCTGGGTTGCCGCGGCGCCGGTGTCGTCGGCGGCGCGCTGCACGCCGGAGATGTTGGAGTTGACCTCCTGGGTGCCGCGCGCGGCTTCCTGAACGCTGCGCGAGATCTCCTTGGTCGCCGAGCCCTGTTCCTCGATCGCGGCGGCAATCGCGGTGCCGATCTGGTCGATCTCGGTGATGACGTCGACGACGCTCCGGATCGCGGTCACGGTCTCGTCGCTTGCGGTCTGGATCGCGGTGATCTGCTCGGAAATCTCCGTGGTCGCCTTCGCGGTCTGGCCGGCCAGCGACTTCACTTCAGAGGCGACCACGGCAAAGCCGCGGCCGGCCTCGCCGGCGCGGGCCGCCTCGATGGTGGCGTTGAGCGCGAGCAGGTTGGTCTGCGCCGCGATGCTCTGGATCAGCGTCACGACGTCGCCGATCTTCTGGGCGCCCTCGGCCAGCGAGCGCGCGGTGTCGCCGGTGCGGCGGGCATGGTCGACGGCACGGGCGGCGATCTCGGTCGAGGTCGCGACCTGGCGGGCGATCTCCGAGATCGAGGAGGTCAGTTCCTCGGTCGCGCTCGCGACCGTCTGCACGTTGGTCGAGGTCTGATCGGATGCGGCGGCAACGACCGCGGCCTGGCGATTGGTGGCGGAGGCGGTGGCGGACATCGATTGCGCGGTGTCCTCCATCACCGATGACGCCGCGGACAATCCGCCGACCAGTTCGGTGACCTTGGCTTCGAAGGCGCGGGTCAGATCGTCGAGCGCGCGGGCGCGGCGCATCTTGACGTCGTTCTCGGCTTCCTTCTCGGACGCGAGGCGATCGGCTTCGATCCTGTTGTCCTTGAACACCTGCACGGCGGCGGCCATCGCGCCGATCTCGTCGTTGCGCGCGGCGCCCGGGATAGCCTCGGCGACATCGCCCGCGGCGAGGCGGGACATCCGGCGGGTGAGGGCTGCAATCGGGTTGAGGATGCGGCGGCGGACCACGACGATGAGGCCGGCGCTGACGGCAATGACCGCGAGCAGCCCGGTCAGTGCGATCACGAAGCTGAAGCGCGCCGACGAATAGGCGCTCGCAAGCACCTGCTCGGCGTTCTCGTAGAATGCCTCGCGCACGGTGATGATGGCGGCGAGGCCGATCTGCGATTCCGGATAGTAGGTGTCGAGATCCAGCTCATACTTGCCGGACACGGCGCCTTCCTTGGCAAGCTTCAGCGCCTTGCCGAAGCGCTCGACATAGTCGGCCTGCATCTTGCCGAGCGCCGTCATGACGTTCGCGGGCGTCGCCGGATTGTTGCGCAACTCCTGCAGCGTCGAGAGGATCTGCTCGGTGCGGCCGGTCGAGCGGTAGAGTTCCAATTTCTCCTGATCGGTCGCGACGCGCTTGGCGCCGACCAGCGCCTTGTGCAGGCTGGCATTGAGACCGCCGGTGTCGCGCAGCATCCAGGCGACGTTGGCGTAGCTGGCCTGGCGATAGGCATTGCCGTCGAGGCCGGCGAGCCGGCGCACCTGCTCGTCGAGCAGCGTGGTGACACCGGCGTTGAATACGGAATTGTCGGCGACGATCTTGCCGGCGGCCGCGCGGCGGGCATCGGCTGGACCTGAGATGGCAGCCGCGATGGCGTCGCGCAGCCCGGCAAATTTCACCTTCAGCGCGTCGATCTCGCGTGCGACGGCCTCGCCATCGTCGAGCGATCCCGGCAGGGTGGTGCGCACCTGGTTGACCTTGGCCAGCGCACCGTCGGTCAGCTGACGCTGGCGGTCGAGCGCGGCGATCTGCTTCGGGTCGATCGTGCCGCCTGCGAGCAGCAGGTTGGTGGCGTAGCCGCGCTCGGGGTTCATGTAGCGCGGGATGTCGCCGACGGCGCGGACGATCTCGAGCCGGCTCTGCGCGGTCGAGACCTTGTCCATGGTCTGGTACTTGGTCACCGCGACATAGGCCGCAAGGCCACCGCCGACCGCGGACAAGGAGACGATCGCGGCCGTCAGGAGAGTACCGATTTTCATGGGATGCGCGCCATTTCTTGACGAGAGAGGGAGAGACCTCAACCCTACCGGGTGCGCATTAAGCTTGGGTTTATGATCAGGGATCCGCGGCGGTCCCGCCCAGTCCGCGTTGTCCGAAAGTCGAACGCGCCGGGTCGTTCGGCCGCGCGTGGCGGCACGGTGTGACGGTCAGTGCCCGTCGTCGTCAGCGCCCTTGGTCGCGGCGCGGTGCTGGGTCGCGCCGCCCGTGCCCGCTTCGCCGCAGGGAAGCTGGTTCCAGGTGCCGTCGGCGGCCTGCTGGTAGGCCTGGCAGCCGGCCGAATTGGTTGTGGTGGCGGCTTTTTCGTCGGCCTTCTGCCGCTCGGCACTCTTCGCCAGCGCTGGCGTGGCAACGGCAGCGACGGCCGCGAGCGAGCCTGCGAAAACCAGCTTTGCGATCTGCATGTCGGGTTCTCCTTCTCGAAGCGAAAAACATATCCAGAAAACAAATCTGGCAATTTTTGGCCGCGGCGGGCGACCTGCGACGAATTGCTTAATGCCGGGAAAACGCTCCGGAATGCCCGTTAATATCTGCGCGCCGGCCGCGGGACGGCTGTCGCAGCGACGTGGTAGGATCGCGCCATCATGA
Organism: Bradyrhizobium sp. ma5; assembly: GCF_042258955.1. NCBI lineage: Bacteria > Pseudomonadati > Pseudomonadota > Alphaproteobacteria > Hyphomicrobiales > Nitrobacteraceae > Bradyrhizobium > Bradyrhizobium sp. ma5. The sequence goes on from NZ_CP170156.1 coordinate 4,208,349, forward strand.
CCCACCGCATTCTCGTCCTCTACGGCTCCTATCGTTCGGATCGCATGGGCATCCGCCTGGCGCATTTCGTCGTCGACGGCCTGCGTGCGCGCGGCAACGATGTCGAGTTGATCGACGCCAAGGAGGTCGGCCTGCCGATGCTCGACCGGATGTACAAGGAACACCCGAAGGGCCAGGCACCGGCCGTGCTCGAAACGCTCGCCGGCAAGATCCGCGACGCCGACGGCTTCCTGTTCGTCACCGGCGAATACAATTGGGGCATCCAGCCCGGGCTGAAGAACCTGACCGATCATTTCCTCGAGGAATGGTTCTGGCGTCCGGCGGCGATCGCAAGCTATTCGGCGGGGCGGTTCGCCGGTGCGCGCGCCGCGACCGCCTGGCACGGCACGCTGTCGGAGATGGGCATGGTGGTGGTGTCGAGCACGATCAGCGCGGGGCCGATCGCGCAGACCCTGTCCGCCGAAGGCAAGCCGATCGGCGAGGGCGGCAAGTCGCTCGAACGCGCCTTTCCACGCTTTGCCGACGACTTCACCTGGTGGATCGAAGCCGCCAAGGCACAGCGGGCGCGCAAGGCGCCGCCATACTGAGTGCAGGCCTGCACGTCCTCGGAGATCGGCATCATGAGCCTCTTCACATCGCCCTTCGATCCCGCGCGCGAGGCCGCTTTGGTGACCGGCGCCGGCAACGGCATCGGCCGCGCGGTCGCGCAGGCCCTGGTCGGTGAAGGCGTGCGCACGGTGTTCGCCGACCTGCATGAGGACAGGGTGCTGGCCGCCATCAAGGCTGCCCCGCATCCCGAGCTTGCCGTGCCCTGGGTCGGCGATCTCGCGCAACGTGCGGCGTGCGACGCGCTGCTGGCGCATGCGCAAGCAGCGGTCGGGCAGGTGACGCATTTCGTCCACAGCGCATCGCCGCCGCGCCGCGAGGCCGATCACGCGATGGCGGTCGATGAAGAGACCTGGCGGCAGATGCACGCGGTCAATCTCGATGCCGGTTTTCATCTGTCGCGCGAGCTGGCGCGCAAGCTGATCGCGGCGAAGAAACCTGGCTCGTTCCTGCTGCTCACCTCGCTGCACGCGGGCACGCCGCGCAACCTGCCGCATTACTCGACGGCGAAGGCCGGCATGGCGATGCTGGTGAAGGAGCTTGCCAAGAGCTGGGGCCGCTACGGCATCCGCGTCAATGCGCTGGTGCCAGGCGCGATCGCGGCCGGCGGCTTCGTCGCGGATCCCGCCTTGGCCAAGCACATTCCGCTCGGGCGGCTTGGTCAGGCTGACGATCTCGCGCCGATGGCGCTCGCCGTGCTCTCGCACAAGCTCTCCGGCTACGTCACCGGCGCATCGATCGTGGTCGACGGCGGCCTGTCGCTGACCAACTGGTTCGCGCCGCCGGAGCTTGATTGAGGATTCTTGTTTGACGCGTTTTCTTCACGCGAACCGGTGCCCGCTTCGCTCGAAAACGCTTTCTACTACTTGGTCCTGATGTAGCCCGCGAGCCGCGTCTTCTGGTCCTGGCACCAGGTCGTCATGCTGCCGGCGCGGCGCTGGTCGAGGTCGGTGCTCTGGGTTGCGATCGCGACTTCGGTCATCAGGTCGTCGGCCTGCTTCTCGCCCATCTTGCCGCCGGTATGCATGAAGGCGATCGCCTTGCGCACCTGTTCGGTGGTGCCGTCGGGCAGGTGCATGTCCTGCGCGCGCTGCACGAGGTCCTGATAGACGAGATCGGTGCCGGGGCACTCGACCTTGGCGGCAAAGGCCTGCAGCACCATGGTGACATAGGCCGCGCGCGGATCGGCGTGGGCCGGTGTTACCGCGACAATCAGGCCGCCGATCAGCAGAGCGTAACGCATCGAATTCCTCCCGATGTTTTAGACATTTTGCGGCAAGGCTAGCGTCCGCGGGAACCGACTGCAACCGTAAGGACACAGTTGCGGAAGGAACCGATCAAACGGCCGTGTTCCAGCCGGGGCTGCCACGATTTCAGCACGATTTCGGCAGCAAGTGCCACAAGTTGACGCAGGGGAGAATGATCGTGTCGAAGTTGGGGCTTGCTGCGGTGCTGGTGGGTTCGCTCGCACTTGGCGGCTGCATGCAGGCGACGCTGTCGCCGGTGACGGATGCCGCGATGACGCCGCGCGATCGGCAATTGCTGGCGCATCCGCCCTATGCGGACGCCAAGATCCCGGATCAGTTCCAGCGCCACATTGTCGATTACAGGCGCAAGGAGCAGCCGGGCTCGATCCTGGTCGATACCGACGCGCGCTACCTCTATTACGTGCTGCCCGGCGGCAAGGCGATCCGCTACGGCGTTGCCGTCGGCGAAGAGGCGATGGCGTTCTCCGGCGTGGCCACGGTCGGCCGTCTGGCGGAGTGGCCCGATTGGGTTCCGACCAAGGACATCCAGGAGCGGCTCGGTCCGTATCCGGCGCGGGTCGCCGGCGGACCGGCCAATCCGCTCGGTGCCCGGGGCATCTACCTCTACCAGGGCAACAAGGACACGCTGTACCGCATCCACGGCACCAACCAGCCCGAATATATCGGGCAGGCGATCTCGTCGGGTTGTATCCGCATGAACAACGCCGACGTCATCGATCTCTACCAGCACGTCAAGCCGGGCGCGACCGTGGTCGTGCTGCCGCCGGGACAGAGCGCGTAATTCGTATTTGAACTGCAAAGGGCGCCGATTGCGTAATCGCGATCGGCGCCTTTTGTTTGACCCGTTAGCTGGCTGTCAGCGCAGCGGCATCGGTGGCCGAACCACGGGGCCGTTATCATCGGCATCGACAACAGAGGACTGCTGCGGCTGAACCGGCCGCGGTGCTACCGTCTGCGGTGCGGCCGCAACGGGCGCCGGCAGCGGGGCTGCTGATGCAGCCGGTGGCGGCGGGATGTAGGCCTGTGCCGGCGGGTAGGACCGGCGCACCGGCGGTGAAGCAACAGCCGTATGTGGCGCCGCAGGCGGCGGTGCGATCGCGGCACGCGGGCGCGGCGCGACCGGCCGCGGTTCGACCGCCCTGGTCTCAGTCGTCCGCGCGACCCGTTGCGTCAACTGATCCTGGCTCGCCTTCAGCTGATCGATGCTGGTCTTGAGCTGCTCGATCTGCTGTCCCATCGACGCGAGATCGCGTGCCATCGACTGCAACAACTGTGTTTGGTCAGCTGGTGCCGGCGGAACAACCGGCGCCGCCGCTGCAACGGGTGCTGTGGTCGCCGCCGGCTGGGCTGCAGCGACGTCCTGTGGCGCAGCCGCCGGAGCGGCCTCAGCCGGCTGATCGGCCGCAGCCGCCTGCGCGGGCGGGCTCGCCTGGTCGGCAGCGGGAGTGGCCTTGCCCGGCAGCAGCGACGTCAGGGCCTCGACTTGGGGCACGTATTCCGCCACCACCTGCTTGACGCGATGCCCGTAGTGTTGCCACGCCGCGGTGCCCATGGCGCCGGCGATCGCGAACAGGAACCAGAAGGCGCGGATCGCCCATTTGCTGGTCGGGCGCGGCGCACGCTCCAGCCTGATGTCGTCCAGCCTGCCGTCATGGCTCGCGGTGCTGTATTCCGGCGCGGCCGGCGGCGCCGTCACGGGCATCGGCGTCACCGGTGGCACCGAGGCGACTGGCGCGGCGGGCGCGACCGGTGGCGTGGAAGAGGGTGCGAGGCTCGGGCCGAACCATGGCTCCCGTTGCCCCGATGCTACCTTGCCGGCAGGTGCCGGTGTGATGGCGGCATTGTCGGTGCGGGTTGCAGTGAAGCTAGGTTCGATCGCGAAAATATCGTGCGGATCTGCGTCTTTCAGTGTCGATTGCATGGCGGTCCCCGTTTCAGTCCAAGGTCAACCGCAAATGGGCGGCCGGCAATTTGAGCTCTGTATCGACCCCTGGCCCTGACCCCACGACTCCAGTCCGGTTTGACCAAAGCAAGGCGAGAGGGTGGAGAGGTTGGGGAGTTTCGGGAACCACACAGGGAGCTGAGGGGGCGGGCACCCGGCAACGCGGGCGGAGAGGCTCCGGGATCGCATTTTCGGGTGAATCACCCTGGTTGTGTGGCGCATCCACCACAGCCGAGGGGAAATCGCGTTGCCCGCGGCACGTCCGACCGCGCTCCGCCTCCGTTCCGCCCGGATTGGATTCGGCCATGCGGGTGTTGGATTTTCGGCTTGGGCTGGGGCACGAGTTGGGGATGCAACATGTCACGCGACGATGCAGTCATTTCGTACGTCGACGTCAAACGCAGCGCCCGCGGTGCTGCAATTCCGTTGACTCGTGCGCGAGCGCCGCTGCGGCTCTGTGCCATCGTGATCGGCGCCGCGTCGCTTGCCGCCTGTGCGCAGTCCTCCGTCGTCAGCCAGCGCTCGCAGGCGCTCGCGAGCCGGCCGGTATCGGCCGAGCCGACGCGGGCCGCGTCATCGGCGACGCGCACACATGTCGCAACCGCGCGCAAGCACACGCCGTACGCCGCGCGCAAAGGCGGCGACACCAGGATTGCGTCGCAGGGTGTCGCAAGCTTCTACAGCGACGAGCAGGAGACCGCGAGCGGCGAGAAGTTCAACGCGCGCGAACTGACCGCCGCGCATCCGACATTGCCGTTCGGCACCAAGCTGCGCGTCACCGACGTCAAGACCGGCCGTTCGGTCACGGTGCGTGTCAATGACCGCGGGCCTTACGTTCCCGGGCGCATCGTCGACGTCTCGTATTCTGCAGCGCAGTCGCTCGGCATGATCGGCAAGGGCGTCGCGAATGTCCGGCTCGACGTGGTGCAGTGAGCCCCGTCGTAAGCCGGGTTCGGGATTTTTTTCCGGCTGGATCGGGAAAAAGTCCCGGCGTTACGCGCGCTTTAATCCTGTTGTCCGAACGCCAGCTGCAAATAGAATTGTCGCCGCTACTTCCCGCGCTCTGCTTTTCCAGGCGCGTGGATTTCAACCCAATGAACCTTCCCCGCCTTGGCGTCCCACCGAGGCGGGGTTTTTCTTTGGGGCATGCGCGCCGCATGTGCTGCTGCGGTGGACGCTAGACCTAGCATATGCTGGATATGCCGACCTTGATGAGCAAGTCGACCTAGCCGCGACCGCACGTTGCGCTCTGCCGCATCCGGCGCCTGTGCTTCCATCAAATTGTCATGCTCCCGGCGAATTGCGGCCCAACGTCGCTGCCAACACACCGCGGAATGGACTGTGTCGGCGAGGGACAAGCATTGGCCTACAAGATGATCGCAGAACGCGAGAACGAAACGGTCAGGATCGAGCGGGAGAGCACCTTCATCATCATCGCCAAGGCCAAGGTCTGGGCGAGCGAGGGATGGCAGGTGGTGATCACCGACAAGGACGGAAAATCATACCCGCCCGAGGAATTCGACAAGCTGCTCGCGGCGTGATGTTAGCGCTGCGCTGACACCAGCATCATCATCGGCCGCTCCAGTTCGTCGGCCAGTTCGGGCACAGCCTTGATCTGCTCCCGCGTCGGGGAGAATTCCTCGACATGGCGAAGCGTGAAGCCGGCGCCGATCAACGCATTGAGCGTGGTGCCGATGGTGCGGTGATATTTCAGCACGCCCTTCACATACCAGTCGGTCCGCCGTTCGCCTTCGATGAAGTAGCGGTTGACCGGCCAGGTCTTGCGGCCGTCCTGGTCCTGTCCCCAGTCGGGGTGGGTGGCGGCCATGTAGATCGGATGCTCGATGGTGAAGACCAGATGCCCCTCCGGGACCAGCGTGCGATACAACATCCGCGCCAGCCGATCGAAGTCCCTGATGTAGTGGAAGGTGAGGGCGCTGTAGGCGAGGTCGAACGTGGCCTTCGGCAGTTCCAGCGTTTCGAGATCGGCGATATCGTAGGCGATGGCCGGATCCTGCGTCATCGCCGTGGCGCGCGCGACCATGTTCTGCGAGAGGTCGACGCCGAGTACGCTGGAGGCGCCTTGCTCGCGCATCCAGCGCGACACCCAGCCGAAGCCGCAGCCGAGATCGACCACGCGCTTGCCCGCGATGTCAGGCAGCATGGCGCGGATCGCGGGCCATTCGGGCGCGCCGAGCAGTCCGTGGACCTGCCGCGGCAGCTGGCTGTAGCCGGCGAAGAAGCCGGGATCGTCATAGATGTTCTGCGCCATGGGTCCAGCAACTCGGGAAGCAACGGGAGCCGCCTCTCTGTATCCGCCGCCGTGGCGCGTGGGAACCGCTGATTCCGTCGCGCCGGCCGGGATGCTGGAACCAGACACGGCGTTCGGCCGTTTTGAAGTCAGCCCGCGGGACGCGCGGTCACGCCTGTCCCTGCGGCATCGGACAGCAGAGGAGAGCGCCATGATTGCCGAGATGCAGATCCACACCATCGCGCGGCAGATGCTGGAGAAGCACGGCCTGCAGGCGATTGCCGAGGCGGCGCAGAACGCCGTCGCCTGCGAGAGCAAGGGCGAGACCGAAGAGGCCCGCGAGTGGCGCCATATCGAGGACGCCATGAAGATGATGCGCGGACCGCATCAGAGCTGACCGCGGGATTGCGCGACGCCTGGCGGAGTGCTCTGGCGCTGTGCGCCGGATCGATTCGATTTGCGCGCCCGATGCCGCTTGCCTTCGCCGGAGTTTCCGGGAACTGTGTTCAGGACAAGCAGCAAAGAAATTTTCTATCCGGGGGAATTCGCCATGACTTTTTCACTCTACGACGCGACCGTTGCCAACTATCTGCAGATCCTCGGCGCCGCCTCGGGCTTTCTCGACAAGAGCCTCGCCCATTTCAAGGCGAACGGCATCGATCCGGCCGAGATCGTCGAGACCCGGTTGTTCCCGGACATGTTGCCGTTCCGGTTTCAGGTGGTCTCGCTGGCGCATCATTCCCGCGGCGCGATGGAAGCGGCCAGGACCGGCGTGTTTGTGCCACCGTCCGGCAAGCCCGATCTGGATTACGCCGCGCTGCAGGCGCTGGTGAAGGATGCGCAAAGCGAATTGTCGGCCCTGACGCCGGATTCGGTCAACGCGTTGCTCGGGCGCGAAGTGATGTTCAAGCTCGGCGAGCGCTCGATGCCGTTCACGGCCGAGGGCTTCCTGATGTCGTTCTCGCTGCCGAACTTCTTCTTCCACTCGACCACGGCCTACGACATCCTTCGCCACAAGGGCGCGCCGCTCGGCAAGCGTGACTTCATCGGCCGGTTGAACATGAAGAAGTGATCGGGCCGCACGTCGACGGGTCTTGCTGAGGCGGCAACATCAGCCGCTGCGCGCAGCAAGACCAAGACCGCGCGCTGACGGGCGCGGTCAACAGAGTCCAAAGCCTGCCGGCGCTAGCCGGCCCTGCGCCAGTGTGGCACGGGATCGAGCGGCGTCCGATACAGCTCGCGCCGGTCGACGTCGGTGACGCGCACGGCACAGCCGCGCGCCTTCAGCTCCGGCTTGACCTGTGACAGCTCGTTGGCGAGCTGATCGGCGCGATCGGAGGCGAGGCTGATGTCTTCGAGGATGATCGTTCCTTGATCGCGGAACTCGTCCCCCACCACGAGATCGAAGGTGTAGTACGGCATTCCGAAGTCTCCGTTTCGGTTTGCATCACAGGGTAACACTGAGTCGTGCGTTCCCTAAGATGCATCGCGCACAATCGTCGGGCGATCGGCGCAAAAACGATGTGCAACGCTCGACGCACGATGAACGACGATGCCGCGTGGCACGGCGAAGGAGTCTCGTGAGACAGCTCACCGCCATGCCGTTAAGATTTGATTAAAACTGTCGTCGCAAGCTTGGGACCAGGTGGAATTGCGGCGGAACCGGACTCCGGGAACCGGCAGCCGCAGGAGAAGGCCGGTGGCGTAACGCCCATCGGCCTTTTCTCGTCGCTCAAGCGCTCGGACCAGAGCGCTTTCGAGCGAAGCGGACAGCGGTTCGCGTGAAGAAAACGCGTCAAACAACAAACTCGAGCTTCGGTTCTGATTCGATCAGAACCGAACATGCGCTAGTCGCGCAGCGTGGCCTGCCGCCTGGCGCGGAATTTCGGACCCGGCCCGCGCATGTAGTACAGCTCGGGGCGATAGGGGTTGATGACGCCCTCGACCAACGCGACACAGCGTGCAACGAGGCGGGCGAGGTGGCGGCGCAAGGGATGCAGGGCGAGTTCCATCGAATTCATGGCACGCCCTCAGTGCAATTCGCCGAGAACGGCGGTGAATGGCAGCTCGAAGATCTCGGTGCCGATATCGTCGGTGACGTGGACCGCCCAGTTGCGCCAGTCTTCCACGCTCGGTGTCATGACAAAGCTGCGCGCCAGCTGCTCCGCATACACCCGCACCTCCCTAAAATCCATCGCGGCGCCGGTGCGATCCAGGATGACGTGCTTGTCGTCGGAGCAGTGAAAGAAAACTGCAGACATCTTCCGATTCCCATGCCGAAGCGATTCTCGCGCATTGGAATAGCAGCGCACGCCGGCAGTTAGAATCCGGGTGATCCCCCATCGGTAAACTACGGGGAATCCAGACGATTTGAATCACGCGGCCGTGATCGAGCCGGGTCGTCAGAAGATCGGTTCACCGATCGCAACCTCGCTGCGCGGGCCGAGTACGATCACCTGGCCGCCGGCATCCTTGGCGCCCAGGATCAGCAGTTCCGAGGTGAAACCCGCGATGTTCTTCGGCCCGAGATTGCAGATGCAGACGACCTGCGAGCCGACCAGCGCCGCTGGCTCGTAATTCGTGATCTGCGCGCTCGACCACATCGTCCGACCGGCACCGACATCGACGCCGACCTTGTATGAGGGGTTGCGGGCGCGCGGAAACGGCTGCACCTCGACCACCTTGCCGATCCTGATGTCGAGGCGGGCGAAATCGTCATATGTGGCCTGCGGCTTGAGCGGAGACATCAGCGCTCCTGAAACGCGAGGCGGATGCCGAGCGCGATATAGATCGTGCCGACCACGCGGCCCTGCCACTGGCCGATGCGGCGATGCCGCCGGATCCACGGGCTGATCTGGCCGGCGGCGAGCGCGAGCAGCGAGGTGTAGGCCGCGCTCATCGCGACGAAGATCAGGCCCAGCGTCGCGAACTGCGCCACGGCGGAGCCGTGGCCGGGATGCACGAACTGGGGAAGGAAGGCGAGGAAGAACAGCGCGGTCTTCGGATTGAGCATTTCCGCCCAGATCGCCTGCCGGAACGCGCGCCTGGGATCGACCGGCTGCGCCGCCGGCAAATGCAGGTCGGCATTCTTCTCGAACAAGGCGCGGACGCCGAGCACGATCAGGTAGATCACGCCGGCATATTTGACGATCGAGAACGCGAGCGCCGAGGTCATCAGCACGGCCGACAGGCCGAACGTCGCCATGGCGGTGTGGACGAGGTCGCCGAGCGCGATGCCGAACCCGGTCGCGACGCCGACGCGCGGCCCGCCGGTGACCGAACGCGCGAGCACAAGCAGCACGGCCGGCCCCGGAATCAGGAACAGGGCGAGCACGACGGCGGCGTAGGTTAGGAGGGTGGTGATGTCGATCATGAAAGGTGTCCCGGATGTCAGGATGCTGGGATGGCGACCGCAGCGAAGCGTGGTTTCGGATCAAGCATCACGTCGGCGCTTTCGACAATGCGCATTTCCTCGGTTCCTCGCTCCGCCGTGCGCACCAGCACGCCGTGGATGCCGGAGGCGGCGTGGCTGAGCGCCTCCGGCGTCGCCAGGCCGCGCACCCGGGCGGCGACGAACAGCGCGGCGAACAGGTCGCCGGTGCCGGACGGGCTGATCGGCACGCGCGGGGTGCGCACGCGCCAGGCTCCCGTGCGCTCGATCGCCAGCGTCTCGATCTCACTGTGGGGCGTGCCGGCAAGCTCGGCGCTGGTGATGACGATGGTCGCAGGCCCCCGCGCCATCAGCGCGCGCGCCTGCACGATGACGGCATCGGTCGTGGTCACGCGAGCGCCGCAGAGGAATTCGAACTCGAAATGATTGGGCGTGATGATGTCGGCCAGCGGACAGAGCTGGTCGCGCACCAGTGGCGGGATGTCCGATCGCACGAACATGCCGCGGTCGCGATCGCCGAGTACGGGATCGCAGCAATAGAGCAGGGCAGGGTTCTCCGCCTTCGCGCGGGCGACGAAGTCGGCGACATCCATGGCGATGTCGGCCGAGCCGAGATAGCCCGACAGGATCATCCGCGCGGCCGCAACCGCTCCGCGCTCCTCGACGCCGCGCAAGAGGTCGGCGACCAGCTGCACATCGAGCACCCGTCCGCGGATCGTTGGATAGCCCGGTCGGTTGCTGAGCAGCGTGGTCGGCACGGCGACGACGTCGATGCCGTGCAGCTGGATCGGAAAGGTGGCCGCACTGTTGCCGACATGGCCCCAGGCGACCTGTGACTGGATCGAGATGACGGTCATGTTGTCCGCATCACCCGAACAGCGCGGCGTAGATCACGTAGAGCCAGCCCAGGATACCGTGGATGATCGCCCAAAGGATCGAATGGTTCTTGGTGTAGGAGATCGCAATCGCCAGCGCCGAGCCGAACCCCACGCCGTATTTCGCGCCCTCGACGCGGACGCCATAATATCGGTTGCCGTTCATGGTGATCCTTCCAGCGCGAGGGCGTGAGATTGGTGGCAGCGTAACCTGCGAGTTGGTGCGAGTTCAACGGTGCATCGTGGCTTTGCGCGGGGATGACGGGGCGGGTGCCTTGCACACCAATGTCGTCCTGGCGAAAGCTAGGACCCATAACCACCGCATTTGATAATGGACGGGATCGCGGCCCCAGCATCGCGCAACTAGTCTCATTCGGGGTAATGGGTCCTGGCTTTCGCCAGGACGACGTCGAATGAGTTGCCCGTCGGGTTGTTCTGTCGCAGCTCTCGCACCGGATTTGACTTGCGCGCAGGCAGGCTCGGTTGCGGCCGCGAACCTCAGGTCCCGGCGGTCACGCTCCGATCAATCGAATTTGTCGAACTGGGCCGCAGCACAGGCAAATTCGCTGCGTCCTCGCGGAATAATCGGGTGGCGCCGCCCGTCATGGTTCTAGCGAAAACGCTTCAGCAGGCCGGCGACACGGTCCGATCCTGTTGAATCCAGCAGGAGACGCTCGATGACCACGATCAAACACGTTGCGGCGGGTTTGCTCGCGCTGGCCATGCTGACGACATCGGCCATGGCGCGCGAAGTCCCGGCCGGCCCATCCGCGTTGGTGAAGGGACATGCCGCGGCCGCCGGCCGCTGGAGCGGCGGGCCGCCGCGGATGGCGGTGCCGCGCTTCGGTGAGTTCGAAACGCTGCCCCGGGACCAGCCCGGCGGCGTCTGCGATCACGGCGACAATGCCATGATCTGCTGAGCCGGATGGTGCATGGCGGTGATCTCCGGCAAAAGTTGCGCTAGCTTCGCTGGGTCGTCTCCCTCCAGCCGCGAGCGCCGCCGCCATGCACATCCTCCGTCCCCAATTTCGTATCGAGGACGACCGCGCGCTTGCCTTTGCGGCGGCGCGCGGCTTCGGCGCCATCGTCGCCGCCGATGCGCGCGGCCCGCGGGCATCCCATGTACCGTTCGTGATCGAGCGGCGCGACGATCGCGTGATCGTGCAGATCCATCTCACCGCGAACAATCCGCTGGTCGAGCTCGCCGACGGCGTCAGGCGTTTCCTGCTGGTCGTCTCCGGCGACGACGCCTACATCTCGAACGACTGGTACGTCTCGCGCGATAACGTCTCCACCTGGCTCTACGAGGCGGTGCATTTGTCCGGCGTCGCGCATCTGCGCGATCACGGCGAGAACCGCGGCCACGGCGACGCGCTGCTCGCGGCTTCCGAGGCGCGGCTTCCGAAGCAGCCCTGGGACCTCACCCAGATGGAGCCCGGCAAGCGCGAGGCGATGCTGTTCGGGATCAGGGTGATCGACCTCGTCGTCGACCAGATCGAGGGCCAGTCGAAGCTCAACCAGCACAAGAGCGATGCTGACTATGTCGCGCTCGTCAACCGGCTCGCGCATGCGGCGGAGACCTCAAGCCACAGGCTGGCGGAGAAGATGCGCGCGCTGCGGCCTGGGCTTGCGTATGAGGGTGGTCGCGTAGGGCGGGTTAGCGAAGCGTAACCCGCCATCTTCGTTAGATGGGCGGCGGATCACGCCTTCGGCCAATCCCCCTACAAAGTCGATCGACATCGAGATCGCAAACCTGTTGTTAAGATTTGCGCCGCGCCGATTTGTTTGATTCCGATTCGTTCTTTGCGAACAAAATGGAGTCGGATGGAGAACAGTTAGGGTGTGCCTTGCAGGAAGCTCGCAACTTCATCGTTGAATCGGTCCGCCTGCTCGACATTGAGAATGTGAACGCCGGGCAGCAGAACGAGCTTTGCATTGGCGATGGTCGCCGCGATCGCTTCGCTGTGACTGGCCCGCGTGACGGTGTCGCTCTCGCCGCCGATGACCAAGGTCGGCGCTGCGATCAGCGAGATTGCCCGGCGAAAATCAACATCGCGCAGCGCGGCGTAACAGCCGGCGAGGCCGCGCGGCGCAGTGGTGAGCACCATGCTGCGGAATTCGTCGACAATCTGGTTCGGCGCAGCCAGCGTCGTCGCGGGAAACCAGTTGCGCATGAAGCCGTTAGCGATTCCGTCCATATCCCTGGCCGCCAGCACGGCGCGGATCTGGTCGTCAAACGGCAGCTCCGACGCAAGATGGGACGCGGTGTTCGAGAGAATCAGGCGATCGATGCGCTCAGGCGCGAAGATGCCGAGCCATTGCCCGATGAATCCGCCGAGCGACAGGCCGAGGAAGTGCGCACGATCGATCGAAAGGGCGTCGAGCAATCCGACCACGTCGCGGCCGAGCCGGTCCATCGAATAGGCGCCCACCGGCGCGTCCGAACCGCCGTGACCGCGGGTGTCGTAGCGGAGCAGGCGGAAGCACCGGCTGAGCGCCGGCACTGAGCGGTCCCACATATGCAGGTTGGTGGCGATCGAGTTCGACAGTGCGAGCACCGGCCGATCGTCCGGACCGTCGATCCGGTACGCAATCCGGCAGCCGTCCGTCGTCGTGAAGTGTCGATCGCCGCTCATGTCGTCAATTCCTTGTGCTGGTCGAAGCCGACGGCTTCGCGTCGCGCCAGGCTAGGGCTCGCGCTCCGCAGATAAAATTACTAAGATCGACCAATCTCTGTCGGAGATATGGATAATGGATCGGATCAAACTCCACGATCTGCGGTGCTTCGACGCGGTGGCGACCAAGGGCAGCTTCCAGGCTGCCGGCGCCGCCCTGAACCGCTCGCACCCGTCGGTGTTCGCGGCGGTCGCCCGTCTCGAGCAGCAGCTCGGCCTCATGCTGTTCGATCGCAGCGGATACCGCGTCGGGCTGACGGACGCAGGGCGGACGTTTCACGAGCGCACGCGCCTGACGTTGCGCGAACTCGATCTGCTGCAGACCTATGCGGACCAGCTTGTCAGCGGCGAAGAGGTTGCCCTGCGCGTCGTCATCGGTGATCTATGTCCGCGGCCGCCCGTCCTGCAAATGCTCTCGGGGTTCTTTGCGAGATATCCCAACACGCGCCTGCATCTGGAATATGAGGCCGTCGGGGGACCGTTCGAGCGCTTGGTCGATGATAACGCCGACCTCGTGTTTCATCGCGCGGACCCGTCCGATCCGCGCTTCGAACGGATCGAGCTTTCGACCACTGCGATGGTGCCGGTTGTCGCTCCCGGGTTTCTGCCATTCGCGTGGACGAAGAAGATCACGCCGGAGCAGATGCGTCCCTTCACGCAGTGCGTGATCCGTGACACGGCGCGGCGATCGTCATCGGAAAGCTTCTTCCTGATCGACGGCGCCCATCGCTGTACCGTGCCGGATCAGATGATGAAGAAGGAGCTGATCCTGCATCGTCTGGCGTGGGGCCACCTGCCGGCGTGGCTGATCGAGGATGAGCTCAGGGATGGCCGACTGATCAGCATCGCGGGACCGAATTTTCCGGGCCGCGAGGAGCACCTGGCGGCAATCCGCCATCGGCAGCATGCGCACGGACCGGTCGCGGAAGCGCTTTGGCTTCATCTCGAAGAGTGGCCGCTCGCGCGGCGCGCAGGGCGGGGCAGCAAACGGCTCCGCGCAAAGCGTGGGCGATGAACGGGCTTAACTCACCGCAGTGATGTCGCGGAGAGGTGGCGGATTACGCTTGCGCTCATCCACCCGACAAAGTGCCGCTGCGACGAGGATATGCAAACGTGTTGTTAAGAATCGGCCCGCGCAGATTCTTCGATTCCGATTCGTTCTTCGTGAACGAAATGGAGTCGAACGGAGAACGTAGCGGTGATGCCGTCTGTCGCACAATCCGGGAGGCCAGCACATGCGACGGGCCTGAACCACACGGCGATGTTCCGCACCGAGCGCAATAATCCCACCGTGGCACAACATCGGTCGCTCGGACGCGGTTCATGCACAGAGGTTGTTAACGCCTGAGCCGCGCCGATTTTCCCGATTCCGATTCGTTCCCCGCGAACAAATTGGAGTCAGATGCAGAACGGCGCTGTGGCGCGCGCTGCGTTTCTCTGCTCCACTCGGCGCCCACAACAGAGATCGCGCCGATGGCCAAGAAGACAGGCAAGAAGACAGGCAGGAAGACAGGCAGGAAGACGGCAAAGCCCGTGTCGCGCCGGACGGTGCTGGCGATCGACATCGGCGGCACGCATGTGAAGGTCATGACCGACAAGGAGCGCATCAAGCGCGAATTCGAGTCGGGTCCAACGCTGTCCGCCACCGAGATGGTGCGGCAGGTCATGGCGCTGACCAGGGACTGGTCCTATGACGTGATCTCGATCGGCTATCCCGGACCGGTGGTTCACGACCGTCCGTTGACGGAGCCGCACAATCTCGGCCGCGGCTGGGCCGGCTTCGATTTTCACAGCGCGTTCGGCCGGCCGGTGAAGGTCGTCAACGATGCGCTGATGCAGGCGATCGGTAGCTATCAGGGCGGACGGATGTTGTTTCTCGGCCTCGGCACCGGGCTTGGCTCGGCGATGATCGTGGAAGGAATTTACGAGCCGATGGAGCTCGGTCATTTGCCCTATCGCAAGGACGGGACGTTCGAGGACTATGTCGGCGCCGCCGGCCTCGAGCGGCGCGGCCGGAAGAAGTGGCGCAAAAGCGTCGACGACGTCATCGCGCGGCTGTCGGCGGCGCTGGAGCCCGACTACATCGTGCTCGGCGGCGGCAATGCCGACAAGGTCGACAACCCGCCGCCGAAAGTGAGGTTCGGCGACAACGCCAACGCATTCGAGGGTGGATTCCGGATGTGGAAGAAGGCAACGCGCAAGCCGCGCGGCGGGCGTCGGTGAAACCAAAGCTGCCACCAAATTGCCGCAACTGCCGAAGTTTCACGCTGCTTCGTCATCCCTGTTGTCGGAACTGATCGGGTGCGCCGCTCGTTTATGCGGCATGACATCCCGTTCCATGAGGAGTGACTGATGCGAAGCTTGATTATTCCGGCGATTGCGGCGTTGGCGATCGGCGCAGCGACGCCGGCGATGGCCTACGATTCCGGCAGCCAGATTTCGATGGAGGCCGCCCTCGACGTCGCGACCAATCTCGGCGTCGTGACGGTGTCCAACACCCAGTTCCTCGGCGACGAGTGGGAAGTCGAGGGCCGTGACCGGCTCGGCCGCTGGATGCAGGTCGATGTCGATGCGCGCACCGGCGAGGTGCGCAATGTGGATCGCAGCTGGTAGCGGCGTATTCACCGCAGCGTGAGCAGCCCGCGCCGGCGATCGGTCCTGATGTCTTCAGCTAAGTGACATCACGCACGCACGATACGAGGTTTTCGGACGGCCGGCGGCGCGGGCGCACGCCGGCCGTTCGTTATCCAGAGTGTTCGATGCAGTGTTTTGGCGGAATGGCACAAAGGTGGAGTATGCTTGCGGCAGATTCTTATGGATCAGCCGATGCGGCGATCCCTCGAGACAAGGAGACTGGCCGTGGTCAAACCGTTTCCGTCCAGAACCCACATCGGCAACCACCTGCTGCATCCGGAAACCCAGATGCTCAACTACGGCTACGATCCGCAACTGTCGGAGGGCGCCGTCAAGCCGCCGGTATTTTTGACCTCGACCTTCGTGTTCCGGACCGCCGAGGACGGCAAGGACTTTTTCGATTTCGTTGCGGGCCGGCGCGAGCCTCCGGAAGGCATGGGAGCGGGGCTGGTCTATTCGCGCTTCAATCATCCGAACAGTGAGATCGTCGAGGACCGGCTCGCGATCTATGAGCGCACCGAGAGCTGCGCGCTGTTCTCCTCCGGCATGTCGGCGATCTCGACCACGGTGCTGGCCTTCGCGCGGCCCGGCGACGTGATCCTGCATTCGCAGCCGCTCTATGGCGGCACGGAGACGCTGTTCACCAGGACGCTGGCGGGCTTTTCGATCGGCGCGGTCGGCTTTGCCGACGGCCTCGACGAGACCATCGTCCGCGCTGCTGCCGACGAGGCGATGAAGAAGGGCCGCGTCGCGATGATCTTCATCGAGACGCCGGCCAATCCGACCAACGGCCAGGTCGATATCGCGCTCACAAGGCGCGTCGCCGACGCGATCGGCAAGGCGCAGGGCTTTCCCCCGATCATCGCCTGCGACAACACGCTGCTCGGGCCGGTGTTTCAGCGCCCGATCGAGCACGGCGCGGACCTCTCGCTGTACTCGCTGACCAAATATGTCGGCGGCCACTCCGATCTGATCGCGGGCGCGGCGCTCGGCTCGAAGAAGCTGATGAAGGACGTCAAGGCGCTGCGCGGCGCGATCGGCACCCAGCTCGATCCACATTCGTGCTGGATGATCAGCCGTTCGCTGGAAACGCTCAGCCTGCGCATGGAGAAGGCCGACCGCAATGCGCACATCGTCGCCGACTATCTGCGCGACCATCCCAAGGTGGCGCAGGTGCAATATCTCGGCCATCACGACGCGGCGTCACCAGCGGGGCGTGTGTTCGCAAGCCAAAGCAGCGGCGCCGGCTCGACCTTCTCGTTCGACATCGTCGGCGGGCAGCAGGCGGCGGAGAAATTCCTCAACAGCTTGCAGATCTTCAAGCTCGCGGTGAGCCTCGGCGGAACCGAGTCGCTCGCGAGCCTGCCGGCGACGATGACGCATTCCGGCGTGCCGGCCGATATCAGGAAGAAGATCGGGGTGCTCGATACGACGATCCGGCTCTCGATCGGGATCGAGCATCCATCCGATCTGGTCGCCGACATCGCGCAGGCATTGAGCCGGGTTTGAGCGTGCAGGATCGCTGCACGCCGGCGGAGCTAGAGCTGCGCCTTGAGCGCGGTGGCCAGGAAATCGATGGTGGCGCGGACGCCGGGCAGCATGCCGCGCCGGGACGGAAACACGAGATGGATGATGCCCTCCCTGGCGCTCCAGTCCGGCAGGACGCGGACCAGTTTGCCTTCGCTGAGTGCGGCCTGACATTGAAGCTCGGGCAGCAGCGCGATGCCGAGCCCGGCCTCGGCTGCGTGAATGAGAATGGTGAAGTCACCCGCCGAGATCTTCGGCTCGACGGCGACCGAGGCCTTTTGTCCGCGTGGGCCTGACAGCTCCCATGTCCGCACGCCCTGCGTTTCCGTGGCATCGAGGATCGGCAACGCGGCAAGATCGCCGGCCGCCTTCGGCGTGCCGTGCGCCTTGAGCAGGGCCGGGCTCGCAACCAGCAGCCTGCGGCTGGTCCCGATCCTGCGCATCTGCATCTCGCTGTCGGTATCGAGGCTGTCGCGGATGCGGATGGCGACGTCGACCTGCTCCTCGATCAGATTGATCGGCCGGTTGGTGATGAGGAATTGCGCCCGCAGCCGCGGATATTTGGCGAACAGCTCGGGCAGTTTCGGCGCCAACGCCCGCTGCACGCCGACCGGGCAGCCGATGCGGACCAGGCCCTGCGGCTCGGACTTCATCCGCAGCGCGACTTCATCGACGGCCTCGGCGGCGTCGACCACGGTCTGCGCATGCCGATAGACGTCGCGGCCGATCGCCGTGATGCTCAACCGGCGGGTCGAGCGTTCGATCAGGCGAACGCCGAGCTGCTCCTCCAGCAGCGCGACATGGCGGCTGATCCTGGACTTCGGCAGGCGGAGCGCGCGCGCCGCGGCCGAAAAACCCTCGTGCTTGACCACCGCCGCGAAGAAATAGAGGTCGTTGAAGTCCCGCATGAAGGGCACTACCAGGTCAATTCCGCCCGCGTCGGGCGGGACCAATCATTCATCCGCATCATAGTTCCCTTCGATTTTCAACGCCGAATCGCTGCCTGTCGACCGGAAAGC
The DNA here is from genome assembly GCF_042258955.1 of Bradyrhizobium sp. ma5. Taxonomy (NCBI): domain Bacteria; kingdom Pseudomonadati; phylum Pseudomonadota; class Alphaproteobacteria; order Hyphomicrobiales; family Nitrobacteraceae; genus Bradyrhizobium; species Bradyrhizobium sp. ma5. The sequence goes on from NZ_CP170156.1 coordinate 4,226,537, forward strand.
CGTTCGACAGGCAGCGCGGCGAAAGCCTGCATGGCGGCGAGGGCGCCTCGTGAGCGGCCTCACCAGCCGTCGTCGAGGCTGGTCTTCGGCGTTGCGATGTCGCCATCGTCCTCGTCGTCGTCCCGGACGACCGGCGTGAGATAGGCGTGCTGGAAGCCGCGCAGGGCCTTGATCAGGTTGTGTTTGAGGATGTCGCACATGGTCCGTCTCCTTCGATGCATGGGATCGTAGAGACGATCGGTCGGCCGCATTAGCCGGCGTTTGTCAGACGGAGCGTTCCACTGACTGAACGACGCTGCGCGATCCGGATCGTGTCCCGCGATCGTTCTCGTGGTGGAACGATCCGTCTGAAATCGGCCGACTAATCGATCGGCGGCTGCGGGGCGATAACAGGGACGAAGCGGACAGCACAACGGTTCGCGACCGGCGAGGCCACCGACAGTGGGGCGCCGCATTCATCCACGCAACAAAGGATCACGACCATGAGCGCTACCAAATATCTTCCCTTCGCCGGCCGGCTTCTGATCGGCCTCACGTTCGCCATGAGCGGCCTCGGCAAGCTCGGCTCCTATGCGGCCACCACCGGTCTGATCGGTGCGGTCGGCCTGCCGTTTCCGCCGCTCGCTTTTGCGGTGGCGGTTGTCGTCGAGCTCGGCGGCGGCCTGCTTCTGATTGCCGGCTATCAGGCCCGCGCCGTGGGGCTGGCACTGGCGGTGTTCTCGATCGCAACCGCGGTCGCGTTCCACAGCAATTTCGCCGACCAGAACCAGATGATCCACTTCCTGAAGAATGTGATGATGGCGGGTGGATTGCTGCAGATCGCAGCGTTCGGCGCAGGCGCGCTCAGCCTCGACAACCGCGCCAGCCATGCCGTGCCGCAAGCCGTCGCCGCGCATTGAGCGGAATGCGAACCAGCAACCGCTGCCGCGCCAGAAGCGGCAGCGGTCGGCTGCGTGATGAGGTCAGGCGGGCTTGATGCCGCCGGCTTCGGCGATCAGCTCGAACGATCGCAGCCGCTTCTGGTGATCGTAGACGTCGGACACGATCATCAATTCGTCGGCGCCGGTCTCCGCGACCAGCGCATCGATGCCGGCGCGCACCGTCGCGGGCGAGCCGATGATGGTGCGGGCGAGCATCCGCATCGCTTGCACCTTCTCGGATGGCGACCAGTAGGTCTCGATGTCGTCGATCGGCGGCTGGCTGAGACCGCGCGCGCCGCGGAAGATGTTGGTGAACGACATCTGCTGCGTGGTGGCGAGCCGCCGCGCTTCCGCGTCGGTGTCGGCGGCGATGATGTTGACGCCGACCATGGTGTAGGGCTGCTGGAGCTGTTCCGACGGCTTGAAGCGCGCGCGATAGATCTGCAGCGCCTGGATCAGCAGCTCGGGGGCAAAGTGCGAGGCGAAGGCGTAGGGCAGGCCGAGCTCGCCCGCCAACATCGCGCCAAAGTTGCTCGATCCGAGAATCCACAGCGGCACGTCGGTGCCCGCGGCCGGCACGGCCTGGATGCGCTGATTGGGACCGGCCGCGGCGAGGAAGGCCTGCACCTCAAGCACATCCTGCGGAAAGTTCTCGGCGGATTCGGGCGTCCGGCGCAGCGCGCGCAAGGTGAGCTGATCGGTGCCCGGCGCGCGGCCGAGGCCGAGGTCGATGCGATCAGGGAACAGCCGCGCCAGCGTGCCGAACTGTTCGGCAATCACGTAAGGCGCGTGGTTCGGCAGCATGATGCCGCCGGCGCCGACCCGGATGGTCTTGGTGCCCGCCGCGATATGCCCGATCACGACAGACGTCGCGGCGCTCGCGATACCGGCCATGTTGTGGTGCTCCGCCACCCAGATCCGGCGATAGCCCAGCGCCTCGGCGTGGCGAGCGACATCGCGCGCATTGTAGAGCGCGCCGCGCGCGTCGGTCTCTTCGGTGACGCGGACGAGATCGAGAATGGAGAGGGCGGCCACGGGAGCTCCGGAACAAGAGGAGGGTGCGCAAGGGACGAGGCCGGTGGTATCAGGCTGTGTCCACGGTGGGTGCGAAACGGCTGGGTTGCCGTTTCATGCAGATGCATATGGATACGGTCGCCACGCGGGTCAATCCGCCTGATCCGACCGAGGCGCGCTGAAGCGGCAAAGCTGCCCGTCCCAAAATATCGAAAACAACCCCATGCAAAGTAGCCGTGGCCGCGACGGCCCGGAGAAGCGACTTGACGCGTCGGGCAACTCAGTAGTATTTTTCCATTATTCCGAAATTGTGCGAGTGCCCGCCGTTCGACCGCCGCCGCCCGAGAATCGTCGCGTGAGCCCCCAGACGATCGCGGCCGTGGCTGCCGTCGCGATCAGATGCTTCAAGGTGTGCCCGCTAACGAAGCCGAGCGCGTCTGCGATCCGATGGTCGAGCACCTCGGCGATTTTGGCCAGCACGTACAGCGCCATCGCAGCGGCGAAGGCGAGGCGCTCGGTGCGCGGCGCGCGATAGATCGACTGCCAGAGCGGAATCAGGATCAGCGGGAGGACCTGAAGCAACAGGTACGGTCGCAGGTCGCCCGCGCCGTGTCGGTCGGTATAAACCCACCATGCGACGCCGGCGGTGGCGTAAAGCCCGAGAGCGATCGCTTCGATGTTCGCGTTCGATACCGGGTTCGTCGATACCGGCCAGGTGTCGCCGCGGACGCCGACGAGCAGGCCGGCGCCGGCGAGCGCGATCGGCAGCATGTCCCAGGTCAGCCGGCCATTGCCGGGGGCAAAGTGAAAGAAGGCGGACCCGAAGGCGGTCAGGAACAGGCCGATCAGGAACAGGCGATAGCCCGGCCATCCGGCGCGCAGCCGGTCGCTGCTCCGGTGAGGGCGCAGCGCCAGCCAGCCCCAGATCGCGACCAGGGCGAAGCCTGCGTTCGACAAGACATCGGCTGCGTAAGGGATGCCGAAGACGGCCGAGTGGTCGGCGAAATCGTTGTAATTGGCCGGCTGCGCGATGCGTCCGTGCACCGCGAATGCCGCAATGATGCCGAGCGTGATGATCGTCGGGGTGACTTTCATCCATGGTTTCGCGGGCCGCTCGGACCCGGTCGATCCGTCCATCCGGAAGGTCGTCTGCATCGTCGGCTTCACCAAAAACGAACAATGTTCAATAGTAGACCAAGAAAATGAGCGACGTTCAAGTTCTATTTTGCGCTTTGACCGCCGTCTATGGGGAGGTGCGCTTTCGCCGAGTTGCGAGCAAAGGCCGCTCATTGGCGCTGCCCTTGCGCTTCTCGTCGGCGTTGCGACGGAAGGATTGCGCCCGACGACCAACGCTCCACATCTCAGGAGATTGATCGGCTGAAGGTGCTGAAAGCGGACTGTCGAAGGGCAAACCGATGAGGCTCGCGGATTTCGTCCCCAAGAGAAAACAGTCATGGCGAAAACAGTCATGGGCCGACATTGCCCGATTGGCAGTGGTTCAATTTTGTGGCGAGGCCCTTGGGTGGCTCGGCATCCTTCTGATCCTTTTGGCAGGTAGCGTCAGCATCTACGCAGGACTGGCCGTGCTCTTGTGTTGTGCGCTGCTTCTGACGCTGCTTCTGCGAGGAGAATTGAGACGGGACATTGAGGCTCTCGATGATCCCAACGACAATCCCCGCGCGAACCGATTGATCGGCAATACGGCCTCCGGTGCCTCCATCAGAAGGCATCGGAGCGCACTTGGCCGGGCTGCCTCGCGTCCGGATAGTCGCGCGACCCGCGCGCTCGGCGCTTTGGAAGATATGGCATGTCGATTTGTGGTCGAACTTTCCAAGTCCGTTGCAATCGTCATTGCCATGACGGTTGGGATGGCCTTTGCAGCTGAAATGGCCGCGTTCGCTCTATCCGACCGGGATGTAAGTGGCGTCTTTGGTTCGGGTCTGGCCGGAGTCGCCGGCGGCCTGTTTGGCCTGGTCCTCGCCGTCGTGATCGTCCTCAGGCGAATTGCCGATATCGAAGATTGATCGGGCGCTTGTGCCGGGAAGGTCGGCCGGTAGTCGGCATGAGCCAACGGGTCGCGCGAACGCGCGCCCGAGGACAGGCTCCGCGATATGCGGGGTCGGTTGGGTACCGCGCAGGGCGTTTCAGCGCCGCGCGATCTGCCGAAAATGTGCTGATCGGCGCCTTACGCCCGCGACCGATCCACCCTACCTTCGCTGAGCACCCACCGCAGAGCCTTACCCGATCCGATCCGGAGCGAACCAATTCCCCAACTCATCTTCGGCCTGACCAGCCTCTTGATCCTGGCCCGCTTCATCTGGCCGCTCGACTGGCCGCTCCCGGCAAAGATCGTCGCAGCGTTGCTGGTGCTGGTCGCCTTGCAGTTTCACCGCTGGAACAGATGGTCGTCGGGATCGGAATTCTCGCCGGAGTTTCCGCGTCCGGTGGTCGTGCTGTTCAACTGGGCGTTCGGCGCGGTCATGCTGCTGGCGTTGCTGCAACTGGCGCTCGATGCGGGACTGCTGGTCGCGGCCCTGATCCACGGCGGCTTCGTGGGCGCGCCTGACGGCGTCCGCTACGCAATTGCAGCGCTCGCGGCCGTAGCCGCCGCGATCGGCGTTCATCAGGCGATGCGCATTCCGCCTCTGAAGGATATTGAGGTCGAGATCCGCGGACTGCCGCGACAGTTCGACGGCTACACCATCCTGCACCTGACCGATCTTCACATCAGCCGGCTGTTTCCTGCGGCATGGGCGCGCGAGGTCGTCGCGCGATCGAACAAGCTCGGCGTGGACCTGATCGCGATCACGGGCGACCTGATCGACGGCACCATCGATGCGCGGCGCAAGGACATCGAGCCGTTGCGGGACCTTGTGGCCGCCGATGGCGTCTACGTGATCTCGGGCAATCACGAATATATCTTCGGCTATGACGCCTGGATGGCGCACTACGAAGCGTTGGGCCTGCGCTCGCTCGAGAACAGGCACATCGCGCTCGAACGCGGCGGCGGCCGGCTGGTGATCGCAGGGATTACCGACCGCGCGTCGCGTCGCAGGAAGCACCCCGTCCGCGACCTTGCCGCGGTGCTCAAAGGCGCCCCCAAGGGCGCGCCCGTCGTCCTGCTCGACCACCAGCCGAGCGACGCACGCAACTCGGCTGCGCTCGGCGTCGCGCTACAACTCTCCGGACACACCCATGGGGGATTGATCTGGGGCATCGACCGCCTGGCCGCGCCCGCCAATGCCGGCTTCGTCTCGGGCCGCTACGACGTCGACGGGATGACGCTCTACGTCAACAATGGCACCGCGCTCTGGCCGGGCTTTGCCTTGCGGCTCGGCCGCCCGTCCGAATTGACGCGGATCACGCTGCGGGTGGCGGGCGATGCCTGAGTGATTTGTATCGGATGCGATGATGCAAGCGCATCGCGTCACAAAAATACCTCAGCTATGAACTCGCCACAGCGGTCGCGTGCTTAAGATATTGGTCATCTCTTTGCTTGCATTTTCACGACCTCATTCAGCAGGAGACACCATGTCTGACATCACCATTCCCGGCGGAAAAATTCGTTCCTTCGTCGAGCGGGTCGAGAACCTTGACACTGAAATCCAGGAACTGACCGAGCAGAAGAAGGAAGTCTTCTCGGAGGCGAAGGGCGAGGGCTTCGACGTGAAGATCCTCAAGGAGATCATCAAGCTGCGCAAGCAGGACCAGGACGAGCGCGACGAGCGTGAATCCCTGCTCGATCTCTACATGCGCGCGATGGAAAACGCGCCGGCAGAGAAGGAAGCGAAGGCGGCGTGAGGCTTGAGGCGCGTTCGGTGCGTAGGGCGGGTTAGCGACTTGTCCGCCGTAGCTCAACGAGCGAAGGCGGAAGCGTAACCCGCCTAAACTGTAGCTGGCGAAATGGCGGATTACGCCTACGGCTAATCCGCCCTACGCTTGCTGCGAGATGCGGGTGGGGCAATTTGGACGTGGTCATGCTTTCGCGAAGGCTTGTCATTGTTGCAGCTACGCTGGTGCTCGGGGCTTTGTCGGCCCGCGCGCAGCAAGGCACAGAGTATGATGCGTGCATGGACAAGGCCGAAGGGGTGTCAACCAAGATGCTCGATTGCGGCAAGGCTGCTATCGAGAAGTGGGACATCAGGCTCAACACCGCTTATCAAGCGCTGCTCGCAAAGTCGAAGGGCGAGGCGCACGCGCAATTGCAGACCGAGCAGCGGGTCTGGCTGAAGCATCATCTGGGTGAAACCCATCGCCTCGCCGCGGACCCCAACAATGGGTCCGTCGCGTTCCTCGACTCCCAGGCGTTCGAATTGCAGGACATCGCCGACCGCACGCTGCTTCTTGAGAAGCGTGCCGGCCTGTAGCCCGCATGAGCCAACGGGTCGCGCGAAGCACGCGCACCCGATGACAGGCCCCGCGACATGCGGGATCGGCTGATCCGCCTCATGCTCGCTGCCAGCCAATCAATGGCAAGATAATGCCATGCTCCCTGAAGGGCGAATTGCAGCGCGATTATTCCAGGTGTGCCGCGACCTGCAGCCCATTCCGACCAAAGCAGTCGGCGATTTCAGAACAAACCTGCCGACGCAGGAACACCCGGTCGCGCGACACGTATTGACCGGGAGCCGCACGGTCCCTATTGGCGGGCGCGGAGAATGCGACGCAACAATACGAGATGGGCTCGATGCAAGTGACTTTGATGAAGGGCAAGATTCATCGCGCGCGTGTCACCGAAGCGGACTTGCACTACGAGGGCTCGATCTCGATCGACCGCAACCTGATCGAGGCCGCCGGCTTCCTGATCAACGAACGCGTCGACATCTACAACATCGACACCGGCGCGCGCTTCTCGACCTATGTGATCGAGGCGCCCGTAGGCTCCGGCATCATCGGCCTCAACGGCGCCGCCGCGCGCCTCGCCATGGCCGGCGACAAGGTGATCATCGTCGCCTATGCCGGCTTCGATGCCGAGGAGGCGCGCAGGTTTCGCCCGCGCGTGGTGATGGTGGACGAGAAGAACCGACGAGTAGAGGCGGGTGCGGTTTCGTCGGTGTTGGCGGAGGCGTAACGCCTATCTCGCCGCTTAGTTCAATTGCGTAGGCCGGCTAGCGTAAGGTAACCCGTCGACTGGATTACGGGGAATGGCGGACTAAACCTTCGGCTAATCCGCCCCACGGTTGCTACGATTGGCTTGCCTGAGGATACGATGACCTCGGCGCAGCGAGTAAGGTGAGCTGGCGAGGCGCAATCCGCCAAGGATGTAGTGGGCGGAATGGTAGTTGCGCCCTTTGCCAATTTGCCCTTAGTTGCTGAACTCGATACGGCAATCGAACGACAGCAGACTGTGCCCGGACGTCCGGATAGCTGCGCGCAGCTTGCGTAAGTTTCTTTCTGGGTGGAAGTCGACATGACCTCTGGTTTGGATCGGTTTGCCGTTGAGAGTCTCCGCGAGACGCTCCTCGACGACGAGCGCTTTCTGAAGCTGGCGGACTTCTTCATAGGAAAGATGAAAGCAGAGCTTCTAGCTGAAGCGCCCTCAGGCGGATTCAATGAGTTCTTTGGAGAGGCTCTCGCTGCTCTAACTGCCGAGAACAGACAAGAAATAGCAGAGCGATCTGAGTCACCTATTGAAAAGCTATTTCTGAATTCACTCGTTCTTTGTTCGATAAAGAGTCAACAGCTCCTTTCGGTTCACGCCACGTACACTGATTGCGCTGCCGAGATTGCACAGCTTCGGTCAGACCTTGCTCATTTCCGCGAATTGGAGACTTGGTTTGCAGCCAACAAGCCGAATAAGACGCTAGATGAGTTTCTGGACACCGAGTGTGCCCGGGGCAAAATGCTTGAAGATGAACGAAGGTACTTGCACCGACTTGTGTTTAAGTATCGGTATCTTCCTATGTCTGGCTTGTTTCACATGTCGATCCAACCGAAATTTCCAGCCATTAGGATCGATGGTCGGTCGATAAGGCCTGACATATACTTTTGGATTCCAGACCGTCCCAACATCAAGATCATAGTCGAATGTGATGGCTATCAATATCATTCAAGCAAAGAGCGATTTACGCTTGATAGACAGCGCGATAGAAAACTGAGTGCGTTAGGCTATGACGTACTTCGGTTCTCGGGGCAGGAAATACATCGAGATCCACCCACTGTGGCAGGGGAATTGGCGGCGCGTCTGGACAAAATTGCTGGCGGCGAGTGAAGCGGTCGACGACGCAGCACGGTGGCACCTGCGAGACAAAGTTGGTCTCGTTTGGGTCCGGTCAAGGATCTAAGATCTAAAGCCTTCGATAAAGAGGCGCCCTCGGATATCGTTGCGGTTGTTCTAGTTATTGATCGCCATTCTCAGGATCGTCGCCCACGTAGCCACAGCCGGAATTGTCGCAGACTACCTTGATTCCAAGTGGGACGAGGGTTCGGTGCATGCACGCAGGGCATCTGGCTAGCAGGTATTTTTTCGCAGGCTTTGCGACCTGGCGCATTTGAGCCTGAAATTCTCTGTTGGATTCTAGAACTCTTTTGACTGCCGCGGCGCGATCTCTTTCGTCCAGAATTCGCTCGAAGCAGATTTCCGCCGCCGAGAGGCTCACAAGGAACTCGGTGGCGATATCTAGCGGAGATTCGAGCTCAGACGCGCGCCGCTCGTTAATGAGAAACGCCGCCGCGAAAACCTTTGCCTGATGTTCCGCGGATTCCGATGCGTTTATTTTTGAAAGGGTCGTAGTGCCCGCTGCACCGGATGCGCGGTGATCGATGAAGCCGTCGGCTGCGTGCATGACGGCATGGCCAAGCTCATGCGCTTGGGTCATACGGGCCCTTCCGTCGCCCCAAGTACTCAATGAGTCGATTGACTTCTTTATAGTGATCTTGATTGAGCCATCGACTAGTTCGGTTTTAGCATCCTTATTGCCGAGTGCGCGATCATCCACGCACTCGTAAATCAGAGGCCTTTCGCCGTGCAAGGTCAGAACCTTGCCCGACCGGAGGATGCGGCCGACGTTTACCGGCCACAGCCTGTCGGTGCCATAGTAGCGTTTCGTGTCATTCGCGATACGCCGGCACTCGTCATTGGAGCGACGAGTTACGCGACGATCGTCCTCTCCCTCATCACTCATGCTGGCTCCGCCTAGTTGCTCACGAACATCCCGTCGTGCTGCCGCAAGTATCGCACTTCATACAAGTCCCATTCCGCACCAGCGTGAAGTTGCCGCACTCCGAGCACATTTCGCCTTCGTAACCCTTGGCTTTCGCCTCGGCGCGACGCTCCGCCTTGGACGGGGCGGCGGCTGCGGCGGTGCCGGGCTTGCTCCAGTTCAGTGCCTCGAGCTTCTCGGTCGGCGAGAGGTCGTGGCTGACTTCCTGCTTGAGGGCGACCGCGCCTTCGATGGTGTCGGAGACGCCGCGGGCGGTGGCGCCGTGCGGGGCCAGCGCGGTGACGCGGCTGCCACCGGCGGGGGCGTTGTCGGCGTTGCCGCTGACCGCGGCCGAGCCGCCGCGCATGACGACGAGGTTGTCGGTGCGCGACCGGGTCAGGCCCTTCGACACGTACTTGGTCGCCTGGTGGGTCGGGGCCTCATCCGGCTCCTTGCCTTCCTCGACACCCTTGCCGAGCGCGTCGAAGCCAGACTCGTTCGGATCGACGTGGGCGAGGTCGAAGCGGCTCATGTAGCTCACCGCGAGCTCGCGGAAGACGTAGTCGAGGATCGAGGTCGCGTACTTGATCGAGTCGTTGCCCTGCACCGGACCCGCGGGCTCGAAGCGGGTGAAGGTGAAGGCGTCGACATATTCTTCGAGCGGCACGCCGTATTGCAGACCCAGAGATACTGCGATCGCAAAATTGTTGATGAAGGAGCGCAGCGCCGCGCCTTCCTTGTGCATGTCGATGAAGATCTCGCCGAGCCGGCCGTCGTCATATTCGCCGGTGCGCAGATAGACCTTGTGGCCGCCGACAACCGCCTTCTGGGTATAACCCTTGCGGCGATCGGGCATCTTCTCGCGCTCGCGCATCACGATGATGCGCTCGACCAGCTTCTCGACGATCTTCTCCGAGACCTGGGCGGCACGTGCGGCCATCGGCTTCTCGTAGAGCGCTTCCACCGCATCGTCTTCGTCCTCATCGTCGGAGATGAGCTGCGAGTTCAGCGGCTGCGACAGTTTTGAGCCGTCGCGGTACAGCGCGTTGGCCTTCAGTGCCAGCTTCCACGACAACAAATAGGCGGACTTGCAGTCCTCCACCGTGGCGTCGTTCGGCATGTTGATGGTCTTCGAGATCGCGCCCGAGATGAACGGCTGCGAGGCCGCCATCATCCGGATGTGGCTCTCGACCGAGAGATAGCGCTTGCCGATCTTGCCGCAGGGGTTGGCGCAGTCGAACACGGGATAGTGCTCGGCCTTGAGGTGAGGAGCTCCCTCCACCGTCATCGCGCCGCAGATGTGGACGTTGGCGGCCTCGATCTCGCGCTTGGAGAAGCCGACCGCCGAGAGCAGGTCGAAGCCCGGCGCTGCAATGGCTTCAGCGCCGATGCCGAGCGTGTCGCGAATGAAGTCTTCGCCGAAAGTCCACTTGTTGAAGGCGAACTTGATGTCGAACGCGGTCGGCAGCGCCTTTTCCACCTTGGCAATGGCTTCATCGGTGAAGCCCTTGGCCTTCAGCGTGGTGGCGTTGATCCCAGGGGCATTCGACAGCGAGCCGTGGCCGACGGCGTAGGCCTCGATCTCCGCGATATCGGCTTCGCGATAGCCGAGCGCGCGCAAGGCCGCCGGCACCGCCTGGTTGATGATCTTGAAGTAGCCGCCGCCGGCGAGCTTCTTGAACTTCACCAGCGCGAAATCAGGCTCGATACCGGTGGTGTCGCAATCCATCACCAGGCCAATGGTGCCGGTCGGCGCCACCACCGTGGTCTGGGCGTTGCGATAGCCGTTGACCTCGCCGAGGGCGAGGGCGTCGTCCCACGCCAGCTTGGCATGCGCGACGATGTCGGCCTGCGGGCAGGACTCGTGGTCGAGCGCCACCGGATTGACGGCGAGCGCCTCATAGCCGCGGCTTTCACCGTGGGCGGCGCGGCGGTGGTTGCGGATCACGCGCAGCATGTGGGCCGCGTTCTTCTTGTAGCCCGGGAAGGTGCCGAGCTCGGCCGCCATCTCGGCCGAGGTCTTGTATGAGATGCCGGTCATGACCGCGGTCAGCGCGCCGCAGAGCGAGCGGCCTTCCTTCGAGTCATAGGGCAGGCCCATGGTCATCAGCAGGCCGCCGATGTTGGCGAAGCCGAGGCCGAGGGTGCGGAACTCGTAGGAGAGCTCGGCGATCGCCTTCGACGGGAACTGGGCCATCATGACGGAGATTTCGAGCACGATGGTCCAGAGCCGGCAGAGGTGCTCGTAGGACTCGATGTCGAACCGCTTGGTGGTCGAGCTGTAGAACGTCAGCAGGTTGGCCGAGGCGAGGTTGCACGCCGTGTCGTCCAGGAACATGTATTCCGAGCACGGATTGGAGGCGCGGATGTCGCCGGACGCCTTGCAGGTGTGCCAGTCGTTCATCGTGGTGTTGAAGTGCAGGCCGGGATCGGCGGAGGCCCAGGCGGCGTAACCGATCTTCTCCCAGAGGTCGCGCGCCTTCAGTGTCTTCGTCACCTTCTTGGTGGTGCGGCCGACCAGGTTCCAGTCGCCGTCGGTCTCGACTGCGCGGAGGAAGTCATCCTTCAGCGACACCGAGTTGTTGGAGTTCTGGCCGGAGACGGTGAGGTACGCCTCGGAATCCCAGTCGGTGTCGTAGATGTCGAACTGGATGTCCTTGTAGCCCTGCTTGGCAAACTGGATGACGCGCTTGATGTAGTTGTCGGGCACGAGGCTGCGGCGCGCGAGCTTGATCTCGCGGCGGAGCGCCGGGTTCTTCTCGGGATCGAAGCAATCGTCGCCACTGCCTTCGCAGTTCACGCAGGCCTTCATCACGGCCTTGAGGTGCTTCTGGTTGATCTTGGAGCCGGTGACGAGAGCGGCGACCTTCTGCTCCTCCTTCACCTTCCAGTCGATATAGGTCTCGATGTCGGGGTGATCGGCATCGACCACGACCATCTTGGCGGCGCGGCGGGTGGTGCCGCCCGACTTGATCGCGCCCGCGGCACGGTCGCCGATCTTGAGGAAGCTCATCAGGCCGGACGAGCGGCCGCCGCCGGACAGCTTTTCGCCTTCGCCACGCAGGCTCGAGAAGTTGGAGCCGGTGCCGGAGCCATACTTGAACAGGCGCGCCTCGCGCACCCAGAGGTCCATGATGCCGCCCTCGTTGACGAGGTCGTCGCCGACGCCCTGGATGAAGCAGGCATGCGGCTGCGGATGCTCATAGGCCGACTTCGATTTTGTCAGTTTGCCGGTCTTCCAGTCGACGTAATAGTGGCCCTGGCCGGGGCCATCGACGCCATAGGCCCAGTGCAGCCCGGTGTTGAACCACTGCGGCGAGTTCGGCGCGACCATCTGCTTGGCGAGCTGGAAACGCAGCTCGTCGAAGAAGGCGAGGGCATCTTCTTCCGTCGAGAAGTAGCCGCCCTTCCAGCCCCAATAGGTCCAGCAGCCGGCGAGGCGATCGAACACCTGCTTGGCGCTGGTCTCGCCGACGATGCGCTCGTTCTCGGGCAGGGTGGCGAGCGCGTCGGTGTCGGGCACCGAACGCCACAGCCAGGACGGCACGGTCTCTTCCTCGACCTTCTTCAGGCGCGCGGCAACGCCGGCCTTGCGGAAGTACTTCTGCGCCAGCACGTCGGAGGCGACCTGCGACCAGAACTCCGGAACCTCGACGTTCTCGGCGCGGAACACGACCGAGCCGTCCGGGTTGCGGATCTCAGATGTCGTCAGGCGGAAATTGATCCCGGCATAGGGAGATTGTCCGCTGGTGGTGTTGCGTCGTTGGATCTGCATGGTCGAGCCCCGTCTCTTCTTCTGCCCGGCCCCACGTTTCCCCGCAGGTTGCCGGAATGTTATCTGTTCGCGGACTTTGGGAGAACGCGTCAGCACGCCTCCCGTCATCCGCAGCTCAGCCGGTGGATCCGGCCTGTTTTCTCATCGTCCGCCAGGCGCCGATTTGACCCGGCCCAGCGGCGGCATGGTCCCGCGGCGGCGCCCGACTGGTCGGGTCCTCCGGGTCATGCATTCAACGCCCCAAACGCTCACGCGACACGTCACGCGTACGCTTCTCGTGGGCCGGTTACGGCCTCTGTTTCCGGGTCCTTCTCGGCCCGTTTGTCGTCCTCAACGGCGGCCCAAAATCAGGGCAAACAAGCCCTTCACCCGCGGCCCGAAGGCCTGGCGGAGTGGTCATTTTGGAACCCTTGTGGGAGCGACCGGCGGGGACCCAAACACACTCGCGCCGAACAGGTTGAAAGCTAGGCCATGTCCGTTGCGCCCGTCAAGGACTAGTACGAGTTTCTGAATCAAACACTAAATATGGTGGACGGAGGGGGATAACAGGGGTCAGTGCCGCGCCTGTGATCGAGCCAACTATCGGTGAGTCCTCAGGGATTCCCAAGCCAAAAAAATTCGCTCCGCCTGTGGATTGGAGGTTCGCCCCGCTGTTCACAGGCGAAGTTTTTATTCGCCGTGGCGGATTGAATTTTGGGGACTCACGTAGCCCTACGGGCAAACTACGGATCAGGCATGTCAGAGGCGTGATGGTCGGGCGACAAAATCGCGGGCAAGCTGCGGCCGACTCACTCCTCTTCACACCCTTGCCGGGTTCCATGACAGATCCGAAGCCTTCCGGGCGGACGCGCCTTGCGCCCGCCGGCCTGATGTTCCTCGCCATCACCTCGGTGGGCTGGGGGTTCAACTGGCCGTCCACCAAGTTCCTGCTCAGCGAGCTGCCGCCGCTGACCTTGCGCGGCATCACCGGCGTGATCGGCGCCGTGCTGCTGGCGGCGCTGGCGCTGCTCCGCGCCCAGAGCCTGCATGTCGAGGCCCGGCTGTGGCCGCGCCTCGTGCTGTATGCGGCGCTCAACGTCAGCGGCTGGATGGTGCTGATGGGGCTCGCGCTGTTGTGGCTGCCGGCGAGCGAGGCCGCGCTGATTGCCTACACCATGCCGGTGTGGGCTTCGCTCCTGGCGTGGCCGGTGCTCGGCGAGCGGCCGACGTGGCTTCGGACCATTGCGCTGGTGATGGCGTTCGCGGGGCTTGCCGCGATCATGGGCGGCAACGGGATTTCCGCGAGCAAGGACAAGCTGCCGGGAATCATCATGGCGCTCGGCGGCGCGTTCGGCTTTGCGCTCGGCACGGTGCTGGCGAAGAAATACCCGCTGGTGATGCCGCCGATCCCGGCCGCGGCCTGGCAGATCGGCCTCGGCTGCGTGCCGATCGCGATCATCGGCCTGATGATCGAGACCACGCATCTCGACCGCGTCACGACGGTCGGCTGGTGGCTCTTGGTCTATTCGACGCTGATCCAGTTCTGCGTCGCCTATGTCGCCTGGTTTGCCGCGCTTGCCCGCCTGCCGGCCTCGGTGGCGGCGATCGGCACCATGGCGGTGCCTGTCATCGGCGTGATTGCTTCCGCGGTCGCGCTGCACGAGCCGCTCGGGCCGACCCAGATCACAGCGCTGCTGTTCACGCTCGCCGGCGTCGCGCTGGCGACAAGGTAGCTCGCATCACTCGCCGAGCGCCTGCTGCAGCATGCTGGCGAGCTGCGCCTTGCGGTAGGGCTTTGCCAGCAGCAGCACGCCTTCGTCGAGGCGGCCGTGATGCACGATCGCGTTCTCGGTATAGCCCGAGGTGTAGAGCACCTTCATGCCGGGGCGCCGTTTTGCCACTTCGTCCGCGAGCTGCCGGCCGTTCATGCCGCCGGGCATGATGACGTCGGTGAACAACAGGTCGAACTTCTCGCCCTTGTCGACCAGCGCCAGCGCGGCGCGGGCGTCGGGCACGGCAATGGTCTTGTAGCCGAGGGCGCCAAGCTGCGTGACCACGTAGTTGCGCACCAGCTGGTCGTCTTCCACGACCAGGATGACCTCGCTGCCGCGCCGCGGCGGCTCCGGTGCAGGCGCCTCGACCTCGACCTGGCCGCGGGCAGGGGGCAGATAGAGCTTGATCGTGGTGCCGTGGCCTTCCTCGCTGTAGATCTTGATGTGGCCGCCGGACTGCTTGACGAAGCCGTACACCATGCTCATGCCGAGGCCGGAGCCCTTGCCGACCTCCTTGGTGGTGAAGAACGGCTCGAACACCTTGTCCTGCACCGCGTGCGACATGCCGGTGCCGGTGTCGCTGACCGCGAGCAGCACGTAACGGCCCGGCGTGATGTCGGGATTGGTTGCCGCATAGGCGTCGTCGAGCACGATGTTGCTGGTCTCGAACAGCAGCTTGCCGCCGTTCGGCATCGCGTCGCGGGAGTTGATCGCCATGTTGAGCAGCGAGTTGGCAAGCTGCGACGGGTCGATGTGAACGCTGGCGACATCGGGCGCGAGCACCTGATCGATCTCGATCTGCTCGCCGAGCGTCGGCCGCAGCAGCTTGGCGATATCGACCACGGTGCCGTTGATGTCGACGGTGCGCGGCTCCAGCGGCTGGCGGCGGGCGAAGGCGAGCAGATGCTGGATCAGCTCGCGGCACCGCTCGGCGGCGCGGTCGATCAGCTCGGCGGTTTGCGCAAGCTTCGGCTGGCTGCGCAGGCTGTCGACCAGCGTCTCGGTGGTGCCGGTGATGACAGTCAGCATGTTGTTGAAGTCGTGCGCGACGCCGCCGGTCAGCTTGCCGATGGCATCGAGCTTCTGCGCCTGCTGCAGCTTGTGCTCGGTTTCGCGCGAGGCGGTGATGTCGTGATAGATCAGCGCCGCGCCGGTGATGGCGCTGTCGCCGTCGCGCAACGGCCGGCCCGACACCACGAGGTGAATCTCCGGCGCGCCGCGCACCGGCCGGGCGACGAATTCCAGCCCGTCGAATTCCTCGCCGCGCAGCGCCTTGGCCGAGGGCATGTCGCTCGCCTGCATCGGCGTGACGCCGTCGGCCTGGAACACGTTGCTCATGGCGCGCAACTGCCGGACGGTCATGCCGGGCTTATAGCGCAGCATCTTCTCGGCGGCCGGGTTCGAGAGCAGCACGATGCCTTCGGCGTCGATCACCAGCACCGCCTCAGCCATGGTGCGGAAGGTGGTTTCCATCACCGAGGTGGAGCGGCGGAGCCCTTCGAGGGCGGCGCCGAGGTCCTTGGTGCGTTCGGCCACCTTGCCCTCGAGCGACAGATTGGTCGCCTTGGTCGCGCTGAGCACGCCCTGCAATTCGCGGCTGGCGCGCCGGGCCGCCAGCGTCAGCGCGACCGCGAGCAGGAGGATCATCACCACGCCGGCAAGGTCGACCGCCAGCAACAGCCGGCCATTGGTCTTCGACTGTTCGGTGCGAATCCCGAGCAGGCGGCGCTCTTCAGTGACCAGGCGGTCGAGCGCCGTACCGACCTTGTCCATCAGCGCGCGGCTCTCGTCCGCCGAGATCAGCGCCGCGGCGCCGGCCGTGTCACCCGCCGTGCGCAACCTGATCAGTTCGGCACCGAGCGCAATGGCGCGCTCGACCTGTCCCTTGGTGCCCGCGATCAGCTGCGCTTCCTCCGGGGCCGACTTCACCGCGGCCATCAAATCGTCGAAGGCGGCGGTGAGGGCGGTGCTCTGCTGGCGAAACTCGTCGGCAAAGGACGTATCGCCCGTCAGCGCGAACCCGCGCGCTGCGCTCTCGACGCCGCGCGGCAGCGAACGCGCGTCCGAAATGCGCTTGAGGATGCCGAGCGCGTGATCGACCGAATCAATCTCGCTGCGCGACTTGACGTCCAGCCCGATCGACGCCGCGCTGATGACGAGAAGGATCGCAAGGCCGCTGCCGAGGATGAGACGCTGGGAAGCCATCGACGATTAGTACGAGCAATTATTTGGAAAGACGAGCAGAAGGAGCAGACTTCGCAAGACATTCGTTAACGGCGGCAACCAGCGCCTGCGGGGTAAACGGCTTGCGCAGGCAGGCCGACGCGCCGAGCTCGATCGTCATCCGCAGGAAATCCGGCGCACGGTCGGCATTGGCGAAGGCATAGCCGGACATCGCGATGACGGGAATATGGGGCGCGCGTTCGTGGAAGACGCGGATCGCCTCGAAACCGCGCATATGCGGCATGAAGACGTCGACCAGCATGACGTCGAACGACGCCTTGTCCAGCGCGCGCATACCCGATTCACCGCCATCCGCGACGGTGACGTCGAAGCCCTGGCGCTGCAAACACACCTCGATGGCGACGCACACCATCGGGTCGTCATCGACCACGAGAACGCTCGGCACGATGCATCCTCTTCCTGCGGCCTTGCGTGCCGTCGACTCGCTTGGCCCGTCTGCCGATTAAGGCGGAACCTGGATGGAAAGTCTGTATCATAGAATGCATATGCTGTTTGCTGACAAGCAGATTTCCAGCTAGCCCTGACGCCATCACTTGTATTTGTCCGCCCACATTACGACGGGTCCATGACCGCAGTTCCAGTCGCCGGCCGCGCCCCGCTGTCACCGCTCGGTCTCGCATTCCTGGTGGTCGCATCGACCGGCTGGGGTCTCAATTTCCCGATCATGAAGTTCCTGCTCACGGAGTGGCCGCCGCTGTCGTCGCGCGGGCTCTGCGGCGTGGTCGGCGCGATCGCACTCGCTCTGGTGGCGGTCGTACGCGGACAGACGCTGCGCGTCCCTGACGGCATGTGGTTGCGGCTTGCCCTGGTGTCGACGCTGTCGATCGGCGGCTGGGTCGCGTCGATGGGCCTGGCGCTGATCTGGCTTCGGGCAAGCGAGGCGGCCGTGCTCGGGATCTCGATTCCGGTGTGGGTCGCGCTGGTCGCCTGGCCGGTGCTCGGCGAGCGCGTGTCGCTGCCGCGTGCGCTCGCACTTGGCGTGGCGCTTGCCGGCATCGCGGCGCTGATCGGCGGCGGCGGCCTCGACGCGAGCCTCGGCAAGTTGCCGGGCCTGCTGTTCGCGCTCGCGGGCGCGCTCTGCGTCGGGCTTGGCACGGTGCTGACCAAATCCTTCAAGCTCGCAATGCCACCGCTGTCGCTCGCCGCCTGGCAGCTCGCGATCGGCTGCGTGCCGATCGCAATCGCCGGCGTCCTGATCGAGCAGCCGCAGCTTGCGGCGCTGTCGCAACTCGGCTGGGCGTCGATGGTCTACATGACGCTGATCCAGTTCTGTCTTTGCTATGTCTGCTGGTTCGCGGCGCTGGAGCGGTTGCCGGCGGCGACCGCGTCGATCGGCACGCTGCTGGTGCCCGTCGTCGGCGTGCTGGCGGCAGCGGCCATGTTGCGCGAGCCGCTCAGCACGAGCGACGTCGCGGCGCTGGTGGTGACGTTCGCGGCCGTCGCGGTGGCGTTGCGGACATGAAAAAGGGCGGCGTTGCCGCCGCCCTTCGCCAACTCAAAGATTCAGGCCGTGATTACGGGCAGGGGTGCCGCAGGCCGTCAAAGCCGAGATAGGTGCCAGAGGCCGGATCGTAGGACCTGTAGCGCTGCGCGCAGTAGCTCGCATCGCCGCCCGGCGCGGCCTCGACGGCGACAGGCGCGCTGTCGTCGTAATAGCCGTAGCTGTCGTCATAGTAGCCGGGGCCGTAGCCGCCGTAATACGCGCCCGAGGCGAGGGCACCGCCGACGACTGCACCGGCAACCGCGCCCGGCCAGAAGCCGCCGCCGCGGTGATAGCCATCGTGCCAGCCGCCACCGCCGCCGCGCCAACCGCCGCCGCCACCACCGGCCCAGTGGCCGCCGCCGCCACCGCCACCGGCCCAATGACCGCCGCCGCCACCGCCCATCGCGGCACCACGGCCGCCGCCAAAGCCACCACCGCCGCCGCCGACATGGCCACCGCCACCGCCGCGAGCACCACCGCCACCGCCCATCGCGCCCATCTGCGCGGCAGACTGGGCGAACGAGATGGTCGGCGCCACAGCCAACGGCAGCGCAAGCGCCAGCGCCGCGGCGGTGCTCAGAACCTTCATATTGATCATTTTGGACTCCATCAAAACGGACAATGTCTAACCAACTCTGCGGTCGGACGTTCCCGCGTTCCACATTGATTGTCCGTCATCTTTGCTTGACCGGCGGCGCATGTATGGCAGGTGAACAAAACTCCTCGTGACCGCGTCATTTGGTCGCCAACGGTCCCGCAACCCGGTCTCTTCCGGGAGTGCCGGGCTACCTTGGCGGCGGCTGGACATTTGGAGATTCAGGTGGCATCAGAGCCGGACTGCCTCGAACCGACGACCGGCCACGCATGAAACAATTCCTGCTGAAATTCTTCACCTGGTGGAACGGCCAGACCTTTGGCACGCAATTTTGGACCTCGCGCTACGGCGAGCTGGTCGGCGAGGACGAGCAGGGCAATCGCTACTACCGGACCAAGGGTGGCGAGATCGATCCGACGCTGCATTTCGAGCGCCGCTGGGTGATCTATAACGGCTATGCCGAAGCGTCCCGGATTCCGGCCGGCTGGCACGGCTGGCTGCATCACACCGTTGATGTGCCCCCGACCGAGGAGAAGTACGCGCCGCGGGAATGGGAAAAGCCGCATCTGCCGAACATGACAGGCACCGCGCAGGCTTACCGTCCGTCCGGCTCGACGCTGGCGAGCGGCCGCCGCCCCAAGGCGACCGGCGACTATCACGCCTGGACGCCGGGAAGCTGAGCTTCACGCATTGTTGTTTCGGATGTGTGGGCGCGTAACACCGCGCGTGCGTCGCACACGGGCCTGTGGCAGCGCAAGCGCGCCTGTGGACAACGGTAACAGCGGGGACAGGTGCGCCGCATTCGATGCTGTCCGCTTGCGCTGTGCGCGCCTTCGCGGCTCAATGAAGCCATCTTACGGAGATGGGAAACCATCGCGTCGGATCGGGCTCCAGATCGCGACTGTCCCGATGAGCAGCGGCCTCCGAGTTGGATGCGGCCGGGAGATAGGCCCCCGGTGCAGACGTCCGGAAATCGCCCGCAAATGTGAGGCTGCCGTGAGACAGGAAGGGCCGCTCGGGAAACCGGGCGGCCTTTTTCTTTGTCTCACGATCTTTTTGGTCTCACGGTCGGGTCAGGACAGCCGTGCCGCGGCGCGGCTCATCAATTCGCCCCGGCGCGCGTGTGCCGGTCCCATCCGCTCCTTCATGAAGGCGAGGATCTCGGCCGGCGCGGTATCGGGTGAGCCGGCATTGAACGGCGGGGCCGGGTTGTATTCGAGCCTGAGCTGGATCGCTTCCGCGGTCTTGCGATCGACGAGTTCGGACACCAGCGTCAGCGCGAAATCGATGCCGGCCGTAACGCCGCCGCCGGTGAAACGGTTGCGGTCGACGCAGACGCGCGTCTTGGTCGGGATGGCTCCGAAGCCCGACAGGAAATCGATCGCGCTCCAATGCGTGGTGGCACGATAGCCCTTCAGCAGACCGGCGGCGCCGAGCACCAGCGAGCCCGTACAAACCGACGTGACGTATTTCGCTCCTTCGGCCTGCCTGCGCAGGAAGCCGAGCATCTCCTCGTCGCCGACCATGTCGTCGGTGCCGAACCCGCCGGGCACGCAGATCACGTCGAGCTGCGGACAGTCGGTAAAGGTCGTGGTCGGCGTCAGGATCATGACGGAGTCGGTCGGAACGGGTTCGATCCGTTTCCAGATCAGATGCACCTTGGCGCCGGGGACCGAGGAGAACACCTGCAACGGGCCGGTCAGGTCGAGCTGGGTCACCTTCGGGAAGACGAGCAATCCAATCTGCAGGGGGTCGGACATCGGAGGTCTCCAAATAGCGCTTGACGGAACCACGATGCCATGGTGGCCTCCTGTCCAAAATGGCGTAATTCCCTCATTTTCGGACGTCGACGCCATCTCCCGGTATTCGGCATTGCGAGGATTTGGCAGATGATCGGCGTCCTGATCTTTCCCGACTTCCAGCTGCTCGACGCAGCCGGCCCGATCGCGGCGTTCGAGATCGCGGCGCGCTTCGCCAACAATCCGCCTGATATCAAGACGATCGCGCTGAAGGCCGGGCCGGTGCGCTCTTCGTCCGGCGTCGAGATGCTGGCGCGCGGCTTCAAGCCGTCGGCGGCGATCATGACGCTGATCATCGCGGGCGGCAACGGCGTGCGCGCGCCGGCGACGTGTCCGATCACGCTGTCATTCGTGCGGCGGATGGCGAGCCGCGGCATCCGCGTCGCCAGCGTCTGCTCGGGCGCCTATGTGCTGGCCGAGGCCGGCCTGCTCGACGGCCGCCGTGCCACCACGCATTGGCAGCGCACGCCGCATTTCGTGAAGACCTATCCGAAGGTCAAGCTCGAGCCGGACCAGATCTTCGTCCGCGACGGCAACATCTGGAGCTCGGCCGGCATCACCGCCGGCATCGATCTCGCGCTCGCCATGATCACCGAAGACTACGGCGACGAGGTCGCGCAGAAAACCGCGCGGCAGCTCGTGCTGTATCATCGGCGCAGCGGCGGGCAGTCGCAGTTTTCCTCGCTGCTGGAATTGAAGGCGCCGAACGGTCGGTTCGGGCCGCTGCTCGCCTGGGCGCGCGAGCATCTCGACGCGCCGCTGACGGTCGAGGATCTCGCCGACAAGGCCGGGATGAGCTCGCGGCATTTCACCCGCGCCTTCATCGCGGAGACCGGCACGACGCCATCGAAAGCGGTGGAGCGGCTGAGGATCGAAGTGGCGCGACAGCGCGTGCAGTCGTCGGGCGAGGCGATCGAGCGCGTCGCCGAGATCACCGGCTTCCGCGATCCGGAGCGGATGCGCCGCGCCTTCATCCGCGCCTTCGGCCAGCCGCCGCAATCGCTGCGCCGGGCATCGCGCGCCGGGTAGGTGGTGGACGCGCGGAACCCCGGCGCGTTGTTGGAAAGAACGGTGATCATTCGAGCGGCGAAGCCAACGCGGCTGCCGATGAGGGGCCGTCGCCTAGCTCAGCGGCGCTGCCGGCAGCGGCAATTTGAGTTTGGGACAAGCTCGTTGTCCGATCTCACGCGATTCATTCAGTCGTTGCACCGATGAACCGGCGCGAAGGTTCCTGTGACCCACGTTAGGTGGGGCGTTGCGGACCCGAGGAGGTTCCACATGACAAAGCATCGAACGATTACCGGGTTCGTGGCCGTCACCCTGCTGGCTGTCACTGCAACCGCCGCGACGATCAGGTCGCACCTGCCCCGGACCGAGGGCGTTGTCGTCTCCGACGCGGAAGCGCTTCCGGCCAGGGATTTCAGCGACCGCTGGTCCCCGATTTCAGCCTTGCCTCCGGCAATGGACATGACTGAGCGCGCACCTGACGTGCGTTAAGCCGGTCATCGACGCAGATCCGGCCCAGTCGCGGACACGCCGCGCGCAGAGTTCACCGCAGCACAAAGGCCCCGCCGAAGCGGGGCCGGATGTTGAATCACTTGATGTTGAACGACTTAATCCCGAACGACTTGGTCTCGAATAGAACTAACGGTTCCGCCGCGCCGGAATAGCGCAGGCCTTCACCTATGCACGCCCAAGAATTCACGGATGGCTGAGCACGAAACGTGCCCGAGCCGAAATATCAATTGCCCAATGTGTCGGTCGCGATCTTCTTCTTGAGTGCTTCGCAGGTATTCCTGACTTCCGTGGTCATCAACGAAACGGCTTCGATCTGCAGGAAGAAACGCTTGCCCTGGTCGCGGTAACCCGCGGCGAACTCCTTGATTTCCGCGATCATCTCATGGACGCCTGCCACCATTGCCTCACAGTTCTTGGCAGCCGCTTGCAGTTCCGTTCCAAGGGCCTCGATCTCTTTGACCGCCGCTTCGTATTCGCGCACGACCGCCTCGGCCGATAGCTTGCCAACCTCGTTGACGCCGTTGCGGTGCTCGACGTAGTCCGGCATCGGTGAGAGAGGTCTGACGTTGCTGCGTGGTCGAGGCGAAGTCATCGTGTCGACTTCGCTCTGCAACTGTTCCAGCGGGGCGCGGGCGAGGACTTCTGCACTGACACTCATGCGAACGCTCCATAAGTTGTTACGGCGAATGGAGTTTAGCAATGTCAACGGATTTGTCTCGCTTTTCCACAAGTTTGAAGCAATCAAATTGTGCGTCGCAGCATGGCGGACTCTGCATTTGCGTCAGTGCGGCGCGTCGGGATGCCAGCCGAGCAGGGTAAGCATCACGAAGAAGCCGACGACGTAGGCCACCATGATCGGCCAGCCCTGGGTGATCCAGCGGACCAGCGACTTGGCTTCCGGATACATGTTGGACACCGCAACGCCCGCGGACGAGCCGAACCAGACCATCGATCCGCCAAATCCGACCGCGTAGGCGAGGAAGCCCCAATCGTAGCCGCCTTGCCCAAGTGCCAGCGCGGTCAGCGGAATGTTGTCGAACACCGACGAGATGAAGCCAAGCCCGAGTGCGGTCTGCCATGATGCGGCCGGCAGCGTCTCCACCGGCATCATCGAGGCCGCCGTCACCAGCGCGAGCAGGAACACGGTGCCCTTGAACGTCTCGGGCATCACCGACCAATCCGGCCGCCGCAGCAGGGAGGTGACGAGGATCGCGGCCCAGACCGCGAGCCCGAGCACGGGCAGCGCATCGAGCAGCGCGGGGAATTTCAGATTGGCGGTCACATTGGCCGAGAGCGCGGCGAGCAGGATCACCGCGACGATCGCAACCCGCGACCAATCGATCGCGAGACCGGACGGCGCGTTCTTCACGATCGGGGAATAGCGGTGCTGCTGCAACGAGGCCGGCACCGCAAACACCAGCATCGCCACGATGGCCGCGACATAGGCGTCGACGACGGTGAGTGGGCTGACGCCGTCGATCCACATCATCGTGGTCGTGGTGTCGCCGACGACGCTGCCGGCGCCGCCGGCATTGGATGCGGCAACGATGGCCGCGAGGTAGCCGATATGGACTCGGCCGCGGAACACGGAACGCGCGACGGTGCCGCCGATCAGCGCCGCCGCGATATTGTCGAGGAAAGCCGACAGCACGAACACGATCACCAGCAGGATCAGTCCGCCTTTCCAGTCATCGGGCAGCAGCGCCGGCATCTCGTCCGGGATGCGGCTTTCCTCGAAATGCCGCGACAACAGCGCAAATCCCATCAGGAGCAGGAACAGGTTCGCGAGCGTGACCCACTCATGCTCCATCTGGTGCACGAGGCCGGGCAGGCCCGTGCCGAACCTTGCGAAGCCCGTGAACATCAGCTTGTAGGCGACGATCGTGGCAAGGCCGGTCAACGCCACGGCGAGCGTATGGTGATGGAAGATCGCAACGCCGAGCAGCGTCAGCGCGAACAGGATGAATTCGAGCGGGATACCGTAGACGAGGATGGGCGTGAACAAGACGATCTCGATGGCTGGAGTGCCCGGTGGCGCGAAGCGTGCCCGGCCGCACTATCGCGCGGCGCGGGGAACTTCAAGGCGCGCTAACGCCGCAAGCTGCGCGCGCCATCCACTCCGAGCTTCGATCGAGAGGGCGACGCTGCAAGCGCGTCGCCCGGATCGGATCGCTAGCCGAGCGTCTTCAGCCAGGCGCTGATCTCGGTCACCGCGATGTTGGCCTGGTTGAGCAGCTTGCCCATGGTGAAGAAGCCATGGAACTGGCCGGGGAAATGCCGGTAGGTGACGGGCACGCCGGCGTCCTTGAGGAATTTGGCGTACTCGTCGCCTTCGTCGCGCAGCGGATCGGCGCCGGCGGTCAGCACATAGGCCGGCGGCAATCCGGCAAAGTCTTTCGCGCGCGCGGGCGAGGCGCGCCAGTCGCTGTTGTCGGCACCGCCGAGGTAATGGTCGCCGAACCAGCCGATCACCGAATGCGTCAACAGGATGCTGGTCTCGGGCTCGCGATGCGAGGGATGCTTCCGCGAGAAATCGGTGGCCGGATAGACCAGCAGCTGGGCGGCGAGCTTTGGTCCGCCGTCGCGGGCGGTGAGGGTAACCACCGCCGCGAGGTTGCCGCCCGCGCTGTCGCCGCCGACGATCAGGCGCGCAGCATCGATGCCGAGATCGCCAGCGTTGGCGGCGACCCATTTGGTCGCGGTGACGGCGTCGTCCACCGCGGCAGGGAAGCGGTGCTCGGGCGCCAGCCGGTAATCGACCGAGATCACGATCAGTTCGCCCTCATGGGCGAGCTTCTGGCAAACCACCTCATGGGTATCGAGATCGCCGATCACCCAGCCGCCGCCGTGGAAGAACACCAGGCACGGCGCGAGCCCATCCTTCCTGCGCAGCGTCTTCGGTGTGTAGATGCGGGCCGGGATCGCGCCGTGCGGCGCCGGGATCGCAAGCGGCTTGCTCGATTCAAGGGCCGGCGGCTCGGGATTGGAGACGATGCGGGCGGCGCGATAATAGTCGCGCGCTTCCGGTGCGGTCAGCGATTCATAGGCGGGGCGGCCGGCCTCCTGGAAAGCCTTGTAGACGGCAGCGGCATCGGGATCGAGAACGACGGGCATAGGCGGCAAACCTTGTTGTGATGCTTGGTGATGTCATTCCGGGATGGTGCGTTAGCACCAGACCCGGAATCTCGAGATTCCGGGTTCGATGCTGCGCATCGCCCCGGAATGACAACGGGTCCTAGGCGGCGGTGCGGCCGCCGTCGACGGTGTAGGCGGAGCCGGAGACGTAGCTCGCCTCGTCGGAAGCGAGGAAAGCGACGATCGAGGCGACCTCGCTTGCGAGGCCGAGCCGGCGCGCCGGGATGCGGTCGACGATCTTCTCGACCGGCGGCGGCGCGTTGCCGCCGGAACGGCCCTGCAGGATGGTGCTCAGCATCCGGCTCTCGATCATGCCGGGGCAGACGCAATTGACCCGCACGCCGGTGCCGGTGCATTCCCAGGCCGCGCTCTTGGTCAGCCCGATCACCGCGTGCTTGCTGGCGCTGTAGACCGCGATCATCGGCGATCCCATCAGGCCGGCGATCGAGGCGGTGTTGATGATGCTGCCCTTGTTCTGCTTCAGCATCACAGGCAGCACATGCTTCATGCCGAGGAAGACGCCGACGACATTGACGTCGAGCACCCGGCGAAAGCTCTCCAGCGAATACTCAGGAATCGGCCTGATGTCGCCCTCGATGCCGGCGTTGTTGTAGAAGGCGTCGATGGTGCTGAAGCGGTCGACGGCGGCGCGGACATAGTCCCTGACCTCGCCCTCATCGGTGACGTCCGCGGTGATCGCGAGGGCCTCGGCCGAGGCGGGGAGGTCCTTGATGGCGGCCGCAAGATCGGCCCCCTTGCGGTCGACTGCGACGATCCGGGCCCCGCGTTCGGCGAGCAACTGGAGCGTGGCGGTTCCGATGACGCCGGCAGCCCCGGTGACGACGGCAACCCGGCCGTCGAGCCTGATGCGATCTGGCATGTTTGGGTTTCCTCTGGCTGGTCCGGTTCGATCCGGATTTTCTCAGGTTTTCGCGCGGTGCCGCGCGCCTTCAGCGTGAGGACTATCACACGTGTTCCCAGGAGTGACTAGAGGGGTGACCTGTGCCTGGCCGGCAGCCCGGGGACGGGCCTCCGGGCGCCCTTTCCCCGCCGTATTCGGCGTGTTAACCGGTGGCCTGCGAGCGGCCGATATCAAGGTAGACTGTCGCGAGCCCGATTCGCCTTTTAAAGCCCGCGAGATGCTTCGAACCATTGCCCTGACTGGCTTTGCGGCCCTGGTCGCCGCCTCAACCATCTCGCTTGCGCCGCCCGCGCGCGCGCAGATCGGAACGATTTTCTCCGATCCCGCGCCGCGTCCGCCCGGCTCGATTCCGCGTGGCCAGGTGGCGCCGCCCAGCGACGACGACGAGGAAGTGCCGGAATTGCCGCGCGGCCGCCTGTTGCCGACGCAGCCGCGGGCGTTGCCGCCGGGCCAGGCGGTGCCGCCGCCCGGTAATGTGCAGTCGCAGCCTTTGGCACCGCCGCCAGGCAGCACGGTCGCGCCGCCCGGAGTTGCGGTGCAGCCGCCGCAGCCCGGTGGGCCCGCCGTTGCCATCACACCGCCCGCAGCCAACCCGGCGCCGGGGCAGCGTCCTGCCGCCAAGGGCGCGGCGCCGCAGACGCCGGCCGCGTTGCAGCCGGGCGACGAGGTCGTGCAGGAGCCACCGTCGACCAAGATCACTAACAAGAAGGCGAGCTTCTCCGGCCTCGACAAGATCACCGGGCGCATCATCAATTTCGACGAGGATATCGGCGAGACCGTGCAGTTCGG
Organism: Bradyrhizobium sp. ma5; assembly: GCF_042258955.1. Taxonomy (NCBI): domain Bacteria; kingdom Pseudomonadati; phylum Pseudomonadota; class Alphaproteobacteria; order Hyphomicrobiales; family Nitrobacteraceae; genus Bradyrhizobium; species Bradyrhizobium sp. ma5. The sequence continues at coordinate 4,253,624 of NZ_CP170156.1, forward strand.
CGCGCTGCGGGTGAAGACCGATGCCTGCTACACCAGGCCGTCGACGGAAGCCGCTAACACCGACGCATTCGTCGAGGTCGACGAGATCACGTTGCAGGGTGAGGTGAAGCGGATCTTCTCGGGCTGGATGTTCGCAGCGAGCCCCGGCCTGCACGGCGTCGAGCATCCGATCTACGACATCTGGCTGACCGACTGCAAAGGGCCGGACCAGACCATCGTGACCGCCGCGCCCGATCCACCCAAGGCGCCGACGCCTCCGCCGCCGGCCCAGAAGCGCGCGCCGCCGAAGCAGGCTGCGCCGCGTCCGCCGCCGCAACCGCTGCCGCAATACCAGCAGCAGCCGCCACCTCCGCCGCCCCAGCAGCAGCGGCCGGGCGGATTGTTCGGCGGCTTGTTCGGAAACTGATTGGCACTGTGTAGCCCGGATGGAGCGTTAGCGAAATCCGGGTTCTTTCTGCGCGGATAGCGTCGTCCCGGATTGCGCGGAGCCTGTCATCGGGCGCGCGTTTGCGCGACCCGTTGGCTTCATCCGGGCTACATCCGCCGCGAGATCAATTGCGCGCGGCGATGATCGAAAGCGCCTCGGCCCCCTTGACCGGCTGCGTCGTGTCGAGCTTGCGGAAATCCGCCGGCTCGCCTGCGATCGCCTTGTCGAGCAGCGCGCGATAGCGGCGGCGCGAAATCTCCACCGCACCGAACGTCTTCAGATGCTCGGTCACATATTGCGTGTCGAGCAGCTCGAACCCGCCCGCGATCAATCGTGCCACCAGATGCACCAGTGCGACCTTCGATGCGTCGCGCGTGGTGTGAAACATGCTTTCGCCGAAGAAGGCGCGGCCGAGGCTGACGCCGTAGAGGCCGCCGACCAGATTGTCGTCCTGCCAGACCTCGACGCTGTGGCAATGGCCTGACGCGTGCAGCCCGAGATAGAGATCGCGGATCCGCTTGTTGATCCAGGTGTCGTCGCGGCCGGGCTGCGGCGCCGCGCAACCGGCGATCACGGCCTTGAACGCGGTATCGACGGTGACGCTGAACGCATCCGAGCGCACGGTGCGCGCCAGGCGGGAGGCGACACGGAAGCCGTCGAATGGAATCACGCCGCGCAATTCGGGCTCGACCCAGAACAGGGTCGGATCGTCGGCGCTCTCGGCCATCGGGAAGATGCCGCAGGCATAGGCGCGCAGCAGCACCTCGGGTGTGATCTCGGAAGAGGCGGAGTCGCGTGCGGTCATGCGGGCGAAGATAGCAAAGCACGGGCGGACTTGCGATGGGGCCGGCCACGGGGTCGCGACGTGTTGACGAAACGCGCCGGTTCCTCCACAAGCCGCGCCATTCCGCCGCAGTTTCCCGAGACGGACTGCGCGGCCATGCTACATTGCCGCAAAAAGATGGCGCCGACGCCCGGGACATGGCGGCTTGCGCGCCTGACAATCGACACAGGTGAGGGGGACGCTGCATGAAGTCGTCATGGCGGACGTTTGCGCCGTTGCTGGTCTGGCTGGTGATCTATCTGGTGCCGGTGCCATCAGGGCTGAACGCCAATCAGTGGCACTATTTTGCGGTGTTCGCCGCTGTGATCACCGGGCTGATCCTCGAATCGATGCCGGTCGGTGCTGTCGGCCTGATCGGCCTCACGGTCGCCGGCGTCGGCGGTTATGTCGAGCCTGACCCGAACAAGTCGCTGCGCTGGATGCTCGCCGGCTTTTCCGAGAGCACTGTGTGGCTGATCGTCGGCGCCTTCGTGTTCTCGATCGGCTACCGCAAGAGCGGGCTCGGCCGCCGGCTGGCGCTGCTCCTGGTGCGCGGGCTCGGCCGCCGCACGATCGGGCTCGGCTATGCGGTGGCGTTCTCCGATCTGGTGCTGGCGCCGGCGACGCCCTCCAACACCGCGCGTTCGGGCGGCACCATCTATCCGATCGTCAGCAACATCCCGCGTATCTACGGCTCCGAGCCCGGCCCGACCGCGGGCAAGATCGGCACCTTCGTGATGTGGACGGCATTTGCGACCACGGCCGTCACCAGCTCGCTGTTTCTGACCGCGCTGGCGCCGAACGCCGCCGCGCTGTCGATCGCCAAGAAGCTCGTCAATATCGAGGTCGGCTGGTCGCAATGGTTCATCGGCTTCGCGCCGCTGGGTATCCTCTTGCTGCTGCTGGTGCCGCTGCTGAGCTACGTCATCTGCCGGCCCGAGATCAAGGAGAGCCCGGAGATCGTGACCTGGAGCGAGGGCGAGCTCGCCAAGATGGGGCCGCCGTCGCGGCACGAATGGATCATGGCGGTGCTGGTGCTGCTCGCGATGTTCCTGTGGATCTGCGGCTCCAATCCCAACATCAGCGTGCCGCTGCTCGGCTCGAACTTCATCAACGCGACCACTGTGGTGTTCGTCGTGATCTCGCTGATGCTGCTGTCAGGCGTGATCGCGTTCGAGGACATCGTCGCGGAGAAGAGCGCGTGGGAGGTATTTTTCTATTTCACCTCGCTGCTCACGCTGTCGTCGGGTCTCAACGAGATCGGCTTCATCAAATGGGTGGCCGAGGGTTATGCGAAGCCGCTCGCAGGGACGTCGCCGCTGGTCGGGATGATCCTGCTCGTCACATTCTTCTTCTGGATCCACTATTTCTTCTCGAGCATCACCTCGCATACCGCCGCCGTGCTGCCGGTGGTGCTCGCCGTCGGCTCCAGCATTCCCGGCCTGTCGGTGCAGACCCTGATGCTGCTGTGCGTCTATTCGCTCGGGCTGATGGGGGTGATCTCGCCCTACGCCACGGGACCGGCGCCGATGTATTACGGCAGCGGCTATATCGGCAAAGGCGACTTCTGGAAGTTCGGGCTGATCTTCGGCGTAATCTACTTTGCCGGATTGTTGCTGATCGTGTTGCCCTGGCTACAGATGATCGGGTAAAATAGCCACAATCCAGCGAGAAACAGCGGCCGATCGGGAAGGAGGGCTATCCTTTCCGATTCTTAACGCGCTTTGTCCGACCGAAGCGTTCAAAATGCTTCCTCGGATGTGGCGCGCGCGAACTTCAGGGGACACATAGAGCGGCGCGAGCTCGTTCGTGTTTCTTCGTGGGCAAGTTTATGGACCAGCATGTCAAAGACCCGTCGATTGTGGCGCCCGAGCAAACCAGGCGGCCGTCGCGCGGGCGAGGGTTTCTGACCGGGTGTGTCGTGCTGGCGGTGCTTGCCGGCATCGTCTGGTGGACGCGGCAGCAGGCCGCGCCGCCGCAGGCCGGCGGCGGGCGCAACGCCGGGCCGATGTCGATCGTGCCGGAGGCCGTCGGCAAGGGCGACATCGGCGTCAGCCTGAATGCGCTCGGCACCGTGACGTCGCTCGCCACCGTGACGATCCGGAGCCAGATCAGCGGCTACCTGATGAAGATCGATTTCAAGGAGGGCGATGAGGTCAAGAAGGGTGACCTGATCGCCGAGATCGACTCGCGTCCCTATGAGGCGACGCTGGCGCAGGCCAAGGGCACTCTGGCGCGCGACGAGGCGCAGCTGAAGGGCGCCCAGGTCGATCTCACCCGCTACCAGAACCTCGCCACGCAGAACGCCGTGCCGCATCAGACGCTCGATACCCAGGTCGCGCTGGTCGCGCAGTATCAGGGCACGGTCGAGGCCGACCGCGCGTCGGTGAAATCGGCCGAAGTGAATCTGCAATATTGTCGCATCGTCTCGCCGATCAACGGGCGGGTCGGACTGCGCCAGGTCGACCTCGGCAACTACGTGACGCCGGGCGACACCAACGGCCTTGTCGTGATCACGCAGCTCGAGCCGATCAGCGTGCTGTTCACGCTGCCGGAGGACAATCTGCAGGCGGTCGCGAAGCGGTTGAAGGACGGCGCGGTGCTGCCGACGGCGGCCTATGACCGCAGCGGCGCCAACAAGCTCGCCGAGGGATCGCTGCAGACCTTCGACAGCCAGATCGATGCGACCACCGGCACGATCAAGCTGCGCGCCCAGTTCGAGAACGAGAAACGCACGCTCTATCCGAACCAGTTCGTCAACATCCGCCTGCTGCTCGATACCCACAAGGATGCCACGACGATGTCGACCGCCGGCATCCAGCGCGGCGTCCCCGGCACCTTCGTCTATCTCGTCAACGCCGACAGCACGGTCTCGGTGCGGCCGGTGAAAATCGGCGTCACCGACGGCGACCGCGTCGAGGTGCTCTCAGGGCTTGTGCCCGGCGATCGCATCGTGATCGACGGCGCCGACAAGCTGCGCGAGGGCGCCAAGGTGGTGGTGCGCTCCGCCGCCGATGCCGCGAGCCCGGCCGGCGCAGCCAAGGGCGCGACGAATGGGGCGGCGAAGGGAGGCGGCGCTGCTGCCGACAAGCCGGGAGGCGGCGACCATAAGGGTTCCGCGGACGGGCAGACGAAATGAACCCGTCGCGGCCATTCATCCTGCGGCCGGTGGCGACGACCCTGATGATGATCGCCATCATGCTGTCGGGCATGCTGGCGTTCAGATTCCTGCCGGTCGCAGCGCTGCCGGAAGTCGATTATCCGACCATCCAGGTGCAGACCTTCTATCCGGGGGCAAGCCCGGACGTGATGACGTCGTCGGTGACGGCGCCGCTCGAGGTGCAATTCGGCCAGATGCCGAATCTGAACCAGATGAGCTCGGTGAGCTCTGCCGGTTCATCTGTCATCACGCTGCAGTTCGGCCTGTCGATCTCGCTCGACGTCGCCGAGCAGGAGGTGCAGGCCGCGATCAATGCCGCGGGCAACCTGTTGCCGTCGGACCTGCCGGCGCCGCCGATCTACGCCAAGGTCAATCCTGCTGACGCGCCAATCCTGACGCTGGGCCTGACCTCGAAGACCATGCCGCTGACCCAGGTGCAGGACTTCGTCGACACCCGGCTGGCGCAGAAGATCTCGCAGTTGCCTGGCGTCGGCCTCGTCAGCATCAGCGGCGGCCAGCGGCCCGCGGTGCGCATCCAGGCCGACATCCGCAAGCTCGCGGCCTATGGGCTGAACATCGACGATCTCCGCACCACGCTCGGCAACGCCAACGTCAATACGCCGAAGGGCAATTTCGACGGCGCGATGCGCGCCTACACCATCAATGCCAACGACCAGATCCGCAATGCCAGCGACTACCGCTCGCTGATCATCGCCTACAAGAACGGCTCGCCGGTCCGCCTCAGCGACGTCGGCAACGTCGTCGACGGCGCGCAGAACGACAAGCTCGGCGCCTGGATGAACGAGACGCAGGCGATCATCCTCAACATCCAGCGCCAGCCCGGCGCCAACGTGATCTCGGTGGTCCAGGGCATCAAGGACCTGTTGCCGCAGTTGCAGGCGACGCTGCCGGCGGCGATCGACCTCAACATCCTGACCGACCGGACCGTGACGATCCGGGCTTCGGTCCGCGACGTAGAATACGAGCTGGCGCTTGCGGTGATCCTGGTCGTGCTGGTGATCTTCGTGTTCCTGCGCTCGACCCGCGCCACGCTGATCCCGAGCCTGTCGGTGCCGCTGTCGCTGGTCGGCACGCTTGGGGCGATGTATCTGTTCGGCTTCAGCCTGAACAATCTGTCGCTGATGGCGCTGACGATCGCGACCGGCTTCGTGGTCGACGACGCCATCGTCGTGATCGAGAACATCTCGCGCTATATCGAGGAGGGCGAATCTCCACTCGAGGCGGCGCTGCGCGGCTCCGAGCAGATCGGCTTCACCATCATCTCGCTGACGGTGTCGCTGATCGCGGTGCTGATCCCGCTGCTGTTCATGGGCGACGTCGTCGGCCGCCTGTTCCGCGAATTCGCCATCACGCTGTCGGTCACGATCCTGATCTCCGCCGTGGTGTCGCTGACGCTGGTGCCGATGGCCTGCGCAAAACTGCTGAAGCCGGAGAGTACGACGCGCGAGAACACCTTCCAGCGGCTCAGCCGGGAAGGCTTCGACGCCGTCATCGCGATCTACGGCCGGATGCTCAACTGGGTGCTCGACCGCCAGACGTTCGTACTGCTGATCGCGCTCGCCACCTTTGGTCTCACGGCGCTGCTCTACGTGGTCATCCCCAAGGGCTTCTTTCCGGTGCAGGACACCGGCGTGATCCAGGCGATCTCGGAGGCGCCGCAATCGGTGTCTTATGCGGCGATGGCCGAGCGGCAGCAGCGGCTCGCCAGCGCGATCCTCAGGGATCCCGACGTCGAGAGCCTGTCGTCGTTCATCGGCGTCGACGGCACAAACACCACGCTCAACAGCGGCCGCATCCTGATCAATCTGAAGCCGCACGAGCAGCGCAAGGCCGGCGTCGCGACGATCATGAACCGGATCAAGGCCAGTACGGCTGATCTGACCGGCATCACGCTCTACATGCAGCCGGTCCAGGACCTCACCATCGAAGGCACCGTGAGCCGCACGCAGTATCAGTTCATCCTGCAAGACGCCGACCCGAACGAACTCGCGGAATGGACGCCGAAGCTGGTCGACAAGCTCAGGGAATTGCCGGAGCTCAGCGACGTCACCAGCGACATCTCCGCACAGGGACTTTCGGTATTCGTGGACATCGATCGCGACCAGGCCGCGCGGTTCGGCATCACGCCGGCGACGATCGACAACGCGCTGTACGATTCCTACGGCCAGCGCATCGTCTCCACCGTCTTCACCAATTCGAACCAGTACCGCGTCATCCTCGAGGCCGATCCGTCGTTGCAGAACTCGCTGGATTCGCTGTCGTCGATCTATCTACCGTCATCGGTGGGCTCGACGCCGGTGCCGCTGTCCGTCATGGCCAGGATGCGGGTCGAGACCGCGCCGTTGCAGGTCTCACATCTCGGCCAGTTCCCGTCGGCAACCGTTTCGTTCAACCTGGCGCCGGGCGCCTCGCTCGGCGGGGCGGTGACCGCGATCAAGCAGGCGCAGGCCGAAATCAACCAGCCGCTCGGCATGATCACGAGCTTCCAGGGCGCGGCGCTGGCGTTCCAGTCCTCGCTTTCCAACCAGCTGTTCCTGATCCTGGCTGCGATCATCACGGTCTATATCGTGCTGGGCGTGCTCTATGAGAGCTTCATCCATCCGCTGACGATCCTGTCGACGCTGCCTTCGGCCGGCATCGGCGCGTTGCTGGCGCTGATGATGGCCGGCCAGGACCTCACCATCATCGCGATCATCGGCATCATCCTTCTGATCGGCATCGTGAAGAAGAACGCGATCATGATGATCGACTTCGCGCTCGATGCCGAGCGCAACGAGGGCAAGCCGCCGCGGGAGGCGATCTACCAGGCTTGCCTGCTGCGCTTCCGGCCGATCATCATGACGACGATGGCAGCCGTGCTCGGCGCACTGCCGCTGATGCTCGGCAGCGGCGCCGGCTCCGAGCTTCGGCATCCGCTCGGCATCTCGATCGTCGGCGGTCTCTTGGTGAGCCAACTGCTGACACTGTTCACGACGCCGGTGATCTATCTCTGGTTCGATCGCCTGGCGCTGCGGTTTGCCGGGCGGGCGGACGAGGTCGGCGAGGCGAGCGGGTCGCGTTGAGCCATGGATCCGTCAACGCCCTTCATCCGCCGGCCGGTCGCAACCACGCTGTTGACGTTGGGGCTTGCGGCAGCGGGCCTCGTCGCATTCTTCAAGCTGCCGGTGTCTCCGCTGCCGCAGGTGGATTTTCCGACCATCTCGGTACAGGCGACGCTGCCCGGCGCCAGCCCGCAGGACGTCGCGACCACGGTCGCCAGCCCGCTTGAGCGGCATCTCGGCCAGATCGCCGATGTGACTGAAATGACGTCGTCGAGCTCGGTCGGCTCGACCCGGATCACGCTGCAGTTCGGGTTGAATCGCGACATCAACGGCGCGGCGCGGGACGTGCAAGCCGCAATCAATGCGGCGCGGGCCGATCTGCCGACCAGCCTGCGCAGCAATCCGACCTACCGCAAGGTCAACCCGGCCGACGCGCCGATCCTGATCCTGACGCTGACGTCGGACACGCTGACCCGCGGCGCTCTCTATGATGCCGCCTCCACGGTGCTGGCGCAGAAGCTGTCGCAGGTCGAGGGCATCGGCGAGGTCGTGGTCGGCGGCAGCTCGCTGCCCGCCGTGCGCGTCGATCTGATCCCGCAAGCGCTCTACAAATACGGCATCGGTCTGGAAGACGTCCGCGCGGCGTTGTCGAGCGCCAACGCCCACAGCCCCAAGGGCGGCATCGATGTCGGCGACCAGCGCTACCAGGTCTATGCCAACGACCAGGCTAACAAGGCCGACGACTACCGATCGCTGATCGTGGCCTACCGCAATGGCGCCCCGGTTCATCTCTCCGATGTCGGCGAGGTGGCCGACGGCGTCGAGAACTTGCGCAATGCCGGGCTCGCCAACGGCAAGCCGGCGGTGCTGCTGATCCTCTACCGGCAGCCGAACGCCAACATCATCAGTACCGTCGACCTGGTAAAGGGGCTGATGCCGCAATTGCAGGCCTCGATTTCGCCGGCGATCGACATCGGCTTGGCGGTCGACCGCTCGACGACCATCCGCACCTCGCTCCGCGACGTCGAACGGACGCTGGTCCTGGCGGTGATGCTAGTCATCATCGTGGTGTTCGCGTTCCTGCGCAATTTGCGCGCCACCCTCATTCCGGTGGTGGCGGTCTCGGTGTCGCTGGTGGCGACCTTCGGGGCGATGTACCTGATCGGCTACAGCCTCGACAATCTGTCGCTGATGGCGCTGACGGTCGCGACCGGCTTCGTGGTCGACGACGCCATCGTCGTGCTGGAGAACGTCACCCGCTACATCGAGGAGGGCCTGAGCCCGCTCGAAGCGGCGCTGAAGGGCGCCAACGAGGTCGGCTTTACCGTGCTGTCAATGAGCATCTCGCTGATCGCGGTGTTCATTCCGATCCTGCTGATGGCCGGCATCGTCGGGCGGCTGTTCCGCGAATTCGCGATGACGATCTCGATCTCGATCCTGATCTCGCTCGCGGTCTCGCTGGCGACCACCCCGATGATGTGCGCGGTGCTGCTCAAGCCGGACCGCGGCGGCCACGGCCGGCTCTATTGGGCCAGCGAGCGCTTCTTCGAGGCGATGCTGAATTTCTACCGCAGGACGCTGACCGCGGCGCTGGCGCATCCGCTGTCAGTGATGCTGATTCTGGCGGCGGTGTTCGGCCTCAACTTCTATCTCTACGACGTGATCCCGAAGGGCTTCTTCCCGCAGCAGGACACCGGGCGGCTGGTCGGCTCGATCCAGGCCGACCAGAGCGTGTCGTTCCAGCTGATGCAGCAGAAGCTCGCGCAGTTCGTCGGCATCATCAAGCGCGATCCGGCGGTGGAGACGGTGGTCGGGTTTACCGGCGGCGGTCAGACCAATTCCGGCTTCGTGTTCGTCTCGCTGCGTCCGCTCGACCAGCGCAAGATCGGCGCCGATGGGGTGATTTCACGCCTGCGCCGCGAGATGGCGGTGGTGCCCGGCGCGAGCCTGTTCCTGCAGGCGGTGCAGGACATCAGGGTCGGGGGCAGGGCCTCGAATGCGCAGTATCAGTACACGCTGCAGGGATCGACGCTGGAGGAGCTCAATGACTGGACGCCGAAGATCGCGGCGGCCTTGCAGCGCGATCCGAACCTGGCCGACGTCAACAGCGACCAGCAGAACAAGGGGCTGGAATCCGACCTCGTGATCGACCGCGATGCCGCGGCCCGGCTCGGCATCACCGTCAGCCAGATCGACAACACCCTCTACGACGCCTTCGGCCAGCGTCAGGTGTCGACGATCTATGTCGCGCGCAACCAGTACCACGTCATCATGGAGGTCGCGCCGCGCTACTGGCAGAACCCCGAGACGCTGAAGGACGTCTACATCAGCACGTCGGGCGGATCGGTCGGCGGCTCGCAATCGACCAACGCGGTGGCCGGCACCGTGGTGGCGCCGGGAGCCTCGAGCGCGGCCAGTTCGGCCAATGCCCAGGCCGCGCGCAACCAGGCCACCAATTCGATCGGTTCGACCGGGAAGGGCGTGGCCTCGACCGGATCGGCGGTCTCGACCAACAGCGAGACCATGATCCCGCTGTCGGCGGTGGCGGCGTTCAAGCAGGGCGCGACGCCGCTTGCGGTCAACCACCAGGGCCTCCTGGTCGCCAACACCATCTCGTTCAACCTGCCGCCGAACGTGTCGCTGAGCACCGCGGTCGGCAGCATCGAGGCGACCATGAACCGGATCGGCGTCCCGGCCACGATCCGCGGCACGTTCCAGGGCTCGGCGAAGGCGTTCCAGGACTCGCTCAGCAACCAGCCGTTCCTGATCCTGGCCGCGATCGTCACGATCTACATCGTGCTGGGCGTGCTCTATGAGAGCTATGTCCATCCGCTGACCATCTTGTCCACACTGCCCTCCGCAGGTGTAGGTGCCTTGCTGGCGCTGATGGCATTCAAGACCGAGTTCAGTATCATGGCGCTGATCGGCGTCATCCTGCTGATCGGCATTGTGAAGAAGAACGCCATCATGATGATCGACTTTGCGCTGGACGCGGAACGCAGGCGCGGGCTGGAGCCGCTCGAGGCGATCAAGGAGGCATGCCTGCTGCGCTTCCGTCCCATCATGATGACGACGATGGCCGCGCTGCTCGGTGCGGTGCCGCTCGCCATCGGGATGGGCGACGGCGGCGAGCTGCGGCAGCCGCTCGGCATCGCCATCGTCGGTGGCCTGATCCTGAGCCAGGTCCTGACGCTCTACACGACGCCGGTGATCTACCTCTATCTCGACCGGTTCCGCTTGTGGGCCCTGCGCGTCCGCCGCGGCGGCGCCGTGCGGATGCCGGGCTCTTCACTTCAACCGGGCGAGTAAATGCCGACAGATGCAGCGTTGCATAGTCTTCGAATATTGCGGAAACCGTTCCGGTTTCGGCGCGTGGCCGCGTTCGGCGGCCTCAGCCTTGGTCTGAGCCTTGGCCTGACCGGCTGCATTCCCGGGGTGGAGAAGCCCGAGCTCAGTCTCGAAGTGCCGGCAAGCTATCGCGCCGCGGCCAAGGGCGATGCCGACGCCGCCGTTCCGGCGCTCGCCTGGTGGCGCGGCTTCCACTCGCCCGAGCTGACCGGGCTGATGGAATCCGCGCAGCAATACAATCTCGATATCGCGGTGGCGATCGCCCAGATCGTGCAGGCCGACGCGCAGGCTGGCGTGTCCGGCGCCGCGCTGCTGCCGTCGATCTCGGGATCGGCGAATGCCGAGCGTCAGAAGGTCGCGACGGGATCGAGTTCATTGCTCGGCGGGAGCAGCGGGACGTTCTCGCAGTACAGTCTGGGGCTCAGCGCGAGCTACATCGTCGATTTCTGGGGCAAGAACCGCGCGACGCTGTCGGCGTCGGAAGAGAGCGCGACGGTTGCCCGCTACAATCGCGAAGTGGTCGCGCTGACCACGATGGCGACGGTGGCCAACACCTATTTCCAGGTGCTGGCGGCGCAGGACCAGATCAAGGCCACCCGGCGCAATCTTGCGGCGGCCGAGCGCATCCTGGCTTTGATCAAATCGCAGTTCGCCGGCGGCACCGCCTCGCAGCTCGACCTGTCGCAGCAGGAGGCGCTGGTCGCTACGCAGCGCGCGGCGATCCCGCCGCTCGAGGTGACGCTGGGGCAGAACACCGCAGCGCTCGCGCTGCTGGTGGCGCGCGCGCCGGCTGATTTCGCGGTGCGCGGCGGCAGCACCACGCAGATCTCGGTGCCGCGCATCACGCCGGGGATGCCGTCGGAACTGCTCTACCAGCGGCCTGACGTCCGCCAGGCCGAGGCGCAGCTCGCGGCCTCCAATTTCAGCGTCGATGCGGCGCGCGCGGCGTTCTTTCCGCAGATCCAGCTGACCGGCACCACGGGCTTCCAGAGCGCGGCGCTCGCCTCGCTGTTTGCGCCGGGCGCCTGGTACTACACGCTCGCCGCCGGGCTGACCCAGCCGCTGTTCGACGGCTTCCTGCTGGAGAGCCAGTTCAAGCTCGCCAAGGGCCAGCAATTGCAAAACCTGCAGGCCTATCGCAAGGCGGTGCTGTCGGCCTTCGCCGATGTCGAGAAGGCGCTGATCGCGTTGCAGAAGTACACGCTGCAGGAGCGGCTGCAGTCCGACGTGGTGGCGAGCTCGCGCAAGGCGTTCGAGGTTTCCGAGACGCAGCTGCGCGGCGGCACGGTCAATCTCATCACGGTGCTGCAGACACAGCAGACGCTGTTCACGGCTGAACTCAACCTCGTGACGGTGCGGCTCAACAAGCTGCTGGCGGCGAGCAGCCTGTTCCAGGCGCTCGGTGGCGGCTGGACGCCGGCCGGCACGCTCGCGGCGGCAGTGCCATGAGGTCGGTCATGCAGCGGTTCGTCACACTGTTCGTCGTTACTCTCGTCATCGCGCTCGGTGCGCCGGCCGGCACAGCCCGCGCGCAGCAGCGGCCACCCAACAGCATTCCGCTCGCCTTCGGCATGAGCGCCGACCAGGCCAGCCAGTCGCTCGGCGTTCCCCTGAACTATGTCCGCGGCACGCCGGGCAATGAATTGTTCGTCGCGCTGCCCAACGTCAGGGGCAGCGTGCTGTCGCGGCGCAGCGACGGGCTCTATCTGCAATTCGGCAAGGGACGCCTGATCGCCTGGAAGGGTGATTGGGGGACCATTCCGCAATGAAGGCCTTGGCCATGACCGCTATCAGAGCATTGATCGCCTGCGCTGCCATCGCGCTCGGCACGGCCGCTGCCTCGGCCCAGAACCTGTCTCATGACTTGGCGCCGCAACGGCCGCTGCGTTACGGCAGCACCGGCGGTGCATATTTCGACGGCAGGAACGACGATCGCGATTTCCGCAGCAACGGTGCGTTTCCGGGGAGCTTTGCAGCCGATCCCTTCAGCGCGGGCTTCGGCGCAGCGGGTCTGTTCGGCTCGACGCCGTATCACTCCGCGCGGCCCTATCCGTCGCAGGTGATCTTCGGCGCGCCATGCCAGGATTGCCGTCCGCATCGCATGCGGCGGCACCGCGATCGGCCTGATTGAGGGTTTAGCTCTTGCTCAGAAGGTCGTCGATGATGCGCAGCTTCATCCGGCCGGCCTTGTCGATGATATCCCGGCGCAGCGCGTCCTTTTCCATTTCATATTGCTCGTGCGGGACGTGGTGGCCGCCGCTCGCGGTAATTCCGAATTCCTTGAGCAAGGCGTTGTGCCTCGCCTCCCACGCGATCACATGCTCGGTCATGAGCTGTGTCACCGCCGGAAGGAAGCCGGGATGGCCCGCCAGGCCGCATGCTTCCGTGGTCTGCTGATCCTCCGCCAGCATGATCACGTTCCACTCGTCGTAGCCGATCAGATCCAGCTGCGCGTAGAGAAACGCGCCATGCGGCCCGTCCCAGATCTTGTGGTCGATGACCAGGAACGGCAACGCATGGCAGTGGCCGTGGCGCTCCGTCATGTCACGGTTGAAACTCTCGGTGCGCTCCTGCAGCCGTTGGTTGGCCGCGGCAAACACAGCAAGGCGATTGTCCGCCGCCGGCACGATGCTGGCTCCGTCGTCGGGCACGAACCCCGCATCGCGCAGCATCGGCCCGATCCGCGGATCTTCCCACTGCCTCCTGTGAAAGGCGGGTGCCGCGCCGTCGGCACCCGGTGCCGGACGCAAGGGCTCCCTAGGATCACCCGCGGTCGCCTGCTTCTTTCCAAAAACCACCCTGCGCTCGAACATCGTGCCGTTCCTGCCAAGCTGGGGGAAAAGCATGGCAAGCAATGCCCAGATTTGTCTTAACCCGGTCAGGGCAGGCGGCTGCGATCGAACAACAGGGTGACGCGGCCGTTAACGCCAGCGCGAGAATTCGATCAGTCCGTCGGCGGCGGCCTAACTGGCGGTGACGCTTGCCGATTTCGCCGGCGCGGGGGTGACGCGGGAGAACCGCACCACGAAGCGGGTGCCCTTTTGGCTGGGGTCGCGCTCGACGCTGGCGTCGAGCTTGACGGCCATCGCCGCGACGATGCGCTGGCCCATGCCGGTGCCGCGCGGATCGGCCTTGTCGGAGAAGCCCACGCCTTCATCGCTGATCGCAAGCTGCAATTCGTCCGCCCGTGGCTTCAACTCGACATGGATCGGGCCGGCGCTGTCGGGATAGGCGTATTTCACGGCGTTCATCACCAGCTCGTTGACGATGATCCCGATCGCGACCGCACGGTCGGGATCGATCTCGACCGGGTCGGCCTTCAGCGTCAGCCGCGACATCTTGTTGCCTTCGGCCGATCGCCTGAGATCCTCGAGCAGCGCCTCGAGATACTGGTTGAGCATCACCGTCTTGAAGTCGTGCGAGGTGTAGAGACGGCGATGCACCTGTGCGACGGCGGCGACGCGACCCATCGCATTGGTGAGCGCCGCCTTGACGTCCTGCTGGCTCGCGGAATTGGCTTGCAGATGCAGCAGCGAGGCAATGATCTGCAGCGAATTGCCGACGCGATGGTTGACCTCGCGCAGCAGAACCTCGCGCTCGGCGGCGAGCGCGGCGTAGCGGTCGCGTGAAGCGTGCACCTCGGCCTCGGCCTCGTCGCGCGCCTTCTGGATCGCGGCGCGCCGGATCGCACCGTTCACCGCGACCTGGAGCAGGGGGATGAATTCGCCCCTGACGTCCTTGACCAGGTAGTCCGCCGCGCCGGCCTTCAGCGCGGTGACGGCGATCGCCGAATCCTGCGAGGCGGTGACGAACACCACCGGCGGCGCGTCCGCGATCTTTAGGATCTGCTCCAGCGTCTCAAGCCCGTCGAGGCCGGGCATGTACTGGTCGAGCGCAACGACGTCGATGCCGCCCTGGGCGAGCCGGTCGAGGCCTTCCTGGCCGCTCGCAGCGTGCACGACCTTGTAGCCCGCGCGCGTCAGCCCGCGTTCGACCAGGCGCGCCAGCGCCGCGTCGTCGTCGATATAGAGCAGTGTCGGCGTTGCGTTGGTCATATCGAAGCTGGCGGCACCTGAATCACGGAAAAGAACAGGCCAAGCTGGCGAATGGCGTTGGCAAAGCTTTCGTAGTTCACCGGCTTGGTGATGTAGACGTTGCAACCGAGTTCGTAGCAACGCTTGATCTCCTGGGAGTCGTCGGTGGTGGTCAGCACGACCACCGGCGTCGCCTTGAGATGCTTGTTCTCCTTGACCCGCTTCAGAATGTCGATGCCGGTCATGTCAGGCAGATTGAGATCAAGCAGGATGAGCAGGGCCTGGTTCTTGCGCTCGACCGCGCTGCCATCCTTGCCGAACAGGTAGTTCACGGCCTCTGTACCGTTGGTGAACGGGACGATCTCATTGTTGACACCTGAGCGCCGGATATTCCGCTCAATCAGGCGGGCATGGCCCTCGTCGTCCTCGATCATGATGATGGTGACTGGATCGCTCATGATTCCCTATCCCGGTTCTTGCCTGAGTTCTTGCCTGACCATTTGATAGGCAGCGTGATGGTGAACGTGCTGCCGTTGTGAAGTTCCGATGCTACCGACATGGTGCCGCCCAGTCTGCGCACAAGTGCGCGGACATGGGCAAGCCCGATGCCCTGGCCGGGCTTGTCCTGGGTTCCGGCACGGCGGAACAGATCGAAGATGCGCTGGTGGTCCTTCGGATCGATGCCGCGGCCATTGTCCGTGACCTCGAAGATCGCAAAGCCCAGCTTGGTGCGCCCGTCGATCGCGATCTCGCCGGGGACGCCGTCCTTGAGGTACTTGAGTGCATTGTCGATCAGGTTGGAGAAAATCTGCTCCAGCGCGAGGCGGTCGCTGACGATATCAGGCAAAGCGCCGATCTCGACGGTCGCATTGGCCTCGGCCGCCTGATGCGCGACCGTCTTGACGATGCTGTCGATCAGCTCGCGGAGATCGATCCGCTCCGGCTTGAACTCGCGGCGGCCCTCGCGGGTGAGATTGAGGATGGCGCTGATCAGGCGGTCCATCTTGGCGATCGAGGATTTGATGAAGCCGAGCGATTCGTTGAAATCGTCGGATAGCTGCTTGTCGGAGCCTTGGAGCTCGGGCTCGGCCACGTCGGTCGCATCTTCCATCGCCGGCGCCAGCGATGCGGTGCGGTTGAGCGTGGCGATGCGTCTGAAGATGTCGCCGCGCAATTCCTCCAGCTCGCTGGTGAAGCCCATGATGTTGACCAGCGGCGAGCGGAGGTCGTGGCTGACGATATAGGCGAAGCGCTGGATTTCCTCGTTGGCCTCGCGCAGGTCGGCGGTGCGCTCGTCGACGATGGTTTCGAGATTGACGTAGTTGTCACGCAGCCTGGCCTCGGCCTCGTCGCGCGCCCGCGAGGATTGCCGCAGCAGCACGAGAGAGAGGGCGGCGAGCGCCAGCACCATGCAGGAGCCGGCTATGGTGACGGAGGAGGCGAGCACCTGGGTCCGGTCCGCGGTCGCGGTGCGCACCGCCAGCAGGCGATCCTCCTCGGCGCGCATGTCGCGGCCGATCCGGGCGATCGCCTCGACCGCATCGGTCGATGTGCCCTTGCGCAGGATGTCGACGCTGGTGGCGACGTCGTTGTTCTTGACGCGCTCGACGCCGAGGGCGAATTCGGCGAGGCGCTGCTCGACGGCGGCCTTCAGCTTCGCGGCATTGGCGACCTGCGTCGGATTGTCGACGGTCATCATCTGGAGATGACCGAGCGCGGCCGGGAGTCCTGCCGCCGCGGCCTGATATTCGGACAGGTATTGTGGTGCGGATGTCAGCAGATAGGCCCTGGTCGCGCTCTCGGCGCGCCTGATGTCAAGCAGCAGGTTGGCGACCTGGCTCTCGACCTCGACCGTATGGACCACCAGGGCATTGTCCTCGCGTGCCTTGTTGACCAGCAGGACGGACGCCACGCTGATCGCGACCAGCACGAAAAATCCCGCCGAAAGCAGCAGGATCTGTAGCGTGGACCGGCGTCGTGAAACTTGTGTCACGACGGTCTCTTCGCAGGAGTGGGATTCAATGCGTCCCCGTGGAAAGCCAATAACCCATAGTACGTTTGAACTGGGCTTTGGGTTCCACCGGGTTCCAAACTATTTCGGGGTGTCGGATGGCTGGCCGGCGAGGTACTGCTCCAGCCAGTGGATGTGGTAGTCGCCCTCGATGATGTCGGGCTCGCGCACCAGCGCGCGGAACAGCGGCAATGTCGTCTCGATGCCGTCGACCACCATCTCGTCCAGCGCCCGGCGCAGCCGCATCAGGCACTCGCCGCGGGTCTTGCCGTGCACGATCAGCTTGCCGACCAGCGAGTCGTAATAGGGCGGAATCACGTAGCCCTGATAGACGGCGGAATCGATCCGCACGCCGAGGCCGCCCGGCGCATGGAATTGCGTGATCCGTCCGGGCGAGGGACGGAAGGTCTGCGGGTTCTCCGCGTTGATGCGGCACTCGATGGCGTGGCCGATGATCGCGATGTCGCTCTGCTTGGCCGGAAGCTCGCCGCCGGCCGCAATCCGGATCTGCTCGAGCACCAGATCGATATCCGTGATGCTTTCGGTGACGGGATGCTCGACCTGGATGCGCGTGTTCATTTCGATGAAATAGAACTCGCCGTCCTCGTAGAGGAATTCGATGGTGCCGACCCCGAGATACTTCATGTCCCGCATCGCCTTGGCGCAGGTCTCGCCGATCCTGGCGCGAGCGGCCGCCGCGAGCACGGGAGAGGGGCCTTCCTCCCAGACCTTCTGATGACGGCGCTGCAGCGAGCAGTCGCGCTCGCCGAGATGGATGGCGCCGCCGCGGCCGTCGCCGAGAATCTGGATCTCGATGTGGCGCGGCTTCTGCAGGTATTTCTCCAGATAGACCGACGCGTCGCCGAACGCCGACTTGGCTTCGTTGGCCGCGGTCGTGAGCGCCAGCGCAAGGTCGGCCTCGGTGTGGGCGACCTTCATGCCGCGGCCGCCGCCGCCGGCTGCCGCCTTCACCAGCACCGGGAAGCCGATCTCCCTGGCGATCGTCATGGCGTCGTCGTCCGCCGTCACCGCGCCGTCCGAGCCGGGCACCACGGGAATGCCGAGGCGCTTGGCGGTCTTCTTGGCCTCGATCTTGTCGCCCATCAGGCGGATGTGCTCGGCCTTCGGTCCGATGAAGCCCAGATTGTGATCGGCGAGGATCTCGGCGAAGCGCGCATTCTCGGACAGGAAGCCGTAGCCGGGATGCACGGCGTCGGCGCCGGTGATCTCGCAGGCGGCCAGCAGCGCCGGGATGTTGAGATAGGAATCCTTCGACGGCGGCGGCCCGATGCAGACGCTCTCGTCGGCGAGCCGCACATGCATGGCGTCGGCGTCGGCGGTGGAATGCACCGCGACGGTGGCGATGCCGAGCTCCTTGCACGCCCGGAGCACGCGAAGCGCGATCTCGCCGCGATTGGCTATGAGGATCTTGTCGAACATCGCAGCGCCTGACGTTGACGGAAGCTATTCAATGATGACGAGCGGCTCGCCGAATTCGACCGGCTGGCCGTCCTCGATGAGGATCTGCGTCACGGTGCCCGCGCGCGGCGACGGGATCTGGTTCATCGTCTTCATCGCCTCGATGATCAGAAGCGTCTGGCCAGCCGCGACCTTGGTGCCGACTTCAATGAACGGCTTGGCGCCGGGTTCCGGAGCCCAATAGGCGGTGCCGACCATCGGCGAGGGCACGACACCCGGGTGCTTTGCCATGTCGGTGGCGGCAGCGGCGGCAGCCGGCACTGCCACCGGCGCGGCGACTGCATGCACGGCTGACGGCACGGAGGCGGCGATGCTGATGTTGCGTGCGACCCGGACACGCAGGCCGGCGCGCTCGATCTCGATCTCGGTGAGGTTGGTCTCGGCAAGCAGCAGCGCGAGCTCGCGGATGAGGACGCTGTCGTCGCTCCGGGCGTCGTTCTTGGAGTCGTTCTTGGACTTTACGGCTGATTTGTCGTCTGGCTGGCGCGCCATGTTGTTTGATCCGAAATCTCTATCAGGTGACGGGGAACGTCAGGATTGACGATTAAGTCTTTGCCTTCGCACCGATCCTGGTGGCGAGGCCGATGATCGCAAGCCGGTAGCCGTCGATGCCGAAGCCGCAAAGCGACGCGAAGGCGGCTTTAGCAGTGAACGAATGGTCCCGGAAGCTCTCGCGGGCGTGGATGTTGCTGACATGGACCTCGACGGCCGGGATCTTAACCGCAACCAGCGCGTCATGCAGCGCGATCGAGGTATGGGAGTAGCCGCCGGCGTTGATGATGATGCCGACCGCCTTCTTGGCGTGGGCCTCATGGATGAAGTCGATCAGTTCGCCCTCGCGGTTGGACTGCCGGCAATCGGCGGTCAACCCGAACTGCCGCGCGGTGTCCGCGCACAGCTTCTCGACGTCGGCGAGGGTGGCATGGCCATACGTCTCCGGCTCGCGCGTCCCCAACAGGTTGAGGTTCGGGCCGTTCAGCACATAGATCGTTCCGGCAGCAGCCATTTCCAGGGGTTCCGGCGAAGGGAAAGTGGGCCGGGTTATAGGTAACAACCGGCCGCAGGGGAAGTCTTTAGGTGAAATCGGAACCGCTTCAACAGCTTCCTCCGGCCTGTTAGATAGCTGGCGTAACCTATGGAAATTGCTGATTAACCAAATCCGGAGGTGGGCGCGCCTCGGCTGTGCTCCCGCCAGCCATCCACTGGCGACTATGGGCTGCAGCCGCATGCAAAACCCCGCCCCTGAGGGGGCGGGGTTGAGATCGAGGCGAGGGCCCGTCAAGGCACCCTCACGCCGAGGCAGAGGTCAGCCCTCGATGATGTAGACGATCTCGTGGGTCTCCGGCTGCACGATGATGTAGCGGCCGTGGACCAGGATGAACTCGTAACCGCGCCACTGCGGATAGATCGTCACGACGCGCTCCGGCACCGGGTAGAAGTGCACGTCGGTCGGGACGCGGGTGCCCACCGATACGTTGAAGTTCACATTGGTGACTTCGGTGACGTGCTCCGACCTGATCGCGGTCGAGATCTGGGTGCGCTTCTCGGCCGGCGGCGCCGCGGTGGCCGACGTCGCCGCGTTGCCCGTCGTGGTCTGGGTGCGGCTGGTGTCGTTGGTCTGGGCGCGGTTGGTATCGCTCGGGCTCTTGGTCTGAGCGTTCTGGTTGGTGGTGGCGCCGCTCTTGTCGCGGCTCTCGGCGGCGTTGTTCATCTTGCCGCTCTTGTCATGCTCCTCGGCCTTCATGGTGCCGCTCTTGTCGCGGCCTTCGGCCTTCATGTCCTTCGGGCTGTCCTTGGCGCCCTTGGTCGCATCGTTCTCCGAGCTCATGCTCTTCGACTTCTGCGTGTTCTCCTGTGCACCCTTGGTGGCGGGGCCGGACATTTCGGACTCGGCGCCCTTCATGCCCGACTGGTCATCCTTCATGCCTGAAGAAGACTCGCCGGTCGTGGAGTGCTCGGAGCCCTTCATGCCGCCCGTATCGCGCTGCATGGTGCCCGACGATGCGCCACCGGACGGTGCAGAGTGCTGCACGGTCGCGCCACCGCCGGCCCCGGTCTCCTTGTTGGCGCCGCCTGCGCCCTGTGCATTCGCGAATCCGGTACCAGCGATCAAAGCCGCCGTAGCAACCGAAATCAGAAAGCGGTTCATCATCATATTCCTCCTCGTTATTCAGCATTGCCCGCGCCGACAACGGGAGAGGATGTGTGATGTTCCTGTTGATTTGCGGTTCCCCGCGGTTTGTTTCTTGTGTGAATGCGCGATGAACAATTTGCGCTTCAACCGCAGGCCCAGTCGAACTCCATGCTTGCAAGATCGAGCTGGCCGTTGCCGCCGCCGAAATTGAAACCGCCGAAATGTTCCTCGATCTCGAGATAGGTCGCGCTGTATTTTGGTGTCCACTGGTTCGGAAACATCGTGCCGCCGAGATGGTTGCGGCCGTGCAACCGCTCGAGACCGCGTGCGCTGCCTTGCTCGCCGTAAGGCGCGATGTAGTCGCCGAGCTCGCCCTTGTGCAGCAGATGATCGCGCGGCGGCTTGCCGACATTGGGATCGTCGTCGCGCGGCGCAAGCGCGATGCCGTAGGCGTGGTGTCCGGTCGCGGGGATGCCGCCGAACAGACGGTACCAGTATGTCTTCTTCAGAGCGTCGGTGTGGGTGCGGCCGACATTGACGTCGAACGCGGTGCGTGCCGCGCCTTTCACGAGCCAGCGCGGCTGCGAGTTGGCTTCCAGCAGCGGATTGTCGGCAAGGTCCGGCGGCCGGCAGAGCGGTCCGGCGAACTCGGTCTCGGTGAGCCAGATCGCCGCGAAATTGTGGTCGATGATGTCCTTCATCCGAAACTCCATCGGATGACGGTTCTGCCGATAGGCGAGGTATGGCAGCAGATTGGGATCGGATGGACGCGCGACGGTCTCTGCCGCGAGATATTGCGCCACCGCGTCGATCTCGTCGGGTTCGTCATATTGCTGATCGGCGAACATGGCGAGCGCGACATAGGCATCACCCTTGGCGCGGTACTGCGCCGGGACGCGCAGCGTGAAGCAGTGCTGCATCGGAAAGCCGTCGTGGGGACTGAGCGGCCATTGCTCGGTGCGAATGCCCGGCGGCAGGCCGTAGCACCAGCCGTGATCGTGGTCGGTGCCACGCTGTGGCGCCGTCTTCAGCAGCGTGAGATCGTAGCCAAGGGTTGGCGGGGCAAGTGTTGGCGGGGCCAGTGGCATGGCGCGCGGCTTCCGTTGTTGGTGATGCCCCTTGGTTGCAGCCAGCGCGAAAGCGGTTCGGTGCCGCAAACTAAAAATCCGGCTGCCAGGGCAGCCGGATTTTGCTGAATGGATGAGCGCTGGTGAAGCGACGATCAGCAGGTCGCCTTGCCGCAGCGGGCAATGCCGATCTTCTCCTTGAGACCATCGACGCCGACCGCGCCGATCACGACCTGCTTGCCGATCACGTAGCTCGGGGTGCCGTTCATACCCATGGATTCGGCGAGGCGGAAGTTCTCCTCGATGGTCGCCTTCACCTCGGGGCTGGCGATGTCCTTCTCGAGCTTGGTCATGTCGAGACCGACTTCCTTGGCGACTGCCAGCGCGCGCGCCTTGTCGGCGGCGCCGCGGCCGCCGAGGAGCTTCTGGTGAAACTCGAGATACTTCTTGCCGGTCGGATCCTGCATGCGCACGGCGACCGCGACCTGCGCGGCCTCGACTGAGCCCTGGCTCAGCACCGGGAATTCCTTCAGCACGACCTTCAGCTTCGGATCCGACTTCATCAGGTCGAGCATGTCGGACATCGCGCGCTTGCAGTAGCCGCAATTGTAATCGAAGAACTCGACGAAGGTGACGTCGCCGTCCTTGTTGCCGATCATGACGCCGCGCGGCGAGTTGAAGATCGTGTCGGCGTTCTTGGCGACGCTCTGCTCATGCTTCTCGGCTTCGGCGGCGGCCTGCCGCTTGCTGAGCTCGTTCATCGCCTCTTCGAGCACCTCGGGGTGCGCGATCAGGTAGTTGCGCACGATGGTCTCGATGTCGCCGCGCTGGGTGTCGTTGAAGCTCTGCGCGGACGCAGTCAGCGGCGCGGCGCAAATGCCGAGCGCGAGCAGGGCAGGGGCGAGAAAACGAAGCGCTGGCATGGCAAAATCCTTGTTCGAGGTGACCCGAAATACGGCAGGGCCGTGGGCCGGTTTCGGTGATCGTTGTATGGAACTACGGTTTATTTCTAGTTGTTTTTCTGACCCGGCATCGGCTTGGCGCTCACAATGTCGTCAGCTTTGACCCAGCCGGGCGTGCCGATCGCAAACCGCGTCTTGGCGCGCGACGCCAGTTCGCGGGCCGTCTTGTTGTCGCCACGGAGATAGGCGGCCTGCGCCGAGGCAAGGTCGGCCTGGGCATAGTCGCCCTTGCGGCCATACGCCATCGCGAGCTGGGTATAGCCTATCGGCGCCTCCGGCTCGCGCGCCACGGCGTTGCGCAGCATGTTGATCGCGTCGTCGGTGTAGCCCTTGTTGTCGGAGGCGACCAGGGCCTGGCCGAGCAGCATCTCGATCAATGGCGAATTGCCGGAGAGCTGCACCGCGCGGCGCAGCGGCGCGATGGCCTCGGCGGGCCGACCGCCTTCGAGCAATGCCTGGCCGCGCAATTCGTAGAAATAGGGATTGTTGGGCTGGACCTGGATCAAGCCGTCGATCTGCGCGATCGCCGAACGCAGGTCGCCGTGCAGATAGGTGGTGATCGCGCGGGCATAGCGCGCCGGCATGCTGGTGTTGGACAGCGGATAACGGCGATAGACCGTGTCCTGCCGTTCCATGAAGCCCGAGATCTTGGCGCGCATCATGTCGTGACGCAGCTGCAGCGCCGGATCGTCCTTCTTGTCCCAATAGGGGCTCGAGCGCGCCAGATCCGCCAGCGCCGAGACACGATCGACCGGCATTGGGTGCGACTGCAGATAGGGGTCGGCGCCGCGCGCGGCGAACAGGCTCTCGTCGGTGAAGCGCTTGAACGTCTCGTACATGCCCTTGGCCGACTGGCCGGTCGCGTTCAGGAACTTGACGCCGGCGCGGTCGGCGTTTTCCTCCTGCTGGCGCTGGTAGGAGAGCAGCGTGCGCTGAATGACCGACTGCGGCGCCGAGATTGCGGCAGCTCCAGCGCTGGAGAGGCCGTTTCCAACGCCGCCGCCCGCAGCGCCTGCGGCCAGCGCACCGACGCCGAGCAGCATCGCGATGATCATTTGGGTCTGCGCCTGCGCAAGCTGCTCGCGCATCTTGGCGAGATGGCCGCCGGCCAGATGGCCCGTTTCATGCGCCAGCACGCCGATGATCTGGTTCGGGGTCTCCGACTGCAGCAGCGCGCCGTAATTGACGAAGATGCGACGGCCGTCGGCGACGAAGGCGTTGAACGAACCGTCGTTGATGATCACAATCTGGATGTTCTGCTTCTCCAGACCCGCGGCGCGCAGGATCGGCCTTGTATATTCGCGCAGCAACTGCTCGGACTCGGTGTCGCGCAGCACCGGCGGGCCCTTCTGCTGGGCGCGCGCAGGGACGACGGGGCCGACGGCGAGCGCAACCGCGGTGAGCAATGCGGTCAGCTTGGAGGTCTTGGTGCGCAGCGTGAGGCGGAACAGCATGGGCGATCTATCGGCGATGGCTGGCCGCGCCGCGGCAAAGTCCGGTTCCCGACCCGACCGGATCAGGCGCGTGGCACAGTCTGTTGTTTTTGCAGTTCTTCTTCACGCGAACCGGGTATTCACTTGGCCTGAAAGCGTTATAAGGAGCCACCGAATGCGGCCAGTCTGGGGCGGCAGCCGGTATCGGAACCCGAATTCGGCAGCGGCCGTGCAATAGCAGAAATCCATGCCTGAAGCGACAGCGAGAGACCGTGTGAGCAGCCTTTTGACGGCGTCCGGCCGGAGCGATGTTCCGCCGTTCATGGTGATGGACGTGATGGCCGCGGCGGCGCGAATCGAGGCCGCCGGCGGCCATGTCATCCACATGGAGGTGGGGCAGCCCGCCGAGGGCGCGCCGAAGCCGGCGATCGCGGCCGCACAGGCCGCCCTTGCCGGCGGCCGGATCGACTACACGTCAGCGCTCGGCATCCCCTCATTGCGCGCGCGCATCGCCCGGCATTACCGCGACACGTATGGCTGCGCGGTCGATGCGGAGCGCATCATCGTCACCACGGGCTCGTCGGGCGGGTTCATCCTGGCGTTTCTTGCGATGTTCGAGCCGGGCGACCGGGTCGCCGTCACCGTGCCGGGCTATCCGCCTTACCGGCACATCTTGACCGCGCTCGGCTGCGAGCCCGTGCTGATCGAGACCTCCGGCGACACCCGCCACGCGCTGACCGGGGAGGCGCTGCTGGCCGCCCATCGCAAGGCGCCGCTGAAGGGCGTGCTGGTCGGCAGCCCTGCGAATCCGACCGGCACGATGATGTCGCGCGAGGCGCTGTCGAGCCTGATGGCCGCCGCCGACAGCGCGGGCATCCGCTTCATCTCCGACGAGATCTATCACGGCCTCGACTACGCGTTTCCGGCGGTGACGGCGGCGGAGCTGTCGCCGAACGCGCTCGTCATCAACTCGTTCTCGAAGTACTTCTGCATGACCGGCTGGCGCGTCGGCTGGATGGTGGTGCCCGACGTGCTGGTGCGGCCGATGGAGCGGCTGCAGCAGAATTTGTCGATCTCGGTGCCGACCTTGTCGCAGATCGCCGCCGAGGCGGCGTTCGAGGGCCGCGAGGAGATGGAGGCGATCAAGCGCGGCTATCAGGAGAATCGCCGCATCCTGATCGAAGGCTTGCCCAAGGCCGGGCTGACCAAGTTCCTGCCGGCCGACGGCGCATTCTATCTTTACACCGATGTCTCCGACTTCACCTCCGACAGTTTCGCGTTCGCCAGCGAGATGCTCGAGAAGGCGCATGTCGCAGCGACCCCGGGCGTCGATTTCGACCCGATCCACGGCCGTGCCTTCATCCGATTTTCCTATGCGCGCTCTGCGGCGGAGATGCAGGAAGCAGTTGCGCGGATCGCGCATTGGCTTAAATAGCCCGCGAAGTTCGAGAGCTTTCCGTCTTGTCAGACAGATCGATTTCGCATCCGGCGCCGTGATCGCGGCCGCGTGGTGCGCGGCAGATCGTCGCGGATAAGCGGCAGGGCGCAAACAGTTCCAGTTTGACTCGAACGGCCAAGTTGATCTTGGCTATTTCCGCCATTTCTGAGGGGGAGTGACACATGGCAACGGCAACCGTTGCCACGGCTTCACCGGCGTCTGCCGGTGGCAAGCCGTGGTACAAGATTCTCTATGTCCAGGTTCTGATCGCGATCGTGCTCGGCGCGCTGGTTGGCTGGTTGTGGCCCGGCATTGCCACCAACGAGTGGATCAAGGCGCTCGGCGACGGCTTCATCAAGCTGATCAAGATGGTGATCGCGCCGATCATCTTCTGCACGGTGGTCTCGGGCATTGCCCATATCCAGGACGCCAAGAAGGTCGGCCGCATCGGCGTCAAGGCGCTGGTCTATTTCGAGGTCGTCTCGACTTTCGCGCTGGTGATCGGCTTGCTCGTCGGCAATATCGTGAAGCCGGGTGCGGGCTTCGGTGGCGCGGCGGCGAGCGCCCAGGCGGTTGCCGGCTATGCCAAGCAGGCGGAAGCGCAGAAGAGCGTCGACTTCGTGCTGCACATCATTCCGGACACCGTGGTCGGCGCCTTCGCGCAGGGCGAGATCCTGCAGGTGCTGCTGTTCTCGGTGCTGTTCGGCTTTGCGATCATGGGCCTCGGCGAGCGCGGCCACACCATCCGCTCGTTCATCGACGACGCCGCGCATGCGGTGTTCGGCGTGATCTCGATCGTGATGCGGGCGGCGCCGATCGGTGCGTTCGGCGCGATGGCCTTCACCATCGGCAAGTTCGGCACCGGCGCCATCCTCAACCTGATGGGGCTGATCGCGACCTTCTATCTGACCGCAGCCCTGTTCGTCCTCGTGGTGCTCGGCATCATCGCGCGGATCGCCGGGTTCTCGATCTTCAGGTTCCTGGCCTACATCAAGGACGAGCTCCTGATCGTGCTCGGCACCTCGTCCTCCGAGAGCGCGCTGCCGTCGTTGATGGAGAAGCTCGAGCGTCTCGGCTGCTCGAAGTCGGTGGTCGGCCTCGTGGTGCCCACGGGTTATTCGTTCAACCTCGACGGCACCAACATCTACATGACGCTGGCGACGTTGTTCATCGCGCAGGCGCTGGGCTACGACCTCTCGTTCAGCCAGCAGCTCACGATCCTGGTGGTGGCGATGCTGACCTCGAAGGGCGCCTCCGGGATCACCGGCGCGGGCTTCATCACGCTGGCGGCAACGCTTGCCGTGGTCGATCCGCGGCTGGTGCCGGGCATGGCGATCGTACTCGGCATCGACAAGTTCATGAGCGAGTGCCGCGCGCTGACCAATCTGTGCGGTAACGGCGTCGCTTGCGTGATCGTCGCCTGGTGGGAGGGCGAGCTCGATCGCGACAAGCTCAATGCCAATCTCGCCCGGCAGATCGACCCGACCGACCTGGAGACCGCGCTGACGACGGATTGATCTTCTTTCGACGTCAGAACCGATCCAGCCGATACGGCGAGGTGTCCACGGAGGATGCCTCGCCGTTCATCGTTTCGGCCAGCACCCGCGCCGTCGCCGGGCCGAGCGTAAAGCCCTGATGGCCGTGACCGAAATTCACCCACAGCCCGCGATGGCGCGGCGCCGGCCCGAGTATCGGCAGCATGTCGGTGGTGCAGGGGCGGGTGCCGAACCAGGGCTCGGGCTCGACACGGCTGCCGATCTCGATCAGCTCGCGTGCGGCCGCTTCGGCATGGCCAAGCTGGATCGGCGTCGCCGGCGCATCGGGGCTGGTCAGCTCCGCGCCGGTCGTGATGCGGATCCCCTTGGCCATCGGCGCCATAGCATAGCCATTCGCGGTGTCGACCAGCGGCAGGTCGAGCGAGCGGCCGCCCTGGTAATGCATATGGTAGCCGCGCTTGCGCACCAGCGGGATCCGGTAGCCGAACTTGCGCAGCAATTGCGGTGACCACGGCCCGAGCGTGACCACGACGTGGGCGGCATCGATCCGGCCGCCGGTCGTGTCGACCGACCAGCCGGCTGTGGTCTCGGTCAGCGTCTGCGCGTCGCCGCGCAGCAGCGTGCCACCGAGACGCTCGAACAATCCGGCATAGGCCGAGACGAGGCCGCCGGGGTCCGACACGGTCCACGGCCCAAGCCAGTGAATGGCGCCGGGCAAGTCGTCGCGCAGCAAGGGCTCGGCCTTGGCGAGCTCGCTGCCGTCAAGCACGCGAAACTGCACGCCGAAGTCACGCTGGTTCTCTTCGGCGACCGCGATCGCCTGCTCCAGTGCCGCCGGGTCGCGATGCAGCAGGCGATAGCCGGCGCGGCGGATCAGATTATCGGCATGCGCATCGCGGATCAGCGTGTCATGCTCTGCCGTGGCGTAGGCGATCAGGCGCGCCCAGGCGATGGTGGCTTCGCGGTGCCGCTCGGGCGTCGAGTTCCACCAATAGCGCAGCAGCGGACCGGCGTGCCGGGGCAACGAGGCCAGACGGTAGCGCACGTCGTTGGTGCGTCCCATCGCGATCCTGGCAAGCGTGGCCGGATCGCGCGGCATCGGATACGGCCGCACCGCCTCGCTCTGGATGATGCCGGCATTGCCGTAGCTGGTCTCGCGGCCCGGTTCCTTGCGATCGACGAGCGTCACCGACCAGCCGCGGCGTTGCAGGTGTAGCGCCGTGCTGACGCCCACCATGCCGCCGCCAAGAACGATCGCGCTTTGCATCGGGATCCGTCTCCGTCCGGCTCCGTCACGCCGGCGTCTGACGAACGGATGGCCTGTCCAATAAAAACGCCCGGCGTGAACCGGGCGTTTTGACTTTCAGGTGGTGCTAGTTGCCGCCGCCGAAACGGCGCGACCACCAGCCCTTGCGGGCCGGAGCCTCGGCCGTGGCAGCGTCCGGTGCGGACTGCGGGGCAGCGGCCGCGGGTTCAGGGGCAGGTTCCTCCGCCGGGCTCTGAGCCGGCGCCGCGGCCTCGGGCTGCGGGCTTGACGCGAAGCTGACCTTTTCACGCACCGTCGAGCGCCGCCGCTGGGCGCGGTCGGCGTCCGCCGTGTCCTCGGCGGCAGGCGCCACGACAGGCTCGGGCTCGGGTGCTGCAATCGCCTCAACCGGTGCGGCCTCGATCGGCTGCCATTCCGTCGGCGGGGCAAACAGCTCGGGCTGCGCGAGCGAGGGGGCCGGCTCCGCATCGTGGCTGTCGAAATCGGCGACCGCATCGGTGGCCTCGGGGGCGGCCGCGGGGCTCAACTCATCGGAGATCGATCCGGCGAGACCGTCTTCCGGTCCGCCAGTGCCGCGCCGCCGGCGGCCGCCACGACGTCCGCGGCGTCGCGGACGCCGATCGCCGTTGCCGGCCTGGTCGTCGCCGGCCGCGCCCTGCGCTTCGCCGCCTTCATCCTCGTCGCCTTCGGCATCCGTGGCGGCAACCGCCTCGGTGCCATCGGGCATGACATGCATCAGATCGCCGTCCTCGCGCGGCTGCGGAGCGCCGTCACGCGGCTCGTTGGCGCCACCACGGCCGCGACGCCGGCGGCGGCGCTTGCGGCGCTGGCCGTCGCTGTCGCCCTCAGCGGCGCCCGATTCCTCGCCGGCCGCCCGGTCGTCGACGAGGCCTTCGGTCTCGTCGGTCTCGATCTCGGCCTCGTATTCGAACAGTTCTTCCTCGTCATCCGGCTCATCGGCCTGCGCCGGCGCAGCGGCAGCTTGTGCAGCAAGCAGCGCCTTGGCGGCTTCGAGCGTATGCACCTGCTCGCCGCGATCGATGATGTAGGATTGCTGGCCGTGCACCGTGGCGTCGGCGACGATCGACAGCGAGACGCGGAAGGAGTCCTCGAGGTCGCGCAGATGGCCGCGCTTGTGATTGAGCACGTAGAGCGCGACGTCGGTGCGGGTGCGGACCACCAGATTGTGGGTCGCGCCCTTCATCAGGATCTCCTCGATGCCGCGCAGCAGCTGCAACGCGACCGACGAGACCGAACGGACGTGACCGCTGCCGCCGCATTGCGGGCAGGGCTCGGTCGAGCTCTCCAGCACGCTGGCGCGGATGCGCTGGCGCGACATTTCCAGGAGGCCGAAATGCGAGATGCGGCCGACCTGGATCCGGGCACGGTCCTGGCGCAAACAGTCGGACAGCTTGCGCTCGACCGCGCGGTTGTTGCGCTTCTCGTCCATGTCGATGAAGTCGATGACGATCAGGCCCGCGAGATCGCGCAGACGCAATTGACGCGCGACTTCTTCCGCGGCTTCCAGATTGGTCTTGAGCGCGGTGTCCTCGATATGGTGCTCGCGCGTGGCGCGGCCGGAGTTGACGTCGATCGAGACCAGCGCCTCGGTCTGGTTGATCACGATGTAGCCGCCGGAGCGCAACTGCACGGTCGGCGAGAACATCGCGTCGAGCTGGCTTTCGACGCCCATGCGCGAGAACAGCGGCTGGCCGTCGCGATATTGCTTCACCGCGCGCACGTTGGCCGGCATCAGCATCTTCATGAAGTCGCGCGCTTCGCGGTAGCCGGCTTCGCCCGCCACCTGGATCTCGTCGATCTCCTTGTTGTAGAGGTCGCGCAGCGAGCGCTTGATCAGCGAACCTTCCTCGTAGACCAGGGTCGGCGCCTGCGACTTCAAGGTCAGGTCGCGCACCGTTTCCCACATCCGGATCAGGTACTCGAAGTCGCGCTTGATTTCCGGCTTGCTGCGGGAGGCGCCTGCGGTGCGCAGGATGATCCCCATGCCCTCGGGCACGTCGAGGTCCTGCACCACTTCCTTCAGCCGCGAGCGATCCTGAGCCGAGGTGATCTTGCGGCTGATGCCGCCGCCACGCGCGGTGTTGGGCATCAGCACGGCGTAGCGGCCGGCGAGCGACAGATAGGTGGTCAGCGCGGCGCCCTTGTTGCCGCGCTCTTCCTTGACGACCTGCACCAGCATCACCTGCCGGCGCTTGATCACTTCCTGGATCTTGTACTGGCGACGCGGGCGGAACGCGCGCTCCGGAACCTCCTCGAGCACATCGTCGCCGCCGACGGACTCGACGACATCCTCTTCCTCGCCTTCCTCGCCGTCATCCTCGTCATCGTCTTCGCCGGCATCGTCGCCATGACGGGCCTCGGCCGCAGCTCCGTCCGCAGGCGTTGCGTAGTCGGCGACGCCGTGCTCATCGGCCGCGGCGTGGACTTCATCGGCAGCCCCATGCGGTGCGTCGTCGGCATGCGCGGCGTTTTCCGCGACCTGTTCCTCACGGGCCCGCTCGGGCTCATGATTGACCTCGGCGGTCTCGACGAATTCCGGCGCGGCTGACGCAACGGAGGCCTCGACCACCGCGACAACGGGATCGGACGGCGCGTCGGCGGCCGGCGCCTGGCTCGTTACGGGGGCGTGGTCGTGATCGTGCGCATGATCATGGTCATGGTGATGATCGTGATCATCGTGGCCATGATCGTCGTGACCATGGTCATGGTGATGCTCATGCTCATGATCGTGGTGATGGTCGTCGTGATGCGCATGATCATGCGCATCATGCTCGTGACCCTCATGGGCGACCACGCCGTGCTCGTGATGCCCGGCATCATGTTCATGATGCCCGCTATCGACGGAATGTTCGTGAGCCTCGGCTGCCGGCTGCGCCTGCGCGTCGCCCGCACCCTCGATCACCTCGCTCTGGACACGGTCACCATGGCCGCGGCGGCGGGCATTGCGATGGCGCGACCGGCGGCGATGGCCGCGGTTCTCGTGCTCTTCCTCGGCCTCGCGATGGGCGCGCTCGTCGGCTTCGATCAGCGCCTGACGGTCGGCGACCGGGATCTGGTAGTAGTCGGGATGGATTTCGCTGAAGGCCAGGAAGCCGTGTCGGTTGCCGCCATACTCGATGAAGGCAGCCTGCAGCGACGGCTCTACGCGCGTGACCTTGGCGAGGTAAATGTTGCCGCGCAGTTGTTTGCGCTGGGCGGTCTCGAAATCAAACTCTTCGACGCGATTGCCGCGGACCACAACGACCCGGGTCTCTTCCGGGTGGGTGGCATCGATCAACATCTTGTTGGGCATTTTGGGGCTCTTGACGGCGGCGGGCGCGGATCAAGGCGCGCGCAAACTGCGCCGCCCGGTGACGCGACGGTCCACCTGATTCGGGGGTGAGGGGAAGGCCAAAACGCGTCTCGCGGCGCAGCGCCGGACGGGAACCCACCGGGACGATGCGACGGGCGAAGTTTTCACCTCGCGTCAGCGCGATCATTGGGGGGATCCTGGTCGGCAATGCAGTCTGGCGCATTAAGCGTCGGCCCGTCTAAACATGTTGGCGGCGAAATTGACCGCCGTATCTTTTGCTGAAGGCCCCGTCTGGCGCCGAAGCGCCTGCCGGCCATCGCATATCGAGGCCCCAAGGGGCCGGATAATCGGTTACGCCGTGTCTCAAACCGTCCCTCTGGCGAGGGAGTGTGTCTGGGACCGGACGCCGCTCGGGCTTGAATCCGCCTCTCCGTGTCAGCCGCGCGCGGCGCTGGCTGGGGAGGGACCGGAAAAACACGGCGGGATCTTCGACTTGGAAGGTTCCACCGCTGCACCAAGAGGCTGAACGTGACACAACCGGGAGTACTAGCCGTCAGCAACTCCGTACATACGTGGATTGCCCGTCGCGTGCAAGGGAAGCGTCACGCCGCCGCAACACTCGGTTCTTTTCACCGGCGCGTCATTAGCCTGCGATTAACCGTGCGGTTCTAATGCGGTAAGAAGCAGCTGGGAGGCTCCGAATCGGGTGGAGAACCGCGCAAAACACCTTGTTTTCTTGGGATGCGGGCTGTTGTGCGCTGCAGCATTGGCACTTGCCGTGGCCAGCGCCCCGAGCGCGGCCGAGGGACCAAAGGACAGCCAGCCGGCCGCCACTGCTTCTGCCGCTAACGCTCCGAATTTCCCGGTCGCATCCGGCGCCAGGCTCGCCGGCGACGACAAGCAGACCCGATTCATCCTCGATCTCGACCGCAAGATCGAGTTTCGGGCTTTCCCGTTGGCCGACCCCTACCGTGTCGTGGTCGATATCCCGCAGGTCAGTTTCCAGCTCGCTGCCGGCACCGGCGCGGCGGCGCGGGGATTGGTGAAGGCGTTCCGCTATGGCCTCGTGATGCCGGGCGGCTCGCGGATCGTGTTCGACATGACCGGCCCGGTGAAGATCGCCAATTCCTATGTGCTCGATGCGGCCAATGGCCAGCCGCCGCGGCTGGTGCTCGACTTTGAGCAGGTTGATCGCACCAGCTTCGTGCAGTCGCTCGCGCCGGAGAGCCGGCCCGAATTGAAGCCCGCGATCTCCGAAGGCAACACGGCAAGCATCCCCGCCGTCACCACGGCGGCATTGCCGCCGGTTGCGACCACCGACTCGCGTCCGCTGATCGTGATCGATCCGGGGCACGGCGGCATCGACAACGGCACCCAGTCCGGCGACCAGACCGAGAAGAGCCTGGTGCTGGGCTTTGGCCTCGCTTTGCGCGATCGGATCGAGAAGTCGGGCAAATATCGCGTGGTCATGACCCGGTCTGACGACACCTTCATCCCGCTCAACGACCGGGTGAAGATCGCCCGCTCGCAATCCGCGGCACTGTTTGTCTCGATCCATGCCGATGCCTTGCCGCGCCGCGAGGGCGACGCCCAGGGCGCCACGATCTACACCGTGTCGGACAAGGCTTCCGACGCCGAGGCCGAACGGCTGGCGGAAGCGGAAAACAAGGCCGACGCGATCGCCGGCGTGAACCTGACCGACGAGCCGACCGAGGTCGCCGACATCCTGATCGACCTCGCGCAACGCGAGACCAAGACCTTCTCCAACCGCTTCGCCCGCCTGCTGATGGACGAGATGAAGTCCACGGTGCGGATGCACAAGCATCCGCTGAAATCGGCCGGCTTCCGGGTGCTGAAGGCGCCCGACGTGCCGTCGGTTCTGGTCGAGATAGGCTATGTCTCCAACAAGGGCGACCTCGAGCATCTGGTCTCCGAGAACTGGCGCAACAAGGCCGTCGGATCGATGGTCCAGGCGATCGACACGTTCTTCGCCAAACGGCTGGCAACCGCCGGACCGGCAAAGTGAAATTGGCCGTCTGAAAAGCCCGGGCCGTGGCCCGGAAGCCCTAGTTTGGCCACAGCGGCGACGCTATAGACAAGGGACCGCAGGTCCGCAGAATCGACCATATTGTCCGGCGGCTTTTGTTTATTCGCGTGCGCAAGGCGGCTCGCTGGGCCAAGGCTTTGAAGTAAGGGTCTCAATGCAAAGGCCTCGATGTAAAGGCCTCCGTTATGTGAGGCTTCGCACTTTTGGACAGGCGCTTCTGACGATTGAGCGCCGGAGGGTAGGAACGGAACGTCGATAATGCGCCTGCTCGTGCGGTTCATGGGTTTCTTGTTCGCCGCCGGAACCGTCGTGTTCCTGGTCGGTGTCGCCGCCGTCGCCGGCGCCATCTGGCATTTCTCCAAGGATCTGCCCGACTATTCGCAGCTCCAGGACTACGAGCCGCCGGTGATGACCCGCGTGCACGCCGCCGACGGCGCGCTGCTCGGCGAATACTCCAAGGAGCGCCGGCTGTATCTGCCGATCCAGGCGGTGCCGAAGCTCGTGATCAACGCGTTCCTCGCCGCCGAAGACAAGAACTTCTACGAGCATGGCGGCATCGACTATCAGGGCATGGCGCGCGCTGCGATCGTCTATGCGCAGAACTACGGCTCCAACCGTCGCCCACAGGGCGCCTCGACCATCACCCAGCAGGTCGCGAAGAACTTCCTGCTGACCAACGAGGTCTCGTTCGCGCGCAAGATCAAGGAAGCCTTGCTGGCGATGCGCATCGAGCGCGCCTATTCCAAGGATCGCATCCTCGAGCTCTACCTGAACGAAATCTATCTCGGGCTCGGCGCCTACGGCATCGCGGCGGCGTCGCTGGTCTACTTCGACAAGTCGGTCAACGAGCTGACGATCGCGGAAGCGTCCTATCTGGCCTCGCTGCCGAAGGCGCCGGCCGCGCTGCATCCGGTGCGCAACCGTGACCGTGCGATCGAGCGGCGCAACTATGTGATCGATCGCCTGCTGGAGAACGGCTGGATCAAGCAGGCCGACGCCGACAAGGCGCGCAAGGACCCGCTCAACGTCACCAGTCGCTCGAACGGCGCGCACATCTTCGCCGGCGAATATTTCGCCGAGGAAGTCCGCCGCGACATCTTCGAGCGCTACGGCGAAAAGAAGCTCTATGAGGGCGGCCTGTCGGTCCGCACCACGCTGGATCCCAAGATCCAGGTGATGGCGCGCAAGACCATGGTCGCGGGCCTCGTCAATTACGATGAAGCGCAGGGCTGGCGCGGGGCGGTGCACAAGCTCGACGTCTCCGGCGACTGGGGCGTCAAGCTGGCCGATGTCAAATCGCTCTCCGACATCTCGCCGTGGCGGATGGCAGTCGTGCTGGAGACCAGTGATCAGTCGGCGCGGATCGGCTTCCAGCCGGGCCGCGAGCTCGGCGGCGCGGTCAGCAAGGAACGGCAGACCGGCATCATCACGATGGACGGCGTGCGCTGGGCCAAGAGCAAGGGCAAGGCGCCGACGGCGGTTTCGCAGGTGCTGCAGCCGGGCGACGTGATCTATGCCGACCCGCTGGTGACCAAGGACGGCAGTGCGGTCGAGGGCCAGTATCGCCTGCGGCAATTGCCTGAAGTGTCCGGCGCCATGGTGGCGATGGATCCGTGGACCGGCCGCGTGCTCGCGATGGTCGGCGGCTTCTCGTTCGACCAGAGCCAGTTCAACCGCGCGACGCAGGCCTACCGGCAGCCCGGATCGTCGTTCAAGCCGATCGTGTATTCGTCGGCGCTGGACAATGGCTACACGCCGTCGACCACGGTGATCGATGCGCCGATCGAGATCGATCAGGGGCAGGGCGCCGGCGTGTGGCGTCCGGAAAACTATTCGTCCGGCAAGTATTACGGCCCGACCACGCTGCGCAACGCGCTGCAGCGCTCGCTCAACACCGTGACGGTGCGGCTTGCGCAGGACATCGGCATGCCGCTGGTCGGCGAGTACGCCAAACGCTTCGGCGTCTATGACGAACTGCCGAACTATCTGTCGTATGCGCTGGGTGCCGGCGAAACGACGGTGATGCGTATGGTCACGGCGTATTCGATGTTCGCCAATGGCGGCCGTCGCGTGAAGCCGACGCTGATCGATCGCATCCAGGATCGCTACGGCCACACCATCTTCAAGCACGACAGCCGCGAATGCCGCGGCTGCGACGCGCCGGGCGGCTGGAAGAGCCAGCCGGAACCGCAGCTCGTCGACCGCCGCGAGCAGGTGCTCGATCCGATGACCGCCTACCAGATCACCGAGATGATGGAAGGCGTGGTCCAGCGCGGCACCGCGACCGTCGTCAAGGAGGTCGGCAAGCCGATCGCCGGCAAGACCGGCACCACGAATGATGAGAAGGATGTCTGGTTCGTCGGCTTCTCGCCGGATCTCGCGGTCGGCGTTTACATGGGTTACGACAAGCCGCGCAATCTCGGCCGCACCGCCACTGGCGGTCATGTGGCAGCTCCCATCGCCCGCGACTTCCTCAAGCTTGCGCTCGCCGACAAGCCACCGACCCCGTTCAAGGTGCCGGCCGGCATCAAGCTGATCCGCGTCGACGCCAAGACCGGCATGCGCGCCGGCCCGGGCGATGGCGGCAACACCATCCTCGAAGCCTTCAAGCCGGGCACCGCGCCGCCGGACAACTACTCGGTCATCGGTGTCGCCGATGCCGACGGCCGCGGCCCAGCACCTGGTCCGCAGCCGTCGCAGAGTGGCGGACAGCCCGACGGCGGCTTCTTCATGCGGCCGGGAACCGGGGGGCTGTATTAGCGGTCGTTTCGGCCGAATCGCCGGGATAGCGTGGCCAAGCCGATTGCGCTTTGCCGCGCCGGTCGTTACATCCCCGGCAAGCTTTTTCACCAACACCTGAAAGACCATGCGCGCGGAAATCGAACGCCTTGTTGAAGAGATCAAGCAGTCAGTCGGGCTGCTGAGGAGGCATCTTTGACGTCGAACAATCGACGGCACGCCTCGCTGAGCTGAACAAGCTCGCTGAAGACCCCAATCTCTGGAACGATCCGCAGAAGGCCCAACGGCTGATGCAGGAGCGCACCTCGCTGGAGGACGCGCTGTCGGGCATCGGCAAGGTCGAGCGCGAGCTCGAAGACAATATCGGCATGATCGAGCTCGGCGAAGCCGAGAACGACGCGGCCGTGGTCGCCGAGGCCGAGAAGGCACTGAAGGACCTCAAGAAGGAGGTCGCCCGGCGCGAGCTGGAAGCGCTGCTCTCGGGCGAGGCCGACAAGTTCGATTCCTATCTCGAAGTC
The DNA here is from genome assembly GCF_042258955.1 of Bradyrhizobium sp. ma5. Taxonomy (NCBI): domain Bacteria; kingdom Pseudomonadati; phylum Pseudomonadota; class Alphaproteobacteria; order Hyphomicrobiales; family Nitrobacteraceae; genus Bradyrhizobium; species Bradyrhizobium sp. ma5. The sequence goes on from NZ_CP170156.1 coordinate 4,290,382, forward strand.
CATGCCGGCGCCGGCGGCACCGAGAGCCAGGACTGGGCGCAGATGCTGCTGCGCATGTACACGCGCTGGGCGGAGAAGCACGGCTTCAAGATCGAGTTCCTCGAGGAGCAGCAGGGTGAAGAGGCCGGCATCAAATCGGCCACCATCCAGATCTCCGGCCACAATGCCTATGGCTGGCTGAAGACGGAGGCCGGCGTGCATCGCCTGGTGCGCATCTCGCCGTTCGATTCCAACGCGCGGCGGCACACGTCGTTTTCGTCGGTGCAGATTTTCCCTGTCATCGACGACTCGATCAAGATCGAGATCAAGGAGTCCGATGTCCGCACCGACACGATGCGGTCGGGCGGCGCCGGCGGTCAGCACGTCAACAAGACCGAGTCGGCGGTGCGCCTGACGCACATTCCGACCGGCATCGCGGTGGTCTGCCAGGCCGGACGCTCCCAGCACAAGAACCGGGCACAGGCCTGGGACATGCTGCGCGCGCGGCTCTACGAGATCGAGCTGAAGAAGCGCGAGGAACAGGCCGCTGCCGATCAGGCCGCCAAGACCGACATTGGCTGGGGTCACCAGATCCGCTCCTACGTCTTGCAGCCCTACCAGATGGTGAAGGATCTGCGCACCGGCGTGCAGACCTCCGATACGTCGGGGGTGCTCGACGGCGATCTCGATGAATTCATGGCGGCGACCCTGGCGCAGCGTGCGTTCGGCACCGGGCCCGGCTCCGTCGAGGATGTGGATTAGCCCATGACGCGCGTCGCTTTCATCGGATTGGGACGCATGGGCCACGGCATGGCCGGCCGTTATCTCGATGCCGGTTTCACCGTTGCGGTGTGGAACCGGAGCAAGGCCAAGGCCGAGGATCTGATCGCGCGCGGCGCCGTCTGGGCGACCTCGCCGGAGGATGCCGCGATCGATGCCGATGCCGTCGTGACCATGGTCGCCGACGACGAGGCATCGCGCGCGGTCTGGCTGACCAAAGACGGCGCCGCCGCCACCATGAAGGCCGGCACGCTCGCGATCGAGTGCTCGACGGTCTCGTACCGGCATACGCTGGACATGGCGCGGGAGCTCAACAGCCGCGGCCTGATCTACATCGATTGTCCCGTCACCGGGCTCCCCGAGGCGGCAGCTGCCGGCAAGCTGACGCTGCTGGTGGGGGCTGATCCGGCCGATCTCGAACGGGCGCAACCGTTCCTCGCGCCGATCGGCAGCACGATCCGCCATTTCGGCGCGGTCGGTACCGGCACCGTGTTCAAGCTGATCAACAATCTGATCGGCGCGGTGCAGATCGCAAGTCTCGCCGAGGGCGTCGCGATCGCCGAGCAGGCCGGCCTCAACATGCAATTGGTGGCCGAGGCGCTGGCGAGCGGTGCGATCGCGAGCCCGCAGATCATCCGCCACAGCAAGCGGATGATCGACCGCAATTTCTCCGGCGCATCGTTCACGGCGGCGCTGCGCCACAAGGATGCCGACTACGCCGTGCGGCTCGCCGAGACGCTGCTGCCCGGCGTGCCCGTCAGCCGCGCCGCGCTCACCGCCTACGACAAGGCGAGGGCCCATGCGCCCGACGGCGACGAAGGCCAGATGATCGAGATCGTGTCGCGGCCGAAATAGGCAGAGCCGCCATTCACGGAAATCGGGTGGCCAGCGCCGCCGCGCCCGGCTAGGCATCGGCGCCTGCGCAGATGAGTGCCCGCCATGCCTTCCGCCGACAACAGGATCGATCGCCGCGACTGGGGGCTGCTTCTCTTTCTGTCGGTGCTCTGGGGCGGCTCGTTCTTCTTCAACGGCGTCATCCTGCGCGAATTGCCGCCGTTGACCCTGGTGCTGCTGCGCGTCGTGCTCGGCGCGCTCATCCTGCTGCCGCTGCTGCGGGCGCGGAAGATCGAATTCCCGCGCGGCCTGTCCGGCTGGGCGCCGTTCGCCGCGATGGGGCTGTTCAACAACGCGCTGCCGTTCTCGCTGATCGTGTTCGGACAGACCTACATTCCGAGCGGGCTGGCCTCGATCCTCAATGCGACGACGCCGCTGTTTGCGGTGGTCGTGATGGCCGTGGCCGGCGAGGAGCGGCTGCAGGCGCGCCGCGTGGCGGGCGTGGTGGTCGGGCTGATCGGGGTCGCGATCCTGCATGGTGATGCGCTCGGCTTCGAGAGCAGGCAGGGCATCGGCATCCTGCTCTGCCTCGCGGGCGCGTTCAGCTATGGCATCGCGGCGCTGGTCGGGCGGCGGCTGCCGCAGCGCGTGCCGCCCTTGGGCACGGCGACATTCCAGATGATGGCCTCCAGCGTGATGATGGCCGTCGTCGCCGGCGTGGCCGAACGACCCTGGCTGCTGCCGATGCCGCATCTGACCACCTGGCTTGCCGTGCTCGGGCTCGCGGTGCTGTCGACGGCGCTGGCCTATATCGTGTTCTTCCAGATCCTGCAGCGCTCCGGCGCGACCAATGTGATGCTGGTGACACTGCTGCTCCCGGTTACCGCGATGCTGCTCGGATATCTCGTGCTCGGCGAGCCGGTCGCGCCGCGCGAAGTGATCGGTGCGCTCGTGATCGCCAGCGCGCTGCTCCTGATCGACGGGCGCGTGCTGACCTGGTTCAGCCGCGCGCCTGCTTCCACGCCGCATACCAGCCGGTGAAGCGGCCGCTGTCGCGCTCGCCGCCGTGCCAGGCCGCGTAGGCGGTGCCGTCGTCGGCGACCAGCACCACGGCATCGAGCCCCCTGGAGCGGCGCAGCGTGTCCATCGCCTGTGCCGGCGTCTGCGCGATCGGGCCCGCGACGTTAAACGACGTGTTGACCGACATCTCGACGCCGATATGGCGCCCGAGCGCCTTCAGATAGGCATAGGTGAGGGGATCGTCGGCCTCGCGCACGATCTGGATGCGGCCGGTGCCGTCGGCATGCACCACGGCGGGAATCTTCGCGCGTGCCTCCGGCTTCGAATGCGCCGTGAGCACCATGTAGTTGTAGGCGTTGTAGTCGGCGTCGGACGCGCCGTCTTCGAGTTCGAAATAGTTGCGCGCGGCCTGCAGCGTCGCCATTGGCGCCAGTGGCCGGATCGCCTCGCGATATTTGACGCGCTCGTTGAGCCGCTCGCGGACCTCGGGGTCGCAGGGGTTGGCGAGGATCGAGCGATGGCCGAGCGCGCGCGGACCGGTTTCAGCCGCGCCCTGATAGATCGCGATCACGCCGCCTTGCGCCACCATGCCAGCCATCAGATCGGCAACCGCATCGCGCCCTTCCGATGTCGCGACATTGCCGATCTCGGTGGAGGCGACGTCGTCGGCGCGCAGCGCCGCGGTGATGTCGGCGTTCGAAGGCGGCAGGCCGCAATAGAAGGCGTGCGACAGCGGCGCGCCGCGCACAGCGCCCGCCATATGCGCGAACAGCCAGGCCGCGCCGATCGGCACGCCGGGATCGCCGGGCACCGGCGGCACCCACATATGCAACCGGGTCTTCCGCTGCTGCACGCGTTCGAACCACGCTTCGTCAAAGTGCTCGAGCAGCCGCATATTGCCGACCGCGTTCAGCGCCACACCGCCGGTCAGCACCAGGCGGTCGGTACCGGTGATGCGGAGGAGATGATCGATGACATGGATCATCGCGTCCTCGAGCACCAATTGCGTGGCGGCCGCCTTGTCGACGCGGTCCTTGGTGTCGGGGCGGTGATTGATGTCCTCGACGCGCAGCACGGCGTCGGGATTCCAGAGCTGCTCGGGCCGCAGCGGCGGGCCGAGAATATCGATCAGCGGCTGATGATAGGGATTGTCGGCGGGATCGGCATACCAATTGGCCATCGCGCGATTGAGCCGCACGCTGCCGTTGGGCCCGAGCTGCAGCACCGCCTTCAGGCGCTGGTAATAGGGATTGGTAGCGCGGTTCATGTCGCCCCAGGCGGCAGCGCCCATGTAGCGGCCCTCGCTGGAGAGCCAGGTCCAGCCGCCCTGGCTCGACGAGATCACTGTGTAGAAAGCACCGAGCGAGTCGAACAGGCTCTCATTGCAATAGAGCCGCTTCATCTCGCCGTTCTCGGCGACATAGAGCGAAATTGAACCGACGTCGCCGGTGCCGTCGAGCACCGCAATCGCGACACGCTCGCCCGTGTCGGCGAAGGGCGAGGCCGTGAACGAGTACCAGGCATGATTGTCGTGATGTGGCATGCAGATCAGCGGCAGCTGTTCTCCGAGCCCGTACATGTTGCCGAGCTTGCGCGAGATGCGCCGCACCTGGTCCATGTGCCGCAGCTTGATCGCGGGCGCGACCGGCGCGCGCAGCAATTTGAAGCTGGCCGGCGCTTCCTCGAATGAGGTGCGGATCAGCATCGCGATCAGCGCCGGATAGTCCCACGTCGTGACGAAGGCCGCGATGTCGCCGATGTCGCGGCCCGTCCGTTGCAACACCTTGCGCATGTCGTCGAGCGCGTGTTGCGGAAACTCATTGGTGTGCTTGTTTCCGGAAAAGCGCTCTTCCTCGTTGTTGACGATCAGGCGCGGTCCGTCCTTCTGGGTGACCTCGACCAGTGCGACGCCGGTGTTGTGCGTGCCGGGGCAGGCGAGGCCGGCGATGTAGACGGTCTCGCCGCGCTGTAGCCTTTCGCGGATCGAGGCGATCGTGCGCTGCGCGAACTCGCCATTGGCCTTGTGCAGGCCACGCTTCGCCAACGCACGTTCGCTGAGGCGGCGCGTGATCTCATAGCCCGCGGCCGCAATACGCGGATGCCGCGGACCGGTACGAATGTCCGGTTTACGCAATCAGAACGCCTCGACTCGTGATCCCCAGATCGACTTCAATCATAAATAGCGCCAGGCAACAATGCCGTTTCGCCCAACGGAAAAACCCAGCGCTTGCCAGCACATGCGTCTCTTGCGAGACTTGCCGTCAAAACTACGACAAAAATCGGGGAGAAAATGATGCGGGCTCGTCTCGGATATATTGGCACGATCGTGGCCTTCGCAAGTGTCGCATTGATCACGACCTCGGCGACAGCGCAGAAGAAATACGACCCCGGCGCAAGTGATGGCGAAATCAAGATCGGCAATATCATGCCGTATAGCGGCCCGGCGTCGTCCTACGGCGTGATCGGCAAGACCGAGGCTGCGTTCTTCCGGATGATCAACGAGCAGGGCGGCATCAATGGGCGCAAGATCAACTTCATCAGCTACGACGACGCCTATTCGCCGCCGAAGGCGATCGAACAGGCGCGCAAGCTGGTCGAGAGCGACGAGGTGCTGCTGATCTTCCAGGCGCTCGGCACGCCGTCGAATTCGGCAATCATGAAGTACATGAATGCCAAGAAGGTGCCGCAATTGTTCGTCGCCTCCGGCGGCACCAAGTTCGGCGATCCCAAGAACTTCCCCTGGACGATGGGCTTTCAGCCCAACTACCAGAGCGAGGGGCGCATCTATGCGAAATACATTCGCGACAAATTCCCCGACAGCAAGATCGCAGTGTTCTGGCAGAATGACGACGCCGGCAAGGATCAGTTCAAGGGCCTGAAGGACGGCCTCGGCGATAAGGCTAACATGATCATCGCCGACAAGTCCTACGAGGTCTCCGATCCCTCGATCGATTCGCAGATCGTCGCGCTGCACGATTCCGGCGCCGACATCTTCTTCTCCTGGGCGGCGCCGAAGGGATCGGCGCAGGCGATCCGCAAGGTGGGCGAGCTCGGCTGGAAGCCGAAGTTCTTCCTCGCCAACACCGCGACCACGGTCGCCTCGGTGCTGAAGCCGGCGGGGCTCGAATATGCCAAAGGCATCATCTCGACCCAGTACCTGAAGGATCCGACCGACCCAACCTGGGACAAGGACCCCGCGGTCGTGAAGTGGCGCGGCTTCATGGACAAATACTATCCCGACGGGGACAAGGCCAATTTCAACAACGTCTACGGCTATGTGCAGTCGGAGGCGATGATGCAGGTGCTGAAGCAATGCGGCGACAATCTCACGCGCGAGAACGTCATGAAGCAGGCGGCCAGCCTGAAGGACTTCCACTCCGACCTGATGCTGCCGGGCATCATGGTCAACACCTCGCCCGACGATTACTACCCGATCGAGCAGATGCAGTTGATGCGATTCAACGGCGAAGCGTGGGAGCTGTTCGGCGACGTCATCACGGGAGAGGTCGGGCACGACGCGACGCGGTAGGCGGTCATGGGAGGCACTGCTTGTATCGCAACACCACCGTCGTCCCGGCGAAGGCCGGGACCCATACGCCGCGGCGGTCGTTGTAAACGGGACTTGTCGTTCCAGCGTTGCGCGACAAGCAGCATCGGTGGTTATGGGTCCCGGCCTTCGCCGGGACGACACCGAATATGTTGCGCGGTATTAGCGCGGCGGCGCACCACAGGTGTCCGCCAAGATCTTCTCCGGCGGGCGCGCAGCGCCATGCCGCCGGCGACGCCGACGCCGATCACGTACATCCAGCCCTCGTGAAAATCGGACAGATGCGAGTTCAGCAGCGAGCTCGTGATGTTCTGCACGACGATTGCGAGGCCGATCCAGGTCACGAGATCGCGGCCGGCGAACAGGCGGATGTGGCCTATCCACATCGCGTACAGCAGCAGCACGCCAATGAGCCCCCACTGGATCGCGACATTGAAGGTCTGGTTGTGCGGGTTGTTGATCACCTCGGCCTCGAGGCCGGTTTGTCCTGTCGCATCCAGCGTGAACAGGTGCCTGATCGCGCCGGTGCCGTGCCCGATGAGCGGCGCCTCGGTGATGAACTTCACTGATTTGCGCCAATAGGTCAGGCGCTGCGCGGTGGAGGCGATCCCTGAGGTATCGTGCGCGCGATACTCGACGCCGACGTCGGCGATGCGTTGGCGCAGATAGGGCGACGTCGTCCACACCAGCAGGCTCGCCAGCGCGACAGCGGCGAACAGCAGCCGCGTGGCGCGGCGGGACAAATGCAGCGAGGCGAACACGACCAGCAAGACCGGCATGGTGACCAGCGCGGTCCGCGCCGAGACGACGTAGAACATGTTGGCGACGAACAGCAGGATCAACGCGAGGGTGCCGGCCGCGATGCGCCATTGCCGGGCCCGCAGCGCGGTCAACGCCGGCAGCATCAGTGCGAAGGCGCACAGCACGAATTCCTGGCTCTGGTCGAGGTAGTTCTTGACCGGCACGCCGTCGGAGGCGGTGTGCGCGAGCTTGAGCTGCGGCAGCGCCAGCACGATCCAGGACAGCATCATCAGCAGCGTGCATGACACCAGGAAAGCCAGGAACACCCAAAGCCCGCGCTGCGAGCGCTGGAAGTAGCCGAGCAGGAACGGCAGCAGCAATAGCTTGCCGAGCGGCTTGATGCCTTGCAGCCGCTCAGTCCAGCCGGCTTCCGACCAGGCCAGGCCGAGCACCGCGAGCGCGACCAGCGCGACCGGCAATGCAAAGGCCGGCTGCGCCAGGTCGAGAATGAACTGCTCCCAGTCGAAGGTCGGGATCACGGCGACCAGCCACAGCAGCATGAAGACGGCGAGCGCGGTCGTCGACCACGGCAGCGACGCCGCTGCGAGTGCGATCAGAATATTGGTCGCGCGGGCATAGGCAGCCGAACCAGGCCAGGCGCGGACGCGATCCCGCCAGTGCAGGACCGGCGCGATGGCGAGACGGATGGAGTCGGAATCGGTGCTCATGACCCGTCACACACTGTGCGCGGTCGCGCCGTTGAAGGTCGCCATCGCGGCGGTGAGCGCCGCCGCGGCGGTCGCGACATCGGGGGCCGGCCGATGCGACAGCAGGTCGCGCGCCTGGGTGTGGTGGCCGAAGCGCTCGGCGAGCTCGGTCCGGCACTCGCGGATCCGGTCGCGCCATTGCTCTTGCTCGGCCAGAACCCGGGTGACCGAGGCGCTGATGGACTCGATCGAGAACGGGTCGAAATAATCGGCGAGCTCGCCGGCGACTTCGCGGAACACGGCAATGTCGGAGCACAGCACTGGCGTGTTGACGGCCAGCGCCTCGATGATCGGGACGCCGAAGCCTTCGGCGAGGCTCGGCATGATCAGGCCATGGGAATCGGCAATCAGGGCGGCCTTCTCGTATTCCTCGACATAGCCGGAAAAGCGGACATTGGGTGGCGCATTGCGGGTCAGGCTGGGCGCGCCGGTGTAGCCGATCACGACGAGATCGGCCTGGGGCAATTTGCGGAAGGCGCGGATGACCGCGGCGAGGTTCTTGCGCGGCTCGGCGGAGACGATCACGACGAAGTATGGCCGTCCGCTCGGCGCACAAGCTGCCGGCAGCGCCTGTGCATCGAACCTGGTGCGGGGATAGACCACCCGCGCCGGCAGATGCGCGAACTGCGGCAGCAAAGCGCGGAAGCGGCCCAGGCTGTAATTCGAAACGAAGGCGAGCTCGTCGGCCTGTTGCAGGCTGGTGAACAGCCGCGACAGGAACAGCCGGGTTGCGACGTCGCTGAGCTTGAGGTCGGTGAGCGGCAGCAGGTCGTGCACCACGCAGATTACCTTGGCGCCGCGCTTGCGCTGGATCGCGACCCGCGTCGGCGTGTCGACGAGGATGACGTCATAGCCGCGCGCATCGACCCGCGGCGGCGGCAGCCGCAGCAGTGCCGAGGTGTCCTGATAGCTGTAGAAGCCGGGCTCGAGCAGGAAGTCGCCGAACAGCCTGAGATGACGCAAATCGGTCGGGATGTATTCGAGGCCGTCGGCGTGGTTCTCGATCAGGCTGACGCCGGCGGGCAGCAGATGGAGCGCGCGTAGGAAGCTGACCGCGAATTCCAGCGAGGTCGCCGCGCGCAGCTTGCCGCGGAACCAGTCGACGGTTCGGCGCAGACCGCCGCTGCTGCGCATCACAGGCGCATTCATGTCGGCCTCGTCGAGGAAACGATAGAGCGCGAGCAATTCGATCAGCCGCGACCCGTCGGGCAGCAGCCTGGTGCGCTGCTGGCGTTGGCGCAGCTTGCGATAGCGGCGCGTGGTCTCGACCAACAGCGTCAGCTCGTGGCCGTCGCCGGCCAGCGAGCGGATCAGTTCGCGCGTGAAATGGAAGATGCCGCGCTTGTGGTTGGGTTCGCCGAGCGCCTCGCTGACGACCAGGATCTTTGTCATGCGGTTATTTCTCTGAGCTTGAGGTGATGCGGGATAGGCGGATCCAGCGCAACGGTTCTGGTGATGCGGCCGTGATCGAGATTGATGATGCGGTTGCAGGTCCGGCGCAGCAGCCCCTGGTCGTGCGAGGCGATGATCACGATCGCCGCGGCCTCGACCATCTTGCGCAGCCGCTGCTCGGCCTTGGCCGAGAAATTCTCGTCGACCACGCTGAGCCATTCGTCGAGCAGCAGGATGTCGGCGGGAAACGCGGTCGCGGTCGCAAACAGCACGCGCATCAGCATGCCCGACGAGAACATCCGCAGCGGCAGCCGCTGCATACGTTCTTCCAGCTCAGTGAACGCCCAGATCTCGTCCAGGATCGCCGGCGTCGGCTTGCGGCCGGAGATCCGCAGCAGCAGGTTGATGTTGTCGGCGGCGACGAAATCGAGGTTGACGCCGGCGCCGAGGCCAAGCAGTGGCACGATGTTGCCGGAAATCTGCATCTCGCCGCTGGTTGCCGGAAACACGCCGGCGATCAGCCGCAGCAGAGTGGACTTGCCGGAGCCATTCGGCCCGGCGAGGCCGATGCGGGCGCCGGCCTTCGCCTCGATCGAGATGTTGTCCACCGCACGGATGGTGCGCATCTCGCTGGCCTGACGAAACAGGCGGCCGAGCAGGCGGCGCTTCAGCGAAAAATCGTAAGCGCCGTACAGCGGATAATCGAGACAGACGTCGCGGAGGTCGATGCTTGCCATGTGCTAGATCCAGAATGCCGCTTTGCGCAATTGAGCGACCGTCACGGTCGCCGCGATCGCGAGCGCGGCAAGGCAGGCCAGCACGTAGATCACGCTCGTCGTCGCGACATGGCCCGATGCCAGCGGGTCGCGCCAGACCGCGAACAGATGGGTCAGCGGATTGAGCCGCATCACGGTAGAGCCGCGATCGATCATCTCAGGCGTCCAGATGATCGGCGAGGCCAGGAAGGCCAGCGTCAGCGAGGACTCGATGATCGGCTTGATGTCGCGGTAGCGCGTCGCCAGCGCGCCGAGCACGAGGCTGACGCCGAGCGTGCAGATGACGAACAGGACGAGGCCCGGCAGGGCGGCGATCGCGCCGCCGACATCCCGCGGCGTCAGCGCGAGCCACAGGATCAGCGGCACGACCGCGTTGTGAGCCGCGAACAGCGCCTGGCGGAAGGTACATTGCAGCAGGAAGATCACCGGCGGCAGCGCGCGATCCTTGATCAGGCTGGCCGAGCCCTGCAGCGCGGTGGTGGCGTCGAGCACGACGCTGTTGAGGAAGGTCCAGGCGGTGAGGCTCGCCGCCAGCATCGGCAGCCGCGCCACCGCGCTGGCGTTGGAGAGATGGCCGATGACCGAGCCGAGCACGGCCACCATGATCGCCATCTGGATCGACATCCAGAAGGGTCCAAGGAGGGAGCGGACGTAGCGATGGCGAACGTCTGACCAGGCCAGCGCTGCCGCGATCTGGATCGCGCCGACGAGACCGGCCGTTCGGGGGCGCGGGGCTGGGGCTGACGACCCTGCGTCCTTTGCGGCGGCCTCTTCAGTGACGACCTTGCGGTACACCGTCTCCACCCCCTCCTTGAAGGCTGATGTCGAGTATTTCGTGATCGCGCGATGGCGCGCGGCCTGGCCCATGCGGCGGCGCCGCCCGGGATCGTTGATCAGCGTCTCGATCGCGTCGGCGAGGGCTGTGGGATCGCCGGGCGGCACGGTGATGGCCTCGAGACCGTCGCGGGCGACATGCGGAACGCCGGTGTCGAGCGCGGTGTTGACGATCGGACGGCTCGCCGCCATCGCCTCGAGCTGCGCCAACCCGAAGGTCTCGGCATTGGTCACCGACGGCATCACGAAGACGTCGGCGATGCGCATCAGCTTGACGCGTTCGCTCTCGGACACCGAGCCGAGCAGGCGGACGCGATCCTGCAAGCCGTAGTCGCGGATCAACTGCTCGAGATGCTCGCGCTCACGGCCCTCGCCGACGATCCAGACCTCGAAATTGCGGGCGTGGGCGGCGCGCACCAGCACGTCAAAACCCTTGTAGGGCACCAGCCGGCCGCAGGCGAGGACGAGGCGGCCGCGGGCGTTGACGTCGTCGGCTTGCGCGGCGGGCCGGTCATACTTCTCGACATCGACGCCGAACGGAACGGCGTGGCACTTGTCGGCAAATTCCTGCAGCAGCGGCGTGGTTTCGACCAGCACCGGGTCGGAGACGATGATCGCGGCGGCACGGCGCAAGGTCCGCCGCATCATCGGCTCGACCAGAAAGCGCAAGGCCGCGTGCGAGACGATATCGGCATGCCAGTGCACCACCAGTGGACGCGCGCGGCCGAGCCCGAGCGCGAACACCAGGTCGGCGAGCGGGAAGGGGGCGTGCAGCGCGAGCAGATCGTGCTCGGCGATGCGGCGCCACAGCCGCCACGGATAGGTCGGCGCCGCCGGCAGCGACAGCACGTCGCCGAACGAATGCACGCGCTCGACCGCAACGTCATTGACCACGATCTGCCGCTCGCCGCCTGCGCGCGAGCAGACCAGCACGGCGGCGTCGAACGTGTCCTTCAGGGAGCCGCAGATGTCGCGGATCACGGTCAGCGTGCCGCCGAACAGGTCGGGGTAGTAGACCTTGAAGATGTGGAGAACCGACGGACGCCGGGCCGGCGCGTTGAGACCAATCATGGGCGGCTCGATCCGGATCATGCGACGAACAGGGCGACGACGAACGGCAGCGCCAGCGCGGCGGCGAACACCAGCGAGCGCAGCAGCGCCGGAAACACCGGCTCGATCGGGCCGCAAGGCGCCTGCGGCGCGAAGCAGAAGCCTGCCTGCGGCGTGAAACGGAGTGTGGTGGCGGCGAACCGACCGGGTTCGCGATACGAACTGGGTTCGCAAGACGAACCGGGTTCGTGGGCCGAACGAAGAGACATTGTGTCGGATTCCCTGCTGAATGGATTCTGGATACGTGGGAAGATTTCACACGTCAATGGCATTGGACTAAAATGTGGGATTATGTCCCACGTGTGGCGGTGGATAACTTTTTTGACAGGAGGCATCGGATCGCATGCCGGCGCGATCGCGCCGTGATGGTGCGAGGCAAGCAGGTCGGGAGTGCTAGCGAGGTGTCAGGCCGGCTCGGCCGTGCTGCCCGTCGTCGATGGCTGCAACTGGCGGCGGATGGCGGGGATGTCGAAATGGATCCGCTCGGGCAGCATCGCGGCCGCGGGCCGCTGCAAATCCTCCTCGATGACGACGCGCTTGCCGCCATCCGCAGTCAGCGCGATCGAGATCGAGTTCGCGCGCGGCTCGGCGGTGAGGCCGGCATGCGCGCGGCAGGCATATTCGCCGGCGCGCAGGCCGCCGAAGCCGAAGGCGAGCAGGCGGCCATAGATGTACAGCGCCAGCAGGTCGGTCTCGCCGAAGCGGCGCGGCGAACCGGGCGCCACGCCCGGCAGGCAGGGATAGCCGCCCGCCATCACCGTCGACACGAACTCCTCGTAGGGAACCTGGGCGATCCGGCAGGCTTCCGCGATCGCAAGGTCGAATCGGGCAGGCGTCATGGAGCGGTCCGTAGGGATATCGGCGCCCGCAGGCCGCGCCGTGTCCGGAGGTTACTTTTGTTTCCCATAAGTGGGAAAATGTCACACGTCAAGCGAGGTGGGCGAAACGGTGGGATTGTGTCCCACGCGGCGGGCGGCTAAAAGTTAGGCATGAATGCCAAGCCCCCGAAGCCGAAGCCGGGATCGGCTGCGCCGATCACTGCCGCGAAGCTGCACTCGCCACTGGCGCGAATGCTGCGCCCGCTGGTGCGGCTTTGCGTGCGCGGCGGCATGACATTTCCGGCGCTGACCCAGCTGTTGCGCGAGCTCTATGTCAACGTCGCCGAACACGACTTCGCGCTCGAGGGCAAGGAGCAGACCGACAGCCGCGTCAGCCTGCTGACCGGCATCCACCGCAAGGAGGTCGCGCGGTTGCGCGGAGCGGGCGCGCCGGTCAATGCGGTGCCGGCGACATTGTCGCGCACCAGCGCGATCATCGCGCGCTGGCTGGCCGCGCCCGAATTCACCGACATGAAGGGCGATCCGCTGCCGTTGCCGCGCACCGCCGATGGCGGCGCGCCGTCGTTCGAGACGCTGGTCGAATCGATCACCAAGGACGTGAGGCCGCGCGCCGTGCTCGACGAATGGCTCGACCGCAAGCTCGTGACCATCAATGACGACGACGAGATCATGCTGGTCGAGGAGGCCTTCGTCCCGCATGGCGACGACGACCGCAAATGGCATTATCTCGGCCGCAACCTGCATGACCACGTCGCGGCCGCCGAGATGAACGTGTCGTCGGCGACGCCGCGTTTCCTCGAACGCGCGGTGCATTACGACGGACTGTCGGCCAAACTGGCAAAACGGCTCGAGGGGCGCTCGCGCGAGCTCGCGATGGAGGCGCTGAAGGTCGCCAACCGCGAGGCCAACCGCGCCTTGGCCAAGGACAAGGGCGGCGACTACCGCTGGAATTTCGGCATCTACATCTATCGCGAGGGCCCCGACGGCCCGGTTGATGACGATGCCGACGAAGGCGGTGCGGCATGAAAGGCCCGCCTGTTATTTCCCGTCGCGCGCTGCTGATCGGCTTCTGGCTGGCCGGAACGTCGCTCGCGGGCGCGCAAGTCAAGAAGCGCGGCAACGATCAGGGCATCGGCGGCACCGGCATCACCGGCTCCGACCAGGGCATCGGTGGCACCGGCATTGTCGGCGTGATCCAGCGGTTCGGCTCGATCTACGTCAACGGTGAGCGCGTCGCCTATGCGGCCGACGTGCCAGTCCGGATCGACGGCGAGGCGGCGAACGCAAAGGCGCTGCGGATCGGGCAGCTCGCGCGCGTGGTGGCGGAGCGCGATGCCGGCGGCTCGCTGTCGACCAAGCGGATCGACGTGGCGAGCGAAGTGACCGGGCCGGTCGAGCAGATGAAATCGGGCGAGCTGACGGTGCTCGGCCAGAAGGTCGCCTGGAGCGGCCGCGAGGGCTGGCTGAAGGTCGGCGCGCATGTCGCCGTGTTCGGGCTGCGCCGCACCGACGGTGTGGTCGTCGCAAGCCTGGTGCAGGAGCGCCATGACGCTGCGATGCGTGTCGCGGGACCGCTCGAGCGCGATCGCGCGGGTAGCTTGCGGATCGGCGAGCTCAAGCTCAGCGGCGTCGATGCGGCTTTGGCCGGTCAGCGCGTGCAGGCCGAAGGCCATGTCACGCAGGGCGTGATGCAGGTCTCGCGCAGCCGCGCCGACGACTTCTCCGATCTCACCGGCGCCAAGCGGCTGTTGATCGAGGCCTATGTGCGGCGGGTCGGCAATGACCTGCAGCTCGGCTCCGGTTTCGTCGCGCGCGATCACTCGCGCTTTTCGCCGGCGGCTGATACGCGCGTGGTCGTCAATGCGCAGCTGTCGGGGACGCGCGAGCTGCGCGTCGAGTCGGTGCAATCGGTCACCAAATTCCCGGGCTCGACGGTGAAGAGCCCCGGCACGCCGGGCCGCGGCTCCGGCGGCGGCTCCGGGCCGGGACATGGGTCCGGACCAGGCGGGCGCGGCGCGCCTGGTGGTGGCGGCCCCGGTGGTAGCGGGCCAAGTGGCGGCCCTGGCGGGCCGTCCGGTGCGCCCGGTGGCGCGCCGCCTGGTGGTGGCGGTCCTGCGCCTGATCCTCTGAATGGCGGAACGACCGGCCCGGGTCCGGGCGGCTTCGGCTCGCCCGGCGGACCATTCGGCCCCGGTGGTGGCGGCGGTGGCCCATTCGGGCCCGGCGGCGGATTCGGTGGCGGCGGGCCGCCCGGCGGCATGGGCGGCGGTGGCCGCCGCTAATCCGGCAAGACAAAACCGGCGCAGGCTTGGGCCAGCGCCGGTTTCAGAACGTGCCGCGTGATTGGAGGCTTTAGCCTGCGCTGAGCCGGACGCCGGCGCGGAGGAATTTCTGCGGATCGACCGCTTCGCCGTCGATGCGGGTTTCGTAGTGCAGATGCGGACCGGTGGAACGGCCGGTCGAGCCGACAGCGCCGATCACCTGGCCGATCTTGACGTACTCACCGACCTTGACGCCGATCTCGGAGAGATGGCCGTAGCGGGTCGAGAGGCCATTGCCGTGATCGACCTCGACCATGCGGCCGTAGCCACCGGCCCAGCCCGCCGACACCACCTTGCCGTTGGCGGTGACGCGCACCGGATCGCCCTGCGCGGCGCGGAAGTCGAGCCCGGTGTGCATTGCCGGACGGCCGAGGAACGGATCGGAGCGCACGCCGAAGCCGCTGGTGAATTCGACCTCGCCGACCACGGGCTTGCGGTAAGGCACCAGCGCGAGCGTCTGGTTCAAGCGCTGCATCTGCGCGCGGTTGATGTTGATGCGGTAGAGCTGGCGCTCGAACGCGCCGGCATCTGGCGCGAGCTTTACCGGCACATAGGGGCCGCCCATGCCGGAGCGCGGCGTCGCGGCTTCGAGTTGCGCCATGTTGAGGCCGAGATCGGAGATCACGCCGCGCATCCGGCGCACCCGCGATTCGATGCCGTCCTCGACCGAGGAGAGCGCTGCGACCTGGCGCCGCTCGACCTGGTCGAGCGAGGTCTGCAGGCGGACCAGGACGTTGTCGACGCCCTGGGCCTTGGCGAACTGGTTCGGCTGCGCCTTGGCGATCAGCGGCGCGCGCGATTCCAGCCGCGCCTCGCGATCCGGCGGCGCCACGAAGATCACGGTGTCGCTGATCGGGGAGGGCTTTGGCGTGCCGGATGACGGCGCGGCGTCGGCGCGGCCCTGCGGCTTGATCGATCCTGTAGTGGTCGCATCGGGCATTGCGCCGAGCGCGGTGGCGCGCGATTCCAGCGCCGACTGCCGCTTCATGATCTGGTCGAGCTTCTGGTCGAACTGCTCCTGGTCGAGCAGCTGGCGGCTGGTGGTGCGGTCGACCTTGGAGCGCAGCTCCGAGATGCGGTCCTCATAGGCGTATTGCATCTCGGCCTGGCGTGCGATCAGCCGGGTCAGGACGTCGTCACGGAACGCGAAATAGGTCGCAGTCGCCGCCGACCACATGCCGAGCAGGACCACGGTGCCGACCGCGATCCAGAACACCACCGGTCCGAACCGGACCTGCTTGCCGGCATGGACCAGCGTATAGCCCTCGCCGGAAGCCGCCGCCGCTGCTTGCTGCGCGACCGGACGGCGTGCCGGCGTCCGGCCATGGTCCTGAGGATGATGGTGTTTCTGGTGATGACCGGACCGGCTCGACATCGGTACTCCCGCGGCCGGTCGGACCAAGCTCCGTACGGCTAATTTGCGGGGCCGATTTGAGCTCGCCATGGTTAATTTTCAGGAAACGGAACCCGTCCGTCAGAGCGATCGGGCGGCCTCCAATACCGCCTCGGCATGGCCGTCGACCTTCACGTGGCGCCAGATGCGGGCAACTTTTCCACCGGAATCGACCAGAACCGTGGTGCGAATAATCCCCATGAAGGTCCTGCCATACATGGATTTTTCGCCCCAGGCGCCATACGCCTCCAGCATCTGATGGGCAGGATCCGAGACCAGCGGCACCGACAGCTGGTGTTTGATTCGAAATGACTCCTGCGCCTTAACCGTATCGGCGGAAATGCCGACCACCTCGGCCCCTGAAGCCGCGAACTCGTCCTTGAGCCGGGTGAAGTCGATCGCCTCCCTTGTGCAGCCGGGGGTATCGGCGCGGGGATAGAAGAACAGCACCAGCTTCTTGCCTGCAAAATCCCTCAGTGAAACGCTGCCTCCGCCGTCGCGCGGCAGGTCGAAGCCGGGCGCCGCGGCGCCCTCAGTGAGTGTGACGGCGGACGACTTGGTCACGGTTGCGGCCGCCTTCGGCTTTAACGGTTTCGATGCGGCCTTGTGCGAGGCTTTGCTAGGAACACCCGCTGCGCTCTTGGTCTTTGCGGTTTTGGCCGCTGCCTTCTTCGCAACCGTTGTGCGGGTTTTCGTCGCGGACTTCCCAGTGCTTGCGCCTGCGGCGCGCGCAACTTTTGTTGCGACCCGCTTTCCGGTTGTGTTGGAGGATTTCTTGCGCGTTTTCTTGGACATACGCCTTCCTTTCGTCGCTTTCCGAAGATCAACCATTGGGGTATTGCGGGTCTCATTCGCAGCGGCCGGATTCGCATCGGCCGCTGGGCAAGTTTGATGGCCACGGAGTATGGTGACAAGGAATTCGACGCATTACCCGTCCGCTTGCTGAATTGGCTTTCGATTGATTGGTTTGGTCCGTTCCGAGGGCCATCGGCGAGTAACATGATTAGGCGAGGATAGGCGGCGATGCCGGCAAGGGAGCGCTCGATAACAGTCGACGGGCGCCCCGATGGCGGCGATCAGCTTCGCCGTCAGCACCGAGAGGCAATGGCAAGGAACACGTCGCCGCAAGGTCCAAATTCGCGCGCCGGGACTGACTTCTCGCAATGGGAAGACGACGGCGCGTGGGACGAGCAGGATGAGGCGGCGGGCGACCGTGCGCGGCAATTGCTGTCGCGTTCCAACACCAACCTGCATCGTTTCACCGATTTCTGCTCCGGCATGCAGCGCTGGCTGAAGCGCGAACGCTGGATCCGTCGCATCGGACTGGTCCTCGTCGTGCTGGTCGTGCTGTTCGCGACCTGCTTCGGCGCATTGTGGTGGCGGCTCGGCGCCGGTCCGATCAATCTCGATTTGGCGACGCCATGGCTGGCGGCGGCGATAGAGGAGAATATCGGCCACGGCAACACGGTCGAGGTCGGCGGGACGCAGATCGAGCGCGCCGGCCGCGTCAGGATCGCGGTGCGCATCCGTGACATCATCGTCCGCGACCGCGACCATGCGGTCGTCGCCAGCGCGCCGAAAGCCGAAGTGCGCTTGTCCGGAACGGCCTTGCTGATGGGCCAGTTGCGGGCGGAGAGCCTCAATCTGGTCGATGCGGAACTGTCGGTGCGCATCACGCCGGACGGCAATGTCACCGTGTCCGCCGGCGACACCGCAAAACCGCTCGCCACCGGCGTTGCATCCAAGCGCGAGGCGGGGTTGCCGCCGACATTCCCGCGGCCGTCGACCGCTGCACCGCCGCCGCCGGTTGCCTTGCCTCCGGTTGCCCCCGGCCCCTCGGCCACCGCACCCGATTCGGCCCAGAGCGGGCTGCTCGCCGGCCTCGACTGGCTCGACAGCCTCAGCCTGACCGGTCTCGACGGTCAGAACCTCAACGAGATCGGCCTGAAGAACGGCAATCTCGTCGTCGACGACCAGCAGCGCGGCAACAAATGGAGCTTTGAGAATATCAGCCTGAGCCTGCGGCGCCCGAGCGGCGGCGGGGTTGCGCTCAGCTTCGGCGAAGACGGCGCAAAGCCCTGGTCGGTGCGCGTGCTGATTGGACCGCAGCAGAACGGCGTGCGCTCGGTCGACATCAAGGCGGACAAGGTTTCCACGCGGAACATTCTGCTCGCGATGAGGACCAAGGACCTCACCTACACCGCCGACCTGCCGCTGTCGGGCGAGATGAGGGGCGAACTCGGCCGCGACGGCCTGCCGACCTATTTTCGCGGCAAGCTCAATGTCGGCGCCGGCAACATCATCGACACCGACACGCCCGACTACCCGATGCCGGTCGATTCGGCCGAGATGAGCGTCGAATGGGATTCGGGCCGCCGCGTGTTGCTGGCGCCGATCAAGATCGTCTCGGGCGCCAACCGCATCACGCTGCTCGGCCATCTCGAGCCGCCGAACGACAACGTCACCGACTGGCAGGCGGGCCTGTCCGGGGGCACCATCGTGCTGGCCGGCGCCGACAAGGACGAACCGCCGCTGATCTTCAATCGCATCAACATCGGTTTCCGGTTCGACACTGAGAAGAAGCGGGTGCTGTTGACTCAGGCCGATATCAGCAATGGCGAGATCGGGGTCGCCGGCACCGGCAGCATCGACTATTCGGGCGAGCCGCGGTTGCAACTCGGCTTTGCCGGCACGCCGATGTCGGCCTCGGCCCTGAAGCGGATGTGGCCGATCATCATCGTGCCCGAGGTGCGCGATTGGGTGCTCGAGCGGATCGACCGCGGCACGCTCCAGCGCATCGATGTCGGCGTCAACTCGCCGGTGCATAATCTGTCGCGCAAGGGACCGCCGATCCCGGATGACGGCCTCTCGGTCAACATCGTCGCTTCGGGTGTCACGGTGCGTCCGGTGGACAAGATGCCTGCGGTGCATGATGCGGATCTGAAGGCCAGGGTGACCGGCCGCACCGCGACCGTGACCATCAACCAGGGCATCGCCGACACGCCGGCAGGCCGCAAGATCACGCTGTCGGATTTCAGCTTCGAGGTGCCGGACATGGCCCCGAAGCCGTCGCCGTCGAAGGTCAAGTTCCGGGTCGACTGTCCGGTGCCGGCTGCCGCCGAAATCCTCGCATCCGACCGGCTCAGCGATCTCTCAGGTCCACCGATCGATCCCAATGCCAGCAAGGGCAACGTCACGGCCACGATCAATCTCGGCATGCCGGTGACGGGCGGGCTGACCAAGGCCGACACGCAATATTCCGTCACCGCCGACATCTCCGGCGTTGCCGTCGACAAGCTGGTGATGAACCAGAAGCTCGAGGCCAACACGCTGAAGGTGATTGCGAGCAACGCCGGCTTCCAGGTCAAGGGCGACGTCAAGATCAACGGACAGGCGGCCTCGCTCGATTACCGCAAGCCGGCTGATGGCGATGCCGACGTCAAGCTGCAGGCGACGCTCGACGACGCGAGCCGCGCCCGGCTCGGGCTTGATCTCGGCCCCGCAGTGTCAGGCGCGATCCCGATCAAGCTGAGCGGCAAGATCGGCAGCGGCGACAATCCCACCACCAAGATGGGCGTCGAGGCCGACCTGACCCAGCTCAAGCTCGACAACATTTTGCCCGGATGGGTCAAGGCGCAGGGCAGGGGCGGCAAGGCGACCTTCAATGTGGTGCCGAAAGGGCAGTCGACGCGGTTCGAGGATATCTCGATCGAAGGCAGCGGTGTCTCGATCAAGGGCGCGCTCGAGGTCGACCAGAACGGCGATCTCATGAATGCGAACTTCCCGACCTATGCGCCGTCGGACGGCGACAAGACATCGCTGCGGGCCGATCGAGGTCCCGACGGCGTCATCAAGGTGACGATGCGCGGCGACGTGTTCGATGGCCGCGGATTTCTGAAGTCGGCGATCTCCGGCCGTGACAGCGATCCCAAGAGCAAGGCCAAGACCACCGATTTCGATGTCGACCTGAAGCTCGGCGCGGTGGCCGGTTTCAACGGCGAGGCGCTGCGCGCTGTCGACGCCAAGATCTCGCGCCGCAACGGGTTCTTCAAGGCGTTCACGCTGAGCGGCAAGGTCGGCGGCCAAGCCACTCCCGTCAGCGTCGATATGCGCGGTCGCCAGCAGGGCCGCGAGGTGATCTATCTGCAGACCGGCGATGCAGGCGCGTTCCTGCGCTTCATCGACACCTATTCGAAGGTGGTCGGCGGCCAGCTCACGCTGGCGATGGAGCCGCCGATCCCCGAGCCGAGCCCGAGGGAAGGACTCATCAATATCACCGGCTTCTCGGTGAAGGGTGAAACCCAGCTCGACCGCGCCGTCGCCGGCGGGCCGGTCAGCACCCAGAACGGCATCGGGTTCGACGCGTTGCGCGCCGAGTTCACACGCCAGAGCGGCCAGCTTTCGATCCGCAACGGCGTGGTCAAGGGACCGAGCATCGGCGCGACCATCGAAGGCAGCATCGATTATGTCGGCAACCAGGTGCGGATGAACGGCACCTTCATTCCGATGTACGGCTTGAACAACATGTTCGGCCAGATACCGTTCTTCGGGATTTTCCTCGGCGCCGGCAGCAATGAAGGCCTGATCGGCGTGACCTATGAAGTGGTCGGCACGCCCAACCAGCCGGTGCTGCGCGTCAACCCGATCTCGGCGCTGGCGCCGGGCCTGACGCGCAAGATCTTCGAGTTCAAGCAGTACGGGCCGAACGATCTGCCGACGACGAACAATTAGCGCGTCGGTTCATTCCCTCGGCTTCAGCCGACGGCCCGGACGAGATCGCCGGACCTAGCTGACCGGATCATCCATCGTGACGAGTGAGATGCCGCAGTGGACATGCGGTCGATTGTCGCACGCCCGTAACAGTCCGCCCGCAGATTGCGCGCGCCGACCGCCGACATCGCGGGCGGCTATGCGCCCTCGTTTTCTGAGAAGATCTTACATTGGGAGAAAAGCAATGATCGCCAAAGGATTGCGCCCGCCTGTGGGGCTTCCGCTGTCTCGGCCGGTTGTTGCGCTGACGCTGCTCGCCTCCACGGCGCTCGCCAGCAGTCTTGCGCACGCCGACGGCGACGACGTTCATTTCCGGCCGGGTCATCTGTTGTTAAGCCGTGCGGTGTTCGTCAACAACGCCGTCACCATCACGCCCGGCGTGACCCAGTTGCCGCCGAATTGTGTGTCGCCCAATTGCGTGACCGCCACGGCGGACGGCACTTATCCGACCGTGTTCAACAACGACGGCGTCGACGGCTCGTTCGGCCTGACCGCGAAGATCCTGCTCGACGAGCTGCGTCTCGACGGCAGACACGTGCAGTCGCTTGAGGTGCCGAACAGTGCTCAGCGCGGCGTGTCCCAAACCAAGGACCAGATGGTCACCAGCTTCTCGTCAAAATCCGAGCTGGCGCTCAATCTGTCGCTCGATCATCGCAGCGTGACCTTCATGGGCTATCTCGCTCCGATCGGCGCCATCGACGTGTCGAACTCCAACACCCCCGACGTCATCGATTCGACCAATCCGGTGCCCGGCACCTATTATCGTCTGGTCGCTGAAGTCGATGAGAACGGTCGCTTCCACTTCACCAAGGTGAACGGCTATAGCGGCAACAACGGCCGCGCTGCGGTGTTCAACGATCGGCATGGTGCCGGCGTGTTCTACACCGCCGGCAACGCGGGCAACGGCGGCAACCCGCAGCCCGCCGGGGTCATCGCAGGCGCCGGCATGCAGATCGCGCGAGAGGCCGACGTGCCGCTCGCTCGCCAGGCAGATCCGGGCGGACCTTTCCCGCTCGGCAGCTTCAACATCACCGAACTCGGCCAAAAGGCCGACAAGATCGGCAAGGACACCAATTTCCGCGGCCTCACCGTGTTCAACAACGTGATCTACACGACCAAGGGCAGCGGCGGTAACGGCATCAACACCGTCTACTTCATCGACACCACCGGCAACGCCGCCAACGGCAGTCCGAAGGCGTGCCCGAACGGCGTCGGCGTGCCGGCTCCGTCTGCATCGCTGCCGACGACGCAGATCTTCTACGATGGCTCGAAGTTGGCGGGGCAGGGCGTCACGCCGTATAACATGTGCGTGCTGAGCGGTTTCCCGACTGCGCTCAAAAGCACAACCTCGTTCCCGTTCGGCATCTGGTTCGCCGACGCGCACACGCTCTACGTCGCCGACGAAGGCAACGGCACCGCGACATTCGACCCGACATCGAACGGCTATACCGCTGCCAAGGCGCAGACATCAGCCGGATTGCAGAAGTGGGTGTTCGACAGCACGGCCGGCGCGTGGAAGCAGGCCTACACCTTGCAGGCGGGACTTGACCTCGGTGTGCCCTACACGGTGCAGGGCTATCCGACCGGCAACAACGCCGCGACCGGCAAGCCGTGGTCACCGGCGACCGACGGCCTGCGCAACATTACCGGCCGGGTCAACCGCGACGGCAGCGTGTCGATCTGGGCGATCACCTCCACGGTGAGCGGCAGCGGCGACCAGGGTGCCGATCCGAACAAGCTCGTGATGATCACGGACAAGCTTTCCGCTGCGACGCTGCCGGCCGGCGAGCGCTTCGTCACGCTGCGGACCGCGAACTCCGGCGAGGCGCTGCGTGGCGTGTCGTTCACGCCAGGCACCGGCGATGGCCGGGAGGAAGCCCATGACCGCGGCTCCTGCGGTCGCGATCACCGCGGCGACGATTGCCGCGACATCGACTGAGCGAAAGACATCGTAGCCTTCGGCCTCTCCCCATGTGCCTGTGGGGAGGGGCCGTCGACGTGCCAAATTCATGAGCCCTCGACTCAGCGCCGCAGCGCCGGCACCACCAAAAACGGGATCAGGCCGAGCACGACATTGACGAGCGCGAAGGCGATCAGCGGATTGTAGCTGTGGGCCCAGTCGTGGAGCAGGCCACCGCCCCAGGAGCCGAGCGCCGAGCCGAGGCCGCTGCCGATCATGATGGTGCCGTAGATCGTGCCGACGCGCTCGCCGCGGAAGATTTTCAGCGCGGTCGCGGTGATCAGCGGGCCGCGCGAGCCGATCATGCTGCCGAAACAGATCACAAATCCGGTCAGCAGCCAGTAGTTCGGATACCACTGCAACAGCCAGAGCAGGATGATGCCGAGGATCGACACGCCGTAGCTGAACAGCACGCTGGGACGGCGGCCGATGATGCCGTCGAGCGTGGACACGCCGAGCATGCCGACGAACAGCGCGACGCCGGAGAAGCCCCAGGCGGTCGCGGCCTGGAGCGGCGGGAAGCCGACATCGATCAAGTAGGCGACGATCTGCGCCGTCAGCGCATACATCGCGACCGCCGTGAAGAAGAAAGTGGAGAACAGCGCCCAGAAGGCGTGGTGGCGCATCGCGGCAAGCAACGTCCAGCCTTCCTCGGCAAGGCCGGCCTGCGCCTTCCTGACGATGTGCGGCGCGCCGCCGGCGAGCAACCGCCACGGCAGGAAGACGAGCGGGACAAGCAGGCAGAGCGCACTGACGCCGAACACCTGATAGGCCTCGCGCCAGCCGATCCGGTCGATCAGCACCTGTGACAGCGGCAGCAGAACGAGGAGGCCGGCGCCAGTCGCCGAATACATCACCGCCATCGCGGTCGGCAGCTTTGGTCCGAACCAGCGGCCGAGCAGGATCGAGTTCGAGACGTTGCCGATCAGCGCGGTGCCGAAGCCGACGCAGAGGCCGACGCTGAGCTGGAATTGCCAGAGCGTTTGCGCGCGTGAGGCGATCAGGAATGCGCAACCGAGCAGCGACAGGCCGAGCGCGTAGACCACGCGCGGACCCGAGCGATCGAACAGGCGCCCGACCAGGGGCGCAGTGAGGCCGCTGGCGAGCCAGGTCAGCGAATAGACCGACACGACCGAGGCGCGGTCCCAGCCGAAATTTTCCGAGATCGGTTTGAGAAAGACAGTGAAGCTGTCGCTAAGGCCGCGTCCGAGCACCGACAGCACGAAGCAGAGCGCAAGCACGTTCAGTGCGACGCGCGACTGTTTCGCCGGCGTTGCAAGCGTGTCGTTCGGCGGCGTGTTCTGGTCCATCGAAGAGGAGGGAGCGCGCTTTCGGCACCCCCTGCAACCGACAAATACGAATGCGCCTATGCAGGCCTCAGCAGGACGTGGCGCTTCTTGCCGAGCGACAATTTGACCACGCCTTCCGGCGTCAGATTGGCCGGCGTCAGCAGCATCTTCTCGTCAGTGACGGCCACGTCGTTGACGCGCAGGCCGCCGCCCTTGATCTGCCGGCGTGCTTCGCCGTTGGACGCGACGAGCTCGGCCTTGACGAAGGCAGCGAGCACGCCGATGCCGGCCTCGAACTCGCCGCGCGGAATTTCCACCGTCGGCAAGGTTTCCGCCAGCGCGCCTTCCTCGAAGGTGCGGCGCGCGGTCTCGGCAGCCTCGTTCGCCGCATCGCGGCCATGGAGCAGGGCGGTTGCCTCGGTCGCCAGCACCTTCTTGGCCTCGTTGATCTCGCTGCCGCCGAGCGCGGCAAGCTTGCCGATCTCGCTCATCGGCAGGATCGTGAACAGCTTGAGGAATTTGACGACGTCGGCGTCCTCGACGTTGCGCCAGTACTGCCAGAAGTCGTACGGCGAGAACTGGTCGGCGTTGAGCCACACCGCGCCCTTGGCGGTCTTGCCCATCTTGTCGCCGGAGGCGGTGGTCAGCAGCGGCGTGGTCAGCGCGTACAGTTGCGGCGAGCCCATGCGGCGGCCGAGATCGACGCCGTTGACGATGTTGCCCCACTGATCGGAGCCGCCCATCTGCAGCCGGCAGCCGGCACGGCGCGACAGCTCGACGAAGTCGTAGGCCTGGCAGACCATGTAGTTGAATTCGATGAAGCTCATCTCCTGCTCGCGCTCGAGCCGGAGCCGCACCGAGTCCATCGTCAGCATGCGGTTGACCGAGAAGTGCCGGCCGATGTCGCGCAGCATCTCGATCCAGTTCAGCTTGGTCAGCCACTCGGCGTTGTCGAGCATGATGGCGTCGGAAGGCCCGTCGCCATAGCGCAGCACCTTGGCGAACACGCCGCGGATGCTCGCCTTGTTGGATTCAATCTCCGCGACGGTGCGCATCGCGCGCGTCTCGTCCTTGCCGGAGGGGTCGCCGACCATCGTGGTGCCGCCGCCCATCAATGTTATCGGCTTGTTGCCACTCTGTTGCAGCCAGTACAGCATCATCATGGTGAGGAAGTTGCCGATGTGCAGCGACGGCGCGGTGCAGTCGTAGCCGACATAGGCGGTCGCCTCGCCCTTCGCGGCAAGCGCGTCGAGGCCCTCGAAATCGGAGCACTGGTGGACGAAGCCGCGTTCCTGTAGAGTGTTCAGGAAATCCGATTTAAATGCAGTCATTTGTCGGCGAGCCAGATCATTCTTGTTTTACGGTTTTTGCATCTATTTGCGGAACCCTGACGCTTGAGGCTGCCGCAGGCGGACGCGCAGTGGCATTATAGGATGTACTTGTTTGAGACAAGCCGGGGGTTCCCGGCTGGGGCGCTTCCAAGATGATGTTAACGGCACTCGGTCTGATGAGCGGGACCTCGCTCGACGGGGTCGACGTGGCACTGATCGAGACCGATGGCCGACAGATCAAGGCCTTCGGACCTACGGGCTATCGACCCTATACCGACAGCGAGCGCAGCCTGCTGCGCCAGGCGCTGACCGAGGCCGTTCATCTGTCGCGGCGCGATGCCCGGCCGGGGATCCTGCGGCAGGCCGAGCAGGCCGTCACGACAGCCCATGCCGAGGCGGTCGCCAGCTTCACGTCACAGACCCGGATCTCCGCCCAGGACATCGACATCGTGGGGTTCCATGGCCAGACCGTGCTGCATCGCCCGGAGCGGAAGTTGACGGTGCAGATCGGCGATGCCCTGGCGCTCGCCAAAGCGATCCACATCCCGGTGATGCATGATTTCCGTGCCGCCGACGTCGAGGCCGGCGGGCAGGGCGCGCCGCTCGTGCCGGTCTACCATCGGGCGCTGGCGCAATCGCTGAACCGCGAGGGGCCGATCGTCGTGGTCAATATCGGCGGCGTCTCCAACATCACCTATATCGACGGTGCCGATACGTTGATCGCCTGCGACACCGGGCCCGGGAACGCGCTGCTCGACGATTTCATGTTCCGCCAGATGCATCAGCCGTTCGACACTGCCGGCAAGTTCGCCGCGCTGGGCAAACCGGCCGAAGCCTGGATCGCCCAGGCGCTCAGGCTGCCGTTCTTCTCGGTTCCGCCGCCGAAATCGCTCGACCGCAACCACTTTGCCGGCCTGAAGCTCGGTGCCGTGGCGCCGGCCGATGGCGCGGCGACGCTGACCGCTTTCACGGCGGCTGCGATCGCCCGCGTGGTGCCGCTGCTGCCGAAACGCCCGAAGAGCTGGATCATCTGCGGCGGCGGTGCCTCCAACCTCACCATGATGCGGATGCTGCGCGAGCGCCTGGCGCCGGCAATCGTCGAGCCCGCCGAGGCGCTCGGCTGGGCGGCGGATGCGATCGAGGCGCAGGCCTTCGGCTTCCTTGCCGCGCGCGGCATGAAGGGGCTGCCGCTGAGCTACCCCGCCACCACGGGGGTGCCGATCCCGATGACCGGGGGCATCATCGCGCGACCGTGATTTAGATGCAAATGCATCTACCTTGACAGTTCCATGCCGCTGCATTTAATTCGATGCAGTTGCATTGAACGCGAGGTTTCGTCATGGCCGCCCTGAAACTGATCAGCCACAAGCTCTGCCCCTATGTGCAACGCGCCGTGATCGCGCTGCATGAGAAGGGTGTGCCGTTCGAGCGGATCGACATCGATCTCGCCAACAAGCCGGACTGGTTCCTGAAGATCTCGCCGCTCGGCAAGGTGCCGGTGCTGGTCGTGACCGGCGACGACGGCAGAGAGGTCGCGCTGTTCGAGAGCAACGTGATCTGCGAGTACATCGAGGAGACGCAAGGCGGCGCCAAGCTGCATCCGCAGGATGCGCTCAGCCGCGCCGAGCATCGCGCCTGGATGGAGTTCGGCTCGGCCGTTCTCGGCGACCTCTGGGGGCTCGAGACCGCGACCGATGCCGCGACCTTCGAGAGCAAGCGGCAGGCGGTCACCGCAAAATTCGCGCGCGTCGAGGTTGCGCTCGACGCGGGTCCGTTCTTCGCGGGCGACAGGTTCAGCCTGGTGGATGCGGTGTTCGCGCCGGTCTTCCGCTATTTCGATCTGTTCGATCAGCTGACCGATCTGGCAGTTTTCGCCCACACGCCAAAGCTTCGCGCCTGGCGCAGTGCGCTGGCGCAGCGGCCGAGCGTGCGCAGCGCGGTTTCGCCTGAATATCCCGCGCTGCTACACGCGTTCCTGGTCGGCCACCGCGCGCACATGCTGAAGCTTGCCGCCTAAGCCATGTCGCACTCCATTGCCTGGATCGCGCTGATCGTCGCCGGTCTTCTCGACGTCGGCTGGGCCATCTCGATGAAATATGCCGAAGGCTATACGCGCCTCGGCTGGACGCTGGTCTCGCTGGCGCTGCTCGCCGCGTTCGTGTTCCTGCTTGGGCGCGCGTTGCAGGTGCTCGGCGTCGGCGTCGCCTACACGGTGTGGACCGGCATCGGCGCGGTCGGCACGCTGATCATGGGCGTGCTGTTGTTCAACGAAGCCGTGAACCCGATGAAGGTCGCCGGGATCGCGCTGGTCTTGGTCGGCATCGCCGCGCTAAAATTCGCGCCGGAGTAGGTCGTAGCCCGGATGAGCGAAGCGATATCCGGGGTCTGCGCCGTTGCGACCCGCATGTCGCTTCGCTCATGCGGGCTACAAGGTCGGCGGCGTCAGCGCACGTTGGCGAGACGCATGTCGAGATAGCCGGTCACCGTTTCCATCAGCGGCTCGAGCTTGCCGTCGAAGAAATGGTTGGCGCCGGGGATGACCTGCTGGTCGATCACGATGCCCTTCTGCGTCTTCAGCTTCTCGACCAGCGTATTGACGTCCTTGGGCGGCACCACGGCATCCTTGTCGCCGTGCACGATCAGGCCCGACGACGGGCAGGGCGCGAGGAACGAGAAGTCGTAGAGATTGGCGGGCGGCGCGATCGAGATGAAGCCCTCGACCTCCGGCCGGCGCATCAAAAGCTGCATGCCGATCCATGCGCCGAACGAGAAGCCGGCGACCCAGCAGGCGCGCGCCTCGGGATTGATCGCCTGCGCCCAGTCGAGCGCGCTCGCGGCATCGGACAACTCGCCGGTGCCATGATCGAACGAGCCCTGGCTGCGGCCGACGCCACGGAAGTTGAAGCGCAGCACCGAGAAGCCGCGATGCGCGAACGCGTAGTAGCACTGGTAGACAATCTGGTGGTTCATCGTGCCGTGGAACTGCGGATGCGGATGCAGGATCATCGCAATCGGCGCGTTCTTCTGCTTGGCCGGATGGTAGCGGCCCTCGAGACGGCCAGCAGGGCCGGTGAAAATGACTTCAGGCATTGTGTTCCCTTGATTGACGCGTTCCCTTGATTGACGTCGATCAATCAACCGGTTGGAGCCATCTTCGGCGACGGGCGCGAGCAGAGCGGCTCATGATGAAATCGGGCGCAGGCACCGCCGGGCGGCACGCTGGAAGGCCTTCTAGCATGACGCAAGGGGCAAAAATCAAGGAAATTGTGCCGCTTGGCGGAGGCTAATCCGCGCCGTGACGCGCGCGTAGCCGGCGCGTCGGCGGCGATCCGGATCGACGCGTTGATTTGTTCGCTGGCTACCTGAAGTTTTGATTTGTCATATTGCTATCGCGCTCGGTGCGCAGGCCGATGTCTTGCCTGGCAACACGACGGGACTCCCGGCGAGCGTGAAAAATCTCTCGCGCCAGTGACTCTGATCTGGTCTCGCTGCCCGACTGTCGCTATGTCGCAGTGGAAGGCCGCAACCACGGTGGTTGCCGCGGACAAGCTCGATGGCCGATCGCGTCTATCTCGACTGGAATGCCACCACGCCGCTTCGCCAGGAGGCGAAGGCGGCGATGGCTTCTGCATGGGAATTGAGCGGCAACCCGTCCTCGGTGCACAGCGAGGGACGCCGCGCGCGCCGGCTGGTCGAGGATGCCCGCAATGCGGTGGCCACGGCGGTCGGCGGCCGGCCGCAGGACGTCGTGTTTCTCTCCGGCGGGACCGAAGCCAATGCGCTCGCATTGACGCCGGGATTGCGCCGCGGTGCGGGCGCGCCGGTCGGGCGGCTGTTGGTGTCCGCGATCGAGCATGCGTCCGTCCTCGCGGGCGGGCGGTTTGCGCGTGAGGCGACCTTCGCAACCAATGTCACGCGCGCCGGCGTGATCGATCTCGATCATCTGCGCGCGCTGCTGGCTGACGGTGCGCCCGCTTTGGTCTCGGTGATGCTAGCGAACAACGAGACCGGCGCCATTCAGCCGGTGGCTGACGTCGCCGAGATCGTCCATGCAGCCGGTGGCCTGCTGCACGTCGATGCGATCCAGGCGTTCGGAAAGATCTTGTTCGATCTCGCCTCGACCCAGGCCGATCTCGTGACGCTGTCGGCGCACAAGATCGGTGGACCGAAGGGCGCAGGCGCACTGGTGCTCGCCGAACGCGTTGAAGGACTGGAGGCGTTCCTGCGCGGCGGCGGGCAGGAGCTCGGGCGGCGGGCAGGGACTGAGAACGTCGCTGGGATCGCAGGCTTTGGCGCGGCCGCGAAGGCCGCGATGGTGGCGCTGAAGGCCGACGCCGCCCGCGTCAGGGGATTGCGTGACAGGCTCGAGCACGGGCTCCGGCAGACGCCGGACATGCTGATCTTCTCCGATGACGTCAAGCGGTTGCCGAATACCGTCTTGTTCACCGCGCCCGGCATGAAGGCCGAGACGGCGGTTATCGGATTCGACCTGGCCGGGGTCGCGGTGTCCTCCGGTTCCGCCTGCTCGTCGGGCAAGGTCCAGCCGTCTCACGTGTTGGAGGCAATGGGATACCGTTCAGAGGTGTCCCAAGGAGCGGTGCGGCTCAGTCTTGGCTGGTCTACCACGGAGACAGACGTGGATTTCGCCCTCAAGGCTTGGCGAAAGCTCGCCGATACCCTAGTTAAGGGGGAACGACGAAACACAGCTTGAACTGTTCTAAGCCAGTGATTTCGTGTTCAAAGCATCGTAAGCGATTTTTCTGAAGTTGAGATCCACCGCGGTCCTTGAAACCGCGAGCGGAGGATTGAATGCCTGCTGTACAAGAGACGGTCGAGCGCGTCCGGCGCATCGACGTCGACCAGTATCGATATGGGTTTGAGACTCAGATCGAGTCCGACAAGGCCCCGAAGGGGCTGTCGGAAGATACCGTCCGCTTCATCTCCGCAAAGAAGAATGAACCGGCCTGGATGCTGGAATGGCGCCTCGAGGCGTATCGCCGCTGGCTGACCATGACCGAGCCGACCTGGGCGCGCGTCGACTATCCGAAGATCGATTACCAGGACATCTACTATTACTCGGCGCCGAAGCCGAAGAAGACGCTGTCCTCGATCGACGAGATCGATCCGGAAATCCTCAAGACCTACGAGAAGCTCGGCATTCCGCTGCGTGAGGTCGCAATCCTCGAAGGCGTCGAGCCGCCGCCCGGCGGACCGCCGTCGCCGAGCCGCAAGATCGCAGTCGACGCCGTGTTCGATTCGGTTTCGGTCGCGACCACCTTCCAGAAGGAGCTGAAGGCTGCCGGCGTGATCTTCATGCCGATCTCGGAGGCGATCCGCGAGCATCCGGAGCTCGTGCAGAAATATCTCGGCACCGTGGTGCCGACCTCGGACAATTACTTCGCAACGCTGAACTCGGCGGTGTTCTCCGACGGCTCGTTCGTCTACGTGCCGCCGGGCGTGCGCTGCCCGATGGAGCTGTCGACCTATTTCCGCATCAACGAGCGCAACACCGGCCAGTTCGAGCGCACGCTGATCATCGCCGACAAGGGCTCCTACGTTTCCTATCTCGAAGGCTGCACCGCGCCGCAGCGCGACGAGAACCAGCTGCACGCCGCCGTGGTCGAGCTCGTCACGCTCGATGACGCCGAGATCAAGTATTCGACGGTGCAGAACTGGTACCCCGGCAATTCCGAGGGCAAGGGCGGCATCTATAACTTCGTCACCAAGCGTGGCGACTGCCGCGGCAAGAACTCCAAGATCTCCTGGACCCAGGTCGAGACGGGATCTGCGATCACCTGGAAGTATCCGAGCTGCATCCTGCGCGGCGACAATTCGAGCGGCGAGTTCTACTCGATCGCGATCTCGAACGGCTACCAGCAGGTCGATAGCGGCACCAAGATGATCCACCTCGGCAAGAACACGTCGAGCCGGATCATCTCCAAGGGCATCGCCGCCGGCAGGTCGCAGAACACCTATCGCGGGCTCGTCAGCGCGCACCGCAAAGCCACCGGCGCGCGCAACTACACCGCCTGCGACTCGCTCCTGATCGGCGACAAATGCGGCGCGCACACCGTGCCTTATGTCGAGGCCAAGAACTCGTCGGCGACGTTCGAGCATGAGGCGACGACGTCGAAGATTTCCGAGGACGTGCTGTTCTACTGCATCCAGCGCGGGCTCTCGCAGGAAGAAGCCGTCGGCCTCGTCGTCAACGGCTTCGTGAAGGACGTGCTGCAGCAACTGCCGATGGAGTTCGCGGTGGAAGCGCAGAAGCTGATCTCGATCAGCCTTGAAGGTTCGGTTGGCTAATCCATCCCGCTTGAGGGCGCGGCCGACGCGCCTTGCGGATGATGCTCAGGAAAAATCAGATGTCTCTGCTTGAAGTGAAAGATCTGCAGGTTCGTGTCGAGGAGCGCGAGATCCTCCACGGACTGTCGCTCACGGTGAACCCGGGCGAGGTGCACGCGATCATGGGGCCGAACGGTTCCGGCAAGTCGACGCTCTCCCACGTCATCGCCGGCAAGCCCGGCTATGAAGTCACCGGCGGGCAAATCCTGTTCAAGGGCCAGGACCTCTTGGAGATGGCGCCCAACGAGCGCGCCGCCAAGGGCGTGTTCCTGGCGTTCCAGTATCCGGTGGAAATCCCCGGCGTGACCACCTGGAATTTCGTGCATGCGGCGCTCAACGCCCAGCGCAAGGCGCGGGGCGAGGAGGAGATCTCGTCGCCGGCGTTCCTCAGGAAGGTCCGCGAGGTCGCCAAGTCGCTCAACATTCCGCAGGACATGCTGAAGCGCGGCGTCAATGTCGGCTTCTCCGGCGGCGAGAAGAAGCGCAATGAGATCCTGCAGATGGCGCTGTTCGAGCCGGCCGTCTGCATTCTCGACGAAATGGATTCCGGCCTCGACATCGACGCGCTGCGGATTGCAGCCGACGGCGTCAACGCCTTGCGCTCGCCGGAGCGCGCGATGGTCGTCATCACCCACTATCAGCGGCTGCTCAACTACATCGTGCCCGACGTCGTGCACGTAATGTCGAAGGGCCGGGTGGTGAAGAGCGGCGGCAAGGAGCTTGCGCTAGAGCTGGAAGAGTCCGGTTACGCGCAGTTCGAAGACGCTGCCTGATAAATGCGGGTTCTCAGATGAACGTTGTTGCAAAAACCGAGACCGGACGCGCGCTGGGCGATGCATTCGCCGTCGTGCGCGACCGTCTGCCGGGCAAGGGCAAGATCGCCGATCAGCGCCGCGAGGCATTCGAGGCCTATGAGCGCCTTGGCCTGCCGCATCGCCGGATCGAGGACTGGAAATACACCGACCTGCGCGCACTGATGCGCGAGGTGCTGCCGCTGGCCCCTGCGCCGGATGCAGCGGCACTGAATCGCGCCGCTGCTGCCGTCAAGCTGCGGGCGATCGACGGCGTGCGCCGCCTGGTGCTGGTCGATGGCGCGTTCGTGCCCGATCTGTCCGATCTCGGCGATCTCGATAAGGGGCTGAGCATCCGCCCGCTGCGCGAGGTGCTCGACGCCGGCGATGGCGCGCTTTCCGCGCAGGCCTTTGCGACCGACACCTCCAACCCCATGCTCGCGCTGAACGGCGCGATGGCGACCGATGGCGTCGTCATCGACGTTGCCAATGGCACGGTGCTGACCCAGCCGCTGCACATCGTCCACGTCGCCTCTGGCGTGACGCCGGCTGCGATGTTCACGCGCTCGCTGCTCCGGCTCGGCCGCGATACCGGCGTGACGCTGGTGGAGAGCTATCTCGCCGGCGAGGGCGCCAAGGCCTACCAGACCCATGACGGGCTGATTGTCGCGATCGGCGACAATGCGCGGCTCGATCATGTCAGGCTGGTCGAGGATTCCATCGACGCGTTCAACATTTCCTCGGCGACGGTTTCGCTCGGCGCGCACGCCCATTTCAACACGTTCGGCCTGACCTCGGGCGGTCATGTCAGCCGCTATCAGCTGACGGTCACCTGCGCCGGCGAAGGCTCCAATGTCGAGACCAACGGCGTCAACCTGATCAACGGCAAGCAGCACGCCGACACCACGCTGTTCATGGATCACGCGGTGCCGCACTGCGCGAGCCGCGAGATCTTCCGTGCCGTCGTCGATGACCGTGCCCATTCCGTGTTCCAGGGCCGCATCATCGTCCGTCCGGACGCGCAGAAGACCGACGCCAAGATGATGACCCGCGCGCTGCTGCTGTCCGACGACGCGGAAGCCGACAACAAGCCGGAGCTCGAAATCTTCGCCGACGACGTCACCTGCGGTCACGGTGCGACCACCGGTGCGCTCGACGAGAGCCTGCTGTTCTACATGCGCGCCCGCGGACTGCCGGAGAAGGAAGCGCAGGCGCTTCTGATCCTGGCCTTCGTCGGCGAGGCGATCGAGACGATTGCCAGCGACGCGTTGCGCGAGGTCGCAATTGCCACCGCGCAGCGCTGGCTTCAGGCGAGGGCGTGAGCATGCACAAGGCGGTCGCGAACGGTTCTTACGACGTCGCTCTGGTGCGGCAGGATTTCCCGGCGCTCGCCATGCAGATCTACGGCAAGCCGCTGGTCTATCTCGACAACGCGGCCTCGGCGCAGAAGCCGAATGCGGTGCTCGACCGCATGACCGAGGCCTACAAGAGCGAATACGCCAACGTGCATCGCGGCCTGCATTACCTCGCCAATGCGGCGACGGAGGCCTATGAGGGCGCCCGCGGCAAGGTCGCGCAGTTCATCAACGCCCGCCGCAGCGAAGAGATCGTCTTCACCCGTAACGTCACCGAGGCGATCAATTTGGTGGCATCGTCCTGGGGCGGGGTGAACATTGGGGAGGGCGACGAGATCGTCCTCTCGATCATGGAGCACCACTCCAACATCGTGCCGTGGCACTTCCTCAGGGAGCGCCATGGTGCCGTGATCAAGTGGGCGCCGGTCGACGACGAAGGCAACTTCCTGATCGAGGAGTTCGAGAAGCTCCTGACGGCGCGCACCAAGATCGTCGCGATCACCCAGATGTCGAACGCGCTCGGCACCCTGGTTCCGGTCAAGGAGGTGGTCCGGCTCGCCCATGCCCGCGGCATTCCGGTGCTGGTCGATGGCGCGCAGGGCGCGGTGCACCTGCCGATCGACGTCCAGGACCTCGATTGCGATTTCTACGCCTTCACCGGCCACAAGGTGTACGGGCCGACCGGCATCGGCGCACTCTATGCCAAGCACGAGCATCTGGTGGCGATGCGGCCGTTCAACGGCGGCGGCGAGATGATCCGTGAAGTGGCCAAGGACTGGGTCACCTATGGCGATCCGCCGCACAAGTTCGAGGCCGGTACGCCGCCGATCGTCGAGGCGATCGGGCTCGGTGCTGCGATCGACTACGTCAATTCGATCGGCAAGGAGCGCATCGCCGCGCATGAGCATGAGCTGCTCAGCTACGCGCAGGAGCGCCTGCGCGAGATCAATTCGATTCGCGTGATCGGCACGGCCCGCAACAAGGGCCCGGTGATTTCCTTCGAGATGAAGGGGGCGCACCCCCACGATGTCGCAACCGTGATCGACCGGCAGGGCATTGCGGTGCGCGCCGGCACCCATTGCGTGATGCCGCTTTTAGAGCGGTTCAACGTCACGGCCACCTGCCGCGCATCCTTCGGGATGTATAATACAAGGGAAGAAGTCGACCATCTGGCGCAAGCGCTGATCAAGGCGCGGGAATTGTTCGCATGACCGATACAGCCGAAGTCAAGACGGCCACCATGGAAACCACCTCGGCGCTGCCGGCGGAAGAGACCGAGCGCATGAGCGGCGAGATCGTCGCGGCGCTGAAGACGGTGTTCGACCCGGAAATCCCGGCCGACATCTACGAGCTCGGCCTGATCTACAAGGTCGATCTCAAGGATGATCGCTCGGTCGACATCCTGATGACGCTGACCACGCCGAACTGCCCGGCCGCCGGCGAGTTGCCGCAGATGGTCGAGAACGCGGTTGCCAGCGTTCCCGGCGTCGGCGTCGTCAACGTCAATCTGGTGTGGGATCCGGCCTGGACGCCGGACCGGATGTCGGACGAGGCACGCCTCGTCCTCAATATGTGGTGATGCGTTAGGGGATCGAGCTTAACCTTGGAATAACTGGCAATTGATTTGCCGCTGGGACTGACCACATGAGTGACATGACACAAGCCTCACCGACCCCAGCCAAGCCGAAGCGCCCGCGCCCGCAGGTCATGAGACTGACCGATGCCGCGGCGGAGCGGATCACCGAGCTGACCAAGCGCGCCGATTCCGAGATCGTCGGCCTGCGCGTCGGCATCAAGAACGGCGGCTGCGCCGGGCAGTCCTACACCGTCGAATACGCCCATGAGATCCGCCCGACCGACGAAGTGGTCGAGGACAAGGGCGTGAAGATCCTGGTCGATCCGAAGGCCGTGCTGTTCCTGCTCGGCACCGAGATGGACTACGTGGCCGACAGGATGCAGGCCCAGTTCGTGTTCAACAACCCGAACCAGGTTTCCGCCTGCGGTTGCGGCGAATCGGTGCAGCTCAAGCCGGCCACGGTCTGATCGCTGCTGCGCCCTCGCGAGTGCGCAATCGCGCTCGCGCGTTATCCGACACCCACCATCGTTGCATGTCGACGCCGTCGTCGACCATACTGCGCTGCCAACAGGCTGCGGCAGGCGCGTTCGGCCGCGCTGGAACAAGGGTGGGCACATGGACCGCGAATTCCTGACCAACCTGTTCGCCGATTTCGGTCCGGTCACGCTGCGCCGGATGTTCTCCGGCTACGGCATCTCCGCTG
Source organism: Bradyrhizobium sp. ma5 (assembly GCF_042258955.1). Classification (NCBI taxonomy): domain Bacteria; kingdom Pseudomonadati; phylum Pseudomonadota; class Alphaproteobacteria; order Hyphomicrobiales; family Nitrobacteraceae; genus Bradyrhizobium; species Bradyrhizobium sp. ma5. The sequence goes on from NZ_CP170156.1 coordinate 4,326,835, forward strand.
ACGGCACCAACTTCGCGCTCGCCTTGCGTGCCGGGCTCTACTTCCGCGCCGACGAGGAGACCATTCCGCAGTTCGAGGCCGAAGGCTCCAAGCCGTTCCAGTACACGACGCGGGAAAAAACCGTCACGGTGAACTCGTACTGGCAGCTGCCGGCGCGGCTGTTCGATGATTCCGAGGAGCTTGCGGTCTGGGCACGCTCGGCGCTCGGCGCCGCCCAGCGCGCCGCGCTGCGCAAGCGGCCGAGGAAACGATCGGCTGAGCGGACGGCGAAGGCGCCGGTGAAGAAGGTCGCCGCGAAGAAGAGCGCGGGGAAGAGGGCAACGACCAAAAGAGCGGCGAAGAAAGCGGCCAAGACGACCAGCAGGCGCGCTCCGAAGAAAAAATCCTCACCCTAAGGCCGCCGCTCTATCCACGTCATTGCGAGGAGCGTAGCGACGAAGCAATCCATCTATCCGCATTTGCGGGCAGATGGATTGCTTCGCTTCGCTCGCAATGACGATGGGGAGAAAGACGCGGACCGGTCACGCCACTTGGGTCTGGGTCTCGGCGCTGTATTCCGGGTCGGCTTCGCAGATCACGCGGTTGCGGCCGGCGCGCTTGGCGGCGTAGAGGCAGGCGTCGGCGCGCTCGATCAGCGAGTCCGTGTCGTCGGCCGGCTTCAGCATGGAGACGCCAACCGAGATCGTGACGCGGCCGAGGATCTCGCCGGTCGACTTTTTCTTCAGCTCCTTGGCCATCACGGCACGGCGGATGTGGTCGGCGACCGTCAGCGCCTGGCGCAGCGCGGTGTTCGGCAGCACCACCGCGAATTCTTCGCCGCCATAGCGGGCGGTGATGTCCTGGCCCTTGATGGTCTGCTTCAGCGACTGCGCCACCAGCCGCAGCACCTGGTCGCCGGTGAGATGGCCGTAGGAATCGTTGAACGACTTGAAGTGATCGATGTCGAACATCAGGAGCGATAGCGGCTCGCCGCTGCCCAATGCAGCCTGCACCGCCATGTCGATCGAGCGGTCGAAATATTTGCGGTTGCCGAGGCCGGTGAGCGGATCGGTCAGGCTCTCGGCGCGGATCGCCTCGAGGCTGTGTTGCAGGTCGCTGATCTCCGACTTCGACAGCGCGAGCCGGTTCTCCAGTGCCTGATTGGTCTCGCGCATCTCGCGCGTCGATTTGGCCAGCCCCTCGACGATGGTCTTGATCTGGTCGCGGGTGGTCGCGGTCGAGAGCCGGTCGCTGGCGCCGACGAGGCTCGCGTCGTAGGTCGCGGACACGCCGAGCGCATCGGTGATCAGCCGCATGACGGCGTCGATTTCACCGATGACGCGTGCGCCGACCTTGTCGATACGGTCCGATGTCTTGATGTGCGACAGATAGGTTTCGTAGATCTGCTCGAGATCGGATTCAGAGAGCTTGCCGCTGCGCGCCAGCGTCTCGTTGATGACCTTGTTGAGCGGTGCGTTGTATCCGGTCGCGTAGACGTACCAGATTTCGTAGTTGCGCGGCACGGCGGTCTGACGAAGCGAGCGAATCTGACCAAGTGCGACTTCGGCAAAGGCCAACGTACGTTCGTGTTCGTCCAGCAGCTTGACCACTGTTACGTCCTTAATGCACGCAATGCCGGTCATGCCCGGCAGCAATGACTAAATTATTGCGCGAGGGTACGGGACGAGAATGAAGGCAAAGTAAACAGTGGAACTACGGGGATTTCGCCGCGACTAATGTCGTACGAACGCGATCCCATCGCGGATCGCGCGCGGCTTTCCGTAAGCTTTTCGCTTGCTCGCCATTGCGCGGCGAAAACTGCGCGCATTTGCTTCAAACGCGAGGAATCAGCGTGGGTGTCGGTCGGCGGCGAAACAGATTCCGCGGAATGCCGCCGCTGGCGCGGCGGCATCGGAGCCGGCCTTAGGCGCGTGCGCGCACAGGTCGCAGCAGGAAGGCGGGCAGGTGCGAATGATCGGCGGGCTCATGGTCCGCCTCGCGCTGCGGCCGCGATGGCTCGGCACGCCCGATCGACGGCACGTGCGACGGGGTGGCCCTGGGCGCGGTGCCGCGGCCGTGACGGGGTTCGCGCTCCGGTTTGGCTGCACGCTCCTGGCGGGGCTCCTGGTCCTGACGCGGCTCACCGTGACGCGCTTCGCGTTCGCCTTGACGCGGCTCGCGCTCACGTCGCGGCTTGCGGCCGCCACGGGCGCCGTCGCGCGAACCTTCGCGGCTGCGCGAGCGGCGCGGCGCACCGTCCTCGTCGGAGGCCTCGCTCTTAACGGTGTAGTCGCCCTCGGCGCGCGGGATCGGCTGGCCGATCAGCTTCTCGATCGCAGTCATCGACTTGCTGTCGAGCGAGGTGACGATGGAGATCGCGGTACCGGTGCGTCCGGCGCGGCCGGTACGGCCGATGCGGTGGACGTAATCGTCGGGGTGGTGCGGCACGTCGAAATTGAAGACGTGGCTCACCGCGGGAATGTCGAGGCCACGAGCGGCGACGTCGGAGGCGACGAGCAGCGGAATCTCACCCTTGCGGAATTGATCCAGCGCCGCGGTGCGGGCGGACTGATCCATGTCGCCGTGCAGGGCGCCGACACTGAAGCCGTGCTTCTGGAGTGATTTGTGAAGGACGGCGACTTCGCGCTTGCGATTGCAGAAGATGATCGCGTTGTTGAGGTCCTTGGCGTCGCGCAGCAGGCGGCGGAGGATCTCGCGCTTGTCGTGCGCTTCGCGACCGGCCGGGACCTGCAATTGCGTGACGGTGACGGCAGTGGTCGCGGGCTTTGAGACTTCGATCCGGGCCGGATTGTGCAGGAAGGCCTCGGTGATGCGGCTGATCTCAGGCGGCATCGTCGCGGTGAAGAACAGGGTCTGCCGCGTGAACGGGACGAGCTTGCAGATGCGTTCGATGTCGGGAATGAAACCCATGTCGAGCATGCGGTCGGCTTCGTCGATCACCAGCAGCTCGACGCCGGTGAGCAGCAATCCGCCGCGTTCGGTGTGGTCGAGCAGGCGGCCGGGCGTTGCGATCAGGACGTCGACGCCGCGCATCAGCTTGGAGTCCTGGTCGCCGAACGAGACGCCGCCGATCAGCAGCGCCACGTTCAATTTCTGACCGGCGCCGTATTTGTCGAACTGCTCCTTGACCTGCGCGGCAAGCTCGCGGGTCGGCTCGAGGATCAGGGTGCGCGGCATGCGTGCCCGGGCGCGGCCCTTCTCGAGCAAAGTGAGCATCGGGAGAACGAAGGCAGCGGTCTTGCCGGTGCCGGTCTGGGCAATGCCGAGCACGTCGCGCCGGGCGAGGACGTGCGGGATTGCCTGTTCCTGGATGGGAGTGGGGGTGGTGTAACCGGTGGCCGCAACTGCGGCGAGGACCTTATCGGACAGGCCTAGATTGGAAAAAGACATTGAGCCTCTGGTCGAAACCGCCGTTCGGCATCGCAGGTAAAAGGCTGTCGCGTTCGGCCCCGAAACGGCTCGCTTTTCTATAAAGCTCGGGGGCTCTGACTAACGCTGACGGACGGCAAACCTGACGAATCGCGTTTCGATCCGAGGGCCGCGTTGCCCGCAACATAGGGGCGAAAGCGGTAAAGTCAATCTTGGAACCAGCCGGAGAGCCGAAAAAGCTTAATGTTTTCGCCAAAATAACCGTCGTTTCCGTCATTTGGCGGTCAAATGAATCACTACCTCCGTATCCGATGGCGCGGCCTGGACGGGGGCCTGCACGCTGTTTCGGGCCCTGAATTCGCCCGGTGTCAGGCCTTCGGATGCGCTGAAGATCCGGTAGAAAGTGGCCAGGCTGCCGAACCCGCAGGCGAGGGCGATGTCGGCGATCGGCCGCGGCGGCTTTTCACAAAGCAGCCTGCGGCTCTCGTTCAGGCGCTCGGCGGTGACGGTCTGCGAGAAGCTCGCCCCGGTCGCTTCGAACAGGACGTGCAGATAGCGGACCGAGACGCCGAGCATCTCGGCGACCATTCCTGGCGACAGCGCCGGCTTCGCGAGGTGGCGCGTGATCAGGCGGCGCGCGAGGCTGAGCCGGCCGACGCGCAGCGCCTGCTGGGCGCGGCGGCTGCCCGGCCTGATCGCGCCGCGCTCGATCAAGGCGAGCTCCGCCACGATCTTGACCAGCGCAGGAATGCTCGCGGTATCACCGGCCTCGGTGGCCTCCTTGAAATCGGCAAGGCAGGCTTCGAGCAACGGCGCCCAGCCGCGATTGCTTGTCGTCCGAGAACTCCGACGCGCAAGCGCGAGGGCTGCAGTCGGATCAACGCGCTGGTCCAGGGCATCGGAGCCAGGGGCGCACGCCGGGCCTGCGGATGGCGATTCCGTGCCGTAGTCCTCGAGCTTAGTGCGCATCGTGCATGACCCCTCGCTCTGCCGCCGAGCGCGCGTCGCCGGTAAAGAAATTGGCTGTGCCGAGCCGGGGCGAAGCGCCAGCGCGGTTCTGGCGAAATCGCCGGAAATTATCTTCTCAATGCGCGCAGGCTGATCACTTCGGTTCGGAGGACGCGGGATCGCGCCGCGATTGGCCGGGTCGTCCGTTTGTCCCATGTCAGCCATTCGAGGCGTCTCCAAAGGTCTTTTGCGAGCAATATCGTACATTTCATATAGTAGTGTAAAATATGAAATGGCTAACAAGCGTCAAAACTTATCCACCGTCCGGCGAAATGGTCCGGCCGGTCCCTGACGGTCGACAGTTGGGAGGGTCTTGCTGATCGGCGACGGTCGCGCGCGCGGGCCGTCGTGCGGATTATTTCCGCTTCGGCATCACGGCGCAGCCGTAGAGCACCATCGCGCACATCTGGCGGTAGCGGGCCGAGAAGTCGTTGCGGGCGATCGGCGGCAGCGCCTGGTTGACGGCCCGCGCGCCGTCCGCAAGGGCCTGTGCGATCTGCACCGGTTTGAACGCGCCGTTCAGCTTCAGCAGCCGTGCGGCCTGCAACTCGATCACCAGTCTTTCCAGATCAGCCTGGAACGAGACGGCGGATTTGATCATCAAATCGCGGCAGCGCTTGAAGGCCTCGGCATTGAGCTCGACGGTGTGCGGCGAATGGGTGAGGCGGCGCCGCGTCTCGCCGTAGCGGACGTCGAGAATCGTCGCGAAAATATCCAGCGCGCCGCCGCCCTTCGCCCGCACGGACTGGCCGGCCTCCAGCGCGAGTGCCACGTCCTCGACGTGGCGCCAGGCGATGACGGCGCGAAACGCCTCTTCCTTGTTGCTGAAATAGTAATACAGCGCGCGCTGTGTGAAGCCGCAGGCCTTGGCCAGCCCGACCATCGACAGCCCGCTATAGCCGTAGTCGAGAAAAGCCTGATTGACCTGCGCCAGCAGGTCAGGTCCAGGCTTGATCATCTTCTTCGACATCAGGATCCCAGGGACGACGAGAGACGGCGCGTGACGCCGGGAATCCCGATTACGGGCATCAAGGCGCTTTAGCAACCCGCAAGTGCCCGGTGTCCCGGCTGGTCTGGATCGAGGGCTTAGGCCACCCGTGCCCGGTAGTCGCCCGGGGTCATCGATTCGGACGCATTGAAGAGACGGTAGAACGTCGCGAGGCTCTCGAAGCCGCAGGCAAACGCCACCTCGGCGATCGTCTGCCCGGATCGCTCGCGGAGCAGGCGGCGGCTTTGCGCGAGCCGAAGCGCGGTGACGGTCTCCGAGAAAGTTTTCTCCGTCTCCTCGAACAGGATGTGCAGGTGACGGACCGAGATGCCGAGCAGGCCGGCGATCAGCGTTGGCGTCAGCGCAGCATCAGCGAGGTGCCGCTGGATCAGGCGGCGGGCCAGTGACCGATGGGCGCTTCGCAGGGCCTGCTGCGCGAGCCGGCTCTTGGGCCGCATGATGCCGCGCTCGATCAGCGCGATATGGGCGAGCGCCTGCACCATCGGGGCCGCGTCCGCCGCAGTGGCGTCATGGCCTTCGACGAGGTCGCGGAAGCAGGATTCCAACAATGGCCGCAGCGCGGTCTCATCCTGCACCGGCCGCGGGACGAATTCGCCGAGCTCGGCACCCGGCGGGACGATGTTCGCCACCGGGATCTTGATGATGCGCAGGTGGAAGCCGTCGTCGCGCAGCGGGGCTGTGCGATAGGGCAGGTCCGAATAGCTGGTCGCGAACATGCCGTCGCGCACCGCGAATTCGTCGAGCTGCGCGCCGCCGAACCAGCCGCCGCCGCCGAGCTGCTGGTAGATGCACAGGCTGTCGCTGCGCGCGTCGGCGATGTCGCCGGCGCGCCGTTCGACGCGGTAGGGCGAGGCCCGCAGCTCGACCAGCCCGGCGTCGCCGAGCTGGCGCAGCGAGAACTCGCCGAAGAAGTCGCGGCGGTGCTCGGGTTCGAGTTCCGCGGTGACGCCGAACAACCCCTTGGCGCGCACCTCGCGCCAATAGTCGAAGCGATCGCGGGGATCGACTTGCTCAGTGGACCATGTGTACACGGAAAAGCCCCTGGAATGCCCTTGGGACGTGCGGAGAGCTCGCGCCGGATGGAAGTCGGAATCTATCATGCGGGCCGTAAAAAGAAACTTGACCTAGGACGGACGGGACGCCTCATGGGGCCGAGAGGGTCGCCAAGGCGGCGGTCACGACGGCCGTCCGGCGTCGGCCTTGAACCGGCCAAACGGCTGATCCGACTATTAGGCGGCGGTCGCACGAGCGGCGCACTTGTCGTGCAGGCGGGAATTGGGATGAAGAGCTGGCTTTCGAGACTTTCAGCGACCCTGTTGGCGGTCGCATTTGTTGCGTCGGCGGCGCCCGCCCAGGCTGAAAAGCGCGTCGCGCTGGTGATCGGCAACAATGATTACAGGAACGTGCCGAAGCTGCAGAAGGCGGTGAACGACGCCCGCACCATGGGCGACACGCTGAAGCAGCTCGGTTTCAACGTCATGGTGGCCGAGAATTTGAACCGGCAGGCGTTCTCCGAGACGCTGCTCGCCTTCGACCGCGCCGTGGAACCCGGCGACACCGCGTTCTTCTTCTATGCTGGTCACGGCTTCGAGATCGCGGGCCAGAATTTCCTGCTGCCGACCGACGTGCCGGCCGCCACCGAAGGGCAGGAGGAACTGGTGCGCGACGCCTCGGTTCTCGCCGACCGCATCATCGAGCGGTTGCAGAACAAGAAGGCGCGGACCTCGATCCTGGTGTTCGACGCCTGCCGCAACAATCCGTTCGAGCGCGCCGGCACGCGCGCGGTTGCCGGCGGCGGTGGCCTCGCGCCGATGACGCAGTTGCCGGAAGGCGTGTTCTCGGTGTTTTCGGCGGGGCCGCGCCAGACCGCGCTCGACCGGCTCTCGAACGACGACGCCAATCTCAATTCGGTGTTCACGCGAACCTTTGCCAGGGAGCTGCTGCAGCCCGGTGAAAACCTGGTGCAGGTCGCCCAGCGTACGCGGCGTCTGGTCAGCGAGATGGCGGAGACCGTGAAGCACAAGCAGATCCCGGTCTATTTCGACCAGATGGTCGACGACGTCTTCCTCAACGGGATCGCGAAGGCGCAGGCCGAGGCGGCCAAGCCGTCCGCTCCGCCGCAGCAGGTGGCCGCGTTGCCGCCGGTCTCGGTGCCGAAGCTGCCGAAGGAGGATTCCATCAACGCGCCGATCGCGAGCTTCTCGCGGCACAATGGCGGCTGGACCGTCGTGTTCTCGATCGCCGATCCGACCCTCGGCATCTCGTGGCGGATCGGCGATAGCGGCGACTTCCGCGAAACCGGCTTCATGGACACGCTCGATCCGCGCACGCGCAAGCGGATGCCCAATCCATCGATCGAGCTGCCGGCCGATGCGCCGGCGGCCACGATCGAGCTTCGCTATGTCGATACGCAGGGCGAGATGCAGGGGCCGTTCCCGATCAAGTTCGATCCTGACGCCGCGCTCATCCGCGACCAGCGCAAGATCCTCGACATGACCGCGACGAGCTGGCTGTCGTTCCGCGAGTTCAACGGGCTGCTCGTCTACTACACGCACCTGATGTCGTATCGCTGCGCGATCCGCGAGGTGCGGATTGGCATCGACACCGCGGTGCCGGACAAGGTGTTGAAGATGCCGGCCTGCAATTCGCGCGATCCGAGCGCAATCCCGTCGGACGCGCAGCCTTATCTGAAGCTCGCGCCGCAGACCAAATCGGTTTCGGTGGAGCTGACCTATCGCGACGGCAGCGTGTCGGAAATCAAGACGTTCAGACGATAGCCTTGCATCCTTGTCGTCCGATCCGCGTTACAATCGAGGCCTGAGGGTCGAAGCAGCGGTAGGGAAGGCATCATGGATGCAGGCAATCCGGCAGCGCCGAAAACGCGTCAGATGAAGGTGCGCTGCTGCGTCGTGGGCGGCGGGCCGGCCGGCATGATGCTCGGCTATCTGCTCGCGCGCGCCGGGGTCGATGTCGTGGTGCTGGAGAAGCACGCCGATTTCTTCCGCGACTTCCGCGGCGACACCGTGCATCCGTCGACCCTGCAGGTGATGGACGAGCTCGGTCTGATCGACGGCTTCCTCAAGCTGCCGCACCAGGACATCCAGAGGCTCGACGGCATGTTCGGCGGCACCGCGGTGCGGATCGCCGACCTCAGCCGCCTCAGCGTCAAATACCCCTTCATCGCGATGATGCCGCAGTGGGACTTCCTCAATTTCCTGCGCGAGAGCGGCAAGCGTTTCCCTTCGCTCAAGGTGCTGATGAGCGCCGAGGCGACCGACCTGATCCGGCGCGGCGACGCTGTCGCGGGCGTCCATGTGAAGACGCCTGATGGCCCCATCGAGATCGAGGCGGATCTCACCATCGGCTGCGACGGCCGCCATTCGATCGTGCGCGAGCGCGCCGGCCTCGACGTCGAGGAGATCGGCGCGCCGATGGACGTGCTGTGGTTTCGTGTCGGGCGGCGTCGGGACGAGACCGAGAATTTGTTCGCCCGCATCGACCACGGCAAGATGATGGTGACGTTCGATCGCGGCGACTATTGGCAATGTGCCTATGTGATCGCCAAGGGACAATACGAGGATGTGAAGGCGAGGGGATTGCCGGCGCTGCTCGACGACGTGCTGCGGCTCGCGCCGATCCTCAAGGCCGGCATTGCCGACGTGAAGAGTTTTGACGACGTCAAGCTGCTCACGGTCGCGATCAATCGCCTGACCCGCTGGACCCGTCCCGGCCTGCTCTGTATCGGCGACGCTGCGCACGCGATGTCGCCGATCGGCGGCGTCGGCGTCAACCTCGCGGTGCAGGACGCGGTCGCGACCGCGAACATCCTGGCGGCGAAGCTCGTCAATGGCTGCCCGTCGGAGGACGAGCTCGATGCCGTGCGGCGACGCCGCGAATTCCCGGTGCGGGTGACGCAACGCATGCAGGTGATCGCGCAGAACAACCTCATCAGCGCCGCGCTGAAGGGCGGCGATCAACCGGTGCCGTTCGCGTTGCGGTTGATCACCGCGATGCCCTGGTTGCAAGGGCTGACGGCGCGTCTCGTCGCGGTCGGGGTGCGGCCGGAGCACGTGCACTCGCCGGCGGCGCGTTGACCGGCGTCGCACGCAGGGAAGGAATTTATCAAGGATAACAGCTCCTTAAAGGAGCGTTTAGAAGTTGCGTGATTGCAACAGACCGACATGATTCGAAACCGGCAGACACGGATTCTGCGCGGCCGGTTCCCGCGGTTTGCTTTTGGTAAGGGTCTCTCTGGGAAAGCTCGTCCCCATCAGACAATCTGGGGATGCCACCATGGCTCATGCCAAATTCATTGCCGCGCTGACCGTGACCACGGCGCTCGGCGTCGGCGCTGCATCGGCCGCCGACCTTGCCGCCCGTCCGTACACCAAGGCGCCGGCCTATGTGGAAACGGTCTACAACTGGTCCGGCTTCTACCTCGGCGGCCATCTCGGCGGCGCCTGGACCAATGAGCAGTGGGTCAACAGCGCAAACACGACGGCGTTCGGCGATCTCGCACCCGGCCAGGGCTTTCGGCAACGCGGCTCGGGATTCATGGGTGGCGGTCAGATCGGCTACAACTGGCAGGCCAACAACTTCGTGTTCGGCGTCGAGGGCACGTTCTCCGGGCTCGACAATTCCGGCCGCGTCACCAACACGGTGTTCGGCGTCGCCCGCGACGATCAATTCAGCTGGCGCTCGAACTTCATGGCAACGATCGTCGGTCGTGCCGGCTACGCGATCCAGAACAATCTGCTCTATTTCAAGGGCGGCTATGCCGGCGTGAACAACCGCCTGTCCGTCGTCGACAACCTTCCGCCGGCAACCGGCTCCGGCAGCCAGACCCATTGGGCCAGCGGCTGGACGGTCGGCGCCGGCTGGGAATACGGCATCACCCGCAACTGGACGGTCGGCGTCGAATACAACTACGCGGCCTTCGAGCGTCAGACCTATCAGCTCGCCGGGACCGCTGCGGGCACGTACACGTTCGACGCCAAGCCGCGCGACATCCAATGGGCGGTGGTGCGGATGAACTACAAGTTCGACGCGCCGGTCATCGCGCGTTACTGAGCTCTACTGAGGCGAACAGGATGCAGGAGCCCCGGCCAACGCCGGGGCTTCTGTGTTTCATGGATCCGGTGTTTCAGGCCATCACTGAGTAGCCGCCGTCGACGGGGATCGCGGTGCCGGTGACGAAGTCCGACGCCGGCGAGGCCAGGAATACGGCAATCCCTGAGAAGTCGTCGATCGCTCCCCAGCGGGCCGCCGGCGTGCGCGCAAGCACGCGCTCATGCAGGCCGGCGACCTGCTGGCGCGCGCCCTTCGTCAGATCGGTGTCGATCCAGCCCGGAAGGATGGCGTTGACCTGGATGTTGTCGGGGGCCCACGCGTTGGCGCAGGCGCGGGTGTACTGCACGATGCCGCCCTTGCTCGCGGCATAGGCCGCAGCGAAGCTCGCGCCGAAGATCGACATCATCGAGCCGATATTGATGATCTTGCCGTGGCCTGAGGCCTTGAGCGCCGGATAGGCTGCCTTCGAGCACAGGAAAGCGCTGGTGAGGTTGGTGTCGATCACCTTGCTCCACTCGTCGAGCTCGAGCTCGTGCGGCGGCTTGCGGATGCTCATGCCCGCGTTGTTGACGAGGATGTCGATCCGGCCGAGCTCGCCGATGACCCGCTCGACCATCGCCGCGACGGCGGCCTTGTCGGTGACGTCGGTTGCCACCGCGATCGCCTTGACGCCGCGCTTGCCGAGATCCTCAACGGCGGCCTTCGATTTCGCCTCGTTGCGGCCAACCACGGCAACCGCCGCGCCGGCGTCCGCCAGGCCGCGCGCCATGCCAAGCCCGATGCCGCCATTGCCGCCGGTGACGATCGCGACCCGGCCCGAGAGATCAAACTGTCCGTTTCTCATTGTTATTGTCCGCTGTGGTTTGAACCTGCGGAGAGAGTGCCCGATCGTCGGAGCGCTGACCAGATCGGGCGCGGTCGGTCGGCCCTGCGCGAGGAGGCGTACGCGCGAGGTTGTTCTCTAACGTGTGTTCAGGCAACAAAAAAGCCCCGGCCAACGCCGGGGCTCTTCGTCTGCTGGATCAGCAGGGATCAGTACTTGGCAACAACCGGACCGGTCCAGTTGAAGCGATAGACCAGCGAGGTGCTGATGGTCTGGACGAGCGGCTTGAAGGTGATGTCGCGGCCGTTCGAGATGTTGGTGACGTCGGCGAGTTCCGAGATGTTCTTGCTGTCGTAGTAGGCAGCACGGTACTCGGTCTTCATGAACCAGCCCGGCGCGGTGATGCCGAAGATGTTCAGGTTGTTCTCGACGCCGCCGCCGACGAACCAGCCGCTGCGATCGAAGCCGTTGGTGTGCAGGCCGGAGGGAAGTGCGGTCGCGGTGTTGAACAGCGTGGTGCCCTTCCAGTGCGAGCTGGAGTAGCCGGCGTTGACGTAGGACAGAACGTTCGGAGCGACCAGATAACCGAGGCGCGCACCGGCGGCCCAGCTGTAGTCATTCTTGATCGAGCCGGCGACGAACGGACCCTGATCCTGGATCGTGCCCTTCAGGCTGCCGAACTGGCCGTCAGCGAACACGCCGAGGACCCAGCTGTTGGCGGTCTGCCAGTCGTAACCAGCACCGACGGTGCCGTACCAGCCATCGCCGCCCTGGCGCTGATTGAAGCCGAGGATCGGCGCGCCCGTGACGGTCGACTGGACACCGGTGTCAGCGTCCCAGACGCCGCCGCCGCCACCGCCGAAGATGTAGAAGCCGGTCCAGCTCGGCGCGACCGCGATCGGGGCCGGAGCCTTGGTGTAGGGGCGGGCGGCCAGATCGGCAGCCGACGCGGAACCCGTCATCGCAGCAACCGCGGTCAGAGCGAGCAAAATCTTCTTCATATCCAAATCCTCGACTTTAGCGTTCGATCGGGTCGCTGACGGGGGCGCGATCGCACTGATTCCCGAAACTCATGTCAGGACTATACGTGGTTCCGTCGGAAATGCTGTTGCGGGTGAGACACAACCGCCCGAAAACGAAGCCGCAGGCACTCTCCGAGAGGGCGAATGAAAACGGCCGCCCCGATCTGGAGGCGGCCGGAAAGTCATTTCAAATCAGTCGGTTGGGCCTCAGACGTCGAGCAGATCATCGCTCGCGAATTCGGCCTTGTCGGAGATGAAGGCAAAGCGGGCTTCCGCCTTGGTGCCCATCAGCCGCTCGACCGAGTCGGCGGTGCCCTCGCGATCGTCGGCAAGCAGCACCACGCGCAGCAGCGTGCGCTTGGCCGGATCCATCGTGGTCTCCTTGAGCTGCGCCGGCATCATCTCGCCGAGGCCTTTGAAGCGATTCACCTCGACCTTGGCGTTGGCGTTGAATTCACTCTTGAGCAGCTCTTCCTTGTGCGCGTCGTCGCGGGCGTAGACCGACTTGGTGCCGTGCTTCAATTTGTAGAGCGGCGGCACCGCGAGATAGAGATGTCCCTCGTCGATCAGCCGCGGCATCTGCCGGTAGAAGAAGGTGATCAGCAACGATGCGATGTGCGCGCCGTCGACGTCGGCGTCGGTCATGATGATGATGCGCTGATAGCGCAGATCCTCTTCGCGATAGTGCGCGAGCGTGCCGCTGCCGATCGCCTGCACGAGATCGGAGAGCTGCGCGTTGGCGGTCAGCTTGTCCTTGCCGGCGGACGCGACGTTGAGGATCTTGCCGCGCAGCGGCAGCACGGCCTGCGTCTTGCGATCGCGCGCCTGCTTGGCGCTGCCGCCGGCCGAGTCGCCTTCGACGATGAAGAGTTCGGAGCCTTCGGTGCCGGCATCCGAGCAATCCGCGAGCTTGCCGGGAAGGCGCAGTTTCTTGCCGGCGGTCTTGCGCGCGGTTTCCTTTTCCTGGCGGCGGCGCAGCCGATCCTCGGCGCGATCGATCACGAAGTCGAGCAGCCGGTTGGCCTGGTTCGGATTGCCTGACAGCCAGTGGTCGAACGGATCCTTCATCGCCTGTTCGACGATGCGCTGCGCTTCGGCCGTGGCGAGGCGGTCTTTGGTTTGGCCCTGGAATTCAGGCTCGCGCACGAACACCGAGAGCATCACGGCCGCGCCCACCATCACGTCTTCCGAAGTGATGGAGGCCGCGCGCTTGCCCTGACCGGCGCGCTCGGCGTGGTCCTTCAAGCCGCGCAGCAGCGCGCTGCGCAGGCCCGATTCATGCGTGCCGCCATCGGGCGTCGGCACCGTGTTGGTGTAGGACGACAGGAAGCCGTCGGCATCGGCCGTCCAGGCCACCGCCCATTCGCACGCACCATGCGCGCCGCTGCGGCCGGATTTGCCGGAGAAGATATCCTGATGCACCAGCGTGTCGGCGTGGATCGCCGCGGCGAGATAGTCCTTCAGGCCGCCGGGGAAGTGAAACTTGGCTTCCGCCGGAACGTCCTCGACGCCTTTCAGCAGCTCCGGGTCGCAGTGCCAGCGAATCTCGACGCCGCCGAACAGATAGGCCTTCGAGCGCGTCATCTTGAACAGACGCTGCGGCTTGAAGGCCGCCTTGGCGCCGAAAATGTCGGTGTCCGGCTTGAAGCGGATCCGCGTGCCGCGGCGGTTGTTGACCTTGCCGAGGTCTTCGAGCTTGCCTTTGGGATGGCCGCGCTCGAACGTCATGCGATGCAACTGCCCGCTGCGCGCGACCTCAACCTCGAGCCGCGAGGAGAGGGCGTTGACCACGGAGACGCCGACGCCGTGCAGACCGCCCGAGGTCTCGTAGACCTTGGAGTCGAACTTGCCGCCCGAATGCAGCGTGCACATGATGACTTCGAGCGCTGACTTCTTCGGGAATTTCGGATGCGGGTCGACCGGAATGCCGCGGCCATTGTCGGTCACGGTCAGGAAGCCGTCAGTGGTCATCTCGACGTCGATGAAGGTGGCGTGGCCGGCGAGCGCCTCGTCCATGCAATTGTCGATCACCTCGGCGAACAGGTGGTGCAGCGCCTTCTCGTCGGTGCCGCCGATATACATGCCAGGGCGCCGGCGGACCGGTTCCAGCCCCTCCAGCACCTCGATATCAGCCGCCGTATAGCCGGCTTCGGCGCCTCCGGTAGGCCGCGAAGCAGCCTTCGCCGGGGCGCGTCCCTTCGGCTCCGGGGCTCCGAACAGGTCGTCGGCAGATTTACTTTTGGCGTTTGATTTCAGTGGTTTGGTCATGATTTTTCAAGTGGCGCGCCAGTCACGGCGCAGCGAATCGGTTGCTCTGACTATGCCACGGATGGGCTGCCAAATGGGGGCGGCCGCGCCGTGAGGGCCCGGCCGCCTGTGTAGATAGGAGCCTGCGATTACGCCCGCGAGGTACGGAATACAACGACCGTGAACAGGGCCATGGCAGCGACCACCATCAGCGATCCCACGATCGGCGCCGCCTCGAACGAGGGACCCTTCAGCAACACGGCGGCAACGCCGGCCGGAAACAGGATGCCGCCGACGATATGCAGCCAGCCCTGGATTTTGGCGAGCAACATGGCTCCCGCCGCCGGCACCATCCGGTAATACAGGCCGAACAGGAACAGCAGCACGCCGCCGACGAGATTGAGATGCGCATGCGCCGGCCCCAACGTGAAGTCGTGCTGGATACCCATAACGATGCCCGCGAGCATTCCGAACAGCAAGACGAGAACGCCCACGCACATCATCAGTGACCCGATCATCAAGTGATTCCTTTTTCTTATGAGGGAGATGCCAGCCAGCCCGGACCGCGGGGGCCTTACGGGAAATCACGTTCGATCCCCGCCTTTGTGACTTGATGTCACGCAATGGGCTGGCTTACCTGTTCTTAGGCTGCGTGCCGCCACAAAGGTTCATTCGGTTTTCAACGGAGCGGAAGGGGCACTCGACGAGATGGAAGACTTTACGCGGGCCCTGGCCGAATTCGTCCGCCATCACCAGGCCTGGGCCGCTCCGATCGTCATGCTGCTGGCGTTCGCTGAATCGCTCGCCTTCATCTCGTTGCTGGTGCCCGCCTGGGGCGCGCTGGTTGCGATCGGTGCCCTGATCGGCGTCAGCGGGATCAGCTTCTGGCCGATCTGGATCGCGGGCGGCATCGGCGCCGCGCTCGGCGACTGGGTCTCCTACTGGTTCGGCTATCGCTACAAGGAGCAGGTCGCGCAGATGTGGCCGCTGTCGCGCTATCCGGAGATCCTGCCGCGCGGCGAGGCCTTCGTGAAGCGCTGGGGCGTGCCCAGCATCTTCATCGGCCGCTTCTTCGGCCCGCTGCGTGCCTCGGTGCCGCTTGCGGCCGGCATTTTCGAGATGTCGTACTGGCAATTCCAGATCGCCAATTTCGTCTCCGCGCTGGTCTGGTCGGCGGCACTGCTGCTGTTCGGCGACGTCATCGGCCAGGTCGTCGAGTGGATGTGGCGGGTGGTGTAACGACGTCAGGAATATCGCTGCGATGCAGGGGTTAGGCGGAAGAACAATTGCTCGCACAGCCGGTTTCACGCGACTGTCAAAACGCTGAGCAAAACTCACCACAGCGGACGCGGCTCCGCCGGGCGCATCATTTCTTCACTGGGAGGACATCCGATGGATCTGACACGACGTCACGCTCTCGCAGGTGCTGCCGGTATCGCAGCCGCACCGTTGCTGCCTGCCGTTCCCGCGGCCGCTGCAGCGCCCGCCGCCGACAAGCAGGCGCCGAGCTTCTATCGCTACAAGGTTGGCGACATCCTGGTCACCGTGGTGTCTGACGGCAAGAACGTCTTCAAGCTCGAAGATGCCTTCATCCCGAATGCGAAGCGGGACGATGTCAACGCGGCGCTGGAGAAGGCGTTCATGCCGCGCGACATGGTGTCGATCTGGTTCGCGCCGCTGGTGCTCAACACCGGCGGCAAGCTGGTTGTGATCGACACCGGCAACGGCGCGCTGGCGAAGGCCAGCACGAAGGGGGCCAATGGCCTGTTCGCCGACAATTTCGTCGCGGCCGGCTTCGATCCGAAGAATGTCGACATGGTCGTGATCTCGCACTTTCACGGCGACCACGTGAACGGCCTGCTGACGGCCGAGGGCACGCCGGCATTCCCGAACGCCGAGGTGCTGGTGCCGGCGACTGAATGGAAGTTCTGGATGGACGACGGTGAGATGAGCCGGGCGCCGACCGGCCGCATGGCGGGCCTGTTCAAGAACAACCGCAACATCTTCGAGGCCGGCCTGAAGAAGAAGGTCACGCCCTATGAATGGGGCAAGGAGATCGCGCCGGGCCTGACCTCGGTCGAGACCGTCGGCCATACGCCGGGCCATACCTCCTACGTGCTGGCCTCGGGTCCGGACAAGGTCTTCATCCAGTCCGACGTCACCAACAATCCGAACCTGTTCGCGGCCAATCCCGGCTGGCATGCGTTCTTCGACCAGGACGGCGACGTGGCGGAGAAGACCCGCCGCCGGATCTACGACATGGTGGTCGCAGAGCGGCTTCAGGTGCAGGGCTTCCACTATCCGTTCCCGGGCCTCGGCAATGTGGTCAAGGACGGCAACGGCTACCGCGTCGTGCCGGCGCCGTGGAATCCGGCCATTTAGGTCCGTCATTCCCCGGTGCGCAATGGCGCACCTGAGGGCGATGCGTAGCATCGAACCCGGAATCTCGCGCCGCAATCTCTGGATTCCCCGATGCGCAATTGCGCATCTGAGGTTCGCGGGCAGGGCGCGCGCGCCGGAATGACGAAAGCAAACCTTGACGCAAAACGGGCGCGGCCTTATAGCCGCGCCTATGATCAACGCCGCGACCATCATCATCGCCCGCCGCCGCCGCATTCTCGCGGTATGGGCGGTCGCTCGCGTTTAAGACCATCGCCTCTGCCGCCGGATCCGATCCCGCGGCGCTCTCCTGAAAAAGACACGCGGTTCGATCTGGCGGCTCCTTCGTCATGCAGGAGCTTCGACCATGTATACGCCACCGCCTTTCAAGCCTGACCGCGCCGCGAGCCTTGCATTCGCGGAAGCGCGCGGTTTCGGCATCGTCTGCGCGTGCGACGGCGGCAAGCCGATCGCCTCCGCGCTGCCGTTCTATTTGACCTACGCCGCCGACGGCACGCCGCGGGCGCTGTTTCATGTTGCCCGTCACAATCCGCTGGTAAAGCTGGCGAACGGGAGCCCGTGGCTGCTGGCCGTCAACGGCGCGGATGCCTATGTGTCGCCGGACTGGTACGTGTCGCCCGATCAGGTGCCGACCTGGCTTTATCAGGCGGTGCATCTGACCGGGCCGGTGCGGACGTTGTCGGATGAAGAGCTTGCCGTTCAGATCGACGTGCTGAGCGCCAAGTTCGAGGAGCGGCTGCTGCCGAAAAAGCCGTGGGTGTCGGGCAAGATGACCGCCGCGCGGCTGGAAGGCATGAAGAAGGCCATCGTGGGCTTTGAGATGACGGTGGAAGAGGTGGAGGGCAGCTTCAAGCTGAACCAGCACAAGTCTGAAACCGATTTCGCGGCGGTCGGCAACACGCTCGCATTGCAGGCCGAAGCCGGTGCCCGGGACATCGCGGCTTTGATGCGCGATGTGCGCCCGCAGGCTTTCGCAACGACACAGGCCGAGATGACTACGCTTCCGAGGAGCGAGTAATGACGAAGAAGAAAATCGGAATTTTGGGCGCGTCCGGCTACACCGGCGCCGACGCGGTGCGCCTGCTGGCGCGGCACCCGAACGCCGAAATCACCGCGCTTACCGCCAACACCCATGCCGGCAAGGCGATGAGCGAGGTGTTTCCTCACTTCTTCATGCTCGACCTGCCAAAACTCGTGGAATGGGAAAAGGTCGACTGGACGCGGCTCGATGCCGTGTTCTGCGGACTGCCGCACGGGACGACGCAGGAGATCATCGCCGCGGTGCTGAAGGCCAATCCCAGGATCAAGATCCTCGATATGTCCGCGGATTTCCGACTGCGCAACAAAGACAGCTACGCGCAATGGTACGGCCACGAGCACCGGGCGCTCGAATTGCAGGACGAGGCCGTCTATGGGCTGACCGAACTCTACCGCGAGAAGGTCACGGCCGCACGGCTGGTGGCCTGTCCCGGCTGCTATCCGACGGCGGTGCTGCTGGCGCTTGTTCCGCTGGCGAAGGCAAAGCTGATTGACGTCGACGACATCGTCATCGACGCAAAGTCCGGCGTCACCGGCGCCGGACGCGGACTGAAGCAGAACACGCTGTTCAGCGAGGCCGGCGAAGGGTTGTCGCCCTATTCGATCGGAAGCCATCGGCACTCGGCGGAGATCGAGCAGGAGATCGGCGCAGCCGCTGGCTCGGCTGTGACAGTGAACTTCACCCCGCATCTCATTCCGATGGCGCGGGGTGAGTTCTGCACGTCCTATGTCAAGCTCAACGGGGCTACGCCGGACGATTTGCGCGCCGAGCTGGAAAAGGCCTACGCCAACGAGCCGTTCGTCTATGTGACGAAGAAGGGCGTGCTGCCACAGACGCAGAACGTACGCGGCTCGAATTACGTTCAGATCGGCGTCGTCGCCGACCGGATCAAGAACCGCGCCATCGTGCTCTCGCCGCTCGATAATCTTGTGAAGGGTTCGGCCGGACAGGCGATCCAGAACATGAACCTGATGTTCGGCTTGCCTGAAACCACCGGGCTGGAGCAGATCGCGCTGTTTCCATGAGCAGGGGTTGTTGTCGTGGGCGAGGGTGCGCTCAATCCAGGGATAACTGCCCGTCCCGGTTGGCGGCGCAGGCGCGGCCAGATGTGTTAAACGAAACGAACGATCTCGAAAGGACCATGCCATGACCGTCACCGACACCAACCAGCCGAAAACCAAGAGCGGTGCGACCAAGGCCACCGTGTTCGTCGACGGCGCGTCCGGCACCACCGGCCTCGGCATCCAGGAGCGGCTGCACGCGATCGGCGACGTCGCGGTGAAGCACATCGCCGAGGACAAGCGGAAAGATGCCGCTGCCAAGCGCGCGCTGATGGAGGAGGTGGATCTCGTAATCCTCTGCCTGCCTGACGAGGCCGCCAAGGAAACCGTCGCGCTGATCGACACGATGGGCAATTCGGCGCCGAAGGTGCTCGACGCGTCGACGGCGTATCGGGTCGCGCCCGACTGGGCCTATGGCTTCGCGGAGCTCGCGCCCGACCAGGCCGACAAGATCCGCAACGCGCCGAAGGTCTCCAATCCCGGCTGCTATCCGACCGGTGCGATCGCGCTGCTGCGGCCGCTCGTCGACGGCGGCCTGCTCCCGGCCGACTATCCCGTCACCATCAACGCGGTGAGCGGCTATTCGGGCGGCGGCAAGACGATGATCTCGAGCTTCGAGGACGGCTCGGCGCCGGCCTTCCATCTCTATGGGCTCGGCTTCGAGCACAAGCACGTGCCGGAGATGCAGCTCTATTCGCACCTGACGCGGCGGCCGCTCTTCGTCCCGTCGGTCGGCAACTACCGGCAGGGCATGCTGGTCTCGGTGCCGCTGCAGCTCGACGCGCTGCCGGGCAAGCCGACGGGCGCCGACCTGCAGGCTGTGCTGGCGAAGTGGTACGCGGGCAGCAAATACGTCTCGGCGATGCCGCTGCAGAACGAGGCCAGCAAGAGCGGCAAGATCGAGCCGGAAGCACTCAACGAGACCAACCAGCTCGAGCTCTATGTCTTCGCCAGCGACAAGCACCGCCAGGCCGTGCTGGTCGCCCGGCTCGACAATCTGGGCAAGGGCGCCTCGGGCGCCGCGGTGCAGAACATGCGGCTGATGCTCGGGCTTTCCGACAACTGACGGCGAGGGGCGCATCGTGGACGACGCCACGCTGCAATTCTATCGGCGCAATGCCGAGGCCTATGCCGGGTGGGCGAAAGCACCGTCCGCCCGGCTGATCGGCTTTCTCAAGCTGCTGCCACCGGGCGGCGCGATCCTCGAACTCGGCTGCGGCGCCGGCAATCATGCCGCGGTCATGCTTGCCGAAGGCTTCGTGCTGCGCGCGACCGACGGTTCACCCGAGATGGCTGAGGTCGCGGCACGGCGCATCAACCATCCCGTCGAGGCGATGCTTTTCGATGAGCTCGAGGATCGTGGGGCCTATGACGGCGTCTGGGCCAGCGCCTGCCTGCTGCATGTGCCGCGCGACGAATTGGCCGGCACCCTCGGCCGCATCCATCGCGCGCTGAAACCCGGCGGCATCTTCTACGCGAGCTACAAGATCGGCCATGGCGATGGCCGCGACAGCATCGGTCGCTACTACAATTATCCCGCGGCCGACTGGCTGGCGGCGACCTACGCGTCGTCAGGGGCGTGGGTCCAGGTCTCGTCCGACACCAGCGAGATCAAGAGCTTCGATGAGGCGCCCGCGACGATGCTGCATATCGTGGTGCGGAAAGACGAGGAATAGCGCCGGCGCGGCCGTGACCGCCCCGCCGGCGCTAATGTGTTGCTCAGAGGATCTTGAAGATCGCGAGCGCCAGCACCGCCTGCGCGATGAAGCCGACCGTGAAGGCCAGGGTGCGGAACACCGGCAGGCCGAGCGTGTAGACGATCAGATGCGCGACGCGGGCCCAGAAATAGACGGCGCAGGCCAGCACGGTCCATTTGGTGGAATAGTCGGCCGCGTTGAGGATCAAGACCAGCGGCGCGAAGATCACGAGGTTCTCGACCGCGTTATCATGGGCAAACATCAGCCGGTTGGCCCATTCGGCGTGCGGCTTGTCGTTGCGCGAGGGATTACCCATGGCGCCGGAGAGGCCGCGCACCTGGCAGCGGTTGATGATGTAGGGAACCCACAGCAGCCCGGTCAGGATCACCGTCAGCGACAGCCAGAACAGTTCGCGCGTCATCGTCTCCCCCTCACGTGAATTCGATTCCCGACCGTCGGGACCAACTGTTTATAGCTGAGTGGAAGAACTCGCGCTACGCGCGGACGCGGACATAGCTGCCCGGAGCGTCCTCGAGCACCGACGCCCCGTTCGAGCCCACCATGCGTGCCGGCACCGTCTCCGGATCATGGCTTTCCAGCCACCCGCGCCAGTCGGGCCACCACGAACCCTTGTGCTCCTCGGCGCCCTTCAGCCAGTCGGCAAGCTTCATGTCCTTGATGTTGTCGTTGGTCCAGTACTGGTACTTCTTCGAGGCCGGCGGATTGACCACGCCGGCGATATGGCCGGAGCCGGACAGCACATATTTCACCGGGCCGCCGAAGAACTGCGAACCGTAGAGCACCGATTCCGCCGGCGCGATGTGATCCTCGCGTGCCGCGAGGTTGTAGACCGGCACCTTCACCTTGGACAGATCGAGCAGCGTGTTGTCGAGCACCATCGTGCCGGTCGACAGCCGGTTCTCCAGATAGCAGTTGCGCAGATAGTAGGAGTGGTTCGACGACGGCATCCGCGTCGCGTCCGAATTCCAGTGCAGCAGGTCGAACGAGGAGGGCGATTGGCCCTTCAGATAATTGTTCACGACATACGACCAGATCAGGTCGTTGGAGCGCAGCATGTTGAAGGCCATCGCCATCTTGCTGCCTTCGAGCACGCCGGATTCCTGCATGTCGCGTTCCAGCGCCGAGATCTGGTCCTCGTCGACGAACACCAGGAGGTCGCCGGCGTGGGTGAAGTCGACCTGCGCGGCAAAGAACGTCGCCGACGTCACGCGCTGGCGGCGCTTCTCGGCTAGGTAGGCCAGCGTCGAGGCGAGCATGGTGCCGCCGACGCAATAGCCGGCGGTGTGCACCTTCAACTCGCCGGTGACCTTCTCGATCACGTCCATCGCGGTGAGCGGGCCCTCGGCCATGTAGTCGGCCCAGGTCTTCTTGCCGAGCTCCTTGTCGGGATTGACCCACGAGATCACGAACACCGTGATGCCCTGGTCGACGCACCATTTGACGTAGGATTTCTCAGGGCGCAGATCGAGGATGTAGAACTTGTTGATCCATGGCGGCACGATCAGGAGCGGCGTGCGCAGCACGTTCTCCGTCGCGGGCGAATACTGGATCAGCTGCATCAGGTCGTTCTGGTAGATCACCTTGCCCGGCGTCGTCGCCATGTTGATGCCGACCTCGAGATTGCTCGAATCGGACTGGCGGATCCGCAGCGTGCCATGCCCGGCCTCGATATCCTCGGCCAGCATCTTCATGCCGCGGACCAGATTGTCGCCATTGGTCTCTACGGTAGCGCGCAGCACTTCCGGATTGGTCAGCACGAAATTCGACGGCGCCAGCGCGTTGGTGATCTGCTGGACGTAGAATTCGGCCTTCTTGCGGGTGTGCGGATCGATCCCGTCGGCGTCGTGGACCAGCTGCTGCGCCCATTTCGCGGTCAGCAGATAAAGCTGGAGGATGAAGTCGAAGAACTGATTCGACTTCCACTCCGGATCCTGGAAGCGCTTGTCGCGCGGGGCCGGCGCGATCGCCGGCTTGGCGTCGGCTTCGCCGGCCATGCGGCGCACGGCCGAGCCCCAGAGATCGAGGTAATCCTTGCCGAGCTGCATCTGCAACAAGGAGGCGCGTTCCTTGTCGGCCAGCCAGTATTCGGCGATCACGCTGAAGGTCTTGATGACCTCACCGAGCTCGTTCGGCGGCTTGTCGCGGACTTCCCCGGTCTGGCGCGGCTTGAGATAGGCCGCCAGCGCCTGGCCGCTGCTCTCCATCGCCCGGGCGATGTTCATGGCGAAGGCTTCGGCGTTGAATTTCGGGGTGGCTTGGGTGTCGGTACTGACGTTGCTCATCTGAGGGACAATATCGCGTCGTTAGGGGGGCGTCATCGCGCGGTGCGGTAGCGAAAATCGGTCAAAAGCCGATGTTTCGCTCTGTTGCGGTGCGATAAAAAAATCTTTGTTCCGTCATATTGAAGCCTCAGGGGTCGCTTTTGGTGTTCACGCTTTAAGCGTTTCGGGCGACAATGGTTTGAAACGTCTAAAGCCAGGATTAGATGCAGCGGGGACGCTGCAAGGCTCGTACCAGTGCGACCCGTGTCGGCAATGTGCGACGTGCGCGCTAGCTTGTTGGGGACAATTCGGCGCATGCCGATCGATCGAATGAACAGGGGGCTCGCGGCCGCAGCGCTGCTCGCGTCGATGCTGGCGCTGAGCGGGTGCTCGAGCACGATTGCCGATATGGCGATGCCGGCCGATGCGCCGGCGCGGCAAAAGGACGCCAACGGCTACCTCCCGGTCCACGACCTACCGCCCGACCGCGCCGATCCGACGATCAAGCCGGCGGATCAGGCCAAGATCGAGCAGGAGCTGGTTGCCGCGCGTGAGCGCCAGGCACAGGCACAGGCACAGGCCGCGACGGCCGCCCAAAGCGGGAAGTGAGTGCGCCAGTTTGGCCGATCAGCGCTGGCGCCGCCCGGCGTCCGTGCTAAAAGAAACCCAATTCAACCGCAGATCCGGCCGCAGCCCCCCGATCGTGCGCCTGAATTCGCTCTAAGTCATTGATTCAGTGCGATTTCTGTAAGAGGCCGAGCCGGCTTCCGCAAGCAGACCAAGGGGGACGATTCTGGCATCACGGTTGTCGGAGCAAGGGTCCCATGGAAGATTTTTACCGCATTCGCCGTCTGCCGCCTTACGTCTTTGAGAAGGTCAACCAGGCCAAGGCGGCCGCGCGCAATGCCGGGGCCGACATCATCGACATGGGGATGGGGAACCCGGACCTGCCGACCCCGGCCCACGTCATCGAGAAGCTCAAGGAGACGCTGGGCAAGCCGCGGACCGACCGCTACTCGGCCTCCCGTGGCATCAACGGCCTGCGCAAGGCTCAGGCCGCCTATTATGCGCGCCGCTTCGGCGTCAAGCTGAACCCCGATACCCAGGTGGTTGCGACGCTCGGCTCGAAGGAGGGATTCGCCAACGTCGCGCAGGCGATCACCGCGCCCGGTGACGTCGTGCTGTGCCCGAATCCGAGCTACCCGATCCATGCGTTCGGCTTCCTGATGGCGGGCGGCGTGATCCGCTCGGTGCCATCGGAGCCGACGCCGCAGTTCTTCGAGGCGGTCGAACGGGCGATCCAGCATTCGATTCCGAAGCCGATCGCGCTGATCGTCTGCTATCCGTCGAACCCGACCGCCTATGTCGCCGACCTCGACTTCTACAAGGATCTGGTCGCGTTCGCGAAGAAGCACGACATCTTCATCCTGTCCGATCTCGCCTACGCCGAAGTCTATTTCGACGAGAGCAATCCGCCGCCGTCGGTGCTGCAGGTGCCCGGCGCGATCGACGTCACCGTCGAATTCACCTCGATGTCGAAGACGTTCTCGATGGCCGGCTGGCGCATGGGCTTTGCGGTCGGCAATGAGCGCATCATCGCGGCACTTGCGCGGGTCAAATCCTATCTCGATTACGGCGCCTTCACGCCGGTCCAGGTGGCGGCGACCGCCGCGCTGAACGGTCCCGACGACTGCATCCGCGAGATGCGCGACACCTACCGCAAGCGCCGCGATGCGCTGGTTGAGTCATTTGGCCGCGCCGGCTGGGACATTCCGCCGCCGCAGGCCTCGATGTTCGCCTGGGCGCCGCTGCCCAAGGCGTTCGAGGCGGTCGGCAGCATGCAGTTCGCGACCCTGATGGTGGAGAAATCCGGCGTCGTGGTGTCGCCCGGCGTTGCTTTCGGCGAGCATGGCGAAGGCTATGTCCGCATCGCGATGGTGGAGAACGAGCAGCGCATCCGGCAGGCCGCGCGCGGCGTGCGCCGCTTCCTTGAAAGCGGCATCGAAACGTTGCACAACGTCGTTCCTCTCGCCAACCGACGCTAATCCTTCCAGGTTGCTTAATCTCCAGGTCCCTTAAATCCATGGTCGCACCCCTGAACGTGGGCATAGCGGGGCTCGGCACCGTCGGTGCCGATGTCGTCCGCCTCATCGAAACGCAAGGACGGGCGCTGGCCGAGCGCAGCGGCCGCGGTATTCGCGTCGTCGCCGTCACGGCGCGCTCGAAAGCCAAGAAGCGCGGCCTCGACCTGCGCGGCATCGCCTGGGCGAAGAGCCCGCAGGCGCTGGCCGAAGATCCCAATATCGACTGCTTCGTCGAGTTGATGGGCGGCGCCGGCGATCCCGCGCTGTCCGCGATCGAGACCGCGCTGAAGGCCGGCAAGTCGGTCGTGACCGCCAACAAGGCGCTGATCGCCAAGCACGGGCTGCGGCTCGCCGCCGCCGCCGAGAAGCACGGCGGCGCGCTGAATTTCGAGGCGGCGGTCGGTGCGGCGATCCCGGTCATCAAGACGCTGCGCGAGGGCCTCGCCGGCACCAGCGTCAACCGCGTCTACGGCATCCTCAACGGCACCTGCAACTACATCCTGACCCGGATGGAGCAGGAGGGTTTGTCGTTCGAGGAATGCCTGAAGGACGCCCAGCGGCTCGGCTACGCCGAAGCCAACCCGTCATTCGACGTCGATGGTCACGACACCGCGCAGAAGCTGGCGATCCTGGCGAGCCTCGCCTTCGGAACAAAGGTCGCGGAAAGCGCGGTCTATGTCGAAGGCATCTCCTCGATCACGCCGGAAGACCTCAAGGCCGCCGCGGAACTCGGTTACCGCGTAAAACTGCTCGGCGTTGCCGTGCGCACGGCAAAGGGCATTGAGCAGCGCGTGCATCCGACCATGGTGCCGAAATCATCCTCGATCGCGCAGGTGATGGGCGTCACCAACGCGGTGGCGATCGACGGCGAGGGGATTCCCCCGATCACGCTGGTGGGCCCCGGCGCCGGCGGCGGCGCGACCGCCTCGGCCGTGGTCGCCGACATCGCCGATGTCGCCCGCGGCATCCGCGCCAAGCCGTTCGGGCGTCCGGTGGAGCGGTTGCGCGACACCACCAAGGCGCCGATGGAACGCCACGAGGGTGGCTACTATATCCGCCTGATGGCGCGCGATCTTGCAGGCACTGCCGCAACAATCGCCACCCGGCTCGCGGAACAGAAGATATCTCTGGAGTCCATCGTGCAACGGCACCCGGATGGCGTCGATGTGAACGGTGCAGCCAAAAAACCTTCACCGGTCCCGGTCATTCTGATTACCTATGCGACCAGCGAGGATGCGGTGCATCGTGCGCTGGCCGCAGTGCAGCGCGACAAGGTCATCAGCGGCCGGCCGCAGGTGATCCGGATCGAGAAAAACTAGCGCGTGGCCTGAACGGGTCGGGCGTGAGACGATTGATGCGGGCAGGCTGGCCTGTCCCCGAGGCTTTAAGGAGTACGCCGATGTCGACCCATATTTCCGTTCCGCCGCAGATGCTGCTCGAGCGCATCCTGACGCTCGAAATCGTGCGCGTGACGGAGCGCGCGGCGGTGTCGGCCGCGCGGCTGCGCGGCCATGGCCAGGAGAAGGCCGCCGACAAGGCCGCGGTCGACGCGATGCGGCGCGAGCTCAACAAGCTGCCGATCGAGGGCACGGTCGTGATCGGCGAGGGCGAGCGCGACGAGGCGCCGATGCTGTTCATCGGCGAGAAGGTCGGCCTCAATGCCGGCCCCAAGGTCGACATCGCCGTCGATCCGCTCGAAGGCACCACGCTGTGCGCCAAGAACATGCCGGGCTCGATCGCCACCATGGCGATGGCCGATGGCGGCACGCTGCTGCACGCACCCGACGTCTACATGCAGAAGATCGCGATCGGTCCGGGCTACGCCAAGAACGTGATCGAGCTCGACGCGCCGCCGGCCGACAACGTCCGCCGGCTCGCCAAGGCGAAGGGTGTCGATCCCACCGCCATCAATGTGCTGGTGCTCGACCGTCCGCGCCATGCCGACATCATCAACAGCGTGCGCTCGACCGGTGCTGCCGTGCAGCTGATCACCGACGGCGACGTCGCCGGCGTCATTCACTGCGCCAAGCCTGACGAGACCGGCGTCGACATGTATATCGGCACCGGCGGCGCGCCCGAAGGCGTGCTGGCGGCGGTCGCGCTGCGCTGCATCGGCGGCCAGATGCAATGCCGCCTGATCCTCGACACCGAGGAGAAGCGCGAGCGCGCGCACAAGATGGGTGTGCTCGATCCGAAGATGATCTACGGCATCGAGGACATGGCCAAGGGCGACTGCCTGTTCGCCGCCACCGGCGTCACCACCGGCTCGCTGCTGACTGGCGTGAAGTTCAAGAAGGACGTGATCGAGACCGAGACGGTCGTGATGCGCTCCGTCACCGGCACCGTGCGCTACATCAAGGCCGAACACCGCCAGCTGGAGAAATTCCACCTGGATTGAGACGAGCCCAACAGTGGTCGTCATTCCGGGGCGCGCGAAGCGCGTGCCCGGAATCCATAACCACGATAATGAGTATGGATTCCGGGCCTGCGCCAATAGGCGCATCCCGGAATGACGATTAAGAAATAAGAACAACAAAAGCGGGAGGCACCCATGTCCGATCTTTCCGGCGTCAAGGCACTGGTGTTCGACGTGTTCGGAACCGTGGTTGACTGGCGCACCAGCCTGATCAACGACTTCACCAAATGGGGCGAGACGCGTGGCATCAAGGCCGACTGGACCGCGCTGGTCGACGGCTGGCGTGCGGTCTATACGGCCTCAATGGACGAGGTGCGCAAGAACCCGCAGAACGGCTACGTCATCCTCGATGTCCTGCACCGGCGCTCACTTGAGAAGCTGGTCGCGCAGTTCGACGTGAAGGGCCTCACCGAGGCCGATTTGCAGCATCTGACGCTGGGCTGGCATCGCCTGCACGGCTGGCCCGACAGCGTCGCCGGCCTGACCCGGCTGAAGACGAAATTCATCATCTCGCCGCTGTCGAACGGCAACGTCGCGCTGCTCACCAACATGGCGAAGTTCGCAGGTCTGCCCTGGGACCTCGTGATGTCGGCGGAACTGTTCGAGCACTACAAGCCCGATCCGGAAACCTATCTCGGCGCGGCAAAGCTGCTCTGCCTGCCGCCGGAGCAGGTGATGATGGTGGCCGCGCACAATTACGACCTGAAGCACGCGCAGAAGCACGGCCTGAAGACGGCGTTCGTCGCACGGCCGACCGAATACGGCCCGTTGCAGAAAGTCGATTTCGAGGCCACCGGCAACTGGGACATTGTGGCCAAGGATTTCGGGGAAATCGCCACCCGGATGGGCTGCTAGAACTGGCTTGGGATTCACTGAGGCGCTACGATTCCCGCTTGATCGGAAGGGAATCATGACGCTGCACGCATCCGCACTGCCCGTCGAGGCGCCACAGGCGTTCCTTGGCGTGGCGCGGTCGCTGACCGGAAAGCTGTGGCGCGACCGGCTGGATGCGCGCGGGGCGGCGCGGGCGCTCGCGATCGTACAGCGGCACAATCTGCCGGAAATGCTGGCGCGGGTGTTGGCCGGGCGCGACGTCGCGATCGACGAGGTTGCCGACTTCCTCGACCCGACCATCCGCAAGCTGATGCCGGATCCGCACACCGTCACCGAGATGGAGCATGCGGCCAAGCGGATCGCGGATGCCGCTGTGCGCGGCGAGAAGGTCGCGATCTTCGGCGACTACGACGTCGATGGCGCGACCTCGGCGGCGCTGCTGACCTGGCATCTGCGCCATTGCGGGCTGGACCCGCTGATCCACATTCCCGACCGCATCTTCGAGGGCTATGGGCCGAACGTCGACGCCGTCCGTGCGCTGGCGGCGAAGGGCGCGACGCTGCTCGTCACCGTCGACTGCGGCACCACCAGCATCGAGCCGCTGGCGGAAGCCAAGAAGCTCGGCATGTCGGTGGTGGTGATCGATCATCACCAGACCGGCGATGAGTTGCCCGAGGTCGACGCGCTTGTGAATCCGAACCGGCCCGACGATCTCTCGGGCCTCGGCCACCTCGCGGCCGTCGGCCTGGTGTTCGTCACATTGGTCGCGGTGAACCGCGAGCTGCGCCAGCGCGGCTTCTGGACGGGCGAGATGCCGGAGCCGGATCTGCTCAGCGTGCTGCATCACGTCGCGCTCGGCACCGTCGCCGACGTCGCGCCGCTGATCGGGCTGAACCGGGCCTTCGTCGCCAAGGGCCTGATCGCGATGCGCCGCCGCGACCATGTCGGCCATACCGCGCTGATGGATGTGGCGCGGCTCAATGGTCCGCCGGAGGCCTGGCATCTCGGCTTCATGCTGGGGCCGCGCATCAATGCCGGCGGCCGCATCGGGCGCGCCGATCTCGGCGTGCGGCTGCTGCTCGAAGGCGATGTCTCGGAGGCCGCGCGGATCGCGGCCGAGCTCGATCGCCTCAATGCCGAGCGGCGGGTGATCGAGCAGGCGGCCGAGGCGCAGGCCGAAGCCGAGGCGCTGGCCTCGCTCGGGCTCGAAGACAAAGGCGCTGTCATCGTCACCGCGGCGGAAGGCTGGCACCCCGGCGTGGTCGGGCTGGTCGCAGCGCGGCTGAAGGAGAAGTTCGCGCGGCCGGCCTTTGCGATCGCGCTCGAGCCGGGCGGCATCGGCACCGGATCGGGCCGCTCGATCGGCGGGGTCGATATCGGCAAGGCCGTACGGCAGGCGGTGCACGACGGTCTGTTGATGAAAGGCGGCGGGCACGCGATGGCCGCCGGCGTCACGCTACGCAAGGAGAAGCTCGCCGAATTCCGTGCCTACATGGAGAGCGCGCTGGCCGCCGACGTCGCCAACTCGCGCCACGAGAACGAGCTGCTCATCGATGGCGCAGTCACTGCGCGCGCGGTGACGCCGGAATTCGCCGCGACGCTCAATCGCGCAGGTCCGTTCGGTGCCGCCAATCCGGAGCCGGTGATCGCGCTGCCGTCGCATCAACTGGTCTATGCCGACGAGGTCGGGCAGGCGCATCTGCGACTGCGCTTCAAGTCCGGCGACGGTTCCATCGTCAACGGTATCGCATTCCGCTCGGTCGGACAGAAGCTCGGCAGCGCCTTGACGCAAAATCGCGGCCAGCAATTGCACGTGGCGGGCTCTCTTGCAGTCGACCGTTGGCAAGGCACCGAACGTGTGCAATTCCGTGTGCTCGACGTCGCGGTACCGGATCAGGGCCCGGCGGTGATCAGATAAGAAACGTCGGGAGTGAACATGGCAGGACAGGTTGAAGGCAAGGTCGCGCTGGTGACCGGCGGCGCGTCGGGTATCGGCGAGGCCATCGTCGAATTGTTCGCGCAGGAAGGCGCGACGGTCATTGCGACCGATATCGACGAGTTGAGGGGCCCTGAGCTCGCCGCGCGGCTCAAGAAGGCTGGTCGCGAGGTGGTCTTCCTGCCGCAGGATGTCACCAGCGAGGAGCGCTGGATCGAGGTCGTCGCCGAGATCGGCAAGCGCTATGGCCGCCTCGACATCATGGTCTCCAACGCAGGCATCGGCATCGGGGCGCCGTCGATCGTCGAGATGTCGCTTGCAGACTGGCGCCGGCAGACCGCCATCAATATCGACGGCGTATTCCTGTCGGTGAAGCATTCGCTGCCGCTGATGCGTAAAACTGGCGCCGGCTCCATCATCATGATGTCGTCGCTGGCCGGCCTGCGCGGTGCGGCGACGCTCTCCGGCTACAGCGCGACCAAGGGCGCGGTACGGCTGTTCGCCAAGTCGATCGCGATGGAATGCGCGCAGGTGAACGACGGCATCCGCGTCAACTCCGTGCATCCCGGCATCATCGACACGCCGATCTGGGGCAAGATCCCGACCGGCGCGACGGGCGCCGGCCAGAACGCTCCGATCGATCCGGAGGAGCGCGCAAGGTTTGCAACGCCGCTCGGCCGCGCCGGGCAGGCGATCGAGATCGCGCAGGGCGTGCTCTATCTCGCCTCGGATGCATCGCGTTACGTCACCGGCACCGAGCTCGTGATCGACGGCGGCATGAATGCCGGCGGCGTGGTGCGGCAGCCGAAATAGTCTCCGTCATTGCGAGCGAAGCGAAGCAATCCATGGTGCCGCAAGCGGACAGATAGATTGCTTCGTCGCTTCAGCGCAAAATTGCTTCGCAATTTTGTCGCGAGCTCCTCGCAACGACAGTGGATGGCTAACCGCCTTGACGTAACCGCGCCAGCACCTTGAGCCCGCCGTATCCGTCGGCGGGCAACAGGCCTGTCTTGGTCTGGAAATCCTTGATCGCCTGCATGGTGTCGTTGCCGACGCGGCCGTCGGTGCCGCCGGTGTCGAAACCGGCCTTGGTCAGCCGCGTCTGCATCTCCTGCACCTCGGCGAGCGTTAGCGCGCGCTCCGAGCCCGGGAACGGCTGGATGAAAGGCGGTCCGCCGAGACAGCGGTCGCCGAGATGGCAGATCGCCAGCGCATAGTTCATCGACGGATTGTAGCTCTTCACCGAATTGAAGTTCGGGCCGAGCAGGAAGGCCGGGCCGCCCGCGACCGGGATCCAGAGCTGCGCCGACGCGTTCGGCTGCGGAAATGGCTGGCCGTCGGCGCGGGTCACCCCGGCGCTGGCCCAGGCCGCGTAGGTGCGGCTGCCGCCGGCACCGCTGCCGGGCGCACGGACCTCGTAGCCCCAGTGCTCGCCACGATGCCATTTGCCGCGATTGACGAGATATTTCGCAGTCGAACCCAGCGCGTCGTCGGGGCGGCCGAACGGCGAGACCTTGCCGTCGCCGTCATAGTCGAAGCCGACATTGAGCCAGACTTCCGGCATCCACTGCGAATGGCCCATCGCGCCGGCCCAGGAGCCGTTCATCTCGGCCGGCGTGCTCCAGCCGCGCTGCACGATCTTCATCGCGTTGATCAGCTCGGTTTCCCAATAGGCCTTGCGGCGCGGCTCGTTCCAGGCGAGCGCCGCAAGCGAGGGAAACACCGGCGTCATGTGGTTCTGCTGCACCAGCGGATCGCCATAGGCTGATTCAACGCCCCACAGCGCGAGCAGCGTGCCGCGCTCGACGCCGAAGTCGCGCTCGATCCGGGCGAACAGCGCCTCGTTCTTCTTCAGCGCCTCGCGGCCGTGGATGACCCGCCAGTCCGAGACGCGGCGGTTGATGTACTGCCAGATCTGCTCATGGAATTCAGGCTGGTTGCGCATCTGCTTGAACACGCTCATGTCGGGCTCGACCCGTCCCATGCAGCGATTCCAGGTCGCCTCCGAAATGCCCTTTGCCAATGCGCGGGCGCGAAAATTATCGCGCCATTGGTCGAATCCCGCAGGCGCGGCCGCCAGCGCGCCGAGCGGAGTGCCGAGCGTCACGCCTGCCGCGAGCGTTGCCTTCAGCACGGCGCGGCGGGCAGGGGATTTTAAAGAATCAGGCTGTTTCATGCGCCCAGTCTAGCGGCGCCTTCCGGGTGGGCCAAAAGCCATGACGCCGCAAGAACTAACTATCCTGCAAATCTGTGGCGATTTTTGACAGCCATTGCCGGACGATCTGCTCCGACCGGGCGTCGAGGCCGGTGGCGAGCCTGCGCTCCTGGGCCTGGGCGATATGCCGGCATTTCTCCAGTAGCGTGGTTCCATGGCCGGTCAGCGTCCATTGCAGCACCCGGCCGTGGACCGGATGCGGTGTCTTGCGGATCGCGCCGTCGCGCTCGAGGTTGCGGATGATCACGCTCACGGTCTGTGGCGTCAGCAGCGCGACCCGGGCCAGATCAGCGCCCGAGAGCCCCGGATAGGCCTTCAGCATTGTCAGCACGACGAATTGCGGGGAGGTGACGCCGAGGCCCGCCAGCTCGCGCTCCATCGACAGCCGTGAGGCCGCATGCGCCTGACGCAGCAGGTAGGCGAGATAGCCCTGTTCGCCGCGCTTGCCTTCGCCGGGCGGCGGGACGGCGGAGGCGGGCGGGGCGTCTGCGGCCGATCCTGTCCCGATCGCTGCCTTGCGCGCCGCCGCTTTCCCCGCCTGCCGCCGCTCGGCGGCACCGGATTTCCCTCGTTTCTGCATTCCCGCCATGTTGCCTTCGCGAATGTCTGCGTCTTGCTCCATATCAGAGCTCTGATAATATGTCAGTACACTGATAACATGAGGCCGCGCCAATGTCACATGCCCGCAAGGAATATACCGACTTCGAGAAGCTCGCCCCCGATGTCTTCGCCGTCGTGCGTGACCTCGGCCAGTTCGCGGCGAAGGCCGGTCTCGACAAGCAGCTGCTCGAACTGGTCAAGCTGCGCGCCTCGCAGATCAACGGCTGCGCCTTCTGCGTGCAGTATCACATCATGCAGGGCGAGAGCCTCGGCGTACCCGTCGACAAGCTCAACCTCGTCGTGGTGTGGCGCGAGGCGCCGCAATTCTCGGCGCGCGAGCGCGCGGCGCTGGCCTGGACCGAAGCGCTGACGACCATGCCGAACGGCGTCAGCGACGCAGTCTATGCCGAGGCCGCCGCCGAATTCTCCGAAAAGGAACTGACCTACCTGACCTCGGCGATCGCTTCGATCAATGTCTGGAACCGGTTCGGCGCCGCCTATCGCTGGACGCCGCCGCCGCGCCGGCAGCGGGCGGCCGCGGCAGCTTCGTGAGACTGAACAAACAGCAATTGACAGGGAGAACGACCGATGACCTCGATAGCGATGACACCATCTGTTTCATACGCGCGGCCGCCGCGGGCGGTCTGGCTGGCCGTGATTGCGGGGCTGGCGTCAGCTTTCGTAATCGGCAAGGCCTTGCCGACCCCGATAGATGCGATCGCCGCTGTGATCGCACCACTCTGTGCGAGTGCCAACGCGGCGTCGCCGCTCGACAAGGTCGAGGTCATCACCTCGCACGCGCTGCCCAACGTGCCGGGCAAGCGTGTCACCGTCGTGCGCGTGTTCTACGGTCCCGGCGGCTTCACGCCGCCGCACCGCCATTCGGGTACGGTGACGGCCTACATCACCAAGGGCGAGATCCGTTCCCAGCTCGGCGGGGGGCCGGTCGAGACCTTCAAGGTCGGCCAGTCCTTCTTCGAGCCGCCGGGCTCGACCCACATGGTCTCGGCCAATGCCAGCACCACGGAGCCGGCGGAACTGATCGCGGTGTTCGTCGCGGACGAAGGCGCGCAACTGACCACGATGCTGGAATAGCCGCCGGCAATTCCGATCGACGCCGGCCCAATTCCAAAGATCGCAGGCGCGGCCGCGCACTGGACCAGTTTGCTGCGAAGTCCGTGGCAAACTGGACCTTGCAAGCAGAATTGGGCGCGGTGATTGATGGCGCGGCGGTGACGCCCACAATGTGATTTCGCCGCTCGTGCGGCGGTCACCAAACAGGAGCAACCGATGGTCAATCTCAAGGGGCTTTCCGCCTTCCCGATCACGCCCTCGAACAGGGATGGGCAGGTCGACGCGGGAGCGCTTCGCGCCTTGCTGGAGCCCTTGATCGCGGCGAAGGTGAATTCGATCGGGCTGCTCGGAAGCACCGGCTCATATCCGTATTTCAACCGCGACGAGCGACGGCGTGCCGTGCAGGTGGCTGCCGCGCTCGCCGATGGCAAGACGCCGCTCCTGGTCGGCGTCGGCGCGCTGCGCACCGATGATGCGGTGAAGCTTGCGCAGGATGCGCGGGATGCCGGCGCGGCGGCAGGCCTGCTGGCGCCGGTGTCCTATACGCCGCTGACCGATGACGAGGTCTTCGAGCACTTTCAAACGGTGGCGCGTGAAAGCGGATTGCCGATCTGCATCTACGACAATCCGGGCACGACGCATTTTCGATTCACGCCGGCCTTGGTCGGCCGCTTGAGTCACGTTGCGGGAATCGTGGCCGTGAAGAGTCCCGCGCTGGACGCTGCCGCAGTGCCGGGCCATATCGCCGAATTGCGCGCCGTCGTACCGAGCGGCTTTTCGTTGGGTTACAGTGCCGACTGGAATTGCACCGAGGCGCTGCTGGCGGGTGGCGAGACCTGGTACAGCGTGCTCGCAGGAGTTTTTCCCAGCGTTTGCGTTGACATCGTCCGTGCTGTGGCAAGTGGAGATGCCGCCAGGGCGCGGCAGCTTGACGCGCATCTGCAACCGATCTGGCAGTTGCTCAAGACATTCTCGAGCGTGCGGGTCGCCTACGCGATCGCGAATCTCAGGAGGATATGTGCGGCCGAGCCTCCGCGTCCGATCTTGCCGTTGCCGGCGGACGCCCAGAAGAAGGTCAGTGAAGTGTTGGCTGGAATGGAGATCGGCTGATCGCATCGATCAGCTTCGCAATGGGAGCCGCGGTCGCTCCACCGCCATCGTGGCTTCCATCCGCGCATAAAGTCGGCTTAACAATCGCCCGTCGTGCTCGGCTTTCTGGGAGGCGTTCGATGCGATTGCCGGTGGTTCTGTTGACACTTCTGATCCCTGCGGTGGCGTGGGCCGAGGAACCCGCGACCAACGCGCCGGCGTTGTGGGGCAGTCCCACCGTCGACAACGGCGCCTGCTGCAAGACGCTCGGCGAGGTGCGCAGCAATATCGATCGGCTCGACCGCGAGATCGTGCGCCTGATGGCCGAGCGCGGCCGCTACGTCCATGAAGCCGCCCGCTTCAAGGCCAACCCCGCGCAGGTCGAAGCGCCGGAGCGCGCCGAGGCAGTGGTGAAGAAGGCGATGGCGCTTGCGGAAGCGGACGGGCTGTCGCCCAAGGTTGCGGAAGCGGCCTATCGCGCAATGGTCCGCGCTTTCATCGACTACGAGCAGGGCATCTTCGCCGATGCCGCGGCACGCGGCGATACGCCCTGGAAGAAATAGGCGGACGCGGCTCACCATGCGGACCAACGACGCGACCGATGTGGCGCGGAGCGCCATGGCCCCGGGGGCGAGCGGCGTTTGCACGATTTCGGAATAATGGAATATGCCGCTGAGTTGCCCGACGTGTCAAGTTGTCGTGCCTGCTGACGGCAGCCGCCGGCACCTTTGCATGGGGTTGTTTTCGATATTTTGGCAGTGCGCGCCCCGAATCGGTGTCCGCGTCGCTCGCCCTAATTGCCGCCGCCTTCCTGGGTGTCGATGCGATGCACGACGTCGTCGGGCAGGGCGTGCGCCACCGCGGCCGCAGGTCCGGGCTCCGGTCCGATCTCGCGGCCGCGGCCGCGGATCAGCCGCTCATAGGCCGACACCAGCGTGGTGTAGGGATTGACCCAGAGCCAGCCGTCGCGCGTGAACACCTGCACGTCGAAATGCAGGTGCCGTGACGTGCCGTTGGGATGGTCGAGATAGTTGGAGACCACGCCGATCTTCTCGCCCTCGCTGAGGCGGCGTCCGTTGAGCACGCCGTCGGCATCCATCACGGACGGGTTCATGTGCATGTAGCGGAAGCGGACGTGCTCGGTGCTTGTGTTGACCTGCAATGTCGCGGCCTGCTGCTGCGTCGAGCGGATCACGATACTGTCGCGCACCGCGACGACCGCCTGCTGCCTGGGATCGCAACCGTCCTTGCTGTCGGCCGGACACGCGCCCGGCCTGATATCCTGGCCCTGATGGCCGTAGCCGCTGGCGCATTGGCCGACCTCGAAGCTGCGCGCCTCGCAGAAATTGTCCTGCCAGGGATATTCGTCGACGGTCGCGCCCGCCTTGCGCCTGGCGAAGGATTGCGAGTGCGCGAAGGCCGGCGCCTTGTCGAGCGGAAAGCGGATCTGCGAGTACACCGTGAAGTCGGCGTGGCCACCTTGCTGCCTGCGGCCGCCGCTGCCCGCGACGATGTCGCCGCTCGGGCGGTAGGTGAAGTCAGCCGATTGAACCATCGGCCGTTCGGCGATGCCGGAGGTGATGTCGCTGCGCGGCCGCGACGGTTGGCCGCCGGCGATGCGCAACGCCTTCAGGAAGCGCTCGGCCACCGGATAGGCCTCGCGGCAGGCCAGCCGCTTCGGCCGCGGCGCGCTGTCGAGGCACTGGATCGAGACGACATAGGGAATACCGAAGCGGGTGAAGGCGTAGCGGACGTAGCCTTCGCGGATGAAGCGGCGCAGGTCGGGAAACTGCGCGGCCAGCGTCTTGACCGGCTCGCCCTTGCCGGCGAGCCGGTCGGCGAGGTCGTAGACCAGAATCGAGCCCGAGATCTGCACCTCGACCGGCTTTGCAAACGTCCGCGGCGGCATGCCGTCGCCGGCACCCGGGTCGAGCGAGAACACCGCGTCATAGCCGGACGCGCCGGCATGGAAGACATCGGCCGCGCGGAAGTCGGCCTGGTAGCGTGCGACCGACAGGCCGGCCGCTGCGCCGTTCTGTCGTGCGTCGAGATAGCTTGCGGGGTCGAAAGGCAGCAGCACCGGGATCGGGCTCTGCGCAATGCCGGGGAACAGCGGTGACGTCACCGCGTTCAGCTGCACCAGCGCGGGCGTTGACCGCGGATCGGTGGCCGGGACGCGGCGTTGTCCGGCGAAGGTGAAGCTGGAGGCGATGGCCGGATGGGTGGTGATCTCTTGCCGGAGCTGGTCGAGCACGGAGCGCCATTCGACCCGCATGGCCGAGATCGAGGGCGTCCGGAATTCGTCGGCATGAGCGCCGGGAGGAGGCAAGAGCAGGGCTGCCAGCCAGCAACTGATGAAGCTGACGACCTTCCTGTTCACTGCACTCCCCGATTCATGGCTGATCGCAAGAGATTAGAGCAAGTTCCGGAAAAGTGCGTAGCAGTTTTCCGGAAAATTTGAGCTTGAACAACAACCTGATGCGCGGTGATGATTCATCACGACTGCCACCGCGCGTTCGGCGCTCAATCCTTCTGCTCAATCCTTCCTCTTAATCCTTGGCGCGCTCGACGTAGGAGCCGTCCTCGGTCATGACGACGATGCGCGTGCCGGTGGCAACGTGCGGCGGCACGCCGGTGCGGATGCCGTTGGACAGCATCGCGGGCTTGTACGACGACGAGGCGGTCTGCCCCTTGGTCACGGGCTCGGTCTCCACCACTTCCAGCGTCACGCGCTGCGGCAGCTGGATCGCGACCGGATTGCCGTCGTGCATCGACAGCTTCACGGTCATGTTCTCCTGCAAATACGGCGACGACGAACCGACGATCTCCTTGGAGACCTGGACCTGGTCGTAGTTGTCGTTGTTCATGAAGTGGAAGCCGTCGGCGTCTTCATAGAGGTAGTTGTAATTGTGGTCCTCGACGGTGGCCTTCTCGACCTGGTCGGTGGTCTTGTAGCGCTCCGACACCTTCACGCCGTCGCCGATGCGGCGCATTTCGATCTGGCTGACGGGGGTGCCCTTGCCGGGATGAATGTTTTCGGCGGAGAGGACCACATAGAGCTTGCCATCCTGCTCGATGATGTTGCCCTTGCGGATGGAACTGGCGATGACTTTCAAAGGTGTTTTCCTGAATTTGAGAAGCGGGGGCGCAAACCGGACCGGCAGCCCCTCGGCCGTGGCGGCGATTTCGGGCTGCAACATACTGATTTGTCCCTGAGATGCCAGCCTTTTGCGGCCGAATTCGGCAGTTTGCCGGCCGTTCCCGCCGCCCGAATTCGGGCTGCTTGCGCGGGTTGAGCCGAGGCTGCACATGGACAATGCCGGCTTCTTTCGACAAGAAGGGACACGCTTTGCCGCGTTTCACTGAGACCAAGGCCGTGCCGACCATGTATTTGTATGGAATCAAGGATTTGCGCCCGGCTCTTCATTCGGGGCGGTGGCTTGCTAATGTTGAATCAGCATCCGCAGGGCCGGCCGGCCGATGACAACCCATGACCAGCCATCGCCCTGGTGGACGCCGTCGCGCTACGCCGACCGCAGGCCGTTCCTGCAGGCGCGGACCGCGATCACGCGGGCGCTCCGGGCCTGGTTCGAGGAGCAGGGCTTTGCCGAGGTCGAGACCGCCATCCTGCAGATCTCGCCGGGCAATGAGACCCATCTGCACGCCCCCCGTACCGAACTCAGGCAGGCCGATGGCGCATCGGCGCCACGCTATCTGCGCACCTCTCCCGAGTTCGCCTGCAAGAAGCTGCTCGCGGCCGGCGAGCCCAGGATCTACGAGTTCGCGCGGGTGTTCCGCGATCGCGAGCGCGGCGACCTGCATCTGCCCGAATTCACCATGCTGGAATGGTATCGCGCCAATGCCGGTTATGACGCCATCATGGCCGACACGATCGTCGTGATCGCCCATGCCGCGCAGGCGACCGGGATTGGTCGGTTTTCCTTCCGCGGCAAGATCGCCGACCCCTTTGCCGAGCCGGAGCTGCTGACGGTTGCCGCAGGTTTCGAGCGCTTCGCCGGCATCGACCTGCTGGCGACGATATCGGGTGGCGAGGGCGACCGCGCGGCGCTGGCGTCGGCCGCGCGCGAGCGGGTGCGGATCGCCGATGACGACACCTGGTCGGACATCTTCAGCAAGGTGCTGGTCGAGCATGTCGAGCCCAATCTCGGACAGGGCCGCCTGACGGTGCTGTTCGAATACCCGTCGCCCGAGGCCGCGCTGGCGCGCACGAAGGCCGGCGAGCCTCGCGTCGCCGAGCGGTTCGAGGTCTATGCCTGCGGGGTCGAGCTTGCCAACGGCTTTGGCGAGTTGACCGACGCGGCCGAGCAGCGCCATCGTTTCACCGTAGCGATGGACGAGAAGGCCCGCCGCTACGGCGAGCGCTATCCGCTCGACGACGATTTCCTTGCCGCCGTCAGCCAGATGCCCGAGGCGAGCGGCGTCGCGCTCGGCTTCGACCGGCTGGTGATGCTGGCGAGCGGCGCGCCACGAGTTGACCAGGTGGTCTGGACGCCGCCTGCAGGAGAGACATGAACAGGATCGATCCGAAACTGGCGGCAACGCTGCGCCAGCCGCGCGAGCTGGCCGATGCCGGCCTCCTGCCGGTCGCAGCACTCGCCGAGCTCGAACAGGTGGCTGCGCGCTACGCGGTCGCGGTGACGCCGGAGCTCGCGGCGCTGATCGATCCAGCCGACGCCAACGACCCGATCGCGCGGCAGTTCATCCCGAGCGCTGACGAGCTCGTGGAGCAGCCGGGCGAGAACGCCGATCCGATCGGCGACGATGCACATTCGCCGGTCGCAGGCATCGTGCATCGCTATCCGGACAGGGTGTTGTTCAAGCTCGTCCATGTCTGCGCGGTCTATTGCCGGTTCTGTTTCCGGCGCGAAATGGTCGGGCCGGGCAAGGCCTCGGCCTTGTCCGACGACGCCTACCGCGCGGGACTGGAGTACATCCGTACCCATCAAGAAGTCTGGGAAGTCATCCTGACCGGCGGCGATCCCTTGATGCTGTCGCCGCGCCGGCTGTCCGAGATCATGGCCGATCTCGCCGGCATCGATCATGTGAAGATCATCCGCCTACACAGCCGTGTACCGATCGCCGATCCCGAACGCATCAATTCGGACATGATCGCGGCGCTGCGGGTTGCGGGGGCGACGACCTGGATCGCGATCCACGCCAACCATCCGCGCGAGCTGGGCGCCAATGCCCGCGCCGCCTGCGCGCGCCTTGCCGACGCCGGCATCCCGTTGGTGAGCCAGTCCGTCCTGCTGCGCGGCGTCAACGACGATGCTGCGACGCTCGCGGCGCTGATGCGCGCTTTCGTCGAATGCCGGATCAAGCCCTATTATCTGCATCACGGCGACCTTGCACCCGGCACCGCGCATTTGCGCACCACGATCGAAGCCGGGCAGGAATTGATGCGGGCGTTGCGCGGGCGCGTCTCCGGACTGTGCCAGCCGGATTACGTGCTCGACATCCCCGGCGGCTACGGCAAGGCGCCGATCGGCCCGACCTATTTGTCGCAGCCGGCTTCCCGCGAAGGTGAAGATCCGCTGGAACGGCAGTACCGTATCGTCGATTATTGCGGTGACGTTCATCTTTACCCGCCGCAACCGTGAGCCGCGATGAGCGGGGCCGGGGACGGACGGCAGGAGCCGCCCGACGACGAGGGCAGCCGCAGCATGGAAAATGCTGTGATGTTCGGCTTCTTTGTGGCGCTGGTCGCGGCGGGAATCTGGCTCCTTGGCACGATGGCCGATATACGGAAGGTTCAGGATTGCGCAGCGCAGGGGCGACGCAACTGTGCTACCGTCGCGGTGCCGGAACGGGCGCAATAGGGTTGAGAAGCGGAGACGCGAGATGCGGAAGACTGTTTTGTTGATGGCTCTGATGATGGTTGGAGCGCCCCAGGTTGGAACGTCCCAGGCATGGGCGCAGCAACAGGGCGGTTCGTCCTCCATGCAGAAGAATGCGCCGCTGCCGGAGGCGCCGGTCGGACATCGTCAGCCACGCCGCGGCGACGTTGGCAACGAGAAGAATATCAGCGATCCGAACAGCACGGCGAACAAGGAAGACGCTGCGCTCGACAAGAAGATCAAGAGCATCTGCCGCGGCTGCTAGGCCAGCAGCAGCGCCGGCACGGTGCCGGATTTGCGCTGAGCGGCACAGGCATCACGCGACAAGGTGTGGGGGCAAAGCTTTACGCCCCCTCCTGCGCCGTTCGAAAGCGCTAAATCCTCACTCTGGGCGATCGGCTAGCCATACTTGAGGGTGGTGCTCTGTCCCACCTCGATAAGATAGCCATCGGGATCACGGATGTAGCAGCGCCACTCGCCGTACTTCTCCAACGGCTCCGTGATGAACTCGGCTCCTCGACCTTTCCATAGGTGATAGCAGGCTTGAATGTCCGCAACGCGGATATTCAGGAAACTGTTGATGTGGTTCGGGTCCGGAACGCTGAGCGATACCGTCGGCTTGTCCGGTGTGGGTCCGCCCCCGACGTTCAAAATCATCCAGATATTTGCGAGCTGAAGGTACCCTGGCGCGTTGCCGTCTCCGAGGCTCAGAATGCGTGCGTCGAAAACCTTTTCGTAGTAGCGAGCCGATCGCTCGATGTCGGCAACGGTGAGAAATTGCGCTATACTGATCCCCTCCTGCGGGGGGCATCTCGTAGCTCTTCTGCTCGATGTTTACGCCCATTCGGAACTCCTTTTCCGATCCAGAGCCCAGCGGCCATTAGACACCCTAAACCCGTCGTATGGCACCCCAATTGTGCGCCTCGCGCTGGAACGGGTACCAACTCGCCAATGCCCCGGAGAGCTAGCGGAGCGCGATCTGGTGCGCACCGCTAGCAAGCGCTCAATCCGTCCGGCCGCGTCAGGCCGAACGCTCCTGCAGACCGTCACGCCGCACGCTGCGCCTCGCGTCGACGGCATCGGCCAGCTGCTTCAAGACGTCAGCCGTCGTCGCGAGGTCGATGCAGCCGTCGGTGATGCTCTGGCCGTAGGTCAGCGGCTTGCCCGGCACGACGTCCTGGCGTCCCGCGACAAGGTTGCTCTCGATCATCACGCCGATGATGCGCTGTTCGCCGCTTGCGACCTGCTGGGCGATGTCAGCGGCAACCAGCGGCTGGTTCTCCGGCTTCTTGCTGCTGTTGGCGTGGCTGGTGTCGATCATCAGCCGAGGCGCGACACCGGCGTGGCCGAGCTCGGCGGCGGCCGCATCGACGCTCGCTGCATCATAGTTCGGTGCCCGGCCGCCGCGCAGGATGACGTGGCAGTCCTCGTTGCCGCTGGTCGCAGCGATCGCCGAACGGCCGCCCTTGGTGACCGCCATGAAGTGATGCGGGTGCGACGCTGATTTCACCGCGTCCGCCGCAATGCGCACACCACCGTCGGTGCTGTTCTTGAAGCCGACCGGGCAGGACAGGCCGGACGCCAGCTCGCGATGGATCTGGCTCTCGGTGGTGCGCGCGCCGATCGCGGCCCACGAGACCAGATCGGCGATGTATTGCGGCGTCGTCATATCGAGGAATTCGGTGCCGGCCGGCAGGCCGAGATTGTTCACGGCCGACAGCACGTTGCGTGCAAGTCGCAGGCCCTTGTTGATGTCGAAGCTGTTATCGAGGTCGGGGTCGTTGATCAGACCCTTCCAGCCCACGGTGGTGCGCGGCTTCTCGAAATAGACCCGCATCACGATCTCGAGGCGGTCGGCGAACTGTTCGCGCAAGGTCGCGAGACGCTCGGCGTAATCGACGGCCGCCGCGGGATCGTGGATGGAGCAAGGGCCGACGACGACCAGCAGGCGGTCATCGGTGCCGTTGAGGATCGCGTGGATGGCGTTGCGGGCGCCCATCACGACGCGGGTCGCCGTCAGGGTGCGCGGGACCTCCCGCATCACCTCTTCGGGCGTACTCAGCTCTTTCAGTTCCTTGATGCGAAGATCGTCTGTCGTACTCAACACGGCTGGCTCCTTTGGATTTTTCGGACCTGCCGGCATAAAAAAGCCGCCAGGTCTGGCGGCTTGTTTTGGACGTTTGCTGCAATTCTTCAGATTGAGCGCGATCCTCCTGCCGCCAGCGAGCTGTCGTAGCTAAAGTACCAAAAATAGCTGGTTGCGACGGTGATCATGGGCGGCTCTATAGCGCAGGGATTTTTGCCTGTCACCCCCCAAATCCGCGAGGGCAGCCAGTTGGCCGTCAGGTGTTGCGCGCCGCCAACGCCATACCTATCAGCGTCGCCCCGTCGAACGTCAGATTGAGGCCGACCAGCAGGCCGATCGCCCATCCCGCCGAGATCGTTGGATAGGGTCATCGCCGCTCTCCAGATCGGCAACCGAAAAGTCTGCAACGGCCAAGTCTGCGAGCGTGCGGCGTATCCTAGCTCTGGCCCGGCGCCGACGGAAAGCCCTCCGCGGCGGTCCGCATCCGGTTGCGGCCAAGGAAATAGACGGCAGTGGTCGCGATCAGCAGCGCCAGTCCGATCAGGATCGAGGTGAAACCGATCGGGACCAGGATGAACGACGCATTGCGCTCGGGGTTGACGTACCAGTGATGCAGCGAGGTGAGCAGGAAGGCGACCCCGGCAAAGCCGGTGCCACCGCCGACCAAGAGCAGTGCCCACATCCGCCGCAACTGGCTCAATCGCTCGCGCGCAACGTCGGTGCGCGGGGAATGATGCCTGCCGAGGCGGCGCACCAGGCGGATTGCGAAGCCGATCGAGGAGAAGCCGATCAGCACGCTGGCCGAACCAAGCAGCAGGTGCGTGGTCGAGCTGAGATCAGGAATGCGCTGCAGCGCGAGCAGCGGAAAATCGAACGCTGCGTGCAGCAAAACCGGCGCGACCAGCACCAGCGTCCAGTTGGTGATGCGCGCCCAGTCGCGGTGGCCGCGGTAGGCGCCAAGCGCGCCGCCGGAGCGCGCAATGGCAAGGTAAGCGCCGGCGATGATGCCGAGGGCGCCGTGGAACGGCACCGTGAGCACGCTGCGCAGCGCCGCGAGCGCCCGCCACATGTCCTTGTGCTGGACGAGGTAGGCGAGGTTCTCGTAAGCCGCAAATCCGAGGCCCGCGGCCGCGCCATAGACCACCGTATCCATTGGATCTGCGAAGGCGCGTCGGCGCGTCGAGATCACGACGATGACGAGAACCTTGACGATCTCCTCCGGCGCTGCGACGCCGAACAGCGCGCGCACCGCTT
This sequence comes from Bradyrhizobium sp. ma5, assembly GCF_042258955.1. Taxonomy (NCBI): domain Bacteria; kingdom Pseudomonadati; phylum Pseudomonadota; class Alphaproteobacteria; order Hyphomicrobiales; family Nitrobacteraceae; genus Bradyrhizobium; species Bradyrhizobium sp. ma5. Next base: position 4,371,308 of record NZ_CP170156.1, read on the forward strand.
GGGTCGCCCAGGGATTGTCGGGAATGGCGAGCAGCGCATTGAACGGAATTCGCGCCAGGCCGAGCAGCGAGATGCTCGCCGCGCCGAGCACGAAGGCGAGCCACACCTGCACCGGCGGTCCGGGGCGTTCGTCGGCGGCAATCACCAGCCACAACACCAGCAGGGCGGGCGCGATGGCGGCGGCGCCAATCACAGTCGGAAGCGACTCAAGCAACAACATGAGCCGGTCGGCCCCTTTTACGGCACCAAAGCGATGCGTACCGAAGAAATGGCAGCAAGTTCAGCGGATTGCAAATCGGGCAACTGGGAAATCGGCTCGGCTGACGCACTTCTCGTGTCCAATATGCCACGGTTGCCGGCGAAAACGCGGCGCGGGCCTCGATCGGCTGAAAGCTGAGGGCGGCGACCGGCTGCCGGGCAGTTCCTGACGGCGAAAACGCCCCTGCGGCGTTCCAGGCGCAGTGCCCAGTACCCGAACCGTGATCGAGTGACGATCAGTCGGTCCAGCCAGTTCGCTTTGATGTCGCAAGCCGCGCGGCGATGGCGTGTCGGAGTGAGATGGGGGTGCATCGACAAGGTGGCTCACGGCATGACGAGGTCGTCGACCCGTGGATCGGGCGAACCTCACGGCGCGTGGCCGTGGCACGACGTGGCGGCGGCAAGTTTCGGCACCGCGCCTGTTTCCATGGGCTATAATGTCGCGGGCAAAGCGACTGATCCGGTAAAAGCCAAAGATGTCTTCGATTGATTCTGCTGTGATCGTTCTTGCCGTGATCGCCCTGTTTGCGGCCTTTGTGAACGGTGCGCTGGGTTACGGGTTTTCCTCGCTCACCGTGCCGGTCGCGCTTGTCTTCTATACCAACCGCGTTCTCAATCCTGCGGTCGTCATCGTCGAAGTCTTCGTCAACCTGTATGTTCTGTGCATCAACCTGAGCGGCGTTCCGGCCGTGTGGCGGCGCGTGCTGCCTATTCTCATCGGCATGCTGCCCGGCATTGCAGTCGGCGCCTTTGCTCTGACGTCGCTGCAACCCGGCTGGATCAAATTCGCCACCTACTCGATCATTCTGCCGCTGATCCTGCTGCAGGCGGCCGGTTGGCGGAGGCCGATCCAGTCGAGATGGCTCGTCGGTTTGCCGTTTGGAACGGCGCTCGGTGTCCTGTACTCGGTCACGACCATCTCGGGACCACCGCTGGCGATCCTTTTCAACAATCAGGGCCTGGTCAAAGACGAGTTTCGGGCCGGCCTCGCGCTGGTTCGGGTGACGGAGTCCGGCTTGACCGCGATCGCGTACTACAAGCTCGGTCTGTTCATCGAAGAGAGCCGGAGCATCTTGTTCGTGCTCGTTCCCTGCGTTGCCGTCGGCATACCGTTCGGTGCCTGGCTGATCCGGCGGCTGGATGCCGAGACGTTTCGCCGGATCTGCATGAGCTTCGATGCGTGGGTCGTCGGATTCGGACTGTCTCGCGTGTTGGTCGAAGTGAAGCTGGTGGAAAGCCCGTGGGCCTACAGCGTCATGGCCGCAACGATCCTGATCGACGTCTGCTTGTTGTACGTGTTCTTCACCGTGCGGAGAGGGACCGCGCAGAGCTCACATGCGTTGGCTCCGCAGAGATCCGGAATCGGCGCGGCCCAACCTGATGGCGACAATGCCGCGGGGCGGCGTTCGCAAGGTGGCTAGAGCGCTTTCGGTTCTGATTGAATCAGAACCGAAGCTCTTGATTCTTGTTTTGACGCGTTTTCTTCACGCGGACCGGTGTCCACTTCGCTTGAAAACACTCTAACTTGCCAGCAGGCGGCGGCAGGTTTCGACGAACACCTCGGCGCCCGTCACGATGTCGGCGTCGTGGGTGTTCTCGCTCCAGTGATGGCTGATGCCGTCGATCGACGGCACGAACAGCATCGCCGCCGGCATGATGGTGGCGAGGACCTGGGCGTCATGGCCGGCGCCGCTCGGCATCCGGATTGATTTGCCGCCGGCGCAGGCGGCGCTCGCGGCCTCGATCGCGTCCTGGAAGGCAGGCGTCATCATCGCGGGCACGCCGGTGCGGATGCGCTCGACCTTCACGCCGCAGCGGCCCTGCGCGGTGGCATCTTCTGCCAGACGATGCAGATGCGCCTCGAGCCGCGCGATCACCTCGGGATTGTCGTCGCGGATCTGGAACAGCATCTCGGCGTGGCCTGGAATGATGCTCGGCGCGCCCGGGTCCAGCGTGATGCGGCCGGTGGTCCAGACCGTGCGCGGTCCGCACAGGGCAGGGAAGCCGTCGTCGATCGCGATGCAGAACCGCGCCAGCTCTAGGCCCGCATCCTTGCGCACGGCCATTCGTGTGGTGCCGGCATGGTTCTGCTCGCCAGTGAACGTGATGCGATATTGCCAGATGCCGACGATGGAGGTGACGACGCCGATCTTGAGCCGGCTGCTCTCCAGCGTGTCGCCTTGCTCGATATGCGCTTCGAGATAACCGATATGGCGGCGAGGTTCGGCGCTGAGGCGCGGGCGGCCGGCGAAGCCCGCATCGTGCAACGCCTGGCGCATTGTGCGATCGCTGGAGCGGTCGCGTGCCGCATCGATGTCGGCCTCGGTCACCGCGCCTGCGAACGACCGGCTGCCGAGGAAGCTGCCGAAATGTCCTTCCTCGTCGCACCATGCTGCGACCTCGACCGCGCCGTCGATGCCGGGATCGCTGTTGATGACGCGCGCGGCTTCGAGCGCATAGATCACGCCGAGCGGCCCATCGAGCCAGCCCGCATGGTTCTGACTTTCGAGATGCGAGCCCGCGAGCAGCTTCGGTCCCGCTTTCGTGCTGATGCCAAACACGTTGCCGATGCCGTCAATCGTCGCGGCGAGGCCGGCATCGGGCAGGTGCGTCGCAAGCCAGTCCAGCGAGCGCAGATGCGGCTCCGAGAAAGTCGGCTTGTGCACGCCAGTCCTGTAGGCGCCGATCGCGCGCAGCGCGTTGAGATCGGCGAGCACGCGCTTGCCGTCGAAGCGACCGTTGATGCCTGGCATGGTTGGACTACTCCGGATTAGCGTCTTGGTGCCTCAATCCCGTCTTGATGCGGTCGCGGTTGGATGCGACGGAACAATCAGGGTGAACGATTTCTTAGCGGTTCTGCTCTTAGTTCGCAGAACTGATGTCGCGGTACGAATAGCGTGTGAGTGTGATCATGTCTGCATTCAGGAACTGGGCTCGCAAGGCCGCCGTGCTGTTTCTTCCGATCGCGCTCGGCGCCTGCGCGCAATACTCGCAGCAATACAGCATGACGGCTCCCTCGCCGGGAACAGGTCCGTTGGCCTGGGATGGCGCTGGGCAGGATCCCAATCAGCCGCAGCCGCGACGCCATGCGCGGAATGCGTCACCGGCGGCGGCAGAGACGCAACTTTCGGAAGAGGATGCCGACAACCGGTTGGCGCGCAAGCTCGTGATCTGCAGCACCTGCATCAAGCAGAAGCCAGCGGTGGCGGCGGCGCAGCCGACCGATCGTCAGGACGTCGCGAGCGTGACCAATCGCTAGCGCGCCGTTGCCAGACATCAACTCGGCCTGCAGGCCTTAGTTAGGCCACGATGTGGTTCGATGCGCAGGCCCATGTCGCTCCGAAAACTCATTGTTCCCGCCATCGTCATCGCGCTTGCCGCCGCCATCCTGATTCATGGGGGCGGTTCGCGGGCCCATGCGCATGTGCCGCTGCATTGCGGTTTCTGGACCTCGATCGAGGCCGGATTGTCGTGCAGGTAATCTCCCGCAGGTGGCCTGGGCGGGCAGTCCGGGAAAAGCGTTCTGAACGCTTGCCCGTCCGGCCAATCGCCACTATACGTTCGCCCGTCGCGGCCGGTTGCAGGTCACGGCCAGTACGGCATGTCTAACGTCTAACGTATTGATTTGCCGGGGGTTTTGCTCCCTTCGTCTATCGGTTAGGACGCCACCCTTTCACGGTGGAGAGAGCGGTTCGATTCCGCTAGGGAGCGCCATTGCGCATCATTGGCTTTAATTTCCTTGCAATATCAATTACTTGACGCTCCGGCAATTCTCGTGTTGGACATTTTGTTGGACGCGCCCCGACCATTCAGGTTCGCCTCTTGTTCGTCTGCGAAGCTGCAAGGAACGGCAGCAAAGTTTTGGCGTTGAAACCATGAAGCGAGATCATATGTGACGCATGTCACAGTAACCCGTTTGTGTTGTTGCGACAGCAGCACACCGGGGTCATAATTGTAATACAGGGTCTTACATCAGAGGCCGCCCTTGTTGGATCGAACTGGATCTACGGCTAGCGTAAGACTTCCTTAACTCGAATGCGCAGAATCAAGAATCAGAAAATGCGCTTGAAAGACGCGACATGGCCGCTCTGATGGCTTTTCTTCAGGCTACCGTTGCCGACATTTCCGAGTGGGTTAGTCCGTCTAAAAAGGCGGATACGTTGACCGTCGGCTCCGACGCGCCGGCAGTTGGAAAGTACAAAGTCGATTACTCCGAACCCACACAGGCTCAAGTCGATGCCGCTAACGCGGAGTGTGCTGACCTGTTTAAAAGTGGTGAGTGGATTTCAGTCAACCGGAAGTCGTGATATTGCCCCTATATGGGGCATATCGGATATCCGCTTAGCACACTCCCTCGGCAATATGATGTTGTCTGGTGTCTTTATCCGGAGAGCGGACTCGCGCCCGGGCCGGTCGCGCGCCCCTCACTGGTGTTAGACGTCCGCATCAATCAAAAAGAACAGCTCGGCGCCGTCATTTGTACGTACGGTACCGGTGAATTCGATAGCAGCCATTTCGCTGCCGATCTCATCATTCCATCGAACGAATACAAATCGCTGGGGCTTCACAAGCCGACACGTTTTGCATTGTCGCTCAATAGTCGGATGCAGCTGCTCTGGGGACCGAAATACTTCGTCGCCCCTGAATACGTTCGCTCGGCAAACGTTGTCATCGGTGGATTAAACGATGTCCAGATCCAGCGAATGCTGGCTTGCCTCAAGCATCGCGGGTTGCAGCCTTACGCATGAAGGTCTTTTTCGTCAGCAGCAATCTTGTTCTTTAAGGCTTTGATCTATGGGCGAAGATGATCATCATCTCTCCGATGAAGACTTCCCGATCGAGGAGGCAACGCCTGATGAGACCATCCAATACCTAGGCGAGCATTTGGATGGTGCATTTGCCCTCATGATGGCCGGCGGCCTGGAAGCCAATCTTGAGGATATGCTAACCGCTGTGTGTCGCCCTTTGTCTAATACGATGCGCGCCAAGATATTCGATGGCTACGGGCCACTGAGTCAATTCTCTGCGAAAATCGATATCGCATACATTTTCGAACTGATCGACAAAACAACATACGACGATCTGCGGGCCATCAAAGACATTCGCAACAAATTCGCCCACACAACCAGCTACGTTCTGTTCAGCAATGAACATATCGATCGGGAATGTCAGAAGCTCAGCGGATGGAAAAAGGACCACGACAACCGCCTTCTGTTCGAAAACCGATGCATCGCTTGCAACGACGTCGTCACAGCGCGGGCGAAGGCTGCGCGGGATCGTGGCCGGCCACTATCGCCAGACTGATCCCACGGACAGCAAACAAACGGAATTAAATGCTCTGCGTCGAATCCAGTCGTGCAAGATGACGCCGAGCGCGGCTGACGGGACTCTCGTAATGTTTGATCGCCTCGAGCTCTTGCTCGAGGCGATCAAGTAGTGGCGCATATTTCTCCCCATGCAGGATGATCACCTCGGAAACGAGCGCGATTGCATCGAGCAGGCGTTTCTCGGTGATCTGCGCGGTCATGCACGAGATCCCGGCTTCGTCAGTTGCAGTTTGTCACCCACGACTTCCGCGCGACCGCCGGCGATCAGGCGGTCGGCCATTTCGCTCGTGATCCTCCTGGCGCCGAACCGCCAGCCGCCGCGCGGGTGCCGCTCGAATGGGCTGTATTCGAGCAGCGCGAGCGCAATGTAGTGATTGCGTTGAAGGCGCTTCATCAGGGAAGGGCCGCTCTTACAGGCTCGGTCCGGCGAGCTGATGCGCCAGCGCACGAGCGTCCGCTACGTGGGCTTTGATTTGCGCGCGGGTGAAGCCGAGCCGCTCGAGATCGTCTTCGGTGATGCCGCCCTCACGGTAGGACGCGGCGCGCATATCGTCGGCCATGCGCTTGACCGTCTCGCTCGGAGACAGTGGCGAACGCGGCTTCACCAGCGCGGTATCAATGTATTCAGGGACTTTTGCTTGAGCGGCAGCTGAGCGGCTGATGGCGGGAAGGCGATTGCAGGAAGGACGTCGCATAGGGGTTCCCCGTTTGTTTCACGGGAAACAAAATCTCACCAATATGGTGTTTGGTCAATTCTCAAATCACCAAAACGGTGACGATAACTAAAATGGTGTTCTGGTGTTGCCAGATTGGTCCTTGATGAATTAGCCCAAATCGTTGATGACGCGGCCGACGCGACCGACGACGAGCGTCTCGCTCGACATTTGAATGGTCTCATGATCGGGATTCGTAGAAAACGGCTGCAGTCGGGGCGGATTGCCGTGACGGTATCTTTTGAAGGTGGCGTCGCCCTCCGGCGTGCCGAAAACATAGAATTTGTCGGTGAGCAGTCGGTGGTCGGACAGATTGACACAGATGTACGATCCGTCAGGGGCGATCCGATCCATGGAGTCGCCCTGTACTTCGAGGACAATCCAATCGCCCTTTGGCAAATCAGCGAGATAAACGTACTTTCGTACGTCTGACTTTCTGACGCCTTCCTGGCTCGCGAGGCGTCCAGCGCTGACCCACGATAGAAGTGGCGCTCGAAACGTCCTTAGGCCGGGGAATACCAGCCGCTCGGGTGACGTGCGCAGGGCCGGGGCCAACCGCTCGGCCCAGAGCGCCGTCATCTCTCGCTCGCCGTGAATCAGTCGATTGATCTGCTGGGGGCTTGTACCGGCGGCTTTAGCAAGCTCTGCCTGCGTTACATCCGGTCGCCTTGTGAGGGCGTCAGCCAGCCCGTTTGGGTATTTCTCCTTCATAGCGGCAATGGGCACCAAATTGGTGTTCAATCATAGCACCATTTTGGTGAGTATTACTTGCGAATCATCACCATATTGGTGACGTAGTGGGGTTATGCGCTTTGACCCTTGGATGATCGCTAACAGAGAGAGCAACGCCGGCTTCGGAAAGCGGGCCGGCTGGAGTGGCGAAACCGTACGCCGCTACCGAGCCGGCGAACGCGAGCCCGACAAGAAGGCGATGGCAACGATCTTCGAGCTGACCGGTGGCGAGGTAACGCCGAACGACTGGGTCGGCGTCGGTCCTCGGACCGAAAGCGCCGGGCAACAGAACGCATGACCGACAGGAGAATCGAGCCGTGACCGGCGACATCGATATCGAGGATCTGCGTTTTTTGGTGATCATGGCCTGCATTCTGCTGGTGGCGATGTTTGCCGCGGTCGGCTGCGCGACGCAGCCGTTCCTGGGCCGGCGACGCGCCGCCGATACTGGTTTTCGTTGGGTGCGCCGATGAGCAAGGCGAAGGACGAGCAGGCGACCTGCTTTGCCAAGGACCAGCTCAAATCGATCGTTGAACGCATCGAGCGCCTCAATGAAGAAAAGCGCACGATCTCCGACGACCAAGGACGTCTACGCCCAGGCGAAGGGCAGCGGCTTCGACACCAAGGCGATCAAGCGGATCGTCAAGCTGCGGCAGCAGGACCCGATCGAGCGCGAGTCCGACGAGCAGATCCTCGAAACCTACATGCAGGCGCTGGGGATGCTGTGATGCACGGCTCTTTCGCCATCGCCCGCCAGCGCATCGAAACCGTTTCGACCGAGCTGATTGACCTGGCTGGCACGCCTTGGCGCCGGATAATGCTGTCGGCGCGAGAGCCGGTCTATGCGCTGGTCGATGCCGCGGATTACGGCTGGCTTTCCGAGAACGTCTGGAACGTGTGGCACGCCGGTAGCGGCGACTGGATGCGCTACGCCAAGCGCAATGAAGGGCCGGCGCGATCGACGGTGCGCATGCATCGCGAGATCCAGATCAAGCGCGACCCGCGCAGCGACCGCTACATGGCCTCGCATTCGGTCGACCACATCAATGGTCAGACCCTCGACAACCGCCGCGTCAATCTACGTTGGTCGACCAAGTTGCAGAACGCGCGCAATCGCCGCCCGCGCGGCTCCGCGCCTGCGCTCGAGGACATCATTCGCGATCTTGTAGCCGGCCTCGGCCAGCCGCCACAACCGGAGGACATCCCATTTTGACCGACGTTCCCGTATCCGATGGCATGGGGCTGACCCAGCGCATGGTCGACGCACTGGCGGCGATCACGGAATTTGTCGGCCGGCACGGCGTGATGCCGTCGCGCCGCACGCTGGCGGCCGCGATGGACTGCTCGCCGAACAACGCCAACAGGCTGCAGCGCCTGGTCGAACGCTTCGAACTGTCGACCGTAGCGGAGGGCGGCGGGCTGGCCGGTTTCGGCCGCGGGGGTGTGCTGATCTCGATCCGGCCGCATACAGCCGCGCGGCTCGCGGCGTTCTGCGCCGCGAACGGCGAGAGGGTGACGGCCGTCGCGGACGACGCGATCTGCCTGCATCTCGACCAGCTTGAGGGCAACGTCGCCAGCGTCGTTCCTTGCGGCGACGGCGTCGCCATTGTGCTCGACGACGAGGAGGGCGCAGCGTCGTGACTGAGCTCGTTCGCTATGAGGCTGCACGACGAGCCCTGGCCGAGGCCGTTGCCGTCGACGAGGTCCTCGAGATCCGGGACGAATGGGAAGCGATCCGGCTTGCTGGGCTGGTCGCCAAGGATGTGGAGCTGCAGGTCCATGCGGCGAAGATCCGCTTTCGCGCCGAGCGCCGTCTCGGCGAACTGGTCCGCGAGCAAAAGAAAACGGTGGGGCTCGCAAGGGGCGGCCAGCCCTACCAGTCCGAGCGGGAACAGGTAGACCGGCCAGCGACATTGGCCGAGGCAGGCATTGACAGGAAGTTGTCGGCGCGCGCGCAGCGGATCGCCGACATGAAGCCCGACGAGTTCGAGGGGGCGCTCGTCCAGCACGAAACCGAGATGCGGTCAGCAAAGGGCCGCGTTTCGATGGATCTGACCAAGGTAGCCGCAGAGGAAAAGGGCCGCGAGCATCGCCGCAACGTGGCGCAGGCACTCTCTGACGCCTCGGCATTGCAGACGACCGGCCGCAAGTATCCGATCATTTACGCAGATCCGCCGTGGCATCGAAACCAGGGCGTCACCAGCCGCTCCTATGAGAACCATTATCCGACCATGCCATGGTCCGATATCTGCGATTTGCCGATTAAGGACATGGTCCTGCCGGACGCCTGGCTGTTTCTCTGGATTCCGCGCGCGCATTTGCTCGCCTGGCATGAGGCCGAGATCGAGGCGACGGATCTGCGGACCGGCGAGGTCATCAAGGTCCGCGCGCAGATGCCGTTGGCGTCCGCGGTCGCACTGGCATGGGGCTTTGAGGCCTATTCGACAGCCTTCGTCTGGACCAAAAACGACGACGAGCATCCCGACGAGGCCGGCGGCGCCGTACTGGTGCGCGACCAGGACGAGCTGCTGCTGCTGTTCAAGCGCGGTAAGGGCCTGCCAAAACCGGCGAGCGGCGAAAAGTTCGGCTCCAATCATCGCGAGCGATCGCGGCCGCTGGGCCACTCGCGCAAGCCGGAACACTACCGGCGCATGATCGCTGCCATGGGCGGCGGCGTGCCGATGCTCGAGCTCTTTGCTCGCATTGATGCCGACAATCCATTCCCAACCGGCTGGGACGCTTGGGGCAACCAGGCGGCTGTTGCCCCACCGTTTGCGGACGCCGGAGCTCACGGCGGCGATCCTCCAGCCCGTTCGGCCGACGTTGCCTCGTTGCCAATCGGGGAAGTCGTTTCGAGCGTCGCCGTCGCTGCCGGCCGCGCCGATACAGCCGCGCCGCCGGCGAACCGACCTGGAGCCAATTCGAACGACGACGGCCTCGATATTCCTGCGTTCCTGCGCCGGGTGCCGAAGGCCGAGCCGGTGCACAAAGGGGCGTTGGGGCGATGAAAATCGAGAGGCATCACACTTTACGACCGCGCGACATGCGGCGAGTCATTCTGGAATCGCCATACGCTGGCGAGGTCGAGCACAACGTCATCTATGCACGCGCCTGCGTGCGCGATGCGCTGCTGCGGGGTGAGGCACCGCTGGCATCGCATCTCCTCTACACGCAAGACGGAATCCTCGACGACGGCGATCTGAACGAGCGCGCCCATGGCATCAACGCCGGGCATGCCTGGATGCACCTCGCCGATGCCGTTGTCGTCTACACCGACCGCGGGATTTCCTCTGGCATGGAGGCCGGCATGAACCTGGCGCGCTTCCTCGACATCCCGATCGAACGCCGGTCGCTTGAGGACAATGACACGGCATCGCGCTAGGCCGATTGTCCGTTGCCTGGCCGCCGGAGGGCCGCAAGCGTTGACGCTGGCCGACGTGATTTGTCAGCTGGTGGTCCACGGCGCCGAGCTCGGCGAGCTCGAGGAATACGAGATCCCGGATTGCGCCGCGCTGGCTGCCGGCGTCATCGATCCGCCGCGGCTCAAATGCCGCGGTTTTCGCCGCGAGTGGCTCGACCGGCTTGGCGTTGCGATCGAGCTCGACGCGATCGCCCGGTTGCCGGCGCGCGACATCGTCGATCGTCTGCTGCAGCCGCGGCCGTGAAATTCTCAGTGTTTGTTGCGTCAGCGTCTCCCGGAATTCTACTTAGGACGTGAAATCATGACGACCGCGAAACGGCGGCGCCGCATCGCTGCCGACGAGGCGCATAGCTGGGCGCGCAACCTGCGCCTGCGAAACATTCAAGCCAAAATTCTGCTCAGTATGCTGACGCTCTACGTCGACGCCGAGGGCACCTGTTTCGTCAGCATTCCTTCGTTAGCAGAGGACTGCGAGCTGTCGCCGCAAACCGTTCGCCGGCGTCTTGCCTGGCTGCAGGAGATCGGCGCGATCTCGCGTCACGAGCAATGGATCGACGACCAGGGGAACAGGAACGGCAACGGCCGCGGCAAACGCACGACTGACAAGATCCGGCTGTTGTACGACGTTGATCCCTATCTGATCGAGGCGCGCGCCGCCGGGCGAGCTGCCGCCGACGATATCGAGGAGACCGTAGCCGGAGAGGACGAGATTAGCCCTACCTGCCAGATAGGGCTAAATTCGGAGGCTAGCCCTGCGCCAGGACTCCGCCAGCCCTACCACTCGGGTAAGGGCCTAATCTTTGAACCTGAACCTGAAGATCCCCCTAAGTCCCCCTCCGGGGGATTTCCGGACGATCACAAAACGATCGAGGAAGGCGAGCCGGCCGGGTTCGCATCGGCGTTCGATGGCTATGTCGGCCATGAGGTCATGCGGCGGGATCTGGCGCTCGAGGAGTTCCGTCTGCTGACGCAGGAGGATCGATCCTGGTGCGGCCATGCCGTGCCGCTCTACATGGCGAAACTGCGCGAGCTCAAACAGCGCCGGCCGATGAATTTTCATCTCTGGGTGCGGACGCGTGGGTTTCGAGAATTCCCGGCGCCTGGTGCTACGGCAGCGAAGCCCGCGCCTCCGCAACGGCGGCTTGTGCAAGGCGATGAGCTCAAGGGCCTCGCCGTGGCGATGCAGATCGCTGAGCGGCGCGAGCTGCGCACCATCCGCGACCAGGACCTCGGGGAGGGCGTCTGGACGCAGCTCGCGCCGCAGGCTGACCTGGTGGCAATGGCTGCGTTTGCCGGTGCGCGCGATGCCTGGCAGGTGGTCGACCTTGGGACACCGCAGTTTGCCGCCTGGCGCGATCGCCTGGCGATCTGGATCGGCGCCGAGCCGCAGGCCGAACGGATCTTCCTCGAGCCGTTTGACCCCATCGTTCACGGCGTCTCGGCCTCGAATCCGAATTTCCGTTTGAGGAAGTCAAAGCAGGGCTTCCGCGTGCCATCGCCGTGGCCGCCGCGGCGCGATGGAACGTGGGAAAGCGCAGGGGAGAGCGAATGAACATGCAATACCGCAAAGGGCAGATCGTCGGTTATGTCTCGGTATCCGACGAGTTCGGAGCGGTGCCTGCGGCGCCCGCAAGTTGGCATTTGTTGCGCGTGGCGCCCGGGCGCGACGCGCGCGTGATGCGCACATTCGATGAGCGTGGCATTAGCGGTTGGTCACTGACGGTCACTAGCGTAGTCAACCGCACGTCAGGTCGCGATGCGCGTCGCCCGCATCTCGGTCGCAAGGTCGTTCGGCCGTTCCTGCCTGGTCTGATCTTCCTTCCCGATTTCGAGCTGCGCAGGATCGACCAGATCCGCGCGATCGACGACGTCGACAATCTGCTGCAGATCGGCACTTTGCGCTGTTGGCTGAAGCCGGAAGAAATGCAGCTGATGCGGGACATCGCCGCATGCGAAGGCCTGCCGCCATCGCAGCGCAAGCAGGCGCGGCTTGTGATCAATCAACGCATCGCAATCGTCGATGGCCTGTTCGCCGGCTTCCGCGCGCTGATCGAGCGAATTGACTCAAATGGGCGACTCACTGTCTACGTCGAGGACGGAAAGCGCGGCGTCAAGGTAAGCGGTTTGACCGAGACGCAGATCGAGTTGATCGTCTAATTCGCGGTGCGGTGCATTCGCGGCAACTCGACTAAAAGCGCAGAGCCTGATTCAGGCGGCCGCGCGCAGCGCGCCTCAATAGTTCCAAGCCCAGCTCATGCTGGGCTTTGTTGTTTCTGAGGCTCGCGCCGCTCCACCGAGGTGATGCAACGCGAGCCAGAACGACGGCCTCGCGTCCCGTGCTGAGTGGTTGGCTAGGCCGACGCTCGAGTGTGGGGTTAGCAACTAGCGTGCGTTAGTTGTACCGGGTTGATACGGGGGGTTCGGCGAATTCGCCGAATAGCCGCTATGCGTTGTCTTCGTCTCGCGATCACGTGACGCCTGCAGGACAGTTCCCTCGAGAGCCCGACCAATTGTGGCGACGCAAACGGCCTTCGACGCCATGCCAGAGAAGCCGTGGAAAGCCTGGTACAAGCTAGCCCGCTGGCGAGCGCTGCGCCTGCGCATCTTCCTGCGCGATCTCTACACGTGCCAGCGAAAGGGCTGCGGCAGGGTCGATGCCGACACGTCGCAGCTGGTCTGCGACCATTTCATCCCGCACCGTGGCGACGAGCGCCTGTTCTGGGATGAGGGCAACCTGCAGACGCTCTGCAAGGCATGTCACGATCGAGACAAGCAGCGCGAGGAGCAGGCGAGCCTGCACACGCGCGGCGTCTGGGATTGAAGGGTAGGGGGTGGGCAATTCCTCCGCGGACGCCCTCTCCACGGACCGGCCTATCTCACATTGACGGTTTTTTTTCATCATGGCCGAAATTTTCGACCTGTTCGGCGATCCTGTGCCGGCCAACTGGGGCGGGCGTGGTCGGCCGGAGCACGTCGCGAACCAGCAAAACCGGAATCGCGTCAGCCTGTTAGTCGCGCTCGGTTGGAGCAACGCGCGGATTGCGTCGGCGCTTTTCATCACGCAGCCGACGCTGCGGAAGCATTATTTTTCAGAGCTCAAGTTTAAGGACGTCGCGCGCGATCGGCTGGTCGCGCAGGTCGGCGTCAAACTGATGGACGGCGTCAACGCCGGAAACGTCTCGGCGATCCGGGAATTCCAGAAGTATCTCGAGCGCAATGACCTGATGCTGTACGGCCAAACGCAGCAGCCGGCGAGGGCCGCCGCGGCCGAGAAGCCGGCGCCGGAAGAGAAGGTCGGCAAGAAAGCCGCGGCGATCGCCGCCGCGCAGCAGCCTGACGCCGGGACGCCGCTCGGCGAGCTCATGGCGCGGCGTCAACAGACGGTCACCTCGCACTGATGATCCTCTCGAGCGGAAACGCTGCGCCGCCGATCGCGCCGGAGATGTGGGACCTGTCCTGCGTCGATTGGGCCGATCGCATGCGCGAGGGCCGGTCGCTTGTGCCGGATCTGCCGCTGTTCGCCGCCGAGGCCGACATAGCTCAGGCGTTCTATGACGAGCTGCAGCTTCCGGACGTTCCTGGCGCGCCGAAAATGCGGACCGCGTCGGGCCAGTGGTTCCGCGATATCGTCCGCGCGACGTTCGGCAGCTGGGACCCGCAAAATCAGGTCCGCTACATCCGCGATATCCTGGCGCTGGTCCCGAAAGGCTCTTCAAAAACGACCAACGCCGCGGCGTTGCTGATCGTGGCGATGCTGATGAACTTCCGGCCGCGCGGGACGGCGCTGTTTGTCGGGCCGACGCAGGCGATCTCGGATCGCGCCTATGAGCAGGCGGTCGGCATGATCGAGGAGTCGCCAGATCTGCGCCGCCGGTTTCGGCCGCGCGACCATATCAAGACGATCGAGGACCTGGTCACCAAGTCCGAGGCGCAGGTCAAAACCTTCGATCTCAAGATCCTGACTGGCGCGATGGGCCTGTTCTTCGTGCTGCTCGACGAGCTGCATGTCCTCGGCCGGAGCGCCTCGGCCGCAAAAGTGCTGCGCCAGATCCGCGGCGGCCTCGACAAGACGCCCGAAGGCGTTTTGGTGATGACGACGACGCAAAGCGACGACATCCCGGCCGGCGTGTTCAAGTCCGAGCTGAAATTCGCGCGCAACGTGCGGGACGGTAAGTATCGCGGCCGGATCATCCGGCCGATGTTGCCAATCCTGTACGAATTCCCGCCGGATATTGCGTCTCTGACGCGCGAAGAGCGCTCTGCCGGCGTCGAGGAGCGATGGAAGGACCCGGCAAACTGGCCGATGGTGATGCCGAACCTCGGCCGCTCGATCCATCTGCCGTCGCTGCGCGCCGATTGGGAAAGCGAGCGCGAGAAGGGCGAGGACGCTATCAAGGTCTGGGCCTCGCAGCATCTCAATATCGAGATCGGCGTCGGCATTAATAACGAGGGATGGCGCGGCGCCGACTATTGGGAGGGCGCGGTCGACGAGGCGCTGACGCTCGAGACGCTGCTCGAACGCTCCGAGGTCGTGACGATCGGGATCGACGGCGGCGGCCTCGACGACCTGCTCGGCCTGGCGGTCATCGGCCGCGACCGCAAAACGCGTGAATGGCTGTCTTGGTATCGGGCATGGGCCAACCCGAAGGTGCTCGAGATCCGCAAAGACATCGCGACGCAGCTGCAGGATTTTTCCGACGCCGGCGAGATCTCTATCTGCCCGGTGCCGCTGGACGTCCTCGAGCTCGCGATGATCATCGCGCAGATCATCGCATCGGGCCTGCTGCCGGAGAAAAACGCGATCGGCATCGATCCGAATAACGCCGCTGCGATTATCGAGGCGCTGGTCGGCGTCGGGGTGACCGACGAAATGATCCGGCGGCTGCTGCAGGGGCCAGCGCTTGCGCCGGCAATGTACGGCCTCGAGCGCAAACTGTCCGACGGCACGTTCTGGCACGGCGGCATGCTGCTGATGGCCTTCGTCCTCGGAAACGCCAAGGTCGAGCAGCGCGGCAATTCCGTGATGGTGACGAAAGCCGTCTCCGGCCGCGCAAAAATCGATCCGCTGATCGCGCTGTTTCAGGCCGCGATCCTCATGAGCTGGAATCCCTCGGCCGGCAGGCTCGTGACCGGCGCTGATATCCTGACGGTGGTCTGATGGGAATTTTGAGGAGCGGGCTGGGCTCGGCGTTGCGCGCGGTCGCAAACGCGTTTGATCCTGGCGCGCCGCGGGACATGAGCGAGCCGCAATATTGGGCGGATTTTGGCGGTCGCATGTCGCTCGCCGGCGTCGACGTCACGGACGGCAATGTCAGCCAGCTCGGCGCCGTCCAGGCGGTACGTCACGGCCTTAGCTCGGCCATGAAATCACTGCCGGCGTCGGTCTATCGGCGCGGCGCAAACGGCGCGCGCGAGGCATTGCCGAATCATCCTGTCACCAGATTGTTTGCGGCCAACCCGAACGCTCGCCAGACGCCGGCCGAGCTCGTCGGCGAGCTCGCCTGGAACGTGTCGTACTATCGGAATTCCTATTGCGCGATCTTGCCGCCGGGAGATCCGCGCGCCTCAGAATATTACGCTGTCGGCGGCCTCGAATGGCTGCATCCGCGGCGGTTGGCAATGGTCGAGCGCTGCATCGACGGGCGCTTGTACTACACTTTCAATCCGGCGGCGACGATCGTCCAAGGCGCGCAGCTGAAACAGACAACCTATCGGGACGACGAGCTCTGGCATATCCGGTCAAACCCGCTGCGCGAGGATGGCCTGCTCGGCGAGCCGATTTTCCAAAGCGCGAGGCACGTCTTTGCGCGCGCGATCGCCGTGCACGACTACGGCGACATCTGGTTTAAGAACAACGGCCAGTCCGGCGGCACGCTCGAGCATCCCGGCGTGTTTAAGGACAAGGCTGACCGAAACGAGTTTCTCGAGAATTGGCGCGCCGCCGGGACCGGGATGAACCGGCACAAGGACCGGCTTTTGACGCATGGCGTCAAATATAACCCGATCAAGGTGACGAATTCCGAGGCGCAGCTGCTCGAGACCGAGGATGCGGCCGACACTGCGGTTTTCGGCCTTTGGAGCTATCCGCTGCATCGCGCGTCGCGCCTCAAGCGTGCGACAAATAACAACGTCGAGCAGCAGTCGCTCGATTTTGTCGTCGGTTGCGTGGCGCCGCTCGCGATCGAGATCGAGCAGGGCGTCGAGCGGGATCTGCTGCTTGACAATGAAAGCGGCGATCTGTTTTTCGAGTTCAACTTTTTCGGCCTGTTGCGCGGCGACCTGCTCAACCGCTATCGCGCCTATCTGATCGGCCGCCAGGGCGAATGGCTGTCGGCAAACGACATCCTGCGGTTTGAGAACATGTCGCCGCGGACTGATCCCGGCGGCAATGAGTACAGAAACCCGCTGACAAAGGACTCTGCCGGCGACGCGCAGGGCACCGACGAAAAGGCCGGCGCCGGCGGCGGCTCGAGCTCTCCAAACGAGGACGGCAACAATGATTAAGATCGAAACCGGGGCGCCGGATCTGCGCCAGGTGCTATCGAAGGTTACGTCGATCGATGCGCTTGTCGCGCTCGAGGTTGGAGCGCTCGCCGATTGCCTGGCGCGCGCCGAGCAACGTCAGGCGCTCGCTGCGGCTGTTGCTGCGCAGGCCTCGAGCTCGGCAAGCAAGATTGCGCTTGTTTCGGTCATGGGCGCTCTGACGCCGCGCGGCAGCTGGTACGGCTCTAGCTTGTCCGATATCGCCGCGCAGGTCATGCGGGCTGCTGATGACCAGGACGTCGCCGGAATCGTCGTCAATGTCGACAGTCCTGGCGGAACGGTCTCCGGTACGGTTGAAGCCGCCAGCGCGGTTGCTGCTGCCGCAGCGAAAAAGCCAGTCATCGCGATCGCAAACACGCTTGCGGCCTCGGCGGCCTATTGGATTGCCTCGCAGGCCGGCGAGCTGGTGATGACGCCGTCCGCCGACGTCGGCTCGATCGGCGCGATGATTATGCATCAGGATATTTCCGGCTGGCTCGATCAGGTTGGGATCAAGATGACGATCGTCCGCTCGGAGCAGTCGCCGAATAAGAACGAGGCGCATCCGTTTGCGCCGCTGTCGGACGAGGCGAGGGCCTATCTGCAGGGCCGGGCAAACGAGGCTGGCGCGGATTTCGTTAAGGCGGTCGCGAACGGCCGGCGCGTGTCGCAGACCAAGGTTCGCGAGGAATTCGGTCAGGGCCGAATGGTCGGCGCGCGCGAGGCGGTTGCGCGCGGAATGGCTGACAGGATCGCGACGCTCGACCAGGTCATGAGCGGAATGCTGCAGCAGCGCTCGCCACGTCCGCACTCCCGCCGGCGATCGGCGCTGATGTTTGATTAGGGGTCTTTAAGTCGCCTTCAACGTTCCATCGCGGCCAATCCGTAGGGTTCCGGGGTCGGGAAAGAGTGGCAATTTTCCCGTTGGCTTGCGTGCTCGATACTGCTTTAAAAACGGTTCTAGCCGTTGGCATATGGCCTCGGCGGTGGGGGACCGATGGAACCGACACTCTACCGCGCCTATGCGATAGGCCGTGACGATCGCATTTTGAGCCGGGTCGACCTGCACTGCGTGAGCGACGCAGACGCTATCCAGCGGGTCCAGGATTTAGTGGACAGACATTCCATGGAGCTGTGGAAGGGCGCACAGCTGCTACGCAAGTTCGCTGGGAGGCAGTAAACGTCGTTGCAGTTGGCGAAACCAGCGAAGAAACGGCCCCAGCGAGGGGGGCAAGCTGGGGCCGAGTTTTTCCCACTTTGGTCGTCATCCTGCGCCGCCTAGGACGGCACCGGATATGCATTAAGTGCCAGCGAACGCGCTTCGTTCCTGCAAGAATTTGATCGCCCCACAAACGTCCCGTATATGCAGAAAGTGCCAGCTCAAAATGAACGGCCCCAGTGCCCCGGGGAGAGCACTGAGGCCGCTTGTCGTCCCGCTCCTCAACACGACCGTCTCTTTAACAACGAAACTTGCCACTTGTTCCCGAAAAAAGAACGGCCCCAGCGTATCGCCACGCTGAGGCCGTTCCTTTTCCTATGCTGTCTCGGACCGCGCTTGCCTCAAAATAACGGCCTTACCGGGTCTAAAAGCTATTCTTGATGAAACATCAGCTTGCCCGGTAGCCGGATCATCGAATCAGGCGTGCGCGTCGTCAACTGATATATGTGAATCAAGTCTAAATTTATTGCCACGTTTTCCCGGCCGGGTCAGCACCGCAGGCCGAGAGCACTCAGATCGGCCGCGGCCGAGCTCGCGCCGGTGATCTGCGCGAGCATTCGACTGGTGCGTTCGCGCTGATTTACGCGGCGCGTTGCTTGTCTGCCTGTTCCTTGATGGCGGTCGCGGTTTCGTCCAGCCCATTCTCGTAATTGCCAGCGAACCTCTCAAGGGTATCAGCCCACATCCTCAGCATTGAGACCTGAAAATGCAGCATGGGCTTCAAGGCACTCATGCCGATCGTTGTCGCTGCCGCCATACGCTTTTGCGGTTCCTGGAGAAGGCGGGTTGCGTTGTTCATCTCGTCTGTCATGCGGTTTGCTCCTTCGATTGGTTGTCGGGAAAAAGACGAAGATCGGTCACGCACTGCGTGATTCCAAACATTTGGCCAAGGCGCGATCTGCGACGAGTCTCGCACTTCGGTCGTCGTGCAGTTCGTCTAGAGTTTTCAAGTAGGTTACTGCCGCAATTTGTAAGAGATCGAAATCATAGCCGCCTGAATCGCAGAGGTCAGTGACATAGCGATCGAGGGCGGAACGCCTCTTGTCGTTCTCGTTGATGCCGTTGTTAACCAGCAAGTAGTTCCGCCAAGCAAACGCACACGCGGCTTTTCTTGTTTGAGCAGTCATAGGCGTCCTCCTTGGAAAGAAGGACTGGCAGAGCCGTTTCGTTCCGAGATTTCTCAGACGTAATGCTGTTCCATGGTGGCATCGATCGCGCGCCGCTTTCCCGCTTCAGTTCCTGAGTTGCTCGACCCGCGCCGTCGCCTGGACAGCGGGAACGCGGGCTCTTTCTCCGTCCAGGCAAACCACACAACCAACAAGGAGTCACAGATCCATGCGAGTGGACATCAAGCAGCTGCGCCAGGCCCGCGCCAATAAAGCGAAAGATGGCAAAACCGTGCTCGAGCAGCTCAACGCGCTGCAGGGCAAGCCTACTCTGACCGAGGCCGAGACCGCGCAGGTTGGCGAACTCGAGTCCAAAGTCGACGCGCTCGAGGCCGAAGTCGCCGAGCTCGACAAGCAGATCGCCGCCGAGGAAAAGAAGCTGCGCCGGACGGCGCTGTTCGGCTCCTCGACCGCGCTCGGCGGTCCGGCGCTGGCGACCGTCGTCAACGATATCAATCCGGAGCGGACCGGCGGCTTCCGCAGCGTCGCGGAATTCGCGGTCTCGGTCCGCAACGCCATGACCGGCGGCGGCCTCGATCCGCGTCTCGGCGCCGCGCCGACCAATTTCCAGCAGAACCAGGGCGGCGGCGGCGAGGGCTTCCTGGTGCCGACCGAGTATCGCGAACAGATCTGGGCGCTCGTTTTCGACGACCAAAACCTGCTCGGCTTCTGTAATCCGGAGCCGACGCAGGGCAATTCGATCGCGATCGCGAAGGACGAAACCACGCCCTGGGGCGCGTCCGGCGTCCAGGCGGCCTGGCGCTCGGAGGGCACGCAGCTGATCGCGACAAAGGCGGCGATGACCGGCGAGATCATCCAGCTGCATGAGCTCTACGCCTTCGTGCTGGCCTCGCAGGAAGTCCTCGACGATGCGCCGCGGCTGCAGAACCGCATCTTCAACCAGGCCGCAAACGCAATCCGCTGGAAAGCGTTTGAAGCGGTCATGACCGGCGACGGCAAGGGCAAGCCGCTCGGCTTCATGAATGCGCCGTCTCTGGTGACTGTCTCGAAGGAAGCGGGCCAGGCGGCCGACACGATCAACGTCGCGAACGTCCTCAAGATGTATTCGCGGCTGCTGCGGATGGGCGGCCGGCCGATGTGGCTTGGCAATTCCGACATTCTGCCGCAGATCGGTCAGCTGACGATCGGCAACGTGCCGGCCTGGCTGCCGCTGAATCAGCCGCTCGCCGGCGCGCCGGATGGCGGCGTTTTCCTCGGCCGCCCGCTGATCTTCAACGAGCACAGTGCGACGCTCGGCGATCTCGGCGACCTGACCTGCGTCGACCTCTCGGGCTATGCGCTCGCGACCAAGGCCGGAGGCGGCATCGATTTCGCAGCCTCGATCCATCTGTTCTTTGACTACAACCTGGCGGCCTTCCGCTGGATCTTCCGGATGGGCGGTCAGCCTTACCTGTCGGCGCCGGTCGCGCCGGCCAAGGGCAATAACTCCAAGTCGCATTTCGTCGCGCTCGAGGCGCGCTGATCGAGCTCTGCGAGTTCGTCGGACAAAGACGGCGCGCTGGCCTAACCGGGCCGGCGCGAGTAACGCCCGCGTTCCTGTTTCCCGAAACCATGAGGAGTGCAGATGCACACCAACCTTAAACCGTCGCAGCGCGTCAGCGTTGTCGACTCGATCAACCCGCAATCGGCCAATGCCGCGCTTACCACGGGCTGGATCGATGCCGGCAAGTTCCACAACTATATGGCCGTCATCTCGCTCGGCGTTCTCGGCGCCGCGGCGACCGTCGACGCCAAGATCCAGCAGGCGACCTCGGCTGCCGGCACCGGCGCAAAGGACATCGCCGGGAAGGCGATCACTCAGCGCACCAAGGTCGGCGCGGACGATAACAAGCAGGTCCTGATTAACCTCAAGCAGGAAGATCTCGACATCAACAGCGGCTTTGGCTTTTTCCAGGTGTCGGTGACGCCGGCGGTCGCCGCCTGCCTGATCGGCTGTTCCGTGCTCGGTTTCGATGCCCGGTACGGGTTCGCAACCGACAATGATGCGGCGTCCGTCGCTGAGTTCATCGGCTGATCCAGCCTCGCGCCTCGGCCGCCCTGGCCGAGGCGCCCTTTCCCTTTCCGGCAGGGCTCCCGACATGCTCCGCATCTCTCAGCGTCCGGCGGGTTATCCCGTCACACTCGACGAGGCCAAGGCGCAGCTGCGCGTCTCGAGCACGAAAAACGACGCTTTGATCTCCGGCCTGATCGGCGCGGCAACGGGGCATTGCGAGGCGCTGGTCCAGCGTGCATTTGTGCCGCGGACGTTCCAATGGGTGCTGCCGTGCTGGCGGCCTGTGATCGAGATCCCGATCGCGCCGGTCGCCCATGATGCGATCCATTCGATCAAGTATGTCGATTGGGCAACGGAGACGCTGCAGACGCTCGATCCCGCGAGCTACGTCGTGCAAACCGCGGGCGATAGCGTCCGCATCTTTCCGAAATTCGGCACTCCCTGGCCGCTCGCGTTTGCGTATGCGCCGGAGCCGATCGTCATCGAATTCGACGCCGGTTACGAGGATCTCGAGGATCTGCCGGCGGTCGTCAAAACCTGCATCATGTTGCAGATCCGGCATCTCTACAGCATCGGCGAGACAAATCCCGCGCTGGTCCGCGATCTCGTCATCGGCGTCAGCGACAAGGCCTGGCAATTGTCGCCTGACGTCAAAACCCTGATCCCTGATGCGGTCACGCTGCTTATGCTGTCGGAGGTCTGGTGATGGCCGATCGCGTCCTCAAGGCGCCGCGTAACGCGCGGACACTGCAGTTCTGGCCGGCCAAGGCGCCGGAGGAGGTCGTCGAGCGCGGCTTCGACTGGTCCGACGTCCTGCTCTCGGAGGCCGAGCGCGCGCGCCTGGCTGCCGGCGAGACCGTCACGCCGGCGGACGGCATCAAGGCCTCGAGCTACGTGCTGCCGCAGGGCATCGTCGCCAGCGCCTCGAGCAGCTCGGCGACCGTCGCCCTGGTGACGCTGACCGGCGGCGAGCTCGGCCGCGTCTACAGCATCGCAAATCGGATCGAGACTGCGAAAGGTCAGCAGCTCGAGCGCGTCGTCAAGCTGCGCATTCGCGCGAAATGAGCGCGCGATGGACCGCGTCACGGCGCTGGTCGCGATCGCGCATCTGAAATTGCGGCTCGAGCTCCTCGAGCGGCACCCGGAGATCCTGGA
Organism: Bradyrhizobium sp. ma5; assembly: GCF_042258955.1. Classification (NCBI taxonomy): domain Bacteria; kingdom Pseudomonadati; phylum Pseudomonadota; class Alphaproteobacteria; order Hyphomicrobiales; family Nitrobacteraceae; genus Bradyrhizobium; species Bradyrhizobium sp. ma5. The sequence goes on from NZ_CP170156.1 coordinate 4,393,835, forward strand.
GGAAATCGACATGATCGCTATCAAACGGCCGATCGAGCTCGCCGGCATGCGGGCGCGCCTGGCGCGGGCGCAACGGCAGGAGGCTGATCTCGCTGTCACAGGCCAGCGCTACGACGCGGTGCAGGACGCGATCGACGAGCAGCATGCGGCGCTGAAAAGTCATGTCGGTTCGCTCGAGGACAATAGAGCGCAGCTCGACCAGATCCTCGGCAGGATGGTCGCGGGGGACAATGGCGGCCCAAACGATGGCGACGCCGGCTCGAGCGGCTCCGAGGTCGGCCAGGTCATTACCAGCAAGGTTGACGGTTAGTGACGCCGGACGAGTCCCTCGACCAGCATATCCGCGCGCTCGAGGAGAGCGGCGAGACCGTCCTGGTCCGGCGTTACGTCGGCGTCGGGCCGGCGCGCGCGGTCGCGAAAGAGGCGGCAGTCCTGGCGAAAGTCAAAGGTTATCAGCCGGCCGAGCTCGTCGGCGAGATCCGCCAGGGCGATCGTCACGTCATCCTGTTGAATGATCCCGCGGCGGCCGTGCCGGCTGGCAAGGTAGCCTTGTCGGCCATGCTGCCGCTGACCGATCGCGATTTTCTGGTGATCGCCGGCGCCGAGGTCAGCATCAAGGGCGTCGACGACGCGACCAGGCGGATTCAGGGGCAGGTCATCGCCTTCGAGCTGCAGGTCCGCGGCTGATGGGAAAGGTATTTGACGGCGACGACTATGAACGCCGGATCGATGCAGCCCGCAATGGCATCTCGACCGCCGAGGAGGCCAAATTCATCATCACGGGTGACCTGGCCGGCTTGAACGCGCGAAAAGCGTTCCAGGATGCGAAAGAGCTCGCCTTGCGCAAGGCGCGCAAAAAGATGCTCGACCGTATCCGCCAGGAAGAGGCGGACCATTCCTTGAACGATCTCATTCCGACCGAGGTCGAGGAGGTCCTCAACGGTCCGCATGATGAGATCGTCTCGGTCGAGGGCTGATGCGGATCATCTTTCGCTATCAGGCGATGCAGGACGTCGTCGAATTCGCGCTCGAGACGCTGCGGCAGCGGTCGCCTGTCGGCTCGGTCGGAGATTCGCATCCCGGTCTCTACCGGGACAGTCATACAGTCTTTTTGAATGGTCAAGTCGTCAGCGACGTTTCCGATTTCCGGCGCGGTGACCAGATCAACATTTCCAACCCGGTCCCTTACGCGCGCAAGATCGAGATCGGCCGGATGAAAATGAAGGTCGCGCCGAAGATCTACCAAGAGACCGCGCTGATCGTGGCGGCGCGGTTCGGCAATCGCGCCGCGGTGAAATTCACGTTCATGCCGGTCCGGTTCGGCGACATCGCGGCCTATGCCGCATTTTCCAGGCAGATCAAGGCCGGCCGGCGCCGCATGTCCGACAAGGCCCGGCAGGCCTGGCTGGTTCGTCAGCCGGCCCTCGATATCCGCGCACGCTAGAGGTCAATTCCCATGGCTGATTACGCCGGCGCCGTCGCAGCGATGCGCGCGCGCTACGAAGCTGGTTTCAACGCAGCGCCGAGCTCGTTCCAGAATGAAGATCCGCCGCAGACGCCCTGGCCGCCGCAGGGGCAGCCCTGGTGCTATTTCGAGGTCGTCGAGACGTTGCGGCGCAAGCGCGGCGTTGGCACGCCTGGCGACCAGACCTGGCTGATTACCGGCAACATCTTCGTGCACGTATTCGTGCCGAAGGGTTACGGCTTCGCCGCGCATCTTGCGCTCGCCGGCCAGGCCGGGGACCTGTTCAAGGATGCGACGTTCTACGACGCCGAGCCTGGCGCCTGCGTGCGCTGCTGGGGCGAGAACGGCGAAGGGCCGACCGTCCAGGGCGGCGACAGCGCCTCCGACGACGGCAACTGGTTCGGCCTGGTCGTCGTGATTCCTTTCCAGTTCTTTTTCATCGGCTGATCCAAACAGGAGACTGATCGCATGGTCTATCAAAGCAATTCCGCCGGCCGCGTCGCCTACAAGGCGCAGGCCGGCCTCGGCCAGGTGGCCGCAGGCGGCGCTGGAGCCTCGCAGCTACGGATCTCCGGCGGTCCTGGCGCGAAACTGTCCAAGGCGTCGACCGAGTCGCAGGAGGTCCGCAACGACGGCATGTCGACGCGCGGCCGGCATGGCACGCAGAAAACGTCATCAAACTTCAATGCGGAAATGTCGCTCGGTTCACATGATCCGATCCTCGAGGCGATCATGCGCGGCACCTGGGACGCGACGGCTCTCAGCAAAACGCAGGCCGATTTCACGTCATTGACCACGGTCGCGGACGGCATCGTGCTCGGCTCCGGCTCGCCGATCGCCATGGGCTTCAAGGTCGGCGATATCATCCGCGCATCGAATTTGCCGGACGCCGGCAACAATGACCGCAATCTGCGGATCTCGGCGCTCTCGGCGAACAAGATCACAGTGCCGGAGACGCTGATCGTCAACGCTGCGCCGGATACGAATTGCACGATCGCACGGCCTGGCAAGCGGCTGACCAATCCGGCGACGCTGATCCGGCGCTATTTCGGGATCGAGGAATTCGAGAGCGATATCGGCAAGTCGACCGTGCTCGACGATTTCGTCTGGGGCACGGGCAAGATCTCCATGACGCCGAACGGGATCATCACGTTCGATCCGGGCGGCATCGGGACCGGCAAGATCCGGCCATTGGATGCGGGCGTTCCATACTTCACCAACCCGGCCGCGACGACCGGGACGCCGTTCGCCGTCGTCGACGCAACCATCCGCCTCAACGGCGTCGACCTGGTCGAGTTGACCTCGTTCGATCTGTCGCTCGATATCCAGCCGGCCGCGCCGGACGCATTCGGCTCGGGCAACATCAAGTATGCGCCTGATGTGTTCACAGGCCCGCTCAAGGTTTCGATCAATCTGACCATGCTGCGCAAGGATCTGCAGCTGCTCGCCGACTTCGTCGCCGAGACGCAGTATTCGCTCAACATCCTGGCGGTCGACAATACGGCCGAGCCGAAAGACTTCATGTCGATCACGGTGCCGAATTTCACGATCGGCGGCGTCGATCCCTCGGCGTTCTCCAAGCAGGGCGGCGGTCGCACGCAGACGATCACGGTCCCGCCGGCGCTGGTCGGTATCGATACCTCGGTGACCGGCAATAACAGCATGATCTCGTTCCAGACTACTGCTGCGTAGCGTTTGAGTGATCGGCGCCGACCAGGCCGATGGAATGTCTCGCGAGACCGGCCGCAGGGTTGTCGGACCCTGCGGCCAACCTTTCCGACAAAAGGGAAACCGAAATGACTGTTGCAACTGCAATCCTCGATCTCTCCGCCCATTTGCCCGTCGATGCGTTCAAGCTGCAGATCCGCAAGCCCGGCACGGATACGCCGATCGGCTGGGTGATCGAGCTCGCCGGTCCGGCGCATCCGCAGACGATCGCGCTCAACAATGAATCGACCCGCGACGCGATCGAAAAGGAGAAAGCGATCGAATTCGCGCAGGTCAACGGCCGCAAGTGGAAAACCGAGGATGAGACCGTCGCCGATCGGCGGCGGCAGAACGTGACCAAGGTTTGCCGCCGTATCGTCGGCTGGTCGCCAAATCCGACGTTCGCGATCGTTTCGCCAGATCCTATCGCGTTCACGCTCGAGAGCGCGGTCGACCTGTTCCTGCGGCCGGAGCTCGGCAGCTTCTTCGTCCAGGTGACAGACTACCTGACGAGCGAACGGGCTTTTACGAGGCCCTCAAGTCAGACTTGAGGGCATTCGCCGAGCGCAGCTTTCTGCTGTCCTCGAGGGCCGGCGACGCCGGCGAGACCTATCGCCAGGTCCTCGAGGGCCTCGTCCTCCGCACGCGAGATCCGCAGCGCAAGGCCAGACGGGAAACGATCCTAACGGTCCCGCCTATCCCGCTGGCGCTGACCTACCTCTGGCGCATCTATGACCGGCTGCGCCGGCGCAAGGGCGGCAACGGCTTCGCGTTGTCGCCGATCGAATGGCAGGACATCGACGCTTTCCTGCGTCGGACACAAACCGACCTGGCTCCCTGGGAGCTCGAGATCCTCGAAATGCTCGATGATCTCTATCTGGTCGATTACTCGAAACTGCAGACGGAGGAGGAGTGATGGCCGACCAGGTCGTGACCGAGCTCGTCATCGACGCGAACACGCAAGGCGCGGTCGATTACGAGCGGGCGATGGATAGCGCCGCCGGCGCCGCGCAGCGCGGTACAGACGCGGCGACCGATTTTAACGTCGGCCTGATCGCGCTCGGCGCCGGCGCCATCGCGGCGGCGGCTACCGTCAACAAGGCGCTGGACTATATCGTCAGCTTCAACAAATCGCTGGCCGACATGGGGACTCTTGCCGATCGCGTCGGACTTCCGCTCAAGGATCTGCAGGGTATCCAGTTCGGCGGCCAGATCGCCGGGCTGACCGAAAGCCAGATCAATGCGGGGCTGGAAAAATCGTCGCAGCTGCTCAATGACGCGCAGCGCAATGCTAACTCGCTGTCGAAAGAGTTCGATGCCAACGGCATCAGCCTCCGCAACGCGAACGGGCAGCTGATTAGCCAGAACCAGCTGCTGCAGATCGCGGCCGACCTGGTCAGCCGCGCGCGCAGTCCGCAGGATGCGACCGCGATCGCGCAGATGCTCGGCTTTACCAAGGATTGGGTGCCGCTGCTGCAGCAGGGCGCCGGCGCGATGGCGGATCTCGGCAACCAGGCGCAGGCCGCCGGCGCGGTCATCGACGACGAGACAGTGAAGCGCGCGGCCGATTTCGACGCGGAATGGCGCAAGAGCTCGGTCCAATGGTCGCTCTACATGAAAGAGGCAGCCGCCGGCCTGCTGCCGGTCTTGGATGACCTGATCGAGCGCGCGGCGAAGTTCCTAAAGTCGCTCGACCGGGACTCGATCGAGAAGGCCGCGAACGACCAGGTCAGCGCTCTGTCCGACGCTGTCGGAGGGCCGAAGGCTGACGGGACGGTCGGTCTGAGGATTGATATCACGCCAGAGGCAAAGCGAGCGGTTGAGGAGCTCTCTAACGCCGGCTCGCTCTGGGATGGTTGGGTCAAGCTGCTCGGCATCGTGTCCGCAAACCAGCCTCTGGCTAACATCAGGGCGCTCTCGCAGGACGAAATCAAGTGGTACGCCGGGACCGGCTCCTCGATCTCCGACACGAGCAACGCCCAAAACGATTGGGCCTGGCAGAACCAGGCAGCGTCGCTCAAGTCGATGCAAGCGGGCATGACCGGTCTGCAGTTCGGCCGGCCGTCCAATGTGGCGGCGCGGGGCGATGCGGCCCTAGATCCGGTCGACCGCGCGATCAACTCGCTGCGAAAGCATACGGAGACGCAGGAGGCCGATACCAAGGCGGTCGGGCTCGGCGATGCCGCGCTCGCGTCGTTCCGCGCAACGGCCGCCGAGACGTCCGCAGTGCAGGCCAATAACGGCAAGGAAACGGCGGCGCAGGCCGCCAAGTTCGCCGAGCTGCGCGATCGCGCGGCTGCTGCTGCCGACGCCCTGGCGCGCGCCAAGGTGAGCTCGCAGATCGATTTCAGCGGCAAGACGGCGTTCCTGTCATCCGACGACGTCGCGATCGCCTCGCAGCTCAAGGGGATCTATGGAAACGACGTGCCGGCGGCCCTGGACAGCACGTATGCGGCTGCGATCCGCACCAACAGTGCGTTTAAGGGGATCTCGTCCTCGATCGAGGGCAGCCTGGTCAACGGCCTGACCGACATCACGACGGGCGCCAAGTCGGCCGGCCAGGGCTTCACCAACATGTCGAATGCGATCGTCAAGGCGATCGAGCAGATGATTATCAAGATTACGATCGTCGAGCCGTTGATGCGGTCGCTGCAGTCGGCAGCTGGCGGCCTCTCGCTTGGTGGCTCCTCCGGCGGGGCAACGTCGTCGACGGGCTTTAGCGGCGGCCTTGGCGGCCTCTACCACACGGGCGGCATCATCGGCTCCGAGCCGACGTCGATGCGCTACATCCATCGCGCCTATTTCGATGACGCGCCGCGTTTCCACACGGGCGGCATTGCCGGAAACGAGATCCCGATCATCGCGCAGCGCGGCGAGGGCGTCTTTACGCCGGGCCAGATGGCTGCCCTCGGCGCCGGCGCTGGCGGAGGCCGATCGCCGCAGGTCACCATCAACAATTACACGGATGCGACGCCGGCGGTCGAGCAGGCGCCGAACGGCGACATCACGGTGACGCTGCGCAAGATGGTCGACGGCGCGGTCGGGGACTCGCTGTCGACCGGCACTGGCCGGCGCGTGCTCGGCGACCAGTACGGCGTCAAACCGTTCACGGGGCAATAATCAAATGGCATTGCCGGCATTCCCGATCGCAAACGCCGTCATCCTTAAAGAGGGTTTCGGTCTGCAGCGCATGCGCGATCCGATCGCGACCGATATGGAGCAGGGCAACACGCGCCAGCGTCCGCGGCCTGGCGACAACGTCGGCACGGTGACGCAGACAGTTCGCTTCTATGCGGCCGACTATGACACGTTCGTCGAGTGGGTTAAGACGACGCTCAACCTCGGAACGGCGCGCTTTACTATCGACGTCTGGCTCGGAACGTCGCTGGCGAACAAGGTCTGTCAGTTTATCAAGCCCGGCTCGTCGCTGATCGCCAGCTGGCCGAATCCGGGGACGGTCGACGTCCGCATGACGCTGCGGGTTTACGACGTCTAGCCATGCCGACGCACAATGAAGCGCTGCTCGAGGCCTATGCCTCCTGTCCGCCTAGCGCGCGGATCTATTACACGCTCGAGCTCTGGCAGTCGTCGTTCGATCAGCCGGCGCGGGTTGTCGCCAATGTCGGCGATGATATGGCCTTTGGGCTCGAGGTCGGCGCACCGCGCGACGCCGGCGAGACCGTGACATTCATCGCCTGTCCGTTCCAGGCCGGCTATCCGGAGCAAAAGGAAGGCCAGCCGCCGTCGACCACGATCAAGATCGACAACGTCAACCGCGAGCTGGTGCCGAAGATCCGCGCGGCGCAGGGGACGCGGGAATATATCCAGGTGCTTTATCGGGAGTACCTCGGCAGCGACCTGACCGAGCCGGCTTATGGGCCGATCGAATTCGAGCTGCGTAGCGTCCAGATGGTCGGCGCATCGCTGACCGGAACGGTCATGGTCAAAAACCTGCAGAACAAACGCTTTCCGCGCCTGACCCGCAATTACGACTATATCCAGTTTCCGTCTCTATTGCCTTAGTAGCGGACGTAACAGGAAGGTCGCTCTTCCTCTCTGATTGAGCGGCCCCAGCAACCATTGGGGGCCTGTGTGACGGAAGGCTAGTTGCTGGGGCCATCTACCGGCTCGATGCGTTGAGCCAGGTTCGAACTAGAAGTGGGTCGCCGCCGTGGCGAAGGCCATCTAGCCAATCTTTCCGCGGCATCCGCGATCTGAGTCTGAGAATGGATTTTCAACTTCCTGAGTAAGCGAAGACGCTGGACAGACACCTGTGCTTCGGTCCCGCCGATCTGCGCGGCAATCTCCCTATCACGCCGCCCAAGAGCCATGCGCCTCAGGAGCTTCTTTTCACGCGAGCTTAGCGGTTGGGCCGGTATTGTCACTGCACAAACAGAGCCAGCGCTACGATGGCAACGGGGCTCAAGCCGAGTGTCACGGCCCAGATTTTAAACAATACATCATCTGTCATCACACAACCCCACGTAGACGAACAGGCTACGGCGGCCAAACTCTGCAATTCCAGTGCAGTTTGTGCCAGTTAAGTCCGTAGAACTACGGGGGTTCCGGATAAGCAATGAATGCCATCGCGTTATCCGCCGCGCCATTTAAGGCAACGCGCTTCTTGTCCATTGATCGTTCGTCATTCCTGTCGCCCCTGATCGGCGAGGCATGGGCCTGGCAATCCCGCAACTGTTGGGATTTCGCCTGCCATGTGCAGCGCGAGCTGTTCGGCCGCGAGCTGCCACAAATCGCGGTACCGGCCGATTTCAGCAGGCGCTGGGTGCTCGACGAATTCGCCGGCCATCCGGAGCGCGCGCGCTGGCGTCAGGTGCAGGACGGCCCTGGCGGCCTGGTGACGGCCGCTGACGGCGCGCTGGTGCTGATGGCCCATGCGCGCTTTCCCGCCCATATCGGCGTCTGGCTGCGCCAGGAGGGCCGGGTGATCCATTGCGACGGAAAGGCGGGCGTTGCCTGCGAAACCGTCCTGGCGCTGCGCCAGGTGGGTTGGAAGAAACTCATGTTCTTTGAGCCGGTGACATGCACGGATCTGTGAAGCAATTGCCCAAGCCGCCGGCGAGCTCGCCGGAGCGTCCGCGAGCTCGTCGCGAGCGTCGCAGCGACGCCGCGCGTCAGCCGGTGCTGCATCTGGTGATGCCTGGCCTCGAGGTCGGTCGCGCCGAACCGCGGCCGAGGGAAACTGTCACGGCTTTCCTGCGGCGCACAGGCTGGGCCGTGCGCGATCGGGAATTCGGCTGGCAGTTCAAGAAAGGCCTGCCGACCGTCCTCGAGATCAACGGCGAGGCCGTGCTGCGCAGGGATTGGCGGTCGCGCCGCATCGGTCCGGCCGACGCGGTTCGCTTCATGTCGTATCCGCTCGGCGGCGGCCACGGAGGGGGCAACGCGGTCAAGCAGGTGATCGGCCTGGTCGCGCTGGTTGCGGTCTCGGCCTTCGCGATCTGGGCAGGCCCGGCGTTGTTCGGCGCCGGCACCTTTGGCGCGCTCGCGACGACCGCTGCGATCGGCATCGGCGGCTCGCTCCTGGTTAACGCCCTGGTGGCGCCCAAGGCCGGCGCGACCAATACGCCGAGCGCAACGCAGGATCAGATCTATTCGGTCGCAGCGCAGGGCAACGTCGCCAAGCTCGGCCAGCCCATGCCGGTCTGGTACGGCCGCGTAAAGGACTATCCGGATTTCGCCGCGACGCCCTGGGGCGAGTTCGTTGCCAACGATCAGTACCTCAACGTCCTGCTGTCGCCGACCATGGGCAGCATGCAATACGAGGCGGTCTATGTTGACGATACCGTGTTCTGGGACGCGACCAATGGGATCGCGGCGGCGTTCACTGATGCACAGATCGCATTTTATGAGCCGGGCAGCCCGGTCACGCTGTTCCCGACCAACGTCGACCAGTCCGCCGAGGTCAGCGGCCAGCAGCTGCCATCGGGGACCGGGACGTCAGGCGGACAGTATGACGCGAATGGCTTGCCGTTCGGCGCCTCTGCGCGGTCTCCTGGTGCCTGGATCGGACCTTTCGCGGCAAATCCAGCCGGCACGCTGGCGCAATCGCTGGCCGTCGATTTCGTCTTTGCGGCCGGCTGCTACACGGTCAACGGCAAGAATGGCTCTATTGGTTATTCAAACGTCGGCCTGACCGCTGAATATGCGACCTGCGACAACGCCGGCGCGCAGACCGGACCTTTCAACCCGCTGTTTTCCATCGTGCGGCAGTATGGTTCGCAGGCGCCGGTCCGTGACAGCGTCAAGGTCGACGTTGCGCCTGGCCGGTACCTGGTCCGCTTTCGCCGCGAGGACGCCGAGCTCTCCGGGACCGCCGGCAGTAACTCCGTGCTCTGGGCAGGCCTGCGCTCGTTCCTGAAAGGCAACAATTCGTTTGCCGACGTCTCGACGATCGCGATCCGGTTGAAGGCGTCGCAGTCGACACAGGGCGCCTATAAGTTCGGCGTGCTGGGTACCCGCAAGCTGCCGGTTTGGAATGGTGCGGCCTTCGTCACGCAGGCGACGCGTAACCCGGCATGGGCATTCCTCGACGCGGTGACGAGCGGGCAATACGGATCTGGGCTGTCGATCGCCAAGGTCGACTTTAACGCTGTCGTGAATCACGCTGCTGGCTGCGCTGCGCGCGGCGACACGTTCGATTATCGGTTTACGACGGCTGTCGCCGTGCCGGACGCGCTCAACAAGATCCTGGCGCCGTCTCGAGCGCAGCACTTCTGGCTTGGCGATACCGTCTCGATCGTGCGTGACGAGTGGCGCGATGTTCCGACCATGCTGATGACCGATCGCGAGATCGTGCGGGATTCGATGCAGGTCAGTTTCACCATGCTCGGCGAGGAAGATCCCGACGCCGTCGCGGTCGAGTATGTCGACGAGAGCACATGGCGGCCGGCACAGGTGCAATATCCGCCCGACAGCGACACGTTCACGTCGGTAAATGCCGAGATCAAGCGCGTCGACGGCATCGTCAACCGTGACCAGGCGTTTCGGGAATGCGCGTTCTATTACCTGCAGTCGATCTATCGGCGGGAAAACGTCGCGCTCGGTTCGGAATACGAGGGCAGGGCGATCACGCGCGGATCTGTCGTCAGGGTTCAATCCGACCTGCCGGAGACCTATGGCTATGGCGGGGCCGTCGTCGGCGTCGCCGGCGCGACGCTGACGCTCAACCCGGCGCCGGTCTGGGATAGCGGGCCGTTCTATATGCGCCTGCGGAAACCGAACGGGAAATTCTTTGGCCCGGTGCTTTGCAGCCGCGGCGTCGACGATCGGCATGCCGTGCTGGATGCCGCTGGCCTGGCTGCGGCCGAGACGGCGCAGGCGACGACGCTGGCGGCCGTCATGGCCCGCGAGGACGGCGCGGAGTACCCGTCATTTGACCTCGGCACGGGCGTTAGCCAATCGCGCCTTTGCGTGGTCCTGGACGGCTCGCCGAACGGCGACCAGTTCACGCTCAACATGGTGGTTGATGACCAGCGGGTTCATGCGACGGATCTCGGCAATCCGCCTGTGCTGCCGAGCGCGCAGTATCCGTCAAACGACAAGGTCCCGCTGGTGTTCGGCCTCAATGCCTACATCAGCCAGGGCACGGCCGAGCCGCGCCTTTTCGCCAGCTGGTTCCCGACCGCCGGCGCGGTCTACTACGTCGCCGGCGTCTCCTATGACGAGGGCAAGAATTGGACGCAGGTCTATGAGGCGGCCGAAAACCAGTTCGATACGGTCGTCAGCCTGGCTGCGGTGCGGCTGCGCGTCCAGGCCGTCAACGCGACCATGCGCGGCGCTTATTCGACCGTCGACCTCGAGGCGCCGACGGTCAAGCTATCGCCGGGGATGGTCACGCTCGAGTCATTCAACGCGGCGCTGAAAAAGCAGGTCACGGAAGTCGAGGACCAGAACAACGACGAGATCAATGCCGCGCTGGCAGCGATCGCTGCGGGCGCGGCCAACCAGGACGCGCGCAACTGGCTCGACAAAAAGTCGATCAAGTCGGAAATGTCAGCCCGCGTCGGCGCGGCATTCGCGCAGATCGCCACGGTCCAGACGGTCGCGGTCGATGCGCAGCAGGCCGTCGCGGATCTCAGCACATCGGTTACAGCTGAGTTCGGCGACGTCAATGCGTCGATTACTGAGCAGTCGACGGCGATCGCGCAGCTCAACGGATACGCCGCCGCGGCCTGGTCGCTGACGCTCAACGTCAACGGCTATGTGAGCGGAATTCAGCTGGTCAATGGCGGATCTGGCGTCTCGGCCTTCACGGTTCTCGCCGACAAATTCCAGATCCAGCTGCCGGGCTACAACGGCAATGCGCCGAAGGCGGTCTTTACGGCCGGCACGATCGGCGGCGTCGCCTCGATCGGCATCACGGCGAATATGTATCTCGACGGTGTCCTGACCGCGCGGATGATGAACATCGGCGTTTTGAGCGCTATCACGGCGAACGTCGGCACGCTGACGGCGGGCCTCCTCCTAAGCACGTCGGGCCTGATGGTCATAAACCTGACGGGCGGCACCATCACGATCTCAGACTCGTGACCAAGCGCATCTATATCGCTGCGGACCGCATCACGGTTTCCAAGCCGGGCTATGACGCCGAGAATCCGCCGGCCGTCGACTACAGATATTTGTCGCTGGATTCGCGCTTGAACCAGGGGCGCCCGCTCGAGGTCGGCCTGTTTCCGAGTACCGTGTTTGGCATTGGCAAGGTGTTTTACTCGACGACCTATCCGCATCCGCCGGCCGTCGACATCGTCGCCTATAGCATCCCGTCAGCTGGTGTTGCGCTGTACTCGAAGGCGATGGTTTGCCGGGATGCCAATACGAGCATTGCTTACCAGCGCTCGAGCTGGGTGCCGATCCTCTACACGGACGGGTTTCTGATCTCGGACGATTGGCATTACAGGCGCTCGCGCATCATGGGAACAGGCGTCAACCTCTATTACATCGCCTGGCAGGTCTGGTGAGATGCCTCGGCGTTTTCACGCGGGTTACAACTCGTTCCTTGGGGCCTATGGCGTCTGGCTGTCGCGACCAGGCGTCGACGTGCTGGCGACCTCGAGCAATTCCGATTTTCTGCTGCGGTCGGAAACCAAGAATGACCAGATCGTCATGTCGGGCTCGATCTATCTGCCGATCGGCAGCGGCGACCAGAACATCCCCTATCCGGCGACGTTCACCAGAACGCCCTACGTTTGGTTTGAGGCGTACATCGACAGCGGAGTGGTCGCCTATCCCTACAATCAAGGCATGGCCGCGCGCGACATCACGATCGGCGGCATCCTGACCTATGAGGTCGGCATGGGCCTGACGTTCTGGAACAACAAGATCACGCTGAGCAACGCCAGTTCCGATTATGCCTTTTACGTGGATTACATGATCTTTCATCGGAGCCTTGGTCTCTGATGGTCAAGCGGGTTTTGATCCAGTCTGGCGCCGGCGCCGCAATGAGCGTGAGCCTGCCTGGCGTCGACGTGACAACGGCGAACATCGACCAGATGGTTTTCGATTCGCGCTGGTCGGGGCATCAGTTCTACGCATCGGGCACGCTCGACAGCACAAAGGACTCGGTCGCGACGTTTGTCTTTCCGTCGACGCTCGATGCCGTCCCGTTCCTGGCGGCCTACACGGACACAAACATCACGCTCGCGCCAGGCAGCCAGTATCTGGGCTTCACCAACTTTCGGGGCAACAGCTCCGATTATTGGGTTTACGCGCAGGTCACGACCTCGTCCCTGCAGTTCCGGTTCAATTTCGGCAATGCGGTAGGGCGGCTTTACTACGCACTTTTCAGGAGGATCGCAGGATGACGGGGGTAACCCTCGATGGGGCATGGGCTGTTGCGGGCTACATGCCGCCTGGTGGCGGCGGGCAGGCTGCTGCAGGAGGCGCGGAGCCGACCGCGCTCGAGGAGCCGGCGGCTGCCAGCCGGCCCAAGGTGATCGTGCGGCACGACGGCAACGGCGTGATTACGGCCGTCACGCTGCAGGTCGAGATGGGGATGGAAAGGCTGTCCGAGAAATATGCGGAGATGGGTATCCCGCACATTCTCTATGACGGCGAGGTCGATATCGCCGACGCCTGGGTAAAGGACGGCGAGGTTGTGCCGAAACTCGACGTCGAGATCTCCGGCGAGGTCCGCTCGGTCAGGGCGGACGGCGAGGATCTGCTGGAGCTGACGGTTTCGCCGGCGGAGTTCGATGCGACCGTCGCGCTCGACGGCGCGATGGTGCATTCCGAGCATGTGACCGATGGAAAGCTCGAGTTCGCGGTCGATCATCCTGGCAGCTACGCGATTTTCGTCGTGCCGGCGCATCCGTATCGGCTCAAGAGGCTGGACGTCGAGGCGGCCGCGCCATGAGGGTGAGTGTAATCGAGGTCAAGCGGAAGCGCGTCGAGGCGCTCGTCAACGAGCGTTACATGGTCGACGGTCATGACATCGCGCACGATCGCAAGCGAGCGCTGGCAGCGGCCGTCGCCGCCGGCGCCGAACCGTCCGCCGAATTCGCCGAGGCGGCAACCGTCGAGGGCGTCACGCCACAAGCGCTGGCGCAGACGATCCTGGCAAAGCCGGACGATCTGATGATCAAGGAAAACAAGCGGCGATCGATGGTCGTTCGGACGCGCGCGGCCAAGACGGTCGCCGAGCTCGAGGCGATCCAGGCCGAGGCCGACGCGGCGGCGGTGCCGGCGCCGACGTCTCGCATCTTTTTGCACGAAGGACCGTAGTCAATGACCGCGCTCTCGAGCTATTCGACCGGAACGATCTCTGTCGCGGCGAACGGAACGGCCGTTACGGGTGTCGGGACAATCTGGTCCGGCACCAATGTTCGGCCGGGCGATACCCTGCAGATCGGCAATTTTCAGACGATCATCGCAGACGTCACTGATCCGATGCATCTCGTCATTCCGCCGTGGGGCGGCGGCGCGCAGGCCGGCGTTCCCTATGTCATCTGGAAAGCGTCGTCTCAGCGCATCGCCGGCGCGCAGGTCATCGGTGACGTTTCAGATCTGATCGCGGCGCTGAATACGTCAGGCTTCTTTTGGTTCGTCGACGTGTCGCTCGCCGCGCCAGATCCTTCGCTCGGCTCTGACGGCCAATATGCGCTGCAGCCGACGACCGGGAAAATGTGGTTCCATACCGCCGGCGCCTGGTCCTATCTCGGGATATACAAGGGTTTCAGTTTTCGCGGCGCCTATGACAACGCCGCGACCTATTCGGTCGGCGACGTGCAGACGACGTCCGGGACGTCCTATGTTTGGATCAACCCGGCGCCGGGATCGGGGCATCCGGCGCCGGATGCGACATACTGGCAGGTCCTGGCGGCCAAGGGTGACAAGGGCGATACCGGCGCGGTGCCGTGGAGCAGCGCGACGGCCTGGGCAACTGGCACGAATTACGTAGTCGCTCCGCCGGCCTCGATCGTGGTGCACCCGATCAACAAAAACCTTTATCAGTGCATCGTCCCGCATCTGTCGGGCAATTTCGCAACCGATCTGGCGGCCGGAAAATGGCTGCTACTCGCTCAGAGCGCAACGGAGGCGACGAGCGCGACCGCGCTGGCGATCGGCAGCCCTGGAACGAAAGTGTTCTCAGCGGTCACAGGGTTTTCGTATCAGAACGGCGTGAGGCTGCGCGCATCGTCGAATGCCTCGCCGACCAATTGGATGGAGGGCGTTTGTCTCTACGATCCTGTTGCGCAAATCATTACGATGACGGTCGACAAGGCGAATGGTGTCGGCACGTTCGGAGACTGGAATTTCAACCACGTCGGTCAGCCCGGCGCAGGCGATCTGACGTCAAGCCTCAATCTCGCCGAGCTGACAAACAAGCCGGTTGCAATAATCAATCTCGGCATTCCTGGTCTGCTGAAGGGCTACAGGAGCGGCTTAAAGGTCAATACTACTGCGGTCGCAAACTTCACTGTGACCGCTGGCGTTGCGGCTGATCGCAACGCGGCGGACATGATTACGCTCGCAGCCGCGCTCAACAAAACGAGTGGGGCGTGGTCGGTCGGCAACGGCTCCGGCGGCTTGGACACCGGCGCGATCGCGACCGGCTTTTACCATGTCTTCGTGATTAAAAACCCGACCGGCCTTGGCACGGTCGACGCTCTCATTTCTCGAAGTGCCGCCGCTCCAACGCTGCCGGGCGGTTACACGCTGTTTCGTCGGATTGGTGCCGTCTATTGGAACGGCAGCGTCTTCTCTCAACTATTGGTGCGCGGAAACGAGTTCATCTGGCCCGGCGTCTCGATCGACGTGAACGTGACCAACCTCGGAACAGCGCTGACGACCTACTCCCTCGCCAGCGTTCCGACTGGCATCCAGGTGCAAGCCATTCTGACCGTCATCGGCTGGAGCGCGACGCAAAACACGCAATGGTGGGTTCATGACGTTGCGATGGTCGACACCGCGCCAAACTTCTCAAACGGTGCGACAGCGACAGAAGTGACAAACGCCTCAATGGGCAACTTCTCTGAAATTCGCGTGTGGACCGACACGAATGCGAACGTTGCGGCCAGGGCGAGCGCTGCATCAACGGTGCTCCGCATCGCGTCGCGCGGCTGGTTTGATCCGATGGAGGGCTGACAGATATGGGATTCGTCGAACGAAACAACGCTGGTGAAATTGTTGGATGGTTTGGCTGCGAGCAGCCTGGCCGCGTCCTCGAGCAGGTAGCTGACGGTGATCCGGCGGTCATTGCATTTCTGCAGCCGCCGACGCCGGCGCCGAGCTCGTGCACGAAGCTCGGCTTGAAGCGAGCCTATGACGAGCTCGGCGATTGGGCCGTGGTCCGGGCGGCGATCGCAGCGGATGCTTCGGTCCAGGAGGAATGGGATCTCGCAACCGAGCTCCGGCGCACAGATCCTTTGGTTCAACGCATGATTACGGCCCTCGGCCTCTCTGACGCGCAGGTCGACCAGCTCCTCATTCGCGCAAATGCCCTGGTCTGACTGGCGCCGCCGGCCAAACCCAAGGGCAGATACTGAGCGGCTACGCGCTTCCTACCTTCGTCTTTCCAGGTCTATTGATTGCGGGTCGGTGACGAGAAGTTGGAACAAGGCCCGGTCTCCCGCGTACTTTGCGGCTCGTCGGGTCTTTTCCCGTCCGGCTACGAGTATCTTGCCGGAAGGATCGCGAACCTCCCATTCCCAGCCGCGTCTATGGCGGTCGGTCAAGACGACGTCCAACATTGTCGAAGCTGCCTAGGCCGTGGCTGGCGGCGATCGTCGCGAGACGGCGCCCAGCTCGAGAGGAAATATCGACCTCGACAGCAATTCTATCGCGGTCTGCTCCTCCGAAAGGCGCCTTTCCAAATACTGACGCTCAAGTGCGGAGAGCTGGGTTTCGAGCAATCTGCGGTATCGATGGATGTTGTTGCGATGGGTCCGCAACAGCGCAAAATCTTCGTCGGTCATCGTCGTCATCCTTTGACGGTCGTATAATTTTCCTTGAAAAATGGGAGGGCCTTGCCCGATCGAAAACTTAGATCACATGCGCAGACTGTCAAGGCCGGGTTGGCGCAGATGAGACTTTATCGTTGCGGTCGTTGGCATGTCCGACGGGCAGGTTGACCAGCCGGTCTTCAGCCCTTCTTGTCTTCTAACTTTGGCGCCTTCTCGAAGGCTTCCTCACTCTCTGCCAAGACCCGGTAGCTGTGCTCCATCGCCGCCAGATAGCGGCGTGTAAAGTGGTCTTTGGCCATCGCTTTGGCCTGCCGGTAGTGCTCGGCACGGTCCCTGCAATCTCCAGGTGTCATCGCTTTCATTTTCGGCGCTCTCTGCCGAATTAACGACGGCCGTGAATACCTGTTCCTGGCCCCGTTTCATCACACAAGGACTATCACGATGACCAGCGCAGTCATTTCTGCGAGCGCTATCGATTTGCATGGCATCTCCCGTGCGACCTTTGACCTGATCGTCAGCGCCGAGGTCACCAGCTCGGCCTGGTATTCGAAGCATCTGAGCGGCGCGACCTGGCCTGGCGAACAGTCCGGCGTGACGATTGGCTGCGGCTATGACGTCGGCCAGACGACGCGGCAGCAGTTCCTGGCCGATTGGTCGGGCAAGATCCCGGACGCGATGCTGCAGGCGCTGGCGAAGTGCTGCGGCGTCACGGGGCCGGCGGCGGAAAAGCTGGCGCGCAAGCTGCGCGGCGTCGTCGACATCCCTTGGGACGTTGCGCTCGAGGTTTTCTCGAGCCATGACATTCCGCGCTATCTCGCGATCTGCCGGCGGCTGCTGCCTGGTTTCGACGAGCTCTCGCCGGATTGCAAAGGCGTCATCCTGTCGATCGCCTTTAACCGCGACGCTGGCGGCTTCAACAAGCCGGGGCCGCGCTGGTCGGAGATGCGGCAGATCAAGGCGGCGATCGGCAGCGGCGAGCTCGCCAAGATCCCTGGCCTGATCCGCTCCATGAAACGGCTCTGGCCTGACAGCAAGGGGCTGCGCATCCGCCGCGACGACGAGGCGGCGCTATTCGAGCGCGGCCTCGCAACGTCGCATCCGCAGGAACATGCCAAGCTGGCGACGACGCCGGCGCCGGTCGATCCGGAGGCCGTCGCGTATGTGCAGGGGCGGCTGCGCGAGCTCGGCTATTACGACGTCGGCCAGGTCGACGGCGAGCAATCGCCGCAGGGCCGGACCGAGGGAATGATCCTGGCCTATCGCAACGCGCGCGGCCTGCCGCTGACGCCTGCGATCGACGACCAGCTGATCGCCGAGCTCGGCAAGCCGCAGGCGCCGCGGCAGGTCGCCGAGACGCGGGCGAGCGCGACCGTCGAGGATCTCCGCGACGAGGGCTCGCAGACAATCGCGCTGGCCGATCGGGCCAAAGGATGGGCCGGGAAGATATTCGGCGGCTCGAGCGGCCTCGGTGGCGCCGGCGTGCTCGCCTGGCTCACAGACCGCGCGACGCAAGTCTCGGCCGCAAAGGACGCGGTTGGTGGCCTCGGCCTGACGCCTGGCGCGATCCAGGCGATCGCGATCGGTATCGCCGCCCTGGTCGTCGTCGCCGGCGTCGGCGTCCTGGTCTGGTTTGTTGCCGACCAGCTCGAGCGGCGCCGCCTGGCTGACTATCGCGCGGGGAAACACGCATGAGCTGGGTCGTCGCAATCGTTGTGCGCCTGGCGGGCCTCGCCGGCGTCAACCTCTCGCCATTTGCCGCCGGCGCGCTGTTCGCCGGCGGCCTGGCCGTCGTCGCCGGCGGCGCTGCGATCGCTGGCGGCGCGCATCTCTACAACGCCGGCTTTGGCTCGGCAGAGGCGAAGTGCGAAGCGGCACAGGTCGCCGAGCATAATGCGCAGTTGCAGGCGCGCCTGGCGGAGAAGGAGCGCCAGCTCGCTTTCGCCAATGCCCTGCAGCAACGCGACGCCAAGCGCGCCGCGGCGGCCGAGGCGCAGATCCAGTCGAACCAGGGGGCTATTGATGCAACGCCGGCTAATCCTAACAAGTGTTTTACTCGCGACATGTCTCGCCGGGTGCGTGGGGTCCGGTAGCGTCGACAAGCTACAGCCTCCGCCTCCGGACGCGCCGAACATTCCGGCGCTGCCTGCGGACGTCGCGGCCTGCGAGCGCGCGCCCGTCGAGACGCCGGACCGCGAGCTCGACGCCGGCGAGATCGAGCGGCTCTGGAAAACCGACCGCGCCGCGCTGGCAAAGGTCAATGCCTGCCTGCGTCGCGCCGTCTGCCAATACCAGGACGTTCGCGAGGGCATCGGCCGCGTCGCCGGTATCGCCTGCGAGAGCGCGGCGCCGGCGGAAAAGCCGGCGCACGGTTTCAGCCTGTTCAAGCGAAAGAACGCGAAATGAGCGGTGATGATAGTGGCAGCTTAAATGCTGCCTTGCTTCAAATGGCCGCTAAGATCGGTGGGCTTGAATCTACGGTATCGACGTTGCTGCAGACATGGCAGCGAATGGAGGAAAAGGCCTCGGAAGGGCGAAAGGATCTCCATCGGAAGGTTGACGACCTCCGCGCGGACATGACGGCATTGGGCGCGCAGGTGGCGACGGCTACGAAGGACATCGCTGACATGAAACCAACAGTCCAGACCGTCCAAAGCGTCCAGGCGCAGGCCACCGGCGTTCGTAATCTCAGCCGTTGGCTTTATTGGTTCGCTGCTCTCTTGAGCGGAGGCGTCGGCTGGATTTTGACCACCTACCTTGATATGCATAAGCGGTGAACGAGCGCGTCGCGCTGTTGCCGGTGATCGCAACTAACCAGCCTTGCCGCGGTTCGATCACCAATCGGTTCGCAGTTCATACCGATGCTTCAATCTAAACTCCGTGGCTCCCGCCGCGTGCTGGATTCGATCGAGATCGGCGCCGTCCCTGACCGTCGCGTGAAGTTTCCAATCCGGGTTCGCCTGAACAACTTCCACATGGCAAACATATTCGCCGCCGGGAAAGCTGCGAATCTCGCGCAAAGCGATTAATTCCAGGTCCCTCGCCGATATTGGCGTTCTCATGATCTGAGCCTCGCCCTCTAAGTTGCCACCGGATTGACTACGAGTGATCAGGCCGCTTGCGCTGGCCGAGCAAGATCAGCAAGCAGTCGTTCCAGGTTTCGATTCTCTTCATCTATCCTCTTCGCCAACTCCTTCTGCTCCTGCTGCGTTTTCGCCGTGTCGAGCAAAAACCGATAGTGACCGATTATCTTCTGGCTTCCCTGTATCAGAAATTGCGTCGTGCTCATGGTCACGCCCTTTTTGATCCAAGGCCGACGTCGAGCAGCGGCTGCTCACGGCCGAGAGGAGGAATGTCACCTACCAGATTTTCAATTGCAGTTGATTCCTCGGACAGGCGTCGTTCGATGTAATTGCGCTCAAGGTCGTTCAGCTTCGTGCTGAGTAGCCATTGATATCGCCGGATGTTGTTGCGATGCGCCCGCAGCTGTTCGAGCTGGCGGTCGACGAACTCGCCCTTTGTTGAGGCTTGTCGGGCACACCAGCGGGCCTCGATTCTGTCGACGACGTGTTTTGGGAGGTTGATGTCGTTCATGCCTGCCTCCTAAGCCGCTAGCGGCCGCGCGGTTGAGCGAAGTCGGTAGGGCTTGCCTCCTGGCGGATGATCAGGATCGCTGTCGAGGCGACGTAGTGCGTCAAGAATTGCGTCGATCCCGACTGGTGATCTTAGATCGCGTGGAGCCCGCAAGCCTGGTCGGGAGGGAACCGTAGCAGCATCCGACGCCCAGGACGCCAACAGAGCGCGTTTTTCTTCCGTGGTCAGGGATAAATCCGCCACGACATCCAGGGGATGATTGAACCGCGCATCGCGTCGACCAGATATATTCAAGAAACTAACATTCGCGGTCGTCGGCCGCATGTTTGCCTCCGTTCTAAGACGAGAATGGGATGGTTGAAGCCGCGTGCGGCAGACCCGGACGCGGCTTGTCGCCGTTCAGGCTGCAGCGGATTCGAGCTGTTGCGGCCGGCTCGGCGTCGCGTTGATCGCAATCCGCCGCGGCTTCATGGCTTCTGGAATTTCGCGCGCCAGCTCGATCTTGAGCAGACCGTTGTCGAACGCGGCGTGCTTGACCAGAACATGGTCTGCCAAGCTAAATTGCCGCCTGAATCGCCGGGTCGAGATGCCCTGATAGAGATAGTCACTGTCTGCTTTCTCGACCTTGTTGCCCTCGATTGTCAGGACGTTCTGCTCGGCGGTCACCGAGATCTCGTCCGGCGAGAAGCCCGCGACTGCGAGCGCGATCTGGTAGCGATCATCGGCAAGTCGTTCGATGTTGTAGGGGGGGTAGTTATCTTCGGTGGCGCGCTGGGCGGTTTCGGCCAGATCGAAGAGACGGTCGAACCCAATCGTCGACCGGAAAAGGGGAGAGAAGTCGTACGTGCGCATAGCCAAATCCTCCAAAGAGCAAGATGGGTATGAGAAGCACCGGACACGACCGGTGCCCGTTACGCCTGGACCCGATTGGCGTCCAGACATCGACCCTAACCGGACCGACGAGCGAGGAAATAAATTAGAATTTGATGGTGTCAAGAGGGCTTGCAAAAAAAAATCGAGAGCGGCTCGGGCTGCTGTGAGGGCCCGTGCCGGGTTGCGGTATGCATTTGGTTCTGTCGCCCCAGGTGAACCACCGGGCAGCTAAGGGAAACCGACCCGCTCAGGTTCACCGCCAGCACCTGCACTCGACCAGGCGAACGTTACTTGCCAGTGCAAATGTTCAGCGTGGTCCGCACCAAATCCGCGAGACCGCATCAAAGCTTTTGTCGGGGGCCAGTATCCAGAGGGCACGGTGGCAGGGCGCGCCTTTGATGAACCTTGCGACGTTCCCGATAACTGCGCGACCTTTACCTAGGCTGAAGGCCGCCAACAGGCCTTACTCTTGCGTCGGGGGTACCTGGTTCAGTAGTTGGGAAATCGCCGTCACGACCTGCGCGAGCGCGAAAGGCTTTTGCAGAATGATGCTGTTTGGTACTCCCTGCGCGGCCCACTCATCGGCTGCGCCTGAGGTCATGTAGACCACGGGCATTTGCCCATTAAGCTCTCTTGCGCGCCTCGCGACATCCCAACCGGAAAGAGCACCAGGCAAATGAATGTCAGTGATGAGGGCTCGGTATTCTTGCTGGTCATTTTCGAGGAGGGCGATCGCCTTTTCCCCAGATGAAACAGATTCTGTTTTAAAACCTCCGTCGGCCAAGGCTTCCTCGACTAGCTCTTGAATAAATACTTCGTCCTCAACCACGAGGATCAGCAATACCGGTTGCTCTAGCATGCCCCATCCTCCTGCCGCGCCAATGCGGTAATGGCTAAGTTACAAAGTGAACACTTGTTCCTGTAGAGGGCGGCCATACCCCAAAATGGCATGGAACGATTGCACCGGAAGTGCACCGGATGGCGCGCCAAACATCGCCCGAGAGAGAAGTGGGGTGGTGTTTCGAAGCCATCGCGTCCATTCTCCCGCTGAATCGGGCGGGCGGGAAGTCGCTAGAGGTTGTCGACTGGCCTCGGCGCCGCGCTAGAAGTTGGTCAATTGGACGTCTGCTCAGACCCCAGCCGTTCGCCTGCCTTTTCGCCGCCGCCGACGTGTCTCATACTAGCCCTAGCCAGACGGTCGTGCGGCGCTCCCGCAGCCGCTGGTCAGGCCCGGCGCGTGCTTACGGAACGCGGCCGGGCCGCTGATTGTCTTGATGCGTCGGTGCTTGTAATGAATGACTTCGTGGAATCCATCAGTACTGCAATCCTACTGATTGGCGGCCTCGACCCAGAACTCCTTGGAATCGTCGCGCTGTCATTGCGCATAAGCCTATCGGCGAGCATCGTCGCGCTGATTGTCGGCGCACCATTCGGCGCGTGGCTGGCGATCACGAAGTTTCGCGGCCACCAGGCGATCATCGTGCTCACCAATGCCTTTCTCGGGCTGCCGCCGGTCGTGGTCGGCCTCGCTCTGTATATGTTGCTGTCGCGCTCCGGTCCGCTCGGGTCAGGCGGCCTCCTGTTCACGCCCACTGCAATGATCATGGCCCAATCCCTGCTTGCCGCGCCGATTGTGGTGGCGCTGGTGCATAGGCCGTCGACGCTGCTGTGGGCAGAATACGCTGACCTTGCGCGCATCGACGGTCTGTCACGGTCGCGCAGCATCGCGTTGTTGTTCGCGCTCGGCCGCGCATCGCTGCTAACAGCGTTCCTCGCAGCTTTCGGAAGGGCCATCGCGGAGGTCGGCGCCATCATCATCGTCGGCGGTAATATTCGCGGCTACACACGGACGATGACGACCGCCATCGCGCTTGAAACCAGCAAGGGCGATCTGCCGCTGGCGCTGGGCTTGGGTCTGATTTTGCTGGCGCTCAGCCTCGCGGTCTCGACGGTTGCGTTTTTGCTAGTGGGGCGCGTCGGGGAAAAATAGCTGTTCACCAGCGACCTTGTAACTGGCGATGCTCTGCTGGCCCATTGGCGAGATCAGCCAGTCGATGAAGGCCTGACCTTCTTTGGCCTTAACCGCGGGATGCTTTTCGGGGTTCACCAGCATCACGCCATATTGGTTGAAGAGTCGCTTGTCGCCTTCGGTAAGAATGGCTAACTCGCCGCGGTTCTTGAAAGACAGCCATGTACCCCGGTCGGACAGCAGATAGGCGTTCGATGACGATGCCATGTTGAGCGCCGGTCCCATGCCCTGACCGATCTCGCGATACCAGTCGGCCTTCACGGCCGCCACGTCGATGCCCGCCTGCTTCCACAGCCGAAGCTCGGCCTCGTGCGTTCCGGAGCGGTCGCCACGCGATATGAAGGGTGCTTTCGCGGCGGCAATCTTGCGCAGTGCTTCGACAACATCTTTGTCACCCGCGACGTGGGCCGGATCAGATTTCGGTCCGACGATGACGAAGTCATTATACATGACGTCGAAGCGCTTCACGCCTTGGCCTTCGGACATGAACTTGTCTTCGGCCGGCCTGTCGTGAACGAACACGACGTCGGCATCGCCTCGTCGCCCGATGTCCAGCGCCTGGCCGGTACCGACTGCGACAACTTTTACGACAATGTTCGTGGCCTCGGTGAAGTGCGGCAGGAGATATCCGAACAGGCCAGACTGTTCCGTCGAAGTCGTGGAGGCCACAGTAATTGTTGCGGCTGGCTCGGCCTGTGCCGCTGCGACATAAGCCAGGATTGAGAGCACCAAGCCAAATTTGTGCAATTTCATCTGCTCCTCCCCGACGGCGCGAGCAGTGGTATATTGAATTCTGGACGTGTTCAAATCGAACGATGCCGTGCGCGTGGTACCTTGCGGGTCGTGCTGGGAGGAGATTTAGGCGGCGGCCGGCTTCAATATATAGCAACACGTTTTGAAGCTGGACCCTTTTTGCGGTAAAAGCAGTCCGCTAACTGGCCGTGGAGGACGCGATGCGCCCACAGTCTTTTCTCGCAATCGCTGTACTAGTTGCCATGATCGGGCTCGGAGCATTCGTCGCCTACGAATATGTGCCCCATTAGGATTAGCTGATGGTCAAGGAGACGAAATCCCTACGCAAGCAGGCCGATAAGGCCGAACGCGCAGCGCGGGCGATCTCTGATAGTGAGGCCGCCGAAAGCCTTTTGGCGTTGGCAAGAGCCTTTCGCAGTCAGGCCGAAGTAATAACGGCCAAGAAGAAATCGGGCAAAAAGCGGGGATGACCGGGCTCGGTCCGGGCGGATGGCCCGATCGTCAAGCATCTCCGCGGGCTGGGAGGCGGCTGTACCCGCTGAAAAAGTACGCCGGGCGTTCGGTCTATCGAGGCCGCGTTGCCGGGTGATATCGAAACGGATCGCCGCTCCATCCCTTTCCCTGGCGCAGCAGCAGGCCCTGCGTGACGAGTTTTCGGCATGTTGGATTAACGCGCTGGATCGCTGCGTTCTCTCCAAAGATGCGGTCGGCGAGTTGACGCTCAGTCAGGCCCGGGTGTTCGCGAACGGCGCGAATGATCTTCTCTGCAACTGTCATGGTCATCCAAATCAATCGACCACAAAAACTCCGGTAATGAGCTACGTCAAGAGTGCACGAGGAGTCGTCGCGATGATTGACAAGAAAGATCAGAAGCAATGGGGCGAGCCTGAACTCGACAAGGCTCAAGCCGAAACCGACGTCATCTTTGCCGAAATGGACGGGCTGAAAGGGCTGGTCGAGAGCGGTGAAATAACGATCGAGCAGGCCCAGGCGCGGTTCAAAGAGCTGCTGGAGCGGCATCGGCTGGTCGGCGAGCGGCTGCGCGCGGTAGCTCGCGCCTGGGGCGGTACGCCGGGCAACGCCTGAGAGACCTATTGACCCTGGCGGAAGCCAAATGGCCCGCCTCGTCGAAGGATAGCTGCAGACTTCGCTATGGACGCTTAGCCTGACGCTGCAATATCAATTGAAGCGGAGCGGGAACCTGCATTCCAGGCGCCAGTGCGATCAGCTGGATGTACTTCTGCTTCAGGTCGAGCCCGTGACCATCGCCGTATTTCGGCTTCTTGGTGTCGTGGCCCATCAACTCGTCCTTGAGCTCGTCCGGTGTCTCGACGCTGCGCAGGCGGTCTTTGAAGCCGTGCCGCAGCGAATAGAGTGTGTGGCTCTCGGTCTCGCGCAGGTCATGGTCAGAAAAGTACGCATTGACTGCGGCCGATAGCGTGTCGCCTTTGTCGCGGTAATGCGGGAAGCCGTCCGGGAATTGGCGCATCGCCTCGAGCGAGATCCCGACCAGTGGGATGTCGCGATCGGAGAAGGTTGTTTTCAGAACGCGATCGTCTGGCCGGACGCGGATGTGCGGGATCGGAGCCTCCAGGACGATATGCCGCCGCCGCAGGTTGATGATCTCGCTCGGCCGGGCGCCGGTATTGATCATCACCATGACCACCGCGCGCTCCTCGTTGTTCATGGTCTCCAGCGCGCCGGCCGCCAAAAGCCGGTTGACAATCCACCAGGGCGAGAAGGGCGGCCGAGGCCGTGACGCGTCACCCTCGAGCCTGGCGCCGGCGAATACACGGTCCAGATTGAGCCTATGACGTTTGGAGACGGCCGAGAGCATTCCGGTGATGTGCGTCAGGTTGCGATTGGCCGTCGCGGCCAGAACCTCACCGTCGACCACGCGCTCGGTCCAGTGGTCGGTAAATTTCAGGACGTCGTCGCGCGTCAGCCGCGTGATGGCCTTGTCGCCGATCACGGTTATGAGCAGGTCGATTGCGCGTTTCTTGCCGTTCTTCCATTTCTTGAACTGACCGGCCGACATCCTGGCGATCGTCGTTTTCTTGGCGACCTCGAACTCATCGCAGAGGCCGGACAGCATGATCTCGGGCAGGTCGACGCCGCCGAGGGTCGCCGCGGCCGTGGCAGGGTCATGCCGCCTATCACCCACCGCCAAGGCATCGATCCGGCGGAGGATCTCCGCAAGGGCCTCCCGGGCGACATCATCGACCGGCCTATAGGTGAGCTGCAGGGCCTGCGCCCGGTGCCGGGCCTCCTCGAGCGCGACGATGGCGTCCCGTGTTCCCTGGCCCGCGGCCGCCCTCCAGGACGCCTCAAGGTCGATATTAAGCTGGTCAGCGATGCGTCCGGCACGGATGCCTGACCGGTCGTCAGCGACGCGGATCTTGGTCGATTGTTTGACGATCCCGCGAAGGTCAATCGCAGCGAATTCGGGCGGTACCCGCCGCACGAAATGCCAGTACCCTTTTCGCTTGGTGAGACGCTCCGGCATCGGACCCTGTTGGACGTTTTGTTGCACGCCAACATCCGAGGAGTGGCGGCTAGAAGTCAACAAATTACGAATTATCCCGAGATATCAACAGCATCGCCGGGGAGGTCGCCCGCGCCGCTAGGGAGCGCCATCGTGCAAGTGCGTGAAAAAACCTGCTTCTTTTGACCCCGCGAGACTTTCCCGCCCCGGGCGCATCTACTGAACGAATGGCCGACGCCGCCGGCTAGGGCCTGACTGCTCAAGTTCAGCTTTTAATCTCGGACCTTCGCCGAAACAGTTTGACTAACCCGTTGACCGGCCAGTCAATCAGACATCGAAAAATGAAGCCGAGGACCGTGATTGGCACCAAGATTGGCAAGTAAGCCAACATGCCAAGAGCAGCCAACCATCCCGGATTGCGACGCTCCCGAGGCCCCTTATCCCGGTCGAGCCGAAAATAAATCAACACTGCAATGACGTGGACCGCGAATACCACGGCCCAAATACAGGCCCCGATACTCGCCGCCTCAGCGAGTGTCAGGCTTGGCACGCAGCCTCACCACGGCCTTGAAGGCGGGCATTCGCTTCCATTTTCCATTCGACCTCCTACGGCTTCCAACCCCTACAGGGATGGAGTTATTCCATTTGGAACATGTCGGGCACTCGTCGAGAACGATTGACTAGCTGCAAACTGGAGAAACTCATCCCTGATGGTCTCCCGTTCCCTTGTTTCAGGCGACATACGAGGAGTCGTATTCGATCTATGTCAGTCAATCAGAGTGATTGCGCGGGAGGCATGAAAGGGCAAAGCCGCTAACTGCTAATGATCTCAACATGAATAGCCAAGCCGTTCAGCAGTACTAGCCCCAGTTCGAACAATTGGTCTTCCCAAGGAAGTGCCCCGACTGAATCCCGACAATCCTAGAAAACCCAGCGACGGCGGGGTTTCTTCCAGCTCACGAACTGGGGATCAGAGTCGGACCCGCCATCCGTACCGGCCGCAGAAGCAACAGCGTCGCTGAGACGGAGTATGCTCGTCTCGCGACGCTGGCCTGAACACTGGGCCCTGAAATCCCGAGCCGGGGGTAAGTCTCGGCGGCAACGAGAAAGTTCAAAATAGAACCCCGCCTTCGCGGGGCGGGGTTTGGTGTTGCCGACCGCCTTGGGGGCGGATGAGGTCAGCAAGCGTCTCAGTAAGTCTCGGACTCGCAGAAGGTTCCTAAGAGCCGTCTCTGCCATCTCAGGGAAGCGACTGTCCCGGCGTGTTGAGCACGCGGTTTCGAAGGCTGTTCTTCAACGCTTCCGCCGATCTGCTAGTCGATTGCAGGTAGGGCATGGCACGCCCGATGCGCCGCAGGTGCAAGCGTCCGGGCCGTTCCAAGGCTGGCCCGGATGGCTTCTACAAACCCACCCGCAATCGTCACAAAGCAAGCAACACGGGTGCGGCCGAATTTCCGTAAAATAGCGACATGTGTCCGAGGGGCGTCGTCGGAGCTCATGCAGCTGGTTACCTCTTTCGGACCACGAAGGGCGGGGCCTGGTCGGCATGGCGTATCCTCCCGAAACGGAGGATAAGCTCGAAGCCTGACACCGGGCTGACACTCGGATGTCGGATTTGTTCTGGGATGCGGTCGTGCAAACGCCGCGAAAGAAAGCGGCTCCAGCTCGCCGCTATGCCCCCGCAGGTGTGCACAAGGCCTAGATTGCTGCAATCCGCCGATCTTTCGCAACCCTTTGGTAAGCCCGTGGCGATAGGCGTGAGCCCGGGGATGATGTGATGGCTTTGGGATCCAAGAAGCGCGAAACGCGCAAATCGCTGCGTCAATCCGGCTGGATCACGCTCGACGGCGGATTCGCCGCGCGGCCTTGCGTGGTCGAGGACATTTCCACGTCGGGCGCAAAAATCACCGTGCAGGACAACAACACGCTGCCGGCCAAGCTGCGGTTGGCGTTTTCGCGCGACGCCCGCACCGGGCGCGCCTGCGAAGTGGTCTGGCGCAAGGGCAAGACGTTCGGTGTTAGATTCGTGCGCTAGCCTGATCCGGCCGCGCGCGATAAAAGGCGGCATGCGCAAGACCTGCTTCGCCGTCATCGCCGTCCTGCTTCCCGCCGCTGCGTTCGCGCAAACCGGCGACCGCCGCAACTTCCAGACGCCGCCCGATGCCGGCAAATCCCTGCCGTCGAAATCCGTGACGCGGAGCAATTCCTGCGCGTCGTACGGACCGGGCTTCGTCAAGGTCGAGGGCTCGGACACCTGCGTGAAGCTCGGTGGCGCCGTCAGCGTCGGTGCAGGGGTGTCCGGCGGACGCTGAACGGCTTGCCGCTCACGACATCGGCGGCGCGACGATGCGGATGAAGGCCGGCCGCTGCGCGATCTCGCCGAACCAGCGTTCGAGATGGGGCAGCTTCGGCTTGGTCACGCCCTCGACGCCGAACCAGCGCCGCGCAAAGGCGCCGAGCGCGATGTCGGCGATCGTGAACTGATCGCCCTCGACGTAGCGGCGGCTTGCAAGCTGCGCATCGACGACGCGCCACACCACGCCGGCGGCATCGGCGTCCTTCTGGCTCTGCACCATGTCGCGCTTTTCGGGTGCCGTGCGCACCAGCCCCCAGAATAGCGGGCGCTCGACCGGTTGCAGCGTCGACAAGGTCCAGTCGAGCCAGCGGTCAACGGCGGCGCGCGCCTTCGGC
Organism: Bradyrhizobium sp. ma5; assembly: GCF_042258955.1. NCBI lineage: Bacteria > Pseudomonadati > Pseudomonadota > Alphaproteobacteria > Hyphomicrobiales > Nitrobacteraceae > Bradyrhizobium > Bradyrhizobium sp. ma5. The sequence goes on from NZ_CP170156.1 coordinate 4,422,850, forward strand.
GCATGCGGATAGACCGACGAACCCTGACCGTAGGCCAGGCAGAGATAGCGCATCACCGAATTGGATTCCCACAGCACGTAGTCGCCGTCGACCAGCGTCGGGACGCGGCCATTCGGATTCATCGCGAGATAGTCCGCCTGATCGTTCTTGCCGAACTGCATGCCGGCATCGATGCGCTGATAGGGCAGGTCGAGCTCGGCGAGACACCAGAGCACCTTCTGCACATTGACCGAATTTGGCCGGCCCCAGATCGTCAGTTGCGGCTTGCTGTCCATCACGCGTTTCTTTCCGCTGTTGTGCTTTGCGCGCGTTCTAGCCGAACCGTCAGGGAAATGCGCGGGGTGAATTGTACCGAGTTCAAAAAAGAGGCTCCGCCGCGATGCGGCAGAGCCTCGTCGATCTCAGTCAAAGCGCAGTCAGTGACCGAACAGCAACCACAACACGATGATCACCGGGATCGGTACACCCAACAGCCAAAGCAAAAGTCCTTTTCCCATCTCCTCGCCTCCTCGCATTCGTGTGAGGAGGCAACGTCAACCAGAGCGCCATGTTCCTCGCGAACGCTCCGCGTTTCACCGATGGAGAAACGCGGATTAGGAACATGCGCGCGGCAGCGGCGTTTACCAGTGCCCGGTGTTCGGCATCGAGGCCCATGGTTCGGCCGGCGCCTTCGGATCGCCCTTCTGCAGGATCTCGATCGAGTGCAGGTCGGGCGAGCGCACGAACGCCATGTTGCCGTCGCGCGGCGGACGATTGATGGTGACACCCATCTTCATCAGCTTCTCGCAGGTCGCGTAGATGTCGTCGACCTCGTAGGCGAGATGGCCGAAATGACGGTCCTCGCCGTATTTCTCCTCGTCCCAATTGTAGGTCAGTTCGACCAGCGGCGCGCCGCGGCTCTGCGGCAGCGACTTGAGCAGATGGAGATCTTCCTCCGCGCAGAGAAACACCAGCGTGAAGCGGCCCTTGTCATTGTCGATGCGGCGCACTTCCTTCAGCCCCAGCGCGTCCTGATAGAATTTCATCGCGACATCGAGATTGCGGACGCGCAGCATGGTGTGCAGATAGCGCATTTTCTTGTCCTCCTGGGAATTGCGAGATTTTGTTTTGGCTCGGGCGAGACGTGCCAAGAAATAGCAGCAAAACGCGGCGCGGGGCAGGGGCGTGCACCACTTTTGCCGACCGTTCGGGGCGGTTGCGCTCTCAAGCTTTCGCGAGCCGACGCAACCGAGCGAGCGGTGACACGCTGATGCCGCGCGCAATACGAGAAAGCCCCGCCCAGGAAAATTCCGGGACAGGGCTTTCGTGGTCGAGCCTTGGAGGCACGGGCCTCTATCCCATCGATTGCCCATCACTGCCAATCAAGGACGCGCGAGGTTGGACATCCTCTAAAAAGCAAAGCCCCGCGCGTGGTCTCGCGAGGTCTGATGCCCGGCCGGCCTTGGGGAGATCGTGCCGGCAACCAGCCAACTCGCTGTGCTCGCGGCGGCAGGTTCCTGCATCCCGAAAATGGAAAGCCCCGCAGGCTGGATGCGGGGCTTTCCCAGCTGACGGACTGGGGATCTCTCAGGGCGTGAGCCGTCAACTGTTGGGGACCAAACTTAAGGTTGAATTTATAAAATGCAACAGCGCCGCGTAGACGGAATATCCTCGTCCCACAGCGCTGCGCCAAACACTGGGCCCTGAAATCCCCAGCGCATTTATGTCTTGGCGCTGCGTAAAAGGTTCAAAGGAAAAGTCCGGCGAGGGGATTTGCGGCGTCGCCCAACCTGCCGGGGCGTGGGGCCCGGATCACGCGCGGAATGCGTCCGCGCGCGCCGCCAAATGTGCAATGCAAGCGCCTTTGGCCGGTTGCGATCTCACACCTTGATGTCGAGAAGGGTCTCGACGGCGTCGCGATCGGCCTTGTTCTTGGCGGCGAAGACGTCGAGCACATCCTCGCTGATGACGCGCGGCTGCTCCTTCGCCGTCTGATCGACGACGAGCTGCACTCTGGCTTGTGTCACTTCGACAGGTACGGGGTAAACGAGCATGGCTCTCTCCCTCCGGCTGTCGAACCCTGTCAGGGCTTTCTTAACGATTTGTAAGCGCCTGGACCGGCGCTTTCGGCTCGAATCGGCGGCCGGGCGGGATCGGCCCGCTCGCCTGCCGCCCGGCTTGGCGGCATACTGCGGGCCGGCGGGGCCGGACGGCGCGATCGATGAGGAACGGGCTTTATTCGATCCATATCCTTATGTTGGACGGCGTGCGGGGCCGCGACAGCGGCGTCCTGATCCTTCGCGATGGCCTGCTGATCGGGGGCGGGCCGCATTTCTGGTCGATCGGGGCCTACACGGCGGGCGAGGGCACCTGGAAGGGGCACCTCCGGACCAATCAGCATTCTCCGTTTTCCGATCCGTTCGCCCGGCCGCTGTTCGCAGGGCAAGAGGTGACGAGCGGCTTCTCCGGTACCTTCAGCGGTGACCAGGCCGAAGTGTTCGGGACCGTGTTGGTTGGAACCCGCAGCCTGAGCTTCCAGGCAACCCTGAAGCGCCTCGCGGATGCCTGATTGCGGCGAGCCTGTGGACGAGTGCGCAGCAAGCTTCGCATTCTGTTTGGCAAAATGATCTGCCGCGGCTGTGGATTTGCTGCGGACAAGTGCGGGATATCGTTGTGGATGGATGTCGCGACAAGTGAGGCATCCCAACGCTGCCCTACCGGGCCACCGCTAACCCTACCTAGTTAGGTTAAGAGCAGCATTGCGTTGTCACCACCTGCGATTGCGGTAGGAATGGTTGCAGGTGACAGCCATGACGCCAACGTTCCATAGCGCTGACCGACCGACCCACCGGCGCGTGATGGTGGTGGGCCTGCTGCTCTGTTCCGCCTTTGTCGCGATCAGTTTCTGGCTTCGGCCGCAGCCGGAGAGCGGCAAGGTGCTCGTTAAGGCGGACCGGCTGGTCCGCACGGCGGGAGAGGCGCGGAAATCAAACTAGAGGAAATCAAACTAGAGCGGACATCAAACCGCAATCGGCAAGCTGAGCCGCGCCCCGGCGCTCAGTCCGGCAGCTTCCCGTTCGGATGCTTGTGATACATCGCGATGCCGATAAAGCCGGCAAAGCCCATCACGTTCAGCAGCAGTTCCATCCACGCCGGCATCAATGCCAACCTCGCTCAACGCAAACTAATCATTGAGGTTGTGTTTTTGTTCCACCGCTAACCGATGGTAGCTTTGCGCTATCGCATGGCTGCGGAACCGGAACAGGCGTTTTGCAGCAACCATCCTTTTGCGCCCGCGTTGGTGCACATCACCACGTGAGGAGGTTGGCCATGAAAAAGACATTGGCAGTTTTGGCGACGGTCGCGACGGTAGGCGCAACGATGGTCAGCGCGCCGGCGCAGGCGCGCGGCATCGGCCCGGGCCTGGCGTTCGGTCTGGCCGCCGGTGCGCTCGCCGCGGGTGCGGCCGGCGCCTATGCGTACGGCCCACACTACTACGGGCCCGGCTACGGTTATTATGGCCCGCGCTACGGCTACTACGACGACGGATCCGCCTACTATCGCGGTCCGTATTATCGGCACCACCACTACCGCCATTACTGGTAACGGCGACGAGCCCGGAGCACACCGCTCCGGGCCTTTCAATCACGCGTCATGGTGTGATCGCGCGCAAGCTCAAGCGCTCTTGCGCTGCAATCCGCTCCAGACATTGCCGAGCGTGTTGTCGTAATATTCCTGGCGATCGCGCTCGAACTTCTGCTGCGTCGCTCTGAAATTGGCAATGCGTGCGACGATCTCTTCGCGCTCGCGCGCGGCACTGTCCTTCTGATCGGCCATTGCCCATCCTCTTCGTCATGGTCCTATCCCCGCCGCGCATTGGCATCGGTGAATTGGGCGTCAATGCGGAGCAGGCTTTGCAGGATTGTGATGAAGCCAAGGCAGCGGAAGAAGGGCAGCGGAAGACTGACGAAGCTGATGCGCCGGCGAAGCAGGTCACGCAATCCGACCGCGGAGGCCTGACCGCAGCCGATCGCTCGCGTGATGGTCGAGCTCGCAATCGCTCCGACCATGCTATAGTCGCGGCCGCCCAACCGGATCATTCCCAGTGATTGCAAAAGATCTGCGCAGCGGCGTCGAGCGGCTCGGCAACATGATTGCCGAGGCATCATCGATCGTGCCCTTCACCGGGGCGGGTATCTCCACCGAGTGCGGCATTCCCGACTTCCGCTCGCCCGGCGGGCTATGGACGCGCAACCGGCCGATTCCGTTCGACGAGTTCGTGGCCAGTCAGGAGGCGCGTGACGAGTCATGGCGCCGGCGCTTCGCGATGGAACCGACATTCGCGGCCGCCAAGCCGGGGCGCGGCCATCGCGCGCTCGCGTCGCTCTACCGGGCCGGCAAGGTTCCCGGCATCATCACCCAAAACATCGACAATCTGCATCAGGCGTCGGGCTTTAAGGCCGATGACGTCATCGAGCTGCACGGCAACACCACCTATGCCCGCTGCATCGGGTGCGGCAAGGACTACGACCTTGCGTGGGTGAAGCTGCACTTCGACAAGACCGGTGCTGCGCCCGATTGCGCGGCGTGCGGCGATCCGGTGAAGACCGCGACGATCTCGTTCGGGCAGTCGATGCCCGAGGATGCGATGCGTCGCGCCGCGGAACTCGCAAGGCACTGCAACCTGTTCCTGGCGATCGGCTCGTCGCTGGTGGTGTGGCCCGCCGCAGGCTTTCCGATGATGGCGAAGGAGAGCGGCGCGCGGCTCGTGATCATCAACAACGAGCCGACCGATCAGGACGACATCGCCGACCTGGTGATCCGGCACGACATCGGCGACACGCTTGGTCCTTTCGTAGGCAATTGACGCCTGATTGATTCGTGGCTGCGCAAGCCTGTTCATAGTTCCAGCAAGAATCGTTTTTTAGCTATGCCCGGCAAGCGGGAGTGTTATCTTTTGGTTGAGAGATTCGCGCAGCGTCCAAATGAGTTGGTCATGGAGAGCAGCGTGTACAGGGTGCGCCGCAACGTCGGCGATCTGCATTTGATGTGTGGGGTCCGGGGTCATGGGGTCGGACGGATTTGAGTCCAAGAAGCTCGGCGGACCGCCGATAGGCGGAGTTGGGCAAAGCAGGATTGTACAAGGCGAGTACGGCAGCGCGCCGCGCGATCCGGCGATCGATGCCTTCTCCGGTCTCGGCGACACGGCGGCGAACCTCGTCGAAGTCTCCGGCGTCATCAAATGGTTCGACGCCTCGAAGGGATACGGCTTCATCGTCCCCGACAATGGCTGGCCCGACATCCTGCTGCACGTGACGGTGCTGCGGCGCGACGGCCACCAGACCGCCTATGAGGGCGCGCGGCTCGTCGTCGAGTGCGTGCAGCGCGCGAAGGGCTACCAGGCCTTCCGCATCGTCTCGATGGACGAGTCGACCGCGATCCATCCGGCACAGATGCTGCCGCCGCGGACCCATGTCACGGTGACCGCGACCAGCGGGCTCGAACGTGCACAGGTCAAATGGTTCAACCGGCTGCGCGGCTTCGGCTTCGTGACTTGCGGGGAGGGCACGCCCGACATCTTCGTGCACATGGAGACGCTGCGCCGCTTCGGCATGACCGAGCTGCGTCCCGGCCAGTATGTTCTCGTGCGGTTCGGGCCCGGCTCCAAGGGCATGATGGCCGCCGAGATCCACCCGGAGACCGGCCCCTCGGCGCTCTCGTCGCACTGAGCCCCTAGCTGGACTCCCTGACGGAAACGTGAGCCGCCGGCGAGCCGTCAGGGCTCTGGCATTTGCCGCAATCATCGGGTTAGGGTCCGCCGGAAAATCTTCCCCGGTGTGAGTATTTGTCGATGAATTTCGATCGCATGGTTGGGCGGCTTCGCCCGTGGCTGGTGGCCTCCCTCGTCGTGATGTTCGGCGCGCTGCTGGCCCCGGCCGCGCAGGCGGCCAGCATCCAGCCGCTCGAGATCGTCACCAAATCAGGCGTGCACGTCTTCTCCGTCGAAATGGCGACCACCGAGCAGGAGAAGGAGACCGGCCTGATGTACCGGAAGGAGCTCGCCGACGGCAAAGGCATGCTGTTCGACTTCACACCGGAGCAGGAAGTGTCGATGTGGATGAAGAACACCTACATCTCGCTCGACATGATCTTCATCCGCGCCGACGGGCGCATCCTGCGGATCGCCGAGAACACCGAGCCGATGTCGACCAAGATCATTCCGTCGCGGGGGCTCGCCAAGGGCGTCCTCGAGGTGATTGCCGGCACCGCGCAGAAATACGGCATCCAGCCCGGCGACCGGGTCGGCCACCCGCTGTTCGGCGGCCACTAGCTCGCCGTTCCCTTGCGGTTTCCGGACGGAAACCGCGGCTGATTTCCCAGTCGGAAGTCCCGCACCGCCGCCTTGCTGGCGCTGGCTGAAGCGTGTATCCACGGGGCTTCTCGGAAATATCGGGGTATAGCGCAGCCTGGTAGCGCGGCAGTTTTGGGTACTGCAGGTCGTTGGTTCGAATCCAGCTGCCCCGACCATCTCCCAGCGATCGTGAACGGCGGATCGCTTTCGTACCCAAGACCATTCTTGAATTTGCGGATCCTGATGGTCAGGTAGCCGGTGGAGGCGAGGGCGGCAACGCACGCCTGCGGCGAGATGCTCTCGCTGATCAGGCTTGCCAACGTGTGGGATCCGAACCAACAGGTGGTTGGCGACAAGCACATCGCGACGCTTTGCCAATCCACAAATCGTAGTCAGTCGGCACCCTGAAATGGCAAGCGCCGGACCGAAGCCCCCGCGCTCCACTCCCCGCATCTCCAGCCGCCCGGGCGCTGACCCAGATCAACGAGCCGGCGGGTTGTAGCGATCCAGGATCACGGTTCTAGGGCCACTCGCCGACGGTCGCGCGATGGCGTCGTCGAATTTGTGATAGCGGTCGAACTGCTGCTGCTCATCGCGCAGATGTGGCGCTTCGGAGGACGAGTAAGCTCTATTTGCACCGTTCCAGTGATCAAATCCCGACACGACGCAACCCCGTCTTGGTTCAGATGCAGGTTGGTTAGCATCGTTGTAAGGGTATCTCTGTATCGTCGTGGCAACACCATCAGCAATCCGCCCGAATTGAGCACACGGATTGTTTCTGCGGCTCGCTGTGCGTGAACAGCGTTCTGGCACGGGTAACCACGTTTCGGTCGGGATTGTCTCGCCTGACGCAACAACGCCGTCGGGACGGAATATGGATCGTCCAGACGGCGTCGCCGAATACTGGGCCCTGAAATCCCCAGTGCCCATGGGTCGTCCGCACGGGAAATAGGTTCAACGCCGCGGCGCCTTGCCGCTGTCGCAACCGGGGCAGACCCATCGCCTGATCTCGTGCGGATGTGGCTTGCCGATGGTGCGCGCGGACTGGCAGGTTGCTCCTGCCTGACAAGACCAATCCGCGAGGAGGCACCATGGCGCGCAGACTGATCGATATCTCGGTTCCCTTGCAGAACGACGTTCCGGCCGATCCGCCGGGCAACCATCCGACCATCCAGTATATCGACCATCAGCAAGGGTTGCCGCGCATGCTGCAGTTCTTTGATGGATTGAAGGCTGCGGATCTGCCTGACGGGCAGGGCTGGGCCGTCGAGCAGGTCTCGCTCTCCACGCACAACGGCACGCATCTCGATGCGCCCTGGCATTTCCATCCGACCATGAACCGCGGCGAACGCTCCTGGACCATCGATGAGGTGCCGCTGGAATGGTGCTTTCAGCCGGGCGTCAAGCTCGACTTCCGGCATCTGCCTGACGGCTACGTCGCGACCGCAGGCGATGTCGAAGCCGAGTTGAAGCGGATCGGCCACACGCTGTCGCCGCTCGAGATCGTCGTCGTCAACACCAGTGCCGGCGCGAAATACGGCCACGCCGACTACGTCAATTCCGGGTGCGGCATGGGCTATGAGGCGACGATGTATTTGCTCGAGCGCGGCGTGCGGCTGACCGGCATCGACGGCTGGAGCTGGGATGCGCCGTTCGTCTTCACCGCGAAGAGATATGCCGAGACCAGGGACGCTAGCCTGATCTGGGAAGGCCACAAGGCCGGGCGGCATATCGGCTACTGCCACATCGAGAAGCTGCACAATCTCGAGCAACTGCCGGCGACCGGGTTCATGGTGTCGTGCTTCCCGGTGAAGATCGAGCGCGCGTCGGCGGGGTGGACGAGGGCGGTTGCGATCCTAGACGGCTAGGCGCCTACCGAGGTTTTCGGCAAGCCTCTGGAACCGGTGGACAGGCTGTGCATTGCGGCAGGTTGTTGCGGTATGGCTACAGCCAGAGGCAGCCGAATCTGCTCTCATGCACGCCGTAGATGCATTGGGTGATCGGGCCGGCGGCTCGTCCTCGCGTCCCGATTTCTGAAGCGTTCTCTCCCGTGACTGGAGCCCCGGCGTCTCCCGGGGCTCTTTCTTGCGTGCCGGAGATGAGCCGGGCCCCAGCGGGTGAACCAAGTCCAAGCAGGACAACCAATCCGCAAAAAGAAAATCAGGTGCGCCGGGACCGACGCACCTGATTGATGTCTTCAATATCGCTTGTATCGGCCGTCGGTTGTTACCAGCGGCAAACGCGAACACCACGCGGGGTCCACCAGCAACGGGGACCTGCATAACCGCCGTAGTAGCCATAGCCGCGGCCATAACCATATCCACGACCATAACCCCATCCGCCTCCGCGACCCCAGCCGCCGCGATATCCGTAGCCACGTCCGCGCCATTGCGCCTGCGCAGACGACGTGGTGGCGCCGATCAGGATGGCAGAGGTGCTTGCGACATAGACGAACAACAAAGCGACTGCTGCGAGGCAACGAGTCAGGATATTGTAGCGTTTAGTCATTCCGAAGATCTCCAGTCACTTCCAAACATCTGAACTGATGCTGGCTGTCTCACTTGGATGCGCGACACCGGTATCCGGTTCGAGCATGCTAAGACAATATTTTCACTAAGGTTCTTGCGAGCTTTAGCGACTCTATTGAGACCAACAGGTAAGGTCAAGTTACGTTCCCGCCTGCAAAGGATGATGTGGTTGCTACACTCATCTTGTCGTTCATCCGCCGTTCATTCTGTTCATCTTGCATTGTGCCGATGTGATTTGTGCGTCGCAGAAGCAGAGACTTGCGAGCCGCGGAAAATGCTGTCGAGAACTTGAAGTCGACACGATCATGTTCTCTGAGCCTTTCAGAATCCTTCCCGAAGAGTGCCCATGCCGAAACAACACACCTATGTCCTTGGTCTCAACGTCTACGACCATGACGTGAGCGCCTGCCTGCTGCGTGACGGCGCGATCGCCTATGCGATCTCCAAGGAGCGCATCACCCGCGAGAAGCACGCCTCCGGCTTCTACAAGGAAGTCATCGACTACTGCCTGTCCGCCGAGGGCATCACGCTCGACGACGTCGATCTCGTGGTGAGCAACAGCTACATCCTGCCGGTGCCCGAGATGGAGGAGCGGATGCTCCACCAGGACATGCCGGGCTTCCTGCCGATCGCCGAACGCAATGAGGCGATCAAGCATCCGTTGTTTCGCGCGAAGTCCGACAAGGTGGTGTCGATCTCGCATCACCTCGCGCATGCCTACAGCGCGTTCGCGGTGTCGCCGTTCAAGGACGGTGTCGTGATGATCGTCGACGGCGTCGGCAACTACCAGGCCGATGCGATGGAAACCTATCCGCAGGATGGGACGTCGCCGCTCGCCCGCGAGTCCGAGAGTTACTACAGGTTCGACGATACAAAGCTCGAATGCCTGAAGAAGGTCTTTATGGAGCCGGCGCGCGGTCTCTTGTCGGACGAGTTCTACAACATGCCGGGTCTCGGCGCGCTCTACAGCCGGGTCTCGACCTATGTGTTCGGCGACTGGAACAAGTGTGGCGAGCTGATGGGGCTTGCGCCCTATGGTCGCCACGAGCAGGTCGGCCATCTGCTCGAGATGAAGGACGGCCGGCTGAACGTGCCGTTCTGGGGCGCCGACAACCAGCAGCCCTTCGTGCTCGACAGCGGCAGCTGGGACAAGAGCCCGACGATGCGGCACTGGGAGGACATCGCCTGGCGGGTGCAGGACGACACCGAGAACGTGCTGCTGGCGCGGGCACGCTGGCTGCGCGAGACCACCGGCGCGAAGAACCTCTGCATCGCCGGCGGCGTCGCGCTGAACTGCGTGGCCAACGGGCGCATCGCGCGCGAGGCCGGCTTCGAGAACGTCTGGATCCAGCCCGCCGCCGGCGACGACGGCATCGCCATCGGCTGCGCCTATTACGGCTGGCTCGAGATTCTCAAGCAGCGCCGCTCGTTCGTGATGGACCATGCCTATGTCGGCCGGCGCTACAGCGACGCAGAGGTCGCGGCCGCGCTGCAAAGCTTCCTGGTGCGGATCCAGGTCGACGCCAAGCGCAGCGACAACATCTGCCGCGACACCGCAAAACTGCTCGCCGACCAGCGCGTGATCGGCTGGTTTCAGGGGCCCTCTGAATTCGGTCCGCGCGCGCTCGGCAACCGCAGCCTGATCGCCGATCCGCGCAAGGCCGAGATGAAGGACATCCTCAACAGCCGCGTCAAGCACCGCCAGGCATTCCGGCCTTTCGCGCCGATCGTGCTGGCCGAGCGCATGAAGGAGGTCTTCGAAGGCGAGGAGGACTCACCCTATATGCTGATCGCCAAGCCGGTGCGGCCCGAATGGCGTGACAAGATCCCGGCGATCGTGCATGTCGACGGTTCGGCACGGGTGCAGAGCGTGCGCGAGGAAACCAACCCGGTGCTCTATCGGCTGCTGAAGGAGTTCGAGGCGCTGACCGGCGTGCCGGTCTTGATCAACACCTCGTTCAACGTCAAGGGCGAGCCGATCATCGAGACGCCGCAGGATGCGGTGAGCTGCTTCCTCACCACCGGCATCGACAACCTCGTGCTGCACGACACGCTGGTGTCGAAGACCAAAATGCACAAGGTCGTCACACCTGTCATGACGACGTTCGGCGACGTCGCCACCATCGTCTCCTCGACCACGCAGGACGGCAGTCGCGGCGGCTGATCGAGGACTATCGGGCAGGGGGCGGTTCCATGCCGCGCCCCAGCCCGAACTGGCCGACCGGCCCCTCGACATGAATGTCGAGCCCGGTCATCTTCGCGAACAGATCGATATTGGCGGTGCCGATCGCACAGCCGCCGAGGCCCAAATCCGTCGCCACCAGGTACAGCGTCTGGGTCAGGACGCCGACATCCTTCAGGATGAGCGCATAAGCGATGGCGCTGTACTTCCAGGAGATCCGGCCAAATCGCGCGGCGATCGTGATCAGGATCTGCGGCGGAGACGGCGCGTCCATGGCAAATTCCGCGCTTCGCAGCATGGCCTCGAAGTGTTGTGGGCGAACGTCGATGGCTGCCAACGCATGCGCATCGGCGTCGTAGTGATAGAAACCTGGCGTCAGGCCGTCGCAATTCGCGACGGCCAGATAGAGCTCAAGCTCGTAGGCGCTGCCCGCTGCCGGATACGGCCTGCTGGTGTATTCGATATCGGGACCATCGTCGGCAAACTCCAGCCGCCCGCTCCATTTCGCCCGGACCCGCGCGACTCTGTTCAGGAACGTCGAAAGTTCAGCCAACGCAATAGGCTTGTGATGGTCGAAATCGCGCGTCGAATGCCGGTCATGCAGCAGTTGTTCCAGCGGCGAGGCGATACGGTCGGATTCCGGTAGCTTGACGGTCTTGCCGGGCCACGCAGGTCGGATCGCGGGGAGTGGCGCAATCAGGCCGGTGTGCGGATAGAGGCCGCCCAGCGGACTGGCCTGTCGTCCTTCCGTGCTGCGGGCATGGAACAGCAAGTCGTGAAAATCCCAGAGCACGAGGCCGTCATCGCCCTCCGTCTTTCGCAGCGTATCGCGGTTTGCCGCGTCGACCTCGATCAGGATTTGGCAGTCCAGCAGCAGCGCAAGCAATGCAGGGCCCGGATAGCCATCCAGACGTCGGATGCGGCTGATCTTCTGAGGACTGGCAAGGATGGTCAGCAGAGCCGCAATCCGCGCATCATGGATCCTCAACAGTGCGCCGGCCCGCGGCGATTCCAGAATCATCTCGGTGCCGCGCCGCCGAAGATAGGCGAAGCGTGACAGCACGACTGTTGCCGCATCGTCGAGCTTTGGCGTTCGCGGCCAATAATCAGGGGTCTGCGGCTCGATCGTGACGAGATCATTGGCGTCGCCCGGACGCGCCAGGCGATACTCCAGCAGGCCGCGGCGTGCCAATTGCCTCATCAGGCGCTCGACCTCTCGCTCGACCGCGTCGCCTTCAGAGCGCGGAAGCGGCAGGCCCACCCGCAGTTCGAGGGCGCGTTCCGCTGCGGCTGCGCTGAACGTTCCCAGTGGCTCCGAATAGCCTTCGACAAGAGCCGCTATGCTCCCGTCAGGTTGCGCTTCGAGCGCGACGAGCGGGTTGAGCCGAACGAAGACAGCCGGCGGCGTGGCGCGTGGCGATTTCTTTTTCTCGCTCATTTTCCTGGGCGCGCGCACGCCGGTATCACCTCAAGTGTGCGGGAGAAATGGCGTCAACTCGCTTTCCAGCGATGGCCGATCGCGCAATCCGAGCTTGACGGGCACATCATAGAGCCGCCCGGGCGCGAAGCGACGATAGAAATGGCGCATCCCGGGAACGATGACCCGGACCACCGGAACTTCGACGTCCGGTCGCGTCTGGTCGAGAACGAGGAAGTCGAGACCGGCGCGGGCCGCGATATCAACGCAGGCGTCGACCTGTGCACGGGCGTTGTCGAGCGGCACGTCGGCCGCGGCGGCCGGCGGGGTCACGGGACTGGCACTTGGAATCAGGAACGGATATTCGTCGAGCCGCAGCGGATTGACGCCATCGAGGCTCGGCTTCTCGCCGCTGCCACCGCCCATCAGGCCGATGGAGAGGAACTGATTCAACTCGGTCAACGACCGCAGTAGCGCGATGCGCGGATCGAAGTGAGCGCCCGAGCCGAACTCGATATTTTCCTGACCGTTCTGCATCCAGTGCACGATCGCGACATAGGTCGGGACGCCGAGATCGCTGGTGATATCCAGCACCCAGAGCCGCCGGCCCGTTTCCTCGAGTTGGGTCTTCAGATCGCGGACGTAGGAATCGTCGAACTGGTTCAGATCGACCGCGGCGCGTTGCGACCGGTTGTACCACCAGATCGCATAGGCGTCGCGCTCCATCAATTCGAGGAAGCCCTGCACGATGGCTTCCTCGCGGGTATTGCCGGCAGCGCAGCCGTTGGAATCAGCGGCGAAGGCGGCCGGACCTTCGTAGAAGAAATACAGCAGGCTGGTCGGAATCTGCCTGAACCGCTTGTCGCGCAACGACCAGACGGGTGACCATTCGATTTTCGCGGACGGATCAAACGGCTCGGGGGCCGGCTGGGTATGGTGTGAATCGTCGGGATCCGGCACGGCGCTGCCGCGGTACTGCGCGTCGCTGAAGAGCAGGATGTCGTTGGGACGGATTGCGTCGCCGGGGGAGAAGTCGGCGAAGCGCTTTCGGGCCCGGATCTCATCACCCTGGAAAATCCCCGAATATCGTTCGATCGCTTCCATCAGCGCGCTGGCCTCGCCTTGCTCGGCCGTGCTGCCCTTGCCGAAACTGCCGCCGCTCAGCCCGGCGCGAAGCTGATCCACGTTCTGCGCTGGCGCGGAGAAGTTATGTTGGGCGTAGAAATTGGTGTTCATCGGCAGATCGACTTCGATCCGCTCCAGCCGCGTCACCACGCCGGTGAGGGGGCTGACATGCTTCTTGAACCGCGCCACCGTGGTGCGGGACGAGACGGCGCGATACCCGCCACTGGTCATGACCAGCTTGGCGCCGGGTCCCAACTCGATCGGCTGTGGTGACCGCCGCGGGTTTTGCAGTTTCTTGTTGCCGCAGGTTGGGCATTGCGGGCGGGCTGCCACGTAGTGCCTTCCAATGGTCGAGCCCAGCAAGTCGAGACTGACGATGTGATTGCGCAGATCGGTGCGGAAGCCGCTCGCGATCGCCTTGGCGACTTCTACCGCGGCAAAGTGGATGGCGCTCTGTCCAACCGTGTGCTGGGCGAGCGGAGACACCGCGACCGCCCGCGCTCCGCCGCGATCCAGGAAGCCCTTGACCTCGCGGTTGCGGATCATCCGGTCGTACAGGCAGGTCCAGCACGCGGTCTCGCCCGGGCTGAACATGGGGCCGACCAGGGGAAACACGCCAGAAGGCTGCACCAGCAACCAGGCCGATCCGTCGGACACGTGCTGCAGGTTGCGTTCGGCGAGCCGCCGATCGAGATAGTCGTTCACCAACGTAACCGTGAGGTCGGGCGATGTCTTGACGACGCGGACGCCCAGCTCCTGGAGTGCCTTGCTCAATTCGGCCGCGCCCTTGACGTCGATCGTCTCAAGTCGAACGCGGCAGTTGTGAAGGTTTTGTTCGGCGATGGCGTCGGGAAGGCCCAGGCTTGCCCAAAGCCCCGCCGCGGCGGTCCCGGGATCTGACGGCTTCGCGATTACATAGCGGCGGTCGAGCAGTCGCTTGATGGCTTCATTGATCTTGTCGGACGGAAACCTTCGCCCGAGCGTGTCCGTGAGCTTGGCGACACTGCATCCATTTGCGCCGATCGCCGACGCCAGCGTGCAATAGAGCTCGCCATGGAGAAAGAACTTTCGATCTTCGGAATAGAGGCAGACAACATCCGGAGGCAGCACGTAGGCCGTGAAATTCGGTGCGAACTGCAGAACGTCCTTGTTGGCGCGCTGGGTGGATTTTCCTGGCAAAGAATCGTTCCTGTGCAGCTTGCGGGTCGATTATTGAAGCGGGCGAGGCCCCGGCCTCGACACCTCCGCGCCGTTGCCCGGAGCGAGCCGCTCAACGATACGGAGACAATATGATTTGGCCGGGTCCGACGTGTGTCGGACCCGGCCATGACGAGCGATGTGTGTCAACGCGATTTCGACTAGCAGATGCGGCAGGCGCCCCACGACAGACAGCAGCCGCCACCGCAACCAGCGCAGCCACCGCAGCGACAGGCACGGCAACCACCGCAGCGACAGCCACGGCAGCCTCGGCAGCCGCCGCATCCGCGCCACGCAACCTGGACGCCGGCTCCGACGTCTTCCTTGTCGAACAGGTGGAACGTCGCCAGGCTAACGTCGGCGATTTCTTCTTCGCCGAGTGTGATGGCTTGCGTCGGTCCGTACTTCTGAATCTGCGGCACGTCTGCGGCCGGAACGGCGGATGCGGACGCACCCCCGACCAGCGAGAAAGTCAATCCGGCTGCCCCCAAAGCGGGCACAGCGGCCTTGGTCATACGCTTGCTGGTCACACGCTTGCTCTTGGGGGCTTGCTTCACTCGCGGCATGCTCGCATCCTCCATTCTTGACGTGTTGTCGAATTCAACTCTCGCGCAGTTGTACAAATTGTCGCAGCCGCATGCAAGACGCGCTGCGTGCACACTCTCGCGAGGAGACGCTGGCGTGCATCAAGTACTGTCGTTCATCTTCGTTCCCCGGTTCATCTTGATGAACGCGATTTTTGGCCGGCCCTGTCGCTCAGGCGTGATCGTTGACGATGTGGGAATTTGCATGCTGCACTGCGGTTGTCTGGACGCCGAAGCGAGGGATCGGCATGGCCGATGATGCTGCGAGCTTCGCTTGGTATGAGCTGCTGACCACGGACGTGGGAAGAGCGAGTGCCTTTTACGGCAGCGTCCTCGGCTGGGTGACGAAGGATACCTCGACACCCGAGTTTTCTTACAGATTGTTCATGTCGGGCGAGCTTGCTCGAAGCGGCCTGATGGAGTTGCCCGAAGAGGGCATACGCCAGGGCGCAACCCCGCGATGGATAGGTTATGTCGGTGTTGACGACATCGATCTTGCCGTCCGCCGAATGCTAGAACGTGGTGGCGCGGTCTACGTGCCGCCGACCGGCACCAATATCGGCCGTATCTCGATCGTCGCCGACCCGCAGCGGGCGACGTTCGGATTGCTGAGCGGATCAAGGATCGCTCGGCCCGCGGTCGAGGGCCTCGATGCCCCTGGGCGGGTCGGCTGGCATGAACTGCTGGCTGCCGACTGGCGGAGGGCCTTTGGTTTCTACAGCGAGGTTTTCGGCTGGCGGCAGGCCGACAGCGACGTCGCCGGCGCCGAGTCCTACCAACTGTTCTCCGCCGGTGGGCAGACCATCGGTGGAATCTTCAACAAGCGTCCGCTCGAACCGATCCCGTTCTGGCTTTACTATTTCAACGTCGACGACGTCGACGCGGCCATCGTGCGAGTCAGGGCCGGTGGCGGACGAGTCTATGAGGGGCCGCTGGAGCTGCCGAACGGAAGCTGGATCGTTCGCTGCCTCGACCCGCAGGGCGCCACGTTTGCCCTGGAGGGGGCGCGCAGCTCCGAGAGCATCGCGAAGGCGCCGGCGGCCGAGTATCGCTGGACCACCACTTGGGATGGGGTCACTTCAAAGGGCAGGTGGCGAGACGGCCAGCCGGGTGGCAAAGGGCGACGGCCGGGCAAATGAGGAGCATCGTCACCCGGCCTTTGCCGGTGCCGCGGGTTTCGGCGCCGGCGGCTTGATCGGCTTGTCCTGCCGCTTCGACCACGAGATGTAATAGGCCACGATCGTCATGATCGCGATGCCGGAGATGCTGACGAAGATCTGCGCGAACAGCGAGCCCGAGCTCATCGAGAGCTCGAAATGCCCTACAAAGGACAGGAACACGCCGACGCAGAACACCGCGAGCGACTGCTGGCCGCAGACGATCAGCGGATCGAACACCTTCCACTCCAGCGCCGACCAGTCCTTCGGAACGAAGCGGATCACCAGCACCGTGATCACCACGAAGTGCAGGAAGCGGTAGGGCGCGAGGTTGGTCTTGTCGTTCGGGTTGAAGGTCGAATACAGCCAGTCCGGGAACATCGCGCCGAAGTCCGGGAAGCGGCCGGCCATCGTCATGATCAGGGCGAAGATCATGTAGGCGACGCAGAACCACAGCGTGTAGCGCGAATTGATGATGTGCATGTTCGCGCGCGCGCCGCCCATCGCGCACCACGAGCCGAACACGAACAGCACCTGCCAGGCGAACGGATTGAAGTACCAGGTCCCGGCCGGGTAGGCGGGCAGGTTCCAGCCCATGTGCCGCGACACCAGCCACAGCGCGATCGAGGCCAGCATGGTCCAGTTCGGCTGCCGCAGCATGAACCACAGCACCGGCGGGAACAGGCCCATCAGCACGATGTAGAGCGGCAGCACGTCGAGATTGACCGGCTTGAACTTCAGGAACAGGCCCTGGCGCAGCGTCTCGGTGGCGTTGTCGACGAGGCCCGCGACGTTGAACTCGTTGATGATCTCGGAATCGCCGAAGCGCAGCGCCAGATAACTGATCGAGGCGATGTAGATCACGAACAGGATGATGTGGGCGACATAGAGCTGCCAGACCCGCTTGGTCAGCCTGGTGGCGCCGACGATGAAGCCGCGCTCCAGCATCATGCGGGCATAGACGAAGGATGCGGTGTAGCCGGAGATGAAGACGAACAGGTCCGCGGCATCGCTGAAGCCGTAGTTCCGCGTCGTGATCCAGTTCACGATATTGTCGGGGATGTGATCGAGATAGATCGCCCAGTTCGCGATCCCGCGAAACAGGTCGAGCCGGAGGTCACGTCCTTTTTCGGGCAGGTGAGCGTGGATTTCCATGGGGCGCCGCTTCCTCGAGATGATGCTGTCGAGAAGGCCGCGCCGCGGGCCCAAGGGACTCCAAAGGGAAGCCTCCCGGGGCCAGATTGTCACAGCGCGGTAGAATGACTATACCGGTCCGGCGAAGGCTCCCTCCGAGATCGAGGAATCACCGATCAGATCGTTGAACGGTGTCTCTATACTATCCTGGCGGTTTCCTTCAAATCGCTTCCATATCGCACATCCCACGGGGCCGACCATCCATGACCGTACGCATTTTTAAGCCCGCCAAAAACGCGATGCAATCGGGACGTGCCAAGACCAAAGAGTGGCAGCTGGATTACGAGCCGGAGCAGCCGCGCACCGTGGAGCCCTTGATGGGCTGGACCTCGTCGACCGACATGAAGCAGCAGCTCACGCTGCAGTTCGAGACCAAGGAGGAGGCGGTCGCCTATTGCGAGCGCAAGGGCATCGCCTACCAGGTGATCGAGCCGAAGGATTCGGCGCACCGGCAGGTCGCCTATGCCGACAATTTCGCGTTCCGCCGCTGGGAGCCGTGGACCCATTAGGGCTGGACCCATTAAGGACTGGACCCACTAAGGTCGGGCCCACCAGATCGGGCTGAGCCCGCGATCAGCTCGCGGAGATAGGCGCGGCGAGAGCGCCCGGGATCGGCAGCGGCGCGTCCTTGGAGACGCCGAGCACCGGAAAGCTTCGAATTTTACGCACGTTGGGCAGGCCGGCGAACTGCAGCAGCTGCTGACGCATGTCGTCGACGCTGGGCGCGACGCATCTCAGCATGAAATCGGCATCGCCCGAGATCCGCCAGCATTGCAGGAAGCGCGGCACGCCCGCCACCGCGGCCTCGAACGCCTCGATCGCAACCAGGTTCTGGCTGTCGAGCTGGATCAGGACGAAGGTCGTCACCTCATAGCCCAAGAGCCGCTCGTCCAGCGTGGCGCGGATCGCCTGCACCACGCCGCGGCTGCGCAAGGCGCGGACCCGGCGCAGGCAGGGCGGGGCGGTGATGCCGACGCGCTCCGCGAGCTCGTTGATCCTGATCCGGCCATCCCGCTGCAATTCGGACAGGATCCGCAAATCGATGTCATCGAGCTGTGGGCGTTCTGTCACAGTCACGAGCCCGCTACCGCAGTGCGTGGGCTCTTGCTGCCGCTGCCGACCCGACCGAGCGCGGCCTGCGGCGCGACGCCCGACAGCACCAGCTTCTCATGCGCCGCAATGATGGCGTCGCGGGTCAGGCGGCCGCCGGGGCGGTACCAGGTGCAAAGACCCGTCAGCAGCGCGATGATGGCGAAAGTCGCGACCTGGATATCGCCGACCTCGAACACGCCTTCCGATACCCCGTCGGTGAGGATCTGCGCCAGCCGCTGCTCATAGGCGCCGCGCAGCGCCACCACGGCGTCGTAGTTCTTGGCCTCGAGGCTGCGCAGCTCGGAATTCGCGATGAAGACCTCGCGCTTGCGGGTCATGTGATAGCTGACGTGGAAGGCGACGAAGGCGCGTAGCTTCTCGACCGGATCGGCCTTGCCCTCCAGCGCGAGATCGAGCTCGCGCAGCAAATCGTTGATATGCTCCTGCACCAGATCGAACAGCAGGTCCTGCTTGGTTGAGATATGGTTGTAGAGTGAGCCTGCCTGGATGCCGACCTCGGCGGCGAGCTGGCGCAGGCTCATCGCCTCGTAGCCGCGCTCGAAGATCAGGCGCACGCCGGCCTTGCGGATCGCCTCCAGCGTCGTGGGGCCGTGTGAGCCGATCGTGCGTGCCATCAGGGCCTCGGAGGGATTTTGGCTTGCCAGGGAGTGCCGGAAACAAGCAAACGACCGTATGTATATCGCATGAAATCCCAGTAAATTCAATGAACTGTGGATTTCATATGCAAACCATAGCACGGTCGCTTGCGAAGCCAAGAAAAAAACGTATGATCGTTTAATTGCAAGATGAATCTCATGGGAGGGATCATGGCCTCGAACCGGGCGGCAATCTTCAATTTCGACCTTGGCGAGACCGCGGATGCGATCCGCGAGACGGTGCACGATTTCTCGACCAACGAGATCGCGCCGCGCGCCGCCGAGATCGATCGCTCCAACACTTTTCCGCGCGACCTCTGGCCGAAGATCGGCGCGCTCGGCCTGCACGGCATCACCGTCGAGGAGGAGTACGGCGGCTCGGGCCTCGGCTACCTCGAGCATTGCATCGCGGTCGAGGAGATCTCGCGCGCTTCGGCGTCGATCGGACTGGCTTACGGCGCGCATTCCAACCTCTGCGTCAACCAGATCCGCCGCAACGGCAATGAGGCGCAGAAGCGCAAATATCTGCCCAAGCTGATCTCCGGCGAGCATGTCGGATCGCTGGCGATGTCGGAGCCCTCCGCCGGCTCCGACGTGGTCTCGATGAAGACCCGCGCCGAGAAGAAGGGCGACCGCTTCGTGCTGAACGGCAGCAAGATGTGGATCACCAACGGTCCTCATGCCGAGACGCTGGTGGTCTACGCCAGGACCGATGCCAATGCTGGCCCGCGCGGCATCACCGCCTTCATCATCGAAAAGGGCATGAAGGGATTCTCCACCGCGCAGAAGCTCGACAAGCTCGGCATGCGCGGCTCCGACACTTGCGAGCTGGTGTTCGAGGATTGCGAGGTGCCGGAGGAGAATGTGCTGAGTGAGGTCGGCCGCGGCGTCAACGTGTTGATGAGTGGTCTCGACTATGAGCGCGCGGTGCTGGCGGCGGGACCGATCGGCATCATGCAGGCCTGCATGGACGTCGTGCTGCCCTATGTTCACGAGCGCAAGCAGTTCGGCGAGCCGATCGGCTCGTTCCAGCTGGTGCAGGGAAAGATCGCCGACATGTACACCACGATGAACGCCTCGCGCGCCTATGTTTACGCGGTGGCCAAGGCCTGCGATCGCGGCGAGACCACGCGCGAGGACGCCGCCGGCGCCATCCTCTATGCCGCCGAGAAGGCCACTCAATGCGCGCTGGATGCGATCCAGCTCCTGGGCGGCAACGGCTACATCAACGACTATCCGACCGGCCGGCTGCTGCGCGATGCAAAACTCTACGAGATCGGCGCCGGCACCAGCGAGATCCGCCGCATGCTGATCGGCCGCGAGCTGTTCGCCAAGACGGCCTGAGCTGCGCACCAGCCGTCGCGCCTCACGCGCGGCGGCCCGCTTTTCAAAAAAAATCCTGTCGGCTCCTCCAACGAAACGTGCAACAGCGATGCCGCTTCATTCGACGATCGATCCCACATCCTCTGAATTCGCCCGCAATGCCGATGTGATGCGCAGCCTGGTCGCGGAGCTCCGCGACAAGCTCAAGCAGGTGGCCGGCGGCGGGGGCGAGACCTCGCGCAAGCGGCACACCTCGCGCGGCAAGATGCTGGCGCGCGATCGCGTCGACCTCCTGGTCGACCCCGGCACCGCATTCCTCGAACTGTCGCCGCTCGCCGCCAACGGGCTGTACGGCGGCGACGTCCATTCGGCGAGCGTCATCACCGGCGTGGGGCGCATCTCGGGGCGCGAATGCATCATCGTCGCCAACGACGCCACCATCAAGGGCGGCACCTACTACCCGCTGACGGTGAAGAAGCATCTGCGCGCCCAGGACATCGCGCGGCAGAACAATCTGCCCTGCGTCTATATGGTGGATTCCGGCGGCGCCTTCCTGCCGTTGCAGGACGAGATCTTTCCCGACGAGCGGCATTTCGGCCGCATCTTCTACAATCAGGCGCAGATGTCGTCGCAGGGTATCCCGCAGATCGCCATCGTGATGGGCTCCTGCACCGCGGGCGGCGCCTATGTGCCTGCGATGTCGGACGAGAGCATCATCGTGCGAAATCAAGGCACGATCTTCCTCGGCGGCCCGCCGCTGGTGAAGGCTGCGACCGGCGAGGTCGTCACCGCCGAAGAGCTCGGCGGCGCCGACGTCCACTCCCGGCAGTCGGGCGTCACCGATCATTATGCGCAGAACGATGCCCATGCGATCGGGATTGCACGCCGCATCGTCGGCACGCTGAAGCAGCCCACGAAGGCGCCGCTCAACATGCGCACCGTCCAGGAGCCGCTGTTTCCCGCCGAAGAGATCTACGGCGTGGTCTCCGCCGACGGCCGCAAGCCGTTCGACGTGCACGACATCATCGCGCGGATCGTCGACGGCTCCGAGTTCGACGAATTCAAGAAGCTCTACGGCACCACGCTGATCTGCGGCTTCGCCCATATCTGGGGCTATCCGGTCGGCATCATCGCCAACAACGGCATCCTGTTCAGCGAGAGCTCGCTGAAGGGCGCGCATTTCATCGAGCTGTGCTGCCAGCGCGGCATTCCCCTGGTGTTCCTGCAGAACATCACCGGCTTCATGGTCGGCAAGAAATACGAGGCGGGCGGCATCGCGCGCGACGGCGCCAAGCTGGTAACGGCGGTTGCGACCGCCGGCGTGCCGAAATTCACCGTCGTGATCGGCGGCTCCTACGGCGCCGGCAATTACGGCATGTGCGGCCGCGCCTACAGCCCGCGCTTCCTCTGGCTGTGGCCGAACGCCCGCATCTCGGTGATGGGCGGCGAGCAGGCCTCGATGGTGCTCAGTCAAGTGCGGCGCGACGGCATCGAGGCCAAGGGCGAGAGCTGGTCGGCGGAAGAGGAAGACAAATTCCGCGAGCCGATCCGCGCGCAATACGAGAAGCAGGGCAATCCCTATTACGCCACGGCGCGGCTCTGGGACGACGGCGTGATCGATCCCGCCGACACCCGCCTGGTGCTCGGGCTCGGCCTGTCGGCCGCGGCCAATGCGCCGATCGAGTCGACGAAATTCGGCCTGTTCAGGATGTGATCATGGACCGCTCAAAACTCTACCGGCGTTTCCGCACGCTTCTGATCGCCAACCGCGGCGAGATCGCCTGCCGCGTCATCCGCTCGGCGCGCGCCATGGGGCTGCGCACCGTTGCGGTCTATTCGGAGGCCGATCGCGACGCGATGCATGTCGCACTCGCCGACGAGGCCGTGCTGCTCGGACCCGCGCGGGCGCGCGACAGCTATCTCAACATCGAGCGCGTGATCGCGGCCGCCAAGCAGACCGGCGCAGAGGCGGTGCATCCCGGCTACGGTTTCCTGTCTGAAAATGCCGAGTTCGCCCAGGCCTGCCTCGATGCCGGCCTGGTGTTCGTCGGCCCGACCGCCGCGATGATGACCGCGATGGGCTCGAAATCCGGTTCGAAGGCGCTGATGGAGAAGGCCGGCGTGCCGCTGGTGCCTGGCTATCACGGTGAGGCGCAGGACGAGGCGATCCTGGCGGAGGCCGCCAACCGGATCGGCTTCCCGGTGCTGGTCAAGGCGTCAGCCGGTGGCGGCGGCCGTGGCATGCGCGTGGTCAATGCGGCGGCGGAGGTTGCGGCCGCGATCACCAGCGCCAAGCGCGAGGCCAAGGCGGCGTTCGGTGACGACCGCATGCTGATCGAGAAATACGTGCAGAACCCGCGCCACATCGAGGTGCAGATCATCGGCGATAGCCACGGCAATCTGCTCTCGCTGTGGGAGCGCGAATGCACGCTGCAACGCCGGCACCAGAAGGTGATCGAGGAGGCGCCGTCGCCGACGCTCAACGTCGTGCAGCGTGAGACGGTCTGCGAGGCCGCCCGCAAGGCGGCCGGTGCGGTCAACTATGTCGGCGCCGGCACCATTGAGTTCGTCTCCGACGGCAGGGATGTGTTCTTCATCGAGATGAACACCCGCCTGCAGGTCGAGCATCCCGTCACCGAGCTGATCACCGGCGTCGATCTCGTCGAGTGGCAGCTGCGCGTTGCCTTCGGCGAGGCGCTGCCGCTGAAGCAGGACGAGATCAAGCTCAATGGCCACGCCATCGAGGCCCGTGTCTACGCGGAAAATCCGCAGAAGAACTTCATGCCCTCGGTCGGCCGCATCAAGACCTGGCGGACGCCGCCGGAAGGCGACGGCCTGCGCATTGACTCCGGCTACCGTAGCGGCGACAACGTCTCGCCCTACTACGACGCGATGCTCGCCAAGGTGATCGCCTGGGCGCCGACGCGCGAGGGCGCGATCGAGAAGCTCAATCGCGGGCTGGAACAGACCGACGTTCGCGGCATCGTCACCAACATCCCGTTCCTGTCGGCGCTGGTGACGCATCCGGCGACCCGCGCCAACGCGATCGATACCGGCTTTATCGAGCGAGAGCTGAAGAACCTGACATCAGGCGCCGGTGCGGCCGGCGAGTTCGAGCTGTGCGCGGCGGTGGCTGCGATCGTCGACGACGAGCAGAAGGCGGCGCGGCGCGAGGCGAATTCGCCCTGGCAGGCCTTCGGCTGGATGCCGGTCGGGCGTCGCCAGCGGGTGTTTTCGTTCCGGCAGGGCCACGAGCCGCCGCATACGATTACGCTTCATTATGGCCACGGACCGATGACGCTGTCGGTCGGCGGGCGCGAACTCGCCTTCGTCATCTCATCACCCCGCGAGGATGGCTTCGACTTGACGCTCGACGGCCTCAAGTCGCGCGTCGCATCCGTCATCGAGGGTCACGAGCTTTACCTGCGCACCCGTAACGGCCGCTTCGACCTGCACTGGGTCGATCCGTTCGGCGGCGAGAGCGAGGAGCAGGTCGGCGAGGACAAGATCGTGGCGCCTCTGCCGGGCACCGTGGTCGCGCTGCTCGCCGAGGAGGGCGCGACGCTGGAGAAGGGCGCGCCGATCCTCACGCTTGAAGTGATGAAGATGGAGCAGACCCTGCGCGCGCCCTATGCCGGCGTGTTGAAGAAACTCAAATGCAAGGTCGGCGACATCGTCGGCGAGGGCGTCGAGCTTGCCGAAGTCGAACCCGCGGCCGCGTCATGACCGATCAGATCCAGATCGTCGAGATGGGGCCGCGCGACGGCCTGCAAAACGAGAAGACGCCGGTCAGCGTCGAGGCGCGTATCGCCTTCATCGAGGCGCTGGTGACGGCGGGGCTTAACACCGTGGAGGTCGGCGCCTTCGTGTCGCCCAAGGCGATCCCGCAGATGGCGAACTCCGACCAGGTGCTGCGCGGCGTCAGTCACGTCAAAGATGCCGAATTCCACGTGCTGGTGCCGAACGAGAAGGGCTATGACGCCGCGCGCGCGGCCGGCGCCCAGGTCGTCTCGGTGTTCGCGGCGGCCTCCGAAGGCTTCTCGCGCGCCAACATCAACTGCTCGATCGCGGAATCGATCGAGCGCTTCAAGCCGGTGCTGGCGCGCGCCAAGGCCGATGGCGTCAAGGTGCGCGGCTACATCTCCTGCGTGCTCGGCTGTCCGTTCGACGGCGAGATCAAGCCGAAGGCGGTCGCCGATCTCGCGATGACCCTGTGGGATCTCGGCTGCTACGAGATCTCGCTCGGCGACACCATCGGTGTCGGCACGCCGCTGAAGGCCAAGGAGATGCTGCGCGCGGTCGGCGCCGAGCTGCCGGTCGCCAATCTCGCGATGCATTTCCACGACACCTACGGCCAGGCGCTTGCCAATCTCTATGCCGGCATGGAGGAGGGCGTGCGCGTGATCGATGCCGCCGCCGGCGGTCTCGGCGGTTGCCCCTATGCGCCCGGCGCCACCGGCAACGTCGCGACCGAGGATGTCGTCTACATGCTCGAAGGCATGGGCGTGAAAACCGGCATCGATATGGACAGACTGCTGGCCACGACGAACGAGGTCGCCCGCTTGCTCGGCCGTCCGCCGGTCAGCCGCGTCGCCTCTGCGTTGAACGCGAAGCAGAGGCGGCTGAGCGGGGCATAGTACTTCCACCGCACGGGTTCCAGGAACAGCGGGATGGAACCCGTTTTGCGGCGCACACGGCACGGCTGCTGCTCAAAACCCCTCGAAAGCGTTCATGGCTTGGTGACTCAAACATGCTGAGGTGACGGGGCTCGCAATTGCTCCAGGTGCGCCATGTCCGGACAGGTGTCAGCTTCCCGCGGCCGAACGTTTTTGGCCGGAAAGATCGTCTTCAATTTCGGTCGGTCGGCCTTCGATTGCACGGTCCGGCAGCTCACCGATACCGGCGCGACCGTGGAACTCGAAAGCGTCGTTGGCATTCCCGACCAGGTCCAACTGTTGATTGTCGGCACCAATCAGGTGAGGCCATGCAAGCGGCTGTGGCAATCGGACCGCCAGCTCGGCCTGGTGTTTGAGGCGCAGCAGGCCGCTGCCGCGCCTGCTGCTGCCGTGCCCGCCGCGCCGGCGCTATCAGCCATGCCTGAGCGGCGCAGCGGCGATATTCTGCGCGGGCACATGCTGGCGCTGCGCTCAGCGCTCGATCAGATTCCGGTCGGCATCCTGCTGTTGGACTCGGAGCTGAAAGCCCTCTTCATCAACCGCGCGTTCCGGAACATGTGGCAGCTTCCGGATGCGATGGCCGACCGCAACCCCAGCTTCACCGATCTGATGCATCACGGCTGCAAGACCATGGCCTATGAGCTGCCGGCTGCGCAGCTTCAAGCCTATGTTGCGGAGCGCGTCCGCCTCGTGAGCGTCGGCGACGCAAACCCGATCGATCTCAGGCGCAGCAATGGTGATGTGGTTCGCTGTCAGTGTACGCCGCTGCCCGACGGCGGCCGGATGGTGAGCTACACGCCCGTGACCGACATCGTGCGCGCATCGGACAAGTTGAAGGTGCTGACCGGCGCGCTCGAGAACGTGGAGGATGGCGTTGTCCTGCTCGACCGCGAACTCAATGTGGTTTTCCTCAATCGGAGAATGCGGGACTTCTGGGAGGTGAGTGCGGAGGAGGTGGCGCGGCATCCGGCATACGTCACGCTTCTCACGCGCAGCCGCCGGGCGGTCCCGACAGGCTCGACCCCGGAACAGATCAGAGCCTTTCCGGCGAAGCGGATTGCGGAGATCAGGGCGGGCGATCACAAGCGCGACGTCCAGACGCCTGATGGCCGCAACATCAGGATCCATTGCTCGACGATGGCGAACGGCGGCCGGATGCTGACCTTTGTCGACGTGACCGATCTTGTCGGTAACGCGCGACAGCTCGAAGTGCTCGCGACCACTGATCCGCTCACCGGACTGTTCAACCGCAGGCAATTCCTGACAACGCTGGATGCGGAGTGGAGCCGGTTCCAGCGCTACTATCGCTCCGTGTCCGTCCTGATGGTCGATATCGATTACTTCAAGAGCATCAATGACCGGTTCGGGCACGCGGCCGGTGACGAGGCCATCAAAGCCGTCGCCGAGATTTGCACCCGCGGCAAACGCAAGTCCGACGTCGTCGGCCGTGTCGGAGGCGAGGAGTTCGCAGTTCTGCTGCCGGAAACGACATTGTCGCGCGCCCGGACCGTCGCCGAGCGCATTCGCAAGCGGGCGGAAGGGCTGGCGCTGCGGGCGGACGATCGGCCGGTGTCATTCACGGTGAGCATCGGCGTTGCCGAGGCCATCACCAGCATGCCCGGGATAGACGCCCTGATGAAGGCCGCCGACGCAGCGCTCTACCAGGCCAAGGAGCGCGGCCGGAATCGCGTCGAGTGCTGGGCGCTTCCGGCGCCGCCGAAGTTGGCGGCTGAGTAGACTGCAGGTGGCGCGGCTTGTCCGCCGTAGCTCGAAGAGCTATGCGGAAGCGATAGCCATTGTGTCTCGACGCGTATTGATGGGCATCGCTGCTCCACCCTTACGAACTGCCTACTCTCTCCCTCGTCATTCCCCGGTGCGCAATTGCGCACCTGAGGGCTCGCGGAGCGAGAGCCCGGAATTCATTTCACCACTTGTTTTTCGGTCAAATGGATTCCGGGCTCAGCCCTTCGGGCTGCCCGGAATGACGAGAGGAGATGATGTCGCGCGCCATAGATCTGAGTTACCGACGGCGCTAGCCTCGCAGGGAAGCTATTTCGCTTTATCAGAAATACAACTCGGTGTACGGTTCGGCCGTCTCGCCTGATCAAGGGGCGCTTCGCGATCGTCACTTTAGGAGAGGGCGGCAATCTACTCACAACTCGGGCGAGTTTCGTCGCGAGGTGGCAACTCAACGGCTATTTGGTCAGGCGCGGGTCAGGTTCCCATAAGGACCGGTAATACATGGTTGCCCGGGAGCCACGATTGTTGCGTCATTGCAACAGTTACTGGACATTTAACCCTAAACACAGCCGGTCCGTAGTCGCGCCGCTTTTTGGCCACACCCTGA
Organism: Bradyrhizobium sp. ma5; assembly: GCF_042258955.1. Classification (NCBI taxonomy): domain Bacteria; kingdom Pseudomonadati; phylum Pseudomonadota; class Alphaproteobacteria; order Hyphomicrobiales; family Nitrobacteraceae; genus Bradyrhizobium; species Bradyrhizobium sp. ma5. Next base: position 4,450,659 of record NZ_CP170156.1, read on the forward strand.
CATGAAAGGATATTCACGTAGCTGAATAGCCAGCGCTCGCGACGACGGGACTTTTGATCGGTTCCGGCGTTGTTGGAGGAAAGAGCGTCGGGAACAGGGTCGCGATGGACGTCAAGACGAACATCAAGGGCAGGCTGCCGAGCCGTCACGTGACGGAGGGGCCGCAGCGCGCGCCGCATCGTTCCTATCTCTACGCGATGGGGCTGACGACAACCCAGATTCATCAACCCTTTGTCGGCGTTGCTTCATGTTGGAATGAAGCTGCTCCCTGCAACATTTCGCTGATGCGCCAGGCGCAGGCGGTGAAGAAGGGCGTGGCATCGGCCGGCGGCACGCCGCGCGAATTCTGCACCATCACCGTCACCGACGGCATCGCGATGGGCCATGACGGCATGCGCTCGTCGCTGCCGTCGCGCGAATGCATCGCCGATTCGGTCGAGCTGACCGTCCGCGGTCACTCCTATGATGCGCTGGTCGGGCTTGCCGGCTGCGACAAGTCGCTGCCGGGCATGATGATGGCGATGGTCCGTCTCAACGTGCCGTCGATCTTCATCTATGGCGGCTCGATCCTGCCCGGTAACTTCCGCGGGCAGCCGGTCACTGTGCAGGACATGTTCGAGGCGGTCGGCAAGCACTCGGTCGGCGCCATGTCGGACGAGGATCTCGATGAGATCGAGCGGGTGGCGTGCCCGTCGGCCGGCGCCTGCGGCGCCCAGTTCACCGCCAACACCATGGCGACCGTCTCCGAGGCGATCGGCCTCGCGCTGCCGTATTCGGCCGGGGCTCCGGCGCCCTACGAGATCCGCGATGCCTTCTGCGCCGCCGCCGGCGAGAAGGTGATGGAGCTGATCGAGAAAAACATCCGGCCCCGCGACATCGTCACCCGCGAAGCCCTTGAAAATGCTGCGGCCGTGGTTGCAGCCTCAGGTGGTTCGACCAATGCTGCGCTGCACCTACCGGCGATCGCCCATGAGTGCGGCATCAAGTTCAGTTTGTTCGACGTTGCGGAAATCTTCAAAAAGACTCCTTACGTCGCGGATTTGAAGCCGGGCGGCCGTTATGTTGCCAAAGACATGTTTGAAGTTGGTGGCATTCCGCTGCTGATGAAAACGCTGCTCGACAATGGCCACCTGCACGGGAATTGCCTGACCGTCACTGGCCGAACGATCGCCGAAAACCTCAAAAGCGTGAAATGGAATCCGCACCAGGACGTGGTGCGGCCCGCCGATAATCCGATCACCGTGACAGGTGGCGTTGTCGGGCTGAAGGGTAATCTCGCTCCGGAGGGTGCGATCGTGAAGGTCGCGGGAATGTCCAACCTGAAGTTTACCGGTCCGGCCCGGTGCTTCGATCGCGAGGAAGACGCCTTCGAGGCGGTGCAGAAGCGCACCTACAAGGAAGGCGAAGTGATTGTGATCCGCTACGAGGGGCCGAAGGGCGGTCCTGGGATGCGGGAGATGCTGGCGACCACGGCGGCGCTGACCGGGCAGGGGATGGGCGGCAAGATTGCCCTGATCACCGATGGCCGGTTCTCCGGCGCCACCCGTGGCTTCTGCATCGGCCATATTGGACCCGAAGCGGCGGTCGGCGGGCCGATCGGGTTGTTGCAGGACGGCGACATTATCGAGATCGATGCGGTCGCCGGCACACTTGACGTAAAATTGAGCGACGCCGAGCTCGCAAACCGTAAGACCAAATGGGCCCCTCGGGCGACTAACCACACGACTGGTGCGCTGTGGAAGTACGCCGAACAAGTGGGGCCGGCGGTGGATGGCGCAGTCACCCATCCGGGTGGCGCGTACGAGAAACAGTGTTATGCGGACGTTTAAGCGTGCGATATTTGCGTTTGCGTTAGGGGCCATCCCGGTGGCGGGCCCCGGATTCGGATTCGACGGCGCCCCGGTCAACCCCCAGGATACCGTTCTTCCGGTGGTCGCGCCGCAGCCCGGCACGGCCGGCGCCCTGAAGCGGGCCGCCACGCCGGTTGCCCCTGTGGCGACCTCGCCGACCTCGTCCTTCAGCACGCTGCAGTACCAGGCCGAGGGCGGTCATCCCGTCGCGCAGTGGAAGCTCGGCAAGATGTACGCCGAGGGCGACGGCGTCATCCAGGACGACATGCGCGCCTTCGAGTATTTTAGCCGGATAGCCAATGCGCATGCCGAGGATTCGCCGTCGGCGCCGCAGGCCTCGATCGTGGCCAACGCCTTCGTGGCGCTCGGCCGCTATTATCTGAGCGGCATTCCCAATTCCAAGGTGAAGGCCGACACTGAGCGGGCCCGGGAGATGTTCTCCTATGCGGCGTCCTATTTCGGCAATGCCGACGCCCAGTACGACCTTGCCCGGCTGTACCTGAAGACGCCGGATGCCTCGCGGGACGATTTCCGCTATGGCGCACGCTGGCTCGGGCTCGCCGCCCAGAAGGGCCAGCATCAGGCGCAGGCGCTGCTTGGCCAGATGCTGTTCAACGGCGACCGGCTGCCGCCGCAGCGGGCACGTGGCCTGATGTGGCTGACCCTGGCGCGTGACAGCGCCACGCCCGACGAGGCCTGGATCAAGGAAAGCTACAACCGGGCGATCACCAAGGCGTCCGAAGACGACCGCGCGATGGCGCTGCAGATGCTCGAGCACTGGGTGCAGGGTCGTCGCGACTAGGGGCAGCCGGGATTGATATCCCCCGTTGCCGGCAGTCGCTTGGCCGGCAAGGCTCAGGCGGTCTCGAAATCGAGATCGGCCCAGACCGGAACATGGTCGGACGGCTTCTCCCAGGCGCGGACATAGCTGTCGATCCCGACATCGATCAGCCGATCGCTCGCCTGCGGCGACATCAGCAGATGGTCGATCCGCAGGCCCCAGTTCTTCTGCCAGGCGCCGGCCTGGTAGTCCCAGAACGTGTACTGGCCGGGCTCGTCGTTGACCGCGCGCAGCGCATCGGTCAGGCCGAGGCCGAGCAGCGACTGGAAGGCTTCGCGGGTCGCCGGACGGAACAGGGCATCGTCGACCCAGGCGGCCGGATTGTAGACGTCACGGGCCGCCGGAATGACGTTGAAGTCGCCGGCCAGAATCAGCGGCTCCTCGGCCTTAAGCCGTTCCCGCGTGTACTCAAGAAGCCGCGACATCCATTTGAGCTTGTACGGATATTTGTCGGTGTTCGCGGGGTTGCCGTTGGGCAGATAAAGGCACGCGACCCGCACCACGCCCTGTTTCAGCGTAACGACGCCTTCGAGGAAGCGGGCGTGGGCATCTTCGTCGTCGCCGGCGAGGCCCGACTTGGTCTCGTCAAACGGCAGCTTCGACAGCAGCGCGACGCCGTTGAAGGTCTTCTGGCCGTGAGTGACGACATTATATCCGAGCGCCTCGACCTCGAGCCGGGGGAATGCGTCGTCGACGCATTTGATCTCCTGCAGGCAGACGATGTCGGGGGAACACTCCTTCAGCCAAGCGACCAGAAGCTCGATTCGTTGCCGGACCGAATTGACGTTCCACGTAGCGATGCGCATGCAAGTGACCGGATTGAAGCCGCAGGATTTTACTTAGGTGGCATACCATGGGCGGTCCGCCTGTGCTAACCCTCTCCGGAAACAAGGCGTAACAATTGCCGATGGGGGAGTTGCGAAGCGTCCCGGCCCTGAAGGGAAGCGGGCGGCGCATGTACAAGACTTATGAAGAAACATAATTTGGTTCTGACTGTCGCTGTTCTCGGCATTGCGGCCGGGGCGGCTTACATGACCCGCGCTTCATGGATGGGTGGCGGTGCCGCCACCTCGCAGGGGACGGCGCGGCCGCGCGTGGTCTCGGTGGATCTCGCCAAGGCCGAACGCAGATCGGTCCCGGTCGATGTCGACGCGATCGGACAGGTCACGCCGATCTCCAGCGTGGCGCTGAAGTCGCGGCTGGAAACCACCATCGTCTCGGTGCATTTCGAGGACGGCGCCAGGGTCAATGAGGGCGACCTGCTGTTCATGCTCGACGCACGGCAGATCGACGCCCAGATCGAGCAGGCCGAGGGCGTCCTGGCGCGCGACCAGGCCCAGTTCGAGGGCGCGCAGCGCGACCTCCGCCGCTATACCGAACTGGTCGGCAAGGGCGCGACCACGCAGGTCAACCTCGACAACGCAAAAACCCAGTCCGACGTCCTGATCGGCACCATCAAGGCCGACCAATTCGCGCTGGAAAACCTCCGCGTCCAGAAGAGCTACACCGTGATCCGCGCGCCATTCGCGGGGCGGATCAGCGCCGCCAACGTCAAGGTCGGGAACTTCGTCCGCCCCGCCGACACCCAGCCGCTCGCGGTCATCAACCAGATGGCGCCGGTCTATGTCACCTTTGCCATTCCCCAGCGTGCGCTGGTCGATCTGCGCGACGCCATGGGGAAGGATGATCCCAAGGTGATCGCGACCATTCCCGGCCATCAGCGCTCCGAGAGCGGGAAGGTCGCCATGGTCGAGAATGCCGTCGACGCGACCACCGGCATGGTGACGGTGCGCGGCATCATGAACAACGCGAACGAGACGCTGTGGCCCGGCACCATCGTGCAGACCAAGCTGATTATCCGCAGCGAGGATGCGGTCGTGGTGCCGACGGTCGCAGTCCAGCGCAGCCAAAACGGCAATTTCGTCTTCGTGGTCCAGGACGGCGTCGCCAAGGTCCGGCCAGTCAAGGTCGATCGCACCTTCCAGGGCTCATCGGTGATCTCGGACGGATTGGCCGGCGATGAAAGCATCGTCGTCGACGGCCAGTTGCTGCTGTCGGAGGGATCGCGGGTCGAGCTGCGGGCGCGCAAGGCCGGAGCCTGACCGATGACGCTCTCCGAGCTCTGCATCCGCCGCCCGGTCATGACGACGCTGATTACGGCGTCGATCATCGCATTCGGCGTGTTCGGCTTCCGCCTGCTGCCGGTCTCGGCGCTGCCCAAGGTCGACTTCCCGACCATCGCGGTGACGGCCACGCTGCCGGGCGCCAGCGCCGACACCATGGCTGCGTCGGTCGCCGGCATCATCGAGCGCCAGCTCTCGACCATTGCCGGCATCTCCTCGATGAACTCGAACTCCTCGCAGGGCACGAGCGTCATCACCATCCAGTTCGACCTCAACCGCAACATCGATGCCGCCGCGCTCGACGTGCAGACGGCGCTGACGATCGCACAGCGCCGTCTGCCGATCGAAATGACGATTCCACCGAGTTTCCGGAAGGTGAATCCGGCAGACTTCCCGGTGCTGTTCGTCTCGCTGGGGTCGGCGACGCTGCCGCTGTCGGCGGTCAACGAATATGGCGACATCACGATCGGGCAGGCGCTGTCGCAGCTGCCCGGCGTCGCGCAGGTGCTGATCTACGGCGCGCAGAAGTTTGCGATCCGCGTTCAGGCCGATCCGGAGGCTGCGGCTGCCCGCAGCGTCTCGATGGAAGACATCCGCGCCGCGGTGTCGCGCGCCAATTCCTCGACCCCGGTCGGCACGCTGAACGGCCCCAAGCAGGACGTCGCACTGCAGGCCTCCGGCCAGATGGACAAGGCGGCCGACTACCGCCAGATCTACGTCGCCTGGCGCAACGGCTCGCCGGTTCGCCTCGACGAGATCGCCAAGGTCTATGACAGCGTCGAGAACGACAAGATCGCGACCTGGATGAACGACGAGCGGGCGATCGTGCTCGCGATCCAGAAGCAGCCCGACGCCAACACCGTGGCCGTCGTCGATGCCGTGCTGGCGAAATTGCCGTCGCTGCGCGCCGCGATCCCGCCCTCGGTGACCATGCAGGTCATGATGGACCGCTCGGTCTCGATCCGGCAGGCGGTCAGCGACGTCGAGGAGACCCTGCTGATCGCGGTCGCGCTCGTGATCCTGGTGATCTTCCTGTTCCTGCGCTCGGCGTCGGCGACGTTCATTCCGGCGCTGGCGGTGCCGATCTCGCTGTTCGGCACCTGTGCGGCGATGTACGCGCTGGATTACTCGATCAACAACATGACGCTGCTGGCGCTGACGCTCTCGGTCGGCTTCGTGGTCGACGACGCCATCGTCATGCTGGAGAACATCGTCCGCCACATCGAGCACGGCATGAGGCCGTTCGAGGCGGCGCTGAAGGGCGCCCGCGAGATCGGCTTTACCATCATCTCGATCACCTTTTCGCTGATCGCGGTGTTCATCCCGGTGCTGCTGATGGGCGGCATCGTCGGCCGCGTGTTCCGCGAATTCGCCGTCACGATCTCGGTCGCGATCATCGTGTCCGGCTTCGTGTCGCTGACCTTGACGCCGATGCTGTGCGCCCGCGTGCTGCGCGCGCATGACGCCACCAAGCGGCCGAACATCGTGCTGCGGGCGTTCGAGGCGATGTTCGAGGCCTGGCTGCGCGCCTATGAGTGGGCGCTGGACTGGGTGCTGGCCAAGAAGGCCCTGATGCTGATCGTGACGCTCGCGACGCTCGGCGGCACCGTCTATCTCTACATGATCGTGCCGAAGGGCTTCTTCCCGCAGGAGGACACCGGCTTCCTGATCGGTGTGACGGAAGCGGCGACCGATACCTCGTTCGAAGCAATGAAGGTGCGCCAGCAGGCGCTGGTCGAGGTGATGCGGACCGATCCGGCGATCGATTACATCAATTCGACAGTCGGCTCCGGCGGTCCCAATCCGACCACCAATTACGGCCGCTTGTTCATCGCGCTGAAGCCGCAGAAGACCCGCGACAACGCTGCTGTCGTGATCGGACGGCTGCGCCAGAAGGCGCGCGAGATCCCGGGCATGCAGGCGTTCTTCCAGAGCGTCCAGAACCTCAACATCGGCGGCCGCATCTCCAAGAGCCAGTATCAGTATGTGATGCAGAGCGGCGACACCGAGGCACTGTACCGCTTGGCGCCCGAGATGCGCGACAAGATCGAGAAGATCGCAGGGCTGCTCGACGTCACCACCGACCTCTACATCAAGAACCCGCAGATGACGGTCGACATCGACCGCGAGAAGGCGGCGGTGTACGGCATCACCGTCGATCAGGTCCGCAACCAGCTCTACAATGCCTACGGTTCGCGGCAGGTCGGCACCATCTACATGCCGTCGAACGACTACCAGATCATCCTGGAGGTGCAGCCGCAGTTCCGCGTCGATCCGTCCGATCTCTCGAAGCTCTACATGAAGACCGCGAACGGCCAGACCATTCCGCTGGATGCGGTGGCGCGGCTGGTGCCGACGGTCGGGCCGCTGCAGATCAACCACCAGGGCCAGCAGCCGGCGGTGACGATCTCGTTCAATCTCGCGCCGGGCAATTCGCTCGGCTACGCGGTCGACAAGATCACCGAGCTCGAGCAGAACGCGAATCTGCCGCCGACGATTGCGACCGGATTCTCCGGCACCGCGCAGGTGTTCCAGGATTCGCTGCGCGGGCAGGGCGTGCTGATCCTCGCCGCCGTGTTTGCGGCCTTCGTGATCCTCGGCATTCTCTACGAGAGTTTCATCCATCCGATCACGATCATCTCCGGCCTGCCGTCGGCCGGCATCGGCGCGATCCTGACGCTGATGCTGTTCGGGATGGAGCTGTCGGTGATCGCGATGATCGGCATCGTGATGCTGGTCGGCATCGTCAAGAAGAACGCGATCATGATGGTCGACTTCGCACTGGAGCGCCGCCGCGTCGGCCTCAGCGCCGAGCACGCGATCCGCGAGGCGGCGCTGCTGCGTTTCCGTCCGATCATGATGACGACGTTCGCGGCGATCTTCGGCACGCTGCCGATCGCGCTCGGTGCGGGCGCGGGCGCCGAACTGCGTCAGCCGCTCGGCGTCGCGGTGGTCGGCGGCCTCTGCGTGTCGCAGTTGCTGACGCTGTTCATCACGCCGGTCATCTACATCTATCTCGACCGCATCGACCGCAGGTTGCGGCGCAAGCTCGATCCGCAGGCGGAGGCGGGCGGCGACGTCGAGCGCCCGCAGGTGGTCGCGGCGGAATAACCTAGTGTCCCGCGAACCGGTTACCGGCTCGCGTCACGAGGTCGCGTCAGGCGAGGAAGCGTCAGATCGAGAAGCTGGTGCCGCAGCCGCAGGACGCGGTGGCGTTCGGATTGACGACGCGGAACGAGGCGCCGATCAGGTCGTCGACGAAGTCGACCTCCGAGCCCGCGAGGAACGGGACCGAGGCGGGGTCGATCAGCACCACGGCGCTGTCGCGCTCGATCACGAGGTCGTCATCGGCCTGGGTGCGCTCGACGTCAAACTTGTACTGGAAACCGGAGCAGCCGCCGCCCTCGACCGAAATGCGCAGCTTGGCACCGTCGCCTTCCTTGCTGAGGATCTGTCCGATCCGGCGGGCGGCCCGTTCGCTGACGGTGATGGCAGCAGTCATGGTCGGTCTCCGAAACCCAATCTGTGCATGATCTGATCGGATCATGCCCGGCGTCATGCCCAATTCATTTGGTCCGCCGCCTCAGTCATAGTTAAGTGCGTCGGACCATGGAATCAAATGGATAAGGACTAAAATACCGTGTCGGTCGGAATGGCTGCCCCCCGCGCGCCTTATGCCTGCGATCCCGACCGCAGCCGCGGACGGCTTGTCTTGGAGCCGCCGAGCCGGACCCGCAGCCCGTTCCGGCGCGACTGTGACCGGGTGATCCATTCCACCGCGTTCCGCCGCCTCAAGCACAAGACCCAGGTCTTCGTCTTCCACGAGGGCGATCATTATCGCACCAGGCTGACCCACTCGCTGGAAGTCGCGCAGATCGCCCGCGCATTGGCGCGCCAGCTCGGGGTCGACGAGGATCTGACCGAGACGCTGGCGCTGGCGCACGATCTCGGCCATCCGCCGTTCGGGCATGCCGGGGAGCGGGCGCTCGATGACTGCCTCAAGGATGATGGCGGCTTCGACCACAATGCGCAGGCGCTGCGCGTCGTCACCTCGCTGGAACATCGCTACCCCGAATTCGGCGGGCTGAACCTGACCTGGGAGTCGCTCGAGGGCATCGTCAAGCACAACGGCCCGCTGACCGAACGCAACGGCGCACCTAGCGGGCGCTACCTCGACAGCGGACTTCCGATCGGGATCGCCGACTACAACCAGACCTACGATCTCGAGCTCTGGAGCTATGCCTCGCTCGAGGCGCAGATCGCGGCCTTCGCCGACGACATAGCCTATGACGCGCACGATATCGACGACGGCCTCCGCGCCGGTCTGTTTGCGGTCGACGACCTCAAGGAGATGCCGCTGACCGCAGAGATCATCGCCGAGATCGATCGCCATTATCCCGTGCTCGACGAGGTCCGGCGCGGTGCCGAACTGGTGCGTGAGCTGATCTCGCATTTCATCAGCGCCGTCTTCAACGAGGCGACCCGGCGCCTTGCGGCCGCGCAGCCGCAATCGGCCCAGGACGTGCGGCACCACAACGCGCCGCTGATCGCGTTTCCGCCTGAGGTGGCCGAGCAGGAGGCGGCGATCAAGGCATTCCTGTTCCGGCGGATGTATCGCCACCGGCGGGTGATGCTTGTGATGCGGGAGGCGGAGCAAGTGGTCCGCAATCTCTATGAGCGTTACCGGCAATCGCCGGGCGACCTGCCGGCGGAATGGATCGAGGGGAGCGTGCAGGAGACCGGGAGCGCGCGGAACAGGCGGATCGGCAATTTCATTGCCGGGATGACCGACCGTTTTGCCCTGATCGAACACCAAAGGCTTTTTGACTCGACCCCGGATTTGCGTTAGCGCCCTGCCATGGCCGACACCACTGCACCATCACACCTTTTTGCCGACATGCTGGCGCGCGTGCACGCGATCTGTGCCGCTGTCGCTGCCGAGGACAACTGGCCCGCGGGCATCGATCTGTCCCGCGTGGTGGTTGAGCCGCCGCGCGATGCCAGTCATGGCGACATGGCGACCAATGCCGCGATGGTGCTCGCCAAGGAGGCCAAGGCTAAGCCGCGCGAGCTCGCCGACAAGATCGCCGAGCGGCTGCGTGCCGACGCGCTGGTGGCGTCCGTTGACGTCGCCGGGCCCGGCTTCATCAACCTGACCTTGAAGCCGCAGGTCTGGGCGGACGCGTTGCGCGCTGTGCTGGCCGCCGGCTCAGCCTACGGACGCAGCGACATCGGCAAGGCCGAGAAGGTCAATGTCGAATACGTCTCGGCCAACCCGACCGGGCCGATGCATGTCGGCCATTGCCGCGGCGCCGTGTTCGGCGATGCGCTGTGCAGCCTGCTGCAGTTCGCGGGCTTCGACGTCTGTCGCGAATATTACATCAACGACGCCGGCGCGCAGGTCGACGTGCTCGCGCGCTCGGCGTTCCTGCGTTACCGCGAGGCGCTCGGTGAGGACATCGGCGCGATCCCGGAAGGGCTCTATCCCGGCGATTACCTCGTGCCGGTCGGCGCGGCGCTCGCCAAGGAATACGGCGAGAAGCTGCTCGACATGACGGAAGCCGCGTGGCTGCCAATCGTGCGCGACAAGGCGATCGTCATGATGATGGAGATGATCAAGGGCGATCTCGCCGCGCTCAACATCCATCACGATGTGTTCTTCTCCGAGCGCTCGCTGATCACGTCCGGCAACAACAAGGTCGCCGAGACCATCGATTTCCTGCGCGCCAAGGGCGACATCTACGAGGGCCGCCTGCCGCCGCCGAAGGGCAAGCCGGTCGAGGACTACGAGGATCGCGAGCAGTCGCTGTTCCGCGCCACCGCCTACGGTGACGACGTCGATCGTCCGCTGATCAAGTCGGACGGCTCGTACACCTATTTCGCGTCTGACATCGCCAACCACCGCGACAAGTTCGAGCGCGGCTTCACCAGCATGATCGACGTGTTCGGCGCCGATCACGGCGGCTACATCAAGCGCATGCAGGCGGCCGTGAAGGCGGTCTCCGCTGGCAAGGCCGAGCTCGACATCAAGATCGTGCAGCTCGTCAAGCTGCTGCGTGACGGCGAGCCGATGAAGATGTCGAAACGCTCCGGCGAATTCGTCACGCTGCGCGAAGTGGTCGACGAGGTCGGCTCGGACGCGGTCCGGTTCATGATGCTGTTCCGCAAGAACGACGCGGTGCTCGATTTCGACCTCGCCAAGGTGATCGAGCAGTCAAAGGACAACGCCGTCTTCTACGTGCAGTACGGTCACGCCCGCGGCCATTCGATCTTCCGCAATGCGCGGGAGGAGGCGGTTCCCGATCTGCCCGAGACCGACGAGGCGCGGCTGGCCTATCTGCGGAACGCTGCGGTCGAGCGGTTGACCGACCCGGCCGAGCTCGAGCTGCTCAGGCGGCTGGCGCTTTATCCACGGATGATCGAGGCTGCGTCGGTGGCACATGAGCCGCACCGAATCGCTTTTTATCTATATGATTTGGCCAGTGAATTTCACGCGCTGTGGACCAAGGGGCGCGATTTGCCCTATTTACGCTTCATTATCAATAATGATGCAGAGATCACGAGGGCGCGACTGGCAATGGTTCAGGGCGTCGTCTCGGTTCTGGCATCGGGCTTAGCTGTTCTAGGCGTCCGTGCTCCAACCGAGATGCGGTAGGCAGGGGCATTAGGCCCTCACGAGTGGGGATTTGTGAGGGCATCTGGCAGGGGCCAACTCGTTCGGACCGGCTGTGCCGGCGATCTTGGCGCTGTCCCGAAGGGGATGCATCATCACGATGGCTGATCGATATCAGGACCGACTTTTTTCCACCGACGCGGCACCCAGGGCCGAGAGCGATCCGCTCGCCGAACTGGCTCGGCTGATCGGCCAGACGGATCCATTCGGCGCCGCGAACAAGACGCCGCCGCGTCCGTTGCAGTCGCGCGCCAACGCGCGGCCGCAACACTATGATCCGCAGGCCGAGGACGAGGATGCGCCGCCCGCGGGCCCGCCGCCCTGGATGCAGCGCGCGCGGCAGGAGACCGTCGCTCCGCCGCCCGTGCAGCACACGGCGTACGAAGAACCCGAGCAGGACTACCAGCCGAAGCCGGTGCATCCGTTGCACCGCTATGCGGCCCAGCAGGCACAGCCGCCTGCGCCCGAACCGGTCGCGACCTATCGGCCGGTCGAGCCCCCCAGGCAACCCGAGGCCTTTGACGACGAGCCGCCCTATCAGAGCGGCGATCAGAGCCACGATCCGTCGCGCTATGACGAAGCGCTCTACGGCCAGCTGGAAGCCGGCGAACAGGATTTGCAGCGCGATCCGTCCTATCCGGACGATCCCTATGCGTATGAAGCCGACGAAGAAGAGCCTGAACCGCGCCGACGGAGCAGCGGCCTGATGACGGTCGCTGCGGTGCTGGCGCTTGGCGTGTTCGGCGTCGGTGGCGCGTACGCCTACCGGACCTATGTCGGCTCGCCCCGCAGCGGCGAGCCGCCGATCATCAAGGCCGACAACACGCCGACCAAGGTGATCCCGGCCCAGGCCGATGCGCCGGCCAAGACACCGGATCGCATGGCAGCGGGTGACGGCACCGAGAAGATCGTGTCGCGTGAGGAGGCGCCGGTCGACGTCAATTCGAAGACCGCCGGACCGCGCGTGGTGTTTCCGGCGCTGAATGCGAATGCGAATCCGCCGCCGGTGGCCAGTGTGCAGACGGCGCAACCCGCGCCGGCGCCGATCACCGCGAACGGGACGCTGCCGAACAACGAGCCGCGCAAGGTTCGCACGCTCGCGGTCAAAGGCGATTCGCCCGATGGCACGCAAGCCACGGCCGCCGTGCCGGCGAAACCTCCGACGGCGGCGAAGCCACCGGTGTCGCGTGGTAATCCGGCTGCGGCCAATGCCAGCGTGAACGCGCCAATGTCGCTGGCTCCCGGGCAGGCCGACGCGGCTCCGGCCGCGCCTCCGACCCGGGTGGCGTCGACCTCGACTGCCTCGGTTGGTGGCGGTGGATATCTTGTTCAGGTGTCGTCGCAGAAGAACGAGGCGGACGCGCAGTCGTCCTATCGGACGCTGCAAGGCAAGTATCGCAGCGTGCTCGGTTCGCAGCCTTTGGTGGTGAAACGCGTCGATCTCGGTGAGAAGGGCGTCTACTACCGCGCCTTTGCCGGCCCGTTCGCGTCGTCGGAAGAGGCGAACCAAGTGTGCCGGAGCCTGATGTCGGCCGGTGGGCCGCAGTGCCTCATCCAAAGAAATTAAAGGCCGTTTCCTTGACCCGTGAGCTGCATACGGCCTAATCGGCCGAATGGCGAACCGCGCATTCATCACGGGCACATCCGGGCTGGTCCTCAACGACGCTGAACGCGAATTCATTCGCGCCGAGCGTCCATGGGGCTTCATCCTGTTCAAGCGCAACATCGAGAGTCCTGCCCAAGTGGCAGCTCTTGTTAGGGAACTCAGGTCGGTGGCCGGCATGGCCGATGCCCCGGTCCTGATCGACCAAGAGGGTGGCCGGGTGCAGCGGCTCGGCCCGCCGCATTGGCCGGTCTATCCGCCCGGCGCGAGCTTCAGCGCGCTCTACGACATCGATCCGAAGCTAGGCCTGACAGCGGCCCGGCTCAGCTCACGGCTGATTGCGGCCGACCTGATCGACGTCGGAATCACCGTCGATTGCCTTCCATTGGCCGACGTTCCGGTGGCCGGCGCGGATGCGGTGATCGGCAACCGGGCCTATGGAACCGAGCCGGACAAGGTCGCGGCGATCGCCCGTGCGGTCACGGACGGGCTGGAACAGGGCGGCGTGCTGCCGGTTCTCAAGCACATTCCCGGCCATGGCCGCGCCACCGCGGACAGCCATTTCCGCCTTCCGACGGTCGATACCGCGAGACTAGAGCTGGAACGGACCGATTTTGCCGCGTTTCGGCCGCTGGCGGACCTGCCGATGGCGATGACCGCACATGTTGTGTTTAGCGCGCTGGACCCCGTCCATCCGGCGACGACTTCTGCGACAATCATCGAACAGGTGATTCGCCGCCTGATCGGGTTCCAAGGTTTGTTGATGAGTGATGACGTGTCGATGAATGCGCTGGCCGGATCAATTGCCGAACGGACCCGCGCCATCGTCAACGCCGGTTGCGACATGGTTCTGCACTGCAACGGCAATATCGACGAAATGCGCGAGGTCGCGCGGGAGACGCCGGAACTGGCCGGCAAGGCGCATGAACGGGCCAAGGCTGTGCTCGCCGCGCGGAAGCAGCCTGAGCCGCTCGACCGGCAGGCGGCACGGGCTGAACTGGATGCGTTGTTGGATCGGGTAGGGACGGCATGACCGCTGAAATTCTATCGTTTGAGACCGGGCGGCCGGCCGATCTCGCCGACGGCGAACCGGCGCTGGTGGTCGACGTCGAGGGCTATGAAGGCCCGCTCGACCTGTTGTTGACGTTGGCGCGACAGCAGAAGGTCGATCTGTCGAAGATTTCGATCCTTGCGCTCGCCGACCAGTATCTGTCGTTCATCGAGGCCGCGCGCAAAATCCGCCTCGAGCTTGCGGCCGACTATCTGGTGATGGCCGCCTGGCTTGCCTTCTTGAAGTCGCGGCTCCTGCTGCCCGAACCGCCGACTGCGGAGGGGCCGAGCGCCGAGGAAATGGCGACCGCGCTCGCCAACCAGCTGCGCCGCCTGGAGGCAATCCGCGAGGCTGCGAACCGGCTGATGAACCGGCCGCAGTTCCAGCGCGATATCTTTCCGCGCGGCAATCCGGAATCGATCGCCGAGATCAAGCATCCGAAGTTCACCGCGACCCTGTACGACCTGCTGTCGGCCTATGCCACGCAGCGCGCGTCACGCGTGCTGACCTCGGTGCATCTGGCCAAGCGGACTGTGTGGTCGCTAGCCGAAGCGCGCGCCTCGTTGGAGCGGCTGGTCGGCCTTGCCGAGGACTGGAGCTGCCTCGACGAGTACCTGATGAACTACGTCGCCGATCCCAAGCAGAAGGCGACGGTGTTCGCATCGAGCTTCGCTGCTGCCCTCGAACTGGTTCGCGAGGGCGAGATGGAAATCAACCAGAAGCAGGCGTTCGCGCCGATCTATTTCCGAAAGCGTCAAGCGCAGGCCGCAATGGCTGCGCCGGACCTGTCGGTTGAGTAAGTGGAAGAAGGAGAGCAGGCCCATGGCAAGCTTGGCGGAAGTGCGCAGAGACGAGCCCGAGGAGGAGGTTTCTCCTATGGATCATCCGGTAGCGCGTCCTGAGGAATTGCGGCTCCTTGAAGCCCTGTTGTTCGCATCGGCCGAGCCGATCGATCAGGCAACGCTGGCAAAGCGGATGCCCGACGGCGTCGATATCAAGGCGGCGCTTGCGCAGCTGCAGGCGGAATATGCGCCGCGCGGCGTCAACCTGGTTCGGGTCGCCAACAAGTGGACGTTCCGTACCGCCGGCGATCTGTCGTGGCTGATGACGCGCGAGAGCACCGAGACACGGAAGCTGTCGCGTGCCGCGATCGAGGTGCTGGCGATCGTCGCCTATCACCAGCCGGTGACCCGTGCCGAGATCGAAGAGATTCGCGGCGTGGTGACGTCGAAGGGAACGATCGACGTGCTGCTGGAGACCGGCTGGATTCGCCCGCGCGGCCGCCGCAAGACGCCGGGCCGTCCGTTGACCTTCGGAACTACCGACGCCTTCCTGACACAGTTCAGCCTGGAAGCGCTCGGCGACCTGCCGGGACTCGAGGAGCTGAAGGGCACCGGCCTGCTCGACTCGCGGCTGCCGACCGGCTTTTCCGTTCCGTCGCCATCGGATGATGCGACGCTGCGGGAGGACGAGGAGCCGCTGGAGCCCGGCGACACGCTGGAACTGCTGCTCGCGCCGGCCGTCGAGCCGGAAGCCGAGGAACCGAAAACCGACAGCGAAGCGGTTGCCGAGGTTGAGGCCGCCGAGGTTGGGACTGTCGAGCTCGAAACGACAGCCGAGGCCGAAACCGACCTCGAAGCGGACGTTGCCGCCGAGGTCGACACGGCCGAACCTGACGCTGATGAGCCGGAAGAGCACATCGACCACGCGGGCGATGACGACGGCGCTGAGGAGAAGGGCGAATAGCCCGGAATATTCCCGGTTAAGCCTAGCAATATTACGTAGCCGCGACAGCGATTTGCCGCGGCCGAGGTCCTTGTTTTTGACACCCCGGGGGCCTAACTTCCGGCCATGTTCAGGCCGGTCCACCGGCCATTTCTGGAGGGTTGCAGGATGGGTTCGCTTAGCATTTGGCACTGGATCGTCGTGATCGCAGTGGTCCTGCTGCTGTTCGGACGCGGCAAGATTTCGGACCTGATGGGTGACGTCGCCCAAGGCATCAAGGCCTTCAAGAAAGGCATGCAGGACGACGACAAGGTCGCGGACAAGCCGGAGTCCACCAAGGCGATCGATCACAATGCGGCGCCGTCGGCCGCGCGCCAGGACGTCGGCAGCAAGGCCGTCTAACGCGCTTGTACTGACGCATATTTCGACGTTTTTCTTCGCGCGAAACGGTGACGTCGCCGTAGAGACGCGTTATGGACGCCGATGAGAAAAGGCGCCGGCAGCCCCAGATCCTGTTAGGACCGATGGGGCCGATGGCGGCGCGCTTGGGCGGAACAATTCATGTTCGATATCGGGTGGAGTGAACTGGTCGTCATCGCGGTCGTCGCGCTGATCGCCATCGGCCCGAAAGAGCTGCCGGGCGTGCTGCGCATGGTCGGGCAATGGATGGGCAAGGCCCGGAAGATGGCCTCGGAATTCCAGGGCCAGTTCCAGGAAGCCATGCGCGAGGCCGAGATGGCCGACCTCAAGAAGAGTTTTGACGAGGTCAGGGAAGCCGCAACCGGCATCACCAGCGGCAACATCATGACCTCGCTGCACAAGGACGTCAGCGACGCCCTGCAGATCGACAAGCCGGTCGATGCGCAGGTCGCGTCTGCGATCGACGCGCCGGTGACCTCAAGCGACGCACCGGTGACCCCGACAACACCCGCACCACCGACACCGGAAACCTTCGTCGAGGCCGAGACGCACGCTGCCACCGGCGAGCCGCTCGCGATCACCAGCGAGGTGAAGTCCGAGCCGGCGCCTGCGCAGGACGAGACGCCGGCGCAGCCTGACGTGCTCAAGGACGCGAGGGCGTCATGAGCGCCGAAGATATCGAGGCCAGCAAGGCCCCCTTGATGGATCATCTGATCGAGCTGCGCTCGCGGCTGATCAAGGCACTGCTCGGCTTCGCTGTGGCCTTCATCATCTGCTTCTTCTTCGCCAAGCAGATCTTCAACGTCCTGGTCTGGCCTTTCATCTGGGTGGCGGGACCGGAGAATTCGAAATTCATCTATACGGCGCTGCTCGAATATTTTCTCACCCAGCTCAAGCTCGCAATGTTCGGGGCGGCCTTCATCTCGTTCCCGATTGTTGCCGGGCAGGTCTACATGTTCGTGGCGCCCGGGCTCTACAAGCACGAGCGCAATGCGTTCCTGCCGTATTTGGTCGCCACACCGATATTCTTCGTGATGGGCGCGATGCTGGTTTATTTCGTGGTCTTCCCGATGTTGACCCGTTTTTCGCTCGGCATGCAGCAGACCGCCGGCGCGGAGACCGCGCAGATTCAGTTGCTGCCGAAGGTCGGTGAGTATCTCTCGCTGATGATGTCGCTGATCTTCGCCTTTGGCATCGCGTTCCAGCTGCCGGTGATCCTGACGCTGCTCGGCCGCATCGGCATCGTCACCTCGAAGATGCTGAGGGAGAAACGGCGCTACTTTATCGTAATCGCCTTCATCATCGCCGCCGTGCTGACGCCACCCGATGTGCTGAGCCAGGCCTCGCTCGCGATCCCGCTGCTCGCGCTCTATGAAGGCGCCATCATCGCGGTCCGGATCGTGGAGAAGAAGGCCGCGGCCTCGAGCACCTCGTCCGGGGCGCCATCGGCGACCAACCCGGCCGAGTAGGGCTGTCTTCACGTCACATTCGGTGTCATACCCCGCGAAAGCGGGGTATCCAGTGCGCCGCGGCTTCTCGGTGACACGCCGACGTCTCTGGAATACTGGATCGCCCGCCTTCGCGGGCGATGACAGTCGTGGTAGTGGAAACATACAACGCAAACGTTGGCATACAACGCTATCTGCCCGAGCGACGTTAGGACCCCGACTGCCATGCACGACATCAAAGCGATCCGCGACAACCCGACAGCCTTCGACGCCGGCCTGAAGCGCCGCGGACTTGAGGCTCTGTCGCCGTCGCTGCTGGCGATCGACGAGAAGCGGCGTGCGGCGATCCTGGCATCCGAGCAGGCCCAGGCGCGGCGCAATGCGGCCTCGAAGGAGATCGGCGACGCCAAGAAGGCCAAGGACGAGGCGCGCGCCGCCAAGCTGATGGCCGAAGTCGCCGAGCTCAAGACCACGATGCCAGAGCTCGAGCTGGCCGCGAAATCATCCGATGACGAGCTGACCAAGGAGCTGTCGTCGATTCCCAATCTGCCGCTCGACGAGGTGCCCGACGGCACCGATGAGCACGGCAACGTCCAGCACCATGTGTTCGGCAAGAAGCGCGACTACGGCTTTGCACCGAAGCTGCATGACGATCTCGGCACCGCGCTCGGCTATATGGATTTCGAGGCGGCGGCGAAATTGTCCGGTGCGCGCTTCGTCGTGCTGAAGAAGGGACTGGCGCGGCTCGAGCGTGCGATCGGGCAGTTCATGCTCGATTTGCACACCGGCGAGCACGGCTACGCCGAGATCAATCCGCCGCTGCTGGTGCGCGACGCCGTGATGTTCGGCACAGGACAGTTGCCGAAATTCGAGGACGATCAGTTCTGGGCGATCAAGGGCGAATTGCTGTCGGCGCCGAATGCCGATCTGCGCAGCGAGCGCTTGGGCCTGATCCCGACTGCCGAAGTCTCGCTGACCAACCTCGCGCGCGAATCCATCCTCGACGAAAAGGAGCTGCCGATGCGGCTCACAGCGCTGACGCCGTGCTTCCGCGCCGAAGCCGGTGCGGCGGGACGCGACACGCGCGGCATGATCCGACAGCATCAGTTCACGAAGGTCGAACTGGTGTCGATCACGACGCCCGAAGCCAGCAAGGACGAGCTCGAGCGCATGCTGTCCTGCGCCGAGCAGGTTCTGCAGAAGCTCGACCTGCATTATCGTGTGATGACGCTGTGCGCCGGCGACATGGGCTTCTCCGCGCAGAAGACCTACGACATCGAGGTGTGGATGCCGGGGCAGGGCGATGGCGGCGCCTATCGCGAGATTTCGAGCTGCTCGGTGTGTGGGGATTTCCAGGCGCGTCGCATGGATGCGCGCTATCGCGGCCCCGACGGCAAGCCGCGCTTCGTGCATACGCTGAACGGCTCCGGCACGGCGGTCGGGCGCGCGTTGATCGCTGTCATGGAGACCTACCAACAGCAGGACGGCTCGATCGCGGTGCCCGATGTGCTGCAGCCCTACATGGGCGGGCTCAAAGTCATCGAGCACGGCATGTGAGGCGAGGGCCAGTGTGATGCCGCTCCACCGGGACATCCACTGGCTTGGTCGACAATGGGCCGTCACGGGCCACGGTCTGCAGCTGATCAATCAGAAGCAGATGGGCTACTACGACATCGAGGCCGCGCGCTTGTGGGAAGCGCGCGTGACCGAGATACAAACGAAGGCCTGGATCGACAGGCCGGACTTCGACAAGGCGTTGGAGATCGCGCGCGGCAAGTTCGCCGATTTGGCGCCGGCCGATCTGCCCGCATCCGCACCCGTCCCGCCGCCGCTGGCTCCGGTCCGGGCCGCGCCGCCCGCCGCGCCGCGTGCTCCGCGTGACGCGGAATCGGTGCCCTCGATCGAGGAGCTGCTGGCGAGGCTGAAATCGAGATCGGTCGCGCCCGTCGCAAAGCCGGCCGAAGAGGCGCCCGCGCGGCCGCCGCCCGGACCCGAACCGCCGAAGCTTGAAACGCCCAAGGTTGAAGCGCCGAAGCCTGAGCCTTCGAATCTTGAACCTCGGAAGATTGAATCCATCGAATCCGAGATCCTCAAGTCGGAGCTTCCGAAGGCTCCGCGGCCCGAGCTTCTCCAGGCGGCCTCGGTCACTCCCGAACAGCTCAAGCCTGAAGTTCAAAGGACTGAACCGCCCAAGGTCGAATCGCCCAGGGCTGAGCCTGCCGAACGCGAGGCTCCCAAGCCTGAGCTTCCAGAGGCCGACCCGATCAGGTCCGAAGCTCCCATATCCGAACCCCCCGAAGCTCGCCAGGCTGCACCGGTTGAGCCGGAGGCGCCTATGCCGCCGCCCTCACCATCAGGCCTCGCGTCCGTTCGGCGGCCGGCCTGGCCGGTGTTCGACCGCAAGATCGCCGGCAGCGGCAGATTCGTGCATCCATGGCGCATCGCCTCGGCGCGATGGCAGGGGCCGGGTTTGCCTCCACGGTCCTAGCCGGTTAAGACGGCAATCAAATCAGGAGCCGCGGCCCAAGAAACCCGCGTTGGATCGAAACAAAGGGCACTTTGACGGATGCGAATTCTCTGCACCAATGATGACGGCATCCACGCCCCCGGCCTGCAGGTCGTCGAGCAGATCGCACGCTCATTGTCCGACGACGTCTGGATCGTCGCCCCCGAGCTCGACCAGTCCGGCGTGTCGCATTCGCTGTCGCTCAACGATCCGTTGCGTCTGCGCGAAGTCAGCCCGCGTCATTTCGCGGTGCGCGGCACGCCGACCGATTGCGTCATCATGGGCGCGCGCCACATCCTCGGAGACAAGCTGCCCGATCTCGTGCTGAGCGGCGTCAACAAGGGCCGCAACGTCGCCGAGGACGTGGTCTATTCCGGCACCATCGCCGGCGCGCTGGAAGGCACCATCCTGGGCTTTCCGTCGTTTGCGTTATCGCAGGAGTTTTCGATCGAGACGCGCAACGCGCCGCTGTGGGAGACCGCGCTGAAATTCGGACCCGACATCATCCGCAAGGTGATCGGCGCAGGCGTTCCCCGCAACACCGTCATCAATGTCAACTTCCCGTCCTGTATGCCCGATGACGTCAAGGGCATCCGGATCACGCGGCAGGGCAAGCGCAATCAGGGTTTCCTGAAGATCGATCGCCGTCACGACGGACGCGGCAATCCGTATTTCTGGATCGGCTTCGAGCGTGCGGCGATGATGGATGCGCCGGCCGAAGGCACCGATCTCGCCGCGCTTGCCGCGCGCTACGTCTCGGTGACGCCGCTGCGGCTCGACCGCACCGATGAGGTGTTTTCGGAAACGCTGACCGCGACGTTGAAGTGATGTTCGCGTAGCCCGGATGAGCGAAGCGATATCCGGGGGGGTCTGAGTTTTGAATCCCGGATGTCGCTGCGCTCATCCGAGGTACAGACCGTTGCTCTCGCTAAACCGGTGCGCTCCGCATCGCGCTGGAGATCACCTGCGCCAGCGTTTCCAGCTGGAAGGGCTTTTGCAGCGCTGGACGATCGCGATACTCCGGGGGCAGGCCGGACGAGCCATAGCCGGTCGCGAAGATGAAGGGGCGGTTGCGGGCGTTGATCAACTCGGCGACCGGGGTGATCACCTTGCCATTGACATTGACGTCCAGGATCGCGAGGTCGAATTCGGTCGATTGCGCGAGCTTGACCGCTTCGCCGATCTCGCCGGCCTCGGCCGCGATGCTATGGCCGAGCTCTTCCAGCATGTCGGCCACCATCATCCGGATCATGACCTCGTCCTCCACGAGGAAAACTGAACAGCCCGCCGGCCGTGTCGCTGTCATGATGGAATCCTTGCCCGTCCCTGAAATAGGCTCGCAAATAACACTACAAGGCGCAATGCAAACGTTTGGGAATTAGTCGGTTTCCAGCACGCGACGTTGCATCGCCGGATCGTTCTGACTGACGTGTTGCGCAGGATTCGTCCAGACTCCGACGGGGTGCGAACCGCACGACCAGAGCCCCCGCGCGCCTGGGCGTTAACCGCGCGTCGCCGTCGACTATATGGGAAGCTGTCGTGCTGGCGCCAACACGAAATCGGACTTCTGGTTCCTGACCGGGAACAAAAGGTGACGGGAAATTTTTCCTTAACGCGGTATTTCGGATTTCAATGGCATCAAGCCTAGGCAAGATTCCGCGCTGCCGCCCAGAGACGCTGATGAACATGGCCGTGAAGCCCGATCCGACCGAGAAGATGATGTTTCAGCTCACCCTGCGGCGACGAGGGGTCAGCGATCAGGCGGTGCTGCGCACCATGGAGGAGGTGCCGCGCGAGGTGTTCGTCGATCCGCGCGACCGCAACGAGGCCTATCGCGATAGCGCGCTTGGGATCGCCTGCGGGCAGACCATCAGCCAGCCTTTCGTCGTCGCCTACATGACCGAGCAGCTGCAGCTGCAGAAGGACCACCGTGTGCTCGAGATCGGCACCGGCTCGGGCTATCAGGCGGCCGTGCTGTCCCGGCTGTGCAAGCAGGTTCTGACCATCGAGCGCTACCGGACGCTGGCTGACGGTGCCCGCAAGCGTCTTGAAAATCTGGGCTATTACAACATCGAGGTGCTGCTCGGCGACGGTTTCGACGTCCCGGCGGGGGCCGGCGATTTCGACCGCATCATCGTCACCGCGGCGATGGAGCAGATCCCGGAGAAGCTGCTGGAGCGGCTCGATCCGGGCGGCATCCTGATCGCCCCGGTCGGGCCGCATCAGGGTACCCAGACCCTGGTCCGCGTGGTGCGCACGGAGAGCGGCTTCGATCGCAAGGAATTGGTCGACGTCCGCTTTGTGCCGGCGCTGCCGGGAATCGCGCGCGAATTGTAAATTCGGCGATTTGCTGCTTGGCACCAACGCCTTATTCGCAGGGTTAAGCGGTTATTTACTCGCGACGTGTTTACTCAAAACAGTCTTTTGTTGCGTACGAGTGAGTAACCATGTCTGGGGTTGTTGAGTTGCTTCGCTCGCGTCGCGTGCCGCAGGTTGCGGTGCTGACGCTGATGTCCATGGCTTTTGCCGGTTGCAGCGCCGATATGTCGTCGCGCTTCTCGCAAAATTCCTACTCGCAAAATCCGTTTGCGTTTGATCCGCAGCCGACCGGCACCGTGCAGGCGCCGCCGCCGCGCGAACTGCCGCAATACGCGCGGCCACGAACGCAACCGCAATATTCGCAGTATCAGTCACAGCCGTTGCCGCCGCCGGTTGCCGCGCCGCAGTCCTATCCGGTTGCCAACGCTGGCGTCTCCGGAGGAGGGCGCGGGCTTTCGTCCTACACGCCGCCTGCGCAGCCGCAGATCGAAGCCACCGGCACCGTTCCGCGTTCGGTCGCCGCAGCGCATGCCGGGCATAGCGGCACCACCACCACCACCATCATCGTCGGCACCAGCGATACGCTCGAAGTGCTGGCGCGCCGCTACAACGTCTCGACTGCCGAGATCGTGCGCGCCAATGGCTACAAGGGACCGCGGGCGCTGTCGCCCGGTCAGCAGCTGGTCATTCCGCGCCCGATGGCTGCCGCCGCCGCAGCGCCGGCGATGGCAGCACCTGCGACGCGGCCCGTTGCGGTCGCAGCGGCGCCTTCCGGCGTCCACTACGTCAATCGCGGCGACACGCTGCACAGCATCGCGCGCCAGCACCACATCCCCGTGGCTGAGCTTGCCCGCGCCAACAATCTCGATCAGTCGGCTCGGCTCAGCCTCGGCATGAAGCTCGTGGTGCCCGGCGCCAAGACCGCGATGGCGGCGCCTGCGCCGGTTGCGCAAGGCGTTGCTGCCGCACCGGTTGCGGTTGCCCCGGCACCGGCCATGGCGGCTCCGAAGGTCGTCGCCACGGCGCTGCCGCAACAGAGCGCGCGGCTGGTTCAGCCGACCGCGACTGTCGAGCAGCCGGTCGCCGCCGCAGAAACGCCGGTGGTCACCAAGTCGAGCGAAGCCACGGGCGCATTGCCGACGTTCCGCTGGCCGGTGCGCGGCAAGGTCATCACCGCCTACGGCTCGAAGACCAACGGCAAGGTCAACGACGGCATCAACGTCGCTGTGCCCGAAGGTACGCCGGTCAAGGCCGCCGAAGACGGCGTCGTCGCCTATTCGGGCAATGAGCTGAAGGGTTACGGCAACCTCGTGCTGGTTCGCCATTCCAACGGCTATGTCACGGCCTATGCCCACACGAGCGAAATTCTGGTGAAGCGCGGCGATACCATCAAGCGCGGCCAGGTGATCGCCAAGTCGGGCCAGTCGGGCGAGGCGGGCTCGCCGCAGCTCCACTTCGAAATTCGCAAGGGATCGTCTCCGGTCGATCCGCTCCAGTTCCTCAACGGCGCATAAGTTACGCGCCGGGACTTCCAAGGGACTTCCAAGTCTCACAACAAAGCCAACGGGGGAGGTGCAAGCCTCCCCCGTTTTGTTTCGGTTTAGAAGTCGAAGGTCATGCCTGTCGTCACAGCGCTTGCCTTGTTGCCGGCGACCACGTTGTTGTTGGCATCGCGTCCGCATATGCCATACCCGTGACCGCTCACGCCGAGGCAGTAATGCGCGCCGGGGCCGTTGCGCAGGTAACTGCCGACAAGATACCAGGTCGCAAACGGGCTGAAGTGGTACTTGACGCCAGCCGCATACTGATCGGCGCTGCTGTCCACCGAGTTGAGCGCAAAGTCGGCCGATCCCGGTGCCGGAGTGACGGTGTAGTTGTTAAATACGCTGGTGCCGGGCGAGCCGGGGGAGGCGTTGGCATGGGCCCATGACGCGCTGACGTCCCAGGCGCCGACGCTCTGGGTGGCGCTGAGGAAGTAGCCGTCGCGCGACCGTTCGTTGAAGTCGGCCACGGTGTTCTCGCGCCGCATCACCTCATAGATGCCGTAGAGCTGTAGCTTGCCGATGCCGTCGTCGATGCGATACCCGGCGCCGACCTTCGCGGCCCATTCGTTGGCGATGCCGACGGCTCCCGGCGGAACGATCAGCACGCCGCCATTGCTCAACGGCGTGACGGCCTCGTCGCCGGTGCGGTTGGTGCCTTCGTGCAGCTCGTAGGCAGCGACCGCCGTGAACGGTCCCTGATTGTAGGTCAGCGATGCACTGTAGAGGTTGCCGTACGAGCCGTCGGTACAGCCTTCGGGCGCCGAGGTCAGCGGGAAGCCGCTGCCGCTGCCGCGCGCGGACGTAGCAGGGCAGTTGAAGTCGCCGAGCGCAAAATCGCTGTTGTCCTTTGCCGTGTTCTGTCCGGGCGAGATCATCAGCGTGGTCTGGAAGCCGTTCCAGACCGGCGATTCGTACCAGAGCGCATGGGCCGCGCGCCAATCGAACTCGGCGCGCAGGTCGCCGCCGGTATTGCCCATGATCGAGTTGTAGTCGCCGAGCGTCGCCGAGAACGGATCGAACTTTGAGGTCGCCTTCTTGTACGGCGTGTCGGACTTGCCGGCCTTGATGGTGCCCCATGGCGTTGCCATCCCGATGAAGCTGTCGCGCGTTCCGAGCGCGGCGCGCTCGGTCGGAACCGCGGCGACCTCGACGAGGGATTCAAACTGGGCGACGGCGGCCCACCCGGCGAAGCCATACGGTGTGAGATCGTGACGCGCGTGGACGCCGAAAAAGGTGAGGTTGCTTGCTACACCGAACTTGGTGCCCTGATCGAACACGCCGGCGTTGAAGACGTCGCCGGATAGATCCACATGGCCGTAGAGCGTGACGGTGGTGTTGTCGACGAAGGCGTTGCCGCCCGGCGCCTTGCTGTAGAGCGGCGCGCCTCCGATGCTGACGACGGCATGCTCCGGAGCCGGAGCCGGCGTCGGGGAGGGCGCGACGCCGGCATGCTGTACCGGGTTGCCCTTTGGCGTTGAGGCTGCCGCAGGGGGCGCGGCGCTGCGGCTTGAGATGTTGTTCACGCGATCCCGGAGCTGTGCATTCTCCTTCGCGAGCTTGGCATTGTTTCGTTCGAGTGCATCCAGACGCGCCATCACGTCGTCGAGCGTTGCCGCCTGCACCGGTTGTTGTGTGAGCGCCAAGCCGATCGCCGCGAGTGCGGTTCCGGCGAGAAGTCCCTTCTTCATCTAATCCCCCCTTTGTCAGAACGCCTCAGCGGTGTGCTGAGGGTCACAAAGTGGAGGAACGTTAATGTATACCACACACCAGATACATGGATGCGGACGAGGCCAGACAGATAAACACGCGTTGTGACTTATATGGTACTATAATACTGTTGCACTGCATCAATTTGTCGCATCCATGATTTTGGAATAAGATTTGACTTACACTCATGCAATTGAACTCACGTCAGGAAAATCGAGCCATCAAATTCAGACAGGGTTGCTGACATAAGATATTGCACCGCAGAAATGTCGATGCATTTTGGAATAATGGATGCCAGCTTTCGGTAGTTCAGAGCGAGTTCGTGCCCGGCAAGAGGCCTAGATCGGCTGCCAGGGGTCTCGCGTATCTGCGAGACGCTCGACCATGTCGCTCAGGAATCGCGGCGGTCCAAACGCGTGCCAGTCCCCATCCGATTGCAGCAGCAGGGGCCGGCGCGCGTCGCGGCTGAAGGCTTCCAGCCACGCGCGCGCCTTGGCTTTCGGACGAGCGCCGATGGCAACCGCGACATCGACTGGAATTGTGCGCCAGACAAAGCTTGCCGGAAGAAAGATGACATCGGATTTGTCCGGACGCATCCAGTCAGGCAGCGGGCTTGTCGGCGTAAGCCAGCCGCAGACGAAATTCCGGCAGGGATCGACCGGACGCTCGTCGTAGATCGTGCATTTGCCCGCACTGCTGAACGGGCACGGCTGCCCCGGATGGACGTCGTGGCCACGTATCCGGATCTTCAGCCAGCCATCGCAGCAAGCGGTGCACTCGCCACATCGTCTCGCAGTCGTGCTGGGTTCGGCCGGCATGCGTTGAGTGTACCCATGCCGCAATGAATTCAGAAGGCCTGCGACTTGATTCAGCGACCTGCCGGACGTGCGGCTCGCGCTATGCGCCGCTCAGCCGCACGCCGAGCCGGCCGGCGAGTTCCTGCGTGTATTGCCAGGCGACGCGGCCGGAGCGCGATCCGCGGGTGGTCGACCATTCGAGCGCCTCGCGCTCGAGCTCGTCCTCGGCGATCTTGATGCCGTAATGGTCGCAATAGCCTTTCACCATCGCGAGGTACTCGTCCTGGCTGCAGCGGTGGAAGCCGAGCCAGAGACCGAAGCGGTCCGACAGCGACACTTTCTCCTCGACGGCTTCGCCCGGATTGATCGCGGTCGAGCGTTCGTTCTCGATCATCTCGCGCGCCAGGAGATGCCGCCGGTTCGAGGTCGCATAGAGGATGACATTCTCGGGGCGTCCCTCGATACCGCCTTCCAGCACCGCCTTGAGCGATTTGTAGGAGGCGTCGTTGCCGTCGAAGGAGAGGTCGTCGCAGAACACGATGAAGCGGAAGGAGGAGCTGCGCAGAAGCTCCATCAGGCCGGGCAGGCTCTCGATGTCCTCGCGGTGGATCTCGATCAGCTTGAGCCGGTCGGCCGGCTTGCGATCGAGATTGAGGCTGGCATGCGTAGCCTTGACCAGCGACGACTTGCCCATACCGCGGGCGCCCCACAGCAGCGCATTGTTGGCGGGCAGTCCGTTGGCGAAGCGCTCGGTATTCTCCATCAGGATATCGCGCACCCGGTCGACGCCCTTGAGCAGGCCGATCTCGACGCGGCTGACGCGCGGCACCGGGGCGAGGCGTCCGTCCGGATGCCAGACAAAGGCGTCGGCGGCACTGAACGTCTCAGCCGGATCGGGGGCCGGGGAGGCGGCCGCAAGGCGGCTCGCAATGGTCTCCAGGGCGTTCGCGATCCGCTCGGCGGTGACGCCGTCGAGCGGCATTACCGGGCGTTTTGTCGCGGCGTTTGCGGCACGCTTGGCGGCAGCTTGAGGGGCGGTTTTGCGGGCTGTTTTACTGGTAGTTTTCTTGGCTTTTTTCGGCATTTGTCCAGTTCCTGACGGCGCAGCCTTATCGGGCTGGCGGCGGTCCCGCAAGCGCCCTAAATGACGGTCCGTTAACGTTGCAATTGGGACCGCGGCCGCTATAGTCCGCGCGAATTTGTCCGGACCGCCATACCGCCCCGAACCCGAGGGTGCTGCCGGTCCTTTCCCGTCTTATCCGAGGATCGTCTGAATGCTGATTACTCCTGCGTTTGCTCAGGCTGGAGCTGGCACTGATACCAACAGCATGTTGATGTCGCTGCTGCCATTCGCGCTGATCTTCGTCATCATGTACTTCCTGATTCTGCGCCCGCAGCAGCGGAAGGTGCGCGATCACGCAGATCTCGTGAAGAACATCCGCCGCGGCGACACCGTGGTGACCTCGGGTGGCCTCGTCGGCAAGGTGACCAAGGTGGTCGACGACGACCAGATCGAGTTCGAGATTTCGGACGGCGTTCGCGTGCGGCAGATGCGCCAGATGATTTCGGGCGTGCGGACCAAGGGTGAGCCGGCGAAGGGCGACGCCAAGGATGAGGCATCCGCGAGCTGATCGCCGCGGAGCCCTTTGCCGAATCTGACAGGTCAATTCGATGTTGTATTTCACGCGGTGGCGAGCGCTGGGGATTATCCTGACAGCGCTGGTGGTCTGCCTGTGCGCCGTGCCCAATTTCTTCCCCGAAGCGCAGGTCAAGACCTGGCCGGCCTGGGCGCAGCGGCGCCTCGTCCTCGGCCTCGATTTGCAGGGCGGCTCGTATCTCCTGCTCGAGGTCGACTCCAACTATGTAAAGAAGGAGAAGCTCGAACAGATCCGCGACGATGCCCGGAAGGCGCTGCGCGATGCCCGGATCGGCTTCACCGGCGGAATCGTAATCCGCAACGACGGCGTCGAGGCCCGGATCGCGAAGGAGGCCGATGTTCCAGCGGCGTTGGCCAAACTTCGGGAGATCGCGCAGCCGATCGGCGGCCTGATCGGATCGAGCGGGCAGCGCGATCTTGAGGTGGCGGACGCCGGAGGCGGGCTGATCCGCATGACGATACCGCAAGCGGCCATGCTCGATCGCATGCGCAAGACCATCGAGCAGTCGATCCAGATCGTCGAGAAGCGCGTCAACGAACTCGGCACCGTCGAGCCCTTGATCCAGCGTCAGGGCACCGATCGCATCCTGGTGCAGGTGCCGGGTCTGCAGGACCCGACCCATCTGAAGGAGCTGCTCGGCAAGACCGCGAAGATGGAATTCCGCATGGTCGACTCCTCGGTGTCGCCCGACCAGGCCCAACAGGGCCGGGTGCCGCCGGACTCCGAATTGCTGACGAGTGCGTCGCCGCCGCCGGTTCCGTACGTCGTCAAGAAGCAGGTGCTGGTTTCCGGAGCTGAACTCTCCGACGCTCAACCCGGCTTCGACCAGCGCACCGGCGAGGCGATCGTCAGCTTCAAGTTCAATACGTCGGGTGCCCGCAAATTCGCTCAGGCGACCGCCGATAACGTCGGCCAGCCGTTTGCGATCGTGCTTGACGGCAAGGTGATCTCTGCGCCCGTGATTCGCGAGCCGATCACCGGCGGACAGGGGCAGATCTCCGGTAGCTTCACGGTGCAGTCCGCCAACGATCTGGCGATCCTGATGCGTGCCGGCGCGCTGCCGGCGCCGTTGACCGTGGTCGAGGAGCGCACCGTCGGTCCCGGTCTCGGGCAGGACTCGATCGAGAAGGGCGAGCTCGCGGCCTATGTCGGCTCGATCCTGGTCATCGTGTTCATGCTGATCACCTACCGGCTGTTCGGGGTGTTCGCCAACATCGCGGTGGCCATCAACGTCGCCATGATCTTCGGGCTGCTGTCGCTGCTCAACGCCACGCTGACCTTGCCCGGCATCGCCGGTATCGTGCTGACGGTCGGCATCGCGGTCGATTCCAACGTGCTGATCTACGAGCGCATCCGCGAGGAATTGCGCGGCGGCCGCAACGCGATCTCGGCGATCGACGCCGGGTTCAAACGGGCGCTGGCGACCATCCTCGACTCCAATATCACTACCTTCATCGCTGCCGCCGTGCTGTTCTACATCGGCACCGGACCGGTGCGCGGCTTTGCCGTGACGCTCGGCATCGGCATCATCACCACGGTGTTCACCGCCTTCACCATGACGCGCCTTATCGTCGCCGGGTGGGTGCGGTGGAAGCGGCCGCAAACCGTGCCGATCTGAGAGGCCTATTGTGACTCATACCGTTCTCATTGGCCTTGGCATCCTGATTGCCGTGCTGACCGTGGTCGCGGCGCTCGGCCTGCTGCCGCCGCTGCGTATCGTGCCCGACGACACGCATTTCGACTTCACGCGCTTCCGCCGCATCAGCTTCCCGATCTCGGCGCTGCTCTCGATCCTCGCCATCACGTTGTTCTTCACCCACGGCCTGAATTTCGGCATCGACTTCAAGGGCGGCACGCTGCTGGAAGTGCGGGCCAAGTCCGGCACCGCCGACATCGCCGCGATGCGCACGACGTTGAACGGTCTTGGCCTCGGCGAGGTGCAGTTGCAGCAACTCGGCGGTTCGGGCGAGGCCGACGTGCAGATCCGCGTCGCCGAGCAGCCGGGCGGCGACAAGGCACAGCAGGATGCGGTGGGCAAGATCCGCGCCTCGCTCGGCGAGTCCGTCGATTACCGCCGGGTTGAAGTGGTCGGACCGCGCGTCTCCGGCGAACTGCTCGCCTTCGGCATGCTCGGCCTGATGCTCGCGATCGTCGGGATCCTGATCTATCTCTGGTTCCGGTTCGAGTGGCAATTTGCGCTCGGCGCCATGATCGCCAACGTCCACGACATCGTGCTGACGATCGGCTTCATGTCGATCACTCAGGTCGATTTCGATCTCACCAGCATCGCGGCATTGCTGACCATTCTCGGCTAC
The DNA here is from genome assembly GCF_042258955.1 of Bradyrhizobium sp. ma5. Classification (NCBI taxonomy): domain Bacteria; kingdom Pseudomonadati; phylum Pseudomonadota; class Alphaproteobacteria; order Hyphomicrobiales; family Nitrobacteraceae; genus Bradyrhizobium; species Bradyrhizobium sp. ma5. The sequence goes on from NZ_CP170156.1 coordinate 4,481,239, forward strand.
TCGCTCAACGACACCGTCGTCATCTACGACCGTATCCGCGAGATGCTGCGCCGCTACAAGAAGATGCCGATGCCGCAGCTGCTGAACGAGTCGATCAACTCGACGCTGTCGCGTTCGATCATCACCCACGTCACCGTGACCCTGGCGCTGCTCGCGCTGCTGCTGTTCGGCGGCCACGCGATCCACAGCTTCACCGCGGTCATGATGTTCGGCGTGGTGCTGGTCGGCACCTACACCTCGATCTTCATCGCGGCGCCCATCCTGATCTATCTCGGGGTTCACACCACGCGGGGCGAGGCGCAGGACGCGCCGGCCAAGAAGCCGGACGCGGCCGCAGCCAAGAAGTAGCCGGTCATGAGCAATCCCTCGGACGCTCCCCATCTTCCGAGGTCGGCGCCGATCGAGGCCTACGGCAAGGGCGGCTTCGCGTTTGCCGATATGTCGCATCGCGGCTCGCTGCTGTGCTTGCCCGACTCGATGTGGGCCTGGGCGGTGACCAGGCCGCAAGAGATCGACGAATACGCGCTGCAAAAGGTATTCGCTGCCGCCAATGCGATCGACACCCTGATCGTGGGCAGCGGCACCGAGGTCTGGGTGCCGCCAAAGGGCCTACGCGAGGCCCTGCGCGCGGTGCGGGTGGTGCTCGACCCGATGCAGACGGGCCCCGCGATCCGCACCTACAACATCATGCTGGGCGAGCGGCGTCGCGTCGCGGCGGCGCTGATCGCCGTGCCATGAGCGCGGCGGAGGCGCCGAAGGACGGCGCGGCGTTCTGCGCTGATCTGGTGCGGACCCATGACTTCGTGCGCTACGCGTCGACCTTGTTCCTGCCGGGTCCGGAGCGCCGGGCGCTGCTCGCACTCTATGCCTTCAACATCGAGGTCTCGCGCGTGCACGAGCAGGTCAGCCAGCCGCTGCCCGGCGAGATGCGGCTGCAATGGTGGACCGACATGCTGGCAGGCGCCGGACACGGCGGCGTCGAGGGCAATCCGGTCGCGGCAGAGCTGCTGTATGCGATCCGCAATCACCGCCTGCCGGTCTCGCCATTGTCGCAGCTGGTCGAGGAGCATCAGTTCGATCTCTACAACGACCCGATGCCGTCGCTGGCCGCACTCGAGGGTTATCTCGACGCCACGGCGTCGGCGCTGTTCGCGCAAGCTACGCGCGTGGTGGCGCGGCCGTCGGAGGCGATCGATCACCTGGCCCGTCATGCAGGCCTCGCCCAGGGCATGGCGCAGGTCATCGCGGCGCTGGGCCGCGACGCCTCGCGACAGCAGCTGTTTCTGCCACTCCGGCTGCTGCAGCAGCACGGCAGCAGCAAGGAGGAGGTGTTTGCCGGCAAGCCAACGCCGAACATCCGTGCTGCGATCGATCAGCTCGCGGACGAGGCCCAGGGCCATCTCAAGACCGCATTCGGGCTGCTTGCGGATGTGCCATCCGGGGTGAGGCCGATCTTCCTGCCGCTCGCTCACATCAGGCGCGAGCTGAACCGGGCGAGGAGGGCCGACTACGACCCGTTCCTGCCGAAGCCGGTGTCACGACTGCGTACGCTCTGGACGTTGTGGCGAGCCGCGCGCACCGAGGAGTTCGGTCGCTAGCGCTCCTCTTTCGAGATGTGCTTGGTGAAGATCCGGATCGTCGCGCCTCTGACCACCGGGCCGCTGTCAAAGATGTCGGATGCGATCATCTCGATGGCGTCGCGCAGCGCAATGAACTGCGCCTGCCGGGCCAGGCTCGGTGTTCCGCGCGTGCCGGCCAATTCGTCCATTGCGGCGTCGCTGATCTGACATTCAATTTCCTGATCGCCGTGCATCATGGTGAATCCGAACGCCAGGCGTTCGGAATCATATCCCCCGATACGGCCACGGGTGAGTGGCATTAAGCTTGTCCCTTGAGCGCGCTAGCCCTCACAAGATTGGCGCTTCGAGCTTCGTTTGTCGAGAGTGCGCGCGCTTCAGCGCGCCGGCCGATCCATCTCGGCAACTTCAAAATTGAAGCGGTCGCGCAGATTCTTGCGTTGCTCGAGGATGTCCTTGAGGAACTCGCGATCGGCGTCGCTGCGCATCATCGGCTCGATCAGGTCGATCTGGTTCATGGCGACGAGCTGCAGGATTTCGGTGCGCGGCTTGCCGGTCGCATCGCGCGGCAATGCATGCACGATCTGGATGTGTTCGGGCGGCTTGACGCCCTTGGCCCCGGCAAGCTCGCTGCGCAGCGTCTTCTCCAGTGCGGACTGGTCGGCCTCGACGAAGGCGTAGAGTCCGACGCCGACGCGCCGATCGGCAAAGGCGACGATCGCGGTGTCGCGCACGTCGGGATTCCTGCGGATCAAATCGACCAACACCGGCGCGTCGTTGACCAGTCGCCGGCCGCCACCTTCGCGGTCGGTGAAATTGAAGATGCCGCGGGTGATTGCCTGATAGACCTTCTTGCCGGTCTTGAGCCAGACGCTGGCGACCGCGGACTTCTTCGCGAGCACCTTGCGCTCCTTCGGCGTCAACGCCTCCGGCGCGTAGCTGCGCTTGTGCTTCAACAGATGCCGTAGATCCTCATAGGCCGCGATGCGGAACAGCCGGCTTCGGGTCTTGAAGCAGGCAGCAAGCTGGAAGTCGGTGAGGTAGGCGCGGCCGTCGCGGCCGACCAGCCAGTTCTGCTCCTTGGCGAGGTCGTTGTGGCAGATGCCGGCGCGATGCAGCTTGCGCAAGGCGGCCTTGGCGGAGCGGAAATAGGCGACGTCGCCATGCGGCTTCGCCAGATGCAGCGCCGCGCCGTCGATGAAGCCGCGCACCAGCGCGCGCCTGCCTGCCCACAACAGCTTGGGGCCGACGTCGAGATCGCGCGCCAAGGTGAGCGCGCGGCGTTCGCGCGAGAACAGATGCAGCGCCACGGCGAACGACCAGAACGGCACCTGATCGAGCCGGCGCAGCACGCCCTCGACCTCGCCGCCATCGGTCCGGAAACGGCCGCGCTCGACCGTCGAGAATACGTCGCGCTTGAGCAGCACGCCCTGGCTCCATTGCGCCGACAGGGTGGCGTCGTCGTCTTTCGTCAAGCTCATGACTGTCAGGCCGCTGCCGCAACGCGCAGGTGCTCTGCGATCCAGTGGTCGAGGTCGGTGAGTGCCCGCGCGCTGATCGCTTGCTTCTTCGCAACCGTCTTCTCGTTGCCGCGCAGCCGCGAGCCGTCCGGCTTCTTGGTCGGAGCACTCGCCAGCGGCGGGAACAGACCGAAATTGATGTTCATCGGCTGGAACGAGCGGGTCCCGGCGTCGATGGTTTCGATATGGCCACCGGTGATGTGGCCGAGCAGCGCGCCGAGCGCGGTGGTGGCGGGCGGTGGAGTCAGCGCGGCGCCGCGCATGTCGGCGGCAGCGCAGAGGCCGGCAACCAGGCCGACGCTGGCCGACTCGACGTAACCCTCGCAGCCCGTCATCTGACCGGCGAAACGCAGCCGCGGCTGCGCGCGCAGGCGCAGCTGGCTATCGAGCAGTTTCGGCGAGTTCAGGAAGGTGTTGCGATGCAGGCCGCCGAGGCGCGCGAACTCCGCGTTCTCGAGGCCCGGGATAGTGCGGAACACGCGCTGCTGCGCGCCATGCTTAAGCTTGGTCTGGAAACCGACGATGTTGTAGAGGGTGCCGAGCTTGTTGTCCTGCCGCAGCTGGACGATCGCATAGGCCTTGACCGTCGGATTGTGCGGATTGGTCAAGCCCACCGGCTTCATCGGCCCGTGGCGCAGCGTCTCCGGACCGCGCTCGGCCATCACTTCGACCGGCAGGCAGCCGTCGAAATAGGGCGTGTTGGTCTCCCAATCCTTGAAGTCGACCTTCTCGCCGTCGAGCAGCGCCGCGACGAAGGCGTCATATTGCTCCTTGGTCATCGGGCAGTTGATGTAATCGGCGCCGGTGCCACCCGGACCCACCTTGTCGTAGCGCGACTGAAACCAGGCCACCGACATGTCGATGGAATCCTTGTGCACGATCGGTGCTATCGCATCGAAGAAGGCCAGCGCGTTCTCGTCGGTGAGCTGCCTGATGGCGTCGGCGAGCGGCGCCGAGGTGAGGGGACCGGTAGCGACGATCACGTTGCTCCAGTCGGCCGGCGGCAGGCCCGCAACCTCCTCGCGGCTGATCTCGATCAGCGGATGTTCGTTCAGGGCTTTTGTGACGGCAGCGGAGAAGCCGTCGCGGTCGACCGCCAGCGCGCCGCCGGCGGGCACCTGGTTGGCATCGGCCGAGCGCATGATCAGCGAGCCCAGCCGCCGCATCTCGGCGTGCAGCAGCCCGACCGCGTTGTTTGCGGCATCGTCGGAGCGGAAGGAATTCGAGCAGACCAGTTCGGCGCAGCCTTCGGTCCGATGCGCCTCGGTCATCCGGTGCGGGCGCATTTCATGCAGGACGGCACGGACGCCGGAATTGGCAACCTGCCAGGCGGCTTCCGAGCCGGCGAGCCCCGCGCCCACGATGTGCACGGGTTGGGAAGAGGATTGATGCGGTGTCATCGCGCAGCGTTACCGCGTTTCGAGACCATATGCATCTGAAACTGCAGCAGAGCGTTTTCAAGCGAAGTGGGTACCGGTTCGCGTGAAGAAAACGCGTCAAACCTAGGACCAGAGCCGATCCCGTTCCGACCCCGTTCGGAACGGGATGGGCTCTGAAAACGAGAACGCCCGCTGTGGAAGCGGGCGTTATCCGTTCATCAGATGGCTTGCGGCCGATTAGCCGTTGTAGGTACCGGCGGCAACGCGCGGAATGTCCGAGCGGTCGAGGCCGATATCGGCCAGTTCGCGATCGCTGAGCTGGGACAGTTCGCTGACATTGCGCTGATAATCCCGGAAAGCCTGGATCATGCGGATGAGCGAGAGCAACATGGTAGTCTCCTAGTAATTCTAGCAATTCAGATTCAGCTTTTCTAAAGCCTCATCATTGAAGTGAATATAGATGATATGGTGCGCCGCGGTAGTTCCAATGGTGCGATGCAGCTAGACCCAAAACGCATGGCGACGGTAAGTTTCGATTAACCGTTTGGCGCTTGCCGAGCAGGCCCACAAACGGAAGTTCCGCCGATGCGGCGTGCATAACAAAAATATTCTTGAAATCAGTTGGTTGGTAGAATTTCAGCAAGCCCGATTAGGCGTCATATATGGTAACTGAAGACCGTCCAATCAAGTTTTCGGCGACCTCGCGGGCCGGATCACGGCGATGTGTTCCATGCGTGATTCGCATGCGACAGGATGTCATAGAAGTGATTATTTATTCATCTTATGGTGCGGGCACCTCCATGGGTCGGCGGAGCGTCAATCAGTCGCATTGACGTGAGAGGTAATTCGGTCATGCGCCGCGCGCGGATCCCGGTCGTGTCCGGCCGTGTCGTGCGGAACGTGCTGAGGATTATCGGAAGTGCATTCGATTGAAGTGAACGTCGGCGGCAAAGCTAATGCGGCGCCGCTTCCTTACCGACATGTAATCGAAACACTATGCAACGCATGCGCGATCCGCGTGCAGCGCTGATCACATTCATATCGCGCGAAGTTCATTCTGAACGGTGCCGGGAACAGCGAATAATCGCGCTGCAGATTCCGCAATCACGCAGGGATCTGTCCAAGAACAAGAGATGGATCATCCCATGATTAAAACATTCATCGCCGCGGCCGCCATGGCTGCCGTTGCTTACGCTGTCGCTGCTCCCGCCCAGGCCGCTCATCGTCATCATATGGGCGTCGGCTGCAGCGGTGCCAATTTCGGCAAGACTGAAGCTGCAGTTGAAGCTATGGCCGACAATGAGGTCAAATTCGCGGCGGAGAAGGAAGTCTCGCTCGCGCAGGATGCAATGCTGAACAACAAGTGGGGCGCATGCGGCGCGCACCTCAGCAAGGCCGCCGAAGAGAGCATGGCGAAGTAAGCTTTTGATCGTGGAATAAGGGCCGATTGCCTGGGGCAATCGGCCCTTTTTGATTCAGCGTTGCGGGCGCTGAGCAGACCAGAGCAGCGCTGGCTTCTTGCCGCTACGCAACTGCAGAGCGCTACGGAGCCTTGGCGAGCTGGGTGGCGAAGTAGCCGATCGTCTTGGCGTACACCTCGCTCTTATTCCACTGCTGGATGACCGCGAAATTCTCGCTGCCGGGCTCCCAGCCTTTGCCCTTCTTCCAGCCGTAGCTCTTCAGGAAGTTCGCCGTCGAGGCCAGCACGTCAGGCACGTTGTGCAAGAGGTCGCGTTTGCCGTTGCCGTCGAAATCGACCGCGAACTTGATGTAGGACGACGGCATGAATTGGGTCTGGCCGATCTCGCCGGCCCAGGCGCCGCGCATCTCCTGCGGTGCGAGATCGCCACGCTCGACGATGCGCAACGCATCCATCAGTTCGGCCTTGAACATGTCGGAGCGGCGGCAATCATAGGCCAGCGTCGCCAGCGAGCGCATGGTCTGAAACTTGCCGGTGTTGACGCCGAAATCGGTTTCGAGCCCCCAGATCGCGACCAGGATTTCACCGGGCACGCCGTAGGCTTCCTCGATCCGCGACAGCACCGAGCCGTAGCGCTTCATCATGTCGGAGCCGCGATTGAGCCGCGGCGGCACCATGCGACCCGAGAACTGCTCGAAGGTCTGGCTGAACACCTGCTGGGAATGGTCGCGCGCCAGGATAGCTTTGTCCTGTGTGACGCCATTCAGCCCGGCCTGGATTGCGTTCTGCGAAATACCCTTAGTCACGGCCTCCTTCTTGAAGTCGTCGAGCCAGGACTCGAACGTGCCCGTGCCGCATTGGGCGGAGAGCGCAGACGCGGTCGAGGTCAAGAGCCACGCCCCGATGGCGAGCGCGCGAATGGAAAAACGAGAGGTCATAGGCAATTTCACTCCGGAGTCTGCGATGTCATCGATTGGTCGCGAAACCCGGCGGGTATGTTCGCGGCAACAGCGGCCAAAACATGGCTCGTGATCGAGCCGTTTATCTCAGGCAGTGCTGCAAATGCCACGCCAATTTCACACCCATTTGACGATCCGGAACGACAAACCGCCGGCCGAATATAATCGGCCGGCGGTTGCTTTGGCGTTTACGCGTTCGGGTTAACGGGCGCTTAGCCGCGATCGCTGCGCCGCCACGGGAACAGGTTGGCCGGGAAGTCGGCGGCGGGCTTGCGTTCGCGCGGCTCGGGGATCACTGGCCGAGCGTTCGGATCCTTGACGATGACCTCGCGATACAGATGCCAGGTGGCGTGACCGAGCAGGGGGATCACGACGGCAAGGCCGAGGAAGAACGGGATCGTGCCGAGCAACAGCAACACCGCGACGATCAGGCCCCAGACCGCCATCGGCACCGGGTTCTGTGCGACGGCGCGCATCGACGTCACCATGGCTTCGCCGGCGCTTGCCTGGCGGTCGAGCATCATGGGGAAGGCGACCACGCTGATGCAAAGCGCGACGAGCGCGAACAGGAAGCCGACACTGCAGCCGACCACGATCAGCCACCAGCCTTGCGTGGTGGTCAGCACGCGCGTGGCAAAATCGGGAATGTCGGCCGCAACCGCATAGCCGAACACAGCGGTGTAGATCGCCTGCGCAGTGGCGATCCAGGTCACGAACAGTGCGAACAGCAACGTTCCGACCCCGAGCATCGCGCCGAATGACGGCGAGCGGAAGACCTGAATGGCATCCCACGCGGATGCCTCACCGCCATCCTCGCGGCGGCGGCTCATCTCGTAGAGGCCGATTGCGGCGAACGGGCCGAGCAGGGCAAAGCCCGCGGCCAGCGGAAACAGCAGGGGCAGCACGGAATAGCCGTGCACGGTGCGCGCAAGCACGATGCCGAGCACCGGATAGATCAGACAGAGGATGATGGCGTGGCTTGGTACTGCCTTGAAGTCTTCCCAGCCGAGACGCAGCGCTTGATGCAAATCGGACAGGCCGATGGTGCGAATAACCGGCGCAGATGCGGCGCCTTGTCCGCTCTGCGTCATCGATGTGACATTGCCTTGGTATGGAGTGGCCATGGTCGTTGTCTCCCTCTCGGCGGGCGCATTCTGCGCCCGGCGCGCGGGCACAAACGTACCGTCTCTCGAAGCGATCACGAGCAAGCCAGACGCGAAAGACAAAGCAGGGAACTGGCCGTGTCGCGAACTGTGCAGGGAGGGTACTCCCAAACCGCGGCAAAAGCACTCACGCTTAGGTGAATGTCGCATTGGCAAGGTATTGAGGGGGCGATAGACTTAAACTGCGACCTCGGTCAGCCGGCGGATTGCCGTGTGGCCTTCACATCTCAACTCTCTTGGGAGCGAACGATGAGCATTTTCGGAAAAATCATGGGCGCGATCTTCGGCAGCAGCGCCAGCGCCGCGCCCGCCGGCGGAACGGCCACAAGCGCAGCTCCCGCCGGTGGATCCGGTAGCGCATCGTCGTCTCCTGCCGCGGTGCCCGCCGGCGCAGCGCCCGCGCAGTCCGTTGATGTCGCCCCCATCCTCGACAAGGCGGTTGCCGCGAAGGGTGAGAAGCTCGAGTGGCGGACCTCGATCGTCGACCTGATGAAGGCGCTCGACATCGACTCCAGCCTGTCCGCCCGCAAGGAGCTCGCCAAGGAGCTCGGTTACACCGGCGACACCAACGATTCCGCCAGCATGAACATCTGGCTGCACAAGCAGGTGATGACGAAGCTCGCCGCCAATGGCGGCAAGCTGCCCCCGGATATCAAGCATTGAGATATCAAGCACTGACGGGACCATCATCCTTCACACCGCCAGGGCCCGCGCCAGCGCGGGCCCTTTTTTATGGGCCGGCGAGCATCTATAGATCGGCGGACAAGAAGGAGAACGCCCATGAAAACTCCCAAGAAAACTCCCATGAAAACTTCCATGACTGATCTCGATCGCCGGACGATGCTTGCGACCGGCGCCCTCGCGCTGGCCGGCGCCGCCGCGCAATCCGTGCCGGCCCACGCCGAAGCTGCGCCGAAGGCGATGTTTCCGGTCCCGGCCGTGACGATCCCGATCGTCGGCGCCACCGAGGTGTTCCAGGTCCGCCGCATCTACTGCATCGGCCGCAACTACGCCGCGCATGCGATCGAGCGGGGCTCCGATCCGACGCGCGAGCCGCCGTTCTTCTTCCAGAAGCCGACCGATGCGATCCAGAATGTGGCGATCGGCACGGTCGCCGATCATCCCTATCCGTCGTTGACCAAGAACTATCACCATGAGGTCGAGCTGGTCGCCGCGTTGAAGTCCGGCGGTGCCAACATTCCCGCCGACAAGGCGCTCGATCACGTCTATGGCTACGCGCTCGGCCTCGACATGACGCGGCGTGATTTGCAGAACGGCATGGCGGCGGAGAAGAAGCCGTGGGAGATCGGCAAGAGCTTTGACCACGCCGCGGTGCTCGGGCCGATCCATCCGGCAAGCAAGACCGGCCATTTCACGCAAGGCGCGATCTCGCTCGCGGTCAACGGCACGGTGCGGCAGAGCTCGGATCTGAAGAACATGATCTGGAGCGTCGCCGAGCAGATCGCAAAGCTCTCCGAGGCATTCGAGCTGAAGGCCGGCGACATCATCTATTCCGGAACGCCTGAGAATGTCGGCCCGGTCGTCAAGGGCGATGTGCTGCCCTGCAAGCTCGAAGGCTTGCCTGACATGTCAATCAAGATCGTTTGACGCCGGGCAGGACGCTATCCGGCAAGGTCCGCAAATTCCGGATGCTTGTCGAGGTAGTCCACCACGAAGCCGCAGCCGGCGATCACCTTGTGGCCGTCGGCGCGGATCAGCTCCAGCGCGCCCTTGACCAGCTCCGATGCGATGCCGCGGCCGCGCAGGGCGCGCGGTGTCTCGGTATGGGTGATGATGACGGCCGAGGGCGTCTGCCGGTAATTCGCAAAGGCTGTGCCGCCCTCGGTGTCGAGTTCGAAGCGCCTCTCGGCCTTGTTGTCGCGGACGGCAGCCATCGCAAAATCCCGGTTGATTCACAGGCCTTGATCTAAGCGCGTGAACCCGCCGGTGCAAAGCCGCGACGAACCCGCAAATTGGCATTTGTGGATTGACGATATGCGCATTTTGGCCTGCCTGACCGCCGGATTGCTCGGCGCCGCGCTGACGCTGCCAAATCCTTCGCGAGCCGCCGCCGGCGATCCTGCCGCATCGCACATACGCGGATCGGGCTTGCGGGCCGATGCAATTCGATTAGGCTTGTTCCCAGACATACGCCCCCGGATGCGGCCCAATGGTCGTCTGGTACCGAGTGGTGAGGCCGGCCGCTGACGTATGCCCCTTGTCGCAAGGAGGTTCGTCATGTCGGACAATCGTTTCTTCGGCACACACCGCCCCTGGGAGGACTGGCTCGGCATGCTGCTCGGCGTGCTGATCATGGTCTCGCCCTGGTTTCCGATGCAGGTCAGCGACGTCGTCGATGTCGAGCGCAGCCACCTGGTGCTCAACAGCTTCGTGGTCGGCATGCTGGTGCTGGGCCTCGCCCAGCTTGAATATGTCGCGCTGCATCGCTGGGAGGAGGTGGCGAGCATCGTGCTCGGCCTCTGGCTGATCGCGTCGCCCAATATCTTCGGCTATTCGGAAGACCAGGCGCTGCAACTGTGGCACATCCTCCTCGGAGGGCTGGTCGCGATGATCGGCGCCTTGCAGCTCTGGCAGGACTGGAACCTGAGCGAGCAGGACCTGGCCAAGCATCCGCAATAGCGGGCTTGGGCCAAGTATTGTCGGGTTGGCGGCCGCCGGCGCGGTATCATCGCGCCGCGCCCGGCGGGCCTTGCCGAGGCGCGCTGCTTGGCGATAAACCGGGGCGCACCAATCCCTTGCGGCGCTTGAAGACGCCCGGTTCTGACCGAGGAAACACCTGATGACCGTCCTGACCATGCCCTGTCTGTTGTGCGTATCGGCGGGGCGGCAATGAGCGGGTCGGCTGAGACCGCGCCGCGCGGCGGGATCGCGCGGGTGTCGCGCCGGGTGATGAACCTCGCCTACATCCTGACCCAGAACGCCCGCCGCCATGGCGACCGTCCCGGCTTTATCTGGAACGAGAAGGCCTGGTCGTGGCGCCATATCGACCAGAACGTCTCGGCGTTGGCAGCGGCGCTCGCCGCGCGCGGCATCGGCAAGGGCGACCGCATCCTGGTGCATTCCAAGAACTGCGACGAGATGTTCTGGTCGATGTTTGCGGCCTTCCGGCTCGGCGCGGTCTGGGTGCCGACCAATTTCCGCCTGATGCCGGATGAGGTCGCCTATCTGGCGGCGGCCTCCGGCGCCAAGGGGTTTCTGTGCCACGCCGATTTCCCGGAGCACGCCAAGGCGGCCGCCAATCCCTCGCTCGAATTCGTTTGGCGGATCGGCGAGGAGGGGACCTTCGGCGAGGCGACCGTTGGCGACGTGATCGCCAAACATGCCGGCGCCGCGGTCGAGAACACGCCGGTCGAGTACGACGATCCCTGCTGGTTCTTTTTCACCTCCGGCACCACCGGCCGCTCCAAGGCCGCGGTGCTGACCCACGGCCAGATGGCCTTCGTGATCACCAACCATCTCGCCGACCTGATGCCCGGCACCACCGAACGGGACGCCTCGCTGGTGGTGGCGCCGCTGTCGCATGGCGCCGGCGTGCATCAGCTGGTGCAGACCGCGCGCGGCGTGCCGACCATCCTGCTGCCGTCGGAGAAGTTCGACATCGCCGAGGCGTTCCGGCTGATCGCCAAATATCGCGTCAGCAACATGTTCACGGTGCCGACCATCCTGAAGATGATGGTCGAACATCCCGCCGCCGACCAGCACGACCATTCCTCGCTACGCTACATCATCTATGCCGGTGCGCCGATGTATCGCGAGGACCAGAAGGCGGCGCTGCACAAGCTCGGCGGCGTGCTGGTGCAGTATTTCGGCCTCGGCGAGGTCACCGGCAACATCACGGTGCTGCCGCCCGGCCTGCACGATCCCGAGGACGGCCCACATGCCCGGATCGGCACCTGCGGCTTCGAGCGCACCGGCATGCAGGTCTCAATCCAGGGCGATGACGGACGCGAGCTGAAGGCGCACGAGACCGGCGAGATCTGCGTGATCGGGCCCGGCGTGTTCGCCGGCTACTACGACAATCCCGAAGCTAACGCGAAGGCGTTCCGCGACGGCTGGTTCCGAACCGGAGATCTCGGCCACATGGACGAGGAGGGTTTTGTCTATATCACCGGCCGCGCCTCCGACATGTACATCTCCGGCGGCTCCAACATCTATCCGCGCGAGATCGAGGAGAAGCTCCTGACCCATCCCGCGGTCGGCGAGGTCGCGGTGCTCGGTGTGCCCGACCCGTTCTGGGGCGAGGTCGGCATTGCCGTCTGTGTCGCGCGCGAGGGCACCGAGGCGGTCGCGGAGGCGGAGCTTGCGGCGTACCTCGCGCCGAAAGTGCCGCGCTACAAGATGCCGAAACGCTTCTTCTTCTGGGAGGCGCTGCCGAAGTCCGGCTACGGCAAGGTGCCGAAGCGGCTGATCCGCGACGAACTCGAAGCGCGCGGGCTGCTCGAGGTAACAGCCAAATCAACGGGCGCGTGAGGCGATGCGCAGCATCGCCCAGCCTGGCGCTCCCATACCCGAGCGCATTCAATGGGTCGCCGCGCGCGGCCACGCCTTTTCATTCGTGCTCGAGGCCGGCATTCCCTTGCTCGAAGCCGTGCGCCGCGGCTTTGCGGCGGAAGGATTTTCCGGCGGCGTGCTGAGCGCGACGGGTGGCGCGCTGGGGCCGTTCGCCTATGTGATGCCGGCGCTGTCGAAGGACGGCGTCAATGCCGCGTTCTACAGCGACACGTGCCGTCCTGATGGCGTGACGCGGCTCAAGCTCGCGGCGCTGACCTTCGGCGAACGCGACGGCGCACCGTTCTTCCACTGCCATGGCTTGTGGACCGAGGCCGACGGCCGCTTCAGCGGCGGACACATGCTGCCCGATGAAACCATCGTCGCCGAGCCGTTCGAGGTCAGCGCGTTCGGGATCGATGGTGCGACGTTTGTGGCCGAGCCCGACAGCGAGACCAATTTCAAGCTGTTCGGCCCGGTCGAAAGCGCGCCGGCGGGTGCGAAGACCACGAGCCATGCCTTCGCGTTGCGGCTGCGGCCGAACCAGGATTTCGCCTGTGCTCTGGAGGGCTTCTGCCGTGAGCACGGCATTCTGCGCGCGCGGCTGCATGGCGGCGTCGGCTCGACCATCGGCGCGGTGTTCAGCGGTGGCCACAGCGTGGTGCCGTTCGCGACCGAGCTTGCGGTGACCGCGGGGCAGATCGCGCCCGACGCCAATCGCCGACTGCGCGCCAGTCTCGACGTCGCGCTGGTCGACTATCTCGGCGGCATCGCCGAGGGACGTCTGGTGCGCGGCGACAATCCCGTGCTGATGACGATGGAGTTGGTGCTGGAAGTGCTGGAGGAGGCGGAGCGGCCGTAGTGGGCGTCCTCTGGTCTCTCCACGCGTCGTCCCGGCGTTCGCTGGAGTCGATACCGCGCCACATCCTTCGCCGGGACGACGATGGAGGTGGGGTGCGATTCAAGTTGTCACAGACGTGATGTCATCACCCGCGAAAGCGGGTGATCCAGTATTCCAGAGACGCCGGTGCTTGAGCCGAGAGGCCGCGGCGTACTGGATCGCCCGGTCGAGCCGGGCGATGACAGGTGTGGTGAGGACGCAGTTTCGCATTCGCTCACCGCCGCTTGCGGACGTGAACGTTGATATCGATGTCGATCGCTCTGACGCAGGTCTGCTCGGTGCGGTGCGAGCCGCCCTCGTGCCAGGCGCCCTTGCGCAGGCTGATGGCGGTGACCTGGGCAAGCCGCAGGCAGCGCCATTGCGGCAGCTTGCCCGAACTGTCGCCGGCGAACTGCCAGGCCAGCACGACCTCTTCGCCGCTTTTGTTGTGGCCGATGATATGCGGGCAGAGCTCGCGCGGCCGGCCGTCATAGATGCAGACCGCTTGCTGCTCGGTGAGGATCGCCTTGCGGAAGAGCATGTAGGTGCGACTTGGCATCGCTCAGTCGTCAAAGACGCGGAAGACGGCGGCGGCCGTCACCAGCAGCTTGTCGTCGGCGAAGGCTTCCGCATCGACGAAAGCGAAAGTCCGCGTCACCTTCTTCAAGGTCGTGCGGCCAATGATCCATGGACCCGGCGCGGCGCCGCCGACGAAGCGGGTGTCCAGCGAAACGGTCGCGCATTTGCGGTTGGTTGCCATGAACACGGCACTGCCGAGGGCGGTATCGAGAAAGCCGAGGATCGCCCCGCCATGAATGTAGCCGTAGGGATTGCTGTGCCGGTCGTCGCTCTGAAAGCCCCATTCAGGCGCGGCGTCGCCGGTCTCGCGCCAGTAGTAGGGGCCATTATGGTCGATGAATCCTGGGCGGCTGGGCAGGAGCTTGAACCCTTCCGGAGGCGAGGTTGTCATTTCGGGAATCCCAACAAGGCTTGCTGATTCCGCGTCGCATGCGCGGGACGTTGAACCTAGCATTGTGCGCCGACGTGCGCGCCAGACCAGCCCGTGCGTTCCCGTTGTGTTCTTGACGGGTTCACCTCGATCTGGGATCGTGGTTGGCGCCGCCGCGGCGTGCCGAAAGCAGGACGAATGGCCAGAGGACGACACCGCCCGATCAACATGCCCGCGCCGTATCTGAGGCGCGTCTGGCTCGATCCGGAGCGCATTCCCAATCGCAACGCATATCCGTTCGTGCTGCCGCTGCTACGCGACGAATTCGAACTCAGCTTCGACAAGGCGATCACCATCATCGTCGGCGAGAACGGCACCGGTAAGTCGACGCTGCTGGAAGGCATCGCCGTCATGGCGGGCTATGACGACGCCGGCGGCGGCAAGGGCTATCGCGCGGTCGACCACAGCAATGCCGTGGAGAAGATGGGCGGCTCGCTTGCGTCAGCGCTTCGCGCGAGCTGGCTGCCCAAGATCACCAATGGCTGGTTCTTCCGCGCCGAGAGTTTTTTCTCGGTGGCGCGCTATGTCGACGAGGCCGCGCTGGATGTCGGAGACACGCCGCCGAACTTCCTGTCTTATTCCCACGGCGAGGGCTTCCTACGCTTTTTCGAGGAGCGCTGCCAACGGCAGGGCATCTTCATCTTCGACGAGCCGGAATCCGCCCTGTCGCCGTCACGGCAGATCGAATTCCTCAAGCTGCTGCACCGGATGAACGGCACCGGCCACTGCCAGGTGATCATGGCCACGCATGCGCCGGTCCTGATGGCCTATCCCGACGCGACGCTGCTGCGGCTGAGCAAAAGCGGGCTCGAGCCGGTCAACCTGCGGGACGATCCGAAGGGGTTCGTTGCGGCGGCGATCGTAGAGTGACGCCGATCCCGGCAGGCTTGCCTCGCGGGGAAGCCGGCGGCCGCGACTTCGCTCTGGTGCAAGAAGCCGGCCCCCGATCTAGTCTAGAACCTCGAACCATAAACTGCGGCATGCGCCAGGCGGCGCATGACCGACGGACATCGGGAGAGACCAGGGATGAGATCGACGATCGCGAAGGCCGGCGTGTTGGTGGCGGCATTGGCCGTATTGGGGGCCGCCTGGGCCCATGGGCCGACCCGCCAGAAGGTGCGCGAATCCATCGAGATCGATGCGCCGCAGGCCAAGGTGTGGGCGGTGATCGGCAATTTCCAGGACATGAGCTGGCTTGCCGGTGTCGCCAAGACCGAGGGCGAGAAGGGCAACGAGATCGGCGCCACGCGGCGGCTGACACTGGCGCCCGGCATTACCATCGACGAGGAGCTCTACAAATACGAGCCCGAGATGATGAGCTATTCATACCGGATCACGGCTGTCGACGTGAAGGTGCTGCCGGTCACAAATTACTCCTCGACGCTGTCGGTGTCGCCGGCGCCTGGCGGCAAGACAAAGCTGGAATGGGCCGGCGCGTTCTATCGCGGCTTTCCGAACAACGATCCACCGCCGGACCTGAACGACGAGGCTGCGGTGAAGGCAGTGAGTGAGCTCTACCGGGGCGGGCTGGCGGCGCTGAAGAAGAAGATCGAGAGCGGCAGCTGAGCATGCGCGCGATCGCGCTGCTGGCGCTGCTCGCCAGTCTCAGCGGCGCGCGGGCCGAGGAGGCGTTCGTCACCAACCAGCTCAGCGACGATCTGACGGTCGTCGACCTTGCGACCTCGAAGCCGGTCGTGACCATCGCGATCGGCGGCAAGCCCGCGGGCGTTGCCGTCAGCCATGACGGTCGCTTCGCCTATGTGACGAGCCCGGATGCCAAGGCGGTCACGGTGGTCGACGCGTCGGCGCGCAAGGTGGTCAGCCGCGTCGATGTCGGCGGCGGGCCGCTCGGCATCGCGGTGGCGCCCGACGGCGCAACCGTCTATGTCGCCGACTGGTACGCCGCCGCGGTGCGAGTGATCGATGCCAAGGAGCAGCGGGTCGTCACCAGCATCGCGGTCGGCGCATCGCCGTCCGGGCTTGCCGTCACGCCAGACGGCCGGCTGCTGCTCTCGGCCGACCGCGACGATGACAGCGTGTCGATCACAGACATTTCCGCGCACGAGCGGCGAGGGGTCGTGAAGGTCGGGACCCGTCCGTTCGGCGTCACCATCGATGCCGAGGGCAAGCGCGCCTACACCGCCAATGTCGGGTCCAACGACGTCTCGGTGATCGACATCTTAACCGCGCGCGAGATCGGCCGCGTCCATGTCGGCCTGCGACCCTATGCGGTGGCGCTGGCGCAGAGCCGCGGCTTCGTCACCGACCAGTATGACGGCAAGGTCAGCGTGTTCGATCTTACGACGTTGCAGCTGGTGAAGCGGATCACGGTGGGCGACTACCCCGAGGGCATCGAGGCGACCGCCGACGGCAAACACATCGTGGTCGCGAACTGGGAGAGCAATACGCTGAGCGTGATCGATGCCGCCGAGTTGAGGGTGGTCGGTGAGGTCAAGGTCGGCGACGGCCCACGGGCGTTCGGGGCGTTTCTCAGGCGGACGGAGTAGGTACGAGGCTAGGTGCGTAGGGTGGGGTAGCCCAACGGGGCCGCGCGAAGCGCGGCCCGATGACAGGCTCCGCCGCAACCCGCCGCTGTTGCGACAACGGATCGGCGGATTACGCTTCGCCAGTTCACCCTACGACCTCTGCACATTGGCATGCGCCGGTGCTATAATCTCGGCCGAACTAGGGAAAACAGGGAGGATGCCATGCATCATACCTTGGTGCCCAGCGACCGTGTCGAGCATGTCTGCGTGTTCGGGCGCGATGGCTCAAAGCTCGGGTCGATCGAGCGGCTGATGCTCGACAAGGTGAGCGGAACGGTGGCCTACGCCGTGATCAAGACCGGCGGCGTGCTCAGCAGCCACCACCATTATCCGGTCAAATGGACGGCCTTGAAATTCGATCCCGCGCGCCAGGCCTTCGAGGCCGAGGTGACGCTGGACGATCTGCGAACCGGCCCATCCGAGTTCGACGGCGATGAATTCGACTGGGGTGACCGCTCGCACGGCTACACGCACCCGAATTATTGGGCGGTGTAGCGCGGAGGCCAGGGGACGGTTGTTGTAGCCCGCATGAGCGAAGCGACATGCGGGACAGAGGTCGACGACTACGAGAAGGCTCCCGGATATCGCTTCGCTCATCCGGGCTACTGCTCTAATCTACGGCGCATCGTCGTGGCCTAGGCAAAGACAGACGCATGCCCAAGTTCAAGCCCGCCGGCTGGCCTTCCGTCATACCGCGAATCGTCACGCGCGACCTCACCGGTTTGGCCGGATTCCTGAGAGACGTTTTGGATGCGGAGGGCGACGTCCGGTCCGGCGCGCCAACGGAAATTCGGATCGGAGACTCGATCATCCTGATCAGCGACGGCGGAGGCGTACGGGACGCCATGCCGGCCTTTCTCTATGTCTATGTTGAGAACGCGGACGAGACCTACCGGCGCGCGATTGCGGCAGGTGCTGAATCGATTGAGGCGCCTGCCGATACGCCTTATGGCGACCGACGCGCGATGGTCCGGGATACCTGGGCCAACGTCTGGCAGATCGCCACCTACCGTGGCAACTAAGGTAGTGCGTAGGGCGTGTTAACCGAAGGCGCAACCCGCCGGTGTTGAGGCAACAGACCGGCGGATGACGCTTCGTCGATCTGCTTTACTGACGGACGTTGAACTACTCCGCCGCCTCGCTCGCCGAGCTCTTCCTCGGCTTGCTGTTCGCCTTCTTCAGCACCGGCGCCAGAAACTTGCCGGTGTAGCTGCGTGGCGCCTTGACGATGTCCTCGGGCGGGCCCCAGGCGACGATTTCGCCGCCGCCGTCGCCGCCTTCGGGACCGAGGTCGATCACCCAGTCGGCGGTCTTGATGACTTCGAGATTGTGCTCGATCACCACGACCGTGTTGCCCTGGGCGACCAGCTCGTGCAGCACCTCCAGCAGCTTGGCGACATCGTGGAAGTGCAGGCCGGTGGTCGGCTCGTCCAGGATGTAGAGCGTGCGGCCGGTGGCCCGCTTTGACAATTCCTTGGCGAGCTTGACGCGCTGGGCCTCGCCGCCGGATAGCGTGGTGGCCTGTTGGCCGACATGGATGTAGTCGAGGCCGACGCGGTGCAGGGTCTGGAAGGTCTCGCGCACGCGCGGCACTGCCTTGAAGAAGTCGGCGGCTTCCTCGACGGTCATGTCGAGCACGTCGGCGATGCTCTTGCCCTTGAACAGCACCTCCAGCGTCTCGCGGTTGTAGCGCTTGCCCTTGCAGGTGTCGCAGGTGACGTAGACGTCGGGCAGGAAGTGCATCTCGATCTTGATGACGCCGTCGCCCTGGCAGGCCTCGCAGCGACCGCCCTTGACGTTGAAGGAGAAGCGCCCGGGCTCGTAGCCGCGCGCCTTCGCCTCGGGGAGGCCGGCGAACCATTCGCGGATCGGCGTGAAGGCGCCGGTATAGGTCGCGGGGTTCGAACGCGGCGTGCGGCCGATCGGCGACTGGTCGATGTCGATGATCTTGTCGATGTGCTCGAGGCCCTCGATGCGGTCGTGCGGGGCCGCGCCTTCGCTGGCGTTGTTCAGCTTGCGCGCGATCGACTTGTAGAGCGTGTCGATCAGCAGGGTCGACTTGCCGCCACCGGAGACGCCGGTGACGCAGGTGAACAGACCGAGCGGGATCTCGGCCGAGACGTTCTTCAGATTGTTGCCGCGGGCGTTGATGACCTTGATGGTGCGCCGGTGGTTCGGCGGCCGCCGGTCGGGCACGGGGACGGAAAGCTCGCCGGTGAGATACTTGCCGGTCAGCGATTTCGGGTTGCGCATGATCTGGTCGGGCGTGCCTTCGGCGACGATGTGGCCGCCATGCATGCCGGCACCGGGCCCGATGTCGAGCACGTAGTCGGCAAGCCGGATGGCGTCCTCGTCATGCTCGACCACGACCACGGTATTGCCCAAGTCGCGGAGCCGCTTCAGCGTGTCGAGCAGGCGGGCGTTGTCGCGCTGGTGCAGGCCGATCGACGGCTCGTCCAGCACGTAGAGCACACCGGTCAGTCCCGATCCGATCTGCGAGGCCAGGCGGATGCGCTGGCTCTCGCCGCCGGACAGCGTGCCAGACGAGCGCGACAGTGTCAGGTAGTTGAGGCCGACGTCGAGCAGGAAGGTCAGGCGCTCGCGGATCTCTTTCAAGATGCGTGCGGCGATCTCGTTCTGCTGCGCATTCAGCGCCTCCGGCACCGTCTCGAACCATTCGCCGGCGCGCCTGACCGAAAGCTCGGAGATCTCGCCGATATGCTTAGCCCCGATCTTGACGCACAGCGCCTCCGGCTTCAGCCGGTAGCCGTTGCAGCCGGCGCAGGGCACGTCTGAGAAATACTTGCCGAGCTCCTCGCGCGCCCACTCGCTCTCGGTCTCGCGGTAGCGGCGATTGATGTTGGTGACGACGCCCTCGAACGGCTTCTTGGTGTCGTAGGAGCGGACGCCGTCCTCATAGGAGAACTTGATCTCGTCGTCGCCCGAGCCGTGCAGCAGCGCGGCCTGCACCTTCTTGGTCAGGTCCTTCCACTTGGTGTCGAGCGTGAACTTGTAATGCTTGCCGAGCGCAGTCAGGGTCTGGATGTAATAGGGCGAGGACGATTTCGCCCACGGCGCGATTGCGCCCTTGCGCAAGGTCAGCTCCTTGTCGGGAATGACCAGGTCTTCGTCGATATGCTGCTCGACGCCGAGACCGCCGCAGGCAGGGCACGCGCCATAGGGATTGTTGAACGAGAACAGGCGCGGCTCGATCTCGGGGATGGTGAAGCCGGAGACCGGACAGGCGAATTTTTCCGAGAACAGGATGCGCTCGGGCCCGCTCTTGTCGTGGATTTTTGCGGTCTTCTTCTTGTCCTCTTTCTTCTCGTCTTGTCCTGCCGCTGCCGGCGCGTCGGCGTATTCGATCACGGCGAGGCCCTCGGCGAGCTTCAGCGCGGTCTCGAAACTTTCGGCGAGGCGCTGGGAGAGGTCGGGACGCACCACGATGCGGTCGACCACGACGTCGATGTCGTGCGGGAATTTCTTGTCGAGCGCGGGCGCCTCCGACAGCTCATGGAAGGTGCCGTCGATCTTGACGCGCTGAAAGCCCTTCTTGAGATACTCGGCGAGCTCCTTCTTGTACTCGCCCTTGCGGCCGCGAACGACCGGCGCCAGCAGGTAGAGGCGGGTGCCTTCCGGCAGCGCCAGCACGCGGTCGACCATTTGCGAGACGATCTGGCTCTCGATCGGCAGCCCGGTAGCCGGCGAATAGGGCACGCCGACGCGCGCCCACAGCAGGCGCATGTAGTCGTAGATCTCGGTGACGGTGCCGACGGTGGAGCGCGGGTTCTTCGACGTGGTCTTCTGTTCGATCGAGATCGCCGGCGACAGGCCGTCGATCTGGTCGACATCGGGCTTCTGCATCATCTCGAGGAACTGGCGCGCATAGGCCGACAGCGACTCGACGTAGCGGCGCTGGCCCTCGGCATAGATGGTGTCGAACGCGAGCGACGACTTGCCGGAGCCCGACAGGCCGGTGAACACCACGAGCTTGTCGCGCGGAATCTCGACGTCGATGTTCTTCAGATTGTGTTCGCGCGCGCCGCGGATCGTGATGGCGCGCGATGAGTAGCCGGCGTTCTGTTGGCGCTTCGCCTTGAGCACTTCATCCATAGCGACATTTCCGGGCGCATGATCGGGCGCCTTTTGGGCGCGCATCGCCGGTGCTGCCGGGACCTTGCGCCGATGGGTGAGAAGACTGGAACGTAGGAAGAACGGCCGACAATTTCCAGTGCTGAGTCGTCTCCATCAACGGATAGTTTGCCTGTTGGCAGCAGTCGTCAGCAGGATGCGGTTCCCAGACGCAAAAAGGCCGGCGCGAGGCCGGCCTTTCCGAGACCCCGAGGTCTGTTTTTCGCTCAGTACTTGGCGACGATCGGGCCGCCGAAGTGATAGTTCACGCCGAACTGCACGGTGTGCAGGTTGATGTCGGCAGACCGAATGCCGAAGTAGGTCTCGCCGCCGAGGCTGCGATACAGGTACTCGCCCTTGATCGACCACTGCGGCGCGATGAACGCCTCGATGCCGGCGCCGACGGTCCAGCCGGAGTGGAAGTTGCTCTGCGAGACGCTCACGCCGCCCGCGCTGAGGGTGAGCTTGTTGTCGGCCCAGGCGTAGCCGCCGGTGCCGTAGAACAGCACCTTGTCCACGGCGAAGCCGATGCGGCCGCGCGCGGTGCCGAGCGCGTCGATCTTGCTCGTCGCGGTGATGCCGAAAGCGGTAGCGGACGCATTGACGTCAGCCCAGGCGCCGTCAGCCTCGAGGCCGTACACGATGTTGCCGGCCTGCCAGTTGTAGCCGACGGTGCCGCCGCCGAAGCCGCCTTCCATCTTCGGGTTGCCGGAGTCCTCGCTGGCATAGCCACCGAAGCCGCCGATGTAGAAGCCGGTCCAGTTGTAGATCGCGGCCGGCGGCGGAGCCTTCACGTAAGGCGCGCGTGCCGCCATGTCGGCGGCCATTGCCGGTGCAATTGCGCTGAGGGCAAACATGCCGGCCGAAGCCAGCAAAACATTCCTGATTTTCAAAGTCCCAGTCCCATTTTCTTGTTGTCCCTTCAAACACTGAAGGGAACGTCACAGCAGTGTCGTGTGACGATCGCGTGTTTCTACATAGAAATCTTGGAAGTTGTGTATCCGTGAAACCACAATGCACGGAAAACAGCCCGGGCGATGCGCCCGCTTGCCAGCAAGCAAAATGCCGGCGCAAGGCGCTCTTGTCTCCGATGCGAAGCGACCGCCGGTACCTCAGTATTTCGCTGATACGACCGGGCTCGGCGCGTTGAAGTGGTACTTGATGCCGAGCTTGACGGTGTGAAAGGTGTCCCTCCACTCCAAGCGATCGTTGATCGCGGGCGTGTACTGGATCGGCGCGACCTTGCCGAGATCGATGTAATTGTACTCGAGCTTGGCCGACCAGTTGGCGGCGAACATGTATTCGACGCCGGCGCCGACGGTCCAGCTCCAGCGCGTGTCGCTGGCCGAGACCGAGGACGGCGCGAGCCCGGCATTGTAGCGGTGCAGGATGTCGCCGACCGCGGCGCCGCCGTTCACGAACCACAGCGTGGCGCCGTCGGCGTGGCCGAGCCGGCCCTTGATGTCGCCGAAGCTGCGCAGCTCGGTGGTGTAGCTGTCGAGCACATCAGGCGGCCCGACGTTGGAGCGCGCCGCCCACGCAAACAAAAAGGCCGGCGCGAAGCCGGCCTTTCGTCTCAAATCCGTGTCGCGCGATCAGTAGCGCGCAACCACCGGGCCGCCCCACTTGTAGTTCACGCGGACGGTGACGAGGTCGACGTCCTGGCGATCGCGGATGTTGCTGAACAGCGCGCCGGTCGGGGTGGTGAGGTTGTAGGTCTTGTCCTGCATGAACAGGTGGTCGTATTCGACGCCGGCGGTCCAGTTCGGCGCGAAGCCGACTTCGATGCCGGCGCCGATGGTGCCGCCCCAGCGGGTGTCGCTCGCGCTGCCGGCGAGGACGCCGGTCGGCGTGAAGTAGGTGTTGAAGCGATTGTCGGTCAGCGCCGCACCGCCCTTGGCGTAGAGCAGCACGTTGTTGACGGCGTAGCCGATCTGGCCGGTGAACAGGCCGAACGCGTCGATCTTGCTCTGGTTGGTGAACAGGCCCGGGAAGATCGCGCTGTTGTTGCTGCCCTTCAGGTCAGCCCAGTTGCCCTGCGCTTCGAGGCCGAACACCCAGGTGCCCGCCTGCCAGCGATAGCCGATCTGACCACCGGCAACGCCGCCGGTCGCGTCGTGGCAACCATCCGAGCCGATGAAGATGCCGCCCGGGACCTGGTCCCAGCAATTGTGGCTCGAGCCCCAGCCGCCGTTGGCGCCGATGTAGAAGCCGCTCCAGTCATAGACGGCGGCGATCATCGGCGGCGCCTTGGTGTAGGGGCGCGCAGCGAGATCGGCAGCCGCGGCAGGCGCAGCGACCGCAATCAGGCCAACCGTAGCGAGCAAAAACTTCTTCATAATCAAACCCCCAGCTTCCCAATCGGCTTCCAACGGTCCCGAAGCGCGACTTCAGACGCGAGCGCCCATCTGATGGGTGGTAGCTATACGCTGATTCAACCTGAAGCGCCGTCTCCCAAATGCAACACTCGCAGAAGAAGTGTCGACAATGCAAAGCGTTGATTTAACTTACATTTTCGTAAGGCGTCAGAGCCCGCTGGTGGTCGGAGCGAAATCGGCGGCGACTCCATGACCGCCGGCTGCTTCTACGGCTGGTTGTGGCGAACAAAACTGGAACAGTGTCGGCTGCGATGCTATATCTTGAATATCGTGGATAACCGCGCGACGGCGAGGGCATCAAGCCGGCACCGGCCGTATAGGTCATTCGCGGCGCCTGCAAGTAAGTGGCGATGGTTGAGAGTGGCGGCCGATGTCCGGTGCCCGGTTTTTGAGCGGAGATGATGCAATGGCGGGAAGCGTGAACAAGGTGATCCTGGTTGGAAACCTCGGCAAGGATCCGGAAATCCGGCGGACGCAGGACGGCCGACCGATCGCAAATCTTTCCATCGCCACCTCGGAAACCTGGCGCGACAAGGGCACCGGCGAGCGCAAGGAAAAGACCGAGTGGCACCGCGTCGTGATCTTCAACGAGGGCCTCTGCAAGGTCGCCGAGCAGTATCTGAAGAAGGGCGCCAAGGTGTACATCGAGGGTCAATTGCAGACCCGCAAATGGACCGACCAGAGCGGCGTCGAGAAGTACTCGACCGAGGTCGTGCTGCAGGGCTTCAACTCCAACCTCACCATGCTCGACGGGCGGGGCGGTGGGGGCGGCAGCTTCGCCGATGATGGCGGCGGCAGCGATTTCGGCTCGTCCGGTCCGGTCAGCTCGGCGCCACGCCGTGCGGTCGCCGCCGGCGGCGGCAGCCGCAACAGCGACATGGACGACGACATCCCGTTCTGATCGCAGGTCAGGCTTTCCGAGATTCCGTCAGACGCCGTTCCGTGAAGATCATTATCCCGGAGCGGCGTTGAGATTTGTCGCGGAAGTCTCCTCGTGTGGATTATGAGGATAACTCTCTAAGCGCCTGCGTGACCTTGTCCAACCGAGGACGGCCAGCGCGGGTTCCCCGGACTTTGACACAGGTCAATGTGAATGATATTTACATTGGCCTGCGGCGAGCGACGTCTGGCCGCGAGCTTCACTCGAGGGCTGCCATCATGAGCCTCGCGCCACTGCTCGACGCTGCGCCTGCGATCCCGCTCCATGCCTTTGCCGCGATGGCCGCCTTCGTGCTCGGCTCCATCCAGCTCGCCGCACCGAAGGGCACGCTGCCGCACCGGACGCTGGGCTGGATCTGGGTGATCCTGATGCTGGTGGTCGCCGGGAGCTCGTTCTGGATCCATCAGATCAAGCTGGTGGGCCCGTGGAGCCCGATCCATCTGCTGTCGATCTTCTCGCTGATCATGCTGGTGCTCGGCGTGACGGCCGCGCGGAGCCACAATGTCCGCCGCCACAAGTTCACGATGATGGGCATTTTCTTCGGCGCGCTGGTCATTGCCGGGCTATTCACCTTCATGCCCGGGCGGATCATGCACGCGGTGATTTTCGGCCAATAATCGGATGATCAGGACGTTGCGAAGGCCGGTTCCACCAGGTCTTCGCGACCTTGCAACCGCCGGGCTAAGCAGGCGCGTCGCAAACCTGCAATGCGGCCGGTAAGTGCATGAAAAAACGAAGGGAAAAACGGCTTGCCGGAGCCGTGCAAGGGTGGTTATCAGGCCCTCGATGGTCTATATGATTCCCCAGCAGAACTGACCGGATTTCCCCTTTGTCCGAACCCGAAGACGACAAGCCCGGCGAGCCGCCGGTGCCCTCAGATATTCGTCCCGTTTCCATTCTCGACGAGATGAAGAAGTCCTACCTCGATTACGCGATGAGCGTGATCGTGTCGCGTGCGCTGCCCGATGCGCGCGACGGGCTCAAGCCGGTGCACCGGCGCATCCTCTATTCGATGCATGAGCAGGGACACACCCCGGACAAGAAATACGTCAAGTCCGCGCGTGTCGTCGGCGACGTGATCGGTAAATATCACCCGCATGGCGATCAGTCGATTTACGACGCGATGGTCCGCATGGCGCAGGACTTCTCGCTGCGGGTGCCGCTGATCGATGGCCAGGGCAATTTCGGCTCGGTCGACGGCGACCCGCCGGCGGCCTACCGATATACCGAGGCACGGCTGACGAAGGCGGCGCTTGCCGTCCTCGCCGACATCGACATGGACACCGTCGATTTCCAGCCGAACTACGACAACTCGGAGAAAGAGCCGGCGGTTCTGCCGGCCCGGTTCCCGAACCTCCTGGTCAATGGCGCCGGCGGCATCGCCGTCGGCATGGCGACCAACATCCCGCCGCACAACCTCGGCGAGGTCGTCGACGCCTGCGTGGCGCTGATCGACAATCCGGCGCTCACGATCGACGAGTTGATCGACATCATTCCCGGACCGGACTTCCCGACCGGCGGCATCATCCTGGGCCGCCAGGGCATCCGCTCGGCCTACCATCTCGGCCGCGGCTCGATCGTGATGCGCGGCAAGGTGGCGATCGACACCATCAGGAAGGATCGCGAAGCGATCATCATCACCGAGATTCCCTATCAGGTGAACAAGGCGACGATGGTCGAGCGCATCGCCGATCTCGTCAAAGAGAAGAAGATCGAGGGCATCGGCGACCTGCGCGACGAGTCCGACCGCGACGGCTATCGCGTCGTCATCGAGCTGAAGCGCGAAGCGGTGCCCGACGTGGTGCTGAACCAGCTCTACCGGTTCACGCCGCTGCAGACGAATTTCCCGGCCAACATCCTGGCGCTGGATTCCGGCCGTCCGCAGACGATGAATCTGAAGGACCTGCTCACCATCTTCGTCGCGTTCCGCGAACAGGTGGTGACCCGGCGGACCAAGTTCCTGCTCGGCAAGGCCCGCGATCGCGCCCACATCTTGGTTGGCCTCGCGATCGCGGTCGCCAATATCGATGAGATGATCCGTGTCATTCGAACCTCGCCCGATCCGAACACCGCGCGCGAGGCCCTGATGTCGCGCGACTGGCCGGCACGCGACGTCGAGGCGATGATCACGCTGATCGACGATCCCCGGCATCGCATCAACGATGACGGCACGCTCCGGCTGTCGATGGAGCAGGCCAGGGCCATCCTCGATCTCCGGCTGCAGCGCCTGACCGCACTGGGGCGGGACGAAATATCCGAGGAACTCGACAAGCTCGCGGCCGAGATCGCCGACTATCTCGACATCCTGCGCTCGCGCGCGCGCGTGCAGGGCATCGTCAAGACCGAACTCGCCGAGGTGAAGCAGCAGTTCGCCACCCCGCGCAAGACCGTGATCATCGAGCATGAAGGCGAGGTCGAGGACGAGGACCTGATCCAGCGCGAGGACATGGTCGTCACCGTGTCGCATGCGGGCTACGTCAAGCGCGTGCCGCTGTCGACCTATCGGGCGCAGCGCCGCGGCGGCAAGGGCCGCGCCGGCATGCAGACCCGCGACGAGGATTTCGTCGCGCGCCTGTTCGTGGCCTCGACCCACACGCCGGTGCTGTTCTTCTCGTCACGCGGCCAAGTCTACAAGGAGAAGGTCTGGCGGCTGCCGATGGCGGCGCCAAACGCGCGCGGCAAGGCGCTGATCAACATCCTGCCGCTGGAGCAGGGCGAGCGCATCACCACGATCATGCCGTTGCCGGAGGATGAATCCTCCTGGGGCAATCTCGACGTGATGTTCGCGACCACCAGCGGCACCGTTCGCCGCAACAAGCTGTCCGATTTCGTCGACGTCCGCCGCTCCGGCATCATCGCCATGAAGCTCGGCGAGGGCGAGGCGATAGTCGACGTGCAGATCTGCACCGAGCGCGACGACGTGCTGCTGACCGCCGCCGGCGGCCAGTGCATCCGCTTCCCGGTCACCGATGTGCGCGTCTTCACCGGCCGTACCTCGATGGGTGTGCGCGGCATTGCGCTGGCCGAGGCGGATAAGCTGATCTCGCTGTCGATCCTGCGCCATGTCGAGACCACTTCGGACGAGCGCTCGGCCTACCTGAAGATGCGCCGCGCGGTGGCCGGCGAGGCCACGACCGAAGAACCGGTCGAGGCAGAGGGCGAGGAGCCTGCGAACGATGCGATCCAGCTGTCGCAGGAGCGCTATGCCGAGCTGTCGGCGGCCGAGCAGGTGGTGCTGACCGTCTCCGTCAACGGCTTCGGCAAGCGGACCTCGTCTTACGAGTACCGCACCACCGGCCGCGGCGGCAAAGGCATCGTCGCGATGAGCGTCAACAACCGCAACGGCAATCTGGTGGCGTCGTTCCCGGTCGAGGACGCCGACCAGATCATGCTGGTCACCGACAAGGGCCAGCTGATCCGCTGCCCGGTGGCCGACATCCGCGTCGCCGGCCGCTCGACCCAGGGCGTGATCGTGTTCGACACCGCCGAGGACGAGCATGTCGTCTCGGTCGAGCACATTCCGGAGGAAGAGAACGGCGCGAACGGGAACGGCGAGTAGGGCCGTTCCCGAACGTGGTTCGTTGCAGGCGGCTCGAGGTCGGGGCGTCACGCCGGGTTGACTGATGCCTGATTGCCTGGGCGCGCAGGGCTGCGCCCCTACGTCGTTTCGCCGGGCTTCGCGAACGTGCGTCTCTGTTCGTCGAAGGGCGCCCCGCTCAGGGCGTCTGGGGCGCAGATAGCATTGTGAACAGAACGCTATCGCCGTCCCGTTGCGCTGTTTCGCGTGACGTCGCGTAGCCGTGCACGAGCTCCAAACCGCCTTCGGAAACATGCCATTTCCAGCGAGTGGGCTCTTTCTGCGCACTCACGACAACCTCGAGAAGACGAACGCGGGTTTGTTTGGCCATCTTGCCGACATGCGTCTGAGTTGGCATTTGCCGATGCGCCCAATCCGGTCGCGCCGGAGCTATTTCTTCTTCCTCGGCGGTGGAGGATTGATCTCGGCGATCTTGCGCAGGCAATCGGCTTCGGTGTCATGCGGGCCGGTCACGAACGTCCCGCTGACCTTTGTGGAATACCAACCGGACGTCACGCCGAGGCGCACGGACTCTTCAGTCTTGACGTGACGAGGCGAGAGATTTTGCATGAAGCTCTTTCGGTGAGTGCGTTCGAATCTTTCTCGAACGCACGGAGGAGGCTTTCGACCATCCGACTGGAACTTCGTCGGGTTCGCCTCGCGCTGGAAAGCCGCGCCAGTCGGCAAGCGTCGTCGTTCCTGCGCGCGATTGCAGCAAATAGCCAGCACTTTCTCGCGCGATACGGGTATTTGTCCGATCAGGCAGATCGTACCTTGTATTCGACCGCATCGTCGCCATGTCGGTAGGACATAGAGGAACGTATTTCGAATGAAGCTTCGCGTCGGATTCGAAATGCACTACGAGTTCCCGCAGCCAACGCCCATGATCATGGTGCTGGGCACGCATTTCACGCGCGCATCCGATATCATCGTCCCCGACCACCTGACCACCAGCCCGGCGGTGCCGATCACGCCGTACCGCGATGGATTCGGCAATTGGTGCAGCCGTATCGTTGCGCCGGCCGGTCCAATGCGCCTGGCGGCCGATGGCGTCGTGCGCGACAGCGGCGAGCCTGATCCGGTGTTTGCTTCGGCCGGTCAGCACGCGGTCGAGGACTTGCCGGCGGACACGCTGGTCTATCTGCTGGGCAGCCGCTATTGCGAGACTGACCGGCTTTCGGAAATTGCATGGAAGTTGTTCGAGGGCACGCCGCCGGGCTGGCCGCGGGTCCAGGCCATTTGCGATTTCGTCCATCGCCACATCGCTTTCGGCTACGAGCACGCCCGCGCCACCAAGACGGCGCGGGAGGTCTTCGACGAAGGCAAGGGCGTGTGCCGCGACTACGCGCATCTGGCTATTGCGTTCTGCCGCTGCATGAACATTCCGGCGCGCTATTGCACCGGCTATCTCAGCGACATCGGCACCCCGCTGCCTTGGGCGGCTGGTGATTTCGCCGGCTGGTTCGAGGCCTATATCGGCGGCCGCTGGCATATGTTCGATCCGCGCAACAACGTGCCGAGGATTGGACGGGTTTTGATCGCACAGGGACGGGATGCCTCCGACGTTCCGATCACCCAGACGTTTGGGCCAAACACGCTGGTTTCGTTCAAGGTCTGGACCGACGAGGTCGCGTCATGACGGATGATCCCCAAGTCCTCAGTTCGGACGAGTTCGCCTCGCTGGTCGAGGTCGGCAAGGGTGAAGGGCAACGGGAGATTCCTCAGTTGCACGGGGAGCGACTTGTCGGTCTCGGTTACGCAGTCAGACGGCTCGGTGAACTCGGCCTGACCGCATCCGGCGTGCGTCGTCTCGCGGCGGGCGAATAGGCCGTCCGGCCTTTGCCAGGCCTTCGATGCCCGCGTCCGATTTCGGTCAATAAGCCACGGCCTGACTGGTCGAATTCTCGAGCTCTCTGGTGAGGCCGGCCAGCGCATCCGCTTTGCCGATCTGCGCGAACCAGCACCACAGCTCTAACATGGAGGCGAGCCGGTAGAGCGCGATCGTCGCTTTCCAGTCTGGGCGATCGAGCGCGCCATAGCCGGCGAGCAATCCTTCACGCCGCGCCGCATCCTTCGGGGTGAAGTAGTACAGCGCCTTGGCGATATCCATCAGGGGATCGCCGGCCGTCGCGTTCGAAATCGACGATGCCGCAGAGTTGCGGCTTTCCTTCCGGCGTCACCAGCACGTTGCCGGCATGGAGATCGTAGTGGCAGAGGCGGGGCCTGTCGGCGGCGTCGAGCAGGTGCGCACGGGCGGCGATGCCGGTCCGGAGCCGCTCGGCCAGCGCCCTGTCGCCGCCGCGGGTACAAAACTCGGTCAGCTTGCGGTCGAACTGCGCGGACATGTAGGCGCGGTTGGTGGGGTGGGGCGTCCAGACCCCGCTTGGGCCGATATAGCCGAAACTGTCGAGCGTGATGTCGTTGATCCTGCGCAGCGCCGCGCCCATCTCGGCGAAGATCGCAAACTGCTCCTGATGGCTCAGCTCCGGATCGCGCCGGCTGAGCTCGACGCCGTCGAGTTTGCTCATCAGCACGAAGCTGAGATCGATCACCGAACGGGTGTCGTCGGCGAGCAGAATGCGCGGGACGGGGATATCGGCGTCGCGCAACAGCCCGTGGACATAGACCTCCTTCGCCATCTTCCAATGCAGCTGGGCGGGGTAGACCTTGAGGATGCGGTTCGGTGCATCCGCCAGCACGATCTCGAGGATCGTGCTGATCTCGCCGCCGCGCAGCTCAGTGATGCCTGCCACGCGCCAGCGTGGCGCAACACGATCAATGATCGCCTGCGCCTGGTCGATCGAAATCGCCAGCCGCGGCTTCAGCTGAAGAGGCGGATCGTCTGACATTGCCGGTTATCGTAGCCCGGATGCAGCGCAGCGAAATCCGGGGTCCTTGCGATGTGGTTTTGTTTGTCCCGGATTGCGCTGCGCTGCATCCGGGCTACGCAAGCCGCTCGATCAAATCTCGATCTCGGTGCCGAACTCCACGACCTGACCGGTCGGCACGCCAAAGAAGGCCGCGGAACGCTCGGCGTTGCGCTGCAGGAAGGCGAACAGCGATTCACGCCACACCCACATGCCCGGGATATCCTCGCTTGGGATGATGGTTTCGCGGCCGATATAGTAGGTCACGTCGGAGAGATCGATGCCGGGTAGCTTGGCCTGCAGGCAGGCGGTCTTCAGCCCCTCATAGATCGTCGGATACTGCATGAAGCCGTAATGCAGGACGATGCGGGTGATGCCGGGGCTGATCTCGAGCACATTGGCGCGTTCCTCGTCTGAGATCCGCGGGCGCTCCTCGATCAGCACGGTGACCAATAGCACGCGCTGATGCAGCACGTGATTGTGCTTGACGAACTGGGTCAGCGCGAGCGGCACGCCATTGGGGGCCGAGGCCAGGAACACCGCGGTGCCGGGCAGGCGGGCGCTGCATTTGTTGACCGCGGTCTCGATCAGATCCTCTTCCGGCTGACGCAACTTGCCGCGCGCCTTTTCGACCAGCTTGACGCCGCTGCGCCAGGTCAGCATCAGGAACGCCACCGCGGCCGCCAGCAGCAGCGGGAACCAGCCGCCCTCGAACAGTTTCTCGGTGTTCGCCGCAAAGAAGATCGCGTCGATGATGAAGAAGAAGCCGTTCACCGCGATCACGATGATCGGCGAATAGCCCCACTGGATCGCGACCAGGGCTGCGAGCAGCGTGGTGATCGCCATCAACAGCGACACGGCGATGCCGTAGGCGCCGGCCAGCGCGTCCGAGGTGCCGAAGGCGAGCACGGCGCCGAGCGTTCCCGCCGCAAGCAGCCAGTTCACCAGCGGCACGTAGATCTGTCCGATCGCGTCGCTCGTGGTGTGGCGGATATGCATCCGCGGCAGGAAGCCGAGCTGGATCGACTGCTGGGTCAGCGAGAACACACCGGAGATGATGGCCTGCGAGGCGATCACGGTGGCAACGGTCGCGAGCAGGACGAGCGGGTAATGCGCCCAGTCAGGAGCGAGCTGGAAGAACGGGTTATCGATCGAGCTCGGATCGTTGATCAGCTCGCCGGCCTGGCCGAAATAGTTCAGTACCAGCGCGGGCAGGCAGATCGCGAACCAGGCGAGCCGGATCGGAAAGCGGCCGAAATGCCCCATGTCGGCATACATGGCCTCACCGCCGGTCACCGCGAGGAACGCGGCGCCGAGGATGGCAAAGCTGACGTGAAAATCCTGATGGATCAGGAAATCGAACGCATAGAACGGGCTCAGCGCGACCAGCACGCCGGGCGCCTTGACGATGCCGTGAATGCCGAGCGCTGCGAGCACGGCGAACCAGAACAGCATCACCGGGCCGAAGATCTTGCCGATGAAGCCCGTGCCCTGCTTCTGCATGAAGAACAGGCCGATCAGGATCACGACGGTGAGCGGTACCACGGCCGGCGTCAGCGACGGCGCATCGACCTTGAGGCCTTCGATCGCCGACAGCACGGAAATGGCCGGCGTGATCGCGCCGTCGCCATAGAGCAGGGCGGCGCCGATGAGGCCAACGACCAGCAGATGGGCGCGCCAGGTGCCGGGCGCCGCGTTGCGTGCGGAGAGCAGCGCCAGCAGCGCGACGATGCCGCCTTCGCCGCGGTTGTCCGCGCGCAGGATCAGCATGGCGTATTTGACGGAAATGATCAGGATCAGTGCCCACAGGATCAGCGACACCGTGCCCAGCACGGCAGCTTGGCTGAGTGGCCCGCCATGCGCGGCGGCCTTGGCGGCTTCCTTCAGGGCGTAGAGGGGGCTGGTGCCGATGTCGCCATAGACGACACCCAGGGCACCGAGCGTGACGGCAAACGGGATCGGGCTAGTTGGAGGATGGCCAGAAGAAACGATGGCGGGCGTACTGGTCACGGCAATCCCCCGATGGCTTGCGCCCGCCGGATCATCCGGTCGGGCGCCTTAGACGATAGTCTGCGACGGGACGTCGCAAATTACCATTGGGTTTTGTGTGACGGACGGAAGTGACGCCTTTATGGGTCAGAAATGACTACGGGGTGCGATCGGCGGTGACGAGGCGGGCTTCGCGAACCACCGTCTTGTTGCCGGCGCTGCGCAGGCAGGAGGCTTCGAAATTCGGCCAGGCCTGCTGCGAGCACTCCTTGCCGACCGGGTGCACGTCGAGACGGTCGCTCTTGGCCAGCGGCTGCGGGGTGGAGGCTGCGACCTGCGGCGCAAAGCCCGGCAGAACGGTGAGCGCGGCGGCGATGAACGCGGCAACGGCGATAGCGGAAAGTGCCTTGATCATGACGGTCCCCATATGATCGGACCCCCGGGCCCGTCGTTTCGTTGTCCAATGTCTACCGGCCGCAGGTTTCCTGGTGTCTTCGCCAGGGTCGAAAATGGTTTCATCGCGGGCCGGTTTTGTTTCGTCAGCCAGCGGCCGACGAAACATTCACCACGTAGACGCTGGCATCCCAGGACTCGTTCACTGGACGAGCAGGTATTTATTTCGCGCGACGGGTGGAACCCGGGCGGCTTGCCGGGACGAGCCGGGCGGGTTAGGAGGGACCATGTCCCGTATCGCGCTCTATCCCGGCTCCTTCGATCCCGTCACCAACGGCCATCTGGACGTGGTCCGGCAAGCCGTCGGCCTGTGCGACCGCCTGGTCGTCGCCGTCGCCATCCATGCCGGCAAAAAGCCGCTGTTCTCGACCGAGGAACGGCTGGACATGCTGCGCGAGGTGTGCGGCCCGATTGCCCAGCAGGCGGGCTGCGCCTTCGATTGCACCACCTATGACAATCTGACCGTGACGGCGGCGCGCAAGCTCGGCGCGACCATCATGATTCGCGGCCTGCGCGACGGCACCGATCTCGACTACGAGATGCAGCTGGCCGGCATGAACGAGGCGATGGCGCCCGAGGTGCATACCGTGTTCGTTCCGGCGTCGGTCGCGGTCCGCCCGATCACCGCCACACTGGTGCGCCAAATCGCCCAGATGGGCGGCGACTTCTCTGCATTCGTGCCGTCATCAGTCGCCGCTAGCCTGAAGGCCAAGTTCGCCGGCTGATGCCGGCGGCCTGCCACATCCAGAACGCCCAGAGGTCCGGAGTTTCCATGATCCGCATTCTTGCATTCGTTGCCGCGCTGCTCTGCGTCGTGCCTGCGGTCGCGCAGCCACTGCCTGCCAATCTCGACAAGGCCAATGCGATCGTGATCGACACCACCAAGGGCCGCATCGTCATCAAGCTGCGCACCGACATCGCGCCCCAGCATGCCGAGCGCATCAAGCAGCTGGCGCGCGAGGGCTTCTACAACAACGTTCCGTTCCATCGCGTGATGGATGGCTTCATGGCGCAGACCGGCGACGGCCAGAACTTCAACGGCACCGGCGGCTCGAAATATCCGAACCTGAAGCAGGAATTCTCGCAGGTCCCGTTCAAGCGCGGCATCGTCGGCATGGCCCGGCGCGGCGACAGTGTCGACAGCGCCAATTCGCAGTTCTTCATCATGTTCGCCGACGGATCGAGCCTCAACGGCCAGTACACCGTGGTCGGCGAGGTGGTGTCGGGCATGGACGTGGTCGACAAGCTGAAGAAGGCTCCCGCGGGCTCTCCCGGCGGCGCCGTCACCGATCCCGACAAGATGGTGAAGGTGCAGGTCGCATCCGACATCAAGTGATCGGCGATGGCGGCGCGCAGCAAGCCACTTGCCTGGTTCGCCGCGCCGCTGGTGCTGTGGCTCGCGCTGACCGGATCGGCGGCGGCCGAGCCGGAGCAACTCAATACGATCCGGGACGTTGTTCTGGCGATCCATCGCTGCTGGCGGCCGCCGGCGGCGGACAAGGCCGCTCCGATCGACATTACCGTCATTGTCAGCTTCAACCGTGAGGGCGCGATCCTCGGGCATCCCAGGATCAGCTATGAATCGCAGGAAGCGACCGACAACGACCGGATCGCGTACCGGGTCGCGGTGATGGAGGCGTTGCAACGCTGCACGCCGATGCCATTTACCGAGAGCCTGGGCGGCGCGGTTGCGGGCCGTCCATTCGCGATTCCGTTCCGGAATAAGAAATATCCACCCCGAAGCCAGGAGAAGCGAGCATGGCTGCTACCGAAAATACTCTGATCCTCGAAACCACCCAGGGCCCGGTCACGATCGAGATGCGCCCGGATCTTGCGCCCGGTCACGTCGCGCGGATCAAGGAGTTGGTGCGCGAAGGCTTCTACGACGGCATCGTGTTCCATCGCGTGATCGACGGCTTCATGGCGCAGACCGGCTGCCCGCAGGGCACCGGCATGGGCGGTTCCGGCAAGAAGCTGAAGGCCGAGTTCAACAAGGAGCCGCATGTCCGCGGCACCACCTCGATGGCGCGCGCCGCCAGTCCGGATTCCGGCGACAGCCAGTTCTTCATCTGCTTCGACGACGCCTCCTTCCTCAACGGCCAGTACACGGTCTGGGGCAAGGTCACCGAGGGCATGGAGAACGTCGACAAGATCAAGCGCGGCGAGCCGGTGAAGGATCCGGACAAGATCGTCAAGGCGCGCATGGCCGCCGACGCGGCGTAAGCTATTCGCTGTCATTCCGGGGCGATGCGCAGCATCGAACCCGGAATCTCGAGATTCCGGGTTCACGCTTCGCGTGCCCCGGAATGACGGCGCTGAAGTAATAGTCACCGCCATGCGCACCGATCTCTTCGATTTCGAACTGCCGCCCGAGAGCATCGCGCTTCGCCCCGCGAGCCCGCGCGATTCCGCGCGGATGCTGGTGGTGCATCCGGACAGCGTGCTGCGCGACGCCACGATTGCCGACCTGCCGCATTGGCTGGAGGCGGGTGATCAGATCGTCGTCAACGACACCAAGGTGATCGCGGCCCAGCTCAGGGGCCGCCGGATCGGGCGCGAGACCGAGCCGAAGATCGAGGCAACCCTGATCAAGCGGCTCGATGGCTCGCGCTGGCAGGCGCTGGTGAAGCCGGCGAAGAAGCTTGCACCGGGGGACACCATCCGCTTCGGCAATGAGGGCAAGGTCTGCCTGCTCGGCAATCTCGATGCGGAGGTCGAGGCCAAGGGGCACGAGGGTGAGGTGACACTGTCATTCTCGTTCCATGGTCCGGTGCTCGACCAGGCCATCGCCGATGTCGGCGCCACGCCGCTGCCGCCCTACATCGCCTCCAAGCGCACGCCTGACGACCAGGACGTCAGCGACTACCAGACCATGTTCGCCGCCAATGAAGGTGCGGTCGCAGCACCAACGGCGGGGCTGCATTTCACGCCGGCGCTGGAAGCCACGCTGAAGAGCCGCGGGGTCGCGCTGCATCGCCTGACGCTGCATGTCGGGGCCGGGACATTCCTGCCGGTCAAGGCGGATGAGACCTCCGAGCACAAGATGCATGCTGAATGGGGCTGCATCACCGCCGAGACCGCGTCTGCCCTGAATGCCGCACGCGCAAAGGGTGGCCGGATTGTCGCGATCGGCACCACATCGCTGCGGCTGCTGGAGAGTGCCGCAAATGCCGACGGCACCATCCAGCCGTTCGCGGCGGAAACCTCGATCTTCATCACGCCGGGCTATCGCTTCCGCGCGGTAGATATCCTGCTGACGAACTTCCATTTGCCGCGCTCGACGCTGTTCATGCTGGTCTCGGCCTTCTCCGGCCTGGAGACGATGCAGGCCGCCTATGCGCACGCGATCAGCGACGGCTACCGGTTCTATTCGTACGGCGATGCGTGTTTGCTATTTCGGGCGGGCGACTGAAGGTCACGCGCGAGGCTCAAGCTTCGCGCAGAGATAGCGCACCGTCTTCGCGCCGCCGTCGATCGTGGCCCGGCCGACTTCCTCGAAGCCAAGCGAGCTGTGGAATGCGTCCGACGTCGGGTTCGGAGGTTCGACGTTGACCTCGCAGACGACGCGGCCGAGGTCGCGCTGTGCAGCCTGCTGGAACACCTTGCGGTAGAGCATGCGCGCCAGCCCGTACCGCCGCCATGCTGCCCCAACGACGATTCGATCGACGTAAATGAACCGGTCCATCCGGTGGCGAAACCAGCCGAAATGCGTGCCGTCGTACTCGTCGGAATGCGCAAACGCCAACAGCAATGCGGCGGAGGGCGGCACGAACAGCGCGATCGATGCGGTATCGATCAATTGAGCGAAACGCTGCGCCGTCAACAGCGAAGTCTCCCGCGCGCTGGCGTTGTTCAGGTGCAGGAGGTCGTCGCGCTCAGAATGAGTGTGAAGATCTCTGATCTCGAACTGTTCGGATGAGGAATGCATATCGAGAAGGGGTCCATCGGCAACGCATCGAAGTGGGTTACGGGAGCTCGCCCGATGGTGTGACTTGAGCGAGTTTCGCCGGGCATGCCCGTCAGACGTCAACCTTGAACCCGAGGTCAATTTCGGACGCGGGCAAACCTCCGCGTAAACCCCAATTGTCGGATGGAACCTCGATCAGAACGGTCTTGATCTCATTGGCGGGCACCCCGAGGGCGGAGAGGTTCGCCACCACGGCACTGTAGAGCGCTTTCTTGGCCGCCAGCGATCGTCCGGAAAACAGCAAAATCTCGATCCGTGTGTAGCGCTCCGATCGGCCGGTGGGCACGATCCGGGCGGTGTCGTCATAGAGGTCGAGCACGACATCTCGGTCGTAGTCAGGGATTTTCAGCGCCGCGAGCAGGGCGTCCTGGACGGCTTCAATCACCTTGGTCTCGATGCCGCGGGCCCAGATGCCGGTCGTGATCCGAGTGCTTGGCACGATACGTCCTGTTCTTGTCTGTCGCCGAACGATGCGGCGGATCGCGGGGTGGGCTACGCTTTGCCCACCCTGCGCAGTTCATCACATCACGCCATTGCGCGTTCGGGCAATAACTCAGCGATCTGCACCGCGTTCAATGCGGCGCCCTTGAGCAGCTGATCGGCCGCGACGAACATCGAGATCGAGTGTCCGCTGGGATCGCTGAGATCCTTGCGGATGCGGCCGACCAGCACGTCGTCCTGGCCGGAAGCGTCGATCGGCATCGGGAAGTAGTTCTTCGCGCGATCGTCGACGATCTTGACGCCCGGCGCCTGTGCCATTATCGCGCGCACCTGGTCCTCGGTAATCGGCCTCTCGCATTCGAAGGTGATCGCCTCGCAATGCGCGCGCAGCACCGGCACCCGCACGCAGGTGACGCCGACCGCGATCTTGTCGTCCTCGAAGATCTTGTGGGTCTCTTTGATGACCTTGGTCTCTTCGTCGTTGTAGCCGGTCTCCGGATCGATCGCCGTGTTGTGGTTGAACAGGTTGAAGGCGTAGGGGTGCGGCATCACCTTCGGGGTGTAGACCTGTCCGTTGAGATTGGCGCGGGTGGATTCGACGAGCTCCTCCATCGCGGCTGCTCCCGCGCCGCTTGCAGCCTGGTAGGTCGAGATGATCACGCGCTTGATGCGGTTCTTCTGGTGGATCGGCCACAGCGGCACCAGCGCGGTGATGGCGGCGCAGTTCGGGTTGGCGATGATGCCCTTGTGGTCGCGGATGCGGTTGGCGTTGATCTCGGGGATCACCAGCGGCACGTTCGGATCCATCCGGAAGGCCGACGAATTGTCGACCACGACGGCGCCGGACTTCACGGCGACAGGCGCGAACTTCTTCGAGATGCCGCTGCCGGCCGAGAACAGCGCAATGTCGACGCCCTCGAAGGCGCGCTCGGTTAGCTCCTCGATCACGACCGGCTTGCCGCGGAAGCTGACGGTCTTGCCGGCCGAGCGGGCGCTCGCCAGCGCCTTCAGCTTGCCGACGCGAAAGCCGCGCTTGTCCATGGTGGCGATGAATTCGGCGCCGACTGCGCCGGTGACGCCGACAATCGCGACGACGGGATCGTTACTCACTTTGTCCTCCATTCGAATTTGAGCATGACGCAGGCAACAAAAAAGCCCCGGACCTTCATCAGGCGGGGCTTCGGGTAGAGATGGTGCTGTACGACCGACTACGCGCGCACGCCTCCCGAGGCCCCAGAGGGCTTGGTGGTTTTGGTCGTGCGTTTGGTCGCGGTGATCATGATGCGGACTTATGCGGCAGAGATCGGCGTCCGTCAACGGCTTTTGGGCGAAAACCTGGCAAGGGAGAACCGGGTATCGCCTGCGCCGCTCTCAGCGCCTGCGCGCGCCGGGCGGCTCGAGGATCACCTCTTTCAGATCGCTGCCCGTCAGCACCACGATGACGAAATTGAGCTTGCCGCGTTCGCGCATCAAGCCGCCGCTGATCGCCTTGCCCGAGGTGGTGTGCTCGGCGACGCGCACCGCATCGGCGAGCCGATGCCGGAGCGCCCTGAGCACGACAAGGTTGTCGCGGTCTTCAGCGCCGAGGGAGGCCAGCGGCGAAGGCGGCTCGCCGCCGATCACTTGGCCGGTCGAGGCGTCGATCGCATGCTGCCAGATCCGGTTCTGCTGCATGGTCTTGACCCGGTAGACCGCGGGGTCCGATGCGCCGTCGAAGCTGATGTCGGCGGTGATCGAGCCTGAGTGCAGCGCTTCCGCAATTGCCATCGCCTTGCGCAGCGAGATCTGGGCGGATTGGAAGCTGTCGAGCTCGCGGCGAACCGCATGCACGTCGAGCCCGCTGTCGCTGTCCTGCGGGGAGAGCGCGGCGGCAGCCGAGCTCGAGATCGCATGGGCCGGCGACGCGAAGGGCAGGGCCAGCAGCGCGGTTGCAAGCAGCCGCGTTCCCAATGCCAAATGCCTCAGTGCGTGCAATCGTCCTGTCCTCATCGTCGAACCTGTATCGAATATGTGCACGCGCATGACCCGCGTTCGCAGCGCGACGGGGCGGGTCGAGAAAGATGCGGCCGACCCTTGTTAGTCAGAGGTCGGCCGCCGAACGTTCAGGCGGAGCGATGGCGGCAGCTCCGTCGTGACGGTCGAAGTTACAAGGCGACGCAGAACCCTTTGGGGGGCGATCTGGGTTCGGCGTCTCTTTGCAACTAAACAATACGGTTTCGTTCTGTTTATTCAAGGTTCTTCACGGCAACGTGTAAGACGACGAAACGATCCCCTAAAAACGTCAGCGCGCCGGCCGGCGTCTCGCTTTGGCGGCGTCGCGCAGCCGGTCCCGCGGTCCCACGGCACCGGCAAGGAACAGCCGGATCGAGACTTCCATCCGCGTCACGGCGGCCTTCATGTCGATTACAATCCCGAATGTCGCCATCCGGTGGGTGTGGCCGACAACCATGTTGAGGAAGGTCTCGGCCGCGATCGTCGTGTCCTCGAGGTCGAGAGCGCCGTTGTCGACCAGATGGTCGAAGAAATCCGCCGTGGTCGACACCGCTTTCGACCAGCCTTCGTCGACGGCAAGCTTGGCGACCTCGGGGAAATTGATCGCCTGCGCGGTCAGGATCCGGCTGAAGGCGATCGAGTCGGCGCTGCAGTTCAGCACCAGCAGCTGGCGCCCGAGCTCGATCAGCCGTTCCTCGACCGAACCATCGCAGCTGCCGTCGGCCTGCGCTTCGGCCGCCGCGGCGGCGAGCGGAGCAAGCCAGCGGGCGATCTCGCGCCGGAGCACTGCGGTGAACAGGCCGCGTTTGTCGCCGTACTGTCCATAGACGGTCGGCTTGCTGACGCGGGCGGCCTCGGCCACGGCGTCGATCGATGTCGCATCGAAGCCGCGCTCGAGGAACAGGCGCGTGGCGACCTCGATCAGCCGCTGGTCGCGCTCGATCGCAGCATCCCGGG
This sequence comes from Bradyrhizobium sp. ma5, assembly GCF_042258955.1. Classification (NCBI taxonomy): domain Bacteria; kingdom Pseudomonadati; phylum Pseudomonadota; class Alphaproteobacteria; order Hyphomicrobiales; family Nitrobacteraceae; genus Bradyrhizobium; species Bradyrhizobium sp. ma5. The sequence goes on from NZ_CP170156.1 coordinate 4,521,893, forward strand.
TCGGCCGGCCGCCGCGTGACTTGATCACGCCGCGCTTGGCCGCCTTGGCCTTGGTTGCCGTCAATCCCATTGCCCATTCATCTCGTTGTGCGTTCGGACGGGTCTGTCCGGTCTATAACCCGCGCGATGCGGATTCGTCCATTCGGCGGTACCGGGAGCTGGCCCGCTTTAGGGCGGCGTCGCGGTCCAGGCCTGCCCCGCGGCGGCCTTCTCGTAGCCGTGCTGGTAGAGCGCGCGCATATAGGCGGTGTCGAAGCCCTGGGTTTCCGGCGCCGGATAGTCGCGCTCGATGTAGGACAGATGGAAGCCGAGCCGATTGCGGCGGGCGAAATCATAGGTCGAGAGAATGACCGAACGCGTCTGCGCCTGGGTGATCGCGGAAATGCTGCGCGAGGCGACGTCGATCGTCGAGTTCGACACCAGCTCGAAATTGCCCTCGAGCTTCTTGTTGACGAGGATGTAGATGTTCATGTGGCCATTGGCGGGCCAGGCACGCTCGCGGAACAGCAATGCGTCCGGCAGCGTCAGGACCGGCGCGGTCACGCCGCCGTCGACATGCATCTCCTGGAAGCTGCGGCCCTGGCCGTCGGCGTCGATCATGATCGGCGGAAACACCAGCGGGATGCTGGCGGAGGCCGCCATCACGTCGCGAAACAGCTGGAGCGCCTCGGGCGTTCCGACGGCGGCGATCCGTCCCATGTCCCAGATCACCGTGCGCTGGGTGTCGAGATCGGTGGTGACGATCAGGAGCTTCCGGCCCTTGGCGTTTTCGCGCGCCACCTTGCTCAGGATGTCCTGGCCGACGTAACGCGCCACCAGCTCGCGCAGCCGCTTGTTGCCGAACAGGCCGGAGCCGAACAGCACCCGCATCAGGCTCGGGTCCTGCAGCAGGCTTTCGGCGATACCTGACGTGTAGACCTCCCTCAGCGTGTCGTCGTAGCGCGGGCCGAGGAATGCAAAGGGCGCGATCAGTCCGCCGGTGCTGACACCGGAGACGACCGAAAAGCTCGGGCGGTTGCCGGCCGCGGTCCAGCCGTTGAGGACACCGACGCCATAGGCGCCGTCGGCGCCGCCGCCGGAAAGGGCCAGATAGGTCTTGATCGGGGCAACGGTGTTCTTCTCGAGCCGGAATTTGGACGCCGGCTCGTCGGCGTAACGGCGCAGCCCGTCGAGATCGAGCACCCGCGAATTGGCGGCGTCGGCAGCCGTGTAAGGCATGCGCGGCAGCGAGCTGCAGGCCGCCAGCGCGAAGGCGAGCCCGCACAGCAGCACCGCTTGCCGGATTGCATGAGCGGGTGTCATCCGATGGCGGACGCCGTCAGGCCGGGCGCTGGAGGATGGGAACATCTCGGCCAGTCAGGTTTTCGCGCGGATTGCATTCACGGGCGGGAGGACCCGCTGCCATATTCTCGACATAAAACGATACGGTTTCGTTTTGTTTAGCGAATGGACCGTTCCGGGGCAAGCATCGGTCCGGCCGTTGGCGTTCACGAAGTCGCGCGAAGACCGTTACCCGACGGGTTGATCGGGCATCGGCGACACGCAATAAGCAGCCGCATGACTCTTCCCAATCATTTCGAGTTGCTGGCAACTGACGGCGCCGCCCGCACCGGGCGCCTCACCACGCCGCATGGCGTCGTCCGAACGCCCGCATTCATGCCGGTCGGTACCGCCGGGGCGATGAAGGGCATGCATTGGCGCGAGGTGCGCGATGCCGGCGCCGATATCGTGCTCGGCAATACCTATCACCTGATGCTGCGGCCGGGCGCGGAGCGGATCGCAGGGCTTGGAGGCCTGCAGCGCTTTACCGGCTGGGGCGGCCCGATGCTGACGGATTCCGGCGGCTTCCAGGTGATGTCGCTCTCCGAGCTGCGCAAGGTGACCGAGAAGGCCGTGACCTTCCGCTCGCATATCGACGGCGCCAAGGTCGAGCTGTCGCCGGAGCGCTCGATCGAGGTGCAGCGGCTGCTCGGCTCAGATATCGCGATGCAGATGGACGAGTGCGTGCGGCTGCCGGCCGAGCGCGCCGACATCGAGCGGGCGATGCAGCTGTCGCTGCGCTGGGCCGAACGCTCCAAACGTGCCTTCGAGAGCGCGCCGGACGGCTACATGCTGTTCGGCATCGTCCAGGGCGGCGACATCCCCGATCTGCGCCACGCCAGCGCGCGCGGGCTGACTGACATTGGCTTTCACGGCTACGCGATCGGCGGGCTGGCGGTCGGCGAGCCGCAGGCGGTGATGCTGTCGATGATCGAGGAGACCGCGCCGGCGCTGCCGTCCGATCGGCCGCGCTATCTGATGGGCGTCGGCACGCCCGAAGACATTCTGGAGGCGGTGGCGCGCGGCGTCGACATGTTCGACTGTGTGATGCCGACACGGAACGGGCGCCACGGCATGGCGTTCACCCGGTTCGGGCAGATCAATCTGCGCAACGCGCGGCACATCGACGATCCGCGTCCGCTCGATGAGGAGAGTTCGTGGCCCGCCGCGTGCAACACTTCGCGCGCCTATCTGCACCATCTGGTGCGTGCCGGCGAGACACTTGGGGCAATGCTGCTGTCCGAAATCAACGTCGCCTATTACCAGGAGCTGATGCAGGGCATCCGCGATGCGGTGGCAAACGGCACTTTCGAGGACTTCAAAACGAAAACGCGCGCCGGTTGGGCGCGCGGTGACATCGCTCCGAGGTGAGCTTAAGTGATCAGTTGCACACGATCGGTTTCACCGTGTGCTTGGTCACGAATCCGTAACCGCAATTGTCGCAGGTCCAGAGATAGCTGATCAAATTGTCGAACAGGTACGCGGACGCTTCCGCCGCTACCATGGAGTCAGCACACACAGGACAGGTCGGCAAATCGCTGCCGCGCGGATCGGGCCTGGACGCTACGGTCGACAGAACTTCAGCAAGTGCCGGCATGCGCGTCTCCCTTTACGTTCTGAGCTACACCTGACGAAAGTATATAGACGCACTTGTTTGACCTTGTCGCAACACAAATGCGTAGGTTTTACGTTATTTGCGCAGGTTCTAGTTTTTGCAATGCAACGAATCTGCACCTCGGCGGTTTCTCACTTGCGCGTCATGATGCGCTGCTTCTAATGAGAGAAGACCGCATATTTCCAGCATATCCCGCAACAGGAGCCGTTTGATGGACGCGCCGTCGACAACGAGTGCAGTGCAACCCGGACGCGGCCGCGTCTTTGACTCCATCGTTGATGCGATCGGCTCGACGCCGATCGTGCGGCTGCGCAGACTGCCGCAGGCCAGTGGCGTCAACGCGACGATCCTCGCCAAGCTGGAATACTTCAACCCGGCGGCCAGCGTGAAGGACCGCATCGGCGCGGCGATGATCGTGGCGATGGAGAAGGCCGGCATTATCAACGCCGACACCGTGCTGATCGAACCGACCTCGGGCAACACCGGGATTGCGCTTGCCTATGTCGCGGCGTCGCGCGGCTATCGGCTGAAGCTCGTGATGCCGGAATCGATGTCGATCGAGCGGCGGCGGATGCTCGCCTTCCTCGGCGCCGAGATCGTGCTGACGCCGGCGGCGCAGGGCATGAAGGGCTCGATCGCGACCGCGGAAGAACTCGTGCGCACGACCCCCAACGCGGTCATGCCGCAGCAGTTCAAGAACCTCGCCAATCCCGAAATCCATCGCCGCACCACGGCGGAGGAGATCTGGAACGACACCGGCGGCAACATCGACTATTTCGTCGCCGGCGTCGGCACCGGCGGTACCATCACCGGCGTCGGGCAGGTGCTGAAGCCGCGCAAGCCGTCCTTGCGCGTCGTCGCGGTGGAGCCGGAGGAGAGCCCGGTGCTGTCGGGCGGCCAGCATACGCCGCACAAGATTCAGGGCATCGGCGCGGGCTTCATCCCTGACATCCTCGACCGCTCGGTGATCGACGAGATCGTCAAGGTCAACAGCGCCACCGCGATCGAGACCGCGCGCGCGCTGGCGCGCAACGAAGGAATTCCCGGCGGCATCTCGTCAGGGGCGGCGATCGCGGCCGCCTTGCAGATCGGCAAGCGGCCGGAGGCTGCGGGCAAGACCATCCTGGCGATTGTGCCGTCATTCTCGGAGCGCTATCTCTCGACGGTGCTGTTTGAAGGAATCTAGGACATGGCCGACCAGCCGAGACGACCGCGAACCCTGAACGATGCCCGTAGCGAAGCCGAGGCGGCGTTCAAACGGGCCACGACCAAGGTCGCGGATGCGCTGCCGAAGACTGCGGCCGTCCCGGTCCCCGGCGTCCGGGAGCAGGTCACGCTGCGGATCGATCAGGACGTGCTGGCATATTTCCAGGAGGGCGGCCCTGGCTGGCAGGACCGCATCAACGCGGCGCTGCGCAAGGCCGCCGGGAAGTAACGTACTTTCGAAGCAACGAAGCCCGGGATGATCCCCGGGCTTTGTGGTCGAGCGGCAGCGGTGTAGCGCTGCACGGCGGTCATCTTGCACGCGCCGGCAGCTTTGCCCCGGGCTTCAGGTTCAGGAGGTTGCCGGCCAGAATCATGGCGGCGCCAAGCACCGTGTAGGCGTCGAGCTGCTCGGCATAAATCAGCCACCCGACGATCGCGGTGAGCGGCACCCGGACGAAATCCATCGGGATCACGACGGTCGCATCGGCATGGAGCAGGGCGCGCGCCATGCAGTAATGCGAGAAGGTGCCGCAGAATGCGATTACCGCAAGCCAGCCCCAGGTGGATAGCGGCGGCCAGGTCCAGACATAGAGCGCAGGCCCGATGCTGGCGAGCGACTGCACCACCAGCATCCAGAAGATGATCGTCAGCGCCTGCTCGGTTCGCGTCAGCGATTTGACCACGACGATCGAGACTCCGAAGCCCATGGCCGCGCCGAGCGCGATCAGCTGGCCCGGATTGATCGCACCGGTCGCCGGCCGCACGATCACGATGACGCCGACCAGACCAAGCACGATTGCGACGATCTTCCAGGATGTCATGCGTTCGCCGAGGAAGCCCGCCGCGAGGATCGCGGTCCAGATCGGCATCGTGAACTCGATCGCGACCACTTGGCCGATCGGGATCAGTGTCAGTGCATAGAACCAGCCAAGCTGCGCGCAGAAATGGATTAGGTTGCGCGCGATGTGGACGTGCACGCGTGCCGTCTTCACGATCGAAAAGCCGCCATTGATGTGGATCAACGGATACAGCATCACGAAGCCGAGCACGCCGCGCACGGCCATCAGCTGGAAGACGTTGACCTCGCGCGTCGCCTCGCGGCCTGCCACCGCCACGATCAGCATCAGCGCGAGCCAACCGGACATCCACAGTGCTGCGCGGGTCTTTGAGGGCGTGCGATCCATGACGGGAACGAGATGAGGAGGGATCCCGGTATCGGCGAGCCGCTATGAATTTGCAACGCGCAATTCTGCCGATGCGTGGTGCGCCAACCGCGTGATCTCTGCTAAGCAGGGCGGGACTAATCACATCAGGAGGATCTGCTCATGCGTGTCTTGCAACCGGCCGAGTGGTCGAAACCCCGCGGCTTCTCGCACGGTGTCGCGTTCGACGCGCCCGGCAAATGGATCGTGCTGGCAGGGCAGACGGGTGGCGACGAGAAGGGCGAGTACGCGCCCGAGATGGCTGCCCAGGTCGGCATGGCGCTGAAGCGCATCATCAAGCTGTTGAACGAAGCCGGCGCCGGTCCCGAGCACATCGTCCGCCTGACCTGGTACCTGACCAGCCGCAGCGAATACGAGGCCGCGGGCGCCGGTATCGGTGCGGCGTGGAAGGAGACGCTCGGGCGCAATTTCCCGCCGTCCACGCTGCTTTACATCGACGGGCTGGTCGATCAGCGCGCCAAGGTCGAAATCGAGGTCACGGCATTCATTCCCGCAGCATAGGACTTTCAGCGATGAACAAGAGCAACATGCGAAAGGCGCCTGAGCTCCTCACGGGGTTCGCGACTGGTTGGCCGGAGCAACAACCGGACATCATGGTGATCTCCATGACGACGGACAAAGGCGTGCACGACTTTGCGGTCACCAAGGATCAGGCGCTGTTGATCGCCCGCACCATCCAGCAGACCGCCGAGAATCTTGGCAAACCACGCACTGCGTAGCGAGCGCATGGCGAATGAAAAACGCCCCCGAGATTTGGGTCCCGGGGGCGTTGTTGTCTGAAGGCCGGTTACTTCGTCAGCGTGATGTTGGCGCCGCGGAACTGGCTGTCGGCCCGGATCGTGACGGACTGCTTGTTGCCGGCGGTGCGCATCGAGATGTCGGCGTTGAAGCCTGGCGCGCTGGCGACGACCTGGAAGTTGCCGCCGCCGCCGCGACCACGCAGATCGCCGCTGACATTGCGGCTGGACTCGCTCCAGGAGCCAGTGACCGCGCTACCCTCGGCCTCCACGTCGGCCGCCAGATTGAACTTGTAGGCGTCGCTGGCGCAGGTAAGGCTCATGGTCATCCTGGGCCCACCGACGTGGTAGGTCGCACGGCAGCGGATACGCTCGCTGGAACCGTCGTCGAGGGTGACCGAGCCGGCGCCGGACCAGGTGCCCGCCATGCCGGCGAACGGGCTAGACTGGGCATGGCCTGCGGTGCTTGCCAATGCGGTGACGAAAAACGCGGCGGCTGCAAATGCTGGCCGCCGCGCGATGGCGAAGAAATTCGATACGCTGGTGATCTTACTGACGGGACGCTTCCCATCGGCCGCTGCACGGTACGCCAGCTGATGCCCCATTCCACTTCCCCGATCCGGAGTTGCCACTGAGTTGTCCGTTCGCATATGCACCATTGATCGAGACTCGCACAAGTCCCCCGCTGCCGACGGTGCCGGAGATCGCCGCGCCCTGCGCCGAGATCTTTCCGTCGATGACATTCACCGTCGAACTGGACGACGGCTCGCAGCTGCCGGTCTTGGTGACGACAGTGACGCTCCAAAGGCCGTCATAGGGCTGCTGGGCGGAGGCGGGAGCAGCGGTGAGGGCGGCAGCCGAAGCGACCGAAGTGACCAAAATCAGGTCGCGAATGCGGATCGAACGCATGAATCAAATCCCTGTAATTTCGTGTGATGACGCGGCTTATCCTGTCACAATGTGTTCAAAATTTGCTGCGTCGCGGGAGCGTCGGATGTTCCTATGAACTCAAACACATCATGGTGAATTCGGTTCCGGATCAGGAACGGAGAATCTGGCTCACTCTTTCGAATCTTTGGTATTATGATACCGTAATTGCGGATTAGTGCTTATCGGGGCTAAGGTTAGGCGCCTTGGTCGCAAACTGCTCATCCTGGGGCTTGGCCGGCAGCGAGCCGTTCACCTTGCCGTAGTCGATGACCTCGCCGAGCAGACGCAGGCCGAGCGGCGCCAGCGCGCGCTCCCACAATTCGCGTGCCGTTTCGCCCTTCTTGACGAACACCCAGTCCTGGGCGGCGATCGCGCCGGCGTCCATGCGGTCGGCGAGGTGATAGATGCTGCCGCCGGCGATCGGATCGCCTTCCTTGATGGTCCATTCGACCGCTGCGATGCCGCGGTGCCGCGGCAGCAACGACGGGTGGTACCCGATGCCGCCAAGCTTGGCCACGGCAAGGGCTTCCTTGCTGACCCGGGCGTGGCTGTGGGCAGTCACGATCAGGTCGGTGCCCGGCGCGATCTCGGCGGCCGTCACCAGCTTGGGATCGGCCTGGACCACGACCTCGATGCCGGCCGCCCTGGCCGCTGCCGCCAGCCGGTCCTCGCCGTCATGGACGACCACCCTGACCAGCGTGACGTGGTGCTCGCGCAGCATGTTCAAGGTCGTCACGCCGAAATGGCGGGAACCGACAAGGGTGAGGCGCATGGGATCAATTCCGTGGGGGTTACGCGGGATTTGCTTGGGCTGCCGCTATGCGATAGCACACCGCGGTCGCCTGTTTCGTTGTCCTGCCCGTTATCAACAGGCCGGCCGGCTGGCAACCTCAGGCCGCCGGCTGCTTGCTCGCCAATACCTTGTCGATGCGCCGGCCGTCGAGATCGACGATCTCGAAGTCCCAGCCCTGCGCCGTGGTTTTCGCACCGGTGTCGGGGATCGCGCCGAACGCATGCAGCAGGAAGCCGGCGGCGGTCTGGTAGGGCCGCGGCGAGGGCAGCGCGATGCCGAGCAGTTCGCTGAACTCGAGTGCCGGCATCCAGCCCGAGATCAGATAGGAGCCGTCGTCGCGCCTGACATAGGCGGGCTCGGCTGGGCCTTCCTCGGTATGGAAAGCGCCGACGATGGCCTCGAGGATGTCCGCGCTGGTGACGACGCCCTGGAAGGTGCCGTATTCGTCGTGCACGAGGCCGATATGCACCGCGGAGTCGCGCAGGATCGCGACCACGTCGCGGGCGTCGACGGTCTCCGGAATGATCGGCGCATCGCGCGTCAGCGCGCGGATGTCCGGCGTCTGGCCGGCGAGATAGACGTCGAGCACGTCCTTGGCCTGCACGATGCCGAGCGCATGATCGCGGTTGCCGTCGAACACCACGCAGCGCGAGTGACTGCTCTTCTGCAGCGTCGCCAGGATCTCGGCCGCGGGCGCGGCGAGGTCGATCAGGCTGACCTCGTGGCGCGGCGTCATGACGGCGCCGACCGGCAGATCGCCAAGCCGCATCACGCCGGCGATCATCTCCTTTTCGCCGGGCTCCAGCACGCCGGCGTTCTCGGCTTCCACCACCAGCGTCTTGATCTCGTCCTCGCTGACGCGGTCCTGCGCATCCTCGCGATGGCCCAATAGCCACAGCAACGATTTGCCGGAGCGGTCGAGCAGCCACACCACCGGCAGCGACAATTTTGCCATCACCGTCATCGCCGGAGCCGCCCGCACCGCGATCGCCTCGGGATCGCGCAGCGCGATCTGCTTCGGCACAAGTTCGCCGACGATCAGCGAGGCATAGGTGATCGCGCCGACCACGATGCCGACACCGGCGGCGTCGGCGACGTTGGCCGGCACGCCGAACTCGAATAGCCATTGCGACAGGCGCTGGCCCAGCGTCGCGCCCGAGAACGCGCCCGACAGCACGCCGATCAGCGTGATGCCGATCTGCACGGTAGACAGGAACTTTCCGGGATCGGAGGCCAGCGCGAGCGCGCGGCGCGAACCGCTGACGCCTTTCTCGACCAGCGCCGCGAGGCGCGCCGGACGGGAGGAGACGATCGCGAGCTCCGACATCGACAACAGACCGTTGACGACGATCAAGACCGCCACGATCGCAAGTTCCAGATATAACACGGGAGTCCCTGAGGTTTAGCGGCATGGGCCGCTCTGCGACGCCCTATATAGGCATACCGGAGCGGTTTTGCTGTGCCTTGTCGGGCGTCCCTGCACAAGCAGAGGGTGCGTATGGCGCGCATGCGGCAGGAGATCGCGGCATTTTGGCGCGTTGGCAATTGTGACGCCTTCACCTGAACCGGAATCCGTTCTGCTGGAAAACGCGGCTAGGCGAGGATCCGAAGCTCAGGTCTGACGAATGTCTTGCCCGCTGCCGCCGGCTGACTCAGCATTTGCTTGGAAGCGGCTTGCAGCTGCACGCGCAGATCGGCGTGGCATTGCTTCATCTGGTTGCGCAGCTCGCGGCGGGAGAAGGCGGTGAGCGAGGGATCCGCGAGCTGCTGCCAAGCAGTGCGGAGCCATTCCTGCAGCTCGCGAATGTTCTGATCCAAAATCTTCTGATCCAGGACGCTGGGCTGGGTCATGCAGCCAAATCCCACGAAGTGATCAGTTGCAAAGTAACGCTGATTCGCGTCGCTTCACCTAGCGCTATGTTGCGCGGGCGCGTGGACGGCAGGGGAGATCAGCGTCAGCGCGCATTGCCGGGGCCGGTGCGCAGGAAATCCAGCGCGATCGGCAGCGCAAGGAACAGCGCGGCCACCATCGAGAAGTGGCGTGTCTGCGCGGCGGTCAGGCCGAGATCGTCTTGGGCGAGATAGGCGAGCATGATCGCAGTGTAGGCGGCGACGCAGATCGCGACGGCGATGCTCCCGAAATCGGTCTTGCTGTCGGGCTTGCAGTCCATGGCACCACCACTTCGTTGCGGGAGTGGTGTAGCGTGCCTCGCCTGCACCGACTATGAGCTGGATCACGCGCGCGAGCTCGCGGATTGGCTCCGCGCGTCGCGGCGATCAGTCAGGCCGGCTCGCGGCGCGAAGCCTAGCGAGGGAGCTTGCGTTCCGGCTGGCCTTCCTGCGGAAGCTTGACCGGGACGTGGGGCGATGTGCTCACCACACGCGGGCTTCCGTCGGAATGGGTCTGGCCGTTGAGCAATGTCTCGAGAACCAAAAAGAATTTTTCAGAAAGCATGGGCGTAGCCCTCGTCGTCTAATGTCCTTATGTCGCCGGGCGCGGCGGAAAATTCGATCAATTAAAAGCGAGTCGCGCCGCGATGGCGATGCTGCGGCGCGGGGTCTGCCCTGTGCAATCCGGGAGAATACCGGCGCCGAAGCCTTCAGCCTGCGCGCCAATGGTTGCCAAATTCCTAACGGCGGCTGGCGCAGCGGGCGATTGCGTCACACCGTTCCTTCAAAAATCGACGTTAACGATAGCGGCATGGATCGAGACCAGGACATCGATGAGGGATTTGGGTCGGCGCTGCGCCGCAGCTACGGCCGGTTCGCCTGGTGGATCGTACGGCTCAACCGCGTGCTCGAGCCGTCGCGCGCGGCAGAGCCGCCGCGCACCCAATTGCCGCCGCGCGCCGCCGTTCCGCCGCGCCGATCAATCCCGCCGCGTCCGGAATAGACCTTACCGGAATACCGCCGCCTCCTGTATCGGCCGTTCGGCCGGACTGCTATGCATGCGCCATCCGCGGACCTCCAAGGGTCCGCCGTTTTTGACGATGCGGCCGCGCGGCGGCGCAAGCGACGAGAAGGGACAGACACAATGATCGAGACGGTTGGCATCATCGGCGCCGGAACCATGGGCAACGGTATCGCGCAAATCTGCGCGGCGGCGGGCCTTGCCGTGACCATGGTGGATATCTCGGACGCGGCGGTGCAACGCGGCTTGAAGACGGTCGGGTCCAGTCTCGATCGCCTGGTGTCCAAGGAGAAGATGACGGCGGCCGATCGCGACGCGACGCTCGCGCGGATCATTGCGACCACCGACAAGGCCAAGCTTGCCGCCTGCGATCTCGTGATCGAAGCGGCCACCGAGAACGAGGAGCTGAAGGTCAAGATCCTGAAGGATCTCTGCGTAGGGCTGAAGCCGAGCGCGCTGGTCGCGACCAACACCTCGTCGATCTCGATCACCCGCCTTGCGGCCTCGACCGATCGTCCCGACCGCTTCATCGGGATGCACTTCTTCAATCCGGTGCCGGTGATGGCGCTGCTCGAACTGATCCGCGGCCTGCAGACCTCGGACGATACGGTCGCCAAGGCCGAGGCGTTCGCCAAGCGTGTCGGCAAGGTCGCGATCACCGCGAAGAACAGCCCGGGCTTTGCCGTGAACCGCATCCTGTGCCCGATGATCAACGAGGCGATCTTCGCGCTGCAGGAAGGCATTGCGACCGCGGAAGAGATCGATGCCGGCATGAAGCTCGGCTGCAACCATCCGATCGGCCCGCTCGCGCTTGCCGATTTGATCGGGCTCGACACCATGCTGTCGGTGATGGAGGTGTTCTACACCGGCTTCAACGATCCCAAGTACCGGCCGGCGCCGCTCTTGAAGGAGATGGTCGATGCCGGCCATCTCGGCCGCAAGTCCGGGCAGGGATTCTACAGCTACAGCAAGTGAAATCTGCGCGCGCCCGACCCCGTAGTCATCCGGGATGGATCGCGCGGACGAGCTCGCGTAACCACAACGCCTGATCCGCCACTGAGGCGGGGGACATCAGACACGAGGCCCGGGCTCCTAGGCACACCGGGCCTCGTGTTTTTTGTTGGGTGCCCCGCGCCTGTCCATGGCGCCATGGCTTCCCCCGCGCGGGTCACACCTTCTTGAGGCGGTGAGCGGAAACCTCGCAGATCTTCCCGGCGTACCTAGATCAGCTGCTGGGTGCCGATCGAGAAGGAAGCAGGCTCATGCGCAGGTCAAATTTGGCAATTCTGGCGTTCGCGGCGCTCGGGACGAGCTGGATTGTCGGTTCCGCACAGCCGGCGGCGGCCGATCCCTACGATTATCCCTGGTGCATCCAGGGCAGGGATGAGGGCTATCCCGGCTATTGCGGCTACCAGACCTACGAGCAGTGCCAGGCGTCGGCGTCGGGCCGCGATGCCTATTGCGGCATCAATCCGCGTGTCGCGTTCAGCCAGCAGCGGATAGCGCCGCGGGCAACCACCCGGTAAGCGCCGCGAGCGTATCGGCCGGGCGGCCATCAGGCATGATGGTTGCATTGCCGATGGTCGGAGAATTCCCCCTGCGTTGGAGAGGATATGGGCGAGATCATCAGGTTCATCTCGAAGTCTGAACGCGAGCGTGCGCGTCTGATTCGCGAGGCCCGAGCCAATTACGAGCGCATTTTTCCGTCGGCCGATTCGGCTGACGTGGAAGGCGCCGCGATCGAGGGTGACGGCGGCGAGGCGTCGTCGAAGCCGTAGCGCGGGGATTGCGCTCGAGAGGACGCGGCGATGGGGAAACGGAACTGGCGGCAGCTGTGGCAGACGTTTTGGCAGACCTGGACGATCGACAAGCCGGCCGCGCTCGGCGACTGGCTCGGGCTGGTCCTGGTGGTTGAGCTCGCTGCCTTGCTGGATCGGCTGACGTTACGGAAGCTGATCGCGCTGATCCCGGTCGTCATCGTGATCGGCGCCTATCTGCACCGGATTCCGCTTCCTCCCGAATTGATGCTGGTCGGTGATGTGCTGGCCTATATCGACGTCTTCTCGATGGTGTTCCTGATCGGCCTGTTCACGCGCGTGGCAACCGTCATGGCCGTCGTCAGACAGGCCATCGAGCTCGCTCAAAGCCTCGCGCGGCGCGTGCCGATGGCGCTACGCCGGTTTGACACGCGTCATCGTCGCGCCAGGGACAGTGCGCGCCGCAGGCGCCTCACCGGCGCGAGGGCCGACGATGATGAGCCCGCTGTCGTCCCGGGGCTGGCGTGGGCCTAGGTCGAGGCGATGCGGCAGTGAGGAACGCAATTGCGCCATCTATCGCGGCTGTCGGGCCCGTTCGTCGCTGTCGTCGGCCGCGGGCCGAGGAGGGCCACTCGCGGAAGAGCCGTCCTGGGAGCCGTCCTGACCACGCCGGTGCGAGCTGGAGAGATCGGTCGGGGCCTGCCGGGAGCGATGAAACGCGATGCCCATCTGGAAACTCCAGATACCGAACAGCAGCGCGCCGGCCGCACAGGCGGCCACAAAGGCCCAATCGCGTTTCTTCATCTGATGCAACAATGCCAACTCAAGGATGCACCGGCCGTGGCCAGCGCCAACCAGTCCGCCAAAATGCCCACCGCGGCAATGCTCGCGAAGATGCCCCGCGCTCCCGTCAAGACGTTGCTGCGTCCGAAGCAAGACTCACGCATAGTGATGCGATCGGGCGCGCTTGTCGATCCGCGCAGCACGCACCCGCGCTGGTCACGGAGCAGTGATTATCAAATCATGCCTCCAGCAACACTCCGACCAGATCATCCCGTGTCGGCAACAATCTTGCCAAACTTTCACTAGGCCGTTGGCGCACTGAGTTCGAAGATGCAGATGAAATCGGACGAATCGCAATGACCGAACTTGAGGAGCTTCGCTACTTCGAGCACCAGTGCCTGGAGATGGCCAGGCAGTCCACGCTGCCGGATGCTCGACGCGCGCTCCAGATCCTGGCACGCAACTACGCTACAGCTGCCGAAATCCTCGAACGGCGCGCCCAATCCGCCAACACCGCGCTCGCCCAACTGTTTCGATGCCTGAGGCTCTGAACTAGGGGCCGTCGACGTCCTGCTGCCTGACCAGATCCGTCATCAGGACGAGCAGTTCGCGGCCCATCTGATCGCCGTCGATCGCGGACGGGTTTGCAAGCAGGCCTTCCATCTTGCAAGTCCAGGCCGGGCCGGCAGCGGCGCCGGAATAAGCCATCGACCAATCGGGGAAGCGCCGCGGCGTCGCCGGCCTGAAGGTGAGCAGGGTGATGTCCCGGTGTCTCGGATCGGACTCGATCGCGCTGAATATCTCCTCGACGGCAGCCCGCTCGCCTTCGAGGACCTGGCAGAAGTAACCCTCACTGAACAGCAGGGCGCCGGTCACGCCGAGCCGCGCATTCTTCGCGCGCGACTGCGCCAGGATGCTGCGAATGATCTCACTCGCGGAACTGTCGTGCAGGTTGCTGGTGCTACGACTGACGTAGATCAGGGCATGCTCGGTTGGCGACATCCTGAAATTGCCTCAGCGCGTCGAAGGAAGAAGCCGGCAACGAACACGCGGTCCAAAATGAAAAGGGGCCGCGTCACGCCAACGGCCCCTACCGGCAAATCTGAAAATTTCGATCATGATGCAATAGCCCAAGTTCCCCGTTGGTTAGCGCGGTTCCCGATTAAAGGCGAATCCGGAGAAACACGGGACGGCAGAAGGTGTCGGCGAGCTCCGAGAAGGTATGCCGCCGCCGCGCAAACAACGTTTCATTAACCCGACTCGCCCACGCTCGTACCGGGCCGTCTGGATGGGCCGCTACGCCGAAGGCCGCCACGATGAGTTTCGTGGCGGCCTTTTGGCTTCTGACAGTGCTGAGGGAGACGACCGATGGACTACGGCGCCTTCACCGACGCCAGCCTGAAAATGATGTACGAAGCCATCCGCGGCGCGCTCAAGGCCGACGATGAATTCGAGGCACACGGCGAAGAGCCCAAATTCCGGGTCCGCGCAACGCCCGAATGGAAACGCCACGCCGGCAGTCTCGAGGCCGAGATGCTGAAGCGGGGGCTGCAGCTCGACATCATCGACTGGACGAACGGCCAGGGCGAGCTGCCGCTGACGGTGGGGCCGTGAGCGGGTAGCGCAGAGGGCCTAGATGGCCGTTCGCTTCGGTTGCATCACAACATCGAGCGCGACAGTCTTAGGCGCAACCGAGGCAGTTGATGACAGTGCCGTCGACGACGCCGTGCGATTCATTTGCTTCCCAATCGGGTGCCGCGCGCAAGTCGTCTCAAAGTGGGTTGGCTGGGGAGCCCTCACAACGCATTTGCATCTGTTTGAATAAATCCGCATCGGGAGTTTTGAATCAACTTCCGCTAGCGGGTCGATGAATCCCGCCAGAGAGCCGATCGAGGCCTTGGGAGCACCCTAGCGGTTGGTACCCAGCGTATAATACTGCGCGCCGAACGGTAGCAACGAAAACAGCCGGTCAACTCTGCGGAGCAGCGGGCCGGCCGCCGGCACCGAAAAAATATACCGCGTGCTGATATCTTTGAAGCCGGCGCCCTCGAGAAGTGTTTCGGAATCACGTCGTTTCAACAGCACCGCGTCCTTGTCGAATTCGCAGGTGTTGACGATGCGCCGGGTCACGGGATTGAATGGATTGTGCTCGAAGATCGCAAACAATCCTCCGGGACGCAGTACGCGGCGTACGTCGGCAACCAGCGTCGGCCGCTGTGCCACGGGGACGTGATGAAACACATTGATCGCGAACGCGCCGTCGAATGACTGGTCGCCGAACGGGAGATGAGTGCCGTCGAAGACTTCGTAGCGGATGCCAGGGTTGCGTTGACGTGCCACCGCGATACTGGCGCCCGAAACGTCAATTCCCGAAATCCCGCCGACCCGATCAGTCAATTGCTTGTGGGCATTGGCAACGCCGCAGCCGACGTCGAGCAGTTCGGCTTTGGCTGCGCCGCCCTGACGTGCGTCGAGGATATCGACCAGATAGTCATTCTTAACGCGCGCGAAGAAGTCGATATCGAGGCCCGAAAAATTCAAGGCCTTGTTGATCTCCTCATTGTAGTTCGCTGTGTACGCGTCGAACTCGGCACGGTTGAGATCGTCGGGCTGTGTCATCGGTTCTCACCATAGCTTCCACGGTGCGGAGCCGGAGGCCCACATTTCTTCGAGTTCGCGCTTCTCTCGCAGCGTATCCATCGCCTTCCAGAAGCCTGGATGGCGATAGGCCATCAATTGTCCATCGGCTGCCAGCCGTTCCAGCGGTCGACGTTCCCAAACGGTTTCGTCGGCGTCGATATAGTCGAGGACGCGAGGTTCGAGAACGAAGAACCCGCCATTGATCCAGCCCATTTCGGCATCTGGCTTTTCGTGGAACCGCGATACGGCATCGTACTGGTCCATATCGAGAATGCCGAAACGGCCAGGTGAGGGGACTGACGTCACCGTCGCGAGCTTCCCATGGCTGCGATGGAATGCAATCACCTTGGCGATATCGAGATCGGCGACGCCATCGCCGTAGGTGAGACAGAAGGTTCCATCCAGGTACGGTGCAGCACGTTTTATGCGTCCGCCGGTCATCGTATTCAGGCCGGTATCGATGATCTTCACTGTCCAGTCATCAAGCGATTTAGGTGTGAGGTAGTGGACTTCGCGCGTGGCGGTGCGAATCTCGATGTCGTTGGTTTCGAGGAAATAGCTGGCGAAATAGTGCTTGATCATCGATGCCTTGTAGCCAGCGCAGATGACGAAATCATTCAACCCGGCTGCCGCGTAGAGCTTCATCACGTGCCACAAAATCGGCCGGCCGCCGATTTCAACCAGCGGCTTAGGCACGAGGTCGGTTTCCTCGGAAAGGCGTGTGCCGAATCCACCGGCGAGAATAACCGCTTTCATGTCTTGGCTTTCAGTTCGCCGCGCGGTGGCGGTTGAGTTGTATTGGCGGTCTCACGCGCCAGGCTGAAAATCCTGCTGGCTCAAAATATCGATCACCGGACCATCATAGCCAATATCCTTGAGATAATTACGTATCTCGACCGGAATGTGCCATGCCAGATTAAGCAGCGGATTGGCGCCCCGTGAGGCCTTCAATAGATCATCGTCGGAACCGATCGGAATCCGCGTGCCCGGCAGGTAATGGCCGATCTTCATCGAACCGGGCTTTTCGTGCACGATCAAGATCGAGTCGTCGCCGAGTGCCAACAGCTTGATCAGGATGGCGGCGCGCCCCGGGAAGGCCTTGCCGCGAAGCGGTCCATTCTTCTGTACGAGAGTCCTCAACTCCTGACTCTTCTTGTCGCGCCAGCGCGTCACGCCGCTGCGCAGTGTTGCGAAGTCCAGGCCGAAGTTCGCCTCCTTGGCCTCGAGTTCCTCTATGGCTGCCAAGTCTACCGCGGACGCCAGCTTGCCCGCAAAAACACGAATGTTGCCGCCATAACGCGCCGGAAACTGCACGTCGATCAGATTGAGACCGAGCGTGCGGGCGATGAACACGAACGAGCGGTAACTGTATGTGCGCGGGTGCTCGTGGTAGAAAGTATCGAACTGATTGGTGCGCAAAACCGACCCGAGATAGTGGTTCTCGATGACCAGGACGGTCTTTTCGCCGATCAAGCGCTTCAGCGCGGCGATCACGCTGCCGAGGTCTTCGATGTGCGCGAACACGTTGGTGAAGGTGATGAAGTCCGGCTTGCCATGCGTGGCTACGATCTGCTCTGCCGTTGCTTCGGTGAAGAAATCATGGATGGTAACGTGTCCTTTCGCCGCACAATCCTGCGCAGCCGAGGTCGGCTCAACGCCGATGGTGGTGGCGCCCTTCTTTCGGAAGAAATCCAGTAGGCTTCCGTCGTTGCAGCCGACATCGACGACCTTCCTCCCTGCAACCAGGCCGAAGCGCTGCTCGCAGGAATCGGTGAGGTCCTTCATTCCGGAGAGCACGTCGGCAGTAAAGCGCGACCGGTAGTGATAACTCTCGGGAAACAGCTCGCGCTTTGGAACCTGAAAGCGCTGGTGTGCGGTCCGGCAATTGTCGCAAAAGAGGATCTCGATCGGGTATTCGCCGCACGTCCGCGGGCTTCCGATCGCGACAAGATCGTCGCACATCGGGTGGGCCCCGAGATCCAGCACGGGAGCAAGCGTGCGGTTGCCGCACACTTCGCAATGATCGATCTGATTGGCCGGCACGATTGTCGAGTTCATTCGATATCCATGTGACAAGCTGTTACGGCGCATATTGTTGTATCAAAGCCGCCGTACCCTGAAATACGCGGTGACTTTGCGTATTGGGCTCCATTTGTCAAAGGTTGAGGCCGGCGGATATCCCCCGATGGATCTTGCGGGTCGCAGCATCTCGCATTCGGCGGATTGCCAGAACCTTCGCAGATGGTTAGGGCGATAACGATGAAGATATCGGTCATCGGCGGCGGGCGTTGGGCCCGGACGATCGCCTCGGTGCTGTGCGGGCTCCCGGGCCGCGCGGATCGGATCGCCATGCACTCGCCGAGCAATGCTGCGGGCCTCCGGGCGTGGGTTGCGCAATCGCAATTTGCCGGCCGGTTGAGCGCTCTGGACGCCTGGCCCGCCTCTGGAGCCGGTCCGGAGCGGCCCGATGCAGTCATCGTCGCTAACCGTGCGGAAGACCATTTCGAGGCTGCGTCCGGCCTTCTGGTTGACGGTATCCCGGTGTTGGTAGAGAAGCCCGTTGCCCTTTCGCGTGGCAAGATCGAGGAACTCAACAGCATCGCTAGGGCCAAGGGTACGGCGTTCGGGGCCAGCCACGTCTTCTTGTTCGCACGATACGTCGAGGCCTATGCAGCCTCCTTGGCCTCGCTCGGCCGCCGGCGGAGCATCCGGGCGACTTGGACCGACGGCGCTTCGGACGTCCGTCGCGGAGAAGCCAAGAGCTACGACCCCGCGGTGACACTGTTCGATGATGTGTTGCCCCACATCGTGCCGATGGTCGGCGAAGTGCAGTTCCGCGATCTCGCACTCGTGTCGCTGGATGTTCGACGCGGCGGCGCGCGTCTGGCGATCGAAGCACAGGCCCATGGGCTGCCGGTTTCTTTGCTCATTGCACGCAACGATCAAGGTCGGCAGCGCCGGATCGAAGTCGAAGCCGAAAAGGGCGTTGCTGTGCTCGATTTCGCCGAGGAGCCAGGGGTCATCGATGTCGCGGGAACGCGCGTGAACGGCGACCCGCAGTGGACGACGGCGCTCCGACCACTGGGAACAATGCTTTCCGCGTTCATTGCCGCCGTCGAAGGCGCGCCACTGGATCCGCGTTTGTCGCCGGACCGGGCCATCGCATCTGCCGCATTCGCCGACGCGATTCGCGGCCGCTACATCGCCCATCAGGCTGAATGGCTGGCGAAGCGCTTGGGTGAACCGCTCGATACCGCGCTGCTTTATGCGCTGGCGGAATTCGGCGGCAACGAAGCCGGGACCGCCGACAGCATCTCCAAGGCTTGGCCAGCAATTGCTGGTCAAGCTGAACTGAAGATGCTTTTGGCCAGAAGTCGGCTATTTTCCGACGCGGGCTAGGTCCCGTAGCGAGATATCTGCGCACGCATGAGTTCGAGCGCGTCCTTGCCGTTCGCGAAATCCGCATACCACTGCGCCGTCCATGCGATCGTCTCGTTGACGTCGAGCCGAGGCCGCCAATCCAACGTCTTGGCAGCCAGCGCGCAGTTGATCCGCAACGTCTGCTTTTCCGGTGGGAATGAGCCCGACGCCTGCTTCCAGGCCTGTCCATTGCCCAGCCCTTCGCCGATCGCCGCCGCCACTTGGGCGACCGACATCGATTCATCCGTAAGTGGGCCAAAGTTCAAGGAGGGTGGATCGGCTGCACCTCTGTTTGCGAGGTATTCCGCAAAGCCAAGATAGCCGGCGAGGCAGTCCAGTACATGCTGCCACGGCCTGGTCGCCGCAGGATATCGCAATTCAACCGGCGCGCCTTTGCGTGCGGCCCTGTAGAGGTCCGGGACGAGCCGGTCGCTGGAAAAATCGCCGCCACCAATCACGTTGCCGCCGCGCGCCGAGGCCAGAGGCACCCCGAGCGGCCCAAAGAAGCTCTCCGCATAACTCCGGATCACGATTTCGGTCGCGCCCTTGGACGCGCTGTACGGATCTGAGCCGCCCAGCGGGGCGTTCTCGGGAAATGCCAGGCCAGTCTCCGCATTCGCATAGACCTTGTCACTGGTCACGGCCAGAATAGCCTGCAATCCTGGGCTGGCGCGCAGAGCTTCCAGCAAGTTCACCGTTCCCATGACATTGCTGGCGAAGGTTCCGACCGGGTCGCGGTAGCTTTCCCTAACCTGCGCCTGTGCAGCCATATGCAGAACGATTTCGGGTTCGACGATTTTGCAGATTTTGGTCACCGCCGGCATATCGCGAAGATCGGCGCTGCGGCTGTCGATCGCCACGCGCTGCCCGATGGCTTGCCAGAGATTAGGTTCGGTCTGCGGCTTCAAGGAAAACGCGGTTACCTTCGCGCCGAGATCGGCCAGTATCACGCTGGCCCACGCGCCCTTGAAACCGGTATGTCCGGTCAAGAGGACGCGGCGACCGTGCCAGAAGCTCGGGGTCAAATTCGCATTTCCCAACGCAGGATACATACTGTGAAAATGGCTGACGTCATTGCTTGCTCTGTTCTGCGGAGATATTGGCGGTGGCCTCGACCGTCACCAGGGGTCTGAAGCGGACTTGCTGATAAATCCGGCTCACATATTCGCCGATAATGCCAAGAAAGATTGCGTTCAGGCTGATCCCGAACAGCATAACGACGATGAGCGTTGCAAAGCCACTCGGCCACGACTTGCCCCGCAGCAGCGCCTCGACGACGTAAAACAGCCCAAGCAGAAAAACAGCGATCGAGATCAGGAGGCCGGCATAGGACGCAAGCCGCAGCGGAAGAACCGAGTGCCCGATAATTCCGTCAAGGGCAAAGCCGACAAGTTTCCGCACCGGGAATTTGCTGCGGCCGTGTAGCCGCTGTGTCCGGTCGTAGGGAATGCCGGTCTCGCGCGCGGCAAACGAAGATACGACGCCGCGGACGTAAGGGTTGTAGTCGTTCAGCTCCTTGAGGCGGTCGATCACGGAGCGGTCGACGAGGCGGAAATCGCCGGCGTCGCGGGTGATTTGATCATCGGAAATCTGGGTGAGCAGCGCGTAAAATGCACGGCGACCGAGGGTGAGCAGTTTTGCTTCCTCGCGGCGTCGGCGCAACCCCACGACCACATCATGGCCCTTTTCCCAAAGCGCAATGAATTGCGGAATCAATTCAGGTGGATCCTGAAGATCGCAATCGACCTGAATTGCGGCATCACCGGTTGCGTTTCGGTAGGCGGTCAGTAGCGAGCGCTGAAAACCGTAGTTGCGCGTGAAGCGGATCACCTTGACCCTGCTGTCGGTCTTGGCAAGTGCAGCAAGGTGTTCGAACGTTCGGTCCTCGCTGTGGTTGTCGGTGAAAACAAACTCCAGATCGTATTGGGGTAGGTCTTTGAAAATAGCCGTCAGCGCGGCGTAGGCGCGATCGACATTGGCTTCTTCGTTGTAGACCGGCATGACGAGGGAGATCAGCCGTCTTCGCTTGTGCGGCTCTCCCTCCAGTGTCCCCGCATCGACGGCGCTGCTCATGTCGGCTCATTGCTGCTAATTAATGCAATCGGAACTTCTAGGCAGGCCACTCAAGATATGCAACTCTTGGAACGCCTAGGAATGCTTATTTTGAGCGGCCATCCGAGCGTCCGCCGGCGGATTTCCCAATATTGCGTGGTGCCGCGGCGACAAGAGCACGCGTTGAATTGTTGGACCTCAAGTCAGTTCTGGTCGTCGGAAGGTCGGTTGGGCTTCCGCTCATAGATTCTGAGGGTCGGTCCAACGCGTGGTTTGTCGATCGGCTGCCAAATGCCTTTCAAGATAGCGAGCGAGGATCTCACCCGAAATTCAAGGCTTGGCCACGGTGTGAGAAGATAAATCGGCGCGGTGGCCGTCACCCCGCTGGGATCGGGGGCGATTTCTTTAACGAAGGAGATTCCCTCCGCCGCAGTCGGGCCGGGCGTCGGCGTTGGAATCAGGGCTTGGTACATGCGCATCGAAATCGGACTGGGATCGTCGGCAGCGAGGCGTTGTGTCTCGATCATCTTGGCGTAGTGCGGGCTTCCATACAGACTGCTCGAAAGGATGATGTATTCGGGGTCGAGAGTATTGACGCCGCTCCAGGTCAGCACGCCTCCATACATCTTGGCGTGTTTGAATATCTTTGGATCGAAGTAGCCAAGATCGTCGAAAACGATGCGGGCGTTCGGCGGTATGCCACCTTTGGCCGCCCAGTCGTTCAGTGCCAACAAGGTGCTATCGCGATGGTGTAGCTCGAGCGCGCGGTTGACCAGTGCGAAGACCTGGTCAGTGCCGAGGTATAGGCTCGTAAGGAAAACAGCAGTGACAGCGATTGGACGCGCTATGCGCCCGAACGGCCTGGTAAGAAAAAACTGTAGCCAAGTCACGACGAAGTCAAAACTAAGGATCGCCATTAGAGGCAGCGCGACCAAAAGGTATCCTAGAATGACCCAAAGCTTGCCGAGAAAGGCGTAGTAAGCAATTTGCGACAATGAAAGTATTGCGGCCAGGAAGAAGGCGCGTTTTCTCGGCGTCGAGAGGCCGCCGACCAGCGCGTGCAGCAATCCCGCCACGGCCAACACTGAACCGAGCGGGCCGACGTAGTCGTAGATGGCCTTTATCCAATCCCAAAACGTGAACGTTCCCAGCGGCCCACCCGAGCTACCGACGATGCGCCATTGCGTGATCCAAGACTGGAAGTAGTAGGGCGTGATGACCGCGTAAGGATTCGTACCGAGCCAACCCGCCAAGGCGGCCGCTCCGAGGACGGCAACTCGCTGGGCAACAACCTTCTTGTCCCATTCGTGAGCGCCTGTCGCTCGAATTCCCATCAACAACGCGGCCGTTGCTAACGGCACCGTCCATGGTCCGCCAAACTTCGTCCCCTGCACCAAACCACACATCAAGCCCAAAGCAGCGAGGCTCGAGAGGAGCCCGTCATTCGAATGACGCAGTGCGAGTCCGAGTGCCAACAGCCCGAAATATATCTGAAGCGTATCCGGATGAATTATCGTCGTGTAATAGAAAAAATAGCCGTCCGTCAGCAACACAAAACAGGATAATATTCCGACTACGACCCCCGCATGCTTCTTCGCAAAATTATAGACGAAAAGCAGACTCATCAACGCGGCGAGCATCGATATCGTTCTGAGGACAATGGGAGCGGTTGGAAAGGCAGGGAGTCCGATCAGGCGCGCCGTCGCATAGAAGGGAAGGGCGATATCGAACGTCACCGCGCCATAATAGACGATATTGTCGTATCGAAGCGTTCCCCAATATGCCGGGATCTTCTTGAAGGCTTCCGCTGTCGGATCCAGGTAATTGGCGGGATTGCCAAAAGGCTTGGCGATCGTGCCATCGAGCGCCAACGTCATCCACGGTTCATCGTTGGCGAAAGCCGCCAGCAATTGAGGGTTATCAGTGTTACGCGGAACAAGAGAACCAATGCTGATCAAAAATACGAGAAGAATTGGTGCGATATATCGATCCACGCGCGCATAATCGCGAATAACCTGCAGTATGATCCGAATGGGAAGTACCCAGGCCAAGGTTTTTTGCAAAGCTTCTCTCCCCGAAATCACTGAATGGGCTACCGGAGCTTCTTTGCCATTCCGCTAGACATTCGCGCGCCTCATCCAATTGATGTTCAGTGTCACCTGATACGGGAATGCCTTGCAAAGACAAGTCACTGACAATTTCGGTGACTGCGGAAGATCTCTTTTCGTTCGGGTTGTAGCTATGGAAACACAGTAGCTGCTGGTTGCGCCTTCGTACCCGTCATGAGCTCACGGACTGAAATGAGCTACCGGCTGACACGCGATCAACGAGCAGGGAGGAATATGGCCGAGGTGCCATACGACAGCGCTGCCGTTCGCCGCCAGTGACGGCCCGGTAAGCCATCGCATGCTTCAATTCCAATGCCGCTGTGATCGCACCGAGGTGTTGTCAAAGAAGGAGGGGAACGTCGGCGCGGTCGCGTTCAGCCACACTGGTGATCGTTCCATGGACGATTCAGCGATACCAAGGTAATCAAAGCGCTCGGTGATGTGCCGGATGATTTGAGCGCGTTGTAGCGTAGGGCGCGGACTGCCTTGGTGTCGTCGTCGCACAGTCCGAGGGCTTTCGCCGCAACTGCCTGCTAGCCGCAGAGCTTGGTCTGATTTCGGAATCAAAATCGCGCAACTTAATCATTGTCTTGATTGGTGAGCGCGGAGGGACTCGAACCCTCGACCCCATGATTAAAAGTCACGTGCTCTACCGCCTGAGCTACGCGCTCACTCACCTGAACATCGGATCCGGACGAAGGCTTCGCGCCGCTCCGGATCATGCTCCAGCCCGCGCTGTGTAGGGGGCAGGGCCCATCGGGTCAATAGCCGAGGGGCGGTCAATTGTGCACCGTGACGGCGGATTTGCCGTTCCGGCGCCTCAGGTTAGGCCGGTTTCTTGAAGTTAGTCAGCTGTCGTGGCGGATTTCCGAGCCGACCGGCTGCGACGGGGCGGCGACCGAGGGCAGGCTGACCGGGCGGAGCCCGATCAGTTCCGCGGTGCGGATCGCGCTGTTGCGCCAGAATGCGAACTCGTTGATCCGCGAATTCTCCAGGATCGCGATGGAAACCGCGGCGAGGAACGGCAGGCTTTGCAGCACCAGCACGCCGGCGAAGATGTAGATCTCGCGCACCTGCTTGTAGCCGTTGGTGACGACAAGCACGATGGCGCCGATCAGGAGCAGCACGCCGATCACGGCCTCCCAGAACGCCTGGAATTCGATCGACATCCGCGACAGGCCGCCCTTCGAGGTGCGGGCGAACGCGAGATGCTCGGTGATCAGGCCCTGCGCCACCGCGCGCGATACCGTCCACTGCACGCTCATCGCCGCGATCATGGCGCCCAGCATCTGGGCCGCCTTGATGTTCACCCGCAGCCGGTAGAGCGCGACGAAATGCACCAGCGAGACGATGAAGGAGGCGATGATCGGCAGGGTAAGGATCTTGTCGGGGATCGCGATGTCGGCGAAGGCGACGATCGGCACCCAGATCAGGTTGAGGATCGCGACCACGACGCCGAGGCTTTCGGCGCCCAGCCAGTTGAGCCAGCCGAGCGAGAATTCGCGGCGCTGGTCCGGCGTCAGCCGGCTGGCGCCGGGCAGGAAGCGGCGCCAGTGCTTCTTGACGATCTGGAAGCCGCCATAGGCCCAGCGGTGGCGCTGCTTCTTGAAGGCCTCATAGGTGTCGGGCAGCAGGCCTTCGCCGTAACGCACATTGGTGTAGTGCGTGAGCCAGCCCTGCTGCTGGATCGAGAGGCCGAGATCGGTGTCCTCGCAGATCGTGTCGGACGACCAGCCGCCGGCCTTGTCCATCGCGGCGCGGCGGATCAGGCACATCGTGCCGTGCACGATGATGGCGTTGAACTCGTTGCGCTGGACCATGCCGATGTCGAAGAAGCCGGCATATTCGCCGTTCATGATGTAGTGCATCAGCGAACGATCGCCGTCGCGATGCTCCTGCGGCGCCTGCACCAGGCCGACGCGCGGATCGGCGAAGGCCGGCACCAGGTCCTTCAGCCAGTCCGGATGCACGACATAGTCGGCGTCGATGATGCCGATGATCTCGGCATCCGCCGCGGTCCGCTCCATCGCAATCCGCAGCGCGCCGGCCTTGAAGCCCTGCACCTTCTCGGCATTGATGAACTTGAAGCGCTCGCCGAGCATCCGGCAGTGATCCTGGATCGGCCGCCAGAAGTCGGGATCAGGTGTGTTGTTGATGATGCAGACGCACTCGAAATTCGGATAGTCGAGCCGCGACACCGCATCGAGCGTCTGCTTCAGCATCTCGACCGGCTCGAAATAGGCCGGGATGTGGATCGAGACCTTCGGAAACTTGACGTCCTCGCCCATCGTGGCGGGCGCGAGCGGTTCGCTCTTGCCGATCAGCCGGCGCGGGCCGCGGCCGAATGCCACCGCCGCGATCTCCTCGATCCGCGCCATCGCGATCAGGACCAGCGGAACCAGCAGCACGAGGCCGAGGCTGAGCGCAAAGGCCGAGCCCCAGACGAAGTAGTGCGTGGTCCAGTACGAGAACACGGTTGCGGTCCAGGCGCCGACGCCGTTGGCTGCGGCCGACAGCAGCAGCGCCTGCATCACGGTCGGCTGGTCCAGCCGCAGGATCGGCAGAGACATGAACAGGCCGACCAGCACGGCGACCAGCGCGATCTTCCAGTAATTCGGATCGGTAACCGGGCCGGTCCAGGCGAACTTCGCCTCGCGGTCGGCATTGAGGATGCCCCAATAGGGACCGACGCCGCCTTCGAAGAACTTCCAGGGCTGATCGATGGCCTCGACGATGTTGTAGTCCATGCCGATGGCTTCGGCGCGTGCGACGAAGTTGCGTAGCACCGTGGCCTGCTGGAACGGGCCGGGTACGGCGCTGCGCAGATTGTAGCCCTGGCTCGGCCAGCCGAATTCGGCGATCAGGATGCGCTTGCCGGGGAAAGAGTCGCGCAGGAGGTTGTAGCGGTCGACCGCCTGATCCACCGCCTGCTTGTCGGTGAAGTTTTCCCAGTACGGCAGCACGTGCGCGGCGACAAAGTCGGACGAATTGGCGAGCTGCGGATGGTCGCGCCAGATGTTCCAGATTTCACCGGTCGTGACGGGAACGCTGACCGACTTCTTGACCGTTTGGATCACCTTGATCAGCCGGTGCACGTTGTTCTCGGCGATCGCCCACTTGATCGCCTCGGCCCGCTTGTCCTCGGGCTGCGCTTCGGCATCGTGGAGGCGTGTGTCCTCCTCCCGCTGAACGCGCGGGGCCTCGTCACGAAGGAAGCGAGCAAAATCCTCGCGAAAGCGCTCGGCCTCGTCAGGGCTGGGGTCGTCCTTGGGCAACGGTCCGAGATTCTCGATCGGAACCTGCTCGCCGCGGAACACGGTTTCGTTGCCGACCACGATCCCAATGACATTGCTGTTGCGCTTGGCGAGATTGATCGCATTGAACAGCTCGCGGCTGTTGCGGTTGGCGTCCTTGTCGATCCAGGCGCCGACCGTGACCTTCATGCCGAACTCGGCGGCGACCGGCGGTACCAACTCGTTGCCTTCGGTCGACGAATAGAGGCGGACCGCTTTGGTCAGCGTCGAGAGCTTCCTGAGGTCGGCGCGCACCTTCTCGCTGTCGGCGGCAACGTCTGCGACGGAGTGGCCGGACTCGAACGGGGCGTAGGACAGGCTCGGCAGCGTGCCACGGAAATCGGGCGCCGACTGCTTCTCCTGGAAGAGACCCCACAGGGCAGCGTGGGCGGCGGTGACAAGCAACAGGACGGCGACGACGGCGCGCATCGCGGTTAAACCATACGGGGCCTGAGATTGAGGACTAAGCGAACCCGTCCCCTGGGTTCGGCCAACATAGCGGCGGAGGGAAAGATATCTCCGCCATCCGATTTAACAACTGGTGTGCCGCAATGGCGTTTTAAGGGCGCAAGCCGTTCCAGCTGCGAAAAAAAATCGCGGCCGGATCCGAGCGCGCGATGCCGCTATTTCGATGCCGGCGCCGGTGTCGCCGACGGGGTCGGCGCAGGCGAGGCCGACGCGGCCGGCGCAGGCGCGGCATTGCCGGCCGTCGCCGGCGCCGGGGTTGGCGCGGCGGCCGCTGCCGCCGCCTGCGGCTGGGCGCCCGGGTTGACCCAGCAGGCGTGGATGCGGCCGTCGAGGCTGCCGCGCACCTTGTCGTCGATCTGGGCGCCGAACCGGGTCAGGCAGCGGAACGCGGCCTGGACGTGACCGCCGGGGCAGCCGAACCGGTCATAGAGGTCGAGATGGCGGAACGCGGTATCGAGGTCGTCGTTCCACATCAGGCGGACCACGCGGCGGCCGAGCCAGACGCATTCCGGGTTGCCGGCCGGGCCGTTGATGGCCTGTTGGGCCTCGACGAATTCCTCGACCTTGCGCTGGTTGGCCTCCCGCACTGCGTTGGCATTGGCGTCGGCCTGACCAGGCTGCTGCTTGGCCTGATCGGGCGGGTTCGGCGTGCCGCTCTGGGCGAACGCGCCGCCGGCTCCGTTCACGAGCGCGAGCGCTGTGACCAAGCCCGTTACGGCAAGATGGCGCAAAGCAGTGTTCTTCAACTCAAGCAGCCGTCGACGCATGCATTCCCCGATATGTTCCGGCCCCTGCGGGATCATCCTAACGGCTGGCGTGATGCCGTCCAAATAGGTCTCCAGCGCGGCGGAGACTCTGGCGAAATCTGATGACTGGAATTTGGTATTTTGTCCAGCAAACTCACAACTTTATCGGCCCAGCGCAAAACTGTCGCAGGACAACCATGGTATTGACCGATTCCTGGACTTGGCAGACGGGCTATGACCGGCTAATTCGACGGTCCCCCGGAGGATGGAACCGATTTCGCTTCGTACGCCGCTGGCGCTTCTCCTGATCTCGCTCGCTGTGATTGCAACCGTGTGGTGGTGGCTCGCCACGCCGATTACGCTCGCGCGTGCGCCGATCGATCCTGCCGCAAAGCTGCAATGCGTGTCCTACACGCCGTTCCGCGGCGCCCAGACACCGCTTGATCCCACCACGCAAATTCCGGTCGAGCAGATCGAGCAGGACCTCGCCGATCTCGCCAAGGTCACCGATTGCGTGCGGACCTATTCGATCGAGAACGGCCTCGACCAGGTCCCCGGCGTTGCGGCCAAGGTCGGGCTGAAGGTGATGCAGGGCATCTGGCTCAGCAGCAACCGCTTCAAGAATTTGCAGCAGATCGCGATCGCAGTCCGGCTCGCCAAGGAATATCCCGGTGTCGTCACCTCGCTGATCGTCGGCAACGAGGTGTTGCTGCGCGGTGAGATGACCGCCACCGATCTTGCCGGCAACATCCGCGCGGTGAAGGCGGCGTCGGGCAATCTCCCGGTCACCTATGCCGACGTCTGGGAATACTGGCTGAAGAACCGCGAGATCTATGACGCGGTCGATTTCGTCACCATTCACATCCTGCCGTATTGGGAGGACGTTCCGATCAAGGCGAAGTACGCCGCGGCGCATGTCGACGATATCCGCAAGCGGATGGCGGTGGCGTTCCCGGGCAAGGAGATCCTGATCGGCGAAACTGGCTGGCCGAGCGCGGGACGGATGCGGGAGGGTGCCTTGCCGTCGCGCACCAACCAGGCGCGGGTGGTGTCCGAGATCCTCGACCTCGCTAAGCGCGAAGGTTTTCGCGTCAACCTGATCGAGGCCTATGACCAGCCCTGGAAGCGCAAGCTCGAGGGCACCGTCGGCGGCAATTGGGGCCTGTTCGATGCGGTCAAGCGACAGGTGAAGTACCCGCCCGGCGTTGCGATCAGCAATTACCCGGACTGGAAGCTGCAGATGGCGGGCGGCATGGCGCTGTCAATCGCCACCTTCCTCGCGGCCTGGCTGACCCTGCGCCGCCGGCCCTGGACGCCGCGGCCGTCGGCCTGGATCGCGGTCGCGATTTCGGCGACGACGGCGGGGACGCTGCTCGGGATCGCCGGCGACAAGATGTACTTTGAGAGCTACGGCGTCGGTGGCTGGCTGCATTGGGGCGCGCTGCTCGCTGCCGCGATCGCCTCGCCCTTGTTGACGGCGCATGCGCTGATTGCCGGGCGCTCGCTGCCGACCTTCCTGGAGCTGGTCGGGCCGCGCGACTATCGCGGCAAGGGCGCGATCGGCGCAGTGCTGGCGATCGTGCTGGTCATCACCACGGTGATCGCAGCCGAGACCGCGCTCGGCTTCGCCTTCGACCCTCGCTACCGCGATTTTCCGTATGCTTCGCTGACAATGGCCGTGGTGCCGTTCGCGTTGCTGACCATGCTCAATCGCCCGAAGGAAGGCATCCGCCCGCTCGCGGAATCCGTGTTCGCCGGCCTGTTGGCGGTCGCCGCCGTCTACACGATCTGCAACGAGGGCACGATCAACTGGCAGTCGGACTGGACCTGCGTGATGTACCTTTTGCTCGCCGCTACGCTGTGGCGGGGGCGGGCCGCGCAAAACCCAGGATGAACAGTCCGATTGCAAGCCCCGACAGCACGACGTTGTAGAGCACGATCCCGAGCCCGGCTGCGATCAAGCCGACGGTGAGCAGCACGATCGACGGCCGCGTCAGGTTCAGCACCGCAATCACCAGCGCAGTGATCCCGAACACCGAGTTCTTGAACAGTACGGTCGACAGCGCGCGCGCCTTGCAGAGCATGGTCTGCGTGCCGGCGTCGCAAGCCAGTGCAACGGGCGAGAATTCGATCGCGAGATAGCGCACGTACAGCGCGTAACCGACGGTGACGAAGCCCACGACCATCAGGAACTGGACCTGATAGGGGGAGAGGCGGAACGGAGGTTTTGTCATCGCGGCACTATGGTCGGGAACGGGGTTTCGGACAAGGCTCGGCGAGACGCAGCGAAATTGGTTGAGAATTTTGCCGCAATCCCTTGCCGGACATGATTATTGGCTGTTCCGCCGGAACATCGAGGAGATTGTCGTCGGCTCCGGCTTCTTTTCCTCCGCAACCGGCTGCGGCGGTGGTGCGGCGGTACGCCTCGGCGCGACACGCCGGTGCGGCGAAGCCGGCTTGGCGCCGGCAGGCGGCTCGTTCAGGGCCAGCCGCTGGCCGTCATAGATCGCCGTCTCGCAGGTCCGCTGGACCAGGCTGAGGCCGGCGCAAATCTTGGCGGCGGTCCCGGCGTCGTTCAGTGGTCCGGCGACCAGGCGCAACTGCATGCCGAGCCCGTTGCTGCTCTCTTTGATGACGATGATCGGCCGCAGCGCCGCCAGCGGCGCGTTGGCCTTCGACTTCAAGAGACCGCGCCACAGCGCGCGCAGTCCATTGACCGAATTTGCCGTCCCGAGATCGACGCCGAACTCGGTGCGCTGGACCTGCGCCTTCGGCGCATCCTCTTCAACTTCGGAGTCCGGATCCGGGGTGATCACCAGCGGCGGGATCGGCGCGGCGCTGACGTCGCTCGCGGTCGGCGGCTTGGCCGCTTCGGTTGCCTTGTTCGGCGCGGGATCGCGCGATGCCATCAGCGGCTTGTCCGCGACCGGACTGGCCGTGCTCACGGGCGCGGCCGCTTTTACTTCGTCGGTACTGGCCGCGGCGGCAGCGGCGCTCATTGGACTGGCAACGGATGGGACGGCGGCAGAAACCGGCGGCGAACTCTCGGGCGCTGACGGCTTCTCCGCGGCAATCGGTGGCCTGCTAGCGGCGGCCGTCGGCTTCTTGTCGGCCGCCGCGGACTTCTCGGCCGCAGCATTTGGCTTCTCGACCGGCGCCGGCGCCTTGCTGTCGATGGATGCCACCATCTTGTCGGTCGCGACCAGCTTGTCCACCGCGGCAGGTGGCGTTGTTGCGACGGCAACAGCCGGTGCCGCCACCGCGGGCGCCGAATTGGCTGAAGCAGGCGGCGTGGCCGGCGCCGCTGCCGAGTATGTTGGTGCCGGCACGGCTGCCACCGGCTGTTTCGCGATCGTGCCGGTCACGGAGTCGAGACCCTGTTCCAGCGTGGTGACGCGCGAATACAGTCGGTCGCGGTCGCCGTTGAGCGTATCGATCGCGGATGCCAGCCGCCGCGTCTCGTTGTGGCTTTCCTTCGCCAGCGTCTGCAGCTGCTGGGCCTGTCGTGCGACATCGGATGCCGCGACCTGGTCGCGCCGCAGCGTCAGCGCCGACTGGTTGGCCATCACGGCGATGGTGACGGCGCCGACCGCAGCTACGCCCCACGACCCGAGCCGCCACAGCATGCGGCGATCGAGAGCATCCTCCTCGGCCAAAAAGCCGGTGCTGCTCTCGGCATCGAAATCCGCCGCCAGATTGTCGGGATCTTTGGCCAAAGCCCGCTTGGCCCTCCTCAAGGCCCGCCGAATCACGAGGCAAAGATTAACAGGAAATGGACCGGGAACTTGAATCTGAGGGGCCACGGAGGCGAATCGGTTTCTTCTGCCGGGGAAAACAATTAAAGACGGCCTCAAAGAAAGCGTTGCGCAGCGGATTGCGCGAACCGTCGAGGATACTGAATGACTGCGCGATCGAGCCTGACAGTGGTGCTTGCGGCTGGTGAGGGCACGCGGATGCGCTCGTCGCTGCCGAAGGTGCTGCACCCGGTGGCCGGACAGTCGCTGCTGGCGCACGTGCTCGATGCAGCAGCCTCCGGCGAGGGCTCGCAACTCGCGGTCGTGATCGGTCCCGACCACGAGGCGGTCGCCGCGGAGGCGCGCCGGGTGCGGACCGACGCGCAGATCTACGTGCAGCGCGAGCGGCTCGGCACGGCGCATGCGGTGCTCGCGGCGCGCGAGGCGCTCGCCAGCGGCGCCGACGACCTCTTGGTCGCGTTCGGCGACACGCCGCTGATCTCAGCCGAGACCTTTGCGCGGATGCGCGCGCCGCTGCGCGACGGCGCTGCGCTTGCGGTGCTCGGCTTCCAGGCCGCCGACCCGACCGGCTACGGCCGGCTGGTGACCGAGAACGGCAGACTGGTTGCGATCCGCGAGCATGCCGATGCCAGCGCCGAGGAGCGCAAGATCACGCTGTGCAACGCCGGCGTGATGGCGTTCGGCGGCAGCAAGGCGCTCGCGATCATCGAGAAGATCGGCAATGCCAACGCCAAGGGCGAATATTATCTGACCGATGCGGTCGGCATCGTCAGGGAACTGGGACTGGAGGCCGTCGTGATCGAGACCAGCGAAGACGAAGTGCGCGGCATCAACACCAAGGCACAGCTCGCCGAGGCGGAGGCCGTGATGCAGGCGCGGCTGCGGAAGCAGGCGCTCGAGGCCGGCGTGACACTGATCGCGCCGGATACGGTCTATCTCGCCGCCGACACCAAATTCGGCAAGGACGTTGTGATCGAGCCGTTCGTGGTGATCGGGCCGGGCGTTTCGATCGACGACGGCGCCGTGGTCCATTCCTTCTCGCACATCGTCGAGGCCACCATCGGCAAGAAGGTGTCGGTCGGTCCCTATGCGCGGCTGCGGCCCGGCACCTCGCTCGGCGACGGCGCACGGATCGGCAATTTCGTCGAGACCAAGGCCGCCGTGCTCGAGGCCGGCGTCAAGGTCAACCATCTCTCCTATGTCG
The DNA here is from genome assembly GCF_042258955.1 of Bradyrhizobium sp. ma5. Classification (NCBI taxonomy): domain Bacteria; kingdom Pseudomonadati; phylum Pseudomonadota; class Alphaproteobacteria; order Hyphomicrobiales; family Nitrobacteraceae; genus Bradyrhizobium; species Bradyrhizobium sp. ma5. Next base: position 4,554,854 of record NZ_CP170156.1, read on the forward strand.
GCGATGCCCATGTCGGCGCCAATTCCAATCTCGGCGCCGGCACCATCACCTGCAACTATGACGGTTTCCTCAAGCACAAGACGATGATCGGCGAGGGTGCCTTCGTCGGCACCAACACCTCGCTGGTCGCGCCGGTCACGATCGGCAAGGGCGCCTATATCGGTTCAGGCTCCGTCATCACCAAGGACGTCCCTGACGACGCGATGGCGCTCGAGCGCAGCGAGCAGTCGATCCGCGAAGGCGGCGCCGCGCGCTATCGTGCGGCGAAGCTGAAAGCGAAGGCCGCGAAGGGGAAGTGAGCGGCTGGCGTGACTGTCGTCATGCCGGCGCAACGGCTTTGCCATTGTGCCGGCAGAACGGTGATAGATTCGAGCACGCAATTTCCCCAATCGTCGTCCTGGCGAAAGCCAGGACCCATACCACTACATGTGATTGTGAGAGGGATTGGGGCCCCAGCGTCGCGCAGCAATTGGCGTAAGGGGTAATGGGTCCTGGCTTTCGCGAGGACGACACTGAATGTGTTGCACGATATGTGAGCTACCGCGCTATCGCGACATCTCGCCCGGCGCGCCGCTGTTCAGGCGGCACTCTTTGCCCGGGCAAGTTCATCAGTATTCGGCTGAACCGCTCCGAGCAGGATGCGCCGCTGCATCTCGTCAAAGGCGAGATCGGCGTTCTTCTCCCGTGTGACCAACGACAGCAGGATCGCGACCGCGAACGATAGCGGCATGCTGATGATCGCCGGGTTGCGCAGCGACACGAACCACCATTGGTGCTCGACCGATGCCAGCGGCTTGCCGAGAATGTCGACCTGGATGGTCGGCGACAGATAGATAAGCACCAGCGAGCTCAGCGTGCCGACGAGGATGCTCGCCACCGCCGCTGGCGTCGTGAAGCGGCGCCAGGTGATGGCGAGCACCAGCGAGGGGAAATTGGCGGCGCAGGCGATCGAGAACGCAAGGCCCGCCATGAAGGCGACGTTCTGGCCCTCGAACGCGATGCCGAGAAAGATGGCGAAGATCGAGATCATGACGGTCGCGACACGTGCGACCTTGAGCTGCTCGGCCTCCGAAGCGCTGCCGTTGCGGATCACATTGGTCCAGACGTCGTGGCAGAGCGTGGCGACGCCCGACAGCGTCAGCCCGGCGACGACGGCGAGCATGGTCGCGAACGCGACCGCACAGATGAAGCCGAAGAAGGCGTTGCCGCCGACCGTGAGCGCCAGCAGCGGCGCTGCCATGTTGCCACCGCCTCCGGCCTTTGCCACCGCGTCGGCGCCGACCAGCACCATAGCACCGAAGCCGATGATGAAGACCATCAGGTGAAAGACGCCGATCAAGCCGGTGGCATAGAGGATCGACAGCCGCGCGGCCTTGGCATCCTTCACCGTATAGGCCCGCATCAGCACATGCGGCATCGCGGCTGTGCCGAACATCAGGCCGAGCCCGAGCGAGATGGCGTCCCATTGGCCCGAGACCACCTTCGATCCCGGCTGCAGCACCTTGGTGCCGTATTTCTCGGAGGCCGCGGCGAACAGCTTGAGCGGGTTCATCTCGAAATGGGTCAACACGAGGAAGGCGAGCAGGATGCCGCCGCCCATCAGCAGCGCAGCCTTCACCACCTGCACCCATGTGGTCGCCAACATGCCGCCGAACAGCACATAGACCAGCATGACGCTGCCGACCACGACGACCGACCAGGTGTAGGGCAGGCCGAACAGCAGCTTGATCAGCGATCCCGTCGCGACCATCTGGGCGATCAGGTAGAACAGGATGACGGCCAATGTCCCGACGGCGCCGGCAAGGCGCACCGGGCGCTGGCGCAGCCGATAGGCCACGACGTCGGCGAAGGTGAAGCGGCCGACGTTGCGCAGCGGTTCGACGATCAGGAACAGGATGATCGGCCAGCCGACCAGCCACCCGATCGAATAGATCATGCCGTCGAAGCCGTTCGAGGTGACGATGCCGGCGATGCCGAGCAGGGCGGCGGCACTCAGGAAGTCACCTGCGAGTGCCCAGCCGTTCTGCCACGGCGTGACCTGGCCGCCGGCGGCGAAGAAGTGTTCAGTGGTGCGCGTGCGCCGCGCGGCCCAATAGGTGATCGCCAAGGTCAACGTCATGAAGGCGAAGAAGAACCCGATCGAAAGCGTGCTGCTGCCCATCTTGCTCTGCCCCTTCAGCGAAGATTGCGGATGCCGGCATCGAACACCCGGTTCGCCCACAGCACGTAGACCAGGCAGAGCGCGAAGGAGAAGATGATGACGAGCGGGCCGAGCACAATGCAGAGCGACAGGCCGGGCATCAGGATGGTGCCGAGCAGCGGCTTGTCGAACGCGAACAGCCCCATGAAGCCGAAATAGATCACGATCATCGCGGCACTGAGCACGAGCGCGACTGTCAGCCGCTTTTTGGCCAAGGCGCTGACACTCGGCGCCGGATCGGGTTTGCCGGGAATAACCACGTTCATGCTTGCCCCCTCAAAGCTTCACGCGCGCGACTTTGCGCCAATCGAACGAGCTTCAGCCGGGCTCCGAGGGAAAGGAACTATGGATTTTTGCAATCTGCCGTGCGCGGCTGCGGCAGGGCATCCGCCAGCGTGACCTGCATGTCGGGGTCCTGCTTCAGGGTATTTTTCAGAAACGCGCGGACGGCGCGGATGCGCGGGGCAAATTGCAGGTCGCTGTGGACGTTGAGCCAGACCTCGCGAAAGGTGCCGGCGTGGGCGGGCAGCACGGGGATCAGGTCGGGCCGGTCGTTGGTGGCAAAGCTCGGCAGCATGACGATGCCGAGGCCGCCGGCCGCCGCGTTCATCTGTGCGATCATGCTGTTGGAGTGGAACGCGATCTTCGGCTCCTCGATGACGTCGGCAAGCCAGCGCACCGAATCGACCTGGATCAGATCCTCGATGTAGGAGACGAACCAATGATCGGCGAGGTCGCGAAGGCTTGCTGGCGTGCCGTGATGGTCGAGATAGCTCTGGCTCGCGAATAGCCCGAGCCGAAACTTGCCGATGCGCTCGGAGATCAGGCCCGGACCGGGGGGCCGGAAGAACGACACGAACAGATCGGCTTCGCGCTTGTGCACATAGACCGTCTGCGCTGATGTGACGAGCTCGACGGCGAGTTGCGGCGCGGTGCGACGCAGTTTCGCGAAGCGTTGCGCCAGATAGAGCGAGGCGATCCCCTCCATGGTGGCGAGCCGCACGGTCCCGATCAGTCTCTGGGTGTCGCTGGCGCTGGCCTCCTCACGAATGGCGATCACCGCGCTCTCGACCCGCTCGGCATGACGCAACAAGCGCTCGCCGACTTCGTTGAGCTTGAGCCCGGTGCGGTGGCGTTCGAACACCGCGATCCCGAGCGAAGCCTCCATCTGGGCGATGCGCCGGCTCACGGTGGAATGGTCCAGCCGCAGCCGCTTTGCGGTCTGACTCAAATTTCCGGCGCGGGCGGCACAGAGGAAGACCCGCAAATCGTCCCAGTTGATCGTATCGAACATGGCGTGCCTCCGGATTTACGGCCCCTGTCTGCAAAGCAATTCCCGTTCCAATGCGCCGACGGCTCCGATCCTTCGCAACCGACCTTGCGACAATTCCCATGCGTGCCGGGAAGGCAGGGATGATACCGCTTCGCCTCCCTGGTCCTAGAGCTTTTCCGTTCCGATTGGATCGGAACGGAGCTCTAGATCTTGTTTTGACGCGTCTTCGCGCGAACCAGTATCCACTTCGCGGGAAAACGCTCTAGCCGGAATTTTCGTCATGCTCCCTCGTTTCAAGGCTGCTGCCGTCCACGCCGCGCCCGTCTTCCTCGACAGCCGGGCGACCACCGAAAAGGCGATCGCCATCATGCGCGAGGCGGCCAGGGCCGGCGCCGAGCTGATTGCGTTTCCTGAAACCTACATTCCCGCCTTTCCGGTCTGGGCCGCGCTGTGGCCGCCGATCGACAATCACGATCTGTTCGTGCGGATGGCGGAGCAGTCGGTGCTGGTGGACGGGCCGGAAGTGGCCCGGCTGTGCGCCGAGGCGCGCGGCCTCGGCGTCACCGTCTCGATCGGCATCAGCGAGCGCTCGGCCGTCAGCGTTGGCGGCCTTTGGAACTCGAACCTGCTGATCGGCGAGACCGGCGAAATTCTGGTGCATCACCGCAAGCTGGTTCCGACCTTCTATGAGAAGCTGGTGTGGTCGTCGGGGGACGGTGCGGGCCTCAAGGTCGCGGAGACGCGGCAGGGCCGGATCGGTGGGTTGATCTGTGGCGAGAACACCAATCCGTTGGCCCGCTTCGCGCTGATGGCGCAGGGCGAGCAGGTGCACATCTCGAGCTGGCCGCCGATGTGGCCCACAAGACGCCCGGCAGGCGGCGGCAATTTCGACAACGTTGCCGCCAACCGCATCCGGGCCAGCGCCCACTGCTTCGAAGCCAAGGTATTCGGGATCGTCACCGCCGGCTACATGGACCAGCCGATGCGGGCCTTCCTCATCGAACGGGACAGAACCATCGCCGACGTGATCGACCAGACGCCGCGTGCGGCGAGCTTCTTTGTCGATCCGACGGGTGGCGTTTTTGGCGATGAATTGCAGGACCAGGAAGGGATCGCCTACGCGGAGATCGATCTCAATCGCTGCGTCGAGCCGAAGCAGTTTCACGACGTGGTCGGCTACTACAACCGCTTCGATATCTTTGGCATGACTGTCGACCGCAGCCGACTGACCCCGGCGCGATTTCGCGATGACGAGCAGCCAATAGCGAAGGCGCAGGACGAGGCAATTCCGTCCGTCGACACTGACGCCGTATCGAGCGGGCAGAGGCGCGAATACCGGAGCTGACGAAGAGCTGGCTATCCGACGTCGCAGAGCCTGACGCTTTTGATCGGTGCGGAGACGAGCACCGTTGCCAATGCGGAAATCTATGGCTACGTTTTGCCCTAGGTTAGTCCCCAAGCGCTCGTTCGATCGGCCGGACGCTCATGCCCAAATTCCTTCGCATCGGAGTCCATCAGTCGAACGTGTCCGGATACACGTCGAAGGCATGGTGCATTCGACGGGCCGGCTCGACGGTCTTCCTGAAATGGGGCGCCGTGGAGGTTCAGGGCGCTGGCGCCGGACGCAAGGTCTACTGGACGTTTCCACCGCAGGAAAAAACCGTCCGTTGCCGTACAGTGCAGCGTGCCCAGGACTACACCAAGGCGGCCGTCGCGCGGCGGCGCAGCCATAGCTATGAACCGCTGACGGGAAATATTGCGAACCGGCGTCGGACCTCCGACCGAGGCCCGGAGCTCAAACAGGCGCTCGCGACGATCCTCTTTGTCGACATCGTCCGATCCACGGAAAAAGCCGCGCGGCTCGGCGACTCGCGCTGGGCAACGGTGATGAATCACTACTACGCCGCCGTCCGCCGCGAACTGAAGGCCTTGCGCGGCAAGGAGGTCGTGACGACCGGTGACGGCGTGTTGGCGACGTTCCGCGCGCCCGCTGCCGGGATCAATTGCGCGACCGCGATCGTCAAGGCCGTGAGGACGCTCGGGCTCGAGATCAGGGTGGGACTGCACGCCGGCGAGTACAAGGTGAGCGGCGCGGAGGTGATCGGCCTCGCGTTTCACATCGGTGCGCGCGTCGCCGCCAAGGCGCGTGCCGGCGAGGTGCTGGTCTCGAGCGCGGTCAAGGACCTGATGCCAGGGTCAGCCATCCAGTTCAAGGATCGCGGCGCGCACCAGCTCAAGGGCGTGCCGGAGCGATGGCGGCTCTACCGGGTCGAACATTAGGGCGTCTTGAACGGACGCCTGGGTTGCAATCAACGCCGACCGCTAATCTCTCGTCATTCCCCGGTGCGCAATTGCGCACCTGAGGGCGCGCCCCTTGGCGCGAGCCCGGATCCATCAGGCCGCGGAATCGGTGGTGAAACGGATTGCGGGCTCTCGCTTCGCGAACCCCGGAATGACGATTAGAGATTGACTTGTGGAGATAATCCCGCGCCGCCGCTCAGGTGAAAGCGACCTCGATCCGGTTGTCGCACTTCGCGGTGATGCGGCAGGCCCGCGACAGCGCGTCGGCGGCGATCCCGAGCTTGAACTGGTCGGGGATACCTGAGGTGGACAGCACCTCGATCGTCGCGGTGTCGCGCGACAGGCCGCGCACCGTGCAGTCGATCGTGGAATGGCCGGCGTTGAAGCTGATCTTGCCGGCCTTGAACACCCGTCGCGCGGTCGGCGCGATCGACGGCGCCCGCTCGACCCAGGCCAGCGCCTGATTGCGGCCGGCCTGCTTGGCGCCGTACATCGCAAGGTCGGCGTTGCGCAGCATGTCGTCGAAGCAGTTGCCGGGCGAGAGCACCGCGCCGCCAAGGCTGCAGGTGACACGGATCGTGCCGGCCGGCGTCTCGATCCGCGTTGCCGCGACGGCAGCGCGCACCTTCTCGAGCACGCCCATAGCCTGGTCAAGTGGGGTGTGCGGCAGCAGGATGCCGAATTCCTCGCCGCCGAGCCGGCCGATCACGTCGGAACTGCGCAGCGCACATCGCGCGGCGTCCGTGACGGCTGCCAGCACCATGTCGCCGACGGCATGCCCATAGGTATCGTTGACCTGTTTGAAGTGATCGACATCAAGCACGGCGCAGGCGAGCGGACTGAGATGCCGCGCGGCCAACGCGGTCAGCCGTTCGCCTTCGCTGCGGAATGCGCGCCGCGAAGAGCAGCCGGTGAGGCCGTCCTGCATGCTCAGATTCCGCAGCATCATCTCGTCGACGGCGATCGCGGCGAGGTCGGTCAGCATGCTGACGGTATCGTCATCGAACTCGCGCGGGCGCGTGTCCATCGCGCACAGGGTTCCGACGATCGCGCCTGAGATCCTGAGCTGCGCGCCGGCATAGAAGCGGATGAATGGCTTGCCGCGCACGAAAATGTTGTCGGCGAGGCGCGGGTCGCGTTCCGTGTCGGGAATGATGAGGGGATGGTCCTGCGCGATCGCAAAGTTGCACAGCGCAGGTCCGCGTGCGGTCTCGCGATCCGCCATGCCCTCAGAGGCCTTGAACCATTGCCGATGGCCGTCGATCAGCGTCAGCGTCGACATCGGCACGCGAAAGATCTTGCGGCACAGCCCGGTCAGGCGATCAAAGGCGAGCTCGCGCGGCGTATCGAGGATGTCGAGTTCGGCCAAAACATCGAGGCGCTGCGTCTCACGGTCGTGCGTGGCTTGCATCAGGGTACCTCCGGCGGCGGCACCCTCTCCGAAAGCCGTTAATGCTGCGTTGACGCGATCTGAAACGTTCGCCGCCGGCGGTTTCTCGGGACTTAGCCGGCAGCGGCTAGCAATGCTTCATGCGCAAGATTGCTGCCGTCTGTCTGTTCGGAGTTTTGCCGGTTTGCTTGCCCACGCCAGTGGGTGAACGGCTCAGGGATGGGAACCGTGATCGATAGCCTGGTCCGCGGCCTCGCCGAAATGTTGTTCGATGCGTTCCTGACCAAGACCGGCCGAGGGCTGTGGGGCATCGTCGGCCTCCGTCCACACGACCTCGTATCGATGTTCAGCGAACTGATGTTTTGGACTTTCGCGGGTTTATTCACCTACGTCATGATGTCGAGGTGAAGGGCTTTGGGACCCCGCCGCGTTGGACGACGCTGACGCGCTCTTGCCAAAATAGTTAGCCCCGATTAACCAGCCGGTCGCATCAACGTTGCCGTTTAAGACTGTCGCAATCGGCAATAATTATTGAGTATCTTGCGACCGGCGATTCCCGTTAAGGGACCGTGTCGCCGCTTTGGCAAATTTTCGGCGATTTTTGGGGACATTGAACCGCATGTGCGGCATCGTCGGCATTCTTGGACGCGCTCCGGTCGCGGAGCAACTGGTGGATTCGCTGAAGCGGCTGGAGTATCGCGGCTATGATTCAGCCGGTGTCGCCACGCTGGAGAACGGCTTGCTGGCGCGGCGCCGCGCCGAGGGCAAGCTGAAGAACCTCGAGACCCGGTTGCAGGCCAAGCCGCTCGGCGGCCACACCGGCATCGGCCACACCCGCTGGGCCACTCACGGCAGGCCGACCGAGAACAACGCGCATCCGCACGCCACCGAACGCGTCGCCGTGGTGCATAACGGCATCATCGAGAATTTCCGCGAGTTGCGCGAGCAACTCGAGCATAAAGGCGCAGTGTTCTCGACCGAGACCGATACCGAGGTTGTGGTTCATCTGGTCGACGATCTGCTCAAGGGCGGCGTCGCGCCGGTCGAGGCGGTGAGGGCGGTGCTGTCGCAACTGCGCGGCGCCTTCGCGCTCGGCTTCATCTTCGCCGGCCAGGACGATCTGATGATCGGCGCCCGCAACGGCCCGCCGCTCGCGGTCGGCCATGGCGAGGGCGAGATGTATCTCGGCTCGGACGCGATCGCGCTCGGGCCGTTCACCGATACGATCAGCTATCTTGAGGACGGCGACTGGGTGGTGCTGAACCGCAAGGGCGCCACGATCTTCGACAAGGACAACGCCATCGTCCATCGCGAGGCGATCAAGCACACGACGGCGACCGCCTTGGTCGACAAGGCGAACTATCGCCACTTCATGGCGAAGGAGATCCACGAGCAGCCGGAAGTGGTCGGGCACACGCTTGCGCGCTACGTCGACATGGCGACAGAGCGCGTCGCCCTGCCGGTCAAGCTGCCGTTCGACTTCAAGGACATTCAGCGCATCTCGATCACGGCCTGCGGCACCGCGAGCTATGCCGGCTTTGTCGCAAAATACTGGCTGGAGCGGCTGGCACGCGTTCCGGTCGAGCTCGATGTTGCCTCCGAATTCCGCTACCGCGAGGCGCCCTTGCGCAAGGGCGACCTTGCGATCTTCATCTCGCAGTCTGGCGAGACCGCCGACACACTGGCGGCGCTGCGTTACGCCAAGTCGCAGGGCGCACACACGCTCTCGGTCGTCAACGTGCCGACCTCGACGATCGCGCGCGAAAGCGAGACCGTGCTGCAGACGCTCGCTGGTCCCGAGATCGGCGTTGCCTCGACCAAGGCGTTCACCTGCCAGCTGATGGTGCTGGCCGCGCTCGCGGTTGCCGCCGGCAAGGCGCGCGGCGAACTCTCCGATGCCGACGAGGCCAAGCTGGTGCACGGCCTCGTCGAGATCCCGCGTCTGATGTCGGAAGCGCTCACCTCAGAGCTGCAGATCGAGAAGCTGGCGCGCGAGATCTCGAAGTCGCGCGACGTGCTCTATCTCGGCCGCGGCACCAGCTATCCGCTGGCGCTGGAAGGTGCGCTGAAGCTGAAGGAAATCTCCTACATCCATGCCGAGGGCTACGCCGCCGGCGAGCTCAAGCACGGGCCGATCGCGCTGATCGACGAGCACATGCCGGTCGTGGTGATCGCGCCCTACGACAAGGTGTTCGAGAAGACCGTCTCCAACATGCAGGAGGTCGCCGCCCGCGGCGGCAAGATCATCCTGATGACCGACGCCAAGGGCGCCGCGGAGGCGACCATCCAGTCGCTGGTGACGATCGTGATGCCGGATATGGGGGCGACCTTCGCGCCGATGGTCTATGCCGTTCCGGTGCAGCTGCTCGCCTATCATACTGCCGTGGTCATGGGCACCGACGTCGATCAGCCCCGGAATCTGGCCAAATCGGTCACGGTCGAATAGCCGCAAGTGACGCTGTCACGCAGCCCTTCAAAAACCTGCTAGAATGGCTTAGCTCAGGGGTGCTGCGCGCCGAAGTTCGGGACAGGATCATCATCTCGCGCTAGCCTTTTGTTTATGCACGGTCTTTTCGGAAATCCGCGGCGCACTTTTCCGGATCATGCTGGTGAGGACGGCCGCTTCGACGATCTGGAACAGCAATGACGTCCAACAAAGTGCCTCCCCACGCGCCAGGTGAACTGCCTCCGGACGCTCCCCGCGGGCTGATGGCGCGGTTCCGCAACTATTTCCTGACCGGCCTCGTGGTGGCCGGGCCGATCGCGATCACGTTCTATCTGACCTGGTGGTTCGTGAACTGGGTCGACAATCTGGTCCGGCCGTTCGTGCCCACGGCCTACCGGCCGGAGACCTATCTGCCGTTCGGATTGCCGGGTTCCGGCCTGATAGTTGCCGTCATCGCGCTGACGCTGCTCGGCTTCCTCACTGCCAATCTGATCGGGCGAACCCTGGTCGATCTCGGCGAGCGGCTGCTCGGCCGGATCCCTGCGGTGCGTGCGATCTATCGCGGCCTGAAGCAGGTGTTCGAGACGCTGTTCTCCGGCAACGGATCGAGCTTCCGCCGCGTCGGCCTGGTCGAGTTTCCCTCGCCCGGGATGTGGTCGATCGTGCTGATCTCCCAGGCGCCGAGCGCCGAGCTTGCGGCCAGTCTGCCTGGCGAGGAGGAGCACATCTCGGTGTTCCTGCCGTGCGCGCCGAACCCGACCACCGGCTTCTTCTTCTACGTGCCGAGGAGCAAGATCATCGAGATCGACATGAGCACCGAAGATGCTGCGACGCTGATCATGTCGGCCGGCGTGGTGCAGCCCGGCGCCAACGATCAGAAGCAGCGCGCCGCGGCGCTCGCCGGCATGGCCAACGCCGCGCGCGTCGCCAACCAGGCCTCGTTGCAGCCGGCCACTCAGCCCGCGCCGGCAAAGGTGGAGTAGGGGCCGGCGCGCCCATGCGGCGTGTCTGGTCGTACGATCGCGCTATCGCACCGTCATCCCCGCGCAAAGGCTTCGCCTTTGTCGCTGGAGGAGCGCGCTCTTGCGCGCGCCTCGAAGTATGCACGGCCACCAGCCGGGCCGTCGATCCTTCGAGACGGCCGCGTTGCGGCCTCCTCAGGATGACGGTGTGAGGGCTCGGCGTGTGTCGCGTTGAATCACCCCGCGCCGATCAGCGGCACGGCCTCGTCGCGCTCATATAGATAGAGCAGGCAGCGCAACGCTTCGCCGCGTTCGCCCTTCAGCTTCGGATCGTCCTTCATGATCCGCAGCGCCTCGTCGCGGGCCTGGGTGATGAGCTGGCCGTGCACCTCGGAGCGCGCGATGCGGTAGCCGGGCAGGCCGCTCTGGCGGATGCCGAGCACGTCGCCTTCGCCGCGCAGCTTCAGATCTTCCTCGGCGATCCGGAAGCCGTCCGTGGTCTCGCGGATCACTTTCAGCCGCGCCTTCGACATCTCGCCGAGCGGCTCCTTGTACAGCAGGAGGCAGGTCGAGGCCTCCGAGCCGCGGCCGATGCGGCCGCGCAGCTGGTGCAGTTGCGCCAGCCCAAAGCGTTCGGCATTCTCGATCACCATGATGGTCGCGGCCGGCACGTCGACGCCGACCTCAACGACGGTGGTTGCGACCAGGAGCCCGATCTCGTGCGCGGCGAATTGCGCCATCACGCGATCCTTCTCGGTGCCCTTCATCTGGCCGTGCACCAGGCCGACGCGATCGCCGAACCGCTGCTGCAAACTCTCGAAGCGCTCGGTCGCGTTGGTGAGGTGCTCGGTGCCCTCGGCCTCGGATTCATCGACCAGCGGGCAAATCCAGTAGACCAGCTTGCCGGCGCCGAGCGCACGGCCGACGCCGTCCATGACATCCTCGATCCGGCTCATCGGCACCGCGCGGGTGTCGATCGGCTGGCGGCCGGCGGGCTTTTCGCGCAGCTCCGAGACGTCCATGTCGCCAAAGTATGTCAGCACCAGCGTGCGCGGGATCGGCGTCGCGCTCAGCACCAGCACATCGACGGCCTCGCCCTTGGAGGTCAGCGCAAGGCGTTCGCGCACGCCGAAGCGATGCTGCTCGTCGACCACGGCGAGCGCCAGCGCCTTGTAGATCACGTCGTCCTGGATCAGCGCGTGGGTGCCGACCAATAGGTCGATCTCGCCGGCCTCAAGCCGCGCCAACAGCTCGCGGCGCTCCTTGCCCTTCTCGCGGCCGGTCAGGATGGCAACCCGCATGCCGGCGCGCTCGGCGAGCGGCGCGATGGTCTTAATGTGCTGGCGCGCCAGGATTTCGGTCGGCGCCATCAGCGCGGCCTGCTTGCCTGCTTCGGCGACGGCGGCGGCAGCTAGCAGCGCCACCACGGTCTTGCCGGAACCGACATCGCCCTGCACGAGGCGCAGCATCCGCACCGGCTGGCGCAGATCCTCAATGATCGCCGCGACCGCCTCCTGCTGCGATTTGGTCAGCGCATAGGGCAGGGCATCGATAATCCGGTTGCGCAGATGGCCGTCGCCGGCGTTGCGGACGCCGGCTGGCCGGCGCAGCGTGGCGCGGATCAAGGCTAGCGCGAGCTGGCCGGCGAGCAGTTCGTCGAATGCGAGGCGCGACCAGAACGGGCCGTCGGGCAGGATGTCGGTCAATTCGACCGGAATATGGACGCGGGTCAGCGCCTCCCTGATCGGCGGGAAGTTGCAGCGGCGCAGCACTTCGGGGCTGATCCACTCCGGCAGGTCCGGCAGCTTGGTCAGCGCCTGCGCAATCGCGCGGCGGAGCGAGCCGATCGCGAGCCCCTCGGTCAGCGGATAGACCGGATCGATCCCGGACAGCTTAGCAAAGCCGGCTTCATCGATGACGCGGTCGGGATGCACGATCTGCGGGATGCCGTCATACATTGCCAGCGTGCCGGAGACGTAGCGCTTCTCGCCGACCGGCAGCAACTTTTCGACATAGCCGGGCTGGGCGCGGAAGAAGGTCAGAACGACATCGCCGGTGTCGTCGCTGGCATAGACGAGATAGGGCGCGCGCGAATTGCGCGGCGGCGGCGGGCGATGGCGGTCGACGGTGACCTCGAGCGTGACCATCGTTCCGACCGCAGCGTCACGGATCTTCGGCCGCGCGCGGCGATCAATCACGCTCGCCGGCAGGTGCAGCAGCAGATCGACCAGCCGCGGCGTCTCGCTGCGGTCGAGCAGATAGCGCAGCAGCTTGTCCTGCTTCGGGCCGACACCCTGGAGGGTCGTGACCTGGGCAAACAGCGGATTGAGCAGGCTGGGGCGCATCGGGAGAATCTAGGTCCGTTTCGACACGTCATGCCCGGCCTTGTGCTGGGCATCCACGTCTTTTTTAAGCGAGCATGAATTGCCGGGTCCCGTCTACGCCAAGGCTTCGACGGGCGCGCAAGCCCGGCAATGACGGCATGCGCCCAAAGCATCTCCAAAACGCGGCGAAAGAGGGCTGACATCGGCCCCGGCCATCGCTATATCAAGCCCGCCCGGCACGTCCGGGCTTTTGGCGTTCGATGGATTTTGGGACATGACGGGATCGACACGATCGAGCCACGGGCTCGATGACCGCCGCAAGCGGCTTTTGTTTCGCTGCTGGCATCGCGGCACCCGGGAGATGGACTTGATCCTCGGCCGCTTTGCCGATTCGACCATCGCCGACCTGTCCGATCAGGAGCTCGGCGAGCTCGAGCATTTGATCGAGGTACCGGACCCCGACCTCTATGCCGCACTGACCGGCGATAGGGTGCTGGCTGCCGAGCATCAGACCGCGCTGTTTGCCCGCATCAAGGCGTTCAGGGTCGCGGATCCCAGCGCATGAAGCAGCCCATGAAATCCCCGGCCGCGATGCTCGCGCCCGGCCGGGTGCTGACCATCGCCAATGTCGCCGAGGGCGCCGAGGGGCTCGTCATCTCGGATCTGGCGCGCGCGATCGCCGCGCAGCCGAAGCGGTCGGCGGTCAGTCTCGCCGTGGTGTGCCGCGACGGCGCGCGGATGCAGCAGCTCGCCCGCGCACTGGAGTTTTTTGCGCCCGATATCGCCGTGATGCAGGTTCCGGCCTGGGACTGCCAGCCCTATGACCGCGTCTCGCCGCATTCCGGCGTTCTGGCGCAGCGGCTGACGGCGCTGGCGAAGCTGTCGCGGCTGGTCGGCTCCGACAAGCCGCTGATCGTGCTGACCACGGTGAACGCCGCCGTGCAGCGGGTGCCGGCGCGCGATCAGGTCGCGGCGCAAGCGCTGTCGGTTGCGCCCGGCAACGTCGTGCCGATGGATTCGGTCGTGGCCTGGCTCGAGCACAACGGCTACACCCGCTCGTCCACGGTACGCGAGCCCGGCGAATATGCCGTGCGCGGCGGCATCCTCGATCTGTTTCCGGCCGGCCTCGACCAGCCGGTGCGGTTCGACTTCTTCGGCGACTCGCTGGAGTCGATCCGCACCTTCGATGCCGAGACCCAGCGCACGCTGCTCGACATGCGTGGGCTCGATCTCGTGCCGGTGTCCGAGTTCCAGCTCACGACCGAAACCATCCGCCGTTTCCGGATGGGCTATGTCGCAGCGTTCGGCGCGCCGGGACGCGACGACCAGCTCTATGAAGCGGTCTCCGAGGGACGGCGTCATCCTGGCATGGAGCACTGGCTGCCGCTGTTCCAGGAGCGGATGGACACGCTGTTCGATTATCTCGACGGCGCGACGATCGCGATCGAGCCGCAGGGCGAGGACGCCGCGCGCGAGCGCTTCACGCAGATTGCCGACTACTATGACGCACGGCGCGAAGCGCTGGAGCATCCGGGCAGCGGCGCGATCTACAAGCCGCTGCCGCCGGACAAGCTGTATCTGTCTGAGGCCGAATGGACCAGGCTGCTCGGCGATACACCGCTCGCGCGGCTGACGCCGTTCGCGGTGCCGGAAGGCTCGCCCGACGTGTTCGACGCCGGCGCGCGGCAGGGCCGCAATTTCGCGCCGGAGCGCGCCGACGGCAATGTCAACGTGTTCGAGGCCGTCGTCGGCCACATCGGCGCGCTGCAGTCGCAGCGCAAGAAGGTGATCGTCGCGCTGTGGAGCGAGGGCTCGCGCGACCGCATGGGCGCGATGCTGCGCGACCACAAGCTGCTCAACACCACGAGCGTCAACACCTGGCGGATCGTGCAGGCGACCCCGCGCAACGAGACCATGCTGGCCGTGCTCGGCATGGAGTCCGGCTTCGAGACCGACGAATTCGCCGTCATCAGCGAGCAGGACATTCTCGGCGACCGCCTGGTGCGGCCGCGCAAGGCGAGCCGCAAGCTCGACAATTTCATCTCGGAGGTGACGAGCCTTGCGACCGGCGACCTCGTCGTTCACGTCGAGCACGGCATCGGCCGTTTCGTCGGGCTGCAGACGCTGGAAGTCTCCGGCGCGCCGCATGACTGCCTCGAGCTGCATTATGCGGCGGAGACCAAGCTGTTCCTGCCGGTCGAGAACATCGAGCTGCTGTCGCGCTACGGCTCCGACAGCGCCAATGTCGAGCTCGATCGTCTGGGCGGTGGCGGCTGGCAGGTGCGTAAGGCGAAGCTCAAGAACCGCATCCGCGAGATCGCCGGCGAACTGATCAAGATCGCGGCCGAGCGGCAGCTGCACGAGGCGCCGAAATTTCCGCTGCAGCCGCACATCTATGACGAGTTCTGCGCGCGCTTCCCCTATGAGGAGACCGAGGATCAGTTGGGAGCCATCACTTCGACCCTGAACGACCTCGAGATCGGCCGCCCGATGGATCGCCTGATCTGCGGCGACGTCGGCTTCGGCAAGACCGAGGTGGCGCTGCGCGCGGCGTTCGCCGTGGCGCTCGAAGGCCGGCAGGTCGCGGTCGTGGTCCCGACCACGCTGCTGGCGCGGCAACACTCGCGCACCTTCACCGAGCGCTTCAAAGGTTTCCCGGTCAATGTCGCGCAGGCGTCGCGGCTGGTTTCGACCAAGGAGTTGAACCAGGTCAAGAAGGGACTCACCGATGGCAACGTCGACATCGTCGTCGGCACCCATGCGCTGCTCGGCAAGGCCATCAAGTTCAAAGACCTCGGTCTTTTGATCGTCGACGAGGAGCAGCATTTCGGCGTCAGCCACAAGGAGCGGCTGAAGCAGCTTCGCGCCCAGGTCCATGTGCTGACGCTGTCGGCAACCCCGATCCCGCGCACGCTGCAACTGGCGCTGACCGGCGTGCGCGAGCTCTCGATCATTGCCTCGCCGCCGGTCGACCGCCTCGCGGTGCGCACCTTCGTCGCGCCGCACGATCCCCTGATGATCCGCGAGGCATTGCTGCGCGAGCGCTACCGCGGCGGGCAGGCGTTCTACGTCGTCCCGCGGATCGAGGACCTCGCCGGCGTCAAGGATTTCCTCGACAAGAACGTGCCGGAGATGAAGGTCGCGGTCGCGCATGGCCAGATGCCGCCGACCGTGATCGAGGACATCATGTCCGCGTTCTACGACGGCAAATACGATATCCTGCTCTCGACCACGATCGTGGAGTCCGGTCTCGACATCCCGAACGCCAACACGCTGATCGTGCATCGCGCCGACATGTTCGGTCTCGCCCAGCTCTACCAGCTGCGGGGTCGTGTCGGCCGCTCCAAGCTGCGCGCCTATGCGCTGTTCACCTTGCCGGCGCAGCAGAAGATCACGGCGCAGGCGGAGCGGCGGTTGAAGGTGCTGCAATCGCTGGAGACGCTGGGCGCGGGCTTCCAGCTCGCCTCGCACGACCTCGACATTCGCGGTGCCGGCAATTTGTTGGGCGAAGAGCAGTCCGGCCACATCAAGGAAGTCGGCTTCGAGCTGTACCAGTCGATGCTCGAGGAGGCGATCATCAACCTCAAGGCCGGCGTCGCCGAGCCCGCCGCCGACCGCTGGTCGCCGCAGATCACGATCGGGATGCCGGTCCTGATCCCCGAGGACTACGTCAACGATCTCAGCGTACGGCTGTCGCTCTATCGGCGTCTCGCCGATCTCGAGACCGACGACGAGATCGACAGTTTCGCCGCGGAGATGCGCGACCGCTTCGGCGTGCTGCCGGACGAGGTGCGTTATCTGTTCAAGGTCGCCGCGATCAAGGCCTATTGCCGCCGGGCCAATGTGGGGAAGGTCGATGCCGGCCCGAAGGGCGCGGTGATCGCGTTCCGCGACAACAGCTTTGCGCATCCGGAGCGGCTGGTGACGTTCATCCGCCAGCACGGCCAGGCCGCCAAGGTGCGACCCGATATGAAGGTGGTGTTCTTCCAGGAATGGGATACGCCCGAAGAGCGGCTCGCCGGCACCACCGAGATCCTGCGCCAGCTCGCCAATCTCGCGGAGAACAAGAAGGCGGCGTGAGGTTCACACTCCCGGTGGTTGTTGCATCTGTAAGCTTGAGGCGATCTCACGCAAACTCGTCATGCCCGGGATAAGCCCGGACATGGTGGTTCTCAAACATCAGTTCGTTTCCAAATATTTCTGCACCTTGGCGCGGCTCGACTCAGAGAGCGAACGGAAGATCTGAGGCGGGCGCGACGATTCCACAATGTGAACAACTGGCGAGAAACATTGAACTTTTGCGACCTGGATCTTGACGGCTTTGGGGCGAATTGTAAGCTGATCGTGTTTTTAGTTCAGATCGGCCTTTATATTTTGGATGACGTAGCAACTTGAATCTGGTTGGCGTCCCGCCAGCATTTCAACTGCTCTCCAAAACTCAGTGATCGAGACCCCGCGCCAAGTGAGTTGGTGAGGGCCAGGAGGCGTTTGCGTCGACTGTTGGGCCATCGGCCAGGCTCGGCTGCGGGGGCGAATTGCCGGCCAGATTTATTGGATTTCGAGATCAGTTTTTTCGGGGGAGGGGTTGATGGGTGTGAACGTCGGCAGCGGCAGCACCGTTTCTGTGTCCGATACGGAGAGCGGCAACACGGTCCAGGACGGCGGCACGCTCTACGTGCTGAATGGTGGGTATATCAGCAGCACGCTCGATGTCGGCACCGTCGTTGTGTCCTCCGGCGGCACCGATTTCGGCGACACCGTATCCAACGACTCAAATGGTGCCGCGCAGCTCTACGTTCTCGGCACCATCATCAGCGCCGTGATCAGCGGTGGCAACGCGATCCTCGGCTTCAGCTATCTCCCTTCCTACACAACCGGCGTTGGAACCGCGATCAGCACGACGATCATCGGTGGCCGACTGACAATTGACAGTGGCTCAACCGCAAGCAGCACCACGGTCACCAGCGGCGGCAGTCTGACCTTTTTCGGCGGCACGGCAATCAATACCACTCTCAATGGCGGTAGGCAGGACATCTATGGCGGCACCGCGATCAACACCACGGTTGTGAGCGGAGGATACCAGTACGTCTCAAACGACTACAATAACAACCCTGGCGCCTATGGCAGCGCAGTCGTGTCCAACACCACGGTGGTGGGAAGCAGTTCCGAACAGATCGTTGGATTTCTCGGCGCCGGCAGCGCGGTCAGCACCATCATCGATGGTGCTACGCAGTACATCGGCTATGCCGCCTTCGGAACCGCCGGTATTGGTTACGCCAGCAATACCACCGTCACCGACGGTGGAATCCAGTACATTGCGCCGTACGGCTACGTTGAAACCGGCACGGCCGTCAACACGACGGTCACCGGCAGCGGCAGCATCCAATATGTCGGCGAAGGCCAATACTGCGGCAGCGCAACGGCGATCTCCACCACGCTGATCGCGGGCGGTGAACAGATCGTGTGGGGCGGCGGCGTGTACAGCCCCATCGCCAGCAGCACTGTGATCAGCTCCGGCGGTGCCCAGATCGTTTCATCCGGCGGCATCGCCAGGACCACGGTGATCAGTGCCGGCGGCACCGAGACCGTCATGGCGGGCGGGATCGCCAGCAGCACAGTGATCAGCTCCGGTGGCACCGAAGTCGTTTCGTCCGGCGGCACCGCAAGCGGCATCGTGGTCGATAGCGGCGGCACCTTGATTCTCATCACCGGCGCCAATGTCACGAACGTCACCAGCAATGGCGGCACAGTCGTTATCGAAAGCGCCCCTGTGACCGTAAGCAGCGGATCATCCTACACCGTGTCGAGTGGCCAAACCGACACCGGTGATACCGTCCTCAATGGCGGTTCGATGTTCGTTGCCTCCGGCGGGACAGCCGTCGGCACCACCGTCAGCAGCGGCGGACTTCTGACCATCAGCAAGGGCGGCAGCGACACGGGTACGGCCGTCTCGTCCGGCGGCACCGAAGCGGTCGCGGGCAACGATACGAATGCCTTCGTTGCAAGCGGCGCGACGATGTTTGTCAGCAGCGGCGGCACCGCCAGCGGAACGCTCGTATCCGGGGGAACGCTCGACGTCCTGGCTGGTGGATTTGCCACCGGGACGACCGTCTCGGCGGGCGGCACTCTCAACGTGACGGGGACCACGTCCAATACGGTCGCAGTGCTGAGCGGTGGTATCGAGAACGTCTCGTCCGGCGGTGTCATCCAGGGCACCATCAGCGGCACGGCCGGTACGGGCACGTTCGTCGCAGTCGGTGCGACGCTCAACGTTCTGGCCGGAGGCTCGGCCAGCATGATCAACGTGTCCGGCACGCTCAACGTGCGGGGCAAGATCACCAGCAATGTCACCGTTCAGAGCGGCGGCCACGAAATCGTCTCTGCGGGTGGCTCCGTCACCGGCGTCACTGGTTCGGGGACCGCAATTTCGGGCGTGGTTGACGTTCTCTCCGGCGCTTCGTTCGAATATGCGACCGTCTTCAGTGGCGGTGACCTGAATGTCTCGTCCGGCGCGACGGCGGACCATATCTCCGTCTCGAGCGGCGGCATCTTCAACGTCGGCGGCACGGTTCTGAGCAACGTCGCGGTCTTTGCCGGCGGCATCGAGAACGTGTTCTCGGGAGGTGTGGTTATCGGCGTGACCGGCTCCGGAACCGGGATTTCAGGCGGCACGGTCAACGTGTCGTCGGGAGGCGCAATCGACCACACGACCGTCAGCAGTGGCGGCATGTTGAACGTTCTGTCCGGGGCGACGGCCCACAATGTTTCCGTCTCCAGCGGCGGCACGTTCAAAGTGGCTGGCGCAGTGACCAGCAACGTGACGGTGTTTGCCGGCGGCACGGAAATCGTTTCCTCCGGCGGGTCGACTGGTCCGGTGACGATTTCGGGCGGCGTGGTCGAGTTGCAGGCCGGCAGCGTCGCGAGCGGCGGCATCACCTTCAGCGGGTCCGGCGGGCAGCTCAAGATCGACAGCACCTCGATGCCGACGACGACCATCAGCGGGCTGGTGCTGGGCGACAGCATCGATCTGGCCGGGGTGACGTTCTCTTCCGGCGGCTCGGTGACCTTGCTCGCGGGCAATGTCATGCAGGTCACGGAGGGTGGGACCTTCTACGATCTTCAGCTTGATCAGACGCCTGGCGTGCGGTTCAGCGTCAGCACGGATTCCGGCACCGGCACGCTGGTCACGACGCGTGCCGATATCGCACCGGTCACGTCAGCGCCCAATGTACAGGCAACGGTCGGCCAGACCTCTGTGCTGGCGTCCAGCCTCTTTACGGTGTCGGACGCCGATGGTGATCCCATCACCCAATACGCATTCTGGGACACGCAAGGTAACGGCCACTGGGCCATCAACGGCGTCGTCCAGGCCACCAACGCCGAGATCGATGTTGCGGCAGCGAACCTGTCGCAGGTGAGCTACGTATTCGGTCCGAGTGGCACGGCTGATACCCTCTTCGTAAAGGCCAATGACGGTACGGCTTGGGGCGGCTGGACTCAATTTACCGCAACCGCTTTTGTGGACACTCCACCGACCGTGCATGCCGCCAATGTCGCAGCGGTGCACGGCCAAACGTCGGTTGCCGCATCGTCAAGTCTCTTCACGGTGACCGATCCGGATCACCAGACGATGACCCAGTACGCGTTCTGGGACACCGGCGGCAACGGCCACTGGGTGGTGAATGGTATTACCGAGCTGGCCAACATCGAGATCGATGTGTCGGCGGCCAACCTGTCGCAGGTGAGCTATGTGTTCGGGCCGACAGGATCGACGCCCGACACGCTTTACATAAGAGCGAACGACGGAATTCTGTGGGGCGCCTGGACGGCGTTCACCGCAACACCGGGGCCGGATGCGGCGCCGGTGGTGACGGCGCCCAACGTGACGGCAACCCATGGAGAGACCTCGGCGCTCGCCACGAGCCTGTTCTCGACCTCGGACGCCGACAACGACACGATGACCCAGTACGCATTCTGGGACACCGGCGGCAGCGGCCACTGGGCGATCAATGGCGTCGCCCAGTTAGCCGACACCGAGATCGATGTGTCGGCGGCCAACCTGTCGCAGGTGAGCTACGTGTTCGGACCAACAGGGTCGACGTCCGATACGCTGTACGTCAGGGCCAACGACAGCTACCTGTGGGGCGCCTGGACGGCGTTCACGGCAACGCCGGGGCCTGACCACGCTCCGGTGGTGACGGCGCCGAACGTGACCGCAACCCATGGAGAGACCTCGGCGATCGCCACAAGCCTGTTCTCGACCTCGGACGCCGACAACGACACGATGACCCAGTACGCGTTCTGGGACACCGGCGGCAACGGCCACTGGGCGATCAATGGCGTCGCCCAGTTGGCCAACACCGAGATCGACGTGTCGGCGGGGAACCTGTCGCAGGTCAGCTACGTGTTCGGGCCGACAGGGTCGACACCCGATACGCTGTACGTCAGGGCCAACGACGGCTACCTGTGGGGGACCTGGACGGCCTTCACGGCAACGCCGGGGCCTGACCACGCGCCGGTGGTGACGGCGCCGAACGTGACGGTAACCGTAGGAGAGACGTCGACACTCGCCACGACCCTGTTCTCGACCTCGGACGCCGACAACGACACGATGACCCAGTACGCGTTCTGGGACACCGGCGGCAACGGCCACTGGGTGGTGAATGGCGTCGCCCAGTTGGCCAACACCGAGATCGATGTGTCGGCGGCGAACCTCTCGCAGGTCAGCTACGTGTTCGGTTCGCCCGGCTCGATGCCCGATACGTTGTATGTCAGGGCCAACGACGGCTATTTGTGGGGCGCCTGGACGGCGTTCACGGCCCCGCCGGGAGCCGACAATCCGCCGGTCGTGATGGCGCAGAACGTCACAGCAGTCCATGGCGAGACATCGGCGCTCGCCACGAGCCTGTTCTCGGCCACGGACGCCGACAACAATACCATCACCCAGTACGCATTCTGGGACACCGGCGGCAACGGCCACTGGGCGATCAATGGCGTCGCGCAGGCAGCCAACACCGAGATCGATGTGTCGGCGGCGAACCTGTCGCAGGTGAGCTACGTGTTCGGCCCCGGTGGTTCGCCGTCGGATACGCTCTACGTGCGGGCCAATGACGGCATGTTGTGGGGCACATGGACGGCGTTCACGGCAACACCGGGGCCTGACCACGCGCCGGTGGTGACGGCGCCGACCGTGACAGTAACCCCAGGAGAGACGTCGACGCTCGCCACGAGCCTGTTCTCGGTGACGGATGCCGATGGCGACACCATCGCCCAGTACGCGTTCTGGGACACCGGCGGCAACGGCCACTGGGTGGTGAATGGTGTCGCGCAGGCGGCCAACACCGAGATCGATGTGTCGGCGGCGAACTTGTCGCAGGTGAGCTACGTGTTCGGGCCGACCGGCTCGCCGCCCGATACGCTGTACATCAGGGCCAACGATGGCTTCATGTGGGGCGGCTGGACGGGCTTCACGGCCCCGTCAGGGTCCGATCATGCGCCGGTGGTGACGGCGCCGAACGTCGCAGCAACCCATGGCGAGACGTCGGCGCTCGCCACGAGCCTGTTCTCGGCCACGGATGCCGACAGCAACACCATCACCCAGTACGCATTCTGGGACACCGGCGGCAATGGCCACTGGGCGATCAATGGCGTCGCGCAGGCAGCCAACACCGAGATCGATGTGTCGGCGGCGAACCTGTCACAGGTGAGTTACGTGTTCGGGCCGACCGGCACCACGCCCGACACATTGTACGTCAGGGCCAACGATGGCCTGTTGTGGGGAACCTGGACGGGATTCACGGCAACGCCGGGGCCCGACCACGCGCCCGTTGTGACGGCATCGAACGCGACCGGGACCCACGACCATTCGGTCGTAGCCACGAGCCTGTTCTCGGCGACGGATGCCGACAGCGACACGATCACCCAGTACGCGTTCTGGGACACCGGCGGCAACGGCCACTGGGCGATCAATGGCGTCGCCCAGCTAGCCAACACCGAGATCGACGTCTCGGCGGCGAACCTGACGCAGGTGAGCTACGTATTCGGCCCTGGTGGTTCGCCGTCGGATACGCTCTATGTGCGGGCCAATGACGGCAAGTTGTGGGGGAACTGGACGGCGTTCACGGCGACCGCAACCAACCAGGCGCCGACCGAACGTGGCGACGGTCTCCGGGCAGACCTTCGCCGCATCGAGCCTGTTCAGCGCGACGGACGCAGATGGCGATACCATCACGAAATATGCGTTGTGGGATTCCAACACGAACGGGGCCTGGATCGTCAACAACGTCACGCAGAAGGCAAATACCGAGATCGACATCACGGCGGCGCAACTTTCCCAGGCCACCTATCAGGCCGGCTTGGGCACAGACCAACTCTGGATCCGGGCCAATGACGGCACCGCGTGGGGGGCTTGGCAGTCTTTCAACGCGACCGGCGAGAGTTCCACCAGTGCCACCATCGCGGCGGGCGCGACCCTGGAATTGCCGGGGGCCTCGAACGCCACCGTGACGTTCCAGGGTTCGACGGGGACGCTGAAGCTCGACAATTCCGCGAGCTTTAGCGGGACCGTCGCCGGGATGACCGGTTCGGATGCGATCGATTTCGCGAACATCAATTTCGCGAGCGTTCACACCCCGAGCTTCAGCGGAAACGCAGCGGGCGGAACGCTCACGGTGACGGACGGCACCGTCACGGCGAGCATTGCGCTGCTCGGCAACTACATGGCCTCGACCTTCACGACCTCGAGTGACGGCCATGGCGGGACCCTGGTTGTCGATCCGCCGGCGACGCAGGTTAGCCAGCTGGCGCAGCCACAGCATGCGTGAGGCTTGAGGATGAGAGGCATGCGGAGCCACCAAGATAAGGTGGCTTCGCCTGCTGCCGACGCTGCCTGCGCAGCGATTGCAGCAACTGAAAAGCGGCATAGAGCTTGATTACGACGCCGCGCGCTCCGGCGTCCCGAACAATCGTCCCAGCAGCGACATCGCGGAATCGCCCGGCAGCAGCGTTGCGATGCTGACGGCGGGCTCGGCCCTGCTGTCGCGGCGGCCGTTCTGGGTGTGGCGCATCACGCTCGCCAATCGCCGCGTAATTGCCTGGGCGTTGCGCATGTCGGTCCCGGCGAACGCCACGACGAGCGACCGGTCGTCGTGCACGGCGCCGAAATCGGCCTGGCGCATCAGCCGGCTGATGATCCGGGCGCCGTCGAATTGCGCGCGCGGCTGCGTATTGTCGAAGGTGAAGCGCGCCACCGAGAGTGCGCCGCCGCGCTCGGCGGTCTGGTAGACGGCGGTCGCGAAGTCGCGCTCGAACGCGGCCTTGGTGAGCAGACCGGTGCGGGGATCGATCAGGCCCTTGGCGTCGATCGCCTTCAACATGCGGCCGAGCCGCGCCTCGAAGGCATGCTGCCGGATCATCGGCAACACCATGTCGCCGACGCGTGTCGGTCCGGCCGTGACGATCTCGAGATTGGGCAGCTCGTAACGCGGCGTCAACTCGCCGGAGGCGACGATCACCGGCAACGGACGGAAGCGAACATCCTCGGTCAGCACCGTCAGGAACGCATCCATCACGCGCGGGGTGAAGCCTTCGGCCAGCACGATGCCGTCGATGTCACGGTTGGAGAGATGTTTTGCGGCCGCCTCGATGCTCAGCGCACCAACCACGCCGGCGCGTTCGCCGAGCGCGACCGACAGGGCCGGGTAGGCGCCGCCGCGGCCGATCAGGAGCGCGGTGGCCTCTCCGACCGGATCGATATCGGACATTGCGATCGGCGCCGGCGGCATCAGGCGGCGC
Organism: Bradyrhizobium sp. ma5; assembly: GCF_042258955.1. Lineage (NCBI taxonomy): Bacteria > Pseudomonadati > Pseudomonadota > Alphaproteobacteria > Hyphomicrobiales > Nitrobacteraceae > Bradyrhizobium > Bradyrhizobium sp. ma5. The sequence goes on from NZ_CP170156.1 coordinate 4,579,543, forward strand.
ATCACGGTCGCATGCAAGGCGCGAACGCGTAAGGACGCGTTGAGCCGGGCGACCAGGCGATCCGGCATGCCCTTGTGCTGGAAGAACGCGATGACGGTGTCGGGTAGGGTGGTCGCAGGATCGACCGCGATCAGTGGCAGATAGGGCGCGCGGGCGGCAGCGCGCTTGGCGAGGCCCGACAGGGCGACGAAGTCGACTCCCTCGGCGGCGGCGATGATCGCGGCCGGCTTGACCTGCTCGATGGCGCGTCCGACCTCGTTCCAGTCGGTGACCACGACCGGAAACAGCTTCGTCTCATCGAGGACCGCGGCAAACGGCGGCTTTGCCGACGCAGATACGATGAGGACCGGACCTTGTTGAGACATTCGAACGCTCGAAACCAATGCTTAAGATCAGCAAACGGCTACGATGCTAGTTGGCATGGCTTAATGCGGCGTCAACGCAATGCTAAGACTAACGCAATGATAAGATTCTAGGGCGTTCCGGTGCCGCCGCGGTCGCGAAATGCTTCGACCATCAAGGGGTTAAGCCCAAGTTCTGTCAGGGCGTCGCGGGCCCGCGCATTGTCCTGGGCTCGTCCGGCCAGCCGGTGGCCACTGAGGCGGTCGGGCAGTGCCGTCAACAATGCGCCCTGGCCGAGGCGGCGCGACCACTCCTGTAGCTCCTGGGCGATGAATCGGTAGCCGCCGACCGTCATGACCCCCGACGGCGGGGCGGTGATGTTGACGGCGCCGGTCGCGCGATCGACCCGCGCGGCATATTCGGTGTCGACGTAATCGCGCGGCGCTGGCGCAATCAGGGTGTCGCCCGGGGGCGGCGACGGCGCATAGGCGGCGACCGGCACCATCGGGCCGCGCAAGCCGAGCGTGCCCTTCGGGGTCAGCAGGATCTCGCCGGCGATCGATGCGCCGGGAGTCTCACGCGGCGCGCTGTGCGGACCGGCCTTGATCGGGGCCGGCGATCCGTCCTCGGCGTTGCGGCGGGCGCCGAACAGCCCGGCCTCGCCGAACAGATAGACGTCGGTCAAGGTCACCCGCCGCGACGTCCAGTGCGCACTGGAGGCAACCTGCTCCGGCGTCCGCCAGAGGCCGATCGCGTTACGCAGCGTGGGCAGACGCTCCGACAGGCCGCACTCGTCGAGCCGCAGCGCGAGTTGCGCCGGCGCGATCAGCGTGTCGCAGCCGTGATCGTTGAACTGGGTTTCGAACGCTTCCTCGTCGAACGGGTGATGCATGACGAGCGTTCCGCCCGACAGCAGCCAGGCCACCAGCGACGAACAGATGCCGGCGAACGACATCGGTGCGAATGCCGACATGATGGTGGCGCCCTGGGCCAGGTCGCTTTCCAGCGACATCGCGAGCCCGCCGGCGATCAGGCCGAAATGCGCGCGCGGCACCGGGCGAAAGCCCTCGCTGGTGACGTCGAAGGAGATCAGCGCCGGCTTGCGGCCGTCCTGGATCATCGGGCGCGCGGTCCGCGAGTCCTGCAGGATCGCGTCATCGAGCGACGTCATGCCTTCGGGCAGATCGGTGCCGAACCCGCAGACATGGCGGATCGAAAAGGCTTCCGCCGCGGCGTTCATGGCGATGTCGGCGTAGGAGACGCCGTCGATCTTGCCGCAGGTGACGATCGCCCGCGCCGCGGTGCGGTTGAGGACGGACGTCAGCTCGGCCTGCCGCCACAATAGCGGCAACGGCGCCACCACGAGGCCGACGCGATGGGCGGCGAGCACGGTCAGGGCGAATTCGATCGTCGAGGGAAGCTGAACCGCGATCACGGTATTGGCCGGCAATCCGCTCTCGACGAAATGGGCGGCGATCGCCGAGATCGCGCGGTCGGCCTGAGCATAGGTCAGGCGCTTGCAGGTCTGTCCGGTGATGCGCTGCTTGTTGATCGGGTCGACCAGCGCCAGCGCCTCGGGCTGCCGCGCCAAGCTGCGCTTGAACAGCGTATCGAGCGTGGGCGAGGTGATCGACTGGTTCACAGGTTCAACGTCGGTTGCATCGCTTCGATCAGACCGGACCATGCCGCGTCGGGTCGCAAATCACTTGGTAGCTCAACTTGGCAGCTCAATTGGATTGCGCGCCGGGCTTCTGCCACCAGGTCTCCGGCAGGTAGCCCGTCAACGCGGTGGCCGAAGGCCGTTCTATCCGATTCCAGCGCGCGATCCATTGCTCTCCCAAGTTAAATAGGGGGATAGCGTAGAAGCCGGACATCAGGGTCCGGTCCAGCGCCCGCACCGCCGAGACGAAGGCCGGCCGCTCCCGCGCCGCGAGCAGCGCGGCGATCATGGCGTCGATGGCCGGATCCCTGGCGCCCATGTAGTTGCGGGTGCCTGGCACGTCGGCGGCCTGGCTGCCCCAGTAGAACCACTGCTCGTTGCCCGGCGACAGCGACTGGTCCCAGCGAATGGGGATCATGTCGAAGTCATAGGCGACCCGGCGCTGCTCGAACTGCACCGCGTCGACCACCCGGACCGCGGCGTCGATGCCGGCCCGCTTCAGGTCGCGCTGATAGGCGAGGGCGATCCGCTCATGCTCGCGTGTCGTCACCAGAAGCTCGATCCGCAGCGGCGTCCCGGTCGCGCGCTCTTTCAACACCGTGCCGTCGAGCGCGTAGCCGGCGTCCGACAGCAGCTTGAGCGCGTCGCGAAGGACGGTGCGGTCGCGGCCTGAGCCGTCGGTCTCGGGGAGGCGATAGCGGCCCTCGAGGATGTCGGGCGCGATATGCGACAGATACGGCTTGAGGAGCTCGCGCTCGCGATCATCCGCCGGGCGGCCATAGGCGGACAGGTCCGAGCCGGCGAAATAACCGCCGGCGCGCGAATAGAGTCCAAAATAGTAGTTGCGGTTGATCCATTCGAAATCGAACAGCATCAGCAGCGCCTGGCGCACTCTGACGTCGGCGAACTTCGGCCGCCTGGTGTTGAACACCAGGAATTCCGACGGATCGGGCGTGCCGATCTTGATGGTGTCGCGGATCACCTCGCCGCTTTTCGCGGCGGGGAAGTCGTAGCCGTCATGCCAGCGGAGCGGTTCGGGCTCGGTCCTGAAGTCATAGAGGCCGCGCTTGAACGCCTCGAACTGGCCGTTGGCGTCGCGATAGTAATCGAGCCTGATCTCGTCGAAATTCCAGAGCCCGCGGTTCACCGGCAGGTCGCGCCCCCAGTAATCCGGATTGCGGGTGAAGGTCACGCTGCTGCCGGGCTTGACCGCCGTCACGCGGTACGGGCCGGTGCCGATCGGCGGCGCCAAGGTGGTCTCTTCAAACTTGGAGACGTCGGTGGCATGGCGCGGCAGGATCGGCATCAGGCCGAGGATCAGCGGCAATTCGCGGTCCGCAACGCCGCCGAAATCGAACCGCACCGTGAGCGGGTCGAGCACCTCGGCCTTTGCGACTTTCGAATAATACTGGTGATGCAGCGGGCGGCCGTGATGGCGCAGCAGCTCGAGCGAAAACACAACGTCGTCGGCCGTGACCTCGTGCCCGTCGGAGAAGCGCGCGCGGGGGTCGAGGTGGAATGTCACATAGCTTCTGGCATCGTCGGTCTCGACGCTGCGGGCGAGCAGGCCGTACAGCGTGAACGGCTCGTCATTGTTCCGCACCAGCAGGCTTTCGTAGACATAGCCGCGCTCGTAGGCGTAGCCCCGGAGCTGCTGCACGGCGAGACCCCTGACAATCAGGGGATTGAGGCTGTCGAAGGTGCCCTCCCGGGGGCTCAGGACCAGACGGCCCCCCTTGGGGGCGTCAGGATTGGCGTAGGGCAGGTGGCTGAAGTCGGCAGGCAGCGCGGGCGCGCCATGCATCGCGATGGCGTGGCTCTCGCTGGCGGCCGCGGGGGCAAGTGCGGTCGTGAGGAAACCCAGAGCCGATGCCAGCACGAGCCAGATGGCGGCCAATGCGGCGCGCCAAACGGGCCCGGGAACACGTGCATGAGGCGCCGGATTTGATTCGCGAAACGTCACATCGGGAGGTTTATCACAGGGCGGCAAAACTCGCCGTGACAGGTGCGCAAATGCGCTTGTCGGCATTGATCTTTCCGCGCGCCGCTGTATTGAAGGCGTGCAATTCGAAGGCGGGAACGCCTGTCACGTATCCGCCTCAATTGACTAGGAGACAGCCGCCCAAACGGCTATGTGTCGGCGCCTGCAGCGGTTTCGGGCGCTGCCGTTCAGAAAGGGTTTTCCGCAATGAATTTCCGTATCTTGGCCGCCCCGGTCCGGCCGCATGGGCGAATTGTTGCCCTGATGGCGGCGACGGTATTCTCTGCAGCGCTCCTGGTTCCTGCCGCTCAGGCCCAGCAGCCGGCAGCGCCGGCGCCTGCGGCACCGAAGGCCGCGCCCAAGGCGGCACCCAAGGCAGCTCCGAAGGCGCCGGCTCCGGCAGCCCAGGCGGCGCCCCAGGCACAGGCCCCGGCCGCAGGTCAGGCGCCCGCCGCGGCAGCCCAGCCGCCCCAGGATCAGCAGATCCAGCTGATCTACGCCCCCTGGACCAAGTTCTGCCTGAAGGGCCAGGAAGCCAACGCCAAGCAGGTTTGCTTCACCGGCAAGGATGGCCGCATCGAGTCGGGCCAGCCCGTGATCGCCGCCGTGATCATCGAGCCGGAAGGCGAGCCGAAGAAGATCCTGCGCGTCACGCTGCCGCTCGGCATGCAGCTGGTTCACGGCACCCGCATCATCGTCGACAGCAACCCGCCGCAGCAGGCGCCCTATGTGATCTGCTTCCAGAACGGCTGCATGTCCGATTATGAAGCAACCCCCGAGCTGATCGCTAACATGAAGAAGGGCCAGAACCTCGTGGTCCAGGCGATCAATTCGAACGGCGCGCCGCTGACGCTGCCGCTGCCGCTCAACACCGAATTCGCCAAGGCCTATGACGGCCCGCCAACCGATCCGAAGGTGTTCGAGGAAAACTCGAAGAAGCTGCAGGAAGAGTTGCAGAAGCGCGCCGAAGAACAGCGCAAGAAGCTGGAAGGCGCGGGCGGTGGCGCGGCGCCGGCTCCGGCCAATCCGGCAGCGAAGTAACAACGTCGATCGCGCGTTCAAGAAAGCGCGAGATCGTCACAAGCAAAAGGCGCCCGCAAGGGCGCCTTTTTTGTCATGCGAAACAGACTGGCTGATGGCAGCCTGCCGCGCTGGTGATCGCGCAGGTCGTGTGCGATGGTCGCGCAAGGCAATTCGATCGCGCCAAGCCGCATCGTCGTTGCCTTGTCCGGACAAGTCCGGCGTCGAAGCACAATCATAAATCTGTCACGGGAGGCCGGACGAAAGCGCGGAACGCGCCTTCGATGCGCAAATGCGTGCGTCGTTCGCTGCGAACCCCGGCCACTGTGTGGAAGCGTGATGGCGCGATGCGACTGGACTTTGCCTGGGCCGCAAGTCCGTCCGTCGTTCGCAATCATGAAAGTCCCCAATGTCCCAGCGAGTCAGCACGCAGCGGCGGGAACCGCTTTCCCGGCCTTCGGAGCAGCCGACCGGCCGCGCTTCGGTCGATGCCGGCGGGCGCCTCAACCAGGACAACGCCCCCGGGAGCTTCCATCCGGGCATCGTTCATCTTGCGCTGGCGATGGGCGGCTTCGCGATCGGCATCGCCGAATTCGCGACCATGAGCCTGCTGCCGTTCTTCGCCCATGACCTGCACATCAGCGAGCCCCAGGCCGGCCACGCGATCAGCGCCTACGCGCTCGGCGTCGTGGTGGGCGCGCCTGTCATCGCCGTGCTGTCGGCGCGAATGACGCGGCGGACGCTGCTGATCGCGCTGATGGGCTTCTTTGCGCTGATGAACGGGCTCTCCGGGCTCGCACCGGATTATCACACCATGCTGGCGCTGCGCTTCCTCGCCGGGCTGCCGCACGGCGCCTATTTCGGCATCGCCATGCTCGTCGCGGCCTCGCTGGTCCCGATCGACAAGCGTACGGCGGCCGTCGGACGCGTGCTGCTCGGCCTCACCATTGCGACGACGATCGGCGTGCCGCTCGCAAATGGCGTGGGGCAGGCGATCGGCTGGCGCTGGGCGTTTGCGATCGTTGCCGGCCTCGCGCTACTGACGTCCATCCTGGTCCTGATCTTCGCGCCGCGTGACGTCGCCGACACCAATGCGAGCCCGTTGCGTGAGCTCTCGGCGCTTGGGCGCAAGCATGTCTGGCTGACGCTTGCGATCGGCGCCATCGGTTTCGGCGGACTGTTCTCGGTCTACACTTATCTGGCGTCGACCATGCTGGCGGTGACGCATACGTCGCCCGCGCTGGTGCCCGTCACGCTATGCGTATTCGGCGCCGGCCTCACCGCCGGCAACATCATCGTGCCGCGCTTCGCCGACCGCGCGCTGATGGCAACCGCCGGCGGCCTGCTGCTGTGGTCGGCCGCGACGCTGGCGCTGTATCCGCTGGCGGCGGCGGACTTCTGGACGCTGAGCGCCGACGTGTTCCTGATCGGCCTGGGCGGCGCGCTCGCCACCGTGTTGCAGACCCGGCTGATGGATGTCGCGGGCGAAGCGCAGAGCCTCGCCGCGGCGCTCAACCATTCCGCCTTCAACGTTGCCAATGCGCTGGGGCCGTGGCTCGGCGGAATGGCCGTCGCAGCCGGCTACGGCTGGACCTCGACCGGTCTCGTCGGTGCCGGACTGGCCCTGGCGGGTTTTGCGGTGTGGGCAATCGCGGCGGCGCTGGCCGCGCGTGAGGGGGTATGAGCAGTTCGGAAGCCGCGCCGTCGCGTCCGTCGCCGGACAGGCGCCGCGCGTCAGTTCAGCGACGGGTTGCGCGGACGGTAGCCGCCCGATTTGTCCTTCACGAAGATCTCCGCCACCTGCGAGTGCCGGATCGGTTCGCCGGAATCGTCGGGCAGCAGGTTCTGCTCGGACACATAGGCGACGTACTCGGTCTCCGAGTTTTCCGCGAGCAGGTGATAGAACGGCTGGTCCTTGTGCGGCCGCATGTCCTCGGGGATCGACAGCCACCATTCCTCGGTGTTGTTGAACTCCGGGTCGATATCAAAAATCACGCCCCGGAAGGAGAACACCCGGTGACGGACGATCTGCCCGATCTGAAACTTGGCGGTGCGCGCTTTGATCATGGTTCGTCGATAGACCAACATTGTGGCCGATGCTAGGGGCTAAGCCTCGAATTAACCCCCGGTTTACCGATTCTAGCCCTGCAAAAACGACCCGAAATCCGGCCGAGAAACTACTTTCAGAATGATCGATATCCTCAATCTGGCGTTGCCGTATTTCGGCTTGATCTTCATCGGCTACGCGTGCGGAAAAGCCAAGGGTTTGCCCGAGAGCGGGCTCGCCTGGATGAATTTCTTCCTGCTTTACGTTTCGTTGCCGGCGCTGCTGTTCGGGATCATGTCGAAGACGCCGTTCGCCGAGCTGAACAACCCGCCATTCCTGATCGCCACCACGCTCGGAACCGTGATCGCGTTCTTCCTGGCGATGGTCGCAGGCAGACTGATCGGCGGGCTGTCGCTGCGCGAGGCGACGCTCGCGGGCCTGTCCGGCGCCTACGGCAATATCGGTTACATGGGGCCTGGCCTCGCGCTCGCCGTGCTCGGCACCAAGGCGGCGGCGCCGACCGCGCTGATCTTCTGCTGCGACAGCATCTTCCTGTTCTCGATCGTGCCGCTCCTGATCGAGCTCACCGACCGCGACCATCCCTCGCTGCTGCACGCATTCGGCGTGGTGCTCCGGCAGATCGTGCAGAACCCGCTGATCATGTCGGCGGTGTTCGGCGCGCTGGTGGCCGCGTTTCACATCCCGATCCCGGTCGCGCTGGACCGCACCATCCAGTTCCTCGAGAACGCCGCTGCACCGACGGCGCTGTTCGTGCTCGGCATCACCGTGGCGCTGCGGCCGTTCGAGCGGGTGCCGTGGGAGGTGCCGGGCGTGGTCGCGATCAAGCTTCTGATCCATCCGCTGCTCGCCTTCGGACTGATGCTGCTGTTCGGTCCGTTCGCGCAGCCCTGGGCTGCGACCGCGGTGCTGATGGCCTCGCTGCCGCCGGCACTCAACGTGTTCGTGATCGCGCGCCAGAACGACACCTGGATCGAGCCGGCATCGGTCGCGGTGCTGATCGGCACCTTCGCCTCGGTCGTCACGCTGACCAGCGTGATGTGGTTCATCCAGAGCGGACGGCTGGTGTTTCCCTAAGACGAGTAGGGGCTACCGCCGCCATGACGGCGCGAGGCCTTCGCGCATCGCCAGCCGCCGCAGCGGGCCGAAGGCACCGAGCAGATGCAGGCCGGCGGCACGCGCGGTCTGTACGCCCAGGAAATCGCTGAGCAGCGACCGGTTGGCGATGTCGATCGCCCAGGTCCGGCTGGCGACATCAGGACGCCGCGCCGCCTGGTAGCGCGACAGCACATTCGGCGCGCCGGGATCCTCGCCGCGGCCGATCGACTGGCCCGTGATCTCGGCGATATCGGCAGCATCGCGCAGCCCCATGTTGAGTCCTTGCGCGCCGATCGGCGGCAGCACGTGGGCGGATTCGCCGACCAGCGCGATCCGGTCCTTGGCGAATTGCCGGGGCCGCTCGATCGCAAGCGGAAACACGTAACGGCCGCCCTGGACCTCGACGCGGCCGAGAATCGAATGCGACTGTCGCTCGGCCGCTTCGGACAACTCGTCATCGCCAAGCGCCTTCAGCCGTTCGGCCTCCTTGGGCGCCGAGACCCAGACCACGCTGCTGCGGTTGCCGCTGAGCGGCACGAACACGCAGGGGCCATGCTCGGTGTGAAACTCGGTTGAGATGTTGTTGTGCGGCCGGCTGTGGGTGATGTTGAAGGTGAGGGCGGATTGGCCGAGCTCGCGGCTGACCACCTCGATGCCGGCGGCCTCGCGCGAGAGCGAATTGCGTCCGTCGGCGCCGACCACGAGCCGGGCCGATAACGTCTGGCCCTGCCGCGTCACCACGGTGACCGCGGCATCATCCGGTTGCACCGAGGCGGCCTCGTCGTCGAACCGCGTCATTGCGGCCATCTCGCCGGCGCGCTCCTCGAGCGCTGCGACCAGCGAGCGATTGTCGATGTTGAAGCCGAACTGCTCGCGGCCGATCTCCTCGGAGGTGAACCGCACCTCCGGCGCGCGGATCAGGCGGCCGGTGTCGTCGACGAGGCGCATGGTCTTGAGCGCGGCAGCCTTGTCGCTGCAGCGCCGCCAGACGTCGAGCCGCTCCAGGATCTCGGTCGAGGCGCCGAGCAGCGCGGTGGTGCGGTTGTCGGCATAGGGGGCGCGGCGCGCCAACAGCGCGGTGCGCGCGCCGGCGTCGGCGAGGGCAATCGCAGCCGTTAATCCGGCCGGGCCGCCGCCTATTACGATAACGTCATAATCCTGCGAGCTGTCGGTCATATCAGGACATTTGACATGCTTGGCCCGATTTTCAAGCCATCGGTAACCACTGAATCCTTCCAATGGTTTGCGCGGCGGAACGCCGCAAGACTGCATATGCAAAGGGGGCCGATTCCTGATAGCACTCGGCCGATGGAGCACTCGAGCCAGCCGGATGCGTTGCCAGAACGGATGCGGACCGCCGCATTCTCCGTTCATATTTTCACGGCGCTCGGCGCCGGGGTCGCGCTGCTGGCGATGCTGGAGGCGGTGCGCGAGCACTGGGCCAACATGTTCGCCTGGCTCGGGGTGGCGCTGATCATCGACGGGATCGACGGCCCGCTGGCGCGCCGGCTCGACGTGGTGCGGCTGCAACCGAACTGGTCGGGCGAGGTGCTCGACCTGGTGGTCGATTTCGTCACCTATGTGTTCGTGCCGGCCTATGCGATCACCGCGAGCGGCATGCTGCTGCCGCTGGCCGCGCCGGTGCTCGGCATCGGCATCGTGGTTTCCAGCGCGCTGTATTTCGCCGACCGCCGCATGAAGGCCGACGACAACCATTTCCGCGGCTTCCCGGCGCTGTGGAATGCGGCGGCGTTCTACCTGTTCCTGCTGCATCTGCCGCCGGTGCTGTCGACGATCGTGGTCGCGCTGCTGATCGTGCTGACCTTTGCGCCGTTCCATGTGCTGCACCCGTTCCGCGTGGTGCGGCTGCGCTGGCTCACGTTGTGGCTGCTCGGCGCCTGGGCGCTGCTCGGCATGTACACGCTCGCCAACGATTTCGTGGTCGGAGCCCCGATCACCTTCGGCCTCTGCGCCATCGCCGTCTACATCGTCGGCAGCGACACCTTGATACGCCGGATGAAAGCCTTCAGAGCATGATGCAATTGATCACCAGCCCGGAAGCCTGGGCGGCGCTGCTGACCCTGACTGCGCTCGAGATCGTGCTCGGCATCGACAACGTCATCTTCCTGTCGGTGCTGGTCTCGCGGATTCCGCAGCCGCAGGCCAACCGCGCGCGGCAGATCGGCCTGCTGCTGGCGCTGGTGTTCCGCATCATCCTGCTCAGCGTCCTGGTCTGGCTGATCGGGCTGACGCAGCCGGTGATCACCATCGAGAGTGTCGCGCTGTCGTGGCGCGACATCATCCTGATCGGCGGCGGCCTGTTCCTGATTGCGAAGGCGACCCACGAGATCCACGCCGAGGTCGAGGCGCGTGACGCCGAGGAGAATGACAAGCCGAGCCCCAACGCGTTCTTCTGGGTGATCGTGCAGATCATCATCATCGACCTGGTGTTCTCGCTGGATTCGATCATCACCGCGATCGGCATGGCGCAGGACATCGAGATCATGATCGCGGCGGTCGTGATCGCGTGCATCATCATGTACGTCTCGTCGGGACCGGTGGCGCGGTTTGTCGCCGAGCATCCGACCACCAAGATGCTGGCGCTGGCGTTCCTGGTGCTGATCGGCGTGGCGCTGGTGGCCGACGGCTTCAAATTCCACATCCCGCGCGGCTACATCTATTTCGCCATCGCATTCTCGGCGGCGGTCGAGATGTTCAACGTGCTGGCCAAACGCAACCGCAGGAAGCCGGCGCGCTAAAGGGCATGATTTTTTCGGAAAACCGCTTCGCACTTTTCCGGATCATGCTGTAGCCCCCGGTTCCGGCAGGTTGGTTGACAAGCCGGTGCCGATGGCATTCGCTCGTTTGACGCTGAGATCTGAGGGAGCGACGACATGACCAAGGCTGTGCGGGTGCACAAGGTGGGGGGCCCGGAGGTCCTGACCTATGAGGATGTCGAGGTGGGGGCGCCGGGGACCGGCGAGGTCCGCATCCGCCAGCATGCGGTCGGGCTGAACTTCATCGACGTCTATTTCCGCACCGGCCTCTACAAGGCGCCGGGCCTGCCGTTCATCGCCGGCAACGAGGCCGCGGGCGAGGTCGTGGCCGTTGGTCCGGGGGTGACCAATTTCCACCCCGGCGATCGTGTTGCCTACTACTACAACCTCGGCGGTTACGCCTCAGAGCGCGTCATCCCGGCGGACAAACTCGTCAAACTGCCCGACCACATCACTTACGAGCAGGGCGCCGTCCTGATGCTTAAGGGCCTCACGGTCTGGTACCTCCTGCACAAGACCTTCAAGGTCGAGCAGGGCCATCGGGTGCTGATTCATGCGGCGGCCGGCGGCATCGGGCTGCTGGCCTGCCAGTGGGCCCACGCGCTCGGTGCGCATGTCATCGGCACCGTCGGCTCGAAGGCGAAGGCCGATATCGCGCTCGCCAATGGCTGCGACCACGTCATCCTCTACAACGAGGAGAATTTCGTCGAACGCGTCAAACAGATCAGCCGCGGCGAACTTTGCGACGTCGTCTATGACGGCGTCGGCAAGACCACCTTCCCGGGATCGCTGTCGTGCCTGCGGCCACGCGGCCTGTTCGTCTCGTTCGGCAACGCCTCGGGTCCAGTGCCGCCGTTCCCGCTCGCCGAGCTCAACAACCACGGTTCGCTGTTCGCGACGCGGCCGAAGCTCAACGACTATGTCGGCACCCGCAAGGAATTGCTCGAAGGCGCCGACACGCTGTTCGCCGCCGTGATCAACGGCAAGCTGCACGTGCCGATCAACCACGCCTATGCGCTCAAGGACGTCGCCAAGGCGCATATCGATCTGGAGAGCCGGGCTACGACGGGCGCGGCGATCTTGCGGCCGTAGAGATGCTACGGTCGCAAGCACTTTGCCGGACGAGCCAACCCGGCAAGATGGTGGTCCCGCGAGGACTCGAACCTCGAACCTTCGCGTCCGCAACGCGGTGCTCTGTCCAATTGAGCTACGGGACCATGCCATCATCGGCCGCGATCTGATATCGCCTGTCTACGCCACGCGTCTCGCCGCACCGACCTTCGTCAGCACTCCATCCAGACAATCGATGACAGCGGATATCTCTTCCCGCGTGACGTCGAGCGCCGGCATGAAGCGCAGCGTGTCCGGCTGCGGCGAGTTCACTAGCACGCCGGCCGCGAACGCCTCGGCGACGACGGCGGCGCCGAGCGGCATCTTGAGATCGAGCGCGAGCAGGAGGCCGCGGCCTCTGATCTCGCCGAGCCCGTGACGCGCCGACAGCCGCTGCAATTCGCGCTCGAGCAGCAGACCGGTATCGACCACCGATTTCAGGAAATCGGGCTGGCCGATCTTATCGAGCACGACAAGCCCAGCGGCGCACATCAGGGGGTTGCCGTTGAAGGTGCCGCCCTGGTCGCCGTGATCGAAGCAGGAGGCGTGCTCGGTCGCGAGCAGCGCTGCGAGCGGCACGCCGCCGCCGATGCCCTTGCCGAGCGTCATGATGTCGGGCGCGATTCCGGCGTGCTCATGGCCGAACAGCTTTCCGGTCCGGCCGATGCCGGTCTGGATCTCGTCGACGATCAGCAGCAGCCCACGCTGCTGGGTCAGCGCCCGCAACTCTTGCAGGAACGCGTCGGTCGCCGGCCACACGCCGGCCTCGCCCTGGATCGGCTCCAGCATCACCGCCACCGTCGATGGCGAAATCAACTTCCGCACCGACTCGATGTCGTTCAGCTTGGCCTTTCGGAATCCCGAGACCTTTGGCTCGAACAACGGCTCGAACGCCTTCTTGCCCGACGCCGACATGGTCGCGAGCGTGCGCCCGTGGAAGCCGCCTTCGAAGGTGATGATCTCGTGCGCGCCACCCTTGTACTTGGCGCCGAATTTGCGCGCGAGCTTGATCGCGCCCTCATTGGCCTCGGCACCGGAATTGGCGAAGAACACCTGATCGAAGCAGCTTTTGTCGACCAGCATCTTCGCCAGTTTCAGGCTCTGCTCATTGTAGAACGCCGGGCTCGGCGTCAACAGCCGCCTGGCCTGCGCGGCCAGCGCATCGGCAACGATGGTCGGCGAGTGGCCGAGCGGATTCACCGCCCAACCCTGCACGAAGTCGAGATAGCGCTTGCGGTTGGCGTCCCACAAATACGAGCCTGCGCCGCGCACGAACACGACCTCGGGGCGAGCGGTGATGTCCATCAGCGCATCGAACGGATGGGTGGCGTTGGTCATGTCGATCTCCTCTGGGGTCGGTGTGGGGATTAAGGGCGGGCCGAAAAGCGAGAAGGCCGCGCTTTGGGGGCGCGGCCTTCTCGAAAACCTTGGCTGATTTAGCTAATCAGCGGTGGCGTCGGACACGGCGCAGCCCAGCATCGTCGCGGGTGCGACGACGGTTGATGGCGCGGCGGTGGGTCCGGTTCAGCTTCATGGCGCAGGGCCATACAGCCGAAGGGCCGGTGGTGTCAAGCGGGCGGTGATATCGGACGCGACGGGCTCGTTGAGCGTGTTAGGCTGCGACCAGGCAAATCCTGGAGGTGGCACCGTGATCAAGCTGCTGATCGAACGAGATCTTCCGGCCGGTTTCGATGTGACCGATGACGCGCAGGCGGCGCGTCACGCGCGGATCGCGCTGGACGCCATCATCGCGACGCAAGGCAAGATGCATTGGCTCTGCACCTACGCGACCGACGACCGCAAGCTGTTCGGCCTCGTCGTGGTCGAGAGCGAGGAGGTCATCGATGCCTATGTGCGCAATGCAGGCATCGCAAGCTCGGTCCGCATCCATCGCGTGCTTCGCACGCTCGATGCCGCGCTCGCCACTCCGCCAACTGCCAGTTAGGTGCGTTCAGAATCCGGCGACGCTGCCGTGCAGGTCGTATTCGTCGGCGCGCTCGATCTTGGCGGTGACGATCTCGCCGACCTTGAGCGGGCGGCGGCTGGTGAGATAGACGGCGCCGTCGATCTCCGGTGCGTCGGCCTTTGAACGACCTTTCGCGACCGTCGGGCCGACCTCGTCGATGATAACCTGCTGGCGGGTGCCGACCTCGCGCTTCAGGCGCCTTGCCGAAATCTTCTGCTGCCGCGCCATCAGCGCATTCCAACGCTCCTGCTTGACCTCGTCAGGCACCACATTGCCAATTGCATTTGACGCGGCGCCGGCGACCGGCTCGTATTTGAAGCAGCCGAGGCGATCGATTTCGGCTTCATCGAGCCAGTCGAGCAGATAGGCGAAATCGGAATCGGTCTCGCCGGGGAAGCCGACGATGAAGGTCGAGCGCAGCGTCAGCTCCGGGCATTGCTCGCGCCACTTCTGGATTCGCGCCAGCGTCTTCTCCTGTGCTGCCGGGCGCTTCATCGCACGCAGCACATCGGGGCTCGCATGCTGGAACGGGATGTCGAGATAAGGCAGCACCTTGCCCTCGGTCATCAGGCCGATGACCTCGTCGACATGCGGGTAGGGGTAGACATATTGCAGCCGCACCCAGGCGCCGAGTTCGCCGAGCTCCTTGGCGAGATCGAAGAATCTTGCGCGCACGCTGCGATCCTGCCACGGGCTCTCGGCATATTTGATGTCGACGCCATAGGCCGAGGTGTCCTGCGAGATGACGAGCAATTCCTTGACGCCGGCCTTCACCAGCTTCTCGGCCTCGCGCAGCACGTCATTGGCCGGCCGCGACACCAGGTCGCCGCGCAGCTTCGGGATGATGCAGAAGCTGCAACGGTTGTTGCAGCCTTCGGAAATCTTCAAGTAAGCGTAGTGCCGCGGCGTGAGCTTGACGCCCTGCGGCGGCACCAGGTCGAGATGCGGGTTGTGCGCCGGCGGCAGCGCGCGGTGCACGGCGTCCAGCACGCTCTCATATTGCTGCGGCCCCGTGATCGACAGCACACCGGGATAGGCGCTCTCGATCTGCTCAGGCTCGGCGCCCATGCAGCCGGTGACGATGACCCTGCCATTCTCGGCCATCGCCTCGCCGATCGCGGCGAGCGATTCCTGCTTGGCGCTGTCGAGGAAGCCGCAGGTGTTGACGATGACGATGTCGGCGCCGTCATGCTTGCGCGCCAGCTCATAGCCCTCCGCGCGCAGCCGGGTGATGATGCGCTCGGAATCGACCAGCGCCTTGGGGCAGCCGAGACTGACGAACGAAATATGGGGCGCTCTTTCCATGTGGTCGCCTGGAGCCTGATCTGAATTGTTCGGATATGGTGATCCAACTAATTGATCTCATAGCAAAATTCAACCGCTAGCGCGTTCCGGCGATGAGAAAGTTTTGCTTGTTCTTGACGATCTGCAATCCACCAGTTCTTTGGGATGCAACAATTCGACGCGCGCGAGCGCTTCGCCCAGGCAGTCGGCCGGATGCCCAACCCCGCAACCGGCACAAGAACGAACATTCGCCGGCCAGCGATCGGCCAGCCGGAAAAATACTGCTATTGGATACGCATGACCCGAACACACAACTGGATAGCGACGTCCGGCGGTCCTCACCTGGTAATTGCTGATGAACAGCTGTTACATTGGCGGGGTATCGAGGGATGGCGCGACCATGGAGATCCGGCTGACCAAAGTGACTATGCCCGTGCGTGCAGAGTGACGACCTGGTTGGGGTCAATTGCCTGCCACCGAGGCAAAGCTGTTGTGTTATCTGGCGATGCCGGCGACATCGCATGGTATTCCGATGGTCAGGGTGACGGGGGCTTTCTCGTTCAATGGATCGGCGTCGATGACGAACGACTCATCGAGCCTGCATTGCGCACACCACAATTGCGGGACATTTTGGGAAGCTCAGACGCTGAGCGGCTTGAATTGGAAACAGGTGCGTCCGGCACGATGTGGCTGATTGATGCAAGCGATCGAGGCCGCGATCTGCGCGGCAATCATCAAGCTCTCGCGTTGCTGCCAGGGAGCTACCTCGCGAAGGCTGCGTACTACTGTTCAGCCGGGCTCGCGATTGTCGTTCGCGAAATCCGCCGGATCAAATCACCGCTCAACGAAGCTGGTTAGATTCCGGGGCCAGTCGACCGGCTTCGGGCTGAATAGCCGGCTCGAAGAGTTTACATTCCTTGCCTCAGGACCAACCAAGGACACAAAGCTTACCTTCGGCGCGGCGGCCTCTTGCATATCTGTGAATCTGCCTGATTGATGGGCAGGAGCTAGTCCCAATTGCCGAGAATTACAACCCTTTCCGCGCCGCCCCGGCGTGATATGGGTGGTTGTTGCCGGGCTTTAAGAGTGGTCGATGAGCGCTGAATCGTCTCCCAAGATCGTCATTGTCGACGAGAGCCCGATCCGTGCGGCCATCCTGGAGGAGGGGCTGCGGGAGGCCGGCTACACGGACGTGGTCCACATCAGCGAGATGCAGAGCCTGCTGTCGCGGATCTATGCGCTCGATCCCGAGATCATCGTCATCGATCTCGAGAACCCCAGCCGCGACGTGCTGGAACAAATGTTCCAGGTCAGCCGTGCGGTCCGCCGGCCGATCGCGATGTTCGTCGACCAGAGTGACGCCGCCTCGATCCAGGCCTCGGTGGAGGCCGGCGTCTCCGCCTACATCGTCGACGGCCTCAAGAAGGAGCGGATGAAGCCGATCCTCGATCTCTGCGTCTCCCGCTTCAATGCCTTCGCCAAGCTGCAGGATGAACTCGACCGTACCAAGCATGCGCTGGAGGAGCGCAAGGTGATCGACCGCGCCAAGGGCATCCTGATGAAAGTGAAGGGGCTGACCGAGGAAGAGGCCTACGTGCTGATGCGCTCGACCGCGATGCGCGAGAAGAAGAAGATCGGCGAGATCGCGCAATCGATCCTGACGGCGTCGGAGCTGTTGAAATGACCACACCCCTGCACATCGGATTCATTCCGCTGGTGGACGCTGCCGCCTTGATCGTCGCGGTCGACAAGGGGTTTGCGGCGACTGAGGGCCTCGACGTCACGCTGGTGCGCGAAGTGTCGTGGTCGAACGTCCGCGACAAGCTCAATATAGGCCTGTTCGACGCGGCTCATCTGCTGGCGCCGGTGGCGATCGCATCACACCTCGGGCTCGGTCACGTCAAGGTGCCGATCGCAGCCCCGTTCAATCTCGGGCTCAACGGCAACGCCATCACGGTATCGCCGGCGCTGCACGCCGCGCTGATGGCAGAGATCGACGGCGACCGCTTCGATCCGATGGCGACCGCGCGGGCGCTCGCGCGCGTGGTTGCAAAACGGCGGAAGAGCGGGGCGGAGCCGTTGACGTTCGGCATGACCTTTCCGTTCTCGACCCACAATTATCAATTGCGGTTCTGGATGGCCGCCGGCGGCGTCGATCCCGACGAGGACGTCCAGCTCGTGGTGCTGCCGCCGCCCTACATGGTGGACAGTCTGGCCAACGGGCATGTCGACGCGTTCTGCGTCGGCGCGCCCTGGAATTCGATCGCGGTCGATCTCGGCGTCGGCCACATCCTGCACTTCGTCTCGGACATCCTGCTCAGCGCGGTGGAGAAGGTGCTGGCGGTGCGCCAGAGCTGGTCGGAGAAGCACGCCGACGTCGTGGCCGCGTTGGTGCGCGCGCATCTGCGCGCCGCGGAGTTCATCGAGCAGCCGGAAAACCGCCCCGAGGTCGCGCGCATCCTGGCGCAGCCCGAGCGGCTCGGCGTCGACGCCAGCGTCATCCAGCGCACGTTCGATGGCCGGCTGAAGATCCTGCCCGACGGCACCATGCGCGAAAGCAGCCGCTATTTGCTGGTCGGGCGCGAGGCGGCGGCGCGGCCGGACCCGGGGCAGGCGGCCTGGCTCTACGCGCAGATGGTTCGCTGGGGCCAGACACCGTACCGGCCGGAGGCGCTGAAGGCTGCCATGGCGGTGTTCAGGCCGGACCTCTACGACGCCGCGGCCGGGCGCCCGGCCGATACCTCCCACGCCATAGGCGCGTTCGCCGGTCCGCCGTTCGATCCGACCGACGTTCCCGGCCATCTGGCGGCCTTCAAAATTGGGCGCTGGAAGCCCTGAGCGCGACGCAGCGGCCGCGCCTCAGTTGGCCACCGTCGGCTACTTTGCATGGGGTTGTTTTCGAGATTTTCGGTTATTGCAAGCTTGGCGCGGGTTCCCGACGCCTCGAATTGCAACGAATAAGATTCTCGGGCCGGCCTTCGGGGAAGAATATTCCTCTGGGAACCGGGTTCGCCGAGGGAGCGACGTCGCTATTTTTGCCACCCGCTTGAATCGGCGCGCGAACGATATTCCATATGCCTGAGAATGGGGCGTTGGAGATCGACCATGCGCGAGCTATCGGCGGAAGCCCGCCTGCACTTTTACGCGCGACAAATTTCAAGGAAGTCCGGGACCGGAGTTCACACTGCGGCGCTCTACAGCGCGTTTGCAGTGATCGCGGCCATCGTGTTCGGCACACTCTCCGTCCACCCGTTCTGAGGCCCTGAGAGAACTGCAAAGCCCCCGTCTGATGTCCTCAGGCGGCGGCTTTGTGCTGTCTGGACGCTGACGGCTCAGTAGCCGTAGCCGCGACCATAACCGTAACCGTAACCACCGCCGCAGGTGCTGCAGGTCTGCTGGACCGGCGCGTAGTAGGAATAGCCCGGCGAGACCATCTGGGTGCGCTCCTGGGTGGCGTATTGCGGCGCGATGCGCTCATAGGCGACGCCTTCGGGCGCGACCATTACGGTCTTCGGCACCATCACGGTACGATACTGCGGCGGCGTACGATGCGCGATGACGCGGCCCGGCGACACCATCACGGTCTCCTGCACGGTGCGATACTGCGGCGGCACGGTCTGCACCTGATAGCAGGTCGTGCAGGGCTGGGGCGGCGGCGTATAGCAGCTGTAGCAGCCGGCGGAGGCCGCGCTGGTGAAGGCGGCCGTGGCCACCGCAGCAATTGCGAGGGAGAGGCTGGTGCGGAACATGCTTTCGTACCCAATTTTCCTGAGAGGACAATCAAAGGCTCGGAAGCTGCACCTAGCAATCAAACGGCAAGTTTGGGTTTAAGAAGACTCTTAACGGAATCTAAAAGGGTCGGCGCGATAGCCGGCCCCGTCGATGCATTGGCGGCTCAGTGCGCGGTCTTGAACGGCGCTACCGTGATGCCGGCCTTGCTCAGCGCCTCGCGCAGACCGCGCGCGATCTCGACGGCGCCATGGGTGTCGCCATGGATACAGACGGTGTCGGTCTGCATCTTGATCACCTTGCCGGTGACCGAGACAACCGCGCCATCCTGCACCATCCGCACCACGCGTTCGGCGATCGCCTTGGGATCGTGCAGCACTGCGCCGGGCTTCTTGCGCGACACCAGATTGCCGTCGTCCTCATAGGCGCGGTCGGCAAACACTTCATGCGCCATCCGCAGATTGGCGGCTTCGCCCGCGCGCACCAGCTTCGAGTTAGCGAGCACCACGAAGATGAGATTGCGGTCGACCGCCTTGATCGCATTGGCGATCGCGCGTGCGGTCATGTCGTCCTCGCAGGCGACGTTGGATATCGCGCCATGTGCCTTCACGTGGGTGACCTTGTGGCCGGCCGCGGTTGCGATCGCCTGCAAGGCGCCGATCTGGTAGGCGATCAGGTTCTCGATCTCGGAGGATGTCAGCCCCGGCATCGGACGGCGGCCGAAACCATGCAGGTCGCGATACCCAGGGTGGGCGCCGACGCTGACGCCGCGCGCCTTCGCGAGTTCGACGGTCTTGCGCATGATGTCGGCATCGCCGGCATGGAAGCCGCAGGCGACGTTGACCGAGGTTGCAAGCTCGATCATCGCGGCATCATTGCCCATTTCCCAGGGGCCAAAACTTTCGCCGAGATCGCAATTGAGGTCGATGGTTGCAGTCATGACGATCGATCCGTTCGTTGTTCGTATTGATTCAGGGTAGCGCAACTTGCCAGGTCGTCACATCGACGGCGCTGACCGCCTGACCCGCGACATTCGCATCCCGCAGCGCCTCGATGTTGAGGCCGAGATCGTCGATGCCGCGGAGGCGATCGGGCAGCGAATGCAGCAGCGCGTGGAACTTGATCGCCTCGGCCTGCGCTTCCGCCATCGTGACGGCCTTGAAACGGAACGGCCGGCCGGCCGAGGTCTGCGCGAAGCGGCCAAGATCGGCGGTGATCACGGTTGCGATCTTTGGATAACCACCGCTGGTGCCGCGGTCCGGCATCAGCACGATCGGCTGGCCGTTGCCGGGCACTTGGATGCTCCCATTGACGGTGCCGTCGGAGACGATGTTGTGGCCGTCGCTGTGCTTGATGACGGCGCCTTCGAGCCGGTAGCCCATGCGGTCGCTGGTGGCCGAGATCTTCCATTCGCTGTCGAGGAACAGCTGCTTGTTTTCCGCAGTGAACTCGTCGTCCTGCGGGCCGAACACGATGCGGATCGGCGCATCGGTGGCGGCCGGCAGTTCGATGCGGCGCTCAGTGGCGCCGCTCGCAGCCTTCGTCTTCAACTCGTCGCCGCTTTGCAGCGGCCGCGGGTAGGGACTGCCGAGCCCGGCCCGGGCGTTGACGGCGAGGCTGCCGAACATCGGCTCGCCTTCGATGCCGTGCTCGATCGCGAGATAGCTGAACGAGCCGCCGCGCGCAAAACCGAGATTGAGCGTCTCGCCTTCGGCGAGCGTTGCCGAACTGTCGAAGGCAACCGGCCGGCCACCGATGTCAGCATTGCGCGACGCGCCGGCGAGCCCGATGCGCACCGCGCCGCCGCGCGCGGTGAAGGTGGCGCCGAACGGGCCGATCTCGACCACGGCGGCAAACGGCTCATTGCCGACCAACGTGTTGGCGGCCGCCAGCGAAAGCCGGTCCATCGCGCCGCTCGGCGTCAGGCCGTAGCGCTGCGAGCCCGGACGTCCGCCGTCCTGCACCGAGCTTGCCGGGCCGATCGAGGTGACGACGAGCTTGCTCATGGCGTCACCAGTTCTGCGACGAACTCGCCCGCCTCGGCGGCGCGGTCCTGTTCGGCAAAGGTCTTGGCATCCACCGCTTTGAAGCTGACGGCATCGCCCGGCTCCAGCAGGAAGGTCGGGTCGCGATGCAATTGGTAGGTTCGCACAGGGGTACGGCCGAGCAGGTGCCAGCCGCTCGGGCCGGCGAGGCACTGCACGCCGGTCTGGATGCCGCCGATCGAGATGGTGCCGGCCGGGGTCACGAGCCGCGGCTCCTTGCGCCTGGACATATGCAGGAACTTGTCGAGCCCGCTGAGATAGGACCAGCCGGGCGTGAAGCCGATCATGGCGACGCGATAGTCGCCGGCGGCGTGGCGCGCGACGATGTCATCGGGCGTGGTCTGGAGTGCCTTC
Organism: Bradyrhizobium sp. ma5; assembly: GCF_042258955.1. Lineage (NCBI taxonomy): Bacteria > Pseudomonadati > Pseudomonadota > Alphaproteobacteria > Hyphomicrobiales > Nitrobacteraceae > Bradyrhizobium > Bradyrhizobium sp. ma5. The sequence continues at coordinate 4,600,974 of NZ_CP170156.1, forward strand.
GCCACATCCTCGAGATCGATGCCGTGCTCGCCGCCATAGGTGATGGGGATCCGCCAGCGCCGCGTTCCGCTCTCGGTCGGCGGCGCCTTGGCGGCGCGCGCAAGCAACTGCTCGCCGAGCGCATCGAAGGTGATCTGCACTGGATCGTAATGCACCAGCAGCGACCGGTAGGTCGGCACGGTCTCGGTGATGCCGGCGATCGGCTCGGCGGCGATCACGCGGTCGAGCGCGAGCACCCGCCGGTTGGCGGCGTCATCGATGGTGCGGCTGAATTCCACCGTGATGGCGCTGTCGCCACTCGGCAAAAGGCGGGGAGGACTTAAGGGTTCGGCCATCGGCTCAAGCAGATTGGATTAGCCATCAAGCTAGCGTGTTTCGATTCAAAACGGAATTCGCTTCGTGCAAAATGATGCAGCAACATCAATAAATTAATCGGCATGCCGGCGATAAATTTGGATGATCGCAGGTTTTTCGCGCAGCCCTTGACGCAGGGCCTTCGCCCGGCAACATGCGCCGGTCTTTTCCTCCCATCGGAGCAAGCTTTCGAGATGTCACTGTCCGCCGAAGCGATCGCGACGCTGTCGCACGTGTCCACCGCCACCATCACCACGGTCCTGCTCAAGAAGGGCCTGCGCAACATCTGGATGCGCGGCACCAAGCCCTTGAAGCCCGGGCAGAAGCGGTTGGTCGGACCGGCCTTCACGCTGCGCTTCGTGCCGGCCCGCGAGGATCTGGCGACGCCGGAATCCTGGTCGTCGCCGATCTCGACCCGTACCGCGATCGAGGCGATGCCTCAGGGATGCATTGCCGTTGTCGATGCCATGGGCATCACCGATGCCGGCATTTTCGGCGACATCCTCTGTGCCCGCATGGTCAAGCGCGGGGTGACGGCGCTGATCACCGATGGCGTGGTGCGCGATCTCGAGGGCGTGCTCGGCACCGGCCTGCCGGTGTGGTGCGATGGCTACGCGGCGCCGCCGTCGGTCGCAGGCCTGACCTTCGTCGGCTGGGGCGAACCGATCGGCTGCGGCGGCGTTGCCGTGTTTCCGAACGACGTGGTGGTGGCCGATCAGGATGGCGCGGTGCTGATCCCGCAGGCGTTCCTCGACCACGTGCTGGCCGAGGGACCCGAGCAGGAGCGGATGGAAGCCTGGATCGTCAACGAGGTGAACAATGGCGCCCAGCTGCCCGGCCTCTATCCGATGAACGCCGAGACCAAGGCACGCTACGCCGCATCCAAGAAATAACGTCAAGAAAGGGAGGTAACCCCATGGATATCCACGTTTCCGGCTCGCGGCCGACCCGCCGCGCGCCGAAAGAGAACTTCACCGGCAGCGTGCTGCAGGACCCGATCAACATGGCGCCGGCGCCAGCACGGCTGAATGCCTCGCGGGTGTCGTTCGAGCCCGGTGCGCGCACCGCCTGGCACACCCATCCGCTCGGGCAGACGCTGTACGTGATCTCAGGCATCGGCCGCGTTCAGGCCAAGGGCGGGCCGATCCGTGAAATCCGCCCCGGCGATGTCGTCTGGATCCCGCCGAACGAGAAGCACTGGCATGGCGCGTCGCCTAACAACAGCATGACCCACATCGCCATGCAGGAGGCGCTCGACGGCGTGTTCTCGACCTGGATGGAGCACGTCACCGACGAGGAATATAACGGCAAGCTCGGCTGAGCCGTCGGTGCCTGCCCAAAGAAAAAGCCCCGCTCTTGAGCGGGGCTTTTTGCTTTCACGACGCGGCGTCGATCAATTCACCCGCGTCCAGGTCTGGCCGCCGCAGAACATGCCACCGAACGCGCAGCCCTGGACGCGCAGCGTGTCGGGGCTCTTCAACGCGATGGTGGAATCGTAGGTACTGCCGCTGTTCGGATCGAAGATGCGGCCGCTCCATTTGTCCTTGCCCGGCTTCATGTTGATCAGAACCTGTTCGCCGTTGGCGTTTGATTTCTTGTCGACCGAGTAACCGCAGATATTGGCGCCGCATTGCTCGATGCGAACCTTGCCTTCCTTCTCTTCGGTCAGCCAGACGCCGAGCGGCGAGTTGGCTGCTTGCACGGGATTCGCTATCGGCTTGGGCGCAGGCGACACGTCGCCGACCGTCGGCGCTGAAGCGGGCTTTGCCGCCGGCGCGGCGCTTTGCTGCACTACTGGCGGCGCGGGTGGCGGCGGCGGTGTGGTCGCTGCCGTGGCCGGGGCTGGCGTAACGCTCGTGTTTCCGGGCTCTGTCGTTGTTGCGGTCGGCGCCGGAGCGGCGGCCTGATCAACGGCAGGCGGAGAGGGGGAGGCAGCGGCTGCGGGTGGCGTGGCAGGCATGGACGGAGGGTCCGCTTTGGCGTCCTTCGGGGCCGTCTCGCGCTTCTGCTCGGCGTCCTTGTGCTTGGCGCGCTTGGTGCTGCGGCCGGTATTGTCATAGACGCCGGGGATCGAGACCGTTCCGCGATCCGGATCGATACGAATGGTGCGGCCGCCGTAATCGAACGTGTATTGCGCCTGCGCCGCCGCCGTGCTCGCCAGCAAAAGTGCGGCGATCGCCAGAAGCTTCTTCATCTCGACCTCCAGTGCAGGGAATCCCGTTCGCGAGGCTATTTGGTGGCCGCCTCGCTGAACGTGCCCCAAATCACGGTCAGAACATGAGTCGTGTCCTCGCGCTTCAGGTTCAAATCACTGGATTGCGATCCGGTTTCAGGCCGTGCGCATCAATTTGCGGCACGTGAGCAGCAGACTTGACGCAGCCTATTCAAACCACGCGGCATAGATCTTCGCATAGCTGCCGTCTTCGCGCGCGATGTGGAGCCACTGGTCGACGAACGCCTTCAAGGCGACGTCGCGCTGCATCCAGTAGGCCTTTTCCGCGAAGTCGAACGGCTTGTCGGGATGCACGGCGCAGAGCACGCCGGGATGCAGCTTCTGCTGATAGCGCGTCTCGGATGCATCGGTCATCATCAGATCGGCGTCACCCTTGGCGATCTCGTCGAAGATTTTGATGTTGTCGTTGAAGACACGGATGTCGGCGGCCTTCACGTTGGCGCGCGCAAAACGCTCGTTGGTGCCGCCGGGATTCACGATGACGCGGGTGCCGGGCTTGTCGATCTCGGCGATCGTCTCAAACCTGCCCTTGTCGGCGCAGCGTGTGATCGGCGTCTTGCCCTCGCGCATGATCGGCGTCGAGAACAGGCCCTTCTTCTGCCGGTCGAAGGTGATGGAGACGCCGCCCATCACGATGTCGAAATTGTCGGCTTCGAAATCCCTGGTCATCTGCGGCCACGATGTCGGCACGAACTCGACCTTGACGCCGAGCGCCTTGCCGAGCGATTGCGCCATGTCGACGTCGAAGCCGCGAAACGCCTTGGTCTCCTTTTCGAGCGCCGTGAAGGGCAGGTAGTCGCCGGTCATGCCGACGCGCAACGTGCCGCGCTTGACGATCTCGTCGAGCCGGGACGGCGCCGGCTGCGCGTGCGCGGCAGACAGAAGCAAAACGAGAGCGAGGCCGGCCAGCGCGCGAAACATCAGACTTCTCCGTCAATTCCGATGACATGTCGTTGCGGACCATTTAGACCAGATGAGACTTTCGGGCCAGCACAGCGGGCGCAATAGTGACCATCTCGCTCCACGAAGCATCCGTCGGCGTCTATGTGCCGTATCTGCGCAATCTTTCTGCGCTGCTCGATCATGCCGAGGCCCATGCCGGGGCTCGCAAGATCGATCCAGCCGTGCTGCTCGAGATGCGGCTCTCGCCGAACATGTACAGTCTTCGCCAGCAGGTCAGGGAGGCGAACCGGCATGTCCTCCTGAGCTGCGCGTTGCTGGCGGGGTGCGCGCCGCCGGTCTTGGCCGACACGGCGCCCGGCATCGGCGGGCTGAAGGCGCAGATTGCGGCCACGATTGATTTTGCGCAGGGCCTGCCGCGCGAGGTGATCGACGCCGCCTGCGACAGGGACGTCGTCTTCACGTTCCGGAGCGGCGCGACCAGGCCATTCACCGGCAAGTCCCTGATCCTGACCTTCAGCGGCCCGCAGTTCTTCTTCCATGTCGCGACGGCCTACGACATCCTGCGTCATGCCGGCGTCGATCTCGCGAAGAAGGACTTTCTGGGGCCGCCAAGGCCGCCGCAGGGCTAGAGCGTTTTCGAGCGAACCGGTTCGCGTGAAGAAAACGCGTCAAGACAAGAATCTAGAGCTTCGGTTCTGATTGAATCAGAACCGAAGCTCTAGGCCTCGTGGCGGTCCTTGCTTGCCTGAAGGGCGGCTGCCGTGCGGCTGACGATCTCGTGCTTGAAATGCTCGAAGCGCTGCCGTGCCTCGGCCTCGCGATCGTCGACGAATTTGATCGCGGCGTCCTTGTCCATCGGGCCGTTGACCAGCCGGTTCGATCCTTCGCCGACAGTCTCATCGACATAGTATTGGGCGCCGTCCTCGCGCACCGTCCAGCGGAACCGCAGCGCCGCCATCGGGCCCGGGCCGGACTTGGAATAGCCATTGGCCTCGATCGGCTGGGCCGGCTGGATCGGCTCCGGCTCGCTCGGCTCCGGTGCGACCGCTTCGGGTTCGACCGGCTCGGGTTCTTCGAGCTCGGCCTGCTCGATGTTTGGCTCGACCTGCTCAATCGGCGGCGGCTCCACCGCCGGCGGCTCGGCCACGATGGAAACCGCCTCGACAGAAACGTCTGTGACGGACGATGGCAGGGGCGGTGGCATCGCTATCGAGGCCGGCGGCTCCTCGGCAGGGTCCGATGCCTCGTCCTTGTCGGTCGACTTGTCGTCGGACGATTTGGACTTCTCGGGAGGCGTCGTCGTCTGATCGAGAATGCTCGCGATGGCGGCGAGCGCATTGTCGGTCGGGTCACTCACGGTTCGGTCTCCCAGGCATGACGCCGGCGGAATCGTGCCGGCGCCCTTCCTATCTACCTGATTGGACTGCCCTTTGTCGCGCCCGATCGAGCTAGGCGCAGACCGGCGGACGCCGGTCCTTCCAGGGGCGGACCTGTTCGAGCTGACCGGCCAGGCGGAACAGCAGTCCTTCCTCGCCAAGCTTGGCCGCGAACATCATGCCCAGCGGCAATCCGGCCTTGTTCCAGGCCAGCGGCACCGACATGGCCGGCTGCCCGGACATGTTGAACATCGAGGTGCCCGGCATGTAGCGGCGCAGCACCGGCGCGATGTGGCTCAGATCCTCGGACATCGTGTTCAGTTCACCGATGCGGAGCGGCGGCGCGCACAGCGTCGGGCTGAGGAAGATGTCGCAGCCCTCGAAGAAGGTCGCGAGCCCGCGCGAGATCTGGAAAGCCGCAAGCTGCGCGGCGACGTAGTCGGCAGGCGTCATCTTGACCGAGTTCTGGCCGCTGGCGAGCGTCAGCCGCTCGACATCGTCCGACGTCAGCGTGCGCCCGACGCGCTGCTCGAGCAGGCGGATCGTCAGCGCCGTGTTGCCGCCGACGATGGTCGTCATGACCGCGGCGGGATCGGCGGCAAGCGGCGGTGCGCGCTCCTCGACGTGATGGCCGAGGCCCTCGAGCACCTTGGCGATGTCGCGAACCGCCGCGGCGATCTCGGGATCAACAGCATCGCCGTAGGGCGACTTGTCGGTGAAGCTGATGCGCAGATGGCCGGGGTCGCGGCCGACCTCCTGGGAAAACGGCCGTTCCGGCGCCGGCGCGACGTAGAGGCTCGACGGCTCCGCGCCATGGATCGCATCCATCATGACTGCGCTGTCGCGGACGCTGATGCTCAGCACATGGCCAACCGAGAAGCCGCCCCAGCCTTCGCCGCGATCGGGACCGCATGGGTTGCGAGCGCGCGTCGGCTTCATGCCGAACACGCCAGAGGCGGAGGCGGGGATCCGGATCGAGCCGCCACCGTCGCTGGCATGCGCGACGGGCAGGATGCGCGCCGCGACCGCAGCCCCCGCGCCGCCGGACGAGCCGCCGGAGGAATGGTCGAGATTCCAGGGATTGCGGGTCGGGCCGAACAGGCGGGATTCCGTCGTCGGCATCAGGCCGAACTCCGGGCTCGCGCTCTTGCCGAAGATCGCAAGACCGGCATCGAGGAAGCGTTGGGTCAACGTACCGTTGTGGTCGGCAACGAAGTCCTTCAGCAGGCTGGCGCCCGACGTGGTGCGGGTGCCCTCGAGCAGGTCGAGATCCTTCAGCAGGAACGGCACGCCGGTGAACGGGCCGTCAGGCAACCCCTTGGCGATCTGGCGCTCGGCGTGGTCGTAATGCTTGACGACGACCGCGTTGATCTTCGGATCGACGGCGGCCGTGCGCGCAATCGCCTCGTCGAGCAGTTCCTTTGCCGTGACGTCCTTGTTGCGGACGAGCTCGGCGAGACCGACCGCATCGTAGTTGCCGAATTCCTTGAAAGCCATGTGCATGCTCCGCATCGCCGGGCCGACCTCGCGGGATCGGCCGCGGCGCAAACGAGAAAGGCTGAAAGCTCAGCCGAGGACGTCCTGGTTGATCACGTTCTGGCGCAGCGGATTGCCGTCCAGCACGCTCAGGATATTGCGCGCGGTCTGCTCGCTCATGCGATCGACAGCCTCGACCGTCACGCCCGCGACGTGCGGCGCCATGATCACGTTCGGCAAAGCATGCAGCGGCTGGCCGACCGGTGGAGGCTCGACCTCGAACACGTCGAGGCCGGCACCGGCGAGCTTGCCCGACGCCAGCGCGTCGTGCAGCGCCTTCTCGTCCACGATGCCGCCGCGGGCGGTGTTGATGAGATAGGCGGTCGGCTTCATCAGCCTGATCCGCGCGGCGTTGAACAGGCCGACCGTCTCGGGCGACTTCGGGCAGTGGATCGTGACGAAATCCGCCCGCGGCAATGCCGCTTCGAGGCTCGACACCGCCTCACAGCCGGCCGCGGTGATCTCGCTCGCGGGCTTGTAGGGATCGTAGACCAGCACGTTCATTTCCATCGCGAGGCAGCGCTTGGCGGTGCGGGTGCCGATGCGGCCGAAGCCGACGATCAGGACCGTCTTGCCGTAGAGGTCGAACGGCAGCACGCCGAGCCGGCTCGCCCAGGTGCCTTCCTTGACCATCGCGTGCATTTCCTGCGCGCGCTTGGCCAGCGTCAGCATCATGAACACGGCATGCTCTGCGACCGACGGCGAGTTTGCGGTGCCTGCGACCATCAGCGGCACCTTGCGGCGGGACAGCGCCGGCACGTCGACGGCGTCGTAACCGACCCCGATTCGGGTCACCACCAACATGCCCTTGGACGCCTCCAGCTCCGCCTCGCCGAAGCGGGTCGCGCCGAGTGCCACGCCATGGACCGGCGCATGCTGCTCCAGCATCGCCTGGAAGTCCTTGGCCGAGATCAGGTTGGGAAATTCGACGAGTTCTACATCATCCCGTTCATTGAGGAGGACCCGCGCCCCCGGAGACAGAGTCTGGGTGATGAAAATCTTCTTCTTGTTGGTAGCCATTTCCTGCCCTTGAGGTTTCTTGTGCGCCGTCAAAGCACGGCGCCGGTCACCTCGTTTAGCAAATGCATATTGTTGAGGTCCACAGCCAATCGGAGTGGGCTGCCATCCTGCGCGCCGGCATTGGGATTGACCCGGCCGCAGAGCTGGGAGCCCTCCAGCGTGAAGTAGACCAGCGTCTCCATGCCCATCGGCTCCGTGACGTCGAGCACCGCGTCGAACGGCTCGATGCCGGGCTCGGCGTGCGGCCGCGCCTCCATGACATGCTCGGGCCGCAGACCCAGCAGCAGCTTGTCGGTTCGGGAAAGGGCCTGGTAGCGGGCGGCGCGCGCCGGCGGCAGCGGAAAGGAGAGGCGATCGGTCAGCCGCACATTGAGCTTGCCGCCGACGTCTTCGAGCCGGCACGGCACGAAATTCATCGCGGGAGAGCCGATGAAGCTGGCGACGAACCGGGTCGCCGGCTTGTGATAGAGCTCGTTGGGCGTGCCGATCTGCTCGATCTTGCCGTGGTTCATCACCACCACGCGGTCGGCCAGCGTCATTGCCTCGACCTGGTCGTGGGTGACGTAGACGGTCGTGGTTCGGACCTTCTGGTGCACCTTCTTGATCTCGATCCGCATCTGCACGCGCAGCTTGGCATCGAGGTTGGACAGCGGCTCGTCGAACAGGAACACCTTCGGATTGCGGACGATCGCGCGTCCCATCGCGACGCGCTGGCGCTGGCCGCCGGAGAGCTGCTTCGGCTTGCGGTCGATCAGGTCGGTGATGTCGAGCATGCGGGCGGCTTCCGTGACCCGGCTCCTGATCTCGGCCTTGGGGTAGTGCTTCAGCCGCAGCCCAAACGACATGTTCTCGGCGACGGTCATGTGCGGATAGAGCGCGTAGTTCTGGAACACCATCGCGATGTCGCGGTCCTTCGGCGGCACGTCGTTGACGACATCGCCGCCGATCATGATGTCGCCGTCGGAGATGTCCTCGAGGCCGGCGATCATCCGCAGGGTCGTCGACTTGCCGCAGCCGCTTGGGCCGACCAGCACCACGAACTCATGGTCGGCGATATCGAGGTCGATGCCGCGCACCGCCTCGACCTCGTCGTAACGTTTCACCACCTTGCGCAAACTGACGTCGGCCATGAATCCTACCCTTATCCTACCTTTGTCGCGTTCAACCCTTGGTCGCACCGGCGGTCAGGCCGGCAATGTAGTAGTCCATCAGGAAGGCGTAGATGATCAGCGGCGGCGCGGCGCCGAGCAGGGCGCCGGTCATGATCTGCCCCCAGTTGAAGACGTCACCCTTGATCAGGGTCGTGATGATGCCGACCGGCAGCACCAGCTGATCGGTCGAGGTGGTGAACACCAGGGGGTAGAGGAACTGGGCCCAGGAGACGGTGAAGGCAAAGATCGTCGCCGCAATCAGGCCGGGCAGGGCGACCGGGATGAAGATCCGGGTCAGGGTCTGGAACCAGCTCGCGCCGTCGATGATCGCAGCTTCGTCGAGCTCCTTAGGGATCGAGGCGAAATAGCCGATCATGATCCAGGTGCAGAACGGCACCGTCAGCGTCGGGTAGATGAACAGCAGCACGTACCAGCGATTGACCAGCTGAATGCCGGTCCAGTCGCCGAACACGGCAAACATCTTGAACAGCGGGATGAAAAGCAGGCTGTCCGGAATGAGATAGGTGAGGAACACCCCGGTCGCGAGCGTCGCCGAGCCCCAGAACTTCATCCGCGCCAGCGCAAAGGCCGCTGGCACGCTGATCAGCATCGTGATGGTGACCACGATGATCGAGACCCAGGCCGAATTCCAGAAGAAGCGCAGGAACTGATTGGAGGTCAGCAACTCAACGTAGTTGGAGAGCGTCGGATGATATACCCACCACGGATTGGTCGCCGCGGAAATCTCCGCGCTGCTCTTCAGCGAAGTGATCAGCATGTAGAACGGCGGCACCAGCGAGAAGATCGCAAACAGCGTCAGGAAGAAGTAGGACCAGCGGAGCGCCCAGGTCCGATCGCGGCTCATGCTGCCGTATTTGACCTTGCGGGTCGGTCCCGACTTGTCGATCGTCACGGTGCTCATCAGGATTCATTCCCGCGTTTGGTGATGTCGCGCAGGATGAAGATCGCCGCGACCGCGAGGATCGGCACCATGAACAGCGAGACGCTGGCGCCGAGCGGAATGTCGCTGCCCTCGATACCGACGCGGAACGCCCAGGTGGCGAAGATGTGGGTGTGGTCGAGCGGTCCGCCCGCGGTCAGGATACGCACGATATCGAAATTGGCGAAGGTCACGATCAGCGAGAACAGCGTCGTGATCGCGATGATGTTGCGCATCATCGGCAGGGTCACGTACCAGATGCGCTGCCACCAATTGGCGCCGTCGATCGCGGCCGCCTCATAGAGTTGTTCAGGCACCGATTTCAACGCCGCCAGGTACATGATCATGAAGAACGGCGCGCCGTACCAGACGTTGACCAGGATCACCGAGAAGCGCGCCCACATCGCGTCCCCGGTCCACGGGATCGGGCCGAGGCCGAAGAACGAAAGCGTATAGTTGAAGGCGCTGTAGGACGGGTCGAACAGCCACAGCCAGGCCAGCGTGCTCATCGCCGGCGGGATCACCCATGGCACCAGCAGCATGCCACGCCATTTGCGCTGCCTGTTGGCGGGGACGTTGTGCACGAAATGCGCGACGATGAACCCGATCAGCGCCTTGAAGACCACCGCCGAGATCGCAAAGATGCAGGATTGCTTGACCACCAGCCAGAAGGTTTCGCGCTTGAACAGGAACTCGAAATTGCCGAAGCCGACGAACTTCGTCATCGCCTTGTTCAGCGTCGCGAGATGCAGGGAATAGAGCGCCGGATAGATCACCAGCACGGCGATCAGGAGGATCAGCGGCAGCGTCATCAGGAACGCCGACATCGACTTGCGCCGCAGTGCGTTGCGCAGGCCGGCACGCTTTCGCCCTGCCTGGGCCGCAGCTGTGCGGCTGGATTGGAGTGCGACATCAACCATTACGCTGGTCCCTCGCGCGGGTTGGTTGCACGGCTCGCCGTGTTCGGCGGCCGGGATGCAGAGGCGAGATCTCGCGCGGCCAACATGATCGGCGACCGCGCGCGAACTCGTCCGTTCGTCAGCTTCGCATGAAGCCTTCGCACTCGCCCTCGGCCCAGGCGAGGGTCTTTTCCATCGCTTCACCCTGGTAGTAGCGCAGGCACATCTTGGTCAGGGTGGCCTGGAAGTAGATCTGCTGCGCGACCTTGGGCGGTGCAGGCGAGGCCGCAATCGACAGCGTCTGGTGCTTGAAGGGGTTCGGGTAGTGATAGAGCGTGCCCTTCGGCGGCCCAACCTCTTCCCAGACCTTCAACGTCGTGAGCTTCTCATAGGCCGGCAGATCGTAGCCGCCGCTCGCCACCACCATCTTCTCGATCGATGCCGGTTGCGACAGATAAGACAGCAGGCTCTTGGCCGCTTCCTTGTTCTTCGAGAACGACCAGATCGACCAGAAGAACGGCAGATAGGGCGCGAAGCGTCCCTTCGGCCCGGCCGGGAACCCGTGCGTCCAGCATTGCTCGGCGACTTGCGGGGCGTCGCGCTTGGCGACCGCCCACGCGCTCGGCGGGTTCATGATCATCGCGCCCTTGCCCGCGACCAGCCACTTGTTGTTGGAAGCATCGTCCCATGCGGCAACGTCGGGCGGCAGGAACGCCAGCAGCTTCTTGTAGAATTCGAGCGACTGGCGCACCGCGTCGGTCTTGACGGTGAGGTTGCCCTTGGCGTCGACCAGCTGAGCACCGAACGACTGGAAGATCGCGCCGGCGGTGTCGACATTGTCACTGGTCTCGCCGAGACCGATGCCGAACGGGAAGCCGGCCTTGTGGCAGGCTTCAGCCGCCTTGAGGAATGTATCGAGGGTCCAGTTGTCCGCCTTTGGCGCGCTTCCGGCCGGATACATCTCCTGGACGTCGATATTGGCATACTTCTTCATCAGGTCGATGCGCGAGCAGGGACCCTTGATCTGGCTGCCGACGCTGGCGGGAACGCCGAGCCATTTGCCGTCGGCCTGGCCGAGATATTTCACCGTGCCGTTGACGTCGCCGTTCAGCTTGATCAGCGGGTCCATGATGTCGTTGACCGGCTCGAGCAGCTCGGCGTTGGACTGTGGCCACCATGTCGGCATCTGGAAGATATCGTGACCGGATTTCGCCTGCGCCTCGGCGGCGATGGTGACGATGTTCTTGTTGCCCTGGCTGGTGATGTAGTCGAGCTGGACCTCGACCTTCTCCTTGGCGGCCCATTCATTGACGAGCTCGGTGGAGGCACTGTTCGCACCCGGCACCCAGTGATCCCAGAAGCCCATCGAGAGCTTGCCGGCTGCGTAGGCGCCACGGACGTAGGGGGCTGTAATGAGCGCCGCCGATGACAGCGCTGTCGCTGCAACGAATTCTCGGCGCGAAAGCTTCTTCCGTGACATGGCATTCCCTCCCTGGTAGCCGACGGACAAAAGACTTTTTGAATCCCGTTGTTGTTTTTGTGCGTCGCGTTCGCGCGACGTCGCGGGATTTCATTCACACTGATCAGAACAGAATTGCCGGCTGCTGTCGAGAAACGAGATGCCTGTGCCAAGTAGTACTAACGTTGTGGTCAAATCGCAGGCAGTGTCATCGGCATCACCGCAGATGCCCGTGGTTTGCCGCGCTTCCGGTCATCATGCTGCGACGCACGCGGAGGTTGGCGCAAGCGATGCTTGCAGACGGTGCGCGGTTGAGCCGCAGGTTTCCGGCCACGCCTGATCGAGCCGCGTTCCGTCATGTTGATGGCCGTCGCGACCGATAGACTTGCCGAAGCCGGAAACGATAAAGTCCGGATTCGTCGAACCCGCCCGCCGCGTTAGTCCTGCAATCCACCATCGACCACGGAGACCCGATCATGCTCATCCCGGTAGCGAAGCTGCGAGCGCAATGGAAATTGTGCGTCGCGGTTGGGGCCGCCGCCGTCACGCTGCTTGCAGTGCCTCATATGGTCGATGCGCAGATCGTGCAGGGCGTCGAAAACGGCGCGCGCGAAGGCAACAAGGCCGCCGGCCCGGTCGGCGGCGTGCTGGGCGGAGCAATCGGCGGCGTTGTCGGGGTGGTGACCGGTGTGACCGGGGTGCTGACCGGCAACAACAACGCCAACCCCAATGCCGGCAACGGCAAGAATGCGCAGGCTCCGGCGTCCGGTGACAAGCAGGGCGCCAAGGCCGCCAAATCGGCCAAGGCTGCCGCCAAGGACAAGGGTGCGAAGCAGGCGCCGACCGTGCTGACCCAGGCAGGCGCGCCGCAGCTTACGGCCGAACAGATCGTCGCCAATAGCGACGCCAACATCGAACGGATCAAGAAGGAGCTCAACCTGACGCCGGAGCAGGAGAAGAATTGGGCCGGCTTCAACAGTGCGATGCACTATCTCGGGCACAATGGCGCCGATCGGCTCAACCTGCGCATTGCGCGTGCGCAGCGCGATCCGCCTGATGACATCATCGAGCAGATGCGCAACGAGGCCCAGTTCCTCAATGACCGCGCAGGCGATCAGCGCGGCGTCGCCGACGCCGCCGAGCCGCTCTATGCGAGCCTTGACGACAAGCAGAAACAGATCTTCATCAACGAAATGGTCCGCCTCAGCCACGAACGCGGGCTCGATTGAGCCCATCGACGGCGAAGTGGGGACGAATAGCCGGGCCACCAGGCCCTGGGGTAGGTTAAAGGCGCAGCACCCGGCTATTCTGCCGCAGCGGCGCGGCCGGGTTAATTCGTCATTCAATGTTGAAGAAAAGCGGACCGGATCACGCCCGAGTGATGGCCGAGTCAGGGCCTTGTCGGGAACCGGTTTGCTGACATGAGAAATTGGCCGGCACATGCGCCGGCCAATTGTTGAGCAGGGGCAAAAAACCGGCGAAGACCGCTTCAGCTGTTCGGGAAATTCAGCTCCACGCCGACGCCGTCGGGATCGTAGAGGAATATCTGGGTGTCGCCGGTGCGCGGCACGATCTGCTCACGGAAGCTGACGTTGTTCGACTGCAAGCGCTTGCGCACGGCGTCGACGTCGGTGGCGGCGAAGGCAATATGATCGAGCCGGCCGGTGTCTTCATATTTCTTCTCGGTGCCGCGCACCACGATGCCGTCGCGCGGCTTGCGGGTGCCCATTAAATGGACAGTGGCCTGGCCGCCGGAATAGAGCCAGTAGCCGGGGAAATCGAGCGGCGGCCGATCGCCATTCTCGAGCCCGAGCACATTGCAATAGAACGCCTTGGTCTTCTCCAGGTCCTGCGGTTCGATCGTGAAATGCTGTAGTCCGCCCAGTGGCATGGTTCTTCTCCCTGAGAAATCGGGTTAAACGAAGCTGAGGTCGGCATCGACGCCGAGCATCCAGGCGCCGACGGTCTCGAAATGACTGAAGCGGCCCTGCAATTGCTGGGTCACGGTGTGGATGTCGCGAAAGCGCCGCTCCAGCGGATGGCCGTCGAAGATCGCAGTGGCGCCGGCCGTGTTGTAGGCGAAGTCGACGGCTTCCCGCGCCTTGTGGATGGCGTGGGTTGCCGCCATCCGGATCGTCATGCGCTGCGCGACCGTAATGCTGTGGCCGGCAACCAGATCCTGCCAGATATCCGCCATCGACTGAAGCAGGAAGGCCCGGGCGGCGCGCAGATTGACCTCGGCCTGGGCGAGGCCGGATTGCACCACGGCATTGTCGCGCAGCGTCTTCTTCATGCCGCGCGGCACCTTGTTGCGGGCGACGTCAACGAAATTGTCCAGCGCGCTGCGGGCGATGCCGCAGGCGACCCCGGCGAAGCCGACCTGGTAACAGGTGTGGTTGCTCATCCGGTATAGCGGGCCACTCTCGCGGCATTCGCGATCGAATTCGCGGGTGATCGAATGGTCCGCACGGACGAAGACGTCGTTGAGCGCGAACTGGTCGCTGGCGGTGCCGCGCAGCCCGACCGTGTTCCAGATATCGGTCCATTCGACGTCTTCGGCCCGCACCAGCATGGTGCGCTCGACCTGCTCGCCATTGGCGTCGCGGCGCGGAGAGCCGTCCGCGGCATAGACCGGGCAGTGGGCGCCGAGCCAGGTTGCGTGCCGCCCGCCTGATGCAAACGACCAGACCCCCGTGACGCGATAGCCGCCCGCGCACTCGACCGCCTTGACCTTCGGGCCGGGTCCCCAGGCCAGCACCGCGCGCGGGTTGGCAAACATCTCCTGCGCGACCGGCAGGTCGAGATAGGCCGCCGACATCGCACAGCCGCCGGCCTGGCTCAGGCACCACGCCGTCGACGCATCGGCCTTGGCGATGGTCTCGATGACATGGAAGAAGGTGACGGGATCGGTCTCGATCCCCTCGGTCGAGCGCGGCAGAAGCAGTCGGAAAAGGCGCGCCTCATGCAGCCGGTCGAGCAGATCGGGCGGCAGGCGGCGGGTCATCTCAATCGCGTCGGAGGCGGCCGCAACCGCCTCCCTGACCGCCTCCGCGCGGGCGATCACGTCGCGATCACCGGCAAGATCGGCAGAAGTCACGCTCATGTCAGCCTCCCTCAGGCGCGCCGTATGGTTGCGGAGGCCGCGACGTCAGCCGTCGCGTTGAGCTCCTTGTCGATCTGCTCGATCGACTTGCCCCGGGTCTCAAGCCCGAAGAACAGATAGACGGCACCGGCCATCAGGAACCAGCAGCCGAGATAGACGAAGGCGGTCGGGATCTGGGTCAGCGGCACATCCGGCTTGAGGTAGTTGTTCGAGCCGACGATCAAGGCAAGCCCGACCGGCCCGATGATCTTGCCGATACCGCCGAAGCCATAGGCTGATCCCATGCCCGTGGTGCGCAGATGCGACGGCCAGACCTCCGCGGCATAGGGGCCGACGATCGCAAAGCCGCCGTCGGCGAAGAAGAAGGCGGCGCCGAGCAGCAGCCAGAATGCCGACATGCCGAACAGCGTCGCGTCGTAGTGATAGCCGGCGATGATCGTGAGCGCGCCGGCGCCGAGGCCGAGCAGGCCGCCGGCGATGCGCCGTCCCAGCAGTTCCGAGAACCAGGAGAACGAGATGCGTCCGAGGAAGCCGGTGATGCTGAGCAGGATCATCATCTTGGCGGCCTCCTGCGGCGTGACCTTCAAGAGCAGCACGAACAGCGCGGGCGCCCACAGCGTGATGCCGTAGACGCCGGTCTGCGCGCCGGCATTGCCGAGCCAGGAGACGATCAGGCTGCGCGGATATTTGAACAGGTCGAACCAGCTTGTCTTGACGATCGGGCCGGCGTCGGCCGCGCTTGGCAATGGCAGCTCCGATGGCTGAACCTCGAGGGCCCAGGCCAGCGACTTGCGGGCCTCGTCATAGCGTCCCTGACGGCACAGCCAGCGCGGCGATTCCGGAACCCAGAGCCGGACCAGCAGCACCAGGACAGCAGGCAGCACGCCGATCGCAAACAGCAGCCGCCATTGATCGGTGCCCATGATCGCGCCCAGCACCGCGCCGAGGCCGACACCGAGCGGGATCACGCAGGTGACGAGCCCGCCGACCCAGCCGCGCTTGTGCGAGGGCATGAACTCCTGCACCAGCGGCAGGTCGACACAATAAAGTCCGCCGACGCCGGTGCCGACGAAGAAGCGCAGGATTGCCAGATAGACCCAGCCATTGTCGGGCGTGAAATAGAGCAGGCCGGTCGCGATCGAAAAGTTCAGGACAGTGCCGATGAAGACGATGCGGCGCCCAACCCGGTCGGCCAGCCAGCCCCAGAGATAGGCGCCGAGGATGGCGCCGATGCCGGAACTCATCAGCACGGTGGCCGACTGGCCAAAGGTGAGTTTCCACGGCCCGATCAGGAACGCGAGCACAAAGCCGATCAGGAAGTAGTCGAAGAATTCCAGGGCATCGCCGATGATGGCCGCCGCAAGGATCTTGATCTGGTTGCCGGTCAGAGTCGTCCGGCGATCGAGGATCTCGAACATGGCGCGTCTCCCCATGGCGCCTGTTCGTTGTTGTTGGGAGCGTGCGCTGCGCCGGCGCATCGCCCATAGGGTGAGGCTATCCTTGCGCCGTCGCGAACGGCAAGCCCGCACCGACGCGGGGCTCATCTGCAAGGGCGCGATAGGCAATTCGGCTTACCGCTGCGCACAAATCGTGGTGCGAAAGCCCGATGCAAGCCGCGGCAGCCGTTGACTCCGGCAATGCCGATCGCCCACGTTTGCGTGAAGAAAGTTTGAGGGGGGCAAGGCCGGGTGGACGAAAAGCGCAAGCATCCGCGAATCGAGGTCAACGAACCCGGCTATGTCTCGTCGGGCGGTTCGGTCATGCATTGCACGATCGTGAACATATCGCCGGAAGGGGCCGCCATCGAGGTCGAGAATCCGGCCTTCGTCCCGCACAGATTCCGCTTGGTGATGGCCCGGGACGCCTCGGTCGTCTATGACTGCCAGGTGATCTGGAGCAAGAAGACGCGGATTGGAGTGAGTTTCGTGACGGCCGCCTGAGTGCGGCAGTCTCCAGGGAACGCCGTGACCGACCGTGCCAGGTGGGGCGTGTCTGGTTGGTAGAACAGCAGGTGAGGCGCCGATGACTCCGGAACCCGCAACGATCTGCCTCGGCTGCTGGCAAAACCTGCATATGCCGATCCCGTTGCGCGGTCCCTTGTCGGCGCCGTTCCGCCTGTTCGGTGTCCGGCCGAGCCGTATGAATCCGAACACCTGCACGATCTGCGAGATGGCCTTCTCGAAGATCATGAAGGCGCGCGCCGTGACCATCGACGCCACCCTCCTGTTCGCCGATTTGCGCGGCTACACCACACTGACGCAGACCATCGCGCCGGCCGGGCTGACATCGTTGCTCGATGCGTTCTACGACGACTGCGCTGCCGCGATCTGGCGCTATGACGGCATTCTCAACAAGACGATCGGCGATGCCGTGTTCGCGATCTTCAATTTTCCGGTGCGACGGGAGGATCATGCCGTGCAGGCCCTGCTGGCGGCGCGCGAGATCCAGCGCCGTTTCCAGGAAAGGCACGACGCGCTGGTGCGGGCGATCGGCGCCGGCGACATCGAGCTCGGCATCGGCATCGGATTGGACAGCGGCGACACCAATTTCGGAGAGTTCGGCCAGACCCATCGCGACCTGACCGCGGTCGGCACGGTGGTCAATCGGGCGGCGCGCGCCCAGGCCGCGGCGAAGTCCGGCGAGATCCTTGTCACGACGGCCGTTCGGGATCGAACCCGCGACATGATCACCGCGGTCGGTTCCGACTATACGCTGAAGGGCTTCGACCAGCCGGTTACGCTATTTTCTGCGTGAGTTGATGCGGCGCAAAAAAAAGACGGCTCCAGCGTGCAGCTGCGCGCCGAAGCCGTCGGGATGGTCGTTTGCCGATTACGAACGTCGCCTCAACGCGGGATCGGCGGCTTCGTTCCTGCCCAAACGAAATTTCTTTTGACCCGTTTCAGCGCCACATGCCGCGCATCCGGGCGCCGATGTCGATCGGCGGCGCCCGGCTGGCGGAGGAGGCCTGCGCGGCCGCGGCGCGCGGCCAAGTGTTCCGCTCGAACATCGGCAGCAGCCGTTCCGGGATGAAGCGGGTGCGCGAGGCGTACATGTGGCGGTCGCCCTTGGCGACCTGGCCGTGGACGAAAAACCGCTGCGGCACCAGCAAATGCAGATCGTCCTTTGCCCGGGTCATGGCGACATAGAGCAGGCGGCGCTCCTCCTCGAGCTCGGCCGACGTGCCGGCGCCAAGATCGGAGGGCATGCAGCCGTCGACGACGTTGAGCACGTAGACGGATTTCCATTCCTGCCCCTTGGCGGAGTGGATGGTCGACAGGATCAAATAATCCTCGTCGAGCAGCGGCACCCCGGCCTGGTCGCTGGTCGCATCGGGCGGATCGAGCGTGAGTTCGGTGAGGAAGCGTTCGCGTGAAGGATAGCCGGCGGCGATCTGCTCGAGTTGAATGAGGTCGGCGCGGCGGACCTCGCTGTCCTCGTGGATTCGATCGAGATGCGGCTCGTACCAGATGCGCGCGCGTTCGATGTCGACCGGCCATTCCGAGTAGCGGAGGTTCTCGATCGCCTCGACGAACAGCCGCCAGTCGGCGCCGGCGCGGGGCGGGGCAGGCAGCGCCACGAGCGCTGCGATCGGATCAGGGGCTTCTGCCATGCGGTCGAGCACGCGCTGCGCCGAGGCCGGCCCGACGCCGGGCAACAGGTGCAGGATGCGAAAGCCGGCGACCCGGTCGCGCGGATTGGCGGTGAAGCGCAGCAGCGCCAGCATGTCCTTGACGTGCGCGGCGTCGAGAAATTTGAGGCCGCCGAATTTCACGAAGGGAATGTTGCGCCGGGTCAGCTCGACCTCCAGCGGACCGCTGTGCGAGGAGGTGCGGAACAGCACCGCCTGGTGCTTCAACAGCGCGCCTTCCTCACGGTTGGCCAGCACCTGCTCGACGATGTAACGGGCCTGATCGGCCTCGTCGCGGATCGTGACCAGCAGCGGCTTGCGGGTCGAGGTCCGGTCGGTCCACAGGTTCTTGGTGAAGCGCTCCTTGGCGAGCGAGATCACGCCGTTGGCGGCCGCCAGGATCGGCTGCGTCGAGCGATAGTTGCGGTCGAGCGTGACGATCTCGGCGGCCGGGCTGAACTGCGCCGGGAAGTCGAGGATGTTGCGCACGGTGGCGGCGCGGAACGAGTAGATCGACTGTGCATCGTCGCCGACGACGGTGAGCCCGCGTCCTGCCGGCTTGAGCGCGAGCAGGATGGAGGACTGCAGGCGGTTGGTGTCCTGATATTCGTCGACCATCACATGGTCGAAGCGGCCGCCGATCTCCTCGGCCAGGGCCGTATCCGTCACCATCTGCGCCCAGTAGAGCAGAAGGTCGTCGTAATCGAGCACGTTCTGCCGCTGCTTGGCTTCGACATAGGCCGCAAACAGTTGCTTCAACTCGCTGGCCCAGCCGGCGCACCACGGGAAGAACTGGCCCAGCACGGCCTCGATCGGCATCTCCGCGTTCACGCAGCGCGAATAGATCGCAAGGCATGTGCCTTTGGTCGGAAACCGGCTTTCGGTACGGGAGAAACCGAGATCGTGGCGGACCAAGTTCATCAGGTCGGCGGAGTCCTCACGGTCATGGATCGTGAAGGCCGGGTCGAGCGCGATACGTTCGGCGAATTCGCGGAGCAGCCGCGCGCCGATGCCGTGGAAAGTGCCGGCCCAATTGAGCGCATCGGTCATGATCGATGCGCGATCGCCGAGCACGCGCCGTGCGATACGCTCGACGCGGCCCGCCATCTCGGCGGCTGCGCGTCGCGAAAAGGTCATCAACAGGATGCGGCGCGGATCGGCGCCCGCGACGATCAGATGCGCGACGCGATGGGCGAGCGTGTTCGTCTTGCCGGAGCCTGCGCCAGCGATCACCAGCAGCGGGGCGCCGACGATGCCATCCGCGCCGACCCCGTGCTCGACGGCGCGGCGCTGCTCGGAATTGAGCGTATCGAGATAGGCTGTGTTGGCAAGATCAGGCACGAATCACCTCCACGAAACGCTAACAGACATTGCGATTCCGTGGAGCCGGCGCGCCGGCGTGGGAGCAGAGAAATTAGATTGACATTAACGCACCGCGGAGCACAACCGCGCCATGGCTGACGTTTCCAAATCCGACACGCCGCTGAAGGCGACATTCAGAGTGCGGCTGAACGGCGAGACGGTAACGCTCGCGACCGTCGGCCAGGCCCACCGCTTCATCAGCAATCTCAGCGCCGTCGAATGGATGGAGTTCCGCTCACTGCATGACGACGCGCTGGTCGCGCTGGAGCGCGCGGCCGGCAACGCCATGCTGACGGTGCAGGCAACCTCCGCGCTGCGGGTGCTGTTCGTCCGCGCCAAATTGCTTTGAAAAGAAATGGGCCGCCTTGGCCCTCCGAGGCGGCCCGAGAGTGCGGCCGAGGCGCAATGCGCCCCCGGCCGTCGCGTGTACCGCCGTTACCTTGTTTGCGGCCATAACGAACGGGCCTTACGAAAGGCGCGCCGATTCGGCTGTAGCCGTAACACCACAATCAGTGGCCGACGTCGTCGACGAGACGGTCATACACAAGCGCAGAGCGCAGATTCATCGTTGCGATCCTCAGATAGCTGGGCTCGCGCATGGCGTTGTTGAACATCATGATTGCCGTCTTCCAGTACCCGCGCTCGCGCTGATCGACATTCAGCGCTGACAGGTAGTCCGCCGCGTCGCCAACGGTTGCGAGCGTTCGCCCGTCCTTCAGCGTGATCGGGAACGCAAGCGGCGACCGCTTCTCCAGCTCCAGCACGAAAGGCTCCCCCACAGGCAAACAGCAATAACAGACCAGACCTAGCTGCGCCGCTATATCAAAGCCTTAAGGGAGTGTCCGGCCCGGGCGGGGTGGGCGGTTCAGAAGGAATCCGCCAATGCGATCTCGGCCCTGAGCGCATCGATGCGCCGTTCGGCTTCCTCTGACGTCAGGCCGTGCACGTACTGGTTCGGCTGATAGGCCTCCTCGGCCAGACTCCTCAACCGCAGCGCCTGGGCCCGCGACATCAGCCCGCCAAGCCGCTCCGCAACCCCGCCAAATCTCACCGCTGCCATGCTCATCGCTCACCTCGCTTGCCGGATCGTGACTTGACAATATGTTCTATTTTTGTTCTAACAAGTCATGGACAATAAGATCAATGAAATTCGTCGCAGGATCAGCACTTTGCGGGCTGAGATGACCTTGGTCGAGGCGTCGATCCGGGACCAGGTCAACCGCGATCTGGATTGCAGCGAGGCGTCCTACCGGCTGATGGCGATGCGCGCCGAAGTGGCCGAACTCATCGGCCGTTGGAAGGCCGCCGGCGGCGGCGAGCGCCTCCCCACGGTTCGGGAGCGGCTGAGCCGAAGCTTCGCGGATCGGCCGGTCGCAAGCGCCAAGCCGGCCCCAGTCAAATCAGACAAGGCCAAGCCCAGGCCGGGCCACAGCAGCGCTAGGGTGTGATCCGGCCGCTCGGCTAAACAGGAGCATCCGCACCGTCTCGCGCTCAAATCAGGTTTCCGGGCTGGAACCCTGGCCGCGGGTGGGCATTTCCTTGTGGTGAGAGCTAACACCATAGCATCGCCCAGCGCCATGATCGCCGATCCGACCGCGCCACCGCGGGCATCGATGAATGACGATCGCAGCCCACTGCTGACGCTGATCTCCTGCATCAGCTGCATCAGGACGATGCGGCTTGAGAGCAGCTCTCCGGGCAGCGAGGGCAGGGACATCCTTCAATATCGCTGCGAACAATGCAGCCGCATCGAACGGGTGCAATTGGTACGGCGAACCTGGCCGGCGGACCGTTCGTCCTCAACTTGAGAATTACTGCCGCACTCTCACCTTTCTGGGCGCATCTTGATGCGCTGGGAGATCCGAAGCGGTTTCGGATCCTTGCCCCGTCAGCTTCGAGAGTTCGCGGCTGAGGTCGTGAATGTGGTACGGCTTGCGCAGGACCGGAAAATCGGACCGCACGTCGCGCGCGCTCTCGCTGTAACCCGTCGTCAACAGGATCGGCAGCTCGGGCTTCCGGTCCCGGATCGTGCGCGCCAGCTTCAACCCATCCATCCTGCCCGGCATCACGATGTCGCTGAACACCACGTCGACGCCGTCGGCGTCGATCTCCGATAAGGCAGCCTCAGCGTTCGAAGCCCAGCGCACGGTGTAGCCGAGTTGTTCGAGCAGGCCGGTGCTCGCGTCCGCAACGGCCGGATTGTCCTCGATCAGCAGGACGGTCGCGGAGCCGCGCACGCTGTGGCGCGTGGTCGTACCCGTTGCGGCCGCAGACCCGCGCGGGAGGTAGACGCTGACCGTCGTGCCCTTGCCAAGCGTGCTTGCAATCTCGATCCGGCCGTCGGCCTGGTGGGCAAAGCCGTGGACCTGGGACAGTCCGAGGCCGGTCCCTTTGCCGACCGGCTTGGTGGTGAAGAACGGGTCGAACACCTTGCTCAGTACATCCTGGGGGATGCCTTCGCCGGTATCGGCTACGCTGACGGCCACCTCGGTGGTTTCGAGTACGTTTCGGGCCGAGACGGTCAGCGTACCGCCATTGGCCATCGCGTCCCGCGCATTGACGACGAGGTTGATCAGCGCGGTCTCAAACTCGTTCGGGTCGACGAAGATCGGCCAGAGATCCGGCTGGATCTCCATGTTGAGCTTGATCGCGCCGCCGAGCGCGCTGCTCAGCACCTCGCGCACCGCGGTGATCCGGTCGGCGACATCGATGGTCTGCGGGTTGACGCTCTGGCGGCGCGCGAAGGTGAGCAGTTGGCTGGTCAGGGATGCGGCGCGCTCGGATGCGGTTTCGATCGCACTCAATGCAAGCTGGCCACGCTCGCTCGTCACCTCGCGCTTGATCCGGTGCAGGTTGCCCGAAATGATCATCAGCAGGTTGTTGAAGTCGTGTGCGACGCCGCCGGTCAATTGGCCCAGCGCATCCATCTTCTGCGATTCCGCCAGTTGTCGCTGCACCAGTTCGAGCTTCTGCTGCGCCTCACGCCGCTCGGAAATGTCCCGCGTGATCTTGGCAAATCCGACCAGACTGCCGTCGCTGTCGCGGATCGGATCGATCACGACGCTGGCCCAGAAGAACGAGCCGTCCTTGCGGACCCGCCAGCCATCCTCCTCGTAGTGGCCGGTCTCTTCCGCGATCTTGAGCGCGCGAGCCGGCTTGCCCACGGCCTGGTCCGCCGGCGTGTAGAACCGCGCGAAGCTCTGGCCGATGATTTCGCCGGGCGAATAGCCCTTGATGCGCTCGCCGCCGGCGTTCCAGTTGGCGACGATGCCCCCGGGCGTCAGCATGTACAGCGCGTAGTCGGTGACGTTGCTCACCAGCAGGCGGAACTGGCTTTCGCTGGCGTCGAGATCCGCGCGCGCCTGTTGGTGCTCGGTAACGTCGCGGGTGACCATCGCGTAGCCGATCAGCTTGCGCTTCTGGTAGATCGGATCGATGACGACCGAGGCGTAGAATTGCGATCCGTCCTTGCGGATGCACCAGCCCTCGGCCACGGCGTGCTTATCCTTCCGCGCCGTCTGTAACGCCTTCGCGGGAAGGCCCGATGCACGCGTCTCCGCAGGATAGAAGACCGAGAAGTGCTTGCCGAGGATTGCCTTGGCCGGATAGCCGGTGATGCGTTCGGCGCCTTTGTTCCAGTTGATCACCCGTCCATCAGGGGCGAGCGTGCAGATCGCGTAGTCTGCCGCTCCTCCGGCCAGCAGCCGGAAGCTGCGCTCGTTCTCGAAAATGCCCCGCCTGAGCCCGCCTGATTTCTTAACCATCACCAATCCTGCCAACGCCGGGAACGTTCCGGAGAGGCCAATGTTCCAATGCGATCAAATGCGCCGACGACGGCCAGGCAATACAAACGGCTTACGCTACTGCGTAAAAAGTTCCAATGCGCATGGGAACTTTTGGTTCCATTGGCGATTAAGCCCCTCGGTTTGCGTCACAAATCGCGGTTTTGGCGTTTTCCCGCTTGAATAGATCAAGGGCAGTCATTCTTATGGTCGCACTGGCTTCTCCGAGTCCCTGGATTCGTGGCGAGCGCGTAGGGGAAATTACATGACCGATCTCGGTTCGCCGCCTCGTCCCCGTGCTGATACACGCCGCGCCCAATCATCGAACGGAAGCCTCGATTCCTCGCACGATCTGCTGCAGTCGCTGCAGGCGATGCGCGGTGGCGACTTCTCGGTTCGCATGCGTGGCGACTATCTCGGCATCGACGGCAAGATCGCGGACGCCTTCAACGAAATCGCAGCCGCCAACGAGCGCATGGCGCAGCAATTGGCGCGCGTCGGACAAGTCGTCGGCCGCGAAGGACAGACCCGCCAGCGCGTCAATTTCGGCCTCGCCAGCGGCGCCTGGGCCGATATGGAAAGCTCGGTCAACACCCTGATCGACGATCTGCTGTGGCCGACCCGCGAAGTCACCCGCGCGGTCGCCGCGGTGGCGCAGGGCGACCTGCTGCAGACCGTGCAACTCGACGTCGAGGGCAGGCCGCTGCGCGGCGAATTCCTGCAGTCGGCGAACATCGTCAACACGATGATCAAGCAGCTCTCGGTGTTCACCTCGGAGGTCACGCGCGTGGCCCGCGAGGTCGGCACCGAGGGCAAGCTCGGTGGCCAGGCCCAGGTGCCGGAAGTGACCGGCGTCTGGAAGGACCTGACCGAGAGCGTAAACTCGATGGCCAACAATTTGACCGGCCAGGTCCGCAACATCGCCGAGGTGACGATCGCGGTCGCCAACGGCGACTTGTCGAAGAAGATCACGGTCGACGTCCGCGGCGAGATCCTGCAGCTGAAGGAAGCCATCAACACGATGGTCGATCAGCTGCGTTCGTTCGCCTCGGAAGTGACGCGCGTGGCGCGCGAGGTCGGCACCGACGGCAAGCTCGGCGGTCAGGCGATCGTGCCCGGCGTCGCCGGCACCTGGAAGGACCTGACCGACTCCGTGAACGCGATGTGCGGCAACCTGACCGCTCAGGTCCGCAACATCGCCAACGTGACCACGGCCGTGGCGCGCGGCGACCTGTCGCGCAAGATCACGGTCGACGTCAGCGGCGAGATTCTCGAGCTGAAGGACACCATCAACACGATGGTCGACCAGCTCAATTCGTTTGCCTCGGAAGTGACCCGCGTGGCGCGCGAAGTCGGTACCGAAGGCAAGCTCGGCGGCCAGGCCCAGGTGCCCGGCGTCGCCGGCACCTGGAAGGATTTGACCGACAACGTCAACTTCATGGCGTCGAACCTGACCGCCCAGGTCCGCAACATCGCCGACGTCGCGACCGCGATCGCCGGCGGCGACCTGTCGAAGAAGATCACGGTGAACGTGTCGGGCGAGATCCTTCAGCTGAAGGAGACCCTCAACACGATGGTCGACCAGCTCAACGCCTTCGCCTCCGAAGTGACGCGCGTGGCGCGCGAGGTCGGCACCGAGGGCAAGCTCGGCGGCCAGGCCAACGTGCTCGGCGTCGCCGGCACCTGGAAGGACCTGACCGACAACGTCAACTTCATGGCGTCGAACCTGACCGCCCAGGTCCGCAATATCGCGGGCGTCACCACCGCGGTCGCCAATGGCGACCTGTCGAAGAAGATCACGGTGGACGTGCGCGGCGAAATCCTCGAGCTGAAGGACACCATCAACACGATGGTGGACCAGCTCAACGCCTTCGCCGGCGAAGTCACGCGCGTGGCGCGCGAGGTCGGCACCGAAGGCAAGCTCGGCGGCCAGGCCGAGGTGCGCGGTGTCGCCGGCACCTGGAAGGATCTCACCGACAGCGTCAACTCGATGGCCTCCAATCTTACGGGACAGGTGCGCAACATCGCCGAGGTCGCAACCGCCGTGGCGAAGGGCGACCTGTCGAAGAAGATCACCGTGAACGTGTCGGGTGAAATCCTTCAGCTGAAGGAAACGCTCAACACGATGGTCGACCAGCTCAACGCCTTCGCCGGCGAAGTGACGCGCGTGGCGCGCGAGGTCGGCACCGACGGCAAGCTCGGCGGCCAGGCCGAAGTGCCCGGCGTCGGCGGTACGTGGAAGGACCTCACCGATAGCGTCAACTCGATGGCCGGCAACCTCACGGCGCAGGTCCGCAATATTGCGGAAGTGGCGACCGCCATCGCCGGCGGCGACCTGTCGCGCAAGATCACGGTGGACGTCCGCGGCGAGATCCTTCAGCTGAAGGAAACGCTGAACACGATGGTCGACCAGCTCAACCGCTTCGCGGGCGAGGTGACGCGCGTGGCGCGCGAGGTCGGCACCGAGGGACGTCTGGCCGGCCAGGCCAACGTGCCCGGCGTTGCCGGCACCTGGAAGGATCTGACCGACAGCGTCAACTCGATGGCCGGCAACCTCACGGCGCAGGTCCGCAACATCGCTGAAGTGACGACCGCCGTGGCGCGCGGCGACCTGTCGCGCAAGATCACGGTCGACGTGAAGGGCGAAATCCTCGAGCTGAAGAACACCATCAACACGATGGTCGACCAGCTCAACGGTTTCGCGGGTGAAGTGACGCGCGTGGCGCGCGAGGTCGGTACCGAAGGCAAGCTCGGCGGCCAGGCCGAAGTGCCCGGCGTCGCCGGCACCTGGAAGGATTTGACCGACAACGTCAACTTCATGGCGTCGAATCTCACGGCGCAGGTCCGCAACATCGCCGAGGTCGCGACCGCGATCGCCGGCGGCGACCTGTCGAAGAAGATCACGGTGGACGTCCGCG
The DNA here is from genome assembly GCF_042258955.1 of Bradyrhizobium sp. ma5. Taxonomy (NCBI): domain Bacteria; kingdom Pseudomonadati; phylum Pseudomonadota; class Alphaproteobacteria; order Hyphomicrobiales; family Nitrobacteraceae; genus Bradyrhizobium; species Bradyrhizobium sp. ma5. Next base: position 4,627,638 of record NZ_CP170156.1, read on the forward strand.
GTGAAATCCTGCTGCTCAAGGACACCCTGAACACGATGGTCGAGCAGCTGCGCTCGTTCGCCGCCGAAGTGACCCGCGTGGCGCGCGAGGTCGGCACCGAAGGCCGGCTGGGCGGTCAGGCCGTGGTGCCCGGCGTCGGTGGCACCTGGAAGGACTTGACCGACAACGTCAACCTCCTGGCCGCGAACCTGACCACGCAGGTCCGCAACATCGCCGAAGTGACGACCGCCGTGGCGCGCGGCGACCTGTCGCGCAAGATCACGGTCGACGTGAAGGGCGAAATCCTCGAGCTGAAGAACACCATCAACACGATGGTGGACCAGCTCAATGCCTTCGCCGGCGAGGTGACGCGCGTGGCGCGCGAGGTCGGCACCGAGGGCAAGCTCGGCGGTCAGGCCGAGGTGCGCGGCGTCGCCGGCACCTGGAAGGACCTCACCGACACGGTCAACGTCATGGCGGCGAACCTGACCGAGCAGGTGCGCGGCATCGTCAAGGTGGTGACCGCGGTCGCGGACGGCGACCTCAAGCAGAACCTGACGGTGAAGTCGAAGGGCGAGGTGGCCGCGCTCGCCGACACCATTAACAACATGACCGAGACGCTCGCGACCTTTGCCGACCAGGTCACCAGCGTGGCGCGCGAAGTCGGCGTCGAAGGACGCCTGGGCGGCCAGGCCAACGTGCCCGGTGCGGCCGGCACCTGGAAGGATCTGACCGGCAACGTCAACCTCCTGGCCGCCAACCTGACGTCCCAGGTCCGCGCCATCGCGGAAGTGGCGACCGCCGTGACCAAGGGCGACCTGACGCGCTCGATTCAGGTCGACGTTCGCGGCGAGGTCGCGGAGTTGAAGGACAACATCAACACCATGATCGGCAACCTCCGTCTCACCACGGAGCGCAACACCGAGCAGGACTGGCTGAAAACCAACCTCGCACGCTTCACCAACATGCTGCAGGGCCAGCGCGACCTTGCGACCGTCGGCCGCCTCCTGCTGACCGAGCTGGCGCCGCTGATCAACGCGCATATGGGAGTGATCTATCAGGTCGACAATCCGGAGAGCCCACAACTGCGGCTGCTTGCTGCCTATGCCAACGACAGCAGCAACCCGCATTCGCAGATCGTCCAGCTCGGCGAGGGCTTGATCGGCCAGTGCGCACTCGACAAGCGCCAGCGCCTGGTCTCGGACATTCCCGGCGATGCGGTGCCGATCAATTCGGCGCTGATGCGGATCATGCCGAAGAACCTCGTCGTGTTCCCGGTGCTGTTCGAAAACCAGGTCAAGGCGGTGATCGAGCTGTCCTCGATCTCGTCGTTCACGACTTCGCAAATCACCTTCCTCGAACAGCTGACCGACAGCATCGGCATCGTGCTCAACAGTATCGAGGCGACGATGCAGACCGAGGCCTTCCTCAAGCAGTCGCAGACGCTCGCCGGCGAGCTTCAGACCCAGCAGAGGGAGTTGCAGCAGACCAACGACCAGCTCGAGCAAAAGGCCCAGCAGCTTGCCGAGCGCAATGTCGACGTCGAGCGCAAGAACCAGGAAATCGAGCAGGCCCGCCGCGCGCTGGAAGAGAAGGCGACCGAGCTGTCGCTGACCTCGAAGTACAAGTCCGAATTCCTCGCCAACATGTCGCACGAGCTGCGCACGCCGCTGAACTCGATCCTGATCCTGGGCCAGCAGCTCACCGAGAATCCGGATGGCAATCTGACCGGCAAGCAGGTCGAGTTCGCCCGCACCATTCACGGCGCCGGCACCGACCTGTTGAACCTGATCAGCGACATCCTCGATCTCTCCAAGATCGAGTCCGGCACGGTGACGGTCGATGCCGAGGAAATTCTCACCTCGAGCCTGCTCGAAACCGTCGGGCGGCCGTTCCGGCACGAGGCGGAGAACCGGCATCTCTCCTTCAGCATCGACGTCGACGCCAATCTTGCGCGCAGCATGGTGACGGACTCCAAGCGGCTGCAGCAGGTGCTGAAGAACCTGCTGTCGAATGCGTTCAAGTTCACCGCGGATGGCGGCGTGAGCCTGACCGTGTCGGCCGCGGTCGGCGGCTGGAGCGCCGAGCATCCGATCCTGAACGCCGCAACGGCCGTCGTCGCATTCGAAGTGTCGGATACCGGTATCGGCATTCCCCAGGACAAGCAGAAGCTGATCTTCGAGGCGTTCCAGCAGGCCGATGCCGGCACCAGCCGCAAATATGGCGGCACCGGACTTGGCCTTGCCATCAGCCGCGAGCTGGCCGGCCTGCTCGGCGGCGAGATCCATCTGCGCAGCGCGCCGGGCAAGGGTTCGACCTTCACGCTCTATCTGCCGCTGAAATATGCCGGACCGTCGGCGGCGCTGCGCCCGCAGGCGCTGGCGATGCCGCACACGGCGGCGCCGTCGCTGCAGTCGTCCAGCGTGCAAGAGCGTGTGATCGAGCAGCTGCCGGACGACCGGCTCGATCTCGAGCCCGGCGACACGATCCTCCTGATCGTCGAGGACGACCCGCATTACGCGCGGGTGCTGATCGATCTGGCGCGTGACAAGGGCTTCAAGGTTCTGGTCGCAAGCCGCGGCGCCGAGGCACTGGATCTTGCCAAGCAGTTCCAGCCGAGCGCGGTTTCGCTCGACGTCTTCCTGCCCGACATGCTGGGCTGGACGGTGCTAAGCCAGCTCAAGCACAATCCACTGACCCGTCACATTCCGGTCCAGATCATTACGCTCGACGAGGACCGGCAACATGCGTTGGCGCGCGGCGCCTTCTCCTTCGTCAACAAGCCGACCACGACCGAGGGCGTCAGCGCGGCGCTGTCGCAGATCAAGGAATACGCCAGACCGCGTCGCAAGCGTCTGCTGATTGTGGAGGACAATGCGGCGGAGCAGCTCAGTATCACCGAGTTGCTCGGCCACGAGGATATCGAGATCGTGACCAGCGGAACCGGGGCAGGGGCGCTCGCAACGTTGCGCGAGCATCCGTGCGACTGTGTCGTGCTCGACCTGCGGCTGCCCGACATGAGCGGCTTCGAGGTGCTGGATCAGATCCGCAAGGACGAAACGCTCTCCAATATTCCCGTTGTGGTGTTTACCGGTCGGGAACTTTCGGCCGAAGAGGACGCGGAACTACACACGATGGCGCGCAGCATTGTCGTCAAGGGTGTGGAGTCGCCGGAACGTCTGCTCGACGAAACGTCACTGTTCCTGCACCGTGTGATCACGGAATTGCCTGTCGAAAAACAGAGGATGCTGGAGAAGCTCAATAGTTCCGATGAGGATCTTATTGGCAAGACCGCGCTCCTGGTCGACGACGACGCCCGCAACATCTTCGCGCTTTCGAGCGTGCTGGAGCGGCGTGGTATGAAGGTGTTGACTGCGACAACCGGTCACGAGGCGATCTCGCTGGTCGAGTCCAATCCGAAGATCGCGATCGTGCTGATGGACATCATGATGCCGCAGATGGACGGTTACCAGACCATCGGCGCCATCCGGCTAAATCCGGCCTTTGCGCGGCTGCCGATCATTGCACTGACCGCGAAGGCGATGAAAGGCGATCGCGAGAAATGCCTGGAGGCAGGCGCATCCGACTATCTGGCTAAACCGGTGAATACCGAGCAACTGCTGCTGGCGATCCGCATGTGGCTGCACCGCTGATCGGCGATCGAACATGATGGACCATGAAAAGGTGAACATCCTTCTGGTCGATGACCAGCCGGCCAAGCTGCTGGCCTATGAGGTGATCCTGAAGGAGCTCGGTGAAACGCTCGTCGCCGCTTCGTCGGGCCGCGAGGCGCTCGAGTTCCTGCTCAAGAACGAAGTCGCGGTCATCCTGGTCGACGTCTGCATGCCCGAGCTCGACGGCTTCGAACTCGCCGCGATGATCCGCGAGCATCCGCGCTTTCAGAAGACCGCGATGATCTTCATCTCGGCAATCCAGGTCAGCGACATCGATCGGCTGCGCGGCTACGAGATGGGCGCGGTCGATTACGTGCCGGTGCCGGTTGTGCCGGAAGTGTTGCGCGCAAAGATCCGGGTGTTCGCCGAACTCTACCGCAAGACACGGCAACTCGAACGCCTCAATGCCGAGCTCGAGGACCGGGTGCGCGCGCGTACCGCCGAGCTCGAGCAATCGACCACGCGGCTGGTTGAGAGCGAGGCGCGCCGCAGCATGGCGATTGCCGCGGGCAAGATGGGCTCGTGGGACTGGGATTGGATCAACGGCGACTGGATGTGGGACGAGGGACAATACAAGATCTTCGGCGTCGAACCGAAGTCCTTCGCGCTGACATCAGACAATATCCAGGCGCTGTTTCATCCCGACGATGTCGAACAACTCCGGCAGGGCTGGACCGGTTTCGACAACGGCCGCACGTCTTATGAGGCCGAATTCCGCGTGGTGCGGCCGGACGGCGAGATCCGCTGGTGCGTCGGCACGGCTGCGGCGACCAGCGACAGGAACGGCAGGGTGGTGCGGGTCAGCGGCGTCACCGTCGACATCACCGATCGCAAGAAGGCCGAGGAACGGCAGAGCCTGTTGACCCGCGAGGTCGACCATCGCGCCAAGAACGCGCTCGCGCTGGCGCAGTCGATCGTGCGCCTGACGCGCGCGCAGAACGTGACCGCCTATGTGCGGGCGGTCGAGGGCCGCATCACGGCGCTGGCGCGGGTTCACACCGTGCTGTCGCTGTCGAGCTGGCAGGGCGCCGAAGTCCGGCGGCTCGTGACCGAGGAGATCGCGCCTTACTCCGAGGCCGGGCAGATCCAGATCGCCGGCGGAGAGGTGCAGTTGCAGCCCGCGACTGCGCAGACGCTGGCACTGGCGCTGCACGAGCTCGTCACCAACTCCGCCAAATATGGCAGCCTGTCGGTGTTGCCGGGCCGGCTCGCGATCACCTGGGAAGTGGCGGACGACACGCTGATCCTGGCCTGGGTCGAATCCGGCGGGCCTCCGGTGACCAAGCCGAAGCAGAAAGGCTTCGGCACACGAAGTGTCATCGCCAGCATCGAGACCCAACTCGGCGGACGGGCCGACTTCGATTGGCGTGCCGAGGGCCTGATCTGCCGGCTCACGGTTCCTCTCAAGCCGCTTGTTGGAGACACGCCGGCGTTTCGCGAACCGTCGGCAGCCGAGCGCAAGCCCATGGTCAGGTCCCGGGCCGTGTAGCGCATCCTGCGGAGCGCTCGCCTGTCGCTGTCACGGCGCCTTCCAATGAACATTGATGCAGACGACATTGTGAACGCAGCTTGCGCGCGAACTGCGCTATGAGCTTCGCGTCTGACAGGGACCTCGCGCGAGGAGCAAATGCGTAAGACAAATCTTACCGGCGTGAGCATGTCCGTCGTCATCCTCCTAGCGACCAGCATCGCGCGGTCGGGCGCGGAACCTGTGCTGAAGGGCGCGGAGGCCTTCGGCGACTGGCAGCGCGACAGACCCGGCACGGTGCGCCTGATCACGCCGCAGGACCTGCCCAAGCCGGGCGCAACGGCTTCTAGCAGCAATTCGTCCCGCGTCGTGTCGCGCCCCGCATCGGCGGTGCCGCAGGTGCCGGCGGGGTTCAAGGTCGAGCTGTTTGCCGTTGGGCGCGGTCCGCGCATCATGCGGACCGCGCCCAACGGCGATATCTTCGTCGTGGAAACCAGCTCCGGCCGCATTCGTGTCCTGCGCAGCGCCGACGGCGGCACCAGGCCGGCGACCAATGAGGTCTACGCAACCGGACTGAACCGGCCGTTCGGCATCGCGTTCTTTCCAAACGGCGACAATCCGCAATGGCTCTACGTTGCCAACACCGACAGCGTCGTGCGCTTTGCCTACCGCAACGGCGATCTCAAGGCGTCGGGAAAGCCTGAGAGCATCGTCGCAAACCTTCCTCACGGCTACGGCCACTCGACGCGTGACATCGTATTCACGCCGGACGGCAAACGGATGCTGGTCTCGGTCGGCTCCGCCGGCAACGCCGGCGAGGGCCTTGGCCGGGCGCCGGAAGGTATCGAAAACTGGAGTCGCGATCACGCGCTTGGCGCTGCCTGGGGATCGGAAACCGAACGTGCGGTTGTGCTTGCCTTCGATCCCGACGGCAAGAACCAGAAACTGTTCGCCACCGGTATCCGCAACTGCGTCGGACTTGCGATCCAGCCCGGAAGCGGTACGCCCTGGTGTTCGACCAACGAGCGCGACGGCCGCGGCGACAATCTGGTGCCCGACTATGTGACGCGTGTCCGCGAGGGCGCGTTCTACGGCTGGCCCTGGTACTATATCGGCGCCAACGAAGACCCGGCGCATACGGGCGCGCGGCCCGACCTCAAGGACAAGGTCACGATTCCCGACGTGCTGTTGCAGGCGCACTCGGCCTCACTCGGCCTGACCTTCTACACCGGCAGCAGTTTTCCGGCCGAATATCGCGGCGATGCGTTTGCAGCCGAACACGGCTCGTGGAATCGCGCGAAGCGCACCGGCTACAAGGTCATTCGCATCAGGCTGAAGGACGGAGTGCCGACCGGCGAGTACGAGGATTTCGTCACCGGCTTCGTCGTCGGGGACAATGAGGTCTGGGGCCGTCCGGTGGGTGTCACCGTGGCGCGGGACGGCGCGCTGCTGGTCTCCGAAGACGGCAACGGCACGATCTGGCGCGTCAGCCACGACTAGCCGTTCGATCTTTACCGGGGCTTTTCAGGGGCCGCCGCGACGGCGGCTGCTATCCCAGCCCGTCCTTGAGGCCGTATTCCTCATAGATGGTCAGGGGATCGGTATCGGGAAACAACCGGCACTTGGCTTGTGCAAGATGCAGCGTGACGGCGCCGGCCTCACATCTCGCGGTCAGGATCTTCCGCACGTCCTCCATATGCGCGCGCGGCTGATGCTTCGACGGCAACTGCTCGAGTGCGACCAGCGCGGTGGCCAGCGCTTCCGTGACCGCCCAATCGTCGTGTCCGGTTATTCCCTTTCGCGGCATCACCACACCCTCCATCACACCGGCTGCGACATTGTAGCGCGAGAAGGGTGGGGGCTGTCATCAGCCAACATGGGCAGGGCGGCCAGGAACCGGTTGGCACGGCGCTGCCACGATGCGCCGCAGGGAACCAGCGTGGCGGCGCGCGCAGGCAATGCTTACAACGACGGGTACGTCCCCTGATCACCCAATCAGCCCGCCCGATGTTCGAACCCTATCTCTCGGCCTGGAGCCTTGTCCCCGACGGCGACCCGATCGTGACGCGCGCCGCACGGTTGCTGCCGGTGCGGCAGTTCGGCGAACCGGCGATGCTCAAGCTCTCGCACGAGCCGGACGAACGCCTCGGCGCCATCGTCATGGAGTGGTGGGACGGCGACGGTGCGGCGCGCGTCCTTGCCCGTGACGGCGAGGCGCTCCTGCTCGAACGGGCGATGGGCTCGGCTTCGCTCAGCGACATGGCGCGAACCGGCCAAGACGATGAGGCCTGCAGAATTCTCTGTGCAACGGCCGATCGGCTTCACGCCCGGCGCACGAAACCGCAGCCGGACCTGACGCCATTGAGGGACTGGTTTCGCGAACTGTGGCCGGCGGCGAGGGCGCACGGTGGCATCCTGAACCGATCGGCTGCCGTCGCCGAAGCACTGCTCGGCGATGTCAGCGAGATCGTGGTGCTGCATGGCGATCTGCACCATGACAACGTGCTCGACTTCGGCGCGCGCGGCTGGCTCGCGATCGATCCCAAGCATCTCGTCGGCGAGCGTGGCTTCGACTTCGCCAACATCTTCACCAATCCGGATCTTGCCGATCCGACACGGCCGGTCGCGACCGAACCCGGACGTTTTACGCGGCGTCTCGACATCGTCGTGGAAGCAGCAAGGCTGGATCGCCGGCGCTTGCTGTCATGGATCGTCGCCTGGACCGGCTTGTCGGCAGCATGGTTTCTCGGCGATGACGATCCGCTTGCCGAAATCGACCTGCAGATTGCAAACCTTGCCGCGGCCGAACTCGACCGGATGGCGTAGGGCGCGCAGCGACTACGCGGCGGCGGCGCTGGCTCCGCTCAGCGACACACTCAAGATCCGCCACTTCGATATGTCGAAGAAGTAGGCCGCCTTGATGCGTGCGGACGCGGGATCCGGCGCCTGAATCGCCGTGTGGAATTTTCGCGTCCCATCGCTCAGCGAAATCCGGAATGTCTGCATTGGTCGAACCTCCACGCGCGGATGCTGCGGCAAGGAGAGTTAAGATCCGGTTGCTGACAGCGCTCCTGCGTGGCGCACGCGCGTCTCACGCGATGCCGTTCTCAGGTGAAGTCTGCGGCAGCCGCACCATCGTGTCTCCTGCACCAACGACGCGTCCGTCCTGCGCTCTCAGTTCGAGGCGGCGCACCGGCAGCCCGCTCTTTCGGTCGACCAGCAGCACATGCGCTTCGTCGGGTTCGAAGAAGAAGTCCTCACCCCATTGCCGGAGCGCGACAAGGAGCGGAAACAGCCCGCGTCCCTTTTCGGTCAGCACATATTCCTGATACGGGCTGCCGTCCGCGGCGGGCACGGTCTCCATGATTCCGTGCGCCAGCAGATTGCGGAGCCGGGCAGAGAGGATGTTCTTGGCAAGCCCGAGGCTCTTCTGAAATTCGCCGAACCGGCGCAGCCCATCGAATGCATCGCGCACGATCAACAGCGACCACCAATCGCCGATCGCGTCCAGCGGCCGGGCCACGCCGCATATCGAGTCCCTGTGGCTCACTCGCTTGGCCATCGTGCTCCGCCTGACGCTCCTCATTCCACGTCGTGAATCGGTGGCGCGGTCCCGAAAGACCGCCCGAGTCGGAGCTCGATATATCGGTTGCAAAGTAAAACCTCAAGCGCTACAGGGTGGTTTCAATTGAAAACCACTCGAGGCCAGCCATGATCCAACCCGACGCCACCTTCGACGGCACGTTTCCGTTCGCACCGCATTTCAGCTCGGCGCCGGGCTTCCGGATGCACTATCTCGACGAAGGCCCGCGGGACGGCGAGGTGGTGCTCTGCCTTCATGGCGAACCGACCTGGGGCTATCTGTTTCGCCATCTCGTGCCACTCCTCAGCACCACGCACCGCGTGGTCGTTCCGGATCACATGGGGTTCGGCAAGAGTGCGACGCCGGCGGAGCGCAGCTATTGGCTGCAGGACCATGTCGACAATCTCGAAGCGCTGGTCGTTGCGCTCGATCTCGCCGACATCACGTTGGTCATGCATGACTTCGGCGGCCCCGTCGGCATGGGGTTCGGAAGTGCAAGGCACCCTGCAAGCGGACGGCCGAAGTCAAAGAACACATCGTAGACGAGCATGTGGAATAGATAGAGCGAATAGCATCTGCGTCCCGGCCATACGAACGGACGAAGCAGTTCTGTCCGTTCCATGTTGGCGCCCAACCACACAATCGCGCAGCATGCGAATGCTGCGATGGAGAGAAAGCCGAAGGGTTCAACCACGATGGCATACGCCACATCGCAAAGTGGCGGCACGCAGGCCAGCATCATCCACACGGAGCGGGAGCGGCAGTAGCCGCGCATGAAGCAGGCGAGGAGGACGCCGCCGAACAGTTCATCGAGGCGACCGGGCAGCAGAAACTGCCAGGAATGGTCGGGCAGATAGGCGTGAAACAGCCAGCGCCAGACCGGCGCCAGCAGCACACCCGCCCAAATGGTAGGGATCAGCCATCGGCGTGGCAGCCAGTAAATCAGGATGGGCAGGATCAGATAGAACTGCTCTTCGATGGCCAGCGTCCAGGTGACGAAGGTCAGGTCAGACTGCGGATAGCCGAACTCCAGCCACGGGATGGCCTGGATGAAGAACAGGTAGTAGCCCCAGTGATCTGGCGGCACGAGCGCCAGCAGCAGCCAATAGAGCGGCAGGATCCGAAACGCCCTCCGTCCATAAAAGGACGAGAAATAGCCGGGCTGTTCGCGGCTATCCAGCAGGATGCCGCCGATCAGAAAGCCGCTGAGGACGAAGAACAGATCAACGCCCAGCATGCCGTATTTGAAGCCGAAATAGTGCCGGGCGATGACCATCGAGATGGCCAGCCCCCTGAGCGCGTCAAGCGGTTCGGAACGGCCGGACTGACCCTTGCGTTCCGCGCTCATGGATCGCCGATAGCAGCAGTGTCCATCTTGCCCCGCCTTCAGGAGGAGCGGAAAGGCTCCCGCACCCGACAGCGAAGGGCGACCCGGGACTCTACGGGGCTTTCCGGTCGTCGCTGAACGGAAATGCGTGGCTTGGGCGATCGTGCCAATGCCGTCCAGAAATGACTCATCCAGCGACGGCGACCACCATGACCGATCCCCAGGTGGTCAGTAGAATGTTCGAGATCGGATAGGCGGGCGTATAGCCCAGCACCACCACCGAACTGCCGGAGCGCTCCTGAATGGCGGCCATCGCTGCCGTGACCGTCTGTGCCCCGGTCAATGCACCGAGCAGGAGGATGGGATTCATGCGCAGCACGAAATGGCCGAAGCAGAAGCCGACGATCTGCGGCAACAGGGTGACGATCATGCCGCCCAGAAGCAGGCCGATGCCCGACTCGCGTATGGCGGAAAGGAAGATCGGGCCGGCATGAATTCCGGTCAGGCCGACAAAGGCCGCCAGTCCGAGCGACGTCATCAGGCTGATGGCGCCGTCGGGGATCCGGCCGAAATGCGGCAGACGGGTGCGGAGATAGCCAACCAGAAGTCCAGCGAGCAGCGTGCCGACGCTGGTGCTTAGCGAGATGTTGATGCCGCCGACCGTAAAGCTGACGAGAACACCGACGAGGCCGCCGAGGAAAATCGCGAGCCCCAGCACCACGAAGTCGATGCTGGTGCTCGGCGCAACGATGACGCCGATGCTCTTGGCCGCATTCTGCACCACTGATTCAGGACCAACGATGCGAAGCAGATCGCCGCGCTGCAGGACGACCCCGGCGGCGACGGGGAGCGCTTCTCCACCTCGGCTCAACGAGCGCAAATAGAGGCCGCGAGCCCAGCTCTGTTCCGAGGCTTGCTCGAGATTGGTGCCCGCAAGCTTCGGGTTGATCAGGAACACGTCTGCCGAGATCAGAGGGATATCGAGCAGTTCCCGGTCCTCCACCTCTTCGCCGCGCGGTCCGATCAGTTCCACAATGGTCTGGCGCGGTGCGGACAGCGCGATCACGTCGCCTGCCGCGAGCGTCATTCCAGGCTCCGCCTCGAGGATGTGCTCTCCACGGCGAATGCGGTGGATGAACACGCGTTGTCCGGGCACCCGGGCTTCGGCGGCGGCAACCGTCAGTCCGGCGATCGCCGCGTGATCATCCAGCCGGTAGCCGCGCAGTTCGAATTTGCGCCAGGCCGACGCCAGACCGGGCTTGGCGCGCGTGATCCCCAGGGCCTGCTCCAGCTTGAGCGCTTCCGTCTTCAGGTCGATCTTCAGCAGCGCCGGGACGACGATCGTGCAGAATGTGATCACGCCGGCATAGCCGAAGATGTAGCAAACCGCATCGGCCACCGCGATGTGCGAGACGAACAACGCGCGCTGTGCGTCGGACAAAGGCAGCGAGTTGACTGCGTCGGTCGCCGTACCCATTGCGGCGCTCTGGCTGAGCGCACCTGACAGGAGCCCGGCCGCAAAGCCGGGGTCAAGTCGCAGCACGCGTGCCACGACGATCGCCGCCGCAAGGCCGGTGAGGCTCACGACCACGGCCATCAGCACCGGCTTCAGCCCGTCGCGCTTCATCGCCAGCACGAATTGCGGACCGACCGAATAGCCCACCCCGAACAGGAACAGCAGGAACAGGAACGATTTGGTCATGCTGGAGACGGGCACGTGCGCGAAGTCGCCGACCGCAAGGCCAGCGAACAGCGAGCCCGTCACCGGGCCGAGGCTGAAAGCGCCGATCCTGAAGCTTCCGATCCAGTAGCCCGCTGCGATCACCAGGAACAGCGCGAGCTCCGGATAGCGGACCAGAAACTGCTGCAGCCAGATCAACATGTTCCGGGCCGCGGCTAAGTCATCATCATCACCAGCACCATGCCCCAGATCGTCAGCAGCGTGTTTCCGACCGCGTAGGTGACGGTATAGCCGAGGCCGGGTATCTGGCTTTTCGCGCGGTCGTTGATCATGCCGAGCGATGCAGTGGTCGTGCGCGCGCCGGAGCAGCATCCGAGCAGGATCGCGTCGTGGAAGCGGAACAGATACTTGCCGACGAACATCGCCAGGATCAGCGGCACCGTGGTCACGATGACGCCCCAGAGGAACAGGCTGAAGCCGAGTTTTTGCAATCCGGCGACAAATCCCGGTCCCGAAGAGATGCCGACCACGGCAATGAAGACATTCAGGCCGACCGAGTTCATGAACCACACGGTCGGTGAGGGGATGCGGCCGAACGTCGGGTGCACGGATCGGAGCCAGCCGAAGAACAGACCGGAGATCAGCGCGCCGCCGGAGGTGGACAAGGTGAGCGGCACGCTACCGATCTTGTAGACGAAGGCGCCGATGAGCGCGCCGATCGCAATGGCCGCCCCGATGAACGCGACGTCGGCAACGTCGGTCGCGCGATCCGGCCGGCCCAGCAGCTTCGTGGTGGCCGCGACATCTGACGTGCGGCCGACCAGGGTGACGATGTCGCCGCGGTTGATCTTCGTGTTCGGCAGGATCGGTATCTCGGTCGCGATCGCGCCCCGGGCGATCTTGCGCAGGAATACGCCGCGAGCGCCCGGTTCCTTCGCCAGTTCCGCCAGCGTCTTGCCATCGACGTCCTTGCTGGTGACGTAGACATCGACGCCCTCGATCGGCACCGCCAGCAGTTCGCGATCGTCAACCTCCTCGGCCTGCTCGCCGATCAGCTGCACGAGCACGTCGCGGCGGCCGGCGACGGCGACGACATCACCGGCGTGAATCACAGTGCCGGAGCTTGCCTCCATGATCTTGCCAGCTTGCCGAAGCCGGAGGATGAAGATGCGATGATCGGGGATCAGCGCCTCGGCCTGCTCGACCGTCTTGCCGACGACCGGCCCGCGTTCGCTGACGCGATAGGCACGCAAATCGAACTGGTGCCAGGCCGTACCCGGACCGCCCACCTCCTTCTTGCCGCCATGCTCCTCTTCATATCTCTTGCAGGCGGTCTCGAGATCGATGCCGAGCAGCGCGGGCCCGAGCAGGGCAAGGACGATCGCCGACCCAACCGTGCCGAAGATATAGGTCACGGCATAGGCGACCGGCATCGCATCGAGCAGCTTCTTGGCTTCGTCCGCCGGCAGGCCAAGGCGATTGATCGCGTCGGTCGCGAGCCCCATTGACGCGGAGATCGTCTGCGAGCCGGCATAGAGCCCGATGGCCGATCCGACGTCATAGCCGGCGATTTTCGCGCCGAAATACGCCGAGAGAAGGCAGAACACACAAACCACGGCCGCGAAAATCGCCTGCGGAATGCCGTCCTGCGCGATGCCGCGCACGAATTGCGGTCCGACACCGTAACCGATCGCGAACAGGAACATCAGAAAGAAAAACGGCTTGAGCGGACCTGAGATGGTGATGCCGATCTGGCCGATGATGACCGCGGCCACCAGCGTCGCGGTGACGGCGCCGAGGCCGAGACCCTTGTAGGTGAAGGATCCGAAATAGTAGCCCAGGGCCAACGAGAGGAAGATCGCGATTTCGGGATAGGTGCGGAGCGTCTGGAAGAACCAATCGATCATGATGTCACCCGTTCATGCTGTCCCGGGGCTTCGGCATGCGCCCGCTTCGATCTCACGCAGGGGGCCGAAAAGGGCGAGCAACTGTATCGATCGACATCAGACGGTGGCCGACGAGGTGGATGTTGATCTATGTCAACCGCGAGTGCGACAGCCTCGTGATTTCATTGTCTTGCCGACAACGCACGCGTGAGCTGCTTGCGATCGCAAGGCCGGCACGAAACCGTTGACATAGATCAAGGCTCGTCACCGGCCGCCGCTCATGCTGAGCGCAAGGCGCCTGTCCACCTCCATTCCAACACCTTGCATCGTCCCGGGAGTATCAAATGGCCGATCTTCTGACCTTAAAGAAATTCGAGGCGTTGAGCCCCTTCGAGATCAAGGACGAGCTGATCAACCTCGCGAAGAGCAATTCGAAGCGGAGTCAGATGCCCTTCCTGAACGCCGGGCGGGGCAATCCGAACTGGGTGGCCACGACGCCGCGTGAAGGCTTCTTCCTGCTCGGACAGTTCGCCATGACCGAGAGCAAGCGGGTGATGGAGCACCCGGCAGGCATCGGAGGCATGGCTCAGGCAAAGGGCATTGCCGGACGGTTCGAGGCCTGGCTCGCACAGCACAAGGACATGCCGGGCGCGAGCTTCCTGACCGAGATGCTGCCCTTTGCGGTGAAGAAATTCGGCTTCGATCCCGACGCTTTCGTCCACGAACTCGTCGACTCGATCATCGGCGACAATTACCCGGTGCCGGATCGCATGCTGGTGCACAACGAACGGATCGTGCACGAATATCTGATGTGGGCGGTCTGCGGCGAGCCGCGGCCGGCCGGGAAGTTCGACATCTATGCGGTCGAGGGCGGCACGGCGGCGATGTGCTACCTCTTCAAGTCGCTGAAGGCCAATCGGCTGCTGGTGCCCGGTGATACGATTGCGCTGGCGACGCCGATTTTCACGCCCTACATCGAGATGACGCACCTGGAGGACTACGATCTGAAGGTCGTTCAGATCAGGGCTCCGCAGGAAAACAAGTTCCAGTTCACCGACGAGGAAATCAAGAAGCTGGAAGATCCGAAGGTCAAGGCCTTCTTCGTCGTCAATCCGTCCAATCCTCCGGGGATGGCGTTGAGCAAGGAGACGATCGCCAAGCTGGCCAATTTGGTCAAGACCAAGCGTCCCGACCTGATGATCCTCACCGACGACGTCTACGGAACCTTCGTGCACAACTTCCGTTCGTTGCTCGGCGAGCTGCCGCACAACACCATCGGCGTCTACTCCTATTCGAAGTATTTCGGCTGCACGGGATGGCGGCTCGGGGCCATCGCGATCCACGAAGACAATATCTTCGACAAGAAGATCGCCAAGCTCCCGGACGAGGCCGTGAAGGCGCTCGACAAACGTTACGGGCCGCTGACGCTCGAGCCGCGCAAGCTCAAGCTGATCGACCGGATCGTCGCCGACAGCCGCGACGTGGCGCTCAATCACACCGCGGGACTGTCGTTGCCGCAGCAGGTGATGATGAGCCTGTTCTCGCTCGCCGAGATGCTGGATGTGAAGAAGGCCTATCAGGCCGCCTGCATGGAGATCGTCAACAAGCGCCTGTGGTCGCTGCTCGACGGGCTCGGGCTCGCCGACAAGCTGACCCCCAATCCGAACTATGATGCCTACTATGCCCTGATCGACTTCGAGTTCTGGGCCCGAAAGAACATCGGCGACGATGCCGTCGAAAATCTCAAGAAGAACGTCCACCCGCTGGATCTCGCGTTCAGGCTGGCCGAGGCCCACGGGATCGTGCTGTTGAACGGAGGTGGCTTCGATGCCCCCGAATGGTCGCTTCGCGTGTCGCTCGCGAACCTCCCCGATGATGTCTACGACGACATCGGACGCGGCGTCCGGGCGATCGCCCGAGGCTATCGCGATGCCTATGAAGCTGCGACAGGGAAGGGCGCAGGCGCGAGGCGCTGATGAACTGAGTTCCACGGGCGGAGAGACCCGTTGATTTACGGCGCGACGGTTGGCCACGGTTGTCACCATTCAGCTGTCCAGATGTCGCGTCGTCAACGGCCCGGCTCTCATAGCCCGATTGGGTTAGCCAGGCTGTCGCAAGTGATTTCGATCGCGTGGCACAAGCTGCACTGGTCATCCGATTTCCACGTGATCTACGATGACGATCATGAGGAACGGCGGCGACAAATTTAGTCGAATCGTTCGTGCAGGCCGCGCTCGCGGTTGGTTGAATTATTGGCTTGAAGCCATCGACGGCGATTTTGCTTTCAGGATGATTGTTGTCGTGGCCGGCACCGTGTCGACCATGGCGATTGCATTCGGATTGCTATCGCCCTGAGCGCGCCGTTACCCGAAGTCGAGCGAGCTGATGTCGGTGACGAGATCGGCGCCGGCAACCGCAGGCACGAGCCCGGTCTTGACGGCATAGCCGCCGACGATCACATGTGGCCGGCCCGACGCAGGGAGCGCGGCAACTCGTCTGGCAATGTCGGCAACGGCCTCGCGTTGTTCAGCCAGTGCCATTGAGATCAGCAGGTATCTTGGCTTGGTCGCAACGAGACGCTTGTGCAGTCCAGCGAAGTCAACGGGACCGTCAACGATCTCGGCGTGGACTCCACGGCTGCCGAGCCAGAGCGCGAGGATGCGGATCGCCAGTGTGTGGGTGTTGCCCGGCGCATTCATGAGCAGGAACTGACCGGAGGGCGAGGCTCTCGGTGCTTGGCCGAGCGCGCTCATCCTCGCCGTGATCAGTTCGATGACCTCCTCGCAGAAGGCAGTAAAACGATGCTCGCCTTCGACGCTGAGTACGCCGGTCTTCCAATCCTCACCGATCTGATACAGCATCGGGGCGATCATGCCGATCAGGATGTCGACCGGCCGGCAGCTTGCACCGATTGCCTCGTCGATGACAGCTTTCGCGGTTTGGACGTTGTTGTTGCGCCCGGCAATGAACAGGCGGCCGAAGATATCGCGGAGGAATTGTGCATGCGCGAGCTCGCGCCCCTCGAGGGACCAGTAGTGCTTCGCTTCGCAATCCGCGCACAAGCCGTGCGTGATGCTGAAATCGCCGTATTCAGGTGCTTCGCCCGTGAAGCGTTGGCAGTATGAGCACCATTTCAGCACGAGACGGCTACTCCCGGCGGTGATGAATGCGCTTCAGAATAATTGCAAATTCGACCGGACGTCGAGACCGCTGTTCGGCCAGGCTCGGTATCGGGGCCTGTGTCACGACCTTCTTGTTCTGCTGCGCACAAGAGGCGGTCGCGCTACCGCTGACACCATTCCGCTATGAGGCCCAGGCGCATCGGCATTGTCCCGGGGATACCGTGGTCTGGCTCGATCTCCGCCGCGGACGCTATTATCTCAAGGGACAGAGCCGTTATGCCAGAGGCTTCGACGGCAGTTACGTGTGCAGGAACGAAGCCCGCGACAGCGGCTATCGGCGATCGTTGCTGGGCCTGCGGTGACTTCCCTGTAAGCCGGCATAGCGCCCGACGACCGATCTACCATCCGTAATAGGCGCGCGGCTGGGCGTAATATCCGTAACCTCCATATCCTCCATAAGGCGGGCAATAGCCGGAGCCGTAACCATATCCGCCGCCGTAATAGGGGTATCCGCCATAGGCGGAGCTTGCGATGGCTCCGCCGACGATCGCCCCGGCTGCGGCGGCGCCCCATCCGCGATAACCCCATCCACGATAGCCCCAGCCGCCGTAGCCTCCTCTCCAACCGCGGTAGCCCCAGCCACCGCCCCATCCGCCCCATCGGACCTGAACGGCGCTGTTGTCGACCGCGGCTTTCATGGCCGCGATGTTGGTCGGCAGCGGGGCGGCCTGGCTCGCGTCAACGCCGGTCGCGCTCGCAAGCAGGGTCAAAGCCAGCAAGGTTCTGGTGTTCTTCATGATGTCCTCCATCGGGGTGATAAGGCAGTCGTGATCCAACGGCTGGCAAATCACGAGCGGCTTCCAGATCATGTGCAGCCCAGACTGTCAGCCGGCGGGGGCCGACGCTTGATTTGAATCAATGTGACCGTGGGGCTCTCGGTGAAGCGGACGATTGATGCTGCACCTTGGGACAATTGCCGCGGGCTGCCGTCCGTCGCCTAATCGGAGCGCGATCGCGATCGTGATCCCGGCCGTGATCGCATCCCGACGAGTTGAAGCGGCCCCGATTCCTACCCCCGAACCGGGGCCGTTTCTTTGGCGAGGCAGCGGACGCGCGACGCTTGATCTGGATCAACTCGTGCGCGGCAGTGCGATGGCACCGCTTCCTGCGTGCCTGCTGACGCTCAACCGAAAGCACGCTCTTGAAAACCCTTCGCCAGCTCGTAGCGGGAGACGAGTTCATCCAGCTCGCAATTCGCCTCGGATTGCTGGCGCTGCTGATCTACTGGTCGTTCGTCCTGGTCCGCCCGTTCGTGCCGATCCTGGCCTGGAGTGTGGTGCTCGCGGTCGCGCTCTATCCCGTCTTCACCTGGCTCACGAGGATACTCGGTGGCCGCGCCAGCATCGCGGCTCTCGTTCTGACCTTGATCGCACTGGGAGTCGTCATCGGACCGGCGACCTGGCTCGGGATCGGGGCGGTGGACGGGGTGAGGGAGCTGGCCGGACAATTGAGCGCCGGGAACGTTGTCGTGCCGTCGCCGGTGCCGCAGATCAAGGATTGGCCGCTGATCGGCGGCCCGCTCTACGATCTCTGGGATCGGGCCTCGACCAATCTGAGCGCCGTGCTGCGCGAGGTCGTTCCGCACCTAAAGCCGCTCGCCGGGATCTTGTTTGCGTTTGCGGGCGATGCCGGGGTCGGGATGCTGAAATTCCTGCTCGCGGTTGTCCTGGCGGGGTTTCTGTTTCCCTATGGCTCGCAGCTTGCCGCAGCCTGCCGGAGCTTCCTGTCCCGCATCGTGCCGGAGCAGAGCGAGCACTTCCTCGACCTGGCCGGCGCAACCATTCGGGCGGTGTCCCGGGGCGTCATCGGCGTTGCCGTCCTGCAATCGCTGCTGGCCGGGGTCGGCTTCAAGCTGGCGGGGATTCCAAGTGCGGGCCTGCTGGCGTTTGTCGTGATGCTGCTGGCGATCGTGCAGATCGGGGCGGCGATCGTGCTGATTCCGGTCATCATCTGGCTCTGGTCGACCAAGGACCTGGCGACGGCGCTTGCTTTCACGTTGTTCTTCCTGGTCGTCGGGGTCATCGACAATGTGCTGAAGCCGCTGGTCATGGGGCGGGGCCTGACCACGCCGGCGCTCGTCATCTTCGTCGGCGTAATCGGCGGGACGCTTGCGCACGGCATCGTGGGCCTGTTCATCGGGCCGATCATTCTCGCGGTCGCCTGGGAGCTGATCACGGCATGGATCCGGGACGACCGCGCCCGGTTGGCGGGATAGCAGTGATGCTATTTCAACTCATCGTGGGATCGGCGGTCAGTGCGATTAATATCGTGCTTCATTCGTTGTTCACCGTCGGGGTGATCGGACTGCTGCGGCACGTCAGCCTGAGCGCCACCGGCCGGTTTGGGCGGCAGCTCAGCGGCGTGATGGTGGCGGCCGCGCTGATCCTGATGGTGGCTCACACGTTGGAGATCGTGGTGTGGTCGCTGGCCTATCTCGCGGCTGGTGCAGCCCCCGCCGGCAGCGATCTGCTCTATTTCGCCTTTGTGAACTACACGACACTCGGCTACGGCGACGTGATTCCGGTCAAGGAGTGGCGGCTGATTGGACCAATGGCGGCCATGAACGGTATTCTGATGTTCGGCTGGTCGACGGCGGTCCTGTTCGAAGTGCTGCAAAAGACCATCGAGCGCCAGGCCGCGCTCGTGAAATCCCCGTAAAGTCGCGGTCAGTTGTCCAGCCTGGACAGCTGGTCGCGGTCGACCAGCATAATTTCGCGCTGGTTCGAGCCGAGGAAGTTGAGCGCTCCGTAGGCGTGCAGCTTGGAAAGCGCGCGCGATACCGTCTCCAGGGTCAGCCCGAGATAGTCGGCGATATCGCGCCGGCACATCGGTAGGGCGACGACGTCTACTCCAGTCAGCCGGCGATCCATTTCGAGCAAGAATGCTGCAACCCGCTCCAACGCGGTCTTGCGGCCGAGCAGCAGCATGTGATCCTCGGCATGCTGCAGGTTGCTCGTGGTCATGCTCAGCAGGTTGCGGGACAGGGCGGAATCCGAATGGGCCACCCGTTCGAGGCTCATCCGCTTGACCAGGCGCACATTGGTGTCGACGACAGCTTCGGCGGTGAAGCGATGGAATTCGGTATTCTCGAGTCCGAAAATGTCACCGGCGAGATGAAAGGCGCCAATCTGGCGCCGTCCGTCGGAGAGGAGCTTGTAGCTGCGGACGGCCCCCGAGACGACCTGGTAGACGTACTCCGCAGGCTCCTTCTCGCCGTAGATCTCGGCGCCCTTTCTGTAGTGGAATTCGCTGGTGATGAAGTTGGCGTGCCGGGCGGTCAGCCCACCGAGGATGTTAGGTCCATTGGCCGGTCTGACATTGACGTGAGCGAACATGGACCAACTCACTCTGTAATGAACTTGCGGCGTCCGAGCGGTTCGAAATGCCTGTCCGCACGCAATGACTACGACAGGGCTCAATCGGCCTCTATTGGTCCTGAGGTCATTGTCCTAAAGGACAGGGCGCGGGAATGCGGCGATTTGTTCGTAATTGGTGCGGAAGTCTTCGAGGAAAATTCAATTCTCTCGACGATAACGGGGTGCTAGGTTTTGAACCCGTTGATCTCCGGCTCCGAGCGCTATGGGCAAGCCAATTCGGCTCTCTGGACTGATCATCCTGCTGGCTATGTTGCTTTCTCCGCCTGGTCTCCGGGCGCAAGAGATGCGTCCGCATTCGATGCTGGTACCGGACCAGTCCGATCGGCGTGGTCCGTTCTACGATCAGGTGTTCGTCGGGCTGAGGGATGCCGTGAGCGCGCACGGCCCCGCGCCGACGACCGTCGACACGGAGAGCCTCGATTTCAGTCGCTTCGGTCGCGAGGCTTATCAAGGCGGATTTCGGCGTGAAGCCGCTCTTCAATTGGCAGCCGATGCAGCGCTGCCGCAAGGCAGCCAAAGTCGCCTCCGTGAACCGAGTTTTATTGAAAGGTACCGCTGGCGGGCGATCGCGCTCGCCGCTGCAATACTAGCCCAGACCTTGCTCATCGCGTTCCTGCTGCACGAGCGGCACATGCGGCGGAAGGCCGAGGTCGAATCCCGCAATCAGCTGTCCCAGCTTGCCCACGTCAATCGGCAGGCGACCGCCGGAGAGCTGTCGTCCTCCATTGCCCATGAGCTCAACCAGCCGCTTGGCTCGATCCTGACCAATGCCGAGACCGCGGAGCTGATCCTGGCTTCGCCGACGCCCGACCTTCAGGAGGTCCGGGAGATCATTTCCGACATCAAGCGCGATGATCTGCGCGCGAGCGAGGTGATCCGTCGGATGCGCAGTCTGCTGAAGCGTGCGCCATTTGAGAAGAAAGAGATCGATCTCAATCAGACCATGCGGGAAGCGTTCGATTTCCTCAAGCTGCAGGCCTCGGCGCGCAACGTCGCGATCTACCTGCAGACCTCACCGGAGACCCTGCGGGTGACGGGTGACCCGGTTCAGTTGCAGCAGGTCATTCTCAACCTTGTGGTCAACAGCATGGACGCGATGGCCAAAATGCCCTACGGGCGCACGATCATCGGCCGTACCGAGGTCAACGGCGACGCGCTGGCGATGATTTCCATCTGCGATTCAGGTCCGGGAATTCCCCAGGACAGGCTGAACGATATTTTCGATCCGTTCTTCACGACGAAGGAGCAGGGCATGGGCATTGGCCTGTCCATCGCGCGGACGATCGTTCTGGCGCATAGCGGTCAGATCTGGGCCGAGAACCAGTCGGGCGGCGGAGCGGCTTTTCATCTTTCGTTGCCGCTCGCTGCATAGCTCGTTTGGGGTCTTTTCTTGGTAGGAGGCCGTGATAATACGAATGCAGGATCTCGCTGTCGATCGCGCAGGAGAGGGCGTCATGCACGCTTACGTGCATATCGTCGATGACGATGCCTCGTTTCGTACGGCACTTGAGCGCAGGCTCAAGCTCGCGGGCTATCGTGTTCTGACGTATGCGTCGGCCCGGCAACTGCTCGATCGATTGCCCGGCGACGAAGAGGCCGGCTGTATCCTGTTGGACGTGCGCATTCCCGGAATGAGTGGTCCCGAGCTGCAGGGCCGTCTGAACGAGCTGCAATCCACGCTCCCGATTGTATTTCTCACCGGATATGCCGACACGGCCACGACCGTCCAGGCGATCAAGGCGGGAGCCGAGGATTTCCTGACCAAGCCGATCGCGTCAGACCAGCTGATCGAGGCGATCGAGCGCGCCGTCGCGCGGCACGAGTTGGCCCGTAGCCAGCGAGCCAGGTTCGACTCACTCCGCGCGCTGCTGGCAAGGTTGACCCCACGCGAGCGGCAGGTGTTCGATCTGATCGTGTGCGGCCGGATCAACAAGCAGGTTGCCTATGAGCTCGGCACGACGGAACGCACGATCAAGGCGCATCGTCATCAGGTCATGGAGAAGATGCAGGTGCAGTCACTGGCCGAGCTGGTCTCGATCGCGGAGCGGCTCGGCACGCGCCAACTTGGTGGCGCGGTCAGGGGATAATCCGCTGCGGCCGCCTGTCCCAAGGTACAATATGAAAACCATGTGACGGCGGATATCTCCGGTATTGGCCGCGGCGATGTCGCGTGCCGGTGAGATTCCGATGCGCCCGTCGTCCAGGTGCCGACGTTAGGCAAAAATCGGGCTTTTGATTCAACAACGAGTGAAGGCCTCCGGATTTGCCGACCGCGAAATTTGTCTTCGTCGTGGATGATAATCCCTCCATGCTCCGTGGAATCGGGCGGCTGCTCAGGGAATATGGATTCGCATCCAGATTGTTCGAGACCGGAAGCGCTCTGCTAAAGCATGGCAGCTTCGACAGCGCGCTGTGCCTCATCCTGGATATCAATCTCAGTGATGGTTCCGGGATTGAACTGCGTCACCAACTGACGGATCTGGGCGTCGACGTCCCGGTCATCTACATTACCGGGAATGACAACCCGGCGACACGCATGGCGGCGATGGCATCGGGATGCGTGGCCTATCTGACCAAGCCATTCACGGCGAATTCATTGATGCAGCCGATCGAGCGGCTGCTGGCCGGCGTAGTCTAGCGGCTGCGAGCCTCAATCATTCGTCGATGGCTTGATCGAGTGTCAGCGCGGGTGCCCCCTTGCGCACGGTCGCAAAGCGGTCGAGCGGCACCGAGGTTGTCACCGTCAGAATGCTGGTGTCGACGGTGACGATCGACAGCGACTTTCCGCCGTCCATCTCCTCGAGGAGCTTCGGATCGGCAACATTGGCCGCAATGCACATATTGGTCACGCACCAGGTGTAGGGCAGGCGATGAACTTCCATCTGGTCAACCGATAGCTTGACCCCGGCCTGCAGATACATCCCGACCGGCAGGAAGAGCTGGAGGCGCGCGGTCCCGTCCTCACGCTCGACCAGATCGATGCGAACGGCGGTCTGGCCGGTGCCGAGCGTGCCGGTGATCGACGTCCGGCATAATGTCTTGGCGCCTGCTGCGTTGAAGCAGAGCTTTCGCCACTCGCCATACTTGACGTCGCGCGCCACGCGCGCTCCCCGCGGAGCGACCTCGTCACCATCCTTCACCGCAGCCGGCGGTGAGGGCGTCTGTTGACCGTGCGTGGCACTGACGCTCGCCACAAACAGCATTGAAGTAACCAAAGCACCATATCGGACCATAGATTCTCCTTCAGCGAGGCTTGGCCGCCTAGCGAACGTTGCCCAGAAATCGTTCGACCAATGGCGACCAGATGGGAATCGAATTGGGAGAGCCGATCAGGAAATGCCCTTCGTCGCCGAACGGCGGCAATAGATGGTATTCGGCCCGCCCGCCGGCGCGCGTGAAGGCCTCGTGCATTCGCTTTGACAGGGCTGGACCGAAGAAGGTGTCGTTCTCGATATAGAGCCACAGCATGGGCACCCGTGAGGTATGGCCAAAGAAGCCGGTCGTTTCGACCAGTTTGTCAGGATTGCAATTGTTGTTGGGCTTGCCATCGACCCGGCCGCCGCGGCCGGCCGCGAAGGTGATGATGGCTTTGACCTGCGGAGGGTTGAGGCTCGACAGTGCGATGGCTGCCCAGCCGCCGGCCGACTGTCCGACGACGATGACGTCTTTCGGCACGATGCGCTTTTCGGCTGCCATGTAGTCGATGATCCAGAGATCGACCTGCGCGACGGCGAGACCCGGATCGAGGAAATTCGGATTGGTGCATTTCCCGACCTTGGAGAAGAACGGGCCGTAGAGACCGCGTTCGGGAATATCGATCGCCGCCGCGCCATAGCCGGTCCCGACCGGTGCCACCACGAGATAGCCGCGCCGCGCAAACCACATTGCGGCATCGCGAAATTCCACCAGCGGGAAGAAGCTGCGATCCCTGGCGTTCAGCGACACGCCATGATTCATGATGACCAGCGGGAAGGGACCGTCGCCCACGGGGCGGACCAGGTAGGCGAACATTGGTAGCGGAAGCGGCAACGCCCAGATCTCCTCCTGGATGCGCTGGGATGTGCCTTGATCATCGGTGCGTGCGGGAGCTGTCAGGCCAAGCAACAGAAGCGTTGCGGCAGCGAGGGTCCGTAAGCGGTGCTGACGCATGCCATGCGCTCCAGCGGGTCTTCCGGCAAATGTGCCGGTCAGGATGATCGAGCCGAGCAAGGTAAGAAGCACATCGCCGGCAACGAGGCTTGATCTGAGTCAACGAGCATCCGGCCCTCTGGCGCGACCACGAGCGACCACTGCAGCTTCAAACGGCGGCCTTGATGTCGATCCAGGGGGAGACGAGTTGGATACGCCGGTTTCCTCCGGCCAACTGGCTCGCCGGCTATCGCGCCTCTTGGCTGCGCGGCGATGCCATTGCCGGGGTCACGCTGGCGGCCTACGCCATACCGGTGTCGCTGGCCTATGCGGGCCTCGCCGGCCTGCCGCCGCAGATCGGCGTCTATGGCTACCTGCTTGGCGGCGTAGGCTACGCCCTGTTGGGCTCCTCCCGGCAACTCGCGGTCGGACCGACCTCGGCGATCTCGCTGATGATCGCTGGCGCTGTCGGCGTATTGGCCGGCGGCGATGCCACGCGTTACGGGCAGATCGTCAGCGTTGTTGCCTTCAGCGTGGCAGTGCTCTGCCTGATCGCCTGGCTGTTCAAGCTCAGCCTGCTAGTGCGGTTGATCAGCGATAGCATTCTGGTGGGCTTCAAGGCCGGGGCAGGGCTCACCATCATCATGAGCCAGCTGCCGAGCCTGTTCGGCGTCGCAGGCGGCGGCCACAATTTTTTCGACCGCGCGATCAAGCTTGCCGGCCAGCTAGGCGATACCAGGCCGCTGGTGCTCGGCATCGGTGTGGCTGCGACCATGCTGCTGTTGCTCGGCGAGCGCAGGCTGCCCGGCAAGCCTGTTGGGCTGGCGGTGGTCGCGCTGTCGATCCTCACCGTCTCCGTGCTCGGGCTTGCGGAAATGGGATTGCCGGTGACCGGAAAGATCCCAACCGGGTTGCCGGTCCTTGCGTTGCCGACATTTGGCCTGCTCGAATTTGACGATCTCTTTCCCATCGCCGCCGGGTGCCTGGTGCTGGCCTATGTGGAAGGCGTATCCGCCGCGCGAAGCTTTGCGGCAAAGCACGGCTACCCGCTGGATGTCCGGCAGGAGTTCTTGGGACTCGGTGCGGCCAACCTCGCGGCAGCCCTTGGGCACGGCTACCCCGTTGCGGGCGGCCTGTCGCAATCGGCCGTCAATGACGCAGCCGGCGCGCGGACGCCATTGGCGCTGGTGTTCTGCTCCGTGACCCTCGCACTCTGCCTGCTGTTCTTCACCGGTCTGCTGACCAATCTGCCGAAGACCGTGCTTGCCGCGATCGTCTTTTCGGCCGTCTACAAACTGGTCGACATTCCCGCGCTCGCCAGAATGTGGCGGATCAGCCGGATCGATTTCTATGCCGCGCTCATCGCGCTGGTATCCGTGCTGTTCCTCGGAATCCTGCAGGGTGTGTTGCTGGCCGCTGTCGCCACCATCTTCCTGCTGCTGTTGCGCGCGTCCCAGCCGAATATCGCGTTTCTCGGCCGTCTCCCTGGCAGCGGCCGCTATTCCGACCGGGCGCGGCACGACGACGTGGAGCCCTTGGCCGGGATCCTCGCGTTTCGCCCGGAAACCTCTCTCCTTTATGTCAATGCCGAGACGATCTTCGAGACGGTATTGGCGGCGCTTCGGATGTCCCCCGACGTCAAGCTGGTGGCCTGTGACCTGTCGGCCTCGCCATTCATCGACCTCGCGGGGTCGCGCATGCTCCACGATCTTCACCAGGAACTCGCATCGCGCGGAATTACGTTTCGCATCGTCGGGGCGCACGCGCAATTGCGCGACCTGCTTCAGGCGGATGGCCTTGCCGACAAGACCGATCGTGGAGACTGGATGCGCACGCTTGACAGTGTGTTGGACAACAGGAAGTCGCCGGCAAACACCTAGCGTGTGCGACCGAGCGGATCGCGCCCGGACACAGTAGCCCTGTCGCATCGCAAGGCGTGGCGCCTATCGGCGGCTGTGAGACGCGTCTCAATCCGGCATCGGCTTGACTTGGATCAAAGGGAGCGTTGCGCCCGGTTCCTACGATCGGACAGAACCAGCGCCAGGATCACGAGATCAGGAGTCATTCATGGCCAACGACGCGAAGCCGGCACAGCAGCGCATCGACCAGTTCTTTTCCGGACCCGGCGGACGCGCCGACAATTGGCGCGATCTGGTTGAGGCGGCAAAGCGGTGGAGCGGAGGCGGCGACCGTGCCGCGTATGACGCGGCGCTGTCGGCGCTTGCGGTCACGGAGGAGTTTCACGGCTACCCGGGCCTTCGTTTGATGGCGGCACTGAAGGAAGCCGCGGCGGCGGGGGACGCCGCCACCTCGCATATGCTTGCGACGCGGATCGTGCAGGCACTTCAAACAAAGTCCTTCCGCCAGCACGCCGGTGACTGGAGCACGCAGGACGACGGCAATGGCGACGTTCCCGATCTGCTTCCGCCAACGCTCGGACAATCGGCGGGCCGCCGTCCCTACTTCGAGACCCTGATCGTGACCGGGGTGCCGGCCGGTAACTGGCCGGGACTGCTTTCGGAATGGCGCAGGCTGCGGCGTCCGGTCGACGCCTTCATCTATGAGCCCGTGGTCGTGGGCAGTCTCGAGGACGCCTTCTGTGCGGCAATGCTGAATCCCAACATTGCGGCGGTGGTGATCAACGAAGGCTTTGGCTTGCGCTCGCGCCACGACGCGCCTGTGCTCCGTGCCATGACCGGCGCCATGGGGCTCAACGACGAGTCCGACGCGTCCGCGCTCCGGCTGGCCCATATCCTGAAGCGGATCCGTCCCGAGCTTGATCTCTACCTGATGTCCAACCGCGACGTCGAGGAATTGGCCGGCAATCCCGAGGCCGACGTGGCGCGCCGGGTGTTCTACTCGGTCGAGGATATCCTCGAATTGCATCTGTCAATTCTGGAAGGCGTGCAGGATCGCTTCGATACGCCGTTCTTCGACAATCTGAAGAAATATGCGCAGCGGCCGATTGGAACCTTCCACGCGCTGCCGATCGCGCGGGGCAAGTCCGTGTTCAAGTCGGACTGGATCCGCGACATGGGCGAGTTCTACGGGCTGAATCTGTTCCTTGCCGAGAGCAGCGCCACCACCGGCGGCCTCGACAGCATGCTGGAGCCGACCGGCAACATCAAGAAGGCGCAGGAGAAGGCCGCTCGCGCGCTCGGCGCCGACCGCGTCTTCTTCGTCACCAACGGCACCTCGACCTCCAACAAGATGGCGGTGCAGGCGCTGCTGGGTCCCGGCGACATCGCGATCGTCGATCGCAACTGCCACAAGTCGCACCACTACGGCATGGTGCTGGCGGGCGCACAGCCGCTCTACGTCGAGGCATTCCCGATGACGGAATACTCGATGTACGGCGCAGTGCCCCTGAAGACGATCAAGCAGGCGCTGCTGAATGCGAAGGCCGATGGCCGGCTCGACCGGGTCAAGATGATCGACCTGACCAATTGTACCTTCGATGGTCACATCTACAACACGCGGCGGGTGATGGAGGAATGCCTCGCGATCAAGCCCGACCTGATCTTCCTCTGGGACGAGGCCTGGTTTGGATTCGCGCGGTTCTCGCCGTTCCTGCGGCGGCGAACCGCGATGGGCGCGGCCAACGAGATCGAAGCCTGGATGCGCGATCCCAAATCGGTTGCCGCTTACGAGAAGCAGCAGGCCGAACTCGGCAAGAACCCCTCGGACGAGGTGCTGCTCAAGACCCGGCTGATTCCCGACCCGCGCCAGATCCGGTTGCGGGTATACCAGACCAATTCGACGCACAAGTCGATGTCGGCGATCCGGCAGGGCTCGATGCTGGCCGTCAAGGACATCGAATTCCACACCGTCGAAGCGCAGTTCAAGGAGGCCATATTCACGCACGCGTCGACCAGTCCGAACCAGCAGCTGATCGCAAGCCTCGACGTCTCGCGCCGGCAGATGGAGCTCGAGGGTTACGGACTGGTGGCCAATGCAATGGAGATCGCGTTCGCCATCCGCAATGCGGTCAACACCAATCCGCTGATCTCCCGGTACTTCCGCGTTCTGGGCGCGGATGCGATGGTGCCGAAGGCCTATCGCCAGAGCGGGTTCACCGACTATCTGGCTGATGGCACCAACTGGGCGAGTGCGCTGAAGAGCCTGAACGACGACGAGTTCTGCCTCGATCCGACCCGCATGACGCTGGTCTGCGGCACGGCCGGCTACGACGGAACGCAGTTCAAGGGCCTGCTCGCCAGCCGCTACAACATCCAGGTCAACAAGACCTCGCGCAACTCGGTCCTGATCCAGTCCAACATCAACAACACGCGGAGCGACGTCGCGCATCTGGTCCGGGTGCTGGCCGAAGTCTCCGGCGAAATCGATCGCGGCCTGGCCAAGGGCGGAGCGAACGGCAGGCGCGATTTCGACGCGCGGGTCAACAGCCTGATGAAGGACGTGCCCGACCTGCCGAACTTCTCGCATTTCCACGACGCTTATCGCGGCGACGCGGGCACGAAGACGAACGAGGGCGACATCCGCGGTGGGTTCTATTCAGCTTATGATGCGGCTGGATGCCAATACATTCGCCTGAACGATCCCGAGATCGACCGGCGGCTGAAGAGCGGGCCCGATCTCGTTTCCGCGAGCTTCGTGATCCCATATCCGCCGGGCTTCCCGATCATGGTGCCTGGCCAGGTCATCACGCAGGAGACCATCGACTTCATGCGCAAGCTCGATGTGAAGGAAATCCATGGCTACGATGCGGCCGAGGGTCTGAAGCTCGTGACCACCGAGGCGCTGGGCAGGATGGGCAAGCCGCGGGCGGGAGCGCCGAAACTGAAGGCCGCATCATAAGGGCACGAGATCTCGCAAGGCGTCGTCGCGTTCTCGCAGCGATGATCCTTGCACAACAAGTCGTAACGCAACCGGTTTCTGGAGAGAGTCATGAGGAAAGTGAGTTTGATCGGAGCTCTTGCTGCGGTGGTGATGGGATTGGCCGGCTTCAGCACGCCGTCACTGGCCGAAACCGGCTCGGTCGCCGTCATCTTCACCAAGGGCGGCTTCATCGTGGGTGTCGGAGGCGGCGAGGGCGTATTGACGCTGCGCGGCAAGCATTATCCGTTCACAGTGTCGGGGATGAGCGTTGGCTTCACGATCGGCGCTTCGACCACCAAGTTCGTCGGGCGCGCCATCAATCTCAGGGGGCCTGCCTCAATCGAGGGCTCCTATAGCGCCGCAGGTGCCGGTGGTGCGATCGCCGCGGGCGCCGGCGGCGTGCAATTGCAAAATGCCAATGGTGTGATCCTGCAGCTCAGCGGCCCGAAAGTCGGCGCCGAGGTCTCGGCCGCCGTGGGCGGTGTCACGATCCGCTTGAAATAGATCTGAGGGACCAAGGCCGCGCCCGGCGCGGCCTTGCCCTTCAGTAGCGTTCCTCGACGAACTTCATCCCGCGCAAGCCGGTCTGGTCGTTGTAGCGGCCCTTGTTCGAGCGCTTGGGCAGCTTGACCTTGACGCGCTTGACGCGTCCGTGAGGAATTGTCTTGAGCAGGAATGAGATGCAGTTCAGTCGCGCCCGCCGCTTGTCATCGGATCGGATGATGTTCCAGGGCGCATGCTTCGAGCTCGTCGCCTTGAACATCAGGTCGCGCGCGCGTGAGTAGTCATACCAGCGGCGATAGGATTCGGTGTCCATCGGGCTCAGCTTCCACTGCCGCAACGGATCGTCGATCCGAGCCCTGAAGCGCTGTTCCTGCTCATCCATCCCAACCTCGAGCCACAGCTTGATCAGGATGATGCCGCCCTCGATGATGTATTGCTCCATCTGCGGGCAGAGCGCGAGGAACCGCTTGTGGTCCTCAGGTGTACAGAATCCCATCACATACTCGACGCCTGCGCGATTGTACCAGCTGCGATCGAAGATCACGATCTCGCCGGCGGCGGGAAACTGCTGCATGTAGCGCTGGATGAAGAGCTGGGACTTCTCGCGATCGGACGGTGCGGGCAGGGCGACCACGCGAAACACGCGCGGGCTGACCTTCTCGGTCAAGGCCTTGATGGTTCCGCCCTTGCCGGCTGCATCGCGCCCCTCGAACAGGATGATGACCCTGAGCTTGTTCGCTACCACCCAGTCCTGGAGATGGCAGAGCTGGACCTGCAGCTTGTGCATCTCTTCTTCGTACTGTTTGCGCGTCATCTTTTCTGCGGACTTGTCTTTCGCCATGGATACCCGTCCATCGTTCGAGCTGTTAACCCCAGGCAATGACGATGCCGATGTCGCCGGGCATGCCCCCGGGGTATTCAACGACCTGGTATCGGATGCGGTAGCCGCGCGGCTGCAGATAGTCCGCCCAGAGCTGGTATATTTCCTTCGGTATGCCTGTCAGCGTCTTTTCCCAGCCGGCCTCCATCTGATTGATGGCGCGCCCCTTGTCGGTGCACAGCGTGTTGGGGAAGCGGTAGACCTGCACTTCGGTCAGTCCGTTGCGCACTGCGCGCTGAATCACCGTCGATGCCAGCTTGACCTTCTCGTCCTCGCTGAGCCCGGAGGGTTTGCTCAACCGCTCGATCAAGGCGCGCTTCTCGGCCTCCACGGCAGCCGCACGCTTGGCATGTTCCTCGGCCTTCCCCGCTTCCTGGAGCGCTGCCTGCTTCTGGATCTCGTGCGCATTCGGGATCAAGTCATCGATCTTGTCTCGCATGGCTGGGGACTCCTAAGCCCGATCTCTCACCGTGCCTCCGAACGGTAGGGTCGGGCCAACGGGCCTCCTTGATCCAGATCAAGCAAGCGCGATAGGATGATCAGCAGTGTCGATCAAGATTGCTTGCGGTTTTATTGCAGCCGGGAGACTTGGCTTGGGAGACTTGGCTTGAACGAGCAGATCCATCCGGCAGCGCCCCATCATCTGCCGTTTTTCATTCCCGGCGCCGACGGGTCGGACACCCTGATGGTGGTGATGGGTATTTTCCTCGTAGCCACAGTCTTGTGGGTTGGCACTCTCTACTGGAAGCTGCACAGCCTGCCGGAACGCATGGCGCACAAGAGCCAGAAGCTTCAGTTTGAGATCGTCGCGGTCCTTGGACTGATCTCGCTTTTCACCCACATGCATATCTTCTGGATCGCCGGCCTGCTGCTGGCGCTTATCGACCTGCCGGATTTCGGCACGCCGATGCGCAGCATTGCCGATTCCGTCGAGCGCATAGCCGACGCCACGCCAGGCGCGCCCGCTGCTGAGCCGGAGGCCGAATCCGTACCTGGCAGCAGTCCCGACGTGCGGACGCCCGCGAAGCAAGAGGTGCACAACCATGCTTGAGCTGATGATCTGCTCGCTGGTGACGATCCTGCCGGATTACCTCTACCGCCGCTATCGGCAAGGCAAGCGGTTCGGCAAGGAGATCACGTTCTTCTCTGTCTGGTACGAACTGAGATGGGGCATCACCGGCTGCCTGATGCTCACGATCTCTCTGATCACGATGATCTTCTACTTCCATCCCTCGACAAGCTCCGCGGCGATCTACTTCAGGACCGTGCCGATCCTGCCCGAAGGGTCCGGCCGCGTCGTCGAGGTCAATGTCGACTTCACCGCACCGGTGAAGAAAGGCGACGTTCTGTTCCGGCTCGATAGTTCGAAGCAGGAGGCTGCGTTGGAGACCGCCAAACGAAAGATCGCCGAGGTCGATGCGTCGCTGATCTCGGCGCAGGCCGATGTCGTCAAGGCGGACGCTCAGATCGGGGAGGCGAAAGCCTCGTTGCAGCAGGCCAAGGACGAACTCGATGTGAAGAGCGAATTGCAGCGCCGTAATCCCGGTATCGTGCCGCAACGCGACATCGAGAAGCTGCAGGTGCTGGTGGATCAGCGGCAGTCCGGCGTCGATGCCGCTAGCGCCGTCAAGGAATCGGCGACGTTGCGGGTCTCCACGCTCCTGCCGGCCGAGCGGGCGAGCGCCGAGGCCGCGCAGGCGCAGGCCCAAGTGGATCTCGACAAGACCTTCGTCCGTGCCGGCGTCGATGGCCGCGTCGAGCAATTCCTGGTTCGCCCAGGAGACCTCGTCGCTCAGATCATGCGGCCGGCGGGAGTCCTGATACCGGACGAAGCGGGCCGCAACAGGTTGCAGGCGGGCTTCGGGCAGATCGAGGCCCAGGTGATGAAGCCCGGCATGGTTGCGGAAGCCACGTGTATGTCGAAACCCTGGGTGATCATCCCGCTCGTCGTCACCAGCGTGCAGGATTTCATCGCCGCCGGTCAGTTTCGGGCCACCGAGTTGTTGATCGACCCGCAGAGCCTGCAGAAGCCGGGTTCGATCCTCGTGTTCCTTGAGCCGCTTTACAAGGACGGCCTCGACGGCGTGACACCGGGCAGCAGTTGCATCGTCAATGCCTATACCAGCAACCATGACGTGATTGCCGATCCGAAAACCGGCGCGTTGAAAGGTTTTGCCCTGCACGCCGTCGACGCGACCGCACTCGTTCATGCACTGCTGCTGCGGATCCAGGCTCTGCTGCTGCCGATCCAGACGCTGGTGCTCAGTGGTCACTGACGGGCGCGAACAGGGAGACAGCATATGAAACCGGATCGCAAATTTCGCGCAATCGTGGTCGCGGGCATGATCTTCGGATCGCCGGATTACGCGCGCGCATTCGATCTCACCGGCGCCTGGGCCACGAGCGCCGAACAGTGCCGAAAAGTGTTTGCGCACAAGGGCCGGGCGAGCCAGCTCACCTTCACGAATTTCTCGGGCGTCTATGGCGGTGGATTCATCGCCGAGGCCGATCGCCTCCGGGGCAAGTTCGAGAACTGCAAGATCAAATCGCGCAAGGACGACGGCCAGAACATCAATATCATCGTCGGTTGCGCGTCGGGAATCATGGTATCGAACGTGCAGTTCTTCCTTAAGGCCGTCGACGACGATACCATTACGCGCCAGTTCCCGGGCATCGAGGGGATGGAGGTCAACTATCATCGTTGCAAGCTCTAGAGGTGTCCGCTCCCCGCGCTGGCTCAGCGCCGCCGCACTGTTGCGTGCTGACGCCGGACCGATTGGGTAGCGCGCCGTGGATCCGGGCAGGTTGCCAAGGTCATTCCGCATCGCCCTGGTGGTGGGTATTGTCCTTCTGGCAGCGGGCGCCGGCTTGTTGGCCTACCGCTGGTATGAGCGGCCGACGACCTTGACGATTGCAGTTGGCTCGCTGGATGGCGAGGCCGGCAGGCTGATCTCGGCGATCGCCGGAAAGCTCACCCAGTCGAAAGCGCCGGTCAGGCTCAGCCTGGTCCAGACCCCGGGGCCGCTTGAGTCCGCCCAGGCATTCGCGTCCGGAAAGGTCGATCTCGCCGTCGTACGTGGGGATGTCGGCGATCTCTCTCAGGCTCAGGCCGTCATCGTACTGGCCCACGCCACCGTGCTGATGATTGCGCCGCCCGGCGCTGCGATATCCGACGTGGCGGAGCTGAAGCGCGCCACCATCGGCGTGATCGGCGCCGAAGCCAATCAGAAGCTGATCAAGGTGCTGACCGATGAGTACGACCTGGCGCGGGCCGGCGTGACGTTCAAGCCGCTGGCGCCTGCGGACGCGCGCCGGGCCCTCGACATCAAGGAGGTCCGGGCAATCCTGCTCGTGATGCCCCTGACCGAGAAATATCTGGCGCTGCTGCGCAACGTCTTCCCGCACACTGCGCGAGCCGGCCCGGTGATGATCGCCATCGAGTCCGCCGGTGCGATCGCGGAAAAGGAGCGCGCCTATGAGAGCTTCGATGTGCCGAAGGGTACCTTGCGCGGCTCGCCGCCGATTCCTGCCGACGACCTGACGACGCTGCAGACATCGTTCTATCTGGTGGCGCAGAAGAAGCTCGGGAATGACCTGATCGGCGACCTGACGCAATCGATCATGAATGCGCGGCGGGACCTGCTTGCAGAGCTGCCGGGGCTTTCCCAGATCGCCACGCCCGACACCGACGCGGGCGCCTACTTGCCGGTGCATCCCGGGGCGGCAGCTGTCTTTGAGGGGACCCGGGAGAGCTTTCTCGACCAGTGGGGCAACGCGATCTTCCTGGCGCCGATGATCGCAGGCGGGCTCGCGTCCGTGCTCGCGGCGGCGTGGAAATTCCTTCGGCCGGTCGAGACACCGAGCCGCCAGGAGGCGCTCGACGCGCTCTATGCGCTCGGGCCTCGGGTCCGGGCGGCCGGTCTCGAATCGGAACTGGAGGAGATCGAGCGTGAAATCGACCAGGTGCTGCGGACGCAACGCAAGGAGCCGGTCGCAGACGACAAGGCAGAGCGTGCCGTCACCGCGGTGAATGTTGCGGCTCACCGGCTCGAGAACCTGATCCACGATCGCCGCGTTCATCTTGCATCGCGGCAGCCGAGCCAAGTCCAAAGCTGAACCGCAAGCTGAGCGGAAGGATGCTTTCCTTGATCTCGATCAAAGGGAAGACGTGGCTGTGGCGGATGCTGCCGACCGTCGGTGTCGATGGAGGTCGCGATGGTCCGTTGGGGCAAGACTCTGCTTGTGGTTGCGCTGGTGTCGGTGACATCAGCTGCCGGATTCGCGCAGACGGCTGACAAACCGCCGGCTCCGGCCGGCCAGCCGGCCGCGGCAACAGCGCAGCCGGCCGATCAGCTCCTGAAGCCCGAGCAGCTGGAAGCCCTGGTGGCTCCGATCGCGCTTTATCCGGACTCGCTGCTGGCCAATGTGCTGGCGGCCTCGACCTATCCGCTCGAAGTCGTGCAGGCTGATCGCTGGCTGAAGGAGCGCAAGAGCCTGAAAGGCGACGCGCTGAAAGCCGAGGTCGACAAGCAGGCCTGGGATGACAGCGTGAAGGCACTCGCGAGTACCGCCGACGTGCTCTCGATGATGAGCGACAAGATCGACTGGACGAAGAATCTGGGTGACGCCGTGCTGGCCCAACAGGCCGACGTCATGGATGCGATCCAGCGGCTGCGCAGCAAGGCGCAGGCGAACAACAAGCTGGTGACGACCAAGCAGCAGAAAGTCAGCGTCCAGACCCAGGAGAACAAGCAGGTCATCGTCATCGAGCAGACCGATCCGGACACGGTCTACGTACCCTATTACGATCCCGCCACGGTCTACGGCGCGTGGCCCTATGCTGCATACCCGCCGTATTATTTCGGCTATCCGTCCTATATCGGCGCAGGTGTGATCGCGACCGGCCTTGCCTTCGGCGCCGGATGGGCGATCGGACGGTGGGGCAATTATTGGGGCGGCGGCTGCAACTGGGGCAATCGCAACGTCTATGTGAACCATTTCAACAGAACCAACAATATCGCGAACGGCTGGCAGCACAATTCCGCGCATCGCCAGGGCGTGCGCTACAACAACAGCAGCGTCCAGCAGCGCTTCGGCGGCAACAACAATCGTGCCGGCGTCAGCGACCGGATGAACTATCGCGGCCGCGACGGTCAGCAGGTTCTCAACCCGGGCGGCGATCGCGCGGGTGGCGCAGATCGGGCAGGAGACCGGGCAGGAGATCGCGGCGGCGATCGCGCCGGAGACCGTGCGGGTGATCGCGCTGGAGATCGTGGAGGTGACCGCGCCGGAGATCGCGCCAGAGGTGGCGACCGTGCCAGTGCAGGCGATCGAGCCAAAGGTGGCGACCGCGCCGGTGCCGGCAACAAGGCCAAGGGCGGCGGCGATCGTGCAAAGGCCGCCAATCGTGGCAGTGCCGGTAACCGCGCCGCTGCGGCTAATCGCGGTGGCGGTGGCAGTCGCGGCGGCGCCATGAACGTGTCGTCCGGACGGGCAGCCGCGGCGGCATCGGCGCGCGGGCGATCGAGCATGGCCAGCATGCCGCGCGGCGGCGGCGCAAGCTTCGCCGGCCGCGGTGGCGGCGGAGGCGGCGGAGGTGGCTTCCGAGGTGGCGGGGGAGGTGGCGGCTTCCGCGGCGGTGGCGGCGGTGGACGGCGTTCCGACATCGCGCTCAAGCACGACATCGAACTGCTTGGATATCTCGCCAACGGCCTCGGCTATTATCGCTTCAGCTATCTCGGCAGCAACAGGGCTTATGTCGGCGTGATGGCGCAGGAAGTCGAGCAAGTGATGCCGGCGGCGGTGACACGCGGCGCCGATGGCTATCTCAGGGTCTACTACGACAGGCTCGGCCTCAAGTTCCGCAGCTACCACGACTGGCTTGCCGCCGGTGCGAAGATTCCATCCTCGTCGGAGGCATCACGATGACAGGCACTTCGTACTTGCGATTGGATCGCCTCGCTTGGATCGGCATCGCGGCGGCAGCAGCATTCGCCTTGCTCCTCTCTCCGGTTCGCGCCCAGCAGGGCTTCCCCAATCCGGAGGACGCGGCGTCCGCGCTGGCAACCGCCGTCAAAACCGGCACGAGCCGGGCCATGCTGAAGGTGCTGGGCCGCGATGCTGCTGATATCATCGAGTCCGGCGACGATGTCGCCGACGCCAATGCGCGAGAGCGCTTTCTTTCGGCCTACGACGCCAGGCATTCGATCAAGGCCGACGGCAACAAGAAGGCCACCCTGATTCTGGGACCAGACGATTTCCCGTTCCCGATTCCCCTCGTCAACAACCAGGACGGCTGGAGTTTTGACGCGGCCGCGGGACGTCGCGAAGTCCTCTACCGCAGGATCGGCCGCAACGAGCTTGCTGCGATCCAGACCAGTCTCGCCTATGTCGACGCGCAGAATGAATATGCCGAGAAGGATCGCGGCGAGGGGGTGGGCACCTATGCCCAGCGCATCGTCAGCAGCCCAGGCAAGACCGACGGATTGTTCTGGCGCGACGACAAGGACCCGAGCCCGCTCGGTGAGCTGGCGGCACAGGCCGCGGCGGAAGGCTACAAGGTCGGCGAGCAGGCCGAGCCGTACCACGGATACTACTATCGGATCCTGAAAGCGCAGGGCTCCGATGCTCCGGGCGGTGCGCTGAACTATGTCGTGAAGGGCAAGATGATCGGCGGATTTGCACTGGTCGCCTGGCCCGCCGAGTACGGCAATTCCGGCGTCATGACCTTCCTGGTCAACCACGCCGGCACTGTCTACCAAAAGGACCTGGGCTCACGCACCGATTTCCTCGCCAAGCGCATGATCGCCTTCGATCCGGATCAGACCTGGAAGAAAGTCGACCCTACAAATCCTTGAGCGAAGAGGGGCTGCAATGATGCGAGGCATCCGTCCCGTCATACTGGCGCTTGTCGCGATGGTTCTGCTGGTCGCGCCGTGCTTTGCGCAGGCGACCGGCCACGTCCAAGTCAAGTTCGTGAAGGCGGCGCTCGTCGTGGGTGGCGGCGGCGGGACCGGCACGCTCACCTACCGTGGGCGGCACCATCGGTTCATCGTGTCCGGCTTCAGCCTCGGCGTCAGCGCGGGCGCATCGGTGACGTGGCTGGAAGGCACCGCCTCCGGCATCAGGGAAGTCAACGATTTCGCCGGCAGCTATACGCTGGTCGGCGGAGGCGGCGCATGGGCCGCCGGCGTCGGCGGTGTGAGTATGCGAAATGAGCATGGCGTTCTGCTCTTGCTCAAAGGGCCGAAAGCAGGCCTGGAGTTTGCGGCAAATCTGGGCGGGCTGACAATTTCGCTAAGGTAATCTCAGGCTCCATGCTCCGACCTTGAGCTAGCGATAAGCTACAACCCGACGATCGGCCGCTTGCCAATCCGGGTGCACTTCGCGCGCCGAACGCCCCGCACCCCGCGGATGCCACGTAGGGGCAACAGCTGGCGGACGAAAGCGCTGATTTTACTGGGGATTCCGAACATCGGGACTATGCTGGCGGAAGGGGTGGGATTCGAACCCACGGTACCCTTGCGAGCACGCCGGTTTTCAAGACCGGTGCCTTAAACCACTCGGCCACCCTTCCAAACCAACAGTTTCAAGTGCTTAGCGGCGGACTCGAAGAGAACGAACCGCGAAATTGGCACCCGATTGGCAGCTCACACGCCAGCGCCGCATTGATCGCCGCCGCGTTGCCGTCGCCGTTCGTAAACAAGTGGGCGTAGACGCGCAAGGTGATGTCCGGCCTCGCGTGCCCAAGGCGCCCTGAGAGAGTGACGATATCCACGCCGGCATCGATCAGCCGGGACGCAAGGGCGTGCCGGAGATTGTGGAACCCCGAGTTGGGCTGGAGGTCGCTCCAGGCCTTTGCTGTGGCGTTTCTTGATAGGCGCGTGTGCCGGCTGCGAACTGGCGGGCGAGTTCGGGCTGGATCGCGATCGGCATTCGCGTGAAGGGCAAGACCTGAGCTTACGCGCAACGACGCCGCCAGGCTTAAAATGCTCGCTGGCGGCGTTGATCCTAGCCTCGGGAAGGGTGTGCGAAATCCCGACATGTGAGGGGTCAGCACAAGGCGTGCGAAGGTTCATCTCGAAAACGGGGTACTACCGAAGGGGTATGCAGTGTCGCCTTATGCGAACAGATCCGTCTTGGGTGATGTTTCCCGACGGTTCATAAACTTCAGCATCTCGATTGCGAAACGCTCTTCGGACAAGCGCCGCTCGATGAAGTGAGTCTCGACTTCGCTAAGTCTGGTGCGAAGCAACCCTCGGTAATGCTCGATGTTTTGCTCGTGCACGCGCAACTTCGCAATCTTTCGTTCTTCCATTTACGCCCCCTATGTCTCGGAGGCGCTTTCGCGCCGGTTACCGTCGTCACTCTAGATGCAAGAATCGACGCCACGATGACTGTCAGTTCGCGACGACCGTCAAATTCGGAGTATGTGTACATCGGGGATTTCTCGCGAAACTGCGATGCCGCCGACGGTGGCTTGGGTCCGGCATCGCAGGCCCGCGACCAAATTGATTTGCAGCAGCGCCTTCTTTTGAACGACGCCGCCAACTGAGGTGGCTTTCACCCGGGCAGTATTTTTCCTAGTATCGGCTCCTCCCAGAAGCGCTCTATTCCTCAGCTACGATACGGATGTAGGTGAGGAAATATGTCCTTTGACCCAATGGCCGCAGCGATTGATTGGCTGAACGCCTATCGCGCGCGCGACCTTAACGCGATTGTACAGATGCACGCCGACTCTGCTGTCGTGGATTGTCGATGCTGCGTTAGGGAAACCGTCGCCAGCAAAGCGCGATTGATGGCCTTCTGGAAAGAGCGTTTGGACGACTGCGTTCCGTCCGAGATCAGCGATCTAAAGCCGGTCTTGAATGGGACATCGATATCCTTCGTTACACCGCGTGGTGCAACGACTGCGATTATGGAATTCGATGCAGACGGCAAGATTGCTTACATGGAATGGGGCGCTCTAGGTGCGCCACAGGGAGATCGCCGGTCGATTTGACGACAAGCCGCTGCGAGGAGTTGTTACCTGCAAGTCATACGGAATGGATTTCTATCGCTTCTGGCCCTGGGCACGTTGACTGGTCAATCAGCGCGAAAGCGGAAGGCGTCGTAGGCGTGGGCACCCAGGATCACGGCGCTTAGGCACAGCAATACGACGATAGCGGCTTCCATCATGACGCTTGCCCCCGATCAATTCGGCAAGCTGTGGTATAGGTCCATTGTTTCAGGCCGGTTTCGTGCGTCCCTCGAAAATGGCCTTCCACCGGTCTTTCGTGTGGAAAATGCGGATCGCCGACCGGCTTGCTGATTTGCTAACGGCCTCGCTTGGCCTGACGAAGAATAGATATCGTTTTTCGGCGAGTAGAGGCCGCCACCGACGCACACGGGCCGGTTATCCTTGCGGCCTGCTTTGCTATCGACCTACGCTGGCCACCATTAGATCAAGGGAGATTTGTCTAGTGGCGACAGGTACTGTGAAGTGGTTCAACTCGACGAAGGGCTATGGTTTCATTCAGCCGGACGGCGGCGGCAAAGACGTCTTCGTGCACATCTCAGCGGTCTCGAAAGCGGGACTGAGCAGCCTCGATGAGGGGGCGAAGGTAAGCTACGAAGTCCAGGAAAATCGCGGCAAAACATCCGCTGAAAATTTAAGGGTGGGTTGACGCCCCGGGAACAAGTGGAAGTGTCGGGAGTAGTCCTCTGCTCCCGTCGTCTCAGTTGCCCAACCCC
Organism: Bradyrhizobium sp. ma5; assembly: GCF_042258955.1. Taxonomy (NCBI): domain Bacteria; kingdom Pseudomonadati; phylum Pseudomonadota; class Alphaproteobacteria; order Hyphomicrobiales; family Nitrobacteraceae; genus Bradyrhizobium; species Bradyrhizobium sp. ma5. The sequence goes on from NZ_CP170156.1 coordinate 4,667,878, forward strand.
GACTGCGGGAGATTGAATGCGGCCTCGACGCCCCCTGCGTCGAGGTCGTTTTTATTGGGTGGCGTTAGAGGTGGGCGACGACAAACGCTGCGCTCGCGCGCATGCTTCGGCCAAGGGCGGAGTTGATTCGGCCATGATGCTGGAAGCCGTCGTGCCGCTGATGGGATTGGGCGCTTGCGCCTTGCTGCTCATCGCCTTCTGGGGGCTTACGTTGCGGTAGTAGCGCGAAGCAGGCAGACCCTCGGATGCGCCCTGTGGGGTACCCCGTGAAACCTCGGCAAGCACGCTCCGACGTCGAGTACAATTCGGGCTGCCGCGGATGTACCGGCGCTCTGCTGAATCGAGGCGGCCTACTTACTGGCGCCCGCGCCCCAGGCAGACGGAATGACGGCCTCAGCAATCCCCACGCTGGGGCCGTTTTTCGTTACGGCACGCGAACTTGGCGAGAACACCGGAGCGAAGTGGGCCGGTCGCTTGATCCACCGGCAGCAATAGGCCGCGGGTCATCGTCGCATGCACGCACCACGGTTGACCGCGACCACCGCCGTTGGCCATCATGGTGTCCATGAAGCGCGTCCTGTTCCTTTGCACCGGCAACTACTACCGCAGTCGATACGCAGAGGAGCTGTTCAATCATCTTGCCCGCCGCGAAAACCTGCCGTGGCGCGCCTCATCGAGAGGCGCCGCCGAACGGGGCTCGCCCGACAATGTCGGCGCCATGTCGGTGTTCGCTGATGACCGTCTCCGCGCGAGCGGCATTGTTCCGGAGGGCGCGGCGCGCTATCCGCAACCGTGTTCATTGGCTGATTTCGACGGCGTGGACCTGGTGATTGCGCTCAAGGAGGCCGAGCATCGTCCGCTCATCGAGCGGCGGTTCCCCGAGGTCGCCGACAACGTGACTTACTGGCATGTGCACGATATCGATGTTGCCCAGCCTACGGTTGCGCTGCCGATGATCGACGATCTCGTACGCGCGCTGGTTTCATCGCTCAGGTAGTCGGTTCGCGCTTCCGAAAGATCGCCAGCGCATATTCTGCCGGGCGTGCGAGCCTGCCGCTGATGCGTTCGATGTCGTCCACGGCCACGATCTCGAGGCGACCTTCGGTGACCTTCAACCGATCGATCGGCACGTCCCGCGCGAGGAACACCTCGCCGTGAAGGGTGCCGCCCGGCGTCGAATGATCCGGTCCGAAGTAACGACCGATCAGCTCAAAACGCTCGGGCGGCAGGTAATGGCCAATCTCCTCGTGAATTTCGCGCACCACGCATTCCAGGAAGGTCTCGCTGCCCTCCCGCCGCCCGCCAAACAGGCTGATCTTGCCCGGATCGGAAACGTGGGGAAGGTCGTCGCGCAGCTGCATCAGCAACCGGCCATCCGTGCTGACGAGCAGCGCAGACGTTCCCTCTCTTGCCGAGCCGGTCATTCGCGAATGCTCTCGCTGGGAGGTGAAGGGTGCGTCAGGACTGAGGCTAGGAAAGGACGGCCGATCTGGGCTTTGCAGATCGGATCACCCAGCGCGCGCCGGGTCAGAATCGCCAGCACTCGAAGACTGAAGCTGAAGCCAAGGTTCGATGAGCGAGGGATGAGGTGAGGGTGGTCGAGGCTCGTCGCATGGCGCAGACGGCGCCCACGGCATCATTGGTTCAACCGAACGCGAAAGCCAGCAGGCTCGAGCACAGCAGCACGAGGCTTGCTGCGGTCAGGGTCAGAAATCCGTCGGAGACCAAATCGTGACTACGCATGATACACCTGCCTTCTACCGATGCTCATCCGAATTGATTAAAGCTTTCCGAACTTCTCTCCTGGAAAGATGTGACGCGTCTTTCCGCCTTCGACGGGCTGTCAGGCCCGGTACCGATAGCCTTCCACGGCGTGCGCCAAGAAGATCGCCGCACTCACCAGGCCCATCACCGCTGTAACCGTCTCGATCATCGCAAACTTCCTTTGCGCCCCACGCGGGAGAGAAAACGATTGCAGCCTTGCACAGTCAAAAAGATTCAATTGTTGGAATTGAAGATGCCCCCCGACTGATGATTTGCTGCAACAGTGTGTCTGATCGCGGGACAGGCGCGGGCATTTTGCGCGCACGGAGGTCCGTAGAAGGACGGAGGAGGCGCAACAGACCATTCACCAAGACGCCACCGCCTCATGGCTCTCCCCATTTCCGCCGTGTTCCGGTTGCGATATCTTCACCATCTGCTGCGGAGGTGGGCCGCACAGTGACAGAATCGATCCCGACGCCTCGAAGTAGGCGCGGGTCCTGCAGAATGGTACTTGGGGCAGATGGGGATTAGACGGCCAGATTCGATAATCCGGACGGCGCGCGGCGCCGTTGCGGTGGCCTCGTGCCTCGTCCTCGCCAATTGCGCCTCCTCGAACCAGCTCACCAGCCGGATCGATCCCAAGTACGGCGTGTCCTCGAGCCCGCGGGTCGTGGCGCTCGGGGACCCCGTGCCGAAGGGCGGCGGCACCTACCGCATCGGCAAGCCCTATGTCGTCGCCGGCCGCACCTATGTGCCGGAAGAGAACGAGAACTATCGCGCCGAGGGCATGGCGTCCTGGTATGGCGATGATTTCCACGGCCGCCTGACCGCCAATGGCGAGGTGTTCGACATGGGCTCGCTTACGGCCGCCCATCCGACCCTGCCGATGCCGAGCTACGCGCGCGTCACCAATCTGAGCAACGGCAAATCGCTCGTTGTTCGCGTCAACGACCGCGGCCCGTACCACGGCAACCGCCTCATAGACGTCTCGAACAAAGCCGCTGAACTGCTTGATTTCAAAGGCAATGGCGTCGCGCGCGTCCGCGTCGAATATGTCGGGCGGGCGCCGCTCGAAGGCTCCGACGACCGCCAGCTGATGGCGACCCTGCGCACCGGTACGCCGGCGCCGGCGCCGTCGATGGTCCGGGTCGCCTCCGCGCGGCCGTTCGTGCCGGAAATGTCGTCTTCGTCGGGCCGGGTCCGCGGCGACGTTCCGTTGCCGGAGGGGCGGCCCTACAGCCTCGGCAACACCCAGGCCGACTACGCCTCGGTCAACGCCACCTCGGAAATGTCGGCCTCGAGCCGGTCGCACCGCCGCGTGCCGAACAATCCGCGCGAAGTCTCCTACGAGGGTGACGCCCGCTATGCCGCCGCCCCGAGCCCGGCGGCGGCCACCTACGTGCCGATCGACGCGCGCGGACCCGCCGAAGTCCTGAGCGGGCGCGGGCTCTACTGAACCAAGCCGTTGCGAATCAAGCTTTTGGCCTGATCACTTCAAAAACGCGATCAGCGCGGCGTTGACCTCGTCCGGGCGCTCCTGCTGGATCCAGTGGCCGGCGCCCTCGATGATCAGCTTCTGCCGCAGGTTCGGCAGCACGCGTTCCATGTCCGCGACCCGCTTGGCACCAATCAGCCCGGTAATCACCGAATCGTTCGAGCCGGCGATGAACAGCGACGGTTGATGGATCTGCGCGTCCTGCCAGGGCGCGGTCAGCTCCCAGTTGCGGTCGAGGTTGCGGTACCAGTTCAGACCGCCGCGGAAGCCGGACTGCCGGTAGCCTTCGGCGAATTCGGCGACATCAGCCTCGGTCAGCCAGGCCGGCAGCGGCATTCCAGCCGGGAGCTTGCCGAGGAAGCCCTTGGCTTCGTCGACGAACATCGAGCTCGGATCGGAGACGCCGCGCCCGAGCACCAGCCGCATGGTGTGGGCGACGTCGCGTTCGAACTCAGCCTCTGCCACGCCGGGCGGCTGGAAATACTGCCAGTAGAAATTGGTGATACCGCTCTCGCGCAGGGTTTCCAACGGACGGCCGCGGCCACGGAACGGCGGCGGCACACTGAGGCCCGCGACCTTGGTGAAGATGTCAGGGCGGAACAGCGCCGCGTGCCAGGCAACCGGCGCGCCCCAATCGTGACCGACGACCATCGCCTTCTGCTCTCCGAGCGCGGCGACCAGCGCGACCATGTCGCCGACGGTATCGAAGATCGTGTAGGCGCTGACGTCGGCTGGCGCAGTGGTCCGGCCGAAGCCGCGCATGTCGGGGGCGACGACCCGGAAGCCTGCCGCGGCGAGCGCTGCGATCTGGTGCCGCCACGAGTAGGACAGCTCCGGCCAGCCATGGCAGAGCACGACCAGTTGGCCTTGCCCGGCCTCGCGCACGAACATGTCGATGCCGTTGGCGGAGATGGTGCGGGAGGATGACATTCGCGTTTCCGCCTTGTTTGCCGGTTCTGCTGTCGTTAGCTGGTTCCAAGGATACGGGCGTTCAGTGCAGCCGGCAATCCAGCCGGCCGTGTACAAGCGGCGAAACCTCAGTTGTTTGCGATACTTCCAGCTGTTAGAACGCAGTCTTTCAGGACATCGCCGATGGCAGCCCAGACCGCAGTTCCCCGCACGTTGTTCGCTCGCGCCGGGCGTGGCTGGCGTGGCCTGGTCGCGGCCGCGGTCGTGCTGGCGATCGGCTGCGGCGGAATGGTCTATGCCGCCAACAACAGCGTCCAGGGCGCCAAGAAGGAAGAGGGCGGGTTCGACGGCGATGCGCCGACCGCGATCCTGGTCGAAGCCTCCTCGGGCAGCGTGCTGTTCGAGAAGAACGCCGACGAGCTGCGCGCGCCCTCCAGCATGATGAAGCTGATGACCGCCGAGGTGGTATTCGACGCCATCAAGAAGGGCGACATCAAGCTGACCGACGAATACCGGGTCAGCGAGAACGCCTGGCGGCGGGGCGGGGCGCCGTCCGGGACCTCGACGATGTTCGCAGCGATCAACAGCAAGGTCTCGGTCGACGATCTGCTGCACGGCGCGATCATCCCAAGTGGCAACGACGCCTGCATCGCGCTGGCCGAAGGCATCGCCGGCAACGAGCATACCTTTGCGACCGACTTCATGACCAAGCGCGCCCGCGAGCTCGGCATGACCAAGTCGACCTTCGGCAATTCCAACGGGCTGCCCGACCCGACCAACAAGATGACGGTACGGGAACTCGCGGTGCTGGCGCGCCACATCATCCTGACCTACCCGGAGCGCTACAAGCTGTTCGGCGAGAAGGAATTCACCTGGAACAAGATCCGCCAGCAGAACCGCAATCCGCTGCTGAACGCTCTACCCGGCGCCGACGGCCTGAAGACCGGCTACACCAAGGAAGGCGGCTACGGCATGGTCGGCTCGGCCGTGCAGAACGACACAAGGCTGATCGTCGTGGTCAACGGCCTCGAGGATTCCGAAGACCGCGCCACCGAAGCCAAGAAGATGCTGGAGTGGGGGTTCCGCAGCTTCGAGACCCGGGTCCTGATCGCGGCCAACCAGCCGGTCGGCTACGCCCGGGTGTTCGGCGGCGAGAGCCGCTCGGTGAAGCTGGTGAGCCCCGATCCGATCAAGGTCATGGTGTCCAAGAACGGCAACGACAAGCTGCTCGCGCGCGTCATCTATAGCGGCCCGGTCAAGGCGCCGGTCACCGCCGGCCAACAGATCGGCGTCGTCCGGGTCTGGCGCGGCGGCAATGTTGCGATGGAGACGCCGGTGTTCGCGGCCGATGCCGTCGGTACGGGATCGACGATGCGCCGCGCGCTCGACGGCGCCCAGGAGCTTGTGATCGGAATGTTCCGCGCTGGGGTCGAGAAGCTCTGACATGGCGGAAGCAGCAGTCCAACGGCCGAGCTTGCGCGGTCGCTTCATCACCTTTGAGGGCGGCGAGGGATCGGGGAAATCGACCCAGATCCGCAAGCTCGCCGAACGGCTCGATGTCGCCAAGCTGCGCGCGATCGTGACCCGCGAGCCCGGCGGCTCGCCCGGGGCCGAGATCATCCGTCACCTGGTGCTGTCGGGGATGGGCAAGCTGCTTGGGCCGGAAGCCGAGACGCTGCTGTTTGCCGCCGCGCGTGACGACCATGTTCGCACCGTGATCCTGCCGGCACTCAACCAGGGCATCTGGGTGCTGTGCGATCGCTTCTTCGATTCCACGCGCGCCTATCAGGGCCAGCTCGGGCAGGTGTCGCCCGGCCTCGTCAATGCCATGCAGCGCGTCACCATCGGCGATCTGAAGCCCGACCTGACCTTCATCCTCGATGTGCCGGTCGAAGTCGGACTGCAACGCGCCGCCCTGCGCCGCGGCAATGCCACGGCGGATCGCTTCGAGGCCGAGGGCATCAAGTTCCATCAGGATTTACGCGATGCCTACCGCAAGATCGCGGCGGACGATCCACAGCGTTGCGTGCTGATCGACGCGACTGCCGATCCGGTCACGGTCGCGGCGCGAATCTGGGCCGCGCTGCGCGAGCATCTGCGCGCAACGCTCACCGCAGACAGTCCCGCATGAGCGCACGCAAGGTCGAACAGGAGAGCCCCGCTCGCCACCCGCGCGAAACCCCCGATCTGTTCGGGCATCGCGAGGCGGAGACTGCCTTGCTCGATGCCTATCGCAGCGGTCGAATTCCGCATGCCTGGCTGATCGGCGGCGCGCAGGGGATCGGCAAGGCGACGCTGGCATATCGCATGGCGCGGTTCGTGCTGGCGTTCCGTAATCCGAAGTCGTCCCAGGTGCAGGCGGCGCCGACGCTGCGGGTCGATCCGTTCGATCCGGTGGCGCGCCAGATCACGGCGGGCGCCCATGGCGGGCTGCTGGTGCTGGAGCGCGGTCTCAACGACCGCGGCGTGATGCGCACCGTGATCACGGTCGACGAGACCCGCGAGACGATCTCGTTCTTCGGCTCGACCGCAGCCGTCGACGGCTGGCGCGTCTGCATCGTCGACACCGTCGATGAGCTCAACCCCAATGCTGCGAATGCGCTGCTGAAGATCCTCGAGGAGCCGCCGCAGCAGTCGCTGTTCCTGCTGGTCAGCCACGCACCGTCACGGGTGCTGCCCACCATCCTGTCCCGCTGCCGCAAATTGCTGCTGCGGCCGCTGGAGACCAGCGATGTGGTGCGCGCGGCCACGGCCGCAACCGACATCGCGGCCGACGATCCCGCGCTGGCGGAAGCCGCGGCAGCGTCCGAGGGCAGCGTCGGGCGGGCGCTATCACTGCTCGGCGGCGACGCGCTCAAGCTGCAACAGCGCACGGCCGCGCTGCTGGCAACGCTTCCGAGCGTCGATCCGCGCGAGCTCCACGCGCTTGGCGATGCGCTCGGCACCAGCGACCGCGTCGCGCTTGCCGCCTTCATCGACGGCATCGATCGCTGGATGAGCGAGCGCATGCGCACCGGCGACGCCAATGCCAATCTGCCGCGCCTTGCACGGCTTGCGGAGGTATGGGAAAAGATCGTCCGCGCCGCGCGCGATACCGAAGCCTACAATCTGGAGCGCAAGCCGCTGGTTTTCTCGGTGTTTTCGATGCTCGCGGACGCGACCCGATAGACGCCAAGTCTGAAAACAATCTGTCTGAATGCGCTCTCGTCCGAAAACACACTCGTCCGAAGACACATCCGTCTGACAACACTCCCGACAATCTCGTTTCGATCTGCAAAGGATTCCGTGGTGGCGACCGCTAAGAAGAAATCGTCGAAAAAGGCCAAGAAGACGAAGAAGGCATCGCCCGCTCGCGCGACCAGGAAGGCCACGGCGAAGTCACGCGCTGCCAAGACCAAGAAGGGTGGGCGCGTCACCAAGAAGACGAAGAAGGCTGCAAAGGCCAAGACAGGAGCCAAGAAGTCGGCTGCGAAGAAGGTCGCCAAGAAGGCCGTCAAGAAGGCTGCGAAGAAGACGGCCAGGAAGGCTGCCACGAAGCCCACCAAGGCTCCGCCGAAGAGGGCAGCCGCGACGACTGTGGCTCCGGCTGCAAGGAAGCCCGCTGCGCCGAAAGCTTCAGCCGCAGAGAAGGCGCCGAAGGTGGAAATTGTCCGCGCACACAGGCAACCCAAACCCGCAGCAACGGCTGCTGCGCCCGCGTCGGTCTCCGCACCTGCCGCGGACCGCGGCAACGTCTACTACATCACCACCGCGATCGCTTATCCGAACGGCCAGCCGCATATCGGCCACGCCTATGAGGCGATCGCGACCGACGCATTGGCGCGCTTCCAGCGGCTCGACGGCAAGGACGTGTTCTTCCTGACCGGCACCGACGAGCACGGACAGAAGATGATCCAGACCGCGGCCGGCGAGGGGATGACACCCTACGATCTCGCGACCCGCAACGCCGCGCGCTTCAAGGAGATGGACGAGCGGCTCAACGTCTCGTTCGACCGTTTCATCCGCACCTCGGAGCCCGCGCACCACAAGTCGGTGCAGGAAATCTGGCGCCGCATGCAGGACAATGGCGACATCTATATCGACGCCTACGCCGGCTGGTATTCGGTGCGCGACGAGGCCTATTACGCCGAGGACGAGACCACGGTCGGCGAGGACAATGTCCGCCGCGGCCCGCAGGGCACGCCGGTCGAATGGGTCGAGGAGAAGAGTTATTTCTTCAAGCTCTCGGCCTATCAGGACAAGCTGCTGCACCTCTATGAGAGCCAGCCTGATTTCATCGGCCCGGATTCGCGCCGCAACGAGGTGATGAGCTTCGTGCGGGGCGGGCTGAAGGACCTCTCGATCTCGCGCACCACCTTCGACTGGGGCGTCAAGGTCCCCAACGATCCCGAGCACGTGATGTATGTCTGGGTCGACGCACTGACCAACTACATCACCGGCGTCGGCTATCCCGACGAGAACGACAAGAATTGGCGCTACTGGCCGGCCGACGTGCACATCATCGGCAAGGACATCATCCGCTTCCACGCGGTGTACTGGCCGGCCTTCCTGATGTCGGCCGGCATCCCGTTGCAGAGACGCGTCTATGCGCACGGCTTCCTGTTCAACAGGGGCGAGAAGATGTCGAAGTCGGTCGGCAACGTGGTCGATCCCTTCAATCTGGCGAACCAGTACGGCGTCGACCAGGTGCGCTACTTCTTCCTGCGCGAAGTGCCGTTCGGCCAGGACGGCAATTACAACCACGAGGCCATCGTCGCGCGCATCAATGCCGACCTCGCCAATGATTTCGGCAATCTCGCGCAGCGTTCGCTGTCGATGATCGCCAAGCAACTCGGCGGCGTGCTGCCGGAGCCCGGCGAGTTTAGCGACAACGACAAGGCGATCCTGGCGCAGGCCGACGCCATGCTGGAGACGTCGCGGACCGCAATAGCGACGCAGCAGATCCATCAATGGCTCAACACCGTCTGGGCCGTGGTCGCCGAAGCCAACCGCTACTTTGCCGGTGAGGCGCCGTGGGCCTTGGCGAAGACCGATCCGGCACGCCAGAAGACGGTGCTGTATGTCACCGCCGAAGTCGTGCGCCAGATCGCGATCATGGCGCAGGCCGTGATGCCGGAATCCTGCGGCAAGATGCTCGACAGCCTCGGCATATCAGCGGATGCGCGTAGTTTCGCTGATGTCGCGGAGCGGATCAAGCCGGGCACGGTTTTGCCGGCGCCCGTCGGCGTATTCCCACGCTACGTGGAACCGAAGACCGAGTGAACGGTTCGAAAGTCATGCTGGTCGACAGTCACTGCCATCTCGATTTTCCTGACTTCGCCGACGATCTCGACGGGATCGTCGGGCGCGCCGAAGCGGCCGGCATCGGCCGCATGGTCACGATCTCGACCCGGGTCAAGCGGCTCGGCGGTCTGCTTGCGATCGCTGAGCGCTTTCCCGACGTCTACTGTTCGGTCGGCACCCATCCGCATCATGCCGACGAAGAGGACGGCATCCCGGCAAGCGAGCTGATCGAGCTGACCAGGCATCCGAAGGTCGTGGCGCTCGGCGAGGCGGGGCTCGATTACTTCTATGAGCATGGTTCGCGCGAGGCCCAGGAGCGTGGCTTTCGCGCGCATATCGCCGCGGCCCGCGAAACCGGCCTGCCGCTCGTGATCCACACCCGGGAGGCCGACGAGGACTGCGGCCGCATCCTGGAGGACGAAATCGCGAAGGGGGCGTTCAAGGCCGTCCTGCATTGCTACACCGGCGGCCGCGAGCTCGCGATGAAGGCGATCGCGCTCGGGCTGTCGATCTCTTTCACGGGCATCCTGACGTTCAAGAAGTCGGAGGCCCTTCGCGCACTGGCTGCGGAGCTGCCGGCCGATCGCATCATGGTCGAGACCGACGCGCCGTATCTTGCGCCCGGAAAATTCCGCGGCAAGCGCAACGAGCCGTCCTATGTTGTCGAGGTCGCCAAGGTGCTCGCTGAAACCCGCGGCGTCTCGCTGGAGGAGATCTCGCGGCAGACCACTGAAAACTTCTTCCGGCTGTTCTCCAAGGTGCCGGCGCCGAAGGTTGCTGCATGACGCTGACACTGACCATTCTGGGCTGCGGCTCATCCGCCGGCGTGCCACGTCCGGCACTCGGCTGGGGCGCATGCGATCCCAACAATCCCAAAAACCGCCGCCGCCGTTGCTCGATCATGGCCGAGCGCACGATGGAGCACGGCACCACGCGGGTCGTGATCGATACCTCGCCCGATCTGCGCGAGCAGCTGATCGACGGCAATGTCGAGCATATCGATGCGGTGTTTCTGACGCATGAGCATGCCGACCAGACCCACGGCATCGACGATCTGCGCTCGGTGGTGCTGCATCAGCGCCGCCGCATCCCGGTCTACTTCAACCAGTCGACCGCCAAGGACATCATGGCGCGGTTCTCCTACTGCTTCATCTCGCCGGAAGGCAGCGACTATCCGCCGATCCTGACCCGGCATTCGATCGAGGCCGGCGAGAGCCACTCGGTGCAGGGGAAGGGCGGTCCGCTGAAGCTCGAGGCCTTCCTGGTGAAGCATGGCCAAATTCCCGCGCTCGGCTACCGCATTGGAGATGCCGCCTACACGCCCGATCTGCACGACATTCCCGAAGAGAGCTGGCCGACGCTTGAAGGTCTCGATCTCTGGATCGTCGACGGCCTGCGCTATGCGCCGCATCCGAGCCATTTCAGCGTTGCCGACGCGCTGTCGTGGATCGAGCGCTTCAAGCCGAAGCGCGCGGTCATCACCAACATGCATTCCGACCTCGACTATGAGGTGCTGCGGCAGAGCCTGCCGGCCGGCGTGATCCCGGCCTATGACGGCATGCGCCTGACGCTCGATCGGGCAGGCTGAAGCAACCGGTCGCGTCGCGCGGCAATAAATCCGACCGGTCACGCCCGGCGGACGGCATTTGAGCTTGCACTCTGCCTGAGCTTGCCCTCTGCTGAAGGTCGCGAATAATCCGTTTTTGAGGGAACTGTATGCTCATCGATCCCACTGCGCGGATTGAGGATGGGGCGGTGATCGGCGCCGGCACGTCGATCGGTCCCTATTGCGTTATTGGTTCCCGCGTCATTATCGGCGCAAACTGCAAGCTGATCGCGCACGTCCACATGACCGCGGAGACCACGATCGGTGGCGGCTGCACGATCTATCCGTTCGTCTCGCTCGGCACACCTCCGCAAGCCCTGAGCTATCGCGGCGAACTGACCAAACTTCAGATCGGTCAGGACTGCACGATCCGCGAGCACGTCACCATGAATGCCGGAACCGTCGCGGGTGGCGGTGTTACCCGCGTCGGCGATCGCGGCTATTTCATGAACTGCAGCCATGTCGGTCACGACTGCGTCATAGGGAACGACGTCATCTTCGCCACGTCCGCGACGCTGGGCGGCCATTGCGAAATCGGCAATTTTGTCTTTATGGGAGGCCTCTCATCCGCCCATCAATTCGTTCGAATTGGGGCGCAGGCGATGATCGGGGCGACAAGTTGCGTACGTGGCGATGTCATCCCGTTTGGCCTTGCAAGCGGCCAGTACGCGGGTCTCGCCGGGCTCAACCTGGTTGGCATGCGACGCCGCGAATTTACCCGCGAACGCCTCGCGGTGATCCGGGCGTTCTATCAGAAACTATTTCGCAGCCCTGGCGTGTTTGCCGCGCGTCTGCACGAGGTAAGGCAATTGGCCGACGCGGATCCCGCGATTGCAGAAATCCTGGCCTTCATCGACGCGGTGAGGCATCGCTCGCTGTGTCTACCGGCGAACGACGATCATGTGATTGCCTCACCCCAAAACCGTTTCGCTGAACCGAACCGATAGCGCCGCCGAAATTTCTGGATCTTTCGGCCGATGTCTTCGGGAACGTGCGGGCTCCGTCACCCGCGCGCCTTCCCTCTGTTCGACAGCGGCACAGAGGACTTCCCCCATTTCGGATCGGGTTTTCCCGCGACCACCGCCATGAACCCGCCGCTCGGCAGGCGGCGGTTGCATACGATCGCCAACGGTCCTGTCTTGACCTTTCACGCAAAGGGCATATCGTTATGATCATAACGATAACGATAGACCGGGAGGAGCAGATGACGGAAGCCGTGGCAACGCGCGATTACACCGATCGCACGCGATATGACGCGCTGATGGACGTCGTGAAGAACCGCCTGACGACCCGGGCGTTCGATTCCGGCTACGTGATGCCGCCGGAGCATTACGACATGATCCTGGAGGCCGCGCGGCACACGCCGTCGGGCGCCAATGCACAACCCTGGCACTTCATTTCCGTCACCGATCAGGACCTCAAGAACAAGATCACGGAATATTTCCGCGAGGAGCAGGTCGCACGCGCCCGGCTCAAGATGAAGTTTCCGACGCCCGACTATCGCGGCCTCGCGTCGGCCCCCGGTTTCATCGTCGTCGCCAGCGACTTCCGCTGGGTCAAGGCGTTTCCGGTGCTCAACGACGGCTCCGAGCTCGACAAGATGTACAAGGAGAATGCCGAGCGAATCCTGCTGCAGAGCGTGGCGGCGGCGACGATGTCGGCGCATCTCGCAGCGGCAGCGCTCGGTTATAACGTCTGGTGGGTGACCGCGATCGGGCAGGAGAAGGCGCAGCAGGCGATGAAGCCGCTGCTCGGCATCCCCGATGAATTGTCCGTGCTCGACATCATGTGCTTCGGTCCGCCGGCCAAGCCGCCGTACAAGCGCTGGAAGAAGAGCCTGGCCGATATCAGCAACTGGAACAGGTTCGATGATCAGCACTTCATGACCGAAGCCCAGATCGACGAATGGGTTTCGACCACGCGCCAGAAGGTGATGTACCGCGATGCCGAGAACGTCGACTAAAGCAGCGGCGCCCGTCAGGCGCGTTGCATCGGACTACAGGCTGGAGGACCAGGTCGGCTTCCTGCTGCGCAAGGCGTACCAACGCGCCTCGTCCAACCTGGTCGAGCGGATCGGGTCCTACGATCTGACGGCCCCGCAATATGCCACGCTGGCCCGGCTCTACGAGCGCGGAGCGCTGTCGCAGAACCTGCTCGGGCGGCTGGTTGCGATGGAGCCGGCCAATATCCGCGACGTCGTGCTGCGGCTGAAGAAGCGGCGGCTGGTCGCGACCCGGCGCGACGCGACCGACAAACGGCTGATCCTGATCGATCTGACCACGGCCGGCGTGGCGCTCGTCGAGCAGCTGATCCCGATCGAGACCGAATGCACCGCGACGACGCTGGCGCCGCTCAAGGCCGACGAGAGGCGACTGCTGTACGGGCTGCTCGGCCGCCTTGCGGAGGGCTGAGCGTCGTAACCGCTCAGGCCGAGATCGCCTTGGCTGATCCGACCTGGTTGCGCAGCAGGAATTTCTGGATCTTGCCCGTGGATGTCTTCGGGATCACGCCGAACACCACAGACTTCGGCGTCTTGAACCCCGGCATGTGCTCGCGGCAATAGGCGATGATCTCGGCCTCGGTCGCCTTGGCGCCGTCCTTCAGCTCGAGGAAGGCGCAGGGCACTTCGCCCCATTTCGGGTCGGGTTTTGCGACGACCGCGGCGAACAGCACGGCCGGGTGCTTGTAGAGGATATCCTCGACCTCGACCGACGAGACGTTCTCGCCGCCGGAGATGATGATGTCCTTCGAGCGGTCCTTGATGATGACGTAGCCGTGCTCGTCGAGCACGCCGAGATCGCCGGTGTGAAACCAGCCGCCGGCGAAAGCTTCCTGCGTCGCCTTCTCGTTCTTCAGATAACCCTTCATCACGATGTTGCCGCGGAACATGACCTCGCCGATGGTCTCGCCGTCGCGCGGCACCTCGCGCATGGTCTCGGGATTGAGCACGGTGACGTCTTCCTGCAGCGGGTAGGCCACGCCCTGACGCCGCTTCAGCTGCGCACGCGCATCGGCGGACAGTTCGTCCCAGCCCGGCTGCTCGGCGCAGACCGAGGCGGGGCCGTAGACTTCGGTCAGCCCGTAAACATGGGTCAGCTTGATGCCGATCCGCTCGGCGCCCTCGAGCACGGCAACCGGCGGCGCCGCGCCGGCGATCAGGCCGACGACGGACTTCGCCTTGCAGCCCTTCGGCGCGTCGGGCGCATTGATCAGCGTGTTGTAGACGATCGGCGCGCCGCACATGTGGGTGACGCCGTGCTTCGGGATCAGCTCGAAGATTTTTGTGGGATCGACCTTGCGCAAGCAGACATTGACGCCGGCAGTCGCCGCGATGGTCCAGGGGAAGCACCAGCCATTGCAGTGAAACATCGGCAGCGTCCAGAGATAGACCGGATGCTGGCCGAGATTGCCGGCGAGGATGTTGCTGACGGCGTTCAGGTAGGCGCCGCGGTGATGGGTCACGACGCCCTTCGGATTGCCTGTTGTGCCCGACGTATAGCTCAGCGCGATCGCATCCCATTCGTCGGCCGGCGGCCGCTCCACGAATGCAGGGTCGCCTGACGCGACAGCCGCCTCATATTCGATCTCGCCGATCCGCTTGCCGCCACTGAAGGCGGCATCGTCGACGTCGATCACGAACGGTTTCGGGCCCTTCATCAGGGTCAAGGCTTCCGCGATCACGCCGGAGAATTCGGGATCGACCAAGACGATCCTGGCGCCGCCATGATCGAGCTGGAACGCAATCGATTCCGCATCGAGGCGGATGTTGAGCGCGTTCAGTACCGCTCCGGTCATCGGCACCGCGAAGTGCAGCTCGTTCATCGCCGGGATGTTCGGCAGCATCGCCGCGATCGTATCGCCGTGGCCGATGCCGCGCCCTGCAAGATAGGACGCGAAGCGCTTGCAGCGCTCGTAGGTCTCTTTCCAGGTGAAGCTGCGGCCCTCATAGACCGCGCTGACATGGTCGGGATAGACCGCGGCCGAGCGCGCCAGGAAGCTCAGCGGCGTCAGCGGCACGTAGTTGGCGGGCGTCTTGTCGAGCCCGATCGAGTACTGGTTTTGAGCTGCACTCATGGCTCTATCCCATCCGCAAGCTGCCTTAAAGGAAACCGATCGATATCCAGGGGAAGATGGCGACAATGATCAGGCCGATCAACAGCGCCAGCATGTAGCCCCAGATCGGCCGGATACCCTCGGCCGGATCGACGCGCCCAATGGCGCAGGCAGCATAATAGCCGACGCCGAACGGCGGCGCGAACAATCCGATGCCCATCGCCAGGATGATGATCATGGCGTAGTGCACCTCGTGGACGCCGACCTGGCGCGCGATCGGAAACAGCAGCGGCCCGAACAGCACGATGGCCGGAATGCCCTCGAGCACGCTGCCGAGGATCACGAAGGCCAGGATCGAGACCGCGATGAAGGTCGCCGAACCACCGGGCAGCCCGGCCATCGACGCGGCCAGCGCGCGCGAGAAGCCGGACTGGGTCAGGCCCCAGGCCATGCCGGTCGCGGTACCGATGATGAAAAGGATGGCGCCCGACAGGCACGCCGTGTCGATCAGCATCGGCACCAGCCGCCGCCAGTTGAACTTGCGGTAGATCAACAGGCCGATGACAATGGCGTAGACGATGCCGATGGTCGAGACTTCGGTGGCCGTGGCGATGCCTTCGACCACGGCGTAGCGGATCACAAAGGGCAGGGCCAATGCGGGCAGGGCGAACACCAGCGCCTTGCCGATCTCGCTGCCGGTGGCGCGCTGGACGTGGCTGAGGTCTTCGCCGCGGTAGCGCCACCACACCAGCCCCGACAGCGTGATTGCCAGCACGACGCCCGGCAGCAGACCGCCGGTGAACAGCGCCGAGATCGAGACGCCGGTGACCGAGCCGATCGTGATCAAGACGAGGCTCGGCGGAATGGTTTCGGTCTGCGCGCCGGTGGCGGCGAGCAGGGCGACCAGATCGCCCGGCTTGGCGCCGCGCTCCTTCATTTCCGGGAACAGCACGGGCGCCACGGCGGCCATGTCGGCGGCCTTCGATCCGGAGATGCCGGAGACCAGGTACATGGCGCCGACCAGCACGTAATGCAGGCCGCCGCGGACATGCCCGAGCAGGCTCGCCAGGAACGCCACCATCGCGCGCGCCATGCCGGTCATCTCGATCAGCAGGCCAAGGAAGACGAACAGCGGCACCGACAGCAGAATGAGGTGGCTCATGCCCTCGTCCATCCGGCCGACCAGCACCATCAACGGCGTCCGCGTGGTCAGCGCCAGATAGCCGAAGATCGCCATGCCGAAGGCAAAGCCGATCGGAACGCCGGCGAACACGCAGAAGCCGACCACGCCGACGAAGAAGATGATCAGATTGAGGTTGCCGAGCGGCCGCAGCATCGGCTGCGCCAGCCAGAACACGCCAATCAGCGCGACGACCGTCAATGCGGCCAGCAGGAAGGTCTTGAAATCGCCGACCCGCGCCAGCCGCAGCAGCGCAAACAGCCCCATCAGGCAGATGCCAACCGGCAGCGCCGCCGCGCGCCAGGTGTTGGAGATCTGCAGCGCCGGCGTCGTGATGAAGCTCTCTTCGTAGGCGTATTCATAGGCCGGCCGCACGATCAGGATCAGGAAGGCCAGCGCGGCGCAGGTCGCGACCACGTCGAGATAGGCCCACAGCCTCGGCCCGGCGCTTGCGACCAGTGCCGTCATCCGCATGTGCTCACCGCGGCGGAACGCCACCGCGGACCCAAGCATCGCAAGCCACAGGAACAGGATCGACGCCAGTTCGTCGGACCAGATCAGCGGCGCGTGCAGCACGTAACGCGACACCACGCCGGCGAACAGGATCACGACCTCGGCGACGACAAGGATCGCCGCCGGGATTTCGACCAGCCATCCGAGCGCCGCCTCGATGGGACCGAGAACAGAGCGGCGGCGGGGGGGCTGTGACGCCGCCTCGCCGGCCACGGCCGGCGTCATCTCGACATGAGCCATGGCAATCCTCCTGGCATGCCTCCCGCTGGATCGATCAGGACAGTTTGCCGACGGACTTCTCGAGCAGATCCCAGGCCTTCTCGCCGTACTTGCCCTTCCACTCGGCGTAGAAGCCGGCGGCGCGCAGCTTGTCGCGGAACGGCCCGACCTCGGGCTGGTTGAACACGAGGCCCTTGCCGGTGAGCTCCTGCTTCACGGTGGCGTTGAGCTTCTCGGTGTCCTCGCGCTCCTTGACGGCCGCCGCGTTGACGTTCTTGGCGACGATGGTCTTGATATCGTCCGGCAGCGCCGCCCAGGCCCGGCGGTTCATCAGGAACCAGAAGCCGTCCCACATGTGGTTGGTCATCGAGCAGTATTTCTGCACCTCGTACAGCTTGGCGGCCGAGATCAGCGCCAGCGGGTTCTCCTGGCCTTCGACGATCTTGGTCTGCAGCGCCGAATAGACCTCGCTGAAATTGATCGAGGCGGGCGATGCATCGAACGCCTTGAACATCGAGGTCCACAGCGGCGACACCGGCACGCGGATCTTGAAGCCCTTGAGATCGTCGGGACCGTTGATCGGCTTGGTCGACGACGTGGTCTGGCGGAAGCCGTTGTCCCAGATCTTGTCCATGACCTCGAGGCCGGCCTTGTTGATCTCGCCGCGCACATAGGCGCCGAGCTCGCCATCCATGGCCTTCCAGACCGTGGGATAGTCCGGGAATGCGAAACCGATGCCGTTGATCGAGGCTGCCGGCACCAGGGTCGCCAGGATCAGGCCGGACAGCGTGAAGAACTCGACGCCGCCGGAGCGCACCTGGCTCAGCATGTCCGTATCGGAACCGAGCTGGCTGTTCGGAAACACCTGCAGGTCAAACCGGCCGTTGGTCTCGGTCTTGATCGCCGCGGCCATCTCCCGGGCGCGCGCCACGAACGGATGCGACTCCGGCAGGTTGTTGGCGAACTTGTACGAGAACTCGGCCGACTGGGCGCGCGCGACATACGGCGCGCCAATTCCGCCCAGAACGGCGGAAGCGGCGGAAACCTTCAGCAGCGTGCGTCGTGAAAAGCTCATTGGGTTTGCTCCCTCGAGAGGCTTGTTGTTGTTCTGAGATGCCATCCTATACGGACCTGATGCCGCGGGGTCACCAGCGATCTCTGCACAGCTGGCGCTTATTGCAGCGTCCGTACGCCGCGGCAATATCGGCTTTCTGACGGAGACGCTTGGGCGAGGATCGCTGTGCTGCCTGGACCAGCAGAACCAATGACCGGGACGAGCCCGGACAGGCGCCAAGCTGCGATCCGGTGCGAAGATTTCCCACTAAATATCTGATCTAATTGTAGATATAAATATTCCATAATATACCTTATGCGAATTACGGATATGGAAGCCGATCCGGTTTGGCGACCCAGCCGTGGCTCCCCCTATACGGTTCGCATTTCATCCGTCGCGCTCGGGCGCAGCCATCATCGGCTCTGCGATCTCTAAGGTCGCTCCCAGTATGTCCTGCTGACCATCCGCGACGCGCCGGTGTCGGTCATGGCCGCAGGTGAAGACGCTGCCGAAGATGGCGAAGGCGGCGCAATCGAAAGACCTGCGGAAGGCTTTCGCCAAGCATCTGCGCGAACAGCCGGATCGCGCTGGCCGGATACGCGCGCCTTCGATCCGGAAAGCGCGTCAGGTTTTCTTGTCCGCATCGTGCGTGATTGCGTTGCCCTGCGACGGCCGCCTGCTCCGATGCGAGCGCATCCTCGGCCTGCCGTTGCCTAGGCCGGCAGCACGATCACTTTCGTTTTGAGCGGCGTTCGCGAATAGAGGTCGATCATGTCCTGACTGAGGAGGCCGGTGCAGCCGCTCGTAATGCCGTTCCCGATCGTTTCGGGGTCACTGGTGCTATAGATCGTGTAAAGCGTGTACGCCCCGTTTTGATAGAGGTAGAGCACGCGGGCACCGAGTGGATTATCGAGACCTCCCGGCATGCCGCGAGCATATTTGCCCGCCTCCGGCTGGCGCGCGATCATCTCCTTGGGTGGCGTCCAGGTAGGCCATTCGGCTTTGCGCCCGACATAAGCCTCCCCACTCCACCGGAATCCATCGCGGCCGACATTGGCGCCATAGCGCGTCGCGTTGCCCTCACCTTCGATGCGGTAAACATAGTACTTGCTGGGATCGATGATGATCGTACCGGGCGCCTCGTCGCTGTCGTAGCGCACTGTCTTGCGAAAATATTGCGGTTTGACCTTGCTAACATCGACCCCTGGGATCGGGAATTTCTCGTCGGGCACGGGCCCGTAGACTTTCTCAGCCTCGGCCAGGCTCATGTAGTCCGAGGCACAACCGGCCAGGCCCAGTGCGGCAAGACCGGCAGCGGAGCCGAACAGAAACGCCCGGCGGTTGAGACGCGGCGAACGAGGCCCAGACAGATCGCCCTTGCCTATCGCGTCGGCAATTCCACGGTCCATGATCATGATTTCGGGTTTTCCGAGCGTTTCCAGAAGGCGCGACAATCCTATGTCGGGGAACCACCCCGTTACGACACTCCTATGGAGGATTTCGCGCTTTTTTGTGAAGGGAAACTTTCAAGAAAAAGCTAAGGAATTCCGTTCTGTGTGTCGGTCTTGTGCGGGGATTCCCCCCCCGAAGGCTTTGCCTGATAGTCTGCCCCCGACTCCACGACAACAGTTCGAGACTTGGAGACCAATGGTTCGACGTACCGGCAGCGCCGATCTTCCGCTCCATGGTGGACGCGTGCCGCCGTGGCTGGCGGAGCGCATGGCGACGCTGGGTGCGATCATCACGCAGGCCGTGGTCCATCATTACGGCCGCGACGCGTTCCTGCAGCGGCTCTCGCATCCGTTCTGGTTCCAGTCGTTCGGTGCCGTCATGGGCATGGACTGGCATTCGTCGGGTATCACCACGAGCGTCATCGGCGCGCTCAAGCGCGGGCTGGCGCCGCTGCAGGACGAGCTCGGCATCTACGTCTGCGGTGGTCGCGGCAAGCATTCGCGGCGCACGCCGGACGAATTGTCGGCGCTGGGCGACCGGACCGGCGTTGACGGCGTCGCCCTCACCCGCGCCAGCCGTCTGGTCGCCAAGGTCGACAGTGCCGCGGTCCAGGACGGTTTCGAGCTCTACCTGCATGGCTTCTTCGTCACCGCGGAAGGCAAATGGACCGTGGTCCAGCAAGGCATGAACGATCACAAGCGACAGGCGCGACGCTACCACTGGCATTCCGAGGGGCTGCGCAGCTTCGTCGACGAGCCGCACAGCGCGATCGATGGTCCAGCGCAGGGCGAGATCGTCAATCTCACCGATCACCGCGCCGACGCCTCGCGCCAGGCCCAGCTCGATCTGCTCGCCGCGCTCGGTCCTGACGGCATCGCGCATGAATATGCCGAACTGACCGAGCAGGTGGAGGCGCAGGGCGATCTGTTGCACCTGATTATGCCCGCGCATCACGACGTGCGGTCGAGCGATGTCTTCATCCGCCGCCTGCATGGCACCCTCGCCGCCGCCGCGGAGCGCGGGCCGCTGGATTTCCCCGAACTGCTGCTGACGCCCGGCGTCGGTGCCCGCACCGTGGAGTCGCTCGCCATGGTCGCCGAGGTCGTCCACGGGACGCCGTATCGCTTCCGCGATCCGGCGCGTTTCTCGCTCGCGCATGGCGGCAAGGACCGTCATCCGTTTCCGGTGCCGATCAAGGTCTATGACGAGACCATCGGCGTGCTGAAATCGGCGGTACGGCAGGCCAAGCTCGGCCGCGACGAGGAGTTGCAGGCGCTGAAGCGGCTGGATGACCAGGCCCGCAGGCTGGAGCTGACCGCAACCGGCCCGTCCTTCGATGCCTTCGTCGCCAACGAGCGCGCGCGTTCGCCGGCCCTTGACGGCCGCTCGGTGTTCGGTTGGGAGGCCGACCTCGCCGCCCACGACCGCATTACCAAACGCTAGGCGTACTGGTCAGCGTCCCCTGAAGCGCGGCTTGCGCCGTCCGAGGAAGGCCGCGACGCCTTCCTTGTGGTCGTCGGTCAGGCTCGCCAGCGCGAACTGGTCGAGATCCATGTGGCCGGCGAGATCGTCGAGCGCATGCGCCAGGCGGTTGACCGTCAGCTTGGTCATCGCCACCGAAATCGGCGGCTGGGCGGCGACCTTGGCCGCGAGCGCCATCGCAGCATCATACGATTTGCCCGGATCAGTCACCTGCTCCACCAAGCCCCATTCGTAGGCCTCCTCGGCGGAGATCCGGTCGTCGGCCAGGATCACGGCCTGCTTGGTGCGCGCTGGCCCCATCAGATGCAGCATGCGCGGCACGCTCTGTCAGCTCATGTTCATGCCGAGCGCGATCTCCGGCACGCGAAGATGCGCATCGCGCGCCATGACGCGGAAATCCAGCGCGACCGCGAGCGCCACGCCGCCGCCGACGCAAAAGCCCTCGATCGCGCCGATCGTGATCTGTTCCATCTCCTGCCAGGCGCGCGTCAGCCGCGGCCCGAGCTTCAGGTGACGGCGCAGCGTGCCCATATCCATGGTCTGGCGCGAGCGCCCTTCGGCATCCTTGAGGTCGAAGCCGGCGCTGAACGATTTGGCGCCGCCGGTGAGCACCACCACCGAGGTTTCGCCATCGTCCTCGAAACTGCGCGCCGCATCGGTCAATTGCCGCAGCGCCTCCGGCGACAGCGCGTTGATACCGTCGCCGCGGTCGAACCGCACCACGGCGATGCGGCCCTCTGGTCCGAGGCCCTTCTCGATCGTCACATCGTCAACCACGCATACCTCCCAGCTCGCATTGTTGTGTACTGCTTGCCTCGACATAGCACGGCGATTTCGCCTATTCTGTAGGCATGAGCGAACATGATCATCACCACCACGATCACGACAATTCCGAACTGTCGGAGACCGAGCTGCGCGTGCGCGCGCTGGAATCGATCCTGACCGAAAAGGGCTACGTCGAGGCTGCCGCGCTCGACGCCATCGTGCAGGCCTATGAGACGAAGATCGGCCCGCATAACGGCGCCAAGGTCGTGGCCAAGGCCTGGACCGATCCCGCCTTCAAGAAGGCGCTGCTCGAGGACGCCAGCAAGGCGGTCGGCACCCTCGGCCATGTCAGCCGGGTCGGCGACCATCTGGTTGCGATCGAGAACACGCCCGGCCGTCACAACATGGTCGTCTGCACTTTGTGCTCGTGTTACCCTTGGGAAATGCTCGGGCTGCCGCCGGTTTGGTACAAGGCCTCGCCGTACCGCTCGCGCGCGGTCAAGGATCCGCGCGGCGTGCTCGCCGATTTCGGCGTCAGCCTGCCGAAGGAGACGGAAATCCGGGTCTGGGACAGTACAGCCGAAACGCGCTTCCTGGTGCTGCCGATGCGGCCCGCAGGCACCGAGGGCTGGAGCGAGGAACAGCTCGCCGATCTCGTGACGCGCGATTCCATGATCGGTACCGGCTTCCCGAAAACCCCGGGAGCACCGTCGTGAACGGCGTCCACGACATGGGCGGCATGGACGGGTTCGGCAAGGTCGAGCCCGAACCGAACGAGCCGATGTTCCATCAGGAATGGGAATCGCGGGTGCTAGCCATGGTCCGCGCGATGGGCGCCGCCGGCGCCTTCAACATCGATGCATCGCGCTTCTATCGCGAGACCCTGCCCCCGCAGGTCTATCTGTCGAGCTCCTACTACAGGAAATGGCTGCTCGGGCTGGAAGCCCTGCTGCTCGACAAGGGCTATATCTCCAACGACGACGTCGCCGCCGGACATTCCGTCGCGCCGGCAAAATCGCTCAAGCACGGCAAGTTCTCGATGGCCGACGTCGAGCGCATCATGGTGCGCGGCAAGTTCGGCCGCACCGCACCGGCGCCGGCGAAATTCAAGGCCGGCGATCGGGTGCGGGCGAAGAACATCCATCCCGCCACGCACACGCGGCTGCCGCGCTACGTGCGCGGGCATGTCGGGGTGGTCGAGCGCGATCACGGCTGTCACGTGTTTCCCGATACGGTGGCCAACGATGCCGGCGAGCATCCGCAATGGCTGTACACCGTCGTGTTCGATGGACGCGAATTGTGGGGACCGGACTCCGATCCGACCATCAAGGTTTCGATCGACGCGTTCGAGCCGTATCTGGAGGCGGTCTGATGGATACCGGCGCCGCCGCGCGCGCGACCAGCGTCGTGTCCAGCATTCCCCGCGATCAGGATGGCCCGGTGTTCCGCGCGCCGTGGGAGGCGCAGGCCTTCGCCATGGCGTTGACGCTGCATGACCGCGGCGTGTTCACCTGGCCCGAATGGGCCGCGGCGCTGGCCGATCAAATCAAGCGCGCGCAGGCGGCCGGCGATCCCGACACCGGCGAGACCTACTACCAGCATTGGCTAGCGACGCTCGAACACCTCGTGGCCGCCAAGGGCGTCACGACAGCGGAGACCCTGCACCGCTACCGCGACGCCTGGGACCACGCCGCCGACCGCACCCCGCACGGCCAGCCGATCGTGCTGACGGCTAAGGATTTCGGGTAGCGGCGCGCTCTTCACATCGACGCTCGCTCAACAGCTTGTTCGGTGTCATCACCCGCGAAAGCGGGTGATCCAGTATTCCAGAGACGCCAGTGTTTGAGCGGAGAAGCCGCGGCGTACTAGATCGCCCGGTCAAGCCGGGCGATGACAGTGTGGGCGCCTCACACACCGTCGTCTTGGCGCCTTACACAATTTCGGAATAATAGAAGAATACCGCTGAGTTGCCCGACGTGTCAAGTTGCCGTGTCGAACGCCGGCAGCAGCCGACTCCTTTGCATGGGGTTGTTTTCAATATTTTGGCAGTGCGCCCCTGCGGAGTGCTATCTGCCCACGGTTACGGGCCGCCCTGCGCGACATATTCCCGCCAGCCCTTGGCCCGCAGGCTGCAGGCCGGGCACTCGCCGCAGCCATAGCCCCAATCGTGCTGCGCGCCGCGTTCGCCGAGATAGCAGGTGTGCGAGTGCTCGCGGATCAGATCGACCAGCCCTGCCCCGCCGAGCGCGTGCGCAAGCCGCCAGGTCGCCGCCTTGTCGAGCCACATCAGCGGCGTGTGCAGCTCGAAGTCCCTCGCCATGCCGAGGCTGAGCGCGGATTGCAGCGCCTTGATGGTCTCGTCGCGGCAATCCGGATAGCCGGAATAGTCAGTCTCGCACATGCCGCCGATGATGTGGCGGATGCCGCGCCGATAGGCCAGTGCGCCCGCGAAGGTGAGGAACACAAGGTTGCGGCCGGGCACGAAGGTGTTCGGCAGTCCGTCCGCGCCCATTTCGATCGCGACGTCGCGGGTCAGCGCGGTGTCTGATATCTCCGACAGCGTCGGGATCGCCAGTGTGTGGCTGTCGCCGAGCTTTGCTGCCCAATCCGGCCGCAGCGCCCTGATGCCGGCCAGCAGGCGGTCACGGCAATCGAGCTCGATCGCATGGCGCTGGCCGTAGGTGAAACCGAGCATTTCGACGCGCGCGAAGCGGTCCAACGCCCAGGCCAGACAGGTGGTGGAATCCTGGCCGCCGGAAAACAGCACCAGCGCGGTGTCGGAATTGTTCTGATCGGTCATGGAACGCGATTTAGCACCTGACGGCGCCGCGGCCAATCCGTGGACGGCGTCGCGATTCCGGCGTGTTTTGCTGGGATCGGGAGGGGTGTTTTGGCATAAAGCCAGGACCTCCCTGATGCCGGTGTCCCATGACCCCCTCCCGCGACATTTCCCGCCTGATCGAGATCATGGCTGCACTGCGCACGCCGGTGACCGGCTGCCCATGGGACCTCGTGCAGAATTTCGAGACCATCGCGCCTTACACGATCGAAGAGGCCTATGAGGTCGCCGACGCGATCGCGCGCGGCGATCTCGACGATCTACGCGAGGAGCTCGGCGACCTGCTGCTCCAGGTGGTCTATCACGCAAGGATGGCCGAAGAGCAGAACGCCTTTGCGTTCGGAGACGTGGTCGAGGCGATCACGAGGAAGATGATCCGCCGTCATCCGCATGTCTTTGCCGACAAGGACGGCAATATCCAGCCCGCCGGCGTCAAGAGCGCCTGGGAGCGCATCAAGGCCGAGGAGAAGGCCGAGCGCGCGGCTCGGCGGCCGCCGGAAGAGACCGCGCACACATCCCTGCTGACCAGCGTGAAGGCCGGCCTCCCTGCCCTGACGCGGGCGATGGAGCTGCAGCGCAAGGCGTCTACCGTCGGCTTCGACTGGAACGACCCGCGCGCCGTACTCGCCAAGATCCGCGAGGAGGCCGACGAGATCGAGGCGGCGCTCGACCGCAACGACAAGGCCGAGATCGCCGAGGAAACGGGCGACCTGATGTTCGCGCTGGTCAACCTCGCCCGCCACGTCGACGCCGATCCGGAAACCGCGCTGCGCGCAACCAACGCCAAGTTCGAGCGGCGGTTTGCCTATATCGAGCAGGCGCTGGCCGCGCAGGGCCGCTCGCTCGACGGCGCGACGCTGGAAGAGATGGACGCGCTGTGGAACGAAGCGAAGAGCGCCGTCGTCCCGGCGAAGGCCGGGACCCATACCGCGTGATCTAACGGTTCATCGAGACTGCCAATCCCACGCAAACGCGGAACTGCGACTGCGCTCAACAACGAGCTTCGGTGGTGATGGGTCCCGGCCTTCGCCGGGACGACAGTGAGTTTGTGGATGTGGCGCAGCGACCGCCGGCGGGCACAGCCGGCGAGCGCTCACGCTGACCATGGACTGAAGATTCCGATCCGCTGTCCGGTGAAGCTGCCGACCCAGATCTGCTCGCCGACCTCCATCGCTCCCGTCGCGCCGCCAAAGCCCTTGGCCACCGCGCCGGCCTCGTCCACCGCGATCAGAGATTCGATCGCGAGGCTGACCGGATCGAGCCGGACGACCTTGAACGCCAGCGGGCAGCGATCGCCGCGCGCTTCGCAGCCGAATAGAACCTCCGGCCGCGTGGATTGTCCCGCGAGTAGCAGCCGCCCGTCCGCAGTCCAGCGCAAATTGTCGGGCAGGAAATCCATCTCGGCGCTCGCGATCGCGCGACCGTCCTGATCGAGCTGCCAGACGCGACGCGCAGCCCATTCGCAGGTGATGACGAAACCATCGCGCGACACCGCGATGCCGTTGGCGCCGGACATCGCCTGATCGCCGAACCGGCTCCAGCCATTGGCCGGCGACCAGCGCCACACCTGCCCGGTCGGCTCGCCGCGCGCAAACCGCGACACGAACTCGCCGTCGGTCGGATCGAACATGCTGGTCATGACGAAGCCGCCATCCGGCAGATGCGCCACTGCATTCGCCGACGTCCGCGGCGGCTGCACCAGGCGCTCGCCGGTTGCAACGAAAGGCCCCTCCTCGCCGAGCTCGAGCACCAGGCGGTCGATGGCCTCGCCGCCGCCGTGATCGACCACCAGCAGCTCGAACGTCTCATCGGCGAGACGCCGCGCCGCGATTCCGTGCGGGTCGAAGACTTCAGGTCCGAGCCGCGCCCGCTGCGCGGCAGGTGCCCAACGCAGCTCCGTCGCGTGTGACGGCCGCGCCGTATCGACCTTGAACAGGCCGCCGCCATGGTCCGCAGATTGCATGCAGCTGACGATGACCCAGGACGTTCCCGGGAGTTCGACCAGGTCCTCCGGATGCCATACGCCGTCGACAAACCCGCTCAATTGGTAGCTCGCATGATCCGTGTGGATGTCTTGTGCCATCGTTCGCGCCTCGGTGAGTTCAACTGAACCGAGGATAGAAAGTCGGCGGCCGCCGATCATCGGGCGGAAACTCGCGACATCGGCGACCGGAATTCGCTAATCTGCCGCCATGGAAGACCCGCCGTCACTCGTCACCTTCGTCACCGTCGCCGAAACGCTGAGCTTTGCGGCCGCCGCGAGAAAGCTCGGCCTGTCACCATCAGCGACCGGAAAGGCGATCGCCACGCTGGAGGCCCAACTCGGCGTGCGCCTGTTCACGCGGACGACGCGGCGCGTCAGCCTGACGCCCGAAGGCGAATTACTGCTCGGCCGCGCACGACGGCTGCAGGACGATTGGCGCGAGACCACCGAACTGCTGTCGGCATCGGCGGGCGAACCGCAAGGCCTGCTGCGCATCAGCCTGCCTGCCGCCGGCTATCGCTTCCTCGCGCCGCATCTGGCGGCCTTCGCGCAAGCGCATCCGAAGATCCGGCTCGATCTGGATTTCGACGACCGCATCAGGGATCTGGTGACGGAGGGTTTTGATCTTGCGATCCGCAGCGGCGTGCAGCCTGATTCCGGCCTGATGTCGCGCAGGCTGCCGCCGTTCCGGCTCTCGGTCTACGTCGCGCCGTCTTATCTCGCCGAATGCGGCGAACCGGCCGATCAGGCGGCGCTGTCGGCGCATCGCCTGATCCGCTTCCGCCATCCCGACACCGACGTGCTGCAGGCGTGGCAACTGGCCAGCGGCGCACAGGCCGCGATCGAGGAAGCAACGCCTCACGTGATCTGCTCGAACATCGAAGCGGTCCGTGCGGCAGCGGTTGCAGGCCTGGGACTCGCCTGGGCGCCCGATTTCCTGATGCGCGACGCGGTCGAAGCCGGTCAGCTGCAGATCGTGCTGCCGCAGGAGACGATCGAAGCCGCGTTCTGGCTGCTGTGGCCTTCAGGCAGATACGGTTCGACGCGGCTGCGGGCGTTCATCGATTTTGCCGCGAGCCGGCTATTTGCCACCTGACACGGCCTACAGCAGCGTGCCGTGCAGGATGACCGCCGCTACTCCGAAATAGATCACGAGGCCGGTGACGTCGACCAGCGTCGCGACGAACGGCGCGGACGCGCTCGCCGGATCGAAGCCGATGCGCTTGAGGATGAACGGCAGCATCGATCCCGCCAGCGAGCCAAAGGTGACGATGCCGACCAGCGCGGCGCCGACGGTGATCGCCACCAGCATCCAATGCGGACCGTAGTCGAACAGGCCAAGCGTCTGCCAGAGCGTGATCCTGATAATGCCGATCACGCCGAGGATGGAGCCGAGCACGATACCGGTCGGCAACTCGCGCAAGGCGACGCGCCACCAGTCGCGCAGCCGCACCTCGTGCAGCGCCAGCGAGCGGATCAGGAGCGAGGTGGCCTGCGAGCCGGAATTGCCGCCGGAGCTCATGATCAACGGGATGAACAGCGTCAGGACGATCGCCTTCTCGAGTTCGCTCTGGTACGACTGCATCGCAGTCGCGGTCAGCATTTCCGAAAGGAACAGCGCGCACAGCCAGCCGCCGCGCTTCTTGATCATTTCAAGGAAGCCGATCCGCAGATAAGGCTCGTCGATTGCTTCCATGCCGCCGAACTTCTGGGCGTCCTCGGTCGATTCCTCGACGATGGCGTCGATGACGTCGTCGACCGTGACGATGCCGAGAATATGGCCGGGTCCGTCGACGACGGCGACCGCAAGCAGATCGTAGCGCGAGATCAGCCGCGCCGCCTCCATGCGGTCAGCCTCAGGCGCGATCATCAGCGGCTTCCGCGCCGGTGCCGCGGTCAGCACATTGGCGTGCGGGTCGGCCGAGATCAGGCGGCGCAGCGGTACGGCCTGGATCAGGGTCTTCTTGACCGGGTCGGTCACGAAAATCGAGTAGACGGTCTCGCGGGTGCGCTCGACCATCCGGATGTGATGCAGGACCTCGGCGATGGTCCAGTTCGAGGGCACGCTGACGAATTCGGTCGTCATGATGCTGCCGGCGCTGCGCTCGGGATAGGCCAGCAGCCCGGAGATGACGTTACGTGTATCCGGATTGAGGCCGTTCAGCAGCGTGGTGCGCAGCGGCTCGACCAGTTCCTTGAAGATGTCGGCGGCGCGGTCGTCGGAGACGCCTGATAGCAGCGACACCGCGGTGTCCTTGGGCAGTTCGGCCAGGATCTCGCAGGTGTTGTCGAGCCCGGGCAGGTCGAGCACCTCGATCGCCTTCTCCGCCGGCAGCGATTGCAGCAGCTTCGCCGCATCCGCCGGCTCCCGGGCATTGAGCGCATCGACGATCTCGGGCGCCCGCACATGGGCAAGATCCCCGTTCGGGCCGGCGAGCGTGTCGTGGGTAATGGTGTCGCTGGTGTCCTGCATCGATCGGCCTCGGCTTTGCGTCCAGCAGCGCAATGAACCAAGGCGGCGCAGATTTCAAACAGAAAGTGCGGCGGCACGTCGCAGGCGCGGTCGAGTGAGGCCGCGTCACGGCGTCGTCACATTTCGGGAGATTGCGAGGTGCCGTGCCGGAGGGCTGCTCAGGCCCGGCTGAACAGTTTCGCTGCGTCTTCCACTGCCTGGCGCGCGGCGGCGAGATCCGGCGTCTCGTTGTCGTCGTTGAAGCCGAAATAGTCGCTTTCGCCGAGCGGCTGGACGACGATGCCGTCGCGTCGGCCGAGGACGCTGAGGCTACGGTAGAAGACGCCGTAATTGACATCCGGCTGCGGAATGAGCCAGGCGATCTGGCCGCGCACCGGAACGATGCTCTCGTCCCGAAACAACGCGCGGGCGCCGTAGCCGGTGCAGTTGACAATGACGGTATCGCGGATCTTCGAAAGATCGGACGGCGCGTACAGCTCGATCGGCACGAACAGCCCGCCGGCGCGCTGAAACTCCGCCTCGAGTTGACGGTAGAGATCCGTGACGTTGTAGGTGAGCGAGGCGCTCTTCCAGGCGTAAGGCGCGGGAAACGGATTTGATCCGGCGGCCAGCAAGTCCCATCGCGGCGTCAGCGACCTGATCCGGCCGCGCAATTCGAGGAATTTCTTCTGGCCGTCGCCGGCGGCATGCTGACGTCTGTGCGGACGGCCGTCGGCGTCCGGCGCATCGTCGGAAAGCAAATAGCGATCGGTCCATTCGATCGGATTGCCGGCAAGGCCGAGATAGCTTTGATGGGTGGCAAAGGTCGTGCGCGCCATCCGCTCCCAGCGGTCGGCAAAGTCCGGCGCGACGTCTGCTTCCATCGCGATCCGCGAATCCGGCGACCAGTCCCCGGTCGCACGCGCCGAGCGCACCTGCGGGAAGCGCTCCTTGGCGTAGATCGTGACGGTCGCGCCCATCCGCTGGGCGGTGATCGCCGTCGTCAGACCGATCGCGCCGGCGCCGAGGACGGCGATGTTGCGCGCACTCAATTGCAAAGCGAGCGGCACGGCCTCCTGCGCGGCGCCCCAGGACAGCGACCAGCCGCTGCCGCCGTGGCCGTAATTGTGCACGACATATTTGCTGTCGATCCATTCCGCCTCGATGCGCGGACCGGCAGCGCGGAACGGACGCAGGCACACCGTGACGCGAAACATGCGATCCGGACGCGCGAGGACCGGCCGGAGCGCAGGGGCATCGACGAAAGCAGCGTTGTCGGCGGCCCCACGCGTTGAAATGCCCGCGACCGCAGCGCTCGCCAGACCGCCGCCGAGAAATGCTCGACGATTGAACATCGATCCCACTTCGATCCCCCTTGCCGCCACGGATGTCCGGGACGTTACGTCCCGTGCGGAAGAGCATCGAATCGTGACATGACGATGTCGCGCTTGGTCTCGTCGACCCGCACCGTCATGTCGAAGCGCTCGCCATTGAGTTCCTTGTTCAGGACCTCGGCATTGCGATGCAGCCAGCTGATGCCGGCGCCGTCGGAGGCATCGATCGAAAGATTGAGCGTGATGCGCTTGGCCGCGAGGCGATCCTCGATCGCAGTCAGGAGCTCCTCGATCCCCTCGCCTGTGACGGCCGAGACCAGGAAGCACGGCCGCTCCGGCGGCCGGCGCGCGGCGATGTTGCGCAGATTGTCCCGTTCCTCCGGATCGAACCGATCGATCTTGTTCCAAACCTCGATGATGCGCTGGCCGCCGTCGGCGTCAGGATCGATGCCGAGCTGGTGCAGCACCGCCTCGACGTCGCGCTCCTGCTCCTCCGCATCCTCGTGGGAGATGTCGCGGACGTGCAGGATGATGTCGGCTTCCAGCACCTCCTCCAGCGTGGCGCGGAACGCAGCCACGAGCTGGGTCGGCAGATTGGAGATGAAGCCGACCGTGTCCGACAGCATCGCCTTGCCGCCATGCGGCAGGTTGAGCGCGCGCAAGGTCGGGTCGAGCGTCGCAAACAGCATGTCGGCGGCCTGCACGTCGGCGCGCGTCAGGCGATTGAACAGGGTCGATTTGCCGGCATTGGTGTAGCCGACCAGCGCGACGACGCGGTACGGCACGCGCTGGCGTCCGGCGCGATGCAGTCGGCGTGTCGCCTGTACCTTCTTCAGCTCGTTCTCAAGCCGCGTGATGCGGTCGCCAATCAAGCGGCGGTCGGCCTCGATCTGGGTCTCGCCGGGGCCGCCCATGAAGCCGAAGCCGCCGCGCTGCCGCTCGAGATGCGTCCACGACCGCACCAGGCGGCTGCGCTGGTAATTGAGATGGGCGAGCTCGACCTGCAGCGCACCTTCCTTGGTCTTGGCGCGGCGGCCGAAGATTTCCAGGATCAGGCCGGTGCGGTCGAGCACCTTGGTGCTCCAGGCCTTCTCGAGATTGCGCTGCTGGATCGGCGACAGTGCGCAATCCATCACCACGAGCTCGACCTTGTCGCCGGCGACGAGGCCGTTGATCTCCTCGACCTTGCCCTTGCCGAGATAGGTCGCGGGCCGGATCTGGCTGATCGGCGCGACGACGGATTCAACCACGGTGAGGTCGATCGCACCGGCGAGGCCGGCGGCTTCCTCGATTCGCGCTTCGTAGTCGCGGACAGACAAATCCGTTTGCGCATCGCCGTCGCCACGGCGCATGCGCAGGTAGGGGCCGATGACGATCACCCGCCCGGTGCTCAAGTCCCCCGCCGACCCGGGCCTGGACCGGCCGGCGCCCCCTTCAGGATTGAAGGGTTCCAATCAGTTCACTCTCAAGCCGGTGCGTCCTCACCACCTTCGAACAGCTGAATCGGAGCGCCGGGCATGATGGTCGAGATCGCGTGCTTGTAGACAAGCTGCGAGTGACCGTCGCGCCGCAGCAGCAAGCAGAAATTGTCGAACCATGTGACAATGCCCTGCAGCTTCACCCCGTTGACCAGAAATATCGTCAGTGGCGTCTTTGTTTTACGAACGTGATTAAGGAAGGTGTCTTGTAGATTTTGTGCGCGGTCTGCCGCCATTGTTTTTGTCCCGCAAGCTTGTGCTTCTTTTTATTGAACCGGTTGCGGCTCTCTGACGGAGCCTCCTCCGGCTGCCCGCCTGCCCTGAGATCCCCCTCTGGCAGGCGTAGCAGTAGGATTAGAGGCCACGCGCGGTTTTTAGGCAAGCCGGTTCGCGCAGCAGTCGGTAGGAACACGGTGGCAATTCTAAGAAAGCGCAGAGAAAGAGACGAATATTCTCGCAGGGAGTGGATAAATCCCCCGGTTGTACCTGCCTCGCCCTTGCCTCGCTCCGCGGCCCGCCCGGACCCGAGCCTAGCCCTGCCTCCCCGGCGGATGACCGCCGAGGCTTCGCGCCAGGCTAGCGGCGAGTGCCGGCCCAAGGCGTAATGGGTCAGGCGTTTCGGGGTCAGCCGACCCCGAGCGCCTTCAGCTTGCGATGCAGCGCCGAGCGTTCCATCCCGACGAACTCCGCGGTGCGCGAGATGTTGCCGGAGAAGCGGCTGATCTGGGCGATCAGATAATCGCGCTCGAACACTTCGCGCGCCTCGCGCAGCGGCAGGCCCATGATGTGCTCGCCATTGTTGGAGGTCGGCATCGCCGGCACCATCGAGCCGACGTCCTGCGGCAACATATCGGCAGTGATGATCGCCTCCGGGCCGCCGCCGGCCAGGATCATCACGCGCTCGACGTTGTTGCGGAGCTGGCGGACGTTGCCCGGCCAGACATGCGACTGCAGCACGGCCATCGCGTCCTGTCCGATCTGCCGCTTCGGCAGGCCGGTGGCCGCCGAGATCTGGTCCATGAAATAGTCGATCAGCTCGGGGATGTCCTCGCGGCGCTCCGACAGCGGCGGCACCCGGATCGGCACCACCGAGAGCCGATGATAGAGATCCTCGCGGAAGCGGCCCGCCGCGATCTCCTCCTCGAGGTTGCGCGCGGTCGAGGAGATGATGCGGACGTCGACATGGACCTTGCCGGTGCCACCCTGGCGCTGGAAGGTCTGATCGACCAGCACGCGCAGAATCTTGTTCTGGGTCTCGCGCGGCATATCCGCGATCTCGTCGATGAACAGCGTGCCGCCATGCGCCTCCTCGAGCGCGCCGGCCTTGCGCTGCTGCTCGCCGTTCGATCCCTCGATGCCGAACAGCTCGATCTCCATGCGTTCCGGCGTGATCGCGGCCGCATTGATCACCACGAACGGCCCCTCGGCGCGCCCTGACGCATGGTGCAGCATGCGCGCGGCAAGCTCCTTGCCGGCGCCGGAAGGACCGACGATCAGGATGCGGCTGTTGGCTTTGGCGGCGCGGTCGATGGTCTGGCGCAGCTGATTCATGCAGGCCGAGCGGCCGGTCAGGACGCTCGCCGCGGGCGCCAGTTGCTTGAGCTCCTTCACCTCACGCTTGAGCCGCGAGGTCTCCAGCGCCCGCGTCGCGACCAGGATCAGCCGGTCCGACTTGAACGGCTTCTCGATGAAGTCATAGGCGCCGCGCTTGATCGCGGCGACGGCGGTTTCGATGTTGCCGTGGCCGGAGA
The DNA here is from genome assembly GCF_042258955.1 of Bradyrhizobium sp. ma5. NCBI lineage: Bacteria > Pseudomonadati > Pseudomonadota > Alphaproteobacteria > Hyphomicrobiales > Nitrobacteraceae > Bradyrhizobium > Bradyrhizobium sp. ma5. Next base: position 4,701,491 of record NZ_CP170156.1, read on the forward strand.
TCATCACGACCGGCAGATCGGCGTTGTCCTTCTTGATCTGCTCGAGCAGTTGCAGGCCGTCGAGCTTCGAGCCCTGCAGCCAGATGTCGAGGAAGACCAGGTTCGGGCGGCGGTTGGCGATCTCGGCAAGCGCCGAATCGCTGTCGCGCGCGGTGCGCGTGGAAAACCCCTCATCGTCCAGGATACCCGCAACGAGGTCGCGAATGTCTGCTTCGTCGTCGACAATCAGAATGTCACTTGCCATGGGTTACACCTGCGTTGTCAGTCGCCCGTCGCGGCTTTGATTCTTGGCTGTTGGCTTCTTGGCTCTTGCGCATTTGGCTCTTGGTTATTTGGTTCTTGCTGATCGGGTTCTTGGATCGGCTCTTGGATTTTTGGTTCATTGTTGGTCGCCTGTGCCGGGCCGTTGGTCGGCTCTTGCGGCGGATTTTTTTCACTGTCGGGGTCGGATGATTTCACGTCCGGCTTTTGTTCCTTGCTCTCGGGCTTGTTCTCCGGCTTGGCCGCCTGGCCCGTGACCGAAAAGCGCAGCCGCATCCAGGCACCGCGCTGGCCCTCGCGGAAATCGGACGCGTCCTTGAGCTCGATCCGGCCGCCATGGTCCTCCAGAACGCGGCCGACGATCGCCAGTCCAAGCCCGGTGCCCTTCGCCCGCGTCGTGACATAGGGCTCGAGCAGGCGCGCACGGGCGACCTTGGGCAGGCCGATGCCGTTGTCGACGACATCGATCAGGATGTCGTCGCCCTCGCGCTGCGCGACGACGTCGATGCGGCCCTTGCCGAGCTCCTCGCGCGGGACCTGCTCGATCGCCTCGGTCGCGTTCTTGATGATGTTGGTAAGCGCCTGTGAGATCAGCCTGCGGTCGAACTGTGCCGGCAGCGGCGACTGCTTGATTTCGGCCTCGATGTCGAGATCGGGATGCGCGACCTTCATCAGGAACACCGCCTGCTTGACCACGTCGGCGACGTCCTCGCCCTCGATCACGGGCTTGGGCATCCGCGCAAAGCGCGAGAACTCGTCGACCATGCGCCTGATGTCGTCGACCTGGCGCACGATGGTATCGGTGCACTGCTCGAAGATCGACTTGTCCTTCTCCTCAGTGATGGTCTTGCCGAACTTGCGGCGGATCCGCTCGGCGGAGAGCTGGATCGGGGTCAGCGGGTTCTTGATCTCGTGGGCGATGCGGCGGGCGACGTCGCCCCAGGCCGAGGTGCGCTGCGCCGACACCAATTCGGTGATGTCGTCGAGCGTGATGATGTAGCTGTCGCGCGACTGGCTGGTCTGCTCGGCCGAGACGCGAACCGACAGGTTGCGCTCATTGCCGTCGCGCAGGATCGTGACCTGCCCCTGCACCAGGCGCTGAGTGCCTTCGCGCGCCGTCTTCATCATCTCGTCGAGCTCGGGCAGCACGTCCGAGAGCGGATGGCCGAGCGTCTCCGACTCGGCATGCCCGATCAGCTTCTCCGCCGACCGATTAAGGACGCCGATAGTGCCTGAGGCGTCGACCCCGATGATCCCGGCGCTGGCCGACGACAGCACCGCTTCGATGAAGCGGCGTCGGCTGTCGATGGTCTCGCTGGCATCGACCAGCTCGTTGCGCTGGGTGCGCAGCTCCTGGGTCATCTTGTTGAAGATTTCGCCGAGCAGCGCGAGGTCGCTTGCCGACTTGTGGACCGGCACCTGGACATTGAGGTTGCCGGTCGAGACCTCGCTCGCCGCACCCATCAGCTGGCGGATCGGCGACACCAGCCCGTTGGCGAAGTTGAGGCCAATCAGCACCGAGGCCATCAGGATGGTCAGCGCGATCACCGCGAACATCAGCGCGAACGCCACCTGGATGCCAAGCCTTCGGGTCTCGAGCTGGGCATATTCGGCGGCGCTGGTCTGGGTCTGCTTGAGCTGGGCGACGACGGCCGGATCGAGCAGACGCGCCACGTACAGGAACATGTCGTCATAGGCCCGCAGGCGGACCACGGAAGCGACGTAGTTTTCGGGGAAGACCGAGATCTTCGGCTCGGTCTCGTTGATGTCCTTGAGGATGTCCGGCGGCGGCGCCTCGTAGTTCAGGCGAACGCCGGTTTCGGCGCTGGCGACGATCTTGCCGTCCTTGTCCATCAGCACCGCGACCGGCAGGTTGCGGGACTCGGCGCCGGCCGTCATCAGCTGCAGGAACGTCATGCGATCCTGGTCGTAGAGCGGCCGCGCATGGGCGAGATCGTTGGCCATCGCCAGCGTGTCGCCGTTGATGAGCTGCGCATGCTCCTGCATGTAGGCGCTGGCAATCGTCAGCGAGTTCTGGATCACCTGCTTGGTGGGGCCAGAGAACAGCCGGTCGAGGCCACGCTCGATGGTGACGTTGGCGACGATCGACACCAGCACGGCGGGCAGCACCGCAATCACCGAGAACAGGCCGACGATCTGGACATGCAGCCGTGCCGCTGCCCGGCCCCGCCGCCTCGCCTGCACCATCTGCCAGACTTCCCGGACGATGATGCCGACCAGCAGCAGGATCGTGGCGGCATTGATCATCAGGAAGGAGCGCACGACCTCGGAGGTCGGCTCGATCGGGGTCAGGCCGGTCAGCACCACGAAGGTGAGGAAGCCGGACAACAGCGCGATCGCCACGGCGAACGGTGCCAGCCAGCGCCGCAGCGGGAAGCCCCGCGCCTCTACATTGGGCTCAGCCGGGGACGCGTGTAACGTTGAAGCGGTGGTGTCTGCGCTGGTCATACCGGCAATTGAGCTGAAAGCGATCGCCCGCGGGAATTGCGAACTGATGCAATCATATCACAATGTTGCCGAATTGCGACATTTCCGCGGCGCAAACCGCGGTGCGGCGCCGTGTCCCTCAAAACCATTTGTGACTACTCAATAACGGTAGCGAGGCTTGAAGCCGGGCTTGCGCCCCGCCCCGTCGGTCCTAGCCGCCGCTCCGGTAGACCTGGATATCGAGGTCGCGGATCTTCTTGCGCAGCGTGTTGCGGTTCAATCCGAGCAGGTCGGCGGCCCGGATCTGGTTGCCGCGAGTCGCCGCCAGCGCGGCGGTCAGGAGCGGGATCTCGATCTCCTTGAGGATGCGGTGGTAGAGGCCCGGCGGCGGCACGCCGTTCGGGAAGCCGGAGAAGTGCGAGGACAGATAGGCCTCCACGGCCCCGCCGAGATTGTCGACGCCGACGGTCGCGGTGCTGCCGGAGGTGACGGCCGGCGGCGCCAACTCGCCGTCGATCACAGAGGCGGTGATGACGTCCTGCGGATAGAGCGCGGCGAGCCGCCGGGCGAGGTTTTCCAGCTCGCGGACGTTGCCCGGCCAGCGGTGCTGCTTCAGCCGCTCCAGCGCCTGGGTGTCGAGCTTCTTCGGCGGGAGGCCGTCCTTCTCGGCAAGCGAGAAGAAGTGCCGGATCAAATCGGGCAGATCCTCGATGCGCTCGCGCAGCGGCGGCAGCCGCAGCGGCACCACGTTGAGGCGGAAGAACAGGTCTTCGCGGAACAGGCCCTGCTGGATCAGGATGCGCAGATCCTTGTTGGACGCCGCGACGATGCGCACGTCGGTCTTGATCGGGGTGCGGCCGCCGACGGTGGTGTATTCGCCCTGCTGCAGCACGCGGAGCAAACGGGTCTGCGCCTCCATCGGCATGTCGCCGATCTCGTCGAGGAACAGCGTGCCGCCCTCGGCCTGCTCGAAGCGGCCGGAGGCGCGGGTGTTGGCGCCGGTGAACGCGCCGCGCTCATGGCCGAACAATTCGGATTCGATCAGGTCGCGCGGGATCGCCGCCATGTTGACCGCGACGAACGGGCCGTTGCGGCGCCGGCCATAGTCGTGCAGCGCGCGGGCGACCAGCTCCTTGCCGGTGCCTGACTCGCCCGAGATCATCACGGTGAGATCGGTCTGCATCAGCCGCGCCAGCACGCGGTAGATCTCCTGCATCGCCGGCGAGCGGCCGACCAGCGGGATCGAGTCGAACTCGCCGTCATCGGCGGGACTGGAGACCCGCTCCTTCGGCTCGGCCAGCGCGCGGCCGACGATGGTGATCAGCTCCTTCAGGTCGAACGGCTTCGGCAGATATTCGTAGGCGCCGCGCTCGGAGGCGCGGATCGCGGTCATGAAGGTGTTCTGCGCGCTCATCACGATGACCGGCAAATTCGGCCGCATCTTCTTGATCCGCGGCAGCAGATCGAACGCGTTCTCGTCGGGCATCACCACGTCGGTGATGACGAGATCGCCCTCGCCCTGGCTGACCCAGCGCCACAGCGTGGCGGCGTTGCCGGTCAGGCGCACCTCATAGCCGGCGCGCGACAGCGCCTGGTTCAGGACGGTCCGGATGGCGGTGTCGTCGTCAGCGACAAGTATGCTACCTGCAGGCATTGGTGTTCCTCATCGTGTATCCTGAGAGGCAGGCGAGGACGTACCCGGAACGTCATCGCGGTTGCTTTGGTCGTGTTGTTTGGCGGCGGTGTACATCGGCATCAGCACGCGGAAGGTGGTTTTGCGCGGCTGCGACTCGCATTCGATGATGCCGCCGTGATCGCCGACGATCTTGGCGACCAGCGCGAGGCCAAGCCCGCTGCCGGTCTGCTTGGTTGTGACGAAGGGATCGAACAGGTTCGGCAACAGGTCCTCCGGCACGCCTGAACCGTTGTCCTTGACGCAGAACTCGAGCGGCAGCGAGACCCGCGATTTCTTGCCGGGCACCGACAGCCGCACGCCGGGCCGGAACGCCGTCGTGAGGTGGATCTCCGCATCGGTGCCGAGATCGGCGACCGCTTCGGCCGCGTTCTTCACGAGGTTGAGGAACACCTGGATCAGCTGGTCCTGATTGGCCAGCACCGGCGGCAGCGACGGATCGTAATCCTCGATGAAGCGGACGTTGCGGGCGAAGCCGGATTGCGCCAGCCGCTTCACATGATCGAGCACGGAATGGATATTGACCGGGCCACGCGCCACCGGACGGTCGTCGCCGAACACTTCCATGCGGTCGACCAGCGTCACGATGCGGTCTGCCTCATCGCAGATCAGCCGCGTCAGCAGCCTATCCTCTGAGGAAGCCTGCTGCTCGAGGAGCTGCGCCGCGCCGCGGATGCCCGACAGCGGATTCTTGATCTCATGGGCGAGCATCGCGGCCAGCGCGATCACCGAGCGCGCCGCGCTGCGATGGGTGAGCTGGCGGTCCATCTTGTCGGCGATGGTGCGCTCCTGCAGCATCACCACGATATGCCCGGGCCGCTCGGTCAGCGGCGCGACGTGCAGGTCGACCTGACGATCGCCGCCGATCCGCGGCGTGCCGAGATCGACCTTGTATTCGTTGACCGGCGAGCCGCTCGCCCGCACCTGCTCGATCAGCGCGAGCAGCGGGCTGCCGAACGGCACCAGCTCCTTCAGCGACTGCCGGCGCAAGAACTGCGTCGAGATCTCGAAGAAGGATTCGGCGGCGATGTTGGCATCGACGATCCGTCCGTCGGGGGCGACCAGCAGCACCGGATTGGGCAGCGCGTTGAGGATGGCCTCGCCGTCGGTGGGCACGGGCCGGCGAAATTCCATGGCTGACGTCATGCGGCAGCACTCCAGGCAAAATCGTCGTAGGCGTCCTCGAGCGCGCGATGCACGCTGGACGGCTGCTCTGAAGTCAGGATCGCCTGCCGCCAGGTCTTCAATGTTGCCGCCGGCGCGCAGCTATAGGCCGCCGCAGTCTCCAGCGCCCAGCCGAGATGCTTGCGCGCATGCCTGAGCCCGATGCGCAGGCCATAGTGGCTGCAGACCTCGTCATAGAGCGCGCGAACATGCTTGAGCTGCTCGGCGAGCGACGGCGCGGCCTCGGCGACCCCGGTCTCGAGCCGGCGGCCGATCTGGCCGGGCAGCCAAGGCTGGCCCTGCGCGCCGCGGCCGATCATGACGGCGTCGGCGCCGGACATCTCCAGCGCGTCGAGCGCCTTGTCGAACGAGGTGATGTCCCCGTTGACCACGACCGGGATCGTGACGGCATCCTTGACCGCGCGCACCGCGTTCCAGTTGGCCTCGCCCTTGTAGAACTGGCAGCGGGTGCGGCCATGGACGGTGATCATCTGCACGCCGGATGCCTCGGCGCGGCGCGCCAGTTCGGGCGCATTGAGCGAGCGATCGTCCCAGCCGAGCCGCATCTTCAGCGTCACCGGCACCTTGACCGCCGCCAGCGTCGCCTCGATCAGCGTCACCGCGTGGTCGAGGTCGCGCATCAAGGCCGAGCCGGACTGGCCGCCGGTCACGTGGCGCGCCGGGCAGCCCATGTTGATATCGATGATGTCGGCGCCGGCGCCCTCGGCGATCCGCGCGCCTTCCGCCATCCAGTGGGTCTGGCAGCCGGCAAGCTGGACCACATGCGGCCCGATCCCGGCTGCCTCACAACGCAGCTTCGACATCGGCTTACCGTTCACCAGATCGTCGCTGGCGGTCATCTCGGAGACCACCAGTCCGGCGCCCAAACTAGCGGCGAGTCGCCGGAAGGGCGCGTCGGTGATGCCTGACATGGGCGCGAGGAGAACCCGGTTGGCGACAGCAATATCGCCTATCTTCAATGGGTTACGAGGAGTACTTTGCACGCCGGTCACAGCCGTCTCGTCGTTCTGTCAGCTACGCCATTGCAGCTGACGTCGTCTATTCTGCGCACAATTCTTGTGCAGTCAAGGCTCATGCCTACGGTTTAGACATTCCTACCACCTGTACAAGTGCACTGCAACAAAATCTGCTTTTCCCACAGTCATCGGCAAACGCTCTGTTTTTGCGCAGCGGTCATGCTAAGGGCTGTGCGCGGCGGTCCCCGCCGCTCCCCTCACCCCGATTTGTTTGTCACTGGTTCAACATGCCGAAGCCTGAGCGTACCGCAGCCATCCTTGTCGCAGCCGGCCGTGGACTGCGCGCCGGCGCAGGCGAACCCAAGCAGTACCGGACGATCGGCGGACAGACGGTGATCTACCGCGCCATGGAGGCGTTCTCCGGGCACCCCGACGTGTTTGCGGTGCAGCCGGTGGTCAATCCCGACGATGCCGCACTGTTCGACGAAGCGGTCGCGGGCCTCCGCCATCAACCGCCGACGCCGGGCGGCGCGACCCGGCAGGCCTCGGTTCATGCCGGGCTCGAGGCGCTCGCCAGCGCGAAGCCCGACATCGTGCTGATCCACGATGCCGCGCGCCCCTTCGTCACGTCGGCAGTGATCTCCCGCGCGATCGCCGCGGCCGGCCGGACCGGCGCTGCGATCCCCGTGATTCCGGTCACCGATACGATCAAGGTCACCGGCGATACCGGCGATGTCGAGGCGACGCCCGAGCGCGCCCGCTTGCGGATCGCGCAGACGCCGCAGGCATTTCGTTTCGACGTAATATTGGAGGCGCATCGTCGCGCCGCGCGCGAGGGCCGCAGCGATTTCACCGACGATGCCGCGCTTGCCGAATGGGCGGGATTGACCGTTGCGACGTTTGAAGGCGATGCTGCCAACATGAAACTCACCACACCCGAAGATTTCGTGCGCGAGGAAGCGCGGCTCGCAAGCCAGCTCGGCGACGTCAGGACCGGCACCGGTTACGACGTGCACGCCTTTGGCGACGGCGACCATGTCATGATCTGCGGCGTGCGCGTGCCGCACACAAAGGGATTCTTGGCCCATTCCGACGGCGATGTCGGGCTGCATGCGCTGGTCGACGCCATCCTCGGCGCGCTGGCCGACGGCGACATCGGCTCGCACTTCCCGCCGAGCGACGCCAAGTGGAAAGGCGCCTCGTCAGACCAGTTCCTGAAATATGCCGTCGAGCGCGTCACCGCGCGCGGCGGGCGGATCGCCAATCTCGAGGTGACGCTGATCTGCGAGCGGCCGAAGATCGGCCCGCTGCGCGACACCATGCGGGCGAAGATCGCGGAGATCTCCGGCGTCCACATCTCGCGCGTGGCGGTCAAGGCCACCACCAGCGAGCGGCTCGGCTTCACCGGCCGCGAGGAAGGCATCGCGGCGACCGCGAGCGCCACCGTTCGCCTCCCCTGGGATGAAACCGGCTGGAGTGCCTGACATGGGCGGCAGCGACGCTCGTGCCCTCTCCCGCGCGCTGCTCGACCTGTGCCGGATGCGCAAGCTGACCATCGCGACCGCCGAATCCTGTACCGGCGGCCTGGTCGCCGGCGCGCTCACTGATATTCCCGGATCGTCCGACGTGATCGACCGCGGCTTCGTCACCTATTCGAACGAGGCCAAGCGGGCGATGCTCGGCGTCAAGGCGGCGACGCTGGAGACGTTCGGCGCGGTGAGCAAGGAAACCGCGACCGCGATGGCGATCGGCGCGCTGGAAAAGGCCGGCGTCGACCTTGCGGTCTCGATTACCGGGATCGCTGGCCCCGGCGGCGCGACGCCGGGCAAGCCGGTCGGCCTGGTGCACTTCGCCGTCGCCGCGCGTGACGGTCGCATCGTTCATCGTGAGCAACGATTTGGCGCGATCGGCCGCAGCACAGTGCGGCAGCGCTCCGTGGTCGAGGCGCTGCGCATGCTGATGGAGCTCGCGCGCCCGCCGCAGGCCGCAAAGCCGCGCCGCGAGGCCGCCAGCCGGTTGCGGACGCGGGTGGCCCGGTCGCCGCGAAGCCATGCCGCGAAGCGCCGAAGGCCGCCACGCGGATAGGCCTACGCAAGTCGGATCGCGCGAAGGCTCACACTACCCTCAAGTCAACTGCGACCCAGTGCCGCCTATCTCAGGTGGAACTGCGACGTCGCTTCGCCGTTTTCCATTATTCCCGCTCTGCCGTTTGAATCGTTTTTCCAAACAGCAAAATCCCACAACAAGGAGAAAATGATGAAGTTGGGAACTTTGGTCGTGGCCGCAATTACTTCTGGCGCCATGACGCTGTCGACTATTGCCCCCTCGTTCGCCGCACCGCTCGCGCCCGCCCGTTTGCAGGACCAGCCGACCTCCGTCGAGCACGTGCAGTATCGTCACTGGCATGGCGGCCCGCGTTACGGCTACCGCGGCGGCTACTACGGTCATCGCCATGACGGCGGTGGAAACGGCGCAGCGATCATCGGCGGGCTTGCAGCCGGTGCGATCATCGGCGGCGCCATCGCGGCGAGCCAGGCCAAGGCCAACAACGACGCCTATTGCTCGCAGCGTTTCCGCTCCTACGACCCGGGTTCAGGCACCTACATCGCAAAGGGCGGCGTGCGGCGTTCGTGCCCTTAAAGTCAGCGAACGCGCCTCCGCACTATCCGTCATGCCCGGCCTTGTGCCGGGCATTTGCGTTCCGGGGAAACGACCGCCTCGTCAGCGGACGAGACGGCGTCACTAGGTCGAGAGCTGGGGCTTGCCGTAGACCTGGTCGGCACGCTTCTCGAATGCGGCGGCAAAGCGCGAGAACGCGGCGTCGAACATCGAGCCCATCAGCATCGCCAGCATCCGGCTCTTGAGTTCGTAGTTCAGGAAGAAGCCGACATCGCATTCGGTCTCCGACTTCGGCTCAAAGCTCCAGCGGTTCTCCAGATTGCTGAACGGACCACGCAGGTACTCGACCAGAATCTTCAGGTTGGGCCGGTCGAGCGTCACCCTGCTGGTGAAGGTCTCGCGCACCAGCTTGAAGGAGACGGTCATGTCGGCGACCACGACCTCGGTGCCGTCGTCCTTTGGCGTCCGCTGGCGGATCTTGAGCGCCTGGCACAGCGGCACGAATTCCGGATAGCGCTCGACGTCCGCGACCAGGTCGAACATTTGAGGTGCGGTGTGGCGGACCCGCCGCTTGCTTGAGAATCGTGGCATCAGTGGATACTCACACGGTTTTGCTGGCGTGCGAGACGCTGCAGATAATCGTCCGCCTGGGCCCGATCGGTGAAGCAGACCAGCGATTGATCGGCGCGCAAGCCCGAAAAATATTCGATCAGCTTCGGCCGCTGCTGCTGGCGATAGGTCCAGACATAACGGAAGAATTCGAGGTCGATCTTCTCCGGGCACCCTGCCGCCATCTCGGGGCGAACCTGGCCATAGCTGCCGGCAATCCGCCCCAGGATTCCGAGCATGCAGGTCAGTCGCGGCAGGTCGAACCAGATGATCGTGTCGGAAAGCTCCCGGCGCAATTCACCTGCGCCGTTCCTCATGAAGTTCCCATCCATGATCCAGCGCGGCCCTCGCGTGACCTCGATCATGCGGCGCTCGAATTCATCCTTGTCGGACTCGACCCAGCCCGGCTTCCAGAACAGCGCGTCGATCGACACAGTCGGGATGCCCGTTATGGCAGACAGCCGTCGCGCAAAGATCGACTTGCCGGACCCCGACGATCCCATCACCAGCACGCGTTGCATTGGTCCCGTCCAAGATTCGGTCAAGGCTCGATCAGGCAACGGCGCGCGGTGACGCCGGCCTCCTGCCGTTTCAAAATCTAGCGGCCGCGAGCCGTGCGTGCCGCCTGCAGCTTCGCAAAATCCTCGCCGGCATGATGCGACGAGCGCGTCAGCGGACTCGCCGACACCATCAGAAATCCCTTGGTATAGGCGACACGCTCGTAGCCGGCGAATTCATCCGGCGTCACGTAGCGCATCACGGCGTGATGCTTGCGCGTCGGCTGCAAATACTGGCCGATGGTCAGGAAATCGACCTCGGCCGAGCGCAGATCGTCCATCACCTGCAGCACCTCGTGCCGCTCCTCGCCGAGACCGACCATGATGCCTGACTTGGTGAAGATGGTCGGGTCCATTTCCTTGACCCGCTGCAGCAGCCGGATCGAATGGAAGTAGCGCGCTCCGGGACGGACCGTCAGATAGCCCGACGGCACCGTTTCCAGATTGTGGTTGAAGACATCGGGCTTGGCCGCGACCACGCGCTCGAGCGCGCCGTCCTTGCGCAGGAAGTCCGGCGTCAGGATCTCGATCGTGGTGGTCGGGCAGCGCGCGCGGATGGCGCGGATCACTTGCGCAAAATGCTCGGCACCGCCGTCAGCGAGATCGTCGCGATCGACCGAGGTGATCACGACGTGGGCCAGTCCCAGCTTGGAGACCGCCTCGGCGACGTGTTCGGGCTCATGCGCATCGAGCGCGCCGGGCATGCCGGTCTTGACGTTGCAGAACGCACAGGCGCGGGTGCAGGTGTCGCCCATGATCATGAAGGTGGCGTGCTTCTTGTCCCAGCACTCACCGATGTTGGGGCAGCCCGCCTCCTCGCACACCGTGACGAGGCCGTTCTCCTTCACGATCTTGCGCGTGTCCGCATAGCCGCGCGTGTTCGGTGCGCGGACCCGGATCCAGTCCGGCTTCGGCGGCGACACGGCATCCGGCCGGTTCACCTTTTCGGGGTGGCGCGGGCGGACCTGAGTGGTGGAGATGGTGTCGACGATGGTGACCATTTGTGCCTGCAAGTCGCGAGAGGCCATAGCTAGTCCGTGTTGGCACGGCTCGCAACCCGGCCTATGCAACCCTAGCAGATCAGCCAATATATTGGCAGTGTCGAGGTCCGTTCCGCCCCGATTCCCACCTCAAAATGGCTCAAAAACCCCGCTCGACCCGTGCGACCGCGCCGCGCCTCGGCAAAGCTCTGAAACGCTCGTTCTTCGATCGCAGCGTCCTCGAGGTCGCGCCCGACCTGATCGGCGCGACCTTCCTGGTCGGCGGCGTCGGCGGCATCATCACGGAGGTCGAGGCTTACCATCACACCGAACCGGCGGCCCACTCGTTCAACGGACCGACCCCGCGCAACCAGGTGATGTTCGGCCCACCGGGCTTCTCCTATGTCTACCGATCCTACGGCATCCATTGGTGCGTCAACTTTGTCTGCGAGGCGCCGGGCTCTGCCAGCGCCGTCCTGATCCGCGCGCTCGAGCCGACCCATGGGCTTGCCACGATGCGCCGGCGGCGCGGACTGGAGGATGAGCGCGCCTTGTGCTCGGGGCCCGGCAAGCTCTGCGAGGCGCTCGGCATCACGATCGCGCACAGCGAACTGCCGCTCGACCGTCCGCCGATCGCGCTCCACGCGCGGCTAGAGCCGCCCGACATCGTCACCGGATTGCGGATCGGCATCACCAAGGCCGTCGACCTGCCCTGGCGCTACGGGCTGAAAGGATCGAAGTTCCTCAGCAAGCGGTTCTGAGCGTCACAGCGCTATCAGCTATGACGCCTTCTTCAGCAGCTCGATCGCCTCGAGGATCTTGGCGCGGCGCTCCGTTGCTGCCGCGCGCTTTTCCTTCTCTTCCTCGACGAGCTCTTCCGGCGCGTTGGCGACGAACTTCTCGTTGGAGAGCTTTGCATCGACCCGCTTGATGTCGGCGTCGGCCTTGCCGAGCTCTTTCTCCAGACGCGCCCGTTCGGCCGCAAGATCGATCACGCCCTTCAGCGGCAGCGCGACGACTTCGCCGCGCACGAGCAGCTGCATGGCGCCTTCCGGGGCGGCGTCAGCGAAGGAAATCTCCGACAATCGCGCGAGGCGCTTGATGGTGTCGTTCCAGCGCTGGGCGCGGTCGCGCGTCTCGTCGGAGGTGGTCACGATCACCAGCGGCGTCAGCGTCGACGGCGGGATGTTCATTTCCGCCTTCACCGATCGCATCGTGGTGACGAGATCGACCACCCAGCCGATCTCGGCCTCGGCTGCGGGATCGCTGAACTCGTCCGCATCGAGCGCGGCAATCACCGGCGGAATGATCGGATCGACCACCGGACCTGCGGTCGCGATCGCCGCCAGTTGCTCCCCGGTCACGCCCGACTTGCGCGGCCAGGGCGCCAGCACCAGGAGGCCGTCGCGCTTTGCGGTCACGGCCCACAGCTCTTCGGTGATGAAGGGCATGAACGGATGCAGCAGCTTGAGGATCTCGTCGCGGGTCCAGGCGATCATGGCGCGGGTCTCGGCTTTGGCCGCGCCCTCCTCGCCCATCAGCACCGGCTTTGCGAGTTCGAGATACCAGTCGCAGAACACGTTCCAGACGAAGCGGTAGATCGCGCCGGCCGCGTCGTTAAAGCGATGATCCTCAATCGTCTCGGTCACCTCGCGGGTGACGCGCGAGGTCTCGTGCGCGATCCAGCGGTTCAACGTCTCCTTGGCGCCCTTCGGATCGAAACCATCCGGCTTCACGCACTCGTTCATCTCGGCGAAGCGACAGGCGTTCCAGAACTTGGTCGCGAAGTTGCGGTTGGTCTCGACCAGGTGCGGCGACAGGCGGATGTCATGGCCCTGCGCCGCCTCGCGGGTCAGCGCGAAGCGCAGCGCGTCGGCGCCGAAATCGTCGATCACGCCGAGCGGGTCGATAACGTTGCCCTTCGACTTCGACATCTTGGCGCCCTTCTCGTCACGGACGAGACGGTGGATGTAGACGGTCGAGAACGGCGCCTCCTTCATGAAGTGGAGGCCCATCATCATCATGCGGGCGACCCAGAAGAAGATGATGTCGAAGCCCGTGACCAGCGTGTTGGTCGGGTAGTAGCGCGCGACCTCCGGGGTGTCGTCGGGCCAGCCCAGCGTCGAGAACGGCCACAGCGCCGACGAGAACCAGGTGTCGAGCACGTCCTCGTCGCGCGTGATGAAGCCCTCGCGCTTGGCGGGATCGACCGCCATGTCGTGGCCCTGCTCCGGTGTGATGACTTCCTGCTCGACGTAGTAGCCGAGCGCGTTGCCGACCGCCTCTTCCTCGGTCTCGGCGACGAACACCTTGCCGTCGGGCCCGTACCAGGCCGGGATCTGATGGCCCCACCAGAGCTGGCGCGAGATGCACCAGGGCTGGATGTTCTCCATCCACTCGAAATAGGTCTTTTCCCAGTTCTTCGGCACGAACGTCGTCTCGCCCGAGCGCACCGCCGCCATCGCGGGCTGCGCCAGCGTCTTGGCGTCGACATACCACTGGTCGGTGAGGTACGGCTCGATCACGACGTTGGAGCGGTCGCCATGCGGCACCATGTGGGTGTTGGGCTCGATCCGTTCGAGGAAGCCGAACTCCTCCAGCCGCGCCACGATCTTCTTGCGCGCCGCGAAGCGCTCGATGCCGTGAAACTCCGCCGCGAACTCGTCGGCGCCCGTTGGCAGGCCGCGCAGATAGTCCTCGTTGCCGGTGAGGCTGAGGCAGCCTTCCTGGTCGAGCACGCTGATCTGCGGCAGGCCGTGGCGCTTGCCGATCTCGAAGTCGTTGAAGTCGTGCGCCGGCGTCACCTTGACGGCGCCCGAGCCCTTCTCCGGATCGGAATAGTCGTCGGCGACGATCGGAATCCTGCGGCCGACCAGCGGCAGGATCACATGCCGCCCGACCAGTTCGGTGTAGCGCTCATCGTCCGGATGCACCGCGACCGCGGTGTCGCCGAGCATCGTCTCCGGACGCGTGGTCGCGACCACGATGAATGATTTGGGGTCCTCGGGATTGAACGTCCGCCCCTCGATCGGATAGCGCAGGTACCAGAGATGGCCCTTGACCTCGACCTGCTGCACTTCGAGATCGGAGATCGCGGTGAGCAGCTTCGGGTCCCAATTGACCAGGCGCTTGTCCTTGTAAATCAGGCCCTGGCGGTGCAGTTCGACGAACACCTTGACGACGGCGCGCGACAGGCCCTCGTCCATGGTGAAGCGCTCGCGCGACCAGTCGCAGGAGGCGCCGAGGCGCTTGAGCTGGTTGACGATGGTACCGCCGCTCTCGGCCTTCCACTGCCAGACCCGCTCGAGGAACTTGGCGCGGCCCATGTCGCGACGGCCCGGCTCCTGCCGCTCCATCAGCTGACGCTCGACCACCATCTGGGTGGCGATGCCGGCATGGTCGGTGCCGGGCTGCCACAGCACGTCGCGGCCGCGCATCCGCTCGAAGCGGCACAGGATGTCCTGCAGCGTGTTGTTGAGCGCATGGCCCATGTGCAGCGAGCCGGTCACGTTCGGCGGCGGGATCACGATGGTGAAAGGCGCGGCGTCCTTGCGCTCGGGCCGGCCGGCCTTGAACGCACCGCTCTCCTCCCAGATCTGGGCCATCCGGAGCTCGATATCAGCGGGCTGGTAGTTTTTCTCGATCATGACAATGCGCTGTGGACCATGGGGAAAGGCTAGAAAGCCGCCAGAACGCACCAAGTCAACCGGACCGGCACGTCAAAACGGCGTTGAGAGCGTTTTCGAGCGAAGTGGACACCGGTTCGCGTGAAAACGCGTCAAAACAGGGAACTGGCGTTTCGGGCCTGCCCCGATCAAAACCGAAACTATCGGGCATTTGGGGGCTGAATGAGGGCTGCCAAGCCCCTGCGGTAGGAGCTGACGCCCGCGGCGGAGCTAGCGCCCGCGGGAAACCCGCTCGATCTCGGCCTTGACGATCCGCTCGACCAGCCCCGGCAGATTGTCGTCCAGCCAGGATTTCAGCATCGGCCGCAGCATCTCCTTGACCAGATCTTCCAGCGTCCGTGCATTGTTGCTCAGCACGGTGTTGGCCAGCGAATTGAAGGCGGACTCGACCGCCCGCATCGTGGTTCCCGAGATCATCTGCTGCATCGGCGCAGTTTCGATTGCCGGCGGTTCTCGCTCTCGAACCGGTTCTCGCATTGGCTCCGGCGCCCGTGTGCGGGCTTCCGTGAACTCGACGTCATCCTGCGGCTCGACCTTGCGGAACGACGGCATGGCCGCCGGTTCCGGCAGCGCCATGTCGTCGGTGAGCTCGAATACATCGGCTTCGGGCTGGGCTTCGGGCTGCGGCGACGGCCTGATCTCGGCCGCAGGCGTCGCCTCGTCGAGGCTGGCGAGCAGCGAGTCGATGTCGTCCTGACTGTTGCTGGCCGGCGCTGGCGCCGGCGGCGGTGATTTCGGTGCCGACGCGGCGGGCTTCGCGGCCGGGGGTGCTGCGGGCGGCGGGCTCTTCATCGCAGGCTTGGCGGCTGGTGGCGGCGGCTCGACTTTCGGCGGCGGCGGTGCAGCAGCAGCAGCAGCAGCAGGTTTCTCGGCCGCGGCCGGCTTCGCCTCGTCGTCGGCAATGATGCGACGGATCGACGCCAGAATCTCCTCCATCGAGGGCTCTTGGACCTTCGCAGGTTGCGTCATCTCCGACTCCACATCGAAACTTATTTTACATCAAGCCCGAGAGGATTCGCCGGTTCCGATGAAGCAGGCGGAGATTTTCATTGCTCCCGCCCGACTTGTCCCCAGATCAAGCCCGCCCGAGGCTTTGTGCAAGCTTCGTGTCGCCCAATGCAGCGTGATCACAGGTGGCGTCGCACCTGCCATCACGCAACGCCGGCGCCGCGAATCGCGTTGCTGCCCGACAAAACGGTATGTCAGGCCAATTATCGATTGCAAGCAAACGCGCCAGTCTGTGGTCCTGATTAACTCAGAACCACAAACATGGCGCGACAAGCGATGTTGATGTGAAGGTGTTTAGCGGCCGTCGGGCGTGCGTACGCCGGCCCAGTTGTCGCGCACCTGCTGATAATGCACGGTGGGATCATAGACGTTGGTCGAAAGGCCCATCACCTGCGGTGACAGCCGGCCGATCGCGCTCAGCACGTTGTAGGATGCAACGACGCGGTCGTGTTGCGCGGTGACGAGTGCGTTGCGCGCATTGACCAGCGCTTGCTGCGCGTTGAGCACGTCGAGCGTGGTGCGCTGACCGGCCTTGGCCTCTTCGCGCACGCCGTTCAGCGCGATTTCGGACGCGGTCACCTGCGCCTGCGCCGACGCGACCTGCGACTTACCGGCGACCAGCTGGCCCCATGCAGTGACGACGTTGGCACGCGCCTGATCCCTGGTCTGTTCCAGGACCAGACGCTGCTGCGCCAGCGATTCCTTCGACTGCCGGATCAGCGAATACTCAGCGCCGCCCTGATAGATCGGCACCGACACCTGAACCTGCGCCGCCGCATTGAACAGCCGGTTCACCGACAATTGCTGCTGGTAGCCTTCGGTCACCGACGCCTGCAATCCGACCGTCGGCAGCAGCGCGCCTTCGGCAACCTTGGTCTGCAGGAAGTTGACGTCGACGCCGTACATCGCGGACGTGACGTTCGGATTCTGGGTCAGGCTGAGCTCGACGGCCGCCGCAAGCGTCGTCGGCAAGAAGCGATCGACCGGCGAGCCGGGCGCGAGATTCTGCGGTTCGTTGCCGATGATGCGGCGGAAGTTCGACCGCGTGGTCGTCAGGTTCGATTCTGCGGTGAGCTGCTGGGTCTTGCCGGCCGCAAGTTGCGCCTCGGATTGCGCGACGTCCGTCCGCGTCACCTCACCTACGTTGAAGCGGTCCTGGGTCTGCTTCAGCGTCTGTTCCAGCACGCGCGTGTTGCTGCGCTGGACCTCGACGATCGCCGCGTCGCGCAGATAATCCATGTAGATGGTGGCGGCGCTCAGGATGACGGTCTGCTCGAGCACGCGCAGACCTTCGCGTGCCGACGACACCTGGCTTTCGGCCGCGCGCACCCTGTGCGGGGTCTGCGCGTTGTACAGCGACTGGTTCACCGTCAGGCCCGCGCTGGCCGGATTCTGGGTTCCGTTGATCGCGCTCTTGATACCCGTCGGCTGCTGGTCGGTGTACTGATATCCGCCGCTCACGGTCAGCGCAGCTTTCGGACGATAGCCCGAGAGCGCCTGGGGAACGTTTTCGTCGGTCGCCCTCACCAGCGCGCGCTGCGAATTCAGCTGGGGGTTGTTCTGGTAGGACCGCACCAGCGCGGCCTCGATAGTATCGGCGAGCGCGGGCACGGGGCCCAGCTCCGCCAAGAGAAGGACGGCAGTCGCAGCCGCGGTGATAGCTTTCACCCCACGCATCCCCGGTAATCCAATCATTGTAGTCGCCGTCTCCACACGCAAGTCAGTTCCGGCGGTCGCTTCAGACGAAGTGAGTCCCGCCTCACCTTAGTCCGCAGCTAAGGCCAACGGAACCACCCCGCAACGGAACACGGCGGAAACTCTTCACATGGGGCAAACGGGCCACACTTCTGATTCGGAACGGGATTTTATCAGGTGGCGCAGCGCGGTAGCGGTCAGAACACGAAGGCGGGAACCCGTTCCAGTCCGGGCAGTACGGGGGCCGTGGCGTCGAACAGCTCGCGATGTCCGAAATCCCCGTGGGTGTGAGTCACGAGGGTGGCGCGCGGCGGCGGCGTCAGGCCGAACACCCCGACCAGCCGGCCCCCCTCCTTGAGCTGACCGAACAGCACGGTCGGGATGATCTCGGTCGCACCGTTGAGAACGATGACGTCGTACGGCGCGCCGGCGGCATCGCCGTCGGCCACCGCCGCGGTCTTGACGGTCACATTCTGGATGCCGAGCTGGGCGAACGCGGCAGAGGCCTTGCCGGCAAGCGCCGGATCGCTCTCGGTTGCGCTGACCTCTCCGGCAAAGTGCGCCACGATGGCGGCGGCGTAGCCGGTCGCACAGCCGACGACCAGCACGCGGTCGGTCGCCTTGATCTCGGCGGCTTGCAGCATCCTGGCGAGCAGCGCCGGCGTGATCAGGCAGCGCTTGGCCGCATCGCCCTCGGTCACGTCGAGATCGAGGTCGAGATAGGCCAGTGCCTGCTTGCTGGCCGGCACGAACACCTCGCGCGGCACGGTCAGCATGGCTTCAAGAATACGATCATCGGTCACGTCGCTCGGACGCACCTGACCATCCACCATGTACTGGCGCGCGGTCGAAAAACCGGTCATTGGCGGGACCCTGCAAGTCGCGGCATTGCCGCTGGAGAAGCTAGAACAGGGCCATCTTTTGGAACAAGCTTCGCGAAAACGCAACACGCCGTTGCCGCGCAAAACGCGCTCTCAAAAGGCGCTTCGCGGTGCGCCCTATTCGATCGTGACGGCAAGCCGGCCGATCAGGCGCGCCACTTCGTCGAGATGCTCGGAATCATGCTCCTCGACGGCCCGCGCGAGCCGGCGAACGCATTCATCGTCACTGATGCAGGGAGCATCGTTCGGAACAAGCGTCGGCTGCGGCATCGACAGGTCGATCAGGGTAATGGCCATCAGAATCACCTCTCAAGACCCGGCAGGACGAAGTCTCCGCGGTTATTGAGTCGATTTGACGACGATTTTTGTCTGCCTGTTACGGACCACAGGCTTGTGAACGACGATGAAGGGTATTGATGGGGCCAAAACTGGCTCCCCGGGCTGGATTCGAACCAGCGACCATTCGATTAACAGTCGAATGCTCTACCGCTGAGCTACCGAGGAATAGGCGAACAAAGCGTTCGCGAGCGGGCAGCGTATAACAAAGCCTTTCGGCCTTGCAAAGAACCAAATGGGCCTCCGGCGAAACTTTAGCGCGGGACGGTAAACCTCTGCGGTGCAAGGCTTTGCCGGCGTTCCAGGACGATGCAGGCCTGTCCCGGCTGTCCCGCTTTCGGCGCCATGCGCGCCCGCAAACGCCGCCGGCGCGGCCATTCCGCCGCACCGTTGATTCTTCCGCGGGCCCGGCCCGCCCCTGACGTCACTCCGCGATGAACGAGGTGGTCTTGGTACCGGGGTCGTAGCGCAACCTCAGAACATTGAGCTTGCAGAGATTGACGTTCTTCCACAGCACCGATTCATTGTAGTTGGCCCAGTCGACCTTGATGTTCCAGACGCAGCCCTCGTCGTCGTTGCCGAACTCGACATAAGCGGTGTCCTGATTCTTCAATGTGCCTTCGAGCTCATTCTCCCATTCATCGAGGCCGTCATCGGGCCCGTTGAAGCCGAGAAATTTGATGGCGTATCCGGTCTCGTTGACCACCGAAACGTTGCGGTTATCGGCGGCCGACGCGGGCGAGGCGATCAGCGCCAGTCCCATCACAAGCAGTGCCGGCAAAATAGACTTCATTGAAAATCTCCTGGCAGTCGGCCGCGCATCGGTGTGCGGCGTCACCTCCTTAGCGATCGTGCCGCACGGGTACAAATCGTGCACAGAATGCGAAGCGCATCGCTCACAAAACGCTCTATCGCTTAGCGATGGCGACAATGAACAGCGCCGTCGCCGCAAGCGAGGCGATGGTCCGCACGTGGTTCCAGAAGGTCCAATCGGTGAGATAGCGCGCCCAGACCGGTGCGGCCGCTGCGCTCGCCGGATCTGTGGCCGCAAGCTGATCGTTCAGCGGCACGTTGAAGACGGCCGTGACGACGAACATCCCGACGACATAGACGATGCCGCCGCAGATCATCGCAACCGCGCCCGGCTCCTGCCATCGCAGCCCACCGAGCAAAACCAGCACGGCGCAAGACAGCGCGGTGCCGAGAAAGAGCGGCATGAACAGCGAGCGCACGATGTCGACATCGATCGCGTTCATCGCCGTGATGCCGGCGGCCTGATCGATGCGGCCGAGCGCGGTCATGACGAACGCCGAGAACGCGAAATAGACGCCGGCAAGCAGGCCGCAGCCGAGTGCGGAAAACCACAGCAAGCCCGAGGTCAGGACATTGCGCATCGTTTCATCTCCAAATGCGATAAATACTCGTATTTGTAAAATGAGATAAACTCTCGTATTTGAGGCGTCAACCCCGATTGCGGAGGCGAGAAATGGCGAGACGAAGGGCCGCGCCCGAGGCGGCGGCAAGGGCCGCGCCTGAGGTGGGAGCCCCCCTGCCCGGGCTGGCGCGGCTTTCTCCGACGCAACAGCGCAGCCGCGAGCGGTTCGAGCGCATCCTCGCCTGCGCGACCGAGATCATGGCGGAGAAAGGCAGCGAGGCCTTCCGCATGAGCGACATCGTCGAACGCAGCGGCGTCGCATTCGGCTCGCTCTATCAATATTTTCCCGACAAGGCCGCGATCATCGGCACGCTGGCGGAACGACACAATGCCGTCGGGCGCGATTGCGTCAGGCGCGATCTGGCCGCGGTCTCGTCCGCGCGCGACCTGCACCCGGCGCTATGCCGGATCGTCGACAGTTACTACGAGATGTTCGTGCGCGAGCCCGTGATGCGTGACATCTGGCAGGCGACGCAGGCCGACCGCGCCCTGCAAAAGCTCGATGCGGACGACATGGCCGTGCTCTCCGGCCTTTTGTCCGACGCGGTCAGGCGGGTTGCGCCCAGCATGCCGGCCGCCTCCCTCACGGCCTTCTCAGGACTGACGATGACGCTGATCGCAGCCGCCGTGCGTCACGCGATCACGCTGCCGCCGCGGAAAGCGCGGCAGGTGCTGACGCAATTCAAGACCATGCTGCCGGGAGACCTCGCCGGGCTGGCATGACCACGATCGCGCCGACACCGGGAATTTCCCCGGCTTGTCTCCGCTGTCACGTCTCCCTAAAATTTCTGCGATATTTGACGGCTATCAATATTGCCGGGAAGTCCGGGAAGAGTTTTTCGCAAGATGTGATTTGTCTCACACGAGGTGCGGCCTTGCCGACCTAGGTTCCCCGCGGGGTCAGCAGCGTTTTATTAACCAAAGCGGGCGCCATCGTTCTTTTCATAAAATTCGAACGATTGGCTCAATCCGGACCGAAGACAGTTTTGCGACCATGGCGCTCTCGAACCTCGGAGAGCGCGATGAGCGAAGTCGAATTTGATCTGCTGCTGGACGCCGTGCGAACGGCGATCGCGCCTATTGCTCAGGAGGATTTCGTGGCCCAGCCGTCGCCCCGCATTCAGCCGCCGCCGCGCGCCGCCAATGACAACCAGGTGCCGTGGCCGCTGATTCCGTTTCCTGAAGGCTGGTACGCCGCGAGCTAAGGCGGCTTCTCACGTATTGGCTGCAAGCCATTGATGAGATGAGTGGAGGCCACGACCAGAATTGAACTGGTGTACACGGTTTTGCAGACCGTTGCGTAACCACTCCGCCACGTGGCCCCTTGCGGCGCACTTCATATACGCCCTCTCTGCGATAGGCAACCAAGCCGGACAGCTAACGCCGGCGCTTCCGGAAGTCCCGCTTCTTCGGTTTGGGCGCCAATTCCGGCATTTCGGCCTGCACTTCGCGGAATCTCGCCAGCATCCGCTCGAAACTATCAGTTAACGCTGTGGCGATATCCGGCCGCTTTTCCAGCCCGGCCAGCAGGATCGCGGCTGCCTCGATGGTGGACAGGCCGTCGCGCCGCGGTTCCCGGCGCAGTTTGCCGTACAGCGAGGGCCCTTTCGGTCCGAGAATCACCCGCTGGCACTTCAGCATCCAGGCGTTGCGCCACCACAGCGCCTTGGCCTGGCTCCAGGTGCCGTCGAGCAGCACGATGCCTTCGATGTCGGCGAGGATCCCGCGCTGGTGCGGCTCCAGCTCACCCTTGCGGTTGATCGCGACGATCTCGGCGTCGGTTTCGAGATCCTCAACCTTGGCCGAGCCGAGATAGAGCACTGCCCAGCGCGAGGGATCGGGCACCGGCCGGCCGAGCGCCTTGGCAAGGCTCGGCCAGGACAGACCGATCCGCACCACGGCGTTCTCGAAATGCCGCGCCAACAGTCGCGCGGTGCCGAGCGCCCTGTCCTGCTCCTGCGGATGGACCAGGATCAGGAGCCGGATCCGGCTCTTGATCGGCGTGACGCTGTCGCAGATGCACAGCGGCATCGGCTTGCCGCAATGCGGGCACTCCGGGATCTCGGTGGCAAGTTCGGTCTTTGTTTCGGACATCGCTTCGCTATACGCGTGCGGAGCCGTTCAATCCAACCTATTCCGCCGGCGCGTGCACGCCTGACGGCGCCGGGCGCCGGCGCAACCGGTTGATCAGCAGATAGATCACCGGCGTGGTGTATAGCGTCAGGATCTGCGACACGAACAGGCCGCCGATGATGGTGATGCCGAGCGGCCGCCGCAGCTCGGTGCCCGGGCCGGTCGCGATCACCAGCGGAATGCCCGCGAAGAGCGCGGCCATCGTCGTCATCAGGATCGGACGGAAGCGCGCCCGGCAGGCCTCGAAGATCGCATCCCGCGACGACAGGCCCTGATGCCGCTCGGCCTCGAGCGCGAAGTCGACCATCATGATGCCGTTCTTCTTGACGATGCCGATCAACAGGATGATGCTGACAAAGGCGATCACCGTCAGCGGCGTGTTCGTCACCTGCAACGCCAGCAAGGCCCCGAGGCCAGCCGACGGCAGTGTCGAGATGATCGTGATCGGATGCGCCAGGCTCTCATAGAGCACGCCGAGCACGATATACATCGCAACCAGCGCGCCGAGGATCAAAAGCGGCTGCCGCCCGCTGGTCTTGTTGAAGTCGCCGGCATTGCCGTCGAAGCTGCCGCGAATGCCCTCGGGCATGTGCAGCTCGTTGACCGCCTGCTGGATGTTGGTGGTCGCGACCTCCAGCGGCACGTCCGGCAGCAGGTTGAACGACACCGTGGTCGAGGGGAAGCCGCCGGAGTGATAGACCGCGAGTGCCGACAGTCCGCGCTGGTAGTGCACGAGCGCCGACAGCGGCACCTGTGCGTCATTGGCGCCGGCGACATAGATGCGCTCGAGGTTCGACGGGTCGCTCTGGAATTTGGGGTCGATCTCGAGCACCACCACGTACTGGTTGCGCTGGGTGTAGATGTACGAGATCTGCCGCTGCGAGAACGCGTTGTTGAGCGCGTTGTCGATGTCCTGCACCCGGACGCCGAGACTCGAGGCCATCTTGCGGTCGATCACGAGGTTGAGCTGCAAGCCGCCGGGATCGCGGTCGGAGGAGACGTCCGTGATGCCCTCCACCGTCTCCATGCGCTTGGCAACGAGCGGCGCCCATTTCTGCAACAGATCGAGATCAGTCGAGGCGAGCGTGTACTGGTAGTCGGAATCGCTCTGCCGGCCGCCGGTCCGGATGTCCTGGGCGGCGAACATGAACAGGCGGATGCCCGGCACCATGAACAGGTTGCGGCGCAGCCGGTCGATCACCTGCGCGGTCGACAGACCTCCCCGTTCCTCCGGCGGCTTCAAGCTGATGAACATGGTGCCGCGGTTGG
The DNA here is from genome assembly GCF_042258955.1 of Bradyrhizobium sp. ma5. Lineage (NCBI taxonomy): Bacteria > Pseudomonadati > Pseudomonadota > Alphaproteobacteria > Hyphomicrobiales > Nitrobacteraceae > Bradyrhizobium > Bradyrhizobium sp. ma5. Next base: position 4,725,242 of record NZ_CP170156.1, read on the forward strand.
AGGTGGCGCCACCCGGGCCGCCGCCGGAGCCGACCGACGAGCCGATGCCGGCGACCGCGGGGTCGGCCATCACGATGTCGGCGAGCCGCTGCTGCAAGCCGAGCATCGATTGGAACGAGATGTCGGCGGACGCGCGGGTCGCCCCGATCACGAAGCCGCTGTCGTCGGTCGGGAAATAGGCCTTCGGCGTCTTGACGTACAGCACCACCGTCAGCGCGACAGTGGCGAAGAACACCACCAGGGTCAGGAAGGGATAGCCGAGCACGATGCGCAGGGTCGACGCATAGAATGCCACGACCCTCGACAGCGTGCCCTCGATAACACGATCGTACCAGGTGGCGCGGTCGGAGGTCGCCTCCTTGATGTAGTGCGCGCAGATCATCGGCGTGATCGTCACCGACACCAGGGTCGACACGATGATGGCGAACGTCAGGGTCAGCGAGAATTCGCGCAGCAGCCGGCCGACGATCCCGTCCATGAAGATCAGCGGCGTGAAGGCCGCGATCAGCGATAGCGAGATCGACAGCACCGTGAAGCCGATCTGCTTGGCGCCTTCGACTGCGGCCGGATATGGCGCCATGCCCTGCTCGAGATTGCGGTACATGTTCTCGATCATCACGATGGCGTCGTCGACCACGAAGCCGACGGAGATCGCGAGCGCCATCAGCGACAGATTGTCGATCGAGAAGCCAGCGAGCCACATCCCGGCGCAGGTGCCGGCCAGCGCCAGCGGCACCGAGACGCCGGCGGCGATCGTCGGTACGATCCTGCGCAGGAACACGAACACCACCACCATGACCAGCATGGCGGTCGCCAGCAGCGTGAACTGCATGTCCTCGACGCTGGCGCGGATCGTCCCGGTACGATCGACCAGGGTCGAGATCTCGACCCCGGCCGGGATCCACTGCTTCAGTTCCGGCAGCATCCTGCGAACGCCGTCGACGGTATCGATGACGTTGGCGTCGCCCTGCTTGGTGATCTGGATCAGCACCGCTGGCTGCTTGTTGAACCAGGCGATCGAGCGCGAGTTGCGAACGGAATCCTCGACCTCGGCAACATCGGAGAGACGGACGAAATTACCGTTCGAGCTCTTGATGACGATGTCGCGGAACTCGGCCGCGGTGCGCATCTGCTTGTTGATCGAAAGCGTCTCGCTCAGCCGGTCGCCGTTGAAGATGCCGACCGGACCCAGCGGATTGGCATTGATGATCGCAAGCCGGACATCATCGGTCGCGATCCCGGCATTGGCCAGCGACACCGGATTGAGTGCGATGCGCACTGCCGGCTGGTCGGCGCCGCTGACGGTCACCTCGCCCACTCCCGACACCTGCGAGATGCGCTGCGCCAGCACGGTGTCGGCGACGTCGTACATCGCGCTGGTCGAGATCGTCTTCGAGGTCAGCGCCAGCACGAACACGGGCGCTGCGGCCGGATTGGCCTTGCGGAATTTCGGCAACGACGGCAGGTCGCTCGGCAGATCGGCGAGCGAGGCGTTGATCGCGGCCTGCACGTCGCGCGCGGCGCGGTCGATGTTGCGGCCGATCGAGAACTGCACCTGGATGCTGGTGGTGCCGAGCGAACTCGTCGAGGTGATCTGGTCGACGCCCGAAATGGTGCCGAGCTTGCGTTCCAGCGGCGCCGCGACGGTCGCGGCCATCACCGAGGGATCGGCGCCGGGCCGCGACGCCGACACCCGGATGGTCGGGAAGTCGACATTCGGAACCGACGACACCGGCAGAAATTCGTAGGCGACGATCCCGACCAGGAACAGCCCGATCGCCAGCAAGGTGGTGCCCACCGGCCGGCGGATGAAGGGCTCGGAGATCGAGATCACTGCATGCCCTCGGTGGCGCCCGCGATCGGCGGGCCGCTGGGACCTGGTTCCGGCACGGCCCGCTCGATCCGGCGGTTGAGCCGGTCGAGCGCGAGATAGATCACCGGCGTGGTGTAGAGCGTCAGCAGCTGGCTCAGCAGCAGGCCGCCGATGATCGAGATGCCGAGCGGAAAGCGCAGCTCGGCGCCGGTGCCGCTTTCGATCGCGAGCGGCAGCGCGCCGAACAGCGCCGCCAGCGTCGTCATCATGATCGGCCGGAACCGCAACAGGCAGGCCTGCACGATGGCGTCATAGGACGACATGCCTTGATGCCGCTCTGCCTCCAGCGCGAAGTCGATCATCATGATCGCGTTCTTCTTGACGATGCCCATCAAGAGGATGATGCCGATCAGGCCGATCACCGAGAGGTCCTGCCCGCACAGCATCAAGGCGAGGATGGCGCCGACGCCGGCCGAGGGCAGCGTCGAAAGGATCGTGATCGGATGGATGTAGCTCTCGTAGAGCACGCCGAGCACGATGTAGATCGTGATGATCGCGGCCAGGATCAGCCAGGGCTGCCCGGCCAGCGAGCGCGCGAATTCGGCGGCGTCGCCGGAATAGATACCGACGATGCTGCCGGGCATCCCGATCCTGGTCTCGATCGCCTTCACCGCCTCGACCGCATCGCCCAGTGCCTCGCCCGGCGCCAGGTTGAAGCTCAGCGAAACCGACGGGAATTGCGCCTGGTGCGAAATCGCGAGCGGCGCCGTGGTGCGGACCAGCGTCGCAACCGCCGACAGCGGCACCTGTGCCCCGTTGGCGCCAGGCAGATAGAGCTTGTCGAGGATCGATGGATCGCGCTGATACATCGGCAGCGCCTCGAGCACGACGCGGTACTGGTTCGCCTGACCGTAGATCGTCGAGATCTGCCGCTGCGCAAAGGCGTCGTTCAGCGTGTCGGTGACGCCCTGCAGACTGACGCCGAGCTGGCCGGCGCGCTGGCGATTGATGTCGAGCGCCGCGCGCAGGCCGCCCTCCTGCGCTTCCGACGAGACGTCGCGGAAGATCGGGTCGCGCCGCATCTCGGCGACGAGCTTCTGCGACCATTGCGAGACCTCGGCGGCATCGGTCGCGGTCAGCGTGTACTGGTACTGCGAGCGGCTCGACTGGGTCGAGATCTGCACGTCCTGCACCGGCTGGAAGTAGACGGTCATGCCGGGGACCGTTGCGATCTTCTGCTTCAGCCGCTCGATCACCTTGACGACACCGTCGCGCCGCTGGTCGAGCGGCTTCAGCGTCATCACCAGGCGGCCGACATTGGTGGTCGGATTGACCGAGCCGGCGCCGATCACCGAGACCACGCCGACCACGTCAGGGTCGGCCTTGATGAGGTCGGAGACAGCGCTTTGGCGGCGCTGCATCTCGGCGAACGAGACGTCGGGACCGGCCTCGGTCACCGCCGTGATCGAAGACGTGTCCTGCAGCGGCAGAAAACCCTTCGGCGCCAGCACATACATGATGAGCGTCAGCGCGATGGTCGCGAACGTCACCAGCAGCGTCGCGCGCTGGCGCCGCAGCACCCAGAGCAGCGTGCGATGGTAGACCTCCACCATGCGGTCGATGAAGCGGCTGACCGCGGCCAGGCCCGGGACCGCCATCTCCTCATGGATGTTCTTGAGCAGCCGCGAGCACATCATCGGCGTCAAGGTCAACGAGACGATCGCCGAGGTCACGACCGCGATCGTCAAGGTCAGCGCGAATTCGCGGAACATGCGGCCGACCAGGCCAGACATGAACAGCAGCGGAATGAACACCGCGATCAGCGACACCGTCAGCGAGATCACGGTGAAGCCGATTTCGCTGGCGCCCTTCAGCGAGGCCTCCATAACAGTCTCGCCGTTCTCCATGTGGCGGACGATGTTCTCGATCATCACGATGGCGTCGTCGACCACGAAACCGGTCCCGATGGTCAAAGCCATCAGCGACAGATTGTCGAGGCTGAAGCCCGCGAAATACATGACGCCGAAGCTCGTGATCAGCGACAGCGGCAGGGCGACGCCTGCGATCAGGGTCGCGCGCAGCGACCGCAGGAACAACAGCACCACCAGCGTCACCAGCACGACGCTCAGGATCAGCGTGAACTGCACGTCGTGGACCGAGGCGCGGATCGTCACGGTACGGTCGGAGACCACGGTCAGCTTGACGCCGGCCGGGACGGACCGTTGCAGCCGCGGGATTTCGCCGCGGATCTGCTGGACGACATCGATGACGTTGGCGCCGGGCTGGCGCTGGATGTCGATGATGACGGCCGGCGTCCCCTGGTACCAGCCGCCGGTGCGGTCGTTTTCAAGCCCGTCGACGATCTGCGCAACGTCGCCGATCGTGACCGGTGAGCCGTTGCGATAGGCGATGATGATCGCCCGGTAGGCGTCGGCGGCGGCGATCTGGTCGTTGGCGGCGATGGTGTACGATTGCTGGGCGCCGTCGAGCGAGCCCTTCGGCCCCGACACATTGGCGCCGGCGATCGCGTTGCGCAGATCCTCCATCGCGATGCCATAGGCCGCAAGGCGCGCCAGATCGGCCTGCACGCGCACCGCGGGCTTCAATCCGCCGAGGATCGAGACCCGGCCGACGCCGGAAATCTGGCTCAGCCGTTGGCCGAGGATGGTGTCGGCGAGATCGCTCATCGCCCGCAGCGAGATCGTGTCCGAGGTGAGCGCCAGGGTCATGACCGGCGCGTCCGCCGGGTTCACCTTGGCGTACACGGGCGGATAGGGCAGCGTCTTCGGCAGGATGCCGGCGGCGGCATTGATCGCGGCCTGAACGTCCTGGGTGGCGCCATCGATGTCGCGGTTGAGGTCGAACTGCAGCGAGATCTGGCTGACGCCGAACGAGCTGGTCGAGTTCATCGACGACAGCGACGGGATCTGGCCGAGCTGCCGCTCCAGCGGCGCCGTGATCAGCGAGGCCACCACATCAGGGCTCGCGCCCGGCAGTTGCGTCGACACCTGCACGGTCGGGAAGTCGACCTGCGGCAGCGCCGAGACCGGCAGCGCCCAATAGCCCAGCGCGCCGCCGATCATCAGGGCGATGCCGAGCAGCGAGGTGGCGATCGGCCGGCGGATGAACGGTTCGGAGACGCTCATGGTTGCGTGCTCGCCTGTTGGGTCGGACATTACGAGGTCAGGATGTCGGTCATGGCTGCGCCTTCGCCGCGCCGCCCGACTGTTCGCCCCCTGCCGCCGGCGCGGGCGCCGGTCCGGTCTGCCCCTTCTGATCGCCATCGCTGTGCTCGCGCCGGCCGCGATGCTCGCCGCCCTGCCCGTCCTGCTTGGCGTCCTTGCTCTGCTCCTTGCCCTGGTCCTTGCTTGGGCCCTCGCCTTGCGCCCCGCGCTTACCGTCCGGATTGCGGCTGCGCTTGCGCGGCGCCAGATCGGCGGCCGGCGGCCCGTCGTCCTTGCCGACCACGACCTTGGAGCCATCGGCGAGATTGGCAAAGCCCGTCGTCACGACGCGGTCCGACGTGGTCAGGCCGCTGGCGATGACGGCTTCATGCTCGTTCTGCTGCGTGACCGTGACCGGCTTGGCGGTGACGGTGTTGTCCGCGCCGATGACATAACTGAACGTACCGGCGGGACCGCGCTGCACGGCAGATGTCGGCACCACGATCGCCTGCGGCAAGGTCTCGACCTTGAGCCGCACGTTGACGAACTGCCCGGGCCAGAGCTGGTAGCTGGTATTCGGAAGTTCGGCCTTCAGCTTCAGCGTGCCGGTGGTCGGATCGACCTGGTTGTCGATGCCGGTGAGCTTGCCGGTATCGATCACCGTGACGCCGTCATTGCCGAACACATCGACCGCGAGCTGGCCCTTCGCCGCCGCGGCGTTGACCCGCATGATCTGCTGCTGCGGCAGGCTGAACCACACCGCGATCGGCTGCAGCTGGGTCAGGATCACCAGCCCGGTGGTGTCGGAGGCGTGGATGATGTTGCCCTGGTCGACCTGACGCAGGCCGGCGCGGCCGGAGATCGGTGCGACGATCTTGGTGTAGCCGAGCGTGGCGCGCGCATTGTCGACCTGGGCCTGGTCGGCCTTGATGATGGCTTCCTGCTGCGCGACCAGCGCACGCTGCGTATCGGCCTGCTGCTTGGAGCCCGCGTTGGTGGCGGCGAGCTGCTCATAGCGGGCGAGGTCGATCTTCTGATTGGCGAGCAGCGCTTCGTCCTTGGCTTTCGTGGCCACCATCTGGTCGTATTGCGCCTGATAGATCGCGGAATCGATCTCGCCCAGCACATCGTCCTTCTTGACGTCCTGGCCCTCGACGAAATTGACCTTGAGCAACTTGCCGTCGACCTGCGAGCGCACCGTGACGGTGTTGAGCGCCTTCACGGAGCCGACGCCGTCGAGATAGACCGGCACGTCATGCACCTGCGGCGTCGCCGCAAGCACCGGCACCGGCAGATCGGGCCGCGCGCCCGCGCCGCGCCCGCCGCCGCCATTTTGCTTGGGCTGGAAAGCAAGCCAGCCGAGATAGCCGAGCCCGCCGAGAATCACGAGCGTGATGAGCAGCGACACCATGCGCCCAAGCAGGCGCGAGAGGAGGCTCCGCTTGCGCGGCGCAGTACTTTTCTCGTCATCCGTCGAGTCAGGCTTAAAGAGCATCGACCGGTCTTTCCATCTTCGGTTCCCAGCCGCCCCCCAAAGCCTGATACAGGCTCACGATCGCCAATAGCCGGGCCAGCTGGGCCTGGGAATAAGCGTCTTCCGCCTGGAACAGGGTCAGCTGCGTGTTTAGCACAGTTACGATGTCGGCGGTGCCGGCCTTGAGCTGCTGCTCGGCCAGATCGAAGGCGCGTCGCGACGACGACAGCACGTCGCGCTGCAGCTGCAGCCGCCGCGAGGTCTCGCGGATCGCGACCAGCGCGTTGTCGACATCGGTGAACGACTGCACGACCGTCTTGCGATAGGTCTGCAGCAGCTCATCCTGCCGCGCCTTCGCGTTCTCGAAATTGCCGAGGATCCGGCCGCCGTCGAAGATCGGCTGGGTCATGCCGCCGACCAGGTTGAAGAAGGCCGCGTGCGGCTGGAACAGCGAAACCAGCGCCTGGCTCTGGTAGCCGCCCGTCCCGGTCAGCTGGATGCTGGGAAAGAATTGCGCCCGCGCGCTGCCGACGTTGGCGGTGGCGGATGCGAGCTGCGCCTCCTGCCGGCGGATGTCGGGACGCTGGGTCAGCAGTTCGGACGGCAGCCCTGGCGTGACGCGCGGGATCGCAACGGAGTTGAGCGAGCTGCCGGCGACGCGCACGCTCTCCGGCGGACGCGACACCAGCACCGCGAGTGCGTTGACGTTCTGGTCGAGCGTCTGCCGCAACGGCGGCACCAGCGCGCGCTGATTCGCGACCAGGCTTTCCTGCTGCGCGACATCGAGATCGGAGCCGGTGCCGGCCTTGAAGCGGTCCCGGATCGCATTGAGGATGCGCTCGGCGCTGGCGATGTTGCGCTGTGCGGTTCGCAGCCGGTCCTGGGTGGCGAGCACCGTGAAATAGGCGTTGGCGACGCTGGCGAGCGTCGTCAGCGCCACCACCTCGCGGTCGAACCGGTTGGCGACGGCGGTCTCCTCCGCCGCCTGCGCGGCGTCGCGATTCTGGCCCCAGAAGTCGAGCTGGTAGCTGGCGCTGAGCGAGCCGCTGTAGTTCACCACCTCGCGCCCGCCATTGGTCAGGCCGCTGGCGCTGGAGCCCGAGGTGCGTGAATAGGTTTCAGACCCGTTGAGATTGAGGGTCGGCAGCAGCGCCGCGCCCGCCTGCCGCGCCAGCGCGTCGGCTTGCCGGAAGCGCGCCACGGCCGCCGCGATGTCGAGGTTGACGGTCTGCGCCTCCTCCATCAGCTGCGTCAGCTCCTTGGAGCGGAAGCCCCGCCACCAGTCGAGCGTCGGAAGCGCGTCGCCCGGCCGGCCAAGGCGCGCGGCCTTGTAGCCCTGCGGCACGTCGAGCGCGGGATCGGGGATGTCCTGGGTCAGAATGCAGCCGGCTGAACCCGCGACCAGGCCGAGCGCGACGAGCGATCGTCCCGCGAGCCGTCGCAGGCGGACGGCGAGGCCGAACCGGCCTCCAGGCAGCATCACGGACGCGGGCTGGGTCACACCCACTCTCCGCCAAAGCCAGACTTCGCCCGTGGCGTACGAATGACGCGATCAGCAATGGTCTGGGTGACGTGCACGGGGTGAATCTTCCAATGGAACCTGACTGTCCCATCCTATCCTTGGGACGATAGGGCGGACAGCCCTGTCAGGATCGCGCGACGTCGCATCCACTGCGATTCGCCGCCACCCGGACGGACGACTTTTCCCCATTTTTGCAGCGTTTGCGCGCACCCGAACCAGTATCCGGACGTTCGGATTCTAACAAAGATTTCATGGGGATTTCTCCGCCCTGTTGCACCGAATCCGCAGCTTGCCGTCCCCGACCGCCGCCGGGATGATCCAGACGCATCGATCAGTCGTTACCTCATTGAGAGCTGCGCCTTGCGACAGCGGCGTTCAACCTTCGGGCCCCGTCATGACCTACCTCTACGCCTACCTGTCGACACTCATCGTCTTTTTGCTCTGCGACATGGCCTGGCTTGGGGCGATGGCGAGCCGATTGTATCGCCCGACACTCGGCGACATCCTGTCGACGGAGGTCAACCTGCCTCCGGCGATCGCCTTCTATCTGATCTACCCGATCGGGCTCGTGGTGTTCGCGGTGCTCCCGGCCATAAGGTCCGAAAGCCTGGCCCAGGCGGCGCTCAGCGGCGCACTCTTCGGCTTCTTCAGTTACATGACGTATGATTTGACCAATCAGGCGACTGTGCGGAACTGGACCTTCCAGCTCACTCTGCTCGATATGACTTGGGGAACGCTGCTTGGCGCCATGTCCGCCACGGTGGCCTGCCTCATTACTGCAAGGCTAGCTGCCTGAAGTCGGCTTCGGAAACGGAAAGAACGGCCGGGTCCGCGCCTGCACGTCACGAAATTGCTGGCCGCGCGAGCGCAGCATGTGCTGTTCGAGCGGCGGCACGCCGGACACATGGACCAGAACCCAATACATGCAGGCCGGCGCCAGCAGCGTGATCCAGCCGAGCGGATACGAGGCGTCGATCGCGATCAACGGATACGCCAGCCAGCAAAGCCACTCGAAGAAATAGTTCGGATGGCGCGACCACTTCCATAATCCCGCCTCGCAAATCCGATGTCGATTGGCAGGGTTCGAGCGGAATTTGCTGAGCTGCGCGTCGGACAAGGCCTCCCCGATCAGGCCAGTCAGCAGCAGCACCGCGCCGAACAAGTCCGCAAGCCCAAGTGCGGGTCGCGGGTTATGCGCCGCGAGCGCAACGGAGATCGTCAGGATGAGCCCAACCGCCGCCTGGGCCTGGAGCTGCAGGAACATCCGCCTGTCGGCCGTGTCGCCCCATTGATCGATCAGGTCGCGATAGCGCGGATCATCGCCCGCTTTCCAAGTCCGCGACAGAAGATGACTTCCGAGCCGCAGCGACCAGATCGCGACCAGCAGCGCGACCATGATCTGCCGCGCGGTCGGCACGCCATCTTCCGGGACCGGGACGAGGCTGGCCACGCAAGCAACCAAAACGGTGCCGAATGTCCAGCAGACATCGATCCATCCGGTGGCTCTGGTCCGTCGCTGGATCTGCCAGGCGGCCGCCATGACCGTGGACAGCGCAAGGGCCATGAGTACGAGTTGAAATATCAGCTGGAGCAGGCTCACGGAGCATCTCCCACGAGCGGCCGTCACATGCGGATCAACGGCTGCAGCAAACGGCCGATCATTCCGTTGAGCTTCAAATCTCCCTGCATCGCGACCAGGCAGATGCAGTCTTCGGTCGAGTTGATCCTGACGTCATGATCCACCGACCCGTCGCCAAAGTCGAAATCTCCGGGCCCGAAATGGCCGCCAGCGTGGACGAAGCTTCCTGACAGCACGCAGGTCATTTCAAACCCGGTGTGGGTATGTTCGATCATCCTCGTTCCCGGGCTGGATTTCAGGAGAAAGACGCGTGTCGCGCTCGGCTCGGGCAATCGGATCGACCGCAAATGCACCTTCGGTGCGATCCATCTCCACGGACTATCGGGATAGCTGTCCAGAAAGTTCGGCAAACCCGGTACGTCGCGGAATGCCTGCCCCCGACGCCGCTCCGGGATGGAGGTCAGCGAGGTCTCGTCCAGCCTGCGCTCCATCGCCTCGAGCGCTCCGTCCGACATTGCGGTCGGCGGCAATCCAGTCAAGATCGCGCCGCCGACATGCTCCATCGCGCGTACTACCGCCCGGCACTTCGCACAGCCGACCAGATGGGTGGCAATGCCAATTTGCTGGCCAAGGTCGGCCGTGCCGGCTGCGAACATCGCCAACAGCTCGTCCGGGGGATGATGATGGACGGTCATGAGAAGTCATCCAGCAAGCTGCGCAGCCGGGCCATCGCCAGCCGCAAGCGTGATTTGACGGTGCCGAGCGGGATATTGAGCGCCCTTGCGATCTCCGCGTGGGCCGTTTCGTGAAAGAAAGATAGTTCGATCACCCGCATCTGCTCTTCCGGCAGCACTGACAGCGCATCGCGCACCCGCGCCTCGATTTCAGATGCCGCCACCCCGGCGTCGGGCAACGGCCCCTCATCGCGCTGAAACTCGAGTTCCGTCTCGGACGTATCGCTCGTTGGGGTTCGTTTCTGACGACGGAGCGCGTCGATGCGGAGATTTCGTGCGATCGTAAATATCCAGGCTGCGGCACCAGCGCTGCCGGGATCGAACAGGCTGGCCTTCGACCACACGGCGAACAAGGCCTCCTGCGCCAGTTCGTCGGCAAGCTGCTCGCCCGCACCGGAGCGCTGCATGAACGTCTTGATGCGCGGCGCAAAATGCCGAAACAACGCCGCGAAGGCCTCGCGATCCCTGCGGACAGCAACGGCTTCGATCAGCCGGGCCCATCTGGCGGCATCCGACGTCTCATTGTCGGGAGTTTCACTCAGCATGCCGCGCGGGCACTCCCTATCACTGACGGCTCTGCGACCGCAGTACCGGATCGCGCCGGGCCTGACCAGACCGATGACCCCGGAAACATGTCGAGCGGCGGCTTGCATGCATCAGGAACGCCACCCGGCCGCGGTTGGATCACTGCCGGTGATCCAACCCGCAATATCCGTCGTTTCGTTCCATGACGCCGACCGCGCAATCGGCCGGCGCATCGTGCCGCTGAGGGATTGTAGTTGAGCAGCGACGGCAGATTGAACATAGCCGTAGTCGGAACCGGCATTTCCGGCCTCTCGGCCGCCTGGCTGCTCAGCCAGCGGCACGACGTGACGGTCTACGAGAAGTACGATCGGATCGGCGGGCATTCCAACACCGTGATAGCGTCCATCGGTCACGAGCGCGTTGCCGTGGATACCGGCTTCATCGTGTTCAACCGGAGCACCTACCCTAATCTCGCTGCGCTGTTCCGGCATCTCGATGTCGCTACGCAAGCATCGGAGATGTCGCTGTCGATTTCGCTCGACCGCGGCAATCTGGAATATTCCGGGACCGGCCTCTCGGGTCTGCTGGCCCAGCCCGGCAACCTCCTGCGCCCGCGCTTCTGGTCGATGCTGCGCGACGTCGTCCGGTTCTACGATCGCGCGACACGCGACGCCGCTCGGCTGAGCGACGAGTCGATCAGCCTCGGCGATTATCTCGTGCAAGGTGGTTATGGCGCAGCGTTCCGCGACGACCACCTGCTACCGATGGCAAGCGCTATCTGGTCGGCCCCCCCGGATGAAATTCTCGCCTTTCCCGCGGCGACATTCATTCGCTTCCACCACAATCACGGGCTGCTCCAATTGACGCAGCGACCGCCATGGGAAACTGTGGTCGGCGGCAGTCAGGTCTATGTGCAGCGGCTGGTTCAGCCGTTCGGGGACCGGATCAGGCTCGACTGCGGCGTGGTCCGGATACGCCGATCGTCCGGCCGCGTCTTTGTCACGGATGTCCACGGCGTAACGCAGCCATACGACCACGTCGTGCTGGCAACACACGCAAATCAGGCATTGTCGACGATCGACGATCCGACGCCCGATGAAGCCGAGCTGCTCGGCGCGTTCCGCTATAGCCGCAATCTTGCGGTGCTCCACTCCGATCCCGGATTGATGCCGCGGCGCCGACCGGCCTGGTCGAGCTGGAATTATGTCGGCTCGCGCGACAAGGCCGCCGCGCCGGTCGGCGTGACCTATTGGATGAACCGGCTCCAGGGCATTCCCCAGCATTTGCCCCTCTTCGTCACGCTCAATCCAACGCATCCGCCACACAGCGACACGCTGCATCACACGGAGGTGTACGAGCATCCGATCTTCGATGCCGCCGCGATCGTCGCACAGCGGCGGCTATGGTCGCTGCAAGGCCAGAAAAATACCTGGTTCTGCGGCGCGCATTTTGGCGCCGGCTTCCACGAAGACGGGCTGCAATCCGGGCTTGCGGTCGCCGAACAGCTGGGAGGCGTGCGGCGGCCGTGGACCGTATCAGACGAATCCGGACGCATCGCGCTCGCCGCAAGCGCGAGGTCGTTGCCCGAACCGGAGCTGCAACCATGACGCTCCGCTCCTGCCTCTATCGCGGCAGCGTCATGCATCGGCGGCTGCGGCCCACGACGCATCGCTTCCGCTATCGTGCGTTCTGGCTGCTGCTCGATCTCGACGAGATGCCCCTGCTCGCTTCCCGTTTGCGGCTGTTCTCCCGCAACAGATTCAACCTGTTTGCACTTCACGATGCCGATCACGGCGACGGTAGCGCGACGCCACTACGCCTGCAGGCCGAACGTTGCCTGATGCAGGCAGGGATCGATATCGCCGGAGGGCCGATCCGGCTCTTCTGCATGCCTCGAACCCTCGGCTACAGCTTCAATCCGCTCAGCATCTATTTCTGCCACCGACACGACGGCCAGCTCGCCGCGATCATCTATCAGGTTCACAACACGTTCGGCGAACGCCACGCCTATGTGGCCTCGGTCGCGGCCGATACTGGCACCATCCGGCATGACTGCGACAAGGCCTTCTACGTGTCTCCCTTCCTGAACATGGACATGTCCTATCACTTCCGGCTGAACCAACCGGACGAGCATTTTGCGCTCGGTATCAGCGCAAGCGCGGGCGGAGCAACCGTGCTCGGCGCCTGCCTGACCGCGACACGCCACGAGCTCAGCGATCAAGCGCTGTTGCACAACTTCATCGCCATTCCGCTAGTCACGATCAAGGTGATCCTTGCGATTCATTGGGAAGCGTTGCGGCTCTGGATGAAGGGCTTGCGGTTACGCGGGCGCCCGCAGCGCTCCCCTCACACGATCACGACCGTGCCTCCATCGCCCCAGCATCGGATTGACTCGCATGCACTCTGACCACCCGCAGACCGTCCCCTGCCCGCATCCCGTCGAATGGCCGCCGGTGCTGCGGGCGACTGTCGGGACGCTGCTGCGGCGGCTGTTCCGCCGTATCGACTGCGGCGAAATCCTGCTCCAGACGCCGAGTGGGCGCGGCATCGTGATTTCCGGGATGCGCGGCGAAGAGCAGGCGCATATCAGGATCCATGGTTGGAAATGCCTGCTGCGGCTGCTGATCGGCGGTGATCTGGGTTTTGCCGAAGGCTTCCTTGCCGGTGAATGGTCGACGCCCGACATCTACTCGTTCCTCAGCGCGGCTGCACCGCGTTCGGCACGCGCCCCTTCGTTCGAGCGGCTGAGGCCGCCGCAGCCTCTGAACTGGCTTCGTCACGCCCTGCTCAATCGCAATACCAGGCGCGGCAGCCGGCGCAACATTCGCGCCCATTACGATCTCGGCAATGATTTCTACCGCCTCTGGCTCGATCCGAGCATGACCTATTCATCGGCGATCTACACCTCGCCACACCAGACGCTCGCGCAGGCCCAGCAGAACAAGCTCGATCGGGTGACTGAACTGCTCGATCTCAGTGGCGGCGAGAGGATTCTCGAGATCGGCTGCGGCTGGGGCGCGCTGGCACAGCATCTTGTCGAACGGAATGTCTGTCACGTCACCGGCCTGACACTGTCGACCGAACAGCTTGGCTACGCCTGCGAGCAACTCTCCGAACAGGGTCTCGCCGACAGGGCAAATCTGCGGCTCGAGGACTATCGCGACACCAAGGGCACCTATGATCGCGTCGTCTCGATCGAGATGCTGGAGGCAGTCGGCGAGGCGTACTGGCCGTTGTTTTTCGACAATCTGCGGCAACGGCTCGATATCGGCGGCATCGCGGTGCTGCAGGTGATCACGATCGACGAACGTCGCTTCGAAAGCTATCGCAGGCGGCCGGAATTCATCCAGCGATACGTATTTCCGGGCGGAATGTTGCCGACCGTCGAGATCGTCGAACGACTGGTCGACAATTCCGGACTTCGGCTGGTTTCGACCGAGTTCTTCGCTGCCAGCTATGCGCGCACGCTGGCCGACTGGCGCGACCGGTTCGTCGACGCGTGGCCATCGATCGAAGCCCTCGGCTTCGATATCCGCTTCAAGCGGATGTGGGAGTATTATCTGGCCTATTGCAGGCTCGGCTTCGAAATCGGCGCTCTTAATGTGGGGCTGTACAAGATCGAGCGACCGTCTTGAACGAACCGTGTCGTGCGAATCTGACGCAGAGCGCCGATTTGCAGCAAGATTTGGCCGGATCGCAGCGCATTTTCAAAACGATCTTTCCGGCTGTGTCATCCCCCGCACGGCCAACTGGTTAACGCAGACCGCCACGCGAAATTCGCCGCACTGCAAAAGCCTTCCCCTTTTGCCATCGGCACACTAGTTTCCGGCCAGAGCAAAACACGGACCGGCAAAAGATTACCCCGACATGGCATTCAACAAAGACGTCATTGAAGCGATCGGCAACACCCCCCTCATCAAGCTGAAACGCGCATCCGAACTGACCGGCTGCACCATTCTCGGCAAGGCCGAATTCATGAATCCCGGCCAGTCGGTGAAGGATCGCGCCGGCAAGGGCATGATCCTGGAGGCCGAAAAGCGCGGCGATCTAAAGCCCGGCGGGCTCGTGGTCGAATCGACCGCGGGCAATACCGGCATCGGACTTGCGGTCGTCGCCAGTGCGCGGGGCTACCGCACCCTGATCGTCATTCCGGAGACGCAGAGCCAGGAAAAGAAGGACATGCTGCGGCTGTGCGGGGCCGAGCTCGTCGAGGCGCCGGCGCTGCCCTACTCCAATCCGAACAACTATCAGCATCTCGGCAAGCGTCTCGCCGAGCAGCTGCGCAAGACCGAGCCGAACGGCGTGCTGTTCGCCGACCAGTGGAACAATCTCGACAATCCCAAGGCACACTATGACTCGACCGGACCGGAGATCTGGCAGCAGACCAACGGCAAGGTGGATGGCTTCATCTGCTCGGTCGGCACCGGCGGCACGCTCGCCGGCATCAGCCGCTATTTGAAGGAAAAGAACAAGGACATCGTCACCGCCTGCGCCGATCCGCACGGCTTCGCCATGTACGAGCTGTTCAAGAACGGCCAGGTCAAATCGACGCCGGGCGACTCGATCACCGAAGGCATCGGGCTCGGACGCAAGACGCCCGTGATCGAGACCGCGAATGTCGACGACGCGTTCCTGGTCTCCGACGAGGAAGCCGTGACCATCATCTACGAGCTGCTGGAGCACGAAGGCCTGTGCCTCGGCGGTTCGACCGGCGTCAACATCGCGGGTGCGATCCAGCTCGCCAAGCAGCTCGGTCCCGGCAAGACCATCGTCACCATTCTCTGCGACTCCGGCAACCGCTATCAGTCGAAGCTGTTCAACCCGGCCTTCATGCGTTCGAAGAATCTGCCGGTCCCGGAATGGCTGGAAAAGCGGAGCAAGATCGAGCTGCCGTTTGTTTGACAGGCATCGTCATTCCGGGGCAATCCGCAGGGCCGAACCCTCAGGTGCGCAATTGCGCACCGAGAATCTCGAGATTCCGGGTTCGATGCTTACGCATCGCCCCGGAATGACTATCACCGCAAGATCTGGCTTAGGAACAGCTTCGACCGCGCGTGTTGCGGGTTGGCGAAGAATTCCTGCGGCGTGTTCGACTCGATGATCTGACCGGCGTCCATGAACACGACGCGGTTGGCGACCTCGCGGGCAAAGCCCATTTCGTGGGTCACGACCAGCATGGTCATGCCCTCCCTGGCGAGATCGACCATGGTGTCGAGCACCTCCTTGACCATTTCCGGGTCGAGCGCCGAGGTTGGCTCGTCGAACAGCATCACCTTCGGGTTCATGGTCAGCGCGCGGGCGATCGCGACGCGCTGCTGCTGACCGCCCGACATCTGGCCGGGAAACTTGTTGGCCTGATGCGGGATCTTGACCCGCTCGAGGAACTTCATCGCGGCCGCCTCGGCATCCTTCTTTGGGATGTTGCGCACCCAGATCGGCGCCAGCGTGCAATTGTCGAGCACGGTGAGATGCGGGAACAGGTTGAAGCTCTGGAACACCATCCCGACCTCGCGCCGCACCTCGTCGACCCGGCGCAGGTTCGGGCCGAGCTCGATGCCGTCGACCACGATCTCGCCCTCCTGAAATTCCTCCAGCGCGTTGATGCAGCGGATCAGCGTCGACTTGCCCGAGCCGGACGGGCCGCAGATCACGATGCGCTCGCCCTTGCCGACCTCAAGGTTGATATCGCGCAACACGTGGAAGTCGCCGTACCATTTGTTGAGCGTGGAAATGTTGACGATCGGGGTTGTGGACATGGTGACCTTGTTCAGTGGCGGCGGTGAGCGTTGAGCCTGTTTTCGACGAACAGCGAGTAGCGCGACATTCCGAAGCAGAACACAAAATAGATCATTCCTGCAAAGGCGAAGCCGGTAAAGGCCGTCGTCGGCGTCGACCAGTTCGGGTCGGAGAACGATGCCCGCAGCGAACCCAACAGATCGAACAGCGCCACGATCGACACCAGCGAGGTATCCTTGAACAGCGAGATGAAGCTGTTGACGATGCCGGGAATGACGTAGCGCAGCGCCTGCGGCAACACGATCAGCGACGTCGTCTTCCACCAGGACAGGCCGAGCGCCGAGGCGGCCTCTGCCTGCCCGCGAGCCACCGCAGCCAGCCCACCCCGGATCACCTCGGCCATATAGGCGCCGGTAAAGATCGCCACGCCGATCAGGGCGCGCAACAGGCCGTCGACGGCGAAATTGCCCGGCACGAACAGCGGCAGCATGTAGGTCGCGAAGAACAGCACCGTGATCAGCGGCACGCCGCGCCAGAATTCGATGAAGGCGATCGAGAAGATCCGGATCAGCGGAATGCTCGACCGGCGGCCGAGCGCAAGCGCAATTCCGATCGGCATCGAAGCAACGATGCCGGTGATCGCAATCACCAGCGTCACAAGGAGGCCACCCCACAGCCGCGTGTCGACGATCGGAAAGCCGCCGCGATCGAGCCCCATCAGCTTGATGCCTGCGGCGATCCCGGCAAACGTCAGCAGGCTGCCGATGAGCGCCCGGTGCCCGGTCCGCATGCCGCCTCCGAGCAAAAACAGCACGGCGGAGACGATCACGGCAGTGACCAGGAAATCGCCCCAGACCGGCAGCGACGAGAGCTGCAACTGGTCGCGCAGCCAGGTCAGCGGATAGATCAGCCAATGGATCAGAAGGCCGACCAGGACGAGCACCTTGCCCAGTACCCATGGCAGCGGGGCAATCGCCGAACTCTTGCTGAGATTGACCAAGAGATCGCCGGCGCCGCCAATGCTCTGCTCGAACAGCTGCAACAGGCCGGCGGTCCAACTCACGCCGAAGCCGGCGATGCCGCCGCCATGCAGCAGGAAGAACGCCACCACCGGAAACGCGAAGAAGAACAGACCGGAGTTGATGCCCTTGGCCGGGAGGCGCGGCATCAGCAGCGGCAGCAACAGCGCGGCGCCGAGCCCATAGGTCAGATTGACCCGCCAGCGCTGGGCTTCCGGGTAGAAGCCATAGACCAGCTGCGTCAGCTTGGCCTGGATATACGGCCAGCAGGCGCCGACCTCGTGCCCCGCCTTTTCGGCGAGGCAAGCGGTGCGCTCCTTGCCGGTCCAGACCGCGTCGACCAGCAGGAACTTGAGCGTCGGGACGACGATGTACCAGGCGAGCAGCAGCCCGAGAATCGTGAGCAGGATGTTGCCCGGCGAATTCAGCAGCCGCGTTCGCAGGAAGCCGATGAAGCCGGTGGTCTGGGCCGGCGCCGCGCGTTCGGCGACCAGATCCTGCCGGACAAAGGACGAGGCGGACAGATCGGTCATGCCGCCATGCTCCGGTTGATGCGCCAGCCATAGACGCTCATCAGGGCGCTCGTCGTCAGCGAGAGCAGCAGGTAGACACCCATCGTCATGGCGATGATCTCGATCGCCTGCCCGGTCTGGCTCACCGCGGTGCCGGCGAACACCGAGACCAGATCCGGATAGCCGATCGCCACCGCCAGCGACGAATTCTTGGTGAGATTGAGGTACTGGCTGGTCAGCGGCGGCACGATGACCCGCATCGCCTGCGGCACCACGATCAGCCGCAGCGTCGCGGCGCGGCTGAGGCCGAGCGAGGAGCCCGCCTCCATCTGCCCCTTGTGGACCGACATGACGCCGGCCCGGACGATCTCGGCGATGAAGGCCGCCGTGTAGGTCGAGAGCGCGACCGTCAGCGCAACGAATTCGGGGATGACCCGCGCGCCGCCGGCGAAGTTGAAGCCTTTCAGCTGCGGCAACTCGAACTTCAACGGCCAGCCGAAGATCAGCATCGAGACCAGCGGCAGACCGACCAGGCAACCCAGCAGATAGGGCCAGATCCGGATCACCTGCCCGCGCTGGAACAGGGCACGCCGCGCGTGGTGCCGCAAGCCCAGCGCCACGACGATGCCGACCGCGAGCGCGGCCAGGAACGGATAGAGGCCGGGTTCACTGACCGGCTGCGGCACGATCAGGCCGCGATTATTGAGGAAGAACGCACCGAAGATCGAGATGCTCTGCCGCGGCGCCGGCAGCGCCGCGAGCACTGCGAGATACCAGAACAGGATCTGGAACAAGACCGGCAAATTCCGGACAATCTCGACATAGATGCCGCCGATCCGCGACAGCAGCCAGTTCGGCGACAACCGGCACAGCGCCACGACGAAGCCGATCACGGTGGCGAAGACAATGCCGATCACCGAGACCAGGATCGTGTTCAACAAGCCGACGAAGAACACCCGCCAGTAGGTATCGGAATTGTTGTAGGCGATCAGGCTTTGATTGACGTCAAAGCCCGCATTGTAATTGAGGAAGCCGAAGCCCGACGCAATGTGTTGGGTCTCCAGGTTCGTCCGCGCATTCGCCACGATCTCGTAGGCGATCCAGGCCAGGACCGCGGCGAAGCCAATCTGGGCGGCAAACCCGTTCCAGCCGGTCTTGCCGCCAAGCGCACGCTTCAGCCTGAGGGCAAATTGCAGCGGTGGTTTGCGGGGCGCGATGCTCATCGCGGCAGCCGTTGGCCGGACCGATCAGCGGATCGGCGGCGCGTACTGGATCCCGCCCTTGTTCCAGAGATTGTTGACGCCACGGGCGATGCCGAGCGGCGAGCCGGCGCCGACATTGCGCTCGAAGGTCTCGCCGTAATTGCCGACCGCCTTGACGATGCGCACCACCCAGTCCTTGGTCAGGCCGAGCTGTTCACCCAGATTGCCGTCGGTGCCGAGCACCCGCTTCATCTCCGGCTTGTCCGATTTGAGCATCGTGTCGACATTCTTCTGGGTGATGCCGAGCTCCTCGGCATTGATCATCGCAAACAGCGTCCACTTCACGATGTCGAACCACTGGTCGTCGCCGTGGCGCACCATCGGCCCCAGCGGCTCCTTGGAAATGATTTCCGGCAGCACGATGTGATCAGCGGGGTTCGCGAGCTTCAGACGGCTGGCATAGAGCCCGGAGGCGTCGTCGGTGAAAACGTCGCAGCGACCGGATTCATAGGCTTTGACCGCTTCGTCGATGCTGCCGAATGCGATCACCTCGTACTTCATGTTGTTGCCCTTGAAGAAGTCGGCGAGGTTCTGCTCCGTCGTGGTGCCGGTCTGCACGCAGACCGACGCGCTGTTCAATTCGAGCGCCGAATTGACCTTGAGCGACTTCTTCACCATGAAGCCCTGCCCGTCATAATAGGTCACGCCGGTGAAATTGGCGCCGAGCGAGGTATCGCGCGACACCGTCCAGGTGGTGTTGCGCGACAGCACGTCGATCTCGCCGGATTGCAGCGCGGTGAAGCGATCCTTGGCCGACAGCGGCACGAACTTGACCTTGGTCGGGTCGTCGAGCACCACGGCAGCAATGGCCCGGCAAACGTCGACGTCGATCCCGGTCCAGTTCCCCTTGTCGTCCGGTGATGAAAAGCCAGGCAGACCCTGGCTGACGCCGCAGGACAGCTGACCGCGGTCCTTGACCGTCTTGAGGGTTTGCGCCGAGGCGGACTGGACCGACAAGGCAGCGGCAGCGGCAAGGAGGACAGCCAGGGATACGCGTTTCATGGGTAGGCCTTTCAGGGTCGTCCGTTGGACGTTTTGCTTTGTGATCGCCTCGCGTTCACGGGCCATCCCAATGATCCCCTGCAGCAAAAGATGCTGATCTGACAGTCAGTTTGACATGCAAACCGGCCAGGCAACGGATCGTAGGTCGCGGCAGGCCCCTCAACGTGCGGCGACTGGTAGTTGCGGCGCATCACATAGCGACTGACGAGCCGGGTCAAGGGGTTGACGCACGTCTTCTACCTCTTGTTAGTAACACCTCCCGGCGTGGCCCTGTCTTCCCGACGCGGTACCGCTGCGGCAAAAAGTCTAAAATCCAACGGCAGCAAACCATGACCTCCTCCGACGGCTCCACGCCCTTCCGCCCGCAAGACGCCGCGACCCGTCTGGTCACGGCCGGCCGCGACACCAAGGCCCAGAAGGGCTTCGTCAATCCGCCGGTCTTCCATGGCTCGACCGTGCTTTATCCGACCGCCGAGGACCTCCACGCCCATCGTGCCGAATTTACCTATGGCCGCCACGGCAGTCCGACCACGCGGGCGCTGCAGGACGTGCTGATGGCGCTGGAAGGCCCGCAATGCGCCGGCGTCGGCATCGCCCCGTCGGGACTGGCCGCGATCAGCACCACGCTGCTCGCCGTGCTGAAGGCCGGCGACCATCTGCTGGTGTGCGACAACGCCTATCGGCCGACCCGCAATTTCTGCGACAACATGCTGAAGCGCTACGGCATCGAGACCAGCTATTTCGATCCGCTGATCGGCGCCGGCATCGAGATGCTGTTCAAGCCGAATACCCGCGCGGTGCTGATTGAAGCCCCCGGCTCGCAATCCTTCGAGATGCCCGACGTCCGCGCGATTTCGGCCGTGGCGCACGGCCGCGGCGCGCTCGTGATCGACGACAACACCTGGGCGACGGCGCTCTATCACCGCTCGCTCGAACAGGGCGTCGACATCAGCATGCAGGCCGGC
The DNA here is from genome assembly GCF_042258955.1 of Bradyrhizobium sp. ma5. NCBI lineage: Bacteria > Pseudomonadati > Pseudomonadota > Alphaproteobacteria > Hyphomicrobiales > Nitrobacteraceae > Bradyrhizobium > Bradyrhizobium sp. ma5. The sequence continues at coordinate 4,746,549 of NZ_CP170156.1, forward strand.
ACAAAGTATATCGGCGGCCACTCCGACATCATGTTCGGCACCATCGCGGCCAATGCAAAGGCCTGGCCGCTGATTCAGGAGGCGATCCGCCTGCTCGGCGTCTGCGCCGGTCCGGACGACGTCTATCTCGCGCTGCGCGGTGTCCGCACGCTGTCGGTGCGGCTGGCGCAGCACCACCGCTCCGGGCTCGAGATCGCGCGCTGGCTTGGCGCGCGGCCCGAGGTCGATCGTGTACTGCACCCGGCCCTGGAAACCGATCCGGGGCACGCCATCTGGAAGCGCGACTTCACCGGTGCCTCCGGGCTGTTCAGCATCGTGCTGAAGCCAGTGCCGCAGAGCGCGGTCGATGCGATGCTCAACGCGCTCACGCTGTTCGGCATGGGCTTTTCCTGGGGCGGCTTCGAAAGCCTCGCCATCCCGTTCGACTGCAGCGACTACCGCAGCGCGACCAAATGGTCGCCGGGCGGGCCGACGCTGCGGCTGCATATCGGGCTCGAAAATCTCGACGACCTCAAGGCCGATCTTGATCGCGGCTTTGCCGCGTTAAAGGCCGCGCTCTGATCCTTCGGCGCCGGCTTGCGCGTTAGGCGACATTAACCACGACCGACTGGCCGTGACGCCGCGTTGCGACCTCCACGTCGCACACGTTGCACGCGTTGCACGCGCGCGATCTCAGGGATTCTGCGGAGATGCGACGGCGCCCGATAACTCGCCGTTCACCATCCCCACCAATCCCTTAATTGTCCGGACGTTCCATCAAGTTCCCTTATACTTTTGCGGCCGTAGTGATGCTCCCGGGAAGGGTTGTCAGTGCCGCAAGGACGTGACTGCCCTGCGTTAAGGGCATTCAGACAATCGCATGAAGACGGCACGCATCGTGGTCCTCGGCATCGCCGGCGTCGCAGGCCTCGCGGCCATGTATCTCGCGAGCGTTGGCGATCGCAAACCGGCGCCGGTCGCGCCGCCAGTAGTTCAGCTGCCGACCGTCGAGGTGCTGGTGGCGAAGTCCGACATCGGGCTCGGTCAGTCGGTCAAGCCTGAAGACGTGCAATGGCAGCGCTGGCCGGCCGAGACCGCGAGCAGCGCGTTCATCCGCCACGACACCAATGCCGACGCCATGAACGACGTCATCGGCTCGATCGCACGCGCTCCCTTCATCATCGGCGAGCCGATCCGCGAGCAGAAACTGGTCAAGGCCAATGGCAGCGGCTTCATGGCCGCGATCCTGCCCACCGGCATGCGCGCGATCTCCACGGAAATCTCGCCGGAAACCGGCGCCGGCGGCTTCATCCTGCCCAACGACCGCGTCGACGTGATCCTGTCGCGACGCGACAAGAATCCCGATCGGCAACAGGGCAGCGGCGACATCATCACCACCGAGATCCTGCTGTCCAACGTCCGCGTGCTGGCGATCGACCAGGCGCCCAAAGAGAAGGACGGCAACAACTCCCTCATCGGCAAGACCGTGACCCTCGAGCTCAAGCCCGAACAGGCCGAGACGCTCGCGCGGGCCCGGCAGAGCGGCACGCTGGCGCTGGCGCTGCGCAGCATCGCCGACGTCAACGAGAAGACCGACGAGACCACAGACCATGCCCCGAAGCGGGGCGAGAGCATCCGGGTGGTGCGTTTCGGCATCCCGAGCTCTCAGACGACACAGAAGTGATGGGGGCTTCGATATGACGATTGGTGCAAAACAACTGGCGACGCGGGCCACACTGGTCCGCTCGCTGTCATTCTCGGCGGTCACCGCCCTGATGCTGATCCCTGCCCTCGCGAGCGCGACCGATCCCGACAAGAACGCGGACGTCGCGGTGACCAGCAGCATTGCCGCCAAGACGCGCTTCGTCTCGCTCGGCGTCGGCAAGTCTGTGGTGGTCGACCTCCCGCGCGAGGCCAAGGACGTCCTGGTCGCCGATCCCAAGATCGCCAACGCCGTGATCCGCTCGGCGCAGCGCGCCTATATCATCGGCGCGGCGGTCGGCCAGACCAATGTGGTTTTCTTCGACGCCGACGGCAACCAGGTCGCCTCCTACGACATCGCGATCAAGCGCGACCTCAACGGCATGCGTGCCGCGCTGAAGCAGATGCTGCCGGGCGTCCAGATCGAGGGTGTCGGTGAGAGCGTGGTGCTGACCGGTACCGTGGCAAGCCCGGTCGAGGCGCAGCAGGCCGGCGACATCGCAGCCAAGCTGGTCGGCGGCGCCGACAAGGTCGTCAACTCCATCGTGGTGCGCGGCCGCGACCAGGTGATGCTGAAGGTCACCGTCGCCGAAGTGCGCCGCGACGTCGTCAAGCAGCTCGGCGTCGATCTCAGTGCCAACATGAACTACGGTACCGCCGCGGTCGTCTTCAACAACGCCAATGCCTTCACCGCCAACAACGGACCGCTCGCCAACAACGTGCTGACCGGCGCGGCCCTGAACAAGCTCGGCGTGCCGACCGTCACGGCGACGCTGCGCGCGATGGAGAGCGCGGGCGTGGTGAAGACGCTGGCCGAGCCCAACCTCACGGCGATCTCCGGCGAGTCCGCGACCTTCGTGTCAGGCGGCGAGTTTCCCATTCCGACCGGCGTCACCTGTCAGACCTCGGCGACCGGCACGATCGGGAATTGCGTCCAGACCGTCAGCTTCAAGAAGTTCGGCATCTCGCTCAATTTCACCCCGGTGGTGCTGTCCGAGGGGCGCATCAGCCTGAAGGTGATGACCGAGGTCTCCGAGGTCTCGATGGACAACGCGTTGACCGGCGGCCAGGGCGGCACGACCATTCCCTCGATCAAGACCCGTCGCGCCGACACCACGCTGGAAGTGCCCTCCGGCGGCTCGATCGCGATGGCCGGATTGATCCAGGAGCAGACCAAGCAGGCCATCAACGGAATGCCCGGCGTCGATCAGATCCCGGTGCTCGGACAGCTGTTCAGGAGCCAGGACTTCGTCAACAACGAGACCGAGCTCATGGTCATCGTGACGCCCTATGTGGTGCGCGCGGTTGCGCAGAAGGAATTGTCGCGTCCCGATGACGGCTTCGCGCCGGCCTCCGACGCGCAGTCGGCGCTGCTGGCGCGCGTCAATCGCATCTACGGCGTTGCCGCCCGTGCCGAGCCGATCGGCGCCACGCCGGTCAATTTCGGCTTCATCATCGACTGAGGCGCTGAAGGATTGGGGGATGCCATGATGACACGCAACACACGAGCCGGTCTTGCGAGGACGCTGTCGCTGTCCGGCGCCCTCGTCGCCACCGCGATCGCGCTTGGCGGCTGCAATCTGACCGGCGACAATATCGCCACCGGCACGGTGCCCGACGACTACCGGGAGCGGCATCCGATCGCCGTCACCGAGGGTGAGCAGTCGATCGTCGTGTTCGTGGGCCGCGCCCGCGGCAACCTTACCGAGACGCAGCGCGACGACGTCATGGGACTGGCTCGCGCCTGGCGCCGCGAAGGCACCGGCGCGATCGCGATCGACGTCCCGGCCGACACCTCGAATGCGCGCTCGGCGCAGGCGGTGTACCAGGAGATCCGCGGCGCGCTGGCGTCGATGGGCGTGCCCGCCCACGCGATCACGCGGCGTTCCTATCGCGTCGACGATCCGCGCGCACTGCCGACCATTCGCATCAGCTATCCGAAGATGGCCGCGGTCGCCGGCCCCTGCGGCGTGTGGCCGAGCGACCTTGGTCCCTCGATCTACAATCCGAGCTACAACGAGAACAAGCAGTGGGACAATTTCGGCTGCGCCACCCAGCGCAACCTAGCCGCGATGGTCGCCAATCCGTCCGACCTGGTACAGCCACGGACCGAAACCGCAGCCTACACGCCGCGCCGGTCGGTCGCGTTCCAGAAATACGGCAAGGGTGAGTCGACCGCGACCACCTACCCAGAAGCCGATAGAGCCAAGCTGAGCGACGCCGGGAAATGACCGAACAACAAGACGAGCCACAGCACCCCAACGACCACATCGCGCCGGCGCCACGGATTTCCGTGCAAGCGTTCTGCGCCAGCGTCGCGACTGCCACGACGGCGCGCGCTGCCGCCGAGGACCGCCGGCTCGCCAAGGCCCACCTCTCCGTCCATATGGGCGGCATCGCTGCCGCCATCGACGCCTATCACAAGGCGCCGACGCCCAATGTCATCATGCTGGAGACCGAGCCGGACATCGATTTGCTCGCCGGTCTCGACGAGCTCGCCACGGTCTGCGATCCCGGCACCCGCGTCGTCGTGCTCGGCACGCCCGGCGAGACTGCACCGTATCGCGAACTGGTCCGGCGCGGCGTCAACGACTACGTCATCGGGCCGGTCAAGGTGCTCGACATCGTGCGCTCGATCTGCGGCCTGTTCTCGTCCACGGAAGCGGTCTCTGTAGGCCGCCTGATCGCGGTCGCGGGCGCCAAGGGCGGTGTCGGCGCCTCGACCGTTGCCCACAATGTCGCCTGGACCATCGCGCGCGACCTCGGGCTGGATTCGGTCGTGGTCGATCTCGACCTCGCCTTCGGCACCGCCGGCCTCGACTACAACCAGGATCCGACCCAGGGCATCGCAAATGCGGTGTTCTCACCCGAGCGCCCGGACAGTGCCTTCATGGAGCGCCTGCTGGCAAAATGCGGCGATCACCTGAGCCTGCTGGCGGCACCGGCCACGCTCGACCAGGTCTACGATTTCGGCGCCGAAGCATTCGATGCCATCTTCGATACGATGCGCATGACCACGTCCTGCATCGTGCTCGACGTTCCGCATCAATGGACCGCCTGGACCAAACGTGTGCTGGTCGGCGCCGACGATATCCTGATCGTCGCCGAGCCCGACCTCGCCAACATGCGCAACACCAAGAACATGATGAACCTGTTGCGCACCGCGCGTCCGAACGACCGCCCGCCGCTCTACTGCCTGAACCAGGTCGGCATGTCGAAGCGTCCCGAGATCGAGGTCAAGGACTTCGCCAAGACGATCGAGAGCCAGCCGATCGCGACCATCCCGTTCGATTGCAGGTTGTTCGGCGAAGCCGCCAACAACGGTCAGATGATCGCGGAAGTCTCGGCGCGTCACCGCACCACAAGGACCTTCCTGCAGATCGCGCAACGCCTGACCGGCCGCCCCGATCTCGCCGAGACGCGCGAGTCGTTCCTGTCGCCGCTTCTGCGGAAGCTGCAGTCGCGTCGCAACGATGGACGCCGCGCCGCGGGCTAGAGCATTTTCGGTTCTGATTGAATCAGAACGGAAGCTCTAGATTTTCGTTTTGACGCGCTTTCTTCACGCGAACCGGTGTCCACTTCGCTCGAAAACGCTCTAGCTTTCCAGACTTTCGCGTGAGAACGCTCTAGTCGCGGCGGCTCGCCGCGACCGGGATCTTGTCCGTATCGGTGCGGCTCGCATCCTTGCGCGCCAATAGCCGCTTCAAGGCGGCGACATTGGCGGAGCCCTGCTCCGGCGGCACATCGGCCTTCATGATGGCTTCAGCGTCGGCCTGACGGCCCTGCAGGCCGACCACGACAGCGAGATTGGTGCGCACCCGCATGTCGTCGGGCGCGCGATCCCGCGCGCGGCGAAGCGTTTCCTCGGCCTTCGGCAGGTCTTTCGACAGCAGATAGGACAGGCCGAGATTGGAGAGCACCGACGGATCGTCGGGCACGATCTTCAGGGCACTTGCGTAATACTGGCGGGCCTCGTCGTGGCGCTCGAGCTGGTCGAGCACGGCGCCCTGCGCCGACAGGATGCGCCAGTCCGGGTCTTCCGGGGTGTGGGCGCGCCCGAGCACGTCGAATGCCTGCTGGAAATTGCCGTTGTCGGCGAGCGCCCGTCCGTAGCCGGCGAGCAGCGCCTTGTTGCTGGGCTGCGCCAGCACCGCCTGCTCCATGACCGCGACCGCCTGCGCCCGCTGGCCGGTGGCGCGCAGCGCCCGGGCGTATTTCAGCGCGGCGTCGGTATCCTTCGGATTGGCGCGAACGCGTTCGTGGTAGGTCGCGATGTCTCGCCGCGGGTCGGCTGGGGCCGGCGTGGACTCCGCCGTATCGCCCAATGACCCGGTGATGTCGGACGGACCCGAGGTCTGACAGGCGGACAACCCGATCAGCAGGATCGCAGCCGATACCGAGCCGGCGAGACGGTGCATACGGCCTGAAGGTCGGGGTAATTTGTCAGACATCAACGAGACTCGGAACAGCGAAGGTTCCGGGATGCTCACAGCTTAACCCTAAGTTCCGGTTAAGGATGCCATCATCTCGCCGTCATCCGGCCCAGAAGCGGTGCCGGACGCGGCGCAAACCGCCAACTTGGCGGCTGGATCAGTCGACGAACTGGGCGCCGAATTCGTGCCCGATCCGCCAGGCCAGCCGGCACTGACGCGGACTGCCGCTCGACAGGATGATGGTGAATTCCGGCGGAATCTCCAGATATTCGGCGATCACCTTGACGCCGCCGGCCGAGATATCGGTGATCATGCAGTCGCGTGGCAACGACCCTGTGCCCAATTGAATTTTGGCGACGCTCCGGCACTCACGGCGTTCGCTCTTGCGGCGATTGACAAACATTCTGATCCCCAAGCCCTCTTCTGGATAGCTTCTCGGCTGGACAGCTACTCGTTCCCACCGTCATAACGGGGAAAGATTGGAAACTGCCTAGCGGAACCAATCGCAATTGAGCGGTGATGTTCGAGATTCGTTTACCGGGCCTCACCGTTGGACCATGAGGCCGGCTCCGGTGACCTCAGTGCCTCAATTGGCGGCCTCCTTCCCAACGGGGCCCTTTCCAACAGCCGGTTCCAACGTGAACAAAAAGGGGTTGATCCCAGGTCATTTGGCGATAGCGTGACCCCTTCGACTCGAATTTGCCGGGATATCCAGGAAGTATGGGAAGTCTAGTTCTGCTTGATCTGATGGGGGGCGTCGCGCTCCTGCTGTGGGGCCTGCACATGGTCCACAGCGGGATTCTGCGGGCCTTCGGGCCCGATTTGCGGCTGTTGCTGGCCCGCGCGCTGAACAACCGCTTCACGGCGCTTGGCGCCGGCCTCGGCCTGACGGCCCTGCTCCAGAGCTCGACCGCGACCGCCCTGATCACCAGTTCCTTTGCCGCCGAGGAGATCGTCAGCCTGGTGCCGGCGCTTGCGATCATGCTCGGCGCCAATATCGGCACCACGCTGATCGTGCAGGTGCTGTCGTTCAACGTCGCAGCCGTGGCGCCGGTGCTGTTCATTGTCGGCCTCGTCGCATTCCGCAGCGGGCCGCGCTCCCGCATCAAGGATCTCGGCCGCGTCTCGATCGGCCTCGGTCTGATGCTGCTCGCGCTGCATATCCTGCTCGACACGATGGCGCCGGCCGAGAATGCCCCGGGCGTGCGCGTGTTCCTGAACGCGATCACCGGCGATCCCGTGCTCTGCATCCTGATCGGCGCAATCGTGACTTGGCTGGTTCATTCCAGCGTCGCCAGCGTGCTGCTGATCATGTCGCTGGCCTATTCGCAGTTCATCTCGCCCTATGCCGCGTTCGCGCTCGTGCTCGGCGCCAACCTCGGCAGCGCCATCAATCCGTTAATGGAGGGCGCGCGGCGCGACAATCCGGCGAGCTACCGGCTGCCGGTCGGCAACCTCGTCAACCGCATCGTCGGCGTGCTGCTGGTGGCGCCGTTCCTGCGCCCGATCACGGAGACCATCTACGCCTGGCAGCCGGATCTCGCCAAGGCGACCGCGCTGTTCCACATTGCCTTCAACGTTGCGACAGCGGTGCTGTTCATCGGCGTGCTCGACCACATGGCGCGGCTGCTCGAGCGCCTGTTACCCAAACGGGCGCAGGAAACCGATCCGTCACGGCCGCGCTATCTCGACGAGAGCGCGCTGGAGACGCCTTCGCTCGCGCTGGCCGATGCCGCGCGCGAGGTGCTGCATATGGGCGACCACACCGAGGCGATGTTGCGCAAGGTGATGACGGCGATGCTGACTAACGATCGCGCGCTGGTCGACCAGGTGTCGAAGATGGACAACACCGTCGACCGCCTGAACGAGGCGATCAAGCTTTACGTGACGAAACTTACCCGCGGCAGCCTGGATGAGCGCGAGGGTCACCGCGCCATGGAGATCGTCGCATTCGCGATCAATCTCGAGCATATCGGCGACATCATCGACAAGAATCTGAGCGAGCTCGCGACCAAGAAGATCAAGCATCGCCTGCAATTCTCGGCCGAAGGCGCCGAGGAATTGTCGGCGTTCCACAAGCGCACGATCGACTCGCTGCGGCTCGCGTTCGGCGTGTTCATGTCGGGCGATGCCGCCGAGGCGCGCAAGCTGCTCACCGAGAAGGCGGCGCTGCGCGCGGCCGAGCTCGCCGCCGTCGAGCGCCATCTGGAGCGCCTGCGCGAAGGCCGGCCCGAGACCATCGAGACAACCTCGCTGCATCTCGACGTGCTGCGTGATCTTCGCCGCGTCCATTCGCACATCTGCTCGGTCGCCTATCCCGTGCTCGACGCCGCCGGCGAGACCGCCGCCGATCGCGAGAACGCGGTCGAGGCGACCGAACTGCCGGCACCCGGGCGTCCCTGATTAAACCTGCCTTCCAAGCTACGTCGGCGGCCGGTGTTCTGAGCCAGACTGGCGCTGTGGAAACGCCGAGGCCGCGGCGAGTTGGTCGATGCTGTCCCGCTGGCGATCGAAAGCCCCAAGCAGATCGCCTTGCAGCACCCGGCCGCCTGACAGTTTCATCCGCAGCGGATCGACGTTGCGGCCGTTGATCCGCACCTCATAATAAAGATGCGGTCCGGTCGAGAGCCCTGTCGATCCGACATAGGCAATCGTCTCGCCCTGACGAACGCGGTCTCCGATCTTCAGCCCGGGCGGAAAGCTCGCGACATGAGCATAGGTCGTCTCATAGCCGCGATCGTGCAGCACGCGGATAAATTTCCCGTAGCCGTGCTCGTATCCTTCGGTCTCGACGACGCCGGCGCCCGCGGCCGCAATCGGTGAACCATAGGGCGCCGCAAAGTCGACGCCCTCATGGAAGCGGCGGTCGCCGAGGATCGGATGGATGCGCCAGCCAAAGCCGTCGCCGAGGCGCCCGCTGACGACCGGCTTGCGCAACAGGAACTTGGTGATGGACTGGCCATCCTCATCGTAGAAATCGGAGCTGCCGTCGTCCGGAGCCGTGAAGCGATAGTAGCGGCGCGCCTGCCCGCCGGCCGTCAAGTCGATGAAGACCAGCTCGGGTTGGCCAATGTCGTTGGGCGCATAGATGATGTTGGCGACGTCGGCGTCGCCGAGAGGCTCGTCGAGGTCGAAATCGCGGCCGCAAAGCCGCATGAGTTCGGCAACGATCCCCTCGTCGACGTGATTGGAGCGAGCAAGCGCGTTAAGCCCGTCACGTAGCGTCTCACCGGGGACGGAGTGGATGTCGGTCGACTGACGCAACAACTTCCCGTTCGACGCGGCGACATCCGGCTGTTCCGGCACGATCGCCTGGTATCGGCCGCTGTCGGTGCGACCGACAGCGGACACTGCCGAGTCTGGCCGTTCGATCGAGACTTTGGCGACATGGCCGCGTGGCGAGCCGGTGTCTCCGTCCTGTTCGATGATCGTGATCTTCTCGCCACCAGACAGCGTCTCGTGACCGCCAGTCGACGGGAAAGCGGCAAGGATCGCCGGAGCGTCCTCCGCAGCCGCGGTCAACGCCCGCAGAATGGCGAACAGTGTGTCACCGGCTCTTGCGATCAGGACATGTCGATGGTGACGCGCAGAGGAAGTCGACTTCGGAAGGCTGGTGACGTTGACAGCCTCACCGATCGGAGAAGACGGCTGCGGCGCAACTTCACTGTCGGCATAGGCGCTGGTTTGGCCCGGCAGCTCGCGGCGTGATGGACCAGTCCGGATGATGGCGGGTAACTCCGACAGCAATTGCGCGTTCGCTCGCTGCTCGTCCTTACCGTCTGCCGGTGCTTCCCGGCGATGGTCCTGTTGTGGTTCGGGATCGATCACCGCGAGCCGCGCTGACACGCGGGTAAATCGACGGACCGAGCCCGCATCACTCAGCTGCTCGATCTTGAGCGCAGACGGATGGCCTTGCGGGCCCGGCTTCCGATCCAGACGATCGCCGCGCCGCGCCTCGTCGACCACCTGCCCCGTGAAACGCGGAAGTGAAACGACCGGCGATGCCGCGAATCGCGTGCGATCACCGAATGCTCCACGCAGCGCGCCACCAAGGAGCACGACGGCTGCTGCCCCAATCAGAACCGTCCCCGCCATCCAGCGTATACTGATGGCGCGCCGGTCCGGCAGGCCGCGCTCGCCGGTCAGCGGCGGCTCTTCAGGAAACCCGAGATCACGGTCGCTCGATGGATAACCACGCGCTTTGGTGGGTTCGCCATGGCCGGTCATCAACGCCCCTCATCCCCTGGCGCGGGATGCAGCCACGCCCACGACGAAGCGTAGATGCCATACGCCTTGGGGCGATTGTTTGACCGTCGTTCAGCTTTGATCACAATTGAGGTCGACTGGAATCCGTCGAGACGGCCGAGGAGACCAGCATACCGCTCGTCGTACTGACGACCACGAGGATCAGTTGTCGAGCGTCTTCGACGCCTTGCCGCGGTTCTTCACGATCAGCATGATGTTACGAATGTAGATCAGCGTCGCGAGGCCCTGCCCGATGATGATGACAGGCTCGCGCTTGGCGAGCCCGTAGATCAGCGTCATCAGACCGCCGCCCATCGAAAAGAACCAGAACGCCATCGGCACCACGCTCTGGCCGGCACGCTCACTGGATATCCACTGCACGAGAAAGCGCGCCGTGAAGAACAATTGCGCGATCAGGCCGAACGCCAGCCAGAAGTCGAACTTGGCGATGAACACGTCGTAGAAATAGGCGCTGAGCGCCTGTCCGAACTGAATCAGCATCACTTCACCTCGGTCACGACAGGCACTTCAGTGCCTGTCACTTCAGTGACGACCGGCGTCGGCTTCTTGCGGCGGATCAGCCACCACACGCCACCGAGATCCATGATCCCGATCCAGAGCCGGTCGAAGAATCCATAATTCGACACGCCGGAATGGCGCGGGCGGTCGACGACATCGACATAGGCGATCGCGAGCCCCTCGCGGCGGACCAGCGCCGGAAGGAATCGATGCAGCCCGTCGAAATAAGGCATCGCCAGAAACACCTCGCGCGGAAACGCCTTCAGGCCGCACCCGGTGTCGCGGGTGCCGTCGCGCAGGATGATGCCGCGCACGGCGTTGGCGATCCGCGATTGCAGCTTCTTGAAGCCGGTGTCCTTGCGTCCGACGCGCTGGCCCGCGGCGAGGCCGACGCGGCCATTGCCGCTCTCGATCGCCGCGATCAGCTTGGGCAGGAAGGCCGGATCGTTCTGGCCGTCGCCGTCAAGCGTTGCCACGATCGCCCCGCGCGCGGCGCGCACGCCGCTGCGCACCGCGGCGGACTGGCCCGACGAGACGGTGTGGCGGAGTTGCCGGAGATTGGGCCGCCGCGCCATGATCGCGTTCAGCCGTTCGCCGGTTGTGTCGGTCGAGCCGTCATTGACGTAGACGATCTCGTAAGCCCAGCGCCCGTCGAGCGCGGTCGCGATCTCGGCGATCAGCGGCGCGATATTGTCGGCCTCGTTGCGCACAGGCACGACGATGGAAACGGCGACCGGCGTCTGGTCGGAAGCAGGCAAATCGGCACTCGTGGTTGGTGTTGGCAGGGGCTGGAACCCGCCCGATCCGGCCATCGGGCGACCGCTTTTATGGGGCGAAGGCGTTCCCCGCAACCCTTTTGAGGCGCCCTTTCGACGGTCCTGATAGCGCCAGCACGGTGCCATCGCGATCAATGGCGAAACCAAGGCGGCGGGCCGCGAACCAGTAGCGCACGGCCATTGCGCCGATCACGCCGACCAGTGCGCCGGCCACCACGTCGCTCGGATGATGGGCCAGCAGCACGAGCCGCGTTGCGATGATGATCAGCGCATAGACCAGCATCGCGACCCGTGCACGTGGCCATACTGCCGACACGGCGAAGGCCAGCGCGAATGCCGTGATCGAATGTCCCGACGGAAAGCTCGAATAGGCCTCGGTGCCGGTGAAGTGCTGGAAGTTGAAAGCATTGGCCTTGCCGCCGACGAACGGCCGCCCACGGCCGACGATCCACTTGAGCACTTCCCCCATCGCCACCGACAGCATGACCGACAGGAACAGGTATTGCAGCCTCGTACCTAAGCCGAGCAGAGTCGCGCGCGGCACACCGCGCAGCGCGGGCGACGCCAACGCGACCGCAACCAGCAGCAGGCCGAGCGCGCTCAGCACATACTCGTCCTTGCCGAAATCGGTGAGTATCTTCACCCACCAGAGACCAGGCGTGCCGCGCGGCGGCATCAGGCTGATCTCGGCGACATCGACCGCATACATCAGCGTGATGATCACGGCGCCAACGACGACGACGAGCAGGAGTGCGTGGCGCGCGGAGCGTCGCGCCGCCTCGGCCCGGCGCGAATGCGATGGGGCACGCACGAGCTGGGCGAAGGATAGCCAGACCAGCGTCAGCAATCGTCCGAAATAATTGGCGGATTCCGCGGTGGCTGGCGGCGCCGGCATGTCACTCCGTCCCTTCGGAACGGAAGATCGCGATTGAAACGGCCTTGCCCTGCGAGATGTTGTAGCCGTCGATCCGCACCGGCGCGTTGTAGCGCAGGCCAATCGCCTCGGCGCGTTGCACGAAGGCGCGCTCGGAGCGCTGTTCGACCAGAGCGAAGCGGCAGGAGCCCTGCCCCAGGAAATCCGCGGCGCCCGATCCGTCGGTGAGCAGCGTCGACGTATCGGTCATGAACACGAGGCTCGGCTCATGGAAGCCGGCGGCCGCCGCCTTCGGGCCGACGCAGGTCACGTTGCGCAACGCGCGCGCGACCTCCTGGCTCGGAAACACGGTGGTGAGCCGCGGCAGCACCACGCCATAGGTTGCCCCCGCCATCAGCGCCGCGGCGATCACCGCATTGAGCAGCGAGCGCTCCGCGCGGCTGTCCTCGAACATCCACCACGCGATCAGGCCGAACACCATCGCCACGGCGAACAACGGCCAGGCCGGAAACACCGGCTGATGGATTGCCTTGATGGCGCCGACGATCACGAGCACCGCGCCGAACGCGGGGATGGCGAACCACCAGGCGGCACCACGCAACAGCCAGGGGGAACGCGACAGCACACGCCGCTCCAGCGCGCCGACGGTCAGGATCGCGATCGCCGGATAGAGCGGCAGCACGTAATGCGGCAGCTTGGTCAGCACCGCCTCGAACACGATCCAGGACGGGATCAGCCAGGCCAGCAGGAACTGCGCGCCCGGCTCGCGCCGCGCGCGCCAGACCGCCGGCGCCGCCAGGCCCGCGAGCGGCGCGCCGGGCCAGAACGTGATCCAGAACAGCAGCAGATAGAGCCCGGGCGGCGCGCCGTGCGACTCCTGTGCGCCGAGCTTGCTCAGCATGTCGCCGCCGACCGAGTCGGCAAAGAAGGTTTCGCCGGCGCGCAGGAAGATCAGCACGAACCATGGCAGCACCAGCACCAGGGTCCACATCAGGCCCCAGACCGGGCGCATGCGCCAGAACCAGGCCGCCGAGCGATCGAGGATCGCAAGTCCGGCCATGGCAAGGCCGACGAACATCAGGATCAGAGGGCCCTTGATCAGGATGCCGACCGCCAGCGCCGTCCAAAAGATCGCAGGCGGGGCCCATGATGGATGCGCCGGATCCTCGCCGCGTTGCCAGGACAGATACACCCGCGCCATCGCGCCCATCGCCGCGGTGACTGTCAGAAGCAGCATGGCGTCGGTCTTGGCGAGCCGCGCTTCGACGCCAAGCAGCACACAGCTCGCCATCATCAAGGCAGCCAGCACCGCCCCCTGTCGAGTCACGAAGGCGAGCGCCGTCCAATAGGTCAGCAAAACGGCGCCGATGGCGCCGATCAGGGACGGCAGGCGGTAGACCCAGATGCGGACCTGGGCGCGCGGCACCCCGAGCGAGGAGATCGTCTTCAGCGCCGCCGCCTGCATCCAGTAGATGCCGACCGGTTTCTTGTAGCGGACGTCGTCCTGGAAGCGGATGTCGACGAAGTCGCCGCTCTCGACCATCTGCTTGGTCGCCTGGGCAAAGCGAACCTCATCGCGGTCGATCGGCGGGATGGTGAAGAAGCCCGGCAGGAACAGCACCAAGCAGGTCAGCGTCAGAAACAGGATCGAACGCCATTGGCTGGCCGTCGCGAACTCAAACGCCATGAACAGCCTGCGGCTCGAATGCGCAGGTTTTACAGACTGTTGCCCTGCTCCGAAGCGCCGGGGTTGGAGGCTATCCACCATGGGTTTCGCATACGATGAAACCGCAGCGCAAACAACCGTGCTGTTCCGCTTTCCAACCCTGCCGCTCCGCTTTCCCGCGCGATCATTGCACGCGGATCACAACGGTATCCGCTGCCCCCGTGGCGTCGATCACGGTGAGCCGCGCGAAGCCCGGCCCGGGCGGGTCGATCAGGCGCTGGCGCCGGCTGTCGATGTCCCCGGCTGAGACACCGTTCACGAGTACGGTCAGCGGCAGCACCCCGCCGGCGACCTTGACCGGCATGGCCGCATGACCGCCCTCGGATTGCTCGACGTCGATCCGTGAGCCGTTCAGCGGAAACTGGATGTGTGGCGCCTGGTCGTTGCCGCTGCGGACCAGTTCGCCGAGCGGCCGGAACCGGCGCAGCGGCGGCGGCAGTTTTGCGTTGGAGGCGACCAGCACGCCGCGCGGCGGCTTCGGCAACACCGCCGGCATCTTGCCGGTGCGCGCAAAGGCGTCGAACAGGATGGGCGCCGCCGCCGTGCGCCCAACCAGCCCCGGCACTGGCGCGCCATCCGGGCGGCCGACCCAGACGCCGATGGTGATGCGGCCGTCGAAGCCGACCGACCAAGCATCGCGATAGCCATAGCTGGTGCCGGTCTTGAACGCGATCCGGTTATGCACGCCGTTCTCCGGCGGCGGCGTGCCGAGCAGGACGTTGCCGACCTGCCAGGCCGCCGCCTGGTCCATCAGCCGCATCGTGTCGCGGCTGTCATTCGCCTGCATGATCTCGCGCAGCGGCTTGGTCGCACCGAGCCGCGCCAAACCGGAATAGAGCTGGGCGAGATCCTGCAGCGTGATGCCGACGCCGCCGAGGCCCATCGCAAGGCCCGGTGCCTCGTCCTTCGGCAGCACGAGGTTGGTGCCGGCCTGCTTCAGCCGCGACGACAGCCGGCTCGCGCCGACCCGGTCGAGCAGCGCGATCGCCGGCACGTTCAGCGACAATTGCAGCGCCCTGCGGATCGGCACGGTGCCCTGGAACGTCATGTCGAAATTTTCCGGCGCGTAAGTGCCGAACCGGATCGGCCGATCCTCGATCAAACTGTCGGGATGAACAAAGCCGTCCTCGAAGGCGAGGCCGTAGATGAACGGCTTCAGCGTCGAGCCCGGCGAGCGCACCGCGCGCGTCATGTCGACCTGCCCGGCGCGCCGCTCGTCGAAATAATCCGCCGAACCGACGCGTGCGAGCACGTCACCCGTCTCATTGTCGACCACGACGATCGCAACCGAGACATCGGGCCCCTGCGCGATGGCGCGGTCGCGCGCCAGCACCTCCAGGTTCCGTTGTAGCGCGGCGTCCAGTGTCAGCTTGATGACCGGCGCATCCTTCATCGTCGCGATCGCCTGATCGGATGAATGCGGCGCCAGGATCGGAATCTGCTTGCGCAGCTTCGGCACTGGCGTGGCCCGGGCCTGCGCGGAGTCGTCCTTCGACACCACGCCGTCCTCGACCATCCGTTCGAGCACGCGGTCGCGCGCGGCATGGGCCGCTTCCGGATAACGATCGAGCCGCCGCCGCTCCGGCGATTGCGGCAGCGCCACCAGCAGCGCGGCTTCGGCGAGCGAGAGCCGCTTCGGCTCCTTGCCGAAATAGGCGATCGAGGCGGCGCGCACGCCCTCGAGATTGCCGCCGAACGGCGCCAGCGCAAGGTAGAGGTCGAGGATCTGGTCCTTCGAAAGCTGCCGCTCCAGTTCAACCGCGCGCACCATCTGCCGCAGTTTTGCGTAGACCGAGCGCTGGTGCCGCGGCTCGATCAGCCGCGCGAGCTGCATCGTGATCGTCGAACCGCCGGAGACGATATGGCCGCGAGTGAGCAGCTGGAAACCGGCGCGCGACAGCGCCAGCGGATCGATGCCATGATGCGCGTAGAAGCGCTTGTCCTCATAGGCGAACAGCAGCTTCAGATAGCCGGGATCCACTGCTGTCTTCGCATCCACCGGCAGCCGCCAGCGTCCATCCGCCATCGCATAGGCGCGCAACAGTTTTCCGTTGCGGTCGATGACCGTGGTCGAGACCTGCTGCGCCTGCGCAAGTGGCAGCGGACCGAGCGACACGACCCAGGCGGCGAAGGCGCCGGCTGTAACCAGCGTCGCGACGGCACAGATCGCCAGGATTGGCCTGAGCCCTTGCCAGCGCGATCCGCGTACCGGTGCTGTCGTCAACGTTCCACTCATTTCGCCGGCTTCACCTCGACCGCACCGGTGCCGCTGCGGCCGTAGCGCGAGGGGTTGTACATGTCCTCGACATAGGCCTGCGGCAGCACGTATTTGCCCGGCGACACCGCGCGCACGACATAGGCGACGGTGAACACCGACTTGTCGTTGGCGCCCCGGTCGATCGCCGCAGTGAAGCGGTCATCGCGGAACTCGGTGTTCTTGGGCTCGACACCATCCTCGATCCACTCGAGCGTGCCGGAATCGCCCGACGACACCAGGTTCGGGTTGTCGATCTCGAGCCCTGCCGGCAGATAGTCGGCCACCATGATGTGACCGAATTCGGGTTTGGCTTCCGTCACCTTCAAGACAACCGCGAAGCGGTCATTCTGTTTCGCCTTGCTGACGTCGGCCGGCTTGCCGTCGAGCGTGAAGTAGCTGCGCTCGATCTTGAAGCCGTTGGAGGCCGCGGGTTCCGGTGCCACCGGCGAGCCCGACACCGAGATCACCGCCTGCACCGGCGCATCGCCGGTATTGGTGATCTTGAGCGGCTGGCCCGTCATCTCCTCGGCCTTGTAGCTGCGATAGACCGCGGTCTTGACCGGCTGGCCGTTGATGTCGAGCGCCATTGTCTCCCTGGCGAGCGCGCGTGCCGCCAGCACCATCCACGCATTCTCCTGCGTCGAGGTGTAGGGCGACAGCCCCCGCGCCGCTTCGACCCGCAGCACGGCTTGCGTCAGCGTCGTGCGCGGCGCATTGCCCTCGCCTGCGAGCGAAACCAGCGCCGCCGCATCGCGCAGCGCCGAGCCGTAATCGACCCGGCCGAACTCGATCACCGGTTTGGGGTTCAGCGCGTCGAGCGCGGCACCATAGACCCGCTCCGCCCTCGCCTTGTCGCCGACCAGCGCCAGCGCCGCGGCAAGCTGCGCCTTCGAGATCGGCGTCGCCAGATTGTTCAGCTTGGTGTCGGCAAGGTAACGCAGGTCGCCGATCGGCGCCGCACCGTTGCGCGCGAGCACGTAGAGGCCGTAGGCCAGATCGCGGCCGCCGTCCTTCTCCGGCTCGTTGGCATTGACCACCGAGTTCCTGACGCGGTCGAGTGCGTTCTTGAACAGCACGTCCGGCACCGCAAAGCCCTTTTCGCGGGCCCGGGTCAGGAAGTCGGTGACGTAGGCGTCGAGCCAGGCGTCGTCGCCGCCCGCCGACCACAGGCCGAACGAACCGTTCGATCCCTGCCGTGCAAGGAGCCGCTCGATCGCGTCGCGGATGCGCTGGTCGACCGCGGTGTCCATCGCAAGATGAGCGCCGGCGGCGAGATCGTTGACATAGAGCAGCGGCAGCGCGCGGCTCGTGATCTGCTCGGAGCAGCCATAGGGGTAGCGGTCGAGCGCCTTCAGGATGCTCGCGGCATCGAGCGCGGTCGACAGGCTCGCCGAGACCGAGACGCTGCCGGTGCCCGGCACCAGATCGGAGAACATGTCCGAGGTCAGCGTCAGGCTCTCGCCCTTCGCCAGCGTGCGGATCGAGCGGCGCGCCAGCACCTGGGTCGCCGGCTTGACGTCGAGCGCATAATGCCGCGCCAGCGTCATCCCGTTCGGCCCTGATATGTCGACGTCGAAATCGGCACGACCCGCGCCGCCGGCTTCGAGGCCGAGCGACAGCGAGGTGCGCTGCTTGGCGGCGAGCTTCACCGTCGTGGTCGGATTGCCCGAAGCCTTGATCGGGCCGCTCGCCTTGACGCTGACGGCATAATCGCCGGCGGCGCCTTCGACATTGTCGATATCCATGCTGATGGTGCCCTTGTCACCGGTCAGCAGGAAGCGCGGCAAGGTCGCCGTCACCACCACGGGATCGCGCACGATGACATCAACATTGGCGCGGCCGAGCTTGGTGGCGCTCCACGCCACCGCCATCACCCGCGCGGTGCCGGCGAATTCGGGGATGTCGAAGCTCACCTCGGCGGTGCCGTCGGGGCCGACCGTGACGATGCCGGAATAGAGCGCCAGCGGCTTCTGCGTGGGCGGCGAGCCCTGCAGCTCGGCACCGGCGGCGTCACCGCCGCTGCGGATCTGGCCGGTTGTGCCCTGCATGCCGTCGATCAGCTGGCCATAGAGGTCACGGATCTCGGCGGTCAGGCGGCGCTGGCCGAGATAATAGTCATCCGGCGCGGGCGGCTTGTAGTTGGTCAAATTGAGGATGCCGACATCGACCGCGGCCAGCACCACCTTGGCATCTTCGCCAGGATTGAGCCCGCCGAGCTTGACCGGGATCTTCAGCGCCGTGCCCGGCCGCACCAATGCGGGCGGCGAAAGCTCGACGGCCAGTGTGCGTGTCTTCTTGTCGATGCCGAACCATTTCAGCCCGATCGCGCGACCGGGCATGCGTCCAGCGGTGGCATCGAGCGGACGGCGCAGCGTCGTCATGACATAAGCACCGGTACCCCAGTCCTTGCCGACCGGAAGCTTGACCTGCTGGGTGCCCTCCTTGACGTCGACGCTTTGGGTCGTCAGCAGGCGGTCGCCCAGCACGTAGACCGTGAGCTTGCCGGCCGTGCGGGCGTTGACCGACACCGTCATGGTGTCGCCGGATTGGTATTCCGGCTTGTCAATCGAGGTTTCGAGCAGGTCTGGCGTGTCGGCACTGCCGTCGGAATACCAGCCGACATCGAACTGCACCGAGGTCACCGGACCGTCGGCATCGGTCGATTTCACATCGAGCCGGTAGCGGCCGGGCTGCGGCTGGAAGGTCAGGCGCATCGGCTTGTCGACGGCGAGATTGACGTCGCCGTCGGAAACGCGGCGAGTCGATTTGACCGGCTCATACTGCCAGGACGAATTCTGCCGGTACCATTGGTAACGCGACTCCAGCTTCAACAGCTCGTAGCGCAGCCCGTTGCGCGGCAGCTGCTTGCCGTCGGGCGCGACGAACACGACGTCGAACTCGGCCTTGTCGCCCTCGGCCACACTCTTGTCGCCGAACAGCGGCTTGACGCCGATCAGCGAGGCCGCAGGCGCCACGGGCAGCACGATCTTGCGCTCGACCGAACGGCCTCCGGTCTCCGCCATACGGATGAAGATCTGGGCCTCCTGCGGCCGCGTCGAGGCCGGGACCTTGTCGAGCTTGACTGGGAAGCTCGCCGCGCCGTTGGCATCGGCCTCCGGCAGGTCCTCGATCGGGGTCCGCTCGTTGCTCGCGGTCTGCTCGTCGTCGACGCCGAATTGGTAGCCGGCGTAGCCGGGCCGGCCGGCCGCCGCGGGCGCAACCAGCATGTCACCTTCGAGCTGCAGGCCCGAGGCCGGCGCGCCATAGAGGAAGTGGCCGGAAACCTGAAGTTCCACTGGAACTTCAACTTTGATCACCTTCTCTTTGCTGGTTAGGTCGAATTCGATCCGCTCGGGGATATAGTCCTCGACCATGAAGGTGGTCTCGCCGACCGACGAGCCCTTGGGATCGGTAAAGACGCGCGCCCGCCAGGTGCCCGTAGGCACCGCAGAGTTGAGCGCCACCGCCAGCATGCGGCCGCCGGCGCCCTGGTCGGGCAGCACGGTGCGGCGGAATTCGACGCCGTCGGGCCGCTCGATCACCATGGTCAGCGGCGTCCCGGTCAGGGCGTTGCCCTGTCCATCGCGCAGCAGCGCGGTCAAATAGACGGTCTCGTTGGAACGGTAGACGCCGCGCTCGGCGTAGACGAAGGCGTCCGCGCCGGCCGGGATTGCCCGGCCCGCGACGCCGCGGTCCGTCAGGTCGAAGGCGTTCGTCTTCAGGCTCAGGAAGGCGTAGTCGGCCTTCTCGCCCGTTACCGTCAGCAGTGCCGGCGACAATCCGCCCTCGCCGCGCGCCAGCCCCTGCTCGAACAGCACATGACCCGCTGCATCGGTCTTGCGCGTGGCCAGGATCTCGTTGTTGCGGGCGACCAGCTTTACCTCGGCATTAGCAACCGCTTCGGTGGAGGCCAGCGAGTTGACGAAGACGTGGATACCGTCGTTGCCGGAGAACGCCGACAGGCCCATGTCGGAGACGATGAACCATTGCGTCGCCAGCGTGCCGTCGTCGTCGCTGCCCGGCCCCTTGGCCGCGGCGGTCATGACGTAGACACCCGGCTGCAGGTCGCCGAGCGCCTGGTCGACCGGAAATGCGGTGACGACGTCCTGGTTCAGCGTGGTGGCGGTGGCGAGCTCGCCGGACCACACCTTCACGCCGCGCTGGTCGCCGAGATCGGAGAGCTGATAGCGGCTCAGCGTGCTCTGGAAGTCGCTGTCGATCACGGTGTTGATCAAGTTGCGGTCGCCGATCCGGAACACGTTGACCGTGACCGCCGGCGTGTTGACACTGACCACCGGGATACCGCGCTGGCCGGTCCGCGGCAGCACATAGGCGCGCCCGGTGAACCGCACGAACGGCTTGCGGTCGCGGACATAGATGTTGAACTCGGCCGATTTCGGCAGGGTCTCCTTGACGGTCGACGGCAGGCCGGCGCGCAGATTGATGTTGTAGCGTTCGCCGTGCTTCAGCCCGTCGACGCAGAGCTGCTGGCCTTCCGCCGACAGAGCCGGCTTGTCGGTGCCGGCCAATGCGAGATACGGCGCGAAGTCGACGCGCTTGGCGAGTTCCTCGGAGAACTGGAAGCAGGCCCGCGGCGAGGCCGCGTCGGAATCGACGGTATAATCGAGCAGCCGGAAGCCGTGCTCGTCGCGCATCTTCTCATATTGGCCCCGCACATCGGCGACCTCGCGCAGATCCAGCGACAGCCGCAGCGCATCGAGCGCCGGACGCCACAGCTTGCGCTCCGCGAGCGCCTTGCCGAGCACGGCTAACGAATCGGCCTCCTCGCCCGCATTGCCGGCGCGCTGATAGGCGATGTAGGCGGCGGTGGAGGCGCGCTCCATCAGGAAGGTCTGTTCGCTGGAGCTGGCCGATCGGATCTGGAAGACGGTTTTGGCAAGCCGCAGCCAGTTGGCGCCGTCCTCGGGCGCGGTTGCCGCGATCTGGCCGAGGATCGTGAGACCGCCGCGGAAATCATTGCGCTTGAAGGCAGCGTCCGCATCGGTGCGCAAGGTCGCGGCCGACTTGTTGACCGCGCCTGCCTCGCTCTTGATCTGGGCCTCCAGCTTGATCGCGGAATCGGCGAGATCGTCGCGCTTAAAGGCCTTGTCCGCAGCCTGGGCGCTCACCAGGCCGAGCGCCAGCGTGGCGCAAAGTGCGGCCGCACGAACCAATCCGATCATGATGGAGCTCCTGGACGCCCCGCGGTCGACCGCCGCGTTGGGGTTAAAAAATGCGCGAAAAGGTGACGGAGTGAAGGCGCTGACATGAATGGACGAAAACGTCGCAGATTGCATTGCCGACATTCCTTCGACCGGCCCCGGCGGCAGCATGATGCCGACTCGGCGGGCTGGTCAGGCCACTGCAGGACGGGACCCCTGCTCGCCTTTGTCGTCCGACCACAAAAATCGGTTCGGACGGACTTGGCGGAAAGGCGGATTTTTCATATTGCGGGTGCTACAAGGCGGCCACGGTCCCGTAGCTCAACTGGATAGAGTAGCGGATTTCTACTCCGCGGGTTGCAGGTTCGAATCCTGCCGGGATCGCCAGTTTTCAGCGCCCGAAATTCCTTAGATTTCAAAGGCCTTTCGCTGGCTTGCAACGCAAAGCAAATTCACGGTTTGTGAAGCAGATGCCGATCAATGCAGCTGTTTGTCGCCGAATCCTGCACCAAATCCCCGGACCTATTCCGCACAGCGAATCGATTGTTTGATATTGAACGACCCAATGACAAAAAGGCTCATTTACTGAGGAGCTTGAAAAAACCTTTCGAGAAGGAGTGAAGCGGGTCGGAACGGCGCTCGAGTTTGGCGCGCAGGACCGCGCCCTCCCAGCCGATCCAGAAGAATTCAGCAAGCCAATCGCAATCGTGGCTGGAAGAGATCGCACCCATGGTTTGAGCAGACCTCAAGCACTTGGCTGTGCGCTGCTGCCAGTCGATGAACACGGCGAATAGTTGCTGACGAAAAGATTGCGGAAGTGCGCCCATCTCCTGGCCAAGATTGCCGACCAAACAGCCGCGCGTATAACGGAAGCGCTTCATGGCAAACGCAGCATCGTCGGTAAAACCCCTGAGCCTCTCCAGCGGGGGGTGTTGCTCGTTCAGGAAGAAGCTGTCGAGCTTCCGCGAAAAATAGGCAGCGTAGCTGTCGATCAGTTCCGCTCCAAATGCTTCCTTGCTCGGAAAGTAGTGGTAGAACGAACCCTTTGGCACGTCGACGCTACGCAAGACTTCCTCGATTCCCGTCGCGGAATAGCCCTTCTCCGTCAGCATGACGACGCCTGCACGGACCAGCGCGTCACGGGTCGCGCTAAAGCCGGCAAGTTCTTTCGGTGGTCGCCCGCGGCGGCGAAGAAGAGGCAACGTCTTGCTCATAAAAAGTCAAATAGACCGGTCGTCTAGGAGAAGCAAGCACCGTCCCTCAGCGTGGCGCGTCATTCGCGGCGGCGGGCGCGAACAGTTTGCTCGACGCGGCTTCCTGAACGATCACCGCCGCATCTTCTGGCAGCACGAAGCCTCGCGTCACGAGGTCCAGCGCGGCGATCCGGATCCGGTTCACATAATCGTCGCGGCCGTGGTAGCGCTCCTCGATCGACGGGCGGGCGTCGCCGGTGCGTTCCCGTTCGGCTTTCGTCGCTGCGAACGGGGAGAAGGTCCCAATCAGCATGCAGGTGAATGTCTGCGGCGCGTTCTGTCCGCCATTGGTGCCGGTCGGCACGGCGACATCCGGCAGCCGCACTCCGCCGAGCGCGTTGCCGTCCTGATCGCGCTTCGGCACCTGGATCACGGCAGCGGAAAGCGCGGTCGGTGCGCGCAGCGCGGGCGGATCGCCGCTCACGGTATCGAGCGGCATCAGTTCGCTGGCGGGCGGCTCGGCGTTGCGGCTCACCCAGTCATCGAGATGCAGCAACAAGGCCCGCGACAAGGGAGCCCAATCGAGACGGCCGGGCGATTGCGTGCACGTGGGCGCCTTTAGAACCACCACATGCGAGCCGCCGGCGACATCGTACATCCGCACATTGGCGGGGAGCGGTTGATCCGCGGTACCGGACGCGCCGGTGCGGCCGAGCGAAGCGCGCAGCGAGTAGTAATCCGTGGTCGAGTTGATCAGCATCATCTTCGGCGGCACCTCGCCGCGCGCCGCGACCTTGGCGGTGATCTCGCCGATCGTGAGCGGCCCGTCATTCACGCCGGGAAAGTCCGGATTGGCGAAGGTGGGAGCTCCCTCGCCGCTCGACATTGGTCCAAGGCCGGTCTGCAGGATCGGAAGAAGACCAGCAGCCGAGACGAACACATGCATGCCGTCGAATACGCGCCGGTTGCCCACCATGTTGAAGCCGTTCAAGAGAAAGGTCTTCAGGAAGCGTCCGTCCTGGGATTTGCCGCTCGCGAGCACGCGGCTGATAGCGCCCTTGAGCGGGTTCGGCGTTCCTCCGGCGTCAGTGGCTGCGTGCGCGAGGAAATCCGCGGCATCGCGCACGATCGCAAAGCCGACCCCCTCGACGTAGCGCGTCTTGCCGTCGCTGTCGGCGAACGAAGGTAGCTCCGCGCCCTGTCCGAGCTCCCAATGCACCTCGGCGATCGCAAAACCGTGGTCCTGGAGAAAGCCGGTGCCCTGCTCCAGCGTGCCGGAGAGAAACGGCGCGTCGCGCGGCGAGTTGTAGAGCGCCTCGGCGTAGACGCGACCGCGGTTGGGCACATCCACCAGCAATGCGCCGTTGCCGGCGCGCAGAGCCGCCGGCATCATGAGAATGATCTTTGCCGCGTAGTCGACGCGCCCGCGTTCATTGCGCGCCGCCTTCTCGAGGCCAGGAATGGCCTCTTGCGGCGCCAAGTCGCCATGGATCATGCCCTGCCAGATCACATAGTCGCCGGTGCGAAACGTGCCGTACGGCTGTTTCGACGTGAATTCGATTTTGGTGATTTCCGCAGTTGCAGATCGCGTCACAGCGATGAGGCCGAGCAGGCAGAGCAGAAACGACACGATGGGCCTGTTCAGGTGCAACATTGGAATCCTCCCGGCTTGATCGCCATGACGTTTTTGGTGTTGCGGTGCCCCGATATCGTCACTGGGGGAGCCATCATGGAAACGGGCATAATGGACCGGCAATTTCTCACCGGTCCATCGCCTCTGGCGCAGAGTTTCTCACTCCATCCAGTAGTCGATGTCGGTCTGATTGGCATTGACGCCGGCCTTCGGCTCGGATGGCCCATGGCTGCTGATGATGCCACGAATCCTGGCGAGGCTACCTGTGCCTCCCGTAATGACGCCCGATGTCATGTTTGTAAGCTTGCCGTCTCCACTGCTTTGGGCGACCAGAGATGTCCTGACAAAAAACTTGTCGCCATTCTCCAGTATCCAGACGTTGTAGATGAGGGCCGGACCATTGTTATCGATGTAGTCGGACATGCCGCGCGTCCACTGCTCTTTCAACCTCGACCCGTTGATGAGGGGGGCATCGTTCCCGTAGATCCGCCGGATTTCGAAGAGCCGAGCTTGATGTCCCGGAATATCGCCGACATCGATGACATGTTGTTGGGTGTATGTCGTCTGAGTTGCCGGGGTATCATAGCTGACATGGTGCTTCTGCTGGGCCATGGCCACCGGAGCGGTCAGAGCCATTGCGAGAGCGATCGTCATTCCAAGCGCGATCTTGCGAACCATACGTGACCTCTCATGTTGGAAACCAGCCAACCGAGAAGGAGTCGGCGGGCGTTGTTTATTGAAGATGTCTCGATCAATCCGTCAGCGCTCGGCAGCGACCGAACTCCGCCAAAGCCGAGATCACTGCATTTTACCGAGACCCATTAAATTAGACCGGTCGTCTAATACTTGGCTGCGAGCGATTTCGCTATTCACTCTTTATTGACGACGCTTTGTCGGGACACGTTTCCTGCCGCGAAGGCAGCGTCTCGATGCCCGACGTCAACGACGAAGGCGCGCCACGCGCGGATCAGGTATCAGGACGTCTACGGCACCTGACCTGCGGACGCGCGAGCTGCAGCAAGAGCGACGCGCGCCGCGAGCGTGACCGGGCATGGGCAGCGCGCCAGGCGCGGCAGCTCAATGCCGATTGCGAGGAGGAGATCGCGCGGCGGCACGGCGCCCGATCCCCGGAAAAATCACCGGGCCGCACGAACGATGCGCGCTAACGATTGGAGGTGTCGCGACAATCGCCGCGGCGCCCGGGTTACTCCGCGGGTTGCAGGTTCGAATCCCGCCGGGATCGCCACCCCACTCCCCTTCGATGAAGCCATTTTCCGGACGCCGCGAAGCCGGCCGGAAACAAACCCGGTCTAGCGTCCCGCCATTGCACCAAAAGGGGATTCGGTCATGTGGGATTTCATCAACGAATTGTATCGGGATTTCTGCCTGGCTCGCCTGCAGGAGATGCGGAAGCTGGAGCATCATATCTGAACGGGCGCCGAGCATGGACAACGATCAGCCCTTGGTCGGCGCCATCCTGACGGCGATGATGATCGCCGCGGTGGTCTGGGTCACCATCGGACCGCCACCGGGACACAAGAGGGTCAGCAGCCAACCCCAGACTGTCGCGAGACGCTAACGCCCGTATGAATACGGGTTACTCGAACCTCGACGCCAGTCTCGCAGACAGAACATGACTGGGATTGCGGGCCCAGATTGAAACAGGGCGCCGTCGGGACAATTCATTTCGAGCCCGGCGGCGTAGTTTCGTTGGCCGCCCCAATTCTAAGGATCCCTTAACCACAAGCGAAGGCCGCACGCGAGAGCGTGGACCGATTGCGCTTCCCTCCACGTTGTACAGCGCCATGCGTACAAAGGGTCATTGGATCATCGTTGCGGTGTGTAGCGCGGCCGTTCTCGCCACGCCCGTCGCAACCGCCGAGGCACAACAGGTGCAGGCCGGAACGCTCGCCTGTCGTGGCGGCCCCGATACCGGTTTCACCCTGGGCCCGGTGACCAATCTCGATTGCGTGCTGCAGGCCGATAGCGCACCGGACGGTCACTACGTCGCAGCCATTCCCAACCTCGGCATTTTCATCGGCGACGAGGAGGTCGCACTGGCCTGGAAGGTGATGGCGCCAGCGCCGTGGCTCGGGCTCGACCAACTCGCCGGCAGCTACACCCACGAAAGCGGCGCGCGCGACAATGTCCTCACCGGCGGCACGACTACGCCGATCACGCTGCATCCGTTGAACGAGGATGCGTTCTCGAGTCCGCCGGTCAAAATCGAGAGCCTGGAAATTCGGCCGATGGATCGCTGATCCTGATCGAAGCCGCGTACCCGCCGCCGAAACGCACAACGCCGCCCGCTTGAAATGTGTACGGACGGCGTTGCTCTAGCCCCAGGAAGGTGATGCAAAATCCTGACAGCTCCAAGCTTGCACGTCTTGTGCCAACGATCATGGCCCATATGGGCCATTTGGCTGGAGAGAAACGAAGGTAGGTTAAGCACCGAGGCATCGGTGACGGTGCCTCACGACCAAAGTGTCAACTTGGCCTCAGTGTGTCCCACGCGCTGAGGCCTTTCTTTTTCTGATGTTCACGATCTGCTCTGAAATCGCGTCTTGTTCCTTATCAATCAGCGCACGCAACGTTTCCGTAGTTCTCCGTGCGTGAACAAAGTTCCGACGGCGCCTGAGATGCCGAACGTATTCTGTTCGTCACGTTGCAGGTTCCGATTCTCGCGATCTTGCGCGGCGTGCTTCGTGATTTGTTAATCCGGAATTGCTTCCTTGAAGAGATTGCCAGCGCTCTCATTGTTCGTCGATATTTGGGGTCGATATGGAAGACTCCGTCCAGATCCGTTGCACACGCTGCAAGAACGTCTTTCGTGATCGAGCCAAGCGGCTGCAGAACGGTTACTCGCGCCAGTGCCCGAGCTGCGAGATCGTCCTCTTCTTCGACGAAGACGCGCATGATTCAAACATCAAGCGAGCGATGCGAACCGCGCGGCGCGCACGGAAGGAACTGCGTGAGAGCGAGGGCGTGAGCGCGAGAAGGGCCGCGGGCGTGCCCCGGCAATACAGCGGGCGCTCGGCATCGAACGCTCGGGGAACCGAGGACGACGGCGCCGATTGAGCTTGGCTCCGGGGAGTTGCCGCACTATCCGCCTCGGCCGGCATTTTCCGACGCGCGGTCGAGCCATTGCCGCGTCGATTCGTCACTCCAGCCGGGAACGGCGAAGCGCCCAGACGGCGGCGCATCCGCGGGCGCACGAACAGTTGCGGGTTGGCGTGCGTGGGAGTGACGCCGTGTTGCGGCGTTCGCAGACACGCACAGGATGACCAACAGGCCAAGTGCCAAGACACAACGCATCGCATTTGCTCCTGACGACCATCGCGACCGCGCCGAGAGAACGATCACCTCGCCCGTTTGCTCGGCCGGTGCGCCATTCCCATATAGACCCCGCCGGCTTTCAATTCTTCCAGCATCTGGTCGATCCGCTTGCGCCTGGTGGCAGCCCGCACGCTGCGTTCGATCCAGTGCAGATAGTCGTTGCGTTGATACGGCGGGCGCTCCTTGAACGCCTGCATCAGGCCGCTCGCGTCGAGCTCGCGACGGATCCCCGCCGGCATGGTCGCGCGCGGTCGTTTCAGCATCACGCCTTCCGCTCGCGCGGAGCTGCGACCTGGCCCCGCGGGCGCTCCGCCTCCGGTACCAGCCATTCGGTGACGAAGTGGTCGGAGGCATGGACGTCGACCTGCAGAAGCCGGCCCGGCCCGGGATTGATGAAGGTGTGGGCCGCATGCGCCGGCGCCACCACGACCGAGCCGGCGGAAGCCTCGACGTCCCTGCCCTCGATCGTGAAACGTGCGCGCCCCTCGAGCACGATGAAGGTTTCGGCATAGGGATGGCGGTGCAAGGCCGGTCCCGGCCCGGGCGGCATGTCGACGACGATCACCGAGGCCTCGGATCCGGTGGTCCGTCCCTCGATCTCGCTGGCAGCGCCAAGCTGCCAGACCCTTGCTGCATCGATCACGTCGCCTCCGATGGCCGGATCAGGACCGCCGCTTTGCCTCGACGTAGCGCTTGAAATTATCCAGGATCGCCTGCCAGCCGCCGCGCTGCTGCTCGACCGAATGGGTGTCCTCGCCGTCGAAGGAGACCTCCACCTTGACGCCGTCCGCCTCAGGAGCGAACGCAACCTGCGCGGTGCGGTCGCCGAACGAATATTCGAGCAGGCGGGGCGCCTCGACCTTGGTGTAGGTGCCGGCGAAATCGAACCCCATGCTGCCGTCCTTGGCTTCCATCCGCGACGAGAATGCGCCGCCGGCGCGCAGGTCCACGGTCGCAGCAGTGGTGTGCCAATCGTCGGACGCCGCATTCCACTGCTTGATGTCCTCGGGCGTGGTGTAGGCGCGCCAGACATCGGCGATCGGCGCGACAACGATCGTTTCGACGGCAATCCTCATATGCGTTCCTTCGTCGTTTCTTGAATGAAGCAGATGGGCGCATGGCGCCCCACCCATGCGCCATTCTACTAGGGCTATTCGCCCTGATCCACAAATCGCTCCGCCGCAAGACAGCGCCTGCCCGGGCCGCCGGGACCATGAAGAGACCGGCAACGCGGCGCAACGAACCAGATGGTGTGTGGCCGGTACAAGAATTTCGTCAGGAATGACCGTGTATGGAAGACGGGTCCAACGGCCGGAGAGGACGACATGCGGAACCTGAATACTGTGCTGAGCAAGCTGAACGACCGCCTGCTGCGGCTGGAGGGCGAGCTATTCGTGCTGCGATCGATCGCTCGCGCCGCCCTCACCTCCGGCGACGAGTCCGCCGTCCGCACCCGCAAACTGCTCGAAGGCGCCAAGCTCGCGCTGGCAGACGAAGCCGAACGGCCGCTGGACGCCGCGACCGAAAAATACGTTGCGGCCGCGATCGCCATGGTCGAAGAGCTGCTTGAAAACCCCCGCGAGGCAGCGCCGCTGTTCAGGGTGATCGACGGCGGCAAGCGGGACGAATAGACCGCGGTCGGGAATTCGGACCCGGCCTAGCTCGCGCCCTGCACGGCGCTGTCATACGCCTCGATCGTGACTTTCGCCCTGGCCGCAACGTCCGCGGCCGACATGCCCGGCTTGTAGAGGCTGCTGCCGAGACCGAAGGCGCGAATACCCGCCTTCACATACTCCGCGAAATTCTGGTCCGAGACGCCGCCGACGGCGGCGAGCATCACATCCGGCGGCAGCACGGCGCGGATCGCCGAAATGCCGGACGCGCCGAGCACGCTTGCCGGAAAGAATTTCAGGCTCGAGGCGCCCGCGCGTGCGGCGAGCAGCGCCTCCGTCGGCGAGAACACGCCGGGCATCGTGATCATCGCGTGGTGCCGGGCGCGCGCCAGCACGTCGACATCGACGTTCGGCGACACCATCAGGCGCCCGCCGACGCCATGGAGACGATCCACATCTGCCGGGGTCAGCACCGTGCCGGCGCCGATCAGGACATCAGCCGGCGCCCGCTTCGTCGCGATCTCGATCGAACGGAACGGCTCGGGAGAGTTCAGCGGAATCTCGATCGCGGTCATGCCGGCCTCGAGCAGCGCGCTCACGATGCCCAAGGCCTCGTCCGGCTTGACACCACGCAGGATCGCGACCAGCGGACGCTTCATCGGCGGAAACGGAATGCTCATGCGTTGATCCCTCAATGGTTCCAGATCGCCGCCGCGGCACCGGCGAGGCCGCGGCGAACCGCCTCCTCCGCATCCATTACGTGGGGCTGAATCGAAAGGCTTTCGAGCGCGATCTGATAGAGCCGCTGCAGGCGGCCCGATGCGATCAGCGTCACCGGCGTTGCTCGCTCCCGCTCCGCAAGGCCGGCCGCCAACTCGGCACCGATCAACGTGCCGGAGATCGTCTCACGGCCCGCCTGCGCGCTGCCGCCGAACAGCAACTGCCGGGATCGCACCCGAAACAGCAAATTGCCGGATAGCGCCGGCGCGGCGAACGCCTCGGCGACGGCCAAGCGAAACGCATCGGCATCAACCGCCTCGTCCGCGCCGGCAACGGCGTGCGACAGGATGGTGTCGCGCGCAACCACGCTGAACAACTCGCCGGTCATGAAGGTCGCAAAGCGCGCGACGGTTCCACCGCGCAGGCGCACCCATTTGGAATGGGTTCCCGGCATGCAAACGAGGGCCTCACCCGACGCATCCAGACCGAGCGCGCCGAGCAACTGGGTTTCCTCGCCACGCATCACGTCCGGGGCCGCGGCATCGCGCTGCGCAATCCCGGGCAGGATGCGGACGTCACGCGGCTGCCCGCTGACCACGACGGCGCCCTTGAGGATCTCGGAGAGATGCGCCGGCGTGTCGACGTAACCGGCCTCGACCCAGCCCTGCCGCGCCCCTGCCATGCCGCAGATCACGACCGGCAGATTGGCCGCCGCGCCCAGCGCGTCGAGATGCGATTGCAGCAAGGACGCGAAGCCGATCCTGGCGGCCGTCGTCATGCCCTCGTCGCTGCGCCGTTCGCCGAACACCTCGCCGCCGGCGCTCATCAGCCAGAGCCGGAAGCTGCTGGTGCCCCAATCGACCGCGACATAGGAAGGCCCGCTCATCGCGCTCTGTTCCACGCTCTGGGTTTCCGGCGCTGCGAGGGCGCCGCTGACCAGACGCGATAACGGCGTTCATCACGCCGCGCAAGGCGCGGCAATATCGCGAGGCCACGCGATCCACGCGAGCGAGCGTACGGCCGCTTAGCCCGGTTCGCGTCAGTGAATGCGCGATCGATTACCGCGCGCCCTTCAGCGTGCACGAGGTCGTGCAGGTCGTGACGTTGCCGTGGTCACACTTGATGCAGGCGTTGACGCACTGATCCATGACCTTGGGATTGTACTGGCTATAAAGATTGGCCGCGCAGCTGTTGGTCGATCCCGTGACCTCGGGGTCGGACCAGCAACCGGACAGTAAAAATGCTGCGGCACTCAAAATGGCGACCTTGCGCATAAGGCCTCCTGCCACGCTCTATCGATGTAAACCCTGCAAGTAACCTTGATAGGTTAGGTTAAATTCCGGTTTCAATTGCGACCTTACCTGGAAGCAGTATTGCTTATCCACCGGACATTTCCCCAAGGTCCGGGCCCACACCGGCAAGGCCGTCAGGCGTCCCCGCCTGGCGGCTTTGTTGCCCAGCAGTGCACAAGGATACCAACAAGATGGCCCGAAAGCCGCGGTGGTCGTTCAAGGAGGACCGACGACTGATGGAATTGGCGCGCTCCTCCAAGTCGCTGGAGGAGGTCGTGAAGGCGACCGGCCGTTCGCCGGAGCGAATCAAGAAGATGGCGATGCGCCTTGGCCTCTCCATCAAGCCGCGCAGCGCCACCAAGAAATAATTTGAAATGCGGCCGCGGGCGCAGCCCGGCCGGAGCGCTCTCGCGCGAAGTGGGCCGTCGTCAGCCTGAAGACGATACCTCAGAAACCAGAAATCTAGGGTTCCGGCGGACAATCGTCCTTGGCCCGCACCGGGATCGCCTTGACCTCGCCCTCGGTCTTGACCTCGCGCTCAGCGTTGACCTCGCGCTCAGCCTTGGCCTCTTGCTCATCATCGCCCGCCCGCGTGCAGGTGGTCAGCACGAAAGCCACCCGGTTGCACTGCCACGCCGGCCCGAGCGCGGCGCTGGACACCGGCTCTGGCGACGCCAGCGTCAGGGATAGATACGCTACCAAAACGGCACCCGCCGCGCCTGCGGCAGCCAGTGCCGCGCCCGTTCCGGACCACAGCTTGGACATCATGGCCTAGGTTCCCGCCGATCTCTGGGAGTCGAGGCAGCCCGCCTGTCCGCGTGTGACCGGAATCACAACCGGGACCAAACAGTTCAGCCCGAATCTTTGGGCTTGAAGTGGGAGCTATATTGCACTGCCGCAAGGCAGGGTCAGCGCGCCGGCTCGATCACATTACAGTTGGTCCTGCCCGACATCAGGCAGTCCTGCATCTTGCTCGCCGCCGTGAGGTCATGCGCAAGCCAGAGACCGACCGCGAGCATGACCACCGCGACCAGCAGTCCGATCAGCGCCCCGCGGCGGTTGCCTCCGTCTTCGGATTCGCTCATGGCCGCTTCGGTTCCCTGTTGCCATCGCCCGCATCATGACCTTTTGCACGGTTGCGTGCGATCAATTCTGCAACAGTCGCACAACGAAATGCGCGCCGGCAGCGATCGGCGACGCAATTCCGTTGCGGGCTCGCGCGACTCGCGAAAAACTGCTCGCTGAAGTGGAGCGCGTGTGCGGGGCGTGCCGGTGAGCGAACACGAAGCGAATTACGATTATCAGCGTTACAGGCAGCTGCTCTCGGAGGCTGTCGACGAGACCAGCAGACTGCGGCTGATCAGCCTCCTGATCACCGAAAAGGCGCGCGACAGGCTGGAAGCCCAGCGCGCCTCGGACCGCAGCGCGATGACCGCCGAGACGGTCGCCAAGGTCCTGGGCACAAAGCTCTCGGGCAACGGCCGGCGCGAGCAGTTTCAGCGCGGCTAGGCGTATCTGCAGGTTCGGTGACCAACCACTCACCACGCCGGTCGCCAGCCGGGTGCAACCACTGCCGTCGGCCGTTTGCTCTCCGCTCATATCTCCTTTGCTCCACAGCCCCCCGTTCGCCACTGGCCTTTTCGCCGCTATTCACTTATTGAACGCCGAACCGAACCCCATCCATCAACGAACAGAAAGCAGCAGGCTTCCTCTATGAGTGGCTTCAAGGAACCGGGTTTTGCCGACCGCCAGAAAGCGGCCCTGCAGGCGCGGCAAAACCTCCTCAACAAGTTTCGTACCCAGCCGGGCGCTGACGATCCGACCGTGAAGGCACGGGCCGAGGAGCGCGCGGCGATCGCCGAACGCCGCGCCAAGGCCAGGGAATCCCGTGAAATCGAGAGGGCCGAGCGGAAGCGTCGCGAGGAAGAGGCGGCCGCAGCCGAGGCCGCCCGGATCGCTCGGGAGAAGGAAGAGGAAGTCGAAAGACTGGCCGCGCTCGAGGCGGAGCAAAAGGCCAAGCGCGACGCGCGCTACGCGGCGCGCAAGGAGCGCGGCAAGAAGAAGCGCTGAGGCGCAATCAGGCCCGCCACGACGGCGGGCCTGTGAAGGATGAGCGGTGGCGGCGGTCAGTTCTTCTTCATGCCGTCGTCTTTCTTCATCATCGCGCCGCCGTCCTTCTTCATGGCGTCGTCCTTCTTCATCATGCCATCGTCCTTCTTCATGGCATCCTTGGACATCGTGCCTTCCTTCTTCATCGCGTCGTCCTTGCCCATCTTGTCCTGAGCGAAGGCGGCGGGTGCCAGCGCAAGGCTGAAGGAGAGCAGCGCGGCGGAAAGGCCGAGGCGGGTCTTGGTGGTCATGATGAGTGATCCCTTTTGTGGTCAAATGTGAGCGCGACGACTTGCCGCTCTCTCCTCGACGCACTTGCGCCGCCGGTTGTTACCTTCAATAACGATTTCTTGAAGCATGCCGCCGCGTACGCCCGTCGCTCATCACGCGAGGCCCGAACGACGACGCTGCGTCAGCGCAGTGTGCGCCGCAGCAACGGCAAGACTTGAATGACAAGAGTGCGACCTCGTGTCGGCCCGCACTATCAGGGCGCCTCGAACTATCAGACTAGAGAAGTTTCACGCGAAGACCGGCTAAACTAAAGCTCCGCGCCGGCCTAACAGCCACCCAAGAAGCTCTTCAGGGGAAGAACCATGCTCACACGCCGCCACGTCCTCGCTTCCGCCCTCGCCGCGCCCGCCGTCCTGCGGATGGGTGTCGGGACCGCGCATGCCGCGACCACGCTGAAGATCTCGCATCAGTTCCCCGGCGGCACCATCGACAAGGGCGATTTCCGCGACAGGCTGTGCCGGATGTTCGCAGCCGAGGTCGCCAAGCGCTCGGGCGGCGACCTCACCGCCGAGATCTATCCGAACTCCTCGCTGATCAAGACCAACGCGCAGTTCTCGGCGATGCGCAAGGGCGCGCTCGATCTCAGCCTCTATCCGATGCCCTATGCCGGCGGCGAGTTGCCGGAGACCAATATCGGCCTGATGCCGGGCCTGGTGACGACCTATGACCAAGGCCTGCGCTGGAAGAAGGAGCCGGTCGGCAAGGCGCTGAGCGACTTCCTCGCCGACAAGGGCATTCTGCTGATCTCCTGGGTCTGGCAGGCCGGCGGCGTCGCCAGCCGCTCCAAGGCGATCGTGGCGCCCGAAGACGCCAAGGGCCTCAAGGTGCGCGGCGGCTCGCGCGAGATGGACATGGTGTTGCAGACCGCCGGCGCCGCCGTGCTGTCGGTGCCCTCCAACGAGATCTACGCCGCGATGCAGACCGGCGCCTGCGATGCCGGCATCACCTCCTCCACCAGCCTGATCTCGTTCCGCCTGGAGGAAGTTGCGAAGTCGCTGACCTCCGGCGCCGGCGCCTCCTACTGGTTCATGCTGGAGCCGTTGATGATGTCGAAGGCGATCTTCGACAAGCTGCCGAAGAACCAGCAGGACATCATCCTTGCCGTCG
This sequence comes from Bradyrhizobium sp. ma5, assembly GCF_042258955.1. Classification (NCBI taxonomy): domain Bacteria; kingdom Pseudomonadati; phylum Pseudomonadota; class Alphaproteobacteria; order Hyphomicrobiales; family Nitrobacteraceae; genus Bradyrhizobium; species Bradyrhizobium sp. ma5. The sequence goes on from NZ_CP170156.1 coordinate 4,781,515, forward strand.
GCGCCGAGCTCGAGGCCTTCGGCCGCAAGGGTGCGCAGGACGACGACATCGAGGTCACCAAGGTCTATGAGAAGGCCGGCGCCAAGGTCAGCGCGCTCGATGCCGCTATTGTCGGCAAGTGGCGCGACATCGCGCGCGATACCGCCTGGAAGGACTACGGCGCCAAGACAGCGACGGCCGCCAATTTGCTGAAACTCGCAAGCGACGTCGCCGCATGATCCATGGTCCGGTCCCGGATCAAGGTGAAAGCGTAAGCATAGCCGCGGGCAATACCGCCGTGGCGATGCTCGCGCGTGCGCTGTCCGTCTGCAACAATATCATCGTGGTGTTCGCCGCACTTGCCTTGATCGCGGCCTGCGTGATCCTGAGCTACAGCGTGCTCGGCCGCGCCGTGTTCCACAGCCCGAACTACTGGCAGGACGAGGCCGCCGTGTTCCTGCTGGTCGGCGCCACCTTCATGTCCTCGGCCTATGTACAGAGCCAGCGCGGTCACGTCAGCATCGAGGCGTTCGTCGGCCTGCTCTCGGCGCGCGCCAACAGCATCAGGCTGTGGCTGGTCGATGTCGCGAGCTTCGCGTTCTGCACCTTCTTCGCCTGGAAGTCCTGGACCCTGGCGCACGAGGCCTATGTCGACGGCCAGGTGTCCAACTCGATGTGGTCGCCGCCGCTCGCCATCCCCTACGGGCTGATGGCGCTCGGCATGACGCTGCTCTGCGTGCAGCTGCTTCTGCAAATCCTCATTCCGCTGACCGGTGGCGCGCGCCGATGACCGTGTTTGGTATTGGCATCTCCTATGGGCTTGCCACCCTTTTCGCGATGTTCTCCGGCATGCCGATCGCATTCGCGCTCGGTGCGGTCGCCGTCGTGTTCATGGCGATCTACATGCCGGCGGCCTCGCTCGATACGGTGACCCAGAACGTCTACGAGGAGATGGCCTCGATCACGCTGCTGTCGATCCCGCTGTTCATTCTGAAGGGTGCGGCGATCGGCAAATCGCGCGCCGGCCAAGACCTCTACTCGGCGCTGCATGCCTGGCTGCACCGCGTGCCCGGCGGCCTCGGCGTCGCCAACGTGTTCGCCTGCGCGTTGTTCGCGGCGATGGCCGGCTCCTCGCCCGCGACCTGCTCGGCGATCGGTTCGGCCGGCATCCCCGAGATGCGCAAGCGCGGCTATTCCGGCGGCTTTGCCGCGGGGATCATCGCCGCCGGCGGCACGCTCGGCATCCTGCTGCCGCCCTCGATCACGATGATCCTGTTCGCGGTTGCGGCCGAAAAATCGCTTGGACGGCTGTTTCTCGCCGGCATCGGCCCCGGACTGCTGCTGGTGTCGTTGTTCGGCGTCTACGCCGTGTTCCGCTTCCGCAAGGAATACGCCATGGCCAAGGCCGCCTATGACGCGACCGGCAAGGATGCGGCGATCCTGCAGCGCGACGAGTTCACCATGGCCGAACGCTTCAGCGCGCTGCCGCGCGTGATCCCGTTCGTGCTGCTCTTGACCGGCGTGATGATCGCGCTTTATGGCGGCTACGCCACGCCGTCGGAAACCGCCGGCCTCGGCGGCCTGTTGGCGCTCGGCCTGATTGCCGTGATCTACAGCGTGTGGAAACCGAGCGACCTGTCGCCGATCCTGAAATCGACCATCCGCGAGTCGACCATGCTGATGCTGATCATCGGCATGTCGCTGCTCTATTCCTATGTGATGAGCTATCTGCACATCTCGCAGTCGGCGGCGGAGGCGATCGTCGCGATGCATCTCCCGCGCTGGGAGCTGTTGTTTGCGATCCTCGTGATGGTGATCGTGCTCGGCTTCTTCCTGCCGCCGGTCTCGATCATCCTGATGACCGCGCCGATCATCCTGCCGCCGCTCCGCGCCGCCGAGTTCGACATCAACTGGTTCGGCGTCGTCATGACCATCGTGATGGAGATGGGCCTGATCCACCCGCCGGTCGGCCTCAACATCTTCGTCATCCGCAACGTCGCACCCGACATCCCGCTGAGCGAGGTGATCTGGGGCACGCTGCCCTTTGTGCTGCTGATGATGTTCGCCGTGCTGATGCTGTGCTTCTTCCCGGAGATCTCGACCGGGCTGCCCAATCTGGTGATGGGGCCGGACGGCGGGCGCTAGGCCCGTTCGGGCGAAGCAGATACCGGTTCGCCTGAAGCAAGCGCGTCAAGCCCGAGCTTCAGGCCGCCTCCTGCTCCCGTGCCGCCAGAGCCTGCTCGATCCGGCGAACCAGCAACGCCGTCGGACGTCCCTCGCGCTGTAGCCGGCGGAGCTCATTCCATAGCCTGATGATTTCGCGGTCTCGCTCGGCGTCCATGACGGCATTCTCCGGGAGCGCCTTCACTATGAACGAAACAAGAACAAAACTCAAGTCCCAGGATGCCGTCGCTGGCGCTGGAACCCGGACGACACAACGCAACTGGCGCCGTCAGGGATAGCCGTCACCCGGTGTCTCGACCTCGACCGCATCGATCCGCGATACCGATTTACCCTTCCGCAGTTCCTCATAGGACGTCTCCGCGCTCAGGCAGAACAGCGTCCTGCGGTCCGCACCGCCGAGTGCACAAGCGAGCGCACGGCGGCCGGGGACCGCAACGCGTGCACGCTCCACACCATCGCGATCGATCCGGACAAACGCGTCTTCAGTGAACGACGCGACCCAGACTGCGCCGTCGCCATCGAGGCAGATGCCGTCGGGTTCATTGACGCGACCGAACCGCCCGCGAAGGCTCAAGCCGCCGTCCGGCGCGATGTCGTAATCGGCGAGACCGGCACCATCCATCTCCGCGACGACGAGCCGGCGATGGTCGGAGGAGACGGCAATGCCGTTGGGAAAGCGCAAGCCGTCGGCGACGACGCGGGCGCTGCCGTCGGGTAAGACAACGATAATGCGGCCGACGGCGCCGCGGCCCTCCGGCGGCGGCAGATTGAAGCCAAGATCGCCGACATAGGCACGGCCCGGCCCGTCGACGATCATGTCGTCGATCGTGCCGGTCGCGATCCCGGAGAGATCGGCATACAGCGACAGCGCTCCGCCGGAGAACCGCAGCAGCCGCTTTTTGAACATCGTCAGCACGACGATGTCGCCTTCAGGCAGCACGCCGAGACCGCACGGCGTGTCGTCGGTCACCACCGCATGCTCCTGACGTTCGCCTGACGGGCTGATGCTGAGCAGCGTCCGCGCCATGCAGTCGACGAACCAGAGCCGCCCGCGATGCCAGCGCGGGCCCTCGAAATAGCGGCCGCCATCCAGGATGGTTTTGAGTTGATCTGACATCAGAGTGCCCCGCTGCCGCACGGTTCAACGAGGATATATCGCCGCTGGAACCGGTCAAACCGGACCCTCAGCCCCCACAAAATGGCCGCCAAATCCTCGGTTCCCGCGGGTTCCACACGCATTGTGCCTTATTTTGTCGTGTTTTCCCTGTTGAGTTGCGTCAGCATTAACACTCGAGAATCGAGGGTGGTGATAATCTGCGGCGATCGTGCCGCCGTATGACGCGTTCTGTTTGTGCCTCGTGGTTTCTCAGGGGGGACCAGGGAATGAACCGGTGCCTACGTCCGCTGGCGTGTTTCGCCACCGCCTCCGCGCTTGCGCTGCTCCCCGTTCAGGCAGCCGCTAAACCACATCACCAGCACCAGGCCAAGAGCGGCCACGGGGACAAGAAGGTGCATGGCGCCAAGGCCGGCATCAAGGCCGGCACGAAGGCTGCGCGCGAAAGCGCCTCCGGCAAGCGCCGGCACGCCAGGCACGGCGCCGACAAACACAAATCCGCGAAGGCCAAATCCGCTCCGTCCAAATCGGCTGAGACCTCGAAGGCGTCCGAGCCTGAGAAGCCCGCCGGGCCGCAGCTGTCGGGCGATCTCGCCGCGGTCAGGGACGCGATCGCTGCGGCGCGCCGGGGCAAGACCAGCGACGCAACCGATATCCAGGCAAAGATCACCGATCCCGTCGGGCGGAAGCTCGTCGAGTGGTATCTGCTGCGCCACTCCGAGTCGAATGCGCCGTTCAGCCGCTATGCGGCATTCGTCACGGCCAACCCGGACTGGCCAAGCGTCACGCTGTTGCGCAGACGGGCTGAAGCGCGAATCTGGCAGGAGCGCAGCGATCCGGCGACGGTGCACGCTTTCACGCTCGACCAGCCTATCAGCCCCAAGGGCAAGTTCGCGCTCGCACGCACGCTGCTCGCCGAAGGCGATCGCGACGGCGCCACGCGGCTGGTGCGCGAGGCCTGGCGCTCGGAAGAACTGCTGGACCGTACCGAGAGCGACGCCTACGACGCATTCAAGGACCTGCTGACGCGCGACGATCATCGCGCGCGCATGGACAAGCGGATCGGCGCCAAGGATCTCGCCGGCGCGCGGCGCGCGGCACAGCACCTCGGCAGCGACGAGCTGGCGATCGTGAAGGCTTGCGGCGCGGTCCGCGGGCAATCCAGCAAGGCGGAGGACACGCTCAAGGACGTGCCGGCGGACGCCCGTAGCGACCTTGGCTACACGCTGTGCCGCATCCAGTGGCTGCTCGCGAAGAACCGGATCGACGATGCGGCACGCGTGACGATTGCGGCGGCGCCCGAGACGATGGCGCAGCAGGACACCGACCAGTGGTGGCGCGAGCGCCGCGTCCTCTCACGCAAGCTGCTCGACCAGGGCGAGTACCAGGCGGCCTATGACGTCATCCGCGCCGCGGCGGCGCCGGACAATCCGTATTACCGCTCCGACATGCACTTTATGCGCGGCTGGATCGCGCTGCGCTATCTCGACGATGCCAGGACCGCGGCGGCGCATTTCGCACGGATCGACGAAGGCCAGACCAACCCGACCGTGCTGGCGCGCGCCGCCTATTGGCGCGGCCGCGCCGCCGAGGCGCTGGGCAACAGCGTGGCGATGCGGGCCGACTACCAGGCCGCGGCGCGCTACCCGACCGCCTATTACGGTCAGCTCGCGCTCGCCAGGCTCGGCCGTGACGGCATCGAGCTGCGCGCGCCCTCGCCGGCGGCCAGCGCCGGCAGCATGGCGGCCGACGAGCGCGTGCGTGCCGCCGACATGCTCTACGCGATCGGCGAGCCCGACATCGTGCTCTATTTCGCCGCCGACCTTGCCGAGGAAAGCGCAGATGTCGGAATGCTCGAGGCGCTCGGCGAGCTCACCGGCCGCCATAACGATGCCCGCGCCATGCTGCAGATCGGCAAGATCGCGCTCGCGCGGGGCTTTGCCTTCGACCATTACGCCTTCCCGGTCATCGGCATTCCCAAACACACCCCGATCGCCCCCGATATCGGGCGCAGCATGACCTACTCGATCGCACGCACCGAAAGCGCGTTCGATCAGCGCGACAAGTCGGCGGCCAATGCCGTCGGCCTGATGCAGGTGACACCCGAGGCCGGACGCGACACCGCCAAGCGCTTCGGCGTCGGCTATGACTGGAGCCGGATGGTCTCCGATCCGGTCTACAACACCCAGATGGGCGCGGCCGAATTGAGTGCGCTGCTGGCGGAATATCGCGGCTGCCACATCATGACCTTTGCCGGCTACAACGCCGGCCGCGGCCGCGTCCGCGACTGGATCAAGGCCTATGGCGACCCGCGTGATCCCAAGGTCGATCCGGTCGACTGGGTGGAGCGGATTCCGATCTCGGAGACGCGCAACTACGTCCAGCGCGTGATGGAGAATTTCGCGGTCTATCAGGCGCGGTTCGAGGACGCAGGCACGGCGTTGGCGGCAAAGAGCGGCGAGCGCGTCGTGACCCAGGAGAGCAACGCGGCGCCGGCGCAGACAATGCCGTCGCAATAATGCTCCGTCGTCCCGGCCTTCGCCGGGGCGACGTGGAGGGACCCGCCCTCACTCCACCTTCACATTGGCGGCCTTGATCATCGGCCACCATTTTGCGATCTCCGCCTTCTGCCAGGCGCCGAGCGCGTCCGGCTTGAGCTGGTCCTTTGGCGGCATCTGCAAGCCGAGATTTTCGAGCTGCTTCTTCACGGCAGGATCGTTCATTGCCTGGATCGCCGCGACGTTGAGCTTGTCCACGATCTCCTTTGGCGTGCCCTTCGGCACCCACAGGCCGGACCACAGCGTCATGTGGAAGCCCGGCAGGCCGGCCTCATCGACCGTTGGGACCTCAGCCGCGTTCGCGACCCGCTTGGAATCGGTGACCGCATAGGCGCGGATGTTGCCGGCGCGGACCTGGTTGATCGAGTTCGACGTCTGGTCGACGATGATGTCGATCTGGCCGGCGACGAGGTCGTTCAGCGCCGGCCCGGTGCCGCGATACGGCACGTATTGCAGCTTGATGCCGGAGACGTTCTCAAAATACAGCCCAGCGATGTGGCTGCCGCTGCCGGCGCCCGCAGTGCCCGCGGTCGGCGGCGCCGGCCGCGACTTCAGCCACTCCAACAGCTCCTTCAGCGACTTCGCCGGCACGGCGTTCTTGCTGACGATGATCATCGGATTGCTCGGCAGCAGCACCACCGGCTCGAGATCATCGACGAGGTCGTAGCCGAGCTTGTAGATCGCGCCGTTCGCGACATGGGTGCCGAGATGGCCGAACGAGACGGTGTAGCCGTCGGGCGCCGCGCGCACCGCGCGGCCGACGCCGAGCGAGCCGCCCGCTCCGGTCACGTTCTCGATCAGAACCACTTCGCCGAGCGACTGCTTCATGCGCTCGGCGAGGATGCGCGCCATCGCATCCGACGGACCACCGGCGGCGAACGGCACGACGATGGTGATCGGGTGCGCGGGCCAGGTTTCCGCACGCGCAAAACCCGCAAGTGCCAGCATCGCCAACACAGTCACAATTGCTCTACGCATCATTCCCACCTCTCCAAAGATTTCTGGCCGTCATTGCGAGGAGCGAAGCGACGAAGCAATCCATGCTTCAGCGCAAGCGGTGCAATGGATTGCTTCGCTACGCTCGCAATGACGACGCAGTAGCAGCGTCAGAACTGCGAGAAGTCGATCGGCTTGTGCCTGTCGAGCGCGCGGGTCACCGGCGGCAGCGGATATTTCAGGCCGCTGGCGCAATTGAACAGCATCACGCGGTCGGCCTTGGTGACGCGGCCGTCGGCAAGGCTCTGCTTGTAGGCGGCATAGGTTGCAGCCCCCTCGGGGCACAGCAACAGCCCCTCCTCGCGCGCGACCTCGTTGAGCGCGGCGGTGATCTTGTCGTCATCGACCGCGATCGCAAATCCCTTGCTCTCGCGCACCGCGCGCAAGATGAGAAAGTCGCCGACCGCCTGCGGCACGCGGATGCCGGAGGCGATGGTGTGAGCGTCCTCCCAGCGCACCGCATGCTCGGTGCCGGCCTCATAGGCGCGCACCATCGGTGCGCAGCCTGAGGCCTGCACCGCGACCATCCGCGGGCGCTTCGAACCGATGAAGCCGATCTTCTCGAGCTCGTCGAACGCTTTCCACATGCCGATCAGGCCGGTGCCGCCACCGGTCGGATAGAAGATCACGTCGGGCACGTCCCAGCCGAGCTGCTCGGCGAGTTCGAGGCCCATCGTCTTCTTGCCCTCGATCCGGTACGGCTCCTTCAGGGTCGAAGTATCGAACCAGCCGACCTTGGCCTTGCCCTCGCCGACGATCTTGCCGCAGTCGTCGATGTAGCCGTTGACGCGATAAACGGTGGCGCCCTGCAGCTCGATCTCGCTGACATTCACTTCCGGCGTATCCGCGGGGCAGAAGATCGTGGTCTTGATGCCGCAGGACGTGGCGTAGGCCGCGAGCGCCGCGCCGGCGTTGCCGTTGGTCGGCATCGCCATGTGCTTGATGCCGAGCGCCTTGCCCATCGACACCGCCATCACAAGGCCGCGCGCCTTGAACGAGCCGGTCGGCAGCCGCCCCTCATCCTTGACGATGATCTCGCCGCCGCCAAGTTTGGCGCCGAGCTTCGGCAGCCGGATCAGCGGCGTCGTGACCTCGCCGAGGCTGACGATGTCCTTGCATTTGCGCACCGGCAACAGCTCGCGGTAGCGCCACAGGTCGGCGGGGCGCTCAGCCAGCGCGTCCTTGGTCAGCGCCTTCTTCACCCCGGCAAGGTCGTAGCGCACCAGCAGCGGCTTGCCGGCCTTGGAGAGGTTGTGCACCTGATCGGCCGCATAATGATCGCCCTCCATCGCGCATTCGAGATGGGTCACGAAGGTCGGACGTTCGATGGTGAGGTTGTCGTTGTCTTTCACGAGATGTGCTCTTTCTTGTTCTTGGGTTCACTCATATCAGACCCGTCACCCTGAGGTGGCCGCTTCTTAGCGGCCCTCGAAGGGCGACGAGCCCAGCTGCTAGTTCCGGACCGTGCATCCTTCGAGGCTCGCTGCGTGAGCGCCTCAGGATGACGGGACTGCCAGCTCTGACCGAGCCAATCAGATATTCAGCACGCGCCCGTAGGCGTCGAGCACGGCTTCCTTCATCATTTCCGACAGGGTCGGATGCGGGAACACGGTGTGCATCAGTTCCTCTTCCGTGGTCTCCAGATTCATCGCCACGACATAGCCCTGGATCAGCTCGGTGACCTCGGCGCCGATCATGTGCGCGCCGAGCAGCTGGCCGGTCTTCTTGTCGAACACCACCTTGACGAGGCCCTGGTCCTCGCCGAGTGCGATCGCCTTGCCGTTGCCGACGAACGGGAAGCGGCCGACGCGGATCTCGCGACCGCCTTCCTTGGCCTTGGCTTCGGTGAGGCCGACGGAGGCGACCTGCGGGTTGCAGTAGGTGCAGCCCGGGATCAGCAACTTGTCCATCGGATGCGGATGCAGGCCCTTGATCGCCTCGATGCAGATCACGCCCTCATGCTCGGCCTTGTGCGCGAGCATCGGCGGTCCCGCGACGTCGCCGATCGCGTAGATGCCGGGGACGTTGGTCTTGCCGAGACCGTCGATCACGATGCAGCCGCGGTCGGTTTTGACGCCGAGCTTCTCCAGCCCCAGATTCTCGATGTTGCCGGCCACGCCGACCGCCGAAATCACGCGCTCGAATTCCTTGGTCTGCGGCTGGCCCTTGCCGTCGTCGATGGTCGCGACCACGCTGTCGGCCTTCTTCTCCAGCTTCGTGACCTTGGTCGAGGACATGATCTTGATGCCCATCTTCTCGAACCGCTTGCGCGCCAGTCCCGCGATCTCGGCGTCCTCGACGGGCAGGATCTGCGGCAGCACCTCGACCACGGTGACGTCAGAGCCCATGGTGTGGAAGAACGAGGCGAATTCGATGCCGATCGCGCCGGAGCCGACCACCAGCAGCGACTTCGGCATCCGCTCCGGCACCATCGCCTCGAAATAGGTCCAGATCAGTTTCTTGTCGGGCTCGAGCCCGGGCAGCACGCGCGGCCGTGCGCCGGTCGCGACGATGATGTGCTTGGCCTGGTAGACGCCCTCGCCGCTCGCGCCCTTCGGCGCCTCGACCGCCGACTTCTTCACCGTGATCTTGCCGGGCGCGTCGATCGTGGCGTCGCCCCAGATCACGGTGACCTTGTTCTTCTTCATCAGGAAGCCGACGCCGTCGTTAAGGCGCTTCGAGACCCCGCGCGAGCGCTGCACCACAGCCTTCGGATCGAACGAGACATTATCCGCCGACAGCCCGTAATCCTTGGCGTGCTGCATGTAGTGGTAGATCTCGGCGGAGCGCAGCAACGCCTTGGTCGGGATGCAGCCCCAATTCAGGCAGATGCCGCCGAGATAGGATTTCTCAACGATCGCGGTCTTGAAGCCGAGCTGCGCGGCGCGGATCGCGGTCACGTAGCCGCCGGGGCCGGAGCCGATGATGATGACGTCAAAGGATGTATCGGCCATGGCGGCTCCCGTTCAACTCAATGTGTGGCGCCGCGCCCGCGGCTTCTTGCGATCAACGACCTGACCAGCCATTCGAGCCCGATCACCAGGGCCATGATGGCCAGGGCGGTCAGCACGATCGGCTGGGCGATGTTCCGCGCCAGCTGTTCGCCGGCGAAGAACGCGGAATGCAGAAAATCCAATCCGACTGGATTGCACACCAGTGCGGCCGACAGCAGCAGCGAGATCCAGGGCCAGCGCGTGCGAGCCGTGCCGGCCATCTATCTGTACTCCTGCCATACCGCACCGAGGAACACGGTCCACGCCAGCGCCAGCACGGCGGCGGCGATCATCATGATCCTGAACTGGATCGTCGAAATCAGGTCGCGGTTGACCGCGACGAGCAACGCGACGGCGACAACGGCGAGCAGGACGTACGGACCGTAGATCGCGTACATGGCGGATGCCCGTCACACCATCATCATCACGGGGTTTTCGATCAGCTGCTTGAAGGCGCCGATCAGCTCGGCGCCGAGCGCGCCGTCGATCGCGCGGTGATCGCACGACAACGTCACGCTCATCATGTTGGCGATCTCGATCTTGCCGCCGCGCACCACCGGACGCTCCTCCGAGGTGCCGACCGCGAGGATCGAGGCATGCGGCGGGTTGATCACGGCGGTGAAGTGGTTGATGCCGTACATGCCGAGGTTCGACACCGCGGTGGTGCCGCCCTGGTATTCTTCCGGCTTCAGCTTGCGGGCACGGGCGCGCGCGGCAAAATCCTTCATCTCGTTGGAGATGGTCGAGAGCGTCTTGGTCTCGGCCTTGCGGATGATCGGCGTGATCAGGCCACCCGGCATCGCCACGGCGACGCCGACGTCGGAATGCTTGTGCTTGAGCATGCCGCCTTCGGTCCAGCTGACGTTGCAGTTCGGGATCTTCTGCAGCGCGACCGCCATTGCCTTGATGACGAAGTCGTTGACCGAGATCTTATAGAGCGGCTTCTTCTCCTTGTCTTTCGGCGCAGCCGCGTTGATCTCCTCGCGCGCGGCGAGCAGCTTGCCGATGTCGCAGTCGATCGTGAGATAAAAGTGCGGGACGTTCTGCACCGAGGCGGTGAGACGCTGCGCGATGGTGCGGCGCATGCCGTCATGCGGCACGACCTCGTAGGAGCCCGGCTCGAACAGCGCGAGAATCTGCTTGTCCGACATCGACGGCGCGATGCTGGGCCCTGCGGCAGCGGGCGCAGCAGCAGGCGCCTTCAGGCCCTTGCCGGACTTGGCGTCGTCGACGTCGCGCGCGATGACGCGGCCGTGCGGACCGGTGCCGGTGATGCGTCCGAGATCGATGCCGGCTTCCTTCGCCAGACGGCGCGCCAGCGGTGACGAGAACACGCGGGCGTGGCCGTTGGCCTGCGCGGCCGGTGCAGCAGCCTGAGGCGCCGCGGGGGCAGCAGCCGGCTTGGGCACGGGCGCAGCCGCCGGTGCGGGAGCCGCGGCAGGCGCGGCCTGGGCGGCAGCGGGCTTCGGGGCCTCGGCGGGCTTGGCGGCCGGTGCAGCGCCCGCTCCGGCGCTGGCTGCCGCCTTCACGTCCTCGCCGTCACCGGCCATGACGGCGATGACGTCGTTGACCGGCACGTCCTGCGTGCCTTCGGGCACCAGGATCTTGGCGATGGTGCCTTCGTCGACCGCCTCGACTTCCATCGTCGCCTTGTCGGTCTCGATCTCCGCGATCACGTCGCCGGACTTGACCTTGTCGCCCTCTTTCTTGAGCCACTTGGCGAGATTGCCCTTTTCCATCGTCGGCGACAGCGCGGGCATGAGAATATTGATCGGCATTGTCAGTGACCTTGTTGCGACCGCGGTTTGGTTTGGCCCATGTCGGTCGGCCGGGCGATTTCGGCTTCGAACATCTCGACGATGCGCGCGAGCGCCTCGTCTTCAGTGAACTCGCTCTCGCGCGAATAGGCGCGGGCAGCGTGGCGGGCGATGTCGACGAGCATCAGCCCCCACATGTCCGGCTCCTCGAAGGCGCGCTGGAACGCGATCGACAGGCCGCCGTCGACGACAAAGGCGCGCAGCACCTCGACGGCGTCGTCGCGGCCCATCACATCAGGCGGCAGCGGCTGCTCCTTGGGACCGGCCATCGGCGTTACCGGTACGACACGGCCTTGGCGGCCGCGACCACCTCGGCGACGGACGGCAGAGCGAGCTTTTCGAGGTTCGCGGCATAGGGCATCGGCACGTCCTTGCCTGAGACGCGCGCGACCGGCGCATCGAGATAGTCGAAGGCGTGCTCCATGATGCGCGAAGCGACCTCGGAGCCGACGCCGCTCTGCTGCCAGCCTTCCTCGACCGTGACCGCGCGGCCGGTCTTCTTCACCGAGTTGATGATCGTCTCGGTGTCCATCGGACGGATGGTACGGAGATCGATCACCTCTGCCTCGATGCCTTCCTTGGCGAGTTCATCGGCCGCCTTCAGCGCGTAGGACATGCCCATCGCCCAGGAGACGATGGTGACGTCCTTGCCGGCGCGCGCAATCCGCGCCTTGCCGATCGGCACCACGAAATCGGGCAGCTTCGGCACTTCGCCGGTGTGGCCGTACAGCATCTCGTTCTCGAGGAAGACCACCGGATTGGGATCGCGGATCGCGGCCTTGAGCAGACCCTTGTAGTCGGCGGCCGAGTACGGCGCGATCACCTTGAGGCCCGGGATCTGCGAGTACCAGGCGGCGTAGTCCTGGCTGTGCTGGGCGGCGACGCGCGCGGCGGCGCCGTTCGGGCCGCGGAACACGATCGAGCATCCCATCTGGCCGCCCGACATATACAGCGTCTTGGCGGCGGAGTTGATGATCTGGTCGATCGCCTGCATCGCGAAATTCCAGGTCATGAATTCGACGATCGGCTTTAAGCCCGCCATCGCTGCGCCAACGCCGACGCCGGCGAAGCCGTGCTCGGTGATCGGCGTGTCGATCACGCGGCGGGCGCCGAATTCCTGCAACAGGCCCTGCGTCACCTTGTAGGCGCCCTGATACTCGGCGACCTCCTCGCCCATGATGAAGACGTCGCCGTCGCGCCGCATCTCCTCGGCCATTGCATCGCGCAGCGCCTCGCGAATGGTCTGGGTGACCATCTCGGTGCCCGCCGGAATTTCCGGGTCGGGCAACGCTTCGCTGACCGGCGCGGCCGGCACCTTCGCGGCGGGCTGCGGCGCTTCCGCCTTTGCATCCCCCTTGGCTTCCGCAGCAGGAGCCTCCGCGGCCTTCGGCTGCGGCACTGGTGCGGCAGGTGCCTTGGCGAGATCGGCGGCGCTTTCGCCGTCGGCCAGGATGGTGGCGATCGGCGTGTTCACAGCGACATCGGCGGTGCCTTCCGGAATCAGAATCTTGCCGAGCGTGCCCTCGTCGGTCGCCTCGACCTCCATCGTCGCCTTGTCGGTCTCGATCTCGGCGATGACGTCACCGGACTTGATGGTCTCGCCTTCTTTTTTCAGCCATTTGGCGAGGTTGCCCTTCTCCATGGTGGGCGACAGCGCAGGCATGAGCACTTGAATGGGCATATCAGCTCCCGAAATCGGTCTTGAGATTCTTCTGCGCGGGTGGGGTCAGCGGTAGATGTCGGTGTAGAGCTCGGACGGATCGGGCTCCGGATCGTGCTGCGCGAAGTCGGCGGCTTCGTTGACGATCTCGCGCACGCCGGCGTCGATCGCCTTCAGATCCTGCTCGCTCACGCCTGCCGCCAGCAAGCGGTTGCGCACCTGCTCGATCGGGTCCTGGTCATGGCGAACCTTCTCGACCTCCTCGCGGGTGCGGTACTTCGCCGGATCGGACATCGAATGACCGCGGTAACGGTAGGTCTGCATCTCGAGAATGATCGGACCGTTGCCGCCGCGGCACCATGCCACGGCCTCATCGGCGGCGGCCTTGACCGCACGCACGTCCATGCCGTCGACCTGCTTGCCGGGAATGTTGAAAGAGACGCCGCGCTTGGAGAAGTCCTGCTGCGCCGAGGCGCGCGACACCGCGGTGCCCATCGCATAGCGATTGTTCTCGATGACGTAGATCACCGGCAGCTTCCACAGCTCCGCCATGTTGAAGCTTTCGTAGACCTGGCCCTGGTTGGCCGCGCCGTCGCCGAAATAGGTCACGCTGACGTTATCGTTGCCGCGATAGCGGTTGGCGAACGCAAGGCCGGTGCCGAGCGACACCTGCGCGCCCACGATTCCGTGACCGCCGTAGAAATGCTTCTCCTTGCTGAACATGTGCATGGAGCCGCCCTTGCCGTGGGAATAGCCGCCGCGGCGTCCGGTCAGTTCCGCCATCACGCCCTTGGCTTCCATGTCGCAAGCCAGCATGTGGCCGTGGTCGCGGTAGCCCGTTATGACCTCGTCGCCCTGCTTCAATGCCATCTGCATGCCGACCACGACGGCTTCCTGGCCGATATAGAGATGGCAGAAGCCGCCGATCGCACCCATGCCGTAGAGCTGACCGGCCTTCTCCTCGAAGCGCCGGATCAGGAGCATGTCCCGCAGTGCCTTGAGCTCCTGCTCCCTGGAGAATTCGGGAGGAGAGCCGGCCGTCTCGTGCCCTGATTCTTTTGCGACGGTTTTTTTGGGTGCAGCCATGGCAATTCCGGGTGAGAGAAGTCGAAGAACCCTCTCTAACCCAACTCAAATCGCCTTGAAAGGATTGCGTTCGCCCGATGGAATTTTGCTATGCCGCACTGCAGCGCGGCGCGACACTTTTGTGATAGTGCGCGAACGTTTTTGAAATTTGCGAACGCGTCAGTTCGACTTGTTGATCCGAACGAGATCGCGCGGGTTGGCGTAGTCGAGCTGGAAGCGCGCACGCTCGTCCAGCATGTCGGGATCGACCCGGTCCGACCGCAACAGCGACACCCGCTGCTCGCCCTCGGCCCGCTCCTTCTTCAACCGCGCCAGCTCCGAGGTCAGCGCGATGATTTCCTGGTCGAGCTCCTGCCGCGCGTTCAGACCGTATTTGCCGGTGTAGGCGTTGACGCCGAAATAGCCGACCATCAGCGCCGCCAGCGTGTAGAGGGCGAGCCCGGTCAGAATCGATTTAAGGCGTGTGCGGGAAACCATGGCCGCGAAGATGCGGCCATGGGGTTAACGAACGCTAAACTTGCTCAGCCATTCTGCTTCGCGACGAAAGCCGCGAAGGCGTCGAGGTACTGCTGCAACACCGTCTTGAGCGACTCCTTGGTCAGTTCGCCCTTGTCGTCGAAGGCATCGCCGATGCCGTTGAGATAGGTTTCCGGCTGACCGAGGATCGGGCCGGAAATGCCCGGCAGGATGTTCTGCAGGTGCTTCGCCGCGCTGACGCCGCCGAGCGGGCCCGGCGAGTTGGAGATGATGCCGACCGGCTTGCCGATGAACGAGCTCTTGCCATAGGGCCGCGAGGCGACGTCAATCGCGTTCTTCAGCACGCCCGGGACCGAGCGATTGTATTCGGGAGTCACGAACAGCACGCCGTTCGACTTCTGCAGCTTCTCGCGGAAGGCGAGCCAGTCGGCCGGCGGCGCCGCCTCGAGGTCCTGGTTGAAGAAGGAAATGCCCTCGAGGGTCGTCACATCGAGCTTCAGCGAGGCCGGCGCGAGCTTGGCCAGCGCATTGGCGATCTTGAGCGAGAAGCTCTGCTTGCGGATGCTGCCGACGATGGCGACGATGTTATAGGCCATTGCAAAATTCCCCTCGGGTTGCGCGTAAGACTGGTGCACATCACCTACCGGCACGCCAAGAAAGATGCAAGTGCATGGATCGCTCAATTCCGGAAACGCAGCGTTCGCGAATCTTGGACGAACGGCCCTGAGGCCCCGCGGCTCAAGCGCCGTCAGCTCGCCGCCGGACAACGCCATTCCGCCCGAAAGCTGCGCCGAGCGCAACCGGCGGCAAATTGTCGACACGTTCCTCGCAACATACTGTACCGGTTCCACGCAGCATCGAGCCGACCGAAGAGCAGCTGATGGCAGAGCGCAAGATCCGGGTTGCAATCCTGTTCGGCGGGCGATCGGCCGAACATGACGTTTCGCGGGCATCAGCCGCCAACGTGCTTCGCTCGCTCGACCCGGATCGCTATGACGCCACGGCGATCGGCATCACCCGCGAAGGCCGCTGGCTCGTCACCGATGCGGGAAACGGCGCCGGCACGGGAAGCGGCGCGCTGATCATTCCGGACAACGCACCGCAACTCGCTCTGCTGCCGGGCGGACAGGGCCGCGTCGTGGTGCTTCAGGGACCGGCGGCGGGGCCCGCGGAATTGCCGGCGTTCGACGTCGTCTTCCCGGTGCTGCATGGACCGAACGGCGAGGACGGCACGGTGCAGGGTGCGCTGGAATTGTCCGATGTCGCCTATGTCGGCTCGCGCGTGATGGGCTCGGCGGCCGGCATGGACAAAGACATAGCCAAGCGCTTGATGCGCGAGGCGGGATTGCCGATCGTCCCCTTTGTCGCGATGTCGAGCGCGGCGCCCATCAGCTATGACGACGCGGTCAGCGCCCTGGGGTCGCAGGAGGTCTTCGTCAAGCCGGCCAACATGGGATCATCGGTCGGCGTGTCGAAGGCGCGCACCGCAGAGGAGTTCGAGGCTGGTTGCAGACTGGCGTTTCGCTTCGACAGCAAGATCCTGATCGAGCGCGGTGTCGTACCGATCCGCGAGGTCGAGTGCTCCGTGCTCGAGGATGCCGAGGGCCGCATCCGTGCCTCCCAGCTTGGCGAGATCGTTCCGTCCGACAGACACGGCTTCTATTCTTACGACGCCAAGTATCTCGATGCGGATGGCGCGCTGCTGCAAGTGCCGGCCGACGTGCCGGCTGCCGTCGCCGAAACCATCAGGGAGCTCGCCATCAAGACATTCCGCGTGCTCGGTTGCGAAGGCATGGCGCGGATCGACTTCTTCCTGCACGGCGAGCAGGCGTTCGTGAACGAGGCGAACACCCTGCCCGGCTTCACCAACATCAGCATGTATCCACGACTGTGGGAGGCCAGCGGCCTGCCGCAAGCCGAGCTGATGGATGTCCTGATCGGCCACGCCCTGGAGCGCCACAAGCGCTCCAGGAAGCTGGCATTCGAGCGCGAGTAGAGCGTTACGCGCCCTTGTTCGGGTTGATCAGGAATTTCTCGCCGGTGGCGCGCTTGCCGTAGACCGCGATGTTGTCGAGCTGCAGGGTCTCCTGCAGCGACACCACCTTGGTGTAGTGGCTGGCGAAGGTCGTCTTCAGCTCGGCGACCACGCGCTGGCGCAGCTTGTTGCCGGCCTCCGGACCGATCTTCATCAGGAACGGGAACAGCAGCCAGCCGCCGATGCCCCAGGCCATGCCGAAGCCGCGCGGCAGCTCGATGTCGCGGGTATCGAGGCCGCCATAGACGTAGACCTGCTTGTGCACGTTCGAGCCGTAGCGGCTGTAGACCTTGGCGGTCTTGTTGATCGCGGTCTCCATCGCGACCAGGATCTGGCCCGCGAGCTTGCCGCCGCCGATCGCATCGAAAGCGATGGTCGCGCCGGTCTCGACCAGCGCGCCGGTGAGCTTGTCCATGAAATCGGACGCACTGGAATCGACGACATGTTTGGCGCCGATCTTGTGCAGGATGTAGGCCTGCTCCCTGTTGCGCACGATGTTGACGAGGCCAATGCCGTCCTTGAGGCAGATCTTGTTGAGCATCTGACCGAGGTTCGACGCCGCCGCCGTGTGCACCAGCGCCTTGTGTCCCTCGCGCCGCATCGTCTCGGTCATGCCGAGCGCCGTCAGCGGATTGACGAAGCAGGACGCGCCTTCCGCCGGCGTGGTGCCGTCGGGCAGCGGCAGGCATTCTCCGACGCGCAGCGTCCGGTATTGCGCATACATCGCGCCGCCGATCATCGCGACGGTGCGCCCCATCAGCGCTTTCGCCGCGTCCGACGAGCCGGTCCTGATCACGACGCCGGCGCCTTCATTGCCGACCGGCATCGACTCGTCGAGCCGCGCAGCAAGGCCAGGCAATGCCGCTTCCGGCACGCGCGCGGTCACCACGGGCAATTCCTTGCTGCCGGTGACCTTGGCCGCCGCCATGTTGGCCGGGCCGATCAGGAGCCCGAGGTCGGACGGATTGATCGGGCTGGCCTCGACCCGGACAACGACCTCGTCGGGACCGGGCTCGGGGGTCGGGACATTGACCAGCGATATCTCCAGTTCGCCATCCTTCTTGAGCAGCGAACGCAGCTGCAGACCGCTCTTGCCGTCACTCATCCCGACCTCCCTTTTTTGCGTTTGTTCAGTCCCGATCAGTTGGGGCGCTAGGCCAGCGCCTTCAAGGCCGCCCTGCCCGCGTATTTCGCCTGGGTGCCGAGCTGCTGCTCGATGCGCAGCAGCTGGTTGTACTTGGCGGTACGGTCGGAGCGCGCCAGCGAGCCGGTCTTGATCTGCCCGCAATTGGTGGCGACCGCGAGATCGGCGATCGTGGAGTCCTCGGTCTCGCCGGAGCGATGCGACATCACCGCGGTGTAGCCGGCCTTGTAGGCCATCTCGATCGCCGCAAGCGTCTCGGTCAGCGTGCCGATCTGGTTGACCTTGACCAGGATCGAATTGCCGCGGCCGTTCTTGATGCCGTCGGCAAGCCGCGTGACGTTGGTGACGAACAAATCGTCGCCGACCAGCTGGCACTTGTTACCGATCGCGTCCGTCAATTCCTTCCAGCCGTCCATGTCGTCTTCCGACATGCCGTCCTCGATGGTGACGATCGGATAACGGCCGACGAGGTCGGCGAGATACTTCACCTGCTCCGAACGCGAGCGGGTCTTGTTCTCGCCGCCATAGACGTAGGCGCCTTCCTTGAAGAATTCGGTGGAGGCGCAGTCGAGGCCGAGCACGACGTCGTCGCCCGCCTTGTAGCCGGCCTTGCCGATCGCGTTCATGACGAACTCGAGCGCAGCGTCGGCCGACGGCAGGTTCGGCGCAAATCCGCCCTCGTCGCCGACATTGGTGTTGTGGCCGGCCTTCTTCAGCTCGCCGCGCAACGTGTGGAAGATCTCCGAGCCGCAGCGCAGCGCTTCGGCGAACGACGTGGCGCCGACCGGCAGGATCATGAACTCCTGGAAGTCGATCGGGTTGTCGGCATGCACGCCGCCATTGATGATGTTCATCATCGGCACCGGCAGCGTCCGCGCCGAGGTGCCGCCGACATAACGATACAGCGGCATGTCGAAGGATTCGGCTGCGGCCTTGGCGCAGGCCAGCGAGACCCCGAGGATGGCGTTGGCCCCGAGCCGGCTCTTGTTCGGCGTGCCGTCGAGTTCGATCATGATCTGGTCGATCGCGACCTGCTCCTCGACCGCCTGGTCGCTGAGCGCCTCGAAGATCTCGCCATTGACGGCGGCGACCGCCTTTTCCACGCCCTTGCCGAGATAACGCGACTTGTCGCCATCGCGCAGTTCGACCGCCTCATGGGCGCCGGTGGAGGCGCCGGACGGCACCGCCGCGCGGCCGATCGACCCATCTTCCAGCACCACATCGACCTCGACCGTGGGATTGCCGCGGCTGTCCAGGATTTCGCGGCCGATGATGTCGACGATGTCAGTCATGAGAACCTCTTGTGGCAGTCAGGGGGTCGGATGGCGGTGCTTCTAGCGCAATGCATCGAGGGGGAAAAGGCCGGGTGACGAGCCCCCCGGCATTAGCTAAGAGAGCGGCACGGAGACCCGAATGGCAAAGAAATCCAGCAAATCAACGACCTCCCCCGGCCTGCAACTCGGCCGTGCGGTGGAATGGCCCGACGCGCCGGAAAAGGCACAGCTCGACCGTGTGCCCAATCCGCAGGCTGGTACCGATTATCTGGTACGCTTCACGGTGCCGGAATTCACCTCGATCTGCCCGGTGACGGGCCAACCGGATTTCGCGCATCTGGTGATCGACTACGTTCCGGGCAGCTGGCTGTTGGAATCCAAATCGCTGAAGCTGTTCGCCGCGAGCTTCCGCAACCACGGCGCATTCCATGAGGATTGCACGGTCATGATCGGCAAGCGGATATCAGACGAGATCAAGCCGAAATGGCTGCGTATCGGCGGCTACTGGTATCCGCGCGGCGGCATCCCGATCGATGTGTTCTTCCAGACCGGCCGGCTGCCGAAGGGCCTCTGGGTTCCCGACCAGGGCGTCGCGACGTATCGCGGGCGGGGGTAGGACGGGCACCCTTCAGTTCGCCACGTCTACTGATCCTCGAAGGCGGCGCAGAAGCCGAGATACATGTTCGGCCTCAGGCCAGGAACCGACATGGCGCTCCCTCCGATGTGTGATATGTTCGATAACGGCTCCTCCAATGTGGGCGACGCGACCACGATCGAGACGACTGACACGCTCGGTGTAGGCGGCGGGCAAGCTGGCCGGCCATGAACTATCATTTGAAGAAGTCAGGCACGGCGCGCAGACGCAGAATTGTCGCGAGTAGATAAGTTCAGCATGGCGAATAGTATGCTCGTATTGACGGAGACAGATATGGGTAGATTGTTTGTAGATTGCCGAGAATACCCAAGTGAGATGAACTGCACGATCGCGATTTCAGCTGATACTCAAAAGGAACTTCTGGAAGCGGCGGTACAACACGCTGTCGCGGTGCATGGCCATCACGATAGCCCGGAATTGCGCCATGAATTGGCGAAGATGATAAAAGCCCAGTAGGCCGGCCAATCGATCTGTGACCGCCGCGAAGCGGAAGTGAATGCATGTGCTTTCAACTTACGCGCCCCACGTAAGCGCGCTTCCTCTAGCGTCTCAGTGCTTTGGGAGAAGACGGTGACCGCTTTCAATGCTGTGCGTTTTCGAGTGAAGCCGGGGCGCGATCAGGAGTTCCTGGACGCTCACAAGACAATTGGAGCAACCTGGCCGGGTCTATTGCATGCCAACATTATTAAAACCGGTGACCGCTCCTACTGCATCATCGCCGAGTGGCAAAACATGGACGTGTGCATCGAGGCGCGGCCAGCCATGATTGCCACGCTCAATTCTTTTCGCGACACGCTCGAAGATCTCGGCAACGGTCTCGGCGTGACCGATCCGGCTGCGGGGCCGGTCGTCTTATCTTTGAAATAAGTTGTGGGAGTCCGCGGACCGAGATGACTTGGGATCGCTAGGGCTCGACATCCGGCCGCGCGGCGGCGTCCGCAGGTCGCGTCTGCTTCAGGAATCTCGCACAGATAAATCCGAGCACGACCATCACAGCGGCGGCGGAGACCAGCGTCGCGGTCTTGCCGGCGTGTTGCAGGCCGAAGCCATAGGCGATCGGGCCGACGGTCTGGCCCATGAAGAAGAAGAACGAGTGCAGCGACAGTGCGGTGGCGCGCGCCTCGACCGATAGCTCGCTGGCGAACACCTGCAGGCAGCCGTGGATCATGTAGAAACCGAGGCCCATCACGAGGAGGCCCGCCATCTGCAACTTCCAGTGCGGCCCGAAGGCGACGCCGACCAGCTGGATACCGACCAGCGTCGCGCCGACGATCATCATACCCCTCACCCCGATCAACGGCAGCAGGCGCGCCACCGTCAGCGTGTAGAGCAATCCGCCGATCGCAAAGCCCGCGATCACGATGCCGGCGATCGAGAGCGACGTCTCGCCGAGTTCGAACAGAAACGAGGCGATGAAAGGAAACAGCCCGAGCACGCAGCAGCCTTCGATGAAGACCGCCGAATAGCAGATCCGCGCGTTCGGATTGGTGAAGATGGTACGATAGCCGTGGCGAAGCGCCTTCAGGCTGGTGCGCGGCGGACGGTTCAACGCGGCGCCGCGGAAGCCGGCCGCTACCGCAAGTGCGACGATGATCACGAGGCCGCCGAGCACCGCGAGCACGCCGCGCCAGCCGAGGAAATCGCCGATCAGGCCTGAGGCCGTGGCGCCGAGCAGATTGCCGGTCATCGAGCCCGCGAGCGTTCGCCCGATCGCAAGCTGCCGCTTGTCGGGGCCGACCAGATCTGAGGTCAGCGACAGCGCCACCGGAAACACGCCGCCCGAGCCGATGCCGGCGAGGATGCGGGTCACGAACAGCATCGGGAACGAGGTCGACAGCGCGCCGAGAATGCTGGCGACGCCGAGCAGTCCGAGGCAGATCGTCATCAGCCGCGCCTTGCCGAACAGATCGGCGGCGGCGCCGATCGCCGGCTGGATGATTGCGAAGGTGAAGGCGAATACCGCGGCAAAGCTCGCTGCGGTCGCGATGCTGACACCGAAATCCTCGGCGACATGCGGCAGCACCGGATCGAGCGCGCGCACCGACAGGCT
This sequence comes from Bradyrhizobium sp. ma5, assembly GCF_042258955.1. Taxonomy (NCBI): domain Bacteria; kingdom Pseudomonadati; phylum Pseudomonadota; class Alphaproteobacteria; order Hyphomicrobiales; family Nitrobacteraceae; genus Bradyrhizobium; species Bradyrhizobium sp. ma5. The sequence continues at coordinate 4,803,537 of NZ_CP170156.1, forward strand.
CGCCGCGAAGGTCGCCAGCGTGATGACGTTGAGAACCGGCGGCATGCCGCTCTTTGCGGTCATGTCGTCGTCACACCGTCAGGCTGCCGTCTTGGCGAGCGCGTCGAACTGCATCAGCCGCTTGACGAGGGATTCGAAATCGCGGAGCGGCACCATGTTGGGGCCATCCGACGGCGCGTGATCCGGATCGGGATGGGTCTCGATGAACACGCCGGCGACGCCGACCGCGACCGCCGCGCGCGCCAGCACCGGCACGAATTCGCGTTCGCCGCCCGACGAGGTCCCCTTGCCGCCCGGCTGCTGCACCGAATGGGTGGCGTCGAAGATCACGGGCGCGCCAGTGGTGCGCGACAGGATCGGCAGCGCGCGCATGTCCGACACCAGCGTGTTGTAGCCGAACGACGCGCCGCGCTCCGTGACCAGCACATTGGCGTTGCCGGCGCCGGTGATCTTGCTGACCACATTGGTCATGTCCCACGGCGCCAGGAACTGCCCCTTCTTGACGTTGACGACCTTGCCGGTCGCAGCCGCGGCCAGCAGGAGATCGGTCTGCCGGCATAGGAAGGCCGGGATCTGCAGCACGTCGACCGCCTGCGCCGCCTCAGCGCACTGGTCGGGTTCATGCACGTCGGTCAGTACCGGCAGCCCGAGCGAACTGCGAATCTCGGCGAAGATCGGCAGCGCCTGCTTCAGCCCGATGCCGCGCGCGGCCGCCGCGCTGGTGCGGTTCGCCTTGTCGAATGAGGTCTTGTACACCAGACCGATCTTGAGCCGGGCCGCGATCTCCTTCAGCGCGGACGCCACTTCGAGCGCGTGTGCGCGGCTCTCGAGCTGGCAGGGACCAGCGATGATCGAGATGGGCAAGGCATTGCCGAATTTGGCCGATCCGACGGCAACGATCGGCGCGGCAGCGGCCGCGGAAACCTGATTGGTCAAAATGCTGCATCCTTTTGCCGGCGACCATGCAATCGCGCGCGGGAGGGATCAAGCCGTCCTGCACGATGAGGGGGTTGCGCTGACGCCGTGGGTGCGCCGTGCTATCACAATCCCGCCCCAACCGCCCCTTCTAGAGCGTTTTCGAGCGAAGTGGGTACCGGTTCGCGTGAAGAAAACGCGTCAAAACAACAAATCTAGAGCCCCGTTCCGATTCAATCGGAACGGAAAAGGCTCTAGACTGGCGCGGACCAGATTCCCATGAGGGACGAAATGCGCATTTCGCTGATGATTGGAGCTGTGGCCGCCTTGTCGGCGATGTCGAGCCTGGCGCACGGCCAGACCAGCAGCCAGCCCGGGGTCGTCACCAGCGGCGCCGCCGGCGTCACCGTCAACGGCAAGCCGGCCGCGCGTAGCGGCGATACTACCAGCAATGGCGGCGCGCTGGTCGAGGGCGTGCCCAACGTCCTGATCAACGGCAAGCCGGCCGTGGTGATGGGCGACCGCACGCATTGCGGCGGCAAGACGACCTCAGGCAGCCACGGCGTCTTCATCAACGGCAAGCCGATGGTGACCCAGGGCGATCAGACCTCGGGCTGCCCGCAATAACTGCCCGGTGACCGGGCGCGACGAGGCCTCGCCATCGCGCCCCGATCGCTACCGCATCACTTGACCGACGAGAACGACGTCGGCACCAACAGCTGGTTGACGATGTTGAGAACGATCTGGCCGTCCTCCTCGGTCTTGGCGCGCGCGGTGATCCATTCCGGATCGGTCGCGAACGCGGTCCACTTCTTCTCGCGCTCGGCAAGCGATTCCCAGGCCAGCAGATAGGTCAGTTCCTGGTTGGATTCGCCGACCAGCGTCGTGAAGAAGCCGGCCTGCCTGATACCGTGCTTGTCCCAGAGCTTCAGCGTAATGGTCTCGAAGCGCTTGAGCAGCGCCGGCAGCCGGCCCGGCAGGCAGCGATAGACGCGGGTCTCGTAGATCATTGGCAGTCCTCCCAGATCCAGTTGTGCGGGCGGTTATAGCCAGCGGGTTCCAGACTGTCTTGAGGGGGCGACAACATGGCACCCCTGCTCGTCGGTAGCGGCCATTTCCGCAATGTTGTTGCAATGTTACCTGCCCAAAGCATGTCCCCGGAAAAGTGCGAAGCGGCTTTCCGAAATGGGGCATGCTCAAGCAAATGGCTAAGGCGCGCCTCATAGCGCTTTAGCACCGGCCGTACGGGATCTGGACCCAAAAGCACATGCGGATACTGCTGGTTGAAGACGAGGCCGAAATGGCGGCGGCGCTGGCGCAGGCGCTGAAGGGCTACGACATGGTCGTCGATCATGTGCCGACGCTTGCCGAGGCCGAGGAAGCGATTTCCGCCGACGTGCATGGCGCCGTCCTGCTCGACCGCCAGCTGCCCGACGGCGACGGCCTCACGCTGATCCCGAAGCTGCGCGCTAAGGCCGCCGGCGTGCCGATCATCGTGCTGACCGCGCGCGGCGACCTCGCCGACCGCATCACCGGCCTCGACAGCGGCGCCGACGACTATCTGGCCAAGCCGTTCGCAGTCGAGGAGCTGTTGGCGCGGCTGCGCGCCGTGCTGCGCCGTCCCGCCGGCGTGCAGTTCGAGATCATCAAGGCCGGCCGCATGGCGTTCGATTGCAGCCATCGCGAGGCCAGCGTCAATGGCCGCCCGTTCGAGCTGCCGCGGCGCGAGCTGCTGGTGCTGGAGACGCTGCTGCGCCGGATGGGCCGCACCGTGCTGCGCGGGACGCTCGAGGAAGCCGTCTACAATTTCGAGGACGAGATTCAGTCGAACGCGCTCGATGCTCACGTCTCGCGGCTGCGGCGCAAGCTCGCCGACTCCGATGCCGGCGTCGAAATCCATAGCATCCGGGGCGTGGGCTACCTGCTGAAGCAGGTATCATGAGCGAACCTGCCGATCACTATTGCCTGCACTCGCAACTGAGCTGGCGCCTGGTTGCACTGCAGGCTGCCCTGCTGACCGGACTCGTGCTCACGGTGCTTGGCGCACTGTGGGCCTCGGGCTTCCTGCTGGTCAATCGGGATGAAGATCGCGTCATCGACGTCGTGCAATCGGCCGTCGCGCGCGACGTGCAGGGCGAACTGGTGCTGCGTCCGACCGACGATCTCAACAAGCTGCGCGCCGAGATTCCCGATCTCTGGTTCGCGGTGCGGGACCGCGACGGACACACGCTTTCCGAAGGCGACGTGCCGGTCGATTTCGCGCGGATCGGCAATGCCCTCGATCATATCAGCCAGGCGCGGCTCGGTTACCAGATGCTGGAGGACAGCCCCGGCAAGCCGGCGGCGCGGCTGAAGCGCGTCAACACGGATGCCGGAAACGTCCAGATTCTCACCGCGACGCAAGGCCGGATGACCGGAACCAAGGCGCTCTTGGTAATGGCGGCGACGTGTCTGGGCTCTACCCTGCCCGGCTTGTTGCTGATGGCGTGCGCCACCTTCATCACGACGCCGATGGTGGTGCGGCGCGCGTTTGCCGGCATCGAGTCCGCGTCTGACGAGGCCCGCCGGATCGACTTCCGCCAACGCGGCAGCCGGCTGTCGGCTGACCATTTGCCGCTCGAAGTCGCGCCGCTGGTGAGCGCCGTCAACGACGCGCTGAAACGGCTCGACGACGGCTATTCGCGCCATCAGCGTTTCGTCGCGGATGCCGCGCACGAACTGCGCACGCCGATCGCGATCCTCAACACGCGGCTGGAGTCGCTGCCGCCGGGACCGGAGAAGACCCGCCTGCTCGAAGACTCGGCGCGGCTTGCGACGCTCGCCGAGCAGCTGCTCGACATCCAGCGCTTCGACCAGTGCCGCAATCCGTTCGGCCGCGTCGATCTCGTCGCGGTCGCGCGCAGCGTCGCCGCCGACCTCGCGCCGCTCGCGATCGCGGCCGGTTACGAATTGTCGCTCGAGACTGCAACCGGTCGAGTCGAGACGCTGGGCGACCGCGCCGCGCTGGAGCGCGCGCTGACCAATCTCGTGCAGAACGCCATCCAGCATGGCGGCCGCCGCGGCACCATCACCATCCATGTCGGCAGCGCCGCCACTGTCGACGTGTCAGACGAAGGCGACGGCATTCCGAAGCACGAGCGCACCCGGATCTTCGATCCGTTCTATCGGCTTGCGCCGCTCGATCGCGGCGCCGGTCTCGGACTCAACATGGTGCGCGAGATCGCAAGGTTGCATGGCGGTCACGTGTCCGTGCTCGACGGACCGAAGGGCGGCGCGAGCTTCCGTCTCACGTTACCGCTGGCGCCGCTCGTATCGTGATGCGCGCAAGCGCAATGTTGTCGCAATGCAGGCCCCGCAAAGAAGAGATCGCGCCGCGCATCGAGTCGCGGCGCTGTGACACTTTGCTGGGAATCCCAATGGCACATGATCTCCTGTCTTTCTTCACGGCGTGGATGGCGGCCCCCGGCCGCGTCGGCGCCATCGCGCCCTCGGGCACAGCGCTCGCCGAACTGATCACGCGCGACATCAGCGCCAACACCGGTCCGGTGCTCGAGCTCGGTCCTGGAACGGGCGTCTTCACCTATCAACTGTTGAAGCGCGGCGTGCGCCAGCAGGATCTCACGCTGATCGAATACGGTTCGGATTTCATGCGGCTTTTGCAGCTCCGCTTTCCCGGCGCACGCGTGCTGTGGATGGACGCCGCGCGGCTGGCTTCGGAACGGCTGTACGAGGGCGCGCCGGTCGGCGCCGTGGTCAGCGGACTGCCGCTGCTCAACATGTCGCCGCGCAAGGTGATCTCGATCGTCAGCGGCGCATTCAGCTACATGCGTCCCAATGGCGCGTTCTATCAATTCACCTACGGCATGCGCTGCCCGATACCGCGGCCGATCCTCGACCGGCTCGGCCTGCGCGCCACGCTGGTCGATCGCGCCATCCTCAACGTGCCGCCCGCTGCGGTCTACCGGCTGACGCGACGCGCGCAATACAAGCTGATCACGCGCGACGTCACGCCCGCGGCCGATGCAGGCGTCTCACCGATCAAGAAGGAACGCCGGGCCAACGAGGACTGCGCCGTCTGACGGCGCAGTCGATGACCGCTTACATCAGCCGGCTCTGCTTCGCTGCCGCCTCGATGAACGATGCAAAGAGGGGATGCGGCTCAAACGGCCGCGACTTCAGCTCGGGGTGGAACTGGACGCCGATGAACCAGGGATGGTCCTCGTACTCGACGATCTCCGGCAGCACACCGTCGGGCGACATGCCGGAGAAACGCAGGCCGTGCTGCTCGAGCCGGTCCTTGTAGGCGGTGTTGACTTCATAACGATGGCGGTGCCGCTCCGAGATTTCGGTCGCGCCGCCATAGACCTGCGAGACGCGGCTGCCGCGGTTCAGCGCCGCGGGATAGGCCCCGAGCCGCATGGTGCCGCCGAGGTCGCCGCTCTGCGAGCGCTTCTCGAGCTCGTTGCCGCGCAGCCACTCGGTCATCAGGCCGACCAGCGGCTCCTCGGTCGGGCCGAATTCGGTCGAGTTGGCCTCCTCGATGCCGACCAGATTGCGCGCTGCCTCGATCACCGCCATCTGCATGCCGAAGCAGATGCCGAAATACGGCACGTCACGCTCGCGCGCGAACTGCGCCGCGCGAATCTTCCCCTCGGCGCCGCGCTGGCCGAATCCGCCGGGCACCAAGATGCCGTTGACGTGCTCGAGGAACGGCGCCGGGTCCTCGTTCTCGAACACCTCGCTCTCGATCCAGTCGAGATTGACCTTCACCTTGTTGGCGATGCCGCCGTGCGAGAGCGCCTCGATCAGCGATTTGTAGGCGTCCTTCATGCCGGTGTACTTGCCGACGATCGCGATCGTCACCGCGCCTTCCGGATTGCGCACGCGCTCGTTGATCACGTTCCAGCTCTGCAGCACAGGCGGAATCTTCGCCGTGATGCCGAACGCGGCCAGCACCTCGTCGTCGAGACCGGCGGCGTGATAGGCCTCCGGCACGGCGTAGATGTTGTCGACGTCGCGCGCCTCGATCACGGCGCTCTCGCGCACGTTGCAGAACAGGCCGAGCTTGCGCCGCTCTTCCTTGGGGATTTCGCGGTCGGTGCGGCACAGCAGGATGTCCGGCTGGATGCCGATCGAGCGCAGCTCCTTCACCGAATGCTGCGTCGGCTTTGTCTTGAGTTCGCCGGCACTTGGAATGTACGGCAAAAGCGTCAGGTGAATGTAGACGGCGTGCTCACGCGGCAGCTCATTCTTGAGCTGGCGGATCGCCTCGAAGAACGGCAGGCCCTCGATGTCGCCGACGGTGCCGCCGATCTCGACCAGCACGAAATCGTACTCGTCGTTGCCCGACAGCACGAATTCCTTGATCGCGTTGGTGACGTGCGGGACCACCTGGATGGTGGCGCCGAGATAGTCGCCGCGGCGCTCCTTGGTGATGATGTCCTGGTAGATCCGCCCGGTCGTGATGTTGTCGGCCTTGGTGGCCGGACGACCGGTGAAACGCTCGTAGTGGCCGAGATCGAGATCGGTCTCGGCGCCGTCGTCGGTCACGAACACTTCGCCGTGCTGATACGGCGACATCGTTCCGGGATCGAGGTTGAGATAGGGATCGAGCTTGCGAAGGCGGACTTTGTAGCCCCTAGCCTGCAGCAAAGCGCCGAGCGCCGCTGAAGCCAGACCCTTGCCGAGCGAGGAGACCACGCCGCCGGTGATGAATATGTACCGCGCCATGGGACTTTACCTTTAAGCCGCTTCCTGCGATTCGCAAAACGAATCGGCTGTTCCCGGCAAACAAATCACCGGGCTGTGGGTTACGTTAAACTGAGAGCGATTTCAGAGCATTAATGGGGGTTTCGGATGCAGGATGCCAGCGCTGCATCCTGCATGGCGCCCCTGCTTTATTGCGACCGTGGTGCCTGCGGGCCGCTCGGGGCCTGCTGACCCTGCTGCTCGTCGGTCTTCTTCAGCGAATCGAGGATGCCGCCGGAGGTCGGAGGCGTCAGCGGCGCGCCGCCGGCCGGCTGGGTCTGCGCCGGTGCGCCGGTGCCGATGATCGAGCTCGGCTTGCGGTCGTAGCCCGCATACCAGGACAGGAACAGGCTGGTGAGGAAGAAGCCGGCCGCGAGGATCGCGGTGGTCCGCGACAACAGATTCGCGGTGCCGCGGCTCGACATGAAGCCAGCGCCGCCGCCCATGCCAAGGCCGCCGCCTTCGGATTTCTGCAAGAGCACTGCGCCGATCATGACGGCGACGATCATGAGGTGGATAATGATAACGACAGTCTGCATCGCAAGCCTTCCGTCACAAGCCGCCAAGCGGCCAGACAAACGGCGCTATCGGCTTTGCGGTTTTTCGTGAAGTCGCGCCCTGTTACACGATTGGACCGGGCATTGTCACCCCCGAGATAGTCGCAATGGCCGACATCTCAAGCGGTGCCGTTGGCATCAGTCCGAGGCTTGATCGGAATCCGGAATTTCTATTATAATAGACATATGGATACTTTGATAGACGATCTAAGCCAGCGCCTGGCGCAGCGGATCCGGCTGGAGCGCGACGGCCGTGGCTGGTCACTGGCCGAGCTTGCCGACCGCTCTGGTGTCTCGAAGGCGACGATCAGCAAGATCGAGCGCGCCGAGGTCAGCCCGACCGCGGTCGTGCTGGTGCGACTCGCGTCGGCCTTCGACCTCACCCTGGCCGGGCTGATGTTGCGCGCCGAAGGCCAGGGCGAGCGGCTATCGCGCGCCGCCACGCAGCCGATTTGGCGCGATCCGGAAACCGACTATCTGCGCCGCCAGGTGTTCAGCCGTCCCGACCATCCGGTCGAGCTGGTCCGGGTGGAAATGCCGCCGAAGCAATCCGTGACCCTGCCCGCATCGTCCTACGCCCATATCCGCCAACTGGTCTGGGTGCTGAGCGGCAGCCTCGTCATCACCGAGGGCGGCGCACGCTACGTGCTCGCGAGCGGCGATTGCCTCGGCTTTGGCCCGCCCGCTGAGACCACCTTCGCCAACGAAACCAACGCCGGCTGCACCTACGTGGTCGCCCTGGCCCGGAGCTGATGCATGTCGCCGTTTTCCATCAAGCCGCTCGAGGACGGGCCGGAGATTCGCCGCGCGCTCAGCGAGCTGTTGATTGAGACCGTCGCCAGCGGTGGCTCCGTCAGCTTCATGCATCCGCTGTCGCCGGATGACGCCCATGCATTCTGGCAGGACTCGCTTGGTGCCGCCGCGCGTGGTGAGCGAGTGGTGCTCGGCGCATTCGACGGCGACAGCCTGATCAGCACCGTGACGCTGCTGTTGAAGCTGCCGCCGAACCAGCCGCACCGCGCGGAGATCGCCAAGATGATGACGCGCGTAAGCCACCGCAGCCGCGGCGTGGCGACCGCATTGCTGCGCGCCGCCGAAGCGCTCGCGATCGGGCACGGGCGCACACTGCTGGTGCTCGACACCGCCGTCGACGACGGCGCCGCGCCGCTTTACGAGAAGCAGGGTTTTCAGCTCAGTGGCATCATCCCGGATTACGCCCTGAAGCCGCATGGCGGCCTTACCGGGACGATGATCTATTGGAAGAAGATCGGGACGGCTGCGGCCTGAGTCAGTCAGCCAAGTAGAAATAGATCCGCCGCAATGCTGCCAATTCCGTCACCCTGAGGAGCGCGTAGCGCGTCTCGAAGGGTCGACGGCCACCGGCCGGGCCGTCGATCCTTCGAGACGGCCGCTTCGCGGCCTCCTCAGGATGACGGTGCCGGAGCTCGGCGGCCAGCCTAACAGCCCGCAGCGATCGCGAGAAAATCCGATGCCTTCAGGCTGGCGCCGCCGACCAGCGCGCCGTTGACGTTGGCGACGGCCATCAGCTCGGCGGCGTTCGACGGCTTCACCGAGCCGCCATAGAGGATCTTGATCCGGTTTCCCTCGCCCTTGAAGCGATCGGTGAGCTGACCCCGGATAAACCTGTGAACTTCCTCAACATCCTTGGCGGTCGGGGTCAGGCCGGTGCCGATCGCCCAGACCGGCTCATAGGCCACCACCAGATTGGCCGCGGTCGAGCCATTGGGCACCGAGCCCGCAAGCTGGGTGCCGCAGACATCGAGCGTCTTGCCGGCGTCGCGCTGCTCGCGCGTCTCGCCGATGCAGACGATCGCGGTCAGCCCGGCGCGCCACACGGCCTCCGCCTTCTGCCGAATCAAGCCGTCGGTCTCGCCATGGTCGGCACGCCGCTCGGAGTGGCCGACGATGATGGCGACCGCGCCGAGATCCCTAAACATTTCCGCCGAGAGGTCACCGGTGTGCGCGCCCGACGCCTTCGGGTGGCAATCCTGGGCGCCGACGGCGACCTTCGAGCCGCGCGCCTTGTCGGCAAAGGCCCCGACCAAAGTCGCCGGCGGACAGACCAGGAGATCGGCCTTCCCGGCGACAGCGCCGGCACCGGCCAGCATCGCGTCGAACTCTGCAAAAGAGGATTTCAGGCCGTTCATTTTCCAGTTGCCGGCGATCAGCGGCCGGATGGCGTCGGTCATGTCGGATTTCCCATCATTCAAGCGTGCCCCTGCGCTATCAGAGCCGGGCGGCGACTTCCAGAGCGCGGCTTCGCGCCTGCCGTGCGACGCTTCCGCCCGCGCGCCCGAGGTTGCGGGGGGACACGAGCCACTTTATAAGCGTTTTCAATTCGGTGACGCCCTGCTGCCGGACAAAAAGTCCCGACTTTTGGTCCCATTTGGGCACGACCCGGTTCCCCTCCTGTAAAACAAGTTGGACCCATGCTTCGAGGAATGCGGAAAGCCTCATCAAACTGGCTCGGCAAGACCATTATGGCCGTGGTGATGGGCGTTTTGATCGTCAGTTTCGGAATTTGGGGCATTGCCGACATCTTCAAGGGGTTTGGCCAGTCGACCTTCGCCAAGGTGGGCGGGACCGAGATTTCGGCCGAGCAATTCCGCCAGATCTATACCGACCGGCTACAGCAGCTTGGCCGCCAGTTCGGCCGTCCGCTGACCCCGGACCAGGCGCGCGCCTTCGGCATTGACCGCCAGGTGCTGCAGCAGACGCTCGCGGAGGCCGCACTGGACGAGGAAGCGCGCCGCATGGGCCTCAACCAGTCCGATGCCGAGGTGCTGCGCACCATCTACAACGATCCGAACTTCAAGGGCCTCAACGGCCAGTTCGATCCGCAGCGCTTCCAGTCCGTGATCCGCAACTTCGGCTACACCGAGGGCCGCTACATCGCCGAGCAGCGCCGCGTCGGCCTGCGGCGGCAGATCGCCGGCACCATCTCGTCCGGAATCGAGCCGACCAAATCGATGGTCGAGGCACTGACCCGTTTCCAGAACGAGCAACGCTCGATCGACTTCGTCACGCTCGGCGTTGCGCAGGCCGGCACCATCGATCCGCCCTCGCCCGAAGCACTCGCCGCCTATTTCGAGGACCACAAGGTCCAGTTCCGCGCGCCCGAGTACCGCAAGATCGCCTTCGTCGCGATCACGCCGGAAGAAATCGGCAAGTGGGAGACCGTGTCCGACGAGGATGCCAAGAAGATCTTCGAGGAGCGCAAGGACCGGCTCAGCACGCCGGAGAAGCGCGAGGTCTCGCAGATCGTGTTTCCGGACGCCGGTGAGGCGCAGGCCGCCCGCGCCCGCATCACCTCGGGCGCCTCGTTCGACGACATCGCCAAGGAGCGCAAGCTCAATCCCGCCGACGTCAATCTCGGCCTGGTCGCGAAGTCTGCGATCCTTGATCCGGCCGTCGGCGACGCCGCCTTCTCGCTGCCCGCAGGTGAAGTCAGCCAGCCGGTCCAGGGCCGCTTCGGCGTGGCGCTGGTCAAGGTCGGCAAGATCGAGCCCGGCGTGACCCCGAGCTATGAGAGCCTTGCGCAGCAGGTGAAGAACGAGATCGCGACCGAGCGTGCCCGCACCAAGGTCGCCGAACTCCGCGACAAGATGGAAGACGAGCGCGGCGGCGGCTCCAGCGTCCTCGACGCAGCGCAGAAGCTGAAATTGACCGCGGTCACCATCGACGCGATCGATCGCTCGGGGCGTCTGCCGAACGGCCAGGTCGCTTCAAACATCCCGCGCGGCCTCGACGTGGTGTCGCAGGCCTTCAACAGCGACGTCGGCGTCGACAACGACCCGATCCAGTTCAACAACGGCTATGTCTGGTACGACGTGCTCGGCATCACGCCGTCGCGCGAGCGCACCCTCGACGAGGTCCGCGACCAGGTCGAGGCCAAATGGCGCGAGGACCAGATCTCCGCCAAGCTGCGCGCCAAGGCGACCGAGATCGTCCAGAAGCTCGACAGCGGCGCCAAGCTCGCCGACGAGGCCGCCGCGGCCGGTGTCAGGGTCGAGACCGCTGCGAACTTGCGCCGCGAGGCCACGCTGCCCAACGTGCCGGCCGGCGTGATCGCGGCCGCATTCCGCACCGCCAAGGACAGCGACGGACAGACCTCCGCGGCCGGCGGCAGCCAGTGGGTGGTGTTCCGCGTCACCGACGTGACGGTGCCCCCGGTCGACTTCGCCTCCAACGAGGTCAAGCAGCTCACCGAGGCGCTGCGGCGCTCGCTCAGCGACGAGCAGGTCGCGCAATATGTCGCGAAGATCGAGACCGACATCGGTGTGACCGTCAACCAGGCAGCCTTCGCACAGGTGACAGGCGCGAATAATTGAGCATGATCGGGACAGCGCGACAACGCGCTGCGCGGCGATCAAGCTCCAACAACAGACCCTGAGCCAGCGAATGGACGACCTGAAATCGATCATCGGAAAAGTCGCCACCGGCGCCACGCTGACGCGTGAAGAAGCGGCGTCAGCCTTCGACAGCATGATGTCGGGCGAAGCCACGCCCTCGCAGATGGGCGGGCTGTTGATGGCGCTGCGGGTGCGCGGCGAGACCGTCGAGGAGATCACCGGCGCGGTGACTGCGATGCGCCGCAAAATGCTGCCGGTCACCGCACCGGCGGAGGCCGTCGACATTGTCGGCACCGGCGGCGACGGCTCCGGCTCGGTCAACGTCTCGACCTGCGCGGCCTTCATCGTGGCCGGCGCCGGTGTGCCCGTCGCCAAGCACGGCAACCGCGCGCTGTCGTCGCGTTCCGGCGCCGCCGATGTGCTGGCCGCGCTCGGCGTCAAGCTCGACCTGACGCCCGCGCAAGTCGGGCGCTGCGTCAAGGAAGCCGGTATCGGCTTCATGTTCGCGCCTTCGCATCATCCGGCCATGAAGAATGTCGGCCCGACCCGGGTCGAGCTCGCCACCCGCACCATCTTCAACCTGCTCGGGCCGCTGTCGAACCCGGCCGGCGTCAAGCGGCAGATGGTCGGCGTGTTCTCGCGGCAATGGGTGCAGCCACTGGCGCAGGTGCTGAAGAACCTCGGCTCCGACAAGGTCTGGGTCGTGCACGGCTCCGATGGCCTCGACGAGATCACCCTCACCGGCCCGACCTTCGTTGCAACGCTGGAGAACGGCGAGATCAGGACATCCGAGGTGACGCCCGAAGATGCCGGCCTCGGCCGCGTCGGCGGCGAGGCGCTGAAGGGCGGTGATGCCGATGCCAATGCGATCGCACTGTCCGGCGTGCTTGCCGGCAAGCCGAGCGCCTATCGTGACGTCGCTTTGCTCAACGCGGCCGCAGCCCTGATCGTGGCCGGCCGTGCCAAGGATTTGAAGGAAGGCGTGGCGATCGGCGCCCAGTCGCTCGACAGCGGCGCGGCCGCGGCGCGGTTGAAGCATCTGGTCGCGGTTTCCAACGGCTGAGAGCGCGAGACATGTCCGACATCCTGACCAAGATCGAGGCTTACAAGCGCGAGGAGATCGCCGCCGCGAAGCGCGCGCGTCGGCTTGCTGACGTCGAGGCGCAGGCGAAGGCGGCCTCGGCCCCGCGCGGCTTCGTCCGTGCGCTGAAGGACAAGCATGCACGCGGCGACTACGCGCTGATCGCAGAGGTGAAGAAGGCCTCGCCCTCGAAAGGGCTGATCCGCGCCGACTTCGATCCGCCCGTGCTCGCGAAAGCCTATGAAGCCGGCGGCGCGGCGTGCCTGTCGGTGCTGACGGACGCGCCCTCGTTCCAGGGCCATCTCGACTTCATGGTCGCGGCCCGCGCGGCGACCAATCTGCCGGTGCTGCGCAAGGATTTCATGTTCGACACCTATCAGGTGGCGGAGGCGCGTGCCCACGGCGCCGACTGCATCCTGATCATCATGGCCGCGCTCGACGACACGGCGGCAAGGGAGATCGAGGACGCTGCGCTCGGCTACGCCATGGACGTGCTGATCGAGATCCACGACCGCGCCGAGCTCGACCGTGCCCTAAAACTTCGCTCGCCGATGATCGGCGTCAACAACCGCAATCTGCGCACCTTCGAGACCACGCTTGCGACCAGCGAGACGCTGGCGCCGCTGATCCCCGCCGACCGGCTGATGGTCGGCGAGAGCGGCATCTTCACGCCAGAGGACCTCGCCCGCCTCGAGCGCGTCGGAATGTCGACCTTCCTGGTCGGAGAGAGCCTGATGCGCCAGGAGGACGTCACCGCGGCCACCCGCGCCTTGCTGACGCGGCAAACGGCACCGCGCGCCACCGGCACGCGTTGACGCGATGGCGCGCAAGGCCAAACCCGGATCGAAGGGACCCGGCACCGCCCTCACCCATATCGACGCCAAGGGCGAGGCGCGCATGGTCGACGTCTCGGCCAAGCCCGCGACCGAACGGACCGCGGTCGCCGAAGGCCGCGTCCTGATGAGCAAGGCAACGCTGGCACTGATCGAGTCCGGACAGGCCAAGAAAGGCGACGTGCTGGCGACCGCGCGGATCGCAGGCATCATGGCGGCAAAGCGGACCTCGGAATTGATCCCGCTCTGCCATCCGCTGGCGCTGACCAAGGTCACGATCGATATCGCAACGGACGACAAGCTGCCCGGCTGCATCGTCCGCGCCGGCGTCAAGGTGACAGGCCCGACCGGCGTCGAGATGGAGGCATTGACCGCGGTTTCGGTTGCCTGCCTGACGATCTACGACATGGTCAAGGCGGTCGACCGCGGCATCCGGATCGAAGGCGTTCACCTAGTCGAGAAGATCGGTGGCAAGTCCGGGCACTATCGCGCGGGCAAGTGATCGCGAGTGCGTTCGATCACTTCAGTGAACCGCTTATCGTATTGAAGGTGCCCGAGAGCTTGGTACCGACGCCCTTCACCGCGGCAATGATCGCGATCGCGATGCCGGTTGCGATCAGCCCGTATTCGATCGCGGTCGCGCCGGTTTCGTCGGCGCAAAAATTCTGCACAAGCTTCTTCATTATGACAACACTCACGTACTGAATCTTGCGAGACGACACGCAAACAATGTGCCGACGATGACGTCGAGTGTGGTCATGGACTTAGATCGTAAACGGATGATTACATCGACTTCGTACGCGGCAAGAGATTCCGTGTAGCCGCACCGACCGGCAAAAATTGCAGTTCCGTTTCGGGAACTAATTGTCCCGTTGTGGATTATCGACGACGTGCCGCACCGATCTCAGGACGATGAGCGGTGGCGATTATCCGTTGTTCGAATCCAATCAAGGTGAGTGCGGTCTACCGCGCTTGGAAATCCCAAATCGGAACACACAGAACTTCCGCCGGTTATTGCCAGAGCGATGATGACGAGGAGGGTCTGGTGAAAGGGCTGCTTATTGCCGTCGGAATTATCTTTGTTCTTTACATAGCCGATCAAAAATTTTCCCAGGGTCGATATACCGATGCTGTCCAGCGCATGACTACTCAGATGCGACATTCTTTCGGGGTCTAGTCGCGTCGGCTCCACCTCTTTCGGATTCACTTCCGGATCATCCAGAGAACATGACTTCTCGCGGCCACCCGCAAGCATTCGTTAACCAATCTCGCTAACCGGCGCTCCACTTCGTTTGGATACGACTTTCGCGGGCCGGAGGTGCGTGAAAGCTACTTCCGGGTGAAACGCCTGGAAGCGATAGCGTCAGATGAAGCAAAACGGCAGCGCCTCGTTCAACGTCACCTCAGTGATCGGCAGCGGTCCGATCCGCTGGCTGATCCTTGGCGGCGCGGTGCTGATGGCCGCGATCGCGATCGGCGCCACCCTGATGGCGGAGAATTTCCGCGAGCGCGCCCTGCACAACAGCGAGCGCGAGCTCGAAAACACCGTGCTGCTGCTGGCGCGGCATTTCGACCAGCAGCTCGACGACCTCGAGGTGGTCCAGCGCGACCTGATCGCATTCATGCGCGACAACGGGATCGCGACGCCTGAGAACTACAAGCGCCGGATGTCCGCCGCCGACATCCATGCGATGCTCAAGTCCAAGATGGACGCGCTGTCCAATGTCGGCAGCCTCAACGTGTTCGACGCCGACGGCGCGCTGATCAACAGCTCGGGCGCCTGGCCGCTGCCGCAGGCCTCGATCGCCGATCGCGACTACTTCAACATCTTCAAATCCAGCCCCTACTCGCCCGACATGATGGTCGCGCCGGTGGTCAGCCGCGTCAGCGGAAACTGGACCACCGCGATCGTCCGCAAGGTCACGGGCCCGCATGGCGAGTTCCTTGGCGTGGTCGGGCGCGGCATCGAGCCGGCGACCTTCGAGAAATTCTTCTCGACCGTTGCGCTCGGCGAAGGCGCCGCGATCTCGATGCACCATCGCGACGGCACGCTGCTGGCGCGCTATCCCCATGTCGAGGAGATGATCGGGAAGAATTTCCGCACCGGTCCGGCCAATCAGCAGCAGGTGTTCGAGCAGCCCGAGAGCACCTCGCGCATGACCAGCCCGGTCGATGGCAAGGACCGCCTGGTGTCGTCGCGGGCGCTCACCAAATTCCCGATCGTCGTCGTCGCCACGACCACTACGGAAGCGGCACTCGCCAACTGGCGCGAGCAGATCGGCATGCTGATCGCGGTGACCTCAGCATCGGTGCTGGCGATCGCGATCCTGCTGACGCTGGTGGTGCGCAAGCTGTTGCAGCAGCACCGAACCCAGCAGCAGCGCCTGACGCTGGAGAAGCTCCGGCTTGACACCGCAGTCAACAACATGACGCAGGGGCTGTTGCTGTTCGATGCCGCGCAGAGGCTGGTGATCTGCAACAAGCGCTATATCGAGATGTACGGATTGTCCGCCGACATCATCCGGCCTGGCTGCAGCTTCCGCGACGTCATCGTGCATCGCCACCTGACCGGTTCATTCCAGGGCGACGTCGAGCGCTACGTCAACCTCGTGCTGCGCGACGTCGGCATTCGCAACACCATGGTGATCGCGACGCCCGACGGGCGCTCGATCCAGGTCGTCAACGAGCCGCTGGCCGATGGCGGCTGGCTTGCGACCCACGAGGACGTCACCGAACGCCGCCGCGCCGAGGAGCGCATCACGCATCTTGCCCACTATGATGCGCTCACCGACCTGCCGAACCGCGCGCTGTTCCACGAGGAGATCAAGCGCGAGCTGCCGCATGTCGCCCCCGACAGCCAGCTCGCGGTGCTCTATATCGACATCGACGAATTCAAGGGCGTCAACGACTCGCTCGGTCACATGGTCGGCGATGAGCTGCTCAAGTCCGTTGCGCGGACGCTGAGCGGCGTGATCGGCGACGGCGATTTCGTCGCCCGGCTCGGCGGCGACGAATTCGCGATCGTGCAGACTGGCGTGAAGAACGACATCGAGGTCACCGACCTCGTTGCACGCATCTACGAGGTGATCCGTTCGCCCTATCAATGCCTCGGCCACCAGGTCACGACCGACGCCAGCATCGGCATTGCGCTGGCGCCGAGGGATGGCACCGATCTCGACCAGATCATGAAGAACGCCGACCTTGCGATGTATGCGGCGAAGTCAGCCGGCCGGCGCGTCGCGCGTTTCTTCGAACCGGCGATGGACGCCGATGCCCGCGCCCGCCGCGAGCTCGAGGTGGAGCTGCGGCAGACCATCGCCGCGGGCAGCGGGCTCGAAGTGTATTACCAGCCCTGCGTCGACCTGCGCAGCAACGAGATCACCGGCTGCGAGGCGCTGGTGCGCTGGCGCCATCCGGTGCGCGGCATGATCTCGCCGGCTGACTTCGTGCCGATCGCCGAGGAGACCGGCCTGATCAACCAGCTCGGCGAATGGGTGCTGATGACGGCCTGCAAGGAAGCCGTGAACTGGCCCGATCACGTCAAGCTCGCGGTCAACGTCTCGCCGGTCCAGTTCCGGACCGGCACGCTGGCGCTCAAGGTGATCGGCGCGCTGGCGGCATCAGGCCTGTCGGCGGGCCGGCTGGAGCTCGAGATCACCGAGGCCGTGCTGATCCGCGACGACGAGACGGCGCTGGCCGCGCTGCACCAGCTTCGCGCCATCGGCATCAGGATCGCGCTTGACGATTTCGGCACCGGCTATTCGTCGCTGAGCTATCTGAAGCGCTTTCCGTTCGACAAGATCAAGATCGACCGCTGCTTCGTCACCGATATCGCCGATCCGCAAGGTTCGGCCGGCATCGTCGAGGCCGTCGTCAATATCGCCGCCGAGCGCAGCATGACCACGACGGCGGAAGGCGTTGAGACCGCACAGCAGCAGCAATTGCTGCGCGAGCTCGGCTGTTCGGAAATGCAGGGCTATCTGTTCAGCCCGCCGAAGCCGGCCGCCCAGATCCGCGAGCTCCTGGCCGGGCATCGCCGCGGCCCCGCTGCGGGTCCGACCGCCACGCGCCGGCGCAAACCCGTCGCCGGCGCGGCGTGACCGCCTGATCAGGAGACCCCCGCGCTTGGCTCCGTCGAACACCGACCTCGATGCGGTTGCCGCTGCGGAGCACGCACTTGCCGCGGCGCACCTGACGCTCGACCTGGATGTGATCGATCGATTGATCCACCCGGACTACGTCATCGTGCAACCCGGCGGGGCGATCGAGACCAAAGCGGACGTGCTCGCCTCGTACCGAAGCGGAACGCGCCATTGGGAAGCCGCGCGCGTCGACGAACTTGACATCCGGCTGTACCAGGACACGGCGGTCGTCGTCGGCCGCTGGCTGGCGTCAGGCCGCAACGGTCCGGCTTCGTTCGATTATCAAGCGCGATTTCTGTCCGTTTGGGTGTGGCTCGGCGGCCGCTGGCAAAATCTCGCCTACCAGGCCACCGAGATCGCGCAAGATCACGGACGCGCAGTACCCAATTGACGCGCAAGGTGTCGGGTCGGATCCAGCCGGCAAGGTCCATGGACCTTGCCGCAGCGAGCGGCTTCGACCGGAAAACGACGGCGCCTAGTTCGGCACCGGCCGCTTCTGCGCGGCCTTGGTGTCCGCGTTCTTGGCGTCGGCGTTCACGGTGACGCCGCGCAGCTGGTTGAACGCCGCGGCCAGCGCCTTGTCGTTCTTCTCGTCCGGCGGCACGTAGGATTGCGAACCGGTCTGCTCGCCGCCTTCGGCCGCGAGGTGGCCGCGCATCGAGGCCTCGCCCTTGATCTCGGAGCGGGTCTTGAACTCGTCCGGCACGTCCTGCAGCACCTCGATGTCGGGCTTGATGCCAAGCGCCTGGATCGAATGGCCCGACGGGGTGAAATAGCGCGCCGTGGTCAGCGCCAGCGCGCCATTGCCGGCGCCGAGCGGAATGATGGTCTGCACCGATCCCTTGCCGAACGAGCGGGTGCCGATCAGGGTCGCGCGCTTGTGGTCGTGCAGCGCGCCGGCGACGATTTCGGAGGCCGAGGCCGAGCCACCATTGATCAGCACCACCAGCGGCTTGCCCTTGGTCATGTCGCCGCCATGGGCGGTGAAGCGCTGGGTCTCTTCCGGATTGCGGCCGCGGGTCGAAACCACCTCGCCGCGCTGCATCAGCGTCGAGGTGACCGAGACCGCCTGGTCGAGCAGGCCGCCCGGGTTGTTGCGGAGGTCGACGACATAACCGTCGAGCTTGTCCTGCGGGACCTGCTTCTGGATCTCGCCGATCGCCTTGCGCAGGCCCTCGGTGGTCTGCTCGTTGAACGAGGTGATCCTGATGTAGCCGATGTCGCCGCCCTCGACGTGATACTTCACCGGGCGGACGCGGATGATCTCGCGGGTGATCGAGACCTCGATCGGCTTGTCGGCGTCCTTGCGGATGAGCTTCAGCCGGATCGAGCTGTTGGGCGCACCCTTCATCTTGTTGACGGCCTGGTCGAGCGTCAGGCCCTGAATCTGCTCATCGTCGATAGAGGTGATCACGTCGCCCGACATGATGCCGGCGCGCGAAGCCGGCGTGTCGTCGATCGGCGCCACCACCTTGACGAAGCCGTCCTCCATCGTGACCTCGATGCCGAGCCCGCCGAACTCGCCATGCGTGGTCTCCTGCATCTCCGCCCAGCCCTTCTCGTTCATGTAGCGGGAGTGCGGATCGAGCGAGGAGATCATGCCGTTGATCGCCCCTTCGACGAGCTTGGAGTCCTCGGGCTTCTCGACGTAGTCGGTCTTGATCTTCTCGAACACCTCGCCGAACAGATTGAGCTGCGAATAGGTGTTGTCGGCATGCGCGGCGGCATTGGCGACGGCGAACAGATGCGCCCCCTGCGGCGAGGCCACGAGCAGGGTGAGACACGCTCCCGCAACCGTCCCGAGGAAGAAGCCAACATGTTTGCGCATTATCCGCGATCCTTTTTCGTATCGGCCGGCAACGTTCCGCAACGTTCGCCTGCCCCACCCCGACGGGGGCACCACACAACGGCTTTTTGGTCGGATCAAGGCCGCCACGTCACTGGACCATTACGGTCCTGTCACGATGCCCTGGTCAGCCCCAAATCAGCATTTAGTCACCCCAAAGCCGGCCTCAAGTCAGCTCCCGGTCGGTCTCTGGCCCAGCCTCCCGCAACCCGTTCTGCCAGGTCGATGGCCGAGTCCCGAATCCGCGCTTGGCCCGGGTACCCAGCCAATAGCCAAACTGCGGAGGAACATTGCGAAATGGCCCTTCAACCCCGAGTTTTAGCGCGGCATCCATCGGCCAGTTCGGGTTATTGAGGATCTCCCGGCCGACCGCGATCAAATCTGCTTGTTTATTGCGCAGGATTTGCTCGGCCTGGTCACCATGGATGATCAGGCCGACCGCCATGGTCATGATATCGGCATGCCGGCGCACATATTCCGCCAGCGGCACCTGATAGTTGTATTTGATCTCCTTGCCCAGGATCGGCGCCATCTCGCTGATTCCCCCCGACGAGCAGTCGATCACGTCGACGCCCTTCCCCTTCAGGATCGCCGCCAGCCGCGCGCTCTGCTCCGGACCCCAGCCGGCATTGTCCTCGACCGACAGCCGCACGAACAGCGGCTTGTGATCCGGCCAGTGCGCGCGCACCGCCTCGGTCACCTCGATCAGGAAGCGCATCCGGTTAGCTTCCGAGCCGCCATATTCATCGCTGCGCTGGTTGGAGCGCGCGGAGAGGAATTCGTGCACGAGATAGCCATGGGCGCCGTGCAGCTCCAGCACCTCGAACCCGGCCTCGTGCGCGCGCCGCGCCGCCTGCCCCCAGGCCGCGACGAGATCCTTCACCTCATGCGTTTCCAGCGCGCGCGGCACCGGCCAACGCTCGCTATGGGCGATCGCGCTCGGCGCCACCGGGGTCCAGGCGTCCCAGTCCTCGATTGCGGCGCTGCGTTCGAGTGGACGGTCACCCTCCCAGGGGCGGCTTGCGCGCGCCTTGCGGCCGGAATGGCCGAGCTGGATGCCGGCCACCGCGTTCTGCTGCTTGATGAAACTGACGAGCCGGCTGAGCGGCGCGATGAACTTGTCGTCCCAGATGCCGAGATCGCCGATCGTCCCGCAACCGCGACGCTCGACCTTGGTCGATTCGACGATCACGAGGCCGGCGCCGCCGGCGGCGAACTTGCCGGCATTCATCAGGTGCCAGTCGGTCGGAAAGCCCTTTTCGGCAGAATACTGATGCATCGGCGGCACCACGATGCGGTTCTTCAGCGTGACGCCGCGGATGGTCATCGGCGAAAACAGCAGCATATCGGACATCGCTTCCTCACCTCACGTCGTTACCCGGCACGCGGGACCGATCTTGTGTTTGCCGCCAACGATATACGCGCCGCGCGACGGCCGATAGAGGCGCGCGGCACGCACCTCCGAGGCGGCATCGATCAATGGGCTGTTCCTATTGAGCGGGCTTCCGGTTCGCCGACAGGTCGGTCGGGCAGTCCAGCCCGCATGCGATCGCCTTCTTCTGGTCGGCGACGCGCCAGACCAGCAGCGCGACCAGGACGATGATGGTGACGGTGAGCTTGGCCAACGTGTCGTGATTCAATTTCGGCTCCGGGCAACAATCAGCATGAGCGACAATCATCCGCTGCAAACAAAACTGGCCCGGCCCCTCGGAGGCCGTGCCCGGCCCGTTGACCAGACCCGCATTCGAACCGCCCACCATCATGGTACGGACCTGGCGCGGCCCGCAAGCTTTCCGGCCTGCATGGCAGCACGGCACAAGCCGGCGGCGATCGCGCTGGAACTTTCTCGTCTGTTTTGCGATGAAGAATGCCGCGATCTCCGGGAACCTGCCCGTCGATCACCTAGCCCATATGGGCTACATCCTCACGACGGCCGTCAACTCCGCGCGAGCTTTGCTGCGCCCGCGGCGATCGCGTCGTTGAAGCTCGTATCCCAGAATTTTCCGACCTCCGCGCGCGCGTCGAGCACGCCGAGCTTGAGGAAGGTGTCGGCGACCTTCTGGTGGGTCTCCGGCACGTCAGGGCTCACGCCGGCGAGCGAGAAGTCGTCGCTGCGGCGGGCGAACTGGTCGAGAATGTCCTGCAATGGCAGATGGGTTTCGGCCACCTGCGCCGCCGCATAGAGAGGAAAATTCTTGTTGGCGAACGCATAGGCGCGCTGGATGCGCAGCAACAGATCGCTCACGGCCGCGTGGCGCAGCGGATCGTCGACCGCCTTCGGATTGGCGTAGATCGGGAAGTTGCCGGAGAGATAGCCGACGCCGGTCTTGAGCAGCCGCGCGCCCTGCTTGGCGATGGCGAGCTGTCCGTTGTAGCCGTAGATCGCCCAGGCATCGAGCTTGCCGGAGGCGAACGCCGAGTAGCCGTCCGACGGCGTCAGATTGATGGCCTCGATATCGCCGAATGCAAGCCCGGCTTCCTCGAGCTGCTTGGCGAGGAAGTAGTGCGCCGTGGTCGCGCGCACATAGCCGACGCGCTTGCCCTTGAGATCGGCGATCGAATGGATCGGCGCATCTTTTGCCGCCACCGTGACCTGGATGTTGAGATCCTCATGGGTGACAGCGATGAAGCGCACCTTGGCGTTCTGGCGCGCGGCGAACATCGCCGGAATCTCACTGCCCGAACCGACGTCGAGCGCATCGCCGTTCAGTGCCTCGATGTGGAGCACGCCGTTGTTGAGCTCCTTCCATTCGATCCTGTAGGGCGTCTTGTCCTCGCCGGCGGCCTGCAGCAGCGGACGCCAGCCGCCTTTGTAATACGCCACCCGCAACGTGACGCCGCCGAGATCGGGACCCGCGCCCGCCCCGCCCTCTGCGCGAACGCCGCTCGCAACCAGACTTCCGGCAAGAACGCCGAGCGCAGAACGTCGAGAGAGAGGTGGCGTGGTCACCGGCGCAGGCTCCTGATCAGCAGTCAAAACTGGTGCAAGATTAGGAGAAAACCCGCCGATGTATATGAGACGCTATTTCGTTTTTGGCCGCGCGCGCGAAAAGCCGTTCCAAAGATTGACGGCCTGGCGCGGTGATCTCTTTTCCGGTTGCACTATTGCCTCGGCATAGCCCGGATGAGCGAAGCGACATCCGGGGTCGCTCCGTCAGCCCCCACGATTGACACCCCGCATATCGCATCGCCATGCGGGCCACGGCAACTGCGCTACTTCGCAACCTCGTACACATCAGGATCAAAACTCGAGCTCGGATGAGCGAACGCATTGCGCAGCGCCGGCGAGATCGGGACGTTGTAGTTGATGCCGTTCGGCGGGGTCGGCTGCTCCAGCCACTTCTTGTACATGACCTCGATCTCCGGGCTCTTGTAGAGCTCGGCCGTCGCGCGGTCGGCGAGCGCCTTGAACGGCGCGTCCTCCCGGCGCAGCATGATCCCGAACGGTTCGGCCTTCGAGAACGCCTCCTCGCTGATCATGTAGAGCGAAGGCTGCTTGGATCTCGCAATCGCCACCGCAAGCTGGACGTCGTCGAGTGCATAGGCTTGGGCGCGATCGGTCTCCAGCATCAAAAACGCCTCGGCCTGGTCCTTGGCCGGCAGAACGTTGATGCCGAGCTTGCGTTCGGTGTTGACCTTGACGAGCTGCGTGAGGTTCACCGAGCCTGCAACGGCGGTGACCGACTTGCCCTTGAGGTCGTCGATGGTGTTGATGCCGGCGGACTTTTTGGCGGCAAATCGCGTCGCGCTCAGGAAGTGAGAGTTGGTGAAGGTCACCTGCTTCTGGCGCTCGGCGCTGTTGGTGGTCGCCGAGCAATGCAGGTCGATCGTGCCGTTGACCATCAGCGGGATTCGGTTCGACGAGGTCACCGGCAAATAGTCGACCGCTATGTCGGGCATGCCAAGCTCCTTCTTCACGGCATCGACGATCTTGAGGCAGATATCGAGCGCGAAGCCGATCGGCCGCTGATTGTCGTCGAGATAACTGAAGGGAACGGAGGCCTCCTGAAAGCCGAGCGTGACCTTCCTGGTCTCCTTGATCTTCTGCAGCGTGCCCGACGGCTCTTCGGCCGCCACGGGGCTTGCAGCGAGCGAGAGCGCGAAAAGGACGGCGGGCAAACGCATCGGCGGCTCCTGTGCGGTGATCGGATGGCGGTGATAGCCCACACACAGGCCCGGCGATAGAAGATGATGTGTCTATCAGCTATCGCGCTTTGCGATGGTCCGGATCGCTACTACTGCGCCTCACCCGCGAGCAGGCGGTCGCCGACCAAGTGAACCGCGCCGCGGGTCCAGGAATAATCGGCGCCCATCCGCAAGCCGCTGTCGCCGCGCGACACGACCGCGCCGCTGCGGGAGTCGCGCACCTGGAAGCCGACCGTGTATTCGGTCCGGCTGACCCGCCTGATCACGCCGATCAGCGATTGATCGGCACCGAGCTTCTGCGCGATCGCCGCCTCGCAACCGTCGCAGTCGCGCAGCGCCCGCACCTTGGCGGGCTCGGCCATTGCGCCGGCGGTATCGACCAGGCGGTAGCGGCCCGATTGCGCAAGCCGGTCGCGGACGCCTTGGGTGACATCGGCCAAAATGGCAGCATCGGAGCCGGCAAGGCCGGATGACGGTGCCGCGGAATTGTCCTCGAGCTCGAACTCGAACACGGCGAGCCCGATAGGCGCCACGGCGGCGGTCGGCGCCGTCGGCAGCGCAGCCGCAAGAACGGCGCGCACCTCGCGCGACACGAACATCCGCGCATGGTCCCAGGCCTCGTCATTGTCGCCGCGGAACGTGTAGAGCTTTTCGTAGAGCACACGGCTCGCGCCGACATCGATGACGGCCACCTTGGCCCACTGCACCAGCGTGCTCATCTTCTGCACGCCGCCGACCACCTTGATCCGGGCCTCGCCTGCGGGCGCCGCTGACGGCACCAGGCGATAGCGCGGCTCCGCGGCAATATCGGCGCGCAGCGCGGCCATGAACGCATCCAGCCGCTTCTGATGGGTGGCGGTCTGATCGATCACCTCGCCCGAGGTGTCGACATAGCTGAAATCATCGATGTTGACGCCAAGCGGGGAAGCCGCAGCGGCACCGGTCTCGGCGCGCAGCGGACAATATCCGGCCAGAAGGCCGATCAACGCGAGGGCGTGCAAGACGAGGCGGGACTGGCGCATGATCGAGGCCTTTCAGGTGCTGATGCGGTCGGTTCGATCGCAACCTAGGCCGGCAGGCCGCCGCGCCGCAGCGGAACGCCTCCCGGCCGCCGCCGGGAAAATTTCACGACCGAGGTCCGCGCCCAAGGCAGTGCTTCTCGACACTTCCATTCTGCCGTTTAATGGGCATGACGGTCCTGCCCGCAACCACGCGCCGAAGGCCGTCTGCGACCTCTGAGGATACGCCGATGTGGAATTGGTCCGGAAGCGATCTGAAGCTGCGGCTGACGTTGCGTGTGGCCGCGGTGTCGATGCTCTGCTTTGCTGCGATCTCCGGCTACTTCCTGATCGAGGCCGACCGCTCGGTGCGCGCCAGAATCGCGGCCGTTGCCGATGTCGCCGCCAGGACGCTGGAGCTGCAGCAGAGCAAGATCCAGTGGCTGAACAATCCGCGCTCCGATTTCCCCGATCTCGACAGCGTGGCCGCCTCGGTCATGGCGCCCGGCCTGTGCCTCGCGTTTCGCAGCAATAGCGGCGAGATCAGCCAGCGCTTCTGCGGCGGCACGCAGACCGATACGGCCGCGCCGCCGCAGGCCTTCGCGGCGCTCTATCGCCGCCTGTTCGATCCCGGCCGGGAGACCGTGCGCCCGGTGATTGCGCGCGGCCAGGCGATCGGCGAGGCCGCGGTTTGGGTCGATCCGGCGGTGCTGACGGCGGAAGCCTGGCACGACGCCGGCCGGCTGATGGCGGTGCTGATGCTCGCGCTGCCGCTGCTCTGTGCGCTGGTTTATGCGGCGCTGGCGCGTGCGCTGCGTCCGACGCGGCTGATCCGCGACGGGCTCGAGCGGATCGCCGCAGGCGACCTCGCCGCGCGGCTGCCGCCGTTCGACCTCGCCGAATTGTCGGCGATCGGCGACGTCTTCAACCATCTCGCCGAACGCCTCGCCACCGCGCTGTCCGACCGCAACGCGCTGACCCAGAAACTGATCGTGGTGCAGGACGAGGAGCGTCGGCATCTTGCGCGCGAGCTGCATGACGAGTTCGGGCAATCGCTGGCCGCGATCCGCGCGCTTGCTGCCTCGGCGCGTCTGACCGCGGTCCAGGATTGCCCGCCTTTGCTCGCCGAATGCGACGGCATCGCGCGCACCGCGACCGACATGATGGAGACGTTGCGCGGCGCCCTCTTCAGGTTGCGCCCGCCCGATGTCGACGAACTCGGCCTAGCGGCCAGCCTGGAGGGCCTGATCGCCGGCTGGAACGGCCGCAGCCGGGGACGTCAGCGGTTCGAGATCGCCATAGCGGGATCGTTCGAGCACATCCCCGCCTCCACCGGCGCCAACCTCTACCGCATCGTGCAGGAGGCGCTCACCAACGCGGCCAAGCACGCCGGCGCTACGCGCGTCACGCTGCGGCTTGAGATGCGCGAGACGGCGTCAGACGGCGGCGGCAGCGAAATCGTGCTCGCGATCGACGATGACGGCAGGCCCGGCGATCCCCAGGGCGATCCTCAGGTGAAGTCCGGCATGGGCCTGCTCGGCATGCGCGAGCGCGTCGCCGCGCTCGGCGGGCGGCTGAGCTTCGAGACCGGACAGTCCAACGGCGCTTCGCTCCGTGTCAGCGTTCCCGTCGCGGTCGGTCGAGAGGCCACATTCGTGGAACGCGCTGCATGAGCAATACGGCGCGAACCATCATGCTGGTCGACGACCACGCCGTCGTTCGTGAAGGCTACCGGGCGATGCTGCAGAAGCAGCCGGGCCTCGCCGTCGTCGCCGAAGCCTCCGATGGCGTCGAGGCCTACCGCCTCTACAAGGAGACCGGACCCGACCTCGTCATCATGGACCTCTCGATGCCCGGCATCGGCGGCATCGAGGCCATCCGGCGCCTCAGGCAGTGGGACAAGCGCGCAAAGATCCTTGTATTCACCATGCACCAGAACGCAGCTTTTGCCGTGCAGGCGATCCGCGCCGGCGCGAGCGGCTATGTCACCAAGACGAGCCCGCCGGAGACGCTGGTGCACGCGGTGATGGACGCGCTGTCGGGCAAGATCGCGATCAGTCCGGACATCGACCACGAGCTCGCGCTCAGCCACCTCGCCGGCGAGAGCGCAGCAGCGGATCTGCTGACCGCGCGGGAATTCGAGGTGCTGCGCATGCTGCTTGCGGAGAAGACCACCGACGAGATCGCCGAGGCGCTGCATCTCAGCCCCAAGACGGTCGCGAACCTGCATTCCATGATCAAGGACAAGCTCGGCGTCGGCACGGACATCGAGCTGGTCCGCCTCGCGCTGCGCCAGGGCATCCTGACGCAGAACGATCTGGGCGAACCGTGAGCCCGCATCGCCGCGTGACTAACGCTGCCCCACAGCCGTTCTCGTGTTACGGGCAGGTTGACGAGATGGGACAGACAATCCAGAATAGCGACATGCGCAACATCTGTTCCATGTCTTCGACCACCGCGACGACCAGCCTTGGCGGGTCGTCTCCTGGTCGTATGCGGTAACGGACTGCACAACCAGACAAGGCCCCGCCGGCGACGGACGGGGCTTTTTTCATGCGCAAACTCGTCCGCGCTGCTTCCAATCAGGAGAGCAAGCTATGGACGATCTCGATCACAGAAGCCTCGGAACGCGTCTCGATCTTTGGCACATCCAGGAGGATGCGCCGGGGATGGTGTTCTGGCATCCGCGCGGCAACACGCTTTATCGGGTGCTGGAGGACTACATCCGCCACAAGATGCGCCGGTTGGGCTATGCCGAGGTTCGAACGCCCCAGCTACTGCCCCGCGAGTTGTGGATTCGAAGCGGCCATTGGGAAAAATTCGGTGCGCACATGTTCGGCTTCGCCGACGGCGAGCGCGCAATAGCGCTCAAGCCGATGTCGTGTCCCTGCCACGTCCAGATCTTCAACAAGGGCCTGCGCTCCTGGCGCGACCTGCCGCTGCGCTACGCCGAGTTCGGCATCTGCCACCGCGATGAGCCGTCCGGCTCCCTGCACGGATTGATGCGCACGCGCGGCTTCGAGCAGGACGACGCCCATGTGTTCTGCCGCGAACAGGACGTGCCAAGTGAAGTCGCCCGCTTCGTCGCGCTGCTGTCGGAAGTCTATGCCGAGTTCGGCTTCCCCGAGCCTGAGGTGTCGCTCTCCACCCGGCCTGCCGCGCGCGCCGGTTCGGACGAATTATGGGATTGGGCGGAAGCGAGCCTTGCCGCGGCCGCGCGCCAGTGCGGGCTGTCGTACGAGATCCAGCCCGGCGAAGGCGCCTTCTATGGGCCTAAGCTGGAGTTTGCGCTCCGCGATCGGCTGGGCCGGTCCTGGCAATGCGGAACGGTTCAGCTCGACAGCGTTCTGCCGGGCCGTCTCGACGCGTCCTACGTCGGACCGGACGGCGATCGCGCGATCCCGGTGATGATCCACCATGCCGTGTTCGGTTCAATCGGTCGCGTCATCGCGATGCTGCTTGAACATCATGCCGGCGCGCTACCGTTCTGGCTGTCTCCGGACCAGGTCGCCGTCGCGCCGATCTCGCGTGATCATTCCGATTACGCGGTCAAGGTTCTCGATGCGCTCGAAGCTGCCGGCATCAGAGGCGTTCTGTTCGCCGGCGCCGACACGCTGTCGCGACGGATCGTTGCCGCGCATGAGGCGAGTATTCCAGTCGTGGCGGTCGTCGGGCAGCGTGAGGCGCAACAAGGCACCATAAGCCTCCGCGAGCGCGCCGGGGCCGTTTCCGTCTTGCCGTTGGTTGACGCCGTCGCGGCGCTTCGAGAGCGCGCTCGTCCGTGCAAGGCCGCCAAATGAATCTCGCTGTGCCCTGCCCCGCGGCGCCGCGGAATCGACGGCCTCAAGAAAGGGCCCCAGCGAGGGGGTACACGCTGAGGCCAGTACAACTTGGTCACACCATCGTAGACCTCGCCCCGACAGTTTCCTTTGCTCCTTCGGAGTACCGGAATCGTACGGAGCCTTAGACTGAACCCTATTGCTCTCTCGCCCGTATCCATAACGTCAGGATTTTGCCATTCCTCCTGGGGCTAGAACCAGCGCCGCCCGTCGTATTTCAATGCGGGCGGCGTTGTGCGTTTCTGGCCTGCAACGAGAGGAGACCGAGCGCGCCCGCGAAGCTGACATCGATGAAAGTTCCCGGCCAGGAACCGGAACGGATATCAGCCGACGTGAGTTGGACCGTATGATTTTGAAGGATGGAGCGTCATCGCCGTGAGCCGAAAAACTCTGCAAGCACGTTCGGAACAGGCGCTCGTCGTCGTCATTCTCAGCACCGGCGCGCTGATCGCCTACCTCGGCCTGGCGCTTTCCAGGATGTGAGTGGCCCATGGCGGCACCCGGCTTTCCTGTGCCCTCTGCTTTCAAGCGGCGAAACGAGAAGCAAAGCTCAGACGATTCATGTCGAGAGATTGTAGGGCTGCGTCCCCACCACAACTGACACCGCGTGACGTGACAACTTGAATCGCGAACGATCATCATCGCTCCCCTTGCGAAGGCGGGGACCCATAACCACGAATGGTCATGGTTAGGCGAAGTGGGTACGAGGCGTCCCTTCGACAACACCCGCCGCGGAGTATGGGTCCCCGCCTTCGCAGGGACGGAAGCATAGCCTGCGTCGCATGCCTGCCGCACAAATCGAGGACATTGCCGCCCGCCCGCAATTTTCGTACAGGGTTTCACGCAATGACCTCGCAACTCTCCCCCGATTCCGTCGACGTGCTGCTGTTCGATATCGGCCGCGTCGTGCTCGACATCGACTTCGAGAAGGTGATGGCGCACTGGGCGCAGCATTCCGGCTGCGCGCCGGCCGATCTCGCCGCGCGCTTTGTGGTCGACGACAGCTTCAAGCATCACGAGATCGGCCGGATCGACGACGCGGCGTTCTTCGCAAACCTGCGCCGGACGCTCGGTATCGACATCACCGACGCGCAGTTTCTCGAAGGCTGGAATGCGATCTTCACCGGCGAGATGCCGGGGATTGCCCCCTTGCTCGCGACCGCCGCGAAGCGGATGCCGCTGTACGCCTTCTCCAACACCAATCCGGCCCATGTCGCGCATTTCTCAGCCGTCCATACCGAGTTGCTCGGCCATTTCCGAACGGTCTTCCTGTCCTCGACGATCGGCCACCGGAAACCCGACGCCGAGGCCTACGATCATGTGGTAAAAGCCATCGGCGTGCCGGCGTCGCGGATCCTGTTCTTCGACGATCTGGCCGCCAATATCGACGGCGCGCGGGCGCGCGGCCTTCATGCCATCCACGTGACATCGACGGATGACGTGGCAAGGGCTCTGACCGCACTTGGTATGTAATTAGGAATTGAGGAGCTCTGAGCGTGGCCCTGATGCCGGTTGCCGATGCCCTGTCCGCCGTCCTTGCCGGCGCCGACCCGCTGCCGGAGGAGATGGTCGCGCTCGATGCCGCCTACCATCGCACCCTGGCGCGCGACCTCGCCGCGCGGCGCACCCAGCCGCCGCAGCCGATGTCGGCGATGGACGGCTATGCCGTGCGCGCGGCCGACGCTGGTGATCTGAAGGCCCGGCTCAAGGTGATCGGCGAAGTCGCCGCCGGCCGGCCGTTCGAGCGGACGGTAGGCCCGGGCGAAGCGGTTCGGATCTTCACCGGCGGCGTGGTCCCCCATGGCGCCGACGCCGTCATCATCCAGGAAGACACCGCCGTCGACGGCGACCACATCACGATCACCGAGCTGGCTGCCGCCGGGCGGCACATCCGCCCGGCCGGCGTCGACTTCCGTGAGGGCGACGTGCTGCTCGCCGCCGGCAGCCGCCTCTCCGACCGCGCGCTGTCGCTGGCAGCCGCCATGAACTATCCGGAGCTCGCGGTGCACCGCCGCCCGAAGGTCGCGGTGCTGGCGACCGGCGACGAACTGGTGATGCCGGGCTCGGAGCCCGGTCCCGGCCAGATCGTCTATTCCAACGGTTACGCGCTGCGGGCACTGGCGCGCGCCGAAGGCGCCGACACCGTCGATCTCGGGGTTGCCGCCGACACGGTGGAAGCCACCACCGCCGGCATCCGCCGGGCGCGCGAGACCGGCGCCGACATCCTGATCACGACCGGCGGCGCCTCGGTCGGCGACCACGACCTGGTCAAGCAGTCGCTGGAGGCCGAGGGCGTCAAGATGGCGTTCTGGCGGATCGCGATGCGGCCCGGCAAACCGATGATGCATGGCCGGTTAGGGGCGATGCGAGTGATCGGCCTGCCCGGCAATCCGGTGTCCTCCTATGTCTGTGCCTTCCTGTTTCTGGTGCCGTTGATTCGGGCGCTGAGCGGCCAAAAGACTGTCCATCATGCCCGCGCCAGCGCATTGCTCGGCCGCGACCTCGCCGCCAACGACCAGCGCGAGGACTATCTGCGCGCACGCCTCGAGGCGCGCGACGACGGCACGCTGATCGCAACGCCTGTCATGCAGCAGGACTCGTCCCTGCTCGGGAATCTCGCTGCGGCACGGGCACTTCTCGTGCGTCCGCCGTTTGCGCCTGCCGCCGGCAAAGGCAGCGAATGCGAGATCCTGACACTGCCCGAGTGACGGCGCAGACGGCATCGCTTGAGCGCTTGCCCGTTACGTTCACCGGAAATTAAGTGGTTGCGGAACACATATCGAACATATAGTGTCCGTTCATGATTTGTTTCGAGTACTGGTGTCTACAAACGGGAGACCATCCAGGAAGCGCTTGTACCGAGCACCGCGCTCCTGAGGTCAGGCCCCGCCTGCAGGCCCACCTGAAGAGTCTCGGAATCGAACGACGCTACCAACCGGGGGAATACTCGAGATGCTCACGCGCAAACAGTACGAACTACTGCGTTTCATCAATGAACGTCTGAAGGAGGCCGGCGTACCGCCCTCGTTCGACGAGATGAAGGATGCGCTCGATCTGCGCTCGAAGTCCGGAATCCACCGCCTGATCACTGCGCTTGAGGAGCGCGGCTTCATTCGCCGCCTGCCCAACCGCGCCCGCGCCATCGAGGTCATCAAGCTGCCCGAGCTCTCGGCCGGCAGCGGCAACGGCCGCCGCGGCTTTACCCCGAGCGTCATCGAAGGCACCCTTGGCAAGCGCAGCAGCTCGCCGCCGATCGCCGAGGACGACGGCAACCGTCCGGTCGCGGTCCCGGTGATGGGCCGGATCGCCGCCGGTACGCCGATCGAGGCGCTGCAGACCCGCAGCCACACCATCAGCGTGCCGCCCGACATGCTCGGCGCCGGTGAGCACTATGCGCTGGAAGTGCGCGGCGACTCGATGGTCGATGCCGGCATCCTCGACGGCGACATGGCGCTGATCCAGCGCAACGACGTCGCCAACACCGGCGACATCGTGGTGGCGCTGATCGACGAGGAGGAAGCCACCCTGAAGCGCTTCCGCCGCCGCGGTGCATCGATCGCGCTGGAGCCGGCCAATACCGCCTATGAAGTGCGCATCCTGCCGCCGAACCGGGTCCGCATCCAGGGCAAGCTGATCGGCCTCTATCGCAAATACTGATGGCGGCAGGGAACGAGCAACACATCGGATCGTTCCTTGAAAGATAGCGTAACGTGCGGCCTGCCCGATGCGCTCCGATACCTCTCACGCAGCGTCGCGTGTTTGTGATCGGGGCGTTTCGTCGAGCAGTCGTACAATCGCCTAGAAACGAGGAGACACTCGTTCGCTATCGTCCACTCTGGTAGAGGCCCTATGCCTCAAGGAGAGGCACGGGTCGCTACCTCGAATAGAGGAGCCATCCGATGTGTGACTATAGTCTGCACGCCGTGGCGTCGCGCCCCGCCATTGTTGGAGAGACGCTGATCACCACGACTTTCCGCGGCACGTCGACCCGCGGCTTTGCTTCGGAGAACGATCCGACTGTCGCGGTCTGCATGCTGCCGGGCACCGAGCTCGCTTTCGCCGAGAACGTTCGCTACGACAGCCGCTGGATCTGGACCAAGACGATGAATTTCCGCGTCGGCGTGTTCAACGAGGTTGAGCCCGACGTTCCCGATCGCCATCATGACGCGGTCGAATTCCCCGACGGCAGCCATGTGCTGGTGACCCAGCTGGTCGAGGGACAACGCGTCAGCGTGCTGCAATTGCCGGCGCTGCATCCGCCGGTCGAGCAGAAGCCGAAGGTTGTGGAGCGGCGGCCCTCCGCATTTGCGTCGCTGTTTTTGGGTTGAACGCATCGTCGCCGCGGAATGAGTAATCCGGCGGCGAAGGACCTAACCGATTTCGAGCGACCCCGGACGCCGGGCTCCGGGGCGCAGCAGGAGAATTGCGTCGGCGCGCGCCTTGGCGCATCATTGGGTACGGAGGACGTGCACTCACGGAAACCTGCTCAGTGGTCGACAAGGTCACATGGCAAAAGGCTGGACGCGTCACGGAGCCGGGCCGCTACATGTTCCGGTTCGGCTGGCTGACGGTGACGGCTGACGACCTGAAGGTCTGGGAGCAATTCCCGGAGGCTTCCTTCACCCTCGTCAAGAAGCCCGACGCCGGCCCCGACTCCGACGAATTCCATCTCGGCCTGTTCGAGCTGCCGACCGGCCCCTCACCCGACAATGGCTAATCCTGGGCGGCTAGTCTTCGCCCTGCAAATCGGTCTCGGCCGGTGTCGCATCGACGGCGGGCCGCGGCGCGCTGGCAGGTGTGCGCAGCGTGGTCTCGCTCTCGCCATCGCCGGGAACCGCCGGTGACCACGGCCGGTCGATCCCGCCGGGCTTGACCGCGTCGATGGCGTAGCCGTCCCTGATGCGCCGCAGCACCAGCGCGCCGTGGCGCCGCAACCGCTCGGCATCGATCACCGAGGCCGCGCAATCCTTCGGCGCCGGTCGCGCGCTCACGATCAGCGCCGCACGCTCGCAGTCGTCGGCCAGAGCCTCGGGCCGGCTCGCCAGCGCGACGAAGGCGCCACCGGGACCCTGCGTCACGCAGCCGCTCGGATCGCAGGAGACGCCCTGGCCGAGCGAGGCGTCCGTGGCGGTCCGCGCATCGGCATCCGCCACCAGCCACTCCTTGACCAGGAAGGCGTCTTTCGCGCTGTGCATCAGATGCAGCCGGCCGTCGCCGCCCCGCACCGCGACATTGCGGCCGTCGGCGGAGACCAGAACGTCCGGCTGCGGCACCCGCACCGCCCAGACCGAGGCCACCACCAGCAGCACGGCGCCCGACCAGCGCAGCTGCGAACGCAACAGCCCGAGCAGGATCAGGCCGGCGCTTGCAACGATCATCGGCCCGACCCCGAACGCCGCCATCCGGCCGACCGCGCCCGGGAGCGCCGCGACCCATTGCGTCACCAGGATCATCCAGTCGATGCCGAACCCCATGATCGCCCAGAACACGCCGTCGAAGCCGAACGGCATGGCGAGCAGCCCGAGCAGCCCGGCCGGCATCACGACCGCCGACACCACCGGCATCGCCGCGAGGTTCGCCAGCAGCCCGTAGGGCGTCACGCGATGGAAATGGAACGCGGCGTAAGGCGTCGTCGCGAGCCCTGCGACCAGCGAGGCCAGCATCAGCATCGTGAGCTCACGCCCGCCCCACAGTGCAACCCGCGCGGTCGCGGAATGGTCCGGCGACGCGAGCAGGTTCGGCAGCCCGATCTGCACCAGCGCCACCAGCCCAAGGGTCGCCGCAAACGACATCTGGAAGCTCGGATGCACCAGCGCCTCCGGCGCGATCGCGAGCACGATCAGCGCCGCCACCGCCAGCGTGCGGAAGGTGATCGCGCGGCGGTCGACGATCACGGCGATCAGCACCACGGCCGTCATGAAGAACGATCGCTGGGTCGCGACCTCCGCCCCCGACAGCAGGAGGTAGAACGCCGCCGCGACGAGCGCGGCCGCCGCCGCCCATTTCTTGATCGGGTGTCCGGCCGTCAGCGCCGGAAACAGCGCAAGCAGCGCGCGGATCGTGAAGAACACGACGCCCGCGACCACCGCCATGTGGTAGCCGGAGATCGACAGCACATGGCCGAGCCCCGAGATGAACATCGCGTCGTTGACCGGCGTCGTGATCGCATCGCGCCGGCCGGTGAGCAGCGCCGTTGCTATCGCGCGCTGGTCGCCGTCCAGCGTGGTGCGGATCCGCGCGTCGATGGCGTCGCGCAGCCACTGCATGAAGGCGGCATAACGCAGCGCGAGGCCGCCGCTCGCCGGCGGCTCCCTCGTCTTCACCGCGCCCATCACGAAGCCGGATGCGCCGATGCCCTGGAAATAGAGGTCGCGGCCGAAATCGTAGGAGCCCGGACGCTGCGGCCCGAGCGGCGGCATCAGCCGCGCCTTCAATTCCACGAAGCTGCCGACATCAGGCGCGGTGCCCTTCTTCACCGAGAGCCTGACGCGCTCGAGTTTTGGCACCTCGCGCTGGCTTTCCATCGACACGACGCGCAGCACGAAGCGGTCGGTCTTCTCCCTGACGTCGCGCGTCTCGACAAAACCGGTCAGCGCCACGGAATATATCGGCCGCGCCAGCACGCCATGGGCGATCCGCGCGGTCTTCCATGTCGCCGTCGCAAAGCCCGCCGCGACCGCAGCCAGCATCACGACGGCGGGAAACACCCGGCGCCGCCGCAGCAGCAACGCCAGCAGGCAGAGCGCGACCGCGACAGTGGCCGCGACGGACAACACCGGCTCGTGCTCAGCCGCGAAATAGAACGCAATCCCGGTGCCGAATGCCACCGGCACCCACGGCAACAGCCGTCCGGCGCCCGCCTCCGCACGCACCCACTGCCGCAATGTCTCGACGAGAGGACGCCAGATGCTGGTGCGCACCGGAATGTAGCCACCGACCGGCGCAGCCGCGCGCGGCGGCCAAGTCCCCGCGTAGCCACGTCTGCCGCCCGGCGTCGTGCCCTGCTCCGCCATTCCGCTTGCGATCCCTGCCGGGCCACAAAGCTAGCGGAAGCTCCCGCTGGCCGCCTAGCGGAACACAACCGGAACACGAAGGTATCCGGCAGCACGAGCTGCGGCTGCTACGGGGTTCGGCGGAAGCGGAAATCGCAACACAAAGCCCCCTCCATCAAGGTCTGGGAACGGGAGAGTTGCAGGCCGTCGTCGAAGCCTGCGAGCATGGCATGGTCGCGCTTGCAGTGAACCTCGTAGCCGATGTCGGCGAGGCCGAGATCCTTGTAGAACTCGGCATAGCCGCAACGCTTCACATTGAAGGCAAACTGCTCCTCTGACTGGTCCAGGATCTGGACCTCCATAGCGCCGCCGCCCGCCCACAATTCATCGACGATCCGCCTCAACGACCCGATGCCCTGTCCGTAGGTGGAGGCCCATGTTGCGCCGTCCTCGGCCGCGAGCCGGCGTATCGTGGCATCGACGAGCTCCCGCGTGGCGTCGTCGCCGAGCTTGTCGCGCAGCGTCTGGATGAAGGGGATCAGAACGCGGCCCTCGATCTTGCGCCGCTGCAAATGACTGATGGCCACGTCGTGAGTGTCGGGCATGGATGCTCTCCCTGGCAAAAACCGGTCGGGCTATTTCTGCGGGAGCGGACCGGCGGGATCAAACTAATCCTTCTCGGCCGTTGACTTAGAAAATCTATCCCTGAAAACTGCGGCTCGACAGAACCTGAGAAGTGCCGACAATGAGCTACCGTCTCCCTCCCCTGAACGGACTGCGCGCCTTCGAGACGTCCGCGCGGCATTTGAGCTTCAAGCGCGCGGCCGACGAACTGTGCGTGACGCCCGGCGCGGTCAGCCAGCAGGTCAAGGCGCTGGAGACCGCGTTGGGGATCGCGCTGTTCCGGCGGTTGCCGCGCGGATTGCTGCTGACGACCGCCGGCGAAGAGTACCTGCCGTCGATCAGCCGCGCCTTCCGCGAGATATCGCATGCGACGCATCGCACGGCGCCCGCGCTTCGCGGCAGGCGGCTTCGGCTCGGCGTTGCACCGGTCATCCTGTCAAGGAAGTGCCCTGCGATCCAAAGCCTGACGCGGCAGGATCAACGGCAATTGCGCATCAATCTCTCCGCGACCGGCGATCTCGGCGAACTGATCGACGGCAGGCTCGATGCCTTGGTGCGACCCACCACGCGATCGCATCCGGGACTGCATCTCGAGCACATTGAACTTCGCTCGCCGAAGGGCGTGACCGTGCCGGCCACCCTGCTCACGCTGCCGGGATTGGCCGGCTGCCTGGAGCACCGGGCGCTCGTCAAAATCCTGCAAGAGCAGAACATGTCCGCCGAGACGTGATGCGGGCCCCGGCTAGAGCTTGAATGGGCGCCTTGAATGATTTCGGAATAATGGAAAAATACCGTTGATTTGCCCGACGTGTCAAGTTGCCATGTCGAACGCCGGCGACCGCCGGCTACTTTGCATGGGGTTGTTTTCGATATTTTGGCGGGTGCTAGATCAATGGCGCCTGCGAGGAGACGTGATGGCAGGCGATCTTCCAGTCGCCGTCCTCCCGCGTGATCACCCAGGTGATCTTGACGGTAAGCGAAGGCGCATCGCCGTCGAGGAAGAACGACGCGATAGCAGCCATATTGACGAGATCGGCATTCACCCGTTCGGTCCTGATATCGCTGAACTGTACGCGCGGTGCGTGCCAGCGCGGCAGGCCGTTGAAATAGGCCTTCACGCCGTCGCGGCCGCGATAGAGCGTCGGGTTCGAGCCGAAGAAGAACGCGTGCCGCGAGTAGAGCGCAGCAAGTGTGTCCGCATCGAGCTTACTGAAACCTGCGGACCATCTCGCGATGATGGCGGAGGCGATGTCTTCGGCTTCGTCAGGCATCGATTGCCTCCGTCCGTTGTCCGCGCAGGATTGCGCTAACCTTTGCCGCCGACTTCCTTGGCGAAGGTATCGCGCAGGCCGATGGTGCGGTTGAACACCAGCCGGTCCGGCGTCGAATCCGCATCGCGCACGAAATAGCCCTGCCGCTCGAACTGCATCGCCTCAGGCGAATTGCCCTCGGCGATCGCAGGCTCAACCCGCGCATCGCTCAGCACTTCCAGCGACTGCGGGTTGAGGTCGGCGGCGAAATTGGCGGCGTTCGGGCTCGGGTTGGCGAACAGCTGATTGTAGATGCGGATCTCCGCCGGCTTCGACTGCGCCGCCGGCAACCAGTGCATCGTCGCCTTCACCTTGCGGCCATCGGGCGCGTTGCCGCCCTTGGTCGCGGGATCGTAGGTCGCGCGAAGCTCGACGATCTCGCCGGCGTCGTTCTTCACGACGCCCGTGCACTTGATGAAGTAGGCGTAGCGCAGCCGCACCTCATTGCCAGGCGAGAGGCGGAAGAACTTCTTCGGCGGATTCTCCATGAAGTCGTCGCGCTCGATATAAAGCTCGCGGCCGAAGGCGATCTTGCGGGTGCCGGCTTCCGGATTATCGGGGTGGTTGATCGCCTCGATCTCCTCGACCTGCCCTTCCGGATAGTTCTCGATCACCACCTTGAGCGGCCGCAGCACCGCCATCCGGCGCTGCGACGTGCGGTTCAGCTCCTCGCGGATGCAGAACTCGAGCATGCCGACATCGACCACGCTGTTGGCCTTGGCGACACCGATACGCTTGATGAATTCGCGCACCGCAGCCGGCGGCACGCCGCGCCGCTTCAGGCCTGCGACGGTCGGCATGCGCGGATCGTCCCAGCCCGCGACATGGCCCTCACGGACGAGCTGGGTCAGCACGCGTTTGGACAGCAGCGTGTAGGTCAAATTGAGCCGCGCCATTTCGTACTGACGCGGCTTCGAGGGCACCGGCAGCTTGTCGAGCAGCCACTCATAGAGCGGGCGGTGATCTTCGAACTCCAGCGTGCAGATCGAATGGGTGATGCCCTCGATCGCGTCCGACTGGCCGTGCGCATAGTCGTAGTTCGGGTAGATCGACCATTTGTCGCCGGTGCGCGGATGGTGGGCGTGCAGGATGCGGTACAGCACGGGATCGCGCAGGTTGATGTTGCCGGCCGACATGTCGATTTTGGCGCGTAGCACGCGAGCGCCGTTCGAGAACTCGCCGGCCTTCATGCGGCGGAACAGGTCGAGGTTCTCCTCGACTGTGCGGTCGCGGAACGGCGAGTTCTTGCCGGGCTCGGTCAAGGTGCCGCGGGACGTGCGGATCTCCTCCTGCGACTGATCGTCGACATAGGCGTAGCCGGCCTTGATCAGGCCCTCGGCCCAATCGTACAGGCGCTCGAAATAGTCCGACGCAAAGAAGAGGTTTTTGCCCCAATCGTAGCCGAGCCAATGCACGTCGGCCTGGATCGAGTCGATGTACTCCTGCTCCTCCTTGGTCGGATTGGTGTCGTCGAAGCGCAAATTGCACTGGCCGCCGAATTCCTGCGCGATGCCGAAATTCAGGGCGATCGACTTGGCGTGGCCGATATGCAGGTAGCCGTTCGGCTCCGGCGGAAAGCGGGTCACGATCCGGTTGTGCTTATGGGAGGAGAGATCGGCCTGGACGATGTCGCGGATGAAGTCGCGCCCTGCCTCTGCCGTCGTGTCAGTCGTCATCAAAGGGTTCCCTGGAGGATTAAGCTTAACCTTCTGCCAAATTCGCGCCGTCCGGCCAAGCCTGCTTTCAAAGCCTGGTTTGGCCGGCAAAAGGTCAGCCGGGGCTTTAGTTATGTCCGGTTCCTGATATACACCACCGCCCATTCCAGCATACGTCGCAATCGATCATGACCAATTCCGTCGTTACCCGCTTCGCCCCCTCGCCAACCGGCTTCCTCCATATCGGAGGCGCCCGCACCGCGCTGTTCAACTGGCTCTATGCCAGGAAGCTCGGCGGCAAGATGCTGCTCCGGATCGAGGACACCGACCGCGAACGCTCGACCGAGGCGGCGATCGACGCCATCCTGGACGGCCTGAAATGGCTCGAGCTCGATTGGGACGGCGACGTCATCTACCAGTTCAGCCGCGCTGCGCGCCATCGCGAGGTCGCCGAGGGCCTGCTCGCCGCCGGGCGGGCCTATTACTGCTACGCCACCCCGGAGGAACTGGCCGCGATGCGCGAGAAAGCGCGCGCCGAGGGCCGCACCCGCCTCTATGACGGCATGTGGCGTGACCGCGATCCGGCGTCCGCGCCTTCCGATGTCAAGCCGACCATCCGCCTCAAGGCGCCGCAGACCGGCGAGACCGTGATCGAGGATCAGGTCCAGGGCCGCGTGGTCTGGCAGAACGAGAACCTCGACGACCTCGTCCTGCTGCGCGGCGACGGCACCCCGACCTACATGCTCGCGGTCGTGGTCGACGACCACGATATGGGCGTCACCCACATCATCCGCGGCGACGACCACCTGATCAACGCCGCGCGCCAGAAGCAGATCTACGACGCGCTGGAGTGGGAGCTGCCGAGCATGTCCCACATTCCGCTGATCCATGGGCCCGACGGCTCGAAACTGTCGAAGCGCCATGGCGCGCTCGGCGTCGATGCCTACCGAGCGCTGGGCTATCTGCCGGCCGCCTTGCGCAACTATCTCGTCCGGCTCGGCTGGAGCCACGGCGACCAGGAGATCTTCTCGACGCAGGAGATGATCGACGCGTTCGATCTCTCCGGCATCGGCCGCTCGGCGGCGCGGTTCGATTTCGCCAAGCTGGAGAACCTCAACGGCCACTATATCCGGCAGAGCGACGATCAATCCCTCGTGACCCAATTCGAGAGCGTGCTGGATTATGTTCCTGAAGGCGCCGCGCTGAAGGCCAAGCTCAATGACACCACCCGCGCGCAATTGCTGCGGGCGATGCCAAACCTGAAGGAGCGCGCCAAGACGCTGATCGAGCTGATCGCGAGCGCCTACTTCATTTTCGCCGATCGCCCGTTGGAGCTCGATCCGAAAGCATCCGCGCTACTCACGCCGGAAACACGCGCGTTGATCGGCCGGCTGCGCACCGCGCTGGAGGCCGTCAATGACTGGACGGCGGAAACCACAGAGACCGCCATGCGGAATTTCGCCGAGCAGAACAATCTGAAACTCGGTGCTGTTGCCCAGCCGCTGCGGGTGGCACTGACGGGCCGGACGACGTCGCCGGGCATATTCGACGTGCTGGCCGTGCTGGGACGCCAGGAGTGTCTCGCTCGTCTCGCCGATCAGGCGGTGTGATCCTGCATGGACCCCCTCCAGGGTCCATCTTGCAGCGCACATTGCAATGAGCTACCCATCCCCGGACGCTTTCTCCACAAGCCGTTCCGCCCCGCCATGGGCCGCAAATTAGCGACTGGGCAAGGTCGGTTTTCGCAACGATTTCATCGGGGATATCACGATGGACGCAAAATCCAGCAAGACAGCCACACTCACCATTGGCAACAAGAACTACGATTTCCCGATCCTGAGCGGCACGGTTGGGCCTGATGTCATCGACATCGGCAAGCTCTACGGCCAGGCCGGGGTGTTTACCTACGACCCCGGCTTCACCTCGACCGGCAGCTGCCAGTCGAAGATCACCTATATCGACGGCGACGCCGGTATCCTCGAATACCGCGGCTACCCGATCGAGCAGCTCGCCGAGAACGGCGACTTCCTCGAGACCTGCTACCTGCTGCTCTACGGGGAGCTTCCGACCCCGGCGCAGAAGAAGGACTTCGACCATCGCGTGATCCACCACACCATGGTGCACGAGCAGATGGCGCGCTTCTTCCAGGGCTTCCGCCGCGACGCGCATCCGATGGCGATCATGGTTGCTGCGGTCGGCGCGCTCGCCGCGTTCTACCATGACTCCACCGACATCAACGATCCGAAACAGCGCATGATCGCCTCGATGCGGATGATCGCGAAGGTGCCGACACTGGCGGCGATGGCCTACAAATACACCATCGGCCAGCCCTTCGTGTATCCGAAGAACTCGCTCTCCTTCGCCGAGAACTTCCTGCAGATGTGCTTCGCGGTGCCGTGCGAGGAATACAAGATCAACCCGGTGCTCGCCGACGCGCTCGACAAGATCTTCATCCTGCATGCCGATCACGAGCAGAACGCGTCGACCTCGACGGTGCGTATCGCCGGCTCCTCGGGCGCCAACCCGTTCGCCTGCATCGCGGCCGGCATCGCCTGCCTGTGGGGTCCGGCCCATGGCGGCGCCAACGAAGCCGCGCTCGCCATGCTGTCGTCGATCGGAACGGTCGACAAGATCCCCGAGTTCATCGCCAAGGTGAAGGACAAGAACAGCGAAGTCCGCCTGATGGGCTTCGGTCACCGCGTCTACAAGAACTACGATCCGCGCGCCAAGATCATGCAGAAGATGTGTCACGCGGTGCTGGCCGAGACCGGCCATGGCGATGACCCGATGCTGAAGGTTGCGCTCGAGCTCGAGAAGATCGCGCTCAGCGATCCCTACTTCATCGACCGCAAGCTCTACCCGAACGTCGACTTCTATTCGGGCATCACGCTGAAGGCGATGGGATTCCCGACCTCGATGTTCACCGTGCTGTTCGCAGTCGCCCGCACCGTCGGCTGGATCAGCCAGTGGAGCGAGATGATCGAGGATCCGCAGCAGAAGATCGGCCGTCCGCGCCAGCTCTACACCGGCGTGGCGCGCCGCGACTATGTGACGATCGACAAGCGCAAGTAAGCTTCATCGCTGACAAGTTCGAGACGGCGCCATCATTCCCGATGGCGCCGTTTTCGTTTGCCGCCCGCGACCTCGGTCGCGAGCGCATCGAGACGCGGCAGCCAGAACGCCCTGAACCGGTCGAGCCAGTCATCGACCTCGCGCAGCCGCGCCGGCTCCACGGCATAGATCCGGCGCGTGCCGTCGGCGCGCACCGACGCGAAACCGGCGTCCCGCAGGATCCGCAGCTGCTGCGAGACCGCCGATTGGGTGATGCCGAAATCGCGCTGCACGACGGCAACGACGTCGCCCGAACTATGCTCGCCGGTCGCCAGCAGTTCCAGGATGCGCCGGCGAACCGGATCGCCCAAGATGTCGAAGGCGTGCACCGCTAGCCTCCACCGCCCGGCTCGGGCTCGCCGCAATAGAACGACGTCGTGTTGGCTCCGGCCCGACGTGCCGCCGCCTCGTCCGTTCCCGCCGTGATCGACGCCCTGCACCAGTCCGCACTGCTGCGGCGGATGAAATCCTTGCCGTCCCCGGAGCCGGGCCAGGCCTCGGCTGCCGCCCGGTCGAACTGCCCGCCGGGGCCTGCCGCGACATAGAGCGCGAGCCCGATCAAGGCGAGGTCCCAGCCGACACCGACCGCGCCGGGCCCGTAGCGATCCCAGAAGTCGCCCTCGATCAGTGAAAGATGCTCCAGCTCGAGCCGCGTGCCGCCGGCGCCATCGTCGGCCAGAGTCACGGTGACCCAGCTGACGGCGCCCATCGCCTCCCAGGTCACGGCAAGCCGGCGCGGCGGCTCACACGTCGTGATTTCCCCGCCCGCCTGACCCTGGAACTGATAGCGGCCGCCCAGCCTGAGATCGCCCGAGATCGGCAGGAACCAGCGCGGAATGCGCTCGGGATTGGTCAGCGCGTCCCAGAGATCGGCGATGTCGGTGTCGTAGCTGCGGGTCGCGATGACCGCCCACGCCGGCTTGCCATCGCGCTCCCGGACCGCGACTTCGCGAACGACGGCTCCGACATAGGCGACAGGATCGATCTTCATGACGGCGCTCCGCATCAATATTAGTTATTACTAATATTAGCGCAGCCTAAATTCCCAAAGCAAGCGGAACCGTTGCGGCCACATGTCGCCGCATCACCACGATGACCGAATGACTAGGTTGAACGCCGGCTCATTTCCGCGAGCACTATGTCGGCGGCGCGGACACTCGGCGGCTGGTCGCCGGTCGACATCTTGCCGTCCATCGTCGCGAACGCCACGAGCTGCCGCAGACGGTCCGGCGAATCCGCGAGGACGTCACCCAGTGCGCGCGCGAGCTTATCCGGCGTGCAGTCCTCCTGCAGGAACTCGGGAATGATGTCGCTGCCGATCACGAGATTGGCGAGGATCACCGACGACACCCGGATCGCACGGCGCAGGATGAACGCTTCCGCAGCACCGACGCGATAGGCCGTCACCATCGGAATGCCTGACAGCGCGAGCTCCAGCGTCACCGTGCCCGACTTTGCGAGCGCCGCGCGGGCCACGCGGAATGCGGCGCGCTTCTCGGTCTCGCCGACGGCAAGCCGCGGCACCACGGGCCACGACGCGACGCCTTCGCGCACCATGGCCTCGAGATGCGGCATGGTCGGAAGCACGAGCTCGAACGGGGTTTGCTTGCTGAGCTGGCCGAGCGCCGCGCCGAACAGCGCCAGATGATGCCTGATCTCGCTGCGCCGGCTTCCGGGCAGCACCAGCAGGACCGGCGGCTGCGC
Source organism: Bradyrhizobium sp. ma5 (assembly GCF_042258955.1). Taxonomy (NCBI): domain Bacteria; kingdom Pseudomonadati; phylum Pseudomonadota; class Alphaproteobacteria; order Hyphomicrobiales; family Nitrobacteraceae; genus Bradyrhizobium; species Bradyrhizobium sp. ma5. The sequence continues at coordinate 4,847,411 of NZ_CP170156.1, forward strand.
ATCGCGCCGCTTCTGTTCCTCCTCGTTCGGCCGGAGCGCAGTGAGCTGCTCGGTCAGGGGATGTCCGACATAGCTGCATGGCGGCCCCTGCAGCTTGCGATATTCCTCCGGTTCGAACGGCAGCAGCGCGAGCACGTGATCGACATAGCCTCGCATCGCGCGCGCTCGACCCGGCCGCCACGCCCAGACCGATGGCGACACGTAGTTGACGATCGGAATGTTCGGGTTGCGCGCGCGAACGCGGCGCGCGACGCGGTGGGTGAAGTCAGGGCTGTCGATGATGACGAGCATGTCGGGCGCAGCATCGAGCACGGCATCGGCCGTACGCCGGATCAATTGCAGGATCTTCGGCAATTGCTTCACGACGGCGGCAAAGCCGATGATCGAGAGCTCCTCGATCGGAAACAGCGGATCGATACCCTCGCTCGTCATCTGCCGGCCGCCGACGCCGGAAAATTGCACGGCATCGCCGAGGCGCTGGCGCAGCACCTTCATCAGTGCCGCGCCGAGGCGATCACCGGACTCCTCGGTCGCGATGAGGAAGATCTTGCGGCCGCTGCTGGGACTGCGCGCCTGCATCAGCCCGCCAGTCCGATGACAAACAGCCCCTTGGCGTCGGCGGCCTCGATCAGGGCCTGCGGCTCGGCGGCAAGCGTGTTACCGGCAATCACGGCGATCCCGGCGATGCCCGCCGCGGCCGCGCCCTCAACCGTCCGAGGGCCGATGGTCGGCAGATCGAAGCGCAGATCCTGCTTGCTCTTCGGCGCCTTCACCAGCACGCCGCGGCCGGCCTTGGCGCGGATACGGCCCTCGGCGCGCAGCCGCGCCACCCGCGCGAGCAGCCCATCGGTGCCTTCGATGTCCTCAACCGCAACGACGTGACCGTCGATCACCACGGCGGCCTGACCGATGTCGAACGGGCCGAGCGCATCGAGCACACTGCGTCCGCGTGCGATGTCGGCGAGCGCGCTCGAGTCCGGCGTCGTGCGCGTCACGGCGCCCTCAGGCATCAGGAGATCGGGCGCGACATCCTTGATTCCGACCATGCGAAATCCCTGCTGCTCGAGGATGCGGCCAACGCTCGACAGCAAATGATCGTCGCCGCCACGAAACGCGCGCACGACGTGGCCGAGCAAACGCAGCGTGCCCCAGTCGAGCCGGATCTCCGACAGCGCGGGACGCACCAGCGTGCCGATGAAGATCAGGTCGCGGCAGCCTTCGTCGCGGAACAGCCGGGTCGCGCGTCCGAGCTGGCCGACCGAGATCCAGCGATGACGAAACCGCTGCGCGCGCGCCGGATCGCAGGCGCCGCGCAGCGCGAACAGCACCGGCGTGATGCCGCGCGCGGTGAGCTGATCGGCGACCGCGAACGGCATGGCGCCGCCGCCGGCGATCACGCCGACCGGCGAGGAAAGCGAGGGAGCCGCTGACGTCATGCTGGCGGCCATCCCCTGCTCAATTGACGTCGGCGGGAAGACAGAGCGGCCGGAGCTTGCCGCCCTCGATGAAGGCGAGGATCTCCGCGATCGCAGGATCCTCGCCCGCGAGCGGCTGCACCGACACCAGCCGCTCGGCGAAGATGCCGGGGCCGTGGAACAGCTTTTGATAGAACGCGCGCACCGTCGCGAGCCGCGCCTTGGTGAACTGGCGCCGCCGCATGCCGATGATGTTGAGCCCTTCGAGCACCGCATATTGACCGTTGGCGAGCCCGAACGGGATGATGTCGCCGCGCACGCCGCAGACGCCACCGATCATCACCTGCGAGCCGACGCGGGTGAACTGGTGCACTGCTGACAGGCCGCCGATATAGACGGAGTCGCCGATCTCGCAGTGGCCGCCGAGCGTCGCCGAGGTCGCGAAGATCACACCATTGCCGACCATGCAATCATGGCCGACATGGCTGTTGTTCATGAAGAAGCCGCGGTCGCCGACGCGGGTGAGCCCGCCGCCCTTGATCGTGCCGACATTCATCGTCACGCCTTCGCGGATCGTACAGGCTTCGCCGACTTCAAGACGGGTCGGTTCGCCGCGATAGCTCAGATCCTGTGGCGGCCCGCCGAGCGCGGCAAACGGCGAGATGACGCAGCCGGCGCCGATCTTCGTGTGTCCGCTGACAGTGACATGCGCGATCAGCTTGCAGTTCTCGCCCAGCACGACGTTGGGGCCGATGATGCAGTACGGACCGATCTCGGTGCCGGCCCCGATCATAGCGCCATCCGCAATCCGCGCAGTGGGGTCGATCATGCTCATGTCGTTACGGTCCGGAATTCGTTAATCGCGCCAAGGTGGTATCAGTCGATTTGAGCGGTCGTTAGCGCGACTTTGCCCGCCCTGTCCAGTGACGTATGATGACCGCCTGTTGCAAACGAGAAGGTCGCAACCGATCCATGGTCCGGGCCGCCGCACTGATCCTCAGCCTGTTCTCCGCGCCGGTCGGTCCGGAGACCGTCGATCTCGGAAACAGCACGACCGTCAATCTCTCGAGCTTCGAGTGTCGCGACATCAACCGCAGCACGATCGTCCAGCGGGTCTGCTACAGCGCAAGCGAGCGCACGCTGCTGGTCGCGGTCAGGGGCAGCTACCAGCACTATTGCGGCGTGCCTACGGAGACCTACGACGCACTGATGATCGCACCATCGATGGGCGTCTTCCTCAATCGCGTGCTGCGGATCGCCGGCGCGGACGGCCGATATGCCTGCAGCACGTCGTGACGGCGGCGAGCTGACGTTGCTCTAATCCGTCAGCATCGCACCGACATCGGCCTCGGCGACGACCTGGCCGTTGACCTTGGCGTCGCCGTGAAACCACCACATCGTCTTGCGGCGGCCGAGCGAGCGCATGTGGTACTCGATGGTGTCGCCGGGCATCACCGGCTTCCTGAACTTGCACTTGTCGATGGTGAGGAAATACACCGCGCGCGGCTTCTCGGTGCCCTCGACCGACTTGATGCCGATCACGCCGGCGGTCTGCGCCATCGCCTCGATCATCATCACGCCGGGATAGACCGGACGATCCGGGAAATGCCCCTGGAACGGCGGCTCGTTGAAGGTGACGTTCTTGATGCCGATGCCGCTGTAGTCGGTGCGGATCTTGATCACCCGGTCGATCAGCAACATCGGAAAGCGATGCGGGAGCGTCTTCAGGATATCGTTGATATCCACGAGCTCGAATTTGACCGGTGCCTCCTCCATCACTCCTGTTCCTTGCCTTTGGCTTCGTTGTCGCGCACCAGGCGCTCCACCGCGATAATTTCCCGGAACCACTGCTTGGTCGGCTTGGCGAAGTGCCCGCCCCAGCGACCATTGGCCGGAATGTCGTCCTTGACCGCGCTCATCGCCGTCACCTGGGCGCCGTCGCCGATCTTGAGGTGGTTGTTGATGCCCACCTTGGCGCCGAGCGCAACATTATCGCCGATCGTCAGACTGCCGGCGAGCCCGATCTGGGCCGCGAGCAGGCAGTGCCGGCCGATGGTCACATTGTGGCCGATCTGGACCTGGTTGTCGATTTTGGTGCCCTCACCGATCACGGTATCGCGCAGGGAACCGCGGTCGATGGTCGAGGCGGCGCCGACCTCAACATTGTTCTGGATCACCACGCGGCCGGTCTGCGGCACCTTCACGTGCCCGGCCGGCCCGAAGAAGATGAAGCCGTAGCCGTCCTGGCCGATATTGCAGGCCGGGTGGATCAGCACGTTGTTGCCGATCAGCGCGAACTGAATGGTGGTCTTGGCGCCGACATTGCAGTCGCGGCCGATCTTGACGTCGGCGCCGATCACCGCGCCGGCGCCGATGATGGTGCCGGCGCCGATCTCGACCCGTGGGCCGATCACGACCAGCGGATCGACGATGACGCCGTCCTCGAGGCGCGCGGTGGGATCGATGATCGCCGACGGGGCGATGCCCTCGGTCCCGAACCAGGATTGCGGCCGCAGCGCATCGGCGTGCCATTCGCGGGCAAGCTCGACGAACACCTGGAACGGTTTCGCCGCGCGCAGCACCGCGGTGCCCTTCGGCACCTGCGCCTCGAAGCGCGGGCTGACCAGGCAGGCACCGGCCTTGGTCGCGGCAAGCTGGTCGGCGTATTTGAGATTGTCGAAAAACGCGAGATGCATCGGACCGGCCTCGTCAAGCGAAGCCAGCCCCCTGATCTGAAGCGCGCCCCTTTCGGGGTCGACCAGTTGCGCCTTCGTCAGCGCGGCAATTTCAGCCAGCGATGACGAAGGAGGACTCTTGTAGAAGATCGGCTGCGCCATTCCATCCGTCGCAGTCCGGTCGATCAGCGGTGTTAGAAAGTCGTGCCGCCGCCAAACCGGAATTCTTGCACGCGGTCATACGCACCCTTGGTCAGCGGTACGGCGTAATCGAAGCGCAGCGGACCAAACGGCGACTGCCAGATCAGGCCGACACCGACCGAGGTACGGACAACCTTGCTGTCGTCATAGCTCAGACCCAAGCAGGTACCCGGAGACGGTGGGTTGTTGGTCGGCCTGACGCAGCCGGGCGTGTTGACTTCGCCGGTCGCCGCCCACGAGGTCGGTCCCTTGTAGTCGTACAGGCCGCCGGCGTCGGCATAGACCGCGCCCTTGAGCCCGACTTCCTTCGGCAGGAACCAGAACGGCATCTGCAGTTCCGCCGACACGCCCCAGTACTTGGTGCCGCCGACGGCGTCCATGGTGCCGTACGGATTGATGTCACGCGGACCGATGCCGTTCGGCGCGAAGCCGCGGACCAAGTTCGGGCCCATCTGGAAGTGATCCAGCATGCGCAGTTCGTCGCTGCCCAGCTTGTTCAGGATGCCGCCCTGGGCGTGGATCACGCCGACGATATCAGAGACCAGCGGGGTGTAGTACTTCGCGTCGATCGCGCTCTTGATGTAGCTGACGTCGCCACCGACGCCGGCGAAGTCCTGCTTGAAGTCGACGATCAGACCGTCGGTCGGGTTCTTGTTGTTGTCGAGCGTGTTGTAGTTGAGCGTATAACCCAGCGCCGACGTCAACGTCTTGCCGCCAGCCAGTTCCTTGCGGACCGGCAGCGAGGCTTCACCGTCGCTGTAGCAGCCGAGACCATTGGTCGACACCAGGCTGATCCCGTTCAGGTTCGCATAGGCCGGGCTCGGATTGAATGCGGGATTGGGCGTTACGCCGTCAGCCAGGAAGGGATTGTTGTTACAGTTGTTGAGCGTCGACGGCAGGGTGATTTCCTGCTGATAGATCGAGTAGCGCAGCTGCAGCGACAGGTCTTCCCGCAGGCTGAAGCCGAGACGCGGGCTGAAGCCGAGCGTCTTGGTGCCGTAGGCGATGTAGTTGTTGGACAGCTGCTGGCGCTGATAGAAATCGAGGCCGAGCGCGACACGATAGTCGAGCAGATAGGGCTCGACGAACGACAGCGAGTAGCCGCGGGCATACTGGCCATAGGTCACCGACGCCTTCGCGAACAGGCCGCGGCCGAGCAGATTGCGCTCGGAGACGCTGACTTCAGCCAGCGCGCCGTCGGTGGTCGAATAGCCGCCCGACACCGAGAAGTCGCCAGTCGACTTCTCCTCGAGATCGACGATCAGGATGACGCGATCGCTGGAGGATCCGGGTTCGGTGGTGATCTTCACTGTCTTGAAGAAGTCGAGGTTCTTCAGCCGGCGCTCTGCACGGTCCACCAGCGCACGGTTGTAGGCGTCGCCTTCCGAGATATCGAATTCGCGGCGGATCACGTAATCGCGCGTGCGGCTGTTACCGCGGACGTTGATACGCTCGATATAGGTGCGCGGACCTTCATCGATCGCGAAGGTGATCGACACCGTGTGATTGTCGAAATTGCGGTCGCCGCGCGGCCGGACCACCGCGAATGCATAGCCGCGGCGCGATGCCTCGATCTGCATCTCCTCGACCGACTTCTCCAGCGCCTCGGCGTTGTAGAGCGAGCCGGTATTGACGCGCGAGTACGAGCGCAGCGCGTTCGGGTCGAGTGTTGCGATCGACGAGGTGAAGTTGACGGCGGCGACGCGGTACTGCTGGCCCTCTTCGATCTTGAAGGTAACCAGGAAGCCCTTCTTGTCGGGATCGTATTCGGTCAGTGCGGCCACGACCTGTACATCGGCATAGCCGTTCTTGAGGTAGAAGCGGCGAATCAAGTCGCGGTCGGCTTCGACCCGGTCCGGGTCATAGACGTCGTTGCCGCCAAGGAAGCTCAGGAGGTTCGATTCGCGGGTCTTGATGACGTCGCGCAGGCGGGACGCCGAATAGGCATTGTTGCCCAGGAACTCGATCGACCGCACACCGGTCTTCACGCCTTCATTGACCTCGAAGATCAGGTCGACGCGGTTGTTCGGCTGCTCGATGATCTGCGGATTGACCCGCACGTCGTAACGGCCGGAGCGGCGGTAGATTTCGGCAATGCGCAGGGCATCCGACTGCACCATCGGGCGCGAGAAGGTGCCGCGCGGCTTGGACTGGACTTCGGCGGTGAGCTGCTCGTCCTTGACCTTCTTGTTGCCTTCGAAGGCAACGCGGCCAATCACCGGGTTCTCGACCACGACCACGACGAAGCGCCCGCCCCGCTGATCGATATGGACGTCCTGGAACAGGCCGGTCTCGATCAGCGCCTTCAGGCCGTCATCGATCTGGGCCTGGCCCAGCCGACCGCCCGGTCCGGGATGGAAATAGGAACGAATGGTTTCGAGCTCGACGCGACGGTTCCCCTCCACCGCAATCGAATCAACAGTCTGCGCATGCGCAGGCGCAGAGACAGCAACGGCCGCCAAGGTGGCCGCCGCTGGCGCGGCGAACATGACCAAGGCGGCGAACAGCCCCCCCCTCACTCGCATTCCAAACATCATGCGCAACGCGCCCTTATCTTTAGCAATGCCGGACCGTTCCCCAACGACCCGACAGATTCCCAACCTGCCGCTCAGCTTGTAGCCAACTTTGCCTAGGGGGCAAACTTACTACAGCTGAACATTTCCATTTTCATACCAAGACGTTGCCCATTGGCAACGCCACAGAAAAGCCCCGTTTCAGGACCCAGCGATTCTGAGGATGTCGTTATACGTCGCAAACACCATCAGCATCAGAACCAAACCCAGACCGATTCGGAAACCCACCTCCTGCGTCCGCTCCGAGAGCGGGCGTCCACGAAGCGCCTCCGCGCTGTAGAACAGGAGGTGTCCACCGTCCAAAAGCGGGATCGGGAACAGATTCAACAGCCCGATCGAGACTGAGAGGATGGCGCAGAGATTGACGACGAACTGGAATCCGGCGCTCGCGGCCTGCCCCGACAGCTTCGCGATTCCAATGACCCCGCTCACCTCGGCCGGATTGCCGGTCCCGACGAACAGCGACCCCAGGAACTTGAACGTGCTGGAAATAATGTACCAAACCTGCTCGACACCGATCTTCATCGCTTCCAGCACGCCGACCGGAGCACTGGATGATTCGCCGACCTGGGCCTTGTGCTCGATTCCAAGCACGCCGATTCGGTGGGCATTGCCGAAGGGGTCCTTGACCTCCTTCAGCGCCGGCGCCGCCTTCAGCGAAACGATCGCGCCGTCCCGCTTCACTTTGAAACCAAGCTCTGAACCAGCATTCGAAGCTACGATCCGCTGCATGTCGGCGAAGCTCTGGATCGCACTGCCATCGATATCGACGACGACATCACCGACCTTGAACCCTGCGTTCGCAGCGACGCTTTCGGCGACCAGGCCATCGACCCGGGCGATCGTGCTGGGCTTGCCGTAATAGAGCGCCATGCCCGCGAAAATCAGGGCGCCTAGAATGAAGTTCGCCACCGGACCGGCCGCGACGATTGCGGTACGCTTGCCGACCGACTTGTGGTGGAAGCTGCCTTCGCGCTCCTCCGCCGTCATGGCGGCGAGCGTCTCCGTCGAGGGCGTCGATGCCTCGCTGTCGTCGCCGAAGAATTTGACGTAACCGCCGAGCGGGATAGCGGAGATCTTCCAGCGTGTGCCATGCCGGTCGTTGAAGCCGGCAAGCTCCGGTCCGAACCCCAGCGAGAACGTCAGCACCTTCACGCCGGCCCAGCGCGCGACCAGGAAGTGGCCGAGCTCGTGAAAGAAGACAACGATGGTCAGGACGAAGAGGAAGGGAACGATATAGCCGAGGAGCCCATGGCTCAACGCATTGATACTATGAAGCAAATACTCGAGCATTCGAATTCCCCTCGACAAGAGCCATAGGCTCCGTCCCCAACCCTCTAGGTTGCCTTTAAGGCAATTTGAGGCAATAGGGCGGCAGCTTTATTTCGCGCGATATGGTCAACGGAAATCGCATCATCCGCCGAGTTCAGTGGTGGCTGATTCCCCGACCTGATCCAATCGTTCATGGTCGCCTCGACCAGCCGGGCAATCGCACCGAACTTGATCTTGCCGGCGATAAACGCGGCGACCGCGATTTCGTTCGCGGCGTTGTAGACCGTCGTCGCGCCATGCCCGAGGCGCAGCGCCTCGTAGGCGAGGCGCAGCCCAGGGAAACGCTGAAAGTCCGGCGCCTCGAAGGTGAGCTGTCCGATCTTGGCGAGATCGAGCTTGGCTGACGGGCCCACGATCCGATCCGGCCAGCCGAGGCAATGCGCGATCGGGATCCGCATATCGGGCGTGCCGAGCTGGGCCATCACGGAGCGATCGGAGAACTCGACCATGCCATGGATGATCGACTGCGGGTGCACCAGCACGTCGATCTCGTCGGGCGACAGGGCGAACAAATAGGACGCCTCGATCACCTCAAGGCCCTTGTTCATCATCGAGGCGGAATCGATCGTGATCTTCTGCCCCATGCTCCAGTTCGGATGCTTGAGCGCCTGTTCCAACGTCGCCTGTTCGATGTCGGCGGGAGCCCAGGTGCGGAACGGCCCGCCGGACGCAGTGATGATCACCCGCGTCAGTTCCTCGCGATTGCCGGAAGCCAGCGCCTGGAACAGCGCATTATGCTCGGAGTCCGCCGGCAGGATGCAGGCGCCAGCCTTCTTGGCCCGCTCCATGAAGATATCGCCGGCACAGACCAGGCACTCCTTGTTGGCGAGCGCGACGGTTGCGCCGCGATCGACAGCGGCGAGTGCCGGCTTCAATCCGGCAGCGCCGCTGACCGCGGCCATCACCCAATCCGCCGGCCGCGCGGCCGCCTCGATGATGGCGCTCTCCCCGGCCCCGCATTCGATGCGGGTTCCGGCCAGCGCGTCCTTCAATTCGGAAAGTCGCGCCGGATCGGCGATGGCGGCGAACCGCGCGCCGAACTCCTTGGCGAGCTTGGCCAGTCCCTCGACATTGCTGTTCGCGGTCAGCGCCTCGACCCGGTAGCGGTCGCGCGCGCCACGCAGCAGATCCATCGTGCTGTCGCCGATCGAGCCGGTGGCACCGAGGACGGTCACGGACCGCGCGGCGGATGCCGCCGCGGCCTTGTTGTTACGCAACGGAACTGCGCTCATCTCATCACCAAACCATAAGACCGCGTCCGACGCCATCGGCGCCACCACGGAGAAAGCCGAAAATCGCCGCCACAACGACGGCCGCGACAAATCCGTCCAGGCGATCCAGAAGGCCGCCATGGCCGGGAATGATGTGGCTCGAGTCCTTCACCCCGAACCGCCGCTTGACCGCGGATTCGAAGAGATCGCCAAGCTGCGAGACCACCGACAACACGGCTCCGAGCATCAGCAGCGGCCCGGTCGTGCCGATCTCGAAGGCGGCAAAGCAGGCCGCAACCAACAGGCTCGCGACGAAACCGCCGGCCGCGCCAGCCCATGTCTTCTTCGGGCTGACCCGCACCCAAAGCTTCGGCCCGCCGATGCTGCGGCCCGCGAAATAGCCGCCGATGTCGGTGACCCACACGATCAGCAGCACGAACATCAGCGCGGCAAAGCCCTTCGCCGTATCGAGACGCAGCACCACCGATGCGATCTCTGCGGCCGCAGCGTAGAGCAATCCCGCAATCGCCCAGTTGCGCCGCGCGCCCGAGGTCAGCGCCACAACAACCGCACCGACGGCGAGGACCGCCAGCGCCGCATCAATGCGGCCGGCGATCAGGCAAAGTCCGGCAAGCAGCAGCGCGACAACACCGGGCACCATGACGCGGAGTTCGCGTCCGAGCCCGGTGACCATGAGCCATTCCGCGAACAATCCGACCGCAATCAGCGTCACCAGCAGCGACCAGGCCACGCCACCCAGATAGGCCAGCGCGATCGCGACCGGCGCCAGTACCAGCGCCGCAACCACGCGCATCACGAGGTTGCGCGAGCCCTGCTCGCCTGGTGCCGCCGGCGATTGCTCGCTTGCTGCCGCCGGTGCGGCTTCGCGCTCGCTCACGATCCGGTTTTCGCGGCGAGGCCGCCGAACCGGCGCTCACGTTTGCCGTATTCCGCAATCGCGCCTTCGAGCGCCGCCTTGTCGAAATCCGGCCAGTGAATCGGCACGAACACGAGCTCGCTATAGGCGGCCTGCCACATCAGGAAGTTCGACAGCCGCTGTTCGCCGCTGGTGCGGATGATCAGGTCGGGGTCCGGAATGTCGGGCGCATCGAGATATTGCCCGAGCGTATCGGCATCGATGGAGTTGGCGTCGCGCTTGCCCTCGGCGACCTCGCGCGCAAGGCGCCGCGCGGCGGCAGCGATCTCCGCCCGCGAGCCGTAGTTGAAGGCGACCACGAGGTTGAGCTTGACGTTATTCCGCGTCAGCTCCTCGGCCTCGTTGAGCAGCGCGCAGATGTCGGGGTCGAGCCCGGCGCGCTCGCCGATCACGCGCACCCGCACGCCGTCACGATGCAGCGTCGCCAGATCGTTGCGGATGAAGCGGCGCAGCAGGCCGAACAGATCGCCGATCTCGCTGGCCGGGCGCGACCAGTTTTCCGAGCTGAACGAAAAGATCGTGAGATAGACGATGCCGAGTTCATGGGCCGCACGCACCACGCGGCGCAGTGCCTCGACGCCGCGGCGGTGGCCCTCGACGCGCGGCAGGCCGCGCGAAGCGGCCCAGCGCCCGTTGCCGTCCATGATGATCGCCACATGCAACGGACTGCCGGAGCGATCCGGTCCGTCAGTTGCTGGGGCGGCGGCATTCGACATCGGCTCTTTCCCGTAGCGCCTTCAGACCGTCAGGATTTCCTTTTCCTTGGCGGCAAGCAGCTGATCGACTTCGGCGATCACGCCGTCGGTCGCCTTCTGCACCTCGTTCGACAGGCGCTCCTGATCGTCTTCGGAGATCTCGTGATTCTTCTCGAGCTTCTTGATCACGTCGAGGCCGTCGCGGCGCACGTGGCGTACCGCTACCTTGGCAGCTTCCGCGTATTTGTGCGCGACCTTGACCAGTTCCTTGCGGCGCTCCTCGTTGAGTTCGGGAATCCGCAAGCGCAACACCTGGCCTTCGGTTGCCGGCGAAAGGCCGAGATTGGAGTCGATGATCGCCTTCTCCACGGCCTTCACCATCGACTTGTCCCAGACCTGCACCGAGAGCAGGCGCGGCTCGGGCACGCTGATGGTCGCAACCTGGTTGAGCGGCATATGCGAGCCGTAAGCCTCGACCTGGACCGGCTCCAGCATGGAGGCAGCGGCGCGGCCGGTACGCAGACCGCCGAGCTCGTGCTTGAGCGATTGTGTAGCGCCCTGCATGCGGCGCTTCACGTCGTTGATGTCAAAACCAGCTGCGGCCATGACGCTTCTCCCTTTACTAGAAACCGGCTGTCGACGCCCTCGGGTCCAAAGTCTGGACCCGGAGGCGCGGCAATCAGCCGGCGACGACCGTGCCGTGTCCGGTACCGCGCAGAATCGCACCGATCGAACCGGGCTCCGCGATCGAGAACACGATGATAGGCAGCGACGTCTCGCGGGCAAGTGCGAAAGCGGTCGCGTCCATGACCTTGTAACCGCCCTCGATTGCCTGCGAATGGGTCAGGCGGTCGAAGCGCTTGGCTTTGGGGTCCTTCTTCGGATCGGCGCTGTAGACGCCGTCGACATTGGTGGCTTTCAGCACCGCCTGCGCGCCGATCTCGGCCGCGCGCAGCACGGCGGTGGTATCGGTGGTGAAGAACGGGTTGCCGGTTCCGCCGCCGAGCAGGACGATGCGTCCCTCGGCGAGATATTTGTGCGTCGCACTACGGGTGAACAGCTCGGAAATCTCCGGCATCACGAATGCCGACAAGGTCCGCGCCGGGCTCCCCTTGCGCTCGATCGCCGCCTCGAGCGCGAGGCAGTTCATCATGGTGGCAAGCATCCCCATGGTGTCGCCGGTCGGCCGGGACACGCCGCGCGAGGACACCTCGACGCCGCGGACGATGTTGCCGCCGCCGATCACGACGGCGACCTCGATGCCGAGCTTGCGGGCCGCGATCAGGTCGTCGGCGACACGGTCGACGGTCGGTTGATCGATACCGAACCCGTGGGAGCCGGCCAGATATTCGCCGGACAGCTTGATCACCACGCGACGATAGATCGGCTCAGCCATGATGCGATCGCTTTCTTATCCCGCGCAGGCAGGCCTCCGGCGCGTGCGCCGGACGCCTTGGTGTCAGCGGTTACTTCTTGCCGCTGGCGGCCGCGACTTCGGCGGCGAAGTCGCTTTCCTGCTTCTCGATTCCCTCACCGAGAGCATAGTTCACAAAGCCAGCGATTTTGATCGGCCCGCCAACCTTACCCTCAGCTTCCTTCACCGCCTGGGCAACGGACTTGCCGCTGTCGTGGATAAAGGCCTGATCGAGCAGGCAGACCTCCTTGTAGTAGGTCTTCAGGCCGGAATCGACGATCTTCTCGATGACGTTCTCCGGCTTGCCCTGCTGGCGGTACTTGTCGGCCAGCACGTCCTTCTCGCGCTTGACGGTCTCCGGATCGAGCCCGGCCGGGTCGAGCGCCAGCGGCTTTGCCGCCGCGACGTGCATGGCGAGCTGGCGGCCGAGCACGGCGAGCTCGTCGGTCTTGCCAGTGGACTCCAGCGCCACGATCACGCCGATCTTGCCGGCGCCTTCGACGACGGCGTTGTGGACGTACCTCGACACCACGCCCTTGCTCACCTCGAGCGAAGCAGCGCGGCGCAGCGACATGTTCTCGCCGATGGTGGCGATCGCGTCCGAGATCGCCCGCTCCACCGTGAAGTCGCCAACCTTGGCGGCTTTGATGACCTCGACGTCGGAGCCGTGCTTCAGCGCGACCTGCGCAATCATCTTGACCAGGCCCTGGAACTGCTCGTTGCGCGCAACGAAGTCGGTCTCGGAATTGACCTCGACCAGCACACCCTTGGTGCCGGAGGTCAGCGCGCCGATCAGGCCCTCGGCAGCGACGCGGCCAGCCTTCTTGGCGGCCTTGGAGAGGCCCTTCTTGCGCAGCCAATCCTGCGCGGCGGTCATGTCGCCGTCGGTCTCGGTCAGCGCCGCCTTGCAATCCATCATGCCCGCGCCGGTCGACTCGCGGAGTTCCTTGACCATCGCTGCTGAGATCGTTGCCATCGTTCAATGTCCTTCTTGCCTGTACAGAAACCGCGGCGCCCGATGGCGCCGCTGTCAGCGACAGGGAAATCGTTGTTCGTGGAATTGAAGCGGCGGCCGGGCGAGACCCGGCCACGCCGCGTAACTTTTATTCCGCTTCGGCGAGCGTCTTGGCCTGGGCAACCCAAGCGTCGGCACGGCTCGGCAGACCAACTTCTTCGCCGATCTTGTGCGCGGTGTCGTGGTCGAGCTCGGCGAGCTGCCAGTAGTGGAAGATACCGAGGTCGTTGAGCTTCTTCTCGATCGTACCGGACACGCCGGTAAGCTTCTTGAGGTTGTCGGCGGTGCCGCGCGGACCAGCGAGGCCCTGGAAGCCGGACGGCGCAGCCGCCGGGAGCTCTTCCTGCACGGGCGCAGCCGACGCGCCGATATCGATTCCGGAATCGCCCTGGGCGCGCGAGATGCCGTCGATGGCGGCGCGCGCCACGAGATCGCAATACAGCGAGATCGCGCGGCCGGCGTCGTCATTGCCCGGCACCACATAGGTGATGCCCTTGGGGTCCGAATTGGTGTCGACGATCGCAGCGACCGGGATGTTGAGCCGCTGGGCTTCCTGGATCGCGATGTCTTCCTTGTTGGTATCGATCACGAAGATCATGTCGGGAAGACCGCCCATGTCCTTGATGCCGCCGAGCGAGCGGTCGAGCTTGTCGCGCTCGCGCTGCAGGGTCAGGCGCTCCTTCTTGGTGTAGGAGCTGGCGTCGCCCGACGACAGCACGTCGTCGAGATGGCGCAGGCGCTTGATCGAGGCCGAGATCGTCTTCCAGTTGGTCAGCGTGCCGCCGAGCCAGCGCGAGTTGACGAAGTACTGGGCCGAACGCTTGGCCGCATCGGCAACGCCGTCCTGGGCCGAGCGCTTAGTGCCGACGAAGAGGATACGGCCGCCCTTGGCGACGGTATCGCTGACCGCCTGCAGAGCACGGTGCAGCATCGGCACGGTCTGCGCGAGGTCGATGATGTGGATGTTGTTGCGGGCGCCGAAGATGTAATCCTGCATCTTCGGGTTCCAGCGGTGGGACTGATGGCCAAAGTGAACGCCGGCTTCCAAAAGCTGACGCATGTTGAATTCGGGCAGCGACATAGATCTAATTCTCCGGTTGGTTCCTCCGGAAACGTGTGAGCAAACGAGCCTGAATGGCCCGGTTGCCACCGGACGGCCTTTGAGAGCCATGTTTCCGTGTGAGATGGCGCGCTATATAGCGCGATTTGCGCCAGAAGCAAGGAAATACGGCCGGTTACGCCGGCCGGATGGGCTCTTTGAGCCCCGGAACTGGCCCGTTTTGGCCAAAACTGGTCCGATGTGGCCGACAAGAGCCCCCGTCAGGAGCCCGGCCGGACGCCCCCTATTGCGCCAATTGCAGGTCCGCCAGCGTCGTGCGCGCGGTCGCCTCGTCCAGTACAACGAAATCGCCCGGCCCGGGATTGCCGGCGGTCGAAGTCGCGGCCGATGCAACGACGGCACCGACCAGACCTCCCACCATCGTCACGCCGGTGACGGCATCATGCCGCTCGCTCGATTTCACCAGAAAGAAATAGGTGCGGCCCGGCTCGGTCGTGAAATTGTGCGTGGTCTCGCCGGGAAACATCACCTCGCTGGCGACCAACTGGTGCCGGCCGGCGGACCGATCGGCGAATGCATAAGTGCCGATGGCGACCTCGCCGATCGGCTCGCCATCGAGCTTCACGTCGCAGGCACAGATCGCCATGCTCAGTCCCTTGCGCTTTTCCTGCAGCACGACGACGCGGGAATGCCCCGGCTTCGGCGGCCCGAACTTCTGCGAGACCGCCGCATAGTTGGTGCCGACACCATCGCTCACGCAGCCCGACACCATCAACACACCGGCCAGCAAGGCCGCGTAACGTCCAAACATCCCGCCCCCGAAATTCCCAGCAGGCGCGGCCATAGAAAGAAGCACGGTGTGGTTGCAATAGTGCTTAAGCCAAAGCCATTGGTTTTCCGCAGCGTCGCCGGGATCGTCGTCTAAAGCGTCTGCACGTCGACCACGCCCGTGACCGCCTTGATCGCGCCGGCGATCTGCGGCGAGACCTTGTAGCGGCCGGGCAGCTTCATTTCGACCTCAGTCTCGAGATCCAGCATCATCACCAGCGAGACGTCGCCGTCGGCAGCACCTGCCGGCGCTGCCGACGGTGCGGGCTTGACCGCCGGTGGCCTTGCGGCGCCACCCGGGGCGGGCGCGGCGTCCGGCATGTTGAGCCGGCGCGCGATCGACTCCAGCGGCTTGGTGTCGCGCACGAAGATTCGCAGGCCCTTTTGCGTCTTCGCCGCGGCGTGATCGAGCGGCTCGGCGTGCAGCACCCGCGCTCGCACGTCCTCGCCCTGCAGCTCGGCGCCGAGCTGCAACAGCACGGCCGCCCCAGGCTCCAGCACATCGCGGTACTGCGCGAGGCCCTCGGAGAACAACACCGCCTCGAAATGGCCGGTCGGATCCGACAGCCCCATGATGCCCATCTTGTTGCCGGTCTTGGTGCGCCGCTCCATCCGCGACACCACGGTTGCCGCGACCTTGCCGGCCGTGGCGCCGGTCTTCACCGCACGCGAGAATTCCGCCCAGGATTGCACGCGCAGCCGCTTCAGCGCGGTCGCATAGTCGTCGAGCGGATGACCCGACAGGAAGAAGCCGATCGCATCATATTCGCGCCGCAGCCGGTCCGCGGGCAGCCATGGCTCGACCTGCGGCAGCATGATGCTCGGCGCATCCGGAGCGCTGCCGAACATGTCGTTCTGGCCTGAGGTTGCCGCCTCGTGGCTGCGCTGGCAGGCGGCCAGTATCGCATCGGCGCCGGCGAACACGCGGGCCCGGTTCGGGTCCAGCGTGTCGAACGCGCCGGCCGCCGCAAGGCTTTCGATGATCCGCTTGTTGACGGCGCGCGGGCTCACCCTTGCTGCGAAATCGGCGAGCGAGGTGAAGGCGCCCTTCTTGTTGCGCTCCTCGATGATCTGCTCGACCGCCTGGATGCCGACACCCTTCAGCGCGGCGAGCGCGTAGTAGATCGTGTTGCCGCTGACCTCGAAGGTCGGGCCGGAGCGATTGATGTTGGGCGCTTCGACCTTGATGCCGAGGCGCTGCGCCTCGGAGCGGAATTCGGAGAGCTTGTCGGTATTGTTGAGTTCGAGCGTCATCGACGCCGCGAGGAACTCGACCGGATAATGCGCCTTCATATAGGCGGTGTGGTACGACACCAGCGCATAGGCCGCCGCGTGGCTCTTGTTGAAGCCGTAATCGGCGAACTTGGCGAGCAGCTCGAAGATCGTCTCCGCCTGCCCCTTCCCAACGCCGTTCTTCATCGCGCCGGCGACGAAGATGTCGCGCTGCTTGTCCATCTCGGCGCGGATCTTCTTGCCCATCGCGCGGCGCAGCAGGTCGGCCTGGCCGAGCGAATAGCCCGCCATCTGCTGCGCGATCTGCATCACCTGCTCCTGGTAGATGATGACGCCGAAGGTCTCCTTCAGGATCGGCTCAAGGATCGGATGCAGATATTCCGACTCCTCATCGCCGTGCTTGCGCGCGCAATAGGTCGGGATGTTCGCCATCGGGCCCGGGCGATACAGCGCGACCAGCGCGATGATGTCCTCGAAGCGGTCGGGCCGCATGTCGATCAGCGCGCGCCGCATGCCCTGGCTTTCCACCTGGAACACGCCGACGACGTCGCCCCGGGCCAGCATCTGGTAACTCGGCGCATCGTCGATCGGCAGTGTCGCGAGGTCGACGTCAACGTTACGCTGCTTGAGCAGCTTGACCGCGACATCGAGCACCGTCAGCGTCTTGAGGCCGAGGAAGTCGAACTTCACGAGGCCCGCCGGCTCGACCCATTTCATGTTGAACTGGGTGACCGGCATGTCGGATTTCGGATCGCGGTACATCGGCACCAGCTCGCTCAGCGGCCGATCACCGATCACGATACCTGCGGCGTGGGTCGAGGCGTGGCGCGTCAGACCCTCGAGGCGCTGCGCGATGTCGAACGCGCGCGCCACCACCGGATCCTCGTCGCGGAACGCCTGCAGCTTGGGCTCGCCTTCGATCGCCTGCGCCAGCGTCACCGGAGCCGCGGGATTCTGCGGCACCAGCTTGGTCAGCTTGTCGACCTGCCCGTACGGCATCTGCAGCACGCGCCCGACGTCGCGCAGCACGCCGCGCGCCTGCAGCGTACCGAAGGTGATGATCTGCGCCACCTGGTCGCGACCGTAGCGCTCCTGCACGTATTGGATCACCTCGCCGCGGCGGTCCTGGCAGAAGTCGATGTCGAAGTCCGGCATCGAGACGCGCTCGGGATTGAGGAAGCGTTCGAACAGCAATGCGAAGCGCATCGGATCGAGGTCGGTGATGGTGAGCACCCAGGCGACCAGTGAGCCCGCGCCCGAGCCGCGGCCTGGTCCGACCGGAATGCCCTGCGCCTTCGCCCATTTGATGAAGTCCGAGACGATCAGGAAGTAGCCCGCGTATTTCATGCGGGTGATGACGTCGAGCTCGAAGGCAAGCCGCTTGGCGTAGTCCTCCTCGGTCATGCCCGGCGAGAGACCGTGCACCCGCAGGCGGTTGGCGAGGCCCTCTTCGGCCTGGCGCTTCAGCTCGGCGGCTTCGTCGGCGGCGGCGTCGGAGCTCGCCGCGGCACCGACGGTGAAGAACGGCAGGATCGGCTTGCGGGTCTTCGGGCGGAACGAGCAGCGCTCGGCGATCTCCACCGTCGAGGCCAGCGCCTCCGGAATATCGGCGAACAGCACCGCCATCTCCGCACGGGTCTTGAAGCGGTGATCGGGGGTCAATTGCTCGCGGTTGGTCTCGGCGATCAGGTGGCCGCCGGCGATGCACAGCAGCGCATCATGCGATTCGTAGTCGTCACTGGTGGCGAAATACGGCTCGTTGGTCGCGACTAGCGGCAGGCCCTTGCTGTAGGCGAGATCGATCAGGCCGCCCTCAGTGCGGCGCTCCTTATCGATGCCGTGGCGTTGCAATTCGACGTAGAGACGATCGCCGAACAGGCTCGCCAGACGTTCGCAGCGGGTCGCGGCCAGCGCCGCCTGCTCGGCACGCAGCGCCAGCGCGATCGGCCCGTCGGGCCCGCCGGTCAGAGCGATCAAATCCTCGGCGGCGTCGGTGAGCCAGTCGAGCTTGATGTGCGGCGTCTGGTTCACCGGCGTCTCCAGGAACGCCCGCGAGTTCAGCCGCATCAGGTTCTGGTACCCGCGCTCGCGGGCCGCCAGCAGCACGATTCGCGTCGGCCCGGTCGTCGCCAGGATGCTCCGCGTATTGGGGTCGACGTCGCCAAAATCCACCGCAACTTCGCAGCCGACGATCGGCTGGATGCCGTAGCCGGCCATCTTGTCGGAGAATTCCAGCGCCCCGAACATGTTGTCGGTGTCGGTGAGCGCCAGCGCCGGCTGGCGGTCAGCCTTGGCGAGCTCGCCGAGCTTGGCGATCTTGATCGAGCCCTTCAGCAGCGAATAGGCGGAATGGACGTGGAGATGAACGAATCCGGCATTCGGCATGGCTGCTTACGGGATCTCTTGAAGTCAGGGATGGCGCGAGTGCCAAAGCCGGAACTCGAACGCTTCAGACCCGACTCGCATCCCCATCGTGGGGCTTGGGCCCTGCCAAGTCCACGCCGAACCCGGCGTGGCGGCAGGTCGTCCTGCTTTTCCCCAGAAGCAAGCTATGCCCCTGCCCCGCGGGCGCATTTTCAGAACTGAGTGATCAGCTGGGCCCAAACCGCGATCATCCCGACGAACAGCGTGATCGATGCCAGCGCTGCAGCTTCCTGCACGAAGATCTTCAACATGGCCGCTCTCCCTGAACTGGAACGTATGCAGAACATTGTTCCTTTTTTGTTCTTGGAGTCAAGCGAGGGTAGTGGGTCAGTTTGAAAACTGCCCCCGAAAGAAAATCCCTTGGTTAATCGTGGCGGGAGCTGGCAGCGCCATTGGTTCTATTCTCCAGCCCTGCGACTTCGCGCGCGCTCATTCCAGAGCTTCATCCCCGCTCTTTGCCCTCTTCCTCCGGCGTAGGATCGCTGTCAGGCGCCTCGCCCGTAGCGATATCAATGATCCGCGTGGCGAACTGGTTGGGCCTCTGGGCCGCTTAGGGTCATTTGTGCGATTTTTTATGCGCCACGATGGTCTGGACGACGTCATCGTCATCAGCATCGAAGGCCAGGTAACCAATGACCATCCATCCGGCGCACAAGCCGAAAATGACCAAGGCCGCCTTTAGCCACTGTCCCATGGGAACAAATATGCCCCCATTTTTCGTCCCCGCCCACTTGCCACAATGGGTAATCCGCCAGGCCAACAAAAAACCCCGGGCCGAAGCCCGGGGTTTTCGATGCCGCTTGGATTAAGCGAGCGATCAGTAACGCGCGATCATCGGGCCACCGAACTTGTAGTTCAGACGGCCGAGGACCATGTCGGTGTCGCCACCGGTGTGGAAGCCGGCCACGGCAACGCCAGCCGGGGTCACGAAGGTCGCACCGTGCGTGTCTTCGAAGATGTGGTTGTATTCGATGCCGAGCGACCAGCCCTGCGAGAAGGCGAACTCGAGGCCAACGCCGACCGTCGGGCTCCAACGGGTGTCGTAACCGGTCGAGGAAGCCAGCGCGCCGCCGGGAGCCAGGAACTGGTAGTTGCGATCGGTGACCGCAGCACCGCCCTTGGCGTACAGCAGGACGTTGTTCCAGGCGTAGCCGATCTGACCGGTGAACAGGCCGAACGCATCGGTCTTCGAGCGGACGGTGCCGCCCGGGACGAGCAGGTTGCCGGTGCTGCCGGAGAAGTCAGCCCAGTTGCCCTGAGCTTCCAGACCCCAGACCCAGCCGCCGGTCTGCCAGCGGTAGCCAACCTGGCCACCGACGGTGCCGCCGTTGGCATCGTAGCTGCCAGCCTGGCCGATGCCGTCGACCGAACGGTTGTCGTGGCTCTGGCCCCAACCACCGTTGATACCGATGTAGAAGCCGGTCCAATCATAAACAGCGGCAACCATGGGCGGCGGAGCCTTCGTGTAAGGGCGAGCCGCGAGGTCAGCCGCAGAGGCAGCGGTCGCGCTGAGCGCGAGCAGGCTGGCGGTGACAAGCAAAATCTTTTTCATTTTCCCGTTCCAACTTTTTCTACAGGCCCCCAAGGCCGCGAGACACCGTCATAGCAGCCCCCGTCGGAATTGCTGTAACTTCGCTGCAACAGGCAGGCCCAAACGACTTCGCTCAAATTTGAAGTTAATACTGCGTTACAAGCACTTCTTGGAACTTTTGCCACATAGCTGCCGCACAATTTTCACAATTCAAAACTGCGTGGGCAAGCTGCCCGCAAGATCGTGTTGACCGGAACCGGCTTGTCCGATTTGGATCGTCGCCGAGATCGAATCCTCGCAGCGATAAGGAATGCACATGCGGACGATGATTCTTGCTGCTACGGCGTCTGTGGTCGCGCTCGCTACGCTTGGTACTACGCCCTCCTATGCCGTCGGCGTGCGCTACCCGTTCTGCATCCAGGGCGACCGCTATCCCGGCCTGAGCAACTGTTCCTATCCGTCCTATGAAGCGTGCCTCGCGACCGCCTCGGGCATCGGACAGAACTGCATCGCCAACCCCTATTATGCCGGCGACAACGACCCGCGCTCCTATCTGCACGCCTCACCGCGCGACCGCCGTGAGGGCAATTTCTTCGACCTTTTCATTCACTGACGCCCGGTCCGGCGTCGTCGCCGCAGGAATGTGAGTTGATCGCCCCCGCACGCGGGCGCCTATTTGCATGGACATTCAGCGCTCGCGTTGCCGGCGCCAGATCGATTGGAGCTTCCGATGCAAAACCTGATTCTGGCACTGTTTCCGGCGCTCTTGGTGCTGGGTACGATCGCAAGCACGCCAGCCAATGCCCAGAAATACGATTCGACCTCGCCGGTCTGCAAGACGAACTACCGGTGGGGCGGCGAGGACACCGACTGCGGCTACACGTCGCTGGAGCAGTGCCGCGCCTCAGCGTCCGGCCTCGCCGCGATGTGCATCAACAATCCGTATTATGCCGGGCCGCCGATCGATCGTCGGCCGAGCCAGTCCGGCAGACGGCCTCGGCCCGCCTATTGAGGGCTCAAGCCCCTTCCATTCCGACTGAAGCAGGGCGGAAAAAACCCTAGATTCCTGTGCTTAGCGTGTGTTCTTCACACGAACTGCGACCCGCTTCGCGCGAAACGCTATTCGAGTTCGACGACCTGTCCGTTCGACAGCGACACCCGGCGATCCATCCGCGCAGCGAGATCCATGTTGTGGGTCGCGATCAGCATCGCTACCCGGGTCGCCTTCACGAGCTGCATCAGCGCGTTGAAGACGTGATCGGCTGTCCCCGGATCCAGATTCCCGGTCGGCTCGTCCGCAAACAGCACCCGCGGTGCGTTCGCAACCGCGCGCGCGATCGCCACGCGTTGCTGTTCGCCACCCGAGAGTTCGGCGGGACGATGGGTGATGCGGTCGCCAAGCCCGAGATAGGCGAGAATCTCAGTCGCGCGTTTCACGGTCTCGGAGCGCTTGAGGCCACGAATCATCTGCGGCAGCATGACGTTCTCGAGCGCCGAGAACTCCGGCAGCAGCCGGTGCGACTGATAGACGAAGCCGATATCGGAGCGGCGAATCTGCGTGCGGTCGATGTCGGACATCTGCGAGGTCGGCGTGCCCGCGACATAGACCTCACCCTCATCGGGACTCTCCAGCAGGCCCGCGATGTGCAGCAGCGTCGACTTGCCGGATCCCGACGGCGCCACCAGCGCGACCGATTGACCGGGCCACAGCGCGAGCTTGGCGCCGTTCAGGATCGTCAGCGTCGCTTCGCCCTGCCTGTATTCCCGCTTGATATCATGAAGATAGACAACCGGTACGTCTTCCGCCCCCTCTGCCATGTGCGCCCCTATTCGTACCGGAGCGCTTCGACCGGATCGAGGCGCGCGGCGCGCCACGACGGGTAGAGCGTCGCCAGGAAGGACAGCGTCAGCGCCATGATCACGACGGCAAGCGTCTCGCCGAAATCGACCTCAGCCGGCAGCTTGGAAAGGAAATACAGCTCCGGCGAGAACAGCTCGGTGTTGGTGAGCCATGACAGGAACTGCCTGATCGATTCGATGTTCAGGCAGATCAGCATGCCGACCGCAAACCCGGTCAGCGTTCCGACCACGCCGATCGAGGCGCCGGTGATCAGGAAAATCCGCATGATCGATCCTTGCGAGGCGCCCATGGTGCGCAGGATCGCAATGTCCTGGCCCTTGTCCTTCACCAGCATGATCAGTCCCGAGACGATGTTGAGCGCCGCGACCAGCACGATCATGGTCAGGATCAGGAACATCACGTTGCGTTCGACCTGCAGCGCGTTGAAGAAGGTCGAATTGCGCTGCCGCCAGTCGACCAGAAAGACCGGCCGCCCGGCCGCCTCCGTCACCAGCTTGCGGTAGGTGTCGATCTTGTCCGGATTGGTGGTGAACACCTCGATCGAGGACACGTCGTTGTTGCGGTTGAAATAGGCCTGCGCCTCGGCCAGCGGCATGAACACGAAGGTCGAATCGTATTCCGACATGCCGATCTCGAACACCGCCGTGATCTTGTAGGGCTTGATGCGCGGCGTGGTGCCCATCGGCGTCACCGCGCCCTTCGGCGAGACCAGCGTGATCATGTCGCCGGCATGCAGCGAGAGCTGGTCGGCAAGCCGGCGGCCGATCGCAACCCCCTGCCCCTCGTCAAAACCCTCGAGCGTGCCCTGCTTGATGTTCTTGGCGATCGAGGTGAGGTTGTTGAGATCGTCGGCGCGAATACCGCGGATGAAGACGCCGGCCGCGTTGAACGGCGATGATCCGAGCCCCTGTCCGTCCACGACGGGCGCGGCGAGACGGATGCCCTGCACCTGGCTGATACGATCGGCGACGTCCTTCCAGTCGGTCAGCGGCGATTCCAGCGGCTGCACCAGAAGGTGGCCGTTGAGGCCGAGGATCTTGTCGAGCAGTTCCTTGCGGAAGCCGTTCATGACGGCCATCACCACGATCAGCGTCGCAACGCCGAGCATGATGCCGAGGAAGGAAAAGCCGGCGATGACCGAGATGAACCCTTCCTTGCGGCGTGCGCGCAGATAGCGTCCGGACAGCAGCCATTCGAATGGCGCAAACGGCGGGGTACGGACTGGCTCGCTCATGGTCTCATCCATCTCTCGATAATCCCATGATTCGGGTCAAATGTGGCCGGATTACCCCGCCGATAGATACGGCGTGAATAAACTTTAACCCGCGAGCTTCGCGACCACGTCCGCGGGGCTCATGTTCTCTCGTGAACCGTCGCTGCGGCGCTTCACTTCGACCTTGCCCTCCGCGAGCCCCTTGGGTCCGACGAGAATCTGCCAGGGGATACCGATCAGATCGGCGGCGGCGAACTTGGCACCGGCGCGCTGATCGGTGTCGTCGTAGAGCACGTCGACACCCTTCGCCGAGAGCTCGCGATAGAGCTGCTCGCAGGCACCGTCGACCGCGGTATCGCCCTGCTTGAGGTTGAGGATCGCAGCGCGGAACGGCGCGACCGCCTCGGGCCACTTGATGCCGGCGTCATCGTGACAGGCCTCGATGATGGCACCGACCAGGCGCGACACACCGACACCGTAGGAGCCGCCGTGGATCGGCACGTCGACGCCATCGGGGCCCGCCACCATCGCCTTCATGGTGTCGGAATATTTGGTGCCGAAATAGAAGATCTGGCCGACCTCGATGCCGCGGGTGTTGAGCCGCTTTGCTTCAGGCACTTCCTGCTCGAAGCGTGCAGCCTCGTGAACGTCCTCCGTCGCAGCATAGACCGAGGTCCACTGCTTGATGATCGGCGTGAGATCGCCGTCATAATCGACGTCCTCGCCCGGCACCGGCAGGTCCAGCACATCGCGGTTGATGAACACGCCGGACTCGCCGGTTTCCGCCAGCACGATGAATTCGTGGCTCAGATCGCCGCCGATCGGACCGGTCTCGGCCCGCATCGGGATCGCCTTCAGGCCCATCCGCGCAAAGGTGCGCAAATAGGCCACGAACATCTTGTTGTAGGAGCGCCGTGCACCGGCCTCGTCGAGGTCGAACGAATAGGCGTCCTTCATCAGGAATTCGCGGCCACGCATCACGCCGAAGCGCGGACGCTGCTCGTCGCGGAACTTCCACTGGATGTGGTAGAGGTTGAGCGGCAGGTTCTTGTAGGACTTGACGTAGGAGCGGAAGATCTCGGTGATCATCTCCTCGTTGGTCGGTCCGTACAGCAACTCGCGCTTGTGACGATCGAGGATGCGCAGCATCTCCGGACCATAGGCGTCGTAGCGGCCGCTTTCACGCCAGAGATCGGCAAGCTGCAGCGTAGGCATCAGCAGCTCGAGTGCGCCGGCACGGTTCTGCTCCTCGCGAACGATCTGCTCGATCTTCTTCAGCACCCGGAAGCCGAGCGGCAGCCAGGCATAGATGCCGGCGGCCTCTTGCCGCATCATGCCCGCGCGCAGCATCAGCCGATGCGAGACGATCTCCGCCTCTTTCGGGTTTTCTTTCAGGATGGGCAGGAAAAACCGCGACAATCGCATGGCGTTACTCGGGAATCAGGAAAGCGTGGGAAGCGCAGCAGTGAAACCGGATCGGCTGTGAAAACACAAGGCCGCCAAATGACAAAAGCCCTTCAAATCAGGCGATTTTCCGCCATTTCGGCGATTTGCGTCCCACCGGCGTGCCCGGCGCGCTGGTCGTGCGTTTACCTGACCTCGAAATCGTCTTCCAGCGTCACTTTCCTGAAATCGGTCACAAGGGCGTCGATCTGCATGTGCCAGCGGCCCGGGACCGGCAACGGCACCTTCTTGACGTGCCAATAGCCGTCGGGACCGAGCGCTGCGCTGCGTTCCAACGGCTCGATGCCGCGATCCGGCAGGCTCAGCGTCAGCGTCGCCTCCTTGGCCGCGAACGGGCTGGCATCGCCGTTCATCAGCTGCAGCACGAAATCGTTCTGCCCGACCCTGCCCGGCGCGATCAACACCTGGAACATCGCGGCATCGGTGTGGATATGGACCGCGAGCGGGACGTCGTCCGACATCGCCAGCACGCGCGGCGGCGGCGTGAAGCGCCACGGCGCGACGAGGCCGAGGATCGCGATCATCAGTACGAACTCGAGCGCGATCGAGCGCTGCAGCGGCCGCGTGCGGTAAAATTCGCGCGCGATGGCCGGCGTGAACACCAGCCGGTTCAGCGCAGCGAGCGTGAGCAACAGCGACACCAGCACAAGTTTCGCGAGGAGGACGTTGCCGTACCCGGTGTCGATCAGCGCGCCAAAGCTTTCGAGCTGAACGACGGCAAGTGCGAGGCCCGACAGAGCGATCAACGCAACAACCGGCATCGCGAGCGTCGAAAAGCGCCGGAGCACCCGCAGCAGCGAATCCTTGCGCTGCCAGGCCAGCACGGCGAGCGGCCCGAGCGCCCCCATCCAGAAGGCGAGGCCAACACCATGGATGAACAGCGCGGTCCGCGTCAGCCATTGCGGAGAAGCGGTGGCGGCATGGCCGCTGACCGAAAGCGACAGCCCGACGCAGATCATTGCGACCGCGGTGCTGATCCAGGCCGCGCCGAACGACGGACTGCACCAGGCGATCGCCGCGATCAACATCGCGACAATCGCGAGCAGCAGCGCGGGAAACAAACTGGTGCCGGCAGCACTGGCCCATGCCGCCCATGTCAAGATGCCCGTGATCGGCAGGTTCAGCAGGTCGACACCCTGCAAGCCAAGCGAGGCGATCGCGCCAATGAGGCCGAGCGCCAGCGACCACATGATCAGCCGTCCACCCGCTGCTCCCTGCCCGATCCAGGCGGCAAAGAACACACCACCGACGCCGGCAAACAGTCCGAGATAGAGCCCGAGCCGTGCCAGCCAGATCAGCGCATGCAGCACGCCGTCGCCAGTTGGCGCCGCCGAGCCGGTGACGACGCCGATCGAGAACAACAACGAGCCCGCAACCGGATGGCCGTCCTGCGACACCACGCGATAGCTGACCACCTGTGTACCCTGAGGCAAGTCCGCCGGCAGGGTCACCATGACAGATTGATCGACGGTGCGGATCCTGACGTCGCGCGGCTTGCCCGCAGCGTCGAGCAGGCTGACCGCGGTCGGCGCCACCGCTTCGTTGAAGCGGAGCACCACCATCTTCGGTGCCTCCGTCACCACGCTGCCGTCCGCCGGCTCAGCGGCGATCAGGACGGCATGCGCGTCGGCCGAGGTCGCAAGACACAGCGCCACGAACAACGCGGCAAGACTTGCAACGACAAGACTTGCGACCGTCCGCACGGCTTACGACTTCGGCAGCAGCTTGAGGCCGGGCGCCGGCGTCTTGCTGCCGTCGTGCCCACCGCCCTGCCCCTCGGCCGGAATATCGATCCAGCGGCTGACGCCCTGCTCGCATTCCTGCACGACGGGAAAATACAACGTGGTATTCGCCTTCAGCGTGTCGGTGAGAAACGTCTGCATCACGAACTCGTCGTAGTTCTGGTCGGAGAGCTTGCCACCGCTCCAGGCGACTTCCTTCACGCCCTCGGTGAGCTTGGCGCCGTGAAAGTCGTACTGGGCAGCATATTTGCCGGCGACCGTATCGAGGGTCCAGCCGGGCTTCGGCATCGGCTTCACCCCGATCACGCCTTCCGGAATCTGCACGCGGATCTTGATCGTCGCCGATCCCGCGCAGCCATGCGGCACGGCAAAGACCGCCTTGTAGTACGAGCCGACCGCCGCCTGTTTTCCCTCAAGCGTGATATGGGCGACCGCAGGCTGCGCTACGAGCAGCGCCGCCGTGGCAATGAGGAGCGTGTGTGATCGCATGGCTTCCTCACATCTTCTTCATGTCCATGTGACCGGAATGGTCGCCATGGCCGGAATGATCGCTGCCACCGGGCGCTTGCGCCCCGACGGCTTGGACATCCAGCGAGACCGAGACCTTGCCGGCCTTCTCGAATTCGAGCGTGACCGGCACCTTGTCGCCCTGCTTCAGCGGGTTCTTGAGGTCGAACATCATGAGGTGATAGCCGCCCGGTGCGAGCTTCACGGTCTTGCCCGGCTCGATGGTCAGTCCCTTGTCGAGCGCACGCATCTTCATGACGCCGTTGTCCATCGACATCTCGTGGACTTCGATCTTGCCTGCGACGTCGCCGGAGCCTGAAACAAGCCGGTCGGGCGTCGTCCCCTTGTTCTCGATCGTTAAATAGCCGCCGCCGATCTTGGCGCCGTTCGGCGTGGCACGCGTCCACGCCTGCGTGATCACGAGGTCGCCGGCCTTGACGTCCTCGGCGCGTACGGACGTCGACACGAGCGCGGCAGTCAGCGTCGCGAGGGTGAGGATGCGAGAGAACGATTTCATGGTGGCGGCTTCCTTTCAGATTGAAGTAGCTGTGCTATCGGATTGTTGCGGCCTGGGCCTCGGACCATTTGTTCAGATCGGCGATTTCGGCCGATCCTTCGATCGTCGTGATCGTTCCGTCACGGGCAATCAGCATGGTTCGCGGGATATCACCTTGCCACGCCGGATCGATCTCAAATCTCAGTCGCTCGGCAAAGCCGTCGCCGAAAATCCAGTTCTCGGCTGAAGCGAGCCCGGCCTGATCCAGCATCGATCGCGTCGCCTCCGGAAGGTTCGGAACCAAATCCGCGCTGATCGTGACGACGTCGATATCGGGATGATCCTTCATGAACCGGCCAAGCTGCGGCAGCTCGACCTTGCATGGTCCGCAGGTGACACCCCAGAAATGCACCAGGGTCGGATGGCCGGCGTGCGCATGCAGCAGCTTTTGCCAGCTGCCGCGTTCGAACGGCTTCGGCGCGCCCTCGCCCGCCGCCAGTGCGGACGGCAGGGTTGCGAGCAGGACAAGGGCCGCGAGCAAATAACGTTTCATGGTTCGCCCTCGATCGCTTGAAAGTGGTAGCCGTCGGCCTTGGTCATCCACGACAGGTAGGTCTGCCGGCTGTCCGAGACCAGCAGCGGATGGTCGGAGCTGTCGGCTGTGTCGGCGATATCAGTTGGCTTCGACCACGTCGCACCATCGTCGTGTGATGTCATCAGATGGATCGACGTCTTCTGCCCGTCGAACTCCTTCCAGGCCATCGCAAGCCCCTGCGGCCCCGCGACGATCTGCGGCCGCGACGGGCTGCGGTTCGGCTGACCGACCGGAAGCGGATCGGAGAAGGTTTTGCCGCCGTCGCGTGACCGCGCATAGAACAATCCCTTGCGCGCCTTGCCATTCGTGTACCAGGTCACATGGTAGGTTCCTGCGGACGAAATGGTCAGGCTGGGACCATGGTGCGGACATGCCGCGATCTGCCAGTCGTCGCGGCTCACCCGATGCACATCGCCGGGCGTTGCCAGATCGTTGAATGTCACGATCGCATGGTCGCGCACGCCGCCTTCGAAAATGTTCCGGAACACGACCACCGGATGGCCGGCACCGTCGAACGCCAAGGCGAGACGGCAGCACTCGCAGGTGTTGTCGGCCACAAGCTGCGCGTCGGAATAGCTCGCGCCACCATCTTTCGAGGTCGCAAAGAACAATCCCGCACCATCATACTTCTGGCCGCGCTGCTGCGCCGGCACGCGGTTGCGCTTATCGAGCCAGACGGCGAACACGGCACCTGAAGGATCGAAGCCGATCGCCTCGAACCGCTGGCTCTCGTTGCTGGTATTGATCGGCTTCGGCGGATCGAAGCTGCGCCCGCCATCGGTCGAACGCGAGGTCAGCACCTGGCCGTTGAAGGCCTGATCGCGGAAGGTCGAGAAAGCCAACGCGATGCCTCCCTTGGCGTCGATCGCAAGCTTCGGGCGCGCATCCGGCCCCCAATCCAGGTTGAGCCGGTCCCGGGTCACCTGCACCGCCGCGGAAAAGCTCTTGCCCTGATCCTTCGAGCTCGCGACGGAGATCTCACCTCCGGCCATCCATGCGAGCCACAGTGTCCCGTCCGGCGCGAAGGCGGGCGTGACTTTGGTCGCGCAGCGCAGGACGGTTTCCTCGCACGCCGCTTCCGAGGCGTGCTGGTGGCTCATCTGCGCCCCGGCGATATTGGGCAAGGCCCCGAGCATGACCGTCGCCAGCACGATCCAAGCCGCAGACTTGCGAGACGTCATCGATGCGCTCCTCACTTGAACGCGATCTTCATGCCCGCCACGAAGGCGCGCGGCGATCCGGCATAGATCGAGTTGGTCGAGTTCGCCAGTATGCTCGCGGGATTTTGAACGCCCGCCGCCGTCACCGAGTTGGCGATATTGTTCGCCGAGGCGATGTAGGTTCGATCGAACACGTTCCGCACCTCGAAATACAGATTCAGCGACCTGAAATAGTCGGAGATCAGATCCGTCGTGTAGTGAACGTTGAGATTGACCAGCTCGTAGCCCGGCGCCTTCAGGAGATTGGCGTTGTCCATGTAAAAGCCATCCTTCCACTGGACTTCGACGAACCCGCCGAGTCCCTGCAATGGACCCGACGGCTGGTCATAGCCAAGTCGTGTCGTCAACTCATTCGGCGAGACGCCGGGAATCTTGTTCCCGACCCGATTGAATGTGAAGCCGCTGATGCTTTCCGTGTAGTCGGTATATACCTCGTCCAGATAGGTGTAGGCCGCCGTGAGCCGCCACCCCTGATAAAAGCCCCATTGAGCGGCGAGTTCAACGCCGCGATGCTCCGAGCGCGGTGCGTTGAAGGTGTATGTAATTCCCGCCACAGGCGTCGCCTGAGAAACAAGTTCATTGTTGAAGAATTCGTAGAAGGCGGTGGCGCTAACCTTCACGCTCTTGTTGGGCGACCAATCCGCGCCAAGGTCGTAGCCGAGGTTGGTCTGGGTCTTGAGCGACGTGTTGTTACCCGATGACCCATTCGGCAGAACGAACAGATTGCTGACTTGCGGCGTACCGTAGCCGGTCGCTACGCGAGCACGTAGCTGCCATTCGTTATCCGGCTTGTAAATGAGCGCGAACTCCGGCGCGGTGTTGGTGAACACAGGCGCCGCTTGCGTCACGGTCGCTCCCACGATTGCGGGATTGTTGATGACCGGATAGGACAGCGCAGTGTTGACACCGTTCAGCGTGGTCGTTTCCCAGCCGATCCCAGCGATCGCCGTCACCGACGGAACAAGCTTGATTTCTTCCCGCGCCCGGACGCCATAGTTGGTTGTCGATTGATACAGACTGCTCTGTGGCAGTCCGAGTGTCGCATTGCCCGCGGGCGAAACGTTCCAGGTCGTACCGGTCGTCGTGAGGGTGTTGTACCAACCCCCGACCATCGTGGTCGAATCCATTCCGAACAATTCGCCGCGCTTGGTCAAATCGCTCATGAAGTTGTACGAAGGATAGTCACCCAGCGCGCTGGTCGATCCCGTCGGCTGATTGATGTTCCTGTCGTCGAAGACGAATTGGTTGCGCCAAGTAGTCGTGTTGTCGAAATCGTGTTCCCAGCGCCCCCCAACGATCGTCCGGTGGTCATCTCGGCCGAGGCCAGCTTGAACCGCAGTCTCGGTGGACTTGGTTCCGTTGAAGCCGTTGTTGAACAGAGAGACGGCCCCACACCCAGGAGCAGCCGTGGCGCCGGTGGTGCAGCCCTGCTGGAACGGGTTCTGGTAGAACTGATTGAGCGACGAGCGGATCGGCAGGCGCGCCGTCAAATCGTTGTTGATCAGCTTGAACGTGAAACGGTCGTCCGGCGTGACCTGCAAAGTGCCGAGGAAATTGACGGTCTGGGTATTGAACCAGCTGTTGCCGATGTAGCCGTCGCCACGCGCGTCGCTCGCAAACAGCGAGCCCTCGAAATTGCCGACCTTCTTGCCCGCGGCCAGATAGTTGTTGAGATAGCCGAAGCTGCCGCCGTCGACGCCGTATTCGACGCCGTCGATCGTGCCGCCCGGCCGGGTCCGGAAATTCAACGCGCCGCCGGTCGCATAGTTGCCGTAGAGCGCCGATGATGGCCCGCGGACCACGTCGATCGCGCCATAGGCGTGCGGATCAATCAGGTCGCTGCGAGACAGGCCGTCCGGCTGGGTGACCGGAAAGCCGTCGTCGAAGATCACGAGGTTACGGATGCCGAAGCCATTCCTCGCATTCGACCCGCGGATCGAGATGCCGAAATCACGTGGGCCATTGCCCTGTTTGATCGAGATGCCGGGACTGTCCCGCAACACGTCCGCCACCGAGAAGGACGGCCGATTGTCGAACTGGCTGCGGTCGATGGTGGTTTGGGTCTGACCGGCCGGCCCCTGGTTCAGGCCATCCCGCGCCGCACTGGGCGTGATGCGCTGCGCACGGCCGGCCGCCGCCACGGCCAGGGGCGCCAGCGGCCTTGCCGGCCGCCGGGCGGCAACCGCGCGCGTCTTCGGCTTGGACCTTGCCGGTTTCGCGCGCGCGGCCTGCGGTGCGTCGACCGTGACGGACGGCAGCGTCGTCTGAGCCTCTGCCCAACTTGTAAGCGTGGAAAGCGCAAAGCCCAGCGTCAGCGCACTGGCCCCGGCCCGCGGATGAAATCGAAACATGGATGAATCCTGACACCGGCTCTTCGGCCGGCTTGCTCTAAGGCACTCGCCGGCGCGCGAGGCGCACCGGCAGCGAGAACGTCGTCAGGAAAACAGCGGCGGCGCGCGGGCTTGCGCGGAGAGGCGCGCCGGCGAGCGATCGAATTCGTTGGCGAAATCAAGCCAGGCGATGCGCGTCGAAGGCCGCTCGACGGCGTGAGCCGTGATTACGGGGTTATCAACGGGCGCTCCGGTCTGCAGCACGCTGCATGCGGAACAACAACCGTCGTGGGCATCATGACCGGTCTGGTCACCCTGCCCGGCTCCGGAGCCGGCATTGCCATGGCAGATGGTGGCAGCCGCGAGTGGATCGGATAGGGCAAGGCTCGTCGCCCAGCAGGCCCCTATCGGCGCGAAAATCTGCACCAGCAGGGCAACCAGGACTATGGGCAGAAAAATCTTCAGCCGCCGGCGCATCGCAAAACCCATCCGGAACGGAACTAACCACCACAGGCCTCGGAAGTCGAGATCATCGACCTCGCGCATTTCTTCCGGCTGACGGAAATTGCCGGGCGTGACACTTGCGTCACGGCCACTCCACAGGCCTTTGTATCCCCTTACCCCGTCACGTGTTTTCAGCTCACTTTCGCAACTGCCGGTGGCACTATCCCAATCATTTCGCAAACTGCTCGAAATTTGAACAATCGTTGCCGAAAATGATGACAAGGCTGGAAAGATAGTCTACCAATTCGGGCTCAGGCCAGCCGCGAGGTGTGTCCTGGTGGTCCAAGTCTCGGGAGGAGCCCGACGCGCACAAGCAGCGTCACCCCATGAATCAAGATCAAATCGAATTTTTGGGGCAAATAGGGTCGACACAATTTTTGGAGCAGGGCTTGGAGCCCTGCTCTTTTTTTATGTGATGATCGCAAAGCACTATGACTCCATCATCGAATCCAATCGAACGCAGCTTTGAACTCGCAGCCGCGGCTTGCGATGATCTGACGCCGCACGTGTACCAGCGCCTGTTTCGCGAACATCCCGAGGCGCAGGCGATGTTTCGCACCGAAGGCAGCGAGCCGGTGAAGGGCTCGATGCTGGCGTTGACGATCGAAGCCATCCTCGATTTCGCGGGCGAGCGCCGCGGACATTTTCGCCTGATCGAATCCGAAGTGTTCTCGCATGATGCCTACGGGACGCCGCGCGAATTGTTCGTCGCATTCTTCGCCGTGATCGCGGACTGCTTGCGCGACATTGTCGGCGAGCAATGGTCTGACGAGATCGATGCTGCGTGGCACAAGCTGCTTCGCGACATCGAGGCCATCGTGCTGCAGCAGAAACATCTCGTGGACGCGAAGGCGTAGCGTCACCGTTCCGATTGTGACACACTCCCTTTATCCGCGGCGCGTGCAACTGACGCCGACGGTCAGAAAAACGAAGAGGGAGCAAACAATGCCAGGAACCGACAAGGGGATGGACAAGGCGTCGACGACTCGGCGCGACCTTCTGCAATTGGCGGCGGCAGGCGGAGCTGCGGCCGGCCTGTTCGGCGGAATGGGCGTGACGACGTCCGCGCTCGCAGCCGAAATGGGACGTTCGGAAAAGCCGCTGAAAGCCGCGTTCTCCAACGCCGGATTGCAGGCGACGTGGTGCGCGCAGGGCAAGCAGGCCGCAGAATTCTGGGGCAAGCTGTTCAACGTCGAAGTGACCTGGTTCGACGGCCAGCTCGATGCCGTCAAGCAGCGCGCCGCAATTGACAACATGGCGTCGCAGAAATGGGATTTCGTCGCGATCCAGGCGTTCGGCATCGGCACGCTGACCCAGCCGGTGCAAAAGATGATCGACGCCGGCACCCCCGTGATCGACATGGACACGCTGATCGCGCCGCTCGACCAGATCAACGTCCATTCGTTCCTTGCCCCGGACAACGAGTTCATGGGCGCCTCGGTGACGCAGGCGCTGTGCAACGCGATCGGCGGCAAGGGCAAGGTCATCATGACCCAGGGCGCGCTCGGCCACACCGGCGCGCAGGGCCGCGCCAAGGGCTTCAACTCGGTCGTCAAGCAGTTCCCGAACGTCGAGGTGCTGGACACCCAGCCCGCCGACTGGGACGTCTCCAAGACCGCCCGGCTCTGGGAAACCTATCTGACGAAATATCCGCAGATCGACGCGGCGTTCTTCCACAATGACGACATGGCGCTTGCCGCCGCCAACATCATGAAGGCGCACAACCGCACCAACATCCTGATCGGCGGCGTCGACGCCATGCCGCCGGCGATCCAGGCGGTCAGCGAAGGCCGCATGTTCGCAACCGTGCGCAATCCGTCCTGCCGCATCCATGGCGGTGCGATCGTCGCGGGCGTCGCGGCGGTGGTCGGCGGCGAGAAGAGTGGCCAGGGCATTCCGAAGAACGTCGTGACCGATGGTCCCGTGGTGACCAAGGCCAACGCCGCCGGTATGCAATGGATGGAGGATCACTTCCTGATCTGAGCGGTCCGCATGTCGCAGGGACGCTCCCCGATCCTCGAGTTGAACCAGATCACGAAGGCCTTCGGCGGTGTCGAAGCCCTTCGTGGGGTCGACTTCGCGCTGCACGCCGGCGAGATCCATGGTCTCGTCGGCGAGAACGGCGCCGGAAAAAGCACGCTGATGAAGATCATCGCCGGCGTGCATCCGGAGTTCTCCGGCCGCTTCGTGCTCGACGGCAAGGAAACCCGCTTCCGCTCCACCCGCGACGCCCATGCCGCCGGCATCGGCATGGTGCATCAGGAACTCAGCGTCGCGCCCGATCTCACCGTCGCCGAGAACGTCTTCCTCGGCAACCAGCCGACCAACCGCCTCGGCTTCGTGCAATGGCGGCGGATGGCGCGCGAGGCCGGCGAGCAGCTGTCCCGGTTCGGCATCGACGTCGATCCGATGACGCGGCTCGGCGACCTGCCGATCGGCCTGCAGCAACTGATCGAGATCGCCCGCGTGCTGTTCTCCGGCGCGCGCATCATCATCCTCGACGAGCCGACCTCCGCCCTCTCCCCACCCGAGGTCGAGCGCCTGTTCACGACGCTGCACAAGCTCCGTGACGACGGCACCAGCATCGTCTTCATCTCGCATTTCATCGAGGACATCCTGCGGGTGTCCGACGTGGTCACCGTGTTCCGCAACGGGCGGAAGATCGCCGAGACCGCGTCCGCGGATACCACCAAGGGCGCGCTGATCGAAGCCATGATCGGCCGCGGCGGCGAGGCGCTGGAGCACAGCTACACCGATGACCTGATGCTCCCGCAACCGGGGGACGGCTCGACGGTGCTGAAGGTCGATCAGCTCTCGCTCCGCCGCAGCCTGCAGGACGTCTCGTTCGAGGCCCGCGCCGGTGAGGTGCTCGGCATCTACGGCTTCATGGGCTGCGGCCAATTGGAGCTGTCGCGTATCCTGTTCGGCAAGCTGAGACCCGACGGCGGAACGCTTGTCGTCGATGGCGCCGCGAAAACCTTCCGCAGCACCGCCGCCGCTCGGCGGGCCGGCGTTGCGCTGGTGCCGGAGAGCCGCCGCGCCATGCTGTTCCACCAGGAGCCAGTCTACAAGAACATCTCGATCAGCATCCTCGAGCGGATCTCGGCGCTGCTGCTCAAGCCGGTGCGCGAGCGCGCCATCGCCCAGCGCCAGGTCGAGCAGTTGCAGATCAGGCCGCCGGTGGTCGGCCTCGATCTCGGCATGCTCTCGGGCGGCAACCAGCAGAAGGTGGCGCTGGCGAAATGGCTGACCTACCCGCCGCGCCTGCTCGTGCTGTGCGAGCCGACCCGCGGCATGGATGTCGGGGCCAAGAACGACGTGATCAACATCGTGCGTGACCTCCGCGCCAAGGGACTGGCGATCATCGTGCTGTCGACGGAGCCGGAGACGGTGTTGTCGCTGGCCGACCGGATCCTGGTGCTGAAGCGCGGCGCGGTGGTGCGCGAATTCGCCGGCGAAGCAGTCAGCAAGGATCGGCTGCTCGAGGCGGCGTAATGGAGAGTCATCATGGCGAGCAGTGACAGCGCGACGAGCCCAGCCGATCACAAGCGGCCGCGCGGGCTGGCGCCGTTCCTGCGCTCGCAGATGCGCAACATCGCGCCGTTCCTGACGCTGATCTTCCTCAGCGGATTCTTCGCGATCGCAAGCCCGTCGTTTGCGACCATCGACAATCTCGGCAACATCCTCACTCAAGTGTCGGTCACCGGCATCATCGCCGTCGGCCTCACCTTCGTGATCCTGTGCGCCGAGATCGACCTGTCGATCGCCAGCATCGCCAACGTCACCGGCATTGCGGTGGCGTACTTCACGCTGCAAGAGTCCTACGTCAACATCGCCAATATCCCGATGCCGGGTTTTGCCGCGATCCTGCTGGCGCTGGCGCTGTGCGCGCTGCTCGGCCTCGTCAACGCCCTGGGCCTGACCATCATCGGCATCCCCTCCTTCATCATGACGCTGGCGATGATGCAGATCG
This sequence comes from Bradyrhizobium sp. ma5, assembly GCF_042258955.1. NCBI lineage: Bacteria > Pseudomonadati > Pseudomonadota > Alphaproteobacteria > Hyphomicrobiales > Nitrobacteraceae > Bradyrhizobium > Bradyrhizobium sp. ma5. The sequence continues at coordinate 4,883,860 of NZ_CP170156.1, forward strand.
CGGCCGGCGTCTCGGCGCTCCTGGTGCGCGGCCAGATCGCCTACAAGGTGCCGCCGCTGATCACGACGCTCGGCTCGGGCTCGATCGGCGGCATCCCCTGGATCGTGATCGTCGCAGCGGTGATGCTGCTCGGCGGCCATCTGGTGCTGACCTACACACGCTTCGGCCGCTACGTCTACATGGTCGGCGGCAATCGCGAGGCTGCGGAATTTGCCGGCCTCAACGTCAAGCTCATCCTCGGCAGCGTGATGGTGATCTCGGCGGTCTGCTCCGGGATCGGCGGCATGCTCGGCGTCGCGCATTTCGGCAGCGCGCAGCAGAACGAGTTCGACACCTATCTGCTGGATTCGATCGCGGCGGTGGTGGTCGGCGGCACCAGCCTGTTCGGCGGCCGCGGCGGCATCGGCAACACCATCGTCGGCCTGTTCGTGCTCGGCGTGCTCAACAACGGCCTCGACCACGTCAACATCGACAGCTTCCTGAAGATCCTGATCCGCGGCCTGATCCTGCTCGCCGCGCTGGTCATCAACGTCTACGCGCAGCGGCTGCGGGAGCAGGCAGCGGAGTGAGCGGGCAGAAGCCAGCTCAACATGATGGTGATGGAAGCCCCCGCTCCAGTTGTCGATGTCGCGACGTATCCTCCGCTGTCGTCGTGGCGAAAGCCAGGACCCATCCTCCGCAGCAGGCGTTGTGAATTGGAATCGTCGTTCCAGCGTCGCACAACGACAATCACTTGGGGTAATGGCCTGGCTTACGCCAGGACGACGATGATTATGGGGACGCTGCTTCGCGTCCTCGGGCACGTTTCGCCCGAGCTTACGCCGTCGGGCAACTCAGTGGCATCGGCGGCGATCGCAAATCGCGCCGACATCGTGTGCACGATCATTCATCCGTGCCATCGCGAATTCGCAGTGCTAGATCAGCGAATGCAAAGCCCTGACCGCAGCCTCACGGCTCTCCACCGAAACAAAGAAACTTACCGAATGCGATGACAAGACATACTTGTCGGCGATGATCCCGTGATGTTGCAGAATCTGAACCGCCTTGTACGGCAGATCCGAAGAAATGCCGCCAAAGCAAGTGAGGCTCACCGAACTCAGAGTCTCGCGCTGTTTGCGCAGGTCTTTGCTCCCTTCCAGTGTGCGGAGCAACGCGTCGAGAGTCTCCGAATCGCAAGTCATCATGATGCGGGTTTTGTCGGCGGTGAAAGCCGAGGCCAGGAGTTGCGGCCAAGGCAAGCCATTTTGCTTGAGATGCTGCGCGAACTTCTCAAAGCCTTGATTGAGGTTCGCCGAATCGATCTCCACGTGCTCAATGCGAGCCATTGAGTTGACGGCCAGGACTTTTCCGTTCTCCATATCCGCGACTTCCTTCATCACTTGCGTGCTGTGTCGAGCGCCGCCCCACTTTCTCAAGACCAGAGGCACGTTTTGGCTGTGGGCCAGTTCCACGCTGCGGAAGTGCAGGACTTTTGCGCCCCAGAAACACATTTCGGATAGGGATGCGAAATCCAGCTGACGCAAGGGTTTTGCATCCGCGACGATGCGAGGATCAGCCGAGCACACTCCGTCGACTTCCTTTATAATCTCGCAGCACTCCGCCTTGAGCGCCGCAGCCATGGCGACCGCAGTGGTATCGCTGCCACCCCGGCCAAGCGTCGTGATTTCCTTGGTCAGCGGATCCACGCCCTGGAAGCCCGCCAAGACCACGATGCGTCCGCGATCGAGCTCTTCGCGCACACGAATGGGCCGCACATCCAAAATGCGTGCGGATGAATGGGATCCGTCGGTCATCACACCGGCCTGACTGCCGGTAAAGCTGATCGCCGGTACGCCTAGATCAGACAGCGCCATGCTCATCAAGGACATGCTGATGCGCTCGCCGGTGGTCAATAACATATCGAGTTCGCGGCGATTGGGATGCGGGCTGATCTGATAGGCCATCCTGACGAGTTCGTCGGTGGTCTTGCCCATCGCTGAAACGATCGCCACGACACGATGACCACGGCCATGCAAATCAGCGACACTGCTCGCCACTGCGCGGATTCTTGCCGGTGTTTCGAGACAGGCGCCGCCATATTTTTGCACGATGATGGGATTGCTAGGCATTCTTGCCCGCGTCGTGTTGAAAGGCGCAGCTGAACCGGATCAGATCGTTCTCCCCTTCGACGCTTTCGCGGTTTTTGATCGCTTCGCGGCGACCCGCAGAGCGCCCCGGTTGCGCTTCTTGATATCCGCTTCCGCGTGCTGAGCTTTCGTCCCGCCGCGGTGAGCGGCATATTCCTTGCCGTCTATAGGCGCGACATGCGGTGGATCTCGATCGAGATACGGTCGTCCGATTCCAAAATCCGATCCGCGCGCATCGATCCATTTCCAAAGGGCCTCAGTGGAAACCCAACGCTCCGCGCGCGTCGCGCCTTTGACGCTCACGATATCAGCGGCAAGCCCGTGGCCGTAGCCACCGCGGAAGCTCCCTCCATGGTATGACTTGTCGGACGCCGCCTTCAGGCCGCTCGCGATCGATTGACGGTAGTCATCGCGGAACGCGCTGGTTATCCCGGGCGACAACCCGGCCTGCTCCGCCGCGTAGAGCGCATGAAAGAGCTTGAGCTTAAAGCCCCGATCCACCCCTCCAATCACGTAGTCGATCATCGGCATGCCCATTCTTTCCGCCGCCTTCGGATCCTTCCACGTGAAATCGTTATCGACGCGCCTGCTGAACGTCCTGGTGACGGTCACCGTCTTGCGCTTCCTTTTGACCGTTACCTTCCGCTGCTCTTGTACGCTGATGGTGTCTTCCTTGGGCGTCCGCTCGTAGAGCGCCCACAGGTACCGGTCGATGCACACATCGACGACGAGGCACTCTTCGAAAATATCCAGGGGTCTCGCGGCCTCCTTGGTGTCGCTCGACACTGGAGGCGCGCTCGCTGTCGTCGTTTGCACCGGCGATGTTTCGACCGGCAGCGTCTGCGACGAATCCGGCAACGCCGCCACGACAATCGATTTCGGCTCGCTTGAGGTCGCCGTCGCATCAGGGGTCGTCGCCGGCATCGATTCAACCGCCATCGCCGCGTCGACGTTAGCGACAGCGTTGCCCGTGACGTCTGCCTGCAGGGTGGCCGTCGTGAAGGCCGGCTCCGTCACGGGTTCGGCAGTCATCGTCACCTCAGCGTTCACGTTGGCGACGTTGCTGACTGCAGGTGTCTGTGGCGTATCGGCCAGTTCGGCATTGGCGGCGAGAGATGGTGCAAGGCCCTCGATGGGCACTGCTCCAAAGTTCCCCATGCCGGCAAAGCCAGCCAGCCAGGCAGCGAGCCAACCTGCGAGAACGACCGCCCCGCACAGTTCAGGCGTCACCGTCGCAATTCGCCGCGGGTTCATCATCCCGTAGCCTCCAAAGGCCCGATCCGAGCCCTGTTGCACAGCCAAGCACGCGACGGGGTCAATCATTTGGATCAAAATGTAAACGCGCAATGGTCGGAAGCCGTTGGCCCTACGCTTTTCCAAAGGGTGTTGCTCGAGCGCAACGCGCGATCGCTGGCAGCGTGCCGCCGCCTTCGGTGATTTTCACCAGCGATGAAGCTCTGATGTTCGCTCCAGGTCAGGAGTTGAAGTTGTGCCCCTCATCGCTCGCTTCCGCTCGCTCATGGTTAATTCCGTACTCAAGCGCCGTGGCAATGGCCCAAATATTCGCTAACCTCTGGTGGGCAGCGGAGGGCTCGCCTTTGTCAGCGTCGAGGGCACACCGTGAGAGGATCGGCTGGAAAATGGCGGTCGCGGCCGGGCTTGCTCTAAGTCAGGCTGCGGTAGCAGCACCGCCCGATAACCCAAATCCTGCGCTTGCCCCATGGTTTGAGAGCCTGAAGCAACCAGGCACCGGTGCATCTTGCTGCTCGATTGCGGATTGCCGGACGGTTGAGTTCCGACAGGACCGAGACGGCTACGAAGTCCTAATTGATGGTCGCTGGAAGTTGTCGGCGCCATTCTGGCTGCGGGTCCCACCGAACAGGATCATCAACAGAACCGACAACCCGACGAACCGCGCCGTGGTCTGTTTCACGCCTGAGGCCGGCATTCTCTGTTTCGTGCGTCCGGCCGAAAGTTAGTCCATGCCGCAGCGGCCTGCCAAACAATCCTTGCCGATCCTTGCCGTACACGACGATCGATGCTCACCAGATCACCTGGCGAGATCCGGCTGCCAGTGGCGGAGCTCACGCGCGGCGTAGGTGACTGTGCCGACCGTCGTGTAGGACGCAGCCTCCAGCATCATGTTGCGAGCGAGCTTGAGGGCCCGTGCCTCGCAGATCGCGCGCTGCTTCTCGTCCGCGATCCACTCGAAATCGATGTTGTGCGCAAGGCCAAGGATGCGCCGGATGGTCTTGGCGGCGGCGAAGCCGACCGTGTCCTGGAACAGCCGCGCCATATAGGCCTGCCGCTCCGCCTCCAGCCGCGCGGCGCCGGCCTCGCCCGCGAACAGCGACGCCGGATAGCCGTCGCCATCAGCCTCGCTGCGCCACAGCGCGAGAAACTTGCGCGAAAATTCGCTCCAGACGCCCTCGATGGTTTCCAGGAGCCAGGCCTCGAACGCTGCGCGCTCGCCCGGCGTGCGCTCATGACCGGCGGAGGCCAGATAGGCCATCAGGAGATTGCCGATGACGGCACCGATGTCGAAACCCATCGGACCATAGAAGGCGAATTCGGGATCGATCACCTTGGTCTCGCTGTCGGTGACCATGATCGAGCCGGTGTGCAGGTCGCCGTGCAGCAACGCCTCCGGGCTCGCCATGAATTTCAGCTTGAGCCTGGAGATCGCGACATGGAGGTCGAGATCCTCGCGGAACGCCGCCGCCGTCGCGTCGAGATACGGCGCGGTCCAGCGATTCTGCTCGGCGATACGATAGGGGTCGGTGAAGATCAGATCCTCGGTGATCTTGCAGAGCGCGTGGTTGCCGGCGAAATCGGCGATCCCCTGCTTCTTATCCGCGGCCGACAGCGCCAGGTCGGACGTGAAGAACAGCGTCTGCGCCAGGAAGGTCGAGATATCCTCGACAAAGTGCGGATACCGCGTGGCGCCGATCAGGCCCTTGCGCATGATGATGTGCGGCTCGAGCAGCTCCATCGCGGTGAGCGCGAGCGGTGCATCATGATGCAGCACTGCCGGCACGAGGTTCGGTGCCAGCCGTGCCTGATGCACCAGCGCCCGATGCTCGTAATGGGCTCGCGACAACGGCAGCGGCCAGCTCTCGCCGACCAGCCGCACATAGGGCAACGCCTGCTTGACGGCGATGCCGCCGCTGCTGCCCTTGACGATGAAGACGAGGTTGAGATTGCCGTCGCCGACCTCGCTGATCGACCAGTCGGCCGGCGCTCCGCCGAGTTGGGTGACGATGCCGGGAAGGCTCGCGAGATAGTCGCGCAGATCGGCTTCCCGCAGGATTCGATAGGCGCTCTGCCCGGAGCCTGGCTGGGCCTGCAGGTTCATCGTGGTCGCCTCCTCCGCATCGCCGGGGTGAGGTTGATCCTCACTCCATCGGCATCAGATCCTGGTCGGCTTTAGAACGGCATCCCCATCAGCTTGGACAGCCGCTCGACCGAGAGATAGCCGGCATAATAGGCCCACATGCCGATCGCGAAGATCACGGCCGAGATCAGCGTGGTCCAAAACAGCTTGCGGCCCATCCGCGCCATGATCGGCGCGCCGGGGTCGGTGCCGGGCGCACCGACGCCGTCCTCATGCTGGCTGCGTATGCCGAACGGCAGCGTCAGGAACAGGACGAGCCACCAAAGAACGAAGTAGATCGCAAGCCCGGTGGAGATCTGGTACGCCATACTGGCCTCAGGCCTGTTCGATCTCGACCAAGGCGCCGGAAAAGTCCTTGGGGTGGAAGAACAGCACCGGCTTGCCATGCGCGCCGATTTTGGGCTGGCCATCGCCTAGCACCCGCGCACCCTCGGCGATCATACGGTCGCGGGCCGCGATGATGTCGGGCACGTCGTAACAGACATGGTGGATGCCGCCGTCGGCGTTACGCTCGACGAACTTTGCGATCGGTGAGGCCTCGCCGAGCGGCTCGATGAACTCGATCTTGGTGTTGGGCAGCGTCACGAACACGGTGATGACGCCATGCTCCGGCAGCGGCACCGCATCGGAAATCTCGGCATTGAAGGCCGTGCCGTAGATTTTGGCGGCCTGCCTGGCGTCCTTGACCGCAATGGCGACGTGATTGAGCCGGCCCAGCATATCTCTCTCCCTTTGTCGTTGCGCACGCCTTAAAGGCGTGTGTCAGACCGTCAGAACGTGCACGACGCAGATCGGCTTCTTGCCCCACTGCTCGTTCAGCGCGGCCCGCACCGCGCGGCGCACCGATTCCCCGAGCGCGTCCGGATCGCGGCGCCGCGGCTTGGGCAAGCCCTCGATGGTCGATACCACGACATCGAACACGATGTCGTCGAGCAGCTCGCCCGCAGCATTGTTCTCCGGCATGCCGACCAGATCAACCTCGGGATCGTCGACCATCTCGCCCTGCGCGGTCATGGCGATGGCCACGAAGGCGCAGCCGGCAAAACCCATCCGCCGCCGCTCGACCACGGCGCGCGACTTGGAGTCCTCCAGGATGGTTCCGTCCTTGTAGAGCCGCCCCGACGGCACTTCGCCGACGATTCCGGGATCGCCGGGCCCGAGCTTGACGAGGTCGCCGTTGCGGCAGGTCAGGACTTTCGGGACACCCGCAGCGCGCGCCAGCTTGGCGTGCTCGGCGAGATGCAGCGCCTCGCCATGCACGGGGATCAGTAGCTGCGGCCGCACCCAGGAGATCATGTCGCGCAGCTCGTCGCGGCGCGGATGGCCGGAGACGTGCACCAGATGCTCGCGGTCGGTGATGATTTCGACGCCCTGCGTCACCAGCCCGTTGATGATGCCGCCGACCGCCTTCTCGTTGCCGGGGATGGTGCGGGAGGAGAAGATCACGGTGTCGCCCCTGTTCAGGGTCACCTGCGGGTGATCGTTGTTGGCGATCCGGGCCAGCGCGGCGCGGGGCTCGCCCTGGCTGCCGGTGCACAGCGCCAGCACCTTGTCGGCTGGGAAATGGCCGTAATAGTCGGTGCTGCGGAATTTGTGCGAGCTGTCGAGATAGCCGCATTCGCGCGCGACCTGCACCACGCGCTCCATGGCGCGGCCGACCACGACGACCTCGCGATCGGCGGCGTTCGCAGCGTCCGCCACCGCCCTCACGCGCGCGACATTGGAGGCGAAGGTCGTGACCGCGACCCGGCCCTTGGCCGCCTTGACCAGCTTCTTGATGGTGGCGGCAACCTCGGTCTCCGAGGGCGAGCGCCCGTCGCGCACCGCGTTGGTGGAATCGCCGACCAGCGCCAGCACGCCTTCGTCGCCGAGCTCGCGCAGCCGCCGCTCGTCGGTCGGCAGGCCGATGATCGGGGTCGGATCGATCTTCCAGTCACCGGTGTGCAGCACGGTGCCGACATCGGTCTTGATCGCCAGCGCGTGCGATTCCGGAATCGAATGCGCCACCGGGATGAACTCGACATTGAACGGGCCGATATCGACCCGCCCGCCAGACGGGATCACGGTGATCGGGATCTTGGGCGGATTGCGCTCGGCGGCGCATTTGGCCTCGAACAGTGCCGCGCTGAATTGTGTCGCGTAGATCTTGCAGCCGAGCTTCGGCCAGAGATCGATAATCGCGCCGAAATGGTCCTCATGGGCATGCGTCAGCACGAGGCCCATCAGATTGTTGCGCTCCTTCTCGAGAAAACGCACATCGGGCATGATCAGGTCGATGCCCGGCAGATGCTCCTCGTCGCCGAAGGAGACGCCGAGATCGACCGCGAGGAACGAGCGCTGGTGGCGGTTGCCAAGCCCATAGATCGACAAATTCATGCCGATCTCGCCGACGCCGCCGAGCGGTGCAAAGGTAAGCTCGTCAAGTCGCGCCATCACACCGCCCTCTTCGAGGCTGCGCTGCCGAAATAGACCTCGCCCGCCGCAACCGGGATACGCTTGCCCTCGGCCGTACACACGATCAGACAACCGGTCTCGTCGATGGTTTCGAAGATGCCCTCGATGGTCGCCGAGCCCGTGTTGATCGCGACCTCGCCGCCGAGCCCGGCCGCGCGCTCGAGCCAACGCCGGCGGATCTCAGCAAAGCCGCGGCCGTTGTCCCAGATGCCGCGGAACTCGACCCAGGCATCGGACAGCGCCGTGAACAGCTCTTCCGCGCTGATCTGGACGCCGAGCTCCGCCAGCGACACCGCAGGCGTCGGCGTGCCCTCGGGCGACGCCACGACATTGGTACCGATGCCGACAACCACCGCGAGGCGATCGCCGACGGCTTCGGCCTCCATATTGATGCCGACCAGCTTCGCGCCGCCAGCGAGCACGTCGTTCGGCCACTTCAGCGCATATCTCGGCCGGTCAGAACCGAGACGAAGGGCCGCCTCGACACTGACCTTCTCCAGGGCGGCTTCCTCCGACAGCCCGGCGACAAAGCCGAGCGTCGCGGCAACGGCCGGCGGAACGTCCATCAATTCGAGAATGCTGCTGGCAAGGTTGCCGCGCGGCGCGATCCAGACCCGCTGCCGCCGGCCCCGCCCTGCGGTCTGCTCTGTCGTCACGAACCACGTCGGCCCCTGCTCGCCGTCGCGGGCGCGCAGCATCGCCTCGGCGTTGGTCGAGCCGATCTGGTCGAAGGCGGCGAGCTTATAGCCCGCCGCAATGGCCCGGGGTCCGAGCGTGAAGGTCATAGTGAGGTTATGCGCATGATCCGATCCGAAAGCCAGCGCCCTGTTTTCGGGATCATGTGCATCAGAATAGCGACTTCGCCGCCGCCGTGGCCACGCTCACCAGCGGGCCCGGATAGGCGAAGAAAAAGATGTTGAAGATGCCTGCGACCGCCAGCACGGTGCGCAGCTCGACGCGGACCGGGTCGAGCTTGCCGAGCGGCTGGTCGAAATACATCACCTTGACGATCGACAGATAGTAGAACGCGCCCACCACGCTGGTCAGCACGCCGATCACCGCGAGCGTGAACAGATTGGCCTTGATCGCGGCGACGAACACGTACCATTTGCCGAAGAAGCCGGCGAGCGGCGGCACGCCGGCCAGCGAGAACAGCAGCATTGCGAAGATGAAGGCGATCAGCGGGTTGGTGCGGGACAGGCCGGCGAAATCGCTGATCTGCTCCAGCGCCTGGCCGTTGCGCTTCATCGCCAGGATGATCGAGAAGGTCCCGAGCGTCATCGCGACATAGATCGTGATGTAGATCAGGACGCCCTGCGCGCCCTCGACCGTGCCGGAGGCGAGGCCGACCAGCGCAAAGCCCATATGGCCGATCGACGAATAGGCCATCAGCCGCTTGATGTTGGTCTGACCGATCGCGGCGAACGAGCCCAGCGCCATCGAGGCGATCGCCACGAACACCAGGATCTGCTGCCACTGGGTGACGATGCCCGGGAACGCGGTCAGCGTCGCACGGGTGAACACGGCGAGCGCGGCGACCTTCGGGGCGGAGGCGAAGAACGCCGTCACCGGGGTCGGTGCGCCCTCATAGACGTCAGGCGTCCACATGTGGAACGGCACCGCCGAGACCTTGAAGCAGAGGCCGGCGAGCAGGAACACCAGGCCGAACACGATGCCGATGCTGCCGGTGGTCGCGGCGGCCGCGATGCCGGCGAAGCTGACCGTGCCGGTGAAGCCGTAGATCAGCGAGGCACCGTAGAGCAGCATGCCCGACGACAGCGCGCCGAGCACGAAATACTTCAGGCCGGCCTCGCTCGACTTGGCGTTGTCGCGCTGGCTGGCGGCGACGACGTAGAGCGCAAGGCTCATCAGCTCGAGGCCGAGGTAGAGCGAGATCAGGTCGCCGGCCGAGATCAGCACCATCATGCCGAGCGTCGACAGCAGCACCAGGATCGAGAACTCGAAGTTGCGGGTCGACGGCTGGGACAGGTACTCGGTCGACAGGATCAGCGTCGCCGCGGAGGCGATCAAAGCGAGGACCTTCAGGAAACGGGCGAAGTCGTCGACGATGAAGCTACCGCCAAAGGTGACGAGTTTGCCGGCCGGCAGCCACAGCTCCAGCACGCCGGTCAGGACCAACAGACACACCGCGAGCGCGGTGATCAGCCGGGTCGTCCCCTGCCCGCGATAGGCTCCGATCATCAACAGCACCATGGCGCCGACCGCGAGCACCAGCTCCGGCAGCACCGGCTGCAACTGATAACCTGCACTGGAAAAGCTCATGACAGCGGCCTTACTGCGTAACCAGCGCGGCTGCCTTCACGGCAGTCACGGCGGTGTTGTAATTGTTGACGAGCTGCTGCACCGAGGCGGCCGACATGTCGAGCACCGGCTTCGGGTAGACGCCGAACAGGATGGTCAGCGCGATCAGCGGGAACAGCGTCACGCATTCGCGGAAGGTGAGATCCTTGATCGACATCAGCGACGGCTTGACCAGCGCGCCGAACACCACCTTGCGGTAGAGCCAGAGCGCGTAGCAGGCCGACAGGATCACGCCCGTGGTGGCGAAGAACGCCGTCGGCAGCGAGATCTTGAAGGTGCCGAGCAAGGTCATGAACTCGCCGACGAAGCCGCTCGTGCCGGGCAGACCGACATTGGCCATGGTGAAGACCATGAAGGTCATCGCGTAGAGCGGCATCCGGTTGACGAGGCCGCCATAGGCCGCGATCTCGCGGGTGTGCATGCGGTCGTAGACGATGCCGACGCAGAGGAACAGCGCGCCGGAGACGATGCCGTGCGAGATCATCTGGAACATGCCGCCGGCGACGCCCTGCGTGGTCACCGCGAAGATGCCCATGGTGACGAAGCCCATATGCGCGACCGAGGAGTACGCGATCAGCTTCTTCATATCCTCCTGCATCATCGCCACCAGCGAGGTGTAGATGATGGCGATGACGGACAGCGTGAACACGAACGGCGCGAAGTCGTGCGAAGCCAGCGGGAACATCGGCAGCGAGAAGCGCAGGAAGCCGTAGCCGCCCATCTTCAGCAGGATCGCGGCCAGGATCACCGAGCCCGCCGTCGGCGCCTCGACATGCGCGTCAGGCAGCCAGGTGTGCACCGGCCACATCGGCATCTTCACTGCGAACGAGGCGAAGAAGGCCAGCCACGCCCAGGTCTGCATCGAGCGCGGCACCGCGGTGTGCATCAGGGTCGGGATGTCGGTGGTGCCGGCGTTCCAGTACAGCGCCATGATGGCGAGCAGCATCAGCACCGAGCCAAGGAACGTATAGAGAAAGAACTTGAACGAGGCGTAGACCCGGCGCGGACCGCCCCAGACGCCGATGATCAGGAACATCGGGATCAGGCCGCCCTCGAAGAACAGATAGAACAGCACGAGGTCGAGCGCCGAGAAAGTGCCGACCATCAGCGTTTCCAGGATCAGGAACGCCATCATGTATTCGCTGACGCGCTGCGTCACCGACTTCCAGCTCGCGATGATGCAGAGCGGCATGATCGCGGTGGTCAGGATGATCAGCGGCAGCGAGATGCCGTCGATACCCATGTGATAGGTGATGCCGGTGGCGAGCCAGGAGGTCTTCTCGACGAACTGGAAGTCGGACTGCGCGGGATCGAAGCGTGCCACCAGGATCAGCGACACTGCGAAAGTGATCAGCGTGGTCCACAGCGCGATCCAGCGCGCCGTGCGGCTCGCGGTCTCGTCGCCGCCCCGCGCCAGCAGGTAGACCAGGATCGCGCCGACCGCTGGCAGGAAGGTCGTGACGGAAAGGATGGGCCAGGTTGTCATTTACTGGCCTCCCAAGCCGAACATGAACCAGGTGATCAATCCGGCGGCCCCGATCAGCATCGCGAACGCGTAGTGATAGAGGTAGCCGGTCTGCAATTTGACGACGTTGCGGGTGACGTCGAGCACGCGGGCCGAGACGCCGTCGGGACCGAAGCCGTCGATGACGAAGCCGTCGCCCTTCTTCCACAGCGTGTAGCCGAGCCACTTTGCCGGGCGCACGAAGATCCAGTCGTACAGCTCGTCGAAGTACCATTTGTTGAGCAGGAACTGGTACAGCATCGGCTGCTGGTTCGCGAGCTCGACTGGCAGATACGGCCTGCGGATGTAGAACAGGTACGAGATGAACAGGCCGAGCGCCATCATCACGGTGGGCAGCGGCGCGAGCCAGCTCGGCATGTGCTCCATGTCCTCGAGGATGTGCGGGTTCATCTTTACGGATTCACGGAAGAATTCCTCGACGCCGTGCGGGCTGGCGAACACTTCCTTGAACGGCAGACCCGCCAGGATCGAGCCGGCGGCAAGCACGCCGATCGGCACCAGCATCCAGACCGGGCTCTCATGCGCCGCCTCGTAGTGCTTCTGGTCGTGCGGCTCGCCGAAGAACGTCTTGAAGATCAGGCGCCAGGAGTAGAACGAGGTCAGGCCGGCGGCCACGATCGTCATCAGATAGGCGTAGGTCGCGAACGGGTTGTGCGCGGCGTAGGCCGCCTCGATGATCGCGTCCTTGGAGAAGTAGCCGGCGAACAGCGGGAAGCCGGTCAGCGCCAGGGTGCCGATACACATCACCGCGAAGGTGTACGGGATCTTGCGCCACAGGCCGCCCATGTTGCGGATGTCCTGCTCGTGGTGCATCGCGTAGATCACCGAGCCGGAACCCAAGAACAGCAGCGCCTTGAAGAAGGCGTGCGTGAACAGATGGAACATGCCGACCGAATAGGCCCCTGCGCCCATCGCCACGAACATGTAGCCGAGCTGCGAACAGGTCGAGTACGCGACGATGCGCTTGATGTCGTTCTGCACCAGGCCGATCGTGGCCGCGAAGAACGCCGTGGTCGCACCGAAGAACATCACCACCGCCTGCGCGGTCGGCGACAGCTCGAACAGTGGCGACAGCCGCGCCACCATGAAGACGCCGGCGGTGACCATGGTCGCGGCGTGGATCAGCGCCGACACCGGGGTCGGGCCTTCCATCGCGTCCGGCAACCAGGTGTGCAGCAGGAACTGCGCCGACTTGCCCATCGCGCCCATGAACAGGAACAGGCAGGTCAAGGTCAGCGCGTCGGGGTGCCAGCCGAAGAAGTCGATGGTCTTGCCGGTCAGTCCGGGCGCGGCGTGGAAGATGGTCTCGAAGTCGGTCGAGCCGACCAGCGCGAAAATCGCGAAGATGCCGAGCGCGAAGCCGAAGTCGCCGACGCGGTTGACCACGAACGCCTTGATCGCCGCCGCATTGGCTGACGGCTTCTGGTACCAGAACCCGATCAGCAGGTAGCTTGCCAGACCGACGCCCTCCCAGCCGAAGAACAGCTGCACGAGGTTGTCCGAGGTCACCAACATCAGCATCGCGAAGGTGAACAGCGAGAGATAGCCGAAGAAGCGCGGCCGGTTCGGATCCTCGTCCATGTAGCCGATGGAATAGAGGTGAACGAGCGCGGAAACGGTGTTGACCACGACCAGCATGACGGCGGTCAGGGTGTCGACCCGCAGCGTCCAGGCCACCTGCAGGTCGCCCGAGGTGATCCAGGGCAGCAGCACGACGCGCGCGTCATGGTGCATGAAGCCGACGTCGACCAGCGTGAACCAGGACAGCGCCGCCGACACGAACAAGAGGCCCGTGGTGATCAGTTCGGCCAGCCGGGAGCCCGCCGCCGCCGGCTCAGCGACGTGGTGGTCGTCGTGGTCATGGTCATCATGGCCGTGATCGTCGTGGGCCGCCGAGGCATGGGCGTCAGAAGCATGGGCGTCGCCATGCGCGTCGTCGTGGTGGTCGACGGTGTCGCCGCTTGGGCAGCGCGCATGCGCGCCGACCAGCGAGATGATGCCTGCGAGGATGGCGCCCAGCAGCGGCAGGAATACGATTGCCTGTATCATTTGCCGGACTAGCCCTTCATCAGATTGACGTCTTCAACCGCGATCGAACCGCGGTTGCGGAAATACACCACCAGCACGGCGAGGCCGATCGCGGCCTCGGCTGCCGCCACCGTCAGCACCAGCAGTGCGAACACCTGGCCGACGATGTCGCCGAGGAAGGTCGAGAACGCCACCAAATTGATGTTGACCGAGAGCAAGATCAGCTCGATCGACATCAGGATGACGATGATGTTCTTGCGGTTGAGGAAGATGCCGAGAATCCCGAGCGTGAACAGGATCGCGCCGACCGCCAGATAGTGCCCTAGCCCGATCGTCATTTCACCCACTCCGCCGCATCGGCATCCTGCAGGCCCTGCCCCGACGCCACCTTGCGCATCGCCATCGCCATTTCCGGCGTGCGCGCGTTCTGCACATTGATGTTCTGCCGCTTGACGTTGGCCTTGTGGCGCAGCGTCAGCACGATGGCGCCGATCATCGCGACCAGCAGCACCATGCCGGCGAGCTGGAAGTAATGGATGTACTTCGTATAGAGCACGAGGCCGAGCGCCTCGGTGTTGCTGATATTGGTCGGGATCGCCGCCGTGATCGTCTTGGTGACCTGCGGGTTGATCACCCAGGCGCCGACGACGAGCAGCAGCTCGAACAGGAAGATGCCGCCAATCACGATGCCGACGGGCAGATACTGGATGAAGCCCTCGCGCAGCTCGACGAAGTCGACGTCGAGCATCATGATCACGAACAGGAACAGCACCGCGACGGCGCCGACATAGACCACGATCAGCATCATCCCGAGGAACTCGGCGCCCATCAGGATGAACAGGCCCGAGGCGTTGACGAACGCCAGGATCAGGTACAGCACGGAGTGCACGGGATTGCGCGAGACAATCACCATGACCGCCGAGGCCACACAGGCCGCGGCGAACAGATAGAAGAACAGCGCCGGAAGGATCATGCCCTCACCTCACCGGTACGGCGCGTCGAGCGCGATCGACTTCGCAATCTCGCGCTCCCAGCGGTCGCCATTGGCGAGCAGCTTCGCCTTGTCATAGTAGAGTTCCTCGCGGGTCTCGGTCGCGAATTCGAAATTCGGTCCCTCGACGATGGCGTCTACCGGGCATGCCTCCTGGCACAGCCCGCAATAGATGCACTTCACCATGTCGATGTCGTAGCGCACCGTGCGGCGGGTGCCGTCGTTGCGGCGCGGGCCGGCCTCGATCGTGATCGCCTGTGCCGGGCAGATCGCCTCGCACAGCTTGCAGGCGATGCAACGCTCCTCGCCATTCGGATAGCGGCGCAGCGCGTGCTCGCCGCGGAAGCGCGGCGAGATCGGCCCCTTCTCGAAGGGATAATTCAGCGTCGGCTTCGGCTTGAAGAAATAGCGCATGGCGAGAACGAACGCCGAGACGAATTCCGAGAGCAGAAGCGAGCGGGCTGTTGCGTTGACGTTGACACTCATGACGACCTCACTTCGGCGCGATGCCGGCGAATTGCAGCACACCGGCCACGATCACCACCATCGCCAGCGACAGCGGCAGGAACACCTTCCAGCCGAGCCGCATCAGTTGATCGTAGCGGTAGCGCGGCACGATCGCCTTCGCCATCGCGAACATGAAGAACATGAAGAACACCTTGAGGGCGAACCAGACGATGCCCGGAATCCAGGTGAACGGCGGCAGGTTGACCGGCGGCAGCCAGCCGCCCAGGAACAGGATCGACGCCAGCGCGCACATCGTGGTGATCGCGACATACTCGCCAAGCATGAACAGGAGATACGGGGTCGAGCCGTACTCGGTCATGAAGCCGGCGACCAGCTCGGATTCCGCTTCAACGAGGTCGAACGGCGGACGGTTGGTTTCCGCCAGCGCCGAGACGTAGAACACCACGAACATCGGGAACAGCGGCCAGACATACCAGTTCAGGATGGTGAGCTGCGGCAGGCCGATCAGATGCGCGAGCCCGCGGCTATTCTGGGCCTCGACCACCGCCGACAAGTTGAGCGAGCCGACGCAGAGCAGCACGGTGATGATGACGAAGCCGATCGAGACCTCGTAGGACACCATCTGCGCCGCCGAGCGCAGCGCGGCCAGGAACGGATATTTCGAGTTCGACGACCAGCCGGCCATGATGACGCCGTAGATCGACAGCGACGAGATCGCGAAGATGTAGAGAATGCCGACATTAATGTCGGAGATCACCCAGCCGAGATTGAACGGGATCACGGCCCAGGCGGCCAGCGCCAGGATACACGAGACAAGCGGCGCCAGCAGGAACACGCCCTTGTTGGAGCCGGACGGAATCACCGGCTCCTTCAGCACGAACTTCAGCAGGTCGGCGAAGGATTGCAGCAATCCGAACGGGCCGACCACGTTGGGCCCGCGGCGGATCTGCACCGCCGCCCAGATCTTGCGGTCGGCGAGCAGGATGTAGGCAATCGCGATCAGCAGCACGACGAGCAGCAACAGGCTTTCCGCGACCATGATGATCAGCGGCCAGAGGAAGCCGGTCCAGAACGCGCTTGCGAAGAATTCAGCCATCAGGTCACGCTCACTCCGCTGCCGTCAGCATTCGGCCCGACGCCAGCCGCGAGCATTCCGCCATCACGGCAGAGGCCCGCGCGATCGGGTTGGTCAGATAGAAATCCTCGATGGTCGGCTTGAATGCCGCCTTGTCGATGCTGCCGCCCTTGCCGGCCAGCGCCTTGACGTCATCAGCCTTGCCGGCCTCGATCTGGTCGAGCCGCATCAGATGCGGAGCGGTCTTGAACATCGCCTGGCGCAGCGCCTGCAGCGAGTCGAACGGCAGCTTCTTGCCGAGCACGTCGGACAGCGCGCGGATGATCGCCCAGTCCTCGCGGGCTTCACCCGGCGGGAACGCGGCACGGTTGGCGATCTGCGCCCGGCCCTCGGTGTTGACGAAGATGCCGGACTTCTCGGTATAGGCGGCGCCCGGCAGGATCACGTCGGCGCGGTGCGCGCCCTTGTCGCCATGGGTGCCGATATAAACGACGAAGGTGCCATCCGGCGCCTTGATCTCATCGGCGCCGAGCAGGAACAGCACGTCGAGCGTGCCGAAGGTCGTCATCTGCGTCGTGGTCAGACCACCGGCCGCCGGCGAGAAGCCGATATCGAGCGCGCCGGCGCGCGAGGCGGTGTCCTGCAGCACGGCAAAGCCGTTCCAGCCGTCCTTCAGCGCACCGACATCGACGGCGAGCTTGGCGGCCTGCGCCAGCACCGCCGCGCCGTCATGCCTGGTGAAGGCGCCGGCGCCGACCAGGATGATCGGGTTCTTGGCGTTCTTCAGCACGTCGGCAAAGGAATGCTTGCCCGCCACGAGGTCGGCGAGCGTGTCGGTGCCTGCACCGAGATAGTCGTGGTCGTAAGTGAAATCGGCCTTGGCGCCGATCATGCCGACCTTGAGCCCGCCGGTGCGCCAGCGCTTGCGGATCCGCGCGTTCAGCACGGCGGCTTCCTTGCGCGGATGCGAGCCGACGATCAGGATCGCGTCGGCCTGGTCGATGCCGGCAATGGTCGGGTTGAAGATGTAGGAGCCGCGGCCGGCCTTGGCATCGAACGCGTCGCCGCCCTGCACGGCCAGATTGACCGAGCTGAACTTCGCGAGCAGCTCCTTCAGCGCATACATTTCATCGACCGCGGCGAGATCGCCGGCGATCGCACCGATCCGCTTGCCGTCGATGCGGCCGGCCTTGGTGGCGATGGCAGCAAAGGCTTCCTGCCAGGTCGCAGGCTTGAGCTGACCGTTCTCGCGCACATAGGGCCGGTCGAGGCGCTGCGTGCGCAGGCCGTCGACGACGTGGCGGGTCTTGTCGGAAATCCACTCCTCGTTCACCGCCTCATTGATGCGCGGCAGGATGCGCATCACCTCGCGGCCGCGGGTGTCGACGCGGATCGCGGAGCCGACGCCGTCCATGACGTCGACCGACTGCGTCTTGCCGAGCTCCCAGGGGCGCGCCGCGAAGGCATACGGCTTCGAGGTCAGCGCGCCGACCGGGCAGATATCGACGAGATTGCCCTGCAGCTCCGAGCTCAGCGCCTGCTCCAGATAGGTGGTGATCTCCATGTCCTCGCCGCGCCCGGTCGCGCCCATTTCCGGCGCGCCGCAGACTTCGGCGGAGAAACGGACGCAGCGCGTGCACTGGATGCAGCGGTTCATCGAGGTCTTGACCAGCGCGCCGAGATACTTGTCCTCGACCGCGCGCTTGTTCTCGGCGAAGCGGCTGGTGTCGACGCCGTAGCCCATCGCCTGGTCCTGCAGATCGCACTCGCCGCCCTGGTCGCAGATCGGGCAGTCGAGCGGATGGTTGATCAGCAGGAATTCCATCACGCCTTCGCGCGCCTTCTTGACCATCGGCGAACGGGTCGAGATCTCCGGCGGCTCACCCTTCGGGCCCGGACGGCAGTCGCGCACGGCCCAGGCGCAGCTTGCGACCGGCTTCGGGCCGCCCTTCACCTCGACCAGGCACATCCGGCAATTGCCGGCGATCGACAGCCGCTCGTGATAGCAGAAGCGCGGAATCTCGGCGCCCGCCGCCTCGCACGCCTGCAACAGCGTGTACTCCGGCGGCACATCGATCTCTTTGCCATCGACGATGATCTTGCTCATGTCTCTTCTCTACTCCGCCGCGACCATATGGACGGGATCACGAACGCCCTGATCGTCGAGATCGGCCTTGTGCGAATACTGATCGATGCGCTCTTCAATCTCGTGACGGAAATGCGCAATCAGACCCTGGATCGGCCACGCTGCTGCGTCGCCGAGCGCGCAGATGGTGTGGCCTTCGACCTGCTTGGTGACCTCGAGCAGCATGTCGATCTCGCGCTTGTGGGCGCGGCCATCTGCCATGCGGGTCAGGACGCGCCACATCCAGCCGGTGCCCTCGCGGCACGGCGTGCACTGGCCGCAGCTCTCATGCTTGTAGAAATAGGAGATGCGCGCGATCGCCCGGATCAGGTCAGTCGACTTGTCCATCACGATCACGGCCGCGGTGCCGAGGCCCGAGCGAAGTTTGCTCAGGCTGTCGAAATCCATCGGCGTGTCGATGATCTGGTCGGCCGGCACCATGCGCACCGACGAGCCGCCGGGGATCACAGCCTTGAGGTTGTCCCAGCCGCCACGAATGCCGCCGCAATGCTTCTCGATCAACTCGCGGAACGGAATCCCCATCGCCTCTTCGACGTTGCAGGGCCGCTCGACGTGACCGGAGATGCAGAACAGCTTGGTGCCGACATTGTTCGGACGGCCGATGGCAGCGAACCAGGCGGCGCCGCGGCGCAGGATGTCGGGCGCAACCGCAATCGACTCGACGTTGTTGACGGTGGTCGGGCAGCCATAGAGGCCGACATTGGCCGGGAACGGCGGCTTCAGCCGCGGCTGGCCCTTCTTGCCCTCGAGGCTTTCGAGCAGCGCGGTTTCCTCGCCGCAGATATAGGCGCCGGCGCCGTGCGCCACATAGATGTCGAACGGCCAGCCGTTGATGTTGTCCTTGCCGACCAGCTTGGCTTCATAGGCCTGGTCGATCGCCGCCTGCAGCCGCTCGCGCTCGCGGATGAACTCGCCGCGGATGTAGATGTAGCAGGCATGTGCGCCCATCGCGAAGCTCGCGAGCAGGCAGCCTTCGACCAGAAGATGCGGATCGTGCCGCATGATCTCGCGGTCCTTGCAGGTGCCGGGCTCGGACTCGTCGGCGTTGACGACGAGATAGCTCGGACGGCCGTCCTTGGATTCCTTCGGCATGAAGGACCACTTCATGCCGGTCGGGAAGCCCGCACCGCCGCGGCCGCGCAGGCCCGAGGCCTTCATCTCATTGATGATCCAGTCGCGGCCCTTGTCGATGATCCCCTTGGTGCCATCCCAGGCGCCTCTGCGGCGCGCGCCCTCGAGGCCCCAATCATGGAGGCCGTAGAGGTTCTTGAAGATGCGGTCCTTGTCGTCGAGCATGCTCAAAACTTTCCGAACATCACCGATTGGCTTGGGAGTAAGCGAGCCCGGCGGCACAGCCGCCGAACACGATGGCCCACAACAGGCTGGATTCCAGCGTGGCGCTCAGGCCGTAACGTTGCAGCAGGAACATGAAGCCGGCCGCGACGGTGGTATGCAGGGCGATCGTGCGCCAGGCCTTCATCGCAGCGCCCCTCCCCACCTCGTTTTCCTGCACCTGAAAGCCCCGCATCAGGTGGTTTCCTTCAGCGTCGTCGGCCCGCCTGCGGGCGCCGAGAACTGGCGGTCGGTCTGCGGGCCCGGCTTCGGCGGATTGCCGGCGGCAAAGCCGTCGAGCACCTTGCCGAAGCTTTCCTTCGTCAGATCCTCGTAGGTGTCCTTCCAGATCAGCACCATCGGCGCGTTCACGCAGGCCCCTAAGCACTCGACCTCTTCCCAGGAGAAGTTGCCGTCCTTCGACAGCTGGAAGGGATCGTGATGGATGCGATGCTGGCACACCTCGATCAGGTCGGCGGCGCCGCGCAGCCGGCACGGCGTGGTACCGCACACCTGGACATGCGCCTTCTTGCCGACCGGCGAGAGCTGGAACATGGTGTAGAAGGTCGCGATCTCCAGCATGCGGATATGCGGCATCTCGAGCAGATCGGCGACGGCACGGATCGCCGCTTCCGAGACCCAGCCGTCATGCTGCTCCTGCACGCGCCACAGAATCGCGATCGCAGCCGAGGCCTGACGGCCCGGCGGATACTTCTCGATCTGCTTCTTGGCCCAGGCAAGATTCTCGTCCGTGAACGTGAAGCTCGCGGGCTGCAATTCCTTCGGGGCAAGGCGGCGGACGGACATCGATCAAACTCTCATTGCGCGCGGTGCGGATGCGGACATCATCACCGGTCGACCTCGCCGAACACGATGTCCAGCGAGCCGAGGATGGCGGAAACGTCGGCCAGCAGATGGCCCTTGCAGATGTGATCCATCGCCTGCAGATGGGCGAAGCCCGGCGCGCGGATCTTGCACTTGTAGGGTTTGTTGGTGCCGTCGGCGACGAGATAGACGCCGAACTCGCCCTTCGGCGCCTCGACCGCGGCGTAGACCTCGCCGGCCGGCACGTGCACGCCTTCGGTGTAGAGCTTGAAGTGATGGATCAGCGCTTCCATCGAGCGCTTCATGTCACCACGGCGCGGCGGCGCGATCTTGTTGTCCTCGACCACGACCGGGCCCTGCCCGTCCGGCGCCTTCAGCTTCTGGATGCACTGCTTCATGATGCGCACCGACTGGCGCATCTCTTCCATGCGGATCAGATAGCGGTCGTAGCAGTCGCCGTTCTTGCCAATCGGAATGTCGAAATCCATCTCGGCGTAGCACTCATACGGCTGCGACTTGCGCAGGTCCCAGGCCGCGCCCGAGCCGCGCACCATGACGCCGGAGAAGCCCCACTCCCAGGCCTCCTTCAGCGGCACCACACCGATATCGACGTTGCGCTGCTTGAAGATGCGGTTGCCGGTGAGCAGCGTATCGAGGTCGTCGACGACCTTGAGGAACGGATCGCACCACGCCTCGATATCGTCGATCAGCTTCAGCGGCAGATCCTGGTGCACGCCGCCGACGCGGAAGAAAGCCGCGTGCATGCGCGAGCCTGAGGCGCGCTCGTAGAACACCATCAGCTTCTCGCGCTCTTCAAAACCCCACAGCGGCGGGGTCAGCGCGCCGACGTCCATCGCCTGCGTGGTGACGTTGAGCAGATGGGAAAGAATGCGGCCGATCTCGCAGTACAGCACGCGGATGAGCTGGCCGCGACGCGGCACCGTGATGCCGAGCAGCTTCTCCGCCGCGAGGCAGAACGCGTGCTCCTGGTTCATCGGCGCGACGTAGTCGAGCCGGTCGAAATACGGAATCGCCTGCAGATAGGTCTTGTGCTCGATCAGCTTCTCGGTGCCGCGGTGAAGCAGGCCGATATGCGGATCGACGCGCTCGACGACTTCGCCGTCGAGCTCCAGCACGAGACGAAGCACGCCGTGCGCCGCCGGATGCTGCGGGCCGAAGTTGATGGTGAAGTTACGAAGATCTTGCGGTTGCTCGTTCATGGCTTCGGCTCCGCCTTGGCCTTCTCGTCACCGGGCAGCGGATAGTCCGCGCCTTCCCAGGGCGAGAGGAAATCGAACTTGCGGAATTCCTGGTTGAGCCGGACCGGCTCGTACAGCACCCGCTTCTCCTGGTCGTCGTAGCGAACCTCGACGAAGCCGGTGAGCGGGAAATCCTTGCGCAACGGATGGCCGTCGAAACCGTAATCGGTCAGCAGGCGGCGCATGTCCGGATGCCCGACGAAGATCACGCCGTAGAGATCGTAGGTCTCGCGTTCGAACCAGTCGGCGCCGGGGAAGACGCCGATGATCGAAGGCACCTGCGTGGTCTCGTCGGCCTGGCCGCGCACCCGGATACGCGTGTTCAGCGTCGGCGACAGCAGATGGTAGACGACATCGAAGCGCTTCTCGCGGCTCGGATAGTCGACCGCGGTCACGTCGGTGAAGTTGACGAAGCGGCAGTTCGGATCGTCACGCAGAAAACTGACGACGTCCACGATTCTGCCAATCTCGACGTCGATAGTGAGTTGATTGAACGCGACCGAGTGCGCCGTGGCGGCGCCCGGAAGCGCGCTCACGATCGTCTGCCCAAGGGCGTCGAGCTTGCCGTCGTCCATGCCTGAAACCTTAGCGTTCGATAGTGCCGATACGGCGGATCTTCTTCTGCAGCAGCAGCACGCCGTAGAGCAGCGCCTCCGCCGTGGGCGGGCAACCCGGCACGTAGATGTCGATCGGCACGATGCGGTCGCAACCACGCACCACCGAGTAGGAATAGTGGTAGTAGCCGCCGCCATTGGCGCAGGAGCCCATCGAGATGACGTAGCGCGGCTCCGGCATCTGGTCGTAGACCTTGCGCAGCGCGGGCGCCATCTTGTTGGTCAGGGTGCCCGCGACGATCATCACGTCGGACTGCCGCGGCGAGGCGCGCGGCGCAAAGCCGAAGCGCTCGACGTCGTAGCGCGGCATCGAGACCTGCATCATCTCGACCGCGCAGCAGGCGAGACCGAACGTCATCCACATCAGCGAGCCGGTACGCGCCCAGGTGATGAGGTCATCGGCCGCGGCGACGAAGAAGCCCTTGTCGGACAGCTCGTGATTGACCTCGAGGAAAAACGGATCATTGGCGCCGACCGGCTTGCCGGTCGACGGATCGAGAATGCCTCTCGGAGCTTGCGCTATCGCCGGCTGCGAGGTTGCGGCGGTGGGGCTCAATCCCATTCGAGCGCGCCTTTCTTCCATTCATACGCGAACCCGACCGTCAGCACGGCCAGGAACACCATCATCGACCAGAAACCAGTCGCGCCCAGTTTTCCGAACGCCACGGCCCAGGGGAACAGGAACGCCACTTCGAGATCGAAGATGATGAAGAGGATCGCCACCAGGTAGAAGCGGACGTCGAACTTCATGCGGGCGTCATCAAAAGCGTTGAATCCGCATTCATAGGCGGACAGCTTTTCCGGATCCGGCGACTGGAACGCGACCAGGAACGGCGCGATCAGGAGCGCCAGCCCGATCAGGCTCGCTACCCCGATAAAGACCACAAGTGGGAGATAATTCTGCAGGATGCCGGTCATCGGCGGGGCCTTCTTGCTGCGGTTTCGAACGTCCCGCAGATTCGTTGATTGGAATTGTTCTTGAGGCTTTAGCGCAGCGCAACAGGGGGCGCAAGACAAGCAATTTTGACGCTTTTACCGTCCCTCCCGCGGGCTCTTTGCCGCATCAGGCGGAAGCGCTTGCCACAACGGGGAACGCCGCCGGCGCCGTCCGGTGCCCTGCGCTCTTCCCATATCAGCCCAGCTCCCGCTCGACCGCGAGCATCTCGGCCGCGGCCAACGTCAGCCGGTCGATATGTGCAAGTAGCAACTCAAGATCCTGCGGACCAAGCTGTTCCAGCAGGCGCCGGTTTCGCTCCTGCGCGCCGGCCACAATGGCGTCATGGGCGGCGAGCCCGGCCTTGGTGAGGGAGACAAGTGTTTCCCGATTGTCACGCGGGTTGGCCGCCTTGGAGACCAGCTTCCGCGCAACGAGCTCGGCGAGCGCCCGGCTGATCTGCCCCTTGTCCATGCCGACGGCTTCGGTAAGCCGCACCACGCTCATCGGCGGCCGCCGGCCGAGCGAGGCAACCAGGCCGAACTCGACCGAGGACAGCCCGGTCAGGCGCTTGTAGCGCAGCAACGCACCGCGCCTGAGCAGATTCGCCAGCACCATCAGTCGCGACGACATCATCGCGGTGATCGGCGCCAGCTCGGCGTCAACGACCGCCTCCGGCGGCAAGGCCCTCGCAGTCCTGAGCTTCTCGGTCATCGCCAACCTCTGCCAACAAAGCTGATCGCTGCCAAGCTAATCGAGATCGTTGACATTGTCATCGATATATCGTTGACTTCGTCAACAACGTTGACTGCCATCAACGACACAGCGACCGTCGGCAAGAATCCGGCGGCGGGGAGGAAACAGCATGACGATGACCCAGCTCGATCGCGATCTCGGCACGGCCTATGCGATGCAGCCGTCCACCACTCGGACCGAGCTCACCTCGGTCGTCCGCGGCACACCGATGGGCGAGCTGCTGCGCCGCTACTGGCACCCGATCGGCCTTTCGGGCGACGCGACCGATATCCCCAGAAAAGTCCGTGCGCTCGGTGAGGACCTGATCCTGTTCCGCGACCGGCACGGCCGGGTCGGCCTGCTGCATGCGCGCTGCTGTCATCGCGGCACCACACTCTATTACGGCAAGGTCGAGGAAGACGGCATCCGCTGCTGCTACCACGGCTGGAAGTTCGACACCGAGGGCCGCTGCCTCGAACAGCCCTGCGAGCCCGAAGGCGGCCTGTTCAAGGACAAGGTGCGCCAGCCCTGGTATCCGGTGCAGGAACGCTACGGCCTGATCTTCGCCTATATGGGCCCGGCGGTTAAGCAGCCGGTGCTGCCGCGCTACGAATGCCTGGAGACCATGGACGACGGCGAGTTCGTCGAGGCAGACGATTCCTCGATCGGCGGCGGCGGCCCTGCCGTGATCCCGTGCAACTGGCTGCAGCATTTCGAGAACGTCGCCGACCCCTACCATGTGCCGGTGCTACACGGCTCGTTCTCCGGGCCGCAATTCACGACCATGATGGCCTCGATGCCCGAGGTGAAGTTCGAGATGTCGCCGCGCGGCGTCGCGGTGCGCTCGATCCGCAGGCAGGACGACGGCAAGGTGTTCTATCGCGTCACCGAGGCCGCCCTGCCCACGCTCCGCGTCGTGCCCAACCCGCGGGTCGCGCAATTCGCCCGCGTCGAATCGATCGGTTGGACCCTGCCGATCGACGACACCTCGTTCCGCATCTATGTCGCCGGCCGGGTCAAGAACGCGGGCGATATCGGCCGGATGCGCTCGAAGTTCAACGGCAAGTTCTGGTGGGACATGACGGAGCAGGAGCACCAGCAATTCCCCGGCGACTACGAGGCGCAGGTCGGCCAGGGGCCGGTGACGGTTCATTCGGAAGAGCATTTCGGCCAGAGCGACCGCGGCGTCCTGATGATCCGCCGGATGCTCTCTGACCAGCTCGAGGCCATGGCCGCCGGCCGCGACCCGATCGGCGTGTCGTTCGATGCCGATGCCGAGCCGGTGGAATTCGAAGCAGGGAATTACATCCGCGAGGGGTAAGGCCCGCGCGCAAAGCAAACAAGAAAAGACAAAAATCGGGGGAGGAAGTCATGGTCGATGTCGCACCGCAGGCGGCCGCGCAAGCGCAAGTCGCCGCCACGCCCGCCGCGCGCCGCTACTACGTCCTTGGCCTGCTCACGATCATCTACGCCCTCAACTTCCTCGACCGGACCATCTTCAACGTGCTGATCGAGCCCATCAAGAAGGAGTTCGCGCTCAGCGACACCACCATGGGCCTGCTCGCCGGGTTCGGCTTCGTGCTGTTCTACTCGTTGCTCGGCATTCCCATCGCGCGGATGGCGGATCGCCTCAACCGCCGCAACATCGTCGCGGCAGCCTTCGCGTTCTGGAGTGCGATGACCTATCTCTGCGGCATGGCCTCCAGCGTCGCGACGCTGGCACTGGCGCGGGTCGGGGTCGGCATCGGAGAGTCGGCGGGCACGCCGGCCTCGCAATCGATGATCGCCGATCTGTTCGACAAGAACGAGCGTCCGCGCGCGCTCGGCATCTACGCGATCGGCACCTATCTCGGCGTCTTCCTCGGCTATTTCATCGGCGGCTATGTCAATCAGCACTATGGCTGGCGGATGGCCTTCTTCACCGCGGGCCTGCCCGGCATCGCGCTCGCCGCGGTGCTGTGGCTGACGATCTCCGAGCCGAGGCGCGGTGCGATGGCCGAGACCTTCAAGGCCGAGCCGATCGGGCCGACGCTGGGCTTCCTGATCGCGCAGCCGAGCTTCCTCATCGTGCTGGTCGGCTTTTGCCTCACAACCTACACCAACTACGCCACCGCGGTGTGGATCCCGCCGTTCCTGGCGCGCATCCATCACCTCACCAGCGCCGAGATCGGCACCTATGCTGGCACCTTCAAGGGCCTCGCCGGCATGGCGGGCACGCTGATCGGCGGCCTCGTGGTGGCGCAGATCGGCCGCCGCGATGATCGCTGGAAGTTATGGGCGCCCGCGATCATGTCGGGCCTCGCCGGTCCCGTCTTCGCATTGTGCATGCTGACGCACAGCTTCACGCTGATGGTAGCGACGCTCGCGCTGACCTCGTTCATGGTCGGCTTCCATCTCGGCCCGATCTTCGCGATCGCCCAGACGGTCGCAAAGCCCAGCATGCGCGCGCTGGCCTCGGCGATCGTGCTGCTCACCGCGACCTGTTTCGGCCAGGGCGTCGGCCCCCTCGCCGTCGGCATGATCAACGACGCCCTGAAGGGCGCGTACGGCACGGATGCGGTTCGCTACTCGCTGCTGTCGGCAGCGGTCACGACGACACTCGGCGCGCTGCTGTTCGTCTGGGCAGCGCGCTGGATCCGATCGGACATCGCGCGCGCCAGTTAAGCGTCCATGAAGGCCAGCAAGTCGGCCATCAGGCGCGCGCTGTGCGTCAGCGGCAAAGCGTGCGGCGCGCCTACATAGACGGCGAGCTTACTGCCCTTGATCAGCGCCGCCGTCTTCGCGCCGGTCAGTTCGAGCGGCGCGCTGGCATCCTTGTCGCCGTGCACGATCAGCGTCGGGCGATCGATACGCTTGGCCGCGGCGCGCAGATCGGCGAACGAGATGGTCTTGCGGCAGGCCAGCGCCACCGGAAGCGGCACGCTCAGCATCATCTCCCTGATCCAGGCCCGCGTGGCATCTGGCGTGTCGGGCATGAAGAACGGCGCCTCGTTCTCGCCCATCCATTTCGGGAAGTCCTGCGCGATCGCAGCATTCTGGGCCTCGACCATCGCTCTCGGCACCGCGACCGGATTGTCGTCGGTCTGGACGATATACGGCGTGGTCGGCGCGACCAGGACCAGCCGCGCGATACGATCGGCGCCGTGACGCGCCAGATAATTCACCGCCTCGATCGATCCCATCGAATGCGCGACGATTGTGACGTCGCGAAGATCACGCTGCTCGATCACGGCGGCGACATCATCGGTCAGCGTGTCGAGATCGTATCCCGTCATCGGCATGTCGGAACGGCCGTGGCCGCGCCGGTCAGGCGCAACGCAGCGAAAGCCCTTGGCGTTCAGCGCCACGATCTGGCTGCCCCAGACGCCGGAATTGAATGTCCATGCGGCAAGCAGCAGCACCGGCTTGCCCGAGCCCCAATCCTGCATGAACAGTTTTGTGCCGTCGCTTGCGGTCGCATAGAGCGGTTGGCTTGCCATGATGGAAGTCCCTTTGCAGATCGATCGGCAACATCGCCGCCGATGCACCGACCATCGCAAAGGGAGATCGCGCGCGCGATTACGTGTCAGGTAATCACGCGCGTGATGTCAGGCTGCGCTCACGTCAGCTTGCCGGTGTATTTCTCCAGCGCCGCCCAGGCGTCCGCGCCATAGGTCTTTTGCCGCTGCGTGTAGAAGCCGGCTTTCACCAACGCGGCCCTGAACTGCACCGGATCGGGCTTGTTGAAAGTCATGCCCTTCGCGGTCAGCTCGGCCTGCAACGAGCGGTCCATCTCGACCAGATCGGCGCGCTCCTTTACCGCCGCCGCGTCGAATGCCGCATTGATCAGTTCGAGCAGCTCGGGCGGCAGACCCGCCATCGCGCGGCGGTTGCCGAGGATCCAGTAGCCGCTCCAGCAATGGTTCGACAGCGCGCAGTATTTCTGCACCTCGTACAACTTTCCGGTCGAGACCTGCGCCAGCGGATTCTCCTGCCCTTCGACAATGTGGGTCTGCAGCGCCGAATAGAGCTCGCTGTAGGAGATGCTCGACGGCAATGCGCCCAGTCCTGAGAACAGTGAGGTCAGCAATGCCGTCAACGGCACGCGAATCTTGAAGCCCTTGAGATCGTCGACGCTGTTGAGCTGCCGGCTCGACGACGAGGTGATCTGGCGGAAGCCGTTGTCCCAGACCTTCTTTAGCGGCACGACGCCGGTCCTGGCGATCGCATCGCGGACGATGTCGCCGACGCCGCCGTCCATCGCCGCCCAGACCTGGTCGTAGGACTGGAAGGCGAAGCCGATGCTGGGCAGGCCCGACAGCGGCACCAGCGTCGACAGCGTCATACTGGGCGCGGCCAACAGTTCGATCCCGCCGGCGCGGACCTGCGAGAGCATCTCCGGATCGCCGCCGAGCTGGCTGTTGGCGAACACCGTGATGTTGACCCGGCCCGACGACTGCGCCCCGACCGCCTTCGCCGCCTCGACCAAACGGATTGTTAGCGGATGGGTTTCCGGAGTGTTGACGCCGAGCTTGAAGTCGAACTCGGCAGCGGCAAGAGACGGCTTACCAAACATCGCCGCGGCAAGCGCCACCGTGCCAGTTCCCAGCACCCGCCGTCGGGTCATATTCCTTGTTTTCATTATTGTTTTTCTCCCAGGCACCGTCCGCGCCCGCGGCCAGTTTCAGCGCTCTCCCTGTGTGATGCAAGGCACGGTGAAACCAATCCGTCCGTGGCACGAAACCATTTCCGGGAACTCACGAAACGATCCGGAAACAGATGGGGCTTAGCACTAGCTGCCATAGACGGCGCATAGACGCCCGGAGGCGACCATGAACCACTCGATCCATTCTGCCGATCGCGCGACCCACCTCAAAATTGTGGTTGTTGCGCTCGTTGCGGCCATCGGGGTTGCGGCTTTCGGCATTTCGGCCCGGAATAATGCGGATTTCACCCAGACCGCCCAGACCAACCAGGTCATCAAGGCTGGCAAGCCTGTCGCGATCACCTCCTCGGGCACCTCGACGGTCCGCTAAGACGGTGTTGACGCTTCGGCAAACAAAGCGGCCGCCTTCGGGCGGCTTTTTGTTGGTCCTGATCGTCTCGCGCTTCGATCAAGACAATGTGGCCTTCGCCAGTGTTGGCTGCGGCGACTGCAGGACCACCGAGATCGGGGCGCGCGAGATGCACGCGCGGCTTGGCCAACGCGCCGCCGCGGCGAAATCTTAACCGCCTCCTAACGCGGTCATTCGATTGCAATCCGCTCCGCGATCCCCGTTTTAAAAATTGTTCCGTAAGGTGGACGTCAACAGAGGCGCAGGCCCACAATGAATTTGCAGCAGCAAGTAATTTCGACCGGATTCAAGATCATCTGCACGGATTGCGGCAGCCTGGCGATCAAGGTCGCCGATCCCGCGCATGCGTCCGGCGACACCATCATCGAATGCCGCCGCTGCAACGCCGTACGCGGCACGATGGCGGACCTGCACACCATGGCGCGGCGCGGCCGCGACCTGTTCGAATTCTAACCCCGGCGCCGCCGATGCTGTCCGACCCGAACGCGACCATGCAGAGCGACATTCCCCTGGACACGGTCTGGTCGATCCTCGAGGCCGCCAATGAATTGGGCGACACCCATACGGTCGATGCCTGCCGCCGCATCATCGACGCGAATTTGCGTGGCGACGCCCCCGGACAATCCGACCTGAACGCGGTCGCTGCATTCTTTGCTTGAACAAGGCAACGCGTCGCGCGTTTGTGAATTCAATGTGGCGCTGCGGTGACCGATCGCCCGGCGGAAACATAACAATACGGATCGAGACGCTGTCTAACCTTGCTTGACTTGATTAGCCCAAGGCCGACTTGCTAGCTGTCACACAGCTTTCGAATCGGACGGGCCGATGCAATTGACGCGCGACGACCTGACTGTCGGGGTCACAATCCTCGCATTCTTCGTCCTCAGCACCGCCTCGATGATCGCCTGCGGGTACGCGTTCCCGGCGATGCATGTCTGGCGCTCCGGCATCACGGTCGAGGCCATCCTCGGCACGGCGATGATGGCCTTCTTCATCCCGGCGTTCGTCGCAGGCCGCTTCAGCTTCGGTTATCTGGTGAGCTTCGCGCTGCTGTCAGCGGTGTTCGGCTTCGTCTGGCTCAGCTTCTTCAGCGCGTTCGATTATCCGCATGCTATCGCCCGCTGGGCCATGGTCGCCGCGTTGACCACGGCCATGATCCCCCTGATGTTCCAGAACATGCCGGTGTGGCGGCCCGGCCTGTCTGATGCGGCGATCAAACGCATTGCGCTGCTGCTGCTGGCGTCGTCCTTCGTCGTGCTGGTCGCCGACATCTCGTACGGCGCCAATCTCGGCAATCCCTATGGCGCAGCCCGCAACGCCGTCACGCGGCCGGCGCTGTTGAATTATCTCACTGGAATCATCATCGGCGCGGTGCTGCCCTATCTGTTCGCGCATTTCGCGTCGCGTCGGCAATGGATACAGGCCGCCTGCGTGTTGCTGTTTGCGCTTTGCTTCTATCCGGTGGTCAACAACAAGACCGTGCTGCTGCTGCCGATCTGGCTGCCGTTTCTGTTCTGGCTGTTCGGCCGGTTCAACCCGCGGCTGGCCACGGTGCTCGCATTTCTCATTCCGATGATCATCGGGCTGACGGCGTTTGCCATGCTCGGCGCCGACCGCGATTACGTCGTGTTCAGCGCCATCAACCTGCGCTTCCTCGCAATCCCATCGCTCGCCCTTGATCAATATGCCGACTTCTTTGCACACCGCGACCTGACGCGCTTCTGCCAGATATCGATCGTGCGACAGGTGATCGCCTGCCCATATGGCGAGCTCGGCCCAGCGCTCGGAGCGATCTATCGCGACGGCAATTTCAACGCCTCCTTCCTCGCCACCGAGGGCATCGCGTCGGTTGGTCTTGCGCTCGCCCCGGTTTCGGCACTCGTGTGCGGCCTGATCCTGTCAGTGGGGTCGATGGTCTCGCGGCACCTGTCACCACGCTTCATCGCGGTGTCGTCAGGCATCGCCGTTCAGGCGATCATGAACGTGCCGCTCACGACAAGCCTGGCCTCGAACGGGATCGCCCTGCTGTTCCTGCTGTGGTGGCTGACGCCCGAATGGCGAACGGAAGCTTCGCATCATCAGCAACAGTCAACGCGGCCCATGAGTGCCGTCGGTGTCGCGGCCTGATTTTTGCACAATGCCGCGACCAACCCTGTGGCGGCCTCACTTCTTTCGGAGAACGATGATGCTCTGATACGGTGAGATCCCGTTCATGCCGACGTCAACGAGATCAAACCTGTCGGTCCAGTGCGTCTCGATGTAGCGCTTGCTGATGATTGTTTCGCCGTAGGTCATTACGCCGTCGACCGGATAGCTTTGCGGATAGAAGTAGAATCCGTCTCGCGCCACAGTCTCGGCGATTTTTTGCTGATCCCAGCCAGGCAATTTGGAAATCGGCTCATAGAATGCGTATGCCGGCGGCCGAATGGTCAGAAGAAAGAGACCGCGATTCTCCAGAGAATCGTGAACCGCGGCGAGGCATGTGTCGCTTGCGGCCGGCGAGAGATGCGTCCAGATTGATAACGCGTAAGCGACATCGAATTTCTGGTTGAACGGCAGACGTCTCGGCAGGCTGTCCGACAACACGATATCCGCGCGCGGGTTGGAACGTTGCGCGACCTGGATGATGCCCTTGTGCGGATCGCAGCCATGCAGATTGCGCAGCGGCACATCCTTCATGAAGTACCGGAGCACACTGCCCCAGCCGCAGCCATAGTCCAGCACCGCGCATTCATTGAATGGCTTATCGAGATGACACCTGAGCTTGTCGTGCAACAGGCGATAGGTTTCGATGACTGCGGCGCCGAGCTCCATCCCGGAACGACCGCTCCAGTTTTTCTGGGTGCCGGCGTCGGGCGGATCGGGAATGGCGGCCTTGATGGCCTTGAAGCCATCATATTCCTTCCAGAGCAGCACGTTCCACAGATACGGATCGTCGATCCATTTGAGTGCGTCGTAGACGGACGCTCCGCTTCGGCAGGCGGCGTCCGCTTTTTCCAGTTCGTCGTTGTAGTATTCGTTGAGCCACGAACTCCAATTCATCAGCACGCCTCCGTGTCAGATTCGCTTCATCAGCCCTCGCCCACGCTCGCGTCGTCTAGATTTCCTGAACTGTCTTCGCTTACTCCGGCAACTTTAAGACACATCGAAAGCGTGTGAGTTCCGGGAGGTGGTGGAACCGCTGACGCGGTTTCCGCACTGGCTGCGACCTCTGTCGCCTAGGGCGATGCCATGAGAGTAAGGCTGACGTCAGGCTCGCGCGTTACGCTCCGCGCTCGAACCGAGACCTGCTGGTCTGGGTGGCGATAGTCACTACCGCATCAGCCGACGTGATGTTTGCGTGAGAGGCGAACCAGTTGGCCGGCCTCCAGGAAGCATGTCGATGAAAGTCCGCGAGCTACTTCAACTGCTCCAAGCACTCCCGGATCAGGACGCAACGGTCGTGATTGGCGAAGGAGCGAAGCCGGAAACCTGGCTGATCGTTTCGGGCGTCGCGGAGTGTCAGATTGCGCGCGTGAATGAGGATCAGGCGATTGCCGGGTGCGAACCAGCGATCGAGATCGTCTGAGAGGTGGCGACTATCGGAGCGCGGGAAGCCCGAGCAAAAGGACGTTCAAGGTGTCATGACGGCGCTGCGCGCGACATGCCTTAAGTCTGGAACCTGGGTCTAAGTGCTTGATAAGACTGGCGCGAGAGACGGGACTCGAACCCGCGGCCTCCGCCGTGACAGGGCGGCGCTCTAACCAACTGAGCTACTCCCGCGGATGCCGATCATCGGATTGATCCGCGCAGGACCGAGGGCATAAAGGCCCGCATCCGGATAGTCAAGCACGTTGCGGAGCCCTGCACAGCGCGGGTATTTTCGCGCTGTGGACGCGAGTTGTCGCCTGTTTTCAAGGGAAACGGCGTAGTCAGCAAAGCCCCGAATCAAATAAGGCCTGATACGTCTGGGTTTCCTGTGGCCGGGCCCGGCGCTGCCTGTTCCCAGAACCGGCGGTTTCAGGACTCTTCCGGACGCATTTTCCCGACGCGAACGGCGCGCCATTCGCGTGAAAGCAGCAATCCAGCCATTCAGCAACGAGGAGGGCCACACATGGCGAAGAAAGCAGCGACCCCGGCGACGATCACGCTGAAGCACCTGGCGGCGGCCATCGCCGAAGAGCAGGAGCTGTCCAAGAAGCAGGCCGAGGCGATCCTGACCGACATGGTCACCCGGATCACCAAGCACCTTAAGAAGGGCGAGCGGATCCGCATCGTCGGCCTCGGCATCCTCCAGGTTCGCAAGCGCGCCGCCCGCATGGGCCGCAACCCGGCAACCGGCGAGCAGATCCACATCAAGGCGAGCAAGAAGGTCGCCTTCCGCGCCGCCAAGGAGTTGAAGGAAGCAGTTTAGGGTCCTTAACTTGCTTGATACCAAGCGCCATTCCGGCTCGCGACGCGGCCCCGGAGTGGCGCTTTTCTGTTGTAGAGTTGTCTCTCGATGCGCTTTGCTTGCGCAAACCAACTTCGCCTGAGCGTCATGTTCCTGTCCTCCATTCCTGCGCGGTCTTCATGCTGGCACCGGCTCTCGACTTCAAGCACACCGTCACCGAGCGCTTCCTGCGCTATGTCGTGATCGACACCCAGTCCGACCCGGATTCACCGACCTGCCCCTCCACCGAGAAGCAGAAGAATCTCGGCCGCCTGCTGGTCGCCGAGCTGCAGGCGATGGGCATATCGGATGCGCATCTTGATCCCCACGGATACGTCTATGCGACGATCCCGGCCAACACTGACAAGACGGTGCCGGTTATCTGCTTCTGCTCGCACATGGACACTTCACCCGACTGCACCGGCAAGAACGTCAAGCCGCAGCTCGTGAAGAATTATCGCGGCGGCGACATCGTGCTGCCGGCCGATGCCTCGCAGGTGATCCGCGCCGCCGAGCACGAAGCGCTGGCCGACCAGATCGGCAACGACATCATCACGACCGACGGCACCACCCTGCTCGGCGCCGACAACAAGGCCGGCCTCGCCGAGATCATGGATGCCGCGCATTTCCTCGTCACCAACCCGCAGGTGAAGCACGGCACCATCAAGATCCTGTTCACGCCGGACGAGGAGATCGGCCGCGGCGTCGACAAGGTCGACATCAAGAAGCTCGGCGCCGATTTCGGCTACACCATGGACGGCGAGACCGCGGGTCATATCGAGGACGAGACCTTCTCCGCCGACGGCGCCAGCATCATCATCGAAGGCGTCGCGACCCATCCAGGCTTCGCCAAGGGCAAGATGGAGCACGCGATCAAGATCGCGGCCGCCATCGTCGATCGCCTGCCGAAGGATACCTGTTCGCCCGAGACCACCGAGGGCAAGGAAGGCTTTCTGCATCCGGTCGCCATCTCGGGGGCCCTGGAAAACGCGCGGATCGACTTCATCGTGCGCGATTTCACCGAGGCCGGCCTGACGCAGAAGGAAGCGCTGCTCGAAAAGATCGTGCAGGACGTCATGAAGGGATATCCGCGCTCGACCTACCGCATGGAGGTCAAGCAGCAATACCGCAACATGAAAGAGGTGATCGATCGCCACCCGCAGATCGTCGCCTATGCGATCGAGGCGATCGAGCGCGCAGGGCTATTGCCGGTGAAGACCTCGATCCGCGGCGGCACGGATGGCTCGCGGCTTTCGTTCATGGGACTGCCCTGCCCGAACATCTTCGCTGGCGAGCACGCCTTTCATTCGCGGCTCGAATGGGTGAGCCGCCAGGACATGGAGAAGGCCGTGCAGACCATCGTGCATCTGGCGATGATCTGGGAAGAGAAGGCCTGATCAGGCCCGCGCCGTCACGATCCAGATCGCGCCGGGCAGCAGCACAGAATCGCCCTTCGCAAACGGCGTCAACGCCTCGCGGATCGACGTGACGGCGGCGGCCCGGAGGTCATCCGGTTGTCCTTCCAGTGCGCGGCTGGCGGGCCCGATCTCGAGCGCGCTCTGGACGGCGGCGTCAATTCCGCGCCCGATCGCGACGTCGAACTCAAGCCGGCAGGGCTCCATCGCGATGCCGGCAAACCCTGCTTCGCCGAGGATTCGGTTCACGCGCGCTTCGGACGCGAATGAGAAGGGGCCGGGGTCGTCGGGACCAAGCTGCGGCAGCTTCGGCACGTGCTTGTAGACCGCCTGCAACGGCGCCATGAAGAACGGATTTTCGCGCGGCTCCTGCCAGCAGGCGAAGGCGAGCCGGCCCGACGGCTTCAGCGCCTTGTGCAGATTGGCGAACGACACCGCCGGATCGGCAAAGAACATCACGCCGAAACGCGACGCCAGGAGATCGAAGCTTGCGGGATCGAACGGGTAGACCGTGGCGTCGGCGAGCGCATAGGTGACCGGCGCATCCTTCGGCGTGCTTTGCCGTGCCCGCTCCAGCATCGGCCCGGAGACGTCGACGCCGAACACATGGCCTGACGGCCCCACCTTGTTCGCAAACCCATTCGTCGAAGCGCCGCTGCCGCAGCCGACATCGACGATGCGCTCGCCGGCCTTCGGCGCGGCGCGATCGATCAGGAGGTCGAGCACCGGCTGCAGCACGATATCCTGCGCGGCCTGCCTGGACGCCCAGCGCTGACCGCCCGGCCCGTTCCAATATGCAATCTGATCGGCGTTCTGCGGATGGCCTGCGTTCATGCGATCCAACCTTGTTGAGAAGCTTCCAGAGACTCTAGCAACTCTCGCGCGTCGCAGCGCGCAGCAGCGGCATCACCTGATAGGTGAATCCGGCATTGGCCCTGACGACGGGATCGTTGGCGACGATCTCCTGCGGATCAGCATCGTCAGGTAGTTGCAGCACGCCCAATCCCCAGACCCCGGCGGGATCGGCCACCGGCCCGAAGATCAGCGCCTTGCCGGCTTGCAGCAATTCGCCGCAATAGGCGACATGCGCCTGCATGATGGTGGCTTCCTGCGGCGTCATGTCCTGCGGAAAGGTCGGGCGCGGTCCGGTCAATTTGCAGACGTAGTGCTTCATCGACCTGGTCCGCCCTCTCGAATTATTTGGCGGCGGCGCTCGTCGGCTTGGCCGGCTTCGGCGCAGGCGTCTTGGCGGCAGTCCCCTTCGGGCCAGCCTGTCCGTCATTGCTGCGCGCAATGCCCCACGGATCGGTCGGTTTCTGGTCCGGCACGCCACTGAGCGCGCGCTGGTAGGCGCGCTGCTGCCGCGCCTCGTTGGCCACATCCGACGGCGACTTCTCGATCTCTTCGCGATAGCGCTGAACGTGGTCCTGCTGCGCCAATGCCGGTCCGGCAATCATGGTGAGAAGAAAAATCGCGGCGAGTTTGCGCATGCATCGAGTTCCCGGTTAGGCGGAGAGATTAGCATCGCAGCCGTGCCGGCATCAAATCTGCGCGGCAAGAATGATGATGAAGGCAGTCATACTTTTGTCCGCCTCGGCTCGTAGCTCGCGGGGAACAGCAGCGATTCCTGATGAACCAGTCCGCCTTCGCTCTTCGAGCTTCGGCGCGACAGCCTTCGCCCTGCGGACCGAACAAGCGGTTGAGTTGATCCGCAAAAGCTGGCTCGCCGAGCCGTAGCCATGAGGAGCGAAGGCTGGTAGGCGGCGAGAGATTCGAACTCCCGACCCTCTCGGTGTAAACGAGATGCTCTAACCAGCTGAGCTAGCCGCCCTTACCTGCGCGCCTCTTTAGCCTCGCCCGCCCCTCGGGCGCAAGGTCGCCAGGCTGCAAGGCCCCAATCCGTAGGCTTCAATCCTTGGGCTTCAATCCCTGGGCCGCGCCGGCAATCCCTTGAGATCATTGATCCAGGGCGCGGCGGAGCGGCACCAGACCTGGCGTCGCGGGGTCAATTCGCCACGCTGGCGAATGCTGCCCCAGCGGATCCCCCAATCGTCCGGACCGCCATCCTCGCCGCTCGTAAACAACGGGGAACCGCAGTCGCCGCAAAAATGCTGGAAGCGGATTCGGCCGTTGTCGCCCCGCTTGCCGTAGATCTTCGGCGCACCTCCCGTCAGCCGGACCTGCTCGGCGGCGCAGATCACCGTGACGCGATAGGGCGAGCCGGTCAGCGCCTGGCAGTCCGTGCAATGGCAGATCGACACCCGTTCGGGATCGATCTCGGCCTGATAGGTCACGGCGCCGCAATGGCATTGCCCGTCGATCTGCATCCGCGCTCTCCCAAGTCGGCGTTGTCCAATAAGGCTGTCGCCAAGAGGTCGTTCCCGGAGATGCGGCCCCGCAAGGCATCCGGGACACGGTGTGGTGCCCCGTTGGGACAATACTGGTATCCCAAAACGGGATTGTTTGGGATACCAATTCGGGATACGTCGACAATAACCTACTCCCACACCGGCAGACCGCCATGTCGCAGATGCTTCAGATCCACGACCAGCTCCGGGAGATGATCCTCTCCCTCGACCTCGGCCCGGGCGAGCGGCTGACGGAGCGCTGGCTCGAGAGCCGGTTCGAGGGATCGCGCACGCCGATCCGCGCCGCGCTGGTGCGGCTCGAAGGTGAAGAGCTGGTCCGCCGCGACGGCCGCAACTGGATCGTCGCACCGATCGACCTCGGTGAGCTGGAGGCGCTTGCGGAGTTCAGGATCCCGCTGGAGACGACGGCCGTCCGCCTCGCCTGTGCGCGGGCGAGCGCGGCCGACATCGCCGGCGTCGAGGAGATGCTAGATGCCTGCCAGTCCGGCGCGCCGCGCGAGGAATGGCACCGGGCCGGCACCGACTTCCATGTCGAGATCGCTCGCCTCTCCGGCAACCCCTTCATCGTCAAGGCGATCGCGGGCGCCATGACGCGGCTGTCGCGGGCACGCTGGCTCGAGGTGTGGACCGAACCTTCGCGCGAGCAGGCCTGGCGCGAGCACCGGCGCATTCTCGGCTTCATCAAGGCCAACGATCCGGATTCCGCTGCGCGCGAGGCCGCCGATCACATCGCCGACACCCGCAATCGCCTGCTCCGTTCGCTGAACGAAGACCGCCGCGGCCTGCGGGCGCGCGGCTTCGCCGTCATCGGGCTGCGCTGACATGAACATGGAGATCGATCGCGAGGCGGCCCTCGACGCCGGCCCCTGGAGGCGCAACCTCATCGTCTGCGTGTTCGGATCTTTCACGACCATCGTGGGGATGACGCTGCTGTTGCCGTTCCTGCCGCTTTATGTCGAGCAGCTCGGCGTGACCGACCATGCCGCCATCGTGCAATGGTCGGGCGTAGCCTACGGCGCGACCTTCTTCAGCGCAGCGCTGACGGCGCCGCTGTGGGGACGGCTTGCGGACCGCTATGGCCGCAAGCTGATGCTGATCCGCGCCAGCCTCGGCATGGCAGTCGCCATGTCGCTGATCGGCATGGCGCACAATGTCTATGAGCTGGTCGGCTTGCGGCTGTTGACCGGCCTGCTCGGCGGCTACGCCTCGGGCTCGACCGTGCTGATCGCGTCGCAGACACCGAAGGCGCGCTCCGGCTGGGCGATCGGCGTGCTGTCGGCCGGCATCATGGCCGGCAGCCTGGTCGGCCCCTTGGTCGGCGGCGTGCTACCGGGCCTGATCGGCATCCGCGCGACCTTCTTCCTGATCGGCGGCGTCATCTTCATCACCTTCCTCGGCACCACCTTCCTGATCCGCGAGGAGGCGCGTCCGAAGACAGCGAAAGGCGCCAAGGCGCGTGGCGGCTGGTCGCTGGTTCCGGACAAGCGTCCTGTCGTCGCGATGTGGGGCACCGGCCTGCTGCTGATGATCGCCAACATGTCGATCGAACCGATCATCACGGTCTATGTCGCGCAGCTGGTCGAGACGCCGCAGGTGACGTTCGTCGCCGGCCTCGTGATGTCGGCAGCGGCGTTCGGCAGCCTGCTGTCGTCGTCGCATCTCGGCAAGCTCGCCGATCGCGTCGGCCATTGGCGGATCATCACCATCTGCCTGGCCGCATCCGCACTGCTGCTGATCCCGCAGGCTTTCGTGGTCAGCGGCTGGCAGCTGATCCTGCTCCGCTTCCTGATGGGGCTCGCGCTCGGGGGCCTGCTGCCGTGCATCGCAAGCGTGATCCGGCACAGCGTACCCGACACGGTCACCGGCAGCATGCTGGGCTACTCGATCTCGGCGCAATATGCCGGCCAGGTGATCGGCCCGCTCGCCGGCGGATTCATCGGCGGCCATATCGGCATGCGCGCGGTGTTCCTCGGCACCAGCGTGCTGATGGCGCTCGGGGCGATCGGCAATTTCCTCGTCGAGAAAAAGGAGTAGTTGCGCACGGCGGTGCATTGGCAACCGTGCAAGCCCTCGCGGCAACCCGCTAGCCTGGTCTGGCCGCCCGCCGCGAGACGAGATGCCTCATGCCAACAGTTCGGTCCGGTATTTCGCGGACAGTGCCTTTGCTCTTTCAATGCGTCCAGCTCGCTCGGCCTGACCGAGGTTTGGCGGCGGCGCAGTACGACTCGCGACCGGATCGCCCACTGCCAAGAATAACTCCTCCTGGCCTGCCGGCGTGCACATGCAGAGTATGCGGACCGGCTTGTCGGACCTGTTCTTGAACGCGTGAGGCGCGTTGGCAGGGATGTTCACGGTCGAGCCGGCGCCTGCCCGATATGGTTGCCCCCGGAAGATCAACTCAACCTCGCCGTCCAGAATGGTGAACATCTCCTCGAACTCGTGACGGTGCGGCGGCGGGCCGCCGCCGGGCGGCACCAGCATGTCGATCAGACAGTAGCGGCCGCCGGTCTGCTCGCCGGACACGAGGATGGTGTGGGCGATCGAGACATGGCGAAGCATCGGATCGTCGAAATGCACCAACGTAAGGTTCCGGTTGATATCGTCAGGGGGCAGTGGCGCTCCAGGTTGCGTGGTCATCTGATCGCTTTCTTCTGATCTGGGATCGGCTTCAGAAACGCTTCTTGTCGAAGGCCAGACTGCACCAAACGATTTCGTCCGCGACGTGACGCCCTGACCGCCAGACGGCATTTATTGTCAATGCATGGTCTGGTGCGCGAGATCGGCCCCCCTTCCGCACCAGAGCCAAAACAAAAACGGCGCCCGAAGGCGCCGTTTCATTATTTCGATTGGAGTTTCGCTCAGTGCGCCGTCAGGCCACCGGACGCCTCATCCGAAGCGTCGGGCTTGACGTCGACCTTGCTGGTCTCCTCTTCCCAGACGATCGGCACGGGCACGCGGGTCAGCGCCTTGGCAACGACCTCATCCAGCCGCGAGACCGGAATGATCTCCATGCCGCCCTTGATCGCATCGGAAATCTCCGTGAGATCCTTGGCGTTGTCTTCGGGGATCAGCACCGTCTTGATGCCACCGCGCGCGGCAGCCAAGAGCTTCTCCTTGAGACCGCCGATCGGCAGCACGCGACCACGTAGCGTGATCTCGCCAGTCATCGCGACATCGTGGCGGACCGGGATGCCGGTCATGACCGAGATGATCGCGGTGGCCATCGCCACGCCGGCGGACGGACCGTCCTTCGGCGTTGCGCCCTCCGGCACGTGAACGTGGATGTCGCGGCGGTCGAACATCGGCGGTTCAATGCCGTAGACGATCGCGCGCGAGCGGACGTAAGACGCCGCCGCCGAGATCGACTCCTTCATCACGTCGCGCAGATTGCCCGTGACGGTCATCTTGCCCTTGCCGGGCATCATGACGCCTTCAATGGTCAACAGCTCGCCGCCGACATCGGTCCACGCCAGGCCGGTGACGATACCGACCTGATCCTCGTCGTCGATCTCGCCGAAGCGATACTTCGGAACGCCGAGGAACTCTTCGATGTTCGCCTCGGTGACCTTCACCGACTTCTTCTTGGAGATCATCAGCTCCTTCACCGCCTTGCGGGCGAGTGTGGAGAGCTCACGCTCCAGGTTACGCACGCCCGCTTCGCGGGTGTAGCGGCGGATCATCAACAGCAAGGCCGCGTCGTCGATCGACCATTCCTTGGAGTCCAGACCGTGCTTGGAGATCGCGCTCGGGATCAGGTGCTTGCGCGCGATCTCGACCTTCTCGTTCTCGGTGTAGCCGGCGATCCGGATGATCTCCATGCGGTCCATCAGCGGTCCCGGAATATTCAGCGTATTCGCGGTCGTGATGAACATCACGTTGGACAGGTCGTAATCGACCTCCAGGTAATGGTCGTTGAAGGTCGAGTTCTGCTCGGGGTCTAGGACCTCAAGCAGCGCCGACGACGGATCGCCGCGGAAATCGGCGCCCATCTTATCGATCTCGTCCAGCAGGAACAGCGGGTTCGAGGTCTTCGCCTTCCGCATCGACTGGATGATCTTGCCGGGCATCGAGCCGATATAGGTGCGGCGGTGACCGCGGATCTCGGCCTCGTCACGCACGCCGCCGAGCGACACGCGCACGAACTCGCGGCCGGTCGCCTTCGCGATCGACTTGCCGAGCGAGGTCTTGCCGACGCCGGGAGGCCCGACCAGGCACAGGATCGGTCCGGTCAGCTTGTTGGCGCGCGACTGCACCGCGAGATACTCGACGATACGGTCCTTGACCTTCTCGAGCCCGTAGTGATCGGAGTCCAGCACCGCCTGCGCGGCCTCGAGGTCCTTCTTGACCTTGGACTTCTTGCCCCACGGGATCGACAGCAGCCAATCCAGATAGTTGCGCACGACGGTCGCTTCCGCGGACATCGGCGACATCTGGCGCAGCTTCTTCAGCTCGTGCTGGGCCTTCTCGCGCGCTTCCTTGGACAGCTTGGTCTTGGAGATCTTCTCCTCCAGATCGGCCAGCTCGTCGCGACCTTCGTCGTCGCCGAGTTCCTTCTGGATCGCCTTCATCTGCTCGTTCAGATAATACTCGCGCTGGGTCTTCTCCATCTGGCGCTTGACGCGCGAGCGGATGCGCTTCTCGACCTGCAACACCGAGATCTCGCTCTCCATCAGGCCGAGCACCTTCTCCAGGCGCTGGGTGACGGACAACGTCTCCAGGATCGCTTGCCGATCGGCAATCTTGACCGCGAGATGCGAGGCAACGGTGTCGCCGAGCTTGGCGAAATCGGTGATCGCCTGAACCACGCCGACGACTTCGGCGGAGATCTTCTTGTTCAGCTTCACATAGCTTTCGAAGTCGGACACGACTGAACGCGCCAAGGCCTCGGCCTCGACCGAGGTGGCGTCCGCGTCGGCGAGGGCGACCGCGGTCGCTTCGTAATACTCGCTGCGGTCGGAATACTTCTCGACACGCGCGCGCTCGAGGCCCTCGACCAGCACCTTGACGGTGCCGTCGGGCAGCTTCAGGAGCTGCAGCACGCTGGCAAGCGTACCAGTCTCGTAAATTGAATCGGGAGCCGGATCGTCATCGGACGCGTTCTTCTGCGTCGCGAGCATGATCAGCGCGTCGTTCTTCATCACCTCTTCGAGCGCGCGGATCGATTTCTCGCGGCCGACGAAGAGCGGCACGATCATATGCGGGAAGACGACGATGTCGCGGAGCGGCAGCACCGGATAGGAGTGGCTTTCGCCGTGGACGATCGTTGGCCGGGGTTTTGATGTCGTCATGGCCTTATCCTTTTGTTTTGCCCCCTTGCACGCAGTCCGCCTGCTTGCGCAACCGCCACAAGGTGCCTTGGTGATCCGGAATTAGATTGCCGTCAGCAGCCGCATATTCCGCATCGTAAAGCGACGAATCTCAACACATGAGATCCCTCACCGATAGCATTAGGTGGCTATCAGGCGGGGGGGTGTCAAGTCTGAGAAGTGCCGGGAAATATAGGCTAAACAGGCATTTACTGCGACGCGAAAATGGCCTGCTGCTGCGCCACAACGGCCGCCGGATCGCCCGGCAGCCGCATGAATTGCGACGACAGAAAGTTGCGCCTTAGGCGCTCGCGCTGCTCTCGACGGCGCGGTCGGAACGATCAGCATAGATGTAGAGCGGACGCGCCGTGCCCTCGACGACCTCGCGCGAGATCACAACTTCCTCGACACCTTCGAGGCCTGGAAGGTCGAACATGGTCTCGAGCAGGATGCTCTCCAGGATCGACCGCAGGCCGCGCGCACCGGTCTTGCGCTCGATCGCCTTGCGGGCGACCGCGCCAAGCGCCTCGTCGGCGAAGGTGAGCTCGATGTTCTCCATCTCGAACAGCCGCTGGTACTGCTTCACCAGCGCGTTCTTCGGATCGGTCAGGATCTTCTTCAGCGAGGCCTCGTCGAGGTCTTCCAGCGTCGCGACGACGGGCAGACGGCCGACGAATTCCGGAATCAGGCCATACTTCAGCAGATCCTCCGGCTCCACGTGACGGAAGATCTCACCGGTACGGCGATCCTCCGGCGCGAGCACCTGCGCCGCGAAGCCGATCGAGGTCGAACGGCCGCGCGCGGAGATGATCTTCTCGAGGCCCGAGAAGGCACCGCCGCAGATGAACAGGATATTGGTGGTATCCACCTGCAGGAACTCCTGCTGCGGATGCTTGCGGCCGCCCTGCGGCGGGACCGAGGCCACCGTGCCTTCCATGATCTTCAGCAGCGCCTGCTGGACGCCCTCGCCCGACACGTCGCGGGTGATCGAGGGATTGTCGGACTTGCGGCTGATCTTGTCGATTTCGTCGATATAGACGATGCCGCGCTGCGCGCGCTCGACGTTGTAGTCGGCGGCCTGCAGCAGCTTCAGGATGATGTTCTCGACGTCCTCACCG
This sequence comes from Bradyrhizobium sp. ma5, assembly GCF_042258955.1. Classification (NCBI taxonomy): domain Bacteria; kingdom Pseudomonadati; phylum Pseudomonadota; class Alphaproteobacteria; order Hyphomicrobiales; family Nitrobacteraceae; genus Bradyrhizobium; species Bradyrhizobium sp. ma5. The sequence continues at coordinate 4,927,761 of NZ_CP170156.1, forward strand.
ACATAGCCGGCTTCGGTCAGCGTCGTGGCGTCAGCCATGGTGAAGGGCACGTCGAGGATGCGGGCCAGTGTCTGCGCGAGCAGCGTCTTGCCCGAACCGGTCGGACCGATCAGCAGGATGTTCGACTTCGCCAGTTCGACGTCGTTGTGCTTGGTCTGATGGTTAAGCCGCTTGTAGTGATTGTGGACGGCGACCGACAGCACCTTCTTGGCATGGCTCTGGCCGATCACGTAGTCGTCCAGGACCTTGCAGATTTCCTTCGGTGTCGGGATGCCGTCTCGCGACTTCACCAGCGAGGACTTGTTCTCCTCGCGAATGATGTCCATGCAGAGTTCGACACACTCGTCACAAATGAAGACAGTCGGTCCGGCAATCAGCTTGCGAACTTCATGCTGGCTCTTGCCGCAGAACGAGCAATATAGCGTGTTCTTGGCGTCGCTCGTGCCGACCTTACTCATTCATTATCTCCGTCCGCCGTTCGACCTCGTTTGCCAGATCGACCCAATCCGGCACAAAACCGGAGTATTGGGTAGATAGAGCAAATTCCGTACCAAAAAAGACCCTACGCAATACTGACCGTGTGGATCACGGTTTATTCGAATCTCCGCGATCATAGCCGATGCATTACAGCCAACCATGCTGGCACCCGACTATCAAGAATTCGCTAATCGGGGGGCAGGCTCAAGACCGTGACAATACCGTGATTTTCCACGATCGTACGTGGAATACGCGTCGAAATCCACGGAACGTTGCGGGATTACCACGCCGAGCCATGAGCACGAAAGCGGAACTTTCTGGCCCCGCGTATGCGCTTGCGAGGTACTCCGCCGTCCTGCTTTGCCGACTATGTGAGGCGTCAATGTGGAGATCACACCGACGCCCCGGGTCGCCTGTCCAGATCAGCCGGCGTCGTCAGGCAGCTTTGGCCGCCGACGGGTCTTCCGGCCGCTTGTCGATGACCTTGTCGACGAGACCGAACGTCTTGGCATCCTCGGCAGTAAGGAATTTGTCGCGCTCGAGCGCGTCCTCGATCGCCTTGTAGGTCTGGCCAGTGTGCTTCACGTAGATCTCGTTGAGGCGCTTCTTGAGATTCAGTATCTCCTGAGCGTGCAGCATGATGTCGGTGGCCTGGCCCTGGAAGCCGCCGGACGGCTGGTGCACCATGATGCGCGAGTTCGGCAGCGAGAAGCGCATGTCCTTTTCGCCGGCTGCCAGCAGCAGCGAGCCCATCGAGGCCGCCTGCCCCGTGCACAACGTCGACACCGGCGGACGGATGAACTGCATGGTGTCGTAGATCGCAAGGCCCGACGTCACCACGCCACCCGGCGAGTTGATGTACATCGAGATTTCCTTCTTCGGATTCTCGGCCTCAAGGAACAACAGCTGCGCGACGGTCAGCGTCGACATGCCGTCCTCCACCGGACCGGTGACGAAGATGATGCGCTCTTTCAGCAGGCGCGAGAAAATGTCGTAGGCGCGTTCGCCGCGATTGGTCTGCTCGACGACCATCGGCACGAGGTTCATGTAGGTTTCAACGGGATCGCGCATGAAAGAACCCAAGGGTTAGGGGTGATGCAGAACGTTAAGGCTTAACCCAGATATGGGCCAATTTCCGGCCGACAAGACCGGCACTAGCCAACTGGGCAGGTCGCAGAAGTTCAAGCCGATTCGCGTCGGCGCGCCTAGCGACGGAGGCCCGTCGCAGGCGTGCTTTCACGGTTCATCATTAACGCGAGGTGCCGCAATTAAGCGGCAGTTTTCTCGGCGTCTTCATCCTTGAACAGCTCATCCTTCGAGACCTTCTTCTCGGTCACGTTGGCGAGCTCCAGGACGAAGTCGACGACCTTGTCCTCGTAGATCGGGGCGCGGAGCTGGGCCAGCGCCTGGGCGTTGCTGCGGTAGTAATCCCAGACTTCCTTCTCGCGGCCCGGCATCTGGCGCGCGCGCTCGATGACAGCGCGCGAGACCTCGTCGTCGGTCACGGTGATCTTGTTCTTCTCGCCGATCTCCGAGAGCACGAGGCCGAGGCGGACGCGGCGGTCGGCGATCTTCTGGTACTCCTCCTTGGCCGCATCCTCGGTGGTGTCCTCGTCGGCGAAGGTCTTGCCGGTCGAGTCCATCTCGGCCTTGATCGAGTTCCACATCAGGTTGAACTCTTCGGCGACAAGCGACGGCGGGGCCTCGAATTTGTGGCTCTCGTCGAGCCGGTCGAGCAGCGCGCGCTTGACCTTCTGGCGGGTCGCACCAGCGAACTCGGCGGTCAGGCGCTCGCGCATCAACTCCTTGAGCTTGTCGAGCGACTCGAGGCCGAGCGTCTTGGCGAATTCGTCGTCGACCGTGACCTCACCGGGCGCCTCGATCAGCGTCGCCGTGGTCTCGAACTCGGCCGGCTGGCCGGCGAGCTTTTCATTGAGGTAGTTCTTCGGGAACGGGACCTTCAGCGTGCGGGTCTCGCCCGTGCCGATGCCGATCAGCTGCTCCTCGAAGCCCGGAATGAACTGGCCGGCGCCGATCACGACCTGAATGCCCTCGCCGGTACCGCCCTCGAAGGCTTCACCGTTGATGGTGCCCTTGAAGCTGATGGTGACGCGGTCGCCCTTCTCCGCCGCCCCTTCGGCCTTGGCATTGTACGGACGGCTGCCCTCGGAGACGCGCTTGATGGCATCGTCGACGTCGGCGTCGGAGACATCGACCACCGGCTTCTCGACCGAGAACGACTTGAAATCGGCGAGCTGGATCTGCGGCACGACCTCGATCGCGACCGTGTAGGTCAGGTCGGTCTTGCCCGACAGCAATTCCTCGACCTGGTCCTTCTCGGTCGGCATCGTGATCTTCGGCTCGCCGGCGAGGCGGAAGCCGCGATCTTCGAAAATCTGCCGGTTGGTGTCGCTGATGGTCTGGTCGATGGTCTCGGCCATGACCGAGCGGCCGTAGATCTTCTTCAGGTGCGCAACCGGCACCTTGCCGGGACGGAAGCCGTTGAGACGGACCTTGTCCTTGAGGTCGACCAGCTTGGCGCCCGCCTTGGCATCGAGATCGGATGCCGGAACGCTGATCTTGAATTCGTGCTTCAGTCCCTCGTTGAGGGTCTCGGTGACCTGCATGGTATCAATCTTCTTCCGCTTTTGCCGCGGCCCGAGCGGCCGTGGCAGTGTCCAGTCTGTTCGACGGTGAGCCTTGCGGCCTAACGTCTGTGGGTTCGGCGAACCCTCGTCCCCTTCGGGGCCCAAGGTTCTCCAAGAATTCGTCATGCAAACGCTGTAAGCGCTTGGTGCGGGCGGAGGGACTCGAACCCCCACAACTTTCGTCACTGGAACCTAAATCCAGCGCGTCTACCAGTTCCGCCACGCCCGCGCGAAAAGCATCCACTCCGGCCGCGATGCCGCGGGCGGCCGGGCTTATAACATGCGCCCACCGGTTCGCAGCAAAAAAATGGCCGCTGGAGAGCCCGCCCTGCGACCGATCGCGACTGGACAGGTACATCTGAAAATGGTCCGCATCGGCCGGATGGCAAGCCCTGCAGCAAGTCCCGAATTTTCCCTCACTCGACGCGACCTGATCGCCGGCCTCGGCGCCGCGGCGCTTTGCCCCGCTTGGCCGAGCACCGGCTGGGCACAGGGCCGGACGGCGGTCGCGTTGCAGGCCAAAACCGACCGCATCCTGCTTCGTCCGGGCACCCCGGAGACCCCGGTCTGGTCGCTCGGCAGTGGCGACCTCCGCTTCAAGCGCGGCGAGGTCCTCGACGTGACGTTCGGCAACGAGCTGCCGGTTGCCGCCGCACTTGATTGCCGCGGGCTCGATGGCGTCCCGGCCGCGGAGCCGCTGGCCTCCCGGGCGCCCCTTGCCGCCGGGGCAAAGGATACCTTTCAGCTGCCGCTTCGGCATGCCGGCACATTCCTGTGCGAACCGCTGTTCGGGGATGGCTCGGCGCCGGCACGGCCGCGCCCGCTGATCGTGACCGGCACCTCGCCGGTGGCGGTCGATCGCGACGAGGTCCTGCTCATCGAAGAGTGGCGCCTGCAGTCCGATGGAACCGCGATCCCGCCTGGAAGCGATCCGAAAGATTCGACGCAGATTCATACAATTAACGGCAAGAGCTCATACGAAATCTCGGCACCGGCCAATGCCCGTCTCAGACTCCGCTTTATCAACGGCAGCCAACGCAGCGTGCTGGCGGTCAAGCTCGAGAATCTCGACGTCCGCGTGATGGCGATCGACGGCCAGCCGGCCGAACCGTTCCCGGCCCGCAACGGTGCGCTGATCCTGGCTCCGGGCGGCCGTACGGACGTCTTTGTCGATGTGACCGGTCCGGCCGGAACCAGCTTCCCGATCCTGCTGCACGACGGCAAGCAGGCCCGCCCGGTCGGCAAACTGGTTGTCTCGAACGAACCGCCGATCCGGACGGCGCCGTTCCCGCCGGCCCCGCCGCTCCCGGGCAACGACATGCCCGCCCAGCTCGATCTCAAGAGTGCAGCGAGATTCGATCTGGCGCTGGGCACGCCAACCGATTGGTTCCGCCCGGCGGAGTTCAAGCCCTCCACCGCCCCGGCTTTTCAGGCCAAGGCAGGCCGAACCATCGTGCTGGCCCTGACCAACCCGAGCGCAATCGCCAGCGCCTTTCATCTGCACGGCCATCACTTCCGTCTGCTCGACCGGCTCGACGACGGCTGGAAGCCGTTCTGGCTCGACACGCTCGCGGTCGAACCGGGCCAGACCCAGCGCATCGCCTTCCTCGCCGAATACCCCGGCCGCTATCTGATCGAGCAGGTCGCGACCGATTGGGCCGCGCCGCGGCTGCTGCGATGGTACAGTGTCCAATGACAAGAAGTGGAAACCGCCAAAGGAAGCACCGATGAGCCAGACAGTTGCAGCGATTCGCGGAGTGAAGGCACGAAGCGTCGTGGTGCCGCTCAAGCGTCCTGTGAAGACCGCGTTTGGCCTGATCGATTCCGGCCCGCTGGTGCTGATCGATGTCGAGACCGATCAAGGCGTTACCGGCCGCACCTACATCTTCGCCTACAGCAAGCTCACACTTCATCCTCTCTGCTATCTGATCGACGAGATCGGACGCGAGCTGATCGGCAGGCCAGTCGCCCCGTTCGATCTGATGAAGGCGATGGATGCCAAGTTCCGGCTGCTCGGCGCGCAAGGTCTGGTCGGTATGGCTGTGTCGGGCCTCGACATGGCCTATTGGGATGTGCTCGGCCAACTCGCCGGCCGGCCGCTTGTCGAGCTGCTCGGCGGCTCGGCGAAGCCAATCAAGGCCTATGACAGCTATGGCGCGGTCGATCCCGTAGCGGACGAGCGCGCGCTGCGCCGCTCGCTCGACCAAGGCTTCAAGGGCATCAAGATCAAGGGCGGCGACGGCGATGCCGCCAATGACGAGCGCGTCGTGAAGGGCGTGCGCGCCCTGCTCGGCCCCGACATCGCGCTGATGATCGATTTCAACCAGTCGCTCGATCCGGCCGAAGCCGCCCGCCGCATCACCCGGCTTGCGCCCTACGACCTGCACTGGATCGAGGAGCCGGTACCGCAGGAAAGCCTGTCCGGTCATGCCAGGGTCCGCGAGACCTCGCCGACGCCGATCCAGGCCGGCGAGAACTGGTGGTTTCCCCGCGGTTTCGCCGAGGCGATCGCGGCCGGCGCATCCGACTTCATCATGCCCGACGTGATGAAGGTCGGCGGCGTCACCGGCTGGATGCAGGTCGCGGGACAGGCCGATGCCGCATCGATCCCGATGTCGAGCCATCTGTTCGCGGAAGTCAGCGCGCATCTGCTGGCGGTGACGCCGACCGCGCACTGGCTCGAGTTCCTCGACTTCGCCGGCGCGATCCTCGCAAGGCCCGCCGAGATCATAGACGGCGCAGTGACGGCCCGCGGTCCCGGGCTCGGCATCGAATGGAACGAGCCGGCGGTGGCGAAGTATCTCGTGAGCTAGCGCGCCCGGCGCTTCCCGTTTGCTTCAGATTGTATCTGCCCCTGCTTCCGATGAGGGCGGCAACGGATTGGCGTTTGTCTGACGCATGGCTGAGGTCGCCATCAATCGATCGTGAGCGAGAATTCACGACATCATCATGTAGGTCGATCGGGCGCACTGGAGCGCCCAATGACGAACAACAACAAGCTGACGCTCAAATTTCGCTGTCCGAAACAGCTCGAAGGACTGATCCCGCGACCGGTCCCGGCGGCCCAAGGCATTCCCGACTGGCTCAAGACCATGCCGGCAACGGCCTTCTCCTCGATCAACCTGCACGACGAGGACACCATCAAGCGCTGCCCGCCGTTCGTTGACGCGATGACCTGCGGGTACCTGCTGCCACTGGTCTGCGATCTCAAGGTCGAGGACGGCGAAATCACCTGGGATCACGACCTGCCGCCGGGAGGCACACCCGAATTTCCGCGCTCGCCGATCGGATTTCACGATCCGGGTCAGGTCAGCGGCACACCGTTGTTCGAAGCGGGCCGCTTCTTTCTCAAATTCCACAATCTGTGGACCGTCGAGGCGCCTGAAGGCTACGCGATCTACTTCACGCATCCCGTCAACCGCTTCGACCTGCCGTTCACCACGCTCAGCGGCCTGGTCAATTCGGACCTCTATACCGACAACTGGGTGCACTTCCCGGCGTACTGGCACGACCGGAATTTCCGAGGTGTCCTCCGCAAGGGGCCCCCCATCGCGCAATGCATTCCGGTCAAGCGCGACGACTGGACTGCGCAGGCATCGTCATTCACCGCGGAAGAAGCCAAGCGCGTCGGCGAGTTCAGGGGTGAGCTCAAGCGACAGCCCAACCTCTACCGGAGAAACTTCAGGGCCTGAGGCGCGACGAGATTTCGTTCGATCCGCTCAGCCTGCTTCCCCGCCGAGGAATTTCGCAGCGTCGCTCTGCGCGAAGAAGAAGCGGCCACGCGATCCCGCGGCCATGACGAACGCCGCGCGTCCCAGAAGCTGGGGCTGACCACGAATGACGGAGCGCAGCGCCGCCTCGGCAGCGTCGCGCTCACCCTGCTCGAAGAGCGATGTGGCAAGGTAGGCGCGGGTCGAGCGATCGTCAGGGTACTGGGCGAGCACGCGGCGGAAAGCATCCGCGGCCGCGGCGTAGTCGCCATGCAGGACCAGGACCCGCCCGAGTTGGTTGAGAATATCGGGGCGTCCCGGCGCAGCATCGCGCGCGGCGGTCAGGACATGCGCAGCCCGCGCGAAGTCATCGGTATCATGCAGCAGCCGCCCGAGATCAAGCTTCAGATCGACGCTGTCGGGGGCCAGCGCCAGGCCGGCCTCGACCGTGCTGATCGCCTCGTCGTATTGACCGACCTTGGCAAGCTGCCCGGCGAGTTCCTGAAATGAAGGGAGATATGGCGGGCGGCGTGCAATCCTTTCGAGCGATGCGATCGCCTCGCCTCCGCGGTTCTGTCCCCTCAACGCATGTGCGAGCAGAAGCGCTGCGTTCCTGTCCGTGCGGCTGGATTTCAGGATGTTGGCCGCAATCTGCTCTGCCCGAGCGAACTGCTGCGTTCGGAGCGCCATTGCGCCCTGTTGCAGCGCCTGAGCGAGGAAATCGTTTTGCCTGCCACTCATGGGACAGTTTCCGGATGATACGAGAGAGAATGTCGTTGGGCCTTAGCCCCGCGTCTCTCCGCGCGTCCATCAACAGTCCTGTCGGTGTTGGCGACCGGCATGGCCAACGCGAGAGGAGGCTTCAACGCGAATTGCCGCGTCCCAAGGATCAGCCTCTGCCCGGACTGTACCGTCGCCGTCAAAATTATCGTGCTGCAAGATCACGTTTGCCGGATCAACTATGGTTCGATGGGGCCGATGCGCCCGCAGGTGAACGGACCACCCCACCCCTGGCACCCGACTTCGTCTCGTCCCGGATCATGTCGACGAAGGCACGAAGCCCGGCCGTCATGTGCCGGTGTCGTGGATAGTAGAGACGCAAGCCGGGAAATGGCGGCGTCCAGTCGTCCAGCACGGCTCGCAGGGTGCCGGCGGCGAGATGCCCGGTCACCCAAAAATCGCTGACGAACGCCAGTCCCAGGCCGTCGAGTGCGGCTTCGACCATCAGGCTGTCACTGTCGAGGGTCAGCCTGCCCCGAACATCCACCACCATCTGCTCGCCGCCGCGCTTCTCGAACTCCCAGTGATAGAGCTTGCCGCTCGGCATCCGCCTGCGAATGCATTCATGGGCGAGGAGATCGAGCGGAGAGCGCGGCACCAAAGCGCGGGCGAAATAATCCGGCGCGCCAACGACGATGAAGCGCGTGTCCGGGCCGCAGGGGATCGCGACCATGTCCTGCGGCACAGCTTCGGCCAGCCGGATGCCGGCATCGAAACCTTCAGCGACAATATCGATGGGACGTCCCTCCAGGGTCAGTTCGACGTTCATGTCGGGATAGCGCCGTAGAAACTTTGCAACGACCGGACGGAGGATCTGGTGCGCGGCCCGCTCCTTCAAATTGATGCGCAGCGTTCCTGCGGGGGTATCCCGGAACTCGTTCACATCCTCCATCGCGCCGGCAATCTCGCGCAACGCAGGGCTGACCCTGGCGAGGAAGCGCTCTCCGGCTTCCGACAGCGCGACGCTGCGCGTCGTCCGGTTTATGAGGCGCACACCAAGCCGCTTTTCCAGGGCGGCGATCGCATGGCTCAACGCCGAGGGCGAAATGCCGAGTTCAGTCGCGGCCGCGCGAAAGCTGCGACGCGTTGAAATCGCGACGACGGCGTTCAGCTCGAAAAGGCCAGCGTGCTGCATTGTTCGATTATCTGCATCAGATCATGCCACTCTATGCTGATTATTGCACTAATCAAGTCGCCTATATCGAGCCTGCAATCTCGATCTGAAGGACATCTCCATGGCAAAGACTTTCCTCATCACGGGTGTTTCGTCCGGCTTCGGCCGCGCGTTGGCCGAGGCAGCATTGGCCGACGGCCATACCGTCGCCGGCACCGTGCGCAACGAGAACGACAAGCGGAAATTCGAAGCGCTCGGCGCAGGTGCGCGCCCAGTGGTTCTTGACGTTACCAACACCGAGGCCATCGCGCCCGCGGTCGCCGATGTCGAGCGCAGGATCGGCGCGATCGACGTTCTCGTGAACAATGCCGGCTATGGCCACGAGGGCATCTTGGAGGAATCATCGATCGACGATCTGCGACGCCAGTTCGAGGTCAACGTCTTCGGCGCGGTCGCGATGATCCAGGCGGTGCTGCCCTTCATGCGCAAGCGGCGCGCCGGGCACATCCTCAACATCACGTCGATGGGCGGGATCATCACGATGCCCGGCCTCAGCTACTACCATGGCAGCAAGTTCGCGCTGGAAGGGATATCGGAAACCCTCGGCAAGGAAGTCAAGGACCTCGGCATCAAGGTCACCGCGGTCGAGCCGGGCGGCTTTCGCACCGACTGGGCCGGACGATCGATGGTACGAGCCGAACGGTCGATCGCAGACTATGACGCTCTCATCGACCCGATCCGAAAACGCCGGATGGAACTGAACGGCTGGCAGGTCGGCGATCCCCAAAAGGCCGCGCAGGCGATGTTGAAGCTCGCTTTGTCGGACGATCCGCCGGCGCATCTGCTGCTCGGCAGCGATGCCGTGCGGCTGGTCGGGGAAAAAATGAAACTGCTGCAGGCCGAATTCGATGCATGGAAGAGCGTTTCGCTTTCCACCGACGTTGCCTGAGTCTCGTCGGCACCGCCCGCGGTGCCGGTGCGGCCACGCGTGCTGCTCACAGCGGCTACGGCAGCCCCTTCACCAGCAGTGACAGCACGGTCGCGCCAGCGATGCGATCCCTGGATATTTCCTGATAGGCCGGCGAGTCGAGAAAGCGGGTCGCCTCCGTCTCATCGGGAAATTCCATGATCACGACCTTGTCGCGGGTCCACTCGCCGTCGAGAACCTTCGGCCTCTCATCGGCCGCCAGCAGGCGGCCGTTGAAGGCCTTGAAGACGCCGGCAAAACGGGACTGATAACGGCGGTAGTATTCCTCCTGCGTGAACTTCACCAGTGCGATCACATAGACGGTCATTCGCGGTCCTCATTCTTGAAATGGCGTGGATTGGCGCAATCGATACCGTCCGGACGGCGGCGGCGCGCTGATGCGATGAAATCGGCGAGACGCATGGGCTGCTCAATCGTGATCCTGCTGCGCCGCTTGGAGATCAGCGACAGCTCGCGGGCTGGCGCATGCAGATCCCGCGGCCCCGCCAGCGAACTTTGCCGTCCATCAAACGGCGTCCAGCTGAGCTCGCGGCACAAGCTCCGCGACCCTTACCGGAGGCTTGGCATCCAGTTCGGCAATCCGGCGGTCAATCTCACCGATCACGTGCTTCGAGAACGGCCCGAAGTGCAGGTACAGCGCCATCAGCATCACAATGTAGCGCAGTGCGCCTGGGTTGGACTTGGCGACCTCGACGAAGGTCTTCCAGAACGGCTCGCGAACCTCCGGCAGGGTCCGCATGATCCTGTGTACGCCCTCGATGCCGCCAAGCTTCGTGCGCACGTCGCCATCGGGCAGATCGCGGCGCCGATCGGACCGGTCGAGCATGACGGAAAGCCGCGACAGCCGCCCTGCATATGCCGCCGGGCTGAACACGTGCCCCAGCACAGTCTTGTAGTCCACAAGGATGTCACGAAGCGGACGCTTGGTCTCGAAATTGCAGCCGAGCGTGCATTGGTCGCCCGCCTGCTCGACCTTCATGAGATCATGGCCTTCGTGCAGGCGGCCTTCCTGGGCCAGCCGCCGCGTCAGCTGTGTGCCAGGCAGCGCATAGAGCAGTCCAACCATGCAGACTGGAATGCTCGCCTCCTCGATGAAGTCGATCATCGCCTGCGCCATCGAGACCTTCTCGGTATCGAACCCGACGATGAAACCCGCCGTGACGAACATGCCATAGTCGTAAATCTTGTGAACGCTCTCGGCGATGTTGCGCCTGGTGTTCTGCTTTTTCTTCATCTGCACGAGGGTCTCCGGATCCGGGCTCTCGATGCCGACGAAAATTCCAAAGAAGTTCGCGTCCTTCATTGCCTGCAACAGCTCGCTGTCATCAGCGATATTGATCGAGGCTTCGGTCGAGAACTCGAACGGATAGTCTCGCTCTTCCAGCCAGGTTTTGAGCCGCGGCAGCAAGATGCGGAGGTTTTTCTTGTTGCCGATGAAGTTGTCGTCGACGAAATCGACATGCCCACGATAACCATGATCGTAGAGCGCTTGCAGCTCAGCGAGAATCTGATCAGGGGTCTTGGTGCGCGGCACGCGCCCGTACAGCTCGATAATATCGCAGAACTCGCAGGTGAACGGGCAGCCACGCGAATATTGCACGCCAATAAAGAGATAATGATCGAACTTGATCAGATCGTAGCGGGGCATCGGGCTTAGCGTGACGTCGATCTTGAATTTCTCGGCGGTGAACACGCCCTTGCGCTCACCGCGTTCCCAGGCGGCGATGAATTCCTCGATGATGTGCTCGGCCTCGCCGATCACCTGGAAGTCCGCATCCGAGTAAAGGTGCGGGCTGGAGGAGACGTCAGGCCCACCGACACATACCGGCTTGCCGTGCCGGTGGGCGAGATCGATCAGGTGGAGAAAATCAGGCTGCTGGTTGAGCATACCGCCGATCATGACGAGGTCGGCCCAGTCAAGGTCCGCGTCGGTCGAAGGCTCGGTGTTACGGTTGACGAGCCGAACCTCCCAATGTTTCGGCAGCATGGCGGCGACGGTGATCAGTCCGAGTGGCGCCGCCGGATACTTCGCGCCGACGAGTTCGCAAGCTTCCGTATAATTCCAGAATGAGTCTGGAACGAACTTCGGATAGATCATTAGAACGCGGCAGGGACTCGTCATGTTGCTCCGGTCCGTACCACGCAGCTTCGAGGCTAAGGGTACATTCGCTCGTCGATACAGGCATTAAGTGCTCAAATGGTGGCCGATTGCCAGATGATCTTTCGCCCCGCCGTGAGCCCCGTCCTGTTCCCCGGGTCCGGCTGGGGTCAGTCAATCCGATCAATATGTCATCCGCCGGCCCTGCGCGCCCAGAGATAGCGCACGTCCGGCTCCCTCTCCTCGTTGCGGCTGCCGTCGGTTTCCTCGACCGCGGCAAAGCCGCGCGCCTCGTAGAAGCGGCGCGCCCGCGCGTTGCGCTGGAAGGTCCAGAGTTGCAGCCGGTCCGCACCCTGCTCTGCGATCTCGAGCAGCGTGCCGCCGATGCCGCGGCCCTGCGCGGCCGGCAACACGTAGAGCTGCTCGATCCAGTCGTCGTGGAACGCGATCACGCCGCTCATCGCCCCGCCGTCGAATGCGCCCCACACCGTGCAGGTGGCAAACATCCGCTCGCGATAGAACCAGCGGTCTTCGTCGGGCGTATGCAGGCCCGCGAGCCAGGGCAGCGCATTGTCGAACGCCGCGCGGTGCACACGCGCGGCGGCGTCCATGTCGGCAAGCGTGAGCCGCTTAATACTCAATCCCGAACTCGTCATAGAGGCGGCGGAACACGGCCGGCAGCACCTCGGTCAGATCCTCGGCGATCAGGCCGGGCCCCGCCTCGCTGGCGCTTTCGCCGTGCAACCACACACCGATGCTGGCGGCCTCGAATGCCGCGACACCCTGCGCCAGGAAGCCCGCGATGATGCCTGCCAGCACGTCGCCGGCGCCAGCGGTGGCAAGCCAGGGCGGCGCGTTGCCGGCGATGGTGGCGCGGCCGTCCGGAGATGCGATCACCGTATCTGCGCCCTTCAGCAGCACCACGGCGCCGGAGCGCTCGGCCGCCGCGCGGACGCGTTCGAGCTTGGAGCGGCCGGGATGCTTGTTGGAGATATCGCTGAACAGGCGCGGGAACTCGCCCTCATGCGGAGTGAGCACCACCTGCTGTCCATCGAAGGACTTGATCGCCTCGAACAGCCGGTCCGGCGAACCGGCAAAGCTGGTCAGCGCGTCGGCGTCGAGCACCAGGTGTCGCCGCGCTGACAGCGTAGTGTGAACGAAGTCGCGGGTGCGCGCGCTGACCCCGGCGCCGGGCCCGATCACGCAGGCATTGAGGCGCTTGTCGTCGAGCAGTTCGGCGAACTGGATCGGGTTATCGACCGCGCGCACCATCACCGCGGTCAGCGCCGCCGCGTTGACGGCAAGAGCATCGCGCGGCGAGGCCAGCGTCACGAGGCCGGCGCCGGCGCGCAGCGCCGCACGCGCGGCGAGCCGCGCCGCTCCGGTCGAAGCGATGTCGCCGGAGACCACGACTGCGTGGCCCCTTGCGTATTTGTGGCCATCGATCCGGGGCACCGGAAACGACCAGCGCCAGGCCTGCGGCACGTTCTCCGCGGTCAGCGGCTTGATCTCGTCGAGCACCTGCGGATCGATGCCGATGTCGGCGACGCGCACCCGGCCGCAATACATCCGGCCCGGCAGCAACAGATGCGCCGGCTTCTTGCGGAAGAAGGTGACGGTCTCGGTGGCCTGCACGGCCGCGCCCATGACAGCGCCCGATGTGCCGTTGATACCGCTCGGCAGGTCGATCGCCAGCACCGGCGTACCGTTGGCGTTGATGGCCGCGATCATCTCCAGCGGGTCGCCCTTGACCGAGCGATTGAGCCCGGCGCCGAACAGCGCGTCGATGATCAGCGCCGGCTTGCCGATCGCCTGCGGGTTGAACGGCAGCACGGGATATTTCCAGCCCTTCGCCGCCAGCACCGCGTCGCCCTGCAGACTGTCGCGCTCGCAAAGCAGGATCACCGACACCTCGCGACCGCGCGCGGCGAGCTCGGCGGCGGCGACAAAGCCGTCGCCGCCATTGTTGCCGCGGCCGGCGACCACGACGATCGGCCCCTCCTCGACCAGGTCCATCGCGGCTTCGGCGACGGCCTGGCCGGCGCTCATCATCAGCGCAAAGCCCGGCGTGCCGGCTGCGATGGTCAGCCGATCGGCGCGCTCCATCTCGGTGGTGGTCAGAACGTCCATGCCGAATCCTCAATCGCTTCGCCTTTTCGAGAGGCAATTCCTGTGACGTTCGCGGGGTTTCTACGGGCCGACTGCATACGGATTGATCTATTTGCCTATTTGTTGGGCTTGGATATCATAGCCCGTGTAGTTCGATATCAGCCGACTGCCTGTTAAAAGGCTGATAACATTCCGAAATCGGGGGCCTGAACAACTTGGCATAGACCCTGCTTTTGAGGAAGCCGCGCACAATGCCGCCCGATGCGACCATTGCGCGTGTTTCCGGCCACCCGCCGGAAGGCTTAAGACCAACCAGACTGCGCCCCACGCGCATCGAAATCGACCCTGCAATCTGCAATGCCCGGGAGGCGCTCAGTGAAGAAGATTGAAGCCATCATCAAGCCCTTCAAGCTCGACGAGGTGAAGGAAGCGCTCCAGGAAGTCGGACTGCAAGGCATCACCGTGACCGAGGCCAAGGGATTTGGCCGCCAGAAGGGCCACGCCGAGCTCTATCGCGGTGCGGAATACATCGTCGACTTCCTGCCCAAGGTGAAGATCGAGATCGTGATCGGCGACGATCTGGTCGAGAAGGCGATCGACGCGATCCGCCGCGCAGCCCAGACCGGGCGGATCGGCGACGGCAAGATCTTCGTCTCCAATATCGAGGAAGCCATCCGCATCCGGACCGGCGAATCCGGGCTGGACGCTATTTAAGGGCGGTGCTATCCGGATTTTCTGACGGCAAAAGAGAAAAAAGGCTGCTTCGGCAGCCTCATTTCGTTTCAGCAGTCACACGAACTCGCCAAAAGCGGGAATAACGTCGCTCTCCGCTGGAAACCACCCGCACATCCATAAGGGGTATTCATGAAGACCGCCAAAGACGTCCTGAAATCGATCAAGGACAACGACGTCAAATACGTCGACCTGCGCTTCACCGATCCGCGCGGCAAGTGGCAGCACGTCACCTTCGACGTCAGCATGATCGACGATGACATCTTCGCCGAGGGAACGATGTTCGACGGATCGTCGATCGCCGGCTGGAAGGCGATCAACGAATCCGACATGTGCCTGATGCCCGACCCGGTCACCGCGACGATCGACCCGTTCTTCGCCGAGACCACCATGGTCATCACCTGCGACGTGCTCGAGCCGACCACCGGCGAGCCCTACAACCGCGACCCCCGCGGCATCGCCAAGAAGGCCGAGGCCATGGTGAAGTCGATGGGCGTGGGCGACACCGTGTTCGTCGGCCCCGAGGCCGAGTTCTTCGTGTTCGACGACGTACGCTATTCGGCCGACCCCTACAACACCGGCTTCCGCCTCGATTCCTCCGAGCTGCCGATCAACTCGGCGACCGAGTATGAAGGCGGCAACCTCGGCCACCGCATCCGCACCAAGGCCGGCTACTTCCCGGTCCCGCCGCAGGACTCGGTGCAGGACATGCGCTCCGAGATGCTCGGCGCGATGGCCAAGATGGGCGTCAAGGTCGAGAAGCACCACCACGAGGTGGCGTCGGCCCAGCACGAGCTCGGCATGAAGTTCGACACGCTGACCCTGATGGCCGACCATATGCAGATCTACAAGTACTGCATCCACCAGGTCGCGCACATCTACGGCAAGACCGCCACCTTCATGCCGAAGCCGGTTTATGGCGACAACGGCTCGGGCATGCACGTCCATCAGTCGATCTGGAAGGACGGCAAGCCGACCTTCGCCGGCAACAAGTATGCCGATCTGTCGGAAACCTGCCTGCACTACATCGGCGGCATCATCAAGCACGCCAAGGCGATCAACGCCTTCACCAACCCGTCGACCAACTCCTACAAGCGTCTGGTCCCGGGCTATGAGGCGCCGGTGCTGCTCGCCTACTCCGCGCGCAACCGTTCGGCGTCCTGCCGCATCCCCTATACGGCGAACCCGAAGGCCAAGCGCGTCGAGGTGCGTTTCCCCGATCCGATGGCCAATCCCTATCTCGGCTTCGCCGCGATGCTGATGGCCGGCCTCGACGGCATCAAGAACAAGATCGATCCGGGTCCGGCGATGGACAAGGACCTCTACGATCTGCCGAAGGAAGAGCTGAAGCAGATCCCGACCGTGTGCGGTTCGCTGCGCGAGGCGCTCGAGAGCCTCGACAAAGATCGCGCGTTCCTCAAGAACGGCAGCGTGTTCGACGACGACTTCATCGACGCCTATATCGAGCTGAAGATGACCGAGGTCGCCCGTTTCGAAATGACCCCGCACCCGGTCGAGTTCGAGATGTACTATTCGCTGTAAGCTTTACGGCACCTCACGAATGCAAAAGGCGCTTCCACCGGAAGCGCCTTTTGTTTTTGGTTGAACGATGCGTAGGATGGGTAGAGCCAACGGGTCCGCGCAACGCGCGGCCCGATGATAAACTCCGCGAAACCCATCATCTCAAGGCTTGCACCGGCGCGATGGGTTGCGAAGCCGTGATCCCTGGAATCAGTCCATGACCGAAGCGATCGTCCGATCTGCGGCAGCGCACGAACTGCCCGAGCTGTTGGAGCTTTACCGACACCTTCATCCGCACGATCCTGAGCTGGAGACAGTCGCTGCCGAGCGGGTCTGGTCGAATTTGCTTGCATCCAGCTTCATGACCGTGGTCGTGGCGCAAGCAGCGGAGCTGCTTGTCTCCTCGTGCACGCTCGCGATCGTGCCCAACCTGTCGCGAGGTGGCAGATCATATGCCGTGATCGAGAATGTCGTCACCCACGCCGACTACCGCCGGCAGGGGCTCGGCCGACGTGTTCTTGCGCACGCGCTCGATGTTGCCTGGCAGGCCGACTGCTACAAGGTTCTGTTGGCGACGGGCTCGAAGCGGGAGACCACCCTCCGCTTCTATGAGGAAGCGGGCTTTGAACGTGGCGGCAAGACCTACTTCGAGGTGCGCCGGCCTTAGCTACCGTCTAGCGCAGATCGTGGCGCGTGCAAAAGGCGCCTCCACCGGAATCGCCTTTTGTTTTGGTGCCGTATCTCTCCGTCATTGCGAGGAGTGAAGCGACGAAGCAATCCACACATCCGCGCACACGGAGAGATGGATTGCTTCGCTTCGCTCGCAATGACGATGCCGCGAAGACGCCCCTTCTTCGCTTAAACTTTCGCCTTCGCGACCCGCCGTCCGCCGGCGTCGAGCGCCCCGGAATTGCCCGCGATCATGTCGGGCGTCGGGATCATGCCGCCGAGCGACCAGCTCGCCGGCTCGCCCTCCTCGATCTTGACCCAGACGTTGCGGCGGAAGTCCGGGTTACCCTGCCCCTCGACCTCGACCATGAGATCGGTAACGCGCTGCAGCAGCGCCTGCTTCTGCGCGACATCGAAGATGCCGCGGACGGTGGAAATGGTGACGTAAGGCATGGTCTCTCTCCATTGCTGAGGTTGTGACAACGCAACGAAGATGGACCTGGACACCGCACTCAGGCAGTGGCCGATCGGACAGAGATCGGGCAATATCTGCCACGGCCTGCCTGCGCCAATCGGGTAGGATGACGGCAAATTTCGGAGGTCCCATGAAGCTCGCGATCCTCGCGCTGGAAGGCTGCATGCAATCGGCGGTCGCCGGCATCGCCGACATCCTCACGCTCGGTAACCATGTGATGCAGCTGCGCGGCGGCAAGGCACGGTTCACCTGGCAGACGCTCTCGCTCGACGGCAAGGCGGTGCGTGCCGGCGGCGGCAAGTTGCTCGCCGTCGACGGCGCGGTCAGCAAGCGCACGGCATTCGACGCGATCATCGTGCCGGGCAGCCTGGTCGATCATCTCACCGCCGAGCACCTGCAACCGCAATATGACCGGGCCGGCGCCTGGCTGCGCCAGCAACATGCGAGCGGTCGCTTGATCGGCGCCTTCTGCAGCGGCGTGCTGCTGCTCGCCAATGCCGGCCTGCTCGATGGCCGCCGCGCCACCATCACCTGGTGGCTGCAAAGTGAACTCCGCCGCCGCCATCCCAGGATCGATCTCGCGAGCGATGCCGTGCTCACACAGGCGGATCGCCTGGTCTGTGCCGCCGGGCCGATGTCGTGGGTCGATCTATTGCTGCGGCTGATCGAGCTCGTCGAGGGCCCGGAGGTCGCAAAGGTCTGCGCCGACTATGCGGTGATCGACACCGCACAGCGCACGCAGGCGATCTTCATGCCGCTCGGCTACATGCTCGCCCAGGATCCACTGCTGATGAAGGCGGACATGCTGGTGCGCTGCACCGGCAAGGCATCGATCACGGTACGCAGCCTTGCGCAGGCGCTGGGGTTGAGCGAGCGGACGCTGAACCGTCGCTTCCGCGAACTGACCCACGAGCCGCCGCAGGCCTTCATCATGCGCCGCCGCGTCGAGCACGCCCGAACGCTGCTGGAGACGACGGCGCAACCAATCAAGGCCATCGCCCGCGCCACCGGCTACGAGGACGAGAGCAGCTTTCGCAAGGCCTTCCGCAAGCTGACGCTGCTGTCGCCCCAGGCATATCGCGCACAGCGGGTGATGCGTGCGGCCTGAGATTACCGATCAGTTCAAGCTTTGCAGCGCGGCTGCCCTTACCCGTCTCTGCCTATCCTCCGCGGTCAGGACAGCAGCGGCAGCGCGCCCTTCAGGACATCCTCACCCCATTCCTGCACGAAGTGTCCAGCTGCGGTGAGCGTGACCGGCTCGGGGCAATTGCGGACCGTTTGCCGCATCTCCGCCATCACGACCGGCCCGAGCACCGGGTCGGTCATGCCGATCACCATCGCGGTCTTGCCACTGTATTCGCTTCGCCACCATTCGCGCGCCTTGCGCGAGATGGCCGCGCCGCCGGCATCGGGCTGGTCCGGCACGAGATTCGGGAAGCGGCGCACACCGGATTTGTAGCTGGCATCAGGGAAAGGTGCGTCATAGGCCGCGGCCTCCGCGGGTGAGAGCTGCGGGCAGGCGCGCGCCATCAGCTTGCCGACGGCCATGTCGGGATTCGCGTTGCTCCACGCGCGCCAATCCATGAAGCCCTTCGTCAGCGGCCGGTCACCGGTCGCGAGCATGGTATTCATGATCAGCAGCGCTTCGAAACGATCGGCCATGTCCATCGGGATGGTAAGACCGAGCAAGCCGCCCCAGTCCTGGCAAACCAGCGTGATGCGGCCGAGATCGAGCGCACGGATCAGGGCGATCAGGCTCTCGCGATGGAAGTCGAAGGTGTACACGGACTCCTCGACAGGCTTGTCGGAGCGACCGAACCCGAACATATCGGGCGCGATCACCCGATAGCCGGAGGCGACGAGGCCGGGAATCATCTTGCGATAAAGGTAGCTCCAGGTCGGCTGGCCATGAAGGCACAGCGCAACACGGGCATTGCCCCGTCCCTCGTCGAGATAGTGCATGCGCAAACCGGCATAGCCGGGAAGATCGTCACGATAGTTGGGCGCGAACGCATAGCCGGGCAGGCCATCAAAGCATACATCCGCGGTCCGCAAAGCTCCGATCGCCATTGTCCAATGCTCCTCGTCGTTGACCTCGCTCGCAGGATGGGAGGCGAGGACCGGCTGTCACACCCGAAACAGCTTCGCGTAGCGCGCCTTGATCTCCTCGCTCTGCGCCTGCACCTGGGCCGGATCGGCCTTGAGCATCTTCAGCTTGTCGAGCGGCACGTGGCCAGCCTTTTCCTTCACCTTGGCGTGGAACGAACGGTGCGCGAATTCGTCCGCCAGCATCTGCTGGGTTTCGGCGTTGAAGAAATAGCTCTGGAACAGCCGTGCCGCGTTCGGGTTCGGCGCGCTCTTGAAGATGCCGCTCGGCACGATGATCAGCGGCGCGCCCTCAGTCGGGTAGACCACCTCGACCGGCTTGCCCTGATCCTTGGCCAGCACGAGGTTGTAGTCGTTGCCGTCGGCCATGACCGCGCGCTCACCGAGCAGGATCTTCTTCGGTGGATCGGCCGCCGACTGCACCTGCATCACCCGCTGCTGCGAAAGCCTCTCCAGATACGGCCAGCCGAGATCGCGCGCCAGCACGAAGGTCGCGGTCATGATCGCGCCGGAGTAACCCGGGTGTCCCTTGACGATCTTGCCGCGCCATTTTGGGTCGAGCAGATCGGCGTAGCTCTTCGGCGCCTCCTCGCGCTTCACCTGCTCGGTGTTGTAGCCAATCACCTCGAACCAGGCGCAGGACGTCGCCGAGGTGCCGTCGGGATCGATCTGATCGGCCGGGAAATGCCTGGCGACGTCTTCCGGCAGGTAAGCCGCGAGCCAATCGTTCTTCTTCCAGTCGAGGTAATGCGCGGGGTCGGTCGAGTTGGCAACGTCGACGGCATGGATGCCGCTGCCCTGCTCCTGCGCGATGCGCTGGAAGATGCGCTCCGCGCCGGAACGCTCGACACGGACGCTGATGCCGGGATATTTCTGCTCGAAGTCGCGCGCGAGACGCTCTGCCGTGTTCAGTTCGAGCGCGCTGTAGAACGAGATCTTGCCTTCCTTCTTGGCGGCTGCGATCAACTCCGACGTCACGGCCTCAGCCGGCGGCGGCGCCGCCCGCAACGGTTCGGCGAACGCCATGCCCGTAGCCGTCGCCGCCGTCACCTTGAGCCAGTCGCGTCTCGACCATTTGCGGTCCTGCATTCCATGCTCCCTGAATCGGGCCGTTGACCGGCCGCGCCATTGTTGTGCAGCTATAATAGATCACGATCGACCGACAGTGTGCAGCAGTTTTCACCGCCAGCTTTGACGGAACACCCGCATCCAATTGTCGAATGCGAGCTTGTGCAGTGTTGCGTCATCGTAGCCGTGCGCCCGCAGCGCATGGATCAGCTTCGGGAGGTGGCTTGCATCCCGGAGCGGAAGGGGCATGAGCGCACCGTCGAAATCGGATCCCAGCGCAACGTGGTCGTCACCCATCCGTTCGACCAGATAGCTGAGGTGGTCGACGACGGTATCGATCGGGATGTCCGGATCGCGGTGCCCGTCCGGGCGCACCTCGGACACACTGAAATTGAAGCCGACAACGCCGCCCGATGCTCTGACGGCGTCGAGCTGCTTGTCGGTCAGGTTGCGCGTGGCCGGGCAGACCGCATGCGCGCAGGCGTGGGTGGCCACGATGGGCGCGGTGCTGACCGCTGCGAGATCCCAGAACCCACGCTCGTTGAGATGAGCTGCATCGAGCATGATGCCGAGCTCGTTGCAGGCCTTCACCAGCGCCTTCCCCGCGTCAGTCAGACCGGGGCCGGTATCCGGCGAGCGCGGATAGGCGAACGGCTCGCCATGGCCGAAGATGTTGGGCCGGCTCCAGACCAGGCCAAGCGAACGCAGGTCGCGGGAATAAAGCTGCGCCAGCCCGTCCAGATCGGCGTCGATCGCTTCGGCGCCCTCGAGGTGCAGCACAATTGAAAACGCTGCGTCCCTGCGTGCCGCCTCGATTTCATCCACGGTCGTCGCGCACCGGATTTTTCCGCCGGCGCGGGCCACCATGGTCTCGAGTGCGCTCAGCTGGGCATCGATGGTACGGCGCGTATAGGCAGCATCGAGCGGCTCCGCAAGGCGCACCTCGTACCCGTCGGCGGTTCGGGTGAAATCGCCTTGGCGCGGATGTTCTGCCTTGGCGTACATCGCAAACAGGCCACCGACCATGCCGCCTTCCCGGGCACGCGGCAGATCGAGATGACCATCCTCGGAGCGCACGAGAAAATCCCGCCCGCCTTCCCGGTATTCAGCCAGGTGCTGAGCCGCATCATTGTGGCCGTCGAAGATCGCGATCTTGCTGTGATCCTGCACCGCACTGTTCTCCTGCGCCTAGCCTGTGTCGAGCAGCGTAGCGCGCAGGATGGGTTGAGCCAACGGGTCCGCGCAACGAGCGGCCCGATGATAAGCTCCGCGATATCCATCGTGTCGGGGCTTGCGAAAGTGATCAGTCCGCGCTGCGGACTAATTCTTCTCAGGCGGGTTCTCGCGCAGGAAGCGTTCGAGATCGGGCTGCACGGAGTAAGGCTGCGGAACCGGATCGCCCTGAAAATCGACCTGAAGATCAAGGCAGCGCCGCAGCATCCGCGCCAGCTCGCTGCGCCGGTAGGGCTTGGTCAGCAGCGGAATGCCGTGGCCGCCACGGCCCTGTTGCGCCGGCAGCGCGCCATCGCTGTAGCCCGACGTGAACAGCACCCGCAGCGCCGGTCGCCCGGCCATCAGCGTCTCCGCCAATTGCCGGCCGTTCATGCTGCCGGGCATCACGATATCGGTGAACAAAAGATCGAACGCGGTGCCGCGGCTGACGATCTCGAGCGCGGCATCTGCGTTAGCCGCAATCAGCACGCTGTAGCCGAGGCTTTCGAGCTGGCCCGTGACGTAGTCACGGATCGTGGGGTCATCCTCGACGCACAGAATGGTCTCGTTGCCGCCCCTGACCGGCAGCTCTTCCTCCTCGACCGCGCGCTGCGCGGTGCCGTCCGCCTTGGGCAGATAGATCCTGAAGATGGTGCCGCGCCCCTGCTCGCTCTTGACCTCGATCCCGCCGCCGCTCTGCTTGACGAAACCGAACACCATGCTGAGCCCGAGCCCGGTGCCCTGCCCGACCTCCTTGGTGGAGAAGAACGGATCGAAGATCTTCTCCAGATACGACGGCGAAATTCCGGTACCGGTATCGCTCACCTCGATCACCAGATGATCGCCGGCGCGCTCGACGCCGTGCGCCACGGCATCGGGAATCCCGAGCTGCATGTTGCGGGTCGCAAAGGTCAGCGTTCCGCCCTCAGGCATCGCATCGCGCGCATTGATGGCGAGATTGACTAGCGCCGCGCCGAGCTGGCTGCGGTCGACGAAGGCGAACCAGGCGTCGCGGCCGAGCTCTGTCCTGATCTCGGTCTGCGAGCCCAGCGTCTGCGATAGCAGCTGGACCACTTCGCCGATCAGGTCGTTGACGTTGGTCTCGGCGGGCTGCAACGGCTGCTTGCGCGCGAATGCCAGCAGGCTCGAGGTGAGTTGCGCGCCGCGATCGGCGGCGTCGCTGATCAGCTTGGCGATCGCGGCGAGCTGCGGGTTATCCCTGACGCCGTCGGCGAGGATCTCGATCGTGCCGGTGATCACGGTCAGCATGTTGTTGAAGTCGTGCGCAATGCCGCCGGTCAACCGCCCGAGCGATTCCGTCTTCTGCGCCTGGATCAATTGCTCTTCGGCGCGCCGCCGCTGGGTGACGTCCCTGACAAAGGAATTGATGATCCAGCCATCGCCACGGCGCAGCGCATTGAGCGACACCTCGACATAGAACCGGTGGCCGTCGCGGTGCACGGATGCGGTTTCATAGCGCATGCCCATGCCGCCGGTCGCGGTCTCCTGCAGGAAGCGGGTGATCCGCTGCCGGTGTGCAACCCGCAGCTCTTCCGGAAACACCAATTCGACCACGCGCCGGCCGACCGCCTCGGAGCGCGTCCAGCCGGTCAGCGCCTCGGACTGCGGGCTCCAGTCGAGCACGATGCCGTCCTGGTCGGTCTGGACGAAGGCGTCGAGCGCCGTCCTGACGATGGCCTGCGCCATCTGCTCGCTCTCCACCAGCGCCCGATGCGCCTGACGCTCCGCGGTGACATCGCGCAGCACGATGACCGCGCCGCGCAAATTGTCGGCATCGTCGCGCAGCGGCCTGGCGTTGGCGACAAGGCAGACAGCCGGTTCCGGCCGCAGCGGTTTGACGATCAGTTCGCAATCGTCGATATCCTCGCCGCGCAGCGCACGCGCCATCGGCGTCTCTGCGACCGGCATCACGGTCGTGCCGTCGGCATAATAGTTCTGGAAGGTGCGAACCCCGGTCAGGGTGTCAAAACCGGGTTCGACACGGTACAGCCGCCGCGCCGCGGCGTTGACGATCACGATCATCGCATGCTCGTCGGCGACCACCACCGGATCGCGGATGCTCTCGACGGTCTTCTCCAGCAGATGCTGCCGGCTGCCCAATTGCGCGGACAGTTCGGCAAGCGTCGCAGCGAGCTGAGCGGCCTCGTCGTCGCCACTCGGGCGTATCGAGAGCTGCTCGCCGCGCGACAGCGCCTCCGCCGCCCGCACCAATTGGGCGGGCGTTCTGGACTGCGACCTCGCAATCATCTCAGCCGTCATCAACACCACCGAAACCACACCACAAGCGAGCAGAATGCCCGGCCAGGTGATGCCATGGATGAACCCAGCGCCAGCAGGAGTGTGACGACGGGAAGCATCATCCCGGCCGCCAGTCGGCCCGACAAATTCATCCCGACCAACTCATCGTGAGCAGCTGCACCGGAAAATGGAAAAGCAAAATAATATCGGAAAGGATCGTCGGCGCCGGGGCAATATCGGGTGGCTTGCGCCTTCTTGCTTAGCCGAGTCCGGCCCTGCAATCCGCCATTTTCGTATCCGTATAAGTACGGGGAAGACCCGCGCCGGCACCCGCCGATGCCGGTTGAACCACCTCCAGCGCCGGGGAGTCCAAGCCAGCGGTTGCGATTCGGGGCATCTTCGCGCGGCCGCAGGCGCGCACGAGCCGCCGGCGCTCCGCAAAGTCGCTCGCAGTCTCCCGGGAGGCATCGGTGCAGATCAACGTCATCTACGACCCGAGCGTCGCATCTGCGCCGTCAGGCTTCAAGACCGCGGTCGCCTATGTCGTCAACCTGCTCGACACCGCCTTCACCAACAACGTCAGCCTCAACATCAATGTCGGCTGGGGCGAGGTCGGCGGCTCGGCAATCTCGTCCGGTTTCCTTGGTGAAAGCGAGGAGGCAAAGGCGCCGGCCTATGACTACGCCACGATCAGGGATGCCTTGATCGCGGACGGCACCTCCAGCGCCCAACTCGCGGCCTTCGCGACCTTGCCCACATCGGATCCGACCGGCGGTGGAACGTTCGATATCGGGCGCGCGGAAGCCAAGGCGCTCGGTCTAATCGGCGCCAACGATCCGGCCAATGACGGCTGGGTCGGCTTCGACGCCACGACAAACTGGTCGTACGGACCGACCGCCACGCCGGGAAGCAATCAATACTATCTGGTCGGCTCGATCGAGCACGAGATCACCGAGGTGATGGGCCGCGACTCGCTGCTCGGCGTCAATGGCGAGCACTATTCCAATGGTTGGGGCGTCCCCGACCTGTTCCGCTTCTCGGCGCCCGGCGTCCGCGAGCTTGCGCCCGGCGCCGTCCACTCCACCGGCTATTTCTCGATCGACAATGGCGCGACCAGCCTCGCAAGCTGGAACAACCATGTCGCCAAGGGCGATCTCGGCGACTGGGATTCCGGCTTCGGCTCCGGCGGGGGTCCGGGCCCGTTCGGCGACGATGCCTTCAACAATGAAAGCAATTCGGGTGTCATCAACGGCTTCACCCAGACCGATTTCATCCAGATGCAGACGCTCGGGTGGAGTCCGTCGACGCCGGACAATTTCGTGTTCGACGGCGAAATCTATTTCGTCGCAGCCGGCCATACCGCCGGCAACCTTGTGGTGCAGGCGGGCGGCACGCTCGACGTCGCGGGTACCGCAACCGCCGTTGCGCCTGATGGCGGCAATGCCGAGATCGACAACGGCGGCGCGATCCACGGCATCATCGTCGATGCCGGCAGCACGCTCACCGTCGATTCCGGAGGCTCGGCCGATGGCGTGACGATCGCGGGCGGGCTGGTCGAAATCGCGAGCGGCGGCGTGACCGGCGGCACACCGGTCGTGTTCCAGGGCGCCGGCGGCACACTCGAGATCGACGCGCACACGCCGCCGGCCAACATCATCAGCGGCTTTGCAATCGGCGACACCATCGATTTCTATGGTGTCAGCATCGGCAGCAATGCCGCGGTCACGCTGCTACCCGGCGATTTGCTCGAGCTCACCGAACACAACAAGACCTTCGACTTCCAGCTCGATCCGAACGACAATTTCGCCGGTCAGACCTTTGGTGTCGGCGGCGACGGCTTTGGCGGCACCGCGATCTTCCTGCTGCCGTCGGTGCTGTCGGTTGCGACGAGCGGCGCCGGCATCTCGAATGGCAATGGCGACCTCAACGCCGGCCACGCCGTCACCTTCACGCTAAACATCAGCGACGCCGTCACCGTGGACACCACCCATGGCGCGCCGACCTTGCTGCTCAACGACGGCGGTGTCGCGACGTTTACGGGCGGCAGTGGGAGCGATGCCCTGACCTTCAGCTTCACGGTCGCCGCCGGCGACAACGCGGCAGATCTCGCGGTATCAGGTTTCCTGCTGCACGGCGCGTCGCTGACGGACAGCTACGGCCATCATGCGAGCCTCGTCGGTGCGGTGACCAATCCCGGCGGCATCCTGCAAATCGACACCACTGCGCCGGAGGCCTGCGGGGTCAGCGCGGCGCCGGCGATCGGCATCGAGACGGCCGGCGCGTCCGTCATCTTGACGCTGGCTTTCAACGAAGCCGTCACGGTGTCCGGCGGCACGCCGGCGCTCACGCTCAACAACGGCGCGAACGCGATCTTTGATGCGGCAGCGACCGCGGCGCTGCACGATCCAACCAAGCTCGCCTTCGACTATCTCGTCTCGGGGACCGACAATCCCACCGCGACGCTTGGGGTGACGGGCCTCAACGCGAACGGCGCTGCGATCTCCGATCTCGCCGGCAATGCCGCCGACCTCTCGCATCTGAATGCGAGCTTTACCGGCCTTTCCATCAATGACGCGCCGGCCTTCTCGACCGACGGCCTGAGCCGCCCCGAGCTGCATTTCGGCACCGCAGGCAACATCGTCCTCGACGCCAATGCGTCCAGCTTCGCGGCGACCTACGGCCTCGAATATCTCTATCTCGGCCTGCCGGCCGGCACGCCCTACCCGCCGGTGCCCGACACAAGCAGCGGGTTTCATCTGGTCTAGGCTCGCTTGAAACGTTTGCGGCTGACGATATTGCTACCCAAGCTGTGCGGTGAGCGGGCCAGCTACGCCGCCCGGCGCCGCTCGCGCAGGGCGTCGCCGAAGGCCTCGAACAGCGCGCGGTTGATCGGGTTGCGCTGCGGATCGTATTCGGCGTGCCATTGCACGCCGAGCGCAAAGCCGGGCGCATCGGCGATGCGGATCGCCTCGATGGTGCCGTCCTCGGCGATGCCCTCGATCACGACGCGCTCGCCGGGCTTAAGGATTCCCTGGCCGTGCAGCGAATTGACCCGAATGGACTCGCAGCCGAGGATCCTTGCGAAGGCGCCACCCGGCGTCAGCGCGACGTCGTGACGGTCGGCGAACACCACGGTCGGATCGGGATGGATCTCGCCATTCTCCAGCCGCGGCATCCGGTGGTTCATGCGGCCCGGGATCTCGCGAATCTCCGGATGCAGCGAGCCGCCGAAGGCGACGTTCATCTCCTGCAGGCCGCGGCAGATGCCGAAGATCGGCACGCCGCGCGCGACGCAGGCCTCCGACAGCGCCAGCGCGACGTCGTCGCGGTGGATGTCGTAGGGCTCGTGAGCCGCGCAAGGTTCGGTGTTGAAGCGGGTCGGATGAACGTTGGCGCGGGCCCCGGTCAGCACCACGCCGTCGACCACGTCGAGCAAGGCGGCGACCTCGGTGATTTCGGGGCTGCCAGCGAACATCAAGGGCACGGCGCCCGACACCTCGGCAACCGCGCGAAGGTTGCGCTCTCCGACCATCTGGACTGTGAAACGATTTTCGATGCGATGGGCGTTTCCGATCACGCCGACCACGGGCCGTCTCATTATTGAAGTCTCGCGCAATGATTCTTCTAAGTTTGCGACTTTGCGGAGACGATCATGCCTTCGAGTTCCCGCCGGATCAACTGTCTATATCTGCACAGGGGGGCTTGCGATCCTGCACAGATTCGCAGCCCTCGGGGGTCCCAATCCGGCTTGGCGCCCAACGGGCGCCCCCGGACCACGGCGTGTCAGCGGCAAACCGGCACGGTCCGCCCAGCTTGATCCCGGCGGGATTTTCGCCAAAGACTGCACTGAACACCGTCGCGAAGGGGGAATCACCCGTGACTGACCCGGCTGACAATCGCCTGCAGGCCCGCAATGACATGGCATGGGCGATCGCCGTCGGCGGCATCGGCATAGTGCTGTTCGCCGCCCTGCTGACGTTCGCCTGGCAGTTCGCCGCGACCCTGTTCCTGCTGTTCGCGGGCATGCTGCTCGGGGTCGCCCTCAATGCCATGGCCACCCTGCTCGGCCGGCTGACCGGGCTGCCTCACGCGTTGCGGCTTGCGATCGTCTGCCTGGCGATGGCTGGGCTATTGTCCGGCATCGTGTTCCTCGGCGGCACCACGATCGCACAGCAGGCCACGGTGCTGAGCAACACGATCAAATCGCAGCTCGGCAACGTCAAGGAGTTCCTCGAGCAGCGCGGCGTCGATACCAGCTATCTCGACTTCACCAACGCCGCCGGCGAGGCGAAAGGCGAAGGCTCCGCCGTGACGACGACGACATCGACGCCCACAACGTCGTCGCAGTCGCACGGCATCCCCGGCGCCGGCGCGCTGGCCTCCAGTGGCGGCGCCATCATCAGTCAGACGCTGAAGGTGCTGCTCGGCACTGTGGGCGTCGTCGGCAACTTCTTCATCGTGCTGTTCCTCGGCCTCGCCTTCGCGGCCCAGCCGAGCATTTACCGCGCCGGATTGCTGTTCATTGCACCGGCCAAATACCGCGCGCAGGCGACCGTCATCGTCGACCGCATCGGCGAGACGCTGGAACGCTGGCTGATCGCGCAGATCATCACCATGACCGCGGTGTTCCTCGTCACCTGGATCGGGCTCGCCATCATCGGCATTCCGAGCTCGTTCATCCTCGGCATCCAGGCCGGCCTGCTCGCCTTCATCCCGACGGTCGGCGCGATCCTGGGCGGGCTGATCGTGGTGCTGGCGAGCCTGGCGAGCGGGTGGATCGCGGCGCTGTCGGCCTTCATCCTGTTCCTCGGCGTGCACGCGCTGGAAAGCTACGTGCTGACGCCGATCATCCAGCGCCAGGCGCTCGATATCCCGCCGGCAACACTGTTCGCGTTCCAGATCCTGCTCGGCGTCGTGTTCGGCATCTGGGGGCTCGCGCTGGCGCTGCCGCTGATGGCGATTGCCAAGGTGATGATCGACCACTTCAAGGCGGAGGATCAAGCGCCGGCGCAGGCAGCGTAAATCCTCCTTAGGTGGTCAAGACGGTCTCGGTGTGCTCGACCTCGGGCGCGGCGGCAAAATAGGGACCGACCAGCGCGCGCCAGGCGGTGAAATCCTCGGAGCCGCGGAAATCGACGGTGTGGTTCTCCAGCGTCTCCCATTTGGCCACGAGGCGATAGCGCGACGGCTTCTCGATCGAACGGTGCAGTTCGAACCCCTTGCCGCCCTTGGCACGCAGGAACAGCGGGCGCGCCTTGGCCACCGCCGCCTCGAAATCCTTCTCGCTACCGGGCTTGACGTCGATCTGTGCGATTTCCGTGATCATCGAGCTCTGGCCTCCCTTGTTGGTTTCCCTTGAGGCCCGTCTCTAGCCCAGCCCGCCCAAAAGCAAAAGGCGCCCGCGTTGGGCGCCCGATCCGGCAATCACGCGGCGGTTCAGTTGAACAGCAGCACCGTGCCGACGACCATCAGCATCGCGCCGAGAAGCATCACGATCGGCCAGCGGCTCCTCGGTGGCTGGTATCGTCCCTGCGCGCGGCGTTCGGCGATCAGCGCGGTCTCGTATTCACCGGAGTCCGAGAACAGGCAAGCGAAGCCCCTGCGCGCCGAAGCCGCGTCGGCTTCGAGCGACATCAGGGCTGAATGGGGGTTGCGTGTTCGGATCGATTCCATGCCCGAAAGCATGGGATCGAATGGCTAACCAGTCGTTACCGCGCACTCACGCGCGGGCGGGCGTGGGCTTTTGCCGCGCCGATGCCGGCAGGCCCGCGGTCTTGCGCCGCCAATTCTCCAGCGACAGCGGCAATTCCTCCGCCGCCTCGACACGGTTGCGGCCGCTGCGCTTGGCCTGGTAGAGCGCCGTGTCGGCCGAGGCCAGCAGCACCTCGAGCTCGGTCCCGGCAGGTCCACCGGCCACGCCGATGCTGACCGTGGTATCGACCGAACCTTCCTCGCAGCTGATGTTGCTGTTCTCGAAGGCTTCGCGCACGCGCTCGGCGACCAGGACGCCCTCCTCCAGCGAGCACGGCAGCAGTGCCGCGAACTCCTCGCCGCCGATCCGGCCCGACAGATCGCTGATCCTGAGGCTGTTGACCACCACGGCGGAGAACAGTTTCAGGATCTCGTCGCCCGCGGGATGGCCGAACCGGTCGTTGATCGACTTGAAGTGATCAAGGTCGAAGATCATCACGGTGACCGGCCGGCCGGCCGTGGCCTCCCGCTCGATCACCCGCGCGCAGGCTTCGGTAAATCCGCGGCGGTTGAGCATGCCGCTCAAGGGATCGACCGACGCAGCGGTCTTGTGCACGGCCACCGCGCGGTCAGACACCATCATGAAGATCACGAACACCGTGCCGATCGCGTACAGCACGAGCTCGATCGAGAATAGCGTGACCCAGAAGCTGCTGATGAAGTTCTGGCCGTTCAGCCGCAGCAGGTCGCCGACCAGGATCGGCAGCATCAGGACGCAGCCATGTGCGACCGGGATCGCGATCGCAATCCAGCGACGTTGCATCGCGCGGCGGCGCTCGCTCCATAGTTCGGAGGCGGTCAGCGCGGCGTAGATCGCGACGATCCCGGCGCCGATGGTCAGGCGCATCGCCGGATCCTGCATGGTCGTCACGGTGCCGATCCAAGCGAGCGGACCGAGCACAAGGCCCAGCAGGTTGGCCTTGCGGCCGTGGAAGATACGCGCAGCATTCCAGACCATGCCGCAGGCGGCGAAGCCGATCGCATTGAGGCCCAGCAGGACCATCGGATCGAGCGTCGAGCTGCCGACCGTCCACAGCGCGACGGAGGCCGCACCGAGCAGATAGGCGGTGCCCCACCATTTCAGCGCGGGAATGTTCTCCTGCCTGCCGAACAACCAGAGCATGGCGCCGAGCATGCCCGCGACCATGGTGGCGAACAGATAAAGCGTCGATGGATCGAACGACATAGTGTCACCCCAGCCCGGTGATGCAACGTTCGCAGGCGCAAATAATACGGTGATGCAGCGCCAGTGCGAGCCCGCAAGCTAGAAGGCCCGAGTTCCAATTTCGTTTGCACGCACACGCAAGTTTTCATGAAAAACTGCGCTAATTCGCGTCGAAGCACGCGCTGTTGGGTGCAGCAAAAAGGGCGCCTCGCGGCGCCCTCTGCAACTCGATGCACACGGCAATTGCCGCGCATTTGAGAACTCGAATTAGCGCTTCGAGAACTGGAAGGACTTGCGGGCCTTGGCCTTGCCGTACTTCTTGCGCTCGACCGTGCGGCTATCGCGGGTCAGGAAGCCGCCCTTCTTGAGGACGCCGCGCAGCTCGGGCTCGAAGTTGGTCAGCGCCTTCGAGATACCGTGGCGGACAGCACCGGCCTGGCCGGACAGACCGCCACCGGCGACGGTGCAGATCACGTCGTACTGGCCGTTACGGGCGGCAGCGACCAGCGGCTGCTGGATCATCATGCGCAGCACCGGGCGGGCGAAGTAGACTTCGATGTCGCGGGTGTTGACCGAGATCTTGCCGGCGCCCGGCTTGATCCAGACGCGGGCGACCGCGTCCTTGCGCTTGCCGGTGGCGTAGGCGCGGTTGAACTTGTCGATCTTCTTGACGTACTTCGGCGCGTCGGGAGCCGCCGGCTTGACCTGCGAGAGCTGGTCGAGGGACTGCAAAGTATCGGACATTATGCGGCCCTCGTGTTCTTGCGATTCAGGGAAGCGATATCGACCTTCTCGGGGCTCTGGGCCTCATGCGGATGCTCGGCACCCGGATAGACGCGCAGATTGCCCATCTGCATGCGGCCGAGCGGACCGCGCGGGATCATGCGCTCGATCGCCTTCTCGACGACGCGCTCGGGGAAGCGACCCTCGAGGATCTGCTTCGCGGTGCGCTCCTTGATGCCACCGATGAAGCCGGTGTGCTTGTAGTAGACCTTCTGGTCGCGCTTGCGACCGGTCAGCACCACATGCGCGGCGTTGACGATGATGACGTTGTCGCCGCAATCGACATGCGGGGTGTAGGTGGGCAGGTGTTTGCCGCGCAGGCGCATCGCGACGAGCGTGGCGAGACGACCGACGACCAGACCCTTGGCGTCGATCACAACCCACTTCTTCGTCACTTCGGCGGGCTTGGCCGAGAACGTGCTCATGTGTGAAATCCGTGAAAAGGAAATCGGCGCCGAATGCGCCGAACTGCGTGGGTTTCTAGAGAAGCCGCGGGCGCGCGTCAACGCCGATACGCGCAATTTATATCAGCAAAAACAACCGCTTGTAAATATGGTGCAATAATACCGCAGAAAAGACTATTGATTTGGAATGGAATAGGTCGCCGTGACATGGGCGATCGGATCGGGTGAAGTGCCGGACAGCAGGTTCACCTCGCCGACCGCAAGCCGTTTGCCGAGCTTCAGCAGCTTGGCCACCGCGAGCACGTCCTGCCCCGGCTGGCCCTTCCGCAGGAAGTTGATGTTGAGGTTGGTGGTGACAGCAAGGCCGATCGGCCCGATCGCCGACAGCAGCACCACATACATCGCGAAATCCGCCAGCCCCATCAGGGTCGGTCCGGACACCGTGCCGCCCGGCCGCAGCATGCGCTCGCTGAAGCGCTGGCGCAGCAGGGCAGTCTCGCCGTCGGCGCTCTCGATCCGGATGTCGTCGTGGGTGAACGCCTGCGGAAATTCCTTGCGCAGGAACTCCTCCAGATCAGCTACGCTCATTTTCGCAATCGCCATGCGGTCCCTGCCCTCGCTTCAGCCTGCCTGTTACATTAAGTTGTCATAGAGACCAAAGTGGAATTTTTGCCATGTCCGCCCAAGCCGCCCGCGCCGAAGCGCCGCAACACCAGCCGATCCTGCTGCGCAAGACCGTGGGCAGTATCGCGCTACTGACGCTCAACCGCGTCGCGGCGCGCAACAGCCTTTCCGAGGGCCTGATCGGCGAGTTGCACGCTGCGCTGAACGATATCGGCGCTGACAAGAGCATCCGTGCGGTCGTGCTCGCCGCCAACGGCCCGGCCTTCTGCGCGGGCCACGACCTCAAGGAGCTCACCGCGCGCCGCACCGACGCCGACCGCGGCCGCGCCTATTTCGCGGAGATCATGAATGCCTGCAGCGCGATGATGCAGGCGATCGTGCACCTGCCAAAGCCGGTGGTGGCGTCCGTCCAGGGCATCGCGACCGCGGCGGGCTGCCAGCTCGTCGCGAGTTGCGACCTCGCGGTCGCCTCCGAGGCCGCGGCGTTTGCCACGCCAGGCGTCGACATCGGGCTGTTCTGCTCGACGCCGATGGTGGCGCTGTCGCGCAACGTGCCGCGCAAGCAGGCGATGGAGATGTTGCTGACCGGTGAACCGGTCTCCGCGGCAACGGCGCAGAGCATTGGCCTCGTCAACCGCGTGGTGCCGGCAGGTACCGAACGCGACGCCGCGATCGCGCTGGCCGAGAAGGTCGCGCTGAAATCGGCCTACACCGTCAAGCTTGGCAAGGAGGCGTTCTATCGCCAGGCCGAGATGAGCCTCACTGAGGCCTATCGCTTCGCCGCCGAGGTGATGACCGAAAACATGATGGCGCGCGACGCCGAGGAAGGCATCGGCGCCTTCATCGAAAAGCGCGACCCGAAGTGGCAGGATAAGTAACGGCGCAATTTTTGCGTCGTCATTCCGGGGCGATGCGCAGCATCGAACCCGGAATCTCGAGATTCCGGGTTCTCGCTTCGCGAGCCCCGGAATGACAAACCCGGAAGACAGATGAACCACGACGCCTACGACGACAACTACATCCGCGGCATCCTGAACAACGTGAAATCGATCGCGATGGTCGGTGCCTCGCCGGTCAATGTGCGGCCGAGCTATTTCGCGTTCAAGTATCTGGCGCAGCGCGGCTACGACATGATCCCGGTCAACCCCGGCCATGTCGGCAAGGCGCTGATGGGCAAGCCGTTCGTCGCATCGCTCGCGGATATCGATCGCCCGATCGACATGATCGACATCTTCCGCAATTCGAGCCACATCATGCCCGTCGTCGAGGAGGCGCTGAAATTGTCGCCGCTGCCGAAGGTGATCTGGATGCAGCTCGGCGCACGCGACGATGCCGCCGCCGAGAAGGCGGAGGCCGCAGGCCTCAAGGTTGTGATGAACCGCTGCCCGAAGATCGAGTACGGCCGGCTGTCGTCGGAGATCTCCTGGATGGGCGTCAACTCGCGCACGCTGAGTTCCAAGCGCGCGCCGATCCCGACTCAGGGCATGCGGCTGTCGCTCAACCGCACGAGTTTTGGCGGCGGCCAGACTGCGGCATCCGACCGCGCGGCAAAAAACAAGACCGAGACGACCTGACATCGCAGCGGAATAATCGCTCCGATCATCCGGTATAGCCCGGGATGCCCCTCCCAAAACCGGCGGCGTGCCCAACTCGCTTGACGGCGGACGCCGCCGCCATCAGCATGCCGCGCGTTTCGACCAGGCCACAACAGGACACAAAGAATGACCGATCGCCTTCCGGGATTTTCCACCCTCGCCGTGCACGCCGGCGCGCAGCCTGATCCCACCACCGGCGCGCGGGCGACGCCGATCTACCAGACCACGTCATTCGTCTTCAACGACGCCGACCATGCGGCGTCGCTGTTCGGCCTGCAGGCCTTCGGCAACATCTATACCCGCATCGGCAACCCGACCAACGCGGTGCTCGAGGAACGCGTCGCAGCGCTCGAGGGCGGCACGGCAGCGCTCGCGGTTGCCTCCGGCCACGCCGCGCAGCTCGTGGTGTTGCAACAACTGCTCCGGCCCGGCGACGAAATCATCGCCGCGCGAAAACTCTATGGCGGCTCGATCAACCAGTTCACCCACGCCTTCAAGGCGTTCGGCTGGAACGTCGCCTGGGCCGATCCCGACGACGTCGCAAGCTTCGAACAGGCGGTGACGCCGCATACCAAGGCGATCTTCATCGAGTCGATCGCCAACCCCGCCGGCAGCATCACCGATATCGAGGCGATCGCGGCCGTCGCGCGCAAGGCCGGCGTGCCGCTGATCGTCGACAACACGCTGGCCTCGCCGTATCTGATCAAGCCGATCGACCATGGCGCCGACATCGTCGTGCACTCCCTGACCAAGTTTCTCGGCGGTCACGGCAACTCGCTTGGCGGCATCATCGTCGACGCCGGCACCTTCGACTGGTCGAAGGACAACAAATATCCGATGCTGAGCGAGCCGCGCCCGGAATATCACGGCATCCGGATCCAGGAGACCTTTGGCAATTTCGCCTTCGCAATCGCCTGCCGCGTGCTCGGCCTGCGCGACCTCGGCCCCGCGCTGTCGCCGTTCAACGCCTTCATGATCCTGACTGGCATCGAGACGCTGCCGCTGCGCATGCAGAAGCACTGCGACAATGCCAAGGCGGTGGCGGAATTCCTCTCCACCCACCCGGCCGTGTCGGCGGTGAACTACGCCGGC
Source organism: Bradyrhizobium sp. ma5 (assembly GCF_042258955.1). Taxonomy (NCBI): domain Bacteria; kingdom Pseudomonadati; phylum Pseudomonadota; class Alphaproteobacteria; order Hyphomicrobiales; family Nitrobacteraceae; genus Bradyrhizobium; species Bradyrhizobium sp. ma5. Next base: position 4,963,141 of record NZ_CP170156.1, read on the forward strand.
CTGCCCGGCGACAGGTACAACGCCCTGCAGCGCAAATACGCGCCGAAGGGCGCCGGCGCGGTGTTCACCTTCAGCCTCAAGGGCGGCTACGACGCAGGCGTCAATCTGGTGTCGAACCTGAGGCTGTTCTCTCACCTCGCCAATGTCGGCGACACCCGCTCGCTGGTGATCCACCCGGCCTCGACCACCCACAGCCAGCTCGACGACGCCGCCAAGGTGAAATCGGGCGCCGCGCCCGAGGTGGTGCGGCTGTCGATCGGGATCGAGGACAAGGAAGACCTGATCGCGGACCTCGACCAGGCCCTGCGCGCCTGATCCCGACGTTGGTTCCGGGAGCGGTGCACCCGCATCGCTCCGGCAACCTTGCCCGAACCGACCGTCTCGTTAACGCTTAATACCGACGGGTCTCTCGTTAACGCTCAATCCGGCATAAAGTGGCAGTGATAGGCTCCGGATGATTCGGGAGACCATTGATGCTGCGCTGGATATTGCCGCTCGCGATCGCGCTGTTTGCGATTTCGCCTGCTGACGCCGCCGACGGCCCTGTCGTCACCAAACGCGCCACCGTCAAGGCCGCGCGCCAGCTGCCGGCGGGCCTGCCGCGCCGACAATACGCCTACCGCACCACCATCACGTCACCGACCTATGTGCGGCGCGGACGCCAGCTCGTGGTCGTCGAGCCCAAGGTGATCCCGCTCAACTCAGAGCCGTACATCCCGTACATGCAGGGTGAACCGCTGCTGCCTGGATCGTCGTCATTGCCCGGCTATTACGGCAACTGGCACTCCTACAATTATTACGGCCCCTATTACGGCGGCGCCTATGTGACCTACTGGGACCGCCTGCCCTACGCCTGCGGCGTCTACGGCTACTGCTAGCCCGGGACACGCGCGTGGCCAGATCGCCGCAGAAGAAAACCAGCGCACCGGCTTCGGGCAACGCTGTGACCGCCGACCTCGTCGCGGTGCTGGTCGCCGTCACCGACGGCACGCCGAGGATCATGACCATCGCCGGCGGCTCCGCGCTGCCGAGCGGCCCGTTCGAGTTCACCCATCGCTCGCTGCAGACCGCGCTGCGCGCCTGGGTCGAGGCGCAGACTGGCCATCCGCTCGGCTATGTCGAGCAGCTCTACACCTTTGCCGACCGCGGCCGGTCCGGCGACGCCAGGACGCCGCACAGCGTCTCGATCAGCTATCTCGGCCTGACCCGCGAGGACCAGGTCGGCGAAGGTTTTGAGGCACATTGGTCCGGCTGGTACGACTATTTCCCCTGGGAGGATCATCGCGCCGGCACGCCGGTCTGCCTTGCGAAGATGATCGCGCCGAAGCTGAAGACATGGGCGAAGGCAGCACCATCACCAACACTGCAGCGCGAGCGCTGGCAGCGCTGCGCGATCACCTTCGGCCTCGACGATCGCGACTGGAACGAAGAACTCGTGCTGCAGCGCTACGAGCTGCTCTACGAGGCGTTGCTGATCCCGGAAGCCGGGCGCGCGCATGACCGCGAGGCGCCGATCGTGCCGGGCAAGCCGATGTCGGCGGATCATCGCCGCATCCTCGCGACCGGAATCGCGCGGCTGCGCGCCAAGATCAAATACCGTCCGGTGGTATTCGAATTGATGCCGGCCGAGTTCACCCTGCTGCAACTGCAACGCAGTGTTGAGGCACTCGCAGGCCGGCTGGTCCACAAGCAGAACTTCCGCCGGCTCATCGAGCAGCAGGAACTCGTTGAAGAGACTGGCGCAATGGCCGCCGATACCGTCGGACGGCCGGCCAAGCTGTTCCGCTTCCGCCACGCCGTCTTGGCCGAACGGGCCGTCGCCGGCACCAAGCTCCCGCTTTCGCGCACTTGACATGCCTTATGCTCAGGATAAGTATAAACCATCTTATGCTCAAGGAGAGTATAAATGGTTGCACTCGATACCGATCTGCTCACCCGCACCGCGCCGCTCTATGAGCGCGTCAAGCGCGTCATCCCGCCATTCGAATGGGCCACGTTCGCCGAGGACGTCGACGCGATCCTCGAACTGAAACGCCGCCGCAATGCGGTGGTGCTGGCACACAACTACCAGACGCCGGAGATCTTCCACGGCGTCGCCGATATCGTCGGCGACAGTCTCTTGCTCGCGCGTGAAGCAACCAAGGTCGACGCCGATGTCATCGTGCTCGCGGGCGTGCACTTCATGGCCGAGACGGCGAAGCTCTTGAACCCGGCCAAGACCGTGCTGATCCCGGACCTCAAGGCCGGCTGCTCGCTGGCGGACTCCATCACGCCAGCCGACGTGCGGCTGATGCGCGCGCGCTACCCGGACGCGCCCGTGGTTGCCTATGTCAACACGTCGACCGCGGTGAAGGCGGAGTCCGACATCTGCTGCACGTCAGGCAATGCGCTCAGGATCGTGGAATCGCTCGACGCCGAGCGCGTCATCATGCTGCCGGATGAATATCTGGCGCAGAACATCGCCAAGCAGACCAGCAAGAAGATCATCGCCTGGAAGGGCCATTGCGAGGTGCATGAGCTGTTCACCGCCGACGACGTGCGTCAGCTGCGTGAGAATTATCCCGATGTCACCGTTCTGGCGCATCCGGAATGCCCGCCCGAGGTGGTCGCCGAAGCGGACTTTTCCGGCTCGACGGCTGCGATGCAGTCGTTCGTCGAGACCAAGCGTCCGCCGCGTGTGGTGCTGCTGACGGAATGCTCGATGAGCGACAACATCGCGGCCCGCAATCCCGATGTCGACTTCGTCCGGCCCTGCAATCTCTGTCCGCACATGAAGCGGATCACGCTGAAGAACATCCGCCACGCGCTGGAGACCAATCAGCACGAGGTCATGATCGATCCCGCGATCGCCGATCGCGCGCGCAGGAGTGTCGAAAGGATGCTGGCGATATGAGTACCGATATCTCCGATCTCAACGGCCGCCCGGTGATCATCGGCGGCGGCGCCGCGGGGCTGATGACCGCGCTGCAGCTCGCGCCCGAGCCGGTCGTGCTGCTGTCGAAATCGCCGCTCGGCGCGGAAGCCTCCAGCATGTGGGCTCAAGGTGGTCTCGCCGCGCCGGTCGGCGCGGATGACACCCCTGCCCTCCATCTCGCCGATACTCTTGCTGCGGGTGCCGGCCTCTGTGATGCGGCCGCAGCATCCCGGATCGTCCACGCCGCGCCTGCCGCCGTGGAGCATCTGGCCGAGCTCGGCGTCGCCTTCGACCGCCGCGCCGACGGCAGCTGGCGTCTCGGGCTCGAGGCCGCGCACGGCCGCAACCGCATCGTGCACGCCACCGGCGACGGCACCGGCCGCGAGATCATGCGCGCGCTGATCGCGGCGGTCCGCCAGACGCCATCGATCACCTTACTGGAAGGCGTCGAGGCGCGCCGGCTGCTCGTCGAGGACAATGCCATCAGGGGCGTGCTCGCAGCCAGCGACCGCGGTACGCTAACGATAGCCACCAACCGCGTCGTGATCGCGACCGGCGGCATCGGCGGGCTGTTTTCAGACAGCACGAATCCCGGCGGATGTTTCGGCCAGGGGCTCGCACTCGCGGCCCATGCCGGCGCAAAGCTGTCGGATCTCGAATTCGTCCAGTTTCATCCGACCGCCTTCGACGGGCCGTCACGGCCGATGCCGCTGTTGACCGAGGCGATCCGCGGCGACGGCGCGACCCTGATCGACGAGACCGGGCAGCGCTTCATGGCCGATCAGCCCGGCGCCGAGCTTGCGCCACGCGACATCGTCGCGCGCGCCGTCTGGCGCCACCGCGCCGCGGGGCACCGCACCTTCCTCGATGCGCGCCAGCATCCAGGCGCCGACTTCGCGCAGCGCTATCCCGTGATCAGCGCGTTCTGCAAGATGGCGGGCATCGCTCCCGCCACAGATCCGATCCCGATCCGGCCGGCGGTCCACTACCACATGGGCGGCATCGCGGTTGACGGCCATGGCCGCAGCACGGTGCAGGGCCTATGGGCCTGCGGCGAGGCCGCGCGCACCGGGCTGCACGGTGCAAACCGGCTCGCCAGCAACTCGCTGATGGAAGCGATCGTCTGCGCGCGTTGGGTCGCCGAGAGCATCGAAGGCGTCAGCGCAGGTCCACGCGCGATGTTGAGCGAACACACGATGCCGCCCGCCTCCGATCCTTTTGCCGTACGTCCGATCCTCACCCAGGGGCTCGGCGTGCTGCGCGATCACGACGGTATCGCGCGCGCGATCCGGAGCCTCTATCCGCTCGCACGCAGTCCCAGTGCGGCATCCGACGCAGCTTTGGTCGGATTGATGATCGCGATTGCCGCCATCAGACGCGAGGAAAGCCGCGGCGGTCATTTCCGCACCGATTTCCCCCACACCGCTTTGTCGGCAGCGCCGTCTTCCCTCACCCGTGCGGAAGCGCTCGCCGCCGCGCACGACATCGTTGAATCCAAGCTATCAGCCAGGAGTGCCCGCTCATGACCCTCAATCCCCTGTTGCCGTTGCTGTATGAGCCGATCGTGCAAACCGCCATGCGCGAGGATCTCGGCCGCGCCGGCGATATCACGGCAGACGCCATCGTACCGGCCAGCCAGCAGGCCCGCCTGGTGATGCGGGCGCGACAGCCCGGCGTGATCGCCGGGCTCGACATCGCGCGCACCGTCTTCCAGACGGTGTCGCCGGCGGTCGAGTTGCGCGCCGAGCGGCCCGACGGCAGCGCTGTCGAACCCGACGATGTCATCGCGATCATCGACGGGCCGGCCCGCAGCCTGCTCACCGCGGAGCGCACCGCGCTCAACTTCCTCTGCCATCTGAGCGGCGTCGCGACCGCAACCGCCACGCTCGTCAAAGCTGTCGCAGGTACGCGCGCGCAGATCGTCTGCACCCGCAAGACCACGCCGGGGCTGCGTGCGCTGGAGAAGTACGCGGTGCGCGCCGGCGGCGGCGGCAATCACCGCTTCGGTCTCGACGATGCCGTGCTGATCAAGGACAACCATGTCGCGCTCGCCGGCGGTGTCCGTCCTGCGATCGAGCGCGCCAAGGCCAATACCGGTCATCTCGTGAAGATCGAGGTCGAGGTCGACACGCTGGCGCAGCTTGAAGAGGTGCTGGCACTCGGTGTCGACGCGGTGCTGCTCGACAACATGACGACAGAGCAGCTCGGCCAGGCGGTAGCAATGGCGCGCGGCAAGGCGCTCACCGAAGCCTCCGGCCGTATCACCGCTTCGACCGCCGCGGCGATTGCCGCCACCGGCGTCGATTTGATCTCGGCCGGCTGGATAACCCACAGCTCGGCCACGCTCGATATCGGGCTCGACTATCTGTCCTGATGGATCAAAGCGACTGGCCGACCGGAACCAGATTCGGCTGGTCCCGTTCGGTCCGCCGCGCCGCGAAGCGCTCGGCCTGCAGCACCGCGAGCGTCAGCACCACGATCGCGACCGCCTGGTGCGTCAGCGCCAGATCGATCGGCACCTGATGCAGCAGCGTCAGGATGCCGAGCGTCGCCTGCAGCGTGATCGCGGCCACCAGCCACCAGGCGCCCGCGATCACCGCACCTCCGGCGCGGGCGCGCACGGCATCGATCGCATGCGCGATCGCTAGCGCGAACAGCAAATAGGCGGTCATGCGGTGCTCGAACTGCACCGTCAGCGTGTTGTCGAACAAATTGCGCCACCACGGCGTCTCGAACCAGAGACGATCGGCCGATGGAATGAAGCCACCGTCAATATCGGGCCAGGTGTTGTAGACCCTGCCCGCGCGCAGGCCCGCAACCAGCGCGCCGAAATAGAGCTGCACGAAGGTGAGCACGAGCAGCACCGCGCTCGTGACCTTCAGCCTGACCGGCGCAATGACCGACGGACGGTCCGTCAAGCGCCGCAGCGTCCAGACGATCGCCGCGAAGATCAGGAGCGCCAGCACCAGATGCGTCGCCAACCGATATTGCGACACCTCGACGCGCTCCGAGAGGCCTGACGCCACCATCCACCAGCCGACGCCACCCTGCAGCGCGCCGAGACCGAAGATCACCCACAGCCGCCGGCCGAGTTCGCCGCTCACCGCGCCACGCCACAGGAAATACAGGAACGGCAGCAGGTAGGCGGCGCCGATTACCCGGCCGAGCAGCCGGTGGCTCCACTCCCACCAGAAGATCGTCTTGAACTGATCGAGCGTCATCCCGGCGTTGAGCTCGCGATATTGCGGGATGGTCTTGTAGCCCTCGAAGGCCTTCGTCCACTGCGCCTCGGTCAGCGGCGGCAGCGCGCCGGTCACCGGCTTCCATTCGACGATCGACAGGCCGGACTCGGTGAGCCGCGTGGCGCCGCCGACCAGGACCATCAGCGCGATCAGGGCGGCGACCGCGATCAGCCAGACCCTGACGGCGCGGAGCTGCGATGGTTGTGCGGAAATACCGGCCATTTCGCCCTGACTTGATTGGATTTTCGGGCCCCTTATAGTCCGCCGCGCCGGTCGCGCAAGCGCCGCCCGGAGCCGCGTTCCGATCGATCGGGAACGAGCTCCAGAACCTTGTTTTGACGCGTTTTCTAGCGCGAACCGGTACCCACTTCGCGCGAAAACACTCTGGATCACGAGTTTACATCTCCGCCATGGCCATACGCACCCGCAAACTGCTCGGAACCATCTTCCTGCTGATCCTGGTCGTGGTGTGGTCGCTGCTTGGCATGACGATCGCCCAGACCCCGTGGCTCGCCAATTCAGGACTGCTCCAGGCGATTTTCTATGTCGTCGCGGGACTTGGCTGGGTGCTGCCGGCGATGCCGATCGTCTCCTGGATGTCCCGGCCCGACCGCGCCTAGATCGCGCCCTCGTCGCGCCCGTGCCGGGTCGGCCGCACCGGTGCGAACATCACGCCCGAGAGCAGCACGCGCATCATCCGTAATGAGCGCACGCGGCCGTCCCATGCGATGCGCGGCAGCGCGTAGAGATTGGTGCGCCCCTGCGCCTCGACCACACCAGAGATGGTCGACACCGCACTGGCAAAGCCGGCCTCCTCGGCCATCACGACATGCGGACGGCGGAGCGCGTCGCGGTCCCCAAACGGGAATGCGAAATGCTTGATCGGCCGCCGAAGCGCGCTCTCGGCAACCGCCTTTCCCATCGCCATCTCGCGCTGCGCATCGCTATCCCTGAGATTGGACAGGACGGAATAGTTCACGGTCGCGCTGCCGAACGTCACGTTCGGATCATCCGCAAGCCTCGCCAGATCCTTCCAGTCGAGCGACGTGCTGCGTGACAATTGCGCCGCATCGGCCGAATAGCGCCGGCCGAGATCGTTTACCGCATAGGACAGATCACGCGGCGACAGCTTGCGCAGCCAGCCGGACAGGAAATCGAACAGCTCGTATTTGTCCGACAGGCTCGAGACCACGAAGTGCCGCTCCCTGCCGTCGATAACAAGGCTGATGCGGCTCTCGCGCGCGATGATGTCCTCGAGCACCAGCCACCACGCCGTGCCCACGCCATCCGGGAAGGCTGTCGGCAAATAGAGCGTGAACGGCACGCCGTGCCTTGCGAGCACGGGATAGCCATGCGTGACGACGTCTTTGCTGGCGCCGTCGAAGGTCAGGCAGACAAAGCGCCGGCGCTCCGGCATGGTCACCGCGCGGCGGCAAGCCTCGTCGATCCCGACGATGTCGTACTTCCAGCGCTTCAGCGCACGAATGGTGCGATCGAGGAAGGCAGGCGTGATCTCCTGGGATTTCAGCGGCTGGAACCGGGGCCGGTGCGCGGGACGGACGCGCGCGAAGCGCAGGATAGCCCCGGCGCCCCCGGCCTCGCGCTCCCGCAGACGGAAGGCGCCGCTGAAATAGGCGAGCTCCATCCGGGCCCGCCGCAAAATCCTGTTGTCCGGCGCCAAAATCCCCGCCTCTGCCCGGCGGTTCCCACACACGCCGCCAAGCCCCCTGCCGAGCCATTCTTATTACTCTTTGTTGACATTTCCCTGCGAAGGTCGGCCCCAGCCGAGACCTGTAAATTAATACCTTAAAAAATTTGGGTTCCGAGATGATCATGGCGGCGGCAGTTGAAGGCCAGACGGCGGGGACGCAACCGTGGCCGAACGCAATCCGCGTCGCCGGCGTCGACATCTTTCATGACCTCACCGCGGCCGAGGCGACCTGGCGCAGTCTCGAGACACCGCAACACAGCTACACGCCCTATCAGCGCTTCGATTTTCTCGCCAACTGGCAACGCCAGGTCGGCGAGCGCGAGGGACTGCGGCCCTTCATCGTCGTGGCCCATGACAGCGAACGCCGTCCGCTGCTGCTGCTGCCGCTTGCCATCGAGTCTCGCTTGGGCGCGAACTGCGCGAGCTTCATGGGCGGCAAGCATGCGACCTTCAACATGGCGCTGTACGACAAGGACTTCGCCGCCAACGCAACCGAAGCCGACATCACGGCTCTGATGAGCTCGATTGCCGAGCGGTCCCGCGTCGACGCGCTCGTGTTGTGCCAGCAGCCGCTGCGCTGGCAGGACCAGCCCAATCCACTGGCGTTGCTGCCGCACCAGGCTTCGGTGAACGACTGTCCGCTGCTTGTGATCGAGCCCGGCGCCGCGCCCGCAGCGCTGATCAGCAATTCGTTCCGCCGTCGCCTCAAGGGGAAGGAGCGCAAGCTGCAGCCGCTGCCCGGCTACCGCTATCACGTCGCGGCCGACAGCGCCGACGTCTACCGCCTGCTCGACTGGTTCTTCCGCGTCAAGCCGCAGCGCATGGCCGAGCAGAAGCTGCCGGACGTGTTCGCCGAGCCCGGCGTCGAGCAGTTCATCCGCAGCGCCTGCCTTGCGCCGCGCGCCGACGGCAAGGGCTACGCGATCGACATCCACGCGCTGGAGTGTGACGAGGAAGTGATTGCGATCTACGCCGGTGTCTCCGACGGTCATCGGTTCTCGATGATGTTCAACACCTACACGATGTCGGCCAACTCCAAGTTCAGCCCCGGCCTGATCCTGATGCGCGACATCATCGATCGCCATGCCGGCATGAACTACCGCGCCTTCGACCTCGGCATCGGCTCGGACGAGTACAAGCGGCTGTTCTGCAAGGACGACGAAGCGATCGTCGACAGCTTCGTTCCGCTCAGCCTGCGCGGCAAGCCGGCGGCAAGCGCGCTGGCGGCCATCAGCCGCGCCAAGCGCGCCGTGAAGCAAAATCCGGCGCTGTTCGAAATCGCGCAGAACCTGCGCAGCATGTTCCGCTGAGGACGCCCACAGGGCGACGTTAGATAGAGCTGTCGGACGCCTGCCGTCCGCTCTCGACGCCAAGCCGCATCATCGCATCGAACACCAGCATCGCGGCCGGCGACAGCGCCCGCCTGCGCAGCTTGATCAGCCCGTAACTCTCGAGCATCAGCTGGTCGCGGATACGCAGCATCTTGAAGCGCTGCGGATCGAGCAGATCGAAGATCAAGAGGGGCACCGGCACGATCGCATCGATCCCTGCGGCAATTCCGATCGAGGCGGAGAAGGATTCGGTGTTGATCATGCGCTGCGGCGGCGCAATGCCCCGGCTGTAGAACAGCCGCTCAAGCGCCTGGCGCATGAAGGATTCCCGCGGCTGGGAAATCCATTGCAGGTCGACCGTGTCTTCCAGATTGACGCTGTCGAGCGCGGCCAGCGGATGCTCGGCGCGAACCAGCAGGCCGGCCTGCTCGGCGCCGATCTCGTGATAGTCGAACTGCCCGGAATCGACGCCGACGGGTATCCGCGCAACGATGAAATCGAGCTCAAGCGCGAGCAGCCGCGCAACCAGTGGCGGGCTGGTGCTGACATCGAGTGAAATGTTCACCCGGTGCAGCTTCTCGCCGAGATACTGCATCACATCGACGACGAGGTCGATGCTGGGCTTGGCAACCGTTCCGACCGATACGGTGCCGAGTTCGCCGGACCGGTAACCGGCGAATTCATTGGTGACCCGGTCAAGGTCGGCCAGCACGCTCCTGCCGCCCCGGATCAGGATCGAGCCATAGGCGGTCGGCTCGACGCCGCGCGCCGTCCGCTCGAACAACGGAACCCGCGCCACGGCCTCGATCTCGGCCAGCATCTTGGATGCCGCCGACTGGGTGATGTTGAGGCGCTCGGCGGCCAGCTGCAGCTTGCGCTCGCTGTCGAGCGCGACCAGCAGGCGCAACTGGCGCAATTTCAGATTATTGATCACGGCCCGCCACCATCCTGGCTCTTGAATCTATCTTGACGCGCTTTTCCTGCCGCGAACCGGCATCCATTTCGCTGGAAAACGCTCCAGGGTTCCCGCGGTCATACCGCGGTGCATCATGACAGTTTCGCCGTGGCTCCATTCCCAAATGCCATTAGTCACGCGGCGGTCGATTACACAACAATGAATGCAATACTTGCAAGGGCAAGGCGACGAACCGCTGCGGCTGCACGAAGGTGCCGCCCGGACAGCGCGATCACCGTGCGCCGAATCGAAAAACCGGAAGGGATGGGAACGATGAGCGACGATGTCGAGAAGCGCGCAATCGGAAAGATGATGCGGCGGCTGATTCCGTTCCTCATCCTGTGTTACTTCGTGGCCTACCTCGATCGCGTCAATGTGGGCTTTGCCAAGCTGCACATGAACACGGCGCTTGGGCTCAGCGAAGCCGCCTACGGGCTCGGCGCGGGCCTGTTCTTCATCGGCTACTTCTTCTTCGAAGTGCCCTCCAACATCCTGCTGGAACGGTTTGGCGCGCGGCGCTGGATCGCCCGCATCATGATCAGCTGGGGCATCGTCTCGGCGGCGTTCGCGTTCATCCCGCAGATGTCCGCGGCGAGCGGCCTCTCGAGCGAGTGGATCTTCTACTTCCTGCGCCTGCTGCTCGGCGCCTGCGAGGCCGGCTTCTTCCCCGGGATCATCTTCTATCTGACCCTCTGGTTCCCGACGATCTATCGGGCCCGCGTCATCAGCCTGTTCATGCTCGCGATCCCGATCTCGAGCATCATCGGGGCGCCGATCTCGGGCCTGCTGCTCAACCTGTCCGGAGGCGGTCTGACCGGGTGGCAGTGGCTGTTCATCTGCGAAGCACTGCCGTCGGTGCTGGTCGGCTTCGCCGTCCTGGCGATGCTGCCGGACTTCCCGCGTCAGGCGAGCTGGCTGCAGCCCGACGAGATCAAATGGGTGCAGAACACGCTTGAGATCGAGCGGCAAAAGAAGGAAGCCGTGGAGCACATCTCGGTCATGCAATCGCTCACCGACTCGCGGGTGCTCTCCTGCGCCCTCGTCTACTTCTGCCTCAACGCCGCCAGCTACGGTGTCGCATTCTTCCTGCCCACCATCATCAAGGCGTTTGGCGTCACCGACACCCAGACAGGCTTCATCGCCGCCCTGCCCTTCGTGTTCGGCGCGGTCGGCATGGTGCTGCTGGGCCGCCATTCCGACAAGACCGGTGAACGGCGCTACCATGTCGCCGGCGCACTCGTGCTCGCCGCCGTCGGCATTGGCCTCGCCGGACTGGTCTCCAGTCCCGTGCTGATCATCGGCCTGCTCTGCATCGCGCAGATCGGCGTTTCGGCGGTGCCGCCGATGTTCTGGCCGATGCCGGCCAGCATCCTGAACGGCGCCTCGGCCGCGGCGGGCATTGCCGCGATCAACTCGCTCGGCAATCTGTCGGGCTTCGCGGGCCCGTTCGCGATGGGCTATCTCAAGGACCTGACCGGTGGATTCACCGCGGGCCTGCTGCTGCTCGCGGTCGTCGGCTTGATCGGCGCGCTGGTCACGATCAGGCTGCGGATCGATCCCGTCCTCGAGCGGGCCGCGCGTGAGCCCATGCTCGCGCACTGAGGCGCCATCTAGAGGCGAGAGGCGCCCTCCGAAGAGAAGCGCGATGACGGCTCAACCCATCGCGCTTTGAAGGTTTCGTCAGGCCGCCACCACGCGCGGACCGGTCACGACCGTTTCCGACGGCGCGCAGGGCTTGCTCAGCATCGTGACTTCGGAGAAGCCGACGGCCCTGAGCTGATCGACCATCGAGCGCCGGGCATCCTGCGCCATTCCGGCATCGGGCACGACGACGGCTTGCGCCTTTGCGGTCAGCAGCTCGGCCGGCAGGTCGACGGCCGTGCCGGCGTCGAGCAGCACGTGGTCGTAGACCCGGAGCAGCGCATCGATCGCCAACGCCAGCCGCGGCGATTGCAGATGCGAGCGATCGAAGCCCGGACGCCCGGCGCTGACGATCTGAACCCGCGACTGCCGATCCTTGGTGATGATCTGTGCGAACGTCGCTTCGCCCTGCATCAGTTCGGCAAGGCCGGGCGCGCCGGAATCGACAGTTGCCGCCGTCAGCGCGGGTGAAGACGCGACGAGATCGACCACCACGACCTTGGCCTGACGCGCCATCAGACGGGCCAGCGTCAGCGCGGTCAGCGTGACGCTCTCGCCGGCGGCCGGACCAAGCACCGTGACCTTGTGGGCGGCGGGACCGGCCGCGACCAGGCGCTCGGCCAGCTCATCGATCTCGTTGGCCGTCCGGGCGGGCACAGGCTGCGGATCGTTGATTACGGGCTCATATGCAACGGCGGGCTCGGACCTCAGATCAGGCTCGGGCGACAGGCTGGGCGCGAGCGGCGACGCGAGCTCAGGTTCAGGCGGCAGCGTCAGTGCCGGCTCGTCGACAGTCGTGGTCTCCATGATCGGCTCGCGGCGCCGGATCACTGCGGCGGCCGGTGCGAAGGCACGGCCCACCGCGCCGGGCGCGGAGATGCGCAGCAGCTCACCGGTGATGATGATGCCCGACGACAGCAACAGCGTCGCCAGCGTGGCGATCAGCACGATCGGCAGCTTCTTCGGATAGGCCGGCGTGTTCGAAACCGTGGCGCGCGAGATAATGCGGCCGTCGGTCGGTGCCGCCTCGATGTTCTCGCGTGCGGTCGCCTCGCGATACTTCGCGAGATAGGCTTCCAGCAGATCGCGCTGCGCCTTGGCTTCACGCTCGAATCCGCGCAGCTGGACGTCCTGGCTGTTGCTCGACGACGCCTGCTTCTTCGATTGATCCAGGCCCGCCTGCTGCGCCTGGACGCGGGCATCGGCGACGCGGGCATCGTTGTCGAGCGAGCGCGAAATCTTGCCGGCTTCCTCGCGTAATTGGCGGTCGAGGTCGGCGATCTGCGCCTTCAACTCCTTGATGCGCGGATGGTTGTCGAGCAGCGTCGACGACTGCTCGGCGAGCTGCGCACGCAGCGTACCGCGCTGTTCGGCGAGCCGGCGGATCAGCTCGGAATTGAGCACTTCGGAGGCCTCGATCGGCTTGCCGCCCTGAAGCATTTCGCGGATCAGCCGCGCCTTCGTCTCGGCATCCGCCTTCAGCGCACGCGCATTGTTGAGCTGCGTGTTCAGCTCGCCCATCTGCTGGTTCGACAATGGGATATTGTTGGTGCCGACGAACAGGCTCGACTTGGAGCGGAATTCCTCGACCCGCGAATCCGCTTCCGCGACCTTGCTGCGCAGCTTGTCGATCTCACCCAGCAGCCAGGTGCTGGCGGATTTGGCCTGGTCCTGCCGCGCCGCCTGCTGCAACACCAGATAACCGTCGGCAATCGAGTTGGCCACGCGCGCCGCAAGCTCGGGATCCTCGGACTGGAATTCGATCACCATGACGCGCGACTTGTCGACCGCATAGGCCTGGAAGCGCTCGTAATAGGAATCGAGCACCCGCTCTTCCGGGGTCAGACTGAACGGGTCACGGCCGATGCCGAACAGCGCCAGCAGCGACTTCAGCGGGGAAAAGCCCCGCAGCACCGGATCGAACTCCGGGCGCTCGGCGAGCTTGTTCTTCTTGATGATGTCACGAGCGAGATCGCGCGACAGCAAAAGCTGGACCTGGCTCGTCACGGCCTCGGCGTCGAGCGAGGTGCGCTCGAGGTCGCGCTCGCCGTTCGGGCGCAGGAAGGCGTTCTCGCGATTGTCGATCAGGATTCGCGCTTCCGACTTGTAGCGCGGCGTCACGACGTTGACGGCGGCAAGCGACACCGCAAACACGAGCACGGTCGGCACGATGATCCAGCTTCGCTTGCGCGCCAGCGCGCGTCCGAGCACATGCAGATCGAGATCCGTCGTCTCCGCCGGACGCGTCGGCTCGTCAGGAGCTGATATCGGTGCAGCCGGTCTCGCAACGGCTTCGGCGGCAACCGGCGCAGACTTCGGCAACGCCCGTTGCGCCGCGGCCTTTTCCTTGCCTCTACGCCAGAATGCAAAACGCATAACGAACTCCCGCGGACGCCGCGATTCCATCTCAATGGCCGCGATTACAGTCCATTAAGGTTGCTGCTGGGTTAATCGGCGGAGTTGGTGGATGCGGCGGCCACCACCGGCCGTCATCGTTTGTTAACCATGAGTGCCGTTAATCGACGCCGATATTGTTGCGGGATTCTTCACATGCGCGACCTGCGCGCTCCCCTCGTTTGTCTGATTGCTGCGCTCGCGTTGTCGGGCTGCATGGGCCGAACGTCGCCGGTTGCCGGTGACCCGGCCCTCGATTCGATGGCGTATGGGCAGCCAGACTTTGCTGCGCCCGCGCCGATGGCCGTGGCCTATGCCGATCCCGCGCCGACGCGTGAGGCCTATAATCTCGGCCCCGGCGACAGGCTTCGCGTCGTGGTCTATGGCCAGGAGGGCCTGACCAATTCCTATGCGATCGATGCGGCCGGCGCGATCACCATGCCCCTGATCGGCTCGGTGCCGGCACGCGGCCGAACGCCTGCCGGGCTTGCCGCCGAGATCACCGCACGGCTGCGCAACGGCTTCATCCGCGAGCCTTCGGTGGCGGTCGAGATCGAATCCTACCGCCCGTTCTTCATCCTCGGCGAAGTTCAGGCTCCCGGCCAATATCCCTATGTACCCAACATGACGGTCGAGAGCGCAGTGGCGATCGCCGGCGGCTTCTCGCCGCGCGCCAGGCGCGACGAGGTCACCCTCACCCACACCGATGCATCGGGCGCCGGCCGCTTCGTCGTTCCCCTGGGCACGCCGATCGGGCCCGGCGACACCGTCTTCGTCGGCGAACGCTGGTTCTGATCGATGGCACAGCATCAAAATCAGGAACGGCCGCTCCGCATCCTGCACGTCGTCCGTGCCCCGGTCGGCGGCATCATTCGTCACATCCTCGATGTCGCCAACGGCCAGATCGAACGCGGCCACCACGTCGGCATCGTCGCCGACAGCCTGACCGGCGGCACGCGGGCCGACGCGGTCCTCGCCGAGATCGAGCCACGCCTCAAGCTCGGCGTCCACCGGGTGGCTATTCGCCGCGAGCCGCGCTTCGCCGACTTCATGGTCTGGGCGCATATCGCCGGCCTGACCCGGAAGCTGAAACCCGATGTCGTGCATGGTCATGGCGCCAAGGCCGGCGCCTATGTCCGGCTGCGGCGGCGATCGGACAAGGTGATCCGGGTCTACACGCCACACGGCGGCTCGCTGCACTATCCGCTCGACACCTGGAAGGGCCGCTTCTACAGCCAGCTCGAGCGTACGCTGATGAACAGCACCGACCTGTTCCTGTTCGAGAGCGCGTTCGCCCGCGACACCTATCAGCGCACGGTGGGCAAGCCCTCAGGCCTCGTCCGCTGTGTCTTCAACGGCGTCACGTCGGAGGAATTCGAACCGGTTCCCAAGGCCGACGACGCCTCCGACGTGGCCTATGTCGGCGAATTCCGGCGCATCAAGGGCGCCGACCTCCTGATCGATGCGGTGGCGAAACTGCGCGCCGAGGGCAAGCCGGTGACGCTGACGCTCGGCGGCGACGGCGAGGAGTTCGAACGGCTCAAGGAGCAGGTGAAGCGGCTGTCGCTCGGCGATGCCGTTCGCTTTATCGGCCACGTCAAAGCGCGATACGGCTTCTCGAAGGGCAGCATTCTGGTGGTTCCCTCGCGTGGCGATTCGATGCCCTATGTGGTGATCGAGGCCGGCGCGGCCGGTGTTTCGATGATCGCGGCCAATGTCGGCGGCATCCCGGAGATCTTCGATACCCACACCGACGCGCTGTTCGCGCCCAGCAATGCCGGCGCGATGGCCGAGGCTATCAAGGCCGCACTCGACAATCCCACCGCTACCGCTGCGCGCGCGCAGAAACTCCGCGAACGGATTTCCGAACATTTCTCGCAGAGCGCAATGGTCGAGGGCGTGCTGGCCGGCTATCGCGACGCATTCGCCAAACGTTAACCATTTCTTACACACGTAACCGTTTCTTCCGATTTGTCCCCTTAACTCACATCCAGGGGAATTTCGGTGCTGCGCGCGGATGCCCATCTGCACGCGCAGAAATGGACGTGGACTCGTGGAACCGTTTAACGCACGCTCGATGCTGGATGCCGCTGCGTCTGCGACGGCCGCTCAGCCGCAGGTCGAACGCCGCCGCCGCCTGTCGCCGGCCGCGCTCGCTATTACCAATCAGAAAGTCCGCAGCGCCTACTCGCCGGTCGTGATCGCCGGCGTGGTTCGCCTCGCCGACTTCGTGCTGCTCAGCCTGGTCGGCGTCGGGCTCTATTTTGCCTATGTCAGGCCGATCGCCATCCATTGGGGATATATCGCATCGATCCTCGGCATGTCGGCTGCGGCGGTGGTCTGCTTCCAGGCCGCGGATATCTACCAGGTACAGATCTTTCGCGGCCAGCTCCGCCAGATGACGCGGATGATCTCGTCCTGGGCGTTTGTATTCCTGCTGTTCATCGGGGTCTCCTTCCTGGTCAAGCTCGGCGGCGAGGTCTCGCGGTTCTGGCTGTCGTCGTTCTTCTGCGTTGGCCTTGCGGTGCTGATCGCCGAACGGCTCGCGCTGCGCTCGATGGTACGCGCCTGGGCGCATGATGGCCGGCTCGACCGCCGCACCATCATCGTCGGCGCCGACCAGAACGGCGAGAAACTGATCGAGGCGCTCAATGCCGACGATGATTCCGACATCCACGTGCTCGGCGTGTTCGACGACCGCAATGACGCCCGCGCCATGGAGACCTGCGCCGGCTCACCGAAGCTCGGCAAGGTCGACGACATCGTCGAATTCGCCCGCCGCACCCGCGTCGACCTCGTGCTGTTCGCGCTGCCGATCTCGGCCGAGACCCGCATCCTGGCGATGCTGAAGAAGCTCTGGGTCCTGCCGGTCGACATCCGCCTGTCGGCTCATACCAACAAGCTGCGCTTCCGCCCCCGCTCCTATTCCTATGTCGGCAAGGTGCCGACGCTCGACGTGTTCGAGGCGCCGATCACCGACTGGGATCTGGTGCTGAAATGGCTGTTCGACCGCGTGGTCGGCGGCCTGGCCCTACTTGCGGCACTGCCGGTGCTCGGACTGGTGGCGCTTGCGGTGAAGCTCGACAGCCCCGGCCCGGTGCTGTTCCGCCAGAAGCGATTCGGCTTCAACAATGAGCGGATCGACGTCTACAAGTTCCGCTCGCTCTACCATCACCAGGCCGATCCCACCGCCTCCAAGGTGGTGACCAAGAACGATCCGCGCGTCACCCGCGTCGGCCGCTTCATCCGCAAGTCCTCGCTCGACGAACTGCCGCAGCTGTTCAACGTCGTGCTCAAGGGCAATCTCTCGCTGGTCGGTCCGCGTCCGCACGCCGTGCAGAGCAAGCTGCAGAACCGCCTGTTTGACGAGGCCGTCGACGGCTACTTCGCCCGCCACCGCGTCAAGCCCGGCATCACCGGCTGGGCGCAGATCAACGGCTGGCGCGGCGAGGTCGACACCGATGAGAAGATCCAGAAGCGCGTCGAATTCGACCTCTATTACATCGAGAACTGGTCGGTGCTGTTCGACCTCTACATCCTGCTCAAGACCCCGTTCTCGCTGCTGACCAAGAACGAGAACGCGTACTGAGATCGACTATCGTCATTGCGAGGAGCGAAGCGACGAAGCAATCCATGCCGCCATTCGAGGATAGGTGGATTGCTTCGCTCCGCTCGCAATGACGGAACCAAGATTTTGTATCGAGTTGCGTGAGTATCCGATGGCCTATGCGGCGACAGCCGGGACGTCCCATTCGCCGACATCGGCGCCGTCAGGCGTGCTGGCGCTGCAGCGGGCGCTGGTGTGGCTCGCCGGCGCCTCGATCGCCATCGTGTTCATCGAGCCGAGCCCGTATGAACTGGTCACGCTGACCGCCTGCGTGCTGTTCTTTGCCACAGGCCTGCGCATGCAGCTCGTGTTCATGCCGCTGTTGTTCGCGCTGATCGTGCTCAATGTCGGCTACAGCATCGGCGCGGTGCCGTTCCTCGACAAGCCGGAGGTGGTGAACTGGGTCCTGACCTCCTGGTACATGGCCGTCACCGTCATCTTCTTCGCGATGGTGATGTCGGAGGACACCGAAGCGCGGCTCGACATGCTGCGCCGCGGCCTGATCGTCGGCGCGATGATCGCCTCGCTTGCGGGCATCGCCGGCTACTTCCATCTGGTGCCCGGCGGCTATGATCTGCTGACCCTGTATGATCGTGCCCGCGGCACCTTCAAGGATCCGAACGTGCTCGGCGCATTCCTGATCCTGCCGGCGCTGTTCACGCTGCAAAGCGTGGTCACCGACCGCTTCGGCAAGGCGTTCCGCAATGCCATCGCCTTCGGCATCATCTCGCTTGCGATCCTGCTGTCGTTCTCCCGCGCGGCCTGGGGCGGCTTGATCGTCACCGCGGCCTTCATGCTGGCGCTGATGGTGTTCACCAGCCGCTCGCAGGCGCAGCGCTCGCGCATCATCGTGATGACCCTGATCGCCGCGATCCTGGCCGTCGCACTGGTCGCGGTGCTGCTGTCGATCGGCTCGGTCGCCGACATGTTCAAGCAGCGCGCGAGCTTCGACCAGAGTTACGACGAAGGCCGCTTCGGCCGCTTCGGCCGCCACATCCTCGGTGCCCAGATGGCGCTCGAGCTGCCGTTTGGCATCGGCCCGCTGCAATTCCACACCTACTTCCCCGAGGACACCCACAACTCCTTCCTCAACGCCTTCATGTCGGGCGGCTGGATCTCGGGCATCTGCTATCCGGCGCTGGTGTTCGTCAGCGCGATCATCGGCTTCCGCTACATCTACAAGCGGGTGCCGTGGCAGCGCGACTACCTCGCGATCTTCTCGGCATTCCTCGGCATCGCCGGCGAGAGCTTCATCATCGATACCGACCATTGGCGGCATTTCTGGATGATGCTGGGCACGATGTGGGGCATGTACGCGGCCACCGAGCGCACCCGCGCGACACCGGCCGAGGTCAGCGACGAGGCTTCGGCGGCAGCTTGAGCTCGGCGCGCTGCTCCGGCGGCATGTCGATCACCGTCTTCAACGCGCCGGTCGCTTCCAGCACACCCTTGTAGCCGTCATTGGCGAAGCGCAGCAGCAGGCGCAGTTCGTCGTCGGTGTAACGGCTCCAGAGCTTGAGCATCGCCTCCTGCATCGGCACGTAGAACTTGCCGATCTCGGCCGCCTTTTCCTCCATCACCGAGATGAAGACCTTGCGGCGGTCGCTCTCGTCCCGCTCGCGGCGCACGTAACCCGCCTTCTCCAGTCGATCGACCACGCCGGTGATCGCGCCGGTGGTCAGCCCGGTGACTTCGGCGAGACGGCCCGCGGTCACCCGCCCTTCGAGGTGCAGGATATCCATGCATTCCATGTCGGAATTGGAGATTCCAGCCATGTTTGCAACGGCTTGGCCGTACATCACGCCCTGCGCGGATGACCGGCGCATCGCCTCCTCAAGTTCCTGCATCAGCGCCGCGCGCGACTTCCCGCTTGACAAATCTGCTCCTATATCTTACTCGCCAAATATCTTATCTTCTAAGATAATTAGCAACTAACCTTTCGTACCCCACACGGATGCACGGAGCAAGGCATGACCTCACGTCCCCGTAAAGCTCTGATCATCGGCGCCGGCATCGCAGGTCCGGTGACCGCGATGTTCCTGACCCGCGCCGGCATCGAGGCCGAGCTCTATGAAGCATGGCCCTACTCCACCGGGATCGGCGGCGGCTTGCAGATCGCACCGAACGGCATGCATGTGCTGGCGGAGCTCGGCCTCGCGGACGAGCTGATCCGCAGCGGCTCGATCGCGGAGTCGTTCGATTTCTATTCGCAGGCCGGCAAGAAGCTCGGCTCGCTCAATCAGAACATGCAGCAGCGCTTCGGCCAGCCCGCGGTGAACATGTGCCGTGCGACCTTGAACGAGACGCTGATCGACAAGGCCTGGGCCTCCAACGTCTCGGTGTTCTTCGAGAAGAAGCTGGTGAAGATCGAGGATCGCGGCGACCAGCCGGTCATCGCCTATTTCAACGACGGCACCACCGCCGAGGGCGATTTCGTGATCGGCGCCGACGGCGTGCATTCGGCGGTGCGTCGGCACGTGATCCCGGACGGTCCGACGCCGTTCGATACCGGGTTGATCGGTTTCGGCGGATTCGTGCCGCGGGCCATGTTCGAGCGCCTCTCGATCGGTCAGAAGCTCGAGACGACGTTCGGGCAAAGCGGCTTCTTCGGCTACGGCCTGTGCAGCCCCGATCCGGACACGGGTGGGATGTGGTGGAGCACGCAGCCATCGCACGGCATGACCGCGGCGGCCTACCGGCTGCAGAGCCAGGACGCGATCAGGCAGCATCTGCGCGATTTCCACGCCGGCTGGCACGCGCCGATCCCCGAGATCATCGAGGCCGCCGAAAACATCGTGGTGACCGATACGCTCGACGTCGCGACGCTGCCGACCTGGTCGCGCAAGCGCACGCTCCTGATCGGCGACGCCGCGCACGCCACCAGCCCGCATGCCGGCCAGGGCGCATCGCTCGCGCTGGAGGATGCAATGCGGCTCGGCATGCTGATGCGCGACGGCCAGGAGCTCGGCCTGACGTTCCAGGCCTTCGAGCACGAACGGCGCCCGCGCGCCGAGAAGATCGTGGCGATCGCCCGCCGCAACGGCAACAGCAAGCGCGAGTTCGGCCCGACCGGCGCCTGGCTGCGCGATCACATGTTGAAGCTGCTGCTGCCGGTGTCGTCCAAGGGCATGGACTTCATGTACGCGTACAACCCGCGCGCGGCGGCGTAGCTACCAGCTGTCATGCCCCGCGAAAGTGGGGCATCCAGTATTCCAGAGACAGCAGTGCTTGAGCCGAGAGGCCGCGGCGTACTGGATCGCCCGGTCGAGCCGGGCGATGACACGGGACAAGGGGACGGGAAGTTACTTCTCGACCTCGAACGTCAGCCCGGCGTGATCGACCAGGCGCTTGATCAGCTTGTGCTGCATCGCCGCTCCCGGCGTCCAGAAGCCGGCGGCGACGTCGGGCGTGTCGCGCAACAGGCAGATCGCGCATTCCGAGATCATCTTCGAGGTCGAGCCGTAGCCGGGATCGCGATCACCCTTGATGCCGGCGCGGACCATGCGGCCGTCAGGCGCGACCGCGAGATAAAGCAGATCGTAGCGGCCGTTCTCGCGCTCCTCCTTCGACGGTCCCTCGCCCGGCTTCGGCGCGCTCGGCCCGGTCTTCTCGGAATTCAGCGCCATCACGCGCTTGGCGATCGCTTCGCCCTTCTCGCCGGGGCCGGTCAGAACCATCTCGTCGTAGACGAACTCCTTGCCGTAGGGAAAGCCCATCAGCATGTTGGAGCGATGGACGTTGCGCGTGTTGATCAGTGCCATCATGAACGGCGCCGTCCATGAGTGCAGGTCGTCCTCATAGGCCGGCTTGCTGCCGCGCGGCTGCTTTGGGCCTTCGAAGCCCGGCGTCAATGCAAACGGGTTGTTGAGGATCGCGACCAGGCTCAAATCCTTGGCGACCGCATCGAACGTTGCCTTGGCGCTCGCGGCCGTGCCGCCGGACAGCGTGCCGCGCATGTCGCGCACCCGGCCCTTGACGCGCTGCGCCGGCGCACCGAACACCCGCTTGGCTTCCTCCTGGACGAAGAAGGCGCCGAGCTCGAACGGCACGGAATCGAAGCCGCACGAGAACACGATCCGCGCGCCGCTGGCCTTTGCCGCGGCCTCGTGCCTGTCGATCATCTGCCGCATCCAGACCGGCTCGCCGCAGAGATCGAAATAATCGGTGCCGCTGTCCACGCAGGCCGCGATCAGCTCATTGCCATAGAGCTGATACGGACCGACCGTAGAAATGACCGACTTGGTCTGCGCCAGCATCGCCTTCAGCGATGCAGCGTCGCCGGCATCGGCAACGATCAGCGGCGTGTCGGCGGGCGCGCCGATCGCATCACGGACCGAGGCGAGCTTGTCCTTGCTGCGCCCGGCCATCGCCCATTTCAGGCTGCCGTTGCGATAATGCGCCGCGAGGTATTCGGCGACGAGTTGGCCGGTGAAGCCGGTTGCGCCATAAACGACGATGTCGAGTTTCGACGAGGACATGGATCGGGCTCCGTGCGCAGCAAAATGGGCGCCCCTTTTGTCATCGCGGGCGCGGCGACGCAATCCAGTATTTCCTGCCGCTATTTCTCGCAGCTATTTCTTGCAGCTATTTCTTGGCATAGGACACGCCCATGCCGGCGCGCACGTCGGCCTGGATGCCATAGGGTGCGATCGGGTAGCGCAGGCCGTTCTTGGCGAGCTGCTTCATCCCCGCGATCGCCTTCACCAGATAGGCCGGCGGCAGCGCCATCAGCATCTCCTCGTCGGGCACGCCGCCATAGCGGCGCTCGGCGAAGCACGGCAGCGACAGGCTCGGCTCGCCGGTCTTCAGCGCCCGCCCCCACGAGTCCGCGCAGGCGGTTTCGCCGACCACGCCCCACTCGAACTTCTTGTAGCCGATATACTGCAGCCCGTTGATCAGGATGATCATCTGTCCCGGCGTTGCGTAGACGAGGCAGATGTCGGGCGGATTGAGACGTCCGCTGGTCAGCGGGCTCACCGCCATCGCCTGGTACTGACCGTAAGGCACCACGTCGAGCGCCTCCTGGCGCTTGCGCGCGTCTTCGGCCGTGCCGTGCCAGACGCCCACATAGTTCTCGCCGGCAAGCCACTTCTCGTCCTGCGGCGCGAGCCCGATCACCGCACGGCATTGCGCGCCGACCAGATCATCGCCGGTGATGCCGACGGTCCAGCCGAGCCGCGAGGCCATGCTGACGATCTGGTCCGTAGTGTGGACCGCCGACGGGCGGCGGATCTTCGGGATCGCCTCCATCTCCTCGACGCGCGCGAACATCTTGATGCCGATGACCGTGGTCTTCAGCCGCAGCAGGTTGTTCAGGTCGGCCACCATTGCGGAGAGGTCGAACTGTTCCGGCGGTGTCTGCTGTTGCATGGCGAGAAACTCCCGTGATCGGCGGCTTGGCGCCGCCTGTTGCTTTGATGTTAGCCGGATTGGACGAGGGAAGCGACAAGCTCGTGGTGCGGCTCAACGTGCTGGTCCCGGCAGCAAATCATCGGTCTTGCCCGCCAGATGATAGGCCACCAGCCCGATCCACTCCCGCGCGCCGAGATCGGTGCGCGACAGGCCCTCGACCGCGAGCGTCGCGAAACCCGTGACATTGCCGACCCGCCAATCGACCGGATAGGCCTCGACGTTGAATCCCGCCTTGCGGAACAGCCCGACCGACCGCGGCATGTGATAGGCCGACGTCACGAGCAGCCAGCGCTCACCCGGCTTGGGATCGACCAGCGCCTTGGAGAACTCGGCATTCTCCACCGTGTTGCGCGAGCGGCGCTCGATGATCCATCGCGATTTGGCAATGCCGAGGCTCTCGAATATCTCGGCGGCGTAGTCGGCTTCGCGCGCGTCATTCGAGATCAGGTTCGCGCTGCCGCCGGTGAACACGAGGCGCGCGTTCGGATATCTGCGCGCGAGCGCCGCCGCCGCGATGACGCGATCCGCCGCGGTGCGCACCACCGGCGTGCCGTGCGCAACCGACAGATCGGCATCGATCGAGCCGCCGAGCACGATGATGCCGTCGGGCGCGCCGCGCGAAGCGTCCCATGGCGGAAAGCGCTGCTCCAGGATGGAGATCAGGACATTGCCGAGCGGCGAGAAGCCGCAGATCGCGAGCAGCAGCGCTGACGCCACCATCAACCTGCCGCCGAGCCGGGCAAACCGCGTCAGCAGCAGAACGGCGCCGATCACGCCGATACCGATCAGGAAGTTGATCGGCAGCAGCAGGATGCCGAGCGTCTTGGAGAGCACAAAAAACAAGCGAAGCCTCTGCGAAGTTCTGCTACAGCGTCATACGCTGTCGGGAATGCAATAAAAAGCAGTCACATGACCCATCATCATCTGAAGTCCAGTCCCGAAACCTGCCATTGGGGCTTCTTCGAAGCAAAGCTGAAGCCGGTCCTGACCATCGCAAGCGGCGACGAGGTCACGATCGAGACCGTCAGCGGCGGCCCCGACGTAGTGCCCGACCGTGGCAAGTTCGTCGTGCCTCCCGAGCTCGACGACATTCACGCGAAATGCGAGCGGATGGTGCCCGGGCACATCCTGACCGGCCCGATCGCCGTCAGCGGCGCCGAGCCCGGCGACGTGCTCGAGGTCGATATTCTCGACGTCCAGCTCCGTCAGGACTGGGGCTACAATCTGATCAAGCCGCTGTCCGGCACCCTGCCCGACGATTTCCACGAGACCCGCATCCTCAACATCCCGCTCGATCGCGCGCGTATGGTCGGCCGCATGCCATGGGGGCTCGACCTGCCGCTGAAGCCGTTCTTCGGCGTGATGGGCGTATCGCCGCCGCCGGCCTGGGGCCGCATCTCCTCGCTGATCCCGCGCGCGATGGGCGGCAATCTCGACAACAAGGAGCTCGGGGCCGGCGCCAAGCTGTATCTGCCGGTGTTCGTGCCGGGCGCGTTGTTCTCCTGCGGCGACGGTCATGGCGTGCAGGGCGACGGTGAGGTCTGCGTCACCGCGATCGAGACCGCGCTCACCGGCCGCTTCCGCCTGACCCTGCGCAAGGACCTCAAGCTCGCCTATCCGCGCGCCGAGACCGCCGACCATTACATGACCATGGCGATGGATCCCGATCTCGACCAGTGCGTGGTGCGCGCGCTGCGCGACATGATCGTGCTGCTCGGCGAGAAGCGCAATCTGTCGCGCGAGGACGCCTATATGCTGTGCAGCCTGGCCGCCGACCTGCGCGTCACGCAGACCGTCAACGGCTCCAAGGGCATTCACTGCATGATCGCCAAATCGGTCGTTCACGGCTGACGCCGGTCGATAAGCCGCACTTGTGTTCCGCAAGCGCGGCTCGATACAATCCCCGTTCCAACGAACAAAAATGGACGGGGACGGATATGCTCAAGGACAGGCTTTCGCCGGCCGACGAGGCTGCGCGCGACAAGGAGATGCAGGAGACGCTCGCCGCCTGCCCGCGCATCCTCGATCTCATTGCCCGCGGCCCCCAGGGCGCGCCGGACGCCGAAGCCGCGATCTATCTGCGTTCGCCGCTCGATCCCAACCCGGTCGTGATCTCGAACGATCATCTGATGGGCTGCATCAAGGCGGCCGAAAACTATTTCCGCGGCCAGGGCATCGGCAAGGACGATGCGGTCGCCGTCCTGGTGCCGGCGTGCCCGGCGACCGTGGTCGCGATCTTCGGCGCAGCCGCCTGCGGCGTCGCCGAGCCGCTCAATCTGCTGTTCACGCGCGAGGCGATCGTCGCCCAGCTCAACGCCATCAAGGCAAAGCTGTTGCTGGCGCCGCCGCCCGGCATGCCGGGCGGGCTCTATGAGCGGGTCGAAGGCTTGCAGCGCGAGGTGCCGTCGCTCCAGCGCATCGTGATCGTGCCGCTCGACGGCAGCATCGCGTTCGACGGCGAGGTGCTGCGGCCTGATCCCGCGTGGCGCGACGACTACGGCAAGTCCAAGGACATGAGCGAGGCCGACCGGGTCGCGGTGATGCTGCCGACCGGCGGCACGACAGGTCATCCCAAGGTGGCGCGGCTCACCAACCGCGCGATGGTCGCATCCTCCGTGTCCTCGCGCATGGCGCTCGATTTTCACCGCAGCGAGCGCGCGATGATCACGATGCCGCTGTTCCATGTCGGCGGCCTGTTCTGCACGACGGCCAATTGCCTTTCCGCCGGCACGACGATTTTCATCCCCGGCCCGGCCGGCGCCCGCGATCCGGCGCTGATCACGCATTTCTGGAAGATCGTCGAGAAATACCGCGTCAACATCTCCGGCAACGTGCCGACCACGCTCGGGGCGCTGGCCGACATCCCGGTCGCGGACAGCGACATCTCGACCCTGCGCGTCACCGCCACCGGCGCCTCGATCTGCCCGCCGGAGATCGAACGGCGGTACCTTGCGACCTGGGGCGGCCCCTGCATCCAGCAGCTCTACGGCATGACCGAGCTCGCCGGCGCCATCACCCACGACGTGCACGGCGTGAAGCCGCGCGCCGAGAGCGTCGGCACCCGCAATCCGCTGGTCGAGCTCGCGATCCTTGACGGCGGCAAGCTCAACACCGGGCCGTGGCCCTCGCCGGTCGGCGAGCTCCTGACCAGGGGTCCGCAGGTGTTCGCCGGTTACGTCGACAAGAAGCAGACCGAGGAGGCGTTCCGCGACGGCTGGCTGCGCACCGGCGACATCTGCCGGATCGACGCCGACGGCTTCGTCTACATTCTGGGCCGCGCCAAGGACGTCATCATCCGCGGCGGCCACAACATCGATCCGCGCGCGATCGAGGATGCCGCATTGGCGTTTCCGGGCGTGGCGCTGGCCGCGGCCGTCGGGCGTCCGGACAGCTATGCCGGCGAAGTGCCGATGCTGTTCGTCTCGGCGCAGCCCGGCGCCCATATCGATCCGAACGCGCTCGCCGCCTTCGTGCAGGACAACATCCTGGAGCCGCCGGCGCGGCCGCGGGTGGTGTCGGTGATCCCCGAGATGCCGGTCACGCCGGTCGGCAAGATCTTCAAGCCGAAGCTGCGCGAGATCGCCGCCGGCGAGGCCGCGCGTGAACTGCTGGCGCGGGAAGGCTTGTCCGGCGAGGTCAGCGTCGAGGCCATCACCGACCCGTCCCGCGGGCTGTACCTGAGTGTGAGCGCGCCGGCGGACAAGGCCGAAACAGCTGAACGGCTTCTCAAGACGTTCCCGGTCAAGGTCGAGTTACGATCCTAATACACTCATTTACCTAGCTAATTTGACGGCAGCGCCGCGCCGGAATCAGCTTCCGGCGCGCGCGAGCGTGCGCGTCCAGTTTCGCAGTCCACGGCTTGACGGACCGCCATATTCCTAAATAGACTCTAAATAAATACTTTTCAGTACAAGCGTTCAGGGTTAAGCGTTTTCTCATGGCTACAGAAAAGGCCGAAACCGACCGCGTCCCGGTCACGTTGGCGCTCTCGACCATTGGTTACCTCGAGAAGCTGGTGAGACAGGGCACCCACGGCACGAGCGTCCCGGGCGTCGCACGGACATTGATCGAGGAAGGCATTCGGCTCGCCATCAAGGACGGGTTGCTTGCAATCCGCGACAACGGCCGCACGCCCTGACGGGGACGTGTGCCGGCGCGGCGGTTCAACACAGAACGTGGAACCGTCAAAATGATCACCATCGAGCCGACCTGGACGCCGGAGCGCGTCGACCAACTCAAGATCTACTTTGAAGCCGGCCTCTCCTGCCGCGACATCGCCGTCAATATCGGCGTCAGCCGCAATGCGGTGATCGGCAAGCTGTCGCGGCTGAACCTGACGCGCACGACGCCGGACGAACGCCGTGCCAGGCGGAAGAAATCCACCGCGCACGCCGCGCAGCGGGCGACCGCGAAGCAGCAGCTCCGGTTGCTTCAGGAGGTCTACGAACAAGTGGCCGACGATGCACCGATCGTCAGCGCCAACAACTGCTCGCTATTCGAGCTGAGCGAGCAGCGCTGCCGCTGGCCGATCAGCACACCTGGCGCCGATGATTTCTGCTTTTGCGGCAACACGCCGCTCGGCGGCATGCCCTATTGCTCCGGGCATTATCGCCTCGCCTATCAGGCGGGATCACGCCAGCGCGCGATCCGCAGGTAGCGTTTCGCGCGACGCGCACCGCGTCGAAACGGGAAGCAGGTCCGGTTCTGATCGATCAGAACCGGACCTGCTGATCACCCGACCTTCCAGCCGGTCGCCGCCACGATCCCCTGGTAGAACTCCGGCGTGTAGGCCTGCTCCGGGGTGTTGCGCACGCGCTCGTCGAGCAGATGCGCATCGTCGCCGACCAGGATGCGCCAGCGATCGGCCTTCACGCCATCGAGGATGATCTTGGCGGCGGCGGCGGCCGTCGTCGGTGCCTCGTCATGGAAGATACGAGCACGGTCGAGCGCGAGCTGCTGGATGTCGGCATCCGACATCTTGGCGACGTCGATGCCCTGCCCTTGCAGACGCTGGCGTGCCTGCCTGATCTCGTCGGGATTGAGCTGGTCGGCGCCATTCTGCACCTTGCGCGAGTTCGACACGATCGAGGTGCCGATGTGGCCGGGCATCACGACCGAGCATTTGACGTGCGGCGCGTTGAGGCGGAGATCGTTGATCATCGCCTCGGTGAATCCCTTCACCGCGAACTTCGCCGCGCTGTAGGCGGTGTGCGACACGCCCATGCCGACCGAGGCCCAGAAGCCGTTGACGCTCGAGGTGTTGACGATGTGCGCCTCGTCGGCCTTCACCAGCAGCGGCAGGAAGGTGCGGACGCCGAGATAGACGCCACCCCAGCAGATGTTGAAGGTGCGCTCCCACTGCTCGCGCGTATTGGTGAACAGGCTGCCACCACCGCCGATGCCGGCGTTGTTGAACAGCAGATGGATCTTGTCGGTCGCCTGCTGCTCGACCAGCTCATCGCGAAAGCGCTTGTAGTGGTCCTCGATCGAGACGTCGGCGACATGGGTGGTGATGCGCAGCCCCTGCGGCAGCTTCTCGACCTCGCACAGCCGCTTGGTCTCGGCCATCGCTTCCATCGAGACATCGCACATCGCGACGTTGCATCCTTCAGCAACGAGCTGCCGCGCCAGCTCGCGCCCCATGCCCGTGCCGCCACCGGTGATGACGGCAATCTTTCCGGCAAAATCCTTCATGTGAGATCCGTTCCTTCCTTGATTCTTGCCTGCTTGTTCTTGGTTTCGGCTGGAGCGCGGATCGCAGTCGCAGCCGCTTGGCTGCGGCACTCTACATCACCGAATTATCGCGCAGCAACGGCGCCCACTCATCGCGCGCAAGTGTGCCGCCGGCAGCAGATCGAAATCATTCCGCGTAGCGAACAATCCGATATCGACAAGCGCAGAAGCGGCATGGCCCGATACATCGTCATCGTATGCGCGCTCTCGGATGCTGCGATGATGTCGCTCGAATCTCGAACGCTTGTCCGCGAATTCGGTGAGCGAGATGTCGGAGCGCGGGACCGCTCGCGCGCTATTCGGCTGTCTCGATCTGCACAGGCGCGCGCCGCCGCAGAACGCCGGTGCCGGCGCTCAAGACAAGCTTGAGCAGGCCGCGCCACGAGAAGTCGACGACAACTTCATGGTGCCGTAACCCCTTGCCGCCCTTCACCAGCCCGAGATCCCGGATCAAGCAGTAATGGCCGCTGCTCATTCGAGCCAGGCGGCTGTTCTTGAAGCGTCTCATGAGTAACGAGAATGCACTGCGGATCGATTCCGTCAAATCTTGACGGCGTCGAATCGGCGAGACGGAGTGAGCCCTGCTTGCGAGCAACTGTTTGCGACGGCCGCGCATCACCATCGGCGGCGACGGCGGCCGGTGCCTTGAATCAAAAACCTCCGGCAGGGCATTGCCGGAGGTTTGGGAGGCTTAGCATGAGCTAAGAGCCATCATTCAATGTGTTGGCCGCCACATATATAGTTTAGTAGATCAGGTAAGTAAATAAATTTGCCGCGAATGAATCGCATGGCACGTCTTCGTTGTTCGCCTGGACCGAATTGACGCAGCCAATCTTCCGCTACCTATTTTCAGTCGAAGAAAAACCCCGGCAGTTGCCTGCCGGGGTTCTGTCAGATCGTGATCAGATCAACCGGTATTACCAGTTGCGCTGAGCGCGGAAGAGCATCTGGACAGTGTCCTGATCCTTCAGCTCGTAGGTCGCGGTCGGCTTGCCGACAGCAGCAGCAGCCGTGGTGATCGTGCCGGCATACTTCTGGTCGAGGTGGACGTACGTCACGTCGGCCGAGAAGGTCAGGTTCTTGACCGGGGTCCAACGGGTGATCAAGCCGACCTGCGCGATGTTGTAGTCGGGGTTGCAGTTGGTCACGCCAGCGCCGCCACCGAAGGTGGTGCGGAACGTGCCACCGACGCCGCCGACGCCGCAGATGAGCGACTTAGCCGTGTCGTTGTACATGATCGCAGCGTAAGCACCGTAGATGCTGGTGTTCCAGTAGGGATCCCAGTTGTGGGTGTACGCACCGCGCATACCCCAGGTCTTGACGCTCTGCTGCTGACCGCCAGGGCCAAACACCGTGTCAGGCGCAGTGCCGAAGCCGACGCTGCCATACGCACCCGGGAGGTTCGAACCACTGTAGATGGCGACCGAGCTGAACTGGCTGGCCAGTTCCTGGATGTTGTAACGGGTCGCACCGTCCGTGTAGACGCCCTGGATGTTGATGGTGTCGCCAGGTCCGGTCGGGATGTTCTTGATCGACAGGGCCAGCGCACCAGCCCAGCCCCACTTGTCGTCGGGATGACCGGTCAACTCGGTGCCGCCGTAGTAGGCTGCGTGATTGTCATGCGCGGCGATCGACGCCTGGAAGATGCCCCAAGCCTGGTCGACCTTGAGCGCAGCGACGAAGTCCGGCGCGATCGTGCCAGCGTAGTCGCTCGAGCCGTAAGCACCGGCAACCGAGAGGTTGTTCACGCCAGCCTGCATGTAGGCAGCCTGGTCCTGCGCCGACAGAGCCAGCGACACGCCGTTGCCGAACTGTGCGGTGTAGGTGAACTGGTTGATGCCGTTGGTGGTGCTCACGCCGCCGACGAGACCGTCGTAGTTGTTGCCCGGATAACCGTTCCAGGGAGCAGCGAACTGCGAGACCGCCTTACCCATGGTGAAGCCGGCGAACTGGATGAAGGCGTAGTAGACGCCGACCGAACCAGCGGCAACGTTGCCCGAGCCAGCGTTGTTCGGCGCAGAGGACGTGCCGATCGGCGAATAGATCGTCGAACCGGCGGCAGCGCCCGGACCGTAGCTATCCGTGGTCCAGGTGAACACCGCGTCGAAGTAGGTGCGGACCACGCCGTACTCGGTCGCGGTGCGGGTGTCGATGTTGAAGTCTTCACGCGAACGCCAGGTGTAGCCGTTGGTGAAGCGGTTGTTGGCACCGCTGGCGCCGTTTACGTTCGGGCCGTAGACGCTGTTGCCGTTCACAACCACGTCGGCACGAACGAAACCGCCCAGCTTGATGCAGGTGTCGGTGCCGGGGATGTAGTAGAAGCCCGGACCATAGAGAGAGCAAACCTTCACGTATTCGACCGCTTTGGCCTTAACGGGAAGATCGGCTGCCTGTGCCCCGCCGACCGCGACCAGCGCAGCGGCCGAGCCCAGAATAAGGCTCTTCGCCAATTTCATATTAAACCTCCAAGTTGCTCATATGCGTAGAGTCCGGGCCGCGAGCGCCCCGTGATCCTCCCGCATTGTCCAAGACCGTTTTCCCCAAACCTCGCACCCTCAGATCAATCTGTGAGTGCGACGGACTTGAACGATCACCGCAACGGGACGATCGAGATTCCCCTACCGCCGGGTTCAATATGCATGGGCGAGTTGCCCAATCAAAATAGTTTATAAAGTCAGGAATGCGAATGCGGCCACACTGTGTCCCGCCAGCAACGCTCGACGTAAGCCCCTTACCTGCATGGCCAATTTGTCGCACCCCAAAAAGTCCAATCGTCACACACGCATCATAATTGCATTACGTTCACTTGCCTTCCTGAGCGACTTACTAGAAAAAACGTCCCGTCGACGCCGGAATCAAGAAATAAATCAGCACAAAGCTGAGTCGGCACCTAGGGAAGGGGAAGCTGTGTCAGTGACCAGGAAGGATCAGGCGCGCCTGCGCGCCATCGAGAATCTCGACATCATCAAGCGCTTTACGCTCGAGATCTCGTCCATCAACTCGCATCTCGAACGGGTCCGCCAGCTCTGGGGCAAGGCGCTTGGCGTCAGCGGTCCGCAATGGATGATCCTGATTGCAATCTCGGACCTCGACAAGGACGACGGCGTGCCGATCAACGTGGTGTCGAAGCTGCTGCATGTCGATCCGTCGTTCGTGACCACGCAGTCCAAGCTGCTCGAGCAGAAGGAGCTGCTGCGCCGCGCGTCCTCGCCGGCCGATGCGCGCGTGGTCCGCTTGTCGCTGACCGACAAGACCCGAAAGCATCTGGCGGGCCTCGCCGACCAGCACAAGGCGTTCAAGAAGACCGTGTTCGAGGAATTCAGCGAGCCCGAACTGGCCGAGTTCACGGCCAAGCTTGCGATGCTCAACAACCGCATGGAAAAGGCATGCCTGATCGCCGCGATGGATCTCGAGACCTGACGATCGCCGCATCGGGTCGCAAACAACGCCCGAATGCTTTCAAAATCGCATGCTTTGAAAAATGGTCGGAGCGAGAGGATTTGAACCTCCGACCCCTAGTCTCCCAGACTAGTGCGCTAACCGGGCTGCGCCACGCTCCGATGCCGTTCCATTAGCTGCGATCCTGCGTTCGCGCAAGGCGGCGCAGGCGCTTAAAGGCTGCAATCCGGGGCCCGGTTCCCCATGGCAGCTTCCTTGGCTCAGCCGTCCTTCATCGCCGCATCGATCAGCTGCCGGCAGGCGACCAGCTCCTGCAGCGCGCGTTCGAGCTTTTCCCGGTCCACTGGAGGGACGGAGGGACGCACCGGCGGTGCGGCCGACGCCTTGCCCGGATGGGCGTGCGCCTTCTTGTAGGTCGACAGGATCGGGTCCTCGTCGGGATCGACGAATCGGTAGTCGATACCGCCCTCGTCTCCGTCGCCTTCCTCGCCGTCGAAATCGAGGCCGTCATTGCTCTCGAGGTCGTCGGGCTCGGCCATGCTGTTGCCGACCGCCTCCTCGACCGCGCCGAACGAGACGGCGGCGGTCTGGTCGGCGATGCCCTGCACCGACTTGATGCCGTGCTCCTTCAGGATCCGCTGCACGCCGCGGATGGTGTAACCCTCGCCGTAGAGCAGCCGGCGGATGCCCTTGAGCAGGTCGACATCGTCGGGGCGATAATAGCGGCGTCCGCCGCTGCGCTTCATCGGCTTGATCTGCGCGAAGCGCGTTTCCCAAAATCTCAGCACATGCTGGGGAATATCGAGCTCATCTGCGACTTCGCTGATGGTACGGAACGCATCCGGCGCCTTGTCCAAATGCCCGCTCCTCTGGCTTCAATGCCCAGAGCCCCTTCCGTTCCGGTTGAATCGGAACGGGGCCCTTGATTCTAGTTTTGGCGCGTCTTCTTCACGCGAACCGGGTATCCACTTCGCTTGAAAACGCCCTAGTCGGCCTTGCTGCCGTCGCCATTGGTGACGACATGGCCATTGATCCGCTGCTTCAGGATCGCCGACGGCTTGAACACCATCACACGCCGCGGCGAGATCGGCACCTCGGTGCCGGTCTTTGGATTGCGCCCGATACGCTGGCCCTTCTTGCGCACCATGAAGGAGCCGAATGAGGACAGCTTCACCGTCTCGCCCTTTTCCAGGCAATCGGTGATCTCCTTCAGCACCAACTCGACAAACGCCGACGATTCCGTGCGCGACAGACCTACCTTTTGGTAGACCGCCTCACACAAATCGACGCGCGTCACTGTTTTTCCAGTTCCATTGGTCATCGCCTGCCCCGCACTCTCGGCGAACAATTTCTTGACTGAAATTAAAAGCTTAGCGCGCAATGGTCAACAGCGACCAGCATCCGGGCGCTGGAAAGATGCCGGCAACCTGCCGATACTCTTTGACGATGCGCTACCAGCGCACGAGCGCCGAGCCCCAGGTGAAGCCGCCGCCCATCGCCTCGAACAGCACCAGATCGCCCTTCTTGACGCGTCCGTCCTTCACGGCGACCGACAGCGCCAGCGGGATCGAGGCCGCCGAGGTGTTGCCGTGCTTGTCGACTGTCAAGACCACCTTCTGCGGCGCAATATGCAGCTTGTGGGCCGATGCATCGATGATTCGCTTGTTGGCCTGGTGCGGAATGAACCAGTTGATGTCGTCGGCGGTAAAGCCGGTGGCCTTGAATGCATCGACGATCACATCGGTGATCATGCCGACGGCGTGCTTGAATACCTCACGGCCTTCCATCCGGAGATGGCCGACCGTCTTGGTCGAGCCGGGACCGCCATCGACGAACAGCTTCGACTTGTGGCGCCCGTCCGAGCGCAAATGCGTCGTCAGCACGCCGGGATCGTCCGTGGTGCCGGAATGCTGCTGCGCTTCCAGCACCACCGCGCCGGCGCCATCGCCGAACAGCACGCAGGTGCCGCGGTCGTTCCAGTCGAGGATGCGCGAGAAGGTTTCGGCGCCGATCACCAGCGCCCGCTGGTGGGCGCCGGCGCGCAGGAAATTGTCGGCGGTGGTCAGCGCAAAGACGAAGCCGGAGCACACCGCCTGCAGGTCGAACGCGACGCCGTGGTTGATGCCGAGCGCGTGCTGGACGGCGACCGCGGTCGCCGGAAAGGTGTTGTCGGGCGTCGAGGTCGCCAGCACGATGAGGTCGATCGACTGGGCGTCGATCTTGGCATCGGCGAGCGCGGCGCGCGCGGCATTGATCGCGAGATGCGAGGTGAACTCGTCATCGGCAGCGATGTGCCGCTCGCTGATACCGGTGCGCTGCACGATCCAGTCATCCGACGTATCGATGCGCTGAGCCAGTTCGGCATTGGTCAAAACCCGCTCCGGCAAATATGAGCCGCAGCCGAGCACTACCGAACGTATCGTAGTCACGAGACAGCCTCCTGCGCGGTCTGCGCCTTTACCAGGGCGCCGCCGTCACGGTTGAGCATCTGATTGATCTTGGTGAGGAGATCGTAGTGGGCCATCTCATAGCCAACATCCACCGCATAGGCAAAGCCTTCCGCGTTGGTGCCGCCATGGCTCTTGACCACCACGCCGTTCAGGCCGAGCAGCAGGCCGCCATTCGACTTGTTGGGATCGAGCTTGTCGCGCAGCTTCTGGAACGCGCCGCGGGCAAACAGGTAACCGATCCGCGCCAGCAAGCTCGACGACATCGCCTCGCGCAACAGCGTGAACATCTGGCGCGCGGTTCCCTCGGCGGCCTTGAGCGCGATATTGCCGCTGAAGCCTTCCGACACGATGACGTCAGCGAGCCCCTTGCCGATCGCATCGCCCTCGACAAAGCCGATATAGTTGAACTGCGGCGCGTTCATCGCGCGCAGCATCTCGGCGGCCTCGCGGATTTCCCCGTGGCCCTTGATCTCCTCGGACCCGATATTGAGCAGGCCGACGGTCGGCCGCTCGAGATTGAACAGCACGCTCGCCATCGCGCTGCCCATCACCGCGAGCGTTGCCAGATGGCGAGCGTCGCCGCCGATCGAGGCTCCGAGATCGAGCACCACCGAATCGCCTCGCAGCGTCGGCCACGCCGCAGCGAGCGCCGGGCGGTCGACGCCCGGCAACGTCCGCAGATTGATACTGCCCATCGCCATCAGCGCGCCTGAATTGCCCGCAGAGACCGCAACGTCGGCCTCGCCGTGCTTCACCGCATCGATCGCCAGCCACATCGACGACGCCCTGCGGGTCCGCCGCAGCGCCTGGCTCGGCTTCTCGTCATTCTTCACCGCGACGTCGGTATGGATCACCTTCGATACCGCCTTCAGCGCCGGATGTTTCGCAAGCTCCGGCTCGATCTGGGCCCGGTCCCCGACCAGCAGGAATTCGCTGTCGGGATGACGGCTCAACGAGATCGCGGCGCCGGGAATGACCACCGATGCGCCGACATCGCCCCCCATGGCGTCAAGCGCGATTCGAACCTTATGAGGCATGAACGTCCCGGAAGCCTGCTCTCCCACAGCCCTTCAGATGAAGACCGCGAGCTTGAAGTCACCGCCGTCAACGGCGCGCGGCGAAACACGAACTCGCGTCCCGGCCGGGCCGCGACAATAGCGTGTCCGCGGTCCGACACAACCTCTTGACCACAAACAACCGAGGCGCCGAACCGTCACGCAACACATCAAGACATACCAGAAATACGTTACATTTCAAACTATTATGACGCATACTTGAAGTAACCGGGAATACCCCTCGCGCAGGCCCGCAGGCAAGCCATCCCCTCAAATGTTGGCGCTGGCTTCCCTCGGCTTCCCTCAATTCCCCTTCGGCTTCTTGCCGTCGGCCTTGTCCTTCAGCGCCTTCAGCGCGGCGAAGGGATGATTTTCCGGATCAGGCGCTTCAACCTCATGTTCAAAGACCGCATCCGCCTTGCGCGGATAGGGGTCGATACCGAGAAACAGCGCATCGGTGGCGAGCCGGCCGATGTCGATGAAGCCGCCGACGATCGGCTCCGGCGGGTCCGGAGTCTCCTCTTCGCTTTCCTCGGCGTCGTCGACGAGGTCGGCCATCTCCGGGATCTGCTCCGGCGGCGCGAACACCACATCGATCGGCTCAATGACCTCGCTCTCGATCGGATCGAGCGTCACCACGCAGGTCTGCCCAACCCTCGCCTGAACCCTGCCGGTGACGTGGTAGCTGCCGTCGCGCTTGGGCTGCAGATCGAACTCGGCATGCGCGGACACGACCTCGCGCAACTCGGCGACCTCGGCCATCGCCTTGCGCGTCGCCTCGTCGGCCACGATCTCGCGATGCAGCCCGGTATCCGGGATCTGCGCGACATTGACGAGAACGCGCCAAGGGTCCCGCGCGGCATTTGATCGCCCTGTGCTGCCGCCGCTCATGCCGTGGTCCTCGCAGCTTGCGGCGCTTGGAAGCGCCATGCCCCCCGGGTCAGCGCCGCGAGGTCGGCGCGCGCCAACTCGGCCATCGCCTGGCGGGCATAGACGGCCAGTTCGCGGGCCTTGTCGAGGTTCTGACCATTGAGGATGTTCTTGCAGAACGACTGCGCCAGGGCCTCGTCGCCGTCGGTCAGCGCCAGGTCGTAGGCCGCGGTACGGCCATAGAAGGCCTCGCCGAACGCCTGCATCCGCTTCGGCACCGTCAGGTCGCCGACACCCATTTCCCTGAGATTGTCGTCCATGTCGATGCAGAAATGATCGAACAGGGCCTGGGACAGCTCCACGCCGCCTTCCGCGGATTTCAATCGCCGCAGCACCACCCACAGATGCATCAGAAGCAGGTCAAAACGGCCATTAACCGTGTCCGGAACGCCCAAGTCACGGTAAAACAACGGTTCTCGCGCCTGCGTCACGATCATGCCATAGATGGTCTCAATGGTGCTGCGCGCGGGCACCCGGGGTCTTCTGAAGTGATTGAACGGCCAAAGCATAGCGGGTTCCGGCTGCCGGTCCCCAAAGGGACGCCTGTTGAGGGGGCGCCCGTCGGACGCCGGCATGATTGCAATCCATTGAGCTGCCCGGTACGTCAATGCCCCGGCCGATGCAAGAGGACGGATCAGATCCGCCGATGAACCACACCTTTTCACGACAGTCTCGCGCAGCTTCCGCGCGCGGGTTCCTTTCGCGCTTCCGCGCTATCGCGGTCGTTGGTCTGTTCTGCGCCGCTGCGCTCGGCGGCTGTGCCGGCGAGCAATTCCAGAAGGGCTACATCCTGCCCGACGGGGCGCTCGAGCAGATTCCGATCGGCGCGAGCCAGGATCAGGTGCTGATCGTGCTCGGCACGCCCTCGACGGTCGCAACGCTCGACGGCGAGGTGTTCTATTACATCTCGCAGCGGACCTCGCGCCCCGTCGCCTTCATGAACCAGCGCGTGGTCGACCAGCGCGTCATCGCGGTCTATTTCGACAAGAACCGCCAGGTGCGCCGGCTCGCCAATTACGGCCTGAAGGACGGCAAGATCTTCGACTTCGTCAGCCGCAGCACGCCGACGTCGGGCCAGGAAATGTCCTACCTGACACCGCTCTTCAAGCTGCTGAGCTTCAACTAGAGCTTAAGGACTGCGCCAGTTTGTCGCTTGCCCCACGGGCAAGCGGTCCCCTAGGCTTGCTCGCAAACAAGAAGCCTGAGCAGGGGGTAAGCGCGTGAGAGCGAAGAGATTTTCCCGTCGTACGGTATTGTCGGGCACGGCCGCGTTGGCGGCCGCGTCGATCCTGCCACGCGCCAGTCTCGGAGCCGGCGACTGGCGGCCGACGGAAACGGTTCGGATCATCGTGCCGGCCGCGGCCGGCGGCTCGACCGACGTGATGGGGCGGCTCTTGGCGGCGCATTTGCAGCCGCTCTGGGGCCAGTCGGTCGTGGTGGAGAATCGCTCCGGCGCCGGCGGCACCATCGGCACCGCGGAGGTTGCCCGCAGCAAAGGCGACGGCCACACCATCCTGATCGGCAATCCCGGCCCGAACGCGATTGCCTTCAGCATCTTCCGGAACCTGACCTACAAGGCCGAGCAGTTGCAGGCGGTCTCCAACATGATCCGGATCCCGAACATCGTCTCGGCGCATCCATCGACCGACATCAAGTCGATCCCCGAATTGATCGCCTATCTGAAGAAGAATCCCGACAAGCTGACCTATGGCTCGTCCGGCACCGGGCAGAGCCCTCACCTCACCGGCGCCTGGTTCCTGCAACTCACCGGGCTGAAGATGACGCATGTGCCGTTCCGCGGCGCAGGCCCCGCGCTCCAGGCCGGGCTCGCCGGCGACATCCAGATCCTGTTCGACAATCTCTATCCGTCGCTGCCGCAGGTCCAGGACGGCAAGCTCAACGGGCTCTGCGTCACCACGGCCGACCGCAGCGAGTCCGCACCCGATCTGCCTGTGATGCGCGAGGGCGCGCCGGAGCTCGCCAAATTCGACGTCGCGTCCTGGTTCGGCGTGTTCCTGCCGAAGGCCGCACCCGCACCCGTGGTCGACGAGCTGAACCGTCAGATCAAGGCGATGCTGGAGCGCGACGACGTCAGGAAGAACATCAGTGGCATGGGCGCCCGCGCCGACTACGGCACGCCGCAGCAATTCTCCGATTTCGTCGATGCCGAGACGAAGAAGTTCGCCGCCATCATCGAGAAGGAAGGCTTGCAGATGGAGGTGAAGTGACGGCGCAGCCGTCACTCGCATTCCTCCCGGAGCACGGTGCGGCCAAGATTACGAAGACTTGTTGATCTTCTTGATCTTGGCGTCAGTTGCTTCCATCGACATCGCCAGCTCCATGATCGCCTGCGACAGCAGCTCGATGGCCTCCTTCTGATCCTGCGACTTGGAGGCGCGGAGCGCATAGTTCCGTGCGGATGAGAGCGACATCGATTGATCTCCGTTCTGTTCGCGTCTGGTTGTCGGCAGATATCGTTGGCGGAAAGCCGATCAATCCGGCAGTACACCGAACCAAGTCCATGCAAAACAAAAACCCCGCGGCTCGCACCGCGGGGTTTTGCATTCCTTCGTTTGGCGCCGCTCAGTGCGCCAAGAATTTAGTGCGCCAGGATCGCCAGCAGCAGCAGCGCCACGATGTTGGTGATCTTGATCATCGGGTTGACCGCCGGGCCCGCCGTATCCTTGTAGGGATCGCCGACGGTGTCGCCGGTCACCGCGGACTTGTGGGCGTCAGAGCCCTTGCCGCCGTAGTGGCCGTCCTCGATGTACTTCTTGGCGTTGTCCCAGGCGCCGCCGCCCGAGGTCATCGAGATCGCGACGAACAGGCCGGTGACGATGACGCCGAGCAGCATGGCGCCGACCGCGGAGAACGCCGCCGACTTGCCCGCCGCGCCGCCGCCCGCGATCGCATAGATCAGGAAGTAGACGACGATCGGCGACAGCACCGGCAGCAGCGAGGGGATAATCATCTCCTTGATCGCCGCCTTGGTCAGCAGGTCGACCGCCTTCCCGTAATCCGGCTTGTCGGTGCCCTGCATGATGCCGGGCTTCTCGCGGAACTGACGGCGCACCTCTTCAACGATTGCGCTGGCGGCACGTCCCACCGCCGTCATGCCCATCGCGCCGAACAGATACGGTAGCAGGCCGCCGAACAGCAGGCCGACCACGACGTAGGGGTTATTGAGCGAGAAGTCGGGATTGACGCCCTTGAAGTAGAGGTGGTTGGCAGAGTCTGCGATGAAGAATTTGAGGTCCTCATTATAGGCCGCAAACAGCACCAGCGCACCGAGACCGGCGGAGCCGATCGCGTAGCCCTTGGTCACCGCCTTGGTGGTGTTGCCGACCGCATCGAGCGCGTCGGTCGACTTGCGCACCTCCTTGGGCAGACCCGCCATCTCGGCGATGCCGCCGGCGTTGTCGGTGACCGGGCCGAAGGCGTCGAGCGCGACGATCATGCCGGCCAGGGCCAGCATGGTGGCGGTCGCGATCGCGATACCGAACAAGCCGGCCAGGCTGTAGGTGACCAGGATGCCGGCGATGATGACGATCGCAGGCAGCGCGGTCGCCTCCATCGAGATCGCGAGGCCCTGGATCACGTTGGTGCCGTGACCGGTGACCGAGGCCGCCGCAATCGACTTCACCGGGCGATAATCGGTGCCGGTGTAGTACTCGGTGATCCAGATGATCAGGCCGGTGACGACGAGACCGACCACGCCGCACTCGAACAGCGCCATGCCGGTGAAGCTGACGCCATCGAGCTTGCCGAAGCCGATCAGCCAGTTGATCACGGCCGCGACGCCGACCAGCGACAGGATGCCGGTGGCGATCAGGCCCTTGTACAGGGCACCCATGATCGACTGGCTGGCGCCGAGCTTGACGAAGAAGGTGCCGATGATCGAGGTGATGATGCAGATGCCGCCGATCGCGAGCGGCAGCGTCATCATGTTCACCAGGATCGGCGTCTTGGCGAAGAAGATCGCCGCGAGCACCATGGTGGCGACCGCGGTCACCGCGTAGGTCTCGAACAGGTCGGCCGCCATGCCGGCGCAGTCGCCGACATTGTCGCCGACGTTGTCGGCGATGGTGGCCGGGTTGCGCGGATCGTCCTCGGGGATGCCGGCCTCGACCTTGCCGACGAGGTCGCCGCCGACGTCAGCACCCTTGGTGAAGATACCGCCGCCGAGACGGGCAAAGATCGAGATCAGCGAAGCGCCGAAGCCGAGCGCCACCATGGCGTCGACCACGGTGCGGCTGCCGGCTTCCAGCCCCATGAACTTGACGAGCACCATGAAGTAGATGGTGACGCCAAGCAGCGCGAGACCGGCAACCAGCATGCCGGTGATCGCACCCGCCTTGAAGGCGAGTTCGAGGCCGCCGGCGAGCGAAGTGGTCGCCGCCTGCGCGGTGCGGACGTTGGCGCGCACCGAGACGTTCATGCCGATGAAGCCGGCCGCACCCGACAGGATGGCGCCGATCGCAAAGCCGATCGCCACCAGAAGGCCAAGGAAGTAGGCCAGCACCACGAAGATCACGATACCGACCATGCCGATCGTCGTGTATTGCCGCCGCAGATAGGCTTGTGCGCCCTCGCGCACCGCGCCCGCGATTTCCTGCATGCGGGCACTGCCCGCATCCGCGTTCAAGACCGACTGCGTCGCCCAGATCGCGTAGACGATGGAAAGCGCCCCGCAGAGCACAATCAACCATAAAGCTGTCATTGAATGTTGCCTCAGATCCTTGATGTAACCCCCGCGCCTTCTTTGTGCCGCTAGGGGGCGGCAGGCGCTTATTTTGCGAGGACAATCCTCCCCAAAAACGGATTGCCTCAAATCGGGCGCGACCTTGCCAAAATCGTTACCGCTGTGCAACGCCACCTGCGGCCGAAAACGCCGATATTGGCAGCTATTTAGAGGGAAAGTCGGCGCGTTTCGGCCGGACGTTCTAGAAATGGCTGTAGGACAGCCGCTTCAGCGCCAGTTCCCGGCCCTGTCCGTCGAGGAAGCTTGGCGGTGACAAGCCAGCAATGAGGCCACCGATCGCGGTCACGGCGACCTTGGCCTGCCGTGCCTCTCGCAGGAAGGCGTCCGCGCGATCGCCCGGCACCGCGCACAAGAGTTCGTAGTCATCGCCGCCAGCGACCAGCGTCTCGATACCGATCGCCTTGCGCGCGAGCAGCCCCGCGGCCGCAGGCGACAACGGGATGCTCGGCACGTTGATCACGGCTGTCACGCCACTGGCTGCGCAAAGCTTGGCCAGATCGCCGGCGAGACCGTCAGACACATCCATCGCCGCGCTGGCGTAGCTGCGGACGGCCTTGGCGAGTGCGTTGCGCGGCTGCGGCACACGGTACCGGCCGGCAAGAAAATCCCGTCCGGCGGCATCGTCGGCCAGTGCCGCGGCGACCGGGCCGCCCCGGAGCACGTCGAGGCCGAGCGCGGCATCCCCGATCGTGCCGGTCACGAACACGCGGTCGCCGGCTTTTGCCCCCGCGCGGTGCACCATCTTGCCCTGCGGCAGCCGCCCGAACGCGGTGATCGAGATCATCAGCGGTCCCGGCGTCGACACCGTGTCACCGCCGAGCAGCGGGCAGCCATAATGGCTGGCGTCCTCGCCGAGCGCGCGGGCAAACGGCTTGAGCCAGGCCTCCTCGGCGTGGCACAGCGCCAGCGTCAGCACGAAGCCGGCCGGCACCGCCCCCTTGGCCGCGATGTCGGACAGGTTCACCCGCAGCGCCTTGCGCGCCAGGGTGTCGGGCGGATCATCAGGGAGGAAATGCACCCCCTCAACGATCGCATCCGTGGTGACCACGATGTCCTCGCCGGCCGCCCGCAGCGCCGCGGCGTCGTCGTCGAGCCCGAACGCGCCCGGGTCGGTCGCCAGCGGCTTGAAGTAGCGCGCGATGAGGGAGTCTTCGCCGGAGGGACTGTCGTGACGCTCTGGCATATCGCGCGCGTTCCCCTCAGCTGTCATCGCCCGGCTTGACCGGGCGATCCAGTACGCCGCGGAAGCTGTTGTTGCCAATAACCGCCGCGGCGTACTGGATCACCCGCATGCGCGGGTGGTGACGGCGGAATACGTGGTTTAGCTCCGCACAAACTCGTCGCCGCGGAACTGGCGTGCGATCTGGTCGAGCACGGCGTTGACCATGCCGGTCTCGTCCTTCTCGACAAAGGCGTGCGCGACGTCGACATATTCGGAAACCACCACGCGGCCCGGCACGTCGCGGCGGTGCTCGAGCTCATAGGACCCGGCCCGCAGCACCGCGCGCAAAATCGCGTCAAT
This sequence comes from Bradyrhizobium sp. ma5, assembly GCF_042258955.1. NCBI lineage: Bacteria > Pseudomonadati > Pseudomonadota > Alphaproteobacteria > Hyphomicrobiales > Nitrobacteraceae > Bradyrhizobium > Bradyrhizobium sp. ma5. The sequence continues at coordinate 5,006,199 of NZ_CP170156.1, forward strand.
CCGCTTCAGCGGCCAGCCCTTCGACAGCGCCTCGTCGATCAGCGGATCGAGCTTGGCCTGGTCGCGCACCACGCCAGAGACGACGTCGCGGAAGAACGCCGCTTCCGCCGGCAGGTACTTCTCGCCCTCGACCTCGTTGCCGAGCCAGTGGCTCTCGAACTCGGCGAAGATGTCGTTGATGCCCGCGCCGCCAATGTCCATCTGGTACAGCGCCTGCACGGCCGCGAGCCGTGCCGCGCCGCGTCGGTTGGCTTTCCTGTCGGGGGCTTTCGCGGGCTTCTTGTTGTGAGCCATGGTCAGGCCTTTGCCAGACGGCGTTTGACCCGCAGCATCGCGATCGCCGCGCGCGCGGCGTCGCCGCCCTTGTTCAACTCGCTGGCACGCGCCCGCGCCCAGGCCTGCGCCTCGGTGTTGACGGTGAGAATGCCGTTGCCGAGCGGGAATTTCCGGCTCACCGCCAGATCCATCAATCCACGCGAGGATTCCTGCGAGACGATCTCGAAATGGATGGTGTCGCCGCGCACCACGCAGCCGAGCGCGATCGCCGCGTCATAGGGCTTGCCGTTCGCCGCCGCCGCATCGATCGCAATCGCGATCGCGGCGGGAATCTCCAGCGCGCCCGGCACCGTGATCACGTCGTGGCTGGCACCGGCCGTCTTCAGCTCGGCAAGCGCGCCTTCCAGCAGTGCATCCTGGATGTCGTCATAAAACCGGGCCTCGACGATCAGCACGCGTGCGCCTGTGATGTCGGTCTGGTCCTTCAGGGGTGCGCGCCGCGCGTCAGCCATTTAGGTATCCATTTCATTTTGTTGACATTCACCGATAACGTTGCATGTCAACGTTTTGCGAGTTTGTAGTCGCCCCAACGACTGAAGCCAAGCAGGAATGCTTCAAACACGGTCATTCCGGGATGGTCCGTAGGACCAGACCCGGAATCTCGCGATTCCGGGCTCGATGCTGACGCATCGCCCCGGAATGACGGCTACGCCGTCATTTCATCTCCGACAGCCGCGCCGCGTAGCGGGCCATCAGATCGACCTCGATATTGACCTCACTGCCGGCCTTCCAGCCGCTCAGGGTCGTGACGGACAGCGTGTGCGGGATGATCAGCACCGAAAAGGTGACGTCATCGACCGTATTCACGGTCAGCGACACGCCGTCCAGCGTGATCGATCCCTTCGCCGCGATGAAACGCGCCAGTTCGCGGGTGGTTCGCAGCTCGAAGCGCGCCATGTCAGGCAGATCGTCGCGCTTGACGATGGTCGCGATCCCGTCGGCATGCCCGGCCACGATGTGACCACCGAGCTCGTCTCCGATCTTGAGCGCGCGCTCGAGGTTGAGCCGGCCACCCTGCGCCCAGTGCCTGGCGGTGGTCATGCCGAGCGTCTCGGCCGCGGCATCGACATCGAACCAGGTCTTGCCGTCAGCCGTGCCGGAGGCGACCACGGTGAGGCAGACGCCGTTGCAGGCGATCGAGGCGCCGTCGGCGATCGTGGTCTGGTCGTAGTCGCAGGCAATCCGCAACCGGTGCAGCTGCCCCTGCGCCACAGGCTTCAGGCTGGTGATCTCGCCGATATCGGTGACAATTCCGGTAAACATTACGCACGCTCGTAGATCGTGAGACTGTCGTTATCGAAGGTTTCGCTAGCACGAACCTTGAAGCCCGGCGACTGCGTGATTGCGTCGAGCGGCATTGCGTCCAGCGCGGGAACACCATCGGCGCCGATCGGTTCGGGTCCGCGCAACAGCCAGATTTCATCGACCAGGCCCGCTGCCACGAAAGAATTTGCCACCCGCGCGCCGCCTTCGACCATCAGCCGCGTGATGCCCTTCTCCGCCAGCGCATGCAACACCGCCGGCAGGTCGAGCCCCGGTTGCGCGCTGGACGCAACGCGGATCACCTCCGCCCCGGCAGCACCGAGCATCATCGCGGCCGGCGCCTCGGCAAGATCCGACGTCATCACCCAGAGCGGCGTCTCGCGCGCCGAATGCACCAGGCGGCTGTCGCCCGCGATCCGCAGCGCGCGATCCAGCACCACCCGCACCGGCGAGCGCGCCGCCATGCCGGGGAGCCGGCAGGTCAGCATTGGATCGTCGGCCCTGACCGTGCCGATGCCGATCAGGATCGCATCGCTCTGCGCGCGCAGCAGATGCACACGGGTTCGCGCAGCTTCGCCGGTAATCGCAACTGGCTTGTGTCCGCCGGCTGCGATCTTGTCGTCGGCGGACACCGCAAGCTTGAGGATCACATGCGGGCGCTGGTCCGTGATCCGGCGGAAATGCCCGGCATGGTCGCGCGCGGCGTCGGCGGCGCACAGCCCGACATCGACCGCGATCCCAGCGGCTCGCAGTTTCGCATGCCCCTTGCCACCGACGTCCGGATTGGGGTCCTCGATCGCCGAAACCACGCGGGCAAGCCCGGCTGCGACGACGGCATCCGCGCAAGGCGGCGAGCGGCCGAAATGCGAGCAGGGTTCGAGCGTGACATAGAGCGTGGCGCCGCGCGCGGCGCTACCTGCCCGTCTCAGCGCCTCGACCTCGGCATGCGGGCGGCCGCCGGGCTGGGTCCAGCCGCGGCCGACAATCACGCCGTCCTTGACGATGACGGCGCCGACCGCCGGATTGGGCCAGGTGCGCCCCAGCCCGCGACGGCCGAGCGCGAGCGCGAGCTGCATGAAGCGCAGGTCGGCGGCCTTTGCCGTTTCCTTGGCCGCTTCCTTCGCCTCTTTGGCCTTCTGCCCGAGCTGCTCTTCCAGAATGCGGAAGATCATTTTCGCAACGTCGCGATCCGCGGGTCGTCTTCGCCGGTCAGCTCGTCGAGCACGGCCTCGAAGTCCTTGGCTTCGCGGAAATTACGATAGACCGAGGCGAAGCGCACATAGGCGACGTCGTCGAGCTGGCGCAGATGCTCCATCACGATCTCGCCGATCGCCTCCGAGGAGACCTCCGCCTCGCCGCCGCTTTCGAGCTCGCGGACGATGGTCGACACCATCTTCTCCACCCGCTCCGACTCCACCGGGCGCTTGCGCAATGAGATTTGCAGCGAGCGCACCAGCTTGTCGCGATCGAACGGCACGCGGCGGCCGTTGCGCTTGATGACGGTGAGCTCGCGCAGCTGCACCCGCTCGAAGGTCGTGAAGCGGAAGTTGCAGGCCATGCAGACGCGCCGCCGGCGGATGACGGCGGAGTCCTCGGTCGGACGCGAGTCCTTGACCTGCGTATCGAGAGAATTGCAGCTCGGGCAGCGCATCCGACGGGACCTTTACGAGCGAACGGCTACTGGTAGATCGGGAAGCGGTCGGTCAGCGCCTTGACGCGCTCCTTGATCGCAGCCTCGACCAGCGGCGCCTTGCCGTCCGGCGACTGCGCCAGCGCGTTCAGCACTTCCGCGATCATGCCGCCGACCTGCTTGAACTCGGCGACGCCGAAGCCGCGCGTGGTCGCAGCCGGCGTACCGAGACGCAAGCCCGAAGTGACGAACGGCTTCTCGGGATCGAACGGGATGCCGTTCTTGTTGCAGGTGATCGCAGCGCGCACCAGCGCCTTCTCGGAGATGTTGCCCTTCAGGCCCTTCGGCCTGAGATCGACCAGCATCAGATGGTTGTCGGTGCCGCCGGACACGATGTCGAGCCCATGGCTGCGCAGCGTCTCCGCCAGCGCCTTGGCGTTCTCGACCACGTTCTTGGCGTAGACCTTGAAGTCCGGCCGCAGCGCTTCGGCGAAGGCGACCGCCTTGGCGGCGATGACGTGCATCAGCGGGCCGCCCTGCAGGCCGGGGAAGATCGCCGAGTTCAGCTTCTTCGCGAGCGTCTCGTCATTGCTGAGGATCAGGCCGCCGCGCGGACCGCGCAGCGACTTGTGGGTCGTGGTTGTCGTGACGTGGGCGTGCGGCACCGGCGAGGCATGCACGCCGCCAGCGACGAGGCCCGCGAAATGCGCCATGTCGACTAGCAGATACGCGCCGACCGAGTCGGCGATCTCACGGAAGCGCTTGAAGTCCCAGGCGCGCGAATAGGCCGAGCCGCCGGCGATGATCAGCTTCGGCTTGACCTGCTCGGCCTGCTTCTGGACTTCGTCCATGTCGATGATCTGGTCCTCGCGGCGCACCGTGTAGTGCGCGGCCTTGAACCACTTGCCGGACATGTTGACCGGCGAGCCGTGGGTGAGATGGCCGCCGGCGGCGAGGTCGAGACCCATGAAGGTGTCGCCGGGCTGCAGCAGCGCCAGAAACACCGCCTGGTTCATCTGGCTGCCGGAGTTCGGCTGGACGTTGGCGAAGCCGGCGCCGAACAGCTTCTTGGCGCGCTCGATCGCGAGGTTCTCGGCGACGTCGACCCATTCGCAACCGCCGTAGTAGCGCGCGCCCGGATAACCTTCCGCATATTTGTTGGTCATCACCGAGCCCTGCGCCTCCAGCACCGCGCGGCTGACGATGTTCTCGGAGGCGATCAGCTCGATCTCATGGCGCTGCCGACCGAGCTCGCCCTTGATCGCGGCAGCGATCTCGGGGTCGGCCTCGGCAAGGGTTGCCGTGAAGAAGGAATCGGGCGCGGAAGCGGTCTTGGACGATGAGGTCATCGGCGAAATATCTCCACCGCCGCAAGCCTTTACACGGGATGCGGACGGTCACGAGTGGCGGTCGAAGCTGGTTTCAGAGGGTTATCACATCACCCCAAAATGGCCAAGCGGTTGCGGTCCCCGCCGGTCAATTATGCCAGATATGGTGGGGATGCCGGGGATTGCCAGCCGGCCGGGCCGGCCCGCCCGTGACCCGGTTCCGATCCTCCCGGACGGCATCGCCGCGGCAGCCTGCGGGGCGGACGTGCGCCCTCTTTCCCGAGCGCCCGCCCCATCGGGGCTGACGCCTCAAGGCGCAAGCAACACCCTCGAACTTCGCCAGTGCCGGTCCCCCAATCACGCTTCACTCAATCACGCGACGGCCGACTCTCTGGATCATCACACGCGCGATCATGATGCATCGAGTCACGAGACGATTTTGAATCGTTCGATTTTTGAATCGTTCAACACTGGATCGATTCAAGCCTCTCACGCGATGCGTGCAAATGTACGACGTACTCCGTTGTCTCTCAGTCACACAGACCGGCTTTGCGCACAGCTTCGATAGCTTCTAACCGCGCGCACAACGACGCCGAAGACAATTCTCTTTGAGGGCGTTGAATGACGGACGGATGGATTCGGCCGCAGCGGCTTGCTGCTTCGGCTCTGGTGGTGTTTTCGGTTGCTGGTGCAGACGAAGTGTTCGCGCAGACGCAATTGCCGTCCGTGACGGTCGATGCGCCGCAGCACCGGCAAGCGGCGCGATCGCAGCAGCCTTCGCAACGGACCACGCGCGCGCGCAGCGCCTCGCGCCGCGCAACAGTCGCGCCAGTGGGCGCGCAGCCACAGGCGGCACAGCAGGCCGCGGGCGGAGGCGGCGGACACGAGCGCGCCAACGGCCCGGTCACCGGCTACCTGGCGCGGCAGAGCGCCAGCGGCACCAAGACCAGCACGCCGATCATCCAGACGCCGCAATCGGTGACGGTCATCAGCGCCGAGCAGATCCGCGACCAGAAGATCGTCAGCAAGTTCGACGAGGTGCTGCGCTACACGCCTGGCGTCATCGGCGGCACCTATGGCGCCGACTTCCGCAACGACTGGTTCATGATCCGCGGCTTCCCCGCGCAGAACGAGTCGCTGTTCCTCGACGGCCTACAGATGTTCTACACCTCCTATGCGAGCTGGAAGCTGCAGCCCTTCAATCTCGAGCGCGTCGAGGTGCTGCGCGGTCCCTCCGGCATCCTGTATGGTGGGTCGGCTCCGGGTGGCCTCGTCAACGCCGTGAGCAAGCTGCCGCAGGCCGAGCCCATTCGCTACATCGAGACCGGCGTCAACAATTTCGGCAACGCCTATACCCAGTTCGACATTGGCGGCGCGACGGCGCAGCCCGGCGGCGGCCAGGTGCAGTATCGCCTGGTCGGCCAGGCCCAGGGCGGCGGCACCCAGACCGACTATGTCTACGACAACAATTTCTTCTTCGCCCCGTCGGTGACCTGGCGGCCCGATGCCGACACCAGCCTCACGGTGTTCGGTATGGCCTCGCACAGCAATACCCGCGCGCTGAACTTCCTGCCCTATGTTGGCACCGTCACCAACGCGCCGTTCGGCCGGATTCCGACCAGCCTGTTCGTCGGCGATCCCAGCGTCGACCAGTTCCGCCGCGACCAGGAGATGGTCGGCTACCAGTTCCAGAAGAGCGTGACTGACAACGTCGACTTCCGCCAGAACGCGCGCATGGCACATGTCGACGTCTATTACGCCGGCCTCTACGGGCTCGGCTACGCGACGACACCGGCGGCCGCCGACATCACCCGCGGCAATTTCTACACCCGCGGCATCGCCACGCAGCTCAACCTCGACAATCAGCTCGAATATCGCTTCTCGACCGGCGCGCTGCAGCACACCGCGCTGGTCGGCGTCGATCTGAAATATTACGGCATCGACGACCGGCAGGGTTTTGGCATGGGCACGACTCTCAACGCGCTCAATCCGGTCTACGGCAACAATCTGCCGTATAGCGGCCCGCTGTATCAGAACGCCTATCTCACCCAGGGCATGGCCGGGCTCTATCTGCAGGATCAGGTCAAGCTCGACCGCCTGACGGTCGTGCTGTCGGGGCGCCAGGACTGGGTCGATCTCACCAACAACAACCGGATCGGCGCTTCCCAGGGCCGCGACGACAGCAAGTTCTCCGGCCGGGTCGGCGCGATCTACAATTTCGACAGCGGCGTTGCGCCGTACGTGTCCTACATGACGGGCTACAATCCGGTGATCGGCACCAATGCCGCCGGCCAGTTGCTGCTGCCGGAGACCTCCGAGCAGACCGAGGTCGGCGTCAAGTACGAGCCGGTCGGGCTCAATGCGCGGTTCGGCGTCGCGCTGTTCGATCTGAAGCGCAAGAACGCGCTGACGACAGATCCGAACAACACGCTGTTCCAGACCCAGAATGGCGAGGTGACCTCGCGCGGCGTCGAGCTCGAGGCGGTGGCGAACATCACGCGGGATTTCAAACTGGTGGCGAGCTACACCAATTACGAGCTGTTCGTCAGCAAGGACCTCAATGCCGCGCTGGTCGGCACCGTGCCGACCAACACGCCGCGGCAGCTCGCCTCGGTCTGGACCGACTACACCTTCCGCGACGGCCCGCTGAACGGCTTCGGCTTCGGCGGCGGCGTGCGCTATGTCGGCTCGTCGTTTGCCGATACCGCGAACACCGCGCGCGTCCCGGGGGTCGTGCTCGGCGACCTCGCCTTGCACTACGAGTGGGACAAGAACTGGCGCGCGGCACTCAATGTGGTGAACGTCACAGACAAGATATACGTCGCGAGCTGCGCGACGATCAGCTCCTGCTACTACGGCGATCGCCGGCGCATCACGGCAAGCCTCGCCTACAAATGGTGAGCACGCCGCGCAACATTCCGTTCAAAAATCCATCATTGAGACAGAGAGGCGGCGTGCAACCGCCTCTCCTTTTTTGACCGCCGTCAGGGTGGTGTCAGCATGTCGCGCTAGGTTCGCGGCGCGGCTAGACTTGCCGCGCCCAGACTGGCCCGCTCCGAATTGCGAGCCCCGGAGCGGGCCTTTTACATGCCAAGGGCTTCCCACGGCAGCCCGAGGGCATCCGAGCCAGTCGCACCGGCCGCGCGCGGGACCAACGTCAGAATGCATTCCTGAACTGCGCGACATAGTCTGGGCTGCCATAGACCCACATCGGCTCGTCGCATTGCCATGGGCCTACGTCGTTCATGCAGGCAGCACTCCACGGCGGAGCCGCGATCTGACGACCGACGATCCTGTAGCCTAGCAGTCCGCCCCCAATCGTCGGTCCTGTGCCGACATGCACGCGATCGCTGCCTCTGCCGGTTCGCGTATGAGCGATTGCTTGGGTCGCGAGAGATGGCGCCAGCATGAGCGCCGCCAGAAGGTAGATCGTCTTCATCGTTCAGCCGCCTTGATTGTGCCTCGCGCAAGCGAGGCGTGTGCGTTGCTGAAAGGGAGACCGAGATCGGAGTTTGGATATTTCCCGATCACGCAAATGTTGGCGGCGTTGCCGTCTGGCAGATCGATCGATTCACGACCTAATCTTCATTGGCCTTGAACCGCCCGAGTCCCCTCAGCACGAACGGTGCCAGCAGCGCGATCAGCGCAACGCCGAGCAGCGTTGCCGACATCGGGCTTTGCAGCAGCACCATGGGATCGCCGAGGCTGATCGCCAGCGCGCGGCGCAACTGGCTTTCGGCGATCGGCCCGAGGATCAGCCCGATCACGACAGGCGCGATCGGGAAATCGAACCGCCGCATCAGGAAACCCATCACGCCGAACGCTGCCAGCATCGACAGCTCGACCACCGACGGTTTTGCTGCGATCGTGCCCATGGTCGCGAACACCAGGATGCCGGCATAGAGCCAGGGCTGCGGGATCGCGAGCAGCCGCACCCACAGCCCGACCAGCGGCAGATTGAGCACCAGCAGCATGCCGTTGGCGATGAACAGGCTCGCGATCAGGCCCCACACCAGGTCCGGCCGCTCCGCGAACAGCAGCGGCCCGGGGTTGAGGCCGTATTGCTGGAAGCCCGCCAGCATCATCGCCGCGGTGGCCGAGGTCGGCAGCCCGAGCGTCAACAGCGGCACCAGCGTGCCGGCGGCGGAGGCATTGTTGGCGGCTTCGGGTCCGGCGACGCCTTCGATCGCGCCCTTGCCGAACTCCTCCGGATGTTTGGTCAGCCGCCGCTCGGTTGAGTAGGACAGGAAGGTCGGGATCTCGGCGCCGCCGGCCGGCAGCGCGCCGATCGGAAAGCCGAACAGCGTGCCGCGCAGCCACGGCTTCCACGAGCGCCGCCAGTCTTCCCGCGTCATCCACAGGGAGCCGCGCACCGGCTCGAGCTTCTCCTCGGCGTGATGGCGACGCGAGGCGACATAGAGCGCCTCCCCCACCGCGAACAGGCCGACCGCGAGCGTCGTCACCTCGACGCCGTCGAGCAGCTCGGGGATGCCGAAGGCAAGCCGCGCCTGCCCGGTGAGCTTGTCGATGCCGACCAGCCCGAGCGTCAGGCCGATGAAAAGGCTGGTGAGGCCGCGGACCGGCGAGTCGCCAAAGGTTGCCGATACCGTGACGAAGGCGACGCACATCAGCGCGAAGTAATCCTCCGGCCCGAACCGCACCGCGAAGTCGACCAGCCACGGCGCGAGGAATGCGAGGCCGATGGTGGCGATGGTGCCTGCCACGAACGAGCCGATCGCCGAGGTCGCCAGCGCCGGGCCGCCGCGGCCGGCCTTGGCCATCTTGTTGCCCTCGAGCGCGGTCGCCATCGACGCGCTCTCTCCTGGCGTGTTGATCAGGATCGCGGTGGTCGAGCCGCCGTACATGCCGCCATAGTAGATGCCGGCGAACATGATCAGCGAGCCGCCGGGATCGAGCTTGTAGGTCACCGGCAGCAGCAGCGCGACCGTCAGCGCCGGACCGATGCCGGGCAACACGCCGACCGCGGTGCCGAGGAACACGCCGATCAGGGCGTAGAGCAGGTTCATCGGCTGCATGGCGACCGCCATGCCGTGCGCCAGCGCGGCGAAAGTGTCCATCACAGCAATCGCTCCAGCGGGCCGGCGGGAAGGCTCAGCGTCAACAGTTTGTCGAACGCGAGATAAATGAGGGTCGTGATCACGAGCGCGATGGCAGTGTCGGCCAGGACAGCACGCCGGCCGAAGGCAGCCGAGGTGGTGACGAACAGCGCCGAGGTGGCAAGGATGAAGCCACCACCGAAGCCGATGATGGCGATCAGGAGCGCGAGGCCGCCGATGATCAGCCACACCGGTTTCGGATCCATGCTCTCGCGCGGCGGCAGGTTGCCGCGCAGCGCGTCGATCAGATTGCCGACAGCGAGGATGACGAGGCCGATCGCGATCACGATCGGCATCGCCTCCGGGCCCATACCGTACATCGTCGTGGCCGGCAGCTTGCTGGCGTCCCACACCAGCACCGCGGCGAGGACGGCGAGCGCGGCCGCGATGGCGATGCCCGCGCGATCGAGCCGCCGTGCCGGCGCGCGCGGGAGATTGTCGGAAACCGTGTCCGGCGTCATGATTTCACGAGGCCGACGGACTTCAGCACCTCGGTCACGCGCGTGATTTCCTTCTTCAGGAAATCGGCGAACGCATCGCCGCCGAGATAGGCGTCATCCCAGCCCTTCTGCTTCAGGATGTCCTTCCAGGCATCGGATTTCACCATCTTCTCGACGGCATCGCTCAGCACCTTGCGCTGCTCCGGCGTGATGCCGGGCGGCGCCACCACCGAGCGCCAATTGGCCAGCACCAGCTCGATGCCCTGCTCCTTGAAGGTCGGGATATCGACGCCGGGCAGACGCTGCGCCGAGGTTACGCCGAGCGCGCGCAGCTTGCCGGCCTTGATCTGGCCGTCGTATTCGCTGAGGCCGGAAATGCCAGCCGTAACCTTGCCGCCGAGAATGGCGGCGAGCGACTCGCCGCCGCCCGAGAACGGAATGTAGTTGATCTTCTTCGCGTCGGCGCCAACCGTGCCCGCGAACAGCGCCGCCATCACGTGGTCGACGCCGCCGGCCGAGCCGCCGGCAAAGGTCACCTTGGCGATATCGGCCTTGAGCGCTGTGGCGAGATCCTGCGCCGTCTTGATCGGCGAACTCGCCGGCACCACGATGACCTGGGTCTCCTCGGTCAGGCGCGCGATCGGCGTCACCTGATCCAGGGTCACCGGCGACTTGTTCATGGCGAGCGCCCCCACCATGACGAAGCCGTTGACCATCATCTGGTTGCCGTCGCCCTTGGCGCCGTTGACGAACTGCGCGATGCCGACGCTGCCGCCGGCGCCGGGCACGTTGGTGACCTGGACGCTGCGCGCGACACCGGCGGCGACCAGCGCCTGCTGCATCGAACGCGCGGTCTGATCCCAGCCGCCGCCAGGCGCCGCGGGCGCCATCAGCTTGAGCTCGAGTTGCTGCGCGGGCGCCGGACCGTTCGCCCCAAGCAACAGCGCGACGACCGCGCCGAACAGGCGCATGCGGGACGAGATCATGGGGCTTCCTCCTGGATTTTCAGACGCAACCCGCCGATCGCCGGCTGCGTCCAGTCGCGTGGTCGCATCGCCAATCGATAGGCGCGAGTCCCATCGGGTTATGGAATCGCGCGCCGAGCTCGCGTCTGCGCATCCTTAGCGACCATTCGCCACAGCCTTCGGCAAGCCCGCGGCGCAGCTACACCATGCTGCAAATCGCCGCACCTCGCTGATTGCTTTCCGCTTGCGATGACTTGAGCCGGGGGCCGGCCGGCTCGCTCGAAGCCGGCTTAGCTAATGTCGCAGATCAGAATCCCGTCGCGACGGCACACCGCGCAGCACGGTGCCGCCGGCCAGTCCAACTCTAGGAACCATCGCGACTTCTTCCCGTTCCACCTCCGCCGATAGATACGGCATTGGAGGAGAGAACATGAACGTTAAAACGATTGTCGCGGCAGCATTGCTTGCCGCTTTTGTCACGCCGGCATTTGCAGCGGACGAATTCTACGTCGTGCAGGACGTCAAGACGAAGAAGTGCACGATCGTCGATCAGAAGCCGGTCGATACGACGACCACCGTCGTCGGCCCGTCGGGCACGATCTACAAGACGCGCTCCGAAGCCGAGACCGGCATGAAGACAGTCAAGGTCTGCACGTCCGACTAATAGGCGCCGAGCACGCCAATCATCATTATTTGGGCCATGCGGCAGTCGTTATCCTGGGTGACGGTGCCTGCCGGATCGGTCATCTCCACTGAAGGCGAGGAGTTTCTCTTATGAAGAAGTTTGCTATCGGCTGCATCTTGGCTGCGGCGTTCGCGACCGCCGCGCACGCGGCGACCACTATGCCCGCCGCCCCGACGGACAGCTGGACCATCACCAACTACTACAAGCAGAATGTCTATGATCCGAAGGAATCCAAGATCGGGACGATCGACGACGTGCTTGTCGACAAGGCGGGCAAGGTGACCGGCCTCGTCGTCGGCGTCGGCGGCTTTCTCGGCGCCGGCGAGAAGGACGTGATCGTGCCGTACACGGCCGTCAAATCGCAAAAGAAAGACGACAAGTGGTGGCTCACGCTCGACGAGACCAAGGACAGCCTGAAGGCTGCACCGGGCTTCAAGTACGATCGGGCCAGCACGACCTGGATTCCTGAGAACAAGTAACACCGAAAGTTCGCCTGCTTGGCGGTGCATTGCCGATCACGCAGCTTGACGAGCAAGCGGCGCACTAGCCCCGGCGCATTCCCGCGCTGGGGCGTTTGCTTGCACCTCGAACTTCGCCGCAGCCGGGCGAACAAGAGGCAGTGAAGCCGGATTCCCGCGTTGATGATCCGATGCCGCCAGCGGAAGGCACCGAACGTGCGACAACCGACCAACCCACCGACCAACCTTGGGCGTGTTCCTGTTTGCTTGATCCGCAAACCAACGATCCCCGGGCGCCGGAGGTTTCACAGCGCCGGGGATCGCTACTCCCGGAGGGCTTGGGGGCAAAGGCCGGGAGCTGCGAGTCTACGCTGCCGATTTTCGTTGGTTCCTCGACAGAACCGCATGTGAGCGATCTCACCAAAGGTCAGACTGGCCAGGCGCGAGTCTCCGGTAGCTTCCCATCTTTCTCTTCAGACCACGGCGCAGATCGCTCAGGGGCAAAGCCGTCGTCCGACGGGCGGCCGCGCGCTTTGAGGGGGCGCGCAGGAACCATGCTCCTTCGGGTCGGTTGTCGGAAAGCATCCACCCATCCACACAAAGTATTGTCATGGCGTCACGACTGCTTTCGCTCATGGGTTTTGCGCTTCTGCTTGTTCTGAGCGGTTGTGGCGATCAGCTCGCGTGCGATTCGATCGACACCCGAAAGGCCGTGCTCCAGGCCATTGCCGACGACCATCGGAATCCGCTGGTCAACTACGCCGCCAAGGAGTCGACGGCCAAGCCTGATCCGGAAGATTCGAAGCCACAATACCTGCTCGGTGAAAGAATCGTCACGACTTCGACGAGCAAGGACAAGCGAACCCTGCAGTGCAGCGGCGGGATTTCGGTATCCGTCGGCGACGTCAAGGCGTCGAAGGAAGTGGAATTTACCGCGCAAAAATCAGCCGACGGAAAACTGTCCGTTTCGGTTGCTCCATTTCAGTTTTGACATCGCAGCGGCGGCGTGTAGCCCGCCAATCAGAAGGCGGATCGTATCGACCGTTGCTTTGCCGGGAACCAGAACGACAAGCACAGAGTTATCGTCCCAGTCCGGGAGCGCGGAGAAAATTCCGTCCCGGCAATTTTCAATTCGGAAAGCTAGGCCGCTTCATTCATTCGCGCTCGCATCGCGAACGGACGGTGGTGCATGCCGACGAAGCGGCATAATGGGATAACCGAGATGAGCGTTTCGAGATCGAGAGAATCAACCATCAGGCGGCACACAGCCTCGATGGCACGTGCATTGACATGGCTGAAGAATACTTTCCCCACCTGCGACGTGCCGGGACCGGAGTTCACCGCCACATCGCCGGTGCGCATCTCCACCGATAGGCGCCGCAGTCCACCCGGCGTGAGGTCAACCGCCGCTTCTCGAAACGGGATCAGGTGAACCGGATTGCCGGTGGGCGCTGAAGCTGAAGCGCGGCACATTTTCCGCAACGCTCTTCCCGCGCACCGGAGCAATGGAATTGGCAGGCGTACTGCCGAAAGAGCTTTAAGCTTGGAACCTTACGGTGTCCCGATAATTGGGCTCCTGTTCCGGGCAGGAACCGATAAAGGGAAATGCATGGGACAGATCCGCCGCCGCGTGAAGCAAGCTGATACGCTCGAAATCCGGCTCACCGAGGGAGCGAAAGAACTTCGCGACCGTGCCGGGCAACTTCCGGCCGGCCAGGACCGTGACGCGCTGCTCCAGCGCGCGCAGCATAATGAAGCCGCCGCGCACATGACGGAATGGCTGACGTCCCCGGGTCAACGAACGCCCATCTAGGAGGGCGACGATGCAGGCGAACCATCACCAGAACCATCACCATTTCGACGGAGTGGAGCTTGCCTTTGTCTGCGCTGCGGTCGTGTCGCTGATGGCGCTGCTTGCCAGCGTGGCGTGGCTTCTGCTGGGGTGATTGTTCGAATCGAAAAGGACCGTCACATGGACGGTCCTTTTCTGCCGGTTGGAATAGATCTGTAAAAACTCAAAAGTTAAAAAATGCTCTGTAAACAAAAGTAGTGCCGGCAGAGTTGTATTACGACCATCCTGGCTTTTGATGAAATCCGGATCAGTACGGGGTTCCGGCGACGGAACCAGGCCGGCGGCGTATCTGGGACGCACCGAGAGCCACGCAAACCCAGCCGCGTGCTTGCAAGGCGCCGCCTCCCCGCGAACCGACCCCTGCGCCCTCTGAAAGAGAGAGCGCGAAAACGAAATGCAAAGCTCGGGCAATCACGTCGCGGGAATGCGGAGCTGCATCCTCGTCCTCATATGTCGTCGCCCGGCTCGACCGGCCGATCCAGTACGCCGCGGCCTCTCGGCTCAAGCACAGGCGTCTCTGGAATACTGGATCACCCGCATGCGCGGGTGATGACACCGAGTGGCAGTTTGACAGTTGAATCTGCTCCATCACCGTGATCTCCGCGCAGAGGCTTCGCCTTTGTCGCTGGAGGTGCGAGCGCAGCGAACCTCGAAGGGTGCACGTCCGGGCTCGTGGCCGTGCATCCTTCGAGACGCGCGGAGCCTGTCATCGGCCGCGCTTCGCGCGGACCCGTTGGCGCTCCTCAGGATGACGGTGATGGAAAGAAACCAGGCCGCTACAGCCCGGTAAACCCGGCCTTCACATGGTCGGTGCTGCCGTCGAGCTGGCGCAGATAGGTCAGCCCGCACACCGTCAACCGGTGCGTATCGCGCTCGCCAGCCTCGAACAGCGTCTGCACGTACTCTGTCACCTTCGCCCGGGCTTCGTCGCTTGCAGCGGACGTGCGGTTGAGCAGCAGGTCATACGTCTGCATGATCCGATCGATCGCAGCTTCCATTGAAGTCTCCGGGTTGACGCTCAGGCGACCACCAGCGTCTCGGCCTCGAACTTCGCGATCGCCTTGTTGGCGAGGCGGAGTCGGTTCAGCTCACCGCGCTGGAACAGCTTCACGATGATGCCGAGCAGGCGCTCATTGGTGGCGAAAGTGTCGGGAATGATGCCGGATTTGCGCAGATAATTCGAGGCGATCGCGTAGGCGTCACCGACGACCTCGACGTTCAGCACCTCAATCCCGCGCTCGACCAGCATATCCCTGCCTCTCTGTTGGGAGACGGGATAAAGCGCAGGAAGCGGCTTGGTTCCTCGCCGGGACCTATTTATTTTCGCAGGTGCAGCATGAAAAACGCATCGGCCGGGCATGACCGATGCGTTGACTGCAAGGCTGGACTGGAGGGAGGCTGCCGGTCTTCTGGGTGGCCGGCTTGGCCATCAGGCAAGGAGAGGAAGGCTCAGAGGCGATACAGGATCTGGTCGGTCCAGAAGCGCTCGAGGCGGTGCAGCGACTTGTTGAGGCTCGCGAACTCCTCGTTCGAGATGCCGCCGACCTGCTCGACCGTCTTGACGTGCTTCTGATAGAGCGCATCGACAATCTTGCGGACTTCCTGGCCCTGCGGGGTCAGGCGGATGCGGACCGAGCGGCGATCGACGCGCGAGCGCTGATGATCGAGGAAGCCGAGCTCGACGAGCTTCTTCAGATTGTAGGAAACGTTGGAGCCGAGATAGTAGCCGCGGGTGCGCAGCTCGCCGGCGGTCAGCTCCTTGTCACCGATATTGTACAGGAGCAGCGCCTGCACCGAGTTGATGTCGGCGCGGCCACGACGATCGAATTCGTCCTTGATGACGTCGAGGAGCCGGCGATGCAGCCGCTCCACCAAAGTCAGGGCTTCGAGATAGAGCGGCTGCACCGGAGCTTGACCGGTAGCGCGATCAGCGGCATCCGCCGCCGTTGTCGCAACGGCTTTCATCATGACACTTCCCCTGTTTGTCGTTTTTATCGACTTTATTTCGACGAAACTTGTGTCCCGCCTGATAGGTCCAACGTAAGGGGGCCGTTTGAATATCCGCTTAAATAAGAGAATAAAGAGATCATGAATTTAAGACAGTGAATCGTGGATTAAGCCCATGGATCAAGGACTTTTCGCAACTTTTCATTGACGGTGGCAGGCCCCTGTTCACGCTTCGTGTGCCTTACCTGTCACATTCGGAAACAGCAGCGTCCGAATTCGAAACGGTGCCGTAACGGGTATGAGGGAACCCTTTACGGTGACCGATCGGTTACCGGAAAATTCTTCGAAAATTTTATGAGAGCGCATCGGGGCGGGACGCGCGCAAGCCGCCCACATTGGTCGCCGCGGCCAGATCGGTTCCGCCGTCGGCCCGCGCAAAGCCGGCCGGCACACGCGCCGAGATCCGGTGAAATGGGTCCCGACGGCAGGTCCCGCAAAGGCGCTGCCGAGATGGGACGCCTTAAATGGGGATGCGATCTGTGGCATCCACCTAGCAGAACCAGCGACGCTGTCTTCTCGCTCCGCGCACGACTGCGATATATTGGGTGCCACCGTCGGCTATTCGCCGCGCTGTCGCAGCCGGGCAACAGTGCTCAAGCCATCACGGTGCGCGGGCCTATGGCGGGCGTTCGCGCGCCGACATCCAGGCCAGCGCCAGATAGGCCGCGAGCATCACGGCCTCGAGCCCGACCACGGTAAGGCTGCCGCCATAGATGCCCGGAAACATCAGCTCGATGACCGCCATCGAGACCACCGTAGTTAGCCAGACCACGGCGCCCCACGGCGTCGCGAGCCAGAGCCCGACGGCGGCGACGAGCTCGATGACGGCGAAATAGATCGTGGCAGTCTGCCAGGCCATCGACTGGTTCTCGAAGGCCTCCTCCTCGCCGCCGACGAAGCCCGTCACCTGGGCCCAGTGATAGAGGCCCTTGGCGACCGAGACGACGGCCATGATACGCAGGAAGATGACGAGGCGCCGCGTCCACGCATTGTCGTCCGGCTCGATCCGGTCGGACGAGATCGCGCTCACCGAGATGGCGTTGTCCCGCGCCTGATCGCGTGCAGAGGTGTCAGACATCCGAATCGCCGCACAACGGCTGCAAAATGGGGTTCATGGCGCAGTCTTGGCCCGCCGGGGCGGCAAAATCAATTGCCGTTGCGGTAGATCAAGGGCGCCAAGAGTGCAACAGGGCTGCAATAGCGGCGCAATGACGGCACCCCTGACAGGTGCTAGAACCCGACTTATATCAAGTCCAGACCAGCCGTCCGTCGAGGAGAACAAGACATGGCGATCAAATTCGGGCGCCCGATCGAACTGCGCGATACGCCGCGGCGCCAGACTGACGCCCTCGCCTCCCCCTCGCTCGACCTCACGATCCGGATGCGTCGCAATCGCAAGTCCGAATGGGCCCGCCGCCTGGTGCGCGAAAATGTGCTGACCACCGACGACCTGATCTGGCCGATGTTCGTGGTCGACGGCCACAACGCCCGCACGCCGGTGGCCTCGATGCCCGGCGTGGAGCGGCTCACAGTCGACCAGATCGTCCGCGATGCCGAGCGCGCCGCAAAACTCAACATCCCCTGCATCGCGCTTTTCCCCTTCACCGAGCCGGCCCTGCGCGACGAGCAAGGCTCGGAGGCGCTCAACCCCGACAATCTGGTCTGCCAGGCGGTGCGCGCGATCAAGAAGGAATTTCCCGACATCGGCGTGCTCTGCGATGTCGCGCTCGATCCCTTCACCAGCCACGGCCATGACGGGCTGATCGAGGGCGGCAAGATCCTCAACGACGAGACCGTCGCGGTGCTGGTCAAGCAGGCGCTGACCCAGGCCGAGGCCGGCTGCGACGTGATCGCGCCGTCGGACATGATGGA
This sequence comes from Bradyrhizobium sp. ma5, assembly GCF_042258955.1. Classification (NCBI taxonomy): domain Bacteria; kingdom Pseudomonadati; phylum Pseudomonadota; class Alphaproteobacteria; order Hyphomicrobiales; family Nitrobacteraceae; genus Bradyrhizobium; species Bradyrhizobium sp. ma5. Next base: position 5,024,152 of record NZ_CP170156.1, read on the forward strand.
CGGCCGGATCGGCGCGATCCGCGAGGCGCTCGACGACAACGGGTTTGGCGACGTCCAGATCATGTCCTATGCCGCAAAATACGCCTCGGCGTTCTACGGCCCGTTCCGCGACGCGATCGGCTCGGCCAAGACGCTGACCGGCGACAAGCGCACCTATCAGATGGACAGCGCCAACTCCGACGAGGCGCTGCGCGAAGTCGAGCTCGACATCGCCGAGGGCGCCGACATGGTGATGGTGAAGCCGGGCATGCCCTATCTCGACATCGTCCGTCGCGTGAAGGACCATTTCGCGATGCCGACCTTCGTCTACCAGGTGTCAGGCGAATACGCGATGATCGCGGGCGCCGCCGCCAATGGCTGGATCGACGGCGAGCGCGCGATGATGGAGAGCCTGGTCGGCTTCAAGCGCGCCGGCGCCGACGGCATCCTCACCTATTTTGCGCCGCGGGCCGCCGAGAAGATCAAGGCGGAATCGTAAGGGCGCTACACGGGTCCGGCCGACGCGGTTGGACGTGGACCGCAGAGCGGGCGCAGCGCCTCGCGCTCGTGCTGCGACAGCACCCTCAGCGGGTAGACCGGCTCATTCGTTTCGCGCTTGAAGAACGGGTGCGGCCAAGCCTTGCCCCGCAGGCGCCAGCCCAAAATCTTGCCGATCGCGCGCAGGATCAGCGACGGGTTGAAGCCGGTCGATCCCTTCGGGGCTTCGCCGACCGCATATTTGCCGAGGATTGCGCCGGTTGGCTTGCCGAACACCTCGTCCACGCGCGCCGCACCGCCCTCGAAGGCCTGCACTGCGATTCCGACGAATGGGATAGCAGGCGTCAGCGAGTTGCCCATCGGCGAATTGCAGCAGGTGGTGTGCCATCGGTACAGCCCCTTGGGCGTCAGCCGCAGCCCGGCGATCTTGTCCTGCCCCTGCACGAAGCTGAGCGACGCCGGGGCGACCTGGACAACGTCGGTACCGCCGTGGACATCGAGCAGATCGGCCCGCCCGATCCGGTGCATGAACGCCTGGCAGTCGTCGCAATAGCAGACGACGCGATTGACGGCCGTCGGCGCGGCGTTCGTGACCACGCCCCGAACCTCTCCACAGCGGCAGCGCAACCCGATCTGTGTGCCCATATGCCCCCCGCCGTCACGCAACCTCCAGCCTACACCGAGGCAGACGGTTTCGGCCGCCGAATCGCCGGAATATTTCGGCTAGTTAATGTTGGCGCGGACTTGGCAGGCGCGGCTCGTGCTCCCATGTCCTGCGCGGGAGTTTCATCGGAGGTTGGTCATGTCTTACGGCAGTGACGGTAGCGCCTGGCGCAACGACGGCGGCGTTCCCCCGCATGCGTTCGATCCGCTGATGCAGCCGGAACTGTTCCGTGGCGTGGCGACGCGGCGTGTCTTTGCGTTCCTGATCGACCTCTTCGTGCTGTCGGTGCCGGTGATCCTGGCGGTGATCTTCATCGCGATCTTCGGCATCGTCACGCTGGGCCTCGGCTGGGCGCTGTTCTGGCTGGTGTCGCCGGCTTCGATCGTCTGGGCCATCGTCTACTATGGCGCCTCGATCGGCGGGCAGCACTCGGCCACGCTTGGCATGCGCATGATGGACCTCGAACTGCGCACCTGGTACGGCGCGCGCGGCTATTTCGTGCTCGGCGCCATCCACGCGGTGCTGTTCTGGGTGACGATCTCGTTCCTGTCGCCGCTGGTGCTCTTGGTCGGACTGTTCAACGGCCGCCGCCGGCTGCTGCATGACATCATCCTCGGAACCGTCATCATCAACAGCTCGGTCCGGACCCAGGTCACCCCGGCCGCACGGGCCTCTTATTAGGCCCGCCTAAACCAATTGACCGTTAGCCTCCGGGGGGCGATGCTAACTCGGCTGCCTGTATTGTATGTGGAGCCTGACGATCAGACGTGACCCAGCACTCGCGTGATACCCCCCAGTTCTATCTGACGGCGCCCTCACCCTGCCCCTATCTGCCGGGCCGGCATGAGCGGAAGGTTTTCACGCACCTGGTCGGCGACAAAGCGGGCGATCTCAACGACTTGCTGACCCATGGCGGCTTCCGCCGCAGCCAGTCGATCGCCTACCGCCCGGCCTGTGACCAGTGCCGGGCCTGCGTCTCGGTCCGGGTGGTCGCCAACGAATTCCGCCCCTCACGCAATTTCCGCAAGGTGCTGGCCCGCAACGCCGACATCATCGGCGAGCAGCGCACGGCGGTCCCGACCTCCGAGCAATATTCGGTCTTCCGCGCCTATCTCGACCGCCGCCACCGCAACGGCGGCATGGCCGACATGACGGTGCTGGACTACGCGATGATGGTCGAGGACAGCCATGTCGAGACCCGGATCATCGAGTACCGCAAGCGCAATGCCGACAGCGCCATCACCGGCCGCGGCGACGAACTGATGGCGGTGGCGCTGACCGACGTGCTCAGCGACGGGCTGTCGATGGTCTATTCGTTCTTCGAGCCGGGGCTTGAGGCCCGCTCGCTCGGCACCTTCATGATCCTCGATCACATCGCCCGCGCCCGCCGGCAGGGCCTGCCCTACGTCTATCTCGGCTACTGGATCGAGGGCTCCAAGAAGATGGACTACAAGGGCCGCTTCCTGCCGCAGCAGCGGCTCGCGCCGTCGGGCTGGCTGCGCGTCGACGCCTCAGGCGAGGCGCTGGCCGAGCCGCAGGACTAGCACTTTCGGTCAGACGCTCTAGGTGCCGAAGATGGTGTCGTAGAGCAGCTTCACATTCAGGACCACGATCAGGCCGGCGACGATCCACGCCGCGACCGCAACCGGACGCGAGATCGCGAATGTGCCCATCTTGCGCTTGTCGGACACGAAGCGGACCAGCGGGATCACCGCGAACGGCAGCTGCATCGACAGCACGACCTGGCTGAACACCAAGAGCTGCGCGGTGCCGCTCTCGCCATAAAGCGCGGCGACCACGATGACCGGGACGATCGCGATGCCGCGGGTCACCAGCCGCTGCAACCAGTCGGGCAGCTTGAGGTCGAGAAAGCCCTGCATCACGATCTGGCCGGCCAGCGTCGCCGTCACCGTCGAGTTGAGACCGGAGGCCAGCAGCGCCACGGCAAACAGCGTCGAGGCGATGCCGAGCCCGAGCAGCGGCGAAAGCAGCTCGAAGGCCTGATCGATCTCGGCGACATCGGAGTGGCCGCTCTTGTGGAAGGTCGCGGCCGCCAGCACCAGGATCGCGGCGTTGACGAACAGCGCCAGCATCAGCGCGATGGTGGAGTCGGTGGTCGCCCATTTGATCGCGTCGCGCCGGCCCTCCTCGGTGCGCGGATAGGCGCGGGTCTGCACGATCGATGAGTGCAGATAGAGGTTATGGGGCATCACGGTGGCGCCGATGATGCCGATTGCGATGTAGAGCATCTCCGGATTGGTGACGATCTCGCGCGACGGTATGAAGCCGCCGATCACGCCGGCAATCGGCGGCGCGGCGGCGGCGATCTGGACCGCGAAGCAGACCGCGATGACGATCAGGAGCGCGATCACGAAGGCTTCGAGGAAGCGGAAGCCGCGGTTCATCAGGAGCAGCAGCAGGAACGCATCGAGCGCCGCCAGCAGCGCGCCGCCGATCAAGGGAATGCCGAACAGCAGCTTCAGCGCGATCGCGGTGCCGATCACCTCGGCGAGGTCGCAGGCGATGATCGCGGCCTCGCAGGCGAGCCACAGCAGCAAATTCACCGGCTGCGAATAGGTCGCGCGGCAGGCCTGCGCCAGGTCGCGGTCGGTGGCGATGCCGAGCCGGGCCGAAAGCGCCTGCAGCAGGATCGCCATCAGGTTGGAGAGCAGGATGACCGACAGCAGCGTGTAGCCAAACTTCGATCCGCCCGCGAGGTCGGTGGCCCAATTGCCGGGGTCCATGTAGCCGACCGAGACCAGGTAGCCCGGCCCGGCGAAGGCCAGCAGCCGCCGCCACCACACGCCTGAAGTCGGCACCGCGACGGTCGCGTTCACCTCGGGCAGGCTGCGCGCATGCCCGGCATCGCCGCGCCAGCCGTCTGGCACGGCGTCAGGAACAGAAACGGAAGACATTTCAGGAGTCCGAGCGTCCATCACGAAAGGATGGCCGATCTCTCCCGTTATTGCAACTCATTTGCAACTGCATCTAGGCTCACGAAAATGATACCGGTCGCCTCCCACCGTAGCCCTCCCCGCAAGCGGGAGACGGGAATGCAGCTCCGATGCGGCTGCCAAACTCGTCCTCACTTCCACGAAAGCGTGATGGCAGTAGGTTCGATAGCCTGATCGTGCAGCAGACCGTGCTGTCCACGCCTGTTCCGGCGCATCGTCGAAACAGGTGCACGTCGTTGCCCTGAGCGTCGGCTCCCATGCTTGGACCTGTTTGACCTCGCGCGCGATGCTGCCGGCAGAACTGCCCCCGTGACGCTTGCAAGGGCGATGCTCAGGAGCCGGCGACGCTCCGGATCAGGCCGGCCTTCAAAACTCTCGTAGGGGGCTTGGCTCATGATGTCTCGTCTCCTGTTGATGGAGTTCGCCCAGCGACTGGACTGCTTGCGCCAATTCGACGCCGCGCGATTCCAAGTCGCAATTCCCCCATAGGGTGAATCGAGTTGAGAACGAGAAGGAAATGAAGCCGCGCCGTCACGCGGGCCTTTGCTTTTGGCGTTGTCGGGAAACGGGTGGGATCGGGCGTCTTCCAACCACACACTACGGCCAGATCGAATGTCCCCAAGGATTCTGCCATGTCCGCCGATACGCCTCGCCTGCCGGCTACCTTCAATCGCCTGGCCTGGTCCAACCTCGCCGCGCAATCGGCCGAGCAGATTGCGCTTGCAGCCGCGCCCATCGTCGCCGTGCTGGTGCTCGGCGTCGGCGAAGGCCAGACCGGCCTGCTGCAGACCGCACTGACGCTGCCATTCATTCTGTTTGCTATACCCGCCGGCCTGCTCGCCGACCGCGTGTCGCGGCGCTGGGTGATGGCGGGCTCCGAGGCGCTGCGCGCCGCTGCATTGGCCGCGATCCTGCTGTTGCTGTGGTTCGGCGCGATGACCTTGCCGCTGCTCGCTCTGCTCGGCTTCATCGCGGTCTGCGGCACGGTTGCCTATAGCGTCGCAGCTCCGGCGCTGGTCCCGTCGCTGGTGACCTCGCAGCAATTGCCGGCCGCGAATGCCCGTATCGAACTTGCGCGCACCGTCGCCTTCGCCAGCGGCCCGGCGCTCGGCGGCGTGCTGGTCGGCTGGGTCGGCGCTGCGCCCGCATTCGGGTTTGCCGCGGCGCTGTCGGCGATCGCGGTCGTGCTGCTCGCCGGCATCTACGAGCCGGCACGCCAGCCTGCCCCGCGACGCCATCCGTTGCAGGACATCAAGGAAGGCGCCGTCTTCGTGATGCATCACGCCTTGCTGCGGCCGGTGTTCATCACCCAGTTCATCTTCAACACCGCGTCCTTCCTGCTGCTCGCCGTGTTCGTGCCCTATGCGGTGCGCCATCTCGGGCTCAGCGCCACCGGTGTCGGTACAACGCTCGCGATGTACGGCGTCGGCATGGTGGTCGGCGCGCTGTTCGCAACCCGCGTGATGAAGCGGCTGGCCTTCGGCACCGTGATCGGGCTCGGCCCGGTCACCGGCCTCGTCGCCTCGCTCGTGATGGCGCTGACGACCTGGATTGCGACGCCGCTGCTCGCGGGCCTCGGCTTCTTCCTGCTCGGCGTCGGCCCGATCCTGTGGGTGATCTCGACCACCACGCTGCGGCAATCGGTGACGCCGCCCTCGCTGCTCGGCCGCGTCTCGGCGATCAACATCATGAGCTACGGCGCCCGCCCGCTCGGCTCCGCGCTCGGCGCCGTCGTCGGTGGCCTCTACGGCGCCGAAGCCTGCCTCTACCTCGCGGCCGCGATCTTCGCCGTCCAGGCTTTGGTGATCCTGATGTCGCCCGCGGTGTCGCTCAGGCGGCAGCCCGACATGGTCGGCGAACCCGCGCGCTGTTGAACAGCCCCTGTGCTCGCCGTCATTGCGAGGAGCGAAGCGACGAAGCAATCCAGACCCCAACCGCGGCGGGATGGATTGCTTCGCTTCGCTCGCAATGACGACGGAACGAAATCGGTTAACTTGCCAGATAGCGCTCGTACTTGCCGCCGACGACCTCGTCGGCGGTGACGGCCGGATCCAGCGTAAAGAGATCCTGCGCATGGCCGATGCCGCGCAGGACGAAGCGGCCAGTGGAGACCAGATAGTTGCGGCCGGCGGCGTCGAGGCCAGTGCGGAAATCGGTCGAGGTCAGCAGCTCCCGATCAACCGAGGCGCACATCGAGGCAATCCGGCTGACCTCGTTGACGGCGGGTCCGACCACGGTGAAATCCAGCCGGTCTTCGCTGCCGATATTGCCGTAGAAGACCTCACCGACATGGAGGCCGACATAGGCCGTGGTGGTCGGCCGACCCTCGTTCTCGCGGCGATCGTTCAGCACGCGCATGTTATGACGGAATCTGTGCTCGGCGCGCAGTGCCGCGCGCCTGGCGCTCGCCATGTTCTCGCCGGTGAACATCGCCAGCACGCCGTCGCCGATCAGCTTCAGCACCTCGCCGCCGGCATCATGGATCGCGTCGATCGAGGCCTGCGCGTAGTCGTTGAGGAACGGGATGATCTCGTCCGGGCCGATGCGCTCGCTGATCGCGGTCGAGCCGCGCACGTCGGAGTACCACAGCACGGCCTTGATCTTCTCGGTGATGCCGCGCTGCATGCGCCCGCGCAGCACCTGCTCCGCCGTCTCGCGGCCGAGATAGACCCGTCCGAGCGTGCGGGCGATCTCGACCTGGGCGGCCGATTTGATCGCGAGCCCGAGCACCGGCACGAGGTCGCGCAGCGCCGACATATGGTTCTCGTCGAAGCCGTCCGAACGGCGCGTGGTGTAGTAGGAGTAGAAGCAGTCCATCTCGCCGATCGTGCCGGCCTCGCCGAAGCGATGCACGAAGGCGGCGAAGTGTTTGTGGCCCTTCTCGGCGAGGTCGCCGATCATCGAAAAATCGTGCGAGCCATTGAGGTCGATCACCATCTCGTCATGGCCGTTTTCGAGCATGTGATGGAACGCCGACCGCCGCCAGTTCTGGCTGGCCTCGCCGCTGCTGGTCGAGCCGTATTCGAAGATGTCGGCCTCGTTGCTCTCGCCGTCGTTCCAGCGGAAGCCGCGGCCCTCGAAGATCGGGTGCAGGGTGTCGATGAAGACGATCGCCCGCGACAACGGCATGCCGGCGGCCCGGCAGCGCTCGCAGAAGCCGCGCAGCAGGTCGTTTTCCGGCAGGCCGGTCAGACCCTGGCGGACCAGCCAATTCATGAGGCGCAAACGGGGCGTGAGTTCCATACGCAGGATTATGCCGGGCAATTGGTGCGGGAGGAAGGGCTGGTCGTTCGCGTGACAGATGCGGACGCTCGTGCGGCATTGCAAGCCATCCCTCTTCATCATTTTCGGGCGGAACGACGCCGTCGAATGCCGGCGATTCCGCTTCCCTTTGCCCCGGCCTTCGCGCACAAGAGCCGCATGGAAAACGACGCCGGCCAGCCGAATCCGATCCGACGCCTCATGCGATGGGCGATCACCCCGCCGCAATCCTATGGGGTCTATCTGGCCGGCATCATCCTGGTCTACGCCCTGTCGTTCTACGCCGGCACGATGAAGCCGAAGCACACGCCGGCTCCGCCGGTGACCGCGCCGTCCGCCCCGCACAGTTGATCAGGCCTGCTTGGTCTCCGACGTCGCGATCCAGATTCCGGCGAAGACCGCGATCAGACCAACGACCAGATTGGCGGTGATCGGCTCGCCGATCAGCTGCTTCGCCAGCAGCCCGGCGGCGATCGGATTGACCGTCATGGTGTTGGCGACACGGGTCGGCGAGGCCCGCTCGAGCGCCAGCACCCACAGGATGAAGGCCAGCGCGCCGCCGGCTATTCCGAGATAGAGCCCCGCGATCCACTGCGATGGGCCGAATTCGCGCAGCGTCGCCAGGCTGCCGGTGAACATCCCGACCGCCACCAGCGCCGCCGCGCCCGCGCCCATGCCCACCGCGAGGAAACCGAGCGCACTGGAGCGGCGGATGAACGGTCGTGACAGCACGTTGTAGAACGCCATGCAGAGCACCGCGGCAGCCATGATCAGCTCGCCGCGCCATGCCCCCGCCGGCGCCGCCGACAGCCCGGATGCGAGCGCGGCGGCCACGCCGAGCACCGCAATCGAAACCCCGGCCGATTTGCGCATCGTCAGCGGCTCGATGCCGAGCAAGGCACCGACCACCATGGTGGAGAGCGGCAACGTCGCCAGCGCAAGGCTGGCGCGCGCCGCCGTCGTGTAGGACATCGCGATGTTGTAGAGCACAAAGAACACGCCGAAGAAGGCGATCCCGAGCGCAGCGACCGCAAGTAAATCCTCGCGCCGCGGCCACTTCGCGCGAAGCAGGACCGCGGCGGGAAGCACGCAGAGAAAGCCGATCACCCAGCGCAGGATCGCAAGCGTGATCGGGTCGGCATTGCCTGCCAGATAACGCGTGATCGCCGCCGCGGTGCCGCCGAGACAACTCGAGACCAGTGCAATCGCAACGCCGATCCACTCGCCCATTCCGGTCCCCATGCGTTTCGTGCTCGCTTGTGGCATCTTGCCGAGAGAAGTCATTCCAGCAACTACCTGGTAGGTATTCATGTCGCAGCAGCGCGATTTTGCAGCCAGCTTGCGCTGGTGGCGGCAGCGCAAGGGCCATTCGCAACTCGAGCTCGCCGGACGCGCCGATATCTCGCAGCGCCATCTAAGCTTCCTCGAGCTCGGCCGCGCCGCACCGAGCCGCGACATGGTGATCCGGCTCGCCGCGGCGCTCGACGTGCCGCTGCGCCAGCAGAACGCGCTGCTGGTCGCGGCCGGTTTCGCACCGGTCTGGCGGCAAACCGACCTTGCTTCGCCTGAGCTCGCGCAAATCCGTTACGCGCTCGATTTCATATTGGCGCAGCAGGAGCCCTTCCCTGCGGTTGTGGTCGATCGGCACTGGAATCTGCTGCTCGCCAATACAGGCGCCGGGAAGCTGGTGGAATTCCTGGTCGGGCCGCTGGTATCAGGCACAGCGGTCAATCTCGCCGATGCACTGGTCGCGCCCGGCGTGCTGCGGCCCTATCTCAACAACTGGACCGAAGTGGCGGCCTACTTCGTCCGCAGCGTCGAGGCCGATGCCGCCGCCGACGGCACCGGCGCGACGGCCGACTTGCTCAAACGCCTCTTGGCCTATGACGGCGTCGAGGCTGCGTTGACCGCGCCGCCTGCGGGACCCGCGTCCGGACCGGTGCTGCCGATGCTGTTCCACAAGGGTGACGTCCACCTGCAGCTGTTCACCACCATCGCAACGCTGGGAACGCCCCAGGACGTCACGCTGCAGGAGCTGCGCATCGAAAGCTTCTTTCCGATGAACGACGCGACTGCGCAGATATTTCGAAACTGGTCGAAAGCGCGCGGTCGCGAAGCCGCTCAGTCATAGAAATCCGGTGACAGCTTCAGCCCGTCGCGCTGCGCCTTGTCGTGGTTGATCCAGAGCTGCGCCTTCTCCTTGGTCAGGGTGTCGGCGATCTTCTGCATCGAGGCCAGCGTCTGCTCCTTGCTGGCATTTGCGCTCGGCACGCGACGATTGTCCCAATTGTCTCTGAAGTGGACGGCATCGCCGGTCAGCACAACAGCGCCGGTCTTCGGCAGCTTCACCAGCAGCGACTGGTGGCCGGGCGTGTGGCCCGGCGTCGACAGGATGGTGACGCCGCCGTCGCCGAACACGTCGCGATCGCCCTCGAGCTTCGTGACGGGATGCTCGGGCTTGAAGCGCGGCGCATTGTTGGCGCCGGGCCATTCATATTCCGCCTTCTGCACATACAGCATCGCGGTCGGGAACATCTCGACATTGCCGATATGATCGGGATGGGTATGCGAGACGGCGATAGCCTTGATGTCCGACGGCTTCACGCCGAGCTGGTCGAGCTGCGCGGCCAACGTCTTCGGCCGCCGCCAGGTCACGGCCTTGGGATCGGCGGGCGCAAGGCCGTTCGGCATCGCCGCCACTGCGTCGGGAATGCCGGTGTCCCAGAGGAACCAACCCTGCGCGTGCTTGATCAGATAGCAATTGTCGACGAAGTCCATCGACTTGCCTTCATTGACGCCAGGCGACCAGCGTGAAATGTCGCCTGCAACGCCTTCACCGCAGTTGAGGATGTAGAGTCGCTCGACGCCTGTTTTCACCGGCTGGGCGTCCGCGGGCAGCACCGCGCCCACGACCCAGAGCAACATTGCAAGACCGATAGCCTTCTTCACGTTGCCCTCCATTGATCGAGCCCGCTCTACGCGCGCGGCCGCAATGTGCCGTCTCAGCGGCGGGCGTGGAAGACACGGACGTGGGTTGATCGATCAATTGAACGCGAGTGAAGCGGCCGCAGCCGGTTAGACCATTTCCGCTGGCGCCAGCCGGCAGGTCTCGCTGCTGATCTCGACCTGCAGGGTCGCGTGGTGGATGCTGAACCGTTCCGACAGCTCGCCGCAGACGCGATGCAGGAAGACATCGTCATGTCCGCCGGGCCGCACCAGATGCGCAGTCAACGCCGTCTCGCTAGTGCTCATCGCCCAGATGTGCAAATCGTGCACTTCGGTGACGCCCTCAAGCGCGACGAGATAATCCCTCACCTGCTTGAGATCGATGCCTCTCGGCACCGCGTCGAGCGCGAGGTTGACGCTGTCGCGGGCAAGCTCCCAGCCGCTCAGCAGCACGACCGCGGCGATGGCCAGGCTGATCGCCGGATCGAGCCATTGCCAGCCGGTCGCCATGATCAGCAGCGCGGCGATCACGACGCCGAACGAGACGCCGGCATCCGCCGCCATGTGCAGATAGGCGCCGCGCACATTGAGGTCGCTGTCGCGGCCGCGCATGAACAGCAGCGCGGTGCCGCCGTTGATCAGGATGCCGAGCGCCGCGACCCAGACCACGGTCCAGCTTGCGACTTCGGCCGGCTCGCGAAAGCGGTTGATCGCTTCGACCGCGATGCCGCCGACCGCGATCAACAGCAGCCCGGCGTTGAACAATGCCGCGAGGATCGAGGCACGGCGGTAGCCATAGGTGTGAGTGTCGGTCGGGCGCCGGCCGGCGAGCCACGCCCCGCCCCAGGCCAGCAGCAGCGCGATGACGTCGGAGAGATTGTGAACGGCGTCGGAGACCAGCGCCAGCGAGTTGGCGGAATAGCCGAAGATCAGCTCGGCGATGACGAACGCGGTGTTGAGCGACGCGCCGACCGCAAAGGCCGTGCCAAAGCTCGCGGGCGCATGGCTGTGCCCGGCATGGGAATGCCCGGCATGCGAGTGACCGGCGTGTGCGTGAGAATGACCGCTGTGGTCATGGTCATGGTCGTGATTGTGTGCCATGGCAACCGTCGCCCGATATCGTCGGCGACGGTTATAGCGCGGTGAAATGCGGATACTATCACACCGCAGCTGTCGAACGGCGGGTTACGGCTTGCGCCTAACCCGCCCTTCGCAACTACTCCACGCCGCGATTGAACTTGTTCGACTTCGGCAGGCCATGGGCGAGCCGGCCGGCGTCGGCGCGGTTGCCGCGCCAGTCGGCCAGCTCCTTCAAGGTCATGCTGTGCTCACGGCCGGCGGAATCCTTCCAGGTCAGGCCGGTCTTGGCATCGAATACCGCGACATCGGACAGCTCCGAGCTGCTGTATTTCTGCAGCCGAACGCCGCGGCCGCGCGCCATCTCCGGCACCTGGTCGAGACCGAACAGCACCATCTTGTGGTTGGTGCCGATCACCGCAACGGTGTCGCCGTTCACGGTCGTGATCGCGCGGGCCTCGTTCGGCATCTCGACATTGAGCACCTGCTTGCCCTTGCGGGTGTTGCCGACACAGTCCTCTTCCTTGACGATGAAGCCCTGTCCCTCGCTGCTCGCAATGAGGAACTTGCGTTCGCCCTTGTTGACGAACAGCGAGATGATCGCGGCGTCCTGCTCGAGGTCGATGAACATGCGGATCGGCTCGCCATGGCCGCGGCCGCCCGGGAGCTTGGCGACATCGAGCGAGTAGAACTTGCCGTTGGTGGCGAACAGCAGCAGCTTCGAGGTGGTCTCGGCAAAGAACGAGTGCTCGAGCTTGTCGTCGGTCTTGAAGGCGAGCCCCGAGAGATCCTCGACGTGGCCCTTCAGCGTCCGCACCCAGCCCCTCTCTGAGATCACGACGGTGCACGGCTCGCGCTCGACCAGGGCTTCCTCGATTGCGGCGAGGTCATGCTCGGGCGCATCGGCGAACGTGGTGCGGCGCTTGCCGAGCGGCGTCTTCGGCCCGAAGATGTCGCGCACCTTGCGGACCTGATCGCTGACCTTGGCCCATTGCTCGGTCTCGGAGCCGAGCAGGCCCTCGATGCCCTTCAGCTCCTTGCGCAGATCCTTGTCCTCGGTGCGGATCTCCATCTCCTCCAGGCGGCGCAAATTGCGCAGGCGCATGTTGAGGATGGCATCGGCCTGGACCTCGGTGAGGTTGAAGGTCTTCATCAAGACCGGTTTCGGCTCGTCCTCGGTGCGGATGATCTTGATCACCTTGTCGAGGTTCAGATAGGCGACGAGGTGGCCGCCCAGCACTTCCAGGCGGTGCTCGATCTGAGTCTTGCGGAAGTTGGAACGACGGACCAGCACGTCGCGCAGATGGTCGAGCCATTCGCGCAGGCACTCGGCAAGGCCGACCACCTTCGGGATGCGGCCCTTGATCAGCACGTTCAGGTTCAGCGAGATCTTGCTTTCCAGCTCGGTCAGCCGGAACAACGACTCCATCATCAGCGCCGGATCGACGGTGCGCGATTTCGGCTCGATCACGAGGCGGATGTCTTCGGCGGACTCGTCGCGGACATCGCCAACCAGCGGCAGCTTTTTCTCGTTGATGAGTTCGGCGATCTTCTCGACGATCCGGGACTTCTGCACCAGCCACGGAATCTCGGTGACGACGATCACCCAGGTGCCGCGCGCACCCTCCTCCTGGGTCCAGCGCGAACGGGTGCGGAACGAGCCGCGCCCCGTGGTGTAGGCCTCGATGATCGATTCCTTGGAATCGACGACGATGCCGCCGGTCGGGAAGTCTGGGCCCTTGACCCATTTCAGCAGCGCCTTTGACTTGGCGTCGGGCTTCTCGATCAGATGCAGCGCGGCGTCGCAGAGTTCGGCCGCGTTGTGCGGCGGAATCGAGGTCGCCATGCCGACCGCGATGCCCTGCGCGCCGTTGGCGAGCAGGTTCGGGAAGCCGCCCGGCAGCACCACCGGCTCTTTCGTCTGGCCGTCGTAGTTGAGGCGGAATTCAACACCGTCCTCGTCGATACCTTCGAGCAGGAGCCGCGCGACCTCGGTCATGCGGGCTTCGGTGTAGCGGTAGGCGGCCGCGTTGTCGCCATCGATATTGCCGAAATTGCCCTGGCCGTCGACCAGCGGGTAGCGCGAGGAAAAATCCTGCGCGAGGCGCACCATGGCGTCATAAATCGCCTGGTCGCCATGCGGATGGAACGAGCCCATCACGTCGCCGACGATCTTGGCCGACTTCTTGAACGCCGCGCGCGGGTCGAGCCCGAGCAGGTCCATGCCGTAGAGGATGCGCCGGTGCACCGGCTTCAGCCCGTCGCGGGCGTCCGGCAGCGCACGATGCATGATGGTCGAGAGCGCATAGGCGAGATAGCGCTCCTCGAGCGCGTCACGCAGCGGCACCTCGTGAATTTCGGCCGGCTTTTCCGGCGGTACCTGTCGTTTTCCCATGGGGAGGCGTTAAACCTTGGCGGTGAATCGGGCAAGCCGCGAATTACCGGGAATTTAGGGCCCGAATCGGCCTTACGGAACCGCCGTTCGGGTCCGCGGCCTGGTCACGGCGTTGATAAACCCCTCGCGAGCGTCGGAATGGCCCTGGCCGCGGGGCTCCAGCACGTGGCGGAGCAGGAACAGGCCGGTGATCTGGAAACCGTCGCGCAGGTCCTGCTCCGACCAGCCGTTGGCGCCGCCCTCGCCTTCGCGCAGGAACGCCGGCAGCGGCAACAGGCGGTCGCGCCACGGCTCGCCGGCGGCGCGGGACACGGCGCCGCCGGATTTCGGCGACACGTAGATCAGGTCGGTGGTCTCTCCGGTCGCCGCGCAGTTTTCCAGGTCGAGCCCGAAGCCGAGCTCGGTCAGCATGGCGAGCTCGAACCGGATCAGGTGCACCGCGGCGATACCGGCATCGTCGAAATCGTCGAGCGTCCCCTGCAGCATCTCGTAGATGTCTTCATGCGGATCGCGCTCCGGCAGCAGCCGCGCCAGCGCCGCCAGATGGGTCACGCCATAGACCGCGTGCGACGAGGCGAGCAGCGTCGCCGCCCGCAGCCGCGTGCCTTCCAGCGCGTACATGCCGAGATGCTCGTCGAGCCGCGCCCGCCACACCGCCGTGACGCTGTTGCCCGGCTGCAGCAGCGGCCGCATCCGCGAACTGGCGCCGCCGCGCACGAGGCCGAGATGGCGCCCGTGCTCGCGGGTCAGGAGCTCGACGATGGCAGAGGATTCGCCATGCCGCCGCACGCCCAGCACGATGCCTTCGTCGGTCCATTCCATGAAAGAGAGACTACAGGATTCCAGCGCACCGCGCAGTCATCATGCGCCGTCACGCCGACGGGCGGCAGCGCTTGCATAATTTCGGAATATTAGAATTGTAATGCTGAGTTGCCCGACGTGTCAAGTTGCCCGGCCGAGCGCCCGTCGCCACCGGCTACTTTGCATGGGGTTGTTTTCGATATTTTGGCAGCGCGCGCCCTGCGCACCGCCCTTTACGCGTTGAACCAGCCCTGCGCGTCGCCAGTGAAGGAGTAATACAGTCCGGCCGCGGTCAGGATACAGGACACCACCTCGATGGCGCTGTCGAGCTCGAGGCCTTTTTCGCCGATCACCTGCACCAGCGAGATCACCGACAGCACCAGCATCGCGCCGAGCGCCCAGCGCGGCCAGTTCTTGCGGTGCTGCGCGGCGAGCCGGACGAAATACACCAGCAGCAGGATCATGCAGCCGGCGGTCAGCGTCTCGCCGGTGATCATCTGATCGGTCCGCATGTCGGTCGGCGTGCGGTCCTGGAACGCCACCGACAACGCATCGAGCGTTAGCGACAGATAGAGCAGCACCTCAAACCACAGCACATTTCTGGGCACGTTCATTGCTTTGGGCCCGCTCACTGCTCTGGGCACATTCGGGCGCCGGCTCATTCCTTGGGGAAGTCCAGTCCCATTTCCTTGTAGCGGTCGGGATCGTCGCCCCAGTTCTCGCGCACCTTGACGAACAGGAACAGGTGCACGGGAACGCCCATGATCTCGGCGATCTCGGCGCGCGCCTGCGCGCCGATCGACTTGATGGTGGCGCCGCCCTTGCCGAGCACGATCTTGCGCTGGCTCTCGCGCTCGACAAAGATCGTCTGCTCGATGCGGATCGACTTGTCCTTGCGGTCGGTCCAGCTGTCGGTCTCGACCGTCGACTGGTACGGCAATTCCTGGTGCAGATGGCTGTAGATCTTCTCGCGGGTGATCTCGGCCGCCAGATGCCGCATCGGCGCATCCGACATCTGGTCCTCGGGATAGAGGAACGGTCCCGCGGGCACCAGCTTGGCCAGCGCTTCGCGCAGGTCGGCAACGCCGTCGCCCGACAGCGCCGAGATCATGAAGGTGTGCTCGAAGCGCATCCGCTCGTTGGCGGCCTGCGCCAGCGCCAGCAGCTTCTCGCGCTGCACGAGGTCGACTTTGTTCAGCACCAGGATCTTCGGATGTGCGACGGTTTCGAGCTTGGCCAGGATCGCGTTGGCCTCCTCGTCGATGCCCGACTTCGCATCGAGCAGCACGCAGACGAGATCGGCGTCGTGGGCGCCGCTCCAGGCGGTCGACACCATGGCGCGGTCGAGCCGACGCCGCGGCGCGAAGATGCCGGGCGTGTCGACCAGGATGATCTGCGCGTTGCCCTCGATCACGATGCCGCGGATCAGCGCGCGCGTTGTCTGCACCTTGCGCGACACGATGGTGACCTTGGAGCCCACCAGCGCGTTGACCAGCGTCGACTTGCCGACATTGGGCGCACCGATCAGCGCGACGAAGCCACAGCGCGTCGCGTCTCCCTGCCCTTTGGGTTCGTCAGTCATTGGTGCCGACGCCTTCACGCTCGATCATCGCGGATGCTGCTGCTTTCTCGGCCGCGCGCTTGTTGCCCCCGAGGCCCTCGGCGGAGGCCAGGCCCGGCAGGTCAACCGCAACGCGGAATTGCGGATCGTGGTGCGGGCCGGTGCGTTCGACCTCGCGATAGACCGGCGTCGGCAATCCCTTGCCTTGCGCCCATTCCTGCAACACGGTCTTGGGATCGCGCAGCGGCCGGCGCAGCTTGTGCATCCGCTCGGTCCAGTTGCGCTCGACGAACTGGCGCGCGGCCTCGTAGCCGCCGTCGAGAAAGATCGCTCCGATCACCGCCTCGCAGATATCGCCGAGCACGGATTTGCGCAGCCGCGCGCCCTCGACCGCCTTCACCATGCCGAGCTTGATGTCCTCGAGCAGCCCGAGCGACTTGGCGACGTCGGCGCAGCTTTCCTTGCGCACGAGATCGGCGAGCCGCTTCGACAACTCGCCCTCATCGGCCTTCGGGAACGCCCGGAACAGCATGTCGGACACGATCAGCCCGAGTACGTGGTCGCCGAGGAATTCCAGCCGCTGGTAGCTGTCGGCGCGGTTGCGGGTGGCGGGCTTCAGCGCGGAGACGTGGGTGAACGCGGTGGTCAGCAGCGCGGCATCCGAGAACGTATACCCGATGCGCGCCTCGGTGCCGGCGATCGCGGCCTTTTCTTCAGCCGCCTTGGCAGCCTTGCTGCGCCGCTTCTTCGGCGCGGCCGTGCTCTCGGCGGCGGGCGTCTGGCTCGGCTCGCCGGTGGGCGCTTGATCGTTGATGGCTGCGGTATCGTCGTTCATCGCACGATGGAGAATAGGCGATTCCACCGCACGGCGAACGGCCAGCGCCAGATCATCCAGGCCTGCTCGCCCTCGGCGATCGAGAAGAAGATCATCTGGGCACGCCCGATGATGTTCTCGAACGGCACGTAGCCGACCTGCGACAGGAAGCGGCTGTCGGTGGAGTTGTCGCGGTTGTCGCCCATCATGAAGAAATGCCCGGGCGGAACGGTGTAGACGATGGTGTTGTCCATGTAGCTGTTGTCGGTGCAGTCGAGCGACTCATAGCTAACGCCGTTCGGCAGCGTTTCCTTCCAGCGCTTGACCCGGGCGGTCGCGTCCGCCGAGCCGCAGGGATCCTCGCCGACGAAATCGCTCAGCCGCTCGCGCTTGATCGGCTCATCGTTGATGTAGAGCAGCCCGTTGCGGACCTCGATCCGGTCGCCCGGCAGTCCGATGACGCGCTTGATGTAATCGGTGGAGTCATCCCGCGGCAGGCGGAACACCACGATGTCGCCGCGGTTCGGCTCCGAGCCGAAGATGCGTCCTGAGAAGATGTTCGGCGAGAACGGGATCGAGTAGTGGCTGTAGCCATAGGAATATTTCGAGACGAACAGGTAGTCGCCGACCAGCAGCGTCGCCTTCATCGACCCGGAGGGGATGTTGAACGGCTGGAACAGGAAGGTGCGGATGACGAGCGCTATCAGAAGGGCATGGATGACGACGCGGATGGTCTCGCCCAAGCCGCTCTCAGATTTGGTCCCGGTGGTCGCGCTCATTGCTTTCCCAATTCCCGCGGGCCCAGATGCCCACGCGGTGGCAGAACGTTCTCTCCACGCGAAGCGTTCGACCCCCGCGTGAGGAAAATGGCCTTGATTCTGATCTTGAGGGCAAATTCCGGCCTGAACCCGGAATCCGCGTCTCGCTCGATACCCTGCGGCGTTTTAGACGGTTGTTCGCAGGGGCGCAATCAAGCGCCGCCTCAAAACTTCGCAATTCATTGAAATGTCAATGATTTTTTAGTTTGCTGAAGTTTTCTGGCAGATTCCGGCGCCGCCCGCTCATCTGGCGGGAGCAACCGCCGAAATTATGACGAAGGCTTGCGCCAGCGGCCAATCGTCCGTGATCGAAAGGTCGATCTGCGCCTGCATGCCCTCGGGCGTCAGCTCCTGAAGCCGGGCCAGCGCCCCGCCGGTCAGCAGCATCGACGGCCGCCCGCCCGGCAGGTTCACCACCCCCATGTCCTTCCACCACACCCCGCGCCGGATACCGGTGCCGAGCGCCTTGGAGCAAGCCTCCTTCGCGGCGAAGCGCTTGGCGTAGGTTGCGACCACCATCTTCTCGCTGTTGGCACGGCGCAACGCTTTGGCGCGTTCGGCGTCGGTGAAGATGCGATCGAGGAATCGTTCGCCGTGCCGTTCGATCACCTTCGCGATCCGGGTGATGTCGATCAGGTCGGAGCCGATGCCGATGATCATGCGCTGACGGCGCCTTGCGTCCTGGCGCGGCCGCGGTCCATCGCCGCACGCATCTCGCGCACCGTGGCAGCGATGCCGACGAACAGCGCCTCGCCCATCATAAAATAGCCGATGTTGAGCTCGCGGATTTCGGGCAGCGCGGAGATCGTCTCCGCCGTCTCATAATCCAGCCCGTGGCCGGCATGAACCTCGAGCCCGGCCGCCTGCGCGAGCCTCGCGCCGGCGACGATGCGCTTCCACTCGGCCTCCGCCTTGTCCTTGTGACCGTCGACCACGGCGTCGCACCAGCCGCCGGTGTGGATCTCGATCACGGGCGCCTTCAGCTGCGCGGCCATCTCGATTTGCCTCGGATCGGCGGCGATGAACAGCGAGACCCGGATGCCGGCATCATTGAGCCGCGCGATGAAAGGCGCCAGCGCATTGTGCTGGCCGACCACGTCGAGGCCGCCTTCGGTGGTGAGCTCTTGGCGCCGTTCCGGCACCAGGCAAACCGCATGCGGCTTGGTGGCGAGCGAAATCCGCAGCATGTCGTCGGTCGCCGCCATCTCGAAATTCAGCGGCTTGGAGATCTCGGCCTTGAGCCGCGCCATGTCCTCGTCGCGGATATGGCGGCGATCCTCGCGCAGATGCGCGGTGATGCCGTCGGCGCCGGCCGCGATCGCGGCAAGCGCCAGCCGCACCGGGTCGGGCCGCGCGCCGCCCCTCGCATTGCGCAGGGTCGCGACGTGATCGACGTTGATACCGAGACGGAGTGGAGGAGCCTTCGACATGTCTCTAACCTGCAATTCTAACGTGTCATGCGCGGGCATAGCCGTCCGACGGACGGCGTCGCGTCCACTCGCCGATGCCCTGCGCATCCACCTTTACCCATTGACGCGCTCGACCTTGGCGACGACGGCCTTGGCGCGCAACTGCGCGATGATAGCGCTGAGATGCTTGAGGTCATAGACCTCAAGATCGACGGTCAACTCCGTGAAGTCCGGCGACTGGCGCGACATGTGGATGTTGTCGATATTGCCGTCGTGCTCGGCGATCACGGTCGCGATCTGGGCGAGGCTGCCCGGCTCGTTGACATTGTGGATCAGGATGCGCGCGGGGAAGCGCTGCGGCATTGTCTCGTCGATGTCCCAGCGCACGTCGAGCCAACGCTCCGGCTCCTCCTCGAAATCCTTCAGCGCCGGCGACTGGATCGGATAGATCGTGATCCCCTCGCCCGCCGTGACGATGCCGACGATCCGATCGCCCGGCACGGCGCCGCCGTTTGGCGCGAACTTCACGGGCAGGTCGGAATTGATGCCACGCACCGGGATCACCGAGGCGGCGCGTGCCGGATGCGCCGCCGGCTGCGTCTTCAGCTTGGCGGCCATACCCTTCGCGCCGTAGCGCAGCAGCCGCTCTTCCTTGTAGTCGGGATACATCGCGCGCGCGACGTCGGAGGCCTTGATCTCGCCGCGTCCGACCGAGGCCATCACGTCCTCGATCGAGGTGCGCGCCAGCCTCGGCAGCGCGCCCTTCAGCTTGTCGTCGGCATATTCGATCTTGGCGCGGGCAAACAGGCGGTCGACGATGCGGCGGCCGAGGCCGGCATACTGGTCGCGCACCGCATCGCGCGTGGCACGCCGGATCGCGGCGCGCGCCTTGCCGGTGCGGGCGAGCGCTTCCCAGGCCGATGGCGGCGCCGACTGCGCCTTCGAGGTCAGCACCTCGACCTCGTCGCCATTCTGCAGCTCGGAGGACAGCGGCGCGAACTTGCCGTTGATCTTGCAGCCGACCGCGCTGTTGCCGACGCCGGTGTGCACGGCATAGGCGAAGTCGATCACGTTGGCGTTGCGCGGCAGCGCGATCAGCTTGCCCTTCGGCGTAAAGCAGAACACCTGGTCGTGGAACAGCTCGAGCTTGGTGTGCTCGAGGAATTCTTCCGGGTTGGAGCTCTCCGAGAGGATGCCGATGGTGTGGCGCAGCCAGGCGAAGGCGTTGGACTCGTGCTTCAGCCGCTCATGCGGCGAGCCCGCCCCTTCCTTGTAGAAGGCATGCGCGGCGATGCCGAACTCGGCGATCTGGTTCATCTCCTCGGTGCGGATCTGCAGCTCGACGCGCTGCTTGCCCGGCCCGATCACGGTGGTGTGGATCGACCGATAGTCGTTCTGCTTCGGCGTCGAGATGTAGTCCTTGAAGCGGCCCGGCACCACCGGCCAGGTGGTATGGACGATGCCGAGCGCGCGATAGCAGGCGCCGACATCGTCGAGGATGACGCGGAAGCCGTAGATGTCGGACAGCTGCTCGAAGCCGACCGATTTGCGCTCCATCTTGGTCCAGATCGAAAACGGCTGCTTGCGGCGGCCGAACACCCGCGCGGTGATGCCGTTCTTCTGCAGGTTCTTGGAGAGCTGGGTTTCGATCTCGCCGATCAGGTTGCGGTTGCGCTCGGCCAGTGAATCGAGCCGCTGCTTGACCACCGCATAGGCTTCGGGATCGAGCACAAAGAACGACAGGTCCTCCAGCTCCTCGCGCATCTCCTGCATACCCATGCGGCCGGCCAGCGGCGCATAAATATCGAGCGTCTCCTCGGCGATGCGGCGGCGTGAGGCCGGCGGCACGAATTCCAGCGTGCGCATGTTGTGCAGGCGGTCGGCGAGCTTGATCAGCAGCACGCGGACGTCGTCGGCGATCGCCAGCAGCAGCTTGCGCAAATTCTCGGCCTGCTTGGCCTCGCGCGACACCAGCTCCAGCCGCTTCAGCTTGGTCAGGCCTTCGACCAGCGCGCCGATCTCATGGCCGAACACATGGTCGATCTCGGCCCGCGTCGCCTCGGTGTCCTCGATCGTGTCGTGCAGCAGCGCCGCCACGATCGTGGCATCGTCGAGCTTGAGGTTGGTGAGGATCGCGGCGACCTCGAGCGGATGCGAGAAATAGGGATCGCCGGAGGCACGCGTCTGAGTGCCGTGCGCCTTCATGGCGTAGACGTAAGCGCGGTTGAGCAGGTCTTCGTTGGTGTCGGGGTTATAGGACCGGACGCGTTCGACAAGGTCATATTGTCGCATCATTCGGGTCCGCGGCTTGGCCGGCCTCTCCGCCGCGGGCGACGCCGGCGCGACCGCGACCGTTTCGGTTGCAGCCTGCATCTGGATGGAACTGCGGCGTCGATACGCCATGAACTCGCTGCCTCTCGCGCGGGACCGGAACGTCCCGTCTCCTCAATCTAGTGCGCTTTCGAACGAAGCTGCACCCCGCGCGGGCCCTGGAACCATTCAATTTCCCGCGCCCGCATAGGACGCACCGTAACAGCGAAATTGTCAACAAAAGCAAAGGCCCGGAGCAATCTCCGGGCCTTTGGCAAATTGATCCGAGATGCGGAGCCGAACGACGAGCCTACTCGTCTTCCTCGGGCTGCTCTTCCGGGGGCGCCAGGCCCTCGAGGCCCTTCAGCAGCTCTTCCTCGGTCATGCGCTCGACCGCGACCTCGGTGTCGTCGGCGTCGACGCTGGCACCGGCGGAACCGATCAGCGGCACAGTGTCCGGCTCGGGCTCGTCGACCTCGACGAACTTCTGCAGGGAGTGCACGAGTTCCTCTTTCAGGTCCTCCGGCGAGATCGTCGAATCGGCGATCTCCCGCAGCGACACGACCGGGTTCTTGTCGTTGTCGCGATCAACCGTGAGTTGCGATCCCGACGAGATCATCCGGGCGCGATGCGCGGCCAACAGGACGAGGTCGAAACGATTGTCGACCTTATCAATGCAATCTTCGACGGTGACGCGAGCCATCTCGAGGCGCTCCGTGGTAAAAGGGACCGAACATGTAGGTTATGAGGGTTAGTTATAGGGCTAGCCCCCGTTTCGCAAGGCAAAATTTGTGATTTGCCTTCCCAACAGGCTCTGATAACCCCCTCTGCCGGGGCCAGAACGGCCGGAGCGTCTGACGACATGGCTAGGTTGCTGTCCCAGGCAAGTAAATCTCTTCATTGCAATGTCAAAGGTCTAGGCTTTTTGCCCTCGCCTCACCATAATTGCGGTGGTGACTGTCGTGGGGAAAGATTCACAGAACTTTAGGCAGCAACGCCGGAAATTACGCGCGGTTGATCACCGCCGCGCTAAGAACACTAACAACCACGCGAGAACACTTTGATGTCGTCACCTGTTTCCAACAAGATCGCGCTCTTCATCGATGGAGCCAATCTTTATGCAACTGCAAAGACGCTCGGCTTCGACATCGACTACAAGCGCCTTCTCAAGGAATTCCAGAGTCGCGGCACGCTGCTTCGTGCGTTCTACTACACGGCGATCATCGAGGATCAGGAGTATTCGTCGATCCGTCCGCTGATCGATTGGCTCGACTACAACGGCTACACCGTGGTCACCAAGGCGACCAAGGAATTCATCGACGCCAGCGGCCGCCGCAAGGTGAAGGGCAACATGGACATCGAGCTCGCCGTCGATGCCATGGAGCTGGCCGAGCACATCGACCAGATGATCCTGTTTTCCGGCGACGGCGACTTCCGCTCTCTGGTCGAGGCCGTGCAGCGCCGCGGCGTTCGCGTCACCGTCATCTCCACCATTGCGAGCCAGCCGCCGATGATCGCCGACGAGCTGCGCCGCCAGGCCGACGTCTTCACCGACCTCGTCGAGCTGCAATCCAAGCTTGGCCGCGATCCGTCCGAACGTCCGGCCCCGCGCGAACCGCGTCACCACTCCCCGCAATTCCTGCAGCGCGCGACCACCATGGCCCCCCGGGGAGCTGATGACGAATTCGACGAGTAATCTCGTCGCCGCCCCGACGCGTCCCGACAGCAACTGTCAGCTCTGTCCAAGGCTGGCCGATTTCCGCGCAGAAGCCCGCGCGCGCAACCCCGACTGGTTCAACTCGCCGGTGGAATCGTTCGGCGATCCGAATGCTCGGCTGCTGATCGTGGGCCTGGCGCCGGGCATGCAGGGCGCCAACCGCACCGGCCGTCCGTTCACCGGCGATTATGCCGGTGACCTGCTCTACGCGACCTTGCTCGAATATGGTTTTGCCAGCGGCGTCTATCGGGCGCGGCCCGACGACGGCATGAAGCTGGTCGACGCGCGGATCAGCAACGCGGTGCGCTGCGTGCCGCCGCAAAATAAGCCGCTGCCGGTTGAGATCAACACCTGCCGGCAGTTCCTCCGCGCCACGATCGCCGCGATGCCGAAGCTGCGCGCGATCGTGCTGCTCGGGCGAATCGCCCACGAATCAACATTGCGGGCGCTGGATGTTCGTTTGGCTGCCGCGCCCTTTGTGCACGGCGCCGTGCATAGCGCGGGCACTTTCAAGCTCTACGACAGCTACCACTGCTCGCGCTACAACACGAACACGGGCGTGCTAACGACCGACATGTTCCGCAAGGTCTTCGCGACCGTGCGCAAGGAGCTCGGCTAGCGCCTTCTGCCGTATCCACTTCGCGAAGCGCGTATCCAGGTCGTTCGAAAACGCCTTAGCCCTTCGGCGGATTGTCCTTCAGCCATTCCAGCACGTCGCCGGCGTTCCGGTCGGGCGGGAACACCGGATAGAACACGTGCGTGATGCGCGCATCGTCGATCACAAGCGCGAGCCGCTTGATCAGCGTCAGGCCCGCCACCGACATCGTCGGCAATCTCAGCGCGTGCGTCAGTTCCAAGGCTTCGTCGGACAGCACCGGGAACGGCAGATGCAGGCGCGACGCCATCTCGGTCTGGTACGCATTGCTCTGCGTCGACAGCCCGAACACCTGGGCGGCACCAGCCGCCTTCAGTTCGGCGAACAGGTCGCGGAAAGCGCAGGTCTGCGGCGTACAGCCGCGGGCCCCCGGAATCATGTCCCAATCGTCGACCAGCCCGATCTTGCCGGGCTCGCCGGTTCGCGGATAGGCGAACACCACGGTGCGGCCCTCGAGCGCCGACAGCGCCACCGAGGTGTCGTCGGTGGCGCGCAGTCTGACCGGCGGGATCGTCATGCCGGTCAGATGCGCCGCGCCGCCATCGTCCGTGGGCGCCGGGATCTTGCTCCAGTCAACGTCGGTGAGGCTGCTCTGGTTCATCGGACCAATCTCCATCCGCCATCGTCGCAGTGACGGGACTCGGAACGCCCTAGCCCCGCGCCCGCATCAGGCGGCCCTTTTCGCGGCCCCAGTCACGCTTCTTCTCGGACTCGCGCTTGTCGTGCAGCTTCTTGCCCTTGGCGACGGCGAGCAGCAGTTTGGCACGGCCGCGCTCGTTGAAGTACAGCTTCAGCGGAATGAGCGTCATGCCCTCGCGGTCGACGGCCCCAAGCAGCTTGTTGATCTGCTTGCGATGCAGCAGGAGTTTTCGCGGCCGCTTCGGCTCATGGTTGAAGCGATTGGCCTGCAGATATTCCGGGATATTGGCGTTGATCAGCCATATCTCGCCGTCCTTGGAATCCGCATAGGATTCCGCGATCGTGCTCTTGCCGCTGCGGATCGACTTCACCTCGGTGCCGGTCAGCGAAATGCCGGCCTCGACGGTATCCTCGATGGCGTAGTTGAAGCGGGCCTTTCGGTTTTCAGCGACAACCTTGATCGGACGTTCGTTCTTGTCGGCCACGTTAGCCCTTCTTGAGGAGGTCGCGGATTTCCGTCAGCAGCACGACCTCGTCGGACGGCTTCGGCGGCTCGGCGGGCTTGGCCTCATCCTTGCGCTTGAACTGGCTCATGACGCGAATGACCATGAACAGCACGAAGGCGACGATCAGGAAATTGAGCGTCAGCGTGAGGAAATTGCCCCAGGCCAGCACCGCGCCCTGCTTCTTGGCGTCGGCCAGATTGGTCGCCGTCACGGTCTTGGAAAGTCCGGTGAAATAATTGGAGAAGTCGAGGCCACCCGTGATCGCGCCGATGATCGGCATGATGACGTCGCCGACCAGCGAGGTGACGATCGCGCCGAAGGCTGCACCGATGATGACGGCGACCGCGAGGTCGACGACATTGCCCTTCATGGCGAAATCGCGGAATTCCTTCAGCATGCCCATCCCCTTCTGTTCAACATTGCGCACAGTATTGTTCACGGCGGTACCGGCTCGGTTCAGTTGATCAGGCCGGCATGCACCATGGCGCTGCGGACGGCCTGGCGGGTCGATTCAGAGACCGGCACCATCGGCAGGCGCAGCTTCTCGTCCAGCTTGCCGAGCAATGACATCGCATACTTCACCGGCGCAGGATTGCTCTCGATGAACAGGTTGGTGTGCAGCGGCATCAGCTTGTCGTGGATCTTCAGCGCGGTGGTGACGTCGCCCTTCTGCCAGGCGGTCTGGAACTCCGAGCACAGCCGCGGCGCGACGTTCGAGGTCACCGAGATGCAGCCGTGGCCGCCATGCGCCATATAGCCGATGATGGTGGCATCCTCGCCGGAGAGCTGGTTGAAGTCCTCGCCCATCGCGGCGCGCTGCTGCGACACCCGCACCATGCTCGCGGTCGCATCCTTGACGCCAGCGATGTTCTTCAGCTCGAACAGCCGCGCCATGGTGTCGACCGACATGTCGATCACCGAGCGCGGCGGGATGTTGTAGATGATGATCGGAATCCCGATCGCATCGTTGATGGCCTTGAAGTGCTGGTACATGCCTTCCTGGGTCGGCTTGTTGTAGTACGGCGTCACGACCAGCACCGCATTAGCTCCGGCCTTCTCGGCGTGCTCGGCGAGTTCGATCGCCTCCTTGGTCGAATTCGAGCCGGCGCCGGCGATCACGGGCACCCGGCCCTTGGCCTCCTCGATGCACCACTCGACCACGCGCTTGTGCTCGTCATGGCTCAGCGTCGGGCTCTCGCCCGTGGTGCCGACCGGCACCAGGCCGTGCGTACCCTCGGCGATCTGCCAGTTCACGAGGCCGCGGAACGCCGCCTCATCCACCGCGCCGTTTTTGAAGGGCGTCACCAAGGCAGTGAATGATCCCCGGAATTTTGTCTTGGCTGCCATGGACTTCCTCCAAACGCTTCAGGCTAAAGGCTAGGTCGACGGACCCTTGTTGTTGTCTTGCTTCACGTCCGTGCAACCGGCATCCGGTTGATGCGAAACGCCACGAAAGGCAATTCATATCGGGTCTGACCGATAGGCGAAAGGGCCGTACCGAACCTATTCCCAGCCGGTTCCAGCCGCGATTTTGCCGTTGTGCTGGCGCAAACAGCCGCACCGGCAGGCTTCTTAGTATTTTGTCTACGTTTTCAATCAAATAAGAACCGATGGCCCAAACGACCAGATGATTCGGGGCCGCGGAGGACTTCTGTGATCCGTTCCGCCCGCGCAGGCACATTGCGATCGACGGCGCTGGCGACGAGCCTCGCGCTCGTCGTCGGCTTGGCCGTCATCACGGCCGATGCATGGGCCGCCGAGGATGTTCCAGTCGCAACGCCGGCCGCCCACGACGCGGCCTCCAAGACAGCTGCCTCGAAGAGCGCGGCTTCCAAGGGCGCCGCTGCCAAGACCGACGCTTCCAAGGCCGGCACCTCGAAGGCGCATGCTTCAAAGCCAACCGCCGCCAAGAACGGCGAGACCAAGACCGGCGGGACCAAGACGGATGCCGCCAAGGCGACTTCTTCGAAATCCGGCGCCGCGAAGGCCGACGGCGCCAAGGCCGCTTCTTCCAAAACCGACGCTTCGAAGGCCGCCGCGTCAAAGAGCACCACGTCCAAGTCCACTGAGGCAAAGACCACTGCGCCGAAGCCCGCTTCTCCGGCTGGGACAGGAAGCCTGCCGAACAAGCCGGCGCCCGTCCGCGCCGCCGCCCCCGCGCTGGTTCCGGCGACCCGCCAGCATGCCGCGCCGCTCGCGCGCAAGCCGGTGCTGCCCGCGGCCGTGGCCGCGACATCGTCGACGTCGCAGTCCGACAAGGAGGCGCTTGCGAGCGTCGTCGAGCTGCTGCGCAAGCGCAAGGCGGCAGACGCCACCGAGGCCGAGGCCTCGA
Source organism: Bradyrhizobium sp. ma5 (assembly GCF_042258955.1). Classification (NCBI taxonomy): domain Bacteria; kingdom Pseudomonadati; phylum Pseudomonadota; class Alphaproteobacteria; order Hyphomicrobiales; family Nitrobacteraceae; genus Bradyrhizobium; species Bradyrhizobium sp. ma5. The sequence goes on from NZ_CP170156.1 coordinate 5,051,488, forward strand.
TCTCCGATCCGGTTGCGCGCAAGCTTGCCGAATGGCTGATCCTGCGCAGCGAGGACAATGGCGCCTCGGTCGAGCGCTACCGCGCCTTCCTCGACGCCAATCCGAGCTGGCCCTCGCAGACCTTCCTGCGCCGCCGCATCGAGGCATCGCTATGGGACGACCATCGCGACGATTCCGCGGTGTGGGCCTGGTTCCAGAATGAATCGCCGGTCTCGGCCAAGGGCCGGCTCGCACTCGCCAAGGTGATGATCGGACGCGGCGACCGCGGCAATGCCGAGCGCCTGGTGCGCGAGGCCTGGCGCAACGACCCGATGAGCGAGGACACCGAAAGCACCGCGCTCGACCAGTTCGGCTCGTTCCTGACCGCCGGCGACCACAAGGCGCGCATGGACACCATGCTCTACGGCACCGACAACGAGGCCGCCGGCCTCCGCGCGGCCAGACGTCTCGGCTCCGGCTATCTGGCGCTCGCCAAGGCGCGCATCGCAGCGAACCGCAAAGGCTCGAACCTGCGCGCGCTGCTCGAAGAGGTGCCGCGCGAACTCTCCGGCGACACCGGCTATTTGTTCGCCAAGATCCAGCTACTCCGCCGCGAGGAGAAGTTCAGCGAGGCCGCGCAGCTGATGCTGAGCGCGCCGAAGGACGCCGCGCGGCTGTTCAACGTCGACGAATGGTGGGTCGAGCGCCGCCTGCTGGCGCGCAAGATGATCGACGTCAACGAGTTTCGCACCGCCTATCTGATCGCGCGCGACGCGGCGCTGCCCGCCCGCGACATCTACAAGACCGAGCAGGAATTCACCTCAGGCTGGATCGCGCTGCGCTTTCTCAACGACCCCGCCCTCGCCTCCCAGCATTTCGCGCGGATCGGCGTCGGCAGCGCCAACCCGACCGCGCTTGCGCGTGCCGGCTATTGGCAGGGCCGCGCCGCGGAAGCCGCCGGCCGCGGCCAGGAGGCGCGCGCCGCCTACGCACGTGCGGCCGAGCAGTCGACCAGCTATTACGGCCAGCTCGCGCGCGCCAAGCTCGGCCTGCCGCAGATCGAATTGAACAGCGCGCCGCGCGGCCGCGGCGCCGACCGGCTGGAAATCGTGCGCGCGGTCGGGCTGCTCTACGAAATCGACGCGCGCGAGCTCGCGATCCCGATCTTCGGCGACATGGGCGACAATGGCGATCCGGAGGCGCTGGCCGACCTCGGCGAACTCACCGCGCGCCATGGCGATGCTCGCGGCATGCTGCTGATGGGCAAGGCCGCGCTCAATCGCGGACTGCCGTTCGATCATTACGCCTATCCGGTGAACGGCATTCCATCGTTCCGCCAGGTCGGACCGGAGGTCGAGCCGAGCGTCGTCTACGCGATTGCGCGTCAGGAGAGCGCGTTCAATCCGGCGGTGGTGTCGCCGGCCCAGGCCTACGGCCTGATGCAGGTGACGCCGGACGCCGGACGCTACGTCTGCAAGCGCGCCGGCATCGGCTTCGACCTGAACCGGATGAAGACCGATCCGGTCTACAACGCGATGCTCGGCGCCGCCGAACTCGGCGGCCTGCTCGAGGACTATCGCGGCTCCTACATCCTGACCTTCGCCGCCTACAATGCCGGCCGCGGCAGCGTGAAGAAGTGGATCGAGCGCTATGGCGACCCGCGCGATCCCAAGGTCGACGCGGTCGACTGGGTCGAGCTGATTCCGTTCTCGGAGACGCGGAACTACGTCCAGCGGATCATGGAGAACCTGCAGGTCTACCGCGCCCGCTTCGGCGGCGGGACCAGATTGCAGATCGACGCCGACCTGCGCCGCGGCGCCAGCGTGGAATGAGCCGGCGCGGCCGGTTTTCAACAGTCTTGCGAGGGGCTGCGTTCAGGCCTTGCGAAAATAAAACTAACTCGTTGTTATAACTAGCATTTCATCCACTATTCGGCCCCGCACCTGCAAGGCGCCGCCCTGTATAGAGGCTCTGCGCCCGCTCCGGGGCGGCCGGCGGCTGAGCTGCCACCAAATCACCTTGTCGCAATCTGAATCTGCCGCTTGCGGCTCAGCGCCCACTCGGGCATATCGGCGCCATTGGAGAGGTGGCCGAGTGGCTGAAGGCAACGCTTTGCTAAAGCGTCATACGGTCTCAAGCTGTATCGAGGGTTCGAATCCCTCCCTCTCCGCCACCCTTCGCCTGTTGGGCAGGCCCCGGTAGCGTCTGCAGACCGGGTGCCGCTGATATCCGACACCCCACTTTGATCCGATGGTTCGCTAGCCGCCCAAGCCCCTCGGCCTGAACCGGTCGTCACCTCCGCGTGAACGAAACATCATTCCCGGCGCGTCGAAGCGAGCGCGAAACAAACCGCGCGCAGCATTCCCTGAGTTTTTCATCACCTGAATGTTTCCGGAGTAAAGCCATGCAGCAGGACAGTGGCATTCAATTCCAGGATATCGACCAGGTTTTGCGTAACGCCCAGCTTCGCCGATCCGCCGATCTGGCTCCCTGGTTGCGGCAGCACTTCTCATCCAAGGCCCGCAGGTTCGTCATCGCAACTTCGCTGGCTTGCATGGTTGTTGTGCTGGCGATCGTTGCTGCCCCACGCCCCGTCTCGAGCGCTGCGCTTGGCAGCGATTGGCAATGCAGCAAGGCAGCGTTTGTCATGACGACCTGTCGTCAAACCGACCCAGCGCGCTCCTAGCAGGCGCCGGCGGCGTTAATGGAACGTCGCCCTTGGCCCGGCGTTGCGTAGGCGGCGACGGCACGCTCGCGAGGGCGACCGGTCCCCTCGTCGACCGATCGATGTCGACGCAATGCCGCAACATCGCGAGCAACTTATGTCCTTTGCGAGCCGAGCTCCCATGAACAAGCACAGGCAAACCTATTTTCGCAATTCGCTGGATCTGCGCGACAAGGTCCAAGTCAAAATATTGAGGAAGCGCCTCAAGGTCTCCGATCAACAATTTGCTTCAATCGTTCGAAAATCGGGTCCCTCAATTGCCGCTATCACCAAGGAAGCAAAGGTGACCTGAGCCAACGGTTCGAAGGGGTCGGACGGTCGCGACGTCAATTGGCTGGCGAAACCATCTGGCCGGCGACACCGTAGCTGGACAGCCGGCCGCATTCTTCCATTTTGGTCCTGTGGGCCGGCTGAGGCCGTTCGGTCTGTCCCAGTCACGGACGGCCTCACTTTTGAGTTCATCGATGACTAGCGTCCGGGAGAGCCGGGGTGGAAGTCGCAGCTTCCCCTCGGCTTGATTATTTGGCATCAAATCATCATGGAGCCCGCACGAAGTATCCGCTGGCTGGTCGAGGTCGGGCTGAAGGCAAAGAAACAAAATGGACGGCCCGAGTCGTGCTCTCAGGTTAGCGGTCTGCTTCGCACTGGCTGTTGTCCTGCCTGCTGCCCAGACGCCGCCAGCCGTGCATTCGCCGGACGAGCGGCGTGTGGTCGACAAGGAATGTCGCGACGTCCTGCCTGCGCAGGCAAAGATACAGGCGTGCCTCAACCTGCTGAGCGATCGTCGGCTCTCGACTGCCTATATCGTGCCGATCAACGGCGAAATATCGAGCACCTTCCAAAGCCTGCGGGACTACGACAACGCCATCAAATACAAGAAGATCGAAATTGAACGCGCGCACAGCGCGGCGAAGCAACCTGCTTCTTCGGCCGAAGCACTTCCTGCAAGTTTCGGCGCGATGTCTCAACGTTACACCGAGCTTGGAACACTCCAGGCGCTCAATCGCCTGGCCAACTTCAACAGTCAGTCGGATCAAGCGCGCCGTGGCGCCGCTGAGGAACAAAGCAACTACAATTTGGCGCTTCAGTACAACCCGATGAACTACCGGGCATATCGATACCGGGCGGAAATTCACAGCCTGTTCTGCGATAGCGCGTCTGCCTCCCAGGACATGGAGGCAGCGGTCAAGTTTGCTGAACAATCCGGAGATCAGAATGCCGCTCGAGACTACAAGCGCGTCACGCTAAGCGCTTGCGTACCGGCTTGGCGCCGGGAATAGCCCGCGAGACCCATCGGATTTTCGTCCGGCCGTATTCTTACGGCCCCGCTCCTGGCAAGCGACTTGCGATGTGCCCGTGAATAGTTCGGCGCCCGCGGTTCGCGGTGTACCGAACTCGGACATTCGGAGCACGCACATGAACATGCATCATCGTTTTGAGACAGCTCGCGCAAGCACCGGACGAGAGTCGACGGTCAGGAAGATGCTGTCCGATCTTGTCCTGGCCTGCCAGCAGATCGAAGCCGACATTGCGACCGAAGAAACGCGCGCGGGAATTCATGACCGATCGGACACAAGGTATCCGATTTTGGCAAGGTCGCTCCACGAGCGGCACGACAATCTCAAGGGAACCATCGCCATGCTCGAAGAGCGTGTCACGAGCGATCTCTGCACAAGCTGATCAACGACGCAGCATCGCTCGATCCGTTGACCAACCTCCTGTTCGATGGAAGAGAGAGGTATCCGTCCGTCTCCGCTAGCCCCTTTGCAACCGGTACAGGGTCTCAGACGCAAAGGGGCCTGCCTGAAGCAGGCCCCTGCCACCTCACTGCACTCCGAAGCACTGCCGCTTGCCGTCGTTGGGGCAGTAGAAGCAGGCTTTCGACGAGCAACCCGACAGGTCTCCAGCCTTGGGTAGTAGCATCCTGCGGTTCTGTCGCACGCCTTCACGACTGCACCGATGGGAGCGGCAGAAGCAGACTGACCGAACGTGAACAGAGCAATCGCGGTTGCGACGGCGAAGCTCAGTGAAACTGAACGCATGATTTACCCTCCTCCACAATTGGGCCGACGCACCATTGCATCGCCTTGCCCGACACGCTCCCAGAACTGCTCCGCGAGCGATGTGAGGCGGGTCACTCAGCGACGCGGCACCGGCGTCAGCCGCTACCGCGGGTGGATGGATCGAGATTCCGGTTCTCGCTTGGCGGGATCGGCCCGTAGCCGGGATATCTGTACCAGCCAGGTGCGAGCACCTCTTCGCTCGGACGAATGATGAGGTGTTGTCGCACACGCCGGTGATGCGCAGGTGCCGCGTCGGCAACCGCACTCCACAGGATCACAAGAGGCAACGTCAAGACCAAGGCACCACGCATCGCGATCACTCCGTTTCACCGAACAAGTGACCGCCGACCGTGGCGCTCTATTCTGGCCCGGCCCTTCATATGTGATCAAAACCGCGAGATCGCTGATGTAGAGCCTGCGTGTTATCACGCAGAGTGAGCCCGCTGACGTCTAGGGGCGCGCCTCTGCCGAGCGAGGCGTTGATGCCCATTCTGCCCAGTACTTCAGCAGCGGGATCGCGCTGCCAACCCAGCCTCCCGCCATCTTGGCCTCTTCCTCGCGATCCAACATGCCCGCGGCAGCAGAAAGTTCGCCGATGGAATAGCGCCGCGATGGACACAGGATTTCGCTCGCTTGCGCCCAGCAATCCCACTCGCCAATCGTTACGCCACCCAGCGCCCCCGTCTTGCGGTTATAGAGAACTGCCTTGGGTGATGAATTGGAGACGATGGCAAGCCAGTTTGGGTCGCTCGCTATGCCGGTCGCGTAAAAGGTCGACTCGTCGCCAAACAAATCTCCGCGGGCGGGCATCATCAACAGCGTGCCGTCACTCGCCGCCAGCGCGCCATAGGCTGCACGCACAGTCTTGTCGAACATCCGATAGCTCGGCGCATCGAACTGGACGGATCCGCGCGACATCACCGAGGGGTATCGAAATCGCGATTGATCAGCGATGTAGTTCCATCGTGGGTATCCGAACTCGAAAGAGGTTGTCACGGTTTCGCTGATAGCGACGAGCCTGTCCTGGTAGGTGGACAGAATATAGACTGCGTCCTTGTCCCGATAGGCACAGAACGGCGCGGACAGATTTGCATGGGTCGGACCGTTCGCGCCGAACACGTCCTTTAACTGAAAGCCCTTCGTCATCGTGAAAACGACGCCGGACATTGGATCCGAACCGATCAGATCGCCTGTGCTTTCGTCTTCGTTGATGCAAGTGGCAAATTGAATGGGCCGGGAGCCGATATTTGCAGTCCAGGCAAGCTCTTGCCCGGTTTCAATCGACAGCTTGACAATGCTCCCCTGACCTGAGGCGAAGACCTCATCTCCGATAATCGTGATGCCGTGAGAGGCCAGCAGATCCCGCTTCCAGCGCAGAATCCATTTATCATCGACGCGTTCGAACATGGAGACCACGTTGCCGTCGTAGTCCGCCACGCCCATGAATCGACCTCCTCGCGAGATCGCCACTCCCTCCGCCCCCTTGATACCGACATCCGCTATCCGCTCGGTCAGATGAAGCTTTGCGCCGGACGGCGTACGCTCAAGCCGAGCGACGATAATGTCGCCTCCCACGTAGTTCGCGATGAAGATCCTGTCGTAGAAGGCCGAATAGAACACGGCCGTTGGGCTCCAGACAGGCAGTTCGACGTCGATCTCAAGCGGCACCGCAGTGCGTTGGTCCTGGTCGAACAGATAGACATCCCGGTAGTTGGCGATCAGAAATTCTCGCGGCGAGATTTTTGTCATGGAGACCGGCGTCATCGGTCCATATTCGCTTTGAGGCAGCGAAACTTGAATCAAATTGCCCTGCAGATCGGGCGCAGGCTGACCGCGGTCCTGCCGGTCGATTACCGCACCAATATCCGCCCGCAGTTTATTTGCCGTCTGCTCCAGCTGACTTGCAGCCTGCTCAAGCTTGCTTGCAGCCTCGTCCTGCTTGTTTGCAATCTGCTCCTGCCGGCTAGCGGCCTGCTCCTGCTTGCTTGCAACCTGCTCCTGCTTACTCGCCGTCTGCTCTTGCTTGTTCGCGGTCTGCTCCTGCGCCTCCAGGCGGCTAATAATGATAGCCGTGCGTTGACCGCTAAAGAGCAGCGTCTCCGCTAGGAGATTCGTGACGGTCCAAAATTTTTTGCGCGAACAAAACCAGGATGATTGCGCCGACCAGAATCGCACCAAATGCGATCTTCTTCTTCATGACTCGCCCGAGACAACTACCGATGAAACCAGCAAACCCTCACGACTCGAAGTGAGAAGCTAGCTATCCTTTAGTTTGATCGCTCTGGATGTGAAGTTCATGATCCAAGCGAGCTACGAGCACGCAGATTCGACAGTGACCGAACATCGATCAGCAATGATCAGAAACATCTTCTCGCGTTTTGGAACTCGGGAGTTGCGCGGACACGACGTCGTAACGCCCGCGCAGCGAAAAATTGAACCGTCATCGATGTGACGATAGGCCGCATCTAGGAGATGATCGCGTCTTCATGCTCAAGCACGCTGCACTCGCAACAGCGGCCGCGGAAACGCCTGCGCGCAGGCGACGCCGAGCAGCGCGAGGCCGCCGCCGATGACGTGGAAGGACCTGACGGGCTCACCCAGCATCACGATCGCGGCAGCAGCCGTCAGCACCGGCAGCAGGTTCATGAAGATGGCGCAGCGGTTCGGGCCAAGCTGCGCGACCCCGCGGATCCACAGGAACGGCAGCACCACCGAGGCCAGCGCGCCGGCATAGACGATCAGCGGCCAGGTCGCCGCGTTGACCTGCCGCAGCGGCGTCGGTGTCGCGAGGAACGCGGGAAACATCACGGCCAGCGCGCACAGTGCCTGCATGTAGGTGGATTGCCAGCCGGTGATCGGTAGATTCCAGCGCTTCAAAAGCACGCCGTACAACGCATAGACGATCGCGGCCAGCAGCATCAGTGCGTCGCCCGCATGCACGCCGTTCTGCAACAGCGACGACAATTCGCCGCCGCTGACGAGATAGACGAGGCCCGCGAACGACAGCGGCGCGCCGCAGATCATGCCAAGCGTCGGCTGCTCGCCGAGCAGCGCGGCGCTGAGCGCGACCGTCAATAGCGGCGTCAGCGCGGTGAACACGGCCATGTTGGTCGCAGTGGTGGTCTCGGCCGCCAGATACGACAGGCTCTGGAACAGGCACATCGCAAGGAAACCGAGGATCGCGAGCGGCCCGAGATGCGGCCAGATCGCGCGACGATTGCGCCAGGCTGCGCGCGCCACGAACGGGGACATCAGCAGCACCGCGACCAGCAGGCGATAGAAGGTAATTGCCTGCGGACCGATCGTGTGCGCCGACAGACGCGAGACGATGACGTTGCCGGCCCACAGCACGATGGCAACGAAGGGATAGAGAAGTGCAGCATTCTTCTTGAGCATGATCCGGCAGCGCGTTGGTGAAGGACACACCAGCAACTACCTGTCGCGCCGAAGTCCGTCTCACGCTAGAATGACCTCACCTAGCGAGATTGGGACATGCGAGATGAAGACGTGTTGGACGAGCTGATCACACGGCACCTCGATTATCACGCCACGGCGCGGCCGATGGCGGCGATGGAGATCGACTATCCGAGCGGCACATCGACCGGCCTGCATGCGCATCCGCGCGGCCAGCTGCTCTACGCGATCGAAGGCGTGATGATCGTGCGCTGCGCCGAGGGCACCTGGGTGGTGCCACCCAATCGCGCGGTGTGGCTGGTAGCCGGTCTCGCGCACGAGGTCCGGATGTGCGGCGCGGTCAAGATCCGCACCGTGTTCGTCGATGCCGACGCGGTCCCCAATCTGCCGCAGACCAGCTGCGTGTTCACGGTCTCGCCGCTGCTGCGCGAATTGTTCGTCGCCGCGATGGGGGTGCCGCTGGACTATGCGCCCGCGACGTCCGACGAGCGCCTGATGCGCGTGCTGCTCGACCAGTTGCGCGAGATCGACGTGCTGCCGCTGCATCTGCCGATGCCGCGCGACCAAAGGCTGGCGCGGATCTGTGCGGCGCTGGTGGCCCGTCCGGACGACGCCTCCACCGCCGAGCAGTGGGCGCGCCGGCTGAAGCTGACGTCGAAGACGATCTATCGTCTCTTCGCCAAGGAAACCGGCATGACGTTCGGCGAATGGCGGCAGCAGGCCCGCCTGCTGTTCGCACTCGAACGCCTCGCGCGCGGCGCGCGGGTGGTCGATGTCGCGCTCGATGCCGGCTATGCCAGCCAGAGCGCCTTCACCGCGATGTTCCGCAAGCATTTTGGCGTGCCGCCGAACGCGTTCTATCGGTAGAGCGCGGCGGCGAGATAACTAGCGGTCCCCAAGCGCTGACTGCGTCATCGGCCCCAATATCCATTCCCTGAACGCTGCGATCTTCGGAAGCCCCTGCCGGTTGTCGGGGCAGACGAGATAGTAGGCGAACTCCTCCAGATGCGCGGTCTCCAGCAACTGGATCAGTTCGCTGCTCTCGATCTCATTTGCGACCATCGCCGCCGGCAGCAGGCCTGCGCCCTGCCCGGTCAGCACGGCCTTCAGCAGCAGACCGCTGTCGTCGAACGAGGGACCGCGGGGCGTGCGAACCTCGGCGATGCCATTGGCCTGAAACCACAGGCTCCACCCCTTGCGATCGGCATCATGCACCTGCGGCCAGCCCGCGAGATCACTGGGAGATGCCGGTCGCCCGAGACGCGCGACCAGCGAGGGCGAGGCGACCGCCACCATCTCGACCGTGACGACGCGATCGCTGCGCAGCCCCGGATACCGGCCGAGGCCGTGGCGAACCGCGACGTCGACGCCGCTGCGCGAGAAATCGACCAGCGTGTTGCTGGTGACGATCTGCAGATCGATCTCGGGATGCGCCCCCTGAAACGACGCCATGCGCGGCACCAGCCAGGCCGACGCAAAGAACGGCGTGACGCTCACCGTCAGCGTACCGACGTCGACCGACGCAGCGACGCGGCGCGAGGCTTCCGCGATCTGGCGAAACGCATTGCGGATCGACGGCAGATAGTCGCGCCCGGCGTCGGTGAGATAGATGCCGCGCGGCACCCGCTCGAACAGCTTGACGCCAAGATGGGCCTCGAGCGTCTTGAGCATCTGGCTCACCGCGCCCGGCGTCACGCACAGTTCCTCGGCCGCGAGCTTTACCGAGAGATGGCGGGCGGCGGACTCGAACGCCTTGAGCGCGTTCAGGGGTGGAAGCCTGCTCTCCATGATTTAGATTTTCTAATCTCAATCGTGCAGCAAATCTGGTTTGCCAACGGGGCCTTATCAGCGCTCATATAGCCTATCGCTAGGCTGAGAGCCACGTCAACTCAGAGAAATCCGGGCCATTAAAGTTAGATTTTCTAATCTTCTTCCGCGGCTCGCGATGGCGGCTCTCGGTTCCCTGATGGAGTCAGAACACGACATGACTGAGGTCCCGAACAAACTCGCTTTGCGCGAGATCGGTGCAGGGAGCGATACCCGCCAACGCGTCGACCGTATCAACGCATCGCAACCCGGCAGCCTGCCCGGTCTGCTGGACTTTCAATGGCTCCAAGCCGAACGCGGCCTCATCCGCGCCCGCTTCGAGATTGCAGCGAAGCACTTCTCGCCGCACGGGCTGTTGCACGGCGCAAGCATCGTCGCGCTGGCGGACACCGCGTGCGGCTTCGGCTGCCTCGCCTCCTTGCCGAACGGCGCGACCGGCTTCGCCACCGGCGAGCTGAAGACGAACTTCATCGGTGCCGCGCGCGAAGGCGGCGTCAGCTGCGAGGCGCGCCTCGTTCATGCCGGCCGCACGACCCAGGTGTGGGATGCCGAGATCCGCAGCGAAGCAACCGGCAAGACCATCGCGCTGTTTCGCTGCACGCAGATGCTGTTCTATCCGCCGGCCAAGGCAGGCGGCGGCGCATCGCAGGGAGAACGATCATGAGGAACGCCGTCATGCATGCCGGGTATCAGAGAGCAAAGCCGTTCTATGGCTGGTTTGTCGTCGCAGCAGCTTTCGTCGTGACCTTGATCGGCTTCGGCAGCGCCTACACGTTCTCGTCCTTTGTCGAGTCGTTGCAGCGGGAGTTCGGTGCCTCGCGCGGTTCGGTCTCGTTGGTGTTCTCGTTCGCCGGCTTCCTGTATTTCGGTCTCGGCATCGTCTCCGGCCCGCTTGCCGATCGCTGGGGCGCACGCAGGCTCGCGGTCCTTGGAATGGCGCTGGTCGGGCTCGGCATGGTGCTGGCGGGACAGGCGCAGACCATCCTCCAGGTCTATGCCGCCTACAGCATCGGCATCGGTGCCGGCGTCGGTTGCGCCTATGTTCCGACCTTGGGCGCCGTGCAGCGCTGGTTTGTGCGTCGGCGCGGTTTTGCGTCGGGCCTCGCCGTCAGCGGGATCGGAGTCGGGACACTGGTGATGCCGCCGCTCGCAACCTGGCTGATCACGAGCCTCGGCTGGCGCGATGCCTATGTCGTGTTGGGCGTTGTTGCTGCCGCCGCCGGGATCGGCGCATCGCTCCTGATCGCCGACGATCCGCGCCGCCATGGCACCGGACCGGATGGCGATCCGCTTGAAGCGGTTTCAGGCGCGCCGCTCCGCCAGGGCGTCTCGATCCGCGGCGCGGTGCGAACTGGCCGGTTCGCCGGGCTCTATGCGGCCTGCCTGATCAGCGCGTTCGGGGTATTCGTACCCTTCGTGCACCTGGTGCCCTTTGCCGTCGACCATCAGGTGGCGCCGACGCTCGCCGTGCTGCTGCTCGGGATGATCGGCGTCGGCAGCACCGCCGGCCGCTTCTTCCTCGGCGGCATTGCCGACCGGGTCGGCCGCGATGCGTTCCTGATCGCGATGTATCTCGGCATGGCCGTCTCGCTGGCGATCTGGGCGATCGCCGGCAGCTTCTGGTCGCTCACGGTGTTCGCGCTGCTGTTCGGCGTGTTCTATGGCGGCTGGGTGGCGATCCTGCCCGCTGTCGTCACCGACCATTTCGGCGGCCGCAATGTCGGCGGCATCATCGGCATCCTCTACACCAGCGTCGCTTTCGGCACGCTGCTGGGTCCGAGCGCCGCCGGCTTCGCGTTCGACGTCAGCCACAGCTACTTCATCCCGGTGGCAATCAGCGCGGCCGCCAACCTCGTTGCCGCCCTCATCGCCGTCGCGACAATGCGAACGGCCTCACCGATGGCTTCAGTCGCGCAGCCGTGACGGTCGGTGACCCTCGTGCTACGCTCGGGGATCACTCACCCGCCGGTTCGAGACTTCTGTGATCACCCGGTTCGCCATGACCAAAGCCTGGAACTACCGGCGCGCCGACCGTGACGACATCGTCGAGCTGGCGTCGTGGCGCGGTGCCGGCTCGCTCAGCCTCCGACCGCACTTCCATGAAGAGAGCCAGATCGTGCTGGTGCTGTCGGGGTCGCGCGCCTTTCGCATCGACGGCGCGACCGTCACTGTGCCTGCGGGCCATGCCGCGCTGATCCCGGCGGGAATGCTGCACGCACCGGTGGCGACACCGGGTGAGGAGACGGTTTGCCTGAATGCCTATGTTCCGGCGGGCCGCACCTGCTCGTCGCTCCGGATCATCAATGTCGGGGACCGCTGGCGGAGCATCGACGAGATATCGCCCGAGCACATCAGCGAGATCGCCAACGACATCCTGTCGCGCGAGGCGCCCGGTTCGACCGAGCAGACCGGCAGAGCCAAGCTCGGCACGGCCTTGACGGAGAGCCTAGAACCGATCGGCGAGATCGCCGCCAGCTTCGGGCGAAGCCGCGAAGGGTTCAGCCGCATGGTGAGGCGCGAGCTCGGCGTCGCGCCGCATGCCTTCCGCCTGCTCGCCCGGCTCAATCTTGCCCGGCAACTGCTGCGCGCCGGCGAGCCGATCGCAGCCGTTGCGGCGGATGCCGGCTTTTCCGATCAGAGCCACCTCACCCGTCTGTTCCGGCGCACCTTCGGCACGACGCCGGGCGTCTACTGGCGCGATTGAGGCGGCGTCACAGACGTTCCAGACCGGCCGCTGCTCCGCCCGCTAGCCTGCTCACCCTGCAAAGGGGTGAAGGATGGACACCGGAACAAGTCTTCTGCTGCTCGCGGCCGGTGGCGCAGGGGGCGTCATCAACGCATTGGCGGGCGGCGCGACGCTCATCACCTTTCCGGCGATGCTTGCCGCAGGCCTGCCGGCGGTCATCGCCAATGCGTCGAATGCGGTGGCGATCTCGCCGGGGCATTTGATCGCAGCGCTCGCCGATCGCGGCAAGCTGCCGCCGCCGACGCGGCGCACGATCAGCTTCGTCTCCGTCTCCACGGTTGCAGGCGGAGTCGGTGCCGGCATCCTCTTGTTGCTTCCCGAGCGGCTGTTCGTCCTGCCGGTGCCGGCCCTGATCGCATTCGCAACGCTGCTGTTTGCCTTCGCGCCACGGATCCAGACGTGGACCACCGGACATCAGAAGGCCGCAGCTCTGCCCTCGACCGGCGCGAGCAGTGCTGTCCTGGGATTGGCGTGTGTCTATGGAGGGTTCTTCGGTGCCGGGCTCGGCGTCATCCTGACCGCGGTGCTGTCGATCACGGAACCCAACGACATCAGGGCGATCAAGGCATTGAAGAACCTGCTCGCGACCTGCGTGTCGCTCGCCGCAACGCTGATCTTCATCGTGCAGGGAGCGGTACGGTGGCCGGAGACATCTGTGATGCTGCTCGGCGCCATGGTCGGCGGCTATGCCGGAGGCCACCTGATCCGGATCCTGCCGGCTCACATCGTCCGGCAGTTCGTCATCGCCGCCGGAGCGTTGATGACCGCGATCTACGCCGCGCGATACTGGTTCTAGATGGAGCGAGGGAGCCGAGGCTCCCAGCTCGAGCTGCGCGGTTTCGAGCGAAGTGGATTACGGTTCGCGTGAAGAAAACGCGCCAAAACGAAAGCTTAGTGCGTCGTCATCCAGGCGCGGGCTTCGCGCTGGGCGGCAGCGATCTCGACGTCGGACATCTGCTCGGCGACTTCGCGGCGGTGCGCGATTGCGTCGGTACGTCCCTTGAGCGCCGCGAGGTTGAACCATTTGTGCGCCGCGACGAGGTTGACCACGCCGGAGCGGCCGCTCGCCCAATACATGCCACGCTCGAACAGCACGTCCTGGATTGCAGTCGCAGCAACCGGGACAGCGCCTTCGTGATCGATGACCCCCTGAAACATTGTCGTCATTCCCCTTTTTGTTGTTGGCCGCCCTCCCCCGAGCGCGGCCCCCGTCCACTGTTGAAACGCCCTGTCATTCCCGCGCTGACCCTTGGGGATCATGCGCTCGCCGTTTGCCGGCTTGTTGGGATGATCATGGCCCATCAAATTTGAAGAGCGGTTTAAGTATCGCGATGAACGGGATGTAAATCGGGGTCGCCGGGCGTGTTCGCCGGAATCGCAGAAGTGCCTGTGCCGCAGGCATTTCCGTGCATTCGTGAACGCCGGTTTACCCTGGTGCTTCGGACATCGATAACCATCGCGGACAATGGCCGCGGGCGCCGGCCGGTCCCGGCCGCCGACGCATCCGATCAGTCGATGAGTTGACGGCGGGCTACCACGCCTGGCGGACGGTCCGCGAAGCCGCGGTACGGTCGCGCAAAGGAACGCGAGCCCGTCAGGCTCGACGTCGATCCAGAAAATGGGATGTGGAAAGTGGCTGCCGGGCGCGGACTGCGCGGGCCGCCGGAACGAGGGGGTCGGCGAACACGTCAGGACCAGATTTCAGCTCGGCATTCTCGCCGGTGAAATTGCGGAACCAAGCCGGCCCCGCACCGAACGAAGAAATCTCTGTTTCTTCTGCCGGACCGCTTTTGGGAAGGTTGCCCTCTCCGAAATTCGATCCAGCCGTTTGACCTGATGTCTCGCCGACACCCTCTTTCGTCAGCCAGAGCCTTGGGGTGGGGATGTGCCTCTCAGCAGTCCGTCCGCTGGCTCTCGCGACGTGCCGGCATCAAGCCGCCGGCAATCCTCTCAAGGCGAGAGGCTTACTTCTTCTTGGCGACCTTGCGGGTCTTCTTCGCAGTCTTCTTCACTGCGCTCTTCGCCTTCTTCGCCTTCTTCGCCTTCTTTGCCTTCTTAGCCATGTTGCCCTCCAGTATGTGAGATGGCTCTCGCTGCGTGCACTCGGGAATCGATATGCACTACTTCCCGAATACACCAACAGACTGAAAAAAACAGTGTCCCGCTTAAGGAAGTGTTGACGCAGCGGTGGCAGTGCGCACAGCGCGCGGCGCCGATCAAATCGGCATTGCGTTCACGCGACGATGCAAGAAGTGCAAGAGCTGCCGACATCGGCATTTGTCAACGTTGCAGGAAACGCCTGTATTGCAGGCACTTCTTGAATTCGCATTCGAACGATCGGCGCGCGAGCGTCATTGCGTTGAGTCGCAAGCCGTGACGAAAAGCGGCGCGCCGCGAACGCCGAGTCGTAATTTTTGGCAACGAAAAAATTTTCGTGGGTAAGACGACTTTTGCCTCGTTTGAGGTCACCCGGACCGGATTCGCGAACGAATCGCAGCTTCGGCGATTCGGCGCCGAAGGCGTCAGTGCGACCATCGAGGGAGGGTGTGAGGCAGGATCACGCCGCGTTCACGCGCGCGCGACGACGCCGGTGGTGACGGCGCGAGAGCATGATCCGGCTGGATCATGCGCCAAGGACAACATCATTGTCCTGTTCGTTCAGACGCCGAGCTTGGACTTCAACAGCTCGTTGACCGCCTTCGGGTTCGCCTTGCCGCCCGACGACTTCATCACCTGACCGACGAACCATTGAAGGGCTGCGGGCTTCGCCTTCGCCTGCTCGACCTTGTCGGGATTGGCCGCGATGATGTCGTCGACCACCTTCTCGATCGCGCCAAGGTCGGTCACCTGCTTCATGCCGCGTGCCTCGACAAGCGCGCGCGGATCGCCGCCCTCCTGCCACACGATCTCAAACAAGTCCTTGGCGATCTTGCCGGAAATCGCTCCCTCGCCGATCAGATCGACGATCGCGGCGAGTTGCTCCGCCGACACCGGCGAGGCTGCGATCGCCACACCTTCCTTGTTGAGACGGCCGAACAGCTCGTTGATCACCCAGTTGGCGGCGAGCTTGCCGTCACGCGCCTTGTCGGCGAGACGAGCGAGCACCGTCTCGTAGAACTCCGCGCTCTCGCGCTCGGCGACCAGCACGCTCGCATCATAGGACGACAGGCCGAAGCCCGTAATAAAACGGGACTTCTTCTCGTCCGGCAGTTCCGGCAGCTGCGCCTTGAGTTCGTCGACGAAGGCCTGGCTGAATTCGAGCGGCAGCAGGTCGGGATCGGGGAAGTAACGGTAGTCGTGCGCCTCTTCCTTGGAGCGCATCGAGCGCGTCTCGCCCTTGTTCGGGTCGAACAGCCGGGTTTCCTGGTCGATCGAGCCGCCGTCCTCGATGATCTCGATCTGGCGCCGCGCCTCGTACTCGATCGCCTGGCCGATGAAGTTGATCGAGTTCATGTTCTTGATTTCGCAGCGGGTGCCGAGCGCGGTCTCGCCATGGCGGCGCACCGAGACGTTGACGTCGGCGCGCAGGCTGCCCTTCTCCATGTCGCCATCGCAGGTGCCGAGGTAGCGCAGGATCGAGCGCAGCTTGGTGACGTAGGCCTTGGCCTGCTCGGCGTCGCGGATGTCGGGCTTGGAGACGATCTCCATCAGCGCGACGCCGCAGCGGTTGAGGTCGACAAAGGACATCGTCGGCGACTGATCGTGCAGCAACTTGCCGGCGTCCTGCTCCAGATGCAGCCGCTCGATCCCGATGGTGACGCTGCGGCCGCCATCGAGCTCGAGCACCACCTCACCCTCGCCAACGATCGGCGACTTGTACTGGCTGATCTGGTAGCCCTGCGGCGAGTCCGGATAGAAATAGTTCTTGCGGTCGAACACCGAGCGCAAATTGACCTGCGCATTCAGCCCGAGACCGGTGCGCACCGCCTGGCGGACGCACTCCTCGTTGATCACGGGCAGCATGCCCGGCATCGCGGCATCGACCAGCGAGACGTGGGAGTTGGGCTCGCCGCCGAACGCGGTCGACGCGCCGGAGAACAGCTTCGCGTTCGAGGTGACCTGGGCATGGACCTCCATGCCGATCACGACCTCCCAATCGCCGGTGGCGCTCTTGATCAGTTTGTGAGGGGCAGCAGATGCGGTCATGGATCTCGGTTTCCGGACAAGTATTATCTGGGATGGATTGGGCTTCGCGCAACCGACCGCGCCAGTCAAGCCGCCTTGCGGTCCCCTTGCAGCCCGCGCCCGGGCATGGGCGCGGATCAGAGGCCGCGCCGGAACTGCTGATAGGCCTTGCTTGAGCGCAGCGCGTCGGCACCGCCCGTGATCAACTGGTCGACCTGCTCGGCCGGCAGCGAAAGCCGCGTCGGGATGGCGTTCAGGATGCCGGCGCGCTCCGGTCCGAGCCGGTCGAAGCCGAGCCGCTCGACATAGATCGCGACGTCACCGCACTTCCAACCGGCGCCGACGCCGAGCCTGGTGCGATCCGCCGCCGACAGGCCGCAGCGCCAGCGCTTCAACTTGCCGGACCAGTCATTGGCGAGCGACGTGAAGGCGGCGTAGCTCGAGCGCACGCTTGCATCGATCGCGGTGTCAGCGGCTGCGGACACCAGCTCGACGCCGCTCGGCCCTTCGAGCGTCTGCACGAAGTCGCCGGAGATGCCGCGGCCGGCATCCACCACCAGGAACAGGATGCGCCTGAGCTTGGCCGCCTGCCGTTCGCTCAGCGGCTCATAGGGGCGTTGCGCGGCGAGCAGGCCGATGCTCAGCCCCGACAGGCCGTAGTTATCAACCAGGCCGCCATCGAGCAGCTTGACGTAGCGCATCGAGCCGTCGCGGTAGCGCGCCTGGGCCTCGGCATAGGAGCGCAGCAGCGGCTGCGCGTTCGGATCGTTACGCACCCGGTCGAGCCAGGGCGGCAGCGGCGCGGCGCAGCCGCCGGGATAGGTCTGCAGCACGATCGGGGCGAACGCCAGCGGCACCGCGGCGGACGCCGCCACCGCTTCGGCGACACGATAGGAGCGGATGTCGCTGCACAGCGCATCGAACGACGTCTTGCCGAACACGAACGGCGTGCGGTTGTAGATGTCTGAGGCGTTGATCCAGACCCGCGGCCGGTGATCGTCCGGCAACGCCTCAAACCGCGCCCCGTCGAACAGGTTTTGATCGAGCCAGTCGGTGAACTGGCTGTCGTTGACGCCGCCGCCGAGCGCGCGCCCGATATTGCCGAGCGAGATCCTGGTCTTCAGTCCCTCCTCGGCATTGCGCAGCAGGAAGCGCTCGCGGAAATCGTCGAGCGCCGCGCGCCGCTTCAATCCGAAATAGGCCGCAGTGACCGATCCGCCGGAGACGCCGGAGACGAAGTCGACGCGATCGAGCAGCGTCTTGGTGCCGGCGGCGCTGGAGCGCACCCGGTCGAGCTCTTCGAGCACGCCGAACGAAAACGCCGCGGCGCGGGTGCCGCCGCCGGAGAACGACAGCGCAAGCAGCAGGTCATCTTCGTAAGTCGGAATATCGCTGACACCGTTGGTGTCGGCAGCCGCGGCGCCGAGCGGCACGTTGCCCGGGAGATTGTAGACGGTTGCGCAGCCGGCAAGACCCACCGCCACCGCAGCCACCAGCATTGCTGACAGCCATCCCCCTATGCCCGACCCACGCACGAATACTCTCTTTGCCGCTGGCCCCCGCCCGGTTCCACCAGCCTATCACGGCCAATCTGGGCGGCGGCATGGCGGCCAAAACAAGGTTAATGCTCGCGGTGCCAAGACACCGCGCTTGGCACCGGTTGTTCAGACCAAAAGCGCGGAGACGATCCGCTCCCACTCGGCCTCTATGGTATCGTTGGCGACGGGCTGGCCGGCCCGGCGATACCAGTAGCCGGCATTGCCGAGATCGCCCTCGACGCGATGCAGGTAGGCATGCACCCAGGCCGAATTGGCGTCGCTCTCGTCCTGCACGATCTTGTGCGCCTGGTCCCAGTCACCCTTCCTCGCCCACCACAATGCGGCGAGCGGCGGCGATAGCGCCGCATCAGGCGCAGCGTCAGCGAGACTGGCGCGGAAATCCGCCATCGTTCACCACCATTTTGGCGCCGGGAAGCGGCCGGCCGCCTGCTCGATCACCTCGCCGAGCGAGAACAGCGTCTCCTCGTCGAACGGACGACCGATCAGTTGCAGGCCGAGCGGCAGGCCTTGCGTATCCTTGCCCGCGGGCACGGCGATGCCCGGCAGGCCCGCCATGTTCACGGTCACCGTGAAGATGTCGTTGAGATACATCTCGACCGGATCGGCACCGCCCTTCTCGCCGATGCCGAACGCCGCCGACGGCGTCGCCGGCGTTAGGATCGCATGCACGCCCTTGGCGAAGCAGTCCTCAAAGTCCTTCTTGATCAGCGTCCGCACCTTCTGCGCACGCAGATAATAGGCATCGTAGTAGCCGGCCGAGAGCACATAGGTGCCGATCAGCACGCGGCGGCGCACCTCGTCGCCAAAGCCGTCGGCGCGGGAGTTCTCGTACATCTCGATGATGTTCTTGGCCGGCTCGCGCAGCCCGTAGCGCACGCCGTCATAGCGCGCGAGGTTCGACGAGGCCTCCGCCGGCGCCACGATGTAGTAGGCCGGCAGTGCGTATTTGGTGTGCGGCAGCGACACCTCGACGAGCTCCGCGCCGGCGGCCTTCAGCCACTGCGCGCCCTCGCCCCAGAGTTTCTCGATCTCGGCCGGCATGCCGTCGAGGCGATATTCCTTGGGGATGCCGATCTTCATGCCCTTCACGGACTTGCCGATCGCGGCCTCGTAATCCGGCACGGCGATGTCTACCGATGTGGTGTCCTTGGGATCGTGACCGGCCATCGAGCGCATCAGGATCGCGGCATCGCGCGTCGTGCGCGCGATCGGGCCGGCCTGGTCGAGCGAGGATGCGAAGGCGACGATGCCCCAGCGCGAGCAGCGGCCATAGGTCGGCTTGATGCCGACGGTCGCGGTGAACGCGGCGGGCTGGCGGATCGAGCCGCCGGTATCGGTCGCGGTCGCGCCCATGCAGAGCAGTGCCGCCACGGCCGAGGCCGAGCCGCCGGACGAGCCGCCCGGCACCAGCGTGGTGTTGGAGCCTTCGCGCCGCCACGGGTTGGTGACCGTGCCGAAGCACGAGGTCTCGTTCGACGAGCCCATCGCGAACTCGTCATTGTTGAGCTTGCCGAGCAGCACCGCGCCGTCGCGCCAGAGCTGCGAGGTCACCGTCGACTCGTAGGGCGGAATGAAATTGCCGAGGATCTTCGAGCACGCCGTGGTCCTGATATCGCGGGTCGCGAACAGGTCCTTGATGCCGAGCGGGATGCCGGCCAGCGGCCCGCCCTCACCCTTTGCAATTTTCTCGTCGGCCGCCTTCGCCATTTCGCGGGCGCGGTCCGGCGTCTCCAGCACATAGGCATTGAGCACGCGCGCGGCCTCGATGGCGGCGAGATGCGCGTCAGTCAGTTCGCGGGCGGTGAAAGACTTGCTCGCCAGGCCCTCGCGGGCCTCGGCGATCGTCAGCGATGTCAAATCGGTCATTTATTGATCGGGCTGCAGAAGAACGGAGACAGGGTCTTGTCGTTGGCGGGGTCGTCCTGCCGGGGGCTCATATTTCTCCGGGCATTTTCCTTGGCGCGGGCGGCATCGAGCGCCTCGAGATGGTCGAGCACCGCGTCCATCGCCGCATTGGGATCGGCGACCTTCCCCTTGCGCTCCATCGCATCGAGGAAGTCCATATAGGCCTTGTAGGCCTTTTCATCGTCGCAGAGCAGACACATCGGGACCGTCCAAGAACAGAGAACTACTCGACCACCTTCGGCACCAGGAAGAAGTGGTTGGTCGTATCGGGCGCATTGCGGACGATGTCGTCGGCGATCTCGCCGTCATTGACCACGTCGGCGCGCTTCTTCATCTCCATCGGCGTCACCGAGGTCATCGGCTCGACGCCGTCGACATTCACCTCCGACAGCTGCTCGACGAAGGCCAGCATCGCGTTAAGTTCGCCCTGGAGATGGGGAACTTCGGCGTCGCTGACCGCGATCCGCGCCAGATGCGCGATGCGGCGGACGGTTGTGGCGTCGACGGACATTATATAGGGCCTCGGGGCTGAAAGGTCAGCCCGCCGTATAGCAGAGGCCGGTTTTGCGCCGCAACCGCGCGAATCCCTCTGCCCCGGGGGCTTCGGCACCCTCGCCGGGCACCCGGGCGAGCCATTCCGGGCCGCAAAAGCCTGCGACGAAACCACTTTGCGGCTGCCACGAAGTGGTGCCGAAACATTCGGGGCGCCTACTCGCTCCAAATCAAAAAGTTCGGAGTGCGTCATGCAAACGCTGGAAAACCGCCCCCGGCCGGAGGGCTGGGATCCCGCCCTGTGGTCGATCGGCACGGTGCTGGGGATTGCGATCCTCTACGTAGCCTGCCTGGTCTGAGCGAGGCGAGCGATGGCCAAGTCCCAGGCAAAAGCTCTGCAGGAAAAGGCCGAGATGTTCGAGCGCCGCGCCCTGCGCGCCGCGGATCCGATCTCCCGGCAGCATTACAGGGAAATGGCCGCGCATTATCGCAGGCTCGCGACCGAGCATCTGGAGATCAACCAGAGCGAGCCCGCACGCCAGGCCTGAGAGTGCGATCCGGCCCGCCGCGGTCGGCTAGGCCTGCTTCGGCAGCAACGGCCGAAAGAACGACCGCTCATAGCGGACAAAGCAGCGCGTCTCCCTCGCGAAGGCGATCGCCTTCTGAACGTCCGGATCGAGCGCTGAATCCTTGCGGTACTGTTCGTAGGCCGCAAGGCTCGGAAAGCTGAAAATCGCCAACGCGACGTCGCTGGCGCCCTCGGACGGCAAGAAATAGCCGTGATGAGTGCCGCCAAACCGCGGCACCAGCTCCAGCCACATCGCACCATAAGCCTCGAATTCGGCGAGCTTGTCCGGACGAACTTCGTATCGCAGATAACAGGTGATCATGCCGTGGTGCTCCTGCGCCAATTGAACTGCCGTCTCTCGATAGCCGGATATCGGAGGCGGCAGTCCGGGGCATACACCGAAATTGCGCAGATGGAGGTGAAATCAGCCCGCCATCTTGCCCATCCGCGCCAGCGCGGCGCCCGCCAGCGCGCGGGTCAGCTCGGCGGCCGGCATCTCCTTGCCCATCCGCACCGCCTGCCCGGCCCAGAGGTTGGTGAAATCGACCTTGCCTTGTTTTTCGGCAGCCGCCTTCAGCGGCCCGAGGGCGGTCGCCGCATGCGGGAACGCCGGCGCGTCTGGTGAGATCGGGCCGACCTCGCGCATCACGCGGTTGGCGACACCGCGCGCCGGGCGGCCGGTCATCACATTGGTGATGACGGTCGATTCATCGCTGGCCTGCGCCAGCGCGACACGGCCCTGCGCGGTCACCTTGGATTCCGGACAGCGCAGGAACGCCGTGCCGATCTGCACGGCGGAGGCGCCGAGCGCAAAGGCCGCAGCGATCCCGCGTCCGTCGGCGATGCCGCCGGCCGCGACGACCGGCACCTTCACCGCATCGACCACCTGCGGCAGCAGCGAGAACGTGCCGGGCTGCTCGGCGATGTCATCGGTCAGGAACATGGCGCGATGGCCACCGGCGTCGGCGCCTTGCGCGATGACGACGTCGGCACCGTTCTCCTCGAGCCAGATCGCCTCCTTCACCGTGGTCGCCGACGACATCACGATGGCGCCCGCTGCCTTCACCCGCTGCAACAGCTTCGGCTCCGGCAGGCCGAAATGGAAGCTGACGACTTCGGGCTTCAGCTCCTCGACCACGGCGCAGAAGGCCGCATCGAACGGCGCGCGGTTCGCCGCATTGATCGGCGCATCCGGATCGAGGCCGTGTTCGCGATAGTACGGCCCCAGCCGCTGCCGCCATGCCGCCTCGCGCGCCGGATCGGCGTCGACCGCCTTGTGGCAGAAGAAGTTGAGGTTGACCGGCGTCGACACGCGCTGGCGGATGATGTTGACCTGCTCACGCGCCTTCTCGGCCGAGAGCATCGCACAGGGCAGCGAGCCGAGCCCGCCGCCCTGCGCCACCGCGATCACGAGCTCCGCATCCATCACGCCGGCCATCGGCGCCAGCACGATCGGGAATTCGGTCTTGAAACGATCGATCAATCGATGGTCCGGCCACATGGTCTATCTCGCGCTTGTTCAGGACAAAGAGGAAAGAGAGTTGCGCCGGCCCTGCAACGTCTGCTCGGCCTCGGCGACGATGCGGCCGACGATCTCGGCCGCGGGGACGATATCATGGATCAGCCCGACGGACTCGCCGGCGAACACCGCGGCAACATCGAAATTGGCCGCTTCCCTCGCGGCGGCGTATTCCACCGCGACCTCGTCGGCGCGTTGCATCAGCTCGATCTCGCGGCCAGACCAGCGCCGCAGATGATCGTTGGAGAGCGAGCGCGCGGTGAACGGCGCCGGCCACATCAGCTTGCGCGACCAGTCCATCACCACGCCGCGCACCGTCTCGCCGCTCTTCGCGGCGCAGATCAGCTGCTTCGCCCGCTCGGGCGCGTCGGCCTCGGCGCTGGCATAGAACCGCGTTCCCATCAGCACGCCGGATGCGCCAAGCATCATCATCGCCGCGAGGCCGCGGCCATCGGCGATGCCGCCGGCTGCCACGACAGGGACGCGCCCTGCTGCGAAATCGATGATCGCAGGCACGATATCGAGCGTGGTGCGCGACGCACCGTGACCACCCGCCTCCGTGCCCTGCGCAATCAGGATGTCGGCGCCGCAATCGAGCGCTTGTTGCGCCATCTCCTCGCTCTGCACCTGGCAGATCAGCAGCGCGCCCGCGGCTTTGATCCTGGGCGCGAACGGTGCGGGATCACCGAATGACAGCATCACCGCGCGCGGCCGCGCCTCCAGTGCGATCTCGATCAGCTCCGGCTGCTTCGCGAGGCTCCAGGTGATGAAGCCGATCCCGAACGGGCGATGATATCGCCTGAGCATCGCAGTCTCCGCCTCGAGCCAAGCCCGGTCTCCATAGCCGCCGCCGAGAATGCCGAGGCCGCCCGCGTCGCTCACCGCCATGACCAGCCGGCTTCCCGTGATCATCGCCATCGGCGCCGCCAGGATCGGATGCGCGATGCCCAGACGTGCCGTCAATTCGGTGCCGATCGGCATGCGTTGCTCCCTGTTCTGGACTGCTGTTCTGGACTCGCAGCCTAAGCGGGCCTAACATTCTCGGAAAATGAATACTAGAGAACGCTACCATCTCTAAAATGAAACGGTGGTCCCAGATGGAATTGACCGACCTGCTCACCTTTTCCACGGTCGCCCGGCTCGGCGGCATCACGAGGGCCGCCGACGAGCTGAACACCGTGCAGTCCAACGTCACCCAGCGCATCAAGGCGCTTGAGGCCGAGATCGGCACGGCACTATTCGAGCGTCACAGCCGCGGCATGTCGCTGACCGGCGCCGGCCGCCGCCTCCTGCCGTACGCGCAGCGCATGGCGGCACTGTCGCGCGAAGCCGTGCTCGCCGCGCGCGACGATGGCGAGCCGAAGGGGCCGCTGTCGATCGGCTCGATGGAGACGACCGCCGCGGTGCGGCTGCCGACGCTGCTTGCCGAGTTTCATCGCCGCTATCCGGCGGTGCGTCTGACCTTGCGCACCGCACCGACCGCTGACCTCGTCGCCGCCGTGCTCGACGGCTCGCTCGACGGCGCCTTCGTCGCCGGTCCGATCGAGCACGCCGAACTGTCGGCGACATCGGCCTTCACCGAGGAACTGGTGCTCGTCACCGCGCAGCGCTGGAAATCGCTCGCCGCCTTGCGCGCCGGCACGCCGGAGTCGGGCCCGACCGCGCTCGTGTTCCGCACCGGCTGCACCTACCGGCAACGGCTCGAACAGGTGTTCACCGAGTTCGGCTGGCCGTCGGCCGCCCGCTTCGAGCTCGGCACGCTCGACGGCATGGTCGGCTGTGTCGCCGCCGACATGGGCGTCACCGTGCTGCCGCGCGCGGTCGTCGAGCGCGACCACGTCCAGCGCGACATCAAGATCCACAAGCTCAGTCCGCAGCATGCGCATGTCGAGACGCTGTTCATCCAGCGCCGCGCCACGCACCAATCCAGCGCGTTGCAGGGACTTGCCGCATGCCTTTCCGGCGACGATCGGGTGATCGCCGCCTGACCGGCGTTTTCGCATGGACGGCTGCTTGCCGCCGGGCTTTGCCTCGGCGCGCGGGTGCGTGCTAAAGCGCAAGGTCATGCCCGCCCCCATCCTCCCCCTGATCGAAGCTGTGCCGCATTGGCCCGAGCGCGGCGCGCTGGTCGGCCTCGACCTCGGCACCAAGACCATCGGCGTTGCCGTCTCCGATCCGGACCGGCGGCTCGCGACCGGCGTCGAGACCATTCACCGCAAGCAGTTCAAGGCCGACGCCGCGCGGCTGTTCGCGATCGCGGCCGAGCGCAACGCCGTCGGCTTCGTGCTGGGCCTGCCGATCAACATGGACGGCAGCGAGGGCCCACGCGCGCAATCGACCCGGGCCTTTGCCCGCAACCTTGCAGGCCTCACTACGCTTGCGATCGGGCTGTGGGACGAACGGCTGTCGACCGCAGCCGTCGAGCGCGAGCTGATCGGTATGGACGTCAGCCGCGCCCGGCGTGCCGAGGTGATCGACGAGCATGCCGCAATCTTCATCCTGCAGGGCGCGCTCGACCGGCTGGCGAAGCTGCGCGGAGACCGCTGACGATGGCGGTGGTGATCGCGGCGCTGTTGCCGGTGTTCTTGCTGATCGTGCTCGGCTTCGTCCTGAGGCGCACGCTGATGCGGCTCGACACCCAATGGCACGGGCTGGAACAGCTCACATACTACGTGCTGTTCCCGGTGCTTTTGGTGCAGACGCTGGTCAAGGCCGATCTGACCAAGGTGCCGGTCGCGGGCGTCGGCGGCGCGCTGCTGCTCGCGGCGCTCGTGATGTGCCTGCTCTGTCTTGCGCTGCGCGGCCCGCTCGCGCGCGTCGGGGTCGACGGCCCCGCCTTCTCCTCGATCTTCCAGGGCGCCACCCGCTGGCAGACCTATGTCGCGCTGTCGGTGTCGGGCAACCTCTATGGCAAGGTCGGACTTGCACTGGCCTCGGTGGCAATGGTCGCGATCATCCCGCTGGTCAATGTCTTCAGCGTCGCCGTGCTGGCGAAATATGCCTCATCCGAGAAGCGGTCCGCCGGCGCCATCGTGATGACCGTCGTGAAGAACCCGCTGATCTGGGCCTGCGTGATCGGGCTCGCCATCAACGTCGCGCATGTCCCGCTGCCGAAGATCTGGCACGACGTCGCCGACGCGCTCGGCGGCTCGTCGCTGGCGATCGGCCTGCTCGTGACCGGCGCCGGGCTGCATCTGGCAGGCATCTTCCGTCCCAGCCTCGCCGCCAGCATCGCGTTGGTGCTGAAGCTGGTCGCGATGCCCGTCCTGACCGTCGCGCTCGCGGTGTGGTTCGGCATCACCGGCGCCAATCTCGCCATCGTCGCGGCCTGCGCCGCGGTGCCGACCTCGCCGTCAGCCTATGTGCTGGCACGGCAGATGGGCGGCGACGCGCCCCTGCTCGCCCAGATCATCACGCTGCAGACGATTTTGGCCGCGATCACGATGCCGATCGTGATTGCCGCGGTCGGGCCGTAGCATGCGGCCTGCGCTCGCAGGCTCGGCTCGCAGTGCTGATCGTCGCTACTTCCCACTCGAACCGGTGAATGCCGTATCGAGCACATCGCCGATCGGCTGCCAGCTGCGGCCATCAAACTGCAACAACCGCAATTGCTCGACCGGTCGGAACTGACCGCTGTTGATCTTGATGCCCGGCAGCAAGGCGGACGCCTGATAATCCCTGAGCGCCGCGGCCTGCCTCATGACGTTTTCGCGCGACAGGTCGTTGCCGCATTGCCTGAGCACCTGGACCATCGTTTCGGCCTCCGCGTAACCATAGACTGCGGCTGCATCGTCCTTGCCGCCGGCCTTCGTATACTTGTCGAGGAAGCTGTGCCAGGCGCCCTGCTCTTCCCTCCAGGCCGGATCGCTCGCATCCTTCAGGAAGGCGGCGGTGATGACGCCGGTTGCATTCTCCGTGCCGGCCGGCTTGAGCACCGTCTCGATCGATGACGCCATCTGGTTCACGACAAACACCGGCCGCCAGCCGTGCTCGGCCGCCGCCCGGATCACCTTGGTGGCATTTTCCGGCACTCCGGCAAACACAAAGACCTCGGCGCCCGATTGCTTCAGGATCGAGATGTGGCCGTCCAGATGCTGATCGTCGACATCATAGGCAATGTCGACCCTGATGTTGTGGGCGACATCACCCAGCCCCTGCACCAGCCCCTTGAACAATTCCCGCCCGAACTGGTCATTCTCCCAAAGCGCCACGATTTTCTTTCCGGGATAGAAGGCCTGGATGTAGTTGGCGTAGATCCGTCCCTCCTCGCGGTACGAGGGCTGCCAGCCCATGGTCCAGGGATAGAGAGACGGCTCGCTGAGGTCCTGATCGCCGGAGACAACAAAGAGTTGGGGGATCTTCAGTTCGTTGAGATACTTCCGCACCGCGAGATTCCCGGGCGTGCCGAACGAACCGAACATCAAGAGCACATTGTCAGTCTCGACCAGAATGCGCGTCAGGTCCATGGAGTTGGACGCATCAGACAGATCGTCGTAGGACATGAAACGGATCTTGCGGCCATTGATGCCGCCGCGTTCGTTGATCATCTCGAAATAGGCGGCTTCGGCCTTGCCGATCTGGCCGAAAATCTCCAGCGCGCCGCTGTACGGCATCAGGTTGCCGATGCGGATTTCGGTATCGGTAACGCCCTGATCGCGCACCTGCTGCGTGATGGCGCCGAGGGACGCCAGCGCGACGACGCTGGCCAAGAGCGTTCGGATCAACCTAGCCATGACAAGAGCTCGCACGAGGGCAGCCGCCGCTGCCTAGTTTCGGTCCGGCCCGCGCTCGTTCATTGATCTAGATTATAGCACTGTGAGGGGGCCGCCTGCATCCCCCTCAGTCAGGTTCCCGATGGGCGGCGACGCGCGGCTGCTGGTTCCGGACCATCACGCTGCAGACGATCGCGGCGACCACTACGATGCCGGTCGCAACTTCCTTGGTTGCAGACAATCCTAGGTGTAAGGGCCCGTCGAGAGAAACGCGACAATGTTCATGGCCGAATGAGCAATGACCGTCAGCCAGGTCGAATTGCTGCGCCAGCGGAAATGGCCGAGAGCAAGACCTGAGACGAATATCCAGAAGCGCCCAAACCAATCGTACTGAGTGTGGATCATCGCCCACGCGATTGATGTAAGGACGATGGCACCCGTCGGACCGAGGAATGACTCCGACCAACCGCGAAACGTGAATCCACGAAAGATGAATTCTTCCATGATCGGCACGGCAATGCACACAGCAATGAGGAGGGCCAGTAACCCGCCAGGTCCTTTGACAATCAGGAATGAATCGGGCGTGCCAAACTCTGAACCAAAGAGGAGTCCGCTCAGGGTCTCGGCGCCCATAATGATGGCAGAGATCAACAGGGCGCGAACTACCTCACCCCTGCTCGGCCAGTTGAGCGCAAGATATTCGGCAAACCCGCGGCCAGCCTTCCGGATCGCGATCCACAGCACGGCGATGGTCAACGGGCTCGCAATGGCAATGACCGGGCCGAACCATCTCCCTTGCGATGCGAAATCCTGGAATTGAGCCGGCGACATCTTGGCTACGCCGTCTTGCAGCCCGACGATGAATGTCGCGGCTAGACCTCCTGCCAGCATATAAACGCCGTAGGCAATCAGGGTGACGAGTGTCGTCTCCCAGAAGTCCCAGGTCCGCAGTGGCGGCGCCGAAGCAGATGTCCGCGCACCGGCATTTTCGAAGTTCGACATATGGGATTTTTCTGCAACAATTTTGCAGCGAAGGTGGGCCTAGCTTCAACCTAACATATGGAACAGTCAGCCCGCCAGCCACCAGGTCTGCAGCGTCGCCGCAAAATTGTTCAGCCCGTGCAGCAGGATGGTTAGCCAGGTCGAACCGGTGCGGAAGCGCAGATAACCGAACAGGAACCCGATCGACAGGACCTCACAGAGAAAGAACCAGTCGTACTGGAGGTGCATGAAGGTCCAGACGATCGACGACAGCAGGATCGCGCCATAAGGGCCGAGCCTGGATTCCGACCAGCCGCGATAGAGCCAGCCGCGCGCGAACAATTCTTCCCAGAGCGGCGCGGCCACGGCAAAGGCGATCACCAGAAGCCACAGCGCGCTGTGCTCCTGCGCCGATTTCAGCACGTCGCCCATGAAGCCCGGCGTCACCTCGCGGCCGGCGGCGCGGGACACCATGTCCCAGGCGCCGACCAGCATGCCGAGCGCGACGACGCCGATGATCACGTTCTTCCACGACGTCCCGCGCAGCCCGAGGTAATAGGCGAACGGGATCCCAGTGCGGCGGATCGCGAACCACAGCACCAGCAGCACCATCGGCAGGCCGGCGAGGACCGAGAGCGAGATCGTCAGACCGTCGGCGACCACATGGGTGATGCCGGCCGCCGACAGTTCTCCGCCCTGCGCAATGATGCGGTAGACGATGACCGTGACCTGGCCGAGGAACATCGCGGCGAAGATCAGAAGGCCCCACAGCGCGGTGCCCCAGAACTTCCACACCCGAGGGGGACGTGGCGGCGGTTCGATAGCAGCCGGCGGGGTATCGGGATTGAGTGCGTCCATCAGCAAACTTTCATGGCAGCGCCCGCGCCAGCAGCGCGCGCTGATCGGCATCGGAAAGGTCCACCGCGCCGTACATGCCGGCGTGGCTTTCGGCAAGCCGTGTCGCCGCAAACAATTCGGCGTTCCCCGGCGATACCTGGTTGAGCGCCGCGGCGGCGGCCAGCAGCGCCAGCTTCTCGACGGCAAGCCGCGCGATGCGCTCGCTGTCCGGCCGGCGGAAGGATTGTCCAATCGACGTAACCGCCTCGGCGGCGCCAGGCAGGCCCCTGGTCTCCTCGGCGAGTGCACGAAACACCGCGAGCGCGGCATCGGCCTCGCGGCCGAGCGCGCTGAGCACGTCGAGGCACATCACGTTGCCGGAGCCTTCCCAGATCGCGTTGACTGGCGACTCCCGGTAATGCCGCGCGAGAATGCCCTCCTCGACATAGCCATTGCCGCCGAGGCACTCCATCGCCTCGTAGAGGAAGCCGGGTGCGCTCTTGCAGGTCCAGTATTTGATCGCCGGCGTCAGCAGCCGCATATAGGCGGCCTCGCCCGCATCGGTGGGTGCGCGATCGAAGGCGCGGCACAGCCGCATCACCAGCGCGATCGACGCCTCGACATGCAGCGCCATGTCCGACAGCACCGCCTGCATCAGCGGCTGGTCGGCGAGATGCTTCTGGAACACGCTGCGATGCCGCGCGTGATTGAGCGCATGCGCCAGCCCCGAGCGCATCAGGCCTGCGGATGCGATCGCACAATCCTGCCGCGTCAGCTGCACCATCTGGATGATGGTGCGGATGCCCTTGCCTTCCTCACCGATCAATTCGGCATGGGCGCCGTGGAATTCGACCTCGGATGAGGCATTGGAGCGGTTGCCGAGCTTGTCCTTCAGCCGCTGGAAGTGGATCGCATTGACCGTGCCGTCGGGCGCAAAGCGTGGCATGAAGAAGCAGCTCAGCCCCTGCTCCGCCTGCGCCAGCACCAGGAATGCGTCGCACATCGGCGCCGACATGAACCATTTGTGCCCGGTGATGCGCCAGGCGTCGCCATCGCGCTCGGCGCGCGTCATGTTGGCGCGCACATCGGTGCCGCCCTGCTTTTCCGTCATGCCCATGCCGAGCGTCATGCCGCGCTTGGTCCACCATGGCGCAAAGCTCGGATCGTAGGCGCGCGTGGCGATGACCGGCATCGTCTTCGCCAGAATATCGGGCTGCGAGGCCAGCGCCGCGACCGAGGCACGCGTCATCGTGATCGGACAGAGATGACCGGTCTCGACCTGGGACGCGATATAGAACCTTGCCGCGCGCACCACCTCGGCCGCGCCGCCGGCCGGCTTGCCGTCGGCGGTCCAGGTCGAGTTGTGCACGCCGGCATGGGCCGAGTGCGCCATCAGCTCGTGATAGGCCGGATGAAACTCGACCTCGTCGCGGCGGTTGCCCCTGGCATCGAAGGTTCGCAGCTTCGGTGTGTTCTCGTTGGCGACGCGGCCACGCTCCGCCATGACGGCCGATCCCCAGTGCTTGCCGAAATCCGACAGCTCCGCTGTGGCGCGCGCCCCGCCATTGGCGACGACGGCGGCAGCGAGCGGCGCGTCCGCCGTGAAGAGGTCGACACCCCAAAATGGCGGCGACTGGTTGAAGACATCGTGGGTGGCGAACGGAGCCTGCGTCATGGTCTCCCCGGCGATTGGTCGCACTGCGCGCGATGCCCGGACAACGGTCTTCGTTGGCAGCAGCAGTCCCGTAACTGGAATCGGGGGATCATAAGCCTGCAGGCCGGCACGGGGCAGCGAAAAGTACACGTCCGCTAGATGCTTCCATGCTTCGGCGCATGACGGCCGAGCCAGCGGTCGACCCAGTCATTGGCGCGGGTCCGGTTCGCCTCCCTCCTGGACGCCTGGACCGGAAAGATGTCGCCGCGGTTCAGTTGCCGGTTATCGGGATATTCAGCCAGTTGCAGGTTGGATTCGTGCGCGGCGCCGTCCACCGGAGAGATGTAGGCAAACCGGATCTCGATCTTGTGCTTGATGTCGGAGCCCTGCCATTTCGGATGGTGACGCGCCAGAAGTTCGGTGAGTTCGCAAGGCAACAGATCGGAGGTCGAGCTCCGATTGTCCTCGGTCTTCTCCAGATAGCATTGCTCCTTGACGCTGCTGACGCGCGCGTCGATCGGTCGGAAGTTCACCCGCTTGTCGAGCTCGATGTAGACATAGAGGCCCGCGACGCCGATCGCGATGATGCCGTAGAGCCCCAGACGCATAGTCGAACTCCCATCCTGTCGGACCGCTGTGACGGTCAGATCATGCGCGTCTTGTCTGCCTTGGTCTTGGAGGCCAGTACCGGAAAAACCTCGCCGGCGCGCAGCGGCTTGCCGCTGGGGAAGAACGACATCTCCAGGCTCGACCGGTGCGAGACGCCATCGACCGGCGAGACATACACGACGCGCACCTCGATCTTGTGCATCACGTGATAGCCCTGCCACTTCGGATGCTCCTTCCGCAGCAGCTCAGCGGTTTCGCAGCGAGTGAGGTCCGACGTGAACGTCGTCTTGGTGATGACGCCGCGCTCGACCTTTTCCAGATAGCACTGGTCATTGACGCTGCTGATGCGCGCATCGACGCGCTGATAGTTCGCGCCCTTGTCGTACTGGTCGTAGATCGCGATGCCGAACGCACCGACGGCAACAATGACAACAGCCCAACGCATGTTTTCTGCTCCCGCAATGCCCGCACTTCATACGGCCACAATTAAGGAGTGTTGAAAGCGCATTCGGCTACTTTTGCGATGGCAAGCCTTGTCTTACGAAAATGTCCCGGATTTGAAGAAAATCCAGCACTAGCGCGCCCGCGCGATCGGGAAGTCATATGCTGCCGCGCTCGCTCCCGGCAGCGAGAAATGCCACCATTCCTTTGAATAGTTGGCAAACCCCTGCCGGGCCATCGCCGCGACCAGAAGGTTGCGCCAGCGTCGCTGCGCCGGCGTGATCGCGCCGGAGGCGGTGTGACCCTTCGCATCAGAGCAGTCATAGCCGGTGCCCATGTCGACGCTGCCCTCGGGCGCGCGCGCGGCGACCGGCGCGGTGCAATCGGCATAGTCCTTGGCCGGATCGAATTTGCGCGAATTGTCCGCGGTCAGATCAACCAGCGTGAGATCGACCGCGGCGCCGGTCGAATGCCCCGAATGCGTGGCGATGTAGCCGAGGCGGAACAGATCCGCCTTCGAGAACGCCGGGTTGTAGCGCCGCTCGGCGGCGGTCTCCTTGCCGTTCCTCGACCACGCCACCATGTCGGCGACCGCGCGCACCGGCCGGTAGCAATCGAACATCTTCAGCGACAGGCGTTGCCGCGCCAGTTCCTGCTGCACGGCCTTGAGCCGCAGCCCCACATCCCGCTTCACCACGCATTCCGGCGCGCCATAGCCCGCGATCGGCCGCCCCATGAAATTGTTGGAGGTCGCGTAGCGGATGTCCTGGATGATGGTCGGATCGATCTCACGCAGGAACACGAAGCCGCCGGGCAGGCCCTGAGCGAAGGCGGAAGAGATCACCCCGAAGACCAGCAATGCGATCACGGCGAATTTCACGAATTCTCGCTCCGCTGTCTTGCCTGCATGGCCGTCCAAGGACTACCTCGCCTATGCTCCGCCTGAACCCGGCCGTGCACGTCTTGTTCCCGAAAAACCAGCAAAAGCAAGGCCCGGACAGCTCGCAACAAGCCCGGGCATGATGGCGGAGAAACCCAGCCCCATCTTACTCGGGGAAAACTCCTGCGGGCCCTCTTCGCGCTTGCCCCACCGGCCATCCACGCCTATAGCTCTCGCTTTAATGACCCCATCATTGAAATCGACTTTTGTCCTCGGTCACCGGCATCTGCTGGGCATCGAGGGCCTTTCCGCTGACGACATCACGGGCCTGCTCGACCTCTCCGAGGAGTATGTCGAGCTCAACCGCCAGGTCGACAAGAAACGCGCCAGTCTGCGCGGCCGTACCCAGGTCAATCTGTTCTTCGAGGCCTCGACCCGGACCCAGTCCTCGTTCGAGATCGCCGGAAAACGCCTGGGCGCCGACGTTATGAACATGTCGGTGTCATCGATGTCGACCCGCAAGGGCGAGACCTTGATGGACACCGCGGTGACGCTGAACGCGATGCACCCCGACATCCTGGTGGTGCGCCACCATGCGTCCGGCGCGGTCGAGCTGCTGGCGCGCAAGGTTGACGGTTCCGTGATCAACGCCGGCGACGGCGCCCACGAGCACCCGACCCAGGCGCTGCTCGATGCGCTGACGATCCGGCGCAACAAGGGCCGGATCGAGGGGCTGACGATTGCGATCTGCGGCGACGTGCTGCATTCGCGCGTGGCGCGCTCCAACATCTTCCTGCTCAACACCATGGGCGCCCGCGTCCGCGTGGTGGGGCCCTCCACGCTGCTGCCGCGCGGCATCGAGCGGATGGGCGTCGAAGTCGCGCGCGACATGCGCGAGGGGCTGAACGGCGCCGATATCGTGATGATGCTGCGGCTGCAGCGCGAGCGCATGAACGGTTCCTTCGTGCCGTCGAGCCAGGAGTACTTCCACTATTTCGGCCTCGACCAGAAGAAGCTCGCATACGCCAAACCCGATGCGCTGGTGATGCATCCGGGCCCGATGAACCGTGGTGTCGAGATCGACACCTTCGTCGCGGACGGCGCGCAATCGCTGATCCGAGAACAAGTCGAAATGGGTGTGGCGGTGCGCATGGCAGTGCTCGAAGCGCTCGCCCGCAACCTGCCGAACGCGTGACGCCATGCTGACTGACCGCCGCCCCATCCTGCTCGCCAACGCCCGCGTCATCGATCCGTCCCGCGACTTCGACGGTCCGGGCGACGTCCTGATCGCCGACGGCGTGATCCGTGACGCCAAGCGCGGCATCGGCGCCGCCGGCGTCCCCGAAGGCACCGACATCGTCAATTGCGCCGGCAAGATCGTGGCCCCCGGCCTGATCGACATGCGCGCCTTCGTCGGTGAACCCGGCGCCAGCCACCGCGAGACCTTTGCATCCGCGAGCCAGGCCGCCGCCGCCGGCGGCATCACCACCATCATCTGCCAGCCCGACACCTCGCCTGTCATCGACAATTCGGCGACCGTCGACTTCGTGCTGCGCCGCGCCCGCGACACCGCGATCGTCAACATCCATCCGATGGCAGCGCTGACCAAGGGCATGCAGGGCCAGGAGATGACCGAGATCGGCCTGTTGAAGGCTGCCGGCGCCGTCGCCTTCACCGACGGCGACCGCAGCGTCACCAACGCCCAGGTGATGCGACGCGCACTGACCTATGCCCGCGATTTCGACGCGCTGATCGTGCACCACACCGAGGATCCGCACCTCGTGGGCGAAGGCGTGATGAACGAGGGCGAATTCGCCACGCGGCTCGGGCTTGCGGGGATCCCGACCGCGGCGGAGTCCATCATGCTCGAGCGCGACATGCGGCTCGCGGGGCTGACCGGCGGCCGCTATCACGCGGCGTCGCTGACCTCGATCGAGTCATTGGAAATCCTCAAGCGTGCCCGCGACAACGGGCTCCACGTCTCGGCCTCGGTCTCGATCAACCACGTGACGCTGAACGAGAACGATATCGGCCCCTACCGCACCTTCCTCAAGCTGGCGCCGCCGCTGCGCACCGAGGAGGACCGCAAGGCGCTGGTCGCAGCGCTTGCCTCCGGGTTGATTGACGTCGTGATGAGCGATCACAATCCGCAGGACGTCGAGGTCAAGCGGCTGCCGTTCGCGGAAGCGGCGAGCGGCGCAGTCGGCCTGCAGACCATGCTGCCGGCGGCGCTACGGCTGATCCACAATGGCGAGATGGACTTCAAGACGCTGATCCGGGCGATGTCGACCCGACCGGCGGAACTGCTCGGCCTGCCCGGCGGCACACTGCGCGCCGGCGCCCCGGCCGACGTGATCGTGATCGATGCCGACACCCCCTGGGTGCTCGACCGCGATGACCTCAAATCGCTGTGCAAAAATACGCCGTTCGACGACGCCCGCTTCTCGGGCCGCGTGACCCGGACGATCGTCGGCGGACGGACGGTGTACGAACACGTCTAGACTAGGCGCGGAACTCAGCGCGCCGCGAGTTGCGACATTGCTTCCATCGTCGTTCCCACGACGATGGCCGCGACGTAAACGACAAAGAAAACCTGCTCCAGCCGCCTGCGAACAGAAGCCATGATAAGGTCCCTCATTTCCAAGGCCATGGTGCGGATCGATGGTTAATATTTCATTGACAGGATTGTCCAAAATGGACCTAACCGACCGTCCGGGGAGCCACCGCGATGTCCGCTGACGCGATGCTGCTGGCCGCCTTCCTGATCGGCTATCTCTTGGGCTCGATCCCGTTCGGCATGATCCTCACCAGGCTCGCCGGCACGCAGGATCTGCGCACCATCGGCTCGGGCAATATCGGCGCCACCAACGTGCTGCGCACCGGCCACAAGGGCCTCGCCGCGGCAACGCTGATCGGCGACATGCTCAAGGGCACGGTCGCTGTGATCATCGCGGGCTCAATCGACGGCCCGAACGCGGCGATGTTGGCGGCGCTGGGCGCATTCCTCGGCCACCTCTTCCCGGTCTGGCTTAAATTTCGCGGCGGCAAGGGCGTTGCGACCTATATCGGCGTGCTGCTCGGCCTGTTCTGGCCGGCGGCGCTGATCTTCGCCGTGATCTGGATCGGCACCGCCACCACCACGCGCTACTCGTCGCTGTCGGCGCTGATCGCCGCGTTCGTGACGCCGCTGTTCCTGTGGTGGTTCGGCCACAACGCGCTCGCCTCGCTGTTCGCCGTGCTGACGCTGCTGCTCTTCTACACACACCGCGAGAACATCAAGCGCCTGCAGGCCGGCACCGAAGGCAAGATCGGCGAGAAAAAATAACTCTCTCCGTCATTCCGGGGCGATGCGCAGCATCGAGCCCGGAATCCATTGGGCCGCATCTTCGCTGTGAAATGGATTCCGGGTTCTCGCTTCGCGAGCCCCGGAATGACGGCGGTTATTTCCTCAGCGCATCCTCGACAAAGCTCGCCGCCGCCAGCGCCTTCGCGTCATCACCAAAACCCGCGATCACGGTCACGCCGACCGGCAGTCCGCCCTCGGCAGTCAGCGTCGGCACGTTGACGCACGGTACGCCCATCAACGTCCACAGCCGGTTGTAACGGGGATCGCCGGTCGAGGCCAAGCCGTTCGGCGCGGCTCCCGGCGCCGACAGCGTCAACAGCACATCGACCTCGCCAAAAATCGCTGACAGCGCCTGCCGCGCGCGCAGCGTGACGTCCATCGCCGCGTCGTACTCGGCAGGCGTGTCGCCCTTGCTCTCGTCGAGCCGGCCGCGCAGCAGCGGCGGCATCGCATCGTAGTTCTGGCCGTACTCCCAGGCGAGCGACTGGTGCGCCTCGAACTCCTGCACGATCGGATGGATCCGCCACGCCTCGGCGATGTTGTCGGGCACCGCAAGCTCGCGCACGGTTGCGCCCGCCTGCTCCGCGGCCCGCGCGGCCTTCTGCAACGCCTCCGCGCCGGATGGTTCCGGCGCGCCGGCGAAGGCCTGCGTCACCACGCCGATGCGCGGTGCTGCGATCTGCGACGGCACCACCAGGTCAGACCGTTTGGTCATCGCCGCCAGCCCCAGCGCGACATCGCGCACGCCGGCGCCGAACAGCCCGACGGTATCGAGCGTCCACGAAAAACACTTCACGCCGACGGTCGGCAGCAGCCGGTAGCTCGGCTTGATCGCGGCGACGCCGCAGAACGAGGCCGGCCGGATCACCGATCCGCCGGTCTGCGTACCGAGCGCCAGCGGAATCATCCCGGCGGCAACCGCGGCTGCCGAGCCCGACGATGATCCGCCCGGCGTATGCGCGTGATTGTGCGGGTTGAGCGTTGCGGTCGGATCGTTCGCCGCGAACGCGGTGGTCGTGGTCTTGCCGATGATGGTCGCGCCGGCCTGCTTCAGCGCCATCACCACAGACGCATCGGCGCGCGGCTGATGGCCGCGATAGATCGCAGCCCCCATCTCGGTCGGGAATCCGGCGGTATCGATGATGTCCTTGATGCCGACCGCAATCCCGCGCAGCGGCCCGGCATCCTGCGCGCGCGCCGTCGCGTCATGACGGACAAAGGCGCCGATGGTCTTGTCCTGCGCCGCGATGGCGTCCTGCGTTTGCATGATAGCGGCATCGGCGGACAATTCGCCGGAGGCGATGCGGCGCTGGAGATCGGCAAGCG
Organism: Bradyrhizobium sp. ma5; assembly: GCF_042258955.1. Lineage (NCBI taxonomy): Bacteria > Pseudomonadati > Pseudomonadota > Alphaproteobacteria > Hyphomicrobiales > Nitrobacteraceae > Bradyrhizobium > Bradyrhizobium sp. ma5. Next base: position 5,089,196 of record NZ_CP170156.1, read on the forward strand.
AAATCATCGGCAGACTTCCTGTTTCTTGACGGCTTCTTGGCAAGCGCTTGTAGCGCGTCGCGCGTCGCTGCGCCAACGTCGCAGTTGATCACAATCCCAGGTTGGGCGAAGCTGGCCCCCGCATGCATGACCGGTCTCCCAGCACCACTGAACTCACCGACACCGAACGGCTCAACCGGCTCCGGTTGATCCGCTCCGACAATGTCGGCCCGCGCACCTTTGCATCGCTGCTCCGCCATTTTGGCGATGCGGCGCATGCGCTGGAGCGCCTGCCTGATCTCGCGCGCCGCGGCGGCGCATCGGGACCCGGGCGCATCACGAGCGAGGCCGATGCCGCCGCGGAGCTCGCGGCCTGCGCCAAGTTCGGCATCGACCTCGTCGCGCCGGAGGAAGCCCACTATCCCGCGCGGCTTGCCACCATCGACGACGCGCCGCCGCTGCTTGCCGTGCGCGGCGCGCGCGACACGCTGATGCGGCCAATGATCGCGATCGTCGGCTCCCGCAATGCCTCCGGCGCCGGGTTGAAATTTGCAGGCCAGCTGGCGCGCGATCTCGGCGATGCCGGCTTTGTCGTGATCTCCGGCCTCGCCCGCGGCATCGACCAGGCGGCGCATCGCGCGACCGTTGCAAGCGGCACGGTCGCCGTGCTGGCCGGCGGCCATGACAAAATCTACCCGCCGGAGCATGAGGATCTGCTCGCCGCCCTGCTTGCGCGCGGCGCGGCGATCTCGGAGATGCCGCTCGGCCACGTGCCGCGAGCGCGCGACTTCCCTCGCCGCAACCGGCTGATCTCGGGCGCATCGCTCGGCGTCGTGGTGGTGGAGGCCGCGCACCGTTCGGGCTCGCTGATCACGGCGCGGATGGCCGCCGAACAGGGCCGCGAGGTGTTCGCGGTGCCGGGCTCGCCGATCGATCCGCGCGCCGCCGGCGCCAACGATTTGATCAAGCAAGGCGCCACGCTGGTCACCGAAGCCGCCGATGTCATCAACGCGGTCACGCCGATCATGGAGCGGCCCGTCATGCTGTCCGCGCGCGAAGACGACGAGCCACTGGATTTTGCCACCGATGCGTCCGATCGCGCCCGCATCATCAATCTGCTCGGACCGAGCCCGATCAGCCTCGACGATCTGATCCGGATGGCCGATGTCTCGCCCGCCGTCGTCCGTGCGGTGCTGCTCGAACTCGAGCTCGCCGGCCGACTCGAGCGTCACGGTGGCGGGCTGGTGTCGATGATCTGACGCAGCAGCTTGGGTGACTTATTCCAATCCGTCACCGTCATCCTGAGGAGCCTGCGCAGCAGGCGTCTCGAAGGATGCACGGCCCGGCTGGTGGCCGTCGACCCTTCGAGACGCGCGCAAGAGCGCGCTCCTCAGGGTGACGGATAACACTCCCTACTCGTTGCGTCCGTCAAACCGTGTCCGCGCGCCCTCGATCTCCGGCAGATGCGCGAAGGCCCATTCGCCGAGCGCCTTCACCGGCTTCGCCAGGCCGCGGCCAAGATCCGTGAGCTCGTAATCGACCCGCGGCGGGATGGTCGGAAACACCGTGCGCGTGACAAGGCCATCGCGCTCGAGCCCGCGCAGCGTGAGCGTCAGCATCCGCTGCGAGATGCCGTTGATCATTCGCTTCAGCTCGTTGAAGCGCTTCGGCCCCTCCATCAGCATCATGATCACGAACACGCTCCACTTGTCGCCGACCCGCGCCAGCACGGAGGCGACCGCACGACAATCGCTGTGGTCGGGACTCGGCCTCGGCGGAGCAGTCACATGGATGTTCTCAGGTCTCATTGCTGTGCTCGGGTTTCAAAAATGTGCGTTCTTGCGGACATTTAGGGCAGTCACTCATATAGCGCCAGTTACAAACCTATACCAAAGGTGACCCCTGCCATGAAACTTCTGCACATCGACTCCTCAGTCCTCGGCCCCCACTCCGTCAGCCGCCAAGTCTCTGCCGCCGCCGTCGAGCGGCTGCGCCAGGCCAATCCGGGCCTGGTCGTGAGCTACCGCGATCTCACCCAGACCCCGCTCGCTCACCTCTCCGGCCTGCACCTCGCCGCCGGCCAGGGCGCGGCGCCGGACCCGTCGGTGCGCGATGACATCGCGACCGGCCAGGCCGTTCTCGACGAGTTCCTTGCCGCCGACATCGTCGTGATCGGCGCGCCGATGTACAATTTCACCATTCCCTCCCAGCTCAAGGCCTGGATCGACCGCATCGTGGTCGCTGGCAAGACCTTCAAATATGGCGCTGCCGGCGTCGAGGGACTGGCCGGCAACAAGCGCGTCATCATCGCGATCTCGCGCGGCGGCTATTACGGCGCCGACACGCCGATGGCCGCGCTCGAGCACCTCGAGACTTATCTGCGCGGGGTATTCGGCTTCATCGGCGTCAAGAATCTCGAGCTGATCCCCGCCGACGGCATCCAGGTCGGTCCCGAGCATCGCGAGAAGGCCGTTGCAGGCGCGCTGCAGGCCGCCGGCAGCCTAAACGCCGCCTAGTTCCAGAACCGCTGTCGTCACCCGCGAAAGCGGGTGACCCAGTATTCCAGAGACGCCGTTTATTGGACCGAGAGGTCTCGGCGTACTGGATACCCCGCATACGCGGGGTATGACAGTTGTGGGTGGGGCAAGGTCTCGTCCAAACGCTACGCGTCATGCGTGGACTTGCCCCGCGCGATACCTCAGAGCCAGACGCCCTGAATGCCGAAGATGACGGCGACGAGCGAGATCAACAAACCGATGCCGGAAAACAGCGCGACCGTCACAAACTGCGCTGAGTCTGAATTTTCATTTTCGGACGTAGACGAAACCGGGATCGGCGTCGCAATGCGGGCTGCTTTCGGCATGAAGGAACTCCAAAATGATTCCGTGGTGAAAAAATTCCCGCCCATTCAGGAGTCCGGCGAGTACGTCAAAGGTTCAATACGCGCGATAGTAGTCGCGCGCGAAATCGGCCGGTGTGAACTGCTTCACACCGGCCGTTCGTTACAATGCGAAACAAACTAGCCGCGATAGATCGGCGCGCCCGCGGGCGATGCCGTTGCACCGCCATCGATGAACAGTTCCTGCCCCTGCACGTGCGCCGCGTCGTCGGACGCGAGGAACAGCACGGTCTTCGAGATGTGATCGGGTTCACCGATACGTCCGAGCGGCGTGGACTTGCCGATGCGCTGCTCGAACGCCTTTTCAGCCTCGGGCGTTGCGATCGCCGCGCCCCAGATCGGCGTCCGCACCGCGCCCGGTGCCACTACGTTGACGCGGATGTTGCGCGGCGACAGCTCTGACGCCATCACACGCGCCATCGCGCGCACACCGGCCTTGCTCGCCGCATAGGCCGAATAGCCGGGATTGCCGAGCACGGAAATCACCGAGCCGTTGAGGATGATCGACGCGCCGTCGTTCAGATAAGGCGCGACCGCCTGCACCGTGAAGAACACGCCGGTGAGATTGGTGCGGATCACATTTTCGAATGCGGCGAGCGTGGTGCCGCCAACCGGCGTCTGGCCGGGAATGCCGGCATTGGCGAACAGCACGTCGTACTTGCCGAACTTTTCCGCGCCCTGCTTCACCGCGGCTTCCAGCGCAGCGACATCGGTGGCGTCAGCCACCACCGCGAACGCGTTCGGCCCGAGCTCCCGTGCCGCCGCCGCGAGCGTCTCCTTGTTGCGCCCGGTGATGACGACCTTGGCGCCTTCGGCGACGAACAGCCTTGCTGTCGCAAGCCCGATGCCGCTGTTGCCGCCGGTGATCAACGCCGTCTTGTTCGCCAGTCTCATGTCCGCCTCCAGTTAGTTGGTTGCATTATTAAACTTAGTTGCCTACCTAGGCCATCAGGTTTAATATTGCAACCACACAAGAGCGTGATGGCCAACTTTCGGAGCGTGCGTCGTGAAACGAACCAGCCTTGCAGGCGACAGCTGTCCGGTGGCCCGCGCGCTCGACGTGTTCGGCGACTGGTGGTCGCTCCTGATCATCCGCGACGCGAGCCTCGGCCGGCGCCGCTTCGGCGAATTCCAGGCCAGCCTCGGGCTTGCGAAGAACATCCTCACCACACGGCTGCGCACGCTGGTCGAGCGCGGCATCCTGAAGACGGTCCCCGCCTCCGACGGCAGCGCCTATCAGGAATATGTCCTGACGCCGAAGGGCCACGGCATCTTTCCGATCCTGGTCGCGCTCCGGCAGTGGACCGAGGAGTTCGACGACCATCCGGACGAGATCGCGACCATCATGGTCGACCGCGGCAAGGGCAACCCGGTGAAGAAGCTCGCGCTGTTGTCGCAGGACGGGCGCGTGTTGGGTGCGGCCGATACCACGTTGAAGCCGCGGCCTGCCGTGAAGCGCGCGCGGCGCGTATCGGCGTAAACGCCATCCTTCGTCATCGTCGCGAGAGCGCGAAGCTTGGCCTCATCCACAACTGTCATCGCCCGGCCTGTGCGCAATTGCGCACATGGACCGGGCGATCCAGTACGCCGCGGCTTCTCAGTTCAAGCACTTCTACCTCTGGAATACCGGATCGCCCGGTCGAGCCGGGCGATGACACCGAGATGAGGTGCGCAGATCACGGCGCGTCGTAGCGAACGAGACCCATCCTCGCCGCCGTCCTGGCGAATGGAGAGAGCCCTGATGCAAGACCGGCCCTGTCATGCCCTCACGACAGCTTCCTTCGGCTACGCGCGCGCAATTGCTCGTCGGCCTCAAGGCGGGTCATCGCGAGCAGATGGTCGAGGAAATCGAACTTGTGGCGCTGGGCGAGTTTGGCGAGCTCGGTCGCGGCCGCTGCGATCAGGACCAGGGCGTCATCCGGACCGCCCTCCCCACCTGGCTCCCCATCTGGCTCGTCGCCCTCCGGTCGCCGTCGGCCGGACTGCTTGGGCTTGCGCCCGCCCCCTGTGCTGCTCAAAAGGCCTAATCCGATTCCCACCCTATATATAAAGAGATACGCCGTTTCCGGGCGCAACTCTAGGACGTATTTTTCAACCCTTGGGATAGAGACTCCACAGCTTGAGCCCTCCCTTCAATATCTGGCGATTTGACACCGACCGCCCCAGCACCCATGTTCGCCCCGACACTGCGGGCCGCGAGTCTAGCGGAACCCACCTTCAAGTTTTCCCATAAGCCATTGGAATGACATGAATATCGTCATTGTGGAGTCGCCTGCCAAGGCCAAGACGATCAACAAATATCTGGGGTCCTCCTACGAGGTCCTGGCGTCGTTTGGCCATGTTCGCGACCTCCCGGCCAAGAATGGTTCGGTCGATCCGGACGCCAATTTCCAGATGATCTGGGAGGTCGATGCCAAGGCCGCCGGCCGGCTGAACGACATCGCCAAGGCGCTCAAGGGGGCCGACCGCCTGATTCTCGCAACCGACCCTGATCGCGAAGGCGAAGCGATCTCCTGGCATGTGCTGGAGGTGATGAAGGAGAAGCGCGCACTGAAGGACCAGAAGGTCGAGCGCGTCGTGTTCAACGCCATCACCAAGCAGGCGGTCACCGACGCCATGAAGGCGCCGCGCCAGATCGATGGCGCGCTGGTCGACGCCTATATGGCGCGCCGCGCACTGGACTATCTGGTCGGCTTCACCCTCTCGCCCGTGCTGTGGCGCAAGCTGCCGGGCGCCCGCTCCGCCGGCCGCGTGCAGTCGGTCGCGCTGCGGCTGGTCTGCGACCGCGAGCTCGAGATCGAGAAGTTCGTGCCCCGGGAGTACTGGTCGCTGGTCGCGACGCTGCTGACGCCGCGCGGCGACGCCTTCGAGGCGCGGCTGGTCGGCGCCGACGGCAAGAAGATCGCGCGGCTCGACATCGGCTCCGGCGCGGAAGCCGAGGACTTCAAGAAGGCGATCGAGGCCGCGCTGTTCAAGGTCGCGACCGTCGAAGCCAAGCCGGCGCGGCGCAATCCGCAGGCGCCCTTCACCACCTCGACCCTGCAGCAGGAAGCCAGCCGCAAGCTCGGCTTCGCGCCGGCGCACACCATGCGCATCGCGCAGCGGCTCTATGAGGGCATCGACATCGGCGGCGAGACCACCGGTCTCATCACCTATATGCGAACCGACGGCGTGCAGATCGATCCGTCCGCGATCACCCAGGCCCGCAAGGTGATCGGCGAGGATTACGGCAACGCCTATGTGCCGGATGCCCCGCGCCAATACCAGGCCAAGGCCAAGAACGCGCAGGAAGCGCACGAAGCGATCCGCCCGACCGATCTGTCGCGCCGTCCGGCCGCCATCGGCCGCAGGCTCGATGCCGACCAGGCGCGGCTCTACGAATTGATCTGGAAGCGCACCATTGCGAGCCAGATGGAATCGGCCGAACTCGAGCGCACCACTGTCGACATCGAGGCCAAGGCCGGCGCCCGTGTGCTGGAGCTGCGCGCCTCCGGCCAGGTCATCAAGTTCGACGGCTTCCTCGCGCTCTACCAGGAAAGCCGCGACGACGAGGAGGACGAGGATTCACGCCGCCTGCCCGCGATGAGCCAGGGCGAGGCGGTGAAGCGCCAGAGCCTTGCCGTCACCCAGCATTTTACCGAGCCGCCGCCGCGCTTCTCGGAAGCATCATTGGTGAAGCGGATGGAAGAGCTCGGCATCGGCCGTCCTTCGACCTACGCCTCGATCCTGCAGGTGCTGAAGGACCGCGGCTACGTCAAGCTCGAGAAGAAGCGGCTGCACGGCGAGGACAAGGGCCGCGTCGTGGTCGCGTTCCTCGAGAATTTCTTCTCGCGCTACGTGGAGTACGACTTCACCGCCGATCTCGAGGAACAGCTCGATCGCGTCTCCAACAACGAGATCTCCTGGCAGCAGGTGCTGAAGGATTTCTGGAGCGGCTTCACCGGCGCGGTGAACGACATCAAGGACCTGCGCGTCTCCGAGGTGCTCGATGCGCTCGACGAGATGCTCGGCCCGCACATCTATCCGCCGCGCGCGGACGGCGGCGACGTCAGGCAGTGCCCGACCTGCGGCACCGGCCGGCTCAACCTCAAGGCCGGCAAGTTCGGCGCCTTCGTCGGCTGCTCGAACTATCCGGAATGCCGCTACACAAGGCCGCTCGCAGCCGACAGCGCCGAGAGCGCCGATCGCGTGCTCGGCACCGATCCCGACACCGGGTTCGACGTCACGGTGAAGGCCGGCCGGTTCGGCCCCTACATCCAGCTCGGCGAGCAGAAGGATTACGCCGAAGGCGAGAAGCCGAAGCGCGCCGGCATTCCAAAGGGCACCTCGCCTGGCGATGTCGATCTCCAACTCGCGCTGAAGCTGCTGTCGCTGCCGCGCGAGATCGGCAAGCATCCGGAAACCGGGGAGCCGATCACCGCCGGCCTCGGCCGGTTCGGGCCGTTCGTGAAGCACGAGAAGACCTATGCCAGCCTCGAGGCCGGCGACGAGGTGTTCGATATCGGCTTGAACCGCGCCGTCACGCTGATCGCTGAGAAGATCGCGAAGGGCCCGAGCGGCCGCCGCTTCGGCGCCGATCCGGGCAAGCCGCTCGGCGACCACCCGACGCTCGGCGCCGTTGCGCTGAAGAACGGCCGCTACGGCGCCTATGTCGCGGCCGGTGGCGTCAACGCAACGATCCCGAGCGATCGCACCCCGGACGAGATCACGCTTCCGGAAGCGATCGCGCTGATCGACGAGCGCGCGGCCAAGGGCGGCGGCAAGAAGGCCAAGAAGGCGAAGGCGGAAAAGCCTGCCAAGGCCAAGAAAGCCAAATCTGAAAAGACAACGTCTGAAGAGACCGACGGCGACGCCCAGGCCAAGCCTGCCAAGAAGGCTGCGTCGAAGAAGGCGGCTGCGAAGCCGAAAGCGGATGCGACCAGCAAGGCGCGCGCGCCGGTCGCCTCCGGTGCCAAGACCTCGCCCGCAAAGTCATCGGCACCCGCGAAAGCGCCCGCAAAGAAGAGCGCCGGCAAGGCAAGAGGATAAGTGAAACGAAAACCCGACCATGGCTTTCCGGGCCGGGACGCCATCGTCGCCTTCATTCGCGCCAATCCAGGCAAGGTCGGCACCCGCGAGATCGCGCGCGAGTTCGGCCTGAAGAACGCCGACCGCATCGAGTTGAAGTGGATCCTGCGCGAGCTCGCGGACGACGGCACGGTCGCCAAGCGCGGCCGCAAGATCCACGAACCGGCGGCATTGCCGCCGACCCTGCTCGCCGACATCACCGGCCGCGACAGCGACGGCGAGCTGATCGCCACCCCTGCCGAGTGGGACTCGGAAGACGGCACCGCCCCGAAAATCCGCATCGAGACGCCGCGGCGGCCGAAGCCCGGCACTACCGCCGGCGTCGGCGACCGCGCGCTGCTCCACGTCGAGGTGACCGACGAGAACGGCGACAGGCACTATCGCGGCCGCGTCATCAACGTGATCGACCACGGGCGCAGTCGCATCCTCGGCATCTTCCGCAAGAACCCCGATGGCGGCGGGCGCCTGATCCCGGTCGACAAGAAGCAGGCCGGGCGCGAGCTCAACATCGCCAAGGCCGACAGCGGCGATGCCGAGGACGGCGACCTCATCAGCGTCGACCTGATCCGCACCCGCGGCTACGGGCTTGCCTCCGCCCGGGTCAAGGAGCGGCTCGGCTCGATCGCGAGCGAGAAAGCGATCAGCCTGATCGCGATCAACACGCACGACATTCCGCAGGTGTTCTCCGCCGCCGCCGTGCGCGAATCCGAAGAAGCAAAACCCGCGACCTTGCAGGGCCGCGAGGACTGGCGCGACGTGCCGCTCGTCACCATCGACCCGCCGGACGCGAAGGATCACGACGACGCGGTGCATGCCGAGGTCGATTCCGATCCGAACAACAAGGGCGGCTTCATCGTCCACGTCGCGATCGCCGACGTCGCCTTCTATGTGCGGCCCGGCTCGGCGCTCGACCGCGACGCGCTCCAGCGCGGTAACTCGGTGTATTTTCCCGATCGCGTGGTGCCGATGCTGCCCGAGCGCATCTCCAACAATCTCTGTTCGCTGGTGCCGGGCGAGCCGCGCGGTGCGCTCGCGGTGCGCATGGTGATCGGCTCCGACGGCCGCAAGCGCTCGCACACCTTCCATCGCGTGCTGATGCGCTCGGCGGCGAAGCTCGCTTACGCGCAGGCGCAGGCCGCGATCGACGGCAGGCCCGACGACACCACCGGTCCCCTGCTCGATCCGATCCTCAAGCCGCTGTGGTCGGCCTATGAACTCGTCAAGCTCGCACGCAACGAGCGCGATCCGCTCGATCTCGATCTGCCGGAGCGCAAGATCCTGCTGAAGGGCGATGGCACCGTCGATCGGGTGATCGTGCCGCAGCGGCTCGATGCGCACCGGCTGATCGAGGAATTCATGATCCTCGCCAACGTCGCCGCCGCCGAGATGCTGGAGAAGAAGGCGCTGCCGCTGATCTATCGCGTGCACGACGAGCCGAGCCAGGAGAAGGTGCACAACCTCCAGGAATTCCTCAAGACACTCGACCTGCCCTTCACCAAGCAGGGCGCGCTGCGTCCCGCCCAGTTCAACCGTGTGCTGGCACAAGTCTCCGGCGAGGATTACGAGCCGCTGGTCAACGAGGTCGTGCTGCGCTCGCAGGCGCAGGCCGAATACTCCGCCGAGAACTACGGCCATTTCGGCTTGAACCTGCGGCGCTACGCGCACTTCACCTCGCCGATCCGCCGCTACGCCGATCTGATCGTGCATCGCGCACTGATCCGCGCACTCGGCCTTGGCGAAGGTGCCTTGCCGACCGACGAGAGCGTGGAAACGCTGGCCGAGATCGCCGCGCAGATTTCCGTCACCGAGCGCCGCGCGATGAAGGCGGAGCGCGAGACCACCGACCGGCTGATCGCGCATTTCCTCGCCGACAAGGTCGGCGCTTCGTTCCAGGGCCGCATCTCCGGCGTGACGCGCGCCGGCCTGTTCGTGAAGCTCGACGACACCGGCGCCGACGGCCTGATCCCGATCCGCACCATCGGCAGCGAGTATTTCAACTACGACGAAACCCGCCACGCGCTGATCGGCACGCGCAGCGGCGCGATGTATCGGCTCGGCGACGTCGTCGACGTGCGGCTGGTCGAGGCCGCGCCGGTGGCGGGCGCGCTGCGTTTTGAGCTATTATCCGAAGGTCAGGCAATTCCGCGCGGCAGAAAACGCGAGGGCGTCGGAACCGAGCGCCGCAGCGCGGGATTTGGCAAGGGGCCAAATAAAGGACCAGGCAAGGGGTCCGGCAAGAAGGCACACAAGGAACGGAAGGCGCGCAACAAGAAGGATCGCAAGCCGGCGAAGCAGAAGTCCGGCAAATCGAAGCGAGGCAAGTCATGGAAGTGACACCGCCGACGGTGGTTTGGACTCGCGACGCTGTGGAGCCCGAGAAGCGCGACGTGTGGACCGCGATGAAGCGCGGGTTCCTCAGCCGTTGTCCGCGCTGCGGAAAAGGCCGGCTGTTCCGCAAGTTTCTCAAATGCGACGGCCATTGCCCAGTCTGCGATCTCGATTTCTCGCCGCATCGCGCCGACGATCTGCCCGCCTATCTCGTCATCGTCATTGTCGGCCATATCGTGGTACCGACTGCGCTGTGGATCGAGACCGACTATGCGCCGCCGGTGTGGCTGCAACTTGCGATCTATCTGCCGTTCACGCTGTTCGCATCGCTGGCGCTGTTGCAGCCGGTGAAGGGAGCCGTGATCGGACTGCAATGGGCCCTGCGCATGCATGGCTTTGACGAGAATCCCCCTAGCGACATCCCGCCGGTCTAGCTAAACCGGCCATCAAGAAGAAATGAAAGGGATGAAATGACTGAAGCTGCCGCACCCGCCGCCGTCGTCCATCAGGGCGAGAAAGAAGCCGATCACCACGCGTACTTCCGGCCGAAGGATGCGGCGACGCTGATCCTGATCGATCGCTCCGGCGCCAAGCCGAAGGTCCTGGTTGGCAAGCGCCACGACAAGGTCGTGTTTATGCCCGGCAAGTTCGTGTTCCCCGGCGGCCGCGTCGACAAGGCCGACAACCGCGTGCCGGTCGCAGCGCCGATCACACCGGAGCTCGAAGCCAATCTGTTGAAGGGCAGCCCGAAGATCACGCCCGGCCGCGCGCGTGCGCTCGCCAATGCCGCGATCCGCGAAGCCTGCGAAGAGACCGGGCTCTGCCTCGGCCGCAAGGTCGAGAAGTCGCAGAAGCTCGATGGCCCCTGGGCGCCGTTCGCCGACGCTGGTCTCTTGCCCGATCCGTCCGGCTTGTTCCTGATCGCGCGTGCGATCACGCCGCCCGGCCGCGTCCGCCGCTTCGACACCCGCTTCTTCACCGCCGACGCCTCGACGATCGCGCATCGTGTCGAAGGCGTGGTGCATGCCGACGCCGAACTGGTCGAGCTCGTGTGGGTCGAAATCGGCTCCGAGCCGCTCGCGGACGCGCACGCCATGACCAAGAACGTGCTCGCCGAGCTCGACCGCCGCCTCGCCACCGGCCCGCTTCGTCACGACGCGCCGGTGCCGTTCTTCCATTTCTACGGCGGCAAGATGCAGAAAGACGTGCTGGGGGCGTGACCCCAGCAATACCGGTACACAACGTCAGGTCAGCGCACCGCTGATATCACCGCGGGCAGCATGTGCGCTGCGACCACCCTGTGTCCCTCCGCCGTGAAGTGAATCTGGTCCGGCTGGAGATAATTGCGCAGCACTTCGTTCCACCACATCGGGATCACGCGGATGTGCCGGCCGCGAAGCCGGGCTTCGATCGCAGCCAGTTCGGCATTCTGATCTCCCTGCCCGCGTCGGCGCGCATTCCAGCCGCCGCCGCGGCGGTCGAGCAACACGATTTTGGTCCCTTCGGGGACCGCGGAATCCAGTCGCCCCAGCATGCCCGCGTTGGTATCGCCTGATATCCCCGCGTTGGTCACGTGAACGCTCCGGCCCTTCGCGGCGAGCATCCCCTCGAGCTGGGCCGGCCAGGCGTCCGAACTGCTGACGCCCTTTCCTGCGACGTTGCTTGCGCCGATCGCAACGATCTGCGCCCGCGCCGGGCTTCCAACACAGAGCACCATCGCGACCAGAACACCCGCGATCAGCAACAGCCTTCCCGGATAGACCATGTCCCCCTCCCCGATGACAAAGGTGCCGGTTGAAAATATCCTCTGCTCGTCGCCCAGATTGCAAGATTCTTCTTAAGGACCCTCATGGCGTTGCCGCCCGGCCTCCCTATCTGTTCCGCTAACGACATCAAAGACGGAACGGGGCAATGGCGAAGCGTCAACTCAAGCTCGGCGCATTCATGCGGCCGATCAGCATTCACACCGGCGCCTGGCGCTATCCCGGGGCCTGGCCCGACGCCAATTTCAACTTCGATCACATCAAGACGCTGATCCGGAAGCTCGAGGCCGGCAAGTTCGACGCCTTCTTCATGGCCGACCATCTGGCCGTGCTGAACATGCCGATCGACGCGCTGAAGCGCAGCCACACCGTGACCTCGTTCGAGCCGTTCACGCTGCTGTCGGCACTCGCGGCCGTCACCGAGAATATCGGCCTGATCGCGACCGGCTCGACCACTTTCGATGAGCCCTATCACGTCGCGCGGCGCTTCGCCTCACTCGATCACATCTCCGGCGGCCGCGCCGGCTGGAATATCGTCACCACGTCCAATCCGGACGCGGCGCTGAATTTCGGCCTCGACGATCACATGGAGCACGCCGAGCGCTACAGGCGCGCCCGCGAGTTCTACGATGTCGTGACTGGTCTCTGGGATTCCTTCGCCGACGATGCTTTCGTGCGCGATGTCGAGTCCGGGCTGTTCGTCGATCCCGACAAGATGCATGTGCTCAACCACAAGGGCAAATATCTCTCGGTGCGCGGCCCGCTGAACATCGCCCGCCCCGTGCAGGGCTGGCCGGTCATCGTGCAGGCCGGTGCGTCCGACGACGGCAGGCAGCTTGCGGCCGAGACGGCGGAGGCCGTGTTCACCGGCGGCGGCAGCCTTGCGGACGGACAGAAGCTCTACGCCGACATCAAGGGCCGCATGGAGAAGATCGGCCGCGATCCCGAGCATCTGAAGATCCTGCCCGGCGCCTTCGTCGTGGTCGGCGACAGCGTCGAGGAAGCCAAGGAGAAGCGCGCGCTGCTCGACAGCCGCGTGCATTACGACAGCGCGATCGCTTCGCTGTCGGTGGTCCTCGGCACCGATGCGTCCGGCTTTGATCCTGACGGGCAATTGCCGCCGATCCCGGAAACCAATGCCAGCAAGAGCGGGCGACAGCGCCTCGTCGATGTCGCGGCGCGCGACAAGCTCACCGTGCGCCAGCTCGCCCAGCGCGTCGGCGGCTATGGCGGGCTCGCCTTCGTCGGCACGCCGCAGACCATTGCCGACCAGATGGAGGAATGGCTGACCGGCCGCGGCAGCGACGGCTTCAACATCATGTTCCCCTATCTGCCGCAGGGCCTGTTCGAGTTCGTCGACAAGGTGGTGCCGGAACTGCAGAAGCGCGGGATTTACCGCACCGAGTACGAAGGTCAGACCCTGCGCGAGAATTTGGGCCTGCCGCGGCCCAAAAATCAGTTCTTTGGGGGGTAATCGGCCCGGAATCGGGGTGGTTTTGGCTTGGAAATCCTTGACTTTGGGCGGTTTCTGGCTAGTTTCCCGGCCAAACGCGGGCCGATTTGGCCGGCTCCCGATATCCCTGCATTTTCGAGGTTTTGCACATGGCCAAAGCGGTCACCATCAAGGTCAAGCTCGTGTCGACGGCCGATACCGGCTTCTATTACGTCGCCAAAAAGAATTCGCGCACCATGACCGACAAGCTGGTCAAGAAGAAGTACGACCCGGTCGCGCGCAAGCACGTCGAGTTCAAGGAAGCCAAGATCAAGTAAGATCGCCTGCTTCTGACGTTTCAAACGGGGCCCTCGCGGCCCCGTTTTTGCTTTCTAGCCTGCGTCATCCCGCATGATTCCCGGACAGGTTCCGGGGCGCAGGGCTCAGATGATCGCAACCTTGGACGAGGGAAACGTCGGCGGCTACTCGGTCGCCTACGGCCGCGAGGACACCTACTTTCCGGTCTATGTCACGGCAGCCCTCGCCGCGATCTTCCTGACCGCGAGCTGGATCACGGGCGCGCTCTATTGGCTGGCGCCGGCGGCTGCCGCGGGCGGCTTCACCTATTACAACATTCCTCTGCTGGAGGCCGGTCGTCCGACCATCGGGGCCAACCAGTACGGCATATTCATCCAGGCCTTCGGGCTGATCCGCTGGCGCGCCATCACGCGCATCGATCTCGTCGAGATCGCCGAGCGCGCGATGACCGTTCACGAACTGCAGATCGCACTCGATGGGCCGCTCGGCAGCGCGCTGGTGGCCGATTGGCGCAAGCGGCCGGCCTATCGGCTCTTGATGCGCTTGCCGTGGCGCATGGACCACCGTGGCGTGGTCCGCGTCAGTCTCGAGCCATTCGATCGGACGCCCGACGAAATCCACCGGACGTTCCTCAGGATGTGGCGCTACTACCGGAGCTAGCCCTTGAACGCCTCATCGCGCAGATGCGCGTCCGCGATCTCTGCATCCGGATTGTGTGTGATGGTCATGAACCAAACGAGGCTGAAGAACAGCGACCACGCTGTGTTCCAATAGAACCAGTTCATCGGATCACCTCGAACAGCTTTGATCCGCGCCAGCCGGCGATCGCCGGCTTGCGCGGAATGCCGCCAAGTCTACTGCACGACCTCGCCGTGCAGTGCCAGATCCAACCCTTCGCGCTCGATGTCGCGCGTCACGCGAAGCCCGACGAAGAGATTGATCACGAACAGGATGATCAGGCTCACGACGGCATCATACACGAAAACCGTCGCGACGCCGATGCATTGATTGATGAACTGCCCGGGATTTCCCTCCAGAACGCCGGCCGTACCACCATACTGCTCGACCGCGAACACCCCGGTCAGCAGCGCCCCGACGATGCCGCCGAGGGCATGGACACCGAAGCAGTCCAGCGCGTCATCGTAGCTGAACATGCGCTTCAAGCCGGTGCATCCCCAGTAGCAGCAGACGCCGGCGGCGATGCCGATCGCGAACGCGCCGACCGGCCCGACGAAACCGGAGGCCGGCGTGATCGCGACGAGGCCCGCAACGGCCCCCGAGCAGATGCCGACGACGGTCGGCTTGCCCTTCAACGCCCACTCCACCAGCATCCAGGTGAAGCCCGCCACTGCGGTCGCGATCTGGGTCACCAGCATGGCCATGCCCGCCTGCATTCCGGCGGTGACGGCGGAGCCGGCGTTGAAGCCGAACCAGCCGACCCACAGCAGCGAGGCGCCGATGAAGGTCAGCACCATGTTGTGCGCCGGCCCGGTCTCGACGCGCTTGCCGAGCATGATGGCGCACATCAGGCCCGCCACGCCGGCATTGATGTGCACCACGGTGCCGCCGGCGAAATCGAGAACCTTGACATAGGCAGCATCGTTGCCCGCCGAGAAGATCCCGTCAGGACCCCAGACCCAGTGCGCGATCGGGGCATAAACGAAGATCGCCCACAGCCCGATGAACCAGAGCATCGCCGAGAACTTCATCCGCTCGGCAAACGCGCCGGCAATCAGCGCCGGCGTAATGATGGCGAACGTCATCTGGAAGCAGATGTAGACGGACTCAGGAATGGTCGCGGCTAGCGGATTGGGATTGCCGATGCCACCCTTGCCGATGTCGCTCAGGATGTCCTTGAGGAACAGGCGATCCAGACCGCCGATAAACGGCGTGCCGGCACGAAACGCCAGGCTGTAGGTGACGACGGCAAACAGGATCGTGACCAGGCAGGTCACGGCGAAGCTGGTCATCACGGTGTCGCCCACATTCTTCTTGCGCACCATGCCGCCATAGAACAGGCCGAGCCCCGGGATCGTCATCATCAGGACGAGCGCGACTGACGTGAGCATCCAGGCGGTGTCGCCGGAATTCGGCGTGCACTTCTCGAGGATCTTGCCGCCGCAGGCCGGCGGCGCCGCCGCATCCTCAGCCAGCGCAAGGTTGCTGAACAACAGGCAAAGAAACGTCACTCCCAGCAAAGCAACCACGATTCTCACGAGCTTCGGGCGCGTGTATGTCGCAGACTCCATCATCGTCCTCCCATCACAAGAAACATCGGTGTTCGGAATGGGCGCAGCGCGCTCCGGGCGTCGAGGATGCCGACGGCGCGAAGCCGCGAAGTCGTCGCGGCATCAGACCGGACGCGAGGCACAAGCGCCCCCTGCTCGGCGGCGCGGCGAAGGCCGTGGTGCGCGGATGGCTGGAGAATGACGGCGACTAGCCTCATCGCGGCCAGCCCTTCCCATGGGTCCCCAGGCCGGAACCTCAGCGACGGGTTCCGGCACGATTTCTAGCCAAATTGAAACAAGATTCGTGCCACGGAAGCGTGCCGCGTAACGTTTTGAAAGCACTGCTACTTCGATGTTCGGCCGGAACGGCTTCGCGCTCCATTGCACGTTCTCGGAGCAAACGATCGATGGAAAAATAGGCAGCAACCGGCGACTGCCCTCGCATGGGGCAGTCGCCGGTGGCCGGAATCGGAAGCTAGGCGGTCTTGAGCAGTGGCGGCTGCGCTGGCCGGATCAGCGCGAAGGCGACCTGGATGATGCCGCCGGCAAGACCGAGCGCGACACCGATGCGCCAAGCCATGGTGTAGGAGCCGAGCGAGTCGTAGATCACCCCTCCGCCGTAGGCGCCGAGGAAGCTGCCGACCTGGTGGCTCATGAAGGCAAGGCCCTGGATCATCGCCTGCCAGCGCAGACCGAACATCTCGGCCACCGCGCCCGCGACCAGCGGACCGACGCCCATCCAGAGGAAGCCCATGATGGCGCCGAACAGCAAGGTCGAGCCCGGCGTTGCCGGCAGCATGAAGTACCAGGCGAGCGCCAGCGAGCGCAGGATGTAGATGCCACCAAGCAGCGCGAGCTTGTTCCAGCGCTGGCCGGCCCAGCCGAAGAACAGCGAGCCCAGCACGTTGAAGCCGCCGATCATGCCGAGCGTCTGCGCGCTCAGCATCGGATCGAGCCCGCAGATCGCCAGATACGACGGCAGATGCGTGGTGAGGAAGACGAGCTGCATGCCGCAGACCATGTAAGCGCAGGTCATCACCACGAACGACGCGTTGCCGAACGCGGTCTTGGCCGCGGTCGCCGCCGTGGCGTTGCCGATATCATCGGCCGCGGGCTTCGGCAGCGGAATCTTGTCGACGCGACCGGCGTACAACGCGGCTGGAATCATCCCGATCGACAGGATGACGAATCCGGCAAGCCCGACGCGCCAGCCGAACCCTTCATTGAGCATCTGGCCGATCGGCGCCGACAGCAGTGCACCGAGCGAGCCCGCGGCCGAGACCATCCCGAGCACGGTCGAGCGCACCGTCTCCGACACCGCGCGCGCCGCGACCGACATCGCGATCGCATTCGCGGTGCAGGCGAGCGAAAGGCCGATCAGCACACCGGCGCCGATCATGATGGCGACGAGGCCATGCGCCGTCGTCATCAGCACGAGGCCCGCGATGTAGGCCAGCGCACCGACCACCATGATCGGGCGGAAGCCGTAGCGCACCGTCATCGCGCCCGCGAACGGCTGCAGGAAGCCCCAGGCCAGGTTCTGCACGGCCAGCGCCAACGTAAAATGCGACACCGAAATGCCGATGTCGTGCGTCAGCGGCTGCATGAAGATGCCGAGGCTCTGCCGCAGCCCCATGCTCAGCGTGAGCATGATGGAGGCGCCGATCAGAATGGGAAGCGTGGGACGCAGGACCTGCAACAGGGGCATTGTTCTTATTCTCCCATGACGGCGCAGCACGAGTGCCACGGCCTGCGATTCACGCATGTTTTGGTTACACAGACCTGTGTACTTAGGCTATACAGGGGGCCAACTGTCAAGCGAAGAGGATCACCGCCGGCGCATGGCTTCCCCGCCTCCCAAACAGACCATGAAAGAGCGGATCCTCGAGACCGCCGACAAGCTGTTCTACCTGCAGGGCATTCGCGCCATCGGGGTCGACACCATCGCGGCCGAGATCGGCATCAGCAAGCGCACCCTCTACAATCACTTCCCGTCCAAGGACGCGCTGATCGAGGCCTATCTGCAGCGCCGCTTCGTGCAGCCGCGCCCCTCCGACAAGCCGCCGGCCGAGCAGATTCTCGCAACCTTCGATTCGCTGGAGCGGCGGTTCTCGGCGAAGGATTTTCGCGGCTGTCCGTTCGTGAACGCGGTCGCCGAGCTCGGGCCGGACGACGAGGACCGTACCGTGCGCAACATCGCCATCGCCTTCAAGGAAAGCCGCCGGATCTGGTTTCGCGATCTGCTGCGGCAGCTTGGCGTCGCGGAGGCCGAGGCACTTGCGACCCAGCTGACGCTGCTGGTCGACGGCTCGATCGCGCAGGACCTGGTGCGCGACGATCCGGCGATGGCGCGCGCGGCCAAGGAAGCCGCCCGCGTGCTGCTGGCGAATGCGGGGGTCAAGGTGGACGGCGCCGCGCCTGCGGACAACAAGCGCACTGGATAAATCCGGTTGCGTACACAAGTCCGGTTTGGTTGGTAGCGTGACGGCACGCGACGACATACCCGATTGGATATTCCGTCCGGCGAGATTGACGACCGCGCGACAACCTGCGGCACAACTGGGGAACAACCATGGAAGATCTGAAGGTGACGGCCACCGGCTACGATTTCGCGCCGGCGCGCGCCGCCATGCAGCGCTATATCGACAACGATCTGCTGTCCGGAATCTCCTGGTCGGTTCTGGTCGGGCGCGACATCGCCGACACGGGCTGCGTTGGATGGGCCGACAAGGAAGCGCAGAGCCCGCTGCGCACCGACCACATCTTCCGGGTGTTCTCCAACACCAAGCTGATCACCTCCTGCGCGGCGCTATTGCTGTTCGAGGATGGCCGCTTCCAGCTCGACGATCCGATCGAGAAATTCATCCCGCAGCTCCGCAACCGCAAGGTCCTGCTGAAAGGCGCGACGTCGATCGATCAAACCGAGCCCGCGAAGAGTTCGATCACCATCCGCCAATTGCTCAGCCACAGCGCCGGCTTGAGTTACGGTTTCTTCGATCCCGGCACCGTCATTTTCAAGGCGCTCAACGAGCGCGGCGTGCACAATCCCAACACGACCCTGGCTGAAATGGTCGACGTGCTGGCCGATTTGCCGCTGATCTATCAGCCCGGCACGTCGTGGGAATATTCGCTCGCGATCGACGTGGTGGCACGCCTGGTGGAAGTCGTCAGCGGCCAGACCTTCGACAAGTTCATCAAGGCGCGCATCCTCGATCCGCTCGGCATGGTCGATACCGGCTTCGTCGTTCCACAACAGGACCAGGGACGCCTTGTCGCGTATTACGCCGGCGCAGATCTGATGGAGCCGATGAAGCCGGGCCTCACCCGCACCGACAATGCGCCGTTCCCCGGCGCCTATCTGCGCCCGGTCGCCAGGCTCAATGGCGGTGGCGGCCTCGTCTCGACGATGCCCGACATGGTCGCGTTGATCCGCAGCCTGCTGCCCGGCGGACCGACGCTGCTGAAGCCGGACACGATCGCAATGATGATGTCCAACCAGCTGCCCGAAGGACAGTGGATCCGCTTCGCGATGATGGGCGAGCAACCCGGCAAGGCGCACGGACTTGCCGGTGGCCTGATCCTCACCCCCTCGCCGATCGATCATCCCGACGCGGCCGGCGAATTCTACTGGGGCGGCGTCGCGGGCACGCAGTGGTGGATTTCGCCGAAGACCGGGATGGCCGGCGTCATGATGGCGCAGCGCCAGATGGCGTTCGTCCATCCGTTCTCGTTCGAGTTCAAGCGGCTGGCCTATGACGCGGTAAAGCGCGGGCGGTAGGACAGCTCCTCCAGTGCTGGGTCACCCTCGCGAGAACGGGCGACCCAGCCCTCACCGTTGGCCCTGCTGCGGAAACGTCTTTTCGAGATCAGGCTCACCGCTGGCCTTCTGCGAGCCGAAATGATCGGCGAGCTGGCCGCTGTCGAAACTGTCCGTAAAGCTCTCACGCACTTCCGGCAGCATGTCCTTGTTCCACTCGGTCCATGCCGCGACCATGCGGTCGTAGATGTCACGGTGCCGATCCCTGAGATTGGCGCGCTCCAGCGGATCGGCCACGACATTGAACAGGAAGGTCTTGTCGAGCATCTTGAGGATTTTCCAATCGCCGTCACGCGCCGCACGCTGCGCATTCGCCTTGTAACGCCAGAACAGCTTGCGCGGTACCGGCGCCGGATTGGCGGTGAGTACGGGCAGCAGGTTCATGCCGTCCGGCGGATACGCTGGATCCGGCGCCCCGCCAGCGGCGGCCAGCAGCGTTGGCAGCCAGTCCATGCTGGCCATGACCTGCTCATGCGTCCGGCCTGCGGATATCCTGCCGGGCCAGCGGATCACGGCCGGGATGCGCAGCCCCCCTTCCAGCAGCTCGGTCTTGTGGCCGGTAAAGGGCCAGGTGTTCGAGAAGCGTTCACCGCCGTTGTCGCTGGTGAAGACCACGATGGTGTCGTCGACGATGCCCTTCGTCTCGAGGGTGCGCAGGATGCGGCCGATCTGGGCATCCATCGCCTGAACCATCCGTCGATAGGTCGCGAGCGAGCCGCCGTCGAAGTCGAACAGGGACTTCGCCGCGAGACGCTGCGACTCCGCCTCATCGCCCGGCGCCTCCCACGGCCAGTGCGGCGCGTTGAAATGCAGACTGAGGAAGAACGGCTGCCTGGCCTTGGCATACCCCTCGATGACGCTGATCGCGCGATCGCCGAACAGCTCCGTCGAATAGCCGACCTTGTGGATCGGCATGTCGTCGTCCCACAGGTCGTCGTGATGATCCGGCCCCTGGTGTGCGTAATAGTCCAGCGCGCCGCCGCGAAAGCCGTAGAAGTGATCGTAGCCGCTCTGCAACGGACCGAATTTCGGCAGCTCGCCCATGTGCCATTTGCCGACCAGCGTCGTGCCGTAGCCGAGCTTCTTCAGCAGCGAGGGGATGGTTGGCATCTCCGGCGGCAGACCGACGGTTTTGCCGGCGCCGGCGAGCGGCTCTTCCAATCCGAGGCGGAGCCGATATTGATAGCGGCCGGTGATCAGCGCGGTGCGCGTCGCCGAACAGACCGCCGAATTGGCATAGGCCTGAAGGAAACGCAGACCGCCGGCGGCGATCCGGTCGATATTCGGCGTGTGCATCTCGGACAGGCCGTAGCACGATAGATCCGCATATCCGAGATCGTCGGCGAGGATGAAGATGATGTTCGGCTGCTTCGGCGGCGTCCGTGCGAATGCCCCCTGCTGCCCGAGAGCCAGCGTGACGGACGTTGCGGCTGCCGAGTTGATCAATTTCCGGCGGGTCATTTTGGGCATCGAGACCTCCCACATTGCATGGCAGCGAGCGTAGGAGGCCCTGTGGCGCCCATCAATTGCTCTTGAACCGGCGTTCCGGAGAGTGGAACGTGAGGATGTAGAGACATCCCCACCGGCGACGGAAGAGCTGAGAGATGGAGCAAGATGCGGTCAGGGCCTTGTCACGCGGCCTCGGTGTTCTGGACACACTCGAGACGCGTGACGCGATGGCGCTGCGCGACTTGCATCGGATCACGAGGCTCCCGAAGCCGACCCTGCTGCGCCTGCTGTCGACGCTTGAACGCCACGGCTATGTCAGCCAGCGGCTGGCCGATGGCTGTTGGCGACGCACGTCGCGGGGACGTTTGTCGGCAGCTTCCGAGGCAAAGGAGCAGTTGCTCGATTGCAGCACGGCGGTGCTGCACGACCTGTGCCGCGACGTCATATGGCCGTCGGACGTCGGCGTCTATCGCGACGGCACAATGGAGATCATCGAGAGCAATCGCGCCCTCACCCCGCTGCCGATCGCCCGGGTGCCCATCGGGCTGCGCGTCTCGTTGCTGGGGTCCGGCCTCGGCCGTGCCTGGCTTGCGTATTGCGGCGACGCAGAAAGGCGGCAGGCGATCGCCGACGCCTGTCACGTAGCGGACCGGAGCACACGCGCTGGCGCCGGACTCCGCCGGAACATCGAGGCCGTCCTCGAACACACGCGACAAAAGGGCTATGGCTGCCGGGCCGCAACCGGTGTCTCCGCGCCGGCAGGACAGGGCGACATCGGCATTGCGGTGCCGATCCTCAGTACTGGGCGCCTGCTTGGCTGCGTCAATATCGTGTGGCGATCGACGGCGATGAGTGAGGCCGTATTCGCCGACCGCTATCTGCCGCGTCTGCAGCAGGCGGCCGCGGCGATCGGCGCGCAGATATCGGCATCATAGCGCGGATGGAGTGAAGCGAAATCCGGGAAAGTTCTAATTACGCCGCCGCTGAAACCACGCGGTTGCGACCGTCGTGCTTGGCACGATAGAGCGCGGTGTCGGCGCGCTTGAGCACGTCGGTGACCTGCTCGCCCTTGCGCTCCAGCGTGGTGAGCCCGATCGAGATCGTGACCGTGATCCGCTTGCCGCCCTTCTCAACGGCAAACGGCTCGCCCGCGATCGAGCGGCGCAGCCGCTCGGCGACCATGCCGGCGACATGCAGGTCCGTCTCCGGCATCACGATCACGAACTCCTCGCCGCCATAGCGGCAGGCGAGATCGATGCCGCGGATCGACTTGCGGATGCGAACGGCGAATTCGCGCAGCACGTCGTCGCCGGCGTCGTGGCCGTAGGTGTCGTTGATCGCCTTGAAGTAGTCGATGTCGAGGATCATCAGCGCCAGCGGCTTGCCGCGGATCGAGGCCTGCTCCGCAAGGGTCGCGAGATGACTCTCCATGTAGCGCCGGTTATTGAGGCCGGTCAGCGCATCCGTGATCGCCATCTCGATCGAGTTCTGCACGTTGTCGCGCAGATGATCGGTGTAGCGGCGGCGGCGGATCTGGGTGCGCGCCCGCGCCAGCAGTTCGTTCTTGTCGACCGGACGCAGCAGATAGTCGTTGACGCCGATCTCGAGCCCGCGCATCAGCCGCGCGTTGTTGTCGGCATCCGAGACCGCGAGGATCGGCACCTGGCGCGTACGCTCCAGCGAGCGGGCTTGGCTGCACAGCCGCAGGCCATCGAAATTGTCGAGGCTGAGCGACACGATCAGGAGATCGTAATTGCCCTCGGCGGCGTGGAACAAGGCTTCCGCCGGATTGGTCTCGACGTCGACGGTGTGTTCGGCGGACAGGATCGGCGCCAGCTTCTCGTAGGACGACGGCCGGTCGTCGACCAGCAGGATACGGCCGCCGGTGCCACGGTCGGCGATCGCGCTGCGCTCGGGCGCCTGCATGCCGATCTCGAGCGAGGTGATGGCGCGCATGCGCAGCTCATCGGTCATCATCTTCAGCCGCGTCAGCGAGCGCACGCGCGCGATCAGCACGACGTCGGACACCGGCTTGGTCAGGAAGTCATCGGCGCCGGCTTCGAGGCCGCGCACGCGATCCGCAGGACTGTCGAGCGCGGTGACGATGACGACGGGGATGAAGTGGGTCGCCGGATTCGACTTCAAGCGGCGGCAGACCTCGAAGCCGTCCATATCAGGCATCATGACGTCGAGCAGGATGATGTCGCATTCGGCGCGCGCGCAGATGTCCAGCGCCTCGGTCCCGTTGGAAGCGGTCAGCACATCGAAATATTCGGCTGACAGCCGGGCTTCCAACAGCTTGACGTTCGCCGGAACATCATCGACGACGAGGATACGCGCGGACATGGCACCACAACTCCCCTATCCGATAAAGCGTCGGACAGTCTCAATAAATTTGCCGACCGAGATCGGCTTGGACAAATAGGCTTCGCAGCCGCCCTCGCGGATGCGTTCTTCGTCGCCCTTCATGGCGAAGGCGGTGACCGCGACCACCGGAATCGTGCGCAGATCGGGATCGTCCTTGATCCAGCGCGTGACCTCCAGGCCGGAGACCTGGGGCAGTTGAATATCCATCAGGATGAGATCGGGGCGCAGCTTGCGGACGAGATCAAGCGCTTCGAAGCCATTGCTGGTGCCCGAAGTCTGATAGCCATGCGCTTCCAACAGATCGCGAAAGAGCTTCATATTGAGCTCGTTGTCCTCCACGATCAGGACGGTTTTGGCCATCCCGTCCCTCCCAGACTTAGGAAACAGGCTCGGCTGCGGCACCTCAAGCACCGCGCGCGGAGCGCGTCGAAAATGTGAATTCAAACTAGCGCCAGAATCGCTCTAACCCGTTAACCCGACGTCCAACTTCCGCAGCGTGGTTTCCGTTGCTTGAACACATGCGGAAGACTCGGGCATGATGGGCCCCTCATTAGAGACCATAAGTTAACGGAAAGGCAAACCGGCGCGTTGAAAAAGCCTGTTCACAACCCCCGGGAAGTCGCTGAAATCGTTGCGATTCAGGCGCTCGGCTTCATTGCCGGCGATCCCGAGCGGCTGGGCTTGTTCCTGGCCGAAACCGGAATCGGTCCGGAGACGCTGCGGAACGCGGCCTCCAATCCTCAATTTCTTGCGAGCGTGCTCGATTTCGTGATGCGCGACGATGCCACCATGAAGGCGTTCGCCGCCGCCTCCGAACTGCACCCGACCAATATCGCTGCCGCCCACCAGGTGCTGGGCGACCCGAAATGGGAGCGCGACGTGCCGTGACGACGGCGGCGCCAGCTTCCGACGGCCCCCTCAGTTTCTGCCGAGACTGCCTCGGCGATCTCGACATCAAGGTGAAGCGATGCAGCCATTGCGGTTCGCCGCGGTTGGTGCGCCACCGCACCCTGCCCGCGCTGGCGCTGGCGCATATCGACTGCGACGCGTTCTATGCCACCGTCGAGAAGCGCGACAATCCTGAGATCGCCGACCGCCCCGTCATCATCGGCGGCGGCAAGCGCGGCGTGGTGTCGGCTGCCTGCTACATCGCCCGCACCTACGGTGTCCGCTCGGCGATGCCGATGTTCAAGGCGCTGGAACTCTGCCCCGACGCGACCGTGATCCCGCCCGACATGGCGAAATATGTCCGGGTCGGGCGCGAGGTGCGCCAGGCGATGCAGGCGCTGACGCCGCTGGTCGAGCCGCTGTCGATCGACGAGGCCTTCCTCGACCTCGCCGGCACGCAGCGCGTCCACGGCATGATCCCGGGCAAGGTGCTCGCCAGGTTTGCCCGCGACGTCGAGCGCGACATCGGCATCACGGTGTCGGTCGGGCTGTCCTGCAACAAATTCCTCGCCAAGATCGCCTCCGACTTGGACAAGCCCAGGGGCTTCGCCACGCTCGACCAGGACGAGGCGCGCGAGATGCTGGCCAGCAAGCCGGTCGGCTTCATCTACGGCGTTGGCCCTGCGACGCAGGAGAAGCTGGTGCAGCGCGGCTTCCGCGTCATCGCGGACCTGCAGCGCGCTGACGAGAACGAACTGATGAAGCAGTTCGCCAGCGAAGGCCGCAGGCTGTGGCGGCTGGCGCGCGGCATCGACGACCGCAGCGTGGTGCCCGATCGCGGCGCCAAGACGATCTCGAGCGAGACCACCTTCGAGACCGACATCCGCGATTTTGCAGTTCTGGAAAAACTGCTCTGGAAGCTGTCGGAGAAGACCTCGGCGCGGCTGAAGAGCGGCGACCTCTCGGGCTGCACCATCACGCTGAAGCTGAAGACCGCTGATTTCCGCCAGCGCACCCGTTCGCAATCGATCCAGACGCCGACCCAATTAGCCGCAAAGATCTTTGCGGTAACGCGCGAGATGCTGGCCAGGGAGATCGACGGCACCGCGTTCCGCCTGATGGGCGCCGGCGTCAGCGCGCTGCGCCCGGGCGCGCAGGCCAACGATTCCGACATGCTCGACCGCCGCTCGGCCCACGCCGAACGCGCGATCGACAATCTGCGCAAGAAGTTCGGCAACGCCGCCGTGATCAGGGGTATTGCCTATGAGGGGCCGGGGAAGAGCGCGGAGGAGTAATCGATCGTCATGGCCGGGCTTGACCCGGCCATCCATCCAGAAAGATTCTTCGAAGAGCGATGGATGCGCGGGTCAAGCCCGCGCATGACGACCTGCATCAATCCGCGACGGCCACCGCCTCGATCTCGATCAGCCATTCCGGCGCCGCGAGCGCGGTGACGCCGACGAGCGTCGAGGCCGGCGGCTCCATGCCCTCGAAGAACGCCGAGCGCGCCTTGCCGATGATCGGGCGAAGCTCCGGTTTGTATCCCACCACAAAGGTCGTGATCTTGACGATGTTGGAATAGTTCGCCCCGGCGGCTTTCAACGCCATGCCAAGGTTCTGCATCACCTGCGTCGTCTGCGCGGCGAGATCGCCGGCGCCGACCACCCGTCCCTCCTCGTCGGTGGAAACCTGTCCGGAAATGTAGATCGTGCGTGCGCCCGTCGCGACGACGACATGGGAGTAAGCCGGATTGTGATGCAGGCCGCTGGGGCGCAGATGGTCTGATTTGCTCATGATGTGCCTCCCTGACACGCGCGTTTTGGGAAGCGTACTCGTGTCTGATGGTTCCGGCCAGTGCGGTCTCCGCCGTCGTCCCGGCGAAGGCCGGGACCCATAACCACAGGGTTGAGTTGTTGAAGGAAGCTGTGGCCCCAGCGTTGCGCAATAACGACCTTCGGTGGCTATGGGTCCCGGCCTTCGCCGGGACGACACCGAGTGAGTGGGTGGCGATCGCCAGCCGTCACTTGCAGGGCTTGGAATCCCTGACGTCGAACTTGTCCAGCGCGCCCGAGATCACGAAATCGTTGTAGTCCAATACCAGCGCGCGGGAGACGCCGTTCTCGTAGAGCTCGAACGACATCGCATAGACCGGCGTCTGCTCGCCATCCTTGGCCCGCGCGTCGCTGTCGTAATAGCTCACCGTCACCGGCCAGCGCGTCATGGTCTTCATCGCGTCGCTCGCGGTCGACGGATCGGGCGATGACGGCGCGCGGTCGCCTGCGATCGGCCGGCCGATCACGGTCAGCGTGTTGTAGACCTTCTCGCCATTGTCGGAGCCGTCATAGACGGTCTGTTCGAGCACCGATTTGCCGTCGCGGGCGGCGGCGATGATGTGCTGGATCTGCTCGGTCGGGAACACGATCTTGCCGTCGAGATTGAAGGTCTTCTTCACCGGCTGGGTCAGCTTCACGGTGATATGATCGCCCACGCGCTCGGCGATCCCGTCGACCGGCGACGAGTCACTGTCGTTCATCCGCGTGTCGATCTTGAAGCGGTAGCTCTTGCCCGACGCGTCTTCCCAGGACGAGGAGCGCAGATCGGACAGCGTCACCTTGCCCTCGCCGCTGTCGAGTTCGGACACCTGGCGGAATTCGGAGGTGTAGCCTTCGCAGGAGCTGCCGGAGAAATTGTACAGGATGCGCCCGCGCGCATCGCTGACCGAATTGGAGCCGCGCGATTTCACGAGGCTGAGATCGTACAGCGCCTGATGCGCCAGAAACGGCCCACCGGCCGCAGCAGCGGACCCTTGAACCAGACCGGATCCTGCGGCAACGGCGATCGTGAGCACCAGGGCACGCGACGAATTCCGAAACGGCAAGGTCATAGGTTTTCCTCGAGGAGGCAGGGATTCGCCACAATAGTGACGGTGGTATTGCGCCGCAACTGGGGCAAGTCTGACAAAATGGCAATGTAAGCAGCGAATTTGCCGTCATTTCCGGCAGTTTTCCGTGCGATTCCACACGTCACGGCCGCGCCGCCCTCACCTTACCGTCGCTTGCAACCGGCGGCACGATGCGCGAAACAAACTTGGCCCTGACCGCGTTTCAGGCTTCGTGCAAATCCAATTGGGGAACAAAAATGGCGGGTACCGTCGAACAGAAACTGGCGTCACAGGGCATCACACTTCCCCAGCCGACCTCCCCGGTCGCAAATTACGTCCCCTTCGTCCGCAGCGGCAACCTGTTGTTCGTCTCGGGCCAGGTCTGCTTCAACGCCGAAGGCAAGCTGATCGCCAAGGGCAAGTTAGGGGCCGGCGTCACGCTCGAGCAGGGCGTCGCCGCCGCGCAGGGCTGCGCGATCAACCTCCTGGCCCAGGTCAAGGCGGCGCTCGGCGATCTCGACAAGGTCGTGCGCGTGGTGCGGCTCGGCGGCTTCATCAACTCGGCGCCGGACTTCTTCGACGGACCGAAGGTGCTGAACGGCGCTTCCGATCTGATGGTCGCGGCGTTCGGCGACAAGGGCCGCCATGCCCGCACCACCGTCGGCGTCGCCTCGCTGCCCGCGGATGCCGCGGTCGAGGTCGAAGGCGTGTTCGAAGTCGCCTGAGCGATGCGCGCTCCTGATTGGCTGACCAAACGGCCGGTCGCCCATCGCGGCCTGCACGATGCCGCACGCGGCGTCATCGAGAACATGCCGGCCGCGGCTACCGCCGCGGTCGCAGGCAATTTCGCCATCGAGTGCGATATCCAGCTCACCGCCGACGGCGAGGCGATGGTGCATCACGACGATGCGCTTGGCCGCCTCACCGAGGGTTCGGGCCTGCTGTCGACCAAGACGGCAGCCGAGCTGAAGGCGGTGAAATTCAAGAACACCTCCGAGCAGATGATGACGCTCGGCGACCTCTGCGCGCTGGTCGCCGGCCGCGTCCCGCTGGTGATCGAGGTGAAGAGCCATTTCGACGGCGACCGCAAGCTGGTTCGACGGATGGCCGAGGTGCTGTCGTCCTATTCCGGCCCCGTCGTCGGCATGTCGTTCGATCCCGACCAGGTGCTGGCGCTGCGCGAGGCCATGCCGAACCTGCCGCGCGGCATCACCGCCCAGCGTACCTATGACGACAGTTCCTGGACCAAGCTGACGCCGGCCCAGCGCGACGGCATGCTGTACCTGCGCCACGGCTTCAAGACCGAGCCGCATTTCGTGGCCTTCTGGGTCAACCAGCTGCCGGCGCCGGCGCCCTGGATCGCCCGCAACGTGTTCGGCTGCCCGCTGCTGGCCTGGACCGTAAGCACGGCGGAACAGCGCGAGCGCGCGACGCGCTACGCCGACCAGATGATTTTCGAAGGGTTTGTGCCGGGAACCTGACATGTCGCAGAGACTCTTGAACTCGTCGCTGCGACGCACGATCTTGTCGGGAGTTGGTCGTCATCAGCGATGGCGGAATGCGGAGCATGATCCGGAAGTGGAGCCAGCTGTTCCGGAAAGATCATGCTCAAAAGAGGCACCGGTCTTCACTCTCGATGGCGTCGTCTGAAATCACCCTAGAGGCTGTGGCTGACATCGGCGGCATTCCAGCCGCCGAATGGGATGCCTGCGCCAATCCGAAGACGGATGCGGACAGCATCCACAACCTCGACACCCTGGCCTCGCCCGCTGCCGCAGGCGATTGCCAGACGACCGCAAGTTCGAGCTATAACCCCTTCGTTTCCCACGCCTTTTTCGCCGCGGCCGAAGCTTCGAACTCGGCCTGCCCGCGGACCGGCTGGGGACCGCGGCATCTGATCGCAAAGCTCGATGGCCGGATCGTCGGCGTCGTGCCGTGCTATCTGAAATCGCACTCGCAGGGCGAATACGTGTTCGACCGCGGCTGGGCCGAGGCCTATCACCGCGCCGGCGGCAGCTATTATCCGAAGCTGCAGGTCTCGGTCCCCTTCACGCCCGCGACCGGGCCGCGGCTGCTGATCCGTGACGGCGTCGACCGCGAGGCGATCGGCTCGGCGCTGGCGCGGGGCCTGCGGGCGCTCTGCAACGCCACCGAGGCCTCCTCCGTGCACGTCACCTTTGCCCGCGAGGACGAGGCAAAGTTCCTCGGCGCACACGGCTTCCTGCAACGGACCGACCAGCAGTTCCACTGGCACAATGAGGGCTACAAGACTTTCGACGATTTCCTGGGCTCGCTGAACTCGCGTCACCGCAAGGGCATCAAGCGCGAACGCCGTGAGGCCGTGACCGCCGGGATCACCATCCACTGGCTGACCGGCTCCGATATCACCGAGGACGCATGGGACGCGTTCTTCGAGTTCTACATGGAGACCGGCTCGCGCAAATGGGGCCGGCCGTATTTGACCCGCGAATTCTTCTCGCTGATCGGCGAGAGCATGAGCCGGGACGTGCTGCTGGTGATGGCCAAGCGCAACGGCCGCTGGATCGCCGGCGCGATCAACTTCATCGGCTCGGATACGCTGTTCGGCCGCAACTGGGGCGCGATCGAGCACCACCCGTTCCTGCATTTCGAGGTCTGCTACTATCAGGCGATCGATTTCGCGGTTCAGCGCGGACTCAAGGTGGTCGAGGCCGGCGCGCAGGGCGAGCACAAGCTGGCGCGCGGCTACCTGCCGCAGACGACCTATTCGGCGCATTTCATCGCCGATCCCGGCTTGCGCCGCGCGATCGCCGATTACCTCAAGCGCGAGCGCGATTATGTCGCCGAGGTCGGCCGCGAACTCAGCGAGGCCGGTCCGTTCCGCAAGACCGTCGACGACGACGCTTGACGTTTGCCTCGCGACCGAGAAATTAGACCCACAAAATCCAGGGAGCCGCCGCCATGCCCGCCGCCTATGACAACAACAACCCCTTCGCAAAAATCCTGCGCGGCGAATTTCCGTCCTACAAGGTCTACGAGAACGACCACGTGCTCGCCTTCCTCGACATCATGCCGCGCTCGCCCGGGCATACGCTTGTCATCCCGAAGGCCCCTGCCCGCAATATCCTCGACATCACGCCCGACGACTACGCCCATGTCGCACGCGCCGCCCACAAGATCGCCGCCGCCGGAATGAAGGCGTTCGAGGCCGACGGCATCACCGTGCAGCAATTCAACGAGCCCGCCGGCGGCCAGGTCGTATTCCATCTCCACATGCACGTGATGCCGCGCAAGGACGGCGTCGCGCTGCTGCCGCCTGCCAGCCACAAGGAAGACGGCAAGGTGCTGGAAGCGAATGCGGCGAAACTGATCGCGGCGTTGAAATGACGCCATCGGCGTCATCCCGGGGCGGCGCGTAGCGACGAACCCGGGATCTCGACGACGGAGAGCTTCACTCCTCGTCATTCCGGGGCGCGCCTCTTGGCGCGAGCCCGGAATCCATTTCACCAAGAAACGCGCGGAAGGATGGATTCCGGGCTCGCGCTCCGCGCGCCCCGGAATGACGGTGGAGAGGTCTCACTCCGTCTCGAAATCCCCCGCCTGTGGCGGGGCGAGCGGGGTGAACTCGCAGCGGTCGGGCTTGACGTCGATCAATGGCGTCTCGTCGAGGCAGTCGAGGCCGCGCACCAGGATGACATTGCCCTCGACACCGACCAGCTTGACGATCGAGGTGCCGATCGGATTCGGGCGCACCGGCGAGCGCAGCGAGAACGTGCCGCGGGTGTTGCCGTTGTTCTTCGGGCTCTGCAGCACGATGTCGCGGCGCGACTGGTGCAGCCAGTACAGCACTTCGAGGTTCGAATAGAAATCGACGCCCTTGATCGCAGCGACCCAGGGCTCGAAGATCTCGAGCCGGCACACCGGGCCGTCATGCCGCCCCTGCCGCGGCGTCGCCAGCCGCGAAGTCCAGGGCGTGCGAATACGACCGATGAAGACGAGCCCGGCGTCGCGTGCCGTCGGCATGTCCACGGCGACCTCGCCCTGGCGCAATTCCATTTCACGTACCATGTGTCAGTCCAACGATATGTTCAGCGCCTTGACCACGCCCGCCCACCGCGCGCGATCGGTGTCCAAAAATCTGTCGATCTCGGCCTGGCTCTTTACGCGCAGCGGCGGGAAACCGATCCTGACCAGCGAAGCGCGAAACGCCTCGTCGTTCAAGGCCCGGTCGAGGCTCGCCTTGATCTTGCTCGCGATCTCGTCAGGCACCTTCGACGGCGCCGCAATACCATACCAGACGCTGACCGCATAATCGGGATAGCCGCTCTCGGCAATCGTCGGCAGATCGGGCAAGTCCGCAATGCGCTCGGTCGAGCTGACGCCGAGCGCGCGCAGCATGCCTGACTTGACCGGCGGCAGCGCGGTGCCGAGCGTGTCGAACATCAGCTGGATGTTGCCTGACAGCAGATCCTGGAGCGCGGGTCCAGCGCCCTTGTAGGGCACATGGGTCATCTCGACGCCGGCCATCTGCTTGAACATCTCGCCGGCGAGGTGAACCGTGCCACCGGTGCCGGCCGATCCGAAATTGAGCTTGCCGGGATTTGTCTTGGCGTAGGCGACGAACTCCGCGATCGTCTTGGCAGGAACCGACGGATTCACCTCCATGATCATCGGCGCATCCGTAATCACGGACAGCAGGCGGAAATCCCGGGCCGGATCGTAGGGCAGCTTCTTGTAGAGCAGCGGATTGAGCACGAAGATCGAGGCCGCCGTCACGAACAGCGTGTAACCGTCGGGGTCGGAGCGCGCCACCGCCTCGGCGCCGATCGCGCCCTGCGCGCCGGCCTTATTCTCGACCACGACCACCTGCTTGAGATCGCGCCCGAGATATTCGCCGACGATCCGGCCGAGCACGTCGGTCGGGCCGCCCGCGGCGTAGGGCACCACGAGCTTGATCGGACGTGACGGATAGTCTGCGGCACGCGCAGACAGCGCCGTCGCCAGCATGACGGCTAGAGCAACAATGAAAGCCGATGATGCGCGCCGCTGCATGGCGTTCTCCCGTTATTGTTTTCTTGGAGAACGAGAGTAACGGATAATGCGGTCGCCGCAATCAGCCGAGCCAGTATTTGCCTGACAGCATAACGATTTCGCCCACGATCACGCCGGCGAAGATCGATTTCCTCGCCAGCATGAACGCCACGAAGCCAGCGGCGACGGCGCCGTAACGCAGCCAATCCGGCACGCTTGCGAGCGCGCCCGGCGGCTGCACCACGATCTGCGCAATGATACCAGCGAGGATCGCGGTGGCGACCGCCCTCACCCAGACCAGCAGCTCGGAGTTCTCGTCGATGCCGCCGCCGAACCACAGGCCGAGCATGCGCCAGATCTGGTTGGGGATGACGCCCGCCACGAACAGGATCGCGAGCGCGTGCCAGTCGCCGATGAAGGTGCTCATGCGCGCGCCCTCACGATGCCTGCCCTGGCCCGGTGCACGCCGTAGGCTATGGTTCCCGCGACGACGCCGCTGACCAGGATGTCGACGCCGCTGTTCAGCATCGCCGCGAGCGGGAACAGCAAGAGCCCAAGCACCAGCGCGATGACGTCGGCGAGCTCGCGGCAGTTGCGCGCGGTGGAGAACAGGAAGGCCAGCGGCGTCAGCATCAGCATGCCGGCGGCGAGCAGCGGCGTGAGGTTGGCCGCGAGCGTGTAGCCGATCGTGTTCGCGATCAGGCAGACCGAGACCAGCCCCAGGCCAAGCCCGTGGATGAAGGCAATCCGCCGGTTGCGCGGCACCTGCGGCAGGAAGCGGAAGCATTCGACCCACAGCGTCACCGCCGTGAGGTGCGCCACCAGGATGAGATGCCGGCGCTTGGTGTCCTCGGTGCGCATCATCGGCAACACCGACACCACCATCGGAAATAGCCTGATCGCGCTGACGGTGACGGCGATGGCCGATTGCAGCACGGTGGCGCCGGAGCCGAGCGTCGTGATCACGATGATCTGCGCGGGGCCCGCCCAGACGAACGCCGTGCTCGCCAGCGTCCAGCCCAGCGAGAAGCCGCTATCATGCGCCAGCGCGCCGATGCCGAGATAGGTCGCAAACAGCACCAGCGTCAGCACGGTCGCGCCGATCGACCGCGCGCCCCACAGGAAGGCGCGGAACGAGGTCTGCCATTGCGGAGAATCGAGCGGAGGAAGCGCCACGGGAAGCCGGATGGTTTGCAATGTCGGCGGCTTAGGGCGCGGTGCTCGATGGGTCAAGCAAGCGGCCGCACAGGGCGGGTATGCAGTGGCGATAACCCCACTCGTCATTGCGAGCGGAGCGAAGCAATCCATTGCTCCGCTTGCTCGGACAGATGGATTGCTTCGTCGCTTCGCTCCTCGCAATGAAGTGGAGAAGTCCGTGCCTCACGCCCGGTTCTTCAGCACGAAGCACGCCCCGCCCGCCTTCCGGATGCGGCTGCACAGGCCGTCGGCCTCGGGGCGCGTGTCGGCGCCGATACGCACCTGGTAGAACATCGCGCTGCCGCGGGTGCGCAGCCGCGAACCGAGCAAGCTCGGATCCTGATCGCCGATCACGCTCGACAGCCGCTTGATGGCGCGGGCATACATCGCGAGCGCATTGTCGCGGCTGAAGCCTGCGGCGAGCTGCACGCCCCACACCTTGGCCGCCGACAGCGTGATGTGCTGTTCGAGCCCGGCCACGAACGGATTGGGCGCGCGCTTCAGCAGCGCCATCAGCTCGCGGCAGCTCGTGGTCGGCGCACGCGCTGGCATCTTGCCGTTGCGGCCGGCGGCAGCCCAGTCGTCGACGCTGGAGCCGGTGATCGCGGAGACGTAATTGCGCGTCTCCTGCGGCATGTAGCCGGAGCCGGCGAGCCAGTCCTGGATCCGGCGCGGGCCGGCATTGTAGGCGGCCGCCGCGAGGCCGAGATTGCCGAACTGGCTGCGCAGCTCGCTGAGAAATTCGGCCGACTTCGGCAGCGCCTGCACCGGATCGAGCGGATCGAGCAACCCGCGCTCGCTTGCCGTGCCCGGCATGAACTGCGCGATGCCCTGCGCCCGCTGGCCGTTCCGCGTGATGGGACCGACCGCATCGGCCTGGAAACGGCTCTCCTGCCAGATCACGCGCGCGAAGAATTCAAGCGGCAGGTCGTTCGCCCGTGCCGCCGATTCGATCATCAGGCACATCGCCTCGCGGGTGTCGCTCTCGCGCGCATCGTCCGCGGGCTTGTCGGTTGCCGCCGCCGCGGGCTTCTCGGCAGGTGCCGCGGGCGCGGCAGCAGCAGGTTTCTCGGCTGATGGTGCGGCCTGCTCTCCCGGCGGCGGCGCGGGCTGCTCGGCCGGCGCTGCAGGGTTCTCGGCGGGCGCGGCTGGCTTGTCCGCGGGCGGCGTTGCGGGCTGCTCGGCACTCGGCGGCGTCGCTGGGGCTGCGGCAGGCGCGTCCTCCGCGCCGGCGCCGGCCGGCGGCACCAGCAACACAAGCATGACCCATGCGGCGCAAAGACCTGTTCGCATCGCAAATCTGTTCCCGCGCGGCGCGGCTTGACACCGCAAGCTCGTGGTCTAGCTATGGACTGAAATGATGGCGCGCAAAAGGGAGCGCAAAATGGCCGCAGCCTCAGACGATCAAACCGGCTTTGCCCCCGACGACGACGCCCCGATCGGCTACATGAAGCGGACCCGCGATTATTATGCGGCGATCGGCTACACCACCCCCTACCGCTGGGCGCACTACACCTCCGCCCCGTTCCAACCTCTGCAGAAGCCCCTGAGCCAGTCCCGCGTCGCCATCATCACGACCGCGGCGCCGTTCGATCCCGCCAAAGGCGACCAGGGCCCCGGCGCGAAATACAATGGCGGGGCAAAATTCTATGCGGTCTATGACGGCGACACGTCGCAGCCACACGATATGCGGATTTCGCACATCGCCTACGACCGCATCCACACCACGGCGACCGACAGCGGCACTTGGTTCCCGCTGACGCAACTGAAGCGCCTCGCCGCGGCCGGCAAAATCGGCCAAGTCGCGCCGCGCTTCTTCGGGGCCCCGACCAACCGTAGCCACCGCGTCACTATCGAGACCGACGCGCCGGAAATCCTCAGGCGTTGCCGCGACGACAAGGTCGACGTCGCGGTGCTGGTGCCGAACTGCCCGGTCTGCCACCAGACCGTCAGCCTGGTGGCGCGGCATCTCGAAGCCAACGGCATCCCGACCGTCGTGATGGGCTGCGCCAAGGATATCGTCGAGCACGCCGCGGTGCCGCGCTTCCTGTTCTCGGATTTCCCGCTCGGCAACTCCGCCGGCAAGCCGCACGACGTGGCCTCGCAGGCCTTCACGCTGGAGCTCGCGCTGCGCGTGCTGGAAACCGCGCCCGGTCCGCAGACCACCGTGCAGTCGCCGCTGCGCTGGAGCGAAGACGCGTCATGGAAGCGCGACTACAGCAACGCCGACGCACTGAGCGCCGAGGAGCTCGCCCGCCTGCGCCGCGAGTTCGACGCGCAGAAGGAAATCGCGAAGGGGCTGCGTGTGGCGTAGCTTCAGGTTGAGCGTCGAAGACCATCGCCTGTCAAGCTAACGGTGTCATCGCCCGGCTCGACCGGGCGATCCAGTATTCCAGAGACGCCGATCACGGAGAAGCCGCGGCGTACTGGGTCCCCCGGTCAAGCCGGGGGACGACAGCGAGGGAGAAATGCCTACGCGTGCGCCGGGGCGACATCATGTGACGACCCTTCCTCGCCGCCCGCATAACGGCGCGCCAGCGCGGCGCAGGTCATCAGCTGGATCTGGTGAAACAGCATCAGCGGCAGCACGATCAACCCGACCGACTGCCCGGCGAGCAGCACGCTCGCCATCGGCAATCCGCTCGCGAGGCTCTTCTTCGAGCCGCAGAACATGATGGCGATGCGGTCGGCGCGCGAGAAGCCGAGCATCTGGCTGCCGAAATTGGTGATCAGCAGCACGATCGCCAGCAGCAGCGCATCGAGGCCGAGCACGATGGCCATCTGCGTCGCGTTGACCTGGTGCCAGATGCCATGGCTGACGCCGTCGCTGAACGCGGTGTAGACAATCAGGAGGATCGAGCCGCGGTCGACCAGGCCGAGCATCGCATGGTGCCGCTCGACCCAGCGTCCGATCAGCGGCCGCGACAACTGCCCCGCTACGAACGGCAGCAGCAGCTGCACGACGATGTCGAGCGCGGCATTGCCGGAGAACCCGCCATGGCTCGACAGAAGGAAGCCCGCCAGCAGCGGCGTCGCGACGATGCCGAGCAGGTTGGAGGCGGTCGCCGAGCACAGTGCAGCCGACACATTGCCGTGCGCGATCGAGGTGAAGGCGACCGACGACTGCACCGTCGACGGCAGGATGCAGATCAGGATCACGCCCGCCCACAGCGCCGGCGTCAGCAGGTGCGGCGCCAGCGCATGCGCCGTGAGGCCGAGCAGCGGGAACAGCGCGAAGGTTGACAGGAAGATCACGAGGTGCAGCCGCCAGTGCCGGGCACCGACCAGCGCCTCCGATGTCGACAGCCGGGCGCCGTGGAGGAAGAACAGCAGCGCGATCGCGGCATCAGTGGCGTAGCCGCCGATCACGGTGCCCTGCCCGTGCAGCGGCAGCAGGGTGGCGAGGCCGACCATGCCGACGATGGCGGCGATGTAGGGGTCGACGGGCACGAATGATCGCAGGCGACTGATGGTCATGGTGGCTTCCTTTCCTTGACCGGAAAATGGCCTTCCCCATGCCGATTGTGAACCGCGCTTACCGATGTTATTGTCATTACGTTATGTAATGATGGAACGCTGCCATGCTCGACCCGGTCCAGCTCGAAACCTTCCTGACCGTGGTGCAGACCCAGAACTTCACCGAGGCCGGCCGCCGCCTCGGCCTGAAGCAGTCGACGGTCAGCCAGCACATCCGCAAGCTCGAGGCCGCCGCGGGACGCCGCCTGTTCGTGCGCGACACCCATTCGGTCGTGCTCACCGCGGACGGTGAGGCGATGACGGGCTTTGCGCGCCCGATCCTGGAGGCCAACGCGCGCGCCCGCGATTACTTCGCGGGGTCGCAGGTGCGCGGCAAGGTCCGGTTCGGTGCCGCCGAGGATTTTGCCAGCTCGCGCCTGCCCGATCTGCTGCGCGACTTCGTCCGCCGTCACCCGCAGGTCGATCTCGAATTGACGATCGGGCTCAGCGCCGTACTGTACCAGCAGCTCGACGCCGGCGAGCTCGACCTCGTGCTGGGCAAGCGCCGGCCCGGCGACGCGCTGGGGCAACTGGTGTGGCAGGACCGTCTGGTGTGGACCAGTGCGCCCGGCATGCGGCTCGATCCCGACCAGCCTTTGCCCCTGATCCTCTACGCGCCGCCGAGCGTCAGCCGCAGCGTGGTGCTGGAGGCGATGGAACGCTTCGGACGGCCTTGGCGCATCGTCTGCTCCAGCGGCAGCCTCAGCGGCCTCCGCGCCGCAGCACTCGCCGGTCTCGGCATCACCCCACAGGCGCAGGGCTTGATCCCGGATGGACTAGAAGCAATGCCGGCGTCAGGCCTGCCGCCGCTCGGCAGCGTCGAGTTCGTGGTCCGCACCGCCCGCCGGACCAGACGCGGCCCGGCGGTCGAACTGGCGCAGGCCATCACGGAACGCGGCGGCCGGCTGCGGCCGTAGAAGTTTGGCTAGAACGGCCTGACGCCGCGCTCGCTACACCCTCCCGCTTTCGGGGTCGAGAGGAGCGAAGCCGGCTCTTAGATCGGATCGCATTGAGGGCTATATCGTCGTCCACCGCTGTCATCGCCCGGCCTGTGCGCAATTGCGTACGTGGACCGGGCGATCCAGTACGCCGCGGCCTCTCAGCTCAAGCACAGACTTCTCTGGAATACTGGATCACCCGCTTTCGCGGGTGATGACACTGAGCGAGCTGAGGTGCGCCTGCACTTCTGAATAATAGAAGTCTACCGCTGATTTGCCCGACGCGTCAAGCTGCCGTGTCGAACGCCGGCAGCCACCGACTACTGTGCATGGGGTTGTTTTCGATATTTTGAATGCAGCTCGCATCAGCCGGCTGGTGCCGCCGCGATCTGCACCGCGCCCAGCATGCCGGTCCGCTCGTGACAGCCGAGATACTCGAAGAACTGCTCGTCGGCGGCGGCGACCGTGACCTCGTGATACAGCCTGAGCTTTGCGGCCGGTCCCAAGGTCGAGAGATACTTCATCGCCGCGCCGAAGATCCTGACATGGGTCGGATGCGATTCCGCCCAGCGCTCCAGCGCCGCGAGGCTCTTCCACCAGCTCTGGCCGTAGGACTTTTCCGTCAGCCGTCCATCCGCGTCGACGACGCGCATGTAGCGGTTGGCGTAGCAGCCGATCGGCACGCCGTCGTCGCGCAGGAAGTCCATGCCCTCGCGCAGGACCGGCTCGACATCGTCGAGATACATCTTGCGCTCCGACGCCTCGGTGTCGCTCCAGTCCTGGCCGGAGCGGATCAGGCAGAGATTGTCATGCGCGACCACGCGGATGCGCGCGCCGTCGCGGATCACGCGCGGTTCGCCGCCTGGCGTCATCGCGTCAGTCTGCGACAGCGGAATGCGGTCGCGCATGCCGCCCCAGTAAGCATGCTCCTGCACCTCGCCGCTCATGCCGTCGGCAAGGACCGCGACGCCCTCGGGGCGGCCGAGCGACGAGAACAATGTCTCGTAACGCTCGACATTCGGCCGTAGCACCTCGATGAAGCGGCCGACGCCATCGCTGGCGCCGCTGCCAGTCCAGGCCTCGCGCGCGGCCTCGAACCAGCTATCGAAACGCCCGGCATCGTCCCAATAGGCGACCGAGACGACGTTGGAGAAGCCCGCCTGGTCGACATATTGCGCGCGGTCCCAATGCGTCGGGCCGTTCTCACCAGCAAAGCGCGTTGCGATCAGTGCCAGTGCCTCGGCCATCGCGGCGGTCGGCTCGCCACGATGTTGCACGCCGAAATAGGCCATGATGACGCTTGCGACCGCGGGCTTGTGGCGCGCGACGAACGAGGGATAAGGCGGCGCATAATCGTCGGGCACACGACGATGACGGGAGCGCGCTGTTTGCAGATGAGAGGGAATCGCGGATTCCATGGCAGTCGCCTCCGGTTTGATGTCAGGCGTTCAGCTCGCGGCCGCGTCGATCTCTTCGATGTCGAGCGGCAGCGCGAAATGCTCGACCCGCTTCGATGGCTTCTTGTTCAGCAGCAGGCGCGTGACGTCGGGCCGCGAATAATGCCCGGCCGGGTCGGCGGCGTTCTTGGCGACCCCGATCGCGCCGAGATCGATATCGGCGAGCAGCAGACCCTCCTGGTCGGGCGGCAGCTTCTCGGCGATCGAGCTGCCGTCCGGCCCGTAGATCGCCGCGTGGCCGCCGCCTACATGCAGCAGCGCGTGTTTGTCGTCGCGGTCGCACATCTCGTCGATCATCGCCTGCGAGACCGTCGCACAGGGCGCCAGCACGAAGCATGAGCCTTCAACCGCATAGACCCGCGAGGCCGCGTTGTTGACCTCCCAGCCGAGCGCCGGCGCGAACGGATCGTACAGCGAGAAGCTCGGCCAGGCCGCGACATGCACCTGCTCGTTCTGGGCGTACATCGCGTATTTCGATAGCGGCTGCAGATGTTCCCAGCAGCACAGCGCGCCGAGGCGGCCGATGCCGGGGCGATCATGCACCGCAAGGTCGCTGCCGTCGCCCTCGCCGTAGACGGTGCGCTCGGCGTGTGTCGGCCGCAGCTTGCGCCGCTTGGCGATGGTCTCGCCGTCGGGCCCGATCAGCCATTGCGCCAGATAGAGGCTGCCGCCGTCGCGCTCGGACAGGCCGAGCACCGCCGTCATGCCGGCCTTCTTCACCGCGAGCCGCAGCTTCTCGGCCTGCGGGCTGTCATAGCTCAGCGAGTTGTCGAAATAGCGCTGCACGAAGCCGCGCCCGATCGCCCAGGCCGGCGAATCCAGCCAGATGTACCAGGGATAGCCGGGGATGAAGGCCTCGGGGAACGCGATCAGTTTGGCCCCCTTGGCGGCGGCGTCCTCGATCAAGGCAATGCTCTTGGCGATCGAGGCGTCGAGGTCGAGCCAGGCAGGGGCGGCCTGCACCACCGCAACGCGATATTTCGGATGTTCGATGCCCATGATGTCCTCCTCGTGGCCGGCGATGCGGCCTGGTTCGTACTTGATCGGGCCTAGCGGCCTCTGACATCATGCTGCCCCGGGACCGGGAGCGCCGTTCGACCAGGACGGAAGGAAAATTCGACTGCGGAGGAGATTCCCCCAGCCGTCCCCGGTACGAAGCTTGCTTTGTTTGCGTGGCCAGCGTTTGCACTCGTGAAGGGAGGAATTCATGCCGGCCCTGTTCACCACGGAAGTCGCGCCCACGCATCGGCGCCTGGCACTCTGGCGCGACATCGTCTGCGACGTGTTCGTGCAACTCGACTGCAAGTCCGATCTCGGCACCGCCTTCCACGGCGCCATCACCAGCGCGCAACTCGGCGCGGTGAAATGCTCCGTCGTCTCGTCGGGCCGGCAGCGCGTGCTGCGCACGCCGTCGCGGATCGCGCGCACCAGCGAGGATTTTGTTCTGTTCGCGCTCGGCCAAAGTGGCGCGGGCGCCGTCGTGCAGGACGGCCGCGAGACCGTGATCCAGCCGGGCGAGTTTGCGTTCTACGACACCACGCGCCCGTATGAGCTGCGCTTCAACGACGACTTCACGCAGACCATCTTCCAGGTGCCGCGCGCGATGCTGCACCGGCGCTTTGCCGGCACCCAGGGCCTGACGGCGACCACGTTCACATCGGATCGCCCCGTGCAGCGGCTCGCCTGGCAGTTCATCAGCGGGCTCTCCGAGATCGCCGACAAGCTCGATCCTGATAATGCGATCCGGCTCGCCGATCAGGCCGCCGATTTGCTCGCGATGGCGATCAGCGAGCGGCTCGGCGGCGCGACGCTGCCGGCGTCGACGCACCGCTCCGCCCTGCTCTACCGGCTGAAAGCGCATGTGCTCGCGCATCTGCCGGACCCCGAGCTCAGCCTCACCGAGACCGCCGCGGCGCTCGGCATCTCGCCGCGCTACGTCAACAGCCTGCTGGCCGATGAGGACACTTCATTCCAGCGCTTCGTGCTGGCGCAGCGGCTGGAGCGCTGCAAGCGCGACCTCGCCTCACCGGCGCACGCGCATCGCCACATCGGCGAGATTGCGTTCGCCTGGGGCTTTAACGATCTCTCGCATTTCGGCCGCGTGTTCCGCGACCATTACGGCCTTTCCCCGCGCGATTGGCGGCACAGCCGGGTGCCGAACTGATTTCTCGGGTGGTTTGCGGCGCAAAATAGCCGGGAATCCGGACCTTCACAGATGCAAACAATTTACACTAACTCCAACGGGTTCCGTTCGTACCCTTCTTTTCGCGTGCCCGGACCGGTACAGTCCTGCCGTTAATTTAGGAGGATTTCCCATGCAGGACCGGCGCCAGAGCCCACGTGACAAGGTGTTTTACGGTGCGGTTGCGGAGATCAATGAGCGAGGCTCGACGATGGATTGCGTCGTCCGCAACATCAGTGAAGGCGGCGCCTGCGTCGAATTTGGCGACGCCACGCGACTGCCCGAAGAGATGAATCTCAACGTCGCGCGCAAGGGCCGCTCATTCCTGGCGCGGATGATCTGGCGCCAGGCCAACAAGGTCGGCCTTGCGTTTCGGATCATGACCTCGGACACCCCGGTCAGCGATCTCGACGAGCGGGTCCGCCGCAGCGAGATCAAGAAGCGGCAGTTGCAGCGACGGATCAAGGAACTGCTCGGCCAAGGCTGAGCGTCCTCCGGCAGCTCCCCGGCCGCGTTTCGATCGCGGCCGGCATCTGTCATTTCGGGGGTTGCAAAGGCCAGGTTAATCCAGCATCCGGTAAGCCCGCCCATGCTGGAACCGAGAGCCATTTCACGACATGTCGTCCGCGATCATTGAGCATCCCGACGGGCTGCCGCAACCGCAGCGCAATTGGGCCATTCTCACGATCGCGCTCGGCCTCGTGATGGCCGTCGTCGACGGCTCGATCGCCAACGTGGCGCTGCCGACCATCGCGCGGGATCTTGACGCCAGCCCCGCCTTCTCGATCTGGATCGTCAACGGCTATCAGCTCGCGATCACGATCTCGCTGCTGCCGCTGGCCTCGCTCGGCGAGATCATCGGCTATCGCCGGGTGTATCTGGCGGGGCTGTTGCTGTTCACGCTGGCGTCGCTGTTCTGCGCGCTGTCGCATACGCTGCCGCTGCTGACGGTCGCCCGTATCCTGCAGGGGTTCGGCGCTGCCGGCATCCTCAGCGTCAATACGGCGCTGGTCCGCTTCATCTATCCGCATTCGCAGCTCGGCCGCGGCATCGGCGTCAACGCGCTGGTGGTCGCGATCTCGGCCGCGGTAGGCCCGACCATCGCCTCGGTCATCCTGGCGGTCGGCACCTGGCCGTATCTGTTCGCCATCAACGTCCCGCTCGGCATCGTCACGCTGGCATTGGGCTGGCGCTTCCTGCCGCATACCCGGCCCGCGGTTCACGCCTTCGACTGGCAGAGCGCCGCGATGAGCGCCATCGCGTTCGGGTTCGGCATCAGCGCGATCGACAGCGCCGGCCATGGCGAGGCACTGTATCTCTGCGCATTGGAGTTCGCGATTGCCGCGGTCGCTTCCCATCTTCTGTACCGGCGGCAGCAGCATCTGCCCTCGCCGCTGCTGCCGGTCGACCTCTTGCGGATACCGATCTTCGCGCTGTCGATCGGCACCTCGATCGCCTCGTTCTGCGGCCAGATGCTGGCCTTCGTCGCGATGCCGTTCTATCTCGAAAACCACTTCGGATATTCGGCGGTGCAGATCGGCCTCTTGATCACGCCGTGGCCGATCGCGGTCGCATTCGCAGCGCCGATCGCGGGCTGGCTGGTCGAGCGTTACCCGGCCGGCCTGCTCGGCGGCATCGGCCTGCTGCTGTTCGCATTGGGTCTGGGCACGCTGGCGTTCATGCCGGTCCATGCGACACCGATCGACGTGATCTGGCGCATGGCGCTCGCCGGCGCGGGGTTCGGCCTGTTCCAGACCCCGAACAACCGCACCATGATCGCCGCCGCCCCGCGCGAGCGCTCCGGCGGCGCCAGCGGCATGCTCGGGACCGCGCGCTTGCTTGGACAGACCGTCGGCGCAGCTTTGGTGGCGATGCTGCTGGCGCGCTATCCGGCCGACGGCACCCGGATCTCGCTGATGGTCGGCGTCGGCTTTGCCGTCGTGGGCGCCGTGCTCAGCACGCTGCGGCTGTCCTCGGCCGGCAGCCGCGGCGCTCACCAGGTGCGGGTCCATGAGGGCCAGCGCTTGAAGGGCGAGTGAAACTCGCGCGCGCGCACACAACGCGCGACTCCATCGGCTTAAACAAAAAGGCCGGCTGGACAGCCGGCCTTTTTCATTTGTTTGTTCGCTTGCGCCTCAGGCCTTGACCATCGGCCCCTTCGAGGCCGGCCCCTTGGTGCCGCCTCCGCCGCCATTGTTCGGCCCGCCCTTCGGCGGCTTGCGCTTGCGCGGCGGCAGGTTCTCGGGCTTCGGCGTGACCGGGCCCTCGAGATATTCGAAGCCGATCTTGTCTTTGGCGGTCGCCTCGTCCTT
The DNA here is from genome assembly GCF_042258955.1 of Bradyrhizobium sp. ma5. NCBI lineage: Bacteria > Pseudomonadati > Pseudomonadota > Alphaproteobacteria > Hyphomicrobiales > Nitrobacteraceae > Bradyrhizobium > Bradyrhizobium sp. ma5. The sequence goes on from NZ_CP170156.1 coordinate 5,133,224, forward strand.
GACCAGCACGACGCGGACGTGTCCGCCGCCCTTGAGGTGGCCGAACAGAACTTCATCCGCGAGCGGCTTCTTGATGTGCTCCTGGATGATGCGCGCCATCGGACGCGCGCCCATCTGCTCGTCATAGCCGTGCTCGATCAGCCAGGCCTTGGCGGGCTCGGACAGCTCGATCGTGACGTCGCGGTCGGCGAGTTGCGCCTCGAGCTGCAGCACGAACTTCTCGACCACCATGCCGATCACCTCGGCATTGAGGTGCGCGAAGGAGACGATCGCATCCAGCCGGTTGCGGAACTCCGGCGCAAACTGCCGGTTGATCGCCTCATGATCGTCGCCTTCCCGCTTCGAGCGGGTGAAGCCGAAGGCCTGCCGCGCGAGGTCGGCCGCGCCCGCGTTCGTGGTCATGATCAGGATCACGTTGCGGAAGTTGACCTGCTTGCCATTGTGGTCGGTGAGCCGGCCATGATCCATGATCTGCAACAGCACGTTGTAGAGATCCGGATGCGCCTTCTCGATTTCGTCGAGCAGCACGACGCAATGCGGATGCTGGTCCACGCCATCGGTGAGCAGACCGCCCTGGTCGAAACCGACATAGCCGGGAGGCGCGCCGATCAGGCGCGACACGGTGTGCCGCTCCATGTATTCGGACATGTCGAAGCGCAACAGCTCGACACCGAGCGACGCCGCGAGCTGCTTGGCCACCTCGGTTTTGCCGACGCCGGTCGGACCCGAGAACAGATAGCTGCCGATCGGCTTCTCCGGCTCGCGCAAGCCGGCACGCGCCAGCTTGATCGACGCCGCCAGCGACTCGATCGCCTTGTCCTGACCGAACACCGTGCGCTTCAGGGTCTGCTCGAGATGCTTCAGCACCTCGGCGTCGTCCTTCGACACGCTCTTCGGCGGGATCCGCGCCATGGTCGCGATCGTGGTCTCGATCTCCTTGATGCCAATCGTCTTCTTGCGCTTGCTCTCGGCGACCAGCATTTGCGCCGCGCCGGACTCGTCGATCACGTCGATCGCCTTGTCGGGCAGCTTGCGGTCGTGGATGTAGCGCGACGACAGTTGCACCGCCGCCTCGATCGCCTCATTGGTGTATTTCAGCCGATGGTAATCCTCGAAATAGGGCTTGAGGCCCTTGAGGATCGCGATCGCGTCTTCCACCGTCGGCTCGTTGACGTCGATCTTCTGGAAGCGCCGCACCAGCGCGCGGTCCTTCTCGAAGTGCTGACGATATTCCTTGTAGGTTGTCGAGCCCATGCAGCGGATCGTGCCCGAAGCCAGCGCAGGCTTCAGCAGATTGGACGCATCCATCGCGCCGCCGGAGGTGGCGCCGGCGCCGATCACGGTGTGGATCTCGTCGATGAACAGGATGGCGTTCGGATGCGCCTCCAGCTCCTTCAGGACCTGCTTAAGCCGCTCCTCGAAATCGCCGCGGTAGCGGGTGCCCGCGAGCAGCGTGCCCATGTCGAGCGAGAACACGGTCGCGGCCGCCAGCACTTCCGGCACATCGCTGTCGACGATGCGCTTGGCGAGGCCTTCGGCGATCGCGGTCTTGCCGACGCCGGCTTCGCCGACGAACAGCGGGTTGTTCTTCTGGCGACGGCACAAGACCTGGATCGCACGGTTGATCTCGGCATTGCGGCCGATCACCGGATCGATCTTGCCGTCGCGCGCCTTCTTGTTGAGGTTGACGCAATAGGTATCGAGCGCCTCGCCCTTCTTCTTGGCGTCCTCGTTGCCCTTGGTCTCGGTTTCCTCGTCGACGCCGCGCACCGGCCGCGCCTCGGACACGCCGGGCCGCTTGGCGATGCCGTGGCTGATGTAGTTGACGGCGTCGTAGCGCGTCATGTCCTGCTCCTGCAGGAAATATGCGGCATGGCTCTCGCGCTCGGCGAAGATCGCGATCAGGACGTTGGCGCCGGTCACTTCCTCGCGACCGGACGACTGGACGTGAATCACCGCGCGCTGGATCACGCGCTGGAACCCGGCGGTCGGCTTCGCGTCGTCGGCGCCGTCAGTCACCAGGTTTTCGAATTCGGTCTCGAGATAATTGACGAGGCTGGTCCTCAGCTTGTCGAGATCGACGCTGCAGGCCCGCATCACCGCCGCCGCATCCGAGTCATCGATCAGCGACAGCAGAAGGTGTTCGAGCGTCGCGTATTGATGGTGACGCTCGTTCGCGATCGCCAATGCACGATGCAAGGATTGTTCTAGGCTTTGGGAAAAAGTAGGCATTCGCGTCCTCTATGGCCCCCGGCCATCATGATCGCCATTACCGGGTCAGGCAATAACAACCTTCGTGATCGCCATTGATATAGTTACGACGGATCGTGGCGAAAGACCGGTCCCGCGATGATGGTTTTCTTCTAAATTCGGGGGCGCCGGGACGTGGTGCGGCCGCGCCCCGTGATCGTACGGAAACGCCGTTCGCTGCGTCAAAAACGCGATGCAAAACCCGTTCCGCTTCCCGCGGCAGGTCAATCGTTCCGGCGAACTACTTCTTTTCCATCACACATTGCAGTGGATGCTGATGCTTGCGCGCGAAGTCCATGACTTGCGTCACCTTGGTCTCGGCGATCTCATAGGTGAACACGCCACACTCGCCGATCCCGTGATGATGAACGTGCAGCATGATCTTGGTCGCCGCCTCGGCGTCCTTCTGGAAGAATCGTTCCAGCACGTGAACCACGAACTCCATCGGCGTGTAGTCGTCGTTCAGGATCAGGACACGATACAGGTTCGGGCGCTTGGTCTTCGGCTTGACCTTGGTGATGACCGAGGTCGACGGGCCGCTGCCCGTTCCATTGCGGTTGTCGTCATTGCTCATTTTCGGCACCGGAGCGGCGGACACCGCGGGCATGGCCGAAACCGGCTCGGAGATCGGGACTGTCAACGTGTATCGCAGCATGGCTCAGGCGTTCGAATTCCCCAAGGGAAACTGGCGGGAAACCGGTTGGCGATTGGAAGGTGGTCGCGATTGCCGCAAGACTAATCGCGGAACCCCCAGCAATGCTTTCCAGATTGCCGCTCCCGGTCCGATCCGGCGGCCGGATCGACTTCCCGAATATGGGCCTCACGACGCCCTGCCGCAAGCGCAGACCCGCCGCAGCCCACCGGTCCGATTCCCGGCGCGGCAACCCTCGGAAGGTTAATCATTTCTGCCTGATTTGACAAAGGACTAGGGTATCCAATTTAGCCGGCATTCAGGATAGCGCATGCTTTTGCCCTGCTTTTGATCTTCCACCGGGCCGCTCGCCGGGTTTCCGTTCCCCGATTCACCATCTGTTTAGCCGCGCACGTCGAGATGGCCGCGCAATCCATTTTTGACGAGAGCGCCATGCTTGGTTCAGCCATTTCCAATTGCGTCCGCGCGGCCATCCGCCGGTTTTCCAGGGCAACCGACGGCAATGTCGCGGTGATCTTCACCTTCGCGATCCTGCCGATCCTCGCCTTCGTGGGAGCAGCGGTCGACTATACCCGCGCCAACAATGCTCGCACAGCGATGCAGTCGGCCCTCGATTCCACCGCGCTGATGCTGTCCAAGGATCTGACGATGGGCACCATCACGGCCGCGCAGATCCCGAGCAAGGCGCAGACCTATTTCAACAGCCTCTTCACCAACAAGGACGGCCAGGGCATTGCCATCTCGGCCACCTATACGACCCCGACCTCGACCGCGGCGGCGACCATTCTCCTGAGCGGGTCCGGCTACATCAACACCTATTTCATGAAGTTTGCCGATCTGTCCGGCGGCAATTTCCGGAAAGTGAACTTCGGCTCCTCGACCACCACTACCTGGGGCAACGTCAAGATGCGCGTCGCGCTGGCCCTCGACAACACGGGATCGATGAGCCAGAACGGCAAGATTACCGCGCTGCGGAACGCGGTGGCCGGAACCGGCGGCCTGATCGACCAGCTCAGCGCGCTGAGCAAGAACAACGGCGACGTCTACATCTCCGTCATCCCGTTCGCCAAGGTCGTCAACCTCGGCACCAGCAACTATACCCAGAGCTACATCGACTGGACCGACTGGCTCAATCCGCCGACCACGCAGCCCAACAACGGCAGCACGCAGGCGAGCCTGCCAATGAATTGGCATGCGGTGGGCCCCGGCGCGAGATGCCCCTGGACCAACAGCAGCGGCGGTTTTACCTGCAACACCAGCCCGACCAGCACGTCCAATGCGAACTACATTCCGTCGAGCGGGACCTATTCGGGCTACATCTGCCCGAGCGTCGACTACAACTCTCACACGAATTACAACGGCTGCTGGGTGAGCACGCCGGCAGGCACCGGTGTGTTCTGCACGGGGTCGTCCTCCTGCAGCTGCCCGAAGAATTCGTCCGGTAACAACGTCTCCGGCTGCAGTTGCACCACCACTAGCGGCGTCACATCCTGCTCCGGCAATCTGTACACCCACGACTGGACCCAACCCGGCCCCCTGGACCTGATTCACAATCTGGGGCAGCCCCGCGTGAGCGCCGTGGTGGGCTGGACCAACAACAAGTGGACCTCGACCAATCAGCTCCCCACGGTCCAGAACAACTGGCTGCTCGCGTCCACCAATCCGATCAGCACCTGGACGGGCTGCATCACCGACCGTACCCAGCCGAACGATGCGACCGGTGTGTTGCCGAACACCTCCGACGTCACCACGCTGTTCCCGGCCAACGAGTACTATGAGAACAGCTCATTGTATTGCAGCAACAGCGCCTCGCCGCAGCTCGGGCCGATCATTCCGCTGAGCTACAATTGGAGCGCGCTCAAGACGGCGGTCAACGCCATGCAGCCGACCGGCGGCACAGACCAGTCGGTTGGCCTTGCCTGGGCGTGGCAGTCCCTTCTTGTGGGCGGTCCGCTGAACGCGCCGGCAGAGGACGCCAACACCACCTACAACCGCGTCATCATCATTCTTTCCGACGGTCTGAACACCGAGGACCGCTGGCCCGACTACGGCGACGGCAGCAGCCAGGCGTCCGGCAATCCGATCGATGCGCGGCAAGCCCTACAGTGCCAGAATCTGCAGGCCGCCAAGGACGCCAATGGTGCGCCGATGTACACGATCTACGCGATCCAGGTGAACACGAGCACGCCCGCCGATCCGACCTCGACCGTTCTGCAAAATTGCGCCAGCAGCCCCGACAAGTTCTACATGCTGACCAGTTCGACCCAGATCTTGACGACGTTCAACACGATCGGCACGGCGCTGAGCAAGCTGCGGCTGGCGAAATAACCGCCCGCTTCAGGCACAACAAAAAAGCCCGGCCGAAACGGCCGGGCTTTTCGTTTGTCTTGATCAGTAGCGCTTACTGAGCGGGCGCGAACTTGGAGACCAGGCCCTCGTAGGGCTTGAAGGTCTGCTTGGCGCAATCGCTGTACAGGCCGGCGATCTTCTGCGATTCCGCGACGAAGGTCTCGTAGGACGAGCGCAGGTATTCGGTCTGCGCCTCGAGCGCCTTGTCCAGCGACTTCACGCCCGACAGCTTCTCGACGAACGACTTGGTGTCCTCAAACGACTTCTTGGCGTAGTCGCCATAGGCGGTGGCAATCGCCTGGACGCCGCTCTGCAGGTTGTTCGCAGACGCAGTGACCGACTCGATATGCTCTTTGCCGTAGTTCTGAATGTCTTCGATCTTGACCATGGATGGAATTCCTTTTCCCAGACTTGAAGGCGCAAATTCCCATTGCCGGGAAGCTCCCGGCCCCCTGACGGCGATAGACATATCGCATCGCACAATAAAGTCAACGAATATTGTGCGACGCACAACGACATTTGCCCGAATCCTGAGCATTTGCGATAAACCCCGGGGGACTACGCAACGGTTGCTTAATCTTTTGGAAACTCGGTCCGCCTAACCTGATTCCTGGACTTTGTTCGCCTTCCGACGGGCAGCCTTGAAAGCTGTTTGTGAACAACACCTTAGCTAGAAGAGCGACCTGAGCCGCCACGAGGGCCGATGGTTCTGCCCGAAGTGGTCTGTTGCGCAGGCAAGGATCGACGGCCGCCGGGCACAATTTCGCCTCACGAGCCAGTGATCTAGATAGAAATTGGGACGGGGAAGTAGATGCTTCGAACAACCTTGGCCTCCTCGCGGGCGCTGCGAGTTGGCGTTCTTGGGCTCGTTACCGTCACGACGGCGATCCTGATCACCAGTGATAGTGCGGAGGCGCGCCGTCACCGGCGCCACGTCGCCCGTCACAACCACAGCGAGGCCGCGCGCGAAAGCTACAGCCCGCAATTCGCGACGATCATCGTCGACGGCAACACCGGCTCGGTGCTGACAGCTAACAGTCCCGACGGCCTGCGGCACCCCGCCTCGCTCACCAAGATCATGACGCTCTATCTGCTGTTCGAGCGCCTCGATTCCGGAAAGATGAAGCTCGACACCGAGATGCCGGTTTCCGAGCATGCCTCCGAGCAGGACCCGACCAAACTCGGACTGCGGCCCGGCCAGACCATCAGGGTCGAAGACGCCATCAAGGGTCTCGTCACCCGCTCCGCCAATGACGCCGCGGTCGTGATCGCCGAGGCGATCGGCGGCAGCGAAGACGACTTCGCCCGAATGATGACCCGCAAGGCCCGCGCGCTCGGCATGAGCCGGACCACCTATCGCAACGCCTCGGGCCTGCCCAACGACGAACAGATCACCACCGCGCGCGATCAGTCGACCCTCGGCCGCGCCATCCAGGATCGCTTCCCGCGCTACTATCGCTACTTCTCGACCACGGCGTTCAATTTCCGCGGCCACACGATCACCGGTCACAATCGCCTGCTCGGCAGCGTCGAAGGCGTCGACGGCATCAAGACCGGTTACACCCGCGCCTCCGGCTTCAACCTCGTGACCTCGATCCACCGCGGCAACCGCTTCCTGGTCGGCGTGGTGCTCGGCGGCCGCAGCGGCGGCTCCCGCGATGCCATCATGCGCAACCTGCTGGCCGAGAACATCGGCAAGGGCGCAACCACCCGCACCGCCGCCGCGATCACCGAGCGCAACCCAGCCGACGCCAATGTCGAGGTTGCCGATGCCGACAACGCCCGCAACGCGGACAGCGCGCCGGTCGCAGCGTCAGAGCCCGCCGCGGCAGCCGTCGCGGTGCAGGCGCCGCGCCCGGCCAGCAAGCCCACGCTGATGGCGGCCGTCGCCGCCGCCCTGCCGCCGCCCCCGGCAAAGCCTGAGCCGCAGGCCAAGCCCGAGCCGGCCCCGCTGACCTCCGGCGTGATCCAGACCGAGCCGATCGCCGCGATCCCCGGCTCGGCCGAGCCGATGAAGCCGGTCAAGGTGAAGACCGTGCAAGTCAAGGCCGGCCAGGTCAGGCTCGCCGCCGCCGGCCCGGCACAGTCCGCGCCCCCGATCACCAGCACCATCCCGTCGCGCGGCGAAGTTCCCGAGACCTCCAATGCGATGATGGCGCGGGCTGCCGAAACCTCGAGGCCCGAGATGCCGCCGCAACCGGCGAACTTCGGCACCGGCAACGGCATCCTCGGCGTGCTGCCGGCCTCGTCCGTCCATGCACCGGCCGCCGCCCCGGCACCGCAGGCCGTGGCCTCGATCGAATCGACGACCCGCAGCCTGCAGGCCGCGCCGCAGACCAGCGTCGTCAAGCCAGGCGCCGCGCATTCCGGCTGGATCATCCAGGTTGGCGCGCTTGAGTCCGAAGGCGAGGCCAACAAGCGCATCGACCTCGCCCGCAGCTCGGCCCGCGGCCTGCTCAGCAAGGCGGACCCGTTCACCGAGGTGGTGGCCAAGGACAATCGCAAGCTCTACCGCGCCCGCTTTGCCGGCCTCGAGCGCGATCAGGCGGAAGCGGCGTGCAAGACGCTGAAGCGCGCCGAGATCTCCTGCATCACCGTTCGCAACTGATCGACAGCAACAGCTGATTTCAAAGGGCCGGCGCCGCAAGTGCCGGCCTTTTGCTTTGCACGCCGCCCGCGCGAACGACCGGTCTTTCCGCGCGCGGCGCAACCATGAGAACTTCTCGTCAATATTTTACGGTTAAGTTTTCCCGAAAGAACGATCGGCCGCGCCGGACAACGGCGGGCCACGCGGGGCATCAATCAGAAACGGAAGGCAGCTCTCGGCTGTGGCGTCAGTAGCGTAGCCGGAGTTAGAGATGCGTGCGAAGCAGAGTATCCTTGGCCTCGTTCACACGGGCAGCGAGATACGTCGAGCCCCCCTGGTCGGGATGGAGTTTCTTCATCAGGGTGCGGTGAGCCCGGCCGATGTCGTCACGCGACGCTCCCGGCTGCAGGCCAAGGATCTGATAGGCCTCCTCGTTCGTCATTTTGCCGGTCGCCGCCGCGCGACCCTGCCCCCCTGTCCGGTCGCCCTGTGCGTCCTGACGCCAGGCGGGAAAGCGGCGGTCCAAATAGCTTTCAAGTAGCGCGACGCTTTCGGCGTCGAAGCCCGGGACCATCGCCAGAAGCTGCGACAGGTCGAACTCGTCGAGCATGCGGCCGGCCTGCGGTCCCGCCACGATCTGGCCCTTGAGCACGCCGCTGTCGTGATCGAGGCTCATGTCGAGATATTGCGAGCGCACCCGCGAGCTTTGTCCCTGATTGCGCGAACCGCCGAACATGCCGCCGAAATTGGGAAAGCCGGTGCTCCCGAACGGTGACCAGCCGAGCAATCCGGCGCCGAAGATGCCGAGCGGGATTGCCACCGCCAGTTCGCCCCGCACGCCGGTGAAGGCCGCGACGGCCAGCGCGAGCACCCCACCCACGATCTTGATCGCCCGAGCAAGCACGGCAGGATTGGCCGCACGAAACATCTGCAGCGCGGAATAAAGGATGACAATTGCGACGACGCCGGCGATCAGGGTTGGCATGCGCTGAATATAGGCGGCCCGGCGACAAAAAGCATGCGGAGCTTCGTCTCACTGGAGCGTGAAGGCGTCCTAAAGCGCGATGAGATCCGGTAGAATCGTCATCGCGCTTTAGCTCCTTGTTTGAGCATGATCTTTTCGGAAAACCGCTTCGCACTTTTCCGGATCATGCTTTAGCGTGGCGCCGCCCCCTGCGATTGGGTAGCTTGCGGCAATCGCGCTGGAGGAAGCTTGATGGCGATTGACGGACTGATCAGCCTTCGCAGCCATGTCGGGCCGAAGCAAACCGCCGACCGGCTCAAGGCCGAATTGCAGGCGCGCGGGCTGACATTGTTCGCGCAGATCGATCATGCCGCGGGCGCCGCCGGCGTAGGCCTCACGCTCCGTCCGACCGAACTGTTCGTGTTCGGCAACGCCAAGGGCGGCACGCCGTTGATGCAGGCTGCGCAGACCATCGGGATCGATCTGCCGCTCAAGGCGCTGGTCTGGCAGGACGAGGCCGGCGACTGCTGGCTCTCCTACAATGATCCGACCTGGCTCACTGAGCGGCACGGCGTCGCGGAAGCGACCCAACAGATCACGGCCAACATGTCGGCGCTGCTCGGCGCAATTGCCAAAGCCGCGACGTCGGGCGGAGCCTGACCCGGCGGGCGGCTTATTTCATCTGACCGATCAGCTTGGCCGCGCCGCTGGTCGTCTTCGCCAGTTGCAGCAGCGCCTCGCGGCCGCCGGCAGCATAGGCCGCGGCGGCGCGCAGCAGCTCGCGGAGCTGTGCCGCCGCACCGGGATCGAACCTGCACCACGCGCCGCCGGTCAGCCGCGCGATCTCGCGAAACGTCTGCTCGGCAGTGGCGTCCGCGCCCTCCTGGAACATGAAGACCGGCACCTTGAGCAGGCCGAGCTCTCCGGCGCTTGCGCACAGCGTATCGGCGTTCTCCTCCATCGCGTCGCCGACGAACACGAGCGCGCGCACGCCTGCCGCGACCGCCTCGCGGCGGGTCTCCGATAGCACCTTGCCGATCTGGGTATTGCCGCCCTGGCAGTCGATCTTGCCCATCAGCCGCGCGAGTTGCGCGCTGTCGGAGATCCAGCCCGACGCGCGGCACTCGTTGAAGCCGCGATAATAGACGAGGCGGATATCGAGACTGCCGAGCGAGCCGGCCTCGCGGAACATGTCCGCTTGCAGCGTGCACGCCATGTCCCATGTCGGCTGTCGGCTCATCGTGGCGTCGAGCGCAAACACCAGCCTGCCGCGTGCGCCGGCGCGATGCGGCGACATCGCGCGCGCCTTGGCCACGAACGCGGCGATGTCATTGGCGCTCGACGCCGGCACGCCAGACGCATCGGCCGGGCGCACGTCGCCTCCGGATGTCGGTTTGATCGTCTTGCCAGCCATCAGCGCTTGCCTCGTACAGCAAACACTATGTGGGCCGCGGCATCGGATTGGTCAACGTAACGCGCCCGCCGGCCCGGATCGAATCCCGGGCGGTCCTGTCAGTTCGTGACCGAGGGATCCTTCTTGGTCTCGGTCTTGGTCAACGAGAGCGACTTCTTGACCTTCTCGCCGAAGCTCACGGGCTTCTCGACCGGCACGTAGAGCGAGACGGGACCCGGCTCCAGAATCTTCAGCGGCGCATTCCTGGTATCGACCGCCGCAACATCGCTGTCGGTGTCGGCCAGGAATTTATCGAGCATCGCCTGGATCGAGTCCTTGGCCTTCTCGGGTCCGGTATCGCGCATGTCGTTGTGCTGGAAGTTGGTGTTCACAACGGTGATACCGGCCTTCTCGCACTCCTCCTCGTCCGGCACCACGCCGGGATCGGGCTTGAAGTGCTGATCGTGTGATCGGAACGAGAGGATCTTGAACTTGCCGTCGGTCATGAACGGCACGCGCAGATTATCCAGCGTGACGACCTTCTTGATCTCGTCCGGATACTGCTTGGCGAAATACATCGCGATGTCGCCGCCATTGGAATGGCCGACCATCGTCAGCTTGCTGTAGTCCGCGTTCGGCTGACGCTTCTTCATCTCCTCGATCGCGAATTTGATGTTGGTGATGCCGCGCTGATACTGCGGCAGGCGCCCGACATAGAGTTCGCCGACCTTGGTCACCATCGGTCCATCCGACGGCAGGTCGTTCTGAATGCTGACGGTCAGATAGCCGCGCGCCGCGAACACATTAGCGAGGAAGGAATATTCGGTAAATTTGACGGTATTGCCATGATTGAGGATCGCAACCGGGAGCTTGATCATGCCGGCGTCAGCCTGCATCTCCTTGTCGAAGCGCACGGCAACGTCGACCGCGACCGGCCGCTCATCGCGGGTCGGATCCTTGAACATGAGCGTTTCGTGACGGATCGCCCACTTGCTCGCGGTGAAATACGCACCCGTGATCACTACGGAGAGCGAAAGCAGAACGAGAATTCCACGCTTCATGACGTCCTCGAGGTGCCCGCCTTTACAGGGCGATTTTGGCCGGAGGCTCTTCGGCCTCCTTTTGAGAATATATGTCACAGCGCCGTGACAGGAAGTCCAAATATTGTGGCTTCGGTGGCATAACGTTGTGCGCCGCACCTATAGTTTGTGCAGTTGCACACGCCTCACTGCGACAGCTCGTGCTCTCTATCTCCCCTTCGATGCGAGTTCCCAAGGTTGCGTTCGAGCCTTGGCTCACCCTTGGCTCGCCCTGGGGGAGAAACTGGATTTGGGCTGCTTTGTTCCGGCTTTTTGGCCGTGGTGTGGCCGAAATCACCGGAAGAACACGGATTTCAACCGATTTCGGTGTAAATGATCAGCTTAAGGCCGGGATCGTCGTTGGCCTGGAAGGTCGCGTATTCAAAGGTCAGCTGGCCGCGCTTAGGGTGGTTCAGCGCCTTTCTTCCGGCGACGCTGACGCTGACGTCGTGGGTTCCCCACCAGCCGTCGAACTCCGGACAGCCTTCGCGAAGCCGCGTCTGTAGACCGAGGAAGGCCGGATCGCCGGCCCAGAGGTCGTGCGTCCGGCGGAACTGGGTCACGATGCGCCGCGCCTCCTCATGCCAGCCTGCGCCGAACAGCTGCCGGCTCTTGGGGTTGGTCAGCACGAAGAGCAGCGTGTTGCGCTCGTCCTCAGGGACGCGGCCGAAGGCGAAGACATCCTCCGCGGCCGCGTTCCAGGCCAGCACGTCCCATCGCCGCCCAGTGACATAGGCCGGCTGGTTGAGGCTTTCGACGACGCGCCGGATCGCAGCCGGCACGGTCTCGGCGGAGAATGGCCGGCGGTCGCCATCCTTCGCAAGCGCGCGCAGATGCGCGTGCTCGGCCCTGCTGAGGCGCAGCGCGCGCGCAAGCGCGTCGATCGTGGTGGCGGAAGGGCTGACGGAGCGGCCCTGCTCGAGGCGGATGTACCAATCGACCCCAATGCCGGCGAGCTCGGCCACCTCTTCGCGGCGCAGACCGGGCGTCCGGCGCCGCCGCCCGGCCTGAGTGCCGGTGAGCTTGGGCGTCAGCTTCTGCCTCCGCGACCGCAGGAAATCGCCAAGTTCGCTTTGCCGCGCCGTGGCCATCGCCGGCCTCCTGAGTGGGTCTTACAATCCTAGGATAATACCAGGTCTTCCAGAGCGCAACAGAGCACGGGATGATGCCGATCTCAGGAAGGATGAGACCAGATGAAAGCAGCAATCCTGAAATCGTTCGGTTCGCCGCTCGCGATCGAGGAGATCCCGGCACCCGTGATGGGAACGGGCGAAGTCCTCGTCGACGTCGCCGCGACGCGCGTGCTGTCCTACGCCAACGAGGTCTTCAGCGGTGCGCGCAACTACCTGCTCGAGTTGCCGGCCGTTCCGGGTCCCGGCGCGATCGGACGGGTGCGCGCCGTCGGGCCGGACGCCACCCACCTCGCCGCCGGCGATTGGGTGTACTGCGATCCGACCTTCCGCTCGCGCGACGACAGCATCTCGCCCGACATCACCTTGCAGGGCTGGAGCGCGCGCGGCGAAGGCGGGCTGCGCCTGCAGCGCCACTTCCGCCACGGCTCGTTCGCCGAGCAGACGCTGGTGCCGACCGAGAACGTCAAGCGGATCGGCACCATCGATCCGGCCGATGCGCCATCATGGTGCGCGCTCGGCACCTGTCTCGTGCCCTATGGCGGCTTGCTGGCGGCTCGCCTGCAGCCGGGAGAGACCGTGCTGGTGAGCGGCGCGACCGGCAATTTCGGCAGCGCTGCGGTCGCCGTCGCGCTGGCGATGGGCGCGGCCTGCGTCGTCGCGCCGGGCCGCAACGAGAGAGTGCTGGCCGATCTGGTCCGGCGCTTCGGCCCGCGCGTGCGCCCGGTCAGGCTGAGCGGTCACGAGGACGACGATCGAGAGCGCATGCGGCGCGCCGCGCCCGGCCCGATCGACTGCGTGCTCGACCTGATGCCGCCATCGGTGACGACACCAACTGTGCGCGCCGCGATCATGACGGTGCGTCCCTATGGCCGGGTCGTGCTGATGGGCGGCGTCGGAATGCAGGGCGGACCGGGGCTCGATCTGCCCTACCCCTGGATCATGCGCGAATGCATCAGCATTCACGGCGTCTGGATGTATCCGCCGGAGGCGACGTTTGGTCTCGTCAACCTCGCGCGCGCCGGGCTGTTGCGGCTCGACCAGTTCGAGGTCACGACCTTCGATCTCGATCACGTCAACGATGCCGTTGCACATGCCGCCGCCAATGGCGGGCCGTTCAGGATGACGGTGCTGGAGCCGAACTAAACCCGTGGCGAAATCGCTTGCAGGACACAGCGCGGTCGGCGAGCTTGTCCTCATTGATGGAGGCGACGGACCAACCATCGTCCCGCGCGACCGGAACACCGCAGGCGTCGGACGGGTCCGCATAGGCCGGCAAGGTGGCGAGCGGTGCCAACGCAGCTCCTCCGAGAAGGGACATGAATTGGCGCCGTTCCATTCGATCCTCCGTTCATCGCCTTGCGACCGCCCAAGCCGATCGCTCGGAGAATCTACCCGATGCTGGGCCGCCACCGGGATTGCCGGCCTTGCGGGCCTAGTTGCCGATGATGTCGTCGACTTCTAGCGGCTTGTCGACCTGGCTGAACCATTCGGCCCGGTTGGCGGCGCGGCGGCGGCCACGCTCGTCGAGCGGCAGCTTGAGCTGGCGCAACAGGCCCATCACCTCCTCGCGGGCGGTGACGTGCCCAAGGCTCGGGCGGGTGCCGAGCGTCGCCTCGTCGATGTCGTCGAGCGCCGTCAGCCCGCGCGGGAAGAATTCGCGGTAGACCACCCGCTCGGCAAAGCCGTCGACCGCACGGAACCCGAGCCGCAGCGACAACTGCTTCAAGCCGTCGGCGACCAGCTGCTTGTTGCGCGAGCCGAGCATCGACAGCCGGTTGCGCACCACGATCCAGTCGGTCGAGGCGCCGTCGAGCTGGCGGCGCTTGCGTCTGGTGTCGCGCACCATCTCCGCATAATGGCTCTCGCCGATCACCGCATAGGTCGCGGGATCGACGGTGCCCAGCACGTCGAAATCGAGGAAGCTGTCGTTGATCGGCGTCACCAGCGTGTCGGCCATCGAATGCGCGAGCCGCATCAGGTAGCTGTCCGAGCCCGGGGTATCGATGACGATGAAATCATAGGCATGTTCCACCGCGCTCACCGCGGCCATGAACTGCTGGAATTCGGCGTTCTCGTTCTCCTCGATCTGCATCGTCTCGCCGTACTTGATGCAATAATGCGCGGGGAGTTCGAGATCGAGCCCGGAGCGCCGCGCCCAGGCCTGGCGATTGCTGATGTAGCGGGTGAAACTCTGCTGGCGGCAGTCGAGATCGATGCTGGCAACGCGCTGTCCGGCCTTCAGGAGCGCAACCGCGATATGCAGGGCGGTGGTCGACTTGCCCGAACCGCCCTTCTCGTTCCCCAGCACCACGACATGTGCGGAGCCGGACTGACCCTGACTAGCCTGCACCAACATGATTCAATCCCCGCAATGATCTTCAAATCGCGCACGGCTGCGGTCAAGTGAAATGCATCACTGCGCAAGGAAATCAATTGCAGCCGCCCTTAATGATGAATCGAGCGCGCAAGCCGGCTGCGCCGATCGGCGGCACGCGGCCTGCGATCCATGCGCGCGCGAGATCGGGTAATGCTTGCGCGGCGGTTTGCCGATAACGGTTCGAACTTGGTAAGCTCCGCCACCTGCCGAACGCGAAACGTTCCACTTGGATTCCCCCCACCCAGATTGTCCCACGAGTCGAGACCAGATGCCGAGAAATCCCACCGTCGTCCGTACCGTCCCCGCCCTTCGTCGCGCCGTCGACACCTTGCGCGCCAAGAAGGCGACCGTCGCGCTGGTCCCGACCATGGGAGCGCTCCATGACGGCCATGTGTCGCTGGTGCGGCTCGCCAAGCGTCGCGCCAAGCGGGTGGTCGTCTCGATCTTCGTCAACCCGACCCAGTTCGCGCCGACGGAAGATTTCGGTTCGTATCCGCGCACCTGGAAGGAAGACGTCGCCAAGCTCGCCGCCGAAGGTGTCGACCTGATCTGGCACCCCGAGGTGAAGGCGATGTACCCCGACGGCTTCGCCACCCGAATCGTGCCGGAGGGACCGGCCACCGCCGGTTTGGAGGATCGCTTCCGGCCGCATTTCTTCGGCGGCGTCGCCACCGTGGTCGGCAAGCTGTTCACGCAAGTCCGGCCCGATGTCGCGATCTTCGGCGAGAAGGACTTTCAGCAGCTCCGGGTGGTGACCCAGATGGCCGCGGACCTCGATCTCGGCGTCAAGGTGATCGGCTCGAAGACGGTGCGCGAACGCGACGGCCTCGCGATGTCCTCGCGCAACGTCTACCTCTCCGCGGAGGAACGGCGTGCGGCCCCCGAGCTCAACCGTGTGATGAAGCAGGCGGCGGGCCGTTTGCGCGCCGGCGAGGACGCCGCGACCACCATGGCCGCCGGCGCTGCTGAGATCACCAAGGCCGGCTTCGTGCTGGACTATCTCGAGGTCCGCCACGCCGCCTCGCTGGCGCCGATCGGCTCGCTGAAGGACGGGCCGATGCGGATGCTGGTGGCGGCGAGGATCGGCGGCACGCGCCTGATCGATAACATCGCGGTGTAGCCGTGCTGGGTCAGGCTTGCGCCGCCGCCGCGACGCAAGGATGATTGCGCCTTTCAGAGGCGATCGGAATGGTCAGTTGTTTCAGGCAAGGCATTCTCTACTGCATCGCGCTGTTGGCCGTCGGCGCGGCGCAGGCGCAGACCCGGCCGCCGGTCGGCGGCGTCAATTCCTCGCCCGGCGCGATGATCTTCTACGTCGCGCATGGTGCGCCCGATGCCTGCGGCCCGGGCTGCTCGGACTGGATCGCCGCCGAGGGCTCCGTGCAATGGGACACTTACAAGCGCCTGCTGGCAATCCTCGACCGGCAGGCCGGACGCAAGCTCCCGGTGGTGATCAACATCAAGGGCCAATCCAACCTTAATGTCGCCTCCAGCCTCGGCCGGATCCTGCGCGACCGTGGGATGGATACCGCAGTCGCGGCGACCGAGGTCGACGCCTGCAACGGGAAGCCCGACGAAGAATGCTTTGCGCTGAAGCGGCCCGGCGGCCCGCTGGACGCCAAGGAGAAGCCGTCCAGCATTGCCTGCGATCTTGCCTGCTTGCTGGTGCTGTCGGGCGGCGTGCATCGCAGTCTGCCGGCGGGCAGCCGCGTGGTGCTGAGCGGCATGGCGATCCACAACCGGCTCGCCCCCAACGTCTCGGCCGAGCATCGCGAAAGCCTGACCTCGATCTTCACCGACCAGTTCCGGCGCTATCTCGGCGAGATGGGGATCGACCATGAACTGCTCGACGTCGCCGTCAGCAACGCGGGCGGCGGCCGCTATGTCGAGATCCCGGCGTCCGAATGGGGCCGGCTGCATCTCGTGACGCAGTGATCCGCGCCAGCCGTCTTCCGCTCACAGCAATTCGATTGCTCAGAGCAATCCGAGGTCGCGCAGCTCGCGGCGCATCGGTTCCGGCATCGACGCCACGCTGGCTGCGCTCGACTTGGTGAGATCTGCGGGCGCGGAATCCGCGGTCAGATAGCGCCAGCCCTGGAACGGCCGCATCGGCCGCGGCGAGACGGCGATCACCTTGGGCTGCATCACCAGCCGGCAGCGTCCGATGCCGTCCTTGTCGCGGAACGGCTCGAGCGCGATGATCTTCTCGCGCGCGGCGATCTCGCCACGGATCACCCAATACAGCGAACCGCCGGCGAGGATTTCCTCCTCGCGCTTCGGCGTCATCCGCGTGATGTGGATGTGACGGAGCGGCAGGCCCTTTTTCTTCGCGGTCGCCATCCGTTCGGCGACCCAACCCTTGAGTTCCTTGACCGAGTCGCAACCGACGGCAAGCTTGATGAGATGAAGCGGCATGGGCCGGATGTAGCGGCCGGCGCGCCCTTTGGAAAGGGAGCGATATCAGCGGCAGTGGATATCGGATTTATTGCCCGGAACGGTGCGATGACGACGGCTCACGCCGCCGCCATCAGCTCATTCCTGGTTCGCGGCCGCCGGCGCACTCGCCGCGGCAGGTGGCGGCGCCGCAGGCGCAGGAGCCGGCGCGATCTGGACCGGGCGCTTCGGTGCGGGCGGCCGCTTCGGAGCAGCGGGCGGCGCGGCGGCAGCGCGTGCGGCCGGCGGCTGGGCCGCTGCGGCCGGCTTCGCCGGTTCGGGCGTCATGATGCTGACCGGCGGCGTCGAGGACGCGCTCGGAAACTCCGCATTGGTCGGCTTGCCGGTGGGCATCGACTGCGGCAACGCTGCGATCAGGCCGCTGGCAGCCGACGCCTGCGCGCCGGCCGGGCCGTTCCAGGACGCCGCGTAGCGCGTGACCAGGTTCTCGTAGGTCCGCTCGTTCATGTTGTTGATGATCTGATGGTTGTCGCCCAGCGAGCGGAACGCGGGACACGCCGTCGGCGTGCAGTGGTCCCGCGCCATCAGTGCGTAGGCCACGAGGCCGTAGCGGTCGTGCTCGATGGCGCGGCGCAGCGCCTGCAATTCGGTGGTCGTATTGCGCTCCGCGGTTGCGAGGTCGCCGAGCGCGGTCAGGCGCGAGATCTGCGCCGCCGCATAGCTGACCGCAGCCGCGGCCGTATCAGACGAGCCGAACAGCACTTTCTCGCAGGCATTGAGAACAGCATCTCCGGCGAGCTCGTCGACGCAGGCCAGCGCCGGCACGGTCTGGCTGGTGAATTGCGCGGTCCGTGTGTCGGCGGCCGCCGCCTGCCCGCCCGGCCCGAAGCCGCGGATCGTGGCGGCGACCGCAACCGCGATCGACAGCAGCGTGATGACGGTCAGCGCGCCGTTGGCGACGGACTTTTCCGCGCGCAGCAGCGTGACCAGAACGACAATCCCAAAGAAGCCCGCCGCGGCCAGCGTCAGCCACATCGGGAAGGTCGGTGAGCGCCAGATCTGATCCAGCGAGGAAGCCCAGTTCATGCGCGATGTCCCTCAACGCAGCGTAAGCACAGCCAGCGACGGCGAACGCCGCCATCCCGACGTCCAACCTTCAGCACAATGGGTCTGCGAACAGGGCCTTTTGACGGCGACGGCGCGGAACCCGCTCCAGCCACCGGCTTGCGCACAACGCGTTCAGGACAGCGCGAGCTGACTCTCCTTGGCCACCCGTTCGAAAGCTTCAGTCGAGCTCTTGATACGATACTGGCAATCGTCACCATCGGTCGGCAGCAGGCGGATCACCTCATAGGTGCCGCTCGCAGCGGGGCGCGCCACGTTGCTCGCCGTGAAATAGACGATCTCGCCAATCGAGTACTTATGCTTCAACGCCCTCTCCATTTTCTTAGAGATTGCTGGCTGAGCTGACAGTCCCGATAGCTCAAGCCGGCATTTTGAGAACCCTGCGGCAACGTAGCACATCGCACCGCCCCAAATCCAGCAAGATTGGGGCGTGGCGAAGCTACGATTTTGCAGGTTTTTCAGGGCGATAGGCAGCAATTTACGTGCCAGCCGGAAATTGCCCGCCGAGCTCGGCCGGAACCCGGTTCCGCCGCCTCAGGCGGTATGCGGCAGCTTGCCGTTGGGGCTCGCGCCATCGACCACAGCCGGAAGTTGCTGGGCCAGCACCTTGGACAGCTGGTCGACCGGAATGTTGAACTTGGCGGCGAGCTGCTTGACGGTGTCGCTGCCCAGCACCTCCTGGAGCTGCTCGGCGGTGATCGGCAGGTTCTGGCCGGTGCCGATCCAAGATTTGACCTGGTCGCCGAGGCCAGCCTGCTCCAGCTTGGCCACGATTGCCGACAAGCCGCCCTGCCCGCCATTGCCCATCACCTGGCCAAGCACGACGGGGATCACTGCCGCCCCGAGCTGGCCAAGCATGCCTTTCAGCTCCGGTGAATTCCCCAGGGAATCGAGAATGCCCATGGTCTAAGTCCTTTCACGACTTGCAAAACCGGTCTTTCGGATTCGACGCCTTCGGCCCCGCGGCGTCAAGCCGCGATCTTTGCCGCCGCTGTCACAATTCGGCAGCGCCAGGATCGTCAGACGCTCTCGAATCGGTCGATCAGCAGCGTCTCGGCTAGGCCGTCGCGGGTCCATTGCTGGAACGCCGGCAGCTGCATCATGGCATCGACATAGTGCTGCGCTTCGGGCTTCACCGGGATCGCGTAGGTGCGGAAGCGATGCACCACGGGCGCGTACATCGCGTCCGCCCCGGAAAATGCCCCGAACAGGAACGGGCCCTGCTTGCCGTAACGCGCGTGGCAATCGGCCCAGATCTCCTCGATCCGCGCCACATTGGCCCGCGCATCGTCCGACAGCGCGACGGCGCGGATCGGCCGGTGCAGGTTCATGCCGCACTCGCTGCGCAGCGGCACGAAGCCGGAGTGCATCTCCGCCGAGATCGCGCGGGCATGCGCGCGCGCGGCGCGATCCGACGGCCAGAGCTTCGCTTCGGGAAACTTCTCGGCGAGATATTCGATGATCGCCAGCGAATCCCACACCGTGACGTCGCCGTCGATCAGCGTCGGCACCTTGCCGGCCTTGCTGAAAGAGAGAATGCGGTCCTTGTCGGCCTGGTCGGTGTAGAGCGGAACGAAGATTTCCTCGAACGGGATGTCGTTGGCGCGCAGCGCCAGCCAGGGCCGCAGCGACCATGACGAATAGTTCTTGTTGCCGATGACGAGCTTGAGCATGCCTGTGAATCCTGTTGCCACCTCAGTTTGCCATAGTGCATTGCACGCGTTCAACCTGTACATGACGCGGGATGCAGCGCGGCACGGACCCGTCGCAGAGCATTGACGAAGGAAAGCACCAATGAGCGGCTATTGGGTCGACATCCTGGCCGTCGGCTTCTTTGCGCTGGAATGGCTGGTCTACGCCATCACGCTGGAGCACACCGCTTATGGTCGCGACAGCCTGTCGGCGCGAATGCATGTCTATCGCGAGATCTGGGTGCGGAATCTGCTCAACCGCGACGCGCGGATGGTCGACATGCAGATCATGGCGAGCCTGCAGAACGGCACCGCGTTCTTTGCCTCCACCAGCCTGATCGCGATCGGCGGCGCGCTGGCGCTGCTGCGCGCGACCAGCGACGCGCTCGCGGTGCTCGGCGCGCTGCCGGTCAACCTGACGCCCTCGCCCGCTTTGTGGGAGATCAAGTGCATGGGGCTGATCCTGATCTTCATCTACACGTTCTTCAAATTCGCCTGGGCCTATCGCCTGTTCAACTATGTTGCGATCCTGTTCGGTGCGATGCCGCCGGCCGGCCAGCGCGATACGCCAGAGGCGGAGGCGCATGTGATCCGCACCACGCGGCTGTTCGAGACCGCGGGCCGACACTTCAACCGCGGCCAGCGCGCGTTCTTCTTCGCGCTCGGCTATCTCGGCTGGTTCGTCAGCCCCTGGGTGCTGTTCGCCACGACAGCCGCGGTCGTCATCGTGATCTGGCGCCGGCAGTTCGCCTCGAACGCCTGGCAGGCGATGGGAAGCTGAGGAATTGATCGAGCGGCAAGCGCGACCGCACTCTGCTCCGTCTCCCCGTTCTTACGGGGAGTGGGTTGGGGTGAGGGGCTGGCTCCGCATCGACGGACACAGACGTACTCGCGGAGACTCCCCTCGCCCGGATTGCATCTGGCGATGCAACGTAGCCGAAGCTTCGCTTCGGCGTTCTTGAGAACGGCCGCCGAAGGCGGCCTATGCCTCTCCCCGCACGCGGGGCGAGGCGAAGTTCGCCGCTCGTCCCTGCCCTACGATGCGAAATCGCGCGGCGTGAAGTCGAGGTCGAGCACCTTCCATTCGCCGTAGCGATCCCGTGGCAGCATCGCGTAGGGCTGGCATGCCTGCAGCGCCTCGATCGCGCTCTTGAGCAGCAGCGGCCCCTTCTCCGATGCGGTGGCCTCGATCAGCAACGGCGATGCGCCGAGCTTGCCGTCGGGCTTCATAAACACCCGGAGCTTGATCCTGACGTCATCGCCGGTGCTCAGCGTCGCCGGGAGCTTCATGCAGCTCTTCAGATGACGGCGGAATTCGGCGACCACGCTGGAGCCGACGTCGGCCTGCTCGGTGGCCGCGGCGTCGAAATTGTCCTTACCGGGACCGAGGCCGTGCGGCGCTTCGGCCGGCGGCTTGATGGGGATGTCGGGCGGCAAGCCAAGCAGGACATTGTATTTGACGGACAGGTCAGGTTCGGGCTGCGCATAGGCAGGTTGCGACGGCGGCGGCGCTTGCTGCGCCATCGGCTGGGGCATCGGTGGCGTCTGTTGTGCCGGCGTCTGCGGTGCCGGCGGCTCGACCGCGGCATGCTGCGGAGCCGGGCTGGGTTTGGGCTCCGGCGGCGTCGCCGGCTTCTGCGGCGGTTGCTGCTGAGCCTGCTGCGGCTGTGGTGCGGGCGCTTGCGCCGGTGGTTCGGACTTGGCGGTGTCGACAGGCTTGTCGAGCGACGGCAACTGGAGCTCAGGCGTCGGCGACGGGCTCGGCACTGGATCGGGCTTGGTCTCGGTCTGGACCTCGCTCCTGGCGACCTCCTGCGGGGTCACGATCTCGACCGGCACCGTGTCAGCGGCGACCGGATCGAACTGATGCACCTCCGAATACAGGAAAATCAGCGCGAGCAGCATCAGGTGCACGAACACCGACACCAGCAGATCCGCGTTTGGCCGAAACTTCATCCCGCTCGATCACATCAGTGTCGTCTCCCCGCCGGTCACAATACCGGCCGGAACCCGCCTGCCTCAATCCCCATTCGGTCCAAAACCGCAATCGGCCAGCGCAATAGCATGATCCGGACCGCCGCCCAGCCATTTTCCGTGTGGCGTTTCACAGGCAAGGGCCCGATGCGCCATAGGCCGTCAGAGGGCCGTCAGATGGCCTGTCAGCGCGCGGCCACGCTCCCGATCGCCGAAATCTCGCGCATGTCCTCATCCGACAACTCGAAGTCGAAAATGTCGAGATTTTCCTGGAGCCGCTCGAGCTTCGAGGTGCGCGGGATCGCCGAGACATTCTGCTGCACCAGCCAGCGCAGGCAGGCCTGGGCAGCCGTCTTGCGATAGCGGTCGCCGATCCGTGCCAGCGCGCGGTCGCCCTTGACGCGTCCCTTCGCGATCGGGCTGTAGGCGACGAACGCCATGCCATGGCGCGTGCACGCCTCAATCACGTCGGCCTGGCCGAGATAAGGATGGTACTCGACCTGATCGCAGGCGAGCGGCTCGGGGCACGCCGCCACCGCCTCCTCGATCAGCGCCGTGTTGAAGTTCGAGACCCCGATATGCCGCGCGAGTCCGGCCTGCTTGACCCGCGCCAGCGCGCCGAGCGTCTCGGCAAGCGGCACGTGCGGATGCGGCCAGTGCAGCAGCAACAGATCGACCTCGGTCAGACGCAGCCGCGCCAGGCTCTCTTTGGCGGAGCGTTCAAGATCCTTCGCCATGAAATGCGTGGTCCAGATCTTGGTGGTCAGGAACACATCGTCGCGCTTGACGCCAGAGGCGCGCAACCCCTCGCCGACCTCGCGCTCATTGTCATAGATCTGGGCGGTGTCGATGTGCCGGTAACCGAGCCGCAGCGCCTGCTCGACGATACGGGCGCAGGTCCGCCCGCGCAGCTCCCAGGTGCCGAGCCCGATCGCGGGGATTCTGGCACCATTGCCTTCGACCACATTCATGCGCCCAGTATGCGCGCATGACGAGGACCTGCCAACTCACGTATGGGTTTCGCTGTGGGCCGTCGCGGCCGCTCACCGCTCCGGCTGGTAACCGTCGGTCAGCGTCTTCAGGAAGGCGATGATGTCGGCTTCATCCTGCGCGGTCATCGCAGGCGTGTCGCCGAGATGGCGCTCGAACGGCGGATCGCTGACGTCGACATTGCCGTGATGCTTCTCCGGCAGGTCGTCGTATTTGCGCACCGTACCGTCCGCCGCGCGCGGATACACCTTCTCCGGATTGGTATCGCGGAAGTTATAGAAATCGAGCACCTGGTCGAGGCTCGTGAAGACGCCATTGTGGAAGAACACGCGGCGGGTCGCGGTGTTGCGCAGGGTCGGCGTCAGAAACATCCCGCAATATTGCGTCTGTTCGGCGATGTCGGTGCGATACGGACCGCAGACCCCGAGATCGAAATGATTGGGATCGCGGTTGCCGGCGAGCGCGGCGTTGCGCGGCGCGCCGAGCGCCTCATACTGGTGGTCGGTGAACAGCGGCGGCAGGCCGTCGCGGGTCGGCGCCGAGGTATGGCAGCCGCCGCAATTGGCCTTGTCCGGATCGTTGAACAATTGCAGGCCGCGCAACTCGCTTTCGCTCAGCCGCGTCTTGCCTTCCAGCCAGTAGTCGAACTTGCTGCTGTAGGGATGGAAGCTCGGCTCCTCGACCTGATAGCGCGCCACCGCGAACATCGCCTCCGCAACCAGCAGCCGCGTGTTGTCGAAGACCTGAGCGCCGAACAGTTCGGCAAAGCGCGGGGCGTAGCTCGCCTGGCGCAGCTTTCCCGCCACCACCTCGATGCTACCGCCGTCCATCTCGTTGGGATCGAGCAGCGGGAAGATCGCCTGGTCCTGCAGCGTATCGGCGCGGCCGTCCCAGAACAGTCCGCCCTGCGGCACGATGTTGACCGCCGATGCCGCGGTCCCGGTCGCGACCTTTTTCGCACGCGCAGCCTGCTGACCGGCCGCGGCCAGTTGCGCGAAGTCGACGAGATTGTCGTCCTCGTCCTTCTCCGGCCCGATGCTGAAATTCGGTTGGCGTTCCAGATAGGTCAGGCCGGGAACGGCGCGCGTCCCCTGCCGCGACTGCGCGGGCCCGCCGAACATCACCGCCCCATCGTTGGGCGGACCGTAGGCGTGATCCGGACTGTGGCAGGACGCGCATGACAATGCGCCCGACGACGACAGCGACGCGTCGAAGAAGATCTTCTGGCCGAGCTGCGCCATGCCGGACGGCGGGGCGACCGGCGGGCGCCTGAGCTGCACCGGATGCGGATTCGTCCCCGGGAGTCCTTGGGTCTCGACTGCCGCAACGGCGCCGGCCATGCAAAGCAGGCCGGCGCCGAGAAGCCACAACATGCGGCCGTTCATATGACGTCCAGTGATCCCAGAGCGTTAGTGGTGGTGATGATCGTCAGACGGGCTGACGATCACCGTGCCGGCCGTCGGATCGAGGAACAGCTTGTTCTGCCGATCGTCGCGGTCGTGATCGTGATCGTGGCCATGATCGAAATCGAACATGTCCGAGATCGATTCGACGCTGTCGTCGAACGAGCCGCCGCCGAGACGCTGGCCGTGCAGCCAGTTGTCCTCGATGAAGCGCACGACGGACGCCTGCGAGATGCGGGTGTGGCTGACGAAGTTCTTCTTGGCGAAGGGCGAGATCACGATGAACGGGGTCCGCGTGCCGGGACCGCAGCGGCCGTTCACCGGCTGGCCGTTGAGGCCTTTCGGCTGCGTCTGCTTGCCGATACCGCGGCCGCACTGGCCGAGACCGTTGACCTGGTCGGCGGTCGGATCATACGAGGCGCTGATCGGCGCAGTGTACTGGTGGTCGTACCAACCGTCGGAGTCGTCATAGGTGATGATGACCGCGGTGTCGCGCCACTCCGGCTGCTTCTGCAGGAAGTTGATCAGCTCGACATTGCCGGCCTGCTCGTCGAGCGGGTCGGAGTTGCCGGGATGACCGTCCTGATAGGCCGGCATCTTGATGTAGGAAACGGCCGGGAGGTTGCCGGCTTTCACCGAAGCGTAGAAGTCCTCGAGATCGTAGGCATGATTGGCCGGATCGAGCGTCTTGCTGCCGGGAACGTAGGTGTGGCCCACAGCGCTCACCGAGCTCGGCCGCGCATGGGTCGGGTTGGCGGTCGACTTGTAGTACTGGAACCAGGCGTGGTGCGGGATGTAATCCACGATGGTGCCGTTGACGTTGCTCGAGAACGTGCTGCGGCCGCAGTTGGTGGTGCCGTTGCTGTTCTTGAGCGTCAGGTCGAAGCCGCCCATGAAGCTGCCCCAGCTGATCTTTTCGGCATTGAGCAGGTCGCCGATGTTCTTGCTGGTCATCAGGACCTGGCTGGTCGTGCTCGAACAGGAATCGTAGGCCGGGTCGGTATCACCGATCAGCGTCAGGCCGCCCTGGCCGTCAGCGATCGACGATGACGTGCCGACGATGTTCTGCGCACCGTTGGTCTGGCCGGACACCACCTCGAGCGCGCCGGGCGTCGACGGACCGAAGGTGTCGGTCCAGTTGTTGTCGCTCATCGCGAAGTTCTGCGCGTAATTCCAGAACGCGGTGACGGTGTTGCCGTCGAAATAACCCATCACCTGCCCGTTGGTGCCGAAGGCGCCGACGCCGCCGGCGGTGCCGCGACCGGTGAATTCCGGAAACAGGTCTTCCTTGCCGTTGTCGACCGCCTGCTGCTCGGGCGTATAGGCGTGGTTCTGCGAACGCGTGTTGGCCTGCGTGCGGTCGAGCCGGAACGGATTGGTCGCGCCCGTGCCGTTGGCCGGATTGGTGTTCGGGTTGTTGGCCAATAGATTGGCGGTGACGAGGTTGTTGACTTTCGGCGTATGCGGCTTGGCCGTGAACGGAATCGAGCCGGTCGGATTGGCCGCATTCGGGTAGGTCGCGAAATAATGATCGAACGAGCGGTTCTCGTTGAAGATCACGACGAGATGCTTGATCGGTGTTGCGGTGTGAATGTCGCGCGGATGACGATGATCGTGGTCTCTATCATCGTCGTGAGCGGCGGCGCTGCACACAACTGCAGCAGCAGCGACCAGACAGACTCCGACCGTTGAAAGGAATTTCGCCTTCACTTCTTGCCCCATTTTTTAAGGATTTATGACGTCGACATGCGACAAGTTATCCATCACCGATGACAGCCCTGTGTAAGTTTCATCACAGCGATCCATCATCGCGCGTTCGATTCACGCGTCGGTTGCAGCGCTCGCGAAGCATGTTGGATTGATCTCTATCTCGATGACGCCGGCACGCGCGTCACGGCTCGATCTGCTCCCGCGCATATTGCGTCGGCGACAATCCGACATGGCGGGTGAAGGCGACGCTGAATGCGCTTGCTGAGCCGTAGCCGACACGTTCGGCGATTTCGGCGATGCCGCTTTCGTTCTGCCGGAGCATGTCCTTGGCCATCGCCATGCGCCAGGCCAGCAGATACTCCATCGGTGCGACGCCGACAGCGCGGCTGAACCGGTCGAAGAATGCCGAGCGCGATAGCGCCGCCTCCTTCGCCAGCTGCGCGACCGTCCAGGCCCGCGTCGGGCTTTCATGCATCCGGCGAATCGCAACAGCGAGACGCTCGTCGGCGAGCCCGCGCACAAGACCCCGCGACGCCGCGGTACCCGCCGTCGAGCGCAACGCCTCGATCAGGAGAACCTCGAGCAGACGGGCCAGGATCACTTCGCGCGCCGGGCGGCGTTCACGGAATTCGTCCCGGACGAACTGCATCAGGGTGGCGAGCCGCGGTTCGCCGCGCACATGCACCAGCTGGGGAAGCAGCGACACCAGCAGGCTCGCGTCCTCCGATCCGAAGCTGCAATGGCCGATCAGCATCCGCAGATCGGTTGGACCGTCCTGGTCGCCGATCCTGAACTCTGCGGTGGCGAGCGTGCTGCCGCAGTTCACGCAATGCAGGGCCGGCATTGTCGTCAACGTCACCTCGAGCGTGACGTTGAGATCGATCCCTTTGATCGCCTCCTACACCGCGACCAAGGTAGCGGTGAACGCATTCACCGAGTCGATGGCGCTGGAGCTGGCGCAGTTCGGCGTGCGCGCGCGCCTGGTGCTGCCGGGCCGCTCGCCTGAGACCCGCTTCGGCGATACTGCACGCGCCCACGCGCAGGGCCTCGACCACGCGGCCTATGCCGAGCTCGTGCAGAGTGTCTTCGCTCGCTTCGGCGACGGAGGGCCTGTCACCCACGCGCAGGACGTGGCCGAGGCGGTGTGGCGCGCGGTGACCGATCCGTCGAGCCCGATGCGGATCCCCGCCGGGGCCGACGCCGTGATCTGGGCCGCGGAGAGCCGAGCGTAGGAATGGAGACCGCTACTCAAGACGAATGCATCAGCTTGGTCACCGAGGCCAATCAGGGCAGCGGTCTCGGGATCACCCAGGATCTCGCCGCATTGCGCCGATTTTCTCCTATCGCAATTCGCCGCTGAGAACAGAGAGCAGACATGCCCGCAAACACGCCACAGACTTGCATGGCCGATTTTACTGCATCGTTGATCGAGAGGGACATCCATTCCGCGCTGACATTTCTCACCGATGACGTCGTGCTGTTCTATAGCAACGGGACGGCAATATGCGGCAGGGACGCTTTCGCCTCCACAATGCAGGCCAATTGGAAGCTGGTCGATGATTACAACTACGCGACCCTGGAATCGATTTGGATCACGCAATCCGACACCTCGGCCGCCGTCATCTACAGCTTCGCATTGACCGGCAGGGTCCGCGGCGAGAACATTGGCGGAGACGGCCGAGGAACCAGAGTGTTTCGCAAAGAGCAATCCGGTTGGCTGATTGCGCACGAGCATTTGAGCACGGGGCAATTGCGCCCCGAGCCTAGCCCTTCATCCCCGTAATCGACGCGCTCACCGCTCTCGGATCACGCTGCGGCCAGCGGCCGCTTTCGACCTGCGACAGGAATTCGCCGACGATCCGGTTGTAATCGTCCGGCTCCTCGATGTTGATGGCGTGGCCGCAGTTCGGCATGACTGCGAGCGCGGCGGACGGGATGCTCTGCTTCATCAGGATGCCCGGCAGCAGGCATGGCCAATCCTCGTCGCCGGTGATGATCAGCGTCGGCACCGTGATGCGCTTCATCTCGTCGACCAGCGTGTAGAGCGATGGGCGCTCCTTCTGGACACCCTGCTGGGTATTGGCCGACCCCACCGCCGAGTGCTCGGCCAGCATGGCCTTGAACTCGGCGTGGCCGCGCGGGTCCTTGTTCTCGTACTGCACGCGCGTCGGTCCGTAGGCGTAGCGCTCGGCGAACGCCGGCATGCCCTCCTTGCGGATCGTGGCCGCGATCACGTCGGCTTCGGCGCGAAACGTCTCGCGCTTGTCGAGCTCGGCGCCATAGCCGCAGCCGCCTACGCACAACGACAATGCGCGCGCCGGATGCCTGATGCCGAAATGCAGCGTTGCAAAACCGCCCATCGAGAGACCGATGATATGCGCCTTCGGCGCGCCGATATGATCGAGCACGGCCAGGATGTCGTCGGCGGCGCGCGCCTGCGAATAGGAGGAGACCTGCTCGGGCACGTCGGACGGCGGAAAGCCGCGCGCATTGTAGGCGATGGTGCGGAAACGCTTGCCGAAATGCCGCATCTGCGGCTCGTAGCTGCGCAGGTCGCCGGCGAATTCATGGACCAGGATCACCGGATGGCCGGATCCGGTCTCCTCGAAATAGAGCCGCACGCCGTCATCTGTCGTCGCGTAGGGCATGGTGGTCTCCTGCCTTCTGGTTCGCGGGTAATGTCCTTCGTATCACGGAATGGTTGCGGCGGACGGCGACTTGGCGCGCGGCAGATATGTGCCGTGCTCCTTGCTGCCGACCAGCGTGCCGTCGTCGACGACCACCTTGCCGCGCACCATGGTCATCACCGGCCAGCCCGTGACTTCGAGCCCTTCATAAGGCGTGTAGTCCGAGCCGTCATGGATCAGCTCGTGGCGGATCGTCACCTTGCGCTTCGGGTCCCACAGCGCGATGTCGGCATCCGAGCCGACCGCGATCGTACCCTTGCGCGGATAGAGGCCGTAGATCTTGGCGTGGTTGGTGGCGCTGAAGGCGACGAAGCTGTTGAGGTCGATGCGCCCCTTCACCACGCCTTCGGAGAACAGGATCGGCAGCCGCGTCGCCACCCCGGGGATGCCGTTCGGCACCCAGCGGAAGCTGGTTCGCCCCTTGGGCGCGAGCTTGCCTTGCGGGTCGTCGTAGCGGAACGGACAATGGTCCGACGAGAACACCGAAAACACTTTCTGCTGCAGGCCTTCCCAGCACGCCTGCTGGCTGGCGACATCGCGCGGCGGCGGCGAGCAGACGTACTTTGCGCCCTCCATGTTGAGCTGATCGAGATCTTTCTCGGTGAGCATCAGGTACTGCGGGCAGGTTTCACCCATCACCCGCAAGCCCCGCTGCTGGGCGCGGCGGATCTCGTCCATCGCTTCGCGATTCGAGACATGCACGATCATGATCGGCACGTCGACGAGCTCTGACAGCGAAATGGCGCGATGGGTGGCCTCGCGCTCGACCGGGATCGGCCGCGAGGTCGCGTGGAAGCGCGGCGCGGTGTTGCCGGCGCGTTCCAGCCGGTCGGTGAGAAAGCAGATGGCATCGAAGTTTTCCGCATGCACCATCAACATTGCGCCGGTCTCGCGCGCGACCGACATGGTCTCGAGTAGTTCGCGATCCGACAGCGCCAGCCCCTCATAGGTCATGAAGACTTTCAGCGAGGTGTAACCGTCCTCGACCAGCGCCGGGAGCTCCTGGCCCAGCACATGCTCGGTCGGATCGGTGACGATCAGATGGAAAGCGACGTCGACATGGCATTCGCCTTCGGCCAACGAATGATAGTGCTTGAGCGCCTCGCGCAGCGTCTGGCCCTTCTCCTGCAGGCAGAACGGCAGCACGGTGGTGTTGCCGCCGAACGCCGCCGAGCGGGTGCCGCTGGCGAAGCCGTCGGCCATCACGATGCCGTCGCCCGACGGCTGGGCGAAATGGACGTGGCTGTCGATGCCGCCGGGCAGCACCAGCCGGTCGGTGGCGTCGATGATCTCGGCCGCATCGCCGAGATCGTGACCGAGCGCCGTGATCTTGCCGTCACGGATTCCGACGTCGCAGGCGAAGGTGTCGGCAGCGGTCACGACGGTGCCGCCGCGGATGATGGTGTCGAAGGACATCAGTCCGTCCCCTCTTTCGGTGAGCGATGTTCGATGATGGCGGCAAGCGGCTCGGCCAGCCCGATCGTCGGTTTTGGATCGGGCCGGCGGAAAGTGCCGGCGACCGCCTTGCGTGGCTTGAGCACGGTAAGCGTCTCCGCCTGGCGCACGGCGGCCGCGACAGGATCCACCACGGGCACTGGAATGCGGTCGCGGACCTTTGCGGCAAGGCCGGCGAGCGGCGCGCCTGACAGGATCACGACGTCGGCGCCGTCCTGTTCGACCGCCTGGTTGGCGAGTGCGACCAGCAGTTCCTCCTTCTCGGCCTGGACGTCGGAGATCGACTGGAAGCCACCGTCGAGCGTGCGGATGCCGGCGCAGCGTGAACTCAGCCCGTGCATGGCGACGCACTCCTCGTACCAGGGCGCCAGCGCGCCGGCGAAGGTCACGATCGAGAACCGCCGGCCGAGCATGCAGGCGGTGAGCATCGCGGCCTCGGCCAATCCGACCACCGGAAACGCAAACAGCTCGCGCGCGCCGAACAGGCCGGGATCGCCGAACGCCGCGATGATGGCGGCATCGATGCCCGGGCTGGCCTCCGCCAGCATCTCCAGCGCGATTGCGCCGCCGATCTGCGCCTCGGCGCGGGTCGCAATATAAGGCACGCCGCGCGAGGCGGTCGCGGGCACGAGCTCGGTGCCGGCTGATGCCGCCTTGCTGCCGGCGGCATGGAGCAGATCCGTCACTGCCGCGGTCGTGTTGGGATTGAGCAGCAGGATCTTCATGGCGCAACGTTCCTCGTCTTGCGGCCGCGCGGCTTCGCGAGAGTGTCCGGCACCGCGGCCTCATCTCCCTTGCCATCCAGCGTCTCGGCGACGATCTCACCGGTGCGGCGCACGTGATGGGCCAGGATCTGCCCGGCCCGCGCAGCATCGCGTCGCCTGAGCGCGGCAAGAATCTCCTGGTGCTCGCGCACCGATTCATCCCAGCGCCCGAGCACCGAGAGCGCGAAGAAGCGCGCCCGCTCGGCCCGCGCCAGCAGCGCCTCGTGCGTCGCCTTCAGCACCGCGTTGCGGGCGAACCCGACGATCGCCGAATGGATCTGCTGGTTGGTTTGAAAATAGTCGCGCAGCTCGCCGCGGCCGTGATGCCACTCGATCTTGTCCTGCAGCGCGTCGAGCCGTTCGAAGTCGGCGTCCTCCATGCGCAGCGCGGCGAGCTCGGCCGCGCAGCGCTCGATGCCGCTGACGGCCTCGAACAATTCGGTCAATTCGGCGCGGCGGAACGGCGCCACCACGGCACTGTGGTTGAGCCTGAGTTC
Source organism: Bradyrhizobium sp. ma5 (assembly GCF_042258955.1). NCBI lineage: Bacteria > Pseudomonadati > Pseudomonadota > Alphaproteobacteria > Hyphomicrobiales > Nitrobacteraceae > Bradyrhizobium > Bradyrhizobium sp. ma5. Next base: position 5,164,698 of record NZ_CP170156.1, read on the forward strand.
AACCAGGCCCTCGTTCGCCAATTGCTTCAGCGCCTCGCGCAGCGGGGTCCGCGAAATGCCGAGCGCATCGGACAGGTCCGCCTCCCCCAGCGATTGACCCGGCGCCAATTCGCCGCGCACGATCATGGTGCGCAGCCGCGCCGCGGCCTGCTCGTGCAGTCCGACTCGCGGCACGCGCAGGCGGCGCCGTTGTTGCGCCGTGATCGCGCGCTTGGGTTCCTTGCTCCGTCTGATCGCCTTCGTTTTGGTCTTGGCTTCAGTCACCGCACGCCTTTATCGTCATGATCGGGGATCGCGGTCGCCGCGCGCAGATCGGGATTCGTGAACAGGCTGCCCCAGCCGTGCACGCTCGCCGGATCGCAGCCCACGGCTGCGAGACACGCCCACAGCGTCACCGCAATCGAATCCAGCACTGGAACGCCAAATCCGCGCTCCAACCGTTCGGCAGCGCCCGCACCGCGCATGTTGGTGCAGAGCACGACGGCGACATCGCAGCCTTCGCGCACCACCTGCTCGATCAGGTCTGCGACCTCGGCCTCACTGACCTCGGCAAAAGAGAAATTGTCTTGCAGCGACAGGTGTCGCTCGGCGAGGCAATGCAGCCCAGCCGAATTCCAGTTGGCGATGATCTTGTCCTGCACATCGTTGCGATACGGCGTCACCAGACCGATGCGTTTGGCGCCGATCCGCCGCAGCAGGTCGCGATAGGCCAGCACCGTGGTGCAGGCCTTGATTCCGGTTGCCGCCGTGATCTGTTCGCACAGGTTCTCGTCGCGGTCGAAGCCGAGCCAGCTTGCCGAGGTGCCGTTCCAGGCGATGACGTCGACCTTGGCATGGGCGAGCAATTCTGCCGCGCGCAGAATCTCGCTGGCGTCGAACTGGCGCAACGACTGTTCCGACAGCGCGATCTCCGTCACCTTGAAGCGCGAGAAATGCGCCGAGACGTCGTCGACGCCTGCCAGCATCGCGCAGGTGATCGGCTCGAGTGCGGTATTCGACGACGGCGTCAGCATGCCGAGCCTGATAGGACGTGTCATTCGTGAGCCTCGTCAAGCGGCCGAACCTTTGGCAGATTCGGCCGCATCCGTTCTAGACCGGGAGCTTGCGGCTGTAGTCGATCAGAGTCGAGCAGATCAACAGCGCAATTCCCGCGGCGGCGAAATACATCAAAGCGAGGAAGTAGGAGCCGGTGGCCTGCACGATGAAGCCGACGATCAGGGGCGTGGTGATGCCCGCGATGTTGCCGCCGAGATTCATGCAGCCGCCGAGGAAGCCGGACTTGCCGCGGCCCGCCAGCGCCGACGGGATCGCCCAGTACATGCCGCACCAGCGCAAGAAGAACAGCGTCGTCGACAGCAGCACCACGACCACAACCGCGTTGGTGACGTAGGCGACCAGGAAGATCGACACCGTCGCCATGATCGCCGCGATGCCGAACAGGGTGCGGAACACGGTGTTGGGCGCCCCGCCCCGCGCCCGCCAGCCGTCGCCGATCCAGCCGCCGACCAGTTCGCCGACGAAGCCCGCGAAGAAGATGATGAAGGATGCGCCGCCGAGCGCCTTGATGTCGAAGCCGTGCACCTTGAACAGATAGGTCGGCATCCAGGTCAGCAGGCCATAGAAGGTGGTGTTGAAGAACATCCAGCCGAGGCACATGCACCAGACCGAGCGGAAGCGGAAATAGGCCAGCCCGCTCGCGCCCGACGACGGCGGCGTCGCCGCGTCCTCGATCGCATGCGCCTCCTCGAGATAGCGCGCCTCGGCTTCATTGACCGAGGGATGCTCGCGCGGCGCGTTGCGGATGTAGTACCAGGCCCACAGCCCGCACAGCATGGTGCCGATGCCGGCGATCACAAAGGCGACACGCCAGGAGCTGAATGCCGCCATCAGCCAGGCGATCACGATCGAGCCGAGCGCAGCGCCGAGCGGTGCGCCGCCGTCGAGCAGAGTGGCTCCGCGGCCGCGTTCGGTCTGCGTCATCCAGATCGCGTTGAGCTTGCCGCCGGCCGGATAGATCGGCGCTTCGGACGCGCCGAGCCCGAGCCGGGTCAGCAGCAGCAGCATCCAGCTGGTGGACAGCGCCGCCAGCGCCTGGAAGAAGCCCCAGAACAATGTCGCGAGCGCGATCACGATGCGCGGCTTGAAGCGGTCGGCGAGCATGCCGCCCGGCACCTGCATCAGCGCGTATGTCCAGAAGAACGAGCTCAGGATCAGGCCCTGCATCGCCGGATCGATGTCGAACTCCTTGGCGATCACGGGCATCGCGACCGAGAGCGAAGCGCGATCGATATAGTTGATCGAGATCAGGAACAGCATCAGCAGGAAGATCTTCCAGCGCACGCCGGAAGGCTTCGCCGTATCTGCCATTGCGATGGTGGACACCTGATCGCTCATTGCTCGCTCCTCTGCCCGCAGATTGTTTTTGCCCCTGGCACGACCCTCGTCATCGAAGGTCATTGGCCCTCTCCTGCCCCGCGCGAAGTCTGCTTCAAGGCGGCCGGAGCGACAAGCACGTTTTGCATTCTGCATACAATTTTATACATCATATTGATATTTATAGATATTATACGGTCTCAGCCTCGTTATTGGTCAGCCACTGGTGAGGAATTGGGCGTTGGGTCATACGCCCGAGCCAGCCGAATCCAGGGAATTGGCCCGGCGTTGCGGCTGCAGCGTCCGCGCGCAACGGCGTTCTGCTCTTTCCAAAAAAGAGCAGTCCGCGCTTCCCGGGAAGCGCGGACCTGTCGTGAAGCCGCTGACGAGGATAGTGCGTCAGCGCCGGATGAAGGCTGCCACCACCGCGCTGGAGGTCGCGCAGACCGCGACGACGAGGAACACCAGCGACGTCTGGTTATGCTTGTCCATGAAGTGGCCGATGATCGGCTCGCCGAGACCGGCGAACAGATAGGCGAAGGAGTTCATCACCCCGGTCGCGGTCCCTGCCCGCTTGTGGCCGACCAGATCCGGGCACAGCGCCCAGAACGAGGATTGCGGGCCATAGGTGAAGAAGCCGCACAGGAACAGCACCGTCATGCCGAGATAGACCTCGGTGGTCGGGATCGCGTACATGCACAACGCGGTGACCGCGGCGAGCACCATGTAGAGCACGATGGCGAGGTAGCGGCGCGAGCCGAACACCTTGTCCGAGACCCAACCGTTGCTGAACGCGCCGACCGCCATGCCGACCGGCAGCGCGATGCTGATCCAGCGCGGATCGATCGCCGAGGTCGCACCAGCCTTGGCCCAGTTGCTGCCGAGGAAGTGCACGGGCACCCAGACCAGCAGGCCGTAGCGCGCCGCGTTCTGGAAACCGATCGAGACGCCGGCGACCAAGAGGCGCCAGTTCGACAGCACCGCCTTGTAGCGCGCGAGCGAGCCCTCATTGGCGTCGACCGCGGCCTCGGTTGCCGTGACGTCGTCGGCCTCGTCGTGCGGCGAGGCAAAGCCCATGTCCTCGGGCTTCTCGCGCGCGATCAGATAGAACGCGATGCCGCCGAGCAGCAGCAGCACCACCGGAATGCGGAAGATCCAGCGCCAGTCGAGCTGGAAATAGCCGACCACCACCAGCGAGGTGACGAACGACAGCACCGAGGCGAGACCGGCCGCGAAGGTATAGAGCCCGTAGACCGTGCCGCGCTCATGGCGGCCCCACCAGTTCGACAGCAGGCGGCTGCCCGGCGCCCACCCCATCGACTGGAAATAGCCGTTGATGCCCCAGAACGCTGTGAGGCTGACGATGCCGGTCGAGAGGCTGGTGGCCCAGTTCATGATGAAGGAGAGGATCGCGCCCGCGCTCATCACGCGGCGGCCGCCGAACTTGTCGCCGAGATTGCCGTTGATGGCCTGCCCGACCGCGTAGCACCACAATAGCGCCGCGCTGGCCCAGCCCAGCGCCTCCTTGCTGACGCCGAACTCGGCCTGGATGCCGGGAATGGCGAAGCCGAAGGTTTGCCGCCCGGTGTAGAAGAACAGATAGCAGAACATCGCCGCGAACAGCATCCGCCACTGCGCGCGGCGGAACGATGTCGCAAGCTCCGGATTTTGGACTCCGACCGAGCCGACGCTCGCCGGACTGAACGTGATCGACATTGCAGCCTCCCCTGATGATTGTCTTGTTGTTCAGCCTCGGCCGCCGCGCTTTTTTGTTGTGCGCGTGCGGCCCTGCTTCGGATCGACGCGCGTCCCTAGACCGGCCAGGGCAGCGAATAGGTCTTGACGTTGGTGAAGCTCTTGATCGCCTCCTGCACGCCTTCCTTGTAGCCAAGGCCGGAGTCCTTGATGCCGCCGAACGGCGACATCTCGATCCGGTAGCCCGGCACTTCCCAGATGTTGACGGTGCCGACGTCGAGCTCGTTGACGAACCGCGTGATGTAGTCGAGCCGGTTGGTGCAGACGCCGGACGACAGCCCGAACGCGGTGGCGTTCGATATCCGGATCACGCTCTCGATGTCGTTGGGCACGCGGATGATCGGGATCACAGGCCCGAAGGTTTCCTGCATCACCAGCTCGCTGGTGTAGGCAATCCGGTCGACCACCGTCGGCGGATACAGCGCGCCCTCGCGGTCGTTGCCGTGCAGGAGCTCGGCGCCGTCGGTAACCGCGGCGTTGACCCGGCGCTCGAATTCCTTCGCCGCGCCCTCATGGATCACCGTGCCGACATCGACCGTCGGGTCCATCGGATCGCCGCACTTCAGGGTGCGCGCCTTCTTCAGCACCAGCGCGGCGAAATCGTCGGCAACGGCCTCAACGCAGAGGATGCGCTTCACGGCCGTGCAGCGCTGGCCGGAATTCTTGGTCGCGCCGGTAACCGCAAGCTCGGCCGCCTTCTCGAGGTCGGCGTCCTCCATCACGATCAGGGGATCGTTGCCGCCAAGCTCGAGCACCAGGCGCTTGTAGCCGGCTTTGTCCGCGATGTGCTTACCGACCCTGACCGAGCCGGTGAAGGTCACGAGATCGGCGTCGGGATCGGTGATCATCGCATCGCCCATCGAATGCGGATTGCCCGTCACCACCGACAGCATCTCGGGCGGCAGCCCGGCCTCGTACAACACGTCGGCGAGCGCGAGCGCGGTCAGCGGCGTCAGCTCGGTCGGCTTCAGCACCACGCGGTTGTTGGTGGCGATCGCCGGCGCGATCTTGTGGCTCACCATGTTGAGCGGATGGTTGAACGGCGTGATCGCCGAGATCGCACCGAGCAGCGGCGTCCGCGTCGTGAAGATCTTGCGCGCCTTGCCCTGGGGGCTGATGTCGCAGGAGAACGTCTCGCCGTCGTCCTTGATCGCGAGCTGCCCGGCGAACGAGTAAACGTCGTAGGCGCGCCCGGCCTCGTAGAGCGAGTCCTTCCAGCACAGGCCGGACTCGGCGGTGATCAGCCGCGCGAACTCCTCCTTGCGACCGGCCAAAATCTCTGCGGTGCGCAGCAGGATGCGCTGGCGCTCGTAACGCGTCAGCTTCGGCTTGAACGCCGCCGCCCTGGCAAAGGCGCTGCGGACATGCTCCGGGCGCGCCGCCGGCACCGTGCCCACCACCTTGTTGGTGTAGGGATTGAAGACCTCGACATGCTCGTCGGTGTCGACGAGGCTGCCTGCGATGCGCATCTGCTCATGGCGAACGGCCGGGCTCTGGATGTTCATGGTGGTGTCCTCAAGTCCGGATGTCACTGGATGCGGTTGAGCGCGACGTCGAAGGCGTCGAAATTGCGCAAGGCGTGCCCGGCGGGCAGCACGATCTTGCGGTTGGCGATCAGCGGTACCCGCTGCTCGGTCAGCCCGCCATGCGAGCGCAGCGGCTCGGTCAGCCCGGATAGATCGTGGCGCGATGCGCTGGTGCCGAGCACCTTGTGCCTGGTCGAGATCACGACGATGTCGCCGATCCTGTCGGGCGGCAGCTCGAACCGCGCGCAGGCATCCTTGCGCGGCAGCGCCACCTCGATGCCCTTGATGTCGCGCAGCCGCATCAGCAGCGTGTCGACGTCGGCGCCATCGGGCGTGTAGATCGTCGCAAACGAGCCGAGCGAGCCGTGATGGGCGACATAGGGATCGGTGATCGGCAGGATCACCCTTGCGGCGCCCTTCCCCGTCCAGTCATCCATGACGTCCTGGAGGTAGATCACGTCGGGCTTGCCGTCGGGCAAAAACTTGTCGTTCATGCCGTGGTCGGCGGTCGCCACGATGTTGCAGCCGAGCGCGTCGAGCCTGGCGAGATAGCCGTCGATCATCGCGTAGAAGTCGTTGGCGATCTTGGTGCCGGGCCCGACCTTGTGCTGGATGTAGTCGGTGGTCGACAGATACATCAGGTCCGGACGATGCCGCTCGACCAGCTTGACACCGGCCGCGAACACGAAGCGCGACAGGTCGGCCGAATAGACCTCGGGCAGCGGCAGGCCGACGAAGTCGAGCACATTGGCGATGCCGTTGGCAGCCTTGGTGGCCTGGTCGGCCTTCTCCGACGAGAACGCGATGGCACGGCCGCTCGCATAGTCGAGCCCGTAGGCGAGCAAGGTGCGCAGCTTGTCCTTGGCGGTGACGGCGGCCACCTTGTAGCCGGCGTCATGGACACCGGCCAGGATCGTCGGCGCGCGCAGGAATTTCGGATCGTTCATCATGACTTCGGCGTCGTTCGCCGTGTCGTAGAAGTAATTGCCGGCGATGCCGTGCACCGCAGGGGGCCGCCCCGTGATGATCGAAAGATTGTTCGGATTGGTGAAGCTCGGGATCACGCTGGCGGCATGGACATGCGCGCCCTCCTTCATGAAACGCGCGAAGGTCGGCGCGACGCCGGCCTCGATCGCCTGCTCGATATAGCCGGGCTCCGAACCGTCAAGGCAGATCACGACCGTCGGCCGCGTCGGCGCGTCGTAGCGGCGTCCGTTGACAGTGATGGTTTTGCGATTGTCCTGCATGATATCTCTCCGTGTCACTATGCCGTCGTCACGCGCTCGCCGCGCTCGGCATCCGCAGCGTCTGCGATGCTTCGATCAGCCGTTCCTTCGACCCCAGAAAATTGCGGCCGCGCTCGCCCTCGAGCGAGTCCGCGATCAGCGCGTGCCATTCCGCACGGTCGATCCTGTAGGCGGCCGGATTGCAGGAGATGCCGAGCCGCGCCATGAAGTCCTCGAGATCGTCGGCCGCGCGTGCGAGGTCGCTGCCGAAGATCTGCTTGAGGCTGTCTTCGCAGAGCCCGCCCGCCCCGCGCACGCTGCGCAGCACCATCGGCAGCGAGAACGAGCAAGCGATGCCGTGCTGCACGCCATGCCGCAGCGTGATCGGGTAGGACAGCGAATGCGCGATCGCGGTCTTGGTGTTGGAGAACGCAAGGCCCGCGAACAGCGCCGCCTGCGCCATCCGGCTGCGCAGTTCGAGATTGCCGAGATCATTGGCGAGCTTCGGCAGCACGTCGAGAACGCCGCGCGCCGCCGCCACTGCATGGTTGGCCGACACCGGGTTGTTGTTGACGTTCCAGATGCTCTCGAGCGCATGCGACAGCGCGTCGAGGCCGGTGCTGATGGTGAGGAGCTGCGGCTTGCCGAGCATCAGGCGCGGATCGATCACCGCATGGGTCGGATAGAGCGACGGACGCGCCAGCGAGTATTTCTTGCCATTGGCCTCGTCCCACACCGTGCCCCAGCACGTCACCTCACTGCCGGTGCCCGCGGTGGTCGGCACCGCGATGATCGGGATCGCCGAAAGCCGATCGGCGCCCTGCTGCGTCTCTAGATAAGTCTTGACGATCGCGAAGTCGCCGCCGGCGGCCGCGAACACCTTTGCGGAATCGATCACCGAGCCGCCGCCGAGCGCGACGATGACCTCGGGCTGCTTGGCGAGCCCGGCAAAGCGCGCGGTCTGCTCGGTGAGGAGGCGGTAATCCGGATTGGGCGCGACGTCGCGGATGGTTAGAACTGAAGCCCCCGCCGCAGCGCGCAGCCGCCGCTCAAGCTCGGCGAAGACCGGCTCGCCATAGGTCACCAGCGCATAGGCGCGCTTGGCGATCAGCGCCGGCAGCTTGTCGAAGCTGTCGGCTCCGAATTCGATCCTTACCGGGTTGGAATAACTCCAGTCCATCCGCGCGTCCTCCATTTGGCGCGAAGGTACGGCGCCGGCTACTATTGACAAATTCATTCTTCGGATGCGTTCTATTGATTATGTCAATAGTGTTCAGCCAGCTTCGCGCTTTCCATGCGGTCGCTTCCCATGGCGGCTTCACCGCGGCCTCGCGCGTGCTCAATGTCGGGCAGCCGACGCTGACCATTCAGGTCAAGGAGCTGGAGGAGACCTATGGCGTCGAGCTTCTGATCCGCAAGCCGCGGCACACCGAGCTCACCGAAGCCGGCAGCGCGCTGTTCGAGATCACCCGCGGCATCATGACGTTCTGCGACGAGGCGCACGAACTATTGGCCGCGCACGGCAAGGCGACCAAGGGGCACCTGCGGGTCGCGACCGTCGGGCCGTTTCACGCCACCGAGATCATCGCAGCGTTCAAGCGCGATCATCCCGAGGTGCAGATCTCGACCTTGCTCGGCAATTCCGAACGCACGCTTCGTCACATCGTCAATTTCGAGGCCGACGTCGCGATCTTGGCCGAGGTGCCGGAAGACCCGCGCGTCACCATGATCCCCTATCGCACCCACCGCGTGATCGTATTCGTCAACCGCGATCATCCCTGGTTCAAGCGGAAGTCGGTCAGGCTGCGCGAGCTCGCCGACCAGCCCATCGTGCTGCGCGAGCGCGGCTCGACCACAAGGCGCGCCTTCGAGGCGACGATGCAGGCCGAGGGCATCCAGATCGAACCGGTGTTCGAGATCGAGAGCCGCGAGGGCGTGTGGAAGGCAGTCGAGCGCGGCCTCGGCATCAGCGTCGTCGCCGACTTCGAATTCGTGCCGCATCCTAACCTGCGCGCGCTCGAGATCAGCGACCGCACCATCAAGACCCAGTACAGCATCGCTCATCACAGCGGCCGCGGCCACTCACCGATCATCAAGGCCTTCATCGAGACGGTTCGGCGGATGAAGAGTCGCGACGCTACTGCGAAGGGCTCGTCGGCTCGGCCTTGAGTGCGAACAACGCGAGCAGCGCGGCCAGGCTGAGAGCCGACGTGACCGCGAACGTATAGCCGCCGAGTGGCGCAATCAGGAATCCGAACGCCAGGGGCGCGATCGCTTGCGACAGTCGCGACGGCGCGCCGAGCAGCCCCAAGCGGTAGCCGTAATCCTTTGGACCGAATATCGCCAACGGCAGCGTGCCACGCGCGATCGTGAGGATGCCGTTTCCGGCGCCGTGCAGCAGCGCGAAGATCCCGGCGAAGCCTCCACCGAACAGGCCGATGACGCAGGCGCCCAAGGGGTGCGTGATGCAGGCCAATCGCGCCGACCATAGCGGATGAAAGCGCTTCAGCAGGCTCGCTTCGACAATCCTTGCCGCCACCTGCGCCGGACCGATCAACGCGCCTGCCGCGATCGCCTGCGTTTGCGTCGCGCCCAACGCCTCCAGAATTCGCGGCAAATGCACCGCCATCGCCGACGTGACGCTCCAGGCCGCCGCGAAGGCAAAGGCAAGCAGCACCATCGCGCGGTCGATTGGAATATGCGGCTTGGGCGTGTCGGCTGCGATCCGGTGCTCGCTCTTCAGCTTGGGGACCAGGAAGGCGTTGAGCGGCAGGCAAATGAGAATGTGCGCCGCCGCCCAGCCGAAGCAGGTCCAGCGCCAGCCGATGGTTGCGAGGCCCCACGCGGTGAGCGGCCAGCCGATCGTGCTGGCAAACCCGGCGATCAGGGTGATGCCGGTGATGGAGCGGCGGGCGGTGTTGCCATAGATGCGCCCGAGCGCCGCGAACGCCGCATCATACAGGCCGAGGCCCATGCCGACGCCGAGCAACAGCCAGCTTGCGGCCATCAGAACGGTGCCCTGCGAAAGCCCGAGCAGGATTAGGCCGGACGCCAGAATCAGGTTGGACGCGCAGAGCACTTCGCGCCCGCCCATGCGGTCGATCTGGCGGCCGACGCGCGGGCCGAGTAGTCCTGAGATCACGAGCGCCATCGAGAACGCGGCGAACAGCCAGTTCGTCGAGATGCCGAGGTCCCGCGCAATCGGGTCCGCGAGAATCGCCGGCAGATAGTAGCTCGACGCCCAGGCCAGGGTTTGCGTGGTGCCGAGCGCGACGATCAGGACGTTATCTGCGCGGCGGCTCATCCGGCGTGCGCACCCGGCTTCCTGGGCAAGACCACTTCGCCGTCTTCCTTGACGAACCGGCCGATGTCGACAACGGCGAGGAGATCAAGGACGGCTTCGGACGGCCGGCACAACCTCACGCCCCTGGGCGAGACCACGATCGGCCGATTGATCAGGATCGGATGCGCCATCATGAAATCGATCAATTCGTCGTCGCTCCATTTCGGATTAGCAAGGTCGAGCGCGGCATACGGCGTGCCTTTCTCGCGGAGCAGCGCGCGCGGCGTCATGCCCATGGCAGCGATTAGCGCGACCAGCTTGTCGCGTGAGGGAGGCGTCTTGAGATATTCGACGATCTCGGGCTCCTCCCCGCTTTGGCGGATCATCGCCAGGGTGTTGCGCGACGTCCCGCAAGCGGGATTGTGGTAGATCGTGATCGTCATCGGGTGACTTCCTCTGTGGTTTCGGCGCCCCGCAGCAGCCAGCTCATGAATGCCAGCGCGACCATGGCTCCCAGAACCTCGGCGACGATGAATCCCGGCAGGTCCTGCGCGCGGATGCCGGAAAACGTATCGGTGAACGATCGCGCGATGGCAACGGCCGGATTGGCGAACGACGTGGATGCGGTGAACCAGTACGCGGCCGTGATGTAAAGCCCAACCAGCCATGGAATTGCGGCCTCACGAAACCGGAGGCCACCGATGATCGTTGCGACCAGTCCGAACGCGGCAATGAATTCCGCAAACCACTGCGGAAATCCTGTCCTTGCCTTGGCCGAGAACTCCAGGAGCGGCAGGCCGAACATGGCATGCGCGACCATTGCGCCGAGGATTCCCCCGAGCACCTGCGCCGCGATGTACTGCGCTGCATGCGGTGGACGGAGCTCGCCCTTGAGCATGAAGACCAGCGTGACCGCCGGATTGAAATGCGCGCCGGAAATTGGTCCGAGAATCGTGATCAACACGACCAGAATGGCGCCGGTCGGAAGGGTGTTGCCGAGCAGCGCCAACGCAACGTCCTTGGTCAACGTCTCGGCCATGATGCCGGAGCCAACGACGGTTGTGACCAGCAGCAAGGTGCCGAGGCCCTCGGCGACAAGGCGTCGCGGCAGATCGAAGGCGCGCATCAGACACGCGCCTTCTTCTTGGCCGTGGAAGGCCTGCACTCGGCATCGGCGAGCGCCGGCGCGCAGATTTCGGGGTGGCCCGCACAGCAATCCTTCATCAGGAAGGCGATGAGATCGCGGAGGCCAGTGTAATCCGCCGAGTAGATGATCGAACGCGCCTCGCGGCGTGGCACGATCATGCCCGCATGCTCGAGGTCCTTCAGGTGGAACGACACGTTGGATGGCGATACTTCAACCGCCTCGGCAATCGCCCCTGCCGCCATGCCATCGGGACCGGCCTGGACCAGCAACCGCACGATCCGCAGCCGCGTTTCCTGCGACAGCGCGGCGAAGGCGGTTCGGGCTTGACGCTCCTCCATCTTTCGATAATCCTATAATTCAATAATCATTGAAATGAGGATAGCAGCCATGACCATGCTTGCCAATACCCGATCGACCGTCGGCGCCCTGCTCGCGGTGGAAGAGCTTTCATCTGCCGCCCTCCTTTCCAGCCTCGAGGCGCACAAGGAGAAGCCGCTGATCTTCAGTTACGACGGGCGCGACGTCCGACCCAGCTACCACGTGACCGAAGTCAAAACCGGCTCATTCAGAGGGCTCGATTGCGGCGCGAACCCTGAGAGCTGGAGCGAGACCTTCATTCAGCTCTGGGACATCGAAGAGGAAAACCGAGGCCACATGCCGGCCGGGAGATTTCTCGCGATCATCCGCAAGGTCGACGAGGCCGTCGGTTTCGATCCGCAAGCCAAGCTGACCTTTGAGGTCAGCGATGGCGTCCGGCCGATGCAAATCTATCGCGCGGAACGCATGGATACGGGCGACGCCGCGATCCACGTCTATCTCTCGGCGCGCCCGTCGAGTTGCAAGCCGCGCGACCGATGGCTGCAGGAACAGCAATCGTGCTGCGCGCCGAAAGCCAAGCAGCCTTGCTGCGGTTGATGGATGTGACCGCGTGGCGGGCCCGCGCCGGTCGCGCGCCCCCCTCGCGAAGCCGTCAGGCTGTCGTTGGCAGAAGCCGGCGCTCCCAAGGCAGCTTGGGGACCTTCACCGCAAACGCTCCGTCGCCCAGCAGCGCCTGGACGGCGAGCATGATCGCCCAGACGAACGGCATCTCCCAGCCGGCTTCCGTGAACCAATAGCCCTTTCTAAGCATCCAGAAGTGGGTTGCGCCTAGCATCATCGGGATCGCGTAGATGCTCACCCAGCGCGTATAGATGCCGAGCAGCAGCAGAAGCGCCGATCCGAATTCGGCGCTTAGAGCGTAGGCAAGAACCCATTCGGGATAACCGAGTTTGGAAAGGCCGTTCCACCACAGGCTAATCGGCTTGAGCACGCATTTGCCGTAGAGATGAGCAATGAAAAGTCCGGCAAGCGTAACGCGGAGCAAAAAGGCAGCATAAGGCGCAGTTCTCTGGTCGATCATGCGTACCTCCCAAATAGAAGTCTGTCGCAATCGCAGAACAACGATGTCCAGCTGGCCTAGCGCCCCGGTCGCGAACTATCTGTCCTCGTCGAAGCAAGCCAACGCTCCCTCGATGAGCTCGATCTCCTCGGAGAGAGTCTCATTCACGACCGATGGCCTGAAACCGGGAACGCTGTGCGTTCGAACATCGTCCAATAGTTGTTGGCGATGGTCTCTGAGCTGTTCCAGCGCTTGACGATTCTTCAGCGACACGTAGCCGGCAATGATCTGCTCGATGGCCTTCATGGGGAAATCCACGCTTCAAATAAGAACGTACTGCAATCCCGCGATTAAAGCGGCCAAACCGCCTTGCTGGCAAGTCCCATGAGATTGTGCCGGGAGCGAAGGCCCCGTTGCGACCGGCCCGGCGAAAGCCGCGACCTATATCCACCGAAGGCGATTGTTGCGCGGTGCTGGGGCCACAGCCCTCTCTAACAACACGCCCCTATGGTTACGGGTCCCAGCTTTCGCGGGGACGACGATTGCGGATAAGGGCTGCGCCGCACATTCGGTGTCGTCCTGGCGAAAGCCAGGACCCATTACCCCAAATCTCAATTGTTGCGCGACGCTGAGGCGACAATCCCGTTCAACACCACATGCGGTGGTTATGGGTCTTGGCTTTCGCCAAAACGACGGTTGCGAATATGGCGCGTGAATTCGATCAATTGGCTGACAATGACGGCGGAGCGCGCCGTATCAGCTCACGCCGCGGTCGGCTCGCTCGACAGTGCGGCGAACACCGTCTCCGGCGAATGGGCGATCACCGCGAGCAGCGCGCGGGCGGGTCCCCGCGGGGCGCGCTTGCCCTGCTCCCAGTTGCGGATGGTCTCGACCGGCACGCCGAGCTTGGCGGCGAATTCGAGCTGGGTGAGCTGGGCCCGGCGGCGCAGATCGCGCACGGCCGGTTGCGAGGCCGAAGGCTGCATTGCCGCCTCGGCGGGATGTGCGGGCACGAGCGGGATTTCCTGCCCGTCGCGCAATTCGACGATCCGTCCGTCCGCCTTGAGCCGCAACCGCTGCATGATGGCCCCCGTGAAGATGGGACCATCATCCGCCAACCCCGTTAAGGCGCGATTAACGATAAGCCGGCCGCCAAGTCGCAGACTATTTCAGCCCGAACCAAAGCGTGGCGATGCCGAGAAACGAGAAGAAGCCGACCACGTCGGTGACGGTCGTGACGAAGGTGCCGGAGGCGACCGCGGGATCGGCGCGCACCCGTTCCAGCACCATCGGAATCAGGATGCCGCCGAGCGCGCCGGCGACCAGGTTGCAGATGATCGCAAGCCCGATCACGATGCCGAGACCGGGGATCCTGAACCAGGCCACCGCGGCGATGCCGGTGATGACGGCAAAGGCGAGGCCGTTGACGAGCCCGACCATGGTCTCGCGCAGCACCACCCGTGTCGCGTTGAACGCACCGAGTTCGCGGGTGGCGAGCGCGCGCACCGCGACCGTCATGGTCTGGGTCGCGGCATTGCCGCCCTGGCTCGCCACGATCGGCGCCAGCACCGCGAGCGCCACCATCTTCTCGAGCTGGCCCTCGAACAGGCCGAGCACCGACGAAGCCAGGAACGCGGTGGCAAGATTGACCAGCAGCCAGTTGAACCGGCCGCGGGCAATGGTCCAGACCGTGTCGGACAGCTCTTCAGGATGGGTGACGCCGCCGAGTGCCTTGAGGTCCTCGTCGGCCTCCTCCTCGATCACGTCGACGACGTCGTCGATGGTGATCACGCCGACCAGCCGCTCGGTGGTGTCGACGACGGGAGCCGCGACCAGATTGTACTTGCCGAACATCCGCGCGACTTCTTCCTGGTCCTCCAGCGCGGAGACCCGGCGACGGTCCTCGTCGATCAGATCCTTGACCGGGATCGGGCGGCGCGTGCGCAGCAGCACGTCGAGCGGCACGGCGCCGAGCAGGTGCTTGTCAGCGTCGACCACGTAGATCTCGTAGAAGCGGTCCGGCAGATCGGGCGTGTCGCGCATGTAGTCGATCGCCTGCCCGACTTTCCAATCCGGCGGCACCGCGATGAACTCGGTCTGCATCCGCCGGCCGGCGGAATTCTCCGGATACAGCAGGCTGCGCTCGATGTCCTCGCGCTCGGCCGCCGGCAGCTTCTCCAGGATCTCTTCCTGGTCCTCCTCATCGAGGCTCTCCAGCAGCTCGACGGCGTCGTCGGATTCGAGTTCGCGGACGCCCTCGGCGACGGTCTCCGGCTCGAGTTCCTCGAGGATCTCCTCGCGGACCGTCTCGTCGACCTCGTTGAGCGCCGAGAAGTCGAAGTCCGTGCCGGTGATCTCGACCAGGGTGACGCGGTCGTCGGGCTCCAGCGCCTCGATCAGGTCGCCGAGATCGGCCTCGTGCAGTTCCGCCACCACCTCGCACAGCAGAGGCCGGTCCGCGGCGTGGATGGCCCGGGTGATGCCAGCGACGAATTCGGGGCGGAGCTGGCCCTCCTCGTCCCGCATCGGCATCCGGGCGAGCGGGTCGGCCTCGGCGGGTTCGGCAACGTCGATATTCTCGGCCATGCCGTGTTTCGCCGGTTTGACAGGAGGGGAAAAACTGCTCTGATGAGTGCGGAACGGATTACCTAATCGGTGGGGCCCAGTGCAATGAGAAAGATGTCGAGCGCACCGCGACCGATCCTGAACATTGTCGCGGCGCTGATCGCGCTCGCACCTGTTGCGCTGATTAGCTCGGCGAAGGCCGCCGAATGCCCGCGCAAGGACGCACTCGGCACCTCGCGTGTGCTGGAGGTCGACCCTGCGACCTATCCGCGCGTCGGGCAGAAAAGCTTTCCGCAGACCCTGCCGCTGCGGGATGGCGAAGTCGTGCTGACGTTCGACGACGGGCCGACACCTGGCGTCACCGACAAGGTGCTGACGGCGCTGGCAACCGAATGCGTGCAGGCCACCTTCTTCATGGTCGGCCGCAATGCGGCCGATCATCCCGACATGGTCCGCAAGATCGCACGCCTCGGCCACAGCATCGGCTATCACAGCTGGGACCATCCGCATCTCAACAAAATGCCGACGGATCAGGCCGAGGCGAACATCAATCGGGGGATCGAAGCAGTCCAGACCGCCCTGCGCGGCACCGCGAGCACGGTCCCGAGCACGCCGTTGTTCCGGTTCCCCTATTTCGAATCGACGCCCGCGCTGCTCGAGCGCATGGAAAAGCGTGGTATCGCGGTGTTCGGCGCCGATTTCTGGGCCAGCGATTGGAACAAGATGACCCCCGAGGAGGAACTCAAGCTGCTCACCGGGCGGCTCGAGGGCCATCGCAAGGGAATTATCCTGCTGCACGACCCGCAAATGCGAACAGCCGAGATGCTGCCCGCCTTCCTAAGGTACCTGCAGGAGCATAATTATCACGTCGTCCACATCATCCCGGCGGCGATGAAGACCGTGTCCGACCGGACACATTGAACCCGCCACCCAAGGTGGATTACAGACCGTTAAGGCGGCATTCATGGGGCCGTCCTTAAGGATTCGTCAGTGCGTTTGGAATGCGGCCGAGATCGATGATTGCAGACGTCCTGGTGATGATCCGGAAGCGGTCGCGGACCGTGATCGGCGCGGCGCTGCTGGGCTGCTGCTTCATGACGCCGCCGGCCGCCCTCGCCGCGGATTGCCCGGGTAACCCCAACGCACTCGGCACCTCGCGGACCCTCGTCGTCGATCCCACGGAGCATCCGCGGATCGGCACCATGCAGTATCCGGAGACGCTGCCGCTCGCCGATCACGAGGTGGTGCTGACCTTCGACGACGGACCGCTGCCGAAATACAGCAATCAGGTGCTGGCCATTCTCGCCAGCCAGTGCGTCAAGGCGACCTTCTTCACCATCGGCTCCCAGGCCCGATTCAATCCGGAGGGCGTGCGCAAGCTGATCGCCGCCGGACATACCGTCGGCACGCACAGCCAGAATCATCCGTTGACGATGAACAAGATGCCGCTCGAACAAGTACGGCAGGAAGTCGACGACGGCATCGCCTCGACGCTCGCCGCGCTCAACGGCGACAAGAGCAAGCTCGCGCCGTTCTTCCGGATCCCCGGCCTGATGCGCGCCGAGATCCCCGAAGCCTATCTGGCGTCGCAGGGCATCCAGGTCTGGAGCGCCGACTTCCCGGCTGACGACTGGCGCCACATCTCGCCGCAGCGGGTCTACGATCTCGCGATCCAGCGGATCGAGGCCAAGCACAAGGGCATCCTGCTGCTGCATGACATCCAGCCTCGCACGGTCGCGGCGCTGCCGCGCATCCTCAACACGCTGAAGGAGCGCGGCTACCGCATCGTCCATGTCGTGCCCGCGACAGCGGACCGTCCAGCGACGCCGACCGAGCCGCAGCAATGGTTCATGCGTCCGCCGACCGAGACGATCGCGATCACGCGCTGGCCCAAAATACCGAACTTCGTCTTCACCGCGACGCGGACGCTGCCGGCGCCGGTGTTTGCCGACATGGATTGGCGCGATGCCGACATCCTCGATCACGCGCAGCGCGCGCGCGTCGGCGCATCCGTCCGCACGCTGTGGCCGCAGCCGCAACTCACGCAGCCCGAGTCGGCCTCGACATTACCGATACCGGCGGCTGACGTGTTTCGCATTCCCGAAGCGCTGGACGTGACACTGCTTGCGGCCCGCTCGGCGGCCGAACGCCGTCTGGCACAGCGCGCGGCAGCTGTCCCCGGCGTCGGCGCACCGCGCGCGCAGGCGATGTCAGCGCGCCAGGCCAGGCACCCGAAGCAGGCCGCGCATCAGCTCCCCGCTGCGGCCCACGGCCGGCTTCACGGAGCGCCGCTGCGTGTCGCGCCGCCGACCGCGAGCAATGCGTCGGTCCACGTCGCCAAACGCACCCCACGCGCCGAGGCCTCGGCGGCCGGCAAGCGCGTGCCTGACTAGAGCCGCGATCTAGCTGACCACGATCTTGGCGACGCAGAGCAGGATCACCAGCGCCAGGAAGAAGATGTCGATATAGGATTTGATCTCGCCGGCATGCTTGAGCGCGGTGACATCGGCGACGATCTGCTTGCGCGAGGCCGCAGCATTGGGCCCCTCACCGGCCGCAGTGGCGAGCCGCCGCGTCTCGCCTTCGAGGCGCTCGATACGCTGGAAGAAATAGAACGAGCGCAGGCCCGAGAGGGCATGCATCGTTGCATAGACCAGGACCAGGATAGCGACCGTCGCGCGCTGCTCGTATTTCTCCAGCAGGTTCAGCGTGCAATAGACCAGCCCCAGGAACACGAAGTTGGAGAGGATACGGTAGGCGTAGCTGGCAAAGATCATCAGGCGCTCCGGGTGGGGCTGGCTTGCGGCCGCGCGATCGGACGAAGCGGCCGCTTCCGGTCGGCAGCGCCACGCCCACGAGGCCATGCATCCGCGAAACTACCTGACCGGTGTTACAGGACCGCCGGCACTCCACGTCAGCCGCGGGCACTCGTCGGACCTGCCACGGGGCGCGGGGCCGGCACGGCCAGTTCGTCGAAAAATCCAGCGATTTCAAGGATCAGCTGAGGTGTGGTGCGCTCGGAGGGACTCGAACCCCCACGGTGTTACCCACTGCCACCTCAAGGCAGCGCGTCTACCAATTCCGCCACGAGCGCTAAGGATGTCGGATGGAACCCTAAGGCGCCGCCGCATCGAGGGGGCCATGTAACAAATCATGCATGCAGGGACAAGGCGCTTGATGCATGAATTAACTGCGAACCCCGGGAGATTTCGGCAGCATCTGCTTGACCTCGACCGCAATCCGGTTGCGGTCGACCAGGACGACGCCGCTGGCCACCGGCAGGTTGTTGGCGAGGATCTTGACCTCGTCGGCCTCGGTGGCATCCAGTTCGATGATGGCGCCGCGGGACAGCCGCATGACCTGGTGGATCGGCATGGTGGTCGTGCCGAGGACCACCATGAGATCGACGCTGACTTTATCGAGGGTGGGCACTTCTGAACCGCCGAACTGGAACTAAATTGTGGATTCACCTGACCACGTTAGGGTTAGCCAATGGTTAACGACCGCCAAAGCCTCGATTTGACGACCTTTGCGCGCCCTTCGGGCGGCGAAGCGGTCGAATGGCGGATCTCGGACCGTCCAGTGCCCTACCCCGATTCTCTCGCCGCGATGGACACAAGGGTGGCCGCGATCGCCGAGGGCTCGGCGCCGGAACTGGTGTGGCTGCTCGAGCATCCGCCGCTCTACACCTCCGGCACCAGCGGCAAGGCCGATGACCTGCTCGACCCGCGGTTCCAGACCTTCCAGAGCGGCCGCGGCGGCCAGGTCACCTATCACGGCCCGGGCCAGCGCGTTGCCTATGTGATGCTCGACCTGAAGCGGCGTCGGCCGGATGTGCGCGCCTATGTCGCCTCGCTGGAGGAATGGATCATCCGCACGCTGGCCGCCTTCAACGTCCGCGGCGAGCGCCGCGAGGACCGCGTCGGGGTCTGGGTGCGGCGTCCGGACAAGGGGCCGGGACATGAGGACAAGATCGCCGCGATCGGCGTGCGGCTGCGCCGCTGGGTCTCGTTCCACGGCATCGCGATCAATGTCGAGCCCGACCTCTCGCACTTCCAGGCGATCGTGCCCTGCGGCGTGGTCGATCCGCGCTACGGCGTGACCTCGCTGGTCGATCTCGGGCTGCCGGTCACGATGGCCGATGTCGACATCGCGCTCCGGCAGGCATTTTCCGAGGTGTTCGGCGGCATAGCGGCGCGCCTGCCGGAAGCGACCTCATAGGACCTACGCCGCCTTCTGCGACGCGACCTCGAGCTTGCCGGCGATGTAGCGGCGCTCCTGGGTCAGCCCGCCGAAGCCGTAGGCATCGCCCTTCACCTCGTCGACATGGGCGTAGCTCTCGGTGTGGAGCGGCCCGAGCAATTCGCCCATCCGCTTGAACAGCGCGGCGAGATAGGCCGCCTTCTCGTCCTTGGTGTTGGTGCCTTCGGTAACGTGGATGTCGAGCCAGTAGCTCGCGAGCCCCTGCTCGGCGAGCGACTTGCCGCCGGCGAACCAGTCGGCCGCGTCGGCGGACTTCACAATGATTGCCGTGACCTTGGGGTCCTTGTGCAGGATCCCCGAGGTCAGGTCCGACACGGCGGCGGCGATGTCGGACTTCAGCGACGGCCTCTCGCGGGAGGTCGCATAGGTGACGGTGATGAGCGGCATGATCGGTCTCCTTGAATTCGGTTGGCGCGGGTCAATCGCGCCTCCTCTAGCTAGACCTTTGCGCATCATCTTGGTATCTTATCTAGATGGATAGCAATGATAATGTTTGTTGATCATGACGACGCTCGATATCGACACCGTGCAGGCGTTCCTCCTCGTCGCCGAGCTGCAGGGCTTCACCCGTGCCGCCGAGGCGCTCGGCACCACGCAGGCGGCGATCAGCATGAAATTGCAGCGTCTGGAAACCGTGCTCGGCAAGCGGCTGGTCGAGCGTTCGCCGCGCGCGGTGCGGCTCACTGCCGATGGCGCGGCGTTCCTACATCACGCCCGCGCGCTGATCGAGGTGCATGACCGCGCACTTTCCGGCGAGAAGCTGGCGCGGCAGCTACTCACGCTCGGGATCAGCGATCACGCCGCTGGTCCGGAGCTCGTGCCGCTGCTGGAGCGCCTGCACGCAATGGCCTCCCAGCTTGCACTCGCCGTGACCATCGGCTTCTCGCGCGAGATGCTCGACGCCTACGATGCCGGCGAACTCGACGCCGTGATCGTACGCCAGGAAGGCAGCCGGCGTGGCGGCGAGAAACTGACTGAAGACGAATTCGGCTGGTTCGCCGCCAAGCGCTTCGTCTGGCCGCGCGGCGACGCACTCCCGCTGGCAACGCTGGCGCCGCCGTGCGGGGTGCGTGCGCTGGCCGTACGCTCGCTCGACAAGGCCGGCATCGCGTGGACCGAAGGCTTCGTCGGCGGCGGCGTCACCGCGGTGGTCGCAGCCGCGCTCGCTGGCCTTGCCGTCGCACCGCTCGTCCGCCGCATCGCGCCGCCGGGCCTGATCGACATCGGGCCCACGCACAAGCTGCCGCGGCTCGGCGCGTCAAAGGTGATGCTGCATTCGAAGGTCAGCGATCCCGCCAAGCTCGCGGCACTGCGGACGCTGGCAGCGACGTTCCGAAGCGTGGCGTCTGCAGCGTAGTGCGGGCATGGCTCTGCGGCATCACAAGGAATGCTCGGCGGCTTCCAGCTCTCTCACGACAAACCAGTAGGTCAGGCCTGCGACGAATCCGGCGGCGGCGAACAGGCAGACAAATCCGGATGTCCAGACGGCCGGAGACCGCAGCAGCACCGTGATGCTCAACGCACCGATCGCAGCGCCCGCGCTGGCGAAGAACCCCGCGGATCGAATCTCCAGCTGCTTGCTCAGCCAGATCACGATCGCTGCGGGAACGGCGGTCAGCACACATGTGACGACGAGAACCAGGAATGTGGGAAGCAGAAGCGCGATGGCGCCTCCCAGCAGCCTCGTGATGTCGCCGCCGGATACGACCATCAAGAGGGTCTGGACAACGCCGGAGAGAACCGCAGTTGCGGCCCCGCATCCGGCGAGCCAACCTCCAAATGCGTGGCAACCGTCATCAGACATGTCACCCTCCTCACAAGATCGCATCGAACGCGCTGCGCAAGGTTTCGTGCCGGAACACAAAGCCGTTGCTCAGCGCCTTGTTCGGCAGCACGCGCTGGCCGCCAAGCAGGAGCTCGTTGGCGAAGTCGCCGCCGACTGCACGGAGCAGCACGGCAGGGACGCGGAAGACCGCGGGCCGGTGCAGGCGGCGTCCCAGCTCCTCGGTGAACTTCGTATTGGTCACCGGGATCGGCGCCGTCGCGTTGATCGGGCCAGATAGTTCAGGTTTCGCGATCACATGCGCGATCAGGCGCACCAGATCGTCACGCTCGATCCATGACATCCACTGCTTGCCCGAGCCGAGCGGGCCGCCGAGACCGAATTCGAACGGCGTCAGCATCCGCGTGATGAAGCCGCCATCGGTGCCGACCACGAGACCGATCCGCAAATACGCCACGCGCACGCCGTGATCGGCGGCTGGCTTCGCCGCATTCTCCCAGGCCTCGCACAATTCGTGACTGAAGCAGGCATGGGATTTCGCAGACTCCGTCAGCACCTGGTCCTGCCAGAGCCCGTACCAGCCGATCGCGGACCCGCTTACCAGTACCGCCGGCTTGCGTTCGAGCCGCGCGATCAGCCTGATCACCTCGGCCGTCATGTCGACACGCGAGGCGATGATCTTGCGGCGCTTGGCTTCAGTCCATAGACCGTTGCCGATCGGCTCGCCCGCGAGATTGACGATGGCGTCGATCTTGCTATCGGCAGGCAGCTGGTCGAGGCTCGTGATCAGCGTCACCGGCGGCGGCAACATCTCGGCCTTCGCCGGATTGCGGATCAGCGCAATCACCTGATGGCCTGATGCGGTGAGGCTCGCGGCGAGACGGTTGCCGATGAAACCGGTCGCACCGGTGATGAGCACGGTCTGCCGCGCCGGCAATTTCTCGACCAAGCTCGCGGCCGGCGCGCTGGACATCCGTCCCAGTCGCTTGGCAGCGGCGAAGTCACGCGCACCGAACAGCGCCGCGCCGAAGGCCGCGGCCGTTGCGAACAGGCTTAGCAGGCCCGCAGAAGCCGGCACGACGGCGGTCGGCAGCACCGCCCAGCCGATCAGCACCGGCACCAGCAGCACCAGGATGGCGCCATAGTTGATCGCCAGCAGCGTATGATTGATCCGCTCGCTCGGTGGCAGCTTTCGGCTCAAATCCTCCTCGACGAAATCCATCAGCGTGATGACGACCTCGATGACCAGCACGGCCATGACGGCGATCGCAAGAATGCCGTGCACCTCGAGCCAGCCGAGCACGAGGAATAGCAGCGCATAAAGCATGTTCCGCACGCTGTGCAACTGAAGCTCATGGCGCTGCGAGGGACGCCAGGCGAGCCGCTCGGTGAATTCGTGGTGATAGAAGGTGTCGAAGGCGCCCATCGCGATCTGGATGGCGACCAAAGTCCACAGCAGCGGCGTCATGACGAAGCCTCCCTGAACACGGCAGACTGACGGATCAGCCGGCCGAAACGCGGGTGGATAATCTCCAGCGTGAAGCGGAAGTCGCCGCAGCCGAGATCGGAATGCGTGACGGTGAGATCGCCGGGCGTGAGCCATTCGGGCAGCGGCAGGCGAAACGGACCGAGTTGCAATGAGTAGCCGACGCTGTGAAACACCAGCGCCTCGTGCTCGACCGCGATCCGCAGCGCCATGCTGACGCCGAAGCCGACATACTCCTCGAGCCCGGTCGACCCGGCAAAGCGCTTGGCGGAATGGATCACCTGCGGGAAGCCATCGCGGCGCGCGCAGATGCGGGTCCAGATCTGACCGCCGGTCGCGGCGTCCTCGGTGACCGTGACGATCATCGGCACGCGGGTCTCGGTGCCGGTCGGCAGCGGTCCGCCGATCAAACGCGCGGCCTGTGCCAGCCACCAGCCGGCGCGGCTGCTCAAGGCTTCCTCGACCTCGCCGACATAGACGACGGTGTTGCCGTCCTCGAACCGCTTCGAGAAGCGCCGCCAGATCGCGACCGGCAGGCGGCCCCAATCCTCATCCGGCAGCAACGCGCGGAAGCGATGGTCGTCGAACAGTTTCGTATCGGAAGCCGGCGCTGTCTTTAAGGTCGATATCCTTGCTGACGCCATCGCACACTCCCGTTACGCCGCCGCCCCTATCTGGCTCTGCCTGTCGGCAGGAAACTCACGATCTTCTCGCCGAGCCTGATCAACGCGACCAGGCGCGGGCGTGGCACGTTCAGCATCTGCGTGTACCAGCGGTCGACCAGCTCGGTGAATGTCAGCATCTCCTTCAACCGCTTGCTGGCGAGCGCGCTGATGGCGGGATCGTCGGCCGCGTCGGAGACGCAGGCGCGTAGCGCGGCAAGCGCCGGATCGATCTCGCGCTCCTTGCGCCCGGCCGCGATCTTCGCCGCGACCTCCCAAATGTCGGTCTCAGCCTCGAAATGGTCGCGACGATCGCCAAGGATCGGCACCCGCCGGATCAATCCCCAGGACAGCAATTCCTTGATCGAGTTGGAGACGTTGGAGCGCGCCATGCCGAGCGTGTCCGCGATGTCTTCCGCGGTCATCGGCGCTTCGGCGAGGTAGAGTAGCCCGTGGATCTGGCTGACCGAGCGGTTGACACCCCATCCGTCGCCCATGTCGCCCCAATGCAGGATGAAGCGCTCGACGGCGGCAGGGAGTTTCTTTTTGGCGGTCATTTCTGTCATGACAGAAATATCAGATTATTCGGAGCGAAAGTCAAGAGGTGCCGGGAGCCGCTCTTGAGCGACGGTGCGGCGGTCCGCCCGGTGACCGGCGTGACGAACGCGTCACTCCACCTCATCGCGGACGGCAGCCTTTTTCTTCGTAACCACCGAACCTTCGTCCACGCTGATCGGACACAAAACTCTAGGGCCGCGCTGTGGAAAGCCGGTTGCCGGCCCAGTTGCGCGAGGAGCATCAACCATGACAGCGTCGGACAAGGAGTTCGTCGGTTCCATTCCCGAACTCTATGACCGGCTGCTCGTGCCGATGATTTTTGAACCCTACGCACGCGACCTGGCGCAACGCGCCAAGGCTCTTGGCCCGCGCGACCTGCTCGAGACGGCCGCGGGCACCGGGACCGTCACCCGCGCGCTGTGGTCGGCGCTCGGCCGCGACACAAGGATCGTGGCCACCGACCTGAATGAACCCATGCTCGAACGGGCGAAATCGCGGATGCCGGACGGGGCCGATATCAGGTGGCGGCAGGCCGACGCACTCAACCTGCCGTTCGACAGTGCGAGCTTCGATGTCGTCGCCTGCCAGTTCGGCGCGATGTTCTTCCCCGATAAGCCCAAGGGTTATGCGGAGGCGCGCCGTGTCCTGAAGCCGGGCGGCCGTTTCCTGTTCAGCATGTGGGATCGCATCGAAGACAACGAGTTTGCCGACGTGGTGACCCAGGCATTGGCGGAGGTCTTCCCGGCCGATCCGCCGCGATTCCTGGCGCGCACGCCTCATGGCCACTACGCGCCAGACCCTATCCGGGCCGATCTCTTGGCCGCGGGCTTCGGCAAGATCGAGATCGACACCGTACCGCAGCAATGCCGTGCGAACGCGCCGCACGATCCGGCGATCGGGTTTTGTCAGGGCTCACCGCTGCGCGGCGAGATCGAGGCGCGCGGCGGTATCGGCCTTGATGCTGCGACTGAGCACGCCGCAGCGGCGCTCGCGCGCCGCTTCGGCAACGGCGCGATCGAAGGCCGCATTCAGGCGCTGGTGATCACGGCTGTTGCGTGACCACGCGTCAGACCGTCGGCAGGACCGAGAACCGCTGCCCTGCCCGGCGCTGGTTCAAAAGATCGGAAGTGCCGCTCCCGGCGTGCACGGCATCGACCCGCGCCGAGAACGGTCCGCGGCCACATGCAGAGATCATGTCGGCGACAACGTTGTCGGCTCCGGCGAACACCGCCTCGACGCTGCCGTCACGGCGGTTACGGACCCAGCCTTCGAGGCCGCGCGCGTTCGCCTGCTCGTCCACCCAGGCACGATAGCCGACGCCCTGGACACGGCCGCTGATCGTGACATGGCGGATCACGCCGCTCATTTCTTCAGACCGAGGAACTCGCCGCTGCGCGCCTTGGTCTCCGCCTCGCGCATCACCCGTCCGGTCAGTTCGGACGAGGCGACGCCCTTGAGGTGCTTCGGCGAAGTGCCTTCGCGCAGCGCCTTCAGCGTCTCGTAGACGGCCTGGGTTGCGGCCGCGAACGGCGCGTGGCCCTGCAGCGCAATTCTGACGCGCTGGCTTGCCAGATAATCCAGCGCGGTCATCTCTTCCGGCGCGCCGCCGAGCACGATCGGCAGTGTCGTCGCGGCCGAGAGCGCTTCAAGCTCCTCGCGCGACTTGATGCCGGTGAAGAACAGTCCATCGACGCCGACCGCCTCATAGGCTTTGGCACGCATGACCGCGTCATCGAGATCAGTGATCGAGACGGCACCGGTCCGGCCCAGGATGACGAGCGACGGATCGCTGCGCCCGTCGAGCGCGGCCTTCATCTTCCCGACGCCTTCATCGAGCGAGATCAGCTGCGCCTTGGCCTGACCGAACGCTTGCGGCAGCAACGTGTCCTCGATGGTGAGGCCCGCGGCACCGGCGGCTTCGACCTCCTGAACCGTGCGGCGAACGTTGAGGGCATTGCCGTAACCGTGGTCGGCATCGACCAGCACAGGCAAGGTCGACGCGCGCGACATCCGGCGTACCTGCTCGGCGAATTCGGTCAGCGTGATCAGCGCAATATCGGGATCGCCGAGCACGGCGAGCGACGCCACCGAGCCGCCGAACATGCCGAGCTCGAAACCGAGATCTTCCGCGATCCGGATCGAGGTCGCGTCATAGACCGAGCCCGGGCGAATGCAGGTTGATCCGCTCAGAATCGATCGCAGTGCTTCGCGGCGCTTGCGGAAGGCCATGTCTCTGACTCCTTGTTCGTCCTTGCGAGAGCGCCGGCGACGACTGGTCCGCCGGAGCCTTCGCGAAGGCGGAGCTCTTTTATGCGAACTCCAGGATCAGCGCGTCGACCGCGAGCGTGGCGCCGGCGGCGGCGTGGATCTTCTTGACCGTGCCGTCGCGCTCGGCGCGCAGCACGTTCTGCATCTTCATGGCTTCCACCACCGCGAGCGTCTCTCCGGCCTTGACCTCCTGGCCCTCGGTCACCGCGATCGACACCACGAGCCCGGGCATCGGGCACAGCAACTTCTTGCCGGTGTCGGCGGCCGAAACCACAGGCATCAGCTGCGCCGAGGTCGCCTCGGTCTCGGTGAAGACATAAACCGGCACCTCAAAACCCTGATGCGCGAGGCGGAAGCCGTTGTTGATGGCGCGCACCTGCACGGCGACAAAATTGCCGTCGATGGTGCCCTGCCAGACCGGCTCGCCCGGCACCCAACTCGACACCAGATTGTGCGGATTGCCGGGCAGCCCGTCGGTGCCAATGAAGCGCACCGCGATGGCGTCATCCTCGCGCGCGACGTCGAGCGCGATCTCGGCGCGATCGAGCCACACCGCGCGGCGGCGCTCGCGCAGCACCACGCGCCCGCCCATCTGGCCGGAGATCTGCCGCTTGCGTTCGCCAAGCACGTGATCGATCGCGGCGCCGACCGCCGCGAGCCGCCGCGCGATCTCGCCTTCGGGCGCACGCGCGGAAAATCCCTTCGGGAATTCCTCCGCGATGAAGCCGGTCGAGAGCCGGCCCTCACGCCAGCGCGGATGGTTCATCAATGCCGACAGGAACGGAATGTTGTGCCTGATGCCGTCGACATAGAAGGCGTCGAGCGCAGTCGCCTGCGCCTCGATCGCGGCGGCGCGCGACGGGGCATGGGTGACGAGCTTGGCGATCATCGGATCGTAATGGATCGAGATTTCGCCGCCCTCCTGCACGCCGGTGTCGTTGCGGATCGTGATGCCGTCATGGCTGGCCTCGGCCGGCGGACGGTATTTCACCAGGCGGCCGATCGACGGCAGGAAGTTGCGGAACGGATCCTCGGCATAGACGCGGGACTCGACCGCCCAGCCGGTCAGCGCGACGTCCTTCTGCGCGAGCGCAAGCTTCTCGCCGGCCGCGACGCGGATCATCTGCTCGACAAGGTCGATGCCGGTGATCAGCTCGGTGACGGGATGCTCCACCTGCAGGCGGGTGTTCATCTCCAGGAAGTAGAAGCTCTTGTCCTGGCCGGCGACGAATTCCACCGTGCCGGCCGAATCGTAGTTCACGGCCTTGGCGAGCGCGACCGCCTGCTCGCCCATCTTGCGGCGGGTCTGCTCGTCGAGCAGCGGCGACGGCGCTTCCTCGATGACCTTCTGGTTGCGGCGCTGGATCGAGCACTCGCGCTCGCCGAGATAGATCACGTTGCCATGCTTGTCGCCAAGGATCTGAATCTCGATGTGCCTGGGATCGACGATAAATTTCTCAACGAAGACGCGGTCGTCGCCGAACGACGATTTTGCTTCCGCCTTGGCGAGGTTGAAGCCTTCGGCGACTTCGCCCTTCGAGTGCGCGATGCGCATGCCCTTGCCGCCGCCGCCGGCGGAGGCCTTGATCATCACGGGGTAGCCGATTTCGTCGGCGATCTGGACGGCGTGCTTGTCGTCCTCGATGACACCGAGATGGCCGGGCACGGTTGAGACCTTGGCCTTGGCCGCGGCCTTCTTGGATTCGATCTTGTCGCCCATCGCGGCGATGGCGCCGGGGTTCGGGCCGATGAAGACGATGCCGGCGGTTTCCAACGCGCGCGGAAACGCCTCGCGCTCAGACAGGAAGCCGTAGCCGGGATGCACCGCCTGCGCGCCGGTCTTGCGGCAGGCGTCGACGATTTTGTCGATCAGAAGATAGCTCTCGGCCGCGGCCGGCGGGCCGATCAACACGGCGTCGTCGGCCATCTCGACATGCAGCGCGTCGCGGTCGGCCTCGGAGTAGACGGCAACCGTCTCAATCCCCATACGGCGCGCAGTCTTGATGACCCGGCAGGCGATCTCGCCGCGGTTGGCGATCAGGATTCGTTTGAACATGCTCTTCTTGCTTGGGCTTTGGGCAGGATTCCTCCCCGCGCAATCCGGCACGGGCGATTGGGCGTAACCGCTCCGTGGTACAGCAAAATGCCCCGGAGGCAAATGCAGACCCGGCCCCGGCGTGGCCAATCCTTGCCCAGTCCCTGGCGGTAGCCTGAGGGGTGTTTCAGCCCGAATAGGTCTTGAAGCGGCCGCGCGAATGCGCCTTCGCGACGGCCTTCATCAGCTCGCTGACCTCATTCTCCAGGAATTCATTGGCCACGATCAGCGCCCGGACGGTCGCACGCAAATTGCCGCCGCAGGCGGAAATCGCCTGATCGACAGCCGCTTCCAGCCCGTCATCGTCATCAGATTCGGGCCGTGCAGACATCATGGGGCATCCGGGATTCAGGTGGCACATCATGTTCCTATTTTGTTCTCATGAAGTCAATCGGATCTTTGCTCGGAAGCTGTTTCCTGAGGTGCCGTTGGTCTCTTCCGCCGCCAGCGCGCGAGGCATTGCAGGGTCCAGATGTCGGTGATGACATCGGCAATGAGGTTGATGATGAACTCGGCCATATCAGCATCCCTATCGATGGCAGTGTCCGGCCGTTCTACGTCGCGGAATGCCGATCGGGATGTGACGGCGCGCACGCATCTCGTACGAACAGGCCTTGGTTGGATCGTACCTGCCTGTGCTAGAAGTTCGGCTGCCCGCCAAAAATCTGAAGTGAGAAAATGCGGTTTCGCAATCCGGTCATCACGACACTTCTCCTGACATGCCTGTCCGCGAGCGCTGTCCTGTCTGCAACGGCTGCCCTGTCTGCGACCGCTGGCCCCTCGGCCACGGCGATCGTCAAGGACGCCGGCACCGTTCAGCTCGGCAACACGGTCTATCGGCTCGACGGCATCGACGCGCCGGCGGCCGACCAGCTCTGCATCGACGAGCACGCCGACGTCTGGACCTGCGGGATTGAGGCCCGCGACCAGCTAACAAAGCTGATCGGCGGCAAACCGATTCATTGCGACGACATCGGCGTCGATCCGACCTTCAAGAAGCGCCGCCTCGGCGTCTGCAAGCTCGAGGGTGACCCGACCAGCCTCAGCCAGGTGATGGTGCAGAAGGGCTACGCCCTCAACGTCGAGACATCGGCCACTGGCCGATTCAAGCCGGATCAAGCCACCGCCAAGGACGGTCGTGCGGGACTGTGGAAGGGCTGCTTCGTGGCGCCGCGCGATTTTCGTCTCGGCAAGAAGGACGGCGCCCTGCTTGGCAACGCCTGCCCGGCCGACCGTGACACGCAGATCCGCAATGCGCTCTTCCCGGACGACCTGCCGATGCCGGCAAGCTGCAATATCAAGGGCAAGTATGCCGTCCGCGCCCGCGTCACCGGCAATGTCGGCATCTATCATTTGCAGGCGTGCCGCAGTTACCCGGGCCTCGGCAATCCGGATCGCTGGTTCTGCTCCGAGGAGGACGCGCAGGCCGCCGGGTTCCGCAGGGCCTATAATTGCCGTCCGCCCAAAGGCAAATGAGGGGCAAGTGACGGGCGAGTGATCGCCGCAAATCGCGCTGGAAAAACCGCCGCTTCCTGTGTGAAACTGCGCCGAGAGGTTGCCGGCGCGTATGACCCCACCCGATCCCGCTGATGTGCTTCCCGAAGCTGCGGCAGCCGAACGGCTGCGGCAGCACCTTGAGGAGATCGCGCGCGAACGCGACCGCGCCCATCGCGAGCTTCAGGAGCGCGAGGCCGAGCTGGCACGGATCCAGCGCATCGCGCGGGTCGGCGGGCTCGAGATCGATTTCCGCGACGGCGTGCGCAACCGCCGCTCCCCCGAATATCTGCTGGTGCATGGCCTGCCTCCCGAGGAGGTCAACGAGACCTATGAGAACTGGGTCGCGCGCATCCACCCCGACGATCGCGAACGAACCATCAGCCACCTGCTCGGCGTGCTCAAGGCCGGCGGCGAGGATTACACCGCCGAGTACCGCATCATCCGCCCGAACGACGGCGAGAGCCGCTGGATCCGGGTCGTCGCCAAGATCGACCGCGATCGCAACGGCCGTGCGCTGCGGCTGGTCGGTGCCGATCTCGACGTCACCGATCAGATGCTGGCGCAGGAAACCCTGCGCGAGAGCGAGGAACGCTTCCGCCTGATCGCCGACAGCGCGCCGGTGCCGATCTGGGTGACCAAGCTCGACCGCACCCGCTCTTTCGCCAACCAGGCGTATCTCGATTTCCTGGGCCTGCCGTTCGAGGAAGCGGTCGTGTTCGACTGGCGCAAGGCGCTGCATCCGGACGATCTGCCGAACATCCTGCAGGAGCAGATCACCGGCGAATTGTCGCTCAAGCCGTTCGTGCTCGAGGCTCGCTATCGCAACGCCGCGGGCGATTGGCGCTGGCTGCGCTCGGAATCGCAACCGCGCTGGGACCCGAACGGCAAGCATATCGGCTTCATCGGCGTCGCCCACGACATCACGGCGGCTAAGGAAGCCGAGATCGAGCTGCGCAAGCTCAACGAGTCGCTGGAGCGGCGCATCCTGGAGCGCACCGCCCAGCTCGAATCCCGCGAAGCACAGACCCGCGCGATTCTGGAAACCAGCCATCAATACCAGATGCTGCTCAACCGCGATGGCGGCCTGCTCTACAGCAACCAGACCGCGCTGGCCGGCATCCGCGCCGAGGCGGCGGATGTCGTCGGCAAGCCGTTCTGGGATACGCCCTGGTTCACTGCGACCGACGGCATGCCGCGCGTGATCCAGAATGCCTTTGCAACCGCGATGCGCGGCGAGGACGTCAAGATCGAGCTGCAATTGCAGCTCCCGATCGGCGAGCGGTATTTCGATTTCGCGATGCGCCCGCTGCAGGACCAGCACGGCACCATCGTCGGCGCGGTGCCGGAGGCCGTCGATATCACCGAACGGCGCCTCGGCGAGGAAGCGCTGCGGCAGTCGCAGAAGATGGAAGCGGTCGGCCAGCTCACCGGCGGCGTCGCGCACGACTTCAACAATCTGCTCACCATCATCCGCTCGGCGACCGACTTCCTGCGCCGCCGCGAGCTGCCGGACGAGCGGCGACGCCGCTATATCGACGCGATCTCCGAGACCGTCGAGCGGGCCTCCAAGCTCACCGCGCAGCTCCTGGCGTTCGCCCGCCGGCAACCGCTCAATCCGGAAGTGTTCAATGTCGGAACGCAGGTCGATAGCGTGGTGCAGCTGATCCGCCCGCTGGCCGGCGCGCGGATTCACATCGAGGTCAGGATCGAGGATCCCGACTGCTTTGCGATCGCCGATATCGGCCAGTTCGAGACCGCGATGATCAACCTTGCGGTCAACGGCCGCGATGCCATGAACGGCGAAGGCCAGCTGACGATCGGCGTCAGGAAGGTCAAGCACATCCCTGCCCTGCGCGCCCAGGCCTCGCGCAGCGGCGATTTCGTGACGGTCTCGATCCAGGATACCGGCACCGGCATCTCGCCGGAAAATCTCGACGCGATCTTCGAACCGTTCTTCACCACCAAGGAGGTCGGCAAAGGAACCGGCCTCGGACTGAGCCAGGCCTTCGGCTTCGTCAAGCAATCCGACGGCGATATCGAGGTCACCTCTACGCCGGGGCACGGCGCGACCTTCACCATCTATCTGCCGCAGGCGATGCGCCCGGCGGACGCCAAGGTCGCGGCCAGTGCCGGCATCGAGCAGGCATCGATCGGCCGCGGTTATCGCGTCCTCGTGGTCGAGGACAACGACGATGTCGGCCAGTTCTCCACGGAGCTGCTCGAGGATCTCGGCTATTCGGTCAAGCGCGCGGCGAATGCCAACGCGGCGCTGTCGATCCTCTCCGAGAACGAGTTCGCCGCCGACCTCGTGTTCTCCGACGTGATCATGCCCGGCATGAATGGCGTCGAGCTCGCCGGCGTGATCCGCGATCGCTTTCCCGGCCTGCCGGTGGTGCTGACCAGCGGCTACAGCAACGTGCTCGCCGAGAACGCGCATAGCGGCTTCGAGCTGATCCAGAAACCCTATTCGGTCGAGGCGCTGTCGCGCACGCTCCGCAAGGCGATCGCCGAGCAGCGGGCGACCGCCTCAAAACCCTGATCCCGCTGCCCGCCGTTCGCTACTCGATCTCCACATGCGCGACGCCGAGCTGAAGGATGCCGAGCGCGCGGGCCGCCGTGGTCGAGACATCGATGATCCGCCCGCGAATGAACGGCCCACGGTCGTTGACCCGGCACCGGATCGATTTCCCGCGGTAGGACACCGTGACCATGCTGCCGAACGGCCGCTTGCGATGCGCGCAGGTCATCTCGCCACTCCTGCCGATGCCATGATAATAGGACGCAAGGCCACTCTCTGCGTTCGCCATGCACGAGGTAAACAACAGCATGGCCGCGGACGTTATTGCGGTCTTCATTGATTGCCTGCCGGTCGAGCCCCGCAATGGAACGCGGTTCCACGGTTTCGGTTCCGCGCCCGACAGGTCGGCAGGTCGATTTTTTGGAGCTTTTCAGCGAGAGCCGCTCAGGCGGCGTCCTCGACGCTGTCGGCCGCGAGCAGCATCCGGAGGTCCTGCGCCGGAACCGGCTTGCTGAACAGATAGCCCTGCATCTGCGTGCAGCCGAGCATCTGCACGGTATCGCGCTGCTGATCGGTCTCGACGCCTTCGGCTGTCGTGATCATGTTGCGGTCGGCGGCGATCGAGACCACCGCGCGGATGATCGAGGCCGAGCCGCTGTTGCGGGTCACTTCCTTGACGAAGCTGCGGTCGATCTTGATCTTGTCGAACGGGAAGCGCTGCAGATATTGCAGCGACGAGTAGCCGGTGCCGAAATCGTCGAGCGCGATGTGGACGCCGAGCGCGCGGAGCTGGCCGAGCGTGACCAGCGCCGCATCGTCGTCGGCGATCAGCACCGCCTCGGTGATCTCGAGCTCGAGCCTGCGCGGGTCGAGCCCGCTCTCGGCAAGCGCGCTTGCAACCTTCAGCGCCAGCGTCTCCGACTTGAACTGGATCGGCGACACATTGACCGCCAGGCGCACATGCGCCGGCCAGGCCGCCGCCTCGATGCAGGCGGTGCGCAACACCCACTGGCCGATCTCCTCGATCAGCCCGGTCTCCTCGGCGACCGGGATGAACTCCGCAGGCGAGATCATGCCGCGCACCGGATGGCGCCAGCGCAGCAACGCCTCGCAGCCGGTCACCTCGTCGCTGCGCAGGTCGACCAGCGGCTGATAGTGCAGTTCGAAGCGATCCTCCGCCAACGCAGTTCGCAGATCGGCCTCCAGCGCGCGGCGCAGATTGGCCTGCTTCTCCATCGCCGGATCGAAGAAGCGGTAGGTCCTGCGCCCGGCGGCCTTGGCCGCGTACATGGCGAGGTCGGCGCATTTGAGCAGGCCGAACAGGTCGGAGCCGTGGCGCGGGGCGATCGCAATGCCGATGCTGGCGTCGCTCGACAGCCAATGACCGTGGCAGTCGAACGGCGTGCGCAGCGACTGATAGACACGCGCGACCAGATCGCTGACGTCGTCGTCCGAGGTGATGTCATGCTGGACGATCGCGAACTCGTCGCCACCGAGGCGCGCGATGAAGTCGTTCGATCCGACCGACTGGCGCAGCTTCTCGGCGACGCGCCGCAGGAATTCATCGCCGATCGGATGACCCAGCGTGTCGTTGATCCGCTTGAACTCATCGATATCGATGTAATGGATCGCGAACTCGCGGACGATAGCCTCGCGCAACAATTCTTCCGCGTGACGCTGGAACAGCGTCCGGTTCGGCAGATTGGTCAAGGCATCGTAATGCGCGAGATACTCGATCTGCGCCTGCGCACGCCGCCCGTCGGTGACGTCCTCGAGCGTGGTGGCCCAGCCGCCGTCAGGTGCGCGCTTGTAGATCAGGCGGATGCTGCGGCCGTCGGGCGTCATGATCACCGAGTCGCGGATTTCGTCACCCCTGGGATTGGTGAACCGCGCACAGTATTCATCGACATCGCCGACGAATGAACCGAGCGCCTGTCGATGCAGGATCAGGTCGCGCAGATCGCAGCCGGGCTTGGCGACGTCGGGCGACAGGCCGAACATGTCGAGGTATCGTTGGTTGCAGATCACAAGCCGCGCCGAGGCATCGAACAGCAGAAGCCCCTGGGTCATGGTGTTGATCGCGGTGTCGAGATGCTGACTTTTTTCGGACAGCCGGCGGTTTGCCGCGTCGTGCTGCCGCTGCAGCTGGCGGACGATCAGGAAGACCGCGAAGCTGATGACCGATACCGCCAACACAGCCGCGCAGAATTGCAGCTTAGTCTGCGCGCGCCAGTCCTCGAGCGCGCTCGATGTCTTCGTGGTGGCGAGGATCAGGATCGGAAAATGCGACAACGATCTGACCGCACCGACGTTCTCCTCACCAGAAGCGCCAACGAACCGTCCCGACGTGTTGCCGCCAAAGCTGATGACCTTTTGGAATACCGGCAGGTTGATGATGTTGCGGCCGATCACTTCGGCATCCTGCGGATAGCGCGCGATGATGGTGCCGTCGCGGTGAATCATCGAAATCACGGTGTCGCCGCTCAGCGCCAGCGAAGCGAGGAAATCCTCGAAATGGCTAGGCTCGACGCCGCGGCTTGCAAAGCCGATGATCTCGCCGTTGCGGCCGGTGATCTTGCGCGCAAAGATCGTGGTCCAGTTGCCGGTCACCTTGCTCATCGCGGGCTCGACGATCACCGGCGACGTCGGCCGTCCCGAGGTGAACTCCTGGAAATAGCGACGTTCCGCAATGCTGATGTCGGGCACCGGCCACATCTCGGACGAGTTGATCAGCCATCCCTTGGCATTGAACAGATTGAGCCCGCCGACATGCGGCAGCGCGGCCAGCCGCGTGCGCAGCATCTCGTGTGCGCTCAGCAGCGACATGTTTTTTTCGAACTGATCGGCAGTCTCGACCTGCTCCGACCGCAGATAGTTCACGATGTCGTCGTGGACATGCTGGAGGTCGCTGAGCTGCTGGTCGAAATGTCGCGACAGCAGCAGCGCGGTGTTGTTCAGCTCACGTTCGGACATCTCCAGCGCGCGCTCGCGAAACTGCAGCGCGAGATAGCCGGTGCCGAGCGTGATGGCGAGCACCAGCAGCGCGGCGCTCAGGACGAGCCACTGAATGGCGCCCATCCTGGTGGCGCGCAACACACCCTTGATCGACAGCCGCCGGTGCTCCGGCTTCACGCTGTTCGTTGACACAACCGACATTTTCCTGCCCCTGCGGGTGCCCTTCTAAGGGAACACAACCCAAGGGCTCGTTAGGAAAGTCAGTTATCGGACTGTTAAGGTGGATGAGTAGCTGAGCGAGATCGGCACGGGCATCCTCAGGACGCGACCGCTCAGGCCTCCTTCAGGCTGCACTCGATCAACGCGCCCTCGATGCTGAACTTCGAGAATGGCGAGAAGGGCGCCGCGGCCTTGAGCGCGGCGAAGAATTGCGAGTCGCCCGGACTCTTGAGGAGAAACCGGATGTGGCTGGCCGCCAGCGCATCACGCGACAGCCAGACGACGCCGGAGAACAGCGCCACGAGCATCTGCGCGTAATCGCCGATATCGGCGAGGCCGAGATCGTAGATCGGAGACACATTGACGAAACGCGCGCTCAGCGCCGGCGACGTGTATCGGCTCATCAGGAGACGCCTGACCTGGCAGACTGCGTGGACCCGTTCGCCGTCGGTCAGGTGGTACAGCCCCTGACTGTCACCTTCCCTGGCGGTCAGCGCTTCGAAGGCTCCGATGCCGCCAAAGGTGGCAAAATCCTCTCCGACGCCTTCAGCGTCCTTCTTCCATTGTGCCTTGATGAGACGCCAGGACCGCTCAGGATCCTTGATTGGCAAAAGCCGCATGGTTAGGGGGCTGTTAGCACGGAGGGGAGTCGTCGCTGAGATAATATGTCGCAGGCATTAAGCATTTGCTTACAGCGGTAGCCGGCTGCGCCGACGCGACGGCTGCCTTGGCCGTGTCTCGGCGCAAGCCTGTGCGATCGCCTCGAGCTTAGGATCGACAGCAGGCCGAAGCCTCGGGCGGCGTGGCCTCGGGCTGCGGCGTACAACAGGCGCTCTGGTTGGTTTCCTGCTTCTCGTGCGCGACGCGCGCGGTCCGCTCGCCGCTGCCGTCGCCATAGACGATGCTCTCACCCGTCGTATGGAAGGTCTCCCATGCAATCCCCGCGGGATCATCTATCCACGACTTCTCGGACCTGGCATAGCAGCACACGGTCTGGCCCTGCTCGATCACCTCGCCGCCCGCCTTGCGCAGCCGGCCATAGACCTCGCCGAGCTCCTCGGCGCTCTCCACCTGAATACCGAGATGATCGAGCCCCGGCTCGCGGCCGCGGGTCGAGATCGCAAAGTTGACGCGGGGATCGTCGAGCATCCATTTGGCATAATCGGATTTCACGACCGTCGGTTCGGCGCCGAACAACGCCGAGTAGAAGCCGACCGATTGTTGGATGTCCTTGACGGCGACGTGAACATGCATGCGCTTCATGGGGCAATCCCTTCGGGCGGCGACGCTGGATGGATATTCCAACCCAAGCATGCTCAGATATCAACGGCGTTACAACAGGAGTTCTGCTGCGGAATGGATGCGCTCACGCTGTTCGGTTTGTTCGCCGTGACGATGATGCTCGTCTGCTACGCAGCAGAGGATCGCAGCCCGTGGTTCATCCTGGCCTTCGCGGCCTCCTGCGCGCTCGGCTCGGCCTACGGTTTCCTGCAGGGCGCCTGGCCGTTCGGCCTGGTCGAAGCGATCTGGGCCGTCGTCGCCGCGCGCCGCTGGCTGATGCGCCGAACCGCTGAAAGCGTGTAACGTTATAGTATCCACGGCTAATCTGTCGCGGACTTGAACTTGAATGCGCGCGGTCGCGGCGCTAATTAGAGCCCATGGACGCTTCGCGCACCATGATTCAGCCTTCCACTCATGCAACAGGATCGCGCCGCTGGCGCAGCCTGCTTGCGGGGCTGATCTCGCTTGCGCTGGTGCTATCGTTCTTCCACGGCTGGGCCTTCGACGGCGACGACGATGCGGCTCCCGGCTTCTCGATCGCACAGTCGATCAACGACACCGGCGGCAAGGCTCCCGCGCATCCGGCCTCACTGCACGGCGATCACTGTCTGACGCACGTCGCCTCCGTGGCGCCGCAGGAGACGGCATTCCCGATCGCTTATGCGTCGCATAGCTATGGCGCCAGCAGCATCGGGCTGCCGGCGTCGGCCGATCGCCTCTCCCCATTCAAACCACCCCGCGCCTGATCCGGTCGGCATGACCGGCCGTGCGCCGCTGCCATCCGGTAGCGCGCACGCTTCCGCACAGATCGATGTCGCGACAGCGCAGGGCCATCGGCATGCGCTGCGGAGAGGCGCATATGAAACGGGTTGTTCTATTTTTCGCCGGCGTGGCTGCCGGCATTGCACTGATCATGCTAGCGGCCGGATGGATCGGCTGGCCGGTCAAGTTCCCGGCCACGACGCAGGAGTCTGCGGTCACCGGCGTACCGAAGGTTGAGGCCACGCATGAGGCTCCCGGACATATCGAGCTGAGCGAAGACCAGATTCGTGAATCCGGCATCACGCTCGCACCGGCCAGCGGCGGCACGCTGAAGCGGCATTTCCTCGCGCCCGGATCGCTGATCCCCGACGCCGACCACATTGGCCGCGTCTCCGTGCGCGTGCTCGGGACTGTTACGGAACTGCGCAAGCGTCTCGGCGACGTGGTCGAGAAAGGCGAGATCGTCGCGGCGATCGAAAGCCGTGAGGTGGCCGATGCCAAGAGCGAATACCTCGCCGCGCGGCTCACCAACGATCTGCAGCAAACTCTCTATGCCAGGCAGAAGACGCTGGTCGAGACCCGCATCGTCTCGGAAAACGAGTTCCTGCGCACGCGGCTGACCGCGAACGACGCCCAAATCAAGCTCGACGGCGCGCGGCAGAAGCTGTTTGCGCTCGGCCTGTCGGAAAGCGAGATCGCAGATCTGCCCAACCAGCCGCCGGAAAGCCTGCGGACGCAGTTCCTGCGCGCACCGATCAGCGGCCGGGTGTCCGAACGGCGGGTCGATCTCGGCGGACTGATCGGGCGCGAAGGCCAGGAGAGCGAGCTCTACGTCATCGTCAATCTCGATGACATCTGGGTCGATCTGGCGGTGTCGCCTGAAGACATCGGCGCGGTCCGCGAAGGCGTTTCGGTCAAGATCCACGCCATCGGCACCGAGGATGAAGCCAATGCCGGCGTGATCTTCGTCAGCCCCCTGCTCGACCGCGAGACCCGCAATGCCCGCGTGATCGCGACCATGCCCAACAAGGAGCACCGCTGGAAGCCGGGCACCTTCGTCACCGCGGAGGTCCCGCTGTCAGGCGCGCCGTCCACTGTGATGGTCTCGAAGAAGGCCATTCAAACCATCAAGGGGACACCGACCGTATTCGTGCGTGATGCCGACGGCTTCGAGGCGAGATCGGTGCGGACCGGTCGCGAGGACGACGACGACATCGAAATCGTCGCGGGTCTTGCCGCCGGCGAGACCATCGCGGTGCGGAACACCTTCACGTTGAAGGCCGAGGTCGAGAAGGACGAAGCGGAGCACGGCCATGATTGAGCGCATCATCGGTCTGGCGATCCAGCGGCGCTTGGTCGTCGTCACACTGGCGGCGGTCCTGATGTTCCTCGGCGGCCTCGCGTTGACCAGGCTGCCGATCGACGCAGTGCCCGACATCACCAACAAGCAGGTCCAGATCAACACCGTCGCCCCGGCGCTGTCGCCGGCGGAAATCGAGAAGCAGATCACCTTCCCGATCGAGACGGCGCTGGCGGGTGCGCCGGGGCTGGAGAGCACGCGGTCGCTCTCGCGTAACGGCTTCTCGCAGATCACGGCGGTGTTCAGCGAAGCCACCGACATCTATTTCGCCCGCCAGCAGGTCGGCGAGCGCTTGACCGAAGTCCGCGCGCGCCTGCCGCAGGGCATCGAGCCGCGAATCGGGCCGACCACGACGGGCCTTGGCGAAATCTACATGTGGACCGTCCACTACTCCGGCCAGAAGGTGCAGACCGACGGCGCGCCGGGTCTGCAGAGCGACGGCCGCTTCCTGACGGCGGACGGCCAGCTGCTGCAAAGCGAGGTCGAGAAAGACGCCTATCTGCGCACGGTGCAGGACTGGATCATCAAGCCGCAGATCAAGATGGTGCCGGGTGTCGCCGGCGTCGATTCGATCGGCGGCTATCTCAAGCAGTACCAGGTCCAGCCCGATGCGGCGAAGCTGATCGCGCTCGGCCTCACCTTCGCCGACGTCGCCAAGGCGATCGAGAGCAACAATGTCAGCCGCGGCGCGCGCTATATCGAGCGCAACGGCGAAGGATTCGTGGTCCGATCCGGCGGCCGCCTCGAGAACATCGAGGAGCTCGGCGCCGTCGTCGTCACCACCCGCGGCGGCGTCCCAGTCCGGATCCGCGACCTCGCCTCGCTCTCGATCGGCGGCGAGACGCGCACCGGCAGCGCCAGCGAGAACGGCCGCGAGGTCGTGGTCGGCACCGCACTGATGCTGATCGGCGCCAACAGCCGCACGGTATCGGCCGCGGTCGACGCCAAGCTGCGCGCGATCACGCCATCCTTGCCGGCAGGCGTCGCAGTCGAGACGGTGCTCGATCGCACCCAGCTGGTCGATGCGACCATCGGTACGGTGGCGCGCAATCTCAGCGAAGGCGCGCTGCTGGTGGTCGCGGTGCTGTTCGTGCTGCTCGGCAATTTCCGCGCGGCATTGATCACGGCACTGGTGATCCCGATCGCCATGCTGATGACGGCGATCGGCATGTTTCAGGGCCGCATCAGCGCCAATCTGATGAGCCTTGGTGCGCTGGATTTCGGCCTGATCGTCGACGGCGCCGTCATCATCACCGAGAACAGCCTGCGTCATCTTGCCGAGAAGCAGCACGCGCTCGGCCGCGTGCTGACGCGCGACGAACGGCTGGCGACGGTGCGGGCGTCCGCCGTGGAGATGGTGCAGCCGAGCCTCTACGGCCAGGCCATCATCCTGCTGGTCTATGTGCCGCTCCTCACCTTCACCGGCGTCGAAGGCAAGATGTTCGAGCCGATGGCACTGACCGTGATCCTCGCGCTTGCCGCCGCCTTCGTGCTGTCGTTGACGCTGGTTCCGGCGCTGATCGCGATCGGCATCACCGGCCGCGTCCAGGAGAAGGAGAACTGGCTCGTTGCCACGTTAAAGCGCTGGTACAGCCCGCTGCTGCGGCGCGCGGTTGCAACGCCCCTGCCCGTCATCGCCGTGGCGGTCGTGCTGTTCGCGACCGCCCTGTTCGGGTTCTTCCGGCTCGGCCAGGAGTTCATCCCCTCGCTCGACGAGAAAAACATCGCCATGCACGCGCTCAGGATTCCGAGCACGGCGCTGTCGCAGTCGCAGGCGATGCAGCTCTCGGTCGAGAAGGCGGTCAGCCGCTTCCCGCAGGTGTCGTTCGTCTTCTCCAAGACCGGCACCGCGGAGGTGGCGAGCGATCCGATGCCGCCGAACGCGTCCGACACCTTCATCATCCTGAAGCCGCGCGCAGAGTGGCCGGATCCGTCGTTGACCAAGGAGCAGCTGATCGAGGAGATCTCGAAGGCGGTCGGCCGGCTGCCCGGCAACGTCTATGAATTCACCCAGCCGATCCAGATGCGCTTCAACGAACTGCTCGCCGGCGTTCGCGGCGACATCGCGGTCAAGGTGTTCGGCGACGAGTTCGAGCCGATGCAGAAGGCCGCCAACCAGATCGCCACTGCGCTGCGCGGCGTGCGCGGTGCGACCGACGTCAAGGTCGAGCAGGCCGGCGGCCTGCCCGTGCTGGAGATCAAGGTCGACAAGGCGGCGATCGCGCGGTGGGGCCTCAGCGTCTCCGAGGTCCAGGACGTGATCGGTGCCGCGGTCGGCGGCCAGGATGCCGGCGTGGTCTACGAGGGTGATCGCAGCTTCGACATCGTGGTGCGATTGCCGGAGAGCGTGCGCTCCGATCTCGAGGCGCTGAGCAACCTGCCGGTCGCGTTGCCGAAGGCAACGCCGAGTTCACCAGTGCAGAGCCTGCCGCTCAACCGCGTCGCGCAGTTCTCCTTCACCGAGGGACCGAACCAGATCAGCCGCGAGAACGGCAAGCGCCGCATCGTGGTGACGGCAAACGTCCGCGGCCGCGATCTCGGCTCGGTGGTCGAGGAAGCCCAGGCAAAGGTCGCGCAATCGGTGCAGCTGCCGCCCGGCTACTGGATGACCTGGGGTGGCCAGTCGGAGAATCTCGCCGCGGCGCGCCAGCGCCTTGCCGTCGTGGTGCCGGCCTGCTTTGCGATGATCTTCCTGCTGCTGCTGGCGGCGATGGGCTCCGCGCGCGATGCGCTGCTGGTGTTCAGCGCGGTGCCGCTGGCGCTCACCGGCGGCATCGCGGCGCTGTGGCTGCGCGGCATGCCGTTCTCGATTTCAGCGGCGGTCGGCTTCATCGCGTTATCCGGCGTTGCAGTGCTGAACGGGCTCGTGATGCTGAGCTTCGTCCGGCAATTGCGCGAGCGCGGCGTGCCGATCCGGGAGGCCATCGAGCAAGGCGCCCTCACCCGCTTCCGGCCGGTGGTGATGACCGCGCTGGTGGCCTCGCTCGGTTTCGTGCCGATGGCGTTCGCCACCGGCACCGGCGCCGAGGTGCAGAAGCCGCTCGCTACCGTCGTGATCGGCGGCCTGATCAGCGCGACCCTGCTCACGCTCGCCGTCCTGCCCGCGCTCTATGCACGGTACGGGCATGCCGGCAGCGCTGCGCGCCATGAGAGAACCGCGGTTCAGCCCGCGGAATGACGGCTGGCTGACCGGCCGTCGCCAAGAAAAATCCGGCAGTTACAGCGCCCGGCGGGCGCTGTAACATTTCTGTCATGTGGCAAAACTAAACGAAAGCTGCGGCGGGCTGCCGCGGGGCTTCATCAGGGGGAATAACAAAATGCGCCATGCCATTACATTACTGTCCGCGAGCATGATCGCGCTCTCGGCCGGCGCCGCTTCCGCGCAAAATGCAAAACCCCGCAACCTGATCCTGTTCGTCCCCGACGGCCTGCGCGGCGGCATCGTGACGCCGCAGACGGCGCCTGCGATGGCCGAGATCCGCGACAAGGGCGTCCATTTCAAGAACTCGCATTCGCTGTTCCCGACTTTCACGATGGCGAACAGCTCGGCGCTCTCGACCGGCCACTATCTCGGCGACACCGGCACCTTCTCCAACACGATCTTTACCGGCTACACCTCGGTGCCCGCCGGCGACACCGTGGTCCCCTTCATCGAGAACGACGCCGTGCTCGCCGATATCGACGATCACTTCAATGGCGACTACCTCAACGAGGAGACCCTGTTGAAGATGGCCCGCGGCCAGGGCTTCAGCACCGCCGCCATCGGCAAGCTCGGTCCGACCCTGCTGTTCGACCACACCGACCGCGGCAAGAACACGATCGTGGTCGACGATTCCACCGGCGGCAAGGCCGGCGTGCCGCTCTCCGACGAGATGAAGGACGCGCTGACCAAGGCCGGCCTGCCGCTCGCCACCCCGAGCCGCGGCGACAATGCCAAGGCCGGCGACGCCAAGACGCCAGGCACGACGGTCGCCAACGTCGCCCAGCAGGCCTACATGGCCGATGTCGCGACCAAGGTCGTGCTGCCGATGTTCAAGGCGCGCAACAAGCCGTTCGTGCTGGTGTTCTGGTCGCGCGATCCGGATGGCAGCCAGCACAACACCGGCGACAGCCTCAACACCATCACGCCCGGCATCAACGGCCCGACCTCGATGGCCGGCATCAAGAATGCCGACAACAACCTCGCCCAGCTCCGCAAGGCGCTCGACGAACTCGGACTTTCCGCCAACACCAACATCATGGTCTCCTCCGACCACGGCTTCTCGACGATCTCAAAGGAAAGCAAGACCAGCCCCTCGGTCAAGGTCGCCTATGGCGACACGCCGAAGGATTTCCTGCCGATGGGCTTTCTGGCGATCGATCTCGCCAAGGCGCTGAACCTGCCGCTGTTCGACCCCAACGACAAGAACGCCAAGGTCGCCGATAACGCCCATCCGAAGGCCGGCAACGGCGTGCTCGGCCAGGACCCGGCAAAGCCTGACGTCGTGATCGCGACCAATGGCGGCTCGGACCTGATCTATCTGCCGAACCGCGACAAGAAGCTCGCCGACCGCGTCATCAAGGCGCTGCTCGAGCAGGACTATGTCAGCGGCCTGTTCGTCGACGACAAGCTCGGCACCTTCCCCGGCACGCTGCCGATGTCCAACCTCAATTTGAAGGGCAAGGCCGTGACGCCGAACCCGTCGATCGTGGTCAACTTCCGCTCCTGGTCGAGCGGCTGCGAGATCCCGACCAACTGCTCGGTGCAGATCGCCGACACCGTGCTGCGCCAGGGCCAGGGCATGCATGGCAGCTTCAGCCGCGGCGACACCTACAACTTCACCGCGGCGATCGGCCCCGACTTCAAGGCGGGCTATGTCGATCCGCTGCCGGTCAGCAACGCCGATGTCGGCATGACCGCGGCGCAATTGCTCGGCCTGCGCGCGCCGAACAATGGCGGGCTGATCGGCCGGGTGATGTCGGAAGCACTGCCGAACGGCATCGTGCCGAAGATGGCCGAGGGCACCCTCATCTCGAAGAAGCCGTCGGCCAATGGCCTGCGCACCGTGCTGAAATTCCAGCGCGTGCTCTCGACCCGCTATTTCGACGTCGCCGGGTTCCCGGGGCGGACGCTCGGGCTCGAGGAGACAAGCGGCAAACAGAAAACGGCGGGGAAGTGATCCCCGCCGCTCTCGCTTGAAGTCGTGGTTCGGGATGATGCACAGGCATCATCCCGGATGATCACATCATCCCGATGTCGAACACGTTGGGCAGCTGCGCCGCGAGCGGCAGCGCAGTCGCGCCGACCAGCGTCGCCACCATCGCCGCGAGCGCGCGGCCGGTGCGGCGCTGACCGCGCATCCGGCCCGCGATCCATTCCAGGACCTTGGTGTCCATCTTGGTGCCCTGCGTCGGCGCCCAGCGATCGATGCTCGTATCCGGCGACAGCGCCACCGTGCGCGGCGGCACCGGCAGACCGGACTCGGACGCGGCATGATGGGCGATCGCCTTGGCGAGCAGGTCGTCGAACCGGCCGGCATCGCTGCGCTCGGCAGCCGCCTCGTTGATCGCGA
The DNA here is from genome assembly GCF_042258955.1 of Bradyrhizobium sp. ma5. NCBI lineage: Bacteria > Pseudomonadati > Pseudomonadota > Alphaproteobacteria > Hyphomicrobiales > Nitrobacteraceae > Bradyrhizobium > Bradyrhizobium sp. ma5. Next base: position 5,209,210 of record NZ_CP170156.1, read on the forward strand.
ACAGCGCCTCGATCTCCGCCCGGCTGACCGGCTGATGCTCGACCGCGGCCGCCGTCAGGATGCGCGCGCACCAGGCAGCGTCATCGGCATCGAGTGACCGGGAGAAATGGATACGGCCCTTGGTGGTCGGGCCTTCGCCGGTGATCACGCCGTCGCGCACGATGGTCAGCGCATGGGCGGCGGTCTTGCGGCAGGATGGATGCAACGCACCGCTGAGAGCCTCAGCGGTCTTGGTACTTGGGGTAGACATTGTGGGAGCTTTCAATTCCTATCTGAGGCCAGCTTTTCCATGCGGGCGTAAACGAGTGGTTAATGATTCGGAACTTGGGTTCCGAGATTTTTAGATGGTTGCTATTTGGTCGATTTAAACGCTGTCACGGTTCAGTCCTATAGCAGCCGGGGCCGGCGTGATGACGGCGATAAGCGGCTTTATCTGGGCATTTCCAAGCTTTTGTGCCGCAGCTGATATTTCGTCGCAGGACTACTGATCAAAACAAGTTGCTTGGAATTCCGCCCTCAAGGAGAAATGTCTCACCTTTTTTCAGAAGCCGTTCACTTAAGCCTTGTTGCGTCCTATACTGGGAACCGACGACCTCAAATACAATTTCAGCAGCAACATCAAAGAGATGAGGTAAAATCATGGCACTTCAGATTGGCGCCGTCGCCCCCGACTTCGAAGCTGAGACCACCGAAGGAAAGATCAAGTTCCACGACTGGATCGGCAATAGCTGGGTGCTTTTGTTCTCTCATCCCAAGGACTTCACCCCGGTCTGCACGACCGAGCTTGGCACGCTCGCCCGCCTGAAGCCCGAATTCGACAAGCGCGGCGTCAAGCTGATGGGCCTATCGGTCGATCCGGTCGACCGTCACGCCAAATGGTCCGAGGACATCAAGGAAACCCAGGGTGCCGCGCCGAACTACCCGATGATCGGCGACACCGATTTCAACGTGTCGAAGCTCTACGACATGCTGCCGGCCTCGACCTCGGGCGATCCCCTCACCCGCACGCCGGCTGACAATCAGACGGTCCGCAACGTGTTCATCATCGGCCCCGACAAGAAGATCAAACTGGTGCTGGTCTACCCGATGACCACGGGCCGGAACTTCCAGGAGATCCTGCGCGTCATCGACTCGCTGCAACTCACCGCCACGCACCGCGTCGCCACCCCTGCCGATTGGAAGCAGGGCGAGGACGTGATCATCGCGGGCTCGGTCAGCAACGACGAGGCCAAGACGATCTATCCGCAGGGCTGGAAAGAACCGAAGCCCTACATCCGCATCGTGCCGCAGCCGAAGTAACTGTTAGTACGCAGCGTCCGGGTGGCCCGCGCACAGCCTGTTATCGTCTGGTTCCGCGACGATCTGCGGCTGTCGGATCACCCGGCCCTGCATGAAGCGGCCAGCCGCGGCGCGCCCGTGGTTGGTCTCTATATCCGCGACGACGAAAGTCGCGCTTTGATGCCGCCGGCGGTGCGCCCCCTCGGCGGGGCGACGCGATGGTGGCTGGCGCAGTCGCTGCGCGCGCTCCGCAAGAGCTGTGAGGCGATCGGCGGAACGTTGGTACTGCGCACCGGGCCCGCCGCCTCCGTGATCGCCGCGCTTGCGCGCGACATCAATGCGAGCGCCGTGTTCTGGAACGACATCGCGCAGGCGCCACATCGAGCCGTTGGCAGAGATGTCGAAGCTGCGCTCGCAACTGACGGCATCGACTCGCAAATTTTTGCCGGCGACCTGCTCGTCGACCCCAAGGTCATCCGCAACAAGGACAATCGCGGCCTGCGCGTGTTCACGCCATTCTGGCGGCGCGTACAGGGTCTCGGTGATCCGCCAAAGCCGCTGCCGGCGCCCAGGAAGCTCACATCCGTCGGCAGCGTCGCGAGCGAAGCCGTCGACGACTGGGATCTCGAGCCGACGCGGCCCGATTGGGCCGGCGGCCTGCGCGAAAGCTGGACCCCCGGCGAAGTCGCGGCGCAGGCCCGGCTGAAGACGTTCCTCGACGAGAGTGTCAGCGGCTACACCGGCGACCGCGACCGGCCGGACCGCGACGGCACGTCGCGCCTCTCCCCGCATCTGCGCTTCGGCGAAATCAGCCCGCGCCAGATCTGGCACGCCGCCCGCTTCGCCGCCGCCGAGCATCCAAACCTCGCAGGCGACATCGACAAATTCCTCAGCGAACTCGGCTGGCGCGAGTTCTGCCGTCACCTGCTGTTCGATGTGCCTGATATGGCGGATCGGAATCTGCAGGAGCAGTTCGACGCCTTTCCGTGGAAGCGCAACGCGCTTTTCTTGAAGGCCTGGCAGCGCGGCTTGACCGGCTATCCGATCGTCGACGCCGGGATGCGCGAGCTCTGGCACAGCGGCGTGATGCACAACCGGGTGCGGATGGTGGTCGCCTCGTTCCTGGTGAAGCACCTCCTGATCGACTGGCGCAGCGGCGAAGAATGGTTCTGGGACACGCTGGTAGATGCCGATGCCGGCTCCAATCCGGCGAACTGGCAATGGGTCGCGGGCTCCGGCGCCGACGCCGCGCCCTATTTCCGCGTCTTCAATCCGATCCTGCAAGGCGAGAAGTTCGATCCGGACGGCGCCTATGTCAGGCGCTGGGTGCCGGAACTGGCGCGTTTACCGAACGACATCATCCATCAGCCCTGGACCGCGACGCCGATCGAGCTGGCGAGCGCGGGCGTCGAGTTCGGTACGACCTATCCGCCCCCGATTGTCGATCACAAGAAGGGCCGTGAACGCGCGCTCGCGGCCTATGCAAAAATCCGCGGCAAGGAATAGAGCAAGGATTAAGAGCGGCGGTTGACCACCAGCACCGCCGCCGCGCAGGCCGCCATGCCGGCCATCGCGACGTTGTCCAGCCGCTCGCCGAACAGCACATAGGCCATCAGCGCGGTCACCGCCGGCACCAGATAGAACAGGCTCGCGACCGAGGTCGCGGCATGGTGACGGATCAGCCAGTACAATAGCCCAATCGAGCCGATCGACAGCGCGAACACCAGCCAGGCAATGGCCAGCACGAACTCGCTGGTCCAATGCACGACATTGGTCTCGAACAGCCAGGCACCGATGCCGAAGAAGATCGTCACCGCGACGTATTGCACGAGGTTGCCGGCGCGCCAGTCGATCTGGTTGCAGTAACGGCGCTGGTACAGCGTGCCAAGCGTGATGCTGATCAGCGAGACGCCGGAGGCAAGCCAGCCCCATCCCGCATCGCCCGTCATCGGCCGGTTGTGCAGGATCAGCACAACCCCGGCGAGACCGAGCACGAGCCCGCCCCATTGCAGCGGCGTGACGCGCTCGCCGAGCCAGCGGTTAGCGATGGTCGAGGTCAGGATCGGTTGCAAGCCCGGGATCAACGCCGACAGCCCTGCGGGAATCGAATGCGCGATCGCAATCGCGGTGCCGCCGAGATAGAAGCCATGCACCAGGATGCCGGCTACCGCACTGTGGAAAACACCTGTCCGGTCCGGCCATTTCGGCCGTGCGACCGCGGCGATCACAGCCATCACCACCACCACGAACGCCATTCGGATCGCCAGGTAGGTCAGCGGCTCCGCGTTGTTGATGACGTATTTGGTGCCGATGAATCCCGTGCTCCACAGCACGACAAACATCGCCGGCGCCAGACGAGCGGCAGTTTCCTCGAAGCTCTTGTTCATTGCAGGCCGTCATTGCCTGAAGAAGATGCAACCGGCAATCGCGAATTTTGCGAGGGTGGCGGGCGAGCCCACCGCTGCAAGCAGGTGGTGTCTCAGCCACAGTGTCGTCCCTGCGAAAGCAGGGACCCATACGCGGCGGCGGATGTTGTCGTGCCCGATCCAACGCTGTTCGGCACCGCCTTCGTACCGATCACCCTCGATACCTTCCGCTACTGGAAGGCAAGGTCGCTCCGCACGCCACATCGTCACCTGAGGTGATACTTCCTGCCGTTGGTGTTCGGGTCGGTATTGTCACTCGTCGAGAACATCAAGGCCGGTCCGAAATAGCCCCAGCGATCCCGGTAAAGTCCAAATCGGCCGGCGCCCTTGTCGATGATCTCTTGCTGGGTGCTGTTCGGCGGACCGAGAAGCCTGTCATCTTCATACAGTCGGGCAGACTCGATCTTGCCATCGACGTATTTGACGGGGACGAGAAACGCGTGCCCCTGATAGAAGTGAAATGTGCCGCGCAGCAGAAGTCTGTCGTTCGGGCTCGCCGGAACCAGATAAAGCAACGCACTCGACGCCAGGGCAAAAAGCGTCGATCCGATCACGATGCGCGTATTGGCGGATATCCTCAACGGCACTTTCCCCGGGCTCTTGCTCGCCACGCGTCTCCATAGCGCGCGGCTTCATCGCGTACAACCGACGGGCATCCGCCATCCCCTGTACGCCGCCGGTGCGGAAGCCGGTCTGACAGGCCGGATGTCCACACAGAACAAGCATCAGATCGTTGACGCGCGTCCGGCGAAGTTGCCAAGGACTGCCATCAGCACCGTCGCGACGGCACAGCAGACGAGCGCAACCTCCCAGCCTCCGGTCGCATCGTGGGCAAGTCCGGCGAGCGGCGGGCCCGCAGCCGCGAGCGTATAGCCGAGGCATTGCGCCATGCCCGACAGCGCGGCCGCCTGTTGGCTGTGCGCGGTTCGCAGGCTAACAAATGTCAGACCGAGGATGAAGGCAGCTCCTGCCCCGAAACCGAACAGCGCGACCCACACCATCGCAAGCGACGGAAGCTGCCACAAGCCGAGCAGCGCGACGCAGGTCGCGAGCGACACGACGATCGCGATGCCGCGCTGATCCTTCATGCGCCGGACCATCGGACCAAGGATCAAGCCGGGAACCGCCGTCGCCAATTGCGCCACGCCATGCAGCGTGCCCGCCGCCGCCGCTGAATAGCCCGCCTGCACCAAAATGGCGGGCAGCCATCCGACGATGATGTAGAACACCAGCGAGGTCAGGCCGAGAAAGCCGGTGACCTGCCAGGCTAGCGGCGAGTGCCAGATGCGCCCGCGACGTGACGGCGAGCCAGGCTCGATCGCTGGAGCCGAGTGCATCCCCAGTTGCGGGACCCAGGCGACCAGCGCCACCAACGGAAAGATCAGTGTGCTCGCAAGCGAGAGGTGCCAGCTCGATCCGGGCAATAGAGCAAGCGGGATCGCCACGACGGATGCCAGCGCCTGGGCCAATGCGGACGTGATCGCGTAGGCGCCCGTCAGGCTGGCGATGCGGGTCGGGAAGTCCCGCTTAGCAGGCTCGGCAGCAGGACATTTGCAACCGCGATCCCGGCACCAATGGTGGCGGTGCCGGCGAACAGCGCCCAGACCGGACCGGACGAGCGCAGCGCGATCCCGGCCACGATGACCAGCAGCGCGCCGAACAGCGACCGCTCCATGCCGCACCTGCGCCCGAAGATGGCAGCAACCGGTGAGATCGCAGCGAACGCAAGCAAGGGCAGCGTCGTCAGGACCCCTGCCTCCGCCGCGCTGACCCCGCTGCTCTCGCGGATCATGCCGAGCATCGGCGCCACGCCGGTGATGGGAGCACGAAGCGCCGAGGCGATCAGCAGGATCCCCGCGACCAGGAGCCCCTGCCCGCTCAAATTCCGCATCGGCGCAATCATCGTCATCGCATGCTCCCGGCTGTCTGCATGCGCGGAAGCTATCGACTTGGCTGCCGGAAGAATTTACATATCTAATCTATTGATCGCTAAATTCAGTCACTCGAAGGGTTTTTAGCTTCGCGATGGGTTTTCAGCTTCGCTATCCTTGGCCGGACCTCGATCCGGATGACGTCGTGGCCCCGGCCCTCGCCGTTCGCCTCGACGTCACCGAGAACAGGGTCGAGGCGGCCGAGCACGCGCACCGCAAGGGACAGCTGGTGTTTGCGCTCGGCGGTGGCGTGATGTGCCGCGTTCCGAACGGACTGTGGATGGTGCCGCCGCATTGCGGCGTCTGGCTCCCCGGCGGCACCCGCCACACCAATATTGCAACCGCCAATGCGCGGATCTTCTTCGTCTTCATCGAGCCCGGTGCCGCCGACCTGCCCGACCGCTGCTGCACGCTGTCGATCTCGCCGCTGCTCCGCGAGCTCATCGTCGCGCTGTCGGATCGCATGCAGCATGACGTCGGCGATGCGACGCTGGTCGCGCAATTGCTGCTGAACGAATTGCCGCAAATGCCGATCCAGCAGCTGCATCTGCCGATCTCGGGCGAACCGCGCCTGCGACGGATCGCGGCTGATCTCGCCGACGATCCCTCCGATCGCAGCACGATGGCCCAATGGGCGGGCCGTGTGGCCATGAGCGAAAGCAGCCTCGCGCGTCTCGTCCTGAGCGAAACCGGCCTGACGTTCGGCCGCTGGCGCCAGCAGCTGCATTTGATCGTCGCGTTGCGCGAGTTGTCGGCCGGTGTGAGCGTTCAGCAGGTCTCAACCGCGCTCGGTTATGAATCCGTCACCGCGTTCATCACCATGTTCAAGAAGGCGCTCGGCAAGCCGCCGGCGAAATATCTCAGCGACATCGTGCAAGGCGGCGGTTCGGCCTTCGCGGCCTGAGGGGCTCAGGCTCGGTCCCGGCCGGCGAGGAAGGCCGCCGATCGGCGCCTACGGATCGCAAACGCGTGATTGGCACAACCGGCCGTTGCCTTCATTTGGGCATCTATGAGGAACAGGGTTCCCCGGCGGAGAGCAAAGGCGGCCGTCGCAGGGGGTGCCTGCATTGACGTATCGATCCCACAGCAGCTGGCAGGACGTGGATCTGCGCAATCTCGTTCGGGTCATCTCGGCCTGCACCCTCGGACTCTGGGCATTTGCGGCCGGCCTCCTGATCGGGACCTTCCTGTTTTCATGACTGGCTTGGCGGACCCGCCGCCCGGTCTACCCGCCGCTCAGGTGATGTGCGGCGACGAACAGGACGAGCGCGCTCAGCACCAACGCTGATGCGGCGCCGGCAACGCCGCGGGCGAGCTCGGCCTTCGAAAGATTGGACCTGGTTGCCATCACAACCTCCTGTGCGGGCGAGCTGGGCCGGTCTGCTCCGGCGATGAGGCTCGCTCTCGCTGCTCGGACCACCATCGCATCATCAGGATGAACGCATCATGAGCAAAACGAATGGCCCGTGCTGCCGGTTCCAAATTCTGACTGCAGGGTTTCGGATCGCCGGCACTGGCCGCTCGCGACAAGCACGCAAAGCCGCGCTTGAAGAAGGTTCGGAGCGCGCGAGTGTCCGCGCCTACCACTCTTCCGGACAGGGATCGACGATCTTCCAGAGATCGACGCCGTTCTTGATCTTCTTCATCTCGGTGGTGAGCCCGCCATTGCGGCGGATCCAGTCCTTCACCGTATCGGGATAATAGGACATCAGGTCCGAGGTGCCCTCGAGGCTAGTGACCTTGATGCCGAAGGTGAATGCCTTGTCGTAATAGGCTTGGTGGAAGCCGATGCTGGCCTTCGGCGTCACGCAGATCTTGTTCAGCGGCACGATGCCAAACACCAGCGTGCAGGCCGAATTGCAGATGCCGTCGATCACGACGCGCTCGCGGCGCTCGCGGATCTGCTTGTACTTGGCCTTGTACTCCTCGACATAGCCGCCATGGTCGCGCGTGATGTGCAGAACGGCCCGCGCTGGCGTGACCGCCAGAACCGAGAGCAGCAAAGCGACAAGGGGCGTGATGCGCATGGAATGTTCGAAACCGAGGGAAAGACGAGCCCGGGCGGACCTGACCGCAAGAGTCTGGCCGGACTGTGTTGGCAATCCGTTAAGCATCCGCAAAAAGGCAAAATTTGGCGCCCTGTGACCGATTTCCCGCAGCTTTTTGGCCGGATTCCGGGTTAAATGAAGCGCTAGAGGACCTTGGACCGGCTGAGCAAGCCGATTCCAGCGTGAACGCCAGGAGGCCGCCAATGACCAAGACCAAGCTTTTCGCCGCCCTCGCCGTGACCGTTTCCCTGGCCATCCCGGCCCTCACGCCGGCCGTCGCGGCCGACCTCTCGGCCACCCCGCGCCACCACCGGCATCACCACCACGCGCATTGGGGCCTGCCCTACCACATCAGCTATCTGCACAATTACGGCCCGGGCCCGGCCGCCGGCAGCTTCGCCTATTACGACGGCCCGTCGACCAACAAGTGCTACCAGGGCTCGGCCGCCTATATCGGCCAGGATCATCGCCGGCATCCCTGCTTCTGAGCTCAAAAGAAGGCTGGCGGGACGCGCGGACGCCGCGCCATCGCTGCTGGCCCCGACAGCCCAAGTCTGATAATCGACCCGCAACGCGCTCGTAGCTCAGCTGGATAGAGCATCGGATTTCGATTCCGAGGGTCGGGAGTTCGAATCTCTCCGAGCGCGCCAGCGTTTTCATCGATCGTCCAATGGTTTAGGACGAACCAATTTCGTTCTGGATGATCGTATTCGTGTTGCGAGCAAGCCCGACTCGCTGCGAGCAAAATCAAGACATTACCAACCGCCTCAAATCACTCCGCGCGACAAGGGCGCAACAGGGCGGATTGGCGTTTGTTCTGAAATGCGATGTGCGCAATGAGGAACGACCCCGACGCGGACGGCGCGTCGAGGTCGCCATTCTGTCAACTCCCGACCGGGTTGGGGGTGTAAGGGTCGGGAGCCGACAACCTACCTCCGATATCGCCGCTCGTTCCGCCCCCAAGCAACGCCATTAAGGGTTACTCCCGCCCGGCCTGCCGGAAAACGATATCCATTCGCCGCCTGTCGAGGGCTGGCCGAGCGGGCCGTTAGCAAATCAGCAAGCAGGTCGGCGCAGGCTTCTCAGAGGGACGGGACCGGTTTGGGGAACGTCTTACGGTCTCCGTTTCGGAGGAGCTGGCGTACAGGCCCTGGCGCCGGCTCCTCTTTCTTAAAATCAGTCTATGCACCGCAACGGTCACGGCGGCGAGGCAATCAACTTCGGGAAGGGCGTTTCGGGCTAGTTCAACTCGGCTGAAGGTTCCAGGTCGCCAGCCGCTGCTTGATCTGCTCGGCCTGCTCCTTCGTCAGTTTCTCAGCCAAACTGTAATCGTTCAATTGGGCCGCCCCCTTGCGTTGTCGATCGTAGACCATCCAGTCGGTGCTTCCTTTTCGAACGAGGAACCTTGGCTGTATCGATGCCGTGCAATTCATCGTGGACTCCGTCAGCAATATGAACGACCGCAATATCCTCTTAAATATAGCACTTGGTTTTCGATGCTTCTGTGAACCTGCACACACGTGGCCGAACGCCACATGTCGATATTTCGGCCGATGCCCCCTACCCGAAACCGCTTGAGATCCCGCCCGAGGTTCGCCGCGCAGGTTCACTGCTGATACGCCGAGTCCGACCCGGTCAAGCGCAATAGGACATCTGCGGGGTCAGCAAGAGGTGGGAAACATTTCGGCCATATGACCACTGCGAAAGCCGAAAAGTTTCGCGAGATCCGCACCACGCTCCTGCACAAGGACCAGCATCCGATCAACGTAGTGCGGCGCGTAGTCATCATCGTCGTCGAACCGGATTATTATCGCGCCTCGCGCAGCCCGGCATCGAGCTTTCCGCTCGCTCCGATCGTCATCGGCGCCGGCTCATGAAAACATCGAACCCGCGGATCACCGATTGATCGAACATGGTTGCGCGGATCGCGGGCGATGCAGATCGCTCCGAGGTCACAGAAGTGTGTCGCGCTCGCAACGTCACGACAGTTCCCTATGTGGATAGCCGTGTTTGGACTTCACTGGGTAGCGCATTTGCCTTCTACTTATATCGGACCTTCGGCGGCGATTTTTTTGCCAAGGCGTTCATTTGAAATCGGGGTCCAGGAGGCCGCTGTTCAGCGGCCGGCGGCCTCCTTCGTTATTTGAGATACATCGATTTGCAATGACATCTTCCGACGCCGAGCTGCGTCAATCGGACTGCCATTAAGTCGTGGGGACAAAATGATTGAAGAACGCAAACCTTACGTGGCATTTGGAGTAGACCCGGCCGGCGTCGCCCGCGCAACGTATGAACTTCGTTGCAATGACGACGAGGAGGCAAAGCGCCGAGCTGAGAGTTTTTTGGACGAGCACGAATTCGTCGAGTTGTGGATCGACTACAAGAGGATCGCTCGTCTGAAACGAAGCTAGGACGAGCGCAGACGCGGCATCAAACTCCAAACGAACGCCTCGTTTGAACTGCCATGCGTTGGACGGCGCAAGTGTATTTGCCCTGAGCAAATTGCTGACCGCCTGCGCAGGGCACTATGACAACGCCGCATGATCACGGAGGCCGTCAGCGTCTGACTGTCGTGCTCGCTTCAGCAAGGCGCCGTTTCTCGACCCTGGAGAAGCTGCTTGGCCGTTCGCGAAGTTCAACGGTTGAAGTCACCGGTCGGACTGGTTGCGCAGAACGAGCAGCAGTAGAAGCTGGCCCGCTCCGATGCCGGCGATGCCTCCTGCAACCTTGAAGAATGCGTCGGCCAGGTGGCCGTGCCGGTCAGGGGTTAGCAATTGCATTGCTTCGAGCGTTAACGCACTGAAAACGACCAAGAGCACGATCGGCATGGCGCGCCGGGGATAGCCGACCACAAAGGCCAATGCCATCACCGCGAATGCGACGAAATGCTCGACGTGCGGATCATCAGCAAACGAGGGGCGGTCCTGGATCGGCGACAGTGTGGCGAACGCAATAAAGGCCAGCGCTAGCCAGCCAATGACCATTCCGAACGTCCTGATCCTTGATGCAAGCAAGCAACGATTTCCAAGTCGTGGTGTCTTAGATGCACCGTCGCTGAATTAGCCCATCGCGCGCGTCAGCGACAGGCGGGATCGGCGCAATACCGGGGTGGCCCACAAGGACTAATCCCGATGGTGCTTTCCGTAGACCCACCGTAAGTCGAAATTCCAACTTCGCGGTGCGCAGCAAGCGCTACGATGAACAACGAGGGGGCGGCACCTCACCTTGAAAGGCAGCGAGGCCGTTATGGAGCGCTTATACCTGGGCATCACCGTTACAAGCACATACGTCTTGGTCACGATTGCGCTGATGGTGGCTTTCATGCACTGACCGGCAGAAAGGTTTGACACGATTTGGTCTGTCGCGAGCCACAACAGCTTTCACCGCTCACGCGCGACCGACGACGAAAGCCAAGGTCCCTGTCTCTCTCTGGCATGCCCATTCCCCGAAAGCCGATCGAGGTCCCGCCGGAGGTCGTCCGCCAGTTTAGTGCCGACATGCAGGCTTACCACGCCGGGCAGGACGACATCCAACGAGATCGGATCACAGTTGGCACCCGACATATGCTGCTGCGGCACGTTGTCGGCACCAGGTTGCGGTTGAGCAAGGTCAGACTTTTTTGAGTTGATGCGATGAAAACTGTCTGGATCTACACGGACGCAGCGAAAAAGGTCGGCGACGAGAACCATATCAAGGTCTTCGCAACGATCGAGGTCGCTGAAAAATGGCTAGAGGAAAACGACCCTGAGGGCATAGCATTTGAGTACGACGTCCTGGAGTGACAATGGCAAAGGACTTCTTGCTGTCATTGCAATTGCCGCATTGGCTCATGATCGCCGGAGCAGTGTTAGCGGTCGTCGGGGGCATAGGACTCTTGATCCGCCGCAAGCAAGCCCATGCCGGCGTGGCTCGTGCGCGGTCGACCCGACCACCGGAATAGACCTGCATCTCCCCGGCCGCGAAGATCCGCGGCGCTGGACTTGGCTGGTTTCCTGCCGTGCCCGGCGACCTGGAACCGGGCCGATTAACGCTCCCGCTTAACGCTGCTTGCGCTTGGGCTTTCCTTCCTATTGACGCTATCGGGAGCCGAGGTGATAGGCTACCGCTATTTCCGGCGGCCATTTTGAATGCGCGATCTATTTGGACTGACTCAGCTTTTGCTGACGGTTTTGATCTTCGTACCTTTCGAGCGACTGTTCGCCGCGAGGCCTCAGAAGATTTTCAGACGTGGCCTGCTGACCGACATGGCCTTCCTGTTCATCAACGCCGGGCTGGTGCTGGCCGGTGTGATCGCCATCATGACGGCGGCCATTCTGGTCAATCAATCGGTCCTGCCTGCGGCAGTGACGCAGACGATCGGCCATCTTCCGTATCTGGCTCAAGTGCCCCTTGTGATCCTGATCGCCGACCTCGGCGTCTACTGGACGCACCGCATCCTGCACGTCGTGCCCGCGATGTGGCAGATCCATTCCGTTCACCACGCGGTCGAGGAACTGGATTGGCTCGCTGCGATTCACCAGCACCCGCTCGACGTGATGTTCATGAAGGCCGGCGCGCTGTTTCCGCTTTACGCGCTCGGTTTCTCTACGGAAGCGATCGCGACCTATCTGCTCGTCTACTACTGGCAGGCCTGGCTGGTTCATGCCAATGTCCGCCTGAACTATGGACCGCTGCGGCACGTCCTGGTGTCGCCGGAATTTCATCACTGGCACCACAGCAGCGACACGGCAGCGAGAGACAAGAACTTCGCCGGGCTGTTCTCGTTCTACGACGTGCTGTTCGGGAGCGCCTACCTTCCGAAGGGGCAGCATCCGAACGCGTTTGGCGTCGATCATCCAATGCCCTCCAGCTACCTGGCGCTGCTGGCCTACCCGTTTGTCGCGTGGACCGCGAAGCGCAAGCGCGACGATCCGTCAGCCACCCAACCTCTGTCGAACGGTGGAAAGCCTGCACAGCCGCGCCAAAGCGCGCCGCTGAGCTAGCCGCGCAAGCTCTTCTCGCCGAACCAGCGCCGGCAGGCGCGGCTGAAGCTCGTCGCGTCGGTGTAGCCCAGCGCGGCCGCCATCTCGTCGCGCGACCGTGTATCGGCAGTGAGCATTGTCCGGGCGCGCTCCCGCAGCACGGCGTCGAGCAACGGCCGGAAGGCGCAGCCCGCCTCCGCCAGCCGCCGCACCAGCGTCCGCCGCGAGGTGCCGACGAGGCGCGCGGCTTCTTCCTCGCCGAGGCGCTGCGGCAGCCGCGCCGCAATCAGGCTCTCGACGATCCGCGCCAGCGCCGCGGTGTCGGAGCGCGGCTTCTCGATTTCCTCGAGCGCTTCGATCGCCTTGGCGTGCAATTCCGGATCGGCAAACGGCGAAGGCCGCGCGCATAGCTGCTTCGGCACATCGAAGATGAAGGCGGCGGCGTTGAACTTCACCGCGCAGGAATAATGCTGCATCAGCCGCTCCGCGCCCGCAGGCGGCGGCCAGGGAAACTGCAAGGTCGCCTGGTCGATCGCATCCTCGAGCAGCTGCGCATAGACCGCGTGCACGTTGAGGCTGACCGCCAGCGCCACGGCGCGCCACAGCGCGCCGTCCATGGCCACCGCAGGCGAGATTTCAATCTGGATCGAGCGCGGCGTGGTGTGCAGCCGGTTGCGGATGAAGGGCGCGCGGGTCGACCCGAAGCGCGCGCCGGTGTTGAGCGCATCCGCGATGGTCGGCGCCGTCCTGGTCGCGACGTCGAGCGCGCCTTGCAGCGATGTCGACCAGACCGCCGCGGCCGACAGCGGCCACAGCTCGCCATGCCGGCGGGTGATGTTGGCGGCGAGGATCACCAGCGACGACACCGGCATGTGGGCGCCGGGCTGGTCGAGCACGTCCTGCTGGATTGCGGTGCCCTGCAGCAGCTCGTCGCGCTCGCCGCGCGTCTTGCCAAACGCCCGCACCAGCGCCCGCGCATAGCTCACGGACACCGGCGTGCGAAGGGCATCGGCCTCCGATCCCTGCATTGCCTTGGCGCCCTCCCTCGCGAACGTCCAGCCGCTTGGCGCAAAATGCCACAAAATTGGCCTGTTGGAAACTGGCGGCGCAGGCCCGCCTCGCAATGCCGCTGGCGAAACCATCACCTACCAGGACGGCAAGCGCTATCTATGGATGCTCTCGTTCATCCCGCCGCTGATCCCGCTGTTGTCCTACTGGTGGTTTCTGCAGACGCACAATCCGCTGGTGACGCTGATTCCGTTCGTCTTCATCTTCATCCTGATCCCGCTGCTCGATGTCGTCTTCGGCGAAGACACCCACAATCCGCCGGCGGAAGTGGTCGCGGCGATGGAGGCCGATCCCTATTATCTGCGGCTTGCGCGCATCACCGTGGTGTTCCCCTGGATCAACTACGTCGCCCTGATCGCGTTCTTCGGCACCCAGCAGCTGCCGTGGTGGTCCTATGTCGCTTTGCTGCTCGGCGTTGGCACCATCAATGGCGGCGCGCTGTTGATCGGGCACGAGCTCGGCCACAAGGCTGACCGGCTCAACATCTTGTTCGGCATGCTCGCCAACTGCGCGGTGGGTTACGCCCATTTCCGCGTCGAGCATAATCGCGGCCATCACACCTGGGTCGCGACCCCCGAGGATCCCGCCAGCGCGCGGTTCGGTGAATCGATCTATACGTTTGCCACCCGCGAGCTGCCGGGCGCGTTCAAGCGCGGCTGGCGCAATGAGGCCGAGCGGCTGACCCGGCGCGGCGAGCCGGTCTGGTCAGTCAACAACGAGATCCTGCAGGGCTTTGCGCTGACGCTCGTCGTCGCGGCCATTCTGATCGCACTGTTCGGCTGGAAGGTCGCGCCGTTCATCGTCGCGCACCATTTCCTCGGCTGGTACGCGCTGACCCAGGCCAATTATGTCGAGCACTACGGATTGCTGCGCGAGAAGCTGCCGAACGGCCGCTACCAGGCGGTCGAGCCGCGCCACTCCTGGAACACCAACCACATCGTCTCGAACCTGATGACGTTCCACCTGCAACGTCATTCCGATCACCACGCCAACCCGATGCGCCCCTACCAGTCGCTGCGCGATTTCGACGACATTCCGCGGCTGCCGAACGGCTACACCGGCATGTTCGGCCTTGCTGCGATCCCGCCGCTCTGGTTCCGCGTGATGGATCCGAAGACACTGGCGTGGGCCGGCGGCGACAAGAGCAAGCTCAATCTCGGCGACCGGCCGGCGAATGCGTGATAGCAGGTGTCGCCCGGCCTGCGAGCAGGTCGGGCGATCGTCGTCAATACGCGCGATGCGCGGTCATCGCGAGACGTAGCCTGCCGCGAGCGGCTTGAAGCGATAGATCAGATACGGGGCCTTGTTCTCGCCCTTGCCGCCGTGGAACATCCCGGCCGCAGAGATTTGCGACGCCGATACGTACATGTAGCCGTCCGAGGACGCCGTGATCCCGTCGGGCCACACCATCTCGGCATCGCTCAGATAGGTACGGTACTTGCGATCGGTGCCGACGACGCCCACCGACTTGCTCTCGACCGCGGTGAGATAGAGATTGCCGGCATAGTCGATCGAGAGCCCGCCATTGTTGGGCTTGTCGGAATAGCGCTCGACCTTGGCGCTGAGCTCGGCCGGCGTCAGCTTCTCGTCATTCAGGTCGGCGACGCGCACGCGGTAGATCGAGCGGCCGCTGAGCGGCGCGAAATAGACCCATTCCGACCTCACATCCATGGTGATGCCATCGCAGCCGACCTTGATGATGGACGGCTTGCCGTCCTTGCCCGAGACGGTGAGATCCTTGCCGTCCACGGTGATCGGCAGGTCTTCGGGAATCGTGGAGCGGTCGCCGTCAAGCACGCGCCTGGCGCGTCCGGTATCCATGTCGATGACAATGATCGCGGCATGCGATCCGTCGCCGCCGGGGCCGATATTCTCGTCGGCGATATAGAACTTGCGATGCTTCTGGTCGATCACGATGTCCTGCGGCTGTGAGCCCGGCCGCGTGACCGGATCGGGCATGTAGTAGATGCGCTCGAGCTTGTCGCTGCGGGTATTCCATCCGACCAGCTTGGGTGTGATGTTGGTGCGGAATCCCATGTCGATGATCCACACCACGCCATTCTCGTCCGACCTGAGCCCGAGCACATTGTCGAGATACTGGTCGGTGCCTTTCCGCGGCGTATTCCACTCCGCGCTTGGAAATGGCTGTGATGTCGTCGGCGACGTCAGCTTGGCGACCCTGATCTCGGGACTGAAGAACGGGTGATGGCTGAAGATGAGCTGGTTATCCGGCGTGATGGCGATGTTGCCGACCGACTCGGGCAACCGCGCCACGATCTCGGCACGAACCGCCTCGTCCGCATGCGCGCTTGGTAGCATCACGTTCGCCGTCATCGCGGCGATCAACAAAATCCCTCGCTTCACGCGGGTCCCCTCCCTGTTATCGTTGATATGTCCTGCGCGCCGTGCCCGCCTTGATCGGCAAGGTTCGGCTTTGCGGGATCGACGTTGCGCGCTAATTTGAACGCTGACAATTACGCACAGGAATGTCCGGTAGTATCAGGGAGTGAACCATGAAAGAGCTTGATGCGAAGAGCTATGACTGTGCGGTCGGCTGCCCGGTCGAGGCGACGCTCGACCTGATCGACGGCAAGTGGAAAGCCGTGATCCTCTATCATCTGCTCGGCGACACCATCCGCTTCAACGAACTCGGGCGGCGGCTGTCGCGGATTTCGCAACGCATGCTGACGCGACAGCTTCGCGAGCTCGAAACCGCTGATCTGATCCACCGCGAGATCTATCCGGAGGTGCCGCTGCGCGTCGAATATTCGCTGACGCCGCTCGGGCGCTCGCTCGAGCCGGTCATCCGGTCACTGTGGGTCTGGGGCAATTCGTACCTGGAGACGCGCCGCCCCTCGCCGCGTGCAGTCAACGGTGCGTCTGCTTCGGCACCGCGCGCCAGCTAGGGCAACAGCTCAGGCTTGCCGCCGCTTCATTGCGCCGATGCCGAGGAACGATCCGTTGACGGACGGATACTGGCTGATGAATTCGAACGTATCGAAGCCAGGTGCCTCGAACTCCTTCAGCGCCTTCCAGAGCAACGTCGTATCCGGACAGGCCTGCGAGTGGATGTCATGATGCACGATGATGCTGGCGTGAGAGCGCACCAGCAGGTGATCCTGCAGCGCACCGCGCAGGCTGTGATCGCCGTCGATGAAAACGAAGTCGGGCCTCAGCCGATCGACATGGGCGGCGACCAGCGGTGAGGTCGAAAAGTCCTGTATGTAGACCGGCTCGATGGACGCCTGCTCCTGCAGCAGATCGAAATAGGTCGAGATGAAGGGCGTCGGCGCGATCGGATCGAGTGCGATCACGGTCTTGAGGTCGGCGCCGCTGTGCCTCAGCCACTCGGTAACCAGAATGAACATGCCGCCCCAGCGGCAGCCGATTTCCATGTAGGAGGAAATGCCGGACGCGTTGCGCGCAAGCCAGGCCAGATACGGCGCGAGCTGGCTCGGATACTGCCAGAGGTGGAGGCCCCTGCCGAAATACGGCGCAAGCTCCGGCGGCTGCTCACGCAGAAGCTCATCGTTGAGACCAAGCGCAGGGATGAATTCCCTTTCGAGGAATTCCACGTCCAGCCGCTGAGCCGAGGTCAATGCCGCGATGGTGCCGATCACCTCACGAACGAACGGCGCAAGATCAGCGAAACGCTGGTACCGGTCGGCTGGAGCAAACTGGGCGTTAAGCATCGGCGCAATCACACGGACGGCTGGAGGGAGACACGGAGACCCCGGTCGTCGCGCCTCCGATGATTGAACGGATGGGACATCCGTCTCGGGCGCAGAATCTTGCAGCCGGCCTCGAATAGTCCGGCTGGCACGAACCCTTGCTGCGCTGCCCTCACCCGCTCGGGATCTTCCGGCGCACCGCCTCCGTGCCAGCATCGGTAACGCGATATCGGCGCCCCATCTCTGGGACGATCCATCCCTTCTCGATCATTCCGGCAATGGTGCTGGGGCCGACGCCTGCAGGAAACGAACGGCGATTGCGGATCGCGTCGATTGCGACCCTTTCGAGATGGGTGGCGACATGTGACGGGCGGGCGCGAAACGCCTTGGCCATAATGAGGACCGACAGCACCTCGGCGCGGCGGCGCACGGCCGATGCGCTGCGGGTCAGTTCGTTGCTGATCTCGAGAGCGTTCTTGCCGGCCCTGGCGAGTTCTCTGAGCTTCTCGTCCTCGTCAGAGCTCCAGCGCCGCACGATCCCCATCTGGCCCTCACCGCCTGGATACCCATCTCAAACCGATGCATACGCAGGCGGCGCTGATTTGCCATGTGACTTTCGACACCTCTTGATGTGACGTTGGAGACTGTCGCCATCAAGAAGGCCGATTGCGGTGCCGCTCGATGCGGCACTCAGAGCATGATCCGATTGAATCGCTTTAGTGCTTGCTGGGTTCAAGCGTGATGAGCACGCCGGTCGGTTCGGGCTCGTGCGGCCGCAGCGACGTCAGCTCCGGATCGCTCCACTCGGCAAGGCTAACCACCTCACCGGTCTGCCCCGACATGTCGGAGCTCTGGGCGGGTTCGAGGACCTTGAGCCCCGTGGTGTCGACGAAGAATGTGTGCTCGCCGAACACGCTGTTCAGCTGCGCCACCGCCGGATGATCATCCGGAAGCACCTGCGCGTTCAGTTGCGTCATGGTCTGCTTGACTTGCGTGGAATTGAGCTTCATCCGCTGTTCCTTCTTTGTTGGTTCCGGCCTTGGATGTTTCCCTGGCTGGTTCCTCCCCGCCCGCACCCCTCGCCGGAGGCTTCGAAGTCTCGAACCGATCAGGCCACGAAACGTTCCGCACGCGCGACGCATTGACCGCGTGCGCGTGGGTTCCAGATCCATCGCTGTGTGTATGTGGCCGACGCGAGGCGCAACGGCTCGCTACGTGGCAGAAGGCTTCTTCCTCGCGAGCCCTTCCAGATGCACGCGGCGGGCGGCGGATTTGCGTGCGCGCGCCCTGGTGCGGCAGACCCGGCAGCGCACGGCCTTGGTGAACACGTCGCCCTTGGCAGTCTCGTACCACCATTTCTGCTGCAACGGCGTCCAGACCTCGGCAACGCCGCAATCCTTGCAGACGAACGGCTCGGGCCGATAGGTTCCGCGTTCGACGAAATCAGGAATCGAATAGCTGTTCGTGGGTGCGAGCTGGCTCGTGACCACCGGAACCTCGTCGCGCGCCAGCGCGATCTTGTAGTCGCGCAGGCGCAGCCGTTCGGCGGCGCGTTGAGCCAGCGTGCGACGCCATTCCTCAGCCTTGTGCTGCTTGGCTTCGATCTCGCCGCGCGTCTGCTTGCTGCGCTTCACGCCCACACCATCCGTCTTGCAACCGTATCGACGAATTTGCCGCCCGGCGGTCCGGCCATATCAGGACGACGTCATTGATACGCCCAGTTCGGGGCAGGCTTGCCATGGTAGCCGCAGCATTGCCGGGCGGCCAGATCGATCCGGGCAGAGGTTATGTCCGCTGCTGCTCCGCCGGCCGCATGTGGATCAGCGCATCGAGAACCAGGACAAGGACGGGGCGCTGCTCGTCGTTGACGAGCTCGGTCTTGAAGATCACGACGGCGTCGCGCCGCTCCGGCCTGATGGTGATCTTCTGGATCCGGGATTGCCCGGTCAGCGTGGCGCCCGGGCGGACAGGGCTCGGCAAACGGATCTCGAAGCTCCGCCCGACGATGCCCGCCACCTTGGTCCAGATCGCCTCCACGACGAGCCGCTGATAGATCGCGATGGTGTTGAAGCCGCTTGCGATCAGGCCGCCGAACGGGCCCGCCGAGGCCGCGACGGGATCGGTATGGATCGGCACCGGATCATATTTTCCTGCGAACTCCAGGATTTCGGCTTCGCCGATGGTGTAGGTGCCGAGCTGGAATGTCTGGCCCTCGGTGAGATCTTCCGCATACAGCATCGCCCGCCTCCGTGTGTCGCGCGACGATAGACCAATGCTGCGGGCGTTCCATTACCTCAGGGGTCATGAACTTCGCGCACGGGACATCCGGGCACGAGACGCGCGCGGCACCCGCCGCTCGCGTCTCGCAGCAGGCATCCCGCGCTATTGCAGCCGGGCCGCCCTCGCCTTTGCCGCCTTCACGGTGTTCTCCATCAGGCAGGCGATCGTCATCGGGCCGACGCCGCGCGGCACCGGCGTGATCGCGCCGGCGACCTGCACCGCCTCGTCAAAGAAGACGTCGCCGCAGACCGCGTAGCCGCCCTCCGGCTTCTCGACGCGCGTGGTGCCGACGTCGATGACGATGGCCTGCGGCTTGATCCAGTCGCCGCGCACGAGGCCCGCCTTCCCCACCGCGCTGACCAGGATGTCGGCCTGGCGGCAGATCTTGCTGATGCCACGGGTGTGGATGTGGGTCTGCGTCACGGTCGCCTGCTCCTGCAGCAGCAGCGCGGCCATCGGCTTGCCGACGATATTGGAGCTGCCGATCACCACGGCATGAGCGCCGGTGAGATCCGGCCGGATCGACTTGATCAGCCTGAGGCAGCCGAGCGGCGTGCACGGCACCAAGGCATCGTCGCCGTGAAACAGCCGGCCTGCGTTCAGGGCGTGCAGGCCGTCGACATCCTTCGCGGGATCGACCGCCGCCATCACGCGCAAGGCGTCGATATGCGCCGGCAGCGGCAGCTGAATCAGGATGCCGTCGATATCATCGCGCGCGTTGAGCGCATCGATCCTGGCCAGCAGATCGGTTTCGCTGGCGTCATCCGGCAGGCGTTCGACCTCGCCGCGCAGGCCAAGCCGCCCGGCCATTCTGACCTTGCTCTGCACGTAGATCTGGCTCGCCGGGTCATCGCCCACCAGCACGACCGTGAGCCCGGGCGCGCGGGGCAGCCGGTCCAGTTCGCTCGCAACCTTGTCGATGACAATTTGGGCATGTGCATGCCCATCAAGAATGTTCGCCGTCATGGCACCTCCGTTTCGAAGCGGTGCCCAGGCGCGCGGCGTTCAGTCTCTGCGCTCCCCGATGGTGGTCCATCCAAGCGCCAGTCGCGCAGATGGCGCCGTCATAGCCGCCCGGCCCGGCAAACGCAAATCACGCCCGCTTGCGGCCGAACCGGCGACGAATTGCCCCTGCTTTGCCGGTGGATCGGTGCCGGGCAGGCCCCCTCCGGGGGTAGGATTCGGGCAGAACTTGCGATAAGCCTCGGCGCTTGCCGGGCTTTTCCGATCCCCGGCGCCATCCTTCCGGTCATCACGCCACTTCGGATATTTTCATCATGAGACATATCATCCTCGCGCTGGCGCTCCTCTGCCCGGCTGCCGCGCATGCTCAAGGCACCGCTCCAGCCACCACGCCACCCCCCGCCGCCGACAAGCCGGCGGCGGCCCCGCAGCCGATGGTCGGCGACAAGCCGCTGGTCCAGGTCGGGAAGAAATCGGCAGCCAAGAAGGGCGAGAAGGCTGCACCTGGCAAGCCGCAATCGGTCGCGCAGAAGCTCCAGGCCTGCCAGGACATCGACGACGCCACCAAGGAGCGGCTGATGTGCTACGACGAGATCTTCAAGCCGCAGCCCAAGCCGAAGGCCGCCCCTGCCAAGGGTGTTGCCGATTGTCGGTTCGTCAAGGAAGAGGACGAGCGGCTGACCTGCTACAACGGCTTCGCCGACAAGATTCCGCGCCTGCCGCGCTAACCGGTTCCGGCCACCCGGCCGCCTTCCCGCAACCGGTTACCCGTCTGATCTCGCGGACATGAAAATGCCGCCGCAAGTGTCTGCGGCGGCGTATCGCTTGCCGATTGCGGCGTGTCCTCGCCTACCAGGTGCCGAAGCCGCCGAAGAAGCCCATGCGCGGCTGCTGCTGCGCGACACGATAAGGCTGATACATGCCGGGCTGGGCCAGCCGCATCGGCTGCTGGGAATGGGTATGGCTGCGCGCAATCTTGTGCTTCTTCGGCGCCTGCACCGGCTGCTCGGCCGGCTTCGCCTCGGCCACCACGGTGCCCTTCTGTGCGTCAGCCTTCTCCGGCGGAATGAACTGGGCGAACGTGTTGCGGACGCGGGCCTGCGCCGATGCGTCGCTGGCAGCCGGCGGGGCCGCTGCGGCAACCGCGTTCACCTGCGACGGAACGAGGGTCGGCAGGTTGGTGTCGTACACCACCCGCTCCGGCAGTTTTTGGGTCGACTTGATGCGTACCATGGTCTTGCTGTCGACGCCGGGCGACGATAGGCCCTGGCTGGCGACCACGGCCTCCTGCGGTACAAAGGCATTGACGACGAAGAGCAGCGCAAGCAGCACGCCACCAACGAACAGGAAATAACGCGCCACAGGCATTTTGATAGCTCCCCCCGCGCTGCGGGCGCGGTTCAACTCGACGCGACGACACCAGCCATCGCGCAACGAATTCATCGTCTGCGCATGATCACCCGGACAGACGCCATCCTGCGCTTCCGGGTCGTTCTCTAACGGTCGGCTTATTAGTTAGTTCCTGCCTGGCCGTTACGGTTCACCCGGCAAGTCAATTCCCGGTCACTTTTTCGGGATGCAGGGACTAAGCCCGACTGGCCGTCACGACGGCGCATTTCGCCTTGTTTGCGTTAACGTTTACGAACCCGATCAGCATTCGCGGATAGGTCTTGCGGCTCTTCATAGCGATGGTGTCCGGGATCAGCCGCTTGCGTTCCGTCACGGGGCTGCCGTCGCTGCGGATGAAGGCGCAGGCGATCTGGATATCCTTTACCGCGAAATCATTGGCATTACGCAGCGTCAGGGTGACCAGCATCTTCGAACCCAGCCCGCCGCGCCGCCAGGATTGCGAAGCGATCCGCAGCCGGTCCAGCGGCGATCTTTCGGTTCCGGGCTCGGACGCTTTGGCCGCCTCGGCTGGCTGCGCGGCGGTGGCGATGCCGACCGTGGCCGGTTCACCTGCCGGTGCGGCCGGCGCATCCCTAGCGGCTTGATTTGTGATTTGGGCAGGCTGCGCACCGGTCGATGCATCCTGCGCGGAGCGGATGACGGCGGAAGACGCCGGCCTGACATCCTGCTCTCCGGCATCGCTCGGCTCAGGGAGCATGAACCAAGCCGCAGTCCCGGCAACCGCGATCGCCGACAGCAGCAGGCTGACGCAAAGGCCGCCCTCACCGAGACGTCCGGCGGTATGCCTTCGAAACGACGCCAAGCCGATCCGCATCGTCGTGCCCTCACCCTCGACGCCCGATCGAGCCGCCCAGCACAGAAGCCGCGGGCATCTCAGCATGCGGCATCCGGGACGGCCGCAGGTCGAGCGGCCACGCGAGACCAATCACCGACGGCCGGAATGGTTTCATTCCGGGACGACAATCTTGCGGCTGGCATCACGGAGGGATGGTATCCCAACGGGCCGCTCGCTAGATTTGCGCCGCCCGAGAGCGAGTGCCGCGCACGCAAGCGGCGCGAGAACAACGAGGAGACCGCAATGCCTGTCGTCACCTGGGACCATGTCCATCTGCGCAGCCCCGATCCCGAGGCAACCGCGACCTGGCTGCGCGACATTCTCGGCGGCGAGATCATCCGCGGCCCCGGTCGCATCGACGTCCAGCTCGGCGGCGCCAAGGTGTTCATCGCGGAGGTGACGCAAGGCGACGGCGTCAATGCCCCGCCGGTGACGCCGTATCAGGGGCTCGATCATTTCGGGCTGACCGTGAAGGACATCGACGCGGTTGCGGCCGAGATCAAGGCCAAGGGCGTCGAGTTCACCAAGGAGCCGACCACGATCCGCCCCGGCGTGCGGATCTGCTTCATCCGCGGCCCGCAAGGCATCTCGATCGAACTGCTCGAGCGCGACCAGAAATACGCGTGAGCGACGACCGCTCCGCTACGTCATGCTGCCGGGCATGAAGCAGCGGATCGTCACGCCCATGTAGCTCTTGATCGGCCAGACCATGGCGCGGCCGACCCGGTTGGGCTCGGTGACCACAGCCTCGTCGGGAACATCGACCCAGGCTCCGTCGAGACGCACGCGGTAGTGCCCGTCCTTCGATTCCCAATCGACGTCGCTGACCGCGCTGCCGTCGGCATCCGAGCAGCATGGCCCCTTGCCGCTGCGCAGACCGTCGAACCATTCCTTGAGCGGCGAATTGGCGTAGCGGCCATCGGGATCGCGCGCCCGCGCGATTTGCACGGCGGCCGCCAGCACCAGCATCATCAGTCCGAGAAACACCATCACACGGCCCGCACGACGGGCCCAAGTTCCATTGGCATTGCGAGGGCGCGCCAAACGGCCACCCGATTCAATCCAGTCTGACATGTGTTCGCTCCAGCACTCACCGGCCAGTGCAACCAGAGCTATGCATTTCGCGGGCCAGTTCGATTCGCGCGTACGGTCCGCTGTCATCGCGCCGTCACACCGCCTGGCAGGAACCGAGGGTTCACGGCCACTCCGGACCCCCCGGAATCAACCTGCCGCATTGCACGAGGTTGCTCGCTTTGGCATAAAAAACCAATCCGGATTGCTGCGGGCGCGGCAGCCGGTAAATGGGACATTATGAAGAACGGGCTGTACTCAATCCACGTCACCCTGCTGGACGGACGCGTCGGCAAGGGCAGCGGAGTGATTCTCTTCCGCGACGGGCAAATTCTCGGCGGCGATGCCTATCTGTATTACACCGGCAGCTACACGGTGAAGGGTGATGCGTTCAAGGGCGAGGTCCTCGTGCAACGCCACACCACGCCGCGCGAGACCGACAACCCGCTGTTCGGCGGGCCGGCGCCGGTCGGCATCGGCGTCTCCGGCACCTTCACCGACACCCGCGGCACCATGAGTGGAACCGCGCTGGTCGGCAAGGCGAGCCTGATCTTCGGCGCGACGCTGCACAAGCTCGCGGATATCAACTAGGGATCGAAACCATGGTCTGAGTCCCGTCATCCTGAGGAGCCGCAAAGCGGCGTCTCGAAGGATGCACGGCCCCGCTAGCGGCCGTCGATCCTTCGAGACGCGCGCAAGAGCGCGCTCCTCAGGATGACGGGTCGGAGAGGTAGGGGCGCAGTAGATGCCTCACGTCGCGCCGTGCGTCTCGACATAGAGTGCGTAGATCGAATGGCATGACGCCATGTACAAGCGGTTGTTCTTGGGTCCACCGAAGGTCAGGTTCTCGCAGCGCTCCGGCAGGCGGATGAAACCGAGCGGCTTGCCCTGCGGGCTGAACACCATGACGCCGTCGAGATCCTCAGGTTTGCCCTTGAGCTGATAGATCTTGCGGCCGCCCGTCTCGACAGGCTCCGATTGCAGCGCGCCGTTGCTGCCCAAGCCGCACCACAGATTGCCGTCGCGGTCGACGCGGAAGCCGTCGAGCGATCCTTGATCGGCGGCGTCGATCAGCTTGGTCTTGTTGCCGACGGTGCCATCGGCATTGACGTCGTAGCTCCAGATGCTGCGGTTCGGCGTGCCCTTCCACTCGACGACGTAGAGCTTCTTCTCGTCCGGCGAGAAGGCGAGCCCGTTGGGATTGACCAGATCGGTGATGACGGCGGTTAGCTTTCCGTCGGTGCCGATCCGGAAGACGTTGGTGTTGTCCTGCTCGCGCTTGGCCTTGAAGCCCTCCCATTCGCCGGCGATGCCGAACACCGGATCGGAGAACCAGATCGTGTCGTCGGATTTCACCACGATGTCGTTCGGCGAATTGAAGCGCTTGCCCTCGAAACTATCGGCCAGCACGGTGATCTTGCCGGTCTTCTCGGTGCGCGTGATCCGCCGTGTCACCGAGTGCTCGCAGGTGACGAGCCGCCCCTGGCGGTCGCGGGTGTTGCCGTTGGCGAAATTGGCGGGACTGCGGAAGACGCTGAGGCTGCCATCCTTCCCGCTGTACTTCATGATTCGGTTGTTGGGGATGTCGCTGAACAGCATAGCCGCCTTCGGGGAAATAGGCCGGCCCTTCCGCCCAACGCATGCCGGTCGCGACCTGCTCCAGCGTAGAGCTGTAGAGCCGGTACTTGGCAAAGGCCGGATCGAGGATCTCGACGGCCGGATCCGGGTAGCGCTGGTTCGGCTTGAACGGGAACGACTGCGCCATGACGCGGCTAGCCGCTGCGCTCGCGATGCCCGCGCCGATGCCGGCCATCAGATTGCGCCGTGAAATCATGTCGTCCTCCCTGCCCGTACCGCCCGTTGATCCCCGGGTCGGCTGAGCGAGCCGTAGGAGCGTTGTCGCGGACGGTCCAATGCCGCCGGGCATTGATCGATGCCGATCGAATATTGATGGCCTTCTCGCGCACTCGAAAATCCAACCATCACCCTGAGGAGGCCGCAACGCGGCCGTCTCGAAGGGTCGACGGCCACCAGCGGGCCGTTCACCCTTCGAGGCTCGCTCCGCTCGCGCCTTAGGATGGCGGGGTCAGAGCACGAGGCGGGGTCAGAGCACAAGACGGACAGGCAATCGCGCGCCCTACTCCGCGGCCTGCTCCAGCGGTGCGACGCGCGGCAGGATCATCTGGATGCGGGTGCCGTTGCCGGGCGCGGACTCGAGCGAGAGCCGGCCGCCGAGGCGGTTGGTGATGATGCTGTAGACGATGTGCAGCCCGAGCCCGGTGCCGCCCTGGTCGCGCCGCGTCGTGAAGAACGGATCGAAGGCGCGGCGGCGCACGTCGAGGCTCATGCCGCAGCCATTGTCGGCGAAGATCACCTCGACATTGTCGCCGCCGGAGGCGTGGACCTGGATCTCGACCTCGCCGGCCTTGCCGTCCGGGAACGCATGCGCGACCGCGTTGAGGAACAGATTGGTCAGCACCTGGCCATACGGTCCGGGATAGGAATTCATGATCAGGTTCGGCTCGCAATCGACGTTGAGCGTCAGATTGTGCTTGCGCAGACCGGGCCGCAGACTCATCACCACCTGCTCGGTGAGATCGCCGAGATCGAAGGTGCGCTGGTCCGAATAGTTGCGGTCGGCGGCGACCTGCTTGAACGACTGGATCAGCTCGGCGGCGCGGTTCAGATTGGCGACGAGCTGCGAGGAGGCATCCCGCGCCGTGTTCAGGAAGTCGTTGAGGCTCGAGCGTCGCAAGTCGCCGCGCTCGACCTGGGTCGCGAAGTTCGCGGTCTTGCGCTCCAGCGCGGAGGCCACCGTGAGGCTGATGCCGACGGGATTGTTGACCTCATGGGCGACGCCGGCCACGAGGCGGCCGAGCGCGGCGAGTTTCTCGGCCTCGATCAGCGAATTCTGGGTTTCGCGCAGATTGCGCAGCGCAGCCTCGGCGGAATCCCTCGCCTTGCGCATCTCCTGTTCGGACCGCTTGCGCTCGCCGATGTCGAGCGCGACCGTGACGATGTTCTCGATGTCGCCCTGCGCGTCGAGGATCGGCAGCTTGTTGACGAGCCATTGCCGCATGTTGCCGGCTGCGTCCTTGTACTCTTCTTCATAGAAGCCAAGCTCGCGGCGCGCCGACAGCACGCGCTTGTCGTTCTCGTCGGTCTTGGCCGCGCCATAGCGCGACATCAGCTCGGCAGTGGTCTGGCCGATCGCGTCCTGCGGCTCGATGCCGAAGATGCCCGCCATGTAGCGGTTCATCAGCACGTAGCGCAAATTGCGTTCCTTGACGTTGATGACGGCGGGCACCGTGTCGATGACCATCTGCAACAGCCGGCGGCCTTCGGCGATGGCATCCTCGGCGCGCTTCTGGTCGGTGATGTCGCGCACCGTGCCCTCGTAGCGGATCACCTCGCCCTCGTCGTTGCGCACGACGGTCGCGGAATCGGACAGCCACAGCGCGGTGCCGTCGCGCGAGCGCACCTGATACTCGTAGTCACGCACCGTGCCGTCGCGCTGCATCAGCTGCTGGTACTGCTCTCGCGCCGCAGCATCGACATAGACGGTGGAGGCGATGTCGCCGATGCCGTTGATCAGGTCCTGCGGCGTGGCATAGCCCATCATCCGCGCCAGCGCCGGATTGGCGTTGAGCAGCGCGCCGCCCGGCGTCGTGACGTAGATGCCGTCGACCGAAGCCTCGAACAGCTTGTGGTAGCTCTCCTCGGCGAGCCGCTGCTCGGCGAGCGCGCGCAGTGCGGCCTCGCGCGCGCTGTCGGCGTCGACCAGGGTCTGGCGGAACACTTCGGCGGCGCGCGCAATGTCGCCGATCTCGTTGTCGAGGTCGGCGCCCGGAATGAAGGCGCTCTTCTCGCCGCCCGCGACCTTGCGGATCGACCCGGCGATCCTGGCGAGCGGGCGAACGGTGCGGCGAACCACCAGCACCGAGGCGAACAGGCCGATCAGCACCCCTGCCGTGCCGAGCACGATGCTCTGCCATTTTGCTTCGGCCAGCGTGCGCGCAAAATCGCGCGACAGCACATGGCCGCGGCGAGAGCTGAGCTCGCGCAACAGCTCGGTGACCTTCTGGATCAGGCGGCCTTCGGCGCCGAGCACCTCGCGGTCGATGTCGGCGATCTGGCCCTCGCGCACCGAAATCGCGCTGATCGCCTCGGCATAATTGTCGACCGTGCTGCGCAGGGTGGGGTCGGCGATGGTCATCGCCCGCATGCTTTGCGCGGCCTGCTCGGCCGCCGACGTGTTGTGCGCCAGGAGCGCGGTGGCAATGCGGCTCTGGGCCTGCGACAGCGCTTTGGCCAGCGCCGCATCATTGCTGACGGCGACCGCCTTGTCGAAGGCGTCGCGCAGCGGCGGCAGCCCGGCGACGATCTCCGCGCGGCGGCTGAGCAACGCCGAGATGCGCTCGATCCCGCTGCGATAGGTTGCCAGCCGCTGGGTGACGCCGTCGATCATGTCCTGCTGCTCGGGCGCCAGCTCGATCCGGGTCTTCTTCAGGATCTCGCTCAGCGACTGGGCCGCCTCTGCGACCTGGGCCGACTGGTTGCCGGGCTCGGTGACGAAGTCCCGCGCCGCCAGCCGCAGCTCGTTGGTACGACGGTCGATGTCCTCGGCGATGTCGCCGACGCTTTGCAGCCGCTGCAGCTCGGCGAAAGTCGTATCGATGTGCCGGATCGCGATCACGCTGGCCGTGGACGTGATGATGATCACAGCCAGCACCAGCAGGAAGCTGCCGAACGTGAGCTGGCCAATGGAGAGGGAGAACGCACGCGGCGCTTGCGAATTCGGCGGCAATTCAGCGGTCATGTCATCAAGGCCGGGGTCCAATGCGCCCCAATATACGGGAATTTACGGGCTTTGGGGAAACATGCTGAAGCCCCGGACCGGCCGGCGGTGTGACCTGTATCACCCGGGACCGCCGGCGGCCGATTCCGGCAAAGATTAACGCGGCCTAGTCCGGCGGGATGCCGGCCTCCTTGACCACCCTGGCCCAGATCGCGACGTCGACCTTGATGATCTCAGCGAAGCGCTTGAGCGGCCCGCTCCTGGCGTCGCAGCCGGCCACGTCGAGCTTCTTGCGCACCTCGGCGGAGGCCAGCGCCGTTTCCAGCGCCGCGCTGATGCGTTCGACCACCGGCTGCGGGGTGCCTGCCGGCACCACGAAGCCGAACCACGGCGTCACCTGTGCCTCGGCAAAGCCCTGCTCGGCCATGGTAGGCACATCGGGGAAATACTTGGAGCGGCCGTCGCTGATCGACGCGATGATCCTGATGCTGCCGGATTGCACCTGGGCCAGCGCCTGGTTCGCCGACAGGAAGCTCGAGGTAATCAGGCCGCTCGCGATATCAGGCACCATCTGCGGATAGCCGCGGTAGCCGATCGCGGTGACGTCGATCCCGGCCAACCGCTTGAACAGCTCGAAGCCGAGATGGCCGGTCGAGCCCTTGCCGGGATGGCTGTAGTTCAGCGTGCCCGGCTTGGCCTTGGCGAGCGCGACATAGTCGGCAACGGACTTCACCGGCAACGACGTCGGCACGATGAAGAAGTTCGGGGCGAGACAGATCTGCCCGACCGGCTCGAAATCCTTGACCGGATCCCAGCGCAGCTGGGTGTTCAGCGCCGGGCTTGCGGTGAAGAACGTCGTCACCAGCAGCCACGTATAGCCGTCGGGCGCGGACCGCGCGACCTCCTCGGCCGCAATCGAGCCGTTGGCGCCGGACTTGGCCTCGACGACGATGGTGCCCTTCCACTGCTCCTGCATGTCCTGCGCGACAATGCGCGCGAACACGTCGGCGACGCTGCCGGGCGCATAGGGAATGACGATGCGGATCGGCCGGTTCGGGAAATCCTGCGCGCGTCCCGCGCCCGCCAGCGCCAGCAGCGCAAGGCAGGTACCGGCAATGAGGTTGATCCGCCGCAGCATCGTCCGGTTTCCCGCCTGTCATCTTGTTGCGGACAGGATGCAGGGATTGGCTGCCGCCAGCAAGGCGCCGGTTTCGGGAGACGAAACTTCAGGCCGTGGTGATCCTTCGCGCCGGAATCGTCATCGCGGCGATGACCTCAGGCAGCCGAGACCCTTCGCGAAGGAATTGTCATCGCGGCGACGCCGATCACGACGCAGGCGAGCCCGAGCCATGCCGCCGGGCTCAGTCGCTCGCCCAGAAAAACGACGCTGAGCGCCACCCCGATCGGCACCCGCAGATAGGCCTGCGCGGTGGTGCCGACCGAGCCCAGGGTCTGGATCAGGCGGAAGTAGATCGCGAAGGCGATCGCGGTCGAGAACACCGCAAGCGCCAGCAAGGCGGCGAGCGAGCTGGTCGATGGCGCCAGCGTCCAGGGCCGCTCGACAACGAGGCTGAGCGGAATCAGGATCGCGGCGCCCGCGATCAGCGAGCCCGCGGCCGGCGCCATCGGATCGAGCCCCTTGAAACCGCGGCTGAAGATCGCGGCGCAGGCGTAGCAGATCGTGGCCACGACGATCGCGACCTCGGCCACGATACCCTCCCCGAGATCGCGGAATGCATCGACGCCGACGATCAGGCAGATGCCGGCCATACCGGCAATCACCCCGAACAGCTTGCGCGGGCTCGCCGCCTCGTGGCGGGTGATCGCGACCGTGAACAGGAAGGTGAAGATCGGCGAGGCCGAATTGAGGATGGTGGCGAGCCCGGCGTCGACGAAGCGCTCGCCCCAGGCGATCAGCGTCCACGGGATCACGCTGTTGAGGCAGGCCTGGAAGATGAAGCGGCGCCAGGTCGCGCCGTCGGTCGGCATGGTCACGCCGCGCATCCGCATGATGACGAGCAGCAGGAGCCCCGCGATCGCAGTACGCGCCGCGATCAGCGTGATCGGCGGGATGGTCGCGACGCCGAGCTTGATGAAGGTGTAGGAGCCGCCCCAGAGGGTGGCGAGCACCAGCAGCAGCGCCAGCTCGAAGCCCATGTGGGGTTGGCGCGCGTCGCCAGTCGCGGGCCCGCTCACGATACGCTCCCTGCGAGCCAGCCGGCAGTCGCAGCAAACAGGCCTTCCCGCCCGTGTTCGAGATGCATCAAATGCGTTGCCCTCGGCACGACGACGTCGGCCTTCGTCGAGGCGCCCAGCGCATGTGTCAGCCAGGCCGCGTCGGCATCCTGGCAAAGGTTGTCCCATTCACCGCGCACGATCAGTGTCGGAGCCTGGACGCGGCGCGGATCGTAGGCGAGCTGCCCCGACATCGCGGCGATGATGTCCGCCTGCGGCCCGTTCGGAATCCGGACCGCTGGCGGGTTGCGTCCGGTCGCGCCGTCATCGCTTGCCAGATAGGCCGGCCCCCATTCAGCGAGGTCAGGCTCGATCAGCACCGGCGGATGCGACGGCGGGACGTCCTCGACAAATCGCTTCAATTGATCCGCGATGGTGACCTCGCGCCATGCGCCGATACTCTCGGGAAGCGGCAAGCCGCGCAGCTCACGTCGGACGATCGGTCCGAACAGCACGAGGCGGCCGACGGCTTCCGGGCGGTCGGCCGCAAAACGGCCGGCCGCCATCGTGCCCCATGAATGCGCGACGATGTGAACCGGCGCACCGGCGCGCGCCTTGCGGATGTGATCGACCACCGCGCTGACTTGAACGGCGGCTTCCGGTGCGCGGCCGAGCGGCGCGACCCCGCTCGCGGGCACCGACATTTGCCGCGGCCTGCTCGAGCCGCCGAAGCCGACGAAATCAAAACCCCAGACGTCGAAGCCGGCGGCATTGAGATCGTCCGCCCAAGACCGCCCGCCAAAGCGGTAGCCAACCGACAGCGACGACGGGAACGTCGCACCGTGAACGTAAAGCACGGGATCGCCTGCGCCTGGCCAGTGCCGCAGCAGCAGCAGCGTCTCGTCACTGCCGGGCAATGTCAGATGGATTTCGTCGGATATTGGCGTTTCGAAAGATGCTTGCACGTCGGCTCCTTTTGCGCGGGGCAATTGGCCCAGCGCGGTGACCTACGTGGTTATAGCGAGCTTCCGGTGGCGATACTTCGATAGAGGCCGAAGTGTAGAGAGGGCGACGGATGACCGACGGGACTACCCCATCGCACCGACGTCGAACACCTCACCGTCGTAGCCGGCTTCCTTGGGGATGCGGAGCTGGCGGCCGGTGGCGGTCTTGGTCATCACCGGCATCACGGCGACGATCGACTTGCCCTTGCTGTCGGCGAGCGCAGCAGCGACGTTCGGCTGCTTGCCGAGCCTGATCAGATTGCGCGTGGTCGGGAACGGCAGCTTGAAGCGGCCGGTTTCGCCGCCCTCCAGCGCCTCGCGCGTCGACACCCAGATCGAATCGGTCGATTCCTTGCCGTCATGGGCGCCGAGCTGCTCGGGCGGCGCTGCAGCCAGAAAGAACCAGGTGTCAAAGCGCTTCGGCATGCCTTCCGGCGTGATCCAGTGCGCATACGGCACGAGTTCGTCGAGCGCGAGCACCATGCCATTGTCCGTGAGCACCTTGAGGAAGCTGATCTTGCCTTCGTTCAACGCCGCACGATGCGCGGTCGCGATGTCGTTCGCACGCTTGGCGTCGACCAGATCCTTCGACCGCTGCGGCCGCGCCAGCAGGATTCCGCTCTCCTCGAAAGTTTCGCGGATCGCCGCGATCCGGAAACCGAGCGCGTCGCCGTCGAGCCCTTCCCCGCCGGAATAAAGCGCGGGATCGGCGGCGATCTCCTTGTCGTTCTTGTCGACGCTGCCGCCCGGAAACACCAGCGCACCCGAGTTGAACTCGATCTGGTGATGGCGAACCATCATGAAGACTTCGATTTCGGACGGCGTTCCGTCACGCAGCAGCAGCACGGTCGAAGCAAGGCGCGGGGCAACGATCTCGGTCATAATTATCCTGCTGCACTGGATTGCGGTTGGAGATTGGCGCGGCGGTCGACGCGCGCCACGCGGGAGAGCAGATAGTCGACCTCCGCCCTCGCCTGCGGCGTGATGACCGCACCGGGCTTGCGCTGGGCGCTGGAGGAGATGATGCCGCGCTTCTGCAGCACATATTTGCGCACGGTGAGGCCAACGCCGGGCTGCTGCTCGTAGCGGATCAGCGGCAGATGCGCGTCGAACAGATCATGCGCAGCATCGCGTTTTCCCGCCTTCGACAGATTGACGACGTCGATCAGGAGCTCGGGGAATGCATAGCCGGTCATCGCGCCGTCGGCACCGCGCTCCATCTCGAAATCGAGGAACAGGCCGCCATTGCCGACCAGGATCGACAGCGGCCGCAGCGAGCCGTCCTTCTGGAAGTTGCGCAAGGTGGAGATCTTCTCCAGGCCCGGCCAGTCCTCGTGCTTGAGCATCACGCAGGATGGCGAGTCCATCACGATCTTGCGGATCACGGCGGGCGTGAACACGACGGTGAGCGTCAACGGATAGTCCTGCAGCACCCAGGGAATATCGTCGCCGATCGCTTCCTGCGCCTGCTTGAAATAACCTGTGATCTGGTCGTCGGTGCGCAGATGCGGCGGCGGCGCGATCATGACGCCGGCAGCGCCCGCATCCATCGACTTCTTCGCCAGCGAGCGCATCGTGGCAAAGCCGGGCGCCGAGACACCGACGATCACCTGCAATTTCTTGGCGCGCTTGACGAAGCGCAGCGCGACTTGCTCCGCCTCCGCGGCATCGAGCTTCGGCGCCTCACCCAGGATGCCCAGCACCGTGACACCGTCACAGCCGACCTCGGTGTAGAAATCGGTCAGCCGGTCGATCGATGCCTCGTCGATGCGGCCGTCGTCGTGGAACGGGGTCGGCGCGATCGCGAAGGTTCCTGCGGCCTGGGCGGTGAGTTTGGTCATGGGTGCCTCGTCTGTTTCCGCCCTCTATACAGCGTCATTCCGGAATGCGCCATTGCGCGTCGCCGAAGCCCTATTCCCCGGCCGAAGCCGGAGGATTCCGGTCCGATGCCGCGCATCGCACCGGAATGGCACTCGTCTACTTGAACCGCCGCGCCGACTTCTTGATCTCCTCCTCGGAGAAGAAGATCTCGTTGGCATGCGTGACGATATCCTCGGCCTTCCATCCCGTGAACGGCGGCGTCCACCCTTCCATTTCCATCATCCGCATTTCGCGGACGCCGCGCGGACCGGAGACGCCGAGCACCTTGCCGGTCTGGTCGCCCGACAGGTCGCTCACCATGTACAGCACCGCCGGCGCAATGCCGTCTGGGCCGAGCGCCGCGCCCGGGTTCTCCTTGTAGCGCGGCAGGTCTGCGGTCATGCGGGTCAGCGCGCCCGGCGCCAGCGTCCAGATCCGGATGTTGTACTTGCGGCCCTCGATCGCCAGCACGTTGGAGAGGCCCCAGATGCCGCCCTTGGCCGCGCCGTAATTGGTCTGGCCGAAATTGCCGATCAGGCCCGAGGTCGAGGAGGTGTTGACGATGACGCCGCCGCCATTGTCGCGCATCCATTTGAACACCGGCTGGGTGCAGCAGAAGGTGCCCTTCAGATGCACCTTCATCACCCTGTCCCAGTTGGCTTCCTTGGCCTTGTGGAAGGTCTCGTCGAGCAGGATGCCGGCATTGTTGACCAGGATGTCGGCACGGCCGAAATGCTTGATGGCGTCGTCGAACACCGACTGGCCGCCGGCCAGGGTCGAGATGTCGGCACCGTTGGCGACCGCACGGCCGCCCTCGGCCTTGATCGCGTCGACCACCTTGTCGGCCATCGACTTGTCGGAGCCCGAGCCGTCGCGCGGACCGCCGAGATCGTTGACCACCACGGCTGCGCCCTCGCGCGCAAACAGCTTTGCGTAGGCCTCACCAAGTCCGCCGCCGGCGCCCGTGATCAGCGCCACCTTGCCGTCGAGTAATCCCATGGTCGTTTCTCCCTTTTTGTTGCCGTCATTCCGGGGCGCGCGCAGCGCGAACCCGGAATCTCGAGATTCCGGGTCTGGTCCTTCGGACCATCCCGGAATGACGGAGTACTAAGCCAGCACCGTCTTGCCGCTCTTGATCACGGTGACGCCGCGCGATTTCACCTTGGCCTCGAACGACACCACGTTGCCGTCCTTCCACAGCTCCATGGTCACGGTCTCGCCGGGAAACACCGGCGAGGAGAACCGCGCCGCGTGTTGCTTGAAGGCGGACGGATCGTAATCGGCGTAGGTCTGCAGCACGCCGCGGCAGGTGATGCCGTAAGTGCACATGCCGTGCAGGATCGGCCGCGGGAAGCCGGCCTTCTTCGCGAATTCCGGATCGGAATGCAGCGGGTTGCGATCGCCGCAGAGCCGATAGATCAGCGCCTGGTCGGGCCGCGTGGTGATGTCGACCACCTTGTCGGGCGCACGCTCCGGCACCTTGTGCGGCTCGGGCTGGCCATCGGACGGACCACCGAAGCCGCCATCGCCCCGGGCAAAGCGCGAGGCGACGAGGGTTGCGAGCTTGTCGCCCTTCTCGTCCTTGAGCACGGTCTGGTGGCGGATCACCGCGCCCTTGTCCTTGCCCTTGTCGAACACGTCGAGCACGGTCGAGTCGGCCGTGATGTGGGCTGCGGTCGCGAACGGCTTGTGGAAGGTGATGTCGCGCTCGCCGTCGACCACCATCACGCGGTTGAGGTTCATCTCGCCGGGGCCGGCGCCCCAGGCGGCGACCGAGGCGAAGGTCGGCACCACCCTGAGCGGGCGCGGCGTCAGCACGCCCTCATTGACGAAGGCGAGCTCCTTCTCGTCCATCGGATCGGCGCCGAGCCCGATGCCATAGGCGTAGAGCATCACGTCGCGATCGCTGTAGCTGTATTTCTGGCCGAGATTCTTCAGGGCCATCAGCTGTTCGTACACGATTGGCATTGTTGTTTCTCCCCGAACTCTTTTCTCGCTTTGCGCTGCCAATTGATGCGCCCTCTCCCCTTGCGGAAGAGGGCCGCACCGGCAGTCGTCACAAACTCGCTTCGGTGAGGGGTTCGCGCCGCAGAGAGACTATCGTTCGCGGAAAGAACCCCTCATCCGGCGGCCTTCAGCCGCCACCTTCTCCCACAAGGGGAGAAGGTATTTACGACGGCGTGAAGAACGGCAGCGGCGCGCCGTCGGTCGGCTTCCACACCACCTTGACCTTCTGGCCGATCTTCACCTGCTCCAGATCGCAATCGACGATATTGGTCTGCAGCGACGGGCCTTCCTTCAGCGTCACATAGGCGATCGCATACGGACCGGTCGGCGACTTCCGCATCAGGCTGTAGGTGTACACCGTGGCCTCGCCGCTCGACTCTTCCCACACCGTCTTGTCGGAGAAGCAGAACGGACAGATCGCGCGCGGGAAGTAATGCGCTTCGCCGCAGGTGGTGCAGCGCTTGATCATGAACTTGCCCGCCTTCGCCGCTTCCCAGAACGGCGCGGTCTCCGGATTGGTCACCGGGGCATTGTACTTCTTCGCTTCAGACATCACGCACGCTCCAGAATGCAGGTTGAGGCGGCGTGGCGAACGCCGAGCAGACCGCCGGTGCCGTGGGCGATCGCGAGGTCGCAGTTCTGCACCTGCACCTTCGGATGCGCCTCGCCGCGCAACTGGCGCACCGCCTCGAGGATTTTCGTCATGCCGCCGCGATTGACGGGATGGTTGCTGCACAGGCCGCCGCCATCGGTGTTGAACGGCAGCTTGCCGACGCCCGAGATCAGATTGCCGTCGGCGACGAACTTGCCACCCTCGCCCTTCTTGCAGAAGCCGAGATCCTCGAGCTGCATCAGCACCGTGATGGTGAAGCTGTCATAGATCGAGGCGTATTTGATGTCCTTCGGCGTCACGCCCGCTTCTTCAAAAGCACGTGGGCCGGACCACACGCCGGCGGAGTATGTCAGATCGAGATCCTTGCCGCCGCGCGGGCCCTTCATCGCCTCGCCATGGCCGATCAGGCGCACGAGCGGCTTCTTCAGGCTCTTGGCGATCTCCGGCGTGGTCACGATCATCGCGCCGCCGCCGTCGGTGACGACGCAGCAGTCCATCCGGTGCAGCGGGTCCGAGATCATCGGTGAGTTCAAGACGTCCTCGACTGTGACAACCTCCTTCAGCATCGCATGCGGATTGTATTGTGCGTGATGCGAGGCCGCGACCTTGATCCAGGCGAGCTGCTCGGAGGTGGTGCCGTAGTCGTGCATATGGCGCATGGCACACATGCCATAGGCATTGTGCGTGGTAGCCCCGTAAGCCAGTTCGAAATCGGCCTCGGCGCCCGAGGCGCGCGGCGGCATCGGGCCGGTGCGCGGCTTGCCTGCCAGCGTGACCAGCGCGACCGAGCACTTGCCCGCAGCGATCGCTTCGGCGGCATGGCCGAGATGGATCAGATAGGAACAGCCACCGGTCTCGGTGGAGTCGACGTGACGCAGCTTCTTGGTGTTGAGGCCGAGATAATCGACCATCGGCCACAGCCCGCCCGGCGCGTCGCCGGCGCAGAAATAGCCGTCGATGTCGTCCTTGGTGAGCCCGGCATCCTCGATCGCACCCTTGGCGACCTCGGCGTGCAGCTGTGCTGTTGATTTATCGGGTGCATGCCGGGTGGGATGCTCGTAGATCCCGGCAATGTAGGCCTTGCCCTTGATGGTCAAATCGCTCTCCGCTGGCGTTTCTCGCTCCAGCGTTTTTCTGAACCGACGGCGCGACCTTGGCAAGCGCGGAAATATTCCGTCAGGCGAGACCGTCACGCGCGGCACAATATGCGCGCCCAAGAACGGATGTCGTCCCGGCGAAAGCCGGGACCCACAACCACAGGATTGTGTGGTGGGAGTGAGCTGTGGCCCCAGCGTTGCGCTACAACGAAGTGCGGTGGTTATGGGTCCCGGCTTTCGCCGGGACGACATCGGATTTGCGACTACGCCCTACTCCGCCGCCATCTGCCGCGGCGCGGGCGGCGGGTTGGCGAGGTCGGCGGCGAGTTGCGCGTAGCGAACCTTTGCCTCCTTGATCGCCTTGTCCTTCACCGGACCGTAGCCGCGGATGCGATCGGGCAGCGACAGCAGTTCGGCTGCGATGTCGTGATTGAGCGGCGACAGCAGGCTCAACACCGTCGCGACATCCTTCTCGTAGCCCGCGATCAGGTCGCGCTCGAGCTTGCGGTCGGCATTGTAGCCGAAGATGTCGAGCGGCGTGCCGCGCAGGAAGCGGAATCGCGCCATCACCCTGAAGGCCGACATCATCCACGGCCCAAAGGCGCGCTTCTTCGGACGGCCCTGCGCATCGAGCCCGCCGCCCAGGATCGGCGGAGCGAGATTGAAGTTGAACTTGAAGTCGCCCTCGAACTGATCGCGCAGCTGCTTCTCGAAGCGGCCGTCGGTGAACAGCCGCGCCACCTCATACTCGTCCTTGTAGGCGAGCAGCTTGGCGTAGTTGATCGCGACCGCGCGCGGCAGCGCCTCGCCATAGCCGCCCTTGGTGGCGGCGTCGCGCACCTGGTCGACCAGCTTGCGGTAGCGCTTGGCCAAACGCGCGTTCTGATAGCCGGTCAGAAGCGCCATGCGATGGGTGATGATCTCGTCGAGCGACATCGCATCCAGCGACTTGACCGGGGCTGCGTCGTCATCCTGCCCCTTCATCATCGAGGCAAGCCGCGCCGGATCGGCCGCGGCCAGACGCCCGAGCTGGAAGGCCTGCGTGTTCATCTTGATCGAGACGCCGTTGACCTCGATCGCCTGCTGGATCGATTCTGCCGACAGCGGCAGCAGCCCGCGTTGATAGGCAAAGCCCATCATCATGATGTTGGTGGCAATGGAGTCGCCGAGCAGCGCCTCGGCCGGCTTGGTGAAGTCGAAGAAGGCGGAGTCCTTGCGCAGCTCGGTCTCCAGCACGCTGTTGACCTTGCGGCTCTGGAAATTGAAGTCGCGGTTGAGGATGAAATCCGCGGTCGGGATGATGTGGCTGTTGATGATGCCGACGGTGCGGCTCGGCTCGCACAGCGTGATCGTTTCCTTCGAGACCGCGACGACCTCGTCGGCCGCGAGGACGAGATCGGCCGTGCCGGTCACGATGCGCGAGCAGGTCACGTCGGCGGTGTGCTCGGAGAGCCGGACATGGCTCAACACCGCGCCGCCCTTCTGCGCGAGGCCGGACATGTCGAGGATCATCGAGGCCTTGCCTTCGATATGCGCGGCCATGCCGAGCAGCGCGCCGATCGTCAGCACGCCGGTGCCGCCGACGCCGCCGACCGCGATGTTGTAGGGCCGGTCGAGCGCGGGCTTCGAGGCCGGCTCCGGCAAGGCGCCGATATCGCCGAGCTCGGTCGGCGCGCGACGCTTGAGCGTGCCGCCGTCGACCGTGACGAAGGACGGGCAGAAGCCCTTTACGCAGGAATAGTCCTTGTTGCAGGTCGACTGGTTGATGGTGCGCTTGCGCCCCAATTCCGTCTCGAGCGGCTCGACCGAGATACAGTTCGACTGCACCGAGCAGTCGCCGCAGCCTTCACAGACGGCAGGATTGATCAGCACGCGCCGCGCCGGATCTTCCATCAGGCCGCGCTTGCGGCGACGGCGCTTTTCCGCGGCGCAGGTCTGCACGAACACGATCGCCGAGGTGCCCTTGGTGTCGCGGCACATCTTCTGGACGTTCTCGAGCTCGTCGCGATGGAACAGCTTGACGCCGGGCGCGATGCTGTCGGCCGGATAGGCGGCGGGGTTTTCCGAGACCAGATAGATCTCGCGGATGCCTTCGGCGTGGAGCTGGAAGGTGATCTGTTGCGGCGACAGGTCGCCGTCGTGGCGCTGGCCGCCGGTCATAGCGACGGCGTCGTTGTAGAGGATCTTGTAGGTGATGTTGGCCTTGGAAGCGATCGATTGACGGATCGCCAGAATGCCGGAGTGGAAATAAGTCCCGTCGCCGAGATTGGCGAAGATGTGGTTCTCGTTGGTGAACGGCGCGATGCCGACCCACGGCACGCCCTCGCCGCCCATATGGGTGAAGGTCTCGGTCGAGCGGTTCATCCACAGCGCCATGAAGTGGCAGCCGATGCCGCCGAGCGCGCGGCTACCTTCCGGTACCTTGGTCGAGGTGTTGTGCGGGCAGCCTGAGCAGAAATACGGCGTGCGGCTGACCGGTGCCGTTGCCTGCATCTGCGACGACTGGCGACCGTTGAACCAGTCGGCCTTGGCGCGCAGCATCTCGGCGATTTCAGGATTGAGATTAAGTCGAAGCAGCCGTTCGGTGAGCGAGCTTGCAAGCGAGGCCACGCTGAGCTCGGCGGCGAAGGTCAGGAAGCGCTTGTCGTGATCGTCCATCTTGCCGACGATGCGCGGACGCACGTCGTCGCGCCAGTTGAACAGCTCCTGCTTGACCTGGTTCTCGACGATCTCGCGGCGCTCCTCGACGATGAAGATTTCCTCGAGGCCGACGGCGAAGTTGCGTACGCCTTCCGGCTCCAGCGGCCAGGGCATGCCGATCTTGTAGAGGCGGATGCCGATCTTGGCGGCGATCTCCGGCGTGATGCCGAGCTCGCGCAGTGCCTGGCGGATGTCCTCGTAGCTCTTGCCCGAGGCCATGATGCCGTAGCGCGCGTTCGGCGAATCCATCGTGATGCGATTGACCTTGTTGGCGCGGGCAAAGGCGATCGCGGCAAAGCCCTTGTAGTCCTGCAGCCGGCGGTCCTGCTCGAAGCGGTCGTCGGGCCAGCGGATGTTCAGGCCGCCCGGCGGCAGCTCGAAATCGGCCGGGATGATGAACGGTGTCATCTCGTCGGTGAGGTCGATCTCGGCCGTGGTCTCGACCGTCTCGGTGATCACCTTCATGCCGACCCAGCAGCCGGAGTAGCGCGACATCGCGATACCCAAAAGGCCCATCTCGATCATTTCGTGGATGCTGGAGGGGTAGAGGTAGGGCATCAGCGCGGAGATGAAGGCGTGGTCGGACTGATGCGGGACGGTGGAGGACTTTGCGCCGTGGTCGTCGCCGGCAAGGCAGAGCACGCCGCCATTTTTGGCGGAGCCCGCCGCATTGCCGTGGCGGAAGACGTCGCCGCAGCGGTCGACGCCGGGGCCCTTGCCGTACCAAATGCCGACCGCGCCGTCATATTTGGCGCCGGGCGACAAAGCGAGCTGCTGCGAGCCCCAGATCGCGGTGGCCGCCAGGTCCTCGTTCACGCCGGGCTGAAATTTGATGTTGTACTGTTCGAGATGCTTGCGGGCGGCGAACAGCTGCTGGTCATAGCCGCCGAGGGGGGA
The DNA here is from genome assembly GCF_042258955.1 of Bradyrhizobium sp. ma5. Classification (NCBI taxonomy): domain Bacteria; kingdom Pseudomonadati; phylum Pseudomonadota; class Alphaproteobacteria; order Hyphomicrobiales; family Nitrobacteraceae; genus Bradyrhizobium; species Bradyrhizobium sp. ma5. The sequence goes on from NZ_CP170156.1 coordinate 5,250,303, forward strand.
ACCGCGATAGCCGGAGATGAAGCCTGCCGTGTTGAGGCCTGCGGCGCGGTCGCGTCTGATCTGCGCCATGGGCAGGCGGACCAGCGCCTGGATGCCGGTCATGAAGACGTGACCGGTGCCCTGGGTGTATTTCTGGTCGAGGCTGATAGGCCCTTGGTTGATTCCCATTTAGCCCTCTTTGCGCTGGTCGCGACGCCTGCTTTTTAGCTAGTCATCCGAACTTGTTAGAACCAGTCTATGTCGGATATTCCGGCCCGCGCAGCACAATTCTGGGCGACCAAGCCCGTCACTCAAAAATCGCAACTTCGTGCCGGGAATATTGCAGCGCCGTTTCGGTTTCTGTCGCTGGACAGGCCCGCGGCGAAATGGCGTAACGCGTCCTGTGGACCGGAAGGTGATTGGATGCGGCGACGACATCGGACGACCGGTGCGATTCTGGCCAGTATGCTGTTGTGCAGTGCGTTCGCGGCCCGCGAATGCACGGCCGCGCCAACCGACGACGACATTGTCGCCCGCGGCAAGGCGCTCACGATTGCCGGCGACTGCGCAAGCTGCCACACCGCCGATCCGGCCAAGCCCTTCGCCGGCGGCAAGCGGATCGACACGCCATTCGGAGCGGTGTTCTCGCCGAACCTGACCCCCGATCGCGATACCGGCATCGGCGGGTGGAGCGACGACGATTTCCTGCGCGCGCTGCGGATGGGCGTCTCGCCGACCGGGGCGCATTACTACCCTGCCTTCCCCTACCCGTCTTTCACCAAGCTGATCCGCGACGACATCCTGGCGATCCGCGCCTATCTCGCGACGCTCGCGCCGGTCAGCAACAAGGCGCCGCCGCCCGAGCTGCGCTGGCCGTTGAACTACCGCGTGCTGATGCGCGGCTGGAACGCCCTGTTCTTCGCGCCGGGGATCATCCAGCCGGACCAGAGCAAGACCGCGGAATGGAATCGCGGCCGCTACCTCGTCGAGGCCCTCGCCCATTGCGGCGCCTGCCACACGCCGAAGAATGCGTTCGGCGCCGACAGACGCGACCAGGCGCTCAGTGGCAGCATCGTGCAAGGCATGTTCGCGCCGCGGCTCGACGGCGCCGCGCGCAGCGGGCTGAAATCATGGAGCGCCGGCGACATCGCCGAATATCTGCAGAGCGGCCGCAACGGGCACAGCCATGCCGGTCCGTTGATGTCCGAGGTGGTGGTCAACTCGACCTCGAAGATGAGCGACGCCGACGTGCACGCGATCGCGGTCTATCTGAAGAGCCTGCCGGCCGGCGCGCCGGAACCTGCGGTCACCCCGCCCTCACCGGCGCAGATGAGCAATGGCGAGCGGCTCTATCGCGGCGCCTGCGTCGCCTGCCATGAGCTCAATGGCTCCGGCGCGCCACGGATCTATCCGCCGCTGCCCGGCAATACCAATTTGCAATCGGCTAATCCTGCGAGCACGCTGCGCATCATCCTCGACGGCGCGCAGACCTTGACCACGCCGCGCGCACCCAACGCAGGCTCGATGCCGGCCTATCCAAAACTCACCGACCAGGAGGTCGCCGACGTCGCAACCTACATCCGAAATTCCTGGGGCAATGCGGCGCCGGCCGTGACGGCGGACGAGGTCGCCAAGGCGCGGACAGCGAAATAAGGGCGCTGACGGCGAAATAGCTGATCAGCGATCCTCGCCGCTGAAGACGAATTTCGGCATCTCCCATTTGTAGCGGATCGCCAACATCCGGAACGTCAGGCCGAGCACGAAGGTCAGCCCGGTCCAGAGCCAGTCGTTGAGCTGCAGCCCGAAGGCGGTCGCATAGAATAGCCCCGTCACCACCGAGACGCTGGCGTAGAGCTCGCTGCGAAACAGGAGCGGCACATCATTGCAGAGGATGTCGCGCAGCACGCCGCCGGCGCAGCCGGTGATCATGCCGGAGACGATCACGATCGGCAGCGAGGCGTCGACCTGCCAGGCCACGTCGCAGCCGGCCATGGTAAACACCACAAGCCCGATCGCATCGAGCACCAGGAATGCGAGATTGAGCCTGTGCACCAGCCGCGCCAGCAGGATGGTGGCGAAGGCGCCGGCCGCCGCGATCGCAAGGTAGATCGGATGCGCGACCCAGAGCAGCGGATAGTGCCCGAGCAGCACGTCGCGGATGGTGCCGCCACCGAGCGCGGTGATCGCTCCCAGCATGCAGACGCCGGCCCAATCCATGCTGCGCCTGCCGGCCGCCAGCGCCGCCGTCATCGATTGCGCCGCAACGGCAATGAACGAGAGCACGTGCAGCACCGAATCGGTGGGCGGCATGGTCCACATTGAAAAGGCCTCATGGAACAGGTTCGGAACCTAGAGCCTATCCCGTTCCGATTGAACAGGAACGGGGGCTCTAGATTCTTGTTTTGACGCGTTTTCTTCACGCGAACCGGTATCCACTTCGCGCGAAAACACTCCAGGGAATCGTCGGTTCCCGCATGAACAGGTTGCAACATTGGCGCGGAACATCCTCACGCGCCAGCGATTGTCTCCTGCGTTTAGCCTACGCGCTTAGCCTTGACGCTTAGCCTTGGGGGGCTAACGGAGGAACTTTGAAATGACTTACAACCCTGACGATCCGTATCGCGCCAACCTGACCGATGACGAAATCCGCCGTCAGGCGCGCTTCAACAGCCTGGACAACGAGCTGCAGCCGGATCCGGAACTCCAGGAGGGACCGGCGAGCAGCACCAAGGTCGCGATGTTCGCAGTTGCGGTGGCCGTGGTGCTCGGCGCACTGTTCTACGGGTTGAACAACACCTCGGTGCACGAGGCCGGCACGACGCCGTCGACACAGACCGCGCAGACTCAGCCGGTCAACCCGGCCGCGCCGCCCCCGGGCATGCGCGACGTGACGCCGAAGCCGAACAGCCAGCCCGGCGTGACCACGGGCGCGGCGCCGGCCAACCCGGCGAGCCCGCCGTCTGACATGAACAAGTCGGACATGAACAAGCCGGCGGCTCCGCCGGCCGAGAATGCCAAGTAACGCGTGATGACACTGACCAGGCGCGAGCGGCGGGCCCCAACGGCCCGCCGCTTTTTTTCGCGCGAAGTCTACTTGAACATCTTGTTGAGCTCGCCACCGGGATAGCCGTTAGCAAATTCGGTGAAGGCGCCCTTCTCGGCCATTTCCTTGGCCGCCTTCATGACGCCAGTCCAGGCCATCCGTGCCAGCGCCCCGCCGACGCTGATCCGCCGCACGCCGAGGTCGCCGACCGCTTGCAGCGTCAGCTCGGACGCGCCGCCGATCAGGAGATTGACCGGTTTCGGCGCCACCGCCTTCACGACCGCAGAGATTTCCTCTCTGGTCGAGATGCCCGGCGAATACAGCACATCCGCCCCGGCTTCCGAATAGGCCTGCAGCCGCTCGATCACCAGATTGAGGTCCTTCTTGCCCCACAGGAACGCCTCGCAGCGGCCGGTGAGCAGCACGCCGCTGTTGTCGGCATCGATGGCCTTGCGCGCCGCCCTGATGCGCTCGACCGCGAGCTTGTGCTCGAACAGCGGGTTGGCGGCATCGCCGGTCGAGTCCTCGATCGAGAGCCCGGCAACGCCGGTCTTGACGCCGCGCGCGACATTGACCGCGACCTTGTCGGGCTCGACCGCGAAGCCACCCTCGAAATCGGCGTTGACGGGAATATCGACCGCCGCGCAGATCGCAGTCAGGTGATCGCAGACATCGTCGACGGTGACGCGGTTGTCGGCTTTGGCGATGGTCCAGGCAAAGCCCGCACTGGTCGAGGCCAGTGCCTTGAAGCCGAGATGTTGCAAGGCGCGGGCGCTGCCGACGTCGAACGGGTTCGGAATGATGAAGCACCCGCTCTCGTGCAGCTTCTTGAAGGCGGCTCGTGTGTCAGCAGTTGGCAGTGGCATTGGTCGCTCCCTAGATTCATTGGCCGCGCAGAGATAGGCACGCGCATATGCGAGCGCTAGAGCTTTGCTTCGTGCACCGCACGGCTGTCCTTCGGTGCCTGATCGCGTTCATTCAAGCCGTAGTCGCGCATCACGCTCGCGACCCGCAGCCGGTAATTCTCGAAGATCCGCGCGCGGCCCTTGGCCTGCGTGCGGCGGTGCTCGATCGTGTTGCGCCAGGCTTCTACCGCGGCCTCGTCGCGGAAGAATGACAGCGACACGAACTTGCCCTTCTCGGTGAGGCTCTCGTACCGCTCGACCGAGATGAAGCCGTCGATCTCCTGCAGGATCGGCTTCAGCTCGGCGGCAAGGTCGAAATAGAGATCCCGGTGCTCAGCCTTCGGCCAGACTTCGAAGATCACGGCAATCATGGGCGCCTCCGCGCATTGTTGTTGTGGAACGACTATAGCTCGACCTTGCGCAGAAATGTCCGCTCCTCGGCAAGAATGAAGCGGTTTTGTTCCGCGAAGTTGAAGTTCGCCACGCCTTCGCCGTCCTGCCGCAGGCGCGCGCGATAGGCCTCGTAGGCGGCAAGGCTCTCGAACGAGATCAGCGCGAAGGCGATGTTGTTGGTGCCCTCGTGCGGCATCCAGTAGCCGAGCAGATCGCCGCCGCAGCGCGGGATGATCGAGAGCCAGTTCCGCGAATACTCCTCGAACATCGCGCGCTTGAACGGATCGAGCTGGTAGCGGATGAAGACGGTGACGGTCATTTGGGCCTCCTGGTGTTTCGTCATTGCGGGCGACGGGCACGATGGACACTACCGCCTTGCCCGACCGCGATGCTTCGGCTATCATCGAACTATGAAAGCAGGACCCGACATCTCCCGGATCGCCGCCCTGGTCGGCGACCCCGCACGCTGCAACATGCTGACCGCGCTGATGACCGGCCGCGCGCTGACCGCGAGCGAGCTGGCGCAGGAGGCCGGCATCACGCCACAAACGGCGAGCTCGCATCTCGCCAAGCTCGAGGCCGGCGGGCTGATCGAGCCCGAGAAGCAAGGCCGCCACCGCTACTACCGGCTCTCCGACCCCGACGTCGCCGATGTGCTCGAGGGCCTGCAGGGCATCGCCGCCCGCGCCGGCCATATGCGCGTGCGCACCGGCCCGAAGGATCCGGCGCTGCGCCGCGCCCGCATCTGCTACGACCATCTCGCCGGCGATCTCGGCGTGCAGATGCTCGACAGCATGCGGCGGCAGAAGCTGGTGCGCCAGAGCAAGCAGGCGATCGAGCTCACCGGCGAAGGCAAACGCTTCATGGCCGAGGAGCTGCAGATCGACGCCGATGCGCTGACGCATCCGCGCCGCCCGGTGTGCAAGGCCTGCCTCGACTGGAGTGAGCGGCGCCACCATCTCGCCGGCACGCTGGGCGCCGCGATGATGGACCGCTTCACCGAATTGAAATGGGCCGCGCGCGATACCGCACCGGGCAGCCGCGTGGTCAATTTTTCGCGAAACGGCGAGAAGCGGTTCGCTGCGCTGTTCGGCGCGGGCGAATAGCATCGCGCATTCAAGTCGCGGTCGTTCGCGAACGCTTGCTCGTGCTTGCATCGCTCGCCGATACGTCTTCGCGCACGCCGCTGCGCGCTCCGTTCTGCTCGCGATTGCGAAATGTTTCAAATTGATGCTGGGCTCATTCGCTTGCGACGCACTGACGCAGCTGTGAGCTGCAGCATTCATGTCGCATTCAGCCCGCAGCACTAAGGTCGGCGACATCGGGCACGGCTTCTGCAATGATCCGGCCGGGCGAATCGGTAATCTAAAGTTTGTTGCGGTGCCGCAGCGCGGCCGAATTAAAAGGAGAAGACATGAAGTATCTTTTTGCAGCAGCAGTTTTGGTGACGACAGCGGCCGGCATCAGTGCCGCTGACGCGGCCGGCGGTTGCGGCCCCGGCTGGCATCGCGGTCCCTATGGCGGCTGCGTCAGGAACCGTGGCCCCGTCGTCGTCGCACCCGGCCCGGTCGTTGTTGAGCGCCCCGTCGTCGTCGCACCCGGCGCGGTCGTGGTGGCGCCGCGCGTTCGCGCTTGCCCGTACGGTTTCGCCTGGCGCTACGGCCGTTGCCGCCCGATCTGATCGCGGCGCACCTGCATAAACAAAACCCCGCCTTGCGCGGGGTTTTTCTTTTTTTGAGGCGGCGCCGATATCACCAGTGGCGCCAGTGATGATGACGCCAGTGATGCCTGCGCCAATGGCGGTGGCGCCAGCCCCAATGCCGGTGGTGCCAGCGCCGATGATGCCAGCCGCGGTGGCCGTGATGCCAGTGCACCTGCTCGGGCTTCAGGCGACCGACCTCGTCACTGGTGGTGACGGCCGGATGCGCATCGTTGCCGGCCGGCGCGCGGGCGTCCTGATTGAGTGGAAGCAGCGCGAGCGGCGCCGCCTGGACGGTTGCTGCAAGAGTCGCCACGCCGGCGGCGACACCGAAGGCCATCTTCAGAAAATCCCGACGTTCCATCAGAGTTCCCTTTGTTGCTGAGTTGGATCGCCAGTTTTTTCGCCGCGACCTGAACGCTCGCTGAACCGCACATTCACGTTCGAGGGAGTTCGACGCCGCGCAGCCGCGTCCGCATTGGCATGACGTCACACAACCATCACGACGACGCCTCGCGTTCTACCCGTCATGCCGATTCCGACCGTTCCACGCGCGGCCGAACCGAACTAGCATCGCGCATCACAAGAACATCTCCGGGAGGCCGCGATGAAATCAGGACAACCGATCAAGGATGCCAGCCACCTCTACGACGTCGAGCGCCGCGCCCAGCACGCCGCGCGCCCCGGCTTCCGCATCATGGAGTTGCAGCTCTCGCCGACCCAGAAAGTGCCGTGGCACACCCACAGCAACATCTCCGACACGTTCTACGTGCTGGAAGGTCAGATGCGATTGTTCCTGCAGGAGCCGAAGGAGGAAGTACACCTGAAGCCCGGCGAGATCTACGCCGTGCGGCCCACCCGCCCTCACCTCGTCACCAACGCCGGCACGACGTCGCTGACGTTCTTGGTTTTGCAAGGTGTCGGCGAATACGATTACGTGCCGCTGGCAGCGAAGTAAGGGTGCGCTCCTCCCGCTGTCGTCCCGGCGAAGGCCGGGGCCCATACGCCGCAGCAGGAGTTGTGTGGGGACTCGTCGTTCCGGAGTCGCGCGGTAAGCGGCATTTGTGGTTATGGGTCCCGGCCTTCGCCGGGACGACACTGAATATGTGGCGAGATCTGTAAGTCATAAATCCGCGTTCTCGCGGCATCGTCCGAGCTTTGTGACAAGCCAAATCAGCCACGCGGCCATCCCGATGGCACGACCCAGACCAGCCCGCGCCACGGCTCGCCGCGCAATGTCAATGTCGTGAAGTCACGCCCGGGATCGCGCCGCAGATTGAGCCGCGCCATCACGGCCTTCGAGCGCACGTTGTCCAGGCTGGTGTATGACACGATCTCGCGCAGCCCGGCGTTATCGATTGCGTGCCGCAGCGCCGCGCTGGCGCTCTCGGTCGCGTAGCCGTGGCCCCAGGCCTTGCGCGTGAAACGCCAGCCGATCTCGAAATGAGCGCCGAGCGGATGATCGTTCGCCAGCCGCGGCATCACGCCGGCATAGCCGAGCAATGCGCCGCCGACATCCTCAACGGCCCATCGGGAAATGCCGTGGTCGCGCTGCGCGGCAGCGTATCGCTCGAATTTTGTCTCGCTCTCCGCCCGACCGATCGGTCCGCCATAGTCAGCCATGACGTCGGGATCGGCATGCATCGCCGCGAACGCGTCGCGGTGGCGGTCGTTCCATCTGTGAAGTCGAAGGCGCGGCGTTTCGATCATGTGCGTGCCCTCGCCCGCCCAGCCCATCACATCAGCTTCAGCGGCGCATCATGAACCAGCCGAAGATCGATGTTGCCGATCAGTCGCGCACGGCGCGCCTCGGCGGTGCTGATGGCGGCTTCGGTCTGCCGCAACGTGCTGACATTCGATCCAAGCGACACGATTCCGCCGAGCACCAGCGCGATCGATCCGAGGGCCGCGGTCTCACCGGAACTGAACAGGCCGAGCAGCGCAGCAAGCAGCAATGCGAACCCGCCCGCGATCGCGATCTTCGAGCCGAGAATGATCCGCTGGGACCGTTCGGCGCTCTCGGCAAGCTCCTCGATCTGCGCCTCGATCTGGGAAATCTCGTCGGTCGGCTCGTCGTCGGTCATCAGGTTCGAACCTGTAGGGCGGGTCAGGCATAGCCGTAACCTGCTGCATTCGTCATCACAAGATGGTAGAGGCCCCGCTAGGCCGTCCTACGCGGTCGCCTTTGTCGCGAGTATCCACCCAGACAGCCCATACGAAGACGAAAGCTCGAACCCCCTAACTCCTTTAGCGCCGAGTATCGCGCTCGCCGAATCGAGATCACAGGCCCACGGTCCCGGCGCTCCGGACGTGCTGTAAGACTCTCGGATATCCGCGCGATGATCGAGCAGAACCTTGTCGATCGAAGTCTCTGTCAGTGAAAAGATGATGTTGCCAAATGCATCGTCGCGGAAATCGTAGCCTTCTACCCCCTCAAAGACGACGACACAGTCGGAAGCCGGGTCCGGCGCCGGATGAGGCCTGGTGTCACGCCGAGCACGGAGCGTGATGCGGCGCGACTCACAATGAACTTCATATGAGATCAGAAAACAGTCATGGAGCGACGGTAGCATGACCTACTTCTAGCCTGGCTTCGTAGAGGTTAGGCGCTGCCGTAACCCGCCGTGGATCGCGAAGGAAGATGGTGGGTTACGGCTTCGCCTAACCCACCCTACGCTCCCATCACAGCGGCAGATTGTCGTGCTTCTTCGCCGGGATCTCGACCTTCTTATCCCTGAGCATCGCGAGAGCCCGCGCGATCCGCCGCCGGGTTGAATGCGGCATGATGACGTCGTCGATGTAACCGCGCTCGGCGGCGATGAAGGGCGACAGGAAGCGGTCTTCGTATTCCTTGGTGCGCGCGGTGATCTTGTCGGGGTCGCCGATGTCACTGCGGAAGATGATCTCCACCGCGCCCTTGGCACCCATCACGGCGATCTGCGCGGTGGGCCAGGCGTAGTTCATGTCGGCGCCGATTTCCTTCGAGGCCATCACGTCGAAGGCGCCGCCATAGGCCTTGCGGGTGATGATGGTGACGAGCGGCACCGTGCACTGCGAATACGCGAACAGCAGCTTGGCGCCGTGCTTGATCAGGCCGCCATATTCCTGCGCGGTGCCCGGCAGGAAGCCCGGCACGTCGACGAAAGTGACGATCGGGATGTTGAAGGCATCACAGAAGCGCACGAAGCGCGCCGCCTTGCGCGAGGCATCACTGTCGAGCACGCCGGCCAGCACCATCGGCTGGTTGGCGACGAAGCCCACCGTGCGGCCGGCGATGCGGCCGAAGCCGGTGACGATGTTCTTCGCAAAGGTCTCCGAGATTTCGAAGAAGTCGCCCTCGTCGACGACCTTGAGGATCAGCTCCTTCATGTCGTAGGGCTTGTTCGGATTGTCGGGGATCAGCGTATCGAGCGACATGTCGACCCGGCCGATATCGTCGAAGCTCGGCCATTCCGGCACGCCGTCGGTGTTGTTGGACGGCAGGAAGTCGATCAGCCGGCGCATCTGCAACAGCGCATCGACATCATTCTCGAACGCGCCGTCCGCGATCGAGGAGCGCGTCGCGTGCACCGAGGCGCCGCCGAGTTCTTCCGCCGTCACCACCTCGTTGGTGACGGTCTTCACCACGTCGGGGCCGGTGACGAACATGTAGCTGGTGTTCTTCACCATGAAGATGAAGTCTGTCATCGCGGGCGAATAGACGTCGCCGCCGGCGCAGGGGCCCATGATGACGGAGATCTGCGGGATCACGCCCGAGGCCTGCACGTTGCGGCGGAACACGTAGGAATAACCCGCGAGCGCAGCGACGCCCTCCTGGATGCGCGCGCCGCCGGCGTCATAGAGGCCGATGATCGGCGCCCTCGCCTTCATCGCCATGTCCTGAAGTTTTGTGATCTTCAGGGCATGGGTTTCCGACAGCGAGCCGCCGAAAACGGTAAAGTCCTTGGCAAAGACAAAAGTCTTGCGGCCGTTGACCGTGCCCCAGCCAGTGACGACGCCGTCGCCGGGGATCTTGTTCTTCTCCATGCCGAACTCGATCGAGCGGTGCTCGACGAACATGTCGAATTCCTCGAACGAGCCCTTGTCCAGCAGCAGCTCGATCCGCTCGCGGGCGGTGAGCTTGCCGCGGGCGTGCTGCGCCTCGATGCGCTTTTCGCCGCCGCCCAGCTTGGCGCCGGCGCGCCGCTCTTCGAGGGTGTCGAGGATGTCTTTCATTTGTTTCCGCCCGTGTTAGCTACAGTCCGCGTCCCGGCGCGGGCCGGGGCCCGCTTCGTTCGGAATGGCTTTAGCACGGCCATTTCGGAACCGGAAAGGCGCTTGTGACCGGGTTCGGGCGCAAAAACGGTAGGATTTTCCGACATCTGGGGAGACAGCGATGACTGATACGACCACGGCCGAGACCGGCGCCGCCACCGGCGGGGTGCGCACCCTGCTCCGGCTGGAGGGGCTGGTGCTGTTCGTCGGGATGACCCTGCTCTACTACAAGTGGGAGGGCTCGTGGCTGATCTACGTCCTGCTGTTCCTGATGCCGGACATCAGCTTTGCCGCCTACCTGATCAGCCCGCGGGCCGGCGCCATCGCCTACAACGCCGCTCACACCTATCTGGCGCCAGTGGCGCTGATGACGCTGGGTTTTGCCGGCGAAGGACCGCTGGTGCTCTCGATCGCGATGATCTGGCTTGCCCATATCGGGATCGACCGCGCGCTCGGCTACGGGCTGAAATACCCAAGAGGATTCGGCTACACCCATCTCGGGCGAATCGGCAAAGCGCAGGAGCTGGCTTAGCGCCCGCCCTCTTTCTCTATCGCGTCATGCCCGGCCTTGCGCCGGGCATGCTGTCTTCACTTCTATCGGAGAGGGCCGACGTGGTCAGGCGAACCGGCGCGCGAACACCACGCAGACGACGACCAGCATGGTCGCAGCGATCATCGACCAGGCGACCGGCTCATGCAGCAACAGCCCGGCCAGCGCGAGGCCGAAGAACGGCTGCAACAGCTGCAACTGGCCGACGCTGGCGATGCCGCCGAGCGCAAGGCCGCGATACCAGAACACGAAGCCGACCAGCATGCTGAAAATAGAGACGTAGGCGAGCCCGAGCCAGGCCGGCGCGCCGATGCCCTGCCAGCTCGGCGGCAGCGTCACGATCGTCATCACGAGCACCACCGGCGCCGAGAGCACCAGCGCCCAGGAGATCACCTGCCAGCCGCCGAGCCGGCGCGACAGCGCAGCACCCTCCGCATAGCCGAGGCCACAGACGATGATGGCGGCGACCATCAGCAAGTCGCCGGTCAGCGATGCCGATCCGTCGCCCGACAGAGCGAAGGCGCCGACCGTCGCGCTGCCGATGCAGGAGAACAGCCAGAACAGCGGCTTCGGCCGCTCGCCGCCGCGCAGCACGCCGAACACGGCGGTCGACAGCGGCAGCAGCCCGATGAACACGATCGAATGCGCCGAGGTGATGTGCTGCAGCGCCAGCGCGGTCAACAGCGGAAAGCCGATCACGACGCCGAGGGCTACGATGGTCAGCGACGCCAGGTCCCTGCGCTGCGGCCAGGGCTGCCGCAGTACCGCCAACAGGGCCGCGCCGAGCAGCGCCGCGATGGCCGCGCGTGCCGATGTCAGGAACAGTGGCGAGAATCCGGCAACCGCGACGCGGGTGGCCGGCAGCGAGCCGCTGAAGATGATCACGCCTAGCAGGCCGCTGCCCCAGCCTTCGAGCGACCCGCCGCTCGCCTCACCCGTCCAGGACTTCCTCGGCAATGTCTTCGAATCGCTCATCGCACACCTCGACTTTCGCAGGCGAGGATAGCGGCGGCGGACTGGCCAAGGCAGCTACGGATCAGTACAATACCGCCAAACTGTATGGGTAGAGGTAGGCATACACTTTAAAGGGCAAACACTTGCGGCAGCCATCCAATCACCGCGCCGCTTTGGCGCCGAAGGCGACCCGGACCACCGACGTGATGAACGCGATCCGCGCCAGGATCGCGAGCCGCGCGCTCGCCGCCGACGACCGCCTGCCCTCGATCCGCAGCTTTGCCGCGACCATGGGCGTCTCGCCCTCGACCGTGGTTGAGGCCTATGACCGGCTCGCCGCCGAGGGCCTGATCCGGGCGCGGCCGGGCTCGGGCTTCTATGTCTCGTCCGCGGCGCTGCCGCCGCTGGCGCTCACAAAGGACCAGCCGCAGCACGACCGCGCCGTCGATCCGTTCTGGGTGTCGCGGCAATCGCTCGACGCCGCGAGCGGCGCGCTGAAGCCGGGCTGCGGCTGGCTGCCCGCCGACTGGATGCCGACCGAGGCGCTGCGGCGCGCGTTCCGCGGCCTGGCGCGGGCCGAGGACGCCGTGCTCGCCGATTACGGTGCGACGCGCGGCTCGCTGGCGCTCCGCCGCATGCTGATGGCGCGGTTCGCCGACGAAGGTCTCGAAGTGTCGCCCGAGCAGGTGCTGCTCACGATGTCCGGCACCCAGGCGATCGACCTGATCTGCCGCTTCCTGCTGCGGCCCGGCGACACGGTGCTGGTCGACGATCCCTGCTATTTCAATTTTCGGGCGCTGCTGCGCGCCCATCAGGTCAAGCTGGTCAGCGTGCCCTACACGCCATCGGGCCCCGACGTCGCAAGTTTCGAGGCGGTGCTCGAAGCCGAGCGGCCGCGGCTCTACATCACGGTCTCCGGATTGCACAATCCGACCGGCGCGACGATGTCGCCGCAGACCGCGCACCGCGTGCTGAATGCCGCGGCGGCCTATGACCTGACGATCGTCGAGGACGACATCTTCGCGGATTTCGAGCCGGAGCCATCGGCGCGGCTCGCGGCACTCGACGGGCTGAACCGCGTGATCCGGATCGGCAGCTTCTCCAAGACGCTGTCGGCGTCGCTGCGCTGCGGCTTCATCGCAGCGCGCGCCGACTGGATCGAGCAGCTGGTCGATCTGCAGGTCGCGACCGGGTTCGGCGGCCCCTGCGCGGTCGCGACCGAAATCATCGCGAGCGTGCTGGCGACCGGCTTCTACCGCAAGCATGTCGAGGAGCTGCGCCGGCGGCTGGCGCGCGCCCGCCGCGACGTCGGCGACAAGCTGCAGCGCATCGGCATCGAGCCGTGGCTGATGCCGCGCGGCGGCTTCCAGCTCTGGTGCCGCCTGCCCGACGGCTGCGATTCCGCCGACGTGGCGCGCGCGGCGCTCGCCGACAACATCGTGCTGGCGCCGGGCAACGTGTTCAGCACCACGCAATCGGCCACCGGCTTCATGCGCTTCAACGTCGCGCAATGCCGCGACCCGAAACTGATGCCGGCGTTGCAGCGGGCGATCGGGCGCTAGCGCATGGATGAGGTCAGGACCGCGACGGCGCTGTGCTCCCTCGCCCCGTTCTTACGGGGGGAGGGTTGGGGTGAGGGGCTATCTCCGCGTGAACGGTGATAGTTGTGTTTGCGGAGACTCCCCCTCACCCGGATCGCATCTGGCGATGCGATCCGACCTCTCCCCGCACGCGGGGCGAGGTGAAGCGACTGCAGCGGCAGCGCCTTACTTCTCGCCGACCTTGAACGGCTCCTCCTTGCCCGGCGGCACCGTCTCCTCCGCCATTGCCAGCAGCATTGCGACCATCACGTAATTGCCGGCGAGCGCGGTGAGATCGACGATCTGCTGATCGTTAAAGATTGCCTTGGCCCGCGCATAGGTCTCGTCGGAGACCTTCTTGGTCATGGTCAGCTCGGTGACGAAATCGTACACCACGGCCTCATCGTCGGCCATCTTCGACGGACGGTTGCCGGTCTTCAGCTCGGCGATGACATCGGCCGACAAGCCGGCCTTGGCCGCGAGCGGCGCATGTGCGAACCACTCGACCTGCGAGCGCCACTGCCGGCCGATGATCAGGATCGCGAACTCGTTCAGCCTGGTCGGCACCGAGGTCTGCCAGCGCAGATAATAGAACAGATCGTAGAGCCGCTGGCCGAGCACCGGGCTGCGGATGATCGGATTGTAGGGCCCGCCGATGCCGACGCTCGACACCTTCATGATCGCCTCGCCGAGCGGCCTTTGCAGGTCGCTGAGCTGATCCATGGTGAGCTGCGGAAAGCGCGGCTCCTTGCTGGTGGCCGGCGCCGAGAACATTGTGGCCGCGAGCCAGCCGCCGGCCGCGGCCAGCGTGAGCGACGAGAGCCAGACGGATCCTGATTGCATGATTTCCTCCGATTCTGCTTTTATCGGAGGATGCTAGTCGAGCCGCGCGGTACTCACCAGCCGCGGCGCACGCAGATCAGATCGTCACAGCGCGACGATATCGGTGAGGCATTGCTGCGTGACGCTCATCCGCGCATCGATCTGCGCCTGGGTCTTGCAGTCCATGTTCATCGCGAACACGGTGATGTCGCTGCCCTTCTCGGCCCAGCCGACCAGCCAGCCGAGCGAGCCGTGCTCCTTGTCGGTCAATCCGGTCTTGGCGTGAATGGCGGCGTCGCCGACTTTGGTGACGGGCAGGATGTCGCACACCAGCTGCTGGCTGCGCTTGCCGACCGGCAGCACGCCGCGGCGCAGCCGGTCGAGGAAATCGATCTGCTGCACCGGATCGATGCGCAGATTGCCCGTCACCCAGAACTGGTCGATGCCGCCGCCCATGTCGCGGTTGCCATAGTCGATGACGTCGAGATATTTCTGCATCCGCTCCGCGCCGATCCGGCGCGCGATCTCCTGGAACACCGGGAAGGCCGACACCGCGAGCGCGGAGCGCAGCGTGTGATCCTTGTTCCAGGCCTCGATGCTGCGCGTTGTGCCGTCCCACTTGAAGACGTCTTTGTCCGGATCCTGCACCACGCCGGTCTCGAGCGCGATCAGCGCATTCGGGATCTTGAAAGTCGAAGCCGGCAATTTGCCCTCGCCGGAACGAACCTTGTCGCTCGCGATGATTAGATAGTCGTCGATCTTGTAGCCGACGAAGGTGCCCTCGGTGCCGAGATCGAAGAACCGCTTTTGCAGATCCTCGCGAAACTCGCTGCGCTGGTAGGACACGTTGGCGAAGCTGCGCGACGGCGAAATGGCTGCGGCGGCGAACAGACCGAGCGCATAGCGGCGATGGATCACAAGAGGACCTGATCTGGTTCGGGTTGACGACGATGCTGATGCCATCGTGGTGAAAGGATGGCAATGAGTCTCGCTTGCTTGAAGCACTTTCTTCACGCGAACCTGTGCCCACTTCGCTTGAAAACGCTATGCTTAGCGCGCCCTGCCCGACAGCCGCAGCACGAACACCAGCACCTCGGCGACGGCCTTGTAGAGCTCGGCCGGGATCTCGTCGCCGAGTTCGACATTGGAGAGCGCGCCGGCCAAGACCTCGTTCTCCTCAATCGGGATGTCGTTGGCCTTGGCGACCTCGATGATCTTGGCGCCGATCGCGCCCTTGCCTTTCGCGACCACGCGCGGCGCGCCGGCGTGGTCGTAATGCAGTGCGACCGCGAGCTGGTTCTGCGCCTCGCTCATGACGCGCGATCCAGGAAATGGCCGGCGCGCGCCAGCGCAGGCTGCGGCGGGCTGCCGTCGCGGATCTCGATATCGCCGGGCGTAAGCTCCGCCCTGGTCAGCGCCTGACTCAGCTCGGAGGCGCCGGCGCGCAATTGCGCGGCGGTCGAGGGACGCTCGGCCCACATCCGCACCGAGGTGCGCTCGCCGTTCAGCGAGACCAGCGCGTGCACCGGCCCGGCCGGCTCGACGTCGAGCGTGAAGCGCGCCCGCCACACCCGCTTGGCGGCTTCGACCTCGTTGCCGCCGCCGTCGCGGGCAATCTCGAACTGCGCCATCGCCGTGCCCTGCTGGGTCAGGAACGGGATCTCGAAATTCCAGCGCGGCACCATGGCGTCGAGCTGCGGACGCGTGCTGTCGCCACGGTCCGGCAGCGATGCGATCTGCAGCAGGGTCTGCCGCGCCAATGCCGCGTCGGTGTTTTCCAAGAGGCGATGCGCGGCGGTCGAAAGCGGCGTGCCAGGGGCAACCGAAGGCTCCGCAACGGCCTGCGCCGACGGCAGCGCGCCGTGAAACGGCGGTGGCGGCGTGCTGCCGCGTGCGGGCACATCGCCGGGCAGCATCTCCCGCGGCGCGGCGCCCTGCCGTGCCGGGTTGCCGAGTTCGTGCAGCGCTTCCTGAATGAGATTGAGCGCGCCGCCCGCAGACGGGCCGGCATCGAGCGCATCCGCTAGAGCGCCTGCAAGGTGGGTGGCGCCGCGGGTGAGATCCTCGGCAACCGGCACGCGCGCCTGCGGCAGCAAAATCTCCTGAACCTCGAGCTCGGGCGTGCCTGGCGGCACAATGCTCGGCGCCGTGCCGGCATTAGCGAGCGCCGGCTGCTGCAGCGGCGTGGACGCAGGCCTTGTGGCATCGCCGGCGCCGAGCGAGGTCAGCGCCTGGCGCAACACGATCAGCGCGGCCTTCAGATCGGGCACGCTGCCGCCCGCAGGTGCTACGCCCGCGGCGAGCGTCGCCTCCAGCAGCAGGCCGGATCTCTGGAAGCCGGCCTTGACGGCATCGCCGCTCAAATTCTCGTTGAGGCCGGTCTGCTGCGCCAGCACCTGCGCGATCGCGGCCTGCAGCTTCGGCGGCAGATTGGCCGCAGCGACCGCCGCAAGGTTGGCAAACAGCGGCGCCTGGCTGCCCTGGACGGCGGCCGCATGCTGCGCCGTCGCGGTGATGGTGATGCGCTCGAGCGGCGTCAACACTGCCTTCGGCGCCGTGGCGACGGGTTGCGGAGCAGCGGTGACGTTGGCCGCTGCCGGCGACAATTGCACGGCATCGCCCGTGTCAGCCCCCGGCCCGACCAGTTGCAGGCGGATGCCGTCGCTGGTCTGCGATACCGCAAGCTGCAGGTTCTGGCCCTGTTGCAGCGGCACCTCGGTCTGGACGTCGATCGACAGGCTCGCGATCGCGATCCGCACCAGGTCGGCGGACAACACCTTAAGCACCTGCGCATTGACGACGCTGCCGGCCTCCAGCGTGAGGTCGGGCGCAACGCTGTCCGCCTCTTTCGAAGCGAGCACCGGCAGCACGGGATTGACGGCGATAGCCATGTCGGAGGTCTCGGCCAGGCGGCAGGGTCAAACCGCAGGCTAGCCCGGCGCCGTAAACCCCTCGTTAACCGGCAGCCGACCTGAACTCCCTCAGGACGCTGGCGGCGGCCTTGAAATCGACCTGGCGGGCGGCGCGGCGCGCGGCGACCTCCTCGTCGACGCCCCATTTCTCGATGTTCCAGTCCTCGTCGACATGGGCGGCGGCCCAGACCTGGTCCTCGTCGCGGACACCATGCGCCAGCGCCAGAGCCAGCAGCGCCGAGCCGGTCAGCGTCGTCACCACATGGAGCGCCGCGACCGACCAGGGGTCGGTCGGGAACGCCGCGCGCGCCGCCTTGATCGCGGGCTCGGGCTGGCCGACATGCATGACCCCTTCAGCCATCACGAAATGGGCGCCGAGCGCATCGGCGGCCCAGAACAGGATCGGGTCCCAATGCCGGGCCTCGCGCGCCACCAGCGTCTCGGGATGGCCGGCGCGATAGCACAGCAGGTCGCTGCCGAGGAATTTTGCCGCATCGTCGGCGACCTCGTCGACGCGATCGATCACCCCCTCGATCACGCTGTTGGCGAGGCGCGTCAGCGGCATGGTCATGGGATCGATGGTCTCGCCCTGCGCATTCCATTCCGCCGCGACCGCATCCGCAATGGCGCGGGTCGGCACCACGACCGGCTTGCCGGAGGGCGAGCGGATCTGCTTGCCGTCGAGCGTGACCGAAAATCCACCATCGGCCTCGGCCACGCCGGCGCTGGTGTAAAAGCGCTTGCGCTGCGGCGTGCGGATGTGGCGCCGCACCGCTTCCTGCGGATCGAGCGGGGATTGTTCTGGAACGTCGTCGAAGAGTTCGCGCATCGCGCCGGCCGGCTTTCGTTTGGGAGGATTTCCCTGCAAGATACGTCAGCGGCAACGGCAAATAAAGCTGATGGAACGCGCCCAGATCCTTGCGGGTTTTCTGCTGGTTGCGGTCGCCTTCGGGGCCGCCCGCGCCGACGCCGGGTTCCGTTCGCCGGAATCGCTGATCCGCAACGTCTACGCCTACTATGGAAGAGGCAGCCCGGCGTTTTCGAATGGCCTGCCGCGCGACGACGAAACGGCCCGGCAATTCTTCGATTCCAGCCTGCGCGGCGCCTGGACGGCGCTGCACGACGCACCGTACGATTTCCTGGTGCAGAGCCCGACCTGGCGGCTCGGCCCGATCTCGATCGCGATTCCGCGCCGGCAGTTCGACAAGACGGATGTGACGGTCACGTTCGACAATGAGGGCCGCGCGGTCACGCTCACCTTCATCGCCGTCAACGGTCCCGACGGCTGGGTGATCTCGGACGTCGAGAGCCAGCACGATTCATTGCGGATGTTTCTCGTACAGTTCAGGCGGTAACCCACGACGATCCTCATATCGAGGCCTGCATCGCGATCCGAAAGGAGCCTTCGGTTTGCTTTGCTGTAAAGCTGACGGGCGTCATCGACACAGAGGAATGGATCGTGGCCAACGAACCTGACAGTTCCAATGACGGGCCGCTGGATCGGGCCATCGCGATCCTGACCTTTGTTGCCGAACAGAAGAAGGCTCTGTCGGCTGCCGAGATCGCCGCCGCGCTTTCCCTTCCGCTTCCGACTGCGCATCGGCTGATCGGCAATCTCGAAGCCCGAGGCCTGATCCAGAAGGCGCTCGGCACCAAGCGCTATGTGGTCGGAAGCAAGTTGGTGACGCTCGCCGCCAAGACGATTGGGGCAGCGTTTCGCTCCGTGCGCCGGCATACTGTGCTGAGTGCGGTGGCCGACCGCATCGGCGAGCAGTGCGAGATCGGCGTCGTCCGCGACAACGTCGTGGTCTACGTCGACAGCGTTCGCTCCAAGCAACAGCAGGCGTTGCAGTTCAATCCAGGCGAAGCGGCACCGCTCCATTGCACGTCGACCGGCAAGATCTACATGAGCCGGCTGCCCGCGAAGGTCCGCCAGCGGCTGGTCAGGTCACTCCCCCTCGTCCGGTACACGCCGACCACGATCGCCGACCCCGACGAATTGCTGGCGTTGCTCGAGGAGACACGGCGCAGAGGCTGGGCGAAGACCAACGAGGAATTCGTCCGGGGCGTTGTGGGTTGCGCCGTGCCGATCGTCTCGCCGGCCGGCGATCTGATCGCATGCCTCGGCGTATCTGTGCCTGCGGCACGTGTCGGTTTCGCAGGCCTCGACGCCTTCATCGCTCCGTTGCAGGAGGCGGCGGCGCTGTTGTCCGAAACCATTCTACAGGAATATGAAGACGAATTCTGAGATTCTCATTTTTCGGAATGAATACTCTCGTTTTTCGGATTCAATCTCGATCTCGCGCAAATCCTGTGTATTCTCGGGGCAGATGATTGAGCTGACCATGATTGAGGCAGCTCGCTCCAAGTCCGCATGCCGACACCAGAACTGATCGACGCCGCCAGCCGATCCGGCGGGACGTTTTGCCGTGCCCAAAGCCCACGCCTGAGCCACCGGAGTGATCATGCGCCAGCACTACGACGTTGCAGCCGTTCGCAAGGCCTTCCCGGCCACGGAGCACGTGGTGTACCTCGACAGCGGCTTTCAGACCCCGCTCTCCCGTCCAGTGAAGGAAGCCTACGAACGCTTCCTATGGGAAAGCTTCGAAAACGCCGGCCCGAAGCAGATCTGGCTGAACCGCCTCGAAGAGACCCGTGCGAAAGTCGCGGATTTCCTCGGGGTCGAGCCGCACGAAATCGCGTTCACCAAGAACACCTCCGAGAGCATGAACATCGCCGCGAACGCGCTGCCGCTTCGCGCCGGCGACAAGGTTCTGATGATCCACGGCGATCATCCCAATAACGCCTATGCCTTCCTCAATCTGCGGAAGAAGGGCGTCGAGATCGTCTTCATCCCCATGACTGACGTGGTGGATGCGGAAAGCTTCCGGCCGCATATCGACGAACGGACGCGGGCGATCTCCATGTCTCACGTCACCTTCCATGCCGGCCACCGTTTCGACGTGGCAAGCGTCGGCGAACTCTGCGCGCAGCATTCGCTCTACTTTGTCGTGGACGCGATGCAGGGCATCGGCGTGGTGCCGATCGACGCCAAGGCCATCAAGGCCACGTTCATCGGTTCCGGCACGCATAAGGGCCTGCTCGTGCCACAGGGGCTCGGTCTTCTGTACTGGGATGCGACGCGGACCGAGCTGGAGCCGGCCTACCTCGCGGCGGCAAGTCTTGCAGAACCGCCGCTCGACTTCATCGCCAGACCGGACAACGTGGCCCTGCCCGCGACCGCGGGCCGCTTCGAGCTCGGCAATTTCAACCTTCCGGCAATCCAGGCGCTCGGCGCGGCGATCGACTTCATCAATCAGATCGGGATTGAGAAGATCCAGCAACACTGCTTCGACCTCGGCGATTACCTGATCGACCGCCTCGATCGGCTTGATATCGGCCTGGTCGGGCCGCGAGAGCGCCAGCATCGCGCGCCGCACATCTACGTCATCGCCTTGCCTGCTGCCGACTGGCTGGACTACTTCACGCAGAACGGCATCCGCATCTCGCCGGAGCGCGACGGCATCCGCGTGTCGCTCGGCATGTTCAACACCATTGAAGACATCGACCGCCTGATCGAGGCCATCCGAGCCCGCAACGCACCGTCAACCCGGGCCCGCACGGCCGTCCTGTCAAAGCTCGGATAGCCGGACCGGCTCTCCGTATTGTTCAGCAGCACTCCGAGACGCCGGAAGGCGCGCCACAGCTCGGACGTTGCAACTCTCCGGTGGCGAAGGATCACGTCATGCAGGCAGGCAGCAGAACCCAGACCCCGAACAAGCTGACCACATACATCATGGTGAGCCTGTTGCTCGGCATCACCGTGGGTTACGCGTGCAACGTTCTCGCGAGCCCGGAACAAGCCAAGGCAATCGCCGGCTATTTCGCCATTGTGTCGGATATCTTCCTGCGGATGATCAAGATGATCATCGCGCCGCTGGTGTTCGCGACCATCGTCTCGGGAATTTCCAGCCTCGGCGCAAGCGGCGGTGCTGTGGGGCGCGTCGCCGTCAAATCGCTGGCCTGGTTCATCACCGCGTCGGTGGCGTCGCTGTCGGTCGGGCTCGTGCTCGCGAACCTGCTGCAACCCGGGCACGGCCTTGGTCTCGCGCTCCCCGACGCCAACGCCACGGCCAATGTCCAGACCAGCAGCCTGAACGTCAAGGATTTCGCCGCGCACGTCTTCCCCATCAGCGTCGTGCAGGCGATGGCCGGAAACGAAGTGCTGCAAATCCTCGTCTTCGCGATGTTCTTCGGCTTTGCGCTGAGTGCCGTGAAGGGCACGCTGGCCCCCGACATCGCGCGGTCGATCGATCAGATCGTTCCTGTCATGCTGAAGTTCACCGACTATGTCATGCGTTTTGCCCCGGTCGGCGTGTTCGCAGCGATGGCCGCGGTCATCACCACGCAGGGGCTTGGGGTTCTCGTCACCTATGGAAAGTTCGTCAGCGCCTTCTACTTCGGACTGGCGGTGCTCTGGGCGATCATCATCGGCGCGGGCAGCGTCGTGCTCGGCGGCTCGATCCGGAACCTGCTTCGCCTGCTCCGGCAACCGATGATGATCGCCTTCTCGACGTCAAGCAGCGAGGCAGCCTTCCCGAAGATGATCGAGCAGTTGATGAAGTTCGGCGTTTCGGAGCGAATCACCGGCTTCGTCCTGCCGCTCGGCTATTCGTTCAACCTCGACGGTTCGATGATGTACCAGACCTTCGCCGCGCTGTTCGTCGCGCAAGCCTTCAACATCGAGATGCCGATCACGACCCAGATCGCGATGCTGCTGCTTCTGATGATCACCAGCAAGGGCATCGCCGGCGTGCCGCGCGCATCGCTCGTGGTTGCCGCTGCGACCCTGCCCACCTTTGGCCTGCCGGCGGGCGGCCTTGTCCTGCTGATCGGAATCGACGCCTTTCTGGACATGGGGCGGACGATGACCAATGTCATCGGAAACGGCGTCGCAACCGCCGTCGTTGCAAAATGGGAGAACGAGTTGAGCGAGCCTGTCGAGCAAGACGCCAAATTCCTGCCGACGGCCGTCGCAGGATAGCGCGAGATTGCGGCCTCGAAGCCACGAGGCCGCTCGCTGGAACCTGTTCGTTGCCGACGCGCTTGCACATGACAAGATCGGTGACACCGAAAAAATATCTGACGGCTGCCTGCGCGTCCTGCTTTCTCCGCAATTCGATCCGCGAATGGCGCATCCGATTGATCGCACAGCAGGTTTGAACGGCGCGCGCATTTCTGCGTCGAAGTGCCGCAAGATGCTGTCATCTGCGTGTTAGAAACCTGCCAGATTTCGGCAACAACGCGCGGCTAGCGTCCCGACACCAAACAGAAGCATTTGTCGACCATCGCGGTCGCAAGACGTGGACTGACGTCACGCGTGGCGTCCGTGCGCACTTGCGCGCTCGTGTCGACGTATTGGCGGGGCGGCGTGGCACGACGACTTTCGACCGTTTGTTGTGTCATCGTCGCGGCTTGCCTCGGGCTTGCCGTGAGCGGCATGACGGCATGGCTCGGCGCAACGGGCTTGCAGAATGCGCCGCGCACGCAACAAGACGTTTGCGCCCGACCTGAGCCCGGAAGTGCGATCGAGGAATCCGCCGAACTGCGCAGCCGCGATGGCATGCTCGAGACCGACCTCAGCATCCACGATCAGAAGCTGCCGGATGGCACGAGCCGCTATTGCTATCTGACGCCGGACGGCAGGCCGTCGCCGACCTTGCGGCTGAGGCCGGGCGACCAGCTGGTCATCCATTTCAAGAACGACCTCGTCGATCCCGATACGGCAACGCCTGCGATTGACCGCCCGCTCGCCGGTGCGCCGATCTGCACGACGCGAAAGCAAGCCGACATTTGCGAGAGCGGCGCGATGACGCCGATCTCGACCAACCTGCACTTTCACGGGCTGACGGTGCCGCCGGTCTGCCATCAGGATGACGTGCTGAAGACCTCGATCCAGCCCGACGACGCGCCGTTCGAATACCGCTTGCGCATCCCGGACGACGCGCCGCCCGGTCTCTATTGGTATCACCCGCATCTGCACGGCTTCAGCAAGACGCAGGTGCTCGGCGGCGCCTCGGGCGCCATCATCATCGAAGGCATCGAGCGCGCCGATCCACAGCTCGCTGGCCTCCCCGAGCGCGTGCTCGTGATCCGCGACCAGGATCTCGTCAATCCCGACGCGCCGCCGTCGAAATCCGAGCCGGTCATGACCAAGAGCCAGCTCGACAATGACGGCGACGTCGCCAACTCTGGCACCGGCTTCGGCAAGCCGTCGAAGGACCTCTCCGTCAACTTCGTGCCGGTGCCCTTTCCGAACTATCCGCCGGCGACGCTGACGATGAAGCCCGGCGAGCGGCAGCTCTGGCGGGTGCTGAACGCGTCCGCGATCACCTATCTCAACCTCGCGCTGCTGGTCGGCCGCACACCGCAGCAGATCGGGATCGTCGGGCTCGACGGCGTGCCGCTGCAATTCCAGGGCAGCCCCTCGCCGTCAGTGCAATGGGTCAACCATATCGGCCTGCCGCCGGGCTCGCGTGCCGAATTCATCGTCGAGGGCCCGCCGGCCGGCAGCTCGGCCCTGCTGGTGACACGCGCGGTCGACACCGGGCCCGCCGGCGAGAACGATCCCAACCGCGCCCTGGTGGCGATCAACGCCTCAGCCGATGCAAGCGAGCCGCAGGCCTCACTGCCGCCGCACGCCGAGCCGCTTCCGAAACCGGAGCGGCCGTGGGTCGGGAACGTCGCGCCGGTGCGCATCCGGAAGCTGTTCTTCTCCGAGCAGCCGGAGAACCCGAGCGATCCGAACAGCCCGACCAAATTCTTCATGACGCTCGACGGCGAGACGCCAAAACCGTTCGATCCGCAATCGGACATTCCCGACATCACCGTGAGACAGGGCGACGTCGAGGACTGGATCATCGAGAACCGCTCGATGGAGCTGCATGATTTCCACATCCATCAGCTGCACTTCCAGCTGCTCGACTGGTCCGGCGTCGCCGTCAACGAGCCGTTCCTGCGCGATACCGTGAACGTCCCCTACTACAACGGCCGGATGCTGAAATATCCGAGCGTGCGCCTGCGCATGGATTTTCGCGATCCCAACATCGTCGGCACCTTCGTCTACCACTGCCACGTCCTCGAGCATGAGGACGGCGGCATGATGGGACGGATCAGGGTCGTGCCGCGAAACGCTGCAAGTTCCACCAAGCCACTGCAAAAAGGAGAGCTTTAATGCGCGACAGGCACAAGTCACGTTGGCTGCAAGGTTGCCGCCTCACCCTCAGCGCACTTGCGCTGGGCCAGTTCACCGCCGGCCCGGTGCTTGCGGAGGACTGGAATCATCACGGTGGACACGAGACGCGGTCGCCGATCAAGCATGTGATCGTCATCATCGGTGAGAACCGCAGCTTCGACCACGTGTTCGCGACCTACGTGCCTGAACGGCGCGAGGAGAGCGTGTTCAATCTGCTTTCGCAGGGCATCGTCAAGCTCGATCACAACAAGAACGCGATCCCCGGGCCGAACTTCGAAAAGGCGCATCAGCAGGCAGCGACCGATACCGGCCTGAACGACGCGTTCCTGCTGAGCCCGCCGAAGCAGAACTTCCCCAAGGATCAACTGCCGGCTCCGCTCGTCGGCGGCCCCAAGGTCTCCTACATCCCGAACAAATGCGGCAGCTCGCCGATCACCACCTGCGAAGCGTCGCTTGCGCTGGCGCAGCAGTCGGAATCCGGCCTGCCGTCCGAGTACTACCAGTTCCTCCTGAGCGGCGGCACCGGTCAGAGCTCGCAGACCCCCGACCAGCGTATCACCAATGTCAGCGCGCTGCCGGCCGGTCCGTTCCAGCTCACCAACACCGACGCGATGCCCTACGATTCCTATTCGGCGAGCCCGGTGCATCGCTTCTACCAGATGTGGCAGCAGCTGAACTGCAACCACTCGGCGGCCAGCCGCGACAATCCGTCGGGCTGCGGCGGCAATCTGTTCGCCTGGGTCGAGGTCACCGTCGGCGCCGGTGCCAACGGTGCGGCACAGCCCTCCAACTTCTCCACGGAATACTTGCCGACGGCAACGACCACGGGTGAAGGTTCGACGGCGCTCGGCTTCTACAACGTGCAGAAGGGTGACGTGCCCTACTTCACCTCGCTCGCGCAGAAATACGCGATGAGCGACAACTTCCATCAGTCCGTCAATGGCGGCACCGGTGCCAACCACATCATGTTCGGCCATGCCGACATGCTCTACTTCAGCGACACCTACGGCAACGCCGCCGTGCCGCCGAACGGCACGCAGGTGTTCGGCGGCACGCCCGACGCCGGCATCGTGCATGAAATCGAGAATCCGAACCCGGCTTCCGGCACCAACAACTGGTACACCGAAGACGGCTACGGCGCCGGCGGCAATGGCGGCTTCGCGCCGCCCTTCCAGACCAGCCCGGTGTCCGGCGGCGGCTCCTACAGCGACTGCTCGGATCCGACCCAGCCCGGCGTCAAGCCGATCCTGGACTATCTGAAGGGGATCCGGATCAACGCGAATTGCGAACCCGGCCACTACTATCTCTTGAACAACTACAATCCGGGTTACTTCGGCAACGGCAAGAACGCCTACACCGACACCAACCCGTCCAACACCCCGTTCACCATCCCGCCGTCGACCCGCAAGAGCATCGGCGACAGCCTGAACGAGCGGAACATCTCCTGGAAGTATTACGGCGACCAGTGGAACAACTACGTCAACGATCCCTACCAGCTCAACTGGGGCGTGGCCGGTCCGAACGCCGACGAGTACTGCAACATCTGCAATCCGTTCCAGTACGACACCTCGATCATGTCGCACCCGGACCAGGTCGCAGCCCATATCAAGGACTCGGTTGATCTCTACTCCGACCTTTCCAAGCACTCGCTGCCGGCGGTCTCCATCGTCAAGCCGAGCGGCTTTACCGACGGTCACCCGTCGTCCTCCAAGCTCAATCTGTTCGAAGGCTTCGCGAAAAAGATCGTCGACCAGGTCCAGGCCTCGGACTATGCGAAGGACACCGCGATCTTCATCACCTTCGATGAAGGCGGCGGCTACTTCGACTCTGGCTATGTGCAGCCGCTCGACTATTTCGGCGACGGCACCCGTATTCCGCTGATCGTGGTGTCGCCGTTCGCGCGGCACGGCCACATCTCGCATGAATATGCCGATCACGTCTCGATCATCAAATTCATCGAGCGGAATTGGCGCCTGGAGCCGATCACGAACCGCAGCCGCGACAACTTCCCGAACCCGGTTGCGGCGCCCGGCAATCCCTATGTTCCGGTCAACAGCCCGGCGCTCAGCGATCTGTTCGACTTCTTCGACTTCGACGACGGCGGCCATCATCATGGCGGCGGCTGGGATCATGACGGTGGCTGGGACCACTGACGACTGCACCTAGCGAGACAACAATCCGCCGGCCGAAAGGCCGGCGGATTTCGATTCGGATCAGATCAATCGGCCTTGTAGCCCGCATGAGCGCCAGCGATATGCGGGAGCTCGTGACCCCGGATATCGCTTCGCTCATCCGGGTTACGCCCGACCGTACCTCCGTGGCCCTTGAACTTGCCCTCAGCACGGCGCAAAGCGTGTCTGACGCTACCGTTCGTCTCCATGGAATCTCGTTCAATGACGCCAGTCGCTTTCCGCAAGGCTCAACCCGCCGACATTCCGGCGATCATCGCCCTCCTCGCCCACGACATCCTGGGGCAGCAGCGCGAGGATGCGAGCTCGCCGCCGAACCCACGCTATGTCGACGCATTCGAGGCCATCCTCGCCGATCCCAACCAATTGCTGGTCGTGGCAACCCTCGACGACGAGGTGATCGGGACCCTTCAACTCAGCTTCATTCCCGGAATGGCACAGCTGGGCGCCTGGCGGGGACAGATCGAAGCGGTCCGAATTGCCGAGACGCACCGCTGCTCCGGCGTCGGGCAACAGATGTTCGAATGGGCGATCGACCAATGCAAAGCGAGAGGCTGCGATCTCGTGCAGCTGACCACCGACAAGGCGCGCCCCGACGCACACCGCTTCTATGAACGACTAGGATTCGTCGGCAGCCATGTCGGCTACAAGCTGACGCTCTAACCCTTCACCGGCCGGTCAGAGTACGCCTTCTGACCTTCGGCCAGCAACGCGCACGAACCATCATCAGGCCGTTCGAGGAGCCCTGTTCAGTCGGCTGCCACAGGCCAAATAGAGCTTCGAGGTGATTGACGCGAGTACGGCGACGATCAGCACCACTTCGACCGCCTGCAAGACAACGCCGACAGCCTGAGGCGCTGAATGCAGCCCGGGCGACGAACCGGCCCCCTTAGGAGCGAGGGTCACCCCGTCGAGCGCGGCGAATAGAACAGTTGGGAGCATGCCAAGGGCAACGGCACAGAATATTCGGTAGGTATGTCCCCTGCTGTCGTCTCGCGCGTTGCGCCACTCGGCACCGGGCGCATCTACAGCCAAGGCCGGAAACAGAATGACGATACCCAACGTCGCAATCGCTACAACAAAGCCGGTCACGAGAGCCGCAACAAAGGCTCCGACAAGTGCCCAGAATGCCGGACCTTCGTTGCCCGGCGAAATCGGTTGCCCCGGGACCAGCGGCGCACCAAAGATGAAATGCCCGAGCACGAACCAAATCGCGATCGAGAGCCACAGAACCTGGATGGCAACGGCCAGGATGAAGTATCGCCGGACGCGTTGATCGGTCGGGTTGAGCGCATAGCGCGGTGTCACTTCGCCAAGCAAGACGTAACGGTGAACAGCAATCGCAAGCGGAGCCAGCACCAGGCTTTGCGATATGTAAAGACCTTCGGACACCGCAAGGTCAGCCGCGAACGAATAGCCCAGCAACAGTTGGCCCAGTGCCTCGGATACAAGGGTCAGGAGGAACGCCGGTCCAACCACAGGCACCATTTGCGCAATTGCATTCAACGCATCCCGCCAACCGGTCATTGCGATCTTAATGGCGGATGATTGCACGTAAGGTGCCCTACCGGGTCATGTTGCCTCGACGAACGGCTTATTGAAACGGGTCGCAAGCAGATTGTCGAGCCACATCAAGGCAGCGCGCCGGCATACCCACAGCAGCATGCATGCGCGCAGGGACGCGCCCGGTGAGTGGCGCGATCACAACACCTCGATGCGGCGCGGCCGGGCGTTGAGATGCGGCGCGGACTTTGGCAGTCTCGATGAAGACCAGGACGACGCGGGAGCCGACAGGATGTGGCGCTTCATTCTTCCGACACCCTTGCTGGCCGTCATCTGGCTGCTGCTGCCGCTTCCGGCCCAATCGGCGCCCTGCCTGCTCGTCACCTTGACCGGCACCATGAGCGGCCCCGCCCTGCGCAATGGCGTCGCGGGCGCCGGCACACTCGTGCGCTACGGAGACGACAGTGCCGATTGCGGAACGCTGAAGCTGCAGTTCGACGCAGGCCGGGGCACCGAACTGCGGCTGTCGCAACTGGACATCGAACCCGGCCAGATCGACGCCGTCTTCCTCACGCATATGCACTCGGATCACACCGAGGGCCTCGTCGACCTCCTGCTCACGCGCTGGAACTGGAATTCGGGCGGGGACAAGCTCGATGTCGTCTGCAGCAGCGATGCGCCCTCGCCGCTCGGCTTCACCCTGAGCTGCGGCAAGTTTGTCGCGCATATCGGCGACGCCTTCATTCAGTCCGGCGAAATCGCGCAGCGGGTTTCGGAGGACAAGAGACGGTTGGCTGGCGGACCTACTGAGCTTGTGCATCTCGTCACATTCGAGCCGACGGACGAGCCACAGGTTATCTGGTCAAAGGGCGAGGTCCGGGTGAGCGCGATCCGCTCGACCCACATCGCGGGCCATGCCTCCTATCGCGTCGACACGCCGGTCGGCAACGTCGTGATCGGCGGCGACGCCAGCAATGACAGTGCCGCTCCGCCGCGTCCGACGTCGACGTCAGCGCAAGTCGAGAAGCTGGCACAAGGCGCCGACGTGATCGTGCGCTCCACCATGCATCCGGTCTTAGGTCCGGAACGCAACAGCGGCATGCCGCCGCCCGTCTTCTACCGCCAAAGCCTGGCGCCCGACCTCGGCGCCATGGCAAAGCGTGTGGGCGCCAAATATTTGGTACTGACCCACCTCGCGCCGCAGGTCGGGGCAACGCATCACGGCCCCTACAAGGTCCCCGGTGGCGCGCTCACCGAAGCGGACTATCGCGCCGCCGCCGAAGCCGGCGGATTTACCGGCACGACGATTGTCGGCTCGGATCTCACCACCTTGCGCCTTCCTCCCAAATAGACCGACGCAGCGCGACAATGAATGAATGTCGGCCCTCGCGCTTCAGTCACGGGTGTTGGCGCAGAGCCGCGTCTACCTGTTGCGGTCACCACCAAGAAGATTCTTGTAGACCTTTCCATCCTTCATGATGACCAGGAAGTTCTTTGCCGGATCTTCGATCAGTTTGATGTTCTCGATCGGATTGCCATCGACCAGCAGAAGGTCGGCCAGCGCGCCTTCCTCCACCACGCCTAGCCTGCCTGGATATGGATTTCGAAGCCCGGACAGACTGAGCAACTCGGCATTCGTCGATGTCGCCATCGCAAGCGCTTCAGCCGGCGTATACCATCGCGTGAGCGTCGTCAGCATGGCGCCTTGCTTGTCAGCGAGCGCCTTCGAGAACAGGACATCCGTGCCGAATGCCGTCTTCAACTTGTACTTCTTCGCGAAGCCGTACACCCTGTCGGTGCCGGCAACGACCTGGCGCATCTTCTCCTGCTCGGCCGGTCCAAGGGCACTGGCGCCCGACAGATCGAGAAAGGGCTGCGTGCTCAGCCAAACTCCCTTGTCCGCCATCAGGCGGGCCGACGCGTCGTCCATCAGGTGACCGTGCTCGATAACCTTGACGCCCGCTGCGATCGATCGCTGGACCGCAACCGACGTATAGGCGTGTACGGCGACGTAAGTGCCCCAGTTCTCGGCGGCCTCGACCGCCGCGCGCAGCTCCGGTTCGGTGAACGTTGACACATCGAGCGGACTGAACGGTGACGCCACCCCGCCGCCCGCCGTGAGCTTGACCTGAGATGCTCCCTGCATGAGCTGCTCGCGCGCGCGGACGCGAACTTCATCCGGGCTGTCCGCGACCATGGCGCCACCTATTCTCTCCATGCGGCTGAGCATGCCGCCGATCGTTCTGGGTAGCTCGGACAGCTGCCGAAAATCGCCATGGCCGCCGGTGATGGTGATCATGGCACCGGATGGGTAGATGCGCGGGCCGACGACGAGACCTTCGTCGATCGCCCGCTTGAGGGAAAAGGCCGGCCCGCCCATGTCGCGCACGGTGGTGAAGCCTCGCATGAGCGTGGCCGTTGCCTCCGCGGCCGCAAGGAGATTTGTGTAGCCGACGTCGCCAGCTATCGCGGCCGCCGGCGTCGGGCGGACCAGCATCGCATGCCAATGCGCGTCGATCAGCCCGGGCATCAGCACCCGTCCGTCGCCGGCGATCACCTGGGCATCAGCCGTGATCGCCGCAGTCGAGATCTTCTCGATCTTGTTGTTCCGGACCAGCACATTGGACGGCCCGGAGAGCGCGCCATTCTTGCCATCAAAAATGCGAACGTTCTGGAACAGCACGCCGGCATCCTGCTGCGCTCGCGCCGGCGGCGAGCCAATCAGGCCCATCACAATCAACGCGACCAGCGCGGAAACGCAGAGGCTTTTGCTCAAACCTGACATGTCCACTCTCCGCCGATAGGGCATCGTTCGAGATCGTCATTGATCTGGCTGTGCGCGGGACCTGATGAAGGCTGATTGAAGCTCCTCGACGGCCTATTGAGCCGCTCTGGCGGCAGGCTGCAAAGCATAGGTCAGCCATCCCACGCCATGCGACAGCAGATCGATCCCCAGCAGCAGCCCGAGCACCCACAGCCCGGTTGCTGGAAACCCGGTCAAAATGACGAGGCCTGCCAGGACGCCAAACATACCGGATGCCAGCATGATCCAGCCGGACTGCTGCCAATGGCCGATCCCGACCAGCATGCGCACGATCCCCGAAACCAAAAGCAGGAGACCGAGGGCATAGGTCAGGAGCAACGCACTCGCCACCGGCTGGCTCAGCAGGACGATGCCGCATGCAAGGTAGAGCACCCCGAGCAGAAGCTGCCACACAAATCCGCCCCAGCCCTTGGTCCAGAACGCGTGCAGGATTTCGAACGCACCGGCGACGATCGCCGTCCAGCCGATGAAGATGGCGCTGATCACGGTGAAAAGCACCACATCTCCCAAGACCAGAAGGCCCGCGGCGATCATCACGAAACCGAGCAGAACGCACACCCAGAGTGGCGGACCAGGCAGGCCGCGGAGCATTGTGGAGCTGTTCTCATAGGTGGCCATGTCATCCTCCCTGATCCCAAGGTCCGGCGGGCCCAACGCCCAACATCCAGTCAGGCCGACCGCTCGCCCTCGCCCGTCGCTTCATCGCCCGGTATTTCTCCCGGCCGATAATTCGGCAGCCGACCCGCGGGAATGACCGCAAGCAGAGCAAGGCCGGCCATGATCAGCAATCCAATCTTCAACGCCCGCAGGCGCGCTTCGGTGTTGACCCGGACGGCTTCCTCGACCTGCTGCGGCGTACCGCTGGTGGCCTCGAGCACGCTGCGCAGCCGGTCATTGCTGACGAAGGTGATGTTGCTCAGATCGACCTGGCTCTGAAGTTCCTTGGTCAGCACCGGACTGGCCGCGATCCTGCCGAGCGCGATCGTGCTCAAGAGACCGACCAGAAGAGCTCCGGCCACCGCGGTGCCAACCGCAGCCGCCAGATTCTGTGTGGTTCCGCGCAAAGACCCGACGTCCCCGGCCAACTGCTTGGGCGAGGCAGTCACGAGAACGTTGAACAGCAGCGTCACCAGCGAGCCCTGGCCGATGCCGAACAGCACGAGCCCAAACAGAACGGGAATCTCGCTCCAGTCATTGCGCACGACGAACGCAAGCCATAGCAACGCGATGGTGCAGAGACCAAAGCCGAAGCGTCCGATCTGTCGAGGCGTCAGTTTGTCGTACAGATTGACGATCAGCATCGCCGAGACAAAAACCGTCAGATTGAACGGCATCATCGCGATCGCCGTCGCGATCGGAGAACGCCCCTGCACGATCTGGATGTAAAGCGGCACGGTAAAGTTCAGGGCAGCCTCAAGCGCCACGACCGCAAACAGCGCGTAGACGGCACACCTCTCCTGCGGCGAGTCGATCACCTCCAACGCCAGCAGCGGCGTCTTCCCTGCGGCTTGCTGCCGATGCGTCCACATCAGGAATGCCTGCCCGAGTACAATGCCGAGCACGATCAAAATCGGTGCCGGCGACACGCCCAGCAAGTCGAACGGCGCGTTAGCGGTCGCCAGGATCACTCCCCAGCCGTTCAAATTATTGAATCCGAAGCTGATGAAAATGATTGCGCTCGCGGCAAGGGCGACGCCGATCAGATCGATCCGAACATCCGGGCGCCCGCGGTCCGGCCGCAGGCGGAAACTCAGCGCGAAAGCGACCGCCGAGGCCGCGATGAGAATTGCAAACGCGGGGCGCCAGCCGATGTAGGTGCCGAGCAACCCACCGATGACAAATGCCAGCACGCCGGCGGCAGCCCGCGCCGAGCCAAGCGCACCAAGGGCCGTCGCCTGCTGCCGTCCGGCATAGTTCTCGGCAATCAGCGCGACGAGCGAGGGCACGATCACCGCGCCCGCAACGCCGCAAAGCGCCTGAGCGGAAATCATGACGGAAGCCGTAGGGCTGAACGTCATCGCGATCTGCGATATCAGGAAAAGCACGACGGCAACGCGAAAGACCTGCACCGCCCCGAACCTTTGGGCGAGCTTCGCGCCAAGCATCACGAACCCGGCCACCAGCATCGAGTAGGCCACGATTCCGGTCGCGACCGTGGTCGGCGGCACTCCGAAGCTGGCCACCATTCCCCCCATGGCAACCGGCAACGACGCGACGTTGAACGACATGATCATCTGACCGAACGCAATCGCGATCATGGGCACCCATGATGCACGCTCTTCCTGCCGAATGTCACCGATCGAGATCGCTTGCGCTGCCATCGTGTCCTCCAACCTGCCCGGCGTTGCGATCGATCGAGCTACAGCTCCACCGATCCTCAGAGCATCTTGTTTCACTCGTCCGGTTGGGACACGAACAGATCCATGCCCAGTCTTTGCGACAGGAACTTCGCGGCGAGCTGCCCTCGCACGCTGTTGCCGGCCGCATCCAGTGGCGGCCCGAAGGTGCCGAAACCACCTTTTCCTGGAGACACCGCGACGATGCCGCCACCGATGCCGCTCTTGCCGGGCAGACCGATGTCGTACAGCCAGTCACCTGACGTTTCATACAATCCGGCAGTGACCATCACGGCCAACGCATAGTGGCAGACCGCCGCATCGACCACCCGCTTCCGGGTGACCGGATTGACTCCACCATCAGCCAGCGTCGCGCCCATTACGGCCAGATCCCTGGCGCTCACATTCAGGGAACACTGCCTGGTGTAGAGATCGGTCGCCTGCCTGGCGTCGCAGTAGATCCGGTCGTAGCTCTCCAGCAACCGGGCGATGCTTCGATTGCGAAAATTGGTCTCCGATGCCGAGGCGTAGACCTCCTCGTTGAGCGAGAGCTTGCGGCCCGCGAAGCGCGAAAGGCCGTCATGAATGAAGCGCCATTGCTGTTCCGCGCTCGGCCCCGGCACGAGGCTTGTGGTCGCGATCGCACCCGCGTTCACCATTGGGTTGGTGCGCCCGGCTCCGTGCTCGATCGCCGCCAGCGAATTGAACGGCAGCCCGGTCGCATTGGCACCCAATTTTGCGCGCGCCTCTTCGGGGCCGATCGCCTCGCACACCAGCGCGAACACGAATGGCTTCGACACACTCATGATCGAGAATTCGTAATCGATATCGCCGGCACCGTAGACGCGTCCGCTGGCGCCGGCCACGCAGACGCCGAACAGCTCACTCGGCACTCTGGCCAGCGCCGGGTAGACCTGCGAATTGCTTCCTTCGTTGTTCGACTTGAAGCGCAGATGAGCTTGAGACACGAGCTCCTGCACCATCTCGGGATCGGGCAAGTGCCCCGTCGAGATGAAAGGCCGCTCCGCTTGTTCCGCGATCGAAGGTCGCCACATTGGCTCTCCTTCCGGATTTTGACCCTGATGTTTCAGGTCGTTTAGTCGGCAACCTAAAATAGGCACCAAAAAAACACGGAGTCAACGACCCGCTCCCGTAGCATTTGCAATGCTTGTGTTGGTCTAGCGCACTTTACGACAAATGAGCTGAACGCGTGGCGCGTCGCAGAAATACAGCGCTATGCAAAATGTGCCACTTCATCGATCACTGCGACGTTCCAACACAGCTAAGTCAACAGGGCTGCCCAATCGCCAGTGGCGCAATTGAATCAAAAGAGAAATCGTCTTGCCAGCAACGAGCGATTTGCATCATTGGTGCTCGAGAGTACGATTGTCGCGTGCGGATGTGAGCCTGCCGTTTGTCCGAGCAACACCGGCACGCGGCGATGGTGGAATGACCGCATCACTTGCAGAGTGAGGTTGATCATGGTGGCGCGCGCAAGCGACGGACAGTTTCTGCTGGTAAAGAAGCTTGGTGGGCTGGTTGCTATCGTTCTTGGCTGCTTGTTGACGGCAGTGGGTGTGACGTTCGAATCCACGAGCACAACCGTCGTTGGCGTCCTGTTTCTTGTACTCGGGGCGGTCCTGCTCACGCTCAAGATCATGCGACGAAATCAAAGCGGTCCGTTTGGATAGCCAAACAGATTCGGACATTCGATTGCTTTGAACCGGATCGCTGCGGGTCAACGCTGCGTTTGATTTGCGCGTTCCCGGCCGGCTGTCACGGCTTCTGATAGATCACGTGACCTGCACGGATGGTCATGCTCACCTTCGCAAGATTGGCGACGTCGCTGAGCGGATCGCCGTCGAGCACCACGAGATCGGCGTCAAAACCCTGCTCCACCCTGCCCTTCTTCGCGGCCTTGAAGAACCGTGCCGGATTGGTGGTCAGTGAGGCCAGCACTTGGCGTTCCGACAGCGCGCGGTGCATCAGCTGGAATTCCTGCGTGGTGTCGTACAGCTTGGTGAAGCCGACATCGGTGCCGAACAGCACCGTGCCGCCGTTCTCCGAGAACTGCTTGAGCTGATTGACGGTCGCGGCCACCAGACGGTTGGTGACGTTGGGGTCGAGAACCACCGTCGTGAACAGCGAAAGCGTCGGGATCAGCGCCGTCCCCTTCGCCTTGAACCGCGCCAGCTGGTCATCGGTGTAGCTCCGCTCGCTGGGCGTCGTGTGCGCGAGCACGTCGACGTCGGCTGCAATCACCGTCTCGACGCCGACCTTGTTCTGCGGATGCGCGAACACCGGCCTGCCTTGCGCATGTGCGACGTCGACGGCCGCCTTTGCAATCGCCGGGTCCATGTTCACGACGGGCTTGTCGCCCATGAACGCGCCGGTGAACAGCTTGATGCCGTCCTCGCCCATCGCGAGCCAGTCGCGCGCCCACTTCGCCGCCTCCTCCGGCGTCGCGGCTTCAGGAAGCTGAATCTCGGGCGGCAGGTAGACGGGGTGGCCGCCCTTGGGGAACACGTTGCCGGCGAGCAGGATGGTGGGACCTGCGACCTCACCCGCGGCGATGCGTTTGCGCAGCGGCAGCGTGTTGCGTGGATCGGAGCCGAGGTCCCAGACCGTGGTAAAGCCCCATCGGGTCAGCATCTCCTGCATGTGCTGCGTCAGCGGTGCGGCCGGTCTCTCGCCGGCGTTGTGCCAGACATGTTCCGTGAAATGCACGTGGCTGTTCCAGAACCCGGCAACGATGGTTTTGCCGCTGCAATCGATCAGGCGCGCATCCGACGGCGGCTTGACGTCACCGGACTTGCCGACCGCGCTGATCATGCCGTCCGTGATCACGATCGCCGCATCCGGCAACGCAGCCGCATCGGCCGATGCGTAAAGCGTGCCGCCGCGCAGCACCACGGTCTCGGCATGTGCCGCCGCAGCGGCGACAGCCGAGCCAATCAGGAAAAGCGCGACGCGTAACCAGATCCCGGTCATGGACAGCCTCTTTGACGGTTGCATGCCGGCAGTTCCCGGCGCGCGGCAACATAGCCGCGGCGCGATGAGCCGCTTTGATCGTTCTTGCTGTCCGCGGCGGATATCGGGAGGCGGCGTCCGCCGTCACTCCTCGGGCGCGTTCTCGATCGGGTCGAACCGGTCGGCCTCGAGCCCGAGCAGATTCCAGGATTGCAGCATGTGCGGCGGCAGCGGCGCTGTCGCATCGATCACGCCGCCGCGCGGGTGCGGAATCACGATGCGGCGGGCGAGCAGATGCAGCCGGTTCTGCAGGCCGCCCGGCAGCTGCCAGTTTTCCTTGTTGAAGTATTTGGGATCGCCGACGATCGCGTGATCGATATGCGCCATGTGGGCGCGCAATTGATGGGTGCGGCCGGTCACCGGCTTGAGCGACACCCAGGCGAGCTTCGTCGCCGAGGTCTCGACCACGGCGTAGTAGGTCACGGCGTGGCTGGCGCCCTCGTCGCCATGCGCTGCGATCCGCATGATGCTGTCTTCCTCGCTCTCCTCCTTGGCGAGGTAGGTCGAGATCCGGCCTTGCTTCGGCTTCGGCACGCCGGCGACCAGCGCCCAATAGATCTTGCGCGCCGAACGATGCCGGAACGAGCCGGTCAGAGCGGTCGCGGCAAAGCGCGTCTTGGCGATCAGCAGGCAGCCCGAGGTCTCGCGGTCGAGCCGATGCACCAGCCGCGGCTTCTGGCCCTTGGCGTCGCGCATCACCTCCAGCATGTCGTCGACATTGCGCGTAATGCCGGAGCCACCCTGAACCGCCAGACCTGCGGGCTTGTTCAGCACCATGACGTCGGCGTCCTCGAACAGGGTCATGTCCTTGAGGTCCTGGAGGGTCTTCTTGGCCGCTTCGGAGAGGCTGGCGGCCGCCTTCGGCGTATCGAGCCGCAGCGGCGGAATGCGCACGCTCTGCCCTTCTTCCAGCCGGTCCTTGCTGTCCGCACGCTTGCCGTTGACGCGCAGCTCGCCCTTACGAACGATGCGCTGGATGTGGGAAAACGACAGGCCGGGGAAACGCGCCTCGAGAAAGCGGTCGACGCGCATATTGTCCTCGTCCGCCGTCACCACCACGGTCTGCACCTTGGTCGGCAACGGCGGCGGTTCGGCGACGCTCTTTTCGGGCTCGGGCGGGACGAATGGCTTGGGCGCCCGTTGCTTGTCGCCAAGGCGCACCGCTGCCGACTTGCCGCCCGCACGATGCGCCGGCCCCCGCTCAGCTGCCGGGCCGCGATGGGAACGCGCGCCTTTGGCGCGCTCGCTCGCTGGGCGGAGAGGTCTCTTGACGCGGCGGCTCATGGGGTTGCAACTCCGAAGTTAAGCCCGTGGGTAGCGCAAATGCCGCGAATCGTCACGGCGAAATCGGTGCAAGTCCGGCACAACATCGGCCATGTTCGGCCGCCTACGGCAAGCGACGGGGCCCTGGAATGAGACTGACACTAATGGCCCTGGCGGCGGCCCTGATGCTGTCAGGGCCAGCGCCGGCCCAAGAAAACCCGATGCCGGAAGATCTGGCCTGGAAGCTCCTGGAACTCGGCCGCGTCGTCGAGATGCCCAAGACGGCCGCGCTCTACGCACCGATGCAACAGAAGGAGCCCTATCAGGGAGTCAAGGTCGAGCGCGACGTCAAGTATGGCCCTGCCGACCGGCATCTGCTCGACGCCTTCACGCCGGACACCGCGGCAGCGGCGCCCCGGCCGGTGCTGATCTACATCCACGGCGGCGGCTTCATTGCCGGCAACAAGCGCACCCCCGGCAGCCCGTTCTACGACAACGTCATGCTGTGGGCCACCAAGAGCGGCTTTGTCGGCGTCAATGCCACCTATCGCCTGGCGCCGGCCTTTCCGTGGCCGGCAGGCGCCGAAGACATGGGCGCGATCGTGCAGTGGGTCGCGGAGAACATCGCGAGCCGCGGCGGCGACCCCAGGCGCATCTTCCTGATGGGCCAGTCGGCCGGCGCGATCCATGTCGCGAGCTATGTGTCACACGGCGAATTCCACAAGGTGAAGGGCGGCGGCCTTGCCGGCGCGATCATGATGTCGGGCATCTACGATCTGACGGCTTCGCCGGCCGGCGATGCCGAGCTCGCCTATTACGGCTCCGATCCCTCGCGCTACGCCGAACGTTCCTCGTTGCAAGGCCTGCTCGCGAGCCCGATCCCGTTCCTGATCACCGCGGCCGAGCTCGATCCGCCGCGCTTCGTCGAGCAGTTCGAACTGTTGAAACAGGCCAGCTGCAAGCGGCCAAGCGGCTGCGCCCGCAGCTTCATGCTGCCGCAGCACAGCCATACGTCGGAGGTCTATGCGATCAACACGCCGGACACGCGCCTGACGGATGAGATTCTTGAGTTCGTGAAGAGCGTCAAGTGACGCGCTGGAGTTATGCGCCGTCGCAGCGGGCGCTGCCAAAATATCGAAAACAACCCCATGCAAAGTAGCCGGCGGCGCGCGGCGTTCGACCAAGCAACTTGACACGTCGGGCAACTCAGGGATATATTTCTAATATTCCGAAGTTACACAAATTGCATATGGCATTTGCGGGCTTCTGCAACTGACGCTCCCACGCCGCAGGCGGAAACGAGAACGCGCGCGTTATTCGCGGCCGCAGCATGATCTCTCGTCTTGCTCTAGCTCCCGCCCCGCTCCTTGCGCAGCCGCTGCCAATAATCCAGCCGCTTGCGGATCTCGCGTTCGAAGCCGCGGTCGGGCGGATCGTAGAAGGTCTGGCGACCGAGTGCTTCCGGGAAATAGTCCTGACCGGAGAACGCGTCGGGCGCGTCGTGATCATACTGATAGCCGGAGCCGTAGCCCTCAGACTTCATCAGCTTGGTCGGCGAATTCAGGATGTGCTTCGGCGGCAGCAGCGAGCCGCCCTGCTTCGCGGTCTGCATCGCAGCGCCGAACGCCGTATACACCGCGTTCGATTTCGGCGCGGTGGCGAGATAGACCACGGCCTGCGCGATCGCGAGCTCACCTTCCGGCGAGCCCAGGAAGTCATAGGCATCCTTGGCGGCGTTGCAGACCGCCAGCGCCTGCGGATCGGCGAGACCAATGTCCTCGACGGCCATGCGCACCACGCGCCGCGCCAGGAACAGCGGATCCTCGCCGGCATCGAGCATGCGGGCGAGATAATACAGGGCCGCATCCGGATCCGAACCGCGCACCGACTTGTGCAGCGCCGAGATCAGATTGTAGTGACCGTCGGCCGATTTGTCGTAGATCGGCGCACGCCGTTGCAAGATGGCCTGCAACTGCTCGGCGTTGAACACCTCGCCCTTGCGCGCGGCGCGCCAGACCTCTTCGGCCAATGTCAGCGAGGCGCGACCGTCACCGTCGGCCATCCGCACCAGCACGGCGCGCGCTTCCGCATCGAGCGGCAGGGCCTTGCCCTCGATCTTCTCGGCGTTGGCAAACAGCCGTTCGATCGCAGCGGTATCGAGCGAGTGAAACACCAGCACGCGAGCCCGCGACAGAAGCGCCGCGTTGAGCTCGAAGGACGGGTTCTCGGTGGTGGCGCCGACCAGCACCACGGTGCCGTCCTCCATCACCGGCAGGAAGGAATCCTGCTGCGCGCGGTTGAACCTGTGCACCTCGTCGACGAACAGCAGCGTGCCCTTGCCGGTCTCGCGCCGGGCCCGCGCGGCATCGAACGCCTTCTTCAGGTCAGCGACGCCGGAGAACACCGCGGATATCTGCTCGAAATGCAGCTCGGTGGCATCGGCCAGAAGCCGCGCCACGGTGGTCTTGCCGGTGCCGGGCGGTCCCCAGAACACCAGCGAGCCCAGCGTGCGGGTCTCCAGCATGCGGGTCAGCGCGCCGTCGGGGCCGAGGATGTGATCCTGGCCGACGACGTCGGCCAGCGTGCGCGGGCGCAGCCGGTCCGGCAGCGGGTGTGGCGCGTCCTGCTCCATCCCCGCCGCGGCGAACAGGTTGCTGGCCTCGCGCGGTTGTTTTGGGCTCATCCGCCGAGCGTCACGTTGATCTGCTGGCCGCCGCGCACCAGCGTGATGCGCCAGATCCGCGACCCCGCTTTCGATACCTTATCGAGGTCGCTGGTGCGCACGATCTTCTCATTGTTGACGGCGAGGATGATATCGCCCTTCTGGAAGCCGACATTGGCGGCTGTGCCGTCGTCGGCGAGCTCGGTGACGACGACGCCCTCCGCGCCGGCGTCGAGATGCAGCTCATCGGCCAGCGCCGGTGAGATGTTGGCGACCTTGGCGCCCTGGAATGGCGAACGCGCGGTCAGCACGATCTCGTCGCGGTTGGTGTCGGGCGCGGTCTCCAGCGGCACGGTGAGCTTCACCGGCTTGCCGGCGCGCTGCACCTCGATCTCCGCGTTGCCGCCGAGCGGACGGGTGGCGAAGCGGTAGTCGAACGCGTTGGGATCGTCGATCGGCGTGCCGTCGATCCCGACGATCAGATCGGACAGTTTGAGCCCGGCCTTCGCCGCCGGGCTGTTCGGCGCGACATTGGCGACCAGCGCGCCGGTCGGGAGCTTCAGCCCGAGCGTCTCGGCGATCTCCGGCGTGACCGCCTGCAGCCGCGCACCGAGCCATGGCCGCTTCACCGCCTTGCCGCCGCTCTTGGCGGAGGCCACCACCACCCGCACCATGTTGGCGGGGATCGCGAAGCCGATGCCTTGGGAGCCACCGGAGCGCGAGAAGATCGCGGTGTTGATGCCGGCGAGCCGTCCGGTCATGTCGACCAGCGCGCCGCCCGAATTGCCGGGATTGATCGCGGCGTCGGTCTGAATGAAGAATTGATAATCCGTGATCCCGACTTGAGTGCGCGCCAGCGCCGAGATGATGCCGTGCGTCACGGTCTGGCCGACGCCGAACGGATTGCCGATCGCCAGCACGACGTCGCCGACCTGCAACTGATCCGAATTGGCGAAGTCGAGCGTCGCGAACTTCTCCTTGTTGGTGCCCTTCAGCCGCAGCACCGCAAGGTCGGTGCGGCTGTCCTTCAGCACGATCTCGGCCTCGTATTCGCGCTTGTCGGCGAGCGAGACCTTCACCTGGTCGGCGCCCTCGATCACGTGATTGTTTGTGACCACAAGGCCGGAGCCGTCGACCATCACGCCGGAGCCGAGCGAGCGCTGCATCTGCTCGGGCTGCTGCCCCGGGACGCCGAAGAAGCGGCGGAAGACCGGATCGTCCAGAAACGGATTGCGGTTCTGCACCGTCTTGGCGGCGTAGACATTGACCACCGCCGGCTGCACCCGCTGCACGATTGGCGCGTAGGACAATTGAAGCTCGGCCTGCGAGGACGGCACGCGGCGGTCCTGGGCCGCGGCCGGGGACAGATTCCCCATGAAAGCCAATGTGCACAGAGCGGATATGGCAGCGAAGCGGACAGGTCGGAGCATTCTCACCTCTCGTGGAAACGCCGGAATATAGGCGTGTTCGCCGGGCAATTGAAGGGCGCCCGGCGGGATAACTGGCCCCCGCCGGACCGGTGCAAAACCGCCGGTAGCCGCGTTGAAGCGCGCCGCCAAACTTCTATGATGATTGTCATCTCACTGCGCCGCTCCGCTTGTTGCCCGCGGACAACAAGCGGAACTGCGATGCCAGGCGGCGCTGTCGTGTGTCAGTCACGATCAACTCCTAGGACGTTTCAGTGAGTGAGTGGGGAATTCAAACACAACAGGGGTGCACAATGGGTGCGACAAAAGTTGGTGCAATCGCCATCGGGCTTGCAGGGGCGCTCGCCGCCTCGCCGGCCTATTCGCAATCGGCCGGAGGCGGCAGCGACGCGGAGATCGCGCTGCTGAAGCAGCAGCTGAAGATGCTCGAGCAGAAGCTCGACAAGCTGCAGAAGCAGAC
Source organism: Bradyrhizobium sp. ma5 (assembly GCF_042258955.1). Lineage (NCBI taxonomy): Bacteria > Pseudomonadati > Pseudomonadota > Alphaproteobacteria > Hyphomicrobiales > Nitrobacteraceae > Bradyrhizobium > Bradyrhizobium sp. ma5. The sequence continues at coordinate 5,292,343 of NZ_CP170156.1, forward strand.
CAATGCCAATACCGCGACCGCTGCCAGCGCAAACGCCAACGCGAAGGCGGCCGATGCCAAGGCCGCGCGGGTCGCAAGCGCCAACGCAGCGATCCCGGTCAAGGGCCCGGTCGCGCCGTCCGGCGTCGTGGTGACGATGCCGAACAACCGGCCGACGATCTGCACTGCGGATGAACAGAACTGCGTCGCGATCACGAGCCGCGTGCACTGGGATGTCGGCGGCTACGACTATCGTCCGAACACCGCAGCCACCTCGCCGCAGAAGCTCGACAGCGGCGAGAACCTGCGCCGCGCCCGCATCGGCATCATCGGCAAATTCTTCGGCGACTGGAATTACGCGCTGGTCTACGACTTCGGCGGCTCGTCCGACGGCTTCGGCGGTGCGGCACCGGGATCGCTGCCGGGCGGCGGCACCTCCGGCGTCGAGAATGCGTATCTGAGCTACACCGGCTTGAAGCCGTTCGGCGGCAAGATGGCGATCGAAGGCGGCATCATGGACCTGCTCTGGACCATGGACGAGTCGACCAGTTCCAACGACATCCTGTTCATGGAGCGCGCCTCGGCCGGCATCATCGCGCAGAACGTCGCGGCCGGCGACTTCCGTTCCGCCATCGGCACCCGCTGGTGGAACGACCAGCTCTGGCTCGGCGGCTATGCCACCGGACCGACCACCGGCCAGATTCACTCGGCCTCCAGCGTCACCCCGGCGGGGTCATCGGAGCAGTATGGCGCGGTGGTCCGCGTCGCCGGCAATCCGATCAGCGGCAAGGACTATTCGGTGCATATCGGCGCCGATGCGGAATGGCTGGTGCAGCCGCCGCGCAATCAGCTGACGCAGGCGCAGACGCTCACGCTGAACGACCGGCCCGAGCTGCGCATCGACCCCACGACGCTGATCTCGACCGGCGCGATCGCCAACGTCTCGGGCGCTCAGGTCTACGGCGTCGAGGCGGCCGCGACCTACGGCCCGTTCATCGCGCAGGGCGAGTACTATTGGTTCAATGTCGACCGCTCTGCGAATACCGGGCTGCCGCCGTTCGGCGCGCCGAGCCTGAAATTCGACGGCGGTTACGCGCAGGTCGGCTACGTGCTGACCGGCGAGAACCACGCCTACAACCCGGCCACGGCTTCCTATGGCGGCATCAAGCCGCACGATCCGTTCTCGCTTGCCGGCGGCGGCATCGGCGCGTGGGAAATCGCGGGCCGCGTCAGCACGATGAACCTCAACGACCAGGTCGGCCAGGCCGTCGGCATCGCGGGCGGACGGCAGACCGTCTACACCGCCGCGCTGAACTGGTACGTCAACAACAATGTCCGCTTCATGCTGAACTACCTGCACGGCGACGTCGCCAAGCAGGCTTCGGCGACCTCGCCTGCGGATGCCGGTTCGAAGTTCGACGCGGTCGCACTGCGCACCCAGGTTGCGTTCTGACGCGACCTGATCAGTCGTCAACAAACGAAGGCCGGGAGCGACATCGCTCCCGGCTTTCATTGCTATGAAGTGCCTGAGATCATCGAAACGTAGCGGCATCGGAACTGCGTTCCCTCTCCCGCTTGCGGGGGAGGGCCAGGGTGGGGGCTCTCTCCGCGAGTCACATTGTGGAAAGAGCCCCCACCCGCATCGCATGAAATGCGATGCGACCTCCCCCGCAAGCGGGAGAGGTGCAGCAGAGTTTGCGGCGTGGCCGATTCAAGCGCACCTGATGCTTCAGGCCGCGCGCTTCTTCTTCACAACGACTTCCGGCGCCGGCGCGCAGGACAACCGTTCCTGATGGCCCTCGCCCCAGGCTTTCAAAATATCGATCACCGGACGCAGGCTCTCGCCGAGTTCGGAGAGCGTGTATTCGACCCGCGGCGGCACCTCGGCGTAGACCTTACGGGTCACGAGGCCGTCGTCCTCGAGCGCCCGCAGCTGTTTGGTCAGCATGCGCTGGGTGATGCCGGGCATCCGCCGCCGCAGCTCGCCGAAGCGCTGGGTGCCGGCCTGCAGGTGATAAAGGATCACGCCCTTCCATTTGCCGTCGATCAGGTCGAGCGCCGCCTCGACCGCGCAGCCCGGCCGGCGCGCAAAATTCTTCCGTTTCATCGGTAATTTCCCAATAGTATACAAACAGGGACTAGTTCCCTGATTTTACAGTACTTGCCAAACGGACGCTAGCGCGACAGTTAGACGGCAGGCAATCGCCCACCACGGAGACCAGGCATGAAGGCCGTCGGATACCAAAAATCGCTGCCGATCGAGGCGGCGGATTCGCTCGTCGATTTCGAGATCGCCAAGCCCGAACCGAAGGGGCGCGACATCCGCGTCGCGGTGAAGGCCATCTCGGCCAACCCGGTCGACTACAAGGTGCGCAAGCGCGCTGCGCCGACCGACGGCAGCTACAAGATCCTCGGCTTCGATGCGGCCGGCGTGGTCGACGCGGTCGGGCCCGACGTCTCGCTCTTCAAGCCCGGCGATGAGGTGTTCTACGCGGGCTCGATCCAGCGCCAGGGCACCAATTCGGAATTTCATCTGGTCGACGAGCGGATCGTCGGCAACAAACCTGCATCGTTGTCATTCGCGCAGGCCGCCGCCCTGCCCCTGACCTCGATCACCGCATGGGAGCTGCTGTTCGACCGACTCGGCGCGGTGCCGGGCAAGAGCCTCGATCCGCGCACGCTGTTGATCACCGGTGGCGCCGGCGGCGTCGGCTCAATCCTGATCCAGCTCGCGCGCCGCCTCACCGGGCTGACGGTGGTTGCGACCGCGACGCGGCCGGAGTCTCAGAAGTGGTGCCGCGATCTCGGCGCGCATGCGGTGATCGATCACTCGCAGCCGATGAAGGAGCAGATCGAGAGCTTGAGGCTGCCGCCGGTCGGCCTCGTCGCCAGCCTCACCTTCACTGACCAGCACTACAAGTCGATCGCCGACTTCATTGCACCGCAGGGCAAGTTCGGCCTGATCGACGATCCCGCGGAATTCAACGTCGCCGCGTTCAAGGGCAAGGCGGTGTCGGTGCACTGGGAATCGATGTTCACGCGCTCCTCGTTCCAGACACCCGACATGATTGCGCAGCACCATCTGCTCAACGACGTGGCCGACCTGATCGACAAGGGCGTGCTGCGCACCACGCTCGACCAGACCTTTGGCACCATCAACGCCGCCAACCTCAAGCGCGCTCATGCGCTGCTGGAAAGCGGCAAGTCGCGCGGCAAGATCGTGCTGGAGGGCTGGTAACGACAATGCGTAGGGTGGGTTAGCCGGAGGCGCAATCCACCACGCCACGCGCCAGAAACGGCGGGCTACGCTGACGCTAACCCGCCCTACGCACCTACGGAACTCCCGAGATATCCCCACAGGTGGGGCATGGCTTTTGCCAAAGCCAGCATCGCCTGTATGCTCTGCGCAACGATCACCCCGTCCCTTAATCCGGCTGCGCGAGACGTGGCCGGAACGGTGGTGACGCTTACGGGGATGGGAGGAAACCGATGAGTTTGCTCACGGCCGATCCGTCGCGGATCGATCCGGAGTGGATGACGCGGGCGCTGCGCGAAGCCGGTGTGATCGACCAGGCCAGAGTCGTCGAGCTCGTCTGCAAACCGGTCGGCAATGGCCTCGTCGGCGACAGCTATCGATTTCATCTGACCTATGACGGCGACGAGCCGAATGCGCCAGCAAGCGTGGTCGGCAAATTCCCGGCCGCCGATCCCGACAGCCGCCGCTCCGGTTCCGCGCACACGCTCTATGTCCGCGAGGTCGCGTTCTATCGCGAGCTGGCGGCGACCGTCGACATTCACACCCCGCGGCCGATCCTCGCCGAAATCGATCCGGCGACCGACGACTTCACGCTGATCCTGGAAGATCTGGCGCCCGCGCGTCCGGGCGACCAGCTCGCCGGATGCGCGATCGCCGACTGCCTGACAGCGATGCGTGAGGCGGCTGCGCTGCATGCGCCGCGATGGAACGACCCGACGCTCGACGCCGTGCAATGCTTCGTGGTTGCCGTTAGCCGGCGCCGAGACCTTCGCGCGGTGCTGCCCGGCATCATCGGTCTCTACAAGGAGCGGTATCACGGCGTGATCGAGACGGAATTCCTGGATCTGATCGACCGGCTTCCGGACGCGATCCCGCGCTACCAGTCCGACCGATCGACGCCGCGAACCTTGCAGCATGCGGATTTCCGGCTCGACAACATGCTGTTCGAGGTCCGCGGCAACACCCGTCCGATGGCCACACTCGACTGGCAGACGCTGACGGTGGGACCTGGCATCGTCGACGTCGCCTATTTCCTGTCGGCCGGCATCGATCCGTCCGAACGGCGGCTTCATGAAGCCGATCTGGTGCGGTTCTATCATTCGGAGCTGATCCGGCGCGGCGTGCGGGACTATGACTGGGATGCTTGCTGGCGGGATTACCGGCGCTACACGCTGCATGGCATCATGATGGGCGTCGTCTCCGCGCTCAGCGTCCAGCGCTCCGAACGGGGCGACGCGCTGTTCCTGAAAATGACCCGTGGCGCCTGCGCGCAAGCGCTGGACCACAACAGTTTCTCATACTGGCCGGACTGAGGACTATCGAAAGGAATCGGCGTGCTCAACAAACTGGACGACTTCCCCATCCACCAGACGCCGGAGCCGATCGCGGTTCCCTCGACCAGCGACCGCAATGTCTATGACCGCACCTGGTTCAACGGCTACACCGCGGACGGCGCGTATTATTTCGGCATCGGCATCGCGATCTACCCGCACCGCAAAATCCTCGATTGCGCCTTCAGCGTCGTGGAGCGCGGCGGACGGCAGCACTGCTTCTACGGTTCGCGGCGGGCGCCGATCGAGCGCACCGAAATGCAGGTCGGCCCTTTCAGGCTCGAGGTCATCGAGCCGATGCTGCGGACCCGAGTCGTGCTCGACGACAACGCGACCGGGCTTTCCTGCGACCTGACCTTCTCCGCGCGCACGGCCGCGATCCAGGAGGCGCGCCAGACGCTCTGGTCGGGCGATCGCCGCGCGATGGATTCGACCCGGTTCGACCAGTTCGGCCGCTGGAGCGGCGTCGTGCGCCACCCCGACGGCGAGATCAAGGTCAACGATCACGCATGCTACGGCACCAAGGATCGCTCCTGGGGCGTGCGCAATGTCGGCGAACGCGACGTCGGCGGCGCGCCGATGCCGCTGCCGAGCGTGTTCTTCCTCTGGGCCCCGCTGGTCTGGGACGACCACATCTCGCACGCGATCTTCTTCGACGGCACGCAGGGCGAGGCGCTGGTCCGCGAGGGCATTACCGCGCCGCTCTACCGAAGCGAGGCCGAGATCCCCGGCGTCGTCGACGGGCGCGACCGCCGCATGGCGACCGCGCGGCACCGCGTCAAATATGTGCCGAACACGCGGCTGGCGCAGTCGGCTGAAATCGATCTGGTCGACATCGACGGTCATACCTCGACCATCGCGCTCGACCCGATCCTGAAATTCCAGATGAAGGGCCTCGGCTACGGTCATCCGCAATGGGGCCAGGGCATGTGGAAGGGCGAGCTCGAGATCGGCGGTGAGTCGTTCGATCCTGCTACGCTCGATCCGCTCGCCCGCGAGAACGTGCACGTGCAACAGGTGGTGCGCGCCCGCCACGGCGACCGGACGGGCATCGGCGTGCTGGAGCAATTGTGCTTCGGCCCCTATCGCCCCTCGGGCTTCAGCGAGTTCCTCGACGGGGCCAAAGCCTAGCTTGGCAGAACGCCTTCGACGAAGATCAGCCGGCGGTCCAGCGCGGCCCGCCGGTGCTTGAGTGCCTCGGCGTATTCCGGTGACGCGTACCACTCGCGCAGCCGCGCCATCGACGGGAATTCGACGACGATGATGTTCTTTGGCGGCGGTCCGCCCTCGACCGCTTCGGCGGCGCCGCCGCGCACAAGATAACGCCCGCCATACTGCGCGATCGCCCTGGCGGCGATCGTGCGATAGGCCTCGAAGCCTGCGGCATCCTTCACGTCGACCTCGGAAATCACATAGGCTGACATGGCCGCGCCTCAGGCAATGGTGTTGACGATGCCGCCCTCGGCGCGCAGCGCGGCGCCGTTGGTCGCGGAGGCCTGCTTCGAGCAGACATAGACGACAAGGTTGGCGATCTCCTCGGTGCTGGCAAAGCGTTGCAACAGCGATGTCGGCCGGTGCTGCTTGACGAAGTTGGAGGCCGCCTCCTCGACCGACTGGCCGTTCTGCTTGGCGAGATCCTTGACGAAGGTCTCGACACCCTCTGACATCGTCGGCCCGGGCAGCACTGAGTTGACGGTCACGGCGGTGCCCTTGGTCAGCTGCGCGAGCCCGCGTGCGATCGCAAGCTGCGCGGTCTTGGTCGTGCCGTAATGGATCATCTCGGTCGGAATGTTGAGGCCGGACTCCGAGGAGATGAAGACGATGCGGCCCCAATTGCGCTTCAGCATGCCCTGCATGTAGCCGCGCGACAGCCGCACGCCCGACATCACGTTGACCTCGAAGAAGCGGCTCCAGTCCTCGTCGGGAATCTCGAAGAAGCCCTTCGGCTCGAAGATGCCGGCATTGTTGACGAGGATGTCGACCTCGGGCAGCGCCGCGAGCAGCGCCTTGCAACCGGCCGATGTCGAGACGTCGGCAGCGATGCCGCGAACCTTGGCGCCCGGCACCGCCTTGGCGATCGCGGCAACCGCCGCATCGACCTTGGCCTGGCTGCGGCCGTTGACCACGACCTCGGCGCCGGTCTCGGCCAGCCCCCTCGCGATGGCGTTGCCGATGCCCGCGGTCGAGCCGGTCACCAGTGCAGTCTTTCCGGAAAGGTCGATTTTCATCTGTCATCTCCATTGATGTCGATGGAAATATCGGGCGCGGCATGATGCACCGCAATCGCATCTCACCGATGCGTGAGGAGGTAGAACACACCTCGTCGTCCTGGCGAAAGCCAGGGCCCATTACCACCGCAGGTGATTATGAGAAGGATTTGAGCCCCAGCGTCGCGCAACAATTGAGATTTGGGGTAATGGGTCCTGGCTTTCGCCAGGACGAAGACTGGGATGGAGCGTGGCCAAACAAAAACGGCGCCCGAGGGCGCCGTTTTCAAAACCTTGGCTCAAGAGCGGCTTACGCCGCCTCGGCTTCCTTGTCCTGGGTCGGACCGGAGTCCTGGCCCTTGGCGTCGACGTCGCGGTCGACGAACTCGATCACGGCCATCGCCGCGTTGTCGCCGTAGCGGAAGCCGGCCTTGATGATGCGGGTGTAGCCGCCCTGGCGGTCCTTGTAGCGGGTCGCCAGCGTGTCGAACAGCTTCCGGACCTGGTCGAGGTCGCGCAGCTCGGAGATCGCCTGGCGGCGCAGGGAGAGACCGCCCTTCTTGCCGAGGGTGACGAGCTTCTCGACGATCGGCCGCAGCTCCTTGGCCTTCGGCAGCGTGGTGACGATCTGCTCGTGCTTGATCAGCGCGGCCGCCATGTTGGCGAACATCGCACGCCGGTGCTCGGCGGTGCGGTTGAGCTTCCGATGAACCTTGCCGTGACGCATTGACTTCTTCCTTCTTCAATTCTGCCGCGGTGGTTCAGCGACAAGTTTTGCAGGTGGGCATCCTGCGTTCGCCCGCAAAAGCGCAAGGTCGCGCTTTTGCTATTCAGTTTGGGCGTGATCCCTGTCGGAAAACCGCTGCGCACTTTTCCGGGATCGCGCCGCAAAGAATCGTGGCCGGAGATGCTCCGGCCACGACGGTGAATTCGGATCAGTAGTGATCCTCGAAGCGCTTGGCGAGCTCGTCGATGTTCTCCGGCGGCCAGCCCGGCACTTCCATGCCGAGGTGCAGACCCATCTGGGCCAGCACTTCCTTGATCTCGTTCAGCGACTTGCGGCCGAAGTTCGGGGTGCGGAGCATTTCCGCTTCCGACTTCTGCACGAGGTCGCCGATGTAGACGATGTTGTCGTTCTTCAGGCAGTTCGCCGAACGCACCGACAGCTCGAGCTCGTCGACCTTCTTGAGGAACGCCGGGTTGAACGCGAGATCGGGGATGATCTCCTGCGTAACTTCCTTGCGCGGCTCTTCGAAGTTGACGAACACGTTGAGCTGATCCTGCAGGATGCGCGCAGCATAGGCCACCGCGTCGTCCGGCGTGATCGCGCCGTTGGTCTCGATCGTCATGGTCAGCTTGTCGTAGTCGAGGATCTGGCCCTCGCGGGTGTTCTCGACCTTGTAGGAGACCTTGCGGACCGGCGAGAACAGGCTGTCGACCGGGATCAGGCCGATCGGCGCATCCTCAGGCCGGTTGCGCTCGGCGGCGACATAGCCCTTGCCGGTCGTGACCGTGAATTCCATGCGGATCTCGGCGCCGTCGTCCAGCGTGCAGAGCTGCAGGTCGGGATTGAGCACGGTAACGTCGCCGACGGTCTGGATGTCGCCGGCGGTGACGGCGCCCGGGCCCTGCTTCTTCACGACCATGCGCTTCGGGCCTTCGCCCTGCATCTTGATGGAGATGTCCTTGATGTTGAGGACCATGTCGGTGACGTCTTCACGGACACCGGCGATCGAGGAGAACTCGTGCAGCACGCCGTCGATGTGCACCGACTGCACCGCCGCGCCCTGCAGCGAGGACAGCAGGATGCGGCGCAGCGCGTTGCCGAGCGTCTGGCCGAAGCCACGCTCGAGCGGCTCGGCGACCACGGTGGCGAACCGGCTCGCGTCCGAGCCCGGCGTCACCTGCAGCTTGTTCGGTCGAATGAGTTCTTGCCAATTTTTCTGGATCGTCACTTGTTCACCCATGTGCCAGTCGTCGGGCCCGTCGTATGGCCGAACCTGGCGTTGGAGATCGCGGAACAGTCCGCGCGGTCAATTCCAAAAACGATCGCAGGGCGGCGAGACGCCGCCCGCGATTTACAGATCAAACGCGCCGACGCTTGCGCGGACGGCAGCCATTGTGCGGGATCGTGGTCACGTCGCGGATCGAGGTGACGGTGAAGCCCGCAGCCTGCAGCGCACGGAGCGCCGACTCACGGCCCGAACCCGGGCCGGCCACTTCAACCTCCAGCGTGCGCATGCCGTGTTCCTGCGCCTTCTTGGAGACGTCTTCGGCCGCGACCTGCGCGGCATAGGGGGTCGACTTGCGCGAGCCCTTGAAGCCCATCGTGCCGGCCGACGACCAGGCGATGGTGTTGCCCTGCGCGTCGGTGATGGTGATGGTCGTGTTGTTGAACGACGAATTCACGTGCGCGATGCCGGAGGCGATGTTCTTGCGTTCGCGGCGACGTACGCGGGTGGCTTCCTTGCCCATTTCAAACCTTTCCTGTGATCTCAACGCCGCCGTAGTGCCAGCGGCTACACCTCAAAACGCAAATGGCGAGCAGCGAATTTCGATTCGCTACCCCCCACCTGCAATTCGCAAAACTTACTTCTTCTTGCCGGCGATCGCCTTGGCCGGCCCCTTGCGCGTGCGCGCATTGGTGTGGGTACGCTGGCCGCGCACCGGCAGACCACGGCGATGACGCAGGCCGCGATAGCAGCCGAGGTCCATCAGCCGCTTGATGTTGATGCCGACCTCACGACGGAGATCGCCCTCGACCAGATAGTCGCGGTCGATGACTTCGCGGATCTGCAGGACCTCCTGGTCGGTCAACTGGTTGACGCGACGGTCCACCGGGATCTTGACCTTCTCGATGATGTCGGCCGCGTTCTTCTGGCCGATACCATGGATGTACTGAAGCGCGATCAGCACGCGCTTGTTGGTAGGAATGTTGACGCCGGCAATACGGGCCACGGACTTCTCTCCTGTCGCCGCTCCATCACGGATGCGGGCTTCTCAAGTTCTTGCTCTCTGCGGGCTTGTGTCCACAAACGCGAACACGACGCCCTTCCCCTCATGTCCTTCGGGGCCCGGCATCGTCATAAAACTATCCAACTTGGATGCGGGGCTTATTAAAGGATTCATGTCGGTTTCGTCAACCGCTCCTAGCGTTTAGCTCGCTTTTTCGTGAGCTTTTTTGCTGCCTTTTTGGCCGCTTTTGCCCCCTTCCGGGCATTCGCGGCACGGGCGGCCTGCTTTGCGGCCTTCTTCACGGTCTTCTTGGCCGGCTGCTTCGCAGCTTTCTTGGTAGTCTTCTTGGCAGCTTTGGCCTTGGAGACCGGCTTTGAGGCCACCTTGGCGGCTTTCCGGGCCGGCTTGGCGGGCTTTTTCGCCGATTCGGCTGCCTTCCTGGTCGCTGTCTTCGCAGTCTTCTTGGCCGTCCTGGAGGCCTTCGAGGCGATCTTGGGCTCCTCGTGCTCCTTCGGTTCCAGCGCGCCGAGCGCGGTCAGGATCCGGTTGATCTCGCGGGTGACGTGCTCGATGGTCATCATCCCATCGACGGTCAGAAGCTTCCGCCGCTCCGAATAATAGTGAATCAGCGGTTCCGTCAGCGAGCGGTACTGCGCCAGGCGCTTGGTCAGCACTTCCGGCGTATCGTCGAGGCGGACTTCCTCGCCGCGCGCGCGGGTTTCCTCGGCACGCTTCTCGACACGGGCGAGCAGCGCGCTTTCGTTGACGCGCAGCTCGACGACGGCGTCAAGCTTGAGGTGCTTTTTCCGGAGCAGCTCGTCCAGGGCCTCCGCCTGCGGCACGGTGCGCGGGAAGCCGTCGAGAATGAAGCCCTTCTTGGCGTCAGGCTCCTCGATCCGGTCGGCGATGATTCCCACCACAACCTCGTCGGGAACCAGGCCGCCATTGGCCATGATCTCCTTGGCCTGCAAGCCGACCGGAGTGCCCGCGGCAGCGGCAGCGCGCAACATCTCGCCGGTCGAGAGCTGAACGATGCCATGCCGGTGCACGAGCCGCTGCGCCTGGGTTCCCTTGCCCGAGCCCGGCGGCCCCAAAAGGATCAATCTCATATCTGTTTCGCCCCCCGGCTAGGTGGGCGACGTCCGCACACCTGTGTTTTTGAGTTTGAGGTCGCGCCGCAATCAGCGGCGGCGGCCTCCCCTGAGCTTCGACTTCCTGATCAGCCCCTCATACTGATGAGCGAGCAGATAGCCCTGCACCTGCGACACCGTATCCATCGTCACGCTGACGACGATCAGGAGCGATGTGCCGCCAAAGTAGAACGGGACCGAGGCGTAGGAAATCAGAATTTCAGGAATCAGGCAGACGATCGCGAGATAGATCGCGCCGAGCACCGTGATGCGCGACAGCACGTAGTCGATGTATTCGGCGGTGCGCTCACCGGGCCGGATGCCCGGAATGAAGCCGCCGTGCTTCTTCAGATTGTCCGCGGTCTCGGTCGGGTTGAACACGATCGCGGTGTAGAAGAAGGCGAAGAACACGATCAGCGCGAGATACATCAGCAGGAACAGCGGCCGGCCGTGGCTGAGCTGCGTGGTGAGCCACTGGAACCACTCCGGCCCCTTGCCGGCGTTGAAGTTCGCGACCGTGGTCGGCAGCAGCAGCAGCGACGAGGCGAAGATCGGCGGAATCACGCCCGAGGTGTTGAGCTTGAGCGGCAGATGTGAGGACTGGCCCTCGAACATCTTGTTGCCGACCTGGCGCTTCGGATACTGGATCAGCAGCCGGCGCTGCGCGCGCTCCATGAACACGATGAAGGCGATCACGGCGACCGCCATCACGATGACGATCAGGATCAGGCCGGTCGACATCGCGCCCTGGCGGCCGAGTTCCAGCATATTGGCGAGCGCCGACGGCAGCTCGGCGACGATGCCGGAGAGGATGATCAGCGAGATACCGTTGCCGATGCCGCGCGAGGTGATCTGCTCGCCGAGCCACATCAGGAACATGGTGCCGCCGGTCAGCGTGATCGCGGTCGAGATCCGGAAGAACATGCCGGGGTCGCTGACGACATTGCCGGCACCTTCGAGGCCGATCGCGATGCCGTAGGACTGGAACAGCGCCAGGATCACCGTCAGATAGCGGGTGTACTGGTTCAGCGTCTTGCGGCCCGCCTCGCCTTCCTTCTTGAGCGCCTCGAGCTGCGGCGACACGGTGGTCAAGAGCTGAACGATGATCGATGCCGAAATGTACGGCATGATGTTCAGCGCGAAGATCGCCATGCGGTGGATGCCGCCGCCGGCGAACATGTTGAACATGCCGAGGATGCCGCCGGACTGGCTGCGGAACACCTGCTCCCAGATGTTGGGATCGATGCCCGGCAGCGGGATGTAGGTGCCCAGTCGATAAACAAGCAGCGCACCCAGGGTGAACCAGATGCGCTTCTTCAGCTCGTCGGCTTTCGCCAGCTGTCCGAAATTGAGGTTTGCGGCAAGTTGTTCGGCTGCTGAGACCATGTTCGGCTTTCTCCCGGAGCCCGCTTCGCCGACGCCCCCAAGGAACCAGTCCTCTCGGGGCCGTCGGCAGACACCGGACATTATCTGGTGCTCGGCCTCGATAAGTCCATCATTCGATCTGCGGATTGCCCGCGCAGGCCGCGGGCAATGACGCAGATGTTACGCCGCCTCGCCTTCGTCCTTGGCGGGGGCCAGGATCTTGACCGAGCCGCCGGCCTTCTCGACCGCAGCAATCGCCGACCTGGAAGCGCCGTGGGCTTCGATGGTCAGCTTGGTCTTGATCTCGCCACGGCCGAGCAGCCGCAGGCCGTCCTTGGCGCGGCGCAGCACGCCGGCCTTCACCAGCGACTCGACGTTCACCGTCGCGCTCGCATCGACCAGCTTGTTGTCGATCGCTTCCTGCAGACGGTCGAGATTGATCTCGGCGAAGTCGAGCCGGAAGATGTTGTTGAAGCCACGCTTCGGCAGACGGCGATGCATCGGCATCTGGCCGCCTTCGAAACCCTTGATGCGGACGCCCGAACGCGCGGTCTGGCCCTTGCCGCCGCGACCCGAGGTCTTGCCCTTGCCGGAACCGATGCCACGGCCGACACGCATGCGCTTCTTGCGCGAGCCGGCGTTGTCGGCGATATCGCTGAGCTTCATCGCCCTTCTCCTTATCTCTGCTTACTCGCCGACGACGCGGACGAGATGCTGAACTTTGCTGATCATGCCGCGAACTTCAGGGGTATCCTGCAGCTCGGCAACCCGGCCGATCTTGTTGAGCTTGAGGCCGATCAGCGTCGAACGCTGCGAGTGATGGCGGCGGATTGCGCTGCCGATCTGCTCGACCTTGATGGTCTTGCTGGCCTGGGCCATGACAGTAACTCCGAATAGCGCTTCGAGAAGCGCGCGTTGTTATTCCGCCACCACTTCGGCGTCGCCGCCGACGCGGCGCGACTGCAGGGTGGAGACCTTGATGTTGCGGCGGGCAGCCACCGAGCGCGGCGAATCCTGATGCTTCAGCGCGTCGAAGGTTGCGCGAACCATGTTGTAGGGATTCGACGAACCGATCGACTTCGCCACCACGTCCTGGATGCCGAGCGTCTCGAACACCGCGCGCATCGGGCCGCCGGCGATGATACCGGTACCCGCCGGAGCGGTACGCAGATAGACGCGGCCGGCGCCGTGACGGCCGGCGACGTCGTGATGCAGCGTGCGGCCTTCGCGCAGCGCGACGCGCGTCAAGTTGCGCTTCGCCGATTCGGTCGCCTTGCGGATCGCTTCCGGAACTTCGCGCGCCTTGCCGTGGCCGAAACCGACCCGGCCCTTCTGATCGCCGATCACGACCAGCGCCGCAAAGCCGAAGCGCTTGCCGCCCTTGACGACCTTCGCCACGCGATTGATATGGACGAGCTTGTCGACGAACTCGCTGTCGCGCTCTTCGCGATCCCTGCTCCGTTCGCGTCCGCCGCGTTCGCGTTCACCTGCCATGGTGTTTTCCAATCTCTAGGAGGCCTTACGCCTCTATCCTGTAATCGTTCGTAACGTTTAGAAGCTCAATCCGCCTTCGCGCGCCGCATCCGCGAGCGCCTTGACGCGCCCGTGATAGATGTAAGCGCCGCGATCGAACACGACTTCCTTGACACCCTTCTGCGCCGCGCGTTCCGCCAGCAGCTTGCCGACGGCTTTCGCCGCATCGATGTCGGCGCCGGTCTTGCCGGCGTCGCGCAGGTTCTTCTCCAGCGACGAGGCGGACGCGAGCGTCTCGCCCTTCTGGTCGTCGATGACCTGCGCGTAGATGTGCTTGGACGAGCGGAACACCGACAGCCGCGGACGGCCGCCAGCCGAGCGGCGAAGCGCAAGGCGGACGCGCTGCTTGCGCCGGGCATTCGTAACCTTGAGTGACATGACCGGCTCCGTTACTTCTTCTTGCCTTCCTTGCGGAAGATGAATTCGTTGGCGTACTTCACGCCCTTGCCCTTGTAGGGCTCCGGCGGGCGGTAGGCGCGGATCTCGGCGGCGACCTGGCCGACGCGCTGCGGATCGTTGCCGGTGATCATGATCTCGGTCGGCTTGGGCACCGCGATGGTGATGCCTTCCGGGATCGCGTAGACCACGTCGTGGCTGTAGCCGAGCGCGAGCTGCAGGTTCTTGCCCTGCATCGCGGCGCGGTAGCCGACGCCGGTGATCTCGAGCTTCTTCTCGAAGCCCTTGGTGACGCCCTCGACGAGGTTGGCGACCTGCGCGCGCGCGGTGCCGTACATCGCCTGCGCACGGTTGGTCTTGACGCGCGGCGCGACCTTGACCTGGCCGTTCTCGAACTTCACCTCGACGTCGTCATGCACGACGAACTGAAGCTGGCCCTTCGGCCCCTTCACCTTCACCGTCTGGCCCTCGACGCTTGCCGTCACACCCGACGGGATCGCCACCGGCCTTTTGCCGATACGTGACATCGTAAAATCCTTCCTCAGAACACCGTGAAGAGAACTTCGCCGCCCACGTTGGCGTCGCGCGCCTCGTGGTCAGCCATGATTCCCTTCGGCGTCGACAACACCGAAATGCCGAGACCGTTGTTCACGCGCGGCAGGTTCTTCACCGAGGCGTAAACGCGGCGGCCCGGCTTCGACACCCGCTCGATCTCGCGGATGACGGGCGCGCCGTCGAAATACTTCAGCTCGATCTCGAGCTCGCTGCGGCCCGAGGCATGCTCGACGCTGGCGTAGCCGCGGATGTAACCCTCGGACTTCAGCACTTCGAGCACGTTGGCGCGCATCTTCGAGCCCGGGGTCGAAACCTTGGACTTGGAGCGCATCTGCGCGTTGCGGATGCGGGTGATGAGATCGCTGATCGGATCGTGCGTAGACATGGTTCCGACCCTCCCTTACCAGCTCGACTTCACGAGCCCGGGAACCAGGCCCTTGGAGCCGAGTTCACGCAGCGCAATGCGCGAGAGCTTGTTCTTGCGATAGTTCGAGCGCGGACGCCCGGTCAGCTCGCAACGGTTGCGGATGCGCGTCGGCGACGAATTGCGCGGCATCTCGGCAAGCTTCAGCGTCGCCGCGAAGCGCTCTTCCATCGGCTTGGTCTTGTCGGCGATGATCGCCTTCAGCTTCTCACGCTGCGGAGCAGCGTTCTTCGCCATCCGCTTGCGCCGGTTATTCTTCTCGATCGAACTCTTCTTTGCCATGCTTGGCTCCTGGGTATCCGCGTTTGAGTGGCTTTGGCTCAGCTACTCACTGCCGGAACGGGAAATTGAAAGCGGCCAACAAGGCACGCGCCTCGTCGTCGGTCTTGGCGGTGGTGCACACCGTGATGTCCATGCCACGCGCTTCCGAGACCTTGTCGAAGTCGATCTCGGGGAAAATGATGTGCTCCTTGATGCCGAGCGAATAGTTGCCGCGGCCGTCGAAGCTCTTCGGGTTCAGGCCGCGGAAGTCGCGGACGCGGGGCAGCGCCACGTTCACCAGGCGGTCGATGAACTCGTACATATGGGTCTTGCGCAGCGTGACCTTGCAGCCGATCGGCTGGTTCTCACGCAGCTTGAAGGTCGCGATCGCGATCCGCGAATAGGTCACGATCGCCTTCTGGCCGGCGATCTGGCTCAGCTCGGCAGCGGCGGTCTCGGCCTTCTTGCGGTCGTTGACGGAATCGCCCACGCCCATGTTGAGCACGACCTTGTCGAGGCGCGGCACCTGCATCACGTTGGCATAACCGAACTTCTCGGTCATCATGCCGCGGATCTTCGTGTCATACTCCGCACGCAGACGCGGCGTGTAAGCTGTATCAGCCATCGATCTCTGCTCCCGAGCTCTTGGCAACACGAACCTTCTTGCCATCGGCCTGAATCTTGAACCCAATGCGGGTCGGCTTTCCGTCCTTGCCGACATACGCAACGTTGGACAGGTGGATCGGCATCTCCTTGGAGATGATGCCGCCTTCCTGGGTCTGGCTCTGCTTCTGGTGACGCTTCACCATGTTGATGCCGCGAACGAGAGCCTTGTTCTCGTCCGGACGCACCTCGAACACCTCGCCGGTGCGACCCTTGTCGCGGCCGGTGAGCACCATCACCTTGTCGCCCTTGCGGATCTTGGCAGCCATCACAGCACCTCCGGCGCGAGCGAAATGATCTTCATGTGGTTCTTGGCGCGCAGCTCGCGCGGCACCGGCCCGAAGATACGGGTGCCGACCGGCTCGGACTGATTGTTGATCAGCACGGCGGCGTTGCGGTCGAAACGGATGACCGAACCGTCGGCGCGGCGGATGTCCTTGCGGACCCGGACCACGACGGCCTTCATCACGTCGCCCTTCTTCACCTTGCCACGCGGAATGGCTTCCTTGATCGACACAACGATAACGTCGCCCACGGTGGCATAGCGGCGCTTGGAACCTCCAAGAACCTTGATGCACATGACACGGCGTGCGCCTGAATTATCGGCCACGTCGAGGTTGGTCTGCATCTGAATCATTGATGCACCTCGTCCTCTTTCTGCGCTTTAGCGCGCCCAAAATTTCCCTGAATGACTTCGGCCAGGCCGAGGTAATCAGGCCGTTTTCTTGTGTTCGCCCCGGACCACGGTCCAGCGCTTCAGCTTCGAGATCGGCTTCGATTCCTCGATCCAGACCATGTCTCCCGGCTTGAACTGATTGTCCTCGTCGTGCGCGTGGTAGTTCTTGGAACGGCGGATCGTCTTCTTGTAGATCGGGTGGGTGAAGCGGCGGTCAACGCGCACCACCACGGTCTTGGCTTGCTTGTCGCTGACGACCACGCCCTGCAGAGTACGTTTCGGCATAGCTGGCCCCTTACTTCTTCTTCGCGCGCAGCTGCGCGGCGATGGTCTTGATACGAGCGATATCGCGGCGGGCTTCCCGCATCCGCGACGTGTTCTCCAGCTGCCCGGTGGCGCGCTGGAAACGCAGGTTGAAGCGTTCCTTCTTCAGGTTAAGGACCGCGTCGTCCCGCTGGTCGTCGCTCATCGCGCGAATGTCTTCAACTTTCATCTCGGCCATGGCGATTACTCCGCAATGCGCGCAACGAAGCGCGTCTTGATCGGCAGCTTGGCGGCGGCGAGCGACAGCGCCTCCTTGGCGGTCTGCACCGGCACGCCGTCGATCTCGAACATCACACGGCCCGGCTTGATCCGGACCACCCACAATTCCGGCGCACC
Organism: Bradyrhizobium sp. ma5; assembly: GCF_042258955.1. Lineage (NCBI taxonomy): Bacteria > Pseudomonadati > Pseudomonadota > Alphaproteobacteria > Hyphomicrobiales > Nitrobacteraceae > Bradyrhizobium > Bradyrhizobium sp. ma5. The sequence continues at coordinate 5,309,734 of NZ_CP170156.1, forward strand.
CTTGCCGGAGCCCATGCGGACTTCGGCGGGCTTCTTCGACACCGGCACGTCCGGGAACACCCGGATCCAGACGCGGCCGGCACGCTTCATGTGACGGGTCAGCGCGCGGCGGGCGGCTTCGATCTGACGGGCGGTGACGCGCTCAGGCTCCATCGCCTTCAGGCCGAACTGGCCGAACGCCAACGTCGCGCCAGAGGTCGCAACGCCGTGGATACGGCCCTTATGCGCCTTCCGGAACTTCGTCTTCTTAGGTTGCATCATGGCTTTAAGCCCTCAAATTCCTGCTTTGCCTCAAGCGGCGTCGCGGCGCGAACGCGGCGTGTTGTCGCCCTCGGCCATCTTCTTGTCCTGGGCCATCGGATCGTGCTCGAGGATCTCGCCCTTGAAGATCCAGACCTTGACGCCGCAGGTGCCGAAGGTCGTGAACGCGGTGGCAACGCCGTAGTCAACGTCGGCGCGCAGCGTGTGCAGCGGCACGCGACCTTCGCGGTACCACTCCATGCGCGCGATTTCGGCGCCGCCGAGACGGCCCGAGCAGTTGATGCGGATGCCCTCGGCGCCGAGACGCATCGCCGACTGCACGGCGCGCTTCATGGCGCGGCGGAACGCCACGCGGCGCTCGAGCTGCTGGGCGATCGATTCAGCGACCAGGGTCGCGTCGAGCTCCGGCTTGCGGATTTCGACGATGTTGATCACGACGTCCGACGAGGTGATGTCGGCAACCTTCTTGCGCAACTTGTCGATGTCGGCGCCCTTCTTGCCGATCACGACGCCCGGACGGGCCGAGTGGATCGTCACGCGGCACTTCTTGTGCGGACGCTCGATCACGATGCGGGCGACGGCCGCCTGCTTGAGTTCCTTGTGCAGGATCTCGCGGATCTTGACGTCCTCGTGCAGCAGCTTGCCGTATTCCTGCTTGCCGGCGAACCAACGGGAGTCCCAGGTCCGGTTGATGCCGAGACGCAGCCCGATTGGATTGATCTTTTGACCCATCGTCTTCTCCTGCGCCCTAGTTAGGCGCTTGCCTCGGCCTCGACCTGACGAACCACGATGGTCAGGTGCGAGAACGGTTTGAACACACGGCCCGAACGGCCACGGCCGCGCGGAGCAAAACGCTTCATCACGATGCCGTTGCCGACATGCGCCTCGGCAACGACGAGATCGTCGACCTCGAGGTCATGGTTGTTCTCGGCGTTGGCGATCGCCGATTCCAGGCACTTCTTGACGTCGACCGCGATCCGCTTGCGCGAGAACTGCAGGTCTGCGAGCGCAGCCGAAGCCTTGCGGCCGCGGATCAGCTGCGCCACCAGGTTCAGCTTCTGCGGGCTGACGCGCAGCATGCGGGCGACGGCCTTGGCCTCATTGTCCGCGAGGACACGTTCGCGCTTTGGTTTGCTCATCGTCTATTCCTCAAGCCTTCTTGGCTTTCTTGTCGCCCGAGTGGCCGTGGAAGGTCCGGGTCGGCGAGAACTCGCCGAACTTGTGACCCACCATTTCCTCGTTGATCGCCACCGGCACATGCTTCTGGCCGTTGTAGACACCGAAGGTCAGGCCGACGAACTGCGGCAGAATGGTGGAGCGACGGCTCCAGATCTTGATGACGTCGTGACGGCCGGACGCGCGCGCGGCATCTGCCTTCTTGAGCAGAGAACCCTCGACGAACGGGCCTTTCCAGACTGAACGAACCATGTCCGGCGTTCCTTACTTCTTCCGCTTGTGGCGGCTGAGGAGAATGAATTTGTTGGTCGACTTGTTGGTGCGGGTCTTCTTGCCCTTGGTCGGCTTGCCCCACGGAGTAACCGGGTGGCGACCGCCCGAGGTACGACCTTCACCACCGCCGTGCGGATGGTCGATCGGGTTCATGACGACGCCGCGGTTATGCGGACGCCAGCCGAGCCAGCGGGTACGACCGGCCTTGCCGATCGAGATGTTCATGTGGTCCGGGTTCGAGACCGCGCCGATCGTGCCGCGGCAACGGCCGTGCACGAGACGCTGCTCGCCCGAGTTCAGGCGGACGATGACGTAGTCCTGGTCGCGGCCGACGATCTGGGCATAGGTACCGGCGGAGCGCGCCAGCTGGCCGCCCTTGCCGATCTTCAGCTCGATGTTGTGCACGATCGTGCCGACTGGCATGTTGCCGAGCGGCATGACGTTGCCCGGCTTGACGTCGACATAGTTGCCGGCGACGACGGTGTCGCCCGCCGCCAGACGCTGCGGCGCCAGGATGTAGGCCAGCTCGCCGTCCTGATACTTGATCAGCGCGATGAACGCGGTGCGGTTCGGATCGTACTCGAGCCGCTCCACCACCGCCGGCATGTCCACCTTGTCGCGGCGGAAGTCGACGGTGCGGTAGGCCTTCTTGTGGCCGCCGCCGCGGAAACGCACGGTGATGCGACCGGTGTTGTTGCGACCGCCGTTGCCGAGCTTGCCCTCGGTCAGGGTCTTCACCGGCTTGCCCTTGTAGAGCGCCGAACGATCGACCATGACCAGCTGGCGCTGGCCCGGCGTCGTGGGATTGTAGGTTTTCAATGCCATCGTCGTTGCGCCTTATAGTCCGGTAGTCACGTCGATGCGGTGGCCCTCTTCAAGGGTCACGATCGCGCGCTTGGTGTCCGACTGCGAGCCGAGATTGCCGCGGAACACCTTGGTCTTGCCCTTGCGGACGAGGGTGTTGACGCTCTTCACCTTGACGTCGAACAGCTTCTCGACCGCTTCCTTGATCTGCGGCTTGGTCGCCTTGCCGGCGACCTTGAACAGCACCTTGTTGTGCTCGGAGGCGAGCGTCGCCTTTTCCGTCACGACCGGCGAGATGATGACGTCGTAGTGGCGCGGATCGATGTTCTTCATTTGAAGCGCGCCTCCAGCGCATCAACCGCAGCCTTGGTCAGCACCAGCTTGTGGCGGCGGAGAATGTCGTAGACGTTGATGCCCTGGATCGGCAGCACGTCGATGTTCGGGATGTTGCGGGCCGCGGTCGCGAAACCGTTGTGCAGCTCGGCGCCGTCGATGATCAGCGCATTGGTCAGGCCGAGGCCGGAGAAGTGACCGATCAGAGCCTTGGTCTTGGCCGCCTCGAGCTGCGCATTGTCGATCACGATCAGCCCGCCGTCCTTGGCCTTGGCCGACAGCGCATGCTTCAGCGCGAGCGCGCGCACCTTCTTCGGCAGGTCGGTCGCATGGGAGCGAACAACCGGACCGAAGGCACGGCCACCGCCGCGGAACTGCGGCACGCGGGCCGAGCCGTGACGGGCGCCGCCGGTGCCCTTCTGCTTGTACATCTTCTTGCCGGTGCGCCAGATCTCGGCGCGACCCTTCGCCTTGTGGGTGCCGGCCTGGCGCTTGTTGAGCTGCCACTGCACGCAACGCTGGATGATATCCTTGCGCGGCTCGAGACCGAAGATCTCGTCCGACAGCTGGACCGAACCAGCTTCCTTGCCTTCAAGGGTGGTGACTTTCAGTTCCATCTCACACACCCTCCTTCTCGGCCACAGCCTCGGCAGCTTCGCCGCCGGCAACCTTGAACTTGCCAGGCTTCGGGGCTTCCTTCGGCAGCGGCTTCTTGACCGCGTCGCGCACCGAGATCCAGCCGCCCTTGGAGCCGGGAACGGCGCCTTCGACGAGGATCAGGCCGCGCTCGACGTCGGTCGAAACCACGCGCAGATTGAGCGTGGTGATGCGGTCGACGCCCATGTGACCGGGCATCTTCTTGTTTTTGAAGGTCTTGCCGGGGTCCTGACGGCCACCGGTCGAACCGATCGAGCGGTGCGAGACCGACACGCCGTGGGTGGCGCGCAGACCGCCGAAATTCCAGCGCTTCATGCCGCCGGCGAAACCCTTACCGATCGAGGTGCCGGTCACGTCGACAAACTGGCCGACCACGAAATGGTCCGCCTGGATCTCCGCGCCGACCGGGATCAGCGCGTCCTCGGACACGCGGAACTCGGCAACCTTGCGCTTCGGCTCGACCTTGGCGACCGCGAACTGGCCGCGTTCGGCCTTCGGCATGTACACCGTCTTGCGGGCGCCCGAGCCGAGCTGAAGAGCGACATAGCCGTTCTTCTCGGTCGTGCGGTGGCCCAGCACCTGGCAGTTGCCCAACTTCAGCACGGTCACAGGGATATGCTCGCCGGTCTCCGTAAAGACCCGCGTCATCCCGACCTTCTGTGCGATCACTCCGGAGCGCATCGGCGTGCTTCCTGTCTTTCTGTCCGCAAGCGGCGGACGTAAAAATCCAAAACCTTAGAGCTTGATCTCGACGTCGACACCGGCGGCCAGGTCGAGCTTCATCAGCGCATCGACGGTCTGCGGGGTCGGGTCGACAATGTCGAGGAGGCGCTTGTGGGTGCGCATCTCGAATTGCTCGCGGCTCTTCTTGTCAACGTGCGGCGAACGGTTGACGGTGAACTTCTCGATGCGGGTCGGCAGCGGAATCGGTCCGCGAACCTGCGCACCGGTGCGCTTCGCCGTGTTCACGATCTCACGGGTCGACGTATCGAGGATTCGATGGTCGAACGCCTTGAGACGGATGCGAATGTTTTGGCCGTTCATTGCCGTATCTCTTTCTTCGTCGCTCGATTAGCGAATAGCGAGTGGTGAGCGGCGGGTGGGCGAACCCACCCGCTGCAAACTGACTGATCCACCCTTACTCGATGATGGCGGCGACGACGCCGGCGCCGACGGTGCGGCCGCCTTCGCGGATCGCGAAGCGCAGCTTCTCTTCCATCGCGATCGGCACGATCAGGTGCACTTCCATCGCGATGTTGTCGCCCGGCATCACCATCTCGGTGCCTTCGGGCAGGTGCACAACGCCGGTCACGTCGGTGGTGCGGAAGTAGAACTGCGGACGGTAGTTGGTGAAGAACGGGGTGTGACGACCGCCCTCTTCCTTGGTGAGGATGTAAGCCTCAGCCTTGAACTTGGTGTGCGGCTTGACCGAACCGGGCTTGCACAGCACCTGGCCACGCTCGACTTCCTCGCGCTTGGTGCCGCGGAGCAGCGCACCGATGTTGTCGCCGGCCTGGCCCTGATCGAGCAGCTTGCGGAACATTTCGACGCCGGTGACGATGGTCTTCTGGGTGGCGCGGATACCGACGATCTCGATTTCCTCGCCGACCTTGACGATGCCACGCTCGACACGGCCGGTGACGACGGTGCCGCGGCCCGAGATCGAGAACACGTCTTCAACCGGCATCAGGAACGGCTGGTCGATCGGACGCTCCGGCTGCGGGATGTAGGCGTCAACCTGCTTCATCAGCTCGAGGATGGCGTCATGGCCGAGGGCCTTGTCCTTGTCTTCGAGGGCGGCGAGCGCCGAACCCTTGATGATCGGAATATCGTCGCCCGGGAACTCGTACTTCGAGAGCAGTTCGCGAACTTCCATCTCGACCAGCTCGAGCAGCTCCGGATCGTCGACCATGTCGCACTTGTTGAGGAACACGACGAGCGCGGGCACGCCGACCTGGCGGGCGAGCAGGATGTGCTCGCGGGTCTGCGGCATCGGCCCGTCAGCGGCCGACACGACCAGGATCGCGCCGTCCATCTGGGCAGCACCGGTGATCATGTTCTTCACGTAGTCGGCGTGGCCGGGGCAGTCGACGTGAGCGTAGTGGCGGTTCTGCGTCTCGTACTCGACGTGTGCGGTCGAGATCGTGATGCCGCGGGCCTTCTCTTCCGGCGCCTTGTCGATCTGGTCGTAGGCGGTGAACGTCGCGCCGCCGGTTTCTGCAAGCACCTTGGTGATCGCTGCGGTCAGCGAGGTCTTGCCATGGTCGACGTGACCAATGGTGCCGATGTTGCAGTGGGGCTTGTTACGCTCGAATTTTGCTTTGGCCATTTGACTCTCCGTTCAGTCGTCAGTTGCTAACCAACGACAATCAAGCAAACTTTTTCTGGACTTCAGCCGACACGTTCGCCGGTGCTTCGGCGTAGTGATCGAACTGCATTGTGAAGGTCGCGCGCCCCTGGCTCATCGAGCGCAGGTTGTTCACGTAACCGAACATGTTCATGAGCGGCACCATCGCATTGATGACGTTGGCGTTGCCGCGCATGTCTTGACCCTGGATCTGGCCGCGCCGCGAATTCAGGTCGCCGATGACCGAACCGGTGTAGTCCTCCGGGGTCACCACCTCGACCTTCATGATCGGCTCGAGCAGAACGGACTTGCCCTTCGTCAGCGCCTCGCGGAACGCAGCCCGCGACGCGATTTCGAACGCCAGCGCCGACGAGTCGACGTCGTGATACTTGCCGTCGACCAGCTGCACCTTGACGTCCACCACCGGGAAGCCGGCGACGACGCCGGAGCCCATCACGCTGTTGAGGCCCTTTTCGACGCCGGGGATGTATTCCTTCGGCACCGCACCGCCGACGATCTTCGATTCGAACTCATAGCCCTTGCCGGGCTCGTTCGGCTCGACGACGATCGACACTTCGGCGAACTGACCGGTACCGCCGGTCTGCTTCTTGTGCGTGTACTTGACTTCGGCCTTCTTGGTTACGCGCTCGCGGAACGCCACCTGCGGCGCGCCGATGTTGGCGTCGACCTTGTAGGTGCGCCTGAGGATGTCGACCTTGATGTCGAGATGGAGTTCGCCCATGCCCTTGAGAATGGTCTGGCCGGACTCCTGGTCGGTCGACACGCGGAACGACGGATCCTCCGCGGCGAGCTTCGCCAACGCCACGCCCAGCTTTTCCTGGTCGGCCTTCGACTTCGGCTCGATCGCGATCTCGATCACCGGCTCCGGGAATTCCATCTTCTCGAGAATCACCGGCTTGTCGGGATCGCACAGCGTGTCACCGGTGCGCGCTTCCTTCAGGCCAGCCAGCGCGACGATGTCGCCGGCGTAGGCTTCCTTGATGTCTTCGCGGTTGTTCGCATGCATCAGCAGCATGCGGCCGATCCGCTCCTTCTTCTCGCGGGTCGAGTTCACCACGCCGGTGCCCGACTGCAGGACGCCGGAATAGATGCGGCAGAACGTGATGGTGCCGACGAAAGGATCGTCCATGATCTTGAACGCGAGCAGCGCCAGCGGCTCCTTGTCGTCCGCCTTGCGCACGACTTCGTTGCCGTCATCATCGATGCCCTTGATCGCGGGCACGTCGACCGGCGACGGCAGGTAGTCGACCACGGCGTCGAGCAGCGGCTGAACGCCCTTGTTCTTGAACGCGGAGCCGCACAGCACCGGATAGAACGCGCCGGTCAGCACCGCCTTGCGGATCAGACGCTTCAGGGTCGCCTCGTCCGGCTCCTTGCCGTCGAGGAAGGCAGCCAGAGCATCGTCGTCGAGTTCGACGGCGGCTTCCACCATCTTCTCGCGGTATTCCTTGGCCTGCTCGACCATGTCTTCCGGGATATCGACGTAGTCGAACTTGGCGCCGAGCGATTCATCGTTCCAGACGATGCCCTTCATGACGACCAGGTCGACGAGACCCTTGAAGTTGTTCTCGGCACCGATCGGAAGCTGGATCGCGATCGGCTTGGCGCCGAGGCGGTCGACGATGTCGGACAGGCACTTGAAGAAGTCGGCACCGGTCTTGTCCATCTTGTTGGCGAAGACGATGCGCGGAACCTTGTACTTGTCGCCCTGGCGCCAGACGGTTTCGGTCTGCGGCTCGACGCCCTGGTTGGAGTCGAGCACGCAAACGGCGCCGTCGAGCACGCGCAGCGAACGCTCGACTTCAATGGTGAAGTCGACGTGGCCGGGAGTGTCGATGATGTTCAGGCGCTTGCCGTTCCAGAACGCAGTGGTCGCAGCCGAGGTGATCGTGATGCCACGCTCCTGCTCCTGCTCCATCCAATCCATCGTCGCGGCACCTTCGTGCACTTCGCCGATCTTGTGGCTCTTGCCGGTGTAATAGAGGATGCGCTCGGTGGTCGTGGTCTTGCCGGCATCGATATGCGCCATGATACCGAAGTTGCGGTAGTTCTCTATGGCATGAACGCGAGGCATAGGCTGTTCCTTAAATTCCGTGTTTCGCCGTTACCAGCGATAGTGCGAGAAGGCACGGTTGGCTTCCGCCATCCGGTGCACGTCTTCACGCTTCTTGACGGCGTTGCCGCGGTTGTTCGAGGCGTCGAGCAGCTCTGCCGAGAGACGCTCCGTCATGGTCTTTTCGTTGCGCTCACGGGCGGCCGAGATCAGCCAGCGGATGCCGAGCGCCTGACGGCGCACCGAGCGGACTTCCACCGGCACCTGGTAGGTCGCACCACCAACGCGGCGGGAGCGAACCTCGATGGTCGGCATCACGTTCTCGAGCGCCTGCTCGAACACGCCGAGCGGGGGCTGCTTGGTCTTGGCCTCGATCATGCCGAGCGCACCGTAGACGATGTTTTCGGCGACCGACTTCTTCCCGGCGTACATCACCGAGTTCATGAACTTCGTAATGATGATGTTCCCGAACTTCGGATCCGGAAGAACTTCACGCTTCTCAGCAGAATGGCGACGCGACATCTGATCGTTTCCCGCTTACTTCGGACGCTTCGCGCCGTACTTCGAACGACGCTGCTTACGGTTCTTGACGCCCTGGGTATCCAGCACGCCACGGAGGATGTGGTAGCGCACGCCGGGCAAGTCCTTGACGCGGCCGCCGCGGATCATGACCACCGAGTGCTCCTGCAGGTTATGGCCTTCACCCGGGATGTAGCCGATCACCTCGAAACCGTTGGTCAGGCGCACCTTGGCGACCTTACGAAGCGCCGAGTTCGGCTTCTTCGGGGTCGTGGTATAGACGCGCGTGCACACGCCGCGCTTCTGCGGCGACTGCTGCAGCGCCGGCACCTTCTTGCGCGACTTCTGCACTTCACGTGGTTTTGCGATCAGCTGGTTGATCGTCGGCATGCAGCCTTCACCCTTTAGTTCGCGCGAAAACCTTGAATGGCTCCGCAAATTTCTTCTCAGGACTAGCCGTCCCGTCCGGCCCACTCGACGCGGAACAAGCAACCGCGCAAAGCGAAATCGCGCCAACCACTCATCACTGAGCGGAAAGCGCATCGACGCCACAGAGGACCGCGATCCCGAACCGTTCAGCGTTCGCTGTCCGGTCCGCCACCGAGGTCATGCATCCGAATTCACTCTCAAGAGGACGTGCTCAAGAGAACCAAAATCGTCCTGGCATTGCCTAGCTATCATCGACAGCGTTTGAGCGGCATTCGTCGAGGTTGGTGCCCGTCCGGCGCCTGAAAAAGGGCCTTTGGGTGTTCCGTTCCGACGCTAGCGTAGCTCACCGCCTGTCGTTAAGTGAGGGCCTTGTATAAGCGAGAGATAGTGAAGTCAAGCAAAACGACAAGCAAAGAAACGCCTCTGGCGCTTGCAGATTTCGCATTTCGCGCCACTCACCGGGCGTCGAAATACGACAGCGTCTGCGACTCCCCTCACCCGAATCCGAATCTCCGGCACGCCACTGGAATCGCATTATACCCGGGTAAAATATGATTAGAAACAATTCTCCCCAACTTGGACCCGAAGGCGAATTTCGAAACTAAGCCTTTATTTGCCATTCGCAGCGCAAAAATTGCGGTCTACGGCCACGGAAAACGTCATGCGGTACACCGACATCGCGATCATTGGCGGAGGTCTTGCGGGCTCGACCGCGGCCGCCATGCTCGGCCGTGCCGGGATACCGACCGTCGTGATCGACCCCCATCAGGCCTATCCATTCGACTTCCGCGTCGAAAAGATCGGCGGCGACCTCCAGCTCGCGCGATTCGCCAGGACCGGCCTTGCCGAATCCGTACTGCGCTCGGCGACGCTGGACGGCGAGAACTGGATCGCGCGATTCGGCCACCTGCTCGACCGGCAGCCGAGCCGGCAATACGGCATCATGTACGACGCGCTGATCACCGCGATTCGAGCCGAGATCGCCGCGCCGGCGGAATTCATCCGCGGCAAGGTCATCAATGTCGCGACCAGCTCCGAGCGGCAGCGGCTCGTGCTCTCGGGCGGCGAGGAGATCTCGGCGCGCCTCGTGGTGCTCGCCAACGGCCTGAATGTCGGGCTGCGCCGCATGCTCGGCATCGAGCGGCTGGTGACCAGCTTCTGCCACTCGATCTCGCTCGGCTTCGATTTCGTCCCGGTCGGCCGCCCCGCCTTCCCGTTCGCGGCCATGACCTACTTTTCGGAGCGGCCGAGCGACCGCATCCCCTACATCACGCTGTTTCCGGTCGAAAACCGGATGCGCGCCAACCTCTTCACCTACCGCCCGGCCGACGATCCGTGGCTGCGCGCGATGCGGCGCAATCCGGTCGAGACGCTGAATGCAGCGCTGCCGCGGCTGCGCCGGCTCACCGGCGAATTCGACGTCGCCGGCGACATCAAGATCAGGCCCGCCGACGTCTATGTCAGCACCGGCTATCGGCAGGCCGGCGTCGTGCTGGTCGGCGACGCCTTCGCCAGCACCTGCCCCGTCACCGGCACCGGGACCGACAAGGTGTTCACCGACGTGTCCCAGCTCTGCAACGTCCACATCCCGGCCTGGCTCGCGACCGACGGCATGGGCGAGGAGAAGATCACGGCGTTCTACGACGATCCGGTCAAGACGGAATGCGACGCCTGGTCGAACGCCAAGGCGTTCAACTTCCGTGAGGTGTCGATCGGCAGCGGGCCCTATTGGCAAGCCCAGCGCTGGGCCCGCTTCCTCGGTTATCTCGGCCGGGGCTCGCTGCGCCGGTTGCAGCGCCCGCAGGCGGCATCAGCGACCCGGCCGGCCAATCACTTCCGGCAACGTCCGCACGCCACGGACAGGGCGTAACCATCGGACGTCATCAGCAACGGGGCGGATATCACGCCTCCTCGTCGTCGTCCTCATCCTCGTCGTCTTCATCATCGTCCGCGTCGTCGTCATCGTCGTCGTCCGCGTCGTGATGCTTGTGCCCCTGGTCGTCCCACAGCTTGCGGTAGACGCCGTTCTTGGCCAGCAGCTCCTCGTGCGAGCCGCGTTCGATGGCCTGGCCGCCGGCGATCACGATGATCTCGTCCATCTCGACCACCGAGGTCAGACGGTGCGTCGACCAGATCATGGTGCGGCCCTCGGCGACCTTGAGCAGCGTGCGGTTGATCGCCGCCTCCGTGGTCTGGTCGAGCGCCGAGGTCGCCTCGTCGAGCAGCAGCACCGACGGGTTGCGGATGATCGCGCGCGCGATCGCGATGCGCTGGCGCTGGCCGCCGGACAGTGTATCGCCGCGCTCACCGACCGGCGTGTCGTAGCGCTGCGGCAGGCTCATGATGTAGCGATGGATCTCGGCTTTCTTCGCGGCGTCCTCGACCTCCGCGTCGGTGGCCCCTTCCTTGCCGAGCCGGATGTTCTCGCGGATCGACATGTTGAACAGCATGTTTTCCTGGAACACGACCGCCATGCTGGCGCGTAGCGACTCGCGCGTCACCCGGCGGATGTCGACGCCGTCGATGGCAACGCGGCCCTCGTCAGGCACGTAGAGCCGCAGGATCAGGTTGATCAGCGTGCTCTTGCCGGAGCCGCTGGGACCGACGATCGCAATGCTCTTGCCGGCATTGAGCTTGAGGCTGAGATTGTCGAGCACCGGCGTCTGCGCCCCCTCATACTGGAAGGTGACGCGGTCGAAGGAGATGTCGTTGGTGATGCGCGGCAGGTCCGGCGCGCCGGGACGGTCGGCGCCGCGGGTCGGCTCGTCGAGCAGCTCCTGGATGTGCCGCACCGCCGCCGCGGACTGGATCGACACCGGGATGAAATGCATGAGATGGGCGATGTTGTACGACACCTCCCAGAATGCGCTCTCGAAGGTCACGAAGGTGCCGACCGTGATCTGCCCCTTGGTGGCGAGATAGGCGCCGATCGCCAACACCACGAGGTGGAGCAGCAGCACCGAAATGGTGACGGTGCGCTCCACCATGGTCGACAGGAACATGGCTGACGCGGCCTTGGCGCGGACGTCACGGTTGCGCAACGTGAACCAGCCGAGCGCACGGCGCTGCAGGTTGAACGCCTTGACCACCGCCTGGGCAGCGACGTTCTCCTGCACCATGCCGAGCAGCGCTGCCTCATTCTGCTTCTGCTCGTAATTGGCCAGCACCGCCTTCGGCGTCAGGATGCGCGGCCCGATCAGCGTGATCGGAAACACCAGCAGGGCGACCACGGCAAGCTGCCAGTTCAGGAACAGCATCAGGATGATGCCGGCGACCAATTCCAGGCCAGGCAGCGCCGCGCTGTTGGCGAAGGTCTTGACCGAGCCCTCGAAGGCCGACAGATCGATCGAGAAACGCGACAGGATCTCGCCGCGCTTGGTGCGCGCGAAATAGGCCGACGGCAGGTTCTGGACGTGGTCGAAGATGCGGGTCCGGACGTCGGCGATGATGCCCGCGCCAAGCCGCGCATCCCAGCGCTCGTACCAGACCGCGATGATCGAGGTGACGATGCCGGCGACCGCTAGCACGCCGAGGATCTTGTAAAGGGCCTGGAAATCCTCCTCGCCGAGCGCGTCGTCGATCAGGAATTTCAGGCTGAGCGGCATGATGACGTTGAACAACGTCTCGACCAGCACGCCGATGGCGACGAAAGCGAGCGGCTTCTTGTAGTTGGTCAGGATCGGCTTGACGAAGCCATAGATCGTGGAGAGCGCGCCGGCGGCCTCCTTGGCGGTGAAGACGACGAGGTCCTCATCATCATCGTCATCGAGCTCGAACTCGTAGTCCTCGTCCTCATCATCTTCGTCGTCGGCGGGCGCGGCGGCCGGCTTGATGGAGACCGGCTTGGCGGAGGCCGTAGCCGCCGGCGAACCGGCCGCGGCCGCAGACTTCTTCTTCAGCTCGGGATCGTCGGCTGCCGATCGATTCGGATCGTCTGATGCAGGAGGTCTTGGCGCCATGAAACCAACCGATGCTCCACGGCCGGCATGACCGCAAATCGAAACCGCAGCGGCGAACGCTGCCGGTACAATCCTATGCGATCACAATGAATTCGGCAAAGCGTTTGCAACGGCGCGGCGCGCGGTCCGGTGAATTCGAGATTACGGCAACGCCGCGTTGCCGCTAGTCGTCGAGGTCGGCCTCGACCTTGTCGAAGAAGGAATAGCGCAGGCTGTCGGAGTCGGCGTACCACTGCCCCGGCCCCTTGTTGGCGGCAAGCGTCAACGTCCACAGCGCATCGGTGCAGTCGCGGCGGTGCATCGACAGGTCGAAGCCGTTGCCGAAGAACAATTCCGACCATTCCCACCAGGTGCCGAGCTTCTTCACGCCGCGCAGCAGGTCGTAGCGATCGATCACCGCCGGCGCCATGTCCGAAGTCACCGACGCGAACACGACGCCGGTCTTGACCACGCGGTTGAGCTCGCGCACCCCGCGCACCACCTGCTTCTCGCCGAGATGGCACAGCGAGGTCTCGAACACGAAGTCGAACTCATTGTCCTTGAACGGCATGTCGGCGATCGAGCCGAGCTTGTTGTACTTCTTGAGCGCCTTCGGCGTCTTGCCGTGGATGTAGCGGTTGTTCTCGATGCCCCAGGCGTCGATGCCGCGCTCGCGCAGCGCGCCGACCAGCTCGCCGCTGGCGGAGCCGGCGATCAGGAGCTTGTAGCCCTTCACCCTGCCCCACACCGTCTTGATCAGGTCGGTCAGATAGGCCGGGTCGGTGAAATTGCGCCAGGCTTCGCTGTAGGGGCCGGCGCCGCGATAATTCTCGAAATAGTTGCGGTCGATCTTGTCGGACAGCGCGCCTTCGTCCTGCGCGCGGGCGCGGCGCAGCCGCATCATCTCGGTGACGATGATGTCGGTCGCGGCATCGGAGGAATCCAGCAACCCGTTCAGCGTCGAATCGAACAGATAGTCGCCGACCACCACGATGCCGGGGTGCTCCTTCGGATCGGGGCGGTGGTTGGTCATGACATCGCGCACCGGCAGGCCGCCCGGCAGCGCGTTGACCGACGACAGCCAGCGATGGGTCTTGCCCTCGAGGAAATGCGCACGCGCATCGCCGAGCGAGGCCGGCAGCGACTTCAGCGCGGCGTCGATCAGCTCCTCGTCGCTGAGATTGGCGAAGGCGAGCGCGTCGGAGCCGGCGATCAGCCAGTTCAGCACGCCGTGCTTGCCGACATCGTGGCGCGCGCCCTCATTGTAGACGCAGCAGCCGCCGAACGCTTCCGACATGAACCAGGCGCCCGGGATCTTCTCGCCCCAGAACGGCTCGTCGAACAGGATCGAGACCCGCAGATAGTGCGCCGGCCGATCGAAATAGGCGACGTGCTTGACCATCGACTTGCGCAGCTGCTCGCCGTCCCAGCGCATGGTGGCGAGCCAGGAGTGCGGCAGGCAGACCAGCACGAGGTCGAAGTCGCGCGTCTCCGGCCCCCTGCCGTTCATCATGTTGAGCTGGTAGCGGCCGGTTGCGGTCTTGCCGACCTTGAGGACGCGATGGTTGAGCTGGATGTCGGCACTGACCTCCGAGCGCAGGCAATCGATCAGCTGCTCGTTGCCGTTCTGGATCGAATACAGGCCGATATAGCCGTCGACGTCCATCACGTAGTTCTTCAGCGCGTTGAGGCCGTTGGTGTTGTGGGTCTCGGTCGCGAGGTCGGAGCGCGCCATCACCTTGAAGAACCGCTTGGCGGTCACGTCCTCGACCTCTTCGTCGAGGATCTGCTCGGCGGTCTTGTAGGCCCAGGGATGTTCGTTGTCGTGGGCGCCGACGCCCTCGTAATACTCGATCGGCGACACCAGCTCGCTGCAGCGCTTGCGGAACGCCTCGATTGCGGCCGCGGTCTTCGCGCCGTATTTGCGGCGCATGCCGGGAACGTCGGCCAGCAGTTCGCCGTCCAGTTGCACCTGCTCGGCATCCATCGGGATCGTCTGCAGGCCGAAATGCTGGATCAGCTCGCGCAGCGGGTCGGGTCCCGTCATCGAGTAGTCGTAGATCTCGGCGACGCCGGCCTCGTACATCGCAGGCGCAGTGTCGAATTTGCGCGTGACGATCTTGCCCCCGAGACGGTTCGACGCCTCGAAGATGGTGATGCGGCAGAGATCGCCGAGTTTGCGCTTCAGATACCAGGCGCTCATCAGCCCCCCGGGGCCGCCGCCTACAATCGCCAAGTCGAGCATATCGATTCCGTCGTCTCCGGCACGAGCCAAACAGCCGGTCTAAGTCACCCTAGCAAAGGCACTTTTTTGCCTGAAGGGAAGATGAACAAACTGCGTTCCTGCACCGCAGCAAGGGAAGAAAGCAACAAAAAGGCCGGCAGAACGCCGGCCTTCTCGCTGACTACCGTAGTCTTGCGGATGCCTATTCCGCGGGCGGCAGCGCCAGCGGCTCCGCTTCCGGAGCCGTCGGCACGATCGCCGCCTGCTGCTTCTCGCGCTCGTCGAGGATCAGCTTGTCGCGCTTGACCGCAACTTCGCGGATCCGCGCCATCGAGGCGCCGGTGCCGGCCGGGATCAGGCGGCCGACAATGACGTTCTCCTTGAGGCCTTCGAGCGGGTCCACCTTGCCGTTGACGGCAGCTTCCGTGAGCACGCGCGTGGTCTCCTGGAACGACGCCGCCGAGAAGAAGGATCGGGTCTGCAAGCTCGCCTTGGTGATGCCGAGCAGAACCGGCGTCCCCGTGGCGGGCTTCTTGCCCTCCTCCTTGGTCTTGGTGTTGAGCGCGTCGAACTCGATCTTGTCGACCTGCTCGCCCGAGATCATGTCGGTGTCGCCCTGGTCGGTGACTTCGACCTTCTGCAGCATCTGACGGACAATCACCTCGATGTGCTTGTCGTTGATCAGCACGCCTTGCAACCGGTAGACCTCCTGGATTTCGTTGACCAGATAGGCAGCGAGTTCCTCGATGCCCTTGATCGCCAGGATGTCGTGCGGCGCCGGATTGCCTTCGACGATGAAATCGCCCTTTTCGACGATGTCGCCGTCCTGAAGGTGGATGTGCTTGCCCTTCGGGATCAGGTACTCGCGCGGCTCCTCGGTCTTGTCCATCGGCTCGATCGAGATGCGGCGCTTGTTCTTGTAGTCGCGGCCGAAGCGGATCGTTCCCGCGGTCTCCGCGATGATCGCCGCATCCTTCGGCTTGCGAGCCTCGAACAGTTCCGCCACCCGCGGCAGACCGCCGGTGATGTCACGCGTCTTGGCGCTCTCGGTCGAGATACGCGCCAGGATGTCGCCGGACATCACCTTCGCGCCGGTATCGACCGACAGAATGGCGTCGACCGAAAGCATGTAGCGGGCGTCGCCGCCACGCGCGAGCTTCAGCACCTTGCCGTCCTTGCCCTTGACCACGATGGCCGGGCGCAGGTCCGAGCCGCCGCGCGTCGTGCGCCAGTCGATGACCACGCGCTTGGCGATACCGGTCGATTCGTCGAGCGTTTCCGAGATCGACTGGCCTTCGACCAGATCCTCGAAACCGATCGTGCCCTCGACTTCGGTGAGCACCGGGCGGGTATAAGGATCCCACTCCGCGATGCGCTGGCCGCGCTTGACGGTGTCGCCTTCGTCGACGTGCATCTTCGAACCGTACTGAATACGGTGGGTTGCACGCTCGGTGCCGTCGGCATCGACGATCGCAACGACCATGTTGCGCACCATCGCGACCAGATTGCCTTCGCTGTTGCGGGCGATGGCCTTGTTCCTGATCACGATCTTGCCGTCGAAGTTCGATTCGACGAACGACTGCTCGTTGAGCTGGGCGGCGCCGCCGATGTGGAACGTGCGCATCGTCAGCTGCGTGCCGGGTTCACCGATCGACTGCGCCGCGATGACGCCGACGGCCTCACCGTGGTTGACCGGGGTGCCGCGGGCCAGATCGCGGCCGTAGCACTTGGCGCAGATGCCGTTGATCAGCTCGCAGGTCAGTGCCGAGCGGATCTTCACTTCCTGGATGCCGGCCTGCTGGATAGCGTCGACATGGGTCTCCTCCATCAACGTGTCGCGCTTGACGACAATCTCGTTGGTGGCGGGATCGCGCACGTCATCGCAGGCCGTACGGCCCAGGATGCGCGAGCCGAGCGAGGCAACGACCGTGCCCGCATCGACGATGGCGCGCATCTTGATGCCGAGCTTGGTGCCGCAATCGGTCTGCGTGATGATGCAGTCCTGCGCAACGTCGACCAGACGGCGGGTCAGGTAGCCGGAGTTCGCGGTCTTCAACGCGGTGTCCGCGAGGCCCTTGCGGGCGCCGTGGGTCGAGTTGAAGTACTCGAGCACCGACAGACCTTCCTTGAAGTTGGAAATGATCGGCGTCTCGATGATCTCGCCCGACGGCTTGGCCATCAGGCCGCGCATGCCGGCGAGCTGGCGCATCTGCGCCGGCGAACCACGCGCACCGGAGTGCGCCATCATGTAGATGGAGTTCACTTCGGCTTCCGCTCCGCTCGCCGTCTTCTTGACGGACGAGATCTCCTTCATCATCGCCTTGGCGACTTCTTCACCGGCCTTCGACCAGGCGTCGACGACCTTGTTGTACTTCTCGCCGTGGGTGATCAGACCGTCATTGTACTGCTGCTCGAAATCCTTCGCCAGCGTACGGGTCGCGTCGACGATCTTCCACTTCGACGCCGGCACGACCATGTCGTCCTTGCCGAACGAGATGCCCGCCTTGAAGGCGTTGTAGAAGCCGAGCGCCATGATGCGGTCGCAGAAGATCACCGTCTCCTTCTGACCGCAGTGACGGTAGACCTGGTCGATCACGCCGGAGATCTCGCGCTTGGTCATCAGCTTGTTGATGATGTCGTACGAGATCTTGGTGCTCTTCGGCAGCAGATTGCCGAGCATGACGCGGCCCGCGGTGGTTTCGATCCACCGCTTGGACATCTTGCCTTCCTCGTCGAGGCCTTCCCACCGGTACTTGATCTTGGTGTGGAGGTGGATGACCTTCGAATGCAGGGCGTGCTCGAGCTCGGCCATGTCGCCGAAGATCTTGCCCTCGCCGGGCAGGCCTTCGCGCATGATCGAGACGTAGTAGAGACCGAGCACGATGTCCTGCGACGGCACGATGATCGGCTGGCCGTTCGCCGGATGCAGGATGTTGTTGGTCGACATCATCAGGACGCGCGCTTCCAGCTGCGCTTCGAGCGACAGCGGAACGTGCACGGCCATCTGGTCGCCGTCGAAGTCGGCGTTGAAGGCGGCGCAGACCAGCGGATGCAGCTGGATCGCCTTGCCCTCGATCAGCACCGGCTCGAACGCCTGGATGCCCAACCTGTGCAGCGTCGGCGCGCGGTTGAGCAGCACCGGATGCTCGCGGATCACCTCGTCGAGGATATCCCAGACCTCCGGACGCTCCTTCTCGACCAGCTTCTTGGCCTGCTTCACCGTGGTGGACAGACCCTTGGCGTCGAGCCGCGAGTAGATGAACGGCTTGAACAGCTCGAGCGCCATCTTCTTCGGTAGGCCGCACTGATGCAGGCGCAACTCGGGACCGACCACGATCACCGAACGGCCCGAATAGTCGACGCGCTTGCCGAGCAGGTTCTGACGGAACCGGCCCTGCTTGCCCTTCAGCATGTCGGCGAGCGACTTCAGCGGGCGCTTGTTGGCGCCGGTGATGACGCGGCCGCGGCGGCCGTTGTCGAACAGCGCGTCGACGGCCTCCTGCAGCATGCGCTTTTCGTTACGGATGATGATGTCAGGCGCACGCAGCTCCATCAGCCGCTTCAAGCGGTTGTTGCGGTTGATGACGCGGCGATAGAGGTCGTTGAGGTCGGAGGTCGCGAACCGGCCGCCGTCGAGCGGCACCAGCGGACGCAGGTCCGGCGGAATCACCGGCACCACCGTCATGATCATCCATTCCGGCTTGTTGCCGGAGACGCGGAAGGCCTCGACGATCTTCAGACGCTTGGCGAGCTTCTTGTGCTTGATGTCGGAGTCGGTCTCCGCCATGTCGGCACGCAGCGTCGCCTCGAGCTTTTCGAGCTCGAGCCCCTTGAGCAGCTCGCGGATTGCTTCCGCGCCGATCATGGCGGTGAAGCTGTCCTGGCCGTACTCGTCCTGCGCCTTCAGATACTCGTCTTCCGACAGCAGCTGACGGTCCTTCAGCGCGGTCAGACCCGGCTCGAGAACGACGTAGTATTCAAAGTACAGGATCCGCTCGAGATCCTTCAGCGTCATGTCGAGCAGCAGGCCGATGCGCGACGGCAGCGACTTCAGGAACCAGATGTGGGCGACCGGCGCCGCCAGCTCGATATGGCCCATGCGCTCGCGCCGGACGCGCGACAGCGTCACTTCGACCGAGCACTTTTCGCAGATGATGCCCTTGTACTTCATCCGCTTGTACTTGCCGCACAGGCACTCGTAGTCCTTGATCGGCCCGAAGATGCGCGCGCAGAACAGGCCGTCACGCTCCGGCTTGAAGGTGCGGTAGTTGATGGTCTCCGGCTTCTTGATCTCGCCGTACGACCAGGACAGAATCTTCTCCGGAGACGCGATCGAAATCCGGATCTGGTCGAAGACCTGAGCCGGCGTCGTCGGATTGAAAAGATTCATAATCTCTTGATTCATGGTCTTCTCCTCGCGTGCCGATCGTCACCGGCAGCAAATTCGAAACTTTTATTCAACGCGCGCCCCACTCAACGTCCGGGCGGAGCGCGAAGGCCCGGCGCTTTCGCGCCGGGCGTAAATCAACGCGTTACTCGGCCGCTTCCGACGTCGACGCCGGTCCCACCTTGGAATTGTGCAGGTCGACGTTGAGGCCGAGCGAGCGCATTTCCTTGACCAGCACGTTGAACGATTCCGGAATACCGGCCTCGAAGGTGTCGTCGCCGCGCACGATCGCCTCGTACACCTTGGTACGGCCGGCGACGTCGTCCGACTTCACGGTCAGCATCTCCTGCAGCGTGTAGGCGGCACCGTAGGCTTCCAGCGCCCAGACCTCCATTTCGCCGAAGCGCTGGCCGCCGAACTGCGCCTTGCCGCCCAGCGGCTGCTGGGTGACGAGCGAGTACGGACCGATCGAACGCGCGTGGATCTTGTCGTCCACGAGATGGTGCAGTTTGAGCATGTAGATGTAGCCCATCGTCACCTTGCGATCGAACTGGTCGCCGGTGCGGCCGTCATAGACGGTCGACTGGCCGGAGGCGTCGAAGCCCGCGAGCTTCAGCATCTCCTCGATGTCGGCTTCCTTGGCGCCGTCGAACACCGGCGTTGCGATCGGCACGCCGTGGCTCAGATTGCGGCCGAGTTCGACCAGCTCGTTGTCGTTCAGCGACTTGATGGTTTCATCCTCGCCATAGATCTTCTTCAGGGTCTCGCGCAGCGGCTTGAGGTCCTGCTTCTGATAGTAGGCGTCGATGGTCTGGCCGATGCGCTTGCCGAGGCCGGCGCAGGCCCAACCGAGATGCGTCTCAAGGATCTGACCGACGTTCATGCGCGACGGCACGCCGAGCGGATTGAGCACGATGTCGGCGTGCGTACCGTCCTCGAGGAACGGCATGTCCTCGATCGGCACGATCTTCGACACCACGCCCTTGTTGCCGTGACGGCCGGCCATCTTGTCGCCGGGCTGGATCTTGCGCTTCACCGCGACGAAGACCTTGACCATCTTCATCACGCCGGGCGGCAGTTCGTCGCCGCGCTGCAGCTTCTCGACCTTGTCGAGGAAGCGCTGCTCGAGGCCCTTCTTCGACTCGTCGTACTGCTTCCGCATGGCCTCGATCTCGGCCATCAGCTTGTCGTTCGGCGAGGCGAACAGCCACCACTGCGACTTCGGATACTCGTCGAGCACCGCGCGGGTGATCTTGGTATCCTTCTTGAAGCCCTTCGGACCGGCGATGCCCTGGCGGTTCTCCAAGAGCTCGGCGAGGCGGTTGTAGACGTTGCGGTCCAGAATCGCCTGCTCATCGTCGCGGTCCTTGGCCAGACGCTCGATCTCTTCCCGCTCGATCGCCAGCGCACGCTCGTCCTTGTCGACGCCGTGGCGGTTGAACACGCGGACTTCCACGATGGTGCCCTGCACGCCCGGAGGCACGCGCAGCGAGGTATCGCGGACGTCGGAGGCCTTCTCGCCGAAGATGGCGCGCAGCAACTTCTCTTCCGGCGTCATCGGGCTCTCGCCCTTCGGCGTGATCTTGCCGACCAGGATGTCGCCGGCGCGAACTTCCGCACCGATGTACACGATACCGGCTTCGTCGAGGTTCTTCAGCGCTTCTTCCGAGACGTTCGGAATGTCGCGGGTGATTTCCTCCGGACCGAGCTTGGTGTCGCGGGCCATCACCTCGAATTCCTCGATATGGATCGAGGTGAAGACGTCGTCCTTCACGATCCGCTCGGAGAGCAGGATCGAGTCTTCGAAGTTGTAGCCGTTCCACGGCATGAACGCGACCAGCACGTTGCGGCCGAGCGCGAGCTCGCCGAGATCGGTCGACGGACCGTCAGCGATGATGTCGCCCTTCTTGACGATGTCGCCGACCTTCACCAGCGGACGCTGGTTGATGCAGGTCGACTGGTTCGAGCGCTGGTACTTCATTAGCCGGTAGATATCGACGCCCGACTTGGTCGGATCGAGATCCTCGGTGGCGCGGATCACGACGCGGGTGGCGTCGATCTGGTCGATCACGCCCGAGCGGCGCGCGGCAATCGCCGCGCCCGAGTCACGGGCGACCACGCCTTCCATGCCGGTGCCGACGAACGGCGCCTCGGCGCGAACCAGCGGCACCGCCTGGCGCTGCATGTTCGAGCCCATCAGCGCGCGGTTGGCGTCGTCGTTCTCGAGGAACGGGATCAGCGCCGCGGCCACCGAAACCAGCTGCTTCGGCGACACGTCCATGTAGTCGACCTTGTCCGGCGTCACCGGCAGCACTTCGCCGGCATGACGGCAGACCACCAGGTCGTCGGTGAAGCGGCCCTTGGCATCGAGCGGCACGTTCGCCTGCGCGACGCGGTAGCGGCCCTCTTCCATCGCCGACAGATAGACCACCTCGTCGGTGACGCGGCTGTCCTTGATCTTGCGATAGGGCGTCTCGACGAAGCCGTACTTGTTGACGCGCGCGAACGTCGCCAGCGAGTTGATCAGACCGATGTTCGGACCTTCCGGCGTTTCGATCGGGCAGATACGGCCGTAATGCGTCGGATGCACGTCGCGGACTTCGAAACCGGCACGCTCGCGGGTCAGACCGCCCGGGCCAAGCGCCGACAGGCGCCGCTTGTGGGTGATCTCCGACAGCGGGTTCGTTTGGTCCATGAACTGCGACAGCTGCGAGGAACCGAAGAACTCGCGCACCGCGGCGGCCGCGGGCTTGGCGTTGATCAGGTCCTGCGGCATCACGGT
Organism: Bradyrhizobium sp. ma5; assembly: GCF_042258955.1. Taxonomy (NCBI): domain Bacteria; kingdom Pseudomonadati; phylum Pseudomonadota; class Alphaproteobacteria; order Hyphomicrobiales; family Nitrobacteraceae; genus Bradyrhizobium; species Bradyrhizobium sp. ma5. The sequence goes on from NZ_CP170156.1 coordinate 5,331,938, forward strand.
GTCGATATCGACGCTCGACATACGCTCCTTGATGGCGCGCTCCATGCGGAGCAGGCCGATCCGGTACTGGTTCTCCATCAGCTCGCCGACCGAGCGCACCCGGCGGTTGCCGAGGTGGTCGATGTCGTCGATCTCGCCCTTGCCGTCGCGCAGGTCGACCAGCGTCTTGATGACCGCCAGGATGTCTTCCTTGCGCAGCGTGCGATGGGTATCGGGCGCATCGAGCTCGAGCCGCATGTTCATCTTGACGCGACCGACCGCGGAGAGGTCGTAGCGCTCGGCATCGAAGAACAGCGACTGGAACATCGCCTGCGCCGAATCCAGCGTCGGCGGCTCGCCCGGACGCATCACGCGGTAGATGTCGAACAGCGCGTCCTCACGCGTCATGTTCTTGTCGGCCGACAGCGTGTTGCGGATGTAGGCGCCGACATTGACGTGGTCGATGTCGAGCAGCGGCAGGTCCTTGTAGCCCTGCTCGTTCAGCACCTTGAGCGACTTCTCGGTGATCTCCTCGCCGGCTTCGGCGTAGATTTCACCGGTCTTCGGGTTGACGAGATCCTCGGCGAGATAGTTGCCGACGAGTTCCTCGTCCGACATGCGGAGCGCCTTCAGACCCTTTTCCTGCATCTGGCGCGCGCTGCGCACGGTCAGCTTCTTGCCGGCCTCAAGCACCACCTTGCCGGTGTCGGCGTCGATCAGGTCGTTGATGGTCGAGTAGCCACGGAAGCGGTTGGCGTCGAACGGCACGCGCCAGCCTTCCTTGGTCCGCTTGTAGGTGATCTTCTTGTAGAAGGTCGACAGGATCTGCTCGCCGTCGAGACCGAGCGCGTACATCAGCGAGGTCACGGGCAGCTTGCGGCGACGATCGATGCGCGCGAACACGATGTCCTTGGCGTCGAACTCGATGTCGAGCCAGGAACCGCGATACGGAATCACGCGCGCGGCAAACAGCAGCTTGCCGGACGAATGGGTCTTGCCCTTGTCGTGGTCGAAGAACACGCCGGGCGAACGGTGCATCTGCGAGACGATGACGCGCTCGGTGCCGTTGACGACGAAGGTGCCGTTCATCGTCATGAGCGGGATGTCGCCCATGTAGACGTCCTGCTCCTTGATGTCCTTCACCGACTTGGCGCCGGTTTCCTCGTCGATATCGAACACGATGAGGCGCAGCGTCACCTTGAGCGGCGCAGCGAAGGTCATGCCGCGCTGGCGGCACTCGTCGACGTCATATTTCGGCTGTTCGAACTCGTAGCGGACGAATTCGAGCATCGAGGTGCCCGAAAAATCCGAGATCGGAAATACCGAGCGGAACACCGCCTGCAGGCCCTCGTCGAGGCGACCGCCGGCCGGCTCGTCAACCATCAGGAACTGGTCATAGGACGCCTTCTGAACCTCGATGAGGTTCGGCATCTCGGCGACTTCCTTGATGTGACCGAAAAACTTGCGTACGCGTTTGCGACCGGTGAATGTCTGCTGCGCCATCGTGGCCTCTCATTTTCGTCGCCTTTGTGGGGCGAACCTTCCGGGAGCGACTGCCATCGACCCCGGGTTGAATTTCGAATCGTCCCGAAGGAACGAAGCGCAAAGTCAGGAATTAAATCCCCGGCCCGCCTCCATCGCCTCCAAAACGCAAAACGACGCGCGAGGCGCATCACTGCACCCGCTCGTCCAAACGCTCCGCTTTACGGACTGAAAAAGCCCGAAATCTGACTGTCTCCCAACGGCTTCCGCCGGGTGCCCTGCCGCCCCCGCCGCCTACCGTGTTTTTCTGCTGCCAACCCGATATGGGATGGCAATAAAGGAGATTCGAGGGTTAAGTCCACGGATCCCCACACTTTTTTGTGTCCGGTACGCCACGCGACAACCTGTCGCACGCCGTTTGCATGGCCCGGGAGCGCCCTGCGGCGCTCCCGGATCGCGCATTACTTGAGTTCGACCTTGGCGCCAGCCTTCTCGAGCTGGGCCTTGATCTTGTCGGCTTCTTCCTTGTTGACGCCTTCCTTGACGGGCTTCGGAGCGCCTTCGACGAGGTCCTTGGCTTCCTTCAGGCCCAGGCCCGTGATGGCGCGGACTTCCTTGATGACTTCGATCTTCTTGTCGCCGGCAGCAGCCAGTACGACGCTGAATTCGGTCTTCTCTTCAACCGCAGCAGCGGCAGCGCCGCCGGCAGCCGGGCCGGCCACCGCAACGGCGGCAGCGGCGGAGACGCCCCACTTTTCTTCGAGGAGCTTGGCGAGTTCAGCCGCTTCGAGCACGGTGAGGCTCGAGAGGTCGTCGACGATTTTCTGCAAGTCAGCCATTGATCTGTTTCCTTAAACGTTTGGTTCGAACCAGGTTTTGAGATTAGCGAAGGGTCAGGCCGCTTCGCTCTTTGAGGCATGAGCCTGAATGACGCGTGCGAGCTTGGCCGCAGGCGCGTTCGAGAGCTGAGCGAGCTTGGTCGCCGGCGCCACGAGGAGGCCAACGATCTTGCCGCGCAGTTCGTCAAGCGACGGCAGTGAGGCGAGCGCCTTCACGCTGTCGACATTCAGGACGGTTTTACCCATCGAGCCGCCAAGGATGACGAACTTTTCGTTCGCCTTGGCGAATTCGACGGCAACCTTTGGCGCCGCAACCGGATCGCTCGAAGTAGCGATCACAGTCGGTCCCTTCAGCAGGGAACCGATGGCAGCGACGTCAGTGCCTTCAAGAGCAATTTTGGCGAGACGGTTCTTCGAGACCTTCACCGACGCACCCGCCTGCTTCATCTGCATGCGCAGCTTCTGCATCTGGGCCACGGTGAGGCCGGAATAGTGAGCGACGATCGCAACGCTCGTGGCCTTGAAGGCCTCGTTGAGCTGTCCGACCGCCTCTTTTTTTGCCGCTCGTTCCACAGCAAGCTCTTTCCGGTTGGCGGCCTTTCCGCGAAGGCAGGACCGCCGGGTTGCACCCATCGTCCCGCCCTAAACCTGATCCGTTGGGCGCAAAGACCCTTCAGACATGCCGGGCAAGACGACATCTAGAAGCCTGCCCTCCCAGAGCCTTGCGGCCATGGGCTGTCGAGGTTCGAACCAAACCAGCCTCCCAGCCGCGACCAGGCCGCGACGTGGAGCACAAAATCCGGTCTTCACCCGTCTATGCAGGCCATACGATTAAGCCGTTGAAAACACGAAGTTCTCGCGGGCGCCTGCAGTCTCGGACAGGATCGGGCTATCGGCCGAAGCCGAACACCCTGCTCTCATTCCGTTTGAGGCGACGGGTTTCCTTCCTTTCGAGCATCCTTGCGGGCATGCGGAAAGGAATGATCTCCTATCACCTCAGGTTTTCGGAATGCGAGCACGGACCTGCCAGCAAGTGCCAGCACGCCCGGAAGCCGCTATGTAACCGGTCCCGCCCTGCTTGCCAAGAGCAAATTTCAGACCAGTTTCATATTGCGGCCGGGGAACCGGTTCCACGGCCGGAACCGGCAGCCGCTCAGGCACCCCTTACCTCAAACGGCAACGGTTTGCCGGCGAAGAACGCCTCCAGATTGGCGAGCACGCAGTCCTGCATTGCCACGTGCGATTCCAGGGTGTGACCGCCGATATGCGGCGACAGCACGACGTTCGGCAGCGCCGTCAGTTCGTCCGGCGCGTGCGGCTCTCTGGCGAACACATCGAGGCCGGCGCCCGCGATCGACTGATCGGCAAGGGCCGCCACCAGCGCCTTCTGGTCGACGACGGAGCCGCGCGAGATATTGACCACGATCCCGTTGCTGCCGAGCCGGCGCAGGATGTCGGCATTGACGGCATGGACGGTGTCCGCGCCGGCGCGCACCGCGATCATCAGCACGCTGCACCAGTCGGCGAGCGCCTCGAGGCTCGGAAAGTGCTGATACGGCACGTCCTGCCGTGACCGGCTGAAATAGCCGACCTCGGTCTCGAACGCCGCGACCCGCGCCGCGATCCTGCGGCCGATCTCGCCGAGACCATACACGCCGACCTTGCGGCCGCGCATGCCAGCCTGCGGCCGCATCATCGGCGACGGCTTGGCGCCGATCCAGTCGCCGCTGCGGACGTAATTATCGACGACCGGCAGTCGGCGGACCGCCGCCAGCATCAGCGTGACCGCGATGTCGGCAACCGATGCGGCGTTGGCGCCGGGGCTGTGGCCGACTGCAATGCCGCGCTTCGCCGCGGCGGCAAGATCGATCCCCTCATAGCCGGTGCCGTAGCAGATGATCGCGCCGAGCTTCGGCAGCACGTCCATCGCCTCGCCGCCAAGCGGGGTTCCGCCCGCCGTGACCATCGCCCGGATCTCGCCAAGCTCCGCCGCCGGAAACAGCTCGGTCGGCGGCTTGCCCGCGGCGTTCAACAGCTCGTAGCGCTCGCCGAAGCGCACCAGCTCGTTTCTCGGAAAGCGCGAATAGACCAGGACCTTGTCGGGCATTGTTATTGTTTCCTGCGAGAGGCTTCACCTGGAGCCTTTTCCATTCCGGTTGAATCGGAACCAGGCTTTGGATTCTTGTTTCTTCATGCGAGCCGGTAGCCGCCTAGCGCGAAACGCTCCGGCAAAACAAAGGGCGGAACCGGTTGCCCGATCCCGCCCCTGTTTATCTCGTCACGGCCAAAGACCTCAGCCGAGGATCGTGCCCGGCTCGACTTTCACGCCCGGGCCCATGGTGGAGGAAACCGCCACGCGCTGGATGTAGGTGCCCTTGGAGCCCGCCGGCTTCGCCTTGGAGACCGCGTCGGCGAGTGCCTTGACGTTCTCGACCAGCTTGTCCTCGGAGAACGAGGCCTTGCCGATGCCGGCCTGCACGATGCCGGCCTTCTCGACGCGGAACTCGACCGAGCCGCCCTTGGCGCCCTTCACGGCGTTGGTGACGTCCATGGTCACGGTGCCGATCTTCGGGTTCGGCATCATGCCGCGCGGGCCGAGCACCTTACCGAGGCGGCCGACCAGCGGCATCATGTCGGGAGTGGCGATACAACGATCGAAGTCGATCGCACCGCCCTGCACCTTCTCGACCAGGTCTTCGGCACCGACGACGTCGGCACCGGCGGCCTTGGCTTCCTCAGCCTTGGCGCCGCGCGCGAACACGCCGACGCGCAGCGTACGGCCGGTTCCGTTCGGCAGGTTGACGACGCCGCGAACCATCTGGTCGGCGTGGCGCGGGTCGACGCCGAGATTGATCGCGATCTCGATCGTCTCGTCGAACTTCGACTTGGCGCGCTCCTTGACCATCTTGATGGCGTCCGCGAGCGGGTAGAGCTTCTCGCGATCAACACCCTCGCGGGCCTTCTTCAAACGCTTTCCGATTGCCATGGCCGTTACCCCGCAACTTCCAGACCCATCGAACGGGCAGAGCCCTCGACCATCTTCATGGCCGATTCGATGGTGTCGCAATTCAAGTCCTTCATCTTCTTCTCGGCGATCTCGCGCACCTGCGCCTTGGTCACCTGGCCGGCCTTGTCGCGGCCCGGCGCCTTCGAGCCGGACTGGATCTTGGCAGCCTGCTTGAGGAAGAACGACATCGGGGGCGTCTTCATCTCGAAGGTGAACGAACGATCGGCGTAGATCGTGATCACCACCGGGATTGGGGTATTCTTCTCTTCCTTCTGGGTCTGCGCGTTGAACGCTTTGCAGAACTCCATGATGTTGAGACCGCGCTGACCAAGCGCGGGACCGATCGGGGGCGAAGGATTCGCCGCACCGGCCGGGACCTGAAGCTTCAGGTATCCGGTCACTTTCTTTGCCATTTATCACTCCTGTTGTGCCGGACGGTGCCGGCGGTTTCAGGTTCCGTGGTTCGGTTGAAGGGGCTGGCGACCGCCTCCTCCCTCCCACGGCCTCTCACTTGACGCGGGGATATACCCCGCGCCGTCCGGTCAGACCACCTTTTCGACCTGACCGAATTCCAGTTCCACGGGGGTCGCACGGCCGAAGATCGACACCGCGACCTTCACGCGCGAGCGCGCCTCGTCGATTTCTTCCACCACGCCGGAGAACGAGGCGAACGGGCCGTCGGCCACGCGCACGTTCTCGCCGATTTCGAACGACACCGATGCCTTCGGACGCTCCACGCCCTCCTGCACCTGGTGCAGGATCCGCATCGCCTCGGCCTCGGAGATCGGCATCGGCTTGTTTTCCGCGCCGAGGAAGCCGGTCACCTTCGGGGTGTTCTTGATCAGATGGAACGCCTCGTCGGTCAGCTTCATCTTCACTAGCACATAGCCCGGGAAGAACTTGCGCTCGGCGTCGATCTTGCGGCCGCGGCGCACCTCGGTGACCTTCTCGGTCGGCACCAGAATCTGCTCGAACAGCTCTTCCAGCCCGCGCTGCTTGGCCTGCTCGCGGATCGATTCCTGAACCTTCTTCTCGAAGTTCGAATAGGCGTGAACGATGTACCAGCGCTTGTCCATCAATTGAGTTCCCATGCTCATCAGTGGATGCCCAGTATCAGGGTAATCAGATAGCGGATGATCTGATCTGCGGCGAAGAAGAAGATGGAGGCCAGCGCCACCATCACGAACACCATGATGGTGGTGATGGTCGTCTCGCGGCGCGTCGGCCAGGTGACCTTGTTGGTCTCCGAGCGCACTTCCTGCAGGAATTTGAACGGGCTGAAAGCCATCGTGAGATCCGCATCCGTTTCCGGACGATTTGCAACGTTTCAAGGAATCCGAACAGCCGACCTTGCGGACCCAGCCCTCGTTTGGAAGGTTGAGCCGATAAACGAGCTCGAATGTTCGGGGAATTAGGCCGCGCCGGATATCCGCGATCAAAGCGGGCCGGCTGCGAGTGGGCGGTATCTACTGCGAGACCGGCCAAAGGTCAAGGTCGGCGGGGTCGCGCCCCACCCCGGCCGGGACCGCGGCAGGCTGAAACTGGGCCTCTCGAATCAAGCACTTAGGCTGATGGCACGAGGTCCGTTGCCCCGGCCGCCCACCGCGGCGGCCGGGTGGATCACCCGGCAAAGCTCTTCTGGACCGCCTGATCCAGCGTGGCGCCGCCGACATAGCGCTGGCGCAGCTCGCGCTTCAGCAGCTTGCCGCTCGGGTTCTTCGGCAGGGCATCCACGAAGATGACCCGCTTCGGCACCTTGAAATGGGCCATCGACGCCGCGCAGTGCTTGGTCACGGCCTCGGCATCGAGGCTCTCGCCCGCCTTGACCACGACGATCGCGGTCACCGCCTCGATCCAGCGCGGATCCGGCAGCCCGACCACCGCGACCTCCGAGACCCCAGGCAGCCGGTAGATCATCTCCTCGACCTCGCGGCTCGCGACATTCTCGCCGCCGCTCTTGATCATGTCCTTCACGCGGTCGACGACGGTGATGTAGCCGTCGGCATCGACGGTCGCGAGATCGCCGGAATGAAACCAGCCGCCGGCAAACGCCGCCGCGGTCTTCACCGGATCGTTGTAGTAGCCGGACAACAGATGCGGCGAGCGATGCACGATCTCGCCGACCTCCCCGACCCCGACGTCGGTCATGTCCGGCTTGACCACCCGTGTCTCGACATTGATCGCGGGCTTGCCGGCCGAGCCCGCCTTCGGCAGCTGGTGCTCCGGCGCCAGCACGGTCGCGAGCGGCGCAATCTCGGTCTGGCCGTAGAAATTCCAGAACTTTACATCGGGCAGCCGGCGCTGCAGTTCGAGCAGCACTTCGACCGGCATGATCGAGGCGCCATAATAGCCCTTGCGCAAGGTCGACAGATCGGTGCGATCGAACGAAGGCGAGCGCAGCATCGCGATCCAGATCGTCGGCGGCGCGAAGAACGCATTGATCTTGTGGGCCGCGATCAGCGCCAGGACATTGTCGGGCACCGGCTTGCCAGTAATGAGACTGGTGGCGCCGAGATAGATCGCAGGCCCCAGGAAGACGTCGAGCTGCGCGCAGTGATAGAGCGGCAGCGCGTGCAGCACAGTGTCGTCGGTCGCCATGCCGCCGTCGATGATGCAGCTGACATACTGCCACATGACGGCTTCATGGGTCAGGATCGCGCCCTTCGGCAACGACTCCGTGCCGCTGGTGTAGATGATCTGCGCGGGATCGCGGCTGTCGACGGCGGCATCCGGCGCCGAAGCGTCGCTGTGCAGCAGGCTGTCGAAGGTGGTGATGCCGTCGGGCGCCGTGGCCGGATCCTCGCCGGGCAGCCAGATCAGGGTTTCGACCGCCGAGCCCTTGGCGGCGGCTGCGTGCCCGGTCTCCACGAAATCGGGGCCGACCGCGAGCAGCTTCGCGCCGGAATTGGCGAGGATGAAATTGATCTCGTTGGGATTGAGCATGAAGTTGATCGGCACCAGGATCGCGCCGATCCGCGCCACCGCGAAGCGCAGCGCGGCAAAGCCATGCGAGTTGCGCGACAGCACCGCAACACGATCGCCCTTCGCAATGCCAAGCGCCAGCAAGCCGCGCCCGAGCCGATTGCAGATCGCGTCCAGCTCGGCAAAGCTCCAGCTCACGTCGCCGCAGATCAGCGCGGTCTTGTCGGGGTAGCGCTTGGCCGACCGGCGCAACAGATCGCCGATGCTGTGCTCGCGGGCGCGCTGGATGGTTGCTGCGATGTCTCCGCTCATTTGAGTCCCTCCCGAATGTGCTTTTTGTCGTTGTCTTGTCTTTGTCGCTCTCCGCCTTGCCGTCCCTATTGCCGGGCGGCGTAAGCGTGTTCCATGTAGGTGTGCTCGACTGAGCGATCGAGCGAGGCGATCTTCTCGAAGCCGCGCCGCCAGTCCTGCAAATGCCGCCGCGTCCACAGCACGCCGGCCTCCTTGTCGCGCCGCGTGATCGCATCGAGGATGTGGCGGTGCGCCTCGACGAGGCGCGCGCCGCCCTCCGGCACGCCGCCGACGATCATCTCGGTAGTCGGAAAGAACAGCTGCGCGGCGGGCTCGCGGGCGAGCTGCAGCACGCGGTTCTGCGAGGCCTTGGCCATCAGCACGTGGAATTCCGCATCGAGCTCGGCGAGATCGGCGGGGTTGCCGACCACCGCGGCACTGCGCTCGAGATTGCCGGCGAGCTCGGCGATGTTCGCCTCGGTCGCGCGCTCCACTGCGCCTTCGACGCTCGCGACCTCCAGCGTCATCGAGGTCTCGAACAATTCGCGGAACGTCACCTCGTACAGGATCAGCGCGCGCGAGAGTCTTGTGGCGAGCTTGTTGTAGCGCGGCAGGCAGGCCTGCAGGCGGCGGCTGGAATCGCGGCAGATCAGCCCGCCCTCCTCGAGCACGCGAATGCCTTCGCGCACCGTCGAGCGGTTGACGCCGAACTGCGCGACCAGCTGCTGCTCGGTGCCAATCGGCTCGCCCGGCTTGATCCGGCCGTTGACGATCTCGCGTTCGATCGCGTCCGCGACCTTCTGATAGGCCGGCGCGACGTCGATGCGCCGGAACAGCGGCGTGGCGGGCATCTTCAGCTCTCCGGGGTTTCCCGATTGTCGTTTGTCGGACAAAGGATAGGCGAAGGCCTCTGGAGCGTCAAATCGAGGGCTTTTGGCCGGATTGTCGCACCCGGTTGGCCGGAATTGACAGCGGAACCAGGCAAATCTAGCTTTGTCGGACAAACCGATAAGAACAACCTGGGGAGGCGCATCACCATGAAATCCATCGTCACGAGTCTGTCCGCGGCCGGCCTGATCGCCGCCGCGCTGGCGGGCCCCGCGCTCGCACAACAGACGCCGCTCAAGATCGGCGTGCTGACCGATTTCCAGTCGGTCTATTCGGACATCGGCGGCGCCGGGAATGTCGAAGCCACCAAGATGGCGATCGAGGAGTTCGGCGGCTCGATGTTCGGCAAGCCGATCGAGCTGGTCACGGCTGACGCCCTCAACAAGGCCGACGTCGCCGCCACCATCACCCGCAAATGGTACGAAGCCGAGAATGTCGACATGATCATCGACATGCCGACCTCGGCGACTGCACTCGCCGGCATGGAGATGTCGAAGCAGTTCGAGAAGATCATGATCGTGACGGACGCGGCGAGCTCCGACATCACGGGCAAGTCCTGCTCGCCCTACACGCTGCACTGGACCTACGACACCTACGCCAACGCCCACACCGTCGGCAGTGCGATCGTCAAGAACGGCGGCGACAGCTGGTTCTTCATCACCGCCGACTACGTGTTCGGCCACTCGATCGAGCGCGACACCGGCGACGTGGTCCGCGCCGCCGGCGGCAAGGTGCTCGGCAGCGCCCGGCATCCACTCAACACGCCGGACTTCTCCTCCTTCCTGCTGCAGGCGCAGTCGTCGAAGGCCAAGATCGTTGGCCTCGCCAATGGCGGCGGTGACACCATCAACGCGATCAAGCAGGCCGCTGAATTCGGCATCGTCGCGGGCGGACAGAATCTCGCCGGCATCGTGATGTTCATCTCGGACATTCACAGCCTCGGGCTGAAGCTCGCGCAGGGCCTGATCATCACCGAAGCCTACTACTGGGATCTCAACGACCGCACCCGCGCCTTCGGCAAGCGCTTCTTCGAGCGCATGAAGCGGATGCCGACCATGAACCAGGCCGCGACCTACAGCGCCACCCTGCACTACCTCAACGCGGTGAAGGCCGCCGGCACCAAGGAGACCAAGCCGGTGCTGGCAAAGATGCGCGCGACCCCGGTCCGCGACGCCTTCACGGACAATGGCGTGGTGCGCGAGGACGGCCGCATGGTGCACTCGATGTTCCTGTTCGAGGTCAAGAAGCCCGAGGAATCGAAGGCGCCGTGGGATTACTACAAGGTGCTCGCGGAGGTGCCCGGCGACCAGGCGTTCCGGCCGCTGAAGGACGGCGGCTGCCCGCTCATCAAGTGAGTGAATAGAATCATGGCCGGGGTCCAGGGCCTCGGCCAACACGTTCAAATGATTAGTGAAAAGCTGGCAGGAGTGGCAGGGCTCGAACCTGCGACCCCCGGTTTTGGAGACCGGTGCTCTACCAATTGAGCTACACTCCTGCAGGGAACCAGCGTCGCCGCCGGTTCGCGCCGTTTCAAGCACAGGGCATGGCCGGTTTGCAAGGGCGAAGCGGTGAAGCTTCTGTTCATTGCAAAACTTCTGCGCCAGACTTCGGCCATCACTCCACGTCGGCGCTCCGCCGCAAGAATCAAGAACCCGGGAGAGACCATGAACGCCCAGACCGCCACCAAGCACGCCTCCAGTCAAACCACCCCGTCCCTCCCCCTCGCCAAACCCGAATCGATCGGGCTGTCGAGCACGCGGCTGCAGGCCCTGTCCGACACCTTCAAGCGCGAGGTCGACAAGGGAACCGCGCCCGGCTTCACGGTGCTGGTGGCGCGGCGCGGCCAGATCGGCTGGTTCGACGCGATCGGCCGGCAAAGCCCGAGCGCGTCTGCGCCGATGACGCATGACACGATCTTCCGCATCTTCTCGATGACCAAGCCGATCGTTTCGATCGGCATCATGATGCTGCTGGAGGACGGCCACTTCCTGCTCAGCGATCCCGTCGCGAAGTTCATCCCCGAATTCGCCGAGACCAAGGTCGGCGTCGAACACAACGGCAAGCTCGAGCTCGTCCCGGTGCAGCGGCAGATGACGATCCAGGACCTGCTGCGCCACACCTCGGGTCTGACGTATGACCACACCGGCAACGGGCCGGTGCAGCAGCTCTATCAGCAGTCGCGGCTGCGCAGCCGCAAGATCACCAATGCCGAGCACGCCACCATGCTCGCCGGCATGCCGCTGATCTGCCAGCCCGGCGCCGAGTGGAACTACAGCCGCTCCACCGACATCCTCGGCCGCATCATCGAAGTCGTCAGCGGCAAGACGCTCGGCGAATTCCTCGCTGAGCGCATCCTCGCCCCGCTGCAGATGAACGAGACCGCCTTCCACACGCCGGAAGCCAATGCCGGCCGGCTTGCCGAGGCGTTTGCGAGCGATCCCTGGACCAATGAGAAGGTGCAGCTGTTCAACATGCTGGAGAAGCCGGCGATGGAATCCGGCGGCGGCGGACTGGTGTCGACCACGATGGACTACGCCCGCTTCGCGCAGATGCTGCTGGGCGGCGGCGCGCTCGACGGCACAAGGATCATCGGCCGCAAGACGCTCGAATTCATGGCCTCAGATCACCTCGGCGCCGGCGTCAAGGTCCAGGGCACGCTGGTGTCGCCCGGCCACAGCTTCGGCCTCGGCTTCGCCGTGCGCACGCAGCAGGGCATCGCGCCGTTCTCCGGCTCGGTCGGCCAATACTTCTGGAGCGGCATGGCCGGCACGTTCTTCTGGATCGATCCGAGCGAAGACCTGGTCGCGGTCTTCATGATGCAGGGCCCGGGCCAGCGCGAATATACCCGCTCGCTGGTGCGCAACGGGGTGTACGCGGCCGTGGAGTGAGGCGAGCACGCCTCGCTCCACATCCAAGACCGTCATCGCCCGGCTCGACCGGGCGATCCAGTACGCCGCGGCCCCTCGGCTCAATAATGACTGCCTCTGGAATACTGGATCACCCGCTTTCGCGGGTGATGACACGTTGAGTATGTGGCGCGCTTTGCGCACCAACAACGCGCGTCAGCTGATCGTCGCGCCGCCGTCGATCACGATGGTCTGGCCGGTGAGGAAGTCGCCGGCGCGCGAGCCCATCAACACTGCGGCGCCCGCGATCTCGTCGGGCACGCCGATGCGCAGCAGCGGCGACCGCGCGGTCGAGGCCTTCAGCGTGTCCGGATTGTCCCACAGCGCCTTGGCGAAATCAGTCTTGATCAGGCCCGGCGCGATGCAGTTCACGCGGATATTGTGCTTGCCATATTCGCAGGCGAGGTTGCGCGCGAGCTGCATGTCGGCGGCCTTCGAGATCGCGTAGGCGCCGAGCACAGTCGAGCCCTTGAGACCGCCGATCGAGGACACGATGATGATCGAACCGTCCTTGCGCTCGATCATCTGCGGCACCACCATCGAGATCAGCCAGTTGTTGGCGACGATGTTGTTGTCGAGGATCTTGCGGAACTGATCGTCGGAGATGCCGGCAAGCGGACCGTAATACGGGTTCGACGCCGCGTTGCAGACCAGCACGTCGATCTTGCCGAAGGCGCGATTGCTCTCGTCGACCAGGTTCTGCAGGTTTTCCTTCGACGAGATGTTGGCGGCGATCGCGACCGCGGTGCCCTTGCCGAACTTGCTGTTGATATCGCCCGCGACCTGCTCGCAGACGTCGGCCTTGCGCGAGGAGATCACGACCTTGGCGCCGTGCTCGGCCATGCGCTCGGCAATGGCGAGCCCGATGCCGCGCGTCGAACCGGTGATGACGGCGACTTTTCCCTTCATGTCGAACAAGGTCATGTTTCTCTCCCAGGTGTGAAGTGTTTGAATACTGCGGTTGAGCTTAGGCAGCGTTCCGGTGTTGCGATAGCAGCAATCACGCAAGCTTGCTCGCCGGCCGGACTTCAGGTCCGGACGGCTGATGCATCGCGGCGTGGCGCGGATCGGCAATCCAGGGCTGCTGGTTCACCATCGGCAGCCGCCAGGTTGACAGGCCGATGCCTGCGATGTGATCGAGCCGCGTCACCGAGACATTGTCGATGTCGAACGACAGGCCCCGGTCCGGCTGGCCGCCGAGCGCAAGACCAACCGCGGCCCGGATCACGCCGCCATGGCCGACCGCGATGATGTTCTTGCCCGGCTCTGCCGCCGTGATCCGCACGATCGTGCGGCAAACCCGCGTATAGAGATCCATAAAACTCTCGCCGCCGGGCGCGGGCTCGTTGACGTCGGCAAACCAGCTTCTGCCGGGCGGCTGGCTCGCGAGCAACGCGGCGCGGTTCATACCCTGCCACTGGCCGAGATGCTGCTCGGCGAAGTCGCGTTCCTGCGTCATGTTGGCCGGCTTCGGAAAGCCGGCGGCCCAGATCGCTTCCGCGGTCTTGTGCGTGCGCTTCAGATTGCTCGAATACCACACCGCATCGCGCGGCAGCATCTTGGCGACTGCCTCGAACACTTCGACATCGCCGGTGTCGCAATCGATATCCTCTTGTCCGTAGATGTTGCCGCCGTCGCTGCGCACCGGTGCGTGGCGAACCCACCACCACCGCGTCACCGTCACGTTAGGCTTGTCTGGATTGGACATCGGATGAGCCCTTCAATACTGTCCCCCGTCGCTGTACGTCACGCCGCACATCGTCTCAAGTGCTTCGGACGTTTGAAATTTTGTTTGAATTCCGTCGCGCGGCAGACGCGCCAAGGATCACTCGAACTAACCACGTGAACAGGGAGAAACTCATGGGCCGCCTCGAAGGCAAATCCGTCATCATCACCGGCGCTGGAAGCGGCATCGGCCGCGCCGCCTCGCTGCTGTTCACCAAGGAAGGCGCCAAGCTGATCGCGGTCGATCGCACCGACGGCGTGAACGAGACCGCCAAGCTGGTGCGCGATGCCGGCGGCACGGTCGAAGCCGTCACTGCGGACGCCGGCTCGGAGAGCGACGTGAAGGCCTTCATCGAGAAGGCGCTGTCGAAGTACGGCAAGCTCGATGCGATCTGGGCCAATGCCGGCGTCAGCGGCGGCCTCATTCCGCTCGCCGACCAGACCCCGGAACATTGGCATGAGGTGCTGCGCGTCAACCTAATCGGGCCGTTCCTCGCGATCAAGCATTCGATCCCGCACATGACCAAGCAGGGCTCCGGCTCGATCGTCTGCACCGCCTCCGTCGCGGGCCTGAAGTCCGGCGCCAGCGGACATCCCTACGGCGCGAGCAAGGCCGGCGTCATCAGCCTGGTGCAGACCACGGCCTACTCGCTCTCCGGCACCGGCGTGCGCATCAACGCGGTCTGCCCGGGCCTGATCGAGACCGGCATGACCAAGCCGGTGTTCGATCGCGCCAAGGAGCGCGGCACCCAGGACAAGATCGGCCAGCTCAATCCGCTCAAGCGCCCCGGCCAGCCGCACGAACTCGCCGCGATGGGATTGTTCCTGGCAAGCGACGAGGCGTCCTATGTCAACGGCCAGGCCATCCCGGTCGACGGCGGCCTCACCGCGTCGATGCCGTATACGGGCAAGCCGATTTAACGACGGTACTCTCCGTTCGCGGCGCAAGCCCGCGAATGGCGCGATGACGGCGCCACATCCACCACCGTCGTCCTGGCGAAAGCCAGGACCCAAAACCGCCAAACTTGATTGTGACCGGGAACGCGGCCCCAGCATCACGCAACAATTCTCATTTGGGGTAATGGGTCCTGGCTTTCGCCAGGACGACATCGAATGTGCCGCGCATCGAGAGCCGTAGGACGGGTAGAGCAAAGCTAAACCCACCATGTCACGGCGCGGATGCATTTTGATCGGCAGGCAACGGTCCGAATATTGCTTGGCGGCGGCAGGCAAACCAGCTGTTATACTTTGCTGGCAGGATCGCCGGCACATCAGCAATTCCCTGCACACTCCCTCGTACCCGAACAGGCAATGCAAAATCAACGCCCCGACCGTATCCGCAAGCTACTGGCCGACCTCGTCGCGTTCGACACGGTCAGCGACCGCAGCAACCTGCCCCTGATCGACTACATCGAGCGCTACCTCGGCTCGCTTGGCGTCAGCGGACAGCGCATCGTCGATGACACCGGACAGAAGTCCTCGCTGTGGGTGACGGTCGGCCCCGATGACAAACCCGGGCTGGTGCTGTCGGGGCATACCGATGTCGTGCCGGTCGCCGGACAGGACTGGAGCCACAACCCGTTCGAGCTCGTCGAGCGCAACGGGCGGCTGTACGGCCGCGGCACCACCGACATGAAGGGCTTTGTTGCGGTCTGTCTCGCGATGGTCCCGGAAATGCTCGCGGCCGATCTGAAGACGCCGATCAACCTTGCGATTTCCTATGACGAGGAGATCGGCTGCGTCGGCGTACGCCCGATGCTGCGCGAGGTCGCACGCAAGCCGATCAAGCCGCTCGGCTGTTTCGTCGGCGAGCCGACCCGGATGCAGGTGATCATCGGCCACAAGGGCAAGCACGGCGTGCGCGCCACGTTCCGCGGGCTCGCCCGCCACTCCTCAATCGCGCCCGACGGCGTCAACGCCATCGAATACGCCGCCGACCTGATCACCGAAATCCGCCGCCGCGCCGCGTTGCTGGCCGCGGATGCCGAGCGAGACAGTCTCTATGACGTCGCGCATTCGACCCTGCTCACCAGCATCGTGCATGGCGGCGCCGCACTGAACATCGTGCCCGACAGTTGCGTGGTGGAGTTCGAATGCCGCGGCATCGGCATCACCGAGTCCCGACAGGTGACGGACGCGATCATCGCCTGGGCCAAGGCCGAGATCGAGCCTGCCATGCGGAAGCGCCATCCGGACTGCGGCATCGATTTCGAGGAAATCCTCGACTACCCCGCGCTCGACACCGCAGCTGACGCTGCCATCGTCACCCTCGCCAAGCAGCTCGCCGGCCGCAACGACCACGCCAAGGTCGCGTTCGGCACCGAGGCCAGCCTGTTCGTCAGCATGGCGGATGTGCCGTCGGTGGTAGTGGGCCCCGGCGGAATCGCGCAGGCGCACACGCCGGATGAGTTCGTCGAGATGTCTCAGCTCGAGGCCTGCGGCGAGTTCGTCGCCCGGCTGATCGCGCATTGCGCGAAGTGATATTCTGCTGCGTAGGGCGTGAAACGGGAGCCCGGGACCATGTCGACCGAGAAAGAACGCCAGCAAGGCGGCGTATCGGAAACCCTCCGCGTGGCCGTGCAGGCGCTGATCATCGCGCTGGTGATCCGCACCTTCCTGTTCCAGTCCTTCAACATTCCGTCGGAGTCGATGGAATCGACGTTGCTGGTCGGCGACTACCTGTTTCTCTCGAAGTACAGCTACGGATACACGCATTACTCCCTGCCGTTCTCGCCACCGCTGTTCTCCGGCCGCATCTTCGGCTCCGAGCCCAAGCCGGGCGATGTCGTGGTGTTCCGGCTGCCGAGCGACGACTCGATTGATTTCATCAAGCGGGTGATCGGCCTGCCGGGCGATCGCATTCAAATGATCGACGGTGCGCTGTACATCAACGGCGCCGCGGTCAAGCGCGAGCGGGTCGATGATTATGTCGACCGTGACGAGGGGCCGCGCCCGGTCCGCGTCAAGCGCTGGCGCGAGACGCTGCCGAACGGAGTCAGCTACGACACGCTCGATCGCATCGAGCGTTCCGAATACGACAACACACAGGTCTATGTGGTGCCGCCGGGGCATTTCTTCGCGATGGGCGACAACCGCGACAACTCGGCCGACAGCCGCGTGCCGCCTGCGCGCGGCGGCGTCGGCTACGTGCCGTTCGAGAACCTGATCGGACAAGCCAAGGTGATCTTTTTCTCGATCGGCAATGAAGCGCCGGCATGGCAAGTGTGGCGCTGGCCGGCTTCGGTGCGCTGGAACCGGCTGTTCGCCGGCATTCACTGATGCTCGGTGCGTAGGGCGGGTTAGCCGAAGGCGTAACCCGCCGCTCCTGCGTCGCGGCACCGTCGGCGGATTACGCCTTCGGCTAATCCGCCCTACAAATCTCTACAACCCATCCGGCGGCAGACCCGGACCCGTCGCGGCCGGGCGGAGCTTGTCGCGCTTGCGCTCGCGGTAGAAGGCGTAGAGGCCGGAGGCCACGATGATCGCAGCGCCAGCGAGCATCTGCACGTCGGGCTGGTGGCCGAAGGTGAGATAGCCGAGCAGCATCGCCCACAGCAACGCGGAGTAACGGAACGGCGCCACTGCCGAGATGTCGCCGGTGCGCAGCGACACGATGATGCATTGGTAGCCGATCAGGATCAGCACCGCGGCCAGCACCAGCAGGCCGAGCGCGTGGCCCGACGGCGGCCGCCAGCCGCCAAGCGGGACAAGAACGGCAGCGCCGGCCGTCGTCACCGTCACGGTGGTGAGCAGCGTAATGAACACGGTCGGCAGCTGTTTCGGGATGCGGCGGGTGGCGAGATCGCGCACCGCGCAGAAGCCGACTGACGCCAACGCCAGCAGCGACGCCTGGCTAAAGCCCTCCGCCCCCGGCCGGACGATGACCAGCACGCCGATGAAGCCTGCGGCAATCGCAAGCCAGCGCCGCCAGCCGACCGGTTCGCCGAACACCAGCGCCGCCCCGAGCGTGATGACGAGCGGCAGCGCCTGGAAGATCGCCGACGCATTGGCGAGGGGGATCTGCGCGATCGCCGAAAGATAGGTCAGCGTGCCGCCGATCTCGCCCATGACGCGCAGTCCGACCGGCCAGATCAGCAGCGCGCCAAAACTGCGCAGCGCGTCGCGGTACCAGGCAAGTGCTGCGACCAGCATCATCGCGACCAGGCCGCGGACCAGCAGGATCTCGCCGATGTTGAGCTCGGCCGATACCGCCTTGGTGATGGCATCGTTGGCCGTGAAGCTGGCCATGGCCGCAGCCATGAACAGGCTGCCGCGAAGATTCGGGGAAAGGGCCAAAGTGAAAATGTCCGATCAGGACCAGGGCGGGCGTTGACCGGACTGACTTGCCAAAGCGGCGCTGCGAACTCAAGTCACAGATGGCTACAATGCGGAAACATGCCGCACCACGCAGAAGCGGCGCGATTGTGCTCCCTCGCCCCGCTCGTGCGGGGAGAGGGTTGGGGTGAGGAGCTTTCGCCGTATCAACGGCGATAGATGTGTTTGCGGAGACTCCCCTCACCCGGACCGCATCTTGCGATGCGACGTAGCCGAAGCTGCGGTTCGGCATTCTAGAGAACGGCCGCCGGAGGCGGCCTATGCTCTCCCCGCAAGCGGGGCGAGGTAAGGCGGAAGCAGAAGCGGCGCGAACCCTGGGGGATCGCGCCGCGTTTTCGTTGTCAGATTGCGCCGGCCTTCTGCGCGTATTCCCATGACGCCTGCGACAGCGGCACGGTGCGCTTGGCCGACTCGAGGGCCTTGGCATTCGCGGCGGTGCCATCGCGGACGCGGCCCGCAATGCCCTGCGTGATGCCCGCGAGGCGGAACAGGTTGTAGGAGAAGTACCAGTTCAGATCCGGCACAGCCATGCCGGTGACGTCGCAGTAGATCCTCGCGGCCTCGTCCTGGCTCGGAATGTTCAACGCCTTGAGGTCGGCATTGGCGAGGCCCGGCATGGTCCACTGCATCAACAGATAGGTGAAGTCGGCCATGGGATCGCCGAGCGTCGACAATTCCCAATCGAGCACCGCCTGCACCCGCGGCTCGGTGGCGTGGAAGATCATGTTGTCGAGGCGATAGTCGCCGTGCACGACCGAGACGCGCTTCTGCTCCGGCACCGTCTTCGGCAGCCACTCCGCGAGCTTCTCGAACTCCGGAATGTGCTGCGTCTCGGACGCGCGGTACTGCTTGGTCCAGCGGTCGACCTGGCGCGCAAAATAATTGCCGGGCTTGCCGAAATCGCCGAGGCCGATCTTTTCGGGATCGAGCATGTGCAGCTTCGCCAGCGTCTCGATCTTGCTGGTGAATATCTTGTGGCGTGCGTCGGGCTCCTGGCTCGGCAGCGTCGGATCCCAGAACACCCGCCCCTCCTCCATCGACATGATGTAGAAGGCCGAGCCGATCACCGCATCGTCGGTGCACAGCGCGTAGGCTTTCGCGACCGGGAAATTCTGCTTGCCGAGCGCCGCGATGACGCGGAACTCGCGATCCACCGCATGGGCCGACGGCAACAATTTACCGAACGGCCGGCGACGCATCACATAATTGCGGCCGGGAGTCTCGAGCTTGTAGGTCGGGTTGGACTGGCCACCCTTGAATTGCAGGACCTTGAGCGGGCCCTGATAGCCCTCGACGTGTTCCTGCATCCAGGCCGCGAGGTTCGCCTCGTTGATACGATGGCGCTCCTCGACTTCCCTTGTGCCGGAAAATTCTTCGTCTTTCCTGACGCCGTCCGCCACGATGACGCTCCCTCAATTCAGTTTTTGGGGAGCGCCGTCGGACGCTCCTTCAATCAGGCTGGCACGCCAGCCTGATTTCTCTTTTTCATTCTGAGCACGATGTCAGCGCGAACGCCATGCGTTCCGCGTCATGCTCAGTGCGACGTGTTTGCATACTTCCGAAGTTCAAGTCTGGCAATGGCGCGATTGTGCACCTCGTCCGGACCGTCCGCCAGCCGCAGCGTGCGGATGTGGGCATAGTCCTTGGCGAGCCCGGCCTCGTCGGAGACGCCGCCGCCGCCATAGGCCTGGATCGCCTGGTCGATGATCTTCAGCGCCATGTTCGGAGCTGCGACCTTGATCATCGCGATCTCGGCCTGCGCGGTCTTGTTGCCGACCTTGTCCATCATGTCGGCGGCCTTGAGGCACAGCAGGCGGTTCATCTCGATATCGGTGCGGGCCTCGCCGATGCGCTGCTCCCAAACCGAATGCTCGATGATCTTCTTGCCGAACGCGGTGCGCGAGGCGAGCCGCTTCACCATTTTCTCCAGCGCCTCTTCGGCCTTGCCGATGGTGCGCATGCAGTGATGGATGCGGCCCGGGCCGAGACGGCCCTGCGCGATCTCGAAGCCGCGGCCTTCGCCGAGCAGGATGTTCTCCTTCGGCACACGGACGTTTTCGAGCAGCACCTGGGCATGGCCGTGCGGCGCATCGTCGAAGCCGAACACCGGCAGCATCTTCTCGACCTTGATGCCGGGGGTGTCGAGCGGCACCAGGATCTGCGACTGCTGCTGATGCTTGGCGGCGTTGAAGTCGGTCTTGCCCATCAGGATCGCGACCTTGCAGCGGGGATCGCCGACGCCCGACGACCACCATTTGCGGCCGTTGATGACGTAGTGATCGCCGTCCTTCTCGATCCGGGTCTCGATGTTGGTGGCGTCAGAGGAGGCAACCGCCGGCTCGGTCATCAGGAAGGCGGAGCGGATCTCGCCGTCCATCAGCGGGCGCAGCCACTTGCGCTTCTGCTCCTTGGTGCCGTAGCGGATGAACACTTCCATGTTACCGGTATCGGGGGCGGAGCAGTTGAACACCTCGGACGCCCAGGAGATGTGGCCCATCTCTTCCGACAGCAGCGCGTATTCGAGGTTGCTCAATCCCGCGCCGTGGAATTCGTCGTCCTCATGCGAGGACGGCGGCATGAACATGTTCCAGAGGCCTTCGGCCTTTGCCTTCTTCTTCAGATCCTCGAGGATCGGGATCACCTTCCAGCGCGGGCCTTCGGCGTCCTGCTTGTCGTAGATCGGCACGGCGGGGCGGACATGCGTTTTCATGAAAGCCTGAACGCGCTCAAGCCATTCCTTCTGCCTGGCCGACATCGTGAAATCCATGGGACGCTCCTCGTTTCCTAGACTTGGGCCGCTGACCTGGCCATGAACTCGGGCCCTGATTGAGTCTCGAACTTCGGCCTTGGCCTTTTGGGCAACATTGTTGACCCCGCCTCCGCGGCCCGCAAGGGCGTTCGCGAAAACGGCGGCGGTGGTGTGCCAGAACGCCGCCCCGCGATCAGCGGATTGACATTTCCGGCTCTTCAAACGATAGTTTCATACAAATGTTTGAAATGCAACTCCCTGTCGTCTTCGTCATTCCCCGGCATACCGCGGAATAACGGAAAGGCTCTCAGCCATGGCCAGCGACCAAACCAGATCCGCCATTCTCGCCGCCGCCGAGCGGCTCTATGCCGACCGCGGCTTCGGCGACGTCACGCTGCGCGACATCGTCGCGGAGGCGAACGTCAACCTCGCGGCGGTGAACTATCATTTCGGCTCCAAGGACGAATTGATCGCGGAACTGTTCGTCACCCGCAGCATCCAGACCAACCGCCAACGTCTCAATGAATTGAAAGCGGCGGAGGAAAACGGCGGCGGCCGCGCCTCGATCGAGGACATCATGCGCGCCCTCGTCGGCCCCACCTTGCGCGGCTGCCTCGGACCCGATCGCGAGGGCTCGACCGCGGCGCGTTTCATGATCCGGGCCTCGATCGAATCGGTGCCGCCGATCCGCCGCATCAAGAACCGCGAGGTCGATCACTTGCGCAAGTTCGCCGCCGCGATGCGCCGCGCGATGCCGGGCCGCGACGACACCGAGCTGTATTGGGGCCTGCACTTCGCGCTCGCGATGGCGCATCACACCATCCGCGAGAAGGAACGTCTGCTGCGGCTGTCGGAAGGCAAATGCGATCTCGACGACGTCCGCGCCATCATCGATCGCGTGGTCACGGTCTCGGTGATGGCGCTGACGATGGGCGACGTGCCGAGCAAGCCGGCGCTGCGGCCGGTCGTGGTGCACGGCCGGCTGACGCGCCAGGATCTGTAAGTGGCCCTGCCCTACACCATCGCGATGCAATCGATCTCGATGTCGAACGGCCCGGTCCATTCCGGGATGCAGACGAAGATCCGCGCCGGCAGATCATCCGCGAAGTATCTCCGGTAGATCGCGTTGAAGGTCGCGAAGTGCTTTGCCGAGGTGCAGAAGATGTTGCACTTCATCACATTGTCGAACGACGCGCCGGCGGCCTCGAGGCATTGCCTCAGCTGCTCCATCACCAGCTCACTCTGCCGCTCGATCGAGGCCCCAGTGGCGATCTCGCCGGTTGCCGGATCGAACGGCGGCAGGCCGGAGACAAAGATCATGTTGCCGGCGCGGGTGACCGCCGACGCCGGCGCCTTCCAGCGCTCCAGCCAGCTCGAGATCGGTTCGACGCGGACCACTTCCCGTTTCATGATGGTACCTTCGATAAGGGATCGATGGCGCCAATCTAGCAGGCTCGTGTCAATGATGCTTCGATTTAGGTCGAAGTGTTATCGCGAGCCCCCTCTCGCTCCGTCATCCTGAGGTGCGAGCTCTTGCGAGCCTCGAAGGATGAACGGCCACCAGCCGGGCCGTTCACCCTTCGAGACGGCCGCTGCGCGGCCTCCTCAGGATGACGGAATTACGCGGCGGGGCTCCGGCGCGGGCCTACAGAATCCCCTGCGCCTTCAGCCCTTCGACCTTGGCGTCATCATAGCCGATGGTCGCCAGCACGTCCTTGGTGTCGGCCCCGAGCAGCGGCGGGGCGCGGTAGTCGGTGATCGGCGTGCCCGAGAAGGTCAGCGCGTTGCGGATCAGCGACAGGTTCGGCTCGAAGGGGTGATCGACCTTCACCCGCATGCCGCGCGACTGCACGTGCGGATCGCTGAACACCTGCTCGAAATTGTTGATCGGGCCCGACGGCACGCCGGCCTCCTCGAGCTTCTCCAGCCAGTAGGCGACCGGATGCTTCAGGAACAGGCCGGCGAAGATCGCCATGATCTCCTTGCCGTGCACGACGCGGTCGTTGTTCCTGACGAAGCGCTTGTCGTTGGCGAGCTCGGGTTCGCCGAGCACGGCGCAGGTGCGCTGGAACTGGCCGTCATTGCCGACCACCAGCATCAATTCTCCGTCGGTGCAGCGGAACACGCCGGCCGGCATGCCGCCATTGCCCCAGGTGCCGCGGCGCGGCGGCATGTTGCCGTTGACGAGATAGATCTGCAGCCAGTGCGACAGCGAGGCGATCACGGTGTCGAACAGGCAGACGTCGACATGCTGCCCTTCGCCATTGTTGGCGTCGCGATTGTAGAGCGCCGACAGAATTCCGATCGAGGTGTTCATGCCGGTCATGTAGTCGACGATCGAGGGGCCGACCTTCATTGGGCCGGCGCCGGGCTCGCCGTCGATATGGCCGGTGACGCTCATCAGGCCACCCATCGCCTGCAGGATCGCGTCATAGCCGGCGCGCGTGGCGTAAGGGCCGGTCTGGCCGAAGCCAGTCACCGAGCAATAGATGATGCCGGGGTTGAGCTGCTTGATGGTGTCGTAGTCGAGGCCATAGCGCTTGAGGTCGCCGACCTTGTAGTTCTCCATCATCACGTCGACCGACTTGGCGAGCTCGCGGATGATCGCCTGCCCTTCGGGCTTGGCGATGTTGACCGTGACCGACTTCTTGTTGCGGTTGGCGCAGAGGTAGAACGAATTGTTGTTGTTCGCCTTGCCTTCGGGATCGGGGAGGTAGGGCGGGCCGAAGGCGCGGGCGTCGTCGCCGCCGCCGGGCCGCTCGATCTTGATCACCTCGGCGCCGAGATCCGCCAGCATCTGGGCCGACAGCGGGCCCGCGAGCACCCGCGTCAGGTCGAGAATCTTGATGCCCGAAAGTGGCAGAGCCGACATGAACGTTCCTCCGAAATCTTGCTCAATCTTGATTATCCGGCGCCGGACCGTGTCCCGCCCCCATCTTGGGCGCGCCAGAGCTTGCCGATACACCATTTTGGCGCCGCGAGCACTGCATTGTCGGCATGAAGCTATCCCCGTGTGGCGCAGCGGCGGAGTCCTTCGGGAACCGGCCGCGAGGATCGGCCGATTGCCGCCACGCGAAATTGTGAAGTTGGCCGACACCGATTTGCCCCAGCGTCAGCGGTACTTTATCGCGACGAGGAGGACATCATGCGGACATTCACGACGGCCGGGCTGCTGATGCTGCTTGCGGCCGCAATGCCGGCAGCCGATGCGCGCGGCGGCCACGGCCATGGTGGCGGCCTGCACGGCATGTATGCCGGCGGCGCCGGTCGCGGCGGCGGATTTGCTGCCGATAAACGCCACGCCGACGACCCCTACACCAAGGCGGCCTCCGACGAGGAGGACCGCCTGCTCAACAGCAAGCTGAAGAGCATCTGCCGCGGCTGCTAGGACACGGACTCATTCTAGAGTCAAAACACATCGATCGTCGGAAACCGGGCATCCCCGGTGATGCAATCCCAAAGGTAGATTGCAAGGCCGATGTCACCGGTCCAAAGCGAATACCGGCCGCGGCCGGTAACCATCTGAGCGCCACGAAACTGGACGATGGCCGTCATGGCGAACTGGCGCGCGCGGTCGAGCCAGATCGGATCATTCGTGCGTCGGTAGAGCTTGAGGAATGCGTAGCCGTTTCCGCCCGTGCCGTGGCAGATGTTCGAGCCCTTTGTCAGCGGTCCGGCGGCCCAGGCAAAGCGCCCGCCATCCACCAGAAGCGCGTCAAATTCCGGCGTAGCGAACGGCGCGTCGGCAAAGCTCGTCACCATTCCCGGCGCACCGTGACAATGCTGGCATATGAAAAGCCGCTTCTCGCGCTTGCTTCTCGGGCCCCATGTCGTGCCAATGTCGTAGCGCCACGCATTCTCTTCAAGCGACTTCGGCACGAATTCGGCGACGTGCGCCTGCTGCGCTGCCGTCAACCAATCCCATCCGAGCAATAACGGGATCACGTTGCCGGCAAAGCCGTGAACCGGCCCGAGAAAGCGATCCTTGGCACCGTAGAGATCCTGGGTCCAAAGTGGACCTTGCGGCGTGTCCTCCAGTTCGGCCAACAGCCGCGCCGCCTGCACTTCGAACAGGCCGCGCCATCTCAATTCCCCGGTCATCCTGCTCATGTGGACTGCCGCGACCATCGACCCCGGCATTCCCCACATCAGCTCCCGGATCGGCAGTTCATTGTTTGCTTCGGCCCGGCTATAGACCAGGTCGGCGAGGCTCGATGTCGGCTCAAGGCGCATCGCGAGAAGTGCCGCCCCCATGTCGCCGCGAAGCAGCGAGCCATGCTTCTCATAATCGGGCAGCGAACTGGCGTCGTGGTCGATTACGGTCTGCTCGATCAGCTTCGGCAGCACGGGGCGGAAATCGCCGGCGACCTGGGTAGCCCCCGTGCGGTGCAAGTAATCCAGTGCCCAAATGACCCCGGCCGCCCCCTTGTAGAAGCTGGGATCACCGTCTCCTCCGCCGTCTTCACTCGGGTGAGCCGGCCAGAACGTATCGGGATGAAAATGTGCGACCGCATCGGCCGCAATTTCTTCGATCGCGACCCGAACAGCCGATTCATTCCAGGCGTCCGGTGCAAGCGGACGATGACGTCCCGCGGTAATCATGGCGTAGCGGCTCCTGCTCCTGAGCGCCGTCCATCTGTACTTCGGGTGAGGCAAGTAAGGATGGCACGATTGAACGAAAGCTATCCAAAAGCATGCCGCGCGGCAAACCAGCTGCACCACCTGAAGGCGCGGCGCAGCGATGAGGCGTCAAGTCGGCGCCGGGTCTCAGGACGCGATCGCCTGCTGCGGCCGCGCGGTGGCGCCGATCAGCTTGCCGATCTCGGGCTTGCAGCCGCCGCAATTGGTGCCGGCCTTGAGGCAGCGGCCGATCGCCTCGACGCTGTCGGCGCCCTTCCTGATCTCTGCGGTGATCTGGTGCCGTCCGACGCTGAAGCAGGAACAGACGATCGGCCCGACATCCTCGCCCGCGCCGAACGGCCGCCCGGCCAGCAGCGCCATCCGCGCATTGGCCGACAATTGCTGCTCGGCGAACAACCCGGCCAGCCACGCCCGCGATGGCAGCACGTGATCGGGCGCGATGAACACGCAGCCCTCGAGCCGGCCCTCGCGCACCGCAGCATAGCGGAAGCGGCCGGCAGCCGGATCGCGATAGGCGATCCATTCGATCTCGACGCCTTCGAGGCCGAGCTGCGCCCGCGCCCAATCGCGCCAGCTCTCCGGGCGGACGTCGAGCGCGAGCTCCAGCCGCGTGCAATCGCCGGCCTTGCCGTAAACCCAGTAGCCGCTTGCCGGACGCTTGATCGCATCGCGGCTCAAGATGAAGGCGTGCCATTTCGGCGCGTAAGGATCGGCCTTGACCGGCGTGTGCTTGGACTCCGGCTGGCCGGACAGCGGATCGACCACCGGATTGACCAGCGCGTTGACGCGGCCCTCGCCAGCGAATTCCTCGTTCCAGTGCATCGGCACGAACACGCAGCCACGGCGCTGGTCGGCGCTGACCACGACGCGCGCAATCATCTCGCCCCAGCTGCTGGTCAGCCGCACCAGTCCTTCGTTTTGCAGCCCGGCCTGCCGCGCATCCTCAGGGTGAAACTCGGCATAGGGCTCGAAGATATGCGACAGCAGCCGTCCGGTTTTCCCGGTCCGGGTCATGGTGTGCCACTGATCTCTGATACGACCGGTGTTGAGCACCAGCGGAAAGTCGCGGCTCGTCGCATGCTGCGCCGCGCGCGGCGCGACCGGCACGAAGCGCGCCTTGCGGTCGGGCGTGAAGAACTTCTGGCTCTCGAACATCCGCGGCGTGCCGGCCGGATGGTCCGATGTCACCGGCCACTGCACCGGCGCCAGCGCGTCATAGGCGCGATCATCGAGCGCAGCCAGCGCCGAGATATCGAAATCGCGCTGGCCTTGATTCTCGAAGCCCGACAATTCGGCGTGCTCGCGGAACACCTCCGCGACCGAGGCGTAGTCGAAGCCGGAATATCCCATACGACTGGCGACGTCGCAGATGATGCGCCAGTCGGCGCGCGCCTCGCCTGGTGCTGCGAGGAACGGCCGCTGCCGCGAGATCCGGCGCTCCGAATTGGTGACGGTGCCGTCCTTCTCGCCCCACGCCAGCGCCGGCAGCAGCACATCGGCATGCCGCGTGGTGTCGGTGTCGCGCATGCAATCCGTCACCACGACGAGCTCACACGCGTCGAGCGCCGCACGCGCGCGATCGGCATCGGGCAGGCTCACCACCGGATTGGTCGAGATGATCCACACCGCCTTGATGCGTCCGTCGGCGATGGCGTCGAACATGTCGACCGCTTTCAGCCCGCCCTTCTCCGCAATGACAGGCGCGCGCCAGAAGCGCTGCACCAGCTCGCGATGCGCGGGATTCTCGATTTCCATGTGCGCGGCAAGCTGGTTGGCGAGCCCGCCGACCTCGCGGCCGCCCATCGCGTTGGGCTGGCCGGTGAGCGAGAACGGACCCATGCCGGCACGGCCGATGCGCCCGGTCAGGAGGTGGCAATTGATGATGGCGTTAACCTTGTCGACGCCGCTCGACGACTGGTTGATGCCCTGCGAATACAGCGTGACGACACGTTCGGTCTTCGTGAACCAGTCGAAGAACAGTCCGACCGCGCCTTCGCTCAGCCCACACGTCGCGGCGGTCTGCGCCAGGGTCTGGCCGGCCACCTGCTTGAGGGCGTCGACGATCCCCGTCGTGCAATTGCCGACAAAGCCGCGATCGACCGCGCTGCTGCCGGCGAGGAACGCGAACAGCCCGTTGAACAGCACGGAGTCGCTGCCGGAGCGCAGCGGCAGATGCAGATCGGCGCCCTCGCAGGTCGCGGTGCGGCGCGGATCGATCACCACGATCTTGCACGCCGGGTTCTTCTCCTTTGCCGCCAGCATGCGCTGGTGCAGGATCGGATGGCACCAGGCGGCGTTGGAGCCGACCAGCACCAGCAAATCCGCCTGCTCGAGATCCTCGTAGCAGCCCGGCACGGTGTCGCTGCCGAAGGCGCGCTTGTGCCCCGCGACGCTGGACGCCATGCACAGCCGCGAATTGGTGTCGATATTGGCGGTGCCGACAAAGCCCTTGGCGAGCTTGTTGATGACGTAATAGTCCTCGGTCAGCAGCTGGCCGGAGACATAGAACGCGACCGCATCGGGCCCGTGCTCGCGGATGACCTTGTTAAAGCCATCGGCGACGCGATCGAGCGCGTCGTGCCACGCCGTGGGCACGCCGTCGACGACAGGCTCGAGCAAACGCCCATCGAGATCGATGGTCTCGGCGAGCGCCGAGCCCTTGCTGCACAGCCGGCCGAAATTGGCCGGATGCTGCTTGTCTCCCTCGACCTGGACCGCGCCCGCCGCGTCCTTCGACGCGATGACGCCACAACCGACACCGCAATAGGGACACGTGGTCTTGACGGGCATGGCTGGCCGATCCTTGCCCGCTCAGCTCACCGCGGCCGCCTGTCGCACCGACAACCAGACAACGCCGTTCTCGACCTTGGCCGGATGGGTGTGCGTGCAGCCCTCGTCGGGCGCGACCGCCTGGCCACTGGCCAGCTCGATGACGAAATTATGCAGCGGGCAGGTCACGCGCTTGTTGTGCACGATGCCCTGCGACAGCGGCCCACCCTTGTGCGGGCAACGATCATCGAGCGCGAACACCTCGTCGCTCTCGGTCCGGAACACCGCGATGTTGCCGCCCGGCGTGCGCACCACGCGCGAGCCGAGCCGCGGAATGTCGTCGAGCGCGCCGATTTCGATCCAGCTGGTCATGCGAGCTCCAATTCGGCGAGAGGCGCGAACTCGTTGCGGTCGACGCCGCGGCTGGCGCGCTCGGCCCACGGATCGGTCTGCGCAAACTGCTGCGAATGGGCAAAGCGGGCGAACAGCGCCTTGCGGTTCGCGATGTCGTCGACCACCCGCTTCCTGATCTGCTCCAGACCGACGCGGTCGCACCACTTGTACATGCGCTCCAGATACCAGCCCTCCTCGCGGTAGAGCTGGGTCAGCGCCACGATCACCTCGAGCGTCTCGTCCTCGGTCTCGACCTTGGTCAGGAACTCGGTGCCCTTGATGTGCAGGCCCGCGGCGCCGGCGAAATGGATCTCGTAACCGGAATCGACGCAGACCACGCCGACGTCCTTGCAGGTCGCCTCCGCGCAGTTGCGCGGGCAGCCGGAGACGCCGAGCTTGACCTTGGCCGGCGTCCACGAACCCCACATGAACTTCTCGAGCTTGACGCCGAGGCCGGTGGAGTCCTGAGTGCCGAACCGGCACCATTCGGAGCCGACGCAGGTCTTCACCGTGCGCAGGCCCTTGGCGTAGGCATGGCCCGACACCATGCCGGCGTCGTTGAGATCGGCCCACACCGCCGGAAGGTCCTCCTTCTTGACGCCGAGCAGGTCGATGCGCTGACCGCCGGTGACCTTCACCGTCGGGATGTTGAACTTCTCGGCGACATCGGCGATGGCGCGCAGCTCGCTCGGCGTGGTGACGCCGCCCCACATCCGCGGCACCACCGAATAGGTGCCATCCTTCTGGATGTTGGCGTGGACGCGCTCGTTGATGAAGCGCGACTGCTGATCGTCGCGATATTCGCCCGGCCAGGTCGCGAGCAGGTAGTAATTGAGCGCTGGACGGCAGGAATGGCAGCCGTTGAGCGTCTTCCACTCCATGAAGCGCATGACGGCGGGAATGGTCTTGAGCTGCTGCTCGACGATGACGCGGCGGACGTCGTCGTGGCTGTGATCGGTGCACTTGCACAGCGGCTTGACCTTCGGCGCCGCCGAATAGTCGCCGCCGAGCGTGAACGCCAGCACCTGCTCGACGAGGCCGGTGCAGGAGCCGCAGGACGATGACGCCTTGGTATGGGCGCGGACGTCATCGAGCGTGAACAGCTTCTTCTCGGAGATCGCCTTGACGATCGCACCCTTGCAGACGCCGTTGCAGCCGCAGATCTCGGTCTCGTCGTTCATCGCGGCAACCGAGTTCTGGCCGCTGACGCCGCCCTCGCCGAGATTGGCGGCGCCGAACACCAGCCGCTCGCGCATATGCGAGACGTCGGTGCCGTCGCGCAAATGCTGGAAGTACCAGGGGCCGTCGATGGTGTCGCCATAGAGCACGGCGCCGACGATCTTCTTGTCCTTCAGGATGATGCGCTTGTAGACGCCGCGATTGGCGTCCTGCAGCACGATCTCCTCCTTGTCCGGTCCCGGCGCGAAGTCGCCGGCCGAGAACAGGTCGATGCCGGTGACCTTCAGCTTGGTCGAGGTGACCGAGCCGTCATAGGTGGCAAAGCCCTTCATCGCGAGGTGGTTGGCGCAGACCTTGGCCTGATCAAACAGCGGCGCGACGAGACCGTAGGTCTGGCGGCGGTGCTGCACGCATTCGCCGACCGCATAGATGCGACCGTCATAGGTCTGCATGGTGTCGGAGACGACGATGCCGCGCTCGCAGTAGAGCCCCGCCTTCTTGGCGAGCTCGAAGTTCGGACGGATGCCGACCGCCATCACCACGAGATCGGCCGCCAGCTCGGTACCGTCGCCGAAGCGCACGCCGGTGACGCGGTCCTCGCCCAGGATCGCCTGGGTCTGCGCCGGCATCTTGAACACCATGCCGCGCTCTTCCAGCGACTTGCGCAAGAGACCGCCGGCCACCGGATCAAGCTGGCGCTCCATCAAAGTGTCGAGCAGATGCACGACCGTGACGTTCATGCCGCGCTTCATCAGCCCGTTGGCGGCCTCGAGGCCCAACAGGCCGCCGCCAATCACGACGGCGTTGCGATAGTCGGTCGAGGCCTTGATCATGCGGTCGACGTCATAGATGTCTCGGAAGCCGATCACGCCCGGCAGGTCCTTGCCCGGCAGCGGCAGCATGATCGGATTTGAGCCGGTCGCGATCAGCAGGCGGTCATAGGGCACGCGCTCGCCTGCCTCGGTGACGACTTCACACGTGCGGCGATCGATCATGCTGATCGTCTCGCCCTTGCGCAGCGTGATGTTGTTGTCCTCGTACCAGTCGACGGTGTTGAGCATGATGTCGTCGACGGTCTTCTCGCCGGCGAGCACCGGCGACAGCAGGATGCGGTTGTAATTGCCGTACGGCTCGGAGCCGAACACCGTGATGTCGTAGAGATCTGGGGCGCGCTCGAGCAGCGCCTCGACCGTGCGGATGCCGGCCATCCCGTTGCCGATCACCACGAGCTTCTGCTTGGTCACTTTGTCGAGCATGGTCTGCCTTTCAATTCCGACGGCGCTATCCAGCGACGCGGCGTGCGTCGTTGATAGGCACCGATAAAGGTTTGGAGTTGTAGGAAGCCCAGCCGCGGGCGCAGACCGTCTTCGATGACGACCGATGTTCCGTTACTGACTGATATTCAAAACGCGTGCCAACTCCCCGCGGACGAATCTGATTGCAAAATCAATGGGTTTTCGGCCATCTCAAATCGGCCGGGCGGCACGCCGCGCAGACGACAGGCCAAATTTTAAGCCACGCCGATGATCTCTTGTGCATCACAGCATCAGCGGCCGCGGCCGCAATCGTGAACCCGCCATTGATACGCTATCGCGCGCTCGTGACGCATCGCACAAGAAAGCATCAGCATGCGCGTTTGCGCGGCGGCGCTTGCTGCAAGCCACGCCAATTCCGAGCGCCGAACTTGGTTCGCGATCTCGCGGCAACGTCTTGCGACTGCAAGGCAAAGCGACGCGATCGATTCGATGGCACGCAACTTGCTGACCTGAACTCTTGACGGAGTGCGTCTCAACGGCGAGCGCGCTCACGCATTCACCCACATTCGATTTATCTGCGCCCGAGAGCGTCGCACGTCAGCGGCCATCTCCGCCGCATCACCGCGAGACGCTTGCGATGAAGCTAGCTGAGTTCAAGAAGGCAGGTCACTGGCCGACCCTGCTCGCCGCGTTCCTGTACTTCGACATCAGTTTCATGGCGTGGGTCGCGCTCGGACCGCTGATCGTCTACATCGCGCGCGACATGAATCTGGCTGTGAACGAGAAGTTCACCCTGGTCGCCATTCCCGTGCTGGCCGGCGCGCTATTGCGCGTGCCGATGGGCATTCTCGCCGACATCATCGGCGCCAAGCGCACCGGCATCATCGCCCAGCTCGTCGTGATCGCTGCGACCGCATCGGTCTGGCATTTCGGGCTGACCAGCAAGCTCGCAATCGAGCTGTTCGGGCTTGCGCTCGGCGTCGGCGGCGCCTCGTTCGCGGTCGCCCTGCCCCAGGCCAGCCGCTGGTATCCGCCGCAATATCAGGGCCTGGTCATGGGGATCGCCGGTGCCGGCAATATGGGCGTCGTGCTCGACACGCTGCTCGCGCCGACCATTGCCGAACATTGGGGCTGGCAGGCCGTGTTCGGCTGCCTTTTGATTCCGATGCTGATGGTGCTCGCCTATTACTCATTCGCGGCCAAGGACGCGCCGGGCGAGCGCAAGAAGATTTCGCTGAAGGCCTACGGCGCGCTGCTGAAGGATTCCGACAGCCGCTGGTTCATGTTCTTCTACTTCATCACCTTCGGCGGCTTCGTCGGCCTCGCCAATGCGCTGCCGCTCTATTTCACCGTGCAGTATCACGTCTCGGGCGTCGCGGCCGGCATGCTGGTCGCGCTGATCGTCGCGTTCGGTTCGGGCTTCCGCCCGGTCGGCGGCATGATCGCCGACCGCATCGGCGGGATTCGTTCGCTGTCGATCCTGTTCGGCGTGGTCGTCGCCGCCTATCTCGTGATCGCCTTCATGCCGGAGGGCCCGACTGCGCCGACCGCGGGCGGCTGGGCGCTGACCGAGCTGCCGCGCATCGCCTGGATCTCGGTGCTGCTGTTCTCGATCGGCGTGCTGGCGCTCGGCATGGGCAATGGCGCGGTGTTCCAGCTGATCCCGCTGCGCTTCCGCCACGAGATCGGCCTGATGACCGGGCTCGTCGGCTGCGCCGGCGGCGTCGGCGGCTTCTTCCTCGCCCAGACCCTTGGCTTCGCCAAGGGCATGACCGGCGGTTTTGGCGCCGGCTTCCTGTTCTTCGGTGTGCTGGCGTTGCTTGGCTTCATCGGACTTGCGATGGTCAAGGTCCGCTGGCGCACTACCTGGGGCGCGGTGTCGGGAGCGCGCGTCTAACGGCCCGCTCCGAAAAGGACGGGTTCGGACGTGGCGAACGGCGCGCAACACGATCTGGGCGTACGCGTCGGTTTCGCCAGCGAGACCGGCAAGCGCGCAGCCAATGAGGACTATGTCGCGGCCTGCCTCGGCCAGCCGGGCGCGCTGCATCGCGACGTCGTGGCCGCGGTCGCCGACGGCGTCGGCGGCCACAAGGGCGGACGGGAGGCGGCGGAAGTCGCGGTCCGCAGCTTCATCGATGCCTATTATTCGCTGCCCGAGACGCTCGGCGTTCGCCGCCGCGCCGCGCGGGCGCTGGAAGCTTCCAACAGCTGGATCTACGGCCAGGGCCGCGTCGACGCCGCGCGCAGCGGCATGGCCTGCGCGTTCTCCTCGATCATCCTGTCGCGGCGGCAATGCCATGTGATCCATATCGGCGACACCCGCGCCTACCGCCTGAGCGATGGACGGCTGGAGCGGCTGACGCAGGACCACATCGCCGGTCGCGGCGACCTCGCCCATATGCTGAGCCGCGCCATCGGTTTCGAGGAGTTCGCCCGCTTCGATTACACCTCGGTCGGGCTGCGGCAGCATGACCGTCTCGTGATCTGCAGCGACGGGGTTCACGGCGCGCTCTCCGATTCCCGCCTGCAGCAGCTGCTGGAGGAACGCACGCCGCCCGACGAGTCGGCGCACAGCATCGTCGATGCCGCGCTCGCGGCCGGCAGCAGCGACAACACCACCGCGCTGGTGCTCGACGTCGTCGACCTGCCGCCAGCGGATCGCGACGACCTTACTCATGCGATCGCGACCTTGCCGATTTTGGACTTGCCCGAGAGCGGCGACACGATCGACGATTTCGCGCTCCACGACGTGCTGTCCGACGGGCGCTACAGCCGCCTGTTCAAGGCGACCGACAAGCGTGCCGGACGCGAGGTCGTGCTGAAGTTTCCGCATCCGCGGGTCGCCAGCGAAGGCTCCTACCGCCTCGCCTTCGTGCGCGAGGCCTGGGTCGCCGCGCGCGTCCGCAGCCTGTGGATCGGCGAGATCATCGAGGTGCCCGCGGAGCGGCAGACCAGGCTCTATTCGGCGATGCCGCTCTACGAGGGCGAAACGCTGGAACAGCGGCTCAACCATGCGCCGCGGCTGTCGCTCACCGAGGGCATCGCGATCGCAACCAAGCTGGTGCGCGCGGTCACCGCGTTGCACCGCGCCGGCATCATCCATCGCGACATCAAGCCCGACAACGTGATCCTGCTGAAAGATGGCGGATTGCGCCTGGTCGATCTCGGCGTCGCGCGCGTGCCGCTGCTGGAGGATTTTCCCGCCGAGGACATTCCGGGCACCGCGAGCTACATGGCGCCCGAGCTGTTCGGCGGCAAGGCCGGCGACGAGGCCTCCGACCTGTTCGCGCTCGGCGTCACCGTCTACCGCATGTTCACCGCGAACTATCCGTTCGGCGAGATCGAGCCGTTCTCGCGGCCACGGTTCGGCAAACCGGCGCCGCTGTCACGCTACCGGCCTGACCTGCCGGCCTGGCTCGACGCGGTGATTGGCAAGGCGCTCAGCGTGGAACCCGCGCAACGCTTCGGCGACGCCATCGAGTTCGCGCACGAGCTCGAGAACGGCGCGACCTGGGCCGGCCCCGCCGTCACGACCCGCAAATCGCTGCACGACCGCGATCCCGTGACCTTCTGGAAGGTGCTGTGCGCCATCCTGGCCCTGATCATCGTCGTGCTGCTGGCGCGGCATTAGCGGGCTGTTGAAGACGTCTTCCTTGGCGGCGACGAAGCTGACGTCACCGGGAGACTT
Source organism: Bradyrhizobium sp. ma5 (assembly GCF_042258955.1). NCBI lineage: Bacteria > Pseudomonadati > Pseudomonadota > Alphaproteobacteria > Hyphomicrobiales > Nitrobacteraceae > Bradyrhizobium > Bradyrhizobium sp. ma5. The sequence continues at coordinate 5,366,987 of NZ_CP170156.1, forward strand.
CTTCAACTTCCTGCCAACGGCGCGAACGCAAGCGTTACTGAGCTTTCGTGACGAACGGACACCCGCCTTCCGCGAGCGGCCGCCAGGCTTCGTCCGGCGAAATCGTCGCGATCACCTTTTCATAGTCCCAAGGCTCGTGCGATTCGGATGGCGATTTGGCCTGGACCAAATACATCGAGCGCATCACCTGCCCATCCTCGCGGATCTGTGCATTCTGCGTCATGAAATCGTTGACCGGAAGCTTGCGCATGGCGGCGGCAACGGCGCCAGGATCGTCGGTTCCGGCCACCTGCACTGCCTTCAGATAGTGCATCACTCCACTGTAGACGCCGGCCTGGATCATGGTCGGCGCCTGCCCGTGCCGACGCGCCATGAAGCGATGACCGAAGGTCCGGGTTGCCTCATTCTGGGTCCACGAAAACGACGTCGCGTAGATGATGCCCTGCGCCGCCTCGAGGCCGAGCGAATGCACGTCCGTGATCAACATCAGAAGAGCGACGATGTTCTGGTCGGCAGATTTTCCGATGCCGAACTCCGCAGCCTGCTTGAGGCTGTTGACCGTATCGCCGCCCGCGTTCGCCAATGCAATGACTTTCGCCTTCGACTTCTGTGCCTGGAGCAGAAACGATGATAGGTCCGACGCACCGAGCGGATGGCGAACCGACCCAACGACCTTGCTCCCCGCGGTCGTTATGAAGCTTGATGCGTCGCGCTCCAGCGCATGGCCGAAGGCGTAGTCCGCAGTCAGGAAGAACCAGGTATCCGCGCCCTTCTTGAGCATGGCCTTGGTAACGGCGGAGGCTTCAGCGTAAGTGCTGTAGGTGAAATGAAACCCATAAGGCGAGCACTGCTTTCCGGTAAGATCGGAACTACCAGGCCCGGAAATTACAAAGATGCGCTTCTTCTCGCGGGTGATGGCTTGAATGGCAAGCGCCGTCGCCGAATTGCCGCCATCGGCAATCAGATCGACACCGTTCTCGTCGATCCAACGACGCACGATGCCGGAGGCGATATCGGGCTTGTTCTGATGGTCGGCCGACATCAGCTCAATCTTCTTGCCGAGCACGGTCGGGCCAAAATCCTCGATCGCGAGCCGCGCCGCCTCCACCGAGCCCTCGCCCCCAAGATCGGAATAAAGTCCCGACATGTCGTTGATGACGCCGATGCGCACCACGTCGCCGGACACCTGCGCGCGCACCGACCCAACGGCAGCCAGACACAAGACCGCCGTGAGCGCGGCCGCAATCGATCGCATCGAAACCTCCCCGAGATGTTTTTTGTTGTTGTGGTCAGGCCGTCAGGGATCTGACCGCTTGACCGAACGTGACCGGCGCATCGCTCAGCATCAGATCGATGGCCTCGCGCTCCCACGCGTCGTCGGCCGGAGCCAGCGGATCCTTCGTCGACAGACGATGCTCGAGCACGAAACGCGACAGCAACAAACGCCGTGCGTCCACCTCAGGCTGGGATCCTTCCCATGCGAGCGTGATCGCAGATGCCGCATGGTAGAGCGCGCTCGCCGCAAGCCGCGCCGTGTGCTCCGAGCTGGGATCGGCCGCCACCCGTTCGGCAAAGGCAATCGCCCGATCGAGCGCTGTCCGAAGCCGCTTGCGGAACGGCTCGGGCAACGCCTTCGCCTCCTCGAGGCGCGACTGAAGGACAGCGGCGAGCGCCCGGTGCGCGCCGCTCTTGCCGACGGCGCGCGAAATGATGTCGAGCGCGTTGATGTTGCTGGTGCCTTCCCAGAGCACGCCGACATGGGCATCGCGCACCAGCCGCGGCTGCACCCATTCCTCGATGTAGCCGTTGCCGCCGCGCACCTCCATCGCACCGGTGGCGACCGGAATGTTGTCGCGGCAGGCGCGGTACTTCAACAGCGGCGTCAGGATCCGCAGCAGGTCCCTCGCCTGCGCCGAGCCGGCGTTGGCATCGTCCATCGCGCGCGCCGCCACCAGCATCATCGACAGCGCCTGCTCGGTCGGTACGATCAGCTTCATCAGCTGACGGCGCAGCAGCGGGAAATCGATGACGCGCTGGCCGAACGCCGCGCGCGACGAGGCACTGACGACAGCCTCGTTGACACAGCGCCGCATCATCGCGGCGGCACGCACGCCGTGCGACAGGCGCGAGAGGTTGACCTGCTCCATCATCTGCTTGAGGCCCTGCGTGGGATCGCCGACCAGATAGGCAACCGCGTTGTCGAGCCGGATCTCGCCCGACGCCATCGATTTGGTGCCGAGCTTGTCCTTGAGACGGACGATCCGGTAGCTGTTGCGCCGGCCGTCCTTGAGGCGGCGCGGCAGCGCGAACAGTGCGAGCCCCCTGGTGCCGTCGGGCGCGCCTTCCGGCCGCGCCAGCATCAGCGCGACGTCGGCATCGGCGTGCGAGCAGAACCATTTGTCGCCGGTCAGACGCCAGACGTCGCCATCCCGCCGCGCAACGGTCTCGACGGCGCCGACATCGGAGCCGCCGGCGCGCTCGGTCATGAACTGGGTGCCTTTCCACAGCGTCGCCATGTCGTCCGACAGCATCTTCGGCAGCAGATAGGCCTTGAGCTCGTCGGAGCCGAATTTGCGGATCAAATGCGTCGAGGTGTCGGTAACGCTGATCGGGCACATCAGCCCGAACTCGGACTGCACGAACAGATACTGAAACACGTATTTGGCCACCGCCGGCAGCGGCCGGTCCATGCCGAGCACACCGGCGCGATGGCTCATGGCGTGAAACTGGAAATCGCCGAACGCGATCGCCTCCATCTCGCGGTAGGACGGATGATAGTCGATCCAGTCCTCGTCGCGGCCGTAGGCGTCCCTCGGATTGAGCACCGGCGCATGCTTGTCGGCGATCCGGGCCAACCGGTCGAGGCTGCCGCCCGCCAGTTCTCCGAGACGCTTGAAGTGCGGCTCCAGCCGCTCGCGATCCTCGCGCGCCAGATAGAGCCCCAGCAGGCCGCGGAGCCCGCGATCGAAATCATAGAAGTTGAGGCCGGCGCAATCATGCGAGATGTGGCGGGCCGGATCGGCGGCATCGTCGGGGCTGCGAAGGTCGCGCGCGCTCATCTGCATCGGGGCTCTCCTGGTTCGGGATGACGTCGCGGCAGCCTTGCCGGTGTGCGGGATGTCATCGCTCGGTGTTCAAAACCTTGCCTGCAACATCGGGAACGATCGCGGCGATGTCCACCGGCGAGCCGGCTTGCGAGAATAATTTCAGATACGTGGAGGAAATGCCGTCCGCACGCGGATCGCACGCCCGGTCATGCCGCACCGCGGACGCTTGACGTCCGTTGGTTTCGCTGCACATTCGACAGCACAAGGCGACAATGGATATTGCAGCGCACCAGGCTTGCGCTGCCTTCAAGGACACGAGCGGCAAGAAGATGAAGGGCGTTCGCTCCGATACCCAGCCCCCGCCCCGGCGGGGCCGCAGGCGCATCGTCGCCGACCGCGTGCGCCTGCAAGCGGACGATCCCTCGGCGATGGTGATCGAGGCCAACCGGCATGACGAATTGTTTCGCGCTGCCGACGGCAGCCCCGATCCGTCAATCGTCAAGTCCGCCCATCGCGTGCTCCGCATCTTCGAATATTTTGCCGAGATCGAGCGGCCCGCGGCCATGACCGAGATCGCGCGCCGGTTGAACTATCCGCCGTCGAGCACGTCGGCGCTGCTGAAGAGCCTAGTCGAACTCGGCTATCTCGACCACGACCGGCAGGCGCGCACCTACCGGCCGACGGTCCGCATCGCCCTGCTCGGCGGCTGGCTCACGAGCCAGACATTGCCGGGAGCGACGCTCGATGCGATCACGCGCGAGCTGCACGAGGCGACGCGGCTGACCACCTTCGTGGTGGCGCGCAACCAGCTCTACAGCCAGTACATCCGCGTGCTGCAGGGCACGACACCAGTGCGCTATTATCTGGAGCCCGGCGCACGACGGCTGCTGACCCATTCGACTCCGGGCCGGGTGTTTCTCAGCCTGATGAACGACGAGGATGCGCGGCGGATCGTGCAGCGGATCAACGCCGAGGAAGCACCGTCATCCGCGGTCCGCTTCGGCGATATCCAGCATGCGCTGGCGACGATCCGCCGCCAGGGATTCGCCTACACGCGCGACATGGGAACGCCCGGCCTGAGCGCGATTGCGATGCGGCTGACCGAGGCCGACCAGACGCCCCCGCTCGTCATCACCGTCGCCGGCCCGAGCTCGATCATCTCCGCGGAAGGCAAGGCGATCATCGGAAAGATGCGCGAGCTGGTCGAACGGCAGTCGCCCGGCCTGCTACCACAGATCGACGTCGACGCAGCGCCGATCGAGACCTGAGATCGGGCGGGCTACCCGGCGCAAACGCGCCCGATCGATGTTCGAAGTCTCTCAGGACCCCGCGCGGCTGATCGTGATCCGGGTCTCGTCGGTCATGTCCTTGAGTTCCTTGTTCGGCTCACGGTAGAGGTGACGCTCGATCCGGACGGTCCGGCCATCGGTCGTCTTGCTGCACGTCTCGTCGACGAATACGCCGCCGACCTCCTGCTTGTCGGCGCCCGGCTTCGCCTCCGAGCAGGTCCAGCCGTCCTCGCCGTAGCGTGACTTCGCCTGCAGGCCGAGCAGGAACGCCTTCTTGCGCAGATAGAGCCGCGCCTTCGGATCGGTCTCGATCGTCAACGCCGCGATCCTGGCGTCCTTGTCGATCATGACAGTCAGGATGGCCGGATGGCCGCCGACCATGGTGCCTTCCCGCGCGGTCTCGCGGTCATACTCGAAGCGGATGCCGCGGAGCTCGTCCGGCCCGGCCGGGCAAGCCGCCCACTGCGCCCATTCCGCCAATCTGTGCGTCTTCTCCCCAACGCAGGTCAGGTTGATGTATCCCGCGTCGGGAACCTTGCCGATGTCCATGCCGACATTGATGTCGCGCAGATCTCCCGCGGTCGCCATCGCTGGCACGGCCGCGGTGACGGTAGCCGCGAAGACGAACCCACGGATTGTCGATCTCTGCTTGCTCATGGTTTTGCCTTCTCGCTTGGGTCGGACGGCGCGGCGGCATGGCCGGCCTCCTTGTAGATATTGCAGACGCGCGAGCCGTCGCCGAAGAAGGCGATGCATTCGTCATAGCTCGGCTCACCCTTGCCCTTGACGTGGGCGAGCACGTAATCGGCGACCGCCTCGATCTCGTTCGGCCGCAGGAACACATTGGCCTCGGGTGGCATGCGGTCGGCGACATCCTGCCGGGTCATCTCGTAGCATTTCGTGGTGTCGTAGGAGCCGCGCACGAAGAACGGCATGCCGGTGCCTGGCCGCCCGCACGTCACGGTCTCGATGATCTGCTCGCGCGTCAGCTCGGTCTTGCGCAGCGACAGCGCGTCGCCGCCATAGCCGCCGCCGCCATTGCCGTGCCATTTGTGGCAGCCGACGCAATTGCCGCGCTTGAACACCGCCTTGCCTGCATCGGTCGGGTCGCCCGCCGACTGCGCCTGCGCCGTGCTCACGAACCCCATCACGAGCGCGCAGCCGAGCCACGCGCCAACCAGCCATGTTTGTTTCATTTGTCTTGTTTCTTGTTTTACTTCTCTCGGCCAGATCGACGCGGGAGGCCTCTCGCTGAGGCCTCCCGCGCTTACGATGTCAGAGCGCGAACACGTAGAGCATCGAGCCCGGCTGCATCCGCTTCAGCTCGGGCGTGGCGTCGATGAACCACTTGTCCCAGGCACCGCCGAGGCCGACCAGGATCGCGACATACTGCTTGCCGTCCACCGAGAACGTCATCGGAGGCGCGTTGACGCCACCGCCGGTGTTGAACTGCCAGAGTTGCTGCAGCGATTTCGCATCATAGGCGATCACCTCGCCGGACGGCTGTCCGGAGAACACGAGATCAGGCGTCGCCAGGATGCCGCCGAGATTCGGGAATTGCGTCTCCGCTTTCCCCGCCACCTTGCCGGTGGTGACGTCGATCGCGGTGACGCTGCCGGTGATCTTGACGTTCTGGCTCGGCCCGCCGCCGGTGAAGAACTCGCGCGCCTTCACCTTGTCCGGCGTCATCTCCTCGACCTTGATGTGGTTGCAGCTCTCGATGACGGGAATGTACCAGAGCTTCAGGGTCGGATTGTAGGCGGTCGGCGGCCAGTTTTTGCCGCCCATATTGCCCGGGCAGATATCCGTCTCCTTGTTGGTGCGGCTCGGCGTCACCGACGCGTTGTACTTCTGCACCCCCTGCTTCGGATCATACTCCACCGGCTTGCCGGATTCGGGATCGAGCCCCTTGGTCCAGGTCACCTTCTTGACGAAGGGCAGACCCCAGACGAACTTGCCGCTGTTGCGATCGACCGCATAGGCAAAGCCGTTGCGGTCGGCCTCGAGCGCGAGCTTCAGCGTCGTGTTGTTGGGGCCGGGAACGTCGACCAGCACGTTCTCCGCCACGCTGTCATAGTCGTAGGGATCGTTCGGCGTGTGCTGGTAGTGCCACTTGATCTTGCCGGTGTCGGCATCGAGACCGAGCGACGAGTCGGTGTAGAGGTTGTCGCCGGGCCGGTATTCATTGTCCCAGTCCGGTCCGGGATTTCCGACGCCCCAGACGACGGTGTTGGTCGACGGGTCGTAGCTGCCGGTGACCCAGGTCGATCCGCCGCCGCTAGCCTTGGCGTTCTTGTCGTCCTTCCAGGTCTCGGAACCGGGTTCGTCCTTGCCCGGGATGGTGTGGGTGCGCCAGACTTCCTTCTGGCTCTTCAGGTCGGTCGCGGCGATCCAGCCGCGAATGCCGTATTCGGCGCCAGCGACGCCCGTGATCGCCATGCCCTTGACGATCAACGGCGCGCCGGTGATCACCTCACCCTTGTCGGGATCGGCGACCTGACGCTGCCAGGCGACCTGCCCGGTCTCCTTGTTGGTCGCGATCAGGCGGCCGTCGAGCGTGTGCGAGATCACGAGGTTGTCCCACAGCGCGACGCCGCGGTTATCGACGCCGCAGCAAGCGACCGCGCCGGCCCAGTCGTGGTCGGTCTTGGGATCCATCTTCCAGAGCAGCACGCCTTTGCCGTCATGCGCGTCGATCTTGTAGACCGAGCCCCAGCCGTCGGTGACGTACATGAATCCGTTCTCGACGATCGGGGTTCCCTCCAGGCCGCCGTGTCCCCAGATTCCGCCGCCCTCGACGCCGCCGAGATGCATGGTCCAGGCGACCTTCAGGTTCTTGACGTTGTCCTTGTTGATATCCGCCAGCGACGAGAAGCGGGTCGCCGAATAGTTCTTGTGATGGTGCAGCCAGTTGCCTGCTTCCTTGTCAGCATTGAGCAGGCGATCCTGGTTGACATCGTCGGCGAGCGCGAAAGAGCCCGCGAAGGTCGCGGCGGATGCTACTGCCGCCGCAAGCATGTGCGATTTAACCCAATTCAACCTTGTCATGAGTTCATTTCCTCCGGATCCAGCATTCTTCATTGATCGAACCGCCCGTCACATACGGGCGGTCGCGCGAGAAGCCTTGAGTCCTGGCGATCGGCTGTGCCGCCCGCCGCCTTCCTTAGCGACTTGTCTTGCGGTCACTTCTGGACCTGTACCTCCGTCTCGATGGTGCCTGCTTTCTGAAAAACGACCGCGCATTTGAAGGTCTCGCCCGGCGCGAGCGCCTGACGCAACTGCAGCAGCATGACGTGATAACTGTCGCGCTTCAGCTCGAGCGTTGTCTTGGCGGGGACTGGTATATTGGATATCGAGCGCATGGCGGGCGCGCCTTCGCCGCGATCGACGATGTGGCGCTCGGAAAAATTCGCGACCGGGCAGCGCACACGGAGCAGCGCATCGGCGCTGTCGGCCTCGTTCTTGATCGTCATCGTCAACGGAAGGTCTCCGCCTTCTTTGTCCGCAGCCGGTACGCGCGCATCCACAATCTGCAAGGATTCGTTCGCGACGGCGTGATGCACCACTCCGAACGTGCCGATCAGGCAGAATAATGGCAACGCGATCCATGATCTGCGCTTGACGGTCCTGCACGCAACGGCGCAATGCAACCCCCGCTCGAACGACATCAAGTTTTCTCCCGACATGATTTTTCAGTAGTGTTTCATGCTTCGTCGCGCGCGACCAGCGATTGAAGATCGGGAACCCAACATCAAAGCGATTTCGGCACGCATAGCCGTCATGCTAACTTTTTGTGCATGAGTGACCTCGATACACTTCAGCCGGAACAGCGTGATGCAGCGCATGCTGCGTTGCGTGAGGTCATCGGCAGAGCAGCGGTCGACGCCGTGACGCCGATCTCAGGCGGCGCCACGTCGGCGCGTTTGTTTCGGATCGATGCAGGCGGCAAGAATTATTTGCTACGGATCGAAGGCGTGCCGAGCCCGCTGCGCAATCCGCATCAATATGTTTCGCTGCGCATCGCGGCCGAGGCCGGCATCGCGCCGCGACTCTATTATGTCGACGAAGCGTCGCGCGTCGCGGTGATGGATTTTATCCAGCGGCAGCCACTCGATCGCTATCCCGGCGGGCCGCCGGCGTTGGCAAACGCGCTCGGCGAATTGCTGGCGCGGTTGCAGGCGACGCCGACCTTTCCGGCTTTCGTGCGCTATCCCGACATCGTGGCACGGCTCTGGGCCCATGTCTGCCGCACCGGCCTGTTCGCGCCCGGCGTGCTCGACCGATGCAACGAGCATCTCGAACGCATTCGCGCGGCCTATGTCTGGGATGAGGCGAACTCGGTCTCGAGCCACAACGACTCGCTTCCCGCCAACATCCTGTTCGACGGCAACAGGCTCTGGATGATCGACTGGGAATCCGCCTATCGCACCGATCCGCTGGTCGATCTCGCTGTTGTCGGCGACAGCTTCGCGCGAACGCCGGAGTTGGAGGAGATTTTGCATCGCGCCTGGCTTGGCTGCCCGCCCGACGAAGCGCTGCGCGCCCGGCTGCGGCTGGTCCGCGCCCTCACCCGTCTCTATTATGCCGGCGTGCTGTTCAGCGCATCTGCGACGGCACCGCGCGCCGCGCCCGACACGAGCCTCGCCGCACCGACGCTGACCGAGCTCACAGCAGCCGCCCGCGCCGGCCGGCTCAGGATCGACACGCCGGCGGCAAAGCACGTGCTTGGAAAAATGTTCCTTGCCTCGTTCCTGACCGACGTTGCGACGCCCGGCTTCGATCTCGGCTTGACGGTCAGCCCGGCGGATTGAACGTCCGTGCAAAGAACACCGGCGCCTTGGCCTTCTTCAACCGGTAGAGCTGCGCCGGCCGGTTCGGTCCCTTGCGCATCTTCGCGACTGGTTCGATCAGATCGGCGGCGAGCATACGGGTGCGGAAGGCGCTTTTCTCCAACGGACGATCGAGCACGATCTCATAGGTCCGTTGCAGTTCCGGCAGCGTGAATTCCGGCGGCATCAGATAGGCGGGCAGCGAGGTATACTCGACCTTGCTCCGCAAACGCTGCACCGCGGCCTGCAGGATCTCGGCATGGTCGAAGGCAAGCTTCGGCCTCACTCTCTCGCCCTCGATCGCGAACCACTGCGCATCTGCGGCCAGCGCGCCGCCCGCGGCGTGTTCCGGCAGCAATGCGAAGTAGGCATGCGTCGCAGACCAGCCGCGCGGATCCCTTGACGCGCTGCCCCAGCTGCCGAGTTGCTCCAGATACGGACTGACCACGCCGGTCTTGTCCTTCAGCTTGCGCGCCGCGCACGCTTCGAGGTCGCGATCGCCTGCGATATCGACGAAGCCGCCGGGCAAGGCCCAAGACCCTGGAAACGGCTCGGTTTCCGCTCTTGGGCGTTGAACCAACAGAACCTGAAGCGCGTCTGACCGTATAGCGAAAATGACGACGTCGACCGTCGTCAGCGGCCTCGGAAAGTCGAGTTCCGGCTTCTCGGGCATGCTCTCCCCGCTTCCCCTGCTGGCGTGAACCTTCTCGCCGCCGGCCTTGACAATAACATACTTAGTTGTACAGTCCAACTAGCTTAGTTGCCTAGACACACTTACGTAGGAGTGCACGCCATGTTCGGTCTCCGCTTCATCAAGGCCCAGCCGACCACCTATCTCATGAAGTACCGCCGCGGCGCGGTGACCCAGCAGGGCGCCGGCCTGTCCGGCTTCTATTATGGGCCGGTCACCTCGCTGGTCGCGGTGCCGATCGGAAGCCGCGACGCCGCCTTCATCTTCCAGCAGATCGCGCGCGACTTCCAGGCGCTGACCATCCAGGGCCATGTCACCTATCGGATCAGCGAGCCGCAGAAGGCCGCCGCGATGCTCAACTTTACCCTCAAGGCCGACGGCAAGACCTACGAGTCCGACGACCCGGAGCAGCTGGCGCAGCGGATTCTCGCGACCGTCGAGGTGCTGGCGCAGCAGGCGGTCAAGGAACTCACCTTGAAGGAAGCGCTGCAGGCCGCCGACCGCATCGCCGGCCTGATCGAAAGCGGACTGCATGCCCGCGCCGATATCGCTGCCCTCGGTCTCGAGATTCTCGGCGTCTCCATCCGCGGCGTGAAGCCGACGCCGGACACCGCCAAGGCACTGGAGGCCGAGGCGCGCGAGGCGATCCTCAAGATCGCGGACGAAGCGATCTTCGCGCGGCGCAACTTTGCGGTGGAGCAGGAACGCGCCATCCGCGAAAGCGAGCTCGACACCGAGATCGCGGTCGAGCAGAAGAAGCGCTCGATCCGGGAGACCCAGATGGACGCCGAAGCGAGCGTTGCGGCGAAGCAGGCCGAGCTGCGCGAGGCCGGCATGGTCGCCGACATCACGCTGGAGAGCAAGCGCAAGGATTTCGTCGGCCTCAACGCCGAGAACACCCGCACCTTGGCGGATGCCGAGGCCTATCGGGTCGGCGCGCTGATGAAGATCTTCGAAGGCGTCGACACCCGCGTGATCCAGGCGCTGGCCGCAGCCGGCATGCAGCCGGGGCAGCTGATCGCGCAGGCCTTCAGCGGCATCGCCGAAAAGGCCGAGAAGATCGGCCAACTCAACGTCTCGCCCGACCTGCTCAACACGCTGCTGGAAAGGCCCGTCGTGGAGGCTCCCCGTGCCCGCCGACAATGACCGCAAGATCGTCCTCGTCACCCGCAAGACGCGGCTCGAGGAGCTGATCGCCAAATACCTGACGGCGGCGCAGGCGCGATTCTATGTCGAGCATCTCGGCGCGGACTTCTCCGACTACCAGCGCGAACACGATGTCTACCAGGCCGAGCGCCACGTCACCGTGCAGGCGCTGGAGCAATGGGGCCGTTACCAGGTGATCGACCGGAGCTTTCTGCCGAATTTCATCTTCGGCCCCTCCGACATCGTGGTGGCGCTCGGCCAGGACGGCGTCGTCGCCAACACGATGAAATATCTCGACGGCCATCCGCTGATCGGGCTCAATCCGGATGCCGGACGCTATGACGGCATCCTGCTGCCCTTCGTGCCGCGCGACCTCCCTGCCCTGCTGCGCGAGGTCGCAGGCGACAGACGCGGCCACAAGGCGGTGACGATGGCCAAAGCCGCACTCACCGACGGCCAGATCCTCTATGCCGTCAACGATCTCTTCATCGGCGCACGCACGCATACATCAGCCGTCTACGAGATCGCCCTCGCCGACCGGAAGGAGCGTCAGTCCTCGAGCGGCCTGATCGTCGCGACCGGTCTCGGCTCGACCGCCTGGTTCAAGAGCATCGTCACCGGTTCGCTCGCGATCGCAGGCAGCTTCGGCAGCGGCGCCGGCGGCCCGCCCTATCTGCCGCAGGCCTGGGACGCCGGCGCGCTGCGCTTTGCGGTGCGCGAGCCGTTTCCGAGCCGCACCTCGCAGGTCACACTCGTTTGCGGCAGCCTCGAACGCGCCGAGCGCCTCAGCGTCCGCTCGCTGATGCCCGAGAACGGCGTCATCTTCAGCGACGGCATCGAAGCCGACCGGCTCGATTTCAACTCGGGAACGGAAGCCCAGATCACGGTCGCTGACCGCGAAGGACGGCTGGTGGTTTGACGCCACCAAGAGCCCGCCGCGCACAGCTCACTGCGGCACGGGATGCAGCCGCACCAACTGATCGATCGACAGCCGGGCCTCGCGCTCCGTCAAGGGAAAGCGGACAATGATGTCCTGGCGCGCAAGCTGGCCCCACAGCGCGTCCGACGACCATTTCTGCGGCTCGGGGCCGCGCGGCCCATCAATCCAGATGAAATACCATTCCGTCATGGGCCGTGACCAAGCTCCCTCTCCGGAAGATTGTCCCTTCGCCGGCCAGTCCGCAACGCCGAATTTTCGCGCCGACTTGCGGTTCAGGAGTTATTCGTACGGACGGCCGTCCTTAAGCAGGAAGCGGCCGTCGGAGCTCGGGCTCATCATGTCGATGTCGGAACAGGTGATGACGTCGGCGCGTGAGCGCGAGCCGACCTCGAGATAGGTCGCCGTCATCTGCGATCGGTTGATCATGTGGTGGCCGTTGCCGGAATTCTTGGGGAATGCCGCGCAGTCACCGGCGCGCAGCACCGTCTCGCCACCGTCCTCGACCAGCACTACCTCGCCCGCAAGCACGTAGACGAACTCGTCCTCGTCCGAATGCCAATGGCGCTGGCTCGACCAGTTGCCCGGCGGCAGCCGCATCAGATTGACGCTGAAATCGTCGAGCCCGCCGGCGTCGCCGAGACGCTGCCGGATTCGTTCCGCGCATGGTGCGGCGAACTCAGCCGGATAGCCGGTCCCCTTGCGTTCCGGCACTTTTGTCAGATCGATCTTCGGCATGGCAGTGTCCCCGGGCGATGACAGCAAGCGGATGCGTGACGTTGAGCGTGGATGTGCGGCTATAGCAACGGCTCGCCGGAACTGTGACGCTTCACTTCATGCGACGTCAGGCGCGCCCGAGCAAGTCCTTCGCCATCAGGATGTCGTCGTAGTAGCGGCCGTCGATCTTCAGGGCATGCCTCTCCAGCCCGTACTCGACAAAGCCGGCGCGCCGGTAGAGCTCGCAGGCAGGCTCGTTGCCCTTCACCACGACGAGCTGCACCAGCTCGACCGATTGCGCGGCGAGCGCGAGCGCGGCATCGACCAAGAGCCTGCCGACACCGGCGCGCCGGGCTTGCTGCCGCACATACATACTGACCAGCGCGCCCTTGTGCTGGCGTTTCGGCCCTTCCGCCGCGATGAAGCCGACGATGCCGGCGAGTTCGCCGCCCCGAAACGCGCCAAGTATCACCGCCCCGTGCGCGAGCCTCTCCGCGAACCAGCCGACGGGATGAACGCTCTCCGTCTCATACGCACTGCCGAACGCCTCGGGGCTCAAGCTCAGCGCCTCGAGACGGATGTCGCGATAAAGCGCAGCGTCGGCAGGCAACAGGCGGCGAATCTCGATGGCGTGCGTCGTCATTCCGTGTCCTGTCTCCGTCGCGGCAGCATGGCCGATCGATCGGCATGTCGCTCGCAATTTCTATCGCGCGGCCAGCCTATTCGAAAGAGAGTTGCAGCGGGTAAACGATTCCACCTCTCATATCTGCGGCATCGGCCGTCGCATAGAGGTAGACTCCGGATCACGCTTGCCTGACACTGGCGCATCGAGGAGAAGCCGATGGTTTTCTGGATCGCGAGTGTGGCTGGATTGGCGACCGCTTACCTTCTCGGCTCGATACCCGCGGGCTATCTGGCGGGGAAACTGCTCAGGGGTATCGACATCCGGGAGCACGGCTCCAGGTCCACCGGGGCCACAAACGTGTTGCGAACCCTCGGCAAGTGGCCCGCGTTGGCGGTCCTCCTGGTCGACGTGCTGAAGGGCGCGGCGGCGATCGCGTTCGCCCGTTGGTTCTATCCTTGGATCGGGACATTGCCGTCGGTCACGCCACCGACCGATCTGCAAACCTTGCTGCCTTGGGCGGTCTGCCTGGCGGGACTTGCCGTGCTGCTGGGCCACAGCCGTTCGATCTGGCTGAATTTTACGGGCGGCAAATCCGCCGCGGCAGGGCTCGGCGTGTTGCTGGCGCTGTCCTGGCCGGTCGGTTTGGGCGCTGCCGCAGCCTTTGGCGTTGTGCTGGCTGTTTCCCGGATGGTGTCCCTTGGTTCGATGCTGGCGGCGCTCACTGCGATCGCCCTGATCTGCGCGTTGGAGCAGCCGCTGCCCTATCGGCTGCTGGTCATCGCAGGTGGCGTTTACGTGATTGCGCGTCATCGTGCCAACATTCAGCGGCTACTGGCCGGGACCGAGCCGCGCTTGGGATCATCGAAAGCGGCTTCGCAAGGCTAGCGTGTGCACTCAGAATGCGGTCGCTGCCGCTAGCGGCAGCGCGCCCGAATCCGTCACGCCGTTCGATGTGCGCCTGAAATGGCCTCGATGACATCTGACGAATGCGTCACGAAGCCGAAGCATTTCTTGACGTTGAACAAGGTTGCTTCAACGCAGTAGCCCGGCGACGTCGTGGCGCAGCAGTCCTCGACCAGAAGGCAACCGTATCCCAGGAAATTCGCGTCGGTGAGCGAATGCAGCACGCATTGATCGGTGTTGACGCCGGCAAACAGGATGGTCTTGGTTCCGAGATTGCGCAGAATGCTATCCAGCGGCGTGTCCCAGAAGCCGCTGATCCGGTATTTGTCGACGTGAATGTCCCCGGGCTCCTGCTTCAATTCATCGACAACGGCCGCGGCCCAGCTGTCCTTCTGCAGCACGCGCGCGCCACTGCCCGGCAGCGGCTCGCCAAGGCCGATGCCGACGCCCTTCGGCTTGTAGAGATGGAGCTGGTTGGGTGCCATGTTCTTCAGATCGGGCCGATTGCCCCAGTTCAGCCAAATGACGTGCACGCCGGCCTTTCGCAACACCGGGAGAAGCTTCTGCAGCGGCTCGATCGGCGCCCGATCCGGCGTGTAGTCGACTCCGAGATGATCGACCCATCCCTCCTTCGCACAGAAGTCGTTTTGCATGTCGACGACGATGAGAGCCGTGCGGTGCAGATCGACCGTCACCGTTTGCGGCTGCGCGTCGATCGTGACCGCCTTGGGCGGCGGCGGCGCCATCGCCATGTTGACGTTGGTGTCGTCGACCAGCCATTTGTAGCCGGGCGCAGACCCAAGCGGATTGGCGGTGCTGGGCGCTGTGGATTCCGTGGCCTTTGCTAAAGTGGAACTCGTCATCGGACTTTCCTCCCTTGCCTATGTTTTCTTGGCTATGTTTTCTTGCCTATGTTTTTTGACGTCTGTTGCGATCAGCCGCCACGTTCGAACGGAATGGTCAGGGCCGACGGCTGCCTGCTCTTTCCGACGAAGCCCGCGATAGCGACCAGTGCCAGCAGATATGGCAGCAGCAACAGCAGCGCGACCGGCACATCGAGCTGCAACGCCGGCACCAGGAATTGCAGCGCTGTCGCAAAGCCGAACAGCAGGCAGGCCGCCAGCGTGTACCAGGGATTCCAGCCGCCGAAGATCACCGCCGTGATCGCGAGATAGCCGGCGCCCTTGGTCATGTTCTCGGTGAACGTATTGCTGTCCGCAACCGACATGAACGCGCCGCCGAGGCCCGCCAGGATGCCGGCGTAGAGCACGCCGAGATAGCGCGTCTTCGCCACGCTGATGCCGGCCTTGTCCGCGGCGCGCGGATCCTCGCCGACCGCCCGCACCGCGAGCCCGAACGACGTGTACTTCAGGATCAACCACGTCACGACGACCATCAGGATGCTGACATAGGCAAGGCCGGTCTGGTTCGCCAACGCCGGCCCGATCACCGGAATGCTGGCGAGCCACGGCAGATTGAGCTGCGCGAAGCCGGGAATCGGATCGCGCGACAGCGGCCCGAAGATCTCGCGGTAGAGGAACGTCGTCGTACCCAGCGCGAGGATGTTGAACCCGATCCCCACCACCAATTGATTGGCGCGCAGTGTCACGCTCAGCACGGCCTGGACTGCGGCAACCGCCATCGCGACCAGGACGCCGGCCGCCACGCCGAGAAGCGGCGAGCCGGTCGCCCACGATGCCAGCGCCGCCGTGAAGGCCGACATCAGCATCATGCCATCGAGGCTGAGATTGAGCACGCCGGCGCGCTCGCTCAGCATCTCGCCGGTTGCGGCGAAGATGATCGGAACCGCAAGGCGAAGTCCTGAACCGATGAACACGGCCATTTGTTCGTCAATCATCGGGTCACCTTTCGGTTGGTGAGGATCGCGGAGCCCGCAATGACAATGACGATCAGGCCCTGGCAGATCAGAACGACGGCGGACGGGACGTGCGCCGAGATTTCCATGTTGATGGATCCCGATCGCAGGAATCCGAACAGCAGCGCCCCGATCACCACGCCGACCGCTGAGCCGCGCGACAGCAGGCCGACCACCAGGCCGTCAAATCCGTAACCGGACGAGAAATCGCTCGTCAGATAGAATTGCTGGCCAAGGATCATGATCGCGCCGCCGAGACCGCCGAGGCCGCCAGAGACCGTCATGGCCAGGATCACGTAGAAGCTCGTCCGCATGCCGGCACGACGGGAGGCCGTGGCATTCAGGCCGACAGCGCGCAGCCGTAGGCCGAGCGTGCTGTGCTTAAGCACCAGCCACACCACGACGACCGCGATCGCCGCGATCAGCAAGCCGATATTGAGCGGCGATCCATTGTCCGGGAACAGCAGCGGCAACTTGGTCGAGTCAGGAATCTCCGCCGATTCCGGCAACGACGACACATCGCTGATCGGCTTCCGCAGCAGATGAAAGGACTCGACGGACCAGTACACCAGCGGCAGCGCAATGAAGCTCAACAGCAAGGTGCTGATGACCTCGTTGGTGCCGCGCGCAGCCTTGAGGAAGCCGGCCAGGCCGCCCCAGACAGCTCCGGCGATGGTCCCGACCGCGAGCGGCACGATGAACGCCAGTCCCAGCGGCAGATTGCCGGCGCCATGCAGGGCCGCTGCCGTCGCGAACATGCCGCCCATCGCGATCTGCCCCTCGCCGCCCACATTGGTCAGGTTGGCACGGCTGGCGAAGATGAAGCCGAGGCCGACCAGCGCGAGGCTGATGGCGCGATTGATCGAGGCACCGATGTTGAAATCGCTTCCTGCCATGCCGTCCCAGAACGCCTCGATGGCCTCGAGGACGGATGCACCGGTGGCGGCGATGATGAGCAGGCCGATCCCGAGCGCGATGATGGTCGATATCACCGGAACCAGAACCTGCAACGGTACGAGCTCGAGTCTTGCGCCCTTTGCGACCCGCGTGAGCTTCGGATTTTTCATAACCATGGCCAACCTAGTCATGCGCATGCCCCGACATCATCGCCCCGATCGCCTCGCGGCTGAACGACCCGGCCGCGAGCTCGCCAACTAGCTTTCCGCGGTAGATCACCGCAATCCGATCCGACACCGCCATCAGCTCCTCGAGCTCGCTGGAGATCAGAAGCACCCCGAGGCCGTCATCGCGCGCGGCACGGATCCGATTGTAGACCGCCTCGATCGCACCGACGTCGAGGCCGCGCGTCGGCTGCGCGGCGAGCAGGAACACCAGCGGATCGAGCGAGAGCTCGCGCGCCAGCACCGCCTTCTGCTGATTGCCGCCGGAAAGGCTCGCCATCGAAACATCAGGGCTGCTCGCCCGCACGTCGAAGTCGCGCATCATGGCCTCCGCCGCCTTGCGCCGCGCCGACTTGTCGAGCAGGCCGAAGCGGCTGTATTTTCCGATCGCGCCGAGAAACAGGTTCTCGGCCACCGACAATTCCTTGATGCAGGCCACCGCATGGCGATCCTCGGGAACGATGCCGACACCCGCATCGGTGATCTCTTGCGGCGTGCAGCCGCCGACCGGTGTGCCGCCGACCACGATTGCGCCGGCGCTTGGCGCGGCGAGCCCGGCCAGGATCAGTCCGAGCTCGGTCTGGCCGTTGCCTTCGACGCCCGCGATCCCGACGATCTCGCCGGTGCCGACCGTGAGGCTCAGGCCGTCGAGCCGCGGCACGCCATGCGGGTCGCGATAGACGAGGTCCGAGATCTGCAGCACCGCCTCGCCCGGCGACACCGGACCGGCCGCGTCCACACTGGATTTCGCCGGCGTCTTGCCTTCGATGTCGACCGCGGCAGCAAGCACCGAGCCTGCCGACTGGACGTCGCGGCCGACCATTGAGCGCACCAGCGATCGGATGTCGGCGCCCTCCATCGCGACGGTCTCGATGATGCGGCCCTGCCGCAGCACCGTGGTGCGATCGGCCACACGGCTGATTTCACCGAGCTTGTGCGTCACCAGGATCACGGACTTTCCGCGCAGCGCCACCTGGCGGCAGATCGCCAGCAGCGCATCGATCTCGTCCGGCTGCAGCACCGCCGTCGGTTCGTCGAGCACGAGCAGTTGCGGATCGCCGAGCAGACATTTGATGATCTCGACCCGCTGCCGCTCGCCGACCGAAAGCTCATCGATCCGCGCTTCGGGGTCGATCTCGAGCCCGTACTCCGCTGCGAGCTGCTCCATCCGCACGATGATGTCCTGCGGCTTCAGCACCGCACTGGCGCGGCCGAGCATCAGGTTCTCGGCCACGCTCATGTTCGGCACCAGACTGAAATGCTGATGCACCATCACGACGCCGCGCTGCAGCGCCTCCGCCGGACCGCGCGGATCGAACGGCTCGCCGCCCAGCGTCATCGTGCCGGCATCCGGCCGGTGCACCCCGAACACCAGGTTGCACAATGTCGATTTGCCGGCACCGTTCTCGCCAAGCAGGCAATGCACCTCGCCGCGCTCGATCAGCAGCGATATGTCGTCGAGCGCGGTGAAAGCCCCGAAGCGCTTGGTCAAGCCAGACAGTTCGAGAAGGGCCACGGTCAACCCACCTTGACTTTGATCTTGTTCGACAGCAGGTCGTCCTTGAGCTCCTTGATCTTTGCCTGGATCTCCGGCGTTGCCGCGGCGCAGATCTCGAGGTCGGCCGAACGCGGCCCCATGGCGAGTCCGAACTGCTTGTATTCGGGGTGCCAGGTTCCGGCGACGGCCTGGTCGATGGCGTATTCGACCATGAACCCGATGCCGCTGACCGTGTAGGCAATGTAAAGCGGGTTGTTGTCGGAGCAGTAGTTGGTATAGCTCCCGATCATCCTGGTGCCCTTCTCGCGTGCCGCCTGCTCCATTCCGCGCACGCCGAGATTGAGGATGTTGTAGTGGACGTCGGCGCCCTGCGCGATCGCGGCAAGGGTCGCCTCCTTCGCCTTGGCGACGTCGTCGAAGTCGCCGGTGTAGGTCACGAAGCACTTGGTGTCCGGCTTGACGTGCTTGGCGCCGTTCGCGAACTCCGTTCCGGTGTTGACGATGGCCGGAATTTCAAGGCCGCCGACGTAACTCACCGCACCGTTCTTCGACATCATCGCGGCGACCGCGCCGGCAATGAAGCCGATCTGCGCCTGCAGCACGTCGTATTGCGCGACGTTCTCGGTCGGTTGTCCGGTCGGCCCGACGATAGAGAACTTCACCTTCGGGAATCGCTTGGCGACCTTGAGCACCGATGCCTGGGTCTGCCCCGCGGCGCCGATCACCATGTCGTTCTTGGTCGCGAGCGTGACGAGCGCCTGCTCCATGTCGGCGAACTTGACGTTCTCGATCGACGTGATCACGACATTCTTGCCGTGGCGCTGCTCGGCCGCCTTCATGCCGTTGTAGGCCGACTCCATCCAGCCATGGTCGGCCCGCGACCCCGGAATCAGAATGCCGATGCGAAGCGGCTTCGCCGCATCGTCGGCGAAGAGCCGGCCTGATGAACCGATGAAGGCTGCCGAGAGCAGGCCTGTTTGCAGAAATGCACGACGGGTACCGTTCATGTGTTTCCTCCTGTTCGTTCCCGGTGTCGCCGCATTGCTTGTTGCGGCATTTTTTTCAATCGGCGGCGCGACCGCGCCGTCGTTCTCAAACTCGAAGCAACGTCATCTCCCGGCCGTCGCCGCCAATGCGCCGACGGCGTCGACGAAGCACTTCATCGGCGCCTGCACGACGCCGGCGCCGATGATTCCCATGCCCGGCTCCTTGTGCGCGGTTGCGGTGTTGATGACCGGCCGCCTGCTCTCGTCCACGACCTTGCGGATGTCGATGCCGACAGGCGCTCCGATGAAGTCGAGCATCGGCAAGGTGAAGCCGGGATTGCGGCCGATCGTGACGTGCGCCATCTCGCGCGAATAACGCAGCGCGTCCTGCGGCGTGCCGCCGACGAACTGGACCATCGCGGGAGCCGCGGCCATCGCGAACGCGCCGAGTCCTGCGGTCTCGGTGATCGCGCTGTCGCCGATATCAGGATTGGCATCGGCCTCGCTGAAGCCGGGCAGGAACAGGCCGACAGGAATGTCCGCCGGACCGACAAACCATTGCCCGTCCAGGCCGCTGACCCTGATGCCGACATTGACGCCGTTGCGCGCCATTGCCGTGACGATGCTGCTGAACGGCACGCCGTGCGCGGCATCCATGGTCGCCTTGCACGCCGCCATCGACAGGCTCAGGAAGAACATGTCGTCCGCCCCGATCGTCCGCAGCGTCTCGTGAACCAGATCGCGCGAGATCGGGGATTTCAGCAGCGATTCCGTGACGGCGCGATACAGCAGCAGGGTTGCCGCCGTGTTGCGGTTGTGGACGTCGTCGCCCATGTGCAGCGACTGCGACATCAAAGGTTTCAACGGCAGTCCGCCGTCGATGCCGGTGACCGCGGCCTTCAGACATGGGGCCAATACATTCTCGATCAGCTTGAGGCCTTCGATCACCTCGGGCGCGAAGGCCCCGAACCGCAATGTCTTGGCGCCGCCGGATTCCATCATCGGCGCATAGGCGCGATTGCCGGTGGTCTGGTTCTCCACCACGAACAGCGGCATCGAGGGCGAGATGATCCCGGTCATCGGTCCGACCGCGCCGAATTCATGGCACGGTGCGAAGCGGATGCCGCCCGCCGCCACGAGTTGTTCGGCCTCCTGCTGGGTCGTCGCCCAGTTCTCGTAGAGAATTGCGCCGACGACCGCCCCCTTCATCGGGCCACACATATCGTTCCAGGCGATCGGCGGACCGGCGTGGAGCAGCGTCCGGCCCATGTCCGGCCAGACCTCGGATGCGTGCGCCGCCACGTCGACCCAGACCGGCTGCGCGGTCAGGATGCGCTCGAGCACTTCCGCATTGGCGCGATCGATCCGCGATCCCAGACAGTCCGCATCACCGGCGTCGCCGACCAGTTGCGCGAGGCTCCAGGCGACCTCGGGGCTTCCGTCGCCGACCGGCTGCCAAAGCAGACGCACCAGCGGGGCACCGCTGCTCTCGACGCCGCGATCGAGGCCGGAGGCGCCGAGGCTGATCACCGATGTCTCGTTCTGGAGCGCGGAAGAGGCTGCGTTCATCATCGTTCTCCACCTTGCATCGCGCGACGCGCTGTGGCGTTGTCGTCCACTGCCATGCGGCTCGCGATGGCTTGCGCGGAAAGCGCTGCGCCGGTGCTGCTGCCCACAATCTCCGCGCCGGCGTCCGCCAACATGGCCTTCTGGGTCTCGTAGGGCTGCGGATCTGAACCCGTGCCGCAGACGAAGCAGACCACGGGAAGCTCCCGCCCCTGCGCTCTCGCCGCGGCCTTCGCCCGGCGGATCGCCGGAGCCAGGATCTCGGCCGGATTGGGGTGGCTGCCGTATCCGAGCACGACGTCCAGGACGATGCAGGCAACAGTCGGATCGTCCGCTTCCTTGAGCAGCCGTTCGATCCGCACGCCATAGTCGATCATCGGATGCGGACGTCCCACCGTGAATTCGTCACTGCCGAGATCGATCGCCGTGTGCCCGTGGCTCTCGGCCGCGTCGGCCAAGCGGTCTGCCGCGGCAAGCGGCGCGTTCGACCGGGCACGAATCCCCGCCGCCCGCCAAATGGTCTGGGCTTCCGAGCAGAACGTTCCACCGGAGTAGAGACCGCGCAGGTAGCGCTGCGACGGCGCCAGCGACGCACAGACCCGCGTTGCCAACGCTTCAATGGACTGTTCATCGCCGCCGGGTTGGCGTGCTCCCGCAAGCGCGACGGCCTGCCGCGCCGTCTCCTCGAGCGACGACGTGCGGTGAACATTGCCGGCGGATGCTGCCGGCTCGCCGCCGAGGAAGCAGATTACGATCGGTTTCCCGATCGCACGAGCGCGCTCGATTACGCGCTTCTGCACATCGGGTGCAGGAGGTTTTGAGACGATGGCGACGACTTTGGTCTGCGCGTCGGTGGCCAGCAGTTCCAGGCCCTGCAGCATGGTGATGCCGCCGACTTCGCTTGAAACGTCGTGGCTGCCGGTGCCGATCGCCTGCGAGATGCCCTGGCCATGGCGATGGATCTGGCACATCACCTCCTGCAGGCCGGTGCCGGACGCGCCGACGAGCCCGATCGCGCCGCGCCGGACGACGTTGGCAAATCCAAGCGGCACGCCGTTGATGATGGCCGTGCCGCAATCCGGTCCCATCACCAGCAGACCCTTCTGCGCCGCAACGCGCTTGATGGCCACCTCCTGTTCGATCGGCACGTTGTCGCTGAACAGCAGCACATTCAGGCCCAGGCGCAGCGCCTTCAAGGCTTCCGCCGCGGCATAGGGACCCGGCACCGAGATCAACGCGAGATCAGCATGATCGGCAATCGCGACGCCGCCGGAGATCGAGCGCGGCGGCGCTTCCGCCGTCGCTTCGCTCGATCCTCCCTTCGGCTCTTCACCGGCGATCAGGGAGTGGATCTCGCGCTCCGCGG
The DNA here is from genome assembly GCF_042258955.1 of Bradyrhizobium sp. ma5. Classification (NCBI taxonomy): domain Bacteria; kingdom Pseudomonadati; phylum Pseudomonadota; class Alphaproteobacteria; order Hyphomicrobiales; family Nitrobacteraceae; genus Bradyrhizobium; species Bradyrhizobium sp. ma5. Next base: position 5,389,584 of record NZ_CP170156.1, read on the forward strand.
CGGCGACCTTGTCGGGCGCATCGTCCGCAACGACGATCATGATGTCGCCCGGCTTGGCGCTCTCGAGCGCCGGGCTCATCAGCCCGGCCTGCTGCAGGAACTCCTTGTTGCTGCGCGTTCCCATCAGCAGCGTGACCCGCTGCACGCCGGTCCGCGCGACCGTGACCTGGGAAATCCGCATCAACGACACGGAATCCTTGTACAGGTTCGCCCTTATGCTGGATTGAATGGCCATTGCCTTGTCGTTCCCTTGAATCCCGCAGGCTGCTTTGTTTGTCTTGAGCTTGAGCCATCGGCCAGCCCGATTGCCTGATCAGAATGAGGCGCCGACGCGCCTCAACTGCTTCAACTCGGTGAGGCGCGGGCGGATGTGCCGCCGAAGCGCCAATCCCGGTGGCTATTGAACGACGTGCGTCCCGGTCTCGCCCCGCAGCGCCGCCATGGCGCAATCGAGGTGACTGATGATCGCGCGCTTGCCGCCGCCCTCGAGAAACCGGATCGCCGCATCGACCTTGGGTCCCATGCTTCCCGGAGGGAAATGTCCCTCACGGTGGTAGGCCTTGATCTCCTCGAGACTGACCTGATCCAGATCCTTCTTGTTCGGCTTGCCGAAATTCACCGCGACACGCGGGACCGCGGTCAGGATCAGCAACTCTTCGATACCAAGCACATTCGCGATATGAGCGGACGTCAGATCCTTGTCGATGACCGCCGGCACGCCGGTGCGCACGCCCTTCGCATCACGAACCACGGGAACGCCGCCGCCGCCTCCGGCAATGACGATCGTTCCGCGCTTGACCAACGCGTCGACCAGCGAGATGTCGCAGACATGCTTGGGCTTCGGCGACGGCACGACATGACGCCAGCCGCGCCCGGAATCCTCGCGCATCGCCCAATTGAGCTCGGCGCTGATCTTCTTCGCCTCGTCCTCGGAAAAGAACGGTCCGACGAACTTGGTCGGATTCTTGAACGCGGGATCGTCCTTGTCCACCTCTACCTGGGTCAGCAGGCTTGCCACATGTCGCTGGTTGCCCTGTTCGCGCAGGGCATTCTCGATCGCCTGCATCAGGAGATAGCCGATGCCGCCCTGGCTGTGCGCGACGCAGATGTCCAGGTCCATTGGCGGGATTCGGTTCATCGTCAGCATCTGGCGCATCATGATCTTGCCGACGACCGGGCCGTTGCCGTGCGTGATGACCAGCTCATTGTCGAGTTGCGCAAGCGGCAGCAGCGCTTCCGCCGTGATCTGCGCGACCGACTTCTGCTCCTGGGAGGTGCCCCTGATATCCTCGGGGTGAACCGCATTGCCACCGATCGCGACCACCAGGCGACGCGGCACGTCATTGAGTGTACGCATTTCCTTACCTCCCGGCATTCTGGACGATGGCAACCGCTAGCTCGCACGCCTGGGCGTTCGACGGCGCAACGAGGATTCCGGCCTGCTCCAGTTTCCTGACCTGCGCGGAGCGCCCTTGCGGGTCCTGCTCCGTGCCGACAACCGACGCGATCAACGCCGGCGCATCCTGCCCGCGATCGGCGACGATCTTCGTCAGATGCTCGGCAGGATCGGCATGCGCGCCATAGCCGAGCACGAGGTCGAGCAGCACCACCGAAAGATCGCGATTCCTGAGCGCAGCACGCAACGCATCGTCGCGCACGGATGGGTCGATCATCGGGTGCGGCCGGCCACGGGTATATTCGTCGTCGCCGAGGTCGATCAGCCGGTCCCGTCCGGCATTCGGTTCCACGCCGAGCTTGACCACGCCGGGGATTGCGGCGTTCGACGCCACCTTCCGGCCTGCGGCAGCGAGGATCACCTGAGCTTCGGCACACAGCGTTCCGCCGGCGAACAAGCCCTCGATCCCGCCTCGGCCGCTGCGCGGAAGCCGTGACGCGACACCTTTCGCGTCGAAGCCTGCGCCGATCTTCTTGTCTCCCAGGGCCAGCTCCGCGGCGCCCTTCAGCGTCGGCGAGAAACGGGCGTTCGGCGGCAGCTCGATCTCCGAAGCACCGATGAAGCACACCGTGTACGACTTCCTGCTTCTGCCGATCCGCTCAAGCACGGATTTGGCGACATCGGGATGCGGCGGCTTCGAGATCAGCACCACGTGATCGGTTTCCGGATCTGACTCGAATGCATCGATTGCCATCAACGTGGTGATGCCGCCGATATCCTTCTTCAGATCGCGCCCGCCGACCCCGATGGCGTGGGAGATTCCCGCGCCGGCTTCCGAGATCAGGCACGAGACCTCCTGCGTGCCGGTCCCGGACGCCCCGATGATGCCGATCCTGCCGCGCCTGATCTTGTTGGCGAACGCCAGCGGCGCACCGCCGATCACGGCCGTTCCGCAATCCGGTCCCATCATCAGGAGGCCGGCCGTCCGCGCCTGCTGCTTGAGCGACAATTCGTCCTCGAGGGACACGTTGTCGCTGAACATCAGGACATGCAGGCCGCGATTGAGCGCCTTGCGGGCCTCGGCGGCGGCGAACTCGCCGGGCACGGAGATCAGCGCAAGATTGATCTCCGGCCTGACCTTCACGGCCGCGGCGATCGAGTGCGGCTGCCAGGCGGACTGCGCTTCGCCCTGGGTCTTCGGCTTGTCGAGCGACTTGATCGCATTGTCGAGGGCTTCGCGGGCAGCGGACTCGGACTCGGCCTTGACCGCGATCACGAGGTCATTGCCCTTCACGGCAGTGCCCTCCTCCAGCAGCCCCGCGTTGCGCATGATCGCGGCGTTCGACGGCGTTCCCATCATCAGCGCCGCCTCGATCACGCCGGGCGAGCCGGCCACCTCGCGCGACAGCCGCATCAGCGCGACCGAGTCGAGATAGAATCCCTTGCGGACCTCGTTCAGGACAACGACGTTCATGACACACCCAAATCCTTGGCGATCGCGACGATCGCCTGCTGGAAGCACGCCAACGGCGCCTTGACCACGCCTGCACCGACCTGGCCGATGCCGGGCTCGCGATGCGCGATGCCCGTGTTGATGACCGGCACCACGCCGGAATCGACGACGAGGCGGATATCGATGCCGGTCGGCACGCCCGCGAAGTCCATCGCGGCGATGGTCCATTCCGGATTCTGGGCAACCGTGATCTCGCCCATCGAGCGTGTGAAGTTGCCGGCCTCGGACGGCGCCCCGGCACCGACGAAGCCCGCGACTGCCGGCGCCGCGGCCATCGCGAATCCGCCGAGACCGATCGTCTCGACGATGGCGGAATCGCCCATGTCCGGATTGGCGTCCTTCTCGGAATAGCCGGCGAAATACAGCCCTTCCGGCATTTCGACCGGCGCGGTGAACCATTGCTCGCCGAGCCCGCTGACGCGGATCCCGAAATCGGTGCCGTTGCGGCACATGGTGGTGACGATGGTCGAGCCCCGGATGCCGTTGGCGGGATCGGTGATCGCCTTGCCCATCGCCATCGCGATGTTGAGGAAGAACTGATCGTTCTGCCCGATGAATGCGAGGCATTCGGCGAGAACGGCGTTGTCGGTCGAGCTTCGCGCCATCCAGGGCGCGATCTCGCGAAGGAAGACGCTCGAGCATGCCAGATTGCGCTGATGCAGCTCGTCGCCCATTGACAGGCCCCGCGCGACGATCGATTTCAGGTCGATGCCGCCGGCGGCACGGATCGCCTTGCCGAGCGTCGGCCCGAACACGTCGCGCAGCCAGGCGAGACGATTCAGCACGCTGGCGTCGTTGCCGCCGAAGCGCATCACCTTGCCGAGCCCCTCGTTGATCGCGCAATAGGCGCGGTTGGAGAAGCGCGCGTTCTCGACCACGAACAACGGCATCGACATCGTGGTCATGCCGGTCATCGGGCCGACCGCGCCGAAGTGGTGGTTCGGGTGAAACTCGATCTCGCCATTGGCAGCGAGCTTGGTCGCAGTCGGCAGATCCTTCGCCCACCCTTCGAACACGATGGCGCCGGCGACCGCACCGCGCATCGGGCCGCACATCCTGTCCCAGGAGATCGGCGGTCCGGCGTGGAGGATCATCCGTTCGCGCAGGTCCGGGATCAATTCGCGGGCGGGAACGATGTCGATCAGCCGCGGCTCCCCTTCGAGGATCCGGGTGAGCGCCTGCTGGTTTGCGTCTTCGATCAGTTTCATCGGTGCGCCCTCACACACCGAGCTTCGCGAGCAGGGCCGCCATCTGCGGATCGCCGCCCGCCGACGGCTTCCAGTCGACGTGAACGACGTCGATGCCGCAGTCGCGGAGGTCCTTCACGAACCCCTCTAGCCCGACATTCACGACTTCGACCTTGCGCGCCAGCAACTGCTGATACTGCGGCCTATCCTGATCCGTCATCGTCTCCGCCCTAATCAAGTTCGTTTTCGTTGTCCTGAGTAAATAAGAAAACACTTACTTCGTCAAGACCGGATTCCCGGAGAATGCGAATTTCCGTAGCCGCCCGAACAGCGGACCGGCCGAAGCGCAATCCGCCTTAAAAAAAGTGCTCCGAACTTCGTTCGGAGCAGTCTGGGAGAACTGGAAATTCGGTCTGCAACGGCGTCACCGTTCGCGAAGGGCGTGGCGCAGGACAATCAGACTGCCGGCAAATGCATCCAGTCCGGATGTATGTCCGATCGCCGTCAGAGCCGTGAGGGCGCGACGAAACTCGGCGGCCTCCCCGCTCATCGTTGCATGGATGGCGGCGTGCAGCGCCGCCGCGCCGTAACCCAGCGCCGCGGCGCGCAGATGGATTCGGCTGATGTCGTTGGTGCCGTCGAGCAGCACGCGGCAATGGTCCCACAATGCGTCGCGAGCTTCGATGCGTCCGAGCGCAGCCAACGCAATCAGCGCTCCGCCGATCAGATCGTCGCCGGACGGCGTCAGCCCCGGCCCGAGACCGACCAGGCCGCCAAGCCCGGACTCTCGATCCGAATCGTCATCCGAGGCTGCAAGGATCAGCTCCAGTGCAGCGAGACCAGGCATGGCGGCTCGAACAAGCGGAGAAGCGTCGCTCGGAACATGTCCGGCCCCGAGCGTGGCGAGGCCCTCCGAAGTCAGTTCACCGCCCCACACCTCATCGACGGCATCAAGGCCGCGCATGACGCTGCTCATCGACCAGTGTGGTGCAGCGGGCGGCGCCCAGACGGACCGAGCGGCCAGATTCGCGAGCGGCGTCGCTCCGATCCACAGAATGGAGTCCGCGACCCGCACGGGATCGCCGACCACAAGGCCCGGCCATCGGAAGTCGCCGACCACGTGCAACGGACCCGATCCGATCCCGATCCGCCCAACGCAGATCCAGATCCCGTCGATCACGGCGTAGAACGAACGTTCGAACACGGCGACGACATGGCCCGCGGCGCGATCGCGAAGCGCCTTGTCGGCAAGGAGCCCCACTTCCACATCGGCGCAGATCGTCGCAGCGGGCTCGGGACGCCGCTCGCCCGGTGCGCTTACGCGACCTGGCTGCCTTCCATCAGTTTCGCGGCCTCCGACCAACATCTGCCCTCGTCTCCCTCAGTGTGCCTGGGCCGCGAAACGTTGCGGCGCGCCGGCTTGGGCCTCACCACCCAGATAGGCCGCCTCGAGCAGCGGATCCTCGGCGATGATGTCGGCGGCGCCGCTCTTCAGGATCGCACCCGTTTCCAAAAGATAGGCCCGGTCGGCCAGCGCGAGCGCGTGGCCTGCCATCTGATCGACCACGATGATGGTCATGCCCTCGCCGCGCAGCCGCTCGAAGGACGCGAACAGTTCATCGACCACCAGCGGCGCCAAACCGAGCGACGGCTCATCCAGCATGTAGATCTTCGGCCCGGTCAGAAGCCCGCGTGCCACCGCGAGCATCTGCTGCTCGCCTCCGGACAGCAGGCCGGCGCGCTGATCGATGCGCTCCTTCAGCCGCGGGAAGCGCACGAACATCGCCTCGATCTCGGCGTCGAGGTCTATTCCCTTGCGGGCATAGGCGCCGAGCTGGAGGTTCTGCTTCACCGTCAGCTCCGGAAACACCTGCCGCCCTTCCGGCACCAGCACGACGCCATTGCGGGCACGAACATGCGCGGGCATCCGGTCGATGCGCGTCTCGGCGAGCCGCACTTCGCCCGTCGAGCGTGGTGGCTCGAGACCGGCGATCGACCGCATCAGGGTGGTCTTGCCGGCGCCGTTGGCGCCGAGCACGGCGACCGCCTCGCCGGGAGCGACCACCAGATCGATCCCGTTCAAGGCGCGCGACAACCCGTAGAACGAATCGAGCGTCTTGACCTCGAGTGCAGTGCCCTGCCGCGCCGGCCGCGGCGCGCGGCTCTTCTCACCGGGCGTGGCGTCGCCGAGATAGGCCTTGCGGACCAGCGGATCGTTGCGGATCGCCGCCGCATCGCCGATCGCGATGCGCTTGCCGCCGTCGAGCACGACGATGAGATCGCTCAGCGACATGATCATCGGCATGTCGTGCTCGACGATGATGACGGCGATCCCGAGATCGGCGATCCGGCGCAACAGCGCGGTCAGGCGCTGCTTGTCGCCCTTCGAGAGGCCCGCCGCGGGCTCGTCGAGCAGCAGGATGTGGGGCCGCAACGCGAGCGCGCGCGCGATCTCGACCAGCCGTTTCTCACCATGGGACAGCGAGTCCGCGAGACGATCGACATCGCCATCGACACCGGCAAAGCGCAGCAGGAACCGGGCAAAACCCTCGGTCTCCGAGTTGCGCAGCGCGGAGACGACGCCGCCGAGACGGCCGACCCGCTCGGCCAGCAGGATGTTCTCCAGGATGGTGAGCGAGCCGAACAGCTGCGTGGTCTGGAACGTGCGCGCCACGCCGACCCGCGCCAGCAAATGCGACGTCATGCCCGTGACATCGCGATCGCCGAGCTTCACCGTCCCCGCCTGCGGCCGGTAGAAGCCGCAGAGCAGATTGAGCGCGCTGGTCTTGCCCGCGCCGTTGGGACCGATGATGCTGGTGACGGCCCCGGGCGCCGCCTTGAACGAGACGCTCTGGACGGCGCGCACGCCGCCGAACGAGATCGAGAGATCCGTCACGTCGAGTCCCGCCGCGTTGTGCGTCTCGAGGATCGCAGCATCGGTTTCCGCCGCAGCGATCGCGGGCTCTGCCACCGGCTTGCGCGCCGGCAGGAATCTTGCGGCAAGTTGCTCCACGAGCCCGACGATGCCGGAGGGCGCGGCGCGCAGCACGACGAACAGCAGCACGCCGAAGGCCAGCAGGCGATACTCCGCGAGATCCGACAGCGCTTCCGGCAGCAGCACCACGAGCGCTGCGCCGATCACCGGACCGAGCACCGAGCCGGCGCCGCCGACCATCACCGCGAACAACAGCAGCACCGATTGCAGGAACGGAAACGAGCTCGGGCTGATATAGCCCTGCAACGGTGCGAACAGCGCGCCGGCCAGCGCCATCGCGGCCGCCGAGATCACGAAGGCCACGGCGCGGACCTGCACCAGATCGATGCCGAGCGAGCGCGTCGCGACCTCGGTATCGCGAGCGGCACGCATGGCATAGCCCCAGCCGCCTCGCTTCAGGCGCTCGAACAGGATGAGGCCGGCAAACACCAGCACGACGCCGGCGATGGCCAGCGAACGCTCGGACAGCGTATAGCCGAACACGCTCGGCGGCGCACTCAGCATCAGGCCGTTGCCGCCGCCGGTGAGATCGCGCCACTCGATCGTGACGTGCTCGACGATAAAGCCAAAGGCAATCGTCACCATCGCGAGATACGGCCCGCGCACCCGCAGCGCCGGCATCGCGAGCAGCCCGCCGACGATGCTGACCAGCACGATGGCCCCTGCCGTCGCGGCGAGGTAGGGCCAGCCGGCCTTCTCCATCAGCAGCACGGTGGTGTACGCACCGATCGCCATGAAGCCGATATGGCCGAGCGAGATCTGCCCCGCGAGGCCGAGCAGGACGTTGAGGCCGATGCAGCCGATCGCCGTCAGCGAAATCGTCGCGATCAGGAACACCGAATAGCTGTCCGCGACCGCGGCGTAGCCGATGGCAATCGCGAACGCCGCGACCGCGACGAGAAGGGAGGCGCGCGAGGTCATACCTTCTTAACTCCAGCTCGGCCGAGCAGCCCGTGCGGCATGACGACGAGGATGACGATGACGGAAGCGAACGTGATGATCTGGGTGTAGACCGATCCGAGATAGTTGGTTGCGAACACCTCGATCAGGCCGAGGCACAATCCGGCCAGCATGACGCCCCAGGCGCTGGCAAGGCCGCCGATGATCGCGGCGGCGAACGCCTTGATGCCGAACAGCGTGCCCATCTCAGACGAGACGTTGAACAGCGGCGCGATCAGCAGCGCGGCGACGCCCGCAAGCATCGCCGACACCGCGTAGCTTGCGGCAATGGCGCCGCTGACATTGATGCCCATCAGCCGCGCGGCATTTGGATTCTGCACCACCGCAAGCATCGCGACGCCATGCCGCGTGCGGCGGGTGATCAGATGCAGCGCCAGCGCAAGCAGGAGGCCGACCACGGGAATCAGGAGCTGCAGCGGATAGACCCCTGCCCCCTCCACGATCTGGATCGGCTTGGCCGCGAGCATCGACGGGAAGCTGCGCGGCTCCTTGCCGAACACGAACAGCATCACATTGTCGACGATGATGCCGACCGCAACGGTCGCCATCAGCCAGTTCTCCGACCCGCGCAGCACGAACGGACGCACCGCGAAGCGCTCGATCAGAACGCCGTAGACCGCGCAGACCAGCAACACCGCGGGGATGCCGATCGCGGCCGGCCAGCCCCACACGATGAGGAAGAAGTATCCGGCAACGGCTCCCAGGGTCATCGAGCTGCCCTGCGAGAAGTTGACCGTGCCTGATACGGCGTACGTGACGTGAAAGCCCAGCGCGAGCAGACCGTACATGCTCCCCAGCGCCATTCCGGTTATTATCGCCGAAAGAAACGACATCGATGATCACCCCGATCTGCTTGCTGGACGACCGCTGCCGTCAGTTCTTGAACGGCAGGATGTGATTGTCTTCGAAGTGGGCCCAGATGTAGTCCTGCGCCGTCAGCGCATCGTGCTTGTCCTGGGCGAACGGCTTCTCATAGGTCTTGATCAGGCCTTCCAGCCGGTCGATTCCGTAGAAGCCGTCACGAATGGCGGTCGGATCCGTGCTGCCGGCCTTCTGGATCGCGCCGGCGATCACCAGGACGCTGTCATAGGCGTTGGCGAAGCCGACCGCGGGCGTCACGTCCGCCGGACCCTTGATGTCCGGATACTTCGCCTGCAGCTCGGCGAGCACGCGCTTGCCGACCGGCGAGAGGTTGCCGAAGAAGCTGTAGGTCTGCACGAAGACGACGCTCTCGGCGCTCGGCCCGGCGAGCTCGGTGAAGCGGCCGCCGGCCGGTCCCCAATGCGACACGATCGGCGGCGCCCAGCCCATCCGGTCGAGCGATTTCACGACCTGCGAGGATGGACCGACATTGCCGACCAGGAACAGGGAGTCGGCGCCGGCCTGCTTGAGCCGGGACAATTGCGCGACCACGTCGACGTCGTTCCCCTCGAACTTCTCGACACCCGCCGGTTCGATCCCGGCCGCCTTCAGCGCCGCGCGCAGGCCGTGCTCGTTCGATTCGCCCCAGGGATTGTTGACGAGGATGAGGCCCGGCTTCTTGGCTGCGAAGGTCTTGCCGGCGAACGCGACGATCGCCTTGTCGACCTCGTCGTCCATCGCAGAGACGCGGAATACGTAGTTGGACGCGGCGCCGTTCTGCGTGATGTTGGTTCCGGCCGCCCATGGCACGACGAACGGCATCTTGACGTTGTTGACGAACGGCACGATCGCAAGCTGGACCGGCGTATCGAGACCGCCGAGCAGCACCGCGACCTTCTCGCGCTGGATCAGTTCGCGCGCGGCGGTCAGTCCCTTCGCGGGATTGCTTTCATCGTCACGGCGCACCAGCTCCAGCGGACGGCCGAGCACGCCCCCTTTGGCGTTGATCTCCTCGATCGCGATCGTGGCGCCGCGGGTCAACGCTTCGCCGGCGCGCGCCGACTGCCCCGACAGCGCGGTGACCAGGCCGATCTTGATCGGCTCGGCGGCCCGTGCCCGCTCCGCGAGCGGCACAGAGCCGATGAGAATGGCGAGCGCGCCCTGCAAGACAACGCGGCGGCACAACCCGGTGATGGGGGTACAAGCGTAGCTCATTTCTGCAATTCCTCCCGCTCCGACGGCTCCCAAGCCGCCTCTGGTCCGCTGCCGCTGTCTCCGCGGCCTTGACGGAAGTAAAAACTTTCTTCACAAATTGACGAATGTCAAGCGGCTGATCGCGCGCCGGATGGAGATTGCAATGCAACGGGAGACTGGAGCGGAACCGGAGCGGGCCACCTCGCGTGGCGTTCTCGGCGGTGCAACATCCGCGCAAACGCCGGATCCGGCACGCGGTCTCCGCTCTCACGACCGCTACCGCTACAGTGCGATCACGCGCCGGCCCGACTTCGTGTGGCCCAACGGAAAGCGCCTCGCGGTTTACGTCGCGCTCAACCTCGAGCATTTCGCTTTCGGCGACGGACTCGGCGCCGAACTCTGCTCGGGCGGTCCACATCCGGACGTCCTCAACTACGCCTGGCGCGACTATGGCAACCGGGTCGGCGTCTGGCGGCTCATCGACCTGTTCGACGAGCTGAAACAGCCGGTCTCCGTGCTTGCGAACAGCAGCATCTATCACTACTGCCCGGAAGTCATGGACGCATTTCGTGCGCGCGGCGACGAGGTCGTCGGCCATGGACGGACCAATTCCGAACGGCAGGGCGTGCTCTCACCTGCCGACGAGCAGCAACTGATTGCGGAAGCAACGGATGTCATCGCGCGGGCCGAGGGACGACGGCCGCTCGGCTGGCTCGGTCCATGGATCTCGCAATCCGCCGTGACGCCGGATCTTCTCGCCGAAGCGGGCTACCAATACCTGCTCGACTGGTGCATGGACGATCAGCCGGTGTGGTTCTCGACAAGGGATGGCGGGCGGATCCTATCCGTCCCCTATCCACAGGAACTGAACGACATCCCCTCGATCGTCGGGCGCAAGGACAGCGGCGAACAGTTTGCGACCATGATCACGGACACATTCGAGGAGATGCTCGCGCAATCCGCCAAGCAGTCGCTGGTGATGGGGATCGCGCTGCATCCATATCTGGTCGGCCAGCCCCACCGGCTGCGGCCGCTGCGACGCGCCCTGCAGGCGATCGTCGCACGGCGCGACGACATCTGGATCACCACCGCCGGCGAGATCGCGGCATTTTCGCGCGCCCTGCCCGACGGCATCGTGCCGACATAAGAAACTGGAGACTTGAAGTGACAGCCATCGACACACTCTTTCAGAACGCGCGGCTCACCGACGGCCAGCTGGTCGAAATCGCCGTCCGCGGCGGCAAGATCGTGGCGATCGCGTCGTCCCCGCAAAGCTACGGCGCAGTCGGCGAAAGGCGCGATCTTGGCCGGCGGCTGGTGCTGCCCGGCATGGTCGAAGGTCACATCCACCTCGACAAATGCTTCATCGGCGACGACTGGAAGCCGCACCGGCCCTGTACCGCGGGCTTCAATGTGCGCGAGCGCGTCAAATTCGAGAAGGAAGCCCTCGCCGCTGCCAAGCCGATCCCGGTTCGGGCCGCGGCCCTGATCGATCTTTGCGTCTCGCAGGGCACGACTCACATGCGCAGCCATGTGGATGTCGACGCCGAGGTCGGTCTGCGGCATTTCGAACCGATCGCCGCTGCACGGGAGGCGCATCGGGAGAAGCTTTCGATCCAGATCGTCGCGTTTCCCCAGAGCGGCATCGTGACATCGCCCGGAACGGCCACATTGCTTGAGGAGGCCGTTCGCGCCGGCGCCGATCTGATCGGCGGACTCGATCCCGCAGGCCATGATGGCGACGTTGCCGGGCATCTTGACGTCGTCTTCGGGATCGCCGAGCGGCATGGCGTCGGCATCGATATTCACCTGCATGACGGCGGCCTGCAGGGCATCTCGGAGATCGAGGAGATCGCGCGACGCACCAAAGCGTCGGGCCTTGGCGGCAAGGTCACGATCAGCCATGCCTACGCGCTCGGCGAAGTGGCTGTTGACGTGGCTCAGCGTACCGCGCAGCGGCTTGCCGAAGCCGGCGTCGCCATTTTCACCAATGCCCCCGGCGCGCACGCATTTCCGCCCGTGTTGCTGCTTCGCGATGCCGGCGTCACCGTGTTCTCAGGTAATGACAACATCCGCGATTCCTGGTGGCCCTACGGCGACGGCGACCTGCTGGAACGCGCAATGATGGTCGGCTATCGCTCCGGCTTCAACACGGACGATCAGTTGGCCGTGGCCTTTGACATGGTGACGACCAACGCAGCGCGCGCGCTTGGCCTCAAGGATTACGGCCTGACTGTCGGCGGGACGGCGGATTTCGTCGTGCTCGACGCCCGGCATGTCCAGGAAGCCGTGGTTGCTCGTCCCAAGCCACGCGATGTCTACAAGGCCGGCCGACTCGTCGCGCAGAGTGGCGTGATGGTGGCACCCGACGCCCGGAAGCAGTGAACATGGAGGAATCGCACTTGACGAACAGTCGCAATGCCGATCTCAATCCCAGCTGCTTGCGCCGGGAACCGGTCCGCTGCCCGATGTGGCCTGATGCGGACCTGCCCTGCGTGACCACCCGAGCCCAGGCAAGGTTGACGCCGTGACAGAAACGACAGCACCGACCAGCCCCACCCGCAGTACCACACGCGGAAAGCGGCCTCGCGATTCCGCGCTCACCAAGGAAGCGATCCTGCGCGCGGCAACGTTCGAGTTCTGCCACAATGGCCTCGGCGGCGCACGCGTCGAGGCCATCGCGCAGCGCGCCAAGGCCAATATGCGCCTGCTCTACGCCTATTTCGGCGACAAGAACGGGCTCTACATAGCCGTCCTCGAGGACGTCTACACCGAAATTCGCGCGGCCGAACAGCGGCTGAACCTGGATGATCTCGAGCCGATCGCCGCAATGAGCGGGTTGATCGATTTCACATTCACCTTCTTCGGACAGCACCAGAACTACATCGCGCTGATCAACACCGAGAACCTTCAGCGCGGGCGCAATATGCGCAAGTCGCGCAAGATTGCCGATCTCACTTTGCCCCTGGTCGCAAGCATCGAAAGCATTCTGCGGCGCGGCGTGGCGGCGGGCCTGTTTCGCGGTGATGTCGATCCCATCCAGCTCTATGTCTCAATCACCGCGATGAGCTATTTCCACGTTTCCAACCGGTACACATTGTCGGCGATGTTCGACAAGGATCTCGGCGCTTCGGACTGGCTCGAGCTGCGGCGCGAGCATGCGCAGGACATGATCCTGACCTGGCTGACGGCCCCTGCCGGGGCACGCAAGGACAAGGCTGCAGCATCGAAGGCGACGGCGCGCCTCGGCAAGCCGTCACGCTAAGAGGTCAGCCGCACGACACCGTGTCGTGCGGATCATGCGCCGGGAATGCCCCTCAGCGGGTCGCAACGACGCCGTCGCTGCGCGGATCGCTGGCCCCTTCCATCAGGCCGTCCGGATGCCAGACGATGGCGCCGGCGTGTCCCATGATCTCCTCGAACGGGCCGGTCACCTGAATGTCGTGGCCGAGCGCGCGGAGCCGATCGATGATTGCGGGATCGAAGCGGGATTCGATCTTCAGATTGTTGTTTTCCTCGCCCCAGGTGCGACCAAGCAGCCAGCGCGGCGCCGTAATCGCGGACTGCAGCTCCTGGCCGTGCATGGCGTAACGGGAGAAGATCGCGGCCTGGGTCTGCGGCTGCCCCTCTCCACCCATCGTGCCAAAGGATATCAGCCGCCCATCGCCGAGTTCGGCCATCGCCGGCTGGATGGTGTGGAACGGCAGGCGTCCCGGATCCAGCCGATTGGTATCGGTCTCGCCGAGGCTGAAGCTCGTTCCGCGATTTTGCCAGGTGACGCCGCTCTCGGGCAGGATGACGCCCGAACCAAACTCCCAATAGACGCTTTGAATGAAGCTGACGCTGAGCCCGTTGCGATCGGTCGCAGCGAGCCATACCGTATCGCCCTGCTTGGACGGATCGGGCCACGGCGCGGCGCGGCGATCGGATATTGTTTCGTGAAGCGCGGCCAGCGACTGTTCAGACAGGAATTCGGCGGCCGGCCGCTTCATGTAGTCGGGATCGGTCACGTGGCCGTTGCGAATACGGAACGCAGCCTTCGTGCATTCGACGAGCCTATGCAGATGATCGACGCCATCGGCTTCACCGGCGATGCGCCGGGCATAAAGCGCCAGGATCAGGAGCGAGGCCAGCCCCTGCGTCGGCGGAGGCATGTTGAAGACCTTGTGGCCGGACACCTCGACCGAGAGCGGCGTCACCAGCGATGCCTGATGCCGCTCGAGATCAGCCAATCGCAGCGGGCTCCCTGCCCGCTCGAGGTCGGCCGCCATCGAGCGTGCCAGTTCGCCGCGATAGAAATCAGACAGCCCGGCCTTGGCCAGACGCCGCAGCGTCGCGGCGACACGCGGCTGCCGCAGCCGCGCACCGAACGCGAGCGGGGCGCCTTGCGGCAGATAGACCTCGGCATAGCCGGGCACGTTTTCGAGCTCAGGCCGCTTCTTTCGGATGTTCTCATGCAGCGTGCTGGTGACGGCCACGCCCTCCTCGGCATGCCGGATTGCCGGTTCGAGCAGCCGCGCCATCGGCAGCCGCCCGTCATGACGATCGCGGCTGAATTCATAGGCCTTCTGCCAACCGTCGACGGTACCGGCGACGGTGAGCGCGGCGAGCGGGCCGCGACCGGGAATGCTGCTGCAGCCACGCTCGCGATACCAGCTGCGATCCGCTGCCATCGCGGCGCGTCCGCAAGCCTGAATCCCGACCGGCTTCGAACCGGCGCGGCCGACCAGCCAGAAGCTGTCGCCGCCGAGGCCGTTCATATGCGGATAGGCCACGGCAATCGTCGCGGCCGCGGCGATCATCGCCTCAATGGCATTGCCACCTTCTGACAGGACGGCGAGTCCCGCCTGCGCCGCCAGGTGGTGCGGCGCGGTCACCATGCCGCCATAGCTTCGTTTTGTCTGCAACATCAGCCGTATCTCCCAAGCACGGCATGTAATAATATTTTTACTTACCGTGTCAAGGAGCCAGAGATCGGTCTTTAATATACGGGTGCCGAACCGTCGAGCTCTTCACCAGGACTGGCCATTGCAGTTCGGCACCGCGATCATTGCACGAAGCTCAGGCAGCCGCCACCTCGTGGCTAGCCATCACCTCCAGCGCTCGCAGAATAGCGGAATGGTCCCAGGCCTTGCCGCCGAGCGCAGTACAGGCGTTGAACAATTGCTGGGCGGCTGCTGTGCCCGGCAGCGACAACCCGAGTGCCCGTGCGCCTTCCAGCGCGAGGTTGAGATCCTTTTGATGCAGCTCGATGCGAAATCCCGGATCGAAATTGCGCTTCAGCATGCGCTCGCCGTGCACTTCAAGGATCCGGGACGAGGCAAAGCCGCCCATCAGCGCCTTGCGCACCAGCGCAGGATCGGCACCCGCCTTGGACGCGAACAGCAGCGCCTCGCTCACCGCCTCGATGGTCAGCGCCACGATGATCTGGTTCGCAACCTTGGTGGTCTGGCCATCGCCATTGCCGCCGACATGCGTGACATTCTTCCCCATCGCGTCGAACAGGGGCTTCATCGCGTTGAACGCCCGCTCCCGCCCGCCGACCATGATGGTCAGGCTTGCCGCCTTTGCGCCGACCTCGCCGCCGGAAACCGGCGCGTCGAGATAGTCGGCTCCGAGCGCATCGATCTTACGTGCAAACTCCTTCGTCGCCAGCGGCGAGATCGAGCTCATATCGACCACGATCATGCCCTTGGACACCCCCTCCGCGACGCCGCCGCGACCGAACAGCACGGCTTCGACATGCGGCGTATCCGGCACCATGATGATCACGGCGTCGGCTTCCTGCGCCACTTGCCTCGCGGACTCGCAAGCGACGGCGCCGGCTGCAATAAGGTCGGGCGGAAGCGGCGCGACGTCGTGCAGGAACAGGCGATAGCCGGCAGCCAGGAGGTGGCTCGCCATCGGACGTCCCATGGTGCCGAGCCCGATAAATCCGATGTCTTTCATTTGTCGTCGCTCCTGTCAGGCGGATTGGAATGTCTTCCAGCGAAGCGGATACCGCTTCGCGTGAGGAAAACGCGTCAAAAACAAAAATCCAGAGCTCCGTTCCGGTTCGATCGGAACGCAACGGCTCTAGGTCACGAAAATCTCCGCGGCATGCCAGGCGAGGCTCTCGAGCGTGGTCGTCCGCGGCTTGTACTCGCATCCGATCCAGCCGCGATATCCGATGCTGTCGAGATGCTTGAACAAATGGGGATAGTTGATCTCGCCGGTCCCCGGCTCGTTCCGGCCAGGATTGTCGGCGAGCTGGACATGCGCGATCCGGTCGAGATGCTTTTGCAGGGTCCGCGCCAGATCGCCTTCCATGATCTGCATGTGATAGATGTCGTACTGGATGAACAGGTTGGATGAGCCCACGTCGGAAATGAGCTGCACCGCCTGTTCCGTCCCGCTCAGGAAGAAGCCGGGAATATCGATTGTGTTGATCGGCTCGATCAGGAGCTTGATGCCGTGCTGGCCGAGCGCAGCGGCGGCGAAGCGCAGATTGGACACCAGGGTCTCGCGCAGGTCTGCCGCGTCCGCACCGGCGGGAGCGATGCCGACCAGGCAGTTCAGCTGCCGGCAATCCAGCGCCTTCGCGTAGTCGATCGCGCGCACCACGCCGTCGCGAAATTCATCGACACGGTTGCGCAGGATCGCAATGCCCCGCTCGCCGGCGGCCCAATTGCCCGCCGGAAGATTGTGCAGCACCTGGGTCAGCCCACAGCGCGCCAACTCCTCGCGCAACGCGCCCTTTTCGAAGTCGTATGGAAAGAGATACTCGACGGCGTTGAAGCCGGCGGCCTTGGCGGCGGCGAACCGATCGAGGAACGGCAGCTCGTTGAAGAGCATGGTAAGATTGGCGGCAAATTGAGGCACGGGTCTATCTCCGCTTGGGGCAGCGCTGGATGATGTCGTCAGGCCGGCAACAGCGTGCCGGATCGTTGTGCGCTCGGCACGTCATCGAGCGGGAGATCGAGCACCTCCTCGAATTCGACGATGTTGTCGATCTCCGTTCCCATCGCGATGTTGGTGACCCGCTCGAGAATGAACTCCACCACCACGGGCACCCGGTGCTTGGCCATCAGCTCGCGCGCGGTCGCGAACGCGGCCTGTGCCTCGTTCGGATCCGTCACACGGATCGCCTTGCAGCCGAGCCCCTCCGCGACGGTCACGTGGTCGACACCGTAGACGCCGATCTCGGGCGCGTTGATGTTCTCGAACGAGAGCTGGACGTGATAGTCCATGTCGAAGCCGCGCTGCGCCTGCCGGATCAGCCCGAGATATGAATTGTTCACGACGACGTGGATGTAGGGCAGATTGAACTGCGCCCCGACGGCGAGCTCCTCGATCAGGAACTGGAAGTCGTAGTCACCCGACAGCGCGACGATGTCGCGGCCGGGATCGGCGGCGCGCACGCCGAGCGCGGCGGGCAGCGTCCAGCCAAGCGGACCGGCCTGCCCGGCGTTGATCCAATTGCGCGGCTGATAGACGTTGAGGAACTGGGCACCCGCGATCTGCGACAATCCGATCACGGTCACGTAGCAGGTGTCGCGGCCGAACGCCTTGTTCATTTCCTCGTAGACGCGCTGCGGCTTGATCGGGATGTTGTCGAAATGGCTCTTGCGCAGCATCGAGCGCTTGCGGTCGCGACAGGCTGCAGGCCAGGCCTGCCGATCGCGCAGCTTGCCGGACTTCCGCCACTCCCGGGCGACGGTCACGAACATTTCCAGCGCGGCCTTGGCGTCCGACACGATACCGAGGTCCGGATTGAAAACCCGTCCGATCTGGGTCGGCTCGATGTCGACATGAACGAACTTGCGGCCCTTGGTGTAGGTCTCGATCGAGCCGGTATGCCGATTGGCCCAGCGGTTTCCGATGCCGAGCACGAAATCGGATTCGAGCATCGTGGCGTTGGCGTAGCGATGGCTGGTCTGCAAGCCGACCATGCCGGCCATCAGCGCGTGATCGTCCGGAATGGCGCCCCACGCCATCAGCGTCGGGACGACCGGAACGTTGACCGCTTCGGCGAAGGCCACCAGCAGCTCGGATGCATCAGCGTTGATCACGCCGCCACCGGCCACGATCAGCGGCCGCTCTGCGGCGTTGAGCATCTCGAGCGCCTTCTCGATCTGCTTGCGTGTCGCCACAGGCTTGTAGACCGGCAGCGGCGAATAGGTCTCGTCGTCGAACTCGATCTCGGCCAGTTGCACATCAAGGGGAAGATCGATCAGCACCGGTCCCGGCCGCCCGGACCGCATGACATGGAAAGCCTGGCTGAACACGCGCGGCACCAGCGCCGGCTCGCGCACGGTGACGGCCCATTTCGTCACCGGCTTTGCGATCGCCTCGATGTCGACGGCCTGGAAATCTTCCTTGTAGAGCCGCGCCCGCGGCGCCTGCCCGGTGATGCAGAGGATCGGAATCGAATCCGCGATCGCCGAATAGAGGCCCGTGATCATGTCGGTTCCGGCCGGGCCCGAGGTGCCGATGCAAACGCCGATATTGCCCGCCTTCGCCCTGGTATAGCCTTCCGCCATATGCGAGGCGCCTTCGACATGGCGCGCCAGAATGTGCCGGATCGAGCCGTTGCGCTTCAGCGCGGAGTAAAGCGGGTTGATCGCGGCGCCGGGAACGCCGAACGCACAAGTGATCCCCTCGCGTTCGAGAATGCGCACTGCTGCATCGATTGCTCGCATCTTCATCTGATGATCCCGCTTCGCTATGAGTTGGCCTGAGTATGATCATCAGGCCCGCGATCATCGATCTCAACGCAATCGATTGGATTTTCCGCACAGTGGCAGCGCTTGCGATTTCTTGCATCTCTCCAAGAGATTAGCGCCTGCGAAACAATGGAAACCGGCAAAACCGAGAACAGCAGCAGGCCTTGCGCCTGCTACGGTTGCGTGCGGCTGCTGCCGCGAAGCTCTGCCGAGAGCTCAGCTGCGATCTGGTGCACGATGGCTCCGATCTCCGGTAAGCGCTCGTCCGTCAGCCGATCCGCCATCCCCGATACGGAAACCGCGGCGAACGGCTCGCTGCAATCGTTGAAGACGACCGCAGCCACGCAGCGCAGGCCGAGCCGCGCCTCTTCATCGTCCACCGCATAGCCTTGGCGTCGCACGGTCTCCAATTCCCTGAACAGCTCGCCCGGCCGAATGATCGACTTTTCCGTGAGGCGCGGCATGCCGCGACGGCGGATGATCGCGTTGATGTCCGCATCGGAATACGCGGCCAGCACCGCCTTCCCCACGCCCGACGCGATCAACGCCACACGTCCGCCGACCTTGGTCAGCGAGCGCATGATCTCCCGGCTCTCGATACGGGATACGACGATGATGGAGTCGTCATCGACGACGGCAAGATTGGCCGTTTCCCTGGTCTGGTCGCGCAGCTTGCGCAGATAGGGCAATGCCCGCGCGGAAAAATTGCGCCGGCGCATGAAGGTCGAGCCGACCACGAAGCTTTGCGCGCCGATGTGCCACTTGGACTCCTCGCGGTCGAACTGCACGAACCTGCGATTCTCCAGCGTCGTCAGCAGCCGGTGAGCGGTGGACGGCGGCAAGCCGATGCGGATCGCAAGATCAGTCAGCCGATAGCCTTCGTCATCCTCTGCGAGCGCTTCGATGATTTGCATCGCGCGATCGACAGATTGAACGCCGCCGTCTCGCGCGTCCTGATCCGACGGAGCGCGAAGATCGGGATCGGACGGCTTGCGCCGGATCGGCTCTCTTTTCATCACGACCTGCCCCTAACCGGTTGCGGTTCAGAACGAAATTGCTCGCCGACAACGAGCGTCACAATTGGCATATGGCATACCAAAAGACCCCAGAGTCAAGGTTGCAGAATTCGAGAATAAGCAAGAATAGGTAAGCATTTTTGCCATTTTTCTTGCAGAACACGCCGATTCTTTTGTTTGACTTCTGGGATAATGTATACCACGATTGTTTCTTAACGATCCAATGATGCAACCGGGAGGACCATACCATGTATGTCGGGGACATCCTTCGCACCAACAGTGCGCACGTGGTGACGATCGGCTCGAGCGAAACCGTAAGCATTGCCGCGAACCTGATGTACGCGAGCAATGTCGGCGCACTGGTGGTCAGGAACGGCTCGCGCAGCGTCGACGCCGCCGTGGTCGGGATGTTCAGCGAGCGCGATGTGGTTGCCGTGATCGCCGAGCGCGGCACGGGTGGCCTCGCCGCGAAAGTCGCGCAGTTCATTTCGCCGCGGCCGCTGGTGTCCTGCACTTCGCAGGATGCGCTCGCCGATGTCGAGCGTCTGATGGTCCGTCACGACATCCGCCATATCCCCGTCATCGACAACGGCCGGCTGGTCGGCGTCGTGAGCATGCGGGACATCGGCTTTGCCCTGGAGGAAGCCGCCTGCGCGGCCTGACGGATTTTCCCAAGGTCATTGTCACGCAACCCGGTTCGAGCCGTTGCGGCTCATGCTGTGCCCCCACTCTGCTCGCGAGGATTTCATGAAGGTCTGCATCTACGGCGCCGGCGCCATCGGCGGCTATCTCGGTGTCGAATTTATGCGCGCTGGCGCCGATGTCAGCCTGGTGGCGCGGGGCGCGCACCTCGCCGCGATGCGGCAGAACGGCCTGAAGCTCCTGATCGGCGACGAGGAGCGCGTGGTGCATCCGCGCTGTACCGACAACCCGGCCGAACTCGGCGAGCAGGATTTCGTCATCATCTGCCTCAAGGCGCATTCGATCACCGGCGTCATCGAACCGATGCGGCCGCTGCTCGGTGAGCGGACCCGCATCGTCACCGCCGTCAACGGCATTCCCTACTGGTATTTCTACAAGCACGGCGGACGGCACGAAGGATCGGCGCTGGAGAGCATCGATCCCGGCGGTCGGCAGTGGAACGAGCTCGACCCCGCGCGCGCCATCGGCTGCGTGGTCTATCCCGCCACCGAAATCGAGGCGCCCGGCGTGATCCGCCACGTCTACGGCAACAGCTTTCCGCTCGGCGAACCCTCCGGCGAGATCACGCCTGACGTCGAGCGGCTTGCCGCCCTGTTCACGGCGGCGGGCATGAAGGCGCCGGTTCTCGACCGCATTCGCGACGAGATCTGGCTCAAGCTGTGGGGCAATGTCTGCTTCAACCCGATCAGCGCCCTCACCCACGCGACCCTCGACGTCATCTGCACCAATCCCGGCACGCGCGCGCTGTCCAGGGCGATCATGCTGGAGGCCCAGGCGATCGCGGAAAGCCTCGGCGTCAAGTTTCGGGTCGATGTCGAACGCCGCATCGAGGGCGCACGCAAGGTCGGCGCGCACAAGACCTCGATGCTGCAGGATCTCGAGCGCGGACGTCCCGTCGAGATCGATCCGCTGATCACCGTGGTGCAGGAGATGGGCCGGATGACGGGAATTGCGACGCCCGCGCTCGATGCGGTGCTGGCGCTGGTCGCGCAGCGCACCAGACTGGCAGGCCTCTATGACGGGGCGGCCGGCGTCGAAGCCCAATCGCTTGCGGTGGCGTGATCACGATGGCCAATGTGACGCGCTGGGTCCGCTTCCGCCACCATGCCGAAATCGGCTTCGGGCAACTCACCCCGTCCGGCATCTCCGTCCACACGGGCGAGATGTTCGGCGAGACACGACCGACCGGACAGATGCTGGCGCTTGACGATGTCGAGCTGCTCGCGCCCACCGAGCCGAGCAAGATCGTCGCGCTCTGGAATAATTTCCACGCGCTGGCGGCGAAGCTGAAATCGCCTGAGCCGGCCGAACCGCTGTATTTGTTGAAGGCGCAGACCAGCGTGACCGCGCCTGGCGCCGTCATCACGCGCCCCCCCGGCTACGATGGGAAGACGACCTACGAAGGCGAACTCGGCATCGTCATCGGCAAGAGCTGCACGGCCGTCACACCCGAACAGGCCGACGGCTTCATCTTCGGCTATACCTGCACCAACGACGTCACCGCCGCCGACATCCTCAATCGCGACCCGACCTTCCCGCAATGGGCGCGGGCCAAGGGTTTTGACGGATATGGCCCCTTCGGTCCCGTGATCGCCTCGGGCGTCGACCCCGCACGCCTGGTGGTGCGCACCATCCTCAACGGCGTGGAGCGCCAGAACTACCCGATCGCCGACATGATCTTCAGCGCGCAGGCGCTGGTCAGCAAGATCTCGCACGACATGACGCTGTTGCCGGGCGACCTGATCTGCTGCGGGACATCGATCGGCGTCGGAGTGATGAAGGAGCCGGTCAATACCGTCACCGTCGCGATCGACGGAATCGGTGAGTTGACCAACGAATTTCGTCAGTAGGCAGCGTCAGGACGACAGCCCGACGCAGTCGGACCAACCGACCAACCTCTCTTGGGAGCGCACATGATCTGCAGCACGAAACCGGTATCGTCGCCCGGCGGCTTCCGCTGGTTCCAGCTCGCGATCGGCATCGTCTGCATGGCGATGATCGCCAACCTGCAATACGGTTGGACGCTGTTCGTCGATCCGATTGACGCGAAATATCACTGGGGTCGTCCGGCCATCCAGCTCGCCTTCACGATCTTCGTGATGACGGAGACATGGCTCGTGCCGGTCGAAGCCTGGTTCGTCGACAAATACGGCCCGCGCATCGTCATCACGTTCGGCGGGCTGATGATCGGATTGGCCTGGGTGCTGAACTCATACGCCTCTTCGCTCGTCATGCTCTATGCGGCGGCTATTGTCGCGGGCATCGGTGCCGGTGCCGTCTACGGCACATGCGTGGGCAACGCGCTGAAATGGTTTCCGGACCGGCGCGGCCTCGCCGCAGGCGCGACCGCCGCGGGATTCGGCGCCGGCGCAGCCCTCACCGTCGTGCCGATCGCCAACATGATTGCCACCAGCGGCTACCAAAGCACGTTCCTGACGTTCGGTATCGGGCAAGGCCTGATCGTTCTCCTGCTGGCCTGGTTCGTCCGCCCGCCGCATGGCGTCGAGGCCCCCAGGAAAAAGCAGCTCAATCTGCCGCAGAGCGCGATCGACTACACGCCGCCGCAGGTCCTGCGCACGCCGATCTTTTGGGTCATGTACCTGGTGTTCGTCATGGTGGCTTCCGGCGGGTTGATGACCGCCGCGCAAATCGGGCCGATCGCCCACGACTTCAAGATCGCGGACACGCCGGTTACCCTGGCGGGCTTCCAGATGGCGGCGCTGACCTTTGCCATCTCGCTCGATCGTGTGTTCGACGGTTTCGGCCGTCCGTTCTTCGGCTGGGTCTCCGACACGATCGGCCGCGAGCACACGATGTTCATTGCGTTCGCGACTGCGGCGCTGATGTTGCTGACACTCTCCACCTACGGCCACATTCCGGTTGTCTTCGTGCTGGCCACAGCGGTCTATTTCGGCGTCTTCGGCGAAATCTACAGCCTGTTTCCGGCGACTTCGGGCGACACGTTCGGCGCCAAATACGCGACCACCAACAACGGCATGCTCTACACAGCGAAGGGCACGGCGGCGCTGCTCGTGCCGCTCGCGAGCATCATCTCCACGCAGCTCGGCTGGCAGGCCGTGTTCATCGTCGCGGTTGCGCTCAATGCCACCGCAGCCCTGACCGCCTTGCTGGTGATCAAGCCGATGCGGCGCGCCTTCATTCTCGGCAGTGAGACGACGGTAAAGGCCGCGATCGCGCCTGCACCTGGCCGGAGCGCGGCGATTGAACACTGATTGGACGGACCTGCGGGCGCGGACGGCGCTGCGGAAGATCTTCGATGCTGCCATCGCCAGCTGCGATCCGAGGCTGACCATCGCGCGCGCCCTGCCGGCAAAGCCGAAGGGCAGATGCATTGTCGTCGGCGCCGGCAAGGCATCGGCCGCGATGGCCGCAGGCCTCGACGCGGCCTGGCCTGACGTCGACCTTTCGGGTGTCGTGGTCACGCGCCACGGCCATTCAGTTCCCGCGGGCCGCATCGAAGTGCTCGAGGCGTCTCACCCCGTGCCCGACGACACGAGCAAGACGGCCGCCCTTCGCATGCTCAGCGCCGTTCAGGGGCTTTCAGCGGATGATCTCGTCATCGCCCTGATGTCCGGCGGAGGCTCGGCGCTGATGACCCTTCCCGCATCCCCGATGACCCTCGCCGACAAGCAGGCGGTCAACCGGGCCCTGCTTGCGAGCGGCGCGACGATTGCCGAGATGAACGTCGTCCGCAAACATCTGTCCGCGATCAAGGGTGGACGGCTGGCGCTCGCCGCCCGCCCCGCCCACGTCACGACGCTTGTGATCTCGGATATTCCCGGCGACGATCCCACAGCGATCGGCTCAGGTCCCTCGCTGCCGGACAGCAGCACAAGAGCCGACGCGCAGGAGATCGTGAGCCGGTTTGCGATCGACCTGCCGGACGCGGCGCGGCTTTTGCTTGCGCGAGCCGACGAGACCCCGAAACCCGGCGAGATCGACGCCGATGTCCGCATCCTTGCCGCGCCGATCCACGCGCTTGACGCTGCGGCAAAGGTAGCGCGGGATGAAGGCCTGACCCCGATAATCCTTGGCGACGCGATCGAAGGCGAGGCGCGCGAACTCGGAACCGTGATGGCGGGCATCGCCCGCTCGGTCGCGGGGCATGGGCAACCCGGCCCGGCCCCTGCCGTACTACTCTCCGGCGGCGAGACGACGGTGACGATCGGACGCGGGCCGGCGGGCCGCGGCGGCCGCAACACCGAATTCCTGCTGGGGCTTGTCATCGCTTTGTCCGGTACGTCCGATATCTGGGCGATTGCGGGAGACAGCGATGGTATAGATGGAACGGAAGATGCGGCTGGAGCTTTGATCAGTCCAGATACCCTGCGGCGCGCCGCCGCCAATCGCCTCGACGCGCGGGCCTATCTGGCAGCCCATGACAGCTACACCTTCTTCGACCACCTTGGAGACCTCGTGCGCACCGGGCCAACGCTTACCAATGTCAACGATATCCGCGCCGTGCTGATTGCGGCCGGCAAGCCAGCCATGAGGTAACCCATGCGTCGTCATCGACGGGCCAAGATCGTCGCGACCGTCGGCCCCGCCAGCAGTTCCCCCGAGACGCTCAAGGCGCTGCTGCTGGCCGGCGTCGATACGTTCCGTCTCAACTTCAGCCACGGAACCCAGAGCGACCACGCAAGCATCCATGCCGCGATCCGAAAGCTGGAACAGGAAGTCAACCGGCCGATCGGCATTCTGATGGACCTCCAGGGTCCGAAAATCCGCGTCGGCACCTTGCGCGATGGCAAGATTGTGGTGGCGGCCGGCGAGACCATCCGGTTCGTGCTGTCCGGATCGGAGGGCGAGCGAACGTCGATTCCGCTGCCGCATCGGGAAATCTTCGCCGCCGTGGCTCCCGGCCACGACCTTCTGATCGACGACGGCAGGGTCCGGGTTCGCGTTGCCGGGCTCGGTGACGATTTCATCGAAGCCAAGGTGATCGTCGGCGGCACGATCTCGAACCACAAGGGCGTCAATCTGCCGGGAACGGTGCTCGATCTGTCGCCGCTCACCGCCAAGGACCGCCTCGATCTGGAGTTCGGCCTGAACCTCGGCGTCGATTGGGTCGCCCTGTCGTTCGTGCAGAAGCCCTCCGATATCATCGAGGCGAGAAGTCTGGTCGGCGACCGCGCCGGTCTGATGGCCAAGATCGAGAAGCCGGCGGCGCTCGAGCGGATCGACGACATCATCCAGTTGTGCGACGCCATCATGGTGGCGCGGGGTGACCTCGGCGTCGAAATTCCGCATGAGGACGTGCCGGGGCGTCAGAAGGAGCTGGTGCGGGCGTGCCGTCTCGCGGTGAAGCCCGTGATCGTCGCCACGCAAATGCTGGACTCGATGGTCGCCGCGCCGACACCGACCCGTGCGGAAGTCTCCGACGTTGCGACCGCGATCTATGATGGTGCTGACGCAGTGATGCTGTCGGCGGAATCCGCGACGGGGCGCTATCCGCGCGAGGCCGTCGAGATGATGGATCGCATCATCCGCAGCACGGAACAGCACAAGATGTACCGCTCCATCGTCGAGGCAACCCAGCCTGGCGAAAGAGCAGACGCCGCCGCATGCGGTTGCAACGGCCGCCGCCGACCTTGCTTCCGTCATTCACGCCGTAGCCATCGTGGCCTACACGTCGAGCGGCACCACCGCCGCACGCGTGGCGCGCAAGCGGCCAAGCCTGCCGATCCTCGCCATCACCCCGAGCCGCGAAGTATCGCGCCGCCTGTGCCTGCTCTGGGGCGCGCACAGCGTCCTTTCCGATGACGTCGGGAGTTATGAGGAGATGGTGGAGCGCGCGACGGCTCTCGCGCATGCCGAGCAGTTTGCATCAAGCCGCGACCTGTTGGTCGTCGTCGCCGGCATTCCCTTTGGACAGGCGGGAAGCACAAACAACCTGCGAGTCGTGTCGCTTCCCTGAGTCACGGCATTGCGCCAAACCAGATCACGAGCGCGAATATCACCAACAAGGCGACGGTGATGATCGCTTCGCTCGTGGGCATACGCTTCATAGGCCGCCTCCGCGCGGGAGCGGGATACTGCGACGGGGCGGTGGTTCAGATCAGCACAACATCGCCCGCTTAAAATGCATGCGGACGGCGTGGGCTCTAGCCCCAGGAAGGAAATGCAAAATCCCGGTAGCCATTACGTCTACACATCTGGGTAAAAGGTTCACGTGACGATCGGCACCCTCCATGAGGGAAAAATGGCGACCGTAGGACCGCGAAGGACGCCGCTGACGCCCGCCCGTTGCTCTCCAATCCGGCTCCGACAAACGCTTTGTGGGGACCCGCAACAGGTCCCCACGATCATCCTATCTCAGCGATCTCTCCACATGCCTCACCGTCGCAGCCTCACGCATGCTGTGGCTGCGCCAGCTGGCTGACCTGCGTCGCCGGCGGATCGACAACCAGGGTCCCGCCATGGCCGTCACTCGAGGTCGCGAATGTCGAGGCCATGTAGTTGCCCAGCAGCGCAATGCTCGCCGTGACGGTGCCGTCGGTCACCGTGAGCGTTCCGCCCGATGCGTTTCCGCTGAAGCTCGGGGCGTGAACGTTCGCGAAACTGATGTTCGCGAAATCGATCGCATCCGAACCGGTCATCCCGGCGACCGTTCCGGCAAAGCTCGCGGAATTGTCCAGCTTGAGCGTCCCCGTCGAACCCTGGAACGCCACGGTGGCATTCGACGTTCCGGTCAATTCCAGGGTGCTGCCCGATGCGATGGTGGCATTGGTGGAGCTCTCGCCCGTCACGTTGAAGGGCTGCCAGGCTCCCCACGCAATGCCGTCATTGGCCCGGATCCAGAGTTGATCCGTGCCCGAGCCGGCCTGATAGGTCGTCTGGGAAAGTTGCGCCGCAGTGATGTCGATCTCGGTATTCACGGGCTGCGATGCGCCGTTGATGCTCCAGTGCCCGTTCGAGTTGGAATCCCACAGCGCATATTTCCTGATGGTATCGCCGTCGGCGTCCGTGACGCTGAACAGGCTCGATGCGGCGAACGTCTGCCCGGAGACCGTCACCACGTTCGAGGCCGAAACGACCGGAAGGTGGTCGGGGCCCGGTGTTGCCGTGAAGCTCTGCCAGGCGCTCCACATGCTGCCGTCATTGGCCCTCACCCAGAGCGTATCGGGCGTCGAGCCGGTCGGGCCGAACACGTAGCTCACCTGCGACAGGTTCGCCGCCGAAACATCGATCTCGGCGTTGGTGGCCTGCACGACGCCGTTGATGGCCCAATGTCCGTTACCTTGCGTGTCCCACAACGCGTACTGGGTCATCGTGTCGTGCTCGGCATCGCTGACCGAGAACAGGCTCGAGGCGAGCGCCGACGTCTGCCCGTGAACCGCGGCCACGTTCGGTGCCGTCACCACCGGGGCCGTGTCGGGGCCCGGTGTTGCCGTAAAGCTCTGCCAGGCGCCCCACATGCTGCCGTCATTGGCCCTCACCCAGAGCGTATCGGGCGTCGAACCGCCGGGGCCGAACACGTAGCTCACCTGCGACAGGTTCGCCGCCGAAACATCGATCTCGGCGTTGGTGGCCTGGACGACGCCGTTGATGGCCCAATGTCCGTTACCTTGCGTGTCCCAGAGCGCGTATTGGGTGATCGTGTCGTGCTCGGCATCGCTGACCGAGAACAGGCTCGAGGCGAGAGCCGAGAACTGCCCGTGATTGGCGGTTACGTTCGGTGCCGTCACCACCGGGGCCGTGTCGGGGCCCGGTGTTGCCGTGAAGCTCTGCCAGGCGCCCCACATGCTGCCGTCATTGGCCCTCACCCAGAGCGTATCTGATGCCGAACCGCCGGGGCCGAACACGTAGCTCACCTGCGACAGGTTCGCCGCCGAAACATCGATCTCGGCGTTGGTGGCCTGCACGACGCCGTTGATGGCCCAATGCCCGTTACCTTGCGTGTCCCACAACGCGTACTGGGTGATCGTGTCGTGCTCGGCATCGCTGACTGAGAACAGGCTCGAGGCGAGCGCCGACGTCTGCCCGTGAACCGCGACCACGTTCGGTGCCGTCACCACCGGGGCGGTGTCGGGGCCCGGTGTTGCCGTGAAGCTCTGCCAGGCGCCCCACATGCTGCCGTCATTGGCCCTCACCCAGAGCGTATCTGATGTCGAACCGCCGGGGCCGAACACGTAGCTCACCTGCGACAGGTTCGCCGCCGAAACATCGATCTCGGCGTTGGTGGCCTGCACGACGCCGTTGATGGCCCAATGTCCGTTACCTTGCGTGTCCCACAACGCGTACTGGGTGATCGTGTCGTGCTCGGCATCGCTGACCGAGAACAGGCTCGAGGCGAGAGCCGAGAACTGCCCGTGAACCGCGGCCACGTTCGGTGCCGTCACCACCGGGGCCGTGTCGGGGCCCGGTGTTGCCGTGAAGCTCTGCCAGGCGCCCCACATGCTGCCGTCATTGGCCCTCACCCAGAGCGTATCGGGCGTCGAGCCGGTCGGGCCGAACACGTAGCTCACCTGCGACAGGTTCGCCGCCGAAACATCGATCTCGGCGTTGGTGGCCTGGACGACGCCGTTGATGGCCCAATGTCCGTTACCTTGGGTGTCCCACAACGCGTACTGGGTGATCGTGTCGTGCTCGGCATCGCTGACCGAGAACAGGCTCGAGGCGAGAGCCGAGAACTGCCCGTGAACCGCGGCCACGTTCGGTGCCGTCACCACCGGGGCCGTGTCGGGGCCCGGTGTTGCCGTGAAGCTCTGCCAGGCGCCCCACATGCTGCCGTCATTGGCCCTCACCCAGAGCGTATCTGATGCCGAACCGCCGGGGCCGAACACGTAGCTCACCTGCGACAGGTTCGCCGCCGAAACATCGATCTCGGCGTTGGTGGCCTGCACGACGCCGTTGATGGCCCAATGTCCGTTACCTTGGGTGTCCCACAACGCGTACTGGGTGATCGTGTCGTGCTCGGCATCGCTGACCGAGAACAGGCTCGAGGCGAGAGCCGAGAACTGCCCGTGATTGGCGGTTACGTTCGGTGCCGTCACCACCGGAGCCGTGTCGGGGCCCGGCGACGCCGTGAAGCTCTGCCAGGCGCTCCACAAGATACCGTCATTGGCCTTCACCCAGAGCATATCCGGCGTCGAACCGCCGGGGCCGAACACGTAGCTCACCTGCGACAGGTTCGCCGCTGAAACATCGATCTCGGCATTGGTGGCCTGCACGACGCCGTTGATGGCCCAATGTCCGTTACCTTGTGTGTCCCAGAACGCGTACTGGGTCATCGTGTCGCCGTCCAGATCGCTCACCGTGAACAGGCTCGATGCAGCAATCGACGTCTGGCCGTGCGCCGCAGTCACGTTGACTGCGTTCACGGTTGGCGCGTTGTCGCCAAATGCCTTGGCCGTAAATTGAGTCCAGTCGCCCCAAACCGTGCCGTCATTGGCTCGAACGCGAAGGGTATCAGTCGAGCCGTTTGCACCGAACACGTAGCTCACCTGCGACAGGTTCGCCGCGGCAACATCGATCTCGGCGTTGGCCGCCTGGGCGACACCATTCACCACCCAGTGGCCGTTGCCGCCGGTGTCCCAGAACGCGTATTGGGTGATCGGATCGCCATCGGCGTCCGACACCGTAAAGAGGCTGGAAGCCAGCACGGAGGTCTGGCCAGAGCCTGCATGGATGTTGGACGCTGACGTGACCGGCGCAATATCGGCACGCGTCGTGACCAGCGTTCCGGTGCCGGAATCCGCGCTGACGCTGAACCGCACGCCGGGTATCGCATCAAGCTGCAGATTGAAGGTGGATGCCCCCTCGGTGACGTGCAGGATGTTGCCGGCCTGCAAGATCGCCGACCCACCCGATACGAAATTGAGGCCTGCCAGATCGATGCTGTCGCCCAGCACCAGACTGCTGATCGTCGTGCCGGCCAGGGAGGTGCCATCGATCTTGAGCTGACCGCCGGAACCGCTGAAGGTGATGCCGCCGTTCGCGATGCTGCCGGCCCGCAGTTCGACCACGCCGCCGGAGATCGTGACCGGCCCCGTGGAGCCGCCCGAGGAAACGACTTCCGTGCCTCCGGCAAAGACCGCGACGTTGCTCGTCACCGCGCCGGCAACGTTGAGCGCACCACCGCTCGACACCGCGATGTCGTGCGCCGCGGCTCCAGATTTAATGTTCAGCACGCCACCGCTGATGACGGTCGTGTGGTCGATCGCGCCTCCCGACGACACGTTGACCGTGCCGCCCGAAATCCCGGTTCCGGAGCCGGTCACACCGGTAACCACGCCTCCGGAGAGTACGTTCTCGATGCCGCCGGCAAAGACCGAGACATTGCTCAGAACCGTGCCGCCAACGTTGAAGATGCCGCCGCTCGAGACGGAGATATGGTCCGCCGTCGCACCGGACGAGACATTCAGGTCACCACCATTGAAGACTGTCGCATATTCGAACGACGCGCCGGAGAGAACGTCGACGAGTCCGGAAATGACGGTCCCCGAACCGGTGACGCCGGTGACGGAGCCACCTGCAGAGACAATTTCGTGGCCGCCGCTCTGAATGGTGACATTGCTGGTGATCTTGCCCTGCACGTTAAGCGTGCCGGCCACGTTGATCATGCTAGCCGAGCCTCCGGCCAGGAGGTTGAGCGTTCCGCCGGCCGCGATGAAGGTTCCCGCACTGGCCGCACCGCTGATGGTGCCCTGGATGACGCCACCGGACGAGACGTTCTCGACGCCGCCGCTGGACACCACCACCATGTTGGACGTGGTCCCCATCACGTTAAGGATGCCGCCGGCCGAAACCGTCGTCCCTACACCGTTGGAGGATGCCGAGACCAATCCTCCCACCAGCACGTTTTCTATGCCGCCGCTCGAGATGAAAACGTTGCTGGTGACGGTGCCGCCAAGATTGAGCGTTCCACCCGACAGGGTGACGTCGTGCGCCGTCGCGCCGGCGGAAACATTCAAGGCGCCGCCGCCGAAGACCGCAGTGTTGAACGTCAGGCCGCCAGACGAAACATCCTCAACACCTCCGCTTGAAACTTGCGCCGCGGCCGAACCGCCGGCCGACACATTCAACACGCCGCCGCTTGAGATCGTGGCGCCAATGGTGACGCCACCAGAGGAAACCACCTGATTGCCACCCGACAGAATCGTGGCGCCGGAATCGACGCCACCACTGAAGACGGCCTCGAAGCCGCCAGACAGGATCGTGCCCGTCGCGCTGCCACCGGCCGAAACGGCACTACCGTTGAACGATCCGAGCTGGAAGTAGCCGCCGCTCAGCACCGTCGTGTCGGCCGCCGTGCCGCCGCTCAGGACGGTCATGCCGCCGGAGTTGGAGATCGTCGTTCCGGATACTGCACCGCCCGAGGTGACTTGTGCGCCGCCGTTGTCGGAAATCGTGGTGGACACCGCAAGGCCACCGGAGTTCACATCGAGCTGACCGCCCGCCACGGTCGCATTGCTCGCGGTTCCACCCGCCGAACCACCCGATCCCTGGAACGACGGAATGCCGACTTGCATGAAGCCGCCACTGCCGACGATGGTGCCCAGGGCCGTGCCGCCCGCAAGCACGATCTCCGTTCCATTCGCGCTGACGGTGATGGCGGAGGTTGAGCCGCCCGACAGAACCTCGAGGATCGGGCCACTACCCACCGAATAGCCGCTCACGATAGCGCCAGGCCCCACCTCAAGCTCGGTACCGCTACCAAAAGTGGTGTTGGAAAGCTGCGAAACGGACGCTCCGCTAACCAGTTCTACGGCGCCGAAATTGACCGAAACGCCACTGAGGGTCCCGCCTGAGAACAGCTTCAGCAGACCACCATTGACCATCGTGCCGTTTGCCGATCCGCCGGAAAGGACATCGAGCTCACCGCCGCCGAAGACATTGGCGCCGTTCTCGGCTCCTCCGGAGGAAACGGTTTCCAGGCCACCGTCGTGGATGTTGATGTTACTGGTCGTGCTCCCCGCGAGATTGAATTGGCCACCGCTATTCACATTGATGTCATGCGCGGACGCGCCGGCCTGCAAGTTCAGGTCGCCGCCGCTGTTCACGGCAACATAGCTGACGGAGGCGCCCGCGGATGCATTCACCGTGCCGACGACAGTGACCGTTGGTTGGGCGGATGGATCCAATGATCCGCTGAGGGCACCGCCGGCAGAGACGTTCAACGTGGCGCCGCCCCCAACGAACACGAAGTTCGTCGCCGTACCCAGAAGGCTGAGCGTTGCTCCGTTCGATATGGTCAGATCGTGAACGGTGCCGCCGGTTGCGACGCTGGCCGAGGCTCCGGACGACAGGGTGAAGAACTCGGACTGGCCTCCGGAGAGGACATTGAGCGAGCCTCCCGACACCGTAAAGGACTGCGCATTGCCGCCGGAGAGCACGTTCAGCGTGCCCCCCGACACATCGAAGTTCTGCGCGTTGCCTCCCGAAAAGACATTCTCGGTGCCGCCGGCGAAGACCTCCGAGTTGCTGGTCTGAGAACCTGCGAGATTGAGGATGCCGCCACTGCTGACGCCGAAGTCGTGGATCGTCGCGCCAAAGTCGGCCGTGACGAGGCCGCCACTCCTGACCGTGAAGAAGGAGAGCTGGCCGCCCGAGGTCACGCTGACCGTGCCACCCGACACAATCGTCTCGTCGCTGCCCGGAGTCCCCGTCTCGATGCCGCCGGAAGCAATCACAACAAGGCCGTTCGAAAAGACCTCAACGTGGCTTGTCACCGTTCCGGCAACGTTCAGCGTGCCGCCTGACGACACGGTAAGGAACGACGCTGCACCGCCTGAGGAAACGTTGATCGTGCCGCCTCCATACACGGTGGCCGAGACGCCGAGACCGCCGCTGGAGATAGTCTGGCTGCCGCCGGACAGAATAGTGGCGCCGCTGTCGACACCACCGCTCGAAATCACCTCGGAGCCGCCGGACACAGTCGTTCCAGTGGCGCTGCCCGCGGACTCAATGATGAGCGTGCCGCCAGCCAGGACGGTATCGTCGGATTCTGTGCCAGAAGACACTGTAACGGTAACGCCGCTGGAAATCGTCTGCATGGCTTTGCCTCTAGGCCAGAATAAAATTCATTTGCCGGTTTCGGGCATCGATGCCCGTCCGCGTCGATATGCTTTACGGACTACGCTCTGGCGCCGACCGGAAATCCCGGTATGCGCTGAATAACCTGCTTTACGTGATCGGCCGTAATCAGCCGCGTGCATTCAAATTGTCGCGGTGAATTTGCATGCCGCGGACACCACAGAAAATCCTTGTGGTCGAAACGCACCCGCGGATCGTTCCAGCAACTGTTGCACGCGTGAAAATTGACAATGCGGTAAGGCGTTTCAAATTCGTTGGTCGGATGGGTGAACCCGCTGATCATGATGACCGGCGTTCCCGATGCCCATGCAAGCCACGACAGGCCGCTCGACAGACCAATGAAAAAGTCAGCATGCTTGAGGTAACGAAATCGCTCGGCGAGCGGCTTGTCGCCGGTCTCATCCTCGGCACCGTTCGGAATGTGGTTCCAGATCAACTGAGTGCCGTGAGTGGCCTTCTGGTCGATACAGACCACCCGGTAGCCGGCCGCCTTCAGGAAATTGACGATCTCGCGCCAACCATGGGGATTATTCCAATATTTGCTTTGCGTGGTGCTCTGAACCGCGATGCACACATAGGGCTCGGCAATCGGCCTGTTGTCATCCTTGACGGCGATGCGCGGTGGTTGCTCTGTCGGATCGACGCCCAGAATGTAACCCGCGGTCCGATGTAGCCCGACATGGCGAAAATCGGTCGGCTGATAGACGCAATCCTTGTCGTCGAAAAACAGTCCGACGCTGTAGGTCGCGTAATATCGCTCCGGCTTTACTTCTTCGTGCGTGATGAACTCGATGTCGGGATAGGCGTCGCGGAACAGTTCGATCAGCGGCGCCCCCATGGCGCAGCTCAGCTTGCAACCGTGCTTGTCCTTGAATTTCACGGCATAGGGAAACCATCCAATTGTATCGCCGAGCGTCCCGACCGGAAACTGGATCAGGACAGCGCGATCTTTCGCCGAGTATTCATGATAAAGGACGGATTCGCCCTGCTGGGAAACTTCCATTCCGAAACGGATGTAGTAGCGCTTGCTGCTGTTGACATAGCCGCCGGCGAATTCCGTTTCGAACAACACGTTGCCTGTGTCGAGATCCCGAATCCTCACCTTCCAGGGCTGCTCGCCATGAGGGCAAACAATTCGCGCGCCGTCATTGAAGTCGAATTGCAGTCCTCTTGGACCGACCTGGGTGGGCAATTTGGCGGCCGAAGGATAGGCGGATTTCGGGGCCTCGGCATTCGACGAAACAACCTCCGGTTTGACCGGCGCGGCGTCGATCGAACGATCAACGATGACGTTGGGTTGTTCCGGCAAATGGTCCGCCGGGCGTTTCAGCGCGATCGCCGGCGCAACGGTAATCGCATTCACGAAAAGACCCCTGCAC
Source organism: Bradyrhizobium sp. ma5 (assembly GCF_042258955.1). Lineage (NCBI taxonomy): Bacteria > Pseudomonadati > Pseudomonadota > Alphaproteobacteria > Hyphomicrobiales > Nitrobacteraceae > Bradyrhizobium > Bradyrhizobium sp. ma5. The sequence continues at coordinate 5,424,551 of NZ_CP170156.1, forward strand.
TGAAATACACAGAAAAGGTATGCGAGATTGATAACCTCGTCACGAAACCTTGGCGAGTACCTCCTCGGGGCTGCTCCGGAATCGCAGAAGCAGGACCACATTCAACCATGAGCTGCAATTCCAGCGCCGCTCAAGCTTGCCTCGGGCGAAGTCTGCCCTGTCCGTGACAACGAACCTGGCGATCACGATCGCGGCCAGTTGGTAAAGGCCAATACGCAAATTTCGTCCCGATTTGGATGCACACAAGCTTCTGATCATTCACACGAGAGAAGCTGGCTCCGGGGAACCAATTTAGGGTTCCCTAGGAAGGAGAGGCGCGTGTGATTGCGTTCGCGCGATCCGAGCCAGCGCCCTGGAGCAGCAAGCGCGAGATGCTGACTCAAGTCGAGCGCATTTCGAAGAAGGTCATTCTGGCCGCCGGTTTGCGTCCCGAGCTGACGTCGTTTGGCCGGCATGGCGGGACCACCGAGGCGAGCACGTCCGGCCTCACCGAAACGCGGCTGATGAAGAAGGGCCAATGGTCATCGACCAAGTCGATGGCGCACTACCTCCATCACGACGACGAGGCCAAACAGACACTTCCACCCAACACGCTGGCGCCGACGAAAAACAGCGACAGGACGCATACCCAAGGCTTCTGGTTGCTGACGAGGTCATCCGAATTTGGCATCAGTGCGCCCCCGCATTTTTGTGCGACATGCGCCCCTCACCCGCGGGTATTTCTGATGAAACCCTGGATGCGCGGCAAGACATTATCGATGTCGCTCATTTCCATGTCATGTGTCAGTCCGTCGATCGTGCATAACAACACCTTGGAGTTCGCCAAGGCGGGCTCGATGCTCCGGGCACTTTCCAGTGCAACCGGATTTTTCCCGCCGACGATCCAAAGCGTTGGACAGAGCAGTTGCGCCGGAACGATTTCGTCCCAGTCGAGTATGGCGGTAAGCCACGGAACTTCGTGCTGCGCACGGGCGCTCTGAAGATAAGCGCGCTCGGGGTGAGTAAGCGACTCCAAATCGAGTGTCCCTTCGCTTTGCGCGCGCAGAAGCGGTATCCAGCGATCCCGAACACCCGTCACCGTGCGGCGGAAGTCGCCGGAAGCGCCGGGACCAAACGGCACACCGACCATGACGAACCGTGTTACGCGCTCCGATTTGGCCGCAAGATAGCGGCCAGTATTTGCTCCGAAAGAGTACCCCCAAAGCGCGAATCGTTCGATACCCACGTGATCGGCAACAGACAGGATGTCTTGGCAGTGGCGGTCGATGCCGTATGCCTCAACTCTAGTCGGCTTGTCGCTTTCACCGTGACCTCGAAGGTCCATAGCCACGACGGTGAAGTCCGAACTCAACCTATCCACGTAGCCAGCATCTTGCCACGTTTGGCGAGACTGAGCCCCACCGTGCAAAAGCACCACAGCTGGGCCTGAGCCAGTCTTTTCATAGGCAATGCGAGTTCCGCCGTCCGACGTAGCGAAATGTGCAGGCATGTTTCTTCGTTTCTTTCAGATATGGTTGATCTCGGGCTGAGCGCGTAGGCGTCTCAAGCCGTGTCGGCGGCAGTCGTCTCGCTCAGGTCAAAGATTGCGCGCTGTCGGCGTACGACCAATCGGCAAACGACCTCGGGTCGCTGCGAGGCGAACCGCGCAAAGAGCGCGCCAGGCGTGGGTGCCATAACTTGCGACCAGATCGTTCCCCGTCTCCTTCCAGAGCGATGACGTGGGATCCAGCCCTAGCATTCGTACGAAATTTTCGTCGCCAACGACGACCTGCTTTGCGAACGGGAATAGAAACCGCTTGCCACCTTGTCGGCAGAACGCGCGGGCGTCAGCATAGGTTGAAAACCAGCTGTTGAGCAGGAATTGACAACGAAGATCGTACCAGAGGCCGCCGAGGTCGTCGGATAGTTGGGCTCGCCCCTCAAGCACACGGCGAGCGTGCGCCCAATTCTGAAATCCAAGTTCCGTGGAAACGATATTCAGGGCGTGCGCGAGCTTCCAGGATACTGGCAAAACCCAACGTCGCTTCCTCGAGATCCAGCGCGCATAGAACATCGCATCTGGTACTTGATTGGCCAGATCATTCAGGCGGAGTCGCGCGCGGATCTTGACTTCGCGCAGGAGTTCGCTCGCGGCGACTTGAGACGACGCAAGCGCAATTTCTTTTGATGGAGATAAAGGCACAACAACCCTCCGTAGAGACTTCGGCCTTCCCGCTGTGGCCGAACAAAGGGTCGAGTCATTGTCGTAGCCCCGATGCCATTCGAAGCAACGGGAAACGAACTACTGAAGGGTGAGAGCCTCTTGCGCGGGAAGGCGCCCCTTCGACACCTTCATGAGCTGTATAGCCGATTTGGGAACAGTGCAAGTTCGTAGCCGAGAGCCCGCTGCTTCGCTGCTGCTGCGGGACGAACTGCGCGTCGCGGGGCCGGGGTACGGCTGCGGCGTCTGCGCCGCGTATGTCGGTGGCGAGGCGATCCGCTCATACTCGATGGCAGTGGAGAGGCTGGAGCGGGTGAAGGGAATCGAACCCTCGTATTCAGCTTGGAAGGCTGCTGCTCTACCATTGAGCTACACCCGCATCGAGCGATCACCTAACACGGCCGGACGGCCGTCTCAACTGCCTCGGCGGGCGTCCTTATTGCGCCGGTAAACGAGACTATGTCCGCGCGATCGGGTCGGTTCCTGGCTGGAATGGGCCGGAATGAGACGGACGGCGGCCTTAACAGCGGCAGATTCGCCACCTATATTGCTGGTCCCATCAACAAAGAAAGGAGGTGATCTAGTGTCTTGTCTCAAGCGCTGTCACCTCGCTGGGATCGCCCGCTAGGCGCTGAGTAATCAGCCTGGCATCGGGGCGCTCTCAGCCCTGGACCAGCGAGACAACAAATCCGGGGGCGCGGCGGAAGCGATTCCGCCGCGCCTTTTTTGGCTGTTCGGGCCGCGCTACTCGCCGCCGCCATGCCGCCGGCGGGATACCTTGTCGCAGCACAAAAACCGGCCGGTCCGCTACACATGAAATGTCGGCGTGGCCGGCTCTGGGCCGTCCTTGGGCCTGCCGCATCAGAAATGAGGAGCTGACTAGATGCTTTATGCCATCCTGGCCTATCACGTCGAAGCCGAGGTCAAGTCGTGGAGCGCCGATGAGGACGCAGCCGTCATGGCGGGTCTGCGCGAGGTCCATCAACGGCTGAAGGGGCGGCTCGGACCGGCTGCACGGCTCGGCGAAACCCGCAACGCCAGCACCCTGCGCGGGCCCGGCCACGGCATGGTGGTCGACGGCCCGTTCTCGGAGACCAAGGAGCAGCTGCTCGGCTTCTACGTGATCGATTGCGCCGATGAAGCGGAAGCGATTGCCGCGGCGCGCGACCTGCGCAGTATCAACCCGTCGGCGGTCTACGAGATCCGCGCGCTGAAGCGCTACACCCCCGGCGCACCGTTTCCGGAAACCGCTGGCCCAAGCGACGCCTAAAGAGCGCGCCTAGAGCGCTGCTCAACGGCTCGAACGTTTCGGCAATTTCGGCAGCTTGCTCGGATCGAATTTTGGCAGCTGCAGATCCGGCGGCGGCTCGGGTGTCACCTCGTGGCTCGGCATCAGCGTCACCTCGAAGGCGAGATCGGGCACGGCATCGGCCCTGCCCGTGCAGGTCGCGATCGCGCCGCTGAAGATACCCTCGAGCCGCACCACGAGATCGTCGGTGCCGAACACGGTCGCATGACTATCGGAATGCCGCCTAGTGGTGAGAACGGCTGAAAAGCGCTCGCCATCCACCTCATAGGTGCCGCTGTAGAGCATGATGGCATCGCTGCCCCACAGCCTGCCATCGGCCACGTGCACGATGCCGGTGCCGTCAGCGAGCGACGTTCGAAACCACGCCGCATAGGTGCCGTTCTTGAGCATGGAGCCTGTCTCCACTCGCTCCGTTTCACCGCAACGATCTGGGCACCGTTGCGTTAACAGGCGGTGAAGGAACCTGGAGTGAAGGAACTTGGCCCTGCGCTCATTGGCCGCCGTCGATCTGCCGTCCCATGATAGCGATCGCCTTCTGATAGACCCCCGCCGCGTTCCACGCCTCGATCGCCGCGAAATTGGGTTCCCCGGGCTGATAGCCGGCGCCGGCGCGCCAGCCATTGGCGCGCAGGAAGTTCGCCGTCGAGTTCAGCGCGTTGGCGGCGACGTCGAGATTGCCGGTGCCATAGGCGAGGACGTTCTTCGGCATGAACTGGGTCTGGCCGATTTCGCCATGCATCGAGCCGCGCGTGCTGCCGGACAAACTGCCGCGGTCGATCAGCTTCAATGCGGCATAGAGCTGATCGGTGAAGAACTCCGGACGGCGGCAGTCATAGGCAAGCGTCGCGATCGACGACAGCATGTTCTGGTTGCCGCGCTGGCTGCCGAAGCCGCTCTCCATGCCCCAGATCGCGATCAGCGGTCCCGGCGGCACGCCATAGCGCTGCTGGATCGAGGCGAACAGCGCCGCCTGCGACTGCTTCAGCGAACGGCCGCGCGCCACGATGGTCGCAGATCCCCGCTTGGCCATGAACTGCTCGAGCGACAGGCCAAAGCTGCGCTGGCCGCGATCCGCGGCGATCGTCGCGCTGGCGTAATGTGCCTGCATCAACGCATCGATCGCGGTGGCGCCGACGCCCTTGGCCCTCGCCTCGCCGGCAAACTGCTCCTTCCAGGCTTCGAATCCGCCGGGTCCGTTGCCGCACTGCGCCGCGTTCGCTTCTGCGCCCAGCGTTGCAACCATCACGACGATGGCGAGCGCCGACGTCGCAATCTGCCAGCCCCTGATCATCCGAATCCTCCTCCGAAAAATGTGCCGCCGCCCCTCGCGGGCGCAGCGCTGACGATGGCCTGATGTAGATGACCCGGCGATGAACGATCCGCCGCAGATTCGGCCGCGGACCGTCACGATATGTCGCCGGCGGCGGATTGGCCATCCCGGCCACATCAGGCAGGCCGGGACATTTGGCCCCTGCGTCCGTCCCAGCGGATCGACGGAGTTCAGCAGCGGCGCCCGCGAGCGCCGCAACACGACGCTTGACATTGACGCTAATGAGAAGGTGCTAGGCCGACCCTCGACAGGAGATCGCGATGCGGATTCAGGAGGCGGCACACCATCTTAGCGTGAGTGCACGGGCGCTTCGGCACTATGAGGCGGCTGGCCTGATCGTGCCGCGCCGGAATTCGAACGGCTATCGAAGCTACGCCGCGTTGGAGATCGAGCGGGCTGCGTGGGTGAGAGACCTCATCGCCGCGGGCTTCTCGACCCGCGAGCTTCGCAATCTTCTGACCGCGCTTACAGACGGCCGGCGCGGCGCGCGCGTGAACTGCTCCGCAGTGATGCAGGAGAAGCTCGATCAGATCGATCGGGCGATCGCGGCGCTGCGCAAGCGGCGGCGCGCCTTGTCGCGTCGTCTGGCTGGACAGGATGGCGGTCCCAGCAACATCAGAACATCGGGACCTGGCGATGAAGATACTCAATATCCTGGCGAGACGTTACCTGCCGCTCGAGGGCCTCGACGAGGCCGTGGCCTTCCACGAAGCCCTGATCGGCCAGACGGCGCGCCTTCGCTTCGACTATCGCGAATATGATCTCAGGCTGGCGCAGGTCGCCTCGATCCTGTTCATTGCAGGGACGGAACAGAGCCTGAAGCCGTTCACGGCGACGCATCTGACGTTTCTGGTCGATGACATCGACGCATTCGCCGCCCATCTCCCCGGCGTCGGCGCTACGATACTCGAGGCCCCCAAACAGGTCCCGACCGGCCGCAACATGCTGGTACTGCATCCGGACCAGACCCGCGTCGAATATGTCGAGCATCGCGACAAGAATCCCGCCGATATATTGCCTTGAGCATGTCAACCGCACGGCCGTGATGACGGCAGCGCCGGCTCGCGAAATGCCGCACGCGATGTCGCCCGCTACGGCACCTCGCCTCGCCGCAGCGGGCCAACGGTCTGCGGGCGGTTGAGGAAGAATTCGCGGTTGCCGAGCGCGGCCTCCGCATACTGGTCGATCGCCACGATGATCGCCTGCACGTGGTGAAAGCACCAGCCTTCCCGCGTCGCCATGTGCCGGACCTCGGCCAGCGCCTTGATCCAGGGCGCATGATCATCGCTGTCGTGGAAATACCGAAGCGGCTCTCTCATCTTTCCTCCGGCAGATCACGTCCTCCAGCTCGGCGCGCTTGCGCGACAGCAGAAGCTGCGCCGACGCACTATCGCGTCCGGCCCGCCTGAGCCGGTTCACGGATGCATCGAGATCGCGCAACTCGGCGCGCAGCCGCTGCATCCTGGGTACGTCATCACCCACGCGCTTCGCCGGCGACCAGCTTCTGCTTCGCCACGCGAAGAAAGACCGGCGTCGCGGCGCGGCGGCGCGGAGCGACGCTCGCATGCACGATGATCGGCTCGCGGTCGCCCAGTGTGCCCCGCTCTTCGACCAGACGGCTCATCACCAGACGCATCTTCAGCAGGTCCCCGGCAACGAAGGCGCAGTCCTCATCCCGGTCGATCTGCTGTCGCATGATCGCCTCAGCCTCGAGCATGCTGACGCGCAGCGCCCTGATCTGCCTGCGAATTTCGTTGATGCGGTTGTCCATGTCGGCCTCCTATTCACGGTGGAGGACAATTAGAACAAAACAAGAACATACAGTCAAGCGGCGGAGCCTGCCTGTCGTGGATTTTTGTCATCGAAAGCGATGCCCGGGTTCCTGCTGCGGGAACCGGGAGGATCACTTTTTTCACGAGCTCAACGTGAGGATGTTCGATGAAGCGAGACCAGAGAACCACGGACGAACGTACCCGGCCGGGGTCACGGCGAATGTGTGCCGGCGTCCGCAGTGAAGCCGCGGCAGACCGTCACAGCTGGCGGCCCCTTCTTCTGCGGCCCACTCACGAGGATGCGCATCGTCAGGATTTCCTCAGTGCTCATGCCTTCCGCGGCAGACAAACCGCCGACACATGACTGTGGAACAATTCGCCCTTGGAACTTGTCTACTCAAATAGACAAATTAGAATGGGGTCGATTCTGTTTCGATCATTGCGCAGTACATGACGAAGTCTTCCAAACTGGTTGCCGCCAAGCGCGGCAAGGTCCTTCTGGTCCGACGTCGATCTGACGGGCTGTGGATGTTCCCCGGCGGGCGCAGGCGTGCGCGCGAGACCGGCAAGGACTGCCTGAAGCGTGAGATCAAGGAAGAGCTGCCGAAGCTCAAGCTCGGCAGGCTCAGCCTGTGGAAGGAAGTGACGGCCAAGAACAAGCGTTCCGGCCGCAAGATGAGCGATGCGATCTTCATCGCCAAGAACGCCAAGGGACGGCTGGCGATCGGCGACAAGAAGGAGATCGACCGCGCCGCCTGGCAGAAGCCGCGAGGACTTCGCCTGACGGCGACCTCGCGCTACATCCGCGATCGGCTGTTTCCGAGGAAGCAGCGGCGCCGACGATAGGCGGCGGAATATCTGCTGCGCGGAAAATCACAGATTTCATCTTTGGCATTTGGCGGCTGCGCGGGCATGCCTTGCTGATTTGTTGAGCTTCGCACACCATCGACGCGTGCTAGGAATGATGTGATCCGTCCGGACCGGACACGACATCAGCCGGAATTGCGTCAGAATGGGCTTCCCCTCCAACCGCCAGAGGCGGCTGTTCAGAATCGTTTCCGCGCGTTGGCAGCGCCGGGCCATCTTCCTGCTGGGCGGTATTGCGGTCGGTGCAGCGGCCGTCGCGCTCGCACAGCTCGCGGATCTGGCGCAGATCGCCTTCTCCGCACTGGTGTCGCATCTCCGCTACGCCTCGCTGGTGGTGACGCCCGCAGGCTTCGCGCTGTCCGTCTTCCTGACCAACCGCTTCTTCCAGAACGCGCAGGGAAGCGGCATCCCGCAGGCCATCGCAGCACGCCATCTCACCGACCAGACCGCGCGCGAAAGCCTGGTTTCGCTGCGCATTGCCGCCGGCAAGATCCTGCTGACGTTGTTTGGCCTGCTGTGCGGCGCGTCGGTCGGGCGCGAGGGACCGACGGTGCAGATCGGCGCGTCGATCATGTTTGCGCTCGGCCGCTTCTCGCCCCGGCGCCAACCCGGCTTGATCCTCGCCGGTGCGGCGGCGGGCGTCGCGGCAGCCTTCAACACCCCGCTGGCCGGGATCGTGTTCGGCATCGAGGAAATGAGCCGCGCCTTCGAGACGCGGACCTCCAGCCTGATCATCGGCGCAGTGATCGCCGCCGGCCTGACCTCGCTCGCCCTGATGGGCAACTACACTTATTTCGGCACCAGCGCGACGGCGCTGCGCAACGGCGCCGACTGGCTCGCAGTGCCGCTCTGCGGCGTGGCCGGAGGCCTCGCAGGCGGCCTGTTCAGCCGCATCCTGATCGCAATGGCGCGCGGATTTGCCAATCCGGTCGGACGCACGATCAAGCGCTATCCGGTCGGCTTCGCCGCGATCTGCGGATTCGCCGCGGCGATTTGCGGGATCGCTTCCGACGGCGCGATCTACGGCACGGGATATCAGCAGGTCAAATCCGCGCTCGAAGCCGGATCACAATTGCCCGCGAGCTTCAGCGTGTGGAAATTCCTCGCCACCACCTTTGCCTCGATCAGCGGCATGCCGGGCGGCATCTTCGCACCCTCGCTCGCGGTCGGCGCCGGGCTCGGCTCCAACATCGCGCCGCTGTTTCACGGCGCGCCGCTGCCGGCCATTATGCTGCTCGGTATGGTCTCTTACTTCGCCGGCGTGGTTCAGGCGCCGATTACGGCCTTCGTGATCGTCACCGAGATGACCGACAATCACGCGATGGTGGTGCCGCTGATGGCCGCCGCCCTGATCGCGCATGCGAGTTCGCGCCTGATCTGCAAGGAAGGCGTCTATCACGCCCTCGCCAAAGGATTCATCGATCGGGCCACTCCTGCGCAGACGACGACGCCGGCCTGAGATTCTTCAGCCGCCATAGGCAAACAGCTCGATCGGCTCGCTGAAGCCGCGCACCGCATGCTCGCCGACATGCTCGAGCGCGAAATCGTGCTCGACCAGATCCGCGAAGGCGCGGGACAGCAGCACGGTCTTCTTCAGCTGCTTGGTGAGGGCTTCGAGGCGCGACGCCATGTTCACGGCGGGGCCGATCACGGTGAAGTCGAGCCGGGTGCGCGATCCGATATTGCCGTACATGACGTCGCCGACATGGACGCCGATACCGTAATTCATCGGCGCCCGGCCCATCATACCGTTCCGTTCGCTGAGCGCCGCCATCGCCTCGCGCGCCTCGGACACCGCGTGCAGCAGGTTGGCGCAGGCCTTGGGATCGCTGAGCGGGAAAATCGCGAGCAGGCCGTCGCCGATGAATTTCAGGATTTCCCCACCATGCCGCGTAATCGGCTCCGACATCGCGTCGAAATAGTCGTTCAGGAGATCGATGACGTCATCGCGCGGCCAGCTATCCGAGATCCGGGTGAAATCCCGCAAGTCGCAGATCATGATTGCGGCACGGACCGTCGTGCCACTGCCGCGGCGCGTCGCGCCGGCCAGGATCATCTCGCCGGCATGCGACCCGACATAGGTCTCGAGCAGCGTCCGCGCCAGGCGGTTCTTCATCCGGATCTCGCTGACCAGCGCCAGCACCGGCAGCACCTTCCGGAGCTCGGCGATGTGGACGTCATCGAAACCGCAGGCACGGTCGGTCGCGAAGGTCACGACGTGCCGCTTGCCGAGCGTGTGCAGCAGCGCCCAGGCCACATAGTCGGTCAAGCCCTGCGCGCGCATGTCGTCATAGAGCGCGTGCTTGCGGCCCTGTGACGGGTCACGTTCGAGCTTCTCGCGCACCTCGTCGGCACCCTGATGGATTTCGTAGACCGGACTGCCGATATATTCCGAGCGCTGCTGGACATCGTAGTCGACCCGCGTGATCTCGGCCTCGCGCTTGCCATCGGCCCAGATGATCCGGGCGCCGAGCCACTGCGGATGCTGGATCAGGAGATTCATCGTCGCCCGCTTCAGCGGAATGCCCGCGCCCTGCAGCCGGATGCAGAGCTCGGCGAAGATGTTGTCGATGAAGCGCTGGTCGCGCGTCTGGTTGGTCAACCAGCTCACAACGTCGCCGTCGGACTGCGACGGGACGGAATCGATGTTGGGCGCGTTCATGGCTGGCTCCGGAGCGGCGGGTGGGGTCGGCAACCGGTATGTCGTGCTTCCGCCCGGCCACGTCAACGCCGCCAGCGGTATCGTGATCGAGCTAGTCGGGCTGCCCGAGCCGCTCGAAGGGCACCGCGGGCCTCCGCGTGGTGTGGTGACGGCGAGAGCGTAAAGGAACGGGTTGCCAAAATATCGAAAACAACCCCATGCAAAGTAGCCGGCGGTGGCCAGCGCTCGACCAGGCTACTTGACACGTCGGGCAACTCACGAATAGATTTCCAAAATTCCGAAATCATTCAGACGCACGCTCACCCTCCCCGCACGCGGGGCGAGGTCAAGTGGAGCCTATCCGCCCAGCCGGTCGACCTCAGCCTTGCCGGCCTTCATGACCAGCGGGATGTGCTCGCCCTGCCCAAGCAGGCAGGTGACATCGCGCAGCGGATTGCCCTCTACTACCAGCAGGTCGGCGAAAGCCTCCGGCGCGATGCGGCCGAGCTTGCCTTCCATGCCGAGCACCTCGGCGCCGATAATGGTCGCGCTCGCAATCACCGCCTGCGGGCCCAACAATTCGGTGCGGATCCGGAACTCGTCGCTCTGCAAGCGCTGCGACGGTCCGAGCAGATCGCTGCCGTACCCCATCTTGACGCCGGCCTCGCGGTAGATCGCGAGCGAGCGCAAGCCGGCGTCGCGCACGTCGGCGACCTTGGCGACACTCGCCGCCGGCAGGCCGTATTTGGCGCCTTCGGTGGCCAGCGCCTCATAGGTGACGAGCGTCGGCACCACATAGGCGCCCTGCTCCGCCATCAGGCGCGCGGTCGGAAGATCGACCAGATTGCCGTGCTCGATGGTGCGCACGCCGCAGCGCACCGCGCGCTCGATCGCCTCGGCGGTATAGGCATGAGCCAGCACATAGGTGTGGCGCGCCCGTGCCTCCGCGACGATGGCGCGGATCTCGTCCTCGGAATAGCCGAATGCACCGATCGGATCGGTGGGTGATGCGACGCCGCCCGACGCCATGATCTTGATCTGGTCGGCGCCCATCTGCAGCTCCTCGCGCACCGCCTTGCGCACCGCATCGACGCCGTCGACGACGCGCGCGATCGCGCCGACCCGCACGCAGCAGGAGCAGGTCGGGTCGGCCAGATAGTCCGAGCGTGCGCGTCCGTCGCCATGCCCGCCGGTCTGGCTCAGCGCGCGGCCGGACACAAACAGCCTCGGACCGTCGGTCAGGCCGGTGTCGATCGCCTGCTTGAGCGCATAGCCGGCGCCGCCGGCATCGCGGACGGTGGTGAAGCCGCGCTTCAGCATGCCCCGCAGCAGCATGGTCGAGCGCAGCGTCACGAGCACGTTGGCCATCCGCGCCTGCTGCGACAGGTCGAGCTCGACCGCGACCGCGTGCACATGCAGGTCGATCAGGCCGGGCATCAGGGTCTTGCCCTTGAGGTCGATGACGCGATCGGCCGAGGCCTCGATCGGCCGGTCGGACACCTCCTTGATCAGGCGATCCTCGACCAGCACGTGGTGACCTTCGAGCAGATCGGACCGCAGCGGATCGAGCAGCGCGGCATTCTTGAAGAGAGTTCTGGACATAAGGGTCTCCTGTCGAGATACAGCGGACGCGATCATGCGGCTTCGCTTGCGATGTCTTCCAGCGATCGGCCGCGTGTCGGCACGCCCATCAAGAGGACGGTGACGGCGCCGATCAACAGCACGGACGTGGTGACGCCGAACACGCCGGCGAAACCAAAATTCGGATAGAGGTAGCCGACCAGGATGGGCGCAATGATCGCGCCGATGCGGCCGATGGCGGACGCGAGCCCCGCCCCCGTGGTCCTGATCGCCGTCGGAAACACTTCGGCCGTGTAGGCATAGACGCCGGCATAGGTGCCGTTCATGAAGAACGACAGCAGCAGGCCCGCCGTCATGATCTGCCCGTCGCTCGCGGCAAAGGCGAGCCCGAGCGCGCTGGCGCCGCCGAGGATCATGTAGGTCGCGATCGTGGACTGCCGGCCGATCCGCTCGTTGAAAAACGCGGCGGTGAAATAGCCGGGCACCTGCGCGCAATACATCGCGAGCGAATAGCCGAAGCTTTTGGTGATGCTCATGCCGTTCTGGACCAGCAGGCCGGGAATCCAGACGAAGAACGAATAATAGCTGAACGTGATCGACAGCCACATGATCCAGGTCATGGTGGTGATCCGCGCCTGGCGGCCGGCCAGCAGCGCCGCAAAATTGCTCAGCAGCGTTCCCGACGATACGGCAGGCGCAGCGGGCTCGGCGACCGGAGCCGGCAGCACGCGGCCCTCGCGCGCGAAGCTCGCCTCGACCTTGTCGAGCACCGCTTCGGCTTCCTGCACCCTGCCGCGGCTTTCCAGCCAGCGTGGCGATTCCGGCAGCGACCTCCGCCACCACAGCAGCATCACGACAGGGATGGCGGTGATGACGAGCACGATGCGCCAGCCGTTCTCGTAGGCAGGCACGATGAAATAGCCGAGCAAGGCGGCGGCGACGAAGCCGAACGAGAAGAAGCCGGCGAGCGCGCCGGTGAAGGCGCCGCGGTAACGCCGCGCCACGAATTCCGCGAGATATGGCGCGATGATCGCGCTTTCCGCACCGGTGCCCATGCCGGCGACGACGCGCGCGGCGAAGAACGCGGGCCAGCTATCCACTGTCGCACTCACCAGCGAGGCCACGCTGTAGAGCGCCAGCGCCGACATCATCACCGCACGGCGGCCGATCAGGTCACCCAGCGTCCCCGCGAGCAGCGCGCCGAACAGATAGCCGACGAAAGTGCTGCTGCCGAGCACGCCGGTTTCGACATTGCTGAGCCCCCAGGCGGTGCGCAGCACCGGCAGGATGAACGCCAATACGGCGGCATCCATCGCGTCGAACAGATAGCCCAGGCCGCCCATCAGCAGCAGGTGCACATGGAAACGCGCGAACGGCAGGCGCTCGATGCGCGCCGAAATCATCGACATGAAATAGCCCCCCCTCCGCCCCGCGGTCGGCACGCGCCGCGAGGTCAGTCCGGGGGAATGATAGACAAATCAATATTATGGGAATAATTTATAATTGTTATCTGGCACATCACCATTGTGAATATTGCTCGTGTCCTTCCGAACGCTCGACCTCAACCTGCTGAAAGTCTTCGAGGCGCTGATGACCGAGGGCAGCGTCACCCGCGCCGCGAGCGCGCTGACGATGACCCAGCCTGCCGTCAGCAACGCGCTGGCGAGGTTACGCGACGCGCTCGGCGATCCCCTGTTCGTGCGCACGGCCAGCGGCATCCGCCCGACGCAGCGCGCGGTGGCGCTGTGGCAGCCGATCGGCGATGCGCTGGAGCACGTCCGCCACGCACTCGACGAGGACGCCTTCGATCCGCGGCGCACCGAGGCCGAGTTCAGCCTGTCGATGTCGGACTACGTGTCCTCGCTGGTGATGCCGCGGCTCATCAACCGCTTCAGCGAGATCGCGCCTTCCGCGCGCATCCACACCTTGCCCAACACCATCCTGGAGATCGGCGACCGGCTCGAGGACAACCGGGTCGATTGCGTGCTGAGCGTCTATGTCAACGAGGCGCAGCAGCCGCCGGCGGCGATCCGCTCACGCTCGCTGTGGACCGTCGAATATGCCTGCATGATGCGTCGGGATCATCCGCTGGCGAACAGGAAGCGGCTCAACGCCCGCAGCTTCCTCAACGCCAAGCATGTCGATGTCAGCCTCGCCGGCAAGACGCTGCCGACCTACGACCAGTTCCTCGCCTCGCGCGGGCTGTCACGCAATCTGGTCACGACCGTCAATCATTACAACGCCGCCTACGAGATCGTCCGCCAGTCCGACCTGATCGCGGTGCTGCCGCGCGACCTCAGCGCACAGTCCCGCCACGCGCCCCATCTGCATGCGGTGCCGGTGCCGCTGCCCGCGCCGCCGCGCATCGTCAGCCTGTTCTGGCATCAGCGCAACGACACCGTCCCCGCGCAGCGCTGGCTGCGCGAGACACTGGTCGAGATGTTCGCGAGGATGGAGTGAACCGGCGCAAAGCGTGCCCCTGTCAGCTCGATGTCGGCGCGGGTTCGATCGACGCGGCGTCCGCGGGCGACGGCGCGCTCCGCGCCAGCGGACGTCCAAACAGACGATGCAGCGCAAGATAGCTCGCCATCGCAACGCCGATGCCGGTGAGCCACGACAGGTCTACCCCGTCGGTCGCGAGCGCAAGCGGGCCCTGCATCGCCTTGATCGTGCCCATCTGGAACGCCCACGCCGCCACGAAGCCGGCCGCAAAGGCGATAAGCCCGGCCCAGTTGAAGTCACGATCCCGCCCCGGCGTCTCGTAGAGCGAGGCGACATCGATCCGGCCGCGTCGTACCAAATAGAAGTCCGCGAGCGTGACGCCGGCCCACGGGCTGATCCAGACGATCAGAGCGACCATGAAATTGTCGAAAGCATGGGCAAAATCGCCCGACTGCAGGAAGGCGTACAGGATCGCGGAGGCGATCAGGCCGGACAGCACCGAGATCACCCAGCGCGGCCGCCGCAGGTCGAGCGCCAGCGACGACAGCGCCGCCGAATAGATCACGACGATGTTGGTCGCGATCGGGCCATGCACCAGCACCAGCAGCACCGGCAGCGCCATCGCACCGAACGCTGCGATGATCAGCTTCGACGGATCGGAACCGGCGCCGGCCGATGCAATGGCCGCACCGAGAAAAGCGAGCCAGACCGTCGGCAGGAACATGCCGAGGAAGGTCGCCCGGAACACCTTGGCGGCACCGAGCGAGGGCCTGGTGAAGCGCGTATAGTCGGAGGCATAGGTGAGCCACGAAATGCCCCAGCCGATGCCGATCGCCGTCATCAGTTGCGTCGCCGCGGCGAATGCCGGCATGCCGGTGACAGCAGCGGACTGCCACTTGATGTCGACGCGCAGGAAAGCGAGCGCGGTCATGACCGCCATGATCAGCAGAATGAACGGCATGGTGTAGCGCTCGAACACCTTGATGGCGTTGAAGCCCCAGGCCGCGATGCCGATCTGGAGCAGCATCACCAGCACCGCGATCGCGTATTTGAGTTCGATGCCGCCGCCAATCCCCATCCGCTCCAGCGCCGCCATGCAGAGGTCGAGCACGATCCAGGTGTTGATTGCGACCCACCCCATCGGCATCAGCACCTGCGCCAGTGCCGGCAGATAGGCGCCGCGGCGGCCGAACGCCAGCCGGCCCAGCACCATCTGCGGCACGCCGGTGCGATGTCCCATCAGGCAGAAGGCGGCGAACAACGCCGCGCCGAACAGATTGCCGACAACGATGACGGCAAGCGTTTGCAGCAGGCTGAGGCCGAGCTGGATGCCGAGCGCGCCCAGCACCCAGTTGATCGGCGCGATATTCGCGCCGGTCCAGATCCAGAACTGATCGAACGATGACGATGTGCGGTGCGCCGCCGGCACCGGCTCGATTCCGTGGGCATCGAAGCCGGCCGCATCCTGCGCCGGAAGCTGTGTCTGCTTGAGCAACATGTTTCCCCCGTTGTCCGGCGCATTGGTTTGGGCCGGATGGGGTATCTGAGCAGCAGGCAGCGTTGAGGCGATAATGAGAAATCCTCAAACCGGGTTGAGACGACGTCGAGAGTGAAGTTTGTCGACCCGAGTGTCGGCAAATCGGCCGCGATCAGGCTCGCACACCGCGTCACCGTGGCGCGCTGCTTCACTGTTGAGATTTTCTCAACTCGGCTGCCGGATTCGTCAATCACGCTGCCCCAGGCACTCGGTCATTGTGGAGCCGACGCATTGCCCCCAATCAGCCGAGGCCAGGAATGACGACACTTCTGCACATTGATGCCAGCCCGCGCGGCGACCGTTCGGTCAGCCGGAAACTCTCCAGATCGTTTGTCGAGCACTGGCTGACGCACGAGCCAGGCGCCACGGTCATCCCGCGCGACGTCGGCCGCAACCCGCCGCCGCTGATCACGGAGGCATGGGTGGCCGCCGCCTTCACCGCGCCCGGCGACCGCGCGGCGGAGCAGCATGACGAACTTCGTCTCTCCGACGAGCTGATCGACGAGCTTGAACGCGCCAATGTGATCGTGATCGGGGCGCCGATGCACAATTACGGCATGCCGGCGGCGCTGAAGTCATGGTTCGACAAGGTGATCCGCATCGACAAGACCTTCAGCTTCGATCTCGCCCGCGGCGACTTTCCGCTCGAGCCGATCATGCGCGGCAAGACGCTGGTGGTGCTGAGCTCGCGCGGCGAATTCGGCTTCGGCCCCGGCGGGGTGCGGGAAAGCATGAACCACCTGGAGACCCACATCTTCACCTGCGCCCACTATCTCGGGGTGCAGGAGAGCCATCTGATCGCGGTCGACTACCAGGAGTTCAACGACGAGCGCTACCGGCGATCGCTCGCCGACGCCTTTGCCGCGATCCCCGTGCTGGTCCGGCAGTGTCTTGGAATCGACGGGCCTGTTAATGTCGCGGCGGAATGATGCGCCCACGCCCGCCGGCTGCACGAGGATGATCCGATGATCCGTAATCCCATCCCCTGGCCGAACGGCGCGCGTTGCGCCTGTGCGATCACATTCGACGTCGACGCCGACAGTCTGATCCACATCGCCCGGCCCAAGGATTCGTTCGACCGGCTCTATCCGATCACGATGGGACGCTACGGGCCGACCGTCGGCGTGCCGCGTATCCTTGAGACCTATCGCCGCCTGGGCCTCAAGCAATCGTTCTTCATGCCGGCCTGGACCATGCAGCGCTATCCGGATGCGGTCGAGGCGATCCTTAAGGGGGGCCACGAGATCGGCCATCACGGCTACATCCACGAGGATCCGACGGAGATTTCCTCGGCGCAGCAGCGCGAGGCCTTCGAACGCGCGCTCGGCATTCATGTCGCGATGACCGGGCGCAAGCCGCGCGGCTACCGCGCACCGGTCTACAACGCCAACCAGACCACGATCGACCTGCTGATCGAGCACAGCTTTGTCTACGATTCGTCGCTGATGGCCGACGACATCCCGTACCAGATGCGCACCGCGCGCGGATCGCTCTACGAGATGCCGCCGCACTGGGGATCGGACGATTGGCCGCCCTTCGCCCATTATGCGGAGATCGGCTACATGATGCCGGTCAAATCGCCGAGCGACGGCCTTGCCGCCTCGTTCGAGGAGTTCGAGGCGGCCTATGAGGCCGGCGGATTCTGGATGGGGATCTGGCACCCGTTCCTCACCGGCCGGCTCGCCCGCTGGCGCGTCGTGGAGCGCTGGCTCGAGCGGATCGTTGCCGAACGCAAGGTCTGGTTCGCATCGCTCGAGGACATCGCCGCGCATCTCGACGGCCTGGTCAAGGCAGGCACCTACCAGGTCCGCGTCGAGCCCCTGCCCTATTTCACGCAGCCCGTGTCATGACCTGTTCGGGAGCTGCACGAAAGGTGGCCGCCTCGGCCCGCAGCCAGTCGATGAACGCCGTCACCGCTTTGCGCCGGGTAGCACTCGGCGCATCGACGAGGCGATAGGCAAAGCCCGCAAGCGCCGGACCGTCGAGTCGGCGCAGCGTGCCCTGACGCAATTGCTCGTCCACCAGCGCATCGCTGCACAACAGCGGTCCGAGCCCGCGCTCGGCGGCGTGCAACGCCAGCGGCTCCTCGCTGTACCATGAGATGCGGAAGTCCCGGCCGGGATCGTGGTCGGCCGCCGCGAGCCAGGCCGACCACGCCGGCGAATCCAGCGCGGCGTTCTTCCAGCGGAACGCCAGCAGCGAGCGCGAGCGGACGTCGTCAATGCCGAGACGGGCACCGGGCGGACAGATTGCGCTCGCCGCAACCGCAATGTAGCGATCGCTGAACAGCACCGATGTCTCGCCGGCGCGATCAACGCGGCCGTAGCGGATCGCCAGATCGACGCCGTCGGCGCCCGGCGCCCTCACCTCCTCGGTCGCATCGATGTGGACGACGAGGTGCGGAAATGCCGCGTTGAAGCGCGCGAGCCGCGGCATCAGCCAGCGCTCGGCGAAGGCGCGCGTGGTCGATACCGTGATCGCATCGCCATCCGCCGGCGGCCGGATCGCGGCGAAGGCGCTCGCCATGCGGTCGAAGCCGTCGCGCAGCATGGGAAACACCGCATGGCCCTCCGCGGTCAGCACGACCGCGCGGCCGGAGCGTTCGAACAGCTTGTGTCCGAGGATCGCCTCGAGTTGCCGAACCTGGTGGCTGATCGCCGTCACCGTGACGCAGAGTTCATTAGCGGCGGCGGTGAAGCTCTCGTGACGCGCCGCGGCTTCGAACGCGCGGACGGCATTGAGCGGCGGCAGCTTGCGCATGATCGGTTCTCCACGCTGACAGTATCAGGCGATGAGGAAATGGGCGTCGGTCGGCCGCATGTCGTTCACCGGCACCATGTCCTGCGGACAGGCCGAAAACACGATGACCAGGTCCATCTCGGCGCGCAGCGCCACATACTGTCCGGCTTCGCTGACGGGCGACTTGAAGTCCAGTTGTCCGCTGTCGGTGACCGGTACATTCATGAACAGATTGAGCGGCGCCGGCGTCACCGCAGCCGACAGGCCGACCGCCTCGAGCGCGTGCGCCAGGTTCTGCGTGCAATTATCGTGATGGCCGACGGCACCGAGCTGGCGATAGCGGTGAATGTCGCAGGCCGCGATCAGCGTGTCGTGGATTCCCGGCGTGGTGTCGGCGACGAAGGTGAGGATCGCGCGGCGCCGGTTGGTGGTCAGCGTGTCGCCGACGCGCGGAATGAGCCGCAGCATCGATGCACGGCTGTGCTCCATCGACATGAACTCACCGGTGTCGCGGGCATTGAAGGCCCAGGTATCGACCACCTGTTTGCCATGTGTGTTGACGACCATGACCGTCTCTCCCGCATCGAGGCGCGCCGCCACGCCATTGCGAGCCGGAATCAAACGGGCGCGGGTCAGATCGATGGGTGCTGCGGTCATTTGGTGTCTCCTCAATGGCTCGTTGCGCCATTGAAGCACCGCCCGTCATGTAATCCTAATAATATTAATTGTGTCCATTATAGCAGATTCGTATAGTCGCCCGATGCGCCTCAGACAGCTCGAATGCTTCCGCGCCCTCATGCTCCACGGCACCATGACCAGGGCGGCCGAGCTGCTCGGCATGTCGCAGCCCGGCATCAGCACGATGATCGCGGGCCTCGAGCACGAGACCGGCCTCAATCTCTTCCTGCGCCGCGGCGGCCGCCTGCAACCGACCCCGGAAGCCAGGCTGTTCTATGTCGAGGCAGCGCGCGCCCTCGAAGCCGCCGAGAACGCATCGCGCGTTGCGGCCGAGATCAAGTCCGGCCGGCGCGGTCACCTCGCGATCGCGGCCTATCCGAGCATTTCGATCAGCCTGCTGCCGCGCCTGCTGTCGCAGTTCGCCAGGAACAAGCCCGAGCTGCAGATCAAGATCATCACGCGCAATTCGGCGACCGTCCGCGAGCTGATCTCGACGCAGCAATTCGATCTCGCGGTCGCCGAGCTGCCGCTGGATTATCCGACCTCGCACATGGAGGTGTTCTCGTATGAGTGCGTGTGCATGCTGCCGCATGCGCATCCGCTGGCGAAGCTGAAGCAGATCACCCCTGATGACCTCGACGGCGTCCCGTTCGTCACGCTGTTTCGCGGCGATCCGATCTACCAGCAGCTGGCATCCGCCTTCTCCGAATATGGCGCGCGCTGGAACGTGGTGGCGGAGACCGAGTTCTTCTCGACCGCGTGCCAGCTCGTCGCCGAGGGCCGCGGCGTCGGCATCGTCGATCCCGTGGTGAGCAAGCCCTTCACCGAGGGGCTGGCTATCCGGCCGTTCAAGCCGAAGATCCAGTACCAGATCGCAATCCTCTCCCCGACGCACGAGGCGCCGTCGCAGATGGCGCAGGATTTCGCCAAGCTACTGCGGCGTGGGTTGCGGGGGTGAGACGTGGTGGGCGGCGACGCAACGCTGGTCGAGGTGTGCGCGCGGATGGAGTGGGAATTGGTGCGCGTCAGATGCAGCCCGCCTTCGCCCCTTGGGCTTCGGCGCGGCAGTCTTCGCTCGCTTCGCTACGATGGAGTTTTGCTGGCTTGCCTAGCCGTAGCTCGCGAAGCGAGCGAAGGCTGGTGGGGGAGGCAGAAGTAGGACTCCCCAGGTTTGCCAATAAGTTACGGAAAGGTGCGGGTAATTCTACGCCTTTGAATCTTAAAATGAATTTTGAGCGACGCCCGCACCTGAAAACTAAGCTGGAACTACGATTTGGATGGACCGCGGACCAATCGCTTTAAGCACCTTGGCCCCGTTCAAGGGATTTAATTTCGTTTGGGACGGGGACAAACGCTCCAGGCTTCCACGCAATTAACGGTGCGCAATCGCTTGCATAGGGCCCGCTCGCAAGTGCCTTCTAACGAGGCATAATGTGAGTGCTCCACTTACCTGCGTATCGACGCCTAGCTTTTCTTTCCGCCGCTGCCAGCCAACGATGGACTTCCCTCTTTCGACACGGTGTCCGAAGCTCCCTTGTCACACCTCGAGGAGCCTTTGATCGCTTGCGCCGTTGACGTACGGATGATCCGATCGAAGGGATTACGCACGATGACCTTGAGCGCTGCGAGATCGTCTTTATTCAAGTAAGACATCTTGCCCGGTGGGGTCGTCACCATCTTGCCAATCGTCGAGGGGGAAATCCCGTGCTTGGCCATCAACCGCGCCAGCTTGATCGTGTCGCGAATGGTCTCGTTATCTTCGTTGCCGTGCTCGTTGGAGACGGAATGAACGCCAATCCTCGCGCCCGGCGACACATAGCGTTTCCTGCTTGTCAGAAAAATGAATGCGCAGGCTGAGTCGCATTCTCCGGAAACGTAGGTTGTGAGCTGCCGTCGATATGCAAGCATGGCAATCTGGAAGCCCTCATCGAGTGAGCCGCCGCCTGAGTCGAGATCGACCCCACGGACGCGCCTCTCCGTGCCCACAAACCCGCGAAAGCGGACGAAATCGCCGGGCCCGATGTCGCCGCTCAGCTTTAGGACATCTCCCGTGCAATCGGGCACTCGCACGATGTCCATCGCAAGACAGCCGGTTGACATCAGCAGCATCGCGGCGCTCAGTCCGGCTTTGGCCGCTTCTACGATCCGAGCCATGCCAATCCAACCGATCCTGGCGACGCAGGTATTACCCTGATTGACGCTAAGCCATCGACGGCTGTCAGCGTGATCGGAGGAGCGGACATGACGCTTGACTTAGGTCAACCGCGCGGCTGCCGTTCTCAACCGGGATTGATCGACGGGAAATCAGATGGTCAGCCCCACGACGGCGATCGATCGCGCGACCTCCGTGACACCAATGACGATGATCTGCACGCCGATGCAAAGCAGGAGGAACGCAGACAACCGTGTCACCACGCTGGTTCCTTCCTCGCCGAATAGTCGCGCCATCGCACTCGACTTGCGATACGCATGGTAGATTGCAGCCGTCACGACGGATGCGATGAGGAACGAGACGACGTACGACGAAAAGCGGCCGTCCAGGTCTGACGGTCGGGCGGTCCCGATGGCGATTGCCGTCGCAATCGTCCCCGGTCCGGTCGTCAGCGGGATAGTCAGCGGAAAGAAGGCCATCTTCTGGACAGTCTCAAAGCCGACCGTCGACGTCGCGTGGGTCCCGATTGCCGCGGGCGCGGCATGAAGCATCGACCATCCGGTCGCAGCAACCACGAGGCCCCCCGCGATGCGCAGCGCCGGCATGGTGATGCCGAAGAAATTTAGTATCTGGGTGCCGAGAAACAGCGATGTCAGCAGAACGCAGAATGCGTAAGCAGCGACTCGCAGAGCAATCCCGGCGCGCTCCGCCTCCGACAGTCCCATCGTCCTGTCGAGGAAGATGAAGGCCAAGCCATAAGGATTGATTATCGAGAAGAGCGCACCAAAGCCGAACAGGAATTCACCGATCCATCGCGATGCCAGAAGATCCGTCATGCCGCTGTGACCATCGCCCGATCAATTGCCCGCCGGGGATGACCACCGGCGTTCGATCGATACACACGATACCAGGCTAGTCGAGCCATCTTAATCCAAGCTAGCGAAGGGGTTCATCGGTAGCGGGCCTTGCTAGCAGGAAATGACCTGTCAAATTCTACTTTTCAGGAAATGCCGCGCGACTTCAGATCAGTCCAGCTCGGTCTTTGACCGGCGTAAGGGCGTGCTCATCTATGCGAGTTTCGCCATGACGCTGCATATAGTGCCGCCTGGATCACATGGTCCGATTTTGGCAACGACAAATCACCTAGTCGCGGTTACGTTTGGGCCGATCCAGGCGGAGCCTCTGCGCTCTCATGCGCTTCATTTCTTCGTCGAGCACGCTCATTTTCTCCGCATGGCGCTCGTCCTTCGATTTTGGTTTGTCGCTATTGCGTAACTTTTCGAGCGCTCTCTCGACCGAGAGCTTTGGGGTTTCGGCCATTGGTCCTCCGAAGCAATCTAATCGTCGTCCAAGGCGGCTGGCGGCGGTGTTACCGGGGTGGAACGAACTCCCTTTGCTTGCGGCATTTGGACAACGATCTGGGTGCCGCGTTACGCTCCTCTTCTCCCAAAAAGTAATCGGCAACGGTTTACGCCCTCCTCGCCCCGATAATCGGCTTACTGACAGAGGTGCTGGCGGCCATCCTCCCCGCGGAAATACGTGCCAGGTTGACATACAAAGCCCTGACCGTTGGATGGATAGTGATAATATCCGTAAGCGCCGGCCGCCGCTGCTGCACCAACAGCCGCGCTGCCGTAAACAGCCCTTCGCGTCTGACGGCGGCCAACACCCGCAACGCTCACGGGCGTCAGGGGACGGCCTACCCGGGCTTGTACGCTATCGACAGATATTGACAGGCCGCGTTGTTCCGACCAGTCGAAGGACAACAGCATGGCACATCCGAAAACGCACGTCGCCAATGCAACTCTCTTCGCATTTATCTTCATAAGTTGTTCTCCGATCCGACGTTCCCAACGAGGCAGGTTTGAACCCATGGGCTCGTGAACCATTGACCTGGATCAAGCTTTGCGAAAATACGATGTGGAGCGTCTCACCCCACAAGCGCAAGACGTTGCCACGCATATGCGTCACAATCGGTGGTCTTTCAAACCGCCAAACCACGCGCCAAACTAGCCGGCGTAGAGCGGCGGCTTTTCCAGGTTCATCGAGTGGCCGACGCCCGGCACGATCACCAAGCGGCAGTTCGGCATCGGCGCCTCCATGGTCCGCAAATCATCGGGCGCGATCCAGCCGTCGCGCTCGCCCCAGACCACGAGATGGGGATGCCGGATTTCGGACATCCGCCGCTCGAGCTCGCGGTTTTCCCGCTCGCGTGTGAGATTGACCGGAGTGCCGATCCAAACTCCCTCGGAGACGCCAAACGTCTGATCCAAAATCCGCTCGAACAGGGCCTGGATCGCGCCTAGCCCCTCGCGGAACACCGGCATGGCACCGGGCCCAATGCTGTCCGGAAGAAACAAAGATGATGCGGCCGTCGCCGTCATCGCGCGCGTGACCTCGCGGCTCGCCATCATTGCGCGGAATAGCCCGATCTGCTCAGCGCTGAATGCGAGTCCAAGTGGCGTCACGGGATCGAGCGCAAATACCTGGCCAAACCGCTCCGGCTGCATCAGCAGCATGCGCGCTGCGATGATGCCACCGGTGGAATGAGTCGCGAGATGACAGAACGGGATTTGGAGCGCGTCGAGGGCCGCCAGCATATCGAGCGCATGTTGCTGCATCGAGCAATTGGTATAGCCAACTGTTGCTGGCGAACTTTGGGATTGATCGTCACGCAGACGACGAATGACGCGGGCATTGACCCAGATCAACGTGAGGACCACGCCAACCGACAGTGTTTGCTGAAACATTCCGCCTCGGATCGATTGCCGGAGCCCAGTCATGAAGGCCGTATCCGCCGAAGAAGCTGTTGCGATGATCCCGAACAACGCGCGCATCATGGTCGGCGGCTTCATGGGCGTGGGCACGCCGGAGCGCTTGCTTGACGAACTAGTCCGACAGAACAAATCGGGCCTCTTGCTGATCAGCAACGATGCGGCAACGCCCGGCAAGGGTGTCGGAAAACTGTTCGAAGGCTCGCAGGTGTCGGGCATGATCAGCACCCATATCGGGCTGAATCCGACGGCGCAGAAGCAAATGCTGGGTAAACAGATCACGGTCGACCTGATTCCGCAGGGCACCTTCGTTGAACGCATCCGCGCAGGCGGCTGCGGTCTTGGCGGCGTCCTGACCCCCACCGGCGTCGGTACGCTGGTCGAGGAAGGCAAACAGAAGATCGAAGTCGACGGCAGGCCCTATCTGCTGGAGACCGCACTACGCGCCGATTTCGCGCTCGTACACGCCTTCCTAGCCGACTACGCAGGCAACCTGTCCTATGCTCTCACCGCGCGGAATTTCAATCCGGTAATGGCGATGGCGGCCAACACCGTAATCGTGACCGCCGAACATATCGTTCCGGTCGGTGTCATTGCTCCCGATCACGTCGTCACACCAGGACCATTGGTCGACTATCTCGTCGCGAACGGGTGAGCCATGGATGCCCAAACCATCATCGCGCGCCGTGTGGCGAAGGAACTACGCCCCGGTAACCTCGTCAATCTCGGCATCGGGATTCCGACCTTGGTTGCGAACTACGTTCCCGCTGAGCTCAGGGTGTTCTTCCAGTCCGAGAACGGCTTGATCGGCACCGGCCCTATTCCCGAACAAGGTATGGCCCATCCGCTCTTGACCGATGCTGGCGGCAATCCGATCAGCGCGCTGCCCGGCGCGGCCACCTTCGATAGCGCAATGTCGTTCGGCCTGATCCGTGGCGGCCATGTCGACATCACGGTGCTGGGCGGCCTGCAGGTCGACGCCGCCGGCCATCTCGCCAACTGGATGATCCCGGGCAAGATGGTGCCGGGCATGGGCGGTGCCATGGATCTCGTCAGCGGCGCCAAGCGCGTTATCGTCGCCATGCAGCATGCGGCAAAGGGAAAGTCGAAGATCGTCGCCAAGTGCAACTTGCCTCTGACATCCGCGCGCTCCGTCGATCTGGTAGTAACCGATATCGCCGTAATCGCGTTCCCGGGCGGCAAGGCGACCCTTCTGGAAACGGCGCCAGGAGTGACCGTCGCCGAGGTCCTGGCGGTGACAGGCGCCGAGCTCGCAATTCCCGATGCTGTTCCGGAAATGATCCTCTGAAGGGAGCAAGCCGACGCCATGCGGATTTTCAACGGCTTTGAGGAGCTCAAGGTAGCGGTAGGCACCGAAATCGGCGTCAGTGAATGGCTCGACGTAACGCAGGAGCGCATTAGCAAATTCGCGGATGCCACTTGCGACGAGCAGTGGATTCATGTCGATCAAGAGCGCGCGAAGGTCGAAATGCCCGGAGGCATGACGATCGCGCATGGCCTTCTGTCGCTCAGCTTGACACCGATGTTCATCCGCTCGGTAATGGGCCTGAAAGGACTGAAGAACACGCTCAATTACGGGGCGGATCGGATCCGATATCTAGCGCCGGTCCCGGCCGGATCAAGGCTGCGCGGTCGCGTCAGCATTGTCGAGGCCGTCGACGTGCCGCCGAACGGGCTGAGGGTCAGCTACCGCGTAGCGATCGAGATGGAGGGCGGCACGCGCCCAGCCTGCGTCGCCGACGTCATCGGCCTGCATTACCGCTAGCCGGACCTTCCGTGCTCTAATCGATGATGTGATAACCCCCATCGACATAGAGTACGTCTCCCGTGATCAGCTTTGCGCCGTCAAGAGCAAGGAACGCTGTAGCCTTGCCGACGTCGTCGATACTGACGAGGCTGCGCGTCGGCGCCTGCGACTGCGCCTTGTCCATCAGTTCGTCGAATTCCGGAATGCCGGATGCTGCGCGCGTGGCAAGTGGCCCCGGCGAGATGGCATGGACCCGAATGCCCTTCGGTCCGAGCTCGGCGGCGATGTAGCGCACCGCCGCCTCCAGCGCCGCCTTCGCGACGCCCATGACATTGTAATTCTTCACCACCATCTGGCTGCCGTAGTAGGTCATCGTGAATATCGTGCCGCCGTTCTTCATCAGCGGTTCGGCGAGATGGGCCATGCGCATGAACGACCAGCAGGACACATCCATGGTCTTCTGGAAGCCCGCCCGATCGACGTCGACCACACGGCCGTGCAAGGCTTCTTTCGGTGAGAACGCGATCGAGTGAAGCAGGAAATCGAGCTGCCCCCACTCCTTTCCGATCCGCTCGAAGACTTTTTCGGTCTCGCCTTCGGCCATCACGTCGAGCGGCATGAAGATCGGCGATTCCAGCGCCTTGGCGAGCGGTTCGACGTGCTTCCTGGCCTTCTCGTTCAGATAGGTTACAGCGAGCTCGGCACCGAGCGCGCGAAACGCCTTGGCACAGCCCCAGGCGATCGATTGGTCATTGGCTATGCCGACGATCAAGCCTTTCTTGCCTTTCAGCGCGACATTGGTCTCGGGATAAACCGGGATGTTCATGACACTCTCTCGCGTTTTGGATTTGGCGATGGCTGGTTCATGAGCAGCGTCAGCGTATGCTGCGCGATCATCAGTTCCTCGTCGGTCGGCACGATGTAGACGGGGATTCGACTGTCCGATCGAGATATCCTGGTGGCATGCCGTGCGTTCTCGACTGGATCGAGCTCGATCCCGAGCCATGCCAGCCGTTCCGAGATGCGGGCACGGATCGAAACCGAGTTTTCGCCGATCCCCGCGGTGAAGACGAAGCCGTCTAGCCCCTCCAGCGCCGCCGCCAGCATACCGGCGTTGAGGCCAACGCGATAAATGAAATAGTCGATCGCAAATACAGCCCGCGGGTCGGCGCTGTTCTCAAGCTCGCGCATGTCGTTGCTGACGCCGGACAGACCTTTCAGGCCGCAATCGCGGTACAGGAAGTCCTGTACCTTGGGCGCGGACATTCCCTTCTCGCTGAGCAGATACAGGACGACACCGGGATCGATCTGGCCGGGCCGCGTTCCCATCGCGAGGCCATCGAGCGCCGTGAATCCCATCGTGCTCTCGACACTCTTCCCTGCCCGCATCGCACACATTGAGGCGCCGCTGCCGAGATGAGCGACGATCACACGGCCGATCGCAACCTCCGGCGCCACCTGCGGCAGCCGCTTGGCCACATATTCGTAGGACAGGCCGTGGAAGCCGTAGCGGCGGACGCCTTCGGCGTACAGTTGGAGCGGAATGGCATAATGGTCCGCCAGCGGATCATGATCGCGGTGGAACGCCGTATCGAAGCAGGCCACCTGCGGCAGGGCCGGAAAATTGGCTAGCAAGGATTTAATGGGCGCCAGATTGTGTGGCTGGTGCAGCGGCGCCAGCGGCGCGTAGCGTTCCAGCCGCGACACGACCACGGGGTCGATCAGCACCGGGTGCCCGTAATCCGGGCCGCCGTGAACAACCCGGTGGCCGACGGCCACAGGGTTGATGTTGAGTTCGTCTCTCAGCCAGGCGCGCGCGACCGACATGGCGGCAGGAACGTCGGCAACTGCTTCGATCGGATAGGCCCGGTCGACCAGCGGTTCGCCGCTGGGGCCGCCGGCACGCATCCGTGGCCGGTTGCCGATGCCATCGATCTGGCCCTTCAGCTGCCGCGCCAGCCGGCCCTCGCCGTCCACCGCGAAGACCTGGAACTTCACGCTGGATGAGCCGGCATTGACGACGAGGATCGTATCCATGGTAATCACGCGGCGGCGATGGGAGCACCACGACGCCGGGCCGCCGCGTACAGGCAGGCCACCGCAGCGGATGCCATCCGTGATCGCGCCGAATCGGCGCGCGACGTCAGCACGACCGGCACCCGTGCGCCGAGCACGATGCCGGCGCCATCCGCCTTGGCGAAATAGGCCAGGTTCTTCGCCAGCATGTTGCCTGACTCGAGGTCGGGCACGACCAGGATCTGCGCCCGGCCGGCGACCTCGGACCTGATGCCCTTGATACGCGCCGCCTCCATGTCGATCGCATTGTCGAAGGCAAGCGGACCATCGAGCAGCGCGCCCGTGATCTGCTTGCGGTCCGCCATCTTGCAGAGCGCCGCCGCTTCAATCGTCGACGGAATCTTTGCCGTCACTGTCTCGACTGCCGACAGGATCGCCACCCGAGGTGTCGTGCCGAAGCCGGCCTGATTGTAGAGGTCGACGGCATTCTGGATGATATCGCGCTTGTCGTCGAGGTCGGGGAAGATGTTGATGGCGGCATCGGTGACGAACACCGTTTCGGTGTAGGCCGGCACGTCCATCACGAACACGTGGCTGATGCGCCGGTCGGTGCGTAGCCCGCCGACCTTTGCCGTCACACTGCGCATTAGTTCATCGGTGTGGAGGCTGCCCTTCATCAGGACTTCGCCTTGACCCTCATGAATCAACTCGACGCCCCTGGCCGCGGCAGCAGCTTCAGTTGGCGGCGTATCGACGACCTCATAGCCGGCAATATCAATATTGTGCTTCACCGCGGTATCTCGGATCCGCCCAGCCGGACCAACGAGAATCGGCTTGATGATGCCAGCCTCGGCGGATTCGATCGCACCTCGCAGTGAGCTCTCATCGCAGGGATGCACGACGATCGTGGATACCGACGGAACGCCTTTCGCGGCGATGATGAGACGATCGTATTTTGATCCCGGCTGGGCTTGGTTCGGTCCGGTTGCCATGACACCCACTACTCCGCTCCGAATTGCTATAACGCCCGGGCCTTCGGATCGAAGGGGACGGTGTTGTTATGACCGTCGAGCCCGAACAGCTCGGCGACCTGGTTCAATCGCCTGGCCACCTCGCCGGATATCTCCGCGCTTGCCGACAGCACGTCCTGAATGACGGCAAACGCTCTGCGGCGCTCGTCCATGTTGTCCGGCAGGAGCTTTGGAATGGCCGCCAGTGCGGTCTCTCGATTGAGCAGCAGCATGAAGAATTGCTCGCGGACCAGCATCTTAAATTCCGCGAGTGTCACGCGCGCGGCCTCATCGGCTTGGCGAAGCCGCCGCAGCGCCTCGAGACTGCGCTCGTCCACCATGCCCCGGGCCGATCCGACATAAAGCAAGGCCCGAATGCCGGCCTCTCGCATACCGCCGGACCTGATCCGGGATGTCAGCTCCGCAATGCGAGCTTGCAAGAGCTCTCGATGCTTTGGCTCCATGTCGCGGCGTTGGGAGGGGGTCGACTGCGGATCAACCCCGACCGCGGCCTGCAACGTCGGCGAGCCGTAAATGGCGAGGAACATCGCCTCGCTCAGCGCCTCCTGCGAGTCGCGCCACTGATCGAGCGAACTGACGATCTGCTTCGATACCCGCTCCTGGAACGCCAGGAAGGGATTGTCCTTGGCCACCGGCTTGCGCGCTTCGCGAGCCTTGTCCGCGGCGTTCTCCACCATCTTCATCCAGGGGTTCTCGCTGCTGAACGCCTCGTATTGCAGGCGGAGCGGATGCCAGTTGCGCATCATCTCCGCCATCTGTGGCGTCACCATCGATTTGATCCATGGCTGCACGAATTTCTGATAGGCGGCGAGATTCATTTCGGAGACACGCTTGGCAGTCTCGAACCGCCGCTCATCTTCGGGCGAATTTCCACCCATCGCACGAATGTCTTCGAGCGTGCGGGCCTCGCAGCGCATCACCCACTGCCCAACCGCAAGCTCATCATTGAGCGTGACGGATCCCCTCGCCTCGAACGTCGCCTCGTAAAGGCCGGGAGGCAGCACGTCGATTAAATCGATGTTGCTCGAGAATTCCGCATGCTCTTTCTTGGCGACGCCGCCGGAAACAAAAATGCCGAGATGACCGACCGTCTCGTGGACCGTGTAGACGATGGTCTGCCCATGCGCCCTGATCTCGTCGACATCCGCATAGAGATCCAAAATCCAGTTCAGCGCCTGCTGCGGAGGCGTGATGTTGTCACCCTTTGAGCAGAACACCACGATCGGCGAACGAATATTACGCAGATCGACTGGGGTCCCGTCGGACATCTTGACGCGCCCCGCGGCCAAGTTGTTGCCGATGAAGAGTTCATCGACAATGAACTGGATCTCCTCGGCATTAAGGTTGACGTGCCCGCCCCACCACCGTTCGAATTCGAGATAGCGATCCGCCTCCGTATCGACCTTGGAGTAGACATTGTACTGCTTGGTCCACAATGTATTCGATGGATTCTGATTTTCGAAGTTCTGCACCAGCCAGGCACCGTCGAACTTACCGGCACCGAGGTCACTGGAGAGCGCGGTCAGCCAGCTTCCGCCAAGCAGTCCGCCGGAGTAGCGCATCGGATACTTGCCGTGGACGCCGGCCCAATAAGCGAGCGGCGCGCCCGCCACAATTACTGGCCCGAACAGCTCCGGCCGTAATGAGGCCAGGATCATGATCGCCCATCCGGCCTGGCAGTTGCCGATCACGCACGGTTTGCCATCAGCCTCCGGATGCCGCTCGATGACCTTTTCAATGAAGATGGCTTCGGCGCGCGCAATGCGCTCGATGGTCTGGCCCGGCATTGGCTCAGGCAGGAAGCCGATGAAATAGCAGGGATGGCCTGCCTTCATCGCAACGCCGATCTCACTGTCGGCCTTGAAGCCGCCGATCCCCGGTCCATGACCCGCACGCGGGTCGACGACAATGAACGGCCGGCGGTCGCGGTCGATTTCCACGCCCTTGGGCGGGATGATGCGCACCAACGCATAATTGACGGGCTGCTCGAGCGTGCGGCCGTCCAGGATGAGCTCAGCCGCGTAGCTCAGGACATGGGGCGCCGTCTGTGCAACATGCTCACGATACTGATCGCCGCGTTGGCGCAAAATATCCAGAAGCAGCACGCTACGCTGGCCGGCATCTACCATGTACTCCACGGCCTTGGCGACGACCCCTGACATTGGGCCGCCCGGGAGTTGCGGATTGTCCAGCGACATCGTTTCGATCCTTCCGCCAACGCCCCGATTGAAAACATCTGCGCGCCTGGATTGTTGACTTAGGTCAAGCCATGAGCGCGGCCGTGCGCCCTTCTGGCGCCGGGAGGACAGGTTGATGCCTGTGCCTGAGAATTATGCAGCGAGCGAAAGTCTGCGCGACGGCCGGGGCGTCAAGATCCGCTTGTTACGGGCCGACGACCAGCAAGATATGTTGGCTGCGATCGGCCGCACGAGCAGCCAGTCGCTGCAACGCCGCTTCTTCGGTCCCAAGCGAAGCTTCTCGAAGAGGGAGGTCGATTTCTTCATGAACATCGATTTCGCCAGTCACGTCGCCTTGATTGCGCTTGCCGATGAAGACGACCACGAGGTGATCATCGGCGGCGGCCGCTACGTTGTCACGGACCAAGGAATGGCCGAGATCGCCTTCGTGACTATCGACGACTATCAGGGACAGGGCGTTGCCACTTTGCTCATGCGCCACCTCATCATTCTGGCGCACGCGGCCTTGCTCAAGCAGCTCGTCGCCGATGTCCTGCCCGAGAACACGGCGATGCGGAAGGTTTTCGCCAAATTTGGCTTTCAGGTCCGCCGCGGAAAGGATCCGCAGGTCATTTGCCTGGCGCTACCCTTGTGATGGCGGTGGAATTCTCCGCCCCGCACTTCGAGGTGGAAGATTACTGGTCGGAACGATCCGCCATCGCCTTGGAGGAATCTGTCATGAAGAAATTGCCTGCATTTTTTTGTGATCGCTAGTTCAGAGGCGCTCGTCCGGGAGCTCGACCATCAGGGCGTCGCCGATACACTTGTGGACCTCAGGTTTGAGGCGCTCGAATTAGCCAAGGTCGCAATTTGCGCGGCGGACGGCATCGTGGTCCCGTTCCGTAGGCCGTGGATGGCCGAAGGAGATCGCATCCGGTCTTTTGATCTAAGTCAAGACACTGCAAACGCCAATCGGCCGCATTGCGGTTGGGCGTGAGCCACAGTTTAAGGAGGTTGATTTGCCCGCATTTTTGATTGTGGAGCATCAGATCACCGATGCCGCGAAATTCGATGAATACAGGGTTGCCGTAGGCCCAATGATTGCGAAGCATGGAGGCCGCTACCTCACCAAGGGCGGAAGCCACAAATTTCCCGAGGGTGGTCACTGGCTTCCCGAGCGGGTCGTAATCATCGAATTTCCTAGCATGGACGCGCTGAACGCTTGGTACACATCGCCTGAGTACCAACCGCTCATAGCGCTCCGAAAGTCGTGCACCAGCAAACTGGATATGCTGATTACGCTTGAAGGAATATAGTCGGTTTGCCGTGCAGCCAGCGCTGTGAACATCAACACCGGATAGGGAATTGAACTTGAACGACGACATTTCAGGAGGCGCATTATGCGAATTGTATTGGCCGCTGGATTGCTTGGGTTCATCTTATCAACGACATTGAGCGCTCAAGGGCAGAGCGCAAAAGCGAAACCAAAAGCTCAAGTGCAAGGACAGATGATATGTAATTCGGGAGGGTGCCGGCCAGTCAAACCCGGCTGCAAAGTCGAAGCCCATCGAAACGTCGGACAAGTAGAGGTCTGCAGTAATTCTGGACCGAGACCCCTGTATTAGTGCTTAGCACTAGCAGGTCAGCGCGATCGAGGCTCCCATCTGTAAAGGTGGGCCATTCAAGTGCGAAGCAAGTAAGCCTATCCGGTGCCCATCTTGGGCGGTACATCCACCGCCCGAATGTTTGAGCCGCGCTTGCCGCAAACCGTGCAGATGAACCGCGGCTCGACATTGGAAATGCGCACGTCGTCAGGCCATCGCGACGTGTCCATCTGGACGTTGTGCGAGCACCGGTAGTCTTTGCAGAAGACGATGATGCGCATAGCGCCGGTTTCGCGTAGTTGGCCGAATGTAATCTTGATTGGATAGTCTTGCATGGGCGCGATTACAGCGCCCGCTGAGGCCCGCTGCAATCCCACGACAGATAGCGCGTCGGCGCTGTTTTCAGCGCAAGAGGTCGGTCAAGCCGCGGTGCACCGGAGCGCATGCGGTCGCCTTGGAACGGCCTCGGCGCACCACCTGGGGGTAGCAGGCCCAACAGCCCCGGAGCCGTTCTCCGGCGGCCCATCCGAGCGCTATGCACGGTACTGGGTAAAAGTGGCAACAAGAAACTGCGCCAGCGGACTACACTCCACAAGGTCCCAGCTTTCCCGTCTCAAATCTAGCCCGTTTGGGTGATGAGCCTCGCGTCACCTGCCGGTATGTGAACGACAACGTGCATAACTGCATGATTCGGAGACGACGGTATGGAAGACTCGGACTTGCTTTGCACGGCGTGCGACGTCCCGCGGCGTTCAATCTACGCTGAGCCGCTTACTACAAGCTATGAAGCACTGGTTCTGCAGTGCCCACATTGCCGATCTGTGATGCGTTTGGCTGCCCCGAGATCGAAGCAGCGCAAGACAAATAAGCAGACATGAATACGATCATCAGCCGGGTCATTCCGGCGCTGATAACCCATGCCCTTTCGAGGCGGGCGCCTACGCCAGAACCACAGATGGAGTCGTTTCGATCATCGGTGGGGGTGAAGATGGCTACATGGTCGCGCGGATCACGCGAGCCGAGGAAGCCTTCTATCGCGTCGATGAGTTGTCCCGGTGGGCACCGCAGTTCGGTGAAGGTGTTGTTGAGGCCGGCAATGACGAATGCGTTACGGGCATCGTTGTTGAAGCTGGCGACAGAACTTCGCTGGTCAAATGGCCGGGCTTCGTCCGTTCGCAAACCTGGCTCAACTCCGACCTTAAGCCAGCTTGGACGAACTGAATGTCTGCTACTTACACGCCCCGCTCGTGCGATTTAGCGCGAGCGGATTTTATTTTTCAGAGGAGTCAATTTTGACGTCACCCGTAGCTGCCAACGACAATCGGAAGCCGGCCAAGCTGCTTCGATATCGCGAGCGAACGCGACCTCGTCAATATCGTAGAGGGCGCGATCGTCATAACGACCACCCGAGACCATTTGCCGGGTCACGAGCAGGCGCAGGAGGGCTGAGTATGGCTAGGGGCCGAAAGACTGAAGCATTGCTCCAACGGATGGCGGCCGGCTAGCGTCGCATGCTGGCAGAGCGCAAAAAGCGCATGGGCCGCACGATCAACAAGTAGGTGGTCGCGATGAGCAACGGCGATCTGAAGGAACTCGAGGACGTTCTTTACCCTACCGTGGGGCGCCTCGAGATCGTTGGCGAGTGATCAGTAGCGATCGGGGCAAAGCCATGAGCTGGTACGACACTGCTGCCGGATACATCGACCAGATCCACGTCAGACTGCTGGCCGACGCCACCTATGAGGATCGGGTAAAGGCCCTCCAGGAGGGCTACCCGTTCCCAGATGCGCAGCGCATGAGGATCGGGTAAAGGCCCTCCAGGAGGGCTACCCGTTCCCAGATGCGCAGCGGCTGGGCCTAGAAGGCGTGGCTGAAGGCCCGCCGCACCTACCTGAGCAGCAAGTACGATACCAAGGCGCACCGCTCGAAGGGCGACAAGCAGATCAATTTTGACGAGATGCTTTCGCCGCTCGACCGAGCCAAGGCGAAGGCTCTCAAGCAGCCGACCAGGGAGCGCGCCTATTGCCTTACGGATGCGACAGAGATTGTAGTGCCCTGCCGCGGAAATCGACTTCTAGCCAATGCTAGATGTGCCGCTCCTCACAACAAATGAAAGTCTGACGCAAGAAGTTGTGCCGACTTCACTCCCGTTAAGGTAAGCGTGTCGTTTGCGTCGAGAGTTATTACGGCAGTTCCACCAACGTCGTGAGTATGTGCCAGCACATCCTGGGCACTCGAAAAAAGACCGTGAGCGAATTCGATGAAGTCCGACGTCACACTAAAATCTTTTATAATTTCCTTTCCAAATCCAGCATTGAAGACGAACGTGTCGCTGCCGCCGCCTCCGGTCAGACTGTCGTTAGACCGACCGATCAAAACGTCGTTCCCAGTACCGCCATTTAAGCTCAGATTTGCACTGGGGCTGTAGAGCGCGACCCCCGCGGAAGATCCCACATTTCCGGATGCATCTTTCGCAACCTCGCTAAATGTGTGAACGGCCCCGCCTGTCACATTTGTTTGGAAGACCCAGTGTCCGTTTGCGTCAGACAAAACCGTGCCAAGCAGTGTTTTTCCGTCGAGAATTTGAACGCTGCTATTTGCTTCTGAAGTTCCCGTCAACGTCGTGAGATTGTTCGAAATGTTCGGTGTAATGTTTACAATTGCCGGCACCGGCGCCTTCGTGTCGACGTTGAAGGCTAGCGCACTGCTCGCCACCCCGGTGTTGCCCGCCGCATCGGTGGCGGTCGCCGTCAGGCTGTGGCTGCCGTCGGCAAGATGACCCAGCGTGAAGCTCCAGGTCCCCCCGTGGCTAGCCACCGCAGTGCCGAGCATTGTGCTCCCGTCATAGACGGTCACGGTGCTATCGGCCTCCGCCGAGCCCGTCAGCTTCTGCGTCGCCGTGTCGTTAGCTGCGTTGACATAGCCGTTGACGATCGACGCATCGGCCAGGCCAGTCGGTGCAACCGGCGGATGGGTATCGACCTTGAATGCCAGCACACTGCTCGCGACACTGGTATTACCCGCCGCATCCGTCGCCGTCGCGGTCAGGCTGTGGCTGCTACCATCGGCCAGCGCCCCGAGTGCGAAGCTCCAGGCGCCGGTGGTGGCGTCGGCAGCCGCCGTGCCGAGCTTTGTAGCTCCGTCATAGACCGTGACGGTGCTGCCGGCCTCTGCCGAGCCCGTCAGCTTCTGCGTTGCCGTGTCGTTGGCTGCATTGACATAGCCATTGACGATCGAGGCATCGGCCAAACCAGTCGGTGCAACCGGTGCCTGCGTGTCCACGTTGAACGCCAACGCGCTACTCGCTATCCCGGTGTTGCCCGCCGCATCGGTGGCAGTCGCCGTCAGGCTGTGGCTGCCGTCGGCAAGGTGGCCCAGTGTGAAGTTCCAGGCGCCGGTGGTGGCGTCGGCAGCCGCCGTGCCGAGCTTTGTAGCTCCGTCATAGACCGTGACGGTGCTGCCGGCCTCTGCCGAGCCCGTCAGCTTCTGCGTCGCCGTGTCGTTGGCCGCGTTGACATAGCCGTTGGCGATCGACGCATCGGCCAGACCGGTCGGTGCAACCGGCGCCTGCGTGTCGACGTTGAAGGCTAGCGCACTGCTCGCCACCCCGGTGTTGCCCGCCGCATCGGTGGCGGTCGCCGTCAGGCTGTGGCTGCCGTCGGCAAGATGACCCAGCGTGAAGCTCCAGGCGCCGGTGGTGGCATCGGCGGCCACCGTTCCGAGCAAAGTGCTCCCGTCATAGACCGTGACGGTGCTGCCGGCCTCTGCCGAGCCCGTCAGCTTCTGCGTCGCCGTGTCGTTGGCTGCGTTGACATAGCCGTTGGCGATCGACGCATCGGCCAGGCCGGTCGGTGCGACCGGCGCCTGCGTGTCGACGTTGAAGGCTAGCGCACTGCTCGCCACCCCGGTGTTGCCCGCCGCATCGGTGGCGGTCGCCGTCAGGCTGTGGCTGCCGTCGGCAAGATGACCCAGCGTGAAGCTCCAGGCGCCGGTGGTGGCATCGGCGGCCACCGTTCCGAGCAAAGTGCTCCCGTCATAGACCGTGACGGTGCTGCCGGCCTCTGCCGAGCCCGTCAGCTTCTGCGTCGCCGTGTCGTTGGCTGCGTTGACATAGCCGTTAGCGATCGACGCATCGGCCAGGCCGGTCGGTGCGACCGGCGCCTGCGTGTCGACGTTGAAGGCTAGCGCACTGCTCGCCACCCCGGTGTTGCCCGCCGCATCGGTGGCGGTCGCCGTCAGGCTGTGGCTGCCGTCGGCAAGATGACCCAGCGTGAAGCTCCAGGCGCCGGTGGTGGCATCGGCGGCCACCGTTCCGAGCAAAGTGCTCCCGTCATAGACCGTGACGGTGCTGCCGGCCTCTGCCGAGCCCGTCAGCTTCTGCGTCGCCGTGTCGTTGGCTGCGTTGACATAGCCGTTGGCGATCGACGCATCGGCCAGGCCAGTCGGTGCGACCGGCGCCTGCGTGTCGACGTTGAAGGCTAGCGCACTGCTCGCCACCCCGGTGTTGCCCGCCGCATCGGTGGCGGTCGCCCTCAGGCTGTGGCTGCCGTCGGCAAGATGACCCAGCGTGAAGCTCCAGGCGCCGGTGGTGGCGTCGGCAGCCGCCGTGCCGAGCAAAGTGCTCCCGTCATAGACCGTGACGGTGCTGCCGGCCTCTGCCGAGCCCGTCAGCTTCTGCGTCGCCGTGTCGTTGGCCGCGTTGACATAGCCGCTGGCGATCGACGCATCGGCCAGGCCGGTCGGTGCGACCGGCGCCTGCGTGTCGACGTTGAAGGCTAGCGCACTGCTCGCCACCCCGGTGTTGCCCGCCGCATCGGTGGCGGTCGCCGTCAGGCTGTGGCTGCCGTCGGCAAGATGACCCAGCGTGAAGCTCCAGGCGCCGGTGGTGGCATCGGCGGCCACCGTTCCGAGCAAAGTGCTCCCGTCATAGACCGTGACGGTGCTGCCGGCCTCTGCCGAGCCCGTCAGCTTCTGCGTCGCCGTGTCGTTGGCTGCGTTGACATAGCCGTTGGCGATCGACGCATCGGCCAGGCCGGTCGGTGCGACCGGCGCCTGCGTGTCGACGTTGAAGGCTAGCGCACTGCTCGCCACCCCGGTGTTGCCCGCCGCATCGGTGGCGGTCGCCGTCAGGCTGTGGCTGCCGTCGGCAAGATGACCCAGCGTGAAGCTCCAGGCGCCGGTGGTGGCGTCGGCAGCCGCCGTGCCGAGCAAAGTGCTCCCGTCATAGACCGTGACGGTGCTGCCGGCCTCTGCCGAGCCCGTCAGCTTCTGCGTCGCCGTGTCGTTGGCCGCGTTGACATAGCCGCTGGCGATCGACGCATCGGCCAGGCCGGTCGGTGCGACCGGCGCCTGCGTGTCGACGTTGAAGGCTAGCGCACTGCTCGCCACCCCGGTGTTGCCCGCCGCATCGGTGGCGGTCGCCGTCAGGCTGTGGCTGCCGTCGGCAAGATGACCCAGCGTGAAGCTCCAGGCGCCGGTGGTGGCATCGGCGGCCACCGTTCCGAGCAAAGTGCTCCCGTCATAGACCGTGACGGTGCTGCCGGCCTCTGCCGAGCCCGTCAGCTTCTGCGTCGCCGTGTCGTTGGCTGCGTTGACATAGCCGTTGGCGATCGACGCATCGGCCAGGCCGGTCGGTGCGACCGGCGCCTGCGTGTCGACGTTGAAGGCTAGCGCACTGCTCGCCACCCCGGTGTTGCCCGCCGCATCGGTGGCGGTCGCCGTCAGGCTGTGGCTGCCGTCGGCAAGATGACCCAGCGTGAAGCTCCAGGCGCCGGTGGTGGCGTCGGCAGCCGCCGTGCCGAGCAAAGTGCTCCCGTCATAGACCGTGACGGTGCTGCCGGCCTCTGCCGAGCCCGTCAGCTTCTGCGTAGCCGTGTCGTTGGCCGCGTTGACATAGCCGCTGGCGATCGACGCATCGGCCAGGCCGGTCGGTGCGACCGGCGCCTGCGTGTCGACGTTGAAGGCTAGCGCACTGCTCGCCACCCCGGTGTTGCCCGCCGCATCGGTGGCGGTCGCCGTCAGGCTGTGGCTGCCGTCGGCAAGATGACCCAGCGTGAAGCTCCAGGCGCCGGTGGTGGCATCGGCGGCCACCGTTCCGAGCAAAGTGCTCCCGTCATAGACCGTGACGGTGCTGCCGGCCTCTGCCGAGCCCGTCAGCTTCTGCGTCGCCGTGTCGTTGGCTGCGTTGACATAGCCGTTGGCGATCGACGCATCGGCCAGGCCGGTCGGTGCGACCGGCGCCTGCGTGTCGACGTTGAAGGCTAGCGCACTGCTCGCCACCCCGGTGTTGCCCGCCGCATCGGTGGCGGTCGCCGTCAGGCTGTGGCTGCCGTCGGCAAGATGACCCAGCGTGAAGCTCCAGGCGCCGGTGGTGGCGTCGGCAGCCGCCGTGCCGAGCTTTGTAGCTCCGTCATAGACCGTGACGGTGCTGGCGGCCTCTGCCGAGCCCGTCAGCTTCTGCGTCGCCGTGTCGTTGGCCGCGTTGACATAGCCGTTAGCGATCGACGCATCGGCCAGGCCGGTCGGTGCGACCGGCGCCTGCGTGTCGACGTTGAAGGCTAGCGCACTGCTCGCCACCCCGGTGTTGCCCGCCGCATCGGTGGCGGTCGCCGTCAGGCTGTGGCTGCCGTCGGCAAGATGACCCAGCGTGAAGCTCCAGGCGCCGGTGGTGGCATCGGCGGCCACCGTTCCGAGCAAAGTGCTCCCGTCATAGACCGTGACGGTGCTGCCGGCCTCTGCCGAGCCCGTCAGCTTCTGCGTCGCCGTGTCGTTGGCCGCGTTGACATAGCCGCTGGCGATCGACGCATCGGCCAGGCCGGTCGGTGCGACCGGCGCCTGCGTGTCGACGTTGAAGGCTAGCGCACTGCTCGCCACCCCGGTGTTGCCCGCCGCATCGGTGGCGGTCGCCGTCAGGCTGTGGCTGCCGTCGGCAAGATGACCCAGCGTGAAGCTCCAGGCGCCGGTGGTGGCATCGGCGGCCGCCGTGCCGAGCTTTGTAGCTCCGTCATAGACCGTGACGGTGCTGCCGGCCTCTGCCGAGCCCGTCAGCTTCTGCGTTGCCGTGTCGTTGGCTGCATTGACATAGCCATTGACGATCGAGGCATCGGCCAAACCAGTCGGTGCAACCGGTGCCTGCGTGTCCACGTTGAACGCCAACGCGCTACTCGCTATCCCGGTGTTGCCCGCCGCATCGGTGGCGGTCGCCGTCAGGCTGTGGCTGCCGTCGGCAAGATGACCCAGCGTGAAGCTCCAGGCGCCGGTGGTGGCGTCGGCAGCCGCCGTGCCGAGCAAAGTGCTCCCGTCATAGACCGTGACGGTGCTGCCGGCCTCTGCCGAGCCCGTCAGCTTCTGCGTCGCCGTGTCGTTGGCTGCGTTGACATAGCCGCTGGCGATCGACGCATCGGCCAGGCCGGTCGGTGCGACCGGCGCCTGCGTGTCGACGTTGAAGGCTAGCGCACTGCTCGCCACGCTCGCGTTGCCGATGCTGTCCGAGGCAGTGGCTGTCAAACTGTGGCTGCCGTCGGCAAGATGACCCAGCGTGAAGCTCCAGGCGCCGGTGGTGGCATCGGCGGCCACCGTTCCGAGCAAAGTGCTCCCGTCATAGACCGTGACGGTGCTGCCGGCTTCCGCCGAGCCCGTCAGCTTCTGCGTTGCCGTGTCGTTGGCTGCGTTGACATAGCCGCTGGCGATCGACGCATCGGCCAGGCCGGTCGGTGCGACCGGCGCCTGCGTGTCGACGTTGAAGGCTAGCGCACTGCTCGCCACCCCGGTGTTGCCCGCCGCATCGGTGGCGGTCGCCGTCAGGCTGTGGCTGCCGTCGGCAAGATGACCCAGCGTGAAGCTCCAGGCGCCGGTGGTGGCATCGGCGGCCACCGTTCCGAGCAAAGTGCTCCCGTCATAGACCGTGACGGTGCTGCCGGCTTCCGCCGAGCCCGTCAGCTTCTGCGTCGCCGTGTCGTTGGCTGCGTTGACATAGCCGCTGGCGATCGAGGCATCAGCTAGGCTAGTTGGCGCGACCGGCGCCCGAGTATCCACGGTGAACGCGAGCGCGGCGCTCGCCACCCCGGTATTACCCGCCGCATCGGTGGCGGTTGCCGTCAGGCTGTGGCTGCTGCCGTCGGCGAGAGAGCCTAAAGTAAAGCTCCAGTTGCCAGACCCGTCCGCCGTAGCTGTTCCAAGATTGCTCTGGCCATCGTAGATCGTGACGATAGCATTGGCCTCGGCTCTCCCTGTCAACACCTGACTTGAAGTGTCATGCGCGCTGTTGACGTAACCATTGATTACTGCGGAGTCTGAAACAGATGTCGGCGCTGACGGGGCTCTTGTATCAAGCGTGAAATTGAGAGACACAATCCGTGTGTAGCCGCCAGAATTTGTTTCGCTTGCTGTCACAGCATGAGAGCCATCTGCCAGCCCGGTCGGCAGATAAGACCAATGCCCGGATGAGTCAGCAATTATGGGCTGAGAGACAGTCGCACCGTCGATCGTAACCGTAACTGTCGCATTTGGATCTCCACTCCCCGCAACAGCCGGATTCGACGTGTATCGATCGGTGGAGGACAGTCCCGTATCGCTGGCCAAGGCGAACCCAAGAGATGGATAAGGCGATGTATAGGTACCGGTTGAATCTTTAAGTATCTCGACGGAAGTGAAGCCGAAGATCTGGTCGCGTTGAGCTTGGCTAAAATTGAACCCTGACGCGACGATCGTATCGGTGCCAAGCCCACCCTGGATCGACAATGCGGTGGTCGCATCGTGCACCGTGAACGTGGTCCCTGCAGCGTTGGTGCTCGTGACAGCAAGGTTACTGACACTGGTATGACTAAGATCGAGCGCCGCGTCCGATGTCGTGAGAATGGTATTCGACCCATTCCCATAAAATTGCAGAACGCCTGCAGCTGCCGAGCTGTTGATCTTGATCGTCTCGTTGCTGCCGTAAGCATAGACATAGTCGTTCGAAAAAGAGTTCGACGTCAGATCATAGTTGGAACCGTAGAGATAAATGTACTGAGCGACGCCTGTGAACGCATCCGTCGCATTCCAGCTGGTGTTCGACTGACTATAGACGGAGTTACCATATGAGCTTTGGTTGTTGATCGTTACAGTTCCGCTGCCGAGATAGACACCACTAGACCCAGCAACCTCGTTCACGTTGAGGGACTGCGATCCAAGATAAACATACGCTGTGGATCCAGAGCTATTGTTTACGCTAACGGTCGAAATGCCCGTGAATTGCGCCAATTGATCAATGCGGAATGTGCCCGAACCCAGCAGATTGAGCGTGTCTGAACCACCGCCGCCATTTAAACTGTCACCACTGTTCAATGTTCCGGCTAGTGTGTTGAACGTGTCGTTGCCGGACGTACCAACGATAGAGTCATTCGAGGTTGTGAGGTAAATAGTATGTGGACTTGCTGCTGGCGCAGTGTAGGTACCGGTTGAATCTTTAAGTACCTCGACGGAAGTGAAGCCGAAGGTCTGGTCGCGTTGGGCTTGGCTAAAATTGAACCCTGACGCGACGATCGTATCGGTGCCAGGCCCACCCTGGATCGACAATGCGGTGGTCGCATCGCGCACCGTGAACGTGGTCCCTGCAGCGTTGGTGCTCGTGATAGTAAGATTACTGACACTGGTATGACTAAGATCGAGCGCCGCGTCCGATGTCGTGAGAATGGTGCTTGACCCATTCCCATAAAATTGCAGAACGCCTGCAGCTGCCGAGCTGTTGATCTTGATCGTCTCGTTGCTGCCGTAAGCATAGACATAGTCGCTCGAAAAAGAGTTCGAC
This sequence comes from Bradyrhizobium sp. ma5, assembly GCF_042258955.1. NCBI lineage: Bacteria > Pseudomonadati > Pseudomonadota > Alphaproteobacteria > Hyphomicrobiales > Nitrobacteraceae > Bradyrhizobium > Bradyrhizobium sp. ma5. The sequence goes on from NZ_CP170156.1 coordinate 5,466,956, forward strand.
GTCAGATCATAGTTGGAACCGTAGAGATAAATGTACTGAGCGACGCCTGTGAACGCATCCGTCGCATTCCAGCTGGTGTTCGACTGACTATAGACGGAGTTACCATATGAGCTTTGGTTGTTGATCGTTACAGTTCCGCTGCCGAGATAGACACCACTAGACCCAGCAACCTCGTTCACGTTGAGGGACTGCGATCCAAGATAAACATACGCTGTGGATCCAGAGCTATTGTTTACGCTGACGGTCGAAATGCCCGTGAATTGCGCCAATTGATCAATGCGGAATGTGCCCGAACCCAGCAGACTGAGTGTGTCTGAACCACCGCCGCCATTTAAACTGTCACCACTGTTCAATGTTCCGGCTAGTGTGTTGAACGTGTCGTTGCCGGACGTACCAACGATAGAGTCATTCGAGGTTGTGAGATAAATAGTGTGCGGACTTGACGTGGGCGTATAGGTACCCGTTGAATCTTTAAGTACCTCGACGGAAGTGAAGCCGAAGATCTGGTCGCGTTGAGCTTGGCTAAAATTGAACCCTGACGCGACGATCGTATCGGTGCCAGGCCCACCCTGGATCGACAATGCGGTGGTCGCATCGTGCACCGTGAACGTGGTCCCTGCAGCGTTGGTGCTCGTGACAGCAAGGTTACTGACACTGGTATGACTAAGATCGAGCGCCGCGTCCGATGTCGTGAGAATGGTATTCGACCCATTCCCATAAAATTGCAGAACGCCTGCAGCTGCCGAGCTGTTGATCTTGATCGTCTCGTTGCTGCCGTAAGCATAGACATAGTCGTTCGAAAAAGAGTTCGACGTCAGATCATAGTTGGAACCGTAGAGATAAATGTACTGAGCGACGCCTGTGAATGCATCCGTCGCATTCCAGCTGGTGTTCGACTGACTATAGACGGAGTTACCATATGAGCTTTGGTTGTTGATCGTTACAGTTCCGCTGCCGAGATAGACACCACTAGGCCCAGCAATCTCGTTCACGTTGAGGGACTGCGATCCAAGATAAACATACGCTGTGGATCCAGAGCTATTGTTTACGCTAACGGTCGAAATGCCCGTGAATTGCGCCAATTGATCAATGCGGAATGTGCCCGAACCCAGCAGATTGAGCGTGTCTGAACCACCGCCGCCATTTAAACTGTCACCAGGATTCAGCGTGGATGCCGTTGTATTGAAGGTATCAGCACCGCTCGTACCCACGATGGTGTCGTTCGATGTTGTGAGGTTGTAGATTGCCATGACACCCTCCGATGATGAGAACTCAAGCATCGTCGCTTAGCTGAAGGCCGCGCCGACGGCGCTCAACTACCAACACCTAGCAAACGAGCTCGCGCGAGCGCGAACGACGCGGCACCGATCACCCTTCGACTATTCGTTCTGGGACGTGACTTGAGATTGCCGAAGCAACGATAAAAACTGGATTGCAATTGAAATCGAAATAAGAACGAACTACCAACTGCCCCACAAAAGAGATGATCACTCAATTCCCTGGGTCAATATTGCTGATTATGACTGCGTGAGAGTTCGGCTGTCAATTCTGACTGCCATTTTTTCGCGATCTCCTAGATAGGCGCGAGATTGACTTACCGACTTCAGTTGCAAAGCGATGTGCAGACCTGAAACGAACAATGCCACTCGGTAAAACAAGGTGGGATGTGTTGCTTCAGTCGTCGGGAGGCTTCAGCACAAACCCGTCCCCCCCACAGGACGATGTCATGTCTTTGATCCCCGTATGACTCCGGTACCTCCAAAGAGCAGATGGCCGTTGAGACGAATCCAAGGCCAAGCAGCTTTATTGTCATCAGCCTCGCTCGGATCGCTTCGGTGGGCGACTGCCTCGGCTCAAACGCGCGACCCGCAACCTGTCCTTCCGACCTTGATCACACGGAGTACGATCGTCCAGCCGTCAAAATCCGCTACTGGAGCTAGCAAGGTGAGTTAGCTCCGCAAGCGAGCGAGCTATTTGCGCCACTCTAGCCCAATTGAGTGCTCGGCCAACCCGGCCGTGGGCCGTGGGCGGTCGAGCCAACGCATCCCTCGCTGTGCAGCGGCTGATTTGCGCACAAACATCCTACGATCGCTATTCGTCTACCCAACGCAGAACCGTACCGGGAATCGGCAGGTGCAACGCGAAGTAACCCAAGTACAGCGCCGTGGCTGCTGGCAGCGCGAGCGCATCACTCCATATGCCGGCGCACCCGCCTAACGGCCTCAACAGATCCGTTCCCTAGACGGGCAACCTCTCGTCAGTGGCGCCACTTAGGTTGTGATCACATCCGTAGGCGTCATCGCAAAAGCGAATTAATAGCGACCCAGGACGCAGTTTTACTCGGCACCAATGAGAGGAAGCTGGGAAGACGAGAAAGACTTTGACACGACGTCACGAACGACGTCGGGATCATATCCCGCAGGGAGAACGATCCAATCGGCAGCGCCGTCCGCACCTCGGATCTGCTGCTCAGTAGTCGGCGAGTTCGTCTTTGGAGTGTCTGTGATCAGCAAATGGGCACTGGTAAGACCCGGCTTCGAAGAGAGATCGTGTAGACCTTCTGAAAGCGTCGTCTTCAGCATCGCTTCCCTTCCCTGCCATGGAGAAAGCCTGATCGTCGCAAGCGAACTCGCGACGCCGCCGCCGAAGCTCACTTCGGCGTGACAGTGGCTACAAACCATGTTGAGGTGAAGGGGCATCATCTTGGTCGACCACGGTGGCGCAGTGAACATCATGAATCCCGAAGCCGTGAGCAACAAGCCGAAGACCAAAGGTTCCCCGGTCTGCGCGAAAGATGAGATCATCCAGTTCGAACAACGCTGGCCGCGCGGCACTCGCGATTGCGTCATGTTTGATATCTACTGTTACACCGGCTTGCGCCGCGGTGACGCTCCGCCAAAGCATACAGCAATCAGTGTTTAGCGGCCGGCTCGCCTGATCGCCCTGCTGTGCAATCGGGTCTCATGCGGCAGCCCTCGCCCGTTTTGCTATCTTGGCGATTGTGGCGCGACTGCAGCCCGTCGTGGCCTGTATGGACGTCCACGATTGGCCGGCGGTAATCATGCGGCGAATACCTTCATTTCGCTCTCGGTCTTCTTGCCGTCCCTTGTAGCGGCCTTCCGCCCTTGCTTTGGCCTGCCCTTGCAATTGCCGACGCCTACGGTCGTCGTAATCCTTTCTGGCGACCGCGGCGAGCATGTCCAGCATCATCGCGTTGATGGCTTCAAACATGCGAGTGGTGAAATCGTCGGCACTCGTCGTCGCCATCATCCATGACGTTGGGAGGTCGAGCGCGACCACGCGGATCCGGCGGACGGTCAGTTCTGCCTTGAGACGTTCCCAATCGGTCGCTGAGAGGCGCGAGAGCCGGTCGACCTGCTCAACGAGCAGGACGTCGCCGGGCTGTGCGTCACTGAGAAGCCTGAATAGCTCCGGTCGCGTCAGCTTCGCACCGCTTTCATTCTCGACGTACCACGCGGCGACACTGAGGCTTCGCTCTGCGGCAAATAGTTTGAGTTGATCGCGGGCGCGCGTTGCGTCCTGTTCGTCAGTGGAAGCCCGGAGATAGGCGCGGACGAACGGCATAGGACCCCCTCGGTTCAATTTGAATGGTTTACACCATATTGGTTCATTTTAACTAGTGCAAGATAAATTTTTAGAGGTCGAGTTGCTGGTTCACGTGCGGCATACTCAAATTGAACTAGGCGCCGGCTTGACGGAATGAGGCAGCGACAGGTGATCGCACCGACTATGAGCCGCTAGAATCGCTTCCATGCGCCAGCAAGCACGGCGACGAAATCGCCATACCCGGCGCTTAGGTATTTTCCGCTCGATTGAGTACCAAGACCGGCGGCGAAATTTGAAATGTCAGAGCGAGAAACGATTAGCTCTTGGTTGCCAAATCGGGCTTACTGGGACGATCATCGTCCTTGCGATTCCCGCGTGCCGTGCGTGCTTGAGATTTCTCTTCGTCCAATTCTTGCGTACGGCGCACAGCCTGAACGACATCTCTTTCAAGCCATCCCGGCTCTAGTTTTACATTTCCCATGACCCTCTCCCTGTGTCGGGACCGATCTGAAACTTCAAAACAAAGCTCAAAAGCGCATTGCTCGTGATGTGTGAAACAGGATGCGAAAGTGAATCAAGGTAGCGAGGCTACGCCCAGTTCCAATTCCGGGAACGATCTTCCATTCGATGACCATCCCGAACTGATATTTGGCTTGGTCGGCCCGGTTGGTGTCGATTTGGAAGCTGTAACTGATGAACTCATCGACGCACTACGCCAGGTCGGATACGATTCACAGGTATTTCGCATCACCGATCTCATGCGCGAAGTGAAGGTTGGTCTTCTGCTCGATGCTACTGGATACATTGAGTCGTACCAACAACGGATCGCCTACGCAAACAAAGTGAGAGAACAATTAGGTCGAAACGATGCACTAGCTATTTTGGCCATCAGCGCAATAAGACAGTTCAGAGAAACGACGGGTGGCAGCGTTGAGCAGCCGCTTTCAAAGCGGGCATACATAATCCGACAGTTCAAGCGCCCCGAAGAGATAAAGCTGATGCGTGCGGTTTACGGACGCCAGTTCATTCAGGTTTCTGCTTACGAGCCACAATTCTACCGAAAGCGCCGGATCGCCGTTAAGGAAACCCAGTCGAAGAGACGGCTCGGATCAAACGCGGACGCTGAAAACGCCGCGAACTCCCTTGTCAAACAGGACGAAATGGAGGGCGACACAAAACATGGCCAAAACGTCCGTGATGCCTTTCCGTTGGCGGACGTATTCGTTGAAGCGCCGGACCGCAAGTCATCAAAGGAAACCGTTGGTCGCTTCATTCACGCGCTTTTTGGCGACAATCATGTGTCTCCGACGCACGACGAATATGGGATGTATCTTGCAAAAACAGCATCATTGAGATCATCCGCACTAACCCGGCAGGTCGGTGCTGCGATCTTTCGGTCCACCGGCGAGATTGTTTCGCTCGGCTGTAACGAAGTGCCAAAAGCAAGCGGCGGCACATATTGGAGCGGCGATCCATCTGATCATAGGGACTTCGTGACCGGGCATGATCCAAACGATGAAAAAAAGCGCGAACTCGTGGCGGACTTTATCGACCGAATGCTCAAGGCTGGCCGCCTGTCAAAAGATAAATGCGGGAACAAGGACTCCCTCACCCTGGCGGATGAGTGGTTGGCAGACGACTCTGCGTCGGGCTTAAAAGATTCAAAAGTGATGGATCTCATTGAGTTCGGGCGCGACATCCATGCGGAAATGTCCGCTATAACTGACGCCGCTCGAAAGGGAGTGCCCATCGCGGGGGCGACGTTGTACAGCACCACCTTTCCCTGCCATTTATGCGCCAAGCATATCGTGGCCGCTGGCATCAGGCGGGTTGTCTCAATCGAACCTTATCCGAAAAGCTACGCGGAGGAGCTGCATTCAGACTCAATCCAGGTTGATGGCGATGGCAAAGGCAATCGGGTGAGTTTTCAACGTTTCTTGGGAATTTCACCTTTTCGCTATCGAGAGCTCTTTGAAAAGGGGAAACGCAAGTACTCGACCGGCGAAGCTCAACGATGGAATCGAGGTGTTCGAAAACCAATGATTGACGTCATCTACCCATCGTACTTTCAAGCTGAGACACATGTCGTAAGCTTGCTCGAGCCGCGCCTGAGTGAGCTGAACAAGCGTATCCGAGGGTGAAGTAGTCGCAAACGGCTGAATCGGCGGTGAGATAGACTTCTTTCTTTAGAAACGCCTAGTCTGCACAATGCGTCGCTCTATTTCACCATGGACGCCTCACCGTCGGGGTATACTAGACCGCCTTGTGGCTGCCGATCGTTTTTTGCTGTGAAACTCTATCTTATGCTCGGGCGAGCAAAAGATCGCATCAGCGCGTCGTTTCCCAGGCCCCACCTCAAAAAGATCACCACACAGTTCGCAGAGGCGGAAAGTCGGTTGACCGGATATGCTCCGTGCCAGTTGCATCAACATTCCGTTCATCAAAGTGTTCGCCTGAAGCTGCACTTTGAACCCAGAACCCGACACAAAGTCCAAGCCAAATTCGCCGAGTCTTTCATCGAGCATTCGGTTTTGGATCCACCTCGAAAGACCGGCAGAAGCGCGGCCACGGGGTCTGAGCATCAGCAGGTCGTGGAACATTCCGGCAGTTTGAAGGTGACCCTCGACGTCCTCGCCGCACGCAACAACCCGAGAGGGAACTAGTCTCCTTGTCTCGGAATCGAAAGCAGCTGCGAACTGCCCGTCATAGCTGGGCTCATCTAAGAGCCCATAGTGTCCAACGAAACGTTGCAGATCATTATCCGTTTCAACCTTCGCGAACGCGAGAAACAGCGAGTCGTTGCGGAGAGGCTGCGTTTCAACGAGCTTACCCCCATTTCCGACAATCTTTCGCGATGCATCAGATCCAACAATTTTATAGCCCTTCGAGTCCCTGAACCACTTTAGGCTGATCTCTAATCCACTCATAACGATGTAACCGATGTGTGACCGATATTATTTCTACCGGTTACAATTTGGCACAACAAGGGGCAAAACGGCACCAGTCGCAACGAATGGTGCCGCCCGTGGATACAGCTAACGTCAGCCCGACGCAAAACGCCGCTGTTACTGCTGACGGCAATTTAGCGAGAACCGCACGATCTCCCACCCCTTCGGGACAGGACGTGCGGGCGATCGAGCGCCAGCCGGTTGATCCGGCGCTAAGCGTCGTAGCGGAGGCGCCGCTCCGGCCTGATACGTACTCCATACTCGAGGCCGGCAAGATGGCCGGGTTAGCGAGGAACGCCAGCTATGCTGCCGCGAAACGCGGTCAAATCCCTCTTATCCGATTTGGCGGAAAAAGCCGCGTTCCTGGTGCGAAGTGGAGGCGAATGCTCGCCGAGGGGATTGACCGGTGAGCAAGTCGTCCAGGGTTATCGCGACGGACAACACGTTAAGTGAGGCATTTCAGGGACGGTGCGTGGAGCGCGCTCGATTGGTCCGAGACGGAGCGATATCCCGTCAAAAGGCGGTTGATGGTTTGCAGAACTTCGCTCTCGCCACCGATCTAGTCGACGCGATCGGACAGGACGCCGTTCAAGCAATTATTGCCCGCGCATTTGAGTTTCAGCAACCAGCCAGACCGATGGACGCGCTCGCTAGCCGAAACCTAGTGATCGGCGATGCGCCAGCGCCGAGAAGCCTCGCTGAATACGGGTTGTCGCCCCACCCCGTTCTTGAGGAGATCGCCGAATATGCGACGGCATCACCGACAAGAGACCGATTCAAATTCACGCGCTTTCAGAAGATCCTGCTTTCGACCACTGCGCGGTATTTGGTGAAAGGTATCATTCCTAACGAGGGTCTTGTTGTCGTTTGGGGTCCGCCGAAATGCGGCAAGAGTTTCCTCGTCTTCGATTTGGTGGCTCATATCGCCGCTGGGTGGGAATACCGCGGGAATAAAGTGAAACAGTCGCCCGTGATTTACTTCGCACTTGAAGGCCAGGAGGGCTTCGTCGCGCGCGTTGAGGCGTTCCGTCGGGCACACAGTATATCGGATATTGAATTCTTCCTGAGTGCTGATCGTCTTGAGCTCCCGAATGATGGAAAAGCCGTCGTACAATCGATCACGAACCAATTTCCCGGTATCTGTCCCGGCGTTGTCGTACTTGACACTTTGAATCGTTCAATCGGCGGTTCTGAAAACGATGCGACGGACATGGGGCAATACATTCGCGCGGCCGACATGATCCGTTCGGCATTCAATTGCGTCGTGATTGTCATCCACCATTGCGGCGTCGAGGGTTCACGGCCCCGCGGCCACACGAGCCTGACTGGCGCGGCCGACGCCCAAATTGCCGTTAAGCGCGACGGAAAAGACAACGTGGTCGCAACCGTTGAGTTCATGAAGGATGGGCCGGAAGGAGCCAAGATCATTAGTTCTCTTGAAAAGGTCGTCGTCGGAATAGATGACGATGGTGAGGAAATCACATCCTGCGTAATACGGCCTGCCGAACTTTTTTTTAGCGGAGCCAAGGGCAAAGTCACCGGCCAGGCCGCAATCGCGCTCGGAATCCTTACCGACGCGCTGGAAACTGGCGGCAAGATCAGCACCGTCCCTCAAATCCCAGCCGGAACCCGGACAATTCTCAATTCCACTTGGCGCACCGACTGCTACGCCAAAATGTTCGCTGAGGACGTCGACCAGGCGTCAAAGCAGAAGGCTTTTGTCAGGGCCGCGAAAGCGCTTCAGGAGAAGCAACTCATTGGAAAATGCGGAGATCTCGTATGGATCGCATAGATCCGGACAACCCGGACATTGCCCGGACACCGAGACTCTGTCCGGCGACATCTCGCCCGGACAGACAGGGACAAATGCCTTTAGGCATGTCCTGTTGTCCGGTGTCCGCCCCAGACGGGGGGTCCACAAATTCTCGAGGTCAACCTCATGAGCCGTGACCCGTCCCACGCTGTGGCACAGGCGAGTGGCACACAATCTTGTGGAGCCCGAACCCGCCCCCACGGGGTCTGTGCTGCCCCCGCAATGCCGAACGGCCGATGCCGCATTCACGGCGGTGCTTCGCCCGGCGCGCCGAGAGCGGCGGCGAACCCCAATTACCGCGACGGATTCTGGACGAGGGAGGCTGTGGAGGAGCGCAGATTCGTTCGGTCTTTGGTGAAAAGTACGTTGATGGACAGAAGTATGAGCAAACTTGAAAATCTTCCCGCGAAATCGCCCCGGCGTCGCCGGACGCGGCCCGCGACAGTCAGGATCGAAGATATCCGAGGCAACGTCGTTTCGTTTGGTTCGCCCGGTCCACCCGAGGTGACCTGGCGCAACCAACTAAAGGCGGCTTTTGGGACAGCTTCAGACGAATTTGTCGACATGGCCCTCCAGCATCTGGAGCGGGCTGCCCGCATGCCTAGCGAGGCCGCGTCCGATTTGGCCATCAACGGCGCTATTGCGATGATTACCGCTTTCGGCCCAAAAAACGAGGTGGAATCGGCCCTGGCGCTGCAAGCGGCCTGCACACACATGGCCGCGATGGCCGTGATGTCTAGGATAGGTGGCGCGGGTGGTGGTTCTCAGCGGCTGCCCGGCTTGGCATCTGCATCGGCCAAGCTCCTGCGGGCATATTGCACTCAGATCGAGACATACCGGCGCGTGCGCGGCGGAGGTGAACAGAACATCCGCGTTGAGCACGTCCATGTTCACGAGGGCGGCCAAGCAATCGTCGGTGCAGTTCAATCCCGGGCCGGCAGCATGGATCGATAATATGAGCCGTACCCGGGCCCGTTTCACTCAAGCTGACATAGCTCGAGCAATCCGAGCGGCGCAGCAATGCCATGCAGGCGAGGTCCGGGTACTTCCCGACGGCACAATTGCGATCCGGCCGCAATCGGGAAACGGCTGGGATAATCGGGAAATTCTTGTTGAAGATGGCGAGGAGGTTGTCCTTTGATGATTGCCATGCCTCGCCCCCGCCCGCCTCATCTCCACCGCGAGATCAATCGGCACGGAAACCCGATTTGGTACGTGCGCGTCAACAGGGGCTCGAGGATCCGGATCAAGGCCGAATACGGCACCGAAGAGTTTCAGGAAGCCTATCAGGCAGCCGTTAGCGGTGAGGTTCCGAAATCGACCGGAAAGGCTAGCAAAGGTTCGCTAGAATGGTTGTGGCTACTATACCGCCAAACGAATGCATGGACCGATCTATCCATGGCAACGCGCCGGCAGCGCGAGAACATCATGCGTGGCGTGCTCAAGACGGGAGGCGATCAGCCTTTGTCTAAGATCACGGGGAAAGCCATCAAAGCCGGCATCGATCGGCGCAAGGGCCATGCTGCCCGGCACTTCCTCGACACGATGAAAGGACTTTTCAAATGGGCGCTAGATGCTGAGCACGTCAAGGCGGACCCAACGGCCGGCAAATCCGTTGCGAAGCCCAAGACCAAGGGATTCCCGGTTTGGGAAGAAGACGAGATCATTCAGTTCGAGCAGCGCTGGCCCCGCGGCACCCGCGAGCGCGTCATGTTCGATATCTATTGCTACACCGGGCTGCGGCGCGGTGACGCCGCCGCGCTCGGCAAGCAGCACATCAAGAACTGTGTGATCAGCATCGACACTGAGAAGACCGGCACCCGCGTCACGATCCCGGTGCTCGAGGTTTTGCAGAAGACTTTGGACGCCGGCCCGACCGGCGATCTCGCCTTCATCGCCACGGCCAAAGGTCACCGGATGACGAAGGAGAGCGTCGGCAACGCCTTTCGCGATGCCTGTCGCGCCGCTGGCATCAAGAAGTCGGCTCATGGCCTTCGCAAAGCAGCCGCGACCAGGGCGGCGAACAATGGCGCGACCGAGGCGCAGCTCGAGGCAATCTTCGGTTGGGAGGGTGGTAAGATGGCCGCGCTCTACACGCGGACAGCCAACCGTCAGAAGCTCGCGACCGGTGCCATGAACACGCTCGGTAGGACCGAAACGGAAACCTCTATTCCCGCACCTCAAGAGCAGGTGCGGGCATCAGGTGAAAAAGAGCAGTAAGTCTAGATACTTAATTTTTGGATGGTGGGGGAGGCAGGACTCGAACCTGCGAAGCCATGAGGCGGCTGATTTACAGTCAGCTCCCTTTGCCACTCGGGACACTCCCCCGTCCAACAGCGTCGAACCGGCCGCGCGAGTGGCGGCGGACCGGGTCATCGAAATGACGCTGATAACCGGCCGACCCGAAACGGGTGCGCGGTCGGGCGCGTTTATGGGCGAAGGCGGTCCCCAAAGTCAACCAAGCCGGCGCGCAATTTGCCGGTTAAATTGCCATTCTGCGACACCCGTGACACAAGCCTCACATGAGCGACCGCGACCGCAAACCCAATTTCCGAGGCAAGGGCGGTAAACCCTTCCAAAAAGGGCCGAAATTCGGCCGCCCGCCGGCCCGGCGGGAGCGTGAATCCGGTTCCGACGGACCGGTGATTCTGTATGGCTGGCACACGGTGGCGGCGGCGCTTGCCAACCCGGACCGCCAGATCCGCAAGCTTTACCTCACGGAGAACGCCGCCAAGCGCCTCGCCGACGAAAACATCGCGACCCGCGTCACCCCGGAGATTGTCCGGCCCGGTGACATCGACCGGCGCCTCACCCCCGATGCCGTGCATCAGGGCCTGTTGGCGGAGGCCGAACCCCTGCCCTCGCCCGGCATCGACACGCTGGCGCAGGAGGGCATCGTGCTGGTGCTCGACCAGATCACCGATCCGCACAATGTCGGCGCCATCCTGCGCTCAGCCGCGGCATTTGCGGTGAAGGCGATCGTCACCACCGCCCGCCACAGCCCGGAGGCCACCGGCGTGCTGGCGAAGTCCGCCTCAGGCGCGCTCGAGCTGGTGCCCATGGTCACGGTGCAGAATCTGGCGCGCGCGCTCAACGAACTGAACGATCACGGCTTCCAGACCGTCGGCCTCGACAGCGAGGGCTCGGAAGATCTCGGCAAGGTTCCGCTGCAGCAACCGCTCGCGCTGGTGCTCGGCGCCGAAGGCAAGGGGTTGCGGCAATTGACGCGCGAGACCTGCCGCGTCGTCGCCCGCCTCGACGTGCCGGGCGAAATCAAGAGCCTCAACGTCTCGAACGCCTGCGTGCTCGCGCTCTATATCGGCGCCAGCCGGCTCGGGCTGATGTAAGCGAGAACGCCCGCTCGCTTGACGCGAACGGGCGCTGATCTCTGTTCACCGATCGTCGGATCAGTAGTAGCGGCGCAGCACCGGATGGCCGTAGCGATGCGGCGCGTAACCGTAGCGGTGCGGCGCGTAGCCGTAGCGATAGCCGTAGTGCGGACGGTACGGCCGATAGTGATGGCGGTAGCCGTAGTGGCGATAGCCGTAATACGGGCGGCCATAGCCTTCGCGGTAGTACGGACGCGGCGCCCAATTGCCCGGGCCGGTGTAGGCCGGTCCCTGGTTGACGTAATAGTACTGCTGCGCTGCGCCGGGATAGGCCGCATCCGGGTCGGGCAGACGTTCGACCGCGCCGTAACCGCCATAGCCATAGCCGTAGCCACCGCAGCCGCCGCAGCCGTAATTCACGACGGGCGCGGAATAGCCGCAAGGGTTGAAGCCGCACGCCATTGCGGGCGCGGTCACCATGACGGCCACGGCCGCAATCAGTCCTTTGATCATTTGACGCATTACTCTCTCCTGATGGTCTCTCTGTTGGTCGCGTAGCTCTTGGTGGCTATGAAGGCGCCCCGCGAGGGGCTGTTGATTTGGGCAGTTGGTTTAGGGGCCTCGGGAACGCGGTGGCCGCGGGACAGGTCCGGGCAGCGGCCGCGGACCGTTGAACTGCGGCGCGTAGATCACCGGCGGCGGATCGACCGGCACGCTGGACTGTGCCGGCAGCGGCGCGGATTGCGCCCCCCACGATTCATGATAGCTCTCGGCCGGCTGCGGCAGGCGGCGGTTGGCCGGCGGCTCGATCTCGAGGCGGCCGTAACCCGGCATGCGGCCGAGGCTCGGATAATAATGGCCGACATTCGGCTCGGGAGCGATCGGGCGGCCGCCATAGACGGTCGGCACCATCGAGTCGTTGCGGGCCAAGCCCATCGCGCTTTCGACCACGGCGTAGGACGCGTCGACGCCATTGATGATGATGGGTACGCCGGGGCGGTTGGGCACGACGATGTCGAAGCCGCCGCCAGCCAGCGCCGTCGAGGTCATCGCAGCCAATATCGTCAGCGCAAGACTTCCGCGCATGTTCACCCAGCGTCCCAAATTGTTCCACCCGCAGCCTAATCCAACGGTTTGGCGGAAGGGTTAAGGGCGCGGGCCAAACTGGCGGTAAGCCTAACGCGTAAGCATCCGCATCCGGTCAATGCGGCCGTGCGGGATCAGAAATCGTTAACGGCGCGCCTGTGCTTCAGGTGAAGGCGTTCTCGATGATCGCGTGGATGCCGATCGCGATCGTGACCGCGCCGACCGCCATTTGCAGGCCGCGATTGGCCCAGGTCAGCCAGCGCGCGGAGGCCGCGAGCGGCACCGCGATCACGCTGGACAGCACGCCCATCCCGATCATCGAGCCGACGCCGAACAGCGCGACATAGCCGAGCCCGATCACCGGGTTTGGCGCCTGCGACACCGTCAGCACCAACAGCGCCGCCGAGCCCGCCATACCGTGCATCAGGCCGACCAGCAGCGTGCGCCAGCGGAAGCCGTGGGCATGGCTGTGTGCGGCACGGACGTGCGGCAGGATGTCGCCCGCGTGGCTGTGGGCGTGGAAATGCGTCTTGCCGTCGCCGTGCGAATGGGTGTGGAAGTGCACGCGATCGCGCCACAGCCGCCACCACACATGCGCACCGAGGCCGACCAGCATGACGCCGACCGCGGTCTCGATCGGCTGCGCCACCGTCTCGGGGATCGCGTGCCCGAGCAGGATCGCGGCGCCGGCGAACACGAACAGCGTGAGCGTGTGACCGAGGCCCCAGGTCAGGCCGTGCTTGACGATGTCACCGACATGGGTACGGCGCGCCGCGATGCTCGATACCGCCGCGATGTGATCCGGCTCCAGCGCATGCTGCATGCCGAGCAGAAAACCAAGACTCAAGATTCCGAACATCAATCCCCCGCGCCGGCGCGTGACGGCAGATCAAACACCACATCGCCGATCTTGTCAGGCCGGCAACTCGTCAAACCAGCACCTCGTCGAACAGGCCTTGCATCGCCACCCATGAGCGGCGGTCGGCCCGCGCGTCGTAGAGCGCCGACTTCATGATCGAGCCGTCGGCGGTCGGGTTGGTAAAGCCGTGCAGCGTTTGCCGTAGCTGACCACCTGCCAGTCGGCAACCTTGCCGGCGCGCATCTCGTTCTCGAACGCCGCGACCTGGTCGGAAGGCGCCAGCGGATCGTCGGCCCCGGTCAAGACCAGCACGCTCGCCCTCACCGCACCCGCTGCCGCAGGCTGCGTGGTCGAGAGCACGCCATGGAAGCTGACGACGGCCTTGAGGTCGGCGCCGTCGCGCGCGAGCTCGAGCACGACCGTGCCGCCGAAGCAGAAGCCGATCGCTGCGCAACGGGTCACATCGACCTCGGGCAATGCCGTGAGCGTCGCGAGCGCGGCGCGCGCCCGTGCGCGGAGCGTGGCAGGATTGGTGCGCAAGTGACCGATCAGCGCCATCGCCTGCTGCAGATCGGCGGCCTGCCGCCGCTCGCCGAACATGTCGGCGGCAAGCGCCACATAGCCACGCTCGGCAAGCCTGCGTGCCCGCTCCATCGCGAAATCGCCGAGCCCGAGTCCTTCGTGGAACACCAGCACGCCGGGACGCTTTACGCCGCGGTCCTTGAACGCAAGATAGCCGCGCAAATTGGCGTCGCCGGCGGCGTAGTCGATGTCACCAGTGTGCATGCAATTCTCGTCAAGACAGCATCATCCGGAACGGATCATGCGCGAGTGTTGCGGAACTTCACACTGGTTTGAACGCAGGGCAAGGCCGCGCCGGAACGGTCGCGGCACAGCGAGATTAGCTCACGACGACGACAAGAGGAGAATCTCGCATGACGCAACTCAAAATCCATGGTGCTGTCCTTGGCGCAGCAGCCTTGCTCGCATCAGCGCTGGCCAGCCCCACGATGGCGCAACAGACGATCGGCACCGCGCGCTGCTCCGATGCCACACCAAACGCCCGATGCCGGGCGATGGGATCAGACACGACCTATCGCCATCATATCTATCGGCGGGACCACGACTGGCAGAATCCAGGCTGGCAAGACAGCTACAACCGGGTTGACCCCGGCCCGTTCGGGCCCGTCGACGCCGCGGCCGGTGTGGTCGGCGGCGCGGTCGGCACCGCGGCTGCGATCGCGACCGCCCCGTTCGGCGGCCCCGACTATGCCCGCACCCCGATCGGCGGCGAGGAGTATGCCCGGCAGAACGGCTTTGTCTGCACCCCCGGCACCTGGTTCCGCGGCAGCGACGGTCTCCAGCATCCCTGCCAGTAGCTCTTACGAAACACACATGCGCAAAAGGCGGCCTTCGGGCCGCCTTTTTGCGGCCGGGCTGGCGGCGGCGAAGCGGCCGATCCGGGCTTTCCGGGTTCTGGCCTTCAAGTTCTGGTCCTGCCCCGCCAAGTCTGCTATGCGAGCGCGCAAATCACGCCCATTTCGCCGGCTTAGCTCAGCGGTAGAGCAGCAGTTTTGTAAACTGAAGGTCGGGGGTTCAATCCCCTCAGCCGGCACCAGTTTTTCATTAATGAAATCAATCTGATAGACAGTTATCACCAACCACTCCACGCAACACGGAGCAACATGGCGGTTGAGGCTTTGTTCTGGAATAACGATGGCCTTCTGGTTTCCACGACAGGCCATCCAGCAAGGAGCCTTATTCTCGGCAAACTTCGACAGAAGGCTGCGGTTTTTCGGAAGTGATTGCGCTTCGTTTGCGTTGGTCAGGAGCCATTTAATGTGGATCCGCATTTTAGTGGTTGGAATAGTTGGTTTGGTCGGGGTGGGTGCGGTTGCGGCACTTGGGAGATCCGCGCCGACGCCGCTCGTTGAGTATCCGGTGACCGAGAGCGTCGGGAAGGCCGACAGGCTGTCACTCATTCCCGAGCGCGATACCGTCGTCAATGCGGCCCCTCCCGAGGCACCGACGCCACCGATCGCGTTGTCAGCGGCGCCGCCAGCTCCCGAAACGATATCTGCCCCCGAGCCCCCTCCTATTTTCGCCCGACACCGGCATGAAGCGACCGATCCTAATCCAAAAAAGAGAAAGCACTCCGCTAGTGCCAAACAAGATCAAGCCGTCCAGGAAGAAAAACCAACTCGCACCGTCGACTGCACCGGGGGCGGCATGGATGGTCTTCTCCGATCGATGCGGCTAAAGCCGGGCTGCTTGTGAAGCGTTCATGAAGACCATCCGGCTCGCCGGAAAACGATATCCATTATCCGCCCGCCGCGTGAGGCCGTTAGCAAATCAGCAAGCAGGCCGGCGCAGGCTTCTCGGAGGGACGGGACCGGTTTTTGAACGTCTTGGCGGTTCCGTTTCGGAGGAGCCGGCGCCCTGCCCCATAACTTGCCGGCTCCTCTTTCTTAATCCTGTGTGGGTCGGGCAACAGTCATTTGCCCTCGCATTTGCTAAGCTAACGGCACTGGGAATTCAGGGCCCAGCGCTGGAAAACAATGACGCCGCCGGGACAATGTATTTCGAGCCCGGCGGCGTACTTTGTGCGCAGCTTAGGTGGCACCGGCCACCATCATGTTCTCGATGTCCTCAAAGATGGAGAGTGCGATCGCCTCGGCGGCGCCATCTATACTGGTGACCTTTTCCCCTGCGCCCAGGCATCAGCACAACGGATCTTCGCCCTGAGACCCTCTAACGTCTTCGCCGGCATACTGAGGACCCTCTGTTCAAACTCGAAGCTCTCTCTCGAGGCCCTCTTCTCTTCCCGCTCCAACTTCCTGTATCCGCGGGGCTTCCGGGCGTACCATTCGTCGAATGCCGCGACGATTTCAGCGCCGCGTTGGCGAAGCTCGTCTGATGGCTCAATCTTCCACTGCACCAGCTCTAGCCGATCGTCTGTCTCTTTCTTCTCTTGTCGGAGCGCCGCCTCTGAGAATGGGGGAGCCGCGACTTCAGGTAATTTTTCCCTTGATAGCAGCCTCGGGTTGATTCAGAATTTCGGAAGAGATCACCGGGAGCTAGACGACGATGGCAGCTATCGGCACCGTAGCTTTTCTCGTACTTCTCGGCGTGACCATGTTCGCGAAAGCGCGCCTCAAAGTGCGCGCGGCCTATCGGAAGCAAATGACCGATAACGCCATGCGCTCGATGGGCGCTGATTAAAAGGGTTCTCAGTTTGAATTTTCCGAGGTTTCCGTGGGTGACCGGCGTTCCGGCGCGACAGCGGACCTTTATTTGCCGTTGTGTTCACAGGTGGACAGAACCAAAGGCATCGGTGGTGCTTTAACGTCCCATCACCGCCCCGCCCAAACCCAGTCACTGGAGGAGCGCCTCACTGAGGAGGCGCAGAGCCTGCGCGAGGAAGCCAAGACGCTTCCACCATCCGCGAAAAAAGAAGCCATGCTGAGGAAGGCCCGGCATGACGAGGTGGCCGCCCATTTGACAGAGTGGCTGATGTCACCAGGATTAAAGCCGCCCGTTTAGCAACCATCTCCTTCACACCCACGTTATCCCGAATCACCGGTACGCGATCTTCAGGCGTCGGTGGCTGAGAGTTTCTATGCGCTCCCGCCTTTCATGGACGGTGGAGTGCCCAACATGGACCGCTATTTCTTCGACATTCAATGTGGAGGCGAGTTCTTTGCAGATGAAGAAGGGCTAGATTTTCCCCGACCAAAAATCCGCAGAGATCGACGCGATGCAAGCGCTCATCGGAATGGCGAAAGACTCAATTTTTTCAAACGAACGGCCCGATATGGCGATCGAGGTTCGCTCCGCAACCGAGCGGCTGTTTTGCGTGTCCCTGATCTCTCGCAAAAACGGCGCGAAACATTAAGGCCCCCTCAGTTGGCCCTGTCCCTGATCTTGCCTTTGCCTTCGCAGGCCGCGCATTTAACCGGATAGATTCTGTGACCCGGCTGGACCGCCTGCGCAATCGGCTGGACGCCCGTCCCTTTGCAGGCTGGGCAGATGCGCTCTTTGATCTTCGGCTGCATGGTGACTAAGCCCTTCTGGCTGCCTCAGTTGGCGCTCAGCCAAGTCGGCCGAACGCGCAAACGCTGGACGCTTAGAGAAACGGCCCCAGCGCGTTGGAACGAACGCTGAGGCCGCCTCACCCGTCCGCCGAACAGAAAGGGGCCGCCTCGCGTCGTGCGGCCCCCAGCCGAGGGGAATTCTCGAAAAGCCTCGTGCGGTGAAAACAGGACTGCCCCGGCAACGGCAAGCTACGCTTATGCACAGGGATTGAGGACTCCGGGAGAGCACGGTGTTCCCGCACCAAGCATGTTCGGTTCGTAAGGTTGGCGTCAGCCAGAAATGTTTAGATACACGGACTGCAACATGGAAACTCGTTACCGCCCGGCTGCCGCAAGGTTGCCGGGCGTTCTTTGTTTCGTGTCCTGGCGCGCCTTGACCAATCCGTTGTGATCGTCGCCTCCTGTCCCGCGAGGCGTAGCGGCTTCACCTGATGCTGGATTTGCGCGATTCATTGGGGCATGCCCTGGCGCCGCAAGCCCGCAAATTTCCATCGCTACTGGACTGCTCCGGTCGATCGCAACGCCGGCTTCAAAACGGTGCTGGTCTGCTGCGTCGGCTGTGAGCATCACAACGGCCGGCTGAAGCTCACCGACCTTCCGGACTGGGATTGGTACGATATCTCAGCGCATCTGAAATGCACCGCCTGCGGCAAGGTCGGCTGGGTCGATACTCGAATGGACTGGGGCGAGATCATCAATTTCGCCAGGGGTGTTTCGGGCTGAATAGCGTCAGCGACCAGAGTCCATAAAAAACACCAGCGCCCCTACCCGACGCTGGTGCTGTAGTTCCGCATGCGTGTAGCGTGCACCGCTGCGTACAGCTAGTTTCCGAAAACCAGCCCGCGCTAGACAATGCATCTTTGGTCTATGCGGAACTCGCCAATCCGTCCCGGAACATGCCGGGAAAATTTCCCGCTGAAGAGATTGCACAGCAATGGTAGAGCGTTCGCCTCGTCCAACTTCGATCAGTGTGCAATATGGGAAGGCCTCCCGTCAAAAACCCGAAAACACGCCCTGTCTCAATCAGGCTCCTGCCAGAGGTCAAGAGGGCCACCACTAAGGCGGCCGCTGCAGACTCTCGTTCTCTCTCCTCATTCATCCAAAAGCTGCTGACAGACCATCTGAAGAAAAAAGGCTATCTGAAACGTGAGTAGCGGCTAGAAAAAAGCCCGGTGACCGAAGCCACCGGGCGGGATAGTTTCCTATGCTGAAGCTCTAATTCAGCGGATGCTCTATAGCATGGAACTACCGTGCGTTGAATCCCCATTGGTGGTATTAAGGGTATGGCGCTCGTCAGCAGCTTTATTGATCGTGAGAAATTTCGACGACACATCGCCACGGCTTCGATAAGTACTCGATCGCCTACCCGCGCAAGCGACTGATGCCTTCAATCCGAAAGACGCAGCCCAATTTCGGCCTTGGCCTCAATCTGGCGCCGCTGTCCAAGTTACGACATTCGCAAGAGCGGATTGGGACACAGGCACATCATCATTGGAACAATTATTCCCACTGTAATTCTAGTGGGGTGAGTTTAGGCCAAAAAGCCACGCATCCCGGTAACGGCCCCGGTCGATCGCCCCGAGCGGGGCCGTTTCCCTTTCCGTCTGCGGTTATGCCGCCAGACGGCGAAGCCGGGATATGTTCGCAGCAGGCGTTCATGCCCCGTTGCGAGCGCAATACACGGTCACCCCCGATGCCGCGATCTCAATGCATCGATCGCGTGAGCGACAATCACGCCAACGCTCAAAATGAGAAGTAATGCAATCAGTGCGTCAAACATAATCCGCACAGAAAACCGAGCCGTCGGCGATCAGTCAAAGGGATTTCCTTGGCATCAATACATCGCTCGACAGCTGATGTGTCGTTGCAACAGGTAGGCAGCCAGCCACCTGGCGGGGGTTTCGGTGCAGCCCTGCCCGAGACGCCGCAGAAATAGTCCGGCTACGCGAATGCGGGGGGCGTGGCGTTCGAATAAGAAGTCAGCGCCTGATCGATCAGTCGCCACATGACATTGGCGGCTACTCAACCCAATTCTCCGAACCGGCAGGACTGGCGGGCCTGCTGAAAACGTCTGATGCCGAAGGTCACATCATCATCGATCTCGGCAAGATCACGAAAAAGCTCAACCCATACGATGGACGGACGTCGACTTCGAGACGAGAGAGATCAGCATCAGCCAGCGCGCCGACGAGTTTCACAAGATCGGGCGCCTGAAATCCAAGAGCGCCCATAGGTCGATCCCGATGGCACCGATCGTCCTAAATAGTCCGCGGGAGTGGAAGCTTACTTGCCCCAAGGGCGAACTGGGGCTGGTCTTCCCGACCGGCGTCGGCGGCGTCGAGTCCCACAGCAACATGATGTCCCGCGGTTTCGAGCCCCTGCAAATGGCCGCCAGCGTCACCGAGCAAAACCCGTGCTGGACGGGGATAAGCCCGTGCTGGATGATGCAGGCAAGCCGCAGATCATCGCTATGGCCAACTACGGGATTCACGCGCTTCGTCACGCCTGCGCCTCGCTCTGGATCGAACGGGGAATGAATCCCAAGCGCATTCAGAAGCTGATGGGACATTCAACCATCCAACTGACGTTCGACCGATACGGCCACCTTTTTCAAGGACAGCGATGCCGGTCGGCGCGCGGCCGAGGACATCCAGGCGCGGCTGCTTGGAAGCTAAACGCAACACGGGCGCAACACGGATCGCTTAGGGCGCTGTATTGATTGATACAAAAGCGGTTTTGTAAACTGAAGGTCAGGGGTTCAATCCCCTCAGCCGGCACCATCTTTTCACGAAATCAATCAGACGGATCGGTGGGCCGTGCCTCTGTACGGGGTACCCAACATGGTCGCCCTGGCGAGCGGAGTGTTGGACAACCAGGTCGTGGAGGCTTGCACTCGCTGAAAACATTCCGCAAAATTGTCCGACGGGGAGCCACAAGCGGATTTCGGGCAGGCACCGGATGACGGAAAAGCAGTTGCGGGCAAGGACGTCTTTGCTGAAGGCAATGCTGTTGGTCTGTGCCCTGCTGATGGGCTACTCGGATCTCATCACCACCAACGAGATCCTGCAGCGGGGAATGAGCGAACTGAACCCGTTCATGTGGCTCACCCAGGAGTGGCTGGGTGAATGGTGGCTCATTGCCAAACTGGGTTTGACCTACCTTGTGATATGGTTGCTTTGGCACGGCAACAGCGAGCGCCAGATGGTTTATGTGGTCGCCCTCATTGCACTGCCCGTCTACAATAATCTGTTCATCCTCGCAGGCGCCAATTGAGCTGACCCTGCGATTGTGCTGACGAGCCGCCGGTCGCGCTGCCTGGCAGAGTTGCCGAAGCTCACTTGTTTCACAATGGACACAGCCAAGCGCGGTTCCAATGATGAACTGGTCCTACTATCTCGTCGGCGTTGCTGTTGTCCTGCTGCTCGTCGCCTATCGCCTGCACGGCGGGCTGTACAGGAAGGATAGGCTGCGGGACGAGCGATTGAATCGGCTGATCGACGAACGCATCGATCGCCTGGACCTGAAGCGCGACAAGACGCACGAGCCGTCAGAGCTATGAAGAGCGGCCGGTCAGCCACGTCGCGCGCAGATCATTCGGCCGAGATCGACCGTCGTCCGCAGCAGCCCCGCCAGCTCGTGGGAGAATACGGCAGCTCCGAGCATGGCGAAGCGGACTTTGACGGCGGCGAACTGACCGCAGCACGGTTCTTCGACGCAGATGCCGACGCAGTCCGCTGCTGCAAATCTCTTGATGATCCCGTGAATGCCGACCGTGCCGCCACCGGTGTTGCCTTCAAACCGAAGTGCCTGGGCATCGAGTCCTCCATCCATATCGACACGGCTTGCGCCGCGCATTGTCCTTGGACCAAGCCGAGCATGTATTCGCGGTTCAATCAAAGAGACTCGCTTGGATTACCCACAACGTTTAACGGAGGCCGTAGTCTTCCGGTCTCCACGAGATGGCTCACACCGTCGACGGCACGCACGGGAGTACGCAAGGCACGGGTGACTCGTCGAAGGAGCCTCGCTCGCTCGCCAGTAAGGTTGGATGATGACCGTCATCTCAGCATGCTTCGCGAAACGCAACCCAAGCGCGCCGCGGATGTCGGCGAGCATCCGACCTAGCCGGTCGATATCGACAGCAGCTGGGAACAGCCGGACGCCCTGTCATTGGCAGGAATCGTGGGGTCATCCCCGTAGCATCCCCCATCCCTTGCCTTGTTTCTGTCCTTGCAGCCCGAAACGCGGTATGCAGAATGTGGGATGGGACTCAGCCAATGACCTATTTGATCCTTGCCCGGGACGGCACCAGTCAGATCGTGCTGAAGCGCGACAGCGAAGACGCGGCCGAGAAGAAGGCGCGCGAGCTGAAGGAGATGGGTTGGTTCGAGGTCGAGGTCCGCGAGGACAAGGCCGGCCACCCGGTCACGGCTACGGTGACCGATCGGCCCAACACCCTTCAATAACGCTTCCCTTCAATGCCGCCTTCCCTTCCATGACGGCTTGATGAACCTTTGCCGGACGGCCCTTACACATGTGTGAGGAGCCTACGATGTCCGACACAGCCCATTATCGCTTCCAGTCCGATCAGGCGCGACGGCTGGCCCGCCAGGTCACCGACGCCGCAGTGCGCGAAAAGCTGCTCGAAATGGCCGAGGAGTATGGCCGCTATGCCGACCAGATCGAGGCCCGCAGCATCGAACCAGCACCCGCCCAGGCGATGGCTCACTAGGCTCAACCCGCCCGCTCCCGCCCGCACACCGGGCCGATCGCGGCCAGGAAGCACCTCGCGAGGCCGACGGCCCAAGCTTCCAGGTCTGCTCCTGACGCACTTTCTGAAGCCTGCCGCCAAACCGCGCGAAAGCGTCTGAGGATTTGTTCGGAACATTATGCCCTCTCACGCGATTTTCCCCGCATGAGGGTCCGCGAAACCAACCGCAATTTGATGCTTCTGGGCGGCTTCACGCTGCTGAGCGTTGCCGCTGCCGGCATCGTCGCCCTGCTCGATCCGTCCCCCGCGCCGGCGAGCGCCGCGCCCCGGCCGGCCGCGAATCAGGCGCCGGCCCCAAGCCGGGCACTGGCCCAGACGCCGGTCCGGATCGTCGGTACCCCGTTCGTCCCGAACACCAATCCGCACCAGCGCTGACCCTCCTCGCGTACAGCTCACGTCACAATTTTGTCACCGTGCCTGCAAAACAGGCGTCTTCATCAACCATCATGATGGCGAGTGCTTGATTCCGCGGGGTTGCTCTGCTGCAATCCGCGCGCCCAAGGTGCGCCATGAAGTGGATGAAGGAACGCGATCTCCTGATCGCGCAGACAATGGCTTTCGTACAGTCGGTGAAGGGCAAGCTGCCCGACGCCGAGGAGCCGGCGCATGCCCGGCGGACCGCCGCGGCACCTGCCCCGCTGCCCGCCACCGCGGCTGCCGTGATCGAGGCAGCGTTTGACGCAGAGCTAGCCTTTGACGCAAAGCCCGCCGTGGAGGCAAAGCCCGCCCTGGAGATCGAGCCTACGGCCGAGGTCGAAAGGGTGGTCATGCCGCCGCCGCTGCCGGTGCCGACCGTGCTCGAGGGCCTGTCCCCCGCGCCGCCGCCTTTGACGGTGACCGTCGTCGAGGTCCCCCCGCCGCCGGCGCAGCCGCCGCAATTTGCCAAGCTCGACATCAGCGGCGACTTCGGATCCGAAGTGCGCGAGCGGGTGGCCAATTTCCGCGCGCAGCAGCAGCGTTTCCTCAGGGAGCGCGAGGAATATTGCACGACGACCATGGCCAAGGTCCGCGCCGCGATCCGCGACAACAGCGACCTGCCGCGCTCCGGCAAGTAACCGGCGCCTTTTCTCCAAACGTTTGCTGACCTTCAGCCCCGCGCGCCCGATTTCACCGGCTCGGTCAGGAAGCGTCCGCTCGATCGCGTCGGTGCCGGCTCTTCCATGGCGTCATCGGCAGGCTGCTTGTCTTCCAGCATCGATCGCAGGCCGGCCACCACCTGGGTCATGCGCTCGGCGAATTTGGCCGCGGCGCCATCGAGGAACGCCCTGTCCTTCGGCTTCGGCTTGGCGATCCGCAACTCGAAACGGGACGTTCCGCCCGGGCCGTCGAGAACGGCGCGGGTCATGATGATGCGCGGCGCTCCGGGCACCGGCAGCGTGATCCCGACCGTGAAGTAATCGTCCGGACGCCAGTCGAGCGTTTCCTCGACGTTGGTATGGTTGCCGTGCGCGCAATGATTTTTGGTGCCGACACCGCGTCGCCCCTTGCCTGACTCCTCGATGATGTCGTCGGCGTCCCACCATTTCATCCATTGCCCGGGCACGGTGATGAACTCCCACACCGTTTGCCGCGGCGCGGCGATGTCGAACTCCAGGATCGCGTAGGCGTCTTCGCGCGTCACCTCCATCCGCGTTTGCGCGTCGTCCTGCTGCCACGCCGCTTCGAGATCGCGCGCCCACAGCGTAACGTCGCCGATGATGTCGATGGTTTCCTGATGCGGGACGAGACCTTGCGCCACCGGATCGACGCCCATGGCGCGGATCGCCGCGTCGCTGTAGAGCGCGTAGGCACGCCCGCCGAGCTTCTCGCCGACCGTGTTCTTGAGCAGCCGGTGGACCAGGATGACGTCGCGCCCGGCGAGCTCTTCCATGCCGCCCATCTTCTGCTTCACCATCTCGCCGTGATGGACGACGAACTTGAAATCGAGATCGCCCATCGCGACGCAGGCCTTGCACTCGCAGGTCGAGGCCTGGCGAACGTCACGCAACCGCCTGCGGAATTTGAGATAGGCGCCCTCGATCGCGTCCTGCAGCAGCGAGCCGTCGATTGTCCCGGTCGAGTAGACGAAGGCGGCGTCGCCTTCGAACTTGGCGAGGCGAAATGGCGGACGCAGCCCTTTCACCACCACGTCCATGAAATCGGCGATGATGTCCTGCGCATGGTCGAGTTCGACCGCCGCGAGGAAGTTGGTATAGCCGGAAATGTCGGCAATCGCGAAATATGCCGCTTCAGCCTTCGGAAGCATGGAAACCTCCCGCGTAACCTTTTCGTGTAATGACGCAGTCTGTCACACCGCGCCATACGCGGTCGAGAGCGGCGCCCCTCGTTCTGACGCGTTCTCTGAGCGCGAACCGGTATCCACTTCGCTTGAAAGCGCTCTAGCGGCCGCCGATCTTCTCCAGCACCGGCAGCAGATGCTTCAAGAACTCGCTTGGGTTCTCGCTCATCGGGAAATGCCCGAGGCCCTTCATGATGGTGGCCTCACTGCCGGCAATGCTGTTCGCCACCGCCAGCGTCTCCTCCGGCGTGCAGGAATAGTCGTATTCGCCCGACAGCAGGAACAGCGGGCAGCGTCTGGTGTCGATCTCGGCTATGCGGGCGCGGATATCGCCGTCGATCTTGTAGAAATAGAGGTCGCCTTTGAACACGCCGGGCCCGCCCTGCATGTAGTGCCACAGCGTCTCCCACCTCTCTTTGTCCGGCGCATCGGGGCCGACGAGGCCCGAGACGATCGCGGCCGCGACCTCGCCGCCATGCACGTCCGGCCGGTGCAGGAAATTCAGGTCGTAATAGGGATCGACATGCGCGCCGGCCTGCAGGCCGATGATCGCACGGAAGCGTTCGGGATGCTCGAGCGCGAGATGCAGCGCGATCCGGCCGCCGATCGAGCAGCCGATCACGATCGGCCGGTCGAGCTCGAGCGCCTCCATCACGGCGAGGATCATCGCCGTGTATTGCGCCGAAGTGAGCTGGTACTCCTCGTCGTGCCAGCCCTGGGGCGGCGACGACTTGCCGTGCCAGGGCATGTCGAAGGCGATGACGCGATGATTGCGCGTGACGCTGACATCGTTCATCAGGCCGCGATATTGCCGTCCGTCGGCGCCCGCGGTGTGCAGGCAGAGCAGCGGCGTGCCCTCGCCGGCCTCCTCGACATAGACGCGGTGCGGCCGGCCGGACAGCTCGAGATGCATGTAACGACCGACGATCGGTTCGAATTTGGCGCTCATGCGGCCGCTCCCTCGCGGCGCAGCTTGCCGAGCGCCTCCTTGAAGTAACGCAGGTTGGCCATGAAGACCTGCAGCTCGCCCTCGGCCTTCAGCACGCGGCGCTTGATCAGCGCCATCAGGTCGTTCGAGCCCGGCGGCGGCCGCTTTTCGCAGAACCTGTCCCATTCCTCGTCCGAGGTGCGCAGCGCAAACGACGACGACGGCATCACGAACGGGCCCTTGGTCACCGCCACGATCCGCCCCTCATGGATCGCGATCAGCCAGGCGGCCTTGCCGATCTCGAGCAGGAAGGTCGTGGTGAGGTAGCGGCCGCGCCGCACCAGGCCGGCGTCGCCATTGACCCGTTCCTTCAGCATCTCGATCATGTCAGCTCCACCCCGATCGCGGCCCGTCCGCGCAGGCCGCAGCGGGCACTTGTTCGGCCGGCAATGATGGAAGGAATGGCGGGGCCGTCAATCGGTAGAGGCGTCGCGCGGCCACGGCGTTTTCGCGTGGGCCGCTACATACAGGTTTTGGCTAAAGCCAGATTTTCCCTAAAGCCACGACCAGACCAGCGCCACGTTGGCGGCGCAGGCTGCGAGCAGCACAACCGCAAGCGCGAGCTGTACGCGTTCGTAGGGGGGCTGGTGGATCGCTCTCATGGCTCGGAACATCCGGCGATTCTACCTGAGGAGTCCCGGGGATTCTTTTTTCCGGGGTTTACCGCTCATTAAGGACTCAGGCCCCTCCGGCGAAAGGTCCGAAATGACTCATGTTTTCAGATGCTTGCCTGGATCCCCGCTCACGGTTCCGTGATCGGAACGGCGATCTGGCCTGAAACCCGGGACGGGCCTTGGCGTTGTTGTCGGTTGTTTGGGGAAACGACGAATGCCGTACGCGCTGTTTTATCAAGACGCCAAGCTGAGCAAGGCCTATCCGACCGAGGCCGATGTCTGGAAGCTTGCCCGGAAATCGGGCCTGGTGGTGGATGCCGTCTCCGAGGAGGAGAAGTCCTCGCCTCGCCCGGTGCTGGACAATGACTACGAGATCCGGCCGTGCCAGCCCGAGCCGAACGAGGACCCGGTCAAGAACAAGGCCGATGCCGATCGCGAGGCACGCCTGGAGCCGCGGTTGAACTGAGGAACAGCGGATCGTCCGGTGCGCGGGGGCGGACCGGATGCCGATGCGGCCGTCGTGCTGCCGTTACGGCGTCGCCGTCGCCAGCGACGCCTGTTCGGCGGCGAGCGACACGCAGATTTTCCGCCGATGCAGACCGCGGATCGACCCGGTCACCTTGAGCACCTTGCCGGCCGTACAGGAGGCGTCCTGCACGAACACGACCTCATAGGGCGCAAGCGCCAAGGGTTCGGATTTGAGGATGGTCTGGGCAAAGCACGGCACAGAGACCGCAGAGATGATCAGCCCTAACGCAAAGCTACGCATGTTTGTTTGTCCACCAGCCCGGCGATCCCACAATAGCGCATCACGATGAAAGTTCCGTGCAATGCAGGAATTATTTTTTGCATTGCACGATCAGGCCTGAACATCGGGTGAATATGGGGGCGCGAGCAAGCGGCCGGCCAACAAAAAAGGCCGACCCGAGGGCCGGCCTTTCGATCTCGATGCGACGACGATGTAATCAGTAGCGGGAGCCCACTGGACCGCCCCAGCCGAAGCGGTAGTTGACCCCGAGCTTGACGGTGTGTTCGTCGTTCCGGAAGCTCGCGCCGACAACGTCGGCCGGACCGCTGGTGAGGGTGGTCTTGCCGAAATTGTAGTACTGGTACTCGGCCTTCGCCGACCAGTTCGGGGCGAACATGTATTCGAGGCCTGCGCCGACCGTGTAGCCGTCCTTGTGACCGCCATCGGTGGTGAAGGCCGCCGGCACGCCGCCGACCGACGCCGTGATGTTGTTGTTGTCGCGCCAGGCATAACCGCCCTTGGCGTAGAGCAGCGCCGGACCCCAGGTGTAGCCGAGACGGCCGGTCACCGAACCGAGCTGGTCGGTATTGCCGGTCACAACCGTTCCGGCGGGGAACGTCAGGCCATTGTTCGAGGAGCTCGGCAGCCAGGAGTACTGCGCCTCGATACCCATCACCCAGTTGGGCGCGAACTGATAGTCGAAGCCGCCCTGCACGCCACCCATGAAGCGCGCGTCGCTGCCCATCAGATTGGTGCCGTCGGTGAACGCGCCGCCGACATGGCCGCCGATATAGAATCCGGTCCAGTTGTAGACGAGCGCCGGGGCGGTATAGGGCGGCGGTGCCTTGGTGTAGGTGCGGGCCGGCATGTCAGCCGCAAATGCCGGGCCCGCAAGAGCGGCCAGCGCGACTGTGCCGAGCAAAACCTTCTTCATTTCTAATCCCCGTTACGAACGCTGCGCTGTTAAGCCAAACAACGTGACGCCAATTAGGTTGCTTTGGGGCAATGCCTGACCTGTGATGTTTCCGAGCTGTGACAGGGTCGCAACAACGCCCGTTTGTTCCTTGGCACAGAAGGTTTTTTTCACCGGTTAAGCAGCCGTATTTCGGCTGTATGTAAGTCGCAAACGGCTAAGGTGAAGTTCAGCCCTCCCCGAAAAGTGATCGGAGCTCGCTAACGATCCGGTGAGGCTTGCGACAACCCGCCGCGTGTCAGCGCGACATCTTTTCGAGATCGGGAAATGCCGCGTAGGACGCGCCGGCGCAGGCCTCGGCGGCATTGTCGAGGATGCGGTCGAGCCGGCCGTCGACGAACAGGACGCCGCGCTCCCGGGCCGGGCGGTAATTGCCGTCGGTCTCCTTTGCGCTGTAGCGCAGGCAGACCACGTAGCGCAGCCGGCCGCCGACCGTGCGCTGCACCGGCTCGGCGATCCCGCCTTCGCGGACCCCAACCGGATTGTTCAGATAGGTCCGCATGAAGGCCAGGATCTGGTCGCGGTACCGGTCCGGGAACGGCTGGTTGGCGACGCCGCGATCGTCGGTGAAAGTGGTCGAGCTGCCGCCGTCATCGCTGGTGAGGCAGCCGGCAAGCGGGATCGAGAGCAGCAGGATCGCCGCCAGTCTTGATGAAGTCCGCAAAGTCAGCTGTTTCATGTTGCCCCGGTGGCGTCTCATAAACCGCCAGGCGGGGAATTCGCAACTCGGTTGTTCCTGCCCGCAACGGCGCCGTCCGGGTCTCAACCGCGGCCCGGACGCACTCCGGCCCGCCGCCATTGGGGAAGCAATGGACGGGCGGGCCGGTTCTGCATCCCAAGGGCGCAGCGGGGCAATGTGGATCGAACGACGCCCTTCGGATCAGGTTCAGTCGCGCTTGATCAGCCGCGCTTGGCCGGCACGACGTGCTTGGTGGCGACCTTGGCGTGGACGTGCTTGGTCGCATGCTTCGGCGCCTTCACCTTCAGCATGCCCATGTGCTCGTGGTGGCGGTGATGGCGATAGTGCTTGTGGTGCATCTTGGCGTTGGCGTTGCGCACCTTCGACGGCAGCTGCTCGCTCTTGATGACGGGAGCGGCCTTGGTCGCCGGAGCGGTCGTGGTCACCGGCGCCGGAGTTGCGGTCTTGCCGGCCTCGGCGGCGAGCGCGGGCGCTGCGATCACGGACATGGCGAGCAGCGCGGCGGAAATCGTCTTCAGCATGGTGGTCTCCTCTACGGGATCGAGAGGTCTCCGGCCGGATGGTCGGCCTCACCGATCAATGCACGTGACCTTATGGGCCGCGCACTGAACCCGTTCTGAAGGGCATGGACGGAATTCATTCATGTGAATGACATCTTGGTCATGTTGGCCTGCCCCTGCCGGCCGATCGCAGGGATCACGCAATCGTGGCATCGGCCGGGAATGTTCTGCACCCTCGGGTGTTCAAGTCAGCAGGCTTGGGTGTAGGATTACCGAGCACGATCAGGAACGATCAGGAGCAACCACGAATGAGCAGGACGACGAAGTTTTTGGGCCTCGCAGTGCTCTCGATGACCCTCGCCGCCGGGCCGGTCATCTCGGCCTACGCCGCAGGTGGCGACAATCCCTCCCCGCCGGCTTCCGACAGCGGCAGCAAGGGCAAGAAGGCGAAGAAGGACAAGAGCTCCGCGATCGACGATCAGAAGTTCCTGGCCGGCTATCACGCCGCCTATGCCACGATCTACGACAAGCACGACTATACCGCCGCGATCGAGCAGCTGAAGGCGCTCGGCCAGGATGACCGTGCCGACGTCGCGAACCTGATCGGCTATTCCTATCGCAAGCTCGGCGACTACAAGGTCTCGCAGGTCTGGTACGAGCGCGCGCTCAAGGCCGACCCGGCCCATGTGCGCACTTGGCAGTATTATGGTCTCTGGCAGGTCGAACAGGGCAACCGCGATCAGGCGCAATACCACCTGAACCGCATCGCCCAGCTCGCCGGCACCAGCAGCGACGAATATCGCTCGCTCGCCGCCGCGCTGGAGAAGCCCCCGGGCACCGGCCTGGTTTACTGAGCAAACGAACCGTTCAAACATCGAGCCGGCGTGGTCGCGACGACTGCGCCGGCTTTTTTGCTGATCCCTAGCCGCTGGATGGGTCGAGCGGAGCCTACGGGTAGTGCTCGAGGCGCCGGTCGGGCTTTTTCGGACGGCTCGCGCCGACCGTGCTGCCATCAGCGCTTTCCGCCGGCTTCGCCGGGTGCGCGGCCTTCGCGATCGGCGGGCCGCCGTCACCGGTCTGCTTGCCGGTGTTGATCGCTTGGCCGGTGGCGACGTTGGCGGCCTGCTCGGCTCCCGCTGAGCCGGCCGACGGACCGGAGCTCTGCGCCAACACGGTTCCCGATAGCACCAGTGCCGCCATCAGTATTGCCGCGTTGATTGTCATGGAGGGGCCTTCTGCGCACGAATGATGCACAGCAACGCGCCGCTGCAACGGTCGTTCCCCCGGGACCATCATTTAAGGTAAATGCAAGGCGAATGCCCGCGCACGCCTCCGGCAGCAGCACACGGGCGGGTGCGGCTCAATCAACCATGCGCCGCCGTCGGGCTGCGCAGCGCCGTCTCGCGATACTCGGCCCAGGCCTGCCGCGGGATTTGCACCGACGAGGTGAGGAATATCATCGCCATGACCGCGGCGACCGCGAGATCGGGCCAGGCGGTGGCGGTTCCCCACACGCCGAGCGCGGCCACCATCACGATGAGATTTCCGATCGCATCGTTGCGCGAACAGAGCCAGACCGAGCGGACATTGGCATCGCCGTTCTTGTAGGGCAGCAGAAGCAGAACGGACGACAGATTCGCTGCAAGCGCCAACGTCCCTATCGCGCCCATCACCTCGGCCTTCGGAATACCGAGAATGAGGGTTTGGTAGACCGTCGAGCCGACGACCCACAGCGCCATCAGGCTCAGCGAAGCACCCTTCAGCAGCGCCGCCGACGCACGCATGCGCAGGCTCGCGCCGATCACCGCAAGGCTCAGTCCATAGGTGACGGTGTCGGCAAGGAAGTCGAGCGCATCCGCCTTGAGCGCCTGCGATCCGGCAAGCTGACCTGCGATCATCTCGGTCAGGAACATCGCGCCATTGATGGCAATGACGGTCCAGAGCACGCGCTTGTAGCGCGGATCGAGGCCGTCAAATACGGGAACGCCGCCCGAGCAGCCGCACGCATCAGCCGTGTGATGACGATCCGATGCCGGCGCGCCGGCCTTCGCCGGCAGTATCAGCGCCGGTGGCGTACAGCATTCAGACGTCTTCTGCTCGCAGCAATCGCTCATCGCTTGTCCTTCCAGACCACAGGATAAGGCCGCACGCATCACGCATTCAAGCCGATCCGCCTGGAACAGCTCTGCTTTGACGATGATGTCCCGCGATTGCTGGGGCTGCCGGCTGCATTTCAGCCGACAGCCCAATGTGCGCGGAGAGACGAGACGGATGTCGCCTCACTTCGCCTTCTGGATCGTGGTGACGGTGTAGCCGCCGTCGCCCTCCTGGGCTTCGAACTTGACCTTGTCGCCGACCTTGACCTGCTTGAGCAGCGCGGGATCCTTGACCCGGTAGACCATCGTCATCGGCTCATCCATGCCGAGGCTCTTGGCCGGGCCGTGCTTGAGCGTGATCTTGCCTGCGCCCTCGTCGATCTTCTTGACCTCGCCGTTGATGGCTGCGGCCTGCGCGAAAGCGCCGCCCAGTGTCAACGCCAGCGCAGCTGCGGCTGCAATCCGGATCATCCTGTTCATCGTCGTCGTCCTTTCTTTTTGTAATTTCATTTCACGATGACGCGGCCGGTCATCCCGTAGTCGCGGTGATCGGGGATCAGGCAGGAATATTCGAAGGTTCCGACCTTGGTGAACTTCCAGACGATCTCCGCCGTCTTCTTGGGCGCGAGGCGGACGCCGTTCGGATCGTCATGCTCCATATGCGGATGCTTCTTCATCACCTCGGCATGCCTGAGATTCTCCTCGGTGGTCGCGAGCAGGAATTCGTGATCCTCGGTGCCGGCATTCTTGATCACGAAACGAATCTGCTCGCCGCGCTGGACCTCGATGCGGAACGGCGTGAACTCCATCTCCTTCATCTCGACCTCGACCGTGCGCGACGGCTTGCTGGGATCACCGGGCTCGCCGGCCGAATAGGATTGGTGACCGTGTTTTTCGTGACCGCGCGACGGCGCCGCGGTGATCGACAGCGCAACAAGGGCGATGCCGATAGTGGTGACATGCTTCATTGGATTCTCCATTTTGTTTTTGATGGTTGGTGTCGTGGGAAGGCGCGTTGATCCGCTACATCTTCATTCCCTTCATCGATGGCTTGGCTTTTCGCTCTGGAGCCGCCGGCGGCTGACGCGCGGGCTCTGCGGCGGGCGCGTCGACCTCGTAGGCGACGGTGCCCGGCGGATAGTTGTAGGGACCGGGGTCGGCGTAATCGTCGCGACCGAGACCCTCGCGGATCTTCATCACCGTGAACATGCCGCCCATCTCGATCGGCCCGAATTGTCCGGTCCCGGTCATCATCGGCAGCGTGTTGTCGGGTGCGGGCATCTCCATGTTGCCCATCGCCATGCCGGTCGATCCCATCACCATCGCGTCGGGCGCGAGCTTGCCGACCGCCTTCGCCAGATCCTGGCGCGACACACCGATGAAATTTCTGACGTCGTGGCCCATCGCATTCATGGTGTGGTGCGACTTGTGGCAGTGAAACGCCCAGTCGCCGGGATTGTCGGCGAGCATGTCGAACGCCCTGACGGCGCCGACGGGCACGTCGGTCGTGGTCTCCGGATATTGCGCGCTCTGCGGCACCCAGCCGCCGTCGGTGCAGGTCACCGCGAAATTGTGCCCATGCACATGGATCGGATGGTTGGTCATGGTCAGGTTGCCGATCCGCACCCGGATCCGGTCGCCGAGCCGGATCGGCATCGGATCGATGCCGGGATAGACGCGGCTGTTCCAGGTCCACATGTTGAAGTCGGTCATCTCGTTGACCTTCGGCAGATAGGTGCCGGGCTCGATCAGGTAGCTGCTCATGATGAAGACGAAGTCGCGGTCGACCGGGCGAAATGCCGGATCGCGCGGATGCACGATGAACATCCCCATCATGCCCATCGCCATCTGCACCATCTCGTCGGAATGCGGGTGGTACATGAAGGTCCCGCTGTGCTTCAGCTCGAACTCGTAGACGAAGGTCTTGCCCGGCTTGATGTGCGGCTGGTTGAGGCCGCCGACGCCGTCCATGCCTGACGGCACGATCATGCCGTGCCAGTGCACCGTGGTATGCTCGGGCAATTTGTTGGTGACGAAGATGCGGACCTTGTCGCCCTCGACCGCCTCGATCGTCGGTCCCGGCACCTGGCCGTTATAGCCCCACAGATTGGCTTTCATGCCGTCGGCGAATTCGCGCACCACCGGCTCGGCGACGAGATGGAATTCCTTCCAGTCGCCGTTCATCCGCCACGGCAGCGACCAGCCGTTGAGCGTGACCACCGGCCGGTAGTCGGGCCCGCTGGTCGGATGCAGCGGCGGCTGCATCACGGCCTTGTCCATGGTCGGCGCTTCCGGAATCGCGGCGGCCTGCACGCGGCCGCTGACCGCGCCTGCCGTGACCAGCGCCGCGCTCCCCAAAAATCCTCGACGTGAAAACATCTACGTCTCCTCTCAATGATCGCCGGCCGCGGCTGCGGTCGAGGCGATGGCGGATGGTGTCGATAGCGCGGCCGCCGCGCCGCCGCCGTTGATCGCGGTCTGCAGGTCGGATTGCGCCAGCCAGAAGTCGCGCCTGGCATCAATCGCCGCGCGCAGCGAGCCGAGCCGCTGCCGCGCTTCGGTCAGCAGCGCGAACACGTCGACCTGCATGCTGGAGAAGCGCAGCTGCATCTCCTCGGTGATGATCTGCCGCAGCGGCAACACTTCGCGCTGGTAGTGGCTCGCGATGTCGTAGGTCGAGCGGTAGACGCGGTAGGCGTCGCGCGCCTCGGAGCGGACGTTGATCGCCTTCTCGGTCAGGCGGTTGATCGCCTGCCGGTAGGTCTCGGCCGCCTGACGGACCCGCACCTCGCCGCCATCGAAGATCGGAATCTGGAACTGGACGTCGAAGCCGCGCTCCTTGAACGGTGGGCCTTCCGGATCGCGCATCCGCCTATCGATGCCGGCGACGTCGAGCAGTGTGACGAACCGCGTCGCCTCGGTGAGGTCGAGCGCCTTGGCAAGAGCTACGATCTCCATCCGTGCGATCTGCAGATCGACGCGATGACCGACCGCCGCGACCTCGATCGACGGCTGTTCCAGCGGCCGCTTCGGCAGCGCCGGCAGCTTGTTCGGAATCCGGAAGCCGAGATCGCCGTCCCACAATCCCAACAGACGCGCCAGCCGCTCGCGCGAGCTCGCCGCGTTCTGCAGCGCGCTGGCGAGGTCGGCCGTGATCTCGGCGTAGAACACCTGCTCGCGGGCCTGATCGAGCTTGTTCATGCCGCCGGTCTCGCCGAGTTTCTTGGCGAGTTGGGCCGTCGATTCCGCGGTCGCCTTCGCGTCGGTCAGCAGCGCGACCATCTCGTTCGTGGCAACAGCCGCGACATGGCTGCGACGCACCTCGACGGCGAGCCGCAAGGTGGCGAGCGCGGCCCTGAGCTGTGCCTGACGAAAGCGTTCGCGCGCGATCTCGGAGCGCGCCGGCAAGGTCGCCAGCGCCAGGATGTCGCCGACCACCTGGCGTTCGACCTCGCTGGCACCGTTGCCGGTGATGCGGGAGACCGAGAAGGTCGGATTCGGCGGCAGACTATCGGCAACGAGATCGGTCTCCGCCAGTGCTAGTTCGTTATAGGCGGCCTGCAAGCCCTTGTTGTTCAATAGCGCGACCTGCACGGCGGCATCCGCGGTCAGGTTGCGCGCCAGCAGCCGCTTCACCGCGGCATCGACGGTCGCGGCTTCGTCCGCCGAGCGAACGAAGGCGACGTCCTTGCCGATCGCCTTTTCGGTCACGTCGGAGACGACGCCCATGCCGCTGTCGGGCGAGAACGAGGCGCATCCCGCGAGCGCGGACGTCAGCAGCAGGATCGGCGCAATGGCCAGATGTCGCATGGTGTGTTCCTACCGATCCGATTTGTGATCGGAATTGGTTTGCGGCGTCACGCCATCGTTACGCTCGCGCCAGGGCAGCGGCGTCGCCGGACGCATGCTGCTGTAGGGCGCGATGGTCGAGCGGTAGCCGACGCCAGCGCTGCGCGCCGACGGGTTGGCCGGATCGCCTGCGACTGCGAGCGGCCGGCCGTCGGCCATGCAGCCAGTGAGTGGCGCGACTGCGAGGATAGCGGCGGCGATCCGCAACACGAATGTGGATGGCGCGCGGCGGCCAAGCCGGTTGCCACGTCGTGTGGCAACGGCGGCGAGCCTCGCCCCGAAATGCGAAAACATGGGTCTGTCCCGATCGAGAGATGAATCACAGGCATGCGCACGCGAGCGCGCCGCGCAGCCACGATGTCAGCTGAGGATCAGGCGATGGGGGGACGGTAAAGCCGTGCGGGCGCCTTGCTGTGCAGGCTCTCGAAGGCCTCGGCGAGACGGATTGCAATCGGATGCAAAGGAGCGGCAACCGACGGAAGGTCAGCGGGCAGCGCCGACACGCACATCATCGCGCAGCACGACCCCGACGAATTCTTGCCGTCGTGGCTGTGCTTGACCGGCGGTTCAGCACCATCGGCTGCGTGATGGATATGCATGCCGCCATGATCGTGGCCGGCATAATCGTGCGCGGCGTTATCAGCATGCGCCATCGAGGCATCATGCACGTGCACCGCGACGGATGGCTGGACCTCATCGGTCAGGCACGGAAACGGCGCCCCGAACGCGAGTGCGACGGACGGCGCGAGGACACAGAACAGATAGGCCAGGATGATGGAACATCCCGCCCGCACCCGTCCCGACCTCGTCAACCGCACCAGCACCTGCGTGATCGCCCCGAACTCACCTCGCCCGCACCCCGACTGCAAATCAGTCGGCAGCGAACCGCTATCGTATATACCCCCGCAGGGTATCATTCAATCCGGTTTGAACCGGCCAACGGATTTCCTGCCTCTGCTACACGCTGTCGCATGACAGGCGCAACGACATCCGCCTCCGGCATCCTCGCGCGAAGCGCGAAGCCCTTCACGACGGCGAAGATCGCGGGAATCACAATCAGCGTCAGCAAGGTCGACGAGATCATACCACCGATCATCGGCACCGCGATGCGCTGCATGATCTCGGAGCCGGTGCCGGTGCTCCACATGATCGGCAATAGCCCGGCCATGATCGCAACCACCGTCATCATCTTCGGCCGGACACGCTCGACCGCGCCCTCGATGATAGCGTGGTTGAGATCGTCGCGACAGATCGTGCGGCCCTCGGCGACGCAACGCGCGGTGACCTCGGCCAGCGCCTGGTTGAGATACATCAACATCACGACGCCGGTCTCGGCGGCGACGCCGGCGAGCGCGATGAAGCCGACAGCGACCGCAACCGACAGGTTGAAGCCGAGCGCCCACATCAGCCAGAGCCCGCCGACCAGTGCGAACGGCAGCGACAGCATCACGATCATGGTCTCGGCCACCGAGCGGAAGTTGAGGTACAGCAGCAGGAAGATGATCAGAAGCGTCACCGGCACCACGATCCTGAGCCGTGCCGCGGCGCGCTCCAGATATTCGTACTGCCCGCTCCAGATCACGTAGGTGCCGGGCGGAAACTGCACGGCGGCCTGCACCGCGCGCTGCGCATCCGCGACATAGCCGCCGAGATCGCGATCGCGGATATCGACATAGACGTAGGTCGCGAGTTGCCCGTTCTCGGTACGGATCGTGGTCGGCCCGCGCGCCGGCGTGATATCGGCGACCTCGCCGAGCGGCACCGCGCCGCCCGCCGGCATCGGCACCAGGATGTCGCTGGCGATCGCGCCCGGATTGTCGCGCAGGTCGCGCGGATAGCGCATGTTGACGGTGAAGCGCTGGCGCCCCTCCACAGTCGTGGTCACGGTCTGACCGCCGAGCGCGGTCGCGATCGTGTCCTGCACGTCCTGCACCGCGATGCCGTAGCGCGACAGCGCTTCGCGCTTCGGCGTGATCTCGAGATAGTAGCCGCCGAGGCTGCGTTCGGCATAGGCCGACGAGGTGCCGGGCACGCCCTTCACGACCTGCTCGACCTGGCGGGCGAGCTTGTCGATCACGGCGAGATCGGGACCGATCACCTTGACGCCGACGGGGGTGCGGATCCCGGTCGACAGCATGTCGATCCGCGCTTTGATCGGCATGGTCCATGCATTGGAGACGCCGGGGAATTGCAGCGCCTTGTCCATCTCGGCGATCAGGCGGTCGAGCGTGAGGCCCTTGCGCCATTGTTCCTTCGGCTTGAGGTTGACCACGGTCTCGAACATCTCCGACGGCGCCGGGTCGGTCGCGGTGGCGGCGCGGCCGGCCTTGCCGTAGACCGAGACGACCTCCGGAAAGCTGCGGATGATGCGGTCCTGCATCTGCAGCAGTTCGGCCGCCTTGGTCACCGAGATCCCCGGCAGCGTGGTCGGCATGTAGAGCAGCGTGCCCTCGTTGAGGTCGGGCATGAACTCGGTGCCGAGCTGCCGCGCCGGCCAGACCGTGACGGCGATCGCTGCGAGCGCCAGCAGGATCACCAGCGTCTTGGCCCGCAGCACGCCGTTGATGACGGGACGGTAGATCCAGATCAGGAAGCGATTGATCGGATTCTTGTGCTCGGGGACGATCCGGCCGCGAACGAAGATCACCATCAATGCCGGCACCAGCGTCACCGACAGCAGCGCGGCTGCCGCCATCGCAAACGTCTTGGTGAAGGCGAGCGGCGAGAACAGCCGCCCCTCCTGCGACTCCAGCGTGAAGATCGGCATGAACGACACGGTGATGATGAGCAGGCTGAAGAACAGCGCCGGTCCCACCTCCGCTGCGGCCTCGATCAGGATCGCGACCCGCGATCGGCCGGGCTCGGCCCGCTCCAGATGCTTGTGCGCATTCTCGATCATCACGATCGCCGCATCGATCATGGCGCCGATCGCGATCGCGATGCCGCCGAGGCTCATGATGTTGGAGCCGATCCCGAGCAGCTTCATCGCGCCGAACGCCATCAACACGCCGACCGGCAGCATCAGGATCGCGACCAGCGCGCTGCGGACATGCAGCAGGAACACGAAGCAGACCAACGCGACCACGACGCTCTCCTCGAACAGCGTGCGCTTGAGCGTGTCGATCGCCGCATAGATCAGGTTGGACCGGTCATAGACCGGTACGATCTCG
This sequence comes from Bradyrhizobium sp. ma5, assembly GCF_042258955.1. Classification (NCBI taxonomy): domain Bacteria; kingdom Pseudomonadati; phylum Pseudomonadota; class Alphaproteobacteria; order Hyphomicrobiales; family Nitrobacteraceae; genus Bradyrhizobium; species Bradyrhizobium sp. ma5. The sequence continues at coordinate 5,505,339 of NZ_CP170156.1, forward strand.
ACCGACTTCGGCAGGCTGGTCGCGATCTCCTTGAAGCGCTTCTTGACGTTCTCGATCACGTCGAGGGCATTGACGCCGAAGCGTTGCAGCACGATGCCGCTCGCCACCTCACCCTCGCCGTTCAGTTCTGCGATGCCGCGCCGCTCGTCGGGGCCGAGCTCGACGCGGGCAACGTCGCGCAGCAGCACCGGCGTGCCGTTGTCGGTCTTCAGCACGATGTTGCCGAGATCGTTGATATCCCTGAGATAGCCCTTGCCGCGAATGACATATTCGAACTCGGAGAGCTCGACGGTACGGCCGCCGACGTCGGCATTGCTGGCGCGGATCGCGTCGCGCATCCGTTGTATGGTGATGCCGCGGTCGCGCATCCGCTGCGGATCGAGGACCACATTGTACTGCTTGACGAAACCGCCGACGCTCGCAACCTCGGCGACACCTTCGGCCCGCGCCAGCGCGAATTTCAGGTTCCAGTCCTGGATGGTGCGGGTGTCTGCAAGATTGAGCTGCTTCGACATCACGGCATACTGGTAGACCCAGCCGACCCCGGTCGCATCCGGACCGATCGTCGGCGATACGCCGGCCGGCAGCCGCGACGCCGCGCCGTTGAGGAATTCGAGCACGCGCGAGCGCGCCCAGTAGATGTCGGTGCCGTCCTCGAAGATGACGTAGACGAAGGAGACGCCGAAGAACGAGAAGCCGCGCACGACCTTCGACTTCGGCACCGTCAACATCGCCGTGGTCAGGGGATAGGTGACCTGGTCCTCGATCACCTGCGGCGCCTGACCGGGATACTCCGTGTAGACGATGACCTGGGTGTCGGAGAGATCGGGGATCGCATCGAGCGGCAGATGCAGCAACGCGTAGAGGCCCGCGGCGGCCGCAAAGCCGGTGCCGAACAGCACCAGCAGCAAATTGCGCGCCGACCAGGCGATGACACGGGCAATCATGGCCGGCCTCCGTCCGTCGTCTGGCCGTCGGCCGCGGCCGCTTGCGCAGCACCGGCCTCGGCAAAGCCCTTGATCGCGGCCTTCAGGTTGCTTTCGGCATCGATCAGGAAGGTCGCCGAGGTCACCACCGCATCGCCCTCGGCGATGCCGTCGCGGATCTCGACATAGCCGTCGCCGCGCCGCCCGAGCTTGACCTCGCGCGGCTCGAACCGGCCGTTGCCGCGGTCGATCAGCACGGTCTGGCGGCTCCCGGTGTCGAGGATCGCGTTGTCAGCCACCGTCAGCACCGGCGCTGCGCTGCCGATGTCGATCTCGGCGTCGACATACATGTCCGGCAGCAGCGCGAGATCGGCATTCTGCAATTCGATCCGCACCCGCGCGGTGCGCGTGTCCTTGTTGACCTGCGGATAGATCACGCTGATCTGGCCCATGAACGCGCGGCCGGGATAGCTGCGGGCCCGCACCTCGACTTTCTGTCCGACCACGATGTTGCCGAGATCGCGCTCGGCGACATCGACCAGTGCCCACACGATGGAGACGTCGGCGATCCGGAACAGCACGTCGCCGGGCTGCGCGCGCATGCCCTCGATCGCGGCACGCTGCAACACGATGCCGTCGCGCGGCGACAACCACTGGAACGCGAGCGGTACCGTGTGGCTCTTTTCCATCTCGGCGATGACGGTCTCGGGAACGTCGAGATTGGTCAGCCGCTGCTTGGAGCCTCGTCCGTAAGGCTCAATATTCGCGATCGCCTTCGAGGTCATGGTCGCGACATATTCGGCCGCCGCGGACGACACCGCCGGGCTGTAGATCTCCATCAACGGCTGCCCCTTGATCACCCGGCTCCCGGTCGTGATGTCGGCGACTTTCTGCACGTAGCTCTCGGCACGCATTGCGATGACGGAGACCCGCCGCTCGTCGAGCTGGATCGTGCCGGGCGCGCGCACCAGCGTGCGGATGCGGCGCATCTGTGCCGCTTCGGATTTGACGCCGGTGCGCTGGATTTTTCCCGGCGACAGCGTGATCGAGCCGTCGTCGCTGTCTTCGCCGTCATAGACGGCGATGTAATCCATCCCCATGGAATCCTTCTTCGGCACCGGTGAGGTGTCGGGAAGGCCCATCGGATTGCGATAATATTTGACCTTGCGCTCGCCCTTGGCGGCCATGGCATTGCTGTCCGCCGGCGCCGCCAACGGCGCGTCCGGCTCGTCGAAGCTGAGATCGGCGCCGGCGGCAACCGGCTGGTAGTCGCGGCCGTCAGGCGTCTTCTTTGGCGTCAGCGAGTAAGACGGCTTGCCGTCCGGATCGCGGAAATAGATCGGCGCGCCGGCTTCCGCCGCATGCGCGGCAGAGGCGGCAAGATTTGCGCCCGGCCACGGCGGCAGGCCGCGACCAAGATATGCGACGCCTGCCGCTGCAGCGATCGCAGCGGCAGCGCCTGTGAGAGCGAGCCGGTTCATTTTCCGGCCGTGACAACGAGCTTGCTTTCGACCGTGCCGGTCTCACCCTGCACTTTCGCACCCAGCGACAGCTGCCAGCGCCCGGCCATGCCGAAATTCGCCTTGAACCGATAGGTGCCGGGTTCGGTCCCCGGCATCGGCGTGACCTTGGTGGCCATCTCCTGCATGCCGTCCGGGGCCATGTCGAGCCGCGTCGTGAAGATCACGGCGTCAGGCACGGCCTTGCCGGTCTTCATGTTCATCAGCCGGACGGTAACGACCTTGTCCGGACCGGCCTGGACAGTCTGGTCGACGAGCTGGAATTCGTAGTCCTTGATGTCGGCGAGCGCGACAGTGGCAGTACCTGCCAGCGCCATACCGATGAGTGTGGCCGCTACGGCACGCGACGTATTGAACAACGTCATTGCGTTTCATTCCTCGATTGGATTTGGTCTGCCGCTTGCGCGGCATGCGACGTCCACGCGCCCGAAAGGTCGCGCAGCAGCAACCGGCGCTTGCGGCGCCAGTCAGACCAAATGTCGAGGAGGATGGTCGGGCGGCGGACGGACCAGCCCGTCAGCGACTAGATCGTCGTGTGGATGCAATTGCAGCTGTGTCGACGGTCGCACCGCGAGACCGAGGGTCGATGGTCCCGCGTGCAGGACCTTCAACATGCAGATCGCGACCAGCGGACAATCCCGGCAGTCATTGCTGTTCTGCTTGTCGGGGCAGCACGGCATATCGGCCGCCATGTCAGACATGTCCGCCATCTGGCTCATACCGGTCAGCGCAGATCCGGCCGCCGCGGGCACAGCCAGCGGCGCAATTGTCAGGCCTGCCGTCACGAGGACGGCGAGCAGCAATCTGAACAATTGGTGAACATTCATCTCGCGACAGTCTCACAAAGGACGGGTGCTGAAAAGGTCACCCTGTTCACAACTGCACCAGCGGCGGATTGGGTGGTTAATCGTTCATCCCGGCCTGGTGCCCTGCATCGAGCGGTTATTGATACGGAGACTTCGGGCCGCCGTGATAGCGCCACGGCGTCCGGGCAGCATCCGGAACACTCGTCGGCTGCGCCCGCATCGCTCCCTGATCGTAGCCGAATGCAGACATCGGATCGCGTTGCACGGCAACCGTACCCGCTGCTGCGGCTTCTGCGGCCTCATTGGGCAAATATCTCCTGTCGGAGGCCGTCAGGCCCGCCTGCGCGGTTGCCGATGCCACGACAAGCGGCGCGAGGATTGAGAAGGCAAGAAGGCATTTGTTGATCGACATCATCGGCTCCATGATTTTCCTGAAGCGCATTGATTTGCGCTTCCGATCATGAGTTCGGAGCCAATGTTTCCCCGGTTACACGCTCACGCCGACGTGAGAGGTCCGATCGCGGCCTCTCACCAGCGCAGCAGCCGCGGTCCTAGTAGCGCACCCGCAAGTGTGCACAGCACGATCGTGCCGCCGTACCACAGCGCGACAAAGGGCAACGAGTCGTCGGTGCAGTGCAGTGCATAGCCGACCGCGCTCACACCACCCGCGACGAGGCCGGCGAATGCGCCCGCCTGCACCAGATTGGTCGGCGCCGCCTTTCTGACTGCCCAGATCACCACGGCAAACGGCACGATCGCGATGATCGGAACGGAGATCAGACATTCGAGCCATTGGTCTCCCATGACCATCCTGTCCCAATGCGAGCTCGGCGCCTGTCCGAGGCTGATGGCGGCAAGCAGCATGATCGCCCCGAACGGGAGTGCGGCCAGTCGAAGCGAGATCTTTCGCTCGCCGCCCGGTCGCGCCAGCCGGGTCAGATAGACCGACGCTGCACCGACGGTGCCGAGCGCGAATGCGAGCTTCAGAGAGAGGAAGATCACGGCGCGCGGCGTGGCGAGGTCTGCGCGAACGCCAAGCCCGGCAAACACGAGGCCAAGCGCGGCAACCAGCCCTAGGCCGAGCGCGATCGCGACGGTCCGGCCGACCAGCCGGCGATCGACCGGCTCGACATTGTTGCTGAGCGCCGCGATCAGTTCATCGGTCTTCATGGCTTCGTCCTCCCGGCGATCAACGCGGCCAAGGCCTTCAGCCCGCGATGAATGCTGACCTTCACGCTGGATTCCGACATGTCGCAGCGTTGCGCCGCCTCCGCGACGCTCAATCCATCGAGCTTTACGGCCCCAATCGCGCACTGCATGTTATCAGGCAATTGCTTGAGCAATCGCCTGACGTCAAAGCTGCTCTCGGCGCCGATATGATCGTCATGGGCTGTGATGTCGTCGGCCGCATCGATCGGCACGTCGGCGCGCGAGGCCCGCGTGCGGCGCAGGAAATCGATCAGCTTGTAGCGCGCGACCGCGTGCACCCAGGGCGTCAGCGGCTGAGCCGGATCGTAGGTGTGCCGCTGCAGGTGGATTGCCAACACGGCCTCCTGCACCAGGTCCTCCGCCTCGGCCGCGCCGCGGCCACTCCTCGCAAGCTTGCTCTTGTAGTAGGCACGCAAATGCCGGCTCAGGCGCTCCAGCAATGCCCGGTGGGCCGCCGCATCGCCATCCTGGCTGGCAAGCATCAGTTGCTTGAGCTCGTGTTCCGCGGTCGTCATGCAGCGCTTCTATGGTCTGGTTCGCTCAAGCGACCGGTTTGGTTACACGCCGATCGGCCAGATCACGAATATTTTCGATGCCGCGACGGGTTCACGCATCATCGATGCCAGATTGCGGCTTCATCCCGGCTGGATAAGCCCGTCTTAGCGACCGCCGATCACAATCTTGCCACTTGACCTGTGCGATCGCCGAAATGACATGAGGGACTGACCAACGGACCCGCGCTCATGCAACTCGTGTCGACCTTGACCTGTCCGGCTTGCGGATTTGCCGCGACCGAAACGATGCCGACCGACGCCTGCCAGTTCTTCTACGACTGCCGCGGCTGCGGCACCCGCCTCAAGCCGCTTGCCGGCGATTGCTGTGTGTTCTGCTCTTACGGGACGGTCCCCTGCCCTCCGGTGCAGACGCGCGGCGAATGCTGTGGCGGATCAGGGCCGGCCTGAACGCCTGCCATTGATTTGCCCGGGCGGGAGCAAGCCGGCAACGTTCGGTGCCGATCGCTGTCGACAATGGCGCTTGACGTCCCGCCGTTGATTGTCACTTCAGCCGGAGGTAAAGCACTCACGCAATCCGACGCGATCGCGCCGAAGTCTTTCGGTGCGACGACCGCTGCATTGTCTGGTGCTCATCATGGCTTCTTCCGACGCATTGGCAGCCGTCTTCACTCATATCGAAGCCAACCGCGACAGCTTCCTGCAACACCTGATCGCCTATCTGCGCCATCCGAGCATCAGTGCCGAGAACATCGGCATCGCCGAGGTCGGCGCCCTGCTGCTCGAGATGCTCACAGGGATCGGCCTCGAAGCCGGCCTTGTCACTACGGAGGGTTATCCGATGGTGGTGGCACGCTGGGAGAAGGCACCGGGCAAGCCGACCGTCCTGCTCTACGGACACTATGACGTGCAGCCGGCCGACCCGCTCGAGAAATGGCTATCACCGCCCTTCGAGCCGACGATCCGAGACGGCCGGCTTTATGCACGCGGCGTCGGTGACAACAAGGGCCAGCACTTCGCCCAGATCCTGGCGATCGAATCCCATCTCAAGGTGCACGGCGAACTGCCCTGCAACGTCATCCTGCTGCTGGAGGGCGAGGAAGAGATCGGCAGCCCGCACATCGCCGGTTTCGTGCGCGCCAAGGCGCATCTCCTGAAGGCCGATCTCGCCGTCACCGCCGACGGCCCGCGCCATGCCAGCGGCGCACCGACGATCAAGTTCGGCTCGCGCGGCGTCGTCTCCTTCGAGCTGCGCTGCCGCCATGCCAGCCGCGACGTCCATTCCGGCAACTTCGGCGGCGTCGTGCCGAACCCGATCTGGACGCTGGTCCACCTGCTCGGCACGATGAAGAACCCGGCCGGAGAGATCACCATCGAGGGGCTGCATGATGCCGTCGAGCCGCCGGCACCCGAGGAACTGGCGGCGATCGAGCGCCTGCCGCTCGATATCGAGGCCGTCAAAGCGAGCCTTGGACTGAAACGCCTCGACGCGCCTGCGGACCGCCCGTTCTACGACCGTCTCTGCTTCCAGCCGACGCTGACCATCAACGGTTTCCACGGCGGCTATGGCGGCCCCGGCAGCAAGACCGTGCTGCCGAACGAGGCCTTCGTCAAATGCGACATCCGTCTCGTCGAGGCGCAGGACGCCGAGGACATCCTGCGCAAGGTCCGGGCTCACGTCGCCAAACACGCGCCCAAGGTCGAGTTCGTCGCTGCGGACATGGGCATGCAGCCCTCGAAGACGCCGATCGCCTCGCCCTACACCGCGCCGCTGCGCCGCGCCTTCGTTGCCGCCCATGGCCAGGAGCCGCTGCTGATACCGGCCGGCTTCGGCAGTCTGCCCAACTACGTCTTCACCAAGCTCCTGGGCATCCCGGCCTTCGTCACGCCCTATGCCAATCCGGACGAAGCCAACCATGCGCCGAACGAGAACATGACACTGGACTGCTTCTACAGCGGCGTGCGGACCGGGGCTGCATTGTTGCACGAGCTCGGCCAGTTCCGGCGCGAGGGCTAGAGCGTTTTCGAGCGAGATGGACACCGGTTCGCGTGCAGAAAACGCGTCAAGACAAGAATCGAGAGCTTCGGTTCTGATTCAATGCGCCGGTGATGACACTGAACTTGCCCGAGATCGCGCCACCTATTCGATGTCGTCCTGGCGAAAGCCAGGACCCATTACCCCAAACGGCAATTGTTGCGCGACGCTGGGGCCGCGATCCCGTTCATCACCGAATTCGGTGGTTATGGGTCCTGGCTTTCGCCAGGACGACGCGACATTTGCGGCAGGCGACGCAATCCACGCCGCCCCTCACTTCACCAACGCCTCGACCTCCTTGCGGAACGCCTGGCGCGAGCCGTCGCGGGAGTAGAACATGTGGCCGCCGGGATAGACCACGAGCCTGGTGCGGCTCGGAGCCGCGAAGGCCGGCAGCTGGTCGAGGATGATCTTCGAGGCGAAGTACGGCGTCGCAAGGTCGAACAGGCCGTGACCGATCAGGAGCTTCAGCTTGGGGTCGAGCGCCAGCATCTGGCGCAGCTGCGTCACCGATTCCGGCGGGCTGATGCCGTGGCCGAACTCCCAGCCCTTGCTCACGCTTTCGCTGAGCAGATGATACGAACCGTCCGGCCGCCAGTTCAGTCTGCGCGTGGTGAGGTCGACGGCCGCGCTGGTCAAGGGCGCCATCAGGGGATCGCCGGACGGATCGTTGAAGTGGAAGTAGCTGGAGTCCGGATAGGGATCGAAGCCTTCGACCGAGGCATCGTAGCGGCCGGTCACCTTGCCGCTCTTGCGATCGAACTCGCGGCGGAATTCGCCGATCTCGAAGCGGCCGGCGAGCCTGCGGCTCACCGCCGGATCGATGCCGGTCAGGCTCGCGACCTTGTCGGCGAGCCGCGCGGTGGCCTCGGTATCGGCCTGCCCCTTAACGAGATCGAGCAGGAAGTCGCCGCGCGCGTAGCTCTCGACGTCGGCAAGGTCCTCGCGCGTCACCGGCCCCTTCGCCTGTCGCGCGACCGCCGTCATGGTCGGCAGGCTCGCGACATATTGCAGGACGCTGGAGCCGGTATAGTCGCGGAAATCGAGCACCGGCGAGATCAGGATCAGGCCGCGCACGCCGACCCCCTGCTGCATTTGCAGATTGCGCACCACCTTGGGTCCGCGAATGCCGCCATAGCTTTCGCCGGCGACATATTTCGGTGAGGTCAGCCGGTCGTGTTTCTCCAGCCAGCGGCGGATTACCAGCGCAACCGAATTGGCATCACCATCGACGGTGAAGAAGCGCTTGCGGGCATCCTCCGAGGTGGTGACGAAACGGCTGTAGCCGGTGCCGACCGGATCGATGAAGACAAGATCGGTGAAATCGAGCCAGGTGTCGGCATTCGGCTGCAGCTCCGGCGAGGCCGACGACACCGCGCCGTCGAACGGCAGTCGCCACGGCCCGACATTGCCGAATTGCAGCCAGGCCGACGCGGAGCCCGGCCCGCCGTTGAACAGGAACGTCACCGGGCGGCTCGCCTTCTCGGCGCCGTCGAGCTGATAGGAAGTATAGGCGATGTCGGCGAGCGGCTCGCCCTTGTCGTCGAACACGCGGATCGAGCCCGCGGTCGCGCTGAAGGCGAGCGTACGGCCAGGCAGTGCGACCGATTGCTTGGTCGTGGAATCCGGCGGCAGGCGGTGCTGCTCGGCGGCAGGCGTGTTGGCCGCGGCGTTCGCGCCGGAGCCGGTCTCGCCGCGCCCTGCCCGTCCCTTCTGGCCGCCTGGGTTCTGGCCGCTTGGGGCCTGTGCGCTCGGCGATGGCGATGGCTGCGGGGCCTCGTCGTCGGCCCGCGCCGCGGTTGCGAGGCAGGCCACCAGCAACGCCGCGGTGAGCCGTGTCGCAAAACTGTTAGCCATGCCGTTCACTCCCTGGGCCGACATTTACGCATTTCATCCGCAAACTGCGCTAGCTTGGCTGCACCCGCAAGGCATGCGGTCCGTTCCCGGACCATCTCGACAAGGCCGCCCGGGATGTATAGACGAGCGCGGCGTGTTCCGTGCCAAACGAGTTCGTGAGCGATGGCTAGCTCCAAGCGGTATGACAAGATCGCCTTCGTCGCCAGCGCGAGCTCGGAAGCGCAGACGGCGCTTGAGCAGCTGACGGCGATGTACGGCAACCATTCAGCGGCCGATGCCGACGTCGTGGTTGCGCTCGGCGGCGACGGATTGATGCTGCAGACGCTGCACGCCAACATGCGCAGCGGCAAGCCGATCTACGGCATGCACCGCGGCACCGTCGGCTTCCTGATGAACGAATATTCGACGCACGATCTGCGCGCGCGGCTTGCGGCCTCGCGGGAGTCACTGATCAATCCGCTCTTGATGCGCGCGACCGACATCCACGGCGCGGTGCATCTGCATCACGCCATCAACGAGGTCGCGCTGTTCCGGCAGACCTACCAGGTCGCCAAGCTGCGCATCCTGATCGACGAGCATGAGCGGATGCCCGAGCTGATGGCCGACGGCATCCTGGTGGCGACGCCCGCCGGATCGACCGCCTACAATCTCTCCGCCCAGGGGCCGATCCTGCCGATCAACGCGGCGCTGCTGGCACTGACCCCGATCAGCGCGTTCCGGCCGCGGCGCTGGCGCGGCGCGCTGCTGCCGAATTCCGCCTTCGTGGTGATCGAGGTGATCGAGGACGAGAAGCGCCCGGTGGCCGCGGTCGCCGACCATGACGAGGTCCGCGACGTCCGCCGGGTCGAGGTGCTCTCCGACAAGACGATCGCGATGCGGATGCTGTTCGATCCCGGCCATTCGCTGGAAGAGCGCATCCTGCGCGAGCAGTTCGGCTACTGACGGCGCGCCGCATCCCGCCGCCCCTTGCCCGGCAACCAATCATTAACTCCGGGCGGGATATGGTTAACGTCGGGTAATACCGCATTGGCCCGGTATGCCCGATCGGGACCGGACCATGTATCGCATCGATTTCAACAAGCTGCGATTTTTGATTTGCGACGACAATCCGCACATGCGCCGCATCCTGCGGACGCTGCTGCATTCGTTCGGCGCGCGCGAGGTGTATGAGGCCGAGGACGGCGCCACCGCGCTCGAGATGTACACCCATTACGTGCCCGACATCGTCATCACCGACTGGTCGATGCCGATCTTCGACGGCCTCGAGCTCGCGCAGATGATCCGGCAGCCGGAATCCAAGGGCAATCCCTACGCGCCGATCATCATGCTGACCGGCCATTCCGAGAAGCGCCGCGTCACCGTGGCGCGCGATGCCGGCGTCACCGAATTCCTGGCCAAACCGATCTCGGCCAAGGGCCTCTACCAGCGCATCATGAACGTGGTCGCCAATCCGCGTCCGTTCATCAAGACCAAGACCTATTTCGGCCCCGACCGCCGCCGCAACACCACCAACACCTATATCGGCCCCGAACGCCGCGGCAGCGGCGAGGTCGAAATTCTGCAACAGCCGTCGCTGCTCGAGAAGGCGCGCTCGAGCATTTAGGATATCGCCATGGCGAAAGACAAACCCGGGACGATCGAGGTCAAGAGCTTCGGCACTCACCATGTCATCACGCAGCCGAACCCGCTGCGCAAGGTGCTGCTGCGCGTCCCCGAGAGCGATCTCGACGATCCGGTCGGCCGCGCCGAAAAGGCGCTCGCCGGGCTATCGGGCGAATTCAAGGAATGGATGACGATCGAGGCCGACCGCCTCTCCGCCGCGCACGACACGGTGCAACGCGAGGGCTTCAACGACAAGACGCGCGAGGAGTTGTTCCGCGCCGCGCACGACATCAAGGGCGATGCCGCAACGTTCGGTTATCCCTCGGCTGCGGCGGCGGCCGAGAGCCTGTGCCGCATCATCGAGCACGCGCCCGACCTCGCCGCGGTGCCGCAGCAGCTGATTGCCCACCACATCAACGCCGTTCAGGCGATCGTGCGGAACCGCACAAAGCTCGACACTGCCGTCGTGGCCGGCGTGCTGAGCAAGCAGCTCCGCGGCATCGCCGATGAATTCCTGACCCACGCCAACCGCGATCGCCCCGAGCATCTCGAGGCCATCCTCGCGCCGAGCATCGCACCGAGCGAATAGCAGCGCGCCGCGGCGGCGGCCACGGCTTCAATCATCGTCAATATGGGAAACGCGGCCTTCAGGCCGCGATCAGATCGTCGTCGTAAGGCAGCACCGCGATCGCGTCTTCCGCGGCGAGCTCCTCGCAGAACATGCGCGCATCCTCGCGGGCCGATTCGGTCGCAAAGCGGCGCAGCAGGATCAGCAGCGGCTCGGCGGCCGAATGATCGGTCTCGCAATGGGTCAGCACGCGCTCGACCATGCGGCGATGCAGCCGCGCCGCACCGTCGCCGCTGTCGACATAACCGACCTCGTGGCTGGCTTCGAGCGCGACGCGGAACGCCGCGTAGGTGGATTCCGGCAGGCCGGCGCGCCGCAGCAGCGCCTGCAAGCCGTTGCCGCCGCGGTCGTTCAACAGCGCGGAAACCCGGCCATAGGGCAGCCCGGACAGTTCGGCGAGCGCGGCGCCGAACAAATCGAGATTTCCCGACAGCAGCGCGCGCAGGATCAGCCCGGCGGTGAGCTGGCCGGTGGCGCGCAGATGGGTGATCAGGTTCTGCATGTCGTCGCCGAAGGCACGCGCGGCGATGTTCACCGTGTAGCGCTCCTTCGCCTCGCCGGCAATGCGGTCGGCACGGTCGGCGCCGAGCCAGTTCCGCGCCACGACGAATTGCGCCAGCGTGTCGGAGAGTTTTGCGACCAGCGCCAGCCGTGTCGCGGACGGCAAATCTTCCAGCTGCAGCATCGATTCCCGGATGGCGGCAAGATGGCCGTGGCGCTCGACGATGCGGTCCCAGGAGAATGGCGCAAGCCCGGCGTAGGGGTTCTCGATCAGCTCGAGCGCGGCCGCCGCCGAACCGACCTCGGCGATCGCCGCAGCGACCGAGGCCGGCAGATTGGCGCGGCGCGCGATCGCGCACTGCATCTCGTCGGAGCCGGTCGCGACGATGTCGACAAGGTCGGCATCGATCAGCAGCGGTGAATGCTCCAGCACCGGCAACGCGATCGCCGGCTGGTCGGCCGACAGCGCCTGCACGATCGTGGCCGGCGCCTCCGCGCTATATGCGAACACCTCGGCCATCGCCTGTCGCACCAGTGGCGACGGATCGTCGAGCAGCATCAGCAGCGCGCCCTCGGCTGCGATGCGGTCGTCCTCGGTGAGATCCGAAATGAGCCACGCGCGGGCCAACGCCCGTGTCGCCTCTGCCCGCTCGCCTGCTGGAGCGGTCCTAATCCAACTAATGAACTGCCGAACGATCATGGTCCTGCCGGCTTACGCAACGAGACGGCATCGACATACGACGCCACTACAAGGAAAAATAAACCATGACGCTTAACAAAGGGTTCACCATAAACGTTTGGGATTATTGACGTTTCGTTAATACGACCACGGCGCAGGGTTTCGCGCATGCAGCAAGGCGGGCGCTAGCCGCTGCTGTAGGTACCGTTCGGGTCGCTGAACAGATCAAGCCGCCCGGGCGCGCGGACCTTTGGCGTCGCCGATGTGGTCAGCGAGCCGGAATTGCCCCACAGCTCCTGCACCGCGGGCGAGATCGGCTCCGCACGGTCGCCGCCCTGGTAGAGCGAGCGAAAGGCCGGCGCCGGCTGTGACGATGCGACGGCCGAGGTCGCACCGGCCGATGAGGCCGCGCGGACATTCGGGAAGGTCGAAAGATAGGACGCGGTGTCCATGGTCAGCGCCTGTGTCGGCGCAGCGCTTGCGATCGCATTGGGGCTCATGGTGCCGCCGCCCGCCGCGGCAAACGCCGTGCGCGTGTCGCTTGAATTCGCAGCCGCGGCGTAGCGTGTGGTCAGCACCGAATAGACCTGGCTGACGCTGCGCGCGCTGCCCGACTTGTCATAGAAGATCGACTGGTTGGCGGCCGCCGCCTTCGGAAACATCGCAGCCGCATTGGCGCTCGGACTGTCCTCGGCGCTCGAGATCAGCTTGCCGGCGCCGCCGACGCCCATGAAATGCGCCATATAGAGCTCGGCATCGGTCGGACGACGGCCGAGCGTGCCGGTGAGCTTGAAGCTGTTGGATTGCGTCAGCACCGCCGCCATCGAGGAAGCCGCATCGGGATCGTCGCGCAGCTTCATGACCGCGCTTCGCGCGGATGGATCGCTGACCGAATAGCTGCCGTCGGAATTCTTGGTGATGGCGTCGGCATACTGACCGTAGCCGAGCTGGCTTCCGGCCTCCTTGACGGTGCCGAGCCAGGTCTGGTCGATGAACTGATAGAGTCCATGCGCCGACGAGGTCGTGGCACCGGCCCGCGGATTGAAATTGGATTCCATCTTCGCGGTCGTGAGCAAATATTCGAAGCTGGTGCCGGTGGTCGCGGCCGCCTGCTTGATCGAACCGGCGACCTTCAGGCGCGAAGCATCGACACCTGCCGAAGCCGTCGCATTGAAGAGGTCGACCGCCATCTATCGGGTGCCTTGCCGGGCGCCGGCAATCGGCGCCCATGTCCGTTCAACTTGCCGTAATTATGGTTAACGGCACGTTAAGACTTCTGGCTCAGGGCTGGGCCTCGTAGTAGTGCGCAACCTGGTCGATCTCCTCGGGCGTCATCCGGCGGGCGATGTTGCGCATCTGCTGACTGATGTCGTTGCGGCGGGCCCCCGACGCAAACGCCTCGAGCTGCGCCTTGATGTAGACCGCCGACTGGCCGCCGAGCCAGGGGCTTCCCGCCTTGTTGTCGATATCGCCGTGGCAGGAGCCGCAAGGCGGGATGTTGCGCATCGGGGCCCCCGTCACCACGACCGCCGGCGCGGCACGCCCGGTATCCAGATTGTCCGAAGGCACCCGCGGCAGGTAGGCGTAATAGGCCGCAACATCCTTCATGTCCTGATCGCTCATCGCTGCCGCGAACGGGCTCATCACGACGCTGACCCGCGCGCCGGACTTGAAGTCGTTGAGCTCCTTATACGTCACCGCGGCAAACTGCCCGGCGAGGTTGGGTGAATGGGCATCGCTGACGCCCTGCGGTCCGTGGCAGATCGCGCAACGCTGCGCCAGCGTCGCGCCCCGCCCGATCGAGATCTGATCGACCTTGGTCAGCATCTCCGACGTCATGACAACATTGGAGGTCTTGAAATCCGGCTTGACACCAGCCTCCTGCACGGCGGCACGCGGCACGCCGGCTGCGCTGCAGATCGCGTCCCAGACGCCTGCAAGCTTGAGGTTGGGTTGCGCCAGCGGCAACCAGATCAGGCCAGCGATGGCCGACAACACGGCAATGGCGGCCGTGACGCCGACGCTGATGCCGAACCAGGGATTGCGCGGGGAGAACAGCGGCTGATCACTCATCGGCCTGCTCCGACATAGACCGCAGGCACGCTGGTCTCCTTCAGCGCCATCAGCTGCGCTATCGGGAAGCCATAGTTCACCACGGTGAGACCGACCATCAATGCGAGCCAGAGACCGAACGAGTTGAGCGCGACCGGAATCCGCGCCGGCATGTGCAGCGGCACCGCGAAACGGTAAGCACCCGCCTCGCCCCGCACGCCGAATTGGCCGCGGATCAGCACCAGCAGGAACAGCAGCCCCGACAGCAGCAGGATGAACCCACCGATCGCCGACATCGCAACCGAGAAGGCCTGCGGCGAGATCGCCGGGTTGGCGTAGTCATAAAATGCCATGCGGCGCGGCATGCCGAGAATACCGACATAGTGCCATGGGAAGGTGGTCACGATCATGCCGATGAACCACAGCCAGAGCTGCGTGCGCATCAGGCCGAAACTGTCCAGCGCCCGGCCGGTCAGATGCGGCCACAGATCATAGGCGATGGCAAAATACATGATCACGATGGCGCCGCCGAAGATCAGGTGAAAATGGCCGGTGATCCACTGCGTGTTGTGCACGGCGGCATCGAGCTGATAGCTCATGTTGATCAGGCCGCCGGCGCCGCCGAAACCGAGCATGACCAGCGACAGCGCCGTCGCCAGCATGATCGGATTGGACCACGGCAGCGCGCCGACCCAGCCGAATGCGCCGCGGCCACCGCGCAGGCGGCTGGCGATCTCCGCCGACGCGCAAATCGTGAACACCGTGAGCAATGTCGGCAGCGCGACCAGGCCGGTGAACACCGAGTGCATGAACTTGAATCCCGCGCCGACCTGCGGGTCGGCAAACAGATGGTGCACGCCGATCGGCATCGCCACCACGACGAACAGGATGAACGAAATCCGCGCCATCGCGTCGCTAAAGAGCCGGCCGCCGATCGCGCGCGGGAAGATCGTGTAATAGGCGATGTAGGTCGGGATCAGCCAGAAATAGACGATGGCGTGCAGGGTCCACGAGAAGAAGACGCGCGCCAGCCCCGCATCGATCGTGGACTTGAGCCCGAGCGCGACGGGCAGGATCTGGAACAGGATTTCCAGCGCCGCACCCACCGCGGTCCAGCCCCAGAGCAATGAGCCCGCGACATTGGCGTACATCGCAAGCGGCACCGGCTTGCCCGGGTTCTCGCGCTTCCAGATCACGAAATTGGTGACCACCAGCGCGACCCAGATCCATGAGCCGACCACGACCATGACGACGCCGATGTAATAGAAGGGATTGCCGACCATCGGCGGATAGAAGGTGTAGAGCACCGATGCGAGCCCGAGCGACACCGGGATCATCGCGACAACGGCGCCGACGGCGACCAGGAAGAAGCCGGCCCAGGCCCAGCGCCGTCCAATCAGCGCCTTCTCCAGCGAGGCTTCGGTGATCGCGTAGCCGAAGCCCATCGCGATCAGCGTCGGGAATACGTAGCCCATCGCCGAGCCGTGCGCGGTGACCGAGCGATAGTAGAACTCCGGGTTGAAATGCCAGGCATTCAACGGGCTGCGCACGAACATCTGCCAGGCGCCGAGCACCAGTGCGACGCCGAACACGATGAAGGCGAGCCAGAAATGCGCCGCTATCAGCCGCTTGTTAGTCAACACAGGTCAGCCTCCGCTTCGCTGCGGCCATGTCGCGGAACGCGGCCTTGTCGATCACCTTGACCTTGCCCCACATGCCCTGGTGGCCGATGCCGCAGAATTCCTGGCATGGCATCACGTGATCGCCCGGCGCCTTGAAGCGCACCGGCAGCGCCGTGACGTAGCCCGGCACCAGCATCGTGTTGATGTTGGTGCCCTCGATCAGGAATCCGTGGACGACATCGGCGCTGGTGGCGCGGAACGTGATCGGGGTCTCCGCGGGCACCACAACGCATTGCGGCGTGAAGGAATATTGCTGGCCGATGGCGCGCACGGTGACCGAGCCGTCGGCCTCCATTTCGCTACCGAGATTGCTCTCGATGAATTCGCCGGACAGATGCAACGTCTTGGGATCGGCGGTTTCGACCCGGCCCTGCGGCATCGTCGCCTGATGAATGCCGATATAGGCCGCCATGCCAACCAGCAGACCGACGATGACGATCGACAGCGTCGCCCAGCGCCGCTCGATCCGTGCGGCAACCGCTTCGCCGAGGCTATGGTCCGTCTCGGTCGCCATCAGGGCGCGCTCCGCGGCAGGAAGACGAGCAGATAGAACGCAAACCACAAGCCGACCACGATGGCCGTCGCAACGCCTGCGACCGCGACCGCGCCGCTCGGCCCCGCGCGAACGATGGTCTCGACCGCCTCGTCTTCCGAGACGGAGGTGGGTGGTTGCGGCGAAGATGAGTTGATCATGACCGCGTTCCCCTAGAGCGCGATGGAATCAGATTGAATCGTCATCACGCCCTGGCTCCTTGTTTGAGCATGATCTCTTCGGAAAACCGCTTCGCACTTTTCCGGATCATGCTTTAGTTCAGCGTTGCTGCACGCAATTCGTTGGCCTGCCGCGCCGACACCGGCTCGCCGCGGTTGCCCCACGCCGTTCGAATGTAGGTCACAACAGCCGCGACCTCGTCGTCCGACAGCTTCTGCGCGAATGGCGGCATGCCGTGGGGCATCGGATTGCCTGATGTGCCCGGCGGATAGCCGCCATTGAGCACCATGCGGATGGGGTTGACGGCGGAAACCATCTGGATCGACTGGTTGCCGGCGAGCGGCGGATAGTCCGGCGGCATGCCCTGCCCGGTCGCGCCATGGCAGCTCGCGCACTCACGGTCATAGATCGGCTTGCCGAAGGAGAGCAGCAGGCTGCTCTCGGCCGACGGCAGCGGCGTCGACGGCTTCTCAGGCGAGCCGCGCTGCGCAAGGCCCTTCAGATAGACCGCCATCGCGCGCACGTCGTCGTCATTGAGATATTGCAGGCTGTTGTAGACGACCTCGGCCATCGGCCCGTACACGGCGCCCTTGGCGGAGACGCCCTTGCGCAGATAGTCGACGATCTCCTCGATCGTCCAATCGCCGAGGCCCGTCTCCTTGTTCGAGGTCAAGGAGGGCGCGTACCAGTTCTGCATCGGGATCAGGCCGCCCTCGAAGGCCTGCGACTGCGAGCTGCCGCCGAGCGCGTTGATCGGGGTATGGCACATGCCGCAATGGCCGAGCCCTTCGACCAGATAGGCGCCCCGGTTCCACTCGGCGGACTTGCCCGGATCCGGCTTGAACTCGCCTTCCCTGAAGAACAGCGTGCGCCAGCCGAGAATCAGCGAGCGGTTGTTGAACGGGAATGTCAGCTCGTGCGGCTTGTTGAGCTGCCTAACCGGCGGCACGGTGCGCAAATAGGCGTAGATCGCGTCGCTGTCCTCGCGCGTCACCTGGGTGTAGGAGGCGAACGGCATCGCCGGATAGACCAGGCCGCCATCGGGGAAGCGGCCATTGTGCATCATCTGGTAGAACTGATCCGACGTCCACGTGCCGATCCCGGTCTGCGGATCGGGCGTGATGTTCGACGTGTAGAGCGTGCCGAACGGCGTCTTCATCGGAAGGCCGCCGGCGAAGGTCTTGCCTTCGCGCGCCGTGTGGCAGGCGATGCAATCGCCAGCGCGCGCAAGATACTCGCCCTTGGCGATGACGGCAGGATCGGCCGCCTTCTGCTGCGCGAGAGCGGCAACCGGCGCGAATGCGAGCATCAATCCGACCAGCAGTCCTGTCGAGGTTCGCGACATCTGCACCATCCCTTCAGTGCGGTTCGCTGCCGCATTCCAGCGGCATCGGCAGGCTGCCTCGCGGCGCGAAGGACGGATCAGCCGGCGCCGGGCGCGACGACAAATAGGCAGCCACGGCCTTCACGTCGTCCTCCGTCAGCAGGCCCGCGACGACCTGCATGCAATCGGGGGCGAGCGCGGTCCGCGTGCCGTAGCGCCAGCCGCCGAGTTGTCCGCTGATATAGGCCGCGCGCAGGCCAAGCAGGCCGGGAATGCCGGGCTCCATGCCGCCCAGAGCCGGACCATGACAGGCCGAACAGGGCGGAATGCCGTGCTGCGGATCGCCGTTCTTCACGATCGCTTCGCCGCGCGCCAGGATCTCCTTGCTGTCGACCGGCGGGACCGGCGGCGGAAATGCCGGCCGGAGCGACGCGAAATACTCGGCGATCTTCTTCAGGTAGTCGTCGGTCTGAAATTCCAGCAGGTAGTTCATCGGCGGATATTTCCGCCGGCCATCCCTGAACGCGATCAGCTGGTTGTAGAGGTAGCCGGCCGGCTTGCCGGCAAGGCGCGGAAAATAGACGTCGCTGGTGCCCTCGCCTTTGGCGCCGTGACAAGGCGCGCAGGCGAGGACGCGCGCGGCCATCGTATCGGGCGCACGCTCGGTCGTTTGCGATTGCGCTGCGCCGATCGGCCACACAGCCCAGGCAAGAAACCCAAGAAGCGGTATCAGGCGATGCGCCACAGTTCACCCCCGGTGACGACGATGCGCAACGGCTTGCGCATGGCGTAACAGGAGGCCACGAAGTACACGACTTCGGCGCGTTGTACTTGATTCAGATCAATGATCTATTTGCGATAGACCTGTGCCGGATCGAACAGCCGCCCGGCGTCGACGAACAACAGGCTGACATTGCCGCCCTCGTCCTTCACCGCGCGATAGAAGCAGGAACGCCGCCCGGTGTGGCAGGCCGCGCCGATCTGCTCGACCTTGATCCACACCGCGTCCTGATCGCAATCCATCCGGATCTCGATTACGCGCTGGGTCTGGCCTGAGCTCTCGCCCTTGCGCCACAGCGCATTGCGCGAGCGGCTGAAGTACCAGCCCTCGCCGGTCGCGATCGTCTTGCGCAGGGCTTCGTCGTTCATATGCGCGACCATCAGCACGTCGCCGGTCGCGGCATCGGTCGCGACGCAGGTCACAAGACCTGTCGCGTCGAATTTGGGCTGGAAGGCCAGCCCTTCTTCGCGGTCGTGATCGTGGGTCGATGCGGACACGGAAAACCTCGCTTAAAGAAAATGCGAGGTTACCGGCTCGGTCCTCGCACCAGGGACAGGAAGCGTTGCTGCTCCGCTGGATTGTCGCGGAACATGCCGGTGAAGCGGCTGGTGAAGGTCGAGGCGCCATGCTTGGCGACGCCGCGCA
This sequence comes from Bradyrhizobium sp. ma5, assembly GCF_042258955.1. Taxonomy (NCBI): domain Bacteria; kingdom Pseudomonadati; phylum Pseudomonadota; class Alphaproteobacteria; order Hyphomicrobiales; family Nitrobacteraceae; genus Bradyrhizobium; species Bradyrhizobium sp. ma5. The sequence continues at coordinate 5,524,810 of NZ_CP170156.1, forward strand.
CCGACATGCAGGTATGCTCCGCCTCGATCAGCACGGCAACGCCACGGGGCTTCAGCACCTCGTCAATCGCGGCCGCGACCTGCGCGGTAAGATGCTCCTGGGTCTGCAGGCGGCGGGCGAAGATGTCGGTCAGCCGCGCCAGCTTGGAGAGGCCCACGACGCGCTCGACCGGCGTGTAGGCGATATGCGCCTTACCGTAGAACGGCATCATGTGATGCTCGCACTGCGAGGTGAATTCGATGTCGCGGACCAGGACGAAATCGTCGTAGCCGGCGGTCTCGCCGAAGGTGCGGTTGAGCACTTCGGCCGGGCACTGATGATAGCCCTGATAGAGCTCGTCATAGGCCTCGACGACGCGGCGCGGCGTGTCGAGCAGGCCCTCGCGGCCGGTGTTCTCGCCGATATAGGCGAGCAGCGTCTTCACGGCGTCCTCGGCCTCCGCCCGCGACGGGCGCGGCTGGTCGGCACGGACGGCCGCCGCTAGGAATTCTGCAGGGTCGAGCTCGCTGGCCTTCGCATCGGCCGGCTTGTTGGGGCGAATCGGTTTGATCAAGGCGTCCATGTCTTCTCCGTTCGACCGGCCAGGCATTCGCCTTTGGGCCGGATGTGTCACCGGGCAGACGGGGCGGATCGTCGAACCGCCGGGCGCCTGAGTCCCATCTTTGTAGCACCGCCGCGGCGCAAGTGGCCCGCGGTGGAAGCATAGCCGGGCTATGTTTCGGACGATGCCGTTCATATATAGGACGGTGAGACCCAGCCGCCAAGAGCGCCCGGCACCGACGGAACCAGGCATCTGCCCCCATGCTGAACGACATTTATAACAAGCGGATCATTGAGTTGGCCGGCAATATTCCGCGCCTCGGACGGCTGGCCGAGCCGGACGCCACTGCCACGGCCCACTCGAAATTGTGCGGTTCGACCGTGAAAGTCGACCTCAAGATGGACGGCCCGGTCGTGACGGACTTCGCCCATGACGTGAAGGCCTGCGCGCTCGGCCAGGCTTCCTCCTCGATCATGGCGAGCCATGTGGTGGGGTCGACCGCCGACGAACTGCGCGAATTGCGCGAGACCGTCCGCAAGATGCTGAAGGAAAATGGCCAGCCTCCGCAGGGCGGCAAATGGGCCGACATCGCGCTGCTCGAGCCGGTGCGCGACTACAAAGCCCGCCATGCCTCGACGCTACTGACCTTCGACGCCGTGGTCGATGCGATCGGCCAGATCGAGGCCAAGGCAAAGCAGCCGGCGTAAGCCCCGCCGCCAGCCTGAACCTTACTGCCAACCTAGACTACTGCGAAGGCTGGACCGGCGCCGGCGCCGCGGTGCCGCCGGTCGGCACCACGGCCTCGGCAGTCTTGGTCGCCTTCGCCGCCTGCGGCAGCGCCTCACCTTCCATCGCGCTGCTCGCGAAGCGATCGCCGTTCTTCGGCTTCGCCTCGGCGACTGGAATTGCGTTGTCCTGCCGCGGCAGCACGTCGGCGACTGCATCCGTGGTGACGAGATTGGTTAGCCGCAATTCGGCCGCCGACAATTCGTGCAAATCTTCCCACGGCGGTACGCTGAGTGCGAGCGACAACAGCTCACCAGCGCCACCCATATCGAAAGTGTATTTGGCAAGACGGCCGATATCGCGCTCGACGATCATCAGGTCCTGCGCGGTGTAGCTCGCCGCCTTGGCGTCATCGGCGCGGTCGCCCATCCAGATCTGATGCACCCGGATGTGCGCGGCCGGTGGCACATAACGCGTCTTGCCCGACAGCAGCAGGAACACGCACATCGACTCGCAATAGGCATCCGGCAGCACGCTGGCGCGATCGCCCTGCGCGGCCTGATTGACGACGCTGGTGCCGACCGTGGTCAGCGCGCCGAGACCGCGGAAGCGGCGGCCGAGCGCGATCGCGTCGTTGACCGAGCCGCCGCTGGAGTCGAGCACGATGGTGGCGCCGTTGAGCTGGCGGCTGCGCGCGAACTCGTCGAATTCCTTGGGGCTGTCGGCCGTGATGATGCCGACCGCCGACACCCAGCCGCGGCAATTCGGCTGACAGGCGATCCAGCTGAACTTCATCGGCAGCTTGCGTTCTTCGAGGGTCGAGCTGGTCTGCGCGGAGTTACCCGCCCATGCGGCGGTGCCGGAAACCGCGAAGCAAAGGGCAACGGCGCCGGTGAGCACCCAACTGCGCAACGAAAGCGAGTTCGCGAGCCTCAATTTGGTTCCTTCCCCCAAGCCCTCGGTGGTGATGCGAGCGGTGGCAATGGCCCCATGGCAATGCGCCACGAATCTGTCATCGGCGCGTAATGGGAACGGTAGCGTTGCTGACCTGGACCGTCCATAGAGCCCGTGCTGCAGCGCCACCGGTGCTGTGCGATAGTGGCCAACTGTGGCGTAAATATCTGCAATTGAACAGTTCCTTCGCTTGGAACCCCCGCAAGATTACGTACATACTTGCGTATGTCACCGACCGATCATTCAATGACACACCATCCGCGATGCACGGACTGTGCCAGCACCATGCGCCGCATGCCGCGCAATTTCGGGCGCGCCCTGATCTGGATCTACCGGCACACGCTGTCGCCGCTGGTCGGTTACAACTGCCGGCATTTGCCGACCTGCTCGGTCTACGGCGATGAGGCGATCGAGCGCTTCGGACTATGGGCCGGGGGATGGATGACGCTGGCAAGATTGCTGCGCTGCCAGCCCTGGGGAACCTCCGGCATCGATAATGTCCCGCAGACAAGGCCGCTTGGGGCACACTGGTATCTGCCCTGGCGCTACGGTCGCTGGCGCGGCGTCAACGAGGGTTGACGCGGCGTCAACGACGCCTGATCAATTGCTGCGGCGCTTCCAAGCGCGGCGCGCATAGCTGTTCCGGCGGAACTGTGGCGATACCTGGCGTATTGTGTCGTTGCCCGCATGGGATCCCCTCGGGGAGGAAACAACAATGCGCTGGAAACTCAGCCACAACGGTCACGATCCCCGGCAGATTGATCTACTGGCCGTGCTTGCCCTGCTCGTCGTGATCGTTGCCGCCTGCGGTTACTTCACCCACAGTCCGAACAAGCCGAGCACGACGGCATTCATCGTGCCCAGCCAGAGCGTGAAGTGGTGACGGACCACACTCTAACGCCAAGAGCCGCTGGGCGGTGACGACGCGCGAGGCTTGCGCGGGCGCGTCCTCTCCGGCTGCGTCGCGGACGAGGGCCCCGCCTCTGCCGCCGCAGTACGTTCGCTGGGCAATCTCACCGACAACAGCACGTTCGATTCATTCGGCCGCCAGCGGTAGCCGATGCCGAAATCGATCGGCCGGGCGCGCGCAAACAGCTCGGCATAAGACGGCTGATAGAGACCGGGAAATAGCCTTTCGATCGGACCAAGATAGCGACCGAACGGAAAGAAGCGCCATTTCCGCGGGTCGTATTGCGCCAGCGGGATCCCGGAATCGTCCTGGACGATGGTGGCACTGTTGGCGAGGATGAAGTTGCGCACCGCCGAGAAATCGCGGAGGTGCATGAGATAGGATGCACTCTTGATCAGGCTGTCACCGGGCGCGAGCGTTGCGCAGAACTTCAGGAAGCCGCTGGTCTTCAGGCCGGAATTGGAGAGATCGGTCGAGAAATAATACAGCATCTTCTCGACGCCGTCGGCGCCGGCAAATACGATGCGGGTGCCGCGCGCATTGCTCCACGCCGACACGTCCACACCGACGTAGAGCGCTCCATTGCCATCGAGCGTCACCGGCTTGACGTCGCGGATCGTCATGCCGGATCGCGCGAGAAACACATAGAGGATCGGTAACGTCCCGTTGACCTCGCTGACATCGAGATCTGCCTTCATCTGCCTGGTGTTGAAGAAAGAGAAGTTCAGCAGCGACCACAGTGAACGCTCGATATTGTCAAGCGCGACCGCGACGGCCTCGGGCTGCAACGCGGTCAGATCGGACACCCCGCCGGTCGGTTCCAGCCCACTGAGCACATAGGTCGTCGCCCTGGAATGGAATGCATTGGCATAGAGGAAGTCCGGGCCTGCGAACATGTAGAACATGGTCGACTTTGGCGCGGCGAGGTTGGCAGCGGACCAGTTACGAACCTTCGACAATTGCTGCTGCTCGAGCTCGGCGAACGCAGCGTCGAAGAACTTGGCGTGGCGCTGCCAGGCGGGATTCGTCGTCAACGGCAGCAGCGGCGAACCGGCCGACGGCTGCAGTCCGGCGAGAAAGCGCGCGGTGTCATCCGCCGTGACGTCGGCGGCGCGCGCCGCCGGCGCAAACAGCACAAGCGCCAGTGCCAGCATCGCAACGGACAACGATATTTTCATTTCGTCTCCATTGCAGCCCGGTCTCCGGAGCGCACGCACGCGCACGCTGGCAACGAGTGATTTGGTGTTGGCTTATACCGCAGGTTGCTCTAAAATCCAGATCGAGCCATCACGAATTCGTCTGTTTCTGCTCGCGGCCGGCCTCGGCTGCACGCAAGGCCTTCATTGCCCGGACATCGTTTCGAATGCGCGACGCCATGTGCACGAAGAGCTTGATCGCGACTTGCCTGGTGACGTCCTGCATTCTGGTCGCCTCGCCAACATTGCGCGCCGAAGACGGCGAGGTCTCGACGCGCTCTCCGCAGGCGTGCTGGGCCGCCACGGAGCTGGCCGCCCGGGACGGCGAGGACAACATCGTGAAGGAGAAGCTCGAGCCCCCGCTTCCCCAGTCTGCCATGGTGGACGCCACGGCGGCCGGACCGCGCACGCCCGGCACCGTTCGCAGCGTCCGACTGCCACCCGGCAAAAGGCTGATCGCACTGACCTTCGACCTGTGCGAGGGCCCCAATGAGGTCGCAGGCTATCAGGGCAAGATCGTCGACATCCTGCGCGCACATTCGGTCAAGGCGACCTTCTTCATGGGCGGCAAATGGATGATGACGCACAAGATTCGTGCCCAGCAACTGATCGCGGACGCCCGTTTCGAGATCGGCAATCATACATGGGAGCACCGCAATCTGCGCCTGCTGTCCAGCCCGGCTGCGGCGGACGAGATCAGGAAGGCCGATCAGGCCTACGACGAACTGCGTCGAGAGCTTGAAGAGCGCAAATGCGCCGTGCCCGGGCGCGAAGCGATGACCGGTCAGACCGCTCCGAAATCGATGCGCCTGTTCCGCTTTCCGTACGGGGCCTGCGATTCCGGAGCCCTTGCGACCGTCAGCCAGCAGGGCCTGGTGCCGATCCAGTGGGATGTGTCCTCAGACGATCCCGACTGGAGAGAGCGCCCGGATGCCATGGCGAAGAGAGTGCTGGACAACGTGCACCCGGGATCGATCGTACTGTTTCATGCGAACGGACGGGGCTGGTACACCGACGACGCGCTTCCGGACATCATCTCGAGCTTGAGGAAGCAAGGTTACGACTTCGTCACCGTGACGGAGTTGCTCAAGGCGGGCGAACCGGTGATCAGCTCGTCCTGCTATGACCAGAGTGTCGGAGACACCGACCAATATGACGAGCTGGCGCGCCAGATCGAGGCGCATTGAGCCTTCGGCGGCAGAAGACGAGCGTGCTATTGCGGCGAAACATCGCGCAGCACCGACTGCGCATATGCACCGACGCCAGTTCCATCCTCGAAGAACCTTCCAACATTGACGTCGCCGGCCTCGGACCCGGTGACCATCAAGGTCCCGCGTCCGGTCTTGACGATCGAGAGGTCGAACAGGCTGTTGCGGTAAGGCAGGATGACCAGCCGCTTTCCGGTTTCAGCCGAGCTCACGATGACCGAATTGTCGTTTGAGGTGCTGGCGATCCACGCGCCCGACGGCGAGTATCGCGCCGCAGTGACAAACGGCGACACGTGGTAGTTGATGTTCTTTGAGGTCCCGCTCCCAATGTCCCAGATCCTGACGTCGGCTGCTTGCGACGAGGCCAGCAGTGACGCCTCGTCCGGGGAGAAATCAAGCGTGTTCACGTCGCCATGATGGCCGCTGTAGGAGCGAGATTGATTCTGATTGCGAAGATTGAAGATCTGGATCGGGCATTTGCCGACGCTGACGGCGAGCAATCGCTCGCTCCTGGAGAGTGCCGTGTGAATCTCCGAATCGCGGGAAGCGCAATCCTGATCGCTCGCGCTGGACGGCAGCTTTGCGCTGAGTGGAAGCACCGTGACCTGCGAGTTGTCGGACGGCGAACAGCTCCATTGTTCGCCTCCGCGCAACGGACATAGCAGGATGCTCGCGGTGTCCCCGTCCCTGACTTCGACCGCCAGCAGAGCGCCGGACGCACTGATCGTCGCGCCCCGCCCCGACGGAATCGTGTCGCCCGGCAAAGCGACCGTTCGCACCGCCCATTCGCCGTTGTCCGGCCTTGTCCAGATCGTGAGCATCGGCTCCACATTGCTCGCGACGATTTCGTTTGGCGTCCGCATCAGGACCTGGCCGAAGGTTCGTTGCGGCTGATTGCTTCCCGAGGGCGATCCCGGAGCTGGCTTTCCGGTCGCCAGCGGAAGCGCCTTCGGCATCTGCCCGACGGACTGTATGTAGACCGCGGCCTGGTCGCTGAACGCAACCTCGTCGCCGGTCGGACTGACGGCCACCGAATAGATGCTGCGAAAACGTTTGTTCTCCGCGGGAGGCAGCCGGTAGCTCAGCTCACGCAGACCGGCTCGATCGGTGAGTGGCGTCCACACCCGCGCGGTGTGGTCGAGCGACGACGTCACGAGCATGGTGGACGTGGGATCGAACCGAACCGTGCGAAGTGCGAGTGCGTTGTCGACCGTATCTCCCGGCTGATGCCGGCGACTCGATACCACGGTGTCCGCCGCGACCGTGCTGAGCAGGCGCCAGGAGCCGGTCTGATAGACCCGGACGGAGCCGTCGAAGTCTGCAGTCGCGAGCAGACTGCCGTCACGGCTCAGATCGATGTCCCAGATCGCGTTGTTGTGCTCAAGCGTAAAGGGCAAGGGCTTGGCGATCCGCGCCGATCCGTCGATCTCCCATATCGAGACCTTGGCATCGTTGCCCGCAGATACCAGCATCGGGCTGTCCGGCAGGAACCTGACCGCCTTCACGGCGCCCTCACTGCGCACATCAGGACAAAACGGGCGGCTCAGGTCGTCGAGGCGCAAGAGGCAAATGGCTCCGTCGCGGAGCCCGACCGCGATCATCTGTTTGGCACGATCGATATCGACCGCCCAGATATCCGCGCGCGGCCGGCTTTTCCTCAGATTGACGTTGGCCTTCAATGTCCATTGCAGCGGATCGCGGCGCGCGCCGCCGGACGGCTCCGGCAAGGATCGCTCCCAGATCGCGATGTTTCCCGCACGCGAGGACGTCACCAGCAACGCGCCGTCGATGGAGAAAGCGACCTTGAACACGCTGTCGCTGCCATGCGGGTTGGCGCCATCGATCTGGAGCGCCTTGAACCGGCTCTCGGGGCGCGTCATGTCCAGCAGGATTACCGAGCCCTGGTTGAAGCCGATCGCCGCGACATCCCCGACAGGCGACACGATGAGCGAGCGACCTTCCGCGCGGTCGCCGTTCGGGTCCCGCAGACCGAAATCAACCTCCCGCACCACGTTGCGCGCCGTGGCGATGGCCCATTGGTGCAGTATCCCCGCCTTGTCGATCGCCAGCACCGATTTGCCGTTGGATACGAAATCGGCGGCGTGAATCTCCTCCTTGGCATTGAAGCGATAGAGTTCATTCACTTGCTGCAATTTGGCCCATACCGCCCCGAAATTGGCCAGCCCTTCATTCATCGCCTCCAGCGCCGATTCCACCTGGGATACGCGGGTCTGTTCGGCGTGGAGACCGGAGATGGTTATCAAATCATCCAGCCGCCGCGCCTGGAGGGCCTTCGAATTCGCAAAATAGATCGACACCATCGAAACGGTTGCGATCAGGCCAACGGCAAGGACGATCGAGGCCACCACGAACAACCACTGCTGCCGTCTTGAGGCGTCCAGCAGCGCGACGATGGACCTGAAGATCGCATCGGCCGTCGCCCTCCGCGCGCCGCTATCGGGTTGAGCCGGCCAATCAACGTTGGAGAGATAGCGCGCCGCCCAATCCGAACTCGGGCGGGCCTTGTCGAACCACGACTGGTACTGGTCGCGAGCGACCCATTTCAGGGCTATACCGGCGAACAGGCGGTCGAAGATCGATCGCTTCTCCGACCCGCCCTTCCAGTCCCGCGCCAGACGGGCGAGCGAAACGATGTTCTCGCCGGATCGCTTCTCGTCAGCCATCCATTCCGCCTGCAATGGCTGCCACAGACGCAGGATGCACTCATGCGTGACGTCGACCGTGTCGTCCCTGGCCAGATGAGGATCATAGCGAAGATAGGCTTCCTCGCGGGTGACGAACGCACGAACGACGGCGCGGGTATCCTCCTCCGACGCACCGATGATCTTTGCGAGCGTGCCAAGCTTTTGCGGCTGGCGGATATCGCGATTCCGGCTGTCGACCGCCGTCAGGGCACAGAACGTCAGCCTTGCCGCCGGCTTCAGGTGGCTCGGCAGCTTGGCGTAACGCTGCGTCAGCCGATCCGATAATGTCTGCCGCAACGCGAGCCGTCCCTCCCCCGAGGTCAGGTCGAGCTTCTCGGGAAGCCCGAAGACGCGGGTGAAGTCCGCAAGTCCGATGGTGACTTCCTTGCGGCCGTCAGCCGACGTCTTCGCTGCGTAGAGCAGCCGCAACGCGTGCTGCATCAGCGGAAGCTTGTCGAGTTCGTCCTCCAGGCAATTCAGCAACCAGGTGGAAAGGTCCGGCAGGATCTGCCCGCCCCACAGCGTGATCGGGCCTTCGATCGCCTGCTGGATCTGGTAGCGATCGAGCACGGGCGTAAGAAACTGGCTGTCGTTGATCAGGTGCGCCAGTCCGGGATAGCGCGAACACTTCTCCAGCTCATCCGTGCGGATGGTGACGACGATGTAGATCTTGCCGTTTGCCGCGGCGGTCTTCAGCAATATCTCCACCAGGTTGACCGCCGCTTCGGAGTCCGATTGCGCATAGCGGAACAGCTCCTCGAACTGATCGACGAGGATCATGATCGGCCGGGTGCCGATCCCGGCCACGAGGTCCAGCACCGTGTTCAGGTCGCTGGTGCGACGCTGGGTGATGACATAGTCCTTGAGAAACTCCCGGATCTGCGCCGAGCGTTCCTCCGCCCTGCCCTCGGCATCCTTCTGCACTTCGCTGACGATCGCATCGGCTATGCCGCGAAACAGATTGTCGACCGGGTGGTCGCCGGGATGCAGGTCGCAGAAAATCCAGTCCGATCCCTGTCCGGGCAGGAAGCCGGCCTCCAGATGGTTCATCAGCCCGGTGCGCGCCAACGACGACTTGCCGCAACCGGAGGACCCCGTGATGCAAAGGAAATGGCTTTTCGAAAGCTTGACGATCATTTCGCTGATGTGATCGTCGCGACCGAAGAAAATATCGCTCTCGTCCTTCCGGAACGGCCGCAATCCCGGATAAGGCTCGAGACTGCTGGTGTCGCCCGGTTCCACGTTATCGCGCCTCGCGCTTTTCGACGACGACGCCGAGCTTCGCTAGGAAGTTCGAAATCTCGGCCGGGTCGACTTCGTCGGTCACCGTGATCACATGGACGTTCGGACCGCGCGGAAACGGCAGCGCGGTCGGCGGCGCGCCATTTCCCACCGCAAGTTCGAGCTGGCTGACGTTGAGCTCTCCGGTCGGACGCCGAATGAGCCTGAAATGCGCCTGCGTCCGCTTCTGTCCCTCGGTGCTCTTGCCGTAGGCGAAGATCAGGGCATTGTTGTCGGCGACCGCGTTCGTCAGCATCTGTCCGGTCAGATCGTAGTCGAGATGATCGACATTGACGTGGTCCGCCAGAGCGTCCGCGATCTTCTGCGCGAGCTCGCTGTCGGGCCGCGCCGCGTCGATCACGACAAATGGCAGCGCCGTGTTCCTTCCCTGCGATTTTGCCGCCCGTCGCTCGCCGGAGCGCCGCAGCGCGGCAAGGTCGTCGAGCTTCTTCATCAGATAGTCCTCGAACTCGACGAAGTTGCCGATCTGGCAATCCGTGATGCCCTTGAGAAAGGCGCAGTAAGGCGCCTCCAGATCGTCGACGTCAAAGCCGGCTGCCCGCCAGACGAACATGGGCTTGCCGGCCTGCCTCGCCAGGTCGTACTGGGCGCGCACCAGCCGCAGCTCGGATCCGGTTACGGGTTTTCCCGGACTGGCCCCGAGCAGTTGCACGTAAGCGTCGCATTGGGCGAGCGCACGCGAGAACGCGCTGGAGAACGCATCGTCGGCGCGAACGTCCAGTTCCGGATCGAATGCGCGAACGACGAGTTTCTTGGCTTCCATCGTGGTCGCCAGCCGCTGTGCTTCCGGTTTGACGTCGGCTGCCGGGGACGCAACGAACACCGCCACGCGGTTCTGAACCGGCTGGTCGCTGGTTCGGACCTCCTGGCCATTGCCGGCCTGCGGCAGGATCAGGACCCGCGCCTTGAGGCCTGCCACGACCTGCCCCAGCGCTTCGTCGTATTTATCCCTGGTGGCGACATTGTCCGGCAACGGATAGCCGTATCGCACCGATTTCTGATTGTTGTCCGGGCCCCAAAACCTGACGAAGATGATGTCCTTGACCGCCTTTCGATGTTTCTTGATGCGGTCTTCCTCGTCGCTGAGCAGGATCGGCTCGATTTCCACCAGAAACAGCGGCTTTCCCAGATCGATCAGTCGGGCGAATTCGGCCTCGCACTCCTCGGAGCGGCTGAATTCCTCCGAGATAAACAGGATCGCGACGTCACAGGCGGTGATGGCCCTCTCGATCTCCACCCGGAAATTGTCCGACACATGGGTCATCTCGACATCGCGCAAGACCTCGAACCGCGAGCGCTCGGAGTGGCAGCCGAGGTCGTATTTGAGCTCTTCCATGATCCGGCCGAGCCGGCTGATGTTGAATCCGGGACGCGCCCTGGCATCGGCGTGAGAGTAGCTCACGAAGATCCTCAGCTTGCGCATTCCAGCCTCCGCCGGCCGGCACGCTGCCGCATTTTTCGGTTCCTGGAAACGATCGTCTCCTTCATCGCATTGCGTTCACTGCTCTCGCGGATCAGCCGCGCCGGTTCAAATCGACTTCTCGACGGAGACAACGCCCGCCGGTCCGCTCCGACAAATTTCAGAGCGGCCTGGCCACCCGGAATCCGTAATAGATGTTCGGCAATCGGTCGGCGTGACGGTAGGCCGAGCGGGCCTTGCTCGTGTTGGACGCCCACGAACCGCCGCGCAAGACGCGCTGCTCGCAACCACCATCGCGCTTGTCCGTTTTCACCGCCCTGCCGTCGGCCGGCGCGTTATCGTAGCTCCCGATGTAGCAATCCTCGACCCACTGCCAGACATTCCCGAGCATGTCGTAGAGACCGAACGCATTCGGTGGGTATGAGCCGGACGGCGCTGTAAAGATGTGACCGTCCGAGCATCCGACGAAAACCTCGTCGTAATCCCCTGTCCCCTTGAATTGTTTTGCCGCGCTCCGGTCCAGGACATTGGCGTGACCACAGACGTCAGCCGGTTTGCCGGCCCAATAGCGTGGGGCCTTGGTGCCGGCCCGGGCTGCATATTCCCATTCAGCCTCGGTCGGCAGCCGGTACGGCTTGCCCGTCTTCGTGCTCAGCCATGCGGCATATTTCTTTGCGTCACCGTAGGACACGCATACCGCCGGATCGCGATCAGTCTGTGCGAACCCCGGGTTGCGCCAGTTGATGCCGGACACGTCGATCTTGTGCACGTCCTCGCTGCTGAAACTGGCGCATTCTGCAGGGTGGTAGCCGGTTTCATTGACAAAGGCACCGAACTCGCCGCGCGTGACCGCGTATTGTCCGATCGCGAACGGCCTCTTGAACTCCACCTTGTGCTGAGGCTGCTCATCCCCGCCGTGTTCGTCGGGCAACTCATCGTTCTTGTCCTGGCGATTGGCCGCGTCGCTGCCTGCCGACGTTTTGCTCTCCGGTTCCTTCGTTCCCATCAGGAAACTGCCACGGGGCAGCACGACCATGGTGGGACAGACCCAACACTCCTTCAGGGTCTCGGCCGCCTTTGCGGTGCCCGCCGAACCGTCAAAAGTAATGAAAAAGACAATCAATATGATGCAAAGAACAACATGCACGATCGTAACCCCTGACCGAGCAAACATCTTCGCCAGCAGTTTCGCATAGGGGTCAGTGCCCGTCAATCAAAGGTAGCAAATTGCGATCGTGATCATCGCAGCACCCGTGGCCCGGCCTGCCAACTCCGCCCGGCCGGCGATCGCGCGCGAACCTTCCGCCCGGTTCCGCAGGCATTGCGGTGTTGACGACCGGGCGATCGGCGGCGCTCGCCATTGTCTGCCTTCCGCTTGCACCTTAGGCTGCAGCCATTGAGACAAAGATTTTTTGGAGATGGGCATTGCAGGAAGGCTTGTACAAGCTCGAATTTCATACCGTTCACGGCACCGGCACCGGTGTGCTCTACGCGACCAGCGGCAAGCTGCGCGGCGGCAACTCGGCCTTTGCCTTCGTCGGCAACTACACCGACCGCGGTGACGGCATTCACGTCAAGGTCTCGACTCAGCGGCACAATCCCGATCCTGCCTTCCGGCCGCTGTTCGGGGCCGACATGATCACGCTGATGCTGAAGGGCACCGCGAACGGCGACATGGTCGATTTCGAGGGTGAGGCACTGCAGCTGCCGGGCGTGAGCTTCAAGGCGTTCCTGACCCGGATCGCCGATTGACTCACTCGGCGGCAGCGCGCGCGGCCGGCCGCGGCCGCGTCATGACCACGACCGCAAGGGCCGCCGCGACGAAGGCGGTGGCGACGTAGCCCGCGCTAAACAGCCATTCGCGCGCGAACAGCAACCCGCCGATCGCAGAGCCGATGGCCTGGCCGATATACAGCACCGAGGTATTGAGCGAGACCGACGCCGACGCGAGCGTCGGCGCCGCGCCGACCAGGCGCACCTGCTGCATCGAATTGGTCGACGCAAAGCCGAGGCCCCACACCGCAACCGAGGCCGCCATCAATGAATAGGCGCCGGCGCTCAGGGCCCAGCCGGCAACGCCTGCGAGCAGCAACACGGTGAACAGCACCGACGTCTTCCAGGCGCCCCAGGAATCCACGATGCGAGTCGCGATCGCAATACCGACGAACCCGAAGATGCCATAGAGCGCGAACACGATGCCGACGGCGTCCGCGTTGGCGCCGGTCAATTTGCCGAGCAGCGGCCCCATGAAGGTGAACACCACGAACTGGCCGGACATCTGCAACGTCGTGATCGACAGCAGCAGGATGACGGTCGGATTGCGGCCGAGATCGGCCCACGTCCTCAAGTCGACCGGCGCGCCATGCAATCCGCCGGGCAGCCGCCACCACAGCAGCAGGCAGCTTGCGAGCCCGGTCAGCGCGATCGCGCCATAGGTCACGCGAAAGCCGTAGCGGCTTGCGATGAAGGTGATCAACGGCAGCCCGATCGCAGCGGCGAGCGACCATCCGAGGAAAATATAGGCGATCGTGCTGCCGCGCTTCTCCACCGGCACGATCAGCGCCGCGGTACCGGCCGCCTGCGGCGTGTAGAGGACACCGACCGCGAGCATCACCAGGCGGATGATCAACAGACTGTCGTAGTCCGGCGAGAAGGCCGATGCCGCGTTGGTCAGCGTCAGCACCAGCAGCGTCGCCGTCAGCAGCGCGCGCCGTTCGAACCGGCTGGTCAGCCACGCCGTCACCGGCGAGCCGACGCACAGCACGATGGCGCCGAAGGTGATCAACAGACCGGCGGCGTGGATCGTGACGCCGAGCCCGTTCGACAACTCCACCAGCATGCCGGCCGGCGCCAGTACCGAGCAGCCGGTGACGATGTTGCCGAGCATCAATGCGCTGGGAGCGAAGCGTTTCACGCCGCGTTGATAGCAGACTCCGAAGTCAATGCAACTGCATCTAAATGCATAGCACGTGATCGGATGGCGCCGCTTGCGCTCACGGCGATGGCGATGCGGCCGGCGCCGCGTTGACGCTCGGCGACGCAGCGGCCGGCAGCGGGCTCGCAGGCTTCGGGCCGGCGCTTGTTGCCGGACACGATGCCGATAGCTGCGTCCAGCCCTGCTCCAGCCCGGTCGTATCGATATCGAATGTCGCGAAGTCAGGCTTGAGATCGGCTTTGGGATCGGACTTGCCGTCCGATGACGGCGTGCTTTCGCCGATCTGCAGATGCGGGACCGCCAGCATCGCCTTGACGATGTCCGAGGTCACCGGGTCGCTCCAGACCTCGTATTTGCCGAACCGCGCGGGCAACCTGCCGAACGCGATCGCCCTGGTGGCTCCGGCCATCATCACCACTGTGCTCTTGCCGGCTGCGCCCTCGTCGAACTCGCGCACGAACATCAGCCGCCCGCGATCCCTGTTCTCGCAGAACAGGCGCCACTCCATCATGCGGAACGAGCTGCCGTCGCCCTTCTTCTGCTGCGCGATCTTGCGGACATAGGGCCGGGTTTCCTTCTCCACCGCCCACAGCGTCTCCGGCAACGGCCGCGTATCGATTCCAAATCGATAGAGCTCCGGCCGCGTCAGCACGTGCAGGCTCTCGAACTTCACGGTCCGGATCAGCTCGCTGAGCTCATGGCTGATTCCCATCGCCGCGAGGAACAGGTTGCGGTCACGATCGGCACTGACCATCTCGCGCCGCCTGAAGTCGGCGATGACCTGCGGCGGCGGATGGCCGTGGACCACGAACATCAGCTTGGAGTTATGCACCGCGAGCACCGAGTCGGGCGCCACTTCGCGGTTGGTCGCGCCCAGGAACAGATAGGCGCAGGCCGAAACGCACATCGCGTTACGCGTGGTGAGATCGGCCCCGACCTCTCCCTTCGCAGCCTTGATCTTCAGGCAGGCGGCGTCGATCTGCGTGCCCGCGGAACAGGCGCCCACGCTGGTGCGGCCGACCCGGGCAATCGCCTTGTGCGCGCGCAGGAACCGCGCGATCGCATAGGACTGCTCGACGTTTCCGCCCGGCGAATGGAGGTAGATCGGAAGCTGCGGGTCCTTGACGGCAAGCAGGAAGCTGCGAATCCGCGACGCGGCATTCCGGTCGATCTCGCCTTCGATCGCGATCCAGCGATCGCAACCGGCGCCGCAGGCATTCGCCGGTCCCTTGGCGAGGTAGATGGTCAGCCTTTTCGCAAACCCGGCCTTCTCGACCGGTGCTTCTTCCGCCCGCAAGATGCCCGGGATCACAAGCAACGCCACGAAAAGCAGGAGACGGGAAAACATGAACCTTGCGGAGCGCGATGGCGGGAAAGTGGACATTCGACGTTAAACGATGATCGGCAGCGTCGCAACGCTTGGTGCCGCCGGGTGCAGGCGAGCTTCTCTCGAATCGGCGCGACCGAAGGCCCATTTTCTTGATATTGCCGGATTGCAGGCGTCAAATCCCCTGCTATACCGCTGCTTCCGCTTACCTGCGCTCGTTCGCAGGAGTGAGCTACAGGAGACATCGATGGCAGAAACGCCTAAATCCGAATCCGGATTCCAGTACAGCCTCTCTAATCTCAAACCCGCAGAACCCGTGAACAAAATCGCCCTCACCTTCCCTGATGGAGCGAGGCGCGATTTCCCGAGAGGGACAACCGGCCTCGACATCGCCAAAGGCATTTCGCCCTCGCTCGCCAAGCGCACCGTCGCGATGGCGCTCGACGGCACGCTCGCCGACCTCAACGATCCGATCGAGACCGACGCCAAGATCGAGTTGATCAGCCGCGACGACCCCCGCGCGCTGGAACTGATCCGGCACGATGCCGCGCATGTGCTCGCCGAAGCCGTGCAGTCGCTGTGGCCGGGCACCCAGGTCACGATCGGCCCGGTGATCGAGAACGGCTTCTACTACGACTTCTTCCGCAATGAGCCGTTCACCCCGGAAGATTTTGCCGCCATCGAGAAGCGGATGCGCGAGATCGTCGCGCGCGACAAGCCGTTCACCAAGGAAGTCTGGGATCGCGAGAAGACCAAGCAGGTGTTCCGCGACAAGGGCGAGGCCTTCAAGGTCGAGCTGGTCGACGCGATTCCCGGCAACGAGCCGATCAAGATCTATTTCCAGGGCGACTGGTTCGATCTCTGCCGCGGCCCGCACATGACCTCGACCGGCAAGATCGGCAACGCCTTCAAGCTGATGAAGGTGGCCGGCGCCTATTGGCGCGGCGATTCCAACAATCCGATGCTGACCCGCATCTACGGCACCGCGTTCGCCAAGCAGGAAGACCTCGACGCTTACCTCAAGCAGATCGAGGAAGCCGAGAAGCGCGACCACCGCAAGCTCGGTCGCGAGCTCGACCTGTTCCACTTCCAGGAAGAAGGCCCCGGCGTGGTGTTCTGGCACCCGAAGGGCTGGACCATCTTCCAGCAGCTGATCGCCTATATGCGGCGCCGGCTGCTCGGCGACTACAGTGAGGTCAATGCGCCGCAGATCCTCGACAAGGTGCTGTGGGAGACCTCGGGCCACTGGGACTGGTACCGCGAGAACATGTTCGCGGCGCAGTCCGCCGGCGACGAGGCCGAGGACAAGCGCTGGTTCGCGCTGAAGCCGATGAACTGCCCGGGCCATGTGCAGATCTTCAAGCACGGGCTGAAGAGCTACCGCGACCTGCCGTTGCGGCTCGCCGAGTTCGGCGTCGTGCATCGCTACGAGCCGTCGGGCGCGATGCACGGCCTGATGCGGGTGCGTGGCTTCACCCAGGACGACGCCCATGTGTTCTGCACCGAACAGCAGCTCGCCGATGAGTGTCTCAAGATCAACGAGCTGATCCTGTCGACCTACGCCGATTTCGGCTTCGACGGCGAGCTCACGGTGAAACTCTCGACGCGGCCGGAGAAGCGGGTCGGCACCGACGAGATGTGGGATCACGCCGAGCGCGTGATGGCGACCGTGCTGTCGGAGATCAAGGCCAAGGGCAGCAACCGGATCCGGACCGAGATCAACCCGGGTGAAGGCGCGTTCTACGGGCCGAAGTTCGAGTACGTGCTGCGCGATGCCATCGGCCGCGACTGGCAGTGCGGCACGACCCAGGTCGACTTCAACCTGCCGGAACGCTTCGGCGCGTTCTACATCGACCACGACGGCTCGAAGAAGGCGCCGGTCATGGTGCACCGTGCGATCTGCGGTTCGATGGAGCGCTTCATCGGCATCCTGATCGAGCACTACGCCGGCAACTTCCCGCTCTGGCTGGCGCCGACCCAGCTCGTGGTCACGACCATCACCTCCGAAGGCGACGAGTACGCCAAGGTGGTGGCGGCGGCGGCGCGCCGCGCTGGCCTCCGCGTCGAGATCGACCTGCGCAACGAGAAGATCAACTACAAGGTCCGCGAGCACTCGCTGGCCAAGATCCCGGCCCTGCTCGTCGTCGGCAAGAAGGAAGCCGAGACCCATTCGGTCTCGGTCCGCCGCCTCGGCAGCGAGCGCCAGACCGTGATGCCGACCGATGAGGCGATCGCCGCGCTGGTCGATGAGGCCACGCCGCCGGACGTGAAGCGGGCGCGATCAGTCGCCTGATCTTCACAATCGGTCTAAACTGGCTTTCGCAGGCTTGGTCGTGCCCCCATCTTGGGGGCACGACTCCACTTGAAGGACATTTCTGTGCCCGATGCCATTGAACTCCTGAAGACACGCCGCTCGATGAAACCGCGCGAGATGACCGGCCCCGGCCCGTCCGCGGCCGAGCTCGAGACCATCCTGACCATCGGCGCACGCGTACCCGACCACGGCAAACTGGCGCCCTGGCGCTTCATCGTATTCGAGGGTGAGGCCCGCGCCCGCGCCGGCGACGTGATCGCAAAGGTGTTTGCCCGCAAGAATCCCGGCGCGCCGGCCTCCGATATCGAGGTCGAGAAGAAGCGCCTGACCGATGCGCCGCTGGTGATCGGCGTGGTCTCTTTTACCAAGCCGCACCCGAAGGTGCCGCCGTGGGAGCAGGAACTGTCGGCCGGCGCGAGCGCCATGAACATCGTCACCGCGGCGACCGCGCTCGGCTATGGCGCCTGCTGGCTGACCGGCTGGTTCGCCTTCGACCGCGACGTGCTCGACGGTCTCGGCCTGAAACCAGACGAGAAGCTCGCCGGGCTCATTCACATCGGGACGCCCACCAAGCCGAGCGAGGACCGCCCGCGTCCGGCGCTGTCGGATATCGTGACGCGGTTCTGAAACCGTAGACCTTGTCATTGCCGGGCTTGACCCGGCAATCCATCAGGAAAAAATCATTTCTTTCGAAAGAGGATGGATGGCCGGGTCAAGCCCGGCCACGACGAGCAGGCAAAGCTCACGCCGCCTTCGACGCGCGCGCCGCAAAACCAGTCAGCAACGCTGCGATCTCGTGCCCGGGCCGCGCCGCGCTGAACAGGAAACCCTGCACCTCGTTGCAGCCTTCGGCGCGCAGCCAGTCGAGCTGGTCCGTCGTCTCGACCCCTTCCGCGGTCGTGGTGATCTTGAGGCTGCGGCCAAGGCCCGAGATCGCACGCACGATCGCCAGGCAGTCGGAGCGCCGCGCCAGGTCCTTCACGAAGGAGCGGTCGATCTTGATCTTGTCGAACGGGAAGCTGCGCAGATAGCTCAGGCTGGAATAGCCGGTGCCGAAATCGTCCATCGAGATGCTGACGCCGAGTTCGCGCAGCTGATGCAGGATCGCGAGATTGGCTTCGGTCTCTGCCAGAAACACCGATTCCGTGATCTCGAGCTCGAGCCGGCGCGCCGACAGGCCGGAATGCGCCAGCGCCGAGATCACGGCCTGGACCAGGTTGCGGCTGCGGAACTGCACCGGTGACAGATTGACCGCGACCTTCACGTCGGCAGGCCACTTCATCGCCTCGGCGCAGGCTTCGCGCAGCACCCATTCGCCGAGCGCGACGATCAGACCGATGTCTTCCGCAACCGGGATGAACTCCGCGGGCGAGATCATGCCCTTCTGCGGGTGCTGCCACCGCAGCAGCGACTCGAAGCCACTGATGCGGTCGGCAGAAATATCGACCAGCGGCTGGTAGTGCAGCTCGAACTCGCCGTTGCTGAAGGCCGCGCGCAGATCACGCTCCATGTCGCGGCGCTTCTGCGCCTGCTGATCCATCTCAGGCTCGAAGAAATGATGCACACCGCCGCCCTCGGACTTGGCGCGATACAACGCCATGTCGGCGTTGCGCATCAATTCTTCCGACGTCGTGCCGTCGCCGGGCGACAGCGCGATCCCGACGCTGGCGCCGACCACGACTTCGAGCCCGTCGATCTTGTAGGGCGCGCTCAGGGCGTCGATCAGCCGTTCCGCGAAAGCGCTCGCCTCGTTCGGCGATACGTCCGCGGCAAGCACGATCGCGAACTCGTCGCCACCGAGACGGGCCGCGACATTGTCGTCGCGGACCACCTCGCGCAGCCGCTCCGCCACCAGCTTGAGCAGCCGGTCGCCCATCGGATGCCCGAAGGAGTCGTTGACGTTCTTGAACAGATCGAGATCGATGCACATCACCGCGACGCGCTTGTTGCCGGAGCGGCTGCGCTCCAGCGCCTCGCGCAGACGCTCCTGGTAGAAGTCGCGGTTCGGCAGATTGGTGAGACCGTCATGATGCGCCATGTGCGCGATCCGCGCTTCGGCGGCACGGCGTTCGGTGATGTCGACCACCGCGACCAGATAGCCGTCGCGGCCCTCGAAGGCCACCCTGCGTCCGAAGGTCAGCACATGGATTTCGGTGCCGTCCGCCTTGATGTGCCGCCAGTCGCGGCTCGATTGATAGACGTCGCCGACCTCGCGCAAGGCGGCGCTGTGCATCGCCCACTCATCCTGTGGCCAGATCTCGCGCAGCGTCATGCCGAGAAATCGCTCCCGGCTGTACCCATAGTGCTGAACGGCAGCGTCGTTGACGCTGAGGAATTCCATCGTGCCGGCGTCGAACACCCACATCGGCATCGGGTTGTTCTCGAACAGCAGGCGGAACGACTGCTCGCGCTGCTTCAGCGCGGTGACGTCGGAGACGGTCAGCGACAGCATGTCGCCGAACGCCGTGACGCCGAGCCGCAGGCAGCGATCGCCGCTGTCGATCTCGAATTGGCCGACAGGACCGCTTCCGACGAATTCACGCAGGCGGTTCATCACCGCCGGCGCCGCGAGCGGATTGCCGCCGGCGCTGAGCCGGCGCCACAGCAATTCGGTCGCGGGCTGCATCAGGAGCCTTGCGGCGCCCTGGTTGAGATGCACGATCTGGAAATCGGCCGCCTCGCCCCGCGCGTCGCGGATCGCGGCGAGCGACAGCACGCCCTCGTCGGTGGCCGAGAAGATCGTATCGAGAAGATTGTACTGCGCATTGCGCTCGTTGACATAGACGCCCACCAGGATGCCGCCCCAGCGCGATCGCGTCGGCAGAGCCAGCACGTCAAAGGTCCGCACCAGACCGTCGCGCACGCAATGCGCCGACGCGAGATAGGGCCGGCAGTTCTCGCGCGCATTCGCGGCAGCTTCGGTCAATGCCGTCGCGCAGTCCGGCGGCAGCGCGCCGAGCGGAATGTCCCAGCGCTCGTCGTTCAGCCAGGTCTGGACGTAGCGGCCGGTGTGCGAGACGCTGAGCACGCCGTCGACGTTGCGCAGCAGCACGATGTGATCGGCGAGCCGGCCGAGGCTGCCGAGCATCACGTCTTCATAATGCGGCAGCTTTTCACCGGGACGGACCGCGGCCTGCCACTTGCGTTGCAGAACCGGAACGTCGGCGAACATCTCGGAATTGAACTTGGCCGATGTCTTTGCTGATTTGTTGTTGGCCATGATCATGGCACGCCCCGTTCACGCAAACGCCAGAGCACGATCCGGAAAAGTGCGAAGCCGGTTTCCGAAAGATCATGCTCAGGCAAAAAGCCAAGGCGCGATGACGACACGACGTGAACTCAGCGCGCTTTAGTCCCCGTGGCATCCAAGTCATGCCGTGGCTTAACGCCATGTAAAAATAGCGATGCCGTGCGTCGCCGCCAGCGATTATGACAGCTCAAATTCGCGCGATGGTTAGTTCACGTTAGAGACTATGACGGCTGCATGAAATGCAGCGCGGTCCGACGTCAGCGCGCCACGACCTCGACTTCGCCATCGACGCCGTTGACGACGTTGAAGGGACGCTCGAACACCTTGCCCTCGTTCTTGGCGATCGCACGATACTCGCCTTCGGAGAGCACGACGCGCGGGAACGCGCCGATCGATTCCTTGATGACGTCGCCGCCCGGCGTGATCACCGACCATGCGGTGTTGGCGAGTGCCTCGCCGCCCTTCTCGCTGACCAGCTTAAGGGTGATGACGGCCGCGCGATGCGTGACTGTGACGTCGGTCAGCTTGCCCGCCCCGACGCGAATGTCGGAGCGCACCACCGAGTTGGCGTCACCATAGTTGGAGACGATGTAATAGGTGCCCTCCGGCAGCAGCGCGACGTCGCCGGCGGACACGTTGGGCACCAGCGGGCCACGGTCCGAGCCGTCGAACTGGCTGCCCTTGTAGATCGCGAACGAAATCTGGTTGGCCGGGATCTTGCTGGTGCCGACCCGGCCTTCGATCCGCAGGCCTCCGGCCGGCAGCACGAAGGACTCACGATCGGTCTCCGACTTCAGGCTGACGGCGCGGACCGCGCTGACGAGGCCGAGCGCGACATGGACGACATAGTTGCCGGGCGGCAGCACCACATTGGGCGTCGCCCCGCGCTCCTCGCGGATCAGCTTGTAGGTGCCGTTGTCGTCCGGCTTGTCGGCGAACACCCGCCAGACCAGCCCGGCATTGATCACCGGCAGGTCCTTGCCGTATCGCGCCGTCAGCGACAGCACCGCCTGCCCGGCGGTCGGCGAGCCGGCCGGTGGCGTCACCGGAGGCACGGTCGCGATCGACGGCTGGACGATGGTCGGCTGGGTCAGCGGACCGGGCAGAACGGGCCCCGAACCGGGCCCGGACGGCGGCGCCAAATTGAGCGCCGGGCCGGACGGTACGTCCGGCACTGAGGCAGGTGGGATTGGCGGTGGCCGGTCGCTGAAGAACTGCGCAGAAACGGAAGTGGGGACCAGGGCGAGCAAAAATGCCGCAAGCGTCAATAGCGGAAGGAGCCGCATGCCCCGTCCGCATCCGCCGATGCCGTTGCCCCTCGAAGTCATCATCATGCTTTTCAACGAAAACGCGGCAAATTCAAGCCTTCTTCCAAGGCTTTGTCACAGTCCCGGAGGCGTCATCCCGGTTTGGAACCGCTCGATCAAGCCGATGTTAGCCCTGCGTTAGCCCTGTCGTCGCGGTCCAGTCACATTCCCTGCCTACCGCGGTCCACCCGGGGCATGAATCATGCCTTGAGGGGAATAACCATGAAACCGGACGACGCTGGCGCAGCCGTGCCGCGCGGCCTAGTCTCGTGCTGGCAGGAGATTTGTCGTGTTGGATAGCTGGATGGGCCGAGGCCAAAAGAGCTCCGACGGCCCCGACAAGGTAGGACTGGGACCGGTTCGCCGTCCGGTGATCGGACTTGCGCTTGGCGGCGGCGCCGCGCGCGGCTTTGCCCATATCGGCATCATCAAGACCCTGCTCGCCCATGGCATCGTCCCCAATGTGGTGGTCGGCACCTCGATCGGCTCCGTGGTCGGCGGCGCCTATGCGGCCGGCCACATCGACAAGCTGGAGCAGTGGGCCCGCAGCCTGCAGCCGCGCAGCGTGCTCGGCTACCTCGACATCCGCCTCAACGGCTCCGGCCTGATCGGCGGCACCAAGCTCGCCGCCGAGATCGAGGCGGCGCTGGGCCAGGTCATGATCGAGGACCTCGCGGTCAAATTCGCCAGCGTCGCAACCGAAGTGCGCACCGGCCACGAAATCTGGCTGACCCAGGGCCGCGTGGTCGACGCCATGCGCGCCTCCTACGCCCTGCCCGGCATCTTCGCGCCGGTGCTGATCGGCGACCGCTGGCTGGTCGACGGCGCGCTGGTCAATCCGGTGCCGGTTTCGGCCGCCCGCGCCCTCGGCGCCGAGATCGTCATTGCGGCGAACCTGTCCAGCGACGTGTTCGCGCATTCGACCACGATCTACAATCACGGGCCGTCGGCCGCGCCCGAGGTGACGGTCGCGGTGACCGCCGAGGCAGAGATTGAGCCGGAAGCTCCGAAGCGGCGGTTCGGCCGCTTCTTCTCCGCCGAACGGACCGTGAAGCGGGAGTTTTTCGGCAGCGCCAGCCGGCCCGGGATCTCGAGCGTCATGGTCGACGCCTTCAACATCATGCAGGACCGCATCACCCGCGCGCGCCTCGCCGGCGATCCGCCTGACATGCTGATCTCGCCGCGCGTCGGTCAGATCGGCTGGTTCGACTTCCACCGCGCCGACGACCTGATCGCACACGGCATCCGCGCGGCCGAACGCGCCATCGGCGCGATCGAGGAAGCGATCGAGATCCTGGCGCCGCCGCCCAACGGCGCGGGCACCACCGGGAAGTAGCGCTCAGGCGGTCTTGCTCAGGCGGTCTTGATGTAATCGCGCAGCGCTTCCTGCTCGTGCTCATATTCCTGCACGCGGCGCTTGACGACGTCGCCGATCGAGATCAGTCCGACCACTTTGCCGTCCTCGACGACAGGGAGATGGCGGAACTTACCGGTGGTCATCATCTCCATGAGGCCGCTGACGGTATCGGACTCGCGGCAACTCACCACCTTCCTGGTCATCACCGCGCTCACCGGCTCGTCCAGCGCGCCCGCGCCGCGCTCTGAGAGCACGCGCACGATGTCGCGCTCCGACAGGATGCCTTCCATCCGGCCCTGCTCCATCACCAGCACGGCGCCGATCTTGCGCTCGCCGAGCAGTTTGACCGCGGCCGAGAGCTTCGCGCCGGGCGCGACGCTCATGACCTGATGGCCTTTTGCATCGAGAATGGAACGTACCGTCATTGCCGCCTCCCTGAATCCGCTCGCGCCCGCTTCAGCGGAGTCGAGCCTGTTCGCCAGAGTCTTCAATCAACAGTTCCGCGCCGATTTCGGTTCCGGGGCGCGGTCGGTAGCTGGGCTCGATGTGTCGGCCCGCTTTGTTCTGTGTCGCAAAGATGATGGAGGAATTCGAACCGAGCCGCAAGCGGCGATCAGACGCGGCCGGACTGGTCCATCGACGACGCATCCGCAGCATCGTCTCGCGCGCGCGGGATAGGATCGAACAGCGAGAACAGCAACAGCCCGGCGAGGAAGCCACCGATATGCGCCTGCCAGGCGACGCTCGCGTCCTCAGCACCAAGCGTCAGCGAGGTGGCGCCGAACAGGATATTGACGCCGAACCAGATCGCCAGGAACGCAAGCACCCGTCCGTTGCGCAGCGCCCGCCACAGCGACAGCGCGGGTACCTTGGCGGCCGCATCGGCATCGCCCCGGCTGAACGACAGGAAGCTGCCCTTCACGAAGGCGAAGCGGATCGCTGCCGCCATGGTCCCCGACACCGAGGCCGACGCGCCGATCATCGGCGCGATGGCGTGCTCATGGGTCAGCAGATGCGCGAGCGCGCCGGCGGCCGCCGTCACCGCCATGAAAACAAAGAAGCGCACCGCGCCGAAGCGTCGCGCCAGCGCGCTGCCGAATGGCAGCAACCACAGCACATTGAAGCCGATATGGGTGAGGTTGGCGTGCAGCAGCGAATAGGTGACGAAGGTCCAGACCTTGGCGCCGTCTCCGCCAGGGAAGGTGATGTCGAGCAGCGTCGAATCGTAGCGCTTCGGGATGAAGCCGAAGACGTCGATGGTCCAGTTTTCCATCTCCGGCGGCAACAGCACCCGCAGATGGATCACCGCGATCAGGATGATGTAGGCGGTGAGCGCCGCCGGCAAGGTCAGGATCGGCTCGCGCGGCGCCTCCGGCGGCGGCTCGAGCGGGGATTCGGAATGTGAGTCCAAGGGGTCGACGACCTCGAATGCGGCTGTGAAGCAGAGATAGGCGGCTTTCACACCGCTGTGCAAGTGCACAATCCCGAAATCGGACACCGGGTGTCGCGGCACGGGATCGAGACCAAAGCGATCGGGACAAAAGAATAGGGAGGGCGCTGAGAACGCCCTCCCTGCTCGGCTGGTCTTCTCGTGCCCCAGAGGGATCGGGAGAACATCCCCACCCCTCCCCGCACGGTGACCAAACTGTTTGACGCCACCTGTGTACCAACCACGCCGGCGCTTGGGGCAGCCGGCGAACGGGAACGCGCGGACCCTACGCGCAGGTTCCACGGCCGCCAAGGACATAGTTAAATTTACGTTAACAACACAAAGCTGCCGATAAGCCGCCCAAACCGCGGCCACGGCATGGACGCTGCACAGCCTTCCCTGCACAACAGAGAAGGGAAGGCGCCTGAGCAAAACCGGGACAGATGTGTCCCGCCGAGCCGGGTGCCGGGCAAGGTTCTTTAGATGAAACACAGCTCGAGCCGCGATTTCTTCGCCTATTGGAATGCGAAGCGCGGCACTGCGCGTGCACCCGACCGGAGTGAATTCGAACCGTCCGCGGTGCGCGAGTTGCTGTCCGACATCTTCGTGCTGTCCTATGACGGCGAGACCCGCTTTCCGTTCCGCGTCGCCGGCACCCGCACCTCCGCCCTGCTCGGCTGCGACCTCAAGAACCGCAGTTTTTCCGCCCTTTTCACCGACGAGAGCCGCGGTGAGATCGAAGACATCATCACCTGTGTCGTCGAAGAGACCCTGCCGGCCATCGCCGGTGTCACCGCCACGACCGAAACCGGCTCCAAGGCGCACCTTGAATTGCTGCTGCTGCCCTTCACCGCCCGCGTCCATATGCCGGCGAGCCTGACCGGCCTGCTCGCCCCGTTCGAGGATGACGTCACCCGGCTGCACGACCTCGTCCTGACCTCGTGGCGCTACCTGCATCCCCAGGAGCGGCTGGTGCCGCGGACCCTGCGCAAGCTCGCCATCGCGCGCGGCCTGATGGTCTACGAAGGGCTGCGCTAGCCCGCGATGCCCGCCCCGGTCCGGCGGCCAGACCAACCACGCCGGTCGCTTGCACCGCGGGCCGCGGAACTCTATTAGCTGTTTCGCCGCCATGGCGGAGGTGATCCGCTTATTGCAGCTGCGGCCGGGCTGGGCATGTTTCGCAATTCGATCAGGCAGAAGATCGTCGGCATCGCCGCGGGACTCATCGTCCTCGCGGTGATCACCTCGTTGCTGTCGATGGTGATGGCGGGCCAGGTCGGCCATCTCCTGGATGAGCTCACCAACCGCTACATCCCCGCCTATGGTCATCTCGCCCGCGTCAACATCCGCTCGCTGGAGCGATCCTTGGCGATGCGCCGGATGATGATGGCGAAGATGCAGGCGCCGGGGGAAGCCAGCGGCTACGACGCGGCGCGCAAGACGTTCGACGAGATCGAGCCGACGATCAAGCGCGAGGCCGACGCGGCGCGCGTGCTGATCGATTCGATCATCGCCGATCCCTCGACCCCGTCCGACAATGCCGCCCTCGGGCGCCTCGATGACCGCATCGACAATGCCGTCAACGACCTCTTGATGCGCCTGAACGCCGAGAACAAGACGCTGCTCGACCAGCTCGACGCCCAGGACTTTGCGGCCGCGAAAGCGACCACGCTCCGCGCCGACGTCCTGCGCGACGACTTCAGCAACAAGATCGAAGGCATTCGTACCGACATGCTGACGCAGGTCGCTTCGGCCGCCGCGAAGGTGATGAGTGCCCAGCAACGGGCGATCATCATCTCCGGCGTCGTGACTGCGATTGCCGCGATCCTCGGCTTCGTGTTCGCGATGCTGGTCGGCAGCGGCATCACGCGCCCGGTGATGCGGCTGTTGGAGGGGACCCGCGAGGTCGAGGCCGGCCGCCTCGACGGCACCATCGCGATCACGACCCAGGACGAGATCGGCCAGCTCTCCGCCGCCTTCAACCGCATGATCGAGACGCTGCGTCACAACCAGCGCATTCGCGAGACCTTCGGCCGCTACATCAACCCGCGGATCGCCGAGGGCCTGCTCGATCAGCCGGCGATCGCCGCCACCGAAGGCCAGCGCCGCATCATGACGGTGATGTTCTGCGACATGAAGGGCTTCACCAGCCTGAGCGAAGGCGTGACGCCGCGCGGCCTCGTCAAGATCATGAACCTGTATCTGTCGACGATGTCCGCGCCGGTCCATGCGCACCGCGGCATCATCGACAAATATATCGGCGACGCCATCATGGCCTATTGGGGCGCCCCCTTCGTCGAGGAAGCCGAGCAGACCCATCTGGCCGCGCTTGCCGCCATCGACATGATCGGCCAGGTCAACCAGCTGCGCAAGGATCTGCCCGAGTTGCTCGGCGTGCGCGCGATCCCGGCCGATTGCGACATCCGGATCGGGATCGCCACCGGCGAAGCGCTGGTCGGCAGCATCGGCTCCGAATTCATGATGAGCTACACCGTGCTCGGCGACACCGTGAACCTTGCCTCGCGGCTGGAAGGCGCCAACAAGTTCTACGGTAGCCGCAGCCTGATCTCGGAAGCCACCGCAAGCGCCTGCGCCGACGCCATCGAACTGCGCGAGATCGACCGCCTCGTCGCCGTCGGCCAGACCCAGCCGGTCGCCGTGTTCGAGATCCTCGGCAAGAAGGACGAGCTGACGCCGGCGCAGACCGAGTTGCGGCAGCACTACGCGGATGGTCTCGCCGCCTATCGCGACCGCCGCTGGGACGACGCCGAGCAAGCTTTCACTGCGGCGTTGACTGTAGCGCCAGGCGACGGACCGTCGATCACGATGAAGGCACGCGCCGCAGCGTTCAGGCAAAATCCGCCGGCGGCGGATTGGGACGGCGCCTGGCACCTGGAGCAGAAGTAGCGACACTTGTAGCCCGGATGAGCCAATGGGTCGCGCGAATGCGCGCCCCGATGACGGGCTCCGCGATATGCGGAAAGAAAAATCCTGGATATCGCTTTGCTCATCCGGGCTACACGCATTGACGTCGGCCTGCCCTTCACACTGCCCTTGTGCGACCGACCCAATTCTAACACCGATGTTAGTTTCCACTCCGTCGTTCGACGGCGCGAACAAACAGCACGTGTGTGCAAGCGCGACGTTCGGAAGCGACAGTGCGATTGCCGCATCGGCAAACAATTTTTCAAAGCGCGCGGAATGCTCTCCTCGATCGGGAGTTAGTGCTTCAGAGCAATGACTGTCCACGTCTATTCGGGAGGTGCGCATGATCAAGTCACCGATGAAGCTCGCAACGCTTGCGGCAATTCTGACAGCGCCTATCGTCCTGTTCCCACCGCACACCGCCATCGCCGCCGGCGGAGGTGGTGGCGGCGGTGGAGGCGCAGGCGGCGGAGAGCTCTACGGGTCGAGCTACAGCACTCCCACGCCGGCCTATCCTCAGGACAAGGGCAGAAAGACCACGCACAAGATCAAGAAGCCGATCAAGCAATCCGGCTTCGACGATCCGGCATTCCGCGACGGCTATCGCGCGGCCTATGCGACGATCTACGAACGCAACGACTACGCCGCCGCGATCGATCAGCTGCACGCGCTCGACCGCGACGATCACCCGAACGTCGCCAACCTGATCGGCTATTCCTATCGCAAGCTCGGCGACTACAAGCAGTCGCAGGTCTGGTACGAGCGCGCGCTGAAGGCCGATCCGAACCACGTGCTGACGTGGAACTACTACGGCCTCTGGCAGATCGAACAGGGCAACCGCGATCAGGCGCAGTATCATCTGCAGCGGATCGCCGAGATCTGCGGCACCGACTGCGAGGAGTATCGGACGCTGGCGGCGGCGCTGGAGAAGCCGCCGGGTACGAACCTCGTCTACTGAGCGCGCTTCGCGCGTCCGAACGGTACAGGCCGTTGGCTTCCTGCGGCCCCGTCCGCTATCGTGGGCTCGCAAACCATTTGCGAGTCCGTCATGCCCGACCTGATCGATTTCGGCACGTTGCAGCTCAAATTCCTGCAGAGCAAGGAGACCACCGGCGGCAGCGTCGATCTGTTCGAGATGACGCTGCAACCGAACGCCCGGATGCCGATCCCGCACTATCATGAGAGCTGGGACGAGACGATTTACGGGCTTTCGGGGGTCTCGACCTGGCGGGTCGACGGCAAGGAGATCGACATCGGGCCCGGCGAATCGGTGTTCATCAAGCGTGGTGTCGTGCACGGCTTCACCAATCGCTCGAACGGTCCGGCGACCTGCCTCTGCCTGCTGAGCCCCGGCGCGCTCGGACCGCAATATTTCAAGGACATGGCGGCGCTGATGGCGGGGGGTGCCCCCGATCCAGCCAGGATGAAAGAGACGATGCTGCGCTACGGCCTGGTGCCGGTCGCCTCCTGACCGCTCGGCGAGAGGCTTGCACCGCCGACGGCCCTGCTCAAAACCGGGTCGTGCCGAGCGGCAGACCGAGCTTTACGCGGCCCACCAGCCCGTAGCTGATCGGGGTCATCGCGACATGCTTGATCGCAGCCTGGACGTCGCGGATCGATCGCTCAAGCGTACCGGTCTCCAAGATCGCGGCGGTGCCGGCGGCCGCCGCGATCATCTCGACGACGCGCGCGGCGGTTTCGCCAGCATTGGCGCAGGCGATCCGGTGCAGCAGCCTTGCTTCAATCAGCCGCTCGCCTCCGGCCTCGCTCGCCGCCATCAGCTCCGTCATGTCCTCGACCAGCAGCGCCCGCGCCGAGCGCAGCGCCGCTTCGGCGCGGCCGACCATCGCCTGCACCAGTTCGCCGTCGCGGAGCTGGCCGCCGCCACCGAGCCTCGGCTTCTTGCCCGCGAGCGCGATGAAGGCGTCGAGCGCGCCGCGCGCGATCCCGAGCGGCACCACCGAGACCGTCCAGGAGAACGCCGCCAGACCCGGCATGCGGTACGGGATGCCCGGCTGGGTCGGCTTGAAGTCGACCAGCGGATGGGTGTGGCTGGCAGGCACGAAGCAATCCTGCATCTCGAAGTCGCAGCTTCCGGTGGCGCGCAATCCGGACACGAACCAGGTGTCGTGGAGGCGGACGTCGGCGCGATCGACGTAGCAGCAGATCGGCGGGCCATCCTTGCCGTCGGGACTCTTTACGCTCGCGAGCCCCATGAACCTGGTGGCGTGCGGCGCACCGCTGCCGAACGGCCAACGCCCGCTGATCCGATAGCCGCCCTCGACTTCCACTGCCGTCCCGATCGCCCCGGTGGCGCTCGCGATGAACGCCAGTGGATCGGCGAACCAGCCCCGCACCACGTCTTCCGGCAGGTAGCCGCCGGCCCGGCTCATGCCGCCGCCATTGCCGACCAGCCAGCCGACCGAACCGTCGAGCGCGGCCGCCGCCTCCACGATCGTCATGAAGTCGAGCGGCGAGAATTCCGGCCCGCCCAGCGCCTTCGGCAAATACAGCCGAAACATTCCGGCCTCGGCCAGGGCGCGGACTACGGCGTCGGGAAGCCGGCGCTCACGGTCGAAATCCGCCCGTTGCTCGGCAATCAGCGGGGCCAGCCGCTCGAGCGCGGCCAAATGGCCCGCAACAATGGGCAAGTCAGGATCTTGGGCAGGCTGGGGCATGACGCCTTCCTTTTGCGAAAGCTGGCAATTTCGGGAGTTTCACCGCGGAGACGCGGATTTGGCCATGGCGCCTGGCGTCGCAGAGGGATTGTCATCTCTTTGTCATGAATTGTGCAGACAGGTTCAGCGGACCAGTTTCGGGGACATGCATGGACTATTTCAAACGCTTCAACTTCCTGTTCGCGGCGCCGGTTTTCGAGGCCGACGACCTCGAAGGCATCCGCTTCAACCAGATCATCGCCGAAATCGAGCGCTCCGGCTTCGAAGTGGTCCGCGCCCGCAAGCTGGAAGATGCCGAAATCGCGGTACAGACCGATGCGGCGATCGGCTGCATGGTGGTCGACTGGGGCAAGAAGGGTCTCGAGGGCAAGACCGCGGCGCTGATCAACCTGATGCGCCGGCGCGGCCTCGACTTCCCGATCCTCCTGCTGATCCGCCGCAAGCGGTTCGAGGACCTGCCGGTCGAGGTGCTCGATTTCATCGACGGCTATGTGTTCCTGTCCGAGGAAACCCCCTCCTTCATCGCCAAGAACCTGATCTCCAGGCTGAAGCAGTATGCCGAGAACCTGAAGACGCCGTTCTTCGGCGCGCTGGTCGACTATGCCGAGGAAGGCAACCAGCTCTGGACCTGCCCGGGCCACAATGGCGGCGTGTTCTACAGCCGCAGCCCGATCGGCCGGGTGTTCGTCGAGCATCTCGGCGAGGCCGTGTTCCGCGACGACCTCGACAATTCCGTGCTCGACCTCGGCGACCTCCTCACCCATGAGGGGCCGGCACTGCGGGCGCAGAAAGAAGCCGCCAAGATCTTCGGCGCCGAGAAGACCTATTTCGTGCTCAACGGCACCTCGACCTCCAACAAGGTCGCGCTCGGCTCGCTGGTCACCGACGGCGACCTCGTGCTGTTCGACCGCAACAACCACAAGGCCGCCCATCACGGCGCGCTTCTGATCGGCGGCGGCATCCCGGTCTATGTGCCGACGGTGCGCAACGCCTGGGGCCTGATCGGTCCGATGCGCTGGGACCTGCTCGACGAGGGCACGCTGCGCGACCAGATCCGCAAGCACCCGCTGGTCAAGGACGAGAATGCCTGGAAGAAGGAGCGTCCGTTCCGCGTCGCCGTGGTCGAGCAGTGCACCTATGACGGCACCATCCACTCCGCCGAGATGATCCTGAAGCGGATCGGCCATCTCTGCGACTACATCCTGTTCGACGAGGCCTGGGCCGGCTTCATGAAATTCCACCCGATTTATTCGGGGCGTTTCGCGATGGGGCTTGCCAATCTCGGCCCCGAGGCGCCCGGCATCATCGCCACCCAATCGACCCACAAGCAGCTCGCGAGCTTCTCGCAGGCCTCGCAGATCCACATCCGCGACCGCCACATCAAGGGCCAGAAACGCCGGGTCGAGCATCGCCGCTTCAACGAAAGCTTCATGCAGCACGCCTCGACCTCGCCGTTCTATCCGATCTTCGCCTCGCTCGACGTCGGCGCGCAGATGATGAAGGGCCGCTCCGGCGAAGTGTTGTGGGACGATACGATCCGGCTCGGCATCGAGCTGCGCAAGAAGATCCGCGCGGTGAAGCGCGAGTTCGAGGAGAAGGAGACGCGGGTCGAGCGGCGCTGGTTCTTCGAGCCGTTCGTGCCGGACCGCGTGATGATCCCCGACGTCGCGCGCGAAGGCGGTGTGCACAATGTCGCCTGGGAGACGATCTCGACCGATCAGCTCGCGACCAATCCGTCCTACTGGCAGCTCAGCCCCGGCCAAACCTGGCACGGCTTCCCCGAGCTGACGGAAGGCTTTGCGATGACCGACCCGAACAAGCTCACGCTGCTGACGCCGGGCTTCGATCACGCCACCGGCGCCTATGCCGATCACGGCATCCCCGCACCGGTCGTGGCGCAATATCTGCGCGAGAACCAGATCGTCGCCGAGAAGAACGACCTCAACTCCCTGCTGTTCCTGCTGACGCCCGGCGTCGAGGCCAGCAAGGCCGGCACGCTGGTGTCCGGGCTCGTCGCCTTCAAGAAGCTGCACGACGACAACGCGCTGGTCGAGGACGTCATCCCCGAATTCTTCCGCCGCCGCCCGCAACGCTACACCGGCGTGCGGCTGCGCGACCTCTGCGGGGACATGCACCGCTTCTTCCGCGACGGCGGCGTCAGCACGCTGCAGGCCAAGCAGTTCCTGCCTGAGCATCTGCCCGAGATCGCGATGTCGCCGCGCCAGGCGGCGCAATATCTGATCCGCAACGACGTCGACTATCTGCCGATCGACCAGATCTTCGGCCGCATCGCCGCGACGCCGTTCGTGGTCTATCCACCCGGCATCGCCACCATCGTGCCCGGCGAGCGGCTGTCGGAACGCAGCAAGCCGATGATCGATTACCTCAAGATGTTCGAGGCGAGCTTCAATGCGTTCCCGGGCTTCGAGGTCGAGGTCCAGGGCATCTACAAGGAGATCGACGAGGCGGGCCGCGTCCGCTTCTACACCTATGTCGTGTCCGAATAGGCCAGCGGACGCAACACAATGGAGAATGATCACAAGATCACCGTCCGCCCCTCGCGCGACAGCGACGTCGATGCGATG
The DNA here is from genome assembly GCF_042258955.1 of Bradyrhizobium sp. ma5. Lineage (NCBI taxonomy): Bacteria > Pseudomonadati > Pseudomonadota > Alphaproteobacteria > Hyphomicrobiales > Nitrobacteraceae > Bradyrhizobium > Bradyrhizobium sp. ma5. The sequence continues at coordinate 5,557,879 of NZ_CP170156.1, forward strand.
CTGTCGATCTACCGCTATCACATCCGCCACGGCATCGAGGAAAGCGTCGACGATTCCGGCACGCCGGAGCCCGACGACCTGCGCGACCGCCGCAAGAATTTGCGCAACACCCGCCTGCCGCACCTGGTCGCGCTGTGCGACGGCGAGGTGGTCGGCTATGCCTATGTGGTCCAGTTCCGCAAGCGCCCGGCCTATCGCTACACGGTGAAGCATTCGATCTATATTCACCACAGCTTCACCGGCAAGGGCGTCGGCGGCCGGCTGCTGCAGGAATTGGTCGACACTTGCGCGGCGGCCGGCTTCCGCCAGATGATCGGCTACATCGACAGCGACAACGCCGCGTCGCTGGCGCTGCACGAGCGGTTCGGCTTCGCGCGCGTCGGCCATCTGCCCGGCGTCGCCTATCGCTACGGCCGCTGGTCCGACACCGTGATGGTGCAACGCTCGCTCGCCGCCGGCGCCACCGCCCCGCCCCCACCCGCGCCGCTGTCGCGGCGGTGATCGGGGATGGGGGCACCGCTCTTTCCATTCGTCGTCCCGGCGAAGGCCGGGACCCATAACCACAGGATTGGGTTGGTGAGGAAAGCTGTGCCCCAGCGTCGTGCAACAATCACCTTCGGTGGTGATGGGTCCCGGCCTACGCCGACGACACTGAATTTGTCGCACCATCTGCGAGCCAGAATTTGCTGAGTTGCCCGTCGGGCCGTTTTGTCGCAGCCCGGCATTCCCCAGCGCGCAATTGCGCACCTGAGGGCGGCGCGAAGCGCCGAACCCGGAATGACGAGGAGGTGCCTACTCCAGCGTAAACCCGACCCGCAGCGCCACCTGGTAGTGGCGGACCTTGCCGTCTTCGATGTGGCCCCGGGTCTGCACGACCTCGAACCATTTCATTTCCCGGATCGTCTTCGAGGCACGGGTGACGGCGTTCTCGATCGCCGCCTCGATGCTCTTGTCCGATGATCCGACCAGTTCGAGGATCTTGTAGACGTGGTCCTTGTCGTGCGTGGTGGGCATGTCGACCTCCTTGGGTGGATGCGCGATCCGGACAATTTGCACTCCGATCCGGACAGTCCGTCGTCCGGTACGGGCTGTCGTCAAACCACGAATGCTGCGCGGCAACACGCCGGTTGACTTGAATCAACGTGTTGCAGCGCCTTTGGTGCCAGCATGCATTTGGTGCCAGCCGGGCGCCTGCCCTTGTCCGCGCCATGACCTATGGTAGCATGGTTTGACCAAGTATTCGGGAGCGATACGATGTCGACAGCGTCCAGCTCACCCGCCACACCTCCTCACAGCCTCGGATCCGGGCTTGCCAACCTTCGCGCGAAATGGGGCTGGATCGTCGCCCTTGGCGTGATCTACCTGATCGCAGGCGTGTTCGCCTTCGGCAGCGTGTTCTTTGCCACCGTCGTCAGCGTGCTGTTCGTCGGCGCGATGATGATCGTCGCCGGCGTTGCCGAGATCATCAACGCCTTCCAGTTCAAGACGTGGGGCAAGTTCCTGTTCTGGCTGCTGCTCGGCGCGCTCTATGTCGTTGCCGGCTTCATCACCTTCGAGAACCCCCTGCTCGCCGCAGCGACGCTGACGCTGTTCCTCGGCGTCGCGCTGGTGGTCTCCGGCATCGTCCGCATCTTCCTGGCGTTCGGCATGAACTCGGCCGCGCCGTGGGGAATGGTCGCGATCTCCGGGCTGATCACGCTGGTGCTCGGGGCCATGATCCTGGCGCGCTGGCCGGTGTCGAGCCTGTATGTGCTCGGCATCTTCCTCAGCGTCGACCTGATCTGCGCCGGCGTCAGCTGGATCAGCATGGGCATGGCGCTGAAGCAGCGCGCGTGAGGCGCGAATTTAGGGCGGGTTAGCGACAGCGTAACCCGCCGCAAATCTCACAGGCGGAACGATGGCGGGTTACGCTTGCGCCAACCCGCCCTACGGTCCTCGCCGCAACTCGTCAGGGCTGCACGAGGTGCCAGGCGCCGTTGAGAAAGCCGTCGCCGGTGGTGTCGCCGGCCTTCTGGTCCTTGGCGAAGGTATAGAGCGGCTTGCCCTTGTAGGCCCACTGCTTCGAGCCGTCGTCACGGGCGATGATGGTGTAGCCGCCTTCGGCCTTGTCGCTGGCTTCCGCCTTCAGCACCGGCCAGTTGGTCGCACAGGGGCCGTTGCAGGCCGACTTGCCGTCGGTGTCCTTGTCGAAAGTGTAGAGCGTCATGCCCTTGGCATCGGTCAGGACCGAGCCCTTTGCCGTGGTGCCGGTCTTGGTCGGCGGCGCGGCAAAGGCGGCAGATGCGAGTGCGAATGAAGCGGCGATGGCGAGTGCGAGCGTTGTCTTCATGAGATCTCCCTTTCGAATGCAAATGGCTTGCATGCGTAAGGACGCCGGAGGTCGCACCGTATTCCGTTGGCGGCGCGCGAAGAATTTTCGATGCATCCGTCCGCAAAGGCGGAATAAAGCGGCAAGCGCGCGTTGATACCGTCCCGTAGCCCGCATGAGCGCAGCGACATGCGGGAGACACCCCCGATGTCGCGGAGCCTGTCATCGGGCGCGCGTTCGCGCGACCCGTTGGCTCATCCGGGCTACAGCACCGGGTCTCCTACCGTCTGATCTCCTCGGCCGCGCGCACCAGCGGGCGGTCGGAGAGCTGGATCGGACCGGAGAACGGCGTGCTCATTTCGAGGATCAGATAGATCGCGGCCGCGACCAGCGCCGCGGCGGCGACATAGGTCGAGACCACGACCGCGTTGCGCGGCGCGCGAAAGCCCAGCGTCGCGAACATCAGCGTCAGCCATCCGACCAGGATGCAGATCAGCGGCGACGGGAACGAACTGTCGGACTGTTCGACAAAGGTCCAGCGCTGCTGCACCGCCTGGCGATAGACCGACCGGGCCTCGTTCCACAACGCGATCTTCTGCTCGTCGTTGAACTTCAGCTCGCGGAGACTGGTGCCGACCTCGTCGAGCAGATGTTCGGACACCTCGTTCGCGCGCGAGATCGGGACGTCCTTGAGCGCCTGCTCGACATAGGCGACCAGCCGCTTGCGCGGCTCTTCGGCGCTAGGGCCGAGCGGCCGCAGGCTGCGGTCGAGCAGGATGAGGTCGGTGGCGAAGACGTGCAGGTTGCGGTCTACAGCCGCATAGGTGTTGGCCGAATTGTTCATCATCAGGCCGAGCAGCAGCGACGGCATGGTGACGAACAGGGTCGCGACCAGGCGTACCGAGGTATTGGTCTCGTCGCTGCGGTGATGCTCGCCGAGCCGGCCATGGACCGCCATGGTCGCAAGTGCGGCGCCGCCGAGCAGCATGAAGATCAGGATGGCGACGACGACTGCAACCACGGCTTGCGAAGACCTGCGAGAGAATCAGGTGCGCAGGATAGCAATTGCCGCGCCGTGGCGCATGTCCGGTTGACTGGCCCTCCCCACGCGCTATCCAGTCCCGAGCGGCTTTGGCGCGCCGGGAGGCGCGCAAGGGCGCCCTGGGAGAGCCACACGTGCATATTGTCGACGACCACGAGGTCAACCGCGTCCTGACCTTTCCGATCCTGATCGAGGCGATCGAGGCCGCGCACCGGCGGCCGAAGATCGCGGTGCACGACGGCTATCTCGGCGACGACAAGGGCCAGCAGCTTGTGACCCGCAGCGCGGTCGACGCCGGCCGCTTCATGATGACCAAGCTGTACACCAGCTTCCCGGGCAATCTCGCGCACGGCAAGCTGCCGGCCGTACAGGCGGTCTGCGTGCTGTTCGACGGCAATGACGGGCGGCCGCTGGCGGTGATGGACGCCGCCGAGATCACCCATTGGAAGACCGCAGCCGACTCCGCGCTCGGCGCCAAGCATCTGGCGCGGCCGGATGCCGAGACGCTGCTGGTGGTCGGCGCCGGCGAGATGGCGCGCTGGCTGGTGCGCGGCCACCGCACGGTGCGGCCGTCTCTGAAGCGGGTACGGATCTGGAACCGGACGGTCGAGCGCGCGCAGGAGCTCGCCGCACAGCTTGAAAGCGACGGCATCGAAGCCGAAGCCGTCACCGATCTCGATGCCGCGACAGGCGAAGCCGACATCATCACCACCTGCACCCGCTCGCGCGAGCCGCTGGTGAAGGGCGCGAATCTGAAGCCTGGCAGCCATCTCGACCTGGTCGGCGGCTTCACCCCCGACACCCGCGAGTCCGACGACGAGGCGGCGCGGCGCGCGCGCATCTTCGTCGACCGCCGCGAATCCGCCTTCGACGGCGTTGGCGACATCCTGCAGCCGATCGCCAGCGGCGCGATCAAGGAGAGTGACGTGCTCGGCGATCACTACGACCTCGCGACCGGCAGGGTCGCCGGCCGGCAGTCGGCCAGTGACATCACTTTCTTCAAGAACGCCGGCGGCGGGCATCTCGATCTGATGACCTGCGAGACGGTGCTTGCGCAGCTGGGGAAGGAGCTGGGGTGAGGATCGTAGGGCGGGTTAGCGAAGCGTAACCCGCCGACGTAACTCGATACGGGGAAAGGACGGCGGGTTACGGCTTCGCCTAACCCGCCCTACGCCATCATTCTCTACTTTACGTCTCCCGCAGCCAGACCTCGCCGATCGAATGGTCGGAGCGCTTGCGCAGCACGACGTCGGCCCGCGTCCGCGTCGGCAGGATGTTCTCCCTGAGATTGGCGCGATGATGCTCGCGCCACAGCCGCTCCGCGACCTCGCGCGCGTCGCCGGGCGGCAGGTCCCTGTAGTGGTGGAAATACGAGGCAGGGTTCCGGAACGCGGTCGGCTGCAGCCTGAGGAAACGCTCGACATACCAGGACTGGATGTCGGCCTCATCTGCATCGAGATAGATCGAGAAGTCGAAGAAATCCGACACCACCACCGGTGCCGCGCCGCGCGCCAGCAGCACATTGAGGCCCTCGAACACCAGGATGTCCGGTTCCTGGATGACCTGCCGTTCCGATGGCACGATATCGCCGATCAGATGCGAGTAGACCGGCAGCTCGAGCTCACGCTCACCTGCCTTTGCAGCCGCGAGAAATCGCAACATCCGTGGCAGATCGTAGCTTTCGGGAAAGCCCTTGCGCCGCATCAGGCCGCGCTCTTCCAGAACGGCGTTGGAATGCAGGAAGCCGTCGGTCGTCACCAGCGCGACGCGCGGGTGGTCGGCCCAGCCGGCCAGCAGCGCGCACAGCACACGGGCAAAGGTGCTCTTGCCGACGCCGACGCTCCCGGCTAGCGCGACGATGTAGGGCGAATGGCGAGCCGGCCGGCCGAGAAACTCCGCCTTGACCTGCATCAGACCGCGCGCCGCCGAGAAATGCAGGTTCAACAGGCGCGTCAGCGGCAGATACACGTCGCTGACTTCGGCCGACGTTATCGGCCCGTTCAAGCCGCGTAGCGCCGTGAGATCGGCATCCGACAGTGTCAGCGACGTGCTGGAGCGCAATGCCGCCCAGTCGCCGCGGCCGAACATCATGTAGGCGGAGAGCTCGTCGGGGTGGGTCATTCTCCGATCTTGCCGAGGCACAGACTGCCACGTCAATGGGGCAGAAACCGTAGGGCGGGTTAGCGAAGCGTAACCCGCCGCAGCCCGATACGAGGAAGCAATGGCGGGTTACGGCTTCGCCTAACCCGCCCTACGCTCCACCGCTCTCTACTCGGCGGCCTGTTGCGCCGGTGCGTCCAGCGCCGCCGAGACCTTCGGCGGCGACATCGGCAGGCTGTAGAACCGTTTGCCGAGCGCGTTGTGGACGGCGTTGGCGACTGCGGCCATGACGGGGACCAGCGGCACTTCGCCGACGCCCTTGACGCCCTGCGGATGCTTCGGGTTCGGCACCTCGACCAGCGCGCAGTCGAGCATCGGCAGGTCGGAACAGACCGGCATCCGGTAATCGAGGAAGCCCGGATTATCGACCTTGCCGTCCTTGTTGTAGATGTACTCCTCATTCAGCGCCCAGCCGATGCCCTGCGCGACGCCGCCCTGCAGCTGGCCCTCGACATAGCTCGGATGCACGGCGCGGCCGACATCCTGCACGGCGGTGTAGCGGATCACGCGCACGATCCCGAGCTCGACATCGACCTCCACGTCGCAGATATGCGTGCCGAAACCGCCCTCGGCGCCTTGGGTGTTGAGCTGCACGCTGGCGCCGATCGGACCGCCCTGCGAGGGCGCCTTCTCGGCAAGGTCCGCGAGCGTCAGCGGCTCGAACTGGCCGGCGTTCGGGCTCACCGGATGCGCGGCGCCGTTCTCCCATTTCACGGCCTCAGGGTCGATCTCCCAGATCTTCGCCGCGCGCTCGCGCAAGGTCGCGATCACCTTGTCGGCTGCCTGCGTCACCACCATCGAGGAGGCGAACAGCACGCGGCTGCCACCGGTGAGATTGGAGAAGCCGACCGTCTGGGTGTCGCCGATGATGACGGAGATGCGCTTGTAGTCGATGCCGAGCAGCTCGGCGCAGATGTTGGCGATGCCGGCGCGCGAGCCGCCGATATCGGGATGCCCCGTGGTGACGACGACGTTGCCGTCCTCGGTGATGTTGACCTGCGCCGAGGATTCACCGCCGGCGTTGAACCAGAAGCCGGAGGCAACGCCCCTGCCCTGATATTTGCCGAGCGGCGCGGCATAATGCGGATGGTCCTTGGCGGCCTCCAGCGTCTCGATATAGCCGATGCGCGGAAACACCGGGCCGTGCGCCGCCTTGGTGCCTTCCTTGGCCGCGTTCTTCAGCCGCAGCGCCAGCGGATCGATCTTGAGCGCCTCGGCTAATTCGTCGAGCACGCATTCCACCGCATAGGCGCCGATCGGCGCGCCGGGCGCGCGATAGGCCGCGACCTTGGAACGGTTGGAGCAGACGTCAAACCCCTCCGACAGCACATGCGGAATTTCGTACGGTGCAAAGCTGCACCCGACCGCGCCACGGATCGGCGAACCCGGGAAGGCGCCGGCCTGCAGATAGAAGCTGCCATGGGCAGCAACGATGGTGCCGTCCTTCTTGGCGCCGATCTTCACCGTGCTCTTCGAGCCCGACGTCGGCCCGGTGGCGCGCATCACCTCCTCGCGGGTCATCACCATCTTGACCGGGCGGCCGGATTTCTTGGCAAGCAAGGTCGCAAGCGGCTCGAGATAGACGATGGTCTTGCCACCAAAACCGCCGCCGATCTCGGCGGGGATGGCGCGGATGTCGCTCTGCGGGATGCCCGTCAGCATCGAGGTCATCGCGCGCACCATGAACTGGCCCTGGCTCGACGACCAGATCGTGGTCTTGCCGTCGGCCGCGACCGAGATCAGGCAGGCATGCGGCTCGATATAGCCCTGGTGCACCGGGCGCGTGGTGAAGGAGCGCTCGATGACGATGTCGGCGTCCTTGAAACCCTGCGCGATGTCGCCCTTCTTGGATTCGATGCGGCCCATGATGTTCGAGGGCTTGCCGTCGAGTTTGTTGAACTCGTGCAGGATCGGCGCATCGGGCTTCAGCGCGTCGTCGATCTCGATCGCCCAGGGCAGCACTTCGTAATCGACCTCGATGAGCTTGCAGGCTTCCGCCGCGATCGCTTCCGTGGTCGCGGCGACGGCGGCGACGGGGTGGCCAGGAAACAGCGCCTTGTCGCGCGCCATCACGTTGCGGCACATCCAGCGCATGTCCTGGATGCCGAGCATCACTGCGCCCTTCGCGATCGTGAAGTCGACGATGTCGCGCGAGGTGACCACCGCTTTCACGCCGGGCAGCGCCTCGGCCTTCGCGGCGTTGATCGACTTGATGCGGGCGTGCGGATGCGGGCTGCGCAACACCTTGCCCCAGATCATGCCGGGCATGGTGGTGTCGGCGGCAAACGCCGCGCGGCCGGTCACCTTGTCGACGCCATCGGGCCTGATGGTGCGCTGGCCGATCCATTTGTTGTTGACGACGTTCATGGCCGCATCTCCCGCATTTCGGCGGCGGTCTCCATCACCGCGCGGACGATCTTGTCGTAACCGGTGCACCGGCAGAGATTGCCGGCGAGCCAGAAGCGGACTTCCTCTTCGGTGGGATTGGAGTTGCGCGCCAGCAGCGCCTCGGAGGCCACCAGCATGCCCGAGGTGCAGATGCCGCACTGGAGCGCGGCGTGCTCGAGGAATTTCTGCTGCAAGGGATGCAGCTTCTCGCCCCTGGCCATGCCCTCGATGGTCCGGATCTCGTGGCCCTCGGCCTCGGCCGCGAGCATCAGGCAGGAGCAGATCAGCCGGCCATCGAGCGTGATCGAACATGCGCCGCAATCGCCGGAGGCGCAGCCCTCCTTGGAGCCGGTGAGCCCCAACTGTTCGCGTAACGCATCCAGCATGGTCTCATACGGCTCGCACAGGAATTCGACCGGCTCGCCGTTGACGGAGGTGGTGACGTGCAGTTTCGGCATGGTGCTAGGGTCCTCCGGCGCGCTGGGCGGCGATCGCGGCGGTGCGCTTGAGCAGCACGCCGGCGGTTTTTATCCTGTAGGCAATGGTGCCGCGCTTGTCGTCGATCGGACGGCAAGCGGCGCGGCATGCCGCAGCGGCGGTCTCGAGCGCGGCGTCGTCGAGCTTCGAGCCGATCAACGCTTGCGCAGCCGGCGCGACCAGCAGCACGGTCGGCGCCACCGCACCGAGGCCGACGCGGGCCGCGGTGCAGACGCCGTCCTTCAAGGTCAGGCTGACGCCGATGCCGACCACCGCGATGTCCATCTCGGTGCGCGGAATCATCCGCAGGTAAGCATCGCCCGAGCCTTTGGGCCGCGGCGGCAAGGTGAAGCTGACGAGGATCTCGCCCGGTCTGAGGTTGGTGCGGCCGGGTCCGGCCGGCACATCCTCGACCTTGAGCTCGCGGCGGCCGTTCGGGCCCTGCACGGTGACGACCGCGCCTGCCGCGATCATCGCCGGTATGCTGTCGCCGGCCGGCGAGCCGTTGCAGAGATTGCCGCCGGCGGAGGCCCGGCCCTGCACCTGCTTGGAGCCGATCAGGTTCACGGCCTCGAGCACGCCGGGCCATACCTTGCCGAAGCGCGCGTGGTCGGCGAGCTCCATGCCGGAGACGGCAGCGCCAACGCGGAAACCGCCATCGGCGGTTTCGGTGATCTCGGTCATCTCGCCGATCTTCTTGATGTCGACGATCAATCCCGGCCGCACCAGGCCGGAGCGCATTTGCACCAATAAGTCGGTACCCCCTGCCATAATGCGGGCGGCACTCCCGGCGGCAGCAAATGCGCCAATCGCTTCATCAAGCGTGCGCGGTGCTACGTATCGGATATCGGTCATGACGGTTCTTCTGGTCTCCCTCGGCTGCTTGTTCCCTTAGGATGTGCGGGATATGGCCTTATTGCTGGCCGGCAGACCACAAGCCTACACGGCGGATCGGGGTCCGAACAGCCTGCGAGGTGCGGCAGGAAGCGCAGGCTCCTATGCAGGATGCGCGCTTGCGCGGTGCCTGCCATGGCGCGCGACGGTCGCGGTCATCATCGAACGTTCACGTCACGGTCCACGCGAACCCGCAGCCGAAACCCTGAGATTGGCGGCATGGCCCTTGCTTGCTTTCAGTAACAGATTGGTGAAGCATGCGGGCCGTTGCGGCCTACGCGCCGGCGCAACGACAAAATTGGGGGACAGCGAATGGTCGATGTTTCGCGCAGAACGCTCCTCAAACTCGCGGCCAGCGTCCCGCCGGCGATCGCGGCCCCGGCTATCCTCTCATCGAGAGCCATCGCCGCCGGCAAGGGCAAGACCATATCGGCGGTGATGCATTCGGACCTGCGCATCATCGATCCCGGTTTCACCACCGCCTACATCACCCGCGACCATGGCTACATGGTCTACGACACGCTGCTCGGCATCGATTCAAGCTTCAAGGTCCGGCCGCAAATGGCGGACTGGACGATCTCGGACGACAAGCTGACCTACACCTTCACGCTGCGCGACGGCCTGAGATGGCATGACGGCGCGCCGGTCACGGCGGAGGACTGCATCGCCTCGCTGAAGCGCTGGACCGTCGTTGACGGTATGGCGCAGAAGCTTGCCGAATTCACCGCCTCCCTCGAAGCCGGCGGGCCGAAGACGATCGTGCTCAAGCTCAAGGAGCCGTACGGCCTGGTGCTGGAGTCGCTGGCAAAGCCCTCCTCCTATGTCGCCTTCATGATGCCGAAGCGGCTCGCGGAGACGCCGGCCGGCAAACAGATCGCCGAGCAGATCGGCAGCGGGCCGTTCAAATTCGTCGCCGCCGAATTCCAGCCGGGCGTGAAGGCGGTCTATGAGCGCAACGCCGACTACGTGCCGCGCAAGGAAAAGCCGGATTGGCTCTCGGGCGGCAAGGTCGCGAAGGTCGATCGCGTCGAATGGATCACGATGCCGGACGCGCAGACCGCGATCAACGCGCTGCAATCCGGCGACATCGATTTCCTGGAACAGCCGTCGATCGACCTGGTGCCGGTGCTTGAGGCCAATTCCGATCTCACCGTGGCCGTGCTGAACAAGTTCGGCTTCCAGATCGAGGGCCGGATGAACTTCCTGCACCCGCCGTTCGACAATCCAAAAATCCGCCGCGCGGCATTCCTGGCGATGAACCAGAAGGACGTGCTCGACGCCACCGTCGGCAACGCCAAATATTACGAGATCTGCGGCTCCTATTTCGCCTGCGACACGCCGCTCGCCAGCGACGCCGGCGCGGAGACGCTGATCAAGGGCAACGGCATGGCCGAGGCCAAGAAGGCATTGGCCGCCTCGGGCTATGACGGCACGCCGGTCGTGATCATGATCCCCGGCGACGTGCAGACGCTGAAGGGGCCGCCGACCGTCGCGGCGCAGCTGTTGCGCGCGGCCGGCTTCAATGTCGACGCGCAGGTGACCGACTGGCAGACCGTGGTGAGCCGCCGCGCCAGCCAGAAGCCGACCAAGGAAGGCGGCTGGAACCTGTTCTTCACCTTCACGGGCGCGACCGAGGTAATGAACCCGATCGTCAACAACCAGATCGCCGCGAACGGCAAGCGGGCCTGGTTCGGCTGGCCCGAGGACGCCAAGCTCGAGCAGATGCGCGACGCCTACGCGCGCGCCACCTCGCCTGAGGACCAGAAGAAGCTCGCGGTGGAGATCCAGAAGCAAGCCTACGAGCAGGTGATCTATGTCCCGCTCGGCCAGTTCCGCTTGCCGAGCGCCTGGCGCAAATCGCTGACCGGCGTGCTGGAAGGCCCGGCGCCGCCGGTGTTCTGGAACGTCGACAAGACGGAATAGGGTCGGCGGCGCGATCTTTGTGCCGCAGATTATCGTTCGGTTAGCCGCAGCACGCAGGCAGGTTGATCGGCTTTCTCCACGACGTGGCTCGCGGAGAGAGCCCACCCGAGGCCGCCCCGCTGCGCGCCGCCAAAATATCGAAAACAACCCCATGCAAAGTAGCCGACGGCTACCGCCGTCCCACCGGGCAACTTGACACGTCGGGCAAATCACCGATATATTTCTAATATTCCGAATTCGTGCAAATACCCCTCCCCCGCAAGCGGGAGAGGGAGTGCACTTGTCTGCTATTCGACTTCGCCTGAGTATCGTCGCCTCACTGACCGTTGGTCCGGCGCGCGGCCTTCGGTGCCTCGTCCTTCAACTTCTCCAATGCGCCGGGCATCATCTGCCCGAACATCGAGCTCAGCATCGCGGTCGGGATCAGGCCCGCATTGCTGCTCTCTTGCCCCTGCCCGCCCGACATCAGGAATTGCGGCACCAGCGGCTGGTTGATCCGTGTCAGCGCATCGGCGAACTTGGCGAAGTTCTGCTCGGCCAGGCGATACTCCGGCCCGCCATAGGCATCGACCGACAGCTTGGTCGCCTGCGCATTGGCGGTACCGACGGCGAGCACCCGGTCGGCTTCGCCCTGGCCTTCCAGCCGCGACTGCTCGCCGACCGCCGCTGCGGTCACCTTCCTCGTCTCCGCATCTTTCTGCGCACGGGCGAGCGCAGCCGAGCCCTCGTTCTCGTTGACCTTGACCTGGATCAGCGACTGCGTCAGCGCCGACTGCGCCGCCGCCGTCGCCTTGGCTTCATTGAGCGCGCGCTCCTGCACCGCGGCCTTCTCCTGCTCCTGATAGGTCTCGATCTGCTCGCGCGCGATCTGGCGCGAGCGGAGCTGGATCAGGATGTTCTCGATGGTGTGGTCACCGGGGGCCGCGCGCGGCGTGCCGATCAACACCTCCTGAAGATCGAGCGAATAGCTCTCGAACCTCGCCTTCATGTCGTGGGCCGCTTCCTCCTGGATCGCTGCGCGGTTCTGCAACAGCTCGATCAGCGTCATCTTCTGCGCGATGTTCTTGAAGAACGCGCTGACCATCGGGTCGAGCGTCTGCTCGACCAGCTTCTTCACGTCGCCGAAGCGCTGGATGATCATCGGTGCCTTCTTGTAGTCGATATGCATCACCACCGAGAGCGGCAGCGTCGGCTCGAACGCGTCCTTGGTGATCAGCGAGATTTCCGACAGGTTCTCGTCGAGCTTCATCGCGCCGACCTCGCCGCGCATCCATTTCAGGATGAAGTTGACGGTCGGGATCACCTCGATCTTGCCGGCATAGGTGTTGAACGCGTACTTGCCCGGCAACAGCGGGTCCTTCCAGACGCCGCGGCTGCCGTTCAGCACCAGCTCGCCGTGGCGATACTGCTCGCCGGAAACGTCGTCGGTGCGCGGGCCGGTATAGAAGATGACGACGCCGACATTGCCGACCGGGATCACGGTCTTCGGCACCGCCTCGACGGTCGCGAACAGGCGGTTGATGTACCAGGTCCCCTCGACGATGACCTGGAGCTGGCGGCCGCGATAGCCGCCAGCGCTCAGGAATTTCTCGGGCTCCTGGAAATTGTTGTGGAAGGTCGCCGCGTCGCGCAGCTCGATGCCGACTTCGGGCGCGATGATCTCGCCCGGGGGCAGCGACGGGCCGTCATGCACGGTGACGATGCCGACCAGATCGTGATCGGCCGCCAGCACGACCGGCGCAAAACCCCAGCGTTCGGTGATCGTGAGCTGCATGCTCTCGAGCACGCCGCGTTCCCGCTCGCTGAGCGCATGACCATAAACGCGCTCGTCGGTGATGACGGCGAACTGCGTCGTGTTGATCGCATAGGTGCCCTCGCGCAGGATCTTGCGCTGCGGACCCTTCTGGCCGCCACCGATCAGGAAGCGGCGCGCGTCCTGGAAGTCCGACTTGTCTTCGGTGTCGTTGGCGCCGAGCACCTGCGAAGGCTCCAGCACCGCGCCGTCGCGCGCGAACACATAGGCGATCTTGCCCTGGCCGACGGTCACGAGGTCCGAACGGTGGATCCGGTACATGAAGGGAAACATCACATGCAGGCCGCCGCGCAGCACCTCCGGCTCATAGCCGGCCTCACCGTTCAGCGCGATGAAGCCGTTCTCGATCGAGCCCCTCATCGCCCACATCTTCTCGACGATGCCGACCTGATTGTTGGGAATGTAGCGAAATACGTTCGATATGCGCAGCAGGATCACACATGCGACCGCTGCAGCGATCCAAATGGCAGGCTGAGTCAAACCTGAACCATTAAGAAAACCGAGGAAGTCCATAGTCCATCTCCACAATTCGCAACTGGGCGGTTTGGGAGCCAAACCTCACCCAAGAATTGCGGTGCGGAGATGTGGTGCGGCCTTGGCGGCGCAAGGCGTGAACATTATTCGCACTGCCGATCTTTTTTTGATGACAGCATGAACCGGCGAACCGGTCGCGCGACATCGATCGGCGCGATTGGTTTGCTGCGACTGCGCATCATTCGCAGCACAGGGATGTTGACCTAGATCAAGATCAACTTCCTTTCGTCTGCATGAAGTTCGATTGGCGGCGCGTTCCACTGCTTCGGCCACGCGCCAACCCGATCTTCATTCTTCCTCGACGCGGCAGTCGAACCGGGAGAAGGCTCGTATGGCGATGCTTGGCGAAATAAGCCATACCACCACCTACCGATACGCTACGCCTGTCACCTTCGGTACCCATCGAGCCATGTTCCTGCCGCGACGCGGCGCTTCTGCGCGGTTGCTGAGCTGGTCGGTAAAGACCAGCGTGCCGTCAACGATCCGCTGGGTTACCGACCCCCGGACCAACGCCATAACGGTGATGGACTTCAGCGAGCGATCCAGTGAACTCAAAATCGCGTTCAAGGTTCGCGGAGTCTATTTCGGGGTGAAGGGGATTGAGGCGTTTCCGCTCGAGTCTCGGGCCGACGAGGTGCCGGTACAGTACACCCCGGATGAGTGGACCGATCTCGCCGGTTATCTGCGGCCTCACGCGGACGATCCCGACGGCAGCGTGTCAACATGGACGAAGAGCTTCGTCGCGGGTGACCAGGATCGAACAACCGATGTTTTGCAGCGCCTGCTCGGCTCGTTTCGCGACTCTTTCCGCTACTGCGCGAGGGATGCCGAGGGGACGCAATCGCCAGGCGATACTCTCCGCACAAGGTCCGGCACCTGCCGGGACTTTGCCTGGCTGATGATCGAGACCTTGCGCCGGCTCGGGTTTGCGGCGCGCTTCGTCAGCGGCTACCTTTATGACGCAACCGTGGACGGTGGCGCCGTTGGCATGACCGGGTCCGGCGCAACGCATGCGTGGCTGCAGGTGTTTCTTCCCGGTGCCGGTTGGCTGGATTATGACCCGACCAACAGCATCAGTGCCGGATTTGATCTGATCCCGGTGGCGATTGCGCGCTATCCAGGCCAGGCGATCCCGCTGGCTGGTTCATGGTTTGGCGATGCGAAAGACTATCTGGGGATGTCGATCGACGTCGCCGTACGCAAGATCGGCGAGTTTCGCGATCCTTCCGAAGGGTAGTGGCCAACCGCAAGGCAATCATCGCCGGCCTGTAGCGACGACCGCCGATGGTCAATCAATCAAGCGCGCCCTTGGCGGCCCATCACGAGGCCGTAAAGAAACAGCAGAATGATTGAGCCGGCAACGGCACCGATGAAGCCTGTGCTCTCCCCGGGTGCGTACCATCCAACGGCCTGGCCAAGGTAGGTCGCGACGAAAGCGCCGACAATTCCAAGGACGGCCGTGAGAATGAAGCCCTTGGGCTCCGACTTGTCGCCAGGCATGATGAACTTGGCGATCACTCCGACAATAAAACCAATAATAATCGTCCAAATAACGCCCATTGGATTTACCCCACAGCTTTGGCAACAGACTGTCGGAATTGACCGGGACCAGTTGCTGCCGCCTTGATCTACATCAAGCTTCGTCATTTGGCGTGGTTGCAGGAACGGTTAGGCCAGGTGCCGGAGGCTGGCAGGCCACAGCCTGTGGAGGCGACAAGCGTGTCAGCACTGGGAGTGCAGGCTGAGGGCTCTCCCCGAACGCCGCTTTCTCGATTTCGGACTTCGATGCGCCACCTGTACTGTGGACGCAGCGCTAATTCGCGTCTCTTTCTCTATGCGCTTCTGGTCTTTGATTTGGCCTCACTCCTGTTCATCATCGGCACGTCGTTCCTGCCGCGCAGTGCTTTGGTACGGGGCCTCGATGTTGCCTTTGGTGTCGCCTTTCTGGTCGAGTTGATGTTGCGCATGGCAGGAAGTCGTCGGGTGAGCCGCGAACTGCTCAGCATCACGACCTGGACCGACGTCGCTGCGATTGTATCCTTGCTGGCGGCAACAGCGAGCGAAGCCGCGGCCTTCCTGCGCGTACTCCGCACGTTTCGGCTGTTGCGAACGTACCGGGTGGTACGATTCCTCCGTGAGGACAGCGTCTTCTTTCGTCGCAACGAAGAACTGCTGGTCGCAATCACCAATCTGTCCGTCTTTGTTTTCATCATGACGGGCGTGGTTTACGAAACGCAGCGAGGTGTGAACCCCGGCATCAAGAATTACGCAGACGCACTTTACTTCACGATTACCGCGCTCACGACCACGGGCTTTGGCGATATCACCTTACCCGGAACGCCGGGTCGCATGATTACAGTTGTGATCATGATATTCGGTGTCACACTCTTCCTGAACCTGGCAAAGGTGTTGTTCAGCCCAAGCAAGGTGCGGTTCAGATGCCCATCCTGTGGCCTTCTTCGTCACGATATCGATGCTGTCCACTGCAAAAGCTGCGGCATCGTGTTGAATATTCCCGACGAGGGCGCCGTCTAGGCGCGATCTTGCGATCACCGGAGCGCCATCGCGGCATTGACAGTGGACGCGGCGATCACGCCGGGTAGTGACACCACCTCTTCACCGTGCCCTGCGCGCTCAACGTTTCGGGTTGCGCCCACGGATACGGTCAAAGCCCTGCTTGATTGCGGCGAAGCGCGCGTCGACGATCGGCTCGAATTCGAGGTCGGTGAAGATATATGGCCAGTCGTTTTCGACGCCTTCGCGGACGAGTTCACCGACATACATCGGATCGATGCCCTGAGAGACGCGCTCGCGCACCAGATTGATCCGCTCGGCAATCGGGCCTGAAGTCGGCATGGCACGGACCGCCCCCTCGAAGCGCTTGGGCAGGTTGCGCCCTGAGTTCACGATTTGAGTGCGGATGAACCCGGGACACAGCACCGATACGCCAATCCCGCGCGGCGCAAGTTCAGGCCGCAGTCCCTCGGACAGCGCGACCACGCCATATTTTGAAACGTTGTATGCAGTGCTCCCCCCTGAAATAAGGCCGGCGAGCGAGGCAGTGGAGACGATGTGTCCACCCTCGCCATGCTGCTCGATCAACGGCCCGAAAATCTCGATCCCCCAAATGGTCGCCATCAGGTTGACGCCCAGGGTCCAATTCCATGACGCGTCGGTCCAGGTGCCATAGGGCCCACCGCCGCCGACGCCGGCGTTGTTGACGAGGATATGCACCTTGCCGTAGCGGGCCGTCGTGGCTTCGGCGGCGGCGGCGAGTTCGGCTTTGAGCGAGACGTCGGCTTTCACGCCGTCGACATCGACGTTGGTGAGCCGCAGTTGCTCGAGCGCCGTGGACAAAGCCGCTTCTTCGATATCGCAAAGCATGACTTTCACCCCCGCCTGGGCGAGAGCTGTCGCGATTCCCAATCCAATGCCTGACGCTGCGCCGGTCACGAACGCGGTCTTTCCAGCGAGTTCCTTCACGCGCATTCCCCCCGTGCAAGCGGACACCCTCGCCCCAAGGCGCCAAGTGTCAAACGTCCAATGTCAAAGGTCCAAGTGCCACTGGACGCCATATGACCGCACTTTCAAGCGATTGGGAAGTGTGCGGGCTGTCCGCTCCGGGCTCTTGGCCGACATCGATTCAGACCAGCTTTCATGTCGCCTTTATGAATGCAAAGCGCTCGCCGGTCTTACGAGACCACGCCCTATCTTGGATGCCACCAGCGGCCACCGATCACGACGCCTTCGGACGCGATCTTGCGATCGCCCGTCAGGTGTTCGCCGACCACGTCGACATAATCGAACTGCCCTTCCCGGATCGAGATCAGCGTGGCGTCGCCGACGCTGCCGGGCTTGAGGCTGCCGAGCTCCGGGCGACGCAACGCCATCGCGGCGTTGACGGTGGACGCCGCGATCACGTCTGGCAGCGACATCCCCATGCAGAGGAATTTCGACATCGTCGTCACCTGGTCGAAAGCCGGCCCGTCGATGCAGAGCTGATGGATGTCGGAAGAGATGGTGTCTGGGTAGAAGCCGTTGGCGAGCATCGCGCGCGCGGTCTTGAAGGCAAACGAGCCCTTGCCATGGCCGATATCGAACAGCACGCCGCGCTCGCGCGCCTCCAGCACCACCTTCTTCACCGTGCCCTGCGCGGTCGCGGGCGTGTTGGGGAACGGACGGAACGCATGGGTCAGCACATCGCCCGGGCGCAAGCGGGCGAGCACCTCCTCGTAGCTCGGCGGCGGATGATCGATATGCGCCATCAGGGGCATGCCGACCTGTTCGGCAACCTCGAGCGCGATCTCGAGCGGCACCAGCCCCGAGGTGCCCGAGGCGAACAGGCCGACCCGCACCTTGATGCCGACGATGAGGTCGCGGTTCTCGTCCGCCACGCGCGCCGCGTCGACCGGATTCATCAGCCGCAACTCCTCACTCTCGCCGACCATCACGCGGTCGGAGAAGCCGAAGATGCCGGCATGCGAGACGTGCAGATAAGCGAGGATGCGGACCTGGCTCGGCTCGATCACGTGCTTGCGGAAGCCGGCGAAATTGCCGGGGCCGGCGCTGCCGGTATCGACCGAGGTGGTGACGCCGGACGTCCGGCAGAACTCTTCCGCGTCGATACCGAGCGAGGTGCCGCCCCAATAGACATGGGTGTGCAGGTCGATGATCCCCGGCGAGACGATCAGCCCGGAGACGTCGCGGATCTCGGTTGCGGGATCGGCCTTCAGCTCCCGGCCGACCGCGGCGACCTTGCCGCCGGCAAAGGCGACATCCGTCACCGCATCGAGCTTTTGCGACGGGTCGATCACCCGTCCGCCACGCAGAATTAGATCGAACGGCATCGTCATCTCCGGATTTCGGCCGGCACGATGATCGACCTCGACGCCGCCTGCAAGACGTTCAGCCGACGCGGGCCTGATGGGAAATGGGTGCGGTCACAGTCGTCGTCTGATCCGCACTGTTGTCCGCGGACAAGCCGGTGCCCGTTACCTTGGCCGACGCGACGATCGCAGCAATGGCTGGATGATGCGCCGCCTCCGAGGCCGCGATGGTCTCTTGCGCCCAGCGGTACGAGGATTCGAAGATTTCCTGATGGCGGTCGAAATCGGTCACGTCGACGCCATCCGGCGTCGGCGGGCGCATCACGAAGTCGAGCGGCGTCGTCGGCAGCGTATCGTAGCGCTGATGCGCGACGAGGCTTCGCCACAACACGTTGACGGCGCTCGGCGCGGCAGGAAGCGCTTTCCGCCGGAACGGCGTCAGCAGCGACGCGAGCAGCTCGAACCTTCCAGGCAGCGCGGCATAGTCGACGTCGAACATCTCGGTCGCCGGCTCGCCGAAATGGACCACCAGGTTCGGGCCGCTCTTCATCTGATGCATTTGCGCCAGCGGAACGTTGTCGACGAGACATCCGTCGACCAGCATCGAGCCGTCTTTGGTATAGAACGGCGGCAGCAGGCCGGGGATGGCGCTGGATGCCCGCACCGCCTGCCAGAGCAGGCCGGTCCGGATCAATTCGAGATTGTGCGTCGACAGGTTGGTCGCGACCGCCGCGAACGGCCGCCAGCAATCCTCGATCCGGCAGGTGTGGCCGTACTGATCGGCAAGCGCCCGATCGAAGGCCTTGTGGTCCAGCAGCGCGTAGCGCGGCCAGGTCGGGCGGCGGAAGCTGCGGCTGGAGACGAAGATCTCATGGGTACCGCGCTCAAGATGCTCGGCGTCGTAATTCTTGGCAAAGCCGGCCGCCATCGCCGAACCGACGCTGGTGCCGACGAAGATGTCGAACATCGCGCCGCGCTCGCGAAACGCCTTGTAGACCCCGACATGCGCGGTGCCGAGGCTGCCGCCGCCGCCGGCGACAAACCCGACGGCACGGCCGCACAGGAAGCGCACCAGGCTCTCGATATCGATCTGGTCTTCGAGCGCGACATGGTGATGCATGAAGCAAGGCAGCCGCGCGAGCCAGGCCGCGGTGCCGCTGACCTCATGTTGCCTGATATCATGAACGCGAACCAGGCGCCGCGCCGACGCCGGATGCACGCCGCAGGCGAAGCTTTCGATCTCGGTGAGAACCGGTGGCGGAGCATCACCGCGGCAGGCGAACACCACGAGGTCGGCCTGGCGAATGGTCTTGCGCGTCCATTCGGATGCTTCAGCACCACCGAAATAGGCCACCAGCGGCGCGTCATACTCGATCCGGTTGAGCCAGTCGGCGACCTCGGATGAATCGAGCGCGCGGCCGGGGAACATGGCCTGAATGCGCGCGAGATCGACGATCTCGGCACCTGCGGCGGCAAGGCCTTCGCGCAACCTCTGTTCGAAGGCAGGCGGCAGCGGCTCCCGCCCGCACGCAATCAGCGCGACGGTCCGTGCCTTCGGCGACGCCCGGGCCGGCAACAGTCGCGCGGTCTGGACGGCAAAGCGCTGTGCAAGGGCGGCAAGCACCGCCTCAACGATGCCAGGCGTTTCCTGCACCAGCCGCGCATAGGCCGCCCGCGTCAGCACCAGCACGCTGGTATCGCGGATCGCGATCACGTTGGCCGTGCGCGGGATATTGGCGAAGAAGCCGATCTCGCCGACCAGCTCGCCGGCACGAAGCTCCGCAATCGGCTCGGGATGATCGGTCCTGTGCACCGCGAGTGCGCCGTGCAGCACCAGGAACAATGAATCCGAGGCGCCGCCCTGCTCGACGAGCAGCTCGCCACGCACCAGGTCGCGCCGGGTCATCGCGCCAAAGGCGATCAG
This sequence comes from Bradyrhizobium sp. ma5, assembly GCF_042258955.1. Taxonomy (NCBI): domain Bacteria; kingdom Pseudomonadati; phylum Pseudomonadota; class Alphaproteobacteria; order Hyphomicrobiales; family Nitrobacteraceae; genus Bradyrhizobium; species Bradyrhizobium sp. ma5. Next base: position 5,578,168 of record NZ_CP170156.1, read on the forward strand.
CCGCTGCTCCGCGCTGAGCGTACGGAACAGCGCGAAGTCCTCGGACAGGTTTCCCCACGCAAACGTTACACTCGGCGGCACACGGTTCGATTGCATGGGCGGATGTTAGCGCCGCACCGTCGTCCCGGCGAGCGATATCACGGCTATCCCCGGCAGGCGTTCTTGAGGGCACTGCAACAGGAATAGCGATGCTTCCATTTCCTGCATCACCCGACCAGCTCCGGCCAAGGCACGATGGTCGACTTCACCGTCTTCATCGCCATCGCGTCCGCGACCGCCTGCGCGACGCCGTCCTCGGTGAACGGATAGATCTGCATGTCGAGCCAGGGTATTTGTTGCGCGTGCGGTAGAGCATGTCGACGCCGAGCGGCAGGTCGTTGCCGGTAAAGCCCCAGGAGCCGAGCACGTTGAGGTCCTTGGTGCAGATGCGGTGCCACGACGTATCGATCGAACCTGCGTCGGTGAACTGTCCCATCTCGACATAGGTGCCACCGTCGCGCAGCATCTCGATGCCCTCGGGGCCGGCGGTCGGATGGCCCGAGCAATCCATCACGAGATCGGCACCGAAGCCGCCGACGATATCGCGCACCGCGTTGATGCGCTCCTCCGGCGTCTTGAGCTGCTCGATATCGACGGTCGCCTCGGCGCCGAACTTGCGCGCCAGCGCCAGCCGCGGCGTCTCCGGTGCGCCGACGCAGATCACGCGCCCTGCTCCCATCTCCTGCGCGGCCGCGACCGCGAGGATGCCGATCGGCCCGGAGCCCTGGATCACCACCTTGTCGCCCCAGCTGAAGCCGCCGGCGCGGGTGGCGCGGTTGAAGGCGCGGATGCAGGAGGTCAACGGCTCCGAGAGCGCGCCGAGCCGCAGTGACATGTCGTCAGGCAGTTTGTAGATCTTGGTGCCGGGCAGCATGTCGAGATCGACATAGACATATTCGGCCCAGCCGCCCCACATGTGCGGCGCCTTGTCGAAGCCGAGATAGCGGCCGTAATACACCGGTGTCAGGCACTTGTTGGCGCTCTCGGGATAATGGATGCAGTAATAGCAGCGGCCGCACGGCATCAAGGGCGGGATCATCACCTTCGACCCCACCTGCAGCGGCTTGCTCATGAAGTCCTCGGTGAACTCCGGGCCGCATTCGACGATCACGCCACCGAGCTCATGGCCGAGCATGAACGGCCATGGCAGTGGCTTCGGCCAGTGTCCCTTCAGGATGTGCAGATCGGTTCCGCAAACACCGCAGGCGCCGACCTTGATCAAGGCCGCCTTTTTGCCGACATCCGGCCATGGCACCGTCCGGATTACGGGCTTGGCTCCAGGTCCGTCATGCGTGCAGACGCGGATCTGCTCCATCGGTTCGCTCTCCCTGTCCTTGTCATTGGGCCGGGTTCGGCCGCACCGACTTTAGGTCACGACGATCGGGATGTCATGAACGCCTGTCATGAAGGCCTTCATGACAGGCCCTGGCGGGACGACGCGCTTCAAGTCTTGACGGGAGTATTTTTCCGTAAACAAAGAACCGTTGATTGTGAACGCAACTGAGGGCCAATAGGCTTGTAGCATTGCGGGGAACGACACCATGAATCCTGGTATCGAAGGTATCGTCGGCATGTACGTCAAGTTGGGCGAGCTGGACACGCTGCAACGAATGAAGGCGCATCGACAGAACCTGCTCAAGCAGTGTGTCGATACGGCGAATTTCAGTTTCGATGTGACGCGATCGATCTACGAGAGCGACCTCGAGGTGATCGAGGCCGGCATCGAGAGCCTGTATGGCGAGATCACCGGCCATGTCGACGTCTTCAACGAAAAGCGGATTGCCGGCTGGGCCCTGTACAACCAGCACCCCGACAAGAGGGTACCGATTGATATCTACTTCAACGGTAACCTTGTCGGCGAAGTCGTTGCCGATCAGTTTCGCAACGATCTGCTCAAGCTTAACAAGGGCGACGGACACCATGCCTTCACGTTCGAGCCGCCGGCCGGGTCCTATCAGCCGCCGTTGCAGCTCGAGATCCGCGCCGCAAAGCGCAAGGTGCTGAAGGCCGTAACTATTGAACCACCGGCGGCGCCGGCCGAGCCGGCCATGGACGCCGAAGCCAAGTAACCCGCCGCGCGGCTTCGCACGGATCGTCACTTCATCGCGATGCCGTCGGGCGCAAAGCCCTCGACCTTATCCGAGATCACGAACGACATCAGGTCGTGCCCGATCACGAGCGGTCCCTGATAGGTCGTGCGCGTCCGCTTCAGCAGCGCGTCCTCCGGCACATCCTGCGTCGGCGGCTGGCTCGCGAACACGATGTGCGAGTAGACCGCAAGCTTCGGCTTGGCCTGGGCGAAGATCTTGCCGGCCTCTTCGGGCGAGGTGTGATGGTTCTCGATCGCCCGATAATTCGGGTAGGCTTTGAACAGGTCGGGATCGATCACGCGACCTCGTGAATGAGCATCCAAGCCACGACAGGCTAGGTGAGGCGGCCGGGGACGCCAATGCGGACTGCGACATGACGGAGGCGCGTGGCGGATTGACAGCAACGGCTACTCCATCCAAACCTGCGGTACAATTTCAGGTTACGGAATGAAGCTGCAACCCGGATCCGAACGCATCTTCGCGGACGACAGCACCGACCCGCTGGATGGGCGCGTGCAATGGGCGCCGGCGAAGTCGTTGTGGCTCGGCGGCATGACCGCGGTCGCGATCGTGTTCGGACCGCTACTGTTCTCGTGGAGCGCATTCGCGCTGTTCATCGTGGCCAGCGCGATCACGCTGTGCTTCGGCCATTCGGTCGGCATGCATCGCCGCCTGATCCATGCGAGTTTCGACTGCCCGCTGTGGCTCGAACGACTCTGCATCTTTCTCGGCACGCTGGTCGGGATGGCCGGCCCCTACGGCATGGTGCGGCTGCACGATTTCCGCGATTGGGCGCAACGCCAGGCGGCGTGCCACGCCTACTCCCGCCACGCCGCCGGCTTCTGGCGCGATGCCTGGTGGCAATTACACTGCACCCTCGTGCTGAAGCACCCGCCGGTCTTCCAGCTCGAACCGCGGCTTGCCGACGACCGCTTCTATGCGTTCGTCGAGCGAAGCTGGATGTGGCAACAACTGCCCTGGGCGATCCTGTTTTTTGCCATCGGCTCGTGGAGCTGGCTGGTCTGGGGCATCTGCGTCCGGGTCGCCGTCTGCGTTACCGGCCATTGGCTGATCGGTCACTACTCGCATCGCAAGGGCGGACAGACCTGGGTCATCGAAGGCGTTGCAGCCCAGGGCTACAATGTCGGTATCGCCGGGCTGATCAGCATGGGCGAGAGCTGGCACAACAATCACCACGCTTATCCTGGCTCCGCCAAGCTCGGGCTGCTGCCCGGTCAGATCGATCTCGGCTGGTGGCTGATCAAGGCCTTCGAGGCCGCAGGCCTCGCGAGCAACATCAAGACGCCGGACAATCTTGCACCGCGCCCTGGCGCGCGCCGCGTCGACGGTCCTGATAATGTCGATGCGGTCGCACATCGCGGCCGTGCGTTGTTCCCATAACCCGCACGCACAGACCGCCATTGCGGATCTGCCGCGATGCCGCTATATCGCCGGTGTCGGAAAAGGCAGACTTGGTTTGGTAAGCCCAAGTCCTTTCGAAATCGAAGTCCTTTCGAAAACGAAAGCTCTGATCTCCTGCCTCGTGCATGAGATCCCCACGACGAACACCGGACGCTGTCGAAGCGTCCATTGTTCGTCCGTGTGGTTCTCAACCCGACGAACCGCTCCGGTCGAACATCGACAAAGGAGCAGTTCATGCAAAACAACCACCCCTTTCCCCATGATGTCGTAATCGCCGGCACGGGCCCGGTCGGCCTGCTGCTTGCCTGCGAGTTGCGGCTCGCAAAGCTCTCAGTCCTGGTGCTCGAGCAGGCCGCGGACCCGCGCTCGCCGTTGAAACGGCTGCCGTTCGGGATGCGCGGCCTCTCGGCGCCCACCATCGAGGCCCTCTATCGTCGCGGGATGCTGGACGACATCGCGGCGCCGCAGCGTACGAAGGATGACGCGTCGAACGGCGCGCATTGGATGCAGCAGCCGCGCCGCCCGGCCGGCCATTTCGCCGGCATCCAGTTTTATCACGACGATATCGACGCATCGAAATGGCCGTATCGCCTGCCGGGTCCGGCCGGCACCAGCATGGCGGTCGACATGGAGGCGCTCGAAGCCGCACTCGCCGCGCGCGCGATCGCGATGGGCGTCGAGATCAGGCGCGGCGCGGGCGTCGAGGCGTTCGATCAATCGGATGACGGCGTCACCGTTCGCGCCGGCGGCGAGACGTTTCATGGACGCTGGCTGGTCGGTTGCGACGGCGGCCGCAGCATTGTGCGCAAGGCGGGCGGCTTTGAATTCGTCGGCACCGATCCCGAATTCACCGGCTATTCGGTCGAGGTCGAGATCGCCGATCCGGACAAGCTCCGCCCCGGCCGCCACTACACGCCAACGGGCATGTATACGTATGCGCATCCCGGCACCATCGCGATGGTCGACTTCGACGGCGGCGCCTTCCACCGCACCCAAGAGATCACGCGCGAGCGTGTGCAGGCGGTGTTGCGCCGCGTCTCCGGCACCGACGTGTCGTTGACGGCCCTCCAGCTTGCTACCACCTGGACGGATCGCGCCTGTCAGGCGACGGCTTACCGGAACGGACGCGTGCTGCTCGCCGGCGACGCCGCGCACATCCATTCTCCGCTGGGCGGCCAGGGGCTCAACCTCGGGCTTGGCGATGCGATGAATCTCGGCTGGAAGCTCGCGGCCACGATCCGCGGCGACGCGCCGGCGGATCTGCTCGACAGCTATTGCAGTGAACGGCATCCGGTGGGTGCGCAGATCCTGGACTGGTCGCGCGCCCAGGTCGCGCTGATGCGGCCGAGCCGGAGCTCGCGTGCGCTCGAAGCCATCATCCGCGACTTGATCGCGACGGAGGACGGCGCGACGTATTTTGCCGAGCGCGTCTGGGGCGTTTCGCTGCGCTACGATCTTGGCGGCGGCCACCCGCTAGTGGGTCGCAGCGCACCCGACTTCGAGTTCGCCTGCGGGATGCGGCTCGGCGAACTGCTCAGAGATGGACGCGGCCTGCTGCTCGACTTCGCGCCGCGCTCTCCCCTGCGCGCGCTGGCCGATCGCTGGCGTGGGCGGTTCAACTATGTCGCAAGCGATGCCGGCGATCGGCTGGGCTTGCGCGCGGTGCTGGTGCGTCCCGATGGGTTTGTGGCGTGGGCCACAGACATCGAACCGGATCTGGAGGAGACTGCACAAGCCGCAGCGCGATGGTTCGGAGAACCTGACGCGGCATCTGAATGAGCCTATCGTCCCCAGGTACGGCGCACGTGAGCTTCGCTCATCGCTCTCGCACCGTGTCCGGGTTCCCTTTCACAACCGTAACGCCCCGTTAACCCTATCAGCCTTAGGGTCGTCGGGGCTCCGAATGGACGGTGGTCGGGTTTGTTGTGATGTCGTTTGCACAGAAGAAAACTACCGTCGTCCCCGTTGCCGAGGAGCGGCGGCGCTTCCAGCGCGTCAAGGTGCACCTGCTCGGCCGCTACATGCTGCCCGACCGGCGCGAGTTTCCCTGTCAGATTATCAACATGTCCCCGGGCGGCCTCGCCTTGCTGGCGCCCGGCATCGGCAATGTCGGCGACCGCGTGATCGCCTATCTCGACCATATCGGCCGGGTCGAGGGCCGCATCACCCGCATCATCGACAACGGCTTTGCGATGACGATCGGCGCCACCGCGCGCAAGCGCGACAAGCTCGCCGCCCAGCTCACCTGGCTCGCCAACCGCGACATCCTCAATCTGCCCGAGGATCGCCGCCACGACCGTATCGTGCCGCGCAACCCGATCGCCCTGCTCACCCAGGAAGACGGCACGCGGATGACCTGCCGCATCATCGACCTTTCCTTGTCCGGTGCCGCCATTGCCGCCGAGAACCGCCCGCCGCTGAAGTCGCTGGTGATGCTCGGCCGGGTGCAGGCCCGCGTGGTGCGAAATCTCGAGGAAGGCTTCGCGCTCGAGTTCGTCCACGAGCAGTCTGCGGAAACGCTCGAAGAGAGCGTTACCGCCAGGTAAAGCGGAAAACCGCTCAAGACCCCGTTTTCAGCCCGCGAAGGCGGCCTCCGGTGCACCGGTGGCCGCCTTCGCGGCGTTTGGCGCCGTGAAATCGGCGGTTAACGGCCGGAGCGTTTGAGGCAACAAACCGTGCAGGCGCAGCGCTTGCCGCGTTAATAGATAAAATTTGAATCAATTGCAGTTGTTTCAAATTTTACGAGAATTCGATTCAAGTAAAGATCGAATTCGCCGCAGCTTTTACCAGTATTCGCGTCAAATCTACTTCACGCACTTAGCGGCGGCGCAAAAGCTTTGTGCGAAACGTGGTCCCAACAAGAAGAACGGGGGCCACGATGTTTGGGTTCAGGGGACAGGGGAAAGGTTTGGCGGTTGCCGCCATTCTGTTTGCGACGTGCGTGTCGGCCAAGGCCGGCGACGTGGTCTACGCCAGCCTGGGTGACGTTGCGCGCTCGCCGATCGGCTGGGTCGAATTCTGCACCGACAATCCCGCCGAATGCCGCGGCGGCAAGACGCAACCACGCGACATCGTGTTGTCGCAGACCGCCTGGCGCGACCTCGTGCGGGTCAACAAGTGGGTCAACGAATCCATCAAGCCGATGACCGACATGGATCATTGGGGCGTGATCGAGAAATGGTCGTTGCCGACTGACGGTTACGGCGACTGCGAGGACTACGTGCTCCTGAAGCGCAAGATGCTGATGGATGCCGGCTGGCCGCGCGAGGCGCTGCTGATCACGGTGGTGCGCGACAGGAAGGGCGAAGGCCACGCGGTGCTGACGGTGAAGACCGACAAGGGCGAGTTCGTGCTCGATAATCAGAACGAGAGCATCGTCGCCTGGACGGAGACCGGTTACCGCTTCGTCAAGCGGCAATCGCAGAGCGATCCCAATGTGTGGGTCTCGCTCGGTGACAACCGCCCGGCAGTTTCAACCGCAAGCTCGCGCTGAGCGGCAACAAGGAATCGAGTTCGCGACCCGGTCACATCCCCACCCCTCCCCGTCCCAGACCGGTTCGCGCGCGGCCAGCCTTCCCCCAAAGGCTGGCCGCAACTTTTTCCGGTGGACACGGCTGTGGCCGATCAGAAGAACCGATCGAGGAACGCCGCCGTCTCGTCCGTGATGCCGACGATCTTGTTGGTGGCCTGGCGATAGAACTTGAAATTGAGCTCGGTCTCGGGCCGGCCGTCGTCCCAATCCTTGAAGCGCTTGAGCGCATCGCGTCCCAGCGGCCCCTTCGCCAGCGCAACACGCCTGACCGCGATGCTGACACGCGGCGTTTGCCTGGCGATGTCAGGCTTGCGCGGCACCGGTTCGGCTGACGTCACCACCGCGCGGGCGATCAGGCCGTTGCCACACCCTCGTTCTCGCTCGCGAACACGAACACGATGTCGCCGGCAGCGATCAGCTTGCCGCCGTACATGGTCTTCTGCGCGGTGAAGATGAATGCATTCGCCCGCGGTTCGGAGATCCCGGTCTTGATCGCAAACGCCATTCGCTAGCCCCGCACCGGCACGCTCGGCCATTCGGCGCCCAGGCTTGACATTCTAGCATCCGCCGGTTTGAATTGAATTCAATTCAAACGAGTCGACGATGAGCGCAACGAGCCAAGGGACACGGGAGCGACTGCTCTCGGCAGCCCAAGAGGAGCTGATCGAAGGCCAAGGGCATATCGAGATGCAGGCCGTCGCGAGACGGGCCCAAGTCTCGGTCGGGCTCGCCTATCACCACTTCGGATCGAAGGCCGGCCTGATCGCCGCCGTGGTCGAAGACTTCTATGAACATCTCGATGAGGCCGCATTCGGCGGCGCCAAGCTGTCCGCCAGCAACTGGGCGGACCGGGAGAAGGCGCGGATCGGCGCCTATGTCGCGTTTCACTATGAGCACCCGTTTGCGCCGCTGGTGATCGGACCGCTGAGCCGGGCGCCCGAAGTGCTGGATGTCGAGACCGCTTTCACCAGCCGCCAGCTGGCAGCCGGGGCACGAATGATCGAGGCCGCTCAGCGCGACGGGATCGTACCCGGCAACCTCGACCCTCACCTCACCATCGCGCTGATGATCGGCGGCATCCGCCAGGCACTGATCGGCGCGCTCACGGCCGACCTGCGGCCGGATCCGGCAAGGCTGACCGGCGACGTCTGGGCGTTCATGGCCGCGGCGCTGCGCCTGCCTGCCAAGTCCCCGCCGGTGCAGCCAAAAGCCACGCGGCGCAGCCGCTCCTAGCGTTCAACCATAACCCCAAGGTCGGTGGCCATCTTGTTCAACCCGCATGATTTTCACACACCGCAATCGTCCTACACGAGAGGAGATCTGCTGCGCTCGAGCGCGGGCGGCTATTTCGGCCCCGGCAATGCGCAGCTGCCGGCACCACCGATGCTGATGATGGATCGCATCACCGACATCGGCATCGACGGCGGCGCCTTCGGCAAGGGCCGGGTCGCCGCCGAACTGGACGTTGCGCCGGACCATTGGTTCTTCGCCTGCCACTTTGCCGGCGACCCCGTGATGCCCGGCTGCCTCGGGCTCGACGCGATGTGGCAGATCATCGGCTTCTGGCTCGGCTGGTCGGGCTCGCCGGGCAAAGGCCGCGCGCTCGGGGTCGGCGAGGTCAAGTTCAGGGGCCACATCACGCCGGACGTCAGGCTCGTGCGCTACGAGATCGACATGCGTCAGGTCAGGCGCGGCCGGCTGGTGCTGGGCATCGCCGACGGCCGCGTGCTGGCCGACGGCGCTTGCGTCTATCTGGCGAAGGACATGAGGGTCGGCCTGATCGCGCCAACGGGCTGAACCACGGACGCGCGCCGGACAGTCCCGTTTTGAGGCAGAAGCCTCCGGAATTTGCGGCGAGTTTTGCACTCCCCTCGCCACCTGCTTGAATCCCCGGGGGTTTTGCCCGCGCCGAGGTTGTGCTATTCGGAACCTTTCAATTGATGTCCGGTTCTGGTCGCATGGTCGAACTTGCCCCCCGGAATGCACAAGCCAGCAGCCTGATCGGCGTGCAGCCGATCGCGATCGGCGCCGTGGCGCTGGTGCTCGTGCTGTTCGGGATCGGCTCGATCGCGCTGTGGCGCAGCTTCAGCGGCAACGTGCCCGAAACTGACCGGATGGTCGCCGCCCGTCAGTGGCAGGCGCGGACCGCGCAGGTCTCCGAGGCCTTGGTGGAAAAGACCAAGGGCATGGAGGTGACCCAGCAGGAATCCATCGACCAGTTGCAGGAAGTGCAGGACCAGCTGCTGAGCATGCGCAAGCAGTTTGCCGCGCAGCAGGCCGACGCCAAGAAGCTGTCCGACCAGGTCGCCGCGCTGACCGAACAGGTCGAGGGCCTGCGCCAATCGCTCGCGAGCGCGCAGGCCAATGAGCCAGCCGCCGAGCCCGAGCCGCGCAAGCGGTCGAAGGCCACCCGGAGCGCCAACCGGAAGCGCCACAGATCGCGCGGTTGAGAATTGATGGCGGCCGAGCGCGATGCCACCGGCCCGGCCATCAAGAAGCGCCAAATCCCGAGCAACATCAGGACCTAAGGTGGAATTTCCAGCTCCAGGCCTGCCGACAGCAGCCTCGCAAGAGTGCCCGTTACCGTGAATTAATCCGGACTTTGTGAACTGGTTCACATATCCGACTTCGAATCCGAGTCATCCTTAAACACCGGATGGCGTGAGCCGATTTCAATATCCGGGGCTGGCAAGGTCGTTGACGGTATACTACGTCGACGGCCTTGTTCTTTTGGGGCCGTGAATTCCCCGTCTCTGGATTGCCCACCCAGAAAGCGCGCCGTGCTGAGCGACAGCTCCGCACGCGCAATGTCTCTACGGCTGAAGCCACAGCAATCAGCGTTTCCGCCTACTTTGTGCGGTCGCGCAAGACGCGATCGCCTCGCTGCCGCAGCCGTGCAAGCTTCGGCTCGAGCTCGTGGAGCATGTAGACGAATGCGATGGCGAGGCCCGAAACAACGACCATGAACAGCAATGTCAGATCAGGAATGGTCAGCATCTCTGATATCCTCTGAGGCCCGGCTCCAATCGCAGCCGGACCGTTTGTTTTCGCGACGCGTTCACGCACAGACTGCTGCGATGCGATGCAAGCCGCATACCAATGCGCGACGGCCCCGGCATCAAAACACCGAGGCCGCGCCGATCATTCCAACATCATCGGCATGGCGATCCAATGGAGCGGCCATGCGTCAGCAGATGTCTCAGTTGCAAACCTGCACGGGCCGGACCTGCCAGCCATAGGGCGTCAGCATGCGACGGCGCACGACGTAGCAGCCGCCGTCACCATATCCATAGCCGTAGCCATACCCGTCATCGTAGCCGTAACCGGCGTAGTACGGGTTGCCGTAGTAGCCGTCATAGTAATCGTAGGCGCCGTAGCCCAGGCCGAAGCCGATCGCGGCCGCCGCGAACGGATAGCCCCAGCCACGCCGATGCCAGCCGCCGCCGTGCCAGCCTCCACCGTGCCAACCGCCGCCGATCGCAGCCGACCGGAAGCCACCGCCCGCGCCCATGGCGCGGAAAGCGCCGCCACCACCGTGGAAGCCACCAAAGCCCCCGCCACCGTGGAAGCCACCACCGCCGTGGAAACCGCCACCACCAAAACCACCTCGAGCCGACGCGGCATCGACCGTGAACAGGCCGACCGTGGCCGTCGCTAGCAAGGCAATCATCGTTTTACGCAACATCACCCGTCACTCCTCTGTCCAAGGCTTTTCTTTGCAAGCCTCCTCCGCCGCGTCCCGCCCATGCTAACTCAATGTAGGACCGCGGCTTCAGCCGCGCGCTCATGTCGCGCTCACATCTGCGCGACCCGCGTTCATCAAAGGCGCGGCCGCCAAGAGTTAACAGCCGCGGCAGATGCCGTTGACCCGGCGGTCGACCGTCCTGTTCTCGTCGGCGATCGCCTTGTCGAAGCTTTCGCTCGACGCCGCGCCGGTGGTGACGCCCTCACTGGTGTTCAGCCGGCCGGCAGATTGCGCCGTGCCGGCGCTGTTGGTGCCGGGCGGCGGTGATGCGACTTGCGGCGATGTCGGGCTGGCTGACGAGGGGCTGCCGATCCCGGTGCCGCTTCCAGTACCTTGGGCGACGGTAACGGTGGGCGCCAGCAGAATGGCGATTGTCGCGAACGCGGCGGTGACGGATAATTTGCGCATGGCAATTCTCCCTTGCGGACATCAACGGGTCCGCAAAACGCCGGTTCCCACAGGCGTTGGGGCAATACAGTTTGGGAGCAATGCAATTTGCGCAAGCTGATCGAGTTTGACGACGATACTGCCGACAAGCTGAAGCAGCTTGGGCGCGACCGGATGGCGACGTTACAGGAGCTCGCGGACGAGGCCTTCGCCGACCTCCTCAAGAAGCACGGTATTCCGATCGACCTGAAGGACGCGCTGCGCAAGAGCGCAAGACTTCAGGAGACAGCGAGACCACGGGATGCGGCAAGGCCAGGCCCGGCGATCGCGAAGGGCGCACGCAAGCAGGGCCGGAAGCGCTGAAAACTAGCGTTCTTGTCTAAGCATGATCTCCGCGCAAACGCTTCGCGTTTGTCGCAGGGAAAACCGCTTCGCACTTTTCCGGATCATGCTTCAGCCGATCTTCTTCAGTCCGGCTTTGTACTGCGGTCCCCGGATCGCGTAGGACTTCGCCGGCCGCGACAACGCCTCCGCCTGCGCGGCGTCAAGCGTGCGCACCACGCGCGCGGGCGCGCCGATGATCAAGGAGTTTTCCGGAAACTCCTTGCCCTCGGTGATGACGGAGCCGGCGCCGACGACACTGCCGCGCCGGATGCGCGCGCCGTTCATCACGATCGATCCCATCCCGATCAGCACGCCGTCTTCCAGCGTGCAGCCGTGCACGATCGCGTTGTGGCCGATCGTGACGTTGTTGCCGATGGTCAGGGGAAAGCCGGGATCGACATGCAGGGTCGAATTGTCCTGGACGTTGGAGCCTTCGCCGATCTCGATCCACTCATTGTCGCCGCGCAGCACGGCGCCGAACCAGACGCTCGCCGCGGATTTGAGGCGCACCTTGCCGATCACAACGGCATTGTCGGCGATGAAGTAGCTGCCGTCGGCGGGAAGATCGGGCCCCTGCCCGTCGAGTTCGTAGATCGCCATGAAGGTCTCCTTGGATTAAGGTGACCTTGGCACAGCGGACGACTTGGTTTCAAGCAAGTGCAGTCATGATCCGGACACGGATCAGGATCAGGCGCGGATCACCCGATCACGCCGGCAGCGCGCAGCGTCATCACGAAGAAGGTGCCCGACATCAGGCTCCAGAAGCCGGATATCACCGTTGCCATCATCACGAACTCGAAGCGGCGGCGCTCGATGCGCGCACCGCGCAGCGTGTTGCGCATGATGATGAACGGTGCGGCGAAGACGAGAAACGGGACCGCGGCGAAGGTCCTCGGCGCCACGCCCTCCTGCAGCAGGCCGAAGCCGGCCGGACGCTCCGCCATCGCCTGATAACCGCTGGCCAATGCGCCGGCGAGCGCGAAGCCAATGAAGAGCGAGAACAGGGAATTCAAGGTATCGGGCGACATCGGGACTTCCGCTACGCAACAGGCCACTCACACCTGCTTCGCAGAATTGGCGGTGGGCCGCCACATCATCCTTAAGGAAAGGTTAACCGGCGACACCAGGCGTGGCGTTTGCGCATGACCAATCGCTGCGGGATTCCATTGGATTCGTACGGAAATTCCGCGTCACGTGGCATATTCGGCAGGTGATTCGGCCACTCCCGGTCTGCTGTTTGCCTCGCTCATGACGCTACTCTCGACTGCCCAGCATCTCGCCCGCGACACCCGCCGCAATCCGCGCGCGCATCTCGTTCCGATCATCGCCTCGGCCGTCATCGCGGCCGGTGCGATTGCCCTCGTCGCCTATCTGTTGTGGCCGACCTATACGACCGTGCCGCCCAGCGATCCGTCGCGGCTGCCGGTGAGCGTCGGCGGCACGCTGTTCAACGTGCCGACCATGGCGGTGCGCATGAAGATCCAGCGCCATTCCGGGCCGCAGGAGCGCGTCGATCTGAGCTTCCTCTATCCGTCGCTGGAGGCGCCTGCCGCGCCGAAGCACTACAGCGCCGAGACCGTCGAGGACAAGGTGCAGCCGATCGACAGGATCTTCGTGTCGATTGCGGCACACCACGATTCACTCGCGCCGGACATGCGGCTGCGCACGATCTATCCGCGCTATCTCGACGAGCGTGCGAATGCCGATGACGGGCTGACGGCACGCGCGTTCCGCGACGGCACGCCCTATGGCGGCGAGGACCTGTTCACCGCGGCCGAGCCGCAACTGATCGCGCGCTGCACGCGCGACACGTCGACGCCCGGCATGTGCCTGAGTGAGCAGCGCATCGAGGGCGCCGACCTGACCTTCCGCTTTCCGCGCAGCTGGCTGGCGCAATGGCGCGACATCGCAACCGCGATGAACCGCCTCTCCGCGCAGATGCACAGCGCGAAGGGATAACGCCGTCATTGCGGAGCGAAGCGCGCTCCGCGGGTTCCTCGCAATGACGGCCTTAGGCTGTTCAGCCCTGGTCGCCCAGATCTTCTTCCAGGATGGCCATCTGGAACTGGAACGAGCGATCATCGTCCTCGTCGTCGACGAACAGCACGCCGATGAACTCCTCGCCGATATAAACCTCGGCCGAGTCGTCCTTCTTGGGCCGCGGCACCACGCGGATCTTGGGATTGCTGAACACGCGTTTGAGATACGCGTCGAGCTTCCTGACTTCCTGTACGTCCACAGCCGTCTCCAATCGGGTCGATGATTTTCGGGGGAGTTTTAGGACGAGACGGCAAAGATCGCCAGAGCCTTTTCAGGCTTTGGCGACGTGATGTTGCGCACAGGCTAAAGCGCGGTACCGATCAGAAAGCGAATGAAATCAAAGCCCGATCGCGTTGAGCATCTGGTCCATGGTGCGCGACGGCTCGGCACAGCCGGCCTCGCCGACGATCTTCGCCGGCACGCCCGCAACCGTGACGTTGTGCGGCACGGGCTTGACAACGACGGAGCCCGCCGCGATGCGCGCGCAGTGACCGATCTCGATATTGCCGAGGATCTTGGCGCCGGCGCCGATCAGCACGCCGTGGCGGATCTTCGGATGGCGATCCTCGTTCTCCTTGCCGGTGCCGCCGAGGGTGACGCCATGCAGGATCGAGACATCGTCGTCGATGACGGCGGTCTCGCCGCAGACGAAACCGGTGGCGTGGTCGAGGAAGATGCCGCGGCCGATCCTGGCCGCCGGATTGATGTCGGTCTGGAACACCGCCGACGAGCGGCTCTGCAGGTAGAAGGCGAAATCCTTGCGGCCCTTCTGATAGAGCCAGTGCGCGAGACGATGGGTCTGCAGCGCGTGGAAGCCCTTGAAGTAGAGCAAGGGATCGATGAAGCGCGAGGTCGCGGGATCGCGGTCATAGACGGCGACGAGATCGGCGCGGAAGGCGTTGCCGATATCGGGCTCATCGCGCAATGCCTCGCCAAAGGTCTGGCGGATCAGGTCGCCCGACAGCGCGGCGTGATCGAGCCGCTCGGCAATGCGATGGACCACGGAATCTTCCAGGCGCTCATGATGCAGCACGGTCGCATAGATGAAGGATGCGAGCTCCGGCTCGCGCCGCAGGATGTCTTCCGCCTCGCCGCGAATTCGATCCCAGATCGGATCGAGCGCCGCCAGCTTGCTCCCCTGCGGATTGACCTGATGAACTGCCATAGCTGCTCTCGCAATTCGGTTGTTCTGATGTGCGTTATAGCACGGTGACCCCAGCGCGTCCCGGGAAGGCTCGGTACGGTAAACCCCAGCCGAACGCCCCTCGGGCCGACGTCTAGGGGAGTTGGTCGGGATTTTGCCGAAATCAAGCCGTGCTTCTGCAACTATTGGCGGATTTCGTCCCGAGTGTGGTTTTGGGCATGGTCGGCCCCAATAAAAAGGGGGGAAATACCATCAACACCCAGACGTTACGTGGGCGTCTGACCGATGCACGGTCGGTCTGGATCGCCACCATTGCCATTCCCCTCCTGCTGCTCGCGCCTGCCTTCTGGAACGGCTATCCGCTGCTCCAATGGGATACCGGCGGCTACCTGGCGCGCTGGTACGAGGGCTATCTGGTGCCGAGCCGGTCCACGGTGTTCGGCATCTACCTGCACGTCGGTGAGACATCGGGCTTCTGGCTCAACCTCGGCATCCAGACCCTGGCGACGCTGTGGATCCTGCAGCTGACCCTGCGCATGCTCGAGCTCGCCCGGCCGGTCCGGCTGATCGCGATCAGCCTTGCGCTGATCGCAACCACCGCCCTGCCCTGGCTCGCCAGCATGCTGCTGACCGACATCTTCGCCGGCCTTGCGGTGCTCGCGCTCTACGTCCTCATCCTGCATAGCGACAGGATCTCGACCCTGGAGAAGGCGGTGCTGTTCGGGTTTGTCGCGTTTTCCGCCGCAACGCACAGCGCGACGCTCGCGGTGCTGCTCGGCCTGTGCTGCGTCGGCTGGATGCTGCGTCCGTGGCTCGGCCGCCGCGTCCCGGTCGCGGGGCTCGTGCAGGGCAGCCTGACCATCGTCACCGGCGCCGTGATGCTGCTGGCGGCGAACTTCGCGCTGTCGGGACAGCTTGCCTGGACACCCGGCGGCTATGGCGTCGCCTTCGGCCGCATGCTGCAGGATGGCATCGTCGCGCAATATCTGCGCGATCATTGCGCCAAGGAGAACCTGAAGCTCTGCCCCTATCGCGACGAGCTGCCGCCGACCGCCGACGACTTCCTGTGGGGTCACAGCATGTTCAACACGCTCGGCCGCTTTCAGGGACTGAATGACGAGATGGGCCACATCGTGGTGCGCTCGCTGGCCGAATATCCGACATGGCAGGCCAAGGCGGCGCTGAAAGCGACCGCCGACCAGCTGTTGGATGTCGCGACCGGCGAAGGCTCCTCGGGCTGGATCCCGCACACCTACGGCATCATCGGGCGCTATATTCCCAAGCAGGTCGCGCCGATGCGCGCCGCGCGGCAACAACAATGGGCCCTCGACTTCACCAAGATCAACCGCATCCACGTGCCGGTCGCGTTCGGCTCGATGCTGCTGGTCGTGATCCTGTTCGGCCGCGGACTGTGGCAGCGGCGGCTCGACGACCTGACGCTGCTGGCGGGCACGGTGACGCTCGCTCTGCTCGGCAATGCCGTCGTCTGCGGCGTGATCTCGGGGCCGCACGACCGCTACGGCGCGCGCCTGGTGTGGGTTGCGACCTTCGTGGTGCTGATCGCGGCGGCGGGTGCCTTCGCCAAGGACGATGCCGAGAGAGATTCCGACGAGCTATTTTCGATGCGACAGGAAGTCGATGACGCCGGTCTTGTAGACCTTGTCACCGACCGCCCGCATGTGGTCGCGGTTCGGAATGCCGAGCACCTGCGACCCCGGAATGATCCGGCCGAGCGCTGACGCCGAGCCCGCGATCTCGTCCTTGCTGCCGACTGCGATCAGAACCGGCACGCCGATCCCGGCGGCCTCCTCGCGCGTCATCAGGCGGCGTGAGCCGCGCAGGCAGGCGGCGAGCGCGCGGCGGTCGGAACGGGTCTGATCGGCGAAGGCGCGAAACGTGCGACCGACCGGATCGGTGACATCGTCGAGCGACGGCGCCTCCAGCGCCAGCGCGACCGCCTCGCCGGGACCGCCGCCCTCGATCAGCCCGATGCCGATGCCACCGAGGATCGCCGAACGCACCCGATTGGAATTCTCGCGCGCCAGGATCGCCGTCATCCGCGAGCCCAGCGAATAGCCCATGATGTCGGCGCGTGCGATTCCGAGATGATCCATCAGCGCGATCACGTCGCTTGCCATGATCGCGATCTCGTACTGCGCGGCGTCGTAGAGCTTGGCGGATTCGCCGTGGCCGCGATTGTCGAGCGCGATCACGCGCCGGCCGGCCTTGACGAGCTCCGAGACCCAGGTTGGATAGATCCAGTTGACGTTCTTGCTCGAGGCAAAGCCGTGCACCAGCACGATCGGTTCGCCCGCGCCTTCGTCGATATAGGCAATCTCAACATCGCCGTGGTGGAAACTCGGCATCTTCGATTCCGTTTTTTCTTGAGACTTGGGATTTGAGACTTGGGATTTGCGATCGACCGGCGACCGCAAGCTTAGCGTGAAATCTAGCCTTGGGCGGGCATACTCGCCAAGGTAGCCTGGGCAGCCATCTGCCGCTTCAGGCGCCGCGCCTTGCTGCGTCTGAGCCACCACGCCGTGGCTCGCTCGGTGGTGGCCTTGATCGACGACAGGAAGCCGAACAGCGCGAGCAGCGCGCCGAACAGCCACATGGTGAGATTGAATGTGCCGGCCACGAGCAGCAGCGCGCCGCGGCCGAGCAGCTTGATGATCGCGCGGGTCTGGCCGCCCTTCGTCTCCGCGATGCGGGCCGCGCGCGCGATCTCCTGCGGATTCTCCGCGACCTTCAGCGTGTCGCGCGCAGCACGAACTCCCGCTGCTTCGCCGATGCGTCCGACGTCCTTGGCGACGCGCACCAGCGCGCCGGCCTTCTCGGCGCGGAATGCCGCGCGGATCGCGGTTGCAGTTTCGGCCGGCCGCAGCACCGAGCCGGACGCGACCGCCTCGCGGAGCGCCGGCTGATCGACCACCTCGCGGGTCGAGCGCCCGGCCCATTCGATCATGCCCTCGCTCAGCCGTCCGGCCTTGCGCGTATCCTTGACCAGCGTCAGTCCGGCGCGCAGCGGCGCGGCGCCGCCGACCGACACATAGGTGGCCGCGGTCACGGCGAGCCCGGCGGCCGCAAGGCCGAGCACCAACTGATCGGTATCCTCGCCCATCACGAGATGCTTGCCCTCGCGCACGACGTCCCTGACGTCACCGAACACGAACAGATCGCCGGCGACCGTGCCGGACAGGCTTGCGACATCGTCGGCATTGCCGGTCACGAGGCCGGTGGCAAATCCCTTGGCGAAATGCGTGGTGGAGGATTGCTCGGCGCGCGCGTCGTCGACGCGCTTTGTGAGTTCATCATTGAGTGCGATGTTCTGCTCGCTTGCGAGCGCGACGAAGCTGGTCGCAAGATCGGCATCTCCCGCGGCGAGTGCCACCTTGATATTGTCCGATATCAACGCCGGGTTGTTGCGAAGGACGGAATTGAGCCTGAGGTCGGCGAGCGCAGCCGGATCGTTCCGCGCTGACAGCACCATGCCGGCGTCCCGGGCGTGCGGCCAAATGGCCGCGCCGACGGCGGCGCTTGCTGCCAGGCCGGCCACCGCAAGACTGAGGCGCACGCCGTTCATTCCGCTGGAAACCTCAAGTTTAATTCGTCTTGTTCAGTTGGCCTTGGAAATAGTGTGCCGTTTTTGCGACACAACGGCTCCGACCAAAGAAGGGCTTCTCTGGGACGACAAGATTGTGTCGAATTTGCATGAGCAAATGAGCCATCGGGGCTCTAGGAATCAACTGTTCCCGCCAGTATGGTGCGCGGCATTTCGCGATGCCGCATGCAGTTGATTGCGTCTGCCCATCGTTGCTACCAAGGTGAGAATATGTCCGACCACGTCGTCCCGCACTTCCATAACGATGCCGGTGTCTCGGTGATCGAGATCGGGTCGCAGGAGTTCATGTGCGTGGGCGCCAACCCTCCGTTCGACCATCCGCACGTGTTCCTCGACCTCGGCAACGACAGCGAGATCATCTGCCCGTATTGCTCGACGCTCTATCGCTTCGCATCCGACCTCGCTGCCGGCGAAGCACGGCCGCCGGAATGCGTGTTGAAAGACAGGGTCGCCTGACCGCCCCGTGGCGCTGACGCGAACCGTCATCGTTGCCGGCGCCGGGATCGGAGGACTGACGGCGTCGCTGACCCTGGCGGCACAGGGCTTTCGTGTCGTCGTGCTGGAAAAGGCCGAGCGGCTCGAGGAAGCCGGTGCCGGAATCCAGCTCTCTCCCAATGCCAGCCGCATCCTGGTCGAGCTCGGGCTCAAGGAACCGCTTGCGCGCCGCGCGGTCACGCCGGAATCCGTCAATATCCTGAGCGCGCGGGCCGGTGGCGAGATCGCACGGATGCCGCTCGGCCAGGCCGCCGAGTTCCGCGCCGGCGCCCCCTATTGGGTGATCCACCGCGCCGATCTGCAGGCCGCGTTGCAGGCCGCCGTCAATGAGCATCCCGATATCGATCTGCGGCTCGGCTGCCAGTTCGAGGACGTGACCAAGCACGCCAAGGGCCTCACGGTGGTGCAGCGCCGCGGCAACGCACGGCAGGAGGAATTGGCGGTTGCGCTGATCGGCGCAGACGGCATCTGGTCGTCGGTCCGTGGACATTTGTTTCCGGATGTACAACCGCAATTCTCCGGCCTGATCGCCTGGCGCGGCACGCTGGACGCGACCGCCCTGCCGCGTGAATACACCGCACCGCGCGTGCAGCTGTGGATGGGGCCGGACGCGCATCTCGTGGCCTATCCGATCTCGGCCGGGCGCCAGGTCAACGTGGTCGCGATCGTGCCAGGCACCTGGAACCGGCCGGGCTGGAGCGCGCCGGGCGACATCAACGAGATCAAGGGCGCGTTCGCCACCGCACGCTGGCCCGCCACGGCGCGGATGCTGATCGGCGCGGTCGACGGCTGGCGCAAATGGGCGCTGTTCACCCTGCCCGACATCGGCCGCTGGAGCGAAGGCGCGGTGACGCTGCTCGGCGACGCCGCGCATGCGATGCTGCCGTTTGCCGCGCAAGGCGCCGGCATGGCGATCGAGGATGCGGCCGTGCTTGCCAAGGCCCTGGCCGACTGCACTGGCGAAAACACCGCAGGGATTCCCGCTGCGTTGAAGGGCTACGCCGAGATGCGGCGCGGCCGCGCGCTGAAGGTGCAGCGCATGGCGCGGCAGCAGGGCCGCATCTATCATTTGAGCGGACCCCTGGCGATCGCGCGCGATCTCGCGATCCGCGCCATCGGTCCGCAGCGCATGCTGGCGCGGCAGGACTGGATCTACGACTGGCGCGCCTGAGCCGAGCGCGCCTGCGCGCGCACAGCAACCGGTTGTTCTGGAAACGCAGACTTAGTGAACGAGGCCCCTCGGCGCGCGCGGGCCCTTCGCCCCCGGCGCAGGCGCCGCGGGTGCGGCTGCCGCAGGCGTATCCGGCGGGCTCTCATGGCACTTGTTGGCGCGCCAGGCCTGATCCACGAGCCTCTGCTGGGCGTGGATCGAGATCAGCTCGTTGCGATAGACCATCTCGGAGACCACGGTACCGCCGACGCCGGTCTCCGCTTTGGCCATCAACTTTTCCTGATCCGTCGCACGAGACGCGAGATTCTTGCGCTCGGTCTCGAGCTGCTTGCAATCATACAGATCGTACTTTGCGGGATCGGCGAATGCACCCGGCACGCTGTCGCCGATCTGCGCACAGCCGGAAACGCCCGCGGCCGAGGCGAGCAGCGCAACGATGGCTGCCGCGCGCGACAGATTTGGGCGGCGGGGAAGACGAACAGACATTCAGCTTTCTTAATCCGACAGTGTTGAGATTGCCTAAAGCAGCCGCCGGTGTCCGGATTGAGGCTCAATCGCGGCGGCGCGCTGCTTATCCCAATGCTCGGCCGCCGAAGCAAATGGAATTGCAGGCCGCGCCCTAAGCCTTTGAATGCGCACCTGTTAGCAGCGGATAATGACAATTCCACTCCGCCGGCAAACGCGCTAGTAATCGGCGCGCCTGGCGCAATGCGGACGTGGCGGAATTGGTAGACGCAAGGGACTTAAAATCCCTCGACGGCAACGTCATGTGGGTTCGAGTCCCACCGCCCGCACCAGCCTGCTGCGCACCGCTCTTACTTCTTGGCCTTCGCCTTCTTTGCCTTGGCCTTCTTCGTCGTCCCGGCCTTGGTTTTCTTTGCCTTCGCGGCCTTGGCCGGCTTGCCGGCCTTCGCCTTCTTCGCCGATTTCTTGGCTGACTTCTTGGCAGCTTTCTTGGCCGATTTCTTCGGGGCTTTCCTGGCAGCTGTCTTCGCCGAAGCCCTAGCAGCCACGGCGGGCTGTTGCGCCGCTCCGACGCTGCCCGCGCCACGCGTCGGGCGTGGCGGCACCGGCTCCTCCATCCAGAAATCCAGCTCCTGCTCCTTGCCGCCGCCCGGCTTCCAGCCGTCGAGCGAATAGATCTGATCCGGATTGCCGCCGCTGCCGAGATAGCCGCGCCACGAATAATGGTCGTAGACACCGTTGATGTGCAGCGCATAGGCCTGGGCAAGCTGCTTGTTGCCGCGGATGATCACCAGATTCTCGTCATTCTTCTCGGAGGCCGCGACCGAGAAATTGTGCGATCCGGTGATGACCGCGCAATTGTCCGAGAACGGATCGACCACGATGGTCTTGGAGTGAACGATCGCGATCATCCCCGCGTTGCGGATCTGCTGGACGCTGAATTCGACGTCTGCCCATGAAGGTTCGTTGGTGGCGCTCACGCCATGCGGCAGCTGGACGTCGTCATGAAAGGATTGCTGCGGCGCGCCCGATTTGACGACTTCTCCGCCGACCGAAACGATGTCGCCGTTCTTGCTGGGCATCATGGTCGACACCACGCCACGAACATAGACGTCGTTTTGCTGTGCGCGGTCCAGCAGGGCATCCAGCAGCGGCGATTGCCCCGGCATGAACATCAGGAAGAGCGCGCCGTCCTTGGCGTTCTTGATCAGGTCCAGCACCGGCTTGAATTCCGCCTCGCCGTTGGTCGCGGCGAAAT
Organism: Bradyrhizobium sp. ma5; assembly: GCF_042258955.1. Lineage (NCBI taxonomy): Bacteria > Pseudomonadati > Pseudomonadota > Alphaproteobacteria > Hyphomicrobiales > Nitrobacteraceae > Bradyrhizobium > Bradyrhizobium sp. ma5. The sequence continues at coordinate 5,599,962 of NZ_CP170156.1, forward strand.
AGACCGAAATGTTGCTGTCGCTGGTCGGAGTGGAATTCGACGTCTTCAGCGCGGGCGGCATGGCGTTGCCCGCAGCGACCAGCTTGCCCCACTGATCGAGATAGCGCTTGGCGATCACCGCATTCTCGATGATCAGCACGTTGTTGAGTTGCGTGCACAGCCCGGTGGTGGTCCAGTTGGTGCTGCCGGTCAGCACGCGGATGGCGTTGCCATGCGCGTCGCTCTCGACCACGAACTTGTTGTGGACGCTGGGCGACGACCTGCCCGCATTCGACAGATCGCGATGCTTGACGGTCAGACCGGCGCCGCTGAGCTCGGCCGCGATGTTCGGCTTGGTCGCGCTGCCATTGCCGAGCAGGACGTTGCCGCGGCTGCCGAACGGCTTCAGCGCGCCGACCAGCTCCTCGTCATTCATCTCGTAGATCGCTGCATGGATCTGGCTGCCGCGGAGATCGGCATCGTGCAGGAAGGCCAGGATCTCGTGCAGGGCATCGCCCGAAAGGTAGCGCCGCGCCTGGTTGGCCGGGTCGGACAGGCCCTTGACGAAATTGCGCAGCGAGTCGTCGGACGCATCACCCTTCACGAAGCGGCTGACGATCTGGGACATCAGGGTGCCGCGGTTGAAATAGGCCGACAAGCCGCCGCCCGCATCGCCGGAAGCGACCGCCGGCGTCGTCCAGGCCGACACCGAGGCGGCATCGGGCGTGAACGTCCCGTTCGCGGCGCTCTTCATCGCTGTCACGCGATACGAGACATTGTCGGTGTCGACGACGCTGTGATCGGTCCAGATGCAGCGCCGGAACGGCGATTGCGTCGAGGAGATGCCGGCGTCCGCCACCGGCTTCTCACCGGGCTTCGGCGGAATGCGGTTCGACAGCACGGTCGTCTGTTGCGTGATATTGTTGCGCCGCTCGAGCTGGAAACCGACCCAGTCGTTGGACCAGGTGTCCGGCTGCCAGGCGATCAGGATATCATCGGCGTTCGCGTAAGCCTTGACATTGATTGTCATCGCAATTTCCCCGAGGCTGGGTATCGGCCCGGCGGACAATACTCCGCTAACCTTGGGTAGTTTGTGAAATAGACGACAACTGTTCGTGCAAATCGGCGCGGCGCGGACGCCGGGCATCGAGCCCTACTCGAACGCCAGTCCCAGCCGCTTCTGCTTCTTCCATACGATGCGGCATGGCCACCGCTGGCCGTCGACGGCGAGAGTGAAGCGGTCGGGAAACCACAGCGGCGAGTTCACTTCGATGCAGGCGCCCTGAGACGAGAGACTCCGGACCGTGCAGGCGATCACTTCATTGCCGAACTCGATCGCTCCCGACTTGAGGACGCGGCGGCGTGCGCCGGCACGGCGCTGCTCGGTCGGCATTGGCTGTTGCGCGCTGGCCGGTGCGGGCCTGCTATCGTCGTCGGCCATGGGCCCGTCGCGGTAGGTACACAGACTGGCGGTCAGGTTACGATCCAATACTGACAGGAACCTTAAAGCCGCCGCCAACCGAATTGGTATGCCAGGACGTGCCAGCGGCTGGGCAGATGCGCACGGCATCGTGGTCTCGCATCACCTCATCGTGTCTTTCGACTGTGGCGCGCTTCACATGCCGCGATCGCTGACTGTGGTAGTGTCGGCCCGTTGGAAAATTCTGGCCGCACATTTCGCGGCCGTCACATTTCGAAATCAATGAGTTGGAGATAGGCGATGACGATTGCGGATCGCAATCGGATTGCCGGTCGCAATCAGATTGTCGGCAATACCGCGCCCGATCACGGTGCTTCCATCCTCGAGCACAGCGACGACGCGGCTCACTGCAGCAACGGGCTCAACGCACAGAGATTCCTCGATGCGACGCCGAACGATCGTGCGATCTACCGGCGATGGATTCGCAGCGCGGTCGTGGCGTGCGGATTGTTGGCGTTCGCCGCGGGCGCAATGGTCTGGATGAACGGCGCCGGCGTCGGACAGACCCAGCTCTCGAGCCTGTCGAGCACGAGCAACGCGAAATCGGGCCACGGCAATTAAGGAACGCCGTCGCGCAGACGGCGCGAAACGAAAAATGGCCGGGACAAGTCCCGGCCACTCGTATTGCGTCAACCTGCAAGCTTACTCGGACTTGTCGACATTCCAGAAGATCGGCGTCGCCGGACCATCGAGCACACCGGACAGCGACTTCCGCCAGGCGCTCGGACCCTGATACTGACCGAGCGGAATGTAGATGACCTGCTCGTAGGCTTCCTTCTGGATATCGGCCGCGATCTTCTTCTGCTCGTCGAGCGACGGCGCGCGAACGAAGGCGTCCTTCAGCTGTTCGATCTTCGGATCGTCGGCCCAGCCGAACCATCCGCCATTCTTGCCCTGGCCGCCGATCGAGAGGTTGGAGATCGGGTTGGAGACGTCGGCACTGACCCAGTTGGTGAAGAACATGTTCCAGCCGCCATCCTTCGGCGCCTTCTGGCTGGCGCGGCGGGTCACCACGGTCTGCCAGTCGGTGGCCTGCAGGTCGACCTTGAAGCCGGCGTCGCGCAGTTGCTGGGCCACAACAACCGGCTGCGCCTTGAGCGTGGTGACGTCGCCGGGCGCCATGATGACGACGGGCGTGCCATCATAGCCCGACTCGGCAAGCGCCTTCTTGGCCGCCGCCATGTCGCCGCCCTTCAACAACGTCTCACCGCCGACCTCGGACGCGAACGGCGTATCGCAGATGAAGAAGGAGACGCAGGTCTTGTAATACTTGGGATTGCCGACCAGCGCGTCGAGCACCTGCTTCTGGTTGATCGCCATCAGGGCAGCCTGGCGAACCTTGATGTTGTCGAACGGCGGATAGAGGAAGTTCATGCGGCCGAGCGTCTGGAAGCCGAACTTGTTCAGCGTCTCGACCTTCAGGTCCTTGTCGCCTTCCAGGATCGACAACGTGTCGAACGACGGGTTCTCCAGGAAATCGATGTCGCCGGATTGCAGCGCATTCATCGCCGTCTGCGCATCGGCCATCGTGACCCACTCGACGCGGTCAACCTTCACGACCTTGCCGCCCGCGGTCCAGCTCGCCGGCTCCTTGCGCGGCACGTAGTCCGTGTTCTTGACATAGACCGCCTTCACGCCCGGCTGGAATTCGGCCTGAACGAATTTGAACGGGCCCGAGCCGATCTGCTCCGGGATCGGCTTGTCCGGCGGGGTTTCGGCCAGCCGCTTCGGCATCATGAACGCGACGCGCGACGATGGCTTGCCGATCGAATCCAGCACCAGGCCGTAGGGCTCCTTCAGCTTCAGCGTGATCGTCTTCGCGTCGGTGGCCTCCAGGCTCGCCGTGAAGTCCATCAGCTTCTGGCCCATGCCGTCGACCTTGGCCCAGCGCTTCAGCGAGGCGACGCAGTCTTCGGCAGTCACCGGCGTTCCATCGTGCCACTTCAGGCCGTCGCGCAGCGTGAACGTGTAAGTGAGCTTGTCGTCGGATACCTTCCAGTCGGCCATCTGCGGCTGGATCTTGAAGTTGGAGTCGGTCGCCACCAGCGTGTCGAAAACCATGTAGCCATGGTCTCGCGTGATGTACGCCGTGGTCAGGATCGGATCGATGACGCGCAGATCCGAATGCATCACCGCGGTGATGGTCTTGCCCGCGGCCATGGCCTGCGGTGCAAACGACAATTCCTGCGGCGCGAACGACAACGCGAGCGCCGTCAACGCAGCCGCTAGCGTGCGGTGCTTCCAACGCGAGATAGGCAACATGCAATTTCTCCTGACGTGTAACTGGTCAAAGCCGGCTTATTCGTTATGCATGCGGTTCGTTATTTAGGCGAACTAACATGCTGTATGGCTTGTGAAATCGAGACTTGCATCAAGCGCAATGCGCGTCAATCGGTTTCCGGCAGGATCAAATGTATACGAACGAATGAGCGGCGGGTGCAGCGCATTTGACTTTACAAACGCATCTTCCGAGCTTTTCGTACGGCACGCGAACGCGTATCGGCGCGAACAAACAACAAGAGAGAAAAGACATGAACCCCGCCAATCTTCCTTTTGATTCCGAAGCGATGCTGCAGGGGCTGCGCAGCTGGGTGGAATGCGAGAGCCCGACATGGGACGCGGCCGCAGTCGAGCGCATGCTCGACCTCGCCGCGCGCGAAATGGCGGTGATGGGTGCGACGATCGAACGCATCGCGGGACGCCAGGGCTTTGCCGGCTGCGTCCGCGCCCGCTTTCCCCATCCAAAACAAGGTCAGCCCGGCATCCTGATCGCCGGCCATCTGGACACCGTGCACCCGGTCGGCACCATCGAGAAGCTGGCGTGGCGGCGCGAAGGCAACAAGTGCTTCGGGCCCGGCATCTTCGACATGAAGGGCGGCAACTATCTGTCGATCGAGGCGATCCGACAGTTGGCGCGCGCGTCCTTTACCACGCCGCTGCCGATCACGGTGCTGTTCACGCCCGATGAGGAGGTCGGCACGCCGTCGACGCGCGACATCATCGAGGCCGAAGCCGCACGCAACAAATACGTGCTGGTCCCGGAGCCCGGCCGGCCGAACAACGGCGTCGTCACCGGCCGCTACGCGATCGCGCGCTTCAATCTGGAAGCCGTCGGCAAGCCGAGCCATGCCGGCGCGACGTTGTCCTCCGGCCGTTCCGCGATCCGCGAAATGGCCCGGCAAATCATTGCCATCGACGGCATGACCACCGAAGACTGCACCTTCTCGGTCGGCATCGTGCATGGCGGCCAATGGGTCAATTGCGTCGCAACGACCTGCACCGGCGAAGCGCTCAGCATGGCCAAGCGCCAGTCCGATCTCGACCGCGGCGTCGAGCGCATGCTGGCGCTGTCGGGTACGGCAAATGACGTGACATTCAACGTCACGCGCGGCGTCACGCGCCCGGTGTGGGAGCCGGATGCCGGCACCATGGCGCTCTATGAAAAGGCAAAGCGTCTCGCCGCCGATATGGGTCTTGATTTGCCGCATGGCAGCGCCGGCGGCGGCTCTGACGGCAACTTCACCGGCGCGATGGGCATCCCGACCCTCGACGGCCTCGGCGTACGGGGCGCCGACGCCCACACTTTGAACGAACATATCGAAGTCGAGAGCCTCGCCGAGCGTGGCCGCCTGATGGCGGCACTGCTGGCGACGCTCGATTAATTCGATTTGCACTGCACAACACGTTGGCACTGCCGGACCGAAATTTAGCCTTGTCCAATTTTTTGGCTTCGCCTACGGTCCGGCCGTCCAACACGACGATGCGGGAGAGATCGAGGCGACAACATTCGTGTTGTGCTTCGGCGCCGACGGAGCAACCGCCCCGGAAACTCTCAGGCAAAAGGACTGTATCGTCAGGACGATCTGGAGAGAGACGGCATGGCCAAATGGAAACGGCCATGACGTCCACCGAAGGGGATAGTCTGCTATTGGGCCGAGGCCCGATGCGGATCAAGCTCTCAGGTACCGTGACAGATGGGGCGTCGAAACAGCCGGTTTCACCGGTGGTTCGGCGACTCTAACACACGGGAGCCTGAAGACCACCATGCCTCACATCGCAATCATTGGCGCCGGCATCACCGGCGTGACGACGGCCTATGCCCTGCTCGAACGCGGCTACCGGGTGACTGTCCTCGACAGGCATCGCTACGCCGCGATGGAAACCTCATTCGCCAACGGCGGACAGCTTTCCGCCAGCAACGCGGAGGTGTGGAACAGCGCCGCGACCATTCTCAAGGGGCTGCGCTGGATGCTTCGAAGCGACGCGCCGCTCTTGATGAATCCGAAGCCGAGCTGGCACAAATATTCCTGGATCGGCGAGTTCGTCGGCCACATCGGCCGCTATCGCACCAACACCATCGAGACCACGCGGCTCGCAATCGAAGCGCGCAAGCATCTGTTCTCAATCGCCCAGCGCGAGAACATCGCCTTCGATCTCGAACGCCGCGGCATCCTGCACGTCTATCACGACAAGGCCGGATTCGAGGCAGGCCTGCGCGTCAACACGCTGCTGCAGCAAGGCGGACTCGACCGCCGGCCGGTGACGGCGGACGAAATCCGCAGCATCGAACCCGCGCTGCAGACCACCTGCTATGGCGGCTTCTTCACGCCGTCGGACGCCACCGGCGATATCCACAAGTTCACCCGCGGCCTCGCCGACGCCTGCATCCGCCGCGGTGCGAGCTTCGTCCATGAGGCCGATGTCGACGCGATCGCGCACGGCGATAACGGTTTCCGCATCGGCTGGAACGAAGCCGCTTCGCACGATGCTGACGTCGCAACACGACACGAGTTGCAGGCGGACGGCATCGTGATTTGCGCTGGTGTCGCGAGCCGCCACTTTGCCGGCCTGCTCAACGACCGCGTCAACGTCTATCCGGTGAAGGGCTATTCGATCACCGTGCAGCTCGATGCGCCGCAAAGCCGGGACGCCGCGCCTACCGTCAGCCTGCTCGATGAAGCCGCGAAGATCGTCACCAGCCGGCTCGGCGCCGACCGCTTCCGCGTCGCCGGCACGGCCGAATTCAACGGCTTCAACCTCGACATTCGCGCCGACCGCATCCAGCCGCTGGTGGATTGGGTACGGCAGCATTTCCCCGGTGTCGACACGTCGAAAGTCGTGCCATGGGCCGGCCTGCGCCCGATGATGCCGAACATGATGCCGGTGGTTCGCGCCGGACGGATTCCGGGCGTGTTCTACAACACCGGCCACGGTCATCTCGGCTGGACGCTGTCGGCTGCGACGGCGCAGATGGTGGCAGGGGCGATCGATGACTGGCGCGACCTCGACACGCCCTCGATGGTGCCGTCGCCGGTCGATGCGACCGAGACCACCCGCGCAGCTTTCCTCTAATTATCCGGCCGGCGAGGAAGAATATGAGCGTATTTGCATGTGGCCAAGTCGGAATTCGCAGAGAAACACCGCATGACAACGTCTAGCGTCACAATGGGGAAAAGCGCTTCAGCGCGGGAGGGGACAATGCGCATTGGGGTGGCGGACACGCGTGAGACGCTGACCAAGCCGGATCAGATTGCCGCGGAGCTGTGCGCGGCCGTCGATCGAAACTTCGACGATCAGGTCGCGTTCCTGTCGCGCATGGTGCAGTTCCGCAGCTTGCGCGGACAGGAAACGCCGCAACAAGCTTGGCTGGCCGAGCAATTCGCAAGGCGCCGCTACGACGTCGATACGTTCAGCCTTGCCGACGTCAATCTGATGAGTCATCCGAAGGCTGCGCCGATGGACGGCATCGACCTTGCCGGATCGCAGCAGGTCGTTGCGACGCTCGACAGCAAAGGCAGCGGACGCAGCCTGATCCTGCAAGGTCATATCGACGTGGTGCCGGAGGGGCCCGCTGATCTTTGGGAGCAGCCGCCGTTCTCGGGCGCCGTGCACGACGGCTGGATGTTCGGGCGCGGCGCGCAAGACATGAAGGCCGGTGTCTCGGCAATGATCTTCGCGCTCGATGCTATCAGAGACGCCGGCTATGCCCCGGGCGGACGCGTCCATCTGCAGACCGTGACCGAGGAAGAGAGCACCGGCAACGGCGCGCTGTCGACCTTGATGCGTGGCTATCGCGCCGACGCCTGCCTGATTCCCGAACCGACCGGACACACACTGACGCGCGCCCAGGTCGGCGCCGTCTGGTTTCGACTGCGCGTTCGCGGCACGCCGGTGCATGTCGCCTATTCCGAGACCGGCACGAGCGCCATCCTGGCTGCGATGCATCTGGTGCGCGCGTTCCAGGATTACACCAAGGCGCTCAATGCCCGGGCGCTCGACAACAGCTGGTTCCGCAGCGTCAAGAACCCGATCAAGTTCAACGTCGGGATCATTAAAGGCGGCGATTGGGCCAGTTCGACAGCGGCGTGGTGCGAGCTGGATTGCCGGCTTGGTCTCCTGCCGGGCGAGACACCGCAGCAGGCGATGCGTGGCATCGAGGAATGCCTGACCGAAGCGCACAAGGCCGACGACTTTCTGTCCGACAATCCGGCCGAGCTCGTGTGGAGCGGTTTTCAGGCAGACGCGGCGGTGTGCGAACCGGGCAGCGAAGCGGAAGCAGCTTTGTCGGCAGCCCATCATTCCATCTTCCAGGCGCCGATGCAGGAGCGCCTGTCTACCGCCGTCAACGACACCCGCTACTATTGCGTCGACTACGGCATCCCTGCCCTTTGCTATGGTCCGTACGGTATCGGCCCGCATGCGTTCAACGAACGTGTCGAGCTCGACAGCCTTCGCAAGACAACGCAGAGCATTGCACTGTTCGTCGCCAATTGGTGCGGCGTGGCGAAAGCGTGAATAGACTTCCCGTTTCAGGTCGGTGGCACATGGCGACATGTGCAATTCGAAATAGCAGCTTCAGACCAAAGGAGGCTCCGACGGCCTGAACCGCGCCTTGATATGACGTCGCCATTGGCACAGTATTTGCCTGCAAATTCATCACGTTCGCGCTAGCCTTGAGACAAGACGCAGAAGCGCATGAGACACATCACGGGGACACCATGAGTATGATGCGGCCCAGCCTTCGCCTCGCACCATCTGACGGCAGGAGATAGCAGCGATGATCGGCTATCTCCTCCGCCGAATCCTCGCCGCCATTCCCGTGATGGGCGTGGTGGCACTGTTCGTGTTTCTGTTGCTGCGGCTGACGCCGGGTGACCCGGCCGCAATTCTTGCCGGCGACAATGCGACACCGGAACAGCTCGACCGCATCCGCACCTCGCTTGGTCTCAACGAGCCGATCTACATCCAGTTTTATACCTGGGTCGCCAAGCTGCTGCACGGCGACCTCGGCGTCTCCCTGATCTCGAACAAGCCGATCCTCGAAATGATCGGTCCGCGCCTCGAGCCCTCGATCTCGGTCGCGCTCGCCACTATCGTCCTCTCGATCCTGGTGGCGGTGCCGCTCGGCGTGATCGCGGCGTGGAAACACGGCACCTGGATCGACCGCTTCGTGATGGGGCTGTCGGTGCTCGGCTTCTCGGTGCCGGTGTTCGTGATCGGCTATGTGCTGATCCAGGTGTTTGCGATCGATCTGCGCTGGGTGCCGGTGCAGGGCTTCAAGAGCATCTCGGCCGGCTTCGGTCCGTTCTTCGAACGCATCATTCTGCCGACCTGCACCCTCTCCTTCATCTATGTCGCGTTGATCGCGCGCATGACGCGGGCCTCGATGCTCGACGTGTTGGGCGAGGACTACGTGCGCACGGCGCGCGCCAAGGGCATCGGCGAGAGCGGCGTACTGATGCGCCATGCGCTGCGCAACGCCGCGGTTCCGGTCATCACCGTGATCGGCTCCGGCTTCGCGCTGCTGATCTCGGGCGTCGTCGTCACCGAGAGCGTGTTCAACCTGCCCGGCATCGGCCGCCTCACCGTCGATGCGGTGCTGGCGCGCGACTATCCGGTGATCCAGGCCATGATCCTTTTGACATCGGGTATCTATGTCGCGGTCAATCTCTTGATCGACCTCGCCTACACCCTGCTCGATCCTCGCATCCGGTACTGAGCAATGGCGATCGAAACCCTTCCCGAATCCTCTATCCCCGTCACCCGGCCGTTCCGCGTCAAGTTCGGCTTCCTGGCGTCGACGCCGATCATCGCGGTTGCGACGATCTGCCTCGTCCTGATTATCCTGATGGCGATCTTCGCGCCGCTCCTTGCGCCTCATGATCCACTCTTGCTGACGCCGTCGCAACGGCTGAAGCCGTCAAGCGCGCAATACCTGCTCGGCACCGACGCCTATGGACGCGACCTGTTGTCGCGCGTCATCTATGGCGCACGGATCTCGCTGTTGATCGGGCTCGGCGCTGCCGTCTGCTCGATCGCCATCGGGCTGCTGATCGGCCTCGTCGCCGGCTTCTTCCGCTGGGTCGACGCGGTGATGATGCGCGTGATGGACGGCTTGATGGCGATCCCCGCCATCCTGCTCGCGATCGCCGTGGTGTCGCTGTCTGGCGCCAGCATCTGGACCGTGATGATCGCGATCACCATCCCCGAGATCCCGCGCGTGGCGCGGCTGGTGCGCTCGGTGGTGCTGACCGCGCGCGAGGAGCCCTATGTCGAGGCCGCGATCTCGCTCGGCTCGAGCCTGCCGAAGATCATGTGGCGGCATTTGATGCCGAACACGATCGCGCCGCTGATCGTGCAAGGCACTTACGTCTGCGCATCCGCGATCCTGACCGAGGCGATCCTGTCGTTCCTCGGCGCCGGCATCTCGCCGGAAACGCCGACCTGGGGCAACATCATGGCCGAGGGCCGTGCCTATTTCCAGGTCAAGCCGTCGCTGATCTTCTGGCCGGGCCTGCTGCTCTCGATCGCCATTCTCAGCGTCAACCTGATCGGCGACGCCGCGCGCGACGCGCTCGATCCCCGCATGAAACAGCGTGAGGGCAAGTGATGGCTTCGATGCAATCGAAGCCATCATCCCGGGGCGCGCAGCGAACCTCAGGTGCGCGATTGCGCACCGGGGGATATCGAGATTCCCCGATGCGCAATGCGCATCTGTGGTCTGGTGCTAGCGCACCATCCCGGAATGACAGTGCATAGTCTCTGCCGCGATACATCTCGCAATGACGCTGAAAGACCCTGACATGACCAACGTCGTCCTCGACATCAACAACCTCGTCGTCGGTCTCGGCCGCAAGACGGACGCGCACCGCATCATCGACGACCTCTCGTTGCAGGTGCGCGAAGGCGAGACGCTTTGCCTTGTCGGCGAAAGCGGCTCGGGCAAGTCGGTGACCTCTTTGACCACGATGGGCCTGCTGCAGAAGGGCACACTGGTGCCGTCAGGCGGCAGCGTCAAACTGGTCGGCGAGGAACTGCTCACCGCGAGCGATCGCCGCCTAAGGCAATTGCGCGCGACGCGGATGGCGATGATCTTCCAGGAGCCGATGACCGCGCTCAATCCGGTGGTGCCGGTCGGCCGCCAGATCGACGAGGTGCTGCGCGCCCATACCGATCTCGACTCTCGCGCGCGACGTCAGAAGATCCTGGCGATGATGGAGCATGTGCGGCTGCCGGATGTGGAGCGCATCTTCTCCTCCTACCCTCACCGTCTCTCCGGCGGACAGCGCCAGCGCATCATGATCGCAATGGCGCTGGTGCTGGAACCAAAGCTGTTGATCGCGGACGAGCCGACCACCGCGCTCGACGTCACCACCCAGAAGCAGATCCTCACCTTGATCCGCGACCTGCAACGCGATCACGGCACGGCCGTCCTTTTCATCACCCACGACATGGGCGTGGTGGCCGAGATCGCCGACCGCGTCGCGGTGATGCGGCATGGCCGGCTGGTCGAGACCGGCGCGCTGCTGGACGTGCTGCGCAAGCCGACGATGGAGTACACGCGCAACCTGCTGTCCGCGGTGCCGAGCCTCGTGCCGCGCGCGCCGCGCCCGGACACCACCGAGCCCGTGGTGCTGGAAGCCAACGAGCTCAGCAAGATCTACCGGGAGCGGTCGCTGTACGGCAAAGCCCGCGAGGTCGCCGCCGCCAGCAACGTCACGCTCACCCTGCGCAAGGGCCGCACGCTCGGCATCGTCGGCGAAAGCGGCTCCGGCAAGTCGACCGTGGCGCGCTGCATCGTCCGCCTGATCGATCCGACCTCGGGCGGGGTGCGGCTCGCCGGCCGCGAGATCTCCGACCTGTCGCGCCGGCTGTTGCAGCCGCATCGCCAGAAGATCCAGATCATCTTCCAGGATCCCTACCGCTCGCTCAATCCGCGCGTCACCGTCGGCGAGAGCATCGCGGAAGGCCCGATCAACTACGGCATGCCGCGCAAGGATGCGCTGGCGCGGGCCCGCGAGCTGCTCGAGCTCGTCCATTTGCCGCCCGACGCGATCTCGCGCTATCCGCACCAGTTCTCCGGCGGCCAGCGCCAGCGCATCGCGATCGCGCGCGCGCTGGCGCTCGATCCCGACGTGCTGGTCGCGGATGAGGCAGTGTCCGCGCTCGACGTCTCGGTGCAGGCGCAGGTTCTCAATCTGCTCGATGAAATCCAGCGGAGGCTCGGCATCGCGCTGCTGTTCATCACGCATGACTTGCGCGTCGCCGCACAGATCTGCGACGACGTCGCCGTGATGCAACATGGCCGCGTCGTGGAACAGGGACCGGCGGCCGAGGTGCTGACCAATCCGCAACAGGCCTATACCCGTGCGCTGCTCGAGGCAGCACCGGGGCGCGGCTGGGATTTTGCGAATTTCCGCCCGGTTTCGGAAGGCCTCGTGGCAACGGCCTAGGTCTTTCGACTTAATCTCGCGACGTACCTTTGGGTCTTTCAATACGCCCATAGGGCATGCAAATCCGGAGGTGCTCCCCGGCTTGCGCTTGGCGCGACGACACGCTTAACGTCGCGCGCTAGGGCATGCCCTGGAAGGTGGACGCCGGTCTTCCCGAAAGAACACGCTCAAACCAACGAGATCGTGGCGCGAACCGTTCCGATCGCATCACGACCGAAGAAACGTATCGAGACCAACTTGATGACCCGCATTGCCGTTGGCGGCTTCCTGCACGAGACCAACACCTTCGCGCCGACGAAGGCAACCTATGACGACTTCGTGCACGGCGGCGGCTGGCCGTCGATGACGCATGGCGCCGAGGTGCTCAAGGTCATGCGCAAGATCAATGTCGGCCTCGCCGGGTTTGTCGAGGCTGCCGAAGCCAATGGCTGGGAGCTGGTGCCGACGATTTTCGCGGCGGCCAGCCCGTCGGCGCATGTCAGCAAGGATGCGTTCGAGCGGATCGTGACCGAAATGGTCGACGGCATCGTCGCGGCCGGCCCGATCGATGCCGTCTATCTCGACCTGCACGGCGCCATGGTCACCGAGCATTATGACGACGGCGAAGGCGAAACCCTTGCCCGCGTGCGCAAGGCGATTGGCCAGGACCTGCCGCTGGTGGTGAGCCTCGATCTGCATGCGAACGTCTCGCCCAAGATGATCGAGCATGCCGATGCGCTGATCGCCTACCGCACCTATCCGCATGTCGACATGGCCGACACCGGCCGCGCCTGCGCCCGGCATCTGGCGCTGCTGCTGAAAACAGGACAGCGGCTTGCCAAGGCGTTCCGGCAATTGCCGTTCCTGATCCCGATCAGCTGGCAATGCACCAACGACCAGCCCACCAAAGGCATCTACCAAAAGCTCGCCGCCCTCGAGAGCGACGCCGTGCCGACGCTGTCGTTTGCGCCGGGCTTCCCGGCCGCCGATTTCAGGGATTGCGGGCCGAGCGTGTTCGCCTATGGCCGGACGCAAGCCGATGCAGACGCGGCGGCCGACAAGGTCGTCGCCCTGGTCGAGAGCCATGAGGACGATTTCGACGGCCGGATCTATGCGCCGGACGAAGGCGTGCAGCTGGCGATGCAACTGGCGAAGTCGGCGAGCCGGCCGATCATCATCGCCGACACCCAGGACAATCCCGGCGCCGGCGGCGATTCCGACACCACGGGCATGCTGCGTGCGCTGGTGCGCAACAAGGCAAGTGCCGCGACCGGCGTGATCTACGACCCGCAATCGGCCAAGGCCGCGCACACGGCCGGCGTCGGCGCCACCGTCACGCTCGAGCTCGGCGGCAAGTCCGGCATTCCCGGCGACGCGCCGTACCGCGAGACTTTCGTGGTCGAACAGCTCTCCGACGGCAAGTTCGTTGCGCCCGGCCCGTATTTCGGCGGCCGCGACATGGACATGGGGCCCTCGGCCTGCCTGCGGGTCGGCGACGTCCGCGTCGTTGTCGGCTCCTACAAGGCCCAGCTTGCCGACCAGTCGATGTACCGCTATGTCGGCATCGAGCCGACCGCGCAGAAGATCCTGGTCAACAAGAGCTCGGTGCATTTCCGCGCCGATTTCGAGCCGATCGCCGAGAAACTGCTGATCTGCGCTGCGCCCGGCGCCATGCCGGCCGATACCGCCACACTGCCGTGGAAACATTTGCGTCCCGGCATTCGTATCAAGCCTAACGGCCCCACTTTCACCCCCTCCTCCCCATCACGCACAAACGGATAGAGAGCCATGCCGACCATTGAGCGCATCGACAGTTTTGCCGACGAACTCACCGCCATCAGACGGGATCTGCATGCGCATCCCGAGATCGGCTTCGAGGAGGTCCGCACCTCCGGCATCGTCGCCGACAAGCTCACGAGCTGGGGCATCGAGGTGCATCGCGGCCTCGGCGGCACCGGCGTGGTCGGCGTGCTCAAGGGCAAGGGCAACAGCAGCAAGAAGATCGGCTTGCGCGCCGACATGGACGCGCTGCCGATGGAAGAGAACACCAATCTGAAGTGGCGCTCGACCATCCCTGGCCGCTTCCACGGCTGCGGCCATGACGGCCACACCACGATGCTGCTCGGCACGGCGCGCTATCTCGCCGAGACCCGCAATTTCGACGGCACCGTGCATTTCATCTTCCAGCCGGCCGAGGAAGGCCTCGGCGGCGCGCGCGCCATGATCAAGGACGGCCTGTTCAAGCAGTTCCCCTGCGACGAGGTCTACGGCCTGCACAACGCGCCCGACCTCAACCATGGCGAGATCGCGATCCTGCCGGGCCCGGCAATGGCCGCAGCCGACTTCTTCGACATCAGGATCCAGGGCTACGGCGCGCATGGCGCGATGCCGGAGCGCTCCAAGGACGCGGTCGTGATCGCAATGACGCTCGGACAGGCGTTACAGTCGATCGTCAGCCGCAACGTCGATCCGCTGCAGGCGGCGGTGCTGTCGATCACGCAGATCCATTCCGGGTCGGCGTACAACGTCATTCCCGGCGAAGCCTGGATGTGCGGCACGGTGCGCTGCTTCTCCGACGAGATCCGTGAGCTGATCCGCAAGCGCATGCGCGAGATCGCCGCCGGCTTTGCCGTGGCCTATGACGCCGAAATCTCGGTCGAGATCCGCGACGGCTTCAGCGTATTGGTGAATCAGGAAGAGCAGTCCCGCGTCGTCGAGGAAGTCGCGCGCACCGTGGTCGATCCGGCCAAGGTGATCACCCGCTCGACGCCCAAGATGGGCAGCGAAGACTTCGCCGACATGATGCAGGCCATTCCCGGTGCGTATTTCTGGGTCGGCCACGACGGTTCAGTGCCCGTGCACAATCCCGGTTACGTTCTCGACGACAAGATCCTGCCGATCGGCGCCAGCATGTTCGCCCGCATCATCGAGAAACGTATGCCGGCAGGTGCGCATGCATAAGCCGAAAGCGGACGCCATCACGTCGCTGCACGACCTCTCGGCCATCGACCTGCTCGCCGGCTATCGTGCCAAGCAGTTCTCGCCCTCCGAAGTGCTCGAGGAAATCATCTCCCAGGTCGCGACCTGGGAGCCGCACATCAAGGCGTTGTATCTGTACGACCCCGAGGGTGCGCGGAAGGTCGCCAAGGCTGCGACCGAGCGTTGGCAGCAGAGCGAGCCGGTCGGCACGCTCGACGGCGTACCCGTCACCATCAAGGACAACGTCGCGACCAAGGGCCAGCCGGTGCCGCTGGGTGCGGCGAGCGTTAAGCTCGCGCCCGCGGAAAAGGATGCGCCTCCTGCCGCGCGGCTGCGCGAAGCCGGCTGCGTGATCTTCTCCAAGACCACGATGCCGGATTACGGCATGCTGTCGTCAGGGCTGTCGTCGTTCCATCCCCTCACCCGCAATCCCTGGGATGTCAGCAAGAACCCCGGCGGCTCGAGCGCAGGCGCGGGCGCGGCTGGTGCTGCCGGCTATGGCCCGCTGCATCTAGGCACCGATATCGGCGGCTCGGTGCGGCTGCCGGCCTCCTGGTGCGGCCTCGTCGCCCTGAAGCCGAGCCTCGGCCGCGTGCCGATCGATCCGCCCTATGTCGGCCGCGTCGCCGGTCCGATGACCCGCACCGTGGACGACGCCGCCCTGATGATGAGCGTGTTGTCGCGCCCCGATCGCCGCGACGGCATGAGCCTGCCGGCACTCGAGGTGAACTGGAAGGCGCTGGAGAAATCGCCGCGCAAGCTGCGCATCGGGCTGATGCTCGATGCCGGATCCGGCCAGAAGGTCGAGAAGGACGTTCGCGAGGTCGTCGTCAAGGCGGCGAAGGCGTTCGAATCCGCCGGCGCCGTCATCACCGAGATCGACGGCATCCTGACGCCTGAGATGCTCGAGGGGCTCGACAATTTCTGGCGTGCACGGACCTGGGACGAACTGTCGAAGCTGTCGCAGGCCGACCGCGGCAAGACGCTGCCCTACATCCTCAACTGGGCCGAGGCCGGCGCAAAGCTCTCCGGCGTCGACGTGGTGCGCGGCTTCAACCAGACGATGGCGATCCGCGCGGCCGCCGCAAAGCTGTTCTGCGAGGTCGACTATGTGATCTCGCCGGTGTCGCCGGTCGTGAACTTCCCGGCCGAGTTCGCAGCACCGCTCAACGACCCGGCAAAGCCGTTCGAGCACATCTGCTTTACCGTGCCGTGGAATATGTCGGAGAACCCGGCGCTGTCGATCAACGCCGGCTACGACAAGAAGGGCTTTCCGATCGGCGTCCAGATCATCGGCCGCCGCTTCGACGACATCGGCGTGCTCGGCATCGGCAAGGCGTTCGAAGGCCTGCGCGGCCCGCAGAAGCCGTGGCCGACGCCGCCGAAGAAGTAGCGCCTCAACGCAAATCAGGATGCTCGGAACCACGCCGCGCATCCCTCTTCTTCACAAGCGATGATTGCCGGGCTAACTGAATGGAGACGCGCGCCAGCGCCGTTCATTCAAGAAAACCGAGAGGAAATCATCCCCATGGCGTATGAGACGATCAAGTACGAGGTCGCCGAGCAGATCCTGACCATCACGCTGAACCGGCCCGACAAGCTCAACGCCTTCAACGCCACGATGCAGCAGGAGCTGATCGACGCTTTCGACAAAGCCGACAAGGACGACGACGTCAGGGCGATCATCGTGACCGGCGAAGGCCGCGGCTTCTGCGCCGGCGCGGATCTATCCTCCGGCGCCAACACTTTCGACCGCGATGCGCGGCGCGGTCCGGTCAAGCGCAATGCCGACGGTAGCGTCGACTACAGCGATCCGCAGGTCCGCGACGGCGGCGGCCAGGTGACGCTGCGCATCTTCAAGTGCCTGAAGCCTGTGATCGCCGCGGTGAACGGCCCGGCGGTCGGTATCGGCGTCACCATGCAGCTTGCGATGGATATCCGCATCGCGTCGGAAGCCGCGCGCTTCGGCTTCGTGTTCTCCCAGCGCGGCATCGTGCCGGAGGCCGCCTCGAGCTGGTTCCTGCCGCGCATCGTCGGCATCTCGCAGGCGCTGGAATGGTGCTACTCGGGCCGCGTCTTCCCGGCGCAGGAAGCGCTCGCCGGCCGGCTCGTCAGCAAGGTGGTGCCGCCGGCGGATCTGCTGCCGACCGCGCGTGCGCTCGCCAAGGAGTTCGCCGCCAAGACCGCGCCGGTGTCGGTGGCGCTGATCCGCCAGATGATGTGGCGCATGATGGGCGCCGACGATCCGATGGAGGCGCACAAGGTCGACAGCCGCGGCATCTACGCCCGCGGCCGCTCCGAGGACGTCAAGGAAGGCGTGGTGTCGTTCCTGGAAAAGCGCCCCGCGCAGTTCAAGAACAAGGTGTCGTCGGACATGCCCGACTATTTCCCGTGGTGGCAAGAGCGCGACTATAAGTGAGCGAACGGCGTCCCGCCGCGTCCACACCTGACGGCGTCGTCCTGCTGCATGGCATCGGCAGGACGGCGCGCTCGTTTCGCAGGATGGAGCTGGCGCTCGGGGATGCCGGTTTTGCCACGCTCAATCTCGACTATGACAGCCGGCGCAAAGGGCTCGATGCGCTGGCCGAAGACATCAACCCTTCGCTCGATCGCTTCGCGCAGAGCCTCGACGGCTCCGTGCATTTCGTCTGCCATTCGATGGGCGGCCTGCTGGCCCGCGTCTATCTGGCACGATATCGCCCGGCGCGGCTCGGTCGCGTCGTGATGTTGGGCACGCCGAATGGCGGCAGCGAGATCGCCGACCGTCTGAAACACCTTGCCGCCTATCGCGCCTTCTTCGGTCCGGCCGGCCAACAGCTGGTCACCCGCCGCGATGCCGCGACCAGCGCATTGCTGCCGGCGATCGATTATTGTGCCGGCATCATCGCCGGCAACCGCTCGGTCTATCCGATCACATCCATCGGCCTGCCGCGGCCTCATGACGGCCGGGTGTCGGTTGCCAATACCCGGCTCGACGGCATGGCCGATCACATCGTGATCCGCACCTCGCATCCCTGGCTGGTGCGCAACCGGGATGCAATCGCGCAGACGATTGTGTTTTTGCGGCAAGGCAAGTTCACGCCGCACTAACCGTCATTGCGAGGAGCGAAGCGACGAAGCAATCCATACCGCCCACACGGTGACTATGGATTGCTTCGCTTCGCTCGCAATGACGAGCTACTACTGCATCATCAGCGCCACACGCCCGATCGCCTTGCGCTCGATCAGCAACCGCATCGCCTTCCCATAATCCTCCAGCGGTAGCCGGTGCGAGATGTTCGGCCGCACCTTACCCGTCTCGGCCCATTCGCTCAGCGCCTTGAACCTGACCTCGCCGAGCGCAGGGTCCTTCCGCACCGCCTCGCCGGCACGAACGCCGAGCACGCTCGCGCCCTTGATCATCAACAGATTGGTGCGGGCAAGGCCGATGCCGCCGGTGAAGCCGACGACGAGAATCCGCGCGCCCCAGTTGATGCAGCGCATCGAGCTCTCGAACACCTCGCCGCCGACGGGATCGAACACCACATCGGCACCGCGGCCGTCGGTGAGACGCTTCACCGCGTCACGAAACGGCTCGCGCGCATAGAGCACGAGATGATCCGCGCCGCGTTCCTTGGCAATCGCAAGCTTCTCCTCGCTCGAGGCCGCCGCGATCACGGTGGCGTCGAGCAGCTTGCCGATCTCGACCGCGGCGAGCCCGACGCCGCCGCCGGCGCCATGCACCAGCAGCACTTCGCCCGGCTTGATCTGCCCGCGATCGATCAGCGCGTGATACGCGGTGCCGTGTGCGGCAAGGAAGGTCGCGCCTTCCGCATAGTCGAAGGTCGACGGCACCGGCACGAGCTGCGACGGTGTCGCGACCGTCTCGTCGCAATAGGCGCCGAAGCGCATCTTGACGATCACCTTGTCGCCAACGGCGACGCCGGCTGCCTCGTTGACCTCGACGACATCACCGGCGGCCTCCGAGCCCGGCGTGAACGGCGGCGGCGGCTTGAGCTGGTACTCGCCCGCCGCCATCAGGATGTCGGGGAAGTTGATCCCGGCGGCACGGATCGCGACGCGCACCTGCCCCGGCTGCAAAGGCACCGAGGCAAAATTCTCGAGATGAAGGCGCTCGGGCGGGCCGAGTTCGCGGCAAACGACGGCTTTCGGCATCAGGCGGCTCGCGCCTTGAGGCGTGCGAGCGCTTCGCGGATCAGCGGCAGGCGGTCGTTGCCGAAATACATGTCGGTCTTGTCGAGATAGATCGTGGGCGAGCCGAAGCCGCCGCGCGCCATCACCTCCTCGGTGTTGGCCTTGAGCTGGTCCTTGATCGCTTGGTCGCCGATACCGGCCAGGAATTGCGCCGGATCGATCCCGAGCTTCGTGCAGATCTCGGTCAGCACGGCATCCTGCGAGATGTCCTTGTCATCACCCCAATAGGCCTCGAACACCGCTCGCGCGAACGGCACCATCTTCTCGTTGCCGAGAAGGATGCAGCCGCGCATCGCCTTGACGCTGTTCACCGGGAACACGGTCGGCGGCATCTTGATCGCTAGACCGGCTGAGCGCGCCCAGTCGCCGAGATCCTTCTTCATGTAGCGCGCCTTCAGCGGCACCGGCGTCTCGCGCTGCGCGTAGACCGACGGATTGACGGTGTTGAAGATGCCGCCGACCAGGATCGGCCGCCAGCTGATCGGCGCGTCGAACTCCTTCGCCAGCGGCTGGATGTTGTGCCAGGCGAGATAGGTCCACGGGCTGGAACAGTCGAAGAAGAATTCGATCATGGCGTTTCCCTTTGTCTTTTCCACATTCATTGTCGTCATTCCGGCATGCGCCGCAAGGCGCAGAGCGCGCGACTGTGTCGCGCGACGGAATAACTGCCATTATTTCTTCTCCACCAGCTCCTTCGCACGCTGGCCGAACATGTTCTTGCGTGATTCCTCGTCGAACGGCTCCTTGACGAATTTGCCGATCGCAAGGCCCGCCTGCACCTGCGGGCGGGCGCGCACGGTGGCGTACCAGCGCTTGATGTTCGGGTAGTCGTCGAGGGTAAACCCCTGCGCTTTGTGGGTCATGGTCCAGGGGAAGCAGGCGATGTCGGCAATCGAATAATCGTCACCGGCGACATAGGCACCGGTGTTGCCGAGCTGACGGTCGAGCACGCCGTAGAGCCGCGCCGTCTCGTCGCGGTAGCGCTCGATCGCATAGGGAATCTTCTCGGCGGCATAGAGCGCGAAATGACCGTGCTGGCCGAGCATCGGCCCGAGTCCGCCCATCTGCCACATCACCCATTGGATGACGTTCGACCGCGCACGCAGCTCCTTGGACAGGAAACGGCCGGTCTTGTCGGCGAGATATATCAGGATCGCGCCGGTCTCGAACACCGAGAACGGCCCACCGCCGTCGGCAGGCGCTTGGTCGACAATCGCGGGGATGCGGTTGTTCGGGCTGACCGCCAGGAATTCCGGCCGGAACTGCTCGCCGGCGCGGATGTTCACCGGGATCACCTGATAGGGCAGCCCCAGCTCCTCCAGCATGATCGATATCTTCCAGCCGTTCGGCGTCGGCGCGTAGTGCAGGTCGATCATCGGCGTCCTATTCCCCGTCACAAAGACTTTTGTTGTTCTGTACGTCCACTCTAGGACATGGCACACAGGCGCTCAATCACACCCCAGCGGGAGGCACCCATGCTGTTTCCAACCACGATCGCAGGCTCCCTGCCGAAGCCGGAATGGCTCGCCGAGCCGAACATACTGTGGGCGCCCTGGAAATCGGAAGGCGCCGAACTCGCCCGCGCCAAGCGCGATGCCACGGTGCTTGCGGTCAAGCTGCAGGAGGATGCCGGCGTCGACATCGTCACCGAGGGTGAGCAGGCGCGCCAGCACTTTGTGCATGGTTTCCTGGAGCGGATCGAGGGCATCGATTTCGCCCACAAGGTCGAGATGGGCATCCGCAAGGACCGCTATAAGGCCATGGTGCCGCAGGTGGTCGCGCCGCTGCAACTCAAGGGCCGCGTCCATGAAGGCGAAGCGCGTGCGGCGCGCGCCCACACCAGGAACCGGCTGAAGTTCACCCTGCCCGGTCCGATGACGATCATCGACACCATCGCCGACCAATATTACGGCGACCGCGTGAAGATGGCGTTCGCTTTCGCGGAGCTGTTGAACCAGGAAGCCAAGGCGTTGCAGGCCGACGGCGTCGACATGATCCAGTTCGACGAGCCGGCCTTCAACGTCTACATGGATGAGGTGCGCGACTGGGGCATCAAGGCGCTGGAGCGCGCCGCCGAGGGCCTGACCTGCGCCACCGCCGTGCACATCTGCTACGGTTACGGCATCAAGGCCAACAACGACTGGAAGCAGACGCTCGGCGGCGAGTGGCGGCAATATGAAGAGACCTTCCCGGTCATCGACAAGAGCACGATCCAGCAGGTCGCGATCGAATGCCGCAACTCGAAGGTGCCGATCGAGCTGCTCGCAGCACTCCCCGGCAAGATCGTGCAGGCCGGCGTCATCGACGTCGCCAGCGACGAGGTCGAGACTGCGGAGGATGTCGTCAAGGTGATCGAGGCGGTGGCGAAACACGTGCCGAAAGGCAACATCATCGCGACCACCAATTGCGGCATGGCGCCGATGCGCCGGGATATCGCCGAAGCCAAGCTGATCGCGCTCGGCGCCGGCGCCAAGCTGGCGCGGCAGCGGCTGGCGTAAGGCAGCGCCGACGGCTCAGACCAAAACAGCCGCCGCGCTCGGATGCAGCACCGGCCGGTAGCCGGCCTGAAACGCACGGACGGTCGACGGCGGCGTCAGCAGGATGGCGGGAGCGGCCACGTCGGCCCGCTCGTAACCGGCGAACGACCAGCGCAAGGTCTTGCCACCGGCGACGAGATAGCTTTCCCCGTTCGCCTGCACCATCGTCCCGTCGGGCAATTCGTCAATCGGCATCGGCAATGGATGCAGCCGCTTCTTGCCGCGTTCGAGCCGCTCGGCATGCAGCACCGCATCCATCGCCTTGGCGCTGAGATCGCTGACACCGTTGCCTTCCTCCCAGCGGCTGCGAAACCGCTTGGCGTCGTCGCGGCGGCAGTAGAAGCAGGGCCGGTGCCCAGCCGCGAATGCGGTGGCTTCATCGAGGAAGAACAGCTCGGTCCAGCTCTGCCGGGTCATCACCTTGCGTCGCCGTCCCCGGAATTCGCAGACGCAGGTGAGCCAGGCCGGGCTCGACCAGCGCTTGTTCAACAGGGTGCGGGTCGCCGGATCGTGGATGATGCCGCGATTGCCGGTGAAGGTGCCGCGATGGTCGGTCGCGACAATGTCGCCGGTGGGCGTGACGCGGTTTTGCAGGGGCATGTCGATTCCGATCACTCACCGCTGTCATTCCGGGGCGATGCAAAGCATCGAACCCGGAATCTCGAGATTCCGGGTTCGCGTCTTCCGACGCGCCCCGGAATGACGGCGACGTCACGCCGCCCCGTCCCGGATCGGCGGCTGGAACGACAGCGCGGTGTCCCAGGGAAAGAAGATCCAGGTGTCCTGCGACACCTCGGTAATGTAGGTGTCGACCAGCGGGCGGCCTTTCGGCTTGGCATAGACCGTTGCGAAATGCGCGTCGGGAAGCAGTTCGCGCACCAGCCTGCCGGTCTTGCCGGTGTCGACGAGGTCGTCGACGATCAGGAGCCCCTTGCCGGTGCCGCCGCCGAGCTTGGCGGTCTGCTCCGAAATGCCCTTGAGCACTTTCAGGTCGCCCTGCTTGTCGTGGTCGTAGCTGGCGACGCAGACGGTATCGATCACCCGCAAGCCGAGCTCGCGCGCCACGATCGCCGCCGGCACCAGTCCGCCGCGGGTGATCGCGATGACAGCATGGAACGGGCCGACCTCGTTGAGCCGCCAGGTCAGCGCCCGACAGTCCCGGTGGAATTGATCCCACGAGACCGGGAACGGCCTGCCGGCCCGATCCTGTGCACTCGGTTCAGAATCTCGTTCAACCATGTCGCCTCAACCCGCCGGCTTCTTCTGCGCGGCCTGCACCTGCTTCAGCATCTCCTTCACCGCGGCCATCGCCGCGGCGAGCTTCTCCGGATCGCGCGAGCGGACCACCAGATTGGTGTTCGGCTTCTGGTTCTCGTCCTGGAACGGATAGCTGCCGATGATGGTGTCGGGATTGGCTTCCGCGATCGCCCGCAGCGGGCCGCCGATGTCGCCTTCCCTTGCGTCGGCGCGGACCGAGTCCGACAGCATCCGCACGCCGGATTTCAGGGTCGGCGCCACGATGTCCATCATCGCCTGCATGATGGTGGGGATGCCGGCCATCACGATGACATTGCCGAGCTTGAAGCCCGGCGCCAGGATGGTCGCGCTCTGGATCAGCTCGGCGCCATCGGGCACCCGGGCCATCCGCAGCCGCGCCTCGTTGAGGTCCTGCTCGGTCCAACGCTCCCTGAACCGCGCCACCACGTCAGGATGATGGTGGATCTCGACCCCGAACGCCTTCGCCACGCTGTCGGCGGTGATGTCGTCATGGGTCGGCCCGATGCCTCCGGTGGTGAACACGTAATTGTACCTATGCCGCAGCGCATCAAGGGCGGACACGATGTCAGCCTCGTCGTCGGCGACGACGCGGACCTCCTTCAGGTCGATGCCGATATTGGTCAGGTATTCGGCGATGAAGCCGATGTTCTTGTCCTTGGTCCGGCCGGACAGGATCTCGTCGCCGATCACCAATATCCCCGCCGTGACGATCTCGCTCATGGTCTCATTCCCTTAACTTGATCCCCTGACATTGCCGATCCAATGCCTTGATGTCACGGGGTTTTGCCGCCGAATTAAGCAGACCTCAGCCGGTTTTTCGGGCAGGCCTTCCGCCTCCCCCTAGCAAATGCCACGAGCCAATGCATATCGCGCTGGCCCGCCCCTTGCTACCATCCCATCAAGTCATGCACTGTGTCACATGGCTTGGGAGGGCAGTCGGGATATATGGCAGTCGCGTTCGATGAGATGAACGGCCTCGGCGAGGATCTTCGCCCGGCCTACCAGGAGCTGTCCCGCTGGCTCAAGGAGACGCCGCCGGATGCGCTCGAATATCGGCGCCAGGAAGCGGAGCTGCTGTTCCGCCGGATCGGCATCACTTTCGCGGTCTACGGCGATTCCGAGGCCCAGGAACGGCTGATCCCGTTCGACGTCATCCCGCGCATCATGTCCGCGACCGAATGGACGCTGCTGGAGAAGGGCCTCAAGCAGCGCGTGCTCGCGCTCAACATGTTCCTCAAGGACATCTACCACGGCCGCGACATACTGCGCGCCAACATCATCCCCGAAGACCTGATCTTCCAGAACCCGGTGTTCCGGCCAGAGATGAACGGCCAGGACGTGCCGCACGACATCTACGTCCACATCGCCGGCATCGACATCATCCGCACTGATCCGGACAACTTCATCGTGCTGGAGGACAATGCGCGGACGCCGTCCGGCGTCTCCTACATGCTGGAAAACCGCGAGATCATGATGCGGCTGTTTCCGGACCTGTTTTCGCGTCACCGCGTCGCGCCGGTGGAACGTTATCCGGACGAGCTGCTGTCGGCGCTGCGCTCGGTGGCGCCGCACAGCGCCTCGGCCGAGCCGACGGTCGCGCTGATGACGCCCGGCGTCTACAACTCGGCGTACTACGAGCACTCCTTCCTCGCCGACAAGCTCGGCATCGAGCTGGTCGAGGGGCGCGACCTCATCGTCAAGAACGACGAGGTGTTCATGCGCACCACCGAGGGGCTGAAGCGGGTCGACGTGATCTACCGCCGCGTCGATGACGACTTCCTCGATCCCCTCACCTTCCGTCCGGATTCCGCGCTCGGCGTCCCCGGGCTGATGTCGGCCTATGCGGCCGGCAACATCACGCTCGCCAACGCGGTCGGCACCGGCATCGCCGACGACAAGGCGATCTATTCCTACATGCCCGACATCGTGAAGTTCTACCTCAGCGAGGAGCCGATCCTGAAGAACGTGCAGACCTGGCGCTGCCGCGAAGCGCAGGATCTGTCCTACGTGCTCGACAACCTCGCCGACCTCGTCGTCAAGGAGGTGCACGGCTCGGGCGGCTACGGCATGCTGATCGGTCCCGCCGCCACCAAGGCGACCATCGAGGCGTTCCGCGACAAGCTCAAGCGCGAGCCGGAGGGCTTCATCGCGCAGCCGACGTTGGCGCTGTCGACCTGCCCGACCTGCACCGACAAGGGCCTGGCGCCGCGCCATGTCGACCTCCGCCCGTTCGTGCTGACCGGCTCCAGCCACACCACCATCGTGCCCGGCGGGCTGACGCGGGTGGCGCTGAAAGAAGGCTCGCTCGTGGTCAATTCGAGCCAGGGCGGCGGCACCAAAGACACCTGGATACTGAGCGAGTAGTTGAAAGCATGCTGTCGCGCACCGCTGAAAACCTGTTCTGGCTGGCTCGTTATGTCGAGCGCGCCGAGTATCTCGCGCGCACGATCGACGCCACGCTGCGCGTTACCGCGCTGCCCGCGGCCTATATCGGCAAGACCAATGAGTGGGACTCCGCGCTGCTCACCGCCGGCGTCGGCGCGGCCTTCTACGACCATTACGAAGAAGCCAACGAGCGAAACGTCGTCGAGTATCTGTCCTTCTCGTCGGAAAATCCCTCCTCGATCAAGAACTGCATCGAATCTGCGCGGCTCAATTCGCGTTCGGTGCGCACCGCGCTGACGTCGGAGATGTGGGACACCATCAATTCGTCGTGGATCGAATTGCAGGCGGTCTGGAACAAGGGTCCCGCCAACCGCGAGGAGCTGGCAAAATTCCTGCGCTTCGTGCAGGAGACCTCGCTGCGCTTCGACGGCTCGGCCTACCGCACCATGCTGCGCAACGACGCCTACTGGTTCTCGCGGCTCGGCGTGCATCTCGAGCGCGCCGACAACACCGCCCGCATTCTCGATGTGAAGTATCACATGCTGCTGCCCGAGGAAGAGCATGTCGGCGGCCCGCTGGATTACTACCAGTGGACTTCGATCCTGCGCTCGGTGTCGGCGACGACCGCCTATCACTGGGTGTACCGGGAAACCCTGAAACCCTGGCTGATCGCCGACCTCCTGATCCTCAACGACACGCTGCCGCGGTCGCTCGCCAGCTGCTACAGCAACCTGGTGCGCAATCTGGACCAGATCGGCGTCGCCTACGGCCGCCAGGGCGCCGCCCAGCGCCACGCCCGCGGCATCAGGAACCGGCTCGAGCACAGCCATATGGACGATATCTTCCAGCACGGCGTGCACGAATTCATCCAGGAATTCCTCGCGGACAATTCGCGGCTGGGTGAGATCGTCACCAAGCAATATTTGATCTGACCTCTGCGGCGGAAAAAGTGCTCAAAATGTCGTCATGACCGGGTCGATCCCGGTCACCCATGTCTTGCTTTCGCGGCCGATTAGGGAGAAAGACGTGGGTGCCCGGGCATGACGTTCCTGCCCAGAAGACCGACTGAACTCCGGTTGAGCCATGCGCCTGCGGATAGCCCACACGACCACTTATCGCTACGAGCCGGCGGCCTCGGGCGTGATCCAGATTCTGCGGATGACGCCGGGCAGCCATGACGGCCAGTATGTGGCCGACTGGCAGATTGACGTCTCAACCGATTCCCGGCTCGACATCCATGAGGACGCGTTCGGCAACGTCACCCATGTGCTGACGCATGGTTCGATCACCGACCTCACGATCCATTGCGAGGGCCTGGTCGAAACCCACGACACCGGCGGCGTGCTGAAAGGCAGCGACGAACGGTTTCCGCCGAGCCTGTTCCTGCGCCCCACGCCGCTGACCGACCTCAACCCGGCGATGACGAGCTTCGTGCGCGAGCTGCGCGCGGAAGCAGGTAGCGACGTGCTCGGTTTCCTGCACGCGCTGATGGTGCAGATCTACGAGCACATGACCTTCGACGAGGACCCGACCAACAGCGCCACCTCGGCCTCCGAGGCGTTCGCGCTGAAGCGCGGGGTCTGCCAGGACTACGCGCACATCCTGATCGCCTGCGCGCGCGCCGGCGGCGTTCCGGCGCGGTTCGTCTCCGGCCACTTCCTGCGCTCCGACGGCATGGTCAACCAGCAGGCCGGCCACGCCTGGGCCGAGGCCTTCGTGCCCGACCTCGGCTGGATCGGCTTCGACGCCGCCAACGGCATCTGCACCACCGACGCCCATGCCCGCGTCGCGATCGGCCTCGACTATCTTGGCGCCGCCCCGGTCCGCGGCACCCGCTATGGCGGCGGCAACGAGACCCTGTCGGTCGCGGTCAAGGTCGACCAGGCCGGCCGTCCCGGACAGTGGCAGAGCCAGTCGCAGTCGTAAGGCTGATCCCTCTCCGCATCCGTCATTGCGAGCGCAGCGAAGCAATCCATCTGACCGCTTGCGCAGGCATGGATTGCTTCGTCGCTTCGCTCCTCGCAATGACGGCAGGGGTGCTATGATCGCTGCTGCAAACCGGATCAGCGAGAAAAACCATGGCAACTGTGAAACTGCTCTCCGACGACGAACTTTCGGCCGACGCACGCGCCGTGTTCGATGACATCCGCAAGACGCGGAACTCGGACTTCATCAACAATTTCTGGCGCGCGCTCGCGCATGATCCGAAGACCCTGCGGCGGACCTGGGAGAGCATCAAGGAAGTGATGGCGCCGGGCGCGCTCGACCCGAAGGTCAAGGAGATGCTCTACGTTGCGGTCTCGGTGGCGCATGGCTGCAGCTACTGCATCCATTCGCACACCGCGAGCGCCCGCGCCAAAGGCATGACCGAGGCCGAATATCAGGAAATGCTCGCGATCGTCGGCATGGCCGCCGAAACCAACCGGCTGGTCACCGCGCTCGGCGTGCCGGTGGACGACGCGTTTCTGGTCGGGGCGGCGGATACGTAGGTTCGACACGTTTTGCTTTGCTTACCCTCATCCTGTCATTCCGGGGCGATGCAAAGCATCGAACCCGGAATCCCGAGATTGTTGATCGAGATTCCCCGATGCGCAATTGCGCATCTGAGGTTCGCGCTAAGCGCGCCCCGGAATGACCGCTATATCGCGGTCACTTGTCCAGCCAGACATCCTCGAAGCGCAGATTGTTGTACTGGCTGTTGTCGTGCGGACGGAAGTTCTTCACGTAAGGCTGCCAGCAATTGCCGGCCGATGAGTGCAGGATCACCGGCCGCGCCGCGTCGTCGACCAGCAGGCGCTCGATGTCGAACACGATATTGCGGCGCTTGTCCTTGTCGACCTCGCGCGACTGCGCAGCCAGCAATCTATCGACCTCGGCATTGCAATACTGGGTATAGTTGCGCTCGGACTTGCAGGAATAATTCTCGACCAGATTGCCGTCGGGATCGTCGACGCTGACGCCGGTGACATTGAGGCCGATCGTGTAGTCCTTGCGTTGCAGCCGCGAGTACCAGCGCGGCGTATCGAGGATATCGAGCTCGGCGACGATGTAGATCTTCTTGAGCTGGTCGGCGAGGATCACCGCCGGGTCGCGATAGGTCGGCAGATTGCGGGTCTGGATCTTGATCGACAGCGGCTTGGCGTCGCTGTAGCCGAGCTTCTGCATGATCGCCTGCGCATCCGCGAGGTTCTTCCCGGTATCTGCGCCGTAGCCCATCAGCGTCGACAGGATCTCCGGCGGCATGCCCCACTCGCCCTCCGGCTTGGCCTGCATCGCGCCGCCGAGCCGTCCGGTGCCTTCGAACAGGATGCTGTTGAAGGCCTGGCGATCCAACGCCAGCGACATCGCCTTGCGGATCTCCGGATTGTCGAACGGCGGATTGACCCGGTTGACCAAGAGATTGATCTGCAAATTGGTCGACGTCATCTCGCAGATCGCATTCGGCGCCCGCGCCTTGACGTCCTTCATCAGGGGAATACTGACGTCGGATGGAAAGGTGATGTCGTAGTCGCCGGTCGCGAACGCCAGCATGCGCGTGGCGCGGCTGTCGATCGAGCGCACCGTGATCTCGTCGAGATACGGCCGGTCCTTCTTGAAGTAATCGGGGTTGCGGACGAGACGGATCGAATCGCCGCGCCGGAATTCGACAAATTTGAACGGCCCGGTGCCGATTGGCTTGGTGCGCATCACCTGCTGCGGCACGTGGCAGGGATAGACCACCGAGAACGCGCTGGCGAGCAGCGCCAGCAGGCCGGGCTGCGGCTCGGTCAGCTCGAAAGTCGCTTCATCGTCGCCATTGATGCTGATGTCCTTGAGCTTCGAATACCAAACCTTACGCGGATTGCGCTTGAAGTCCTGTGTCTCGCTCTTGCCGATCAGCATCCGCCAGGTGCACTGCACGTCCTTGGCCGTGAACGGCTGGCCGTCATGCCACTTCACGCCGTGATGCAGCTTGAAGGTGAGCTTGGTGTTGGTCTGGTCCCACGACCAGCTCTCGGCGAGATCGGGGATCACGGTGTCGATGCTCTCGTGCACCTTGGCCGGATCGAACACCACGAGGTTGTTGAAGACCGCCGCGAACGGCATCACCGAGGCGATGGTGGATTCCTCGAGCAGCGAGGTCGAGGGCGGGTTGTCGTTGTGATAGAGCCGCAAGGTGCCG
Source organism: Bradyrhizobium sp. ma5 (assembly GCF_042258955.1). Lineage (NCBI taxonomy): Bacteria > Pseudomonadati > Pseudomonadota > Alphaproteobacteria > Hyphomicrobiales > Nitrobacteraceae > Bradyrhizobium > Bradyrhizobium sp. ma5. The sequence goes on from NZ_CP170156.1 coordinate 5,629,668, forward strand.
CCCTTCTTCTGGGCCGATGCAGGGCTCGCAGCCATCACGGCTGTACCCAATGCCATGATGAACATGGCCAGCTTGAACGACATTCTCGCCTCCCGGAATTCTTGTTGTTCTTGTCGATTGCAGGCAGTCGACCACAACGCCAGGTGCCTCGCAATGAGACGAGGCGCCGATCATTGCCGGCTGCGTGCCACGCAGAACGAGGCCGGGGCACGAACCGCGATTTCAGGACGGGTCCTGACACGGACCGTCGCCGGCCCCCTCGCATGTCCCGTCACGGGGAATTGGGGTTGGATGCGACCTCGAAATTGGCTACACGTTTGGCGCCGAGAAACTCGGACCGTTTGAGGGCTGCAAATGACCTATTGCTGCGGAATTCTGGTGCGCGACGGCCTTGTCATGATCGCCGATACCCGCACCAATGCCGGCCTCGACAACGTCTCGACCTTCCGCAAGCTGCACATCTTCGAAAAGCCCGGCGACCGCATCATGGCGATCGCCAGCGCGGGGAATCTCGCGATCAGCCAGTCGGTGCTGTCGACCCTGACCGAGGGCATGGAAGACCCGCACACCGGCGAGCTCGAGACGCTGATGAATGCGCCGACCATGTTCCAGGCGGCACAGCGGATCGGCCGCGCCATCCGGTCGGTGCATGCGACCGAGGGCGATGCGCTGCGTTCCGAAGATATCTCCTTCGACGTCTCGTTTCTGTTCGGCGGCCAGATCAAGGGCTCGCGGATGCGCCTGTTCATGGTCTACACCGCCGGCAACTTCATCGAATGCACCACGGACACGCCCTATTTGCAGATCGGCGAGCACAAATACGGCAAGCCGGTGCTCGACCGCGCCATGCATTACGACGTCGAGCTCTACGAGGCGCTCAAGACAGGTCTGATCTCGATGGATTCGACGATGCGCTCCAATCTCGGCGTCGGCCTGCCGATCGACGTGCTGGTGGTGCGCACTGATGCCTGCGAGGCCGATCTCAATCACCGCATCGAGGCCGGCGAGCCCTATTTCCACGATCTGCGCTCGCGCTGGTCGGCGGCGCTGCGGGCGGCACACCAGAACATTCCACGTCCACCCTACAAGAACGAAACCGAAGCAAAAACCAAGTAAGAGGAAACTCGGATGACCGAAGCAACCAGCAAGATCGCGCTCGTCACCGGCGCCGGCACCGGCGTCGGCCGCGCAGCATCGCTCGCTTTGATGGACAAGGGTTACACCGTGGTGCTCGTCGGGCGCCGCCTGGAGATGCTGGAAGAGACCAGCAAGCTCGGCCCCGCCGGCAAGAGCCTGTGCGTCACCGCCGACATGGCCGATCCGGCTGCGATCGCCGCGCTGTTCGACAAGGTGAAGGCAACCTACGGCCGGCTCGACGTTCTCTTCAACAATGCCGGCATGGGCGCGCCGCCGGTGAACTTCGAGGATCTGCCGCTTGAGCAGTGGCAGGCCGTGGTCAACACCAACCTCACCGCGCCGTTCCTGTGCACCCAGCACGCCTTCCGCATCATGAAGGACCAGACGCCGCGCGGCGGCCGCATCATCAACAACGGCTCGATCTCGGCGCATGCGCCGCGGCCGTTCTCGGCGGCCTACACCTCGACCAAGCACGCCATCACCGGCCTGACCAAAGCCTCCAACCTCGACGGCCGCATGTATGACATCGCAGTCGGCCAGGTCGATATCGGCAACGCCGCGACCCCGATGACCGACCGCATGGTCAACGGCCCCGGCGTGCTGCAGCCGGACGGCACCACCAAGCACGAGCCGCGCATGGACGCCAAGGCGGTCGGCGACGCCGTCGCCTACATGGCCGGCCTGCCGCTCGACGCCAACGTGCTGTTCATGACGGTCATGGCCACCAAGATGCCGTTCGTGGGACGGGGCTGATCGCTTCCTTCTCCCCGCTTGCGGCAGGACTGTCACGTCGTCATGGCCGGGCTTTGTCCCGGCCATGCCGTTCGAAGCGCGCACTGCCAAAATATCGAAAACAACCCCATGCAAAGTAGCCGGCAGCTACTGGCGTCCGACACGGCAACTTGACACGTCGGGCAAATCAGTCGTATTTTTCCATTATTCCGAAATTGCGCTCGTCATTGCGAGCGAAGCGAAGCAATCCATGCCTCCGCATGTGGCAAGATGGATTGCTTCGCTTCGCTCGCAATGACGGGCGGAAAAACCTACTCCAGCTTCTCGACATCCCGTAGCGTCGGGAACAGCTTCATCCAGAGCAGCGCGACGGCGACCGTCGCAACGCCGCCGAGCACGGCCGACGGCACGGCGCCGAGCAGCGCCGCGGTGACGCCGCTCTCGAACTGGCCGAGCTGGTTCGACGCGTTGATGAACAGGAAGTTCACACCGCGCCGACGCGGCCGCGCATCTCGTCGGGGGTAGCGAGCTGCACCAGCGAGAAGCGGATCACGACGCTGATCGTATCGGCAGCGCCGAGCACCGCGAGCGCCAGCGCCGACAGCCACATCCAGTGCGACAGCGCGAACACCACCGTCGCCACGCCGAACACGATCACCGACTGGAACATCCGCATGCCGACGCGGCGGTTGATGGTGTGCCGCGCCAGCACCATGGTCATCAAGAGCGCACCGACCGCGGGCGCGGCACGCAGGATGCCGAGGCCGAGCGGGCCGGCTTGCAGGATGTCGCGCGCGTAGATCGGCAGCAGCGCGGTGACGCCGCCGAACAGCACCGCGAACAGATCGAGCGAGATGGTGCCGAGGATCGCCGGATTGCTGCGAACGAAGGTGACGCCGGCATAAAGGTCATCCGACACCTCGCCGTTCTTCGCCGCCGCCCGCTGCAGCCGGCCGATGCCGCCGGTCAGCAGCGCGCCGAACAGCCAGAACACCATCATGATGCCGTAGGGCGCGCTCGGCATCATTGCGTAGGCAAGGCCGCCGAGCGCGGGTCCGGTGATGGTCGCGACCTGCGCGGCGCCGCTCGAGATCGCGGTCGCCCGCTGCAGCGCGCCTTGCGGCGCGATCAGCGGCAACAGCGCGGCAGTCGCCGGGCTCTCGAACGCGCCGGCTATGCCGAGCACGAAGGTTGCAGCGAAGATCTGGATCTCGGAGATGGTGCCGGCGAATGTGCTTCCGGCGAGAAACAATGCGGTCAGCGCTTCCGCCACCTGGCAGGCCTGCACCACGCGCTTGCGCTCGAAGCGGTCGGCAGCGTGACCGGCGACGAACACCAGCAGCGCCGTCGGCAGGAACTGGACCAGACCGACCATGCCGAGGTCGAACGCGCTGCCGGTCAAATCATAGATCTGCCAGCCGATCGCCACCGCGCCGATCTGGCTGGAGAAGCGCGACAGGCTGCGCGACGACAAGAAGAACAGGAACGGTCTGTGACCGAGCAGACCGCGGGCGCCGGCCGGCGTGACGGAGGACATGCATGATTGCGTGGCTGAGCCCCTGCAACTTGTCAATGGATTCGGGATCAACGCGCAACAGCATTGCGCTGCGCGAGGCCCCTGCCATAATCCACGAAGGTTCTTGGGGGCGTGATGTTACAATTGCAATCGGCGTTCGGCGTGGTGGCGTTGCTGGTGATCGCCTGGGCGTTGAGCGAGAATCGCTTGAAGGTGTCGCTGCGGCAGGCCGCAATCGGGCTTGTCGTCACCGTCGTCACCGCGCTGGTGCTGATCAGGGTACCGCTGGTGACGCAGGCCTTCGGCGCAATCAACGATGCCGTCGGCACCATCGCGGCGGCGACGCGCGCCGGCACCGCCTTCGTGTTCGGTTATGTCGGCGGCGGCCCGGCGCCGTTCGATCCCAAGGCGCCCGGCTCGGATTTCATCCTCGCCTTCCAGGCGCTGCCGATCGTGCTGGTGATGAGCGTGCTGACGACGCTGTTGTTCTATTGGCGCGTGCTGCCGCCGCTGGTGCGCGGCATGGCCTGGATCCTGGAGCGCACGCTCGGCGTCGGCGGCGCGGTCGGGCTCTCGACCGCAGCCAACATCTTCCTCGGCATGGTGGAGGCGCCGCTCTTCATCCGCCCCTATCTGGCGCAGCTCACCCGCAGCGAATTGTTTCTGGTGATGACCGGCGGCATGGCCGGGATCGCCGGCACCGTGCTGGTGCTGTACGCGACGCTGCTCGCGCCGCTGATCCCCGATGCCGCCGCGCATTTCGTCATCGCCTCGGTGCTCGGCGCGCCGGCTGCCATTCTGGTCAGCCTGATCATGGTGCCGGAAACGTCGGACAAGCGCACCGGCGGGTCGCTCGACGATCCCGATGTTCAGGTGTCCTCGACGATGGACGCGATCGTGAAGGGCACCGCCGCCGGGCTCGAACTGCTGATGAACATCATCGCGATGCTCTTGGTGCTGGTCGCGCTGGTGTATCTCGCGAACGCGATCATCGGCCTGCTGCCGGAAGTCGGCGGCGCGAAGATTTCGCTGCAACGGCTGCTCGGCTACGTGATGGCGCCGGTGTGCTGGCTGATGGGCCTGCCGTGGCCGCAGGCGATCACGGCGGGAAGCCTGATGGGCACCAAGACCGTGCTGAACGAGCTGATCGCCTATGTCGACCTGTCGAAGCTCGGGCCCGATGCGCTCGATCCGCGCTCGCGGCTGATCATGCTCTACGCGATGTGCGGTTTTGCCAACTTCGCGAGCCTCGGCATCATGATCGGCGGCCTCGGCATCATGGCGCCCGAACGGCGCGACGAGATCAATGCGCTCGGGCTGAAATCGGTCGTCTCGGGCACGCTGACGACGTGCCTGATGGGCGCGATCGTGGGGATGATGACGTAACGTTTCCCCCGTCATTCCGGGATGGTCCGAAGGACCAGACCCGGAATCTCGAGATTCCGGGTTCGCTTGGCGCCCCGGAATGACGACAGTGTCCTACGCCTTCAGCTCCACCGTCTTGAACTCGGCCGGCAGGATCACTTCCAGCAGTTCGACGTCGTCAGAGTAGTCCAGGATCATGTGCCGGATGCGTGGCGGCTGGGTCCAGGCGCTGCCCTCTTTCATCAGCGTCTCGCCTTCGCCTTCCATGTAGGTCTTCACCCAACCCTTGAGCACATAGACCATCTGGAATTCGACGTCGTGGAAGTGCAGCTTCGACACTTCATCCGGATTGCACGGTCCCTGCAGCCGGATGACATGCGCCTGCGCCAGGCCGTGCGAGGCTGCTGATATGCCGAGGTCGCGGTACTTGGCGTAGGTGCGCAGCCCGTCGGCCTTGAAATCCTCTTCGCGGTGATGGCTGACGGCGACGCGCTGCTTCGGCCGCACCTTGCTTGCGGCTTTCGGTGCGCTCTTCTTGGCCGCGGTGACTCGGCCCTTGGACTTGATGGTCTTGCGCGCGGAAGATTTCGCGGATGATTTCTTGGCGCCGGCGCCAAGTCCCGACCATTTCTTCTTCACCGCGGTCTTGGCTGCGGATCTCGATGCCGTCTTCTTGGCCATTGTTCGCCTCCCGTCTTTTTGTGACTGATGAAGGCTAACACAAGTCGCGCCGCGCGAGGTGGGCAAAGGCGCATGCCGCGCTTCGCCCCCTTGCCTTGCCCGCTTTGCGGATCAATGCAGCCGGAACACGCCGTCGACGGCGCGCAATTCGGCCGGCTTGACCAGCTTGGAATGCGCCACCGTCACCGAGAACAGCGGGCCCTCGAGCTTTTCCTCCCAGAAGGCGAGGAAATCGCGCAGCGCCGGAAATTTCGGAAACAGGTCGTAGTTCTGCCAGACATAGGTTTGCAGCAACGAGGGATGGTCCGGCATCCGATAGAGGATTTGCGCCGTCGTCAGCCCATACCCCAGCAACTGCTTCCGGAAATCGTCGGAAACAACCCCACCAACTCGCGAGACCATGCCAACCTCCTGTGACGGAGCGCATTCACGGGGTGGCCGACCTTTCCCCGCCGGACCACCGGCAATGGATGCGCTCACATGATACAAATGTGACGCACGCGACTGCCCCATCTCAAGCCCAAATGTTTAATAGGTTGTTGAAATTTCTTGCGTTAGCAGCAGCTTACCGCATCTGCTAATAGCGCCGGCGGGCGCCGCTGGCGGCATTAAGGATGCCGAAATGAAGCTGGCAGCCGTCATTCGCGAGTGCCAATTTTTCTGCTAGAGCCACTTGCCCGCCGCCAAGGCTTGGCCTATCTCCTGCTCAACCAGTCTGGCACTCGCCGGACTGGACTGCTAAAACTCCAAAAATCTACAGAATCCGCAAACGTTTAGGAGGACTGCATGAAATTCCGTCCGCTTCACGACCGCGTCGTGGTCAAGCGTATCGACGCCGAAGAGAAGTCTGCTGGCGGCATCATCATTCCGGACAGTGCCAAGGAAAAGCCCTCGCAGGGCGAAGTGACCGCCGTCGGCCCGGGCGGCCGCGACGAAGCTGGCAAGCTGATCCCGATCGACCTCAAGGTCGGCGACCGCGTCCTGTTCGGCAAGTGGTCCGGCACCGAGGTCAAGATCGACGGTGAAGACCTGCTGATCATGAAGGAAAGCGACATCATGGGCGTGCTCGACGTCCCCGCTTCCAAGAAGAAGGCGGCCTAAGCGCCTCTTCCCTCCCAGGTAAACCTCTCAAGGAAAAATTCAGATGGCAGCTAAAGAAGTCAAATTCTCGGTCGATGCGCGCGACAAGATGCTGCGCGGCGTCGACATCCTCGCCAATGCGGTGAAGGTCACTCTCGGCCCGAAGGGCCGCAACGTCGTGCTCGAGAAGTCGTTCGGCGCTCCCCGCATCACCAAGGACGGCGTCACCGTCGCCAAGGAGATCGAGCTCGAGGACAAGTTCGAGAACATGGGCGCGCAGATGGTGCGCGAAGTCGCCTCCAAGTCCGCTGACGCGGCCGGCGACGGCACCACCACCGCCACCGTGCTCGCCCAGGCGATCGTGCGTGAAGGCGCCAAGTCGGTTGCCGCCGGCATGAACCCGATGGACCTGAAGCGCGGTATCGACCTCGCGGTCGAAGCCGTCGTTGCGGACCTCCAGAAGAACTCGAAGAAGGTCACCTCGAACGAGGAGATCGCCCAGGTCGGCACCATTTCGGCCAACGGCGATGCCGAGATCGGCAAGTTCCTCGCCGACGCCATGAAGAAGGTCGGCAACGAGGGCGTGATCACGGTCGAGGAAGCCAAGTCGCTCGAGACCGAACTCGACGTCGTCGAGGGCATGCAGTTCGATCGCGGCTACATCTCGCCCTACTTCGTCACCAACGCCGACAAGATGCGCGTTGAGATGGACGACGCCTACATCCTCATCAACGAGAAGAAGCTCTCCTCGCTGAACGAGCTGCTGCCGCTGCTCGAGGCCGTGGTGCAGACCGGCAAGCCGCTGGTGATCGTCGCTGAAGACGTCGAAGGCGAAGCGCTTGCCACCCTCGTCGTCAACCGCCTGCGTGGCGGCCTGAAGGTCGCGGCCGTCAAGGCTCCGGGCTTCGGCGATCGCCGCAAGGCCATGCTGCAGGACATCGCGATCCTGACCGGCGGCCAGGCCATCTCGGAAGACCTCGGCATCAAGCTCGAGAACGTCACGCTGCAGATGCTCGGTCGCGCCAAGAAGGTGATGATCGACAAGGAAAACACCACGATCGTCAACGGCGCCGGCAAGAAGGCCGACATCGACGCTCGCGTTGCCCAGATCAAGGCGCAGATCGAGGAGACCACCTCGGACTACGACCGTGAGAAGCTGCAGGAGCGTCTCGCCAAGCTCGCAGGCGGCGTCGCGGTGATCCGCGTCGGCGGCGCGACCGAAGTCGAGGTGAAGGAGCGCAAGGATCGCGTTGATGACGCGATGCATGCGACCCGTGCGGCTGTCGAGGAAGGCATCGTCCCGGGCGGCGGCGTCGCCCTGCTCCGTGCTTCCGAGCAGCTCAAGGGCCTGCGCACCAAGAACGACGACCAGAAGACCGGCGTCGAGATCGTGCGCAAGGCGCTGTCGGCTCCGGCTCGCCAGATCGCGATCAATGCCGGTGAAGACGGTTCGGTCATTGTCGGCAAGATCCTGGAGAACAAGGCCTACAATTACGGCTTCGACTCCCAGACCGGCGACTATGCCGATCTCGTCAAGAAGGGCATCATCGACCCGACCAAGGTCGTCCGTACCGCGATCCAGAACGCTGCCTCGGTTGCCGCGCTCTTGATCACCACGGAAGCGATGGTTGCCGAGCTGCCGAAGAAGAACGCCGGCGGCCCCGCAATGCCTCCGGGCGGCGGCATGGGCGGCATGGACTTCTAAGTCCAGCTTCTCAAGGCAATTTACGAAATGCAAAACCCCGGCAGAAATGCCGGGGTTTTTGTTTGCCTCCACCGCCGTCCGTCAGGACGCACGGAAGTGACGCGTCGGCCGATCCAGCCGGCGGAGCAGTTCGTCGGCATCGCGGATCTCGCCGAGATCCTGCCCGGCATCGAAGCATGCGCGCACCGGCACAAGCACCTCCGGCACCGCGTCCGCCCGGCCATTGCCGGCATACAGCCGCGCAATTCCAAGCGCGCTGCGCAGTTCGAAAGTCTTCGTCTGCTGCCTTCGCGCAATCTCGCGGGCGCGGTGGAAGGCATCCTCGGCGCCGGAAATGTCGGGGGTGTCGCGACGCGACCGCAGCTCGCCCAATACACGGTACAGCTCGGCATCCAGCCAGTGCTGCCCGGACTGCTCCGTTGCGTCGATCAGCTCGTTGATAATGTCGAGCCCCGCCTCGACATGCCCTGCGTCCGCGTTCGCCACCGCGATATGCAGTCCCCAGAAGGGATCACAGAGGTAGCAGTCGTTCTCGTGAAGCAATGTCCAGCCGCGCTGCATTTCCGCGAGACCGGCCGCCAGGTCGCCGGCACGCCACTTCGCCAAGCCATTGAGATAAGTGCCGGCGGCGACATACAGCGGCATGGTGTGATCCTGCGCCAGTCCGAGGGCAAGGATCGTCTCGGTCTGCCGCAACCGGCTGCCGCACAGCCCGTCGAAGACGGCCTTGTGAACCAGCGCATTGGCGCGCGCGAGCGCACGCTGTTCCCCGGAGACGCTCACCGCTGCGCCCGCGAGCTGCTGGGCTCGATCGATCTCGCCGCGAGGCCAAAGCACGAGCGCCAGGAATCTCATGATGACGAACGGCAGATCGAGCGTCGATGCCTTGAACGTTGCCGGATTCGGCTCGCTCGCATAGGCAGCGAACGCCTTCTCGAGATGGATGCCTGCATTCAGATAGTCGCCCGCAAACCAGCAAGTCACCCCGCTGGTCCAGCCCGCGACGATCGTCGCCACCTGCGATTCCGGATGCCGTTCCGCCGCGCCCATGATCGCCTCCGCCAACTCCCGCATCGGCGCGAGCTCACCGTGGGTTAGGCAGGCGTTGAAGAGGCCCGACTGGATCGGCGCCAGTTCGATTGGATCGTCAATGTCAGAGGCGAACCGCCGGGCGCGCGTCCAGGCGGCCACGGTCTCGGGCGCGCTGTGCCCAAGACTGCCGCGCAGTGCGCGACCGTAGGCGATTTGCAGATGCAGCCGGCCGATCATCCGCCCCGGCTCGTCGGGCAGTTCATCGGCGATGGCGACCGCCTTGCCGAGATGTGCGATCGCCTCACAATAGGCCGAGCGCTTCAGCGCCTGCTGACCGGCCTTTCGCCACCACGCCAGCGCAATCTGGCCGAGCCCTGCCTCGGTGAAATGATACGCAACGACTTCCGGCTCGATCTCGGCAATCTCGGCAAACTTGGCGCGCAGCACATCGCCGATCTGCTTGTGGAGCAATTGCCGGCGGCTCTTGAGCAAGCTCTCGTAAGCCGCTTCCTGGACCAATGCGTGCCTAAAGCTGTAGCTCGCATCCGGCGGCGTGCCCCGACGCAACAGCAACTCCGCCTCCTCGAGCTGGGCGAGCGCCGCGGCAAGCGTCAGATCATCGCGACCGGCCACGCTGCGTAGCAGCGCGTATGAGAACTCACGGCCGATCGCTGCGCCGATCTGCGCCACCTCCTTGACCGGCGCCAGTCGGTCGAGGCGGGCCATTAGCGAGTCCTGCAGCGTCGCCGGGATCGCCAGCGGTGGCAGCGGATTGTCGAGGCGGTAGCGTCCGGCATTCTTGGCGAGCAGCCCCGACTCCATGACCATCTTGGTCAGCTCCTCGACGAACAGCGGGACACCGTCCGTCCGCTCGATGATTTGTGTCATCATCTCGTCGGGCAGCAACCGGCCGACAGTCATCTGCTCGATCAGGGCGCGGGTATCCTGCCGGTCGAGCCGGTCCAGCCGCAGCAGACTGACATTGGCAAGCCCCGCCCACGGAGGTTCGAACTCGGGCCTGAACGTCATCAGCATGAGGATCGGCAGTCCCCTGATCCGGTCGACCGCGAGGTCGAGCAGCTCGAGCGACGTGGCATCGGCCCAATGCATGTCTTCGCAGACGACAAGCACCGGCTGCTGCCGGGCAAGGCCCTCGAGCTGGTCGAGCAGCGCTGCGAAGGTCTGCCGCCGCTGCTGCGCCGGGCTCAGGCCGAGCGGCGGATAGCGGTCACCGGTCGGGATCGACAGCAGCGCCGCGATCAGCGGTGTCACGCTGGGCACATGCTGCGTCCCGAGCGCCAGCATGGCCTCGAGCTTGTCCAGCTTCTGCTCCGGCACGTCTTCCACGCGGATGCCGGCGGCACGCTCGAGCTGGGCGACGAAGGGATGCAGCGCGCTATTGGTATGATAGGGCGAACATTGATACCGCACACGGCGATGCGTCCCGGACGCGAGGCTGTCGGAGAGCATCGCAACGATGCGCGATTTTCCGATCCCCGCTTCGCCCGATATCAGCACCGCCTGGCCCTGGCCCTGCCACGCCAGTTGCTGACGCGACAGCGCGAATTCGATCTCCGCCTTGCGGCCGACGAAGCCGATCGAGCGCGCGGTCCGCACGGCCTCGAAGCGGCTTTCCGAAGCCGGCTCGCCCTCGACAGCCCACACCGCGATCGGCTCGGAGATACCCTTGACCTCGCGACGACCGAGGTTGCGAAGCGTGAACAGATTGCCGAGCAGCCGGCGTGTCGAGGAGGCAACGACGACCACGCCCGGCTCCGCCAGACTCTGCAGCCGCGCGGCGACGTTCGGCGCATCGCCGACGAGCGCCTGCTCCTCCGAAGCACCGCCGGAGACGAGGTCGCCGACCACGACGAGCCCGCTCGCAATTGCGATCCGCACCGCGACCCCCTCGTCAGCTCGGGTCTCGAGCTTGCCGATCGCGGCGATGACGTCGAGCCCGGCGCGCACTGCGCGCTCCGCATCGTCTTCATGCGCACGCGGGTAGCCGAAATATGCGAGGATCCCGTCGCCGATAAATCTGGCAACAACGCCATCATATGTCGCGATTACCCGCGCACAGGCCGCACGATAGGCGCGGATCACTTCCCACATGTCCTCGGGATCGAGACGAGCCGACAACGCCGTCGAACCGACCAGGTCGCAAAACATCACGGTGAGATGGCGTCGCTCGGCATCGTGCGATGAAACCGGCGCGGCGATCAGTTCGGCCTGATTGAAATCGGCGATGGCGCGCAGCAGCTTGCGGCGATGGCCGAGCAGGACTCCGAGCCTGTCGAAGTCTTCATCCGTCAATTCGGGAAGAACGCCAGCATCGATGCCGTTCTCGGCAAAACGCAGCGCGTATTGCCCAAGCCCAAGCTTCTCGAGCCATTCCGCAATCTGCTGCATTGGCACCACCGACGGGTTGACGGCTGGCCGAATGGACCACGGCAAACAGACGTTATCGCAATCTGTCTGTGCTGGCACCTTCTGTTTTGCGGCAAGTCCGCGCAGAGCAGGATACGCGAATTGTGCCACGGCGGTGCCCCGTTACAGCCGTGTGCACGCGAACATTCGTACGCGTGCCGGCCGCCTCACTCCACCTTCGCCGCAACCGGTCCCTTGTCGGTCCAGTCCGGCGGCACGCCGGCGCTGTCGCCGACCATGCCGACGAGACCCGGCGCGCGTCCGAACGCTTCGCAGGCGGGAAATTTCGGCGCGCCGCCGAGCAGGAAGCCCAGCCGCTGCATCGAGGGCATCGATGGCACGCCGCCGAACGGCGCCACTCCGGTGACCAGCATCTGGCTGAAATCGCCGCCGAACGATGCCGCGAGGCCGTATGCATCCCCCTCCTCCGACATCCGCCCGTTGTCGAAGGCACTCGCCGCACGGCCCCAGACCATCGCCGCCTTTTGCTGTCCGGCCGGATCGCGCGCCTCGGCCTCAAGCGACAGGCTGCCGAGCCCCACCGGAATGCGCGGAACGGGCACCGGCACACCGGGCAACAGAATCGTCTTCGCCACCGACACACCCTTGGAGACGCCGACCGCGGTCGGATCGGTCGGCACCACATGCGTGATGACGGCGTGAACGGTCAGGTCGGCCGGCTCCGACGCAACCACGTAGAAGCGTTCGCTCAGGCCCGCACACAATGCACGGTCGGCGGCGTTCGTGACGAGCCTGCGCTGTACGGCCGTGAAGGGCACCGACGTTCCGTCGGAGAACACGGTGGGCACGATCCTGATCGTCTTCGCTGCCCGCACCTCGTCCTTGCTCACCCGCAGCTTCGAACGGGTCAACATCCCGTCCGATTGCTCCATATTGTCGTAGGAGCGGAGCGAACCGGCCTGATCCAGCGTCGCCGTGGCGCAGCCCGAGACCAAAAGGCCGAGCAGGTTCGCCGCCGCAAAGCCGCGGAAGAATGCGCCCCGCTTGCGCACGAATCCATCTGCCGCCGGAATCAGCTTGATCCGGCCTACGCGCGAGCAGGTTGTCATTGGGGCCCCACTGACTTACACTTGGTGTAATTATTACACTTGGTGTAATTATTGTGTTGGGCGGTTTTATGGCCGCGACCGCCGGCTGCGACCGGATGACGCGCATCCAACTGCGCCGCTTCGCGCGTTGACGCCGACGGCCGCGCGAACCCTTGAGGCCACGAAGTGCTTTTGCCCTGATTGCCTGTTCATGAGAAGGCGGCCGATGCCCGAGACATTGACGAAAACCCCGACGCCTGCAAAAGCCGAAGGCCTGCGCGAGCGAAATCGCCGCGAGACGCTGCAACGCATCGCCGATGTCGGCATGGAGCTGTTTCTGGCCAACGGCTTTGATGCGACGACGCTGGATGAGATCGCGGCGGCGGCCGGCATCTCGCGCAGGACCTTCTTCTACTATTTCAGGAGCAAGGACGACATCCTGCTCGCCCACATCGCCGGCTATGACGACGCGCTCAGGGCATCGATCCGTGACCATGCCGCGGCCGGCGCGGCGATCGACGTCGTCCGCGAGGCCTTGCTGGATGTGTGCGCCCGCTTCCAGACGTCGCGGACGGTTGCGATTTCGCGCCTGATCCGCGAGAGCGAAGTGCTGAGCTCCCGCAAGCATCGGAGCGATCAGCATCGGGAGCAGGTCGTCTACGAGACGCTGTGCGAATTGTGGCCGGGCAAGGACCGCCGCGACCGCCTCCGCCTCGTCGCGATGGCCGCGAGCGGCGCCCTGCGCATCGCCGTCGACACCTGGCTCGAGCAAGGCGGCAAGCGCCAGCTCACCAAATATGTCCAGGACGCCTTCGCCAATCTGAAAGCGGCGATTTGATCTCGTGATTCCGGGGCGCTCCTCTGGCGCGAGCCCGGAATCCATAACCACAAATTTCAGTTGGATATCCCCGGAAAGAGATCCACCCCACCCGGGATCATCTCGACCATCGTGGTTATGGATTCCGGGCTCGCGACTTCGTCGCGCCCCGGAATGACGGAGGGTAAATCCGTCTCCCCGTCGCCACCTCACTCGCTGCGCGCGACGTCCTGGAAGCAGGCGCGCAGCCAGTCGATGGTGACGCGCGTCGCCGCATCGCGCTTGAGGTGGCTTTGCACCAGAAGCCAGACGTCGCGCCGCCTCGGCAGCAGCGTGGCGCGCAGACGGCGATCGGTCATCAGGTCCACGCAGCTATGCTCCGGCAGCACGCCGACCGCCTGATGCGACCGGATCAGTCTGTGGATGATCCGGACATTGTCGGTCACGCAGCGCGCACGAAGCCGCTTCGCGCGCAGGAACTGCATTTCCGGAATCCCGCCGAGCTCATCGGGATAGGCGCACGCCACCGCCTCTCCCGCCGTCGTCGCGACCGGCTCGAAGAAATACAGCCTGACTTCAGCGAGCTTCGAGATCGCAAAGTCGCCCTTGTCGGGCTTGCGCAGGCGGATCGCCAGATCGGCTTCCCAGCGCGAGAACTTGACGTTGTCGCTCGAGGTCAGGAATTGCAGCGTCAAGCCCGGATTGGCGCGCAGCAATTCGCCGGTGCGTGGCGCCAGCACTTCCTCCGCGATCGCGTTGGTGGAGGCGATGCGCAGCCGGCCGACGGGCCCGGGCAGGCTCTCGCCGATCCGACCGATTTCCTCGGCATGCGCGGCCATCGCCTGGACGTGCGCGAGCACCACGTCGCACTGCCGGGTCGGCTTGCGGACGCCGTCGGCGGCCTCGAACAAACGCAGGCCGAGCGCGCGCTCGATCCGCGCCAGCCTGCGGCCGACGGTGGTCTCGTCGATCCGCAGCCGCGCGCTGGCGCCGGCATAGGTGCCCTCGTCCCTGACGGCGGCGATGATGCGAAGGTCGTCCCAATTCATGACGGCAGGCTACATCGCGCCTCGCCCGCCTGCAATAACGCAGCCACCGGCTGCAATATCCCTGCATAACGGCAGGCCGGTCCGCGGCTATATTTTCGCAAGACGCATCCTCCGGAGTTCTCACGACCATGACCGCCGCCAAAACGCTGATGCAGCTTGCCGGTATCGACCTCACCCCGCCTCGCCTCGGCGACAGCTGCCTGGTGCTGATCGATATCCAGAACGAATATCTCGCAGGCCCCCTGGCGCTACCCGACGCGAGCCCCGCGATCGCGCGCGCCACCGCATTGCTGGCCCGCGCGCGGGAAAGCGGCGCTGCGATCATCCACATCGCGCACAAGGGAGCGCCGGGAAGCCTGTTCGATCGCAGCGCGGAGCGTGGCGAGATCGTCGCGCCGCTCGAGCCGCGGCCGGGCGAGATCGTGATCGAGAAGCAATTGCCAAACGCTTTCGCCGGCACCGACCTCAACGCTCAGCTTGCCGCGACCGGTCGCAAGGAGCTCGTGCTCGCCGGCTTCATGACCCATATGTGCGTGAGCTCGACCGCCCGCGCCGCGCTCGATCTCGGCTACCGCACCACGATCGATGCCGACAGCTGCGCCACCCGCGACCTGCCCGACGGCATCGGTGGCACGATTGCCGCAAAACTCATTCACGACGTCGCGCTCGCCGAACTATCCGACCGCTTCGCGATCATCGCGCGCGGCAACGCCCTCGCCTGAGATCACCGCCATGATCGAGCTCTATTTCTGGCCGATGGCCTGCTCGCTCGCCAGCCGGATCGCGCTGATGGAGGCCGGCATCGACGCGCGCTACCACATGGTCCATCTCTGGACCAAGAAGGTCCTGGAGGACGACGGCGACTTTCGCGCCGTCGCGCCGAAGGGCGCGGTGCCGCTGCTCGTGCTCGAGAACGGCGAGCGGCTGACGGAGAGCGCGGCGGTCTTGCAGTATATCGCGGACCTCAAGCCCGAACTCGGCCTCGCGCCGCCGGCCGGCGATCCGGACCGCTATCGTTTGCAGGAATGGCTCAGCTTCGTTGGCACCGAGATCCACAAGGGATTTCTGTTTCCGACCTTCTGGTACAAGGATGATGCATCGCTCGCCAAGCCGCGTGCCAGGATCGGACAGACCTTGTCGGTGCCATCAGCGCATCTTGCCGACCGCGAGTTTCTGGTCGGTGACCGCTTCACGGTAGCGGACGCGCATCTCGCCTGGGCTCTGCTGTTGCTTCGCTCCGCTGGCGTCGATGTGGCGCAATGGCCGCCGCTGGCCGCCTATCTCGCTCGGATCCGGGCGCGGCCGCAGGTCAAGGCCGCGATCGGCACCGAGATGCAGTTGTGGAAGAGCGTCGCGGCGTGACCGCCGCACGCCCGGCGCCGCGTTACTGAAACGCGACCTCGGCAAAGCTGCGCAGCTTGCGCGAATGCAGGCGCTCGGATTCCTGCTGCTTGAGCCGCTCCAGCGTCTTCAGCCCGATCTGAAGGTGCTGGCCGACGCGCTGGCGATAGAACTCGCTCGCCATGCCCGCCAGCTTGATCTCGCCGTGCAGCGGCTTGTCGGAGACGCAGAGCAGCGTGCCGTAGGGCACGCGGAAGCGATAGCCGTTGGCGGCGATCGTCGCCGATTCCATGTCGAGCGCGATGGAGCGCGATTGGGACATCCGCCGGATCACCTGCGGCCCGCTGATCTCCCAATTGCGGTTGTCGACGCTCGCGACGGTGCCGGTGCGCATCAAGCGCTTGAGCTCGAAGCCGGTGAGCCCGGTCACCTCGCCGACCGCCTCCTCGAGCGCGACCTGCATCTCGGCGAGCGCGGGGATCGGCACCCACAGCGGCAGCTCGTGATCGAGCGCGTGATCCTCGCGGACATAGCCGTGGGCCAGCACGTAATCGCCGAGCCGCTGCGTGTTGCGTAAGCCCGCGCAATGCCCGATCATCAGCCAGGCATGCGGCCGCAGCACCGCGACATGATCGGTGATGTTGCGCGCATTCGATGGACCGATCCCGATATTGATCAGGGTGATGCCGCGATAACCGGGCTCGACGAGATGAAACGCCGGCATCTGCGGCACGCGATCCGATGCGGTCCCGATGGTGCCGCCGCCCGCCAGCGCGTTGTGCGTGATCACATTGCCGGGCGCGACGAACGCCTCGAGGCCCTCCTCGCCCGCGGCGAGACGCTGCAGGCTCGATTGCGCGAAGGCATCGACATAGAACTGGTAGTTGGTGAAGATCACGAAATTCTGGAAGTGCTCGGGATCGGTGCCGGTGTAGTGATAGAGCCGGCGCAGCGAGTAATCGACGCGCGCGGCACGGAACAGGGCCAGCGGCTCGGGCGTGCCCGGCGTCAGTTCGAACGTGCCGTCAGCGATGGCATCGTCCATCGCGGCAAGGTCGGGCGTGTCGAACACGTCGCGCAGCGACCTCGTGAACGCCGAACTGTCTGCGATGGTCAGCGCCGCCTCGATATTGATGTCGCGCCGGTAGGCGAAATGGATCGGTATAGGTTCGCTGGACTCGCCGATCTCGACCGCCACGCCGTGGTTCTTGATCAGGAGCCCGATCTGCTCGGTGAGATAGGTCCGGAAAATGTCCGGCCGCGTAATGCTGGTCTCGTGGACGCCAGGTCCGGCGACAAAACCGTAGGCAAGACGGGAATCGAGCCGGGCGTGCGACGAGGTCGTGATGCGGACGAACGGGTAATGCGCCCGCACCCGCGTCGTGAACGGCACCCCGTTGACATAGGCCTCGAAGCGACTGCGCAGGAATCCGGTGTTGCGCTCGTAGATCTCCTCGAGACGGGCAACCGCAGCTGCGGCATCGACGAATGCTTCGGTCGTGATCGGCGGCGGAGTTTCGATGGGAGGTGTCGGAGACATGTTCGCTTTGCACCAGATCCGTTGCCGAGTTGGGAATCGCCCTGGATCAGTGCAGTATAGCGACAATGGCCTCCAGTTCCAGATCGGCCCGGACCGCCCTATTCCGGCTCGCGCGGCGGCAGCGCGCAGATTTCGGACCGGGTCAGGAACCGGCGTTCGCGCCCATTGTCGAGCGAGAACATGCCGCCGCGGCCGGGAACGACGTCGATGATCAGATCGGTGTGCTTCCAGACGTCGTATTGCGAACCGCTGATGTAGAACGGCGCCCCGCCGATCTCGCCGAGCTTGACGTCATGATCGCCGATCAGGAAGTCACCTTGCGGATAGCACATCGGCGACGAACCGTCGCAGCAGCCGCCGGACTGGTGAAACAGCACCGGCCCATGATCGGCGATGATCTCGGCAATCAGCTCCAGCGCAGCCGGCGTCGCGGTCACCTTGTCAGCCATCCCGGCCTCCGTAATAGAGGCTCCGGCGGGACAGTCCGCCGAAGCCTGCCGTCTTCGTCCCTGAACACGGGGGCAGCCGGGACATCAGAAGAAGCCGAGCTTCTTCGGGCTGTAGCTCACCAGCATGTTCTTGGTCTGCTGGTAGTGGTCGAGCATCATCTTGTGATTCTCGCGGCCGACACCGGACTGCTTGTAGCCGCCGAACGCCGCATGCGCGGGATAGGCGTGGTAGCAGTTGGTCCACACCCGGCCCGCCTGGATGGCCCGGCCGAACCGGTAGCAGCGATTGACGTCGCGGCTCCAGATGCCGGCACCGAGACCGTAGAGCGTGTCGTTGGCGATCGAGAGCGCATCCTCGTCGTTCTTGAAGGTGGTCACGGACACCACCGGCCCGAAGATCTCCTCCTGGAAGATGCGCATCTTGTTGTGACCCTTGAACACGGTCGGCTTGACATAGTAGCCGCCCGACAGCCCGCCGCCGAGATTGTTACGCTCGCCGCCGGTCAGCACCTCGGCACCTTCCTTTTTCCCGATGTCGATATAGGAGAGGATCTTCTCGAGCTGCTCGGAGGACGCCTGCGCGCCGATCATCGTGGTCGGGTCGAGCGGGCTGCCTTGCGTGATCGCTTCGACACGCTTCAGCGCGCGCTCCATGAAGCGATCATAGATCGATTCCTGGATCAGCGCGCGGCTCGGACAGGTGCAGACCTCGCCCTGATTGAGCGCGAACATCACGAAGCCCTCGACCGCCTTGTCGAAGAAATCATCGTCTTCTTCCAGAACGTCCTTGAAGAAGATGTTGGGCGATTTGCCGCCGAGTTCGAGCGTCACCGGGATCAGGTTCTGCGAGGCATACTGCATGATCAGCCGGCCCGTCGTGGTCTCGCCGGTGAAGGCGATCTTGGCGATCCGGTTCGACGAGGCCAGCGGCTTGCCGGCCTCGAGGCCGAAACCGTTGACGACGTTCAGCACGCCCTTCGGCAGCAGGTCGCCGATCAGCTCGAGCAACACCATGATCGAGGCCGGCGTCTGCTCGGCCGGCTTGAGGACGACGCAGTTGCCGGCGGCGAGCGCCGGTGCAAGCTTCCAGACCGCCATCAGGATCGGGAAATTCCAGGGAATGATCTGGCCGACGACGCCGAGCGGCTCGTGGAAGTGATAGGCGATCGTGTCGTGGTCGATCTCCGAGATCGAGCCTTCCTGTCCACGGATTGCGCTGGCGAAGTAACGGAAGTGATCGATCGCGAGTGGCATGTCGGCGGCCATCGTCTCGCGGATCGGCTTACCGTTGTCCCAGGTCTCGGCGGTCGCGAGCTTTTCGAGATTGGCCTCCATCCGGTCGGCGATCCGGTTGAGGATCAGCGAGCGCTCGGCGACGCTGGTCTTGCCCCATGCTTCTTTGGCCGCGTGCGCGGCATCGAGCGCGGCCTCGATATCCGACGCGTCGGAGCGCGGGATCTCGCAGACCGGAAGGCCGGTCACCGGCGAGATGTTCTCAAAATACTTTCCGGAACGGGGCTCGCGCCATTCGCCGCCGATGAAATTGCCGTAGCGCTTGGCGAACGGCGCCTTGAGCACGGCCTGCATGTCAACCTTGTTCATGTATTCCTCCGTTGGCACGCCGATGCACACGGCGTTGGCCGGGACGCTCGGTCAAATCAGGCGGACAGAACAGGGGCCCGCCCCAAGGGCCGCAGGGGAACTGTCGCAAATCTGAGACAGAGTGCGCCGCAAATTGGCACAGGCGCGCCAGCGCTTCGGACGCTGGTTCTAAGCCTCTCGGGTATGCTCTAGCGGTGCAGGCCGAGCTGCTTGAGCTTGCGGTGCAATGTGGCGCGAGACATGTCGAGATCCTTGGCGGCCTTCGACACGTTGCCGCCGGCGCGCGCCAGCGCGCGCTGCAACGCTGCGCGCTCCGCGGCAGCAAGACCGCCATCGTCGCGGGTCTCGCCGATCAGATCGGCCGCCGGCAATGGGCGCGCCAGCGACGCCGCGTTGAGGCCGAGTGCGCGGCGCGCGGCGCGCGTCGCACCGATCACGAGATCGTCGCGATCGACCGCCAGCAGCGAGTTGACGGCGCGCTCGCTGCGCGGTGTCAGCAGAATTCGCGCATCGGGGAACGCGCGGCGGAAATTCTCGGCTTCGATCGCGCGCGCGGCATCCGTCACCGTGGTCGCGATCAGCCGGGAAAATCCGTCGGTCAGGTCTGCCCGGCAAGAGGAAACATCGAGCGCGGCGGCAAGCTCGCCATGCTCGTCGAAGATCGGCGCGGTGGTGCAGAACAGTCCGGAATTGCGCGTGAAGAAGTGCTGCTCGCGGTCGATCGACAGCGGACGCTTCTCCACGATGCAGGTGCCGATGCCGTTGGTCCCCTCGTACTTCTCGCTCCAGACCGCACCGGTCCAGAGCCCCCAGGCGTCGAACGTCGCATCATCGGCGCCCGCGCCACGCCGGTCGACGACGACGCCGTCGCGGTCCGCCAGCAGCACCGAGCAGCCGACCCCGCCCACGGCAAGGAACAGCCGGTCGAGCGTGCTCTGGGCGACTTTCAGGAATTCACCGAGGCGCTGCTGTGCAGCGGCGATTTCAGCCTGGCCGAGACGATGCGAAGGCAGGCGGCTCGCCGGATCGAGCGCATGCAGATGGCCGGACCGACGCCACGACGCCGACAGGTCGGATGGCGCCCCGCCTCCGGCCAGCACGTCGAGAACCTTGTCCGCGTGCACGACGCCTGGCGACCGGCTCATGCTTCCCTCCCCTGCTCCCCGGGTTCTGTGACCCACGGGAGCGCGGCGCTGTTGACCCTGGCACCCTTGTATTTCGCAGGATATAGCGCTGCCAGCGACCTTTCAAGGGACGGGACTGCGACCTTCGGACAGGTACGGGGGCTGCCTCGCGTCAATCACGCCGTGGGGGCAGCACCCCCGGCAGGACGGCGCTTACTGAACCCTCGCCAACACTGCGAGGCGGCGGATGCCCTTGTTACGGTAGGCGTCGAGGAACGCGTAATAGTCCTTGAACGAGACGCAACCGTTGGAGTCGCCGTTCGGGCCAAGCATGAAGGTGTGCGCGAGCAGGCCGTCGCGGTTGAAGATCTTGCCCTCGCCGCCGATCGGATTGAGCCGCAGCGCCGGCACGCCGTGGAACAGCGCCTCACGCGGCTTGAGCTCGTAAATGTGCGGCGGCGTCACGCCGACCATCTTCATATGCGAGGACCTGGGATCGTCGAGCCGGGAGCCGAGGCCGGAATGCGCCTCGAGGCGCGTGCCGTCGGGCAAATACACGGTCTTGGCCGAGATGTCGTAGACCGCGGTCTGGCGGTCATAGGGCGGCGAGCCGCCGAGCATCGGGTTCTGGTCCAGCGTCGAGGGGATGCTGCCGGTGACACTGGCATCGGCGGAAGCGAAGGAGAGCAGCCCGCCGCTCGACTCGCGCTTGCCCCACAGCTTCTCGACCATGGTCTGCCGCTCGCTCGATGCGATCGACAGCACCGCGGCCTTGGCGCGTGCGGCCATGTCACGGACGCCTGCGGATTTCGTCGCCTGCTTGGCCTCGGGCGCCTTCTCGGCCGCTTTGGGCTCAACCGTCGCGGCGGGATCGTTGAGCGCCACCTTCAGATTGGCGGCGGCTTGCTTTTTGGCGGTCTCGACCGACTTCGGCGCCGGCAACGGCTTCGATGTCTCGGCGAGCTCTGCCGTCGCCACCGCCCTCGCCGCTACGGCGACCTTGGGTTCAGCGGCCTGCTTGATCGGGTCGATCTGCGGTGCGGCGTCGGCCACGACGCTGGACGCGACGCCCCCAGGCGAGGCGGCCGCAAACCGATCATTAAACATAAGTGACGGTGTCGGGGCTTCCGACGTCGCGACCTCGGTCTTTGCAACCTCGGTCTTGGCGGGCGACGCCGGCGTCGGCGTCAGGGACGCGAACACCTCGTTGAACGCGGGTGCGGGCCGCGCGGCAACGGCGGCCGGCCGCTTCGCCACCGGCGCGTCAAGCGACGCACTGCCGACCGACGGATAGACGCTCGCCGCAAAAATGTTGGCATAGACGGTCCAGGCGCAGCCGAGCACCAGCCCCGCCACCGCGGCGCTGCCGAGGAAATGCTGTGGGAGGATTTTTCGGGAGGTTTTCTTGCGGCTTGGTGCCCCAAGAACATACGCACTCGCACTCGTACTCATACGCCCGGCGCTCAAAACAGGTCCACCTTTGTCCCTCACTCGACGCATCGTCGAACGATGTTCGGCTCAACGTCGCGCGGGGGCACAGACGGCCATTAAGGCGACTTTTAGTTAAATGCGACTTAACCGGATGCGATCCCCTGCAACGCGGGAAGTGCCTGTGGCGTAGGGCTTTTTTAAGATGGCATTGGACCGCCAAAACGGCTTTTTTGTCCCATGATGGGACATTCCGGCACGCGGTTCCGCTACCGCATGCCGAGATAAATCCTAGGGAGAATTTCCTTGCCGATCGCCCCGTAATCGAGCGGGGATCGAGCAAAAACCATCTCTCAATAGCTGAGCTTCGGATACCAGTCCGCGCCGCGCCCCTCGCGCGTGGTGTCGAGCAGGGTCCAGAGCGGATCCATGTCCGGCGCGCCGCGCGGGTCCTGGCCGGGATCGACCGTGCCGGAGCCCATTTCGCCGGCCCAGAAATGCCGGATTGCGCCGTCGTGGCGGGTGAAGACATTGTAGCCGGGCACGTCGCTGTCATCCTTGCTGACATAGTCACGCGTGTAATCGCCCGACGCATCCGAATAGACCCTGTGACGAGTCCAGCCGCGCGCCTTCTTCGCCTCGATCAGCCGTGCGATCGGCGAGCGCGCCACGAACACCAACGCCACGCGCTGCTCGATGTCGGGCAGCTTCTCCTCCCACGTGCTCATGAACGATGTGCACATCGGGCACGGCTTCTCGCGCTGCGGGCCGAACATGTAGCTGTAGATGATCAGCGTCTGCTTGTTGCCGAAGAGGTCGGCGAGTGAGGCCGCGCCGGACTCGCCCATGAACTCATACGCCCTGGTCACCTCGCCGCCCGGCGGCAAGGCGCGACGCAGCTCGGCGACGCGCGCGATGTGCCGGCGCAGCTCGATCTCCTCGACGAGCAGCGCCTGGCGTGCCCGGCGATAATCGGCGCTCTCATTGGGAAAGCACCTGGTGTTGGTGCTGGCGAGCTCGGCGGCAGGCTTGAGGACGGAACTGGTCATGGTTGGAACCTCGCATGGTTGACGGGCTCCCTGGAAGACGAGCCGGAACCGGACGATCCGACATATAACGGCGAAGGTTTTTACTGCAGTTCCGGCGGCGGCGATCGGTCGAAGACGTCGCCCTTGGCGCCATCAAGCAGATCGAGCGCGTAATTCTCGATCACCAGCGGTCCGCGCATCCGTTTGGCCTCGGCCACCATTTCGACATGGGCGAAATTGTCGCGCACCGAGGCCGGCATCGGCTGCTCGACCTCGTGCACATACAGCAGCTTGCCGGCCAGCTGCGCCGGGCTCGGCTCGGGCATATTGACCCAGCGAATGCGCTGGCCCTGCTGGGCGACGCAGGTGCCCTTGGGGAGGTAGAAGGCAAGCCAGCCGGTGGTGCCGTAGTCCGGCGACAGCACGCAGGTCGCGCCTGTGCGCGCGCGCACCGCCTCGATCTCGCCCGCGAGCTCCTGCCAGCCGACGCCGACGCTGCGCACGGTGGCGTCGCGGCGATAGCCCGAGAGCATGCCGGTGTTGGCCTGCACGATCAGCAGCGCGAACAGCACGACGCCGGTGGGCGCGGCCCAGCGGCGGCAGAAATCGATCGTGCGCTGCTCGCGCGGCGCCCACTGCACCTGGATCGCCGCGATCGCGGCCGCCACCGCAAAGGCCGGATAGACCGGCGCGAACCAATTGGCTTCGACCCGCGCATGCAGCGCATGCCAGGTGAAGTAGACCACGATGGTCCAGAACATCGTGTTGACCAGCACGCGCGCGGGCATCGCGCCAGCGCGGCGCCGGTAGAGCGCATAGAGGCCCATCACACCGAGGATGAAGACCAAGGGCGTCGCGAATGCAAACTGCGTCGGGATCAGCTCGGCGATGTAGTTCGGGCGGAAGTCCTCGATCCGGGCGCGGCCCATCTGCTTGATGAACGACACCCAGTGGTGATCGGCATTCCAGAGGATGACCGGCGCAAACAGGCCGACCGCAACCAGGCCGCCGAGATAGAGCCATGGCGAGAGATACCAGCGCCGCAGCTTCGGCACGACAGCAAGCCAGATCAGGATCGCGGGTCCGAAGAACAGCGCCGTGTATTTCGAGAGCAGCGCCAGGCCTGCGCTGACGCCAACCGCAAGCCACCAGGCGCCGCGGCCGCTCTCCAGCACCTTTGCCAGCGAATACAGCAGGAAGCTCGCGGCAACCAGCAGCGGCGCATCCGGCGTCACGATCAGCGTGCCGACGGCGGCCATCAGCGTGACATTGAGCAGGATGGTTGCGCTCGCGGCGATGCGCCGGCCGCCGAACAGGATCTCGGCTACCCGGTAGATCGCCCAGCTCATCGGCAGCGCGAGCAGGATCGACACCAGCCGAACGCCGAACGGTGTGTCGCCCGCGATCATGGTGCCGAGCCGGATCACGACCGCCACCATCGGCGGATGGTCGTAATAGCCGCCGGCGAGCGCCTTCGACCACATCCAGTAATAGGCTTCGTCGAAGGTCAGCGGCGTCCATGCTGCGGCGGCCAACCGCAGGACGACCAGCGCGCACACCGCAAGAGCGGTGTTCCGGGCCAGCCGCGCCTCGTTCGCGTTCATGCCACCGTCATCGCTTGCGCCAGACGAACAGCCCGGACATCGCGTAGTTCCACACCACGCCCATCAGCGCGCCGGCCGCGCCCGCAAGCCACCAGATCGGCTCCTGGTCGTAGACCGAGAATGCGACGCCGACATTGGCGAGCAGGCCGACGCTGCAAACCAGATAGAACAGCAGCAGGCCGCGCAGGATGCCAAAGCCCTTCAGCCGCTGGTCGCGATAGGTCAGGAAATTGTTGAGGATGAAGTTGCTGGTCATGGCGACGATCGCGCCGGTGGCCTGGGCCTCCGGGAACGGCGCCTTGAACAATTCCAGCGCGATGAACAGCACGCTGAGATGCACCAGCAGGCCGAGCCCGCCGACTGCTGCAAACAGAATGAAGCGCAGCGAGATCAGATCGTTGGTCAGCTTCGCGAGCACCAGGCCAAGGAAGTCGAGCGCGACCATCGAGTCAAGCTTGCTCTCGCCATGCTGGCGGGCACCGAATGTGTAGGGAATCTCGACCGCGCGCAGCTTGCCCTCCGCCGTCGCCACGACGTCGAGCAGGATCTTGAAGCCCTGGGTCGAGAGCTGTGGTGCAAGCTGCTCGAAACGGTCGCGGCGGATCATGAAGAAGCCGCTCATCGGATCGGCGATCTCGACCTTCAACGAGCGGCGCGCGATCTCGGTGGCAAAGGCGCTGGCGCCGGCGCGCTGCTTGTTGAAGCCTTCGGTCTTGTAGCCCTCGATGTAGCGGCTGCCGACCACGAGCTCGGCCTCGCCGCTCTGCAGCAGCGCGACCATCTTCGGGAGCTGGGTCTCGTCATGCTGGAGATCGGCGTCCATGACCGCGGCAAAGGGCGCGCTCGACGCCAGGATACCCTCGATGCAGGCGCCGGACAGGCCGCGCCGGCCGATCCGGCGGATGCAGCGCACGCGGGAATCCTTCCGCGCCAGGGCGCGCACCACGTCCCAGGTCCCGTCGGGCGAATTGTCATCGACGAAGATGACCTCCCAGGAGACGTCCTTCAGGGTCGCGTCGAGCCGGCGGTACAGCACCGTGACATTGTCGCGTTCGTTGAAGGTCGGGACGACCACCGAAAGCTGCGGCAAACTTGCTGCCTGCGAGGCGGTTTCGGGGGCTAGCTTGATGGCGTCATTCATGAGCGCCAGCGTATAGCCGCAGCCTCCCCCGCTGCCAAGGCGGGCCGGCCCAAACGCGGTCTCGGGAAGCGGGAAAACGGGACAAAATGCCCCTGAAAATGCCAACGACCACGAACAAGGGGCGCGCGTACATCCGGCGCAGCCAAACAATGTCGTGGTCGTCCCAGCGCCGGAGCCCTTAAGCTGCAACGTCGCCGTTATGATCTAAATAGGAAGCCCCCATGCGATCCGCAAGGGGCGGTCTGCAAGGGGGGCAGAGGCGCTAGTTGTTGGGGACTTCCCGGATCACCGGGCCGCGTGGCGCCGCGGCCGCCGGCGCGGCCTCGGCGGCGGGCGCCGCCTGCGGCTGCACGGCTGCGGGCTTGGTCGGGTTACGGAGCTGGCTCGGCGACGGCCCATAGATGAACGCCGCCGCCAGCGCGATGGCCGCGACCACCGCGCCCAGGAAGCCTGCCGTCGATTGTGACCTCATGCCGATCAATCCCCTCGCCTCCGCGGATTGATATCAAAAATCGGCCGGCCGCAACAGGATTCGGGAACCTATTTCGCCGCCGCCCTGCGGCGGGTGAAGGCGGTCACGATGTCCTTCTGCGCCAGCTCGATCGCGCGGTTGGCGGTGGTCAGATTGGCGTCGGCATCCTGC
Source organism: Bradyrhizobium sp. ma5 (assembly GCF_042258955.1). Classification (NCBI taxonomy): domain Bacteria; kingdom Pseudomonadati; phylum Pseudomonadota; class Alphaproteobacteria; order Hyphomicrobiales; family Nitrobacteraceae; genus Bradyrhizobium; species Bradyrhizobium sp. ma5. The sequence continues at coordinate 5,656,158 of NZ_CP170156.1, forward strand.
TTCGGAAACTGCAGCGACAGGAAGTCGATCAGCGACACCCGGAAGTTCTGCCGCTCCGAGGGACAGACATTGGCGATCAGCGAAGTGAACTCCTGGTCGGACAGCGCCTTGTTGCTGTCGCGCGGATATTCGCGGGCGAGACAATTCCAGTAGGCGTCGCGACCGGTGATCGCGAGCTTGTGCGCATCGTCGACCTCGTCGGCCATTGCAGCAGACGATATGGCAGCGGAGGACGTGATCAGGAGGGCGGCCGCAACCAGCATGCGCATGTGTTGTTCTCCATTTTCGCGCATCGTAGCGAAGAGCGACAACCACGATAAGCTCCCGCGCAGCATTCTGGCAAACTGGCCAATCACGATTATTTTGACTACTCTCGATCCCTGTTCCCCCTCCTCGCGATGAGTGCAGTCGTGGCCAAAGCTCCCACCAAGGCGACCAAGACCAAGACAGATACCAAGACAGACGCAGGCAACATCTATATCGGCATCGGCGGCTGGACCTTCGAGCCGTGGCGCGGGGTGTTCTATCCCGAGAAGCTGACGCAGGCGAAGGAGCTGTCCTACGCCGCCTCGAAGCTGACCTCGATCGAGATCAACGGCACCTATTACGGATCGCAGAAGCCGGAGAGCTTTCGCAAATGGGCGAGCGAAGTGCCCGATGGATTCATCTTCTCGCTGAAGGGGCCGCGCTTTGCCACCAACCGCCGCGTGCTCGCCGAGGCCGGCGATTCGGTGAAGCGGTTCTACGATTCGGGCGTGCTGGAGCTGAAGGACCGGCTCGGCCCGGTGCTCTGGCAGTTCGCGCCGACCAAGAAGTTCGATGGCGCCGATTTCGGCAAGTTCCTCGAGCTGTTGCCGCGCAAGCTCGACGGCCGTGCGCTGCGCCATGTCGTCGAGGTGCGTCACGACAGCTTCTGCGTGCCCGAGTTCATCGCCCTCATTCGCGAGCACCAGGTGCCCGTGGTATTCGCCGAGCACGGCAAATATCCGGCGATTGCCGACGTCGCCAGCGACTTCGTCTATGCCCGGTTGCAGAAGGGCAATGACGAACTGAAGACCTGCTATCCGCCGAAGCAGCTCGACGCCTGGGCCAAGCGGTTTCAGGACTGGGCCGGCGGCAGCGAACCGGACGACCTGCCGCGGGTCGACAAATCAGCGCCGAAGAAGACGCCGCGCGACGTGTTCGCTTACGTGATCCACGAGGGCAAGATCCGCGCGCCCGCGGGCGCGATGGAACTGATCGAACGGGTGAAGTGAGGGAGACCCGATGGCGAAGGCAAAAAAGCTGTTCACCATCGGCTACGAGCAGACGCCGTCGAAGGCCGTGCTCGACGAGCTGCGGCACGCCGGCGTCAAGCTCTTGGTCGACGTCCGCGCGGTAGCCTCTTCGCGCCGCCCCGGCTTCTCCAAGACCCAGCTCGCTGCCGGCCTCGACGAGCGGGGCATCGGCTACGTCCACCTGCGCGGCCTCGGCACCCCGAAGAGCGGGCGGGAGGCGGCGCGCAGCGGGCAATATGCGCTGCTGCACAAGATCTATTCGGCGCACCTCAAGACGGTGCAGGCCAAGGAGGAGCTCGACGAGCTGTCGGCGCTGGTCAAGAAGTCCGGCCCGGTCTGCATCCTCTGCTACGAGCGCGACCACGAGCACTGCCACCGCCGCTGGATCGCCGAGATCATCGAGGACCGCGACGGCGTCAAGATCGAGAATCTGGCCGCGCCGCAGGTCTAGCCTTTCCCCTCCAGGCGTAACGTGCCCTGCATCATCTGCACACAGGCCCCGCCGACATGCGCGGATAGGACTGCGCCATTCCGCTTACGCACGCGGGTCAGCAGCAGGCTCGGCCGGCCCATATCGAACCCTTGGCCGACCGTGAGCTTCAGGTCGCCGTCGCGCAATGGATCCAGCGTGGCAAGCAGCGCGGCCGCGGCGACCGTGGCGCTGCCGGTCGCCGGGTCCTCGATCAGGCCGCTCGATCCTGGAAAGAACATCCGTGCCTGCAGATCGCACGGCGCCTCGGCGACGGGGACGTCGCGCGTGTAGAAGTACGCGGAGAATGCTCCGTCACGCGGGAAGAAGCGCGCGAACGCCGCCGCATCCGGTTTTGCCCGCCGCACCGCATCGCGCGATGCGACCTCAAAGACCAGGAACGGCGTTCCGACGCCGACCACCTGCGGTGCCTGGCGATCCGTCCTGACGTCGTCTGCCGTGAGCGAGATCAGGCTCGCGACCTCGCCGGCGGAGCAGTGCGCCAGACGCGACAGCGGCTGCGGCGCGGTCAGTTCAGTGGCGACGACCCTGCTCCCTTCTCGCGCGATATCGACCGGGACCAACCCCGCCTTCTCCTCGAAGATCAGACGCGGCTTCGGCTCCTTCGCAAGCTGAGCCAGCACGAAGGCGGTGCCGACATTGGGATGCCCGGCAAACGGCAATTCTCTCACCGGCGTGAAGATGCGAACCTGGGCGTCGTTGGCCTTGTCCTGCGGCGGCAGCACGAAGGTCGTCTCGGAATAGTTGAACTCGGTCGCGATCGCCTGCATCTCTTCGCTCGACAACCCTTCGGCGTCGAGCACCACCGCTAGCGGGTTGCCGCCGAAGGCGCGATCGGTGAAAACGTCGACGGTGATATAGCGGCGCTGCATCTTACGTATCCTTGTGCCGGTCGTTCCGATGGCGTCATCGTAGCACAGCAGCAACGACGCCCTTCAGAGCACTCGGTACAATCGCGCGCGAGCTAGAATCTAAACAGCTCGCGCGGTGACGCGAGCACGCGCGCGCGCTCATCGGCATCGGTAACAAGCTCGTCGAGAAATTTTCTGTTCTTGGCGTAGCTCTGCGTCGCCTCGAATTGCGTGTGCGGCCAGTCGCTGCCCCACAGCAGCCGGTCGACGCCGAAGGCCTGACGCAGCAGCGGATAGGCCTGCTTCGCGAACACCTCACCGGCCGCGCCGTTGCGATAGGGCGCGGAGATCTTGACCCAGACATTGCGCGTCGCGCCCAGCTTGAGCACCGACTGGAATCCGGGATCGTCGATGCCGAGCTTTGGATCAGGCAAGGCGAAGTGATCGAGCACGACTTTCACGCCCTGGTCGAGCAGCGTTGGCGCGAGCGTCGCAAGATCGCTGGCGTTACGCTGGATCTCGACCTGCCAGTCGAGCGTCCTGATCTGCGCCAGCAGCGCCGTCCACTCCGGCGACGAAAGATCAGGCAGCTTCTGGCCGACCAGATTGAGACGGATGCCGGCGACGCCGGCACGATCGAGCGCGCGCAACTCGTCGGCGGTAGCGGCAGCGTCGACCACGGCGATGCCGCGCAGGCGGCCGTTGGTCGCCGTCAGGCATTCGACCAGATAGGAATTGTCGGTGCCGAGAAAGCTCGGCTGCACCAACACGCCGTTGGTGATGCCGTTCTGGTCGAGCTGCTGCAGATAGAGCGCGAGCGGCGCGTCGTAGTCCGGCGCGTAGCGCCGGCCGGGCGCGAGCTTCAGCCCGCGATGGAAGACGTGGGCGTGGGTATCGATCGCCAGTTTCGGCACCTCAGCCCTCACCTTGCTCGCCAATGCACTCGCCGACAGCGCGGCAACCACTCCCGCGGCAAACCGTCGCCGCGTCAGCCCATGTACGTACGATGTCATGATCATTCCTCATCATCACGCGCGCGCGGCGGCGGCCTGCTCGAAAACCTTGCCGCGGGTTTCCGGCAGCATCAGCACCGCGACGAGCACCAGCGAATAGGCGAACGCCGCGTCGATCCCGATCGCAGCACCAAGGCCGATGTGATCGCTGAGGTAGCCGACCAGGAAGGGAAACGCCGCGGAGACGATGCGGCCGAAATTGTAGCAGAAGCCGACGCCGGTGCCGCGCACGCCTGCCGGATAGAGCTCGCTGAACAGCGCCGCCATGCTGGCGGGAATGCCCGCCGAGAAGAAGCCCAGGGGAAAACCGAGCACCAGCATCTGCGAATTGCTGAGCGGCGCGAAGATGTAGACCAGCACCGTCACGACGCAGGCGGCGGCGAACAGCGTCACGTTGGCGCGCCGCCCGATCCGGTCGCTGATGATTCCCGAGACCACGCAGCCGCAGAAGAAGGCGACGATGATCACGGCGAGATAGCCGCTGGAGCCGAGCACCGAGAGATGCCGCACCTCGCGCAGAAAGGTCGGCAGGAACGTCGTCAGCGCCGCATAGCCGCCATGGGCGCCGATGCCGAACAGGCCGCCGATCAAGGTCGAGCGCAGCACGTCGCGGTGAAAGATTCCGGCAAGCGTCGCAAAGAACGGCGGCTCGGCCTGGCGCGTTGCGGCGCGCGGCGGCTCCTTCAGCCCGCGGCGGATATACAGGATCAGCAGCGCCGGGATCAGGCCGACCGCGAACAGGATGCGCCAGGCGATCTCGGCCGGCGCATAGGTGAAGACCAAGGCCGACAGTAGCACCGCAGCACCCCAGCCGACCGCCCAGGCGCTCTGCACGGCGCCGAGCGCCTTGCCGCGATGCTCGGCGCGAATGATCTCAGCCATCAGTACCGCGCCGCAGGCCCATTCGGCGCCGAAGCCGATGCCCTGAATGGCCTTCAGGACCACGAGCTGGCTGTAGTTCATCGCGAAGGCCGAGGCGAAGGTCGCGAGCGCAAAGGTCGCGACCGTGATCTGCAACGCTTGCACCCGGCCGAAACGGTCGCCGAGCGCGCCGCCAAGCCAGCCGCCGAACGCGCCGAAGAACAGCGTGACCGAGCCGAGTAGCCCGGCATCGGCCTTGCTGATCCCGAATGCCGTGATCAGCGCCGGAATGGCGAGGCTGAACATCTGGACGTCGAGCGCATCTAATCCCCAGCCGCCGAAGCTTGCCCAGAAGGTGCGCCGCTCGAGCGGCGAACATTCGCTGTACCAGTTTGCCATTTCTTCTCCCTGTGAATTCTTATGTTGTTGTGTTTGGTTGCCGCGCTACCTGATCTCGGCGTGGTAGCGGAAGCGATCCGCCGGCCCGCGCGAGCGGCGCCATTCGATCGGTTGCCGCTCCAGATCGAAGGCCAGACGCTCGATCACGATCAGCGGCGCGTTGGCCTCCAATCGCAGCAGACGCGATTGCATCTCGGTCGCGATCTCGACGGTGAGGATTTCATCGGCGGAGACCACGACCTGGCCGCAGCGATCCTCGTAGAGCGGATACAGCAGGTCGCCGAACTCGGTGGTCGCCAGCGCGAGCAGCGCCTCGAAGCGCGACCTCTCGAGCCAGATCTCCTCGGCCAATAGCGGCACGTCGTCGATCAGCCGCAGGCGCGACAGGCTGATGACCGGCTCGCCGACGCCGATGCGCAGCGCCGACGCCACAGCCGATGTCGCCGGCATCGCCTTGCGCCGCAGGATGCGGCTTTGCGGCACGCGGCGCTCGCCGCTCTCGGACTGGAAGCGGAAGAAGCGGAACAACGAGGAATTGAACCGCGCGCGGCGCACGAAGGTGCCGCGGCCCTGCTGGCGCTCCAGCACGCCGTCGCTGACGAGCTGATCGATCGCCTTGCGCACGGTGCCGATCGCGACGCCGTAATGCGCGCCGAGCTCGGCCTCGGAGGGGATCAGGTCCCCGGGACGCCATTCATTGCGATTGATGCGCGCCGCGAGGTCGTCGCGGAGACGCTGATAGCGCGGCAGGCGGTCGTCGAGGGCCGAATTCATATAGTCATCTATATGAGTATGGGGCACGACGTCAATCGCTACCCTGATACCTCAAACCTTGGATGCTGCGCCCTACCCCAACTGCCAGACCGGCACCGGGTGCTCGTAACCCCGCACCGGGATCTCGCCGCGCGCGACGGCGTCCTTGCATTCGTCGCCGAGCGCCTCGCGCACGGCAGACGAGATCAGGAATTGCGAGCCGAGCTCCTTGTTGAGCGCCTCGAGCCGCGCGGCAAAGTTCACGGTGTCGCCGATCACGGTGTATTCCTTGCGCCGCGGCGAGCCGATACTGCCGGCCACGACCTCGCCGATATGGATGCCGATCCCGATGCGCAACGGCCAGCTCGACGCCGCATTGGTGCGCTCATTGGCGGCCAGCATCTCGCGCGCGGCGGCGACTGCCTGATGCGCGGCGTCGCCGGTCTCGAACGGCGCGCCGAACAGCGCGAGAAAGCCGTCGCCGAGAAACTTGTTCACGATGCCGCCATGGCGATCGAGGATATCGACCAGTACGGCAAAGGCGCCGTCGAGCCGGTCGACCACCTCCTGCGGCGAACGCGAGCGCGCGCCCGCGGTGAAGCTGCGGAAATCGACGAACATCACCGCAACGCGGCGGATGTCGCTCGCGGTCGTTGCGCCCTCCGCCATCAGGCGTTCGACCACCTGCGGCGAGACGTGCTGGCCGAACAGATTGGTGATGCGGTCGCGTGCGGTGGCAGCCGCAATGCTGGCCGCGAACTGCCGTCGCAGTTGCAGGCCGACCGCGCCGGCAAGCACGCCGCAGATCAGGATGATCGTGCTGCGCGCGGCGTGATAATAGATGCCTTGATCGGCCGCGACGCGGTCAGCCGCATGGAAGAACACCGCCATGTAGAACAGCTCGGTCGCGGCGACGAATCCGGTGAAGGTCGAGAGCCAGAAATCGAGCCGCAGCGTCGAGAGGATGATGAAGACGAAATAGATCAGCGGGGCCACGAAGCCGAGCGCCTCCTGCCGGCCCATGCTGTCGATATGCAGCGCCAGCACGATGGTCGGCAGCGAGGTCTCGACCAGCACGCCGATGTAGCGCCGGATCACCGGCAGATCGCGGCCGTTGCGCATGTACCAGCTGATCGCACCGTGCACCCAGAGCTCGAACAGGATCAGCGGAACGGTGACGTAGAAGATGTAGGCGGGGTCGAGGTTGCCGTGCCAGACCCGGCTGACCGCCTCGGGTGCGAACAGATACACCAGCAGGCTGATCGCCCCCAGCACGATGGCGGTGCCGATCAGCACCTTGATGCGGAGCAGCTCGGTGGTCATCACCTCGCGCATCAAAGCGTGGTTGAAATCGGCGGATACCGTCGTGCCTGCCGCTGCGCTCTCACTATCCGAAGATTCCGCCATTTCCCCGCCCCGGTCATTCCGGGGCGCGAAGCGAACCCGGAATCTCGAGATTCCGGGTTCGATGCTTCGCATCGCCCCGGAATGACGATCATTGATGGCATCCATCATAGCCTCAATCGAGCGTGCGGCGGAAGCGCGTCACGGCGATGGTCATGGCGAACAGCATCAGGGCCACCAGCGCGATGGTGTCGTATTGCAGGTTCGGCATTGCCGCGCCCTTCAGCATGATGGCGCGGACGATGCGGACGAAATGGGTCAGCGGCAGCCCCTCGCCGACATATTGCGCCCAGACCGGCATGCCCGCGAACGGAAACATGAAGCCGGACAGCAGGATGCTCGGCAGGAAGAACATCATCGAGAGCTGCATCGCCTGCAGCTGGTTCTGCACGATGGTGGAGAAGGTGTAGCCGATCGACAGATTGGTGGTGATGAACAGCGTGGTGAGCAGCGCCAGCAGCGTCAGGCTGCCGAGCACGGGCACGCCGAACAGCAGGATACCGATGGCGATGATCAGCGTGGCCTGGATGAAGCCGACCAGCACATAGGGAATGATCTTGCCGAACATCACCTCGACCGGCTTGATCGGCATCGACAGCAGGCTCTCCATGGTGCCGCGCTCGATCTCGCGCGTCACCGACAACGCGGTGAAGATGAGCATGGTCATGGTCAGGATGGTCCCGACCAGGCCGGGCACGATGTTGAGGCGCGAGTCCGCCGCCGGGTTGTAGCGGGCATGGGCGCGGATCTCGAACGGCATGTCAGGGGGATCGCCGATGTGCAGATCATGTGCCAGCGCCGATTGCACCAAAGGCCCGAGCGTGCCCAGCGCCGAACCCGCCGCGGTGGGGTCGGTGGCATCGGCCGCGACCAGCAGCGCCGGCTTGTCGCCGCGCCGCACCGCGCGCTCGAAGCCGCGCGGGATCTCGACCCCGAACAGCACCTTGCCGGATTGCAGAAGGTCATCGAACTCCTCGACGGTGTGGACCTCGCGGACAAAATGGAAATAGGCGGTGTTCTCCATCGCCTTCAGGATCGAACGGCCGAGATCGGTGTCCTCCTGGGTCAGCACCGCGGTCGGCAGATTGCGCGGCGTGGTGTTGATGGCGTAGCCGAATAGCGTGAGCTGCATCACCGGCAGCATGATGATCATGGCGAACGAGACGCGGTCGCGACGGAGCTGGATGAATTCCTTGACCAGCATCGCATAACTGCGCCGCCAGAAGCCGAACGCCGGCTCCCTCTCTTCATCTTTCCGGATCGCATCCGTCGCACTCATCGCGGTTATCCTTGGAAGTTGTCCTTGGAGCGCCCCATCAGATCGATGAAGACGTCTTCGAGCGACGGCTCGCTCGGCTGCCAGCGCCACTTCGAATTGCCGCGGTAGGGCGCGATGGCAGCCTCGAGCGCCGCCTTGTCGCGGCCGGAGACGTGGAGGCTGGTGCCGAACGGCGCCACCATGTCGACGCCGGGCTTGCCTGACAGTTCGGCCATCAGCCCGTTGAAGTCTTCGCCCGTCACCGTCCAGGTCGACAGCGCGGAAGCCGCGATCACCTCGTCTACCGTGCCGTGGGCCAGAAGATGGCCGTAGGCGATGTAGGCGATCTCATGACAGCGCTCGGCCTCGTCCATGTAATGGGTCGAGACCAGCACGGTGAGGCCTTCGGCCGCGAGCGCGTGGATCTCGTTCCAGAAATCGCGCCGCGCCTTGGGATCGACGCCGGCGGTCGGCTCGTCCAGCAGCAGCAATTGCGGATTGGGCAGCGTGCAGGCGCCGAGCGCCAGCCGCTGCTTCCAGCCGCCGGAGAGATTCGCGGCGAGCTGCTCCTCGCGGCCCTTCAATCCGATCCGCGCGATCATGTCGGCCGCGGCGCCGCGCGCGTCCGGCATGCCATAGAGCCGCGCGACGAACTCCAGATTCTCGCGCACCGACAGATCCTGGTAGAGGCTGAAGCGCTGCGTCATGTAGCCGACCTTGCGCTTGATCTTGTCGGCATCGCGCCGGATGTCGTAGCCGAGGCAGGTGCCCTCGCCGCTGTCGGGTGTCAGCAGGCCACACAGGATGCGGATGGTGGTGGTCTTGCCGCTGCCGTTGGGGCCGAGGAAGCCGTAGATCGAGCCGCGCTTGACCTGCATCGACAGGTCGTGGACCACCTCGCGCCCATTGAACGATTTGGTCAGTCCCTTCACATCGATCGCGATGGGCGATGCGTTGGACTGCGCGCTGGTCGGACCGCCGTTCATCTGCGCTCCGCCATCGGCGTCTTGGGGTTGAGGTAGATGCTGATCGGCTGGCCGACGCGCAGGACATCGGGTCGGCTCGGCCGCGCCTGGATCAGATAGACCAGCTTGTTGCGCTCATCGAGGCTGTAGATGACGGGCGGCGTGTACTCCGCCGTGGTGGCGATGAAGTAGATCTTCGCGGTGAGATCATTGGCGCAATTGTCGCAGGTCACCCTGACCTCGTCACCGAGCGCGAGCTTCGGCAGCTCGGTCTCCGGCACGAAGAAGCGCAACTTCATGTTGCCGGGCGGCATGATCGACAGCACCGGCCGCTGCGCCTGCACCATCTCGCCCTCGCGGAAATAGATCTGCTGGATCGCGCCCGCGATCGGCGCAAAGCCCTTGCGGCGGTCGAGCCGGGTCTGCGAGGTAACGACGCGCGCTTCCGCGACGCGCAGCGCCGAGACGGCGGAATCGAGATTGGCCTGGGTGCCGGCGCCGGTGCCGCGCAGCGAGGCCGCGCGGTCATAGCTCTGCTGCGCGTTGGCCAGGGTCGCATTGTTCTGGTTGAGATCGGCGCGCTGCAGATCGTCGTCGACCGAGTAGAGCTGATCGCCAGGCTTGACCTCGTCACCCTCGCGCACGTTGAGCTTGATGACGCGGCCGGATTCATCCGGGCTGACGAAGATCATGTCGGCCTCGACCCAGCCCTGGAAGCCAGGATCGCGCTTCTCCTTGCAGCCGGCGAGCGCCGCCGCCAGCGCGACGGCCGCGATCAGCTTCATCATGCGCGACGCGGTCATGTCTTCCTCCGTTCGCCGAAGATCAGATCGAGATGAACCTTGAACATCGCGAGCCCGTCGAGCGGCGCGTGCCGGGCAAACAGGCTCTGCCAGATCACCGCGACGATCGCGGGCGCGACGACCAGTTGCGGGAAATCCCCGAGCTCCCGCTGCTTGATCTCGCCGCGCGTGATCGCGAGCTGGACCAGCGCCTTCATGCCGGCCAGGCCCTTCGACACCACCTCGCGGAAATAGAAATCGGCGATCGCCGGAAAGCGCGGCCCTTCGGACACGATCAGGCGGATGATGTCGCCGCGCCGGGTCGCCACGACCTCGCGCATGAAGGTCTCGGCAAACCCCTCCACCGCGTCGCGCACGGGACCGGTGATGGTCGGCAGCGCGGTCAAGCGGCCGATCAGCGGCACCAGCGCGGTGCGGATCAGCTCCTCGAACATCGATTCCTTGTCCTTGAAGTAGAGATAGAGCGTGCCCTTGGCGACGCCCGCACGCTTGGCGACATCGTCGAGCCGCGCCGCGGCAAAGCCGCGTGCGATGAACTCATCCATCGCCGCCTCGATGATCGCCGCGCGCCGCTCGGCGGATTTCCCGGCGCGGCTAGCAGCCGCCTTCGCCTCAGGCAGTGGTGCCGAGGCCACCTTCGGGATCCGCGTCGCCGCGGCGCGGATCGTGGTCCGACGTTTGGCGGGCTGGGTGCGGGTCGTCTTTTCGGTGCGCTTTGTCATGGGCACAATATGACTGACCAGTCAGTCATTGTCAATCCGATCAAGGAAAACGCGCGGCGGCACAAACTGTTCCTGTTGTGGGTTCGATCCCGGATGCGCGCATACGGCCCCGATTTCGCGGCCCAAACGACCGAGTTTGCCGGGTATTTCGTCCATCGGCGATCAGCAGGCGCAGGGAAAGCCGGGCGCTGATCGCACCCATGAAAAGCCGAACGACTAAATTGCCGGTTCGTAGGATGGGTAGAGCGCAGCGAAACCCATCATCTCACCACGCGGACAATATTGATGGGTTTCGCTGCGCTCGACCCATCCTACGCATACCCATCGACTACGTATGAAACTTCAGCCCGTCGAGGATCTTGTCGACCACCTTGCGCTCGGCGCGAAACGCGAGGCCGACCAGGTTGAGGTCGCTGCGTGCCACCGCCTTCACCACCTCGCGGTTGGCGGCATCATGCGTGGTCTTGAACATGTCCTCGGTGTAGAGCGCAGGCCGCACCTCGCGCGCCAGCGCACGCTCCAGCGCGCGTGACAACTGCGCGCGATCGGCGCCGTAGATCAGGATCGGCTGGCCGATCAGGGACAGATATTTCGTCCCCGAGCCGTCCTGGTAATTCTCGCCGATACATTCGGGAAAGGAAGCGGCGATGCCACCGGCGAGGAACGACGCCACGTTGAGCTTCTGCCAGACTTCCAAATCGGTGCGGATCACGACCGCGATCTTGGTATCGAACTGCATGGGGATAAATCTATCCGCAGGCGGGCAGCAAACACCAGTCCTGACGGAGCATTCCTCATCTGCCGGTCAAACGCTGACGTTCGTTTCTTGCAAGCCACGCGGCATCACCAAACGCCAGCTGAGCGAGATCGCGTCCGCCGGGGCCGACCTTGCCGCGGCAAGGAAGATCGGTCCGCACGTCGACCGCCAAGTGTGGCGCCCTCCCCGTCGCTGGCCCAGAGGTCAGCTGGGATGGAGAGCAATGGTCAGGCCGCAAGCAGTGTAGTAGGCTTTGCGGGTTCGACTACCACAGCATATTTCAGGGCATTGCATCATGATCAGCAGCGCCGATGTTGTTGTTATTGGTTCGGGTGGATTGGGCGCGGCCACAGCCTACTGCTTGAGCAAGCGTGGAGGTCTCAGCGTCGCCCTTGTCGACAAGCACGAGATCGGATCGCAGACCTCGCCCCGCGCCGCTGGCATGGTGAGCTGCGTGCGCAAGAGCGACCTGATGATCGGCCTCGTCAAGGACGCGTGCCGCAAGATCGAGGCGTTCACGGACGAAACCGGCCAGCCGCTCGACTGGGTGCATTCGGGCAGCCTGAAGATCGCGCGCCGGCCACAGGATGCCGAGGTGATCGAGGACGACGTTGACCGCGGGCGCCGCACTGGCCTCGATGTCGAGTTGATCACTCCCGAGCAGGCCAGCCGTCTCAATCCGTTCCTGCGGCCAACGGGTGTCGTGGCAGCGATGCGGATCGGCGACGACCGGTACTTCGACCCGGCGCAGGTTGCGGTGGGCTTCGCCAGGGCCGCCGCGGCCAACGGCGCAACCTTACTGCCGAAGACCGATGTGCGCGCCGTGAACATCATCGGCGGTACCGTGATTGGCGTGACCACGGCGAGCGGCGTCATTGAAAGCCCCGTCGTTGTCGATGCGGCCGGTGCGTGGACGCGGCAAGTCGCGGAGGCAAGCGGAATTCGCGTGCCGCTGGTGCCGACCCGGCAGCAATTGATCGTCACCGAGCCTCTGGATGGTGTGCGTGCCGACTTGCCGATGATCCGCATCATGGATGCCGCGGTGTATGCGCGACCGTGCCAGGGCGGATTCCTTTGGGGTGTCTACGAGGAAACGCCGCGCTTCTTCGATATGGAGAAGCTTGGGACCAGCTTCGACGTCAAGGACATGCCGCTCGACATCGGCGTGCTTCATGCAGCCGCCGACGCGGTGGAGGATCAGCTCCCGTTCCTGCAAACCGCCAAGGTGCGGGAATTTCGCGGCGGCATTCCGACCATGACCGCCGACGGCCATCATATTCTTGGCCCGGCCACCGGCGTGACCGGCTTCTATTTTGCCAGCGGCTGCAACGTCGCCGGTCTGTCGATCTCGCCGGTCGTCGGCGAGGCGCTTGCGGCCTGGATCGTCGACGGCAAGCCGCCAGTCGATCTATCGCCGATGGCGGTCACGCGATTCCAAGACCAGTCGTGGTCGGAAGACCAGTTACAGCGCGACGCCGCTTGGCAATACCGTCACTTCTACGGCGCCGTCTGAGCGCGGCTCGGGGTCATCATCGCGTCCCCGCTACCCCTTGGCGTCACAGGCCCAGGCGCGGATCACGCATTCCTTGCCGCCATAGTCGTAGCATTTCTTGGTCGCGGCATTGAGCGAGCTCGAGATCTTCGGCGCCACCGCGTAGCCATGGGCGCCGCAGGGATTCTTCATGTCGATCGCAAGCGCGGCACAGGCGCGTTTCATGGTGACGGTGGTGCAATCGCCCTTGCACTGCTTCAGCGCCGCGGCGCGCGCCGCCCCCTCCGCCGGATAGTCGTAGGCCTGGCCATACGCCCCGCATTTGCCGACCGCGAACGCACCGGCGGCGTGAGCCTTGGGGACGAAGGTTTCCACGGAGAAACGCGTGGCACCGAGCAGCAAAGTCAGGACGAGAATCGTCAGCGCGCGGCGCTGCGCGGCGGCGGTCGAAATGATCAAGCGGAAATCCCCCAAAGTCCGGCGCGGACTGTACGCAGGGGTCGTTTCCAGATGGTGAATGACGGGTTGAAGCGAGTTCTATCTGCACGTCGTCCCGGCGAAAGCCGGGACCCATAACCACAGGGTCGCGTTATTGAAAGAAGCTGTGGCCCCAACGGCGCACAACAATCACCTTTGGTGGTAATGGGTCCCGGCCTTCGCCGGGACGACGGCGGATGGAGCTAGCCGCGCCGCGCGGCTTCCAGCGCCTGCGGCGTGTCGATGTCGAGGAAGGCGCTGTTGCCTTCGACCGGGACCTCGGCGACCACCTCGGCATGCTTGGCGATCAGATGACGCGCGCCGATGTCGCCGTCGAGCGTCATCAATTCCCTGAAGAAACGCCGCGACCACAGCACCGGATTGCCGCGCCGACCCTCGCTGACCGGGACCGCGATCAGATGGCCGCGGTCGGGCGCGAAGGTTTCGATCAGGCGATCGATCAGCTTCGCATCGATCAGCGGCATGTCGCCGAGGCAGACCACCGCGCCATCGACGCCGTCGGAGACTGCCGAGATGCCGGCTTTCACCGAGCTGGCGAGGCCGCCGGCGAAATCCGGATTGCGGACGAACCTGACCTTGAGTCCATCAAGCGCCTGCTCGACCAGCGTGGCCTGATGCCCGGTGACGACGATCACCTCCGAGGCCTTCGAGGCGAGCGCCTGCTCGGCCACGATGCGCGCGAGCTTCTTGCCGTCGAGCTCGGCGAGCAGCTTGTTCGGACCGCCCATCCGGGTCGAACGGCCGGCCGCGAGCACGATCGCCGCGACGTTGCGGTTGCCTTCGGTGTCGGGGACGGTGCGCGGCTGCGGCCGCGTCACGATCTCCATGAGAAGACCGCCGACGCCCATGCCGGTGAGATCCGACCGCGTCACCTTGATGTCGGCGAGCAGCCGCATCAGCACCCAGTCAAAACCGTTCTCGACCGGCGAGCGCGCGCAGCCCGGTGCGCCCAGCACCGGCACACCGCCGGCGCTGCCGATCAAAAGCAGATTGCCGGGATCGACCGGCATGCCGAAATGCTCGATGGTGCCGCCGATCTCGGTGATCGCGGCCGGAATGACATCGCGGCGGTCCGCGATCGCGGATGCGCCGAACACGATGACGAGCTCGGCGCCTAAGCCGAGCAATTCCTTGATCGAGGCCGCGAGCACGGTCTCGTCATGCGGCACCCGGCGCTCGGCGATGATGGTGGCGCCGGCCGGCGCCAGCCGCTCGGCGGTGACGCGCAGCGTCTTGTCGATCACCTTCGGCGCGAGGCCCGGCAGCAAGGTCGAGACCACGCCGACCTTCTTGATCGTGTAGGGCGCGATCCGCAGCGTGTCCTTGCCGGCGACGGCGACGGCCGCATCGCGCAAGCGGCCCTCGACGCCGAAGGGGATCAGCTTGACGGTCGCGATCATCTCGCCTTCGACCACCGGCTTGAACGCCGCAAGCGTCGCAAAGGTGATGGCCTCGTCGACGCCGTTGATGCGATCGACCGCGGCGCGGTCGACCACCAGCACGCCGGGGCGCGCCGCGAACAGATTGGCGCGGCCGGTGAAGGCGCGCTCGACATTGACGCCCTCGCCCGCTACTGCCTGCGCGATGCTGGCGGCAGCTGTGTCCTCGGAGACGTCACCCTCTTCCAGCCGCACCACGACGACGTCCTTGACGCCGGCCTTGGTCAGCGCCTCGACCTCGTCAGGGCCGATCGTGGTGCCCTTCTTGAGCACCAACGTGCCCTGGCGGAGCGTATGCACGGTGACGCCGCCAATCGCGTCGGCCGGACTGGCGGGACCGAACTTCATGCCGCTTCTTCTTTTTCCTTGGGAGGCAAACGCAGCTGCGCGGTGATCTCGGCCATGATCGCAACCGCGATCTCCGACGGCGACACCGCGCCGATATCGAGGCCGATCGGCGCGTGGATGCGCGCGATGTCGCTGTCCTTGGCGCCCTGCGCGCGCAGCCGCTCGGCGCGCTTGGCGTGCGTCTTCCGCGAGCCGAGCGCGCCGATGTAGAAGCAGTCGCGGTCGAAGGCGTGCAGCAGCGCCGGATCGTCGATCTTCGGATCATGCGTTACCGCGACGAACGCGGTGTAATGATCGACGTTGAGCGGCGGCAGCGCGACATCGGGCCATTCGGCGACCAGCGGCACGTCGGGGAAACGCTCCGGGCTTGCAAACGCGGTGCGCGGATCGACCACCGTGACGTCATAATCGAGCGAGCGCGCCAGCGGCGCCAGGGCCTGACTGATATGGACCGCGCCGATGATCACGAGCTTTGCGGTCGGCGCGTAGACGTTGAGGAACAGCTTCTTGCCTGATATCTCGACATTGCCGCTCTTGCCCATCCGCAGCTGCTTGGCGAGTTCGGCACGCAGCGGATCGGCGGCGATGTCCGCAGCCTTGACCAGGCGCTGCTCGCCATTGGCGGTGTCGGTGACGATGATGACCGGACGGCGCGCGGCGCGCTCGGCGTTGAGCTCTTTGAGGATCTCGAGTTTCACGGCTAACCGACCTTCTCGACGAACACGCGGATGGTGCCGCCGCAGGACAGGCCGACATTCCAGGCCGTCTCGTCGGCGACGCCGAATTCCAGCATTTTTGGCTGGCCGCTCGCGATCACGTCGAGCGCCTCGGTGACGACAGCGCCCTCGACGCAGCCGCCGGAGACCGAGCCCAAGAACGTGCCGTCGTCATTGATGACGAGGCTCGAGCCGGCCGGGCGCGGCGCCGAGCCCCAGGTCTCGACCACGGTGGCGAGCGCCACGCCATGGCCCTGCTTCTGCCAGGTCTCGGCGGCCTGAAGGATGTCTTCGTCGCGGTTCAGCATGGTGGCCTCCTGCTATCGGGTCAGGCTTCTTAGGCTACAGAGCGGATCAGGCTGCGGTGGTGCGCCGGCGGCGGGGATGACAGCGCCCCGATCAAGCCCTTGATGGACGTCAAGTTATGCACCGGACGAAATTCGTCAACGTGGGGCAGCATCATTTTGATGCCCTGCGCCTTGGCCTCGAAGCCCGAATAGCGCAGCAGCGGGTTGAGCCAGATCAGGCGGCGGCAGGAGCGGTGCAAACGGTCCATCTCGAAGGCCAGTTTGGCATCGGCCTCGCGTTCTAGTCCATCGGATATAAGGAGGACGATGGCACCCTGCCCCAGCACCCGGCGGGCCCAGAGCTGGTTGAAGGTGTGCAGCGAGGTCGCGATCCGTGTCCCGCCGGCCCAGTCTTCCACCGACGACGTGCAGCTCGCCAGCGCCTCGTCAGGGTCACGCGCCCGTAACGCGCGCGTCACATTGGTCAGGCGGGTGCCGAACAGGAACACCGAGACCCGCTTGCGGTAGTCGGTGATGGCGTGGAGGAAGTGCAGGAACAGGCGGGTGTATTCGCTCATCGAACCGGAGATATCGAGCAGCGCCACGATCGGCGCCGGCTTCTCGATGCGGCCGAGCTTGCGGATATCGATGATCTCGCCGCCGGTGCGCAGCGAGTTGCGCACGGTGCGCCGCATGTCGAGCCGCAAGCCGCGCGCGTCCGGCTGGTAGCGGCGGGTGACCAGCTCGGCCTGCGGCAGCCGCATCCTCGCGATCTCGCGCGTCACCTCGGCGATCTCCGCCGCGGTCATCTGCGCAAAATCCTTCTTCTGCAGCACCTCCTTGTCGGAGACCGAAAGCTTCAGCTCCTGCTCCTGGGCCTGCGGCCGCTCCTCGCTCTTCGCCGGCTGCGCCATCGCCTCCTGGACGCGGCGCGAGGCCGGCGGCGGCTTCTTCTTGGCGTGGTCGGGCAGCGGGACCGAATCCAGCATGCTCTTCCACTCCTCGGCGGCGCGGAAGAACAGCTCGAAGGCCTGGCGGAAGATCAGCGCATGCTCATGGCGCTTGACGAAGATCGCCTCCAGCGTGGCGTAGAAGTCCAGGCGATGGCCGACCTCGATCAGCTGCAGCGCGTCGAGCGCATCGATCACCGAGCCCGGCCCCACGGGAAGCCCGGCCGCCCGCAGCGCGCGGGCAAAGCCGATCACGTTGTCGGCCATGTGGCCGGTCGGAGGCGCGAGGTGGTTGATGGGCATCGAACTATCCACTCCCGTCATTCCGGGGATCGCGAAGCGAGAGCCCGGAATCCATACTCACGATGGTGGTTATGGATTCCGGGCTCGCGCCAAGTGGCGCGCCCCGGAATGACGAACGATGTTGTAACGCGCGCGACCCAGCTAGTCGCTCGTCGCTTCCTTCAATGTCTTCTGCAACGCGTCGCCCTGCATCCGCGCGATGTCGTCCTGGTACTTCAAGAGCGCGCCCAGCGTGTCGCCGACCACCTGCGGCGTCAACGAGCGCGCGTCGAGCTCGGACAGCGCGGTGGCCCAGTCGATGGTCTCGGCGACTCCAGGCGACTTGTAGAAATCCTGGTTGCGCAGCGCCTGCACGAAGCGGACCACCTGCTGCGACAGTTTTGCGGAAATGTTCGGCACCCGCGACTTGACGATCGCGAGCTCGCGGTCGGCGGTGGGATAATCCACCCAGTGATAGAGGCAGCGGCGCTTCAGCGCGTCATGGATCTCGCGCGTGCGGTTCGAGGTGATGATGACGATCGGCGGCGCCGGCGCCTTCACGGTGCCGAGTTCGGGGATCGTGACCTGGAAGTCGCTGAGGATTTCCAAGAGATACGCCTCGAACGCCTCGTCGGCGCGGTCGAGTTCGTCGATCAGCAGCACCGGCGGCCCGGCGACGTCAGGCTCCAGCGCCTGCAGCAGCGGCCGCTTGATCAGGAAGCGCTCGGCGAAAATGTCGCTCGCGAGCTGGTCGCGATCGGTGTCGCCGGAGGCTTCCGCCAACCGAATTGCGATCATCTGCGCCGCGCTGCTCCACTCATAGACGGCGGAGGCGACGTCGAGGCCTTCATAGCATTGCAGGCGGATCAGCTTGCGCCCGAGCGCCGCCGACAGGACCTTTGCGATCTCGGTCTTGCCGACGCCGGCCTCGCCTTCGAGGAACAGCGGCCGCCCCATGCGCAGCGCGAGATAGGTCACGGTCGCGAGCGACCGTTCGGCAAGATAGCCGCGCGACGTCAACAGCTGCTCGAGCGCATCGACGGAAGTGGGTAACGCCGATGCACTCATGGAACAGCCAGTCTTCGAACAGGGGTTAGCAACATCACGCGTCAGATCTAGTCCTTGGGATCGAGTTCGGATCTAGTCCCTTGGATCTAGTCCTTAGCTAGTCCTTGGCGTTGGCGGCTTCCACCGCCCTGCGCGTCAGAACGCCGATCAGATGCGCGCGGTATTCCGCACTGCCGTGCAGGTCGCTGTTCAGGCCGTCGGCGGCAACCGCGATGCCGTCGAGCACCTTGTGCGAGAAGCGCTTCTTCAGGGCCTCCTCGAACGCGGTGACGCGGAACACGCCGTCCGAGCCCGCACCGGTGACTGCGACGCGCACGTCGGACGGACGCTTGGCCACGAACACACCAACCAACGCGTAGCGCGAGGCCTGGTTGCGGAACTTCACATAGGCCGCCTTCTTCGGCAGCGGGAACATCACCTTGGTGATGATCTCGTCGGCCTCCAGCGCGGTCGTGAACAGGCCCTGGAAATACTCCTCGGCCTTCAGGCGGCGCTTGTTGGTGACGATGGTCGCGCCAAGCGCCAGCACCGCGGCCGGATAGTCCGCGGTCGGGTCGTTGTTGGCGAGCGAGCCGCCGATAGTGCCGCGGTGGCGCACGGCGGGATCGCCGATCATGCCGGCAAGCTCGGCCAGCGCCGGGATCGCCTCGCCCACGATCGCGGAGTTCGCGACCTCGGCGTGCTTGGCGGTGGCGCCGATCACCAGCGAGCGGCCCTTCATCTCGATCGTGTCGAGACCTTCAATGTGTGAGAGGTCGACCAGATGCGGCGGGCTCGCGAGCCGCTGCTTCATGACCGGCACCAGCGTGTGACCGCCGGCGATCAGCTTGGCGTCCTCGTTCTTCACCAGCAGATTGGCGGCCTGCCGCACGGTGCCGGGACGATGATATTTGAATTCGTACATTGGAATGTCCTGATCGCGTGTCGCGACGAATTGCTGATTAAGCGAGGTCCGACTTGGCCATCGCCTTGGCGCCGGCGGCGATCGAAGCGACGATGTTCTGGTAGCCGGTGCAGCGGCACAGATTGCCTTCCAGCTCCTCGCGGATCACCTCGTCGGAGAGGTCGTGGCCCTTGCGATGGACCAGGTCGACGGCGGTCATGATCATGCCGGGCGTGCAGAAGCCGCACTGCAGGCCGTGATGCTCGCGGAAGGCCTCCTGCATCGGATGCAGCGGCGCGCCATCGGCCGCCAGCCCCTCGATGGTCTTGACCTCATGACCGTCGGCCATCACCGCAAGCGTCGTGCACGACTTCACCGCCTTGCCGTCCAGATGCACGACGCAGGCGCCGCACTGCGAGGTGTCGCAGCCGACATGGGTACCTGTCAGCCGCAGATTTTCGCGCAGAAACTGGACCAGAAGGGTACGGGGGTCGACATTCGCGTTAACGGGGTTGCCGTTCACGATCATTGAAATCTTGGCCATCAGCACTCTCTTATCTGCCCCACCGCATATCGGCGAAGCAGGCGGTTTAAAATCATTCCAGACGGCATAATATGGGCGCGCCCCGCGATGGGCAACCTTTCGAGCCACCCATCCAGGACATAACGGCAAGGCATGGCTGGGCCTGAATAAGCCGGCCCGCCTGCGGGGTTAACCCTGCACCGCTTTGGCGAAATTTGCAAAAAATTCGTCAGCCAGCTTCTTGGCAGCGCCGTTGATCAGGCGCTGGCCGAGCTGGGCGAGCTTGCCGCCGATCTGCGCCTCCACGTTGTAGCTCAACAGCGTGCCGCCATCCTTGTCGGCGAGGCCGACGGTGGCGCCGCCCTTGGCGAAGCCGGCAACTCCGCCCTCGCCTTCACCCGAGATCTTGTAGCCGTTCGGCGGATCGAGATCGCTCAAGGTGACCTTGCCCTTGAAGCGGGCGGAGACCGGGCCGACCTTCATCTTGGCGGTGGCGCGGAAGCCGCCCTCATCGGTCTTCTCGAGCTCTTCGCAACCGGGAATGCAGGCCTTCAGCACGTCGGGATCGTTGAGCTTGTCCCACACAGCCTGGCGCGGCGCTGCAAGCTGGACTTCGCCGGTCATTGTCATGGCCATGGGGGACCTCCTCGATCGCAAGAAACCTTTGCCCCCAAGTAAAGCAGCCCGGGCGTAAAGGAAAGGCCACCTTCGGAGGATGAGCGATGCATATTCGCAACCGCAGCAAGACGCGTCCGCCGTTCACGAAATCGCGCGATCGCCGCTGCCGAAATTGGCGGCAGCGGCGGGGCATTGGCAGGAGCGCGCGACAGTGGTTAGGTCGCGCGCCATGAGCACAGCCCTGTCCCCCCTGCTTGCGCCGATGCTGTCGAGCGCCGCGATGCGCGCGGTGTGCGACGACGCCGCCACCCTGCAAAACATGCTGGATTTCGAGGCCGCACTGGCCCGTGCCGAAGTGGCCTGCGGGGTGATTCCCGCAACCAGCGCGGGACCGATTGCCGCGGCCTGCAAGGCCGAATCATTCGACCGCGCCGCGCTGGCCGATGCCGCGACGCGATCGGGCAATCTGGCGATCCCGCTGGTGAAGGCCCTGACCGCCAACGTAGCCAAAAAGGATGCCGAGGCGGCGCGCTACGTGCATTGGGGTGCGACCAGCCAGGACGTGATCGACACCGCGACCATGCTGTCGTTGCGCGCCGGCATCGATGCGCTGCTCACAGACCTCGACCGCGCCGTTGCGGGCTTTGCCGGGCTTGCGCGTACCCATCGTGACACCGCGGTGGTGGCGCGGACCTGGCTGCAGCACGCGCTGCCGATGCCGTTCGGCCTCAAGCTCGCCGAATATGCCGCAGCCCTGCATCGCTCCCGCAAGCGCTTGCTGCGCCTACGCCGCGAGACGCTGGCCGTGCAATTCGGCGGCGCCGCCGGCACGCTCGCCGCGCTCGGCGACAAGGGCCTCGCGGTCGCCGAAGCGCTTGCGAAAGAACTGGACCTGCCGCTGCCGGATGCGCCCTGGCACACCCACCGCGACCGCATCGCGGAGGCCGCGTCGGTGTTTGCGATCCTCGCCGGCAGCTGCGGCAAGATCGCCCGCGACGTCTCGCTGATGATGCAGACCGATGTCGGCGAAGCCTTCGAGCCCGCGGGCGCCGGCCGCGGCGGCTCCTCGACCATGCCGCACAAGCGCAATCCCGTCGCCGCCGCGAGCGCGCTGGGGGCTGCGACCATGGCGCCCAACCTCGCGGCCACGATCTTCGCCGCGCAGGTGCAGGACCATGAGCGCAGCGCCGGCCCATGGCATGCGGAATGGCCGACATTGCCGGGCCTGATGCTGGTGACCTCGGGCGCGCTCGCTGGCATCGTCGATCTCGCCGAAGGGCTCGAGGTCGACGCGGTGCGAATGCGCGTCAATCTCGATGCGACGCAGGGGCTGATCATGGCGGAAGCCGTCACCTTTGCGCTCGCCGAAAAGGTCGGCAAGAGCGACGCTCATCATCTGATCGAGGCCGCGAGCAAGAAGGCGGTCGCCGAGAAGAAGCATTTGCGCGACGTGCTGTCGGCGGATGCAAAGGTCACCGCGCATCTCGACGCCAAGAAAATCGCGGAGCTGTTCGAGCCGATGGCCTATCAGGGCGCCTCGCAAGCGCTGATCGACCGTTTGCTGGCTTCACTGGATGACAAGTAGCGGGATGACGAGAGGGACAAGACGATGCCGATGATCAACGCCGACGGATGCCTGCTCAACGTCCAGGTGGACGGCCGCGACGGCGGACCGACCTTGATGCTGTCGAATTCGCTCGGCTGCACCCTGCAGATGTGGGAGCCGCAGATGCGGGCGCTGGCGCAGATGTTCCGCGTCATCCGCTACGATCGGCGCGGCCACGGCAAATCCGGCGTGCCGGCGGGCCCCTACTCGATGGAACGGTTCGGCCGCGACGTGCTCGCGATCCTCGACGACCTCAACATTGAGAAGGTGCATTGGTGCGGCCTGTCGATGGGCGGCATGGTCGGGCAATGGTTAGGGGCCAACGCGCCCGACAGATTCGGCAAGATCATCCTCGCCAACACTGCCTGCTACTATCCCGATCCGACCAACTGGCTGAACCGCATCAAGGCGGTGAAGGAAGGCGGCATCGCCGCCGTCGCCGATGCCGTGATCGCGGGCTGGCTGACTGCCGACTTCCGCGAGCGCGAACCCGAGACCGCGGCGCGCATGAAGGCGATGCTGCGGGCCTCGCCTGTCGAGGGCTATCTCGCCTGCTGCGAAGCGCTGTCGACGCTCGACCAGCGCGCGCTGCTGCCCAGGATCAAGAGCCCGACGCTGGTGATCGCGGGAAAGCAGGACATGGCAACGCCCGTGTCGGCGGGTGAGATGATCCGCAGCGGCATTCCCGGCGCCAGCATGACGCTGCTCGATGCCGCGCACATCTCCAATGTCGAGCAGTCACACGCCTTCACCGAAGCCGTGGTCGGCTTCCTGACGCAACGGTAACGACCATCGTCATTCCGGGGCGATGCGAAGCATCGAACCCGGAATCTCGATCCGCATCCACAACTTCGAGATTCCGGGTTCGGTCCTGCGGACCGCCCCGGAATGACGTACCCCGGAGAGACATCAATGGACGACAATCAACGCCGCGACGACGGCATGACGCAGCGCCGCAAGGTGCTCGGCAATGAATGGGTCGACAAGTCGATCAAGAACCGCAACGCGTTCAACACCGACTTCCAGGACCTGATCACGCGCTATGCGTGGGGCGACATCTGGACCCGGCCGCATTTCGACCACCGCACGCGCCGCGTGCTGGTGATCGGCACCATGGTCGCGCTCGGCCAGTGGGACGAATTCCGCCTGCACGTGCGCGCAGCGCTCAGCGAAGGCGGCTTCACGCCCGAAGACATCAAGGAGATCCTGCTGCAGCAGGCGATCTATTGCGGCGTGCCCGCGGCCAATCACGCCGTCAAGGAAGCCGGCGCGATCATCGCGGAACTAGGGCTGCTGAAGGGATAGCTCGCCGGCCGGTGCGCCCGCCTCGGCGGCAGGTGGCGTAGCAGCGGACGACTCGGCGGATCGCTTCGGCGAGGTCTCGAACAGCATCACGATCGCGGTGCCGAGCAGCATCAGAAGCTCGGCCGCATGCATGCGCAGTGCTTCGATCTCGCCAACCTTGGACGCCATCATCATGCTGGCAAAGCTCAGCACGCTGCCGAGGCACAGCGCCACCGCCAGCGCCTCGTCGCCGCCGCGGCTGTTCTTGCGCAGCGGCGAGAACGCGGTCATCGCGAGGAAGACCGCAAAGAACGCCACGACCGTGATCCGCGCCAGCGCCAGCAGCCATGCTAGTCGCACCGTCGCCATCTTGCCGAGGTGCAGATAGTCGTTGGCGTAGAACGCGATCGATACGCTCGGCCGCTCGTAGAGGCCGTGGATCGGCGATACCATGATGCTGAAGGCGATGATGGTCCAGACCGGAATGAAATAGGCCGCAAGCAGCGCGCCGTTGAAGGAGCTGATCCGCCAGTTGCTCGACATTGCCGCTTCCCGCTTCTCTCCGGCGCCCTTTGGAGCGGCGACGGTTCAGCCTGCGAGGTAACGCCGATCGATTGCCGGCAGCAATTTAAACCCTTTGTTAAGGTTAAGCGCGGTGCGATGGTTCCGGATCGATGCCGATCGGGCTCGGCCAGCAGCTGCGCCGGGCAGGAATAAGGGGGTAAAATGACCGAAAGAACCCGCGTTTTCGTCGCAACGCCGTGCTTCGGCGGCGACCTGAAGATGGCCTATGTGCTGTCCGCCCTGAAGCTTCAGGCCGCAGCCACTGCCCGGGGCATCGACATCCAGTTCCATCTGATCGGAAACGAATCGCTGATCGTGCGCGCCCGGAACGAGTTGGCTCACCAATTCCTTGCATCCGGCGCCAGCCATCTCCTGTTCATCGATGCCGATATCGGGTTCGAACCCGAGTCCGTCTTCCGGCTGCTGGATTGCGACGCCGAGGTTTCGGCCGCGGCCTACCCGCTCAAGCACATCGATTGGGCAAAGGTGCAGCGCGCTGCTGAGGCCAAGCGGCAGAACCTCGCGTCATCCTCGCTGGACTATGTCGTCACATGGGAGGGCGATCAGATCACGGCGCGCGGCGACGGCTTCGCCAAGGTCCGATATGCCGGAACCGGCTTCCTGATGATGAAGCGATCCGCCCTTGTCCGGCTGTGCGACGCCCATCCCGAACTCAAATATCGGGCGAACCACAAGAGCAACGACTTGAACACCGGCGACCTGGTTCGCGCCGACCTCGACCGCGTCTCGCTGTTCGAATGCATGATCGACAAGAAGACCGGCGAGTATCTGTCAGAAGATTACGCCTTCTGCCGGCGCTGGCTCGATCTCGGCGGCGAAATCTGGCTCGACCTTCGAAGCGAGCTCACGCATTTCGGTTCATACGCCTTCCGCGGCCGCTTCGCCGATCAGTTGGCCTGAACAGTGAGCAGAAACAAATGAGCTGACAAAAGGGCTTCGCCGTTCGGCGAGACCCTCTTTGTTGCAGCTGCTCAATTGCTCGGCACCAGCGCTCCGGATTGGGCTTCTGGCCTTGCCGGCCCGCATCCTGCTGCTCCCCGGGGCTTCTGACGCCGCCGTGGCTCGGCCAACACGGGTTCCGGCGTGATCATTGCAAGGCAACGAGGTGTCGCCCCTGTGACATCGGAACCGCACCCGCCGAAGTAGTTATGTACAAGCCCTTATCTGCTGCTGCCACGCTGTTGCCGCCGCCGGGGTTCCACTGTTAGAAAATACCACGACGCGACGGATCAGGCTGCCGGGGCCCTCGGCGCGTCACCCCTCGAGTTACGGCAGCGCATGGATTATTTCGCCCAGCAACTGATCAACGGCCTCGTGCTCGGTTCGATCTACGGCCTGATCGCCATCGGCTACACGATGGTCTACGGCATCGTCGGCATGATCAACTTCGCCCATGGCGACATCTTCATGATCGGCGGCTTCATCGCGCTGATCTCGTTTTTGGTGCTGGTGTCGCTCGGCCTCACCGCGATCCCCCTGATCCTTCTGATCGTGCTGCTGGTCTCGATGGCGATCACCGCGCTCTATGGCTGGACCATCGAGCGCATCGCCTACCGGCCGTTGCGGCATTCGTTCCGCCTCGCGCCGATGCTGTCGGCGATCGGCATGTCGTTCGTGCTGACCAACTTCTCGCAGGTGTCACAGGGCGCGCGCGTCAAGCCGGTGCCGCCGATCATCACCGGCGGCTATACGCTGCATGAGGGCGCGCAAGGCTTCGCCGTGCAGCTGTCCAACATCCAGATCATGGTCGTGCTCGCCACCATCGTGGTGCTGGCGCTGTTCACCTGGCTGGTGTCGCGCACCCGGCTCGGGCGTGACATGCGCGCGTGCGAGCAGGACCAGACCATGGCCGCACTGCTCGGCGTCGACGTCGACCGCACCATCTCGATGACCTTCGTGATCGGTGCCGCGCTCGCCGCCGTCGCCGGCATGATGTACCTACTGTACTACGGCCTGGTCGATTTCTTCATGGGCTTCGTCGCCGGCATCAAGGCGTTCACCGCCGCCGTGCTCGGCGGCATCGGCTCGCTGCCGGGCGCGATGCTCGGCGGGCTTGCGATCGGCCTGATCGAAACGTTCTGGTCGGCCTATTTCTCGGTGGAGTACAAGGACGTCGCCGCGTTCTCGATCCTGATCGTGGTGCTGATCTTCATGCCGACCGGCCTGCTTGGCCGTCCCGAAGTCGAAAAAGTCTGACAGGCACTTCGTGAGCGCGAACTCAGCCCGCCCATCGCCCGCCGCGCAGCCCTCGGGCAGCGCCTTCATTCTCAAGAAAGCCCTGATCAGCGCATTGGTCGCGCTGGTGCTGTTCTCGCTGATGATCGGCGTGCGCACCGAGGCCGGACCGCAAGGCGGCCTGATCTACTGGACCCGGTTCGGCGACCTCGCCGCTCTCGTCGGCGCGGTGTTCGGCGGCAGCATCATCGTCGAGCTGCTGCGGCAATGGTGGGGACCGGTCGACAAGGACAGCATCGTGCCGAAGCCGGTGCAATCGGCGATCTCGTTCGCCGGGCGATGGCTGGCGCCTGCGCTCCTGGTGTTCGCGTTCCTCGTGCCGGTCATCTTCTACAACCAGCGCTACATTCTCGACCTGTCGATCCTGGTCCTGACCTATGTGATGCTGGGATGGGGCTTGAACGTCGTGGTCGGCCTCGCCGGCCTGCTCGACCTCGGCTATGTCGCGTTCTATGCGGTCGGCGCCTACTCCTACGCGCTGCTCGCGACCAATTTCGGATTGTCGTTCTGGGTCTGCCTGCCGCTCGCCGGCATCCTGGCGGCGTTCTGGGGCGTGCTGCTCGGCTTCCCGGTGCTGCGGCTGCGCGGCGACTATCTGGCGATCGTGACGCTCGCCTTCGGCGAGATCATCCGCCTCGTCATCATCAACTGGCAGAGCCTGACCGGCGGTCCCAACGGCGTCTCGGGGATTCCCCGCCCGACGATGTTCGGCATTCCGCTGACGCCGGGCGATGACGGGCTCGCCGCCAGGCTCGGCATCGAGTTCTCGCCGACCCACCGCCTCGTCTTCCTGTTCTATCTAATTCTGGCGATGGCGCTGCTCACCAACTGGGTGACGATCCGGCTGCGGCGGCTGCCGATCGGCCGCGCCTGGGAGGCGTTGCGCGAGGACGAGGTCGCCTGCCGCGCGCTCGGCATCAACACCACGACCACCAAGCTGACGGCGTTCGCGACCGGTGCGATGTTCGGCGGCTTCGCCGGCGCATTCTTCGCCACGCGGCAGGGCTTCATCAGCCCGGAGTCGTTCACCTTCCAGGAATCGGCGCTGGTGCTGGCGATCGTCGTGCTCGGCGGCATGGGCTCGCAGCTCGGCGTCGCGCTTGCCGCGCTCGCCATGATCGGCGGCTTCGAGCTGTTCCGTGGTTTCGATCAGTACCGCATGCTGGTGTTCGGCATCGCGATGGTGCTGTTGATGATCTGGCGGCCGCGCGGGCTGATCGGCCATCGTGCGCCGACCGTGTTCCTGGAGCGCAACCAGGCGATCTCCTCCGACCTCGTCAAGGAGGGCCACGGATGAGCGGGGACCACATCCTCACCGTCGACCGCCTGATGATGCGCTTCGGCGGCATCGTCGCGGTCAACGAACTCTCCTTTGCGGCCGAGCGGCGCAAGATCACCGCACTGATCGGGCCGAACGGCGCCGGCAAGACCACCGTCTTCAACTGCATCACCGGCTTCTACCGGCCGAGCGGCGGCGCGATCCGCCTCGCCCATGATGACGGCCGCACCATCCAGCTCGAGCGGCTGAACGACTTCCGCATCTCCAAGCAGGCCAAGGTGGCGCGCACCTTCCAGAACATCCGGCTGTTTCCCGGCATGACCGCGCTGGAAAACCTGATGGTCGCCCAGCACAACGCGCTGATGCGCGCCTCGGGCCTGACCTTGCTCGGCCTGCTCGGCCTGCCGTCCTGGCGCGAGGCCGAAGCTCGCGCCATCGAGTTGGCGCGGACCTGGCTCAACCGCGTCAGCCTGCTCGACCGCGCCGACGACGCCGCCGGCAATTTGCCCTATGGCGACCAGCGCAGGCTCGAGATCGCGCGCGCGATGTGCACCGAACCTGCGCTGCTCTGTCTCGACGAGCCGGCGGCCGGACTGAACGCACGCGAGAGCGGCGGGCTCAACGAGCTCTTGCTGTCGATCCGCAACGAACAAGGTACCTCGATCCTGCTGATCGAGCATGACATGTCTGTCGTGATGGAGATTTCCGATCACGTCGTGGTCATGGACTACGGCGTCAAGATCGCCGAAGGCACGCCGCAAGCCGTGCGCGACGACCCGAAGGTGATCGCCGCCTATCTCGGCGCCGACGAGGAAGAGGCGATCGCCGTGATGGAGAGCGGCACGTGAGCGCGGCAGCGGCAACCACACCCCTGCTCGCGGTGCGCGGCGTGCGTGCGGCGTATGGCAAGATCGAGGCGCTGAAGGGCGTCGACATCGAGATCAATCGAGGCGAGATCGTCGCCCTGATCGGCGCCAACGGCGCCGGCAAGTCGACGCTGATGATGACGATCTTCGGCCGGCCGCGCGCCCGCGCCGGCCGCATCGAGTTCGACGGCGACGACATCACCGGCGTGCCGACTCACGAGATCGCGCGGCTGCGCATCGCGCAATCGCCCGAGGGCCGGCGGATCTTTCCGCGCATGAGCGTCGCGGAAAACCTGCAGATGGGCGCCGATGCCACCGAATGCAGCGAGGCCGAGCGCGAAGCCGGGCTGGAGCGCGTGTTCGCGCTGTTTCCGCGGCTGAAGGAGCGCATCGCACAACGCGGCGGCACGCTGTCGGGCGGCGAGCAGCAGATGCTCGCGATCGGCCGTGCCCTGATGAGCCGGCCGCGCCTGCTGATGCTGGACGAGCCTTCGCTCGGCCTTGCGCCGCTGATCGCACGACAGATCTTCGACGCCATCCGCACGCTGAACCGGCAGGACGGCCTCACCGTGCTGATCGTCGAGCAGAACGCCAACCATGCGCTGAAGCTCGCCCATCGCGGCTACGTCATGGTCAACGGCCTGATCACGCTGGCCGGAACCGGCGCCGAATTGCTGCAGCGCCCGGAAATCCGCGCGGCCTATCTGGAAGGCGGCCGCCGCGGCTAGCTCGCCCCTCGAGTGCCGCCCTTGCAGCAGGATGCGGCTGATGCAGCGTCGAATTGCCTGAAAATTGCCGGTGACTTCGCCGCGAAATCAGCCGAGAATGCCGCCGGTTTTGGGGCCCGGCGTGCCGGGCCCTTCCGCAAGAGGCAACGACCACGAGGGACGTCTCATGAAATCACTGAAGCTGATCGGCCTGGCACTGGGCGCGTCGTTCGCATTATCGGCGAGCGCGTTCGCGCAAGACATCACCATCGCAGTCGCGGGCCCGATGACGGGCTCCGAATCCGCTTTTGGCCGGCAGATGAAGAACGGCGCCGAGCAGGCAGTCGCCGATATCAACGCCGCTGGCGGCGTGCTCGGCAAGAAGCTCGCGCTGGAAGCCGACGACGATGCCTGCGATCCGAAGCAGGCGCGCTCGATCGCGGAAAAGATCGGCTCCTCGAAGATACCGTTCGTGGCCGGCCATTTCTGCTCGTCGTCGTCGATCCCGGCCTCCGAGGCCTATGCCGACGCCAACGTGCTGCAGATCACCCCGGCCTCGACCAATCCGCTGTTCACCGAGCGCAAGCTCTGGAACGTGGCGCGCGTCTGCGGCCGCGATGACCAGCAGGGCCTGGTCGCCGCCGACTACATCATGAAGAGCTTCAAGGGCAAGAACGTCGCGATCCTGAACGACAAGACCACCTACGGCAAAGGCCTCGCCGACGAGACCAAGAAGGCGCTGAACAAGGCCGGCTTCCAGGAGAAGATGTTCGAGTCCTACAACAAGGGCGACAAGGACTTCAACTCGATCGTCTCGCGCCTGAAGCGCGACAATATCGATCTGGTCTATGTCGGCGGCTACCATCAGGAAGCCGGCCTGATCCTGCGCCAGATGCGCGACCAGGGCCTACAGACCGTGCTGATGGCGGGCGACGCCATGAACGACAAGGAGTTCGCCTCGATCACCGGCCCCGCCGCCGAAGGCACGCTGTTCACCTTCGGCCCCGATCCGCGCAACAAGCCGACCGCGAAGGCGATCGTCGAGAAGTTCAAGGCCAAGAATATCGATCCCGAGGGCTACACGCTCTACACCTACGCCGCGATGCAGGTGTGGACGCAGGCCGTCGCCAAGGCCGGCACCACCGACGCCAAGAAGGTGATGGAGACCATCAAGGCCGGCGACTGGGACACCGTGCTCGGCAAGATGGGCTTCGACGCCAAGGGTGACATCAAGGCGATCGACTACGTCGTCTACAAGTGGGACGCCAAGGGCAACTACACCGAGATCAATCCGAAGGGCTCCTGAGCCTCTCGCATCTGACCTGATCAGAGATACGAAACGCCCCGGCTCGCCGGGGCGTTTTGCTTATCGGCCGCGGCTGCTATACCGGATCGATCGGACAGCAGGCGGACGGACTCAAATCGTGAAAAACCTTCTCACCGATATTGCCGGCGTCAGCGTCGGCCACGCCGACGACGCCGTGATCGCCTCCGGCGTCACCGCCATCCTGTTCGAGCGGCCGGCGGTGGCCTCGATCGATGTCCGCGGCGGCGGCCCAGGCACCCGCGAGGACGCGCTGCTGTCCCCGCATAACGTCGTCGAAGCGATCGACGCCATCACGCTGTCGGGCGGCTCCGCGCTCGGGCTTGACTCCGCCGGCGGCGTGCAGGCCTGGCTTGCCGAGCGCGGCCGCGGCTTTCGCATCCGCGATGCGGTGATCCCGATCGTGCCGGGCGCGATCTGCTTCGACCTGCTCAACGGCGGCAACAAGGCGTGGGGACGCTTTCCGCCCTATCGCGATCTCGGCTACGCGGCCGCCAATGCCGCCTCCGACAATTTCGAGCTCGGCAGTGTCGGCGCCGGCATGGGCGCGACCACCGCCAATTTGAAGGGCGGCCTCGGCTCGGCGTCCGCCGTAACCGACGACGGCGTCAAGGTCGCGGCGCTCGCGGTGGTCAACGCGGTCGGCAGCGTCACGGTCGGCAGCGGCCCGTGGTTCTGGGCGGCGCCGTTCGAGGTCGACGGCGAGTTCGGCGGGCGCGGCCTGCCGCCTGCGTTCAATCAGGACATGCTGAAGATGCGGCTGAAGGGCGGCGCGGATGCCACCGCCGCCGAGAACACCACGCTCGTCGTTGTCGTGACCGATGCGCAGCTGACCAAGCCGCAGGCCAGGCGCCTTGCGATGATCGCGCAGACCGGCATGGCGCGCGCGATCTATCCGGTGCACGCCCCGCTCGACGGCGATGTGGTGTTTGCGGCGGCCACCGGCGTAAAGCCGGTCGATCCGCTGTTCGGCCTGACCAAGCTCGGCGGCATCGCCGCCAACACGGTGGCGCGCGCGATCGCCCGCGGCGTCCATTCAGCCACCGCGTTGCCCTTCGCCGGCGCGCTGCCGAGCTGGCGGGACAAATTCGGTTAGGGCCGCGAAGGCAGTGCGCTCCCTCGCCCCGTTCTTACGGGGAGAGGGTTGGGGTGAGGGGCGCCGCCGCATTGACGGTGATAGACCAACTCGCGGAGACTCCCCCTCACCCGGAACGCATCTCACGATGCGTTCCGGCCTCTCCCCGCACGCGGGGCGAGGCGGAGACTGCCTGCTCTATCTAATGCGAAGTGTGCCGCTTAAGCGCTGACCGACAGCGACGAGGAGGCCTGGGCCGAGATCGCCTGCGACTGGCGCTGGATCAGTTGCTCGATGAAATTGTAGGACGAGGTGGCGTTGCTGCCGGCGGAGGACGAGGTCGCGCTGCTGGTGGTGGAGGCCGCGGCCGGCGACGTCATCGATACCTTGGAGCCGTCGGCATAGGTCATGGTCGTCGTGGTCGAGCCGTCGCTGTTGGTCACCGAGGTCGAGGTCGCGCCGTTCAGCGCCTGCATCAACGGATCGGAACTCGATCCGCCCGCGCCGCTGCTGGCTCCGGATCCATCGGTCGCGCCGCCGGCCGCGTGGTGATGGTGATGGCCGCCGCCCTTGTGGCCTTGCAAGGCCTGCGACATCTCGTCGAGGCTGACGCTGCCGTCGCCATTGGTATCGAGCTTGGAGAACACGTCGTCAGCCTGCGCGGTGTTGGTGCCGCCGGCGCCGAGCGCCTTCTCGAATTCCGACTTGGTGATCTGGCCGTTGCCGTCGGCGTCGATCTGCGAGAACAGGTCTTTCAGCGCATCCGACCGGCTGGTCGGGGTCGCACTGGTCGAGGCCGTGGTCTGCGACTGGCTCTGCGCGTCGAGCAGCGCGCTCATGGTCAGCGGAGAAATCGGCGTGGAGCT
Organism: Bradyrhizobium sp. ma5; assembly: GCF_042258955.1. NCBI lineage: Bacteria > Pseudomonadati > Pseudomonadota > Alphaproteobacteria > Hyphomicrobiales > Nitrobacteraceae > Bradyrhizobium > Bradyrhizobium sp. ma5. The sequence continues at coordinate 5,688,642 of NZ_CP170156.1, forward strand.
GCTGCCGCCCGCTGAGCCGGTCGCCGCGCTGGCGCTGGTCGACGTCGAGCTACTGGTCGCGGCCGAGAACAGCCCGGTCGACTGATTTCCCTGCGTGGAGCTGCCGGTCTGTGTCGTCGACTTCGACGACATCAGCGAGCTCAAGAGATCAATGGCGGATGACGCAGCGCCAATGGCAAATAACATGGCAATACTCCAACAAGGCCGCACATGGCGGCTCAAACGCTTGGCAAAGGCGCAGCAAGCGGCGTGCCATGGCAAAAACCCAATAAAACCAGGCCTTGGCGCATTGTTGCGGGTTCCGCGAACCCGGCAAGAGCTGCCGCCGGCGGCAGAATTTTCCGGCTCCGAGGTACCGTCCGCTCGCATTGCCCGCCACGCGTCAGCGTGTTAGGCGGGATCACCCGTCGCCCCCTGAAGTCTTTCGGAACTGCGCTATGACTCAGTCATTCACTCCGCGTCCCCTCGTTATCGCCCCGTCGATCCTGGCGTCGGATTTCTCAAAGCTCGGCGAGGAGGTCCGCGCCGTCGACCAGGCCGGCGCCGACTGGATCCATCTCGACGTGATGGACGGCCATTTTGTGCCGAACATTTCCTACGGCCCCGATGTCATCAAGGCGATGCGGCCGCATACCAAGAAGATCTTCGACGCCCACCTGATGATCTCGCCCTGCGACCCCTATCTCGAGGCGTTCGCCAAGGCGGGCTGCGACCACATCACGGTGCATGCCGAGGCCGGCCCGCATTTGCATCGCTCGCTGCAGGCGATCCGCGCGCTCGGCAAGAAGGCCGGCGTCTCGCTCAATCCGGCAACGCCTGTGAGCGCGATCGAATATGTGCTCGACCTGATCGACCTCGTGCTTGTCATGTCGGTCAATCCCGGCTTCGGCGGCCAGGCCTTCATCCGCTCGGCGATCGGCAAGATCTCCGACGTCAGGGCGATGGTCGCGGGCCGGCCGATCGACATCGAGGTCGATGGCGGCGTTGCGCCCGACGTTGCAGGCCAGCTCGCCGCCGCCGGCGCCAACGCCTTCGTCGCGGGATCGGCCGTGTTCAAGGGCGGCACCGTCGAGGCCTACAAGACCAACATCGCCGCGATCCGCCACGCAGCGGCCCAGGCGCGCGGCGAAGCGATCTAGCCGACCAAGGATTAGAACAACGCGGGCGGCATGACCGCGGCACTGGCCGCCGTGTCGTCGCCCGCCTCCGTCATCGGCATCAGCCGCGACGGCCGCACCACGGTCACCGTGCACGGCGCTTCGCCTGCGACCTTGGCGGAGACGCTGCCGAGCAGCGCGCGCCGTACCGAGTTCTGCCGCGCGCCGATGATGATGTGGTCGACCAGATTGACCGCGGCGAATTCCAGGATCGCCGCGGCGGGATCGATCGCCTCCAGCACATGCACGGTCAGCCGCCCCTCCTCGAGCCTGAACGGCCGCGCCCAATGCTGGAGCGCCACCAGGTGGTCGACATGCTTGTTCTGGCCCTGCTCGTCATGGGTGCGGTCGATCGCCAGGCGATTGAGCTTCAGCACGTTGACGCAGGCGAGCCGCGCCGACGGCGACGTCGACAGCACCTGCTCGGCGGTGACGCGGATGGTCTCGTTCAGCGCCTCGGTCCCCTCGCCGAGATCGAGCGCGACCGCAACGATCGGGCTCGCTGCGAGCTGCGCCGCCGCATTGGACTTCGGCTGCGGCGGCATCGCGCCGAGATTGAAGCGGCGGCGCCAGACCGTGCCGAGCGGATCGCGATCGAGCCGCTGCGCCCGCGCCGTCAGCTTGACCTGCTCGGGGTGGGCAAGATCGAAGGCAAGCTGCGCCGCGGTCGGATAGCGCGCGGCTGGATCGATCTCCAGACAGCGCAGCACGATCTCCTGCAACCACGGAGGATAGTCGGATCGCAGCCTGCGCGGCGGATACGGATCACGCCACAGCCGCCGGCGCATGCCGCGCAGGGTCTCGGTCTCGCCGAACGGGCGGACGCCGGTCGTGAAGAAATACAGCAGCACGCCGAGCGAGAACAGATCGCTGCGCGGATCGTCGCGCACGCCGAGCAGGCGCTCCGGCGCCATATAGGGCGCGGTGCCGTAAGGCAGGCGAAACTCCTCCTGCAACAAATCGGGCAGATGCTGGTGATGCGAGAGGCCGAAATCGATCAGCACGGCCTCGCCGCGCTCGCGGAACATGATGCTGCTCGGCTTGATGTCGTGATGAATGACGTTCTGCCGGTGCAGGCTGGCGAGCGCAGTGGCGACCTTGCCGCCGATCACCCTCACCTCCTCATACGGCAACGGCAGCTCGCCGAGCCGCCTGTAGAGCGTCTGCCCGGGGATGCGCTCCATCACCACATAGGCCTGGCGCTCGAAGTCGCCGCTGCCGAAACAGGCCGGCACGTGCGGCCCCGACAGCCGCGGCAGGATCATCTGCTCCATCTCGAAGCTGACGATCGCGGCCGGATCCTCGCCCTCCGAGGTGAGCGGCACCTTCATCAGAAGCGGCACGGTGATGCCGGGATGGGTGACACTCCACAGCGTCGCCATGCCGCCGCGGTGCACGCGCTCGCCGATGGTGAAGCCATCGATCTCGGCGCCCGGCTGCATCGTCAGCGCCGCCATCGGCATTACCTGCCGACGGCGAGGCGATCGGCGAGCCACAGCGGCAGGCCGCTCGCCTTGATCCGCGCCGCGGCGGTCGCGACGTCGTAGGGCACGCGGTGATAGGTGATCTCGCGGCTTGCGGTGTCGAACATCGCAAACGATGCGGCGGGATCGCCGTCGCGCGGCTGGCCGACCGAGCCGAGCACGGCGAGCCAGCGCCGGCCGGTCAGCAATTGAACCGCAACACCCGCGGTCGGAACGAAGCTCGTCATCTTCGCGGTCGAGGACATCGAGTAGAGGCCCGGACGATGGATGTGGCCGCAGAAGGTGATCTGCAACTCGGTTGCCATCATGCTGCGCGCGGCATCGGAGGTGTCACGGACGTAGCGCCATTTCACGGGGTCGGACGCCTCGGAATGCACGTAAAGCCGGTTGTCCTCTTCCCGCGACATCGGAAGCTCGGCGAGGAACGCCTTCTGCTCGCCGCTGAGCCGGCCGCGGGTCCAGTCGATGGCGGCCTGCGCGTCGGCATTCATGCTGTCGCTCGGCACGCCGATCGCATTGTCATGATTGCCGCGCACCGCGATCGCGCCATCAGCGACGAGGTCCATCACCGTGTCGACGGCCCATTCCGGATCGGCGCCGTAGCCGACGACATCGCCGAGGCAGATCAGCCGCTTGGCGCCGCGCGCACGCGCGGCATCCAGGCAGGCCGCGAAGGCCTGTCTGTTGGCATGAATATCGGCAAAGAGTGCAAGCCGCATCGTGGTCCGCGTGACTGATCCTGCCCGATATCAAGCACACGCGGCCCCGGGCTCGCAATCGGGCCAAAGGCATCAGCTGGTCAGAGGATGTTGGAAGAAAGGTCGGTTAGTGCTTGCACACCTGCACGCCCCGCAGCAGCAGGGCGATCAGGGCGTCGATCCGCGACGGGCATTCGGGCTTGGCCCATTCCTCGGCATGCGCCGGGTGATGGTAGCGGACGGTTGCGTCGAACACGGCCCGCGCGGTCGTCTTCACATTGTCGACCTCGAACACGCCCTGCGCGACACCATCTGACAGGATCTTCGCGATCAGATCGACCTGCTTGTCCTTGTACGCTTCCACCACCTCACGCGCGCCCTGGGCGAGCGCGAGATAGGTCGCGAACATCTCGGGATCGTCGCAGACTTTCTTCTGCTTGATCGTGAAGGCGGTGCGCAGCCATTTCTCCAGCCGCTCCGGCGCAGGGCCATCGCCGGCTGCGAGCTTGCACAGCGGCTCGTTGGCGCGGTCGAGCCACCGTTTGGCGACCGCGTCGCGGAGCGAAGCTTTGCTTGGGAAATGGCGGTACACGCTGCCGTGGCTGACATCCAGCGCCCGGGCGACGTCGACAACGGTGGCCTTGGCGAGCCCGAAGCGCCTCAAAACATCCTCGGTTGCTTCGAGGATCCGCTCCGGAGTCAAAACCACCGCCTCGTTCATGCGTTTACCGTCTGGTTATCGCTGTCCTGCCCGCGCGTGAACTTGGCGGCCTGAGCTGCCAAATGGCGGGCGACGCGGAGGTTGAGCCACTGTTGAATCTGGGCGGTCAATTGAAAGATTTCTATCGTCATGGAGGTAGTCCTTCGAGGTAGTCAAATTAAGTACGGCTCCCCCGGCCAAACGCCGGAACAGCCACTGGGCGCCCTCCTCCCTTGGGCTGTTGAGTATATACACCATCTCGCTGACAGATTTCAATATCTGTCAGACAAACTTTGCGAGATGACAGCTATGCGGCCTGGATGGGCCCATCGGGGTCGCTGGCCCGGGTTCTGGATGGCGCGCAACAACGTTCCGTGAGCAGCCGGGCGATCCGCCGGTCCGTGCCTATGTCTCCTACGGTTACCCCGGGAGAGGCTGCCATGGACCGGCCGATGACCTTCAAGGAGATCGCCAAGATCACCGCGGGCGCGGTGGTCTCGCTCGTCATCGTCGGGTGGCTGATGGTTCTCGCGATCGCATTCCTGACGGTGCTCTGAGGCCGCCTCACGGCACCGGAACCGGGTGCCGGAATCGAAAGGGGCCGCCTCACGCAGCGGCCCCTTTGCCGGGAAAATGGCTTGGGGATGAAATCTAGCCCCGGTTATCCACAGACTACACGGTTCAGGGAGTTGAGGAATTCCGGTTGACTACTGTCCACCCCGCTGACCGATTATTGGCGATCCCTATTTTTATGCCATTCGCCGGGTACACGCCCCCCTATCGCTGCTCGTCCTTGGGCGGCATCCGGGGCGGCGGCAGCGGCGTGAAGACCGACCCTTGCGCGCCGGCCGGCGGCGGCACGAAGGTCCCGGTCGTGGAATCGCCGCCTGATGTCTCCACGATCGTCTTCGGAGTGATGTACTCCCGGACGAAATCCATGATGGTGCCGTCGCCGCCGCCGAAATCCGCCGCCCGCCCGCCCTGCGGATGCCCGGCCTTGATCTCGTTGTCGGCGGTGTGGGTCTGATCGGCCAACGCGTCGCTGTAGGGAATCCGGAAGGCGCGCGGCACCGCGCTCGGCCGGTTGTCTTCATCGAGCTCCTCAACCCAGAGATAGATCGAGCCCGGATCGCCCTCCAGCGAATGCGGCTCCACGATCCGCGTCGAGAGCAACTTGAAATTCGCCGGCAGCTTCTCCGCGGAGGCCCAGCCGAGCAGCCCGCGCATGCCGCCGAAGCTGACGAAATAGAACGCGCTGGTGACGACGATGACGACAGCCTTCAGCGACCAGTGCAGCCGTGCATAGACCAGCACGATCAGCAGCAGCGCACCGACCATCGCGTAGGCCACCGCGAGCGTGAGGATCACTGATTGCAGGCTAATCATTGCGGAGCACCCTGACGCCGGATTTCGGGACGCCGGTGTTCGGATCGAGGTCGGCGCCGTTGCGCCAGCTGCTGCGGAAGGTCTCGAGCAGCGATTTCGGCCGCCGGTCGACGTTGATCACCTTGCCCTCGGCATCGAGACGAAACCTGACCGCAGTCTTCTCGTCGCCGGTATGATCGACGGTCAGCTTGTCGTCGAAGATCACCTGCGCGGTCGGGTTAAGTTTCTGCACCTTCACATTGGCCTGTACCGGCTCGCCGGTCGTCGCCTGGAAATGCGAGACGTTGACGGTGTATTCGCCGGCGACGACGCCGCGCAAGGTGACGATCTCCTCGCGGATCGGGGACGCGATCTTCTTGCCGTTGACGACGATGAAGTCGTTGGCGCCGCCGCGATCGTCGCGATCGAGCGTCAGGAAGCCGGCCTCGCGATGCCGGTACCAGGCGATGTTGCCGGCCGGGTCCTGCACGAACAGGTCGAGATCGTCGGGATGGTTGTCCGGCCAGTCCATCGTGATGATGAACTCCGCCTTGGAGTCGATCTTGCCTTCCTTGGAGTCCGGCGACACCGAAAGCAGCGCGAGGAAGAACAGGAACGCGATCACCTGCAGCGCCTTGAACAGCATGACGCCGAGCGGATCGAACGGCTCCTCGCGCGGATAGAGCCCGAACTCATCCATCATGACGGCGTACCGAGGCGGCGCTCCAGCGCCGGGGTGACATGCGTCTCGGTCAGCACGACGGCATCGGAGAACACCCGCTGGGTCGCGGAATCCAGCATGTAGTACTGGATCCGGACCAGGATCGATCCGATCAGTCCCGCCAGCGTCGTGTACATCGCGACCGCCATGCCGTCGCTCATCAGGCCCATCGACGATTTCATCGCGACCTTGTCGGCGGCATCGAGGGAGGCGATCGGCGCCAGCATGATGATGAAGCCGATGATGGTGCCGAGCAGGCCGAGCTTCATCAGCGTGTCGGAGACGAAGGCGCCAAATCCGTTCGAGCCGCGCAGGCGATCCGCCAGCGTCCGCAGCAGCAGGGTCTGGTCGATGCGGCCTTTGGCTTGCGCATCGGCCTTTTGCACCAGGCTCTTGATGTGATCGGTGACGAGGCCACCGGGCAGGCCGCGCGCATCTGACGCCAGCACCTTGGCGCCGTCGGGCGCGGCGAGGATGGCGCGGCAGCCGCGCGCAACCTCCCCTTCCCGCGCAATCGCCCGCGTCCGCCAGAAGCAATGGATGCAGGTGACGATGTACAGCACCGCGATGACGCTGGAGATGTAGGTGCGGTCGGAATTGACCATGAGGCGCATCAGCCCGTAGCGCCACAGCAGGAAGGCGGCGAACACTGAAAGGCCGGTGAAGATCATCCAGAGCAGCAGAACGCTACGCTCCGCCGCATCCGTGCCGGCCGATGCGGCGGCGGCGCCGACCTTGGCATTCATGCTGCGCGAGCTCCCTGTGGCGATTGTTCCATGAGGCTCCGCGGCGGCCTCGCCTGCAGTTAGAGCAGAGCCGGCGTGTGTCGTCCAAAGACATCTGCCCAAGTTTCGTCGGGCAAATTTCCCGACCTGCATGGCTGGGCATGCTTGCACTTGCCGGGAACAGGGTTGCTGTTACGCTTCGCCCCTCTTTCTGGATCATGCCCCGGCTGTGGAGTGATCGCATGCGCCTCGTGCTTCAACTGGTCGCCCGCCTGCTTGTCATCGTCGCGCTGTGCCTCGGCGCGGCCACCGGCTGGGCCACGATCGATGCCTATCGCAGCGTCGATCGCGCCACGTCGGCGTCCGCCGAGCGGGTCTCGCAGGCGCTTGAAGCATTGTACTGGCGCGAATTGCTGCTGCGCAGCAACCGGATGCGCGAGCAACTGCTGCCGGCGCCGGACTGGCGCACCATCGAAACCATGGGACTGATCGCGCCGGGGATCTGCGTGCAGTTCGAACCGGCCGGCGCCTTCGAGAAGCCGCTCTGCGGCCAGAGCAAGGGCATCGGCAAGGCGCCGCCGCGCTGGTTCGCGGCTACCGTGCAGACGGTGCTCGGCGATCACGCCACCGTCGAGCGGCCGATCAGCGCCCGCGCCGCGACCGCTGGAACCGTCCGCGCCATCTCCGATCCGGACGCCGCGATCGCGCTCGCCTGGCACCACATCCTGGACAACATCCATGTCGCGCTGCTGATGGCGCTCGCCATCGCGCTGCTCGCCTCGCTCGCGATCGCGCATACGCTGGCGCCCGCCCACTCGATCGTGTCAGCGCTGCGGCGCATGGCCGAAGGCGAGTACCGCACGCCGCTGCCGCGCGTCCGCTCGATGGATCTCGCGATGATCGGACGCGCCGTCGGCGATCTCGGCGACCGCCTCGCGCAGGCCGAGGAGGAGCGCACGATGCTGACGCGGCGGCTGCTCGAGATCCGCAGCGACGAACGCCGCGTGCTGGCCCGCGAGCTGCACGACGAGTTCGGCCAGAATCTCACCGCGATCCTCGCCTTCGCCACCACGATCGAGGCAAGCGCCGGCGACAAATACGCCGCCGGCACCGAAATTGCGCAGGATGCGCGGATGATCTCGCAGGCCACGCGCCGCATCGTCGCCTGCCTACGCGATACGCTGAACCGCCTGCGCCACCCGCCGGCCGAGGAGCTCGGGCTGGAGGCGAGCCTGGTCGATCTCGTCGACAGCTGCCGATCGCGCACGACGCAGCCGATGATCCAGCTCGATATGCAGGGCGACCTCGCCGACATCAGCGGCACGGTCGCCGCGACCGCCTATCGTATCGCGCAGGAATGCCTGACCAATGCGCTGCGCCACAGCTCAGCGCGCGAGATCGTGCTGCGGATCGAGCGGCGCACCGGAGCCGAGAACGCGCTCTTGGTGCGCGTCGAGGACGACGGCGGCGGCGATGCCGCCAAGGTGGCGCAGTCGGCGGGCTTCGGCCTTACTGGCGTCAGCGAGCGCGTCGCCGCACTCGGCGGTTCGCTGTCGATCGCGCGGGCCAGCCGCGGCCTCTCGGTCGCCGCCACGATTCCGCTTGCTGCCTGAGATGACGACCGCGAAGACGATGGCCGCGAAGACAACGAACGTGAACAGTCGCAGCATCTCGATTCTCCTGGTGGACGATCATCCTGTCGTCCGCCAGGGCTACCGGCGCGTGCTCGAGCATCAGGACGATTTCAGCGTGGTCGCCGAGGCCGACAACGCCGCCAATGCCTATCGCGCCTTCAAGTCGCACCAGCCCGATGTGGTGGTGATGGACATCTCGATGCCCGGCGCGAGCGGACTGGAAGCGATCCGCAACATTCGCGCGCGCGATGCCGACGCCCGCATCCTGGTGTTCAGCATGCACAGCGAGGCCGCCCAGGTGAAGGCGGCATTCGGCGCCGGCGCCTCTGGCTTCGTCACCAAGGGCAGCGAGCCGGCCGAGCTGATCGCGGCGATCCGCTCGGTGGCGCGCGGCGAACATGCCATGAGCGACGACGTCGCCCGGGTGCTCGCGCTGGAGAGCCTGGCGCCGTCCAAATCGGCGCTCGACCAGCTCGGCGAGCGGGAGATCGAGATTCTCCGGCAGTTCGCGGCAGGCCACACCAAGGAACAGATCGCTGTAAACCTCAACCTCAGCACCAAGACCGTGCAGAACTACCACTATCTGATCAAGGCCAAGACCGGCATGCGGACCGATGCCCAGCTGGTCCGCCTGGCCGTCGAATGCGGGCTGGCGAATTTGTAGCCGCTTGGTAGCCCGGGTGAGCGCGGCTACGGCCACTACGCCGGCTATTTTGGCCGGTTTTCCGCACTATATTCCCTGTGCGTGGTCCCGCCCCGCTCGATTCGGAGCTCTCGATGATCCCCCGTTATACCCGCCCGGAAATGGCTTCCATCTGGGAACCGCAGACGCGTTTCAGGATCTGGTTCGAGATCGAGGCGCATGCCGCCGACGCGCTGGCCGAGCTCGGCGTGATCCCCAAGGAAGCCGCCAGGACGATCTGGGCCAAGGGCAAGGACGCCACCTTCGACGTCGCGCGGATCGACGAGATCGAGCGTGAGACCAGGCACGACGTCATCGCCTTCCTGACCCATCTCGCCGAGATCGTCGGCCCCGAGGCGCGCTTCGTGCACCAGGGCATGACCTCCTCCGACGTGCTCGACACCTGCCTTAACGTCCAGCTCAAGCGCGCCGCCGACCTCTTGATCGCCGATCTCGACCGGGTGCTGGCGGCGCTGAAGACCCGCGCCTTCGAGCACAGGATGACGCCGACCATCGGCCGCTCCCACGGCATCCATGCCGAGCCGGTCACCTTCGGCCTCAAGCTCGCCTATGCCCATGCCGAGTTCGCGCGCGCCCGCGCCCGCGCCCGCCTGGTCGCCGCGCGCGACGAGATTTCGACCTGCGCGATCTCCGGCTCGGTCGGCACCTTCGCCCAGATCGACCCGCGGGTCGAAGAGCACGTTGCGAAAGCGATGGGCCTGCGGCCGGAGCCGGTCTCGACGCAGGTGATCCCGCGCGACCGCCACGCGATGTATTTCGCCACCCTCGGCGTGATCGCCGCCTCGGTCGAGCGGCTCGCGGTCGAGGTGCGCCATTTGCAGCGCACCGAGGTGCTGGAAGCGGAGGAGTTCTTCTCCGAGGGCCAGAAGGGCTCGTCGTCGATGCCGCACAAGCGCAATCCGGTGCTGTCGGAGAACCTCTCCGGCCTGGCGCGCATGGTGCGCGCCTATGTGACGCCGGCGCTGGAGAACGTCGTGCTGTGGCACGAGCGCGACATCTCGCACTCCTCGGCCGAGCGCATGATGGCCCCCGACGCCACCGTGACGCTCGACTTCGCGCTGGTCCGGCTCGCCGGCCTGATCGAGAAGCTCGTGGTCTATCCGCAGAACATGCAGAAGAACCTCGACCGGCTCGGCGGCCTGGTGCATTCGCAGCGCGTCCTGATCGCGTTGACCCAGAAGGGCGCCAGCCGCGAGGACGCCTACAAATTCGTGCAGCGCAACGCGATGCCGGTTTGGCGCGGCGAAGGCGACTTCCAGACGCTGCTGAAGAATGACCCCGACGTGAAGAAATACCTGACGGACGCCGAGATCGAGGAGAAGTTCGACCTCGATTATCACCTCAAGCACGTCGACACGATCTTCCAGCGGGTGTTCGGCGAAGCGTGAGGATCTGCCTGCGTCATTCCGGGGCACGCGCACCGCGCGAAATCCGGAATCTCGCGCCGCAACCTCTGGATTCCACAGTTCGCAGTTGCGAATAGCGGCTCGAATCGCCCCGGAATGACGGTCGCTTTCGCGTGACAAGCCGGCGGGTTACGCTACGCTGACCCGCCCTACACGGTTCACTACAAAGCTCACAAGAAACGGACGCTCCCATGCCCATCGTCAATCGCGTTGCCGCCCTCTCGGATGAAATGGCCGCCTGGCGCCATGACTTCCACGAGAACCCCGAACTGCTCTACGAGGTGCACCGCACCGCCGGCATTGTCGCCGAGAAGCTGCGCGAGTTCGGCTGCGACGAGGTGGTGACGGGAATCGGGCGCACCGGCGTGGTCGGCGTGATCCGCGGCCGCAAATCCGGTTCGGGCAAGACCATAGGGCTACGCGCCGACATGGACGCGCTGCCGATCGCCGAGGCCTCGGGCGTCGCCTATGCCTCGAAGGTCCCCGGCAAGATGCACGCGTGCGGCCATGACGGCCACACCGCGATGCTCTTGGGCGCCGCGAAATACCTCACCGAGACGCGCAATTTCGACGGCACCGCGGTCGTGATCTTCCAGCCTGCCGAGGAAGGCGGCGCCGGCGGCAAGGCGATGGTCGACGACGGGCTGATGACCCGCTGGGGCATCCAGGAGGTCTATGGCCTCCACAACATGCCCGGCCTGCCCGAGGGCTATTTCGCGACCACACCGGGCCCGATGCTGGCCTCGTCGGACACCTTGAAGATCGTCGTCCACGGCAAGGGCGGCCACGCCGGCGCGGCCCCGCACGAAGCGGTCGACAGCGTGCTGATCGGCGCCCAGATCATCAATGCGCTGCAATCGATCGTGTCGCGCAATGTCGATCCGCTGAAATCGGCTGTGATCTCGATCACCATGTTCGAGGCCGGCGCCGCGTTCAACGTGATCCCGGAGACCGTCACGCTTGGCGGCACCGTGCGCACGCTGGATCCCGGTGTGCGCGATCTGGTCGAGCGCCGGATCGGCGAAGTCGCCTCCAACATTGCCAAGGCCTATGGCGGCTCTGCCGAGACCGACTATGGCCGCATGTATCCGGTGACGCTGAACCACGCCCGCGAGGCCGGCATCGCCGCCGAGGTCGCACGCGATGTGGCCGGCGCCGAGCGCGTCAACGACAATCTGGTGCCGGTCATGGGCGCCGAGGATTTCGCGTTCATGCTGGAGGCGCGCCCCGGCGCGTTCGTCTTCCTCGGCATGGGCGACGGCCCGATGTGCCACCACCCGGCCTACAAGTTCAACGACAACATCCTCGGCCACGGCGCGTCCTACTGGGTACGCCTAGTCGAGAAGCAGATGCCGGCGGGTTAGCACCGCTAGAGCTTCGGTTCTGACAGGATCAGAACCGAAGCTCTAGGTTGTTGTTTTGACGCGTTTTCTTCACGCGAACCGGTGTCCACTTCGCTCGAAAACGCTCTAGTGCAATCGATGAACGGCCCGGCCGCGATCCGTCGCGGCCGGGCCATTCACATCAACGCGGCTGCTGTTGCGTGGTGCAGTGAATGCCGCCGCCGCCGGCAGCGATGCCGTCGATGTTGAGCTGGATGATCTCCCGGTCGGCAAACAGGTCGCGCAGGATATCGTGCGCGTTGCGGTCCGCGGTCGCGTCGCCGAACTCGGGCGCGATCACGGCGCCGTTGCAGACATAGAAATTGATGTAGCCGGCGGCGAAGTCCTTGCTGCCGTGCTTTGGACGCACCGTCGACGGCCCCTCCAGCACCACGACATCCAGACGGCGGCCCTTCGCATCGACAGCACCGCGCAGGATATCGAGGTGTCGCCTGGTCACCGCATGATCGAACGACGACGGATCTAGTTCCAGGCCAGCCACGACAACGCCGGGACCGGCAAAGCGCGCGTAGAAGTCGGTATGTCCGTCGGTGATGTCCTTGCCGGCGATGCCGGGCAGCCAGATGATCTTTTCCAGCCCGAGCAGGCGAGACAGTTCGGCCTCGCACTTGTCCTTCGACACACCCGGATTGCGATTTGGGTTGAGGACGCAGCTCTCGGTGATGATGGCTGTCCCCTCGCCGTCGACTTCGATCCCGCCGCCTTCCAGCACGAGGCCCGCCTTGATGAACGTCGCCTTCGCGGCTGTGGCGACATGCGCGGCGACCTCGGCATCGAGCGCGTGGCGTTGCTTGTTGCCCCAGCCGTTGAAGTTGAGACCGACGGCGCCAAGCTGTCCCGACGGGTCCCTCACGAACAACGGTCCGGTGTCGCGCATCCACACGTCGTCGACCGGTTGCACGACCAGGCTGACCGCGGGACCGCACAGCCGCGCGGCAATCTCGCGGTCCTCCTCGCGCACCAGCATGTTGACGCGTTCATAGGCCGCGATCGCCTTGGCAATGTTGGCAAGATTTTCCCGCGCCACCGGAAGCAGCTTGCCGCCCCAGATCGCGGCGCTGGCGCCGAACGCCATCCAGGTCGCGGCATGCGGCGCGCCCTCGTCCGGCATCCGCCAGTTCACATTGTCCCGCGCAAGATCGTCCACGAGCGTCCTGGCCGCGATGGCCCTCCCGGATTGACCGCCAGACTAGCGCCGGCGCCGGTGCGATGCCATCACCTGGCAGTCAAGACTCGGCAGTCATCCGCTCGTCCTCGGCGTCGCCGCCCGCGCCGCCTCTTGGGCGCCGTCGACCTCGCCCGCCCCCATCATACGCGCCGCGACCCGGTCGCGCTTGACGAAATGATGGAAGGCGACCGCGGCGAGGTGCAGCACGATCAGCGCGAGCAAGACGTAGGCGAAGAAGATGTGGCGATCTTCATAGGCATCCGCCGCCGCCTTGTCGGGCGAGGTGATCTGGGGAATGTGGAACAGGCCGAAGAAGCTCGAATAGTCCTGGGCACGGGATCCGGAATGCGCCCAGCCCAGCATCGCGACCAGGATGGTGACGGTATAGAGCGCGCCATGGCTGACGCGGGCGGCGATCCGCTGCCAGGAGGGCATGTCGGCCGGCAGCGCCGGGGTCGGGTTGACGCTGCGCCAGAGCAGCCGCAGCACGGTCAGCAGCAGCACCATGTAGCCGATATCGGCATGGATCGACCGGTAGAAGAACTTGTCCGCCCGTGCCGGGAAGTGGTTCATCCACCAGCCATAGGCCAGCATGCCGATGATGGTGATGCCCAGCACCCAGTGGAACGCACGGGCGAGCGAGCCCCAGCTCGCGGTGGTATTGCGGATCATGGTCGAATGGCCCCGTTTGGATTTCGCACGTCGCAGCAATAGTTTGCCGTGATACTTGCAGGGATAGGTCAAGGCCATATGAAATTCCCGCCTTCACCGCCTTTTGTCGGCCCCAGTGGCCGGATAGCCAAAAACAACTGAATGGTAACCCTGCCTCGGATAGACTTTTCACCGTGTCCACTCCCCCGACCATCCTCATCTTCGATTCCGGCCTCGGCGGCCTCACCGTGCTGCGCGAGATCGTCCGCGCCCGGCCCGACGCCCACTATGTCTATGTCGCCGACGACGCCTTCTTCCCCTATGGCCACCACACCGAGGACGAGATCATCGCCCGGGTGGTGCCGCTGGTCGGCGAGCTGATCGAGGCCCACGCGCCCGACCTCGTCGTGATCGCCTGCAACACGGCGTCCACCCTTGTCATGTCGCATCTGCGCGACGCCTACCGCCTGCCCTTCGTCGGCACGGTGCCGGCAATCAAGCCGGCCTGCGCCTCGTCGAAAACCAGGCGCGTCTCGGTGCTCGGCACCAGAGGCACCGTGAAACGGGAATATACCCGCAAGCTGATCTCGGATTTTGCGCAGGGCTGTGAGGTGACGCTGGTCGGTTCCGGTGAGCTGGCTTCGCTTGCCGAGGCCGCCCTGAGCGGCCAGATCGTGCGCGACGAGGACATTGCCGCCGAACTGGCCCCCTGCTTCGTCGGCGATGGCGCCAATAACCTGGCCCGCACCGATACCGTCGTGCTGGCCTGCACGCATTATCCGCTGCTGCTGGAACGCCTCACCAGGCTGGCGCCGTGGCCGGTCGACTGGATCGATCCGGCGCCCGCGATCGCCCGCCGCGTCGCCGATTTGCTCGGCCCGGCCGGCACGGAGAGCGATGAGGCTGGTGCCGAGATGATCTTCACCTCGAAGCGCCCGCATGCGCTCACTGACGCGCTGACGCCGTTCTTCGGCGGCCGCGTCCCGGCCTGATCCTTTTCGCCGTCACGACCCGCTGCTAGCCTCTGCCCTCGTTCGAGGGAGGACCGCATTTGACCACAGCCCCGCTGACGCCGCTCAATCGCCTGCGCCAGGCTTGGCGCGACAAGCGCCCGACCTTCGGCGCGATCGCGACCATTCCGAGCATTCAGACCGTGCAGATCATGGCGCAGTCCCTGGACTGGATCATCGTCGATCTCGAGCACGGCCCGATCGATCTGGGCACCGCGCATGCGATGATCGTGGCCACTTCGGGCACGCCGTGCGTTCCGATGGTCCGGATCGCGGCCAACGAGCCGCATCTCGCCAAGGCACCGATGGACATCGGCGCGCTCGGCATCAACTTTCCGATGATCTGCAACCGCGGCGACGCCGAGAAGGCCGCGCGCAGCGTGCGCTATCCACCGAACGGCGACCGGCTCTGGGGCCCGTTCCATGCGCCGTTCCGCTGGGGCGTCTCGATGAACGACTACATGGCGACCGCCGACGACGACATGATCTGCATGATCACGATCGAACATGTCGATGCCGTCAATCGCATCGACGAGATCATGGCGACACCGGGCATCGACCTCGCGGTGATCGGGCCCGGCGATCTCGCCACCTCGATCAACAAGCGCGGCTTTCCTGACGATCCCGAAGTGATCGCGCTGATGCAGCGCGCCGAAGAAGGCATCATGAAGAGCGGCGTGCCGATCGGCGGCGTCGCGCGCACTGCCGAGCAGGCCAATGCGATGATCGAGCGCGGCTACCTTGCACTCGCGCTCGGCTTCGACTGGTCGCTGTTCCAGCGCGGCATCGCCGCCTCATTCGCCGGGATCAAGCGGTAGCGTCTTTTTTCTTGAGCATGATCTTTTCGGAAAACCGCTACACACTTTTCCGGATCATGCTCTAGATCGTCGCGAGATAAAGGCTCGGATCGAAATATTGCGTGGCTGGCGTCGCGGCCGCGACCGGGGCTTCAGTGATGAAGAAATCGCTGACCTGCTGCAGCCATCTGGCGACGGTGCCGTCGGCATAGAGCCGCTTCCACTCCCGCGACGAGAACATCTTCTGCGCCGCCAGCGCCTCCTCGATATCGGCGATCGACGCCCGCGGATAATGGTTCTTCTGCAACGCACCGGCCGCGGCCTTGCTGTTGCGCAGCATGTGGTCGTTGGCGTCGGCCCAGCCGCGGATGACCCGGGCGAAGACGTCGCGGTTGGCGGCGAAATAGTCCTGCCGGGTGACCCAGCCGCCGACGACGGCGGATTGCGGATAGTAGGCGGATGCGTCCACCAGCTTGATGGCGCCAGGCAGCTTTTCGCGCACCGTGATATTGAACGGCACCCACAGCGCGACGGCGGGCACCTCGCCAGCGATGAACGCGTCCACCGCCGCGGACATGTTGCTGTTGGCGATCTCGACATCGGTCGGCGCGAGGCCGTTGGCGCGCAGCGCACGATCGAGGAAGATGTGGGCCGTGGTCATCCTGGCGGTCGCGATGCGCTTGCCGCGAAGGTCGGCGAATGTCGTCACGCCCTTGTCCGGCCGCACCCAGAGCTGCGCGGTCGCGATCTCGATATCGTTGACAAGGAACGCGGTGTAACCGCCACGCGGCAGCAGACTCGAGATGACGCCACCGGCCGACAGCACGTCGAGCTTGCCGGCGGCGATCGCCTGCACCACCTCGAAGCCGGTGTTGAACTCGACCAGATCAAGATCGATGCCTTCCTTGTCGAACGAGCCGCGGTCAAGGCCGGTGAGAATTTGGCCGTCGACGGCGACGACATGGAGATAGCCAAGCCGCAGCCGGGCACGGTCTCGC
Organism: Bradyrhizobium sp. ma5; assembly: GCF_042258955.1. NCBI lineage: Bacteria > Pseudomonadati > Pseudomonadota > Alphaproteobacteria > Hyphomicrobiales > Nitrobacteraceae > Bradyrhizobium > Bradyrhizobium sp. ma5. The sequence continues at coordinate 5,705,262 of NZ_CP170156.1, forward strand.
GCGATTGCGGGTGCGACGACCGCCGCGGCGCTGAGCGCCGCGCCGATGGTTCCGCCGAGGATACGTCGCCGGCTGATCTTGCGGGGCAGCACGCAGGCCTCGGTCGGCATCTCAGTGCACCGGATGATCGAGCAGCGGTTGCTGAACGGCATCGCGCAGCCGTTCGGCATGGTATTGCGCGACACCGTCTCCGGGATATTCGGCCAGGAAGTCGGCAATGTGCAGCAGCGCCGTGGCGGGTTCCCCGCCGCGGATCGCAGCGTAGACGGCCTCCCAGAATGCGCAGAACGCCAGCTCGGAATCGCCGCGCGCGCCGCAGAGCTCATAGACCGTGATCGCCTCGGCAAAGCCCTTCGGCCGGATCTGGTCGACGCTGCGGAACGCGAATTTGTGCTCGGCGCGCGCCCGCACGGCCGCGCTGACCAGGACTTGCGTGCCGTAGTTCTTGTTGAGGCCTTCGAGCCGCGAGGCCAGATTGATGGTGGCACCGAGCGCGGTGTAGTTCATGCGGTCGGCGGAGCCGACATTGCCGACCACGGCGTCACCGAGATGCAGGCCGAACCGCGTGGTGAAGGCCGGCCAGCCCTCGCTGCGGAACGCCCGGTTGAGCTCGGCGTTGCGCTGCAGGCAGTCCAGCACCGCCTCGCAGGCATGAATGACGTGATCGTCGTCGTCGTCCGGCGCATTCCACAGTGCCATCACCGCATCGCCGATGAATTTGTCGATGGTGCCGTGGTGCTTCATGATTGCCTCCGACATCGCGGCGAAATAGCGCGAGGTGAAGATCATGACCTGCGACGGATCCGCTTTCTCCGTCTTCGCGGTGAAATCGGCGACGTCGGTGAACAGCACCGTGACTTCGCGCCTGACGCCGCCGAGCTGCAACGAGGCCCCGGACGCCATCAGCTGACGGACGATCGGCTGCGGAATGAAACTGGAGAAATTGCGCACGACGGTGCGCATCGTGAACACCGAACGGCCGAGCTCGTCGATCTCGTCGATCGCCGATTGCATGCGCGGCCGGTCGGCGAGCTGAAAGCGCTGGATCTCGTCGGTCTGCCGCGCCAGTTCGCGCAGCGACCGGGCAAGCAGCGAGCCGAGCCAGAACGCGAACGGCAGCATCGCGATCACAAATCCGAGCGCGATGGCGAACAGTGCGCGCCGCTCCGAGATGATCTTGGCAAAGAATTCGTCGAGCGGGGCGATCACCGCGAGGCGGATGTTGGCCGCCCCGGCGGTCTCGATGCGGTGAAAGGCTGCAACCAGCGTCCGCCCGTCGCCGTCGGTGAAGAACTGCTGGGCGCTGCCATCGCTGCGCCAGGACGCAATCGCCGCAGACAGGCCGGGAAGCTTGAGGGCCTCGATCCGGGGCAGCGCGTCACGGCGCTCCGCCATCAGATCGCGCATCTCGGGATGACCGACGATGCGGTCGGCATCGTTGAACAGGAAGGCCAGTCCGGATTTGCCGAGCTTCTGCCGGCTCAGCATCTCCTCGAGGCGATTGAGCAGGAGATCGGCAGCCACCACCCCGCGGCGGCCCTCCCTCAGCGGGATGCGCAGCGTGTAGCCGGGCTCGCCGGTCGCATAGAACACATAGGGCCCGGTGAGCAGCGTCTTGCGATCCTTGAAGGCCTCGACATACCAGGGACGCTGCCGCGGGTCGTAGCTGTCAGGTCCTGCGACTTGCGCGACCTGAATCAAATTTTCCGACAGGAACAGCGTCACCGGCGCCGCCGCGGCCGCCCCTGTGCGCGCGATCACGACCACGCGGTAGACCGCGTCGGCGTCGACATTCAACGCCGTGCGGAATTGCGGCTTGGCGCGATCGATGACGTCCATCTCGAGGAACGAGCCGTCTTCGTATCCGACATAGAGATTGAAGATCTGCGGATTGTTGCGCAGCATCGAGGCCAGCAGGCCGTAGAGCCTGGTGTTGTCGGCGATATCGGCCTCCTGGATCGCCGGCAGCCCCGCCAAAATCTCGAGATTGTCGCGCACATTCTTGAACTGCGCGTCGATGCGGTCGGCACCGAGTTGCCCGACCTTGTCGATGAACGTGCTAGCCGCCATCTGCGTGATCGAGGAGACCCGCCTGAAGCTGAGATAGACCAGCGTCAGCCCGACCACCAGCACCGCGGCGATGAACACCGTGATGATGGAAGTGCGGAAGCCGATCCGAACCGGCCGCCGGCCGGTCGCGCGCGCATCACTCATCGGGTCTGTCGTTCGCCTCCTTCAAAGCGTTTTCGAGCGAAGTGGGCACCGGTTCGCGTGAAGAAAACGCGTCAAACAAAAGGTAGAGCTTCGGTTCGATCAGAACCGAAGCTCTAATACTTGCGTACGATCGGCTTTGCCGGCGCCGTCTGTGGCGCGGCGGTCGAGAGCTGGAACGTGACCCAGGCCGTCCATCCCTCCGCGCGGTTCTCGGCGGCGAAATCCTTGTAGCCGCGGACGTTCAGATAGCCCTGATAGCCCTCGCCGACCGGAAAGATGAATCCGACCTGCGGTCCGATCCCGGCGACGCGTCCCTTGAAATCGCCGAGCTTGGCGCCAGCCCCGCTATCGCCGGTGAGCTGCTGGAAATAGTAGCCGGCAACACCGACATGGACGTTCTTCTCGATGAACTTCGAAAGTCCCCAGTCGACGTGGAAGTCGATGCCGTTCTGGTACTGCAGATCCTTGTTCATTCCATTGTAGGTGACGCCGGCCAGCACCGAGAACTCCTGGCCGGATTCCGGATTGAGATAAGTATAGGCGCCGCCGACGTCGATCGCGACGAATCCGAAGCTGAGATTGGCGAGACGGGTGCTGTCATAGGTCCCGCTCGGGATGTTGCCAAAGATATAGAACATCTCGTTGTTGACACCCTGATTCCATTTCAGGGTGCCCTGGTAGAAGACGTCAGAGACCGTGGTGCGGTTGTCGGTTGCGACGCCCGAGAGCGTGTTGCCGCGCGGGCCGGTCAGCGTCGCGTCAACGCCGACACCGATATTTCCCGGCGCAGTCAGGAAGGTCACCGCCGCCTGCCCGCCAAGCACGGACTGCGCCCAGGTATAGGTGAAGCCTTCGATCAGCACGTCCGCATGGGCGTTAAGCCCGGCGACGACGGATCCCGGCACGCGGTTGCCGATGACGAAATTCTTGCTCGCGTTGGCGCTTTGATCGAGGTGAATGTAGATCGTCTCATACGCCCAGCCGGGCATCGCCGGCGCCGCCGTCAGGCTGGCGAACGCGCCGGGCAGCCAGAAGCTCAGCCCACCGGCATCGGCCAACGCCGTGCGCGGCACGGCCGACAGCGCGAGCGTGCCGATGATACCGAGTAAAGCGCGCCTGTGAAGTTTGAGCACCGTGATCTGAACCTCCCCACCTCGTTCAAGACACCGTAACGGATTCGCGTGCACCTCAGTTCACCGCCTGCGCCTCCGGGAATTTCCACTTTCCGTTCAGGATATCCGGGCGCGGCCGATAGAGCCGGACCGTGTAGTTCCAGCCCTTCATGGTCGGCAGGCAATTCGGAATCTTGCCGTCGCAGCCACCGAACTGGATCGCGATCGAGCCATCGGCCGATTTCTTCGCCGTGATGTTGTTCAGCGCATATGCGTCGTAGGGATTCTTCTCGAAATAACCCTTCGCGTCGTAGACGCTGATCGACCAGAACGCGTCGACGGGAACATCCTTGACGGTCAGCCTGTAGACCGTGGCGCCGTCGTTCTTCGCCGGCGTGATGCTGAGGTAGGACGCGTCCTTATCGGGATTGCCGCCCCAGCCGGCGGCGGTGCCGATCAGATGCCGCACCGGGTCGACCTGCCCTTTGGGCCCGAACGCATGGGCGAAGCCGCCGGTATAGTCATTCAACGCCAGCAGCGCGTCGCGAATATTCTTCTGGCTGACCTGATCCCAGTTCGGCAGCTCAAGCTTGCCTTGTGCCTTCTGGTCGACCTTGATCGCATCCTGCAACGCATGAACCTGTGCGAGGTCGTTCGGGTCGTTCGGATCGACCAGCGTGCGAATCCCGGCCACCGCGTAGCGCGTGCCGACATTCTGGCGCGTCAAGGTGCGTTTACCGGCGCCGTAATACACCGCGGGCACGTAGTGATCCTCGTTGATCACCTGCAGCGACATGAAGCGTTTGCCGGCGTCCGGCATCATGATCGTCACGGGACCAGCGTCGAGGTCGAACACGCCGGATGTATAGAGCGTATCGCGATTGAGCCGGATGACCGACTGCTTGTCGATGCTTGCCGGCTCGCGTCGGTGGCTGAGCTTGCCAAGGCCGGCGTCCTTGGCAAGGTTGTTGATGAAGAGATCGGACTCCGCACGGGCGAAGTTGTCGACGGTGACCGGCACGGCGCCGCCCGCGGCCGGCGCTGCGCCGACCGTGGCATCCGCCACCCGCTGCAGCAGCGGCCGCTTCCATTTGCCATTGAAGGCTTCGGCCTTCGGCCAGTACAGCCGAAGCGCCATCAGGAACGGACCATTCGGCGCCGGCAGCCAGTTCGCCTCCTTGTCCGCGCCGGGCGACTCGCGCTGGACATAAAGCGTCAGGCCGCCGTCCGCATTCCTCCTCAGGTTCGGCAGCATCGGCGAGTTGATGAGGTAGCGATGCAGCGGGTTGGCGACGAGGTAGCGCTGCGGCAGGTCGTACATGGTCAGCGACCAGAACGCATTGACCGGCGGCAACTGGCCGGGCGCAAACGTCATGGTATAGCGGCCGGCGGTGCCGTCGAGGTGCTCGCCCGCGGCGTCGATGACGTAGCCGGGATAGATCGCCTCCTCTTTCGAATTGCCGTAGATGCCGTCGACAGCGCCGATCATGCGCTTGAGGTAGTCGTTCTTCAGGAACGCACGGGTTCCGAACACATCGGCGCTCGTCATCTCGCCGGTCGCCATCTTCTTGTCGGCCGCCGCATACTGCTTCCACGCATCGGCCATGCCGTCCTGCACCGCCTGGCGGATGTCGGGCGCCAGCTGATCGGCATTGAAGGGCTTGCCGGCCGCGACGCCGAGCTTTGCGAAACGTGCCCGCAATGCGCTCTCCGTGGGATTCACCGGACAGAACTGCAGGACAAAATTGAGGACGTTGAAGAACTCGGGTGAATTCTTCTGCTGCTGCGGCGTCAACGGCTTGACGAAGTCGATCGCCGGCGCCGCGGCAGGCGCAGGCTTGCCGAGGAATTGCGAAAGCGGCTGCAGTTTGTAGCCGGCCTGGACTTTCTTCACATTGTCGATGTCCTCAGGACCGAACAGCTGCGTCCGGTACAGCACGAATGCGAAATCCGTCTCGGACCGCAGCACGCCGCTGATGCCCTTCGGCGTCTCGCCCTTCCAACCAGGTCCCGCGAGCAAGTAACTTCCCGGGCCGTTGCCGGTGGCGCGGCTGCCGACATAAGCGAAGTTGAACGTATACTGGTCGATGAACTGCAGCGAATAGTAGCGGCGCTTCTCCACCGCTGGCACCGTGAACACCAGCGGCTCGGCGCGCAAATCCGCACCGACATAGGAATACGGCGTGTCCGAGTTGGGGGTCTGGATCGCCTTGTCGTCCGGCGTATAGACGCGCGCGTTGTTGTACAGCGTATTCGCGGGCGCCTTGTATTCCGGTCCGGCACGATCGACGAAATAGGAATATTGAACGCGATAGTTGTCTACCAGCGGAAAGCCGTAGACATAGGCATCGCGCGCGATCGCCCGCGCCTCTTCCGGCGTCGTCTGCGCCGAAGCCGACGCGAGGGTCGACATCATGACGAGCGCGGCAAGTGCGATTTCCTTCATCATGGCTACTCGCATTGGATCACCTCAAAACGGATTGACGTTGTTCGGCCGCTCATGGCTTCGGCTCCTTCGCGGCGCCCGTTGTGATCAGGGGCGGGAAAGATCTCCTGCCAGTCCTGCTTCATGTCGACCACGGTCCAGCCGCCGGCTGCGGCCGCGTCGAGCGCCTTGTCGAGCTTGCCGATCTTCGATTGCCGGTCGTATGCGTATTCGCGCGCGGCATCGGTGTGATGCACGACGCCGGCAAAGCGCGCGCCCTCACCCGCGGCGGTCCATTGCAGCATCTGCAGATCGCCATCCGAATTGCCGAAAGCGAAGATCGGGCGGCGGCCGATGAAGCGGTTGATCCCGACGGGCTTGCCCAGACCGTCATCGATGAACTCCACTTTGGCCGCCTTCATCAGCTCGGGCTTGCCGTCGGCGCCGATCTGGAACGTGACCACGCCCGAAGAGCCGACCACCTGCTCCGGCGGGATGCCGTAGACCCGCTCCATCCAGGGCCGCATGAACTCGACGCCGCCGCCGGAGACGACGAAAGTCTTGAAGCCGTTGGCGCGCAAATAGGCGAGCAGCTCCAGCATGGGCTGATAGACCAGGCTGTCGTAAGGCCGGTTGAAGCGCGGATGCCTTGCCGTCGCGAGCCAGTCGCGGACGGATTGCGCGAAGGCTTCCGTGGTCATGCCGGCATGCGTGGCCGCCATGATCTGCAGCAGTCCCTTCTCTCCGGTCGCCGCAAGCGCGCTGGTGTCCCTCTCCAGCGACGCCTTGAACGGCTGCTGCGTCCTCCACTCGGGATGATCCGGCGCCATCGCCCGGACACGGTCGAGCGCGAAGGCGAGCTGGAAATAGAACGGCTGCTCGGTCCATAGCGTGGCGTCGTTATCGAACGTGGCGATGCGCGCGGCGGGCGGTACGAAGTCCGCACCGCCTTGCGTCGTTACGCGTGCGACGAAACTGGTGATCGCTTGCTTCGCCGCGCCGTCGTTCCAGGACGGCAGCGGATCGCGCTGCGCCAGCGCCTCGCGGTACTCAATAGCGCCGCAGCCAACCGCGAGCAGCGTCACGAGGGCTACGAGCCGGGCAAAGCGGGCGAGCAAGGACATGATCTCGTCGAATCTCCCGTAGAGAGCCACCCGGCCCACCGATAGATGGGCCGGGCATGGAGGGTCAGCGATTCTGGAGTTGTTGCTGGATGATCCGGTTCAGTCCGGCGCGGACCTTGTCGACATCGACGCCTTCCACCAACGCTTTCTTCTGCTTGATCCCGTCCATCATGCCTTCCAGGATGTTGGCGGGATTGAAGCTCGGCGGGAACGAGCGCGGCGGAAACTCCTTGAACGTCGCGACGAACTGAAACACCTCGTCCATCATGCCGTAGGCTGAGCCGACGTGATTCATGTTCCAGTCCCAGAACGTGTTGGAAGTGATGTCGGCGCGTTCGAAGGGGTCCTGCATCAAATTGAATATCTTCTGCAGGCGAAGCGTGGTGAAGGGTTCGGCCCACAGCCCCATCGTCCCTTCCTTGCGCTGCTCGGAGAAGACGTATTTGTAGTCACCCTGCCGGAAGCACACCAACAGGCCGTCGTCGTCCGAGTAGAAGAACTTGTCTCGCGCGCTCTTGGTGCCGTTGTTGTTGCCGGCGGTCCCGCTGACATTGCGGAGGAACGCGGACTGGTCGTAGCCGTCGAGGTGGACCTTGTAGTTGATGCCGTTCGCGGTGTAGCCCGCCTTCAGCTTAGCCACGATGTCGGATTCGCCGGCGATCGCACACAGCGTCGGAATCCAGTCGTTGTGGCTCATGATCTCGTTGCTGACCGTTCCGGGCTTGATCGTGCCCGGCCAGCGCACCAGGCACGGGACGCGGAAAGCGCCCTCCCAGTTGGTGTTCTTCTCGGAGCGGAACCAGGTCATGGCCCCGTCGGGCCAGGTGTTCATGTGGGGGCCATTGTCGCTCGAATAAACCACGACCGTGTCGTTGGCGATTCCCAGATCATCCAGCGTCTTGAGCAGCGAGCCGACGGTGTCGTCGTGCTCCATCATACCGTCGACATACTCGCTGTCGCCGTGGGTGTAGCGGCCGCGATGCTCGGCGCGGACATGGGTGCGCAGATGCATGCGGGTCGCATTGAACCAGCAGAAGAACGGCTTGCCGGCCGCCTGCTGCCGCTTGATGAAGTCGATCGCCGCCGCGGACGTCTCGTCATCGACCGTCTCCATGCGCTTCTTGGTCAGCGCGCCGGTGTCCTCGATGGTCTGCTTGCCGACCTTGCCGAACCGAGGATCGACCGTGGGATCGTCGCGATCCGTCGCCTTGCAGCGCAGCACACCGCGGGGGCCGAACTTGGCGCGGTAGGCCGGATCCTTGGGATAGTCAGGCAGCTCGGGCTCTTCCTCGGCATTGAGATGGTAGAGGTTGCCGAAGAACTCGTCGAAGCCGTTCACGGTCGGCAGCGACTCGTTGCGGTCGCCGACATGATTCTTGCCGAACTGGCCGGTGGCATAGCCGAGATTCTTGAGCAAGCCGCCAACTGACGGATCGAGCTGGCTCATTCCCATTGGCGCACCGGGAAAGCCGACCTTGGTCAGGCCGGTACGAATGCCATGCTGTCCGGTGAGAAACGCAGCGCGACCGGCCGTGCAGGACTGCTCGCCGTAATAGTGCTGCATCTTGAGGCCTTCGCGCGCGATGCGATCGATGCTTGGCGTCTCGTAACCCATCAGGCCATTCGAATAGGCACTGATGTTCGCGATGCCGATGTCGTCGCCCCAGATGATCAGGATGTTCGGCTTGCGGCCGGATGGCGCCGCGGGCGCGGGACTGGTGACTGGTGCTGCCTTCTGCGCCTGCGCCAACGCATCGGACGTCAGTGCCGCCGCGGCCACCAGGGTCGATGTCCCCAGCAACAGATTGCGGCGGTCAATCGCCTGCTTCGTGCCGTTCTGCTTGTTGTTCTCGGCGTCGTTGCTCATCAGACACTCCCTTCGTTGCAAGGCATTCATTTCGGCGGGCGAGAAACGTCGGCGGAGGGCCGCACCACGCACCTGAACCCGACATGGCTGGTCGAGGTATCGACCGGTTCGGCATGGCGCGCGGCGGGGCGGTAGCGGCGGCAGTAATTCGGCGCGCAGAGATGCGAGCCGCCCTTCAGCACCTTGCGCGGAATCCTGATCGCGGGCTGGCAGGAATCGTAACTCGCGTCCTCGCGGCCGCCGCGCGGGTTTTGCGGGATGCAGCAGGGTTTTGCCGCGTCGGCCTCGTGGCGGGCCGACCACCAGTCGGCGGTCCACTCCCAGACATTGCCGATCATGTCGTGGACGCCGTAACCGTTCGGCGGGAATGCGGTCACCGGCGAGGTTCGGTCAAAACCGTCCTCGCAGAGATTCTGCAGCGGGAAATTGCCCTGCCAGATGTTGGCCATGTGCTTGCCGCCGGGCGTCAGCGCATTGCCCCAGGCATATTCCTCATCGTCGAGCCCGCCACGTGCCGCGAACTCCCACTCCGCTTCCGTCGCAAGCTCCTTGCCGGCCCATTTGGCGTAGGCGAGCGCATCGGCATAGGCGACGTGGACGACGGGATGGCTGCCGAGCACATTGACGTTGCTGCGCGGGCCATAGGGACGACGCCAATTCGCGCCGCGCAGGAAGGTCCACCATTGGCTCCAGTCGCGCAGCGTGTGGACCCGGCGCGGCGGCGAAAACACCAGCGAGCCGGCGTACAGCATATGCGGCAGCGCGCCCGGATATTGCGCGGGATCGGGCGGCCGCTCGGCTATGGTGATGTGGCCGGTGTCCCGCACGAAGTCGCGGAATTGGGCGTTGGTCACCGGTGTACGATCAATCCAGAAGCCATCGACCGAGGCCCGATGCGACGGTGCCTCCTCGGGATAGTGATGGTCCGAGCCCATGCGGAAGGTGCCGCCGGGAATCCAGACCATGTCGTCGGTCTGCATCCGGTCGTCCGGCCCTGGTTCAGCGGAGGTGATCTCTGCCCGGGACATGGCGATGCACCTGTTCGCGCGCTACCGTGGGCAATGGTCCCGGAACCCCTGCGTTCTCGGTGGGGCGGTGACTCCGATGACCGCTCCGAGGAAAATCTTGCTGAAGATGGCAGCCTTGTAGATCACAGGCTTGTAGGTCACAGGCTTGGGTTCGTAGGGATCCAACGTCGTGCTCGATCGCATTGTCGCGCCCTTCCATTTTTCTGTACTGCACTTCTCGGCAGCGTTGATTACGTCAGGCCCGCTTCCCTTTCTCTGCTTGTCGTTATCGGTGCGCGCGTCCGCACGCGCCCGCTCCTGCGGCGCGTGATCCGTCCCGCCGGACGTTGTCACGAGCTGTTTCGCTTTGGGATCAAACGATAGCGCAACGCGCCTTGCATGTGATGTGCAGTTTGTGCCACCCGCAACCCCAAGGCGTGCAGCCTTAACGAACGATGTCCCAATTCCATCAATCCGATATCGTCGTCGGATTCTCTTTCTCGAAAAAACAAGCGAAAAACTGCGCGTTTGCGAAATCCGCTCGATGGGCTCACGGTACGAGTCCAACCGAGCGAGGCACGATGTCGCAGGGCGCTCGGTGCACTGGCTTCAAGCGCCTGCACTCAGTCGATCGATCGCGCTGTCGTTGGAAGCGTGGATTCGTCGCGGCATTCACCGGGATCGAGCGTAGACGCGAAGCCACCGGCTTCGTCCCGGCATCTGCCGGTGAGCAAGCTCCTATCAGGTCAAGAAACCGGTGTTCAAAGCCGGGCATCGGACCTGCGGTGGAACACTGCAATTGCCTGAACAGCGTGTAAGCCCCGCGTAAGGATGACCGCGTCCAATTCCATGACAGCCGGCGGACTTATCCGAACGTCGCAAGCGCAGATCACACTTCGCCGGCTTTCCGCCGCGATTCCGCGCTGCTAGAGTTCCGCGCCTTGGGGAGGAAAATGCATGTTCAGGAAGTTGCTGCTCGGTCTCACCGTGATTGCGTTTGCTGGTGCCGGCGCTGCCTTTGCGCAGCAGAGCGGCATCAAGCGAACGCCGCTGCAGAAGGTCGATTTCCCGGCGGGCTACAACACGGTCACGGCGATTGCCGAGGTTCCAGCCGGGGGTGCGTCCGGTCGTCACAGCCATCCCGGCGCTGAAACCGGCTATGTGCTCGAGGGCGAGCTGGAACTTGCGATCGACGGCAAGCCGCCGCTGAAGCTCAAGGCAGGCGATTCCTACCAGATTCCGGAAGGTGCGGTGCACGATGCCAAAACTTCCGGCGACAAGCCGCTCAAGGTGCTAGGGGTCTACGTGGTCAAGGCCGGCGAGCCCTTGGCCAAACCGGCGCCGTGAGCCGAACCTGTTGGCCTCCGACCAGTTGGTTCATGTTGGCTTCAGGTGCGGCGAGCAACCATCCGAGCTCGCCGGGCCTTTTGATTTTTGCCTGAATGCAGGGATATGAACCGAACAGATGCGCGGCAAATTTCGTCGGATTTCATTGCCGCGCCGTCTCGTCGCAGATCTGATGTACGCGTCGGCCGGCGTGCCGTTCGTCTCCCTGACACGCTCGCTGAACGTTCGTGCGGTGGTCGAGGCCCGCGCACGCGCGGCGCAGGCGCCGGGCTGGGCCTCGATCTTCGTCAAGGCATTCGCGCTGATCGCCAAGACCGAGCCGACCCTGCGCACCCTGCACGCCAAATGGCCCTGGCCCTGTCTCTACGAGCTGCCGTGCAGCGTCGGCATGGTGGCCATTGCGCGCGTTGAGAAGGGCGAGGAATGCGTACTGTTCGAACGCGTCCGGGGCGCCGACGAGATGGCGCTTGGCGATGTCGATGCGCTGATCCGGCGCGCCAAGACCGCGCCGCTGCACAAGATCCCCTCATTCCGCAAGATGCTCTGTGTGACGCGCCTGCCGTTTCCGCTGCGCCGCCTGGCATGGGCGATCGGGATGAATTTCGGCCGGCAGCGCGCCAATTTCTGCGGCAGCTTCGGCGTCACCTCGGTCGCGGCCTATGGCCCGGGCGAGTTGCACGCGCTGAGCCCGGGCCGTTCCTGCTGAGCTATGGCGTGATCAAGCCGGACTTGACCATCGACGTGGTGCTGCGCTGGGACCATCTGGTCTGCGACGCCGCCCTGATTGCCCAGACCCTGACCCGGCTCGAGCAGGTGCTGGGCGGCGAAATCGCCGCGGAATTGGGCGCGATCCGGCCGCAAGCCGACGCCCGGCCGGTCCGGGCGGCCGGAGCTCGGCTTTGACCTGTGAAACCGGCCGATTTTGACGCCGATTCGACCCAAATCGCCCTGCGTTTTGTTTGACAGAACCGGACTTTCTCCTTAAGACCACCCTTGCTCGCGGGCCGGTTTCGGCCCGCGATACGTTTCGCGACCCGTGGTTCTCCCCGAGCTTTCGAGGCGGACCTGTCGGTACGGGCCTTTTTTGGCCGGTACACAGGAGGGCGCGTCTCCTCAAACCTGAAACTGACAAAACGCCGGGCGCTTCGTGCGACGGCTATCAAAGAGGACGCGATGACAAAGCGCAGTGAGGCGAAGTACAAGATCGATCGCCGCATGGGCCAGAATATCTGGGGCCGCCCGAAGAGCCCCGTGAACCGCCGCGAATACGGCCCCGGCCAGCACGGCCAGCGCCGCAAGGGCAAGCTCTCCGACTTCGGCGTGCAGCTGCGCGCCAAGCAGAAGCTCAAGGGCTACTACGCCAACATTTCCGAGCGCCAGTTCCACGGCATCTATGTCGAGGCCAGCCGCCTGAAGGGCGACACCGGCGAGAACCTGATCGGCCTGCTCGAGCGCCGTCTCGACACCGTGGTCTATCGCGCCAAATTCGTCGCCACGATGTTCGCTGCGCGCCAGTTCATCAACCACGGCCACGTCAAGGTGAACGGCCGCAAGGTCAACATCGGCAGCTACAAGCTGAAGGTCGGCGACACCATCGAGGTCAAGGAAGCCTCCAAGCAGCTCACCCCGGTGCTGGAAGCCGCCCAGCTGCCCGAGCGCGACCTGCCCGACTTCCTCGAAGTCGATCACGGCAAGATGACCGCGAAGTTCGTCCGCATCCCGGCGCTCGGCGACGTGCCGTTCCCGGTGCAGATGGAGCCGCATCTGATCGTCGAATTCTATTCGCGCTGATCACGGCACGCATGCGAGATCCGAAAGGCCCCGGTTTTGCCGGGGCCTTTTTGTTTGGCTAAAGTCGCGGCACATCGACCGAGAGAACCATCATGCACTACACCCCTGCCCGGCCCGATCCCAAGGCGCCCGCCGTCCGCATCAACCTGCTGTCGGACACACAGACGAAACCGACGCCCGGAATGCGCGAGGCGATGGCGCGGGCGGAGGTCGGCGATGAGCAGGTCGGCGACGATCCGACCACCAATGAGCTCAACGCCCGCGTCGCCGATCTGCTCGGGAAGGAAGCCGCCGTCTTCATGCCGTCGGGCACGATGTGCAACGTCGCGGCGACGCTGGCCTATTGCCGCCCCGGCGACGAGGTCCTGGCGCACGCGACCGCGCATATCATCGCCCGCGAGGGTGGCGCGCATGCCGCGCTCGGCGGTTTCCAGATCACGCAGCTGCCGGGCGACGACGGCCAGTTCACGCCGGAGACCTTTCGCGCTGCGCTGCATCCACGCACCCGCTACCAGCCGCCGCAGGTGCTGGTCAGCGTCGAGCAGACCGCCAATATCGGCGGCGGCACGATCTGGAAGAAAGCCGCGCTCGACGAGGTCGTGCGCATCGCCAAGGACCATGGACTCATAACCCATATGGACGGGGCGCGCCTCCTGAACGCGACCGTCGCCTCAGGCATCTCGCCGCGCGACATGACGGCGGGGTGGGATTCCGCCTGGATCGATTTCTCCAAGGGACTCGGCGCGCCGATCGGCGGCGTGATCGCCGGCAACCGCGCCTTCATCGACGATGTCTGGCGCTGGAAGCAGCGGCTCGGCGGCTCGATGCGGCAATCCGGCGTCTGCGCCGCCGCCTGCATCTACGCGCTCGATCACCATGTCGACCGTCTCGCCGACGACCATGCCAATGCGCGGGCGCTGGCGCGCGGGCTGGCGCAGATCAACGGCATCGCGGTGCAGGCGCCCGAAACCAACCTCGTCTTCTTCAAGCCCGACGGCGCCGGCGTCTCCGGCGACAAGATGGTCGCCGAGCTGCGCAATCGCGGCGTGACGCTCGCGATGATGGACGGCCGGATCAGGGCCTGCACGCATCTCGACGTGTCAGCTGCGATGATCGAGGAAGCAATCGGTCACGTCAGGGACATCGTGCGCGGGGCGTAGCTCCATCCGGGCTACGAAGCCGGTTACCGCCCCATCGCCCGGTAGATCAGCGTCTTCAGCTCCTGCTGGATCCGGCCGCGCTGTGACGGCGTCTGCACCATGAAGATCCCGAACAGATCGTCGGCCGGGTCGATGAAGAAGAACGTGCCGCCGACGCCGTCCCAGCGATATTCGCCGAGCGGCCAGGACGTGTTCTCCGGCACCGAGGTGCGGACCGCGAAACCGAGGCCGAAGCCGGAGTTCGGCCCCGGATAATAGTTCTTGTCGCGCACGACGCCGGTTTCGGGACCGATATGATCTGACGCCATCAGCGCGATGGTTTCCGGTTTCAGATAGCGCTTCCCGCCATAGCTGCCGCCGTTCAACAGCATCTGCGAGAAGCGCGCATAGTCGCCGACGGTGCCGACCATGCCGCCGCCGCCGGACTCCCAGCGCAGCGGCTTGCGCGGATCGCGAACCTCCGCCACCGGACTGATGGTGCGATCCTTCGGCATTGGCTCGGCGATCAGCGGCCATTTCGCCTGGTCGGCAACATAGAATGCGGTCTCGTTCATCCCGAGCGGACCGAGCAGCCGCTCCTTCTCGAACTGGAACAGCGATTTCCCTGTTATCACCTCGATGATGCGGCCGAGCAGATCGGTGGAATGGCCGTAGTCCCATTGCGTGCCGGGTTGCTCGGCAAGCGGCAACGCCGCGAGCCGCGCTGCGAATTCGGCATTGTCGGGATCGTTGTCGAACAGGCCGGCATCGGCGTAGGTCTTGTTGACGACACCGCCGCCATAATAGCCATAGGGCAGTCCTGCCGTGTGGCGCATCAGGTCTTCGATCGTGACCGGACGCTTGAGCGGCTCCAGCGTCATCGTCGCCTTGCTCTCGTCGCCGCGCTTTTCGACGCCGACCTTCATGTCGGCAAAGGCCGGGATGTATTTCGACACCGGATCGCTGAGCGCAAGCCTGCCCTCCTCCACCAGCATCATGGCGACGACTGTCGTGATCGGCTTCGACATCGAATAGAGACGGAAGATGGTATCCGCGCTCATCGAGAACTCGGTTGCGACGTCGCGAACCCCGAACTTCTCGTAATAGACCGGCTTGCCGTGCTGCTGCAGCAGCAGGATCGCACCGGGAATCTTTCCGGTCACGACCTCGTTCCGGACATAGTCGGAGACCTTGGCGAGGCCCTCCGCCGAGAAGCTGTGCGCGGCTGGCCCCGCGGAGCCGGCCTGCGCAACCGTTGCGACGAGGGCGAGCGCGAGTGCCGCGACGAACGCGCGGCACCCACGCATATAAGAGCATGCTCCGATCCGATTGGACCGGATCATGCTCTTATGGTTTTGCTTTTGGCGCGTTTTCTTCACGCGAACTGGTACCCACTTCGCTCGAAAACGCTCTAGTTTTCCATGGCTTCATAGACGAGCTGCTTCAACGTCCGCTGGATGCGCTGACGCTCGGTCGGCGTCTGCTCCAGGAGGATGAAGAAGAAGTCCTGCTTGCGGTCGATGATGTAATAGCAGCCGCTGGCGCCGTCCCATTTCAGCTCGCCGAGATCGCCGGGCGGCGGCGGCTTGGCATTGCCCGGATCGGTACGCACAGCGATCCCGAGCCCGAAGCCGAAGCCGTCGCCGGGGAAATAGAATACGTCGCGCGCAACGCCTGAGCCCGGGCCGACACGATCGGTGGTCAATTCCTTGAACGTCTCGGGCTTCAGGATGGTCTTGCCGTCGAGGGTGCCGCCATTGAGCAGCATCTGGGCGAAGCGCGAATAGTCCGCCATGGTCGAGACCATGCCGCCGCTGGCGGACTCCCATTTCTTGACCTTGGTCGGATCGTTGATCCGGCCGACCCGGAAGTCGCTGTCGTTCGGCATCGGCTCGGCCATCAGCTTCTGCTTCTCGGGATCGGTGACGAAGAAGCCGGTGTCCTTCATGCCGAGCGGGTCAAGCAGCTTCTCGCGTTCGATCGTCGAGAATTTCTCTCCGGTGGCCACCTCCATCACGCGCGCCAGAATGTCGGTGGAATGGCCGTATTGCCAGAGCGCGCCGGGCTGGTTGTGCAGCGGCAGCTTGGCGATCCGCTCGGCGAATTCGGCGAGATCGAAATCTCCGCCGTAGATATTGGCGTCCTTGTAGGCCTTGCGGACCAGGCTATCACCATAGAACCCGTAGGTGATGCCGGACGTATGCGTCATCAGATCGAGGATCGTCATCGGCCGCTGTGGCGGCACCAGTTCGAGCGTCTTGGTGCCGTCCTCGGCCTTCTTCTCGACGCCGACCTTCACATCGGCAAAGGACGGGATGTATTTCGAGACGGGATCGTCGAGCTTGTACTTGCCCTCCTCCAGAAGCTGCATCGAGACCACGGCGGTGATCGATTTGGACATCGAGGCCAGGCGGAAGATGGTCTGGTCTGATATCGGCGCCTTGCTGACCACGTCCTGCACGCCGAAGGCCTCGTGATAGACCGGCTTGCCATGCTGCTGGATCAGGACGATGGCGCCGGGAATCTTTCCGGTCGCGACCTCGTTCTTGAAGAACTCGCTGATCTTGGCGAGCTTGTCGGGGTTGAAATGCGCGCCCGCCGGAATCTCGTAGGTGCCTTCGGTGTGCGCGTACGCCAACGATGCCGCCAGCAACACCGCGGCGGCTGCGGCGGCGCACTTCAAGCGAAATGAATGCATTTGAACTATCCCTCCCCGGAAATCACGAGGAAGTGTAGCGGCGGTATCATCAGGCACAAGGGCTCCCGAAGGCGTCCAGGGCCTGCTGATGCAGCTCGTCGCTCTGGGCCGAGAAGCAGCAGAAGATCACTTGCGTAAGGCTTGGGGCCGATGGCAGGGCGTCGACGACAGTTTTGACGGCGATTTTAGCGGCCCGATCAGCCGGGAAGCGAAAGACACCGGTCGAGACCGCCGGAAACGCAACCGAAGCCAGATTGTTGGCCCGGCAAAGCTCAATGCTGCGGCGATAGCAAGACGCTAAATGAGCGTCCTCTCCACGGTTGCCGCCATTCCAGATCGGACCAACGGCGTGGATCACGTACTTCGCGGGGAGCCGATAGCCCTTGGTGATCTTGGCATCGCCGGTCTCGCAACCGTTGAGCGTCCGACACTCGTCAAGTAATTCGGGCCCGGCCGCGTCGTGGATCGCGCCGTCGACGCCGCCGCCCCCAAGCAGCGACGAATTGGCCGCGTTGACGATGGCGTCAACGCGCAGGGTCGTGATGTCGGTAACGATGACTTCGAGCCGCGCCTTGCCGATCTGGCGCGCCGTCAAGGTCAGGCAGCCACGTCGACCGGGATGCCCTTGTCGGCAAACAGCTGCTGCAATTCACCGGCCTGGAACATCTCACGGATGATGTCGCAACCGCCGACGAACTCGCCCTTCACATAGAGCTGCGGAATCGTCGGCCAGTTCGAATAGACCTTGATGCCGTCGCGCAGCTCGGCCGATTCCAGAACGTTGAGGCCCTTGTAGCCGACACCGATGTGGTCGAGGATTTGCACGACCTGACCGGAAAACCCGCACTGCGGGAATTGCGGCGTGCCCTTCATGAACAGCACGACGTCGTTCGACTTCACTTCGTTGTCGATGAATTGCTCGATGCTCATTTTCGCTTCCTTCGGGGGCGGCGCTCTCAAGCCTTGTGGGCCGGCCCACCCTTCTAACCCGTGACTGGTTATATATGTAGCTCAAACCATTGTGCATCCAAAGCAAAATGGCGGAAATCAGGCATGCGGCGGGAGCCGGACCGCACCGCAAAACGGGCCGGGATTATCTGACGGGCCCAATATCATCATGGGGGAGGCTTTTTTCCCGTAACGGAGCCCCTATCTAGGACGAACTGTCCGTCTGGAACCAGTTTACCGAAGCAACGTTCTCCCCTTGAATCGGAGACCATCGTTGACGAAACCAGCCTCTGCCGCGGCCGCCGTTCCCGGCACCTCCCCGTCACTGTCCTCCGAATCCGGGTCGCTCGCGCGGCGGCTGGTGGACGCCTATCGCACGGTCCGCGACGAGACCGAGCGCCGGGTCGCGCCGCTATCGGCGGAAGACCAGCTGATCCAGTCGATGCCGGATGCGAGCCCCGCCAAGTGGCACCGCGCCCATACCACCTGGTTCTTCGAGCAGTTTCTGCTCGGCGAGCACGTCAAGGGCTATGCGCCGTTCCATCCGAACTACGCCTATCTGTTCAATTCCTATTACGTCAGCGCCGGTCCCCGGCACGCCCGCCACCAGCGCGGCCATCTGACCCGCCCGACATCAGACGAAGTCACCGCCTACCGCCGCCATGTCGACGCCGAGGTGGTGAAATTCTTCCAGACCGCCCCGACGGACAAGCTCGAGGCGCTGGTGCCGCTGGTCGAGGTCGGGCTCAATCACGAGCAGCAGCATCAGGAGCTGATGTACACCGACATCCTGCATGCCTTCGCGCAGAACCCGATCCCGCCAGCCTACGATCCGGCGTGGCGCTTCCCGGCATCGCAGCGCAGGCCCGCGGAATGGGTGACGCTCAACGAGGGCATCCACACCGTCGGCCACGCCGACGACAGCTTCCATTTCGACAATGAGAAGCCCGCGCATCGCGCGCTGGTCGGCCCGGTCAAGCTCGCGAAAAATCTCGTCACCAATGCCGACTGGCTCGCCTTCATCAAGGACGGCGGCTATTCCACCGCGACGCTGTGGCTGATGGACGGCTTCGGCACCGTGAGCAACGAGGGCTGGCAGGCGCCGGGCCACTGGCGCGAGATCGACGGCGAGTGGAAGATCATGACGCTCGGCGGCCTGCAGGCACTCGATCCACAGGCCCCGGTTTGCCATGTCAGCTATTACGAGGCCGACGCTTTCGCCCGCTGGGCCGGCAAGCATCTGCCGACCGAGATGGAATGGGAGGTCGCCGCCCGCGCCGGCCTGCTCAACGACGCCTACGGCATCGTCTGGCAATGGACCCGCAGCGCCTATTCGCCCTACCCCGGCTATCGCGCCATCGAAGGCGCGCTCGGCGAATACAACGGCAAGTTCATGGTCAACCAGCTCGTGCTGCGCGGCTCGTCGCTGGCGACGCCGGCCGGTCACAGCCGTGTCACCTACCGCAACTTCTTCTATCCGCACCATCGCTGGCAATTCACGGGGTTACGCCTCGCCGACTATGCCTGATTGAGTCCTGTCGACATCGATGACGCGTCGGTAAGCGCGTTCGGGAGAGTATCATGAATGTGCATGCCGCCGCTTTGGCCAAAGCGTATCCGTTCGACGAAGCGACCTCGGCGTTTGCCGGCGATGTGATCGGCGACCTCGCCCGTCACCCGAAACGGCTGTCGCCGAAATATTTCTACGACGCCACCGGCTCGGAGCTGTTCGAGCAGATCACGGTGCTGCCGGAATATTATCCGACGCGCACCGAGCTCGGCATCCTGCGCGACCGCGGCAGCGAGATCGCCGCAATCATTCCGAACGGCGCGGCGCTGGTCGAGTTCGGCGCCGGCGCGACCACCAAGGTGCGCCTCCTGCTCGAGACTAGCGAATTCGCAGCCTACGTGCCGGTCGATATCTCCGGAGATTTCCTCAAAGCCCAGGCCGACGGGTTGCGCCGGGATTTCCCGGGTCTTGGAATCTATCCGGTCGCGGCCGATTTCACCACGCCGTTCGCGCTGCCCGAGGCCGTCGCCGCGATGCCGAAGGTCGGCTTCTTCCCGGGCTCGACACTCGGCAATTTCGAGCCGAGCGAGGCCCTGGCCTTCCTGCGCAGCGCGCGAAAGATCCTCGGCCACGGCGCGCAGATGATCATCGGCGTCGACCTCGAGAAGGACGAGCGCGTGCTGTACGACGCCTATAACGACGCAGCCGGCGTCACCGCGCGCTTCAACCTCAATGTGCTGGTTCGCATCAACCGCGAGCTCGGCGGCAATTTCGACCTGTCGGGATTTACGCACCGCTCGATCTACAACCGCGACCGCCACCGCATCGAGATGCACCTGATCAGCCGCAAGGCGCAGACCGTGCGCATCCTCGGCAACACCTTCGCGTTCCGTCCGGGCGAGAGCATCCACACCGAGAACAGCTACAAGTACAGCCTCGAGCGGTTCACCGCGCTCGCCCGCAGCGCGGGCTGGACGGTGCGCGACAGCTGGACCGACGCCAACACGATGTTCTCGGTGCACGCGCTGGTCGCGGACTAGCATCCCGGCAGCCAAGGGAACGTGACATGGGCCGGCGTGCGCTACAGATCGCGACGGCACTGCTCGCCCTCGTCCCGATCCTGACCGGCCTCATCACGATGCTCGGCGTGAGCGATCCGCTGTACGCCTCGTCGGGCGTTCCCGCGCTGCCGGTGCTCGACAGCAATCTGCGCTTCTTCGGCGGGGTCTGGCTCGGTCTCGGCCTCGCTTTGCTCTGGCTCGTGCCGCGCATCGAAAGCGAGAGCGTGCTGTTCCGCGTGGTCTGGGGCGGCATCTTCCTCGGTGGCATCGGCAGGCTGCTGTCGATGGCGATGGTCGGCCTCCCGCCGCTGCCCTTCGTGGGCTTCACCGCGCTGGAGGTGATCGGCGCGCCGCTGTTCGTCTATTGGCAGCACCGCGTGGCCACGGCCGGTCGCAGGTAGCGCCCCGGCTATTCCTCCTCCCCGCTCGACCGCAGCGAGATCGATTCCCACGCCGCGACCACGATCATGATCGTGGTGGTGACGATCGAAAGCACCAGCGGTGACATCTCGCGGCCGAAATAGGCCGTGATCGCCAGCGCCACGATGCCGACGCCGTGCGAGAGCTGCAGGAAATTGCGGATGACGAACTTGAACAGGATGGTCCCGACCAGGAACAGCGCGGCGCCGCCGACCGAGCTCACGATCGTCTTCAGGTCGGAATGGCCGCCGGGATGCTTCAGCACCAGCTCGTCGGCAACCGCGGTCAGGATGATGCCGCCGACGATCGGCATGTGCAGATAAGTGTAGGCGATCCGCGCCACGCGGCCGGATTCCTCGGACTTGGAGATCATGTCCGCGCCGGCCTCGGCGCCCTTGTGGAAATAGATCCACCACATCGCGATGCTGCCGACCAGCGCCGAGATGAATGCGGCGACATTCTCCGGCGTCCAGGTCAGCTCGGCAAAGGTCGCGCCGTCGACCACGATCGCCTCGCCGAGCGCAATGATGATGAACCCTGCGCAGCGCTCGGCCATGTGGCCACCCTCGACCGACCAGGCTTCCATCGAGGAGAAGCCGAGCCTGGGGGTCCAGAACCGCAGAGCCGGCGCGACGTACTCGATGACCAGCGCCGCGATCCACAGCCACATCCGCGTCTCGTGCTCGGCGAAGCCGCCGAGAATCCAGAGCACGGCGGAGCAGGACAGCCAGGTCAGGATGCGGATTGCGTTGTGGCGGACTGCCGTTCGCCGCCGCGGCGTCGCCAGCAGCCAGAACGCGGTGCGGCCAACCTGCATCGCTGCGTAGGTCCCGGCAAACCACAGCCCGCGTCCGTCGAAGGCGGACGGGATCGAGGTCGACAGCAGCAGCCCGCCCAGCATCAGGACGAACAGCAGCAGGCGGACCGGCGTCAGGTCGGGATTGAGCCAGTTGGTGACCCAGGTGGTGTAGACCCACACCCACCACACCGCGAGGAACAGCACCGTGACCTGCACCGCGCCCAGCGGGGTGAAGTGGTGCAGCAGCGTATGCGACAGCTGCGTGACGGCGAAGACGAAGACGAGGTCGAAGAACAGCTCGGCATTGGTGACGCGGCTGTGCTGATTCGGCACGATGACGCGAAACATCGCGCCGCGCGGATTATCTGCCATCGCTTGGGGCCCCCGCCCGCTGGCCGGGGCCTAGCCTTCCGGCACGCCGGTCTGCAAGGCCAGCGCGTGAAGCACGCCGCCCATCTGGCCCTTCAGCGACTGGTAGACGATCTGGTGCTGCTGAACGCGGGACTTGCCGCGGAATGACTCGGAAACGACAGTGGCCGCGTAGTGGTCGCCGTCGCCGGCCAGATCACGGATCGTCACCTCGGCATCAGGGATCGCTGCCTTGATCATCGATTCGATATCACGGGCGTCCATCGGCATCCCAGTCCACCTCCGTCAGGTCATTCGAATCAGGGCCGATTCGGCCAGGAAAACCAAGACAAACCTCAAGGCAAAACCCAAGATAAAACCTGGCGCCTGAGGTCTTCTAGGTCATTCCGGGGCACACTATATTCCCATTCCCAGCGATTTAAACCTGCATCAATCGGTCACAAGCCATGACGCCGAAATGACCAGAAGAGGCGCGGAATCATGAAGCTCCCCGGCCCCGACCATCCGATCACGATCACGCCGAATGCCAAGCGTGTCCGCGTCACCGCCGACGGCGTCGTCATCGCCGAGACCAGCCATGCGCTGACCTTGAAGGAAGCGAGCTATCCGGCCGTGCAATACGTCCCCCGGCAGGACGCCAACATGGAACTGTTGACCCGCACCGAGCGGACCACGCATTGCCCCTATAAGGGGGATGCGAACTACTTCAGCATCAAGGCCAACGGCAAGACGCTGGACAATGCGATCTGGACCTATGAGGCGCCCTTTCCGGCCATGACCGAGATCGCCGGCCACCTCGCCTTCTATCCGGACAAGGTGAAAATCGAGGAAGTCGCCTAGACCATCGCGCCTGCCGCACGCGCCGGGCCTCGCCCGGCGCTTTGTTGCGTGCTGATCAGCCCGAAGACGGAAATGCCCGGGCGAAGCCCGGGCATGACGACGGGAGTGTTCGGCCGGATCGCCGCTAGACCCTGAAGATCGTGAGCCCAAGGATCAGCAGCACCAGGAAGATCACGACGAACACGTAGAACAGGAAGCGCGCGATGTCGGCGGAGGCAGCGGAAATGCCGGTGAAGCCGAGCAGGCCCGCGATGATCGAGACGACGAGGAAGACCAACGCCCATTTCAGCAGTGTCATTGCTTGCTCCACAAACCGCGCGCGCCGTACGCGTCCGCCCGACAACGCCCGCCACCGACCCCGGTTCCAGAACGAAACAGATCCACTGAAATGACCGACCTCGACACCACGGAATCGGGACGATTGGGCCTTGCTGAATCGGGTTCCCGATTGCAACATCCGGCTGCAGACCCGGCTGGGGGCACCATGAAATCGATTGCTCACGCGGCTCCGGCCGTCGACGTTCAGGCAGCACCGAAGCTCCACAAGCGCAATGTCGCCCTCGACCGTGCGCGCACCTTCCTGACGCTGGTCGTGCTGCTGCATCATGCGGTGATCCCCTACACCCATTTCGGCCACACCGACCCGACATCGTGGATCGGCTTCGACTGCGTCGTGCTCGCCACCGACAGCTTCTTTATGGCGATGTTCTTCTTCCTGTCCGGGTTGTTCGTCTGGCCCGGGCTCGGCCACAAGCCGTGGCTGATCTTCCTGCGCGACCGGCTGCTGCGGCTCGGCCTGCCCTTCGTGATCTGTGCGTTCACGGTGATTCCGATCGCCTATTACGCGATCGCGCTGCGTGCGACGCCGGACCTGACCTTCTCCGAGTTCTGGCGGAAGACCATGATTTTCGGGCCCTGGCCGAGCGGCCCGATCTGGTTCGTCTGGGTCCTGATGACCTTCGACCTGACGGCGAGCGTGCTGTACCGGGTGTCGTCGCGCCTGCTCGAACCGATCAACCGCCTGTCGATCAAGGGATTTGAGCGTCCCTCGAAGTTCTGGCTGTTCCTCGTCGTCGTCAGTGCCGCCGCCTATTTGCCGATGCTGGTGCATTACGGCCAGAACTACTGGTTCGAGCTTGGACCGTTCTCGGTGCAGGCGAGCCGGGTGCTGCTGTATGCGTCCTATTTCTTCATCGGTGCGGGGATCGGGGCGGCGAATCTCGAGGGTGGCCTGCTCAGCGCGCATGGACGGCTGACCGAGCGGCGCTGGTTCTGGACCGGGATCACGCTGATCCCCTACTGCTTGATGTGGGTGATGATCTACATCAAGCGCGGGATCATCGGTAACCCCGATCCGCTACCGGGCTGGTATCTCGCGTTCTACGGCACCTTCTACGTGCTGTTCAGCGCCTCGATCCTGTTCGCGATCCTGGCCTACTTCCTGCAATCGAAGGCGCCGGGACCGACGCTGCTCGACCGCATGCAGGGCGACGCCTACGGCATGTTCCTGGTGCACTATCCGATCGTGCTGTGGCTGCAATACTGGCTGTTCGACATGGAGTTGCCGGCGATCGCCAAGGCCGCGATCGCGTTCTTCGCCACTGTTGCGCTGAGCTGGGCCGCGACCGCCGTGCTGCGCAAGATTCCGGGCGCCAAATACGTGCTGTAATTTCGGTTATGATGCGCAATCGCATCATAACCTCCCTCCTTTTCTGAGCATGATCTCTGCGCAAACGCTTCGCGTTTGTCGCGGGAAAACCGGCCTCCACTTTTCCGGATCATGCTCTATGCAGCGATCTCGCCCCGCGCCGCCCCCGCATCCTGATCACGGCGGCCGAACGCCGGCAGCGCCATGGGCGACAGGCTTGAGCCCGTCGCCAACAAGTTGCGCACAACCTGCCATTGGTCACATGTGGCCATGTGATTCTCGGTTATGCTGGCCGCACTGCTGACCTCAAGGAGAGTCCTGGGATGAACGACCCTCAAGTTGGATGGATCGCCGCAATCATCGTCGGTGGATTGGCCGGCTGGCTCGCCGAGATGTTCATGAAGACCGGAACCGGCATCTTCATGAATATCATCCTCGGCATCGTCGGCGCCGCGCTGGCGAACTGGCTGTTGGGTCTGCTCGGCGTATCGCTCGGCGGAGGATGGATCGGCTATCTCGTCGCCGGCTTCATCGGCGCAGTGATCATCATCTTTGCCTGGCGCGCGATCCGCGGCGCAACCTAGCGCTTGATCCGAAGGGATCGCGCCTCGCCACAAGACAATAGCGCGATGACGGGTTCATCGCGCTATTGAGACCTTGTTCGCTCGGCGTTGCAGCGCCTGATCCATCCGGATCAGGCAGCAGTGCCGTGCATGTAGTTCGGCAGCCAGTGCTCGAAGGCACGGGACAGGTTTTCGATGGTCACCGGCGGCTCGCCGGCGACCGCAATCGCCTCGCCGCCGGTGGTGCCGATGCGCACACAGGGCACGCCGGCGCCCTTCATCTTGGCCAGCACCAGGCCCGCGTCCGCCGCAGGCACGGTGACGATGTAGCGGGCCTGATCCTCGCCGTACCAATAGGCATGCGGCACGATCGAGGACGGCGCCGCCAGCAGCTGCGCGCCGATGCCGCTTGCGATCGCCATCTCGGCGAGCGCGATCAGGAGCCCGCCGTCGGACACGTCATGCACCGCACTCGCGGTGCCGGCGCGGATCATGCCGCGCACCACGTCGCCGTTGCGCTTCTCGGTAGCGAGATCGACCGGCGGCGGAGCGCCCTCCTCGCGGCCGCAGACATCGCGCAGGTAGACCGACTGGCCGAGCCAGCCTTGCGTGTCGCCGACCAGCAGGATCGCCTCGCCCGCCGCCTTGAACGCCAGGGTCGCCGACTTGGTGAAGTCGTCGAGCACGCCGACGCCGCCGATCGAGGGCGTCGGCAGGATGCCGCGGCCGTTGGTCTCGTTGTAGAGCGAGACGTTGCCGGACACGACCGGGAAGTCGAGCGCGCGGCAGGCTTCCGAGATGCCCTTCAGGCAGCCGACGAACTGGCCCATGATCTCGGGCCGCTCCGGATTGCCGAAGTTGAGATTGTCGGTGATCGCGAGCGGCCGGCCACCAACGGCGGTGATGTTGCGCCAGGCTTCCGCGACCGCCTGCTTGCCGCCCTCGAACGGATCGGCCTCGCAATAGCGCGGCGTGACGTCGACGGTGAGCGCAAGCCCTTTCGGGCCGTCCTCAACGCGGACCACCGCGGCATCGCCGCCGGGGCGTTGCATGGTATTGCCCAGGATGACGTGGTCGTACTGCTCCCAGACCCAGCGCTTCGAGCACAGTTCGGGCGTGCCGATCAGCTTGGTCAGCGCATCTGAGATGCCGAGCGGCGGCTTGACGTCCTGGCCGCGGATCACCGGCAGCGCGGTTGAGGCGACATGCGGACGGTCATAGACCGGCGCCTCGTCGCCGAGCTCCTTGATCGGCAGATCGGCCATCACGTCGCCGCCATGCTTGACGACGAAGCGCTTGCTCGGCGTGGTGTAGCCGACGATGGCGAAATCGAGCCCCCATTTGCGGAAGATCGCCTCGGCCTCTTTCTCCTTCTCGGGCTTGAGCACCATGAGCATGCGCTCCTGGCTCTCCGAGAGCATCATCTCGTAGGCGCTCATGCCGGTCTCGCGGGTCGGCACCGCATCGAGATCGAGGTCGACGCCGAGGTCGCCCTTGGCGCCCATCTCGACCGCCGAGCACGTCAGGCCAGCCGCGCCCATGTCCTGGATCGCGATCACGCAATCGGCTTCCATGATCTCGAGGCAGGCTTCCAAAAGCAGCTTCTCGGCGAAGGGATCGCCGACCTGCACGGTCGGGCGCTTCTCCTCGGAGGCGTCGTCGAATTCGGCCGAGGCCATCGAGGCGCCGTGAATGCCGTCGCGGCCGGTCTTGGAGCCGAGATAGACGATCGGCATGTTCACGCCGGAGGCCGCCGCGTAGAAGATCTTGTCGGCGTCGGCGAGGCCGACCGCCATCGCGTTGACCAGGATGTTGCCGTCATAGCGGGTGTGGAAGCGCACCTGGCCGCCGACCGTCGGCACGCCGAACGAATTGCCGTAGCCGCCGACACCCGCGACCACACCGGACACCAGATGCCGGGTCTTGGGGTGCTCGGGCGCGCCGAAGCTCAGCGCGTTCAGGCAGGCGATCGGGCGCGCGCCCATGGTGAAGACGTCGCGCAGGATGCCGCCGACGCCGGTGGTCGCGCCCTGGTAGGGCTCGATGTAGCTCGGGTGGTTGTGGCTCTCCATCTTGAAGACCACGGCCTGGCCGTCGCCGATATCGATCACGCCGGCATTCTCGCCGGGGCCCTGGATCACCCAAGGGGCCTTGGTGGGCAGCCCGCGCAGATGGATGCGCGACGACTTGTACGAGCAATGCTCGTTCCACATCGCCGAGAAGATGCCGAGCTCGGTGAAGGTCGGAACCCGCCCGATCAGCTTCAGGATGCGCTCGTACTCGTCCGGCTTCAGCCCGTGGGCGGCGACGAGTTCGGGGGTGATTGGAGGCTCGTTCTTGGGGTCGTTCTTGGGCGCGGTCATGGGACCCTTAATAGGTAGATCGAACGGGGGCGAAAAGGCCTTTTACGGCCCATTTCCGGCCTGTCCAGAGCTTTGCGGCGGTTGGACGCGGCCCGGGATTTGCAGCCTGGTTCTGTGCCTGGGATTTGCACAATGGGGATGGATCGGATTTAAGGTCCCGGACCCGATAATTGAAGGCCAGATTTCGTGAACGAGCTCGCCAAGACCGCACTCACTACGGCGTTCAACCGCCGCCCCGACCTGCACGTCGAAACCGAGGGCGAATTCGCCGGCTGGCGAACCTGGACCCGGGACAGTTTCGAGACCCATACCGGCCCCTTCTACCACCGCATGGACGAGAACGGTCGCATCGCCTGCGCGTTCCGGGTCGGCCCGAAGCACCTCAACGGCTCCGGCAACGTCCATGGCGGCTGCCTCATGACCTTCGCGGACTACTGCCTGTTCGCGCTCGCCTCCCCGGTGCTCCAGGGCCCCGGGGTCACGGTCTCGTTCGCCTCGGAATTCCTCGATGCGGCCCGCGAGGGTGACCTGATCGAATGCACCGGCGAGGTCACCCGCGCCGGCGGATCGCTGATCTTCGTGCGCGGCATGCTGACATCGGCCGAGCGGCCGCTGTTCAGCTTCTCCGGCACCATCAAGCGGACAAAGCGCAAGGCACCGGCGGAGAAGCCAGCGTAGCGCTCACGACCAGTTCGCGCAAAACGCGCAAGCTCCGTGAACACACGCCGTCATTCAACCGTTACATCAGCGCGGATTAAATCGAAAGCATGGTGCTAGCGCGTTGTGTTCACGCGCGTTCTTTGCGTGAAGCCATGCGAACGCCAGTTGTGACGCGACGACATGCTGTCGTTGCGTCGTCGCGCGCGCGTCACATGCGCGTCAGCCAAGCCCGGAATATTGCTGAACGGTTTCCGTTTGTGCGTTCGCGCAGCGAAGTTGGGGCATTCTCATGAAATTGAAGACGTTTGTTTCCGTCACGACGGCCATCTCGCTTGTCGCATCGCTGGCGTGCGTTGCAACGCCGGCGCGTGCCGGCCAGGACGGCGACAATGGCGATCGCGGCGTCGGCGAGTCCCGCGGTCACGATCAAGACCAGGATCAAGATCATGACGGCGGCCATCACGGCCGCAAGCCGCGCGTGGTGTTGATCTCGCTCGATGGTGCCAAGCCCGATTTCATCCAGAAATTCATCGAGGAAGGCGTGCTGCCGCGCGACGGTGGCCTCGCCCGGCTCAGCCGGCGCGGCGCAGTGGCGCTGCAGAACGTGACGGCGTCGCCATCGCTCACCGCAGTCTCGCATATCGCGATCGCGACCGGTTCGACGGCGGTCCATAACGACATCCCGTCCAACACCTTCCAGCCGATTGTTGGCCCGATCTCCAGCAGCATCAGCGGCTTCGCAGCGCCGATCGGCGGCTACAGCGAAAGCCCGCTCGGACCGTCGGCGCACCCGACGGCACAGCCGCTCTGGGTGCAGCTGCGCCAGCAGGGCAAGAAGGTCGTCACCGCGACGTGGCCCGGCGGCGACGGCGCCGACATCTCGATCAACAAGACCGTGGTGCAGCCGGCCCAACCCACCCGCGTGACCGACTTCACGGTGCCGTTCGGCGCGTTCGGCGGCATCGGTGCGCAGGGCTTCTCGCTGTCGCGCAGCGACTTCGCGACCGATCCGGGCATCGTCGCGGCGCTGCAGGCTGCCGGCCATTTCTCGTTCAGCCCGGTGCTGGTGACCTCGGCGCCGATCGAGACGTTCTCGTGTTCCGCGGCGGCGACCGCGACCTGCACCAACGCCTCGACGCTCGACGTCAAATATTCGATCCGCGTCGCCGCCATCGACACCACCAATGACCGCAAGGTGAACTACGACACGCTGGTGTTCTTCGATGCTATCAGAGGCATCACCGCAGGACCGTTCCACGCACCGTCGACCGGGCCGGCCTACGTCAAGTTCGGCGGCGAGAACGCGCCGTTCTTCTTCGAGGGCAGCGGGGCCAAGGTCGGCGCCGCCTACTTCGTCTCGACGCTGTCACCCGATCTTTCGACTGTGCGCTTCGCCCGTTACGGCGCCAACTTCATCCCGCGCAACACGCCTGTCCTCGCCGATGTCGACGACATCAACAACAACATCGGCTTTTGGCGTCCGCAGGCCGACTTCCGCATCCCGGAGCGCCTGAGCCCGGGCTTCACGAATTTCCCCGACGTCGAGATCGAGACGATGTTCGAGGACATGGTGAAGACCTTCGTGCGCTACCAGGCCAATATCGGCGAACGCGCGATCAAGACCCATCCGGACGCCGATCTCGTCATGGTCTATATCGAGCAGCCCGACGGCTCCGAGCACCAGTTCCTGCTGACCGATCCGCGCCAGGGCACCAGCCCGACCGACCCGAATTCGATCGGCGCCAATCAGGATCCCGCCAAAGTCAAGCGCTACGCGTCCTACATCCGCTTCGCCTACCAGACCGCAGACAGAGCGGTGAAGCAGATCGCCGATGCGGCGGGCCATGACAGCAATGTCGTCGTGGTGTCGGACCACGGCTTCGCGCCATTCCACACCTCGGTCAATCTCACCAACATCCTGCGCAACGCGGGCATCGACACCAGCAAGGTCGGGATCCGCACCTCGGGACCTGCCGCCGACATCTACGTCAACCTGCAGAACCGCGAGCTCGGCGGCACCGTCGATCTGGCGACCTACCGTAACCTGGTGGCGCAGATCACCGACGCGGTGAAGAACGCGGTCGATCCCAACGCGCGCTTCAACTATTCGCTTAAGGACCAGCACATCTTCACCGTCGTCGAAACCCGGCCGCTGCAATGCGACGCCGGAACTGGACAGTGCATCAGCAAGACCGTCGGCCAGGACTATGGCGACGTGTTCGCGCTGATGGCGCCCGGCTACAATTTCGACGGCATCCAGAACCCCGGCGTCGCGCGCCAGGGCGACGCGCCGTTCAATTCGGCAACCACCGCGCTGTCGATGCCGAACTTCTACGGCGCCCACGGTCACGATCCTGAGCTTCCAGTGATGAGCGCGACGTTCATCGCCGCGGGACCGCACATCCGAAGGGACACTGTGGTGCGGCGCATGCGCAATATCGACGTGGCGCCGACCGTCATGCGGCTCCTCGGCACCACACCGCACCAGGTCGATGGCGAGGTGCTGAGCGAGGTCCTGCGCTAGGATACTCGCGCAAATTTATTGCGGTGGACGTCAGACCGGCGTCCACCGCCTCGCCAATCAAAACCGGGAATCGTCACGCGCGCGGCGTGCCGAACCGCTCGATCACCTCGGCAAGCGAAACGTGACCGGCGCATGCGCCGGATCCCGGGCTGCTCTCGCCGCTCTCAAGCGCGGTGGCGTAGATCACGGCCGGATCGGCCTCCAGTCGCGCGCGAAGTGCGGCCAGTTTCGGCCAGCGACTGCGGTCGGCGACGGCGTGGAAATCGAGCCAGCGCGCAACACCGATCAGCAGACCATCCGCCAAAGTCGGATGGTCGCCGAGCAGGAACGGTGCATCGCCGATCAGTTGCTCGAGCCGGTCGTGGCGCTGCACGACATTGCCCTTCCCCCACTGCCGCAGCGCGGACTGCATCGCCGGGTTCGGTGTTTGCATCTCCAGCGCCGCCCACAGCGGACTGAACGCCGCGGTGAAGCCGGTGTTCGCGAAGGCCATCAGCTGATGCATCCGGTCGGCCTGCGGCGACAACGGGTCGAAGCTGATGCGACGCTCGGTATCGCGTGCCTCGAGCCAGCCTGCGATCGCCATGTTCTCGGTAAGCACCTTGCCGTGATCCGTGACGAAGGCCGGCGTCTCATGCCGCGGATTGATCCGCGCATAGGAGGGATCGCGCATCTCGCCGAGCATGTCGACGCGGCAAAGGCGATAGGGCTTGCGCAGCCATTCGAGAGCTGCAACGAGCCCCATGGAGCTTCCGAGCGGGAAGCCATAGATGAGGATAGGTTCCATGATGTGGTCTCCGGTGATGTCAGACGATCACGCTGCGCAGCGGAGCCGGACCCTATTCGCCACATCCGTGAAGTAAATTACGCACCTTTTTGTAACCACGAGCCGCCATGAAATCTCTCGTCTCCCGCTGCCCGATCGAGGAAGTGATGCGGATCCTGAGCGGCCGATGGCCGACGCTGCTGATCTATTATCTGAAGCAGGGCACCAAGCGCTTCAGCGACCTGCGCCGCGACAACCCGACCATCTCGCACAAGATGCTGACCCTGGAGCTGCGCAAGCTCGAGGACGCCGGCATCGTCGAGCGCACCGAATTCGAAGGCTATCCGCTGCGCGTCGAATACCAGCTCACGCCGGCCGGCCATCGGCTGGTGCCGCTGATCGACGCGCTGGGTGAATGGTGGGAAACGACGTCGGATGCCGGAGCACAGTCCAGCTCCGCGGATGCCGAGCCGGTCATTCCGAATACCGTCTCGCGGGATTGAACGGCACGAAGCGCCGTCAAACTTGCGCTGGCATCGGATACGCTCCCGAAGTATCAGTTTTGATGCGCGGCAGTGCGCGGGGAGCCAAACCAAGGTGCCGAAGAGCACAGCCAGAGCATGATCCGGAAAAGTGCGAAGCGGTTTTCCGAAAAGATCATGCTGAAACAAGGCGCGAAGACGGGCGGCGTGACGGCTCCCGCGATCACGCCGACTTCGACCACCACGCCCGGTGCGCGCGGCTGGCGCGACTATGCGCTGCTGCTGGCGCTTGCCTGCTGCTGGAGCTCGACCTATCCGCTGACCAAGATCGGGCTCGGCTCGATCCCGCCGGTCACCTTCATCTCGGCGCGCTCGCTGGTCGCCGCCCTCTTCCTGCTCGTGGTGCTGTGGATCCGCGGCATCCGCATCCCGACCGACATCAAGGCCTGGAAGCTGTTCGCCTTCCAGCAGACCATCAACTCGACGATCCCGTTCCTGGTGATCACCTGGGCCCAGCTCTATGTGCCGGCATCCAGCACGGTGGTGCTGGCCTCGACGACGCCGATCTTCGCCTTCCTGATCACGTGGGCGATCACGCGGCACGAGCCGGCCTCGCCGCTCAAGTTCGTCGGCGCGATCCTCGGCCTCGCCGGCACGGTCGCGATCATCGGCCTCGACGCGCTCTCCGGCTTCGGCAAGGAGATTGTCGCCGAGATCGCGATCCTGCTCGCCACCGTCTCGTTCGCCTGCGCCACGATCTTCGGGCTTCGTCTCTCCGACTATGATCCCATGGTGGTGGCCGCCGGCTCGCTGCTGTTCGGCGGCACCGTGCTGCTGCCGGTCGCCCTGATCGTCGACCACCCCTGGACGCTGCACCCGACGCCACAGGCGCTGGTCGCCACCGTCGTGATGGGCATATTCTCCAGCGCGTTCGGCCTGATGCTGTTCTACATGTGCCTGACGCGGCTCGGCACGCTCACGACGAATGCGCAAGGTTATCTGCGGATTCCGATCGGCGTCGCGCTGTCGGTGATCCTGCTCGGGGAATCCGTGCCGTCGAACCTCGCGCTCGGCCTCTTGCTGGTCATGGCCGGCGTCGCCGCGATGACAATCCCGGGCGAAGCCGTGAAGCGGTGGCTAGGCCGGTTGCGAGGATAGTCTTCCGGCTACTTCTTGTCGTCCGCGAGCAACGCGCGGTATTTCGCGACGTCGCGGGTCACGAGTTGCTGCAGCACTTCGGGTGCGAGCTCATCGGCGTCGGGCGCTACCGTCGACAACTCGACGAAGCGCTTCTTCACCGCCTCGCTCGCGACCGCGGTGCGCGCGGCGGCATTGAGCTTGGCGATGATGTCAGGCGGGGTGCCCTTCGGCGCGAACAGGCCGTTCCAGCCCTGCGCCTCGAACTCGGGCAGGCCTGCCTCGGCCGAGGTCGGCAAGTCCGGCAGCGAGGCGAGCCGCACGGTCGAGCCGACCACGACCGCCTTCACCAGCTTGTCGTCGATCGCCTGCGACACCGAAGCGGCCGCATCACAGACGCCGTCGATCTGGCTGCCGATCGCGTCCGTCAGCGCGAGCGCGGCGCCGCGATAGCCGACGAGCTGCACGTCGATCCCGGCGGCATGCACGAAGCTCTTGCAGATCAAATAGTTCGACGAGCCGACGCCGGCATGGCCGAGATTGACCTTGCCCGGATTCTTCCTGGCGTAGTCGATGAATTCCTTGAGGTCCTTGGCCGGAAAATCCTTCCGCAGCGCGACGATGCCGAAGGTCTTGGCGACCACGGCGATCGGCGCGAAGGAGTCGGGCGTGAACGACAGCTTCGGATAGATCGTGTAGGTCGCGGCGTTGGTGCCGGCGTTGCCGATCGCGATCGTGTAGCCGTCCGGCTCGGCGCGCGCGGCGCGGGTCAGCGCGGTCGAGCCGCCGGCGCCGCCGACATTCTCGATGATGATGGTCTGGCCGAGCGCCGTACCCATCTGGTCGGCCACTGCGCGGGCAATGACGTCCGAGGTGCCGCCGGCCGTGAACGGCACGATCATCGTGATCGGACGCTTCGGGAAGTCCAGCTTCGAGGTATCCTGGGCGTGCGCGGCCGTCGCAAGCAGCAGCAATGCAGCTGCCGCTGCGGCAAGGCACCTTCCAAACATGACGGTTAGGCCGCCTTTTCGTGATGCTGGACCAGACCCGCGAAAAGGCCGCGGCCGTCGGTGCAGCCCATGATCTCTTCGACGTGGTTTTCCGGATGCGGCATCATGCCGAGCACGTTGCCGCGCTCGTTGACGATGCCGGCGATCGAATGCGCGGCGCCGTTGAAGTTGGAAGCCTCATCGACCTCGCCCTCGGCCGAGCAGTAGCGGTACAGCACCCGCCCGTCGCCCTCGAGCCGCTTCAGCGTCTCCTCGTCCGCCTCGTAATTGCCCTCGCCATGCGCGACCGGCACGCGGATCACCTGGCCGGCATTGTAGCCGCGGGTGAACGGCGTGTCGGAGCGTTCGATTCGCATATGCACGTCGCGGCAGACGAATTTCAGCCCGGCATTGCGCATCAGCACGCCCGGCAACAGCCCGGACTCGCAGAGAATCTGAAAGCCGTTGCAGACGCCGAGCACCAGCCCGCCTTTGGCGGCGAAGTCACGCACCGCGTCCATCACGGGCGCACGGGCCGCGATCGCGCCGCAGCGCAGATAGTCGCCATAGGAGAAGCCGCCGGGCACCACGACGAGGTCGGTGCCCTTGGGCAGCGCGGTCTCGGCGTGCCAGACCATCGAGGTCTCATTGCCGGATGCAAGCTTGAGCGCGCGCGCCATGTCGCGTTCGCGGTTGATGCCGGGGAAGACGAGGACGGCTGATTTCATTGCATCACCTGGTTTTGGGTGCCAGCACGAGCTTAACTGCGGCGGCAAACTTCGCGTAATTGTCGTTGCTGGCCTTTTCGTCACGCGCCGAGCTGATCAGGCTGGCAGAGCCTTGTCCGGCAAGCAGCAAGCCGCTGACCTGATACTCGCTTGCGCCGTCGGCTGCCACGGTCAGGCGCCGTGCCTTGAACATGCGCGGCCCCGCGGTGCCCTTGTCGCCATCAACGCCGAGCAGCGTAATGCGCTGCCCCGGCGTCCGCTGCTCCAGCGCCTTGATGATCTGCTCCTGCCCCTCGCGGAACTGGTCGAGCGTCATCTGTTTTCCGCCGGTATAATACCGGTAGCTCACCTTGGAGCCTGCGCCGCAGGCCGATTGCGCGCAGCGGAACATATGCACATCGGAGCCGCGGCGCTCGTAGCTCCATCCGCTGACCGTGAATGGTGGCGCCTGCGTCGTCGCGGCAGGCGCTGCCGGCGCCGGTTGAGCCGAAGCCCCGCCGATTCCGGCTACCGTCAGCAAGCCGACCACGAGCGCTCGGACGAAGATTTGGTCTCTGCGAGCAGAGGTGGGAGCGGCTGTCATCATTTGGCTCGCTCGCTAGCTCAGAACCTCGACCCGGTAATTCTCGATCACGGTATTGGCCAGCAGCTTGTCGGCGGCGGCCTTCAGCGCCGCCTCCGCCTTGGCCTTGTCGGTCGCGGCGAGCTCGATGTCGAACACCTTGCCCTGGCGAACGCTGGCGACGCCGTCGACGCCGAGCGATTTCAGCGCGCCCTCGATCGCCTTGCCTTGCGGATCGAGGATGCCCGACTTCAATGTCACAGTTACACGTGCCTTCACGGTCGCCCCTTAAGCTTAGCTCTTCACCAGCACCGGGCCACTGCCGGCCGGCCGCTCGTTTTCGATCAGAATGCCGAGCCGCTTCGCGACCTCGGTGTAGGCCTCGAGCAAGCCACCCAGATCCCGGCGGAAACGGTCCTTGTCGAGCTTCTCGTTCGACTTGATGTCCCAGAGACGGCAGGAGTCCGGCGAGATTTCGTCGGCGACGATGATCCGCATCATCTCGTTCTCGAACAGCCGCCCGCACTCCATCTTGAAGTCGACGAGGCGGATGCCGATGCCGAGGAAGAGACCGGTCAGGAAGTCGTTGACGCGGATCGCCAGCGCCATGATGTCGTCGATTTCCTGCGGCGTGGCCCAGCCGAACGCTGTGATGTGCTCTTCCGACACCATGGGGTCGTTGAGCTGGTCGTTCTTGTAATAAAACTCGATGATCGAGCGCGGCAGCTGGGTGCCCTCCTCGATCCCGAGCCGCTGCGACAGCGAGCCGGCGGCGACGTTCCGCACCACCACCTCGAGCGGCACGATCTCGACCTCGCGAATCAGCTGCTCGCGCATGTTGAGGCGGCGGATGAAGTGGGTCGGCACCCCGATGTCGTTCAGGTGCTGAAACAGGTACTCCGAAATCCGGTTGTTGAGGACGCCCTTGCCCTCGATCACCTGGTGTTTCTTGGCGTTGAACGCGGTCGCGTCGTCCTTGAAGTGCTGGATCAGGGTTCCCGGCTCGGGGCCTTCGTAAAGCACCTTGGCCTTGCCTTCATAAATGCGGCGTCGACGGCTCATTGGGATGTACCGTGTTTTGTTGAAATCCATGGATTTGGGTGCTCCGGATGACTTGGGGTTACGACCCACGACGGAGCTGCCGCGGAGGCCTGGAACCTGGGCAATCCAACTGGAAACAGAACAAGAACCATGCCTGTTGGCAACCTATCCGATTGGCCCTTCCAGCACAATCGATAGTGCCCCATTCAGGGCACTTATACCGCCCTATCAAAAAGGCCCGATTCCGCCTGTTTGCCTGCGGCTTAACGGCTCGTTGTCTTGCCGATTCCTCCCACTTATCTAGGCAGGCATCGGGGCTGCCGCAACGAGCATCGGCCCGCCATTCAGCAGGGAAATGGAACTTCGGCATGAACGAATTCAACAAGCGCGAGGAAGGTTTCGAGAAGAAGTTCGCCCTCGACGAGGAGCTGAAGTTCAAGGCCGAAGCGCGCCGGAACAAGTTGCTCGGCCTGTGGGCGGCCGAGAAGCTCGGCATCACGGGCGATGCGGCCGGCGCCTATGCCAAGGAAGTGGTGGCCGCCGATTTCGAGGAAGCCGGCGACAATGACGTCCTGCACAAGGTTCTGAAGGACCTCACCGCCAAGGGCCAGGCCACGACCGAGCGCGACGTTCGCGCCAAGATGGACGAATTGCTGGCTGTGGCTGCGGCTCAGGTGAAGGCGGGGACGTAAAGGCGGGAACCTGAGTTCCCCGCCCACCCATTCCAGCACCTATTTCAACGTGATCTGCATGCTCATCGAGCCGTTCACGTTGAAACCTTCCTGCTGCTGACCGTATTGCCGGGCGACGTTGATGTTCACATTGATCGATTCGAGCCGGCAATCCCTGGCGATCACCTCGCGCAACAGGTCGCATTCGTGCGCCGCCATTTCGTAAACGGTGCGGCGAGCGCGGTCGCGCAGCTTCTGTGCCTCCTCGCTGTCACCGCTCGGCCCCGGCAGGAACAGGTTGATGTTACTCTGAGCGCGGACCATCCCTTCCTGGCGGATCGGAGCGGCTTGCTCGATCAGGGTGATGCGCCCGGCCGGAGTTTGAGGGAAAGCAGGAGCCGTCAGGAGCAGCAGGCTGATGGCCGTTGCGGACAGGCGTGTCATCGACGTCATGGCGGATCCTTGCACCGAGGGAACGTGACGCGTTTCTAACCACCTCTGGTTGCAACAAGACAAACCGCGGCGGGCAAAAACCCCGATGCCACTTCATCACCCGTTAACGGTGACGTTGTCGCGACGGACGGGGTGGCTTCGCGGCCGGCGCGGCCGATTCCACCTTGCTGAAATCAGTGCGGATGATGTCGAGCAGGCGGCGCGACGCGGCGCTGAGGAAGCCGCCATGCCGCGTCACCGCGACAACCTCGTGACTTGCGGTGAGATTGCCGACGCGGATCGTCGCGATCGACCCGGCGCGCAGCTCCTCCGCTGCGTTGCTGTGCGACAGCAGCGCGATCCCGAGCCCGGCCTCAACCAGCCGCTTCTGTGCCGTCAGGCTGTCGACCGGTGTCCAAGCGACCTCGCCGAGCCCGTGCGTCAGGAACAATGCGAACACATGCGATGCGGTGATTTCGCGCCGTCCCGGCACCTCGGGAAAGGCGATCCAGCGCTCGTCCCTGAGATCGGCGAGACGGCCGACACGGCGTCCCGCCAGCGGATGGTCCGGCGCGCAGACCACAACGAGCGGCTCGGCGAACAGCACCTCGCAATCGAGCTCGCCGGAGCGGTCGCGGTCGTAGCGCAGCCCGATCGTGGCCTCGCCGCGCCGGATCAGATCGCTGACCTCGGCACTGGTCGCGGTGCGCAATGTCAGCGCGACATCCGGATGCCGGCGGGCAAAGCGCTTCAGCACCTTGGAGAGCCGCTCGCCCGCAAGCGTGCCGGTCACCGCCAGCGCCACCGGACCGGAATTGTCGCGCAACAGCGCGCGCACCGCATTCTCGGCATCCTGCGCCGCCGCCACCGCGCGTTCGGCATAGGGCATCATCACCCGCCCCGCATCGCTCAGCCGCGTCTTGCCCGCGATCCGCTCGAACAGGGGCACACCGAGTTCCTGCTCGAGCAGCGCGATGCGCCGGGAGATCGCCGGCTGCGAGCGGTGCAGTGCCTTGGCGGCATTCGAGACGCCGCCGCGCCGGTGCACCACCAGGAACGTGTTGAGCGCGTCGCTGTCCATTCGCCAGGCCTCATGCAAAAAACTGATGATATCGAAAGAAATAACAAATTTGTCTGATGGCCGAAACCGCCCTATCGCTGCTTTCAGACGCTTTTTTCAACGCTCAGGAGTTCACATGCGCACCCAGGCAGACAAGGCGGCACGCTTTCGCGAGCTGCATCAGCGGCCCGGCGCCTTCATCATTCCGAACCCATGGGATGCCGGCACGGCGAAGCTGCTCGCGGCGATGGGCTTCGAGGCGCTTGCGACCACGAGCCTCGGGCTCGCCAACACACTCGGCCGCGCAACCGTCGGCCTCGACGAGATCATCGAGAACTGCCGGGCGATCGCTGATGCCACCGACCTGCCCGTCAATGCCGATCTGGAGAATTGCGGCGCCGACATGCCGAAGCTCGCAGCCGAAGCGATCCGGTTCGCCGCCGAAGCCGGCGCAGTGGGCGGCTCGATCGAGGATTCGACCGGCGATCGCGAGCGTCCGATCTACGACTTCACGCTGGCGGTCGAGCGGGTGCAGGCCGCCGTCGAGGCGGCACGGGCGCTGCCCTTCCCGTTCACGCTGACGGCGCGCGCGGAGAACTTCCTCTGGGGTCGCAAGGATCTCGACGACACGATCAGGCGGCTGCAGGCGTTCGAGGCCGCCGGCGCCGACGTGCTATATTCGCCGGGCCTCCACGACATCGACACCATCAGGACCGTGGTGTCGTCGGTCAAGAAGCCGTTCAACCTCGTGATGGGCTTCGCCGATCCGACCTTGACGGTCGAGCAACTGTCCGCCGCCGGCGTCAAGCGCATCAGCGTCGGCGGCGCGATGGAGCGTCACGCGCTGGCCGCGTTCCTGCGCTGTGCCCGCGAGATGAAGGATCAGGGCGCGTTCAGCTTCGTCCGCGACATGGCGCCGGTGAAGGAGGTGCGCGAGGCGTTTGCTGCCGCGAAGGGCAAGTAGCGCGTCGGACGTCCTGTCCCGCGCCAGGGAATGCCGGCGCCGCCCCGGGACTTGCCTGAGGCGGCGTATCCACTGATCTGGTATGGTAGCGCGAACACCGCAAGTCCGGCCAAGGCACTACCAGACCCGACGATTCATGACAGGTCGCGACTTGCAGGCAGCCTCAGGCAATGCCAAGAGAGCGGGATCATGTCCCAGGATCACATTTCCAACGTTCTTGCTGAACGTTATGCCTCACCCGCCATGCGCGCCATCTGGAGTGGCGAGGGCAAGGTTCGCCTCGAACGCGACTACTGGATCGCCGTGCTGAAGGGCCAGCGCGATCTCGGGATTCCGGTTCCGGACGGCGTGATCGAAAGCTACGAGCGCGTCAAGGACCAGATCAACCTGGCCTCCATCATGCAGCGCGAGCGCGTCACCCGCCACGACGTCAAGGCGCGCATCGAGGAGTTCTGCGATCTGGCCGGTCACGAGCACCTGCACAAGGGCATGACCAGCCGCGACCTCACCGAAAACGTCGAACAGCTGCAGGTCTACCGCGCGTTGCAGCTGGTCGAGACCAAGAGCATCGCCGCGCTGATTCGGTTTGCGAAGCGCGCGCAGCAATTACGTGACATCCCGTTCACCGCGCGCACCCACAACGTCGCTGCGCAGGTCACGACGCTCGGCAAGCGCATCGCCATGTCAGGCGAAGAGATGCTGCTGGCGCATCAGAGCCTGGTCAACGTGCTGCAAACCTACCCCGCGCGCGGCCTGAAGGGCGCAGTCGGCACGCGTCTCGACCAGATCACCTTGTTCAATGGCGATGCCGGCAAGGCGCGCGCGCTCGAGGAGCGCATCCTCGTTCACCTCGGCTTGCCGAAAGCGCTCGACGCCGTCGGCCAAGTGTATCCGCGCAGCCTCGACTTCCGTGCGGTCAGCGTGCTCACCGAGCTCGCCAGCGGTCCCGGCAACTTCGCCAAGACCATCCGCCTGATGGCGGGCCACGAACTCGCCAGTGAAGGTTTTGCCAAGGGCCAGGTCGGGTCCTCGGCCATGCCGCACAAGATGAACAGCCGCTCCTGCGAGCGCATCAATGGCCTGCATGTGATCCTGAAGGGCTATCTCGCCATGGCCTCCGGGCTCGCCGGCGATCAGTGGAACGAAGGCGACGTCTCCTGCTCGGTCGTCCGCCGCGTCATGCTGCCGGATGCCTTCCTCGCCATGGATGGCTTGCTCGAAACCCTGCTCACCGTGCTCGATCAGATGGAGGTGTTCGAAGCCGTCGTCGCGACCGAGCTCAACCGCTATCTGCCCTTCCTGCTGACCACCACGGTGATGATGGAAGCGGTCAAGAAGGGCGCCGGCCGCGAAGGCGCCCACGAGGCGATCAAGGAGCACGCCGTGGCCGCCATCGGCGACCTGCGCACCGGCAAGATCGTGCAGAACGATCTGCTGCAGCGTCTCGCCGCCGACCAACGGCTCGGCTTGAGCGAAAGCGAATTGCAGCTCGTGCTCGCGCAAGGTCGCGCCAACTCCGGCGACGCCGGCGCCCAGGTCGATTATTTCGCCGAGCAAGTCGACGCGCTCGCCCGGGCCAAGCCCGAAGCGGCGAGCTACGCGCCGGGTACGATCCTGTGAGGTCATTCGCCATCGGCGAGTAACGATTCCATTCGCTACTCGCCATTCGCGCTATCGTTTCACTCCTCCTTGAAGCCATATTCCGGCACGTTGCCGCTGGCGCCGTAATATTTGTACGGCAGGAACTTGCCTGACATCGTGATCTTGACGCGGTCGCCCTTCGGATTGGCTACACGCTCCATCGCCATGTCGAAGTCGATCGCCGACATGATGCCATCGCCGAATTCTTCCTCGATCAGCGCCTTCCACGCTGGGCCGTTGACCATCACCATCTCGTAGAAGCGATAGATCAGCGGATCGGTCGGCGGCATCGGCGTGCCGGCGCCGCGCATCGGGACCTCGTTGAGCATCGCGGTCTCGGCCTTCGACAGTCCGAACAGCTCGCCGGCATTGGCCGCCTGCGGTTTTGTCAGCTTCATCTGGCCGAGGATCGCGCCGACGATCAGCACCTCGGAATAGCCACCGATCGTCTCGCAGATATGCTTCCAGCTCCAGCCCTTCTCGCGCTTGATGTCGAGCAGCTTTTCGGTGAGGTCTTCGCGTTTCATGAGGCTTCCTCCTTGGGGATCGGCGCGCCGTGCCGACGCCGGCATTGATCGGCGTCCGGCCGCATTTTACGCCGCCGGACGCCCGCAAACATGCAGATTCTATGCCGCCTTGCCTGTGACGACGGCAGCGGTCGGCAGGCCCTCGTCGATCGGCAGCGCCGGGTCGCGCGACCACTCGTTCCACGAGCCGAAGTACATCCGCACGTCCTTCACGCCGGCGTTCTTCAGCGCCAGGAAGGTGTTCGAGGCGCGCGCGCCCTTGAAGCAATAGAGATAGACCGGCGTGGTCTGCGAGATGCCGACGGTGGCGCACTCCGCCAGGATCTCGTCCTTAGACTTGAAGCGCGGGCCTTCGCCGGTCGGCTTCATCATCCGATACCATTCCAGCCAGACGGCGCCGGGGATGCGGCCCTTGCGCGGGCAGAAATCCTTGCCGTAGGGCGAGGAGCTATCGCCGATCCACTCGTCGACATCGCGCACATCGAGGATCGCAACGCCGGGCTTGCCGACCGCGGCAAGCATCGCCTTGGCGTCGATCATGATGTCGCCGGCCTCCGGCACGATCGCAAAGGAGGCCTTCGCCGGCACCGCGACGTCGGTGGTAACCAGAAGGTCGGCGGCCTTCCAGGCATCGAAGCCACCATGCAACACCTTGATCTTGGGATAACCCAGCATCGTCAGCAGGTAGTAGCCGCGGCAGGACTGGCCGAAGCCAGAATTCATCGACTGCTCGTAGATCACGGCGGTCTCCTTCCCGGAGAGACCGGCGGCGCCGAAGGCGTCGGCGAATTTGGTCTTCAGCTCGTGGATTCCCTCCGGCGTCGAGGTCGCGAGGAACGTGAAGACGTCATGCACATTGACGGCACCGGGCAGATGGCCGGCCGCATAGGCATCCGGATTCCGCGTGTCGATGATGACACACGGCTCTTTCTTGACGAGCTCGGCAAGTTCGCCGGCGGTGATCAGAACGTCCGTCATGGCTCTCTCCTGTTTGCGGTTGCAGTTGTGGTGGTCCCAAACTCCTTCAGCCGTCCGCCAGCATCTTGCGCAGCTGCTTGGTGGCAGGCGTGACGATGGCGACGAAATAGGCTTCGCGCAGCCTGCGCTGGGCGCGATGGCTCATCAGATAGCCTCGCGCGCCGCAATGGAGCATCGCCGCATGCGCGAACGCGACGCTGGCATCGCCGATCCGCAGTCTGAGCGCGACGACGCGGCGCCAGTAGCTGTCGTCGACATTGTAGGGATCGCTTGCCAGCGTCATCGCCTCCTTCTCGAACTCGGCATAGAGCTCGCGGAATTGCAGCGGCTGCTGCGGCAGGTAGCGGTTGACGTGACCGAGCGGCGCATGGACCTCGTCCATGATGTTGATGCAATCCCTCATCAGGCCGAGGCCCATGCCGGTCTGCAGCAGGATGAAGCCGGCGCGGATCTTCTTGACGAACGGCGCCGCCGGCTCGGCCAGGATCAGTTCGTCAGGCACGAACACGTCGCGGAACTGGACGCCGTAGGTGCCGGTGCCGTCCATCGCCAGGAACGGCTTGCACGGCGTCAGCGTGATCGCGGGGTCGGAGCAATCGGCAAGGAACATGACCGTGCTGCCCGGCTCGCCGTTGGTGCCTTCGTCCTCGCGCTCGAAGATCGTGCCGAAGTAGTGGTCGGGGCCGAGATTGGACACCCAGGGCAGCGCGCCGCGCACGACGTAACCGCCATCGACCTTGCGGCCCTTCAGCTTCAGCCGCTCGATGCCGAAG
The DNA here is from genome assembly GCF_042258955.1 of Bradyrhizobium sp. ma5. Taxonomy (NCBI): domain Bacteria; kingdom Pseudomonadati; phylum Pseudomonadota; class Alphaproteobacteria; order Hyphomicrobiales; family Nitrobacteraceae; genus Bradyrhizobium; species Bradyrhizobium sp. ma5. The sequence continues at coordinate 5,748,442 of NZ_CP170156.1, forward strand.
AAGCTCTTCATCGGGTTGGAGAGCCCGGTGCCGCCGAGCGCACGCCCGCTGGAGAAGCAGTTGCCGAAGCGCGCGGCGAGCTTCACGTTGGTGGAATTGGCGACGTACCAGACCAGCGTGTTCTGGCACCACGCCATGAAGGCGGTGGCGCCGCAGATCTCGCCGAGCGCGGCCATCGACTGGATCGCCCAGCGCAGGTCGGCAGGGCCCTCCTGCGGCACGTGGCTGCTCCACGCGCCGGTCTTGCCGAGCCGGCGCAGGAATTCGCCGGGATAGATCGAGCCGGCATCGATCGCGGATGCGAGCGGCGCCAGCTCCTGACGAGCGAGGCGCGCGACCTCGTCCGTAATGGTCGGTGCGGGATCTTGAGCTGCGACCCGCGATAAAGCCAGTGAACCCATGGTTGGTCTCCGCACCTTGAATTGCCGGTCGAGCCTTACGCGCTGACCTCGAGATTGACGGGACGGGTGAAGGTGTTGGCGACCGGCGACCACTTCTTCACATGCGCCACCAGCGCGTCGATCTCGCTCTGCGCGACGCCCTCGCATTCCATGTCGACCTTGACGCGGACATCGGTGAAGCCGACCGGCTTTTCGCTGACGTCGCCGGTGCCCCACACCGCGGTGATGTTGAGATCGCCCTCGAGCTCCAGCTCGAGCTTGTTGACGATCCAGCCGCGATGCACCGCGTTGGCGTGCAGGCCGACCGCAAGGCAGGAGCCGAGCGCGGCGAGCGAGGCCTCCGACGGATTGGGCGCGGTGTCATCGCCGAGCAGGCCCGGCGGCTCGTCGACGATGTAGGGCGCGAGATTGCGGATGTAGTTGGCGTGGCGGAACTTGCCCTCCGCCACCGTCTTGCACCTCAAGGTCTTGATCACCTTCGGGTTGGCCTTGCCGTTAGCGATCAGCTGCTCGAGCCCGCCCCTGTCGATCGGCGCGAGGCAGCCGGTCAGTGCGGTTTTTTGAGCGACAGCGGTCATCAGTTTTCTCCCTGGGAGCGATGGATTGGGTAAGGATACCGAACGGTCTGTTTCCTGCACGAAGCGTGCCAGTCCTCCGCCAAATCAAAAGCTGAAATCGCGCAGACGGTTAGCTCTGCCTGCCCGCGGATTGATCAGGTCGCGGCTGCTCAAACGCGGTGCATCTGCCGCGCTGCCGCGATTACTTTGAGCGCAGGACGGCGCACATGCCCGCCCCCGTGAAGATGCGACTTGATGATTTTGCCGCGCTCCGATTTACTGCCGCGCATGGCCAAATCGCTTGCGAAGAAAAAACCTGCCGCCGCGTTCGCCGCCGGCGACGACGAGTCCGCGCGCGGGCGCCTGCTCAATGCGGCTACGCATCTGTTCTGCAAGAACGGGATCAACGCCACCGGCATCGATGCGATCATCGATGAGGCCGGCACCGCCAAGACCACGCTCTACAAATTGTTCGGCTCGAAGACCAACCTCGTGCATGCCGTGCTGGAAAGCGAAGGCAAGCAGTGGCGCGAATGGTTCATCGGCGCGATCGAGGCCGGCGGCGGCGATCCGCAGACCAAGCTGTCGCGGATCTTCCCTGCCCTCAAGACCTGGTTTGCCGAGGAACGCTTCTACGGCTGCCCGTTCATCAACGCGGTCGCTGAGCACGACAAGGACGCCAAGCAGTTCCGTAACATCGCGCTGAAGCACAAGAAGGTGGTGCTGGCGCATATCGAGAAGCTCGCCGGCGAGATGGGCGCGACCGAACCAGCCGTGCTCGCGCATCAGCTCGCGCTGTTGATCGACGGCGCCATTGTCGCTGCCATGGTGTCATGTGACCCCACGGTCGCCGACACTGCGGGCCTCGCCGCAAGCAATCTGTTCGCACCGGCCAAGCTGAAGAAGGCGAAGCGCGCGGGCCGCGCGGACGAACTGGTGGCGGTCTAGGCGTCGCGCGCCCGTTTCATTTGAACGGAAATAGCTGGGCCGCCATGATCTCGGCGGCCGCGTCGACGATGCGCGGCAACGACATCAAATGGCAGGTGGCGACACCGACGCTGGCGCTCCGAACGAGCCCGTGCCGGAGCAATTGCTCGCCGATGTCGGGAAAGCCGTCCGGATATGCTGCCGCGATGTCAAACCGTACCCACCGGCGCTCACCATCCACGACCATGGGCGAGCCTTCCGCGATGCGCGGCAAGCCCGGCCACGCCCGCTGCTCGGCCAAATGGAAGGCGGTGCAGGCTTCGAAGTCCACGCCAAGCAGCAGGACACGCGCCGCCGATCGATAGAGATATCCGAGCGGCCCCTCGTCACCGAACGGCGCACTGAGCGGCTGCTGCGCGGTGATCTTCTCCGCCTCGGGTCCGAGCGCGGTGAACGAGCAGGTCGGATGCAGGCTCCGGTGTGCGCCTGGCCAGGTCCGGAACAACTCGGCGACCGCGCCCATGTCGCGGGTCGGCGTCGTGCGCGGGTCGAAGGCTGGCAAATTCGCACGGATCGTCTCAACCCATTCCTGCGGAACGGCCGGCGCGCGCCAGTTGGCGGGGTCGCTGAGCTGCGATGATTGCGCGGGCATCACCAGCGTGCCGGCGTCGGTGACCGCGCCGAGCAACGCGCGCACCACGGCTTCCGAGCCGCCGGCAACCCAACCAAGCCTGCTCATGGCGCAATGAACCAGCAGTGTCTCGCCCGGCTGCACGCCGAGGCGAAGCAGATCACCGATGAGGCTATCCCGGGTTCGCGGCGCGCTGCTTGCAGCGACGAGGTTATGTTCTGTCATCTGAATCGGTATCGGCATCATGCCGGCCATCAACCGGTTGAACTGGCCGCCGAACGCCGCGACGCCAGACGCATTGCAGATAGCCGGCACCCGTTGCTGTGTGCCCGGCAGGCGGGATGTCGCGTCTGCCGGCTCGACTCATAGGATCACCGCGGTGTCAGCGCAACACGCGGCCGCCGCCGCCCGAAAATTAACCGCCGGCCGAATGGACGTCGCGACCATCGGCCGCATCGCAGCTTCCGGCATCGGTATTCGGCGGTGCGATCGCCCGCGGGTTTACCGGTCGTCAATCACACCGCGCGATCCGCCGCAGCCTTAAACGCCTGTTAGGTCCGGCCGGGTCAGTTGCGCCGTGAAAGTACGAGGCAAGAACAATGCAGTCCGAAAAAGGACGATACAGCCAGCCGCGCTGGGGCGTGACGCGCTGGCTCGCCGATGCGGGTCCGGGCGTGCCCGATGACATCCGCGCGGCGCTGATCGGGGATCTCTATGGCTCGCTGCCGGTGTTCGCGGCCGGCGCGGTCAATACGGTCGCCGTCGCGGCCGTGATTGCGATCCGCGAGCCGACCGCGCCGTTCGTCACCTGGGTCATCCTCGAACTCGTCATCTGCCTCTCGCGACTTGCGGTGCTCGTGGCTGCGCATCGCGCGGCACGCGAAGGGCGGCCGACGCCGACCGATCTGCACCTCGTCCTCGCGGTCGCCTGGAGCGCCAGCGTCGGCTTCGGCATGCTGATCAGCCTTGCAAGCGGCGACTGGGTGGTTGCAATGCTGGCCTCGCTGTCGGCGGCGGCGATGGTCGGCGGCATCTGCTTCCGCAACTTCAGCGCCCCGCGCCTTGCCGGCGCCATGATCTTGCTCAGCCTCGGCCCGATCGTGCCCGGCGCGGCGCTGGCCGGCGAGCCGCTGCTGTTCATCGTGTTCCTGCAGGTGCCGATGTATCTCGCGGCGATGACGGTCGCGGCCTTCCGCCTCAACAAGATGCTGATCGCAACCATGCGCGCCGAGCGCGAGAACGGCCATCTTGCCCATCACGACACCCTGACCGGCCTGCGCAATCGCGCCGGTTTCGTCGCCGCGCTGAACACGAAGCTCGCGGCTCCGGCCGGACACGACAGGCCGTTCGCGCTGCTGTTCCTCGACCTCGACAATTTCAAGCCGATCAACGACACCTATGGCCATGCGGCCGGCGACCAGGTGCTGATGCTGGCCGCCGAGCGGCTTCGGCGCACTCTGCCCGAGACCGCGGTGATCGCGCGGCTCGGCGGCGATGAATTCGTGGTGTTGGCGAACGGCGTCACCGCCGAGCAGGCACTCGGGATCGGCCAGCGCATCATCCAGGCCGTCACGATGCCCTACCGGCTGGCCGACGGCATCTTCGCAAAGGTCGGCGTCAGTGTCGGCGTCGCTGTCTCGCCCGAGCACGGCACCGAAGCCGAGGAGCTTTTGGCCGTTGCCGATGCCGCGCTCTATGAAGCCAAATCCGACGGCAAGGCACAGTGCCGCCTGGCGTCCGTCGCCACCAACGTTGCGGCCCTGCGCCGGCTGACGCAAAAGGACCCCACGCCGGCGCTCGATCGAGGCGCCGCTTGAGACGAAGTCCGGCAAGAATGTCGCCCGCGACCGTCAAACGCCATCAGTGTCTGGTGTCGAGCTTGCGCAACTCGGCATTGGCTGGCGCCCATTCAAAGTAGATCCTCGGGCATCCGTCCGCGGCGAGGCGAAGCAGCCGCACGGCTTCGTCCGTCGCTCCTTTCGCCAGCGCCAGCTCACCGCCATAGAAATGCGCTTCGCAGAGCTGCCCTCTCATCTTGACCGGATTGGCATCGTCGGCGGCCTTCACGACATCCTCCAGCGTTGTAGCGCCGAGGAACAAGCGAACGATCGGCGCCGGCCAATTCGACAGGTCAAGCCGCCCGGAGGCTTCATCAAGTCCGCTCGGTTGGCCGGTCTTCTGGCGCACGAGGTCGAGCCAAAGCAGTGTGTAAACATCCTTCCGATCGAGTTCGCTGGCGCGGACGAACGCGTCGTGCGCTTCCGACAGGAGCCCACCTTGAAAGTAAGCGCTCCCCGCCCAGCGATGAAGTTGAGGATCGTTCGGGGTCAGCTCGATCGCCTGTTTGATGTTGGATAGTCCGAGTTCGAGGTCGCCGCGAGCGTGAAGGATGCTGGCGCGGCCAACATAAGGCAGGGGATTTTTTGGACTGAAACCGATAGCTTGATTGAAGTCGTCCAATGCGAGCTCGATGTCGCCCTTGATGATGTGAGCGTGTCCGCGGCAAATGAGGCCCACCCCCGCCCCGCGTTCCGGGCTGATCTCGATCGCACGATTGCAGTCAGCTATCGCCCGATCTGGCTCGCCCTTGAGATTGTAGGCGCGCCCGCGGCCGACATACGCAGCCACATTGTCGGGATGGGTTAGAAGGGCTCGGCCGTAGTCGTCGATCGCGCTGTCGACATCCTGCTTGATCAGGTAGGCGCCAGCCCGTCCCAGGTATGCGTAGGTGTCTTTTGGAGCGAGTTCTATGGCTCGACCGTAGTCGGCAAGCGCTGTATCGACCTCGCCCTTCCGTTTATGCGCCCATGCCCTGCGGAGAAGGGCGATCAGATTGTTCGGATCGCTCCTCGATTGCCCGATCAACGTCGCCCTTATCAAGATCGAGCGCGGCGCGTCGAAAATGTGCGGAGATCGCCCCTTGCAAATTGGTCGACATCGCCTCGATCAAGGCAGTGCAACCTGCGATGCGATCATCCAGACTGATATTTCCGGCCACGGTGCACTTGGCCGGCAGGAGAAGCTGTGCACGTGCAGCCGGAATTGGCGCCAGCAGCACGCCAAGCGCGATCATCATCGCCCTGGCGGCGAATGCACGTTTTGCCCGTTCTGTCACTTTGTCCCCCACGCCCACCGGGAGACTAGTAGCAAAGCCCCTGCCTGCAACACAACCTTCCGTTGCTTGTGCCGCAACGGCAGGCCCGCGACGGTATTGGCGCGATGTTGGCTACAGATCGAAGTTGGTCGGCAGCATCACGACGTCGCGGATGGTCATGCCGCGCGGCCGGGTCAGCATGAACATCACGACCTCGGCGACTTCGCTCGCCTCCAGCAGGCTGCCCGAAGCCTTGGCCTCCTCCAGTTTCTCCGCCGGCCAGTCCGCGAGCAGTGCGCTGATCACGGGCCCGGGCGAGATCGAGCCGACGCGGATGCCGTGCTTGAACACCTGGCGCCGCACCGTCTGGACGAAGCAGTTGATCGCCCATTTTGACGAGGCATAGACCGGCTCCCACGGCGTCGGGAAATGCGCGGCGAGCGAGCTCGTCACGATGATGTCGCCGGTCCCGCGCGCGATCATGTGCGGCAGCACGTCGTGCACGTTCTTCATTACGACATTGACGTTGAGGTTCAGCATCCGGTCGATCGCGCCGGTATCGGCATCGACGAGATCGCCGCCGACATAGATCCCCGCATTGGCGTGCAGGATGTCGAGCTGGCCGGCCTTCTCGAGGATCCTTGGCAGAAGCGTCGCGCAGGCCTTCGGATCGAGCAGGTCGATGACCAGCGGGATCACCGCATCGCCGTGCCTGCCGGCGAGCGCCTGCAGCGCGGCCGCGTCACGGTCGACCATCACCACGCGCGCGCCCGCGGCCAGCATCGCCTCGCTGCTCGCAAGTCCAATGCCCGACGCCGCGCCGGTCACGGCCGCGACCTTGCCTTCCAACTGCTTCGCCATCGTCTCCACCCTGTCCGGTCAGTGCGGCACACATGGCAACACATCGCGGTGGCGATGTCAGCTCCCATGCGGCCAGCGACGTTGTCCGACGCGCAAGTCCCGTCACATGCGAAGCATCGGCGGCCGCGTTGCGAAACGGCGACGCAGCCATTTTGTCGCGGGTCCGGCCGGCCGCTGCTTGTGCCAGACCACTTCGAGCGCGACGGGATGCGCGCCCTCGTCGAATTCCAGCGCGGGTATTGCCAGTTCCTCGGCAATCTGCGAGCTCGCCATGATGTGGGCCGGGATCAGCGCCCAGCCGACGCCCTGCTTGAGGATCTGCAGGATCACCCAGTGGCTCTCGACCCACCACACCTCCGCTGCGACACGCAGCCGGTGCCGCTCGGTGCCTTCGTTGCGCACCGTGACCATGATCTGGCGATGCCGCTTCAGCTCCTCCCAATCCACCCGCCCATGCGCCAGCGGATGGTTCTTGCCGCAGACGAGCTGCAGCGGCACCCAGCCGATGGTCTTGAAGCCGAGTTCGGGCGGCAGATGCTCCTGCCGCCACATCACGCCCACATCGGCCTTGCCGTCGAGCACGAGACGGCTGACGTCCTCCATGATCGGAAACAGCAGCTCCACTTCGACATGGGGAAAGCGCTTGGCGAATTCCGCAAACAGCTCGCCGACCGCGCTCTCCGGATAGAGCTCGTCGATCGCCGCCACCAGCCGCTTCTCAACATGCGCCTCGAAACTGCTGGCGACACCGATCAGGTGTTCGCGGCGATCGAGGATCAATCTTGCTTCCGGCAACAGCCGCACACCGGCTTCGGTCAGCACCGGGTTGCGCCCGGTCCGATCGAACAGCGCAATCCCAAGGTCTGTCTCCAGATTGGCGACGTGGGTGCTGACGGCCGATTGCGCCTTCTTCAGCAGCCGTGCCGCACCGGAGAACGAGCCCTGCTCGGCCGCCGCCACGAAGGATTCGAGCTGGTCCATGGAAACGGCCATCTATCTCTTTTCCAGATATTACCTAACTTTCTAATCCCACAATATCAGATAGAAACCCGGTCGCAATAACGAGAGCGTTTTCAAGCGAAGTGGATACCGGTTCGCGTGAAGAAAACGCGTCAAAACAAGAATCAAGAAAGGGTTTCAAAATGTCTATGCGTTCCTTCTCCGACCGGATCAGGCACGCAGTCCTGTTCGAACTGATCGGTATCGCCATCTTCACGCCGGCAGCCGCCTGGCTGTTCAATCAGCCGGTCGCCCATATGGGCGTCATCGGCGTCGTCTCGGCGACGGTGGCGACGATCTGGAACTTGCTGTTCAATCTCGGCTTCGACCACGCGCTGGTCCGCGTCACCGGCCGTGTCGCCAAGACGATGCCGATCCGCGTCGCGCACGCGATGCTGTTCGAGGCCGGCCTGATCGTGCTGCTGATTCCGTTCGTCGCCTGGTATCTCGGCATCTCGCTGTGGGCCGCGCTGATGATGGATATCTCGATCGTCGCGTTCTATCTGGTCTACGCCTTCGTCTTCAACATCGCTTACGACCGCGTCTTTCCGGTGCGCGAACTCAGTGCGCACGGTCGCACGGCAAGCCGGGCCCTGCCGGCCTGATCGATCTTGGTGTCCGGCCCGGCGGATCATTCGATCTGCCGCGCCGGACCCTGACACCGCAGCAATATTCCCGATGGTAGCGACTACGCACAAGTTCCGCCGGGCCGCGCTCATACACTGGCTTGATCCGGCTCGAGCGCGGTACAATGCTTGAAGCCGACATGCCCGTCAGAGGCTGCCAAACGGCCAACAATGCCAAAACGGCCAACAAGAAGAAGCGGAGGACTACAATGCCAAGGAACCGTTCCCCCCAACTCAACCGCCGTCATCTCATCAAGGGCGCTGCTGCCACGTCAGCCACGCTGCTGCTCGGCAAGCCCGCCATTGCCAAAGGCAAGACCGAGATCGTGATAGGCAACATCGACGCCTATTCGGGACCGGCTGCGGTCTATTCGTCGATCGGCCGCACGCCCGGCGGCTATTTCAAGATGATCAACGAGCAAGGCGGCATCAACGGCCGCATGATCAAGTACATCACCTATGACGACGCCTACAGCCCGGCCAAGACGGTGGAACAGGCGCGCAAGCTGGTCGAAGGTGACGAGATCGACGTGCTGTTTGCGCCGCTCGGTGCGCCGACCAATGCGGCGATCATGAAATACATGAACCAGAAGAAGGTCCCGCACCTCTTCATCGCCTCGGGCGCCACCAAGTTCGGCGACTACAAGAACTTCCCCTACACCATGGGTTTCCAGCCCTGCTACCAGATCGAGGGCCGGGCCTTCGCGCAGCATGTCCTGTCGACTCAGAATGATCCCAAGATCGGCATCGTCTACCAGAACGACGATTTCGGACGCGACGTGCTGAAGGGTTTCAAGGACGGACTTGGCGGCAAGACCTCTGCAATCGTGGCGGAGCTATCCTATGAGACCGCGGATCCTACCATCGACAGCCAAGTGGTCCGCTGCAAATCCGCCGGCGCCAACGTGTTCATGAGCATGACCACGCCGAAATTCGCCGCGCAAGGCATCAAGAAGATCGCCGAGCTCGGCTGGCAGCCGGCGCATTACATCGGCAACAACGCTTCCTCCGCCGGCTCGACCCTGAAGGCCGCAGGCTTCGACGTGTCCAAGGGCATCATCTCCAGCGCCTATCTGAAGGATCCCGTCGATGCCGCCTGGGACAGCGATCCCGCGATTCAAAAATGGCGCGGCTTCCTCGACAAATACGATCCGGCGGCGGCGAAGAACGACATCTACGCGGTCACTGGCTATCTCACCAGCCAGATCCTGGTTCAGGTGCTCAAGCAGTGCGGCGACGACGTCTCGTCCGAAAACATCATCAAGCAGGCGGCGAACCTCAGGGACGTCGAATCCGACATGCTGCTGCCGGGCATCAAGATCAACACCTCGCCGACCGACTATTACCCGCTCGAGCAACTGCAACTGACGCGCTTCAGCGGCGAACGCTACGAGCCGCTGGGACCGGTGATCGACGGCGGCATCTCGAAGGCTTGATCGTCCACGGCGTTCCGCGAAAACCAGCGCCGCATACGCGAACCGTCTCGCGGTTGCCATCGGCCTCTCATCGGCCGATGATGCGCGAAACAGATCCGAGCCAACCGGGAGGAAGTGAATGCGTGGACGCCGTGTGCTGATGGAATCGTTCGTGTCGCACGGCGTGCGCCACATCTTCGGCAATCCCGGCACGACCGAAACGCCGCTGCTCGACAGCCTGCCGGCATTCCCGCGACTCGAATACATCATGGCGTTGCATGAAGGTGTTGCGGTCAGCGCTGCCAGCTTCTATGCGCAGGCATCGGGACGCGTCACCGTTGCCAATTTGCACGTCGCTCCCGGCCTCGGCAACGGTACCGGCTCGCTCTACGGCGCGCTGAAAGCAAATTCGCCCGTGGTCGTGACGGCGGGTCAGCAGGACACGCGCATGCGGCTCAACAATCCGCTGCTCGGCCACGACCTCGTTGCGATGGCAGCACCGGTGACAAAGTGGAGCGTTCAGATCGAGCGCGCCGACGAGATCGCCCCGATCATGCGCCGCGCGTTCAAGGTGGCGACCGATGCACCGCAGGGGCCGGTGTTCGTATCGCTCCCGATCGACGTCCTGGAACAGGAGACCGCTGTCGATGCATCGACGCCGGACAATCTATGGCGGTCGACACACCCCGATCCGGCAGGCATCGAAGCTCTGGTCGCGCTGCTTCTGAAGTCGAAAAATCCGGCCATCATCGCCGGCGACGATGTCGCGAGATCGGACAGCGAGCAGGCGTTGGTCGCACTTGCGGAAACGATCGGTGCGACCGTGTGGTTCGAAGGGTTGCGGCATCACGCGCCCTTTCCGACCCATCATCCGAGCTATCGTCAGTCGCTCCCCGGCGACGCCCGGCAGGTACGCAAGGCACTCGGCGAGACCGATCTCGTGCTGCTGATCGGCGGGCCGTTCTTCGAGGACATCTGGTTTGCGCCTGATAGCCACATTCCCGACGGCGCGTCCCTGCTCCAGATCGAGGCCTCGGCTGAACGTCTCGCGCTCAACAACCGGCTCGATGCCGGCATTGTCGGCGACATCGCGGTCAGCATCAGTGCATTGACGGACACGTTACGCGCCAAGGCGAGCGCGGACTTCAGGCAGGCTGCGCAAAACCGCAATGCTGCGCTGGCCGAACTGCAGGCGAAGGAGAAGGAAGCCTATCGCGCGCGCGTCGAGAAGAGCTGGAACCGCGAGCCGAGCTCGATGCCGCGCGTCACCGCGGAACTGCGCCGCGGCCTGCCCGATGATGTGGTCATCGTCGATGAGAGCATCACCGCGAGCCTCGATCTCGCCCGCGCCTTCGACTATCGCGGCTTCGGCGACTATTTCGGCGGACGTGGCGGCGGCATCGGCCAGGGTCTCGCCGGCGCGATCGGCGTCAAGGTCGCAATGCCGGACCGTCCGGTTGTCGCGATCTCCGGCGACGGCTCGGCCATGTATGCGATCCAGGCGCTGTGGACCGCCGCGCACCACAAGCTTGCGATCGTGTTCGTGGTGCTCGCGAACCGCGAGTACCGCATCCTCAAGCACAATGTGGACGTCTGGCGGCAGAATTTCGAAGCCGGCACCCAGCATCCCTATCAGAACATGGATATCACCGGCCCCGCGCTCGACTTCGTGCATCTCGCGGCCGGTATGGGCGTCGAGGCGGTCAGGGTCGAGAAGGCGGACGACATCGCCGGCGCAGTCGCAAAGGCGGTCGCGGCGCAGCACCCGTACCTCGTCGAGATCGCAATCGAAGGCAAGCGCTAGAGCATGATCCGGAAAGGTGCGCAGCGGTTTTCCCTCGCGACAAACGCGGAACGCGTTTGCGCGGAGATCATGCTCAAATAAGAAGGTGGAGGAGCTTCTGATGGCAGGCATTCTGGACGGCAAGGCCGCGTTGGTGACAGGCGGCGGCTCCGGCATCGGCCGGGCAACGGCGATTGCCATGGCGCGCGAAGGCGCGCGCGTCGCGGTGTCCGACCTGTCAAAGGACGGCATCGAACAGACGGTCGCGCTCATCAACGCCGCAGGCGGCCAGTCAATCGCGATCCAGGGTGACGTCACCGACGAGGCCGATGTCGCCAACATGGTGGCCCGCACGGTATCGGCGTTCGGGCACATCGATTGCGCGTTCAACAATGCCGGCGTGGCCGGGCGCTCCGTCGGCCCGCCCGGCCAACGCATCCATGAGCTCACGCAGCCCTCGGTGGCGAAGATGTTCTCGGTGAATCTGATGGGCGTGTTCCTGTGCCTGAAATACGAGATCGCGCAGATGCTCAAGCAGGGCGGCGGCGGCGCGATCGTCAACACCGCCTCGATCGCCGGGCTGGTCGGCCTCGCCACGTCGGCCCACTACGTCGCGACCAAGCACGGCGTCGTCGGGCTGACCAAGTCCGCTGCGATCGAATACGCCCAGGACGGCATCCGCGTGAATTGCGTCAACCCCGGATACATCAAGACGCCGATGACCAAGGAAACGATGGACGAACGTTACGACGAAATCATCGCCAAGGTGCCCGCACGTCGCCTTGGGGTACCAGAGGAAATCGCCGAGGCCGTGGTCTGGATGTGCTCGGACAAGGCGTCCTTCATGACCGGCGCATCGCAAGTGGTCGACGGCGGCTACAGCGCTGCCTGAGCTTTGCGAAAGAGGCGACAGGAACCGTCGGGGCGTGACCGCGACGGGGCGAAACAAGTCCGTATCTGCAATCGTCCCGTTGTCCGGCTATGACGCGTGAGTGCGAGCCTGGAAATTTGTGGAAACGATTTGGCCGGGTTTGGCATCTTCCAAACGCGAATTGAGAGCGATACGCTTGATCGCCTGCGCGTCAAGTGCGGCTTGCCTACGCGGTTGAACGGCGAGAGCCGTGTCATCGTGGATTTGGATCAATCCCTTTTTAGTGCCTCGCCATTCGTCGTGGAAAGCTGAACCATCCGGCCCTGACTGAGGATGATTGTGATTGTACGTCCTGCATCACGCATGACGGTACGAAATCATACAGATCGCCGGCGATAAGAACGCGTTTTCCCGCTTGCTATGGCGCTGCCGATTTCGAACCGGGCAGCGTGCGCCCCGGCGTCCGCGCACGCGACGAGGGAGGACAATGGCAATGAAGTCTGTTTCCAAGATTGCAACGGCTGCAATCGCCAGCTTTGTTCTGGGCGTCGGCGCCGGCAGCGTCCTGTACGCGCAGGCCAAGATACCCGCTTACTCGGTTGCGGAAATCGACGTCAGGGATCAGGACGGCTACGCAAAGGATTTTCTGCCGAAGGCGCAAGCCAACATCAGGGAGCACGGCGGCAAATACCTCGCGGGCGGTCTGAACAAGACGATCACCATGAACGGGGCGCCGCCACCAAATCGCGTGGTGCTGATCCAGTTTCCCGATATGGACTCGCTCAAGGCGTTCGGTGCCAAGCAGACCCAGCTCGAGGCAGACGTCGGCAACAAATATGCCAGCTTCCGTGCAATCGGGATCGAGGGCGTCGAGCAGAAATAACCACGCGAAAGGCGGCGGGCCCGGCCCGCCGCCCGAAGCCCCGCTACTTTTCAAATGGTGCCAAGTCTAGCCGGGTCCGATCGCAATCGACCGATCCGTTCCAAGGGCACCCGGCTTTCCCTGCACCCTCTGCTCAATGAGAGGTCGGAACGAAGAGCAAGACTCGAACAGATCATGTCGCGAGAATGCGGATGTGTGACTCGCGGACCGCACGACGCATTCGATGTCGTCCCTGCTTTCACAGGGACGACGATTGAGGATGTCGGCAATGCCACATTCAGTGTCGTCCTGGCGAAAGCCAGGACCCATTACCCCAAGTCTCAATTGTTGCGCGACGCTGGGGCCGCGATCCCATTCATCACCGAATGCAGTGGTTATGGGTCCTGGCTTTCGCCAGGACGACCTGTGGAGAGGCCCGCGGTCGATCTCGACGCCATTAGGCTCTCAGCCGGCGAAAGCTCACCGCTCCTGCCGCAATCTCCCCTCCAGCCGCGCCAGCTCGCCGTCGAGGTCGCGCTCGACATCGACCGCCTGCACGTCGACCACCCGATAGTCGCGCGCCTCGAGCCAGGCTCTGCGATTGGCGCGGTCCGTGCCGATGGCGTCGCTCTCGTTCGGATTGACCAACTCGATCGCGAGCCGGTGCACGAAGGAGACGAAGTCGGGGATGTGGCGGCCGACCGGGGTCTGGCGCTTGAACTGGCCGGCGAAGCGGCGGTCCCGCGTCAGCGCCTGCCACACGATCCGCTCGGCGTCGGTCGGGTTGCGGCGGAGCAGCCGGGCGAGCCCACGCACCGTGCTGGAGTTGTCGGCGGCGGCACCGCCCTGCCCCTGCTCGGCGAGCAGCGCCCGCAGACGCGTCGCCTGCGCGCCGTCGAGCACGCCGCCCTTGGCCGGGCCCTTGCGGCCCTCGGCGATCGCCATCACCACGCCGTGCAGCGTGTGCATGTCCTGCTTGGTCGGGTCCATCCGGGTGAAGATGTTGCGCAGGTTCACCAGCATGGTGTCGCGCTTCTCGGCCGGCCGCAGGAACTCGACCTTGTCGAGCTCGGCGACGAGGTTGTCGAAGAACGCCTGTATCTGGTGCTGGGAGGCCGGCTCGGACCGCTCGGGCATCGCGAAGGGAAGTGCGCCCGCGGTCGAGAGCTTGAACCATTCGTACCCCATCAGCAGCACCGCCTGCGCGAGGTTGAGCGAGGCGAAGCCCGGGTTGACCGGGAAGGTGATGATGCGGTTGGCGAGCGCGACCTCGTCATTGGTCAGGCCGGAGCGCTCCCGCCCGAACAGGATGCCGGCCCCGCCGCCGGATGCGACATGGCCGACGATCTCGTTCGCCGCGCCTTCGGGCCCGACCACCGGCTTGGCCTGGTCGTGGGCGCGCGCGGTGGTCGCGAACACCAATGTGAGATCGGCGATCGCCTGCTCGACCGTGTCGAACAACTCGACGGAACCGATGATGTGGTCGGCGCCCGCGGCGGCGCGTTGCGCGGCGACGTTCGGCCAGCCGTCACGCGGATTGACGATGCGCATCCGGGTCAGCGCGAAGTTGCCCATCGCGCGCGCGGCCATGCCGATGTTCTCGCCAAGCTGCGGCTCGACCAGGATGACGACGGGACCGGCAAGGTCGTGCCCTGCCTTGGTCTTGTCGGTGCCGGACATCTCACTTCACTTTCTGATTCAACGTCTGAAGATTTTGAATCAGCTTCCGAAGCAGCTGATTCAAACTCTCATGCTGAGCGCCGCAACCAGCTTTGCACCGGTTTTGCGCGGGACCATTTTCTCCAAGGAGATAACAGGGTTAGCAGCGTTTGCGAATCCTCAATCGGAGTCCCAATCGCACGGAGCGAAGACCGCCGCTTGCGCGCGCTTGGCCTTCGGATAGGCTATCAACCACAACCAAAGCGAAGCTGTAAAGGCACGCTTGAGACGCCGCTTGAACGGCGAGGCACTTGGGTCGAAGCAGTGGGGGGACGACGATGCGGGGCAGATGGACGCTGGCGATTGTCGGCGTGGTCTTGATCGTGGCGGGGGGCCTGCTCGCCCACCTCACGCAGACCGCGGGCGGCATCCGGATCGAGGATGTCAGATTCAAGGGCGCCAAGGGCAACACTATGAGCGCCCTGCTCTACGTCCCGCCGAACGCGACGCCGCAAATCCCGGCCCCCGGCATCCTCGCCGTGCACGGCTACATCAATTCGCGCGAGACCCAGGACGGCTTCGCCATCGAGTTCGCGCGCCGCGGCTATGTGGTGCTGGCGCTCGACCAGACCGGCCACGGCTATAGCGACCCGCCCTCCTTCGCCAACGGCTTTGGCGGACCCGACGGCCTTGCCTATCTGCGCAGCCTGCCCTTCGTCGACAAGGACAATATCGGGCTCGAGGGCCATTCGATGGGTGGCTGG
This sequence comes from Bradyrhizobium sp. ma5, assembly GCF_042258955.1. Lineage (NCBI taxonomy): Bacteria > Pseudomonadati > Pseudomonadota > Alphaproteobacteria > Hyphomicrobiales > Nitrobacteraceae > Bradyrhizobium > Bradyrhizobium sp. ma5. The sequence goes on from NZ_CP170156.1 coordinate 5,763,892, forward strand.
ACCGTGCTGGCGGCCGCCACCGCGATGCCCAACGACTACAAATCGATGGTGCTGGAGGGCTCGTCGACCGGCAAGCCGTTCGCCGCCGAGGGCACCGCGACATGGCCGCGCAACACTGCGCTGGTGTTCGCCCAGTACGAGGAATTCCCCGAGCTGATGTGGGGCGTCGACCTCGCCCGCGACGTCACCAAGAGCCCAAAGCTCTGGGCGCTGTTCGGCACGCAAGGCGCAGTCGAACCGGGCAAGGTGTATGGCGATCCGGCCAATGGCACCGCCCGGGTGCTGAACACCCCCGCGATGACCCATCCGGCCGAGCACCTCTCGCATGAGGCGATCGGCTACAGCCTCGACTGGTTCGCCAAGACGTTGAAGGGCGGCACGCCTCGTCCGGCCGACGACCAGATCTGGTTCCGCAAGGAGATCGGCACCCTGATCGCGCTGATCGGCTTCGTGGCGCTGGTGATCGGGACATTCGACGGGTTGCTGGAGGCGCCGATGTTCTCCCGCCTGCGGCTGCCGGCGGTTGCCGACGGCACCATGCCGCCGCACGAGGCCGCCAAAGGCCGGCGCTGGACCACGGCGTTCATCCTGTCCGCCTTCATCCCGGCGCTGACTTACTACCCGGCCTTTGCGCTGGGCGGCGCTGTTGTCACCCCGAGCGCGTTCCTGCCGCAGGGCATCACCAACCAGATCCTGGTCTGGGCCATCATCAACGGCCTGATCACGCTAGCCCTGATGTGGTTCGCCCCGAAGCGCGCCAGCCGGGCCGGCCTCGTCGGTCAATCCGTCGTGATCGCGGTGGCCTCGGTTGCGGTGGGCTACGCCGCGCTCTGGCTCGCCGACCTCGCCTTCAAGATCGACTTCAGATTCTGGATCGTCGCACTCAAATTGATGAGCGCGAAGCAATTCCTCATCTTCCTGATCTATCTGATTCCGTTCACGGCATTTTTCGTGGTGGCGCTGCACGTGCTGCACCGAAATTTCTCGACCATGGGCGCGCCACGCGGCGCGCTCTATCTGACCAACATCCTGGCGCTGACGCTCGGTTTCATCGTGTTGCTGGTGCTGCAATACGGCACGCTATGGCTGACCGGTAAGCTGTTCAACCCGATCCCGGACCCTGGATTCGTGCCGCTCTCGACCATCGTCGCGATCCAGTTCGTGCCGCTGCTGGCGATCGTCGGCGTGATCGCGACCTTCACCTGGCGGCGGACCGGATCGAGCCTGCCGGGGGCTCTGATCGCGGGCCTGTTCGTGACTTGGTACATCGTGGCCGGGACCGCGACGCAGGTCCCGTTTTAGAGGGTTCAGGCGAGGAAAACCCGCCCAGGACAAGGAGCGAGAGCCGCCCTCAGAATGGCGGTTCTCGGTGAAAAGATGGGCTGAAAGTGCATAACCGGTGCGCTTCCGCCCGTCCGCGGGCGGTGCTATAGCGCAGGCGTATTTTCCACCCCCCGCCGTCAAAAGCGCGCCGTTCCCAAGAGGGCCTCCCCGTCATGGCTAAAATCAAGGTATCCAACCCCGTCGTCGAGCTCGATGGCGACGAGATGACCCGGATCATCTGGCAGTACATCAAGGACAAGCTGATCAACCCGTTCCTGGATGTCGAACTGCTCTATTTCGATCTGGGCATGGAATACCGCGATGAGACCAATGACCAGGTGACCATCGACGCCGCCGAAGCCATCAAGAAGGTCGGCGTCGGCGTCAAATGCGCCACCATCACCCCCGATGAGGCCCGGGTGAAGGAGTTCGGCCTGAAGCAGATGTGGAAGTCGCCGAACGGCACCATCCGCAACATCCTCGGCGGCGTGATCTTCCGCGAGCCGATCATCTGCAAGAACGTGCCGCGCCTGGTTCCCGGCTGGACCAAGCCGATCATCATCGGCCGCCATGCCTATGGTGACCAGTACCGCGCCACCGACATCAAGTTCCCGGGCAAGGGCACGCTGTCGCTGAAGTTCGTCGGCGAGGACGGCACCGTGATCGAGCGGGAAGTGTTCAAGGCGCCCGGCGCCGGCGTCGCGATGGAGATGTACAATCTCGACGACTCCATCATCGATTTCGCTCGCGCCTCGCTCAATTACGGCCTGCTGCGCAACTACCCGGTCTACCTCTCGACCAAGAACACGATTCTGAAGGTCTATGACGGCCGCTTCAAGGACATCTTCCAGGACATCTACGACCGCGAGTTCAAGAAGGAATTCGAGGCCAAGGGCCTGACCTACGAGCACCGCCTGATCGATGACATGGTGGCCTCGGCGCTGAAGTGGTCCGGCGGCTATGTCTGGGCCTGCAAGAACTATGACGGCGACGTGCAGTCCGACACTGTGGCCCAGGGCTACGGCTCGCTCGGCCTGATGACCTCGGTGCTGCTCACCCCGGACGGCAAGACGGTGGAAGCCGAAGCCGCCCACGGCACCGTGACCCGCCACTACCGCGAGCATCAGAAGGGCAAGGAGACCTCGACCAACTCGATCGCGTCGATCTTCGCCTGGACCCGTGGCCTCGCCCACCGTGCCAAGCTCGACAACAACGAGGCGCTGGCGAAGTTCGCCACCACGCTGGAGAAGGTCTGCGTCGCGACCGTCGAAGAGGGCTACATGACCAAGGACCTCGCGCTCCTGGTCGGCGCAGATCAGCGCTGGCTCTCGACCACCGGCTTCCTCGACAAGGTCGCCGACAATCTCGGGAAGGCGATGGCGGCCTGACGGCCGCTGTTTCCGGACACAATAGCGAGCGTGACCATGACCCTTCTCGGCCGGGTGACGCTAGCCTCCTTGTTGCTGACCGGATCGGCGGCACTCGCTGCCGATCCCCTGCCCGACCCCGTCGCGGCGCCCGACGAGACTGCGGTCCTCACCACCCACGCCGAGGGCGTGCAGGTCTATGAGTGCAAGCCGGTTATCGACGGCAAGCTCGCCTGGTCATTCCGCGAACCGGTCGCCACCCTGATTGCCGGTGGCCGCACCGTCGGCCGGCACTATGCGGGGCCGAACTGGGAGCATGTCGACGGCAGCGCCGTGACCGCCCGCACCGCGGGCAGCGCGCCCGGCGCAACGTCAGCTGACATTCCCTGGCTGAAGCTCGAGGTGATCGCCCACCGCGGCAACGGCCTGCTGTCGAGTGTCGCCACCGTGCAGCGGATCAACACCTCGGGCGGCGAACTCAACGGCGCCTGCGACAAATCAGGCGCGTTGAAGAGCGCGGCGTATTCGGCGGATTACGTGTTTCTGCGCCGCGACTAATCGCGGATGCCGCCGTCGGTCTCGTGCGGCGCCTGGGCGATCTCGCTGGCGGCAAGGTCACCACCGGCGGTGAGCGGATCGGCGAGCCGCGCCTCCGCCGTCTCTCTGACATGGGCGGCGAGCGCCGGCATCCGCTCGATCAGGGCATGGAAGTCCTGCGCATCGAGCAGCAGCAGCTTGGTCTTCCGCATCGCCGTCACTGTGCCGGAACGGTTGGTCCGCCGGAGCAGCGCGATCTCGCCGAAGAACGCGCCGTCGGCAAGCCGCACCCGCTGGCTCGGCAGGTCGATCTCGACCTCGCCGGCGGTGATGAAATACATCGACGACGCCGCATCGCCGCGCCGCACCAGCACCTCGCCGGCCTCGATGGTCTGTGACCGCAACAGCCGCATGATGTCGGCGATGTCGGCGGCGTTGAGGTGCGAGAACAGCGGCACCCGCGCCAGCATGCCCCAGGTGACGACGAAGTCGCGGCGCCGCACCTCGTCGGCGAACGCAGTCGAGACGATCGCGACTGGCAGCGCGATCATCGCAAAGCCGACCACGATCGCAACCACCGTGACGATACGGCCGAGCGGCGTCACCGGCACGACGTCGCCGTAACCGACGGTGCCGAGCGTCACGATCGCCCACCACATCGCCTGCGGCATGGTGCCGAACTTGTCCGGCTGCACCTTGTGCTCGATGGCATAGAGCAGCGAAGCGAACAGCAGAACCGCGCCGGTCAGGATCACGACGCAGCCGAACAGCGTGCGCCGCTCGGCATGCAGCGCCGCCAGCAGCGAGCGCATCGCGGTCGAATACCGCACCAGCTTGAGGAATGGCAGCATGCCGAACAGCACCAGCGCGGTCTTGTCACCGATCGCAAGCGCGATGGCCGATGGCAGGAAGGCGAGCAGGTCGATGACGCCGAGCGCCGAGAAGGCGTATTCCAGCCGTGCCTGCAACGGCGTCATGTCGCGCAGCGAGCGGCCGACCACACTCCAGAGCCGCGCGGCATATTCCAGCGCGAAGGCGATCACGGCGGCGATCTCGATCGCTGTGAACAGCCACCCGAACTGCGCATCGATCTCCGGCACCGACGCCAGGATCGCGGCCAGCACATCGACGGTGATGATCGCGACGACGAGCCGGACGAAGCGCGAGCCGACCGAATATGGCAGGTGGTCCTGCTCAAGCAGCTCGTAGAGACGCTCGCGCAGCCCGGGATCGCTGATCGTGGGCTTGAGCGGAGCCGTCGCCACGATCAGCCTCTCCGTCAGGCGCCGGCCATCGCTTGTTCAATTGCCGACAGCGCGGCGTCCGCCTTGGCGCCGTCCGGCCCGCCGGCCTGCGCCATGTCGGGCCGGCCGCCGCCGCCCTTGCCGCCGAGCACCTCGGAGCCCTTGCGCACCAACTCGACCGCGTTGAAGCGCGAGGTCAGGTCGGCGGTGACGCCGACCACGATGCCGGCCTTACCGTCTTCGGTGACGCCGACGATCGCGACCACGCCGGAGCCGATCTGCTTCTTGCCGTCGTCGACGAGGCTCTTCAGGTCCTTGGTCTCGACGCCCTCGACCGCGCGTGCGAGCAGCTTGACGTTGCCGACCTCGCGAACGCCGGAGGCGGCACCGTTCGACGACGAACCGCCGCCCATCGCGAGCTTCTTGCGGGCGTCCGACAGGTCGCGCTCGAGCTTCTTGCGCTCCTCCATCAGGGCTGCGATGCGCGCCGGCACGTCCTCGATCGAGGTGCGCAGCTCGGCCGCCGCGGTCTTCGCCAGCGTCATGGTGTCATTGGCGTGCTTGCGCGCATGATGCCCGGTCAGCGCCTCGATGCGGCGGACGCCGGAGGCGACCGCGCTCTCGCCGGTCACCGAAATCAGGCCGATGTCGCCGGTGCGGCGGACATGGGTGCCGCCGCAGAGCTCGACCGACCAGCCAAGCGCGTTCTGGCCGTGCTCGCGGGCGCTCTTGCCCATCGAGACAACCCGAACCTCGTCACCGTATTTCTCGCCGAACAGCGCGCGCGCACCGGCCTCGCGGGCATCGTCGACACCCATGATGCGGGTCGTGACCTCGTCATTCTCGAGCACGACGTCGTTGGCGATGTCCTCGACCCGGGCGAGCTCTTCCGGCGTGATCGGCTTCGGATGCACGAAGTCGAAGCGCAGGCGATCGGGCGCCACCAGCGAGCCACGCTGCGCGATGTGATCGCCGAGCACCTGGCGCAGCGCCTCGTGCAGCAGATGCGTCGCCGAGTGGTTGGCGCGGATCGACGAACGCCTGGCGTGGTCGACCTCGAGCTGCAAGGCCGTGCCGACGTTCAGGGTGCCCTGCTCCACGGTGCCGACATGCACGAACAGGTCGCCGGCCTTCTTCTGCATATCGGTCACGCGGAACTTGACCCCCTCGCCGGTGAGGATGCCGACGTCACCGACCTGACCACCGGACTCAGCGTAGAACGGCGTCTGGTTCAGCACGATCGCGCCGCTCTCGCCGGCCTTGAGGCCGTCGACCTCGGCGCCGTCCCTGACCAGCGCCGTCACCACGCCTTCCGCGCTCTCGGTCTCGTAGCCGAGGAATTCGGTCGCGCCGAGCTTCTCACGCAGCGGGAACCAGATCGTCTCGGTCGCCGCCTCGCCGGAGCCTGCCCAGGAGGCGCGCGCCTTCTCGCGCTGGCGGTTCATCGCGTCGGTGAACGATGCCTGGTCGACGCTGATGCCGCGCGACTTCAGCGCATCCTGCGTCAGGTCCAGCGGGAAGCCATAAGTGTCGTACAGCGTGAACGCGGTGTCGCCGTCGAACATGTCGCCCTTCTTGAGGCCGGCGCTCTTCTCGTCGAGGATCGATAGTCCCCGCACCAGCGTCTTGCGGAAGCGGGTCTCTTCCAGCTGCAGCGTCTCCTCGATCAGCTTCTCGGCACGGACCAGGTCCGGATAGGCCTGGCCCATCTCGCGGACCAGCGCCCAGACCAGGCGATGCATCAGCGGCTCGCTCGCGCCGAGCAGCTGCGCATGGCGCATCGCGCGGCGCATAATCCGGCGCAGCACATAGCCGCGGCCCTCGTTCGACGGCAGCACACCATCGGCGATCAGGAACGCCGAGGAGCGCAGATGGTCGGCCATCACCCGGTACGACGCCACGTTCTGCTCGTTCGGCCCATGGCCGAGGGCCGAAGCAGCCGCATCGATCAGATGGCGGAACAGATCGGTCTCGAACACGCTCTCGACGCCCTGCAGGATGCAGGCCATGCGCTCCAGCCCCATGCCGGTGTCGATCGAGGGACGCGGCAGCGCGACGCGCTCCTCCTTCGTCACCTGCTCGTACTGCATGAACACCAGGTTCCAGAACTCGAGAAAGCGATCGCCATCCTCCTCCGGGCTGCCGGGAGGTCCGCCCCAGATATGCTCGCCGCGATCGATGAAGATCTCCGAGCACGGACCGCACGGGCCGGTATCGCCCATCGCCCAGAAATTGTCCGAGGTCGGGATGCGGATGATGCGATCGTCCGAGAAGCCCGCGATCTTCTTCCAGAAGCCGGCCGCCTCGTCGTCGGTGTGGTAGACGGTGACGAGCAGCTTGTCCTTCTTCAGTCCGAAATCCTTGGTGATCAGATTCCAGGCGAGCTCGATCGCGCGCTCCTTGAAGTAGTCGCCGAACGAGAAGTTGCCGAGCATCTCGAAGAAGGTGAGATGGCGCGCGGTGTAGCCGACATTGTCGAGGTCGTTATGCTTGCCGCCGGCGCGCACGCACTTCTGCGACGTCGTGGCGCGCTGATAGCCGCGCTTCTCGACGCCGGTGAAGACGTTCTTGAACTGCACCATGCCGGCATTGGTGAACATCAGGGTCGGGTCGTTGCGCGGAACCAGCGGCGACGACGCCACGATCTCGTGGCCGTTCTCCTTGAAGAAGTTCAGAAATGTCGACCTGATGTCGTTGACGCTGCTCATGTTCATCCAATCGGAAAAAGGGGCCGGCCAGCCGCAAAAAGGCGTCATTTTCCGGCCGAACGCTTTTAGACATTGCCAGCTGCGGTGTCCAGAAACTGTGCAGGCGGATCATGGGCTTGCCGCGGGAGCACAAAGCCCATTGGATAGTTGTTGCAGCTGCGTTGACAGTCTTGGTGGCGCCGTGTTTTCTACCTACCTGTTACCCCGTCACGTCGGGAGAGACCGGCCCTACCGCCGGCGCCGAAGGAGCAACCGCCCCGGAAACTCTCAGGCAAAAGGACCGCGTGACGTCTGACATCTGGAAAGAGGCGCTGGGGTTCTCCCCGACGCGCCCGCCGACGGGATAATACTCTCAGGCACAGCGACAGATGGGGCTTTCTGCAGGTTTCTCAAGGGGAAATAGGTCCCCGGCGGGAACCGCGAGGGCCCTGTGATGGTTGCGCGCGAAACCTCCCCGCTGAAACAGACCCCGCTGCACGCGCTGCATCTGGCGCGCGGCGCCAAGATGGTGCCCTTCGCCGGCTACGACATGCCGGTGCAATACACGGCCGGCGTGATGAAGGAGCACCTGCACACCCGCAAGGACGCAGGCCTGTTCGACGTGTCCCACATGGGCCAACTGCTGCTGAAGGCCAAATCCGGCAAGGTCGGTGACGCGGCGCTCGCGCTGGAAAAACTGGTGCCGCAGGACATTGTCGGCATCGCGCCGGGACGGCAGCGCTACGCGCAATTCACAAACGACGACGGCGGCCTGCTTGACGACCTGATGGTGGCGAATTTCGGCGATCATTTGTTCCTGGTCGTCAACGCCGCCTGCAAGGCCGAGGACGAGGCGCATTTGCGCGCGCATCTCTCCGAAGCTTGCGAGATCGTGCCACTGGCCGACCGCGCGCTGATCGCGCTGCAGGGGCCGAAAGCCGAATCGGCGCTGGCGAAACTTTGCCCAGATGTCAGTTCGATGAAATTCATGGACGCCGGACCGCGCCGCGTCGCCGACATCGACTGCTTCGTCTCGCGCTCCGGCTATACCGGCGAGGACGGCTTTGAGATTTCCGTGCCCGCCGACAAGGCGGAAGCCCTGGTCACCGCGCTGCTGGACAATCCCGACGTGCTGCCGATCGGGCTCGGCGCGCGCGACAGCCTGCGCCTCGAGGCCGGGCTTTGCCTCTATGGCCACGATATCGACACCACGACGACGCCGGTCGAAGGCGCGCTGGAATGGTCGGTGCAGAAGGTCCGCCGCAGTGGCGGCGCCCGCGCCGGCGGCTTCCCCGGCGCCGACAAGATTCTCACCCAGTTCGCACAAGGCGCTTCCCGCCGCCGCGTCGGGTTGAAGCCCGACGGCCGCGCGCCGGTGCGCGAAGGTGCCATGCTGTTTGCCGATCCGACCTCGACCGAGCAGATCGGCAAGGTGACCTCGGGCGGCTTCGGCCCGAGCCTCAACGCGCCGGTTGCGATGGGCTACCTGCCGACATCGCTTTCCGCGCTCGACACCACCGTTTTTGCCGAAGTGCGCGGCCAGCGGCTACCGCTCAAGGTCGCCGCCACGCCCTTCGTCCCCAACACCTACAAACGCTAAACGCCAAAGGATCGATCCCCATGACGACGCTGTACACGTCCGACCACGAATGGCTCCGCATCGAGGGCGACGTCGCCACGATCGGGATCACCGATTACGCGCAATCGCAGCTTGGCGACGTCGTGTTCGTCGAACTGCCCAAGGTCGGCCGCAGCCTGAAGAAGGCCGAGGCCGCCGCCGTCGTCGAATCCGTCAAGGCCGCCTCAGACGTCTACGCGCCGATCACCGGCGACGTGGTCGAGGTCAACGAGGCGCTCTCCGCCGAGCCCGCGCTGGTCAATTCGGATGCGGGCGGCAAGGCCTGGTTCTTCAAGCTGAAGATTGCCGACAAAAGCGAGCTCGGCGGCCTGATGGACGAGGCCGCCTACGCCGCGCACACCGCCTGAGGATCAAGCCGAGGACCACGTCATGAACGCGCCCTTCAAGCCGATCAACGAAGCTGCCACCGATTTCGCCCGCCGCCACATCGGACCGTCACCGCGCGACGTCAACGCGATGCTGGAAACGGTCGGCGCCGCGAGCCTGCAGGCGCTGATGAATGAGACGCTGCCGGCGTCGATCCTTCAGAAGGCGCCGCTCGATCTCGGCCGGGCGCTGAGCGAGACCGAAGCGCTCGCGCATATGAGCGAACTCGCCGCGCAGAACCAGGTGTTCACCTCGCTGATCGGCCAGGGCTATTCCGGCACCATCCTGCCCGCGGTGATCCAGCGCAACATCCTGGAGAACCCGGCCTGGTACACCGCCTACACGCCGTATCAGCCGGAGATCAGCCAGGGCCGGCTCGAAGCCCTGTTCAACTTCCAGACCATGATCTGCGATCTCACCGGGCTCGACGTCGCCAACGCCTCGCTGCTCGACGAGGCGACCGCGGCCGCAGAGGCAATGGCGCTCGCCGAGCGCCACTCGCAGGTCAAGGCGAAGGTGTTCTTCGTCGACAAGGAAGTGCATCCGCAGACGCTGGCGGTGATGCGCACGCGCGCCGCGCCGCTGGGCTGGGCCCTCGTCGTCGGCGATCCCCTGACCGAGCTCGACAAGGCCGACGTGCTCGGCGCGCTCTTGCAATATCCGGGCACGACGGGCGCGGTGCGCGACCTCCGGCCGGCGATCGCATCGCTGCGCGCCAAGGGCGCGCTTGCGATCGTGGCCGCGGACCTGCTGTCGCTGGCCCTGCTGACCTCACCCGGCGAGCTCGGCGCCGACATCGCAATCGGCTCGGCGCAGCGGTTCGGCGTGCCGATGGGTTACGGCGGACCGCACGCCGCCTACATGGCGGTGCGCGACACGCTGAAACGCTCGCTGCCCGGCCGCATCGTCGGGCTTTCGGTGGATTCGCGCGGTGCACCGGCCTATCGGCTGGCGCTGCAGACCCGCGAGCAGCATATCCGCCGCGAGAAGGCGACCTCCAACATCTGCACCGCGCAGGTGCTGCTCGCCGTGATCGCCTCGATGTATGCGGTGTATCACGGCCCCGAAGGCCTGGCCCACATCGCACGCGGCGTGCATCGCCGCGCCACCGTGCTCGCAGCAGGCCTGCGCAAGCTCGGCTTTGCGCCGACCAGCGAGGCCTTCTTCGATACGGTGACCGTCGAGGTCGGCGCGAAGCAGATCGAGATCGTCTCCCGCGCGCAGGCGGAGCGGATCAATCTGCGCATCGGTGCGACCACGCTCGGCATCGCGCTCGACGAGACCACGACGCCGGAGACCGTCGAGGCGGTGTGGCGCGTGTTCGGCGGCAAGCTCAGCTTTGCCGAGATCGAGGCGGCCGCGCGCGAGGCGCTGCCGAAGGAGCTGCGGCGCACCAGCGCCTTCCTCACCCACCCGGTGTTCAACACCCACCGTTCGGAGACCGAGCTGCTGCGCTACATGCGCAAGCTCAGCGATCGCGACCTTGCGCTCGACCGCGCGATGATACCGCTCGGCTCCTGCACGATGAAGCTCAACGCCACCACCGAGATGATCCCGCTGACCTGGCCGGCGTTCGGCAATCTGCATCCGTTCGCGCCTGCGGATCAGGCCAAGGGCTATCACGCGCTGTTCAAGCGGCTGGAGCAGTGGCTGTGCGACATCACCGGCTATGACGCGATCTCGCTGCAGCCGAACTCCGGCGCGCAGGGCGAATATGCCGGGCTTCTGGCGATCCGTGGCTATCACCTCGCTCGCGGCGAGCCGCACCGCAAGGTGTGCCTGATCCCCTCCTCCGCGCACGGCACCAATCCGGCCTCGGCCGCGATGGTCGGCATGGACGTCGTGGTTGTCGCCTGCGACGCGCGCGGCGACGTCGACGTCAACGATCTCCGTGCCAAGGCCGAGAAGCATTCGGCCAATCTCGCCGCTGTGATGATCACCTATCCGTCGACCCACGGCGTGTTCGAGGAGCATATCAGCGAGATCTGCGACATCGTGCATGCGCATGGCGGACAGGTCTATCTCGACGGCGCCAACATGAACGCGCAGGTCGGGCTGTCGCGGCCCGGCGACTACGGCGCCGACGTCAGCCATCTCAACCTGCACAAGACCTTCTGCATCCCGCATGGCGGCGGCGGCCCCGGCATGGGCCCGATCGGCGTGAAGGCGCATCTTGCGCCTTATCTGCCGGGTCATCCCGCAACTGACGGCGCGACAGCACACGCCATCGGCCCGGTGTCGGCCGCGCCGTTCGGCTCGGCGTCGATCCTGACCATCTCCTACATCTACATCCTGATGATGGGTGGTGAAGGCCTCACGCGCGCCACCGAGATCGCGATCCTCAATGCCAACTACATCGCCGCGCGGCTGCAGCCGCACTTCCCGGTGCTGTACCGCAATGCCCGCGATCGCGTCGCGCATGAATGCATCGTCGACCCGCGCGCCCTGAAGACGACCAGCGGCGTCACCGTGGACGATATCGCCAAGCGGCTGATCGACTACGGCTTCCACGCGCCGACCATGAGCTTCCCGGTGGCGGGTACGCTGATGATCGAGCCGACGGAATCGGAATCGAAGTTCGAGATCGACCGCTTCTGCGATGCCATGATCGCGATCCGGGGCGAGATCGCGGAGATCGAGAAGGGCCGCTGGAAGGTCGAGGCCTCGCCGCTGCGCCACGCGCCGCACACCGTCCACGACATCGCCGACGACGCCTGGAGCCGGGCCTACACCCGCGCCGAGGGCTGCTTCCCGGCCGGCGTATCAAGGTCCGACAAATACTGGAGCCCGGTCGGCCGCGTCGACAATGTCTACGGCGATCGCAATCTGGTGTGCTCGTGCCCGCCGATCGAGGATTACGCACAGGCCGCGGAATAGTCGGGCAACATGTCTCGGGAGGCGCTCGCGTCGCCCGGATATCAAAGCGCAGGTTGAGCCCTCCGGCTCAACCTAGCATCTACAACGATAAGAATTCGGCGTTTCGCTCGTCCGCGACCTGCACCGGTCGAAACGGACGCGAGACCAACGATAGCAAGGGCCGCCGGCGGCAGGAGGAAACATGCGCGAGGAATTCTGGTTTCATTTCCCGTTTCGCGTCCGCTACTCCGAAGTCGACGCCCAGGCCGTGGTGTTCAACGCCCACTACCTGACCTATTTCGACACCGCGATAACGGAATATTTCCGTGCACTCGGCTACGACTATCTTGGCGAGGTGGCGCGGACCGGCATCGACTTTCACACCGTGAAATCAGTCGTCGAGTACAAGGCGCCGATCCGGTTCGACGAAGACATCGAGGTTTGCGTGCGCGTGGCACGGATCGGCCGTTCCTCGATCGTGCTTACCCTCGCGATCTTCGCCGAGAGCTCCGAGGATTTGCGCGCGACCGGCGAAATCATCTGGGTCGCGACCGACCAGAAGACCCATCAATCGGTCGCGGTGACGGAAGATCTGCGCGCGCTGATCGCGAGCCGGGAAAAAGCGCTGTCGTAGGCTGATCTGCGCACACCCGCTGTCAGGCCTACGGGGCAACCAGGGCGCGGCCTTCGGAGTCCCAGCGCCACAGCCGGTCATTGGTCAATTCAGTGCCGCCCCACCAGCGATGGATCGGGTTGTGCTGACTGAAGTCGCGCGCGCGATCCGACACTTCCTGGCCGAAATCGGTGAGCGACAGCCGGCTGTACAGCAGCCGTTCTCGCCGGGCCTCCAAATCGTCTGGCCCCTCGATCTCGGCAGGGAAGCCGGTCAGGACCGGCGATTGACAATAAGCGAGCCGGTCCAGGATCAGCTCCGCCTCCTGAAAATCGAACACGCCGCGTTGCCTGTTCAACTCGCTTGAAAGGACCTGTGGCTTCGCCTCCCCGTCGGCGACGAGATCCAGCAACCGCAGTTCGGACGCGCCGAGGCCGGTGTCACGCCCGGGAAGCTCCTCAAGCAGCGCGATGAGAGCCGCCCGGAGCTGCGGTATCGCCGACAGATCCTGCATGAGAAGCTCGAAACAGGGCTCGGCAGTCGGAGCGCAAAAGGCGCTCCAGGCGCGACTGGCCAATTCCGACCGATCATCGGTCGCCGCAAGTGCCGGCAATCGCCATTTCGCCGAGCTTTCGCCTCGGTAGCTGCCGATCTCGACATCGGTCTGGACCAGACGGAGCTTCGCGACGATGTGCCGGTGCGGACGGAGCACGTCGAGCAGCCAGACCAGCACCAGCTGGTCATTCGGCCGAGGATCAGCCCAAAGCTCGACACTGTCGCAACGCTCGCAGAGCTCGACGAGACCGACGTCCTTGCCTACAGAGCCAGTCCATCTTGAACTGACGAAGTCGAGCCAGTGCGTGTCGAAATCGACATGCTTTGCGGAGCGCGCCTCCAGGAGGGTCGCGAGGTCATCTGACGAGGGCATTTTCCCCCAAACGAAGCGCGGCCTCAAGCCGACGACGATGTCCGCCCTTCCCGCCTGTCTCAGGCGGTAGCTCGCAAGGTCGTTTGTCGCTAGGATCAGACTCGTCACGGTGCGCGCGGCTCCCGCTACGTGCGATGGCCAGTCAATGCCGGATTCCAGCGCCAGAGGTTGTCGTTGGTGAGATGCGTGCCGCCCCACCAGCGATTGATCGGATTGTGATCGGTGAAGTCTGCCTCGTGGGCGAGGACTGCCTTGCCAAACTCGGTGATCGACAAGCGGCTTCGCTGGTAGGCCTCAAGACGCACCCGTGCATTCCCGGGTTCGATGACACGCAAGTCATCGTCGAGCCCAGCGATCACCGGCTGCGGTCCATGCGCAAGGCCTTCGAGCAGCCCGCCAATTTCCATGTCGTTGAAGACGCCACGCTGGCGAAAGCCGCGAAGATAGAGCAGCGCGTTCGTGCCCATGAAACCCGCAGCGATCAGCTCAAGCAGCCGTATCTCGGTCGCACCAAGTCCCGATCCGCTCCACGGCAGTTCGCAGAGCAGATCAAGCAGAGCCGGCCTCAGCAACGGAAACGCACTCAGATCGCGGTGCACCGCATCGAAGCACGCCTCCGGAGTTGTTGCCCGGTACGCTTGCCAGCACATGCTAGCCGTCTCGATATCCGCGGGTCGGATGTTAGCCAGCGGGACCTCGTTCCAACCGCGCCATGCCGGGTCCATCGTTAGCAGGCTGAAGCCGACGAGACGCAATTTCAGCTTCGCTAACATGTCCGGCCGAGCATGAAACTGGTCGAGCATCCAGATCAACTGGAGCTGGTCGTTTGGATCAGGGTCAAACCACAATTCGATGATGTCGAACGACTGGCAATAATCGTTGAACGCGAGGTCCTTCAAAGTCGCGCGCTTCGCAGACGGGGAAATCCAATCCGACCAATGTTTCCCCGGCTTCTGGCCCGCTCGCACGTTGAAATAGGCCGCCAGCTCTTGTGGCGAAGGCAACACGCCCCAAGCGAAGCGAACTGAAAGCGGAAGCACCGCGTCGCCCAGACCTGCGCGTTTCAGGTCGAGCCCGGATGGATTACCCAAGATCAGGCGCTTCACCGCTTCAACTCACTGAACACCGGCTACAAAACCAAACGGGCGCCGAAGACGTCGGCAACTCAACGTCCTCAGCGCCCGCTTGCAGCGAAATGATTTGATCGTTTGAGCATGATCTTTCGGAAAACCGCTTCGCACTTTTCCGGATCATGCTTGCGGCTTACTCCTCGGCGGGCTCTTCGCCTTCGGCATCGCGCTCGGGCGTACCGGCGAGGATCTGCTCGGCGATCAGGCCGGAGTTCTGGCGGATCGCAGTTTCGATCTTGGCGGTGATGTCGGGATTCGCCTTCAGGAACGCCTTGGAGTTCTCGCGTCCCTGGCCGAGCCGCTGGCTGTCATAGGAGAACCAGGCGCCCGACTTCTCGACGATGCCGGCCTTGACGCCGAGGTCGAGGATTTCGCCCATCTTGGAGACGCCCTCACCGTACATGATGTCGAACTCGACCTGCTTGAAGGGCGGCGCCAGCTTGTTCTTCACCACCTTGACGCGGGTGGTGTTGCCGACCACCTCGTCGCGCTCCTTGATCGCGCCGATGCGGCGGATGTCGAGACGGACCGAGGCATAGAACTTCAGCGCGTTGCCGCCGGTGGTGGTCTCCGGCGAGCCGTACATCACGCCGATCTTCATGCGGATCTGGTTGATGAAGATCACCATGGTGTGGGACTTGTTGATCGAGGCGGTGAGCTTGCGCAGCGCCTGGCTCATCAGGCGCGCCTGCAGGCCCGGCAGCGCATCGCCCATCTCGCCCTCGAGCTCGGCCTTCGGCACCAGCGCCGCAACCGAGTCGATCACCAGCACGTCGACCGCACCGGAGCGCACCAGCGTGTCGCAAATCTCCAGCGCCTGCTCGCCGGTGTCCGGCTGCGAGATCAGGAGCTCGTCGATGTTGACGCCGAGCTTGCGCGCATAGACCGGATCGAGCGCGTGTTCGGCGTCGATGAAGGCGCAGATGCCGCCCTTCTTCTGGCCTTCCGCCACGGTGTGCAGCGCCAGCGTGGTCTTGCCCGACGATTCCGGCCCGTAGATCTCTACGACACGTCCCTTCGGCAGGCCGCCGACGCCGAGCGCAATGTCGAGCCCCAGCGATCCCGAGGACACCGTCTCGACATCCATCGAACGGTCGTTCTTGCCGAGCTTCATCACCGAGCCCTTGCCGAACTGACGCTCGATCTGGGAGAGCGCGGCTGAGAGGGCCTTGGACTTGTCCATGGAGGATCCTTCGACGATACGCAGTGCAGTAGCGGACATTTGGGATGTGCTCCTTATGGCGGGGATTCGCTAGCGGGAAAAACGGGCGATGGGATCGGGCGGAACGCGTTTGTTGATAGGAACCTCGTACCACGTTTGTTCTATGTTCGCAATATGTTCTTTCCGACGTGTCAGCACTAACCGCGTTTAAGCCCCGGAGTTCTGGTTTGATTTCGGATTCATAGTTGCGCGGATTAAACGAACAGAAACCATGACTTAGCTGATGTTCTCAGTAGGACTACCGAGACGGCATAGTAAATGTTCTAGCCCCATCATTTTCCATGGGACGCTATCTGTTCTTCCCGGCTTTACAGCCGGAACAACTTCCACCCGCTTTAAAACGCCATTCGTTCCAAGCGTTGCGACAAAAGGCCTGAAACAGATAGCTCGCTATTCCTTCCAGACAGGTACACAGTAAGTCCATCACCGCCCCGCCCGTGGCTGTCATCGGTGATGAGATCGCCCGGTAGCGCTCCCGCCTTCCTCCAACGGAACGGAGCGCGCCATGGTCATGAAGCGACCGCGTCTCACGCACACAGAATCACTTGAAGAGCGTCTCAACATCGAGGCACAGCGGCTCCGGAAGGAGGCGTGGGGAACTCCCCCGGGCGTCGAGCGCTCCCGCCTTATCCGCAAGGCGCGTCTTGCCGAAACCGCCTCACAGTTGAGCGACTGGCTGCGGTCGCCGGGTTTGCGAGCGCCGATATGAGGAGCCGATAGGCTCCGCAGGTAAAGAGGCCATCGCACTCTAAACGTGGAATATCCGGGATTTTGTTCGTACCCTCTCGGGCTGGAAGGCCTATGCCGCCTGTAAGATTTTCAAACGGGCGGCATGGCTTTGTTCAGGCGGTCTCAACTGGCTCCCGAGGGCGCCTCAATCGGCGGTCTTTGTTCAAGTTATCCGGCGCGCCTTTGCGTGACGTCTGCGCCAACGGCGACGGCAACGCGGTGAAGCGCCGAGGCCGCGCGGTCCGGATTGATCGCCGTGATAGCCAATTTGGGACATGTCCTGTGGCACAAATTGTATAGGCTTCCAGCTATCAGGATTTTGCACACCTTCCTGGGGCTAGGGCCAGCGCCGTCCGCAAGCATTTCAAGCGGGCGGCGTTGTGCTGTCAGGCATCGGCCCGAATGAAGCCGTGGCGGATCCGAGCGCGCTGACGGAGCCATTATCGAAGCGTCTGGGCCGTGGCGCGGCGCGATCCGTAGTTCTCCGGGGCAGAACAAAGTTCCGCGAGCAGGCGGCACTGCCCTCGTCCCAACTGCAGCGCATAATCAACGAGTTACCGAAGGATTTGGCGAGGCCGGATCACGATTGGCACAATCTGCATACTACCTTGGTACCCCTCCTGACGCCCCCAAAAACTACGTAGCCTTCACGGGCAGACTCGGGTTCCGCCAGTGTTCGTAACATTGGCTAGTCCGGCCCAGCGCACCGATAGCGTGTCGCGAGGCAAGGCGGCGCCGCCGCCGAACGGATCCCCTTCGGGATCCACAACGACGTCCGAACGGGCGCGACAGTTCACTTCATCCTTGGACGGGTGTTAATCATTGCTACAACCTTTGATTTAAATATCGACGACCGCCATCCATTCGCGGAACCGTTCCAGATGATCCACAAGGGCGTCGAATTCAGCGTCACGCAGCTCATGCCCGGCGTCTGGAAATGGCGTTTCCAGATCGGCGATCGGGCCTTCACGGGCAAGACCGAAGCAAAACTCGACCTGTTGGCGATCCGCCGCGTGCAGCTGCGGATCGACCGCGAGCTGAACAATCTCGGGCTCGGACGGAGCCGCGGGCACCGCGATCAGGACTGAGGCGCAGTCCGTCCGGCAGGCTTCAGTCCGCGCTTGCCAGCCGCCGCATCGTGAACTCGATGTCGCCGCCGGGCAGCTCGCGCCAGCTCTCGACCGCGCTCATATAGGCGGCCTTCGGGTAGCGTTTGAGAAAGTCGCGCGCCCGCAGGCGGGCTTGATCGCGCGGCAGGCTGAAGGTCTCGCGCAGATAGCCGTCATCCGGCTTGCGCCGTGCGGCCATCCGGCTGGCGAGATCGCGCGGACGCAACACCATTGCCGCAACTCCAGACCAACTGACGACGCCCCCAATATAGGGGCGGCGCCACAAGAATCCGAGTCTGCGGGAAGCCGGCGAGGCCGGCAGGAACGGGGCTTACTGGCTGCGCTGCGCGGAGCTTCCGGGCTGCGCCGAGCTTCCGGTCTTGGTCTTCGGCTTGGCGGGAGGATGGGCTGCCGCCTTCGGCGGCACATCGCTGCGCACCGCGCCCCAGGGATCGGACGATCCCTTGGCGTCCGGAATCTTGCTCAGCGAGTCCTTGTAGGCCCGGTCGTTGACCGCGTCCCGATCCTTCTCGTCCTGGGTCTTGGTCTTGACCTCAGGCATCAGATTGACGTTCGGCATTTGCGCATAGGCCGGCGCCGACAGCAGCACCGCAACCGCAACTGCGCTCAAAACTCTCATAAGAACGCTCCTTGCATTTTCGTCAGCGGTATATCACCCCAAGAAAGCCGCCGCCAAGCGTGGCCATGACAAGCGTACCTGCCCTGCCCTAGAGGTGGTCTGACTTGCAGGATTTCGGCGACTGCATCCAGTCGTCCCAGATCGGACCGCATCGCGTGCAGCTACCGAGCGCAAGCCCGATCGCGATCACGCCGCCCAGCAATACCAACCTGCGGAACATGTACGCCCCCACCACTGACGAGGGGCAATTGGGCGCCAAAACTGGGGCATTTTCAAGCCGGGCACGGCGCTTGCAGCGCAGCGCAAGCGCGTCGGACAGCAGCGCGGGCCGCGTCGGAGCGCAGCGGTCGCGCGATGGGTTTGACCGGGCAGCCCCCCAAACTACACTGCGCAACAAAGCAGAAAAGGAATCGAAATGACTTTGGCGATGAGCTGGGACGAATGGACGCGGCATGACGGGACGGCGCTCGCCGAGTGCGTCCGGAACGGCGAGCTGACGCCGCGGGAGCTCGCGGCACAGACTGCCGCCGCCACAGCCAAGGTCGATCCCGCGCTCTCCGGCGTGGTCGAGCTGTTCGACGACGTGATCGCCGATCCCGCGCGCGACGGCGCCGATCTCAACGGCCCGTTCGCCGGCCTGCCCTTCCTGATGAAGGATCTCGGCCCCACGCTGAAGGGCCGGCTGCAGGAGATGGGCTCGCTGATGATGCGCGGCAACCGCGCCGCGGCCGACACCTTCCTGACGACGAAGCTGCGCAAGGCCGGTCTTAACCTGATCGGCCGCACCACCACGCCGGAGTTCGGGGTCTGCAGCTCGGCCGAGAACCCCGCAGTCTATGTCACGCGCAATCCCTGGAACACCGACTACACCACCTGCGGCTCGTCGGCCGGCAGCGCGGCGATGGTTGCCGCGGGCGCCGTTCCGATCGCGCATGCGACCGACGGCGGCGGCTCGATCCGGATCCCCGCCGGCGTCAACGGCAATATCGGGCTGAAAGTGTCGCGCGGCGTGTTCTCGCTCGCGCCGCATCTGTCCGATCTCACCGGCCTCGTCTCGATCCAGGGCTGCCAGTCGCGCTCGGTGCGCGACACCGCAGCCTTCGTCGATGCCTGCCGTGGCCCGGCGCCTGGCGAGTTCATGCCGTTCTGGACACCGCCGGAGCCTTATACCGCGATGATCGCGCGCGACCCCGGCCGGCTCAGAATCGCGCTGTCGCACACCTGGGGCGACTATCGCGCGACACCGCACATCGCAGCCGAGTTCGAGCGGGTCGGCCGCTTCCTCGAGGGCCTCGGCCATCAGGTCGACTACGCCCTGCCGTCGATCGACTACGCGGAAGCCTTCGCGGCGCAGACCACCTGCTACATCAGCAATTTCGCCGTCGTGATCGGCAACATGCTCGCGGCACGCGGACTGACGCGGCCGCCGGCGGACCTGATCGAGCCGATCAACATCCGCATCTGGGAGCACGGCCGCGACTTTAGCTTCGCCGACCGCGCCCGCATGCAGGCTGTGTTCAACACGACGGCGCGCGACTTCGGCGCCTTCTTCGAGGATTGGGACATCATCCTGACGCCGATCACCGCGCTGCCGACCCCGAAGATCGGCACGACGGAATATCTCACCATCAGCGACAACCCGTCGGTGCTGGACTGGTTCGGCAATCTCTGGCGCAACTTTGCCTTCACTCCGCTCGCCAATCTCTGCGGCATCCCGGCGATCTCGCTGCCGCTCGCGACCAACGAGCACGGCCTGCCGCTCGGCATCCAGGCGATCGGCAAGCAGGCCGATGACGGCCTGCTGCTGCAGCTCGCCGCCCAGATCGAACGGGCGATCGACGGCAAATGGAATGACGGCAAGACGCCGCGCGTGCACGTCACGCGCAACTAGGCAATAAACAGCAAACAAGAACATCAGCGGAGGGAACGGAACGTCATGCAGCAGGCCGGTGAATTCGGGATCGACGACGCGAAACGTGTGCTCGGCGACGTCTTTGCGCCATGGGTGCGGGACCTCAATCTGTCGATCGAGCAGTTCGACATCGCGCCGCCCGCCGGCGGCGATGCCGACTGGCAGCCCGGCGCCGTGCTGCGCATGCCGTTCTCCGAGCGGCTGTGCCGCCAGGGCGGCATCGTCTGCGGCCAGGCGCTGATGGCGTTCGCCGACACCGCGATGGTGCTGGCCAATCTCGCCGCAAACAAGGGCTATCGTCCGATGACGACGGTCGACCAGACCACGCATTTCATGCGCGCGGCGACCGCCTCCGATGTGCTGGCCGACGCGCGCGTGGTCCGGCTCGGCCGCACCATGAGCTTCGGCCGCGTCACGCTATCCTCCGCCACCGACAACAAGCCGGTGGCGATGGTGTCGAGCGCATTCGCGATGCTGCCGGGATAAGACTCTTGCATCAAGAGCGTGTCACGTCGGCCTGAGAGGATATGACGCTTTGCCCTCATGCACTATTGTCGTCGCCCGGCCTGTGCGCAATTGCGCACATGGACCGGGCGACCCAGTACGCCGCGGCCTATCGGCTCAAGCGCGACCGTCTCTGGAATACTGGATCACCCGCATGCGCGGGTGATGACACTGAGTCAGCTGTTTGACAGTTGAATCAAACAGCCGCAACACCCATCACCGTCATCCCCGCGCAAAGGCCTCGTCTTTGTCGCTGGAGGAGCGCGCTCTCGCGCGCGTCTCGAAGGATGAATCGGCCCGGCTGAAGGCCGTCGATCCTTCGAGGCTCACGCTCCACGAGGAGCTTGCGTGGCAGGTTTACTTGCCGAGCACGGCCTCGGCGGCGTTGACGATGCTGATGGTCGGGTTCTTCCCGCAATAGGTGCCAAACTTCTTGGCGTTCTCGACGAACACGTCAGTGTCGATGATCGCCTCGTCGGAATCGCCCTTGTACCAGCCGTCCATCCAGACCAGCACCATCTTGATGGTGTCGTCGCCGCCTTCGACGAACTGCTTGCAGGTCATGGTCGAGAGATCGAGGACGGTGGCATTGGCCGGCGCGGACGACAGCGCGAGTGCGGCGGCAAGCATGATCGAGGCAGTGATCTTCATCGCAATCTCCATGGGCAATGATCTGAAGTGAACAGGCGCTGGAAGCCCAATGCGTCCGCTCCCGACCTCGTAAGCGAAGCGTCGCGGCGAACGCAAGCATGACATCGTGCGCGCATGCCCGCACGTCGTTTCGGTGCACGGATTGAGAATTCGCGTTTCTGATTTGTGACGGCGCCGCGCTAAAGCGCGATGAGAACAGGGCGTGTACTCAAAATCCAGTGTATGCGAGCGGAGATAGCGAAGTCCGTGTCGCTCTCAAAAGCCGACATCGGCGATGCTTTGGGGAATGTCCGCCCAGGGCCAGAAGGCAACATTGCGCGGTAATCGATCCTTAAATGTTGGGCTGGACGGTAAGTCGATGAGAGACCAATCGCTCGCGTTAGTTCTAAAGGGTTGGCTGGTGAGTTGCTTAGCGGCGGCCGCGTCCCTTTTCGTGGTCGGGCTTGCAAACCAAATCTATCATCCTGATGGACTCACCGCCGCCAGTTTGACCGCTGGCTTCGTGCTAAGCCTGTTACACTTGGCGTTCATAGCCCTGATTTCAGCTATTCCGGCCGCCCTTGTCATTTGGATAACGGAAGGTCTTCGGATCCGGTTTGTTGGGGTATTCGTCATGGCCGGCGCGGCGATCGGTTGGCTGGGGCAAGGCTTGATGACGCCATGGCCCGATCGCATACTTTGGCCGTTCGTTTGCGCCGGGCTAATCTCAGGCGCCACCTACTGGTATGTTGCGGTCCGTGGGCGTGCTGAAACCGACGTTCTGTAACTTCGGCTATGGGTCGAACTCGGAAATCGGACCGCGCAGCTGTGAGGTCCGCTTCACTCCCCGACACCGGACTTTCGGTAGCCAGCACGGCGCTTCCGAGGCCGCGAGCTGACATTTCCGGCGGCAAGCTCCGTTGTTAGATGTGTCGCGGTGCAAAATACGCTAGTTTCTACCGCTCGGAGCTTTCCAAGACCGGGAGTGATGCATGATGCGACAGTGTCTTGTGTTGCTGGTGGCTGCCGGAGCGGCGGCCTGGTCGGCGGCGGCGGAGGCCCAGTCCTATCCGGCGCGCTCCATCACCATGGTGGTACCCTACGCGGCCGGTGGCGTATTCGATACCATCGCACGTATTATCGGAGCGCGGATGAGCGAACTGCTCGGCCAATCGGTAATCGTCGAGAACGTAACTGGCGCAGGGGGCATCATCGGCGTCCAACGCGTGATCAATGGCAAGCCGGACGGCTATACGGTACTGCTCGGGACTGTCGGCACCCACGCCTATAACCAATCGATATACCGGAAACGCCGCTATGATGCGGTGAGCGACTTCACCCCTGTCACTCTCTTTTCTGACCAGCCGATGGTACTCGAAGGCCGCAAGGATCTACCTGCCAACAACCTCACAGAGTTTATCGCGCTGCTTAAACAGAACGGCACGAAGATGCAGTACGGCTCGGCAGGCGTCGGATCGACCACGCATCTTGCTTGTGCGCTGCTCAACGCGAGGATCGGCGTCGAGGTAACTCACGTTCCCTATCGTGGCGGCGGCCCAGTCGCCAACGACCTAATCGGCGGCCAGATCGATTACATGTGCGGCAACATGGGGACTTCTGTTGTGCGTGCGGCCGCAAAGCAATCGAAGCCTCTCGCGCTGTTGTCTCGCGAGCGCACGCCGCTGATGCCCGAACTTGCGACGGCGCACGAGCAGGGTATCAATGTCGATGTCGTGACTTGGACGGCTTTCTTCCTGCCAAAAGGCGCGCCGAAGGACATTGTGGTCAAGCTCAACGAGGCAACCCATGCGGCAATGGATACGCCTGCGATCAGGGCACGATTTAACGACATCGGCGTAGTCGGCGTTGCCCCCGAGCGGCGTGGGCCGGAATACCTCGCCAACTACGTGGTTGAGGAGATCACACGCTGGGAAGGTCCAATCAAGGATGCCGGTTTGCAGGTAGACTGATCCTGCTCACTGCGGTGCCCGTCACCCACGCGGGATGTCAGCTTTGGGTCAAAAGCTGACGTCTATCCGCGCCGGCCTCAGGTCTGCTTGGGGCCAGAAGCCGACATCGCAGCAATTGGAATAGCACCGCGCATGAGACGGGCCTCAATTTCAAGTTTCCTGCCGTGTGATCGGGATCGAAGAGGCCGGGATTGCTTCTATTGAGGCGTCCCTTTGGGACATACAGTCTGACTTACAGAGGGAGCCGTCTGAGCTGCAATGGCACAAAGTACATATCCTGCTTGGGTCTCTCTCGCAGCCTGACAACCAGGGACGAGGAGGAGTGGATGGTAAAATGTTGGTTCGGGGTCTAATCTAGCGAGCAATTGGCCTTGCTAATCGGGTTCTCGACTGCACTATGAGCTGCATACCCCGGCGGGGGTGCCATGAAGTCAATTGCTCACGCGGCTCCGGCCGTCGACGTCCAGGCAGCACCGAAGCTCCACAAGCGCAATGTCGCGCTGGACCGTGCGCGCACCTTCCTGACGCTGGTCGTGCTGCTGCATCACGCCGTGATCCCCTACACCCATTTCGGGCACACCGACCCGACATCGTGGATCGGCTTCGACTGCGTCGTGCTCGCCACCGACAGCTTCTTCATGGCGATGTTCTTCTTCCTGTCCGGGTTGTTCGTCTGGCCCGGGCTCGGCCACAAGCCGTGGCTGATCTTCCTGCGCGACCGGCTGCTGCGGCTCGGCCTGCCGTTTGTGATCTGTGCGGTCACCGTCATTCCCATCGCCTATTACGCGATCGCGCTGCGCGAGACGCCGGAGCTGACCTTCTCCGAATTCTGGCGGAAGACCATGATTTTCGGGCCTTGGCCGAGCGGGCCGATCTGGTTCGTCTATGTCCTGATGACCTTCGACCTGACGGCAAGCCTGCTATACCGGGTGTCGTCGCGTCTGCTCGAGCCGATCAACCGGCTGTCGATCAAGGGATTTGATCATCCTTGGAAGTTCTGGCTGTTTCTCGTCGTCGTCAGTGCCACCGTCTACGTGCCGTTGCTGGTCCGTTACGGTCCGTACTATTGGTTCGAGTTCGGACCGTTTTCGGTGCAGGCCAGCCGCGTGCTGCTGTATGCGGCCTATTTCTTCGTCGGCGCAGGCATCGGTGCCGCAAACTTCGAGAGCGGCCTGCTCAGCGCGCACGGACGGCTGACCGAGCGGCGCTGGTTCTGGACCGGCATCACCGTGATCCCCTACGGCCTGATGTGGGTGATGATCTACATCAAGCGCGAGATCATCGGTAACCCCAATCCGCTGCCGGGCTGGTATCTTTCGATCTATGGCACGTTCTTCGTGCTGTTCAGTGCCTCGATCCTGTTCGCGATCCTGGCCTACTTCCTGCAATCGAAATCGTCGGGCCCGACGCTGCTCGACCGCATGCAGGGCGACGCCTACGGCATGTTCCTGGTGCACTATCCGATCGTGCTGTGGCTGCAATACTGGCTGTTCGATTTCGACCTGCCGGCGATCGCCAAGGCCGCGATCGTGTTCTTCGGCACCGTGGCGTTGAGCTGGGCCGCCACGGCCATGCTGCGCAAGCTGCCGGGCGCCAAATACGTGCTGTAGCGACGCCGCGATCTTGCGTCGCACCGCGGCGTTCTCCGTTCGGGGCGCGGCGATCAGGCGGATGCCCAGCCTGCCCGCCTCACTTCCGCTACGGGTCAAAATCAGCCCTCTCATCGCTCGAATTGGACTGGACACATGACGACCCGTCAGTATTCCCGCCTCCTATCCCGCTGGATCGCCGACATCGGATTGGACCCGCCGGTTATTCAGCTAATTGTCGGCGTACTTTTTCGTGTGCGAGGTCGATATGAGCTCGCAGAGAGTACAGCATATCCGCATAAGCAATCGGAACCTTTAGTCGGTTTGCTTGCTCCTTGAGGCCATTGAGCTGGAAGATCATTTCACTCGTATCACGCTTGGTGCGTCGGGCGTCCGCGATCTCATCTTCCAGAAACCGCAGTTCTCCGTACATGCGCAATACCTTCGATCGCATCGCCCAGTCATATAGGCGAGGCAGATATTGCGTCATTGGGTAAAGCACGCCCAGGATCGGAATGAGTAGGATAAACAGCTTGCCAGTCAGCTCCGCGACCCAGAACGGAAGATAATCGTGCAGGAAAGGCCGCCCCGATTTGTAGAATCGCAGCGCCTCGTTGCTCAGTGGAACATCGACGGCTTCGCCAGCGGGAAATTCATTGGCGCGTTGAAAAATACTCGGTGACGAGTGGATATGCTCCGCCGCGTCGAGCAGCAGGTACTGAAGGGCCGAATGCAGATCGTTTCGCACTATCAAGTTGGCCTTCACTGCGATCAAGGTCACATCCGTTGGCGGCAGATCCTTTGCTAGGTCTCTGACTCCCCTTGGCACCACCACCTTGCTCAAAAATGGAAGGCGCGCGATAAGGGCATTCAAGCGCCGATAACCCGTGAGGGTGACGCGCTCGTCGCCGAGAAGTTGCTGCACCTCGGGTGCGTCCCATGCAGCCACCATCGATACTGCATCGATCTGACCGGCCAAGAGACTTTCTCCAGCAGTTTGCGTAGGCAGGGCTAGCCATTCACCGACCTGCTGGTCAAATCCGAGGATTTTGAAGTATTCGAGCGATAGCGCTCGAGTCCCGCTGCCCTCGGGCCCAATCGACAGTCTCTTGCCCACGAGATAAGCGGCTCCATCAACTTGGATCTCGCGCCTGCGGAACCACCACAAGGGCTCGTAGTAGAGCGTTCCGAGTGAGGCAAGCTTCGAACCATCTTCCTGGCTCATAGTGCCACCCTGGATCAGCGCGACGCTTACTCCCGAATGCTGGTCGAGCAGCAGCGCCCGGTTTTCGGGCGAACCTGCAGTCGGCATCAGTCGCACCTCTACGCCTTCCTTCGCGAGTTCCGCGCGATAGCGCTTACCAAACTCTTGGTAGGCGCCTCCCTCGGGACCGGTCGCCATGACGACCGTACGTGGGGGCATATTGATCAGCATCACAATAGCCGCCAACGCGATCGCGGCGGCGGTCACACCGATCGTGATCGTAGGCCAATTGTTTCGCAGAAATTCCTTGGCAGCCATGAAATCGTCCCTCGATATTCATGCCAGCCCCAACGCGCTGAACGTGGGATATTACCGACCGGGGGTACGCTGCGTAACTCGGGTTAAGCATATCAAGTCCACTTCACC
This sequence comes from Bradyrhizobium sp. ma5, assembly GCF_042258955.1. Taxonomy (NCBI): domain Bacteria; kingdom Pseudomonadati; phylum Pseudomonadota; class Alphaproteobacteria; order Hyphomicrobiales; family Nitrobacteraceae; genus Bradyrhizobium; species Bradyrhizobium sp. ma5. Next base: position 5,790,517 of record NZ_CP170156.1, read on the forward strand.
CCCAAGGATCGGACATGCCGGGTCGGCCGCTCAGGGCCAGAAGCTGAGATGACACGCCGTGCGAAGTTCGATGGATTTTGCTGGACCTCGGCAGGCCCACGTCCGGCGGGGCTCCCGAGGAAGGGACGCCCGGCCGGAGTGCTGAGGCATCAGTTGTTCGCGCCAGCGCGCGCGTGTCGAATGACCTGATGCTCCTCGCTGGTGAGTTGCACCGGGCCGACCTTGAAGGTGAGGTTGTCAAGGTTGCCCGTAAAGCGGAAGGGCACCTGATAGTCCTTGTCGTCAACGGGGGTACGGGTATCGACACCCACATCGAAGGTTTCGTCAATTGACATGATGAATGGAAGGGTGTGCGGGACTTTGCTGGTCGCAGCCTCGTTATCGTCCACCTTCAGCACGCCTGTGCCGCCCTTGCCGAAGCCGGGTCCATCGTATTTAAAGTCGAACACGATGGTGTGTTTGCCCGGCGTGAGCGCATCCTTGCCTTCCCAGCGGAAGCGTTCGAGGTCGGCGAAGTTATAGACGAAAACCGGCTTGCCCTTGAGCAGATACAGGCCATAGCCACCGAAACGGCCGCCGAGGGTGACGATCATCCCTTCGCTGCTGCCCTGTGGGCTCGTATTCCCAACGGTAGCGCCTGCACGGCTCGGAACGTCCACTTCGGCGGTGATCGTAAAGGACCTGTTCAGGATGCTGGGCGCATCGCTTGTGGGGATACCCGCCACCTCACCCGAATAGGTGAAAATGTTCCGACCGGCGGTCGCGCTGGGCCTTGGTGCGATGACGCGCGCAAGGACCGAGTTGTCCAGCGGAAACACATTGTACTTCGTCGCCTCTACCATGAATAGCTCCTGCAACTCGCGCAGCTTGTCAGGCATACTTCCGGCGAGGTCGTTGCTCTCCGAGTAGTCCTCAGCGATGTTGTAGAGTTCCCACTTGTAGCCATTGACCACGTCCTCCGGCAGCTTGGCGGTGCCCATGAGCCATGGCGGTGCGGGCGGTGTTGTCGCCGCGATCCAGCTGTCGTGATAGATCGCGCGGTTGGCGAACATCTCGAAATACTGCGTCGTGCGCGCGGACGGAACGTTGGTGTTCGCCTTGTCAAAGGTGTACGCCATACCCACCCCTTCGATCGGCTTCTGTGCGATGCCGTTGACCATCACCGGCGCGGGAATGCCGGTTGCCTCAAGGATGGTCGGCACGATGTCGATCATGTGGTGGAACTGGGTGCGGATGCCGCCGGCATCCTTGATGCGGTTCGGCCAGCAGATCGCCATGCCCTGCCGGGTGCCGCCGAAGTGCGACGCCACCTCTTTCGTCCATTTGAACGGCGTGTCGAAGGCCCATGACCAGGCCACCGCCATGTGCGGGTATGTAACCGCCGAGCCCCAGGCGTCATAGACCTTCAACTGCTCGGCAATCGGAAGATCCAATATGCCGTTGTAAGCGGTATATTGGTTCGGCGTCCCGCGCGCTGTGCCTTCAGGACTCGTGCCGTTGTCACCACTGATATAGATGATCAGTGTGTTGTCGAGCTTACCTTCGTCCTGGACTTCCTGGATCACGCGGCCGATCTCATGGTCGGTGTAGGCGACATAACCGGCGAACACTTCAGCCTGCCTTGCAAAAAGCTTCTTTTCATCGGCCGTCAAAGTCTCCCACTTCTGCAGGACGTCCGGCCAGGCTGTGAGCTGGGTGTTCCCAGGAATGACGCCAAGCCGCTTTTGATTGGCGAAAATCTGGTCACGCAGGGCGTTCCAGCCCATGTCGAACTTGCCCTTGAACTTGTCGATCCATTCCTTGGTCGGCTGATGCGGCGAATGGGTGCCACCGGGCACGTAGTAGACGAAGAACGGCTGATCGGGGGCGGCGGCATTGAGCTGCCGCAAGTGGGCAATCGCATCATCGGCCAGGTCCGTAGTCAGATTGTAGCCGGGCTTTCCGACCCAGGGGAAAACCTGCGTCGTGTTCTGGAACAGATACGGCGTCCACTGGTCGGTCTCGCCGCCCATGAAGCCGTAGAAATAGTCGAAGCCCATGCCGATTGGCCACTGGTCGAAGGGACCGGCCGAGCTATACTGATAGCTGGGCGTGTTGTGGTTCTTGCCGAACCAGGACGTGGCGTAGCCGTTCTGCTTCAGGATCGTGCCAATGGTGGCGTTCTCCGGTCCAATAATGCTGTCGTAACCCGGATAGCCCGTCGATTGCTCAGAAATGACGCCAAACCCCACCGAGTGGTGGTTACGGCCAGTGATCAGCGCTGCCCGCGTCGGCGAGCATAATGCTGTGGAATGGAACTGAGTGTAGCGCAGCCCCATCTGCGCAATGCGATCCATCGCAGGTGTCGGGATGACGCCGCCGAACGTCCCAGAAACTCCATAGCCTTGGTCGTCGGTCATGATCAGGAGAACGTTGGGTGCATCCTTGGGCGGCACCACTCGGGCGGGCCAATACGGTTTTGACTGGCTGGCCTGTAGATTGATGTCACCGCCGAACTTTGACGGTGGCGGCGGAAGATACTTTCCATCGATCGTCGTGGTGGCGCCGGGTGAGCCCGGCGTGCCGGTGGTTTGCTGCGCGAGGCTGGTTGTTCCCAGCGCGCACAGCAAATAAGCGGCGGTGAGTGTGGTGCCGCAAAGCAGCATGTTGCGACGGTTTAGTAAGCGGCTGTCTGGCTTTAAGCTATCGCCATTCTGACGGATGCGGGACATTGGAAGTTCCCTCTTGGAGAGGTCAGAACCCTGTCGGCGCCGATCTGCGACACAATGCAGCAACGCTTCTGTTGATCCAGATCAACATTCCGCCCACGGGTCTGAAACGTCAGCTTCGGGTCAAAAGCCCGTTGAACAGAATGTCCGGCTTTTGACCCGCCGTTTGCTGTGCCTGAGCTGCTTGAATTGATGTCGCGGCACGGAGTGCCGAAGCGGCGCCACTCTGGACGACTACCGGGACAGAATGCCGCTAACAAAGCTTGATCTAGGTCAAGATCGCATGCGCTTTTTGTTATTGCAAACTTGCTGCGGCGGGACAACCTCTGCTCTCTCTTGTTGGACTCCGGTAGCCAATTGACCATTTGAGGAGGGTTTCATGAGAGCCTTCAATCCGTTGGTGCTGTTAGCACTTCTCCTTACGCAATCCGCCTCAGCACAGGCTGGGGATTTGAACGGAGCTTGGACCGGCGACGCGTCGGCCTGCAGTCAGATCTTTACCAAAAAGAACAACAAACTCGCGTTCAAGCAAGATGCTGATCTCCACGCGGGCGGTTTAATCGTTCAGGGAAAGCAAATAACCGGCACATTTCAAAAATGCTCTGTCAAATCGTTGCACGATGACGGAGCGAATCTGCAAGTGATTGCGTCATGCTCTGACGGCGTCGCGGTTTCAGACGTGCCATTTGACGTGAAAATCACCGGAGAGAATAGCATCACACTCAGCTCCAAGAAGCCGGTGCCAATGGAAACGCAGTATGTTCGCTGCGATGTGACGTCCGCGGGGAAGACTTGAGTAAGACGTGGATGAATGATCCGGCCGTGGGAGCCTAGGAGCATAGCGTCGTAGGCGCTTGACTTCCGATCCGGGTCAGATCCGGAAGAACTCGGGTTAAGCTCATCAAGTCCACTTCCACTTCACCCCCAAGGAGCGGGTATGGAGCGGATATGCCGGGTCGGCCGCTCAGGGCCAGGAGGAGACATTTCCCCGGTGCTGCGCGGGGCGGCCTAGAGGCCGCCCCCACCTTGCCGATCATGAATACATGTTATTTTGCCATCGCCGTCCTGGCGGCCTCGATTTTCGCCTTCACGGCATCGAGATTGAAACTCGCGCCTTTCTGCATCGGCGGAAACTCGATCGCCGTCATCGCCAGCTTTTCCACCTGCTGCTGAACAAACACAAAGCGCCAGAATTCGAATTTGAACCAGTCGAAGTATTGTTGCGCGCCGTATTTGGTCCCGCTATCGGGCCATCCCGTTCGCTCGAAAGGATCGAGGCGAAGGTTAATCAGGTAGGGCACGTCAGGCTTGGTTTTTTCACCCAGCCAGCCTCCAGGCTGGTCGATGAAGCGATACTTGTAGTCGTCGATGCGCACGGCACCCAGCTCGCTTTCCCCGAAGTACCAGATTTCGTGCCGGTTCGACGGCCCCTTGCCGGTAATCATGTCCATCTGGTTATAGCCGTCCAGATGACATTTGTAGGTCGTGTCACCGATCTGCTTGCCCTTCTTCAGCTCTTCGACAATGTTCGTGTTGCCGGCCGCCGCAAGGAGGGTCGGAAACCAGTCCAGCCCGGAGATGATACCGTTCTCGACCTTGCCCGCCGGCACTTTGCCCGGCCAGCGGATCATCGCCGGCGCGCGGAAGCCGCCTTCCAAGACCGTGCCCTTGCTCTGCGCAAATGGCGTCTGTCCACCATCAGGCCAGGTGAATACCTCGGTGCCGTTGTCGGTAGTGAAGATCACGATGGTGTTGTCGTCGACGCCCATGTCCTTGAGTTTCTTCATCACGATGCCGACGTCGTCGTCGAGCTGCGCCATGCCGGCCTCATGGATGGTCCAGCCGTTCTTGGAGTTGCGCAGCGCTTCGTACTTCGGCGACAGATGGGTGACGATGTGCATGCGGGTCGGATTGAGCCACAGGAAGAACGGCTTGTTGTCGGCCTTGGCCTTGTCGATGAACTTGAGCGCAAAGTCGCGGATTTCGTCGTCCACGGTTTCCATCCGCTTGGGATAGAGCGTGCCCGCGTCCTCGATCTTCTGTTTGCCGACCTTGCCCCAGCGCGGATCCACGGTGGCGTCGTCGACATTGGTCGCATAACAATGGAGCATGTTGCGTGGACCGACGGTGTTCAGCAACTCCTGAGGATAGGCGGGATGCGCTGGATCTTCCATCGCATCGAGGTGATACAGGTAGCCGAAGAACTCGTCGAAACCGTGCACCGTCGGCAGAAATTCGTTTTTGTCGCCAAGGTGGTTCTTGCCGAACTGGCCGGTGGCGTAGCCCATTCCTTTCAGCGCGGTAGCGATGGTTACGGCCTGCGCGGGTATGCCTGTGGGTGCGCCGGCCTGGCCGACCGTGGTCATGCCGGTCCGGATCGGCAGCTCGCCCGTGATGAAGTTGGCGCGGCCCGCTGTGCAACTCGCCTCGGCGTAGTAATCGGTGAACAGCATGCCCTCGGCGGCGATCTGATCGAGGTTCGGCGTCCGGCCCGCCATCATACCGCGGTGGTAGGCGCCGATATTCCAGATGCCGATATCGTCGCCCATGATGACGACGATATTGGGCCGCTGTCCGGCCGGCGCGGGCACCGGGGCGGACGTTGGTTGCTGCGCTTGTGCGAAGCTTGTCGCACCAACCGCAGAGAGTGCTGAAGCGGCGACGAGCGAACTACCGCTCAACAACAGATCGCGGCGTTTCAATCCTGCGCTGGTGGGTCCCGTGCTCATCTCAGGCTTTTCCGGAATCGTATCGTTACTCATGACGTGATCCTCTTCCTGGTGATGCACCTGAAGCCGACATGGCTTGCTGAGGTGTCGATCGGCTCGGCATGACGCGCGGCCGGACGATAGCGGCGGCAGTAGCTGGGGGCGCAAAGATGCGAGCCGCCTTTAAGCACCTTGCGCGGAATCCTGAGGTTCGGCTGACCAGAGTCGTAGCTCGCGCCCTCGGGCCCGCCGCGAGGATTTTGCGGGATGCAGCAGGCTTTCGGGGCGTCTGCGTCGTGCCTCTGTGAATACCAATCGGCCGTCCATTCCCAGACATTGCCGATCATGTCATGAAGGCCGTAGCCATTGACCGGGAATGCGGTGACGGGCGAGGTGCGTTCGAAGCCATCAGCCACCAGATTCTGGTACGGGAAATTGCCCTGCCAGGTATTCGCCATGTGCCTGCCGCCGGGAAGTTGCTCGTCACCCCATGCGAATTCCGCGCCGTCGAGTCCGCCGCGCGCGGCAAACTCCCATTCGGCTTCGGTCGGCAAGTCCTTGCCAGCCCACGCCGCGTAGGCCTCAGCATCGCGATAGGCAATGTGGACCACGGGATGATCGTCGAGGCCGCTGATCGAACTGCGGGGGCCGTATGGCCGGCGCCAGTTGGCGCCAAATTTGAAATTCCACCATTGTGACCAGTCGCGCAGATCGACCGGATGCTTCGGTGGCGTGAAAACCAGCGAGCCTGCCTTGAGCATGTGCGGCAGTGCGCCCGGATAGTCCTTTGCGTCAGGCCGCGTCTCCGCGAGTGTCACGTAGCCTGTTGCGTTGACGAACTTGCGAAAATCGCGATTGGTGACCGGCGTTGCATCCATCCAGAAGCCGCTCACCGAGACGCGATGGACCGGCGCCTCTTCGGCATAGTGCCTGTCGGAGCCCATGCGGAACGTGCCGCCCGGGATCCAGATCATGCACCTTTGGCCGGGCCCATCCGACAAAGGCACGCCTGCCGCAACGCCAACGTCGTGCATGGGCTGCCCGCAGTGAACGAGTTTCAAGGTTCCCGACGCCGCCCTGAGCAAGAAGCTCTCGGCAGCTTTCTAGTTCGCCGATTGCTTCGGGGAACGGCTTAACGCCTTGGTCAGTCAAAAGACGATCGAGTATCTGAAACGCGACTACAAGGCGTCTACGAACTAGACGAGATAAGATGCTCCAGCAAGGCATCCTCGTATGTTGATCTAGGTCAATCGAGTCAGGTCGCGTCTTCCTTATCAAGAGCCCCTGACGACTATGCAAAAACTGCCAAAGCTGTGGTGTCATCGACACAGCCCATCAATAAAAAGGCCGGCTGAACGCAAGTATTCCGATTTCGCATGGACCAACAGCAGCGTCAGCTTACTCTTTCCGAGTTTCTACCCCGCCGGAGCAATGGCGGGATCGCGAGAGTCAGGGGATCGGCGATGTGGTACCTTGGACCGGGTTTGCGACGCAGATTTTTTTCGCAGGGGCATTTGAGTGTTGGGGCGCTTGCCGCTCTGCTGGTGCTTTCCACCCCAGCGGCTCGCGCCGATGAAAATGGCATCAGCTTTTGGGTACCCGGATTTTTTGGCAGCCTCGCGGCTGTTCCTCAGCAGGCGCCGGGCTGGTCGGTGACCTCGATTTATTATCACACCTCTGTTTCCGCCGGCGCCGACGTGGCGCGGTCGCGCGAAATCACGCTCGGTCGCTTTCCCGCGAATCTGACAGCCAACGTGAGCGCGAACGTCAATGCGAATGTGAACCTTGGCTTTCTGGCCGGGACTTATACTTTTGCGACACCGGTGCTTGGTGGTCAGGCCTCTGCCACCCTGTTGGCGGCCTACGGATCCAACTCCACCTCGCTCGCTGGATCGCTTGTGGGGACGTTGACGGGACCGGGCGGCGCCATGTCCCCCTTCTCCCGGTTTGACAGCATCGACAGCTCGCTCATTGCATTCGGCGACCTGATCCCGCAGTTCGCGCTGCGCTGGAATGCCGGCGTCAACAATTACATGACGTACATTACCGCCGACCTCCCGGCCGGCGCCTACCAGTCGACCCGCCTCGCGAATTTGGGGATTGGGCACTGGGCAATCGACGCGGGCGGCGGCTACACCTATTTCGATCCAAAGACCGGGCACGAATTTTCGGCGGTGCTGGGGTTCACCTACAACTTCGTCAACCCCTCCACTGAATATCAAAGCGGCGTCGACATGCACCTCGACTGGGGCGCGTCGCAATTCCTGACCAAGCAGTGGCAGGTCGGCCTCGTCGGTTACCTCTATCAGGGGCTCGGATGCGACAGCGGCTCCGGCGATCGCGTCGGCTGCTTTCGGTCGCGGGTGGCCGGCGTCGGCCCGCAGGTCGGCTACATTTTCCCGGTGGGGGACATGCAGGGATATCTGAACCTGAAGGGCTACGGCGAATTCGCCAATGAAAATCGGCCGGCAGGCTGGAACGTCTGGCTGACGTTCAACCTTCAGCCCGCGGCGCCAACGCCGCCGACATCCACAAGGCCAAGATTCACAAAGTAGCGGCGCCGGTGACGCTGCCACCGGTTCCGTGCTGAAGGATCAATCTGGCGCGGCGGTAGCAACGCAATCAGCGAATAGACACTCCGCAGGCGTGCGGACATGTCCGAGTTGGGTCAAAAGCCGCCGGCAGCGACCGAGCCTAGGACTACCGGTTCTCTTCGGAGAGCCGACCTTCTCGAAGGTCATTCAGACCATCAGCTATGGGCCAGAAGCGGATGAACGTCCTCCCACCATCGTCATCAGGCGTGTTGGCACGGTGGTACGATTGTCCTAAAAAGGACAGTAAAGGAACTGCGAACCAATGGTGCGAGAGCAGCCAGGCCGGATCGGACGTAGGTTATCGGCGATCTTGGCGGCCGACGTCGCGGGCTACTCGCGATTGATGGGTCTCGATGAGGTCGGCACGGCCCGTATCCTCCGTGAACATCGCGCCGTGACGGACGTGATCGTGGCAAACCACGGCGGTCGCATCGTCAAAACCACGGGCGACGGCTTGTTGCTTGAATTTCCATCGGTCGTCGATGCCGTTGATTGCGCGGTGGCGGTTCAGACGGTGATGGACGAGCGAAACGACGGTGTGCCTCAAGACCGGCGTATGCTGTTCAGGATCGGGATCAACCTCGGCGACATACTTATCGACGGCGACGACATTCTCGGCGAGGGCGTCAATGTTGCCGCTAGGCTCGAAGGTATTGCCGAACCCGGCGGCATCTGCATCTCGTTCTCCGCTTACGAGCAGGTTCGAGGCAAAGTCGATGTCGGATTCATCGAATTGGGTGAGCGGACCCTCAAAAATATCGCGCGTCCGGTGCGGGCTTATGCGGTGGCCCGAGGCGGATTTGACCCCAGCGCGCGAGATGACGCCCCAATTCCGAAGCCGCCAGTAGCCCCTCATTTGTCGATTGTAGTGCTGCCATTTGCCAACATCGGCGGCAATCCCGAGCAGGATTACTTTGTCGATGGAGTAACAGAGAGCCTGACGACAGACCTGTCGCGCATCAGCGGAGCCCTCGTCATCGCCCGCAACACCGCGTTCACCTTCAAGAACAAAGTGGTGCCCGTCAAGCAGATCGGGCAGGAGTTGAATGTCCGCTACGTGCTCGAAGGTTCGATGCAACGAAGCGGTAACCGGCTTCGGGTCAACGTCCAGCTGATCGACGCCGAAGGCGGAAATCACCTTTGGGCAGATCGATTCGACAAGCTCGTCGCTGATCTGTTCGATATGCAGGACGAAATCGTTTCGAGGCTTGCCAATGCGATGAACATCGAGTTGGTCGTAGCCGAAGCCCGACGATCCGAGTGTTCCACGCATCCCGATGCGACGGACTTGTACTTTCAAGGCATAGCCTGTTTGCACAAAGGGATGACGAACGAAACCCTTGCCCGCTCGCGTGGCTTTCTTGAGCGCGCGTTGGCGCTCGACCCCGGCAGCATCGACGCGCTCGTCGGACTGGCCAACATTGACGCTACAATCGGCCTCGCCTTCTTGACCGATGATCGGGCAGCGCGTCTCGCAGCCGCCGAGGCAAACTTGACGAAGGCGCTCAAGATCGCCCCGCGGCACGCCTTAGCGCACAAGATTTTGGGTCTCCTACAAGTTTCGACCAAGCGCGCCACCCAAGGCATTACCCATTTGCAGCAGGCGTTGGAAATCGATCGAAATTCGGCCGATGCACATGCATACATGGGTAATGCCAAATATCTTCTTGGTCGCGGCTCTGAGACGGAGGCCCATGTCAGCGACGCCCTTCGTCTATCTCCTCGTGACAGTTTCGCAGGGATCTGGAGGGCATTTGTCGGTTTTTCCAGGATTCAGCTCTGTGCCTATCAGGAAGCGGTCGAATGGCTCAGGCACGGCCTAAAGGACAACTACAATTACCCTCTGGCCCATTTCCATCTCGCCGCCGCACTGGCGTTGCAGGGCTTGCTGAGCGAAGCACGCGAGGCGGCCCAGGACGGACTTGCGCTTGATCCGACATTTACCATCCAGCGGTTGCGCGCCAACGTGCCGAGCGAAAACCCGATCTATCTCGCCGGGCGTGAACGTCTGTATGAGGGCATGCGCCTGTCCGGCGTGCCGGAGGGATGACGTCTGCAATGGGTCAAATGCGGCGGTCGAGGATCGTTGATGAGAAGTCCGGACTGCACACAATACCGGACCAGTCAGAGGCGGCGAAGAACCTGAATTCATCGCGCCTTGACGCAGCGAGGCGGCGCTCGCACAATTTCGGAATATTAGAAAATGTCCTTGAGTTGCCCGACGTGTCAAGTTGCTTTTCGAACGCCCGCAGCCGCCGGCTACTTTGCATGGGGTTGTTTTCGATATTTTGGCGGCGCGCACCTGCGGCAGGGAGCACCTAAGCGGATCGCGAGCGACGGCTGTGCCGCCAGCGCCACAACAGCGCAATGAGGGCCATGAGCACCAGCCAGGCCGCGAGCGCCTTCGCGGCAAACCGTCCGCCGGGACGATCGATCAGGCGCGTGAGAAGTGAAACACCCTCGCCCTGGCGCGGCAGGCGAAATGCCACCACGCTGTCGCCGATCGAGGTGCCGCCTTCCGAATGGCCGCCGGCGCCGATCACGACATACTGCTCGCCCTTCCAGAGATAGGTCATCGGATTGGCGACGCCCGGCACCGGAAGCCGGCCGAGCCACAACTGCCGGCCCGACTTGACATCGAACGCGCGCAGATAGGCGTCCATCGCACCGGTAAACACCAGTCCGCCCGCGGTGATCGCGACGCCACTGAGCAGCGGCGTGCCGGTATTGAGCGCGATGCCGAGCGGTGCGAGATCCTCGCTGGTGCCGACCGACGCATGCCAGAGGATCTTGCCGGCCTTGAGATCGACCGCCACCGTCTCGCCCCATGGCGGCTTGTTGCACGGCGACCCCACCTCCGTACTCGCCAGCGCCCGCGACATCGCAAATGGCGCGCCCTGCTGCTGGCCGAAATCGTGGCCGGGCGGCGGATTGAAGCCCTTGGCCTGATCGCGCGGAATCAGCGTGATGACATGCGCCGCGTGACTGACATTGGCGAACAGGATCTGGTTGACGGGATCAAAGGCCGCGCTGCCCCAGTTCACACCGCCGCCGGTCATCGGATAGATGATCGTGCCCTGCGTCGACGGCGGCGTGTAAAGCCCCTCATTGCGGGATTGCGCGAGCAGCTTGTCGCACGCCGCGCTCCCGATGCCCGGCAGGAGGCCGCCGACATCATCGGCCGTCATCCGCTGCGTCAGCAGCGGCGGCACATGGGTCGGGAACGGCTGCGTCGGCGACAGTTGCTCGCCCTCGGCGCCGTTCTGCGGCACCGCGCGCTCTTCGACCGGCCACACCGGCTTACCGGTGTCGCGATCGAGCACGAACACGAAGCCCTGCTTGGTCGGCTGGATCACGACGTCGCGCATGCCGTTGCCGGTGTCGATCCGCGCCAGCGTCGGCTGTGCCGGCAGGTCGTAGTCCCAGACGTCGTGATGGACGGTCTGGAATGCCCATGCGAGCTCACCGCTCTCGATGCGCAGCGCGACGACGGAATTGGCGTGCTCGTCATTGCCGGGACGCTTGCCGCCCCAGAAATCGGGACTGGGCGATGTCGTCGGCAGGAACACCAGGCCGCGCTCCTCGTCGACCGACATCGGCGCCCAGACATTGCTGTGGCCGGCCTCGACGCCGGCATGCACGAGCGGGTCGAAGGTCCAGCGCGGTTGGCCGGTCCGCGCATCGAAGGCGTGCACCGCGCCGACCGGCGCATCAACCCGCCGGTTGTCGCCGATCGCGGACCCGACCACGACCACGCCGCGTCCGGTCACCGGCGCCGACGTGATCTGAAACTCGCCGGGCCATTCCAGCTTCATGCCGGCGTCGATCTTGATCTCGCCATTGTTGCCGAAATCGGCGCAGGGTTTGCCGGTCCTGGCATCGAGCGCGATCAGGCGCGTGTCGTTGGTGCCGGTGAAGATGCGCGACTTGCAGGCCGCACCTTCAGCGGCACGATCATCGGTCCAGTGCGCGACGCCGCGGCAGACAAAGCGATTGGCCGGCCGCTGTGCCATGCTGATCTTCGGATCGAAACGCCATTTCTGCGTACCGGTGCCGGGATCGAGCGCGATCACCTCGTTGAACGGCGTGCAGAAGATCAGGCTGTCCTCGACGAACAGCGGGGTCACCTCGAACTTGGTGCGCTTCATGACCTCGGGCGGACGTGCGTCGAGATCGCCGGTGCGGAATTCCCAGCCGCGCACCAGCGTGCCGACATTGTCTGTTGTGATCTCTGTCAGCGGCGAGAAGCGTGTGCCCCCACTGTCGCCGCCCCAATACTCCCAGGCGAGCGCCGGCTGCACGTAAAGCACAAGCGCGGCAAGCAGGCGAAACAGCGACCGCATTGCATCCTCCCGCGAGATGCGATCATCGGATGCCGCATCTCATGCGGGAAAAGCCTTTACGCGATTGGCGCGTCAGTATCCACCCCTGCGATAACCGCCGCCATAGTTGCCGCGATAGCCGCCGCCGATGCCAATCCCGATTCCGATCGGCGGTCCGACCGGCTCGTAGACCACGGCCGGAGGCGGCCGACGTACGACCACAACATCGTCCTCGACCACGACGCGCGGCGGGCGCTTGCCGGCGCGGCGCGGCGGCGGATCGGGATCGGCACGCTTCTTCACAGGCGCGGCCGCCTTCTGCTCCTGCTGCGGCGGCGCGGTGTTGCAGGGACAGGTCGGCGCCGCCAGCGCGACGTTCGTCGCGGGCACGCTGAGCGCGGCGGCCGGTGTCAGATCGGGACGGTAGCGCAACCGTTCGATCATCTTGCGCGCGGTCGCCGTCAGATCGCTGTCGGGGTACAGCACGAGGAAGCTGCGATAGGCCGCCGCCGTATTGGCGAGAATGGCGTCGTTCCAGGCCACCATGCGGCGATGCCGGTCGAGCCAGTCGCGCGCCTGCAGGCCCCGCGGCGTGCCGGCGAAGATCGCGGCGAAGGCTTCATAGGCTTCATCGGTGCCGTCGACCACCATCATTTCGTTGGCAACCTCGATCGGCTTGCCCTGCAATTCGCGTTTCCACTCGTCGACGGTGCGCTTGGTCGCGGCCGGCGCCGGCGTGACCGCGGCCGACGCTGACGTACCTGCCATGAAGCGGAAATCGTCGGTGAGCGACGAGGAATCCCACGGCGTCTGGCGGCCGTCGGTCGCCTTGTTCACTGCCAGGCGGACGCGCTTGAAGGTGTCCTCGATCGGAATCCCCGGCTCCTTCGCCGAAGCCAGCAGCGCGGTCGTGTAAGGGCTGTTGGCGCCGCTGCCGTCCTCGGCCTCGGCGCCCGGTGACGTCGAGAACGAGACGAAGGTGCCGGGCGCGCCGATCCTGGCATCGACGATGGCAAGCCCATGCCCGGCGGTCTTGCTGAGCTCCGGGAACGGATTGTTGCGGCAGGCGTCGAGCAGCACGATGCGCATCCGGCTCGGCACAGAGGTCAGCGTGTTCAGGATGTCGTTGAGGCGAACCGCCTGGATCGGGATGTCGGCCTCGCGCTTCGGATCGACATCGACCGGCACCAGATAGTTCTCGCCATCGATCTGCAGGCCATGCCCGGCATAGAACACCAGCGCCACGGTGTCGGCGCCCTTCGCCGCCACCTGGCTGGCGAAGTCGCTGATCCTTGCCCGCATCTCATCCTGGGACAGATCCGATGCCGTTGTCACCGCAAAGCCGGCATCGGTCAGCATCTGTGACATCGCCCTGGCGTCGTTGGCCGGATTGGGCAGCGCGGGCACCGACTTGTAGGCGGACTGCCCGATCACCAGCGCCAGACGGCTTTCCGCCAGTGCCGGCACGGCACCGAACAGGATCGCAGCCGGAACGATCAGGCCGAGGAGCGAACGACGAAGCATGACGGCCTCCGACAATGGCATCGGAGATGGGTCGAAAGCCGTCAGGTGAAGGTTCATGCCGTGCGGCAATCTGCGGCCGCCGGCGCCGGTTCTCGGGCCTGAATTATCGCAGGGATCAGATCGGCCCGGCTATTTCGGCTTCTTGGCTGGATCGGCGGCCGGCTTGGTGACGCCCCAGGGATCGTATTTCTCCTTGGGCTCGGGAATACGATCGAGTGCGGCCTTGTAGGCCTTCTCGTCGATCTGAGGCTTCTTCTCCGTCTTCCTGTCGTCGCCCCCGCCGCCTCGCCGGCCCTGGGCCAGGGTCGGTGTCGCGATCAGCCCCAGAATGACGGCAGCAACCGTGAAGCTTTTCATGTCAGTCTCTCTCCCCCGCAGCCGTAGAAACATCCGGCAACACCTCTACCCCGAACATAGCTTGTCGCTCGACATTTGTTGATCGACAAAGCGTCGCGCGATGCGGATTCAGCCCCACCAGGGGGGCGCAATGTGGGCGGCGGCACATTAAATTAGTTCGATGGGACAGGGACAGGTACAAGTGGCGGCGCTGCTGGCCGGCGCCGCCTTGATGTTGAGCGGCTGCGGGCTGGCGGACAGCCACGCGGTATGGCCTGACATGCTGAAGGTCAAGGCCACCGAGCCGGCGCCGCTCGAGACGCCTCCGGATGTCAAGCGACTGGTGGCCGGCAAGCTGGATTCGGTGTTCACCGCCGGCTCGCAGCCGGCCCATGTGCGGGTCTCCGCCCCGCTGCACGACCCGCGCGGCACCGGCTGGACCGCCTGCGTGCGCGCCGAACTGACGTCGGTGATCGGCAAGCCGCTCGGGACGCAGACCTATCGCGTCTTCATCAATGACGGCGCGATCTTCGATCGCCGGCAGGTGGAGGCTGACGACAATTGCGTGACCGAGACCTACGAGCCGGTCGACAGCGCCGTTCAGCTCGAAGCGCAGCGAAGTCCCAAGCCGTAGCCGGCCGCATCACCGTCACCGTATTGTTATGCGCCCTCGCGATCTCCGCAGCTACGTTGTCGCGGCGACGAGAGGATCATAGCGGTCATGAGCGTATTGCCCTCCTCCTTGAGGCCCAAGGGAGTCCGCGCCGCGTTGGCGGTGATCGTCGGTTTGATGGCAGGTGGACTGATCGGTCTTCGCGACGCGCAGAGTGAGACGATCAAGCAGAGGCCCTGCGACATCTACGCCGCGGCGCATACGCCATGCGTCGCCGCACACAGCACGGTGAGATCGCTCTATGCCAAATATGCCGGCGCGCTCTATCAGGTGAAGCGAGCGTCGGACGACACCGCCGAGAACATCGGCCTGCTTGCGGACGGCTACGCGAACGCTGCAACGCAGGATACTTTCTGCGCCAACACCAATTGCATCATCACCAAGATCTACGATCAGTCGCCCCAGCACAACGACCTCGTCATCGCTGCCGGCGGACATTACAAGGGACCCGGCCCCGGAGGATCCGACCTTGGCGCCGCGGCCGACGCGCTACCGGTCACGGCCGGCGGTCATCAGGTCTATGGCGTCTCGATTTCGCCCGGAATGGGATATCACAACACCAGGACGACTGGCGTTGCGGTCAAGGGCGAGCCGGAGGGAATGTACATGGTTTCCTCCGCAACCCATTTCAATTCGGGCTGCTGTTTCGACTATGGCAACGCCGAGACGAGCAGCACCGACACCGGCGCCGGCCACATGGATGCGCTCAACGTCAGTCGCGATCTGGAATGGCCGAACTGCCGAGGCCAAACAGGACCCGGGGTGCACGCGGACCTGGAGAACGGAATCTTCCACTGGGACAAGCGAAGCTGCAATCCTGCTGCAATAATCGCCGGCGGACCGCGTCCGTTCATCTCGGCCTGGTTGAAGAACAACGGCCAGACGCGATTTGCGCTGAAGTGGGGCGACGCGCAATCGGGCGGGCTCAGGACGATCTATTCCGGCGCCCTGCCGAGCGGATATGCGCCGATGCGCCAGGAAGGCGCGATCATCCTCGGCATCGGAGGCGATAACAGCCACGCCTCCGCGGGCTCCTTCTTCGAAGGCGTGATGACGTCGGGTTTTCCAACCGACGCCGCCGACAACGCGGTCCAGTCCAACATCCTCGCCGCGGGCTATGGCACGCCCACGGGTCTGTCCGGAACGCTGATGCCGGGATCGGAAATCTCGTTGCAGGCGACCACGGCATGCTGCGCTGGAGACTATGTCCGCAACCGGAACGGCGCCGCGGTCATCGCACCGATCACATCGGGCAGCGCGGTGCAGGACAGGCGCGACGCGACATGGATCGTCCGGCGCGGCCTCGCCGGCAGCTCCTGCGTCTCCTTCGAGTCGAAGAGCGATCCGGGTGATTTCCTGCGGCATCAGAACTCTGCGCTGCATCTGCAGCCGTTCGACGGCACGGCGCTCAATCGCTCCGACGCAACCTTCTGCGCGCAGCCGGGCAAGAACGGAAAGGGAAATTCATTCCACGCGCTGAACTATCCAACGAAGTACATCCGCCACTACTACGGCAAGGTCTATGTCGCAGGTGACGGGGACGGCACCAATCCCTGGGACAACAAGGCACTTTGGACCGACGACGTCAGCTTCATCGTCGGTCCACCGTGGTCGCCATAGCGTACGTCCCTAGCCGGTATGCTGGTCGCGTCGGACTGCGCGCACCAACACCACCGGCATATGCTGAACGCCCCGTTAACATTACCGCTCAAATTGCCGGATGGCCTCAACGGCATTTTCCATCTCTCTCCGCTAGCGTTGCCTGCGATGAACGCAAGGCCGATCAGCCTTGCCGATCGGGGAAACATGGGACGTGGCCGATATTGCTGACCAGGCAATGATCCGCCGTGCATCGCGCAAGGATGCCACGGACGATCGCACGTTGCCGCCGCTGTCGGCCGTGCCGGTCGGCGCATGGCGGGCGCTTGCCGAGCGCGCGATCGAGGCCAATGGCTACTACCAGCCCGACTGGGAATTGGCGGTCGATGCCTCCGCGCGCGGCCGCACCGGCGCATCGCTGCTCAGCGCCACCGGCGATGCCGGGCAATTGATCGGGCTGTTGCCGGTCGTGCCGTTGCGGCGAATCTACCGGATCCCCCTGCCCGCGCTGGTCGGCGCCGAACCCTACGGCACGCTGTGCACACCGCTGCTCGACCGCGATGCCGCCGAGCAGGCCGCCGGCAACATGCTGCAGCAGGCGCGCAATGCGGGCGCACATGCGCTGATCCTGCGCACCATGTCGCTCGAGGGCCCGGCCATGGCGGCGATCCGCGCGGTGCTCGCGCGCGACGGTTTGGGGCCGCGCGTGCTGAGCTCCTATCAGCGTGCACAGCTCGATGCGACGCGCGATGCCGATGAATTGCTGCGCGACGCGCTCGGGCCCAAGAAGCTGAAGGAGCTGCGCCGGCAGCGCCATCGCCTGTCCGACCACGGCGCGGTGCGCTTCGACGTCGCCCGCACGCCGCGCGAGGTTGCGGCGGCGCTCGAGACTTTCCTTGCGCTCGAAGCCGGCGGCTGGAAGGGCCAGCGCGGCACCGCGCTCAGCCAGCATGCCGGCGACACAGCCTTCATCCGCCGCGCGACGTCGGCGCTGGCCGAGACCGGCCGCTGCGAGATCGTCACGCTGCATGCGGGCGGCACGGCGGTCGCAGGCGGCATCGTGGTGCGCCACCAGGACCGCGCCTTCTTCTTCAAGATCGGCATCGACGAGCGCTTTGCGAAGCATTCGCCGGGCGCACAATTGACGCTGGAGCTGACGCGCCATCTCTGCGCCGATCCCGCGATCAATTCGGCCGATTCCACCGCGGCGCCCGGCCACCCCATGATCGACCCGATCTGGCGCGGCCGCTTCGCGATCGGCGACGTGCTGCTGCCGCTGCGGCGGCGCGATCCGCTGGTCACCGCCGTTCATGCGGCGCTGACCCTGAACAATCTCGCCTACGAGGCCGCGCGCGGCGCCGTCCACTTCATCCGCAGCCGGCGCGGCAAGCCCGGATAACACGGCCCCCTTTGCGCGAGCCCGCACGGATCGATAGGCTGCGCATGACGGCTTCGAGCCGGTAACGTCATGATCGGGCTGGAACGTGACGATCCAGGAATGCTACGTCCGGCAGGACGCGTTGACCGACCCCGGCGAGCTGGCCGGTGCGTATGACGATTTGCCCGCAACGGTCTCCGGACTGTGCGAAGTCATCTCTGGGCTGATCATTCACGTCGCGTTGGCGGAGCGGTACGGCATTCCGCCTGATTTCCCGACGGTCCGGCAAACCCAGCCGGTTGCAGATCGGTTGAAGCTGATCCAGGTGTCGTTCGCCGGATCGCTCACCGCGCCACGCCCGCCACGCAGCCGTACGTTCGGCACCTGTCGCGACTACGCGCTCCTGCTGTGCAGCATGCTCCGAAGCCGATCAATCCCGGCGCGGGTCCGCTGCGGCTTTGCGACCTACATCGGCGACGACATCTATCATGATCATTGGATCTGCGAATATTGGTCACCGGGCGACCGGCGCTGGCTGCAGGCCGACGCGCAGCTCGATGCGCTCCAGATCGACCAACTGCAGATCACGTTCGACGGCGCGAACCTGCCGCGCGATGCGTTTCTGACGGCATCGCAGGCCTGGCGAATGGTGAGGAGCAACGCGGTGGCTGCCGGAGCGTTCGGTCACGGCGCGGCCACCGGTCTGTGGTTTCTTCACGTCAACGTCTACCGCGACCTGCTGTCGCTCACGAACCGGCAAATGTCGGCCTGGGATAGCTGGCGCGACGCTGCGCCGGCCAGCAAGGTCTTGAAGGTTGACGCCCTTGCCGAGCTCGACCGGCTCGCGGACGTGGTCACGGCGTTCGAGGCTGGCTCGGACCGGTTCGCCGCGCTGGACGAAGCGGCATCACGCAACTTGGTGCCGTCCTGGTCTCGGTAGTGCGGCGGGCGGCACGGCACAACGGCACACCGAGCTCCTGCACCGTGACCAATGGTTTACCTTTTCGTAGCCATGCAGACATATCGGGAAACAACAAGTTCCCGCCGTCAGGTTGGTGTCAGCTAGCCCTTCTAGCGTTGCGGCGCGCTGTTTCTCAGGCAGTGCATGCCCTTGCCTGGAAAGCCTCATCCGATGGAAACATCGGGTGAGGCTTTCTGCCGCTGTGCACCCCCGGCCCGACCATCCTCCGCGTTACTGCAGCGGCGAGTGCGGGGCCGGCAGCATGATGGTCGAGTGCATCTCCTCGAGCAGCTGCGTGCCCTTGCCGAGGAATTCCAGCCAGGCCGGATCCATCATCGCACCACCGCGCGCCGCGGCGCGGGCGTTGAGATCGGGATAGGCCCAGATGTGGCAGACCTCGTTGGGCTGCCCGGAATCGGTGTGCCAGAGGCCGACGATCTTGGAATATTTCTCGCGCTCCGGCAGCACGCCGGTGATCAGGTCGAGCCATTGCTTGACGCCGCCGAGCGGCTTGGCGCGATAGTTGCGGAATTCGTAGATGTTGCCTTTGGCGGCCGGCGCGACCGGCGGAATGATCGCATTCAGCAGCCGGACCTCCTGGCGCACCAGGAGCGGACGGATCGCCGGAATGTACTCGCCGGTCCACCGCGGATTCTTCGCAAGCTCGGCGCGCAGCCGGGCCCGCTCGTTGAGGTCGGCGTAGCTCCACATGTGCATGACCTGATTGAGCGGCCCGATCTCGGTGATCCAGTAACCTTCCAGCTTGCCGAAATTGTCGGCGCGGATATCGCGCGAGATCGTGCTCGCCGCCTTGACCATCTCGCCGACGGTCCCTGGACGTACCGTGTAGGTGCGCAGCTCATAGATCATGATTGTCTCCCTGGTTGTTTCCGATGGATCGTGTGGGCTAACGAAAAAGCCCGGCATGTGCCGGGCTTTCGTGAAGGACTTCGGATTACTCGGCCGCCTGCGCGTTGATCTCGGCCGAGACCTCGCGGATGGCGCGGGCGAGCTGCTCAGCCGGCTGGGCGCCGGACACCGCATATTTCTGCGCGAACACGAAGGTCGGCACGCCGGAGATGCCCTTTTCGGAGGCTTCCTGAGCCTGCGCGGACACCAGCGCCACATCCTCGTCGGTGGCAAGACGCTTGCGCGTGTCGGCGGCGTCGAGCCCGACATCGGCTGCCGCCTGCACCAGCACGTTGGTGTCGGTGAGATCGCCGCCGTCGCGGAAATACAGCTCCATCAGCCGCTGCTTCATCTCGGCCGCCTTGCCCTTGGCCTCGGCCCAGTGGATCAGGCGATGGCAGTCGATCGTGTTGGGCTGCCGCTTGACGAGTTCGGGATGGTAGGTCAGCCCCTCCTCATTGGCGGCCGCGACCACGCGGCCGGCGATGCCCTTGTAGGCGTCGACCGAGCCGAACTTGGCGGTGAGATATTCGTCGCGGCTGATGCCCTCGCGCGGCACCCAATTGTTGAGGAAGAACGGCCGCCAGTGCACCTCGACCGGCACATCGGGCACCAGCTTGAGCGCATCCTCGATGCGATGCTTGCCGATATAGCACCAGGGGCAAACGACGTCGGAGACGATATCGAGGCGAAGCGGCTTCAGATCGCTCATGGCAGGGTTCCCGGCGGAATTGGAACCGCAAAAGTAGGCCGAAAGCGCCCCGAGACAAGCCGCTATTTCATACTGGCTGCCATCTGCCGCATCCGTTCGGCGGTCAGCTCGTCGGCCGGAAAGAAGGTTTCCAGCGCCAGTTCCTGCAACGTAATGTCGACCGGGGTGCCGAACACCATGGTGGTCGAGATGAAGCTCAGGACCTCGCCATTGAGGCGGAGCTTGAACGGCAACGCGACGTTGTTGTCGGGGGTGATCGGGGCCGACCGCGCCGGGATCGGATAGGACTTCAGGTCCTGATAGAGCTTGAGCAGCTCCGGATCAGCCGTTGCCTCGCACTGCCGATGCAGCCGCTCCAGGAGATGCGCGGCCCATTCCGCCAAGTTCACGGTGCGCGGCGCGAGGCCCTCCGGGTGGAAGGCCAGCCGCAGGATGTTGAAGGGCTGGCCGAGCAGCCGCTGCGGCACGCCCTCGAGCAACGGCGCCACCATGCGGTTGGCAGAGACCAGATTCCAGTGCCGGTCATAGGCCAGCGCCGGATTGGGCTCATGCGCCTTCAACACCAAATTGATCGCCTCGCGCGCCGATTTCAGCGCGGGATCCTCCAGCGAGCGTTGCGGGAATGCGGGTGCGAACCCCGCGGCGACCAGCAGCACGTTGCGTTCGCGTAGGGGCACGTCGAGGCGCTCCGCCAGTTTGAGGACCATGTCGCGCGACGGCGCCGAGCGGCCGGTCTCGACGAAGCTCAAATGCCGCGCCGAGATCTCGGCATCGACAGCGAGGTCGAGCTGGCTGAGATGACGGCGCTGCCGCCATTCGCGCAGGTGCTCGCCGATCAGGACGGGTTTCGCGGGCTCGGCCCGCGCCAGGGATGCATGTGCGTTCATGGTGCAAAACCTACCATGCGAAATTCGCCCGTTCCATTACGCCTGAGGTAATCGAATTGGCGCGCGGGCCGGCTCATCTTCCACGGCACAGGAGATGACCATGCTGATGCTGTCCCTTATCCGCGCCTTCGCCGTCCTGATCCCGTGGCTGGTCCATCTGGCCACCTGGCTGGTCGCGCGCTCGCTGAACATGCCCCAGCCGCTCGTGCACGACACCGGCATGTTCGTGTTCGCGCAGGTCTATGCGGTCGAGATGAGGGTCGGCAAGGCGCTGTGCCCGTTCCGGCTGTGGCGCGAGCTGCAGTCCCTGTTCCGCTAACCACCCCAACCCGAGGAGACCCTGCCATGATCCACTCGTCCCAGCTGCTGCGCCGCGCCTTGCTTGCCGATGCGGTCTTCAGCGGCGTATCCGCCATCGCGATGGTGCTCGACACCGCAGCCCTGGCCTCGCTGCTCGGCCTGCCAGAAGCGCTGCTGCGCGAGACCGGGCTGTTCCTGATCGCCTACACCGCGCTGGTCGGTTGGCTCGCCGCGCGAACTTCGCTGCCGAAAGGACCTGTGATCCTCGTGGTCGCCGGCAACGCGGCCTGGACGCTTGCCAGCATCGCGCTGCTACTCTCGGGCGCAGTATCGCCGAACCTGCTCGGGACGATCGTGATCCTCGCCCAGGCGA